>NZ_JAPNTZ010000009.1 GCF_026626335.1 Paractinoplanes pyxinae | reverse complement strand
CTTCAACGTCGAACCGGGAGAACTCGACGACAACCGCCGCGAGACGCTGACCAGTGGCGAGAAGGCCGCACTGACCGACGGCGAGACCGACGAACAGGATCCGGGACTGCGTGAGGAAGATGTCTGAGACCACGGTCATCCTTCCCCGCCACGGCTCGGGGGCGGGTGACGATGACGATCGCCGCGATCCGCTGCGCCCGGCCCGTCCGCAGCACGGGATCGGCCGGCTGCTGCGCCGGGTGGCCGGTGTCGACGAGGACATCCTCGACTGGGTGCCGGAGGAACGACCGCGCTACACGCGGCTGGGCGCCATCGTGCTCAACACCGGCGTGATGGCCGCCCTGTCGATGAGCGTGCTGCTTACCAGGGTCGACATCGCATCGTGGCTGATCCCCCTCGTCGCCCTGGTCTGGGGCTACCTCATCGTCAGCTTCGACGGCTGGCTGGTTGCCAGCACGCACGGCGTACTCGGCATGGCAAAGCTACGCATTTTCCTGCCGCGTCTGCTGATCTCGGTGTTGATGGGTGCGGTCATCGCCGAGCCGCTGCTGCTTCGCGCCTTCGCGCCCGCCATTCACACCGAGATCAACGAAAGCCGGCTGCAGCAGGTCGCCGACTACGAGAGCGAGTTACGGCGCTGCAACCCGGTCGAGTCGAGCACGACGCCGGCCGGGTGCGACGGCTTCGTTCTCAATGTCGGCAGCAGCCCCACCGGCGTACGCCAAGAACTGACTCTGGCGACTCGGGAGCGGGATCGGTTGAAGACTCTCATCAACGGCATCAACACCGAGCTGACCAGACGGGAGAACCTCGCCCGAGCCGAATGCAACGGCGATCCTGGTCCCGGTCTGACCAACCGCCGCGGCGAGGGCCCGAACTGCCGGCGCAACCGGGCGGAGGCTGACCGCTATCGGGCATCCAGCGGGCTGGACCGGCATCAGGCCGATCTGGTGACGCTCAACCGCCGGATCGACGACCTGACCGGCCGGGTGGGCTCAGCGAGCACTACCTATGCCGCCGCCCTCAACGTTGCGATCACCGACCAGGTTGATCAGAAGAGGAGCAGCCGGGAAGAGATCGGGATTCTGGACGAGGACAAGGCACTCGGTGTTCTGACCTCGCAGAGCATGTTCGTCCTGATCGGCTCTTGGCTCCTGCGGCTGCTTCTTATCGTGATCGACTGCCTGCCCGTGCTGACCAAGCTGATGAGCCGGACGACGACCTACGACGCCTTGGTCGGCCGGCAGCTCAACATCAGCAACCGCTTGCACGACAAGCGCAGTGCCCAATGGGCACAGGAGGACGTCGGTCGCGCTGACGTGGCGATGTATCGCAACGAGCATCAGACCCGCCTCGAGAAGGAGGAGATCGACGAGCGCACTCGCAAGGCTCGCGCTCGGCACGAGGCCGATCTCGACAACCAGATCGAGGATCTGGCCCGGCGACTCCGCGACGCTCGCGGTTGAGGCACGGTAAACGCCGCATGAACCCGTAAGCGAAAGCCCCCGCCTCCGGTGGTCGGAGACGAGGGCTTTCGCGTTGTCCGGACTATTTGGTGATCTTCACCGTGTAGGTCTGGGCCGCGGCGGTGTTACCCGCTCGGTCCGTTGCCGTGTAGGTGACCTTCAGGGTGCCCTTTTCGACGCCCTTCACGTTGACGGTCCAGTAGCCCAGCAGCAGGGACGGGGTGTCGGTCAGGACCTTCGCCTTGGCCGCCGCGTCGGACTGGGACGACGTCTTGAGCCACTTGCTGCCGTCGTAGAAGTGCCACTGGCCCGCGCGCTCCTGGATCAGGGTGACCCGGGCCTGGGCCACGCCGACGCCCTTGTCGAGGGCGAAGCCGGAGACCGAGCGCCACGAGGACGCCGACGCCGGGTTGCGCGGCGCGTCCAGCTTGACGATCGGCGCCGCCGTGTCGGCCGTGACCTTCACCGAGCCGGCCTTCGCCGCCGTGCCCGCTCCGGCCGCGTTGTGCGGCGTGACCGTGACCGCGTACGTGCCGGCCTTGCTGTAGGTGTGCGTGATCAGCGTGCCGGTGGCCGGCACGTCGGCCGAGGCGCCGTCGCCCCAGGTGACGACCAGCTTCGAGGCGCCGCTGACCTTGCTCACCGCGAGCACCGTGAACTGGCCGGCCCAGATCGACTGCGGGGCCAGCAGGTACTTGCCCGTCGGCTGGGCGGTGACCTTGACGACGGCCGCGCCCTGGATGGTGGCCGTCGCCTTGTTGCCCGCCTTGTCGGTGAGCTGCACCGACACGGTGTAAGAGCCGGGCTTGGCGTACGTGTGGGTCAGGCCCTCCGAAGTGGAGCCGTCACCCCAGTTGACGACGACCTGAGCCACGTCGTCGTCCAGCGCCACCTTCGTCAGCGTCACCGACTGGCCGGCCCAGAGCGCGGTCGCGCCCAGCTTGAAGGTGCCGGTCGGCGGCGTGGTGTCGGGCGGGGTGGCCGTGCCGGGCGTGCTGCGCGGCGTGGCGTCGGCGGTGACCGGCGTGTTGGCCGCGAAGTAGTTGACCAGCATCGTCAGGTCGTTGTCGCCGGTGGTGACCTTGTTGGTGCCCTGGCCGAGCGTGACGAAGTTGTCGCCCCCGGCGGCCAGGAACGAGTTCGACGTGACGCGGTAGGTGCCGGCCGGGTTGAGCACGACGCCGTTCAGCTTGAGCGTGGACGCGATGATCCGCGAGCCGCGGGGCTGGTTCACGTCGTACGAGTAGGTCAGGCCCTTCGAGACGCCGAGGTGCAGCACCGGGCGGGACGCCCCGTCCGGCTGCCACTGCTCCTCGAGCACCTGCTTGATCTGCGCGCCGGTGAGCGTCTGGGTGACGACGTCGTTGGCGAACGGCTGCACCGAGAAGGCGTTGGCGTAGGTGACCGTGCCGTCGGTGCCGTAGAGCAGATCGGCCCGCAGACCACCCGGGTTCATGAAGGCGATCTGGGCGCCGCCGCGACCGGCCGCGCTGGTCTGGTCGAGCTGCACGTCGGCGATGAAGTTGCCGAGCACCGACTCGGCGCCCCGGTCCTCGGCGCCGGCGGCCGAGTAGGCCCGCTTGATGTCCGCCGTGATCTTGCCGAGCGGCTGCTTGCCCAGCTCGTCGGCGGTGACCTTGGCCTTGGCCACGATGTCGGCGACCGCGGCGTCGGCCGGGAAGCCGGTCACGTTGAGCAGTTCGGCGGTCGACTTGGTGACCGTCTTGGTGGCCGGGTCGACCGTCAGGACCGCCTTGCCGACCCGCAGGCCGTAGTCCTCGGCCTGGATCACCGGACGGGTGCGGTCGGTGCCGGGAACCGGAACCTCGAACGCGTACGGCTGGTGGGTGTGCCCGCTGAAGATGGCGTCGATGTCGGCGCTGACCCGGGTGAAGTCGCCGAAGACCGGGTCGGCCTGCAGCGCCGCCGCCGAGCCGATGTTCTCGGTCGCCGCGCCCTCGTGGGCCAGCAGCACGAGCACGTCGGCCTCGCCGTTGGCCTCGTTGCCGTCGGAGAGCTGCGCGGCCAGGGTGTTGGCCTCGGCCACCGGGTCACGGAACTGGACGCCGGCGATGCCGTCCGGGCTGACCAGCGACGCGGTCTGCTCGGTGACGACGCCGATGTAGCCGACCTTGACCCCGCCCAGCGTCTGCACGCTGTAGCCGGGCAGCACCCGCTGGCCGTCCTTGTAGACGTTGGCCGCCAGGTAGGGGAACTGGGCGCGGTCCTCGACGCGACCCTGCAGGTCGGCCAGGCCCTTGTCGAACTCGTGGTTGCCGACCGCCGAGACGGCCAGCCGGCCCGCGTTCAACGCGTCGATCGTCGGGTTGTCGCCGTCGATGGCCGAGATGAAGGTGGAGGCGCCGATGTTGTCGCCGGCCGAGACCCAGGCCGTGTTCGGGTTGGCCGCCCGCAGTTGGTTGACCATGCCGACGAGCTGAGCCGCGCCGCCGTTGCCGGCGGTGGGCTGCTCGAGGCGGCCGTGGAAGTCGTTGATGCTGAGCAGCTGCAGGTCGACCGGGCCTTTGTTAAGAGACAGGCCGACCACTACCGGGTCGTGGTCGCTGGCCCGGTACGGGCCGTCGTCGTAGAACGGCGCGTAGCCGTCGTACTCGTAGGCGAACGACTCGACCGAGTTGATGTTCCAGACGTCGACGCCGGTCACCTTCGACGCCAGCGACGCGCTCGCGAGGGCGTGGTCGAGCGAACCCGACTCGCCGCCGAAGACGTACGACGACTGGTCGGGGTCGGCGACGTTCTGGTAGCCGGCGTCGGCCAGGACCTGAATCGGGTCTTCCTGGCTGTACGCGTTGAAGTCGCCCAGCAGGAGCACGTCCTCGGTCCCGAGCGACTTCACGAACGCAGCCAGCGCGGCCGCCTGCCGCTTGCGGTCACCGTTGTACGCGCCCTGACCGTCCCCGGTGTCCACGTTGTCGCCGGTCGGCTCGACCGAGGCGCTCTTGGACTTGAGGTGGTTGGCGACCACAGTGAAGGTGGCCGACCCGGCCGTGAAGGTCTGGGCGATCGGCTCGCGCGCGTTCGACCACACCGACTCGTCGTTGACCGAGCGTGAGGCGCCCTTCGGGGTCACCGCGGCCGGCTTGAAGATGATCGCGGTGGTGATGAAGTCCTGCTGCTCGGCGGCCGGCAGGTCGGCCGGTGAGCGCACGTAGTCCCACGTGCCCGCGCCGTCCTTGGCGTTGAGCGCGCCGACCAGCGTCTTCAGGGCCACCTGGGGGTCGTCCGGCTCGAAGCGGACCGAGTTCTCGATCTCCATGAGCGCGACCACGTCGGCGTCGAGCGCGCTGATCGCCGAGACGATCTTCGCCTGCTGCTTGGCCAGGGCGGCCGCGTCGGTCGCGCCGCGGGCCTCGCCACCGAAGTGGACGAAGTAGTTCAGCACGTTGAAGCTGGCCACGCGCACGTCGCCGCCCACGTTGGCCGGGGCCGCCGTACGCGGGTGGCTGTCCTTGAAGGTCGTGCCGAGCGCGGCCGGGTCGGTGGGCTGCAGGCGCCACTCGCTGAAGCCGAAGCTGAGCACGCTCGGGCCGAACTTCTCGACGGCGTCGCCCACCCGGATCGGGTTGTCCTTGGTCAGGTAGGCCGGCGGCAGCCCCGCGGTGGCGAGGTTGGTCGTCTTGCCGTCGTCGAGCAGGATCCGGCGGGCCTTGTTCCCGGCCTTGATCGCGTTGGCCTCGGCCGAGCCGGGACGGGCCAGGTCGGTCGGGATCCGGGCGACCTCGTTGCCGGCGGCCAGGATGACCTCGCCGTACCGGTTGGTGTTGTAGACGTCCGAGACCGTGTACGCGCCGACGGGCGCCACCAGCATCGACTCGACCGACTCGCGGGCCGCGTCGTCCAGCGGCAGGCTCAGCGCCACCGGGGCGGGCAGCGCCACACCGGTCGCGCAGACCGCCGTGTCGCCCTTGGCGGCGGTGGTGATCTCGGTCAGGCCGTTGAACTCGGTGACCGTGCCGGTCACCCGCACCTGGTCGCCGATCGCGACGGTGGGAGCGTTGGCGGTGCTGGTGCCGAAGTAGACGAACACCGCGTCCGAGGCGGTGGCGGCCGCGACCGGGCGGTCGCCGCCGGTGCCCGCGGTCTGCACGTAGACGCCGTTGTAGCCGCCCGCGCGGTGGTCGGCGGTCACAACGCCCTCGACGGTGACCTTGGTGTTCGCCACGGGGGTGTCGGCGCCGGTGCCCTGCACCTGGGCGATCGTGTGAGTGACGGCGGTGTCGCACGAGGCCGGCGGCTCTTCGGGCTCTTCCGTTCCGGCGGCGTTGATCTTGCCGAAGCTGGCGGCGGCCGGGGCCTGCCACTTGCCGTCGATCTTCTGCAGCGAGTGGCCGACCGGCGTCGAGTCGATCTCCGAGACGCCGATGTCGGTGCTGGTCTGTCCGTTGGCCGGGCCGCCGGTGGCGGTCAGGACGCCCTCGTAGCTGAGGAACTCGGCCACCGAGCCGTCCGGCTTGACCAGGGCGACGCCGTCGGGGGCGCCGTTCTGGATGCCGTTGGCCGGATAGGTCTGGACGACCACGCCGGCCGCCGGGACGGCGCCGCTGAGCGTGGCCGTGTTGTAGACCGCGCCGCCGCTGCCGTTGTAGAGAACGATCTGCCAGCCGGTCAGGTCGGTGCCGGCCGGGGCCTGCACCTCGATCGCCTCGCCGCTGTCGGTGCCGGCGTTGTCGTAGTGGATCTCGCTGATGAACGGATCGCCGGGCTCGGCCGCCACGGCCGGTCCGGCCAGGCTGGCGCCGACGACGGTCGCGAGGGCGGCGGCGCCGATCGCTCGCAACGCCGTCGCGCGCGAGCCACCGCGCAAATATCGATGCATGGAAGATTTTCCTCCGAAGAAGGTGATTCGACGGAGGCTATGTATCGAGCATGACGAAGGCCGCTCGTTACGGTAACGAAAAGGCATTGCAGCAGGTGAATGGCCGGTGATCAGACCTGATCGATCGTTTTGCCCGGGCTATAGGAAAACGCCCCGCCTCGCCGGAAAGCGAGACGGGGCGCGGTGAAGCGGACAACTCAGTGCATCATGACGGGCGTCTCGACGGCCGGTTCGCCGCCCGCCTCGCCGGCCGGGCGGCGCTTGCGGGGCAGGAAGGCGATCGGGATGAACGTCGCCAGCACCAGCGCGAAGCCGACCCAGAACGTGGTCGCGAACGAGTCGGCGGCGAACTGCAGGCCGCGCTGCAGGATCTCGGGCGGCAGCGGGAGCTGCGCCCCCTGCTGCACGGCGATGGCCGCGCCGGCCTCGGTGATCGGGTCACCGGTCTGCGGGTTGGTCAGGCCGGGGATCTCGGGCGAGC
This sequence comes from Paractinoplanes pyxinae, assembly GCF_026626335.1. Taxonomy (GTDB): domain Bacteria; phylum Actinomycetota; class Actinomycetes; order Mycobacteriales; family Micromonosporaceae; genus Actinoplanes; species Actinoplanes pyxinae. Next base: position 431,701 of record NZ_JAPNTZ010000009.1, on the reverse strand, counting down.
CGTTGAGCTGGCTGGTCAGGATCACCGACATGATCGCGGTGCCGATCGAGCCGCCGATCTGCTGCAGGATGTTGACCAGCGTGGAGCCGCGGGCCACCTCGAGCGGCTGCAGGGTGCGCAGAGCCGAGGTCATGATCGGCATCATCGTGCCGCCCATGCCCAGACCCATCACGAACAGCGAACCGCACAGGAACAGGTACGACGTGTCCGTCTCGACCTGGGTGAAGCCGAAGAACCCGACTGCGATGAGCGCCATCGCGAACGGCACCGTGCGCCCGACCGGGATCTTGTCGGCCAGCATGCCGGCGATCGGCATGGTCAGCACCGCGCCGATGCCCTGCGGCGCCATCAGCAGACCGGCGTCGAGCGTGCCCTCACCGCGGACCTGCAGGAAGTAGCTCGGGAAAAGCAGGCCGGCGCCCATGAAGGCGATCACGAAGACGAACAGCGAGAGCGACGCCACCGACAGGTTGCGGTTCTTGAGCAGGCGCAGGTCGAGCAGCGGGTGCTTGGGCCGGAACGAGTAGATGACGAAGGCGACCACGAGCACCGCGCCGATCAGCATCGTCGTCCACACCTTGGTCGCCGTGATCGTGCCCTCCTCGGGCAGCGACGAGACGCCGAACAGGAACAGGGCCAGACCCGGCGAGAGCATCAGCATGCCGACGAAGTCGAACGACTCCGAGGCGTGCGGCTCGTCCTTGGGCAGCGCGAACCACGCGTAGACCAGGGCGATGGCGCCGATCGGCAGGTTGATCAGGAACACCCAGTGCCAGCTGGCCGCCTCGATCAGCCAGCCGCCCAGGATCGGGCCGCCGATCGGGCCGAGCAGCATCGGGACGCCGAGCACGGCCATCAGCCGGCCGATCCGCTCCGGGCCGGCGGCCCGGGTCATGATCGTCATACCGATCGGCATGAGCATGCCGCCACCCAGACCCTGGATGACGCGATAGGTGACCAGCTGCTCGATCGAGCCGGCGGTGGCGCAGAGCACCGAGCCGAGCGTGAACAGCAGCAGGGCCATCATGTAGAGACGTTTGGTGCCGAAGCGGTCGGCGGCCCAGCCGCTGAGCGGGATCACCGTGGCCAGAGCCAGGGTGTATCCGGTCATGGTCCAGGCGACCTCGGCGTACGTGGCGTCGAACTCGGTCTGGAACGTCGGTAGCGCAACGCTGACGACGGTGATGTCGAGGATCGACATGATCGCCCCGAGCACCACCACCCCGGCGACTTTGAGCACCGCGGCGTCGAGCTTGGCCGGAGGCGCGGCGGTTTGGTCGGTCACGAGTGAACTCCCCCAGATTCTGCCTGTTTCAGGCCGCGCGCCTCTTGAACCCCCACGCGCGCACAGAAGCGTCCATGCTGCCACTGCTTCGTTTCGAGCAGCATCCCGTTTTCAGCATGCCCTCAGGAAGCGAGTCACCCGCGCCTTTCAGCCTTCGGAGGGATCCTCATCCAGAAGTTCACGCAGCAGACGCTCGTCGTCGGCACTAAGGTTGCTCACGAAACGGCGCAAAACCGTCGCCCTGTCGGGTTCCACCGCCATCAAGCGGCTCATTCGGTCGGCCACGAGGCCCGCCGGGGCACTCAAAGCGCCGTACCGGAAGGCCCTTCCGTCCCGACGACGGGCCACCGCGCCCTTCTCGAACAGTCGCGTGAGAGTCGTCACAACGGTGCTGTAAGAGAGCGATCCGTCCGATTCGAGAGCATCGCGCACCTCGCCGGGCGTCAGCGGTCGCACCGCCGCATCGAGGACCGTCATGATCTCGGTCTCGAGCTGACCGGGCCGGCGCCGTCCGCTCCCCGTGGGCGTCACCGGGCGACCCTATCGATGCTTCCTGTGAAGATCATGCAAACAAGCTGCGACCCCAGAAGTCGTCCGCCGCGCGCAATCCGGGCGGACAGGCGAAGAGGCCGCTCGATACGTGCCGGATGTATTCGTTCAACTGGTCCTGCCGGGCGAGCTTGGTCTGCACCGGCACGAACTGGCGGCGCGGGTCCCGCTGGTAGGCGATGAAGAACAGCCCGGCGTCGAGCCGGCCCAGCCCGTCCGAGCCGTCGACGAAGTTGTAGCCGCGGCGCAGCAGCCGGGCGCCGTTGTTCTGCGTCGGGTGGGCCAGCCGCACGTGGGCTGTCGTGGCGATCACCGGCTCCCCGCCGTCACCGCGTACGGCGAAGTCGGGCTCGTCGAACTCGCCGTGGCCGCTCAGCGGTGCGCCTTGGCCCTTGTCGCGGCCGACGATCGTCTCTTGCTCGAGCAGCGAGGTGCGGTCCCACGGCTCGATCAGCATCCGGATCTTGCGGGTCACCATGTAGGAACCGCCGGTCATCCAGTCGGGCCCGTCACCCGTACGCACCCACAGGTGGTCGTCGAGCAGCGACGTCTCCTCGGCCTTCAGGTTGGCGGTGCCGTCCTTGAAGCCGAACAGGTTGCGCGGGGTCGCCTGGGTGGTCGAGGTCGACGACGTACGCCCGAAGCCCAATTGCGACCAGCGGACGCTCACCACACCCATGCCGATGCGGGCGAGATTGCGCACGGCGTGCACGGCCACCTGCGGGTCGTTGGCGCAGGCCTGAACGCAGATGTCGCCGCCCGAGATGGCCGGGTCGATCGTGTCGCCCGGGAACTTCGGCAGGTCGGCCAGGGCGGCCGGTTTCTTGGCGCGCAGCCCGAACCGGGAGTCGAACAGGCTCGGGCCGAAACCGATGGTGAGCGTGAGATCGGCGGCGGGCAGGCCGAGCGCCTCGCCGGTGTCCTCGGGCGGCGCCTCGGGCGAGCCGCCGACCGCGCCCAGGGTGCCCGCCTCCTGCCCGCGGGTCATCCGGGCCGCGGCGGCCGTCCATGACTCGAGCATGTCGACCAGCGCGGCCTTGTCCTTGGTGATCACGTCGAAGGCGACGAAGTGCAGCCTGTCCTGGGCCGGGGTGATGATCCCGGCCTGCCGCTCGCCGTAGAAGTCGATCATGTCGGACGGGGGTGGGGCCACCGGTTCGCCACCGGTGGCCCGGATCGCCACGGTGCCGGCCGTCGCGGCGGCCACCGCACCCGCGCCGGCCAGCCCGATCACCTTGCGCCGCTGCATTCTCAATCCCTCAGGTCACTTGCCCGCGACCAGCGCGGCCACCTTGCTGATCGGCTCGGAGAGCGCGTTGATCTCGTCGCTCAGCGCCTTCAGGTCGGCCTGGCTGAGCGTGTTGTGCAGCTTCCAGCCGTCGCCGTCGCGGTGCTTCCCGAGCGCCGCCTCGACCGAGGCGAACCGCTCGTCGAGCGTCTTGACCAGCGCCGGGTCCTTCTCTTCGAGGGCCGGGCGCAGGGCCGCGATCGCCGCCTGCGAGCCTTCGACGTTGGCCGCGAAGTCCCACAGGTCGGTGTGCGAGAACGTGTCCTCCTCGCCGGTGATCTTGCCGGTGGCCACCTCGTCGAGCAGGCCCTTGGAGCCGTTGGCCAGCTGCACCGGCGAGAGCGTCACGGTGTTGGCCTTGTCGACGATCGTCTTGACGTCGGTCAGCAGCTGGTCGGCCGTCGGGCCCGACTTGCTGACGTCCTTGGCGACCCACATATCCTTCTCGATCTTGTGGAAGCCGGTCCACTTCTGGCCCGCCTCGAGGTCGGCCTCGCGGGCGTCGATCTTCGGGTCGAGGTCGCCGAAGCTCTCGGCCACCGGCTCGATCCGCTCCCAGTAGGTGCGGGCGATCGGGAACAGCGCCTTGGACTTCTCGATGTCGCCCGCCTTGACCGCGGTCACGAACTCGGTGGTCTTGTCGATCAGGGCGCCGGTCTGGCTCTTGACGTACCGCTGGTAGTCCTTGGTCGCCTGGGCCAGCTTGGCGTCCTCGGTGAGCGGCGCGGCCGAGCCGCTGACCTGGAACGCGTTGCGGATGCCCTTGCCGATCATGCCGGGCTTGCAGGCCGTCTCGTACGTGCCGGCGGCCAGTTCGACGATCAGCTCACGGGACAGGCCGGGCGCGATGTTCTCGACCTCGCCCATCACCCGGTCGCCCGGCGCGTAGACGTAGAACTCGGTGACCTTGTTGCCCTTGTTGGCGACGGCGAAGGTGACCGTGCCGGCGTCGGACTGGCCCGCGGCGACCTTGCAGTCGGTGTCCGAGGCGTCGACGGTGATCTTGCCGCTTCCGCCGGCGGCGGCATCCGAGCCCGAGTCGTCGCCGCACGCGGCAAGGGGGACCGCCGCGGCGGTGGCCGCGACGAGGGCCAGCAGGCGAGGGGTGCGCATGGTTCTCCTATTTGCTGAGTGCAGGCTCTGGCGTACGAACGGGCTTGGCCCTCTGGGGCCAGAGGAAGATCACGAGAACCGGGATGCCGTAGGCGAGCCACGCGATGGTCTCGAGCACCGTTGGGGCCGGGGTGAAATTGACCATGCCGCGCAGCAGTTCGGCGTACCACGCCTCGGGCGGCCACGATCCGCTGATGTCGAAGGCGGTGTTGTTGAGGCCGGGCAGCACGCCGGCCTCCTGGAAGTCGTGCACCGCGTACTTGAGGATCCCGGCCGCCACGAGCACGAGCAGCGCGCCGGTCCAGGTGAAGAAGCGGGTGAGGTTGATCCGCAGCGCGCTGATGTAAAGCAGCCAGCCCAGCACGATTGCGGTGAGCAGGCCGAGCGAGATGCCGATCAGCGGCCGTACGCTGTCCGTGGTGCCCTGAGCTGCGGCGTAGAAGAGGATCGAGGTCTCGAGCCCCTCCCGGATCACCGCCAGGAAAGCCACGCCGACGATGGCCAGGGGCCCGACCTGGATCGCGTCCTCCAGGCGGCCGCGCAGCTCCTGGCCCATCTGCCGGGCCATGCGGCGCATCCAGAAGATCATCCAAGTCACGAACGTCACCGCGACGAGCGACGCGATGGCCTCGAACAACTCCTGGTGCATGAACGACAGCCGGGTGACCCCGAATTGCAGCAGGGCCGCGAAGCCGACCGAGAGCGCCGCCGCCACCGCGACACCGCCCCAGACCCACTTGAGCAGCGGCCGGCGGTCCGACTTGACGAGGAACGCCACCAGGATGGACACCACCAGGGTGATCTCCAGTCCCTCGCGGAGGCCGATCAGGTAGATGGCCGTCATCGGTCTCCTCAGGTAAGCCAACCCTTACTACGTTGAGCCTTACCTTCTTTTATTCGCCTGTAGAAGTCAACTCGCCTGCTCGCGGCGGCCTCGCCGTGGAAGTTTCGGCCGGGCTCGACGAGCGACAACTGTCGATCGCTGCGTGACGATTGCTGAAAGTTCCGGCAACTATTGACTTCTTTCGATGACAGAATGGACACTCGACGGCACACGGGAGCGCTCCCAAATCCCCGGAAGGAGAAGCCTCGTGACCACCCGTCCCCGGCTCCGCTCGCCGATCGTGGTGCTGGCCACCGCACTCACGATCGGCGCGGCGGCGACCGCCGTCCCCGCGTTCGCCGCCCCCGAGAACGAAGGCGCCGCGTGCGCCGTCCCCACCCTCCCCGACGCCGGCGCCCTGCCGGCCAACGCCAAACTCCCCGACCCGTTCAAGAAGCTCGACGGCACCCGCATCACCTCCCGCTCGGAGTGGACGTGCCGCCGCGAAGAGATCAAGAGGCTGGCCGAGAAGTTCGTGTACGGCGCCAAGCCGGCCAAGCCTCAGTCGGTGACCGGCACGGTCTCCAGCAGCTCGATCACCGTCAACGTCAGCGACCAGGGCCGCAGCTCCAGCTTCACGGCCCGCGTCGAACTGCCCAGCGGCACCGGCCCGTTCCCGGCCGTCGTCGTCCTCGGCGGGTTCGGGGCCGACACCGCCGCGATCAAGGCGGCCGGCGCGGCGGTCATCAACTACGACCCGTACGCCGTCGGCAAGGAGGGCACGGGCCGCACCAACAAGCAGGGCGCGTTCTACAGCATCTACGGCGCGACCAGCCCCACCGGCCTGCTCATGGCCTGGTCGTGGGGCGTCAGCCGGATCATCGACGTGCTCGAGCAGTCCGGCGGCAGCATTCTGCGGGCCGACGCCACCGGCGTGACCGGTTGCTCCCGGTTCGGCAAGGGCGCGTTCGTGATCGGCGCCTTCGATCAGCGCATCGCCCTGACCATGCCGATCGAGTCGGGCACGGGCGGCGCGCCGATCTTCCGCGGGGTGCCTGGCGAGGGCGCGCAAAGCCTTTCCTCTGCGTACGGGGAACAACCCTGGCTGGGCGACGCGTTCGGCACCTTCACCGGCAACCCGAACCGGCTGCCGGTCGACACCCACGAGATAGCCGCCATGGTGGCCCCGCGCGGACTGTTCATCATGGACAACCCGCACATCGCCAACCTCGGGCCGCGCTCGGCCAGCGTGGCCGCCCTGGGCGCGGCCGAGGTCTACAAGGCCCTCGGCGCCGGCGACAACATCTCGTACTGGTCCGACGTCAGCGACGGCACGCACTGCGCCAACCGGGCCGAGTGGCGCACGCCGCTGCAGCAGAACATCCGCAAGTTCCTGCTCAAGAGCGGGAACGACCCCGGCGCCATCCGCATCTCGAGCCGGGCCCAGGGCCGCCTGGCCGACTGGGTGGACTGGTCGACGCCGGCGCTGGACGGCAGCACGCCGACCACACCGCCGCCCACGACGCCTCCGCCGACCACCCCGCCGCCCACGACGCCTCCGCCGACCACGCCGCCGCCGTCCGGGGGCGCGTGCACGGCGACGGCGTCGCTCAACGCCTGGACCGGCGGTTTTGTGGCCACGATCAAGGTGACGGCGGGCGCGGCGCCGGTGAACGGCTGGAGCGTCGCGGTGACCCTGCCGACCGGCACGACCATCAGCAATTCCTGGAACGTGACGCGCAGCGCCACAACGGGGTCGGTGCGGTTCGGCAACGTGGACTTCAACGGCCGGATTGGGGCCGGTGCGAGCACCGAGTTCGGCTTCCAGGGCTCGGGTACGTACGGGAACCCGGTGTTGACCTGCACCGCGACCTGAGAAGCAGGAAGGCCGGGCACCTCAGGGGGGTGTCCGGCCTTCCGCCGCGGCCGGATCGCGTTGCGGCGAAAGCGTTGCGGCGGGCGGTATGACGGTGAAGGCATGTTAACGGAAGTGACTTCGTGCCGTTACGCTCGGCTGATGAGACGCCGCTCCAGGGACGCCATTGTGGTCGGTGGTGGCGTGTCCGGCCTGACCACAGCCGTGTGCCTGGCCGAAGCGGGCTACGCCGTACGGGTCTGGGCCGCCGAACAGGCCGCAGACACGACGTCATACGCCGCCGGCGCCATCTATTCGCCCTACCTCCTCGACGACGACCGCGCCCCGGAGTGGGCCGAGCGGACGTTCGACGAGCTGCGGATGCTGGCGAGCGACGAGGACGCCGGCGTCTCGATGGTCTTCGGGCAAGAGGTCAGCCGCGCCCCGGCTCAACCGCCCAGCTGGGCCACCCGGGTGCCCGATTTCCGGCAGTGCGAGCGCGAGGAACTGCCAGTCGGCTTCACCAGCGGCTGGAGCTACACGGTGCCGCTGGTCGACATGCCGGTCTACCTGCGTTATCTGCAGAAGGTGCTGGTCGAGAAGCACGGCGGCACTGTCGAACGACGCCGGGTCTCCACGTTGGACGAGGTCGCCGCCGAAGCGCCGGTCGTGGTCAACTGCACGGGCCTGGGCGCACGCGAGCTCGTACCCGATCCGGCCCTGCGGCCCATCCGCGGCGAGCTGGTCGTGGTCAGCAACCCGGGCATCAACCGCTTCGTCGCCGAGCACAGCCAGATCGACAGCGAGCTCACGTACCTGCTTCCCCACCGCGACGTGGTCGTCCTCGGCGGCACGGCCGACGAGCGACGGTGGGATCTCGCCCCGGACGACAAAGTCGCGGCCGGCATCATCGCCCGGTGCGCCCGGATCGAACCCAGCCTGCGCGGGGCGCGGGTCCTGGACCACCGGGTCGGCATCCGCCCGGCCCGCGACCGAGTGCGGGCCGAGCGCACGAGCCTGAACGGGGACGGCACGGTGCTGCACAACTACGGCCACGGCGGCGCCGGGGTGAGCGTCTCGTGGGGCTGTGCCCGCCACGTCGTCAGCCTGCTGTGAGCACCATCCGGTAGCGGGCGTCGCCGTTGAGCATGCGGTCGTAGGCGGATTGCGCCTCGGTCAGGGGGCGAGTCTCGGTTTGCGGGCGGATGCCGGTGAGGGCGGCGAAGCGCAGCGTCTCCTCGACCTCGTGGGCGGTGCCGGAGGGGTGGCCGTGCACCGAGCGCGACGTCGCGATGATCTGGAACGGGCTCACCTCGATCGGGGCCGGGTCGGCGCCGACGACGATCAGCTGGCCGGCCGGGGCCAGGCCGTCGATGGTGGCGCTCATCGCGGCCGAGTCGCCCGCGGTGGCCAGCACGACCCGCGGGCCGCCCAGAGCCTGCAGCTGGGCCGCCACGTCGCCGGCGGCGCTGTCGACGTAGTGGTGGGCGCCCAGCTCGGCGGCGACCTCGGCCCGGGCGGCGCCGCGGGCGACGGCCACGGTCTCGAAGCCCATCTTCGACGCGAACTGCACCGCCAGGTGGCCCAGCCCGCCGAGACCGAGCACGGCGACCAGGTCACCGGGGCGGGCGACGCTGCGGCGCAGGCCGTTGAACGTGGCCACGCCCGCACAGCCCATCGGGGCGGCCTCGACCGCGCTGATGACGTCGGGTACGCGGGCCAGGGCGGTGGCGGGCACGACGATCGCCTCGGCGTAGCCACCGGGGTAGGCCCATCCGGGTACCTGTAGCCGTACGCAATGAATGAAGTCACCCGAGCGGCAGGGTGCACAGACGCCGCAGTTGCCGCCGAACCAGCCGACCGCGACCCGGTCGCCGGGCGCCCAGCCGGTCACGTCGTCGCCCACGGCGTCCACCCGGCCGGCGATCTCGTGCCCGGTGACCAGGGGGAACGACACCGGGAAGGCGGCGTTGACGAAGGCGGCGTCGGTGCGGCAGACACCGCAGGCTTCCACGGCGATGCGCACCTGACCGCGACTCGGAGCCGGCAACTCACTCTCGACGATGCGGAACGGGGCGCCGGGCGCGTCGACCTGGGCGGAACGGAAAGTTGTCATGCCACCATCCGACCTCGCCGGCACCCCGTCCGAGCTGCCTAAACAGGGTCGGGTCAGCCTAGGAACACCGGTACCAGGTTGCGCCGCCGGCGACGGCCCGGCCGCGCCGATACTTGATCCCATGGCTCACAACGCTGACCTCAAGGAGTTCCTGCGGTCCCGGCGTGCCCGCCTGCGGCCCGAGGGTAAGACGCCCGGCATCCGCCGCGTGCCGGGGCTGCGGCGCGAAGAGCTGGCCGCGCTGGCCGGGGTGAGCGTTGATTACTACGTACGCCTCGAACAGGGCCGCAACCTCAACCCGTCGGAAGCGGTGCTGGACGCCATCGCTCGCGCCCTGCGCCTGGACGACACTGAGCGGGCGCATTTCTTCGAGCTCGCCCGGCCCCGCGGGACCCGCCGTCGTGCCCCGCGCCGGCCGCAGCGGGTCGCCCCGGCGACGTACCAGCTGCTGGAAACGCTCGACGAGGCTGCCGCACCCGCGTTCATCGTGGGCCGGCGCATGGACGTGCTGGCCGTCAACCACACCGCGCGTGCCCTCATCTGCGACTTCAACGCGTTGCCGGCCCGCGAGCGCAACTACGCACGGTTCATCTTCCTCGACGAGAACGCCCGCGAGCTGCATTCGGACTGGGCTGTGATCGCGGCCGAGACGGTGGCCACGTTGCGGGTCGACGCCGGTCGCCACCCCGACGACCCCGATCTGTCGGCCCTGGTCGGCGAGCTGTCGGTGAAGAGCGAGGAGTTCCGCCGCTGGTGGGCCGACCACCAGGTGCTGGCCCGGACGAGCGGCACCAAGCGGTTCCACCATCCGACCGTCGGCGACCTGACGATCACGTATCAGGCGCTGGCGATGCCCGGCGACGCCGAGCAGACGATGTTCGTCTACACCGCGCCCGCCGGCACGGCCGACCAGCATGCTCTGCGACTGCTCCGGATCAGTCAGGGCGACCAGGCTCACGCCCATGAAACACAGGAGGTGGGTATTCGATCGGTCAGACAATAGAGAGAGGATGACCCCATGAGCACTCTGGGCAGCAGTGGCATCGAGGTGTTCCCGCTGAACCTCGGCGGCAACGTCTTCGGCTGGACCAGCGACGAGGCCACCTCGCACCGGGTCCTCGACGCCTTCGTCGAGGCCGGCGGCAACTTCCTCGACACCGCGGACGGGTACTCGGCCTGGGTGCCGGGCAACTCCGGCGGCGAGTCCGAGACGATCATCGGCAAGTGGCTGTCGAGCCGGAAGAACCGGGCCGACGTCGTTGTCGCCACCAAGGTCAGCCAGCATCCGCAGTTCCGTGGTCTGGCCGCCGCCAACATCGCCGCCGCGGCCGACGCCTCCCTCGCGCGGCTCGGCACCGACTACATCGACCTCTACTACGCGCACTACGACGACGCCGAGACCCCGCTCGAAGAGACCGCGGGCGCCTTCGACGCCCTGGTCAAGGCGGGCAAGGTGCGCGCCGTCGGCGTCTCCAACTACACCGCCGAGCGCATCCGTGAGTGGTTCGAGGTGGCGCGGCGCAACAACTTCGTGCTGCCGGTGGCCGTGCAGCCCCACTACAACCTGGTCGAGCGCCAGGCCTACGAGCAGAACATCGCGCCGGTGGCGGCCGAGGAGAACCTGGCCGTGCTGCCCTACTACGCCCTGGCCAGCGGCTTCCTCACCGGCAAGTACCGGACGACGGACGACCTGGCGAGCGGCCCGCGCGGCGGGGGCGCGAAGAAGTACCTGACCGAGGACGGGCTGGCCGTGGTCAAGGTGCTCGTCGACGTGGCCGACGCGCATGGTGTGGAGCCGGCCTCAGTGGCGCTGGCCTGGTTGCGTACGCGCAAGCAGGTTGCGGCCCCGATCGCGAGCGCCCGGACCGTTGAGCAGGTGCCGGCGCTCATCGCCTCGGCCACGCTCGAGCTGACCGCCGACGAGATCGCGGCGCTCGACGGGGTGTCCTTCTAGAGCCGGTAGGTCGCCACGGTGCTCTGCAGGTCCGCCGCCGTACGGGCCAGCTCGGAGGCCGTCCGCTGGGTCTCGGTCGCGCCCGAGGTCACCTGGTGGGCGGCCTGGGCGACGCCGGTGATCGTGTCGGCGATGCTCGACGACCCTTCCGCGGCCTGACCGACACTGCGCGCGATCTCGGCCGTCGTCGCGGTCTGCTCCTCGACAGCGGCCGCGATCGTCGTCGCGTAGTCATTGATTGTCCCGATGACCTCGGCGATCTGCCGGATCGCGTCGACCGCGTTGCCCGCCTCGTCCTGAATCGCGCCGACCTGCTCGGTGATCTGCTGGGTGGCGCGGGCCGTCTCCTGGGCCAGGTCTTTGACCTCGGAGGCCACGACGGCGAACCCCTTGCCGGACTCGCCGGCCCGGGCCGCCTCGATCGTGGCGTTCAGCGCGAGCAGATTGGTCTGCTCGGCGATCGAGGTGATCAGCGCGACGACCGTACCGATCTGCGCCGACGCGTCGCCCAGCCGGGCCACGCTGGTGTTGGTCGACTCGGCCTTGCGCGCGGCGTCGGCGGCGACCCCGGCCGCCTCGTTCGCGCTGTTCGAGATCTCGCGGATCGACACGCCCATCTCTTCCGCGCCCGCCGAGACCGCCTGCACGCCCTGAGAGACCAGCCCGGCCGAGTCCGAAACGGTGTTGACCTGCACGGACGTCTCTTCGGCGGAGGCCGCGAGCTGCGACGATACCGACGACAGCTCTTCGGAGGCGGAGGCCAGCAGATCCGAGTTCGCGTGCACCCGCCCGACCGTGCCGGCCATCGCCTCGGCTGTCGCATTGAGCGTACGGGCCATATCGCCCACCTCATCCGCGCTGTCCACCTGCACGCGCACTGTCAGGTCGCCCGTGCCGACCTGCTTGAGCGCCCGCACACACGTCGACAGGGGCCGCACGATGAGCCGGGTGATGCCGACGGCCAGCCCCACGCCCAGCACGCCGCCCCCGACCAGGATGAAGATGACCAGCCACTTCGTCGACTGGTAGCGGCTCTGCGCCGTGGTCTGCTGAGCCGCGGCGGCCCGGACGGTGAGGTCGGACAGCTTCGTCATCGGGGTACGGACCGCGGCCATGGCGTCGGCCAGCGGTCCGGCCCGGGCGACCTGCAGAGCCGCCCGGTCACGCAGGGCCCCGGCGGTCAGGATGCGGGTGGCGAGCACATCGACGTACGAACCCCAGGCGGTCTTGAAGGTGGCCTCCGCGGCGCGCATGTCGGCGCCGACCGGGTACGCCTCGAAGGCGCCGGCGTACTGCTCGACCTCACCCTCGGCGTTGGTCAGGGCCGCCTTCGCTTTGGTGCGCCCGGCATCGTCGACCTCGAGCAGATAGTCGTTGGCAGCCAGCCACGTACGGTTGACGGCCGCCCGCAGATTCCCGACTGTCTCGAGCTCGAGGCTGTGCTGATAGCCGGCGCCGACCTGCGCGTTCGTCTCGCCCAGGCTGCGCAACGCGATCACGCCGTCGACCACGCTGAACAACGTCACCGCGACGACCGCCATCATGATCTTCGTGCCCACCCGCCGGTCGGTCACGAATCGCAGCAGGCCACTTCTGTTGTCAGCCGTCACACCAGGCTCCCGGTCGGGGTTCAACGCCCTTTTGTTCGCGTCCCCAGCGAAACACGAACCGCGTTTCGCACGCCCCGGAAATGCGGAAACACGAGTGCCGCCGGGGTTTCCGGCGGCACTCGCTCCAGGCCGGCTCAGCAGCTCAGATTGCCGCCGGTGGGCACGCCCAGAATGCCCGCGAACCGCGTGTAGAGGTTGATGCGGCTCTGCACCTGGCCGGTGTTGCCGCCATTGCATTCGATGCTGTTGATGGCCTTGATCGTGGTGCCGAAGCCGTTGCCGTTGACCATCGCGTTGTGCGAAGTGGTGCCCGCGGCGCCGGTTCCGGTCATCCAGTACCAGAGGCCGGTCTGCCACGAGATCGACGAATTGGTGGCGACCAGATTCGGGTTGTTGAGCAGGTCGATGCCGAGCGCGTTGCCGGCCGCGTAGTAGTTGAAGTTCCAGCTCAGCTGAATCGGCCCGCGACCGTGATAGGCGGACTGACCGGCCGGGCAGCCGTACGGCTGGGAGTAGTCGCAGTAGTGCGGCCAGTTGGCCTGGTTGATCTCGTCGATGTAGACGAGCCCGCCGGTCTCGTGGCTGACGTTGGCCAGGAAGGCCGCCGCCTCCTGCTTCTTCACCGTGTCGCTGCCCGAGGTGGCGAACGACGGGTACTTCTTCATGGCGTCGGTCAGACCGGCGTACGTATAAAAGCCGTTCCGGCCCGGGAACATCTGATTGAACTGGGCCTCGCTGACGACGAAGCCGCCTGTGTTACCGCCGCCGTTGTTGCCGCCGCCGCCCGTGCAGGAATAGGGCGACCAGTACCAGGTGCTGATGACCGGGTCATAGCCGGGATTCTCGTGCGTGGCCTGGTAGTACAGCCCATTCGTGTAGCGCACGATGGCGCCGGCCGGGTAATACTGCTGCGCCACCCAATTCGGATAGTTGCAAGTGGACCCGCCGCCACCGTTGCCACCGCTGTTGCCGTCACAGCCGCCGTCGTCTCGCCAGACGTTCGAGCCGCCGGTGCTGGGCGCCTCGCCCTGCGTCCACCATTTGGCGGTCCAGTTGTGGCCGTTGTAAGACGCGGTCATGCCGCCGGTATAGACGGCACTGTTGTTGTACGGGGTTACGCACGCGGCGGCCGCTTCGGCCGTCACCATCGGCACCAGAGCACCGACAACGCCCAGCGTGAGCGCGGCCAGCATCGTCAGCAGACGTTTTCTCTTCATGGCGGACCTTTCGTGCGCCGAGGGGGATGATTGCCGCGCGACACATCGACCAGACCAAATGTCTGCCACTCAAGTCAACATCTGTAAAGAAACTTTAGTCATTCGGGCAATCAAGGCCTCGACCGCCGCCGCTACCCTGCGGCCATGCCCAAGTCCCACCCCCACGGTGGCAACGGCAACGACCCACCTCCACCCCCGCCCCGCCGCCCCAGAACCGCCGGCGCCGACGAGCCCGACAACATCGCCGCCGCCCAGGCCCGGATCGCGCGCGTAGCTGAGACCGGCCGTCCCTCCGAAACACCGACCCGTGCCGACGTCGTTCCGGAAGCCGGCGGGCCGCCGTGGCCAGCGGCGAACGACATACCTGGAAGCGCCCGCGGCCGGGATCTCAACCCGCCGCACCGGCGGCACACCATCGCCGGCGCACGCAACGGCATCGTCGACGAACAGAACACGGTCTATCTCCGCGGGCATGAAGGAGTCGCGGCGGCGGACGTGCGAGGGATCGCGGCGGGCGACGGCGTATGGGATCCGGTCAGCCAGCGGTACGAGATCAACGGTCGCACCTACGGCGTGGAGCCCAGCGGAAGAGTCTTCCCGGACTCCGGCGCCGGTATGGTCAAACTCGACCGCAACGAGTACGCGGCGCTCAAAGAGATAGTCCGGGCCGGGGGCGACCTGAGCGCGGCCCCGCAATTGAGCAGAAACCCGCGTTTCACCGCCAATCCTGAAGCGGTGGCGAAAGCCAAGGCCATCTACGACGGGACGTATGAGCCGTGAACTACGGGTTTTGGATCCACGGCGAGCTTGACCGGGGCCGCCTCGCAGTCGCCTTGGCCGAGACGCTCGCGCTCACCCCGGACAAGGTCGACGTCGGGGATGACGGAGACGACGACCGCGACTGGGATGCGCCGGTGAGCTGCACCGTCACCAGTGTCGCGGGCGACCTTCACTGGCATCTCGACGTCTACGTCGGCGAGGCGGTCGGGAACCAGCCGGCCGAGCCGCTGGCCGCCGCCTGGCTCGCCAATCGGCTGGGGACCGTCGTGGCCTATCAGGCTCTGCCCGCCCCGCCCAGCGCCTTCTACCTGGTCGGGCCGGACGGCACACGCGCGAGGGCTCGCATCTATGAAGACGACGACGCTCCGGTCGTCTTCCGCATCGACGCCGTCGAGCAGCCGCTGGCCGCCCTGCCCGGTCTGCCGGTGGCGCCGATACCCGAGGTGATCCGCGAGTACCGCATGCCGACCCCGGTCCGTGATCGTCTGGCCGAGCGGTCACCAGCGATACGCGACTTCACGATGCGCCTCGGCGCGTGGGAAAGCATGGTCGCCCGGCTGGCGGAGGGCTGGGCGCCCGACGGCTGGTATCCGGCCGACTATTACCGGGAGGATCTGCTGATTCGGGACGAGTTGGCGGCCCGCCTGGGCAGCCTGCCGGAGTCCGTCCGCGCCGACGCGGCCGCAGCGCTGGCCGAGGTGGACGCCCGCTTCACCGACCTGACCCACGAGGACGGCGGAAGGGCGCTGACATCCGAGACCGGGCCGCTGCCGGCAGGCCCCTCCGCCCGATGGTGGTGGCACCGAATCTCCAGCCCGCTGCCTTGGCAAGGCACCCCCGGCCGATAAAAAGGCCGCCACCGCGTTGTCGCGATGGCGGCCCCTCGTCAGGTCAGGCGGCGGGCTTGGTGGGGACTCGCCACAGGCGGGCTTTGTTGTCGGCGCCGGCCGTGATCAGGCGTTTGGCGTCGGGGGTGATGCGGACCGACCAGACCGGGGCGTTGTGGCCGGTCAAAGGTGCACCGATCGCCGCGCCGGTGGTGGCGTTCCACAGCCGTACGGTTCCGTCGTCGCTGCCCGTGGCCAGCTGCTTGCCGTTCGGGGTGAAGCGCATCGCCCGCACCGGGCCCGTGTGACCGCTCAGGGCCTCGCCGGCCGCCTGGCGCGTCGCCACGTTCCACAGCTGCACCGTGTTTTCACCGCCGGACGAGGTGGCGAGCAGCTTGCCGCCGCGGCTGAAGGTCAGCGCATAGACGGGGGCGGAGCTGCTGGTGAGCGGCTTGCCGGCGGGCCGGCCGGTGGCCGTGTTCCACAGCCGTACGATCTTCCCGCCACCCGAGGCGGCCAGCAGCCGGCCGTTGGGGCTGAAGCTCATCGCGTACACCGGCCCCGGATTCACTGTCAGGGCCTCGCCGATCGGCTGGCCGGTGGCGGTCTGCCACAGCCGTACGGTGTTGTCGTCACCCGCGCCGACGGAGGCCAGCCGGGCGCCGTTCGGGCTGAACACGACCAGGCGCACCGCGCCGGCGTGGCCGTTCATGGTGTAGATCAGCTTTCCGGTTTCCCGGTTCCACAGCCGGACCGTGCCGTCATCGCCGGCGGTGGCCACCAGCTGGCCGGTCGGGCTGAAGGCCACCGAGCGGACGGGCCCTACGTGCCCGGCCAGCGCCTCCCCGGCTCGCTGTCCGGTGGTGGCGTCCCACAGCGCCACCTCGCGGCCGGCCACGGCGAGCTGCCGGCCGTCCGGGCTGAACACGACCGAGTTGACCGGACCGGTCAGCCCAGCCAGCGGCGCCCCGACGCGACGGCCGGTGGTCGTGCTCCACTGCCGCACCGTTCCGCGGACGGTGGCGAAGACCTTGCCGTCCGGGCGCAGGGCGATAATTCCGGCCGCGCCGGGCACGACCGTGCGGGCGCGAGCGGCAAGAGCCGCGCCGGTGCTGTGCGCGACCAGCTGGGTGTCCGGGGCGAGTGTGGCCTGCGCGCCGGTGCGCGCGATGGTGATGCCCGTGAGCGCGAGCAGCCCGACCAGGGCGGTAGCGACGGCCCAGCCGGCCCGATACTGGCGGCCGGCGACCGTACAGTCACTGGCCGTGTCTTTACGATCTCTCTTGGTTGTCACTCGGGAACGGTAACTAGCGCTTACGGCGGCTTTCGGGGGTATTTCCCGCAGTTCATCCGGCCGAGTTGCCGACAGGCCCGCCCCCTCCGATCGATGATCATGCACTACGCTCCCGGCGCATCGGGTGTCGCCGATGGACGGTGGCTCCGGAGAGTCGGGGGATCACGTGTCGTTCCTGCGTTCCTTGTCCATGCCTTCCGCGCTTCTGGCCGGCCTGACCGGCGCGTTCCTGGTCACCGGTCCCGCGTCAGCGGCCGCCGACACCGCCAACGTGGTCGTCGAGGTTCAGGCGCAGCGCAACATCCTGCCGGCGGGCGGCTGGTCCAGCATCGACGTGCTGATCCGCAACGACGGGGCACTTCCGGCGGCCGGGGTGAGCGTGACCCTGACGCTGCCCGCGGGCCTGAGGGTGTCCGGTTCGGAAAGCACCAGCGACTGGGAATGCGACTGGGGTTCCCCGGTCATGACGTGCACCCACATCGGCGACTTCGCGCCGGGCGAGTCGAAGCGGGCCATTGCTCGTACGGTCGGCGTCGAGGGTATATCGGCGGGCTCCACGCTCGTGGTCGGCGCGACCGCCACGACCACAACGCCGGAGAGCTCGACCTCCGACAATGCGGCGACCAAGGCGATCCGTGTCGTCGCGACCGGGGAACTGCGGGGCGCCGTCTTCAACGACCTCAACGCCGACGGAATCCGGCAGGCGGGCGAGCCGGCCGCAACCGACGTGGGGCTGTCGATCCGCTCGCAGGACGACGAGGACGGCTACGGCTTCTCGAACTCCTGCAACGGCACGTACCGGTACGACGTACCGACCAAGCGTTATCAGATCTCGAGCACGCTGATCCGGAACAACTGGCGCTTCACGAAGCCGAATGTCGGCAGCGACGCCACCGACTCCGACCTGCGGATGATCTCGGAGACGCAGTACGAGCAGAACGGCGAGAGCCCGGTGTTCGTGGTGACCGCGGCGACGCCAACCGTCGTCGACCTGGGCGTCGTCGCGGCCTACCGCCCGACCGGCATCGTTCCTTCGTCCGGCGTACGGGGAACGACCCCCACGGTGAAGCTGACCGGCGACGCGTTCAGCACCAGCCTCGAGGTCAAGCTCACCCGGGCCGGCGCCGACCCGATCGCCGGCACGATCACGACCGTCGCCGCCGACCGCAAGACGATGGACGTCACGTTCCCGCTGGCCACGGCCGCGACCGGGGCGTGGACGCTCACCATCGACCGGCTGTACGGCCCGCACGCCGAGGTGGCGAACGCGTTCACGATCACCACGCCTCAGCTGAAGGCGACCAAGAAGCCGGTCATCTCCGGCACCGTCGCCGTGGGGTCCCCTCTCAAGACCACGCCCGGCACGTGGACTCCGGCCGCGACGAGCTACCGCTACCAGTGGCTGGCGAACGGCGCCGCGATCAAGGGAGCGACAAGCGCGTCGCTGACCGTTCCGGCGTCGGCGGCCGGCAAGCGGCTGACAGTCCAGGTGACGGCGGTGCGGGCCGGTTACTCCAACGGGGTTGCGGTGTCGCCGGCGACGGCAGTCACCGCCAAGGGCAAGGCCGCCAAGGCGACCAAGAAGCCGGCGATTTCCGGTACGGCGAAGGTCGGCCAGACGCTGACGGCGAGCACGGGCTCGTGGTCGCCGAAGCCGACGTCGTACTGGTACGAGTGGCGAGTGAACGGGAAGCTGGT
Organism: Paractinoplanes pyxinae; assembly: GCF_026626335.1. Lineage (GTDB taxonomy): Bacteria > Actinomycetota > Actinomycetes > Mycobacteriales > Micromonosporaceae > Actinoplanes > Actinoplanes pyxinae. The sequence continues at coordinate 413,292 of NZ_JAPNTZ010000009.1, read as the reverse complement.
GCGCAGCTCGTCCGCGCGCACGCTGAAGATCAGCTCGGCCTGGCGCAACAAGACGGTCACCGTGACGGTGGTCGCCAAGCGGACCGGCTACTACGACGGCCGTTCCACCAGCGCGGCCGTGAAGATCACCAAGTAGTCGGATCCGCTCTTTGGTGGTTCTTTGGCGGTGCCGCTGATCCTTTCGATGTGAGCCGATATCGCAAGTCAGCCACCGCCACCGCTCTTCTGCTCGGCGCCGCGACGCTGTCGGGATGCGCAGCCGTCGAGCCGACCGCCTCGGACAACGTCGTCCGCAGTGCCGCTGTCACTCCCTCCGACGCTGTTGCCGCCCCGGATGTCACCGTGCCGGTGTCCCCGGTTCCTGCCACCACTGTCACCGTCACGACGTCGCCGTCGGCGAAGAAGCCGGCCAAGCGCGGCCCGCGGATCGTCTACCTGCGCATCGCCCAGAAGCCCAAATGCGCCGAGGGCACGGCCGTCTTCCGCGCCGACCCCGTCCCCCTGATCATCGAATGGAAGATCACCGGCGCCACCGGCGGAGCCCTGTCGGTCGACGATCCGACCAACACCCCAGGCACGTACGGGCCGGTGGAGCTCAAGGGCTCGCAGGAGTTCGTGTTCTCGTGCAACGGCGAGGTGGGCAGCAAGGAAACCCACACGTATGCGCTCTACACGGTCGGCAACGGGAAGGTCCGGTCCAAGACCATCACAGCTTCGGCCACGGTCCTCGACAAGGGTCTCGGCGCCAACTAGCGCTCAGGGTCCGGCCGCAGTCCTTGACCAGCCGGTCCACCCCGACCAGCCGGACAGAGGACTGTGGCCGACGCCTGAGGTCGATAGGGTTCCCGCGCTTTGACTTGATCATCGGGGGAGCCACCGCATGAAACACCTGATCCGCGCGCTGAGCGCCGTCGCCGTCACCGCCGCCACGATCGCGCTGCCGTCGACCGCGCAAGCCGCCGCCGCCGAGCCGGAGCCGCAGCTCGTGGCGCTGACCAACGCGAGCGCGGGCGACCTGCAGACGTACCGCCCGTTCCAGAAAGGCCAGACGCTGGCCGTGGCGGCCGGCATCGCGAACGTCGGCGCCACACCCGTACGCGGGGTCGTCGTCGACCTCTACGTCTCGGGCGAGATGGAGCTGCCGCGCGACTGGACCAACTGCGAGTACTACGGCGACGACATCGTCAACGGCGCCTGGTGCGAGTTCGACACCGACCTGCAGGCGGCCACGAGCTACCTGCTGGCGCCCCTGACCATCGCCGGCAAGGCCGACGCGAGCCGCATCAAGTACCCGCACACGCTCAACTTCAGCTGGTACCCGAAGTCGTACGCCGCCGAGAACGGTGGCATCAGCGGCCTGGCCCGCAACGCCGCCTCCCAGGAGGGCCGCGAGCCGGTCCGGGGCACCAAGACGCCGCTGACCCTGCAGAAGGCGAATCTGCCTCTTCCGACCGGCGAGGGCAGCAACAACCCGCGCGGCTCGGTCGGTTTCTACTTCGTTCTCCGTACGCCCACCCCGACCAGCACGTCGCCGACGCCCCCGCCGCCGGGCAGCCCGATGCCGACCGTGCCCTCCGACGCGCCGGAGCCCACCGAGACGGTCACCACCGAGCCGACGCCGACCCCCACGTCCGCGACTCCCTCCACCCCGACGACCACCGCGCCGCCGACAACCGAGCCGACGGCCGGCCCCGCCGCTCCGGCCGACCCGGCCGACGGCGAGGGCGGTGGCGGCGGCCTCGCGCTCACCGGCTCGAACACGGCGCTGGTGGCCGGCGGCGGCTTGGTGCTCCTGCTGGCCGGCGCGGGCGGTTTCCTGGTCGCCCGTCGCCGCCGGACTAAGTTCGTGGCCTGAAGCGCTTCCCGCCGGACGGGGCAGCGCAAAGATCGATAACGATGTAAAAGATTCTCATGAATCTGCGTTTCACCCGCGGGCTCCTCCGCGGTGCCCTGGTGCTGGCGTTCGCGGCCGTCACGACCGCGACCGGCGCCACCGCGGCTCAGGCCGCCGCTCCCCGCCTCTCCCTCACCGCCCTCGCCTTCGAACAACCGACTGTCGACGCCTCGGCCGGCACGGCCATCGACAACCTCACCTGGACGATCAAGAACACTGACCCGGACGCCGAGAATCTCTTCGGCTCCGTCACGTTCCGGATGCGCAGCAGCGTCACCGGCGCGTATGTCGGGCACGAGAAGACGGTGCAGTTCAGCTACGGCGACACCTGCTGCAACGGCGCGAGCTGGGTTTCCGGTACGCCGCAGGAGTCCACGTACGAATACAGCCTCGGCGTTCCGCGCTGGGCCGACGCCACCACTACGACGTGGGAGGTCACCAACGTCTCGGCGACCACCAACGGCCTCACGCTCTCGGTCGGCCGGGCCAAGCTGGCCGACTTCGCGTCGACCGTCACGGCAACGACCAGCATCGACAGCAGCGGCCCCAGCGTCGAGACGCTGACGCTTCAGCGGCCGTCACCGCCGTACCTCTACGTCGGCGACGGTTCGCGCGAGGTCACGTACGACTTCGGCGTGCAGGATGCGCAGTCCGGCTTCTGGAAGGGCACCCTGAAGCTGGCCGGCCCGGGTGGGCAGAGCGTCAGCACGCCATTCACCTGGGAGTACGAGGAATACAGCACCGGCACGCGCTGTGGTTCCGTCTCCGGCGGCGACCTCTGGTACATGTCGTGCAACATCTCCGTGACCCTTCCGGCGGGCGCCGCCGCGGGCAGCTGGCGGCTGGCGCAGATGGTCGTCTTCAACAATGTGGGCGGCCGATCCACGTTCAAGAACCCGCAGTCGTCCCCGTTCACCGTCACCTCGAACGCCGTCGTCAGCGCGAGCAACTTCGCGATCAGCCCGGCCGAGGCCGACAACTGGCGCGAGGACGTCGAGGGCGAGGTGACCTTCGACGTGGCCGGGCTGCGCAAGGGCCTGTCGTCGGTCAACCTGGAGTTCGGCCCCTACGGCCGCTGCCGGCAGGACGGCCCCGCATCGCTCTCGGGCAGCACGGTCACCGCTGAGTTCGTGATGTTCGAGCGCTCCACCGACTGCACCGTCACCGGCTTGGCCATCGTCGACGGCGCCGGCGCGGTTGCCGTGTACGGCAGCGACTACGGCGCCCCCGATCCGAAGCTGACGGTACGCCGCAAGCCGAACACCACGCCGCCGTCGATCACCGGCGCCACCCTCGACCCGTCGGTTGTCGCGCTGAGCCAGATCGGTGACCGCGCGCTCCACCTCGAAATCAAGGCCAAGGTCCAGACCGCGCCGATCAACCAGTATTCGGTACGCGTCTACAACGCCGAGGGCGACACCGTCTACCAGGTGTTCGGGGGGACGGGCCAGCAGTCGGACGGAACCGTCGACAGCTACATCTACCTGTCGCCGTGGGAAGTCCAGCCCGGCACCTACACCGTCGGTTTCCGGCTGACCGACGAGAGCGGCCTGTCCACCAGCTGGGACCTGCCGGACTACCCCAACTCCCAGCCGGTCCCCGGCGGCCCGGTGACCCTCACCGTCACGGCCGACTGACGGCACGAGAAGTACCCGGCCATGATCGCCGGGCAGCAGAGGGGCCGAGCCGCGTACTGCGACTCGGCCCTTCTTCGGTGGTGATCAGAACTTTCCGGCGGCGACGTCGGCGAGCGTCACCCGGGTGACCGTGTAGGTGACGGTGACGAAGGTGTTGGTGTACTTGAGGGGCATGCCGCTCCCGGCGTCGACGACCACGCTTTCCGGGCTGTCGACGGCCGGGGCACCGGCGGTCAGAGTGAGGACCTTCCGCCCGTCGAGAGTGCCCTCCTTGATGGCGATTTCCGGCATCTGGTCCAGCAGCCGCAGCACACCGGCCCGGACGGCCGGATCGCCGGCGCCGTCGCGCAGCGCGTCGACCGACGTGTTCCACACCCAGTTGTCGGTGTAGTTGCCCGGAACCGCCTTGGTGCCCGACATCTTCGCCTTGATCTTGGCCCCCTCCGAGAGCGGCTTGACGGCGCCCGGAGCCTCGATGGGCACCGGGTTGTCGCCGGTGTAGAAGGCACGGGCCATCCGCTTACGGGCCTCGTTCAGGTCGCCCTTGGCCGCCAGCTTCGCCGCGGCGACCGCCCGCTTGCGGCCGGCCTCGTCCGCCTTGTCCATCTGCGACCGGCCCTTCGCGACCCGGGCCGGGAGTCCGGCGCGGGTCGTGGCGAAGAAGTAGTCGCCGTTGTCGGCGTGCAGGTCCCAGACGTCGATCTTCTTGCCGTCGGTGTAGGCCTGGCTGCGCGAGATCAGCGTGGCGTCGCCCTCGGTCTGCTTGAGCGTGGTGAGGTGGCCGACCAGACGCACCACCGGAGGCTGCTCGGCGGTCGCGGACGAGCCCGGGGCGGCGAGGTTCGGCGCCGGCGACCGGGCCGGGACGCCGGTGCCACCAGCGGCGAGAGCCACTGCCGTGACCGCAGCGGCGGCAAACGTACCGCCGGCCGCGGCGCGCCAGGCGATCCGCCGACGGCTGATCTTCTTGCCCCGGTCCAGGATCTTGTCGACCTCCGGCGAGTACGACAGGTCGGAGCGGAAGCTTTGCAGCGCCGTGGTGAGGCGATCCTCGGTGTCGTGGGACATATCAGTACTCTTCCTTCAGAACGGACTTCAGCTTGATCAATGCGCGGCTCGTCTGGCTCTTGACGGTGCCCTCGCTGCACCCGAGGGTCGTGGCGGTTTCCCGCTCGCTCAGGCCCTCGAGGAATCGCAGGACGACGGTGGCCCGCTGTCGCGCCGGCAGCGACTGCAACGCGTGCAGCAGCTCGGCCCGGTTCACGACGCCGTCGGCCATGTCGGCGACCGCCGGCTCCGGCACCCGGCCGCCCGACTCCACGGCGTACTTCCGGTTCTTCCGCCAGCCGCGCCGCGACTCGTTGATCAGGATGCGGCGGACATACGCGGACGGACTGTCGGCCCGCTGGACCTTGCGCCAGTTGCTGTAGGCCTTGGCCAAAGCCTCCTGAACAAGGTCGTCAGCCAGGAACCGGTCCCCGCACAGCAGATAAGCGGTGCGGTACAGCGAATCGGCGATGCCCTGAACGAAGACGCGGAACTCGTGCTCCGCGCCGTGCGTCCCGGCCGCTCGATGGCTCATAACGGTGGTCACAACCGGTAAGACCCACGTGCCGGGGAAGACGTTGTCACCGACCCGAAAACTTTTCCGGTGAACCACGCTGAATCCGGAAACGAAAGAGGCCCTGAGCGACGCTTTCGCGACTCAGGGCCTCTGCCTTGCTGTGCGCCCGAAGGGACTCGAACCCCTAACCTTCTGATCCGTAGTCAGATGACTAGTGGTCATTAGTACAGTCCGTTACACTCTTCTGGCGCATTCGATGCGAAGGTGTTTGGGCAGTTCAGAGCGTGTTTTCGTTTCCGCAGGTCGCGGCCGAGTCCATGAAGAGGCTCCTACCGGGGTCGTTAGCGCCCGATCGGCCGTGCTGATTCAGCCGCGGTAGTACTGGAATGGTCGCCAACATCCGATCACCCACGGATCACCCGCGGAAGCCATCACCCTGCGTAAAGCCAGTGCCCCTGACGCCGGTCAGGGCGTTATGCACCGGCCGGGCGGCCTGGCTGCCGCACACGCGGCCGGCCAAGCCGCAGCACAGGATCACCGCCGGGTCACCACACCCGTCGCTACCCGGCCCGACGGCGGTCGAAGGCATCTGCCTCGTAGGCTGGAACAGCATCTGCCACCGAGGATCACCAGACCCGACGCCGTGTGCCGCCCGCCAGCGTGCATATGAGTGTTCGTCCCTGACGGTGGTCGCCTTCGATCGATGGATCTTGCACCGCAGTGGTAGACGAACGCCACGCGCCGGACCCTCGTCGCAGTGCCCGGCGCTGCTGCCGTAGCGGTGACAACTAGCAGACCGCCGCGCTCCCGGCCTGGTCGCGTTTCCTGCCTGGCCGACTGCACGAACGATCGCGTGATCACGCCCAACGTTCAAGTTCAGGACCGACCGCATTCTTGGTCGAAAACATCTGATCGCGCGGCTTCTCTCGGGGCTGAGACTCACCCGTGGGAGTTTGGGCAGTTCGGAAGCGTATTGCTGGTGCGCGACACCTGTTCCGCGGAGGCGCCGTCGCAGAACAGATGTCGCGCGCATGGCTTGTCAACGGTGGGCTGTTCTGCGGCGTGATCTAGACGGGCCGACTTCTTTTGGGACCTCCTGGAGAGAGTCAGCAGCCCGGTCGCGCTGGAATGTTCGGGGCTCTCTGAACAGTAGGAACCGCAAGGTCCGGTCCGCGTCTCGCCGTTGATCAATATGCTCAGATCCTGTTGCCTTCCTGACTGCGAAGAGGACTGCCGAGCTGTAGGCGCTGGCGACGGCAAACAGTCCGACGCCGAGGGCCAGGCTCCCGCTCGGCGAGCAGCCGGTAGCCCATCGAGATGAGAATGAACGCCCCGAAGACCCAGAACGCGTGGGGGCCGGGCAGCTGGGCGAGGATCTTGTTGAAGACCTCGGCGTTGAAGTCGGTCATGCCATCGGATCTCGCGAACCACGGAATCCGTCTAGTCTTCCGCCAAGATTTTTCCGCGACGCCCGAATCCCCGTGCCAAGGCGACCGCCGACCTCTCGGCGAGACTCTAGCCGATCTGGTCAAACCGGGCTGCTTGGGCAGCGACTCGTGTGGCCGGCAGAGGACGATTGGCTGATTGGGAACGACTCCTGGGTGCTCTCGTTGGTCTCCTGTTCGCTCGCCGTGCGGCCGTCGCGCCGGGTCTCCAACTGGAGCTGGACAAGTCCGAGCATGTCGATCAACCAGCCCGGGCCGCCGGTGACTCCGCGTGCGCGAAGAAGTAGATCGAGCTCGTTGCTGGCGGGGGGCTCATGTGGGCGCGGAGTGGTGTTGTTGCGGAATGCCTCTTTTGGGTGCCGCCTCGAAGTGGCTGAGAGCTGGGTAGATGACGAGCCCGGACCTGGCCGTTCGGCGGAGTTCGCGTTGGCGGACAATCGCATCGTGACGATGCCCGAGCCGGTCAACAAGGACCAGCAGCTCGCCCTGACGGTGATCTGGGACTTCCTGGTACGCGAGGGCCGCTGGCCCACGTTCCACGCGCTCGATCAGCGGCTTAACCGAGAGCACGAGCTCGACGCGGCACAGTTGCTCCCGCGGGTGCCGTCTGGCCTGCTCTACGGCGTCGCCCACGGGACCAACGTGTTCATCGGTACCGATACCCGAATCGGGCTGACGGTCGCCGGCGCCGCAGCGACAGAGAGGGCACAGCGCGAGCTTGACCTGTTCCTTGATGTCGTGCGCCACGCGGTCAAACTGGAGCGCGATTTCGACCCGCCAGCCGATAACCCTCATCTACGGCCGGTCCTTACCTCAACCGACGCAGCAGAGCTTCTCGGCCTCACATCGGCGCAGGACCGGTATCTGCTGAATCGACTAGGTGCGCTCCTTGTAACGGAGCAGTGGGGATCCACTGGCTTCGGGGGTATCGGCTCCCCCTCCTGGCAGGCCACTATCGGCCGGGACGTCCGCCGTTTCCGACGGGTCGAGAATCTGGACACCTACTGGGAGCTGCGTGCGAAGTTCTGGGAGCCCGACCCCCGACCGGCAGTCCCCAGCCCGGCGCAGGCAGCACCGGCGATACAGGGATCAGGTGGCGTGATCGCTCCAGGGTTTGGCCTTGCCCCTCCGGCAGATCGTGAGACGCACGCCGACAGCGCTGACCAATCCAGACGAACCGGGAACGGCGTCGATGTGCTGGTCATCGCGGCCCTGCTGGAGGAATTCGAAACGGCTCGCGACGTCGCTCTAGCCGTCGACCCAGACGGTCCTGGCGTAGCCCGGTGGGAGCAGCGAAGCCAGGACGGATGGCCGTACCTGTGGGGCGAGTATCGCGTCGCTGGTGAAACCCGGTTCACCGTGGCACTGGCCAGGCCGACCCAGATGGGCGGCCGCGTGACGGGCACGTTCGCCGCCACGATCGCCGACCGGCTACGCCCGCTGGCGCTGGCCATGTCCGGGGTATGCGCCGGTAGTCCTGAGGAAACGGCCCTAGGCGACGTCGTAGTCGGCGAGCCGGTCTTCGAGTGGGATGAAGGCAAACGCTCACCATCGGGCTTCCAAGGCGATCACCGCCAACTATCGATGGATGTCCGGTGGTTGCGTGCTGCGCAGGAGTTCGACCCCACCGGTTTACCCAGCTACGGCGAAGCCACCGAGGACGAGGCATTGCTGTGGGTTCTGGAGCAGCTGTACAGGGAGCAGCAGCCACGCAACCATCCCGCGCTCAAACGCTACTTTCCTAGCGGGACCTGGAAGCCGCGCCTGGACCGTCTCGAGAACGACGGCTACATCGTGCGTGACACGGCAGGCAGGCCAACACTGACCACCGCCGGGTCCGATCGTGTACTGCAGCGGCTCTATGAGGACATCGACGGCCCGCAGCAACTACCGTTCCGAGTCATGGCCGCCCCCATGGCCAGCGGCAGCTCGGTCATCTCCGACCCTAAGCAATGGGCTGATTTGAAGGCGATGGGTGTCCGGAAGATCACCGCGATCGAGATGGAAGGCGCAACGATCGCGACCATCGCCCACGATCGACGCCTGCCCTGGCTGGTCGCCAAGGGCGTCATGGATCACGCAGACACCAAGAAGGACGACCGTTACAAGCAGTTCGCCGCCCGCGCCTCGGCGCAGGTGATGTTCGCCCTGCTCGCCGAGCTGGTGATCGGCGAGGCCGCAGCGCCCGACGTGATCGACTCCGCCGAGCCTCCGCCCTTGCCGGCCCCCCTCAGCGGTGCCGGCCACGCGCCGGTGCGCGTCGCCCCGCCCACTGCGGCGGAGATCAGGTCGCTGCTGGATAATCTCGCCGCCACCGATCCCACGCCCGACACCGCCGAACGGCAGAACGGCCGTCTTTTCCTCATAGTTCACCCGGCGGGTACAGCCGTGGACGCGCTCGCCGAGGTCAGCAGCATGTCCGCGACCGGTGAGCTGGACACTGCCATCCAGCGCGCGATCGCCGCACGCGGTGGATCGTCGTTCTCGCCTGATCTCGGTAGAGGGGTGTGGCGGCGCCGCAGCAGCGGCATGGTCAGCGAAAGCGGGGTGCGCGAGGACGGCTCGGTCCGGGAGGACTCGCTGCTGGCCGTGAAGGTCGCGGAGAACGGTCAGATCGGGGTGATCTGCGGCCGTGCGAGCGCGATGGCACCACCAAGGTGGCGGCGGCTCGGGGACACAACTGTGCCCGACATGCACCGGGTGATCCTGCCAGCCTTGGTGATCGGCCTGGTGGACGGCGCGCTGCGGCTAGCCGGTGACCTCGCGCATCGCTACGCAGGCTACGACGGCCCATGGGGCATCGGCCTACGCCTCACCGGCATTCGAGGTGCAATTGCCTACGACCACTTGGAGAACGGCGATGAGGACACGATGCCGCCGTACGACGACGACACCTACGAACGGATCCTCACTGCGCAAACCGCTGAGCTGCTCACCACGCCGGACGCCATCACCGGCCAACTGGCCGGAGCCTTACTCCGCGGTTTAAGCATCGAGAATCGATACCTGCCGTAGCGGAAAGTCTGAACCACACCCTCAGGCAGCGACGGACGGTCTCCCGTCAAGGCAACGCGCGTCGCCATGACGGTTCAGCCTTACCGGGCTTCTTCACCGAGGGCAAGCAGCTCACCGGCAACCAGATATGTGTGAATGGCGCAGAGCTCGGCTTCCGGCACACCAACCTCGGCGTGCACACCTTTGTTAGCGAGCTTGTCAATCGCGTTAAATCGTTCGATCAAGCCTCCCAACGCTGCGTTTACCGTCTCGGCTGTGGTGTCGCTCGAAGTGTGAGTCTTCACGTACTCGTACACACGGTTGCGATACGCGGCATCGTTGAGTGCATTTCCTGCGTCCGTTTTAGCACCCGGGACGCCAGGAAGCACGTGGTCGGCGACCGCCTTAAGGATGCGCCGACACGTGGTGATCGCCTGTGAGAGCTCCTCGGCAACCGGCGCGGCGGGGTCGTTGGTTGCTGCTCGCAGTCGCCGGTACACGGCAGAAAACTGATCAAGCAGAACCGGAGCGCCCTGCGCCAGCATGGAATCGACTTGAGAGCGGAAGCGCTCAAAGATGCGCTCGTTGACGTTGGCGTAGGTCAGTTGCCGTTCCCACGCGCACAGGGCAACAAAAACGGAGTGCTTCACCCTTTCCTTGACATCTCGCATGAGTTGCCTACTGAACGCCGCGTCGTAGTTCGGTACCTCTTCTGGGAACATGTGAATGAGACTTTCCACGTTGCCCAGGCTGTGAGCAGCCATCATCCCCTTCTGAGGGCCTGACGGGATCGTTCGCGAGGCCAGGTAGCGGGTCATGGCTCCCTCGGCCGGCCCGTCCGGATCACCCCACAATGATGGGTCTTCCATCAAACGCCTCGTGTCCTCCGCATTGGCAGGCGGGTGGCCGCCGGTCGACTTGAGCTCCATGCCGAGATAGACAGCGAACTCGGTCTCGCCCAATAACGAGGCAATCCTGGCCGCCCGCCGGGCCGAGACATCGATCGGCCGATCGTCGATCTCGTCCAGGGCACGCTGGACAAGCGTCAGCACGTAGTCATTGCCCATATTCGCCACGGGTGGACCATACCGGCGTGCCGTACGACATGCTGTCGAACTGGTTTGGACCCTGGCTGTCAGCCGTGGCGTATCTTGCTGATAGCGAGATGGCGAACGAGCCCGAGGGGCGAACAGGTCGATACGCCGACGCTCGCTGACCAGTAACGCAGGTGGTGCCTACGGTCGACAGAGGTACCTTCATCGAATGGCTAGGTATGCCTCCAGGCCCGGGTTCTGGTCTTCGCCTGAGGCGTGGCCCTACCAGGTTCTGCGGCGCCGAAGACGTGCCCGGCGGCTGGACCTCGAAGGCGAACCTGAGCAGAAGGGTCGCCGCGGCACAGCGACGGAGTCGTCGTATCGCCGCCAGATAGCCGATCAGCTTCGCCGCATGAAGCAGAGGGCAATGACCGGGTACGTCGCTCTCGACTTGGAGTTCTGCTCTGCCCGGAAAACACCGGCGGCGATCCATCACATGACGAAGTGGACTCTCGACGTCTTGGGCGAGACACAGCGCCGGAACGATCCGAGGCTTCGTCACGAGCCCTGCCTCTACCGCGATGATCGGCAGATCAAGCTGCTGCACGTCACCCTCCGCCAAGACTGGCCGGGCCCGGACAGTCCAGGCTACGAGCCCAGGGCAGGCTTACGCGTCTTCGCCCAGCCCCTACGCGACGCGCTTGAAGATATCCGGGTGATGCGGGATCTGCGATCCCGTCGTGACGTCGGTGACTTCGCGCTCGACGAACTGATGGATGAGGACGACTACTCCGAAGTCGAACAGTTTGAGGAGTGGGACACCCACCTTCCTCCGCCAAGTGAGGATACGGTTCAAAACCGTATCAACGACTTCTTCGCCAGGTGGGGTGCCTTCCGGAACGCGGAGAACGCACAAAAGTCAGCTTTGATCTCTATGGACCGGCTCGTAGACCTCGCTCTGTCGATCGGCACGCGCAAGATCGCTACGCGGTCATCGACACAGAGTCCAGCTTCGGCGAACGCTCGTGAGCTTGAGGAGGTCAAGGACCAGCACGCTGCGACTCACTGGGGCAACGTCCTGCGGTCTCCGTTTTCGATCTCCTTGCCGCCATTGCCGCAAACCGGTGCTGAGCGGGAGACGTTCAAAGCGCGGGTGGAGACGGCTCTTACCGAGTACCACCGCCGGTGGCTGCGGTGGGAGTTCATGCTTGTGCCGCTGAAGGTCACGCTGGTCGTCATCCCTCCGGCGCAGGGGAAGGACCTCGATAACTTGGTTCTCGACGTCCTGCCGGCGGTACACAGAGCCTTCCGTCCGCACATCGAGCCGTGGCTGTTCGCGCCGATCCCAGCGAACTCAGCGGATCTGGAGGCGAATCGCGCCAAGGCAGTGAAGAGGCTGAAATCCCTTAACGGTGACAGCGTGACCGCCTTTCAAGTCATCGAGCTTCGGCGTTCGTCGGACGATCCGGCCGCTGGGATGCTTCGGCTTGTCCTTGGGTTGGGACACGGGTACGACCACGCTGCGCAAAGCCTCTGGCAGCGCAACGACGGCAAACTCTGGAACATCGATCTGACGCCTTGAGCGTGACGCGTCGGATACCGACGCCATCCCGGCTGGCAAATCCCGTGTACCTCTCCCGGGTGAACCCTTCAAGAGAGCCGCAGGCGTCATGCTCGATTGACGAGCGCGACGGCGGAGGACAGCGATGGCCAGCACGAGCAGGACCTTCAAGCGATGCGGATGCCGTAACCAGGAGGGCAAACGCCTCGAGCAGATTTGTCCCCATCTACCCGAGCGGGGGCACGGCTCCTGGTACTTCCAATGCTCGGCGCCGAATCTGTTCGGCCGCTCCGAGCGGATCCGCCGCGGCGGGTTCGCATCGCAGGCCGCCGCCCGACACGCCCGGGAAGCCTGCCTGGCCGACACCGGCGCCCGCCGTAGCGGTGACGGCTGGACCGTGGAACGGTGGCTGCGGCACTGGCTCGACACCCGGACCGGGATCCGGCCGACCACCCGGCTGGCCTACGCCCGCGACGTGGAGCTGGTCCTCATTCCCCGCCTCGGCACCTACCGGCTCAGCGAGCTCGACGGGTCACTGCTGCGGGTCGTGTTCGCGGAAATCGCCCAGACCGTCAACGCCAAGGGCCTTCCCCAGTCTGCGTCAGCGCTCAACCACCTACGCACCACCCTGCGGGCAGCGTTGAACCTCGCCGTGCGGGAAGAACTGATCGAGTCCAACCCGGCCCGGCACATCGAGATCGCGGGCTACCGCAAACCGCACGCCCAGGTCTGGACCGACGGGCGGGTCGAGCAGTGGAAGCTGACCGGCGAGCACCCGCCGGTCGCGGTGTGGACCGCCCAGCAGCTCTCCACCTTCCTGGGCGGGGTGGTCGAGGACTCGCTGTTCGCGTTCTGGTGGCTCGCCGCCCTGCGCGGGCTCCGCCGCGGCGAGCTCTGCGGCCTGCGCTGGGCGGCCGTCGACCTCGACCGCGGGCTGCTGTTCGTCGAGCGGCAGCGCACCACCGCCGGCCACGAGGTCGTCGAGGGCGACCCGAAGACCGCCGCCGGCCGGCGGGCCGTCGCCCTGGACAAACACACCGTGGCGATCCTGCGCGAGCACCGCCGCCGGCAACTCCAGCGCCGCGACCGCCGGCACGCCACTAAAGCCCAGTGGAACGACTCCGGATATGTATTCACTCGCAAGGACGGCCAGCCGATCAACCCGAACTACGCCACCACCCGGTTCCGCAAACTCACCGACCGGGCCGGGCTGCCCCCGGTGCGGCTACACGACCTGCGGCACGGCGCCGCGTCGCTCGCCCACGAGGCCGGCGCCGACCTCAAGACCCTGCAGGACCTGCTCGGGCACTCCAGCATCGTGGTCACCGCCGACACCTACACCAGCGTCCTGCCCGACGCGCAACGCCGCTGCGCCGACGCCACCGCCGCCCTGGTGCTGGCCGCCGACCGCCACACACGCCAACGGATCAAACAGAAAGCGGCGAAGAACCGGCCGACGGGGCGCGCCGAAAAACAAACCACCCCAGCGGATAAGCCCGGTCAGAAGAGCCGACGTCGCAGGTCACGAGCCCGTAAACACCCGTATCGTCGCGGAAAGTGACGACACCCATGTGCCACCCACACGCCACCCAACCTCCACAAAGGGCTGGAAACACGAAAGGCCCGAACCGCGTCTCCGCAGCTCAGGCCCTTCTTTATTCGGTGCGCCCGAAGGGACTCGAACCCCTAACCTTCTGATCCGTAGGCCGCGGTAGTACTGGAACGGTCGCCAACATCCGATCACCCACCGATCACCCACCCAAGGCCGTCACTCTCCGTTAAGAGTGCTCTCAATGCGGCCAGAACACGAAGGATCCAGCGTGCTCGGCAGAACCCGATTGCACGCGTCGAAAGTCAGCGGAACGATAAGGCGCGCTGGCACGATGCAGTAGCCGTGCCATGAGCCAGCTTGAGGCAGGGCGTATGACTAGCAATTCACGATGGTGGCAGACAGACGATGAGCTGCCTCCTACTTGGCTCGATCATCTGGCCGCGGCGTACCCCGAGATTGAGCACGACGCACAAGAGTGGTGGAGGTTGACCTCGCCGGAAACGATGGTGGGCAGCCGCCACCACACCGTCCCTCGCTTCTACCTTGAGCGGTTCGCCAAGAACGGCCAGTTGTGGGTGCGAGACCGGGTCACCGGCGACGGTCGGATGAGCCCTACGACGAAGACCGGGGTCATCAAGGACTTCTACACGTTCATCAACATCGACGGGGAGAAGGACGGCCGGCTTGAACGGATCCTCGGCGTCATCGAAGACGGCGCCAAAGATCTGTTCGATCGGATGCTGAGCCCGTTCCATTCTCCTCGGCCACTCGCCCCTCAGGAGTCAATGCACCTCGGCTTTTTCCTGGCGTTCCAGCTGCAGCGGACGCCTCAGCACCGGCGCATGGTGGAGCTGCTCGGCGACTTCATGGCGAAGACTCAGCACCCACACCTGCATGGCATTGACCAAGTTCGGGTGGTGCCCGAGCCCAACCTTCACCTCGAGCAGATGACCAAGATGGTCCCCCGGCTCAGTGAGTTGTTCTTCGACCGGCCAGCTCTCCTCGTGACGCTCGACCAACCCCTGTTCATCACCTGCGACGAACCCGTCGTCCTGGTCACCGACGGCTCAAGCCATATCAAGCACGCGGCATCATGCTTCAAAACGCAGAAGCAGCGCAGGAAGGCAGCGCGCAGGCCGAGCCGGAACCGCTTGCGCAACGCAGACATCGTGCACGTCTATCCAACGCGGCCCACAGCTGGCACCGCCGTTGAGGTCGCGTTGCCATTGAGCCCCCGGACGCTGCTCGTTCTCGGGCCGCGCGGGATGGCCGGCCCTTTGACTGTCAGCCTGAACGGGGCAGAGGCAATGACGTACGCAAACGATGTGAACGCTCGTCTGATCGACCAGGCCTACGGTTGGGTGGCTGCACACCCTGATCATCCAACGTTTCGGTCACTCGAGTTTCCGCCGCCCGGCCCGCTCGTGCAGGCATGTGACGGCGGAACCAAGTTCTCCCAGGACCTCGACAAAGCACCGAATCCGCGCCGACCAGAGCTACTGGGCCGGAGTTGGCAATAGGAGAGCCCGCGCCTACGCCGCTGGCCCCGTGGTCCTCAAGCTGCTGTCACTCGCTCCCGCGTTCGGTGTCCCGGAGTTCCTTCGACCTGCGGGTGGTCCGATCGCGCGTGGTGGACGGAACCGAGGCGAGGGCGGTGCTGGCTATCGCGCAGGCTCCGGCGACAGCGAGAAAGACCGCGCCGTACCCATCGTTGATCGTGTGTAGTGCTGCGGCGGCCAGTGGTGCGGTGGCTTTGGCGATGGTCATGGGGACCACGAGGATGCCGGCGATGGTGGCGTAGCGGCGGGTGTCGTAGCGCTCGGCCAGCAGGAAGGGTTTGGCGATGCTGCCGACGCCGAAGCCCAGCCCGAAACCGATGACGGCGATGACGGCGGCGACAGCGTCGCGGCCGACGATGGCGAGGGCGGCCGCGGAGACGCCTTGCAGCATGAAGATGGTAGCGACTACGGAGGTGGTGCGGTAACGGCGTTGCAGGCCGGTGGTGACCAGGCGGCCGGTGACCGACAGGACGCCGAACAGGCCGGCCGTGGTGGCGGCGAAGGCCGCTGAGTGTCCCCAGTTGATCAGGGCGGCGACGAGCAGGACGCCTGCGGCGGCGATGGCGGCGGTGTGGGCGGTGAAGCTGACGGTCAGCAGCCAGAATCCGCGGTCGGTGAGGACGGCTTTGAGTCGTTCGGGCTGGCGGTGGGCCGTGGCGTCCGGCTGTGCGTGGTGTGCGGAGGGGGCCGCGCGAATGACCATCGCGTGCAGCGGGATCGTGAGGACGGCTTGGATGGTGGCGAGGATGAGCAGGGTGGTGCGCCAGCCGTGATGTTCGACCAGCCAGCCGGTCAGCGGCAGGAAGATGGTGCTGGCGAAGCCGGCGACCACGGTCAGGGCGAGCAGGGCCGTCGAGCGTCGTTGGGCGCTGTGCCAGGCGATGATGACGACGAAGACGGCTTCGTAGAGGCAGGCGGCTGAGGCGAGGCCGATGCCGAGCTGGACGGCGTAGAGCTGCCAGAGGCTGTCGACCTGCGACCAGGCGACCAGCATGACGGCGCCGCCGACAGACCCGGCGGTCATCAGGGCACGGCCGCCGTGGCGGTCGAGCCAGCGACCAATGGGAATGGCCAGGGCGGCGGAGGCGAGGACGTTGGCGGTGAAGCTGCCAGTGATCGCGGTGGTGGAGGCGTTCAGGTCGGCGGCGAGCGGGACGAGGAAGACGGCGAAGGCGTAGTAGAGGGTGCCGTAGCCGACGGTCTGGGTGACCGCGAGCGCGGCGACGATCGCGGGGGCGCGTGAGCCGTCGAGCCGGTGGCCGCCGACACTCGGTTCGGCGGCCACCGTGCGAGACGTTTCCACCGGGTCAGCTGCAGACCGCCGAACGCGTCGTATTCGTCTGCACCCACAACTCCGCCCGCTCCCAACTGGCCGCGGCCCTGTGGCGCGACCGCGTCGGCGGCACCGTCGCCTCGGCCGGCACCAAACCGGCCGCCCGGGTTCATCCCCGCGCCATCAAGATCGCCCACCGGCACGGCTTGCGGCTCGACCCCACCGGCACCGCTGATGTCGCCGATGTCGTGCACGACGGCGATCTGGTCATCGCCGTCTGCGACAACGCCCACGAAGACCTCTCAGGTCCCGTGCGGCCCCAGCTGCACTGGTCCGTGCCCGACCCCGTCCGGGTCGACACCGACGCAGCGTTCGAAGCCGCCTACACCGAGCTGGCCCAGCGCATCGACCGCGTCGCCCCAGCCGTGACCCACGTTCCCACCCAGAACTGAGCATTCCGCGCCACACACGCGCTCGACCGCTCCCGACCGCGCAGAGACCGGAGTTTCGTATCCATGCACACCATCGCTGCCTGGCGGCGCCTGCTGGCCGAGTTCACCGGCGCAGCGTTGCTGGTCACCGCCGTCGTCGGCTCCGGCATCATGGCCACCACCCTGTCGCCCGATGACGTCGGCCTGCAACTGCTGCAGAACTCGGTCGCCACGGCGTTCGCGCTCGGCGCCCTGATCCTGACGTTCGGGCCGGTCTCCGGCGCCCACTTCAACCCGGTCGTGTCCGCAGCCGACTGGTTCCTCGGCCGCCGCACCAAAAGCGGGCTGTCCGGCGCCGACCTCGCCGGCTACGTGGCGGCCCAGACCGCAGGAGCGATCGCCGGATCGGTGCTGGCCAACCTGATGTTTGACCTCGCGCCGGTCACCTTCTCCGGCAAGGACCGCACGGCCGGGCACCTGTGGCTGGGCGAGATCGTCGCCACCGCCGGGCTGCTCCTGCTGATCTTCGCGCTCGCCCGATCCGGCCGCGCCGCCCTCGCCCCGGCCGCCGTGGGCGCCTACATCGGCGCCGCGTACTGGTTCACCAGCAGCACCAGCTTCGCCAACCCGGCCGTCACCATCGGCCGGGCCTTCACCGACACCTTCGCCGGCATCGCGCCCGCCTCCGTCCCCGGATTCGTCATCGCCCAGCTCGCCGGCCTGCTCATCGGAGTCGGCCTGCTGCTCGCCCTCTACCCGAACATCGGACAAGCCGCCGACGACATCGTCGTCCCCACCGAAAGGCTCCCCTCATGACCGGCAAGCCCAGCGTCCTGTTCGTCTGCGTCCACAACGCCGGCCGCTCCCAGATGGCCGCCGGCTGGCTGCGACACCTCGCCGGCGACGCTGTGGAGGTTCGCTCCGCCGGCTCCGCCCCGGCCGACACCATCAACCCCGCCGCCGTCGAAGTCATGCGTGAGGTCGGCATCGACATCACCGATCAGACACCGAAACTGCTCGAGTACGAGACCGCGCAGGACTCCGACGTCATCATCACCATGGGCTGCGGCGACGCCTGCCCGATCTTCCCCGGCAAACGCTACGAGGACTGGAAACTCGACGACCCCGCCGGCCAGGGCGTCGAAGCTGTCCGCCCGATCCGCGACCAGATCAAATCCCGCATCGAGGCGCTGCTGGCCGACCTCATTCCGGCAGGCAAGTCGTTCACGTGAGTGTGACCTCTGCTGGTCCGTCACAAAAATGCTGAGCTGCGACGACCTGCTCGCTGTCATCATGGGTCGCCCGATGACTACTGTTGTCTGAGACCAGGTGCCCGGTGATCCCCCGACTCGACTTCAACGGCATGACCTCGAACCTGCGGGGAGGTTGGCCCGCCGACCCCGACCGGATTCCCCGCTCTCCTTTCGAGTCGAGGCCTCCGCTGCGGCATCTGCGGGTTGTAGTCGATGCCCGGGTGCTCGACGGCGGCGACCAAGATCCCTGGTCGCGGGAGCGGCTCCTGCAGGGACTGCTGGGCCATCCCCACCTTAAGGTGGTCCGCTACAGCGATGACGGGCCACCGGTTGACGCGGCAACTGTCGACGTTCCCCACGGCACACCGAAGGCGATCGGATGGGTCACCCCGTCAGTACCGCCTGCCGACGGCAGCAACTTCTGGTATTCCGACGGCGACCATCTGGTCTTCACCGGATACGACTCGAGCCTGACGGACTGGATCGGCAACACCGTCACTCCCGCGTACACGAACCTTCCCCCCGATGAAGCGCAGCGACAGCGCCGAAGCGATGCCGCCGCCATGGCCACCGCTCACACGATCAAGCCGGATCTGTTCATCACTGACCGATCCCACCTGCTGCACCGCACCTTCACCGCCCGCGGACTCACGACGTGCGACGTGCGCGGTGGGCTCGCAGTGCTGGGGCTCTATCTACGCAGCCAGAACGACCACCGGATCTGGTCCGACCCCGGCGGCTGGGACACCGTCGACCTCGGCCGGGAAATGTTCTTCTGGGTCGCCGCCCGCGAGCTTCTCCCCGAGGCCTGGCGATGGGTAACGGCCTGTTCCCAGCACGTGCAAAGCGCCCAGGACGACAGCCTGCTCTATCTCGCGCTGTCTACACCCGAGCGTCTGACCCAGGTCCTCAAGAGCCGTGACGACATCCACCGCGAGCTCAACCAACTGCGTCCTCGCGGCCGGTCCGGCAGCGAAGCCATCCACGCCTTCGAGAATGCGCTGATGATGCTCGTGGCCACCCTCGACCTCACCGCCGTAGTCGCACACCGCGTCCTGAATGTCGGTGGGTCGGACCGGTACGCCGGCTGGCAGAACCCAGGCTGGGCCGCGAAGCTACCGGCAAACCTCGGCGGGCTCGTGGCGCCCGATACGCCGCTTCGTCACGCACTGACGGTCGTGCAGCATTTGCGCAACTCCATCCACGGCATCGCCCTGCAAGGCCTTGGTGTCCACGACGGCGGCGGCAAGCCGCGGCGAGCCCTCATGGGACTGCCTCGCGCCAAGCAGGCCGAACTGATGGCGGCAGTCACCGCGCTGGGCGACCCGGCGGACTGGGGCATCGAGGTGGTACGCGCCAACGAGTTCCACGCCGACCCCGGGATCCTGCTGGATCGGCTGCTACCGCCGATGTGCGAACTGCTCAACAGCGCCATGCGCGAAACCCCGGTCGAACAACTGGCCAACGTGCGTCTCACCCCGGCCGACCTACTGCCACCGCAGGAAGGAGCGGGCACCGTCGCCGACATGTTCAGCGCTTCACAACGCGCCTGCATCCGAGCACTCCTCGGACTGTGACCCCATTGCCCGCGACCATGAGCCGCTCACCGATCCGGCCGATGTCCTGGCGCCGTGGACACGATCGGGTGAAGTGGGACGACGGTACGGCCGTGCGGATGGAGATGGTCCCGGCGGCCACCGCCTACCGCCCATATGCGCCGTACCGGACTGCCCTGGAACCTACGACCTGCGAACCGCACCCCGGCATGCCGACAGTGTGCTCATGCACGGACTCTGCGTCCCCGTCGCGTGGACACTGCCACGCTCGGTCGCGGTGTCGACGCCTTGACCGAACCCGCCACCGAAGGATTCGGGACCGGACGGCCAGACGATCACCCGGCCGAGTGACTGCCCTTTGCCAACGTGCCGGCTCACCGTAAACCCAAGCCGGTGACCAGCGAGGGCGGTGCCACATGTCGAGCCCAGGTGTGATCTTCAAACGATGCGGCTGCCGCGATACCAACGGAAAACGGCTCGAACAACACTGCCGGCGCCTCACCGACCGAGGCCACGGCACCTGGTACTTCCACTGCTCGGCGACCAACCTGCTCGGCCGCCAAGAGCGCGCCCGCCGCGGCGGCTTCCCGTCACAAGCGGCCGCCCGGCAGGCCCGCGACGAGTTCGTGGCTGCCAGCACCGCCAGCCGGACCGCGCAGGGATGGACGGTCGAGCGGTGGCTACGACACTGGCTCGACTCCCGCACCCACATCCGGCCAACGACCCGGTTCCACTACACCCGCGACGTCGACACCGTCCTGATCCCCCACCTCGGTCACTACCGGCTCGCCGACCTCGACGCCCAGCTGCTGCGGACAGCCTTCGCCGCCATCGGCGACACCTGCAACAGCAAAGGCCGACCGCAGTCCCCGTCAGCGATGAACCACCTGCGGACCACCCTGCGCGCCGCGCTCAACCTGGCCGTTAAAGAAGGCGTGCTCGAGTGCAACCCGGCCCGGCACATCGAGATCACCGGCTATCGCCAACCCCACGCCAAGGTCTGGACCGAAGCACGGATCGAATCCTGGAAACAGACCGGCGCCCACCCGAGCGTGGCAGTCTGGACCGCCGACCAACTCGCCGCGTTCCTCGGCTCCGTCAACGACGACCCGATGCTCGCCCTCTGGTGGCTCGCCGGGCTCCGCGGTCTTCGCCGTGGTGAGCTGTGCGGGCTGCGCTGGGCCGACATCGACATCGACCTCGACCGCGCCACCCTGACCATCGAACGGAATCGCACCACCGCCGGCTACCAAGTGGTCGAAGGCGACCCGAAAACCGCCGCCGGCCGGCGGGCCGTCGCCTTGGACAAACGCAGCGTGCAAATCCTGCGGGTGCACCGCCGCCACGAGCAGGACCGCAAAGCGGAAGCGGCCGAGAACGGGAAACCGTGGCTCGACAGCGGGTATGTGTTCACCCGCTCCGATGGGCTGCCGATCAACCCGAACTACGCCACCACCCGGTTCGCCATCCTCGTCCGCCGCGCAGGCTTGCCGCCGGTGAGGCTGCACGACCTGCGGCACGGCGCCGCCTCCCTCGCTCATGAGGCCGGCGCCGACCTGAAGACCCTGCAGGACCTGCTCGGGCACTCCAGCATCGTGGTCACCGCCGACACCTACACCAGCGTCCTGCCGCAGATCCAGCGCCGCTGCGCCGACGCCACCGCCCAGCTCGTGCTGAACGCCGCCCGCCGCACCCGCAAGAAGATCAAAACCAAAGCCCGGAAGAACCGGCCCGACCGCGGCCCCAAACCCAGCACGTCAGCACCGGCGAAACTGCAAACAGGTGCTCCCGCCCCAGCGAAGCGGAAGCCGTCCGTAAACGCCCAGGTCACGGGTCGGTCACGGGACGAAAACGCCGTTTCCGGTGTGACACCCAAGTCGCACCCACGTGACACCCATCGTCCGAATGCGACGGACAACAGAAAAGGCCCGAACTGCGTTTCCGCAGCTCAGGCCCTTCCAAATCTGTGCGCCCGAAGGGACTCGAACCCCTAACCTTCTGATCCGTAGCAGCGCCGCAATCAGAAGAGCTGGGCGTGCCGCAGGTTGCCTTGGTGGTAGCGGCCGGTCATGACCACACCAGCACCCGCGACGTTCGGCGACGGCTGATGGCCAACAGGTATCCGGCCGCGCCGAGGCCGAGCCACAGCAGTGTGTAGGCGATGCCGGTCGGTCCGAGACCGGCGTCGGCGGTGATGGCGCGGATGGCCAGAACCGGCCCATAACCGGGCAACAGGTTGTCGAGGGTAGTTAGCCAGCCGGGGATGCCGGCGACGGCCGCAGTGGCGAGCACGACCGCCGGCACGATGGTGGCCACGATCCGGCCCCGGTTGCCGAAGGCTACGACGAGGGCCTGGTTGATCATCACGAAGGTGACGCTCACCAGAATGTCGACGGTCAGCAGGGCCAGCAGGTCGATGGCACCGCGGGTGAGGAACGCCTCGGCGGCTCCGGTGACCAGAAGTGCTTGAGCCAGGGCGAGCAGTGCGGGCTGGCGGGCGTTGCGGATCGCGAGTTGCCAAATCGGTCCGTGCCAGGTCAGCGGGTCGTGCCGGGTGGCCGGGGTGATCAGGAGGATGAGCATGGCGCCGATCCAGAGGGCGATCACGATGATCGCTGCGGCGCTCAGTCCGCCGAGGTCACCGAAGTCGTGCAGGTCGGCCGTGACGGGGGTGGCGGCGACGGTCTTGAGGTGGTCGCGATCGGCGGCGGTGTAGGTGGGGACCTGGTCGCGGCCGTCGTCGAGGGAGCTGACCAGTTCACCGGCGCCGTCGGCGAGTCGGTCGGAGCCGTCGGCGAGTTGCTGTCCGGCGGAATCGGCCTGGCGGGCGCCGCTGGTGAGGTCGTCGGCGCCGTCGGCGGCCTCGGCCGTGCCGGCGGCCAGTTGATCGGCGCCGTCGGCCGCGTCGTCCGCGCCGGTCGCGAGTCGGCCGGCTCCGGCGGCGAGTTGCTCTGCCCCGCTGGCGAGTCGATGGGCGCCGGTGTCGACTTGAGCGGCTCCGGTGGCGGCCTGGTCGGCGCCGTTGGCGAGCTGGTCTGCCCCGGTGGCGGCTTGGCCGATGGCGGACACTAGTTGGGGGGTTTGCTCGGCGAGCTCGGCGGTGCCGTCGGCGACCTGCTGGGCGCCGTCGGCGAGGTCGGTGATGTTGGTCTTGACGGCGACGACCTGGCCACGGACATCGGATTTGGCCGTCTCGGCTTGCTGGGCGTCGGCGACGAGTTGTTCGGCGATGGCCTGTAGCTGCTGGCACAGGGATGCGGGGGTTTCGCACTGCGCGGCGAGGTCCTCGGCGCGTTCGGCCTCGGCGGTCAGGTCGGGCAGGGCGTCGATGCCGTCGATGGCCTTGTCGGCGAGCGGGACGACGGTGTCGGCCAGTTCCTGGTTGCCGTCGGCCACCTGCTGGGCGCCGCCAGCGAGCTGGTGGGTCTGTGCGGGTAGGTCGGTGACGCTTTTGTCGAGGGTGTCGAGTCCGGTAGCGAGGGTGTCGGCGCCGTCGGCGACCTGGCGGGTGCCGGTGGTCAGTGAGGTGGTGCCGGTGGCGAGGGTGGCGGCGCCGTTGCTGAGTTGCCGGGTCCGGGTGGCCAGTTCGGTGGCGCCGTCGTTGAGCCGGCCGATGCCGTCGGCGAGGTTCTGGCTGCCGGTGTCGAGCTGGTCGAGGCCGGTGGCCAGGTCGGTGCTGCCGTCGGCGAGCCGGCCGAGGCCGACGACGAGTTGGTTGCTGCCGTCGGCGAGCTGGCCGGCGCCGTCGGACAGTTTTCCGGCGCCGTCGGCGGCGTCGCCGAGTTGTTCGTGCATGGTGTTGAAGCCGAGGTAGATGTTGTCGAGGTAGGTCTCGACGACGGTGCGGTTGAGCGCGTCTACGGCGGCGTCGGTCAGGGTTTTGGTGATGATCGGGTCGACGGCGTTGGTGGTGCGGGATGCGGTGACGTCGATGCGGGCCTGGGTGGCAGTGTTCGGGTCGTCGCCGGCGGTGGAGGTCGCGGCCCGGGAGAAGTATTGCGGGATGGTGACGGCGACGGCGTATTCGCCGGTCTTGAGGCCGGCGGTGGCGTCGTCAGGGTCGGTCAGGACCCAGGTGTAGTTGTCGCCGGTGTGGTTGACCAGGCGGCCGGCGAGTTCGCGGCCAAGGGGGACGGTCTTGCCGTCGATCTCGACCGGCTCGTCGTTGTTGACCACGGCGGCCCTGACGGTGCTCAGGTGGTCGGCGGGGCTGTCGAACGCGGCGAGTAGTGAGGTGGCGACCAGCACGGGGATCAGCAGGATTGCCGGACGGGACAGCCGGCGCAGGGCCGATGTCATGCGTACACCTCCGTGGCGGTCAGCGTGATGATCTGGGTGGCGGGCAGGCCGGGATCGTGCTCGTGGCGGGTGACGATGACGGTCGTTCCCTTCGCGGTGGCCGTCTGGAGTTCGCGGTGCACGGCGTCTCGCTCGTGCCTGGCGAGTACCAGGTCGAGACCGTCGATCAACAGCAGTGGTGGCGCTTGCCGCGCGGTCTCGACGATGGCCGGGCCGGGATCGGGGAGGTGCGCACATCGCATCAACCGCGTCTTGGTGCGTACGGCGGAAGCACGCTGCGGGAGCACGTCGCCGAGGGTCTTGACCGTGCCCTGGATGTCGGTGACACGTCCGCCGAGGGCCAGCAGGAAGGGGCTGGTCGCGGCCGGGTCGCCGATCACTTCGACGATCTCGCCCGGCCTGATGCGCAGGTGCTGGGGTGCGAACGGCGCCGGGGTGAGAGTGAAGTCGTCGGTGGCGATCACGTCGGTGCTGCCCGGTTCGGGCCAGTCGGCCAGGGCCAGCTCGTGGGTGATGCCTTCGCCTTCGACGTCGAAAGACGGCATGGCCCGGTCCCAGCTCTTCGGTAGCCACCAGGCCCGGTCACCGAGCAGCGCGAGCACCGCTGGGACCAAGGTCATCCGGACCAGGAACGCGTCGACGAAGACGCCGACGGCCAGGCTGAACGCGATGGGCTTGAGGGTGGCGTTGCCTTCGGGCACGAAGGAGGCGAAGACGCCGAACATGATGACGGCGGCGGCGACGACAACGGGTGCGGAGCCGCGGAAGCCGGCGTCGATGGCGTGCCGGGCGTCGCCGGTGTGGACGTACTCCTCACGGATGCGGGAGACGAGGAAGACCTCGTAGTCCATGGCGAGTCCGAACAGGACGCCCATCAGGATGATCGGCAGGAAGCTGATCACGCTGCCGGTGTGCGCCACGGTGAGCGCGTCGGCGAACCAGCCGCGCTGAAAGACCAGTGCGGTCGCCCCGAAGGCGGTGCCCACCGAGAGCAGGTAGCCGGCGGTTGCCTTGATCGGTACGGCGACCGACCGGAACACCATGGTCAGCAGGACCAGGGAGAGTCCGACCACGAGCAGGCCGAAGGGCAGCAGGGCACCGCCGAGCCGGGCGGAGACGTCGATGCCGACGGC
Source organism: Paractinoplanes pyxinae (assembly GCF_026626335.1). GTDB lineage: Bacteria > Actinomycetota > Actinomycetes > Mycobacteriales > Micromonosporaceae > Actinoplanes > Actinoplanes pyxinae. The sequence continues at coordinate 388,107 of NZ_JAPNTZ010000009.1, read as the reverse complement.
GGTGATGCCGGTGACCGCGGTGTGCACCCGATACTCGTCGTAGAAGTGGTGTTCAAGGTCGCGCAGCCGGTTGACCAGGTCGGTGGTGGCCTGCGAGTCGGGGGCGCTGTCGGGGACGACCTGGACGATGCCGACCTGGCCCTTGGGGTCGGGGGTGGCAAGCGGAACCAGTGCGACGCCGGGCAGCGCGCCGATCTCCGCACCGAGCCGGTCCATCACGCCGACGGGGTCGGTGCTGGAGATGATGTTGGCGGTGACCAGCAGCGGGCCGTTGTAGCCAGGCCCGAAGTGCTCGCTGATCGTCTCGTACGTCTCGCGGGCGGCGCTGCCGTGTTCCTCGCTGGCGTTGTCGGGCAGCGCGAGCCGCAGCTCTCCGGCGGGCAGAGTGGCCGCGCCGAGACCGAGAACAATCACCACGATGGTGATCACCGGACGGCGGGTCGCCAGCGTCACCCACCGGCGGAAGACCCCGTCGGCGGAGACCCTCGGCAGCCGGACTCGCCCTGGGCGGCGGGGCTTGGGGCGCAGGCGCTCGCCGGCGGAGGCGAGCAGCGCCGGGATCAGGGTGATGGCGATCAGGACGGCCACCGCGACCGCCGCCGCCGCGGACAGGCCCATCGTGGTGAGGAACGGGATACCGGCCACCACCAGCCCGACTAGGGCGATGATCACGGTGAGGCCGGCGAACAGCACCGCCGAGCCGGCGGTGGCGACCGCCCGGGCGATCGACTCGTCCACGGTCAGCCCGTCGTGGAGCTGACTGCGGTGGCGCGACGGGATGAACAGCGCGTAGTCGATGCCGACGGCCAGGCCGAGCATCAGGGCCAGGCTGACCGCGGTGGAGGGGATGTCGAGTATCGCGGTGGCGCCGTAGAGCAGCGCGACTGACAGGCCCACGCCCAGCACCGCGGTCAGCAGCGGGATGCCGGCGGCGATCAGCGACCCGAAGGTGATCAGCAGGACCATCAGCGCCACCACCAGGCCCAGCCCTTCGGTGGCGCTGGGTTTGGGCACTCGGTTGGCGTAGGCGTCCCCGCCGACCACCACGCGTGCGCCCGTTCCGGCGTGGTCCTGCAGGGTCGCGCCGATGGCGGTGAGCTGCTGTTTGGTGACCGCCTGGACACCGGTGAAGGGTTCGTCGAGCTGGACGGTGATGATCGCCGCGGCGCCGTCGGCGGCAATGGCGCCTTTGACGGTCCCGTCGTAGGGCGAGACGACCTCGATGACCTGGTCGGTCTTCTTCGCGGCGTCGACCGCGTCGCCGACGGCGTCGCGGATCGCCTGCCCGTGCAGGTCCGTGCCGGGTGGAACGGTCAGGACGATCTGCGCCGACGAGCCGCTGACCTGAGGGAAGATCCGGGAGAGGATGTCCAGGGCGTCCTGTGACGAGGAACCGGGAATGGTGAACTCGTCGTCGGTGCCTGCTGAGATCGACGCGCCGGCGCCGGCCAGCAGCAGGATCGCGAGGAACCAGACGGTGATGGTGCGCCGACGGTGCCGTACGACGGCGGCCGCGGCGCGGTACAGGGTCGAGGACACGAACTTCCTCTCCAAGGGGTACGCGGAAACGCGCGAGGGGATGCCCGGCCCCGCCGAGGGACACAGGAGGGGCCGGGCGGTATCGGGGTGTCAGCCGGCCAGGCGGGCAGCGAGCAGCGGGAACTGGGCCAGGGCGTTGGTGCGCTCGACCTGCAGCCGCTGCGCGGCGGTGAAGGTGTCACTCAGCTGCGGCGCCGGGTCTCCCGGCACGGCGAAGACAGCCGAGGAGAACGGCCAGTCGGTGGCGAACAGGATGTGCGAGTCGGGGGTGACCTCTCGCACCGACTTCATGGCGGCGGCCACCGGCGACAGCGCCGTGTCGTAGAACAGCTTGGCGTACTGCACGTTCGCGTCGTCGAACGCGGTGATCCCGAGGTTCTGCGCGATCACCGGGTACAGCGTCAGCATGCTGGTGCGGTACGACAGGTAGGGCAGGGCGCCACCGGCGTGCGCCAGCAGCCACCGGATCTTCGGGAAGCGCGTGTAGACCCGCCGGTAGAGCATGTTGACGGCGGCGCGGGTGGTGTCGAACGGGAACTCGTACAGGAAGGTCGGCAGTTTCAGGTCCGGGTACTGCACCGGCGTCACCGGGTGCACGAAGACCATGGCGCCCAGGTCGTTGAGCACGGCCATCAGCAGATCGAGGCGCGGGTCGCCGAGGTAGACGCCTTCGTAGTTGCTGAAGATGCCGATGCCGTCGAGTTTGAGCTCGGTGATGGCCCGTCGGGCTTCGCGGCCGGCGTTGCGGATGTCGGTGGGGCCGAGGTCACCCAGCGGTAGAACCGCGAACCCGCCGAACCGTTTGGCGGTCACGGTGTCCGTGGTGTGTACGAGGGTCTTGCTGGTGTAGTCGTTGATCTCGGCGGCCAGGTCGCGGCGATCGGCGGCGCTGTTCAGGAACGTCACGCCGGGTTCGGAGATGGAGACGACCTGGGTCTGGATGCCGTACCTGTCCATGAAGTTCACGGCCAGCGTCGGGCTCCAGGCCGGGATCGGGACTCCGCCGGCGGTCAGCACACCGTGACTGGTCAGCGCCGCGCGGTAGAAGTCGGGGATGTGATGGCAGTGCACATCCACCCGATACGGCGAGGAGGTGTTCACTGTCGCCGCGCCGGCGGCCGGGCCGGTAAGCACGCCGGCGGCTGCCAGGCCGGTGGGCAACCCGGCTTTGAGCAGAGTGCGGCGGCCCAGCGGGAAGGAAGGGAACCGAGGGGTCAAGGAAGCCTCCGGGAAGCATGAAGTGCCTGTGCTCGCGGACGCTCGGCCGCCGAACATGCAACCTGCACAGCTACGTGCAGGTTATCTTCTTGCTCACCGGTGTGCAAATAAACGTGCGTGGTTCTAGCCTGTCCGCTGCTTCATCGCGCGCTTGCGGACGTACATCGCCTCGTCGGCCTCGGCGATCAGCTGGTCCGCGGTCCGCTCATCGCCGGCCGCAGCGGTCGCGATGCCCATCGCGACGCCGATGTGCAACTGTTCGCCGGCCCAGGTGATCGGTGCGCCGACCTCCGTTTCGATGCGGTCAGCGACCTGCATCCCCTCGATGGCGCCGGCGGCTGGGCAGATCACCAGGAACTCATCTCCGCCGATGCGGCCGACGACGTCGCCGTGCCGGGTCGCGGCCGACAGGCGGTGGGCGACGACCCGCAGCACCTGATCGCCTGCCTCGTGGCCGAGCCCGTCGTTGATCGGTTTGAAGCCGTTGAGGTCGCAGAACAGCACGGACACCGGCGCGGTCGAGGTGCCCGGCATGAGCAGGTGGTCGAGGCGCGCCAGGACGTCACGGCGGTTGGGCAGCCCGGTCAGTTCGTCGAAGCGCGCCTGGTGGTCGAGCGCCCGTTTCTGCTGCGCCTGACGGCGATCGAGTTGGCGGATGCGGAGCAGCGCGACCATGGTGATCATCACCTGCCCGGCGCAGAGCATGATCACGTCCGGCGGCCGGCCACACCCGATGGCGACCGCGGCACCGACTGGGATGATCAGTAGAGCGGCGGCCAGCCGCCGCGCCCGGATGGCTGGTTCCCGCTCGCGCCCTGCCGCTCGTCCGCCCTCGGCGGGGATTGTCCGGAGCACTTGAGCGGCCGCTCCCACGAATGCCGCCGATGCCATCACCCCGGCCAGCGTCAGCACCTTCGCTGCGGCCGACGCGCCGGCTTCGGCGAGCATGGGGCCCAGCCCGGCCAGCCACAGCGGGACCGTTACGCACATGCCGGCCAGGGCGGCTTCGACCGCGGCGCCGGTCACCGCCACACGCAAAGACCTCATGTCTGTTTCATCGGCGTGTGTGCGGGAAAGCCAAGCCTCAGCAGGTCAGCCCTTGTCCGGCGCGTGGCATCGGGGGCCCGGCAGTAGTTGCGCCTGCCGGATCGCCGCATCGGCCTCGGCGGCCGGAAGTCCCGAGGCGATGAGAATGGCGGTCGCCGCCTGAGCGCCGTCGTCGACCCACAGATCGTCGTTGACCGCTTGCAGCAGTGCCAGGGTCATGGCTTGCAGGGCGGCGCCGAGCACGGGCAACGGCAGGTGGGCGGCGAAGCGGCCCTGTTCGCGTCCGCGTTGGAGCAGGGCGAGCGCCTGTGCGCTGATCGGGGCCAGCAGGTCGCGTAAGCCGGCCGCGCCGACCTCGCTCTCGGCGAGCGCGATCAGCAGGCGATACTCGTCACCAGCAAGCCAAAGGGTGAGCGTGAAATCAGCCAGCGCCACCGCGGGATCGAGGGCTGAGCGGTCCAGCTCGCCGAGTGCGGCCAGCATGTCGGCGGCGGCCTTGTCGGCGAGTCCGGCGATCAGGGCGTCCCGGTTGGGGAAGTGGGCGTAGACCGTGCGCCGGACCACGCCGGCGGCCTGAGCCAGGTCATCCATGCTGGCGTTGGGCTCGGTGGAGAGCAGCGTGCGCGCGACACGCAGGATCCGATCGCGGTTCTCTTCGGCGTCGCGGCGGCGTCGCGCCACCGGGGCGGAAGCGGTCTCGGATGTCATGGGTGTCCTTCCGCCGTAACGAACAGCCGCCATATCCGCACAGCAGCGGGCAGATGAGGCCCCTGCGCCAGGGTGAGCCGACGGCCCTGACCATTTTGCCCCGTCCGGATGCAGGCGTGGACGCCGCCGTCGGGACAGGCGGTCACCCCACCTGCGCCGGGTCTCCGCTCAGGTGCAGCCTGGGCCACGGCCGTCCTGGTCGGCAGCATGATCTCTGCCGTTCTGGTGCCGCGCCGCCGCAACCGGGCCGACGCGATCCACTGGCACCTCGCGCATGGGGCGAGGGTGACCTGGTCACCTTCGCCCCGTGGCGGTGCTCAGGCGGTGAAGAAGCGGGGGAACAGTGGGCGCGCGTTGCCGTGGTCGATGAGCGTGCGCAAGTCGCCGTCGAACGGGTAGCTCTCGAACTCCTTGGCCATGTACTTGACCGCGGGGACGGGCGCGAAGGGATAGTCGCTGCCGTACAGAATGTGAGTGGGGTCGGCGACCGCGAGCAGCGAGGGCAGGGCCGCGCGGGTAGAGGAGAGCGCGACGTCGAAGTAGAACCGCCGGATCAGGTCGATGCGCTTCTCACGGGCGCGCTCGCGGTTGAGCAGCATCCGCGCCTGCGACAGCTTCGATTCGTCGCGCAGCATGGTGAGCAGGATCCGGTCGGCGATGTAGGGCACGAACCCGCCCGCGTGCGCCAGGATGAACCGGATGCCGGGGTAGCGGTCCAGCGCACCGGACATGATCAGGCTGATCGCGGTGCGGGTGGTGTCGAGCAGGAAGTCCGCGGTGAAGGCCGGGATGCCCGGCACCGGTTCGGCGGGCAGCTCACCGGGGTGGATGAAGACGACCGCTCGGCGTTCGTTCAGGTAGCGCAGCAGTGGGTCGAAGCCGGGGTCGCCGAGGTATCGGCCCTCGTTGTTGGCCAGCAGCACCACCCCGTCGGCGTCGAGGTGGTCGAAGGCGTGGTCGGCGGTCTTGATGGCTGTGCCCACGTCGGGCAGGGTGAGCGTGGCGAAGAACCCGAACCGGCCGGGGTGGTCGGCGGCGACCTGGGCGCCGTACTCGTTGACCTCGCGCGCCCATCGCTCGGCCTCGATGGCGTCGCCGAGCCAGACTCCGGGCGTGGAGACCGACAGGATGGCGGCACGCACCCGCGTGTCGTCCATCAGGTTGAGGGCGGCCTTCGGCGACCAGTCGGGCACGGCGACGCCACCGGGGCGGATGCCCTTGTCGTTGAGCCAGGCCGCGTAGTGCGGCGGCACCACGTGGTGGTGGACATCGATGCGATCAGCATGGGACATGAGTGCCTCACAGTCCGAACGGCGTACTTGCACATTCACGTGCAGAATATAAGTTGCTCACATTTGTGCAACTACAAGGATGTGACCGGATCGGCAGGGCCGCGGCCTGATGTGAACGGCGCGGGCGGCAGTACGCCATCGGCGCCCGCGCCGTAGACCAGGACATCAGGACGCAGTGCCAATACGGTGGTGTCCCGCTCGCGCATCCAGCGGATCAGGACGTCGTCGCAGTCGACGATGGTTCCGGGCGCCGGCGGCGATCCGGCTGGCGTGACGCGCAGCCGCGCCACGGTGTCCGGCCAACTCGGCCAGTCCTGCTGCGCGCCGAGGTGCAGCAGGGTCCAGCGTCCGGCGAGCACGTCGTCGAGGCGGGCGCGGTTGCCGTCCGGGGCGAGGACCCAGGGTTGCGGCGGATATTGGCCGGCTACCGTCGCCTTTCCGATGCGGTCGAGCAGGCCGTCACGATGCTCGGTCATCGGCAGCCAGCGGGCCTCGCGGGCATAGGCGCGCAGGGCGGGAATACGCAGACCGAGACGGAATACCACGTTGCGCAGAGCGGCGAGAGCGCGGCGACGTTCGGTGATGATCTTTCCGACGGCGACCGCTCGGCTGGTCACGACGCGCACGTGCGGCTGGCGTTCGATCTCGTAGGTGTCGAGGGCGGAATCGGGCAGCTCGCCGTTCAGGACGGCGGCCAACTTCCAGCAGAGGTTGGCCACGTCGCGCACGCCGGAGGCCATACCCTCACCGATCCAGGGCGGCATGACGTGGGCGGCGTCGCCGGCCAGGAAGATCCGTCCGATGCGCCAGCGAGTGGCGAACCGGACGTGGTGGCTGTAGATGACGGCCCGCAGGATTTCCACCTCGTCAGGGGTGCGCCCGTGCCGGCGCAGCAGTTTCCAGATGTGGTCGTGTTCGACCAGTTGCTGTTCGTCCTCGCCGGGCAGGACGGGGAACTCCCAGCGGTGGTGGCCGAGAGGGGTGGGGCAGTCGACGGCCGGGCGGGCCGGGTCGCAGTGGAAGCGCAGCCGGTCGACGCTGTCCCAGCCGCGGTGGACCTTGGTGTCGATAACCAGCCAGCGGTCCTCGTAGGTGCGGCCGTCGAAGCCGACGCCGAGCCGGGTGCGGATCGGGCTGGAGCCGCCGTCGGCGGCGATCAGGTAGCTGCCGTGCAGGGTGCCGAGACCGTCGGCCTCGACGGCGACACCGTCCGCGGTTTCGGTCACGCCGGTGCACTCGTGGCCGCAGAAGACCTCGACGTTCGGGTAGCGGCCGACGCCGTCGCGCAGCGTCTGCTCCAGGGCCGGCTGGTAGATGAACAGCTGCGGCGGGTAACCGTTGCCGCGGGTGACCGGTTTGATGCTCAGGAAGGAGCGGCCGCGGGCGTCGACGAAGTCGATCGGCCGTTCGGCGAGCATGTCCTTGAGCAGCTGGTCGACGAGGCCGATGCGCTGCCAGATCCGCAGGATCTCCTCGTCGGTGGAGATGGCCCGGGCGCGGGCGTAGATGTCCGGTTCCTTCTCGACGACGGCGACCGTCAGGCCCATGCCGCCGAGCAGGTTCGCGGCGGTGACGCCGACCGGTCCGTAGCCGACGATGATCACGTCGTAGCGCCCGTTCATGCCGGTACTCCGCTCAGCGCCGCGACGGTTTCCTCGCGTCGGCGCAGCGAGGCCGCGCCGAGCCGGAACTGGTTGAGCTTGTCGATGATCGTCTGTGCTTCGGGCCGGTGGCCCCAGAGGCTGATGCCTTTGTGGGTGGTGGGTTCCCAGGTTGATTCGTCGACGACGATCGGGTTCCAGCCCATCTCCCATTCGAAGCCCGAGGGGGTACGGGCGTAGTAGCTCAGTTCCTTGTCGTTGGTGTGCTGCCCGATGCCGAGCGCCATGCCGAATCCGAGCTGCTTGAGCCGCAGGTAGGCGTGCATCATGTCGTCGAGGCTGGCGGCCTGGACGTTGAGGTGCTGGATCCGGGTGCGGACCGGGTCGACGCGTAGTCCTTCGGTGTTGGCCACGGCGACCGAGTGGTGCCGGCCGTTGACCCGCAGGAACCGGATCCGTAGCCGTATCCCGCTGATCGTCTCGGTGATGAAGTCGCTGAGCCGGGCGTCGAACAGGGCGTCGTAGTAGCCGTGGATAGCCTCCGGTCGGCGTGATGTGATCGCCAGATGCCCCATCCCGGCCTCGCCGGTGACGAACCCGCTGGTCGTCATCGTCAGCGGCGCGGCCGCGGTGAGCGCGGTGGTGTAGAGCTCCTGGGCGATGCCCTTCGGCCCGGGGAACCGCACGAGACGTTCCACCCCGCGCAGGGCGGCCTCTTCGGTGGTCCCGTCCTCGACGGGCACCCCCTTGGCCCGCAGCCGGGTCAGGATCGCCTCGTAGGTGTCGTGGTCGTCGACGTGCCAGCCGGCCGAGGTGACGTCCTCGGCCGGGCCGTGCTCCAGCAGGAACCGGCACTGCTGCTCGTCGAGGCGGAACCGCATCCGGCCGGTGTCGAGGTCGTCGACGTGCAGGCCGACGCCGTCGGCGCCGAAGCGCCGCCAGTCGCTGAACTTGCGGGTCTCGATGCGCAGATAGCCGAGCTGGACGTTGCCGAACACGCTCATCGGACGCCTTCCAGAAACGCTGCCGTCAGGGTGTTGAACAGCTCCGGGCGTTCCCATTGCACCCAGTGGCCGGTGTTGGCGACCGTGTACAGGTCGCAGTCGGGCATCCGGCCGGCCAGCATCGGGCCGCCGGAAGGCCGGTTCACACGGTCCTGTGCACCCCAGAGGACGAGGGTGGGTGTTCGCAGAGCCGCGAGTCGCCGGTCACGGGTGAAGTCCATCCGCAGCAGCGTCTTGAGGCCGTCCGGCCGGCGTAGCGGCGGATGGGCTACCACCTCGGGGTCGATGCTCGCCGCGTACCTCTCGTCGATCACCGACGCGGGAACAGCGGTGCCGTCGAAGACCAGCGAGGTCCGGATGAAGTCGTCGAGCTTCTCCCGGCTCGGGCCGGTCCCGCCGTAGTAGGCGAGCAGCTTCTTCAGTCCCGCGGTCGGCAGTCCTCGGCTGGTTCCGATCCCGCCGGGGCCCATCAGCACCATCCGCGACACCCGGCCCGGCGCTTCCAGGGCCAGACGCAACGCCGCCGCCCCGCCGTAGGAGTTGCCGACCAGGTGTGCCTTGCCGATGCCGAGGACGTCGAGCAGACCACGGATTGCCGACGCCAGATCACCGAACGGGTCGCTGTGGTCGACGCGTTTGCTGGAGCCGCCGTAGCCAGGCAGGTCCGGCACGATCACCCGGAACCGCTCTGCGAGTACGTCCACGTTGCGCACGTAGTTCGACATGCCGGACGCGCCCGGCCCGCCACCGTGCAGCAGGACCACCGGTTCCCCGCTGCCCCGTTCGGTCAGGGCGATGTCCCGGTCACCGACCCGGATTAGTCCTTGCTCCACGTCCATGAGCCCTCCCACAGAGCCATTGCTGTAGCGATCACTCCAGTTGTAATGTTCGCTACGGTAGGGATCGGCGAAGACATCGTCAAGAAACCGATTCGCAACAAGGGAGTCCCTGATGACTGACGGCCGCGGCGAACGCAAGAAGCGCGCCAACGGCGAAGCATCCCGGCAGCGCATCCTCGACGCGGCCGCTGAGATCGCCGGGGAGCGCGGGTACGAGGGCACCAGCATCGCCCTGGTCAGCGCCAAGTGCGGGCTACCCGCCAGCTCTATCTACTGGCACTTCAAGAACAAGGACGACCTGATCGCGGCGGTCATCGAAAGCAGCTTCGGCATCTGGCTCGACGCCCTCGCCCTACCCGCCGACCTCGCTCCCGATCTCTCCTACGACCTGGTCGACGCCCTCGCCGCGCAGATCGGCAAAGCCCTGCTCGACCACTCCGACTTCCTGCGCCTGGGCCTGATGCTCGTGCTCGAGCGGCGACCGGACGAGCCCAGCGCCCGGACCATGTTCCTCAAGGTCCGGCACACCGCCCACACCCGCATCGCGGAAATGTTCGGCCAGTTCGCGCCCGGTCTCGACCACGACACGGTCCATCTGCTCGCCACCTACGCCGTCGCGGCCGCCGACGGGCTGTTCATCGCCAAGGAGATCGGTGGGGACGACATCGACCTCATCCGGCTCTTCGAGGTGCATGCCCGGGCCCTCTACGACCTGATCACCCGGCTGACCGGCGCCCCGCCGGCCGGCTGACCACTGCCTTCCCGGAGACCACATGACCCACGACCCGGTTGCCGCCGCCTTCGGGCGGCTGCGCGACGCCGCCGCCACCGGCACACCCTGCACGCCGGTACGCGACCTCATCGACGACCGTTCCGCTTACGCGGTGCAGCAGATGCTCACCCGGGCCCGGCTGCACGACGGCCACGCGATCGCCGGCCGCAAGATCGGCCTCACCTCCCCTGCGGTACAGCGGCAACTCGGCGTCGACCGGCCCGACTACGGCGTGCTCTTCGACGACATGGCCCGCGCCCAGTACCTGCCGATCGCCACCGACGGACTGCTCCAGCCGCGGGTCGAGGCCGAGGTCGCGTTCGTCCTGGCCGTCGACGTCCTCGAGCCTGATCGGATCCGCGAGCACGTCGCGTACGCGGTCGCCGCCCTGGAGATCGTCGACAGCCGCATCGCGAACTGGGACATCACCTTCGCCGACACCGTCGCCGACAACGGCTCCAGCGCCCTCTACGTCCTCGGCGACCACCGTGTCACTCTCGACCACTTCGAACCCCGCGACGTGCTCATGACCATGACGGCCGACGGCCGGACCGTCTCCGAAGGCTCCGGGCAGGACTGCCTCGGCGACCCGCTCCACGCACTCGCCTGGCTGGCCCGCACCGCCCTCGAACACGGCGAACCGCTGCGGGCCGGGCAGATCGTGCTCTCCGGCGCGCTCGGCCCGATGATCCCGGTCGCGCCCGGCCTGCACGTGCGCGCCCAGATCACCGGCCTCGGCACCGTCGAGGCGTCATTCGCGAAGGAGACCCGCTGATGGCCCGCACGAAGGTCGCCGTGATCGGCTCCGGCAACATCGGCACCGACCTGATGATCAAAATTCTGCGGCTGTCACCAACCTTGGAGATGGCCGCCATGGTCGGTATCGATCCCAGCTCCGACGGCCTGGCCCGGGCCCGCCGCCTCGGCGTGACCACCACCGCCAACGGGGTCGAAGGCCTGATCGGATTACCCGGCTTCGGCGAGATCGGCATCGTCTTCGACGCCACCAGCGCGGGCGCACACCGGGCCAACGCGGCTGCTCTCCAGCCGTACGGCAAGCAACTCGTCGACCTGACACCCGCCGCGCTAGGCCCCTACGTGGTCCCCGCGGTGAACCTCGACGCCCACCTCGCCGCCGGCGACGTCAACATGGTGACCTGCGGCGGTCAGGCCACCATCCCGATCGTCGCCGCGATCGCAGCCGTAACTCCGGTCGCGTACGCCGAGATCGTCGCGTCGATCGCCTCGAAGTCGGCCGGTCCCGGCACCCGGGCCAACATCGACGAGTTCACCAAGACCACCGCCGCCGCGATCGAACAGGTCGGCGGCGCCGGCCGTGGCAAGGCGATCATCGTGCTGAACCCCGCCGACCCGCCGATGATCATGCGCGACACCGTGCACTGCCTCATCGGCGACGCCGACACCGACGCGATCCGCGCGAGCATCGAGGCGATGGTCGCCGATGTCGCCGAATACGTGCCCGGCTACCGGCTCAAGCAGGCCGTCCAATTCCGCAAGATCGGCCCTGACGAGCCCGTGCACACGCTGACACCGCAACCGGTCACCACACAGGTCACCGTGCTGCTCGAGGTCGAAGGCGCCGCCCACTACCTGCCCGCATACGCCGGAAACCTGGACATCATGACCTCCGCCGCGCTGCGCGTCGCCGAGCGCCTCGCCGAAGGAGCCCGCCCGTGAGCCCGCGCCTTTACATCCAGGACGTCACCCTGCGCGACGGCATGCACGCCACCCGGCATCGCATCACCCCCGCCGACGTCACCCGGATCGTCACCGCCCTCGACGCCGCCGGCGTCGACGCCATCGAGGTCGCTCACGGCGACGGCCTGGCCGGTAGCAGCCTCACCTACGGCCCCGGCAGCCACACCGACCACGATTGGATCAAAGCCGCCGCCGACGCCATCAGCCGCGCCCGGCTCACCACCCTGATCCTGCCCGGCATCGGCACCATCAAAGAACTCAAGCAGGCGTACGCGCTGGGCGTTCGCTCGGTGCGGGTGGCCACCCATTGCACCGAGGCCGACATCGCCGCGCAACACATTGCCGCCGCCCGCGGCCTGGGCATGGACGTCTCCGGGTTCCTGATGATGAGCCATCTCGCGCCACCACACGAACTGGCCGCCCAGGCCAAACTGATGGAGTCCTACGGCGCCCACTGCGTCTACGTCACCGACTCTGGCGGCCGTCTCACCATGGACGGCATCCGCGACCGGTTCCGGGCCTACCGCGACGTCCTCGACCCGGCTACCGAGATCGGCATCCACGCCCACGAGAATCTGTCCCTGTCGGTAGCCAACAGCATCATCGCCGTCGAAGAAGGCGCCACCCGCGTTGACGCGTCACTGGCCGGTCACGGCGCCGGAGCGGGCAACTGCCCGATCGAACCGTTCATCGCCGCCGCAACCCTGCAGGGCTGGGAACACGGTTGCGACCTGTTCGCCCTGCAGGACGCCGCCGACGACATCGTCCGGCCACTGCAAGACCGGCCTGTCCGCGTCGACCGGGAAACCCTCACCCTCGGCTACGCCGGCGTCTACTCCAGCTTCCTGCGCCACGCCGAGAACGCCGGCCAGCTATACGACATCGACCCCCGCACCATCCTCATAGAAGCCGGGCGCCGCAAACTCGTCGGCGGCCAGGAGGACATGCTCATCGATATCGCGCTCGACCTTTTCAGAGAAGCAGCCTGACACAACGAACGACGCTGCCGCAGCCGAGCCATAACGTCTGACACGGCTGCGACAGTGCCGTCCACCGCCGCAGGTGGGAACGCAACAGCAGTGCCCTCCCCCAAAGCCCGTTGACCTACCTTCGGTCGGCAACGACAACAACCATGACCGTCGAGCAACGGAACAACGGAACAACAGGCGAAGCACCCAACGAGCGGTCACGGACCGTAACCAGCCACTATCGCTCACTCGGCTGGATTGCAGCAATGAAAGGCCAGCTCAAGGCGGCATTTGAAGGCCTTGGAACCAGCTGGGCAACACAGGATCACCCACCGATCACCCGCGTCCCATATAGCGGGAAGCGCGGGCCTGGAAATGGGAATGAAAAAGGCCGTGACCCTTGATCTTTTGTGCGCCCGAAGGGACTCGAACCCCTAACCTTCTGATCCGTAGGAAGGTTAGGGATGCACTCCTACGTCTAGCACTTTACACAAATTTGTCCAGGGCGCAAGCTTTAGTCCAAACGGGGGACGCCAGTCCAGCCGTGGCCGGTGCGTCCAACCCGGGTCAGAGACGGTGACGGGCGCACACGCTGGCAAAAGTCCAGAACGGGCTACTAAATCCAATTAGTAAGCCGGCGTTCGAGCACCATCCGAGCACCATCCAAGAAGGTCGATGAGACTGGCTGACCCCCCACGACAGCGGATGAGTCGACCTCGGATGGCATGAAGCTAAGGCACAGAATCCAACGCGCGGGCTCCGTCCAGCCAGCCCGACGGCGTCCGATCACCATCCGAGCACCAGCGATCGCCACCCACCACCGGCCAGGGGTGCGCCTTTCGCACCCTGTGTTTCGTGAAAACAGATGCGACCGCGCTTGGCCGGCAGTCACCGTCTGTAGCTGGAGATGGCGGCTTGTCGTCTGCAGGACGCCGGCCATTGAGTGCGGTGCCAGAGCGGCGAAGCCGCCGAGGCATCCCGGACGGCACGCTCCGGTGATATGCAGGCCAGCAAGTCTGTTGACGGATGTGGAGACTGGAAGCGTGCCGATCCGACGTCTTCCCGACCTGACGCCTGAGCAGGTCGTCAAACTGCAGGAGGCTCTGCTGGCGAACGCCAACACGCTGCTGGAGTCCGCTCTTGCAGTCCTGGATCTGGGGCACGCTGCTCTGGCCCGGTCTATCGCCATCCTCGGCCTGGAAGAGTCGGGCAAAGCCATCGCCATCCACGAGCGGCGAGTGCAGCTGGGCTACCTGCCCGACGGTGAGGTCTTCCGGTGCGAAGCACTCGACGAGCTGTGGTCCAGCCATGAGAAAAAGCTCGAGGCTGTTCACGGCTTCCTCGTCGATGAGCGGTACTGGTTCGGGGAACCCGCGGATCCCGAGCGCAACGCTGCAGCGCTGGGCAGCATTCGGGCGTGGCTGCGTCGCGACCGCATTAAGCAGCGAGGGTTCTACGTCGAGATCGACAAAGTCGGCGAGGCACTCGCGCCCGCGGGCGTGGTGAACGACATAGCCCTGCGTGAGACGATCGCCCAGGCACACCAGATCGGCTGGCAGTTACGCCTTGGCGAACACATCGAGGGCAAATATCAGGACGAGCAGGCAGCCGGCGTGCCGGCGCAAGATGATGCAGCTCTGACCTGGCTGGACGATGTCGAGGAAACCGCGGAGACCGGGTCGTTCCTCGCAGACCTCAAGCGCTCGCTGCAGAGCGGCTCACCGGGAAAAGCGCTGCCGAACTCGGCGTACAGCTTCAATCCGGCTGGCGCAGACCGGGAGCCATTCCGGAACCTCGGAAAACCTGGCTACGAAGCAGAAACGCGGGCGGTAACTCTCCTGGTTGGCGAAGGCGACGACGGTACTTCACCAGCAGGTTAGTGCAGACTGGACCAGCGGGCCGCGTGTCGCCACTGGTCGGCTACATGTCTCGGCCAGCATCTGACAATGACCGCCGACGCCGTCGCACACGGATTTTTCTCTATCGCACCAGCTTCAACCCCGGTCGCCGGTCGACCACGCCGAGCAACACTATCGGCGAGATGTTCACGATCGAGCAGTCCCGGCTGGCGCCGCTGCCGCACGAGGCGTTCGAGGCCGGCACCTGGCTCGGCCCGCGCGTTGACGCCGCGGGTACGGCGAGTTCGGGAGGCTCTTGCTGATCTCGCGGTCCCAGATGTTGTTCACGGTCACGCCGGGACCCGGTCATAAGCCGGCGCGACCCCGGCGACTAAGAAAGCAAGTCAGCCCGCAGGCTGGGTGTGTTGCCCGTCGGCGTCGGCGGAGGTGCGGGTGGTGCTTCCGCTGAGTTGTCGGGCGGAGTTGACGAGTCCGACGAGGCTGAACGCCTGTGGGGTGTTGCCCAGCTGGCGGCCGCTGGTCGGGTCGTACTCCTCCGACAGCAGGCCGACGTCGTTGCGCAGGTGGAGCAACCGTTCGAACAGATCTTCCGCCTCGGCGCGGCGGCCGATGGTGTGCAGGGCGTCGACTAACCAGAACGTGCACGCCAAGAACGCGCCCTCGGTGCCGGGCAGTCCGTCGGCGCTGTCGTGCTCAGGGCGGTACCGCAGCAGGAACCCATCCTGGAGCAGCTCACGCTGTACGGCGTCGATGGTGCCGGCCACCCGCGGGTCGGTGGTCGGCAGGAAACCGACGCGGGGGATGAGCAGCAGGGCGGCGTCGAGCCCGGCCGAGCCGTAGGACTGGGTGAAGGTGTTGCGGTCGGTGTCGAAGCCCTTGGCGCATACCTCGGCGTGGATGTCGTCGCGGATGCTGCGCCACCGGTCGATGGGACCGTCCAGGCCGTGCCGGTGCACGGCGGTGACGGCCCGGTCGAAGCCGGCCCAGGCCATGACTTTGGAGTGGACGAACTGCCGTCGTGGGCCGCGGACCTCCCACAGGCTGTTGTCGGGTTGCTGCCAGTTGCCTTCGAGGAAGTCGAGCAGGGCGCGTTGCAGGTCCCAGCCGGCGTCGGTGGCGGCGATGCCGGCTTCGCGGCTGTGGTGCAGGCTGTCGAGGACCTCTCCCCATACGTCGAGCTGCAGCTGGCTGGAGGCGGCGTTGCCGACCCGGACCGGGCTGGCTCCCTGGTAGCCGGGTAGCCAGTCGAGGGTGTACTCGGGTAGGCGGCGGGTGCCGTCGAGGGCGTACATGATCTGCAGGTCGGCGGGGTCACCGGCGACCGCGCGTAGCAGCCATTCCCGCCACGCCTTGGCCTCGGCGAGGTAGCCGGTGCCCAGCAGGGCTTGCAGGGTGAAGGTGGCGTCGCGTAGCCAGCAGTACCGGTAGTCCCAGTTACGGGGTCCGTCGAGTTGCTCGGGCAGCGACGTGGTGGCGGCGGCGAGGATGCCGCCGGTCGCCGCGTAGGTGAGGGTCTTGAGCAGGATCAGCGAGCGGCGTACGGGCTCGGGCCACCGGCCGTCGTAGTCGCAGCGGCTGATCCAGTCCGTCCAGAACCGTTCGGTGCCTGCCAGGGCGTGCTCGGCGTCGACCAGATCGGGACGCCGCAGGTGCGACGCCTGATAGGTCAGGACGAACGGCACTCGCTGCCCGGCCCGGACGGTGAACTCGGCGACGGTGGCACGGTCCTCGCCGTGGACCGGCACGTCGGTGCGCAGCCACACAGCGTCCGGGCCGGCGACCGCGGACAAGTCCTGGCCGCTGTGGCGGACCCACGGCACGACGTGGCCGTAGTCGAACCTCAGCGTCAGGTCCATGCGCATAGGCACGGCCCCGGAGACCCCATCGACGATCCGGACGACGTCGGCGGCTTGCCCGCGCAGCGGCATGAAGTCGATCACCCGCACGACCCCGTCCGGGGTGTCCCATTCGGTTTCCAGGATCAGGGTGTCGCCGCGGTATCGACGCGAGCTTGCCGGCCGGCCGTCAGCGGGGCAGAGCTGCCACCGCCCCGCGTTCCGATCGTGCAGCAGCGCGGCGAAGCAGGCAGGGGAGTCGAAGCGGGGCAGGCACAGCCAGTCGATGGAGCCGTCCCGGCCGACCAGCGCGGCGGTGTGCAGATCCCCGATGAGGGCGTAGTCCTCGATGTTTCCCGGCACGGTTCTGCCCTTGTCAGTTCAGCTCGAGGACGACTTTGATGTCGTCGGGCTGAGCGTGCAGGATCTCGCTGAAGTGCTCGAGGGGTACCCGGCGGGTGATGAGCCGGGCGAGCCAGTCGGTGTCGGCCTTCGCCAGCGCGTAGGCTGCGGCGGCGTAGTGGCTCAGGTTCGCGTTGACCGAGCCGATGACGACGTCGTTCTCCAGCACCATGTCGCGGTTGGTCGCGCCGAGGTCTACGGAGATCTTGTGGCCCACCGATGACACCCCGGTCAGGCACACGATGCCGTATCCGGCGGTGCTGGCCATGGCGTCGAAGACCACGCTGGACACGCCGGTGGCCTCGATGATGATGTCCGGCTTGCTCTTCGCGGTGGCCTCAGCCATGCCCGCGCAGTGGTACTGCGCACCGAGCGCCTTGACCACCTCGGGTTTGGGCCCGTCGGTGGCGACGTCGAGGACGTGAACCTCCAGGCCCCGCTGCACGCCCAGCAGGGCGGCGAGCAGGCCGATCGGGCCGGCTCCGGTGACCAGGACCCGTTGCGGGTCGAACCAGGACCGGGCGCCGACCTTCTCGACCTGTTCCCATGCCTTGGCGACCACCGTGGTGGGTTCCATCAGCATCCCGACGTGTTCCAACTGTGGGTCGAGTTTGACGGCGTAGTCGGTCTCGACGGTCCAGAGCTGGCTGCCGTACCCGTTGATCTGCTTGATGCCCCGCTCGGTGTATTGGCCGTTGCGGCACATGTCGAACTCGCCGTGCGCACAGGCTCCGCACGGTACCGGGTCGGGGCGGCGGACCACTCCCACGACGAGGTCCCCGGGGTGGAAGGAACTGCCGGATGGGGCGGTACGGACGCGGCCCAGCGATTCGTGGCCCAGCACCAGGCGGTCGCGGCCGGGCGGCGCCCACCCGTACTGCCCGGCGATGATCTCCCGGTCGGTGCCGCAGACACCCAGGGCAATCCCCTCGACCAGCATGTCCCCGACGCCTGGTTCCGGGTCGGGCACGTCGCGGACTTCGGCGGTGTTCGCCTGCAACGGCGTGACGGTCAACGCGCGCATCAGTGGTCCTTCCGGGACGCGATCAGTTCCGGGGCGTCGGTATCCAGCGGCACCGCGGGACCGGGCACCAGGCCGAGCTGCACCCCGGGACGCGACGAGACCGCGGTGAACAGCCAGTCGGTGGCGGTCCGAACCCGGTTCGCGGGCAGCGCAGTCAGGTGATAGCCGCGCGTCACCGCACGCGCCAGCAGACCCGACAGCGGCACGTGCAGCGGGTTCGCAGCCGCCTGCCAGCCGCCCAGATCGACTACGAAGCCGAGGTCGCGGTGCCGGTACGGCTTGCGGGTGCCGACGCCGTAGGAGGCGGCGATGTTGTGCGCGGCCAGTTTGCCCTGCCGTATCGCATGCTGCGCGGTCATCGGCGTGGGTTGCCCCGGATGCTGCGGATCGGGCACCGCGGCGCCGTCGCCGCAGGCCAGGATTTCCGGATGCCCCGGCACAGCCAGGTATTCGTCGACCTGCAGCCGGCCCTTGGTCGTGGGCAGGCCGGTAGCGGCGGTGAACGGGTCGGGGCGCACTCCGACGCACCAAACCAGTGTCCGCGATGCCACGAAACGGCCGTCGGTCAGCTTGACACCGTCGCCGGTGGCCTCGGCGACCGAGGTGCCCAGGTCGACCTCCACGCCACGTTCCCGCAGAACCCGTTCCGCCGTGCCGGCCATCCGCTCGTCCATCCCGGGTAGCACCTGCTTCGCGGTGTCCAGCAGCAGCCACCGGGCGGGGGTGCCGGCCAGGCGCGGGTGCCGGCTGAGAAGCGCGTGGGTCAGCAGGTTTCCCTGAGCGGCCACTTCCGTACCGGTGTATCCCGCCCCGACCACCACGAACGTCAACCGCGCCACCCGTTCGCCCGGGTCCTCGGCCGCATCGGCCAGCTCGACCTGCCGGATCACGTGATCACGCAGATGCAGTGCCTCCGGGATGCCCCGGAACCCGTGCGCGTGATCAGCCACCCCGGGGATGGGCAAAAGCTTGTTGATACTGCCCGCGGCCAGCACCAGCCGGTCGTACCCCAGCTCGCCCCGTTCACCCTCCGGACCGGTGAACGACACCGTCCGGGCGTCCACACCGACACCATCGGCTTGGCCGAGGACCAGCCGGACACCGGGTAGGGTGTCCGCCAACGAGATGGTGATCCGCCGCGGGTCCAGCACACCGCCGGTCACCTCCGGCAACAACGGCAGGTAGAGGAAGTAGTCGGTCGGGTTGACCAGGATGATCTCGGCTGCACCCCGCGCGGATCGAGACAAGGTCTTGGCCGTCTGATAGCCGGCGAACCCGGCCCCGACAATGACGATGCGCGGACGCGCCATACGAAGCACCTCGATGAAGTCGACAACTGGCCCTGGCTACCCCGGCATCGGCTGCAGTAACTGCCCCATGCCGTCGGAGACGCGGCGGCTCCCCGGCCAGGCGAATAGACCTCCATGCTTCCGGGGAAGGCGTTTAGTCGCTTCGGGGGCGGGCACCCGCCGATCGCGCAAGTGGGCAGCCCGTCCAGGTCCCCCGCCGCACCAGCGGCATCCACGAAACATGAGGTAGGCCGTGTCGGGTCTGTCATTGCCGCTGCTGCTGCTGATCTTCGTGGCGGCCGCCGCGGCGATCTGGGTCGCGGGCGTCCAACTGTCCAACCAGACCGACGTGCTGTCTGTACGGCTGCACCTGGGCTCGGCCCTGGGCGGGCTGATCCTGCTGGCTATCGCTACCAACTTGCCCGAGATGGCCATTGTTGCCAGCGCCGCGATCTCCGGCAACGTCGGCGTCGCTGTCGGCAACATCCTCGGCGGCATCGCCATCCAAACCGTCGTCCTAGTCGCCCTCGACGCGTTCGGTGTCCGCGGCCGCCACCCCCTCACCTACCGTGCGGCGTCGCTGGTCCTGGTGCTCGAGGCCGCCCTCGTCGTCGCCGTCCTGGCCGTCGTCATCGCCGGCAGCCAACTACCCGCCGGCCTGATCGCGCTGCGGCTGACCCCCGGCCCGGTCCTGATCGCCATCCTCTGGATCGCCGGGCTGCTGCTGCTCAAAAGGGCTGGCACAAACCTGCCCTGGCAGGAATCCGGCGAAGCCCCCGACAACCAGGGGCCTCCGCGCGGACACAGCCGACAGCAAAATGAGAAGCAGGCCACTACCAAGGGCACCAGCACCGCCCGGTCCGCGATCATCTTCGGCGTTGCCGCCCTGGTCACGCTGGCCGCCGGCGTCGTGCTGGAACGCAGCGGCGACGCCATCGCCGACCACATCGGCCTGTCCGGCGTCCTGTTCGGCGCCACCGTCCTGGCCGCCGCCACCTCCCTGCCCGAACTGTCCACCGGCCTCACCTCGGTGAAGAACGGCGACTACCAACTCGCCATGAGCGACATCTTCGGCGGCAACGCGTTCCTGCCCGTCCTCTTCCTGATGGCCACCCTCCTGTCCGGCAAGGCCGTGCTCCCCCAAGCGCAGAGCACCGACATCTACCTCACCGCCCTCGGCATGCTGCTCACCCTGGTCTACGCTGCCGGCCTACTGTTCCGCCCGCAACGCCGCATCGGCCGCATGGGCATCGACTCGCTCATCGTGCTACTGCTCTACGTGGTCGGCGTGGCCGGTCTGTTCGCCGTCGCCAACACCGGCTGAACGGGCCAGCCTTACATGGCGTCGGCGATGCACTGGTCGTCTCCTGCGACGGGCGCCGAGGACGCGTACACGATGGCCGGCGATTCGGGCGCTTGAGGTTGCTGAGCCCGGGCTACGCTCCCGCGGGTCAGCTCGAGCCATCAGCCGTGCCGACGTCCATCAGCTGCAGCGGAGACGTCAGGTATTCGAGCCCAGGGCTACCTCGGCCCACACGGTCTTTCCTGGCGGTCCGTGCCCGGTATCGCTGCCCACCTGTGCGAAAGGGCTGCGACCATGAGCAGGCCTCGGCCACCGACATGCCGAGTGCCGGGGCTGAGAAGTCGTGGCTGCCGTGGTGAGGCATCACGGGCTCCGATCCGGACGGTGTCGCGGCGCACTGTAAGGTGCAGGTGCGCTGTCGATGCTGGGGCCCGAAGGGGAAGGTGCTCCGTGTCCGTGACCCCGGTCTACCCTGCGGCGAGACCGGTACGCCGGAAGGATCATTCGGGAGCGTCACATTGTGGCAGCAACTCCGCGGCGCTGATCATCCGATGATCGCTGACCGCTAGGTTGCGTCGCCCGAACCATGGCCGAGAGCACCTTCACCGGTAGCGTGGTGCTGCTCGAAGGGGCGGCTTCGAGACCCGGGCGGTGGGTCAGGCACCGATGCGTGGCGTCAGCAGGGCGATGTCGTCGTGGGCGACGCCGGTCAGCTCGGCCAGCAGAGCGTCGCAGAGGGCGTCGACCGTCAGGTGGGCCGAGCGGGTGGCGGCGTCCGTAGCCGCTCGAGGCCCTCGTCGAGCAATTCGTGGCGCCGTTCGATCAGGCCGTCGGTGTAGAGCAGCAGCGTCGACCCGGGTTCCAGCAGCAGTTCGTGGTCGCTGCGCCGAACGCCGAGACGAGTCCCGAGAATCGGGTCGGGGCGGCGCTCGAGCACGCGTGCTTGGCCCCGTGCGTCGATCAGTACCGGGGGCGGGTGGCCGGCGTTGCACCACAGCAGGCGGTAGCGGCGCGGATCGCCGCCGGGCTGGCTCGGCTTCCAGATGTGGGCCGGCGTGGCGGAGGCGAGCACCTCGACCTGCAGGGCGGTCGAAGTTCCTTCAAGGCCCGCGAGGATCGCGGCCGGCGGGGCGCCGAGGACGTACGCGACGCCGCGCAGCGTGTTTCTGACCTGCCCCATCGCCGCCATCGCCTTGCGGTCGTTTCCGGTGACGTCACCGATCACCAGGGTCAGGGCGCCGCCGTCGGTGGCCGGGAAGGCGTCGTACCAGTCGCCGCTGGGCTGCTCATGCTCGGCAGCTGGGTGATATCGCACGGCGACTGTCAGACCGGGTGTCTGGGGCGGGTCGGTCAGCAGGTTGCGTTGCAACGCCTCCAAGGTGCGGCGCTGCTGCTCGTGGGACTGGATGCGGTCCAGGGTCTGCGCGCAGTTGGCCGCGAACGCATGCAACAGATCTCGTTCCCGACAGGTGAACGGTCGGCCGTTACGCCACCCCACCGTGAGGGAGCCCAGCATCCGCCCACTGACCTGCAGCGGCAGCGCTTCGTCCAAGACGCCGACGCGTCGTCATCTGCGGTGCAGGTAGGCCCACGGCTCGCCAGAAAGATCGGGCGCCGCTACGCGGCGTCGATCCAGGTGGCGAACGCGCATGCGTCGCAGGGGCTGTCGCTCGCCGGCACGACCAGCACGTCGCGAGTGAGGGCGATCGTGGGCAGCCACCGAACGCTACGGCGGGTGCCCGATCGTGCTCGGAATAACACCACGGCGCGTCTAACCGGCCCGGTCTAGGTGATCGCCGGCGGTGTCGGGGTCGGTGGTCGTGTGGGGCAGGTTGACCAGGCTGAGCACATGGTGGGCGGTGCTGCCGGCCGGGGCATACAGGCGTAGCGGGTAGGGGCGTCCGTCGCCGTAGCGTTGCGGCCGGTACAGCTCGGCGATCGCGGCGCTGGACAGGTGGGTGACCGCGGTCAGGTCCACGGTCAGCTCGTGGGTGCCGCCGAGGGTGAATCGGTCCAGTTCGGTGCCCAGCTCTTCGACGCTGTCGACGTCGAGGGGTCCGTGGACGGCGATGCGGCTGCTCGCCGCGTGTGGCTGCTCCAGGATGATCATCACCTCGGCGGGTTTGTCATCATCGCCGGGACGGCCGTGGCTGATCTGCGCGGCGGTGAGCAGCCGGGCCGGGTGGGAAAGCCGCCGCCGTACGGTAACTGTCGTGCCCTGTGGGCTGCGGTCGATGTCCAGGTGGTGGGCGAAGCTGGCGGTCATGGCCAGCCCGAAGCCGTGGTCGGCGCGGAACTGCTCGTCGCCCGGGCGGGTGCGGTGGCGCCAGCGTCCGTTGTCGGCGACGCGCAGCTGCGCCTCACCATCGTTGCGCAGGTCGGCGGTGACCGTCACGGTCGCGTCGCCGGCGTCGGGCCGGGCGTGCTCGGCGGCGTTGGTCACGAGTTCGACGACCGCGTGCGTCAGTGCGACGAGGTCTTCTTCACCGGCCTCGAGTGAGGTCAGCCAGTCCGTGACGGCGTTGCGGGCGATCCGCGGGGTCACCGCGGCGGCCGGACCGTTCAACTGCACCGCAGGAGGCGGGGTGCGCCGTTGCGCGGCGAGCAGGGTGATGTCGTCGATGTGCCCGGTCCGCCGGACCAGCAGCTCCAGAGTCTGCGTGCAAGCCCGCTCGACCGCGGACAGGTCGCCGGTGTCCATGCCGCGCCCGGCGACGGCGTCGACGGCGACCTGGGACAGCTCAACGGTGGCGGCGGCGGGTTCGCGGCCGGGGCGTTCGATGATGCCGTCGCTGTAGAGCAGCACCATTTCCGCGGCGGCGAGCCGGTCGGTCGCGACGGTGTATTCCGCGCCCGTGCCCAGCGGCGCGTTCCCGGACGATGGCAGGAACCGGGCGGTGTCCGCGTTGACCACCAGCGGCGGTGGATGCCCGGCGGAACACCAGGTCAGCGCGCCGTCGGCTAGATTGAGTACGACGATGCACAAGGTTGCGGCGTGGGCGGCCGGCGTCCGGCGGGCCATCCGGTCGGCGGCCCGGACCGCGGTCAGGATGTCGCCGCTGTTGTCGAGCCGGTCCTGCAGCACCGCGCGCAGTTGGCCCATCGCGGCGGACGCGGCGATGCCGTGTCCTACCACGTCGCCGACCACGAGCGCGACCCGCCCATCGGGCAGAGGTACGGCGTCGAACCAGTCGCCGCCCGCTGCGGTCTCGGTGTCGGCCAGCAGGTAGCTGCTCGCGATCCGCGCCGCGGGCAGAACCGGCAGCCCCGGGGGCAGCAGTTGCCGTTGCAGGCTGGTGATGACATCACGGGCCTGCTCATAGCGTTGCTCGGCCGCTGCGGTGCGGACCTGCGCAGCCTGCCGTTCGAGGACGCGGTCGGTCACATCGGTGGCGAATGCTCGCATACCGGCTACCGCCCCGTGCTCGTCACGAGCCGGGACCAGGTGAAAGTCGAGGTAGATCTCCCGCAGGTCACCGCCCGGCCCGGAACTGACCTGCATCCGCCATTCCCGTGCCACCTGTTCCCGGCCGGTCGCGTAGACCTCGTCGAACATCTCGAAGACCTGCTGCCCGGCGAGTTCCGGCATGGCCTCACGCACCGGCACGCCGATCAGCTGCTCGTGCTCACGGCCCACGATCCGGCGAAACGCCGCGTTGATGGCAGCGACCCGGTGATCGCTGCCCGCGTACTCGATCATGATCAGCGGCATGGACTCGAAGGCGCGCCGGACCGTTAGCGCTTCTCCAATCACCCTATCGAGGTCGTCAGCTGATGCATGGTGCACGACTCGCTCCTTAATTGCTCGAACCTGATAGGGCAAACGTCTCAGTGCGCAGCGACTGTCTGCAACACGCGAAAATTTACCTCCCTACGACCTCGCGTTCGTCGTGCGTCGACACCGTCGCGGAAAGAATGCTCAAGCAGGACATCGAGTTGGACCGGGCGGTCAGCCGGTACCCAGGCACCCGCCGAGGGCCCCTCGGACGGGCATTCTTACGGCCCAGTCCAGTATTCATTGCACGGCATCGCCGGGGTTTGCAGAGGCTCCTCAGCGGGCGGCAGGAAACACCCGCAGGTTAGGAGCGCAGCGTCTGTGACGGGGTGACGCCGTAGAGGCGGTGGTAGGTGGCCGTAAATCGGCTGTGGTTGGCGAAGCCCCAGCGGGCGGCGATCACACCGACCGTTTCCCTGCTCACATCGGCGGCTTGCAGGTCGCGGTGGGCGTGCTCCAGCCGGACCCGGCGCAGGTACTCCATCGGGGTGGTGTCGAGGTGCCGGCGGAACACGAGCTGGATGGCGCGGGTGGTGACATACGCGGCGCGGGCGATGTCGGCGACGCTCAGGTCGCGGTCGGCGTTGTCGTCGATGAACGCGATCGCCCGGCGCAGCGTCTGCGGGTGTGCGTCGTGCCGATCGGCCGTGGTGGGGTCGGCCAGGGTGTTCGAGGGAAACGCGGCGAGTGTGGCCGCGGCCAGCAGACGCGCGGCTTGCCGGTCGATCAGCGGGGCGTGGACGTTGTCCGGGCGGGTGCTCAACGTCCGGACGAACGCGGCAGTGTCCAGCCAGATCGCGGTGGCATGCGAGCTCAGAGCGCGGTACCCCGTCAGACGTACCGGCTCGTCGATACCCGGCGCGGTGGAGGCGACGTCGGACAGCAGCGCCGGATCGAGGATGACGAAATCGCAGTCGAGATAGTCCTGGGTGGCGGCGAACCCGTCGCCCGCGTAGGCGGCGACGCACAACTCCCCCGGCCCACACGGACGTTCCTCGCCCCGGCTGCGGTAGGTCGCGTGCCCGCTGCGGGGATACACGATGCCGAGAGCCCCCATCGGTTCGGCGTCGATGTCGACGTTCATGCCGTACGCCATGCTCCCGACGATGACCGACCCGACCCGGTCCTGCTCGATGGTCAAGGTGGGATCCGTCGGTCCGGGACGCAGCCGCACCGCGACGTACTGATCGCTGATCAACTGCTCGACGTCGTCGAGACCGGACGCGGACAGGACTTCGCTCATCGCCGGGGTCCGGTCGCCTCACGGCACATGCTGCTCATGACACATTGCACCATGAACAAGCGGAACCGCCCAGGTGCGTCACCGCCGCTGGCGTGAGTTGTTCTTCATCCGCAGTGCGAGGCCGCACCGGCAGGTTCGCTCGGTGCACAAACAGCCGCCGCAGCACTTCGTTATCCGTCGTTGTCCGGTCCGCGCAGCGCCTGCCATCCTGACACCGGAGCAGCCGCCACCGGCAGCGACCCCGAATCCCGCGCAGCTATCGCAGGGACATGTCAGGCCGTGAAGCAGGGAGTCCGGGTGGTCGAGGTGACGGGCACCATCCGAACCGACATCACCTGTTCTTGTCCAGCGCAGCGGCTTGCCGGAATGGAGTGGCTCCACGCGCCGATTTGCTCCTTCAAACGACGAGGGGCACGCGACCGGCGGAACCGACAGGACGGCCATGCGCACCTTCCCCACTGTCATCCCGGAGAACAAAACAGCCTATCCAGCCCCCGCCCTGACGCAGACCGTGATCATCGTCGACGCCGACACGGTCCGGCTGAGTTTCACCGGCGACCTCGACGCCGACACCGCACCCCAGTTTTCCCAAGCGATACGCCACGCGCTGAACTTCGGCCCGGCGTGGGTGCAGATCGACTTGGCCGCCGTAGGGTTCCTCGCCGCGGCCGGGATCCGTTCGCTGCTGCTGTGCCACCGGTACGCCGCCGACCAAGGGTCCCGGCTGACCATCGACCGCCCACAACCACTCGTACGGCACGTCCTTCAGGTCACCGGGGTCCTCGGCCTGCTGACCGAGGATCCGATCGTCACCTGACCTGCACGCGCCCGCATCCCACCCAACTGTCACGTCCACCGGTCACCTGGTCGCTGCCTTGTCCTCAGCCACCCGGCAGGCCCGAAGGCATATCGGCCGACCGAAGGGGAACACCGCGAAGCGGGTTCCTGCCCCGGCGCGCAGGCGCAGGGACCAAGGCTCCGGCCGGTAGACAAATCCCGACCGGAGCCGCCCCGAACCACCACGTACTCATTCGGGTCTGGCGCACCGGAGAACAGCGATGACCACCGCCGACACGCGCGCCGGCGGCACGGACGACAACCTGGCCGGCGACCTCAGAGGACCTGTCACCACCCTGCACGAGCAGGACACCGTAGCCGACACCCTGCGCGCGATCACCGCCGGTGTCATCGGCACCGTTCCCGGCGCCGACTACGCCGGGCTGATGGTCGTGCACGACGGCCGCATCGACACCCGGGCCGTCACCGACAACCTGGTCAGCCGCGTGGACCAGGCCCAGTACGAGACCGGCCAAGGCCCCTGTCTGGAAGCGGCCAACGACCGGGCCACAGTCTGGCTCAGTGACACCCGCACCGACCGGCGCTGGCCGGACTTCAGCGCCCAGGCCGCCCGCCTCGGGATCGGCAGCATGCTCTCACTGCAACTGCACGTCGCCGACGACAGCATCGGCGCCCTCAACCTGTACGCACGCCGACCGGCCGCCTTCACCCCGGAGTCCGAGCACGTCGGCCTGCTGTTCGCCATCCACGCCGCCCTGGCCATCGCCGACGCCCGCCGACGCGAACACCTCACCCGCGCCATCAACAGCCGAGACCTGATCGGACAGGCCAAAGGCATCCTCATGGAACGCCACAAAATCACCGGCGACCAAGCCTTCGCCGTACTCGTGCACACCAGCCAAGCGGCCAACATCAAACTCGCCGAGATCGCCACCCGGCTCATCGAAACCGGAGAACTCATCACCCCGCCCACCCGCAGTGCCCACGGCCATCAGCCCTGACCCGGTCGCCCACCCTCCAAGCACCGGAGCGCACACGCGGAAATGAAACGACGGACAACGCACGGCCGGAACCGTGGTGACCTCGCCATCGCCGCGCGGGATGTGACCCGACCGGGTCTGCGGGCGGCAGACGGCGCAACAACGGCGTCCGAGGCCGAGCGGCTAGACGCGCTGGGGACAGTGGCGACCTGCGGTCGCTGCGATCCGTTGGAGCAGCATCGGCACATGCCACGAGCGTCCCGGTGGCGTGCACGCTTCGCCAGCGACTCTGTGCGGCGGGTTTGGTCCGCCGCCTGCCATACCCGGCGCTACGACCTCAGGACCAAATCAACCAAGGTCGTTGTCCAGCATTGGGAGCGACCGTCAGCCGGTTCCCTTGCTCGTGGCACGGCATACTGCAGGCGTGACGCCCCGGGCAGTCCGCTCGGTGGCGGCGAAGCCATTGCGGACGCGGAACCCCCAACGTGTTTCTAGCGGTGCAGGGTGTCACGAGGCAGCCGGTTGAAGGTTCTACGGTAGTCAGCGGCAAACCGGCTCAGGTCGGCGAAGCCCCAGCGTCGGGCGATGGCGGCGACCGTAGCACCGGTGGTGGGGTCGGCGGTTTGCAGGTCGCGGTGGGCGCGTTCGAGCCGGACCCGGCGCAGGCAGGCCAGCGGGGTGGTGTTCAGGTGCCGACGGAAGCCGGCTTGCAGCGCGCGGACGCTGACCGCGGCCGAGGCGGCGATGTCCGCGCCGGTTATCGGCTGGTCGGCGTGCGCGTCGATGTAGGCGACGGCGCGGCGTACCGTCGCCGGCGGCACTCGGCCCGGGCCGGCAATGTAATCGACGGTCATGGTGGTGTTGGGAAACACGCTGAGCGCCGCGGTGACGGCGGCGTCGATCGCCGCGGTCAGCAGCAACTCGGGGATGCCGGTGCCGCCGTCGTTGGTCAGGAGCTGGGTGAGGTAGGTGTGGGTGGCCAGCCACCGCTGGTTCGCCGCGGGTGACACAGCAGTCATCGCGTCGAACCGGAAATCGGCCGGTGCCACGCCCGCGCGGGCCGCGGCCCGCGTCACCGCCTCGGCGGGGAACTGCGCGACCTCGTAGGTCGGCCAGTCTTGGACCATGTCGAGGCCGGTGCGGGGCAACAGCAGTGCCTCACCGCCGCCTACCCGGCAGCGCTGCCGCCCGGTCGATACGTCGAAGCCGCCACCACGCATGCTGATGATCAGCATGGAGTCGTGCGGATCAGCGGTGATGGCCATGCACGCCTGGTAGCTCACCCGGTCGATGCTCAGCGCCCCGGCCCCGGCGAACTGTGAGCGGAACCCGAAGCGGCGAGCGTCTCCACGCACACGGGGGACATGATCGGTGTACCGCTTATCGATCATCTCCTGAACCCAGTCCAGGTCACCGGAGCGCACCGTGACACGCTCGATGGGCAGGTGAGACTCCCGCGCGGCCATGAATCCTCTCCCTCCGCCGGTCATCACCCCGAATGAGTGTCAGGCGACGTGATTACCCCGTGGAGCGAACTTCAGCCCCGGCGTGGATTGTCGCGGACGTCAACCTGAGGTCACCTGCACGGATGGACGATCGTGCCACCGCAAGGCAGCGCGCGGAACGGTGGCATGCTACCGCCGAGCAGGCACACCGCCGGGCCGAGCAGCGTCGCGCCGCCTCGGACCGACTCGCTCATCGGGCTGCTGCCGCCCACGCCGCCGCAGCCTCCGCTCGAGCCGCCGCGACCGATGCCCGAGCCGCAACGGACGAGGCCCTCGCCCGACGCGACCAGCTACGCAGCCTGCTCAGCCGCTATTGGAGCAGGACTTCGGTGACACAAACGGATGCCCCTAGGCCATCAGCGAGGGCCGCACTCTCGTGAGGGCCGCCGGGATGCTGCGGCGTCGGGGCTAGCTGCGGTGGACGTGGTGCAAGATGGCAGCGCCGATGTCGTCGAGAGCGAGAACGTGTTGCACGTGGCCGGTGGCGATGGCGGCGGCGGGCATGGCGTCGAATTTGGCGGTGGTGTTGTCCTGGGCCAGGACGGTGCCGCCGCAGTGGGCGATGGCGCGGACGCCGGCTTGGCCGTCGTGGCCGAGGCCGGTGAGGATGACGGCCAGGGCGCGGGCGCCGCAGGTGACGGCGAGGGTGGCCAGCAGCAGGTCGGCGGAGGGTCGCGCTGGTGGCAGGGAGCCGGTTTCGATGAGTCCGAGGCGGGCTTCGGAGGTGACCAGCAGGTGCTGTCCGGGTGGGATGACCAGCACATGGCCGGGGCGCATCTCGGTGTCGCGGGTGACGACGTCAACGGGTAGGGCAGTGTGCCGCCGGAGAATGGGGACCAGCTGGTTGGGGCGGCTGGGGTCCTGATGCAGCAGGATCACGACGGCGGCGGGCAGGTCGGCGGGCAGGGGTGTCAAGACGCGGTTGAGGGCGTCGATACCGCCGGCGGAGGCGACCAGGACCACGACCG
Organism: Paractinoplanes pyxinae; assembly: GCF_026626335.1. Classification (GTDB taxonomy): domain Bacteria; phylum Actinomycetota; class Actinomycetes; order Mycobacteriales; family Micromonosporaceae; genus Actinoplanes; species Actinoplanes pyxinae. The sequence continues at coordinate 358,419 of NZ_JAPNTZ010000009.1, read as the reverse complement.
GGAACCGCACCGGGAAAGGGTCGGGGCCGGCCAGCGGGCGCAGGTCGGTGGCCGGGCCGGGCAGGTGCAGCATGGCATCGTCGTGGGCCGGGGTCAGTGGGGCTCATCGCGGGGCTCCCCGTTTCGTATCGGCCTGCGGACACCCTATGTGAGCCGGTCCCCAGTGCTGGCCGGCGTCACGCGGAGCTGTCGGCCCATGGTGTTCGTCCGCGTTTCGGCTAGATGCTCAGGTGTCCGGCTTCCAGCCGGGCCAGGTCGAGCAGGTCCCTGCGACCTGACGTTGAACCGGCCGGCGCCGCGGACGATGGTGGCGAGCATTGGGTTGAGCTGGTCCCGGTCGACAGTGTTCAGTTCGCGGTCGATCGTTTCGACGATGCCGGCATTGATCGACGACGGATTGCGCAGTTCGTGGGCGAGCGAAGCGAGCGATTCGTCTGTGGCGGGTCGGCTCGAACGGGTGACCTGCTGGCTGATACAGAGATCTCGCGGTGGGGTATACGGCCGATCATGTCGACTAGGACAAGGACGGCCGTGGCGGTGACCGCGGTGGTGCTGTTGTGGGCCGGGTTCGCCTACAACATGTCACGGCCCGCGGACTATCCGGCATACAAGCGCACCATGCTGCAGGTTGCCGCGTCAGCGCACGACGCGACGCAGACCGGCCGGCTGACCGCTCAGCAGAAGTGGGCGGATCGCATCACCACGGCATTCGCGCGGACCGCGTTCGACGAGGCCGGTCAAGCGCTGGCGGGAGCGCAGAAGAAGTTCGCCGCCCAAGGGCCACCCGATCCGCGCTCGGCCGCGCTGCGGGATGCCTTGGCGCCGCTGCTCGCGCAGGCCGTGACCACCCTCGGCGACACCGCCGAGGCATCCGACGACGGCACTCTCCGGGCCGGCGCGGCGCACCTGGACACGCTGGCGCAGCACCTCGACGACTTCATCACGGCCCACGAGTGAACCGGCCGTGAAACGCTTCCTCGCCATCGCGCTGGGCATCCTCACCGCCATCGGCGGATTCGTCGACATCGGCGACATCGTCGCCAACGCCGAAGCCGGCGCCCGGTTCGGCATCGCCCACGCCTGGGTGCTGCTGGTCGGCGTGATCGGCATCTGCGCCTACGCCGAGATGGCCGGACGGGTCACCGCGGTCAGCGGCCGGCCCGTGTTCGACCTGGTCCGCGAACGGCTTGGTCCGCGCGTCGCCCTGGCCAACCTTGCCGGGTCTCTGCTGGTCACCGTGCTCACCCTCGGCGCCGAGATCGGCGGTGTCGGCCTGGCCCTGCAACTGGCGACCAGCGTCGACTACCTGCTGTGGGTGCCGGTGGTCGCTTTCGTGCTGTGGGCGGCGCTGTGGCGCGCAAAGTTCAGCGTGCTCGAGAACATCTTCGGCCTGACCGGACTGGTCCTGATCGTCTTCGTGATCGCGTTCTTCCGACTGCCCGCCGACTACAGCAGCCTGTGGCAGCAAGCCAGCCACCCCGGCCCACCGACCGGAGAAGACTGGGGCACCTACTGGTTCTTCGCCGTCGCCCTGTTCGCCTCCGCGCTGACCCCGTACGAAGTGTTCTTCTTCTCCTCCGGCGCCGTCGAGGAACGCTGGAGCAGCAAAGACCTGCTCACCTCCCGCATCAACGTGTTCGTCGGCTTCCCACTGGGCGGGCTGCTCGCCTTCGCCCTCATGCTCACCTCCGCCACCGTCTTCCACCCGCTGTCGATGTCGGTGGACACCCTCTCGCAAGTCGCCATGCCCGCCGCGATCGCGCTCGGCAAACTCGGCCTCGCCGCGGCGATTCTCGGCTTCTTCGCCGCCACGTTCGGCGCCGCCATGGAAACCGGACTGTCCACCGGCTACACCGTCGCTCAATACTTCGGCTGGACCTGGGGCAAACTGCGCCGGCCCCGCAACGCCGCCCGCTTCCACACCGTGGTGATGATCGGCATCCTCGCCGGCGTCGGGGTGCTGATGACCACCATCGACCCGATCCAGCTCACCGAGTACACACTGGTGTTCAGCGCCGTCGCGCTGCCGCTGACCTATCTGCCCATCCTCGTGGTGGCCAACGACCGCGGCTACCTCGGCAACCGGGTCAACGGCCGCCTGGCCAACACCCTCGGCGTCATCTATCTGCTCATCGTGTTCGCCGCGGCGATCGCCGCGATCCCCCTCATGCTCACCACCCGGATGGGAGGCGGCTGAGCCATGCTCATCGGCTTCGACCTGCTCGACCGGCAGATCATCGACCGCGACGGCGCCCCCGTCGGTAAGGTCGACGACGTCGAGCTCACCTACGACGACACCGGCACCCCGCACGTCACCGCCCTGCTCCTCGGCCAGGCCGCACTCGGTGACCGCATCGGCGGGCTGCTCGGCCGCTGCATCGCCGGTACCGCACGCCGCCTGTCCGGCTCCTTGGACCGGCCACCTATGCGCATCAGCGTCGACCTCATCGACCACGTCGACAGCGCCGTCAACCTCACCGTCAACCGTGCGCTGCTGCAGGACCCGCCGCTGGAAACGTGGCTGCGAGACCACCTCATTCAGCGCATCCCCGGAGCCACCCATGAGTCCTGACCCCCGCACCGGACGCGCCAGCGACCTCCTCGGCCGCACCGTCTACGACGACACCGGCACACCGATCGGCTGCATCGCCGACCTCATCACCGAGCCCACCGCAGGCGGGAACCAGCGTGTCACCGCTGCGATCGTCGTACAGGGACGCTGGGGCCGACTGCTCGGCTACGAGCGCCGTGAAGTGAGCGGACCCTGGATCCTCGAACACCTGGCCCGACTGATCCTGCGCCGCAAGTCCCGAGATATCCCCTGGCAGCAGGTAAGGTTCACCGCACGTGAGCCCCAGCTGACACCGGTGGGCAAGACTTCCGACACAATCCCGAAGTCGCCGAGCTGAACACCAGGGCACACAGAGCCCCGCTCATGAGGTACATCTGCCGTCCGACCGACGCTCTCACTGAACGGGCAGCACCCTACCGTCACCACCGCAGACAGGGTTGAGCGTTTCACCCGGACGGCAGGGAGCCGCTATGCGGGGCTCCGGTGCATGACCTCGTACGGGAAGTGCAGCCGGACTGAGGTTCGGCCCGGCCCCGAGTCGGTGATCACGACGTCGGCCAGTTGGCGGGCCAGCCACAACCCGCGCCCACCCGGGACGAAGTGGGCCGGCCGGGGGCGCTGGTAGCCGGCCGTGGTCGGCACAGGGCGCCCGGCACTGTCGTCGCACTGGACGATCAGGGTGTCACGGTGGTGCCAGGCGCGTACGCGCACCGGCGCGGCGCCATGGCGCAGGCCGTTGGCGGCGACCTCGACGGCGGCCATGACCAGGTCGCCGGCGGGTTCGCCGGCGAAGTGGTGCTCGCCGGCCCACTGGTGCAGCATCGCGCGAAGCGGGCCCAGATCGGCCACCTCGGCCAGGATGACCTCGTGGTCGACCTCGGAGGGCGTTGCGGGAAACGGCACGTCCTGCCGTTCGCTCAGGTAGCGCTCGGGGCCCAGATACCCCGGGGACGGGATGTGGCCGACCGCAGTCAGCAGGTATGGGTGCGTGGCACGGACCCCGTCGGTGACAGCCACCGGATGGTGCCGCTGGTTCCAAATTCAGGTGAGCGTGGCGCCGTACGGATTGTAGGTGTCGTTGCAGACCGCCTCATATGCCAGATACGCAGCGGCGCGGTCGGCATGCATACCGGGGTCTATGCCGGCCGCGAGATCGGGTTCGGCGATCACGTGCACCCGCCGCCCGGCGGCGTGCTGCTCGGCCAGGTAGCGGCGGAAGCCTTCGTAGGCGAAGCCGAGCCGCTGGTAGAACGCCGAGGGGTCGCCCCAAGCCAGTGCATCGTCGAGGTCGCCGATGTGCTCGGTCAGCACGGTGCGGGTGGCCTTGGCGACGACCAGCAGGATCTCGTCATAACGGCCGGCCGAGCGCCGCAGCTCGGGTATGAGCGTATTGGTCAGCTCGTCGTCCGAGTCGATGATCACCGCGCGGTGCACAGTGCCGGGAGTGTGTTGTTGTCGCGAGGTCATGGTTGTCTCGTGGGCGGTGCTGATGTCGCGGGCGCCTCACCGGTGATCGTGTCCGTCATGTCCGGCAGTCCTTCATGCGCATGCGCAGCCCTCCGGCGTGGCTGTGCACGTCGTTGAACAATACGAGAAGTTCTCTACCCCGGCCGGGTCGGCCTTCACGTGCGGCCGCGGCTGACCGCGGGGCGCGGCTAACGGCTCGCCCCGGTCGTGTTGTCGTGGTCGTCGCGTTCCGCTCGCGTCCGGAACGGATCCCGAAGGCACTGCATCATCTCGGCGCTGCGGTCGGCCGGTGCTGAGCGCGGTATCGGAGTCGAAGCGGACTCGGTCAGGAATGTCAGCGCGGTAACGGGCACGAGGTCTCCTCAAGAACGTCAAATCGGGTGAACCTCCAAGAGCAGTACCCCTGCCATTCGTCGCCAATCTCCAGGTGACCACCCCTGGTCGAGGCCGCGGTCTCCGTCATACTGACTCCGGACATCACGCCGGTACGCTGGCCGGTGAGAGCGACGATGAGGTAGGTGAAGGTGACCGCTGGCGGACGCCGTGCCGTCACGTCGCTGCCCGGCCGGGACGGTGTGCCCCAAGGCGGCTCCGAGGCGGACGCCTCGGTGGCCGGCATCGTCATCCTGCTGATCGAGGACGACTTCGGCGACGCCGTGCTGGTGCGCGAGTACCTCGACGGCAGCGACCTCGACGCCCGCCTGGACCACGTCGACACCCTGCGCCACGCGCAGGAATTCGCTGGTGCCCCGGAGTGCATCCTGCTGGACCTGCACCTACCCGACGCGTACGGGCTCGACGGGCTACGCCAGGTGCTGCAGCGCTGGCCCCGCGCTGCGGTGGTGGTGCTGACCGGCCTGGACGACGCGGCGACCGGGTCGGCAGCGGTTGCCGCCGGGGCGCAGGACTACCTGGTCAAGGATCAGGTCGATGAGGCCGTCCTGGCCCGCACCGTCCGGTACGCGGTGCAGCGTAAACGCGTCCAGATCGCAGAACGCCGGCTCGGTGACAGCCGGTTGCAGGCCGACGAGAACACCCGCCTACAGCGCGGCCTGCTCCCGAAGCCACTGCTGGACGACGTGACGGTCACCGTGGCCAGCCGCTATCTGCCCGGGCAGCAACGATCGCTGCTCGGCGGCGACTTCTACGACGTCGTGCAGACCGCCGACGGCACCGTGCACGCGCTCATCGGCGACGTCTGCGGCAACGGACCCGACGAAGCAGCGCTCGGCGTCGGCCTGCGGTACGGCTGGCGCACCCTCACCTTGGCCGGGCTGCGCAAGGCCGACCGGATGCGGCTTCTCGAACAGGTGCTGGTCGCCGAACGACCGCACGACGGCCTGTTCGCCACCGCCTGCACGGTCGGCATCACGCCGGGCCGCGACGAGGTGATCCTGCTCAGCGCCGGCCATCCTGCACCGCTGATCATCACCGCCGGCGGCGCCTACCCCGCCCCGATCACGTACGGGCCCGGTCTGGGAATGGCACCCGGGCGAGCCCGGTGGCGTGAATCGCGAATCGCCGTGCCTGCCGGGGCCGGACTACTTCTGTTCACCGACGGGGTCATCGAGAGCTTCGCTGACGACGGCACCCGTCTCGGCGAGGACCGCTTCCTCGAGATCGCCGGCCGCTTGTCTCATATCGTCGACCCGGACGAGTACGTCGACGTCCTGCTGGCCGACATTCAGCGTGGGGACGCTGGGCGCCACAACGACGACACCGCGGTGCTCTACGTGCGCTGGCCCACCGCCTGACCAGCGCCGCGACGCGACCGGTGCGGCTCAGGCGCTGGCGTGCAGGTGGCCGCGCATCTTGGTCAGGGCTTTGGTCAGCAGCCGCGACACGTGCATCTGGGAGATACCGACCTGCTCGGCGATCTGCTGCTGAGTCAGGTTTCCCCAGAACCGCAGGCTGACGATCCTCTGCTCACGCTCGTCGAGCACCGCCATCGCCGGAGCCAGGGCCAGGCGGGTCTCGGTGAGTTCGTACTCGTGGTCCTCCCCGCCGAGGGTTTCTCCCAGCTCGGTGGTGCCGTCCGCGCTGACGGGCGTGGACAGGCTGGTCGCGTTGTACGCGCGGGCGCCTTCGAGACCTTCGAGGACGTCCTCCTCACTGATCTCGAGGTGCGCGGCGATGTCAGCAACCGTCGGGGAACGGCCCAGCGTGTGGCTCAGCGTCGTGTTGGCGCCAGTGATGGCCAGGCGCAGTTCCTGCAGCCGGCGCGGCACCCGGATCGACCAGGTGCGATCGCGGAAGTGCCGCTTGAGCTCACCCACGATCGTCGGGATCGCGAACCCGGCGAACTCGACACCGCGGTCGGCGTCGAACCGGTCGACCGACTTGATCAGCCCGACCAGCGCCACCTGGAACAGGTCGTCGGCGGGCTCGCCGCGTCCGGCGTACCGGTTGGCCAGATGCCGGGCCAGGGGCATCCACGCCTCGATCGCCCGGTCCCGCACCGCTGGGCGTGACGGGTGCCCGGCTGGGAGGGCGGAAAGGGCGGCGATCAGTTCACTGGCCCGATCGGTCGTCGCCGGCTCCTCGACCGTCTTCACGGTGCTGGTGGCGGGGCTGGCGACAACCGTCATGGAGCAAACTCCTCAAGTCTTCGACGCCGTGCAGAAGCGCGACGCGTCCACGGTACATGCCCGCCTCGCTGACCTCCTCAAACTCGTACGATCAGCTCGATGATGCCGCCGAACGGTGGAGGTGTGCGCGCGGCTCGCCACAGCCTTTATGCGGCGACGCCGACGGGTTCGGCGGCCGAGGTGGTCAGCCGCGCCCAGACGACCTTTCCCGATCCGTCGGGCCGTACGCCCCATCCGCAGGTGATGCCCGCGACCAGCAACAAACCGCGGCCACCGAGGCGGTGCGCGTCGGGTGGCTGCACCTCGGGCAGCACGGGGCTGTGGTCGCGCACCTCGATGGTGACTGTCTGAGCGTCGGCGACGAGCACGAGTTCCCCGCCGCCCCTGGTGTGCTGGGTAACGTTCTGCACCAACTCCGAGACGACCACCAGGGCGTCGGCGAGATCGTCGGGCGTCAGCCACGGAGCGAAGGCGGCCTGGGCGCATCGGCGCAGCGGCCCGGCGGGCTCGCCGTGGGCGAAGGACCAGCGCATCACTTCCACTGTTCTTCGCACCCCCGCTCTCCGCATTCGACGTCTCATCATGCCGCACGTAAGTAATCACGGCCGGTCGAGGCGGTTCGCCCGACCCGGGGCCGTGGAGAGCAGGTCCACCGTTCTCATATCGGCTGCGCCACAAATCCGAGCGGCTCCGCGTATCCGAGATCGCAGCACCCGGATTGCCGGCACCGGTCGTCGGGTGCTCGTCAGGCCGCCGGATACGGGTTCTGCGCCAGCAAGCGGGCCAGGTGCGCAGCATTGGCGGCCAAGCCTGTGGTGGCTTTGCCGGTGGTGTCGGGCTTCGGGCCGGCCTGGTCGTAGTCGACGGTCTGCATGGCCTCCCCCACCCAGTACGTCGATGCCGCGGCGGCGACAGTGAAACCGACATCGTTGAGAGCTTGCAGCACTTCGGCGGTGACATGGTGGGCGCCGTCCTCGTTACCGACCACCGCGATCCCGGCGACCTTGCCGTAGGTCAGCAGCCGGCCCTGGTCGTCGGTCTCGGACAACTCCGCGTCGAGGCGCTCCAGCACCATCTTGCACACACTGGCGGGCTGGCCCATCCAGATCGGCGTGGCAATGATCAAGATCTGGGCGTCAAGCAGCTTCGCGCGGATCTGCGGCCACGCGTCGCCGTCACCCTCGTCGATGGAGACCCCGAACCGGACGTTGTGGTCCACGACGCGGATCACCTCGCCGTCGACGTCATGGTCAGCCAAGGCGGTAAGGACTTGCCGACCCAGCAGCTCCGAGCTCGAAGGTGCCGGTGACGGCTTGAGCGAGCAACACAGGACCAGGGCACGCAGAGTCGGCATGGAGGAAACCCTTCCCAAGTAGTAGGTGACGCTCGTGGGTCAGCCGGGACATCGCTGTATTCGCAGAACTGGGCGACAACCCAGTTCTGGCATGGTGGCTGAGGGCAGGGCAGCGGGCGAGACCGGTTCTGACCGGCCGCGCCCGCCGCGACCAGGTCAGGCGTTCGGCTTGAGCAGCACTTTCGTGTAGCCGTCGACCCGCTTGTCGAACTTGTCGTAGGCGTCCGGCGCCTCGTCCAGGCCGATCTCGTGCGAGACGATGAACGACGGTGTCGCCTTGCCGGCGATGATCAGGTCGCGCAGCTGCCGGTTGTAGCGTTTGACCGGGGCCTGCCCGGTGCCCATTGACTGGCCCTTGCTGAAGAACGTGCCGTACTGCCAGCCGACCCGGTCGGCCTTTTCCGGCCGATCGAGGCCCGGGTCTTCGGGCACGTACACCCCGACCACGCCGATACCGCCGGTGCTGCGCACGATGTTGACCAGGTGGTCGAGGGTCAGTTCGGGGTGCTCGTCGCCGCCGGCGTCATGGGCCTGGAACCCGACGGCCTCGACGCCGCGGTCACAGCCCTTGCCGCCGGTGCGTTCGAAGATCTGCTCGTCGGGGTCGCCGGCGGAGAAGTCGATCAGGGTCGCGCCGATCTTCTCGGCCAGCTTGAGCCGGTCGGTGACCTGGTCGACGACGAACACCTCGCTGGCGCCGCGGATCAGCGCGCTGTGCGCGGCCATCAGCCCGACCGGGCCACCGCCGAACACCGCCACCCGGTCGCCGGGCTGGAAGCCGGACAGTTCCACGCCGTGCCAGCCGGTCGGGAAGATGTCCGACAGCATGGTGAAGTCGTTCTCGAACTCGCGGCCGGCCGGCAGGTGCAGGAGGTTGACGTCCGCGAACGGGACCCGCAGGTATTCGGCCTGACCGCCGGCGTAGGGGCCCATGTTGGCGTAGCCGTAGGCGGCGCCGTCCATGCCCTCGGTCGGGTTGGTGCGGGTGCAGAACGACCACCAGCCGGACTGGCAGTTACGGCACGTCCCGCAGGCGATGTTGAACGGCACCGACACCCGGTCCCCCGGCTTGACCTGGGTGACGCCCGGCCCGACCTCCTCGACGACGCCCATGTTCTCGTGGCCCAGCACCGTGCCCTGCTCCACGGCGGTGCGACCCTCGTACATGTGCAGATCGGAGCCGCAGATGTTGGTGGTGGTCAGGCGGATGACCGCGTCCAGCGGACCCTCGATCTTCGCGTCCGGGACCTCTTCGACGGCGACCTTCTTGGCTCCGCGGTAGACCAGGCCCTTCATGCGGTCACGCTCCCAGCGTTGAAGGCGGTGATGAAGTGCTGCGCGGCTTCCTGTTGGGCCTGCTCGGCCTTGTCCAGCACGGCGGAGGCGCCGAAGAACTCGTGCATGACACCCTCGTAGTAGCGGTGCGTCGTGGCCACGCCGGCCTTCTGCAGGTCTTGGGCGAACTGCTGGCCCTGGCTGCGCAGCACGTCGCGCTCGTCGGTGATGACCAGCGTCGGCGGCATCAGCCGGCGCTGCTCATCCGTCCAGTCCAGCAGGGCGATCCGCGGGTCCGTGGCCGCCTCCGGTTTGCCCTCGAAGGCGTGCATTGCCATCCATGACAACAGTGCCCGGTTCAGCGGCCGGCCGTCGGCGGCGTCCTCCATCGACTCGCCGAACTGGTCGGCGGTGGTCACCGGGTACACGCACACCTGCGCGACCGGGACCTGCTCGCCCGCCTGGGCCAGCTGCAGCACGGTCGCCGCCGCCATGTTCCCGCCGACCGACTCCCCGCCGATACCGACCCGGGACGGGTCCCCGCCGAGCTCGGCGGCATTGCTCACTGTCCACCGGTACGCGGCCAGCACGTCGTCATGCGAGGCCGGGAACACCGCTTCCGGCGCCCGCCGGTAGTCCGGGGACACCACGATCGCACCGGTCTTGTTCACCAGCCCGCGACAGGATGCGTCGTAGGTGTCGATGTCGAACAGCACCCAGCCGCCGCCGTGGATCCACACGATGATCGGGGTGCCGGGCTGCACGCCTTCGGGCTGGTAGACGCGCAGTGTCTGCTCACCGCCGGCCGCGTCCGGGATCTGCAGATCCTGCACCGACCCGACCGGCTCCGGACCGTCGAGGCCACGATCGGCCATGACCTTCTTCACCGCGTCGTCCGGGCCGGGCTGCTTCCGGGCCTGCGCCGGCTCGAGGATCTCGAACGGCTGCGGGCCCAGCTCGCTGTGCGCATCGACGATGGCCTGCGCCTGCGGATCGAGCAGCCCGGACGGGTCGGTGGCCAGGCGCTTCTTCTTCCCGGTGACCGCGGCCTTGAGCTGATCGATCGGCTTGGTCAGCGCCCCGACCACCTTTTCCGCGCCGCCACCGTCGGGGGCGTGCGGGTGCGCGGCGGTCGGCGCCTGACGCTTGGCCGCCAGGAACTGCTTGCCCAGCTCGGCCATCCGCTCCGCGCCGGCCTTGGCCCGGAACTCCGCGAGTTCCTCGTCCTCCTCGTCGTGCACGTGGTGACGCACCAGCGGGATCAGCTCGGCCAGGGCCTGCTCGAACTCCGGTTCGCCGGGTTCGTTCTTGTCCAGCGTCACCAGCAGCTGTTTCATCCGGTCGTGCTCGCCGCGGGCGTCCTCGTTCTCGGCCTCCATGCCGACCTCGAGCCAGATCGGATACAGCACGGTCTCCTCGGCGAACGCATGCAGCGCCAGTTCGAAACCGATCTGGTCCACCAGGGTCCGGCGGTCACCACGACCGGCCTCCAGATGCTGGAACTGCCGCTCGACGATCGCATGGTCATCGGCGATCAGGTGATCGATGTCGCCGGGCTGGGTCGGATAAGACAACGGCATGACACTCCAAGTGGTTGAGGGACGCGATCCGTCGTCTACCCGAAAAAAGCACGACCATGCGGGCTCTTTTCGTCACCTTCGCCGTGGTCCAGCCGTACGAGGTAGGTTCGCCGCCCGGTATCGTCACCGGATGGTGCCAGCAGCCAAGCGCGTCGACGTCTCCGACGGCCGGCTCCTGCGCGGACAGCGAACAAAGGGGCTGATCCTGGCCCGAGCCGTTGACGTCGCTTCCGCCGAAGGCCTCGACAGCCTGTCGCTGGCCCGGCTCGGCGCCGACCTCGACATCAGCAAGAGCGGCGTCAAAGGCCACTTCACCAGCCGTACGGACCTGCAGCTGGCCGTCATCGCGGTCGCCGCCGACCTCTACACCGACCGGGTCGTCACGCCCGCTTCGGCCGTCGCTGACGGCCTGCCGCGGTTGTGGCGTCTGTGTGAGGGATGGATCGAGTTCATGCGGTCCGGGGAACTCGCCGGCCGGTCGTTCTTCCTGACCGCCCTGGTCGAGTACGACGCCCGGCCCGGCCCGATCCACGACGAGCTGCTGCGGCTGCGGCTGCGCTGGGAACGGCTGTTCACCACCGCACTGCACAACGCGACCCGGCTCGGCCACCTGCGCCCCGTGCCGGACGCCGCCCAGGTCTTCTACGAGATCGCCGCGCTCATCGCCGGCGCCACCCTCGACGCGCAGTTGCGCGACGACGCCAGCGTCTTCGACCGAGCCCGCACAGCGGTGCTGACCCGCCTACGGTCTCTGACCCTCCAAGAGATGCTCCCGCTGTCGTGAATCGCTTGTCATGCGACGGTTGATCCCAACCGGGCCTGCCGGCATCCCATTGCCATCGCCTACCGACACAGCCCACATCAACCGATGACCGTTGGACTCGGCTGGCTGCGAGGCGTGGCGTGCACACGTCGACTCGTCATCACTGCCGTCCTGACCGGTGCGTCGCAGGGCGAGACCCCGCACCTACGGCATCTCGCAGGGCTCGCAGGCCCTGCCGAATCCCTTCGCCGAATAGTACGACCACCACCGGCCGCAACCGATCCCTTCCCGCACCGGGCCACCCCCTTACACAGAGACGGTGCCGGCGCTACCCACGAACGCGTGCATCATCCGGCGACGGCTGGCCAGGCCGGTCACCGCGCCACAATGAGCGCTTGCGGCGCGGCGGCCTTCATACGGGTGTTGAGCCAGGACAACTGCCGTGCAGTCTCGCCACCAGCGTCGCGGGCCACCTTCAGCAGGTCATGGTCACGCAGGCCCTGCGCCGCCTGGATGATCACCGTCCACGTGGTCTGGACCAGGGTGCCGAGCACGTGCAGATCCTGCAGGTCGCGTAGCAGACCGACCGGCCCGGAGCGCACCTCGGCCAGGCCGGAGGCGTGCAGCCGTTCAGGTTCTTCGACGTCGTCGCCGTGGCCCTGTTCGCCGTACCGGTCGATGATCGGGATCAGCCGGCGTACGTGTTCGTCGCTCATTTGCGCCAGGGCCTGGCAGGTGAAAAGGACGTCCGGTTCCTTTGCGTGTCCCTGCCCGACGACGCGGAACGAGTCGGCCAGGGTCTGCTCGGCGCGGTGCACGAGGCCGATGTAGGTCACCAGATGCATCAGGCACCTCCGGCGGGGACGGTCTGCGCGGGGTCGTTCGGGTAGACCGGCGTGTCCACGACCCGGCTGACGGTGGCCGCACCTCCACCGGTGGCCGGCACGCCGGGCGAGGCCGAGGCGGAAGCAGCGGTGGTGGGAGCGGGTGCGGGGCCGTCGCCGTCACGGACCTTGACGACCCGGCAGGCGGCGGTTTTGAAGTACGGCTGTTTGGACACCGGGTCCCAGACCGTCATGGTCAGTTCGTTCGCCTGCCGGCCGTCGCAGTTCGCGCCGGTCGGATCCCAGGAGCCGTAGTGGAACGGCGCGAATACCGCCCCCGCCATGACGTGGCCGACCCGGGCCCGGACCTCGATGGCGCCGCGCGGCGACTCCACCCGGACCACGTCACCCTCGGTGATGCCGAGGCGTTCGGCGTCGGGCACGGAAAGTTCGACCCACGCGTCGGGGGCGGCGCGGTTCAGGGATCGGGAGCGGCCGGTCTTGGTACGGGTGTGGAACTGGTAGACGGTCCGGCCGGTGGTGTAGAGCAGCGGGTAGTCGTCGCCGGGTTCCTCGTGCGCCGGCGTGTAGGCGGCTGCCTTGAGAAACGCCCGGCCGTCCGGGCGCATCGCCCGGTGTTCCTGTTCGGTGACCGCGGCGCCGGTGAGCAGGTCATGGCCGTAGGTCTCGCAGTAGTCGGTGGCGGTCGGGAACACCGCGTCGGCGTACAGCCGGTCGGTGCCCTCAGGGGCGCCGTCGTTGACAGGCCACGGGATGCCGGTCGGGCCGCGCAGCTTCGCATACGACAGGCCGGTGTAGTCGACCGGCCGCCCACGGGTCGTCTCCCGCCAGGCGTCGAACGCCTCCTCCGGGGTGGACCAGCCGATCAGCGGCGCCCCGTCCAGGTCTCGGAAGTCCATCGCCGCGGCATACAGGAGAAGGATGTCGAGGTCGCTCTTCGCCTCACCGGGCGGGTCGACGGCCTTCTCCGACAAGTGCACGGTCCGGTTGACGTTGGTGAACGTCCCGCTCTTCTCACCCCAGCCCGCCGCCGGTAACACCACGTCAGCGAGCTGGGCGGTCTCGGTGAGGAACAGGTCCTGCACGACGACGAAGCATTGATCGCCGCCGAGGATGCGCCGGATCCGGGCCGATTCCGGCATCGACACGGCCGGGTTCGTCGCCGAGATCCACAGCAGGCCGATCGAGCCTTCCTCGGCGTAACCGAAGATCTGCATGGCGTTAGTCGGGGGCGCCCAGTGCGGGATGGTCAGCGGATCGACGTTCCACAGGTCGGCGAGTTCCCGCACGTGCTGTTCGTTGTCCCAGTTCCGGAAACCGGTCAGGTCACCGTCCGCGCCGCACTCACGGTTGTTCTGCGCGGTCGGCTGACCGTTCATCTGCAGGATCCCCGAACCGACTTGGCCGATCAGGCCGCGCAGCAGGTGCAGGTTGTGCACCGCGACGGCTGCCGCGGTCGCCTGATGCGACTGGTAGAAGCCCTGCAGAACAGTCGAAAGGACTCGCTCACTTTCGCCGAAGATCCTCGCCGCGCGCCGCAGATCGTCCGGGTCGATACCGCAGATCCGTCCGACCTCATCCGGATGGTAGCGCTCGACACTGGTCCGCAGGTCGTCCACGCCCAGCGTGTGCGCCTGCACCCAGGCCTCATCGATCCAGCCGTTGACGAACAACTCCCGGGTCAGGCCGTTCATCAACGCCAGATTCGTGCCGACCCTCGGCGCCAGGTGCACGCCGCCGGTGCGTTCGGCCTCCTGCGCGACCGGGGTACGACGCGGGTCGACACAGACGATCACCGGCGGGTCGGCCGAGCGGGTACGGTCCAGGATGCGCATCCACAGCACCGTCTGGGTCTCGGCCATGTTGTGCCCGTACAAGAAGATCGCGTCGCAGTATTCGATATCGGTGTACGAACCGGGCTGCCCGTCGGCGCCGAACGACTCCTTGAACGCGGCCGCCGCCGTCGCCGTGCACAACCGGGTATTGCCGTCCATATGCGGCGTCCCGACACCCGCTTTCCCGATCATGGCGAGGGCGTAGTACTCCTCAAGGAACAGCTGCCCGCTGGTATAGAAGCCGTGCGACAACGGACCCTTCTCAGCAAGCAAACGCCGCGACACCTCGACCACCCGGCCCATCGCCGTGTCCCAGTCCGTCTCGACCAGCCGGCCGTTATCGCGGACCAGCGGGCGGGTGAGCCGATCAGCGGACCGCGCCCACGGGGTGCTGCCGTACAGGCCCTTCGGGCCCATCCGGCCGTGATTGACCACATCAGTGGCCCGGCCGCGCACCCCGACCATCCGGCCGTCCTTGACCGCGATGTCACAACCACAACCGTTGCTGCACAACAAACAAGCGCTCTGCACCCACCGATCGACCTCCCACTCCCCCAGCCCGTCCGCCAAGTGCAGATCCACCCGAGCCGGCCAGACAGTCCCCCGCCCGTGCGGGGTTCGGGCACCCCAGATGTCGGCGATTCGATCACTCATGTCGGCCTTCCCCGTCTCTCGTTCGGCTTTCGCCCGACACGCGGTCCAGCGGATCCCGGCCCCGATCCAGGGGCGGTTACCCCGATGACCCGAATGAATCCGAAATCCGAACAGCGAATCGACGATCCGACGACTTCGGCAGACCGTGGGTACGGGCGAGCTGGAGGGGCGCGATCCGACGCCTCCGGAGGCACCGCTCGCGGTTTCCTCGCCGGCCTGGTGTGCGATCTCGCGCCAGACCACCGCGTCGACGCCCCGGCCAGGCACCCGTGCTCGACTCGGTCCGCCGCCACCATCGTGACCTCGACACGTTCGACCACAATCGGCGCCTTCGCGGTCAACACCAAGATCGAGCGGATCGTCCACCACCCGGCTGGCACCTTCGGGAACGACGTCGAACTCGATTAGATCCCCGGCCGGTGACACCGCTGCGCCCGCCGACACCACCAGAAGGGTGATCGAATCCTCGCCCTTGAGCAACTACAGCATCCGCGCGGTCAGCGGTTCCGGCACGATCAACCCGTACATTCAGCATGTCCCCTCACGTCTGTCCTCGAGAGTGCAGGGGCCAGACGTGAGCGATTCGGCGGAAGGGACGCCGACACGGTCAGCGTCACCCGGGACAACGATGTTGCGCTGGGCGGCCGTGGACCTCGACCGCGGGCTGCTGTTCGTCGAACGCAACCACACCACCGCCGGCCACGAAATCGTCGAAGGCGACCCCAAGACCGCCGCCGGCCGCCGCGCCGTCGCCCTGGACAAACGCACCGTGCAGGTCCTGCGCGAGCACCGCCGCCGCCAACTCGACCGCCGGCACACCGCCAACATGACCTGGACCGACTCCGGCTACGTGTTCACCCGCAAGAACGGCGAACCGATCAACCCGAACTACGCCACCACCCGATTCCGCAAACTCACCGAACGCGCCGGTCTGCCACCCGTCCGATTGCACGACCTCCGCCATGGCGCCGCGTCGCTGGCCCACGAGGCCGGCGCCGACCTGAAGACCCTTCAGGACCTGCTCGGGCATTCCAGCATCGTCGTCACCGCCGACACCTACACCAGCGTCCTGCCCGACTCCCAGCGACGCTGCGCCGACGCCACCGCCGACCTGGTCCTCGCGGCGGCCCGGCACACGCGCAAGCGGATCAAGGAGAAGGCGGCGAAGAACCGGCCCGGCGGACGCGACGAAAAACAAACAACCCCAGGACAACAGCCCACCCGAACCAAGCAGAATCGCAGGTCACGACGCCGTCAACACACCGGCCGTCACGGAAAGTGACGACACCCATGAGGCACCCACACGACACCCACCGTCCATACAGGCCGGACAGCATGAAGGGCCCGAACCGCATTTCTGCAGCTCAGACCCTTAATGAGCTTGTGCGCCCGAAGGGACTCGAACCCCTAACCTTCTGATCCGTAGCGGCGAACAGGTGCTCTCTCGGCACTCGCCGACGCGGTCTGGGACGCCTACGACCCCGAGATGACCGGACACTGGCATCATGGCGCCCTCGACGCCGGCGGCCGCGACCTGGCCGCAGGACTGAGTGCAGCAGTCGCACTGCGCACCATGATCCGGCGCGCCATCAGCGCCCTGACATCCACCGGCGAAACAGACACAGAGCACGCCTATTAGGCCCTGCGCACTCGAGCAACCGGCGCTGGCTTTTCGCTGATCCAGGCCGCAACCGAGGTCATCGAGAAGAACCAGACCGGCTCCATCCCGTACATCACGGAGGGATAGGGCTGTCCTCCGCACGGCGATCCGCAGATGGCTCGAGCGGGAGCGGTGAGCGGGACGTCCAAGGGCCCCCGCCCAAGCCCGTGGCCAGCCGTTCGCCGAATCTCTCAGCTTCTGCTCAGCAATCTTAGTTTCCGGCTGACAAGTGGTTTGCGTGCTCGTACTTTCAGACGTGGGTGCAAGCGCATCGCTGACGATCGGAGTTCCCGCGACGCCTAAGCCCGGTCCTCACTCGGACCGGCGGCAACTGCACCTCACCTCACGCGGACAGCCGCTCTTCCTGGCCGGGAAGAGCGGGGATCCCGCGCGGCCTCATCGCTCAGAGCGGCAGATCACGGTCTCCGCTCCACTCATCAGGACCACTGCTTTGGCGGAGCCATGCCCTGATGACGACGGCGAACGAGCCACCCCTCACGCCCGCCGCACGCGGGCGCGCCGCAACCAGCATCGAGGAGTACCACGTGTTCGGAAAGAAGCTTGTCGGGCAGATGATCGCCCGCAGTTCGGAGAACGCCACCGACCGGCGGCGTTTCCTGCAGAGCGCCGGCGCGCTCGGGCTCGGCGTCGTCGGAGCCGGTGCGCTGGGTTCCAGCGCGGCTCTCGCCGACTCGGACATGGCCGGCACCGTCGGCGCGGAGGCCGCTCCGAGTGACGGCGCCGTCCTCAATTTCGCTCTTAACCTCGAGTACCTCGAGGCTGAGTTCTACTCGTTCGCCGTGCACGGGCACGGTCTCGCCGACGGCCTGACCACGGGCACCGGACGCCGGGGCGGGGTCACCGGCGGCAAGAAGGTGCCGTTCAAGACCAGCCGCATCCGCCAGTACGCCACCGAGATCGCGGCCGATGAACTGGCCCACGTGAAGTTCCTGCGCGGAGCGCTCGGTTCCGCCGCCGTGTCGCGACCGGCCATCAACATCCGTGACAGCTTCACGGCCGCCGCCCGGGCGGCCAAGCTGATCGGCCCGAATGCCGTGTTCGACCCGTACGCCAACGAGAACAACTTCCTGCTGGCCGCGTTCCTGTTCGAGGACGTCGGCGTGACCGCGTACAAGGGCGCCGCCCCGCTGATCACCAACAAGACCTACCTCGAGGCAGCCGCCGGCATCCTGTCGGCCGAGGCGTACCACGCAGCGACGATCCGGTCCTCGCTGTTCGAGAAGGACTTGGCGCCGCAGGTCGTGAAGCTGTCCGCGGCTCGCAACATGCTCGACGGGTACGGCGACGAGGACCAGGCGATCGTCCGCGACAAGAACGCCAACATCAACCCGACCGACAAGAACGGCATCAACTTCAGCCGTTCCTACGACCGGGTGCTGAACATCGTCTACCTCAACCCGAACAAGACCACCAAGGGCGGCTTCTACCCCTGGGGTGTCAACGGTGAGCTGAACACCAGTTCCTGAGCCGTGCCGGACGGGCCCGCCGCGACGGCGGGCCCGTGAACCCCGAGGAAGAAAACCGCAGATGGCTCAAACACCACCAATGGCGTACGCCGTACCGACGCTCGAACGCCGCGGCGCCCGCCCGGTCCGGCTGCGTGCCGCCACCGTGCTCGGCCCCGCGTTCGTCGCGGCTATCGCCTACGTCGACCCGGGCAACTTCGCCACGAACTTCGCCGGCGGCGCCAGCACCGGCTACCAACTTGTCTGGGTCGTCGTCCTGGCCAACCTCGTCGCGATGCCCATCCAGTACATGTCGGCCAAGCTCGGCGTGGCCACCGGGCGCAGCCTGCCGCACGTCTTCCGCGACGCCTTTCCCGGACCCCGCTCCTGGGTGATGTGGGGACAGGCCGAGATCGTCGCCATGGCCACCGACCTGGCCGAATTCGTCGGCGCCGCCATCGGGCTCTATCTGCTGTTCGGCATCCCGATGCCGCTGGCCGCCGCGATCACCGCGGTCATCTCATTCGCCCTGCTCGCGTTGCAGCGCCGCGGATACCGGCCGTTCGAACTGGCGATCGGCGCCATGCTCGCCATGATCTGTGCCGGCTTCCTCTACCTGGCGGTACGCGTCCCGCCCTCCGCCTCGGGCAGCCTCACCGGCCTGCTCCCGAACATCGGCGGCGACAACGTCCTGCTGCTCGCGGTCGGCATCATCGGCGCCACCGTCATGCCGCACGCCATCTACCTGCATTCGGGCTTGATGCGCGGCCGCGCAGAGGGCCGCACAGCCGCCGAGAAGCGAAAGCTGCTGCGCCTCGAACGGGTCGACATCGCCGTCGCCATGAGCATCGCCGGCCTGGTCAACCTCAGCATGCTGGCCATCGCGGCCAAACTATTCCACCGCGGCCCGGGCACCCCGGCCATCACCCTCGACGCGGTGCACATCGGCCTCGACCGACTGGTCGGCGGCGGTGCCGCGCTCGCCTTCGCCGCAGCTCTGCTCGCCTCCGGCATCGCGTCCTCCAGCGTCGGCACCGCGGCCGGTCAGATGGTAATGGACGGGTTCCTGCGTACGCGCATTCCGCTGGCGGTCCGGCGTTCGGTCACGATGGCCCCGGCGGTGGTTCTGCTCTGCTCTGGGGTCGACCCCACACAGGCATTGGTGCTCAGTCAGGTCGTCCTGTCCTTCGGCATCCCGTTCGCACTGGTCGGTCTGCTGGTGCTGACCAGCCGCCGCAGCCTTATGGGTGAACACGTCAACAGCCGGTTCACCGTGGTCGCCATGACCGCGGTCGTAGCCGTTCTCAGCGGACTCAACATCCTGCTGCTCGCCCAGCAACTCCTTTGAAGGAGCCGCCATAGCCGCAGGCCTGCTGCGACGTCGGCCGCGGTCGTCGACTTCCAGAGCCGCTGACCCCCATCCGGAGCCGCTCGTGCGCCGAATCATGGCCTGAGCGGAGGCTCCGCACGAAGGGCACGAATATGGGCGAACGAGACATCAGCCGCCGGGCCGAGCACCTCACATCGGTGCCCGGGCCAGATCCGGCACCCGACGCGGCGGCACTGCTGCTGGACGTCTCCCGGGGCGATGAAAAAGCCTTCGGCAAGTTGTACGACTTGGTGGCACCGCGGGTCTACGGTCTGATCCGGCGTGTGCTGCGCGACCCGGCACAGTCCGAGGAGGTCGCCCAAGAAGTCCTCCTGGAAGTGTGGCGGTCGGCAACCCGGTTCGACCCGGGCAAAGGCTCGGCGACCGCCTGGATTTTCACCATCGCGCACCGACGGGCGGTCGACCGGGTCCGAGCGGAACAATCGGCGGCCGACCGGACGGCGCGGGTGGGCGCGGCCACGATCGACATGCCGTTCGATTCGGTGACCGACGAGGTCGCCGCGCGTCTCGAACGGCAGCAGGTACGGCACTGCCTGGACGAACTGACCGAGCTTCAACGCCAGGCGGTCATTCTCGCCTACTACCAGGGCAACACCTACCCACAAGTTGCCGACTTGCTCCGGACCCCGCTGCCGACGATCAAATCGAGGATGCGCGACGGACTGGCCCGGCTGCGCGACTGCCTCGCCGTAGGGGCGGCGGCATGAGCGCCGACGTGCATTCCTTGATCGGTGCGTACGCGCTGGATGCGATCGACGACCTCGAACGCGCCGCGGTCGACCGGCACCTGCGTGACTGTCACGACTGCCGGGCCGAGATCGCCGAACTCAGAGAAGTCGCGGCACGCCTGGCCGACGGCGCCTGGTCGGTGCCCCCACCTCAACTGCGCGAGACCGTGATGGCCGGCATCGCGAATACCCGGCAGCTGCCGCCCGAGCCGGCCGCCCGGCCGAGCGCAACCGGACCGTCGCGCCGGATGCGGCTGATCGCGGCAGCGGCGGCGCTGGTCGCGGCAGCCGGCACCGGCTCGGTGGTCTACGCGGTGCAGGACCATCGGGTCGATCAGCAGCGTCAGCTCACCGAGGCTGCACAGGCCAGTGAGGCCCGAACGCGTGCCGTACTCGCCGCACCGGACCTGGTCGTGCGCGAGCAGCCGCTCACCAGCGGCGGCCGGGTCACGGTAGCGAGTTCGCGGCTGCGTGACGCTGGTGTGATCATGCTGGCCGCGAGTGACGCCCCGGCGGACGGACGGGTGTACCAGCTCTGGACCATCCGCGGCGGCACTCCGTCCTCGGCCGGCGCCCTGCACGAGGGACAGTCCGTAATCGTGCAGATCGTCGACGGCCTGCCGAGCTCGTCCGAGGTGGGCGTCACGCTCGAGCCCGCACCGGGTTCGGCCACTCCGACGGCGCCACTCGAGGCGCTCGTGAAATTGATCTGAGACCCGACCCATCCTGGCTGAGGACCGTTCCGAATCAATGTCAAAGCCACCCAAAACAGGAGGAAAGACTTCATGCGCGCCACCAAGATCACCGCCCTGACCGCCGCCACGCTGTTCTCGATCTCGCTGGCCGCATGCGGCAGCGACGACTCCGACAGCGGCTCCAGCACGCCGGCAGCCGCACCGACCATGACCAGCGCCGCCCCGATGGAGTCCAGCGCCGCCCCAGCCATGACCATGGAGAACTTCGGCGCCGGCTGTGCCGCCGTGCCCACGGACCCGTCGAACAAGGGCAGCTTCCAGGCCATGGCCCAGGAGCCCGTGGCCACCGCCGCGTCGGGCAACCCGCTGCTGTCGACCCTGGTCTCCGCGGTCAAGCAGGCCGGGCTGGTCGACTCGCTCAACTCGGCCGACGGCATCACCGTCTTCGCACCGACCAACGACGCCTTCAACAAGATCCCGGCGGCCGACCTCAAGAAGGTGCTGGCCGACAAGAAGACGCTGACCGACATCCTGACCTACCACGTCGTACCCGGAAAGCTGACCCCGGCCGACCTGTCCGGCACCCACAAGACCCTCGAGGGCAAGGACCTGAGCGTCATGGGCTCGGGCGAGGACTTCAAGGTCGACGGCAGCGCCTCGGTCATCTGCGGCAACGTCCAGACCGCGAACGCCAACGTCTACATCATCGACTCCGTCCTCATGCCGAAGAGCTGATGCGCGACCTGCTGCGCGACGCCGCCGCAGGGGTACTCGCCGCCGGGCTCGGGATCGCGGTCGCGGAACTGTTCGCCGCCACGACCCGGCCCGACGCGGCCCCCCTGATCGCGGTTGGCGGCGCGATCATCGACGCCACCCCGACCCCGGTCAAAGAATTTGCCGTACGGGAACTCGGTACCAACGACAAGCCGGTGCTGCTCGGTTCGGTCGGCCTGGTGCTCGCCCTGTTCGCCGCGGCCCTCGGTGTCCTCGGCCGCCGTCGCCGGATCCTGGTCCCGATCGGCACCGTCGTCCTCGGCGCGGCCGGCGCCACCGCCGCGTTGACCCGGCCCACCGCCTCGGCCTTCTCCCCGGTGCCGTCCCTGCTGGCGGCCGCGATCGCCGGAGCGACGCTGTGGTGGCTGCTGCGGACCGTCGACCAGCCCACGGGCAACCGGCGGGCCTTCCTGCGCGGCGTGGTTCTCGTCGGCGGCGCAGCCGTGCTGGCCGAAGCGGGAGCCCAACTCCTCACCCGAACGGTTGGCCGCGTACGCACCGATCTGGCACTGCCCGCACCAAGCTCCCCGGCGAAACCCGTGCCGACCGGCATCGCGCCTGGCTTCACCACCCCGAGCGCCGACTTCTACCGGGTCGACACCGCGCTGACCGTCCCCCGCGTCGACCCCGACACCTGGACGCTGCGCATCCACGGCATGGTCGGCACCGAACTGAAGCTCTCGCTGGACGACCTGCTGCGGCGGCCGCTCATCGAGCGCGACATTACCCTCAACTGCGTCTCCAACGAGGTCGGCGGCCCCTACATCGGCACCGCCCGCTGGCTCGGCGTCCCGCTGGCCCCGCTGCTCCGCGAGGCCGGACTGCGCCCGGAGGCCGACCAGATCGTCGCCCGGTCGGTCGAGGGCATGACCATCGGCACCCCCGTCGCGACCGCCCTCGACGGCCGCGACACCATGCTCGCGGTCGCCATGAACGGCGAGCCGCTACGACCCGAGCACGGCTTTCCCGTACGCATGCTGACCCCCGGCCTGTACGGCTACGCCGGCGCCTGCAAATGGGTCACCGAACTCGAGCTGACCACGTTCGCCAAGTTCGACGCGTACTGGGTCGAACGCGGCTGGGCCCGACCCGGCACGGTCAAGACCGCCTCCCGCATCGACAAACCACGTCCGTTCGCCCGCCCCGCCGCCGGCCCGGTGACCGTGGCCGGCGTGGCCTGGGCCCAGCGCCGCGGCATCACCAAGGTCGAGATCAGCGTCGACGGCGGCACGTGGCAGGCGGCCGAACTGCTGCCCGTCCCGTCGACCGACACCTGGGTGCAGTGGCGCTGGACCTGGAACGCCACCGCCGGACCACACTCCCTGTCGGTCCGCGCCACCGACAGCACCGGCCAGGTGCAGACCGAGGCTCGAGCCACCCCCTTCCCCAGCGGAGCGACCGGCCGGCACACCATCACCGTCACCGTCGAGTGAATCCCGGCCCATCCGCACCATGATCGGCTCCGAATCCCGGTCATGACAACACAACAGGTGGTAGGCGGCCGCTACCGCCTGCTCGAGCTGATCGGCTCGGGTGGCATGGGCCGGGTCTGGCGAGCACAAGACGAACTGCTCCAACGGGTAGTAGCGGTCAAAGAGATCACCGTTGCCTCCACCGCCCTGCTGGCCACCCAGACCATGCGCGAAGCCCGCGCGGCCGCCCGCCTGGACCACCCCGGCGTCATCACCGTCCATGACGTCGTCTGGCAGCAGGACCACTCCTGGCTGGTCATGGAGTACATCAACGGTCGCTCGCTGCAGGAAGTGATCCGAGCCGACGGGCCGCTCGCCCTCCGAGAGGTCGCCCGACTCGGCCTTCGTGTGCTCTCCGCCCTGCGCAGCGCACATGCCGGCGGAGTACTGCACCGCGACGTCAAACCGGGCAACGTCCTGCTCGGCGCCGACGGCCGGGTCGTGCTCACGGATTTCGGCCTGGCCATCATTGGCGACCGGGAATCCGGCGCGCCCGATCCGCTGCTGGGCTCGCCACACTATGTCGCCCCGGAACGGCTGCGCTCGGCCGAGACCGGCGCCCCGGCCGACCTGTGGTCGCTGGGAGCCACCCTCTACACCGCGGTCGAGGGACGACCCCCGTTCGCCCGCGACAACGTCGAGGCGTCCATCCAGGCCTTGCTGAACGACAACCCTGACCCGCCACGCCGGGCCGGCGCTCTGACGCCCCTGCTGTTGGCCCTACTCGACAAGAACCCGCAGCGCCGCCCGGATGCCGAGCAGACAACCGCCTGGCTGGAGACGATTGCCGGCCACCGCAACGGCCGGCCCTTCGCTCCGGTCGCCCGGGGCATCGCCACCGTTACCGCACGACGACGCCGCCCGCGGGTCGCTCTGGTCACCGGCCTCTCGCTGGCGCTGTTGATCACCGGTGGCGGCGCCTACGCCGCCCGATCACATCAGGCGACGCCCGCCGCCCTGGAATCGGCCGCCCCCGCTCCGACGCACATCTACCGGCCCGGCGACCTGTGCGGCCTCGGCGCCGACCGCCGGCCCATCACCGCCGCGAGCACCAACGTGCCGACCGACCTGCCCGCCCGGTGGATCTGGACCCGCGACCCGGCCGGGTTCACCTTGGCCGTACCCGCCGGCTGGCAGCGCTCCACCAGCGGCAACGACGTCTGCTTCGGGGACCCGGCCGGACGGCGGGCGTTCAAGGTGACCCAGTCGCCGGTGCGGACCCAGCAGCCCCTCGCCTACTGGCAGGCCCGCGAGAAGGACGGCGGTCTGCCCGGATACGCGCGGATCAGCATGGGCGTCCTGCTGCTCCAGCGCGGCGGCGCCGACTGGGAGTACACCTGGCGCCCCGACTCGGACACCACGCTGCACGAACGGCGGATCCTGATCGCCACGTCGAACGACCGCTCCTACCTGCTGCGCTGGACGACCGCCGACGCGGATTGGAAGCAGGCACTACCCGTACAGAAGCAGCTCGTGAACTTGTTTGCCTCCGCTCGCTGACCGCCCCCCGAAAGGCAACCCATGAAGTTTCGCCGAACGCTGTTCGCCGTTTCCGCCGTGGCCGCCATGGTGCTGGCCACCCCGACCGCGGCCCTGGCCGACGAGAGCGTGCACGTCAAGCTGCTCGAGCTCAACAACACCGGGGCGAGCGGTAACGCCACGCTGACCGCCCTCAACAACGGCGACCTGAAGATCAGCATCCGCTCGGCCGGCCTGGTGCCGAACTCGCCGCACGCCCAGCACCTGCACGGCTCGGCCACCGGGATGGACTTCCACTGCCCCGACATGTCGGCCGACACCAACGGCAACGGCTACGTCAGCACTGAGGAAGGCATGCCCTCCTACGGCGACATCTTCGTCGCGCTGACCACCAAGGGCGACACGGCCAAGGCCAGCGGCCTCGCCGTCGACCGCATGCCCACCGCCGACGCAAAAGGCAACCTGGCGTACGACCGGACCATCGCGTCCGCCGACCTGCCGAAGGGCACCATCGAACACCTCAAGGACCTGCACATCGTCCAGCACGGCGTCGACGCCAACGGCAACAACAAGTACGACCTCGACGGCCTCGGCGAATCCACGCTGGCCCAGTCGGCCGGACTCAGCGGCATCCCCGAGGAGGCCACCGACCCCGCCACCTGCGGCATGGTCTCCGGCGCCCCGCAGGCTCGGTGCCGGTCGGCGGCGTCGCCACCGGCGACGGCACCACCCGGAACCAAGCCGCCGTCTGGTACGGCACCGGCGGACTCGCGCTACTCGCGGCGCTCGGCCTTCTCGTATTCGCCCGTCGTCGCACGTACGTGCTGAGCCGCGCCCAGCGATGAAGCGAGCCCGCTCCGTCGCTGCGGTTCTGGCGATCGCCGGTGCGGTAGCGATTGCCGTCGGCCGGCACGACCAGCCCGCGGCCGAATCACCTCGAAGTGCACCGCCGCCTGTCGCCCACCCCGCCGCGCCCACCCGGTCCGGCAGCGACGTTCTCACCCGGGGGACGCTTCTGCCCACCTCCTTCCCGACCCGGGTGCGGATTCCGGCGCTCAGCGTCGACGAGGCGGTGATCGGTCTCGGCCAGAACCCCGACGGCTCTATGCAGGTGCCGACCGACGCCCGCACCGTCGGCTGGTACACCAGAGCGCCCACCCCCGGCTCGCTCGGTCCGGCCGTGCTCGCCGGCCACGTCGACTACCAGGGCGCCGACGGCACGTTCGCCCGCCTGTCCACGTTGCGCGCCGGCGATCAGATCGACGTCACCCGGCAGGACGGCGTCACCGCCGTCTTTGCCGTCACCCGGGTCGACCGCTACGCCAAGAACAAGTTCCCGGCCGACGCGGTCTACGGCACCATCGACCACGCCGGCCTGCGCCTGATCACCTGCGGCGGCGACTTCGACAACCGCACCGGCCACTACATCGACAACATCGTCGCCTACGCCGAACTCCGCACCGCGGACTAGCCCCGCCGCCCTGTCCGGAGTCATGTGGATCTGTGCATTCGAAGGGACTCGACCCCTAACGTTCTGATCCGTAACTTTCCGGCGGCCAGGGCCGTGTCCCCAGCTGTGCGTCCAGGTGGCGAGAAAGTTGGTCGAGGTCGAGGGGTTTGGGTAGGTGGGCGTCGAAGCCGGCGGCACGGCTGCGGGTGAGGTCGGTTTCCGCGGCGAATCCGGGGACGGCGATCAGGCGGGCGTGGCGGTGGATGCGGCTGCGGTGTAGCCGGCGGGCGATGGTGTAGCCGTCGTTGTCGGCGTCCAGAGCGAGGTCGCACAGGGTGAGGCAGAGGGGTACGGCGGGCAGCGGCCCCGGTGGTGGCGATGGTGACAGTGACGCCGCGGTCAGTTGCCCCGCTTCCCCGTCGGTGAACTGATCCTCATCCCCCGCCTCGGCACCTACCGGCTCACCGAACTCGACGGCCCGCTGCTGCGGGCGGTATTCGCCAAGATCGCCCAGACCACCAACGCCAAAGGCCTGCCCCAGTCTGCGTCAGCGCTCAACCACCTACGCACCACCCTGCGGGCAGCGTTGAACCTCGCCGTGCGGGAAGAACTGATCGAGTCCAACCCGGCCCGGCACATCGAGATCGCGGGCTACCGCAAACCGCACGCCCAGGTCTGGACCGACGGGCGGGTCGAGCAGTGGAAGCTGACCGGCGAGCACCCGCCGGTCGCGGTGTGGACCGCCCAGCAGCTCTCCACCTTCCTGGGCGGGGTGGTCGAGGACTCGCTGTTCGCGTTCTGGTGGCTCGCCGCCCTGCGCGGGCTCCGCCGCGGCGAGCTCTGCGGCCTGCGCTGGGCGGCCGTCGACCTCGACCGCGGGCTGCTGTTCGTCGAGCGGCAGCGCACCACCGCCGGCCACGAGGTCGTCGAGGGCGACCCGAAGACCGCCGCCGGCCGGCGGGCCGTCGCCCTGGACAAACACACCGTGGCGATCCTGCGCGAGCACCGCCGCCGGCAACTCCAGCGCCGCGACCGCCGGCACGCCACTAAAGCCCAGTGGAACGACTCCGGATATGTATTCACTCGCAAGGACGGCCAGCCGATCAACCCGAACTACGCCACCACCCGGTTCCGCAAACTCACCGACCGGGCCGGGCTGCCCCCGGTGCGGCTACACGACCTGCGGCACGGCGCCGCGTCGCTCGCCCACGAGGCCGGCGCCGACCTCAAGACCCTGCAGGACCTGCTCGGGCACTCCAGCATCGTGGTCACCGCCGACACCTACACCAGCGTCCTGCCCGACGCGCAACGCCGCTGCGCCGACGCCACCGCCGCCCTGGTGCTGGCCGCCGACCGCCACACACGCCAACGGATCAAACAGAAAGCGGCGAAGAACCGGCCGACGGGGCGCGCCGAAAAACAAACCACCCCAGCGGATAAGCCCGGTCAGAAGAGCCGACGTCGCAGGTCACGAGCCCGTAAACACCCGTATCGTCGCGGAAAGTGACGACACCCATGTGCCACCCACACGCCACCCAACCTCCACAAAGGGCTGGAAACGCGAGAGGCCCGAACCGCGTTTCCGCAGTTGAGGCCTCTCGAATTGCTGTGCGCCCGAAGGGACTCGAACCCCTAACCTTCTGATCCGTAGGCTCGGTCCCGCACGCTCTCATCGAGACGGTGCACTGACCACGCCCGCTAACTGCCCGCGCGTCGCGGGACACAGCTTGTCGTAGGTCTATAGTCACTCGCATGGCGAAGCTGAACCTCATGGGCGCCCACGAGATCCGGGTACGCCTCGGCGGGATCTCCCGCCAGCGCACCTACCAGCTCACCCAACGCGCCGACTTCCCGACACCGGTGGCCGAGCTACAGGCCGGCAAGGTTTGGCGCGCCGAGGACGTCGAGACATGGATCAAATCACGCCGCCCGCACCAGGACGACCTCGACAGCTGACGCCGGCGAACACCGGTCGGCAGCCGCACGCGGCGTGATGGCGGGCCTCGCCGACGACGGGCGGCGCCCCCGTGGAACCCTGAAACTGGAACTCATAGTGCACCACGCATTACGTCAATAGGGTCCCAGCCAAGACAAACGCGCATTATCGGCGGCAGATCCGGATGTCGATGGGCCGAGGAGGGACAGGCGAGATAATCCTGCAGCGCCCGGGAATTGGCGGTCGTGCCGGTAGTCAGGCAGATTTGGACGATGCCTCTACTGGTAGTCCTCACAGGCCCGATCGCCGCCGGCAAGAACACCGTCGCCGACGCGCTGGCCAAACGCTTGACCGATCGCGGCAAGACCGTCGTCGTTGCAGATGTCGATGATGTCGCGGCGATGGTATCGACGCCCGGCGCTGCCCAGGCCGGACTGTGGTTCGCCGCCCACGAGGCTCATGGCGCACTCGTCGGCCAATGGATGCGCTCGGGGGTCGACTACGTCGTGGTCGTCGGACCGATTTACACCGAAGAAGAACAGGCGGCCCTCACCTGCGCCCTTCCGGACGATGCAGTAGCGCTATGGGCTGTCATCGACGCAACGGTAGCGGTCACGTTCGCGCGTGCGCAGGCTGACCCAAGTCGCGGGCTGTCACGCGAGCCAGATTTTCATCACGCCGCGCACCGCCGTTTCCGCGACCTGCTACCAGCGATCCCGGCCGACCACGCGTTCAACTCTGAGGAAATGGCCGCAGAACAGATCGCGACTGCAATCGAAGCCACGATCGGTGCTCTTTGACCGATCTCTCTTCGACCGCAAGCGCAGAATACCCCCCCCCGGTCAAATGCCGGCGACGGTGCAACGCACACCGAGCGGCGATGTAGTACTCGTTCGGACACGCCCACAGCGCACCGTCACTGCCCAGCGAGCGGGGCATGCGTTTCTCCGTGGCAGATGAGATGAGTGCGACGCACACCGCGCAAAGAGATCCGTCAGCCTATCGGTGGTTTGCCATCCAATATCCGAGTGCGCCGCATCTCGTAATCTTGGGCGGAGAGGACGCCCAGACCGCAGTCAAAGCCCTGGTCGTCGCAACTGAATCCGACGTCGAAACTTGCGACCGCTTCCTCGAGCCCGACCCAGGTAACTAGGACGTGCTGTGGCACCGGCTCGGAGATAACGCCGGGGTGTCCCTGCCACAGGCGATCGCACAGAGGTTCGGTATCTCCGGCGTGGACCATCGTGACGTCGGGGCCACTCTACGTGGGGCCGAGGTACACCACGAAACCTCAGCGGAGAGTTGGGATATGTACAGGACGCCAGGCTCGGCCACCGCAAGAGGCTACTTGACGTGGGTTTACGGGCAGACGCCCACCGCGCACGGACGGCGGCAGATCAATGCAGCATGCACAGAGTTCCAATCAGTGACTGCTCAAGCTCTTGCTGGCAACTTCCAAGGCCATGACGTCGCTGAGCATGTCCTTTTGGCTGGCATGCGCTATAGACGACGACAGGCGGGGGCACTCTACGCACGCGGATGATTACGCTGAGCTCTCCACTGGAGTCGCCTACTCCTGACCAGAGAGGAACCGCGCATGCGCATAAAGGCCCCGGACCTGCGTGTTGGAGACGTAATGCGAATGCGCCGGAAAGTGCGCGGATGGTCTATACGGCAGGCTGCCGATCGGGCCGGGGTTTCCCACACCACCTGGTCACGGATTGAGCGCGGGGAACGATCGGCTGACAATCGATTCATCATAGCGGAGATCGCACGTGCGCTCGAGATTCCTATCGCGGAACTGACAGGGCAGCCTGCTCAGCCTAGTGACCCACTCACCGCGCGCGCACAAGGATATTCGCAGGCCATCGTTCAAGCGCTTGTGGAAACCGACCTAGACGACGATCCGGTCACTAGCATTTCGCCGATTGACCATCTTCGCGCTGAGACTGAGCTGTTAATCAATCTCTTCCATGACAAGTGCGACTATATCGGTCTTGGCCAACGCCTCCCAGGCGTGCTTCGAGCATTGCATGCTATGGCAAATTCCAACGACCGCGAGGAGGCGTTAAGGCTAACAGTGCGCGCTACGCACATGGCTCTGCTAACTCTCCGCTCAATCGGGAGGCCGGCTGAGACGTGGCTTGCCGCGGAGCGATGTAGGCGTGCGGCAGAACAGTTGGAGGATCCTGTTCTTCTGACGATAGCCGGGCACGACCGCGCCTATGCCGCTTTCGCTTGCGGAACTTATGCAAGAGGCGCAACCCTGGCGGCTAATCACTTGGCCGAGGCGGGAAACCATCTCGATAGTCTTGGAGGCTATGAAGCATACGGACAACTCCTCCTCACGACGGCGTACGGCTACATTGCCGTAGGCCGGAGCGAAGATTCCGAGGAGCTAATTCGGGAGGCCGAGCGCGTGGCGAAGTTAACAGGAGAGACCGGACTGCGCAGCAGGACCGGCGAGCTCGTCGTACCGCTGCACTTCGGCCCCACCAATGTTAAATTTTGGCGTATATCGGCGTACGCCGACGGGGAGCAAGAACATAGAGCGGTCCGGCTTGCCCTCGAGACCACACCAGACGCGATCCAGTCCATGAATTGGAAGGGCGGCTTCTACCAGGATCTCGGCAAGGCTATGGCCCGGGTCGGCCGTAGTTCCGATTCCCTTATGATGCTCTTGTCCGCTGAGCGTATCGCGCCACTCAGAACGCGCTCATCTCCGATAGTCCGCGAGACCGCTCGAAGCTTAGCCGAGCACGGGAAATTCAGTGATCGCCGCCGAATTCTTGCCTTATGTGAACGGCTCGGGTTGAGTGTCGAGTAGGTACTGGTGCCAGCTGGCACCAGCGTCGTGCCGCTGTCCGGTTATCGTCGGACTAGACGTGGAGCAGTGTAGTAGAGCCCACGCGATACACGCTCACGGAGTAAGGGACGACGGGCATGAATCATATGAACCAAGCGAGAGAATCCTCAACTTCTTCGGGCGCAAGGCG
Organism: Paractinoplanes pyxinae; assembly: GCF_026626335.1. Lineage (GTDB taxonomy): Bacteria > Actinomycetota > Actinomycetes > Mycobacteriales > Micromonosporaceae > Actinoplanes > Actinoplanes pyxinae. The sequence goes on along the minus strand of NZ_JAPNTZ010000009.1, from coordinate 327,440 downwards.
AATGCCAAGTCGACGTCTCGGTCGACTGACCAACCATGCGAATAGTGATCCAGAAATGGACCCTGCGCTTGGAGTGGTACGCGCTACCCTCATATTTTGTGTCAGCACCGTCGCGTTGCTCGTCGGAGCTGCGGCATGGGGAGCGGCGGCCTTGTCAGACCCAGCAGATCCTAAACTTTTGGCCTTGGTCCTACCGGTAGCGTTGACTACAATCGGTACGCTATTTGCCGCAGCAATGACGGTAATAGGCTTGACTGTTAGGAGGGCTAGAAAGGAAAGAACTAAATGAATGCAGGTCCTCCTCTTCTGTTGCAATCCGGGCGATCTGCCGCAGGGCTGAACGCACTGTTCTCGGCAGATCTGCGCACTCGTGCCCGAGTGGTCTCATGAGCGCTTGCACGTAGCGTGAGCGGGCTCCAGCGACCGTAATATTACCTGGTGGTCCAGGTGCGTGGGTGGCATCGATGACGAACGCGACGTAGGCGGGGCCGGTCCAGGTCGGCACGTAGGTGAAGTCCGCGACCCGCAATCGGTTCGGATGGTCGGCGGTGAACCGTCGCCCGACCAGGTCCGCCGGGCGGCCAGCGCGTTCGTCGGCGATCGTGGTCCGGCGCGTCTTGCCGCGCATCACCCCGCACAGGCCGGCGTGGCGCATGAGCCGTTCGATGGTGCACCGGGCTACCTCGATGCCGTCACGGTTCAAGGCCAGCCGGACTTTGCGGGCGCCCTAGACGCTGTAGTTGTCGGCGTGGACCCGGCGGATCTGTTCGGTCAGGCAGGCGTCGCGGCGGGCCCAGGCCGAGGGCAGCCGACGCACGGCGGCCCGATACGTGCTGGCCGCGATCGGCCACCCGGACGCTGTCAGCGTCCGGCAGATCGGCTCGACGCCGAAATCCTGCCTGTGCTTGTCGATGAAGGTCACGGCCGTCGCGGTGGCCGGTCGAGCTCGGCCGCGAAGAAAGCCGACGCCGACTCCAAGACCTCGTTCGCCCGGCGCAGTTCGGCGTTCTCCTGACGCAGCCCTTTCAGCTCGGCCGCCTCGTCGGTCGCGGTCCCGGCCCGGCCGCCGGTGTTGATCTAGTCCTAACGAACCCATTTACGCAGCGTCTCCGCGGTACAGATTCCCAGTTTCCGGGCGGCTGCGGCGATCGCGGCGTGCTCCGAGGCGTAACTCGGCCGAACCTCGGCGACCATTCACACCGCCCGCTCACGGAGTTCCGCGGGGTATGGCGAAGGGCGTGACATGACTCGATCCTCCAAGAGATCAGGCCGATGTCAAAACCCGGGGCGTTCAGGTTTATCCTTTTTGCAGGGCCATATGCCGATAGGAGTGTCAAGATTCGCTTGAGCTAACGGCGAATCCAGACGGCCTACATCCAACTACCACTCATGATCAGCGACCAATCGCTGGTGCAGCACGATCGCCTCCCGCACGACCGGCCCGCTGGTACGAGTCGGCCAGATTCGCCCGTGCCGTAAACATTTTCGGATACCCCCCACCAATCGCTCGCTATCGGCCAGCAGCCTCTCCCGGCGCCAGACCGGCAGCAGCCTCCCGCATTTCCCCGGCGGTCAGGGCGTGGATCCTCACCGTCCGGACCGCCGGTCGCGTCCGCGCACCAAAGGCCTGGGTCGGTTCGGTCTGGCTGGTCTACGCCTGGTGATGGTGGCCCGGATCGGCCGGACAGCTTGGTTCGGCAGTCTCAGCACGACTTGGCCACCGCGGACCAAAGTTCACCGAGCGAGGATATTCCGCATTGTTGTGGCTGGGTCCCTTGCGGGGCGTGCATCAGTGCATCGCAACGTCTCCGGTTCGGTAATGGAGAGTCGACGCGATGTCGCCTTCGGGTGTGAGCCCGTAGCGTTCCAATTGCCGAGCCAACTTCTTGTGGCCAGTCTGCTGCAGTAGTTCGTGCCATCCGATCAGTGCGGCCAGGTCGCCGCGGTTGGCGGCTTGGCGGTATGTTGCCTCGGCGCCGGCCGGACCTGCGGAGTCCGCACGCAGCGAGGCCAGGTCAAGCAATGCGTCATTGTCGCCGTGATCAGCGGCGAGCTGATACAGCGCTTCGGCGCCGGCGATGTCTCTCGACTTTTCGTGCAAGGACGCCAGCCAGAGCAGCGGTCGAGTCACGCCGTGCTCGGCAGCCTCGCGGCAGACGGCCTCAGCGCCGGCTTGGTCATTCGCTCGATCGCGCCGGTACGCCAGTTCGCTCCAGGCTCGAGCGTTGCCGAGTTCAGCTGCCTGGCGGTACAGGACTTCGGCGGCCTCGGGGTCACCCCCATTCTCGGTGAGCTTGGCCAGGGCCATCACCGCGTTGGTGATCCTTCGGTCGGCAGCAGCTTCGAGCTGAGCGATCGCACCTGCAAGATCACCTTGCTGCTGTCGGAGCTCGGCCAGCAACAGCCACGCTTCGGGCATCTCGAGATCGATGGCGGCGTGACAAAGCTGTTCGGCTCCGGCAATGTCGTGCGCGTTGATACGCCGCTGGAAGAGCCACTGCAGTGCCATCGGGTCGCCGTTGTCAACGGCCTGTCGAAGGAGCCTGTCGGCCCCGAGGCTGTCACCGAGACGCTCGCGGATGCCGGCGAGAGCGACCATCGCGTCGGTGCTGCCACGGTCGACAGCTCGCCGGCAGAGAATCTGGGCGCCGAGGAGGTCCCCCGCGGTGCGGCGCAGGTCGGCGGCGGACAGCAGCGCATCGTTGCTGCCACCCTCAGCGGCCCTGAGCAGTATTGTCTCAGCACCGGCAGGATCCTTGGCTTGTTCTCGTCGGCTGGCGAGAACTTGCAGCGCCGCATCGTCGCCACCGTCGGCGGCCTGCAGCAGGAGTCTCTCGGCACCCGCCTTGTCGCCGGCATGGTGGAGGACGGTGGCAAGGTCGGTCACCGCCCGGGGCTCGCCCAGACCGGCGGCGAGGTTGTAGAACTGGATCGCCTGCTGGAAGCGGAGCCTTCGCCAGGCCTGTTCGCCGAGGTGACGCAGTAGGGCAGGATCCGTGACGTTGGCGGCCAATGCCGCCCATAGGGTTTCGGGCGGGTATATGGCGGCGCGTTCGAGGCGGGCGGTGTGTTCGAGCGAGTCTGCCAACCGGTAGCGCCGTTCGAGGTCGATGGTCGTCAATTCCTGTGGCCGGGGACGGATGGCGGTCAGCGGCCCGCGGGTTCCATTGCACGGTATGGCGGTATAGGCCAAGGCATGATCGAGCCAGTCGTCGGCCAGCGCGTCCCAGTCGTGATCGTCGAGATATCCGGGTGCCGCGCCCTTGAGTAGTGCTCGGCTCAGCCCGACAGGATAACCCAGTCTGCGGGCGTCCATGGCGGCCTCGAGGACCGCACGGGCGGCTGGTGGAGCGGCGCGGTAGTGGGCGTCGAGGGCGGGAGCGCCAGCCAAATACTGGACGATGCGGCCGTTCTCAGCGCGCCGGGCCGCCTCCCGTAGCCGTGGATCGATATCACTGCCGGCAAGTTCAGCAAGCTGGCGTGCGCTGAAGGTGGCAGGCATGAAGATCGCCGTCCCGGTGAGCAGGTCGCGAACCTGCGCGTGCGGGTCCGGTTGTCCGGGACGCGCAGCCGTAGTGAACTGTGACCAGTAGTGCGGCCACGCGGTGGCCAGGACTAGGATCGGCCGTCGCCCGGGGTCGTGCAGCAGCGTGCGCAGGCGGGCAGCGATCTGTTCCCCGAGCGGGCTGGCGCCGGTGTCGAGGTAGTGGTGGGCATCGTTTAGCCAGACGATGGTGTGGGGCCCGACCTGGTCGAGTGCAGTGATCGCTGCTTGCGGCCGTGTCGGGTCGTAGGGATGCCAGATGCGCCATCGGCCCGGTTGCTCAGCGTCGATCTTTCGTACCAGTTCCCAGCAGGCGCGGCTCTTGCCGGTCGCGGGGCCGCCGACCAGGGTCACCAACCGGGACTCACCTGCCAGAACCGATGTGGAGGCCTCCCTGATGGTGGTGTCCACGGGACGCTGCCTGTAGGAGGGCAGGCGCTCGAGGCGTCGGCCGGACGACACGGAGTCGATGGGGTGGTGCACGCCGAGCAGGAAAGGGTCGCATTGGCTGACTGGCGAGCCCAGCCGCGATGGCTCGGGCGTTATCGGCTGACCCGTGGTCACTGATGTCCACAGCTGGGTGAAACGTGTGGCGACTAGGTGGACGTCCTGCCCGGCGAGACGGGCCAGTGTCATCGCGACGGCGAGAGAGTCGTCTTTCGTCGAGCACTCACCCGTACGGATCATCCGGTTGATCTTGTCTTTCGCGGGGCAGCCGTCGAGCCGGTCGTCTGCGGTGATTCGCGCAGCGATGTCCTGCATGGTCGGGCATCCGGCCGCTTCGTAGAGCGTGTACAGGCTGTCGCGAAGATCCCGGCCAGGCCCGGCCGGTAGCGCCGGCCGGGCAACCTTGCGCGGGCGGCGCACCGGCACTCCGCGTTCTGCGGCCGGGCGCCTGTTCGAACGGAACTCGTCGGCATTCATCGCAGAACCAGGATGCCCGGCGTTGTCACCTCCCGCACCCTGCCCGACTCGTCGCGACTGAGCAGAGCAGCCGGCAGGGCAGCGAATCTGAGTGCCCGGTCAGGCACCGGCGCGGCCGGGCCTCATCTCTACCATCGCGGAGGGACTCCCATGACCAAGCGGGATCGAAAAGTACGCACGCTGCGTGAGAAGATCATCTGCGCGGCCGTCGCCGGCTCATTTTCAGGAGTTCTGCGCGCCATGGCGTCTGCCATCCTGCGCTATCTGACGAACCCTGACTAGGGTCGCCTTCCCGGCAGATGCCCGTCGGGCCCCGGCTCGCGGTTCAAATTGTTCTGTAGAGAAGCCTGGTGCCATCGATCCTCGGATACTGGGCATTGTCCTCGCGCATGTATGCGGCGCCGGGCGTGTTGACGCTCAGGCGGGTGCGACAGCTCCCGCCGGCATCCACAGAAGACGGTTGCGGGCAGGAAATGTCAGACCTGTTGCCTACAGTGATGTCCGATCGGTCTCGATCGGGCTGGAGGGTCACGGGGTGGGTAGCTCGGCATCTGGGCAGCAGGACGTGTTAGGCGAGAATCAGCGGAGAAGTGCGATCGCCCGGTTCTGGCGATCGGTGGAGATGTTCCGTGCGAATGTGCTGGAGCCGGTAGACCCGGCGAAATGGCGCTTTGCCGTCCGATCGGCGGCGCAGGTGCCATGGCACGAAACGCACCGTCTGCGCCGGCGGCCGTTCGATGACAACAAGGTGTGGCGGCACACCGTATACGGCGGCATCTTCACGTTGGATCAGATGTATCACACCCTGGAGGACGTGTTCGGGTCGTCTGACGCTGACATGGACGAGCGGATACCTCGGGGCGACAGCGCCGTATTCGCGGTCCGGGTCACCGAGGACGGTCGCCTGCTGCTCGACTCTCTGGTGATCACCACGGCAGCGTGGGCAACTGGTCGTGCGGTCAACCCGGGTCCCGTCAACGGCGGTTGGCTCGAGGGTTTCGACCTGGCCGCCAGCCAGATCGCCGGCGAGGTGCGATCGATGCTGGCCGCCGCCGCCGACGACAAGGTCGCCGCCGACTACCTGAGCCGCGACAAGGTTGTGGTCAGCCGCCCCATCGAGCACGCCGACCTCACGGCGGTCTTCGACGTCGTGATCGAGCAGCTGGGCGTTGACGCTGCCCTGCGACCAGCCGGACTTCGCATACACAGTGAACGGGTCAGTCGCAGGAGCGCCAACGACACCCAGCCGGACCTGCTCAACAGCTTCTTCCTGCAGGATTTGCAACGTGTCACAGACGCGGCCGCCGACGGCGATGTCGGGCCCGCCCTGGCGGCATACCTGGCCGGCGAGGAGACCGCCGGGGCGCTGCCACATCACGACGTGCGCGACAGCGGCACCCAGGACATGCTCATCGACCGTCTCCGCCCCGCGCTGGTCCCAGTGGGACGCTGGCCGGCCAAGACCGGGCATCCTTTGGCGACCAGCCAGCAACTTGCCGTCAACGTCATCACTGAACAGCTTCAAGGCGCAGCAGGGACCTTCGGGGTGAACGGGCCACCCGGCACCGGCAAGACCACGCTGCTGCGCGATCTCGTCGCCAGTCAGGTCGTGCAGCGAGCCCAGCTGCTGGCCGCACTGCGGACACCGAACGCAGCGTTCGACCAGCAGGACGTCGGCTGGAACAGCGACCGAGGCCGCATGGCGATTCGACCTCTGCGCACGGAGTTCACCGGATTCGAGATGGTAGTCGCGTCCATGAACAACGGCGCCATCGACAACGTGGCCAAAGAAATCCCCCAGGCCAAGGCTATCGACCAGACATGGGCAGGGCACAGCGACTATTTCGCCGACCACGCCGGACGGGTCCTCGACGCTCCCGCCTGGGCGCTGATCACTGCACCGCTGGGTAAAAAGTCCAACCGGGAACGGTTCGCCGACCGGCTCTGGTGGGGCCGGACCGCCGACCGCAACGCCGCGTCGGAGCCCGGGCTGCTCGACTGGCTGCGCACACGCGACATGGCCGCCGCTGGCCGCCGCTGGCCGCAAGCCGTCGACGCGTTCCGCACCGCTCTGCAGATCGAAAAGACCTTGCGCGAGGCCCGCCAGAACGCCCACGAAGCGCTGATCAGCCTCCCCCGGCTAGAACACGATCTTGCTGTAGCCGACAGAGAACTGACCGACGCGAGCAATAGTCACGACCAAGCGCGCGCCGCTGCGGCGGTCGCGGCCAGTACCGCTGCCAACGCACAGCAACACGATCAGAACGCCCGGCAACGCTGGCAGGAACACCTGAGCGCCAAGCCTGGCGCGTGGGAGACGTTGTTTACCTTCGGCGCAGCATTACGTCGCTGGCGCGCCGCCCAGGCGCCCTTCGCCGCGACCAGCGCCGCCGCCTACACCGCCGCGGGCATTGCGGTGCAACAGGCGTGGCTGGCCGAGCAGCACAGTCACGCCACGGCGCTGCAACTACAGTCGGCGGCCGACCGCCGCGACCAAGCCCAGCAGCAGGTACGCGCCGTCGACCACAATCTTGATCAAATCCGGCTCCAATGCTCCGACCAGGTACCCGACGCGGCATGGCGCCGCGACGAATACCGCCGGGAGATCGCCGCCCCGTGGCTGGACGGGCAGTGGAACGCCGCCCGCACGCGAGTGTTCCTCGCCGCCCTGGACCTGCACGCCGCCTTCCTGGCGGCAACAGCATCGATCATCCGAAACAACCTGCACGCAATGATCGACATTCTCATCGGTCGTGCCCCAGGCGGTCTCCCGGAGCGATCAATCCGCGCCGCCTGGCAGACCCTCTTCCTGCTCACGCCGGTCGTGTCCAGCACTTTCGCATCGATCGAGCGCATGTTCGCCGGTCTGGGCCGGGAAGCCATCGGCTGGCTCCTGATCGACGAAGCCGGCCAGGCCACTCCGCAAGCCGCGCTCGGCGCGGTCTGGCGCGCCCGCCGCGTCGTCGCCGTCGGCGACCCCCTGCAACTCGAACCCATCATCGGTGTCCTGCACACCATCCAGCAGAAACTGCGCCGTCACCACAACGTCAGCGAGACCTGGCTGCCCCGGTGGACCTCCGTGCAAATTCTCGCCGACAGGGTCACCACCGTCGGCACCCGACTGCCCGGGCCCCACGACGCCGAGGTGTGGGTCGGCGCCCCGCTACGCGTACACCGCCGCTGCGACGACCCCATGTTCACCGTCATCAACGACGCCATCTACAACCAGCTCATGATCCACGCCGTCACGCAACGGCCGCATCCCCTCACCGTCCCGGCCAGCAGCTGGATCGACGTCACCAGCACCGACGCCGACGGCAATTGGATCCCCGAAGAAACCCGTACAGCCGTCAAGGTCTTGGAACACCTCGTCAGCAACGGCGTCCCACCCACCGCCATCATGGCGGTCACACCGTTCCGAGACACTGCCTACCACCTGCGCAAACTCGGCCGAACCTACCCCGGCATCGTCAGTGGAACCGTCCACGTCGCCCAGGGAAAGGAGGCCGACGTCGTCCTGTTCGTCCTCGGCGGCAACCCCGCCAGAACCGGCACTGCTCGGTGGGCCGCCTCCGGACCCAACTTGTTCAACGTTGCGGTCTCACGCGCCAAGCAACGCCTTTATGTCATCGGCAACCATCAGCTCTGGTCACCGCTGCCGTACTTCTCCAGCCTTGCCCAGCACCTACCCCGCCAGAACCTCAGATAGCAAGACGCCGGGCACGACCCAGGAGCATACGAAGCGGTGGGGCTGGCGGTGCCCCGGCGGCGCAGCAACGGCTACCACGAGTACGACCCGATCGCCGTACGCTAGGTCGCGCCGACTGCCTGAGGACTGACGTGACCGATCCCCATCCCGACCTCAACTTCGCCACCTCGGCGCTCATCACCATCGACGCTCAAAAGGGCTTCCTGACCGAGGCGCCGTACGGGGTACCTGGCACCACCGAAGCCCTGCCCGCCATGGCCGATGTCATCGAGGCCTTCCGTACCGCTCACAGACCGATCGTGCTCGTCGTCCGCTTCTATCTACCCGGCGGCAGCGACGCCGACCGAGTCCGCCGGAGCCTGCTGGCCACCGGCGGGGTGGGCGCCGTCGCCGTGAGCCCAGCGCTCCCACTCGATGATCAGCGCGCGGCGTTCAGCGTTAGCCTTCTGTGTCAGCACCTTGAATTCCTGCGGATACCTGATCTCCAGCAGGTACAGCTTGAGCAGCACCGCCAGATCCAGCTCGGCGCCGCCGGCACGGGCGAGGTGCTCACGGACGGCGAGAGCGTTGAGGAACCGCTTGATCGCCCGCGGGCTGCGCCAGACGTGGGCGCCCAGTCCACCGGCGATGCGAGCAGCCAGGATCAGGTGCTCACTCGAAGGACCCGTCGCGGCGTCCTCGCCGGAGACCACATATGGCGCGCGGCCCTGCAGGCGGCGCTGGCGAGCTACCTTGATGACGTTCTCGAATGCTTGTGTGGTGAGTTCGCCGGCGTTCTTGTACATCAGCAGCGCGATGTACGCCTCCGCCTGCTCCAGAGACAGTACCGGCAGGGAGACCGGAAGCTGGATGATTTTCTCGGTGTACAGCTTGGCGAAACCGCCCTTGGCCGTGCTTCCGAGGTGGACCCCGATGGCCTCGCGGATCAGGTCCTCGTCGGCGGCCAGGACGAACGCCATCCCCTTCACCGACAGGAACAGCTTGATGGCCTCCAGCGTCGCCATGATCGTCGGCGGCAGACAGCGGTCGAGATCATCAACCAGGACGACGACCTTGCGGATGCCGTCAACCTCCTCCAGCAGCGTTTCGAACGCCACCCGGAAACCCGCCATGCCCTGAGCGCCGGCCGTGCCCTGCTCGTCGGACGTGTCGGTCTCTGCCTGCTTTGGTCGGGGCGTCAGTGCCTCGATGAGGCCCTCGAAGTCCGGCGACATCTTTACCGCGCTCGACACCAGCACCTGAGCTACTCGTCCCCCAGGCGATGCGCCGCCGCAGGTCACCGAGTCGGGTGACCAGCTTCTCACGCTTCGAGGGCTCGATGTCCGCGATCGTCTCCACGCGGCTCTGCAGTTCGTCGAGGACCTGAGCGATCAACGTGCCGCGCAGGTCCTCAACGTTCTCGAACTCCCACGGGTCGATACGGACCACGACCACGTGGCCTTCTCTTTCCAGCCGTGTTGCGATGAGGTTCAGCGCGGTGGACTTCCCGCCGCCCCAGGCGCTGTGGATCCCGACGGTCACTGGATCGAGCCGCCCGCGGTGACGGCCTTCGCGACCACCTCAGCCACCGCGTCGAAACCGAGCAGATCAAGAATCGCCGGGTTGTCATCGAACAGCGGCGCGGCAAAGTCCGCGTGGGATCCGGGCTCGGTCACCGACAACTCCATCATGATCACTCAGCGCATCGACAAGGAGCCAGCATAGTAGTCAGGAGGCGCATTACCTCGTTCGGCCAGCGTGGCGGAATGCCGGATCGCGGCTATGGGAGAGTGCGCAATTAAGCAAGGGCGCCGGTATCGATCAACAAGGTCTGGCGCGGCAGTGGGCGGGAAGCGTTGATCCAGGAGCGCTCGCTGGCCAGCAGCGTGGTGGCGTGTCGTGTAGCCGCCTCCCCCAACAACTGGTGTCGTTGCGGGATAGCTAGCTGCAAACACCCGTCGCGGCGTGCGATAGCACGCGGTCGATACCGTTGACCTCGTCGAAGATCGCCCTTGATGGGGAGTGCCTCACGTGCGTTGGCGCCAGAGCCTGGTGATTGTGGCAGGAGTTCTCGCCATTCTCGCGTGGGATGTCTCGACCAACCTCCTGGCGAACATCATCCCCATGAGGCGAGCGTTCTGGCCCGTGCTGCTGGTGGTAATCGGCTTGCTGATCGCCTATCTGGCGGGTGCCCAGCGCGACAGTGAGCGCCGGAACTCAAGCGTTGATCTTGACCGTGTTGCGGATGACCTGGCGGAGACCATCGCCGCGACGCTGCGCAACGACGAGGAACAACGCCGTGTCACGCAGCCTGCACCGCTTCCGGTCCGTTGGCATGAGGCAGGCGACGGACTTGCTGACCATCCTGGCAATGTGACCCGCACGGCGATCGGGTCGCAAGGGCCGGCGCTGGACGTCGACGACCGCCTTGAACGGATCGCCACGGTCTATGGCCGTATTCCGTCGCGGCGGCTGGTGGTGCTGGGCGAGGCCGGTTCCGGTAAGACCGTGCTGGCGGGGCGGCTGGCCCGGGGGCTGCTCACCGAGCGTTCACCGGGACAGCCGGTTCCGGTCGTCGTCAACGTTGCCTCCTGGAACCCGAGTGTTCCGCTCCGGGAATGGCTGGCCGGCAAGATCGAACGAGACCACCCGCGGACGGCGCAGAGGTACGCGGGCCGGCAGAGCATTGCCGCAGCGCTGGTGGAAACCGGCCGTGTGCTGCCCCTCCTCGATGGCTTCGACGAAATCAGCCAGCAGCTCCAGGCTGATGCCCTTCGCCAGCTCAGCGAGGCCAGCGACTCACCGCTCGTGGTCACCTGTAGGCCCGAGGAATACACGCAGGCGACACTCACCTCGACAGTGCTTTCCCACGCAGCAGTGGTCGAATTGGAGGACCTCGACCTGCCGGACGTCCTCGACTACCTGAGTCGCACCGTACGCCCGGAATCCGAGGGCCGCGCCGGCATGTGGACAGCGGTCGTGGCCCTTGTGCGAGACGACCCGAACGGCGAATCCGCCACCATGTTGCGTGAGGCGCTGAAGAACCCGCTGATGGTTTTCCTGGCGCGAAGCATCTACTCCGATGCGGGCGAGGCCGACGCGGCGGAACTGGTTGACAGCCACCGGTTTCCTCGCGCCAGCGACATTCAACGGCACCTCGTTGCCGCGTACGTGCCGGCACGTTATCGGGCTACCGGATCGCGGCCATCCTGGCGCCTGGATCACGTGCAGCACTGGTTGGCGCACCTGGCGGACGATCTCGATCGCCGCGGCACCCGCGAGCTGGCGTGGTGGCAGATGGCGGACTCGATACCAGCCCGCAGCCGCGCCCTGATCGCGTGCGTTCCCCTGGTACTCGTGAGCCTCGCCTTCTGGACCTTGGTGCTGAGCAATTTCGTCATGGGCCTCAATTTCTGCGTGTTGGCCTCTCTGCTATACGGGGCGTACTTCGTGGCGCCTGGCCCTCCTCCCGCCCGGGTCAGCTGGACGTGGCGTCGCCCGGCGCGGATCGTCGTAAGGTATGCCCGCAACGGACTACTGATCGGGTTGGCCGGCGGTCTGCTGCTGCTCGGCCCCGCGATCTTCTTCAGCCGCCCCCTCCCGGCGACGGTGTCACCGCTATGGCAAGCCGCCGCCTACGCAGCGTTCTACGCGCTCGGGCCGCTATGCGGCGTAGGTTTCGGGGCCATCGTGGGTGTCTTCGCCGCGATCGCCTCCGGCCTCGAGGACCACGTCGATCTGACCCGATCGACCGATCCCGCCCAGTCCCTCACCGCCGACCGAGCCCGCAGCCTGGCCCGGATCGCCGTCATCGGCCTGTTGCTGACGCTGCTAGCGATCCCCACCGCTGGCTGGTGGGCGGGGATCGCATGGGCGGTGCCGGTATCAGCGCTACTCGTCCTCAGAGACAGCGCCTGGATGCGCTGGCTGTTGTTCGTACGGTGCTGGCTACCCCTGCAGGGCCGACTCCCGTGGCGAGTAGCTGCTTTCCTCAATGACACTCATCAGCGCGGCGTGCTGCGCCGCTCCGGTGCGGTCTACGTTTTTCGGCACGCACTACTCCACGAGCACCTCGCCGCCACAGCGCGGAACACCCGCCAAAGGCACACCCGACGATGGTCTCCGCGTAACCGCGAGCGGCATGTCGCGGCCAAGCTGTAAGCAGTGGGCCATGCGGACGGACGGCAGGAATGAAATTGGTATCCCGAGTTTCCCCGAAATCGTCGACGGGCGGCCTCCCCCAGAGGGTTTCAGGCGCCGGGCGCCAGCCATCGCTTGGGGAGGACCTCACGAGTTTGGACCGCCGCCCGGCTCTCTAGAGGGTAGGACCTTGGGACGCGCCGACGGCTTCTGCACAGCCTTAATAGTTCCAACTTCAACTTGTCGCCACACCGGTTCATGGGCTGCCCGACGCCGCAGACACCGTACATCTGGCGGCGGTGACCTTCGAGTCTGCGCGAGCTGCGCGGGGACCACCGGAGTCAATGAGGGCTGGTGGACCCGCCGCTAAAGACCCACCTGTACTGCGGTGCGATCGGTGCTGGCTCGTTCTTCCGGCGAGTCGCATCGGCGTCGGGTGTGGTCTCTATGCTGCCTGCCATGAGTCAGGGTGTGCGCCGGTTCAAGGTCGAGGCTGAGCTGATCGTTGAGGTGACCGATCCGATAGCCCTCACCCGTGAGGCCCTCGAAGCGGTCGATGCCGTCCCGTTCCCCGCGCAAGGCGACCGAAGCGCGGAGGAGGTCCACGCCGCGGCTCACGCAGAGGTCCGCGATGACGTCGCTGCCGCCTTGGAGTCGCTGACCGACCCGGACGCGATGGTCATCACGGATGCTGGGCTACAGGTCGTCTTGGTGACGGCCAAGCGGTAGGCGACCCGGGGCCACCAGGCCGCTGCCGCGCCGCTCGCCGCCGCCCCTGCGAGGAGCAGGCCGATGGGCAGCTCGGCGGGTAATCCGGCCACTATCGTCACCGCCGCCTACAGGGGGTGATCTGGCCGGGAATCACAGCATGCCTGTCGGCACTGGCCGGATCCGCCGCTAGTCGACGGGCATGGCAGCAGCGTTGTGGCTCGTGCCGAGTAGGCCGGGGACCGAAAGACGGTCGGCCATAGATGAGCTGGTGCCGGGGCCGGGCTCGGACCCTCTACGGCGGCCTGGCGCTTCTACCAGGAGCATGACGCCATCCTGCACGGATTTTGAATCTCAGTGATTCCCCTGCTGCTGCGAGCGGCTTAACTGCTTCGCTTCCGCCGTATCCCAGGCTGAAGAGGCGGAAGTCTGGTTTGCCGTCGCCATCGCTCGCCTGGCACTGTCGAAGACTTGTCGTACCCCCATACGACAATCATCATCAGAGACCACGCCGGGAGGTGAGAACGGTGAGTCAACGGCAGTTCAGCAGCAACGACGCTTCTAGGATCGGGTCTATGGATGCCGCTCGTCAGTCACAGACAGCAGCACTTGTCGCCTTGCTTCGCCAGCCTCGTGCCCGGTGGCAGGACATCGCAGCAGAGGTCCTTGCCGAGGGTGAGGCCGTGGGCGTACTAGAACGGACGCTGGGTAGCAGCGATACGTTGTTCCCCGACCACGATGCGATGAGGACCGCTCACAGCGACGCTCTGGATGAGCTCCGGGCGTGGGAGCAGAGCGGTATAGCTGTGCATAGCCTGCTGGACGCGTCGTACCCGGCACGGCTGCGTGACATCCGGGAGATGCCTCCGGTGGTCTTCACCCGAGGGTTACAGGCTGATGACCGGCGTGCGGTGGCTGTGGTCGGTACCCGAAAGCCCTCAGACCGGGGGCTGAGCGATGCGCAAGCCATCGCGACCGCGCTCGCCGAGTCCGGTGTGACCGTTGTTTCCGGCCTAGCGTCGGGTATCGACACCGCGGCGCATACGGCGGCGCTGAGGGCAGGTGGCCGCACCGTCGCGGTTGTCGGTACTGGCGTGAATCGCTTCTACCCGGCGCAGAACCGTGAGCTGCAGCAGCGCATCGTCCAAGAAGGGCTGGTTCTGAGTCAGTTCTGGCCGGATGCGTCGCCGACACGTCAGAGTTTCCCGATGCGTAACGCCGTGATGAGTGGGTATTCCGCCGCGACCGTGGTGGTCGAGGCCGCCTATCAGAGTGGCGCCCGGATCCAGGCGCGGCTGGCACTGCAGCATGGCCGGCCTGTGGTTCTGGCCGAGTCGCTGCTGCAGCACGACTGGGCGCAGAGCTACGCCAGTAGGCCCGGCGTCGTGGTGGTCAGCAGCAAGGATCAGCTGATCGCTGCGGTTAATCAGATCGTTGAGCAGATCCCGAACGCTGATGACGCGCTGGAAGGTCTGCCACGCCTTGCCGACGCTTAGGCAATGGGCCGATGCCCAGACCGGTGAGCAGCATGCCGTCCTAAGACAGCGTAACTACCTGCGCAATCCTCTGCCGGCCGGTGAGGGTATCTGCGTGGTGTGCCATAGCAGCGCTGGAGAAGGCTTCGCCCGCTGCTACCAGTGCGAACAACACCGTATGGCTGGCGGTGATGGCCTGGCTGACGTTGTTGCACCGATCGCCTACGCGGTGAAGGGCGACCAGCATGCCCACGCCTTGGCCGTCTATAAGGCGAATCGGCCGTCTGCCCTGGCCAAACGGAATCTGTCCTCGCTGGCGATCCTGTTTATCGCTTACCACTGGGAGTGTCTCGCTCGCGCGGTCGGCGGCGACTTCACCCATATCGCGAGCGTGCCCTCCACGCGGGGTCGGCCGGGCTCCCATCCCGTTGACGACGTTGTGACCAGACGCATCAGTATCCCCGCTGTCTCGGTGAAGGCAAATGCGGTTTATCAGTCAGACGACCGCCGGTTTCATCCCGACCGCTTCGTCGTAGATGCCGGCATCGACGGAGCCCGCGTACTGTTGGTCGACGACACTTGGACCACGGGAAGCAGGATCCAGTCGTTGGCCCTCGCCCTCAAACGCGCCGGCGCCGCCGCCGTAGCGATCGTGGTCCTTGGCCGGCACGTCAATCCCGGCTATGGGCCGTCTAAGGCTCTGGTGGCCCGGCTGCGCCAAGAACCCGATTTTGACCTGCGGAAATGTGTGCTGGAAAGCGAGCCAGTCAGCTAGCGACGCGGCCTCCACTGCGCCGATGTGACGCCCGATACCGGGTCACGGAAGCCGGATTTTGGTTGGCCGATACCAGGCGTCTGAGCCGGATCGCGTTAGCCGGTCGGTGAAGTCGTTCCACGCCGCATCGACATCGGCCACCCGGGAAGTCAGCTCGGCCATCTGCATCGCGAACCACAGATCGTCCAGTGCCTGGACTCCGGCGGGCAGGTACAGATAGATCCGTTTCCCGAGCGCCCGGGCATAGCCGATCTCGGCCAACGACCCGTACGCAGTCGGTTCGTCGATCCACGCGAAGATGTGCGTGCAGTCCTCGATCGCGGCTAGGCACCGCTTGACGACCTCCTCGCGCGGGAGGCCGGGGTAGGCCCCGCCGCAGGCCGCACTTCCGGCGGCGACGCCGTGGGCGTTCGTGCCGTGGAAGCAGCCGTGATCATCGCTGAGGAAGTGCGGCCCGACGTAGACCCCGCCCGGCAGGGACCGGATAGGTACGGCGTCCGGCCATATCCGCAGCGAAGGATCCTCGTACTGCGCCCAGTCAGTGACGGGGAACAGCGACGTTCGCCAGCCGTTCTGGACGATCTTTCCTGCCGCGTAGATCCTCACGCCCGAAAACCGCTCCACTTGCTGTCCCTCCATCACGCGTTCCGGTCGCCGGTGCGAGCCAGCTCCCAGACGCGAGCCTGCCAAGCGGTACAGGAAAGGCCCGGGCCCTCCGGCAACAACTTTGCCCACCCTATGTGTTGATACCATCACTGACGTCTATGGCTGACTGCTCTCGAGGCACTGGAGGACCCGTGGCATACCGCAGTATTCCTCGCCCCGCAGCCTATGGGCGAATGACGACCACCGATCAATGGTCTACGTGGGCCATCGAGCAGCACGTGGTCCGTCCGGTCGCCACCAGCCAGTCCTGCGATCTCTGCTTCGGCGCGGTCGGATACCGCTCCGACGGGATTCCCTTCCAACGCTGCAACCATTGCGACAGCTACCCCAGGGCGTTGGACACCTACGTGCCGATCTGCTCATCGCTGGACGACGGGCTCGAATCCCTTCTCCACCGATATAAGGATTTCGGCGTCCAGTACCGGTGGATGGCGGCGCCACTCACCTCGCTGTTGAAGGATTTTCTCGAGCGTCACCTGCCATGCCTGGAGGCTCGCTCCGGAAGGCTCCACGTCGCCACCATTGTTCCCAGCGGCAACGACGGACGTGCTTTCGACCACCTGCGAGACGCCATACGACTTATCGACGACTGGCCTATTCGATGGACGTTCGACCTGATCGGCAAGGCGAAGTCAGGCCGGCCCGAACGAGGTGTGATCGACCCGACCTTCTACCGGGCGGGCCAAGCTGCACCGTCCGGGATCGGCGTTCTTCTGGTCGACGACACCTGGACCTCCGGTTCCACACTGATAAGCGCTGCCATGTGTCTGCGCGGCCGCGGCCTTCCTCGCATTGCCGGACTCACGATCGGCCGACAACTACACGCCGGCTTCGGCAACTCCGAACAGCTCATCGACCAGGTCACGCGGACACAGTTCGATATGAACACCTGCGCGCTCGAGCGGTGACCGGAGCGGAAGGCCGTAGGGAGGGGGCGCCTACTGGGGCTTTGTTGCGCTGACCGCGTCGGCTGGTTCCCGTACGAGGTCGGATCGGCGCGGCCACATTCGAGACCGCGCTGGTCGCCTGAACCCCAAGACCTCGGGAGCACCTTATATCTGTCCGCCTGCTCTACCACAGCACCTCGGTCAGCACGGTCATGGAGACACCGTGGCCGCATCGGCCTCGGCCCCGAGTGGTGGGAGACGTCCAGACGGAAGACGATGCGTGGAAAGCAGCGCGGGAGAAACCCATGACCGATGACTCGCAAGCTGCTGCCCATGACAGCGGCGACCATCGCCGCCGATGGCCCATTAACCGCTGGACTGGCCGCCTGGCCGGCGTGCTCCGCTCAGTAGCGGCCCTCATCACCGGCTTTACGAGGCTGCCAACCCGCTGAAGCCCCGTGGAGGCTGGCCATGTGCGGCGCCGCGGCCGGAACGGCGAGGGTCCGGGTCGATAATGGCTCTTTGTGTCAGGCTCTGAGGTGCTGCCTGCGGAGTGCATCAAGGAGAGCGATAGTTAACTGTCTACGATCCGTGGGTTCCAGCATAACGAGTGGACCGCTGAACGTTGATCGTCTGCAAGGAGTGCGCCCCGCGCGGGAACCTGATCGATAGTCCTAGCGGAACGTGACCATTAACCGTACACCTGATCGACCGCGATCACTCGACGACAAGCCGTACTGAAATCCACCTTCGAGTAGGCCAAATCAACCGTCTGGGGTACGCCGTGCAGCAACATAAAGCCTACCGTGAGTAGTCATGATGCTATAGAGAAGGTCACGACTCTTCGGAGGTTTCGTGTTCGTGTTCCGTCGGACCACCGCCACCTGGATCACATTGATCATCCTGACCCTCACCGGATGTGGCACGACCGAGCTAAATAGCGGTCCAACCCCGTCGACCGCCCCAACAAGCACGTCGACGAGCCCTGCGATGACGACTTCCTCCGGTCGGCGGCCGGTTGCACCCGTGACCGCGTGTCCAACGGCCGCCCAGCACTCCGCTAAACAGACCGGGAACGACCTGCTGGCTACTACCTTGAACTATCTCGCAGGCAGCCTGCAGGACAACATCATTTTGTCCGCACAGTCGCTTACGAAGCTGCCAGAGGCGCTCAGTACTAGCCAGTCCGTCGATATGGATTACGGCTATGCCCAAGGGGCGTTCGCCTCCGACGGTGGAGTTGCCCGGGTTGCGCTCGAGAACAGGACGGGCCGGAAGATCAGTATCTACGACGTCCGTCCAGCCAACATCGTGTCCGAGTGCCTGCCCTTGGCTGCGCTGATCGAGTACTACAGCGAAGGCGGTGACCCCGCGCAAATGGTATTCGACATGGACGCCGCAGCCCCCATTGCGAAAGCGATGGACGATTCCGGAAAAATTTTAGGGAAATACTTCCTCGAGTACCCCAGCATCGATCTCGACCCGCACGAGAAGAAAACATTCCTCTGGAGTTTCTTAACAGATAAAGGTGCTTACACCTTCGACATGCTTATCTCCTACGAGGTGGGCGGCCGGAAGGCGCAGACAATCCTCCGGAACGGCATCGTCCCATTCCGGGTGGCCACTAGCCTCTGTCCGCCTCCAGACGCACGGCTCGGTATGACGCCGGACGAAGTGCAGCACATGAGCTCGCTGCGATACGAGAATGTGCGGCAACGCGATGGGCTGAAGATCATCGAGAAAACGCCCGCCGACTTCGCGGCTGAGTGTGCCACATGGTGAGGGTCGATAAGATCGGTTTGGCCGCCGTAATCCTTCTGGGCGGCTGCAGCACTGAACGGCTACCAATACCACCGACACAGTCGGCTACCGCGAGCAGCGCGGGAAGCCCCGCACTGCCGACCTCAACCTCGTCTGCGGCGCTGCCCTCGACGCTTTCCATCCCCCAACCGATCGAACTCCGTCAGCTACGCATCTGCTCAAACGATTGCGCAGTCACTGGCTCCGTTCGGATCAACCATCCTTCGTGGGGCTCAATCTGGATCCTAACCATCAAAACTGGCGGCACAGAGCAGAGCGAACCATGGTTGTCCTACGAGACGCTGGTTGTCGCCATGGATAGCACGCGGACGGTTCGATGGAAGCGTAAAGGTGGGGACTGGTCGGTGTTCCAACCGGCGAAGCCGAGCAGCGACAGGACGGGGCACGTGTTTCTTCGGTACAACGCTGGCAGGGATGATGGCTTAGTAGTTCTTTCACCGATCCCCACCGGACTCGATGATCTGCGAACCATGTCCGAGGACAAGGATAAGGCCGGCTCTCGCTTCGACTCCTCAACGCTTGTCGATCGTGACCGAGACGGCGTGCAGGAGATCAGCCAGTCCTTCAACCAATGCGAACCCACCTGCGCCGAGGGCGAATATGTGACCACGTTCTACCGGTGGAACGGAAAAGATTATGTCGCCGACTAGGATTATGACCTTTCTCCGGGACATGGCGGCAGTGTCCTTGGCTGCGGTGCTCGTCCGACCGAGAAGGCGCCAGTCCCACTCGGACGCTACCGATTCGACCGCGCCAAATTTGATGACCGAACAGGCGATGCTGAGCGCCACCAAAACCACCGCTCGGGCGACATGGGCCGGCGCGGCGGTCGCACTCGTCGCTGTGGTTCTATCTGCAGTCGCATGGTCCGGTCAACGCAAGCTGAACCATGACCAGCAGGAACTTAACCGTGGCCAGAAGCAACTCAATCAGGATCAAGGCGAGATCAACAAATTCCTGCTCCTGCGGGCTCAACGGGTTTACGCCTCACGTGTGGCGATCTGGGCAATGAACGGCCGTGAAAAGACCAGCGACTTCCCAGCTGGCTTAGACGTCTTTATCCAGAATCGGGCGCCCGTGCCCCTTCGGACCGTGAAAATCCAAGCGCCGCTCGATACCCGCAGTCCGTCGAACGGATCAATCTCGATCGGTGACATTCCGCCGTGCACGTTGCGCACGTTCCGGCTCTCAGCCCCGCCGCCGCATAAATTCCGGAACGAAGCGAGCGGCTGGCTTAGTTATTCTGGCTTAACTCTTGAATTCTCGGAGACTGATCGGCAATGGATCCTGCAACCCGATCACCTAGAACTGATCATAAAATCGCCTGCAGGCGATGCACAATTGCTGTCATTACTGGTGCCCCGCCCGCCGGAGACGAAGGACCTCACTGACTGCTCAGAATCCGGCTGACCACCACCTTGCGCGCGTCAATATTGGGCGCGCTTTCTGGAGCCAGACTGCTCCGATGCCGACGTGGTCACCCATCACAGCTTGATTGGTGCATCCGTGTGGGCGGTGCTTCAGTTGAAGATGATGTGGCTCAGGGCAGCAGGTCGACCGGCAGCACGCTGGTGATTATCCGATGGCGCAGACGTGGATGCTGGCCCAGACGACACAGGTGTCGTCTACCGACGGCTATAGAGGCGCTCGACGACTCGTCGGACCACAGCCTCCTGCACCATAAGGGTCATGTTGCGCGATGGCGTTCTCCGACTCGGGCCGGAGAACGCCGATCGGGCTGCAACCTTAGGGCTGGCTTGGATTGTCCCGGCTGCACAAGAACATGACGGTTTTGCCTAGGTGGGCTTCCACGTCGAGCACCTGTGTGGTGATGTAGCTGCGGTGCCGAGGAAGCCGGCCTTCCAGAAGTCGAGTTTCAACGTTCCGAACTGTGCGTCCACTGCGGTCAGGTCCACCGATACAGTCCTGGTGTCGTTTGCGGTCTCAAGTCGGCGGATGGCGAACTAGAAGCCGAAGAAGCTCACCACGGCGCGGTTGAGGTCACGACGGCCGAATTGGGCGCACGCCCGAGCCACACTCAGAGAAACTGCATTAGTTGTGTATACGGTCGTCGGGCGGCAGCCCCGCCGAGAGTTCCCGGACGCGGTCGCGGGCGGCCGCCTCCGCCTCCGGCTGGTTCTGCGTCAACGCGTACGCGTCGGCCAGCGCCGCCTGGGCCGCGATCTCGAGGTGGACAGCACCGCACGACTGGAACAGCTCCACCGCGCGCAGCAGGGCCACCTCTTGCTCGATGCGCGCACCCCGGGCCCCCTCCAGCAGCGCCGTCGTGAGGTGGATCCGGCCCTCCAGCACGATGTCGGCGCTGTCCCGGGCGCACTCCTCGGCCCGCGCCAACCGGGCTGCGGCCACGTCGAGATCGCCGCTGACCAGAGCCAGATCGCCCAGGCCGTGCAGCGCGTAGGCGTGGCCGACCCCGTCGTCCAGGAACATCGCGAACACCTCCCCGAAGGCCGCCTCGGCCGCCGCCTGATTGCCCCGGGCCAGGTAGGCGTGGCCCATCCAGTACAGCGTCGGCGCCAGCACCTGCGGCTGGCCCAGCTCCCGCCCCACCCGCTCGGCCTCGCGCAAGGTGGCCACGGCCGCCTCGGCGTGACCCATGTCGAGGTGGGCCTGGCCGATGAAGCGCAACGTCTGCTGCACGCCCACCACGTCCCCGCTCTCGCGATAGTGCACGAGAGCCTCGGTGAACTGTTGCAGCGGCCGGGCCAGCTCACCCCGCCGGCGCAGGGCGTTGGCCAGCGTCCGCAGCGCGACTGCCCGCCCGCGCCGCTCCCCCACCTCGGCCAGCAGCTCCTGCGCCCGTTCCAGCTCGGCCACGCCGGACACGCCGGGGCTGCCGCTGGCCACCAGCGGCGGCTGACCCAGCCCGATCAGCACGACCCCCTCGCCCCGCCGATCCCCTGCGCGCCGGCACTCGGCCAGCGCGATCTCATGGGTGACCCGCCAGTCGTCGAAGTACTGCCCGATGGCGTAGAACTCGTGGGCCGACACGGCCAGGTCCCAGCACACCTCGGTCAGCCCGAGCGCCGCCGCCTGACCCACCGCGGCCCGAATGTTCAGCCGCTCGATCTCGAACCAGGCGCGCGGCGCCGAAGCCAGGGCTTCCACCTCGGCGTCCGGTACAAGCACGTCGGGCTCGTCGCTGTGGACGATCTTGGACTGCCCGCCATATAGGGCGTCGTGGGCGCGGCGGGTGAGTGTCAGCAGGGCTCGGCAGACCCGGGCCGGCGCCTCGGTGTGCTCGTCCGGCGGCTTCAGTTCGGCCCGGGCCCGGTCCCGGGCATAGTCGCGGGTCAGGTCGTGGAAGCCGTAGCGGGCGCCAGGGTGCACCGGGTCGACCATGCCGACCAGCGCCAGCCGGGCCAGCGCGGCGCCGGCGGCCGGGCCCGGCTCCTGGAGCAGCGCGGCCGCCGTCCACTCGCCGAAGGTGGGCTGGGCCAGCAGGCCGAGGCCGAGGAAGAGCCGGCGGGCGAGGTCGTCGAGCGGGGCCAGCCCGGCGCCGATCGTGCGGGCCAGGCTCTCGTCGCCGTGCCGGAAGGCGGCCGGGCCCTGCTCGCGCAGCCGGCGCAACAGTTCGGCGATGGGGCGGTGGAAGTCCTCGACCCGCATCTGGGCCGCGATCCGCAGAGCCAGGGGCAGACCGCCGCAGAGCCGGACCACCGCCTCGACCGCCTCCTGCTCGCGGCCGACATCGACCTGGGCCGCCGTGACCACGTTGCGGAATAGCTCCGCGGCCGTCTCGTGGTCGAGGGCCTCCAAAGTGGCGACGTGGTGGGCGGGCGCGTCGATGCCGGGCAGTCGGCGGCGCGCGGTGACCAGGACGACCGAGGTGACGCCACCCGGAATGAGGTCGCGGATCTGGGCCACCGAGCCGGCGTCGTCCAGCACGATCAGCAGCTTGCGCCCGGCGGCCAACGTGCGGAACAACGCGATGCGCTCGCGGCGGCTCTCGGGCACCGTCGTCTCGCCCAGCGCCCGCAGGAACTCGGCCAGCACCTCGCCCGGGTCGACCGGCTGGTCGGAGCTGCCGCGCAGGTCGGCCCAGAGCTGCCCGTCGGGGAACAGGTCGGCCGCGTCATTAGCCGCGCGCAGGGCGAGGGCGGTCTTGCCCATGCCGCCTGGTCCTGAGATCACCACCACCTTGAGGCGCCGGTCGCGCAGCACCGCCCCGACCTCGGCCAACACAGCATCCCGGCCGACGAACGAGGCCGGAGGGGGCGGGAGTTGACGAGGGAGCGCGACTGGGCGTGGGACTCGCACGGCGGTGTCGTCGGCCCGGGCCACCGCCTCGTCGTTGTGCATGGCCATCTGGTAGCCCAGCTTGCGTAGCTCTTTGGCCGCGCCGCCGTCGACCGCCTCCTCGTGGCGCTCGAGCGCGGCCATAGCCTCGGTGGTGTGGCCGCTGAGGTAGAGCGAGAGCATCAGTAGGCGGCATAGCTGCCCGTCGGCCGGGTCCTCGGCGAAAAACTGGGTCAGGTCGTCGAGAATGGCGGCGTGCTCGCCGCGCGCGTGCTCCAACGTGAACAGGCGTACGGCCGACCGTTTGCGCCGGCTGAGCAGGGCCGCGATGTCGGTCGCGAACGGGGCGTCGGGCACGTTGGCCAGCGGGGTCCTGCCCCGCCAGAGGCGGATCGCGGCCCGCAGGTGCTCGATCTCTTGCGGGATGTGCTGCTCGCGGCGCTCGGCGTCGGCCCGGTCGACGTGCCAGCGGAATTGCAGCAGATCGAGGTCGGCGGTCGCGGCTTTCAACTCGTACCCGAAGCGATTGTGGGTCTTGATCGAGCCGGGCCGGCCGGCCAGCGCGACCAGCCGGCGCAACGCCGAGACGGCCTTGTGCAGCTGAGCCGGGCTGACCTCGGGGTCGCCCCAGCTCGCCTGTAACAGTTCCGTCGTGGACAGCTGCTGGTTCGCCTTGATCAGCAGGGCCGCGAGCACTGACAGGTGGTGACCGCCGGGCAGCTCGAGGGCACCGCCGCCGGGCGGTCGCACCTCGAGATTCCCAAGGACTCGGAAGATCACTGAAGGTTTCGTCCGAAATGGAGAGATTCGCGCGAAGAAGGGCGAACTGACACAAGGACGAGGATCGTCGGATTTCGCGTGTTCGTCACCGACTCCTGCCGCCACGATCCCTTACAACGGTCTTGCAGTCTTTGTGCACCACTCGTCTCAATCGTTGTGGACGACTTGTTCGAGTACTCGATGTCGAGCACGCCTCGCGTCCTGCTCAGCAGCATGCAACCCACCTTCCCCGCCGGGGCGCTTTGCGGACGAGGCCTCGATCCTGCCAACGTCGACATCGTCAAACCTACCGCCAACCTACCGTTCGTGGATCTGGATGGCATTTCTCGCGGCTTTCCTTCGAGTTGTTGCTGCGCTAGCCTCCGCTTACCTTCTACCGCGATCCTACCGTAGGCCTACCGGGCGAGGATCGTGGTCTCCCATCGGGCTAGCTCTGCATTTGCACAACGGGTGAGGACGGTTGCTTGACGAGTGTCCGCTGCGACCGGCGGATACGCGAACGGCACCCGTTGGCGCGGGTGCCGTCCTCGATCCGCTCGACCAGATCCGTACGCATGAGGGACCAGGAGGACGAGGATCAGCAATGAGGCTACGCGAACCCCCACACACAGCCCAGTCACATCCACCGGCATCACCCCCGTCGCCGCCGGCCCAAGGTTGGTCGCGGCTTGGCGGGTTAGGCACGGTTGCAGGATTCTGTCTCGGCACTTTAAGCGCAGGCATCGGCGTCAACATCCTGAGCGATACTTTTCCGCGCGTAGCTTTGGTGGTCACTGCCGGCTTGGGCGTGGTGGCGGCTGTCGCAGCATGGTTGCGTCGGTACCCCGGCTCGGTGCTCCAGCGTGTTGTCTGCATCGTGCTGTGGACGCTGGCGGCCATGGGCATCGTGCTCTCGCTGGTCCTACCGCGCTGGACGGCGTGGTTCACGGCCGTGGCCGCTGTCTTTTTAGCCGTTACTGTTCTGCTTGCCACCAGCGTGCACACAGCTGCTCGTCTACTTGGCGGCGCAGCGTGCATCGGCGGCGGAGTCTCGCTTGCCGCGGTAGGGCTTCCGTTGCTGCAAGACGGTCAAGCCTTTGGTCTGATCGTCGCCGTCAGCGGGGCAGCGGTCGGCATCGTTGGCGTCAGCATCGTCCGTGGCAGCCACGTATTTCTCGGAGCGGCCGGCGCGCTGTGCGGTCTCGGCATTGCCGCTACGGGGATAGCCTGGTCGCCCACCGTCGGCAAGTTGCCCAGTGCCGCCACGGTCGCTTTAGGTCTAGCAATCTTCGTCACTGGGCTGGCAAAGCTCCACGGCATTCGAGATCTGTATGGTGCTGCAGCTATTGGACTGGCTACCTCACTGAGCCTCGGTGGCACGGCAGCACTGCGTAACGGTTTCGTTCTCGGCGGTGTTGCGCTGCTCGTCGCTGGAATCGCCGCCATCGTGCTGGCCGGTTCAAAGCTGCAGCAAAGCGCCGCCGCAAAGCTCTGGCACTGGTGGCGCGCGATTACTCAGGACCGGCGACATCCCAGTTCACCATCGCCGACTCCGCTGCCACCCGCCAGGTCCGAGGCTGCGTTAGACACAAAGCCACCCACCGGCCGCTGGCCGGAAGGATGACGTCGATGGCGATCAAGCCTTGCTCGAGCGGGATCTTCGCATCGGTCTGAGACACCATGACCCCCGCCTGACGCAGCCCGCCCGGTGTGCAGGTCGGCGAAGTGGTCACCCCTCTCTTGCCCCGATATTGCCCACCTAGACGCGGTGCACTCGGCAACGCTAGGCAGCTACCGCCTGGGCCTGGCAGCGAAGGCTGTCCCAGACCCGTAATCACCGCTGGCGTACTTCGCGACCACGCTCGGCGTCGCCGAGCACTACCAGCTGGACAAATCTGTCGTGCTCTGAAGGCTCGCGCCCCTTTCCTGGCGTCGCCCTCACGACGCCCACCGCGGCCCGTTACCCCATATCAAGAAATGCGGGATGGCCTCACGAGGGGCGGTGAGAGGGCCGCGTCGATAACGGGCTTTCACGTCGGAGGAGCACCTCCAGCAGTTGCCGGCGCGCGCAGCGCACTGCAATAGTTGTACTCTCGCCTAACCTCGAGACCCCCAGCTGCGCCGTGCTAAGCGGCGCACGCTCATGCCGATGTAAGTAATCTGCAAAGCCCATCGGCGATGACCGGCGAACTTCGTTGACCGGCAATACGGACAAATCTGGCTGCGACCCTCGATTCCGGATCTAGGGTTTCGCCGTCCCAGCGATTTATAGAGTCACGTTGACACCGGCACGTCGGATTCGTTCGGCTTGCCATCACTTGGCTGCGCTCACGGTTACCGTACAGTTGGTCACTCCAGCACTGAGATAGACATCTTTCCCACCCGTGTTGAAATTGAACGTCAGCACCTCGCCCGGATTTCCAATCTTCTCTATTAGCGCTTTTCCGTCGCTGCTGTCGCGTACCGCCACATCGCATTGATCTTCAGCCGGCGTCGCCACGACGTGGAGCTGTCGAGTATCCGTTATGCCGAGCGAATCAGACGACGATCGGGATATCTTCGCAGGGAGTGATGCTCTGCCCGCACCAGCGACACGGCGGGCGTTACATTCAAAGTCCTTGGCGATCTGGTAGCGGAAGGTGCCGGAGGTTCGAACTTGCAGCCAGTGCGTCGCGGACTGCTCGCTGCGACTGTACACCGTTCCGATCTCGTCACCTTGGCTATTCAGCAGGTATACCGAGCAGGCTGATCCAGTGACCTGAAGGCGCCACGGTGATTCGGCGGTGAACGGTGCTGATGGCGCGTACAGATATGAGGTTTCTCCGCTGTCAAAATTGGTGGCAGAGGGTCTGCTGGTGGCTACGTTCGGCGCGCGTGAGTCGGATTGGGTTGTTGGCGAGAGACTGGTAATACTGTCCGTTCTGCCGGTGGCGCCGCGGTCGAACTGGCCGTTTCCGATGAGGACCGCAGAGGCGATTAGGAAAGCGGTACCGCAAAGCGCAGCAAGCCATCGCATGGTGGAAATATGGATCCGAGGGCGGGGCGGCCCGGGTTGCGTTTCGCCGATCGGGATAAGTTCGACCGGAGCCAACGGCTTATCCAGGCTCTTAGTTTGATCGGCAACTCCGGCGGGGTTGCTGGTTTGACTCAGCTCGTCAACTCGCTGCTCATCTCGGCGCACACGGTCCCGCGCCTCTCTCAGCTCACCCACGAGTGCGCCGACCTCTTGCTCGATGTTGGCGAGCCCGCTATGGGAGGCGACAGCCGGCTGATGCCGGGCGGTCTCCAAGAAAGAGCGGATCTCGGCAAGTTGCTCCGCAAGCTGTTTTTGTTCTATGCGTGAGCCTTCGAGTTCTTTCTCCCTGGCCGCCAGAAGAGTCTCGAGTTCCAGGCGGCCTGAACCGGTTGGACGTACTGCAGGGGAGGCGTTCCGCGCAAAGGGGAACTCGTCCGCAGTATCGCTAGCTCGACGAGTGGGAGCGGGTTTACCGTCGGCTACCAGTCGGGCGTGGACCTCGAGGTAGATGGGGTTCAGTCGCAGCAAGCTGGGTTCGTCGGCGATGCCGTCCCGCACAATCTGAGTGAAGTACTTCGTGAAGTAGGTCATGGGAGGATCGTCAGTCGTGCCCTCGGGCTCGAACCAGGCGGTGCCGTACGGACCGCTCGCCGCAACGGTGTAAACACCGTTGGAGCGTGCGCGGACGGCCAAATCCGTGGCAGATCCGGAAAGGCTGTTGGACTGTTCGGTTGCGATGCCTGAGTAGCAACAATCGAGAACGACGATCTTCACTCGAGCAGGGGATCGTTGGAGCGCGCGTCGCACCACGTCGTAAGGCAAGCTGGTTGTGCTACGACGCGGCGACTCAGTGACCGAATTCCTGGTGCACAAGCAGAGCTGGTCCTCTTCGTCGACCTGGCCGTGGCCGACAAAATAGAATAGTGCAACATCGGCTGCTTCGGCAAATGTGCGCATCAATTGATCAGGAAGGTCGGCGGGGCGTTCAGGATTACTGACGACGGTAAGGCTGTCCGCCGGCCAGCCACAAAGATCGCTTTCCAGAGTGGCACGCATGGCCTCCAGGCTGCAACGCGCCGCGGGGACGTCCGGTAAGTCGGTTGAGGTGAAGGACCATGACCCAATCAGGACCGCACGAGACCGGCCTAGGTCGAAATCACTCACTTCTTGAGCAGCTTGTCCACCATGGTCGAGACATCGTCCATGCTCGACGCGCTTACCTCAACCTCGGTCTCGTTGCGGCGCAGCTTGATCGTGATCGGTGAGCGCTTCGCGCGCAGAAATTCCGGCAGGGTTTGAATGAGCGCTGCGACACCTGAACTGCTAATGATCGCGATCACGATGTCCACGGTTCCCAACTCGCCTTGTCTTGGAGGCGCAGTTGATCGCTCCGTACGCGCGCCCGGCAGCCGTTCGATCCAGCGCACCAGCGACGACACTAGGCTTGCGTCAGGTACTTCGACGGTCAGTCGTACGGTTGACGCGTTCCTCTGGTCTGCATCGTGAACCATGTTCGCAAGTTCCTTCGCCGCGCTTCCCATCAAAATGAACACCTTAGCGGACGGACGCTGCCGCACCTTGCTTCTGCCGGTACACCACCGACAAATACCTGATTCTGGGCAGCAGGCTCGACGAGAACACTCGAATTCGTGTTTATGTCACCCTTAGCTCATTTCGGAAATACGGCCAAAACGTTCCGATCGGCTGCGGTAACTATCGGCTACGTCAGGGGATGATCTTTAGTGGGTTCGAGCAGCTTCCTAGATGAGAGTCGGGAGACGTGCAGTATCGCCTGGCCTCCCTGCTCGGTGTCGACCAGCTATTCCTCGGCCCGCTCACTCACGCCCTAATCCAAGCTGGCGCAAACCCGACGCGCCTGTGGTCGAATAGCACCCACCTGTTGACATAGGGCCAGCCACGAAAGTACTCGGAGCAGCCACCGTTGAGCTGATATGCGGCACCCCACAGGTCGATCCGAAACGAGGTGGCCAACAGGTCGTGCAGCGGCTGGTCCAACTGCGCGCCCTCAGCTGCCGGCAATCCGGTCAGCATCTGGCGACCTTATGGGCGTCAGTATGATTCGGCGCCTGCGTCGCTCTCGCCTGACGGGTTGCCACGACACCAGCCCGCCTAGGTGAACTTTCCGCCCTCGAATCCTCACGATGTTCAAATCTGAGTCGATGGCAAGGTACTCGGCGCCGGTGACCGTGGGCTAGCTGCAGCGTCCCGATGGAGTTACTGGATGGTAAGGCTGGTGTTCAATGCTTTTGCTCATAGCGCGTGGGCTGATCGGCCTAGCGGTTTCACGCTTACCATTCCCGGTAGGTTTGATCCGGGCGGCAACTACATGGACGACCTACTACTTGACAACCTCGCGCGGGAGCAAGAGCCAAGAAGGAAAGCAGCCCTTGCAGCGGAGTACAAACATCAAGAACGCTTAGAGCGGCGGACCGCAGAGCGGTAGCGCCGTCAGACGTTGCCAGTCTAGGGCATGGGCTAGGCATGTGCGAGATGGCGCACCCTACCCCCCGGTACAGACTGGACGGCGCACACTAGACAGCTACCCTCGGCCCTCCCCGAAGATGCATGCGCAGCCAATCTGCCTGCGGGAGACCGTGTCCTCCAGGGCTTTCAAATGATCCGAGAAGGCGTAGTCGCGTCCCAGCGTCATCCCGGCCTTCCAGCTCACGCACTCCTCGCGCCACACCTCGCCAACAAAGAGCTCTCGGTTACCCGGCCGGCGGGGCGAGGCGCTACCCATCTAAGCTCACTGCTGCAGTTTTCTGGTCGCGCGGATTCGCCTGCCGCGTAGGGTTTGGCAGATCACTCGTGACGAGTTCACCGCTCATTGGCCGAGCGCCATCCGCTATTCGGCTCACCAGCGCCGAGCCAGGTCGATAACGTTCAGATCTGTCACGCTGACGTTGAGACCCAACCACGTCTCAGGTATTACGGGGTGCGGCTGACGCAATCGGTCTTACGACTCTGCCCGTTCCCGGCGTAGTCGTTCGAGCAGGGCCGCGTCGGTGACAAGATCGGGATGGCCGACTTGACGGTCGAGGTCGACGACGCGTTCCAGTTCAGCGATCGCCTGATCCAACCTGCCCTCAGCCCGGTGGATCGCCGCGATGTTGTATAGGGTGGTTGCTCGCCGGCCCGGTCACCGACCTCCCGCATGATCGGCAACGCCTGCTCGAAGTAGGCCAAACCCTGCCGCCGATCCCCCCGCCCGTTGTGCACGAGGCCGATGTTGCTGAGCGTCACCAAGATTCGCCCGCCACGCTGATCAGCAGACTTTCGCTTGCTACTGCTGGGAGCCTGGTCGCTGTGCCTACCGGCAACCGGCCTTGACGGCCGCGACCTGGATCGGCACGGTGGCGGGCGGCCCTCGAGCTGCCGGTCGTCGAAGGCGTAGCTCGCAACTGCCGCGTCATGACGAGCCGGCGGATGCTTGAAGTCGGCCGTCGCCTGGTCGATAAAGTGATTCCGTCAACCCATCGGCTCGCCTGAAGATGTCGTCTTTGGTTCGTGCCGGCCTCCGTGCGCCCGGGTCGCCACATCCTGGGACTCGCTGCGGGCGAACCCGATGAGTCTGCGTCCGAGAAGTGCGATTGCTGCAAGCTCGATGAGTCCTGCGGCTTGGAGGTCGTGCAGGCAGCTCGAGATTAATAGCGAGCATGACAGGTTTCCATGAGCTCCTCCCCTTTCTGTCCGTCCAAGATGGGCAAGACAAGTTTGAGTTTGTCTGCTTGACTAGCAATCGAATCTGCGACCAGGCGGGAAGTGCGAGCCCCCGTCTTGATGTCTTGCGCAGGCCCGAGCCCGGCAGACGCATATAGACAGGAAAGCTCTGCCCGCCGAGTCGACTCACCGACCCGGCGAGTAACCACGGTAATCGCCGACTTGTCGAAATCGTCGTGCATGACATATATCGAGTAGTTCCCTGAGTGGTACCCGACAAGGTCGTCGGCCACGTCCGGTCCCTCAAAGCCGAAAGAAGTATTCAAGAATTCGTACCGTTCGACTGCTTCCACTTTGAAGCGCTGAGCTGGCTTCATTTTTCTGTCACGATCCATGACGCGTCACCACCCAGTAATCGTCAACTTTCTCGAAGTGACGGTACCCGAGACCATCAAGGTATTTTATTTCCTTTTTGAATACATTGCCACCTCTGTAAAGGGTCTCAGATGGGTCCGTGTACAGCCGGATCTCGTCTCCCCGAGCGTCTGCCTCATCGATGAAGCGCTTGTTTCGCGTCCAGTTCCACCGTCCGGAACCCTTGCCCGGAAGTTGAAGGATGTTGATTTTGTCGCGATCCAGTAGCTTCAGCGAGTTCTTTGTTCCGAGTGCCGTGACTCCTGGACCGTCGCTCGCACTGGACCCACAGCCAACGTTGTGGACGAGTACTGGCGTCTCGCCAGCCAGCACATAGTAGGTGTGCAAGCCGTCCACGGTCAGGTTGAAGGCCGCCGCACGGTTCTTCACGGATGAGAGGCCATCGACTTCGGCGATGTCGCCGCTCGCGCTTAGCAGATCGTCACCGAGGTCGAGTTCGTCCGCACGCTGCCACTGATGGTCCGTCTGATTCCAGAAGGGGTGATCTTCGGTCGTGGTAAGCGGCTGACCATCCACCATCAGGACGTAAAGATCGTCTTGGTGGACCCATGTTGCGGTCACCTTGCGTGGGCCTTGCTCACCTGTCTCCGGGTCGGTGGCTAGAACTACGTCGCCGACGTCGATATCTGCGATGAATTTGGTGGATCTGTCCGCGAGCAGGACCGGCGTTTCTCCGGAGAAGCTCCTTCGACCGGTTCCTCCTGCTCCGATTCTGCATGCCGTCGCAACTTCTGCGACGGTCATGAGGCCGGCGAAGACGGCTGAGGCAGCCTCGTTGGCGCCGGAGGTTCCGTGATCTGATTCGGCGGCGGCTACGGCGCTCTTATCGGCGATGTCAACCAGAATGGGGTAGGTCTGGCTGCTGCAGTTGGCAAGTTTCCATTGGCCTGCCATGCAGGCTTCGAGCATGGCAGCGGCGTACTGGAAGTCGCGGAGTGACCGTCCGCCGTTTGCCTTGGTGAGTCTGGCGACTGCTTCGTTGTAGGCGGTTATGTAGGACTCGATATTGGTGACCTGCCAGCTGTCCAGGCAGCCGTAGTCGGTGATGCAGATGGCTGCGGTGCCCTGGTCGGGGTTTTCGTAGACGGTTGCTTTGCCGTGGTAATCGTCCGACTGGCCCCTTTTCGCGGTGCGATTTTTGTACTTACCTGTTCCTTTTTTCTCGCGGCCGTACCGGTCGTCTAGGTCGGGGTCTTTGGGGATGAGACCGGTGGGGTCGCTCAGCGTGACCGGGCTGTTGTTGGCGTAGGCGTAGGCATTCCATTGCTGCGGGTCAGAGAGATCTTGGGCGGGGTCGACGGAGATGAACCGGCCGAGGTCGGGGGCGTACTCGCGGGCGCCGAGGTGGGTCAGTCCGGTGTTGTCGATGGTGCCGCCGACGAAGCCTTTGTCGTTGGGCCAGGCGGCGGTCGTGCCGCGCGGGGTGCCGAAGGGGGTCTGTCGTCGGGCGGAGGCCTGCTGGGTGCCGGCTGCGATGGCGATCTGCGCGGATCCTTGGTGGTCGGACGCGAGCCAGGTCACTCCGGAGCTTGTGCGCGAGGCGATGGTGCTTCCGGCGAAGCTGTAGTAACGGGTGCCGGTCCGGGCGGTGGTGTTCTTGGTGAAGCGGATTTCCTGGCCGGGCAGGTAGAGGGTCTTACCGGTCGGGTCGTCGCGGACGAGGCGGTTGCCGTCGGCGTCGTAGATGTAGGTAGTGCGTCCGCTGGTGTCGCTGGAGGATTCGAGATTTCCTTCGGGGTCCCAGGCCATGGTCTGGGTGCCGGCCGACGGTGTCGGCCGCGTGAGCATGTCGCCGGTCTCGTTGTAGGTGAAGCTGCCGGTGGTGCTGCCGGATATGGCGTTGACGGCGTGCGGGCGGATGGCGGTGGGGCCGGGTGTCGGATAGGTGTAGTCGGTGCTGCGGTCGCCGGCAGCGGAGTGGATGGTCTCTTTCTTGCGGTTGCCGATGGGGTCGTACTGCCAGGTGTTCCAGTAGGCGGCCGGGCCGCCGAGCTGCGTCACTGACGTCGGCGCGGCGTCGCAGTTGCCGTCGGCAGGTGTCCAGGCTTCGGTGAGCCGGCGCAGGTAGTCGTAGGTGAAGCACTGGTTGTCGTCTTGCGGGTCGGGTGCCGTGTCGACGATCTGGGTGACGTTGCCGGCCTTGTCGTACTGGTAGGCGGTGTCGGCGACGATGTACGGGGCTACCGAGTCGCGGTCGGTGCGAATATTGGTGAGTCGGCCGGTGGCCAGGTCGCGGTCGTAGCGGGTGTAGACGTGCCCGCCGCTGCCGAGATATAGGTCGACGTTGTTGAGCTCGCCGTAGGCGTTGTAGGAGGCGTCATTGACGTAGGACAGGTTCTGTGTGCCGTACAGCGTGGTCAGGGTGCGTGGCTGCCCGAAGGTGTCGTAGCTGGTGGTGAGTGTTTCTGCTGGTAGCCCGGTGTTGGTTTCCGGCAGGCTGGTCGAGTTGGCCGAGCCGTCGATGTTGTAGGTGGTTTCGTAGTTGTAGGTGCCGGACAGTCCGGTCTGGCTGTCGGGGATGATCAGAGAGGCTTTGGTCGGCTGGTAGCGGTCGTTGTACTCGTCGATCTTCGACTGGTACGGCGCGGTGCCGACGTAGCGGGTCGATTGGGAGAGCTGCCCCTTGGCGACGGTGTCGTAGATCCATTGGGCCCGGCGGGGGCCA
This sequence comes from Paractinoplanes pyxinae, assembly GCF_026626335.1. Taxonomy (GTDB): domain Bacteria; phylum Actinomycetota; class Actinomycetes; order Mycobacteriales; family Micromonosporaceae; genus Actinoplanes; species Actinoplanes pyxinae. The sequence continues at coordinate 293,996 of NZ_JAPNTZ010000009.1, read as the reverse complement.
CCGATCTGATTGTCGTAGGCGTCGCGTCGGCGGTTGAGCGTGTCATAGGCGTAGGCGATCGTCTTGCCGCGCGCGTCTTTTGATGTGGTGACGTTGCCGTTGTTGTCGTAGGTGAGGCTCGTCTTGCCCTTGCCCGGGTCGTCGATCAGCGTTGCCCGGCCGCGCGCGTCGTAGGTGTAGGTCCAGTCGTTGCCGAGGGTGTCGACGACGGCGCTGAGGTTGCCGCGCCGGTCGAAGCTGTACCTGGTGTTGTCCCAGCTGCCGGCCGTGCCCGGTGTCGGGTTGGGGCCGTGGTATTGGCGCAGTTCGACGGTGCGGTCGCGGGCATCGGTGATGGTCGAGCTGGCGGTTCCGCCTTCGGGTGGGGTGATGTCGGTGCGGTCGCCGCCGTAGGTAGTGGTGGTGCGCCAGCGTTCGACCCCGTTGGGCTGGAAGACCTCGGCGACGACGCGGCCGGCACCGTCGTAGACGGTTCGGGTCTGCCGTTCCACGAATGCTCGGTCCTTGGAGGCCATCAATGTGCCGCCGGCCGCGCCGTCAGCGTGATAGGAGCCGAAGGCGAGCACTTGCCGTCCGGCGCTGTCGTAGAAGCTCTCGGTGAGCAGGCGTCCGCCGGCGGGTGAGGGCATCTGCGTCTGGCGCGGCCGTAGGAGACCGTCATAGAGGGTGTAGGACGTGACGTAGGAGCCGGTCGCGTTCAGGCTCGAGGTGGACACCACGCTGGGGGCGTCAGCGTTGAGTTCATAGCTGTATTTTTCGGCCGCGCTGTCGGTGCCCTTGACCCGTCCAGGGGTCCAGACGGCGGTGGTGCGGCCGAGCGGATCGTAGGTGATGTCAGTGCGTTTGCCGTTCGGGTCGACGGTGGCCGTCGTCGAGCCCCAGGCGGGTTCCAGGGCGACCGTGGTGTCGTGCAGCAGTGGGTTCTTGGTCACCGTGGCGGTGACCGGCCCGTCCTGCTTGGGCGTGTAGTCGATCGTGCTGGTGGCCTGTCTGGCGTCGGAGACCGAGACGGGACGGCCGTGGACGTCGTAGCCGGCTTTGTTGGCTTCGATGAACGTCGGGGTGCCGTTGTTCCAGTCGGACAGCTCCTGGGTTCGTGTGGGCAAGCCCCAGGTCGGCGCGACGCCGTAGTCCTTGGTGTCGTAGCTGGTCCGGGTTTCACCGATCACGTCGGCTGTGGTGAGTGTGCCGCTGGTGTCGGCGCATTTGACGGCGAAGGTGCGGACGCGTTGCGGCTTGTCCACGATCCATGCGGTGGTGTTGCGGATGTAGTCCGTACGGGTGCACTGCTCGTCGCCGCTGACGCCGTCTTGGCCGAGGTTGTCGACCACGCTGGGCATGCCGTAGGAGTCGTATGTGGTGACGGCCTTGGTCACCCGTTCGCCTCGTCCGCCGTCCAGGGTGATGTGTGACGTCTGTGTTCCGATGCCGGTGTGCCGGGCGGTCACGGTGTCACCGTTGATGGTCCGGGTCGCCGTGGGCGCGGACGCCCATGGTGTGGACAGCTCGCGGGAGACGACGGCGCCCTTGGGCCCGTTGAGGACTGTGCTTTCGCGTACCGTGCCGGCGTGCCAGTCCTCGTCGGCGATGCCGTCGAGGGACGCGGGACGTTTCGCGGTCGGGTCGTCGGGGTCGGCCCGGTCGTCGTTCATGCCGCGGAAGTAGCGGGTTTCGGTATAGGTGGGCTGCTGGTCCGCGTCGCCGACGGTCACACCGACCCGGCCGTAGCCGCGGTAGTCCGACCAGGTCTTGTACTTCTTCTTCACCAGGCCGTCGTCGTCGGTGTAGTGCCAGGCCGCGCCGTCGAGGTAGTCGTAGGAGTAGATGACGCGGGGACTGCCCTTCGGCGGCGCTCCACCGGTGTTGTCGTTCTCGAAGATGGTCTTGACGACGTACTTGTTGAACCAGTCCCGCACCGGCGCGGACTTGCCTTCGGGTACCCAGTAGACCGGGTAGCAGCGGCTGGTGTTGTTTTCCGGCGCTGGTCGCGCTTGCCCTGGCTTGCATTCGGCTTCTGAGTACTCGACGCCGATGGTGCCGCCCGTCTCGGTGCGGATCTTTTCGATGCGCATCCATTTCATCGCTTCGGCGAAGTCGATGGTGTCGACCCGGTTCGCTTTCTGGACGGGTGTGAATTCGACGTCGGGCACGGTGGCGGTGTCGCCGACCAGTCCGGCGTGGGACAGCTTCGACAGCCACAGCCCGGCTTGGGTGCCGTCGCCCGGGTCGGGGAAGCTGTGTTTGAGGGTCCACCGCTCGACGTCTTTGTAGGTGGTCGGGCTGGTGCGCACCCGTGTGGTCACGGTGGCCAGGCGTTTGGTGCTCCAGAACGTGGGGGTGAGCACTTCTTCGCAGGTGTCGCCCGTGCATTCAGAGTCCCAGGGCACGTCGGGCCAGTGGCCGGCGTCGTGGGTGCCGCAGTCGGCCAGGCACCGGTTGCCGGGGGTGAACTCGACGCGCATCGGCGCAAGGGAGTTCAGAGCGGAGTCGACGCCGTTGATGCGGCGGGTGCCGTAGTCGATGTGGTCCAGCCAGGCTGATCGGTCGTAGCTGGCGGCGTCGTCGGGATCGAAGTTGCGGGCGTATTTGTTGGATTCTTTGGTGTACCAGTACGACATCGAGTTGCCGCCGGGGTCGACGACGTAGTCGAGGTTCCAGCGCCAAGCCTGCAGGCAGTCGGAGTCGGCGAACGCGGTGGCGTGGCATTCCTCGTTGGGGTCGTTACCGAAGACGGGCACGGTCAGCGTCGAGTAGGTGACCGGTTTGTTGGTGGTCCAGCCGGGCAGGCGGTGCCGCCCGAACCAGTATTGGGTTCCGTCGGTGGTGGTGAGCACCCAGTATTCGTTGTTGTTGTCGCCGTTGGTGGTGTCGTTTCTGCGTTCGATCCGGGAGCCGTCGTCGCTGCGTAGGTGCCACCGCTTCTCGGAGGCGTTGTAGATCAGTTCGCCGGAGTGTCCGGCGAGCGACAGGGTGGCGTTGTCGGTTTCCCAGCACAGATCGCCGGTCTTTTTGGTGTTGTTGGCCTGACCGTCCATGTCTTCGGCGCAGGGCAGGTATTTGCGCTCGATGAACCCGCCGGCAGTCATGTCGAAGCCTTGGCCGATCCAGGACGGCTGGTTGTTCGACGCGGCGTGCATGCCGTCGACCGACTGCGAGTTGTACGACAGCGTGACCGTCGGCGCCGGCCGGCCGAGTGACGGTGGGGTCCGCATCGGATAGGACCAGGTGAAAGCGCCCGAGTTGCCGCCGGCGGACCATGTGGAGGAGGCGCTCAGCGGGCTGGCCGCGTAGTCTCCGGCTGGTCCGCCGGGCGCGGCGGTGAGCGCGATCAGCGTCTGCACACCGCTGACGGCGATGTCGGCGGACACGGTCTGCGCTGTGCTGTCGTTCGCCGATACCAGCGGCCTCATGGTGCATGCAGCGTCCGCGGGACGGGTGAGGGCACACACGGGGACGGTGGTCAGGCGCAGCCGGCTCGACCAGTCTGCGCCGTAGGCGCTCGCGTAGGCGCCGTAGTTCACCGTCAAGGTGGCCGGCACGCTGGCGGCGGCATCTTCGCGGCTGACACGCATGAGCACGCCGCGCACACCGGCGCGTTCGGTTGCTGCCCTGTCCAGCGTTTGCACCCGGATCCGGCCGGCGGTGGGCTCGGATGCCCGGCCGGCGGATGACAGCTGCCGGGCGGTGACGCTGACGGAGGTGCCGCTGGCCGCCGGGGCTGAGATGTCGATCTCCTGGGTGCCCGATGCCGGCCAGACGGGGGTGGGCCGCGCGGCCGCCGGCGGTGGCTGCTTGGCGGCGACCGGTGGTGGGATCTTCGCGATCTCGGTGGGCACCACCGGTACGGCTTTGGTGGCCGGTGGGGTGTACGGCTCGGGTGTCGCTGCCTGGGCGGGGGCCTGGAGGATGCCGACGGTCAGCACGGCGGTCAGCACGGCGGCCAGTGGTCGCCGCCGGGACAGGGTGGAGGGGGTTGTGCTCACCGGACACTCCCAGGTGGTGTGGGGGAAACCGTGCAGGGGCGGGGGTGCTGGAGGGGCTCAGGCGGCCGGCCGCCTGAGCCGGTCGGTCAGGAGGTGGCAGGGGTGATGCGCAGGCCGTAGCCGGGGCGCAGGACGGCTTGCCGGTCGGCGTAGAGCAGCGTGTTGCTGCCGTCGCCGGCTTGCAGGCCTACGAGCGCCATGCCGCCGCTTTGCAGATAGGTGCCGTCGTTGCCCGGGTAGACGTAGCCGATGCCGCCGGTCTCGTCGAGGATCACCTGGAAGCTGAACCGGGTGCTGGTGTCGTCGTGGTGGCGCAGGTTGCGCCATTCGATGACGTACTGCCGGTTCGGTGCGGTGCCGCGCACGGCTGTCAAGACGTCGGATTGCCCGTCGGCTTCCCAGTCGCCGCGGAACGGGTACAGGTAGCCGCCGGCCAGGTCGAGGGTGCCTTCGGAACCGATGCGCAGGGTTTGGCTGCTGGCGCCGTAGAGCTGTACGGGGAACGGTAGATCGACGGAGGCCCAGCTCTGGTAGCCGGTGAGCAGATCGTTGCCGGTCAGCGCCGTGTACGCGATGGGTGTTTCGGTGATGGTGTAGGCGGTGGCGACCGTGGCGGCGAAGTTCACCGTGGCGTTGTTACGGCCGACCAGGGCCGGCTTGGTCAGGGAGCCGGTGCAGTCACCGCCGGGGATGCCGGCGAGCACAGTCCAGGTCTTGGCGGGGACATCGGCGAGGTAGTAGGTGCCGTCGTAGCCGGTGGTGGCGGTGACGCCGCCAGCGGTGACGGTGGCGCCCTCGACCGGGTTGTCGGCGCAGGTAATGGTGCCGGTGATCGCGTTGGTGGCGGGCGCGTCGGGCGTGAAGCGTACGCCGGCGCCATCGGTGAGCAGGTCGGTGGCGTACAGGTGCTGGAAGGCGACGGTGCCGTCGGTGTTCTCGATGCCGACGGTGCCTTGGTTGCCGCGTTCGACCGGGTTGTCGGGGTCGATGCCGTCGTAGGCGAAGGTAATGGCGCCGTTCTCAGCGAAGATTACTTCGAACGACACCCGGTCGGTGGTGTTGCCGTAGGCGGCGGCGTTGCGCCATTCGACGATCCATTGCCGGTTCGGTGCGGTGCCGGTCACCTGGGTGGCGATGGCGGATTGGCTGTCGATGTCCCAGTCACCCCAGAAGGGGTAGACGGCGCTGTTGGGGGTGCCGTCCACGGCGCCGGACGGGATCGGTGTGGTTGCCGGGTCGGTTCCGCCTTCGGGGGCGAAGCTGACGAATCCATTGCTGGAGACCCACACGTCGGTGGTGGTCTCGCCATAGAGGTGCAGCGGGAACGGGGCGGTGGTGTGCCACATCTGGTCGTCGCCGGTCCAGGGTTGGACGGTCCCGGCCGCGGTGAACGGCTGCGCGGTGGTCGTGCAGTGGTAGTAGTTGTCGGCGTCGTCGTTGAGTGAGAGGTCTTCGGTGGCGTCGCCGGCCGTCTTGTAGACGGTGGCGGTGGCGTACTGGCCGAGGCAGCGGTCGTCGCCGCGGGAGGCGCTCAGCTGGTAGGCCCCGGGTGGCAGGCCGGTGAACTGGTAGTTGCCGTCGGTGTCGGTGGTGGTGGTGCGGTTTCCGGGGTTGAGGGTCACGCGGACGCCGCTGATCGGGGTGGTGCTTACGGCCTCGGTCAGCGCGCCCCGGACGGCTCCGGCCGCGGCGGGGGTCCAGGTGAGGGAGCTGTTCGGGGTCAGGGCGGGCTGCCCGCTGGAGTAGTAGTCGGCGACGCGGCTGGACAGTGCTTCCACACCGACGGTGGCGTTGCTGCCCTTGTGCAGATCGGTGGGCATGGCGCCGTACTGGTAGCTGATGGCGCCGTTCTCGTGCAGGACCGCCTCGAAGGTGGTGCGTTCACTGGTGTCGAGGAACAGCGCGTTGCGCCATTCGATGACGAAGCTGCGATTGGGCGTCGTCCCGAGGGTGTGGGTGCGGACACTGGCGGCGGCGTCGATGACCAGGTCGCTCCAGAACGCTTCAAGGTAGCCGCCGCCGACGGCGGCCCAGCCGTTGGTGGACACGGTGGCGGTGCTCGAGGTACGGCCGTAGAACGGCATGGGGAACGGCAGGTTCACCTCGGTTTCCGCGTCGTCGCCAGACAGAGATAGGACGGTTCCGGCGGCGGTGTAGCTGGCCGTGCCTAGCGTGCAGGCGTAGCCCATCGCGCCGTGGTCGGGTCCCAGGCGCAGGTCGAGGGTGGTGTCGGCGGCCAGGTCGACCTGCCGTTCGGCCACGTCTGCGCAGCGGCCCGTCTTGCGGGTGCTGACGGTGTAGCTGTCTGCGACGACTCCGAAGAAGGTGTACGTGCCGTCGATGGCGGTCGTGGTGCTCAGGCCGCTGGGATCGAGCTGAACGGTGGCGCCGGGAACGCGCTGGCCGGCCGCGTTGGTCAGAGTTCCGCTCAGGTTGTGGGTCTCGAAGCCGCCGGTGACATCCGGCGGGGTGAACACGATGGCCTTGCCGTTGGCCAGCGATGCCTCGTCGGCCGAGTAGGCGAAGCCGTCCTGCCCGTCGGCTGACTCGATACCGACCAGGGCGCTGCTGCCCTGCTCGGCGGTGTTGTCCAGGCCGTCGTAATTGGTGGTGACTGTGCCGTCGGCGGCTAGGGTCACGGCGAAGCTGACCCGCTGACTGGGGTTGGCCTTACGGGAGGCGTTGCGCCATTCGACGACGATCTGCTGGTTGCTGCCGGTCCCGGTGGCCGCGGTGCGGACACTGGCCGAGCTGTCGATGATCAGGTCGTCCCAGAACGGGGCGATGACCGCGTTGGGCTCGGCCGCCGCTACCAGCGGGGCGCCGGCGGTGTGCGGGTGCGCGCCGAGTGGGTCGGCGAACGACAGCAGACCGTTGGTGTCGACCCAGGCGCTGCGGTAGGCGCCGCCGTAGAACGGGAACGCGAACGGCAGGTCCATGGTGGTGACCGCGTTGTCGCCGGTCAGGGGCAGCACGGTGATTCCGGTCGGGAATGTGGCGGTCCGTTCGGCGCAGGTGTGCCCCAGCGCTGAGGAGGCGCGGACCAGTTGCAGGTCGAGGGTCAGTCCTTGCCCGTCGATCTCGTACTCCTGGCGGGCGGCGATGCCGCACCGCCCGCCAGAGCTGGCCGTGACGGTGTAGATGCCGGGGTTCAGGTTGGCGAAGGCGTAGGCGCCGTCGGCGTCGGTGGTGGTCGTGAGGCCGCCGGGCTGCAGCCGGACGGTCGCGCCGGCGGCGGGCAGCCACGTGGTGAAGTCGAGCACGGAGCCGTTCAGGCTGGCGGCCGGTTTGACCACCACGCCGATCTGGGTGGGTAGCCCGACCCGGTTGCCGTCGTCGACCGCCGCCGCGAACAGCTGCCACTGTCCTGGATTGGTGCCGACGGGCACGGCCACGGTGACGCTGCCGCCCGCCGTGGCCAGGGTGGCGGTCGAGCCGAGCGCGTCGCTGGCGAAGCTGTAGCGGATCTTGGTGATGTTGGTGTCGCCGCCGCCGTTGAATGTCACCGGCACGGTGCTGCCGGCGGCCGCTTCCGGCCCGTTGGGCAAGGTGATGACCGGTTGTAGCGGCACCGCAAGCTCGGCCAGGCGGGCGGCGGTTTCGATGAAGGTATAGACCCGGACGTCGTCGACGGCGCCGTTGAGGAACCCGTCGTCGGCCCCGTTCCATTTGCGTTTGCCGATCGTCACCGCGCCGGTGGCGTTGAATCCGCCGGTCAACGTCGCGGTCGCTGTCTGGGCAACACCGTTGACGTACAGGGTGAGCTTCTTTGTGGAGCCGTTGTAGACGGCGGCCAGGTGCGTCCACTTCCCGGCCGTCGGGGCGGCGTTGGACAGCACCTGGACGCCGGCTGGGTTGTCGATGTCGGACCCGGCCATCGCGAACCGCCACCGGTTGTCCGGGCCTGAGTAGCCCAGCGTGTAGGCCGACGTGCGGCTGCCGGAGGCGGCGATCGCGGTGCGCTGCCCGGTCACGCTCGCGGTCGAGGTCAGTCTCACCCGGGCGGTGACGGTGAAGCTGCCGTCGGTGCGAACGGCCGTGGGCGCGCCGGTGGTGGGGTGCGGGTAAGTCGGCGTTGCGGCGGTGGCGGCGAAGCTGGTGGCGCCGTTGAGGGACAGGGCCTTGCCGGTGCCGGCACGTCCAGCCGCGCGGGTCGCGCTGCCGCCGAGCGTGGCGGTGTTGCCGTGCTCGCTGATGTCGGCGGCGGCACCGTCGTCCTCATCGAACGTCCATTCCGCCGCAGGTCCCGTCCCGGCTTTGACGGTGAACCGGTAGATCGACGGTTCGGACGAGAACCGGCCGGCGTGGTCCTGCGACCAGACCTCCAGCTGGTTGATGCCCTCGTGCAGCGGCAGGGTCTTCACCGTGCCGGTGTGGTCGGCGTTTTTCGGCACGATCTTGCGGGTGCCGGCATTCAATGACCAGCGGTAGGCCGCGACCTCCTGCGGCCGTGTCGCGGGCGCCGCTATCTTGAAGGTTCCTTGGATGCCGACGCCGCCGCTCGGCGCCGTGCTCGAGTAGTCCGTCGAGGTGATTGCACCCGGTTTCGGTGGTGGCGTCGCGTCGACCGTGAACTCGCACAGCCCTGACCATTTCTCCAGGTGGCCGTCCGACGTCTTGGCCTGCCAGACATAGGTGCCGCCGTCGGTCAGCCGTCCCGCCGGGATCTTGCCCGATACCGGCGAGCCGCTGATGTTGCGCTGCGACACCTTGTTCGACTCGCTTCGTGACCCGTTCTTCGGCCACCAGTAGAAGTCAGTGGTGAGAATCCCGCCGTCGGGGTCGGAGTGCCGGCCAGAGAGGGTCGGGTCGGTCCACAGCACGTAGCGTGGGTTCTTGGCCTGGAAACAGCTATTTCCGTCCACGGCACGCTCGGTCAGCACTGCGGGCCGCCGGTTGAAGTCGATCGCGATCCGCGCGGTGGACGGATCGAAGCGTTTCCAATGCGTCAGCGTGCCTTCGTTGACGGCGCGCAGCCCCAGGTTGACGCTGGTCCAGCCTTTCGAGACGCCCAGTTTGACGGCTGATTCGACGTTGAATTCGACGTCGGCCGGCCCCTCGCAGCCGTGCACTGAACCGACCTTGTGGTTACCCGGGCTCTGCGCCGTGTAGCCGCTGTACCAGGTGGGCTGGTTGTTCCACGTCGTCGCCGCCGAGAAGCCGCCGGCGAGCTGCACCTTCGCGTTACTGACCGGGTTGCACGTCCAGGCATGCGTCTGCTTGATCATGAACGTGGCCGCCGTGACCTCGGTGTCCTTGACCTTGCTGGTGTCCAGCCGGAACAACGACCGGATGATGTGATCAGGGCAGCCCTTACAGTCCTCCGTGCGCCCGGCGCCGGCCGCTCCGAACGTCTTCGCATCGGTCAGAGCAGTGGAGTTCTTCCAGAACGAACTTGTCGGGTGCTTGCTCCACACCGACGTCCACTCGTTGTTCACCAGCCGCCCGGTCACCGACGGATCGATGTACACCGGGAACGTCGTCCGCGGGTCAGCCAGCATCGCCTTGTCCGGTGTGATGGTCAGGGCGCTCGCGTCCACCTTCACCGGCATCACCACCTGCCGAGCTCGGTCGCCATCGCCCGGTTTCGTGCGCGGCTTGCCGCCACCGGAGGGAGGTCCGGCCGCTCCCGGCCTGGTGGCTCGCTTCTCCGCCACCGTCCCGGCTGGCTGGGCGGAGTCCGCCGATTTACCCGAGTCCCACATCAGTGGTGCCGGAGCCGCGAACACCCGAGCGCCTTTGCTGTCGCGGGCTTCGAAGCCTCCTCCGGCGGTCGGGTGCACCTGAACGCTGCTCGTCGACAGACCGAAGCGCAACGAAGCGAGCTTCGGGTTGGCGGCCGCCTTCGCGTTGCGTACCACCAGAACTTCCGAAAACCCCACCGCCTGTGCGCTGACTTGAAGGTCTACTCCGGGAAGCACATCGCGGTACACCGCCGATGAACCCTTCAACACGGGCTTGGGCAACACGGCAGGCCAGGTAATGGCCAGCTCGCGATCGCCATCGCGCAGCTTGCCGACCAGCGTCGTTTCACCGCCGGAAAACACCATCGGCAACACCGACGCCCGTGGTGCCACCCCCTCAGCGGTCTTCACCAGCGTGGTGTCCACTGGCACCCAGGAGCTGCCCCGGCGCACCCGCGTCGGTTCCACCGACTGCACGAGCGTCAAGGTGCCATTCGGATTGACGAACGTCTGCGCATCTTCGGTACGCTCGGACAGAATCTCCACCCGGCGCTGACACACCTCGGCCGTCCGGCGGGCGGCCGAAGTGTCCGCCTGCTCTGCGACACACGCGGCCGGCGCGGCCACCGCCGGTTCGGCGACGCCCACCGCGGCTAAACCTGATGCCAGCAGGGCTATGGCACCGACCAAAGCCACACGCGTACGCCTTGACCTCTCAACGGAGACCGACGTTGCCCAAGGCGCTACACCGCGCCGGGCACCGGCCCACTCCGGCTCAAGGACTGCCTGCACCCGGTTTTGGGCGCGTTCGGCCCACGTACGACCACGCGACATCGACGCCTGCCCCCGCTGAAGTGATGATCAGAACACGAAGAGTAGGCAACTTGAGTGATCGCTGTAAATAAAGCTGGACGTGAATATTGCTCGCCGTAGTTCAAGCGCCAGGCCACTCCGCGCCACCAGCGCAGACCCAGCCTGAAAGTGACGCGGATCACATATATTTAGGGTTTGAAATGGCTCTTGGCCGTTAGCCTTCACCTGCGCCTGCATCAAGTCCTCCGGCGTGAGTGGGGGATCCGCGACCAGGTGCTCAGGCCGATGATGCTCAGCTCGCAATAGTCGGTCCGAATCCTCAATGGACCCTGAGTGCGTCGACGCCCGCGAGGTGTGCAACCCTCTGCGCGGTATTGCCGTATGCCGGAGGTTGCCCATGAGAACGCACTACAGTCGAGCGGGCGCAGCGGCAGGCGCATTCTTGCTGCTCAGCGCCTGCGCAGGCGGAGAGACAGGCAGATCAGCACTGCCAGCGGCCGCCACCTCGGCACCGAGTTCCTGGGCCAAACTGGCCGTTGACTGCCCATTGCTGACGGCTCAGGGCTTCTCCTCGACGACGCCGTTGAAGAGCCCGTCGACGGGACTGGAAGAGCCAGGTCAGACGCGCGTGATGTGCAGCTACCGACACCGCCCTGCGGAAGTCTCTGTCGTCAGCACTCGCCTGATAATCAGTGACGACCCAGCGGACAGCGAGGCCGGGGCCGAGGTTATCGCATCTGACCAGACCCGGAAGAAGACGGAAGGGCAGAAGGTCATTGAGCTGCCCGGCTTCGAGGGCCTGGCCACAGCCTCTGCCGACGGGTCGGGGCCGGTGGAAGCGGCGACCTCATCCAAGAACGCCTGGTTCTTCGTCATCGTCACGTTCGACAAACCCGTCAAGACCGAAGCCCAGATCACAGCACACGCCGATACGCTCGGCACCATCCTGCACGATCTGACCGGCAACCTACGCCCCGCCTGATCTGCGACCGCAACGCGGATAGGGCGCGCCTCAACACCGTCGGAGAGTCACTGACAAGCGCCTGCGCCGCGTTCGCGACGTGCACGCCCTTCCTCCCTTGTGCCCCCGGCCAGCCGAGATACCTACGCGGGCACTCGCCTATAAAACCCCAGAATGAAAGGGTCGAATCGGCCCACAGCGTGGCGGGTCCGCGACCTCTTTAGTTCGCAGTGAGCAGCTGCTACTACACCTGGGACGACAACTATCGGCATCCGTCTTACGAGGTGGGGCTTCGATCAGCGGATGCCGTGCTCGTCATCTACGGGCTGGGGATGCGGCCGACAGTCCAGCCGCGGATGCCACACCAGGCGGCAACGCTGAGGGCGTAGACGACGGCCACGGTATCGGGTCCGGACCGGGACAGGATCAAGGTGCAGAACCCGACGAGGACGGCCAGCACGACGCGTCCGGCAGGGTGCCGGACAAGGGCGGCGGCGACGGCGACGCCGGTCAACAGGCCACCGGCGGTACCGAGGATGTCGGCCCAGCCATTAAGTGCCGCAGGCACAGGGCCGTGCCACCACAGAGCGATACCAGCTATGCCGGCAGTTGCGGTGACCACCGACAGGGCGGGGAAAGCGAGCATGCTGTCCCATCCGCTTGCCGGTGGCTGCGGCAGCCGGTGGCTCACCGCGGCCAGGGCGATGGCGGCGGTGAGCAGGGGTAGAAGGGGCAGCAGCGCCCACCGCATCAGATCGGCTATCGGCTGGGCGAAGAATTCGGCTGCGGTGATGGCGAGTAGACCAGCGAGGGCGGCGCCGATCCCGGCCGCAGCGAGCAGTCCACCGGCGATCCGCGAAGGCGGCTGACCGGCCGAGCCGGATGCTGGGTTCTGGTGGACGAGCAGGGCGGCCAGGATTGCGGCGGCTTGCAGTGCGGTGACGCAGATCAGGACGCAGGCGACGGTGAGTTCGCCCCAGTTGGCCAGCACGTAGTAGCCGGGGCGGGGCCGCTGCGGGGTGCCGTTGTTGAAGTCGGCCGTGAGCAAGAAGTGGGCGTAGAGCAGCAGCGCCGCTACGGCGGGCACAGCCATGCCGAGCAGTCGGCGTAGCGGGGGCAGCGCAACCGGCCCGGGCACGGACTGGGTGGTGGACTCTGCGGCGCAGATCGCGGCGGTCATGCCGGGGTAGGGGGCTAGCTGTACCGGCCGGCCGAGCTTCGCAGCGATCGTGGCGTCGGTGCCGGGTGTCGCGGCGGCGGCACCGATGACATGGACGGCGCCGATCTGCTCGACGGTGAGGTCGGCGTTGGCGACGGCGGTTGCCGCCAGGGCGGCGGCTTGTTCGAGGGCCGGCTGGGCTGCCTGCTGCAGGCCGGCGAGGGTGAGGACCGCGGCGGGCCGGGCGGCGGGTAGGGGTACGGTCACGGCGGCTTGCCCGGTCAAGGCTTGTTTGGCGGCGCGGACGGCGGCGAGCAGAGTCCACTGCTGCCCGGCCGTGAGGTGTCCGGTCTGGGCTTTGGTCACGGCGGTGGTCAGGGCGGCGTCGATCCGGTCGCCGCCGGCGTCCGGATCGGTCAGGGTGGACAGCACCTCCCACCCTTCAAGGCCGTAGGTGACGACGGTGGCCTCGCAGCCGGAGCCCACATCGATGACGAGCGCGGTCGCACCCGGCGTCGGCGGCGATTGCGGCGCTGGGACGGCGGCCCGGGCAACCGCGACCGGTGTGGTCACCAGATGGGTCACCGGTAGGCCGGCGGTGTGACAGATGTGCCGCAGCCAGGTGTGCCGGCGTGGGCCCCACCCGGCCGGGACGACCAGCCGGACGTCGTCGATGTGTCCTCCGGCAGCCTGGACGGCTTCAGTCCGGACGTGGCGCAGCGTCGCCGCGACAAGGTCGGCGACTTCCACTGCCGTGCCGCGTACGTGAATCTGTCCCGTGCCGGCGTGCAGCGGCGAGGCAACGAACCCGTCGGGATCGTGTTCGGCGTACTGCCACGCGCGTGAGCCGACCAGGATGTGGCCGTCGGCCAAGTGGACAGCGCTGGACAGTTCTACTTGCCCGTCAAAGGCGAGCGGTATCCAGCGGCCCGGCCAGACCAGTACCGCTCGGGTGGCGACCGCCCCGTAGTCGATCGTCAATTGTGGATTCACGCGGGCCAGTGAAACAGATTCCTGCCGATACGAGATACGACGCAAGTGCTCACCAGTTCACGATGAACCGCGCCGCGAGCCACTGCGTTTCACCAGTTGTGGCCGCCTGTACGAGGCCACCCTCCCGCGCGTCGGCGCAGGTTGCACGCCCGGAGCGCGCGTGTTTCAGCGCCCGTATCCGGGCTTGCCCGGCGCCGGGTGGAATTGATCTTTAGTAATGGACGGCGACTGAATCCGCGTACCTGCGCTTCACCGACAATGAGGGGAACACCCGCCATGTTCCGGCTGATCGCCGTTGTCCGTAGGGCGCTGGCCGCGGCGCTGTTCCTGATCGGCGTGCCCTGCGCGTTCGCCGTTGCCGGCGGGATTCCCCGGCGGATGCCGTCTGTGCAGCACATCCGCGCATGGGCGCAAGCTCCGCTGGATCCGGGACAGGTCGCGACCACGGTCTGGATCGCGGCCTGGCTGGTCTGGGCAGCTCTCGCTGCCCTCGTCATGGCAGCTGTCGCGCGCCGGGTCGCGCAGGTCCGCTGGGACCGGATGATCACGCGTCTGCCCGCACCGATGCAGGGCTTGGCCGCAACCGTCCTGGGCGCGACCGCGCTGACCGCTCCGTTGACCGCGGCTGCCGCGCAGGCCGCGCCGGCGCCGGTCTCCGCCGGTAGCACGCTCGACCTTGCCTCCGCCGCGCGTGACGGTAACCAGCCCGCGCCGCAGGCCGCCGACACACCGGTCTCCCGTGACCTGCGTGACGCCGGCCCGGATCGGGTCGTCGTGCGCAAGGGAGACACTCTGTCGAGCATCGCCGAGCAGTGTCTCGGTGACGCCGACCTGTGGCCGAAGATTTTCGCGCTCAACCGGGGAACGTACTTCGACGACGTCGGCGGCCGGCTTACCGATCCCGACCGCATCTATCCCGGCTGGATCCTGCAGCTACCTACGAGCACCGATATACCGGACCGGCAGCCGCCTCGTCCCGGCGTCGGCACCCCGCAACCAGGTCCACCGCCGGCTGACTCCGCACCAGAGACGGCGCCACCCACGTCCGCTTCCCCCGACGCTACGGCCACCCCGTCCAGCACGGCCCAGCCGGGCGCCGAAACGACCGGTCCTGTGGCCACCACCGGACCTGGCGGCGCAACCGCACCCGGCAGCCCTCCCGCGAACGACCCGCACCCGGCCGACACTCCGTCGCGGCACGACGGGGCGCAGGGAGTGCGCCTGGCCAGTGGTAGCTGGCTCGACGCCGGCCTGGCCGGTGCTATCGCCGTCGCGGCCGCTCTGATCTGGAAGCATCGCCGCCGCCGCTATCACCGCCGACCGCTTTCCCCTGACCTACGCCTCGACGACCCTGACATGGCGGCCATGCCGCCCGCTGTCACCGAGATCCGCCGCCGGCTACGTGTCAGCCTCGAGCCCACCAGCACAGCGCCAAGCGCCACCGCCACCACGCTGGTCCCCCTATCGCCCGCCGCCCCCGACCGTGACAGCGAGCATGAGGTCACTGGCGGGGAGGCTGAGCACCACACCAGCCAGGCGGCCGAGACCGGCCAGACGCGTCCGAACGTCCCGACGCTGACCCATCCGGCGGCTGTGACCTGGCCCGCCGCCGGGCTCGGCCTGATCGGCCCTGGCGCCGGGGCTGCGGCCCGCGGGTTCCTGGCCGCTGCTCTCGCTGACATCGGCTCCGCAGCCCCGCCCGGGCAGGTCTTGCTGCCCGCAACTACCGCGGCCGCGCTGCTCGGCGACGCCGCGCCCACGCTGCCGCCGGAGAGCCGGGTGAGCGTCACCGCGGATCTTGCCCAAGCACTGCACCTGCTCGAGCAGCAGACCCTGCAGCGCAGCCGGTTGCTCGCCGAGCATGACGCCGACACCATCGCCGCCGTGCGCAGCGCCGACCCGCACGAACAACCGGCGCCGCCGATCCTGCTGCTGGCCGACCCCACGGACGACGCCGACCGCACGCGCATCGCTGCCGTGCTCACCCAAGGCCAGCGCCTCGACATCCACGGCATCCTCCTTGGCGCCTGGCCCGACGGCGACACCGTCGTCGTCGACGCCGACGGCTTCACCACACCCGCACCAGCCAGCAGTGGCCCACCTATCGAGCTCGGCCGGATCAGCGTGCTCACCCAAGACGACACCCTCACCCTGCTGAACGTCCTGACCGAGGCACACACCGGCCGCCCCCAGCCGGACGCCAGACCAGGGTCACCTGCGCCGACCACCACGTCGGACCGGCACGTTGCTACGGCCGGCAATCAGCCCGCCCAAGTCTTGACCGCCTTGGCGCAGCTGGGTGAGGCGAGCGCCGCTGCGGTGGCCGTGCACCTCGAGATGGCCTACCCGGCAGCGACCGCCGAACTCGTCCAGCAAGAACACGCCGGACACACCGAAACGGTCCGCACAGACACCGGCCGGACCGTATGGCGGCTCACCGACGCCGGCCGAGCCTTCCTAGCCGACACCGCAGAGACGTCAGCGGACGCCACGACCACGACCAGCACCCCCGACACCGGCATAGCCGGCAGCAGTGAAGGCCGGTACGCCGAGGTCGACACCGCGCTGCGGTGGCCTGACGGCGACACCATCTTCACCAGCGAACTTCCACCTGATGCAGCCGCCGCGGACGACCGGAAGCCGGGACGCGTTGAAGTCACTGTGCTGGGACCGGCCGGCATCGTCGCCACCAAGCCCGACCGGACACCGCGCCGCAAAGCCATCGAGCTGCTCGTCTACCTGGCCGTGCACGACGGCAGCGCCACCGTCGACGCCATCCTCGACGACCTCATGCCCGACGCCCCGGCCAGCAAAGCCCCCGAACGGCTCTACACCTACGTCTCCGACCTACGCGCCGTCATGCGCCGCATCGGCGGACCCGCCACCTACGTCACCCACCCCCGCGGGCGGTACGCACTCAACACCGACACCATCAGCATCGACCTGTGGCGCATGCGCGCCGCCATCCGCGACGCCCAGCAAACCACCAACCCGCAGCAACGCATCACCGCACTGCACCGGGTCATCGAGCTCTACCGCGGTCCCCTGGCCGCCGACACCGACTACGAATGGGCCGAGCCATACCGCGAAGCCATCCGCCAGCAAGCCCTCGACGCCCACCTCGCCCTGGCCGACGCCCTCACCCACGACCCCCTCGCCCGAGCCCAGGTGCTCGAGGCCGCCATCACGCACAGCCCCTACAGCGAACAGCTCTACCAGCAAGCCATGCGCACCCGTGCCGAACTCGGCCACCTCGACGCGATCCGCACCCTACGCCGCGACCTGACCCGAGCCCTTGCTGAGATCGACACCGAACCCGACGACCAGACCCTCACTCTCGCCGACCAGCTGACCGCCCAAACTCCACCACGAAAATGAACGCTCGACCCAGGTCAGCTCCTAGTTCAGTAATCTGCAATGATCGAACATACGTTCTATTATGCGAGGTGGAGTGGCGGCGCGGCTGGACCTATGAGCTGCGCTGGGCTCACGGCCACAGCGGCGTCCGGTCACGGACGGTCGACTCGACGGCGAAGCTGCGCGCAGTGGTCGAGTGGGCCCGGACTAACCCGCACGTCGAGAAATGCAGCTACACGGTCACCTACGAGCTGGTGGGCACACCGATCATGGCCTGCCCGGCCGGCCATTCACTGCTACAGCGCAAGGCGGCCCAGCCCTACCGCACCGAACGGCGGATGAACCGGCTGCACTGCCGTGCCTGTCCGGGACACGACCGCATCGTCTGCCCCGAATGCGGCGCTACCGTCTACGACCCGCCAGTGACCTTCGGTTGCGGGCCCATCCCGTAACGCAAGCGCCAAATCGAGTCCGCACGAGCTACGCTCACGTACAGACTCAATGATCCGGAACGGCCTCCTCCCGCCTTCACCCAACCATGCCCGAACACGACCAAATGGCGCCTTCTTCGCAGAGCCGTGGGGCCGAGCTCCGACATACCTCGCCGAGCCGATGGGACGATCTCCCGAGATCACCCGCCGCCGCGCAGTTGGCTAATCAGTGCCGGACGATCTTGCCCTAGCGCGTCGAGTGGGAGCGTCCCCCACAATGACGGGCGTGGCGAAGCGTCGGAGTCAGCTCGAGGTCGTTCGAGCCGAAGGATCGGACCGGCTGGCATTTCTGTCGGATGCTGGGATGAGCGGCCCGCACCCGACCGACGACGGGATCATCTACCGAAGCCCTAGCGTCGAGATTTCGATCTCCTACTACGGCCGTCCGGATGCCGGAGTCTTCACCACCGTGCACCGGATGGCTACCGATGAAGTCTGGCAACGAGCTGACCTGTCTTGTCTCCACGTCGCATGCGGCCAAGGCGTTCTGCAGGACGTGCCGACCAGCGCACCGAACCCAAAGGTGGCATCCAAGCGGGTCATGCAACATGCGGCGGCGCTACGCCGAATCCTTCCGAGGCTTCTGACCGACGACTCCGTCGTGCTCTTCGGTCGCTGCCATGGTCGACAGCTTCCCTCGCCAGATTAACTTCGAGAGGTCCGTAGACCGCGCACTATCGGCGGCAGATCCGGATGTCGACGAGGCCGAGGAAGGACAGGCGAGATACTCCTGCAGCGCCCGGGAATTGGCGGTCGTGCCGGTAGTCAGGCAGATTTGGACGATGCCTCTACTGGTAGTCCTCACAGGCCCGATCGCCGCCGGCAAGAACACCGTCGCCGACGCGCTGGCCAAACGCTTGACCGACCGCGGCAAGACCGTCGTCGTTGCAGATGTCGATGATGTCGCGGCGATGGTATCGACGCCCGGCGCTGCCCAGGCCGGACTGCGGTTCGCCGCCCACGAGGCTCATGGCGCACTCGTCGGCCAATGGATGCGCTCGGGGGTCGACTACGTCGTGGTCGTCGGACCGATTTACACCGAAGAAGAACAGGCGGCCCTCACCTGCGCCCTTCCGGACGATGCAGTAGCGCTATGGGCTGTCATCGACGCAACGGTAGCGGTCACGTTCGCGCGTGCGCAGGCTGACCCAAGTCGCGGGCTGTCACGCGAGCCAGATTTTCATCACGCCGCGCACCGCCGTTTCCGCGACCTGCTACCAGCGATCCCGGCCGACCACGCGTTCAACTCTGAGGAAATGGCCGCAGAACAGATCGCGACTGCAATCGAAGCCACGATCGGTGCTCTTTGACCGATCTCTCTTCGACCGCAAGCGCAGAATACCCCCCCCCCGGTCAAATGCCGGCGACGGTGCAACGCACACCGAGCGGCGATGTAGTACTCGTTCGGACGGACCCACAGTTGCGTACCGTCACCGCCTAGCGAGCCGGGCATGCGTTCTCCGCGGGCAGAAGAGTGCGCTGGTTCGCAAAGCCTTCGAGCGGTACTTCTTCCCCTGCAACACTGCGCTTCTTTCACTTTTTCGATCGGTGTGCACGGTGGCTGTAGCGTTAGTAAGAACGGCAATGCCTGGCCATGCGTCGATCAGGGGCAAGACCGCCAGCAATTCATCGGCGCGCGGTACCGCCCGCGTGAGGCAAACCGGTAAGCAGCTGGCTTGGTGTCATCCGGATAGCGGGATTTTTCGGCGGCGCTTTTGATCGCCCACATCTGCGATTAGCTCCTCTCGGACGGCAGCCGGGTCGGCACTGATCCGATCGCAAAACTCACGGGCTTGCTGATAAAGCTCTCGCACCACGTCACGATCATCGGTCGGATCAGAGTCGATTACCTGCCGTACCTTTTTAAGCGCTTTCGACGACTCGAATCCGCCATCGGCATGGCCACGGCAGTCGGTGACACGGCTGCCACTGCGGCCTTCCACTTCGACCTCGGCATCGTGTTCGACTCCGACGACCGCCACGTCGAATCGGCACACCACTTCGGTCGGGCCCTGCAGGGCTATCGACAGGCCGGTGACTCGGCGGCGAAGCAGCCTCTCTCAACGCCACCGGATGGGCCCGGCTCCACCTCGGCGCACCTGAGACAACTCTCGATCACTGCCGCCGGGCCCTCGTGCTGCACGCGCTGTCCGGAAACGCGCACGGCGAAGCATCGACGCTGGACACCTATGGACTGGCGCTCCACCGGACCGGCGACGCCGGTGCTGCTGTCGATGCTTACCGAGCCGCTCTGTCACTGATGCCTGCGGTCGGCGACCGTCATCTCGAGTCGACCATCCTCGAACACCTCGGCGACGCCTGCGAATCCTCCGGCGATCTCCTGCAGGCCCGCAGTGCCCGGCACCAGGCACTACTCATTCTGGACACTTTTCATATGGACAAGGCCGACCGGCTTCGGTCCCGGCTGCGCCGATCAGCCGTCGACTGATCCGCAGCGGGCCGCGAAGCGCACGCCACCCGACGTGCCGTCGTCATCAATAGGCGACGGGGCTCGATCCCGCATCGACCACCACCTGATTGACGAAGACCCGGGCGAACATGCGGTACCGCTTCCCGGAGTACTTGGTCGCCGAGATGGCCGAATGATGGCCGGCATTGCACCCGTCGATGCGGCTCGCCACGGTTCCCTCGACCGCATCGGCGCTGGTGTACCGGATGATGCTGAGTTCGATGTAGCATTCCCCGCCGAGGCTGCCTCGGGTATTGACGTAGATGTCGCCGTATACGGCACTGGGCGCCGAGATGCAGACGCCGACATTCCAGCGGTTCCGGCTGTAGTCGATGCATCCGCCTCCCGCCGCCATTGCCGGCGACGCCGCGACGACGATTCCTCCAGCGGCGACAACCGCAGCCGCGGCCGCGCTCGTCATTCTCCGATATCGCACAGGCTCTTCTCCTGTCGGTTGCTCGTCAATTCTTGTGTCCGATGCTTGCAGAAAGCACGAAGGCGGGACAGGCAAGAGACAGGCAATTCACCACGGCCGGTGGAGCCGGGTGACGAGCGCACGGTGTCGCACGGGAACAACCGTGGATCGAGGACGGCTCAGGTCGCTGAGGTAGCTGTGCACCGGTGAGATAACCAGGGAACCGTCGCCCACCGCCGAGGCCACCCGCTTCATCGATCCGGACTGCATGTCGCCCACAGCGAACGCGCCGGGGACGGTGTCGGCGTACGGGTTCGGGTGCAGAGCCGGGTACGCCAAAGGTGTAGAGGCTGGGCGGGTACCGCTCAGGGACGGTGTGGCGCCCCGCCGCCCGGTGACGCGCGTTCGCCGCTCACGGTGGGTAACCCAGGAGCTCGGCTGCCGCTCGGATCTCGCTTTGAGCGGGAACTCTGAAGGACGTGGTGCCCGGTGCTGACTGCCGGCCGAAGACCTACCATTGCGTATGCCCGACGAAACTGCGCAAGGCTTAGATTCGTTGAGACCGATCGATTCACCGGTGGTTGATTTCGAGATTGACTGCGGAGAGCTGGTGCCGGGTCATCGCGTCGTGTTGACCGGGTTGTCCGACAATGGTCGCTCGCGATCCGATCTCACCTCTCGCGAGCAGGAGATGGCATGCCAGACGGTGTCGCTGGAGTATGCCTTGATTCCCGGAGTGCGTCCGGACGAGGTGGTAGAGGGCTTCGACGAGGAGTTTATGCTGCTGGCGGGCTATCACGCTGACGTGGAGTTGCCGTGGACCACTGCCGGGTTCAGCGGCGTCGGTCCGAGTGGGATCGATTTGTTCGACGGCGGTGAGCGTACGAACGGCACGCTCGGCCCGTGGCCGGTACCCGACGGTGCTCGGAGGTTGACATTTGTGCTCCGCCGCCCGCCGTCTTCGCGGGTTGACCCACACACGCCGGTAGCCGGAACACTTGACGTCGACCTTGTGGAACGAGTCGCAGAGTGGGCGGAAGCAAGCTGATTTCGGCCGGATCCGGATGCCGCAGGGTCGACCTTGTACTGGGTGTAGTCGACCGCTGCTGAGCCAGCTTGGCCGCGAGCCTGCGATCGAGTGTGCCGATGTTGATAGCTGCCGTGTACTTGGTGGCGTACGCGGCTCTGCACTTTAAGCCGTACGCCGACATCCGGACGCCCGACGGACTCTGTTTACTCTTTAGACCCGAATG
This sequence comes from Paractinoplanes pyxinae, assembly GCF_026626335.1. Lineage (GTDB taxonomy): Bacteria > Actinomycetota > Actinomycetes > Mycobacteriales > Micromonosporaceae > Actinoplanes > Actinoplanes pyxinae. The sequence goes on along the minus strand of NZ_JAPNTZ010000009.1, from coordinate 272,417 downwards.
TCGGCAAGAGACTCGCATCGCCCACTGCAAGGACGCGCCGCCCGGTGAACGGCATCTCAGGACCGGGCCGGCCAAGTGGTGCGCACGGCGGCGTAGGAGTAAATCGCCAGCATGGCGAATGTGATCGCCTGTCCCAGGAAAAGCGACCATAGCGGTAGCAGGTAGTCGTACGGGTGCGAAGCTAGAAAGACCATGCCGAGGGGAGTGGAGGCGGTGGCTCCCAGGATAAGCCAGCCCACCCGCACCGGCGTCCACCGTCGGCTTCGCCGGGAAGCTTGGCGGGCGCCTACGAGCATGCCGATCGACACCACCAGCAGGATCGCGGTCAGCGAGACGCCGAACTAAAACGCCGCCCCGGGCACTGCCTCGAAGCAGGCATCGGACGGTTGATTGCCGCGGCCGGAGCAGAGACGAATCTCGACATCGTTGGCCGCGCCGGCAACCAGGAACATCGCGATTACGGGACCGATCACCGTCGCGAGAAGGCGAGCGACGGCAATCATCGGCTCGAGGTGGCCGAAGGGAGACGCAGCCAGCACTATCGCATAGAACATGCCGAGGATCGCTAGGGAAAACGCCGGACCGAGAAGGACGAATCCGGAGTATGTCGTTCCCTAGTCGGCGGGGCCACCAGCGACCTGGCCGTAGGTGATGGCCCAGATGACCAGCGCGCCCAGGGTGGTGAAAAGGACCGCAGTGGTGTCGCGGTGGGTGCTTATTGACGCATCCTTGGCCAATGGCCTACGCAAATAGCCTAGCAGCGCGCTGAACGCGAGCGCGGCAAGGACGCCAGCAATCTGCGAATACAACCCAGCCGTGTTGCCGAGGTCAATGTTCGAGTCAACAGCCACGTAACTCCCTTCAACGCCTGGAACCTACGCGGCGGCAAAGAGCTACACATCGCACACGTGGACGTCAGCATCGTCCACATCAGAGCTTGCGATCGGCGAAAAGGCGCATGCGGCGAACCGATCAGGTGGTCCCAGGCGTCGGAGCAGTCAGGGTCGGACTGAACGCCCGAGACTGGGCCGAACCGGGCCGGGAAACGCCACCACAGACCTTCTCAGCAAGATCGAACGCACCGCTGGCGGAACGGCGTGGGTCGACGCCTCAAGTCTCGTCACGCCACGTGACAGCTCGCCGCGCCTGCTCGGCGGCAGATCAGTACGCATTCGAGCTTCCAGCGAGGGTCTTCGCAGCACATCTGCAATTCGCGCCTCCGGCGGCTTCGTTGATACCCATCGGCTCAACCTGGCAGGTTTCGGTTGGTTCGACCGTCGAGGGTAATCGGTCTGGCCTGTCGGCCGATCTTGCGGCGCTGTTTATGTGATGGGATGCGAGGGAGGCGCTCAGGCGGGTGGAGGCGGTGTGCGAACTCACGGGCAACCGATCGTCGTGCGCGGCCCGTCCCGCTGGCAGCGAGGACGACCGCTGACTTCAGCGTCGATCCGCAACGGGGTGATTCTCGGCGCTGCTGCATCCGCGGCGATCGGTGTGATCCTGCTCAGCCAGCAGTTGTTGCTGCTCGCACTGACGCTCATCGGTGCGGCGGTCGCGGCGTTGATCGTGCTTGCTAGCGCTCTGCTCGCTCGACCGAAGGCATTCGTCACCGACCGACGGGCTTGGTATGACGTCGAGAAGTGGTGCCGGACGATCCTTGCGGCCTGGCCGCACGTCGAGGGGATAGCCGGCATCCAGGACGTCGCGTCGGTCATCGCGAGCGCACGGTGGGATATAGCTCGCCTGCAAGACGAGAAAGGTAACCTGGTCGCAGCGCGAGACGAAGCGACTTTTGCCCAGTACGGCATCGACGTCGACGACCCACTCCGGCTCGATCTGGCAGACCGGCGTGACCAGGTGATACTGCGTCTGACCGCCCTCGACGAGGAGATCGTCCGCCGGACGGATCGCCTGCGCACCCTGGCCGAGCATTGCATCCACTTGGGCTACCAGCCGAAACTCGCCGGTAAAGAATTGAAACGTCGGCGCCGTGCGCGCGAGGCGCTCGCAAAGGTCGACTCGGCGATTGTCGAGGCGGCACCATGGAACATCCGACCTGATCCGACCACGGACCTTTCCGAGCAGACCGCGATGGTCGTGGTCGCGTACCGGGAACTTATCGGCAAGAACGCTCAGGACCCACCCTCTCGCAGCTGGCACCTATAACGCTCAGTACCCGAATCCATGCTGTAGAAGGGGGCCTACCGCACGACTCGCGGCAAATGAGTGCGTCAGCGCGGCATGCCCGGTCAGCGACTAGATCCGGACACGAAAGAACCATTGTTCGTCGGGCCCTTCGCGTTGCTCCGGCTATACAGAAGATTTCGCCAGCCGCTACGGTGTCGGCTCGTGGATCTCCCCGCCGAGCTGGCTCAGGGTGTGCGCGACGCCGCCGGCGCGTGGCGGTTCGTCCGCTTGTTCGCAGCCGATTACGCGACCCACATCGTTCCCGGCCAGGGCTACGACGACGTCGAGTTGGGGAAAGGGGAGGCTCGGTTGGGAGTGACGTTGCCGGCGTCTGTGCGGGCGGCATACGCGTTGCTGAGCCGGCGTCCGGACCTGACCAGGTGCAAGATGACCTGCTGACTCCTCACCAACTCGAGTTCGACGAGACCGGTCGTGTGCTCGTGCTTCGTCTGGAGAGCCAGGGATGCACGCAATGGGGTATCCCGTTGTCGGCGTTGGGTGAAGCTGATCCGCCGGTGGTGTTTCGTGGTGTCGCGGCCTGGCATCCGTTCCTTACACGATTCCCCTGGCTTGCGTGGAAATGGTGCTGTCGGAGTGGGTCGTCGGTGGTGCACCGTACGGGATCAACTGTCAGCCGCGGGAAGAAACGATCGTGTTGCTGGAGCAGCGGTTGCGTCGGCTCCCGCTGCCGGATTATCCCGCCTGGTGGTGGCCTGCCGGCGGCCCGGTGAAATGGTTCGAGGCATCCGGGCCATGCTGCTAGAGCACCCAGACACCTGGTTGTGGGTCGGAGCACATTCGCTGGAGGGGATAGCCGCAATGCGGTAGGTACTCCCCGAAGACTGGTCGAACAGCTACGAATAGAATCGAGAGAGTTCTGCGGCTGCGTCCAGCGAGCCCGACGGCTCAGCGGTCGCCGCCGACATCATGACGTTCGCCGTAGTGGTCCGCCGCGCAGAGCGCACGATCAGCGGCATGATAGTTAATTAAACCGATCATGAGGTTTCTAAAGCGATGCGAGCCGCTCGCAGGTGCGGTTGAAGTCGCGATCCGCAAGGCCGACAGCCGTTTTATTTAGCTTCTGTGTGCGCCGTTTTCGGCCCAGTCGACGAAGTCGGGATGGCCAGCAACCGGATTAATCTGTCGTAGTCGGTGAGGTCGGCGTCGTTGAGGACTTCGCGCCATTGGCCGGGCTTGCCGGAGCGGACAAGGCATTGTTGTTTATGAACAGGTTGAGCCGCTCGTCGGGGGCCAACTGGTGGGCCTTGGCGTCACCCGCACCCATCGACGGCGTAGATCGAGTTCGGCGCCAGCCGGCCCTTACAGAAACCCGCTGTGGACGACGTCAGCCCCGGCTGGTTCGGAGTCAACCCCAACGCCATCGCTTCATCCCTCCCCGCACCCGACGATCAGCCTGGCACAACCACCGACCCACCAGAAGACCCCACGAAAAACACCAGTCACCTAGAACGCCGCAGCGACCGCGCTGCCGGTCTCGGCTGCGGTGAGATAGCGCTCGACGGAGTGCGCCGCCACGCCATTGTCGATCTCCACGTCGACCACACCGTCGCCGAACATCTTGCGGAGGCGCGGCTCCAGCGCGACGAAGTCGGCCGCGTCGCTGATGTTGACCCATCGCTGCACTCCTGGCCAGCGGCCGGGCTCCGGACGAAGCCGGTCGTAAACAATGTGGCGGACACCCAGCGGCGACCCCAGCGAGACGAAGTCGGTCACTTGCCACTCTGGGTGGGAGCAAAGCGCCTCGTACGCGATCACCGAGCCCAGCGAGTGGGCCACGACGACTTTGGTGTCCGCATTGATCTGCGCTACGAATCGCTTTTGCATGTCCGCCCGGATCGCCGGATCGAGCAGGTATCCACGGAACTGACGCAACCAGAACGCGATCATTCCCTCGGTGGTCCTCGCCAAGAACTTCGCCCCCGCGATCGCGTTCAGAGCAGTCCGCACTGTCGAGCGGATTCCCAGAGTAGTGGCGTCGGGCGGCATGACGTACGGGTCGCGGGCGGCAGCCTCGGTCCACCAGGCCATGAGGAGTTCCTGCTCGAATAGGTCTTTGATGTCGGCTTCATCCTCGTCGCCTTCATCACCCAGGAACCGGCCCGGCGTGCGGAACAAGTCACCCCAGGCCACGCAGGCCACGTCGTCGGCCGTCAGGAGGTCGCCGAGGCCGGCCAACTCGAGTCCGCCCAGCAGCGCGGGCGTCCACAATGCAGCCATTGACGACGCCGTCGTGAAGGTGTTGTTGATCCCGTGCACCACTACGACGCGCGCCACATCGCACCTCCGGTAGCTGACGCTAGCAACTCCAATCGCGTGCGCCGAGACCTGATCGAGTGATTCACCGGCCTAAAGGCCTGCGATATAGTTCCCGATCCACGATGAAACGGATCGGGGCAGGCATGGGCGAACGACTGTTCATCGGTGTCGCGACCACCCGCTATCCCGCACATCCGACCGCCGAAGACCGTCCTGAGCTGGCGGCCGGACTGCGCGCCATGCGCGACCTGTTTGTCGACGATCTCGGCTACACGGAGGTTCCCGGGTTCGGCGCCGACCTGACCATGGAACAGCTCCGTACGCGTCTCGGTGCCGTCCTCACCGATCCTCGACGCAGCGCCGAGGACGTGATCACCTTCTACTACACCGGTCATGGCGTGGTCGAGGAGGACGAGTTCGCACTGCTCTTCCCGGAGACCACGGAGAACATCTGGCACACCGGGCTTCCCGGCTCGCAGTTGGCCACTTGGCTGCTGCGCGGCACCATCGTCCGGCGGATGCTGATCGTCCTTGATACTTGCCACGCCGGGGCGGGCGGCATCCATCTGGTCGAGGAATCGTTGAAGAAGCTCCGACGTCAGCGCGCCGCCCAACAGAGCCGTGACACCGCGGTGGTCTGGGGTGCTCGGCCACGGCAGAAGGCGGAGAGCCTCGCCTTCACCAAGTCGTTCATCCAGGCCGTACACCATCCAGCGAGCGGCGGCGCCGAGCCCGACTACCTCCCGCTCGATTACCTAGTCAGCCGGATTAACGAGTCACCCCCGCTGTGGCAGGAGGCCACCCTCATCCAGGCGGGCGCCGGCGTCGGGATCTTCCTTCCCAACCCACGTTTCGACCCCCGCCTGCACGGATTCGACCTACGGACCCGCAGCGACGAGCAGGAGAAGCTGCGCGAGCAGGAGATGGTTGGACACGTCTGGCCCCGCGCGCAGGGCCTCGACGCGCCGGCCCAAGGACGCTGGCTATTTACCGGTCGGACAGTAGCGCTGCGCTACCTCAGCGGATGGCTATCCGCTGATCCGGACGACGAGCCGAACCTTGTCATCACCGGCGGACCCGGCTCAGGCAAATCGGCTCTGCTCTCCCGGTTCTTCGTGCTGAGCGACCCGAAGCGGCGAGCCCGTATTCCCAATGACAACCTCGGCGACTACGAGCTGCCCGACGTTCCGACGATTGAGCGATTCATCCACGCGCGCGGTATGACCGCGACCGAGCTTCTCGCCGGCATTTGCGAGGCCGTCCAAGTCGACGCGACAACGGTGGCCGACCTCGTCGCGATCCTTCGCCGTCGCACCGGACCGCCGGTCACGGTCGTAGTCGACGCCGTGGACGAGGCAGCGAACTCTCGGGAGGCGGTCAGCATCGTGCTCGCGCCGCTGCTGCGCAACAGCGTTCCGCGGAGCCTACGTTTATTAATCGGCACCCGAGAGCATCTGGTCGACGCACTGCCCGCCCGACAGATCAACATCGACAGCAGCGAGTTTGCCGATCCGGCTAGCGTGACCGAGTACGCGCGCCGCTGCCTGGTCGACTTGGTCACGACCAGTCCTTATCGGAACCGCCAATCCGTAGCCGCGCAGGTGGCGGAAGCGATCGGAGCGGCCGCCGGCACGACGTTTCTGGTGGCGCTGATCGTCGCGCGTACCTTCGCATTGCGTCCAGCGGTTGTGCCGGATCCGTCGGACCTGGCTTGGCGGGGCAGCCTCCCCGGACGGGCCGCCGAGGGGATGCAATTCGACATCGACGAGCGCCTGGGAGAGCGGGCTGCAGACGCCCGCAACCTGCTGCGGCCGCTTGCCTACGCCCAGGGTATGGGCCTGCCCTGGGAGAACGTCTGGGGCGAGGTGGCCTCCACCATGGCCGGCCGCTCCTACACCGACGACGACATTCAATGGCTCGAACGCGAGGCGGGCTACTACATCATCGAGACCAAGGAGGCACAGCGGTCCTGCTACCGTCTGTTCCACGAGTCTCTCGCCGAGCACCTGCGCGACGGCGACGACGCCGAGGTTCATCGCCGGATCGTGAAAGCCCTCCGCGATCTCGTTCCGGCCGGCGTATGGCGTGACAGCCATCCCTACATCCGGCGTTACTTCGCAGGCCACGCGGCCGAAGCCGGCGAGATCGACAGCTACATGAACGACCCAGAATTCTTGATGTCCGCCGACCGCGGCCGGCTGCTGACCGCGGCGCTCAGAACCAGGACCGTGCAGGGGCGGCGTGCCGCAATCGCCTTCCAACAGGCCTCCCAGGCTTCATCGGGCGACTTCGCCTCGCGGGCCTCTTACCTCGAACTGGCCGCCCACCAATATCGCGCCGATGAGCTGGCCACCGAGATCAAACGTCGGGCGATCCCGCGGCCCTGGAGCACCGCGTATGCAACATGGACGCCGTCGGCGCCACACCGCGTGCTCTGTCGCCTGGGACGGCCCGTCGGGCGGATCGGGATGCTGGAGCACGACGGCCAGCCCTACGTGATGGTGCTGACTTCCGAGCAGGCTCAAGCCATCAATCTGATGAACGGCGAGGTGGCCCGCCGCCAGCTGCGTCAGCCAGCGTCGTTCGACGGCATGATCGGCGACGCCGCTTCCGGGCAAGTACACGTGCCATCTGGGCGGCGGCTGGCCACGTTCTCGCTGACGGGACGGCGTCGTCGAAGCCGACGGATCGGTGGAGCGAGTGCCGTGCGGGAGACTGTGGTACAGGGCGCTCCGGTCGGGTGCCTGCTTCGAGACGATCGGCTATACCTGGTGGATCCTGCGAACGGGCGGGTCACTCGGACAATTTGGTACCAACACGGGGCCATCATCGACCTCTTCGAGCCGGCGGTCCTGCGGCAGCGGTCGAAGCTGCTGCTCCTTGACCGCACTGCCTTGCTGCACGTACTGGATGTCGAGACGCGTCGGATCGAGGCGACCATCCCGGTAGGCGATGATGCGGTCGACCACATCTTCGGTATGTCGCTGCCTGGCCGGGAGGTGGTCTGTCTCATCAGCCGGCAAAGGCTGTGGGACGCGTTCGACAAGTCGGCGCAGGACCTGTCGACTGCCGAAGGGCCCGGGGAGCAGGTTCGCTATCAGAGCCAGCAGAGCTTCCAATGCTGGGATGTCGCCGCTCCGGAGGCCGGACCTGCTACGGCGTATCGGCTCGAGGAAAAGGTAACTTCGGTAGCGCCATCAGTGATGGAGAACCGGCCGGTTGTCATCACCGGTGGCGAGGACGGGCTGGTTCGTATCCGGGACGAGACCGGCCGAGTGATCGGCGAGCTCTACGGGCATCGGGCAAAAGTCACGTCGCTGGTCGTCTGGACGTCGGTCGAGCTGGAGTCAATGGTGGTGTCCGGTGGGTCGGACGGCACCGTGCGCACCTTCGATCTGCAGCGGAATCTCTTCACGCGGGATGTGGTCGAGAACCGTCCCTCCGCCGGCCCTCCTAGCGATCCCGCATCCTCGCGGGTTCTGGAGGGCTCAAGCGCACTTGCGAGCGGCGGTCCCTGGAATCGACAGGGGATCTCAACCGTAGACATGGCGGTCATGCGATCTAGTCGAGACTCGATCGCCGTGACCGCAGGAGGAGACGACGGCTGCATCTATACGTGGGATGTCGCGGCCGGAAAGCTGCTCGACTACTGGTTCGCGCACCCCGGCGGAGCCTTGGCCGTGGCCACGGTCCGTACGTCAAAGCGGGTAGGAGGGCACGCAATCGTTTTCTCCGGTGGTGGTGACGGCGCCGTCAAGGCGTGGGACTGGCATCGAGGTGAGTTGATGTCGATCGTGTGGTTCAAACCGCAGCGAAGAGTTACCGCCCTCGGCGGTATCGAGTTCGGCTCGGCATCGGCGCTGATCGTAGGCTGCGACAACGGCGAGCTGCACCTGATCGCGCTGTCAGGCCGTGACCTGGCTCTCCCGATCAAGGTGGGCGGCCTGGTGGAGTTTGTGGTCGCCGCGGAGTCGCAGAGCAAGATCATCGTTCAAGCGGACGGCCGGCTCACGGCGATCGCGCTCCGTAAAGGAAGTCTGGCCGAACGCCGTCCGATCCACCTGTCGCCCCTGCGGGGCGATGCAGCCGCCGTTGCCAGCCTGGCGTATGGCCGCAACAGTCAGGCGTGGGCCGCAGCGGTCGGCGACGGAGTTCTGCACTACGACATCAGCAGTGGCGGAACGGCCCAGATCGAGGTCTGGTCGGCGGTCCGGTCGGTAGAAATCGACGACAGCGGGCTGCTGATCGTGGGCGCAGCCGACGGTGTCGCCGCGTTGTCGGTGGAGCCAGGTGATCACTCCTCACCCGGCGGATCGTACGGTGAGGCGCTCAGACTGCTGGCCCTCGCCGGGGCTCCGCTGCCAGATTTGGACGGAAGGATCGTCTCCCGCGGCTCGTTCGACACGCATCGACTCGACACGTCGCTTGGGACGAAGGACGACCGTGCCCGCTTCGATCGCGGCGGTGCCGCGATGCTCCCGTTCGTCGGTGTGCTCGTGACGATGGTGGCCATGCTGTACCTAGCCTTCTACCTGGTGGTGCCCTACCTCGCGGCTGACCACACCGCCTCCGACAAGTCTGGTCGCCTCGGAACGATGACCAGCGTCGTGCAGTCGGCGTGCAAACCTTCCTCGTCGCTGTATGGGCTACCGATAAATCTCTGCCGCCTGCTGCACTGACCGTTTCAACCGTAGACACCTCGCGCTTGGTCACGCACCAGCTTGCCGCGCTCCACCTCAAGCACCCGTCGCCTCATCTGGTTGACGATGTTCGCGTCGGTCGTCGTCATGATCACAGTCGTACCGGTCCGATTGATGCGGTCGAACAGCCGCATGAGCTCGATGGCGGAATCCGGGTCGACGGCGGCCGTCGGCTCGTCCGCGAGCAGCATGAGCGGTTGGTTGATGAATGCCCGGGCCGCCATGACGCGACGCTGGTCGATGCCGGAGAGCTCATGCGGATAGTGGTGCTCCCGCCCGCCCATGCCGACGAGCTCCAGCATTTCCGGCACCACTCGCCGAGCCAGGGCCTTAGTCTTTCCGAGGAGTTCCAGCGTCATTGCTACGTTTTCGTAGGCGGTCCGGTTATAGGCCAGCTCATACTCCTGAGACATGAAGCCGATAGCGCGCCGGTGATTCGCAAACTGCCGGAAGCTTGCGCGCGACAGGTCTCGGTTGTTGACCGTGACCGTGCCCCATGTTGCCTCTACCTGGCGCATCAGTAGCCGAATGATGCTCGTCTTGCCGCTACCCGTTGGTCCGATGATGAACGCGAACTCGCCCCTCGCTATCTCGAATGAGAGGTTGCTCAGCGTGGCCCGTCGCGTCCCCGGGAACACGAGCGAGACGTGGGAGAACGTGATCATCGGGCTCCTCGGGACGACGGCAACGTCCGGCAATTATGAGCCCGGGTGCGAGGGAATCGTCCGACGCGCCCCGATCGAGGTCAGCTCGGTGCGAACTTCTGGGCCGGTCTTCAGTTCTGGCGGTGGCCGCGGATTCTCCATCTGGACGAGTGTGGCATCGACCACTGACCTGAAACTTTGGTCGTTCTCCCGGCTCCTGGCAGCCGACCCGCGTCCGCTCGTTGAACCGCGCGCGCCGGCCCATCGGTTGGCAGGATGCTGCCGCCACTTCACCCTCTTCGCTGTCGCCGCACTACGCGCACATGGCGTCCCCGCTCGCGCCCGCTGGGTTTCGCCCGGTATTTCGTCCCCAGCATGCACATCGACCACTGGTAGCTGAATGCTGGGATGCGGTCAGATCCCGGGTCAGCCAACGTAGCGGCCAAACCTGTTCCCCGTGATGCCGTCGATACGACGCCGCGCGACCCCTGCGCGACACCGAGGTCGTCACGTGCCTGCCGTCCGATCTTGGCCTGCATGACATCTGACGGGTATCCGGCACTTGCGGCGTGGCGCAGCAGTCCATGATCGACTTGGCGGTACTTTTCGGGCATGGCAATGAGGACCCGGCGCAGTGTGCTGTGGGGGTTGCCTGTTCTTGTGGTGATGGTGCTGGCGCTGTTCGGCGCTTCGCAGGGCCTGACCACTTCCGGTGTCGCCGGATCCGTTCGCAGCGTCGCGGCTTCGGCCGCGGACCACGCCGTAGCTTTGTCGGCTACCGCGTCTGCGGATGTTGAGCCGGAGCTTTCGACCGCTCCTTCCCGTTCTGCCGAGTCTGTTGCCGACCGCTCGCTGCCGCTGTTCGACCAAGTTGCTGCGGCTGTCCGCGGCTCCCGCGCACCGCCCGCCGACGTCGCCTGACCGTCCGCGCCTGAGTGGCGTGCGGCGGTCGCAGCACGCCGTTCCGGGGCCCCGCGACGGCGATCGACGACGCGGATGGATTGCTGTTGTGAACGTGGTTGCGGACATGCTGCTGACCGAACTCACCCCGCTGGTCATCTGGGGAAGCCTGCTCGTGATGACCGTTCCGGCGGTGCTGCTGCTGGGCAGCCCGCACGTGCTGCGCGAACCGGGGCGGGCGCTGCGGGAACTGTTCGCCGCATTGCGTCGTATGAAGCCGGCACGTCCGTCGCCGCAGCAAGCCGCGGACGCCGTGCGGTTCGCGGCCGAGGTGCGCGTCGCCGCCGACCGCGCCGTCGCTGCCGCCGAGCAGTGGCGGCGGCGGTGGGAGCACGCCAACCAGCAGCAGGACCTTGACTGGCAGGCGTGGATCGACGCCGACGCGCGGCTGCGGGACAGCCGGGCGGCGGCCGCCTTCCGCCTGTCGTGGTCGGCGCCGTCGTGTGCGGAGTACGCGGAGCGGGAGCGTTTCCTGCATCGGACGGTGGCGACAGCGGTGGAACGAGGCGATCTGCCGGCAGCGGCGCTGGCCGATGCGCTCGCCGGCCGCAACGGCTGGGACGCCCGCCTGCACCCACTCGAGCAGCAGCTGGTCGTCGACCGGGCCGTCGCGGCCTACCGTCGTCGCCGCTACGACCTGTCGGCTCAAGCCGAGCAGGCCGCCTGGAACGATGCCGACGCAGCTGAGGGTGCCGCCCGCGCCCTCCGGCGTACGGCTCAAGAAGCCGCCGCCGGTGCCGTCGGCCTGCGTCTCCCGCTTCCAGCCGGCGCTGCTCGCGGCGCCCGTACTCGGCTAGTGCCCGTCTCGGCGATGTGACCCTGGCCGACCTGTCCGCGCCACTGCGAGTGGCGCGCGGCCGTGTGGACCCAGACGAGAGTCCACGGAGTTCAAGTCGCTCTGATCTATCTGCGAGCGATCGCGACCGCCAACTTGTCCAACACGTTGTCAGGATCAGCCTGGATTTCCGGGTTTTCTTGCAAGATTTCGACCTCGGCTTCGGACAGGGTGCGCACGGTTATGTTTGTGCCAGCAGGTCCTTCGGTCTTGATCACGAGGATCGAGTCGATCAAAACACACGCACGCGGAATTCTCGCGAGGCCGTCAACGAGCGATGCGACGCGTCGTGCGGCCTCCAAGTCGCTCAACATTCTCATCCTCATAGAGATCAAAAACCCTAGTTTCTTGAAGTCCACGATAAGGCGGTAGTCCACCCATCTGCGCCTGCCCGCCGAGAGCGACCCCACTCCGGCAGAGGAGCTCGTGAAACGCCGGAGGTACGGTGGACCCGTGTAGGAGCGACCGGGGGTGATAGCGGTCATCGACCGCGCTGCCTCGCGTACCGTCGTCACTGCTCCTAGCTGTCCGCTCAGGCCAAGTAAGACCGCCTGGCACGCCGCGGCACGCTGGCCAGTTCAAGATCTACGGTCCACGACGCTCAGTTTGTGATCCTTTGGGAACGCGACTTCGGCAGCTCGGACCATGCTCGCGGTCATTGCGCAGACCTCCCAGCCCGCCGCCAGCGATGTGGTCGGGGACAGGCACGCGGGCCCCAGGCGGACCACTAAGAGCCGAGAACCTCCGGCTACTGGATGCGGCTATCGCCAGCGTCGCGCGGGCGCCGGGCAGTGAACTGACATTGCGGCGACCGCGGCGATAAGTCCACGCCAGGTGTGTGAAAGCACGGAGATAGGCAGGCCGGGCGGTGGCAGTCGCTCGGGGAGAACCTGGCGATGAGATCGGCCACCACCCAGCCTTAGCGCAGCCTAGGGGAAGCGATGTCGCCGACGGCGCAGCCCGCCATCTCGCAGCCCACGGGCCGCATCATCACTGCCTCCCTGGCAACCCCGGCACAACTTGACACTTTTGATGAGGCATTGACGGCTATGGTGTCGTGTGGCCCGCTCAGTAGGTTAAGCAGCGCTGCTCGTCGGCGACAAGGTCGCGGTCATCGCCGTCGTTACGCACGGATGTCGATGCTCCTAACCTGGCGAACTGTCTGACTGCAGGAGGGTGACATCGTGGAGAGCTTCGATTGGTCCTCGTTGCAGGTGGCGCAGGCGGCAAGCATCGACAACGTCCCCGAGATGGTCAACCACGCACTGGTGGTGCTGGGCGACTTGCTGGAGGACGATTACGTTGCCTGCGAGTTCAGTCTTGAAGCCGGTCGGCTGATCGGCGACAACGTCGAGGCGTCGGTGAACGCTCTGCTACCGGGCCGGTGCCGCGTGCAGCGCCTGGAGCCGGCGGCGCTCTGGCGGCCTCTGGTCCGGGAGGCGCTGCCCGAGATTTTCCTGCCGGCCCGACAGCGAGACGTCTGGGACGAGGGCACGCCGCCACGGGTGGTGGCCGAGCTACTCATGGACTGGGCGGTGGCCCTGATGAGCCGGCTCTGGCCAGAGGATGCGGACTGCTGGACCCTGACCGTCGAGATTCGGGACGCGTATGCGCCGTCCTACCTCGACGTGGTGATCGAGCAGCAGGAACAGGTGTGGCTGCTGCACCTCGGCGTCACCGACTGATACGTCATCGGTGCCGGCCGGGTTGATAACGCCGGCATCTGTCAGCCTGGAGGAAGCACTGCGGCGACCAGAGGTCGCCACCGAAGGTGACTGCGGAGATGCTGCCCCGGGCGTTTTCATCTGCGGCCACCAATAATGAAACGATTGATGAGCAGCTAAGCCACCGCGAGTGCGCTCATCTTGGCAAGTCCGAGTGCCGCCGCGCCGGGAAGCGTCACGCTATGTACGTGATGGCTCTATCCACTGGCGGCCCGCCCGGCTGCCGGCTCGCCGTGCTGGACTTACGAGCGTCGATGCCTCTGGGTAGTCAACGGCATATGCGATCTTACGGTCTTACCCCTAAACCGATTTCGTGACGGCGAGTTGTTAGCGATCACGGTGTTCCGTAGGTGGATCGGCCAATCGCGTCGGCGACCTTCGCCGGCTCATGCTGGTCCCGGCAGCACTCTTTTGGCGACGTAAAGTCCGCGATCATCGCCTTGAGGCGAGCTTCCTCACACAGACCTTCGACGTCCTGCAGCCATTCTGTAGCGGTGGCCACCGCATGTATCTCGGTGAGGAAGCTTGTTCCGGCGCTGCCGCGGTCGGCGGTTACCAGCAGTCGGACCCGGCGCCTGTCGGGCCAACGCCAGTGCGCCTACCGTGCAACAGCGTCTCCAGCACTAAATATTACTGTATGCCCGAAACAAGGTCTTTAGTTGATAACTGGCAGATTTTTGGTAACGCCTGGTGCGGCACGTGCCGCAAGTACGACAGGACCGTCTTCGGCGATGCATGCGACCGATGTCATCCCGACACCCTGCGTACCCGAGGCGTGGCCCACCAGTGTGGGGAGTGTCTGCGCGACACCCGGTTGCTCGAGGATGGGACCCGCTGCCCGCGTTGTCACCCCTTCGCCGACTATGGAATCGACCGCTACGCCCTCAAGCCGTGGTGTGGGCGCTGCGACCCAGGCAGCCGATACGAATCAATCGGTGGCCGGCCTGAGCGCTGCCGCCGCTGCCACCGCCTCGGCAACAAACCGCTCCAGTGGCCGGCAGGTGACATTCCCAGCGGGTTCACCGAGCAGTTCCTCGCCTGCGACTGGCTCTGCTTCATCTCCCCTACGCTGCGCCGGGTCGGCCCCGACCGGCTACGTGCTCAGCTACGGAAGTGGTTCGAAGCCGACTACACCCCTAAAGACGTCGAGTATGCCTTGGACCACTCTCCCTCGGGAGGATGGCACGAGAGCTCCACCCTGACACCCCGCGACGAACCGCGAGTTATCGAGAACTGGGTCAGCCGCCGACTCAGGGCATGGCTCGACGACGACGAAGTACCCCTGCCCCCGCTGAGTGCGCAGATCCACGCCAAACGTGAGACTGCCCTGCGTCAGCAAGAAACGCTGCGCGCGGAGTTCGACCGTAGACAGAGCGCAGCCGCCGACGCCCTTGAATCACCGTACGCCGCACAAGCACGCACCGCAGCCCGCATCGCCGCCACCTTGGGCAAGAGAGCACACGCCGACGCCACCCGACGAGAACTGCAGCACCGACAAAACACACTCAACCACGAGAACGCCCAACGAGACGCCGCCGCCGCAATGCTCAACACCTTCAACAGGGAGCCGCCCACCACCGACCGCTCCCACTCCGGATGAATTGAGCACGTCAGCCGATCGGATGTACACCGCCTCCCGGCATCCGCGCACCAGTCAACTTGTCACAGGTCTATAGTCGCCCGTATGGCACAACCGCGCCTCATGGGAGCTCACGAAATCCGGGTCCGTCTCGGCGGCATCTCACGCCAGCGCACGTACCAGATCACGCAACGCGCTGACTTCCCCAAGCCGCTGGCTGAGCTGCAAGCCGGCAAGGTGTGGCGCGCCGAGGAAGTCGAAGCATGGATCAAAAAACGACGGCCACACCAAGACGACCTAGCTCATTGTTAAGGTGTACTGCGTGGATGGAGCCGGCCAGATACGGGCGATCGTATTCGATGCGAACGTCTTCGGCGGGAGTGTCGAACCTAACATCGCCACCATCGTGAATTGGTCCGAGGCGTGTGGACGGCATGACGCTGAATTATGGATCCCTGAGGTCGTAGCGTGGGAGTTGGCTCAGCGCGTCGTTCAAGAATGCGAGCAAATCGCTCGTCAGGTCGAGGCACACAATGGAAAGCGACGAAAATGGGGATTTCCCCACGTCGCTGAGCCACCGCTGATCGATGACGTCGATGTCGTTGAGCGATTGGAATCCGCGGGGGCCGTGATTGTGCCGTTGGGGGGCGACGCGGCCGTTTCCGCTATTCGGGACCAAGTCCTGCTTCGAGGACCGGGGTCTCGAAGGCGAGAAGTTAAGACTGGCGCCGCAGACAGCGCTTGGATTCGCTCGGTAATCGCTTACAACAGCGGGGAAACTACCGGCTTGATCCTTGTGACTGGCGATGTTAGAGCCGTGACCTCCACCTGCGAATCTTTAGATTTGAATCCTCCCAAGGTTGCGAAGAATCTTGGAGAGATCCGGCATCTCCTTGACGAGACTACCGAGGCGAATGACGAGCAGCGCACGAACTTTGTGTCGACGCTCTCCGATCTCTTTACGCGGCCTAGAATATCGCAGGTGGAGTTGAGGACCGTTGCAGACCTTAGCTACCCACACAACTGGTGGTCCGTCGATCTTGGAATGGATTCAGATGATAACTGGGAGATTCAAAGCTCGTCGGTCCAAGTAGTCTCTGTCGAGGTCACTGGAGTCGTTCAGTACGACGCCTGGACAGAGTCTCTATCCGGACCAGTTCGCATCGAGGTCGAAGTGGAGGAACAGTATGCCCGGCAAGATCGATGGGGAGATGCCCCAGAATATCGCAGCTTCTTTTATACGGCTTGGATCCAGGGTGATTTGACCTTGTTCGGGGAACAGAAACAGAGTCTAGATTCCATTGAGATCGTCGATGTGGAGTTCGTCGCCGATCCAACGTCAGTTTACTCTCAGGCTCTCTAGGCCGACCGGTCTCACACGCGCTCTCTTCCACACACTGTCATCGGCAAATCCGGATGCCGCGGCGGCCGGCAAGCCGACCAAGACGGTGGCCCGGGAGTGTTGCTGGCCAGAGCCACCGTCCTGCTTGACCGCTGAAGGATGGGCACCTATGAGAAGTGCCTGATTAGCCCACATCAGACACGTCAGCTGTTCCGCGAGGTGTCACTGCCGTGCGGAGCCGCTACAGGAACGTACGACGGTCTTCCTCCACCGACGTGCCGGGCGACCGTCTTGCCCCATGCTCGCTGATCTGTCGGCCATGCCGCCACGCTGAGCGTGTGTAATCGCCGAGCGGCGAGGTAGCCGGGATGCTGACGCGCCTTGGCCGCCGCGTACATGACTGGCAACGCCTACGTCTCTTGTGGCCACCGAATTGGTGGTCAGAGCGCCGTTAACGGGCAGGCACCGCGGTCAGGCTGTTTCGACAGCCGTAACGGCGGCGTCGGCGATGCGGGTGACGGCGTCGATCGGGTCGGTGACGGTGAGCGATGTGGTGTTGGCGAAGGTGTGCCGGGCCATTCCGGTGAGGTGGAGCCAGAGCACGGCGCAGCCTGCGCGGTGCAGGGTGGTGATGAGTTTCTGGGCGGCGGGTTTGTCGGCCAGTGCTCCGTCGGAGACGACCGCGAGCAGGCGCAGGGTGCGGGCGTGGCGCAGGTTGAGTAGTTGGTCGGCGAGTTTGACGGCTTCGCCGAAGGTGTGGGTGCCGCCTTCGGTTTGCATGTGCAGGATCTGTTCGGGGCGGCTGTGCGGCGCTACGAGCAGGGTGGTGCGGTTGCCGAAGCCGATGGTGGTGGTGACGGCGTGGCCGCGTCGGGCGGCGTGGGCGAGGATCCAGGCGGCCGACGACAGTTCCGTTGCGTAGGTGCGCATGGAGCCGGATAGGTCTACCAGTACGCCCAGGTGCAGGGTGGGTTTGGGTGGTGGGAGCTGGGTGCGTTGCCGCCAGGGTTGTGCGGTGGGTGTCTGGTTGGCGGCTTTTTGGGCGTCGGCGGTGATGGCGTGCCGGGGGTGCAGTCGGCCGGGTGGGAGTGCGGAGCTGCGTACGCCTGGCTCGAGGTGGCGGGTGCGGGCCTGCTGGAGGCGGTCGGCGAGGTGCCGGGCGGCTGTCTGGTGCTGGGCGGTCGGGGTGGTGTGCGGCCAGTTGCTGGGTGCGCTGTGCTGGCGGTGGTGAAGTTGGGCTTGGTAGTCGGCGGGGGTGAGCCCGGCTGTGGTGGCGAGGAAGTCGCTCAGGGCTTGGGCGAGTCGGCCGGGGAAGGCGCCGGGGTCGGCGGTAGGGATCTGTGGCTGCTGGGTGGGGTCGATGCCGAGGATGGTGCACCACTGGCGGGCTAGTTCGATCATGGTGGTAGCGTCGGTGTCGTTGACGGTGTGGGCGTGTTTCCATATGTCTCGCAGTTGGCGTAGGCGTTGTCGTCCTAAGACGGTGGTGACTGCGGTGCGGATGCTGGTGACGTCTTTGCTGGTGAGGATGCGTGCGTCGACGCGGGCCAGGAGCAGCGCGGCTAGGACGCCGGCGTGCCAGGCGTCGTCGACCGGGGCGGTGCCGGGGTGTACGACGGCGTTGATCATGTGGCGTAGCCAGCGCCGGTCGGCGCGTCGGCGGGTGCGTTGTTGGCGTTCGGCGCGGGATTCTTCGAGCAGTTCGGCAACCTCGGCGAGGATCGGCGCGGTGCCGGGCGGGGTTTGCCATTGGCTGTGGGCGGCGTGGGCGGCGCCGTGGACCAGCAGTCCGTAGCCGGTGGGGACCACGCGTTTGTGGCCGGCTTTGCGAGGGTCGGCGACGACGGGGTTGTCGGCGATGTAGGTGGCGTCGATTTCGATGCGCCGCAGGGCAGGGTAGAAGCATTCGGGAGCGCCGCCGCCGGCGCCGGGGGCGACGACGACGTGCAGGTCGGTGCGGCCGGTCAGCACAGCCGCGTGCCGGGTCCATGCCTGCGACCACGGCTGCCAGTCGGGGTCAGGAACAACGGTCATGGACGGGCTGGTGCCGCGGTGCGTGTTCGGTTGAGTCATCGGAGGTTCCTCCTCGGAAGGGGTGGTCAGCGTTTGCCGAGCGCGAGGGCGGTGATGGGTTGGCCGGTGTGCCGCGACAGGGTGGCGGTGACCTTGTCTCGGCAGTCCTCGGGGGCGATGCCGGCGAGGTTGGACAGGGCGGCTGTCATGCCGAGGGTGTCGCGGACTTGGACGAAGCCGAGCAGTTCGCGTAGTTGAGGTGCCCAGCTGATGGTGTCGGCGTTGCGGTCGAGGTTGAGGTCGATGGCGGCGGCGACCACGGGTTTGGGGACGCCGAGGGTCCGGGCCAGGTCCCAGTCGGTGGTGACCTCGATCTGGACGGTGAAGCGGCTGCTGAGGGCTTCGGTGAGGATGGCGCCGTGCACGCCGGGGTTGTGTCCTGCGCACACGTAGAACCCGTCGGCGGCTTCGACGGTCTCGGTGCCGTGCGGTGTGGTGACGGTGGTTTTGCCGCGGCCGTCCATCACCGGGTAGAGCACGGCCAGCACGCGGGGTGGGATGAGGGTGGCGTCGTCGACCAGCAGGGCCCGGCCTTGCTGCATGGCTTGCACGAGCAGGCCGTAGTTGAAGCCGTAGCCGCCGCCGGGTAGCGGGGCGTAGGCGCCGAGGAAGTCGTCGACCAGGGTGTCGCCGGTGCCGGCGATGGTGAGCAGGTCCGGGAAGGCGGCCTCGAGCATGGCGGTCTTGCCGGTTCCTGGTTGTCCGTATAGCAGAGCGGGGACCTGTTGCTGGCGCAGGGTGCGCAGGACGTCGATGTCCCAGCCGCCGGCCAGCCGGCGCGGGTAGTACTTCTGCCCGCCGGGCCGTTCGACTGGTTCCGGTCGCGTGCCGCGTCCTCTGCCGGTGCGGCGGTTGCCGGGTGGTGCAGGTGGCAGGGTTCCGGCGGCGGCGATGCCGGCGGGGGTGATCTGGAAACGGTGTGGGCCGGTGTGGTGGGTGGCGTGCCCGAGGGATGCCATTTTCTTGCCGGCTTCGAACACGGCGCCGGTCGACGGGGCGCCGATGGCCGTCGTGATCTCGCGGACTGTGAAGATTTCGTCGGGATGTTCTTTGAGGTAGAGGGCGACCTTGCGGTACAGGGGCCCCGGGGCGCCGCCGCTGCGGCGGCCGTCCGGGGATGCGGGTGCTGTCATGGGTGACCTTTCTGGGAAGGGCCAGGCCTGCGCACCCGTCTCGGGTGCGCAGGCCGGCCGGGCCGCACATCGGAGACGGGTGAAGCCGTCCTTCACCGCGACTGCGTTCAGTCGCCGGTCAGGCAAGCCGCACCCGAAAATTGGGGTTGGGGTCTGTCATGAACTGGTGTGTCGTCGCCGGGCCTCGCCCGTGGTTCGCCCGCCGATCTCGGGTGCCGGGTCGGGTCAGCTCGTTAGCTGGTCAGCGATGCCGGGTCTATGTCGTCGAAGCCGAACAGCCTGGCGATGATCTGCAGGGCTTGGGTGTCGTAGCGGTCGGCGAAGCCTCGGCAGACCGCTGGTCGCACCTCGGGCGGAGCGACGCCGGGCAGGGTGCTGTGACAAACGATGTAGCCGTCGCTGGCCTGCGTTTGGCTCACCAGCTCGGCCAGCCGTCCGGGTTGCAGATGCATCGGGTTGCCGGGCCGGAAGATGCAGGTGTCGCACATGCGGGCCAGTCGCCGGGTGTGCCGGGTGAGCGGATCACCAACGGACAGGCCGCCGTCGTTTTCGTCGGGTTCGCTGCGCTGCCGTTCGGAGCCCTTGCCGGGTTCGGTGCCGGGTGTCATCGAGCGCCGTCCGGCCGGACCGATGACAGGGTCCCGGACGAACCGGACGCCGGAGGGTCCGGCGGGCCGGTTTCGCCGGCTGGGCCGGTTCGTCGTCGCCGCTCCGCGTCGAGGCAGGCGTTCACGTGGTCCAAGGCTTGATCAGACAGGCTGTCGAGGGCGAGTTCGGGCAGGCGGGCGTGGTCGGGCCTGTACAGGTGGTTCAACAGGAGGCCGGCCAATTCGGTAAGGGTCGGCAGTCCAAGGTCGTCGGCGGCGATGGCGACCTGGTGGCATTCGTCGTCCAGATCGCTGTTGTCGTGTTGGCACCCTTGGTTGTCCGGCCCCATTTCGTAGCCGTACAGCGGTTCCTGGTCGGTATGGTCCGGGTCGATCTGCCACCGGCGGTCCGGGCCGAGGGTCAGGTACACGCCGGCCCGCTCGTCGATCCGGTGTCTGCCGGCGGCCTCACGCAGCAGGGCGTCGACGGCGGCGCGCCGCTCGGCGTCGGCGGCTTCCAGGTCTTGCGCCAGACCGGATGCGCGACGCGCCTCGGGGGTGGGCAGGCTGTTCCAGCGGACGGTCACGGCAGTCCGGCGTCGATCAGCTGCCTGGAACCGTTGCGCCGCGGTCGTGGCCGGTGCCGTCTGCTCGGCGGGTTCGCCGAGCCGCTCGAGTTCGGTCATGACGTGCTCGCCTGGTGCGCGGCGGTGCCCGTTGCGGGCACGGAGAACCAGTCGCGCCCGGTCCAGATCTGCCAGGACTGTCGCGGCCGGTTGGTGAGCGTACGGCCGACGGCAAGCCGCTCGTCCAAGTCGTGCGGGATGGAGTCGAGGATGGTGACCGTGCGGGTGCGGCTGGTGTCGTCGATCAGCCGCAGCAGGGTGTCCTTGTGGGCGTCGGCGAACCGGGTCGCTTCATCGAGCAGTATCTCGTCGGCCAGCGCCCGCAGCAGGCGGGCTTCGGTGACTGCATGACCCAGGTGCCGGCATCTTGCCGCGTAGGACTGCAGGGCGCCGCTCAGCGTCCCGGGAGGCTGGAGGGTGACGGTTCCGTCGTCGTGGCCGGTGAGCTTGGCGACCGGTTGGTCGTCGAGGTTCAGGACGGCGGTGAATGCTGCCGGAACGATCTCGCAGCGGGTGGGGCGCGGTTGCAGGCCGGTCAGCCGCAGCCGGGTGTGCGGCACCTGCATGCCGGGGGTGTGGCGCAGCAGCAGGAACTGTTGTTCGTCGCCCGGTTGGGGTAGGTCGCCGATGATGCGGTCGCATCGCTCCGGGTCGACGGCCTGCCAGCACCAGTTCCAGCCCATCACGATGTAGCGGCCGTCAACGTCCGGACTAAATCGGGCGATGGCGTCCGGGTCGTCGGCGCTTGCTCGCTGGTCGGCGATGAGGACGTCACCGTCGAAGCGCAGCTCGGCAAGCTGGGTGTTCACTTCCTTGTCCAGCTCGGCGTCCGGTACGCCTGCTGCGTGCAGGCTGGCACGCAGCGCGCGGCGTTGGTGCTGCTGGTCGCCGACGATCGCCTCGGCCACCTGCCGGGTGCAGGAAAACACGGCCCAGCCGTTCCAGCGGTCGATCAGGGTGCCGGCGAAGCCCACCTCGATGCGGTCACCGTCGGGGCCGTGGCGCCAGGCCCAGTCGCCGGCGAACACCCCGGCGCTGCCGATCCCGACCCGGTCGGGATGCAGATGGAACAGATCGCGGCTGATTCGCTCGGGTGCCGCGACGGGTCGAATGCGGTCGCCGGCGTCGAGGCACATGGCCAGGGCGGAGCCGGTGTCCCAGCGGACGTAGACGATTTGCTGCTGACGGTCATGGCGTTGCACGGTGCCGGTGTCGCCCGGCTGCAGCCGGGTGTGCAAGTCGCCGGTGTGGACCAGGGCGATGCGCTGCCCTGGCTGGAAGATGGTCATTGCTTTCTCCGATCATGAACAACGGTGCCGGGATACGTCTCGGATAGGCCTTGTTGGCGATCACCCGCGAGCGGCCATGGCTCTGAACAAGGGCAAGGGGAATCGCCTGCCGGGCGGGCGGGGCTTGTGCGTGCAGGCTGATGGGCGGGCTCGTCGCGAGACGATGTCGGCGAGCCCGTGGCTGCTGTGGGTCGCTTCGGTGGCTAGTGGCGGGGCCGGTCGCGGTAGCGGCGGCCGTAGTGGCCTTGGGGGATGCCGGTCGCGGCTCGGATGCCGCCGCGGGTGCGTTTCGCCTCGTACATGGCGATGTCGGCGGCGTGCAGCAGTTCAGCGGCGGTGGTGCCGGGTTCGGCGGTTGCGTGCCCGACGCTGGCGTGAACCCGGCGGAAGGTGCCGGCGACCGCTACCGGGTCGCGGCTGACCTGACTCCACGCGGCGCTGGCCGCGTAGGCGATGTGGTTGGTGTCGCCGGTGACCAGCAGCGCGAACTCGTCGCCGGAGAGCCGGGCGGCCAGCGCAACAGGATCGATGAGTGCGCTCAGGCGCCGCCCGACCGCGGTGAGCACTTCGTTGCCGGCCTGATGGCCGTACTGGTCGTTGATGGCTTTGAACCCGTCGAGGTCGAGCACGATCAGGCCGACCCCAGGCCCGTTCGCGGTGCGTAACGCGCGTTCCAGGGCGCTCAGCAGGGCGCGCCGGTTGGGCAGGCCGGTGGTGTCGTCGCGGTGGGCCAGGTATCGCCAGCGGTTGAGCAGGCGCTGCCGGTGCCAGACCAGCGGCCCGGCGGCGGCCAAGCCTGCGAGGACCCCGCCGCAGGCGGTGACGATTACTTCCAGGATGGGAGACACTGACAAAGCTCCTTCGCATGTAAGGAGCACCGGGGGTGGGCGTGGTTCTTGGCCGTTCGACGCCTGCCTCCGGGCTGGCGGATGGGTACCGGGCCGGGTCAGCCGTCAGCCGGTAGGTGGCTGAAGGTGGCGGGTTTCTCTGCCATCAGAGCGGCGCTGCCGATGGCGACGAGTTTGTGGGCCGCGTTGGATACCGCCCCCGCGCTGGCTTTCTTCGCGCCGGTGTCGCGGTTCGCCGCGTCGATCAGCCTGCACAGCTCAGCGACCTTGAGCCCGCGGCCGGGATGGTCGCGCAGGGCGGTCAGGATCGCGTCGCGCAGCGAGCCCGAGGACCGCCGTTGCGGCACAGCGAAGTCCTCCGGCTCGGCGGCGGGGTGGTTGCCGTCGTGGCCGGCGTTGCCCTCGTCAGCGTTGCCTGGAGATTCGTTCGGGCTCGGCGCCGGCGTCTGGGTGGTGGCGTCGATGCTCGTGTTGGCCTCAGGTGTGTCGACCGGTACCGCTGGACGCCTGGCGCTGTCCGCATCAGGGCCGGGGTTGGGGTTGTCCGGCCCGGGCGTCTCGCTGGGCTCGGCACCGGCAGGTGGTTCGGGGGTCTTTCTTCCCCGGACAAGGTCGTCGGGTGTGTCGGGTGTCGGTGGTCCGTCCGGGTCGGGCGGGATGGCAGGTGTTGCATCGGTGGGACGGCTGGTGGCGGCGCGGCCGGCGGCGGTCAGCTGCCACAGTGTCTGGTTGTCGTTGCTGCGGAATCGTTCGGCGTGCCCGGACTCCTGCCAGGCGCGCAGCTTCGGGGTGACGGTGGAGTAGGCGATGCCGCAGGTCGCGGCGATGGTGGCGGCGGTGGCCTCGTGCAGGTCGGCCAGGGCGGCCAGGACACGGAAGGCGGTGTGTGCCGGTTCTGCCGTGTCGGGGTGGTTGCCGGTGATGGTCATGGAGTCCCTTCCTCAGGGGGTATGTGGGTTTGCGGGTGCACTGATCCACGCTTCAGTGGGCGAAGGAATCAAGTGCTTTCGATGGGGAAGTGACGGTGGCGTCAGTCGGGTTCTGCGCCGTTTCGGGTCTGCTCGCCGGTGGGGTGGGGTGGTGCGGCTCGGCGCGCGGCGGGCGGGGTCAGCGGACGCTGATGTGGACGTGGTTGGTGTGCCAGCCGGACGGGTCGTTGCCGCCGTACGGGTTGTTGTAGGGGTGCCAGCCGTCGTCGGGTGTCCAGATCATGCGGAACCAGATGACGTAGCGGATGCCGAGCCGGTCGGCGTTGGCGACCACCCACGCGGCCATCGCGTCGCCGTGGGCCTTCTGCAGGCCGGAGGCTTCCCGGCCGCCGGTCATCATCCAGTCGCAGGCCTGGCCGGTGGGGTGCTCGCCGTGATCATCGACGCGGTAGCAGCCCGGCGGCGGGAAACCAGCTGCGGCGGCTTGCTGGACGAGGTGGTAGAGGCGAGGGGTGATGCAGCCGGCTCCGGTGGTCGGGTCCGGGCGGATGCTGCACTGCTGCTGTGGCCAGGAGCCATCGGGGTTACGCGCCGCGGGTGCCGCCGCTATCGCCAGCGCGGCGCAGCGGTGGTGTGCCGCGGTGACCGCGGCGATGACCCGGACGGCGTCCGGTTCCCACTTCGCGTAGGCCTGCGGGTATCCGCTGCGCTGGACGTGCTGGGCGGCGCGGGCCAGCGGCATGCTGTGCCAGCCGGGGGTCGTCAGCAGCTTGGTGTAGAACCTGCTCGCCGCGTAGTGCGGATCTCTCAGCTGTTCCGGTGTTCCCCAGCCTTGTGATGGGCGCTGCTGGAACAGTCCGACCGAGTCGCGGTCCCCGCTCGGTGTGTTGATCAGCGAGGATTCCTGCATGGCGGCCGCGACCGCGATCACCCAGCCGCGGGCCGGGAACTGCATGCGCTGGCCGACGGTGACGATGACGGCCGCGTTGGCGATCTGGTCGGCACTCCAGATCCCGACCGGGCCCGGCCCGGAATGGGCTTCTTCGTCCGGTGTAGTGCCGGAGGCCGTCAGGCAGCTCGTTGTCGCCGTGCCTGCACCGGGCAGGCTGATCAGCGCGGCGCAGGCGAGCAGGATCCCGATCACCGCAACCGCGATCCCGGCGGCGCCACGCGCCGTCATCGCAGCCCGCCGGACGGCCCAGCAGCCAGAGCATCACGGCGGCCGGACCATCGGATCACTGCGCCGCCGAACCGCCCGGCCGATTCGCGGGCCAGGTAACGGTGCCGTCTGCCGGCTCGAGCCTGATCAACCCGGTATCGAGTCCGTTGACGGCGGCAGGCGTACCGGCGGTGACCCGGTCGGCTGGCACGAGGTGACCGCTGACGGCAATAAGGGCCAGGGCTGTACCGGCGCCGGGCATCGGCCGCGAGCAGGGTCGCACAGGTTCGCCGCGGGGATTCGAAGTCGAGACGGGCCCCGTCATGGGCGAGTAATAGAGCGGCCGGACGGCCGGTGTCATAGCAGTAGGTACTCACAAAGGGACTCCTGGATGATCGATGAGATGTGGACACGACGAGGCCCTGCCTAAGAGCGGTAGGCAAGGCGAACATCGATGGCCGAGCATTGGCTGTGCCCGCGTGACCGCGGTAAGTGGAAAGTCGCCGTAGCGCGCGACGCCAGGGGTATCGGCTTACCGTGGCCCATACAGGCGGCCGGCGAGCCGATACCGACTGGCGCACGGGTTGCAGTGCGCACCCCAGCGGCAAGCTTTACTGCGGCGTTGCGGTGTTGTTGAAGGCTGCAGTCACGGCTTGCGGGATGGGGCCGTGCGGGTTGTAGCCGGGCATGCCGGGATCGCTGCGGTGGGCGTACCACCAGTGGCGGCTCGGACTGCTCTTGTCGCCTGGGGCACCGTTGCCGTTCTTGGCGGGCCGGCCTTTCGGCTGCCGTCGCCCGGCGGCGATGTAGGGATACAGCGCGGCGCGCAGCTTTTCGATGTTGCGGTCGCAGAGGTCGATCTCGTAGGTGCTGTCGTCCAGGGCGAAGCGATAGGTGCGGGCGCCTTCGGTGCTCTGGTCGAGGTCGTCGACGATGATGCGCCGGATGTGGACAGCCATGGCGGGTTCCTTCCGCTGGTGTTGGCGGTGAAATCCCGGGCACGGCCCTGACAGGCCGTACCCGGGATGCGTGGGGCCGCGCGGGTGGCCGGGCATCGGCCAGGTCATACGGGGCCAGGTCGAGCAGGAGCTGTTCGGCGCCGGGTGAAGGTCAGACCGGCGGCGGGGTAGCTGGGGCGAGGATGAACGCGAGCTGGCCGTCGGGCAGTAGGCAGGCCACGATGGCGCCGGCACGCAGGGCGTCAGCGGCGGCGACATCGAGAGCCGTGCTGCCGAGGCTGCTCTGCGGGTGGTCGCCGCTGTGGATCGCGTCGATCGCTTCGCCGGCAGTCAGGAGCCGAATCCCGGACTGCGGCGACAGCACCAGGGGCCGGAACTTGCCGGGTTGCTGTGGGCCGCCGTCGGTGTTGTCGTGGCCGCTTTCGGTGTTTCCCGTCGTGTCTGCGTTGGTGGGATCGGGCGCATGCTCGGAAGGGTTCACGGGTTCCTCTTTTGCGGTGGTGTCCTGGTGTCGGGTGCCGGCCCGCGGCGTGATTGCGCAGGGCACGCTCAGGACCGTGTGGGCGGCAGGGTGGCGGCAAGGGCTGCGGTTTTGCCGCTGAGCCGGAACATGGCGGCGGCGTTGCCGGGCTGCTCGGCGATGCCGTCGATGAATTCCTGTTCGCTGAACGGCAGCTGCGCGTGAGGGCCGATCCGGAATGCCGGCCGGTCGACGTACTTCTGAGCGACGGGCCCGGCGCCGGCGACGGTGTAGGTGCCGCAGTCGGCGACGCCGCCCAGCCCTGGGATAAGGGTTTCTTTGCTGCCGGTGCAGAGCACGGCCAGGTCGTAGCCGCGGCCCTCGATGAGGGCAAGCCCGGGCAGGTCGGCGACGGTGGCGCGGCGCGGCAGTACGATCAGCCGACGGCTGCCGGAGCGGTCGGGGCGCAGGTGGGCGCCGATCGCCAGGTACCGGCCGCGGGTGTCTTCCCGCCATTGTTCACAGCTGATCGGTAGCCGGTCTGCGTACCAGTCGACGCGATCGACACGGTCGAGCGCGGCCGCGGTCATGGCCGGTTGGGGGGCGATACCCAGCAGCGACTCGACGGCGCATTTACCGGCGTCGCCGCCGCCGAGGACGGCGACTCGGCGCAGGCCGCGCAGCGGCCAGGTTCCGGCCATGCGGTGCATGAACTGCGGGAAGGTGAGGATGGTGGTGCCATTGGCCAGATGCTGATCCTCCGGGTCGCCCAGACCTCTGGCGTCGATGACCCGTCTGGCCGGCACGCTGTAGCGGCCGTCGAGGTCGAGTTCGAGGCCTTCGCCGTTGACGTCGACAGCAGTGACCGTTGCTGCGGGTACCACGTCGGCGGCTTGGGCAAGGGTTAGCCGGATCACGAAGGCCATGTCGGAGTTCGTCTGATACTCGGCGGCTGACACGCTGGCTGCCTGGATCGGTGCGCCGGGCAGGAAGTTGAGGCTGGCGCCCAGGTCGCCGGCCGGGCCGGGCCCGCCGGGGCGGTTGCGGGAGTTGAGCGTGAACACCGGCTGGGCGGTCATGGCGAAGGTGCCGCCGACGCGCTGGTCGCGTTCGAGTACCAGCGGGCGGGGGTGCCCGGCGAGCACGCGGGTCGCGGCGTAGACGGCGGCGTGGTAGCCGCTGCCGATGATGACCTCGCGGTCCTCGCCGGCGGCGTCGAGAAGGTTTTGCTGGCGGTCGCCGTCCGACCAGTAGTCGTCCAGGAACCGTTCGGCCAGTTCGCGGCCGGCCGGATCGAGGGCGATCCCGGTCAGCTGAGCGGCCAGCCGGTTGGGAAATTCAGCGGCGCGTTCGTTGATCATTCGCATGCCTCCGGCGGCTGACGGTGTCGCGGCGACGGCGGCTAGCAGGTTGGCGATCGGGGTGAATGGCTCGGACATGAGCGGGACTCCCTTTTCTCGGGTGTCCCCGGGGTGCACCCGCGCTGACCGGTGCTGCGTATCCCGGGGCAACCCGGGATGACGGCGCATGGCCAGGCAAGACTTTCCCGGGGTTCTTGATGGGTCGGCTGGTACGTGGGCTTCTCTGACGCCCGGTCACGGCGGCGTGCCCGGCGTGGCCCCGGCGCCTGTCCCGGCCAACGGCGCCTGCCCGCGTCAGCGGGAAACGGCGGGCAGAAGGCAGGGGCACCTCGCGCACCCTGCTCAGCCGGTCGGCTGAAGGTGGGCAAGAGGCAAAGAACGGCCGTGTCGCTGGCCAGGCTTGGTGTGTCGCCCCCGCCCGGGCACCTGGCGCCGGAGCTTCGCCCACCATGGGCGGTGCGCGAGGCGCGGGCGATGCCGGTCAACCGGGAGCGGGGCCACTAGCGCGGCCATCGCCCGGTGGTAAGCGGGTAGCTGGAGCCGCCGAGCGGTTCGTATGCCGCAGGGGTGGCAATGTGCTCACCTGATGGCCTGAGCTGCCGGTTGAGGGTGGAGCCGGTCCGAACGGGTCGCTGGTCCCTTGGTTCAGGGCGCTACGCGACAGATGCCCGCATGGACGTTTCCGATCTGGTGCGTCAGTAGGGCACGTGACGGACGGGAAGTCGGCGCGGAGGGTGGAGCCAGTCCGGGCTGTCGCGTTTCCCTTGGGTGCAGGGGGTGGCGGCAGCGTCCGGACTGGTTCCGTGGGATTTCAGAGGGAGACCGCGACGAGTCGCTGGCCGGTGTTCTCGATGCCGGCCAGGTATCGGACGGCTTGCTCGAGGTAGGTCACCCGGTTGGCGAAGGCGTCGCTGGCGGGTGCCAGATTGGCGCCTTCGGCGGTCCGCAGCGCGTCGCCGCAGATCGCGGTCATGGCGCTGTAGTGCTGGTAGGCCGCGATTCCGGCCTGCAGCATCTCCAGCTCGTCGACCGCCAGGGGAGTGCCGACGTTGGCCGCGTTGTGTGCGCGCATCGCGCTGATGCGGGGCTGCTGCCAGAAGTCGGCGGCGGCCTGCTCGTAGCTGTACTTGGTCGGCTCCGTGAGGTGCCGGGTGTGGAAGGTGACCCAGGGCTGTGCGGGGCGGGTGCCCTGCACGGTCTGCTGCCATAGTTGGTGGCGGATGCCCGCACCGACACCGGCGGCGTGTCGCATGCCGGTGAGCTGAAGCAGCTTTGCCGGTCCGCCCGCGCAGTACTCGGGCTGGTTCTTTACGGCCTTCGTCCGGCCGATCAGGTGGCGCAGCTGCCACAGGTACAGGTTGGGCTTGGCCCAGAACCGGGGCTGCAGGGTGCCGGAGACACCGAAGTGCGGGTCGAGTTGGTGAGCCGTCAGCGGCTCACGCGACAGCTCGTCGGGCAGGCACACGATCATCGTCGTGATGGTCGCGGTCGGCCGGACGACGCTCGGGTTGCTGTTGCTGGTGGGCTGGGCGGCAGCCGGGGCCGGCGGGTTCGGGACACGCTGGCCGTTGCGGGCTGCGGTGTGAGTGGTCATGAAGGGTTCCTCCTCGGGATGCAGGCGCGTTTGGGGCGCGCGGAAGTGATCGGCCCACTGGGTGCATGGGTCGATGCGTACGGGACTGGAGAGAGGTTGGTGCTGGTGGTTCGGTGCGACCTGTAGGGCTGCCGCGCGGTGCGGGCGCCGACCGGCCTCGAAAGGGCGGTGGGTGCGGGCACCGGATGGTGCGGCGGTGGTTCCCGTAGGCGGGACCGGACCGGGGTGGAGATATATATGAAAGAGGTGTTGCCGGAAACGGTAGCGGCACGGTCTGTCAGAATCAGCCGCTGTCATGATCGTCGGAAAGTGCTTTGACCTGCTCTGTCAGACGCTTGTCTGACTTGTGTCAGGTTGCCGGTCGGCCTTGGTACGCGCTGTCGGGCTTCTTGCGGCCACCCGGAGCAGGTAGTGCCCGGCGGCTACGCCTGGGCGGTGCCGCCGGGGTAGCGGTGCGGGTTGGTGGCCGGGTTGTCCGGGCCGTGGTCGGACGGCAGCTCGTGCAGCCAGCGGCGCAGCGTCGGGTCGTGGGTCAGTGTCCAGGCCGGTCCGGCGGGATGCTCGTCGTGGATGCCGGTCGCGACCGGCATTGTGAGCCGCACCCCGGCGAGCACGTCGAGCAGGTGCTGCTCGCGGCGGCGGCCGGGTACGCGCAGCAGCACCGGATAACCGGGGCCGCCTCCGGTTGCCAGGCGGTCGTACTCGCGCAGCTTGCGCAGCACGGTGCCGATGGTCTCGGTGCCGTTGTCGTGCTCGAGGAAGAACCCGACCTCCCGGCCGCCGGCTTCCCAGACGCCGTGCCCGTCGGGGCGGATGCCCGGCCCGGCGGCGGCTGCGGCGACGGCGCCGTACACGGCGGTGGCGTGCTGCTCGGACCACCAGCGCGCCAGCCGCGCGTTTCCGTCGGTGCGGGTGTAGGCGTGCAGGTCGACGAACAGCTGGTTGGTGCCGAGCAGGTGCGGCAGCCGGCGGCTGCCGATGATGCGTTCGGTGCGTTCCACACTGGAGCGTGGTTCGCGGCCGTCGGTGCGCAGCGGGTCGTTGTACTGCGTCGGGTAGACCACGGCGCCCAGCGGGCCGAGGGTGTAAAGGTAGTGGCCGTCGCCGGTGGTGACGTCGACGAAGCGGGTCACGGCCTGCAGCGAGTGCAGCACGGATAGCCGGAGCCGGGCCGAGCGCAGCGACGGGAACAGGGCGGCGGCGATCTGCCTGGTGGTCAGCACGTAGTGCTCGGCGAGCCAGGCCAGCAGCAGGTGGTCGCGGGCGGTCAGGCGACGCACCCGGTCGAGGCGGTCCAGGCGAGACGACGAGGACCGAGACGAGAAACTTCGAGACGAGGACCGGGAGGAACCGGAGCGGGGAAACGAAGAGTTTGAGGACGAGGCAGGACGAGAGCGGGAAGAGAAGGACTTGGGATGAGAAAAGGGGTAGTCCGAGGTGGACACGAGTGAGGCTCCTTCAGGCGAGGAGGTTGTCCCTCCGTTGGAGGGGTGTCGGAGTACGCGCAGCGGCCGCAGAGGCTCGCTCAGCGGCGCTGTGCTGCGGGAACAGGGCACTTCCGTTGGTTCTGTCAGGACGACGGGGTGCTCGGTGGTGAAGGGCTGGTGAAGCCCGAACGGAAGGTGTGCTCGCAGGCTGCTGAGCTGCGGTGACAGACTTTCAGGTCTGTCGCCGACGACCTTTCGGCGTGCTGACAGAACGTGCAGTGCTCAGGTTTTCGGCTTCTCGCCGTTCTTGCCGCGCTGCTGCCGTCGGTCGTCGGGCCGTGCGGAGAACTTGTCGACAAGTTCGTCGATGGCGCTGGTGTCCTGCGCCGGCACTCGGGCCGCGGCTGCCTGCCGGATGGCGGTCGCCTCGCCGACGACCGGCTTGGGTGGCCGGGTCTTAAAGGTGAACGCCGGTGTCTGCCGTCCGGCGACGACCAGCCGGGCGGCCGCGGTGTAGGCGTCCAGGTGGGCGAGGTCGTGTTCGGCGAGCTCGGGCTGGGTGTGGCGGGCCAGGACGCGGGCGTCCTCGGGTGCCACCGAGAAGTAGATCTTGTTGCGGGCGTTGGCGCTGGCCGCGGCGAGCAGGTCCTTGGGGAACTGGGCCAGGTCCTGGTGGGCCAGGACCATCGACAGCCGGTACTTGCGGGCCTCGGCCAGCATGCTGTCCAGGCTGCTGGCGAGGGTGAGGAAGTTCTGTGCCTCGTCGATGATCAGCGTGGCGTCGCGGCGCCGGTCCGGCTCGATGGTGGCGCGGGCGGTGGCGGCCTGCCACACCTGCGCCAGGATCAGGGAGCCGAGCAGTTTGCTGGTGTCCTCCCCCAGTTGGCCTTTTGGGATGCGCACCAGCAGGGCGCCGCCGTCGAGGACCTTGCCCATGTCAAAACTGGA
This sequence comes from Paractinoplanes pyxinae, assembly GCF_026626335.1. Lineage (GTDB taxonomy): Bacteria > Actinomycetota > Actinomycetes > Mycobacteriales > Micromonosporaceae > Actinoplanes > Actinoplanes pyxinae. The sequence goes on along the minus strand of NZ_JAPNTZ010000009.1, from coordinate 240,776 downwards.
CTTCGGGTAGCGCATGGTGCGTTTGACGAAGTCACGCAGCAGGAACGACCGCAGCCGAGCCAGCACGGGTCCGATGACCTGTGAGCGCAGGGCCGGGTTGAGCGAGTCGTACCACTGCCAGAACCCCGACAAGCCGGCCGGGTCGTCCAGGCCGACGGTCATCGCCGACCGGAACTGCGCCGAGTTCAGCAGCGGCGGGATGTGCTGCAGCGTCACGTTGGCGTGCTTGAGCAGGGTGAGGCAGGCGACGCGCATGACGTCGTCCATCCGCGGCCCCCACGCCTTGGCAAAGATGTTGCCGAAGATGCTCACGATGTTGTCGACCACCAGGTCCGGGTCGTCGCCCTCGAGCGGGTTGATCGTGGGCGGGTTGGGCTGATCGGGGTCGAACAGCACCACCCGATCCGCCACCGAGGCCGGCAGCCGGTCGAGGATGTCCAGCACGAGGTCGCCGTGCGGGTCGATCACCACGGTGCCGCGTCCGGCCTTGATGTCGTCGACGGCCATGTTCACTAGCAGCGTCGTCTTGCCCGAGCCGGTCGCGCCGACCACGTGCATCTGATAGCGGGCGTCGGATACCGCCACAGCGACCGGGTGGCCGCCGATCTCGGCGTCGCCGATCACCTTAACCCCACGCCCGCCGGCAGGGACCGCCACCGGCGCGGGCATCGACTTGGCCCGCGCCCGATCGAGGCCCGGCACGGCCAGATCCCGCGGCAGCGCGGCCAGGACGGCGAGTTCGGGGGTGGAGGCGAGGAACCCGGCGCCGAGGCGCCGGGCTGCGACCACGGCCACCGGCTGGCCCATCCGGGTGCGATGGGCGAGCCGGTTGCGGCCGGCGTAGACGGCGTACGCGGAGGCGATCGTGTCGGCGATGCCCCGCAACCGGTCGCGGGCGTGGACGCCGCCGCGTTCGTTGTCCTTGGCCACGACGTAACGGATACCGACTGTCCACAGGCTGTGGACGGTCTTGTCCAGAATCGCGCGGACATCGCGTTCGACGCCCGGATCACGCCGGACCGCAGGGGTGGCGCTGCGCGCTGGTGTACTACGGCCGGGCAGGAAGATCTCCAGCAGCCACAGCAGCGGCGCCGCCAGGTTGATCGCCGGGATCGCGGTCTTTCCGTCACGCAGCCGTCCGGCCGCCCTGCGTGCCCGAGCCACCCGCCTCGGTGGGGCCGGGCGGGCGAGGACCTGCACGCAGGCGTGCTCGTCGTTCTTGAGCTGCGAGCCGGCCGACATCAACGCTCGCAGCGGGTCGTTGTCGTGGTCGGTGTTGAACGGCAGCCATTCCGCGGCCTGTGGCAGCAGGTGTCCGCCGGTGGCCTGCGGCATGCCGAGCGGGATCGGCGGCGCTGCGTTGTTGGTGGTGCAGGCCGCGCCCGGCCAGGCGGCACGGACTGCGGCCTCGACCGCGCCCTGCGGCACGGTGCCAGGCACCCACACGCTGATGATCAGCTGCCGGCCGGTCCACGTGTACTGCCACACCACGTGCGGGCTGCCGTAAAGCAGCCGCCGTTTCGCCGACGGGGTGAGGGTGCCGTGCAGGTTCGCCCACAACGCGGCGGCGGAGGCGGCGTCGACCTCCGGTGGCGGCGCGACCGTGACCAGCCGGGCGCCTTCGGCGTGGCGGCGGTGCCGCCACCCGGCCAGGATGTTCTGGGCCGCGATGTACGCGATGAGCAGCCCGGCGGCGACGCCGATCAGCCAGGGCCGCTGGATCGCCCACGCTGCGGCGTCGAGGATCCACTGCGCGGGCGCGCTCGGCGGCACAATGACATCGGCGCCCGGTCCCGAAGGACCAGGCGCCGGAGTGGAGGGTGACAGCAGGGGTGGGCTCACAGGTCGGCCTCCTGGTCGTCGAGGCCTGCCAGGTCGGACGGCTTCGTGGTGGCCAGGGCGTGTTCGGCCCGCGACGAGATCGCCTCGAACGCGGTCCGATTCGCCCCAGAGATCAACAGGCCGTGGCCGACCCGGGCGGACAGCAGCATGCGCCGCTCTCCGCCGGTGAGCCCGAACGCGTCGGCAACCTTGTCGATGGCCTGTGGTGCCTGTTTGAGCAGCACCTGGGTGGCGGCGTTGCTGACGACGGCTTGGCCGAGGTCGGTGCCGAGCACGTCGGCGACGTCCTGCGTGATCACCGACAGGCCGGCGTTGCGTTTGCGGCCCGCCTTGCTCATCTTGAACAGGAACTTCGCGCCTTCGCCGTCGCGCATCAGCAGCCACGCCTCGTCCACGACCACCAGGCGGCGCACCCCGAGCCCGGTGCGGCCGGGGGCGTCAACGCTGCGCCAGATCGCGTCCAGCGCGAGCAGCGTGCCGACGGTGCGCAGTTCGTCGGGCAGTTGCCGAAGGCTCCAGACCACGAGGTGCCCGTCGGGGCGGGTGGTGGTCGGGCCGTTGAACAGTCCGGCGAAGGATCCGGCCACCCAGGGGGCGAGCCGGGCGGCGAGCTGGGCGGCGGCCGGATCGTCGTCGGCGTGCAGGACCGCGGCGAGATCGGCCAGCAGTGGGGCCGGTCGGTGGTGGGTGGCCGGGTCGGCGGTGATCCCGGCCCGCCGATAGACGGCGAGGATGGCCCGGTCCAGGGCGGCGCGTTCGGCCGGTGGCGGCACCTCGCCCAGCAGCACCGCGATCAGCGTGTGCAGGAACAGCCCACGGCGAGTGAGTACGTCCGGACGGCTGTCGCCGACCGGCAGATCCAAGGGGTTGATCTTCACTCCGGGGGCGCCGAGCCGCACGATGGTTCCACCGACCGCGTCCGCGAGGCGCAGGTACTCGTCCTCGGGGTCAACGACGGCGACCCGCACCTGCTGGTACAGCTGCCGCAGCACGTCGAGTTTGACGAAGTACGACTTTCCGGCGCCGGAGCGCGCCAAGACGATCGAGTTGTAGTTCTCCTGGCTCCATCGGTCCCACCAGACGATGCCCTCGGAATCCGGGTTGATGCCGTACAGCACCCCGCCGTTGGTCGCAGGGTCACCGGGCAGCGGCGCCGGCAGATCCGCCGACGCCAGAGGAAAGGCGGCGGCCAGGGCCTGGGTATCCATGGTCCGCCGCATCTGCAGCGAATCCGTCGCCAAGGGCAGGGTGGTGGTCCAACCGGGCAGATGCCGCCAGGTGGCCGGCTGGACCTCGATCAGCGTGGACGCGGCGGCGGCCTTGACCTGGGCGCACGCCTCGAGGAGTTCGGCCTCGGTGCGGGCGTGCACCGTCAGATAAAGGCCGACACGGAACAGTTTCGACACGCCGCGGGCGAGGCGTTCGGCGAGGTCGGCGGCGTCGTCGGCGGCGGCCTCGACGTACGGGTCGGCGAGTTTGCCTTTCGTCGCGTCCGCCCGCCGCGACGATTCGAAGCGGGCGCGTTGGGTCCGTAGCCGGGCCGCGGCGGTAGGGGCGGGGATCGGGTCGATGTGCAGGGTCAGGTCCAGCCGGCCCGGCCACGACAGCAGGGGTTCGAGCCAGGCCGGGCCGACCTCGGCCGGGTAGCCGGTGACCACCAGAGTGGCGGCGTAGCCGGCGCCGACGCGCAGGTAGCGGGGCGTGACCTCGACGGAGGCGGGCGCCGCGGCGGCGGCCAACGACGAGGTCGGGTGGTCGGAGGGTTCGGGCGGGGTTCTGCCGCGTTTGCGGGCCAGTGTCTTCACGATTGTCTCCAGGGTGTGGCCGGCGCGGGGCCGGTGATGACGGTGTTGGGGGCCGCCAGACCGCCGGGGCGCGGCGGCCGGTACGGGTCCGCCGCCGCGGCCAGGGCGGCGGTGGCGGCGTGCCCGTCCAGGACGCGGGTGGTGAGCCCGAGCCCGGACAGCGCACGCACGGTGCCGTCCGCGCGGCGGCGGGCGGCGTGATCGCCGCGCTCCCCCACGCTGGTGCGGGTGACGATCAGGACCTGCCGGCGCAGCGGATCGCGGCGCTCAGCGAGATCGTCGAGGAACTTCGCGTGGTCGCCTGCAGCGTCGGCGAGCGCCGGGTGCGGCATGCTGTCGGCGGCTGCGGCCACGGTGCGGGCGTGCGAGTGCAGGTCGACTGGCTGCGCCGACACGACGATCTGCGTCGCCGTCGACAAGCTGTTGAGCCAGCGGCCGAACGTGTCGACCAGCGCGGCTTGCTCGTCGCCGGTGCGCAACGCCAGGTTGACGCTGGTCGCGGCGACCATCGCCGCCCGGGAGCCGCCGAGGGTGATCTCGCCGTCGTCGCCGATGGCGTCGGCGGGCAGCTTCAGTGGCGCCGGCAACATCACCTTCGTCTTCGAAGCCTCGACCCAGTCGGGGATCTTGGCGCCTGAGTCGGTGGTCGACAGCGCCCGCGGTGCGCGCGAGTGCCGCACCGCGGCGAACAGCCACACATCCAACGGGAGCCCATCACGCCGGCCGACGGCGAGCCCGAACACCAGCCCGCTGAGCACGACGCCGCCGCCGACCAGCACCGGTATCGGCACGACATCGTGCAAGGCGTTCCAAGCGCCGTAGCAGAAGACCGCGGCGACGGCGAGGATCGCCAGCTGGCGAAACGTTAATCCGTAGGCGACTTTGTCGGCGGCGTCGACGTCGGCGGGCATCCGGGCCCGCACGACCTCGGATTCTCGGCGGTCGTTCATCGGAACGCCCTCCCGATGCCGGGCAGAGTTCGGCTGATCTGCTGCACGATCACGACCCGCACCACGGCGCCGAGGAAGTTGTTACCCCGCCCGCCCTCGGTGGCATAGCGGCGGACCAGGCCAGGCACCCTCACGCAGGTCCAAAGCAGGACCATGACGACGAACAGGTTGAACACGCTGCCGGACTCGACCGGCAGGCCGAGCAGCGGCAACATCGCCTGCGGGTCCAGCAGCATCCACTGGGCGGCGAACAGCACGAAACCCTGCAGGATCGGTACGGCCAAGACCCCGGCGAAAGAACGCCACCAGAACCGGGCAACCGGATCGGTCTGCGGCAGCGCGTGACACGCCAGCGCGATCGGAGCGCTGGCGGTCAGCACCAGCGCGATCACGAACCGGACGATCGCCGAGCAGCCCGTAGCGGCCATCAGGAACAGGATGATCGCGACGCAGACCAGGAATACGATCCCGCCGGTTTGGCCAGCGGTGGTGATGTGGTTGCGCATCGCCTGGAACGCGCCGTCGGAGTCCAAGTTCTGTTCGGTCAGCGCCCCGGTGAGCGCGTTGGCCAGATCGATCATCTGGCCGGCGATCAGCTGGGAGAAGTGGGCAGTGATGAACCCGACCACGCAGCGCGGGATCAGGTCCTTGACGGTGTAGCGGGAACGTTCGTCGCCTTGGTTGGTCATAGTCAGCACCCCGGCGGCGAGGAACACGAGCACGAACACCGTGTCGACGATCAGGACGGCTCGGCCGGTCAGGGCTTGCACCTGCGGCAGCCCGGTGACGTTCGGTGTGATCAGCAGAACATCGGTGATCACCGCGATCATGGTGTTTAGGCTGTCCAGCAGCAGCCCGGCGAACCAGTCCAGGATGCCGTCGAGCCAGCTACTCGGATCGAGCCAGCCCATCAGCCGGCCCCGACGATGCCGCCCACGACCTGCAGCAAGACCGGGGCGAGCACGGCCAGGCCGTAGCCGATCAGCGCGTTCCTCAACGCGCCTTTAGCCTTGTCGACCTGGGCAGGATCGCCGCCGGCGGTCGACCAGTACACCCCGGCGAGAACCCCGAAAAGAGTGGCGACGGCAAAAAGGATCCCCATGATCCATTCCCGGAGGTTCGCCACCACCTGAGGCAGGCTGTACGCCGCCAGGACCACGGTGCCGGGATCGGCGTGCGCTGCGGCCGGGGTGAGCAGGATCAGTGTTGCCGTGCCCAGCGGCACGGCGTAGCGGACGGCCCGGCGGGCCGTAGCTAGAGGGTGAATGTTCGGGACACGTAGGCGTGCCCGCAGTGTGCGGGACATGAGTGGTCACCTCCCGCCGCGCACCCGGCGAACAGACGGGGTGCGCGGCGTGCTCGAAACGGCGGAAAAGGGGACCGCCGCCGGGCGTCCGAGACGAAGGACGCAGGCGAGGTGAACCGGGAGTCTCGGGAGGAGCTCGTCCTCCCTATTCGGGTTTCGCTGGTGATGAGGTGTCAGCGCATCAAAGGCGCGGCACCCGAGAACGTCCCCGGGCTCACGTCGCCCGACCCTCGAAAGTTCGGGGCTCGGCGGCGGGCAGGGACCGCGCCGGACACCTTGTTTTCGGTGCCGTGGCGGTTCCGCACCCTCAAACCGGGGTTTGTGCGCTGTGACGAACACTCGGCTGTCTGACGCCGAACTGACACGCTTCCAACAGCGCTGACAGTGCAGTTCAGAACCACATTTCATGACGGCCGGCGGATGGCTGGCTTCGTTCGCGAGTTTGGGCACCAATTGTTCGCGACTTTCGGCACCACTTCACCGGCACCGCTCGTCGCGATGTTCGCCAGAACCGGCACCACTTGCGGATCATTACCACCCGGCGGCGCCAACGGCTCCCTCAGCATCCCGATTACGCTGCGTGCAAGGGATCATGAAGCCTCTCTGTGCTTGGATGCGCCGAGATGAGTGCGCCTCCCTCCTCAGCTGACTTTGTGCCGACAGGGACAGCGGCATGTGGCTCTACTGCTGCGTTTGTGACCACATCCTCGACGCGGTCGGCGAAGCTCCCGCCCGGGCGGCTGCGTCAGGGCAACGCCGGGTCGAATGTGGGCAGCTCAACCAGACGCTGACCTGCACTGTCACTGGTGACACCGGGCAACTTGGGGGCGTTTTCGGTAGCCGCGAGCCGGGGCCGCCGTGCACCGTACCGGTCTTCTTCATCTGGCCGGGTATGAATGCGTGCGCCCGGCACTTAGGCTGGGCTGCAGTGTGCGTTCCGCCGCTACCTCGACATCAGCCCGAGCGGGTACCGTCGTCGGGTCCGCCTGGAGCAGGCCGACGCAGAGCTGCGTGCCGGTGACCCGGCCGGTGGCCTGACCGTCGCCGCCGTCGCGCACCGGTGGGGGTGGGCCGGCGCCAGCCAGTTCACCGCCGCCTACCAGCAACGGTTCGGCTGCTGCCCAGCCGGACCTTGCGCGCGTTTGAATGGAGGCGCATCTGGTGAGTGAGTCTTTCGAGACGACGGACATCGCCGTCGCCGAGCAGCTGATGCGGGACACCTACAGTGGTCATCTCCGGCTCGAAGCCCACGGCCGGCACGGCGGGATGCGCGTCAGCCAGGCTCAGCTGTCCCCGGCGGTCCGCCTCGACGACATGAGGTTCTCCTTTTCCTACGAAGCCGAGTCGCCGCCGATCGGCGTGATCACCATCGGGCACCTGCGCTCCGGGCGGGCCAGTTACCGTTCCCACGACGGCGAACGGCTCATCGGCCCCGGAGATGTCGTTCTCTGCTTTCAGCCCGATCAATATTGCACCGTCAGCTGCGCCGACCTGGACATAGGAATCGCGTCGATCGACCCGGCCCTGCTCAGCCGGGTCGCCGACACCGCTCCCGGCCGTCGGCGGGAACCGGTGCGCCTGACCGGGTACACGCCCGTTACCTCGCAGGCCGCCCGGCTGTGGGAAAGCTCCTACGGCTACGCGCAGTCCGTAGCCGGTCAGCCCGGTGCGCTGGTGTCGCCGCTGCTGGTCGCCAGCGTCGCTCGGCTGCTGGCTGCCACCGCCCTCTCGGTCTTTCCGAACAACGCGCTGACCGATCCGACCATCGAAGACCGCCGCGACGCCCACTCCGCCACCCTGCGCCGCGCCATCGCGTTCATCGACGAGCACCCACACCGTGACATCACCGTGGCCGATATCGCGGCCGCCGCCTACGTAAGCGTCCGCGCGGTGCAGCTGGCGTTTCGGCGTCATCTCGGGACCACGCCGATGGCATACCTGCGGCGGGTCCGGCTGGACCGGGCACACCGTGATCTGCTCGGCGCCGATCCGGCGGTGACGACAGTCGGCCAGATTGCCGCCCGGTGGGGATTTTCCGATCACAGCCGGTTCACCGCGGCATATGGCCAGGAGTACGGCCATCCGCCGTCGTCGACGTTGCGCCAGGGCTGAATCGAAGGCGGTCAGGTCGTACCCGCCGGGCAAGGATCCGACCCGGGTCAAACCAATCGGCAAGAGGCCGAACGTGCGGCGCGGTGGCCACCGGTGTGTATTCGCGTCGCCTGCGATGACGTCACGATCCCTCGGCGCCTGGATCGGCGCTGAGCCGGCGGCCCAGTGCGAGCCGTGCGCACAAGGCCTGGGACCGTGCCACGGTGTCATGGGCCGTCGCGGTGATCTCGGCGGAAAAGCTCAGCAACTCGGCGACGGACCGCTGCCTGCGGGCCGGTCTGGTCACCCGGTCCCGGGCGCTGGACAGCGGGTCCGCCCAGAGGATGTCGATGACAACTTGGACCCCGGCGGCCGCATTGATCGGGCGGACAGCGCCGCCCCGACGCTCAGCGGCCTCCCGGTACTGCAGCAACACCCGAGTCGCGGCAGCGTCGAGGAAGGTCACCCCGGCCAGATCGATGTCGACGACCGGGTGAGAACCGGGCTCGACTGCGTTCAGCACAGCAGCCAGGGGCGCCACGACGTCGCGGTCGAGCTCGCCGACGGCGACGAAACGCGGCCGGCTGTCCGGCCCCTGGTCCCAGTGGCACCAGCGGCCGGTGATGCCCTCGGGAGCTACCGTCACAACCCGACATTCGTCGCGAACAACTACGCCGGCTACCGCGCGAAACGCACAGCGCCTGACGTCGTTGTGCGGCAAACGAAGGTGCGGCGCTGCGCAGGCGACGCATCAGGTCGCCGCAACTCGCCGATCGTGATCTTGCGTCGCTGCGTGACCTGCGAACTCTTGCTCCGCTGGTTGCGGACGGGCAGCCCGGAGCCGTTCCACACGTTCGCGGGCGAGGACGGCGGCGCGATGCGCGGCAACGGCCCGGTCCTTGAGCCGCTGGGCGGTGTCGGCCCGCGCTGCGGCGCGTTCGCTTGCCCGGGCCGCGTGCGCCGACAGCTGGTAGGCACGGTCGCCGGTCGACGACCCGTCGGGACGGTGTTGCCCCTGTCCATGGACCAGCACTGCTTCATGAACCAGCACTGCCCGGCGCAACGGCAAGATCAAGCCCGGCGGTGGCCAGGATGCGCGGATTGCCGGTCCGGGTGACTTCGTGTGGCAGGCATGCGCTTCGTGCGGTAGGCGTGCGAATAGGGGACACCCGGGAGGAGCGATGGGCGGGTCCGATCAGGTGGCACGGTTCGGGGTGTCGTCACAGGACGAGGCCGAGACCGAGGAGTACCTCAGGCAGATGTACGTTGACTGCCGGGTAGTGATGCTCGCGGTCGGTGAAGGAACCCGATTCGCCGCGGCCGGCGCTCAAACCGCGCAGATTGGCGCCGGTCGCATCCGCTCCACCCTCGACTACCGCGGTGAAACCGCCCCGTTCGACAGTTATCTGTTCTTCGGCCTGGACAACGGGCAGATGCGGATCCGCAACGGCGCCGAGGAGACGATGCTGCTGGCCGGCGACCAGACCTTCTACCCGCTGGGCGTGCCCTTCGTGGTGGACATGTTCGACATGGCCGCGAAAACCCTTCAACTACCCGCGGCCCGGATCGAGACGACAGCCGAACAAACCTTGGGAATCCGCGGATCCGATCTACGCTTCACCTCCACCACCCCGGTGTCGGCGACGATGGCCCGACAGTGGTCCACACTGATCGACCTCGTCGCCGCGGCCCTGCTATCGCAGGACGCAAGCGTCAGCCCGCTGATGATCGAGGAGCTGACCCGCACCACCGCGATCACCGCCCTGCACACCTTCCCGAGCACCGCGCTGACCGTCGCCTACCAGCCCAGTCCCGCCTGGGTAACCCCGGTCTCGGTACGCCGCGCCGCCGCCTTCCTGCACGCTCACGCCGACCAGCCCATCACCATCGACCAGATCGCCGCCGCAGCCGGCGTCACCGCACGGGCCCTGCAATACGCCTTCCGTCGCCACTACGACACCACCCCGACCCAATACCTACGCCGAATCCGGCTCGAGCGAGCCGAGCAGGACCTGCGCGCCCGACGCGGCACCATCGCCGAGATCGCCCGCCGGGGGGATGGGCCAGCGCCAGCCAGTTCGCAGTCGCCTACCGACGCCGCTTCGGAATTCTCCCCAGCCACACCCAGCGCGGCTGAACACCTCACCGAACGAGGCCACCTCCGCGGCAAATGAACAGCCCAAGATGCTTCCCGACCCGATAAGAGGCGCCAGGGCAGGCGGAACCGATCGACTACGGGCCCCAGTGCCAGGAAACCTGAAGTGTGGTGAACGACAACGGAGCGGGGGTGCCCGGCCGGGCACCCCCGCTCCGTTGTCAGGGGTTTATAGGCCGAATGCCCCGCCCTCGATGAGGATGAGCAGGCCGATGCCGATCAGGACGATGGGCAGGATGATGTGTCCCCAGCGGCTGAGTGCCTTGGCGATGATCGGGCGCGTGGCGAAGAAGCGCCCGGCAGCGACCCACACGCCGACCAGGAGCAGGAAGACGATCACGTAAACGGTCATGCCGCCGGCTCCGGCGGTGGCGAAGACCGGCACGTAGACGCCGATGTTGTCGCCGCCGTTGGCGAATGTGACGGCGGCGACGGCGAGGATCCCCGGAGCGTCGTTGTTCGCCTCGCTCTGGTCGTCGTCGTTGTCGTTGCGGTGCCGCCATGCTTGGACGGCGGCTTTGATGCCCAGGGCCAGCGGGAGCAGGCCGAGGTAGGGTACGGCCTCGTCCGGCAGGAAGGTAGCGCCGACCGCGGCTGCCACGGCGACGGCGAGGATGCCGGCGAAGCCGAGGTACTGGCCGGCGAGGATGTTGCGGGTGGTGTTGCGGTGGCCTGCGCCTTGGGCGAAGAACAGGGCCAGGATCAGGATGTCGTCGATGTTGGTGACCGCGAACAGGCCCGCGGCCTGTCCGATGATGCTCAGGTTCATGACCGCCCCGCCGGGGTGCCGATGACAGATGTCTGCATGTGATCAACCTCTGAAGATGCTGCTGATGAGGACGCGGAGGGCACGGCACAACGGGGCCGCCGCGCCATGTGGCGGCGTGCGGCAGGTGGTGCCCGGCCCGGGCTCAGTCAGCAGCGCAGGATCTGCAGGGCGTGCAGGTCGGGCTGCCATGCGGCGATGGACTGCCAGGTCGGCCTGTCACTCAGGCGCCCTGGAGACGGGTCCGCGAGGGGCGGGCTGAACGCGGGCAGCGGCAGCAGGGCCGCGTCGGCGCCGGCGGGTTGGGTGTCCGCGCGGGGCAGGATGGTGACGCCGTCGGAGGTCAGCTGAGGGTGCTGGGCGGGATCGTGGGCGCTGCCGGCCAGCCAGCTCTGCCCGCCGCCGGGCAGCGGGTGAGGCTGTTGCGTGGCAGGCAGCCGATCCGGGGTGATCAGGTAGATCACCAAGGCTAGGACGGTCAGCAGCACGGGGCCCGGCCACCGTCGTGTCACCGCGCCTCCTACCAGCGTCCGTTGCCTGTCGCAGCGAGATCACAGCATCTCATGCCGCGATCTTGGGCGGCGGCAGGCGCCGAGGCCCGCCGGGCCGGACGGATGCCGCCGCGGCCGTCGAAGCTGGATGAGTTCAAGCCGGTCATCGACGACATGCTGCGCGGTGATCTCGATGCTCCGGTCAAGCAGCGGCACACCATCAAGCGGATCTTCGACCGGCTGATCGACGAGCACAGGATGCGCGAGGTGTCCTGGTATTGCGCCGCTACGTCGCCGAGCGCAAGCCGAAGATCCGCGCCTAGGCCGGGCACGGATCCGGCATTTGGCTCTGCGGCTGGTCGGCGATTGAGCGAATACCTCGGTGCTGGATCAACGAATTGGCCGCACGCTACCGCGGACAAGGCGCGCCCAATCTCAGCCACCCCGTCACCGTGCGTGAACGATGGGGCCGCCCGACGACGCCTGAGCGGGTCTGGGTCAGGGTGGGGCCCAAACTCGCGAACATCGAAACAGATGAGGCCTCGGTGGTGTCGAAAGTCGCGAACAACTGGTGCCTGAACTCGCGAACAAAACCAGATGGCTTGGCGGCTGACACGCGACCGACAACAGCGAGCAGCACGCCCGTTGTCAGACCGCTACCGGACGGGTGGTGAGCCCGCGCCTGGTGACATCGCGCCGCGCACGGGCGTGGTTCGCGACGGGGCGGGCACGGTGTGGTCGCCGCTGCTGCAAGGGCGGCGGCCGGTGGCTCTGGGGCCGGCGCCGAAGCGGTCGAGAAGTGCGGCCCTCACCGTGGGCGCCCCACTTCGATACCTTCAACGCCGTCCGACAGCACGGCGTGGACGGGGGCCTGCGGCGCCGGTCCACTGTCGAGCTGACGACGCTGTCGCGCGCCTACGGGTCCTGCCGCCTTGGGGCTTGGATGGCAAAAGGCAGCGGACCGACACGGTGTCGGGTCCGCTGCCTGGTTGGTGCAGGCGGTTCTCAGGCGGCGATGAGCCGCCGCGGTGTGGCGGCGCGGCCGGCACGGATCCGGGCGCGTTGCTTAGCTCGCTTCTCCAGCTTCTCGCGCAGCTGCGGCGAAGTGGCCTCTTCGAGCATGCCGTCGCAGACGGCCTCGGCGATGCGGGCGTCAATGCGTTCGACGCGGCGGCGCAGGGTGTCGACCTGCAGGCCGAGGCGGGCGGCAATAGGTTCGATCGCCCGACCGCCGAGCCGCACGTCGATGTAGGACTGCTCGTCTTCCGCATCGACGATGCCGAGCACGACGGCGCGGCGCACCAGCAAATCGGGATGACCCCATGGCCGCCTCGGAGTCCGGGGGCCGGTGACATGTTCGAGGATCTCTTCCGGCAGCGGGATCGCCTCGGCGCCGTCGCGCTGGTGCAGCTCGTGCCCGGCGCGCCACGCGGCCCGGCACAGCGACGCGTACGGCGCAGGCCGGGCCAGGTCCACCCGGTCGCGTAGCGCGGTCAGGAAGCCGGTAAGTATCTCCGCGTCCAAATCGTAGGCGTCGCCGCCCCAGCCACGGCGCAGCTGCCCGGCGTAGCGGCGCAGCGACGGCATGGCGAGGGCAGTCGCGGCAATCACCCACGCCGGGCCGTCGAGGCGGGCCCGGCGGATCAGCTCCGTCCAGACCGCGTCGCGGGCAGCGAAAGAGCGCGGGTGCTTGAGCAGCCAGCGCCGCAGCGCGGGCAGGCTGGGCCTGCCCGCGGGTAGGTCGGTGCCTTCACGCAGCGGCTCCAGGTCGAGCAGCAACGGCTTCGGTCCAGTGGTCAAGGCGGTGAAGGCGGCGTCGACGGCGTCCAGCGGCGAGTCGGGCCAGTCAATGGCAGTCATGCGTGCGGGCTCCTGAAATTCGAGGCGGTCGGTTTCGCCGGCGACCGTGGCCATGAAGGTCCGGCCGCGTGCGGCATGCCGCTGACTGCGCCACGCGCCGCTGACACCGTTCCAACACCGCAGGTCAGCTCGGACACACGAGGCGAACACGCGGCGAAGCAGCCCCTGCTGAGGTCCCGCATCCACCTGACGGCCGTCCGACACGGTTCTGACAAAACGGTGCTGACCTGCGCCTACGGCAAATGGCACCATGTCAGTCGTTGAGCCACCAACGGCTAACAAGAATCCGGCAGCGGCACATCCGCGGGATCCGCGGCGCCTGACGGACGGCTGACAGCCCCCGCCGACGTGCCCGGCGGTTCCGGCCGGCGGGCGGCGTCAGAACAGTGTCAGACCGCTGCCAGGACCGCGAGTGTTCGCCACAGCGCACAAAACCCGGTTTGAGGGTGTCAGCGCATCACGGCGCGGCGCGGAGCCCAGCCACTTCATGAGCAAGCACACGCCGCAGCACCACACCGACCCGTCCACCCCCGCCGACCCGGCCGCACTCGACGCGGCCCCGACCGACCTGATCGCCGGCGCCCCGCCGGTCCCCATCACCGTCTGGCGCACCGCCCGCACCGAAGCCGACGCCGACCGCAGCATCGGCGCCCGGCTCGCGGCCCGGCTCATCGCCGCCTACTCGCGCCCCGGGGAGGCCGTCGTCGACCTCACCGACGGCCACGCCCTCACCCAGGCCTGCACGGCCGGTGGCCGCCTGCACCATCCGGCCTGGTTCACCGACGCGTCCAGCCTCATCATCGGCCCGGCCACCCCAGGACATTCGGCCGACACCACTACCTTCACCGGCGACAGCGCCGATGCGGACGACGAGGATCTGCCGGAGCTAAGCGCCTGGTTCGGTGACGACCTCACCGACCCGGACCTGCACCCCGCCGGCGCCCCGGACGTGGAGGTGCCGGCCGACGGCTCCCTGCACGGGGTGACCAGTCTGGTGGTCGCCCGCTGGCCCCTCGACAGCGGCGACGCCGCCAACCGGGTCCGGCTGGCGTGGCTGCTGACCGCCTGCGCGCAGCTGCTGCGCCCCGGCGGCTGCCTCATCCTCGTCGTGACGGTTCCGGCCGGCACCCCGCCGATCCCGGAGGACTTCACGCCGGTCGTGCAGGCCGCCGCCGGGGTCCGGCTCGGCTACCTGCAGCACATCGTCGCGGTCGCCGCCGACACCGACGGCGACGCGTTCATCTACCACGTCACCGACGAAGAGCTACTCGCCCTGGCCGACGCCACCGGGCAGTGGCAGGCCGCGCACCTGCGGGTGCACGCCGACCTGCTCGTCTTCAGCCAGACCGACCGGCCGGCGCCGCGATCCGGCAAGCGCGACCGGCGGGGCGGTGATCGCCGTGGCTAAGCACCGTTCACCGCAGAATCCGGGCACCCAGCCCGACACTCCTTCTCAGCCGGGTTCCGGCGGGCGGCACCGCGCCTACGACGCCCAGCTTCGCGCCGCCGGGCCCGACGGCCTGTCGGTATGGGCGACCGCCCAGTCCACCGGACCGGTCCAGCGCAAGGGCCGCTACCTAGCCGAGTCGGTCAAACACCCCGCCCGGATGCTCCCGGCGATCGCCGCGCACACCATCGCCCACTACACCCAGCCTGGCGATCTGGTGCTCGACCCGATGTGCGGGATCGGCACCACCCTGGTCGAAGCGGTCCACGCCGGCCGCGACGCGTTCGGCATCGAGTACGAGTCCCGCTGGTCGGACATCGCCGACGCCAACATCAAACACGCCCACACCCAGGGCGCAACCGGACGGGCCGCAGTCATCCGCGGCGACTCCACGAGCATCCTGTCAATGGTCCCGTCAGCCCTGACCGGACAGGCGGCGCTGGTGGTGACCAGCCCGCCGTACGGGCCGACCGTGCACGGCCTGGTCGAGCCGGGCGAAAGCGGGGTCCGCAAGTCCGACAACTCCTACAACGACGGCACCGACAAGGGAAACCTCGCCTACCGCGACCTGACCGGCCTGGCCGACGGGTTCGCGCAAATCCTGGCCGGCTGCCGGACGCTGCTACGCCCAGGCGGGGTGGTCGTGGTGACGGCCCGGCCGTGGCGCAAACACGGCCAGCTCGTCGACCTGCCCTCCGCGGTCATCGGCGCCGGAGTGCGGGCCGGGCTCATCCCGGTCGACCGGTGCGTGGCCCTGCTGGCGGCGGTCCGCGACGACCAGCTGGTCGCACGGCCCAGCTTCTTCCAACTGCAAGCCGTCCGTAAAGCCCGCCGGGCCGGCACGCCGATGCACCTGATCGCGCACGAAGACGTCCTGGTGTTCCAGGCACCAGGACTCGCCGAAGGCGGGGTGGTTGCGTGACCGCACCCATCGCCCGCTATCTCTCGCTGGGCGCCGGCATACAAAGCTCGGCGCTATTGCTGCTCGCCGTCCAGGGGCGGATCCCGGCGTTCGACGCCGCGATCTTCTCCGACACCGGCTGGGAGCCGGCCGCGGTCTACTCCCAACTGCAGCGTCTGGAGGAGATCGCCGCACCGGCGGGGATCCCGATCGTGCGGGTCTCGGCCGGCAACATCCGCGACGACGCCCTCGACCCGCAGCATCGGTTCGCGTCCATGCCGCTGTTCACCCTCGGCCTCAACGGCGAGCAAGGCATGGGCCGCCGTCAATGTACGAGCGAGTATAAAATCCGCCCGATCAAGGCGGACGTGCGGCGCAGGCTCGGCCATCCGCACCCCGCGCGGGTGCCGGCCGGTATGTACGCGCAGATGGCGATCGGTATCTCGGTCGACGAAGTGCATCGGGCGCGTGACGCCGACGTCGGGTACATGCGCAACGTCTTCCCGCTGCTCGATCTCGGATGGCGGCGCGGCGACTGCTCGGCGTTCTTGGCCGAACAGGACCTGGCGGATACGCCGAGATCGGCGTGCCTCGGTTGCCCATTTCACACCGACCTCGAGTGGGCTCAGCTTTGTGACGAGGACCCGGCGGGCTGGGCGGACGCGGTCGCGTTCGACGCCGCGATCCGGCACGGATCGGCGCAGGCGAACGCCGACGGGCATCCGCTGCGCGGGCAGTTCTTCCTGCACTGGCAGCGGGTGCCGCTCGACGAGGTGGTGCTGCGCCCGCGCGCCGGCGAGGAGCAAGAGACGCCGGGGTGCGGGCCGTGGAGCTGCCCGCACCCGGCCGAAGCGGCTCCCGAGGAGACCGCGGCTGTCTCGGCCGATGCGCGGTCCGGTGACGGGTCCGGGTTGCGGGAGGTGGCGTGATTGAACCGCCCGCAGCCGGTTCCGGGCAACTCCGGATCGGGTCCCTCTGCACCGGGTTCGGCGGGCTCGACCTCGCCGTCGAAGCGGTCCTCGGCAGCCGGCTCGCCTGGTACGCCGAAACCGACCCGCACGCCCAGAAAGTCCTCGCCGCGCGGTGGCCGGACGTCGTCAACCTCGGCGACATCCGCACCGTCGACTGGAGCAGCGTCGGCCCGGTCGACATCATCACCGCCGGATTCCCCTGCCAAGACATCAGCAACGCGGGGAAGAGGGCCGGCATCACCGGCCGCAACTCCAGCGTCTGGACGGCCGTCGCCGACGCCGTTCGCGCGCTTCTACCCCCGCTGGTCTTCGTGGAGAACGTGGCCGCGCTCCTCCGACGCGGCTTCGATGTCATCCACGCCGATCTGGCCGCGAGCGGGTACGACACACGCTGGGTATGCCTACGCGCTTCCGATGTCGGCGCAGCTCACCGCCGTGACAGGTTGTTTCTGCTGGCCGCCCACTCCGGCTTCGACACCGTCGTCAGGGCCGGTGCTGCCGACACCGTGCGCCCGTGACGGCAAAGGCCCCGGCCACCCGTACGGGCTGCCGGACCTGATCGAGCCGGGCGGCAGCCGCACGCTGCTGCCCACCCCGACCGCCGTCACCTACGGCTCGAACAAGTCCGTGTCGGCCGGGGCGGCCCGCAGGCCCTACCTGCCGCAGCTGGCCGGCAGCTTGTTACCGACCCCGACGGTGGCCGACAGCCGCAGCTCGGCCAACGCCACCGCCGGACGCAGCAAACCCATGCTCGGGCACGCCGGTCACACCCTGACCGACGCCACCCGGCTGCTGCCGACACCGCGGGCCAGTGACACCGGAACCCCGGGCCGGCGAGCCGGGCAAGGGTTTCGGCCACCGCTGTCGCAGGTGCTGCTGCCCACCCCGCGCGCCAGCGACGGGGAGAAGGGTTGTCCGGGGCAGCGTGGCAGCCACGGTGATCTCACCCTGTCATCGGCGGCGGTCCGGGTCCGGATGTTGCCTACGCCGCGGGCCAGCGACGGGCACGGCCTCTGCGTTCACGGCGACGGCGGCGCCGATCTGGTCACCGCGGTCGCCGCGCTCGGCGAGCCCGACGAGCAGCGGTGGGGCGTCTACGCCGCAGCGGTCGCCCGATGGGAGGGCCTGCTGGACCGGCCAGTGCCGGACCCGACCCAGCAGGGCAAGCACGGCCGGCCGGTGCTGGCCCCGCCGTTCGTCGAATGGCTGATGGGCCTCGACCAGGGCTGGGTCACCGACCGGGACCTGCCGCGCACCGCCGCGCTGCGGGTCCTCGGCAACGAGGTGGTCTGGCAGCAAGCCGCGTTCGCGTTGCGGATCCTGCTGTGCCCGCACCGGTGGGAGCCGGTGAACGCGGGCCTCGACGGATCCCGGTACCGCACGACTGGGCCCGCCGGCACCGCGCTGGCACGTCTCAGCCGGCCTGGCTGAGACCTCTGGGCGCGAGCACATCACGTAGGCGGGGTCCCCAGGGATCCCGCCTGCGTGACGCCGAAGCAACCGCGCTGCCCCTATCCGAGAACGCCTCAACGCCCGCACCGACCAGCACTGCACCGGTTCGACCTCCAGAGTCCCGTCCGTAGCCCAAGGAGGCCACACGGTGAACACCGCACTCACCACCTGCCCGTCGTCTTCGCCTGACACACCGTCTCCCGCCTCGCCGGACGTCCCGTCAACCGGCGAAGCACTCCCGAAGCGTCTCGTCGCCGAGTTGATCCGGCTGGTCAACGACGACGTCATGACGTTGGACACCGGCAACGCGCTGCTCGCGGCTCTGCGCCTGCCGACGCTGCCGGACGGCCGGCGGGTCGACTTCCGGGTACCGGTGGCCACACCCGCGCTGGGCGAACGGCCTTCCGAGATCTTCCGCGACGCGCAAGCTCAGATCGCAGCCCAAGTCGGGGCTTGGCGTCACACCTGTCTCGACGGCCTTCACGAGGGCTACGGCATCGAGGACATGCACGAACGAATCGACGGACTGCCGCTGTACAGGGTGCACGCCGATCTGTTCCTCACCGTGACCGTCGCCGCGCACCCGCCCGGTAATGCACTGTGCACCGCCAAGGAACTTCTCACCGCCGATCTCGCCGGCGTCGACGACTTCACCGTGCGAGCCGACCGGATCGAATTCTGCGACGAAGACGAAGATCAGGACGAGGGGGAGGATCTCGACAACGACGAGGACGTCTGGTGCCCGCTCGATTGACCCGCCGGTTCCTGACACACATCATCGCCGACCGACCGACGGGGTAACGCCAGAACCGCCTGCTGATACGGGCCGCGGCGCCCGATCACGATTCGACGGCGGCGACCGGAGTCGCCCTGAACGGGCGAGTCGTCGAACCGGCACAGCGCGCCAGTGACACCGCCGCGACAGCAGCCGAGCGCTTCAAACCAAAGGGGGTTCTGTGCGCTGCGGCCCGGCTTGGTGGTGCGAACGACGGGAGGGCTTCGGCCGGTGGCGCGGCCGGAACCCTCCCGTGTGCTTACACGCCGACCGGCTCCGCCGCGGTCACCGGTGATGACTCGTTGTCGATCGCGAGGTGGGTGCGGGCGGCGCTGAGTTCCAGGCAGACCTGCCGGAGCAGGTCACGGGCCGGCCCATCGCCTGGCCTCCGGCGGTGGAGAAGTCACCCACATACAGATCGATATGGCCGCCCAGCCGGTGCAGCACCCCCGTGGTCTGTTCCATCGCGGTCACCGCGACCTCCGGAGGGTAGATCGCGTTGATCTCCATCACCCGCAGCGTGGCCCGGGCCGTGTCGACCAGCCGGGCCAATGCCTCGGGCACGGCCCGTTCGTCCTCCGCATCGACGGTGACCGCCTCCATCGATGGTGCCGCGTCGGGCGGCTCGTCGGCGTCCGACGGTGGCCGACCGGCGTTCACGTCTCCCATTCCTACTCCTTGACAGGTGGCGTCGCGGCACGTGCGGTGCCCGTGCCGGCACCGGATCCGAACCGGTGCCACACCATGAACCGCAACCTCGCCGAACAGATCAAGTGCACCGGCACACCACTTCGACCAGGCCGTTTCCGTCGCCACGCACCTCGCGGCATCGACCGCACCGATCGGCGGGGATCACTCCGCCACGGCATCTAGCCGGCCATTGATACTGCCTTGTCTCACTCCGCCCGCCGGGCGGGCGCCCCTTCGCTTGGGGGTGTCCGCCCGGCTTTCTCGTTCCCGGAAGGCATGCTCATGACCAGGACCGTCGAGTCCGCCCTGCACCACCGCCCCTTCGCGACCCTGCTGCGCCCGCGCAGCGACGACACCCCGCTCCCCGCCGACGCCGTCCGGGCGGAAATCCGCGCCCTCGTCACCCGAGGAGCACTCGGTCGGCGCGACGGCGCCGACCTGCTCGCCCGGCTCGGCCTGCAGGTCTCGCCGTACCGGTGGGCCGTCGCCGTCAGCGTGCCGGTCAGCGTCACGATCACCGCACCCAACAACCGGTACGCCGTGCAAGCCGGCATCGGTCAGCTCGTCGCCGCGCTCGGCCGGCTGCGCACCGGCTACCTCACCCAGCCGGGCGCGATCACCGCACCCACCGATCAACCCGCCCGCCGATCGTTGAGCGGCGTGACCTACCGCCGGACTGAGGCCTGTCCCGGCTATCCCGTCGGCGGGATCTATCAGATCAGCGCCGACGCCCAGCTCGCGACCATGGTGAGCGCCGACACCGCCACCGCCGCGTACGCCGGCGCCATAGCCCGGCTGGCCGCCGAACTCGACCGGCTCACCGGCGTCGACGCCCAACCGTCGCGGATGCGCCAGCTCGGCGCGCACCGCTTCACCGGCCTCGACGACCCGCCCGACACCACCGCGGCCGGTTCACCCGAACCCGGCACCGCACCAGCGGCCCGCCGCCCGGCAGAGGCTGCCCAGCAGTGACGCCGGACCCGCATCCCACCGACGACACCGGCAGCGGTCCGGTGTGGACCGAGGAGCAGATCCGCGCCCTCGGCGTCATCACCGACCTGCCCACGGCCGGACGCATCTTCGGCATCGGCCGCGCCCAGGCCTACGACCTCGCCCGCGCCGGCGTGTTCCCGGCACCGGTCATCGCGGTCGGTGCCCGCTTCCGGGTGCCCGTCGCCGGCATCCTCACCGCCCTCGGCATACCCCCCGACCGCCACGACTTGACCACCCCCGCGAACCCAAGCGTGGATCACCACGACGCAATCAGATGCGTCGTAACGCCTGGCGAACCGCCATCGGAACAAGGAGAAACGTGAGCAGCGAAGGATCCGTCACCAAGCGGTGCACCTGCAAAGATCCCGCCACCGGGAAACGACTCAACAACAAGTGCCCGAAGCTGCGCCGCCCCGGTGGGGCGTGGAGCACCACCCACGGCACCTGGGGGTACCAGATCGAGCTGCCCACGGCCGCCGGCACGAAACGCCGCGCCCCGATGCGGCGTAGCGGCTTCGCCGGCAAGGACGACGCACGCGCCGAACTCGACCACGTCCGGTCGCTGCTCGACCTCGCCGCAGGCGACACCGTCGTGGCCGTGCAGATCGGCGACATGCTGCACGCCTGCACAAGCGGCGACCCGCTACCCAGCCGCGACGACGTCGCCGCCCGAGTCCGCGCCGGAATGCCCGCCTCGATCGAGGTCACCACCGGCCAGTACCTCAACGATTGGCTGGCCGGACGGCGCGGGCTGTCGGAGAAGACGATGCGCGGCTACGCCGACGACATCCGCCTCTACCTCGTCCCGCACCTCGGCGACATCGGACTGCAGCAGCTCCGGATCGGCCACGTCCAAGCCATGTTCTTGGCGCTGGAGGCGCGTAACACCGAGATCCGCGACGGCCGCGCCAGCCCGGATCCCGTCGTTCGGGCACGCTATCGCGGCATCCGCCCACGCAGCGCGACCAGCATGCGACGGCTGTTCGCCACCCTGCGGGTCGCGCTCAACCACGCCGTACTGCCTGGCCGGCTCATCCCGTTCAACCCGGCCCTCGGGGTCGAACTCGACCCGGAGGACTCGGCACCGCCGCGCGTCTGGACGCTGAAAGCGATCGAGAAGTGGAAGGCCACCGGCGAGCGACCCAGCCCGGTGATGGTGTGGCGGCCGCAGGAAGCCGGACAGTTCCTCGACTTCACAGCGCGCCACGACGCCGTCCTCTATCCGATGTTCGAGCTGATCATGCACCGTGGTCTGCGTCGCGGTGAGTGCTGCGGCCTGTCCGACTGGGATGTCGACCTCGACGACGCCACCTTGACGGTCATCGACCAGATCACCCCGGTCGGCTACAAGCCGGTCAAGAAAAAGGTGAAAAGCCGAGCCGGGGAACGCACCGTCGCCCTTGGGCCGAAGACCGTCGCCACCCAGAAGGACTACATCGCCATGCGCGAGCGGTGGCGGCAGGCCAGCGGCGACCAATGGCCCGACACCAATTACTACTTCGTCCGACCCGACGGCCACCCGTGGCACCCGCAAACCATCAGCGACCGGTTCGACAAACTCGTCGCCGCCAGCGGCCTACCCCCGATCCGGCTGCACGACCTGCGTCACTGCGCCGCGACCTTCCTGCGCGGCGGCGGCGCCGACATGAAAGAGGTCCAGGCGGTCCTCGGCCACTCCCGCCAAAGCGTCACCTCGGACCTCTACACCTCCGTCGTGCTCGAGCTGCAACGCGAACACGCCGATGCCGCAGCCGACCTCATCCCTCGCAGCGACAAGGCGGCCTGACCCCGCACTCGCGACGGTCGGCGGCCGAGGTAGCGGTCGAATGCCTCCGGGGGCTGCGGACCCTACGGTGTCTCGGCAGCTGCCGGGCCTGCGACGAGAGCTGCTCGCGGTCGGCGTTTTCGACGAGCTGTTGCCCTGCGACAGCGATGTCGAGCCGGGCCGCGCAGTTGCGGGCGGTTGGGCAGCAGCTGCCCGCGACGTAGATGGCGATGTACAACGCCGACTCCCGGCCCCGCCGAGCCTACCTTCGCTGCTTCCAACCCCTGATCTACGGTCCGTCGGCCGGTGTGGTGGAGGGTACGCGGGGTGGCGTCTGGGCGAGTTGCACGAGTGCGATGGCGGCTACCAGCCACGTAGCGGGTTGGGCCTGCTGGGTGCGCAGGGTGAGCCAGGCGTCTGCCACGGCGTGGATCTCGGGTGTTTCCCGCGTCCAGCTCGCCCGGATCTTGCCGACGAACTCGTCGAGGACGGGCAGGGTGGCTGCGTAGTCGGCGCTGGCGGCGGCGAGGATTTCCGGCGGTGGGGCGGGCCGATCATGGGCTCGCCTTCGTAGCTGCAGCAAGCGGCACGGATGCCGAAGGCGTGCTCATCGCGCGTGAGCCGACGGGGGTTCGTGGTGGTGCGGCGGCGTTGTCGGGAGGCCGGCTTGTATGCGCCTGGCGTGTTGTGCCGCCCAGCGGGCGGCGTCGGGTTGGGGGTCTACGGGTCCGTGCACGACCAGGGGTGGGGCGGGGGTGACCGCGCCGAGGTGCCCGAGGAGCTGGTTGAGGGTGGTTGCGGTGGTGGTGTGGTGTCCGCGGCTGGTTTCGAGCGCGGCGGCGACGGCGACGATGCCGGTCAGGCCGCCCGGTCTGATCTGGTCGAGGAATAGTTTGAGCAGTCCGGAGACGGTGCCTAGTTGTGATGGTGTGGCGGCGATCAGCAGTTGTGCTGACTGCACTGCCGCGAACGGGTCGGGGTGTCGTGGCCGGTGCCGGCAGCAGGTGCAGGCGGCAACCGGGCAGGTGGCGCCGAGCTCGATGATGACCGGCGGGCCGGCAAGCTGAAGAACTCCGGAGGCGGTCAGGGCATCGAGGGCCGCGCCGGCCAGTGCCCGGGTCCGTGAGCCGGGATGGCTGCCGATGACCGCGACGGCGCGGACCGTGGGGGGTCCGGCCAGGGCGGAGAGCTGAGCGGGTGGCGGCGATGCCGGTGTGGTGTCCAGGTAGGGCTGGACTCGGCTGGCTGAGGTCTGCCCGGTGGTGGGTGCGGCGGCCAGGCCGCACCAGGCGAGTGTGGCGACCGCGGCGTCGACGGTCTCGGTGGGCAGGTTTTCGGTGAGACCGCAGGGCCGGGGCGTGGTTTCGCCGGGGCGGTGCGCGGCGGTAAGGATGCCGGTCAGCAGCGGAGTTTGTGACCACGAGCAGGATCGTCCGCGGCGGGTGCGGCGGGTCAGTCCGGCGTGGGTGAGCCGGTCCAGGATCGGCCACAGCAGCTGGTCACGGTCGCGTCCGGTCAGGCCGAGACGCCGGCCGAGATCGGTGGTCGAGATCGGCGTCTGATCGTCGGTGGGCAGCAGCGGCAGGAGTCGTCGGGCCAGGTTTTGCCGCCGGTCGAAGGCCTGGGCGCTGCGCGACGCCGTCGGCGGGTAGCTGCCAGCACGGCTGTGGTCCAGCGGGCCGTACTCGGTCTTTGCAGAGCTCAC
The DNA here is from genome assembly GCF_026626335.1 of Paractinoplanes pyxinae. Lineage (GTDB taxonomy): Bacteria > Actinomycetota > Actinomycetes > Mycobacteriales > Micromonosporaceae > Actinoplanes > Actinoplanes pyxinae. The sequence continues at coordinate 216,811 of NZ_JAPNTZ010000009.1, read as the reverse complement.
GCCGGCCCTTGCCAGACGATGACGAACCCGCCGTCCGGCCGGTCGCGCCACGAGGCCGTTGTCATCGGTGACACTCCGCTCGCGGCTGCCATACGGCGCGGGCTCGCAGCGTCCTGGCTGACCGGGCTAGACCCACACCGAGAGCCGCATCGGCCGCAGCCAAGAGGTGGATCTGAACGGCGAAGGCGGACGTGTGCCCGGCCGGCACGGTCACCGCGACGGCGGTGGCCGTGGTCAGCAGCCGAGTCCAGGCCAGCACGGTGCCCAAGCGAGCCGCGGCGCTGGACGGGCGGCCCACCGCCACCAGGACCAGGGCCGCGCACACCACGGCGGCGACCGCGCAGCCGGCGGCGGCACTGGCGGCGCACAACGTCAGCGCTGCTTGGTCGCCCGGACCGTTGATGCGAGTGACGGCCGTCGCGAAGATCACCGCCAGGCCAACTTCGGCGCCAATTAGGAGCACGGCTAGGCCGGCGCAGCATGCTGCTCGCCGACGCCAATGCGGCGTCATGCCACGCCGTCCCGTCTCTGGCACGTGGGCGGACCGCACTGGATGGGAAGGCTGTTGTCGGCGTTCATCGCCGGGTCCAGCGGATGTCTCTGACGGCGAAACATGCGACCCCCACGGCGCTGGCCGCGATCAGGCGGATCACTACCGGAGCGCCCAGGTTTTGCAAGGTGGCGGTCAGCGCCATCGCGACCGCTATGCAGATCGCCCACCGGCCCAGGGCTTGCGGCCAGCCGTGCCGTACCGCGGCGGGCACGGCGCTGGTCTGTTCGCCGGCCGACGCCGAGCAAGCATGAGGGTGAGGCTTGGCCGGCGGCAGGTAGCGGCGTTGGCCTCTTGCTGTCAGGGTTAGCGCGGCCGCGGCGAACAGCAGCACCCCGGTGGTCCATGCCGGTGTGGTATCGCCACCGGCACGAATGAGCAGCACCCAGACGACGGCGAGCAGCCCGCAAGTACGGGCCAGAGCCCAGCAGATAGCCGCGCGCGCCAGGGTCAGGCTGCGCTGTTGGTGGTGTGGTGCGAGGACGGCTGCTGCCACGCTCAGCGCGGGTGCGACGGCGACGGTCGCCCCGTTGGCGACGAGCCACCCACCAGCGTTCTCGGTCTCAGCTGCGGCGGCGACAGACACCAGCGCGGCAATGACCAGCTCGGCCACACCGCCGGCGACAGCGAACACCACATACAGGGCCCGCCTGCTGGCGGGTGGTGGCGTACCGGTCACGGCCGGCCCCCGAGGACCGGGCCGGTCGTCGGCCGCCCGGCCGAAACGACGGCCGCCCCAGCGGTGCGCTGTTTCGGGGCGGAGGTTAGCGGTTGGGTGGTCACGGCTGCGGCGCCCGCTCGTAACTCGGGCCGAGGGCCGGCGGGGGTGCCTGCGCCGGGCTGCGTTCGGCGGGGTGCCACATCGCCCAGATCGGGGGGCTGTCGTCGACGGTCAGCGGCTGGCCGAGGTCGGTGAATCCGTGCCGCTGGTAGAGGGCCCGGTTACGCAGGTTGCTGGCCTCCAGGTAGGCCGGTATGCCGTTGGTGGTGAGCTGGGTGAGGTAGTCCGACAGCAGGTAGCTGCCGATCTGGTGCTGGCGGTGGTGCGGGTCGACGGCCAGGTAGGCCAGGTGGTGGTAGATGCCGTGGGGGCGTTGCTGGGCGGCGGTTTTCTCGAGCAGGGCGGGCCGGTTGACGGCGGTGCCGGGTGGCAGGTCGGCGGCGAGTTCGTCGAGGTCCACACTCGGGGTGGGTTCAGGGATCCACAACGCCGCCCCAACGATCCGTCCGTCGAGATGAGCGAGGCGGGTCAGGCTGTAGGGGTGGTTCAGCATCGCGGTGAAGCACGGCTCGAGCAGGCCGACCCGGGCGGTGGGGTCGGGTTCGGCCCATTCGATGATCGGGCCGGTCGAGAACGCCTTGATGAGGAGCCGGGCAGCGTCCGGCAGGTCGGCGAAGGTGGCGTTGTGCAGGCTCACGCTGGCAGGCATCGCGGTACAGGGGTCCCTTCAGAACCAGGTAGGGGGCGGGCCATGGTGGTGCGTCCGTTCATCCGCGCACTGGGCTACCGGTCGCCGTGGCGACGGCGACTGTCGCGGCGCGGGGCTTCGGGGTGAGGGCGCTGGCACCCCGCGTCAGCGGTGGACCAGAACAACTCCTGGTTGAGTCAGCTGGCGTTACGGACGTTTACCGATGGCTGCGTAGCAGATCGCGTGGTGCGGTTCGCCTTCTGCGCGCGGCTCTCGGTTCGGATGCCAGTCGACGGTGGATACGATGCCGGGCTCCTCGATGTCCAAGCCGTCGAAGAATGTGGCGACCTGGGCGCGGGTCCGGGCCTGAAACGGTCCGTGGCCGGCGCCGGGGGCGGCGAGCGCGGTCAGGCTCGCGCGGACGTCGTCGGGCAGCGGATCGAAGGTGGCGTGGGATATGACCAGGTAGCTGCCGGACGGCAGGGCGTCGACGAGAGTGCGCACGGCGGCGTAGGGGTCGTCCTGGTCGGTGCAGAAGTGCAGGACCGCGGCCAGCACCAACGCGATCGGCTGGTTCATGTCGAGGGTGTCGCCGGTGCGGGCGTGGTCGAGGATGGTGTCCGGGTCGCGAAGGTCGGCTTCGGCGAAAGCGACCTTCCCCTCAGGCGTGCTGGTGAGCAGGGCGCGGGCGTGAGCGGCGACCATCGGCTCGTGGTCGACGTAGAGGATGCGGCAGGCCGGGTCGACCCGCTGGGCGACTTCGTGCAGATTCGTCGCCATGGGCATGCCGACGCCGATGTCGAGGAACTGGCGGATACCGCGGTCGGCGGCCAGGTGGTGCACGGCGCGGAGCATGAACGCTCGGTTCTCCCGTGCGGCAACCGCGACGCTGGAAAATTCTTTCTGAATGGCCGCGGCCGATTCACGGTCGGCGGCGAAGTTGTCTTTGCCGCCCAGCAGCACGTTGTAGCGGCGTGCCGGGTCGGGTGTGGTTTGGTCGACGCCAGTCATGATGTCTCGGTTTCCTGGTCGCGGGCTGGTCGGGAGTGCGGGTCGGTCGGGCGGTCAGTGCTGGCCTGATAGAGGAGGTCGGCCACGTGGCCGCGGTCCGGTGAGGTGGTGCCGGGGTGCAGGACACCGCCGGGGACCGGCGGTGGAGGCGCAGCGAGGAGACCGTTGCGGTCGGTTGGTGTTGTGCATGGTGGTGGTCGCCGTGCGCAGCGCGGTGGTCATCGGTGAGCTGGCGCCGGTGGACAGCGAGGCTCGGCTCGGGATGGGTCTGGGCGAGCTGGTGGTGCAGGTGCCTGCTGGCGGCGGCTGGGCTGCCCGGGGTGAGCCGGCGCGGCCAGTTGCTCGACGAGCAGCCACGCCGCAGTTGCGCCAGCACTTCGGGCGAGACGTCGGGGAAGGTCGGTGAGATCACGGCAGGTCCCGCAGGTTGGGGTGGGCGTCCTGCCATTGCTGCCAGTGCTGGCATAGACAGGCTGAGCCGGTGGCGGGTTGCAGGCCGGTGAAGGGGGTCATGCAGACGGCCGTGGTGGTGTCGAGCGCGACGTGGCCGATCCGCTCGCCCAGCTTGATACGGCGCCACTCGGTGACCCGCAGGGGTGCACCTGTGTCGTCCGGTTCGTCGGCATGGTCCTGCTCGATCAGACGGGCTGCCCATTGCCGCGCGGATGTGTCGTCGCTCGGGTCGCGCAGGGCCGTGTTCTGCGCCCACGGGATGAGTCCGAAGGTGTCGGCGCCGAACGAACCGGCCGTGTCGGTGTGGGGAATGGCGAGTTCCCAGCACCCGGCGGCGTCGTCGTAGATCAGCAGGGTTTGCAGCCAGTCGGCCATCTCGGCGGCGTGGTGGAAGGCGAGGAGGGTGCCATCGGCGGGTGCCGGGTGTTGGGGGGCATACCGGTCCCGGCCGCCGTGCACGAAGGACGGGTCGTCGCCGGGTTGGTCCACCTTGGGTTGCGGGTCGGGCACGGTGCGCTCCGCGGATGTGTCGAATCGGATGCTGATGTGCCGGGTGCGCAACCGTCCTGTCCCCAGGAGGGTGGCGTACCCGGTCACCGAGATGTCAGTTCGCTGGGACTGCCATCTCGATGTCGCCGTCTCAACACCACGGGGTGGCAGTGAAACGGACGTCTGCTGCGAGGGCGCGATGGTGACGCGACCCTCGGTACGCCCGGTCGTGCCGGACAAGGCCGAGCCGGAAGGGGGTTCTGATCGGGTCTTCTCGCGTACGCGGTCGACGCCGGGCCGGCCGTTGCCGCTCGGATGGCCAAGCCCGGCTGCGGGGCGGGTCATGAGATCTGCCCGGTCTGGTGGTCGAGGCTGCGGCGCTGGTGCAGCTGGGGAGTTTGAAGCACGGAGAGCCAGAACACCTGTTGCTGCAGCACATCACGGTCAGGGGATGCTGCGGCCGAGGTGTATTGGCATTGCTGGGGGTGGGTGGTGGCGATGGTGGCGAGCCAGCGGGCGGCCATCCGCCGGCAGGACCCGTCCAGGTGCGCCAAGTGGGCGGCGTGGTCGACCAGGGTGGTGACCGCAGTGCGCGTGCGCCCGCACCCGGCCCGGATGGCCGCGGCCGACAGCAGCACCATGGCGGAGTGCCCGAGTCCGTGGGGGCTGGCCCACCAGGTGCGCAAAGCCAGTGCGGTTTGCTGTTCGGCTTGTTCGCAGTCACCGTCACGGTGCAACGCCGTCGCGTAGGAGCACCGGCTGGTCAAGGTCTGGACCTGGTCGCGGGCTCGTTCGAAGGCGTGCAGCCGCTGCTGGGCGACCCTTACTGCGTCGAAGGTGAACTGTTGCTCGGCCAGGATGCGCTGGTAGATCCGGCTGGCGGCGACCGCTGCCGGGTGCAGGTCACCGAACAGTGTCCGGGCGTTGTGGTAGGCGTAGCGGCCCCACAGCAATCGCGACTCGCGGTCGGCGCTGGTGTCGCGGGCGTGGGCCAGCGCGGCCGCCACGATGTCGGCGTCGGCCGGGGCGGTGATCGGGTCCAGGCCGGCCATCGCGGCCGGCCGGTCGCCGTCGTTGACGGCGGCGGGAGGCGGGAGCGGCGTCTGGGCGGCGCGGGTTACGGCCCGTAGCCAGGCGGCGGTGCTCATCGGTGGGCTCCGGTCGGGCCTGTCGCGTTGGTACGGGCGACTCGCAGCTGGGCAGCAGGCTGTGGTGGGGCCGGGTGCGCAGCCGTGCGCCCTCCTCGTCGGGGCTGCGCACCCGGCCTGCGGCCAGGACTCGGAGGCGGGGGCTCTGTCCTGGCCTGTCCCGGCGTCGGGCACGACGCTGTGCGTGCGCCGGGAAGACGGTGGTGGCCCGGTCGTACTGCGGGGGCGGTGTTCATGCCGGCACTCCGGTGGGGGTGCGCCCGGCGGCCTGGTCGTTCTCGGGCGGGCTTGGTGCGGGTACTACGGTGGTGGCCGGGCGGGTCAGGTCGGTGACGAGTTCGTCGATGGCGGCGGGGTCGGTGTCGGGTTTGCAGATGATGTGCGCGCGGGTGCCGTCGGGGGCCAGCACCCAGCGGGCGCACACTTCGGGTGGGGGCTGGGCGATGACGACGGTGAACGCGTGCGGGTTGCGGCTGGCCGGCCACCCGGCGGCGCGCAGCCGTTCGTGGGTGTAGCCGGCGAGTTCGCGGGATCGTTCGGCCCGCCGTCGGTGGGTGTCGAGGCCGTGGCTGAGCGAGGACCAGAGCAGCAGCGGGGTGTGCCCGCTACGGGAACCGCCGATGGTGGTGTCGGCGGTGCCGGTGTACGGCACGTGCGGGGTGCGGGCCAGCACCGGAGCTTCGGCGTAGATGAGTACCGCGCACGGGGTGAGCGTGCTGAGAAATTTGTGACCTGAGGTGACGATGCTGGTCGCGCCGCTGGTGAAGTCGAAGCTCGGTCGGTCGTGATCGGGCAGCAGAGCCAGGGGTAGGGCGGCGAGGGCGGCGTCGACGTGGATCCGGCGCCGGACGATGGCCAGGTCGTCGCAGGCATTAGCGATGGCGGCGACGTCGTCGAAGGCCTCGGTCATGGTGGTGCCCACGGTCGCCACGATCACCACCGGTTGGTGCCGCCACTGGCCGAGCAGGGTGCGCAGGTCGGTGATGTCCATCCGGCCGGTCGGGTCGGCGCGGACATGAACGAGGGTCAGGCGGTGCCGGGCGCAGGCCTTGGCCACGGAGTAGTGCGCTGCCGTGGACGCGAACACGACGGGTTCTTGGCCGGGGTAAGCCAACCGGGCGTCCCAGAGGGCGTGGTCGGTGCCTTCGCTGCTACCGGTGGTGACGTATCCCCATCGGGTTCGCGAGGCGCCGAACAGGTCAGCGAGGTGGTCGATGACGTCACGTTCGTAGGCTTTGGTGTGGTCGTGGCCATGTCCGGGGTCGTAGGGGTCGCCGACATTGTTGAGCAGCTGTTCGGTCATCAGCTCGGCGAGAGCACGGTGGGTCAGGTCGGTGAAGCCGGGATAGGCCAGGTTGCGCCGTCGGGCGGCGGTCAGGTGCTGGGCCAGGTCGTTGTAGTGCTGGTCGCGGAGGGCGGCGCCGATGGTGGCGGCGTCGTGCAGCCGAAACGGCGGGCCGGCGAGGGTGTGGGTCATGAGCGCCGTCCCGGTACGGGCTTGTCGAGTGCGGCTCGCCACAGGCTGCCTTTGGGTGGCCGGCCGAGCGGGCGGGTGAAATGGGTGCTGGTGTGCAGGGCGCCGAACAGTCCGTGGATGCGGCGCAGGATCGGCTCGTGCCAGCCGTTGGCGGCAAGGTGATCGGGACTGACGAGCCCATAGGGATACGGGGCGGTGAACTCGGAGTGGGACATCCGGTGTGTGCTGTAGATGGTTTTGGTGTTGTACTCGCTGATGCCGCGGCGTTCGGCAACGATCCAGGCGAGTTCTGGGATCGGGGAGCTGGCTACGTTGAGCAGGATGCGGATGGTGCCGGGCACGTGGGCCTGGCTCAGGGCCTGGTCGCCGGTCTGAGCCCAGGTGCCGGTCGGGGTGTCCAGGCTCGAGACTCCAATGCCGACCCAGAACGAGCCGGTGGTGATGGCGTCGTCGACGTCAGTGGTCAGCTGTTCACGCAGCACCCAGCCATCGGCGGCGCGCTGTTCAGCAACCTGGGTTTCCAGGCCGTACAGCAGGTCGGGCAGGTCACTGGCTTCGGGGCCGGCCAGCCAGACCCGGTTAGCCGCGTGCACGTCGAAAGCGCCGATGAAGTCGTCCCCGCTGGGCACGGTGGTGTCTGGGCTGCAATCGGCCCGGCCGGTGGGGGTGGCGAACAGTAAAGCGATTGTGTAGGGGGCGATCGGGTCGCGGCGGCGGCGCTCCCAAGTGACCTTGGCGTGTCCGCTGTTGATCGCCAGCATCCGTTGTAACGCGGTGCTGGTGATGTCGTATTGGAATCCCAAGGCTTGAACGCGGCCGAGCTGCTCCTGCGCCGAGAGCCACCCACGGACACCGCGCTCGGGCTGTGAGCTGTGCCGGTCGGTCATGGCGTTCACAGCTTCAGCCCCACGATCCGCGGATCGCGTACCCGTAGAGGATCGACACGGCGGTACCCGAGCTGCTCGTAGATCTGGGGCCGGTGCCGTTTGAGCCAGCGGCCCCGGACCACGAACAGCAGGACGGTGACGGCCAGGACCGGGACGCCGATCTGGAAGGGCAGGGGTGAGCCGTCGGGCAGGCCGAGCATCATCGGCAGGTTCGACCCAGTGAATACCAAGGTCAGGACACCGATCACGCCGCCGGCGCCGGGCAGCAGCTGGCGTACCCACACCGACTCCCGGCTGCCGTTACCTTTGCCGAAGAACGAAACGGCCGACCACGACGACAGCATCAGCAAGCCGAGGATGCACACCGCGCCGATGGTCGACAGCCACACGAACATGACCCCCATCGGGTCGACGCCGGCGACGACGAACCCACCCAGCACCACGGCCGAAACTGCGGCCTGGGCGAGGGACCCGCCGCGCGGGGCGCCGCCGTCCGCGCCGGGGCTGACGGCCGCGAGCGCGGCGGGCAGTACCCCGTCGTCGCCCAAAGCGCGTAGGTAGCGGGCGCTGATCCCGGCGAGCGCCGACATCGCGGCCAGCACACTGGTGATCAGCAGCACGGTGCCCATCGCACCGATACCCGGACCCCACGTGCCGGCCAGGATCGCCATGGGTTCGTCCACTACCGCACCCGTGCTGAGCCGGGTCGCGCCGACGACGGCGGCATACGCCCACGACGTCAGCGCGTACAGGCCACCGAGCAGGCCGTAGGCGGCGAACGTGGCGATCACGATGGTGCCCGTCGAGCGGGCCTCGTCACCGTAGGCGGGCAGGCTCTCCGCCCCGGCGAACGCCGCGGCCGCGAACACCAGCGCACCCGCACCGCCACCGGTGACGAAAAGTTCCGAAGGCACGAACCCGTCCAACGTGAGTCCCTGAGCCGGGTTGGACAGGGCGGCGATGTCGAACGCCAGCACGATGCCGATCTCACAGGCCAGCAACACGCCCAAAAACTTGGCGTTAGCGGCACCGGGATAGCGGCCCAGCAGCAGCACCACCAGCCACCCGGCCGCGGCCCACATCCACCACGAGCCGATCCCAGTCATCGCGGCGATAGCCGTGCCCAGCAGCGGGAACAGCGATACTTGCAGGCAGTTGTAGCCCAACAAGGCGATTCCCGCGACGGCCAGCCCCCAGCCCGGGCCCAGCCCGCGGGCGAGCTGGGCGTAGAACGGAGCCCCGTGCGGGACATGCCGCGACACCGCCACGTAACCGACCGCCAGCAGCGCCAGCACACCCATGACAATCACGAACGACAGCGGGACACCCTGCACCCCGGACTGGGCGTAGGTGGCGGGGATACCACCGTTGAGCACCGTCTGCGGCGACGACGCCACCGCCGCCACCCCGAGCAACGCCCCCACACCCATCGTGCGCCGCGCCAAGGTCACCGGGCCGGTCACGCCCCCACCCCCACCCGCGGCCCGGCCGGGCCTACCGTCGTCACCGGGCTCGGACCGGCCACAGCTCCGGATCGGACCGGGGTGCGCTGGACGGTGTGCGCTCGGCGGCGGCCCGCCGTGGCGGCGGGGGTGGCAATGCTGCCGAGGTCGTGTGATGCAGGGATGTGCCGTACGGGTCGGTCGTAGGTGCCGATGCCCATCATGAGGGGGAATCGCCTCTCGTCATCGAAGGGGTGTCATAAGACAGGAATTGGTGGGTGGGGGTGCCTCTGACGCTGGGGAACGCCAGAGGCACCCCACTGAGGGGTTCACCGGCCGGTAAGAATGTGCCCAGGGCCGGGGGCACACGGCCGAACGACCCCTGCTGGTGCCCCGCCCGCCGCACCGCCCTCCCCGGCAGATGCGACGAGCGAGGAATTCAGAGCGAGTCCATAGGGACACCCGCACGGACGTCCTTGCGGTCCGTCTTCGGTGGCCGCCACATCGACCACACCGGCGTCGCGCCCGGCAGCAGCTGCGGTGCTCCGATGTCGCTGTAGCCGCACCGCAGCAGCAGGCGCCGTCTGGACCCGTCAACGGTGACCGCGTACGCGCCGAGCCCGATGTCGTCGAGGTACTCATGCTGGCCGCGCAGCAGCAGAGCGCCGAGCCCGTGCCCCCGCAGATTCGGCTGCACCACGACCAGACCGAGTTGATGGTGCGGCGTCGCGGGCCGGCGCACCTCGGCCAACAGCTGCAACCGGCGGAGCCTTTCCGCGATCAGCCCACGGTGGTGCGGCCTTAGGGAGCCTGCTAAGACGCCGGCACGGACGGGATGGATGGTCCACAAAGCTGCAGCGAGGATGTCGGTGCCGTGAACGGCGACACCGATGAAGCCCGACGCCAGCGTTGCGGCGACGTCGGTGGCCAGCAACGCGCGCAGTGCCGAGGCATCGGCGCCTGCCTCGCCGCCGAACCACCGCAGGAACGGGTCTTCTGTGGTGCTGGTCAGCAGGCCTACAAGCGCGTCAGACTCATCCGGCCCGGCCAGCCGCAGCACCGTGTCGATCACCGCATCGAACATCGTCAGCTCCTTTCCTCGCCTGTCCAAAACCGGACCGGGGCTCAGCGCCCGGGGGTCCACCGCATCGGGTAAACCGGCGGACCACCGTGGCCGGTGATCGCAGCGCCGTGATCGGCGTAGCCGAGCCGGGCGTACAAGGCCCGGTTACGCGGGTCGTTGGCCTCCAGGTAGGCCGGCATGCCCGCGGCGCTCAGCGTGTCGTGGTATTCGCTGACCAACGTGGTGCCGATGCCTCGGTTCTGTTCGCCAGTGGCGACTCCGAGGTAGGCCAGATAGTGGTGCGGCTCCACCGGGCGGCGCTTGCGCAGCAGGTGCTCGAGCCGGGCCAGCCGGTGCAGGCTTTCCGGCACTCCGCTATCCCCGTTCGCGGGCAGCAGATCGTGGAGGCCGGTCTCGCCCGCGGTGTGCCGGTACCAGAGGGCAACGCCGACGATCCGGGTGTCGGCGGTGGCCAGCCGGATGGTGCCGTGCACGCCGGTATGGCGCAGCAACGCAGTGAAGTAGAAGCCGAGCTGGGCGGCGCGAGCGGCCGGGTTAGGTTGGGCCCAGCCGACCACCGGGCTATCCCCGAAGGCAGCGGCGAGGACCTCAGCCGCCGCCGGATGGTCGTGCGGGTGAGCGTCACGTATGACCAGATTCGCCAGTGCGATCATGACTGCCAATCAGCCCTTTCAGCAGAAGACAACGTCGCAGGGTGCACGGCGTCAGCGGGACGCCGACGATGCCGAGGCCGGTTCGGCAGCAACCGATGGCTGATGCCGGACGCCGGACGGGATTGCGGTGGTGCGGGTGCGCTCGCCGTGACCGATGACGGCGTAGACGTGTGGGCGGTGCCGGCGCAGATGCAGCGCCCAGCCGATCCCGGCCACGGCGACTGCGGCGTAGACCAGCGGCGCGCCCCACACCTTGACCGGGTGGCTCGAGCTGATCAGGTCACCGAAGAACGCGATGCTGGTCACCGCGATCAGCGTGAGCACCACGGTGGAGACGATCGGTGCGATCCGCCGCCGCCACACGGTCTCGCGGTGCGGATGACGGTGGAAATACCCGATGACCGCGGCGCCGGTCAGGCACATCATGATCAGCACCCCGAGCCCACCGGCCGTGGTGCCGAAGAAGAACAGGTCCTTCACCGGGTCCACACCGCCGATACCGGCGGCCACCAGCACCAGGAACGCGAGCGTGGACTGCATCAGCGACGCGGCGGCGGGAACATCATCGCTCCGAGTGATCGCCAGCCAAACCGGCAGCAAGCCTTCCCGGGACAGGGTGAGAATGTACCGGCTGACGGTGTTATGGAACGCCAGCGCCGCCGCGAACACGCTGGTCGCGAACAGCACCAGCCCGGCGGTTACCACCGCGGCTGGGACGTGCGGCGCCGCCAGATGGAAGAACAGGTCCTTGGGATGCTGCGCCGCGATCCCGACGATCTGGTCCGGGCCGGCGACCACGGTCATCGCCCACGCCGACCCGCCATACACCACGGCGACGATCAGCAGGATCCAACCGATCGCCCGCCGCACCGTCGTCCGCGGATCGACCGCCAACGGCGCGAACGCCAACGGCACCTCGAAGCCCACCAGCCCGGTGATCGCCCCGACCAGCGACGCGATCCCCGTCGGGTTGGCCAGCAACAACGGGTTCAACCCATCGAAACGGACGATCCCATCGGCCGGATGGAGCACCATCACCGCGTCCAGCACCAGCACCAACCCAAGCTCGGCGCAGATCAGCACCGCCAGCACCGAGGCATTGGTGCGGACCCGCACCTGCCCCAGGACCGCGACCGCGATCCACCCCATCAACGCCCAGAACGCCCACCAACCCGACTGGCCGAACGCGTCCAGCGCGGCCACCATGGCCACACCGAACAACCCGAACAGCCCGATCTGGATCGCCGTGTACGCCACCAAAGCAATCCCCGCCGTGGCCACCGCCAGCGGCCGGCTCAACCTGGCAGCAACATAGGCGTAGAACGCCCCCGGGTTCGGCAGATGGCGAGCCATCGCCGCCACACCGACGGCAAAGACCCCCAACACGGCGGCAGCCAGCAGGTAGCCCACCGCGGTCCCGACCTGACCGAGCTGCCCGAACCCCAGCGACTGCCCGCCCACAATCACCGTCAGCGGAGTCACCGCAGCAATACCGAAAAACACCAGCCGGCGCACACCCAGCCGAGACCGGCGCAAACCGGCAGACAACGAAGGAGGGTGCCGACGCGGCATAACAAACTCCAAACCGAAGAGAACGAGAAATAGATTCACAGGCCGCAGGCAGGACCCGCCCTCACCACCAGCTAAGCCGACACTGAAATTGCCCGCAGAGAGGAAACAGCCGCATTCACCAAATGGCGGTATCGCCGAGTCGCCACAGTTTCACCTGCCAACGCTCTAGCCACCATGCCCGACGGAAGGGTGTTAAGCAGAAAACCGTCGCCGCCGGCGTGATGCAGCAACGTGGCCAACAACCATTGCCCATCTGTCAACCGACGCCCCTGCACGACACTGTCAACGAGATCAGCCTCCACCGCCGCCGGCGCAAGATCACCCTCGCGTCGCACAGCCACCTGCCGCCAACCGGACCGCCGCCGAATCGCACGTTTGCTGGCCACCAAGTGGTCCGCCACCCGCTCCCGGACTCCCGGCACCAAGCCGTCGATGACATCGACCGGATGCAGCGCAGAGTCCTCGGCGAGCTGCCTGTGGACTGACGCCAATAACCGATCAGCGATCGGCGCCGTTTCCTGCAGGATGACGTGATCCGCTTCAACTGCAATCTGTCCGATGTCGATCAGTTCCGCCAAGACGGACGCTGCGACAATCCGATCGGCTGCTCGCATGGAACTCTTGAGAGCTCCGCTGACATCGAAGTGCACGAGCCAGTACGCATCATGCACTAGCATGCCGACGCTTAACGCGTCTCGATGTTGAACCACCTTCACCCGCCCCGGACGCTCCCACGGCGGATATCTAACATCCACCTCTGAGAGCGAAACTCCCATCTCAGGGACAGCTGCAGTAAGAGCGCCAAACGATCATCAACGCCTATCTGCACTCTGACCAGTTCGGCCGATCGGCTCGACCGATCACGGTTCCGCCGGGCTGGATTCAGCGTTATCCTTCGGTCACGAATCCTGACGGCATGGAGCGCCCGTGAACTCGACTCGGTCAGACGGTGGACCTCCCCCTCCGAGCATCTGGGAAACCCCGCCGATGCGCGCCGCCCTTGCTCGACACGATCTGGCCTATGTCTTCCGGCACTTGAGCAGGTCTGGTTTCTCCCAACGCCGCATAGGTCAGTTAACTGAGCAGTCCCAGTCCGAAATCTCCGAGATCGTCGGCGGCCGAATCGTTATGGCATATCCCGTTTTGCTGCGGATCGCCGACGGGCTTAAGATCCCACGCGGATACATGGGGTTGGGCAACTACGACCGGGAGGATCACTCGCCGGTCGAGGACGCCTTGACGGTGGGCGTGACGGGGGCTGATGAAGCGGAAGAGATTCGCCGCTCCCTCCAGCACGCAGCCGAAACCATGATGGGGACTTCTCTGCCGGAGACTGACCTATGGTGGCAACCGCTTTTTCGCAGCCGGACGCCAGTTCCTGAACGTGTCGGCCACAGCGACATCGACAATCTTGAACACCTAACACGAATTCTTAGGGCTGTGGACTATCAACACGGCGGAGGAGCGTGCCGCGAGGCAGTCCTCGCGCAGACCGACTATGCCCGGTCAATGCTGGGATCGAGATGCAGCGACGAGGTTCGTCGGCACCTCTGCTTGGCTACCGCTGATTTACACAACCTTGCTGGCTGGAGTTCGTTCGATGTCGGCCTCTACGGAAGCGCCCGTAGACACTTCGCCCTCGCCCTAGAGCAAGCGAAGGCCAACGACAACCTCTCACTGGCTGCAAACGTGCTCTATCGACTTGGGCGAATCCACCTGCACCGTGGGCACATAGAGCAGGCACTGAGGTTCTTCCAGCTCGGCCAGCTTGCCGCGCAGGACGCCGATGATCCCCTAACTGTCGCGATGCTTCACGCCAACGCCGGCTGGGCGTACGCACTAATGGGTAACGACAATAAGGCCATCAGCGCCCTCGGCCGAGCGCAGCACGAATTCAGCAGAGGAGAAGATGACCTACCTGCATGGGTTGCCTTTTTCGGCGCTGCCGATCTGTCAGCCCTGACGGGAATGATCTACGCGGAGCTGTGTAACGGCAGTGCAGGTAGCGACAACTTCGCGAAGGCGGTCCGGCACCTGACCCAGAGCATCGAGGGGCGCGGAGCAGGGAATACCCGCAGTGCGGTCTTCGAGCTGACCGCCCTCGCCACAGCTCGGTTAAAAGCCGGCGACAACAACGGAGGAATCGCCGACGGTAACCGTGCCGTCGACATGGCCAGCCAAGTACGGTCCGTGCGAACCGTCGATCGGCTTCTGCCGCTACTGAAAGCAACCGGAACAGAGTCTAGCGACGAGGCTGCGGCACTTGCCCGGCGTATTGTTACGCTTCGAGGAGGATGACTAGCCGAAGCTCACCGCCGGGCGGGCGGATCTCAGAGGAGCGCCTACGCGCGGTCCTCGCACGCGTACAGGTGGCAACTGGGATCGATGCCACCGACGCCCAGTTGATCAAGTTCACCAATAACGCTGTCTTTCGACTGCCCGCTTCCCGCGTCGTGGCTCGCATCGCGGCATCGTCCACCATGGCTGATCGCGTCAATAAGGTGATCCGTGTTGCCCGATGGCTCGAGCACGGAGACGTGCCAGCGGTCCGTCTTCTCAGCGGCGCCCAGCCCTTGATCATCGACGGCCTCAAAGTGACGCTCTGGCATGAGGTGCGTGTTGGCGATCAGCAGTTGAGTGGTGCTGACTTGGGCGCGATCCTGCAGCAGTGGCATACGCTCGCCCCGCCCGAAGCCGGCTTGCCTCGGTGGACGCCGATCGGCGAAATCCAGAGCCGCCTTGACGAGCCCGACGGCGTAAGTACCGACGACGTAGCGTACATGCGAGCCGAATGCGACCGACTGGAGGAAGCACTCGCCAACCTGAGCTACGAACTTCCGCCGGGCCCAATCCATGGTGACGCCTTCATGGGGAACCTCATAGCTGGCGTCGCAGGTCCAGCGATCTGCGACTTCGACTCAAGCTGTAGTGGCCCTCGAGAATGGGACTTAGTACCGGTGGCCGTCGGCAAGCTGAGGTTCGACTATCCCGGGGACGACTATGGCGCCCTGACCGGCCAGTACGGTTTCGACGTGATCACATGGCCCGGCTTTTCAACTTTGCGTCGACTGCGGGAATTTAAGCTTGTTACCAGCCTGGTGCCCGTACTCGCCAGCCGACCAATTCTCCGGCCTGAATGGCAACGGCGGCTAAATACCTATCGAAACGAAGATCAAGACGCACGCTGGTCGACCTATATCCGCGCTGCGTGACCGAGTCATCGGATCCGAACGTTGAAGGCACGTGACAACTCAGCTTTATGGAAGCGGTACGGACAAAATACGCTCCGCGTTCGAGATCCGACGTCTTTCGGATAGACCCGCTGCGTTTGGTGAAAGTACTTAGCGCTAGCGGTGACCATCCGCGAGCGCAGCTCTACGTTGACGCCGTGTAATGGGCAGCCGTCTCCTCGATCCGTTGCTCACGCGAGGGTGAGCTCGTAGACGGCTCGATCTTTACCCCGTCCTTTAAAGTTGGAGATGACCTGAACGCCGTCGACGACGTGGTCGCCGGGAATGTTGATGAAGCCAACCTTATGCCAGGCCATGGCAGCCGCATGATTATCTGGCTCTGACGTCAGGTAGATCCGGCGGCACTGCCACACGTTGGCCTGGACGGTGATCGATTGCAGCAGCGCTGCGGCGATGCCCTGACCACGATGGGCCGGATCGGTCATCACGTCTTGTATGTAGACGTCTCTGGGATCGTCCTGACTGCGCATTGCGATAATTGCCCCGACGACCCGATCGTCGGTTAGCGCGACGGGGCAGGTGGTGGAGAACAAAGCACTGTATAGCCAATAGTCCGAGCTCGTCCGCGCTCGCACGTAGGGTTCGCCCAACGCCATCAGATCCTCAACGTCTGAGATAAGGGCGTCGTTGAGGGCGACGATGCGCATATTTACTCCTAGTTCAGCAGCCCCGGATAAGATCGACTATTTCGTCGGCCGCTTGGGCGGGGTTTACCGCCTCGGAGATGCTACGACTGATGATCAGGATGTCCCAGACTTGGCTGGCGATGATGTCGTAATCGGTGGGGCTGAATCCACCTGACACGGCGACGGGAAGCTGGCTCCCGTCGCGGATCGCGTTGGGCGTGGTCGAGTGGACGCTGGCCGCGGATGCCGCGGTCGATATTGGTGGTCTGCGGGCCTTCGATGCCGGCGACACCTCCGTACGCGACCAGTTCGTCTTCGAGGTCGACTACCAGCTATTCCCCGGGTCCCGGATCGGCTGGGTCGAGCAGCCGCGCACCCAGAAGCCCTATCGCCGCTGGGTCCTGGCCGCCGCCGGCCTGGCCGCGCTACGTACGGAGAACCCTGGATTCGTCTGGCACGCCCTGGGCGGGCACATCGATGACTCCCCGGTCTTCTGGGACACTATCGGCGCCGACGTGCCGGAGGCTACCGCCCACCTGACGTACGCGAGCACGTTACCGCAGGCGGCTAAGCGCCCGGGCGGTGTCGGGCTCAGGACAGGGGGCCGGACCCGCCACGCGACGGGAACGGCCACCCGCGGGCCGAAGTCGGCCAGGTGCTGCGCCAGGATAGAAACTTTCAGGCCGCCCGGATTCCAGGATGTCCGATTCGTCCGCAGCTGCGCTCGGGCCGGCCGGTACCGAACTGGATGGATGGCAGCGCGTCCGCCCGCGCACGCAGATGCGCGCCCCGTGAACTCTGCTGTAGACCTCGCATTCTGCGGGGGTCACAGCATTCGCGGAGCGTGCACGCACCTTTATGGAATGGGCGGCCGGCAGCCTAATCAACGAGCGACCGCGCCCCGGACTACTCGAGCAGCTGGATGGCGGCCCGAAGTTGCCGCTCGGCCGCACCGACGTCGTCGTTCGGCGGTGGAGAAGGTGACAAGTGGCCGACACCATCGACGGGCTGGTCGGCACCCGCCTGCCGTAGATGCCGGAGCGCGGACAGCACGCGGTGCCACCCGAGCGCCCACCTGGCCGAGTCGAGTCCCCCGCGGTCCGCGCCGGCGTCCGGGTGGCCACCGGTCCGCACATACGAAGAGATAAGCGTACGCATGGCGTTGACGTCGACCGCTCTAACACCGAGGACGCTGGCCAGGTCGAGCAGACCGGGCCCGGTGTGCGCAAGCGGGACGTCGACGAAGTGCTGGCCGATGGTGCTGATGTGCAACGCGGTGGGGTGGAGTTCGCCGTGACAGATGCCGTAAGGCGGCCGGTCGGTGTCGCGGGCCCGGAGCGCGGCGAACTGGTCGAGATGCTTCAGGGCGGCGTGGAGCGGGCCGGGGTTGGCGATCGCGCCGACGGCGTGGGCTTGGTCGACGAGCGCGAGGCCTTGGACGGCGGTGTCGTGCAGCGCCGCTGTGTCGACGGTGGGGTGGCCGGGTAGCGGGTCGGGTCGGTGCAGGTGCGCGGCTGCGGCCCCCGCGGTCTGTTCGTATGTGGGTGCGTGCAGCGCCGGTCCGAGATCGGCCATGAGCATGCCGGTCACGTCGGCGTGCTGGGTGTAGGCGTGGAGCGCGGGGACGGGGATGCCGGCGGCAGCGAGCGCGGTCAGCGTGACTGGCTCGTTGGTGAACGGTGGCAGCGCGAGCTTCAGGATGAGGGTGCGGTCGGGCAGGTGCAGGCGATGCACGCCGCACAGCTCCCATTCGCGAATGGTGGTGCGCTGATGCGGGGCGGGCAGGCCTGCGGCTCGGCAGAGTTTGGTGGCTAGCTGCTCGAGCAGGGCGGAGCTCCAGCTGGTCAACGCGGGATTCCGTCGGTGACGTGGTCGAGGCGCGTGAGGGCAGCGCCGAGGGCCGCGGTCATGGTGTCGGGAACCCGGCCGGCGCTCGCATCGCAGCAGGCGTGGAAGTGCGGGAGCAGCTGAAGGAGCGGGCGGCGGCGGGCGAAGAAGGTGGTCACGTCGCCGGACCTGCGGGCCCGGGCCATCAGGGAGGACAGCGCGACGATCCGGTCGGCGGTGGAGGCTAGGAGCACCTGGTGATCGTCGACGACGATCTGTGGGCTGTCGGTGTCGAGGCTGCGGTGCTCGTCGTGCATGACGCGGACGATGCGGCGGACCGTGGCTGAGTAACGGGTAGTGAGTAGCCGGTCGAGGTCGATGTAGGGCGGGGCGAGGTCTGGGGAGTCGTGCAGCAGCGCCGCGGCGATGAGGTCAGTTTCCGGGTCGGGCACGTGCGCGCCAATGGTCACGGCGACCTTGACGGCGTGGGCCAGGGCGGGCCGGTCGTCGATGATCTGCCCGACACACCAGGTTCTGGCGTCGTTGAGGGCGGACTGCACCATCGGGTGACGGGGTGGGGCGAGGACGGTCATCAGCGGGTTATCCCTTCTCTCTTACGATGGGGGGATGGTTGGCCCGTTGCCGCAGTGGTGTGACGACACCTGTTCGGTGTGCCCGGCTCAGGAACTCGGCCCCGGAAAGTTCGATGTGGTGGCCCGGCCAGCCCGGGAGCTGGCGTATCGGCCTGAGGTGGGCTGGCGAGTGGGCCCTGACGGTACGGCGGTGTGCGTGCACCCGTACCGGGTGGGAATGCCGCCGGGCCGTTATGCCTCCGCCAGTACGCCGGTGCCGTCGATGGAGGCAAACTCGGCCCTTCCGGCGCCCTCGGCGGAGGCCTTGGAGTTACCGGCGCACGTGGACGACCTGGAGGGCTGGTTGGTCGCCGTGCTACGGACGGCTGACTCGGATGAGATTTTCGGAGCGGTGGCGCGGGCGGAGCGGCAGGCGGGTGAGCGCTTCGCACCCGGCGCGGTGGTAACGGCACTGCGCCGGGTGCTGTCGCGGGAGTTGGCCCGTCGTTAGGCGGGAACGGCCTCGAAGTTGATGTTGTGGCTGCGGCCGTTGCCGATGATGCCGGCCTTGCCGTACTTCTCCTCGAGGATGTTCAGGCGCCGGTTCACTTCGGCGGCGTCCAGCCAGTAGCGGGTGGGCTGCTCGCCCCACCCGGCGGCGGCGTAGTAGGCGTCGGTGGTGCAGCCTCGGGTGTAGCTAAATTCCTCGTGCTCGGTGGCGTGCGGGAAGTGCACGCCGATCGCCTCCTGGATCTTGCAGATGACGGTGAATTGCGCGAGGACGGCGTGGACCATCTCGTCGACGGCCGGCGGTAGGAGCAGCTCGGCGGTTTCCTCGTCGCCGCCGGTCAGCTCGAACACGGCGGCCTTGAGCGCCAGGGAGCGCAGGGCCTCCTCGAGCAGCGGCGCCGAGTCACGGTCGAGGTCCCACTGGCTGACCGTCGGGTAGCCGGTGAAGGTGGCCCAGCAGGTCGAGTACTTCATGGACGAGCCGGTGAGGCGCTCGTAGAGCGGATGGGCCTTGATCGCGTTGAGGATCTCCGCGGCGCGGGGGCCAACCGTGTTCGGGTCGAGCGTGGGGGTCTTCATGCCCGTGGTTCCTTCCGGATCGGGGATGTGGTCCGGCTGGCCGGCCCGGCGGCCGGGCGGCTGTGCCGATACCCGAAACGTATGGCGGAACCGTGCGACGGCGATGACCCACGGTGTCTTGGTTGGAGGGTCACCGTCGGTGCAGAGGTGACCCGGGGTGGGTCAGTGAGTTGCGGGTCAGGTGTCCATGCCCATGCGCTGCGCCAGTGCGCGGAGGCCTGGCAGGCGCTGGGTGCGGCGGCGGGGCAGCAGCTCGGCGACGATGGCGCGGGCGATGGACTGGTGCGGCAGCGCTTCAGGAGCGATCTTCTCGGCGCGCAGCACGGTGCCGACAGCCTCCCCGGAGCGCATGTCGATGGTCTGCGCCCAGGCGACGTTGAGCAGGTAGCGGGCGTGCATGGCCGGTGGCATCCGGTCGGGGTGCTCAACGTGCTGCGCGCGGATGAGGGCCTGGCGGGGCTGACCGGCTGAGATGGCGGCGTCTACGGCGCGCATACCGACGACGGTGGGCCCGAACGGCATACCGACGTAACGGGACACGGGATCGTCGCCGAGGCGGGCAGCGGCAGAGCCCATCAGCTGGATAACTTCGGCAGCCTCACTGTGCCTGCCGGACCGGGACAGGGCGACGGCGGCGTAACGCAGCAGCTCACCCCAGACGGCGAGCTGGTCGACGGTGGCGGTCGACAGCTTCGGCTCGATCCGCTCAGCCGTGGTGGTAGCCAGGTGCTCGGCTTCCGGCCACAAGCCCTGGCGGGACAGCACCCACGAGCGGGTGGCCTGCTGCGCGGCTTCCAACAGTTCGTCGTCGGCGTGCTCGGCTGCGCGTTTCGCGCCGTGTAAGGCCAGGTGGGCTAGATCTTCGTGGGCGAGATGGGCCAGCAGCGCGGCCGTGATTTGCAGAGTCTCCGCCAGCACCGTCGCTGCGATCGGCTGGTCCGCTTTAGCGGCGGTGCTGACGGCGACGCGGGCGGCGCTGATCCGCTCGGGCAAGGCATGGGCCAGCACCGGATAGGAGCCGGCCCAGTAAAGCTGCCAAAGTTGTGCGACGCCGGGCTGCAGAGTACGGGCGGCAACCGGGTTAGTGTCGAGGTCGGCCAAACCAAGGACGGCGCGGCGCAGCTGCACCATCTCGGAATCTTCGGCACCGGTGGCCAGACCACGCGGTTTACCGACGAGGTCACTGGCGGTCACGTCCAGGCGTGCGCGAGCGCGGTCAAGGTTTCCAGCCGGACCGACTGACGTTGGCCCTGCTCGAGCTTGCGGATGATGCCAACAGAGATCCCAGAGTGGTCGGCGAGCTGCTGCTGCGTCATGCCGCGGCGCTGGCGCAGCACGAGCAGGCGTCCGCCGATCGTGTGGGTGTCAGCCGCCATGACGCGTCCCTCCGTTGAACCCGGCCGGTCTGGTACTCCACGATACGGGTAGGCCGGGCCACGCCGCCCTACCCGCACTGCCACCCTCAGCCCTCTCGTCTGCGCACCACCCTGCGGGCGGTGGACTGTAGCTGAGCCACCCGGGCTTGATCTCGTAAGCTGCACTTGCAGATGTCGATACTGATGCGTATTCGGTGGCGTACGTGACTGTGCGCTCGAAGCTATACGCCGCCAGGTGGCCGCCGAGCCTCAATTCCCGGTCGCTTGTCGCGGCCTCTCTCCTGCTTGTTCGGGAGGTCGATGTGGGCGTGCTTGTCGTCACCAAGCGAGAGTCAGGTAGTCCTCCGCGCGGTTCTGGACCAGCGACACCGTCGCCTCGTCGCAGAGGCCATGGTTGATGAGCGCGACCTGCCAGCGGGCGTTGAACGCGAGGATCCAGGCGGCTGCGCCGGCGGCGGTTCGCCGCTCGCGGCCGCCCAGCGGCTGGGGGCGGGCAGCGTCGAAGTCGCGCATGAACAGCGCCACCTGCTCGGGGTCGACAAGCCGCCGCCGGCGGTGGAGCTGGAGGCGTAGCTCGCCGCGGCGAAACCTGCGATGACCGCCTCGGTGTCGGCGACCAGTTCCCAGTCGAAGGTTCCGACCAGCGCGCCACCGGAGATCGCGGTGTTGCCGGCGTACCAGTTGGCGTGACCCACGACGACGGCCCCTGCGTCGCGATGAGCCAAGATCTGGTCTGCGGCTCGCCGGCCGAACGCGTCAAGCCACTCATAACCGGCCGGAGTTGAGCGGAAGTCGACGAGGGTGTCGTGCGGAACGGGCCAGGGCCCGGCCTGGTATTGGCACCATGACGGCCCAGACCCGGCCCGGCCCACGAAGTCGGGTCGCTGTCGCAAGATCTCGGTGTGCCGGGCGAGTCCGTCGGCCAGCAATCTGCGGCTGGCCGGGTCTCGCCCGTCCGGGGCCTCGCCGTTGATCAGGGTATCCGCCGTCGAGACCCGGCCGTCGACCTCGTCCGGCCCAGCCAGGGGCACCGCGCAAGGAAAGCCCGCTTCTACCAGCAGAAGCTGGGCTTCGTTGGCGACCTGGGTCGCGTCAAGGTCAACCGGTGGTCGATGCGTTTTGAGGACAAGGGCGCGTCCGTCTTGCAGCTCGACTCCCCAGACGACGTCGATGCGCCCGGCGCGGAAGCGAACCTTCGCGATCGCGCTGCCCAAACGGCGTTTCGCCTAGGTATCGAGAAACGCGCGCAGCTCAAGCGGCGACACGGGCCCGTAGACGGGCGCGCTCGGTACCACTGATCTCCGCTAGTGCCGTGACCATGAACGTTTGAGGTGTTGGGGTCAGGCTGCCCGGGTGGCGGGTTGGCCCCAGCGTCGTTGGCGTTCGCTGCGTATGCGGGCGCGTTCACGGCGTTGGGCAGTCAGGACGTCGGGGTGGCGGGCGTTGGCGTTGCGCCAACGCAGATATGCGTGCAGGTGACGAGTCAGCGCGGGATGGTTCGGGTGGTCTGAGCCGGCGATGACGAAGGTGCGTAGCGGCCCGAACTGGGCCTCGATCGGGTTCGCCCAGGACGCGTAGGTCGGGGTGAAACACAACTCGACCTTGTTCCGGGCCGCCCAGGCTCGGATGGCCTTGCCCTTGTGCGCGGACAGGTTGTCCAGGATGACGTAGATCGGCGCGCCGTCCGGCCTAGCGCGGCGGATCGACTTGAGCGCGGCCAGGGTGTTCGTGGCGCCCTTGCGCCGCCGGACGACGCCCCAGAGCTGATCGTCACCGACGGAGTAACAGCCGTGGAACTGCCGGACACCGTGCAGCTTGTGATAGTTCGCAGGCAGCCGCCGCGGATGACCCATGCGTGCCCAGCCGGCACCGGCCTGCGGGCGGATGACCAGGGGCCCGAACTCGTCGAACGCGAACACTCGTTGCGGGAACTGGCTGCTCACCTGCTCAATCCGGGCGAGCTTTGCCTCGCGGTCGGGATCGTTGGATTCCTTCCACGTCTTGGTCCGCTGGAACGTGATCGAGTGCTTAATCAGCAGCAGCCGCAGCCGTTCCCGCCCGATCTCGATCGGGCGGGCGGCCAGCGAGCTGAGATGTTCGGCGAGCTTACGAACGCTCCACCGGGTGAACGGGCGCCCCAATGCTTCAGGGCGGGTGTTGGCCGTCGTGACGATGAACGTCTCCTCGTCAGGACTGATCAGGCGGGGACGGCCACCCGCCCACTGAGGGTCCAGGCTGGCCATCCCCGTCTCGTTGAACCGATGGATGACCTGCCGGATCGTGTCCTCGTCCGCCTGCACGAGCCGGGCGATAGCCGGCACCGTGTTCCCGCCGGCCGAAGCGAGCACGACCATCGCCCGCCGTAATCGGATCGGTGAGCCGGTGCCCCGGCGAGTAATGCGCAGCAGCGTCTGACCCTCCTGGTCACTGAGCCGCCGCACGCGAACTGGATCTGCCACCACCACGGCCTGACCGCCACACCACCGCCCAGCCGTCAGCCCCGACGGCGTGTCATCCAACACCGTGAACGTTCTTGGTCAGGGCACTAGTAGTACTTTGTTAGGTTGGTACTGGTTGGTGGCAGTGTGGGCAGAAGCCGAGCCAGGTGCCGAGTTGGTATTGCAGGTGTCGTAGTACGGCGTAGAGGCTCAGGGCTGCCCTGCTGCTTTTGGGTCGGTGAGCCGTAGCTGGGTGAGGAACAGTTGGGCGGCGGCGGCGAGGGTGACGTGGCGGTGCCAGCCGATCCAGGAGCGGCCTTCGAAGTGGTCGAGGCCGAGTCCGGTCTTCAGCTCACGGTAGTCGTGTTCGATGCGCCAGCGGCTTTTCGCGAGCAGGACCAGGTCGGTCAGGCTGGTGTCGGGTGGGAGGTCGGACAGCCAGTAGTCGGTGGGTTCGTCCTGGCCGGGTGGCCATTGCACGAGCAGCCAGCAGTCGGGCAGGACGCCACCGTGCTGCGGCAGGCCTTCGCGGACGGTTCTGCCGGCGGGCCGGACCCGCAGCGCGAAGAAGTGTCCCGACAGGGTGCCGGTGCCACGGTCGGAGTCGGTGCGGGCTGCGGGTAGTCGTTCCCGCCAGTGCACGAGCGTGGCCTGGCCGGCGCCGTGGTCGAGGGCGAGGGCTTTGATGCTGCGTGCCGGATGCGGGTATCGCGGTGCGGGATGTTTGCCGACCCCGGCATAAGCGGTCTCGACGGGTTCGGCGTCACCGCTCTGAGCGGTGGTGGTCGAGGTGGTCGCCATGATGAAACGGATGCCGCGGTCGCGCAGGCCTTGCCGGAACTCGGCGACCTGCCCGTAACCGGCGTCAGCGGTCAGCAACGGCGGATACAGGTGCCAGCCGGCCAACTCGTCGATCATCTCCAGAGCCATCAGCCATTTCGGCCGGTACCGCTGGTCGTCCGGGATCTTCGATGCTGCCCGACGCCGCAGGATCTGCGCGATCTGCTCCTCGCGGGGCAGCTGCTTACGCACGTGTGGTTTCTTCTTCCCGGCCTCGTCCAAGGTGACCGGCTGCCGGCGCAGACGACGGGCGTGCACGTTGGCGACCTTCCCGGCCTCGTCCGGCACGCACGTCTCGTCCCAAGACTCCGGGACGAACAACCGCCAATCGAGCACCGCCGACGCGGTATCGGTCGCCGCGTGAACGCTGACCGCGATCTGGCAGTTACCGACTTTGCCCAACGTTCCCGAGTACTGCCGGGCCACACATGCCGACGCGGTGCCGTCCTTGGCGAAGCCGGTGTCATCGACTACCCATACCGTCGGTGTCACCACCTGCACCGCGCTCGTCGCGACCCGTCGCCGCACCACGGCCGCGTCCCACGTCGACGAGGTCAGGAACTGCTGCAACTGCTGATGATCCACCCCGAGCCGAGCGGCCATCGGCTGCATCGATTTGCGCCGCCCGTCCAACATCAAGCCACGCAGATACCGCACACCCGTCTCACGCTGATCCACCCGCGGCAATCCCGCGAACATCTCCGATCCGAACTCCAGCAACCGTTCCCGGACCCGCGCCAGCGCACCCTCATCCACGCCAGGCAGCCAAACAGCACCAGCGAACAGCTACAAGCGACACACCGCAACGACCTAACAAAGTACTACTAAGCGAGATGCAGGAAGACCAGGCAATAAACGTCCGGAGTCAGCAGTCATCGGGAACGTGTTTGTCATCCGGAATGGTAACCAGGATCTGGGCTGTCGGCACACGCAAATTCTCCCCGGTCGTCACGTCATAGAAAACCGCTAGACCGGCTGCCTGCCCCAAGAACATCAGGCATCTTCGCGTGCTCAGCCCCGGCGCACCGCGTTCTGGAGGCTTGATCCATGCGACTTTGGCGGGGCTGGCATGCACCCCCAAAACCGGAATCCGAATCTTTGGCAGGTAGATGTGCCGTACCGCGTAACCGTGCTGAGCTTCAGTGCCGAACGTCCAGGCGAGCATCGGAAGGCAGACCAGTACGACGACGACAGCGGTGATTCCGCAGCGCTGTACGAGCCGCGCCCTCTCCGCACGAACGGGCATCGACGCTGCGGCCCGCCACCGTCCTGCCACCACCTGTCGAACCGCGCGAGCGGCGTACGCAGCAAGCACCAGGGCCCCAGTGAGAAGCAGCGCCAGTTCAGCAGTACCGGTCAGTTGGCTCGACAGGATCTCCGAGTACCCATAGCCGACCTCCTCCGGAGTCACATGCATACGCATGTAGAAGAAGACATACGCTAGACGTAGGACGCCGAACAGAAGCACCCCGACGATGCCGAGTAACGGCACCGCATACTTCACGATCCAGTCGAGCAGTGTGACGTTATCCGGCGCGGCCGCCGCAGGACATACGACAGTTGCCGCCGGTTGCGCAGAGTTTGGTGCGAGGGAACGGTGTGAGGCCCTACGGCTCAACGAACGACCTCAAAGGAGTCACACGAATAAAAGTCACACTCGCTTCCAGCGGTCGGGTCGATGCGTACGACGTAGTTACCAGGCAGATCTTGCTTGGTAACCGTCCAACGCAACACTGCCTCTCCAGCCCGACCAGCGACCACCGCCGGCAAGCTTCGCACCAGCTGATGCCTACTACGCATATCCGAATTTTTCGGGCCGTCCGTGCCACTTTCACGGTAGAGGCTGGCGGCGATTTGGGAGCCGGGCTGGCGCCCGAATGCGGTGACCATCATCGTGGTGCCTGCCCGGGCGGTCGTCCTACCCGACAATTTCGCCCTCCGCTCGGTACTCGGCTTGACCACGATACGACCGGTAGTGGTGTTCTTCGAAGTGGTGAAGGCGAAACGGTACGCGCCGGGACGGGGGAACGCTTCCACGGCATCCTCGGCGAACCATTCGAAGTTCCACTTCCGGTCTTTCCTAGGGCCGAACTGGTCGCCTGCTGCCTGGACCTGACGGCCGTCCGGGGTCGTGATACGCAGCTTTGCGGGACGGTCGGGTTTCGCGACACCTCTGAAGCAGATGCTCAACTGTTCGAAGCGCCGTGTCACGACATCCGGCACGACACCACCAGTCGGCCTACCGGGGGAACAGTCGCCACCCGGACTTTCAACACCTCCGTTGAAAATCCGCCAGATCCAGCCAGGCGGCTGAATTTTATACAACCGCCCGGAATGGCCGCCAGAACCAGAAGATCCGATCATCGCGCCTTCCACCGATACCACGACCGATGAGGACGAGGCAGGCAGCATCGCCGCGATGTGTGAATCTTTATCGCTACTGCAAAGGATGGTGCTTAACGCCGGCACCATGAGCAAAGCAAGCAGTGCGCGGCCGATCAGGCGAACAGTCATGCAACACCGACTCCAATTCCGCGGCTGGCCGCGCTTGCTTTGGCTCGCTCACTATCCGGGCTCTGACCCAACCCCGCAGCCGAACACGCCATCCGGTACCCATTCGAGCGATGACCGACTGACCTCCGGCTAACGGCCTACAAGCCCTCATACACTGAGCCCGCGTGGCGAATCCGCGGACGCCGGTCAGCCCGTGGGCAGTGGAGGCGGACAGCACCTCGCGGGTGAGTTGCTGGGCCGAGGGGCGGTAACGGACCTCTTCGGTACGTCGTGCCCGGCTCTCAGTAGCGCCTCGAACGCGGCGCCGGGCCGGCCGTGGCCCTGTAGAGCCAGCGCGGTGCCTTTCCAGTAGCAGGCGCGGCGCTCGGCGCCGGTAATGGCCCGCCAGTGGTTTCCAGCGCAACCACCCCGTGGCCAAGGCCCGGGCGGATCTGACCACCCTGCTCTACGCCGACGGCATCCACGACAGCCTGTACCGCTCCGGCGGCATCACCCTGCTCAACCCCGCCACCGTGCGGCTGCCGGCACCCGCTGTGGCCCCGGGCGCCTGACCCCCGGACACGCACCGTGACGAGAAGAACTTGGCCGCGTTAGCGTAGGGCAATGAAAGTGTGCGGCGCAGATCAGTGAGGCTGCTGTGAGTGATAGAGAGATACTGCAAGAATTTCATCAATTCCTCACCGCAAGCCTCGATGACCTTGTCGACGCGTCTAGCGCATCGATGGGCCTGCCTCAGATCGTAGAACGGTGGGCGATTCCGAGCGAGCATAAAGTTTTCGTGCTTACTTACGGTGTTCCGATCGAGCAAGATCCTGATGGACTGCAATTGCGTGGAGACGTGCAGTGGGTGACGGATCCCGAGGTCGCCGTTTCGGGACGCCTGGGCTATCGGCTCGGATCCGACTGGGGTCGTACATTGGCAGCCATGGCGCCCTCGGGTGAGGTGTGGGCGGTCCGTTCGCCGCTGGATCCCAGATACTCGATTCGTACCGCCGTGGCGCAAGTCAACTCATCGGTCACCGCCTTTATTGACCTGTCATGGCGGTGGCACACTCTGCGTCCGCTGCTTTTGGCGCTCGGCTATCGCGATGCCTTCTTCGATGCCGCGGAGGCGTATCTGGCGCGTCTCACTGAGATTGACGAGGCGTTGATGGACGAGAAAGAATATCCGTGGTGGCGCGACTTGATACTCGACTGGTGATGACATCTACGCACTCTCATCGGCTACTTATTTACTGGTCGTACGACCGCAGCCCGGCCAGGCTTGGTCGAGGTGACCAGCGGGATAGCTCTCACATCGGCTGCCCACCGTAATTGGTGTGGCTCTCATTCGGCGTGCGCTCCGCTGGTCACCGCGGCGCGGAGAGGCTCCAGAGCGCCTCTGTGTGTCAACCCCTCGCGGTGGTTAGGTTGATCTGGTCTCTGATGAGATGCCGGTAGAGGACGTTGGTGAGGCGTCGTTTCAGCGCGCGTCTCGCCTCAGCCGGGGTTTTGCCTTCGGCGAGTTGCGCTGGTAATAGACGCGGCCCGGGCCGGGATCGCGAGCTTGGACCAGCGCGATGGTGTGTAGTGCGGTATTGAGTTGGCGATTGCCGGTGGGGTTGAGCCGGTGGCGGCGGTGTTCGCCGCTGGACGCTTCCAACGGCGAGGTGCCGGCGTAGCTGGCGAAGTGATCTGCGGTCGGGAAGCGGGAGGCGTCGCCGACGTGGCCGAGGATTTTGGCGGCGATGAGGTGCCCGACGCCGTGCATGTCCGTGATTGTGGAGTGTGTCTCGGCTAGGACCTGCCGGATCTGGGCTTGGTTAGCGGTCAGCCGTTGGTCCATGTGGCGCAGGTCGACGATCATGTCGCGGGCGAGGTCACGGCGGCAGCTGTCGGTGGCGGTGATCGGCCGGACACTGCGCACAACGTCGCGGCTTTGTCGGCGGTAAGGTCGAGTGCCGCGCCGCCGGGGATCAGGTCACGCAGCACCACGTGGAGCCGGTTGAGTAGCCGGACGCGTTCTCGGGCCAGGTCGTCACGGCGTTCGGACAGCAGTCGCAGCCGGGTGTGGTCGTTCTCGGCGACGACCGGCCGCAACCGTCGTCGGCGCATAGCGGCGTGCGCAACGCTGGTGGCGTCCGCGACGTCGGTCTTGCGTGTTCCGCCGGTGTCGAGCAGCCGAGCTCGAGCGGCGAGCGTGGCGGGCACGTCCACAACGTCTTCGCCGGCGGCGGCCAGCAACTGAGCGATGCCGCGCCCCAGCCCGGCGGCGCCCTCGACAGCGAAGCGGCGCTGCGGCCAGCAAGCGGCCCAACCGGTCAGCGTCTTGAACGCCGCGGTGTTGACGGTGACCCTCCGCGAGCCCAACGTTTTTCCGGTTTCGTCGAGCGCGACGGCCGTCAGGGAGGACTTGTGCGGGTCGATACCGATCGTGATCACGGAGAGCTGGAACCTTCCACCAGGCGAACAGGGGAGATCGCCGTGGCGGGCAGCCTGACTTGAAGAAATCCTTGAGCACGCCTCTGTTGAGCCACGCCACGGCCGGGCGCCGGCCAGCGTCGGCACGCTCTTGATGAGCCAGCCCGAGGGCGGCAAGGGGTATGCGAGCCAGTGCCGACCGGCGCCCTGACGCTACGGGCTGCAGACCCATCGCGCCTGACCAAAATTCAACAAGTCAGGGGTATGCCCAGCTCGAAGTAGCGCTGCCCTCCCGCCGACATCCATGTCGGAACCAGGGAGGAGATCAGCAGGTGGCTCGGGTCATCATCGGGGTGGATCCGCACAAGCGGTCCGCAACCATTGAGGTCATCAACGAGCGGGAACGAACCCTGGCCCAGGGCCGTTTCGGCACCGACCGGGACGGCTACCAGGCGATGCTCGCCGCCGGCCGCAAATACGCTGACCGCCAGTGGGCGGTCGAGGGCTGCAAGGGCATCGGCCGGCACGTCGCCCAACGCTTGGTCGCCGACGGTGAAACCGTCGTAGACGTGCCGGCGAAACTGTCCGCCCGGGCCCGCGTGTTCAGCACCGGCCAAGGCCGCAAGACCGATCCGGTCGATGCCCATAGCGTCGCGGTCGTAGTCCTGCGCACCTCCGGGCTGCAGCAGGTCACCGTCGAGGACACCTCGCTCGACGACCTGGCAGGTGAACCGGACGGCCAAATTTCAGCGGTTCTGACTGCTGAGATCGACGAGCAGAGCCAGCCGGCGAGTGCGCGACCGGCTACCGCGATGACCCCGGCGAGCGCGCCCACCGACACCGCGGTCCACAACCCGGTGGTTGCGACCTGGCCGTCGACGCACTCATAGCCCGAGCACACGCGACCGGTGTACTACGCACCGACGTGACCAGAACTGATCTACACCTGCCCATCGAGCAACTCGGCAAGTCTCCGATGATCGACCAGCTGCGCCGGCAGGGCCGCGACGACCTCGTCGGCATGGCAACCCAGGCCCGCGCCCGAATCAACGCCATCGCACTCGACGGCCTCCGCGCCGGCGCGCCCCGTTCGCTCCCCTACGAGCCATCCGACGACGCGCTGCTTCCCGGTCGATGCGAACGGACAACCATCAACCCCTGACCGGGTGCGGTGCCGGAGCCGCAGTTGCGAACACGTCACGCAGCCGACCGACTGAAAGATGGTCGACCGCAATACGAGGTATTGACGATCCTAAAGGTGACACCGGGCGGGGCCCTTATGTTGGCGCCCCTGCATGCCGATCAAACAGATGTAGACGGCCGCGTCGCGCGCTCGCGGCCCCGATTCCTGAAGCCGCCGGACATGGACATACGCGGCCCGGTTCTCCTGAGAGGCCCGGCTGGCGGACACCACCTCACGCCCCTGGCTCTGGCCGCCAACGACGTTTGTTCATCGCGGTCCTGGGCGAAGTCATCGCGGGCACCCTCGGCGAGGTACACGAGAACCCGGGCGCCGCCTTGATCGGCCAAGCGCCGCCACTGACTTACGGGTAAGACGCCCAGAGTCACCCCGAGGTGCCGCTGCAGCCGGATCAGCGCAGCGTCAGCATCGTCGTCCACTCATCTCGTCCTACCAGCACTCACGACAGACCGATAGTGGTCGGACCGGATCCTGCGCCATCGAGTGACGCCCGTACTGTATCTGCGGGGCACGTCGGTGCCGATGATGGCCGAATGTCCTTTCCGGCGCGTCGGTGCCTCTGCTGATGGCCCGGGCGAGCGCGACGGCGAACGAGAGGCGCAGGCAAGTGAACTGCTCACTTGCTACCCCTACCGCACCGGCGAAGCACCGATGCGACCCGGGCACCTTGCCGTCTATCCTGTAACGACCGGGCGGCGGTCCAATCGTTAGGTTTCTCCGCGAGCGACACACGCCGCCCGGCGCCTCGGCAGTCACATGGCGCTCCGCTCCGCGCGTTGTCAGCGGCATGACCGGATGGTAGGGACGTTCGGCCTAGATGGTTCTGGACTCGTCGAGGCCCGCAGAGGCGGTCATCCGATTGGGAGCAGGGAGCAGGTCAGCCGGCGAGTTGTCTGACCCGCGGTCGCCGGATTATCGCGGCGGATGCCGCTGCTGCTTCGGGCAGCACATCCGGCCGTTGACCCTCCGTATGCAGCGGCATTGCTGCGAAGTAGTGGCCCCGGTACGACCGCCGTCATGCCGCTGGACGGCGGTCGGCCGGCCATGTAGTCGGGAGCAGGCGTCAGACGGCGTTGCGACCGCCGTCGACGGCGAGTACGGCGCCGTGCACGATGCTCGATTGCGGACCGGCGAGGAAGGCGATGGCGGAGGCGACCTCGTCGGCAGTCGCTGGGCGCTACGCCGGAGTTTGAGCCGCCAGCATTTTGATCATGTCGTCGCCGCCCGCGGTGGTTCCCTCGGTGATCGTGGGGCCGGGTGCCACCACGTTGACGCGTACACCGCGGCCGCCGAATTCGGCCGCCCAAGAGCGGGTCAGGGACTCGATGGCTGCTTTGGTCGACCCGTACAGGCTGGAGATCGGAGTCCCGCGTTGCGCTCCGAAAGTCGACACGTTCACGATCGCTCCGTCACCGCGCTCGGCCATCGCGGGAGCAAGTGCCGCGACCAGGAAGTACGGCGCCTTGACGTTGATCCCGTACACCCGGTCGAAGTCCTCCGGGGTGGTCTGGTGAGTCGGGCCGAACGGGAAGATCCCGGCGTTGTTGATCAGGATGTCGACCCGGCCGCCGCCGAGTTCCGTCGTGGTGGCGGCGAGTTCACGCGCGGCGCGCTCGTCGGCGAGGTCGACTGCGGCGAAGTCGGCTTTACCACCGGCGGCCCTGATCTCCTCAATCAGCCGCGCGCCTCGGGCGTGGTCACGGCCGCTGGCAATGACGTGCGCCCCGCGGCGGGCGAGTTCGACGGCGGTGGCACGGCCGATGCCGCTGGTGGCGCCGGTTACCAGGGCGACCAGGCCGTTAAGTTCCTGCTGATACATCGAATCCTCTTTGTCGGTGAAGGGAGTTGGCGACGTCCGGCGCCATGTGCGCCGCATGGTGCGCGTGAGAAAGTCGTGGTCGTGTAGATCGTGCGATGGCTATATCGGAGCGGCGGTCGGCGCGAGGGCTGCGCCGGTGTCCGCTGCTTAGTTCTCGGGGAACAGTGGCCAGCCCGCCATCAGGCCGCCGTCGAGGGTGATGACCTGACCGGTGATGTACTGCGACTGGGTGGACCCGAGGAACTGCACCGCCGTTGCGACTTCCTGCGGCGTTCCGGGGCGGTGCATCGGTAGCACCGCGTTGACGGCATCGCGCACGGCGTCGGCACCGGTCACGCGTTCGTACATGGCGGTCCGGGTGAAGCCGGGTGCGACCGCGTTGACCCGGATGTTGTGTCGGGCACCTTCCAGGGCGACGCCTTTGGTGATGCCGATGATGGCGTGCTTGCTGCCGACATAGAGCGACGCGTCGGGGAAGCCCATCTGTCCATAGGTGGAGCTGACGTTGATGATGCTGCCGCCGGTCTGTTTCATGACACGAAACTCGTGCTTGAGACTGAGCAGAGTGCCGCGGACGTTGGTGTCGAAGACGCTCGCATACCCGTCGTCGGTGACCTCAGTGATCGGTCCGGGGACGCCTTCGGTGCCGGCGTTGTTGAACGCCACATCGATGCGGCCGAAGCGGTCGACGGTGAAGTCGACCAGATCACGCAGGTCGTCGTCGGAGCGCACATCCGCCCGGAAAAACTCGGCGCGGGCACCGAGCCCGTTCAGTTCCTTCGCCAGCAGGTCACCGGCATCGGGGTGACGACCGGACACCACGACTGAGGCGCCGTCGCGCGCGAATGCCTCGGCGGTGGAACGGCCGATGCCGGTCAGCGCGCCGGTGATCAAAACCACGGGTACCGCCATGAAGTCCTCCATATTTGGGTCGCTGCTCCCAAAAAATAGTACGTCGTTTATGGGATTGCAAACCCATTCTTGGCGGTGTGGCAGACCTCATGTTCGGTGTCCGGGTCGGCTGACCCACGGTGGCTAACCTTGAGGGCATGTCCGCGACGAGTCCGCCCGCGCCGCGCTTGACCAGGAAGGGTCAGGCCACGAAGGAACGCATCCTGCAAGTGGCAGCCGACCTAATCCTCGAGCATGGCGTGCACGGCACGCAGATCGACGACGTGCGTAAAGCGGCCGGGGTCAGCGGCTCACAGATGACCCACTACTTCCACGACAAGCGATGCCTGATCGCCGAGGTGGTGGCCTGGCAGGCGCAGGACAACCTGGACAACCACACCCAGCCCGCTCTAGGCAACCTCGACAGCTTCGCCGCGCTGCACACCTGGGCCCGCTTACTGCTGGAGCGCCAACAAGATCGGGCGTACGTCGGCGGCTGCCAATTCGGATCGCTCGCCGGGCAACTGGTCGAATCCGATCCTGAGGTGCGAGCCGGCCTCGCCGACGGATTCACCCGCCTGCTGAAACTGTTCCGCGACGGCCTGCAAGCCATGCGCGACCGCGGCGACTTGCGGCCCGACGCCGACCCGGAGCAACTCTCCCACGTGCTCATCGCCGCCATGCAGGGCGGCATGCTGCTGACCCAAACTTTGCGCCGCCCCGAACCGCTACGCGACGCCCTCAATGGCGCGATCGCGCACGTAGAAACCTTCGCTGCAGCCGCCGAATAGGTCCGACCGCTCTCCGCCTGCGGACCCGAATGTCAAACCAGCAGCAATAGCGAGCATCGGACTGACGGACATATGCAAGCAGGCCGGGCTACAAGCTGCCGGTCAGTGAACGTCGACCTCCCCACCCACCAACAGCGGCTAAAGCGAAGAACGCAACCCGAGCAGCAAGGGGCCGAGCGGCCCGGCTGGCGTGATCGAATGCACTGATCTCGGCATGAGAGTGTGCTTTCCCAAGCTTACTTATCTACGGGATCAAACGATCGTTCGGCCGAGTTCCAGCAAAGAACTTGCGCCCTATTCCACAGGTCGGGAAGTTATTCAGAACCGGATGATGCGGGCGTCCAGGTTGGGTCTCCGACAATAATCACCATTTGGTCACCGCGAGGCGGAATTAGCCACGATGCGTGATCCTCATTTGAGACCGGCAGGCGCCATTCCCGATACCATAACCAATCAGATGGATTTCTCCGCAATGGTTGGCTTGGAACGTAGAGGGAGCAAAACGATCGAATGGTATCAGTGCCGAACGAAGAAGGCGCATCCGACAGAAGCTTCATGAGACCCTCGTCGGCCGCCGATGTCAACGAGACTACTGGGCCGGCACCATCCCTTGCCAGCCGCTCCCGCTTGAACCCGATCCCCCAAGGTGCGACCTCGCATCGTTCGAAAAGAAATCGGGCGTGGTCCAAGTCTTGCCCGGCCTCGGAGAAACACACTACTGGACGGCCTCCGTAATGTTGAGGAAAGGCACGAATCTCCCCCGTTGCAAGAATCGACGAAAGCCGTTGCTGCGGGGACATTTGAACAATCTCATGAGGCACCTTGTCTACCGTGAGGTGTCCGCGACGGTCACAAAAGTGAATTAAAAAGTCTGTAGTCTGAGGAATAGTGAAGTTTGACATGCCAACGAAGGTATCCTATTCCCTTGCCTGCACGCGGTGATTCCCCGATCCAGATCAATCTTGGTGTGTAGAATCTAACAACTGGTGCGAGAGTCGCATACCGAGCAGTTTGGGGAAATGGCTTCGTCCTGACATGCGCTGAACTCACATCGGCCATGAGAGTGAGCTGCTCGCCGCGTTACTACGAGCTCACGGCGTCGACCAGATGTGGTCCGTACATTCGCAGGCAGCCATGGCTGCGGCGGCGCCAGGCTTGTCAATGGGCTTCCGGAGGCGCCGTCACGAAGCCGAGATTCTGCGGCCCCTTGAAGGGAAACTCGACTCTTTCGTAACGAACATGGTTCTGCTCGAACCATCCCACGATCGACTCGGCCAAGGCATCCCGGCCGAGTCGTTGGTCGTCTCGCCAGAAGTTGCAGCACGGGACGATGACGGTCGCTGTGCGCAGCGCCGAGTGAACGACCTCGCGTAGCGCCTGGTCGGGGTGAAGACCAACGACGAGATCGTAATAGGAAGCATCTTTCGCCAGGTAGGGAACGGCGCGTGACTCGACACCTTTGAGCGTCCACCCGCGCGGATCCACGACTTCTACCCGGTAGTTCAGGCGCTTCCGCAGCTCCCGCGCCAGCATCCCCTGACCGCCGGCCACGTCGGCAACGTACTCGACCGAGTTACCGAAGCGCTCACCGATGAACTCGGCCAGTAATTGGAAACGATCCGGGTCTCCGTGAAACCGGTGCCCGTTCGCCTTCGGCGGGCGCTGTCTGCTCTTGACGCGATCGCACACCGACGAACCGTACCGTGCCGGCGCGCGACAAAATTTCCGACGAGATCGCGGGGCTCCTCCGACGCTGTCAGGCCCTCAATGACCACGACAGACCAGGACCGGTCGATCAGCGACCCGGTCGGTCTGATCACGGGTCTCGTCGCCGCCGCGGACCCGAGCCTGGCGCCGGACCGGATCCAGTCGGCCGTCACCGCAGTCGCCGGCGGGCGGGCGAAGACGCGGCGGCTCGCCGCCGCCCTGGCTGCGCGGCCCGCAGTCTTGCTCGACGGCCGGTCTCCGGCACCACGCGCGGTCGGTGAATTGCTGACAGCGCTACGCGCGACCGGGACGACGGCGATTTCAGCGCCGTCCTGCGCCGGATGCGGCAAACCCCTGCAGACCTTCACCCGCAAAGGCCAGGACTGGTACTGCAACTCCTGCGAACACCGCCGGGCTGCCTGCGCCGGATGCGGGAAGACCAAACGCGTGAAGATCATCGACCGCGATGGGCAGCCACGATGCCCTCAATGCTGCGACGTCGACCAGCGCGATCCCATCTCGGTGATCCACCGCGTTGTCGCCGAACTCGATCCCCGCATCGAGCGGGAGACGATCGTGTCAGCAGTCAACCAATGCTGCCGCCAGGGCGGCTATCAGCAGAAACTCGCATGGGCCTGCCAACGCCGAGCAGTGACCTGCTCACGCTGCACACGTCTTGCCCCGATCGCCGCGGGAACCCTGACCCACCCGACCTGCGCCGACTGCACGCCGCCCCAGCCTGGCTTGACTGCCCCGCCTGCAGCGGCCCCGACCACCCGAAGCCCGGACGATGCGAACGGTGGCGGATGAACCGGCGCCTGGACGAGATCATGAGCCTGGTCGAAGCCGACCAGTGCTGGATGGGCGTGGCGGGGTGGCTATTCGGTTGCGGCGGTGCGGAACACGGGCCAGCCGACTTCGGTGCGGTGCCGCGCTTCGTCGGACGTGTCGAGGGCGCTGACCAGATAATGTTCGCGCAGTGGACCGGCCACACCGAGGGAACGCTCAGCGACGACGCGGCCCAGCGCGGCGTAAGCCTGGTCGAGGTCCGCGACTGGGCCGTCGTGCAGCACGACCGCGTACTCGCCGGCCGGGATCTGAATGACTTCCACGTCAGGATGCGTCGCCTCGAGACGGTCGGTGGTCGGAAGGTAGGCGACGATCTCGCCTTCGTCGGACTCGAAGAGTTCCGGCGCGAAGGTGGCGCTGTCAGGTCCGGCACGGTGGCCGCCGAGTGCCGTCAATGCCGACCGCAGCTGCTGGTGGGTGTGTTCGACCCAGCCGAGACCGGCCTGCTCACCCACCCGTGCGCGTGCTGCCAGGGCCCAGCTAGCCGGTACGGTGCGGAAGCTCACCTGCTCGGCGGGCGGGGGTTGCTGCATTAATCGGCGCAGCGACGCCACCGTGGCGCGTGTCTGGTCGAGCTGGTCTTCCATCCGCTGCAGGTGCGCCGCAATTGTCCGGTTCCGGGCGGCCAGGTCCGGGGCGTTGACAAGGTCGCGTAGCTCGGCCAGGGGCATGCCCAGGTCGCGGAATCGGCGTACGACCTGCGCCACCGGTACCTGCGCCGCCGAGTAGTAGCGGTAGCCGGAGAACGGATCGACCGCGGCCGGTTCGAGCACGTGCAGTTCCTGGTATCGCCGCAGCGTCTTGACGCTCAGCAACGTCATCCGGGCGAAGTCGCCGATGGACAACCGATCAGTCATGAAGTCCAGGCTGCGCTCTCCCCCCGGGGGAGAGTCAACCGACACGCCCAGGACGAGGTGATCAGCCGGTCTGCCGCTTGCGTTCGGGCGCAGGAGCCGCGGCTGATTCTCACCCGCGAGGGGAGCCGGACGCCGATGTGGTGGTGCCGCCTGCGGGACGGGCGTGCCGGAGGGCGTCCAGGAGGTCATCGATCAGCCAGATCTGCCGGTCCGCGCTGAGCTCGGCGGGACTGAGCACCGCCAAGACCAGTAAGCCGTAGATCGTGACGCTGAGCCGGTCCAGCGCGGCGGCCTCGTCGAGGGTGTGCAGTTCCCCGTCGTGCAGGGCCTGGCGCAGGTAGTCCGACGCGCGGTGGCGTAGTTGCCGAAACGCCGACTGGAACTCCGCGGCCAGTTGGTCGTCGTGCAGGGCCCGCTGCCAGAACGGGATCACTACACGGGCTCCTTCGCGTTTGATGTCGTCGCAGGGCACCATCTCGATGCAGAAGACCCGCAGCGCGGCGAGACCGGTCAAGCCGGCCGCGTTGGTGTCGATGCGGTGCATGGTCGAGGAGAAGATGTACCGGAAGGTTTCGCGATTCAGTTCGTTCTTGTCGCGGAAGTAGTGGGCCAGCGCGCCGTTGGCGTAGCCGGCGCGCTGGGCGATCTGACGCATGGTGGCGCTTTCCATGCCGCTTTCGGCGATGATCGTCATCATGGTCGCGGCCAGCTCTCGTCGGCGTTTGTCGTGATCGATGCGTGCGGTCATGGGCGGTGCGCCGCCTGCAGAACACGCCGTTGCTGCGGAGAGCCGGCCAGTTGGGCGCGGATCGCGGCGAGCCGCCGCAGCAGCCTCTGATGCTCGTCATAGCCTTCTTGCAGGAGGTGGCGGCGGCGGGCGAACGCCGCGGCCAGAGTGGTGTACCGATAGAGGTGCCGGGCAGGGGTATAGACGAGGAACGCGTCCGTGAGGGCCTCCAGCGCCCCCGACACGGCGCGTTCGTCCCACTGCAGCAGCGCCGCGGCCAGGGGCACCGTGATATCGGCGTCGGCTGCCACCGACAACACCAGGAACGCGTGCGCGTGCGACGCTGAGAGACGATGCATCGACCGGCGCAGCGGCTCGTCGACGACCTCGCAGTCTTCGTGCATCACCACCGGCGCCCGGAAATCGGCCTCTAGCTGCTCGATGATCTCGGTAATCGGCCACGCCGGGCGGGCGCGGAGCCGGTCGGCTGCCACCCGGACCGCCAAGGGCTGCCGGGCACACAACTCCACCAGCCGCAACGCGTCATAAAGCTCGTCCTGCACCCGCTCGTGACCGGCCACCAAGCCCAGCAGATCCACCGCATCAGCCTGGCTCAGCCGCGGTATCGGAACCCAGCCTACATCGGACAGGCCGATCAGCCGCCGTGACGCGGTCAGCATGACCGCCGCCTGCGAACCGCCGGGCAGCAGCGGCCGAACCTGCTCCGCGCTGGCGGCATCGTCGAGCACGATCAGCACGCGCCGGCCCGTGGTCAGGCTGCGCCACAATGCCGCCCGGGCGTCCACGGAGCTGGGCAGCTCACGCTCGGCGATGCCCAGCCCCGCGAGCAACGTTCCCAGCAGATCGCGCGCTTGCGGCGGTACCCGCCTGCGACCGCCCAGATCGGCAAATACCTGCCCGTCGGGGAAGTAGCCGGCCGCCAAGTGCGCGGCCGCCAGCGCCAGGGTCGTCTTCCCTGAACCACCGAGCCCGACCAGAGCCGGGATCCACCCCTGCCGCTCGCCGGTCAGACACGCCACGAGGTCATCGACAACGCCACGCTGGCCCACCAGCGGCGCAACCGCCGGAAGCTGCGCGGGCCGCTGCCACACCGCTGCTCGCGCGGCGTTGCTCGGGTCATGCGCAGCCCGCGGATCATCCACCGACCTCTGGTAAGCCATCAGTGCCGGATCACCGGTGAGGATCTGCCGATGCAGCTCGGTCAATTCCGGGCCCGGTTCGACCCCGAGCTCGCTGGACATCAGCTGACGCGCGTCGCGGTAAGCCGTCAAGGCATCGGCCTGATGCCCGGAACGGTACAAAGCGAGCATCTGCAACTTACGCACCTGCTCGTCGTACGGGCGTTCCTCCACCGCCACGCCGAGCGCGGTCAACAGCCGATCATGACGGCCCAGCTCCAGCTCCAGCTCGAACCGCAGCATCCTGGCCGCCCACAACTCCTGCGTCAGCCGGCGGCGCTGCCCGTCGACGAACCCGCCCCGGGCGCCGCCTAGCGGCGTGCCCCGCCACAGCTTCACAGCACCCTCGAGCATGCTTAGAGCGGCCTGCGCATCTCCCTCATCACGGGCCTTGACCGCCTGCTGGACCTGGCGGGCGAAGTGGGTCCGATCCACCAGTTCAGGGTCGTGGTGCAGCGTGTAGCCGCCGCCGACCAACGGGATTGGATCAGTCAGCGGTTGCCCGTCACCCAGAGCAAACTGTTTCCGCAATCGTGAAACGTAGGTGCGGATGGTTCCCGCCGCGTCGCGCGGCGGCGCTGATCCCCACAGTTCGTCAATCAGCACTTCCATCGGCATCGGCCGCCCCTCGGCCAAGACCAGCAGCGCCACCACGGCGCGCTGCTGCGGCACGCCGAGATCCAGCTCCTGGCCGTCGCGCCAGGCCCGCAGCGGGCCCAGCAACGCGAACCGCACCGGTGACAAGACCAAGGCGTCTGCACTCATCGCAAGCCCACCCTCTTTCTACGGCCGTAGAAATTGATGGTTCGGATCATCCACGAAGGCCCCTAAACGCGCAAACCTTTCCCCTTGTGACGTGTGACGCTGTCATGCCCGAAAGACGGCAGCATGGCGGGGAGCAGTCTCGACTCGGCACCACTGCTGAGCCCGGCACGGACGTCGCTGACAGGGGCGGACGCGGAAACGGCACCTGGGACCCCTGTGACCGTCGTCGCGTGCTTCCCAGTCAACCGTCAACAGCCAGTTCATCGCAGGGCCGGCCGCTCCCG
Organism: Paractinoplanes pyxinae; assembly: GCF_026626335.1. GTDB lineage: Bacteria > Actinomycetota > Actinomycetes > Mycobacteriales > Micromonosporaceae > Actinoplanes > Actinoplanes pyxinae. The sequence continues at coordinate 176,613 of NZ_JAPNTZ010000009.1, read as the reverse complement.
TCTTCGCCAGGGGGCGGTCGGCCCCACCCCGCGGACAACGCGGTCACCGTGTCGAGCCTGGTCGGATGATTCGGCTCACGTCCCTCGGCTCTGTGCGCGCGCAAGGGATCTCGACAGCAGCCAGGGCCGAGCACCCGCCAATGACTCCAGCCGAGTGAGTCAACCAGCGGCCTCGCCCAGAGTCTTGCGGTCCGGCCGTGCCGTCGGCTCCGGCAAAGGTGCCGATCCCGCAAGCAGCAAAGGGCAGGACTTCACCTGCGGCGACCAAACTCCAAGACACCGTTGCTTGCAACCTCGAGTGAGTACACGGGCACGCCGGGTGTGCTGGGAACCCTCGGCCCGGCCGAATCTGCGGCACCCGGAACAGCTCGTCCATCAATTCCGCATCGACGTTTTATTCACACCGCTCTGGTGTCATCGGTGCATGACCGCGAAATACCGACGGCTAGTTCGCCTGTCGCGACCATGATTTACCCGACCGGACTGCCCGGCGGGGTCCCGTCATATGACAACCAGTAAACACCTCGAAAGCCGTCGTGCAGATTCCATTGGGGCGCACGGGTTCCCGCTCACGACGGAGACCGGCTGGATGCGCCACGCCGGAGATAGGCCGCCCCAGAGGGCCGGCTGCGACTCGCCTCGACCGGTTATCGCTGGCCGCGGCGGAATGCACAAAACGGCGACCAGCAACGGACGTGCACTTACCGCACGCTGACTAGCGTGTGATCACCAGACACCGGGACTCGTCAACGCAGCCGCGAGCCTCCCCCGTGGCCTCCACCAAACGGCCCCTTGCCGCCGCGCCCTCGCGGATCCGCGAGGGCGTTGGCTGCTCAAATCTGACAGCCGGCCCAGCTTTGAATATCGGCGGCGCTGCACCGGTCCGCCTCCCGCGTGCGGCGTCGGACCGATGTGACTTGAGCTCGCCGTTGCTCAATGTCGTGCCGACGGATCTCGCGGGAATCACCGCTTCGTAGATCGGACGTCAGAGCCCAACTTCCGACGATTTGTAACTCGCCAAGGATTGTCCCGCTTACTTCAAGTTTTGAATAGGAGAGTTCGCCAACCATGGACGTCATCCTCTGGATCATCGCGGTGGTCCTTGCCGCTGTGTTCCTCGCCGCCGGCATCACGAAGTTGCGTCAGCCGTTGAAGAACCCTTCAGCGTCCGGTACAGGGCAGCTGGGGAACTTAAGTCCCACTGCGGTTAAGGCAATTGGTGTACTGGAGGTGCTTGCGGCGGTTGGTCTATTGCTTCCCGCTATTGTGGACATCGCTCCGATTTTGGTGCCGCTCGCGGCGCTGGGCGTGGCCCTGCTGATGGTCGGCGCCGCCATCACCCACGCACGCCGACGCGAAGCCCAGATGATCGCGGTGAATGTGCTGTTGTTCGTTCTGGCCGCGGTCGTGGTCTGGGGGCGACTCGGTCCCTTTCATTTCTGATCCTAGACCGCCCTTTCGCGATCTCATGATTGCCTCAGAACTCGTCTTCCTAGCTGGGCCTCGGACGAATCGGCGATACGTCGAAACTAGGTTTTTCGGCATCTGTGGGTCGGCTGCGCGCCGACGCCGGTTCGCACGGCAAAGGTTGCTGGTCAAGTAGCCAACGTGGGCGGGTGCAGCTCTCGACGAGCAGCACGGCGGACAAGGTGGCCTGGCGACAGACAGCGCGGGCCGCCCGTGATCGCTCAGATCGCGACAGATCTCGCCCGACTACAGGTATCCCGCCGGGATTCGTGGCAGCGGAAGAAGGCGGAGAGAAACAGCCATTGGAGCGTGTCCTCAGCAACCTACGAGAGGAAGCCGCGTATTCCTCATTAGGTCGACGACATCGGTATGTGATCCGAATGTAGGCAGGTGGTGGGCTACCGAGCCAGTGCGCGTATCAGTTGGCCAACCGGCAGGCAGTAATACCAACGGGGTGAGCGGAGGACGCGTTCTGGCCCAGGCCGGCCATTCCTGGACATGCAGGACGATCAGGGAGGGCCGAGGAGGACTGGCCATGGGGGGTCGATGAGAAGCGCAAGGCCTCACGTTGACGACGGCCCTGGGTGGCGCGCGGGTGCCCGGGATCAGACTACGACTTTCGTGCGCTCCGCTTGGGCCGCTGAGCTGTCAAGGCCATCTCGATGGCATGCTCCGGCTCGATGTGGTTGGCGATCTGATGGCCGATATCGCGCAGCTGGAGAATTTGCCGAGGGTGCAGCGCGTCGAAGACATGCTGGCGGACGGCCGTCAGGTGGGCGGGGGTGGCCTGCTGGACGACGGCGAGGCCCACGTTGGTAAGGATGGCATCGACGAAGCGGCCGTCGCCCGCGCTGGGTTCACGGCGGATCCAGCCGCGCTCTTCCAAGCGTTTAACAAGGTGCGAGAGCCGCGAGAGTGAGCCGCTGACGAAGGTCGCCAGGTCGCTCATCGGCATTCGCCGCTCAGGTGCCGTCGCGAGGCTGGCGAGTACGCGGTTCTCGAAGAGCGAGAGGCCGCTGTCGCGCCGCAGCTGGGCCTCGAGCCTGCCGGGTAGCTCGAACATCAGCCATGACAGCGTCGCCCAAGCTTCGGTTTCATCCGGTGACAACTCCGGCGGTTCACAGTGTCGTTCCACGACCTACTCCTGATCTGCTCCGGTGAGAAAGCACAGCCGGACCGCACCTTTGGGTCAGGCTTGCTTCATGTTCAGAGGCGGCAGCGCCAGTGTTGGGCAGCGCCTACTTCTGGCCGCTTCGGCGCACAGTGTGTGCTTCCATCTGCGCTGTCGACTAATGAACGCCGGCTCGGCGAGGCTATTGCCTGCCGGAGGTTGCGCTCGGTGGGGCAGCGGCCGAATCGCGTCGGCGATGATGGGATGATGGGTGGTGGTGTCCATCGTGGAACTAACATTGACTGAGAGTCAGCCCACATAGACAGCCCAGTGATTCTTGTTGCTGGAGTGGAGTTGTGCATTCTCCGGGATGCGCTGGTACGGGACCGCGGTCACGCGTGGCTTCTTGGCCGCGGTGCACTGCCTGGAATTAGGGCATAGGAAATAATCGCCGAAGCCATGGATACGACGCCGGCTGTGATGGTGGCCCAGCGAAGGCCAGCGTTTACCGCGTGGGCGGTCGCATCGGCCGGTAGACCCGTGGTGGCGACGGCGACTAAGACTGCCAAGCCGATGGGTGAGCCGATCGATTGAACTGTGGAGGTGAGGGCGGTCGCGACGCCCGCGCGGGCGCTGTCGATGCCGGCCGTTGCGACCATCCACAACGTCGCGTACGTCATCCCTTGCGCGAGTCCCAGAACTACCAGTCCCGGCAGTATCACGGACGCGTAGTCTCCGTGCTCGTGGAGTGGAATACCGATGAGCATGAGCCCGACGCCGCCGAGCAGCAGACCGGTGGTGATCGTCCAACGTAAACCGAGCAGGCGCGCGAATTGGTGGGCGAACCGGGCCGTGGCTACCGTGGCGATCATCAGGGGTAGCGCCGCCAGCCCTGCCGCGAAGGCGTCCCAGCCCTTGACGGTCTGCAGCCAGAGGTTGAGCAGATACTGCTGGGAACCGAAGATCGCGTAGAAGACGAACGCGACGAACATGCCGGCCAGCAATGAACGCCGCCTCAACAGGGCGAACGGTAACAGCGCATCGGCTTGGCGTCGTTCAACGGCAATCAACGATACCGCTGCTACCAGCGCGCCCGCGAAGGCCACGAGTACAACCGGGGACGCCCAGCCCGCAGCGGAACCTTGGATCAGTCCGAAAACCAGGAACAAGGCGGTCAACGTGATGGTGACCGCACCGGGGATGTCGAAGCGACGGATGAGTTCGCGTCTGCCACGTCCGGGGTGAGGGTCTCGGGGGAACGCCTGCGCCGACACGATCATCGCTGCGGCCACAGCGGGAACATTGGCCAGCATCACCCAGTGCCAGGACAGCGCCGCGGTCAGCATTCCCCCCAGGACGAGGCCGATGGCGCCGCCGGCGGAGCCTGCGCCACCCCAGACAGCGTAGGCACGGTGGCGCTCACGACCGTCGGGGAATGTGGCGTTCAAGAGCGCCAGTACCGCCGGGGTCAGCATGGCCCCGCCCAAGCCCTGTCCGGCGCGGCCGGCTATCAACATTGCCTGGGAGGCGGCGAACCCGCTCACCAGACTGGATGCTCCGAAAACTGTCAGCGCGGTGAAGAGCAGACGGCGCTTGCCGAGAAGGTCCACGGCTCGTCCGGCCAGCATCAGGAAGCCGCCAACCATCAGCGTGTAGGCCGATGCGACCCACTGGAGATCGGTGGAGCTGAAATCAAGGTCGCGGCCAATACTCGGCAGCGCCACATAAACGATGCTGAAGTTCGCCGCGGCGATGGCCTGCGCCAGCGCGAGGGACACCAAAGCCAACCCGGGCGCGACCGGCCTCACCGACGGGGAAGATTGCGGGGTGAGGGTGACCTTTTTCACGAGGAATACTCTCTGTCGAATCGTTCGTTTAGTTCGCTGCAAAATCACGCGCCAATACGAGCGGAGTACGCAGATCGGCATCCTCCGATGTGGCGTGAGGCAATAGAGGTTGCGCACCGCGGCTGCGACGAATGGATTGCTAACGACTGCGCGAGGCGCGAGCCCTTTTATCGCCGGTCTCGAGAGCCATCGCAACTTTTCGAGGTTAAAGCACAGTAATAATGACCGGGTCTTCCGCAGTCAGGAGTCGCGACTGTACGCCCCTGCCGCGGTAGTATGAGGAGCAGTGTGGCGTTTTCGATGTCGGGGGTTGCGCCGAGAACTTGGAGACCATGGATGACGGGGTACACCTGCATTGCTGCGCTGTGAACTAGCGAGCCCTAGAGGATCCGGCGGGCGGCAGTGCCGGCGTAGCCAGCGCCATCGCAAGTTCGACGGCAGCACGCCAGGTTCATCCCGTCCGGGGCAGCATGTCTCCGGCTTCCCCCGGAAGGATCACCTTATTCGTTGCTGACGTCGAACTTGTTGCCATCAGGATCGGCAAGGGTGTTGAAGCGGATTCCGTTCTCGGCGACCTCCGCGATGACGGTGGCGCCTAGGCCGACAAGGCGCTCGGTCTCCTCGTCCAGACGGTCACCGGCGGCAAAGTCGATATGGAACCGGTTGGGACCTCCACCGAGATCATCCAGCTTTTGAAAGACGTAGAACGGGAAAGTTCCTGGGGTGCCGATCGTGGCGAAACCCGGGAACTCGCTCGAGTTGGCCTCCAGGCCCAAGGCAGCGGCCCAAAACGTGGCAAGGGCTTCCGGGTCGGCAGTGTCGAAGGTGACAGCGTGCGGCTTGAGTGACATCGACGTACTCCCAATCAAAGTTGTTGGCTAATCTATAGTGCAGGAAATTCGCTTGGCTGAACGACTGCGTGACCGAATTGGGCTGTTGTCATGAGCGTCGAGGCGCTGACGCAGTTTTTCCTGATCTGCGGCTATCGCTGCGCTCGACGTCTAGAGGCTGGGCGCTATTGCCCTTTGATGTGGAAGTCTTCCGCATGTCGGCGGGCGAAATCGGCGAAGCTCGTTCGTTTCATGCCGAATGAGTCGACCTTTGCCATATCGACTCTGTAGCCTTCGACGTTGTTCCATTCCTCGCTGACGACAACGGCCGGAATTCGGCCTTGCGCCTTCGCGTCCTCGGCAGTGAGGTGCGCATAGGCTACAGTCTTCCCGGTCGCCTCCGAGAGGATGGCGGCGATCTCGACGGGGGTCAGCGCGTCGCCCGCCAGGTCGATTTCCTGCCCGTTGAAGCGACGCGGATCGGCGAAGGCGGCGGCGGCGAACCTGCCAATGTCGATCGCGTCGATCAGATCGAGCGTCGTGTCGGCTTTCACGGCTGTCTCGATAATGGATCGTTGCAGGGACGGCCATATCCATTGCGATCGCGGCGGGAGGAAATTGGCCATCATGAGCGCCGGCTTCAGGATCGTGTAAAACGGGAAGTTGGCGGCGCGCACCATGTCAATCACGCCGGACTTCGCGTTCCAATAGATCTCGTCCCATCTGCCGTCGTGCCAGCCGGCAAAGGACTGCTGGTCGCCAGCGCGCGCAACCGATGTCTGGACGAACGTGGTGACACCGGCGGCGTGTGCAGCGTCGATGAGGTTGCGGCCGGCCCGAAGCTCCGCCTCCGGAGCATCGTTGGTCGAAGGGTTCTGCATAGAAAAGACGCCCCACACGTCTGCCGTCGCGGCGTGAAGGCTGTCAGCATCGTCGAAATCGCCGTGGGCGAGTTCGACGCCGCGCGCGGCCAGCTGCAGGGCCGCCGGCGAAGCCGGATTGCGGACCAGAGCCCGAACCGGAGCGCTGTCTGCCAGCAGGGCGTCGACTACAGCGCCGCCCTGCAGACCTGTCGCGCCGGTGACGAGGATGAGCTTCGAGGCCATATCCTTCTTTTCCTCACTGAATGTGATTACTCCGGGCCGGAGTCGGCGGATTCGGACGGCGTGAGGTGAACGTTGACGCCGGCCGTGGCCGTGACGTGGCCCATCGTCTCGGGCACCGGCAGGGCGACGACGGATGCGACCTGATCCACCTCAGCCCGCGGCTCGAGCAGACATCGACCGAGACGAACAGGAGATGCTGTGCACACAGGCCTGCTTGTCCCAGGGATGCGGGCAGTTGGAGTTACGCAGCCACGGACGGTGTCGAGCCGGCGACCCTGAGCGCCGTGATGATCCCGACGACGTCGACAGAGACGGCCGGCAAGCCCGCCGAGTCGATAGGCGGCGATGACGGACCGTTCAGTTGATCCCTGGCGCGGCCGGGTCGTTGAGCCACCGATCGATCGTGAGAGCCAGGTAGGTGTTCACCAGATCGCCGCCGGTGCTGCCGGCATCCGGCTGGCCGGTGTAGCTGCCGTCGGTCTTCCGGCAGCTCTCGACGAACGCCGTCGCGGCAGTCGTGTCGACGGGCAGGGAGAGCGCGCGGACCACCCGCGCGATCCGATAGGTCGCCGCGAGGGTCGCCTTGCCGTCACTGTCACCATCGCCCCAGCCACCCTCGGCGGTTTGCGCGCCGATGATCGTCTGCCGCACCATGGCGGGTTCGGGCAGGGGAACGCCGAGCAGCAGCAGGGATGAGGCATGCATCGCCGTCTGGACGGCACGGTCCTGTCCGGCTCCCCATGTGCCGTCGGGGTTCCGGGCGCCCAACACCATGGCTTCCCATCGAGCGGCGTCGGATGAGCGCACCCCGGCGGTGTTGAGGAAGGCGCTGGCGATCCACACGTCCATGAGATCGTGCACCAGCGGCTTGACAAGCTGGCTCAGATTCTTGGTCCAGTGCGGCTCGGTATGGCCGAGCATGACCAGCGCGACATGCCCTTCGGCGATCGCGTGCAGACTGCTGTCCCCGCCGGGGGTGAGCGTGAACCCGTTGGAGTCGCCCTGGTAACACGACTCGACGTACCGCTCGACGGCGGCCCGGTCGGGTACGGGCACCGCACATTCGGAGAACACCCGCAGCGCGGTGGACGTCGCTCCGAGATCGGGGGCCAGGCCCGGCCTCCACGCGAAGGCGCCGTCAGGTGCTTGCAGCGAGGCGACGAACGCCGCCGTCTCAGCGTGGGCGCCGCTGCCAGACGACGGCCCTCGGCCGCCTTGTTCTGGAGTGCTCATGAGTGGGCCTCTCTACGTCTGTTCGCACGTTGGCGACGTCGAACCTGGTGTCTTCGAGGCCGGTCAACGTGCTCGAATGGATGCTGTTCCCAGCGATAGGTGCGCCGACAATCAGACCGAGCTCAATGAGACGGTCTGTCGCTGGACCGGGCCCGGTTCGCGGCGAAGGCGATCTGACACCGATCAAGTCCCGGAACGGAGCTGGTCAAGCTGCTCGAACACCTACGATGGGAGCTCGCTCATCGTCACAACGGTCGCGCCGGGAAAGTCGGAGCATTCGCCCCAAGGCCGAATGTGGCGACCTCGAAACGCTGCAAGCTTCTCCGCGGCGGCGCATGCCGAGGGCGAGGGCATGCGTTTTGTGGCTATGGTGATCACCCTTGGCCGACGTCAGTGCTCGTTGGCGAGGTCGAATTGGTTGCCCTCGGGATCGGTGAGCTTGTTGAACTTCAGGACCCCGAAGTCGAACTTCTCCACGAGCGTTGCCCCGACTCCGAGCAACCGCTCGGTCTCGCCGTCGAGGTCGGCCACGAAGATGTCGGCGTGCACCCGGTTCTTGCCGGCGCTGCGCTCGTCGACCTTTTGGAACACCCAGAACGGCGTAAGCGTGCCCATACCGATCGTGAGGATCTCGGTCTGGTCGCTCGGATCGACGGTGGTCTCCAGCGCCGCGGCCCAGAACGAGGCGACGGTGACCGGGTCGGCACAGTCGAAGGTAATAGCGTTGACGTTTCTAGTCATGAGGATCCTCCAGTAGGTATTTGGCAGCAGATGACGGCGAGCAAGCCGCCCGACAGGCGCTGCTGCTACGCACTATTGAGCGATGACAGAGTCATCTTCGGCATCCATTGCACTCACCGCTGAAGGTTCCACGGCGGAGCTGACCGAATCCCTGCGATAGGCACGCGATTTACTGTGAACTCTCCCTCGGGGGGAGAGTCAAGCGACCGGCAGGACACAGACGCAACGATCGCTGCCGACCGGCCAGCGAAGGTCGTGGAGAATGAACCGGGTTATCTCTCATAAGCGCAGAAGGCCCGCCTCAGCACGGTCGCCCACGACGACTCCATGACGGGCTGAGGCCGGCAGCGCCTGGGGGTGACATGCCCATGAAGAAGTCCGCGATCGTCCGCGGGGAGGATCGCCGAAGTGAGAACCTCACCAGGCGAATATCCAAACGATCAACGCTGGCCTGCACCCGCCCACCATCATCGCTGGACGCCTGTTCCGCGTTCGCGCCATCGCCGCCGCGCTTATTCTTCGCAACAGCCGACCGCTGACTGTCGGCGACCCGAGCACACTACCGTCGACCCAGGACACCCCGCCGTTGTCGACCGTCCAGGGCCGGGCACTGGCGAGGAGACCGGGCTGATTTCCAGGCACGAGATATGTGACCCCAGAGATCAGCTGTATCGATCTCATCGCAGTCGGTTTTGAGCGGTCTACTTTAAGGCGCGCGGCGGTTCTTCGCTGGCGCGCTTGCCGTCACACAGGCCTGCATCGCCTCCACGAGCTGAGGCAGGTCCATGCCATGTAGCGGCTCCACAAGCCGCGATCGCACGCCGGCCAAGTGGACCGGATAGGCGTCCCGGAGCCGCTCAAGGCCCTTCTCCGTCAACACGGCGTCCGCCCCGCGGCCGTCGTTGTCGGACTGAACCCTGGCGATGAGTCCCGCGCGGACCAGATTGTCGATCATGCGGGTCATGCCGCTGAGCGACATGTCGCACAGCGCCGCGAGATCACCGATACGCAGCCGGCGTTCCGGCGCCTCCGACAGATGCATCAACGCCCCGTATTCGCGTAACGACACCCCTTGGCCGGCCTGCAGATCAGCGTCGAGCGACCGAGGAAGCGTGATGGCGAGCCGGAACCAGGCTCGCACCAGCTCCTCCTCTAGAGAGTTCAGCGGCTGCATGTCTTCAGTATCACTCAGGACCAGAACTACTTGCTACGCGCTGCAAGTAGTTTTACGTTCGGTTAGACATGGAGCCGCCGCTGTAACAAGGAGCATCTTCGATGTCTAAGCTGACTCGCCGCCATGCGCTGCAAGCTGCTGGAGCCGCCGGGATCACCGCGGCCACGACCGCTGCGCCTGCGCACGCCACCGAACCTGCCGGCACCCGCAGCAGGAGCAACCCGCTGTTCAGCCCTGAGAACTCCGCCCTGGTCCTCATCGACTATCAGCCCGAAATGCTGTCCACGGTGACCTCGATGGACACCAAACTCCTCGAGCTGAACGTCCGCGCGCTGGCCCGCAGCGCCCGCCTGCTGAACGTGCCGACCGTCCTGACTACCGTCGGAGTCAAAGCCGGCGTCAACCACCCCACCATCGCCTCCCTGCGCCAGGAGGTTCCCGACCTGGTGGAATACGACCGCATGACCATGAACACCTGGGAAGACCCGGCAGTCCACCGCGTGATCAAGCAGACCGGTCGACACAACCTCGTCTTCGCTGCCCTCTACACCGAGATCTGCCTTGCCTATCCCGTTGTCAACGCTCAAGCCGACGGCTACCGCACCATGTTCGCCGCCGACGCGGTCGGCGGCATGAGCCCCGTGGCGCATGACATCGCCATCAAACGCATGATTCAGGCCGGTGCCATCCCCAACACCTGGCTAGCGGTCGTCACCGAATGGGTGCGCAGCTGGGACAGCAAATATGCAGACACCGGCCGCGAGATCGGAGCGTGGTACGTTGCCGAACTCGGAAAGCTGCACCTCCGCTGACCCCCGTCCAGGCAGCACCATGAGCGGGAACTCAACCGCCGAGCCGTCCCCGGGAACACGGCAGCGCTCGAGGAGACCAGATTACATCGCATTTCAGTCACTGTGCTGAATAAGTGACCGGAACAATCGCACGTCCCTCGAGGACCTCATGTGCCCGTTGCGGACACAGCCGGCCGTGCTTGCTCAGGCCGCCGTACGCCTGATGCCCGGTTGTTTCGGCGTGATCCGAAACAACCGGGCAGGTAACGACGTCTTGAGCGCGCTCGATTCCGAGCCTTCGATCGATCGCGTCACCACCCGCGTTGCCCGCCACGGCCCTTTCAGCATCATCCGGTGAAGCCGTTCCCGCAAAGCGCGGGGACGTCAAGAGGATGCCGCCTGCGGTAAGTCGTCCCGCTGGAGGCACATTGACGCCGACTGCTTTGCTGGTCGTCGGGTACGGCCGCGGGGTTCGGATTGGGTTGAGCTGAATACCCGAACCTCGTCGGCGGCCGGTGCATCTCGCACCTTCCGTCCCTGGCCGTCCTTGCTGATCTGGTACTGACAATCCATCAACCCGGGGACGGTTATCTGGTCGTGTCCATTCTTGGCCGACGGGGCAGAGCGACGAGCGGTGCCCAGTTTGGAAGCGACTGACCGTGTCTTCAACCTCATTGCCTGCAAGCCGCACTATTGGCGACGCGGACCTGGATGCCTTGGCCGGCGCTGTCACCGGGCCGGTGCTCCTGCCGCATGATCCGTCGTATGCGGCGGAGTGTGCTGTCTACAACCTCGCTGTGCAGCATCGGCCGCGTGTGGTGGTCGGCGCGGCGAGTGCCGCTGATGTGCAGGTGGCCGTGCGTTTCGCCGCCGATCGAGGGCTGCCGGTTGCGGTGCTGGCCACCGGCCATCATGCCGTCGTGCCGATTGAGGACGCGGTGCTGATCACGACTCATCGGATGGATGAGGTGGTCATCGACGCCGCGGCGCGCACCGCGACTGTCGGGGCGGGAGTGCGGTGGGCGCAGGTCGTGGCCGAGGCTGCACGGCACGGTCTGGCGCCGCTGAACGGGTCGTCGCCGCTGGTCGGCGTGGTGGGCTACACGCTGGGCGGCGGGATCAGCCCGACCATGGGCCGGCGCTACGGGTGGGCCGCCGACCACGTCGAGTCACTGGACCTGGTCACTGCGGACGGGCGGCTGCGGATGGTGACAGCCGAGTCCGACCCGGATCTGTTCTGGGCTGTTCGGGGCGGTACCAGCAACTTCGGGGTGGTCACCGCCCTGACCTTCCGACTGTTCCCGCAGGAAATCCTGTACGCGGGTGGCCTGTTCTTTGACGGCGCCCACGCGGCGGCCGTCCTGCAGGCGTACGCGGCGTGGGCCACGACCGCACCGGAGAGCTGCACCAGTTCGGTGGCGTTGCTGCGGCTGCCGCCGCTGCCGAGCGTGCCCGAGCCGGTGCGGGGACGGTTCGTCGTGCACGTACGGATCGCCTCCGTCGATCTGCTGCGCGCCCAGCAGACGATCGAGCCGTTACGCCGCGCGGCGCCGCTGTTTCTGGATACCGTGCAGGAGATTCCCTATTCGGCGTTCGACACGATCCACGCCGACCCGGTCGAGCCGATGCCGTTCGTCGAACGCTCGGCGATGCTGGCGGAGTTCACCGCGGAGACGGTGAACCGGCTGCTGGAGAACGCCGGGCCGGACACTGACGTGCCGGTGCAGATCATCGAGCTGCGGCACCTGGGCGGCGCGTTCAGCCGCCAGCCGTATCCGGCGAACGCGGTCGGTAACCGCGAGGCGCTGTTCTCGATGTGGATCGTCGGCGTCGGCGGCCCCGACGAGGCCGTCACCCAGCTCAGGTACGCCGACGAACTCGTCGGCGCGTTGGCGTCCTGGACGACCGGCGGCGCCTACATCAACCAGTACGGCCTCGACGATCACCTACCGCAACGCATCGCGGCCGCCTACCCCGAGCAGGCGTGGCCGCGGCTGCGGGCCATCAAGAGCCGGATCGATCCGACCAACACGTTCCGGCTCAACCACAACATCACTCCCGCAGCCGCCGGCTGACCGAAGCCCGCCCCAACGACGCCACGACGCCCATCCACGGCCTGCCGCCCTCGCCGAGCACAGCGTTGACGCGGACTTCGTGTGCCGCGTCGGCCGCCGGTCGCGCCCACGAAGCCACGTCGTCGCATTCTTCGATACCTCTGAAAGGAAACGACCGCCCATGCAGTGGACAGGACCACCCGACGGGGTAGAGACCACCGCACTGATCACCGCCTACGCCCGCGCCCAGGAGACCCGCCGCCCCGATCGGCTGTTCACCGACAGCAAGGCCGCCGCATTCGTCGAGGCCGCTGCCGGTGCCGCCATCACCGGCAGCGGCCGGCTTCCCCGGCTCGGACCGGCCCGCGACGACGGCTCATCAGCGCTGTGGACCTCCTTGGGCACCTACTTCACGGTGCGGACCCCGTTCTACGACAACGCGCTGATCGCCGCCGCGGCGGCGGGATGCCGGCAAGCGGTGATCCTCGGCGCCGGAATGGACGCCCGCGCCTACCGGTTCACCCTCGGGCCGTCGATGACCATCTTCGAGATCGACACCGCACCGGTGCTGCAGTTCAAACAGGCCGTCCTCGATGCCACCGGCGACCCACCTTCGACCCGGCGGGTGGGCGTTGCTGCCGATCTGCGCGACGACTGGGCATCGGCCCTTCAAGCTTGTGGCTTCATGGCGACGGCGCCCACCGTGTGGCTCGCCGAAGGGCTGCTCATATATCTGAACGCCCAGCAGGCCGATGAGCTGCTGACCACGATCACCGCACAGTCCGCGCCCGGCAGCCGGTTCGCCGGCGAATACCTCAACCGGCCACCCCGCATGTCCGACGTCGCCCTCGACGATCCCGGCGACATCGCTGTCGCGCGGGTCTTCGTCAACGCCGCCAACACCGGCCCCGTCGACGATCCAGAACCCTGGCTGCACCGGCACGAGTGGACCGGCAAAGGCCGCAACTTCCTGACCGAGATCACCAGCCACTCTCGCCCCGTCCCGCAACTGTTCGACCCGGCCAAATCCGACCCCCTCACGCTCTGGCTCGTCTCAGCGGCACTGACCGCGAACCATGCCGCCCACGGTGCCGATTGACAGCGGCCTGAGCCGATGCGGGTAGGAACCTGACCGAAAGCTGCACAGCAGACCGGGCTGGGCGGAGTCGGCACTGCACAGTCCGATCTACTCACTTCAACCCTCGTCACCGATACGAAAGAACGTCCCGGGTTGCTCGGTAGAGAGTGCCGAATTCCGCGAGCTGTTGATGGCGAGCTGCCGTTGGTCGGCGATCGCCCGGGCAGTACTACACACCGCCGGGCCGGGCGGATGTCGGCAGACGCTCGTTGATCACTGTGAAGATCACATCTGATGACTCAGACCGTTGCCGACGCGACCGCAGCTGGGCTCGACCTGTCCCAGGTCGTCGACGCGCTGGAGGCGCAGGCCGGTATCCATGCCGGGTTCCGTCGCGCCCACGCCCGGGGCGTGCTGTAAACGGCGATCTTCGCACCGTCGGGTGCTGCTGTCCTACTGACGACCGCGGCTCATCTTTGAGGTGACCCGTTACCGGCCGTGGTCCGCTTCTCCGGCTCTGAGGGCCACCCGCGGGTGCCGGACACCAGCTGTGTAAATCGCGGCCTCACCGTCCGGTTCCGGCCGCCCGACCGCACCCACACCGACCTGATCGCCGCGAGCATGCCGGCATTCTTCGCCGCTACGCCGGCCGACTTTGTCCTCACAGCCGAGACGATGACACCGGCCCGCTGATAGGGATGATCGATCCCCCGGCTGCGCGACTACCTCACGGCGCGACCCCAAACCGCCGCCGCATTCGAGGCCGTCACACCGCTTCCGCCGGTCAGTTACGCCACCGTGCGCTACAGCGCGCCTTGCAAACCTACTTCTGGATCGACCCGTCCAGGCATCGGCACCCCGTTCGCCACCGGTGGGAACCGGCCGCCGATATCCACCAGCTGCACCAAGAGCAACTATCCGAACTGCCCGTCGGCTACCTGCGCACCGAACTCGACGAGCGCCTGACCCGCGGGCCGGCCCAGTTCGACCTGCAGGTGCAACTGGCCGACCCAGTCGATCCGATCAACGACCCGACAGTCAGCTGGCCCAGCCAACGGCTAAATCTTCACCGGCCGGCTATCTGTCTTGAGCCCCAGTGATGACGCCACGACATGGGACGCAGAGACGTTCAACCCAGGCACAGTGACAGCCAGCATCGAACTGTCCGCCGACCCCGTCCTCGCGCTCCGCGCTGCCACTTATGCCAAATCGCACGCTCGCCGCCGCAACTAACAGTGACACCGCAGCACACCTACATCGTTTGAGCCCGGCGCAGGACGCGGGTCGCCGGGCGATGGCCTGCACGGAACAGCATTCATCAACGTCCTGCCAATACCTTGTCCAGCCGCGCCTGATGTGCTTAGACCATGACTGCACCAAGCCAATCCCTGGACGCGCCCGAGCACGTCGACTACACGGCGATCTCCGACACCCTGTACCGATATGCCGCAGGACTCGACCTGGGCGACGCCGACCTGCTCACCTCCGCGTTGACTGAGGACGCCACCGTGGACCTGGGGCCGGCCATGCGGCGCATCGGCTACGACTTTCCTCCCCTGACCCCTCGCGAGTCGGTGGTGACGACACTGGTCGGCGCGGTCGGCCCGCTCGACACCAGTCACTCGATCAGCAACATCCGCACTACGGTGGACGGCGACACGGCGCAGGCCTGGGCCTACGCCCAAGCCCAGCACTACCTTCCCGGCCTCGGCTCCCAGCCGGATCAGACCCGCCACGCGCTGATGATGAACCGGTACCACGCTCAGCTGGTCCGCGACGGCAACCGGTGGCGGATCCGCAGCCTAACAATCGCCAACGCCTGGTTCGACGGGGACCCTGGAGTGCTGCTGGGTGCACCCTGACACCAGTCACCGAGATCGACCGAGCGCGGTCGGCGGCCAGATGAGCGCAATGTTGCCGTCTCCCCGTCATCCTTGTGCCGGATCCTGTCGGACTTAGCGAGCGTAGTTCCCACGCTTGCTATCAAGGCGCAGATCGAGGCAAATATTTGAACTGTTCGACCGAGCCGCCCTGGACACCGAGACTTCGGCGAGCGGCAACATAGAAACCGTCGCGGGCTTCATTCATGCGGTCCAGGCGCTCCTGCCAGGCAGGTGCATCTATGGTTTCCGCGCGCGAGAATCGCTCGAACTCTCGGACGGCGTCCCGCCACTCGCGCGCAGCCGTTACGCAGGGCTCATCGGCGAGCAAAAGGAGCGCCTCCCAATCCTTGGCCTTGCGGGCGTTGGCGGCGGCCAAGTCCTGCAGTCCGACCGTTCGCTCGATGGGAATGGAATGGGACCCGGGTCTTAGTTCTGCGGTGAGCCGGAAGCCGAGCGTGGTGATGTCTTTAAGTGTGGCGGCGAAGGTCGTGTACGCGTCGAGCCGTCGTTGATCCCAGCGTGCGGCTAGCTCCCTCCGCCAACGGAGCCTGTCGGTCAACAAGCTGGAGGTCATCGCCCCAGTGGCCCCGAGAGCTACTCCAACGAGCGCAGGCAACGACTCAGCAAATGTGGGCATCATCCCAGCGTGACTCGTCTTCGCAAACGCACATGATCATGTGCATTTCCATCGGCAGTTTCGTACGCCGCTGGTTCGGCCAATGAGGCTGACCGTAATCGCCTGTTATCGTGCCAGCTCGGCCGCGAGGCCTGGCTGCATCCGCAGACTTCGAAGTTTGCTGCACGCGACTCTGCGCTCGATGCTGTGTTCCGGCAAGAGGCCGCTGGCTGCGCGGCGGCCATGAGACACACCCTCAGCCCGTACCGAATGCGGACGCGTCCAGACGCTGGTGTCGGGCAGGATGTGCACCACGACGTTTCTTCCCACCTTATAGAGGCGGCCATGCCGATCGACCTCGCCAGCGGCGTTCTCACCCGGGCCAGCCGGTTTTGCGAGGAGCAAGCCGCCGACCTGCAAGCGCTTATGCGAAGCGTGATGGGGACGCCCGCACCCCCGGGCTCGGTAGCTGACCTAGACCATAAGGAACTGCTGGCCTCGCCGCGCACCGGCGCCCGACAGCAGTTGTGGCAGCAGATCGGTACGGCCCAGATGTGCCTGGCCGTACACGTCATCGACCATGCCCGCGCGCTCGGCACGCTGCTAGCCGACCCTCAGTCGCGGGTATCGGTCTACGCGCATGCCGGACCCGTCCGGGGTGCAGTCGAGTCGGCGGCCCTACTGCTGCATCTACTCAGCGCCGGCCGGTCCTACAGAGTGCGACTGGCCCGCGGCGTGGCGTTGCTGCTTTGGACGCCGGTGAGTCGGTAAAGGCTGCCAAGCGGGTGCCTGGCAACGCGT
Organism: Paractinoplanes pyxinae; assembly: GCF_026626335.1. GTDB lineage: Bacteria > Actinomycetota > Actinomycetes > Mycobacteriales > Micromonosporaceae > Actinoplanes > Actinoplanes pyxinae. Next base: position 159,881 of record NZ_JAPNTZ010000009.1, on the reverse strand, counting down.
ACATGCCCCGGCCGGGCCCAGCCGTCGAAGCGGAACGCGACCGGTTGCTCGCCACGGTCGACCGGGCGCTGATTGAGCGTGTGGCCAACCGCGCGGGAACGTTTACCAAAGGCATCCGGATCTCCGGCGGCCCTGAGGAGCCGGTCATCGTCCGGGCCCGCGACGTGGTCGAGAACTCGTTCGGCGAATTGCCCGGCATCTACAATTTGCTCTCCGGCGTGGTGCACGGGCTGCCGTGGCGGCTGGCCGACAGCACCTCGGTCGTCGGCCGTGACATGCGGCGGGAACCCGACCCTGCCGACATCGGCGGTTTGGTACTTGCCGCAGTGACCGCAGCCCACCGTGCCGGGGCCGGGTTCGCAGCCTACCGCGGCTTCCGCGGCGACCCGCGTGTCGGTGCGCTGGCCGAGCGGAGGAACAGCGCCGACAAGACCTTGGCCACGTTCAGCAGGAAGTGGGGGTCCTCGACGGCCACCGCCCGACGATCGAACGCCTGCTGCAAACTTGACCAGTCGCCGGTGAGGAAACGGGCACCATCTCCACGGAACCTGGAGATGATCAACTGATTGAAAGCTGCCGCTGCTCGGTAGGGAGCGACCACTCCGCGGCAGATCCGGATGCGCTCCTGCTACGCCGGTTCCCGTACGCCGCCCTCCTCGCCATCATCCGGCAGCGGCTCGACCGGGGCATCCAGCAGCTCATCCGGGGTATCCGGCAGCAATTCGCCGGCGTCGTCCGGCACAGGCTCGTTCGGATCGATCGGCGGATACTCATCAGGGTCCAGACCCGGCATCGACATGCCCTTCATCATCGACCACCAAGCGTTCGAGCGCCCTCGACGCACCGGCCGCCGTTTACCGATCGGGCCGCCGCGCTCCGAACAAGCGGATCGCGGCAGATCAGTGTGATCCAGAAGATGTAAGGGTGTTCAGCGGCCCGATCTCCGGTCTAGGCCGAGAAGGCAAGGGCGTATTCGTAGGTCGGTTCTAACGATCAACTTACCAAGGCATGCCTCAGCACATGTCGAAACATGCGTCCATTGAATGGCGGACAAGAGATTCAGCCGTCTATTCAGATACACTGTCGGCATGGAGACGTTTCGGGCGGGCAGCGTCGGATATTTCTCGCATTTGGGTGGACTTCCCCACGACTTTACACAAGACAGGCCGGCTCACATTAAATGGGTTGAGGAAGAGGGTCTTTTCCGCATTGAAGTACTTCTCGAAAATCGAGAGGCTGTCAGAGATTTTGAGGAGACTGCAGTACCTCACACTGTAGTGGGACGGACTTTTAGTTCCGGCGTCGTGGTCACTGGGGTGGTGCGACGGAGTGTGTCGCACAATAGCGCTAGGCAACGCGTATCCACCGCAACATATCGAGCCACAACTCTGATGCACGGACTGGATCCAGGGCGATTGACCAAACCTGGCGTGACTGAGGTTAGCGTTCGGATCCCAGGAATCACCAACTGGGCGGGGGTTTCTGCCCTGAAAGAAGGCAATACTACTGACGACGATGGTCGAAACTTATCGTATACAATCGAAGCCCGTGCGCCGGAAGACGTTGTCCTTAAGCTCAGCAAGGGTCGTCAATTGGTGCTCTCTGCACATTGGGAGGCGACCGGCTCCGACGACAAACGCGTGGTTTTCGCGCCAGTCGAGATCTCTTGCAGGTCTAAATCGCCAAGGGACTACTATGAGATGCGTGAGCCGCTGCTTAGAATCCAAGAACTAGTGGGGCTCGCCTATGATGGGATGGTATCTGCTGAGGGTGGCGTCGTAAACCTCGTGGCGGAACCGCCGTTCGGGCGTAAGGCGGAGCTATGGGACTCGCCCTTAATGTGGCAGCGACCGGGAATCATTTCGCCAAGATCCATGACTGAGTTCCCCCTATTTTCGCTGGCCCATCTGGGCGATGCGGCAGGATTCGGCAGATGGCTAAGAATTTGGAACACCTATGGACCAGCCGTGAGGCCGCTCGTGGATAGGCTTAGGGTCGGAGAATCTTCTGCCCCGGTTCGGCTCATGGACGTTGCCGCTGGGATTGAACATTGGGTGGCTCGCCATAAGCGAAATACAAAGTGGGCTAACGACGGCTTCGCGCCGGCCCACGCGCTCGCAAAGCATGTAGGCCATCATTTTAGTGATTTTGTTGGCGATGCGCATATCTGGGCTGACGCATTCTGGGAAATGTACCTGGACACCAAGCACTATAGATCAGAATCGGCTTCGTCGTACGGCGGCGACCATGCGGCTTCCCTGCTGGCAGAATCAGGAAGAATTCTTCTCATGTGCGCAATCCTCGATCGCGTTGGCAATTCGAAGCACCCGTCGAGGTCCATCCTGACGTCCCACCGCACCTATCCGATTTCTCGTCGCATACAAGAATTAGTCTCGTCGAGCACGCCACGGAAGAGGAGGCGGCGAGGACGTAGCTAGTCGCCGTACGACGGATCCAACCAAGAAAGTCGGCTTTCCTGAGCGCACACTCTCATCGGCATGACCGTGCGTCGGCGTACCAGATGTCGCATCTCTGTGCATCGGTGGCTTGCTGTTTCGCTAGGGTAGAGGCTCTTGACGAGCGATGGCCCGTTGAGGCGGATAATCGCCCGCCGTCCGAGGTGGAACGTGCTCGCTTCGGCGGCCGGCAGCATCACTCGCGTAGGTGGGTCTTGGTCAACGCGCTGAGCGTCGAATGCAGCTTGTCGGGTATCGTTCCAGCACTGAACGTTCGTTATAGTGCCAGCCGATTTCCGGAGGCGATACCTCGATGTCCAGGCAAGTTATTACGGTACTCACCGACGACTTAGACGGTGGCGATGCCGATCGCACTGTCGAGTTCGGGTTCGACGGAGTCAACTACACCATCGATCTGTCAGAAAAGAATATCGGTAAGCTCCGCAAGGCCCTCGACCCTTACCTGGCGGCCGCCTCCAGGGTGGGCCGTACCGGAGCAAGCGGGCGCATCGCGTCTCGCCCGGCCCCGCCGGCTCGCGCGAACCGTGACCAGAATCAGGCCATCCGGGAGTGGGCTGCGAACAACGGTCATGAAGTTTCGGATCGAGGGCGCATCCCCATCTCGATCGTCGAAGCCTTCCACGCGAGGCGCTGACCTGCCGGCTCGTAAATCTTTCCCTCCGGCCCCGCCGGATAGCGGCTTTGCGGCCTGCTAAGGGGTCCGGGCTATCAACCAAGCGTGCGCTGTGGATAACGCGCCTGGGACTTCGTCAGTCAGAAAGATTTACGAAACGCGACTACCTCGGGAAACACAAGATGGCGGCCTGCTGAACCATTCAGGCCGCCATTCACTATGGTCGTATCAGAGCGGGTGGATGTTCTCGGCCTGCGGGCCTTTCTGGCCCTGGGTGATGTCGAACTCCACCTTCTGGTTCTCGTTGAGGCTTCGGTAGCCGCTCGCCGAGATCGCTGAGAAATGCGCAAACACGTCGGCACCGCCGTCGTCTGGAGTGATGAAGCCGAAACCCTTGTCAGCGTTGAACCATTTCACGATGCCGGTAGCCATGTCCGCTCCTTCGCAGGCTGTCAGAGACCGCATTGTGCTGCCTCTGACGCCGCGGCGTGGTGACCCGCGCCGAAACGACAGGGGAAGAAAGCACGCCGAGGTGAACGTATCGTACCCCGCTACGAGCCAGGAGAACGTCGCGGCGGCGGGACGACTGTGGAGGAGGGCCTGGTCCCGCACAATCCGCATCACGTGAATGGATGCCGTGCCCGCTGAGCCCGGTGGCTGGGTAGCGCATGTCAACGGCGCTTACACCGGCTGCCCTGCTTGCATCGAGTACATCGAACTATCTATTCATAGAAGGTGTCGAGGTAGCTGCTCACGGAGACGCATATCGCCGACGTATGTCGAGCAGGGCCGAATGTTATGACGACGTTTATGCACAGGCCTGTCCACAGGGTGTGCATAACCGGCCGTTACACCCATTCGGTATCTCGTCGCTCCGCGGCGGCCGGGGCGCCGGTGGCTGCCTCGCCGCGACGTTTCGCGGAGCGAAGTACGGCCAGTTCCACGACACACCATCGCGCGGACGGGACTGCTCCTCATCGCGGCGTGAGACGGCGCTGCGACCCGGCCGCCGTCTAGCTGTCGAGGTACCCGCGACGAAGTAGCGACGGCGTGCCTTCATCAGCATCACATCGCGAGCCGCCGAACGAGATGTACTGGTCCGCCGCTAGGGGATGGGCCAACGAAGGCAATGAACGGACTTTCCGGACCGAGTACTGGGAATACGGCGCCAACCTGCTTGACGGGTTCGACTACGACATCGGTCGACGCTGCTGCGCACCTGCCGACGCAGCTGACGAGCTGGAGCTTTTGCGTGTTCGGCGTGGGTGGCGGCTCGACACGTACGGGTCCAGAACGCCTGGAACACCGCCACCCCTTGAAAGTTCGACTGATATCTGCCCAGATCGCCTCATGCGGATCGCAGATGAGTATGCCGCCAATGGCGGATGATCGGCGCCCGTTCGGCGTGCCCGACAACGAGGTGTCGCACCCATATCCGTGCGACGAGTACGTCGCTGCGCCCGCTGCGGTGCCCCACGGAGCTCATTCCGAACGCAGACGGCTGCTCGGGCGATTGCGATTTGCTTCCGCCGGGAAGAGGGACGTCATGAGTGACGGCAGTGAGTACGGGCGGGTCCGTCGAGGGCGTAACTGGAGCTACTGGTGGCTACAGCGTCCCTGGTGGGCGCGCGGGGTGCTCGCTGGTCTGCTCTTCGGGATGGTCATGTTCCTCTTCTGGTGGGCACGCGACGATGACAATAATCCGGCGGGCCAGATCATCGGTGCCACGGTTTCAGCAGTGCTGTTCGCGATCGGGATGGGCCTTTTCATCAGGTCTCAGGAACGACGGATTTTCCAAGCCCACGGCCAGGTCCTCACCCGGGAGGAGCGGATCACGGTCGTGCGCAGCGCTGATGCTGGACGATGGCCGCATGATCCGCGACTGCATCCCTTCGTCTCGCGGCTGGTGGAGCAGAGGCTGAGCCGCAAGCTGACGCCGGCAGTGGAGATCGCGGTGTTCGGTCTGCTGCTCGCTGTGGCGGTGCTGAACGTCTTTCTCAATGGTCCGTGGTGGTGGCTCGCCGTGGCTTTCTGGGCCATCGTGGGGCCATCGTCCATGCGGAGCACCAGGCGCAGCCGTACCGCGGCGCGGGCCCTGCGCGAAGTGGGTGAGCCGGGTCAAGTAACCGGCTGAGGTAAGGGCTGACAGGACGACCTCAGCGCTCGAGCAATGTCTTGATGTCGTGACGTCGCAGTAGTTCAGGCATAGGGTCAGCACGATCTCTGCGTCTCGGCCGCCAGATACGACCTACGTCGACGGACGAGTTGGGGCCGGGCACGTCGTAAGGACCGCCTCGGGGACAGACCTGCAGCGTACTTCCCCATATTCCGGCATCCCGCCAACCCATGCGCTCGATCTCGCTTTAGGCGTAGGAACGCCTCCAGCGTCCGCGTGCCCGGACGAGCAGCCCGAGGTCGTCGCCGAGCACGGCATTAGGCCTGCGCGCGAACGCGACGATGAGAAAGGCAGCAGCAGCGACTACCGCGAACCAAGAGACGTATCGGAAGACCACCGCGACGATGATCATCGCGATCGCGGCCGTGCCGGGTATCGCGATGGCCAGCCAGATCTAGGATTGCCCAAGAGTGTGTACATTCCCGACCGGCTCCGCAGCGTCCCGCATCAACCGTCACGACAGAGGGCGAGAGCAATGGACGGACCGGGAGGAGACCGGTTGCTTCCGCGCGACGACCGTGAGCTCAGGACCACCGCGAGCCGACACTTTGCCTACGAAGTCGTAGCAGAAGGCCGATCAGGCTGACGAAGGCGAGGGACGTGACGCCGAAGCACACGGCCAGAAACCAGTCCTGGTCGATGACGTTTCCCACCATGGCCCAGACCTGTATCGCCACCACCAAGGCGAACACCACCAGGATCCACGGCCGGCACAAGAACGGCATCGAACTCCGCAGCTCTCGAGGGCTCATGACTCGGCGTTTCGCCTGATCGGCGGATCGGTAAACGGCTGCCCGGGCTTCAACCGCCCGCTCCGACCATCGCCGCGAACGCCGACGACGCTGGGCCCCGCCATCCATGCCGCTCGGCCCAACGCCTCAAATACTCGTGTCTCGGCTAGCCCAGCTGGGAGTTCACGTAGTCCCACAGCTTCTGTTGGGTCCAGATGCGGTTGTAGTGGTACGCGAGGCGACACGGCAGGTGATTGCGGACTCACGAACGCGCACGATCGGCGGCAGATCCGGATGTCTCCCTACTACGTCGGTTCCCGCACGCCGCCCTCTTCACCATCGTCCGGCAGCGGCTCGACCGGAGCGTCCGGCAGCTCATCCGGAGTATCCGGCAGCAATTCGCCGGCGTCGTCCGGCACAGGCTCGTTCGGATCGATCGGCGGATACTCATCAGGGTCCAGACCCGGCAACGACATACCCTCCATCATCGACCACCACGCGTTCAAATGCGTCCTCGACGCACCGGCCAAGGCCGTTGGCGACCACAGGTTCCACTACCCAGACCCCGCGCACGTCCTGCGGCCATGAGCGGGTGTCCAAGGAGCGGTCGTCGACTACAGTTCGGCCGGGCCCGGTCGTACACCTCATATGATCCCGCTGTGACTTCTGCGTTCGACGACCTCTCTCCGCAACAGCAGGCACTAGTGGACCAGTGGCTTCCGTCCGCGATCGTCGAGAAGAATCACAGCTGGGGCCTGGTGTCAACCACTGTCCTCGAAGTGACCCACGCCGGGTCACGATTCATCGTCAAAGCCGGCGGCGAGGATGACCATCACCTCCAGCGGGAGCTTCACGCCCATCACCACTGGTTGGAGCCATGGACCAGCAGGGGCCGCGCACCGACTTTGGTGCATGCCAGCGCGGACGCGAAGCTCCTCGTCACCCGCTACCTGCCCGGTGACCTGGTGCTCGGCAGCGCGCACGCAGACGAACCCTCCACCTATCGGCAAGCAGGCGACCTGCTGGCCTTGCTACACGCCCAGACTGTCGTCACCGATGATGACTACGAAAGGCGTGAGAACGAGAAGTCACTGGGCTGGCTGGGCCAACCACACCGGATCGCCGCGACCACCGTGCAGCGACTACAAGCCGAGATCGCCGCATGGCCGACGCCGCCTGCGACCCTCGTACCCACCCACGGGGATTGGCAGCCGCGGAACTGGCTCAGTTGCGACGACGTCGTGAGCGTCATCGACTTCGGCCGTGCGGCGATGCGTCCCGCATTCACGGACTTTGCCCGGCTGGCCGCCCAAGACTTCCGCCGCGACCCGAAGCTCGAGGCAGCCTTTCTCGACGGGTACGGCACCGATCCCCGCGAGAAAGCCGCGTGGTACCGCAATCGAGTCCGCGAGGCGATCGGCACTACAGCGTGGGCCTACCGAGTCGGCGACGAGCCGTTCGAAGACCAGGGACATCGAATGATCGCTGAGGCGTTCTCGTCGAAATCGAGATGAGACCGCAAAGGGATCGCCGCCGCCGAGCCGTGGCTGACACCTGGCCCTGACGCACGCTCATCGGCATGTCCGCGTATATGCGCGATCCCGTCGATGAAGCGGACGTTCGTCCGCCGGCGATAAGTAATCGGTGACCAGACGAGGCCTGCCAGCCTGGGTTGCCCGGGCTGGCAGGCCTTGAGGTTCAGGTGCCGGAGGCCATGTAGGCGGCGAGGACGTAGTTGGGGTGCCGGTCGAGGTTCTTGCGGGCCCGGTCGTAGCGCATTGTGGTTTTGGGGTCGGCGTGCCGGGCGGCGATCTGCACGTCTCGGAGGCTGACTCCCGCGTCCAGCTTTGTGGTGACGAACGTATGTGCGCAGCATGTGCGGGTGCATCCGCGGCATCCGGATGCCTGCTGCCTCGGACAGGGACTGGAGCCGGCGGGTCGCGGCGTGCCGATCCATCCGCCGACCAAGCATGTTGCGCAGGATCGGCCCGTGCTCCCGGCCGTCGGTGGCATGCTCGATGGCCCGAGCGACCGCGGGAGGCAGCGGAACCAGCACCGTCTTGTCGCCCTTGCCGCGAACCTTTAGGACACGATGGCCGTGCTCCTCGCCGAGGTCGGCGATATTCGCGCCGGAGGCTTCGAATATCCGAGGCCCGAGCAGGCCGAGCATCGCGATCAACGCGTTGTCGTTGCGGTTGGCCGACAGTCGTGCGGTCGTGATCAGGGCCTCGAACTGCAGGTGGCCGAGCCCGAGCGTCGGTGAGTCGGTCGGCATCTGCGGGCGCCGGACATAGTCGGCCGGCGAGTGGGCCAAGAGCTGGTCGATGACGCACACGCGATAGAAGCCGACCACGACCGACAAGCGGCGAGACACGGTCGAGGGCTGGTATCAACGGACTTCCTGCAACCAGCGCACATACCGTTCGATCTCAGCCCGGCCCAGGCACAGCGGATCAAGATCCTGACCTGAGCACCAGGTCAGGAACACCTTGAGGTCGGAGCCGGTATGGACGCGGGACTCACCGAGGTACCGGCCCAGGTACGCGGCCACCGCCGCGCGCAGCATACGCTCGTCGATCGCGACCGCAGGGTGATCGGAAACAGAAGAAGTAGCCATAACCTACGGTGCGTCACCGTCGGCAAGACCACCAACGCCCTCGACGCGGCATGAGAGTTCGCCCCCGCGCTCCTATCGACGAGCAATAGCCTCTATTTCTCGCGTGGCCGAGCAGAGTGACAACGACAAAACGCCAGACTCCGCGGAGGCACGCATGATGATGATGTCCCCAGGCGGCAGAGGATGGCGAGGCGACTGTCCGCTCGACGTGTACGCCGCCGCTGACAAGCCGCGCGATCCAAGATCGCGACGGCCACCATTGCCGACGTTCGACCGCGGTGCCCTGCGACGAAAACAGCATGGGTAGCGCGGTCAGCGGCCATTTGAGTACGCCAGACAAGGTGCGTGAAAGTTCGTTGGTCACCACCCACGGGTCACACTTAGGATGTTTGAGGCTAGTGTGTTTGGCGGAAGTTCGAGCACGCCACCACCGGGCACCGTATTGACGCCGAATTGTGCAGCGTTCTGAGGTGTCGTTCGGATGATATAGATGCGCCGTACCGATCCTACTTTTGCAGACGACAGATCATGACCATTCTGATACACGTCACCCGGCTTGACATCACCGTAAGTGCTCTTGCGAAAAAATACGGAATGCTTCACGGGAGCCCCCACGTCAAGGAGCTCGAAGACCAAGTAGTAGCTTTCGCCTGGCGGCGGCAGGCACTGAAAAGTCACCGTGTACTCGAACCGTGGTCCTACCAGTGCGGGCGAGCTCACTGTAGCTCGCTGCGGATCTCCCGGGCAGGAGCGCTGAGGGTTGACCGTGAAGTCGATCAGGTCTCGCCCAAACGCTAGGACTCCAACTAGCGTCGCGACAATGCCGATGATGAAGGTCCAAAGAACGAGCCTGGACCCCTTTTTGGTAGGACGTGCTGCACTAGTCTGTCGATCGAGGACTTTTGGATCACCTTGCGCCATCGCTACTCCACCCTTCAGCGAAACTCTTTTATGGATCATTTAAGTTACGCACCAGAAGTGCTTGCGTCGTGTGAGCTGACACTGCTCTCCTGATGCTTAGGAGAGCCTTACCTATCTGCTTCTTCGCCATCGCGATGTTCGAGCTATCGAAGTCTGCGACAGGCAGGTCGACCGGGTTGGCCGAATATCTATAGTTTCAGCCGTTGGTGACCTGGCATGCGATGTTAGAGCGAATGAATGAGAGTGAAGGTTCTCGCCCGTCCATGCCGAGAAGGTCCGCATGATTGGCAGATATTAAACAATTAGCCGGAGCCGGCAGCGGACGCATGCTCACACACTGAGTGCACTGTTCTCGGCATGAGCGTGTGTCCGGGCGACGCAGGCTGCATCACAGCGTGTGACGGCTTCCCATCGTCCATCATGCATGCTTGGCGGCAGATCCGGATGCTCGCTCGGTGGCCAAGGACGATGGCATAGGTCCAGCGCGACGCTGTGTCAGGGACGGACGAAGACTGACATGCGTGCCGCTGGCCTAAGGCTGTTTCTGCCGTAGAAGTATGAGGCCTCGCTGTCTCGGGCGGTCAGCAGCCTCGGCCGGGATGGTGGCCGACGGCGTTACGTGCCCGCCAGTCCTTGTCGTGTCGCAGGACCAGGAGCAAGGTCGACTACTGGATTGCACTCGTCGACTACATTGGACTTATGAGTGTCTACATTAGTGCCGCGTCTTTTACTCTAAGTGCAATAGCGTTAGCCTGGAGTCGGTACCAGTGGAAGGGGTCCGCGGGGAACGCGAAGGCAACTCTTCACTACGGCGTTCTGAGGAACAAAGGTAGGTTTTTTCGCGCTCCGTGGCCACACGGACAACGCGACGGCGACGACGACTCCTTGGGCCTTCCGGTACTGATGGTTACCGTGATGAACACGGGCAGAGGAGCCCTATTCGTCGAGCATGTCGAGATCGACGATACGATTTGCGGCGCGTGTGGGCCTTACAAGCTTGAATTCCCTCAGACCGTAGAACCGAATCGACGCATTAAGATTTACTACCTTCCTGTTTCTATGGGTTTCATATTTCCCGAGCAGATGTACGGAAAGCGCATACAAGCAACGGTCTATTATGACATCGACAAGACGGCACGGAGCAATCCTCTCATCTTGGGCCAGCGCCGAAAGCATGCAGCACGCGCAATGTTGAATGACCTAGGTCCCTCACTCCCCCCATCCACAGCAAAATTTTGAGATACCGGTTAGAGTCCTACTTCTTCGATGTTCGATGCGCTGATCTCGGCAGATCAGTAAACAGGTTATACCCTCTCTTGGCTATTCTTCGGCTGCGTTCGGTGACGGAGCAGACGGACGCCTGTCGAGGCGGCAGTGCTACAGGGGAGCGGATCCGGCCGGGGTTTGTTCGCAGGGTCCGCGCCTGGGGTTTGCGGCTCCTGTTGGTCCAGGAGCCCTCATCGGCCCTGCAGGTGCCGCTTCGGGTGCTGGGAGCAGCCCTCTTGCTCCTGGCACTGTGAAGATCTATTCGGGCCGGCTGCGGCACTCGTGTGGATCGCTTGGTCAAGAGCGGGACCGGTGCGGCAGGATTTCCAGCACGATCACGACGGCCCGGACATGATCCGGCGGCAACCACTCGCCGCCGGTTCCGGCGCACGCTTTCCCGGAGAGCCCCGTGAGGCGGATGGCCCTTAAAGCCGGACGGGTTTCCCGCTGCCGGCCGCGGCCATCGACTACACCTCGGTGTCGCCGGCTGCCTCGTATCCGGATCCGCGGCGCCGGCAGTCGCCGCCGGACCCACCCGCCGCGATGGCGGCGGCACGACACGACCCCGGCATCCTCGGACGACTCGCCCGCCTACCCGCCATACCTACGCCTACCTACCGGCCTCGGCGTCAGACGTTGGCCTGGACGGCCTCGTGGCAGCCCTGATGCGGATGACGAATACCTCAAGGTCATCACGCACAGTAGTCGAGGAGGGCTGCGGGTCGGGCCGCGGTTCGAGGGGGAAAGTCCTGCTCAACATCGGAATCCACTATGGACGGACCACGTTTGCGACACGCGATCACCATCCGAACACCACGCTCCCACCAGGTGGGATTTTCAGGGCCGGAAATGGGAAAGAAAAAGGCCGTGACCCTTGTTTCCGCAGGTCACGGCCTTGATCACTTGTGCGCCCGAAGGGACTCGAACCCCTAACCTTCTGATCCGTAGTCAGATGCTCTATCCATTGAGCTACGGGCGCTCAGTGCTTTGCCAGCATACACACCGGCTCTGCACGCGGAGACTCCGGGATTCGAACCCGGGAGGGGCTATAAAACCCCAACCGCATTAGCAGTGCGGCGCCATAGACCAGACTAGGCGAAGTCTCCCCGACGGCCCGTGAAGGCCGCCGACGGTTGAGGATACCGGACCCGCTCAGCGCCGCACAAAGAGGTTGCCATCCTCGCGCGCGGCGGGTGGGTCGGAGGTGTCTCCAACAGGTGAAATGGCGCTGCTGCGGCTAGGCTGCTGCGGCATGGAGGAGATCCCGCCCACTGATCCTCGCAAGGCTCCGCGCGCCCGGCCGTCGCGGGCGTCGTTCAACGCGCCGAGTGAGACGCCGCCGGGCGGGACCCCCGAGCCGAAGGCCCCACGCCGTCCCGCGAAGGCCGCGCCGCCGGTCACCTTCCAGCCGCCAAGTGCCGAAAGTCACCCCCAAGGGGGTACGGACTCTCCGGCACCGCCGCGCAAGGCCCCACCCCGCAAGCAGCGCACCCCTGAGCCCTCACCGGCCGAGGCCGGCGACAGCACCCCGCCCGCGAAGAGGCCCACCCGACCACCCAAGAAGGCAGCGCCCGCCAAGAACACGCCGGCCTCAGCCCCGCGCAAGCCGTCCGCACCGAGACCGTCCCCAACAAAGGCCGCGCCCACACCGACCCAAGCTGCGGCCACTGTCACACCGACGGCCCACACTTCGCGGCCCGAAAACTCCCCAGCTCCGGCCGAGCGCTCATCGGATGAGCCCACCTCGACGACAGAAACCACCGACAGCACGCCGGCCGAGGCCCCCACGCAAGGCGCACCGGCAGAAGCGGCGACCCAGAGCACCCTGGCCGGCACGGCATCCGGGTCGAAAGCAGCGGCGAAGGCCGCGCCGGCGAAGAGGGCGGGTCGGGTTTCCGAGCCGTCCAGCCCCGCTCGGCCGACCAAGAAGGCGCCGGCCAGTAAGAAGGCGGCGGGGAAGCAACCGGCAGAGATCGCCGCAACGGAAGACGCGGGCTCGCTGGCCGATCGGCAGCCAGCCACGCCGACCCGGGTGACGGGGGCACAAGAAACGGCGGAAGCAAGCGCGGTCGCAACGCCCTCGGTCGCGGCTACGGCGGCTCGGCCGGAAGACAATGACAACGCCGGCTCCGGTCCCGCAGCGCCCGAGGTTGCGGAAAGCACCCAGCCGGAAGACTCCGAAAAGTCGACCGGCAGCGCCTCTACGCCGACGGTGCAAGAAGAGAACGCGACGTCATCTGCGCCGCAGGTGAAGAAGGCCGCCCCAGCGGAAGAGGCGGGACGACGGCCCGGCTCGACGGTCGCGGCCAGGGGCGAGACGGTGTCTACCTCAAGCCTTAGCTCCGCAAACAAGACGGATGCCCGACCGGCCGAAGCGAGATCGCGAGCCAACTCCGAGGCAACCGCCGACGACGCAGCCGCGCGCGCGACGGTAACTACGAGCCCGAGCTCTCCCAGCGAGTCGGTCGCGGGCGAGAAAGTGACGGCCTCGAGCCCCAACCCCGCCAGCGAGCCGGCCGCGGATGAGACCGTGGCTGCCTCGAGCCCCAGCGAGCCGGCCGCGCGCGAGACCGCGACTGCCTCGCGCCCGAACTCCCCCAGCGACTCGGCCGTGGAGGAGAGCTTGGCCCCCGTCCGCGGGGCGGAGGTGGACCGGGCGGCCGGTGACCGCTGGGCTCGGCTGATCTCGGACCCCGCGCACGCGCCGGAGCATTTGGCCTTGGCTGCGGTTGACGTCATTGGGCCGCGGGCTCGGGAGTGGGCCGCGTCCACCAGCGCGGCCTATCCGACGGCGGGGCCGGCCGCGCTGGCGCGGCTGGCGGGGCGGCAGTTCACCCGCTTCGGCGCGTTGACCAGCGTTTTCGGTGCGGTCTCAGGGTCGTACGCGGCAATCGCTCTTCTGGCCGGGCGGGCGCTCACCGACGCCGAGCTGGTCCTGCACCTGGCCGCCGCCCACGGGCTTGACCCGACGGACCCGCGGCGTGCGGTCGACCTGTTGGTGATCACCGGCGTGCACGAGACGGCCGAGGAAGCGGAAGCCGCCGTCTCAGCCGCCGCGCAGGAGACCCATGCCACGCCGAACGGTGATGCCGTGTGGCGCCTGAGCCGGCTGGTCGTTCCGCAGGCCGCCGCCTGGACGGCGCTGCGGTCGATCAACCGCGCCTACCCCGGCACGAGTCTGCTGGCCGCCCTGCTCACCAGCACCACCGCCGCTCAGGCGACCACGGCCCGGGCCACCTCTTACTACCGGCGTCAGACCCAGCTGAGCCACGACTCGGGCAGGGCGGTGTAGCCGACGAACGCGACCACATCCAGCAGCGTATGCGCCACGATCAGCGGCATCACGCGCTTGAAGCGCAGGAAGAACAGCGCGAACACCACACCCATCACGGCGTTGCCGACGAAGGCGCCGAAGCCCTGGTAGAGGTGGTACGAGCCGCGCAGCACGGCCGAGCAGGCGATGATCGCGACGGTGGACATGCCCCACTGACGCAGGCGCGTCATGAGGTAGCCGACGACGATCACCTCTTCCAGCACGGCGTTCTTCACCGCGGCCAGGATCAGCACCGGCACCGCCCACCACACCGGCTGGAGCGCGGCCGGCACGATGTCCGCATTGATGCCGAGCAGCTTGGCCACGTACACCAGAAGCAGCCCGGGAATGCCGATGCCGGCGGCCAGCAACGCGCCCCAGCCCCAGTCGAAACCTTGCCGATCGGCCGACAGGCCGAGTTCGCGCCGAGGCGAGATGTGGTCGCGGAGCAGCAGGTAAAGCACCAGAACGACGGGCATCAGGTCGAACGCGATGCCCAGCAGTTGGTAGGTGAGGTCGAGGTACGGGCGCGCCGAGCGGGACGCATTGAGCACCGCGGCCTGCTGCGAGAGCGGCTGGTCGGCGGTCAGCTTCGCGATGATCGAGACGATCGAATAGATCGCGCTCTGACCGAGCGACAGCAACAGCACGATGATGATCTCGGCGGTGAGGATCGGCCGGGTGGCCTGCTGGCGCTCAAGGGTCACCCGACAACTCTAGGAGCAGGTCACCCGAAGGTGAATTGAGATGAGTCGCACGAGCCGTGCGTCGCTTATCCGACTCTTCTGACCACCCTGAGTGCATGGGAGACCTCGGACGCTTGCTCAAAGAGAGCTGGAGCCTCGTCGAGGAGCATCAGGACAAGGTCGCCGGATACTTCTACGCGCGTCTGTTCCTGTCGTACCCCGACCTGCGGGATCTCTTCCCGGTACACATGGACGTGCAGCGTTCGCGGTTGCTGAACGCGATCGTCACCGCGGTGCAGTCGATCGACGACGCTGACAAGTTCACCGACTACCTGCGGGCGCTCGGACGGGATCATCGCAAGTTCCACGTGGAACCAGAACACTACGAGGTGGTCGGCGGCGCGCTGATCGAGGCGATGCGGGTGCACGCCGGCGAGCAGTGGAGCGTCGAGTACGACGAGGCGTGGGCCGAGGCGTACGCGAAGATCGCTTCGGTCATGCTGCAGGGCGCGGAGACCGATACCAACCCCCCTTTCTGGTACGCCGAGGTAGTGGCACATGAGCGCCGGGCCACCGACGTCTCGGTCTTCACCGTCCTGCCGATGCAGCCCTTCGAGTTTCGGGCCGGCCAGTACGTCAGCATCGAGTGCCCGCGAATACAACCGCGGCTGTGGCGCCCGTACTCGATAGCGAACGCGCCCCGCCGGGACAACACCCTCGAGTTCCATGTCCGTGCGGTCGGCGCCGGCTGGGTTTCCAGTGCCCTCGTACGCCGTCTCGAGGTCGGCGACATGATCCGGCTGGCCGCCCCGATGGGCACCATGAACCTGGATCGGCGCTCGACCCGCGACACCGTCTTCGTGGCCGGCGGCACCGGCCTGGCCCCGGTGAAATCGCTGCTGGAGGAGCTGACCCGGTACAACCGCACGCGCTGGGTGCACGTCTTCTTCGGGGCGAGAAACCGCGAGGACCTGTACGACCTGGCCGAACTCAATCGGCTGGCCGCCCGCTATCCGTGGCTGTCAGTCGTGACGGCCTGCAGCGACGACCCCACGTACCCCGGCGAGCAGGGCAACATCTCGGACGTGGTGGCCCGCTACGGCCCGTGGAGCGAGCACGACTTCTTCGTCTCGGGTTCGGGGCCCATGGTCAAGGCCACCCTGAAGACGCTGGCCGAGCTGCAGGTGCCATCGATCCGCGTGAAGTACGACAGCTTCACCGACCTCTGAGAACGAGCTCTAGTAGACCCAGGGCCGCCCGCTCTGGTGGTAGTCCGGCACCAGGCTCGACTCGGCGTTCATGCGGTCGACGTAGAGCCGCCCCTCCAGGTGGTCGATCTCGTGGGCGACCAGCCGGGCCATCGCGCGCTCGAACCGCGTGACGACGCGCGTGCCGTCGGGCCGGGCGTGCTCGACGTCGAGCCGCAGCGGGCGCTTGACCAGGCCGCGGTAGTCGAAGAACGACAGGCACCCCTCGTACTGCTCGTCCCGGTCGGCCGACTCGCCGACCACCCGCGGATTGATCAGCACCTGGGGCTCGTCGTCGGGGTCGGCCGAGCGCACCACGGCCACGGCGACCGACCGGCCGATCTGCGGCGCCGACAGCCCGACGCCCTTGGTGAAATCGTGCACCTGCTCGAGCCGGGCCAGCGCCTCACGCAGGGCCGCCACCACCTCGCGGGCCTCGTCCTCCTCGCGCGGCAGCTGGAAGTGCCGGGCGCGCTGCCGCAGCAGCTCGGAGCCGCGCTGCACTATCCCGATGCCGCGCATCTGCCCCGAGGCGCGGGGCTGGCCGTTGCCGTTGGCCGCCGGCGCCAGCGACGGGAAGGGCGGCGCCCCGGCCCCACGGAAGCGCCACTCCAGGCGGTACCGGGCGTTGAGCTGGGGCGTGTCGGTCGACCACTCGAAGACCGCGCGGTCGCCGTCGTCGTGCCTCTCCATGGGCGTACGCACGGGAACCTCAGCCGCCAGCGACGTCTCCACTCCCCACACCTGCGGGTCGAACGAGGCCGGGAAGTCGAGCCGCACGGTGAGCCGGCGGGTCGGGAGCCGGACGGCGCGCTGGAACCATTGGCCCCACTTCTCCACGCCGACCGTGTATTCGTACTGAATAGTGGTTCTCTCGCCGGGATAGAGCGCGAACTGGCCGCCCTCGTTGGCGAACAGCAGCCACACCTCTTTCGAGGCGTCCCGATCGAGCTTGATCCGCCAGTCCATCGCCTCGACCGCGTCGCCCTCGCCCGCGCACGCGTTGAACGCCATCTCGTCGAAGCTCAGCGGGTGCTCGCGGTGGTGACGGTTGGAGCCGGTGGGGTCGTTCGGGTAGCGGTCGACCGCGATCTTCACGAGGTAGCGGGTCACCGGTTCGGAACCAGCGTTGTAGAGCGCCCGCCGCACCCGGCAGCGGTAGGTGCCGTCGGTGTAGCGGAGCTCGGCCACCTCACGTTCCACGATCAGCCCGGTTCCCGGCGGCAACCATTGAACCGGTACGGGGGGATCGCGGTGCAGGGCCGTGCCGCGCGCATGGCGCAGTTCGTCGTACTCCTGGAAGCGCTGCCAGATCACCCCGCCCGCGCCCAGCACGGCTTCCGCCCGGCGGGCGAAGTCTTCGGTGGGCTTGTGCCGACGCCCCTCGACGTGGCTGACGTAGGAAGGGTCGAAACCCATGCGAGCGGCAAGCTGCTTCTTGCTCATGCCGCGTTCGACCCGCCAGTGCGCCAGCGCCGTCACAAACTGATCAGCGGCCCGCTCGACGGGCGAGGTGGTCATCATCGATGTCCCCTTCGCGACGAGAATTTCAGTGTCGCCGCCGCTGGTGTCCGGATGGCGCTATTAGCGAGTACACGACAGATACCTTGACGAAGCAGGCAACGTACGCGCCGTCGGTTAGGTAACCCTGGCGGAGGGTATTCGTCCGAAAGTTCTGCTTGGTTAGGCTAGCCTAAGAGGTGTACGGTGGGTCGTCGTCACGGAGGCGTTTCGGCCACCGTGCTTTCTACTCATTCGGCGAGGTGAATGCGGTGCTCCAGGTTACGCAAGCGCCGCAGGGCGGGCACGTTCAGTGACCACTGCTCTCGACCGCGCCACACGCACCGTCACCGCCCCCGATCCCTTGGGCCCGGTCACGGCGACCCTGCGAGCGATGTTCGGCACCAGCACCGAACTGCCCGGCGTCGCCCCCGACCTGCTCGTCCACGACACCGCCGGCTGGCTCCCGGCCAGCACCTTGACCGGCGACAGCCTGGACGATCTGCTCGAGTCGGCCGGCCGCCGCTGGAACGCCCAGCCCCACGCCGCGGCCGCCCTGGCCTGGAAGGCCTACACGTACTGGCTGGCCCTGCCGGCCGTGCTCGGCTGGGCGTCGGCCCGCCGGGTGCCCCTGCTCACCGCCGACGACGTGCTCGTGCACTTCGCCGACCCGCGCCCCCTGGTCACCCTGGGCCTGCGGGCCGGCATCCCGGTCGCGGTGCTGCCCGGCGACCCGATCGCCCTGGCCGGCCTGCCCCAGGTGCGGGTGGTCGCCGACGAGGCCGAGCTGCTGGCCGAGCTGCGCCGCTCCCTGCTCGATGAGCACCTGACGCCCCTGCTCGACGCGATCCACGACAGGGTCCGTCTCGGCAAGCGCACGCTGATGGGCTCGCTCTCGTCCGGTGTGGCCTACGGCGTCCTCCGCTCGGCCGACGTCCTGCCCGGCCGCTCGGCCGAGGCGATCGCCCAGCTGCACCGCGCCCTCGGCGTCGAAGACCTGATCGAGCTGGTGCCGGACGCCAACGGCAAGCTCGACGTCCAGCGCAAGACCTGCTGCCTGGCCTTCACGCTGCCCCAACCCAAGGTCTGCAAGGGCTGCTGCATCAAGTCCTAAGGGCCACGTTCTACAGTGCCTGCGTGAAACCGTTCCCATTCGTGGGCGGCGCCGGTCCCCTCGTCGTCGCCTACCCGGCCGACGTCCTGCGGCCGGCCAAGATCGACGAAATCTCCACCGGCATCCTGCTAGCCGGCCTGGCCGGCCGCAGCGTCGTCAGCGTGCACCTGGGCGCCCGGGTCCACGAGATCCAGCCCGCACCGCACGGCATCTTCATGGGCTCGGTCCTCTACGAGAAGGACAGCTCCGCCGGCCCCGACTTCGCCGCCCTGACCGAACTGGGCTCCCTGTCGGCGTCGGTCCGCTACCTGCAGGCCCTGGGCCACGACACCGACGAAAACCTGGACTGGCTGACCGGCAACCACAAGAACGCCTTGGAAAAGTCCCTGGTCGACGCCACCAAGTCCCGAGCCGACCTGCTCGTGGAAGCCGACCGCATCGTCCAGCAACACTGGCCGAGAATCCTCCGCCTGATGCAAGACCTGGCCAACGCCTCCGGCTCCCACGGCCCGATCGAGGTTCTGCCCTAGACCACACGATCAGCGAACGAGGCTCTCCTCGCACGCGCGACTCAGGTGTGAATCAGGCATCGGTCGTTCCATCCTTGGAGTCAACACCGTCTCGTCGTCGACCCGGATGCACCTCAAGTGGTCGTCCGTCAGCCCGTAGGTCGGCCGCAGGTCGACGCCAGCGAAGTTAGCGCCGACCAACCACGTGTCGTTCAGATCAGCAAACTCGAGGTCAGCACCACCAAGATCTGCGCCGCCCAAGATTGCTTCACTGAGGTCCGCGTACTGCAAGTACGCGTTCCGCATGTCTGCTCCGATCAGGGCGGCACCCGACAGGTCCGTTCCACCGAGATTCGCCTCGACGAGGTAGGCGTCGACAAGGATGACGCCCGTCAGATCCAGACCGGACAAGTCAAGACCGCGAATCCCGGACGAGCCGTTGAAGTGGTGGCCCAAGACGTCCAACGCGGCCTGTACGTCCGAGGCAACTTTGCTCCGAGAAGCAAGCGTCCTGCTTTGTGAAGTGCGGTCGGCCGGCTCGTCAGGCGTGAGCCCCGAGGACGGCAGGGCGTGTTCACGGACAAAAGTCAATAAGACCTTGATCAGTCGAGTGCCATCGTCTGGAGAGTCCCGCATGAGTCGTTCCAGCGCGTAGATACCTCCGATCCGCACATCCAGTTTGTCGGAGCCGATTTGATCGATCGCCCGAGTGAAGCGATCAGTCACCTGCCCCCGCTCGGTCAGCATTAGTTGATCTCGGTTGGCGGCGTTGGTGTAGAGAAGGCCGGCCGCAACCAGGAGGACCGAGAGGACAGACGCCAACGTGGCGGCAGTTTGCCGCCAATCGCCAGGCTGCGCGTGTCGATCACGTTGCTGCGCCAAGCCGGTTCGTCGAGGCCACACAGCAGGGTTCGGACCGGCGCCCCTTGATGGCCCCCGATGCGTCAGTTCCGTGCGCCGACGCGGCTTGGACACCACTCAAGTCGACAGCACAACCAGCCGCCGCGCTATCCGCTAGAGGACACGGCTGAGGTCAGGCGTCGTGGAATGGGGCGGGCTCGGCGGGGATCTGCTTGGACATCAGGCAGAACTCGTTGCCCTCGGGGTCTTCGAGGACGATCCAGGAGCCGCTCGCGGTGATTGCTGAGTGGGTGGCGCCCAAGGCCAGCAAGCGGTCCAGCTCTTCGGCCTGCGTGCGGTCGGTGGGGCAGATGTCGAAGTGCAGGCGGTTCTTGGCCGGCTTAGGCTCGGGCACCCGGATGAACAAGATGTCGGGGCTGGTGGTCGCTCCGCGGATGGCTACGCCGGTTCCGTCGCGGGCGAAGATCCGGTAGTTCAGCGCCTCGCTCCAGAAGGCGGCCATCCGTTCCGGGTCGGCACAGTCGATCACCATGTCTCCGATGCGGCTCGCCATTCCCGGCAGCCTAGTCAACTGGCTGCGAGGGCTCGGGCCGGCAAAGGTGACACGCCCCGGTCAAGGACGGCCCGAAGGCCGCCCTTGTTCAACGGATCCGGTCAGCCGATGTCGGGGCCGGTGAGGACCGCGTCGGGGTTGTCGACCAGGGGGCGGACGTCCCAGACCCAGGCGCCGCCGGTCCAGGTGGGCTGGAAGCCGAGCAGGCCGGTCATCGCGCGCAGCATTTCGATGTCGCGGACCTGCGGGGTCAGCACCACGGCGCCGGCCTTCCAGTAGCGGAGGTCGGCCAGGGTCATCTCGCGGCGGGTGTCGTTGATCTCGGGGATCGGGTTGCCCTGGCGGATCGAAGCCATCAGACCGCTGGTGGGCCGCCACGGCGGCGAGAACAGCGCCGTACGGTCGGCCGGGTTCAGCGGGTTCTGGTTGGGCAGCAGGGCGTACGCGCCGGCGATGCGCATGTCCTGGCCGGTCGTCGCCGTCCACCGCAGCGGGTCGGGGTAGCTCGAGTCCGGCAGCGGCAGGGTGACCACCGTGTGGTTGTCGTCGACGTACTGCTTCCACGCGCCGGACGTCACGAACTCGGGGACCGGGGCCATCGGGGCCGTCTTGAGCTGGACCGGCACGAGCGGCACCAGCGCCATCGCGACCGCGGTGATCATCGCGACCCGGACCGGGCCGCGGGCGGCCGGCTGGGCGCGGGTGAGGTCGATGGCCCGCTGCACGCCCAGGGCCAGCAGGATGCCGACGACCGGGGCGATGGCCATGGCCCAGCGGGTGGGCACGGCCGAGTTCAGCACCGGAACGCTGTGCAGAACGGCCCAGATGCCGGGGATGCCAGTGTTGATCCCGTTCAGGAAAATTCGCGGTCCGAGTGACATCGCCGCGAAGAGAAGCGCGATGCCGCCCAGCGCGAGAACCGCCACCGAGCGGCGCATCCAGACCAGCAGGCCGACGAAGAGAATGACCAGGCCCCAGCCGAAGAACGCATTCTCTTCGGCCGGGTTCTGCGCGAGCCGTTCCGCGATTACCGAATTCCCGGCGACCGAGTGGCTCGAATAAGCGGTGAACGAGGCGAGGTCGGCGCCGAAGTTGCGGACGAACTGCGGCAGCCCGTGGTAGCTCTGCGGGCCGAAGAACTGGACCGACAGCGGGTACGCCAGCACGGCCAGCGTCACTGTGCCGGCGACGGCCAGGCCGGGCAGGAACCGGCGGATCTCACCCCGGTGCGTCTTCCGCCGCGCAATGGCCATGATCAGGCAGAACACGCCCAGGCCGACGGCGGTCATGAAGAGGATCTCGAGGTTGATGAAGGCCTGCCAGATCAGCAGCGCGGCCATGATCAGTCCGTTGCGGACGACCCGGCCGGGCTGCCGTAGGCGCAGCGTCCGCCAGATGATCAGCGGGACCAGGAATTGCGAGACGATGTTCGGGTGACCGCCGGCATGCGAAACCATGCTGGGCGCGAACGTGCAGAACAGTGCGCCGACCCAAGCCGCGAGTCGCGAAGACACGAACACGCGGGAGAGCACGAAATACCACGAGATACCGGTGAGCGCCAACGCCAGAGTTAGAAATAAGTTGAACGACACATGGGGGCCGAACAACAAAGTCACCGGAGTCATCGGCAGCGATATGGCCAACACCGAGGTGTTGGCCATCATGTTCACCCCATCGGGGTAATTCATGCGATCGGAGAAGAACGGATATGCGCCATCGGTGAGCACGCGGGCACCATGCGCCAGCATCCACTCAAAGAAAGCCTGATCCTGCGGATCGTCGCGCAGCTGATGATCGAGATTGAGCCACAACGGGGCTGTGAGATAGAACGCGACAACGACGAACGTCGCTGCCGCCAGCACGTCACGCCAGTCGGGTCGCCGTCGCCACCACCGTTTTGCAGGCTTCCCGGCCTGCTCAGGGGCGGCCTCGACATCGGGCCGGGCGGACGCCGGCGCCGTCGTCGCGGCGTCGGTCTCGAGCGCGATCAGCTCGGCTTCGAGGTCGTCGGCTTCGGTCACTTGACGGGGCGGCAGCACGTTCCCGCCAGCCGGCTGGCCTGTCGAGTCAATACCCGTAATCGTCATAGCGTGGGCGAGCCTAACCGAGGTTGGTAACGTTGCTGTGACGAGCTGCCCATGCGTGATCGAGCCGATATGAACGTCGTATTAGGCGCCGAACCGGTGGTAGTACCCAGCTTCGCATGTCTCAATCAGGCAAATAATGAGCGCCTGCCCCGGCCTCAACTTTCGGATACGCGCGTCGGATGGTTAACTCGTCCGGTCCCGCTGTCAGCTCAGATCGGCAAGACGAGGGAACCTTACATATGGCAGACATCACTGGAGACCAGCGGATCCAGTCCGAAGTGCTCGAAGGCCTCGCCACGGCCGTCAACCACCGCCGGTGGTTCGTCGAGCTCGCTCTTCCGTACCTCGGGGACAACCCGATCGAGATCGGCAGCGGTCTCGGGGACTACGCGATCGAGTGGGCCGAGCACCTTCCGCGGTTCACGGCGACCGAAGCCGACCCGGACAGGCTCGTGCTGCTCAAGGAGCGCATGGCCGACTACCCGAACATCGACGTGCGTCAGATGCTGCTCCCGTCGGCCGACGCCAACGGTGAGTACAGCGCCGCCGTCTCGTACAACGTGCTCGAGCACATCGAGGATCACGTCGGCGCGCTGCGCAGCATGGCCGACCTGGTGCGCCCGGGCGGCCGGGTCATCATCATCGTGCCGGCCTTCATGTTCGCCATGAGCCAGGTCGACATCGCGACCGGCCACATCCGCCGCTACACCAAGAAGACGATGCGCGCCGCCATGGAAGACGCCGGCCTGCAGATCGAGAAGCTGCACTACGCGAACGCGCTCGGCCTGATCGGCTACTACGGCGCGACCAGCATCTTCAAGCTGGCGCCGAAGGAAGGCCCGATGGTCAAGGTGTACGACTCGCTGGTGCTGCCGGTGACCAAGGCCGCCGAAAGCGTCATGAAGCCGCCGTTCGGCCAGTCCGTCTTCGTCGTGGCGCGCACCCCCGCCTGACACTGATCCAAACGCGAAGGCCGCCGGCTCGTAAGCCGGCGGTCTTCATGCTTTGAGCTGGAACGTCGGCCGGATCGTGGCCCGGGCCAACGTGTGGAAGGCCAGGTTGAAGCCGACGTAGGCCGGCGTCGCCTCGGCCGGGACCTCGAGCTTGTCGACGTCGATGGCGTGCACCGCGAACACGTAGCGGTGCGGACGGTCGCCGGGCGGCGGGGCGGCCCCACCGTAGTTGTTGTCGCCGTAGTCGTTGCGCACACAGAAGGCCTCACCCGGCAGCGGGTCGGCGCCCCGCTCCAGTTCGGTCGCGCTGAGCGGCAGGTTGACCAGCACCCAGTGCCAGAAGCCGCTGCCGGTGGGCGCGTCCGGGTCGAAGCAGGTGACCACGAAGCCGCGGGTCTCGGACGGGAAGCCGGACCACGCGAGCTGGGGCGACAGGTTCTTGCCGCCCACGCTGGTGTGCGCGAACAGCTCGTCCAGCGGGCGCCCGTCGGCCACGTCGTTGCTGGTCACCGTGAACGACGGGACCGGGGGCAAAAGATCGTACGGATCCGGGGCGACGGCGCGTTCGAGACTCATCGTGGTGTCCTCCGGCGGGATACGGACCTTCTACGCATGGAGACTAGTCCGGTTACGTATCGCCCGCCTTTCACTCGCGTGGCGGCGCGCTGTCACTCATTCGGGCGGACGCACAGCCGGTGCGTACGTCAACGCGAGGGCCGGGTGATGCTTCTGTCTGACATCCGACCGGGTGTGTGCGGCCGAGATCCCCGCGCCCGGTGGAGATAGCAAGTCGGCACCCGCCCTGGAGGCGGGTGCCGACTGCTGTCAGGGGTCCGTTGCGCCGTAGCGGTCCGACGAATCCGGCCATATCGGGTGGCCGGGGTGAGACGATCGGTTGATGAGGGCGCCACTGCCTCCCGATGAGCCGGCCCGGCTCGCGGCACTGCACGACGCCCAGGTGCTCGACACCCCGCCGGAAGAGGACTTCGACGACATCGCGCTCCTGGCCTCGCAGATCTGCGGGACCCCGGTGGGGCTGGTCAGCCTGGTCGACCGCGACCGGCAGTGGCTCAAGGCGAAGGTCGGCACCGAACTCGACGGCTTCCCGCGCGATCTGTCCTTCTGCGCCCACACCATCACCTCGCACGACCTGCTCGAGGTGCCCGACGCCGAGGACGACAACCGGTTCGCCGACAACCCGGGGGTCGACGCGCTCGGCATCCGGTTCTACGCCGGCGCACCGGTGGTGCTCGATGGCACGTACGCGGTGGGAACGGTCTGTGTTCTCGACCGCGAGCCCCGGGTGCTCACCTCCGCCCAGCGCCGCGCCCTGCGAAGCCTGGCCCGGCACGCGTCGGTGCAGCTCGAGTTGCGCCGCTACGCGCGGCACGCGGGTGAGATCGCCGACCGGATGCGCCAGGTCGACCGGATGAAGGACTCGTTCCTGGCCACGGTCAGCCACGAGCTGCGGACGCCGCTGTCGACGATTCGCGGCTACCTCGAGATGCTGCTGGAGGACGACTTCGACGCCGAGACGTCGCGCCGGTTCCTCTCGGTGATGTCGCGCAACTCCGACCGGCTGCTGCGGCTCATCGACGAGCTGCTGATGGTGGCCAAGATGACCGACAACCGGGTGCAGCTTGACCTGGCCGAGGTTGACCTGGCCGAACTCGCGCATCAGGCGGTCGCCGCCTGCCGGGGGCTGGCCGAGCACCGCGGGGTCAAGCTGCGCGACCGCACCGAGACGCCGGTGCCGGCCCGCGGGGACGCCAAGCGGCTGGCCCAGGTGCTCAACCACCTGCTGGTCAACGCGATCAAGTTCACCCACGCGGACGGCGAGATCACTGTCGACTCGATCTCCGAGGGCGAGCCGGAGCTGCTGATCACCGACACCGGGGTGGGTATCGCGGCCGACGAGCTGCCGCACGTCTTCGACCGGTTCTACCGGTGCGCGGCGGCCGAGGTGATGGCCACGCAGGGCCCGGGCCTGGGGCTGGCCATCGTGAAGTCGATCGTCGACGCCCACCACGGCAGCGTGCACCTGGAGAGCGAGCCCGGGACGGGCACGACCGTACGGCTCACCCTGCCGCGCTGAGGCGTCGAGCGACAGCGCGGCCGGGTGGATGAGCCTTCAGGAGATGCGGGCGACCCGCAGTCCGCCGTACACCTTGCGGTAGACCACGCCCGTCCGGTGGTTGCCGGCGTCGATCATCATGCCGCGGCCCATGTAGATGCCCACGTGCCCGGGCCCGACGACCAGGTCGCCGGGGCGGGCCTGCGAGCGCGAGACGGACCGCGACCGGGCCGCCTGGGCTCCGGACGAGTGCGGGAGCCTGATGCCGGCCAGCGCGTACGCCCGCTTGGTGAAGCCGGAGCAGTCGAACCCGTTCGGGCCCAGGCCCCCGCTCACGTAGCGCTTACCCACCTGCGAACGGGCGAAGGCGATGACCGCGGTCATCCCGTTGCCCATCCGCATGACCCGCTGGCCGGCCTGCTTGGCCGGCGCGTACCGGGTCACGACCGAGCGCAGCTGGCGCGACGACGACCGGTTATAGGCCCGCGAGCTGCGGTACGTGTACCGGCCGAACGTCCGCGGGGCCTCGCTCGCGACGCCGTCATACGAGCGAGAGCTCGCAACGCCGTCATAGGCGCGGGGGCTCTCGGCCGCGATCGCCGCGACCCGCTGAGCCTCCCGAAGCGCCCGCAGCTGCGCACGCTCCTGCTGGACCCGGCGAGCGGCCAGCGTACGAGCGGTCCGGTCCGCCTCCGCGAGCAGCGCGCCCGTGTCGGCCGGCACCTCGCCGTCCGAGTCGACGTCGGCCGGAGCACCCCGCAGGTGCTCCCGGACCTCGACCGCAGCCAGGGTCTCGGCAGTGCGCAACGCCTCCCGCTCGTCGACGACAGCCAGCTCCACGGCGGTCCGCAGGGCCGCGCCGCCGTCGGGGCGGGCGAACGGGTTGACCTGTGCCCGGGCCGTCTGGGCGGCGCTGCGGGCGAGAGAGAAACGCCGGGGGGCGGCGCGTGAAGCACGCTCAGTGGTCTTGGTGCGCTCCTCGATCCGGATGGTGTCCGAGCCGTCGGAATCGGCCGGGCGGACGGGTGGCACAGCCTCGGCGGCGTGCTCGACTGGGTCTAGAGCCGGTGAGATCACGGCCAGCGCGATAGCGCCGGCGGTGAAGGCCCGGCTCGGGGACGGACAGTGCAGTGTTGCCTCCGACATCGGTCCGGGGCACTCGCGCGAATCCCGTCGGCTCGGCTTTACCGTGCGCCGCGCCGATGCCACCCACGAGGGGCGGCAATGGGAACCCGGACTACTCGTTAATTCCGTCGACCATGCCAACACACAACAGGAATGTTTCGGGGCCGAAATCGCACAATCACCCTCGCCCATCGACGAAAAGAATGCGAGTTACGCACTCGATCGGCGGCGGTGGATTGTCGAAATATGCCTGTGATCAGGACAACGGCACCCGTACGCCCGTACTGTGCGGTGACTTGTGCAGCTGAAAAGCTGCGAGCCGGACCCCCTTCGGCACGTCGAACGGGACCACGCCGTGCCGGGTCGCGCCCGGCGGGATCTCGTCGAGCAGCGACGGATCCTGATCGTTGACGAATACCGCGGCCTCGACGGCCACACTATGGGAGCGGCCGTGCTCGTCGACCGCGCGCTGGGCGCGCGGATCGAGCAGGCGAGGCTCCTTCCCGGTGTTCCGCACGGCCATGGTGACCAGGCAGAACTCACCCTCGGCGGCCAACGGGAGGTCGGCCGGGCCCACTGTCGCGACGCCGCATTCGGTGTTGCTGACCGAAATGGCGAGCGTGCCTTCGGAAGCGGTTATGGCGGGCCGTACGGGGGCAGCGGCAACCGTCGCCACGGCGGTGTCGCCGGCCGTGGCGGTGGGCGTCACCGGGGCGACTTCATCGCTTGTCCCGTACGCGAAATATGTCCCTACCCCGGCCATCAGCAGCGCAAACACCCCGGTCGCGATCCACGGCGCCTTGGAGCGCCGGGGATCGCGGGGAGCCGGCACAGAGGCCGTCCTCCGCGCTGGGCGCAGCGGCGTATTGGTCACGAGACCTCCCGGTGTCGCTCGGCCGATCACTCGGCCGGAGTTCCACCATGCTGGGCAGATCGGTGACTCAAACCACTTCACCACGCCGCAAAAAAACGGACAAAGAGTCGAAACCCTGCTGATTAATCACTCAAAGGTGTGAGTTTGACTCACGGAGTCAGCAAAATCTTGCCGACATGGTCGCTCGCTTCCATCAGCCGGTGCGCCTCGGCCGCCTCGGCCAGCGGCATGGTCGTGTCGATGATCGGCCGGATCGCGCCCGCCTCGACCAGGGGCCACACCACCCGCACGACGCCGGCGACGATGCGCGCCTTGTCGGCCGCCGGGCGGGCCCGCAGGCTCGTCGACGAGACGGAACCGCGCTTGGCCATGAGGGCGCCCAGATCGAGTTCGGCCTTGCGACCGCCCTGCATGCCGATCACGGTGAGCCGCCCGTTCGGAGCCAGCGCCTCGATGTTGCGGCTCAGGTACTTCGCGCCCACGATGTCGAGAATCACGTCGGCGCCACGACCGTTGAACTCGCGGGTGGCCGCCACGAAATCGTCGGTCGTGTAGTCGATCACCAGGTCGGCCCCGAGATCGCGCAGGAAGTCGTGCTTGCTCGCCCGGGCCGTGGTGACGACCGAGGCGCCGAGGGCCTTGCCCAGCTGGATCGCGAACGTGCCGATGCCGCTGCCGCCGCCGTGCACCAGCAGCGTCTCGCCCTTGCGCAGCCGGTCGCGGTCGCTCACGTTCGACCACACCGTGCAGCTGACCTCGGGCAACGCGGCCGACTCGGTCAACGAGAGGCCGGTCGGCACGGGCAGCAGCTGACCGGCCGGAACGGCGACCTTTTCCGCGTACCCACCGCCGGACAGCAGCGCGGCGACCCGCTCGCCGACGTGATGCCCGGTCACCCCGGGCCCGACGGCGCTGATCACCCCGGCGCACTCGAGACCGGGGTAGGGCGAGGCGCCGGGCGGCGGCGGATAAAAGCCCTGGCGCTGCGACACGTCGGCCCGGTTGACGCCGGCGGCGGTGACGTCGATGACGACCTCACCGTCGCCGGCCTCAGGATCTTCCACCTCGCGCCGGACCAGCTGCTTGTCCTCGATCACGATCGCTTGCATGGGTTCAGCTTGCCCGACGGGTACGACGAAAAACGGTGGATCAGGGGGTCGTCCACTTCTGGTTGGCGGCGCCGGTGCAGGCCCACTGCTGCAGCTTGGCCCCGTTGGCAGTGTTGTTGCCGGTGACGTCGAGGCACTTGCCGGTGGCGCTGTTGACGATGTCCCGGCCGGCCGTGACCGTCCACTTCTGACTGGCCACCGAGTCGATGCAGTCCCACTGGTGGACCACCGCGCCGTCGGCCGTCGAGTTGTTGGCCACGTCCAGGCACTTGCCCAGCCCGCGGATCGTGCCGTCGGCGCCGATCGTCCACTGCTGGTTCGGGTTGCCCGACCCGCAGTCCCACAGTTGCGGCTGGTTGCCGTTGGCCGTGGACCCGCCGGTCACGTCGAGGCACTTGCCGCCGAGCCCGGTGATCGTGCCGGTGCGTCCACCGCCGCCGCCACCACCGCCGCCGGACTGGCTGCCGTTCCAGGTGAAGGTGGCCGACGTACGGGCGGGAAGGTTGTAGACAAAGGACTGACCGCCCCAATTGACCTTCACACTCTGGGCGCTTCCGCTGGTGTTGTACGCGATGAGGGCCTTGGAGCCGTCGGTGTTCCGGAACGCCACGTTCGGCACCGTGCCGTTCGCGCTCGAGTCGATGCGGACGGCGCCGGGCCGGACGAACTTGGTCAGGTGCCCCATCGTGTAGTACTCGACGGTGTAGTCGACCTGCCCGTTCCGGCTGCCGCCGCGCTGCACGGTGACCAGGCCGGTGCAGGTGCCGCAGCCGCCGTTGTGCGGGCCCATGTTCTGGTCGACGGCCAGCGACCACTTCGTCCAGGCGCGGCCCCAGTTGCGGAAGTACTCGATGAGGTCGCCCATGTCCTCGGCGTGCTGGTTGGTCACCCACGTGCCGCCGGAGTGCTCAGTCATGTACATGTTCACGTTCGGGTACTGGTTGCGCACCGTGCTCGCGGTCGACGGGTTGCCGCCGTAGTCGTGCCAGGCGATGCCGCCGAAGTTCGGGTGGTTGCGGATGGCGGCGTCACCGACGAGCGGCGCCACCCATTGGTCGTACGTGTCGAAGTTCCAGTCGCCGATCAGGAGCTTGGTGTTCAGGCCGGCCGCCTGCAGAGCGGGCATGAGGTCGTTCTTGGCGAACGACTGCAGACCCGAGACCGGCCATTGCATCGACGGATAACCGGGGCAGCAACCCGGCTCGTTCTGCGAGGTGACATACCGGATCGGCACGCCCTGCGACTGGTAGCCCTGGATATAGCGGACGAAGTATTGCGCGTACGTCTTGTAGTACTGCGCCTGCAGATAACCCTGGCTGTAGGCGTTGTTGTCCTTCATCCAGGGCGGCGCCGACCACGGTGAGGCCATCACGAATCCGGCCGGATTGAGGCCGACCGCCTGCTTGGTCAGCGCCATCACGTCGGCATCACGAGACAGCGAGAAATCGTTCAGGTCGCAGCACGTGGTGTCGTACGAGAAATTGTTCTGGGCCAGGTCGGACGAGCCGATGACGTTGCGGATGGCGCTCACCCCGATGCCGGCGGTGGGGCTGAACAGCTTCGTCATGACGTCGTTCTGGGTGGCCGCCGAGAGCGCGCCACTGCCGCGGATGTTGAAGGCGGCGGTGTCGGTGATCGAGGCGCCGGCCCCCTCGAACTGCTGGTACGTGGTGTTCTCGTTGACCGTGATGGTCTGGTTGGCCGAGCCGCTGCTGCTCGCGAACGCGACCGGGGACTGCTGCTGCAGACCGCGCGTGACCGTGCGGCCGCCGCTGTCGCTGGTGGTGGTGAGGTAGACGTTCACCGACTCGTTGGCGGCGAACGCGGCGGGTGCGATGAGGACGGTCGCCGAGACGACCGCGGCCGCCGACGCGACCCACCCGATCTTCCTGGGGATGGACATACGGGGAACTCCCTTGCCTGAGGTGGGGGCCTTGGCCGGGATGGAAGGCTCTGAACCATAACCACGCCCATCGATACTGTGTCAACGCCTGTAAATGTTCCAGATCATATGTTTCACCAGCTCAAGGGCATGTTAAGAGTCTTAAACAAAGTTTCCGTACGGCTCCCCGCCGCCACCCGAGGCCGGTCTGGCACACTGGGACAGCAACAAATGGGAGGGCTCGCCTAGTGGCCGATGGCGCCGGTCTTGAAAACCGGTAAGGGGAAACTCTTCGTGGGTTCGAATCCCACGCCCTCCGCCCAATTCCGCCCAGGTCAGCCGCGTTGCCGACCTGGGCTTGGGGGGCTCATGGGGGGACTTACCTCACCCGACGTGGTTTAGCGGGGAAGTTGAGGAGCTCGCCGGTCTCCTCACCGGTGCCGCCGGGCGGCTGCACGGCTTTGGTCACCTCGAGCAGATTCGCCAGGCGTTGAGTACGCGCGGCGACCATCTCCGTGTGCTCGTCGATGTGAGCCAGCTCGGAGCGGAGATCGGCCAGGTCCCCCTTGACCCCGAGCAGCTCGGCGGTGAGTAGAGCGACTTGATCGCGGCTGCGCCGTGCGTCGCGGGCGATTAACGCAGCCGAGGCGATCGCGACGACCTGGGCGAGCAGCAGCGCCGCAAGCAGCGGCGAGTCGTCCAGGTGGGTGATGCCGGCGCCGGTGAAGGCGGCGCACGCGGCACCAAGTCCTATGTACGCCAGTGACCGGCGGGACGATTCCATATGTGGGGTGGCTCCGTTCACGGGTGTGGGCGGAGGAGGCGGGCTGGCGGACACCTCCCGAACGGGTTACTCGGGATGCGACTCAGCGGGCGCGGTGAACCGCCGTGCTGAGCCACGTTCGATGCGCATCCTGCTCCCCCCTTCGAACACATGTTCGAAGAGACTAGTACTTCTATCAAGTCCCCCCAGACCTGACGTGAAGGTTAGTTCGCGGATACCGAACGTGAGAATCGCTCTTCGGGCGGTGAAGATCGTGTTCGGATGACATCGTCTGACCGTTTTACTGAGGCAGCCTGTCGACTACGAAGGTGCCGCGGCCCTGACTGGAAATGATCAATCCGCGTTCGTCGACGCGATCTAGGGCTCGCTGGATCGTCGAGACTGACACCGAGTAGAGGCCAGCCATCTCGCGGAGGGTGGGCAGCTTCGAGCCCAGCGGGTACTCGCCGCTGCGTATGCGCGCGGTGAGGTCATCCGCTATCTCTCGTGACGAGGGCGGAACGGGCACGGTGCGTTATGTCTCCCTGGCTGGCTCGCCAATTCGATCACGTGCCGTGAACCCGCTTCAAGCGCACAGTGGCCTTAGGTCACAGTGTGACCTATGCTCTGACCAGGGCGGTCTCCCTGGCTGGCGCTTGCGGGGACCGCCTCCCCCAGACTGCTCTTGCCCATCCTGTACGGGACCAGATACGACAGCAGCCCCCGACCCAACACGGGCCGGGGGCTGATCCGTTTTGATCACGCCTGCGGCGGCTCGCCACGATGAGTCTGCTCTGCCTGCTCGAGCAGCCGGCGCACGTCGGCGGGGTTCGCGGTCCGCTGCTTCCCGCCGACCTTGTACTTCCACTCGATGTCACCGGAGCCGAGCAGGCGGTGCGCGGTCGAGGGCGAGACGCCGAGAACGACTGCGAGCTCGCCGACGCGCAGCCACTCGCCGTCGGCGAGGGCTTGGCGCAGCTCCTCACGGGACCTGTGTGGCATCAGCACTCCTGTCGCAGGTGCGCTGATCGTAGCGAGCAGTCCGTGCACAGGCGATCACCCCTCTCTGTCGCGTTCCATCAACTCTGTCATCTACTGCAACTCTGTCATGTGTGTCATGATGGCGCCATGCCCGAATTCCTGACGCCCTTGCAGACGCTGCTCGTCTTCGTCGGTCCGCTGCTGGTCCTCGGCGCTCTGCTGGCCGTCGCCGTGCCGCAGGCCCCCGAGCTGATCCGGCCCCGGCTCCCCCGCCGGCCGCAGCCGACCGCCTGGGCCTACGCCCAGCCCGTGCGGCGCCCGGCACCTCGCCGAGCGGATCGCCGACACGGCGGATGGGCGGTGGCCTAATGCTCCAGGTGTCCATCGAGCTGCCGCGAGTCGGCCGCCGCCGCGGGATCCTCGCTCTCGTCCTGGCCGGCATCGCCGCCGCCCTCTGGATCTACGGCGCCGCGCAGCTGTCTGCCGCCCGCGCTATGTACCTGCACATTCTCGTCGGCCTGGCGGTCCCGTTCGGTGTGGCCTACGTGAGCCTGCTGCTCATCGAATGGCGCATCCGGGAGTGGGGCTCCCGCGCCGACCGAGTCGAGCCCAAAGCCAAGGCCAAGACCGCACTGAAGGAGAAGGTGGCCGCCCGATGAACGCAGACGACAAGGTCCGCCGGCTGAACATGATCCGCTGGGGTGTCCGCGGTGTCCTGCTGCTAGGCGTGGCCGCCTCTGTGACGGCCAACGTGCTGCACGCGATGGACAACCCGATCAGCCAGTCGATCGCGGCCTGGCCGCCGCTCGCGCTGCTGCTCACCGTCGAGCTGATCTCGCGGGTACCGGTGCACAACTGGAAGCTGGCGATCGCCCGGATCGCCGCGACGACGGTGATCGCAGGGATCGCGGCGTGGGTGTCGTACTGGCACATGGTCGGGGTCGCCTTGCGGTACGGCGAGACCGCCTCGGCGGCGCACATGATCCCGTTTTCGGTCGACGGCTTGATCGTGGTGGCCTCCATCTGCCTGGTCGACCTGTCCGGGCGCATCCAAGCCGCCGCGAAGGCCGACGAGCTGGAGCACCAAGACGAGCCCGCCTGGGTCGTCGACGAACGCGACACGGTCGAGAAGATCGCGCCGTGGATCGAGCCATATCGAGTGGCCGCTCAAGTCGAGTCTGGATCACCGCAGGCTGATGAACCAGCTGCTCAGCCAGCGCGCCAGGACCCGCGCACGGCTCAGGAGATTGAGACCGCGGTCCGCGCCATCTGGCAGGCGAACCCGGGTCTGTCGCAGCGGAAGATCGCGGCGGCCGCAGGGACCTCGCCAACTAACGCTGGGCGCATCATCCGCGAGGCGAAGGCGGCCGCAGCAGCCCAGGCCACTCGGCCCAACAGCGAGCCGGAAGACGCTCCGCCGGTTGACGCGACGGTGCCCGAAGACGACCGCGAGCCGGAGCTGGCCGCGGCGCAGTAAAAGCCGGCGGCCCGGTTGCAGCCGAGCCGCCGGTTCCCAACCAATCCCTGGCCGGAGCACACCGGCCGAGAGCAGTGAAGGAGCACCAAGTATGTCCGCACGACGGTTCTTCGTCTTCAAGAAGGATGGCGACACCGGCCGGGTCTCCCAGGTCGGCACCGGCAGCAAGACGTTCGCCAAGGCCCAGAAGCACCGGGCGCAAATGCGGGCCGTGGACGCCCAGCGGCACGGATCGAACTCGTACACCTTCAGCGAGGGTCGCAAGTCGAAGAAGTAGCTGGTCAGGGCGCGACCGGGCCTAACCGGTCGCGCCCTGCCGTTCCATCCCCGCAAGGAAAGGCCCAGCATGACGGACGGCAACACCAGCATCTGGGGGCTGCTCTACCGCTACGCCTCAGGACAGCCCCTCAACGGCAGCGGCGGGTACCGGTACCTGTCGCCCGGAGCCGGCCGCTGGCCCGGGTGGAAGCGGCAGGCCTACCGCCTGGGTCTTCCTGCGTTGACGCTGTTAACGGCCGTGCGGCCACGTGACGGCCTTGCTCTGTTAGCCCTCGCGGTGATCCTGATCGGCTGGCGCGGTCGGCGCACAATGGCCCAGCGCCGCTTCCATCGGGAGTACATCGCCCCGACCCTGGAAGCGATTCGTACGCCACTCGGACTGGCCTTGGGCGTGAAGCTGCACGTAGACCCGTCGTTGGGCAACCTGACCCCGCGCCTGGCCAAGCCGCTGTCCCCGGCCGAGGTCGCCACCCGGCGGTGGTACGGCGAGCACGTCGAACCGGTCCTGAGGTGGACACCCGAACGAGCTCAGCGGGGCCTATGGGCGGTGCAGCTGTGGGTCCGGCCGGCCACGTCGAAGCTTGAGGTGTTCCGCCGCCCAGGTGAGCAGGTCGGACCGCGCATCGAGCTGAACATCAAGACTCCGTACCTGACCTCTGAACAGCGGCTACTCATCTCCTCGATCATCAACAGCAAGATCCCTGTCGCCGATCTGGTGGAGTCCTGGAACCAGGTCGGTGTGGAAGTGATGGCCCGGTGGATCGTGCGGAAACGGCCACCAGCCAGCTGCGGCTACGCCCAGGTCCTCGAGCACATCGACCGGCTGAAGGAGTGGGAGTTCTACCTCGGCCAAGGCGTCGGCGACAAGCCGATCATCCTGTCGCTGCAGGACGACTCCCCGCACATCGCGATCAGCGCGGGCACCGGCGCCGGAAAGAGCGTCCTCGCCCAGCTGCTCGCTGCGCAGGTCCTTCGTCGCGGCGGCCGGGTGATCATCCTGGACCGCAAGGGCTCACACCGGTGGGCGCTCGGAATGCCGGGCGTCGACTACTGCACAAAGCCCCACCAGATGCACGACGCCCTCGTCAAGCACGCTGGCGTTGCTGACCAGCGCAACGACGACGCCCTGCACGAAGAGGAAGGCTGGGATCCGGGCCCGCGGGTGCTGGTGATCTGCGAGGAGCTCAACGCCACCATCGGCCAGCTTGTGAACTACTGGGCCGAGGTCCGGGAGAAGAGCGACCCGAAGAAGTCGCCGGCCGTCGCCGCCCTGGCCGACCTCCTTTTCATGGGCCGGTCGGCGAAGTACAACGTCATCGCGATCGCGCAGATGCTGACCGCCCGCGCGATCGGCGGGCCGGAGGCGCGCGAGAACTTCGGTGTCCGGCTCCTCGCCCGGTACACGACCAACGCGTGGAAGATGCTCGTGCCTGAGGCCGCGATGCCGCGCTCCTCGAGGACACGTGGCCGGTGGCAGCTCGTCGTCGGCGGCGTGGCTACAGAGGTCCAGGTTGCCTTCCTGACCGCTGCCGAAGTTCGGGCCCTCGCCCAGCCCGCGGAAAGCCCTGATAGCGCGCTGAGCAGCGATGTTACGAGTAACGGTAACAAAATGACCTTGCGGCAGGCCTCAGACAACGGCGTGATCCCGTGGGGCTACGACGCGGCGAAGATGCGGCTGCACCGCAAAGACGAGGCAGCGCCGAAGCCCTGCGGTAAAGACGGCAAAGCGTTCTTGTACGACCGCGCCGAGCTCGAGCGGTGGGCGTCGAGCGGGAAGAGATAGCCTTGATTCACTGGGGCGGCCGGTTGTAGCGGCCAGCCGCCCCGCCCTGACCGCTACCAGGGGAGCATGACCATGGCCGCCACCGTCGGCGAGAACCTATTCATCGGGGCCCAAGTCGCCTACTGGCGCAAGCGCCGCGGCAAGAGCCAGCGCGTCCTCGCAGACCTCGCCGGCATGTCGCAGCCCTACCTCAGCCAAATCGAGACCGGCACCCGTCCGGTCGAGCGCCGCGCCACCCTCGTCGCCCTCGCCCACGCCCTGGACGTGTCCATCAAGGACCTCACTGGCAAGCTCGGCGACGTCACCGACCCGGCCCGGGCCGCCGCCTCCGCTCACGTGCCCGCCATCCGCGACGCGCTCATCCGCCGCGAGGTGGGCGAGCTGACCGTCCCCCACCACGACGTCCGCGAGCTGATGCTGGCCGGCGGCAACTACGACTTCGCTGCCGTCGCGCCGCAGCTACCCAACCTCCTCGGCGGCCTGCGTGGCGGCGATCTCGTCCAGGTTGCCCACGTCGCCACGTACACGCTGAAGCACCTGGGCTACCCGGACTTGGCCAGGGAGGCTGCCCGCTTGGCCGTCACCGAGGCCCGGGAGCTGGGCGACCCGGCATGGATTGGCATCGCCGAGTTCATCCGCATCTTGGCCATGCCGCCAGAAATGCCCGGCGCCCCGACCCGGCTGGCCCAGCGGGTCGCGGACGAGATCCAGCCGGCCATCGGCGACGACCAGGCCCGGCAGGCGTACGGGATGCTGCACCTGCACGCGGCGCTGCGGGCGGCGGTCGACCGGCGGGCCGACGTCGCCCGCGATCACTTGCGGGAGGCGACCGAGGCGGCCGCGTCGATGGGCGAGCCAGACGACCTGGGCCTGGGCCGGTTCGCGTTCGGCCCCACCAATGTCGGTTTCTGGACGGTGTCCGTGGAGATGGAGCTGGGCGAGCCGCAGCATGCCCTTGAGACGGCCCACCTGGTTGCGCCCGGCCGGATACCGCTGGCGAACCGTCAGGCCCCGTACTACGCCGACGTGGCGACCGCGTTGGCCGAGGTGGGCCGAGACGACGAGGCGATCGCCTCGTTCCTGCGTGCCGAATCTGTCGGCCCTCAATGGTTCCGGTTGCGGCCGACCGTACGGGACACGATCGGCGCGATACTGCGCCGGACCAGCAGGAACTCGATCAGTAAGCAGATGCGTCACGCCGCGGTCGCGGCGAATTTGCGCGAGCTGATTAAGGACTGATTGCACCGAGCAATCAACACTCCCCGTGCCGCCTCGATGATCGGTCGTGACGGCGGCGGGGATTGTCCCGGCCCCCCAGACCGGCACCCCGCCGCCGTCCCCGACTGACGGACGAGGCGGAGGCAGACCAGCATGGGAAGGCACGGAGGCCCACACCAGCACATTCCCCGACGGTCATGGTGGCGGCCGTGGCGGCGGCGATGCGACTGCAGAAATGAGCTGCCGTGCCCGGTCCGCTCGACGCTTGATCGGCAGCAGTATTTCGTCCGGCCGGCCGCTCCAGACTGGGCTACCGAGCGGACCGCCCACAAACCGCTCGTCCGCGTCAAAGGGGCGCCACTGCTGACCCCGGGTCAGGCCGAACGCAGCAGCCAGGGCGGCCGGTGGTGATGTGGGACGACGAGATGCCGATCCGTAACCGCCGTGTGCTGGCCGAGCGGCTGCGCTGGCCGGCCGGCGCCCTCGAGGAGTGCCTGCGGGTCGAGAAGGACCGGCCCGGCTACAACGTGTCCTGGTTCCGCGAATGGACCGTGCCGGGCTTCGAGCGAGCCGAAGGCTTCTACGCCTGGCGTACCGAGGACAAAGATCCGCTGTACCACGGCAAGCGCCGCCACGAGTGGTACGGCAAGACCACGGAGCAGCTGTGTCGGGTCCTGCCGTGACCGGCGTCCAGGCGCGCGGCCCGCCCCCAGCTAGACTCTCCCGCGACTCTGAACAGGCGAAACGATCGGAGCACAGCATGCAGCTCGTCCAGGTCCTCGACGTCATCGAGCGGCTGCTCGTGGCCAGCGAGCACCCCGACATCGTGTCGGTTGAGCGCTACGGCACCGCCACCGAGCCTTGGGGGCCGGACGTGGCACGCAACCGCGCCCAAGGGTCGATTGCCGGGGTGAAGGTGACGCATGCCTCGACGTCCAGTGCGCTGCTTAACGGGCGGATCGCGCCCAATGCTGTACCGGTCATTGCGCCGTCCGAGGTGCCGCCACCCTCGCTTCGCGCACCCCGCCTGGTCATGTTTGTGTCGCAGCTTCTCGACGTCGCGCGTCCGCGGGAGTTTGCGTCGTGGCAGCTCGTCAGCCAGCCGGACGGCCCCAGTGACCTGCCGTACGGCATCGGCATCGCGTGCGCGGACGGAACCAACATGCTCCTCATGTGCCAGTCGACCGGCGCCATGGTCGGCTCGGAGCCGTCGGAGGAGCCGTTCCCGGATTACGTGATCCCCGAAGGAGTCAAAACATGCCTCCAGGAAGTCAGTGCTCATCGTGCGGCGCCCGCGTAGGCGTCCCGCCGGGTAGCTCCTGCCCGCCCCACCAGGCTGCTGGCACCCGCCAGACCTGCCCCGGCAGCGGCCAGGCAACATCCCCCATCTAGAACGCAAAAAGCCGCCCCGAGACCGGCATGGTCTCGGGGCGGCTTCGTGTCTGCATCAGGGACGGCTAGAAGATCCCGCCGGTCAGGAAGTGGACGACCAGCCAGGCCAGCCCGGCGAGGAGCAGAAACCGGCGTAGCCGGGTCCAGCCTGACGGCTTGCGCAGCTGCTGCGCGCCCTGTCCCGTGGCGGCGTAACCGAGCCAGGCCCAGGCATGCTCGGACAGGGTGTCCCCCGGCCTGGAGTTAAACAGGGCCATTCCCTCGACGATCGCGAAGTAGACGCCCCAGCCAACCCAAGCCCAGGTCCAGAGGCTCACGGGCGCGTCTGGCGGATGATGCCGCCGGAGGCAAGCGGCTGCTTGGCGTTCGGGGCCCGCCAGGTGGCCCAGCCGACCGTGGCGGCTGCGGTGATGCCGACGCCAATCGCTTGCGACACGTTCTCGCGGCTCATGTTCCCGGCGACGACCAAGGCACCGACGCCTGTGGTGATGCCAGCGCCGAGCCCGGCGACGACGGCCTTGCGGATGCGTGCGAGCACAGTCCCTCCCAGGGATGTTCGAACAGTTGTACGGTCTGGGGATGGTGCGTCTGATCCCGGTGGAGCAGAAGGGCCAGACCGTATGGATTGAGGACGCGCCAAAGCAGTGCGCCGAAGGGCACGATCAGCTGACGCCGTCGCACGGCGCGTGCCCGGTCTGCGAGGAGCCGGTTAGGCTGTGGCGCTGCCAAGCCGAAGGTTGCCCAGCGTCGACGCAGTACGACGACGAGCACCGGCACTACGGCCGCAGAAACCTGCAGCCGTGATCAGGTAATCAAGCCCGCGGGGTATGGCGGCGGGGGTGGTGGATTTCCGTCGGCGATGTGGCGACGCAGCTGGCCGATGTAGTCGCCCTGGATGCGCACGTG
This sequence comes from Paractinoplanes pyxinae, assembly GCF_026626335.1. Taxonomy (GTDB): domain Bacteria; phylum Actinomycetota; class Actinomycetes; order Mycobacteriales; family Micromonosporaceae; genus Actinoplanes; species Actinoplanes pyxinae. The sequence goes on along the minus strand of NZ_JAPNTZ010000009.1, from coordinate 120,394 downwards.
CCGCTCGAGCGCGGTAATCCGGCTGCGGTCCTCGGCACGCCCGGCCCGCAGTTCCTTGATGTCTTCCTGGTGCTGGTCGATCAGTTGGTTGCTTGAGCTGGTCGATACCTGCCGGTTCGACACTCGGCTGGTGAGGTACGCAGACGCGATGACCCCCAAGGCGGTGATGGCCGCGACGATCATCGGGTCCATGCGCGCCACCTCCGTGCCGGCCGCGGGCCGGTGACGGGGATGCCACCGGCAATGAGGAAGACGAACGCGGCGAAGGCCAGCCAGATGATCGCCGACACGTAGCCGCGCGAGACGCCGCCGACTGCCCATCCGAAAAGCGACAACAGGCCCCAGCCGACTTTGAGCGCCACGGCGGCCATGAAGGCCGGGGTGTCATAGGAGCGGAACGCGTACCACAGGCAGGTCAGGCCGACCGCAGCCCAGCACGCGGCCCACAGGCCGAGCGGCATCACCTCGTTCATCCAGCCGTAGAACGGCGCCAGCGGTCGGGGCGCGGTGAGCAACCCGATCGCGTAGATGACATCGAGCACGACGAAGAACATCAGCGCGGCGCCACGGCGACCGATGCGCGAGGTGACTGGCACGCCGCTTACTTACCCTTGTTGGCCGCGAAACGCTCGACCGCGACGCCGGCGACGACGGCTTCAGTGATCTCGGCGCTGATCAGGTTTCGGCCGGTGTCGCTCATGCCGGTGGTCGGGCTGCTGCGGAACGCGCGCAGCGCCGCGGCGCCGTTCTGGTCGGCCGTGGGAACGGCGGCGATGGAGGCGGCAAGGTCGGCGACCTGAGCCTTGACCTGCTTGGTGATCTCGGCGGAGAGCCACTTCTTGTCGTCTTCGGTGAATGCCACGGGAATGTCCTCCAGGTGCCAGGAGGCCGTCGAGGCCTCAAGGTGCGATTCGTACGAGGCCGAGAAGTGGCCGTGGTGGTCGTGCGCGTTGGGGCCGGTGTACGGCTTCTGCCGCCAGCCGTTGCTGGCCTGCCAGATGCGCCGGTTGTAGATGATGTAGCGCAGCCGCTTCTCGGCGCCCGAGCGGCACCGGGTCAGCAGGAACTGCACCACGTTCTCCATCGACAGCCCGGGCACGCGCAGGTCGACGTCGACGTCGATCGCGTGGACCTCGTTGACCTTGTCGGGGTCGCGGATCGGCACGTTCCCGGTCTCGTCCGGGTTGTGATCGGACTGGCTGTTCTGGTGGGCCAGGTCGCCGACGCTGCCGTCGCTCGACCTGTCGCGGTTCGGCGCGATAGCGTTGAAGTCCGAGCGCAGCTTGACGAGGCAGGGAACAAGAATCCAGCTGGCCATGAGGCCTCCTAGTCGGGGAGCCGGACCAGCCGGCACCAGAGCATCGAGACTTGGGAGCCGGCCACGAGCAGGTTCCTGGCCGCGCCGGAGACCTGTTCGCCCAGCAGTTCGAAGTAGTCCGTGCTGCCGTTCATGTAGACCCACCGGGCCTGAGCAGATGCCGACCGGGCGCCGGTCGCCGTCGACTCGCCACGTCGATCACCCCGGCCTGCCACGGGCTGCCCGTTCTTCGCGATCGCCGCGGCGATGATCGTGTAGGAGGCGTTCGACTCGAGGTGCACTATGCCGCCGGCGTCGTAGTAACCCTCGACATTCGGGGTGAGCCGGGTCGGTGTGGCGGTGTTGAAGAAGTCATCCGGGTCGTAGTCGTCGGGGTGCGTAGCGACGCCAAAGTTGATAGCAGTCGGCGCGTTGTTGGGCAGCTGCAGAGCGACCGCCTGGTGCACCTTCGCCCCAGGCGGGTAGAGCATGGAGTTGACATCGTTCGTGCGTGTGCGGGTGCCACCGAGCGGCATAAGTCCTCCTACAGGCCCCAGCGGCCCGACGTCAGCAGTTGGAACGGTGTGAGATCGGCGTGCGCCTTCGCCCAAGAGCCGCGGGTCACGGTGAGCGTCTGCGGCCAGCCGTCAGGAACAGGGGAGGTGGCCGGGGCGGTGACCGCGGTGACGAGCACGGGTTCACCGCCGACGACGATCCAGAACGGCACAGCGGCCGGATCCCACTGATCGTGTTTCCGGCCGGCGACGACGTTCCACAGCGTCTCGTTCGGGTCGATGTCCTCGGAGAGCCGGGCGCTGGACGAGTCCCACAGGCTGGTGGGGTCGTCGTCCCAGGTGCCGACGTCGAACGGCTTCGCGGGGCTGCAGTCGAAGTCGATCGGCCGTGTCTTCACGCCGAGCGTTTCGGAGTAGCCCTCGACCAGCTGGTCGATGTCGCCGGGCGGCATCCACGACGGCAGGTCGGTGAGGACCAAGCGGTCACCGATGTCGAGCCGGGCCGCAGCGTCGACCAGCACGGTCTTCCCGAAGCGGGCGAGCTTGTGCAGCCGCACGCTGATCCGCGGGTAGCGCTCCTCGTCCCAGGTTCCCATGTGCAGCCGCCAGGACGCCTGGTCCGGCAGCTGGGCGTCCGAGTAGACGTTGACCTGGTACTCCTGCTCCTTTCGGCCCACGCCGCCCTGGCCGGGCGGCAGGACCGACAGCGGGCCTTCCTCGAGCACGGCCCGGGCGCTCGATCCGCCCAGGTTGGAGACGGTGACGTCGTTGACGACGTCCAGGGCGTCCGGGTCCGGGTCGAGGTGAGGGCTTTCGCCGCCCTCGTCGTAGGTGAGGGTTAGGCCGGCCCGCTGTTTGTAGAGGCTGCCGAGGGTGCGGAAGGTCAGCGCGAGCTCGTCGCGGGTCTCGAAGAGGATGCCCTGGTCGATGTCGGCGGCGTCGCGCAGTAGCTGCATCGGTCGGCCAGCACGTTGCGGCCCGGCCAGCGTGGTCTCGTCGAGGTTGCCGATGGTGCGCAGCGTGATGCCCAGCTCGCGGGCCAGACGCTCGACACGGCGGCCGGACCGTTCTTTGGCGTTGCCGACGAGGGCTGTGGTGAGTCCGTCGGCGGTGTTCGGGTCTTTGCCGACCATGATGTGGCCGACAGCGGCGTCGGGCATGCCTCCGCCTGGGGCGACAAAAGCGCGGGTGGCCCGGCCGACCGCGTAGCCAATCCAGGTGCCGTCGGCGCCGACCTCGGTCACGCTCAGGTCACCGTTGATCTTCCGGAAGAAGATCTGGTAGTAGACGTTGCTCGTGCCGGACTTGGTGATGTTGAAGCCGATCATGCCGACCGCGCCGTTGATGTTGAAGCCCAGCGGACCCGAGTCGAGGGCGAGCAGGTCGTTGGTGTCGTAGCCGCCCAGAGCGAGGCCTCCGCCGGTGGTGTAGCGCAGCACCCAGCGGCGGATGTCGTAGCCCGCTGTGGTCTGGTGCACCTCGAGCAGCCGGGCGTTGTTGGTGAAGCCGGCCGGTGGGATGACCACGGTGGCGCGCATCGCGATCGACGGTGTGGCGGCAACGGTGTACCGCGGGATGTAGCCCTCGAGCACGGTGCCTTGGGAGAGCTCGGGCAGGGGCTGGCTGCCGAGGATTGCGGTGTTGGTGGCCAGGCTGATGCTGCCGCGGATCTTCATCGCGCTACGGCCGATGCCGGAGGCCAGCGTGCGGGCTTCGGAGCCGTCCTCACCCGGCCAGTAGCCGACCATGCGCGCCTTGTTGGTGGCGGCGGTGGCCTCGCGGTAGATCGGGCTCCTGACGGGGGCGTCGATGCCTTCGAGGCTGGCGATCAGGCCGGACGCCATGACTTCGGTCCAGCGCTGCAGGCCGCTGGTGTTCCAGCGGTTGGGCATCTTCTGCAGGAGGCCGCAGAAGCGGATGTCGCCCGTGTCGAAGCGCGCGGCTCCAGCCGGGGTCCAGACGCGGCCGGCGCTGTCGGTCACGGTGGCCGTGCCTGGCAGGACGGCCGCCAGGTCGAGGTTCGCGATGACGGTGCCGTTGATGCCGTTCCGCATCTGGAAGGCGTGGATCTTGCGGCGGGTCCGGCCGAGGGTGATGCCGGTGGCTTCGCCGAGGACCAGCGGTGCGGTGCTCGAGTAGACGGAGGTTACGCCGGACCCGGTGACCGGCGCCCCCAGCTGGGTCCACGGGCCGGCCATGCTGGGGGCGGTGTAGAAGGTGACGGTCCAGCCGCTCGCGCCGTTGTTCACGTCCAGGGTGAAGCGGAGCCTGGTGCGGCGGGCGGGTTGGGGCAGGGCCGCCGTGGAGGTGGCGTCCAGGAAGGTGGTGCCGTTCGCTGACCAGCGGATTGCTGGCTGGCCGGTGGACAGCATCATGAACAGCCAGCTGCGCTGGTTGCCCGACGTGACGTACTTCCCGGCCAGGGCCAGGCCGGAGGGCACCCCGTACTCCATGTCGGCGTCCAGGCGGACGTCGACGTCGCCGGTGACGTCGAGGCTGGCGTGGTCGGGAGTGGACACGTTGTCGCCGGCCTGGCCGGTGAACTTGGCGTAGCCGTCGGAGACCTTCTCGATCCGGACCGGGGTGTTCGGGCCGATCTGCCCGTAGTACGGGCCGAGCGGGTTGCGCCAGTTGAAGCGGCCGTCGTCCCGCAGAGTCAGCCGGGCGTCGCCGGACTCGACCTGGTCGGCGTGCGAGCGGCGGCCACGCTTGATGGTGATCGGGTCGTCCGTTTTGGTGTCTCCGGTGACGTCGACCCACTGGCCGCCGAGCTGCATGCGTACGCGGGTGCTGCTGGCCAACGCCTATCCCCTTCCGGTGCCGAGGGCCACCTGGACGTTGCCGCCGCGGTTCTTGATCGCGATGCGCAGGATTTCCAGGAGCAGGTCGTCGATGCGGCTGCCGGAGGAGCGCAGCTCGAGCACGCTGCGAGCGCGAGCCGCCATCAGCCCGCGGAGTTTTGACAGCGGCAGGACGGCTTCGTCTTCGCGGCCCTCACCGATGACTGCGAGCCGGCCGCCCGGGGTGGCCTGCACGATGCCGCCCTTGGCCAGGTACGGGATGTTCGGCGTGGACACGGTGACGCTGGGCAGGCTGACCCCGGCGAACGATCCGCCGCCGACGGTGAAGGACAGGTTGTTCCAGCCCGCGATGATTCGGTTGACGACGGTCTTGAATCCGGACCACAGGCCGGAGAAGACGTTGCGGAGGGCGCCGCCGATCCGGCCGGGCAGACCGCGGAACCAGTTCACCAGCGACACGCCCTTGCTGATGATCTTCCCCATGGCCTCGTTCGACCGCTGGTACCAGCTGACGAAGAAGCCCTTGATCATGTTGATCCCATTCATCAGCTGGGCTTTGGCCCGGCTGAGGCTGGACGTGATCTTGTTCCAGAGGGTGACGAAGAAGCCGGCGAACGGCCCGGCGAACCAGGCGCCCACGCCCTTCATGAAGCCCCACACCGCGGCCCAGATGTTCTGGAACCAGCGCGTCTTGGTGGCAATGAGGACGATCACCGCGATCAGGGCCAGGATGCCGAGGATGATCCACGTCGTGGGGCTGGCCATCTGCACGATGTTCAGCGCGGTCTGCACGGCAGTCCACACCTTCATCACGCCGATGATCGTCATGACGACTCCGGCGAAGATGCCGAGGCCGACGGCCAGCGGGCCGATGATGGCGCTGTGCTGCTGCAGGAACCCGACGACCTGCTGGATGTAGGGCACGGCCGCGGCCATCTTCTCGACCAGCGCGGCCTGGGCCTGGCGCTTGAATGCCTCCAGCTGCTGGGATGCGCTCTGGCCGAGGCTGTTGGTCATCTTGTCGGCCGCGCCTTTGACGTCGCCCATGCTCTGGGCGGCGGTGTCCAGGTCGAGCGAGAACAGCGCGGAGCCGAGGTCTTCGGCCTTCGTGCCGAACAGGCCGACCGCGGCCGCGCTCTGGGCAGCCGGGTCCTTCATGCCGCGGAGCCGGTCGAGGATCAGCTGCAGGCCGGCGCTGGCCTCCGGGCCGCCCTTGGCCATCTGAGCGGTCATTTTCTTGGCGTCGAGCCCGAGCGCCTCGTAGGCCTGGCTCGAGGCCTTACTGCCGTCGATGGCCCGGATGGACAGCTCCTTGAGCGCGTCGGCGACGGTGTCCGCGTCGCGGGCGCCCGCCTTCAGCCCTTGGTTGAGCAGGCCGGTGGCGGTGGTGCCGTCGATGCCCAGCTTGCGGAACTGAGTGCTGTACTCGCTGAAGGTGTCGAGCAGGTCTCCGGCGTGGTCGCCGCTCTGCTGGAAGCCGCGGGTAAGGATGTCGAAGGCCTCGTCGGCGCTGCCGGCCAGGCCGGTGCGGACCATCTGGCCGGCCGCCCGGGCCGACGCGACAACGTCCTGGCCAAAGACGTCGGACAGGGCCTGAGCCTTGACGGTGATCCGCTCGATGTCGGCGTCCGCCGCGTCTTCCGGCAGCAGCCCAGCGGAGAGGACTGCGCGAAGGCTGTCGCCGACCGCCTCCGCGCTCTCGCCGAAGCCTTGGGCGTACACGCGGCCGGCGATGTCACCCATCGCCTTGGCGTATTGGGCGTCCCCGCCCAGCTGGGCGGCCAACTTCGCTTTCGCCTTGTCGACAGACAGCGCCGAGGTGAGCCCGGCGGCCAGGGCGATGCCGGCGGCGGCGCCGACAGCCGGGCCCGCCGCGGCGATGCCGGAACCGAACCGCTTGAAGTCGTCCTTCGACTTGGCCAGGCCCTTCCGGAAGGCTCCGTCGTCGGCCTTGAGGTAGGCGGTGAGCTCGCCCAGCTTCAGTGCCACTCCTGGTCACCTGCCCCGTTCTGATCTGGTGGTGCGAGTGCGCGGGACAGCCGCGACTTGGTCGCGAGCAGGCCGGCCACGCGGGTGCGGAACCAGCGCCACGAGCGGGCCTGCATCAGGCCCGGCTCGTCGACGTCGATGCCGTACTTCTCGTGCAGGTCGGCTTCTAGGAGGTCCCAGTGGGTCAGGATCTGGTCCCACGAGACGCCGTCGCCTTCGTGCTCTTGGACGACGCGCTCCGGGATTTCGTAGTCCTCGAAGAGGCCGCTTTCCGGGTCCCGCTCGCCGATGCCGTACTGGTCCGCCCAGCCGCCCGGCGCTCCTGACGGTTCGCCGGGCCTGGTGCTTCCCCCTGGCCACCGGACTTCCAGAACCGCTCGGCCGGCTCCTCGCCACCGACGATCCACGCGTACGCGGTGTGCCCGCAGAACTGGATGTGGTGGTGAGAGACGCCGTCGGCGGCCATCTCGTCGTACGCCGTGCCGAGGACCCGTTTGGTCATCGCCCAGTTCTCGACCGACAGCTCTGGAACCTCTTCTTCGATGCGGGCGATGATCTCCTGCATCTCTTCGACGGTGCTGGTCGAGTGGATGCGGCCTGCGGCGTCGGCCATCATCTGGCACCAAAGGCCCAGCTCGGCCGAGGGCAGCGGGACCGTGTACTCGCGCTCGACACCGTCCCGGCCTGGCACCCCACCGAGATCCAGGCCGGGGTTGAAGTACTCGGTGAGGCCGGAGAGCTTGGCCACGTCAGTTGACCACGAAGTCGTTCGCTGTGCCGCCGGTCGGCGAGGTGCCCTCGGGCGTCGTGACCGTGACGTCCTTCGACCCAGCGGTCAGCGCGGGCTTCGTGGCGACGATCAGCTGGTCGCTGATGACCGTGAAGTTGGTGGCCGCCGTGCCGCCGAAGGAGACGGCTGTGGCCCCGGTGAAGTGCGTGCCGTAGATCTGCACGATGCCGCCGGCGCCGGTGCCGCCGGCCGCCGGGTTGAGGCCGCTGACGACCGGGTCCATGTCGGCGTTCGGGTTGACGATCGACAGCAGCGGGCCCTGGCCCTGGATGACCAGGGAGACGACGTCCTGGCTGCCGGGGCTGCCGCCGTCCGGCGGAAACGCCTTCACGTACGCGCGGCCCTCTTTGCTGTTGCCGTCGTCCAGGCCGTTCTTGTCGTACCAGCGGATCGGAAACTCGGCGGCCGCCATGTCACCGGTTTTGGCCAGTTCGAAAGAGTTCCGCAGGAACTTGTGGACAGTGTTGACGGCCGACCCGGCGACGTTGGTCGAGAACAAGATCTTGCCCTCGACGCGCCAGTTGTAGCCGGTCACCTGCTCGCGAGCTGCGCCGTCGTCCTCATAGGTTTCGTCGTCCTCGGTGCGCAGCTCCTCGACCAGCGTGAGCTCCTGCTTGCCGATCAGCGGCTGGTAGCTGACCGCCGGGAACACGCCCAGGTCGATGTCGACGCGCATCCGCCGGGCGAGGGCGGTACGGCGGGTGGTGGGTGCTGGCGCCATGGCGGCTCTCCTCAGTCCGTGCGGTTGCTCGTCGGGCGCATCGCCTCGACGTAGTAGTTGTGCGAGATCTCCCACCGGCCGCGTTCGTCCTTGCCGAGGGCGGTGTAGGACTGCCGGTAGACCTGAACTACGGCGATGCCGCCCCAGTTGAGGCCTTCAGCGCTGTCTAGGACGTCGAAGATGGCGTCGCCCAGGTCTCCGGCGACTCGCGGGTCTTGTGTGCCGCGTACGCGGATCTGGAGGCCTTCGATGACGTCGGCTAGGCCGGGCGTGGAAGACACGGGGTACGACGCGATGGTGATGACCCGGTCGGGGCTGGGCGGCACGTCGCGGACGTACCAGCCGATCTCACTGGGCTGGTAGATGCCGGTCGGCCGCCACACGCCGACGCCCGCGGCGGCGACGTACTGGGCGGCGCCCTCGACCAGGCTGGTGGTGAAGCCGGACATCGTCAGCCTCCGAGAGATCCGCTGGCCTTCCGCGCGATCAGGGCGAGCATGATGTCGGCCTCGTCGTGCATCGGGTCTTCCAGGTACTTGGCCTTCTTGCCGGCGTCGTGCCGCAAGGTCATGTCCTCGTGCTGGCGGACGGCGTACGGCCGGTCGAAGGAGACGGCGACGACGCCGACGCCCTTGTCGGCGGTGACCGCTCCGGAGCGGGCCAGGTCGCCTTCCTCGAGCGGGGCCAGCTCGGTGGACACCTGCAGGAGGTGCTCGGCCGCGAGCTCGAGGCCTTCGAAGGCGGCCCCGGACAGTTCGGCGGCGACGTCGTCGTTCCAGGCGATCGAGAACTCTTCGGCCACGGCTACTCCAGGTCGAGTTCGACGTGCTCGGGCAGGCCCAGGCCGTGGTCGTCGAGGTCGGACCGGGCGATCACCTTGGCGACCCGGCCGTTCGGCAGTGTGACCAGCGATCCGACCGGCGCGGCCGTGCCCTTGGGGCAGAACACCGTCGTCGACGACACGGCGGTCGAGCCTTCGGTGTCCTGGGTCTGCACGGGCACGACGCGGTTGGTGTCGTCGACGACGCACAGGGCCACGTCGACGGGGTCGGCGTACACGTCGCCGTACGCGCCGGAGCCGGTGAGTGCCTGCACCTGGATGGTGCGGGGCTGCGGGATGGCGGAGGCGATGAACTGTTCCCACGTCACCCGATCACCGCCGGTCCGTGGCCGGTGAGGCCGGCCGCCTGGAGGATGGCGTACGCCTGATCGACCAGGCCGCCGGTCGTCGGCACGCTGCTCGCCGAGCTGCCGCGCTGCACGCTGAGCTTTCCGATCGTGAAGGACTGCGGCGCCGACGCGACCCCGAGACCGGTCAGGTCGCCACTCTCCCGCGTGCCCGCGATGTGCTCGAGCACGGCGTCGCGCAGCGCCACCTTGACCGCCACCGAGGTGGGGTCGTAGACGGCGGTGAGCAGGGCCCGGTCGACCGCGCGGGACGCCCGAATGAGCAGCTGGCGTGCGTTGGCCGGCGTGCTGCCGAGGTAGCCGTTCAGATCGCCGATCGTCGCGTATGCGCCGGGCACCACATCGGACTCGTTGGTCGTCGACGCGGTGATGGTGGCCAGCGTCGACTGGTTGTCGGCGGCGTCCTTTGCCCGGACACCGAGCGTGTAGCTGGTCCCCGCGGTCAGTCCGGTGAAGGTGTACGTGGTGGCCGTGATGCCCGTGGCGACGAGAGTGCCGTTGCGGTACAGGTTGTAGCCGGTCACGCCGACGTTGTCGGTTGACGCCGTCCACGCCAGCGCGATCTGCGTCTGCCCTGGTGTGGCCTGCAGGCCCGACGGCGCGTTCGGCGGTGTGGTCTCGGGGAAGCCGTACGTCGACAAGCTGACCGGCGACGGCAGCACCAGCGTGTCCGGGAACGGGTGCTCGGGTGGCACCTGGCCGAGGTCGGCGATGACGTTGCAGACGGCCTGTTGCAGGGCCGGGGAGACGAGCGATCCGCCGGGGTGCCGGTCGTGGGTGTCGTCGAGGGCCCAGGCCAGCTGGACGGTGCCGAAGTGCACGACGGCGCCGCCCGCTGACGGGAAGGCGGTGATCGCGTGCGTGTAGCTGCCGGAGCCGGTGTAGACCGCGCCGTTGTCGTCGGCCAGCAGGCCGGCCACGTTGTGCGTGATCTGCGACAGGCGCAGCAGCCCGGCCGGGTGCTCGGCCGGGTTCGTGTCGGCTGGCTCATCGGCTTCGAAGCCGACCAGCCAGCCGGGCGACGTCCAGGTCTGCGACCCGGTCAGCGCGGCGACCGCGGTGTTACGCCAGATCGGCATGCCGGCGTGAGCGGCGTTAGCGCCCAAGGCGTACGACGGTGGGATGCCGTTGAGCCGGAACCGCTGCCCATTCAGCAGCGCGGCCGGGCGCCGGTCCGGGTTGAAGCCGCGGGTGTCCTGCCAGGTGCCGCCGTACACGCCGGTGCTGTTCAGGGCGCCGTCGTGGGAGTCCTTCCAACAGTTGAACGACCGGAGCCCGTTGGCCCAGTTGATCCGCCAGAAGACTTCGTTGCCGGACAGCCACAGCCACGACGCCGGCGTGCTGCCGTGATCGCGTGACGCCTGGGCGGCCGTCACCATGCCCGGCGACCAGTACTCGTCGTGGCCGGCGGAGACGACCAGGTCGCGGCCGAGCAGCAAGCTCGGATCGTTCTCGACGTCGCCGCAGGTCACATAGTCGACGTCGTAGCCCAGCCGCTCGAGGAAGCGGTGCAGCGGGTACTCGGCGTTGAAGTACCAGGTCTGCGGGATGAACTGGCGGGTGACGAAGGGCCGGTCGTAGGAGACGGCCTTGGCCCGGGCGCCGATGTTGAACGTGAACTCCGACGCGGTACCGATGCCGTAGAGATTGCGGCCGGCCAGCACGTTGCTCGCGGTCGCGCCGACATGGTTGTAGGCCTGCCAGGTGCTGTCGGACAGCTTGACGACGATCGGGGCCTTGCGGGCCGGGTTGCGGACGACGAACGGGCCGATGTGCGAGGCCAGGGCGGCATTGTCGGACCGCTGGATCTTGATGAGGTAGACGCCCGGGGTGGCGTCGGCCGGCACGTTCCAGGAGCCGTTGACCGACCAGTTCGCGCAGGACGCCATCAGGGTGGTCGGGTCGACGGTGCCGTCTGGCTGGGTGGTCTGGGGGCCGCTGATCGAGTCGATCTCGCGGGCGCCCGCGCCGCCGTAGTAGCCGAGCCGGTACACCTTGCCCGTCCAGCTGGCGGCCGGGCTGTGGACCTTCACCGAGAGGGTGCTGCCGCGGGCCACCGACATGGCGGTCGCGTACCCCTGGATGGTCGTCGACCCGGCGCCGGTGATGTCCCAGGTTCCGGAGGCGGTCCCGGCCAGACGGTTCTCCGCCTCGATCACGGTCTCCGCCGCCGGTGGCGGTTCCTCGATCTCGCCGGCCGGGCCGAGGACCATGATGATCGCCTGGAAGGGGTTGCCGCTGGAAGGCAGCCCAGACACGGAGATCGGGTAGCTGCCCGCGGTCGGCGCGGCCACGCTCGCGACGGCCAGGCGCACTGGCTCGAAGCCAACTCCCGGCGCGGTGAAGGTGTCCTCGGCGGAGGCTCCCGTCCAGGCCGGTGTCCATGCGCTGGGCGGGTCGACCTGCGAGAGGGCGACGTAGATGCGGCAGCCGTCCTCGGGCACGGCGATCGAGCCGAAGTCGAGAGCACCGCCGACAGCTACTGCGCTGTTGTAGTTGATCGGGGTGCCGACGGCCGGGCCGATGTCGTTGCGGGACTCGATCCAGCCGGCCAGTGTGCGCGGTGCGGTCGAGCTGGCCGGGGCGCGGTCCCAGAGGATCGAGGCCTCGCCGCCTGCGGCCACGAGGACAGCGCCGTCGAGCTCGCCGGTGCCGAGCGCGTCAGCGACCTCGGTCCAGGTGTTCGGCGGGGCGACGGTGGCGGGGGCGGCGGCGATCGCGACCAGGCCGTGCCCTGCGACGGCGGGGCTGGTGAAGGTGCCCTGGTGCTGGGCGGCCGCAGCGCTGGCGGCGTAGGTGGTCTTCCAGTCCCGCGCCACGGTGCCGTCCTCTCGGGGTGTGGCGCGAGGGCCTGCCGGAGCGTGCAGGCCCTCGCACGAACTAGTTGCCGTACTTCTCGCGCAGGTCGTCGCGCTTCATGCCGGCCACCTCGTCCTCGGTGGCGCCGCGGTGCTCGACCGCGTACGCACGCCACTCGTCTGCCGAGGCGTTGCCGGCCGGCGGCTCGACCTGCTTACCGTTGTCGGCCAGCTGGTCTGTGACCTCCTGGGCGGGCAGCTGCTCGAGCAGAGCCAGCCGCGCGCCCTCGGTCTCCCGCTCGCCCTGGACTTCAGGGTCGTCCGAGACCGGGCCGGGCACGATCGGCGTCGGCCCAGGGCTGGCGTGGATCTCCGGGGAGACCACGTCGGGGCTGTGCGGGTCGGCCTGGCCGGCGTTGACCGGCGGCAGGAAGTCGCCGGGCTTCGGGTCGACCGCGGCGTCGCGCAGCGGCGTGCCCACCTGCTCGTGGGTCTTGCTGCTGTCGCCCTCCCACCGTGGCAGGGCAGCCGGGTTGTCGGTAGCGCCGTCGACCTCGTACCCGGCGCCGCGGCAGTAGGCGATGACCGCCTTGTTGTCGGTCTCGGCCACGCCGTCGGTGAAGACGACATCGCCGATAGAGCCGTTGTAGTCCCCATTCGGGGCCTTGATCGTCGCCATGGTCACTGGACCTTGACGTTGCGCAGGACCGCGACCGACTTGGTCTTCTTGACTGCGATCGCGACCGGGCCCATCTCCGCCTCGCCGGTCTTGACCGCACCGGCGGTGGAGAAGTCGGGCATCCAGTTGGACACCAGCGGCCCGCCGGCCATGGAGACGCCGTGCACGCCGTCCAGGCCGAACCGGACGGCGTAGAGGTCGGCCAGGCCGGTGATGTTGCCGCCAGCGCCACCGGCGTCGGTGTCCCGGGTGGACACGGCCAGGACGTCGGTGTTGGAGCCGTCCTTTTGGCCCGGGTCGATCAGCGGGATGCCGTTGTACGTCTCGACCGGCCGGCCGATCGCGTCCCGCTCGATCGAGTACTGCCCGGCGAAGCTCGCGACAACCTTGAACAGGCTGCGGGCCTTGCGGGGCAGGTAGATGGCGTCCGGGCGGCCGTCGAGCAGGCCCAGCCACGCGTCCAAGTGCGCGATCGTGGCGAAGGCCAGGGCCTGCGTGTTGATCGCGGTCCAGTCCAGGTAGCCCGAGGTCACGCCGTTGTTCAGCGGCAGGTACTCGGTGGTCGTGCCGGTCAGGACCTTGTTGAGGCCGTCGAAACCGTTCGCGTCGACCGCGGTGTCGCCGTTGAAGAAGGCGTCATTGAACTTCGCCGAGGTGCCCTTGAGCAGCTCCCGCATCTGAAACGCGGTCTCCGCGGCCTGGGCGACCCGGTTGAGGACGCGGTCGACCTGGAAGGAGCCACCGAGCGGCTTCAGGTCGACGGTGTAGCGCTGCTTCGTCGCCTCGGCCGGCGTGTACTCGGAGTTGATCGCACGAAACGCAGCGCCGCGCTGAGTGATCTGCCGGGTGTAGCCGTAGGTCAGGGTCGCCCCGTTCCCGGCGCCCGAGACCACGTCGTCGAAGGTGATGCGGTTGAGGACGTCGTTCGACTTCTCGAACTCGTCGATGATCTGGACGTCGATGTCGTCCGTGGCGTTGAGCTTGGCCTGGGCCAGGGTCACCGGCATGGTGGTTCCTTCGGGTTAGCCGCCCATTTTGGCGGCGATGGCTTCTTCGAGGGACTTCGGCTTGCTCTTCTGGCCGCCCTGGCCGCCGTGGTCGGCGCCCTGCTTCCCCGCACCCTTGGGCGGTTCAGCGGACAGCTTCGCGTTGGCCTTGACGGCGCTCTTGATCGCCGCGGTGACCTTGTCGGCGAAGTCGGCGGCCTCGGGATCGAGGTCGGCGACCTGGCTGAGGAAGCCGCGGCTGTCGAGCAGTGCGTCCGGGTCGGCGCCGGCCTTGCCGGCGGACTTGTAGACGGCGAGCTCAACGGCGGTGTCGCGGGCCTTAGCGGCGGCCTTGTCCCGCTCAGCGGCAGCTGCCTTGAGCTGATCGGCGGGGTCTTCCTTGCCGTCCGCGGTCAGACCAGCGGCCTTCAGCACGGCGGCGACGCGGTCATCGGCAGCCTTCTTATCGGCCTTGGCCTTCTTGGCGTCTTCTCGTGCGGCGGCGATTGCGCGGGCGGCCCGGTCGGGGTCGAAGTCGCCGTTGATCTTGGCTTTCTTGTCGTCGTCCTGGCCGGCGTTACCGTCCTGGTCGTCGTCTCCGCCGTCGTTGCTACCGCCGGTGTTGCTGTGACCGCTGCTGCCGTCCCCTCCGCCGTCGCCCGGGTCGTTGCGGTGCCAGCCACCTCGAGGCGGGCTGGCTACGACAATCCCGGACAGGGCGAGTAGGGCGTGGCGGCGAGCGGTGCGCATGGGTGCTCCAGATGTGTCGTTGCGGACCTTGTCCGCGGACCGAAAGTCCGTCCCGCACCTTGTGGGGACGCCGTACCGTGCACGCTCGACTACTCCACAAGGGACGAGGAGGACGCTCGTGCGTGCACGTCAGGTCTTGGTGGTCGCCGCCGCGCTGATCGCGTTGGCTGGCTGCGGCTCAGGCAGCAAGGACAGCCCGGAGGCGAGCTCCGGTCAGGCAGCTACGCCGACCGCCGGGGCGGGACAGGGAGTCGCGCCGGCCGAGCAGGCAGCCCGGGACAAGTTCGTCGCCGAGCTGGACGCCATCAACGCCGACCTGGCCGAGAAGCCGGAACGGGCTGTGAGCCGGGGCCGGGACATCTGCCTGGACATCGACCAGGGCAAGACCGACGCCCAGGTGCTGAGGAACGCCAAGCTGCGCTTCGAGGCGACCGACGAGTGGGCCAAGGAGATCATCGCAGCGGCGAAGACGCATCTCTGCCCGAGCTAGACGGGGTCGATGCCGAGGTCCCGCAGCTCTTCGGGCGTCAGCTGCGGGACCGGGCCACCGACCGGCTCACGGTCGATCGTGACCTCGCCGGGCTCCATCCGCTCGTAAAATCGCTCCCGCTGCTGTCCGCGGGCGGAGGCGTCGACAGGCTGCTCAGGCAGATCGGTCACGAGATGACCTCCACGTCGATACGGCGGACAGAGCCGACGATCCCATAGTCGGCCACCACGCGCAGCCGCATCCCCCGGTTAAGCAGGATCTCCGCCTCGTCCGGATAGCCCTGCTCGTCTCTGGCGTTGGAGATGTGGATGCCCTTCGTGCCCTTCGGGACGATGATCCGCATGACCACCGGCTCGGTGGTGGTGTGCGCGAAGTCCTTCGTGACTCGCTCTTCCGAGGTCGCCGACAGGTAGGCGGGCTCGGTCCACTCGGCGCCGGTGAGGTCGCCGTCGGCTCGGTCCCCGAATGTCCTCTTGGCGCGGCGGAAGCCACGCCAGACGACAACACTTCGGTCGAGGGGCGAGCCCGCCATGGCCTCGTCGATGTGGCGGATCTGGTCCAGCGCTCTCGGCTCGTTCAGCGGCGTTCGGCCAGCGGCAACGTCGTGGAGCTGGACGTTGATCATCCTGAAGTCGTTGCTGGCTTGGTAGTCGCTCAGGGCGTTGCGCTGGTCGACGGTGAGGCCGTCTTTACGACCGGGCCGGGCGTGGGTGTCCGTCCGTATCAGGCTGCGCTTCGGCGCGGCCAGGGCGTCATCGCCGGCGGCGGCTGTCTTGAGCCGGTCGTCGTACGACGCCTTGGTCGTCTTGACCTCGGCGGGCTTGGGTGCGGCCTTCGGCTTGGCCGGAGCTGGTGGCTTGGCCGGCTGGGCCTTTTTCGGCGCGGTGGCCGGCCGGGACACGGGCGGGATGGCCTTCTTTGGCACGTTCCCGGCGCCGATCTGTTCCCGGTAGCTCAGCCGCTTCAAGGTCGGGTTGGCGGCGAGGTGATCGCGCATCGCGCCCTGCCACGCCTTCACCTTGCCGGTGGCGGCAGCCTTGGCCTCAGGCGTGAGGGCCGTCAGCTCGCGTTCCTTCCACCGGCGGATGTTCCGCTCGATGGCCCGCTGACGCTGCCGGGCCTCGTCGCCGGTCGGGTCGGCGGTCGGCTGCTCCGGAGGTTGGGTCACACCGGGCAGGTACGACCGGACGGCGTGACGGCAGTTCGGGTGCTGGAAGCCAGCCGACCTGGCCGCGTCGAGCGTGGCCTTCACGGTGACGGTGACCTGCTCGCCGGTGGCCGGGCTGGTCGCCTGCACGCTGCCGATCGGCCCGGAGTCGATCCGCAGCACGCGGCCCTCGTATGGCCGGCAACGCTCGCACTCCTCAGCCGCGTTACTGACGACCACGAACGGCAGGCCGAGCCTCGTCTGCCGGTCAACCTGGCCTTGGACGGCAGCGCGCTGCGTGACCGTGCGCAGCGCCATCTCCACGTACGAGGACATGCGCCAGCGGCGGCCACGCCGATCGGTGAACGAGGCCACGCCCTGCTCGACCAGCCGCGCGTACGCCAGCTGGGCCGCCTCGCGGCGGGTCAGGCCACCGGCAATGCTGCTCGCGGTCGCCGAGGCGACCACCTGCCGGTACACGTCGTCGACGCGCCGCAGGATCGAGTTGTGGCGCTGGCCGAAGTCGTCGACCAGGCCACGGGCGAGCGCCTGCATGGCGTCCGAACGGGGTACCTCAGCGGCTGCTGCGGCGCCGGCCGAGATGGCCAGCTCGTTGGGGATCTCGCCGAGCACCGAGGTGTCGCCGGCGGCGTACGCCTCGTCGACCGCAGCCAGCACGGTGGCGGCCAGCTCGTCGCCGATCCTGTCGAGGATCGCGTTGGCCGCGCCGCGCAGCTGCTGCAGGGCGAGCAGCCGCTGCAGAGCCCAGTCCGGGGTGTCGATGCCTTTGGCGAGGTAGCGGGTGAGGAGGCGGAGGAGGCCGTCTTCGCCGTCGCGGTAGAGGTCGGCGGTGGCCTGGACGATGGCCGCGAGCTTGTCAGGGCTGACGGCCACCGGCTACTCCTCTGCGGGCGCCTCTTCTTCCTCGGTTTCGGCGTCGTCTTCCTCAGCGCCGGGCGGTGGCCGGTTGCCGGCCGCGCCGCCGATCACGGACTCCGGGTCTTCGCCGCCACCGTTCTCTGTCTTGATCCGCTCGACCTCTTCGCGGACCTGGGCGTCGTCCCAGTCGGGATGGACCATGCGGACGCGGGTGTCGATCGAGACGGCCTGGGCGGCGAAGAGCAGCTGCGCTGTGCGGGCCATCGTCTCGGGGCTCTCGGAGACGCTGTCGCCGAACTCCACGTTCGGCCGCTCCGGAGCAGGCCCGCGGAAGCGGATGGCTTCCAGCTCGAGCAGCAGCTCGGTGAGGTCGGCGATGCCGGGCCGCCAGGTGCCGGTGATCCGAGCGCCTCGGGTCGTGAACGACAGGCGCTCGCGGGCCTGGGCCTCGGTGGCGGTCATGGCGACGTCGCCGCCCTCGTCGCCGAGGGTCTGCCCGGACATGCCGGCATGCCGCATGGCGACCTGCTGGATCTCGTCGGCAGACTCTTTGTGCTCGGCGACCCGGATGGCGAACTGGACCGGGGTGATCCCGACGCTGGCGCCCTGCATGTTGGGCATGGCCTGGACCGTGGCGAAGACCTCGCGCTCGGCGTCGAAGGTGGCGCCCTGGCCGGGGCCGTTCGACTGGAGCATGTACTCGGGCACGACGATCCGGCCGCGGGCCAGGCGGATGTCGCGCATCCAGCTGGTCCAGACGTCGTCGAGGGCGTCGAAGACCGGTTCGTTGCCGTCGTAGTCGGAGCGGCCGAGGTACTTCAGGCCGGCCATGGTGCGCCACTTCCGCTGCGGGCCGGCGTTCGGGAACCGCACCACGTCCAGGCGCTTCAGCCCCGTCGGCTGGACGCCATCCTCGTCGAGCAGGTCGGCCAGGTGCGCAGCGTCGGCGTACTCGGTCAGCGGCACGACGCGACCGAGGTGGTCGGCTTTCCCCTCGTACACGGCGTACACGATCCGGCCGGCGCCGTTGACCACCTCGTGGTGCTCGAGCAGCCGGACGTGGGTGTCGCCGTCGACGAGCAGCGTCGACCAGAACGTGACCTCAACCAGCCGGCCCCAGCGCAACGTGGGGATCGCGCCGTCGGCGTGCACTGTGGCGAGGAAGGCCCGGCCAGGAAGGACCTCTTCGTCGACGACGGGCCGAAGGTAGACGTCGCCCAGGGCGCTGTTGGCCTCGGCGGCGTGCAGCAGCAGCGTGTACAGGCCGTCCTCGATCAGCTGCTCGATCCGCTCCTGGACCTGCGCGTTCTCGGCGGTCAGCTTGGGCGGCTCGGAGAAGACGAGGTTCGCCGCGGCGGTGGCCAAGTCAGCCGGGAGCGGGATGTGGAGGCGGCCGTCCCGGCCGGTGGCCGGTGCTGGCGCGCCCCACAGGAAGCGGGAGACGAGGCCGGTGAGGCCGCCGGCGTACTGGCCGGCGCGGACCTTCGGCGATGCGAGCTGGCCGCGGAGGCCTCGGTTGGCGTAGACGGCGCGGAGCTGGTCGGCGTCGCCGGTGTACCAGGCGTCCCAGTCACGGTAGGCCTGATAGGCGGGGGCGAGCTGCGGGGGCGGCCAGGCGCCGCCGGTTGGGATCGGCACCAGGCCCTCCTCGGTCAGTCCCGGGCGATGCCGGGCAGGTCGTCGCGGTAGATCGGCCCGTCGGCCCGCTCGATTTGGAATCCCATGCCGCCAGCCTCGATGGCGGGCCGCTCGGTCTTGGCCTCTGTGGCTGTGGCCTTCCACGTGCGCAGCGCCGAGCCGAGGACCTTGGCGATCGGGTGGCTGTCGGGCGCTTGGATGACGACCTGGCGGCCGTCGGCGTTGATCTCGACGTGAATCACTCGCCGACCGATGTCCAGTCCTCGGCGAGCAGGTCGGTCTGCGAGGCGACCCATGGCACGAAGTCGCCGTCGACGGTCCGCATCATCAGGTAGGGCCGGAAGGCGCACACGGTGCCGACCTCGAGGCCGGTCGCATCGGCGGTGTTCTGGTTGATCGCGATGCCGTCCGGGTAGCCGGCCTGGTGCACCACGAACATGCCCTTGCCGTTCCATCCCTCACGGGCGACCTTGCCGCCGGTCTTGAGCAGGGCGAGCGCACGGCCGAAGTTCATCGGATCTCCTCAGGGGGTCATGATGCGAGGTCGAAGTCGCGGCGGCGGATCAGCTGCCGCCACAGCACCTCAGGCGTCTTGATCGCGTACCGGCCGGCGTCCATCGAGTGGTCGCCCACCTTGACCGGCTTGTCCTCACCGAGCAGGGCGGCCTTCTCGTCCCAGACGTAGCCGCCAATCTCCTCGATCCAGCCGGCGCACGACTCGTGGACGAACAGCAGGCCTTCGGCGAGCAGCGAGGCGACCAAGCGGATGCCGTCGACCACGCTGTTGTCGGCGGCGGCCGGGGTGACACCGTCGTTAAACAGCTGCGTCCGAAACGACGCCGCCGAGGGGTCGACGCAGATCCAGTCTGGGCGGATGCCCAACTGGTCGAGCCAGCCCCGCAGGCGCGCGCTGTATTCGGCGTCGGTCAGCTGGCGCTGCTGCTTCTTCGAGTCCCAGCGCCACTCGCGGGCCAGGTACAGGTTCCCGTCGACGCCGACGCCCAAGAGCAGCCCGGCGAACGGGTTCACCGTGCCGTAGTCCACGCCCAGCGAGATCCAACGGGTGATCCCGGGCAGCGCCTTGACCACGTGCTTGGCCGGGTCCCACATGTCGTAGACCGTGCCCTCAGCCACGCACCACTCGCCGAGGATGTTCCGCCGATAGTAGAGGCCGGTGTACTGCCGGCGCATCCGCTCCTTGACCCGCTCGGACAAGCCAGGGTTGTCGTCGAGGACGAAGTGCCAGGTCTTCCAGTCGCCAGCGAGCCGGCCGCCGGGCCCGGTGTGATCGATGTTGTCGATCTTCAGCCAGTGGCGCGGGTTGTCCGGGTTGGTGTTCCCGAAGATCTGCGACCCGTCGACGCTATGCCGGCCGATGAGCTGCTCGTGGAAAGTCTTTGGCATCAGCGACCACTCGTCGACGTACGCCCCGCGGCTGGTCATGCCTCGAAGGCGGTTCTCGGAGCGCTCGTCGTTGAAGGTGATGACCTCAACCTGGGTGCCAAGGATCATCGCGGTCGGCGCCCCGCGCGTGTAGGTGGTGGCCTTGGCGAGGGGGCCGAAGACGGCGGTGTCCTGGAGCGGGTTGAAGATGTTCCGCTTGGCCGTGTCGTACGTCTTCGCGCAGACGACCAGGTCGCCGCTCTTGGGTGCGTCGTGGGCGATGTACTTGGCCCAGCGCAGCAGCCCGCTGATGGTCTTGCCCGAGCGGACGCTGCCGTGGGCCAGGTTGACGAACGCGTCGGAGTCGAGAAGGAAGTCGATCTGCTTCTCGGACATGGCCGTGGGAAGCCGCTTCACGCCGCGTCCTGCCGGTCTGCGTCGCGCGCCTGGCGGAGCTGGTCGAAGAGGTCGCCGAGCATGCTCTTCTCGTCCTCGTGGCCGGTGGCCTTGTCGTACTCGGCCAGCTTCAGAGCCGTGTCGGCGAGGGCCTTGATGGCGGTGGCGATGTCGCGCTTGTCGCGGAACGGCGGCTCAGGGTGCGTCCGCTCGTTGTAGTCGTTCTCCTTGCCGCCGAAGTTGTAGACCTTCGTCTCGGCGAACATCTGGCCGAACAGCCGGCCAGCGGCGTCGAGGGCGTCGAGCTGCAGCTGGGCGCGGCGGGCCTGCCCGTCGGCGACCTTAGCGACGGTGGCGGATCGGGTCTGGTCGCTGCGCTCGAAGGTCAGGTCCAGCTCGGCGGCGATGCGGGAGATCGTGCGGCCGGAGCGGCGCAGCTCGCGGGCGATGGCGTTGCGGCTAGCGCCGGCGGCGTGGAGCTCGCGTACGCGGTCGCGTTCTTGGTCGAGGATCGGGCGGTGTGCGTTGGCCATGAGTTCACCGCCTGGTGCTCGCGCGCGCCGGCCTTGCCGGTCGTGCTGGGACACGCCTTGCGCGCCCGTTTCTTCTCGCGCCCTGATTCGTTGTGATCAAGCCAGACACAGGGTCTGGCCAGCACAAACGGGGCAAAGATGAGTAGCAATAATGGGACGGGAGTGGACGTCGAGATGGCTGCCACTCAAAGCACGGCCGCGCACAAGGTGACCCACTCGGGGGCGAGTGACATCCGGGTGGAGGGCGGCGCTCTGCTAGTTATGGACGGCCCAACAGCAGTCGCTGTCTACGCCCCAGGCACGTGGGTCCGCGGCGTCATGTGCGACTAGCGAGGCTGCAAATTTGGTGAGGGGTGCGCGGGCCACCGTTCAGGCCCGTGCGTAGTGGCAGCCCTGAACCCTAAGCGCCCGTAGGCGGAGGGCTCTCCCAGCCGCGCACCCCTCGATCATCATCAAATGGGAGTCCTGGGTTCGGGTGGCCAGGCCGGATCCCCCTCCGGCCTGGCCGTTTCCCCGCGATCTCCACCCCTGGAGCCGGCCGAGAATGCCGACAGCCCGGGAACCGTGAGGTTCGACCGGGCTGTGGGCAGACTCTGCCAGGGGCCAGTGTGAACAAAGATCGACTCTTCGTCAACCCTGCCTTTTCGCGATTCGATTCACACGCTCCTGCAGGTCCTGAGTCCTGGCCACTAGGTCGTCGATGATGACGTCGTTCCGCCGAATTCGCGCTTCGTACATGCGAATCTCCCTCCGCAATCGACAGCGCAGAACGATGGCGCCCAAGTCGATTAACGCCGTCACGACAGGAATAGCGGCTAGTGCACCGACCCAACCTAAACCAGCGGTGACGCCTATCGAGATGATCGAGAGTCCTACGCCAACCATCGCCGACACCCTCAGAACCGGGCCTAGTTCAGGCCAGTTAAACATCCGGTTTGCCAAACGAACTAGACCGTTCGTGATCTTAGGCCATTGAGAGCGACGGGCGGCGCTGGCGAAGAAAGAAAGAGCGTAACCGAGCTTGATAATCTTTCCGGGGCAGTCATCGATTACGGCCGCCCATTCCTCCTGCAGGATAGCGGCGCGGGTGGCGTCGGATCCGGCCCACATCCGAGCGGCACGAGGAACGATGCGTTTGGCAAGCCAGGGCGAAATGTCGCAGGCCTCATTGACGGCGAGACTCAGGATGACGGGCACGAGGACCACCAGACAGAAGCTAGTCACAGGTGAGTCCCGCCGAACGCCGGCTGGATAGAAATACGAGAAGGCCGCGGGCGTCGAGCCGAGATGAGTTCGCGGGCGCCTGCCGCACCGTCACCTGTCAGCTTGTAGTAGCGCCGACGAGGTCTGTTCGGCTCGCTGGCCCGTTCCTCCCAGCGAGCCGTGACCCAGCCCATGCCTTCAAGCCGCTCCAAAATCTTGTAGACGGTTGGTCCGCCTCGGCTGCTGGCCTTGATGATCGCCCAGCCGTGCAGCTCGTCGCCGATGGCGGCCAGAAAGACCTCGAGAACGTCGAGGAAGGGAGCTGTTATCCGCTCTGGTTTCCCTGTCACAAGCCAAAGTGTACTAGGTGAATCAAACCTAGGTGAAATAGGATTCGCCCATTCGTGGACGGCCACGAGATCCTTCACGTTTCCGCTGGTCAATGGCCGAAGCTTCGGCAAGCGGATACCTCACCTGAGGTCGTCCATACCCGTCGACGAGGCGTGCAACGGGAAGCTGATCCCGATCAGCCCAGCGGCGGACGGCAGCCGGGGTCACTCCGCCGCCCAGCTGGTCAGCAATCTCCGCGGCGGTGCCCCACCGGGCACCGTCGACCACGATCACGGCCACAGCCAGTCGACGGCGTTCCAGAAGCCACGGGCGAGGTCGTCCAGGGCGTCGTCGAACCAGCGCATCATGCTGGTCATTCTCCCCCCGGAGCGGCCTTGCGCAGCAGCCCCTCTTCGAGCGTCCACACGTGCGCGATCCCCACCGAGGGCACGCCCATGCGGCACTGGCACTGCCGGCCGATGCAGATGCAGCCGACGGTGCACACGACCACCTGCTCTTCGGTGGGCGCCGAGGTGCGGATGGCCAGGACACCGGCGCGGCGACAGGCGGGGCACTGGATGGCGGGGAGGAGCTGGTGGTCGTCGCCGCAGCCGAGGAGCTTGCGGGCGGCCTGGTCCTGCTCGTCGACCCACAGCCGGATGTTGCTGGCGGCGTCGGGGCTGAGCCGGGGCAGGTGGTAGCGGAGCTGGTCGAGAGGGTCGCCGTACGGCTTCTCGCCAAGCATCGCCGAGGCCAGCCAGGTAAGCGTCTCGTGGATGCTGACCATGCGCGTCTCGTACGGGCTGGTGCTCGACGTCGACCGCTCGATGACGGCGTCGAGGATGGGCTCGCGGCGGACGACGGTGGGCTGCCGTTCCTCCCGCGGGCGCCAGGCCTGGACGGTGCCCAGGTCGTCGTTGGCGGTCCAAGCCGTGCGCGCTGTCTGGGCAGCGTGGAGAAGGCGGTCGCGGGCGATGCCGATCGAGTGGAGGGCGGCGTGTGCGTGCAGCAGCATCGGATGCATCAGGCCTGGTCCTTCCGCTCGATGACCGGTGAGAACGACTCCTGGTCAGCGAGGATGCCGCGCAGCAGGAACTCGATCTGCACGCGGTTCCGGCCGTTAGCCGTGTAGACGAGTGGTGCCATGTCGTCGTCGCGCTCCCTGGCAACGAGGTTCCAGGCACCCTTGCCGTTGCTGCTGATCTTGATGATCACGCGTCCTCCCGGAAGACGAGGGCCAGGTCGACCGCCAGCACCTCGAGGAACGGCGGCAGCGAAGACGGCATCAGCTCGGCTTTGCCGGCCTCGAACTTCCACAGCTGGCCGTTGACGCTCGTCTCCGTCCGACCGGTCTTCTCAGCGACCAGGCGGGCGACCTCGCGCCGGCTGAGACCGAGGAGGGCGCGGACGTCGCCGAGGGCGGGGCCGAGCTTGGTGGGGTCGGCGATGTGGAGCATTCCGGGTGTGTTCCTGGTCAACGAGCGTCCTTCGGTTTGTTCTTCCAGCACTGGTCTCGGGTGATGCGGCCTTGGCGGACGTCGTCCGGCAGGTGCCCGACGTGCCATAGGCGGTGGTCGTGTGGGCAGCGGTAGGCCCGCGGCCGGTGGTCGCCGCCTTTCAGGAGGGCGGCGACCTGGCGCGCGGTCTTGCGGTCGGGGAAGAACTTCTTGCCGCAGGGCTGGCAGGTACCGATGGCCCTGTATCCGTTGCCTTTCACCTGGCGGTCGCAGCGGGGTTGCCGAAGAGGTCGGTCTGGACCTCGAGCGGCCGGAGCGCGTGGGCCCAGACGTCGGTGCTCATGCCGTCCTGCCAGGTGTCGCCGTCGACGGTGACCTCGCGGACGTTCCAGACGTCCGGGGTGAGTCGCGCGGGCCCAATGACCCGGCAGTGCCATCCGTCGCCGCAGCGGGGCCCGTGGGGCAGCTTGTGGGCGGTGACGGTGAACAGGTCGCCGGGGGTGATGGTCATCGGCAGCCGCCCTGGCAGACGAAGGCGAGCCGGCCACCGGATCCGATGACGTCCCAGCGGGGTTGGCCCTTGCTGTTGTGCAGGCCGGCCTTGCAGTCGGCGCAGCGGATGCCGTGGAAGACGGGCACGCCGAAGGTGGCAGCGGTGGCCTTGTCGAGGTGGCGGGTGCGCTCGTAGCGGGTCTTCATCGGTGTGGCCTCCAGGCTGCGGTGTCGTCGCCGGGGTCTTCGTCGTGCGGGTCGATTTGGCTGCTGGTGAAGAGCCCGGCCCCGCCGGCGAAGAGGAAGATCGCGGCGAGGCCGAGCAGGCCGGCGAGGATCACGTCGCCGGGCCGGGGATGACGGGGGCGGGCAGGACTTCACGTTGTGCGCGGAGTTCGGCGGCTTCCTCCAACCAGGCGTCCATCGACATGCGGTCGCCCTTCAGCAGCGCGCGCCGGGCGGCCTCGTCGAGGGCCTGGATGCGCTTCTCGCGCTCGGCAGGGTGAAGCAGGCCGGGCTCTTCGGGCGCCGTCTCGAAGACGACGCGGCCGACGGCGCGGCGCATGCGGGCGAGGTAGTCAGCCACGGTCGAGCACCTCGGTCTCGGTGTAGACGCAGCCGGCCAGGTGGAAGCCGGCGTCGCAGCCGATCGGCTGGCACGGCGCGTAGACCGGGCGGCCGGGCTCGCTGAGGCTGTCGTCCAGCTCGTTCGGGATGTCGCGGACGACGTCGATCTGGAGAGGCGTGTCGGCCATCTCGGCGATCGCGGCGGCCTCTCCCGCGGCGTACGCGCGCCGGATCAGCCCGATCACGACCATGGCCACGCCAACCTCGGCCCGCGACAGCACCTCGAGGACCAGCTGGTCGAACGATCCCCGCCCGATTCGCACGGCTTCGCACGCCGCTTCGAGGTGGGCCAGCAGCGTGCCCTCGACGAGGCGGCTCGGGTCGCCGGGCTGGACCAGGCCGCCGGCATACAGCTCCGACACGGCGGCCGGCAGCGGCACGTGGGCCATCGAGGTGTCGACGTCGTACGGGCCCCAGTCACCAGCCGCCGACAGCTCCTCGACCGGCCGCTCAGGACTCACCAGCTGCCGCACCGCGTGCTGGTCATCCATTCGCGCAACGGGAGCAGAGGTCAACGCGTCAACCGACTCAGCGATGATCGGCACCAGGTCGCGAAGCCAGTGCACGCGGATGTCCTGCGCCAGCGCGTCCGGGAGGCCACGCCGGTTCATGTAGGCCAGGTCCGCATCGAGCAGGCGGCCGATCAGCCGGCCAGCGGCCTCCGAGTACTCGACGTCGACATCTTCGCTGCTCTCGCGCGCGACGGGAGGAACCGAGGCCACGGCGGCTGTCGGCGACGGGGTGGTGTTTCGGGTATCGCAGGGGCCCGAATGTGCGTAGTGGAGGCGGCAGGCCTTGCTGCTGCACGGTCCCTTGATTTCCAGGAGCTCGCGTTCCCTGTCGGCCAAGACGAGGTTCGGGCTGGCGGGCGTGGTGTTGTGCTGGTAGTCGGCGGCGAATCCTTGGTAGGCGGAGAGGTCGCGGCGGGTGTTCTCAGCGTCGTGCATTGCGGGTCTCCTGGATCTCCAGACGGATTTGGCGGGCTCGGGTGTGGGTGACGTATGGGTAGGCGGCTGCAAGATCGGCCTCGTCGTCCTGAGCGGGCCGGGTGTGCGCGAGGGCGCGGGCGACGGCAGCAGCGGCTGAGGCTCGGGTCCGCTTCTCGCCTGCGGTGAGGTGCCGGCCGGTCATGAGGCGCTCCGGATCGGGATCACCGGGGCAAGGCCAGAGGCGCGACGGCAGAGGACGCACGACAGCTGTCCGTCGGGCCGGCGTCGGGAGGCGAGGCCGTGCGGGCAGCGGGCCGGTAGCGAGTCGGAGGGGGAATCGGGCTCTTCGGCGGCCTCGGGCACGCGTGGACCAGTTACGGCCGTACGGAGGTCTTCCGTGTGTGGTCGGTCGTTGTTGTGTCTAGGTCTGTGGTCGGTGGCGGGTGCCTGATGCACCTGCAGGTCAGTACTTGAGGCACCTGCAGGTCGGGTTTCGTTGGTACGTGAGGCACCTGCAGGTTCAACCCGGTCATGGGTGTCTGCGGGTACCTGGGGCACCTGCAGGTCTGGGTTATCCACAGGGCCGGTTGGTGCATCAGGCACCTGCAGGTCGCCTGGGTCGGGGGTCTGCGGGGCCTTCTTGTACCGGCCGCGGGTGGCCTCGCGGACCTTTTCGACCTCGAGGGTGTGGCGGGCCGGGGACCAGACAGTGAGGTCGTCTCGGTCGAGGAGGTCGGCCGGGAGGGCGAGCTGGTATTCGTCGGCGTGGCCGGGTCGGGCGCCGGGGCGGACGAGGCGGAGCAGGCCCAGGCGGACGAGGTGCTGCACGGCGCGCTTGACGCTGCCGTACTCGGCTTCGAGGTCGACGGCGAGTCGTGGAAGGCCTGGGCGGACTCGGCTGCCGTCGCTGTCGGCGTAGTCGGCGAGGCGCGCGGCGACGGCCTTGATGCGGCTTCCGGCGATGTTGCGGCCGGCGACCTTGACCGTGCCGAACCGGACGCGGGCGAGGACGTCTGTCCACTCGCGTACGGTGGCGCGTTCCTGGTCGAGAAGGTCGCTCAACGGTGTCTCCGTGCTTCTGGTGGTGCTGCCCGGCGCCGGGGAAGAGGCGCCGGGCAGCGGGTTCAGGCGGTGGGGAAGCAGGCGGTCTCGGTGCAGGCGACCGCTCCTTTGTGGTCGGCCCAATGCGCCGACACGAGGTAGGCGTCGTCCGCGTCGTCGCCCTGGCCCTCGGCGCACTTGGCGATCGGGACCTGTTTCGTCGGCTGCGGGCCCTTCTTGCTGTGCCTCGGCCGGCTGAGGTCAGGAACGGTCTTCGAGCTCGCCCGGTGTGCGATGGATCCGGGGCCGAGGGTCATGCCGATTAGGGCGACGCTGTGGCCGGTGGGGATCAGCTCGCGGGGCAGCTTTGGTCTGGTCATGCTGCGTTCTCCATTCGGATCTGGTGGGCAACGGCTCGGCGCGCAGTGCCGCGGTCGCGTTCGTCGGCCTTGCACTCGTCGCAGGCCTGCTCCTGGCGGCGGCGGTGCCCGCTCGGGCTGCAATCGCGCTTCCTAACCGGTTTGGCCTCGGGAAGCTGGGACAGGGCGACCCAGGACGTCAGATCCCTCCAGGAGCGGTCGTCCGGGACTGCTGCGGCCAACACGAACGCGAGGCGGAACCAGTCGGCCGGGTCCGGCAGCTGCTTGGCGAGCCACTTGCCGTTGTCGTCGGGGCCGAGGTCGCGGACGCGGGTGATCAGCTGGCGCGCGATCTGCTCGAGCTCGGCCACACGGTCATCAGGAAGAGCCATTAGTCGGCCTCTCCGATCCGGCGGCGCTGCTCGGCCTGGGCCTCGTCCAGCTGGGCCAGGTGTTCGCGGATGGCGGCCTCGTCGTGCAGGCGGTGACCCTTGACCAGGTGACAGCTGGTGCAGGTGCCGGGCGTGGTCACGTCGGGTTCGTACTTGTGCGGCTTGGCCTGTTGAGTTGCCTTGGGTCCGGTGTGGACCAGCGGCACGCGGGCAGGGGTCAGGCTCATCGAGCCGCCTCCACCAGCTCGGGCGCGGCGTACGCCTGGCACCGGCAGCCGACCGATGCGCACTGGCCGCGGCCCTTCGGCCCGGCCCGGTGGACCACCTCGAGGTGGCCGCACTCGTCGCCCGTGCAGCGCGGCTTCCGCGGCGCCGGTGCGAACCGAGGGCCGCCCACGGCGGGCAGCGGGCCGGGGCCGGTCAGCAGCTCGGGGCCGTCCGGCAGCACCGCCTCCGGGTGCTCGAGCACAGCGGCGCCGATCCACGAGTCAGCCGGCATCGTGGCGGGCGCGCCGTCGACGTAGTGGTCGACCCAGGCGAGGCCTTCGCGGTCGAGGACCAGCTGGGCGCGGGTCACCGCGACGTACGCGAGCATGGCGTCCTCCCGCGGGATCCGGGTCTCGCCGTCCTCGCCCGGGCGGGGCTCCTGGAAGTCGGTGGCGATCGCGACGCGCTGCCACTCGCGGCCCTTGGCCTTGTGCGCCGTGCTCACGACGACGTCGGCGTACCGCTCGTCGACCAGGGCGTCGCACACGCGGATCAGCTCGGCAGGGCCGTGCTGGTCGACCAGCTTCACGAACACCTTCAGGTCGGAGCCGCCGGCGTCCTGCTCGACGTAGTCCTGGACCTCCCGCCACGAGCCGAAGGCGAACAGCTCCGGGTGGTCGGTGGGCAGGCCGTGCTGCAGCTGCTGGGCGGCCTCGGCCATGCGGCGGATGTCGCCGCCACCGCCGACCAGGGCGGCGCGCTGGCCCGAGCCGATCGCGGCCATGACCCGGCCGATGGCACCGGCGTTGGAGCGGCAGAGGATCGCGTCCGGCCCTGCCAAGGGCTCGAGGCGGGACTTGATCGGGTCGAAGCCGCGCAGCCGGAGCGGGGCGTCGAGCAGGCTCAGCCACTTGTTGGCCTCGGCGGCCACGGCGGGCCCGAACCGGAATGACTGGCTGAGGGTGTACCGCTCGCCGCCGAAGGTGGCCATGGCGTCGGTGGCGCCGCGCCAGCCGTAGATGGCCTGCGACCGGTCGCCGACGAGGATGCGCTGGGCGTCCTGCGCGTCGACCAGCCCGGCAACGGCCGGGTTGGAGTCCTGGGCCTCGTCCAGCAAGACATAGTCGGCGTGCAGTTGCGGCCCCGACAGGATCCACATCTTGAGGTAGCAGTCGTGCGTGAAGCGGAGCCGACCGGTCTCACGGGTGATGTCGACGTCCCAGGCCTTCTGGGCGAGGGGCTGCAGGTAGGTGCGGAGCTCGGCCTGGCCGAAGCGGTCGAGGCCGTTGACCAGCGGCACGTGCCGGTAGTCGACCTGGTCTTCGGCGGAGTAGCAGAACCGCTGGATTGTCTCGGTTACCAGCCGGGCTAACTGCTGCGGTGCCAGGAACGTCTCGCCGATCTTGATGGGCTCGTTGATCCGCATGATCTGGGCGGCTTGGCGGGCAGGTACGCGGGGGCCGTTGAGGCGGTGCGCGAACCGCTTGCCGACCGCGCCGTACGCGAAGCTGTGGGCGGTCTTGCAGGTCACCGAGCCGGGGAAGCTCTTGGCGGCTTCGACGGCGATGGCCTTGTTGTAGGCGAGGTAGACCCCGCGCTGGCCGGGCTTGGCCGCGGCCAGCATCTTGAGCGTGGAGGTCTTGCCCGCCCCGGCGCCGGCCTCGATGGTGAGGTCCCGGTCGCCGGGGGCAGCAGCGTCGATGATGGCGGCCTGCTCGGCTGTCGGGGCGTGGCTCATGCGCCCGCTCCGACTGGCGCGTTCTGCTGCTCGAGGTAGCGCTGCAGCCGGTCGATCACGGCCTTGACCTCGTCGTCGGTCAGGTCGTTGGTCGACTCGATCTCGCGGTCGGCGACCTCGGCCGCGAAGGCCAGGCGCTGCTCGCGCTCGCCCAGCTCGGCCTCGGTGAAAAGCGCCATCATCTTGCGGCGGGCCGGGTCGTTGCCGGGGTTCTTCGGCTCCGCGGGCTGCTCCAC
The DNA here is from genome assembly GCF_026626335.1 of Paractinoplanes pyxinae. Classification (GTDB taxonomy): domain Bacteria; phylum Actinomycetota; class Actinomycetes; order Mycobacteriales; family Micromonosporaceae; genus Actinoplanes; species Actinoplanes pyxinae. The sequence goes on along the minus strand of NZ_JAPNTZ010000009.1, from coordinate 90,403 downwards.
GACGACGCTCGCCTTGCGGGCCTGCCAGGCCGGCACGATGAGACTGTCGACGTCGGTCTGGGTGATCTGCTGAGCCTTCAGGGCCGCGCCGATGGCGGTCCAGGCGGCCACAAGCTGGTCTTTGTCCCCCGCGGCGCGGATCTGCTCGAGCAGCTGGTCGCGCATCGACGGTCCGGCCTGCTCGCCGTCGTCGAGCCAGGTCTTGAACGTCTCGGCGAACGCGCGGCCGGGCCGGGTGACGATCTCGCCGGACAGGGACGGGCAGCGGGACTTCACGACGGTCAGCTCGTTGGACAGGTCCATCGACGCGACCAGGTCGAACTCGTACTCCAGGCCTTCGCGCTGCTCGGCCTTGGTGCCGACCTTCATCATCTGGCGCTTGCCGCGTGCGTTCTCGCCCTCGACCCAGTCGGTCTTGACGCGCAGCGTGCAGATGACGTGGCCGGGGAACGCGAGCAGGGCCTCGACCATCTGCCGCTCGACCGGCCGCATCTCCTTCCAGCCGGACATACCGTGGCCGCCGGAGCGCTTGGCGGCCTTGTCGACCTGCTCGAGCATGCCGTCGGTGCCCATCCAGAAGTGGCTGAGCGAGTCGACGACGGCGACGTCGTAGCCGGCCGCCGCGGCGGCGGCTAGGGCGTCGATCAGGATCTGCGGGCTGTAGCGGTCGAGGCCGAGGGTGTCGAAGTCGAACAGGTCGGCGTACTTGCTGGCCGAGCCGTGCTCGGTGTCGATGACGGCGATGCGCTGGCCGAGGGTGGTGGCGATGGTGAGTGCGGTGTACGTCTTGCCGGAGCCGGACGGGCCGTCGAGTGCGATGCGGCCCTTGGCGGCCTTCTTGGTGGCCTTGGCGAAGGAGAAGGTGGTCATCGGGTGGTCTCGCTTTCCTTGGGCAGCGGCCAGGTGATCGGCTGGGTTTGGGTCTCGCGGGCGAGTAGTCGGCGGCCGATGTGCGGGGTCCAGTCCGGGCTGACCAGCTGCACCTCGCCGGTGTGATGCCGGCCGGTGGAGGGCTCATCGACCGGCGGGGCGGGCCGGTCGGCCAGCTGCTGCTGGACCTCGCGGCCGCCGTCGATGCTGTTGAGGACGAACGTCTCGCTGATCCGGTTGGCCTGGGCCTGGGCGATGACCAGGACCAGGGCGACGATCAGGAGGAGACCGAGAATGACGAGGGCGACGTTGCTCATGCGGTCACCGCCGCGGCGTCCCACTCCACGCCCACCGAGCGGAGACGGCCGCCGACCATGGCGTACGCGGTGATGTTCGGGTTCTCGGGCATGCAGACGACGGGCGGAAGCTCGCAGCGGCAGGCCTCGCCGGGAAGGGCACCGCACGCGCAGGGCACGACGTGGGTGGCCTGGAGCGGGGTGCCGTCGAGCCGGGTGCGGTTGGTGACTGCCACGTGGTCCACCTCGTAGAGCAGGGGCTGGATGGCGCAGACGGCCAGGAGGAGGAGGCCGAGCAGGGTGGCGATGACGGAGGCGGTCACTGGGCACCACCGGAGGCGAGCTGGGCGCGGAGCTCGTCGTTCTCGCGCTGCAGCTCGGCGAGCTTCTTGGCTCGGGTCGGCGGCGCCGGCATCTCGCACCGGACGTTGACGTAGATCGGCTTGTCCCTGCCGGTCTCGGCCATGTACTCGGCCCTGCGAGTGATTCCGCGACCCTCGATCTTGGTCTTGGCCGCGACGCCCATGGCCTCGGCAATCGCGTCGACGGCGGGCCGGTTCCGTTCCACGGCAGCCGGGGATGTGTCGTACGGGAAGCTCAGGTAGATGTTGGCGGCCCTGAGCCCCGGAACCTCCTGGTCGGTCAGAGGGGCGAGCTGGTCGGCGAGCTTGCGGAGGCTGTCCGCCAGCTCGCGGTAGGTGAAGCGGGTCATGAGATGCTTCTTTCTGTCTGGCGGTCCCGCGTCGTGTGCAGCGAGAACGGGGCCGCTGGTCGCTTTCTGAGGTCAGGCGGCGATGACCGGCTGGCGGCCCATCGCGTGGATCGCGGCGATGTCGGCGCGGGAAAAGCGGATGTCGCGCACGCCGAGCCGCGTAAACGGGATCTCCCGGGCGGTCACCTTCTTGTCGACCCAGCTACGCGGCTTGCGGATCAGCGCGGCCAGCTCGTCCTTCGTGATCAGCTCCAGGTCATCCACGGGTCACCTCCGGCTGGGTGAACAGGTCCTCGACGGCGACGCCGAGGGCATTAGTGGTGTTGGCGATGAAGCGCGCGCCGGGCTGGCTCAAGCCCCGGCGGATGCGCCCCAACGTGGTGTGGCTGACCCCAACGCCGGCCGCCTTCTGCTGGTCGGTCATCCAGCCCTTCTGGGCCGTCAGCTCGTCGAAGCGATCGAGCCTGAGGACGAAGCCTTCGTGGTCATGTTCGGGCACGTGCAGAACCGTACCCTTCATGTGCGCGCACGCACAAGTGCAGGCAGCTCGGGTTCCGGGAGAAGTTTGACTTTGCTAGTGTGCGTCCATGCACACGACGTTTGCGCTGCGAGAAGGACGCGACTTGGGGCGCGCTCCCGTGAAAGGATCGCCACCTATCAATGTGCGTGCGCGCACACGAGTGACAGGACGTGCACAGGTACCTAATGTCGTGCACGTGCCCACACGTGACTGGCCGCAGCAGGAGGCCTTCCTGCGCCAGCTCGACGAGCTGAAGATCCGCCACAACATCCGGCACGACAGCGCACTGGCCGAGCTGGCCGGCATCAGCCACACCGCCATCTCCAACTGGCGCAAGGGCAAGCAACGCCCTTCGGCCACACTCATCACGCGAATCGCGACTGCCACCGACGAGCCGACCCGGCCCCTCCTCGCAGTGGCGGGCCTCATCGAAGGCCAGGACGATGACGCCAACCCGCTGGGTGATCTAGACCCGCTGCTTCAGCGCATCATCGCCATGTACCGCGCCTCTTCTCCCGCCCAGCGCGAGGTGTTGATTTCGACGCTCACGCCGACGGTGAACATGATCGCTTCACTTCAGGAGTTGGAGCGCCAGGCGGCAGAGGCCGTCAAAAAACGCTCTTCCTAACCTCCCATTTCTTTACCTTCGCGCGTGACTTCCCTCGCTCGTCACGGACTTCCCTCCTCTCCATTCGCCCTTCACCCCTGAGGCGTATGTCCAATGTGGATTGAAAAGCACGGCGACTCCTGGCGTATCCGCGAGGAAGTCGCAGGTAAGAAAAAAACCATCAAGTCAGGGCTGCCGAATAAGACGGTGGCCACCAGCGTGATGAACGGCCTGAAGGTCGACAAGGCGCGCGGCAATTACATCAACCCGCAACTCGGCAAAGTCACCCTGAATCAGTTCGCCGACACGTTCTGGCCCGGCTACGAGATCTCACTGAAGCCCAGCGCGCGGCGCAGCGAGGGGTCCAGGCTGCGGACGCACATCCTCCCGCAGCTCGGCCGCTATCAGCTCGACCAGATCGATGCGATCGTCGTGCAGGACTTCGTCAGGACGCTGGTTCAGGGAATACCTGACCCGGCCGAAGGCCCAGTCCGCAAACCCCTGGCCGAAAAGACCGTACGGAATGTGCACGGCGTTCTACATAAGATCTTGTCCGCCGCGGTAACGGCAAAAATGATCGGCGCGAATCCGGCCTCCGGTACGGCAATGCCACCAAGGGAACACGTCGAAATGATGTTCCTGACCCAGCCCGAGATTGGGAGGCTGCTCGCGGCGTGCACCGGGAAGTACGAGTATTGGCGGCCGCTGGTGATGTTGCTGGTCACGACCGGGCTGCGCTATTCGGAGGCTTTGGCGCTACGGGTCGGCCGTGTCGACGTTTTCGGCCGGTCGCTTCAGGTGCTCCAGACGGCGTACGAGGCGGGCGGCGGCGAATACATCTACACGACGCCGAAGACCAAGTTCTCCCGGCGCCCAGTCGCGCTCACGCCCGAGCTGGCGCTCGAGCTCGCGCCCGCACTGGCCGGCAAGGGCCGCAACGATCTGCTGTTCACCATGCCGGACGGCCGGCCGGTCACGCGGAACTTCCGTCAGCGCATCTGGCTACGGATCCGCGAGGACGCCGGCCTCGACGGGCTGCGGCTGCACGACCTGCGACACACGGTCGCCGCGCTGCTGATCTCGAAGGGTGTCCCGTTGACGGCGGTCCAGCGGATGCTCGGCCACTCGTCGATCAAGGTCACCTCAGACCTCTACGGGCACCTGATGCCGGAGGTGAACGACAGCATCGTCGCGACGATCAGCGCCGCCCTGGCGGTGGGGGTGGACGTGGGGGGAACGTGGGGGGTCCCAACAGTGCTGAACAGTGCTCAAGGGTGATCAAATTTGGGTCTGCAGTGGTCACACGCTGGGGCCGTCTCCGCTGGCCAGGGGTGTTGTCTGGGTTCGAATCCCACGCCCTCCGCTTTCAGCGCTCCAGCGGGAGCAGGCCCGCGCGGTAGGCCCAGATCACCGTCTGCACCCGGTCGCGGGCGCCGATCTTGGTCATGGCCCGGCTCAGGTGGCTCTTCACGGTGCTGACCTCGACCACCAGTTCGGCCGCGATCTCGGCGTTGGACAGGCCGTGGGCCAGCAGCCGGACGATCTCCGCCTCGCGCGCGGTGAGCACGTCCGTTCCGGTTTCGGTGGGCGCTGCGGCCCGGCGGCGGCGGGCGAACTCGACGATCACGCGACGGGTGACTGCCTGGTCGACCATCCCCTGACCGGCGGCGAGGCGGCGGATCGCGTCGAGCAGCGTCTCGACGTCGGCGTCCTTGAGCAGGAAGCCGCTCGCGCCGGCCTCCAGCGCGCCGAAGACGTACTCGTCCAGCTCGTACGTGGTCAGCACCAGCACCGCGGGCGGCGGATCGAGCGCGGTGACGATGTCCCGGGTCGCGGTCAGGCCGTCGCCGCCGGGCATGCGGACGTCCATGCAGACGACGTCGGGCTTGAGCACGCGGGCCATCCGGACCGCCTCGGGGCCGTCGGCGGCCTCGCCGACCACGGTGATGTCGCCGGCCAGCTCGATCAGCGAGCGGAAGCCGGCCCGCAGCATCGGCTGGTCGTCGGCCAGCAGCACGGTGATCACGCTTCGTCCTCCGGCCGGGGAACGGTGAGCCGGACGCGCCATCCGCCCTCGGCGGTCGGTCCGGCCTCCAGCTCGGCGCCGATCAGCGCGGCCCGTTCCCGCATGCCGATCAGGCCGAACCCGCGGTGCCCCCGATCGCGCCGGGTCGTCCCCGCGACCGCCGGTCCGTTGCGGATCTCCATTGTGGTCTCCGTTTTCCCGTACGCCAGCTTGACCGTCACCGGTGCGCCGGGCGCATGATCGCGGGCGTTGGTCAGCGCCTCCTGGGCCACCCGGTAGAGCGCCAGCTCGACGGCCGGGTCGGCGACGCCGGGCGTGCCGTCGACGGTGAGCTCGGCCTCGCCGCCGGACACGAGCCGGTCGATCATCGCACCGCTGCCGTCCGGCAGGTGTGCGTCGGCCGTACCGTCGTCCCGCAGCGCGCCGACGATCTGCCGCAGGTTGTTCAGCGTGTTGCGGCCCTCCTCACGCACCGCGGCCGCGTGCCTGCGGGCGGCCTCAGGATCGCGGTCCAGCAGCCGCTCGACCAGCGTGGCCTGCACGATCAGCGAGGTGAGGTGGTGGGCCGCCACGTCGTGCAGGTCGCGGGCGGTGCGGGCCCGTTCCGCGGTCAGCACCGCCTCGGTCCGGGCCTGGTGCGCCTCGGCGTCGGCGGCGGCCCGGGCCGCGACCACCTCGGCGTAGCGGCGCCGCATAGTGAGGTGCGCGCCGAGCAGCGCGGCGCCCACGTAGAGCAGCACCGACAGTGCCAGATGGACCGCGAGCCGGGTCAGTTCCATCGCCGGGTTCTGCGGCGGAGGCAGGCTGAGCACCGCGTACCCGCCGATCTCGACCACCGCCGTGATCACCGCGATCGTGATGGCCGTACGTGTGGTCAGCAGCGTCCCGCACGTGAAGACCGCGACGGCCAGACCCAGGCCGCGCAGCCCGGTGCCGGCCGGGGCGGCAGCCGATATGCCGGTCTGCAGCAGCAGCATCAGCGCCACGCACCACACCGGACTGATCCGTCGCAGGCAGATCAGCAGCGTCTGGACCCCCACCAAGGTCAGCACGACCGGACCGGGCGCGGTGTCCGGCGCGGTGAGCCAGATCAGCAACGCGGTGAACGGCACGGCGGCCAGGGCCACCGCGCCGTCCTTCATCAGCGTCGCGCGGACAGCCATGCGGTGATGTCGCGCAGCACGGCCGGGTCCGGGTTGCCCGGCGCCGGCTGATATTCGGCGGTGACGTTCATCAGGTGACTCATGCCCGGGTAGGTGATCAATGTGTGGTCGCGACCGGCCGCGGCCAGCGCGGCGTCCGTGACGATCGCGCCGCGGACCACGGTCTGGGTGTCGGTCTGGCCGTTTACCAGCAGCACCGGGCCGTCGAACCGGGGAAGCGCCTGGGCCGGGGTCGGGAAGCGGGCGATGTCGGTGACGTACCTGGCGAATCGCTCGGGCATGCCGGGCAGGTTCGGGAACCGGTCGAAGCCGACGGCGGCGCGGATGACCGGCTCGGCCTCGGCGTCGATGGCCACCACGCCGTCCTTGTCGGCATCGATCAGGACGGCCCGGAACTGGGCCGCCTCGTCGGCGGGCCGGCCGGCCAGGCCCTCGGACACCTCGGCCGGTGTCAGGCGACCGTCCCCGTCGAAGTCGAACTCCTCGTGCAACTGTCCCAGCGTACGGCCCACGGCCTGGTAGTAGATCACCTGGCGCGGGGTGCCGTGAACCACGCCCATCGCCACGACTCCGGCGGGCTTGCGGATGCCGTACGTCCGCGGATCGGCGACCAGGTTGCCGGCGACCTGGGTGCCCTCGCTGTGGCCGAGCAGGAAGACCCGGGCCGGGTCCACACGCTTCTGCGCCCCGGCGAAGCGAACCGCCGCGGCCGCGTCCCGTACGGTCTGCTCGTAGGGTTTGACCGGGTCGAGGAAGGCCGGGTTGTCGCTCAGCTTCGGCCCGACGCCGACCACGCCACGCTTGTTGAAGCGCAGCACGGCGAAGCCGCTCCGGCTCACCGACCGGGCGACCGACTTGAGCGTGGTCACCCCCGGGGCCAGCGTCTGATCCATGTCGTTCTGCCCGCTGCCGTGCAGCAGCACCACCACCGGCAAGCGGCCCCTGGCACTCCGGGGATAGGTGAACTCACCCTTGGCCGACCAGCCGCCGTCCATGGGGATCGTCACGGCCTCACGGACGATCCCGGCCCACTCGTTCCCCGGCTTCCCCGTCGCCTGCGCCCCGGCCGCCGGCACCAACCCGACCACCAGCGCGGCCGCCATCAGCAGCGGGATCTTCTTCATCCTCATGCTGCCGAGCCTGCCGCCCGCCCCGCACCGGACACATCCGGCGCAGGCAGGAACTCCGCCTTACAACTTCCGATGGAGGCGGACTATTTGCCTTGGTTGGCGGGGTAGCGCTCGATCGCCACGCCGGCCTTCACGGCTTCGGTGATGTTGGCCTCGAGCAGGTTGCGGGCGGTGTCGGACCACGGCGGCCGGGTGTCGCTGCGGGTCTTCTTCCAGATCGCGTCGGCGTTCTCGGTGGCTGTCGGCACGTCTCGCAGCGCGGCGTTGATCTCGGCCTTCACGGCGGCGCGGATCTCGGCGGCGATCCACCTCTTGTCGTCGGCGGTAAGGGCCACGGGTACGTCCTCCAGGTGCCAGGAAGCCGTCGAGGCTTCGTGGGAAGTCGTGTACGAGGATGAGAAGTGCGCGTGGTGGTCATGCGCGTTGGAGCCGGTGTACGTGCGTTGGCGCCAGCCGGAGCTGGCCGACCAGATCCGGCGGTTGTAGATGATGTAGCGCAGCCGCTTCTCGGCGCTCGACCGGCACCGGGCCAGCAGGAACTGCACCACGTTCTCCATCGACAGGCCCGGCACGCGTAGGTTGACGTCGACGTCGATGGCGTGCACCTCGTTGACCCGGTCGGCGTCGCGGATCGGGACGTTGCCGGTCTCGTCGGGGTTGTGATCGGACTGGCTGCCCTGGTGGGCCGTGTCGCCGATCGAGCCGTCACTGGACTTGTCGCGGTCGGGCGCGATCGCGTTGAACTCGGAGCGCAACTTCACCAGGCAGGGCACCAGAATCCAGCTGGCCATCCAGGCCTCCTTAACGGGCCGTGGAGTCCAAAAGTAATCCGTCGGCTCACGTTCCGGACGGCGGGTTGAGGAGGATTCGGGCGCCGGGGCCCTCGCCGGCCAGGGCGTCGCCCGGGTTGATCAGCTTGCAGCGGTGCAGGGAGAGGCAGCCGCAGCCGATGCAGCCGGACAGGTCGTCGCGCAGGCGCTGCATGAGGGCGATCTTCTCTTCCAGGCGGTGCCGCCAGCGGTCGGACAGCCGCGCCCAGTCGGCCCGGGTGGGCGTACGGTTCTCGGGCAGTTCGGCCAGGGCGGCCCGGATCTCGTCGAGCGACACCCCGACCTGCTGGGCGATCCGGATGAAGGCGACCCGCCGCAGTTCGGTCCGCTCGTACCGGCGCTGGTTGCCCGAAGTGCGGGTGGAGTGGATCAGGCCCTCGCGCTCGTAGTAGCGCAAGGCCGACGGCGCCACCCCGCTGCGGGCGGCGAAGTCACCTATGGTGAGCGTCTCCATGGTGCCCCTTGAGTTGAAGTTCACTTCAAGTTGCAGCCTATCTCCATGACAACGACAGCAGTGTTACCCGACGACAAGCTCGGCCCCCTGCTGCACCGGATCACCGGGGACGAGAAGCACACGCCGAGCGCCTACTCGACGCTGGACGTGCTCTGGGTGCTCTACGACCGAGTCCTGCGGATCAGCCCGCAGACCGTCGACGCGCCCGACCGCGACCGCTTCCTGCTCTCCAAGGGGCACGGGCCGGCCGCCTACTACGCGGTCCTCGCCGCCAAGGGCTTCTTCCCCGAGGAGTGGCTTGATGACCTGGGCGGATGGGACAGCCCGCTCGGTCATCACCCGGATCGCGTGCGCATCCCCGGTGTCGAGGTCGGCACCGGGTCGCTCGGGCACGGCCTCGGGTTGAGCATCGGGGTTGCGCTCGGCCTGCGTGCGCAAGGCTTCACGCGTACACGGACCTTCGTGCTTTTGGGCGACGCCGAGCTCGACGAGGGTTCGAACCATGAGGGTATCGCGTACGCCGCCGCCACCCACCTGCCGATCACGGCGATCGTCATCGACAACCAGTCGTCGACGCACGGCTGGCCGGGCGGGATCGCCGCCCGGTTCCCCGGCTGGGACACGTCAGTCGTCAGTGGACGCGACCGCGACCGCCTCGAACGAGTGCTGAAGCCGCGGCACGACCGGCCCAACCTGATCGTCGCCACCGTCGAACGCAAGGGGAGCTGAGCGACATGATGCGGGAGACCTTCATCGCCACGACCACCGAACTGCTGGACGACGACCCGCGTACGGCCCTGGTGCTGGCCGACATCTCGGCCGAACCGTTCGCGCCGGCCCGGCGCCGGCATCCCGAGCGGGTGCTCAACGTGGGCATCCGCGAGCAACTGATGGCGAGCGTGGCCGGCGGGCTGGCACTGACCGGCCTGCGGCCCTACCTGCACTCGTATGCGCCGTTCGCCGTCGACCGGGCCTACGAGCAGCTGAAACTCGACCTGGGGCACCAGGATGCGGGCGCGGTGGTGGTGACCATCGGCGGCTCGTACGACGCCTCGGCCGAGGGCTACACGCACCAGTCGCCGGGCGACGTCGCGCTGCTCGACACGCTCGAGGGCTGGACCGTCCACGTGCCAGGGCATCACGACGAGGTGCCGCCGATGCTGCGGGAGGCAGCCCGGCATGACGACCGGGTCTACGTACGCCTGGGCCTGCAGGAGAACGACCGCGCCTACCCGGATGCGGGCCGGCTGCTCGTGCTGCGCCGGGGCGGGCCGCTGGTGGTGGCGGTCGGGCCGATGCTCGACCCGGTGCTGGAGGCGACGGCCGGGCTCGACGTGACCGTCGCCTACACGAACCGGCCGCGCCCGCTCGACGCCGACGGCCTGCGGGCGCTCACCGAGGGCGAGGTGATCCTGGTCGAGCCGTACCTGGCCGGGACCTCAGCCGCCGCGGTCAGCGCGGCCCTGGAAGGGCTGCCGCACCGCGCGCTGCACCTGGGCGTCGGTCGCGCCGAGGTTCGTCGTTACGGCACGTGGCGCGACCACGCACGGGCGCACGGCCTCGACGCGCCGGGCCTGCGCGCGTCGATCGTCGACTTCCTCGGTTGATCGTCCGCCGGCAAAATCCCAGTCTTCCGCCGGCAAACAGCTAAGCGGCGAGCGCGTGCTGCTTGCCGTGGAAGACCTGCCGGAGCAGCCCGTCCGCGTGCCACACCGTGTCCGGGTTGCTCAGCCGCATCCGGAACCGCTCGCGCACCCCGTCCACCGCGGTGGCCGCGATGTCGAGGGCGGAGCGTGACGCGGCCGGGCTCCAGGTCACGTTGCTCAGGTGGCGCAGGTTGGCGTTCAGGTGCAGCCGCAGGCGGTGCAGCACCTTCGTCTCCTGGGTCACCACGAGCCGCCGGTGCGTCAGCACCAGCATGAACTCGCCGGCCAGCGGGGCCTCCGGGCGCAGGCAGCGGCCGACCAGCACGGTGGTCTCGTCGGACTCGACGCAGCGGCGCACGACGGGCAGGTGCCGGCTGACGGTCGGGATGGCGACACCGGCCTCGGCGGCAGCGGGGAGGAACGTACGGGAAAACACGTCCATGTGGCGTTTAACGCGGGGTCCCAGGGGAAGTCGCTGCCACGGCCCGATGAATGTTCGATTACAGGGTTTCGACAATCGTGGCGTTGGCCATGCCGGCCCCTTCACACATGGTTTGCAGGCCATATCGAAGGCCGGACTGTCGCATGTGGTGCAACATCGTCGTCATGATGCGCGCGCCGGATGCCCCGAGCGGGTGACCCAGGGCGATCGCCCCGCCGCGTGGATTCAGCCGGGCGCGGTCGGCCCCGGTCTCGGCCAGCCAGGCCAGCGGCACCGGCGCGAACGCCTCGTTCACCTCGTAGACACCGAGGTCGTCGATCTTGAGGCCCGACTTGGCCAGCGCCTTGGCCGTGGCCGGCATGGGCGCGGTCAGCACGATCACCGGGTCGGCGGCGGCGATCACGGCCGTGTGCACGCGGGCCAGCGGCGTGAGACCGTGCGCGGCGGCCCACATAGAGGTGGTGACCGCGAGCGCGGCGGCGCCGTCGGAGATCTGGGAGGCCGTGCCCGCGGTAACCTTGCCATCTTGCTTGAAGGGCGTCTTCAGGCCGGCCAGCTTCTCGAGCGACGTGTCGCGGCGGATGCCCTCGTCCTGCTTCACGCCGGCCAGCGGCTCGATCTCGGCGTCGAACTCGCCGGAATCCTGGGCCCGGGCGGCCGCGGCGTGGCTGGACAGGGCGTACTCCTCGAGCTGGGCCCGGGAGAGGTTCCAGCGCTCGGCCACCATCTCGGCCCCGACGCCCTGGTTGAACGACTCGACGCCGTACCGCGTGCGGATGCTTTCGCCGTACGGGTCGGAGCCCTGCCCGCTCGAGCCCATCGGCACCCGGGTCATCGACTCGACACCGCCGGCCACGACCAGATCGGCCTGGCCCGAGATCACCGTCGCGGCGGCGAAGTGCAACGCCTGCTGGCTGGAGCCGCACTGCCGGTCGATCGTCGTGCCCGGGATCGACTCGGGCCAGCCGGCCGCCAGCACCGCGTTGCGCCCGATGTTCCACGACTGCTCGGCCACCTGCGAGACGCAGCCCCAGTGCACGTCGTCGACGTCGGCCGGCTCGAAACCGGTGCGCTCGGCCAGCGCCCGCAGCACATGGGCGGACAGCTCGACGGGGTGCACACCGGCCAGGCCGCCGCCGCGCCGGCCGATCGGGGTCCGGACCGCTCCAACGATCACCGCATCACGCATGGATCGACGGTAACTCGCACTGCCATAGTTGGTGGATGGAGTGGCGCATCAAGCCGGTTCTGCCGGTCAGCAAACTCATCGGCGTGGTCGCCGTCGTCGTGCTGGCGTTCGCCTTCGCCGGGCGTGACCCGGTTCGGTGGGTGCTCGCCGCGGTTGTCGTGCTGGGCCTGCTCGGCTGGGCCCTGCGTGATCTGCTGCGGCCGGTGCGTCTGGCCGCCGATGCCGAGGGAGTCACCGTCGTGACGGGCTATGCGAGCCGGCGCCGGCTCGCATGGGGGCAGATCGAACGCGTACGGGTCGATCGCCGCACCCATCGCGGCCTGCGCAGCGAGATGCTGGAGCTGGACGCGGGCGAGGCGATCTATCTGTTCAGCGCCAACGACCTGGGCGCCCTGCCCGAAGAGGTCGCCACCGCGCTGGCCGACCTGCGGGTCTCATCCCCCCAGTAACGTCTGGGTCCGCACGATCGCGGCCGCCAGCAGAATCACGAACACCGCGGCGCAGCCGAGCCCCTGGATCAGGCTGCGTCTCGAATTGGGCGCGTACGCCAGAATCACCGCGACGATTCCGCCGACGATCAGCCCGCCGACGTGCCCGGCCACTGACACGTTGGGCACGCTGAACGTGAAGAGCAAGTTGACCACCAGCAGCGGGATGAACTGGCTGACGTCGAGCCGCAGCCGCCGGTTCACCACGATGATCGCCAGCACCAGGCCGAAGACCGAGGTCGAGGCCCCGGCCGCCTGGGCGTTGGGCGCGGTGAACAGGTACGCCGCGACGTTGCCGCCGATGCCGGCCAGCAGATAGAGGGCGGCGAAGCGCAGCGGGCCCAGCTTTTCTTCCAGATAGCGGCCCAGCTGCCAGAGCAACACCATGTTGAGCAGCAGGTGCAGCACGCCGTAGTGCAGGAACATCGCCGTGACCAGGCGATACCACTCGCCGGCGGCGATGCCGTGCGGGTCCCCACCGGCCACGTACGGCGCGTAGCCCAGCACCGAACCCCACCGCGTCACGTCGGTGCCCTGGCCCATCAGGCCGAACCACCCGCCGGCGCCGGCGATCGCCCGGGGGCCGCCGATGACGGCCGAGACGATGAAGAACAGGACGTTGATGCCGATCAGGGCCTGGGTCACGTAGCCCGCGCGGCCGACGCTGCTGCCGCCGAAGGCGGTGCGCGCCTGGCGCTGGGTGCGCCGCCCCTCGGCCACGCATTCCGGGCACTGGTGACCGACCGACGCCTCGTTCATGCAATCGGGGCAGATCGGCCGGTCACACCGTGTGCACCGGATGTAGGTCTCCTTGGACGGATGGCGGTAGCAGACCGGGACCGTCGAGGGAGCCTCACTCATGAATCAAAGGTACTTCAGTCTTGCGCGCGCTCAATCTCCACGCGCTCGACCACGACGTCCTCGCGCGGGCGGTCGCCCGGGCCGGTCGGCGTGTTGGCGATCGAGTCGACGACCTTGGCCGACTGCTCGTCCGCGACCTGGCCGAAGATCGTGTGCCGGCGGTTCAGGTGCGGGGTCGGCGCGACCGTGACGAAGAACTGCGAGCCGTTGGTGCCCGGGCCCGCGTTGGCCATGGCCAGCAGGTACGGGCGGTCGAAGGAGAGTTCCGGGTGGAACTCGTCGGCGAACTGGAAGCCCGGGCCGCCGCGCCCGGTGCCGGTCGGGTCGCCCAGCTGGATCATGAAGCCGGCGATGACCCGGTGCGAGATCGTGCCGTCGTAGTAGGGACCGCTGCCCTTCTGGCCCGTGCGCGGGTCGGTGTAGTCCTTCGTGCCCTCAGCGAGCTCCACGAAGTTGCGCACGGTCGCCGGGGCGTGATCCGGGAACAGCTGGAGCCGGATCGGGCCGTGGTTGGTGTGCAGGATGGCGTAAAGCTTCTCGGCCACGGGTACTCCTCCTGTGTCGCGCCCCGCAGTACCTCTTGGGGGGCGATGGGACAGTTCCTTGCAGTTCGGATCCTCCCCCATGTGTCAGAAGCGGCAGCGCGGGGGTACCGATAGAGGGCAACATGACTCGGGACAGACCTCAGGAGGTGGGCACTGGTGTTCGCAACTATGCGCCGTAAGAGCCGTAGCGAGCGGATGAAGAACGAGCTCGGGCAGAGCGTCGATCACTTCAAGCGCGCGGCGTCCCTCGCGGCCGCCGAGACCAGCGCGACGGTGGGACCGACGCTGACCGCCGCGGTCGACCGGGTTCAGCCGGCCGCCACGAAGGCCAAGGACGTGGCCTCGAGCGGCTGGGACAGCGCGGTGGCGACCATCACTCCGCTGGTCGCGGCGGCGACCGACAACGCGCGCCAGACCGGCAAGGTCAGCAAGCGCAAGGCCAAGAAGACCGCCAAGGAGAACCAGAAGGCAGCCCTCAAGCTGCAGAAGCGGGCGAGCAAGGCGGTCGGCCGCAAGGAGAAGAAGGGCCGCGGCTCCAAGCTGCTCGGCTTCGCTCTGCTCGGCACGGCCATCGGCATCGGCGCCGCGTACGCCGCCAAGCGCCGCCAGGCCGCGCAGTGGGACGAGTACGACCCGGCCGCGCCGATCACCTCGTCGTCGCCGGCCACCGGGGCCGACGACGCCGCGTTCGAGCCCGAGGCCGTGGAGCCGGAGAACCGTCAGGCGTACGGCTCGCAGAACGGCACGGTGCCCAACACCGCGCCGAACACCCCTCGGTAGTACGGCTGTAGCGCCCTTACTGGGGCGCCGTTTGACGGGCCCGCGCTGGATCCAGCGGCGGGCCCGTCGGCATGAGCGAAATCAGCTCGGACGGGATCTGCTGCAGCTTGACGTCGCCGTAGCCGAGCTTGGCCACCAGGTCGCGGCTGGCCAGCGGGTATTGCCGGCCGGTGTCGGTGACCAGGCTCACCGTGCCGGTGCCCGCGGGCGCGTTCGGCGAGGCGGCCGAGACGGTGATCGCGCCGCGGCCACGGGCCACGTGCACCAGGTCGGCCTGGACGCCGCCGCCAGCGCGGCCACCGACGCCGGCTACCGCTTCACCGGTCGGGATGGTCGGGTCGATCCGGATGCCGTCGCCCGCCTTGTCGACCGGCAGGGTGACGCAGGCCCGGGTCGGGGCGCCGTCGATGAGCTGCGGCACCACCGGCGGCAGGCCCGACGCGTCGCCCGCGTCGCTGATCCGGGTCTGTGACGTCGGCAGGCCGATGAAGTCGCTCCCGATGTCGGCCGGCCGGTCCACGCCCCGGACCGTCAGCATCAGCCGCGCCTGCATGTCGGTCAGCGCCGCCTTGCCGTCGGCCAAAATCACCGCGACCTGCTGGCCGTCGGTGACCAGTTGGCCCACCCGGAAGTTGCCGGCCACCGACTCGCGACCGAGACCGGGAATCGAGGGCGGCACCAGTTCGGGCCCGGCCGGCACGGCGTTGAGCCAGGCGATCGAGACCGGCCAGGGCCGGCTGCTCAGGTAGTTGAGCGTGGAGAGTGTCGCGTCGTTGCGCGAAGTCGGGATGGCGAACCGCCGGTTGCCGACCACCAGCGAATTGCGGCCGTTGGTGTCGCGGACCAGCAGGCCCCGGCCGGCCCGGGCCAGGACGGTGCCGTCGGTGAGCCGGTCGCCGGCCAGCAGCGTGCTGCGCGAGGCGCCGGTCTGGTTGTCGGTGCAGACCGACCAGCGGTCGGTGATCAGCGCCTTCTTGCCGGGCAGGGAGTCGGGCGCGTCCGGGATGCCGAGCGGGTCACCCAGCGGGACGCCGGCCAGCTTCTCGGACGAGACGCTCTTGAGCGGCGGCGTCTGGGCCGAGGCGAGCAGCAGGCCCGACGTGAAGTTGAGCACCGGGTGCAGCTTGCCGTCACTTTCGAGAAAGACGAAGCGGGCGCCGGTGCCCTTCTCTTGAAAGACCACATTGGTGTCTCGCGGGTTGACGCTGCTGTTGCCGGTGAGCAGGCCGTAGATCGCCGCGGCGGCCACCAGCAGGCTGGCGATCAGCAGGCTGACCAGCGCTGTCATGCCGGCTCGGCGCAGCGGCGATCGGTGCGGATCGGGGTCGTGCGTGACCAGCGCGGCCACTACCCGCTGAAGCGAGTACTGGTACGAGTGGAGCTGATCCTGACGCGACGGCACCTAAGTCACTCTAGGGGCCGCTGTCTATGTCCTTACAGCCAGCCGCTGCGCCGGAACACGCGGTAGAGCAGCACCGAGACGACGAGGATGATCAACCACCACGACGCGTAGCCGTACTTCCAGGTCAGCTCGGGCATGAAGCTGAAGTTCATGCCGTAGATGCCGGCGCCCGCCGTCCACACGGTGGCGATGGCCGCCCATGCCGCGATCTTGCGCATGTCGTTGTTCTGGTCGACCGTGACCTGCGCGAGCCGCGCCTGCAGGATCGAGTTGAGCAGATCGTCGAAGGACGAGACCTGCTCGACCGTACGGGTCAGGTGGTCCTGGACGTCGCGGAAGTACTTGCCGATCCGCTTGGGCACGATCGCCACGATCATCGCCAGCGGCCGCTGCAACGGCACGACGGCCCGCCGGAACTCCACCAGCTCACGCTTCATCTGATAGATGGCCGGGATCGGGCTGGCGTGGTCGCGCGAGAAGACGCCCTCCTCGATCAGCTCGAGGTCGGACTCGACCTGGTCGGCCACCGCGACGTAGTGGTCGACCACCCGGTCGGTCACCGCGTAGGCGACGGCCCACGGCCCCTGCTCGATCAGGTCGGCCCGCTGCGACTCGAGGTCGGCCCGCACGGAACCGAGCTCGGAGGCGTCGCCGTGGCGCACGGTGATGACGAACTGCTCACCGACAAAGATCATCATCTGGCCGGTCTCGACCACCTGCGAGTTCTCGGTGATCTCGCTGTGCGGCACGTAACGGGCGGTGCGCATGGCCAGGAAATGCACCGAACCGAACTGCTCGAGCTTGGGCCGCTGTTCCGCCTTGACCGCGTCCTCGACGGCCAGCTCGTGCAGCCCGTACGTGTGCGCGATGGCGGCCATCGACTCCTCGCTCGGCTCGTGCAGACCGAGCCAGACGAACGCGTCGTCGCGGGAGCAGGCCGTCTTCAGCGCCTCGTCGGGGGTGAAGTCGCCCGGAAGGCGCAGGCCCGCGGCGTAGACGGCGCAGTCGACCACGCCGCTGCCCGCGTGCCCGGGACGGCGGTCGGTCGTCCCGTCGGTCGTGCCGAGGATCCGGTTCATCGCCCGGACCGGCGCGGCGAAGGCTCGCGACAACGGCCGGTTGCGGTGACGATCGCTCACCTTGACCTCCTCCACACGGACGAACAAACCGCCAGAGGCTACGCCCGGCAGGATTGTTGCCTACCCACCGGGCGTCCGTTCACCACTGACGGCTCAGCCGCGTACCTCTTCGATCGCCTCGGCGATGCGGCGCACACCCTCGTCGATCTGGTCGACCGTGACCGCCGAGAAGGCCAGCCGGACCGAGCTGCGGCCGCCCTCGAGCAGGAAGTCGCTGCCCTTGACGATAGCCACACCCTTCTTCATCGCGGCCGGGAAGAGCTTGTCGACGTCGACGTCCGACGGCAGGTCGACCCAGAGGAAGTAGCCGCCGTCGGGCTCGGTGAAGGTCGCGGCCGGGATGTGCTTGCGCAGCGAGTCGGCCAGCACCCGGGCCCGCTCGCCGAGGGCGGCGCTCACCGTCGCCACCGAGCGCTCGATGTCACCCGAGACGCAGAACTGGTGCACGATCGCCTCGGAGACCATGCCGGGCGAGATGTAGAGGTTGGTGGCCTTCTTGGCGATCGCGTCGATCAGCGCGGCCGGGCCGACCAGGTAGCCGACGCGGACGCCGGGGCACACCGTCTTGGTGAAGCTGGAGGCGTGGACGACCAGGTTGTCGGAGTCCATGGACAGCATCGAGGGCAGGGCGTCGCCGCGGAACCGGATGTCCACGTACGGGTCGTCCTCGAAGATCGTGAACTCGTACTCGGCGGCCAGCGCGAGCAGCGCGCGGCGCTTCTCGACCGAGAGCGTGATGCCGGCCGGGTTCTGGTAGTTCGGGATGATGTGCGCGAGCTTGGGGCGCACCCCCGACTCGAGCAGGCCGCGCAGCTCGTCGACGTCGATGCCGTCGGGGCGCAGCGTGACCTGGTGCACCTTGGCCCCCAGGTTCTGCAGGCTGAGCAGGGTGCGGTCGTAGGTCGGCTTCTCGACCACGACGTCGTCGCCCGGCTGCACGAGGTGGTTGAACAGGAACGCGTCGGCCTGCAGCGAGCCGTTCGTCACAATGACCTGGTCGGCCGAGACGTTGTGCTTCTCGGCGATCCACTTGCGCAACGGGACATAGCCGACGGACGTGCCGTAGGCGGTCACACCAGCGGGATCGGCGTCGAAGGCGCGCGCGGCGGCGGCCTTCAGGCCCTCGACGTCGATGATGTCCAGCGACGGAGCGCCCCGGGCGAAAGAGATCAGCTGCTCAGCGGTCATGCGCACAAGCTTACGAGCCGCCTCTACAGAATTAACGTTCGCCTCGTCCGGTCCGGGCAGTGGGACAGCACCCGTTATTCTCGCGGAGTTCACCTATTAGATGGAGAGAACCCGATGATCGGTCTGATACTCGCCGCCGGAGCCGGACGCAGGCTTCGTCCGTACACGGACACCCTGCCCAAGGCGCTCGTCCCGGTCGACGGCGAGACCACGATCATGGACATCTCTCTGCGCAACCTGGCCGCCGCCGGCTTGACCGACGTGACGATCGTAGTGGGCTACTGCGCGAACGCCGTCGAGGAGCGCCAGGCCGCCTTCGAGAGCAAGTACGGCGTCAAGATCTCGCTCGTGCACAACGACAAGGCCGAGGAGTGGAACAACGCGTACTCGCTCTGGCTGGCCCGTGACCACTTCACGCAGGGAGCGTTGATGGTCAATGGCGACACGGTGCACCCGGTCAGCGTCGAGCAGACCCTGCTGGCGCAGCGCGGCCCGAGCATCCTGCTGGCCATCGACGACGTGAAGAAGCTGGCCGAGGAAGAGATGAAGACGGTCTTCGACGCGGACGGGCAGCTGACGAAGATCACGAAGCTGATGGACCCGGCCGACGCGTTCGGCGAGTACATCGGGGCCAACATCATCGAGGCCACGGCCGCCGCCGAGCTGGCCGACGCGCTCCAGGCGACCTGGGAACGCGACCCCGACCTGTACTACGAGGACGGCTTCCAAGAGTTCGCCCAGCGCGGCGGTCAGGTGCGGGCGGCCACCATCGGCCAGGTCGACTGGGTCGAGGTGGACAACCACGACGACCTGGCCAAGGCCCGGGACATCGCATGCCGCTACTAGCCCGCAGCGTCCAGGCGCCGCTGCACATCCACGTCCGCCGGGGTGCGGTGGCCGACCTGGGCCGCATCCTGGCCGACGGGCGCATCTCGGCCGGCGGCGACGTGGCGGTGGTGGTCGGCCCCGGCCAGGGCGAGCGGATAGCCGAGCTGATCCGCCCGAAACTGCAGACAGCCGACGTCTTCACGACCACCGGCGGCACGCTCGACGCGGCCCTGGAACTCGCCGACAAACTGCGTTCCCGTCCGTACGACGCAGTGGTCGGCATCGGCGGCGGCACCACGGTCGACACGGCCAAGTACGCCGCCAACCGCTGGGGCCTGCCGATGATCTCGGTCGCCACCAGCCTGGCCAACGACGGGATCGCCTCGCCGGTGGCCAGCCTCATCAACGACGGCATCAAGGGCTCGTACGGGGTCCACATCCCGTTCGGCGTGATCGTCGACCTGGACTTCGTCGAGACCGGCCCGGACCGGGTCAACCGCGGCGGCATCGGCGACGCGATCAGCAACATCAGCGCGCTGGCCGACTGGGAACTGGCCCGCGAGATGCGCGACGAGCCGGTCGACGGCCTGGCCGCCTCGCTGGCCCGGATGGGCGCCGAGGCCGTGCTCACCATGCCGGGCGACCTGCACGACGACGCGTTCGTAACCGTGCTGGCCGAGGCGCTGATCTCGAGCGGCCTGGCCATGGCGGTCAGCGGCAGCAGCCGGCCGGCCAGCGGCGGCTGTCACGAGATCATGCACGCCATCGACTCGCTCTACCCCGGCACCGCCTCGCACGGCGAACTGGCCGGGCTGGGCGCGCTGTTCTGCACCTTCCTGCGCGGCGACGAGCGGCGCTTCGCGCAGATGGCCGACTGCCTGGCCCGGCACCAGCTGCCCCGGGTGCCGGCCGACGTCGGGCTGAGCGCCGAGCAGTTCACCGAGGCGGTCGCGTTCGCCCCGCGCACCCGGCCCGACCGCTACACGATCCTGGAACACCTGGCCCTGACCCCCGACGAGATCAACGGAAAGCTGGCGCTCTATGTCGACGCCGTCGCCGGCCGCTGAGCCCGCAACCGCCCCCACCGCGGCCGACTACTACGCGGTCAACCGTGGTGGTGGCCTGTTCAGTGAGGCGCTGAGCCAGCGGATCGGCGCGCGCATCGCGGTCAGCGCCCACAAGCACCGCCTGGCGCCGACCGTGCTGACTGTGTTCAACCTCGGCCTGGGCGGCCTGGTCTCGATCGTCGTGATCGCCACCGCCGAGCCCGTGGCCGACGAGCGCGTCTGGGCCTGGCCGATCGGGCTGCTCGCGCTGATCGGCTGGCAGCTGGCGTACGCGTTCGACTGCGCCGACGGCCAGCTGGCCCGGGTCACCGGCCAGACCAGCGCCGCGGGGGCCCGCCTGGACGTGCTGTGCGACGTGGCCGTGCAGATCTCGCTGGTGGCCGCGCTGGCCGCCACGGCCGAGGCGCAGGTGCCGGACACGCCGGCCTGGCTGCTGGCCGCGTTCGCCGGCACGTGGATGGTGAACCTGGTGACCTCGGTGATGCAGACCGGCGACAAGGCCGCCAGCATGGTGACCAGCCGCTCGCTGCCGGTGCGCCTGGTCAAGCTGGTCCGCGACTACGGCGCGGTGGTCGCGCTGGCCGGCCTGGTGCTGACCGTCGCCCCACAGTGGACGATCTGGTTCATCGGCCTCTTCACCCTGGTCAACGCAGCCTTCCTGGCCGCCAGCGTGATGTTCTCGGCCCGCGAGGCGCTACGCGGTTAGGCCGTCCGGCTTCGATTTTCAAGCCTCGGTTTTCAGGCCTCGGTTTTCAGGCCTCGGTCGACGAAGTCGATCAGCCACTCGAAGCTCTTGTCGACGTCGGTGTCCATCTCGAAGCCGCCGGCCGCCTCGATCGTCGCGAAGCCGTGGAAGAGGCTGCGCAACAGTCGCATCGCGTGCACTGTGTCGGCTTTGTCGATGTCGTAGCCGGCCAGCACGGCCGCCAGCGAGTCGAGCACCCGCGCGCCGCCGATGGCGATCGGGTCGTCCGGGCCCTGCGGGTTGAGCGGCAGGGTGGCCGAGTAGCGCCCGGGATGCTGGACGACGTACGTCCGGAGGGTGTGCGCGGCCGCGGCCAGAGCGTCCCGCCCGGACTTGCCCTGCAGCGCGTCGCGCAGCGCGTCCCCCACCTCGACCAGGGCCAGCGCGGCGATCCGCCGGTTCAGGTCGGCCTGACTCGCGACGTGCTTGTAGAGCGACGGCGTCCGCACTCCGAGCCGCTCGGCGACCAGGCCCATCGTCACGTTGGCCAGCCCGATCTCGTCGGCCAGCCCGGCGGCCGCCGCGGTGACCGCCGCCGGGTCGAGTCCCGCCCTAGGCACGGGCGTACGCCTTGAAGAACGGGAGCAGCACCGCGACGGTCTCGTCGGGGTACTGCGTGTGCGGGTAGTGGCCGGCACCCTCGATCACCTCGAGCTGCCCCAGCCCGGCCGGCAGCTCGGCCAGGATCGCTTCACCCTCGGCGCGCGGGTTGCCCCAGTCGGGGTCGAGCGAGCCCTCGATGATCAGCACCGGGCAGCGGACGTTACCCAGCTGAGCCCCGGCATCGGTGGCCGGCGTCGTCCCCATCTTCTGCAGCGCCTTCATCCGGCCCGGCTCGCCCAGGTTCGCCGCGTTGCGCCGCAGCTGCTGGTCCCAGTCGGCCGGCTTGCGCCCGGGGAAGGCGCCGTCGAGATATTTGTGCCACCACTTCACGCTGCCCAGCATGCCCATCATCGTCAGCCGCGTCATGCCGGCGCGGTACGACTTCGAGCGCAGGTCGCTGAACTTGATGGACAGCTTGCGGGTGAACGGCGCGATCTCGACGATGCCCTCGACCTGGTCGGGCGCTTGGGCGGCGGCGATGGTGACGGCGCCGCCCGAGATCGACTGCCCGACCAGCACGGCCGGGCCACCGAGGTGGCGAACCACCGCGATGAGGTCGCCGGCGATGTCCGTACGGGTGTAGGACGGCCAGACGGCGCTGGACTCACCGGCGCCGCGCAGGTCGACATTGGCCACCCGGTAGCCCGCCGCCACCAGCTGCGGGACGACGAACCGGTAGGACTCGCGGCTGTCGCCCATGCCGTGGGCCAGGACGACCAGCGGCCCGGCGCCGGTCACCTCGTACGCGATGGTGCCGCCGTCGACGGTGAGGAACTCGGTCATGACTGCCTCCAGGTGTTGGCTAACTCCGTTAGCTGAAAGCTAATGGCGTTAGCCAACGATGTCAACAGTGACCGATCACACTCGCACCGGGATCGCCGACGAGGAGCCCAGCACGTTCCCGTTCGCGTCCAGCGCCTCGGCCACCACGTACTCGGGCAGGCCGGCCACGGTCAGCGTGGTCTCGAAGCCGGTGCGGGCCTGCTCGACCGTGCCGCCCGACAACGCGCCCGGCTGCGTGCCCCACCGCGCCCGCCACCGGGCCACCCGGGACGCGCCGTTCCAGCTGGCCGAGACGATCACGTTGCTGCCGTCGACGCGCAGGCCCAGTGCCGGCTGATCCGACGGCGTGCCCGCCCATTCGGCCTTGTAGGCGCGGTAGGACTGGTTGTCGAGCGGCAGGTGGCCGGCCAGGCGCACCGAGCCGTCCGCGTTGTGCTCGGTGAAGTGCGGCATCTGTCCCCAGCCGATGAACGAGCCGCCGTCGGCCAGTTCGCGGAAGCTGCCCTGGGTCGGCGCCGACAGCCGGTCCGGATGCACGTACTCGGCCACGAAGGTGACCCGCTTGGCCGCCTCGTCCACCTTGAACACCACGCCGCGCGAGTACTCCTTCTCCTTGGTCACCCCGGCGCCGTTGTCGAACAGCCCGTACGAGCCGTCCCGCCGCTGCCGGAAGTCGTGCTGCCACGAGAACTTCGTCCGCTCGTCCACCGCGAAGTCGGACTTCTTGCCGCCGATGCGCCAGATGATCTCTCCGCTGCGCCGGTCGATCTTGTAGACGGTCCAGGTGTGCCGGGCCGAGGCGATGATGTTCCCGTCGGCGGCCAGCCCGACCGAGTTGGCGTGGAAGTAGTCGTACGGAAGATGCTCCGAATCTCCCACGGGCCGCGGCGCATAGGACTCGTCGAGCTTGACGTGGTCGCTGGACCGCCACTCGAAGACCTTGCGGCCGGTGGCGATGTCGATCTCCTGGATCACGCCGTCGTGCAGCACGCCGTCCTCCGGACCGCCCAGAGCGCTCAGGTCGTACGGGATCGGGTCGTAGACCCAGAACAGCGCGGTGTTCCGTGGCGTGATCACCAAGTCGTGCTGGTCGGCCTGCTCGGTGCCGGCCGCGCGGACCCGGGTGATCTCCCGGTACGACTGGTCGGCGATCACGAACTCGCCCTGACCGACGCCCTGGCCGCCGGTGCCGCCGATGGTTCCCTCCCACCAGGTCAGCACGGGCTTCCCGCGGTAGGTCTGGGCCTTGAGGTCGATGGCCACCGTCGCCGGGTCGGGCACCTTCTTGAACCAGACCGGCGAACCCTGCTCGTCGACCACCAGCGGGCCCCACAGACCCGTACCGGAAGCAGGGGTCAGAAAGATCGAGCCGGCCACCGTGCCGGTGGCGGCGGTCGTGATGGTGACGTCGGGCAGGGTGTTCAGGTCGGGCCGGGAGCGGTATTTCGGGTCGGCGGCCGCCGGTTTTTCCTCCGCCGGCGGCTCCGGCTCGTCACGACGGCCGAGCGCGTAGCCGGCGACGCCGGTCACGGCGGCGCCACCCACACCGAGAAGGATGTTTCGCCGGGAGATAGTCACTCACCCGGCGTTCCCGGAGATCACATGATCTACCTGTGTGATTGATCAGAGTTGGCTGTAGATCTCGATCAGCCGCGGGGTGAGCACATCGGGGTGAAACTGCCGCTGGTAGCGGGCCCGTGCTGCGGGAGCGACAGCGGCGGCCCCGTCCCGGGCCAGTGGCAGGGCGGCGGCCAGCGCGGCCGGATCGGGCTCCACGAGCCAGCCTGCCTCGTCACCGACCAGGTACGGGATGCCGCCGACGGCCGTGCCGAGCACCGGACGGCCGGCCGACATCGCCTCCAGGATCACCGTGGGCAGCACGTCGTTCCAGGTCGGCACGGCCACCACCACGGCCGACTCGTCGCGCACCTTGCGCATGCCGTCCCGGTCCAAAATGCCGAGGTAGTGCACGTCCGAGCGCTCGGCGGCGGCCTGCTCGGCCAGGGGGCGCAGCTCACCGTCGCCCGCGATGCGCAGCGCGCCCAGTGAGCCGTCCGGGTGCCGCCGCCAGGCGTCCAGCAGCAGGCTGAGCCCCTTCTCGGGCGAGAGCCGGGCGCCGTACAGGAAACCCTCGCCCAACGGCGCCGGCTCACCCGGGTCGGGCAGGCCGTTCGGCTTCACCACGATGTGGCCGTCCGGGATGCCGTAGTCGCTCAGGTGCGCGGCGATCCGGTCGGTGAGCGCGATGAACCGGTCGACCGAGCGCCAGGTGGGCCGGTGCACGGCCAGCGTGGTGGCCATGAGGGCACTCTGGGCAGCCGAGCCGCGGTAGCACTTGTGCTGGACGGCGGGCCAGCCGATGACCTTGCCGCGGCAGTCCTGGCAGTTGTGGCCGTCGCGGAAGTAGAGGCCGGACGAGCAGACCTGCCGGTAGTTGTGCACCGTCTGGACCACCGGCACGTTGTGGGCGTGGGCCGTGCGGACGACCCAGGGCGACAACAGCGGGTACGGGTTGTGCAGGTGGAAGACGTCCGGGCGCTCGGCCTCGAGCAGCGCCGACAGGTCCCGCTGGGCGGCCCGGCCGTAGATCGGCGACAGCGGCAACAGGGCCTTCTCGGCCAGCGGGAGCGCGCCGATCGAGTCCGAACTGCGCTGGAACGGCAGCACCTCGACCCCGGCCTCCCGCAGCTGGGTTATCTCGGTGTCGACGATCACGTTCTCGCCCGACGGCATTGCTTCCCGATACCGGTTGTGCGCAACGACGACCTTCACGGCTTTAAACGCTACCGTTGACACCGTGCCCGAACTTCCCGAGGTCGAGGCGCTCGCGGCCTACCTGCGCGAGCGCGCGGTCGGCCACACCGTCGAGCGCCTCGAGGTCTCCTCGTTCAGCGCGCTGAAGACCTTCAACCCACCCGCCACCGCCGTCGCCGGCCTCGAGGTCACCTCGGCCGGCCGCCACGGCAAGTTCCTCGACGTCGGCCTCGGCCCCGACCTTCACCTCGTGGTCCACCTGGCCCGGGCCGGCTGGCTGCACTATCGCGACGCGTTCAAGTCGCCCGCCCCGCTCAAGCCGGGCAGCGGGCCGATCGCGCTGCGCCTGCGGCTCGACGACGGCTCCGGCTTCGACCTGACCGAGGCCGGCACCCAGAAGTCGCTGGCCGCCTATCTCGTCCACGACCCGGCCGAGGTCCCCGGCGTGTCGCGGCTCGGCCCCGACGCGCTGGCCGTCAGCCGCGACGAGTTCGCCACCCTGATCAAGAGCCGGAACGGGCAGATCAAGGGCGTCCTGGTCGACCAGGAGGTGCTGGCCGGCATCGGCAACGCCTACTCCGACGAGATCCTGCACGTGGCCAAGCTGTCGCCGTTCGCGCTCACCGGCAAGCTGACCGACGAGCAGATCGACGCCTTGTACGCGGCCATGCGCGAGGTCGAGACGGACGCCGTGGCGCGCTCGGTCGGGCAGAAGGCGGCCGAACTCAAGGGCGAGAAGCGAGCGGGCATGCGGGTGCACGCGCGCACCGGGCTGCCCTGCCCGGTCTGCGGCGACACCGTGCGCGAGGTCTCGTTCGCCGACAAGAGCCTGCAGTACTGCGCGACCTGCCAGACCGGCGGGAAGCCGCTGGCCGACCGACGCCTGTCCAAGTTGATCCGATAGGTGCCAAACGGTCACGGTACGTACACGGTCGGGAAAGCACGCACAACGTCCGCTTCTCTCCGCCCGATCCATCGGTATAGTGGCCCGGTCCCACGTTTCCGCGACGCGGTCGTCCTGACGTCTCGTAGCGGTGCGTAATCTTTTCCGGATGCGGGAGGACGTAGGCGAGGTGACCGCTAGCCTGCATCGCCCGGTTACCGACAGCAGCCGGAGCAAACCCGTGCCGTACGACAGCTTCGAGTGGCAGCAAGAGCCGCCACCGAGCAACGGCGTACCCCGATCGGCCTGGAACCGGCAGCACAAGCGCCTCTCGCGCTGGCATCGCCCGTACACGTTGGCCCTCGTTTTTCTCGACCTCATCTCGGTCGTGCTGGCGAGCCACCTGGCCGCGACGTACATCGAGAAGTCGCGCTCCGGCTTCCTCGGCCGCAGCCTCGGCTTCCTGCACGGCGAGCAGCTGTTCATCTTCTTCGCGTACGTCGTTCTGCCGCTGGGCTGGCTGATTCTGCTCTGGGCCAACGGCACCTACGACCGTCGCTATCTGGGCCTGGGCAGCGAAGAGTTCAAGCGCATCGTGCGCACCTCGGTCACCGTGGTCGCCTGCGTGTCACTGCTCGCGTTCGCCACCAAGGCGCCGCTGTCGCGTGGCACGGTCGCCGCGGTCTCGCTGATGGCGGTCGCCTTCCTGCTCATCGGCCGGGTCGCCGCCCGCCAGGTGCTGCACTTCGCCCGGCGCAAGACCGGGCACGGCGCGCACCGCATGATCCTGGTCGGCACGCTGCCCGAGGCGCTCGAGGTCTACACCGCGGTCACCCGCAGCCCGGCCGCCGGCCTCATCCCGGTGGCCATCCACATAACTGACGGCTACGCGGCGGCCCGCGGCATCGAGACCCCGGTTCCGGTCTACGCCGCCCGCGACGTGCTGTCGCTGGTGCGCGAGGTCGGCGCCGACACGATCGCGGTCTGCGGCTCGGCCAGCGCCGAACCGGGCGAACTGCGCCGCCTGGCCTGGCAGCTCGAGGGCACCGGCGTCGACCTGGTGGTGGCGCCCCAGCTCACCGACATCGCCGGCCCCCGGGTGCACATCCGCCCGATCGAGGGCCTGCCCCTGCTGCACGTCGAAGAGCCCACCCTCTCGGGCCCCGGCTGGCTGGTGAAGAACCTGCTCGACCGGGTCGCCGCCGGCCTCGGCCTGCTGCTGATCAGCCCGATCCTGCTGGCCATCGCGCTCGGCATCCGGCTCTCCGACCCCGGGCCGGTCTTCTTCCGCCAGCCCCGCGTCGGGCACGAGGGCCGCACGTTCCGGGTGTGGAAGTTCCGCACCATGTACGTCGACGCCGAAGAGCGCAAGCGCACGCTGGAAGAGCTGAACGAATCCGACGGCATGCTCTTCAAGATGAAGAACGACCCCCGGATCTTCTCGTTCGGCGCGAAGCTGCGGGCGACGTCGCTCGACGAACTGCCCCAGCTGATCAACGTGCTGAAGGGCGAGATGTCGCTGGTCGGCCCGCGCCCCCTGCCGGCCGACGACGGCGACTACCTGGGCGACGTACGCCGAAGGCTGTTGGTCCGGCCCGGCATCACGGGGCTGTGGCAGGTTTCGGGGCGGTCGGATCTGTCGTGGGACGAGGCCGTGCGGCTTGACCTCTACTACGTCGACAACTGGTCGCTCACGTACGACCTGAGCATTCTGTGGCGCACGATCTGGGTCGTCCTCAAGCGCAAGGGCGCCTACTGACATCCACCCGGATAGGCTCCCAGAATGTCGCTCTTGCCCGGAAAGACGGTATATCTGCGTCATTGGCAGCGTGACCAGCTGGGGATGTTCTTCCCCATGCAGATCGCGGATTGTCTTGATGACGGTCTGTTACTGTGGGCGCCCGCCGGCGCCCAGGGTTGGCACTTCAACATGCCGGACGGGCGTGGCATGGCCCAGACGCCGCTCGCGGAGTGGTCGGCGGCCCGACGGGTTCCGGCCCCGCACGCCATCGATCACGGCCTGCTCAGCTGGCACCCGCGCGGCCGGGACTACTCGGTGCGGTGGTTCTTCCGCCCGGACGGGTCGTTCTACCAGTGGTACGCCAATCTCGAGGCGGCCGCTTCCGTCCAGGGCGGCCCGGAACTGACCGTGGTCGACACGGTCGACTGGGATCTCGACGTCGTGGTCCATCCCGACCGCGCGTGGGAGTGGAAGGACGAGGACGAATTCGTCGCGCGGCTGGCCCAGCCGGACGCCTACTGGGTCGACGACGAGGAGCGCGTCCGCCGGGCGGGCCGCGAGATCGTCGAGCTGGTCGGGGCCGGCGCGTTCCCGTTCGACGGCACGTGGTGCGACTTCCGGCCCGACCCGGCCTGGCCGGCCCTGGTCCCGGCCGACCCGGTGGACAACCGCCTAACCGTGGATGACGTCGCCTGTGGATAACTGGGTCGCCCGCCCTTGACAAGCGCTAACGTCTCCTCCGATTCCCCCGGGCGGGCGGGGGAGGCGGTGGCGCACCCCAGCAAGATCGAACAGCGCGACGCCCGGCCGATGGCTGCCGGGCGCCGCGTCCTCGCGTGAGGCTCAGGAGTGCGGGCAGGTGTCGCGGTATTCCTGGATGGCCGAGCCGGACGGCGCCGGGCACAGGAACTGGTCGTAGCGGGTGTCGTTGTCGATGAAGCGCTTGAGCCAGCTGATGCTGTACTTCGCCACTGTCACGTTGGTCGAGGTTGGCGCGGAGTGCGAGGCGTTGTTCAGCTCGAGGTACGCCTTTTCGATCGTGCTCGGCAGGCTGGTGTAGAACGGCTCGGAGTGCGACGACACCGGCGCCACCGTGTCGTTCTCGGCGCCGATGATCAGGGTGGGCACGCGGTCGGAGCTCCAGCTCTTGGTGCCGTGCCACGGGGTGAGCGGGATGGCCGCCTGCAGGGCCGGCCGGCTGACCGAGGCCGAAAGGCTGCCGCCGCCGCCCATCGAGTGGCCCATCACGCCGAGGCGGGTGGCGTCGATGCGCGTACGGACGCCGCTGGTCCTCGTCAGGTAGTCGAGCGCGGCCAGCAGCTGGGTGCCGCGCGAGGCCGGCTGGTCGAGGGTGCTCAGCGTGTCGATCGTGATGATCACGAAGCCCTGCGAGGCGAGGCGCGGGCCCAGCCACGAGACGCTGGACTGGCTGGCGGTGAAGCCGGGCGAGATCGCGATCGCGCCGAACGTGCCCTCCGCCGTGCTGGTCGGGTAGTAGATCGTGCCGCCGCCGAAGCCGCTGACCGACGAGCGCGCGACGGTGGTCTGGGCGATCGCGAACGAGCCGCGGGACGCCTCGATGCTGCTGGTGGTGGGGGCGGGGCCGCGCTCGTACGGGTTGGCGGCCAGGGCGGGTGCGGCCGGTGACGCCGCGACGAAGGTCAGGGCCGCGAAGACGGCGGCCAGGCCGGTGCGGATCTTGAGGACGGACATGGGCGCTCCCTGGGGTGTGGGTAGAGCCGTGTATCGATTTAGGTCAATCTTTGATCCACTCGTTACCCACGGGTAATCCCAATTGGCACCCTGCCAATACGGTATGACGGCTGGACGGCGGCTCCCGGAACGACCACTATCTGGTCCGTGGCGGGACAGGTGGGCAGCGTGCTGGCGGTCATCGCGGTGCTGGCCGCCCTGGCCGCCGCGGTGGTGGCCGTCGTGCGGCTGCGAGCGCGTCGCGGCATCGCCACGGCCATGCAGCGGGCCACCTACGACGTCCTGCACACCGCGGGGCTCGCCGCCGATCCGCTGCGGGCCGGGCTGAGTCCCAGCACCGCCGGAAAGGCCGTTCGTCACCTTCGTACGCTGGTCGGCTCGGCCGGGCTGACGATTGCCGACGCCGACCGGTGCCTGGCCTTCGACGGCCGCGGCAGCCACCACAGCGACCAGTTCACCGCGGCCGCCACCCGGGCCCTCGAGGCGCACCGGTCGATCGTGCTCAGCTCGTCCGACCTGCCCTGTGACCGGGTCGATTGCGTCGTACGGGGGGCGGTGGTGGCGCCGTTGACCGGGCTCGCCGGTCAGGCGACGGCCGCCCTGGTGGCGGTGGCCGACGATCACCCAGCCCCTGGTCTCGTACAGGCAACCCTGGAAACCGCCCGCTGGGCCGGCTCGCAACTGGCGCTGGCCGAGCTCGATTCGTCGCGCGAGCGGCTGGCCCGGGCCGAGGTAAGGGCGTTGCGCGCCCAGATCAGCCCGCACTTCATCTACAACGCGCTGACCGCGATCGCCTCCTTCGTACGCACGGATCCCGAACGCGCCCGCGAGCTGATCCTCGAATTCGCCGAGTTCACTCGCTACTCGTTCCGCGCGCACGGCGAGTTCACGACGCTGGCCGAGGAACTGCGCTCGATCGACCGCTATCTCACGATCGAGCGGGCCCGGTTCGGCGACCGGCTGCAGGTGCGCCTGCAGATCGCCCCCGAGGTGCTGCCGGTCGGTCTGCCCTTCCTGTGCCTGCAACCGCTCGTCGAGAACGCCATCCGGCACGGTCTGTCCCGCAAGCCGGGCGTCGGTATGGTGAGCATCGAGGCACAGGACGCCGGGGCCGAATGCCACATCACGGTCGAGGACGACGGGGTCGGCATCGACCCGGCGGTGTTCGCGGCCGGCATGCCCGAGACTGACGACGGCCAGCACGTGGGCCTGGCGAATGTGGACGAGCGGCTGCGCTCGGTCTTCGGCGACCACTTCGGCCTGGTCGTCGAGACCGCGCCCGGCGCCGGAACGAAGGTGAGCATGCGAGTGCCGAAATTCCACCCCGGGGTGCGGGCATGAGCCTCGTCGTGCTCGCTGTGGACGACGAGCCGCCCGCCCTGGACGAACTGGCGTACCTGCTCAACGCCGACGGCCGGGTCGCTCACGTGCACCGCGCCGGCGACGCCACCGAGGCCCTGCGGGTGCTGCGCGACACCGAGGTCGACGCGGTGTTCCTCGACATCCGGATGCCCGGCCTGGACGGCATGGAACTGGCCCGCATCCTGCGCCGTTTCGCCCGCCCCCCGGCAATCGTCTTCGTGACGGCGTACGACGACGGCGCGGTCGACGCCTTCGACCTGGGCGTCACCGACTACGTCCGCAAGCCGGTCCGGGCCGAACGCCTGGGCGAGTCCCTGCGCCGCGTGGCCGGCTCCCGCCCCGTACCGCCGACGGCCCCGCCACAGCCCGCCGACGAGCCCACCATTCCGGTCGAGCTGGCCGGCACCACGCGCATGCTGCCCCGCAGCTCGGTCCGCTGGGTGGAAGCGCAAGGCGACTACGCCCGCCTGCACACGGCTGACGCTTCCCATCTCGTACGCGTCTCGCTGGCAACCTTGGCCGAACGCTGGGCCGACGCGGGCTTCGTCCGCATCCACCGGTCCTACCTCGTGCAGATCCGCCTGATCGCCGAGCTCCGACTGGCCAACTCGGGCTACGTGGTCTCCGTCGACGGCATCGAGCTGCCGGTAAGCCGCCGCCACACCCGAGAACTCAAGGATCGCCTGATCAGAGCAGCCAAACACGACTGGACCCGCTGACCTGGCACACCCTTTCCACACCGTTATCCACAGCCCCACAGACTTCTCCACAGAGTTATCCACAGGCAGCGCCGCTCTATGTGCACAAGCTCACGGTATCCATATCATTACTCTTGGTTCGTACGCCGAGGGAGATCCTGTGGAGTCGGGGCTGACCCAGTCATTGCTTCCCGCCGATATTCGAGCACGACTAGCTGAGATCCTTCCGGCCGGCCGGATCGTGCGGTTCGGACCTCGCGAGAAGCTCTTCAGCGAGGGTGAACCCTCCGATCACATCGCCATCCTCCTGACCGGCATAGTCAAGATCACAGCCTCGACGGTGAGCGGGCGCGAGGCTCTGCTCGGGCTCCGCGGCGCGGGCGAGATCGTGGGCGAGATTGCCGCTCTGTACGGCAGCCCCCGTTCGGCCACGGTCCGTGCACTTGACGCCGTACAGGCCAGGTTGGTGCCCGCCTCCGCCTTCCTACACGTTCTCCACAAGCACCCGGACGCGCTGTTCGGACTGCTGCACGCCGTCGTAGGCCGGCTTCGGGAGTCAGATCGGCGGCGGCTCGAGTTCGCCGACTCCGATGTTCGTTCGCGAGTCGCGCGACTTCTCGCCGAGCTCTCCGGGACTCATGGTGAACCGGCTCCCGACGGCTCCGTCACCATCGGTCTTTCGCTTTCACAAACCGAGATCGCCGGTGCGATAGGCGCCTCACGCGAGGCAGTCGCTAAGGCTCTCCGGAGCCTGCGTGCGCTCGGAGCCGTGACTACGTCAAGGCAGCGGATCACCGTGCTTGATCGAGGTGCGTTAATGAGTATTCGTACACAGACGTGGCGCCCGGACCGGCGGTAGGCATGACGCAGTGCCCGCAGCCGAGGGAGCAGAGCCATGTCCGAGCCACGACACCACGTCTTCGCCTACGCCGACATTGAAGGCTCGTCGAGCCTGTCCACACCTGACAAGGAGCAGGTTCAGAAGGACCTTGCCGCCATGCTCGAGACGGCCTGCGAACGCGCCGGCATGGACAATGTCGACTGGGAGGACCGGGGCGACGGCTATCTGCTGGTCAGCCTCGGCGACGTGCCTGTGCGCAGCGTCATCGAGTCCTTCGCTTCATTGGTGGACGCCGCGCTCGCGGCCAGAACAGTGGGAGAGATCCGCCTTCGGGTGCGCGTGGTCGTACACCAGGGCGAAATCCTCCGCGGCGAGAAAGGCTGGCGCGGCCCACAACTGGATCGAGCTGCGCGCATGGTCGACGCCTCCGAGGTGAAGGCGGCGCTCCGGGCCGCGCCGGACGGGCGTATGGCCTTTGCCGTCGGACCTGACCTCTACAACAGCGTGATCCGTGGCTACAAGGTTCCGGACCCGACGGCGTTCCGCATGCGTCGCCTCGACACCAAGGAGGGACCGGTCGAAGCCTGGCTGTCGATCACCGGGGTGGCCGAACAGCCCGGCCGGGACGCCGACGAAGAGCCAATGTCGGCAGGGTCATCGCTGCCGCCTGGTCAAACGGTCAATCAGGTCGGCTCCGCGCACTATTCGCCTGTCGGCAACACCGTGAGTGGCGGCATCAACTACGGCGCTGACAGGACCGGCGACCAGTGACGACCGATCAGCCCGCCTCCGCTGCACAGGAACAGCCGGCCGACCGCCCGAACAAGAAGCCGGCCGAGCCTGACCCGCCAGTGAAGACGTCGGCGGGCGGATCGCCGAAGGAGGCCAAGCGGCAGGAAGGCCCTTCCCAGGAGGGCAAGGTGGATACGGGCGGGCAACCCGCGGAATCGACGGAAGATGCCGCAGCCCAACGCCCCGCCGGTACCGATCTGATGAAAGCTGTTCTGACCCGGACCAGCGAGCACCTGGCGAGTGAGCACGCTCTCGCCAATGCCAACATCGCGCTCCAAATCAACAACCTGGTCACGCAGGCGTCGGCTCCCCGGAAGACCAGCGTCGGGACCGACACGCTCAACCGGGTACGAAGAACTTTCGTAGCACCGCAAAGATTCCTCGACGCCTGGGAAGTTCTGGCCGATCGTCATCTTCTGCTCGTAAGTGGCTCCCCAGGGGAGGGCCGTGAGCACCTGGCAACCTTCGTTCTGGACGCGTTTTGCGACGCGCGGGTTCGGCGGCTCGGCAACGGCACCTTGGCCGAGGTGGCCGAGGCGGACCTGACCATCGGAGGCGGCCATCTGTGGCTCGGTGCGGTCGGTGAGTTCGACCAGCGGGCTGCGGAGACGCTCGCGGAACGGCTGCGCAAGGCCGACGGCTACCTCATTGCGATCTGGCCGGACGACCGTGCTTGTCCTCCGGAGTTGTCCGACTATGTCGCCGAGCCAGGGCGGCCTGATCTCGACGCAGTGATCCGCAAGCATTCCGGGGCCTCCGCAGTCGAGTTGATCGACGAGCACGCAGTCGTGGAAGTGCGCCAGCGGCTGTCCGGCGCCAGGCAGGCAGCACGACTCGCCAAACTGCTTGAGCAGGTATCGGCCGGCCGCAAAACGCTCGACGTAGCGCTGGGCGAGGTTGATGACCCCACGGGTGAGGTCGCCGACTGGTTCGGTGATCTGCCAGGACGCGAGGACCGAGCGTTCGCACTGGCGCTGGCCGCGTTGGACGAGCTTTCACTGCCCAGCGTCGTGGCGGGAGCACGACTCGCCGATCAGCTGATCCAGCAGTCAGAAGATCCCGAGGGCCGGTTCGGACTTCAACCGTTTCTCCGGCCGTCGCGTGCTCTGCTCACCTCGATCGGGGCGGATCTTGTCCCAGGCAAGCGCGAGACCGGCTATGGGGAAGTGCCGATCATCTCGGTGCGATTGCGACGCCGCGGTCACGCGCGGGAAATTCTCGACGCGGTCTGGCAGTCCTTCCCCTATCTCCAAGAGATCTATCTCGATTGGATGAACACGCTAGCGCGTAACCAGGATCCTTACGTTCGCGAACGTGTTGCCTTGGTCGCGGGGCTGCTCGCCGCGCACGACTTCGAATTTTTGCGCAGCCGATTGCTGGTCGGCTGGGCTGTTGACGACGATCCGCGACTGCGCAGGGCGGCCGCCACGGCTCTCCGCCCTCCCGCTCTGAACGAGCAACTGCGCGAGATCGTCTGGCGGATGCTCGACGAGTGGGCCATCTACGACGAGGACGGCACCGACTCCCAGGCCCGTCTTCGGTTGACGGCAGCGACTGCTCTAGGCGCTCCGGTCGGCGGAACTGATCCCGGACGGGCCCTCGACTTGATCAGCCAACGGCTGTTATCGCACGCCACGAACCTCTTCGACTACGAAGTATGGACGGCCACCGCGCTCGCCGTCAGCGAATTGTTCGGCGATGGCGGGTCGCCGACCAGCGACGCGGTGCTCCGGCGCTCGGCGGAATGGGCGGAGACCAAGGAGGCAGGTCCGAGCAACGTCGCGGTTACCGTCCTGCTCGGTCTCGCCGGCAAGTCGCCGGATCGGGCGTCGGCCGACGACCGACGCCTTCCCCCTTTATTGCGTGCCGTCGGCCGATCGACAGACAACCTCGAACACGCGGCCATTCTCTGGCGGCTGGCCCTCGGCCACAGCAGGCTCGCCCCGGCCGCTCTGCGCGGGCTCCGACGACTGACGAAGCACGTCGGCGAGGAAGCCGACGGTGCCCACGAGCTCACCACATTGGTGCTCGCCATTCCCAGCACCGACCGTGAGCTGAGGACACTCCGGTTTGAAAGCCGCCGGTGGGCTGAGGACGAGCACCTGCCCACCTTCACGGCGCTGTACGAGACGTTGTCCCGAAGGAGTAGGTGATGAAGGCTAACCAGGAGTTCAATCCGATCGTCAGTGTCGCCATGCTGCCCGTGTGGGGAACGATGGTTTCGGCGGCCACGGACAGTACGCACACCGCGTCTGTCTTCGTAGCTGTAGCCGACGGCCCCGACGAGGCCGCGACCGGCAGTAGGACCTCTCCGAGGTTGCGAGATCGGATTCGACGGCGCTACTGGCACTACGAGCTCGACCTGACGCACCATCCGGTCGTACTGAGGTTTTCGTTGCCGGCCAAGGAAGAGGCCTTCGCTTTCACCGCCACGGTGACGCTGCTGTGGGCAATACGGAACCCGGTCGAGGTGGCGCTGCTGGGCATCCGCGACCTCAAGCCGGTCATCTGGACCTTCCTGAACCAGGCGCTGCGTGGCGTCAGCCGGCAGTTCGGGATCGAAGAGATCTCCTCGGCCGAGGTAGAGATGCGACTGCATCTTGAGAAGGAGGCCGGTGAGCTGGGCTTCGGTCTGCGGCTTCCAATGGTGGCGGTGAGTCTTCAGCTGGACGAAGACACGGAACGGTATCTCTCGCAGCGTATTCAGACCGGCCGGGAGGGCAATCTCGCCGGCGATCGGCATGGGCTCGCCGAGCGAGTGGCTCAGCACGAGAAGGTGGAGGCGGAATGGCGCAGCCGCCTCGAGCAAGCTCAGGCCGAATGGCGCGGCGAGCTGGCCGTGGTTCTCGGGGATCTCGAACAGGCGCAGGCGGCCCATCAGCGTGAGCTGGAGCGGGCGTTGGCCCAGCATCGGCGTGAATTGGACGCCGCGCAGGCGGAGCACGCACGCACGGTCGAGCGGCTGAACACTGACCACGAGACGTCGCTGAAGGCGCAGCGCCTCGGGTTCTACCGGGACGCCCTCGACGGAGGCAACCACGACGTCATGGTGCTGCAGTTGATCGAGAATCCTGGCGACATCGGCTCGGTGCTGCGGCTCATCGAGGCCGGTAGCGACAAACACTTCACACGCTCCCGCGAAATCCTCGACGAACTGCTGCAGCACCAACTGGCTGGTGCGTCCGACGTCGACGAGCTGACCCAGCACACCATTGGCGAACTGCGCTCGGCGCTCAGTGCCGCGGCTCCCCGCACCTCGAAGGTCATCAAAGAGGGGGTGCACGAACGGGTTCGCACCGAGGAGCGGGAGACTCACGCCGACCGGATCATCGAACAGACGACCACGTGATGCAGGCGAGCCAGGTCAGAACCGCGGCCAAGGTGAGCACGGTACCCACCGTCGCCCGACTCAGCCACCGGAACTTGACGACGGCGATACCGGCCAGATCTCTCGCCTGACGCCAGGCGTCCTGATGCCGCACTTCCAATGGCGGCACCTCGAGCAGTTGATCCGTGGGAGTCCGGGCCAGGCCGGGAAAGGACGACCGGTTCGGCCGGGCCGCGCGATCGAACACACGGGGTGCCTGGCCGGCCGCCAGCAGCAGGACCGAGAGAAAAACGGCCAGCAGGCAGGCGACCCGTAGAGGTTGGAAGCCCTGATGTCCAGCCAGAATGGTGATCATCAGGGCTTGAATGGCGGCCAGCGCGCCCGCCTTGGTGTCGGCGAATCTGATCGACTGGTTGGTCTCGGTAATGGTGTGCAGGGCGAGGACCAAGTCGTGCTGCAACTCGTTTTCCTTGTTCATGCCTCCAGGAAGCACCGAAGGCACATAACCGGTCTGTGTACGAATACGCACGGCTACTCGATGTCACACCGGACCAGCGCGCATGCTGGGCCTCCACAGGTCGTTCACAAACTCAGCGCCCGCCCTGCACGCCTGGTCAATAGGCTGCGGCTCGTGGGTCGGTGGGCACGGGGGTGCGCCGGGTCACTTGCGGGGGCCGGGTTGGATCGGTGGGCGGAGGTGTGGCGTGGAGACCGAGCGGCGTGTGCTGGTGGTCGAGGATGAGCGGACCATCGCTGAGGCGGTGGCGGCTCGGCTTCGGGCTGAAGGATTCACCGTCGAGGTGGCCGGGGACGGGCCGGCGGCGGTTGAGGCCGCCCGGCGCACCCAGCCGGACGCGGTGGTGCTCGATGTGATGCTGCCGGGGTTCGACGGGCTCGAGGTCTGCCGGCGGCTTCAAAACGAGCGGCCGGTTCCGATTCTCATGCTCACCGCCCGGGACGACGAGACCGATCTTCTTGTCGGTTTGGCCGTGGGCGCGGACGACTACATGGTCAAGCCGTTCTCCATGCGCGAACTGGCCGCCCGGGTGCATGCGTTGCTGCGGCGGGCGGCCAAGGTCGCGGTTGTGCCGGCGGGGCCGCCCACGTTGCGGGTCGGGGATCTCGAGATCAATCAGGGCGAGCGCCGGGTTGTGCGAGCCGGGGTCGAGGCTCATCTGACGCCGACCGAGTTCGATCTGCTTGTGCATCTCGCGGCCCATCCCCGTACGGTCCTCCCGCGCGAGAGGCTGCTGGCCGACGTGTGGGGGTGGGCCGACGCCTCCGGCACGCGCACGGTCGACAGCCACATCAAGGGTCTGCGGCGCAAGCTCGGCGCCGACCTGATCCGCACAGTGCACGGCGTGGGTTACGCGCTGGAGGTCGAGCGGTGACCCGCGATCTCGTCGAGATCGCGCGGCGCCGAGCGGCGAGGCGGACGGCGCTGCGTGAGCGCGTCGCACGGGCGTTGGCCTGGTTGCCGCGGCCGCTCGATCCGGTCCGGTCGATCAAGATGAAGATCATCATGGTGTTGCTGGCCGGTGGCGGCAGCGGGCTGATCTGGTTCTACCTGTGGCTGGGATGGTTCCCGTTCTGGACCGGCGTGACCGCGAGCGTCATCGGTGTGACCATCGTCCAGTTCCTGGCTCGCGGCATGACCTCGCCCCTGCGTGAGATGACCCGGGCCGCCCGGGACATGGCTCAGGGCGACTACACGCGGCGGGTCCGGGCCACGTCGGCCGACGAGGTGGGTGAGCTGGCGGCCGCGTTCAACCAGATGTCGGCCGACCTGGCGGCAGCGGATCGGCAGCGGCGTGAGCTCATCGCGAATGTCTCGCACGAATTGCGTACGCCCATCACAGCCCTGCAAGGCCTGCTGGAGAACATCGTCGACGGGGTGGCCGCGGCCGAACCGGCCATGATGCAGACCGCCCTGGCCCAGACCGAGCGCCTGGGCCGGCTGGTCACCGAACTGCTCGACCTGTCCCGCATCGACGCCGGCGTCGCCCCGCTGATCCGGCGCGCCATCGACGTGCCGTCCTTCCTGGACGATGTCGTGCGTGAGGCCGAGGTGAACGCGGCCGGTTCGGGGCGCGACGTCCGGTTCAAGGTGGCCGGCCCGCCGGTCGTGATCACCGGCGACCGGGAGCGGCTGCACCAGGTCTTCGCCAATCTGCTCGACAACGCGGCCCGGCACAGCCCGCCCGGCGGCACGGTCGAGGTGCGGGCCGAGCGCCGTGACGACCATCTGCTCATCGGCGTCTCGGACGAGGGCGAAGGCATCCCGCCGGAAGAGCGCGACCGCGTGTTCGAGCGATTCACCCGGGGCGAGCGGCCCGGTGGCGGCGGCACCGGTCTGGGGCTGGCCATCGCCCGCTGGGTGGTGCAGCTGCACCACGGCACGATCGCCGCCGTCGACCCCGAGCACCCCGGTTGCCTGATCCATGTGACCTTGCCGCTCACAAAGAACTAGCGAACCGACAAAGCAGGGCCGTGAGGGTCACGGCCCTGAAAACCATGCCCTCCGGAGGTGTTCCGATGAGTCTCGCACCGACACCCATACCGCAAACCAAACCGCTCCCGGTCCTGCACGGCCCTTGGCCCTCGACCGCACCCTGGGCGCGCTACTGGCCCGGCCCGGTCCGCCCGGCCTCGGCCCTCACGGTCGCGGCGGTCGCGGGGGCCGCCGTGATCGCCGCGCTGAGCCTGCCCCTGGATCGCCCCGGCGTCGGCTGGCTGGTCACCGCGCTGGCCGGCCTGGCCGCCGTGATCCTGGCCGGTCCGATCTCCACCCAAACCGGCCCGCCGCCCTTGGTCGTACGCCCTCGCTACAGCCCCGGCCCGGAACGGATCGCCTGGGGCACCGCGACCCTCGCGCTGATCGCCGTCGGCACGTTCCGCTCGGCCGGCTGGCTGTTCGTCTTGTGCCTGGTGGTCGCCACCCTCACCGGCGCACTCGCCCTGGCCGGCGGCCGCTCGATGCGCAGCGTCTTCGCCGCGTACACCATGCCGTTCCTCGCCGCCTTCCGTTCGCTGCCGTGGCTGAGCCGAGGCCTGAGCCGCATCAACCGGCCCGACGGGGGCGCCGGTGTGCGCATCGCGGCCACCGCGGGCGTCTCGGTCGTCCTGCTGGCGGCATTCGGCGGGCTGCTCGCCTCGGCCGACTCCCGCTTCGCCACCGCGCTCGAACACCTCGTACCGGATCTGGGAATCGGCACCGTCTTCCGGTGGGTCTTCGTCGGCGGGCCGGCCTCGATGATCGTCGGCGCCGCCGCCTTCCTCCGTTCCGCACCGCCCAATCTGTCCAGGTTGGACGCCACCGAGGGCCGGAAGGTGCACCGCTGGGAGTGGGCCGTGCCGCTCGGCCTGCTGACGCTGCTGTTCGGCGCGTTCGTCCTGGTCCAGGCGACGGGCCAGGAACCCGTACGCGCCTTCGCCGACGAGGCCCGCCAGGGTTTCTGGCAGCTGAGCTTCGTCGTCGGCCTGACCCTGCTCGTGCTGGCCGGCGCCGCCCGCTGGGCCCCGCGCGACAAGCCCGCCGACCGCCTGCTCATCCGGGTGATCCTGGGCGTGCTCACCGGCCTCACCCTGGTCATCGCCGGGACCGCCCTGCACCGCATCACCCTCTACACCGACGAGTACGGCCTGACCCGGCTGCGCCTGCTGGTCTTCTGGTGCGAGCTGTGGTTCGTCTTCGTGCTGCTGCTGATCCTGGTGGCGGGCCGGAACCTGCGGGCGCCCTGGCTGCCCCGGGTGGCGATCGCGGCCGGCGTCCTGGCGCTGATCGGCCTGGCCGTGGCCAACCCCGACGGGGTGATCGCCGAGCACAACCTGCAGCCCCGCGACCGTCCGATCGACCTGGTCTATCTGGGCAACCTCTCGCCGGACGCGGTGCCCGCGCTGATGGATCTGCCCTCCGACCGGCGGGCGTGCGTCCTCCGCGAGATCAAGGACGACCTCACGCCCGGCGACTGGCGCAGCTGGAACCTGGGCAGCGCACGGGCCCGCACGCTGATAAACGCGAGCGGTCAGACCTGGTGCGGACAGTGAGCGGCTGCCAGACTCCCGGGCATGAACGCCGAAGACCCGAGCGCCGCCCCCCGGCGTACGCGAGTGGTCTTGGGCGAGGCAGCGGCCCGCCGCCGTCCCACCGATCGCACCCGATCCGACCTCGCGGAGCAGACGCCGGTCGGTGAGGCGCTGGTCAAGGGTTTGATGCGCGCCCAGCTGGCGCTCGCCCTGCGCCTCGCGCTGGTGGTGGTGACCGCCCTCGGGGCCCTGCCGCTGCTATTCGCGGTGGCCCCGGGCGTGGCCGCCGTCAAGGTCTTCGGCGTCCACCTGCCGTGGGTGCTGCTGGGCGTGCTGTCGTTCCCGTTCCTGATCGGCGTGGGCTGGGCTTACGTGCGCTGGGCGGAACGCAACGAGCAGGACTTCATCGCGCTCATCCGCAGGCCCGAGCAGTGAATCCGTACCTCGTCCCGTCCTTGATCGTCGTCATTCTGGTGACCGTCGGCATCGGCGTGTACGGGCTGCGGTTCGCCCGCACCACCTCGGATTTCCTGGTCGCGTCGCGCTCGGTGAGCCCGTCCTGGAACGCGGCGGCGATCAGCGGCGAATACCTCTCGGCGGCGTCGTTCCTGGGTGTGGCCGGGTTGATCCTGCGCTACGGGGTCGACGTGCTCTGGTATCCGGTCGGGTTCGCTGCCGGCTACCTGGCCTTGCTGCTCTTCGTGGCCGCCCCGCTGCGGCGGTCCGGCGCCTTCACGTTGCCCGATTTCTGTGAGGTACGCCTGGGTTCGCCCCTGCTGCGGCGGCTGGCCAGCGTCTTCGTGGTCTTCATCGGCTGCCTCTACCTGGTGCCGCAACTGCAGGGTGCCGGGCTCACGTTCACCACGGTCACTGGCGGTTCGTACGCGTGGGGAGCCCTGCTGGTCGGCGTGGTGGTCACCGCGAATGTGGCCCTGGGCGGCATGCGGGCGATCACCTTCGTGCAGGCCTTTCAGTACTGGCTCAAGCTGACCGCGCTGGCTGTGCCGGTGATCTTCCTGGCCCTCCAGTGGCAGTCCGACGGCCGCCCGCTCGTCACTCCCGAGGCCGGCGCGACCTTCCCCATCGCCACCACCGTCACGATCGAGCAGGACGCGACGGTCGACGGCGTCCCGGTCGAGGAGGGTCAGCAGCTCAGCTTTGCCGCCGGCGATCCGGTGCCCGTGGTGAGCACGGTCGACGCCAACTTCGGGGCCGACTGGCTGCTGCCCGGCGGCGACGGCACCCTCTTCGCCACGTACTCGCTGATCCTGGCCACTTTCCTGGGCACCATGGGTCTGCCGCATGTGCTCGTGCGCTTCTATACCAATCCCGACGGCGCCTCGGCCCGGCGCACAACTCTGGTAGTGCTCGGCCTGGTTGGCACTTTTTATTTACTTCCCACCCTGTACGGCGTACTTGGCCGCATTTATACGCCGCAGCTCCTGATGACCGGGCGCACCGACGCCGTGGTGCTGTTGCTGCCCGAGGCCGCGCTCGGCGCCGGTCATCTCGGCCGCCTGCTCGGCGCGCTGGTCACCGCGGGGGCGCTGGCCGCCTTCCTCTCCACGTCGTCCGGCCTGCTGACCAGCGTGGCCGGGGTGGTCTTCACCGACGTACTGCGGGTCGGCCGCAGCGGCTCGATCCGGGACTTCCGGCTGGCCACCGTGCTCGCCGCCTCCGTACCGGTGATGCTTTCGCTGTATGTCTCCAACATGGACGTCTCGCGGGTCGTCGGTCTGGCCTTCGCCGTGGCCGCCTCGAGTTTCTGCCCCCTGCTGGTGCTGGGGATCTGGTGGCGGCGGCTGACCGACGTCGGCGCGATCGCCGGCGTGCTGGCCGGTGGCGGCGCCTCGATGGCGGCGGTGCTGATCACCGTGCTCGGCCCGCCGCTGGACGGCTGGCCCGCCGACGCCATCGGGCAGCCCGCCGCCTGGACCGTGCCCCTGGCCTTCCTGGTGATGATCGCCGGGTCGCTGCTGACCAGCCGGCGGGTGCCGCACGACATCGGCGCGACCATGCTCCGGCTGCACGCTCCGGAAAGCCTGCGGGTCTAACACCGCTGGTCAGGACGCACAGCATTGGTTAGGTTCGGTGCCATGACGGTGCCGGCGCCACGCGAGGGGGAACAGGCCGCGGCGATGTCGCTGTACGGCCTGGTCAAGCGATTCGACACCAAGCTCGCGGTGTCCGAGGTGAGCCTCGAGGTGCCGGCCGGCTCGTTCTACGGCCTGCTCGGCCCGAACGGCGCCGGCAAGACGACCACGCTGTCGATGGCCGTCGGCCTGTTACGGCCCGACGCTGGTCGCGCTTTCCTTCTGGGGTACGACGTGTGGGCCGACCCGGCCGCGGCCAAGGCCCGGTTGGGTGTGCTTCCCGACGGCGTACGCCTTTTCGACCGTCTCACCGGCCCCGAGTTGCTGGCCTATCACGGCCTGCTGCGCGGCATGGACGCGGCGACGGTCGACCAGCGCGCCCGGGAACTGCTCGACGTGCTCGAGCTCGGCACCGCCAACCGCACCCTGGTCGTCGACTACTCGGCCGGCATGCGCAAGAAGATCGGCCTGGCCTGCGCCCTGCTGCACGCGCCGCGGGTGCTCGTGCTCGACGAGCCGTTCGAGGCGGTCGACCCCGTCTCGGCCGCCCGCATCCGCGAGATCCTGCAGCGCTACGTGGCCGGCGGCGGCACGGTCATCTTCTCCAGCCACGTCATGGAGGTCGTCGAGCGGCTGTGCTCGCACGTGGCGATCATCTCGGACGGCGTGCTGCGGCTGCACGGCACGCTCGCCTCGGTGCGCGGCGAGCGCTCGCTCGAAGACGTTTTCGTGCAGGTGGTGGGCGGTCGCACGAGCACCGGCTCGGAGCTGGCGTGGCTCTGACCGCCACGCCCCGGCCACCTGTTTCGCCGTGGCCGTTCGTCAAGCTCAAGCTGCGCCTGATCGTGGGCGGGCTGCGGGGCAAACCGGCCCGGATCGTGCTGTTCGTCCTCGGCGCGGTGATGGCCGGGTTCTTCGCGATCGGTGGGTACGCGCTGTTCGCGGTGCCCGGTGTCGTCGACGACGAGCGGGCGGCCGGCATGCTGC
Source organism: Paractinoplanes pyxinae (assembly GCF_026626335.1). Taxonomy (GTDB): domain Bacteria; phylum Actinomycetota; class Actinomycetes; order Mycobacteriales; family Micromonosporaceae; genus Actinoplanes; species Actinoplanes pyxinae. The sequence goes on along the minus strand of NZ_JAPNTZ010000009.1, from coordinate 46,871 downwards.
TCCAACTGGGTGGCGCGGCCCTGGTGCTGGGCTGGGTGTTCTTTCCGCTGTTGTTCTTCGGCGTGGACGAGTCGATCGACCCGGCCCGGTTCGCGCTGCTGCCCCTGCCGCGCCGCACACTCATCATCGGCCTGTTCGCCGCCGCGCTGGCCGGGCTGCCCGCTCTGTCCACACTGGCCGCCACGGCCGGCATGGTCAGCACGGCGGCCGACCTCGGCGGCTCCGGCGCGGCGATCGCCCAGTTGGTCGGCATCGTCCTCGGACTGCTGACCTGCGTGGCGGTCAGCCGGGCGGTGACCAGCGCCTTCGCCACCGGGCTGCGCTCGCGCCGATCGCGTGACCTGGCCGTGGTGCTGTTCGCCGTGGTGGCCGCGCTGCTCGGGCCGCTGCAACTGGCGCTGCTGGCCGGGGCCGAACGGGCCGACTGGGACGCGTTCGCGGTGCTGGCCGACGTGCTGGGCTGGACGCCGCTGGCCGCGCCGTGGTCGGTGGGCCTCGACGTGGCCGACGGGCGGCTGTGGGCCGTACCGGTGAAGTTTCTGATCGTCGCCGGGACGCTCGTGGGGCTCCTTTGGTGGTGGAGCGCGACGCTGGAACGCGCGATGCTCGGCGCCGCCTCGACCGGAACGGCCGGCCGGGGCGGGGACGTCGGCTCGCCGACCGGTTCGCTGCTCGGCCGGCGGCTGCCCCGCACCCGGTTCGGCGCGCTGGTCGCCCGCGAGATCCGGTACTGGTGGCGCGAGAACCGGCGCCGGGCCGCACTGATCACGTTCACCGTGGCCGGGTTCTTCCTGCCGCTGTCGATCTCGCTTAGCGGCGGCTCGGCCGGGCCGGTGGCCACGTTCATCGGGCTGATCGCGGTGATCGCGCTGGCCAACCAGTTCGGGTACGAGGGCAACGCGTACGCCGCCAACATGATCGCCGGGGTGCCGGGCCGCGTCGAGATCCACTCGCGGGTGGCCGCGCACGCCGTCTTCGTGATCCCGTTGCTGCTGCTCATCGCCGTCGTGGCCGGCCTGCTGGGCGGCCGGCCGGAAAACATTCCGGGCGACCTGGGTCTGATGGTCGCGACGTACGGCGCCGGGCTCGGGCTGGTGCTGCCGGTTTCGGTACGAGGCGCGTTCGCGCTGCCCGAATCGACCAGCCCGTTCGCCATGTCGTCGGGCGGCGGGATGGCCAAGGGCCTGCTCACCCTCGGCGTCATGATCGGCACCCTGGTCGCGACCGTGCCCCTGCAGATCCTGGCCTATTTGCTCGGCGACGTCTGGCTGTGGATCGGGCTGCCGGTGGGCGCGGCCTTCGGCTGTGCGGCCTACCTGATCGGCTCGGGCGTCGCTGGTGACTGGCTCGACCGTCGCATGCCGGAACTGCTGGCCGCGGTCACGCCCGGTCGTTAGCGGCCGGCCGCAGCCCCTCGCGGCGCACGAAGATGCGGCGGCGCTGCGTCGCGACGCCGCTCGGGCCGAGCACGTAACCCTCGAGCCAGAGCCAGCCGTCGTAGGTGACGCGCGGGTCGACCCGGATCAGCCGGAAGGTCAGCGCTCGCGGCCCGGCGAACTGCACGCTGGCCTCGCCGCCGATGTGCAGCACCTCGCCCGGGTTCAGCTGCACATGCTGATGCACGGGACCCTCCCTTCCCGGAACGAAGATAGTTGTTGATCAATGGGCGCGGCCACTGCCGTGCACTATCTGTGCAGAAAGCGAGAATGGCCGGGTGACTATTCACTCCACCGACCCCTTCGCCACCCCGGACGAGGACAAATCGGCCGTGCGGCGGCTGCGCGGGCGGCTGGCCGCCCCGGTCACGCTCTGGACCACGACCGGACCGGCCGGGCTCACCGTCTCGTCCATGCTGGTGGCCGACGGCGACCCGGGCCGGGTGCTGGGGCTGATCGACGACGAGAGCGACTTCTGGGAGGCGCTCGAGACCAGCGGCCGGTTCGCGGTGGTCACGCTCGCGCCGGCCGACCGGCAGCTGGCCGACCGGTTCGCCGGGCTGATGCCGGCGCCGGGCGGGCTGTTCGCGGGCGACGACTGGACCGACACGGACTACGGGCCGATTCCGGCCGGCGCCGACACGTGGGCGGGCTGCCGGCTCGAGTCCCACCGCATCGTGGGCTGGGCACTTCTGGTCGAGGCGGTGATCGAGAAGGTCGAGGCCGGCCCCGCGCCGCGCCCGCTGATCCACTATCGCGGTCGATATAACGTACTGGAGGGGTGAGGCTCCGCCCCCCATCCAACCGCCCCGCCCACCGCCCGAACCGGACCGAAGACTCGCCTCCACTCAGCGCAGTCAGACCACCGCTCGGCGCACGGGCTGACCGGTCGCCCTCGGACACCCTCAGATCTTCGTACGTTGCCGGAAAGTCCGCCCCACCCCGAAGGTGGTGAACCCCGGTGACTACCGAAGTGCCCTCGTCCTCCACCGAGAGGTACCGGGCCGTCCAAGATTCCGAGGAATTCGGCCGGCTGCGTCACGCCGTGCGCAGTTTCGTCTTCCCGATGACGGTCGCGTTCTTCCTCTGGTACGCCCTCTACGTCCTGCTCTCCGCCTACGCGCGCGGTTTCATGAGCGCCAAGATCGTCGGCAACATCAACGTCGCCCTGGTCTTCGGCCTGCTTCAGTTCGTGTCCACGTTCCTGATCGCCTGGTACTACTCGCGCTACGCGGCTCGCAAGATCGACCCGCTGGCCGAGAAGATCCACGCGGACCTGACGGCCGGCGACAAGCCGATCGAGAAGGGGAGCGGGGACTGATGCACAGCCACACCCTCGCGGCCGAGGTCTCCACCTCCACCTCGCGCGGCCTCACCATCACGCTGTTCCTGGTGTTCGTGGCCATCACGCTGGCCATCACCATCTGGGCCAGCCGGCAGACCAAGACGGCCACCGACTTCTACGCCGGCGGCCGGCAGTTCTCCGGCTTCCAGAACGGCATGGCCATCGGCGGCGACTACATGTCGGCCGCGTCCTTCCTGGGCATCGCCGGCCTGATCGCGCTGTATGGCTACGACGGCTTCCTGTACTCCATCGGGTTCCTCGTCGCCTGGCTCGTCGCGCTGCTGCTGGTCGCCGAATACCTGCGCAACTCGGGCCGCTACACCATGGCCGACGTGCTCGCCTTCCGCATGCGGCAGCGCCCGGTGCGTACGGCGGCCAGCGCCTCCACCATCGTCGTCTCGATCTTCTATCTGATCGCGCAGATGGTCGGCGCCGGCGCCCTGGTGTCGCTGCTGCTCGGCATCAAGCCGGACACCACGTTCCTGGGCATGGACGCGGACACCGCCAAGGTGGCCACGATCATCCTGGTCGGCGCCCTGATGATCGTCTACGTCATCGTCGGCGGCATGAAGGGCACGACGTACGTCCAGATCGTCAAGGCCTTCATGCTGATGACCGGCGCCCTGCTGATGACGATCCTGGTGCTCGCCCACTACAAGTTCAACCTGTCGCAGCTGCTCGGCGACGCCGCCCAGCAGTCCGGCAAGGGTGACGCCTTCCTCGAGCCGGGCCTGCGCTACGGCGTCGAGTCGGCCAGCGCCTCGGCCACCTTCTACAGCAAGATGGACCTGCTCTCGCTGGGCATCGCGCTGGTGCTCGGCACGGCCGGCCTGCCGCACATCCTGACCCGGTTCTACACGGTGCCGACCAGCAAGATCGCCCGCAAGAGCGTGCTCTGGGCGATCGGCATCATCGGCACGTTCTACCTGTTCACCCTGGCCCTCGGCTTCGGCGCGGCGGCCCTGGTCGGCAGCGCGAACATCACCGCGCAGGACAAGGCGGGCAACACCGCGGCACCCCAGCTGGCCCAGGCGCTCGGCGTCGACTATCTGGGCGGCGAGACGGGCGGCGCGGTGCTGCTGGCGGTGATCGCGGCGGTCGCGTTCGCCACGATCCTGGCCGTGGTGGCCGGTCTGACCCTGGCCTCCTCGTCCAGCGTGGCGCACGACTTCTACGCCAACGTGATCCGCCGCGGCGAGGCGTCGGAGCGCGACGAGGTGCGGGTCGCCCGCATCTCGGCCCTGGTCATCGGCGCGGTGGCGATCGCCCTGTCGATCTTCGCGCAGAGCCTGAACGTGGCCTTCCTGGTCGCGCTGGCCTTCGCGGTGGCGGCCTCGGCCAACCTGCCGGCGATCCTCTACAGCCTGTTCTGGCGGCGGTTCAACACCTCCGGCGCGCTGTGGTCGATCTACGGCGGCCTGATCGCGGCGGTCGTGCTGGTGTTCTTCTCGCCGGTGGTGTCCGGTTCGGCCACGGCCATGTTCCCCGACCACGACTGGCACTTCTTCCCGCTCTCGAACCCGGGCATCATCTCGATCCCGATCGGCTTCCTGTGCGGGTGGATCGGCACGGTGATCTCGAAGGAGGACGACAGCGCCAAGTACGCCGAGCTCGAGGTCCGGTCGCTGACCGGGCACGGCGCGCACTAAGTCTGCCTTAATTCGACATGCGGGGCCGGCCACCACCGGCCCCGCATTTCACCTGTTGGGGCGTCTCCCTACTTCGTGCCGTGTCGGTTTGATGGCAGGGAGTTGGTGCGCCGGGTACGTAACCTGGTTTCATGTCAGCGCCCACGTCCCCCTACGGGGGTTCCGGTTCCGGTCGAGCCTCAGTCCCGTCTTCGGGCCGGGCGTCGGCCCGTCCTTCTGGTGCCTACCGCGGGAGCGGTGGCGGTGGTGGCTACGGCGGTGGCCCCGGCGGCCCCGGCGGTGGTGGCTACGGCGGTGGCCCGGGTGGTCCCGGCGGCCCCGGCCGCGGTACCTCTTACAAGGGGCGCCGGCCCAAGCCGCGCTGGGGGCGCATCGCCCTGCTGGCCGGCCTGGCCGTCCTGATCATCGCGATCATCGCGGGCATCTCGCTCTACGGCTACGCGTCGGGCCTCGACAAAGACCTCAAGCGCACCGACGCCTTCTCGGGCATCAGCAACGACCGGCCGGCCAAGGCCATCGAGGGCGCGCAGAACATCCTGCTGGTGGGCAGCGACTCCCGCGACCCCGACGCCCAGGACGACGGGGCCGGCAAGTGGCGGGCCGACACGCTGATCCTCATGCACGTGCCGGAAGACCACAAAAGCGCGCAGCTGATCTCGATCCCGCGCGACCTGTGGGTCGTCATCCCGCGCAGCAACGAGGCCGAGTGCGGCGACGGCAGCCGGGCCAAGATCAACGCGGCCTTCGCCTTCGGCGGTCTGCCGCGCGCCGTGCACACGGTCGAGTGCCTGACCGACGTCAAGGTCGACCACGTCATGGCGATCGACTTCGGCGGCTTCAAAGAGGTCACCGACGCGCTCGGCGGCGTCGACCTGCCGGTCGAGAAGACCATCAAGTCGATCCACAAGCCGTACCGCACGTTCACCAAGGGCACCATGCACATGAACGGCGCCGAGGCGCTGGACTGGGTGCGCCAGCGCAAGCAGTTCGCGCGTGGCGACTTCGCCCGCATGCAGCACCAGCAGCAGTTCCTCAAGGCGCTCATGGACAAGGCGGCCAGCAGCGGCACGATCACCAACCCGGCCAAGCTGAACTCGTTCCTCAAGGCGGTCACCGCGGCCGTCACGGTCGACAACGACTTCTCGCTGACCGACATGGCGAAAGAGCTGCGGGGCGTCCGGGGCAGCAACCTGACCTTCATCACCAGCCCCAACAAGGGCAGCGACACCATCGACGGCCAGTCCGTGGTGGTCTCGGACAAGGAGAAGGCGCTGGCGCTGTTCAAGGCGGTGGCGGCCGACGAGATGGACACGTGGATGGCGGCCAACCTGAAGAAGGGGACGGACGCCGCGGCCGGCAACTGACCGCCGTACGCTGGTGGTCGTGTTCGGACCTCAAGTACCCAGCGTGACCCCCGCCGAGGTCGGCGACGACGCCTACCTGCTCGACGTGCGCGAGCCCGAGGAATGGGCGGCGGGGCACGCCCCCGGCGCCCACCACGTGCCGATGATGGAAATTCCGGCCCGGATGGCTGAGGTGCCGGCCGACGTCGACGTAGTCGTCGTCTGCCGGTCCGGCGGCCGTTCGGGCCAAGTCGTGTCGTACCTGCTGGGCAACGGCTGGGACAACGTGCGCAACCTCGACGGTGGCATGCAGTCCTGGGCCGCCTCCGGCCGCGACGTCGTCAACGAGAGCGGCCAGCCGCCCCGAGTCATCTAGGCAGCAAAACCGTGAGTGATTATCGGCCCTTGGTGTTTGCGCACCGTGGTGGCGCTGACGCACTCCCGGAGCACACGCTCGGCGCCTACCTCCGCGCTCTGGAGGAAGGTGCCGACGGGCTCGAGTGCGACGTCCGGCTCACCCGCGACGGCCACCTGGTGTGCGTGCACGACCGGCGGCTCGACCGCACGAGCAACGGCCACGGCAAGGTCAGCGCCAAGACGCTGGCCGAACTCGACTCGCTCGACTTCGGCTCCTGGCATCCCGGCTACCCGGTCGACGAGGAGCCGCTGCCGGCGCTCTCCCGCCTGCTGACGCTCGACCGGCTGCTGCAGGCGGTGTGCGACAGCGGCCGGAACGTGCGCCTGCTCATCGAGACCAAACACCCCACCCGGTACGGGGCCGAGGTCGAACGTCGCCTGGTGCGCACGCTGCAGCGCTTCGGGCTGGCCGACCCCGAGCCGGACCAGCCCGTCCAGGTCACCGTGATGTCGTTCGCGGCTCTGGCCCTGCGCCGGGTGCGGGCCCAGGCGCCGGCCCTGCCCACGGTGTATCTGGTCGAGCTGCTGCCGCCCGGGGTGGGCCGGGGACGACTGCCGTTCGGCGCTCGCATCGCCGGGCCGGGGGTCGCGCTCGTACGGTCGCGGCCGGGGCTGATCCCGGCCATCAGGGCGGCCGGGCATCAGGCGTACGTGTGGACCGTCAACGACAAGGCGGACCTCGACATGGTTCTGGAGCACCAGGTGGACGGCGTCATCACCGACCGCCCGCGCTTCGTGCTCGACCATCTCGCCACCGTTTTGTGAGGTGGGTCACTATCTAGCGGCTGGGAAGCGAGGCAGACTCGCAAGCATGCCGGACCGTCCCGACTACAGCGCGCTGACCCGGGGTCAGATCGCGATCCTCGACCGGATCAACTCCGGCGAGGCGGGGCTGCCCGTGCTCCAGCACATCGTCCGCCTGGCCCAAGAGACGCTGGGCGGCCGCGGCGCCGGCTTCGCCGAGTACGCGCCCGACCACGGCCGCATCATCGCCGCCACCGGCGTCTGCCGCGCCGCCATCGGCCGCCGGGTCGAGCGCGCCGACGGCCGCCTGCGCGACGGCCGCACCCTGCTCATCCCGCTCGACTCGCTCAACGACGAGTTCGCCAAGCAGGTCGAGGGGGGCGACGTCCGGCACATGCTGGGCGCCCGGTGCGAGGTCGGCGAGACGATCGTCGGCTCCCTGCACGTCTACTTCGGCGCCGGCGACGGCGAGCCCGGCCCCGACCACCACGCCGTCCTCGAGCTGCTGGCCGGCCAGGCCGGGCGCCTCTACGCCGCCCGCGAGGGCCTGCCCGTGCACACCAGCGCCGACCAGGCCCGCCGGCAGGACGGCCGCGACCTGTGGGTGGCGGTGACCAGCCACGAGCTGCGCACCCCGGTGACGGTCATCAAGGGGTACGCCGACACGCTGACCAACCACTGGGAATCGCTGGGCGACGCCGGCCGGCAAGAGGCGGTGAACGTCATCGGCACCCGCGCCGGTGAACTGGCCCGCCTGGTCGACCGCCTGCTCTCCGCGGCCACCGAGGACGGCGAGATCGGCGCGTCCCCCATCGGCCCGTTCGACCTGGCCGAGGCGCTGCGAACGGCGGTCGACGAGCTGCCGGCCGAGTTGCGCCGGCGCGTGAAGCTCGACAACCTGCCGGGCGAGATGCCCAAGGCGTACGGCGACCGCGACTCGATCGCGACGATCCTCACCGAGCTGGCCACCAACGCCGAGAAGCACTCCCCGGCCGAGTCGGTGGTCGAGCTCTGCGCCGGGGTGGACGAAGAGACGCTGCGGTTCCGCCTCTCCGACCGCGGAGTGGGCATCCGGCCCGAACACGTCGAGCGCGCCTTCGAGCGGTACTGGCAGGCCGAGGGGGGCGACCGGCGGCATCACCCCGGCGCCGGGCTGGGGCTCTATCTCGTACGCCGGCTGGTCGAACGCCAGCACGGCTGGGTGTCGTTGCGTCCCCGTGAGGGTGGCGGCACCACGGCCGAGGTCCGGTTGCCACGCGCGTAGGACACCGGAGTGTCCCTTTCCGGCCGTCAGCGCCTAGGCTGTCTCGCCGTGAGCAAGCGTCGTAACCAACGCCAGTCCGCACCCAAGCGCGAGAAGGTGCGGGACATCTTCGTGGCCCGCCCGTTCGAGGGCCTGGCCGACGAACCGGAGTGGATCGCGCTGCGCGAGCTGGTGCCCGCGGCCAGCGCGCCCCTCACGCTCCGGCCCGAGATCATCGAGGAGTACGGCGACCGTCCCGTCACGCTGTCGACGGTGCTGCCGATGGCCTGGCCGGCCATGACCCGCCAGGACGGCCGGGTCTTCATCGGCCTGCAGCGCCACGTGCAGTCGGGCGACGTCTCGCGCGACCTCGCCGTGGCCATCCTGAGCGCGCTGCGCACCGAGCCGGGCGACACGGTCTCGGTGCCGGCCCTGCCCGGAGAGGGCCCGCGCCTGCAGGACGTGCTGGTCGACGGCCCGCTCGAGATCACCATGCACGACGGCTTCGAGTACTGGCTCGACGCCGAGCAGGCCGAGGACCCGACCGTGAAGGCGTCGCTCGAACGGGCGAACGCGTCGATCTACCCGACCGTGCGGCTGGCCGCCGGGCGGGCCGCGTACTGGTGCCGGGTCGCCCCGGACAAGGGCCACGTGCGCTGGGTGCTGCCCGAGACCGAGGACCGCGCGCTGGACACGCTGGCCCGCCTGTCCGCCTCGGGCGACCTGCTGCTGGGCGAGCAGACCAAGTTCGCCGGCATGTTCCGGGCCCACGGTCTGCTGGTGCCGGTGTGGGACATCCCGGGCGAGCCGGAGGCGGCCGACTGGGAGGCGCCGCTGGCCGACTTCGCCAAGCGGTACGCCGACACGCTGGCCGAGACCGGCCCGCTCGACGCCGACGCCCGCCGGGCCAAGCAGGGCCTGATCGGCCGCCAACTCACTCTGCGCTGATGGCCTCGCCTTCGCTCGGCGGCATTGCGCCCCTCGAGGTCGGTGTCGAGGCCACCGAAAATGACCTCGGCTTCGCCTAGCCATTTTCGGCGCCCTCGACACCAACGGGCGCAACGCGGGTACGTGCTTGGACAGGAGCAATACCGTGTTGGACGAGCGGTTCGAGTCGACTGAGTTGGACCGTTCCGTCTGGGTGCCGTGGTATTTGCCCCATTGGAGTTCCCGGGCCGCATCCGCGGCTACGTACGAGGTGGGTGGCGGGGAGCTGCGTCTGAGCATCTCCGCCGACCAGCCGCTGTGGGCCGAGGGCGTGCACGAGACGCCGCTGCGGGTCTCGGGCATCCAGAGCGCCAACTTCTCAGGCCCGGCCGGCAGCACGGTCGGCGGTCAGCCTTTCCTGACCGATCAGCAGGTGCGCGAGGAGCAGGGCGAGTTCTGGGGCTACACCCCGCTCTACGGCGACATCGAGATCCGCATGCGGGCCACGATCACGCCGCGCTCGATGGCCGCCTTCTGGCTCTCCGGCATCGAGACCGCCCCCGAACTCTCCGGCGAGATCTGCGTCATGGAGGTCTTCGGCACCGATCCGCAGGCGATCGGGATGGGCCTGCACCGCTTCCGCGACCCGCGTCTCACCGAGGAGTGGGCGACGGTCACCCGGCCGATCGACGTGGCGGCTTTTCACACGTACGGCGTGAGCTGGCGTCCCGATTCACTCGTCTTCACGGTCGACGGCGAGGCGGTCAAGCAGGTCGGCCAGGCTCCGGACTACCCCGTCCAGCTGGAGATCGCCGTCTTCGACTTCCCCGACCGGGCGCACCTGGTCGACGGGGCCACACCCGTTACCGAGCTGGTCGTGTCGCACGTGCGGGGTCGCCCGCCCGCGTGATTCACGCGCCCCCCTCCCCGCGTTGCGCCCGTCGGTGTCGAGGGCGCCGAAAATGGCTAGGCGAAGCCGAGGCCGTTTTCGGTGGCCTCGACACCGACCTCGAGGGGCGCAATGCCGCCGAGCGGAGGCGAGGCCATAGGCAGAGGCGCTCGCTCGATCGGGCAGCTCATGCACCGCGGGCCGCCGCGGCCGCTGCCGAGCTCGCTGCCGCTGATCCGCACGACCTCGATGCCGGCCCGCTCGAGCTGGGCGTTGGTCTCGACGTTGCGCTCGTAGGCGACGCACAGCCGGGGCGCGAGGGCCAGGGTGTTGTTGCCGTCGTCCCACTGCTCACGCTCGGCGGTGACCGGGTCGAGGCCGGTGTCGATGATGCGCAGCCGGTCGATCCGCATCGCCTCGGCGGCGACCTCGAGGAACGGCCGGGGCGCGGAGGCGCGGGGCTCGCCGTCGGCGTCGGCCACCACCGCGTACGCCTGAAGGGTGTGGGCGATGTTGGGATACATGACCACGGCGTCGACGTCGACCATCGTGCACACCGTGTCGAGGTGCATGGTGGCGCGCTCCTGGGCGATCGGCACGGCCAGAATGGTGCGGGCCAGCCCGGCCGCGAAGACCCGCCGGGCCAGCCGTTCGGCCCCGGCCGGGGTGGTGCGCTCGCCCACCCCGATCGCCAGCACCTCGGGCGCCAGCACGAGCACGTCGCCGCCCTCGAGCCTTTCCAGACCGGGGTCGTACAGCAGCTCGGAGCCGGCGAAGCGCGGGTGGTGGCGATAGATGGCCCGGGTCAGCGTCGTCTCACGGCTGCGGGCCGGCATGGCCAGGCTGGTGACGGCGACCCGGTCGCGCACCCAGACCGACGAGTCGCGGGTGAACAGCAGGTTGGGCAGCGGGTCGATGACGAAGTCGAGCTTGTCCATCATCTCGTAGACCAGGCCGCCCGGCCCGGGCTTGAGCTCTTGATGAGCCAGGCCGGTCATCAGCACCTCGGCCAGCCGGCGCGGGTCCTGATCGGCCAGGTAGCGGCCCACGCTGACCCGCAGCGTGTCGCCCAGCCGCCGGTCGGCCAGCACCGTCTCGGTGAGCTCGGCGCGGGCCTCGTCGACGGCGAGCGTCTCGGCCAGCAGCTCGCCCAGGTACAGCACCTCGACGTCGCGCTCGCGCAGGGCGGCCGCGAAGGCGTCGTGCTCCTCCTGGGCGCGACCCACCCACGGGATGGCGTCGAAGAGCAGGCTGTCGTTGTTGCGGGGGGTCAGCCGGGCCAGCTCGGCGCCCGGCCGGTGCAGCAGCACCGTGCGCAGCCGTCCCACTTCACTGTCGACGTAGTGCACCACGAGCCGACCGTAGCCCAACCTCGATCTCCCGGCACGCGTCGTGCACTCCGCGCGATCGGCCGATGACAATCTGCCTAGATCATGAGACACCTGTGCACGAGGGCAGCACGCCGACTAGCTTGGTTCGTGGAAACTGTCGAACAGGGGAACAGGGCCGAGATGCACCATCCGCAAGAAGTAGCGATGCGTGAATGCGGCATTCATCCCTTCTCATTCCACTTTCTTTCCACCGTCGTGTCTTGCTTCCGTAGGGGGTCGAGCACTTACGGTAGTGAAAAGAGAGCCCGAAGGACCTTTTGCCGGAGGTCGCAGTGACTGTCTTCCCAGCCCGCCCTGCTCTACCCGCCACCCCGAACAGTCAGAGGATCGACCGTCGCCTGGGTAGCCCCGCCGCCATCGAGGCCCCGCCCCGCACCGCGACGCCCGCCGAATGGGCTCGCCGCCGCCGCGCCGAGCGGGACGCCCGCCGTCTCGAGGCCGCCGGCGCCCGCGCGCTGACCCGCCTCGACCGCCTCGGACCCAACTGGCACATCGTGGACTGGCCGCGCACCGACGCGCTGGGCTACTACGAGCCTGACCCCGCCGACGACCGCGCCGGATTCCTGGCCATCGGTCCGGGCGGCGTCTACGCGGTGACCGTCGCCGATCACGGCCGCGCCCGGGTGCTCATCGCCGGGGACGTGGTGCAGATCAACGGCAAGCGCCCGCAGTACATCGCCGAGGCGCGTCGCGAGGCCCGCCGGGCCAGCAAGGCGCTGTCGGCCGCCGTCGGCCTGAGCGTGCCGGTGACCCCCGTGCTCACCTTCGTGGGCAACGGCGTGATCAGCGTGCACGGCCTCCCCAAAGAGGTGCTGGTCGCGACGGACAAAGAGCTTGACAGGCTGCTGATCGCGGGTGGCGCACGCATCTCGCCGGCCACCGCGGGCAAGCTTTCGGCCGTGGCCAACCACCCGGCCACCTGGGCAAACGCGCCTTATCGGCCGGCCGGCGACTACCGCTGGCACGCTGACGGACAAACGGCCGCTGACAAGCGGACAGCGCGCCGGTAACGTTCCTTCCGGTTGTAGTCGACGACTTCACCGCCGCGGCAGGCTTGGGGAACCGAGCGATGCCGCGGCGGGTCGCCGATCCGCAAGAGCGAGGAGGAACGGGTGGCTCACGTCGAACTCTCACTCTCGGGAGCGTTCGTGCCGCAGGCGCGCACCCCGTCCGAGGCCGAGTTCGTTCCGAGCCTCGAGAGGTGGACAGCGACCGTCGCGTCGGCCACCGAACCCTGCCTCATCATCGACACCACCACCGCCATCGCCGCCGTGTCGGCCTCCGCGAGTGAACTGCTGGGCCTGGGCAAGCCGCCCGAGGTGCTGGGCCAGCCGCTCGGCTCGGTGCTCCACCTGATCGACTTCACGGCCGTCGCCGCCGAACTCGAGGAGTCGGACGCCGACAAGATCCCGCCGCTGCTGGCGTTGCGCAGCGAGCGTCTGGCCCGCGGCCTGCTGCGGGTCGTGCCCGAGCCCGGCGAGACCCCGCTGACCATCGATGCGATCGCCACCCCGCTGTTCGACAACGAGCGGGTGGCGGGCTCGATGACCTTCTTTTCCGCCGTACGGTACTGAACTGAGCCTCTGGCCTCGCTCCGCTCGGCGGCATTGCGCCCCGGGAGGTCGATGTCGAGGACACCAAAAACGACCTCGGCTGCGCCTAGCCGTTTTTGGCGCCCTCGACATCGACGGGCGCAATGCGTTTCGGGCTCATGTCCGAGCTGTGGCGTTTGACGCACCCCGGGGGCATTGGGCAACCCTGATCTCGAACCGTAGTCTGCCCTCATGCTCGATCTCGACCTGCTGCCCGCGGAGTACGCGGTGTGCCGGCTGCCCGCCGGTTCCCCGGTCCCGGCTTCGCTCAGCGCGGGTCCGGACGACAAGAGTGTGATCTCGCTGAGCTGGGACGCCGACGAGCTGTCGATCATCTGCCCGGTCGACCGGGTGCCCGAGGGCGCCGACGTCGACACGGCGTGGCGGTGCCTGCGGGTGGTGGGCCCGCTCGACCTCGCGCTAACCGGAGTGCTGGCCTCACTGATCGGTCCGCTGGCCGACGCCCGCGTCAACATTGTCACGTTCTCGACGTATTCGACCGACTACCTGCTCGTCCCGACCGTGCGGCTCGCCGTGGCGATCGACACCTTGCGCGCCGCCGGGCACCGGATAGCGTCCTGAGACTTGGTCACATCGGGCGCAGCTGGACATAGCATGTCCGCGTGTCCCCCCGCACAACCGTCGTCCCCCTGGCGTTCGTCGCAGCGGCTCTGCTGACCGCGTGCGGCGCGCCTCCGGAGCCGCTGCCCACCTCACCGCCGTACGTGTCGCCCAGCGCGGCGCCGATCTCGATCGGCCCGTCGATCGACCTGCCGCCTCCGCTGCCGACCGCCACCGCTCCCACGCTGCCGGCCGTCCCGACCACCTATCCGACCCTCCCGGCGTACCCCACGCAGCGCCTGCCGACGCCGAGGGCGACCCTGACGACCACCCCGCCCGAGACGGTGTCGCCCACCCCCACCCCCTCGCACGCGCCCAAGTGCACCGCCAAGCCGACCAAGCCGCAGGTCTTGGCGCTGATCAAGGGGAAGCCCGGGGTCCCCGACAAGCCGCTGCGGGTCTACCAGGGCCCGTACTGCTCGGGAACGTGGTCGTTCGCCACGGTCGAGGTCACCGGGGCCGACGCCGACGACCTGGAGCCGCTGATGGTCGTGGCCACCGGCGTGGACGACACCCTCACGCTGGTCGCGGCCGGGTCGGAAGTCTGCATCGACCGCGTGCAGACCGCCGCCCCGCCCGGCATCCGAGTGCTGGCCTGTGGCTTCTGAGGCGGGCTTAGACTCCTTGGCATGCCGGGAACGCCGCCCACGCGCTTCGTCTACCTCGGTCCGGAGGGCACCTTCACCGAGGCCGCGCTGCGCACCATCCCCGCCGCCGAGCACGGCCTGCGTACGCCCGCGCGCAGCGTGCCCGAGGCGCTCGAGGCCGTCCGCACCGGTGACGCCGACGCGGCGCTGGTCCCGCTCGAGAACTCCGTCGGCGGCGCGGTGCCGGTCACGCTGGACGAACTGGTCACCGGCAGCCCGCTGATCATCACGCGCGAGGTCGTCATCCCGGTCGAGTTCGTGCTGGCCGCGCGCTCCCTCACGCCGCTGGCCGGCCTGCGGTCGATCGCCGCCCACCCGCAGGCGTCGGCCCAGTGCAGGGGCTGGCTGCGGGCCAACGTGCCCGACGCGGTGGTCGTCGACGTGCTGTCCAACGCGGCCGCGGCGATCAGCGCGGCCAAGGGTGAGCAGGACGCGGCTCTGTGCGCCCCGATCGGGGTGTCGCGCAACGGGCTGGCCGTGCTGGCCGACAAGGTGGCCGACCGGGCCGACGCGGTGACCCGCTTCGCGCTGCTCACCCGGCCCGGGCCGCCGGCCGAGCCGACCGGCGACGACGTCACCTCGCTGGCCGTCTCGATCCGGCACGACCAGGTCGGGGCGCTGCTGTCGGTGCTCACCGAGCTGGCCGTGCGCGGGATCAACCTGTCCCGCATCGAGTCCCGGCCGACCGGGGAGCAGCTGGGGACGTACGTGTTCTTCCTCGACTGCACCGGCCACGTGGCCGAGCCGCGCTTCGGCGAGGCCCTGCAGGGTCTGCGCCGGATCTGCGCCGACGTGCGCTTCCTGGGCAGCTACCCCCGCCACCGGCTCACGCCGGAGGCCCCGGTGGCATCCCCCCGGGGCCTCTCCAACACCGACTTCGCCGACTCAGCGAACTGGCTCGCTCGCATACGAGCGGGTGAGTTCTCTTAACTAATTTCCGAAGATGTTGCCCAGGATGCCGCCGTCCTGCTGCTGACCGCCCGCAGCGCCGGCGAAGCCGCCCGGGGGCTCCTCGGAGGGCTGCACGACCACGAAGCCCTGGCCGGAAAAGCTCATCGTGAACCGCTCGCCCGTGGTGCGGCCCAGCAGCGTGCCCATGCCGAGCTGCTCGGCGCGGTGGTAGCCGGTCTGCAGGTTGGCCGACCAGCAGATCGCGGCCTGCGGGTCGACGTAGGTGGGCTGGTCGACCGAGAGCACCACCGGCGTGCCCTTGGTGGTGACGGCGATCCGGCCGTGACCGGAGAAGACGCAGTTGAATAGGCCCGCGTTGGACATCATGCCGGCGCCCTGGACCATCTTGATGTCGTAGTTGAGCGACGAGTCGAAGGCGAGCACGTTGGCGCCGTTGATCGAGAGCGCGTCGCCCGGCTCGAGGTCGATGAGGTGGATGTCGGCCGCGTTCTCGGCCAGGAAGACGTCCCCGTGACCGCGTACGCGCATGAGGGGAACGCCCTCGCCGGTGAGCTTCTGCTTGAGGAACTTGCCGATGCCGCCGGAGCCGAGCGCCTCGAACTGCACCTGCCCCTGGTACGCGACCATCGAGCCGACGCGGGCCATGAACTCGCCGTTCAGTTCGGCCTTGAGCAGCTTGGAGTTCTGCAGCCGGAGACCGGGCTGGGCCGACTCTTTCTCGAGGTTGTCGGCGTTGAAAAGCTCGCTACGCATGGCCTCAGGGTAGGAGGGCGTGACAAACGCGTTGTCAGCCTTTCAGGTTTTTCTCAGCCCCAGCCGAGTTCGTGCAGACGGGCGTCGTCGATGCCGAAATGGTGGGCGATCTCGTGGACCACGGTGATCGCGACCTCGTCGATGACGTCGGTCTCGGTGTCGCACACGCGCAGCGTCGGGTTGCGATAGATGGTGATGCGGTCGGGCAGCACGCCGGCGTAGTCCCAGCCGCGGTCGGTGAGCGCCGTGCCCTCGTACAGGCCGAGCAGGTCCTCGCCGTCCGGCGGCTCGTCCTCGACGACGATCACCACGTTGTCCATGACCTTCAGGAGTTCGGCGGGCACCTCGTCGAGGGCCTCACCGACCAGATCCTCGAAGCGTTCCCGACTCATCTCGACCGGCACAGATGCCATTGTGCCCCGGACGCTCGCGGAGCGGCCGGGGCACGTGGTGACGGTGAATCAGGCGAGCTTGGCGCTCAGGGTGATCTCGGCGCCCGGGGACAGCAGCCGCGAGATCGGGCAGTTCGCCTTGGCGTCCTCGGCGATCTTCTGGAACGTGCCGTCGTCGACACCGGGGACGTCGCCCTGGGTCTCGAGGTCGATGCGGGTGACGCTGAAGCCGGCGTCGGTCTTGTCCAAGTGGACCTTGGCGACGGTCTCGACCGAGGTCGGCGTGAAGCCGGCGTCGGCGAGCGCCTTCGAGAAGGCCATCGAGTAGCAGCCGGCGTGCGCGGCGCCGATCAGCTCCTCCGGGTTGGTCCCCTCGCCCTCTTCGAACCGGGACTTGAACGAGTAGTTCCCCTGGATGCCGCCCTTGCCGGTCTTGATGGAGCCGGAACCCTCGGTGAGGTTCCCCTGCCAGCGAGCGGTAGCACTGCGAATAGGCATGACCAGAACGCTAGTCCATGCGACGGCCGCTGGCCGGTCGACCTGGCACAGGGCACCATGGGTGCCATGCCCGCGCCGCAGCAGCCGCCGACGCCGCTCGAGATCGACATGACCCCGCCCGACGAGGTGGTCGAGTTCGGCGCCCCCGCCGAGCCTCGCCGCTCTCGCTGGAACACGGCGGGCCTCGGCCGCGACCTGCTGGCCGACCGGCGTACGGTGCCGCTCATGGCGGCCGTGGCCGCGCTGGCCGGGCTGGTCTCGGTGCTGTCCGAGTGGCAGGTCACCGCGCTCGACCCGGGATCTCTGGGCAGTATCGACGTGGGCGAGCGGGTGCTCCCCAGCAGCCTCGACGACCTGGGCGCGCTGGGCATCGGCTACGTGCTCGGCCTGTTCCTGGTGGTGCCGGCCGTGGTGCTGACCCTGTTCGGGCCGCCCGGTGGCCGCCGGTACGCCCGGCTGGCCGGCCTGAGCGTCGCGGGCACACAGCTGGGCCTGCTCATCGCCATCGCCAGCGCGCTCAGCTCGCAGAGCTACGTGATCGACCCGATCTATCGCATCGCGCTCGAGGACAACGAGCCCACTCTCTCGTACGGCCGGGGTCTGTGGTGCGCCTTCGCCGCGGTGCTGCTGGCCCTGGCCGCGCTGTATCTGGCCGCCCGGCACTGGGCGGCCGCCCCCGGCACCGACGAGTCCTCCCCGGTCGAGGAGATCGAGCCCGACCCGGTGTGGTCGTGGCGGCGCCCGACCGGTGAGTCCGACCGCCCGGCCGACCAGGCCCTCGACCTCACCGTCGGGCCGTCGCAGCCGTTCACGTCGCTGAGCGACGACCGCGATCGCCCGAACTGACCACGCAAGGCATATCCGGGTGCTGACCGGACACCGCGGTCGGTAGTCTCGACACTCGTGATTGACCTGCGTCTGCTTCGCGAAGACCCCGACCGGTTCCGCGCCAGCCAGCGCCTGCGCGGCGAGTCCACCGAGGTGGTGGATGAGCTGCTGCGCGCCGACGAGGCCCGCCGCTCGGCCACCCAGCGGTCCGAGGCGATCCGGGCCGAGCAGAAGTCGCTGAGCAAGCAGGTGCCCAAGGCCTCCGCCGACGAGCGGCCGACCCTGCTCGCCCGCACCAAAGAGCTCGCCGCCGAGGTCAAGGAGACCGAGGCCGCGACGAAGGCGGCCGACGAGGCGCTGCGGCAGGCCCACCTCGCCGTGCCCAACCTGGTGCAGGACGGCGTGCCGCCGGGCGGCGAGGACGACTTCGTCGTGCTGCGTGAGGTCGGCGACGTGCCGGTCATCGACAACCCGAAGGACCACCTCGAGATCGGCGAGGCGCTGCGGGCGATCGACACCGAGCGCGGCGCCAAAGTGTCGGGCTCGCGGTTCTACTTCCTGACCGGCGTCGGCGCGCTGCTGCAGCTGGGTCTGCTGCAGATGGCGATCGCCCAGGCGGTCGAGCACGGCTTCACCCCGTCGATCACCCCGTCGCTGGTCAAGCCGGAATCGATGGAGGGCACCGGGTTCCTCGGCGCCCACGCCAGCGAGATCTACCGGCTCGAGGCCGACGACCTGTACCTGGTCGGCACGTCCGAGGTCCCCCTGGCGGCGTACCACTCGAACGAGATCATCGACCTCGAAGGTGGTCCGGAACGCTTCGCCGGCTGGTCGAGCTGCTATCGGCG
Organism: Paractinoplanes pyxinae; assembly: GCF_026626335.1. Lineage (GTDB taxonomy): Bacteria > Actinomycetota > Actinomycetes > Mycobacteriales > Micromonosporaceae > Actinoplanes > Actinoplanes pyxinae. Next base: position 28,396 of record NZ_JAPNTZ010000009.1, on the reverse strand, counting down.
CGAGGCCGGCTCGTACGGCAAGGACGTGCGCGGCATCCTGCGGGTGCACCAGTTCGACAAGGTCGAGATGTTCTCGTTCTGCAGGCCGGAAGAGGCGGCCGACGAGCACCTGCGCCTGCTCGCCATGGAGGAGGAGATGCTGGCCAAGGTCGAGATCCCGTACCGGGTGATCGACGTGGCCGGCGGCGACCTGGGTTCCAGCGCCTCGCGCAAGTTCGACTGCGAGGCCTGGGTGCCGTCGCAGGGCCGCTACCGCGAGGTCACCTCGACGTCGAACTGCACCACTTTCCAGGCGCGGCGGCTCAACATCCGCTACCGCGACGCCGACGGCAAACCGCAGACAGCGGCCACGCTGAACGGCACGCTGGCCACCACCCGCTGGCTGATTCCGATCCTCGAGAACCACCAGCAGCCCGACGGTTCTGTCCGGGTTCCGAAGGCGCTGCAACCGTACGTTGGCGGCCGCGACATTTTGGAGCCCCCGTCCAACCACCCCGCCGCCGCCCAAAGATCGACTAAAGGCTGAGCCTCGTAACTGTCAATACACCCGTCGGCTACCAGAAGTCATAGTCGCTGGTAGCCGCGCGGGTGTACCGTTCTCCTTCCGCCCTCCGCGGGGGTTAGCAAAACCCTCGGAGGTATCAGATGGTCAAGCCTGGTCTCCCCAAGCTCATCGCAACCGACCTCGACGGCACTCTGGTGCGCAGCGACGACACCGTGTCCGCCTATACCCACGAGGTGCTCGGCCGGGTCCGGGCGGCCGGCATCCGCGTCGTCGGCGCCACCGGCCGCGGCCCGCGGCTGACCACCCTCACCCGCAACGACATCCGCGACGCCGACTTCCTGGTCATGGCCCAGGGCGGCTGGGTGCTCGACCAGGCCGAGTCCACCTATCTGCAGCAGTCGCGGCTGCCCGGCGCGATGCTCGAGCGGGTGCTGACCGAGCTCGAGGCCGAGGTCGGCGAGCTGTCGGTCATGGTCGAGGCGCTGGAGCACGACGACTCCCCGCTCTGGGGCGACTACGACCCGACCTGGCGCTACCCGGTGACCGTGGAGCGACGCAGCCGCGCCGAGTGCTGCACGAGCGACGTGATCAAGGCGTTCGCGCGCTCGTTCGCCTACGACGTCGACGAGTTGCTGGCCGTGGCCCGCCGGATCGTCCCGCCCGAGGTGGCTTCGGTCACCCAGGCCGGCCTCAACTACGTCGAGATCTGCCCCGCGAACGTGGACAAAGGCACCGGCCTGGCCGTGGTCGCCCAGGCCGTCGGGGTCGACCCGGCCGACGTGCTGGTCTTCGGCGACATGCCCAACGACCTGCCGATGTTCGCCTGGGCCGGGTGGAGCCGGGTGGCCGTCGGCAACGCGCACGCCGAGCTGCGGGCGGTCGCCGACGAGGTGACGCTGACCAACGACGAGGACGGCGTGGCGGTCTATCTCGACCGGCTACTGTCGAGGTGATGTCCTCGCCCTTTCAGCTCGTCGCCAGCGATATCGACGGCACGCTCATCCGCACCGACGGCACCCTCAGCCCGCGCACCATCGAGGTGCTCGACGCGCTCCCCGTTCCCTTCGTGGTCGTGACCGGCCGGCCGGTGCGCTGGCTCCGGCAGCTCTTCGATCAGATGGCCGCTCCGGTGCCGGCGATCTGCGCCAACGGCGCGGTGATCTACGACGCCGAGCGGGACGAGGTGCTGCGGGCCGATCCGCTCCCGGTCGAGCTGCTGCTCGACGTGGCCAAGCGGCTGCGCGACGCCGTGCCCGACGTCGCGCTGGCGGTCGAGGTCGAGGACGGGCGGGCCTTCTGGTACGAGGAGGCGTGGCCCGTGCGCTGGGAGGGTGACGGCAACGCCGTACGCGTTCTCGCCACCCCGGAAGAGCTGACCTCCACCCCGGCGGTCAAGCTGCTCGCGCGCTCGGCCAACCATGAGCCGGACGAGTTCTACGAGCTGGTGAGCAGCACGCTGGGTGACATCGCCACGGCCACCCACTCTTCGTCGAGCGCCCTGGTCGAGATCAGCGCGGCCGGCGTGACCAAGGCGGCCGGCCTGGCCTGGCACTGCGAGCGCTACGGCATCGACAAGTCACAGGTGATCGCCTTCGGCGACATGCCGAACGACATCCCCATGCTGACCTGGGCCGGACACGGGGTGGCGATGGCCAACGCGCACCCGCCCTCAAGGCGGTGGCCGACGAGGTCGGTCGCAGCAACGACGAGGACGGGGTCGCGGAGTATCTGGCGAAGCTGTACGGGCTCTAGAGGTATTGCCCGGTGCGGCCGCCGTCGCCCGAACCGTCGCGCGGGCCGGGCATGCCGGGCAGCGCGCCCATCGGCAGGGCCGGGCGACCGGCGCCGCCGCCCCGCATCTGCTCGAGCTGCAGCCGGGCCGCCATCTGCTGGGCGACGAGCGCGGCCTGAATGCCGTGGAACAGGCCCTCGAGCCAGCCGACGAGCTGAGCCTGCGCGATGCGCAGCTCGGACTCGCTGGGCGGGGTCTCGCCCTCGAACGGCAGGGACAGGCGCTCGAGCTCTTCGCGCAGCTCGGGGGCCAGGCCGTCCTCCAGCTCGGTGATGGACCGCTGGTGGATCTCGCGGAGCCGGCCCCGGCTCGCCTCGTCGAGCGGCGCCGCCCGGACCTCTTCGAGCAGCTGCTTGATCATGCTGCCGATCCGCATGACCTTGGCCGGCTGCTCGATCAGGTTGCCCGGCTCTTCCGGGTTGACCGTTCCGTCGGCGCCCATGGTTCCGAGCGGACGCCCGTCGGGGCCGACCACGATGACGGAACCGTCGTCCTGCTTCTCGGGGATGCCTTGTTCGTCGGTCATGCGGTCCATCTTCCCGCACAGCCTCCAGTCATCCGCCAGCGCCCATGCCTTGTTTCGCAGTGTCCGGGGTCACTGCCTCAGCTCGGCTACGACGCACTTCACACTGCCGCCGCCCCGCTTGAGCTCGGAGAGGTCGACGTGGACGGGCTGGTAGCCGGCCGCGCGCACCTTCTCGCCCATGGCCGTCGCCTCGGTGTTGAGGATGACGTGGCGGCCGTCGCTGACCAGGTTGAGCCCGAACGCCTCGGCGTCGGCCCGGTCGGCCAGAACGGCGTCCGGGAAGAGCTGGGCCAGCACCCGCTGCGAGGCGGCCGAGAAGGCCTCGGGGTAGTAGGTGACGTGGCGGTCGTCGAGGGCGGCCAGCGCGGTGTCGAGGTGGTAGAAGGCCGGGTCGACCAGGTGGAGCGAGACGACCGGGCGGCCGAGCACCTCTTGCGCCTCGGCGTGGGCGGCCGGGTCGGTGCGGAAGCCGTAACCGGCCAGCACCAGACCGCCGTACGCGCCGGGCAGGTACGCGAAGTCGCCCTCACCCTCGTTGACGTGCTGCGGGCCGGAGAACTTCCAGCCCTGGAGCGTGTAGAACTCGCGGTGGGCGTCGGCCTCGGCGCCCCGCTGGGGATAGAGGAACCGGGCGCCGTAGACCGTGCCGTCGACCGAGAAGGCGCCGTTCGCCGCGTAGACCATGTCGGGCAGGCCCGGCACGGCGTCGAGCACGTGCACGAGGTGGCCGAGGTCGCCGAGCGTGTCCCGCAGGACCTGCCACTGCTTGAGGGCCAGGGCGGCGTCGACCGGCAGGGTCGTGTCCATCCACGGGTTGATGGCGTACTCGACCGTGAAGTGCTGCGGCGGACACATGAGATATGTCCGGTTCCGCGGCCGGCGCTCGATGTGGTTCATGAGCTAGAGCGTAGGTAGGCTGCGATGCACGAAACAGCTAGAAATCTTGTGTGTTAGGGGCGAATCGTTGCAACTGGACGCCGTGGATCAGCGAATCGTTGCGTTGCTGGTGGCCGACGCCCGCTCGTCGTACGCCGAGATCGGGGCCAAGGTCTCACTGTCCGCCCCGGCGGTCAAGCGGAGGGTCGACCGGCTTCGATCGAGCGGGGTGATCAAGGGCTTCACGACGGTCGTCGAGCCGTCCGCCGTGGGCTGGACGACCGAGGCCTTCGTCGAGCTGTTCTGCACCGGGCGCACCACCCCGGCCCAGATCACGGTGGCCACCCGCCGCCATCCCGAGGTCGTCGGGGCCTACACGGTCTCGGGTGAGGCTGACGCGCTCGTACACCTGCGCGCGGCCGATATCGGACACCTCGAGCAGGTGCTGGAAAGGCTGCGCGCCGAGCCGTTCGTGACCTCCACGCGCAGCATGATCGTGCTCTCCCGGTTGGTCGAGACGCCGACACCCGTACCCGCAATGGAGTGACCCCGGGAACCCGGCCACCCGCGACCGCGTCCAACCGGACATGTCGCGTCGATCCTGGCTCCTGGCCACGCTGGCTGTCGTGCCGCTGGCCGCCTGTACCGCGTCCGGCCCCACCGAGCCTCGCCCGGCGGCGGCGCCGGCCCTGAAGCTGGTCGCCTTCGACTCCTGCGCCCAGCTCGAGAAAGAGCTGCGGGCGGCGGCCGAGAAAAGCTATGTCGCTCCTCCCCCGATGCCTGACAACGCCCGCGCCCTGGGGGCCGACTCGGCCCGAGCCTCCGAGATCGGCGGCGAGTTCTCGGGCACCAACGTGCAAGAGGTGGGGATCGACGAACCCGACATCGTGAAGACCGACGGGCGGCGGATCGTCACCGTCTCGGGCGGCGTGCTGCGCGTGGTCGACACCGTTACCCGCACGCAGACCGGCCGCCTCGATCTGGGGCTTCAGGCGTACGGCGAACCGAAGGTGCTGGTGGCCGGCGATCACGCGCTGGTGCTGGCCGACGGCGGCGGCCGCCCCATGCTGCGTGAGGACAGCCGGATCATGCGGCCCTTCAACGGCCGGTCCGAGGTGCTGCTCGTCGACCTGACCGGCGGCACGCCCCGGCTGCTCAGCCGTTATCGCGGCGACGGACGGGTGGTCGACGCGCGGCAGCACGGCAGCGTGGCCCGCGTCGTGATCAGCAGCAGTCCCGACTTCCCGTTCCCGTACGGCCGCGAGCCCGAGCCCGAGAACGTCATGCAGGACGAGCGGAGCTTCGAGCGGGCTCCGTTGGAGTCCTGGCTGCCGGGCTGGGAGGTCACCACGGGCGGCGCCACGGCCAAGGGGCGGCTCGACTGCTCGGCGGTCAGCCGGCCGGAGTCGTTCTCGGGGCTCTCGATGCTGCGGGTGCTGTCGTTCGACCTGAACGCGACCGCGCTCGGCGACGGCGATCCGGTGGCGGTGGTGGCCGACGGTGATGCCGTCTACAGCAGCGCCGACGGGCTCTACATCGCCAACAACCAGGGCTGGCGGTTGACCCGCGCCGACCGGGCCGGGGTGCCGGACACGACCGACATCTACCGGTTCAGCCTGCCGCCGGCCGGCCGGCCGATCTATGTGGCGTCGGGCAAGGTCTCCGGCCGGCTGCTCAACCAGTACTCGATGTCCGAGTGGGACGGTCACCTGCGGGTGGCGACGACCAGCATGACCGACGACGCCTCGGCGGTGCGGGTGCTACGCGAGAAGGACGGCAAGCTGGCCGAGGTGGGCGCGGTCGAGGGCCTGGGCCGGGGTGAGCGCATTTACTCCGTACGGTTCATCGGCCCCCGCGGCTACGTGGTGACCTTCCGCGAGACCGACCCGCTCTACAGCCTCGACCTCGCCGATCCGAGCAAGCCGCGGGTCACGGGCGAACTGAAGATCACGGGCTACTCGGCGCACCTGCAGCCGGTGGGCGAGAACCGGCTCATCGGCATCGGCCAGGAGGCGGACACCCGAGGCGTGCCGACCGGAACGCAGGTCTCGCTGTTCGACGTGACCGACCCGGCCGCGCCCCGGCGCCTCGACCAGCACGTGGTGGCAGGTGGCTCGTCGGAGGCCGAATCCGATCCGCACGCGATCCTGTGGTGGCCGGCGAGCAACCTGCTGGTGCTGCCGGTGGCCGACGCCAAGTCGGACGGCGCGCTGGCCCTGCAGATCACCGGCGACCGGCTCGCACAGACCACCCGGCTGGCCCCCACGGCCAAGGACACCGGGCCGATGCGCCGGGCTCTGGTGGTCGGCGATGTGCTGTGGTCGGTCACCGACGGCGGCCTGCTTGCCTCGAACCTGTCCACCCTCGACCAGGTCGCCTGGGTCGGCCTGAAGTAGCTGGGGCTTGTCCTGTCCGGTCCGCACTCAGCCCCGCGGGCCGGCGGGACAAGCCCCGTCCATCTCTTACAGATACATGCCGGTGCGGTGGTCGTCGGCCGGCTCCTTGGCGGGGGCCGGCTTGTCGCCCTCGCCGAAGAAGCGCTTGCCGCCGAACTCGCCGTGCAGCCGGTCGTCGAGCTCGTCGGCCAGCCCGGTCATCACCTGCACGGCCAGCATCAGGTGGGTGGCCTGGAAGTTGCGGCCGAAGACCGGGATCGACGCCCACACCGTGTCCTGCGCGGCGTAGAGCCGGCCGATCGGCATCCGGTTGGTCAGCTCGGACAGCTTCACGTAAAGCTGCTCGGTCGGCTCGACCTCGGTGAGGATCGGCGAGAACACGTCGACCAGCGGCGGGTTGTCGCGCACCCGCACGAAGACCATGGCCGACCCGGCCCGGATGCCGATGTCGCCGTCGGCGTCCACCTGCAGCTGGTCGACCGTGGTCTTGGACATGGTGGCGACCACCGTGCGCACCCGCTCGTCGAGCGGGACGACCTCGTCGGCCGCGTCGGCCAGCGCCGCCGCCAGCACGCCGTCCTCGGCGATGTCGTCGAGGCTCAGCTCCTCGTCGATGCTCGGCTCGTGCCGGGCCGTGGCCAGCGGCACGGTCTCGATCGGCTCGTCGTTCTCGTCGTGCACCAGGTAGACCAGGAACGCCGGGTGCGGCGCGCCGTAGACGTCGCGCAGCGTGCGCGCCACCACGGTGGCCAGGCGATTCGAATTGTCCTGGGTGGAGCTCAGCCCGAACGAGTCGCCCGAGCCGGCCAGCACGCCCGGCGGCGACCAGCCCAGCGCGACCAGATCGGCGATCGAGGCCCGATCCATCCGGTAGCCCTCGGGCAGGCCCGCGTTGCCGATCGCCAGCGCCTCGACCACGCCGCCCTCGCGCACCCGCATGCTCACCGAATAGACGGCGATGCCGGTGCCCGAGGCCGTGGGGTCGAGCGTCAGATCGACGTGGGCCCCCGGCGCCAGCGTCGGGAGCAGGCCGGCCAGCGCCCGCGCGAACTCCCGCCACGCCTCGCCGACCTTCGCTCGCAAGTCGGCCGTGGTGGGCTCGTCGAGGAGCACACCGTCGGTGGATTCGCCGCCCTCGGCGCTCTGTGCCGTCATGATCGTCACCTCCGCTCCCGCCACCCTATCGAGCGGCGTCCGCCCCCTCTGCCCTCTCTCAGGGGATGGGCGGTTGAGGCCTGTCGCCCGGCGGCGCCCAGGACCCGGCCAGTTCGCTCAACCGGGCAGCGACCTCGGCCGGGTCGGCGCCGCGGCCGACGGCCAATCCGAGCAGGTAGGCGGTCACGGGCGCACCCGGGCGCACCACGCCGTGGGCGACGTCGCGGGCCAGGTCGAGCACCAGCCGGGTCGGGATGTCGGCCGGATCGACGCCGGCCTGCTCGCCGGCGGCGGCGACCCAGGCGTCGAGCTGGTTCATCGGGCCCACTCTTCGGCCGTACGCAGATCGTCGTCGGTGTCGCAGTCGAACCACGGGGGCGGGCCCGGGCGCCGCCACGAGACCTCGGCGACGCGCAGGTGGTTCATCAGCTCACGCACCGAGGCGCCGTCCAGGCTGCCTCGCTCTTCGAGCACGCCGGCCAGCGCCTGGCGCAGGGCGGCCGTGCGCCACACGCCGCACAGCATCTGCCGCCGGCCCTCGGCGTCGCGATAGACCGCGCCCTGCATGGGCGCCGACTCGGCGGTCAGGCGCAGCACGTCGATCGCCTCGCCGGTGAGCAGCGGCAGGTCGGCCGCCAGCAGCGCCGTGTAGGAAACGTCGTCGGGCACCAGCGCCAGCCCCGCCGCGGTGGCCGCCACCGGGCCGCTGCCGGGCGGATCCTCGCGGGTGGAGTGCACCTGGACGGGAAGGTCGGGCGGCACCCGGCCGACGACCACCCGGGGGTCGGCGTCGTGCACCGCGGCGAGCACGCGGGTCAGCATGGACTGCCCGGCCACGGTCAGGGTCGGCTTGTCCGCACCACCCATCCGCCGCGCAGCTCCGCCGGCCAGCACCACCGCCGCATATCCCCCCACGTACGTACCGTATCCCGACCGCGTGTCGAGCGTGACCGCGCGCTCAGTTACCAGTCGTTGATCACTCCATGTCCCTGGGGTGTCACGGCGCCCCTCCGGTAACGAGCCGGACGCCGCCGAGCGGCCTACGCTCGAGGAATGGCGAGGACGATGACCCGGCGGCCGGTCGTGAAGATCAATCTCGAGGCGACCGGTGATCCGCGCCGCCGCCCGGACGACCTCGCGGCCGAGGAACCCCTGGAGATCCGCGTCCGCAAGGCGCCGCTGGCGGTCACCATGCGCACCCCGGGGCAGGACATCGACCTGGCCATGGGTTTCCTGCTCACCGAGGGCATCATCCGCGACGCCGGCGACGTGGCGACCGCCCAGCTCTGCGCCGGCACCGACACCCCGAACACCTACAACGTGGTCGACATCGTGCTCGGGGCCGACGTGCCGCCGCCGGTCACCGACCCGAGCCGCAACTTCTACACCACCAGCTCGTGCGGGGTGTGCGGCAAGGCCAGCATCGACGCCGTCCGCACCCGCTCGCAGTTCGACGTCTCGGGCGACCCGCTCAGCATCCCGGCGAGCACACTCGTCGAGCTGCCCGACCGGTTGCGGGCGGCCCAGCGCACCTTCGACCGCACGGGTGGCCTGCACGCGGCGGGGCTGTTCACCGCCGATGGCGAGCTGCTGGTGCTGCGCGAGGACGTGGGCCGGCACAACGCCGTCGACAAGGTGATCGGGTGGGCGCTGCGCGAGGGCCGGCTGCCGCTGACCGGGCACGTGCTGCTCGTGTCGGGGCGGGCCAGCTTCGAGCTCACGCAGAAGGCCTGGATGGCCGGGTTGCCGCTGCTGGCGGCCGTGTCGGCGCCGAGCACCCTGGCCGCCGAGCTGGCCGACGAGGCCGGGATGACGCTGGTCGGCTTTCTGCGGGGCAAGAGCATGAACGTCTACACGTCGCCGGAACGCGTCACGGTCTGACACCTAGGAGGCCCTTCGCTCGCCGCCGACCGGCGGGACGAAGCTTTCGACGGCGCCGGGGCCGACACCGGCGGCGAGCAGACCGTCGAGGATGCCGGCGAAGCGGTGGTACGGGTCTTGGCGCAACGCCCGGTCGACCGCGACCCGGGCCAGCGGTCCGAGGCCGGCCCGCCACGCCGCGTACCCCAGCAAGGCGGCCGGACCGGGCACGAAGGGCGCCTCGACCCGGCGCGTCACCTCGGTCCACTGCTGGACCCGCCACGGCTCGCCGGAGATGCGGTGCAGCGCGTAGTCGAACGTCGTCCGGCCCACCAGAAGGGCGCCCAGCAGGGCCGTTTCGTCGTAGGTCAGCGACTGGCCGGCGGCGTGCTTCCGTTCCGCCTGACGCACCGCGGCCCGGCCCGCCCGTCCCACCAGCGTGCGGGAAACGCCCTCGCCGAGCCGCAGATTGAGGGCGGCCGTGGCGGCGGCCATCTGCCGGCGTTCCTCGCCCTCGACCGGCGCCACCTGCTTGACCAGGGCCTGCCGGTTGGGCAGGGCGACGTGCCCCTGGAAGACCGCGGCGGCGGCGATCGGGTTGTGCGGCGACGGAACCGGGTGGCCGTCGAGCGCGCAGCAGTCGCGGTCGTCGCAGTGCACGTTGAACCAGCGGCCGCCGGTGACCCGCAGCGCCTCACGCACCCGGACGCCGACCCGGCCGAGGGCGGCGTCGAAGTCGTCGATGGCCGAGCGCGCCGGCCCGGGCGCGCCGTAGCCGATCAAGGCGACTTCCCGCACTCCCTGACGAGCGATCAGGGGTGCGGCCGATTCGATGCTGTGGTCGCCGGGCGGCGGCAAGTCGTGGCGTCCGATGAAGTCGATCGAGCGGCCCGCCAGGCCGATCACCACCAGGCTGTCGGCCGGATGAAAGCCCAGCAGGAACGGCGTGACGGCGATGAGGTCGGCCGGGGTTCGCACCATGAGCGTGCACACGGGAGTCATGCCGTGCAGATTGGCCTTCCGGCGGCCCGTCGCGAGTGCCAAGCGGCCGGCCTGTGGACGACACGCGGGTTATCCACCGGCCGGTTCGACGAAGTCCCAGCTAGGAGCGGAACGGAAGCTCGTGCAGTTCGAGGCCTTCCTGCTGCCACTCGTGCGGCGTGCGGTTCAGGTCGAGGGTCAGTTCGAACGACGAGACGACGTCGTAGCCGGCCGCGTGCAGGCTGCGGATCGCGTCGACGTTGCGGGACTCGGGCGAGATCGTCAGCGCGGTCATGTTCCGGCGGCGGGCCTCGCCGGCCACGTGCCGCAGCAGCTTGCGGCCGACGCCCTTGTGCCGGTGCGAGACCGTGACCACGATCGGCTCGACCTCGCCGGCCCGGCCCCGGATCACCAGCCCGACCATGCCGATCACCCCGTCGTCGGCGTGGTCGGCCACCCACAGCCCGCCCAGATCGAGCCGGGTGAGGTATTCCTCGAAGCCCTCGCCGGCGTCCTGGTCGGGCACGCCGTACATCCGGTTGTGCTGATTGGTCAGCTCGGACCACAGCTGACGGCCCGCGGAGTGGTCACTCGGACGGTACGAACGCACTGTGACAGGGCTCATGCCGACATTTTGACTCCGATTTCGGACAGGCGTAAGCCGAAGCGCAAGATAAGGCGGTGGACCAGGCGTACTTGCGCGCGCACCCGCAGCACCTCCCGACATTTCTCACCCACCAGCGCCTTCGTGAGACGCCGGTGGGTGGCGGGAGTGTGTCGACGGCGAGCCGGCTCACGCTCGACGACGGCACCTCGGTCTTCGCCAAGACGTGGACGGCCGGGGAGGCTCCGGCGGGCTTCTTCACCGCCGAAGCTTCCGGTCTTCGATGGTTACGCGAGGGTGGAGCGCCGGTGCCCGAGGTCATCGCCGCCCTGCCGTCGATGATCGCGACCGAGTGGATCGAACCCGGTGAGCCCACCCGGGAGGGCGCGGAGCAGCTCGGACGTGATCTGGCCGCTTTGCATCGGGCAGGCGCCCCGTCCTTCGGCGCCGACTGGGACGGTTTCATCGGGCCCCTGAGCCTCGACAACACACTGGCCGGCGGCTCGTGGGAGCCCTGGTTCGCCGAGCGCCGACTCCTTCCGTACCTGAAGATTTCGGTCGACCGCGGAGCGCTCACACCGGCCGACGCTCAACTGGTCGAGCGCATTATCAAGACCCTTGCGGTGTACGTCGTGAGCGAGCCGCCGAGCCGGACTCACGGGGACCTGTGGCCCGGGAACGTCCTGTGGGGCGCCGACGGCCGGGCCTGGCTCATCGACCCGGCGGCGCACGGCGGCCACCGCGAGACCGACCTGGCCGAACTGGCCCTGTTCGGCGGCGCACCCTTCCTGTCGACCATCCTGGGCGCCTACAACGAGGTGTATGCCCTGGCCGACGGCTGGGAAGAACGGGTGCCGCTGCACCAGCTGCACCTGTTGCTCGTGCACACGGCGGCGTTCGGGGAGGGCTATCGCGCCTCGGTTCGATCGGCCGCCGAATCCGCCCTGCGGGCCCTGTGATCGAGTCGGCTGTCCACAGGCCGGGTTCGACGGAGGTCATCCCCGGCTCAAGCGGATAGATTCGATCCGTGAGCATGCGTGGTGGGGCCGTCATCCCGCTCGCCGATCGATTCGGGCGAGTGGCCACCGACCTGCGCGTGTCCCTGACCGATCGCTGCAATCTGCGCTGCACCTACTGCATGCCGGAAGAGGGCCTGGCCTGGCTGCCCCGCGAGCAGCAGCTGACCGACGACGAGGTGATCCGGCTCATCCGGGTCTCGGTCGAGCGGCTGGGCATCCAAGAGGTGCGGTTCACCGGCGGCGAGCCTTTGCTGCGGCGAGGGCTGACCAGCATCGTGCAGGCGGCGGCCCGGCTCGAGCCGCGGCCCACGCTGATGCTCACGACGAACGGCATCGGGCTCGAACGGCTGGCCGGGCCGCTGCGCGAGGCCGGGCTCGACCGGGTCAACGTCTCGCTCGACACGCTCGATCCGGAGCGCTTCAAGGCACTCACCCGGCGCGACCGGCTCTCGGACGTGCTACGCGGTCTGGCCGCCGCGGCCTCCGCCGGGCTGACTCCAGTCAAGATCAATACGGTGCTGATGCGCGGCATCAACGACGACGAGGCGCCCGCCCTGCTGCGCTTCGCCCTCGAGCACGGCTATCAACTGCGGTTCATCGAGCAGATGCCCCTCGACGCCCAGCACCAGTGGGACAGGCACACGATGGTCACGGCCGACGAGATCCTGGCCGACCTGGCGCCGTTCTCTCTACAGCCCGATTCGGTTTCACGTGGAACAGCGCCGGCCGAGACGTGGCTGGTTCCCGGCCATGTCGACGCGGCCGGCGAGCCGGCCCGGGTCGGCGTCATCGGCAGCGTGACCAGGCCGTTCTGCGGCGACTGCGACCGCACCCGGCTCACCGCCGACGGTCAGGTGCGCAATTGCCTGTTCGCCACCGAAGAGAGCGACCTGCGGAAGTTGCTCCGCGACGGCGCCGGGGACGACGAGCTGGCCGAGGCGTGGCGGGTCGCCATGAGCGGCAAGCGAGCCGGCCACGGCATCGACGATCCGGCCTTCCTGCAGCCGGCCCGGCCCATGTCCGCCATCGGAGGCTGACCTTGTCGTCCCTGACAGTGCGCTACTTCGCCGGCGCGCGGGCGGCCGCCAACGGCACCCGCAGCGAGGTGGTCGAGGCAGGCACGCTCGACGAGCTGAAGCAGCGGCTGACCGACCGCCACGGCGAGCGGCTCGGGGTGGTGCTGAAGGCGGCCAGCTTCCTGGTCGACGGCCTGACCTGCCACGACCAGTCCGCGCCCCTGCCGGCGAGCGCCACCATCGACGTCCTCCCACCCTTCGCCGGCGGCTGAGATCTCCTCTGGCCGCAGGCGGCGGCTGAGATTCCTGGCCGCAGGCGGCGGCTGACGCCGCCTCCCGGCTCAGGCAGCGACTGACGCTTCCTCTCGGCTCGGAGTGCCGGGCAGACCGACGAGATGCCAGCCTTCGTCGCCGCACTGCGGACGAAGTCGGGGAGATCGCCGGGTTCGTCAGTGTGCTCTCAGGTAGGACCGGGAGACTGACCGGGGAAAAGTGGCTGGGGAGGAACTCTTGGTGGTATTCGTCGGGCTGATCTTTGTGGTCGTCGGCCTGATTCACTTCTATCTGTGGAAGCGGCTCGTCAAGGATCCGCTGCCCGGTAAGCGCGCCCGGCGGATCGGGGCGATTGTCGTCGTGGGGCTGGCCGTGCTGGCTCCGGCCACGCTGATCGGGGTTCGGTCGGGGGCCGTGCCGTGGCTGGCCTGGCCGGGGTACCTGTGGATCGCGCTCATGTTCTATCTGCTGGTCACGCTGGCCGTTCTGGAGATTCCGCGGCTGGCGGTCCGGCTGGTCTGGCGGGCCCAGCGACGTACGGAAAAGGAAACCGCGACCGTCGCCGGCCAGGGCGAGTCCTCGGTGCTGACCGCCGAGCCGCCGCCGCCGACGACCAGCGACGACAAGCCCGGCATCGATCGGCGGCTCGTCCTGGCCCGCGGTGCGGCGATCTTTGCGGGGCTGACGGCGGCCGGCGTCACCGGGTACGGCGTGAAGACGGCGCTGGGCGGCCCGCGCATCGACCGCATTCAGATCCCGCTGGCCAAGCTCCCCCGGGCCATGGACGGCACGCGGCTGGCCGTCGTCTCCGACATCCACCTCGGGCCGTTGACCGGCATGAATCACACCCGGCGCATCGTCGACGTGATCAATTCGGTGCAGGCGGACATCGTGTGCGTCGTCGGTGACCTTGTTGACGGCAGCGTGGCAGAACTCGGGCGGTTCGCGGCGCCGCTGGCCGAGATCCAGTCGCGGCAGGGGGCGTACTTCGTGACCGGGAACCATGAGTACTACTCGGGCTTCCAGGAGTGGGTGGACGAGGTCGCGCGCCTGAACGTGCGGCCACTGCGCAACGAGCGCCTCGAGCTCGGCGGTCTCGACCTGGCCGGCGTCAACGATCTGGGCGGCGCCGAGGAGGGTGACGCACCCGACTTCGCCAAGGCCCTCGGCGACCGGGACACGTCGCGGCCCGTCGTGCTGATGGCCCATCAGCCGCTGGCCGCCCGCGACGCGGCCCCGTTCGGGGTTGATCTTCAAGTTTCCGGACATACGCACGGTGGCCAGATGGCACCCTTCAACCTGCTGGTCAAGCTGGAGCAACCGGTCGTCTCCGGGCTCGGCAAGGTCGACGGCGTGCCGGTGTATGTCACGAACGGCGCCGGTTTCTGGGGACCGCCGGTCCGGGTCGGCGCGCCGCCTCAGGTGAGCGTCATCGAGCTGCGGACGCCCTAGCGAGGAAGAGGCATCAAGATCCGTAAGTTCGTCAAGCGTGGCGATTCGTGCGAGCGATGGAGGGCGTGACAGGATGCAGCGCGTGCCCTCGGATCACGCAGGTTATGCCGCGGACACGTACGTCGCGGATCTCCACATCCACTCGCGCTTCTCGCGTGCGTGCAGCCGTGATCTGACCCTGCCCAACCTGGCTTGGTGGGCCCGCCGCAAGGGCATCGCGTTGCTCGGCACGGGCGACTTCACGCATCCGGCCTGGTTCGACCACCTGCGCGAGAACCTGGTCGACAAAGGCGCCGGGCTGTTCGCGTACGCCGACGAGGCCGAGGTGACCAAGCGCCTGCCGGGCTCGCTGCAGACGAGCCCGGCGGCGGCGTTCATGCTCAGCGTCGAGATCTCGACGATCTACAAGCGCGACGACCGTACGCGCAAGGTGCACCACCTGATCTACATGCCCGACTTCGGGGCGGCCGCCCGGTTCAACACCGCGCTGGGCCGCATCGGCAACCTGACCGCCGACGGACGGCCCATCCTCGGCCTCGACTCACGCGACCTGCTCGAGATCACCCTGGAGTCGGGCGGCTACCTGGTTCCGGCCCACATCTGGACGCCGTGGTTCTCGGCGCTGGGCTCCAAGTCGGGCTTCGACGCGATCGCCGACTGCTACGCCGACCTGGCCGAGCACGTCACCGCCGTCGAGACCGGCCTCTCGTCCGACCCCGAGATGAACTGGCGGGTCTCCAGCCTCGACCGGTACCGCCTGGTGTCGAACTCGGACGCTCACTCGCCGGCCGCGCTGGCCCGCGAGGCGACGCTGTTCACCGGCGAGCCCGACTACGCCGCCGTGCGCGACGGGATCGGCCTGGCCGGGACGCTCGAGTTCTTCCCGGAAGAGGGCAAGTACCACGCCGACGGGCACCGGGCCTGCGGCGTGAACTGGGAGCCGGCCCGCACCCGGGAGCACGCCGGCCGCTGCCCCGAGTGCGGCAAGCCGCTCACCGTGGGCGTGCTGAGCCGCGTCGAGGATCTGGCCGACCGGCCCACCGGGTTCCACCGCGACGACCACGTCGAGCACCTGATCCAGCTGCACGAGATCCTGGGCGAGATCAACGGCGTCGGCCCGAAGTCGAAGACGGTCGAGGCCCAGCTCAACCATCTGGTCGCGACGCTCGGCTCGGAGCTCGACATCCTGCGCAGGGTGCCGGTCGAGGCGATCGGCCAGGCCGGCGGCGACGAACTGCGTGAGGGCATTACCCGGCTACGGCGGGGCGACGTCCGGCGGGTGGCCGGCTACGACGGCGAGTACGGCGTGATCACTCTGTTCGAGCCGGGTGAGCTGCGGAACCGGGCCAGCGCGCCGCAGATGGAGACGCTGTTCGACGTACCGCAGCAGCGAAAGCCCGAGCCGGCACGCCCCAAGCCCGCCAAGTCGGCCAAAGAGCCCAAGAAGTCAACGCCGCCGCCTCCCATAACGACGCCGGCGAGCCCGCACGAGCCGTTCGAGCCGATGCTGGCCGGCATGGAAGAGGTCGGCACCGGCCTGCTCGACCGCCTCGACGCGATGCAGCGGGTGGCCGCGTCGGCCCCCGGCGGACCGCTGCTGATCGTGGCCGGCCCGGGCACCGGCAAGACCCGGACGCTGACCCACCGCATCGCCTATCTCTGCGCCGAACTGGGCGTCTTCCCCGAGCGCTGCCTGGCCATCACGTTCACCCGGCGAGCCGCCGGCGAGCTGCGGGAGCGGCTGGACGCGCTGCTGGGCAAGGACGGCGAGGACATCACCGTCGGCACGTTCCACTCGGTGGGCCTGACCATCCTGAAGGAGAACGCGCGGGCGGCCGGGCTGGGCGCGCACTGGCGGATCGCCGACGAGGGCGAACGGGCTGAGGCCCGGGAGCAGGCGGGCGACGACGATCTCGCGTACGCGAAACTGCTGCGCCAGCAAGACCTGGTCGACCTGGACGAGCTGATCACGATGCCGGTCGCGTTGCTGCGTGACGAGCCGGCACTGGTCGAGAAGTACCGCCGCCGCTGGCAGTGGATCTTCGTGGACGAGTACCAGGACGTCGACGACACCCAGTACGAGCTGCTGCGCCTGCTCAGCCCGGCCGACGGCAACCTGTGCGCGATCGGCGACCCCGACCAGGCGATCTATTCGTTCCGGGGCGCCGACGTGAAGTACTTCCTGCGCTTCAACGAGGACTTCGTCGACGCCCGGCTCGTGCGGCTGACCCGCAACTACCGCTCGTCGGCGCCGATCCTGGCCGCGGCGGTGCAGGCCATCGCCCCGTCCACGCTGGTCAACGGCCGCCGGCTCGACCCGGCCCGGCTCGACCCGGAGGCGCCGCTGGTCGGCCGCTACCCCGCCGCGAGCGCCGCCGACGAGGCCGACTTCGTCGTGCGCACCATCGACGACCTGGTTGGCGGCCTGTCCCACCGCTCGCTCGACTCGGGCCGGGTCGACTCCCGGTCGGTCGCGGCGGGCAACCTGTCCTTCTCGGACGTCGCCGTGCTCTACCGCACGGACGCGCAGTCGGCGGCGATCGTCGAAGCGCTCTCGCGGGCTGGCGTGCCCGTGCAGAAGCGGTCGCACAACCGGCTGCGCGACCGGCCCGGCGTCGAGCCGATCGCCCGCGAGCTGCAGCACGCCGACGGGACAGGCGGTTCGCTGGCGGCCCGGCTCAAGTCGACCGCGCAGGTGCTGGCCCAGCGGTTCGCCGCGCCCACCCTGGACGGCGAGCAGCTGGCCCCCGAGGACATCTGGACCGCGGCCGACCTGCTGCGCCCGCTGGCCCAGCGGGTCGGCGACGATCTGCCGCGGTTCCTGCAAGAGATCGCGACCGGGGCCGAGGTGGACGCGCTCGACCCCCGGGCCGAGGCGGTCAACCTGCTGACCCTGCACGCCGCGAAGGGCCTGGAGTTTCCGGTCGTCTTCCTGGTCGGTGTGGAGGACGGCCTGCTGCCGATGCGCTGGCCCGGCAGTTCCGCCTCGGCCGACGAGCTGGCTGAGGAGCGCCGGTTGTTCTTCGTCGGGCTGACCCGCGCGCAAGACCGGCTGTACGTCACGCACGCGGCCCGCCGCTTCCGGCACGGCAGCGAGCGCGAGCAGAGCCCGAGCCCGTTCCTCGACGTGATCGATTCCGGACTGTTCGAGCGGCTGGGCGACACGGTGCCCGCGCGCCCGAAGGATCGCCAGCTCAGGCTGCTGTAAGCCCGATCAGGGCGCCGGCCAGCAGTGCCGGTCCGAACGGGAGCGGCCGGCCGCGGCGGGTCAGCAGCATCACGACCGCGATCGGCCCGTTGATCAGGTGTGGCACAACCAGTCCCAGGATCACGGCCGGCCAGCCCGCGAAGCCCAGGATCGTGGCGAGCACGGCGGCCAGCTTCACGTCGCCCAGCCCGAGACCGTGACCAGGCAGAAGAGCAATCACCAGGTACGCCGTGAGGACCACCGCCCCGCCCAGGAGAGCCGGTCCCAGGCGTTCCGGTCGCAGGATCGCCAGCGGCGGCACCGAGATGATCGCCAGCGCGCCGACCAGCCGGTCCGGCAGCCTCAGGCAGCGCAGGTCGATCAGGGCGAGCAGCAGACCCGGCACGGCCGCCAGCAGCAGCACGGGCAGCACCGGGGACGGCCCGAGCGCCGCGGCCGGCAGGGTGCTCGCCGCCGCGCCGGTGAGCACCGTCATCGCGTACGCGGGGGAACAGGGACACGACGCACCCACCCGGACCCACGTCGCGAAGCGCCGGCCGCAGGCACAGACGGACCGGGGCGGATCGCCGAACGCGACAGCGAGCCGATATGCGACCCGGGGCAGGAAGGCGGCCGCGGAACCGCCGAAGACGGCCGCGAGAATCACCAGAGGCACGGACACGGATCGGCACCGTAGTGGCCGGACGAGCGGTGTGCGGGTCGTGTTACCGACACCGGCGGCGATTCCGTCCAGGTTTGTGTCGGCCCCGCACGCTACGGTGGCAGCAGCGTCATCCGCTTCCGGAGGAAATCCTCATGTCCCAGAACGGCCCGTACTCCGGCCCGCCGTGGTCGCACGGGAGCTCCGACGAGCCGTACGCCGAGCCGGCCGATCCCTGGGGTGACCAAGGCGCGCCCGTGGCGGATCAGCCCTCCTGGGGCGGTCATCCGCCGTCGATCCCGCTGCAGCCGGTCAGCTACCACTCCGCGCCGATGAGCCCGGTCGCCAACGAGTCCTCCTGGGACAGACAGCCTCCGCCCCCGCCCAAGCGCAACACCGCGATCATCGCCCTGGTCGTGACGCTCGGCCTGCTCATCGTGGCCGGCCTGGGCGCGACGGCCTACCTGCTGAACAAGCGGAACGACGACCGGGGCACACAGGCCTCGCCCACCGAGTCGGCCACCGCTCCCGTCGCCGGCCCGGCTCCGCAGGGCAGCGAGGACGCCCGCTTCTACGTGAAGAAGGGCGACTGCGTGGTCAACGAGGGCACCGACGGCGAGCCCAACATGCGGGCCACGGCCTGCACCACCGGCACGTACGAGGTGCTTGAGCGGATCAAGGGCAAGACCACTGGCGAGAAGGACGCCGAGCGCAAGTGCTCGAAGGTCACCGGCTACACCAAGTGGTTCTTCTACGACAGCCCGCTCGACGACCTCGACTTCGTGCTCTGCCTCAAGGAGCATAAGGCGCTCTAGCCTTGTCTAGCACCAGAGCTAGATTGAACTAGACCTTCCTCGACACCACTCGCGAGGCTTTGCTAGCGCACTCTAGCCATTTCGCTAGACGACCCGATACGGTGCAATGCGTGGATCCGGTGAGGAACCCGTACGCCCCCGGCGCCGGTCAGCGCCCGCCCGAGCTGGCCGGTCGCGACCGTGAGCTCGACGCGTTCGACGTCGTGCTCGAGCGCATCGCGCGCGGCCGCCCCGAGCGCAGCCTCGTCCTCACCGGCCTGCGCGGCGTCGGCAAGACGGTGCTGCTCAACACTTTGCGCTCGGCCGCCATCGGCCGCCTGTGGGGCACCGGCAAGATCGAGGCCCGTCCCGACCAGTCGCTGCGCCGTCCGGTCTCGGCCGCGCTGCACATGGCGATCCGCGAGCTCGCACCCCACCATCGCGACCCCGAGCGGGTCGACGACGTGCTGGCCGTGCTCAAGGCGTTCGCGCTGCGGGCCAACGACAGCTCGGCCAAGCTGCGCGACCGCTGGGCGCCCGGCATCGACGTGCCCCCGGCCCGCGGCCGGGCCGACTCCGGCGACATCGAGATCGACCTGGTCGAGCTGTTCACCGACGCCGCCTCGCTGGCCACCGATGTCGGCACCGGCATCGCGCTGTTCATCGACGAGATGCAAGACCTGGGCCCGGCCGACGTCTCCGCGCTGTGCGCCGCCTGCCATGAGCTGTCCCAGCTGGGTGCGCCGCTCATCGTGGTCGGGGCCGGCCTGCCCCACCTGCCGGCCGTGCTGTCGGCGGCCAAGTCGTACTCCGAGCGCCTCTTCCGCTACCAGCGCATCGACCGGCTCGACCGGGTCGCGGCCGATCTCGCTCTCTGCGCCCCGGCCGCGCGGGAAGAGGTCGAGTACGAGGCGAAGGCGCTCGACCTGCTCTACGAGAAGTCCGGCGGCTATCCGTACTTCGTGCAGGCGTACGGGAAAGCGACCTGGGACCACGCGCCGCAGTCCCCCGTGACCGACGCCGACGTCCGCGTGGCCGCCCCCGAGGCCGAGGCCGAGCTGGCCGTGGGCTTCTTCGGCTCCCGGTTCGAGCGGGCCACCCCGGCCGAGCGCGAGTACATGCGGGCCATGGCCGTGCTCTCCGGCGAAGGCGAGACCGGCAACGACATGGACGCGGCCGTTCCTACCGCCGACATCGCCGTCGCGCTGGGCCGCAAGCCGGCCAGCCTCTCACCGGCCCGCGACGCGCTGATCAAAAAGGGACTCATCTACTCGGGCGAACGCGGCACCGTGGCCTTCACCGTGCCGCATTTCGGCCGGTACCTGCGCACGCAGCCGGTGTGATCCGCGCCGGGCGGGTATAACCAGTTCATGAAGCCCGTACGCACTGCCGCCCGCGCGATGCTCGCGTCGATCTTCGTCATCCAGGGCGTCCGGTCGGTCCTGAAACCGGACGTCACGGCCGACACCGCGAGCCGCGTCACCGACCCGCTGAAGCCGCTGCTGGAAAAGGTGGATCCGCGCATCCCCACCGACGCCGCGACGCTGGTGCGCATCAAGGGGGCGAGCGACGTGGTCGCCGGAGTCGCGCTGGCCACGGGCCACTTCACCCGGCCCGCCGCGCTCGTGCTGGCGGCCAACCTGGTGCCGACGACGGTGGCCGGTCACCCGTTCTGGGACCGTTCGCGCCCCGACAGCAAGGCGCAGCAGACCCAGTTCCTGAAGAATCTGGGCCTGCTCGGCGGTCTGCTGCTAGCGGCGGTCGACACCGAGGGCCGGCCGGGCCTGGGTTACCGCGCGAGTCACGCCGTCGACCGCTCGCAGCACTCGATCAAGCGCTCGCAGCGCTCGGTCAAGCGGGCCGTGCGGATGGCCAAGCGCGAGGCCAGGATCGCCGCGATGAGCGCGGCCACCGCGCGCAAATTGCCCGGCTAACAACCTACTCGCGATCTTTGCGTTAAAGCGGACGAGGGGCCGCGGCTCTGGCCTGCGCCTTCTAGGCTCGCTTCCGCTCGGCTGCGGCCCGGTCCCGCCATGACGCCGCTCTCCCGGCTTCGTGGTGGGCATGGCTTCGCCGTGCCCGGAGGACGAGAGCGACGGGGGTCGCGCCATGCCGGCGTTGGGGCAGTACGTGCGGACTTCCAGGTCCGTTGTGGTCGGGCTGGGGGGATTGGCCGCGCTCTGGGCGGTCGGCTGGTCTCTTCGGGTGTACGGGTCCGAGGCGCTGGCCGCCGTCGGGGCACAGCCGTCCGACCGGCCGCCGATCACCGACGTTCTGCTCACTCCGGCCGCGTCCCTGCCCCTCACGGTGGCGGCCTGGCTGCTCGCCCTGGCCGGCCTGGCCGCGCTCGTGCTGGCCGCGTTCGCCCTGGCCGGCCCGGTGGCCCGTCGCTACGGCCGTACGCGGGGCCCGGTCGCGCTGGCGGCCGCCGCCCTGGCACTGGTGGCCGAACCGGTCCGCGCGACGCTCGGCGCGGGCCACCTCGACGTGCTGCTGTTCGGCCTGATCGTCGCCGACGTGGTGGCGCTGCGCCGCGCGGCCTGGGCCCGCCGGCGAGCGGCCTGGTGGCCCGACCCGGCCGCGGCTCGCCCGCAGGGCCTGCGCCGGGCCTGGTCGACCGGGGCCTGGGGCGGCGCCGGCATCGGCGTCGCGACCGCGCTGGCGGTCGGGCCCGCCCTGTTCATCCTCTATCTGCTCGTCACCCGGCAGTGGCGCCCGGCCATGATCGCGCTCGGCACGGCGACGACACTGACCCTCGGCGGCCTGCTCGTCGAGCCGCGCGGCTTTGCGCTTTCGATCGACCACGCCGGATCGATCGGCGACCCGGCCAACCAGTCGCTGGCCGGTTTGCTGGCCCGCCTCTACGACTCGTCGAGCACGCCGGTGCTGGTCTGGCTCTCGTTCGCTGCCCTGCTGCTCGCGGTCGGTCTGATCCGGGCCCGGGGCGCGCACGCCGACGGCGACGAGATCACGGCGTTCACGCTGGTCGGGCTGACCGGGGCAGCGATCGCGCCGGTGACGACGGGGCACGGGCTGGTGTGGGTGCTGCCGGCCGTCCTGATCCTCGCCGACGCGGCGGCCCGGTCACGGATCGGGCGGCGGCCCCGGCCGCGTCGCTTCACCGGAGCGGGCTATGCGGCGGCGGCACTCGGCACCTACCTGATCTTCGTGTCGCCTCTGCAGTGGACGGTGGGCTGGAACGCGTACGGGCTGGCCGTGATTGTTCTGATGAACGCCCTGCCGTGGCGGCCGGCCGTGGCGCCGGCACGAACCCCCGTACGCCGACCGGCCGTGCCGGCCCGGGTGCCGGCCATTCCCGGGCCTAGGGGCAGTTGACCCATTCCTCGGTGCCGTCGGTGAAGACCTGCCGCTTCCAGATCGGCAGCCGGGCCTTGGCCTCGTCGACCAGCCGGGCGCAGGCCGCGAATGCCGCCGCCCGGTGGGCCGTGCTGACCGAGGCGACCAGGGCGACATCGCCGATGGCCAGCGTGCCGACCCGGTGCGAGACGGCCACGGCGTAGACGTCGGGGTCGGCCGCGATCTCGGCGGCCACCTCGCGCAGCACGGCGGCCGCGCTCGGGTGGCCCTCGTACTCGAGCAGGGTGACGCCGCGGCCGTCGTCGTGGTCGCGCACCACGCCCTGGAACGACACGACGGCGCCGGCCCGCGGGTCGGCCACCGCCTTCTCGTGGGCGGCCAGGTCGAGCGGGGCGTCCAGCACCTCGGCGACGGCAACGACGTTCACGGGCGCTCCCCGATCACGAGAGGGACGACATTCACCGGGGCTTCGCCGTTCACGGGCGCTCCCCGATCACGAGAAGGGCTTCGCCGCTCACGGGCGCTCCCCGATCACGAGAAGGGCTTCGCCGTTCATGGGCGCTCCCCGATCACTAGTGGCAGCGGCAGGAACGGGACCAGGTCGCCGGGCGCCGCCTCGGTGCCCGGGCGGACGACGATGAAGCCGTGCGCGTTCGACAAGCCGCGCAGCATCGCCGAGCCGACGTGGCCGACCGGCGTGGCCGACCGTCCATCGTGGTCGAGCCGGGCCAGCGCGAGATGCGTGTCGTCGCCGCGCCCGCGCACCTTCGCCGCCGCCTCGACCGTGGGCAGTGCCGGAGCCGGACGGCCCTGCAACCCGGCCAGCAGCGGGGCGACCAGCGTGATCAGCGCGATGACGGCCGACTGCGGGTTACCCGGCAGCCCGGCCAGAAATCGCGGGCGCCCGTCGGAGCCGGGCACCCGGGCCAGCAGCATCGGGTAGCCGGGCCGCACGGCCACGGTGTTGACGATGTACTCGGCGCCGAGCTCGGCCAGCGTCGGGTGCAGGTGGTCGACCGGGCCGTGCATCGTGCCGCCGGTCGTGCAGACCAGCTCGGCCCCGGCCAGGGCACCACGGACGGCCGCCAGGTGAGCTTCGAGCGTGTCTTGCACCGGGCCGGTCACCGAGCCCGGCTCGACAATCGCCCCGTACCGCCGAAGCCAGCCCGGCACCTGGGGGCCGAGCGAGTCGCGGACCCGGCCGGCGCCGGGCGTTCCGGCGGTGAGCAGCTCGTCGCCGAAGACCAGCAGACCGGCGCGCGGCCGGCGGTACACGTTGAGTGATTCGTAGCCACAGGTGGCGGCGACACCGATCACGGCCGGGTCGACCGCCGTACCGGCCGGCAACAGCTCTTCGTCCTTGCTCGCCTCTTCGCCCGGCAGGCGCCATTCCGGCACGTACCCCTGGCGGGGCTCACCGCGGACCCGGCCGTCATCGTCGCGTGTGGACGCCTCGATGCGGACCAGCGCCTCGGCGCCGGTCGGAACCATCGCCCCGGTGGCGATCTCGACGCAGGTGCCGTCCTCGGTCAGCGGCGCGGCCACGCCGCCGGCCAGCACCCGGCCCACGGGCCGCCACGGCTGCGGACCGCGCACGGCCCAGCCGTCGATGCTCGAGGTGGGAAAGGCCGGCAGATCGGTCAGCGCCCGCAGCGGCTCGGCCAGCGTGCGGCCGTCGGCGTCGGGCAGCGCGACCGGCTCGGCCGGGCCGGCCGCCGCACGGCCCGCCTCGTAGGCCAGCCGGCGTGCCTCTTCCCACTCGATGCTCACCGGCCGAGCCTATCCAGCCGAACCCGATGAGGGATGGTCGCCGCCGTGTATCTGGTCGACCGTGTGCTTCAGCAGCGGCCCGAGCACGGCCAGGCCGTCCTTGGCCCCGCCGGTCGAGCCGGGCAGGTTGACGATCAACGTGCGCCCGGCCACGCCGGCCAGCCCCCGGGAGAGCGCCGCGGCGGGCACCTTGTCGCGGCTGTAGGCCCGGATCGCCTCGGCGATGCCCGGGATCTCGAAGTCGAGCAGGCTCCGGGTCGCCTCGGGCGTACGGTCGGTCGGTGTGACACCAGTGCCGCCGCTGGTCAGCACCACGTCGACCCCGTCGGCCACGGCCAGGCGCAGGGCGTCGGCGACCGGTTCACCGTCCGGCACGACCACCGGGTCGCCGACCGTGCAGCCCAGCTCGCGCAGGCCGGCCACCAGACGGGGACCGCTGGTATCGGCGTAAACACCGGCGGCAGCCCGGTTGCTGGCCACGATCACTCGGGCCGAGATCGTCACGGCCGGTCCTCCGGTCGTACCCAATCGCCGGTCTTGCCGCCCTCTTTGCGGAGCACCCGCACGGATTCGATGCTCGCCGCCGGGTCGACCGCCTTGATCATGTCAATCATCGTGAGGCCGGCCGTCGCGACCGCGGTCAGCGCCTCCATCTCGACGCCGGTGCGGTCGGCGGTCTTGGTGGTTGCTGTGATCTCGATCGCGTTTCCGGTCAGTTCGAGATCGACTACGACACCGTGCAACCCGATCGGATGACAAAGCGGAATCAGATCGGGGGTCCGCTTCGCGCCCATGATCCCGGCCAGACGGGCCACGGCGAGCGCATCGCCCTTGGGAAGGTTGTCGCCGCGCAGAAGCGCGATCACCTCAGCCGTGGTCACCACTCGGCCCGCGGCAACGGCTCTGCGAGCAGTCACTTCCTTGGCCGAGACATCGACCATGCGGGCCGCGCCGGCCTCGTCGACATGGGTAAGCAGGGATTCGTCGGGCATACCGGGAGTTTATAGAAGTCCCTTTGTCAACGACGAATTTTAAGGATCTCTTGGCTGGTCAGGTGGGGTGCGGAAAAGGGGCTAATATCTGCGGTCGGGGAAACTTCGCAGGAATTCCGCAGCGTTAGGTAAACGACACTGTCCGCCATGCGGACACCGACGGCCAAAACGACTTTGACCATTGCGCAGAGTTTTCGCGCCAGGACTGCGGGTAATCAATTTTCGAATGGTTATCGCGTTCTGCGCAAAACGGCACCAATCCCTATGAAACTCGCTTCTCCGCATATACCGTTTCTTTTCGTCGCGACACGACCTGATTCGGGGGCCACGAGCCCGGTGCAGCGAGGAGAGAGCCATGAGCGGCCAGGAATGGGAATGAGCGCATAGGTGCGCGAATGGGCCTCGGATGAATAGGCTTGAGCCCGAAGCTACGACTTCGATGCGCTCGGTGACGGGAATCCGCATGGCCTCCACAAGCTCCAACGACGACGCGACCGATCGGCGGCTACGGCTGTTCGTCGGTCTCGTCGTCGTTCTGGCGCTCGGGGCGGCCGGCACGGTGGTGGCCTTCGCCGCGCCTCAACTGACCACCCCGCCCGACTTCCTGACCATCGGCCTGATCCTCCTCGCGATCATGGTGGCCGGCTGGCTCCGGGTCCGCTTCCGCGTGCTGTCCAACCAGGACGTCTACACCTGGGTCGACGTGCCGGTGGTGATCGGCTTCGTTCTGGTGCCGGCGCCCTGGGTGATCCTCTGCTGGGCCCTGGCCACCACCATCCGCCGCCTCGCCATGCGCCGAGGGCTGCTCAAAGACACGTGGCAGGTGGCCAAGGACACACTGGCCGGCTCGGCCGCCGCCGGGGTCTTCCTGGCGTTGAACGTCGAACCGAGCACCAGCCACCCGCCGTTCGCCATCGGCGCCGTCGTCCTCGCCCTCATCGCGATCGCCGTGGTCGACCAAGCCGCCTTCGTGCCGGTGATCGCCATCTCGTCGCACAAGCCCCTGGGCCAGGTCGCGCGCAAGAACCTCGACGTCAAACTCGTCGGGCAGGTCTTCCGGCTGATCGCGACCCTGATCGCGCTGGCCCTGCTGTCCTACGAGGCCAACGTCTTCCTGCTGCTCCTGCTCCCGATGATCGTGGCCTGCCTGCAGCTCTGGCAGACCGGCAGCATGCGCACCCGGGAAGAGCGCGAATCGTGGCAGCGGCTGGCCGAGGCGACGGACGCCCTCAACGCGGTCGACCTCACCCAGGTGCTGCACTCGGCGGTCTCCCGGGCCGCCGTCATCTTCTCCGCCGGCGAGGCCGAGATCGACCTGACCTCGGCCGGCACCGACCGCGTGGTCACCGGGTCGGCCGGCCATATCCGGTACGACGGACCGGCCCGCCCGGACGAGCCGAAGCAGACCGACGACGAGCTGGCCACCGACCTGGTCGCGCACGACGGCACGCTGCGCGTGGGCATGCTGCGGCTGCGCTTCGGCGGCGCCATCAAGCTCACCGAGTTCGAGCAGTACAAGTTGAAGACGTTCGCGTCGGCGCTCTGCACGGCCATCCGCAATGCTTCCGCGTACGCGGAACTCGAACGCATCAACGCCCAGAACGCCCACGACGCGGCCCACGACGCGCTCACCGGCCTGGCCAACCGGCGCCAGCTGTACGAGCGGGCCGGGCGCCAATTCGACGGCAAGGCCACCGACGGGGTGGTCGCCCTGCTGCTGATCGACCTCAACCACTTCAAAGAGATCAACGACACGCTCGGGCATGCCGCGGGCGACACGGTGCTGCGCAAGGTCGCCCGCCGCCTGAGCGAGAGCGCGGCCCCCGGCGACATGGTGGCCCGGCTCGGCGGTGACGAGTTCGCGGTGCTGCTGACCGACCTGCCCACCCCGGCCATGGCCGGGCACCGGGCCGACGCCATGCTCTCCTCGCTCGACGAGGCCATCGAGGTCGAAGGCATGCGGATCACCGTCGAGGCGGCCGGCGGCATCGCGCTGGCCCCCGGCAGCGGCGGCGTCAACGAGCTCATGCGGCGGGCCGACATCGCGATGTACCAGGCCAAACGGGCCGGCGTGCAGACCGCCACCTACGCCCACTCGCAGGACACGGCCGACGTCAGCCGCCTGATGCTCGGCGGCGAACTGCAGCGGGCGGTGGCCGAGCGGGAGTTCGTGGTCGACTTCCAGCCGATCGTGGACCTCGGCAGTGGCGAGGTGGCCGCGGCCGAGGCGCTGGCCCGATGGCATCACCCCGAGCACGGCGCCCTCACGCCGATGGAGTTCCTGCAGACGGTGGAACGCTCCGGCCGCTTGCCGGCGTTCGCGGACGCGGTGCTCGAGCAGGCGCTGGAAGCCTCCGACCTGTGGCGCGAGGCCGGCTTCGACCTGCCGGTGGCGGTGAACGTGTCGCCGCGCAGCCTGCTCGACCCGAGCTTCCCCGAGACGGTGCTGGCCCGCCTCAACCGGCACGCGGTGCCGGCCGACCGCCTTATCTTCGAGCTGGCCGAGACGCTGACGCTCAGCCAGCTCGACGTCGTGGGGCGCGCGCTGAACGAACTGAGCGAGGCCGGCGTACGGCTGGCTTTGGACGACTTCGGCACCGGGGTGACGCCACTGTCGGTGCTGTCGCACATCCCGGTCCACCAGCTGAAGATTGACCGCGAGTTCGTCGGCTCGGTGCAGACCTCGTCCGAGGCGGCGGCGGTGATCCGCTCGACGGTCGACCTGGCCCGCAGCCTGCACCTGACGGTGATCGCCGAGGGCGTCGAGAGCGAGCCGCAGAGGCACGCGCTGTGGAGCCTGGGCTGCGTGGCCGGGCAGGGACACCTGTTCGCCCGCCCGATGTCGGCCGCGCGCCTGCTGGCAACGTTGCAACGCGGCACGGCCGGCCGCCCCGGGGCCCTGGCCTCATCGCTGCACGACGGTGGCGCAGTCGTCCGCATGTCGCGGCGCCGGTCCGGCGGCTCGGGCAGATCCGCTCTGCCACACTTGCCCGCGTGACAGAACCAGGGCCGCCGGCGAGCAAACCCGCAGCTGAACCACCCGCCGCCCCCGAACCGGACGCAGGGCAACCGACCACCAAGCCCAAGGTCCCCCCAGCCGGCGACCCTTCCCCCAGTACGCCGAAAACCACTGCCCAGCCCGCCTCACCCACAGCGGAGGCCCCCTCCACACCCCCACCCGCCCCGCCGTCCCCCACACCCGCCAGCCCGGCGACGCCG
>NZ_JAPNTZ010000008.1 GCF_026626335.1 Paractinoplanes pyxinae | reverse complement strand
ACAGCCTGTCCGCGCCCACCGCCTGAAACGGGCCGAATCAGCCGTCATCGGCCGCCGAACGGACCGTCCGCGCCCGCCACGTGAAGTAGTGAGCTGGCCGGCGGTGCCGGACAGTGGGTGACGGCCTGCGGCGGCGGGTAGTCGGCCCGCGGTGCCGGACAGGCGGGTGAACGCCTGCGGCGTCAAGCAAGGCGGGTGGTGGCCTGTGATGTCTGGCAAGGCGGGTGGTGCATGCGGCGTCGGACAGGCGGGTGGTGGCCTGCGGCGTCGGGTAAGGCGGGTGACGGCTGGCGGCGCTGGCCAAAGGCGGGTGGTTGGGGGGCTAGGGGCGCAGGCCAGTTAGGCGGGTCAGGGCGGCGAAGCCGTCGTCGGTGCCGGGCCAGTGGCGGCGGACCGCGTCGAGGCCGGCGCGGCGGACGGTGGAGCGTAGGACCGCGGTGACGATGATGGCGTCATCGGCGTAGCCCAGGATGGGGATGAAGTCGGGGATCAGGTCGATCGGGAGGGCCAGGTAGGCGAGCAGCAACGCCAGGCGGATCCGGAGGCCGCGCGGTAGCGTCCGGTCGGCCGCTAGGCGGCGCAGCAGCCGTATCAGGTCGGGCAGCAGCCGTAACGCCTCTTTGAGTTGCGCCTGACCCGGTCGGGCGATCAGCAGCGCGATCAGCAGGGCCGCCCAGAGCACGGCCAGCGCGACCCCGAGGCTGATCAGCGTCTGCCACCACCAGGCCATTGGCCCATTCTCCCCGGTGTGGTGTCAGATGGTGACTTGGGCCAGGGAGAGGGCGAAACGGGCCTCGGGGTCGGTCCACCAGTGGGTGAGGGTGAAGCCGGCCT
This sequence comes from Paractinoplanes pyxinae, assembly GCF_026626335.1. GTDB lineage: Bacteria > Actinomycetota > Actinomycetes > Mycobacteriales > Micromonosporaceae > Actinoplanes > Actinoplanes pyxinae. The sequence goes on along the minus strand of NZ_JAPNTZ010000008.1, from coordinate 460,915 downwards.
CGGTCAGCTCCTTCTCGACGCCCTCGCGGCGGAACTTGGCCGAGATCTCGGTGCGAATCTCTTCGCCCGTCTTGAATTCGACGACCAGGTCTACGGCGGGGATGGTCACTCGTTGCGGCCAGCGGGATCGCAGGCGCATCTCGATCCACTCGTGGTCGGCGTCCCAGAGGGCCACGTGCGCGAAGCCGTCGACGTCGAAGTCGGCCTGCAGGTGACGGTTGAGCACCCGCAGCACGTTCTTGTTGAACTCGGCCGTGACGCCGGCCGCGTCGTCGTAGGCGGGGACCAGGACCTTCGGGCTCTTCACCAGGTCGGTGCCGAGGAGCAGGTGCTCGCCGGGACGCAGGACCGCGCGCACGTCGGCCAGGAAGTGGGCGCGCTCGGCCGGCTCGAAGTTGCCGATCGTGCCGCCCAGGAACGCGACCAAGCGGTCGGGCGCCTGCGGCAGGAAGCCGAGATGCCGGGTGATGTCGCCGACGATCCCCTGCACCCGCACGGACGGGAAGTCGGTGCCGACGTGTGCGGCCGCGGCCTCGAGGGCGGTCGGTGAGACGTCCATGGGCACGAACAGGGTGGGCCGCAGGGCCTCGAGCAGCAGCCTGGTCTTGGTGGAATAGCCCGAGCCGAGCTCGATCAGCGTGCGGGCGCCGGTGAGCCGGGCGATCTCGGGGGCCCGCGCGGTGAGGATCGCCCGCTCGGCCCGGGTCGGGTAGTACTCGGGCAGCTCGGTGATCTGCTCGAACAGCTCGCTGCCGCGGGCGTCGTAGAACCACTTCGGCGGCAGCCGTTTCGGGGTGGCGGTGAGACCGGCGACCACGTCGGCGCGCAGCGCGGCCTCTTGGGTGCCGGCGTCGAGATGGACCTCGAGCGGGGTGCTCATGCTTCTCCCAGGGGAAGGTGCTGCCGGGCGCCCGGTGCGGCGACCAGCAACGTACGGTCGGGGACCGGCTGCCAGGCCGGGTCGTCGTCCAGCGGTTCGGAGCTGACCAGCACCGATTCCGGGCCGGCCAGGATCGACAGGGCGTGGCCGGCGGTGCTGGCGACGATGGTCTCGCCGTCGGTCAGCAGCAGGTTGAGCCGGGAACCGGGTGCGACCGCGCTGACGTCGGCAACGGTCTCAGCTATCGCCTCGGCCGGTGGCGCGCCCAGGCGCAGGCGATGGCGGACCAGCGCCCACAGCAGCGCGGCGTCGGTGGGCGCTTCCAGCGTCAGCAGGTCGGTGACCGGCAGGGCGGCGGCCAGCTTCTCGACCGTGGCCGGCCAGCCCGCGACCACGCCGTTGTGGCTGAACAGCCACCTGCCCTCGGCGAACGGCGCGGCCGCCTGCGGGGTGACCGGCATGCCCACGGTGGCGCTGCGGACGGCGGCCAGCACGCTGCCGGCCGTGACGGAGGCGGCCAGGGCCGGCAGGTCGGGATCGCTCCACAGCGGAGTGGCCCGGCGGTAGCGCACCAGGCCCTCCGCGGTCAGCCAGCCGACCCCGAAGCCGTCCGCGTTGATCGTGCCGCCGCCCCGCATGTCGCGGGGCGCCCACGACTGGTGCGAGAGCGAGTGCGGCGGCTCGAACAACAGGCGGGACAACGGGATCGGCGGGCCCAGATAGGCCAGGTGACGGCACATCAGGCGTCCCGCGCGCAGCGGAAGCCGCTGAAGATCTGCCGCCGGATCGGGTAGTCCCAGTTGCGGAACGTGCCCCGCACGGCCGACCCGTCGGTGCCGAACGAGCCGCCACGCAGCACCTTGTAGCCCGGGCCGAAGAAGACCTCGGAGTATTCGCGGTAGGGGAACGGGGCGAAGCCGGGATAGCCGTGGAAGTCGCTCGACGTCCACTCCCACACGTCGCCGATCAGCTGGTGCACCCCGAGCGGCGAAGCGCCGTCGGGGAAAGCCCCCGCGGCGGCCGGGCGCAGGTGCTGCTGGCCGAGGTTGGCCTGGCTCGGCGAAGGCGACGCGTCGCCCCACGGAAAGCGCCGGGACCGGCCGGTCGCCGGGTCGAACCGAGCCGCCTTTTCCCACTCGGCCTCGGTCGGCAGCCTCTTCCCGGCCCACTTCGCGTAGGCGGCAGCCTCGTAGTAACAGACGTGGACCACCGGCTCGTCGGCCGCGATGGGCTCGGTGCGGCCGAAAGTGGTCGCCACGAACGAGGAGCCGTCCCGTTGCCAGTGCGCCGGCGCGACCAGCCCGGCGGCCTGCCGGTGATCCCACCCGGCCGTGCTCCACCAGCGCGGGTCGTCGTAGCCGCCGGCGTCGATGAACGCCGCGTACTGAGCATTGGTCACCGCCGCCCGATCGATGTGGAAGGCCGGCACGACGACCTGGTGGGCCGGCCTTTCGTTGTCGAGCGCCCAGGCCTCGGTGGACGTGCCCATCGTGAACGGCCCGCCGGGCACCAGGACCTCGCCGGTGACCGGCGTGGACGGCGCGGGTGGCGGCGAGGCCGAGAGCACCGGTGGGCCGGACCGCAGCTGGTGGGTGGCGAGCATGGTCTCGTCGTGCTGCTGCTCGTGCTGCACGATCATGCCGAACGCGAACCCGTCGGCGACCAGGCGGCGGCCCTGGTCGAGCCGGGCCCGGCCGAGCACGTCGAGCGCCTTGTCACGCACCTGGGCCACGTAGCGCCGGGCCTCGGCCGGGTTGAGCAGCGGCAGGGCGACCCGGTCGCGGCGGGCGTGCTGGAACGCGTCGTACAGCTCGTCGATGTCCTGCCGGACCGGTTCGCGGCCGCCGACGTCGCGGACGAGCCACAGCTCTTCCTGGTTGCCGACGTGGGCGAGATCCCACACCAGCGGGGACATCAGCGGGGAGTGCTGGGCCACGAGGTCGCCGTCGTCGACGGCCTCGGTGAGCAGAGTCGTGCGGTCGCGGGTGCGCAGAAGCTCGGCCGCCACACGGTCGCGCAGCCGTTCGGTCTCGATGGTCATCGCATCCTCCGTTCGATCGTCTCGGCCACGTCGCCGGCGAAGGAGCCGCGCCGCAGCGCCAGCTCGAGGACGGCGTGGGCGGTGCGGCGCAGCGCGGGGTCGGCCAGGCCGAGCCGCCAGGCGGGTTCCCACCGCTCGGCGGTGGGCCGGGCCAGGTCGAGCGCGGCCGAGGTGGTGGCCGGGTCGGCCAGCAGGGTGTCGAGCACGGCGACCGGAGCGATCCAGTCGTCGCCGGCCTGGGCGTCCAGATAGCGCACCTCGAGGTAGCCGCGCGGGCGCACCGGCGGGAACAGGGTGCTCAGGTGATAGTCGACGTCGGCCACCGTCAACGGCAGAGGCAGCGCGCCCCGCACCCAGTCGTCGAGCGTGGCCCCGGGTGGCGCGTCCCAGCAGCCGCCGTTGCGCCGGACGCAGGTGAGCGGCGCGGCCAGGGCGTAGCGCACCCAGTCGGCGGCCGGGTCGGCCGAGACGCCGACGGGGTGGGTGAGCCGCGGATCCATGGCCCACCAGGCGGCCATGCGGGCGGAGGCCAGGCCGGTGTCGCGGCCGGCGTGGAACCGGGAGTTGGCGAAGGCGGCCAGCAGCGGCGGGCCCAGCGCCGAGACGGCCGCCCACCGCACCGGAAGGTCGTCGCCGGCGTCGAGGCAGACCTGCAGCCCGGCCGTGCTGCACATCATCACGCGGCCGTCGCCGCCGCGCTCGTCGAACGCCTGCTCCATGGCGTCGTAGCGCGGGGTGCGCACGAGTCGCCGGGGCGCGCGGTGCGGGTCGACGCCGTGCGAGCCCAGAGCCATGCCGGCGGCCCCGAGGAGGTCGGAGAGATAAGTGAGGTCGGCCGAGACCGCCGCGTGCAGCGCGCCCAGGGTGGGGAAGGGGGCGGACGAGATCTCGACCTGGCCGCCGGGCTCGACACTGATCGTGCCGCCGGCGGGGAGGGGGAGCGGCGGGTGCGGCGAGCCCAGGGTCGCCGGGGTGTGCCGGCCGAGCGCCTGCCGCAGCGTCTCGACGGCCAGCGGCGCCGCGGGCGCCGCGATGCTGTGCACAGTCCATTCCAGTTCGGCGCCGATCAGCGCCGGTGGCCCGGTCTTGAAGCAGATGGCCCGGATCCGCGCCTCCACCTCGCTCCGGCTGCGGAGGACGGCCGCTGTTTCGGCGTCACCATCCGCCAGCAGTCGCATGCTCTTGGTCATGGCCCGAACCTACGGCCGGGGTCCGACAATTTTCCGGCGCCGGAACGGCCGGTCCATCGTGTACGCCCGCCATGCAGGCACTTCCCCGGAGAGTGATCTGGGTCACCGGAAAAGGGAAGCGTTTCACCTCGGGTTAAGCCTCACCTAAGACGGCAAAAGCGCTGTCCACCTGCGTAAACGCCGATTCCTTGGAGAATCCTGAACCCTTCATCGACCAGCTTCGTACTTTTGGGCGCGCGTCCCGGCGGAGCGGCGCGCACACCGGTGGAGTTAAGGAGTCTCGATGGCGGGGACCGGAATCGACACCTCGATCCTGCACAAGGGCGCCCACAGCGCGTCCTACTTCGACCTCTCGCGCAGCGCGGGCGAGGGCGTCGAGATCGTGGACTTCTGCATCCCCTGCAACCCGTACTTTCCCACGCCGGAGATGTTCGACGAGCTCAGCCGCGATCTCAAGAACATCCTGAAGTACTACCCGAGCGACTCGTCGAGCATCACCAAGAAGCTGTGCAGCGTGCTCGGCCTGCACCCGCAGACCGTGGCCATGGCCAACGGCTCGACCGAGCTGATCACCTGGATCGACCACCTGCTCATCAAGGAGAGCGTGGCCATCCCGATCCCGACCTTCGGCCGCTGGACCGATCAGCCGCTCGAGACCGGCAAGCGGGTCGACATGTTCCCGCTGCAGGAGCGCGACGGTTTCCGGCTGAACCTCGACGACTATGTGCGCTTCATCCGCGACCGTGGCTCCCGGGTGGCCGTGGTCTGCAACGTCAACAACCCCGACGGCTGCTACCTGCCGCGGCGCGACGTCATCCGGTTCATGGACATGCTGGGCGACCTCGACCTGGTGGTCATCGACGAGTCGTTCATCGACTTCTCCGACATGGAGCAGTACCCCTCGGTCGGCCCGGACGCGGTCATCCGCTCCAACGCCGTCGTCCTGAAAAGCCTGGGCAAGAACTTCGGCCTGCACGGCATCCGCTTCGGCTACCTGATGGCCAACCCCGCCATCGCCGGCAAGATCGGCAAGGCGCTGCCCAAGTGGAACCTCAACTCGCTGGCCGAGAAGGTCGTCTTCATGATCCAGGAGCACGAGGAGGAGTACGAGGACAGCCTGCGCCTGCTCAGCCGCGACCGCCGGGCCATGGCGGGCGAGCTGGCCCGCATCCCGGGGCTGACCGTCTTCCCCTCGCAGGGCAACTTCATCCTGGTCAAGCTGCCCACCGAGTGGTCCGGCACGGCGCTGCGCGACTACCTGGTGGCCAACCACGGCGTCTACACCCGCGAGTGCGGCAACAAGCTGGGCATGACCAGCCAGTTCATGCGCCTGGTGGTGCGACCGGGCCGGGACGTCGACCGCCTGATCGACGGAATGATGGACTACGGCCGTCAGTTCCGGGTCCGCTCGTACGAGGAACCGGCCGAAACACGCCGCGGCTGGGAGACCCCACGCGAGGAAGCGCCGGACAACTTGATCCAGTACCCGTCGCGCCGCCCGGGCGAGTACACGGCCCGCCGCGCCGCCAATGCGTAGGTGCCTGGTCCGCCGCCCGCACCGCTGGGCCCGGTCCCGTCGCCCCTTGAGCCCCCGGCGACGCCGCAAATGACCTCTGCGCGTCGACCGCCGTACACGTCCCGGTCCGCTTGGTGGCCGATCGTGAGCGCATGCCGCACTACCTCGACGCGGTCGCCGCGAGCCCCTGGATCCTCGCGGTCGTCTTCGTCGTAGCCGGGCTCGACGCCCTGCTGCCGTTCATGCCGAGCGAGTCGACCGTGCTCGCCTGCGGGGTCGCCGCCGCCAGCACCGGGCGCCCGCACGTGGCCCTGCTCATCGTGGTGGCTGCGGCCGGGGCCTGGCTGGGCGACGTGGTGTCGTACCAGGTGGGCCGGCGCAGCACCGCGGCCGTCACCGCCCGGCTGAGCCACCGCCGGGCCGTCGCCGTGCACGGATGGGTGCATCGCATGCTGCACAGCCGGGGCGGCCTGGTGATCGTCTTCGCCCGCTACGTGCCCGGCGGGCGGTCGACCACCGCGCTGGCCGCGGGCCTGGTCGGCTATCCGGCCAAGCGGTTCGCCTGGTTCACGGCCGCGGCCGTGGTGCTGTGGGCGACCCAGGCTGCCTTCCTGGGCTACCTCGGCGGCGCCCTGTTCGAGAACCACCCGCTGCTCGGTTTCCTGGTCGCCGGCTCCGCCGCGATGGCCGTCACCGGCGCCGCGATCGGCATACAACGACTCGCCCAACAGCCCGTGCGCGTGCGTCAACGAGTGCGCTAGAAACAACTGGTCCACTGAGGAGGCAAAGATGCCCACCCGTCGTGTACTTCTGTCAGGTGCCGCCGTCGCGGCCGGCGCCGCCGTCCTGCCATCCGCCGCCGAGGCAAGCGGCAAAGGCAACCTGTATCCACTCGGCGTCGCCAGCGGCGACCCGTTACCCCATGCCGTCGTCCTCTGGACCAGACTGATCCGCGAGGGCTTGCGCCACCCGGTCGAGGTGGAGTGGCAGGTCGCCAAGGACGAGCGGTTCCGCCGCGTCGTCCGCCACGGCCGCACGGTCGCCCGGCCGGAACTCGCTCACTCGGTGCACGTCGACGCCCGGGGGCTCGACGACGGCCACGAGTACTTCTACCGCTTCCGCGCGCTCGGCCAGGTCAGCCCCACCGGTCGGACGAAAACCGCCGGCAGCCGGCAGAGGCTGCGCTTCGGCATCGTGAACTGCCAGGACTTCCAGAACGGCTACTGGCCGGCCTACTGGGGCCTGGCCGCTGAAGACCTCGACGTCGTCGTGCACCTGGGCGACTACATCTACGAGTACGACCCGAGCAGCCGCTTCGCCGACCGCCGGCACACCACGCCGGCCACCCCCGGCCTCGACCAGCTGGTGACGCTGGACGACTACCGGGCCCGCCACGCGCAGTACAAGAGCGACCCGGCGCTGCAGGCCGCCCACGCCGCCTTCCCGTGGATCGTCACCTGGGACGACCACGAGACCGAGAACAACTACGCCGGCCTGATCGACGAGATCGACGACACCGGGGCCAAGCTGCAGACGGTGGCCCAGTTCGCCCGTCAGCGGGCCGCGGCCTACCAGGCCTACTACGAGCACATGCCGATCCGGGCCGACCTGCGTCCGGGCCGGGCCGACCTGCGCATCTTCCGCCGGTTCGACTTCGGCCGGCTGCTGCGGCTCAACGTGCTCGACACCCGGCAGTACCGCACCGACCAGCCGGGCGGCTTCCCCGGCGACTTCGGCCTGGCCACCGCGGGCGACAGCAACGTCGGCGGCACGCTCACCGGCGAGGGGCAGGAGCGCTGGCTCAAGGCCGGGCTCGACCACTCGCCGGCCCGCTGGAACGTCGTGGCCCAGCAGGTGATGATGAGCCGGATCAAGTTCCCCAACCCGACCGGCGCGCCGGTGCCGCCGATCGTGGCCAACCTCGACCAGTGGGACGGCTACGCCCCGCAGCGCACCCGCTTCTTGAACTACCTGGCCGACAAGCGCGTCAAGAACCCGATCATCCTGGCCGGCGACATCCACTCGACCTGGTTCTCCGAGCTGCGCACCGACTTCGACAAGCCCGAGCTCGCCCCGGTCGCCGTCGAGTTCACGGCCACCTCGGTCAGCTCGGACTTCCCGATCGCCTTCGACGCCCCGCTCAAGCAGGTCAACCCGACGCTCAACCCGCACGTGCGGTACTTCGACGGCTCCAAGCGCGGCTATCTGCGCTGCCTGGTCACCAAGAGCGCCTGGCACACCGACGTCCGCACGGTCGACACCATCGACGTCCGCGAAACGCCGGTGACCACGAGCGCGTCGTGGGCCGTCGAGGCGGGGACGAGCACGCTGACCCGATAAAGTCCATCGGATGCGGACGAAGGAGCAGCTGACCGGCGACATCCGCGACCACAAACGCGCGGTGCTGGTGGTCAACACTCACTCGCGGCGCGGCCGGCTGCTCTACGAGACGGCGAAGGAGCGGCTGGCCGGGGCCGGGTTCACGCTGCTCGGCGCGTGTGCCGTCGACCGCCCGCGGGAACTCCCGCGCATCCTGGCCGAGGGGCTGGCCCTCAAGCCCGACCTGCTCGTGGCGGGCGGCGGCGACGGCACGATCAGCACCGCGGCCCGCCTGCTCGCCTATCAGGACGTGGCGCTCGGCCTGCTTCCCTTGGGCACCACGAACAACTTCGCGCGCACCGCGCACACCCCGCTCGACCTCGGCGAGGCGGTCGAGGTGCTGGTCAAGGGCAAGGTGATCGACCTCGACCTGGGGCTGGCGGGCGACGAGCCGTTCACCAACCACGTCGGGGTGGGGCTGTCGGCCGAGGTGATGCTCAAGGCCCCGCGCCCGTTGAAGCGCCTGCTCGGCCGGTACGCCTACCCGCTCACCGCCTTGGGCCTGCTCACCCGGCACGAGCCACTGCGCATCACCGTACGGGCGTCCGGCGGCAGCCACGATTTCCGCAGCCACCAGGTCTACGTGGCCAACGGCGGCCACCACGCCGGACGCCCCATCGCGGGCGACGCCGACGCCGACGACCGCCTGCTGGTGGCGTACCCGGTCGGCGGCCCCACGCGGCGGGAGCTGCTGGTCGAGACGGCTCGCAACGCGGCCCAGGGCCCCACGCGTACGCTGCGGGAAGAGCCGTTCCTGGCGGTCGACGAGCTGTGGCTCGAGACCGACCGCCCGGCCCGCGTCGAGGTCGACGGTGAGCCGGCCGGCACCACGCCGATGCGCATCGGGCTGGCGGCGAACGCGCTACGCGTGATGGCCCCGGCCGACGCGCCCGACCGGTGACGCGTACGCGTCGCCCCGCGCGAAGCACAGGGTGACGCGAACGGAAATTAATTGCGACACGACTGCACAGACTCGGCACGGGGGGCGTCGTAGTGGTTGTGACCTTCGAGCAATTCGCGATGGCCAGGCTCCCGAGTCTCCTGCGCTACGCGGTCGTCCTCACCGGCGACCGGGAACTGGCGCAGGACGTCGTCCAGGAGGTGCTGGCCCGGGCGCAAGTCCGATGGCGGCGGATCAGCGAGGCGGAATCGCCCGAGGCGTACGTGCGGCGCATGGTGCTCAACGAGTACCTGTCGTGGCGGCGCAGCTGGGCGGTCCGTCACGTGCACTCGGTCGGCGAGCGGCTGGTCGAGCTGGACGATGCCCGGGGTGGTGTGCGCGACCACGCCGAGGGTGTCGTCATGGCCGACGTGCTGTGGCGGCGACTGGCCACCCTGGGGCGCAAGCAGCGGGCTGTCCTGGTGCTGCGCTACTACGAGCAGCTGGACGACGACCAGATCGCCGACCTGCTGGGCTGTTCCCAGGCGACGGTGCGAAGCCACGCTTCGAGGGCTCTGAAAACGCTCCGGCTGTCACCGGAGCTCATGGAACGCATTCCCGCCGAGGAGAAGTCGTGACCGACCGCGATCAACTGCGCGAGGCATTCGAGACCCAAGAGCACAACACCCCTGACCCCTCCGCGGTCTACGCCCGCGTCCAGGAGCTTTCCCAGAAGTACAAGCGGCGCCGGCGGGGCGCTCAGATCGCCGCCGGTGGCGTGCTCGGCGCCGGCCTGATCGCCGGGGCCATCAACCTCCCCGCGTTCCTTCCGGCCAACAACGCGGCGAGCAACACCGCCGCCGGCGTGCCGGCCGCCGCTCCCGCCGTCAGCGCGAGCGCCGACCCCGACAAGGTCCGCGACGAGCAGATCGAGGCGTACTACGACGCCGGCTTCGGCTACGACGACGCGGGCCGCCTGGCCAAGATCTGGAAGCTGAGCGACGACGACCGGGTCGCCGTCAAGGCCGAGGCCGGCCGCCGCCTGCTGCTGGGCGAGACGCTGCCGATCAAGCCGACGCCGGACGCCCCGGTCGAGGAGAGGACGATCTCCCCGCAGGACGAGGCCCGCTACAGCGCGTTCTTCAACGCCGGCTACACCTGGACCGAGGCCGAGAAGCTGGCCAAGATCTGGAAGATCAAGGACCCGTCCGACGCCAAGCTCGAGGCGGGCAAGCGCCTCCTCGCCGGTCAGGAACTGCCGGTCAAGCCGACGGCCGAGGGTGTGAAGGAGGCGCTCACCTCCAAGCGGGTGAGCAAGTTCTTCGACGCCGGCTACGAGATCGAGGACGCGGTGAAGCTGGCCAAGCTGTGGAACCTCAAGGACGCCTGGGCGGCCAAGATCGAGGGCGGCAAGCGTCTGCTGGCCGGTCAGACCCTGCCGATCCAGCCGTGACAGCGAGGTTGCGCCGGCGCATCGGCTTCGAGATCGAGCTGATGGCGCCCCGCGGCGCCAGCCGGCGCAGCCTCGCCGACGACCTGGCCGCCCGCTGCGGCGGCCGGGTCCGTCCGGTCTGGCACCGCGACAGTGAGCCGTCGCTGGTGCCCGGCCTGGGCAAGTTCTTGAACCTGACGCTGGGCTTCGCGGTCGACCGGCCGGACGGAAGCCCGCTGTGCACCCTGGTCGACGACATCACCCTGCTCGACGGCCTCGACCAGCGCACACCGGCCCGACCCGGCTGGTACCGCGTGCTCAGCGACGAACCCCGGCTGCTGAGCCTGCTCGCCGAGCAGTGCGACCCGGCGGGGCAGCTCGAGACCGTGCTCGACGGGGCTGCCTCGCTGTGGGGGACGAAGCCCGAACGGATCGGCGACGTCTTCCGCCTCGACGATCCCGACGGGGGCACGATCGCGCTGGCCGCGCCGGCCGGTTCCGAGCGCGAGCGCCCGTGCGAGATCGTGACGCCGCCGCTGGCCGCCGGTCATGCCGAGGCGCTCGAGGAGCTGCTCGGCCCGGCCCGTGAGCTGGGCTTCACCGTGCCGTCCGAGGCCGCCGTCCACCTGCACTTCGACGGCGCCTCGTTCCGGGGCCCGCTGGCCCTGGCCAATGTGATCCGCCTGTTCGCCGGGTGGCGTGAGCCGTTGCGGGCGCTGCTGCAGACCAATCCGGCCTGCCGCCGCCTCGCCCCGCTGCCCGGGCCGCTGGTGGCCGCCACTGCCGGCCGGCCCGGGTGGGACGAGCTGCGCGCCGCGGCCAAAGAGGGTGGGCTCACCAAGTTCTTCGACATCAACCTGACCCAGCTGTTCGCCGAGCACCCGATCCGCGACACGATCGAGATCCGCATCCTGCCCGGCGCCATCGAGACGGCGCAGATCGTCGACCGGGCCGCGCTGGTCGAGCTGCTGCTCGAGCGCTGCCTGTTCTCGTCGTCGCTGCCCGAGCCGGATCCCGACCCGGCCGAGGCGGTCGAGCAGCTGATGCACTTCGCGGCCGAGGCCCTGGCCCGGCGCTAGACCGTCACCGTCGTCTCGGCGGCCAGCCAGATCGAGACGGCCGAGGCCCTGGCCCGCCGCTAGACCGTCACCGTCGTCTCGGCGGCCAGGCGGATCGAGACGGCCGTGGGCGGGCCCGGCCGGCCGAAGAGCCAGCCCTGGCCGCGGTCGCAGCCCAGGGTGCGCAGCAACTCGGCGTGGTGGGCGGTCTCGACGCCCTCGGCCACCGTCGTCAGGTTCAGGCTGCGGGCCAGGTCGACCACGGCCCGGACCAGGGCGGCCTGCTGGGCGTCGCCCGGGTCGTCCGGCATGAACGACTTGTCGATCTTCAGGATGTCGATCGGGAGGTCGCGCAGGTAGGCCAGCGACGAGTAGCCGGTGCCGAAGTCGTCGATCGCCACCCGGACGCCGTCGGCCCGCAGCTCGGCCAGGTGGGTCAGGGCCAGCTCGGCGTGCGCGCCCGAGCGCACCAGCACGCCCTCGGTGATCTCGACGGTCAAAGCGTGCGCCGGCAGGTCGCTGTCGGCCAGGGCCCGGCGTACGCGGTCGGCGAAGTACGGCTCGGCCAGCTGCCGGGGCGAGACGTTGACGGCGATGGTCGTGCCGTACCGGCGGTGCCAGACGGCGGCCTCGGCGCAGGCCCGGCGCAGCACCCATTCGCCCAGCCCGACGATGAGCCCGCTGTCCTCGGCGGCCGGGATGAACTTGTCCGGCCCGATCGGGTCCTGGCCGGGCGGCGTCCACCGGACCAGCGCCTCGAACCCGACCGACGCCCCCGAGCGCAGGGCGACGATCGGCTGGTAGTGCACGGTGAACTCGTCCGCCTCGAGCGCCACCCGCAACCGTTCCACCGTGCGGATCCGCTCGGCCTGCTCGCGGCGCAACCGGGGGTCGAACAGCTCGTGACGGTCCTTACCGGCCGCCTTGGCCGCGTACAGCGCCAGGTCGGCGTCGCTGAGCAGTTCGTCGGCGCCGGCTCGGGGCTCCAGCCGGCGAATGCCGATGCTGCCCGTGACGTGCAGCGTGTGCCCGGTGACCTCGACCGGCCGGCGCAGCGCGGTCAGCACGGCGTCGGCCCGGGCCTTGACCTCGGCGGCGCCCGCGGCCGGCAGCAGCATGGCGAACTCGTCGCCGCCCGGGCGGGCCAGCGTCTCGCCCGGGCCGAGCAGGCGCCGCAGCCGGTCGGCCACCGAGACCAGCAGCTCGTCACCCACCGTGTGGCCGAGCCGGTCGTTGACGTCCTTAAAGCCGTCCAGGTCGAGCAGCAGCAGCGCGCCCCGGCGTTCGCCCGACTCGGCGACCAGCGTGAGCTGTTCCTCGAGCAGGCGGCGGTGGGGCAGCCCGGTCAGGGTGTCGTGCAGCGCCTGGTGGCGCATCGACTCCTGCAGGGACGCCTGCTCGGCCAGCGCCTGTCCGAGAGTGGTCGCCTGCTTCTCGGCCAGGCGGGTGGCCAGTGCCATCCGCACCACGAGCAGCACCGCCACGGCGGCGGTCAGCGTGAGCGGGACGAACAGGTCCTCCGGTTGGAAGTCGTCGGCGGAACGGTCCCGCTCGACGGCGTAAGCGGTGGCGATGGGCCCGAGCAGCACGAGCACCACGTGCAGGATGAGCAGCCGCCAGGTGCCCACCGTGGCATCCGGCTCGGGCTCGGCCGGGGCGGCGCCCGGGTGCAGGGCGGCCACCCCGATCAGCGCGTACGCCCCGATGAAGGCGCCCACGCTGAGCGTCATCGCCCCCTCGAGCGATTCACCCCCGGTGACCTGCAGGAAGTACCGGACGTCGGACGTGGCCATCAGCGCGATGGCCCCCAGCACGATCAGATGGGGCCGGGAGAGGCGGGCCTGCACCACGAGCAGCCGGATGGCCAGGCCGGTGGTCAGGGCGTCGAGGAACGGATAGGCGACGACGGCCGGATTGCCCAGGGGAGTGTCCCGGTCGATGACGTACGGGTCGTAGAGCAGCACCCAGGCCAGTACGGTCCCCGTGCACAGGACGATGCCGGTCTCGGTGATCCCGGCCCAGCGGGACGTGCCGGACCGGTCGGCCAGCAGCGCCAGCCCGGCCGCCAGCGCCGGGTAGGAGGCCAGGAAGAACGCGTCGTACCAGCTGATGCCGGGCAGCATGGTCGCGTCGGGCGCGATCGCCCAGGTCAGCGGGGCCGCCGTGCCGAAGCCGGCCGCGACGGCCAGCAATATCCACGCGGCCGGGCGGGCCGGGCGGTTCACCCGCAGGCCGGTCAGCACGGCGGCCACCGCGCCCACGCCCACGAGGCCGTAGACGGCCAGCTCACCCGTCGTGCTCAGGGCCGACGCGACCGGGCCGACCAGCAGCACGGCGACGAGCAGCCACCAGAACCACCAGCGGCGGTCACCGTTCACATCTGCACCTTTCGGGCGACGACCCGTCATAAGCCCCATCGGCAGGCCGCGGCGCTTCCCAAGCCGTCCGGTAAATTGTCGTCGCGTGACCCGTGCTCTCGACGACGCCCAACCGCCGGCCGACTCCGTCTCGCTGGACTACTTCACCGGGCTCTACCTGGCCAAGGACGACCCGTGGGACCTGGCCACGAAGTGGCACGACCGCCGCAAGTACGCGGTGACGATGGCCAGCCTGCCCCGTGAGCGGTACCGCCGCTGCTACGAGCCGGGCGCCTCGATCGGGCTGCTCACCGCGATGCTGGCCGCGCGCTGCGACGAGGTGCTGGCCGTCGACTCGGTCGACCTGGCCGTCGAACAGGCCCGGTCGCTGCTGAAAGACCTTTCCCACGTACGCGTCGAGCAGGCCAACCTTCCGGCCGAGTTGCCGTCCGGCACCTTCGACCTGATCGTCGTGGGCGACCTGCTGTACTACTTCAACGAGGCCGACCTCAATGCCACCCTGGACGGGTTCGTGCAGTGCCTCGAACCGGGCGGGGACATCGTCGGCGTGCATTTCCGGGACCGCGTCAACGGCGGCAACTACGACGGCTTCCAGGTGCACGCGGCGCTGGCCGCCCGCCCGGGGCTCGAGCGGGTCGTCCACCACGAGGACGAGTGGTTCCTGCTCGACGTGTTCCGGCGCACAGAGGCGGTGCCGCGGTAAGGACCGCGGAGTAGCTTCGGTCCTATGGTGACCGCGCTCTCGATCCTCGACCTCGCCCCGATCAGCAGCGGGCAGACCCCGCTCGAGAGCTTCGAGGCCAGCGTCGCGCTGGCCCGGGCCGCGGAACGTACGGGCTACGAGCGCGTCTGGTACGCCGAGCATCACAACATGCCGAGCATCGCGTCCTCGGCGACCAGCGTGGTGATCGGTTACGTGGCCGCCCACACCGAGCGCATCCGGCTCGGCTCGGGCGGCGTCATGCTGCCCAACCACTCGCCGCTGGTGATCGCCGAGCAGTTCGGCACGCTGGCCACGCTCTACCCCGGCCGCATCGACCTGGGCCTCGGCCGCGCGCCCGGCACCGACCAGAACACGATGCTGGCCCTGCGCCGCGACAACAGCTCGGCCGACTCGTTCCCGCAGGACGTTCTGGAGCTCAACGGCTACCTCACCGGTCACACGCGCGTGCCGGGCGTGCAGTCGGTGCCGCGGCCATCGTCGCCGGTGCCGCTCTACATCCTTGGTTCGTCGCTGTTCGGCGCTCAGCTGGCGGCTCAGCTCGGTCTCCCGTACGCGTTCGCCTCGCACTTCGCGCCGGACGCGCTGCACCAGGCGGTGACCGTCTACCGCGAGACGTTCAGCCCGTCCGAGCATCTGGCTACGCCGTACGTGATCGCCGGGGTCAACGTCTTCGCGGCCGACGACACGGAAACCGCGCAGCAGCAGCGGACGAAGGCCTACCGCGCCCGCACCCGGGCGATGATCACCCGTGGCGCCCGGGGCGGCAACTTCACCGACGCCGAGATCGACGCGTTCCTGGCCTCCCCGGCCGGCGCGGGCCTGGCCAACATGACCCGCTACACCGCGGTCGGCACGGCGAGCGAGGTCCGCGAATACCTCGAGAAGTTCGCCGAGGAGGCCGGGGCCGACGAAATCATCACGGCCCATCACGCCTCGGAAGTGACTGATCGCGTGCGTTCCGTCGAACTCACCGGCGAAATCATGCGGGCATCGAAATAGCTCGACGCCTCGGTGGGAAAGGGTGGCCATCGTCACCCTGTCAGTTTTGTTTCATTCACTGAAACAGTGCGTCACCACTATTCGAGAAATGTGATCCGGGTCGCCGTACAAAACGGTCATCAGCGCATTTTCGTGACGGTGGTCCCCGCCACTGAGCTGCCCGTCCGCACCCAGAGTGGCCGGGGCGGGCGGCGCGGGCGCCATTTCTGCGCCTAAGATCCTGTGAATTCGAAGAATGCATCGAGTTCCTGCGGCCGAGGGGTGAAGCGAAGTCATGGTCGACCGACCGATCCGTGAGTGGAACGGCCTGACCATTCCCGAGGCGGGCGTGTACACATTGGACGAGGCCCACAAGCGGCTCGGATTCCTCGCCCAGCACATGATGGTGAGCCCGGTCCGCGGCGAGTTCTCCCGCGGCAACGCCACCATCCTGGTGGCCGAAGACCCGATGCGCTCGTCGGTGACGGCCACGATCGACGCCACCAGCCTCACCACGCACAATGCCGACCGCGACACCCACCTGTCGGGCCCGGACTTCCTCGACGTCCAGCGCTACCCGGTGATCTCGTTCCGCAGCACCGGCGTGCAGTGGCAGCAGAACAACGACGAGATCTTCCTGTGGGCCCGGCTGCGCAACAACCCGCTGTCGCGCCGGCCCAACGCGGCCGCCGTGCCGGCCGCCCGGCCCAGCGGCAAGTTCGTGGTCAGCGGGCTGCTGACGATCCGCGACGTGACCCGGCCGATCGACCTCAACGTCGAGTACGGCGGGGCCCGGCGTGACCCCTACGACCGCGACATCTTCGGCTTCAACGCCACCGCCGACTTCGAACGCGAGGACTTCGGGCTGGTGTGGAACGTGCTGCTCGAGAGCGGCGGCTTCCTGGTCGGCAAGAGCGTGCGCCTCGAGATCGCCGGCGAGGCCATCCTGGAGTCGCCGGGCTAGTTCTTCTCAACGCGGAAGCTGCGGCGGTAGCTGTAGGGGCTGGTGCCGACCACCCGCTTGAAGCGGTCGCGGAAAGCGGTGGGGGAGCCGAAGCCGACCTGCGAGCCGATCCGGTCGACCGGGTGGGCCGTCGTCTCGAGCAGATGCTGGGCTTGGCGGATGCGGGCCCGGTGCAGCCACTGCAGCGGCGTGGTGCCGGTCTGCTCGCGGAAGCGCCGGTTCAGCGTCCGGGTGCTCATGCCGGCCCGGGCCGCGATGGCCTCCAGCGTCAGGTCGTGGCCGGCGTTGTCGTCGAGCCACAGCAGCAACGGCTCCAGCTCCGAGCCGCGCGGGGCGGGCGGCTGCTCGGGCACGATGAACTGGGCCTGGCCGCCCTCGCGTTCCAGCGGCATCACCGACAGGCGGGCGGCCTGCGCGGCGACGGCCGAACCGTGGTCGCGGCGCAGCAGATGAAGGCACAGGTCGAGGCCCGCGGCGGCGCCGGCCGAGGTGAGGAACTGGCCCTCGTCGACGTAGAGCACGCCCGGGTCGAGCTCGACCGCCGGGAACATCGCGCGGAACTCGTCGGCGGCCAGCCAGTGGGTGGTGGCCCGGCGGCCGTCGAGCAGACCGGTGGCGGCCAGGACGAACGCGCCGGCACAGATCGACGCTATCCGGGTACCGCGGCTGGCGGCCGTCCGCAGGGCGGTCACCACTTCGTCCGGTACGGGTCTCGTCACGTCGTGGCAGCCAGGCAGCAGAATCGTGTGCGCCGTCTCCAGCGCCTCCAAGCCGTGATCGGCGCGCACGGTGAACGATCGCGCGCTGACCTCGGGTTGCGGAGCACACACGCGTACGTCGTAGGGGCGCGAGCCATCGGGCAGGCGCACGCGCTCGAAGACCTCCAGCGGCGTGGCGAGGTCGAAGGCGACGACGTTGTCGAGCGCGAGGACGGCGATCCGGTGCATGCCGAGCAGTGTATGGCGAGAATCCGTTGACCTGTGTCATTCGAGCCACTTCCCGATCTTCACGGGCGCTCATACGGTCGGTGACCGTGACAAGAGTGCTCCTTTCCCTGCATGTGCTGGCCGCGATCGTCGCCATCGGCCCGGTCACCGTGGCGGCCAGCATGTTCCCGGCCGCCGTGCGCCGGGCCGACCTCGATCAGATGCGCACCCTGCACCGGATCTGCCGGGTGTACGCCGTGGTCGGGCTGGCCGTGCCGGTGCTCGGCCTGGCCACCGGCGCCTCGCTGGGCGTGCTGACCGACGCCTGGCTGCTCGTCTCGATCGTGCTGACGGTGCTGGCGGCCGTGGTGCTCGGCTACGCGATCCTGCCCGCGCAGGCGGCGGCGCTGTGGTCGAAGGACCCGGTCGACGCGAGCCGGCTCGGCATGGTGTCGGGCGTCTTCAATCTGCTCTGGGCCACCGTCGTCGTCCTGATGATCGTCCGCCCCGGCTCGACGACGGGTGCGTGAACTATGACGCTTCTGCGCGTTTCGGCTCGGGTCGAGCTGCTTTCCTTGCTGGTTTTGTTGGCCAACTTGGCGACCGTGCACGTTTCGTGGGTGGCGACGCTGCTCGGCCCGTTGCACGGTTGCGCATATCTGCTCGTTGTCGGTGCCACCGTGGCCGCCACGCGATCGCTCAGGGCGCGACTGCTGAGTGTTGTGCCGGGGATCGGGGGGTTGCTCGCGCTGTGGGCGATGAGAGGGTCGCCGGGAGTCGGTAGAAGCGGCACTGCTGAGCGCTGGGAGGAGCGGTAACTGGCTTGACTCGAGAATTCGTCGCGGCTGAACGGCGCCGGGGTGAGCCCCGACTGGGTTGTCGCGCGGTCATGGCTCGTACGTAATCGACAACGGAAAGCGTGACGCGCGTCGCCGAGGGCGACCGATTCCTCAACCGCGCGCCGCCGCGGTCGATTCACAGGGCCATTGGCCTGTATCGACCCGGAGGGGAGGCCCGCGTGGCCGATCCCGTGCACGTCGTGGGCAAACTGCGCCGTGACCCCCTCCTGATCGGCTTCGTGGCCTGGACGGCGCTCGCCGGCCTGCTGTTCTTCCTGCTCGACGGGCAGCCGACGGCGCAGGTCCGGGTGTTCTGGAGCTTTCAGCCGGTGATGGACCTGTCGCTGGCGATGTGCTCGTGGCGGGTGGCGCGGCTGGCCACCGGGGCGGTCCGGCGGTTCTGGCTGGTGATGGTGGCGCTCGGGCTGCTGTTCGCGGTGGGCGACACGGTGCAGTCGGTGCTGACCTACACACCGGGTCATTGGACCACCAACGGCGGGGCGGTGCAGACGGTCTGCCTGGGCATCGGGCTGACCTCGGTGGTGGTGGCCATGCTGGCCCACCCGCATCCGACCCGGACCGGCCGGGAACGCCTGGGCTACTGGCTCGACTCGGCGACCGTGCTGGCCGCCGGCGGTGTGGTCGCGTGGTGCCTGCTGGCGACGCCGGGCGGCTACTCGCAGCCGCGGCTGCTGGCGTTGATCGCGGCCATCGGCGTGTGCCTCACGGCCGCCTTCGCGGCGATCAAGATGATCCTCAGCGGCAACGCGCCGATGCACACGGCGGCCGCCCTTCCCATGATCGGCTCGGCTCTCGCGATGAGCCTGGGGATGTTCCTCACGTCGGAGCCGGGGGTCGCGGCGCCTCCCGTGGTCTTTCTGGTGGCCTTCCTGCCCACCTTCCTGATCACGGCCGGGCCGCGCGTCCAGTTCCTGCTGGCCAGCGCGGACCGCACCGCGGCCTTCAGCCAGCGCCGGCGCAAGCCCTACAGCCTTCTTCCGTACGGGGCCATGGTGGTCGCCTTCGGTGCGCTGATCGTGGTGCTGCCGGATGGCGTGAACGCCCGCCTGTGGGGTGTCGTGGCCGGCCTGGTGCTGATCTGCTCGCTGGTCGCGGCCCGGCAGCTGGTCGCCTTCCACGACAACACCGCGCTGATCGACCGGCTGCGCGAGCACGAGATCCGGCTGCGGCACCAGGCCCACTTCGACGGGCTGACCGGGCTGGCCAACCGCACCCACTTCCATGACCAGGTGGCCCACGCGCTGGCGGCGCCCGGCGCGCAGGTGTCGGTGCTGCTGGTCGACCTGGACGGCTTCAAAGCAGTGAACGACACGATGGGCCACGCGGCCGGCGACGCCCTGCTGATGGCCGTGGCCGACCGCCTGCGCGGGGCGATCCGCGCCGGCGACCTGCCGGCCCGTTTGGGCGGTGACGAGTTCGCCGCGCTGCTGCCCGACTGCACGGCGGCCGAGGCCGTCGCCACCGCGGAACGCATTCTGGCCGCGCTCACCGTCCCCGAAGAGATCGACGGCGTCCCCGTCCGGGCCGCCGCCAGCATCGGCGTGGCCGCGGCCGGCACGGGGGCCGACGTGAGCTCGCTGCTGCGCGACGCCGACCTGGCCATGTACGCCGCCAAGCGTCAGGGCAAGGGCACCTGGCAGCGACACGACCCGTCGGTCACGACCGGTAGCGGCCGCTGAGCACGTCGAGCACGTCGGAGTAACGGCCTTCGGCGACAGCGTCGCGCTGCCATTTGACCCGCTCGACCAGGATCTGCTCGGCCTTCGGATCGGCCTCGAGCAGGGTCATGACCTCGTCCAGGAAGTCGTCGAGGGGCATGGCCACCTCGGAGTTCTGCTGGTTCATGAGCGTGGTGCGGGTGGCCGGCGGCACGAGCTCGATCACCCGGACGTTGCTGCTGCTCAGCTGGACGCGCAGGCTTTCCGTGTACGAGTGGACGGCGGCCTTGGTGGCGTTGTAGGTCGGGGTGGCGGGCAGCGGCACATAGGCCAGGCCGGACGTGACCGTCATGATCGTCGCCGCCGGCTGAGCGAGCAGGCCGGGCAGGAACGCGTGGATCAGCCGGACCGGGCCGAGAAGATTGACCTCGACCGTACGCTCGGCGACCTCGAGCGACGCCGGGTCGCGCAGGTCCTCGGGCTCCATGATGCCGGCCATCGTGATCAGGGTGTCCAGCGCCGGGTAGCGGGCGGCCAGGTCGTCGCGGGCGGCGGTGATCGAGGCCGGGTCGGTCGTGTCGATGGTGACAGTGCCGATGCCGGGGTGCTCGGCGCGGATCTGCTCGAGCAGGTCGGTGCGGCGGCCGCCGACAATGACGGTCTTGCCCTGAGCTTGCAGACGTAGCGCGAGTCCGAGGCCGATGCCGGAGGTGGCGCCGGGGATGAAGATGGTGTTCACGGGGTTCCTTACGATTCAGGCGAACTTCTGATTTCCCAGTACGTCGAGAAAGGCGAACTGGTCGTGCGCGTCCGAGCCGGGACGGGGCCGGAAAAGAATGAGCCGGTGACCGGTGGCCGGACTGAGCACCACGTCGCATTGCAGGTCGAGCTGGCCGACCAGCGGGTGCTTGATGAGTTTGGGCGCCGAGGAAAGTGCCGCGACGTGCTGCTGCGCCCATAATCCGGCGAACTCGGGGCTGCGCTCGAGCAGATCGGCCACCAGCCCGTGGGCGAAGCGGTCACCGGCCGAGCGCTGGGCCAGGCCGGCGCGCAGATCGGCCGCGTAGGCCCGCCCGATGCGCTCGTGCTCGGCCGCGTCGTTGCTGTCCCGCGAGGCCGGATCGGCGAACCACCGCCACGTCACGTTGGACTCATAGCCGGGCAACCCGGTCCAGACGCCGAACAGGTTCTGCGCCGCGCGGTTCTGAGCGATCACGGTGAGCAGATCGTCGGTCACCTGAGCGGGCGTGGACCCGAGCGCGTCCAGCAGGTACATCATGGCCGGGTCGACGTGCGTCAGCGGTGACCGCGGCTCCGGCGGCTGCTGCCCGGCCAGGCGGAACAGGTAGTCCTGCTCGTCCCCGGTGAGCCGGATGGCCCGGGCCAGACTGGCCAGCGCCGCCGCCGACGGGGTGCGCACCCGGCCCTGCTCGAGCCGCGAGTAGTAGTCCGGCGACAGCGCGGCCAGCCCGGCGACCTCCTCCCGGCGCAGCCCGGGCGTCCGCCGCCGGCCACCACCGGCCAGTCCCACGTCCTCGGGCCGCAACTGCTCCCGCCGGTGCCGCAGGAATTCGCCGAGCGCCTTGTCACCCATTCCCAACCCCCTTCCGTCTTTCGGGATCCAGCATCGCCGCGAAAGGGTGGGTTATGAAGGCCGCACTTACCCTAGGTATTCCAGACCCTGGCTACGGCGGCGCGGGCGCTCGCTGTCCGCTCATGGTTCGAGGTGTGCGTGCGGCGGCGACGGCTCGGGAGCGGCCGTTTTGTCTTTATTTTTCGACCAGGTCGGTCAATGGAGTCGGCTGACTGATGTTCGCCGGCGCATTCCATTTTTGGAGTTCTGACGTGTTGCAGACCGACACTTTCACCTTGCTGGTGCCGTCGCTGTGGAAGTCGTTGGCGACGCCGCTGGCCTGGTCGGTGGGCTGCAGGCAGTAGCCTTTGTAGTCCTTGATGCGGTAGCTCGTGCCGTAGTCGCCGGTGTCGTGGTAGACGGTCCAGGTCAGATTTTGCTGGGCTTGGACGGCGACTGTCGCGCATTGCACGACCGTCACCCAGGAGGTCGCAGTGACGATTCCCGGCGATTTCAGGCAGTAGTTGTTGGTGGCGTTGCCATTCTTGCTGTTGCTCGTGGCATTCGTGTTGTTGACGATGATCGGGCCGGTCGCGGTGATGTTCGGAATGACCGGTGTCGGGTGCACCCATTGCTGGTTGAAGTCGACCACGCCGCCGGGGTCCTGCTTGCAGAACCAGGCGATCATGTAGGTCGCGCTCATCGACTTGCTGGTCACGTCGAGGCAGCGGCTGAACTGGGCGTAGTTGACCAGCTGGTTGGTGCTGTCGCCGGCCATGCCCGCGCCGACGCCGGTGGCCGAGCGCCAGATGGTCGTGGAGTTGTTGTTGCCGCAGGTGCCGAGCACGACGGCCCGGTCGGCGCTGGACCCCGGGACCTTGACGTTCACGCACGAGCTGCCGTCGGACTTGCTCGCCGTGGTTGTGGAGTGGAACTGCGAGGAGCCGTCCAGGGCCCACTGAAATGTGGTGGTGCGAACCGTCGGGCAGGGGCGGAAGACGATCGCCGTGCCCGCCTTGCGCGCGTCGCTCGCCCACAGGCACATGCCCGAGGGGGCGTCGGACGACTCCGAGTTGATCAGCTTGAGGTAGAGGTCGGCCGTGTAGCCGAACTGCTGCCGGCTGCTGCCGTCGCACGGGGCCATCAGGATGGCCGTGTCGGCCTTGGGCGCCTTGCTGGTCGTCGAGTCGAAGCACTGGTTGCCGAGGGTGGAGCTGGCGATCCGGATCTGGCCGCCCGGGATGTTCGTGTTGCTGGTGGAGAAGACGTACGTGGCGACCAGGGTCCGCTGGGTGCCGCCACCGAAGCCGACCGACGAGACGATGGCCGTGGTGGGCACGTCGGTGGCCGGGCAGGCCATGTCGAGGCCGTCTTGGTCGCGGTACTGGAGGGTCACGGTGTACGTGAGCCGGTCCGTGTCCGATTTCAGGCCGGCGTAGCCGTTGAGCGTGCACGGCGGCAGGTTCTCGAGGTAGCCGCTCTGCGTGTCCTGGTCGGCGGCGGCGCGGACGCGGGCCATCATCACGTCCATGCCGGCCTGGGCGGCGTTGAGCGCGGTGTTGCGTTCGGCCAGGTTCTGGGTCGACTTGAGCTGGCGCAGGACCATGGGGACGAGCAGGGCCGACAGCGACACCACGACCGTGACGACCAGCAGTGCCATCGGCATCGAGCCGTGGTCCGTGCGGAGCCGCGTGAACCTCATACCGTGGGCCTCGCCTTGCTGCAGTCGTTGGGGGTCAGCTTGCCGTTGTCCGAGAACACGTTGCTGGCGCTGGTGTTCTGGGCGGTGAAGAGCACGTCGAAGGGCAGGCTGGTCGGGCCGAGCTGACCGGTGAACCGGAGCCGGACCTGGGTGTGCGCCAGCTGGTAGTCGGCGCCCACGCCGGAAGTTCCCGCGCTGGCCGTGGCGTACGGCTGGGAGTTGGGCAGATAGACGGTGAACGGCGCGGTGGTGCCCGTCACGCTCAGGTTGCTGCCGATCGTGGCCGGCGTGCCCGGTGTGGTGCTGGGCAGGTTCCAGCTCGCCGTGGTCAGCACCCCATTGCGCAGCACGAGCTGCCGGCAGCCCAGGGGAGTGGCGTACTCCAGATACCAGGCGTTGCCGACCTGGCCCGGGGTGGAGACCCAGTTGGCGTAGCGCAGCTCCTTGTCGAGCCGCCGGAAGCTGGTGCTGAGCTGGTCGCGGGCGGCCCCGAGGGTGTCGGCCCGGTTCACGTTCGAATAGACCTCGACCAGGCCGCCGAGCACGATGATGAGCACTGTCGACATCAGTCCCGCGGCGACCAGCAGCTCGACCAGCGTGTAGCCCTGATCGTCGGGTTCGGTGTGCCGCTCGGCGCTCATGTCACGGTCCAGATGAGGGTGAGGACGCTGGTGGCGGTCACGGTGGTGGCCGTGGCGGTGACCGTGTAGGCGCCGGCGGTGGTGGGCGTGCCGGAGATGGTTCCGGACAGGGCGTTGTAGGTCAGGCCCGGCGGCAGGCCGGTGACCGTCACGACCGGGTTCAGCCCCAGCAGTGCGCCGTTGGTCTTGAGGGCCAGCGACGCCGGCGTGCCCCGGGTGGTCGTCTGGTCGGGCGCGGCCAGGGCGGGCGCCGTGAAGATGAGCGAGTTGGTGGTGTTGACGATGAGGACGATCCGCTGGCTCGCCGTGCCTCCGGTGCCGCCGAGGCTGTCGGTGGCGGTGATCGTGGGCAGGAAGCGGCCGGTGGTGGTGACCTTGTCGTTGATCCTGCCCTTGTTGTCGATGGCCACGCCGGCGGGCAGGCCGGTCGCGCTGTACGTGTAGGTGCCGTTGCCACCGCCGCCGACCGCGTTGAGCTGCAGTTTGGCGTTCAGATCAATTGCCTGGTCGGTCAGCGGGCCCAGGGTGACCACGGGGATCACCGTGTGGGTGTAGGTGCTCGAGCCGGCGATGCCGTTCTGGTCGGTGGCGGTGATCGTGGCCGTGAAGGTGCCGATGGTGGTGACCGTTCCGGTGATCGCGCCCGTGGTCGGGTCGATGGTGAGGCCCGGGGCGAGGTTGGTCGCGGTGTAGACGTACGGGCCGACGCCGTTGGCCCCGGTGGCCTGCAGGCTGACGACCTCCTGCAGGTGGTTGGTGGCGTTGGCAGGCGCGGTGACCGTCGTCGGCTGGACGACGGTGAACGTGATCGGCTCGGTGTCGGTGCGGTTCAGCTTGTCGGTGACGGTCGTCGTGGTCGGGGTGACGCCGACCGTGGTCGGGGTGCCGTTGATCAGCCCGGCCGGGGTCAGCGAGAGGCCGGCCGGCAGCTTGGCCACGGTCCAGGTGTTGGGCAGCTGACCGCCGCGCGCCTCGAGCTGGGCGGCGGTCAGGACGCCTCGGTAGAAGGTCATCGACTGGGTGAGCACGGTCGGCGAGGGCCGGTGCAGGTCGAAGTTGGGCTCCGGCGCCCGCGAGACCAGCGTCGAGGCCACGTACAGGCAGGTGTTGGCGGGGTTGCCGGCCGTCACGTCGCAGGAGGTGTCGGGCCAGCTGATCAGGACGACCGCGCGGAAGAACTTGAGGATCTTCGTCTTGTCGGTGGGTGCCGCGCTGCCCAGCGGATAGACGCAGTCGCCGCCGGTGCTGGTCAGGTAGACCTCGCACATCCCGATATAGATCATCCGGGTGTACGGGGTGCCCTCGATGGTCGTGACCTGGGCCGCGGTGGAGATCGGGGCGTCGACGCCGTCGGTGGTGGCCACGGCGCTGTCCTCGTCCCGCCCGACCTGCATGGTGGCCAGGTAGGGCTGGACGATGGCGGGCGCGGCCGCGAACTGGTCCTCGCCCGCCTTCTGCCCGTGCCCGGTCAGCAGGGAGCTGCCCTTCAGGCCCCGCACCTGCTCCATCGCGGTGTCGGCGAGCTGGATGGCCGCCTGCAGGGTGCGCTGCTTGTTGACGCTGCGCAGGCTGTTGACGAAGAACGGGGTGCTGGCGAGCAGCGTGATCGACAGGACCGCCAGCGCGACGAGCACCTCGACGAGGCTGAAGCCCTCCTCGGCGGCATCGTCCCGCATGCTGTCCTTCCGGCTGCCTCGTCCGACATTCCCTCACACGGACGTTCGGCAGCAAACGGGCAGCTCTTAGCCTTCTCCTCTGATCAGTGCTTGTCGTTCTTCGCTTCTCAGTGCTTGTCGTCCAGCCAGATGTTGTCGTGCTTGGCGTAGAACTCGGCCCGCTCCTCGTCGCTCATCTGCGCGATGCCGACCAGGCCTTCGAAGTACGCCTCGCGGGGCGCCCCCGGCGAGAAGTGCAGCAGCATCGAGGCCGGCGCGCCCGACTCGTTCTTGAACCCGTGGACGCCGCCGATCGGCACGTGCACGTAGTCGCCGGGCTCGGTGGTGATCCATTCTTTGCCGTTGTAGATGCTCATGCTGCCGCTGAGGATGTAGAACGACTCGGCGATCGAGCGGTGGAAGTGGGGGTCGGGCCCGGTGAGCCCCGGCCCGCACTCCCAGCGGTAGAGCCCGAACAGCCCGCCCGTGGAATCGCCGGTCGACAGGTAGGACACCTTGTTGCCGTTCGGGTAGACGAACTCGGCCGGCGTGTCCTTGGGCCGGTACGTTGCGCTGACTTCTCCCGTGATCCCGTGATACCGCGGCGGTGGATACGTCATGCATCCCATCTTGCCGGGTGCCGGATCTTCGCGCGGTCCCGCGACGCCTATCGTCGCCTCTGTGATCACTTCTCGGCCGGGGGCTCAGCGCGCACTGATCGCTCTTGTTCAAGTGCTCACTTTGGCCGTCTGGTTCTCGGCGTCGGCCGTCGTTCCGGCCCTGCGCTCGTCGTGGCACATCAGCGAGACGGCGTCGGTCTGGCTGACCGCTTCCGTGCAGCTGGGATTCGTGGCGGGCGCGGTGACGTCGACCGCGCTCAACCTGGCCGACCGCATTCGTGCACATTCGCTCATGTCCGTTTGCGCGATGTTGTCCGCCGCGTGCACAGCGGTGTTCGCTCTGGCCGTCGACGGGCTGGCCGCAGCCGTCCCTTTGCGCTTCCTGACCGGCGTCTTCCTGGCCGGTGTGTATCCGGTCGGCATGAAGCTGACCGGCTCGTGGGCGCCGCCGTCCCGCCGCGGCCTCGCCTTCGGGGTCATGATCGGCGCGCTGACGCTCGGCTCGGCCCTGCCCCACCTGATCCGCGGCCTGGGCGATCTGCCGTGGCGCGCCGTGATGGGAACGTCGGCCGGTTGCGCTCTGCTGGGCGCGGTGGTCGCCCTTTCCCTCGTACGCGAGGGTCCTCAGTTCGCGTCGGGCGCCCCGCCTGCCCCGCACCCGCGCTACGCGATCGACATGTTCCGCCGCCGCGGCCCGCGCCTGGTCAACCTCGGCTACTTCGGCCACATGTGGGAGCTGTACGCCCTGTGGACGTGGCTGCCGGCCTTCCTGGCCGCAGGCACCGCCCTGTCCGGCACCGACGTCAGCCTCTTGGCATTTGCGGCCATCGGCATCGCCGGCGTGGCCGGTTGCCTGCTCGGCGGCTGGGCCGCCGACCGCTTCGGCCGCCCCCGAGCCGCTTTCACCGCGCTCGTGGTGAGCGGCCTCTGCTGCCTGGCGTCGCCACTGTTCTTCACCGCCCCACCACCCGCCGTCATCGCGCTGGTCGTGGTCTGGGGCGCCGCCGTGATCGCCGACTCCGGCGTCTTCTCCACCTCATTGAGCGAGGTCGCCGACCCCCGCTACGTCGGCACCGCCCTGACGGCGCAGACCGCGATCGGCTTCGCCCTCACCGTCGTCACGATTCAGCTGGTTCCCGTCCTGGCCGGGGTCACGGGCTGGCGCTGGGCCTTCCTGCTGCTGGCCCCCGGCCCTCTGATCGGCGCCCTGGCCATGCGCGCCTTCGGCCGCCCCACCACCTAAGGGGGCGGAGCCGGCCCGCGACGTTGCGGGCCGGCTCCAGTGGGGGCGAAGGTCAGCGGGTGACCGAGTAGATGCTGGCCAGCATCACCGGGTTCTCGCCGCCGAGGTCCTCACGCTTGTTGGCGTAGGTGTACATGACGTCGCCGCTGTAGACGTTGTGGCCGAGGCCCAGGGCGTGGCCCAGCTCGTGGGTGGTGGTGTTGTTGCGGGTGCCGCCGATCGAGGCCGAGTCGTAGTAGTCGTTGAGCTGGACCATCGCGTTCGAGTTGGAGAACGCGCCGGACGAGCCCGAGGCCCAGTACAGCGTGGTGCGCCCGGTCCAGCCGGCGCCGTAGTTGCCGGAGAAGACGTCGACGCACCGGGAGCCGGACACCGCCGGGCAGCTGTTCCAGCGGTATTCACTGTCGATGTTCTGGACCGTGTTCCACTTCGGAACCACCGACGACACGGGCCACGACGCGCCCGAGTGGTCGTTGAACCGTACGTACGGGTCCTCCCAGCCCTGGTTGCGCCAGAACGACACCGGGCAGGTCAACGTCCGGGCCGAGCCGTACGAGCAGTCGCTCGCAGCCTTCGTCGAGACACCGCCGGACGACTCCCGGACGACGCGGACCGACGCCTTCCCTTGCTTGCGGAGCTTGTCCGCCAACTGGTCCGGGGTGAACCCCGGTGCCGGGTCGTACGTGGTCACGCTCATGCCCGTCGACGTGACCTGCACGCTTTGCACGGTGACCGCCTCGGAGCCGGCCGGCGCGACCTTGACCGACGCCCGCATGGCGGCCATCTGCTTGTCGGTGAGCTTCGGGTAGGCGGCGAGGTCCTTGGCCGGCGCCTTGGCCTTGGCGCCCGGGTCGGCGGAACCCGCCCAGCTGCCGTCCGCCTTCTTCTCGGCCAGGAAGGCGGCGTACTGCTCGTCCGGGTCGATGGTCGCCCCGGCGGACGCGTGAGCGGCGCCCGGCAGGGTGACCACGGTGAGCGCGATGGCCGTCGCGGTGGCGAACAGCCATCTTGATCGGTGATTGACGTGCATGTTTCCCCCGATTGTCGGCGCGGCGAGAGTGCCGCAGCGGCAGGCATCGATCGATGCCGATCCCCACGCTAGGGCATGAGAGCACATAGGACATTCAATGAGTTCGATTGCTGACATCAGGCCGGAGCGGGCTGACAAACGCCCGGCTTTGAGCTAGCAAAAGCGGTGTGCAGCGCCGGGCGGCGGCCGATGCGTCTCTCTGGTGAGGAACACTGACGGGAGCGGGCGTGTCGTTCGAGGAATTCGTGGCCGGGCATGGCCGGTTGCTGGTGCGCCTGGCGTTCGTCCTGAGCGGCGACCGGCAGGTGGCGGAGGATCTGGCCCAGACCGTGCTGGCCGACGCCTACCGCCACTGGAAGCGGGTGCGCGCGGCGGCCAACCCCGAGGCCTACGTACGCCGCATGCTGGTGAACGCCCATCTGAGCTGGCGCCGCCGGCGCTGGACGACGGAGCGACCGGCCGACCTGCGGCAGGACGCCGGCGCCACGGTGGCCGACCCGGCCGACGCCGTAGCCGCCCGCGACCAGATGCGGGTGCTGTTGAGCAAGCTGGCCCCGCGCGCCCGCACGGTGCTGGTTCTGCGCTACTACGCCGACCTGGACGACGCCGCGATCGCCGCCGCCATGGGCGTCAGCGTGAGCTCGGTGCGGGCCACCGCCTCACGCGCCCTGGCGGCCTTGCGCGCCCCCGCGGCCATCGACGCACAAAGGGAGACCCGATGAACCAGTCGACCGAGCAACAGCTACGCGACCTGTTCGCCTCCGACGCCGCCGACGCCCCTCACGAGCAAGCCGTAGCCGCCGCAGCCATCCGACAGGTCCACCGCAGGCGCCGCACCCTGACAATCGCCGCCGCCACCGCCGCGCTTCTCATCGCAGCGGGCGCGTACGCCGTCAACCGCCCACCCGCAACCCCGCCACTCACGCCGCCACAGGCGCAGCCCCCAGCCGCCTCGCCCACGCCGCTCACTTCCGCGCCCCCGCCAGCGGCCGCCCTGCCCCCCGGCGCCAAGCCCGGCGACCCACTAACCTTCGCCGCCGCCCAGTGCGTAAAGCCCTACTCACCCAAAACACTGGCCGAACAAGCCTTCGCCTTCGACGGCACCGTAACCGCCATAGCCCCCGCCCAAACCAACCGCAACGAGAACCCTTCCCTAGACCTACGATCGGTGACTTTCGAGGTGCACACCTGGTTCAAGGGCGGCTCCACAAAGACCACCGCGGTCGACATGTCACCCCCCGGCGTCGCCCCCACCCCACCCGACGCCACATCCGAGCACACCCCCACCTACCAAATAGGCACCCGCCTACTCGTCTCCGGAACCCCCCGCTGGGGCGGCCCCCCACTAACCGACCCCATCGCCTGGCCCTGCGGCTTCACCCGCTACTACAGCCCCACCACAGCCACAGAATGGACCAAAGCAACGAAGTAACCCACAACGAATCCACAACGCCGATCACCGGCCCCACAACGCTTACCGCCGGCGAAGTGCAGGCCGCGGCCCTGCCGCCTGCTCACCACTTCATGCGGTGGCCGTGGATGGTCCGTCCGGCGGATGCGGGCTGCTGGTTCGGCCCACTTCAGCCAGTGGCTGTGGACGGTCTGTCCGGCGGCAATGACGGCTGCGCCTGGTTCGGGCCGCCCGAGGCGGTGGGAGCGCCGACGGGCTGTCCGAGCGGCGATGTTCGCTGATTCGGGCCGCGTCAGGCGGCAGGTGTGGACTGACTGTTGCGCCGGTGACGGTGGCCGGCTCGGGTGAGCCCAGCGGCGGGCGTGGGCGGCCTGTCCGGCAGGCGATGGCCGCCGGCTCAGGCTGTTTGAGGTTGGGCGTGGACGGGCTGTCCTGCGGGTGATGGTGGCTGATTCGGGCCGCTCGAGGTGGTGGGTGCGGGCGGGTTGTCGGGCGGGTGGTGACCGGCTGGTTCGGACTGGTTGAGGTGGTGGACGCGGTCGGGTTGTCGGGCGGGTGGTGATGGCTGGTTCGGGCTGCTTGGGGTGGTGGGTGCGGGCGGGTTGTCGGGTGGGTGGTGACCGGCTGGTTCGGGCTGGTTGAGGTGGTGGGCGTGGTCGGGTTGTCGGGTGGGTGGTGATGGCTGGTTCGGGCCGCTCGAGGTGGTGGGTGCGGGCGGGTTGTCGGGCGGTTGGTGATGGCTGGTTCGGACTGGTCGAGGTGGTGGGCGTGGTCGGGTTGTCGGGTGGGTGGTGACGGTTGGTTCGGACTGGTTGAGGTCGTGGGCGGGGTCGGGTTGTCCGGCGGGTGGCGATGGCTGGTTCAGTCCGCTTCAGGCGGTGGGCGTGGATTGTCAGTTCGGCACGCGACGGTCGCCGGTTCGAGCCAACCAGGCGGTGGCTATGGAGAAGACCGCCCAGCCCAAGCCCGGCGACCACCCGGATCCGTAACCGGCACGGTGCGAACGCGCGACCCACCACCAAGGTCCGCCCGGGTGAGACAGACGCCCAGCTTCGTCCACAGCGCGGCAGCCGGACCACCCACTCGCACGGGTCTACGCGCCCGCACCATGCAACCGCAGAAGCGCCGACCACGACGCTGGAAAAGTTGATCGCACGCAAGGATGGGGCCGAGGGTGAGTAATCACGGCATAGAGACGGTTTCCAAGCAGTGATTGCTCACCCTCGGCCCCATCCGTCAACCGCAAGAAAGCCACCGGTTCTTCGAGCCGCACAGCCGTCAACCGCAAGAAAGCCACCGGTTCTAAACCGCAAGAAAGACACGGACTCGCAGCCGGCACACAGGAACCAACAAGCCAACCACCAGCCAGAGCTTCGCCCCGCTTTCGGTGCCCATTGATGTCATCGATGCATGACAGACGAACCAACCGACCGCCGCCTGGAGCGCACCCTCTTCGAGGTCAAGAAGGTCATCGTCGGCCAGGACCGGCTGATCGAGCGCCTCATGACCGCCCTGCTCGCCGGCGGTCACTGCTTGCTCGAAGGCGTACCCGGTGTCGCCAAGACCTTGGCCGCGGAGACTTTGGCCGTCGCCGTCGGCGGATCTTTCAACCGGATCCAGTTCACCCCGGATCTTGTGCCCTCCGACATCGTCGGCACGCGGATTTACCGTACGGGGAAGGAAGCTTTTGACGTCGAGCTCGGCCCGATCATGGCCAACATTGTGCTCGCCGACGAGATCAACCGGGCTCCCGCGAAGGTCCAGTCCGCCCTGCTCGAGGTGATGGCCGAGGGTCACGTTTCTCTGGGCGGCCGCACCTATCCCGTTCCTCGTCCTTTCCTTGTGCTCGCCACCCAGAACCCCATCGAGTCCGAGGGCGTCTACCAGCTCCCCGAGGCTCAGCGTGACCGCTTCCTCATGCGCGTAGTCGTCGACTACCCCTCGGAGCAAGAGGAGCTGGGCATTCTCTACCGCATGGGCGGCGCCCGCCCGGTCGCCCAGCGGGTGCTCGACCCCATGATTTTGCACGAGCTTCAGGGCCGCGCTCGGGACGTCTTCGTGCATCACGCCTTGGCCGAATACGTGGTCCGTCTCGTGCTCGCCACCCGCGAACCTGAGCGTTTCGGCCTTCCGGATGTCGCGAACCAATTGGCGTACGGGGCCAGCCCTCGCGCCACTCTGGGCCTGGTTGCCGCCGGCCGTGCCCTCGCCCTTCTGCGCGGCCGTGACTACGTGCTGCCCGCCGACCTGCTGGAGATCGCTCCCGACGTCCTGGCTCACCGCCTTGTTCTTTCGTTCGACGCGGTCGCCGACGGTGTGCAGCCCGAGGACGTCATCCGGCGCATCCTCGAGGCTGTTCCGCTGCCTCTGATCGCCCCGGCTCAGGAGCAGAACGGCCCCGGCCTGGGGATGGCCGCATGAACGAGGGCAATTTCCTGGCCGAGCTGGTTCCCGAACGGCGGCTGCGGCGGCTCGAGCTCATGGTCACCCGCCGCCTCGACGGGTTGCTGCACGGCACGTACCTCGGTCTGCTGCCCGGCATCGGCAGTGAGCCGGCGGGCAGCCGCGAGTACCGGCCCGGCGAGGACGAGGTGCGCCGGATGGACTGGTCGGTGACGGCCCGCACCACCGTGCCGCATGTGCGGACCGTGGACGCCGACCGGGAGCTGGCCACGCATGTGCTGGTGGATGCCAGCGCCAGCATGGACTTCGGCACCGCCGATCTGGAGAAGCGGGAGCTGGCCATCGCCGCGGTGGCGGCCGTCGGGTTTCTCACGCTCGGCAACGGCAACCGGCTGGGCGCCCACCTCCTTTCCGGCGAGGGTGTACGTCGTTATCCCGCCCGCGGCGGCCGGCAGGCCCTGTTGTCGCTGCTCCGGGCCATGATGCTGACTCCCCGCAATCAGCAGCCGGTGGGCCTGGCCGGTGGCATCGAGGCGTTGCACCGGCAGACGCCGCGGACCGGGCTGGTCGTGGTGGTGTCGGACTTCCTCGACGGGCTCGACGAGGACGGGCTGGGCCCGGCCGCGCCCGCCTGGGAGGAGCCGCTGCGCCGGCTCGCCTCCCGCCATCAGGTGCTGGCCGTGCAGGTGGGCGACCCGCGCGAGCACGAGCTGCCCGATGTCGGGCTGCTCACGCTGGTCGACCCGGAGACCGGCCGCCGCCGTGACGTCCCGACCGCCAGCCGCAAGCTGCGCGAACGCTATGCGGCCGCCGCCGCCCAGCAGCAGGCCACCATCGCGCAAGCCATCAAGCGGGCCGGCGCCGCCCATCTTCCCCTTCGGACCGACCGTGACTGGGTCGCCGACATCGTGCGTCACGTGCACGCCCGGCGGCGTCTGAGCCGGGCCGCGACGAAACCGCAAAGGAACCCGAGATGACCTGGCTTTCCCCGGAGCGGCTGTGGCTGCTGCTCGGCGTGGCCGCGCTGGCCGTGGCGTACGTGATCGCGCAGCGCCGCCGCAGCAAGTACGCCGTCCGTTTCACCAACTTGAAGCTGCTCGACCGGGTGGCCCCGAAGCGCCCGGGCTGGCGGCGGCATCTGCCCACCGGCGCCTTCCTGGCCATGCTGGGCCTGCTGGTGGTCGGGTTCGCCCAGCCCCAGGCCGAGGTGCGGGTGCCCCGGGAGCGCGCGACCGTGCTGGTGGCGGTCGACGTCTCGCGGTCGATGCTGGCCACCGACGTCGCCCCGGACCGGCTGAGCGCGGCCAAGGACGCGGCCCGGATCTTCGTCGAGGACCTGCCTGAGCAGTTCAACGTCGGTCTGGTCGGGTTCGCCGGGCAGGCTTCGGTCTTCGTCCCGCCGGGCACCGACCGGGCCCAGCTGGGCACCGGCATCGACCGGCTCGCCGACGGGTCGGCCGGTCAGGCCGGTACGGCGATCGGGGATGCGATCGCGTCGGCGCTCGAGCAGATCCGGTCGGTCGACTCGGCCGCCGAGGAAGACGTGCCGCCGGCCCGGGTGATCGTGCTCTCGGACGGCGCCAACACGTCCGGGCAGGACCCGGCCGAGGCGGCCCGTCTGGCCACCGAGCTCGGCGTGCCCGTCGACACCATCTCGTTCGGCACGCCGAGCGGCACGATCGGCGGCGGCCAGGAGGTTCCGGTCGACGGCGAGACGCTGCGGTCGGTGGCCGACGCCACGGGCGGGCGCTACTTCGAGGCCGCCAACACCGAAGAGCTGCAGAACGCGTACGCCGACATCGGATCCTCCGTGGGCTACCAGACCGAGGTGCGGGACATCTCGGCCCGGTTCATCGGCATCGGGCTCGGCCTGGCCCTGCTGGCCGCGCT
The DNA here is from genome assembly GCF_026626335.1 of Paractinoplanes pyxinae. GTDB lineage: Bacteria > Actinomycetota > Actinomycetes > Mycobacteriales > Micromonosporaceae > Actinoplanes > Actinoplanes pyxinae. Next base: position 426,883 of record NZ_JAPNTZ010000008.1, on the reverse strand, counting down.
GGCCTCGATGTTCTGGTTCGCCCGCCTCCCCTGACGTTGAAGAAAGGACCAACCATGTCTGGACTTGGGTCACCTCGCGGTCCGGAGTTCCAGTCGCCCGACTGGGCTTCGGCGCCGCAGCAAGCCGCCGAGACAAGCCCGAACCGCGCAGCCCGCAGCCGGCGTCTCCCGGCCGCCGCGCTGGCGGCTCTCGCCGTGATCGGCCTGTCGGCCGGCGCCGGGGGAGCGGCCGGCTACGTGGCCGGCCGCGACGACGACGGCAGCGGATCCGAGCCGGCCACGGCCGCGCCGCCGCCCGTCGGCGGGGTGCCGTCGGACCTCGTCGGGGCGGCCGCCCGGGTGCTGCCCGGCGTCGTGTCGGTCCAGGTGCGTATGGCCTCGGGCGGCGGCTCCGGCTCCGGGTTCGTCTTCGACGACCGCGGTCACATCGTCACCAACAACCACGTCGTGGCGGCCGGCGGCCGCGGCGGCAACATCACCGTGGTCGGCTCGGACGGCCGTCGCCTCAACGCCGAGGTGGTCGGCACCGACCCGAGCAACGACATCGCCGTGCTGCGGGTGGACGAGGCGGGCGCGCTCGACCGGCTGGCGCTGGCCGACCCCCGCGCGACCCGGGTCGGCGAGCCGGTGCTGGCGGTCGGCTCCCCGCTGGGGCTCAGCGGGACGGTGACGGCCGGCATCGTCAGTGCGCTGGACAGGCCCGTACGGCTGGGTGGGTCTTCGCGGCAGACGGCGGTGCAGACCGACGCCTCGATCAACCCGGGTAATTCGGGCGGACCGCTCGTGAACGCCCGCGGGGAAGTTATCGGGGTGAATACGGCCATCGCGACCCTGGAGGGCGGCGGTTCGATCGGGATCGGGTTCGCGGTTCCCATCGAACGGGCCCGCCAGGTCGCCGATTCCCTCATCGCGCGTGGATAGTCGAAGGATGCGGTTGCTGGTAGTTGAGGACGAGGAAGATCTGGCGGAGGGCCTCCGAGTGGGGCTCGCCCGCACCGGCTACGCGGTGGACGTCGCCTTCGACGCCGCCCAGGCCTATGACCGGCTGACCGTCAACGAGTACGACCTGATGCTGCTCGACGTGAACCTGCCCGACGGCAACGGGTTCGATCTCTGCCGTTCGCTGCGCGCCGGCGACCTGCCGACGCCCGGCGACGGCGATCCGCGGGTGCTCATGCTGACCGCCCGCGGCGGGCTGGACGACCGGGTGCGCGGCCTCGACGACGGGGCCGACGACTACCTGGTCAAGCCGTTCCACCTGGCCGAGCTGCTGGCCCGGGTGCGGGCGCTGCTGCGGCGGGACACCGGCGGCGGGTCGTCGCAGCTCACGGTGGGCGACATCGTGCTCGACGCGGCCCGCCACTCGGTGACCGTGGCCGACCGGCCGCTGTCGCTCACGCCCAAGGAGTTCGGCGTGCTGGAATACCTGATGACCCGGCCCGGGCACGTGGTCTCTAGCGAGGAGCTGCTCGAGCACGTGTGGGACGCCAACGCCGACCCGTTCACCCAGACCGTACGGGTCACGGTGGGCACGCTGCGGCGCAAGCTCGGCGAGGGCTCGATCGAGACAGTCGTCGGGCGCGGCTACCGGCTGCGGGAGGCTGCGGTATGACCGACTGCACCGGAGCGAGCGAAGCGGTCGTAGGGCCAGGAGGGCATGCCCCGGGAGGCACGGCGTGAATCTCCCCGAGGTGTTCCGGTCGATCCGGTTCCGGCTCACCGTCATCTATTCGATGGTGCTGTTCACCGTCGCGGCCGTGACCCTCGGGGCGATCTACATAGCCGTCCGCCAGACGACCGAACCGCAGCCGGTCAGCGCGCAGCTGGCCAAGGTGTACGACCAGAACCGGAACTTCCAGGGGTTCTCCAACGTCGCCGAGATCAGCCAGATCGAGGCCGCGGTGAACTACAACACCCTCACCACGCTGCGGCAGTACACGATCATCGCGCTGGCCGTGCTGTTCGTGGCCAGCCTGGCCATCGGCTGGATCATCTCGGACCGGGCGCTGCGGCCGGTCGGGGCGATCACCCGGACCACCCGGGACATCCAGGCCACCGACCTGTCCCGCCGCATCCGGCTCGCCGGGCCGCGCGACGAGCTGCGCGACCTGGCCGACACCATCGACTCGATGCTCGACCGGCTCGACCACGCGTTCCAGGCCCAGCGGCAGCTCATCGACGACGCGTCGCACGAGCTGCGCAGCCCGCTGGCCATCATCCGGACCAACCTCGACGCGTCGCTCACCGTGCCCGAGGCGACCCCGGAGGAACGGCAGCGGGCGGTGGCGGTGGTCGACCGGGCCACGACGCGGATGTCGCGGCTGGTCGAGGACCTGCTGGCGACGGCCCGCCGCGACGCCGAGGCCTCGATCGACGCCGACGTCGACCTGTCGGTGGTGGCGCGGGAGGCCGGCGAGGAGTCGTTCGTGACCGACCGGCCGTTGCGGCTCCGCGTAGAGACGAAGCCCGACCTGCACATGATCGGGGACGCTGACGCACTGCGCCGGGCCGCGGGCAACCTGCTGTCGAACGCGGTGCGGCTGGCGCCGGCGCCGTCGACCATCACCATCGCCACCGGGCGGTCGGGGTCGTGGCTGTGGCTAGCCGTGGCCGACGAGGGGCCCGGCATCGCCGCCGACGACCTGCTCCGGGTGTTCGACCGGTTCTGGCGGGGGAACAACGGCGAAACTGATGGGGTACGGCGTGAGCGTCGAACCGGGCTGGGGCTGGCCATCGTCCGGCAGATCGTCGAATCGCACGGGGGCCGGGTGGCCGCCTATTCGACGCCCGGCAACGGCAGCACGTTCGTCTTGTGGCTGCCCGCCGCGGGGCGTACGGACGAGGAACCGCCACCCCATGGCAGCCCCTGGCCGTAGACGCGCACGACGCCCTTGCCGGCCGCCTTGGCCTCGTAGAGCGCCACATCGGCTTCGTGCAGCATCTCGTCCAGCGCGCGTCCCGGCTCGGCGGCGTGGCTGACGCCGATGGTTCCGCGGATGCCCGATCCCAGGATCCGGGTGGCCGTGCCGGCGGCGGTCTCCGGATCGGTCGCCGGGAGCAGGACGGCGAACTCGTCACCGCCCAACCGTGCCGCGATTGCGCCCGTACGAAGTAATTCGCCCAGCCCCGCCGCGACGCTCACCAGAACCGCGTCGCCCGCCGCATGCCCCTGGGTGTCGTTGACCTGCTTGAACCCGTCCAGGTCGAGCAGCAGCACGGCCGCGTCACCGCGAGCCAGCGCCGCCGTGGCGTCACGCTGGAAGGCGGCGCGATTGGGCAGGCCGGTCAGCGGGTCGTGGAAAGCGCGGTGGTCGAGTTCGGCGCGCAGGCGGCGCACGATGAGCAGGTTGAGGAACTGCCGCACCAGGGCCAGCGCGGACGATCCCAGGACCACCCAGACCAGGACGGCGCTGGGCGTGCCGTTGACGCGGTACTCGAGCGCGACGCAGCCGAGGGTGAGCACGGTCGGCAGGTACGACAGCGTGCTCCAGAAGCTGGTGAAGGCCCGCCAGCCGGTCGGGTCGGCCGGCGCGATGACGTTGCGGCTGGACACCGCGACGGTCAGGCCACCGACCAGGTACGCGGCCCCGAGCCCGCCGGAGTACCAGGGCAGATTCTCGGCGTGGGTCCACACGCTGCCGACGGACGCCACCGCGAACAGGGCCATCCCGGCCGCGAGCAGGTGCAGCGAGTGCGGGCCGCTGGTGCGCGACATCAGCATGAGGGCGAGCGTGGCCGCGACGATCTCGGGCAGCATGGTGAGCACGAAGCTGGTCTGACCGCCGGCCGGCAGGTGGGCGGCCGCGGGGGAGAGCACGAAGTGCCAGGCGCTGGCGAAGATCGCGCCGGCCACGGTGGTGACGTCAATGAGGTACGTGCCGAGGGCCAGACGGTCGGGGAAGGGCGGCGCGGCCAGCAGGATCGCGGGCACGGTGGCCACCGCGGCGCACACGCCGAACAGGTCGGGGGCGACGCCGACGGGCAGGCCGAGCGCTTCGGCGGCGTAGAGCGCGTACGCGAGACCAAGCAGGCCGCCCGCGACGCCGCCGAGCATGGTGGCGCCCCGGATCCGGCCGGTGGCCGCCCGGGCCTGGCGACGGAACCCGACGGCGGAGTAGAGACCGGCGGCGGCGATCGGCACGCACGCGAGCACGAGGCCCGGCCGCTCGGGCAGGTGCGGCAGGAGCAGCTGCAGGAGGAGGCCGGCGCCGACGATGAGGACCAGCTTCCGCACGTCTCACCATCGGCTGCCCGGCCTTCGTCTTGAGTCCTGAGCAGCTGGTGATTTACGGGATGGACAGCGCGGGCGCGGTGCGGGAGATTCGCGGGATGATTACTGTGAGCGGGCTGGACGAGCTGAAGACCCTGGCCGGACGCGACCTCGGGCACAGCGCGTGGTTCGAGGTGACGCAGGACAGGGTGAACCAGTTCGCCGAGGCCACCGGCGACCACCAGTGGATCCACGTGGACGAGGCGCGGGCGGCGGCAGGGCCGTTCGGCGGGACGATCGCCCACGGATACCTGACGCTGTCCCTGGTGATCCCGTTCTTCGGCGAGATCCTGCAGGTCGAAGGGGTCCGGATGGGCGTCAATTACGGGCTCGACCGCGTACGGTTCGCCAGCCCGGTCCGGGTCGGCGCCAAGATCCGGCTGGCCGCCACGGTGGTCTCGGTGGAGGAGGTGGCCAAGCGGTGCGTGCAGGCCACCTACGACTTCACCGTGCAGATCGACGGGCTCGACAAGCCTGCTTGCGTGGCGCGGCCGATCTACCGCTACTACGCCTGAGTTGTCGCGTGGGCGCCCGGGTTGCCGCCCGGGCGCCCACTTCGTGGGTTCGTCAGCCCACGCGTTCGATGACGGCGCGGCGGATGAGGAACTTGCCGGGCTCGCGGACCTGCTCGAAGGCGGCGTTGTTGAGCAGGACGCAGCTGCCCGAGGTGGTCTCGACCTTGACCGTGGTGCTCTTGTTGTTGTCGAGGTTGGTGACCTTCAGGGTGGTGCCGATCGGGAAGGTGCCGCTGGACGCGAAGGGGGCGCCCGCTTCGCCGGAGAGGGTGACCGTCGAGCCCTTGCAGACGACCTCGCCGGCGCCGGTTCCCGCGTTCTGAGCCGGCGGGTTGGCCGCCGCCGGTGGCTTCGTGGCGCCGGCCTGGTTCCCGCCGTTGTTGCCGGCCGGGGGCTTGGCGGCCGGGGGCTTGGCGCCTTGATTGCCGGCCGGGGGCTTGGCGCCTTGATTGCCGGCCGGGGCGGCGGCGCCCGGGACCTCGGCCGCCACGTCGGCGTTGCAACCGGCCACCGCGCGGCGCTGGTTGATCAGGTCGACGACCGCCTGCCGGTTGGCGATGCGGGCCTCGGACTGGGCGTCGGGGGCCGAGCGCTGACCGGCGATGAACTGCAGGTTCTGGCGCAGGGCCTGGTCGAGCCCGACGCAGTTCTCGCCCGCGCTGCTCATGCCGGTGCTGACGGCGAACGCGCCACCCGCCAGCGCCAGCGCCGAAGCTCCCAGGACGACCTTGCGCGTCGTCGAGGACATCTTGCGCTGCCGGGTCCGATACATCGTGGGGCTCCTTCGCCGTCGGAAGCTGCTCGCTGCAGCTGTACCGACAACTACGACCCCGGTCGCACGGGCGGATGAGGGCCCAACATTAAAGATCCTTAAATCGGGAACCGGTGCTCGAACGGCGGTCGATGCGCAGGTCCCGCTCGAGCTCGGTGATCATCGTGCGCAGGTCGTCGAGGCGCTGGCTGACCAGGATGCGGTCGATGTCGTCGGGGACGCCGTCCTGGTCCTCGTCGGTGCCCAGGCTCTCGGTCATCTCGAGGCGGCGGGCCTCTTCCATCGAGTTGACGATGACGGCGATGAGGATGTTGAGCAGCAGGTTGACGGTGATCAGGACGTAGCTGATGTAGTAGACGAGCGTCCAGGGCGACAACTCCAGCCCCTGCTGGATCAGGTCCGGCAGCGTTTCCAGCGAGAGCAGCACGAACAGCGTGAGCACCGCGCGGCCGATGGTGCCGTAGTCGTCCGGGTAGGCGTCGCCGAACAGCAGCCAGCCCGCCATCCCGTACACATAGAAGGTGACCAGGGCCAGCGCCAGGAACCCGCCGACCCCCGGAAGGCTGCGCAGCAGTGCCGTGACGATCGTGCGCAGCCCCGGCGAGAAGCGCACGAGCCGCACCACCCGCGCCATCCGGATGACCCGCAGAGCAGCCGAGTCGCCGTGCAGCCCCGGGATGAACACGGCCGCGATGACGACGAAGTCGAAGACGTTCCAGCCGTGCTTGAAGAAGTCCTGCGGCCGCCGCCCGTACGCCAGAATCCGGATGACGATTTCGGTGACGAAGACGGCCCGGAAGAACCACTCCAGCCAGTGCAGGTAGGGCATCGACTCGACCAGGTGGTCATAGGTCTCAACGCAGAGCAGAACAGCGTTGGCCCCGATCATGACCACAATGGTCACCTCGAACGCGCGCGAGTCGACGATCCGGGAACAACGGCGGGCCACACGCGTCAGGTCGAACATCGAAACAGCCTACGGAGAAGAGCGTTTCTTCAATGTCCGGGGCGGCGCACGCAACAGCGGAGGCTCCGCGCGCGTCAGAACTAATGCCGGACCACGCCGGCGTCACGAGCCCCCGCCACTTGGTCGCCGCCTCCCCCCGAGTCGCGATCGGGTGGCGGGCCCGTCAGGGACGGCGGTAGTCGTCGCGGACCGGGCGCAGGATCATCGTGGCGTCGTTGTCGGAGTTGCGGACCGGCGGCAGGTGCAGCACCGCCGTCGCGTCCTTGTCCGGGCCGTCGAACAGGCCGTTCAGGCCGACGTCGGGGGAGGACGGGCGGGGGTCGCGGATGACCGGGAGCACCGTGGTCGCGTCGGCGTCGGGTGGGCCCAGGCGGTTGGAGCGCAGGCGCTGCCAGACGAAGTAGCCGATGCCGATCACCACGCCGGCGATGACGATCTTTTGGAAGACGCCGGCGTAGCCCTCGACGCGGTGCCAGTTCTCGCCCAGGATGAAGCCGGCGGTCACGAACAGCGTGTTCCAGATGAGGCTGCCGAGCGTGGTGAGCACCGTGAACTTCCAGAAGCTCATCCGCTCGACGCCGGCCGGCAGCGAGATGAAGCTGCGGAACAGCGGCACCATGCGTCCGAAGAACACGGCCTTGGTGCCGTGCTTGGCGAACCACTCCTCACAGCGGTCGAAGTCTTGCACCTTGACCAGCGGGATGAACGCCACCAGGCGGCGCGTGCGGTCCCGGCCGAGCAGCGCGCCCGCCCAGTAGACGATGATCGCCCCGACCACCGAGCCCAGCATGGTCCAGAACAGCGCCTCGGGCAGGCTGAACACGCCGCGGCTGGCTGAGAAGCCGGCCAGCGGCAGCACCAGCTCGCTCGGGATGGGCGGGAACAGGTTGTCGAGCCCGACGATCAGCGCCGCGCCCACGCCGCCCAGCGATTCCATGAGGCCGACGGCCCACCCGGTCAGCCCGCCGGACGTCTCGGGGGCGGCTTCGGCGAGCACGGTCACGAAGAACTCCTCAGGCTGATCCGACGGCATGACCTCCAGCAGTATCGACGGCCTCCCTGAGAGTTCCCTGCCAGCTCTCAGCTTCAGAGGTCGCGCACGGTGCGGGTCTCGGTGTCGTAGGTGCGGGCGGACTCGAAGCGGCCGGACATCGGGGAGACGTCGGCGAGCAGGTCGAGCGCGGCCGGCTGGGCCTCCGGCGGTACGCGCAGGGCGAGGCTGAGATGCGGGACGAACTCTTCCGGTGGGGGCCAGCCGCCGATCGACGACCACACCGAGGAATGCAGGGCGTGCAGCGCGGGCGAGGGCTCGACCGTCCAGACCAGCGCTCGGTTGAGCATACGAATGCCCGTGAGCTTTGCGGCGAGCGGAAGCTCCAAAGGCGGGAGGCCGGCCAGCGACGAAGCGGTCACTACGGTGAGGTGTGGGCGATTTGTCGCGTGGGGGTGGGCGCCCAGGCTCGGCAACCCCGAACTCGCCAGCAGCGCCCACAGATTCCGTACGCGGGAATCAAGCTCGGCCGACGGGAGCAGCTCGACGGTGTGCACCGGTCAGAACGCGTAGCGGACGCGGCAGTAGGGAATCTTCTCGGCGATCAGGTCGGTCAGGGCGTTCACGTACTGGCCCTTGGCGCCGGTGCGGTAGCGGACGTTCAGCGAGCCGTTCTGCGAGCGCTTCACCTGCTGCAGCTCGGGGCGCCACAGCAGCTCCTCCGCCTTGGGGTGCCAGCCGAGGTTGACCTGGTGCAGGTCGCGGTTGTGGGTGAGGAAGATGACCTCGGCGGCCAGCTGGGCCTTCGCCGCGGGGTTCAGCGCCGCGTCCAGCTGCTCGAACAGCTCAGCCCAGGAAGGCAGCCAGCCGTCGCGGACGACGACGGGGCTGAAGTTGACGTGGACCTCGTACCCGGCCTCGACGAAGTCGTTGATCGCCGCGATTCGTTCCAGGATCGGCGACGTACGGATGTCGAGCAGTTTGGCGTCCTGGGCGGGCATCAGCGAGAAGCGGATCCGGGTGCGGCCCTGCGGATCCCACGTGAGCAGGTCGCGGTTGACGTACTTGGTGGCGAACGACGCCTTGGCAGTCGGCATCCAGCGGAACTGCTCCACCAGGTCGCGCACGTTGTCGCTGATCAGGGCGTCGACGCTGCAGTCGGAGTTCTCGCCGATGTCGTAGACCCAGGCCGTGGGGTCGCACTCGTTGGGGGCCGGCTTCACACCCTGCCGGGCGGCGTGCCGGCCCACGTACCCGAGGATCTTGTCGATGTTGGCGAAGACCGTGACCGGGTTGCTGTACCCCTTGTGCCGCGGGACGTAGCAGTACGCGCAGGCCATCGCGCACCCGTTGGCCGTGCTGGGCGCGATGAAGTCGGCCGACCGCCCGTTGGGCCGGGCGGTCAGCGTCTTCTTCACCCCGAGCACCAGCGCCTCGCGCTTGATCCGGACCCAGCGGTTGACGTTGGTCTCGTCGCCGTAGAGCTCGTCGATGCGGTTGTGGCTCTCGACCTCGACCACCTCGGCGTCGGGGAAGCGGGCCAGCACCTCTTTGCCGCGGGGGAGCGCGGCCGCCGCCGGCTCGGCGTAGATGCGGCGGATTTCCAGCAGGTCAGAACTCATATGCCGACCAGCGTAGTTCAGCGCCGGGGCTCCCACCGGAACAGACGCGCGGCGAGAGCCACGGCGACGACGACCCAGGCCAGTGTGGGCGCCAGCAGGATCAGCGAGGCGCTGCCGTTCCAGGCGTCGACGACCATCTCGGTGGCCGCGCCGCCGGGCAGCAGCCGCTTGAGCAGGGTCAGCTCCTCGGTGCCGCTGATGCCGACCCAGCTGGCGATCGCGATGACGCCGATGCTGATCGGCAGCGTGGTGACCTGGGCGTGCTCCGGCGAGTTGGTGAGCCCGGCCGTGGCCAGGGCCAGGCCGACCATCATGGCGATGGTGGCCACGGCCGCCGCGGCCAGCAGCGGGATGTCGCCGGGGCGGCCGCTGACCACGCCGAACACGGTCAGGATGACGCCGATCTGCACCACGCTGAGCACGGTGACCGGCAGCAGCAGCCCGGCCAGGATGGTCCGGTCGCCGGCCGCGGTGGAGCGCAGCCGCTTGAGGAAAAGGTTCTGCCGGCGCGAGGCCAAGGTGGTCACCGCGGTCGTGTAGAGGCCGAACGCGCCGACCGTGAACATCACGATGGCCGCGATGTAGCCGAGGCTGCCGATCGTGGCGAAGGCCTCGTGGCGGTAGATGAAGAACGCGCTCACCGCGACCGGCATGACCAGGCTGGTGACCAGCACCAGGCGGTTGCGGAAGATCTGGATGAGCTCACTGCGGGCGATGGCGAACATGGGTGCCTCCTCAGGCTTCGATCGCGCGGAAGACGTCGTCCAGGCTGGTCGGGCCGGCGGACAGGTCGCGGAGCTCGACTCCGTGGTCCTGCGCCCAGCCCAGCAGCACGTGGAGGTCCTTCTGCAGCTGGAAGGTCTCGATGACGGTGACCCCGTCGCGCTCGGTCGAGGCCAGCGGCAGCGGCTGCGGCCCGGCGGCGAAGCGGATGTGCGACGGCAGGGTGCGGGTGAGCTCGCCGACGGTGCCCTCGCGGCGCAGGACGCCCTGGTGCATGAGGCCGATCCGGTCGGCCCGCTGCTGCGCCTCCTCCAGGTAGTGCGTGGTCAGCACGATGGTGGAGCCGTTCTCGCGCAGGCGGTCGACCGATTCCCACAGGGAGTCACGCGACTGGATGTCGAGGCCGGTGGTGGGCTCGTCGAGGAAGATCAGCTCGGGTGTCCCGTACACGGCCGTGGCGAAATCGAGGCGGCGCTTCTCGCCGCCGGAGAGCTGCGAGACGAGGGTGCCGGCCTTGCGAGTCAGACCGACCACGTCCAGTACGCGGCCCGTGTCGTCCTGCCGGGCGGTGAGCTGCCCGATCAGGTTCACCGACTCGCGGACGGTGAGATCGGGGGAGAAGCCGCTCTCCTGCAGCATGATGCCCATGCGGGGGCGGACGGCCTTGCGGTCGCCGGGGTCGTGGCCGAACACGCGTACGGTGCCCGAGGTGGCCTGCCGGTGGCCCTCGACCGTCTCCAGGGCCGAGGTCTTGCCGGCGCCGTTCGTCCCGAGCAGCGCGTAGAGCTCCCCGGGTCGTACCTCGAACGACAGGTCCTTCACGGCGTGGAACTCGCCGTACTTGAGGTTGAGCTTGTCGACTTCGATGACTGGCGTGGACATGACTCGATGACACCAGCGGAAGCGGCCGGCGGTCAGTGTCGCAGTGTCACGAGCCCGTATGACGTGGTGTCACTGTGCGATGCCGCCGGAGATCTCAATACTGGGACGGTGAACACCCACGCGCTGCGGCTGACCGACGCCACGCAGGGCCGGCTGCGGCGGCTGAACCTGGCCACCGCGCTGCCGCCGATCATCGTGGCGGCCGTGGTCGTGGTCGCGGTCGACCTGCATGTCTGGTGGCACGCCCTCATTTTGGTACCGGGCGCGGTGGCGGCGGTGGTCGCGTTCGAGCGGTGGACGGCCAACGACGTCGGCCGGGTCGCGGTGCCGTGCCTGATCGTCGGGGCCGTGGTGTGGCCGCTGGGGGTGCTGGTGATCGACAGCCCCAACGCGTGGTGGGGGGTCGCCAGCGTCGGGTCGCTGTCCATCCCGCGGCTGCCCCGCTACCGGTACGCGGCGGGCGTCGCGCTGGTCGGTTACGTCGGCGCCGTCGGGGCGCTGCGGCTGCTGGTCGACGGCGGCGACGACGTCCAGCGGTTCGCGCTCATTCCGGCCGCCGTGACCGCGCTGATCATGGTGCTGTCGTACGTCGGCGAGCGCTTCTACGACATCGTGCAGGAGCTCGAGGTGTCCAAGCAACGCGAGGCCGAGATGGCCGTCATCCGCGAGCGCGTCCGCTTCGCCGGCGACCTGCACGACATCCAGGGGCACACGCTGCACGTGGTCAAGCTGAAGGCGGCGCTCGCCCAGAAACTCGTGCGGGCCGATCCCGAGCGGGCCGAGGAGGAGTTGCGAGAGATCAACACCCTGCTCACCGACACCATTCAACAGACCAAAGAATTGGCGTACGCGCAACGAAGGCTCAATCTGACGGCGGAGCTCGAGAACGCCAAGAACCTGTTCGAGGCGGCCGGGATCACCGTGCGCATAACCCGGGAGTCCGAGCCCGAGGCGCGCAGCAGCGAACTGCTCGGCCAGGTGCTGCGCGAGACGACCACCAACATCCTGCGCCACGCCCAGGCCACCCAGGTGCGGATCACGCTGGGCGCGGCCGGCATCACGATCGTCAACGACGGGGCGCGGGGCGAGACGCTGCCCGAGCTGCGGGGCCTGTCGGCGCTGCGGCAAAGGGTGCACGACGACGGCGGCGAGCTGACGGTCTCGCTGCGGGAAGGGGAGTTCGTGACGGCGGCGGAGTTCCGATGACGACGGTGGTCCTGGCCGACGACGAGGCTCTGCTGCGCAAGGCGCTGGCCGCCCTGCTGCCGCTCGAGGGCGACATAACCGTGCTCGCCGAGGCGTTCGACGGCACTTCCGCCGTACGGGAAACGCTTCTGCACCGGCCCGACGTGCTCGTCATCGACCTCGAGATGCCGGGGGTGGACGGCCTGGGCGCGGTCGCCGAGATCCGCCGCAGCCGGCCCGAGCAGGTGATCCTCATGCTGACCCGGCATGCCCGGCCCGGTGTGCTGCGCAAGGCCCTGAAGCTGGGGGTGCAGGGTTTCGTCAGCAAGGCGGCCGAGCCCGCGCACATCACCTCGGTGATCGCCACCTTGCACGAGGGCCGGCGCTGGATCGACCCCGACGTGTCGGCGCTGGCCGTCATCGACGACTCGCCGCTCACCGAGCGCGAGACCGACGTGCTGCGGGTGACCGGCGAGGGCTATTCGGTCGCCGACATCGCCACCCGGCTGCATCTGGCCCCGGGAACCGTACGCAACTACCTGTCCAACGCCATGCGCAAGACCCAGACGCAGACCCGCCACGACGCGGCGCGCTACGCCCGCGAACACGACTGGCTCTGAGAAAGTCCCACGAGAGGAAAGACCATGCTGATCGTCGAGGATCTGATGTTGCTGCTGCTCGACGACGAGACGGGCGTCCCGGCCGCGGCCGGCACCCTCAACTACACGCTGGGCGGCGCCGTGCTCGTCGAACTGGCGCTGCTGGGCCGCGTCGAGACGGACGGCAACAAGGTGTACGCCGTCGGGGACGGGCCGCTGCCCGACCCGTTGCTGCAGGAGGCGTACGACAAGGTGGCCGAGAAGCCGCGCGGCGCCCAGACCCTGCTGATCACGATCGGCTCGTACCTGTACCAGCCGGTGATCGACCGCCTGCTCGAGCGCGGGCTGATCCGCCGCGAGAAGAAGCGGGTGCTGGGCATCATCCCGATGACGCGGCTGCCCGCGGCCGACCACGAGCACGAGGCCGGGCTGCGGGCCGGGATCCGCGCCGTCCTCATCGACGGCGCGGAGCCCGACGCGCGGACCGCCGCCCTCATCGCGCTGCTCTCGGGCAGCGGTGCCCTCCCGATGCTGCGCCCCCAGCTGGCCTGGTCGACCCCCGTCATTGAGCGCGCGAAAGCGCTCGAGCAGGGCAACTGGGGTGCGGACGCGGTGAACACGGCGGTGGTCCGGACCGCGGCGGCGATCGCTGTCTCCACCGCGGTGACGACGGTCACGGTCGTGACCAACCCGTCGTGACGACCCTATCGACGGTGGTGAGCGGCCTTAGCAAGCCCGGCACGGGTGGCACGAATGCGGGAGAACGCTCTCAGGGGCGGGTGAGGCGGAGCAGGACGGCGCTGCGGCCGGGGCCGTACTTGGCCGAATAGAGGGCCAGCACCCGCTCGGGAGTCTCGGCGGCGGCGTCGGCCAAGACGAAACTGTCGTGGCCGTCGGAGACCTCGTGATCGGGGTGGAAGGCGTGCGGCAGCGCCTGGGGGTGGACGTCGACCCAGTGCTCGCCTTCGTGCAGGACGTAGCGCAGCTCGTGCTCGACCGTCTCGGCGCCGATCGTGAAGCGCAGCGGCATGCGGTAGTGCTCGGGGATCTCGCGCAGACCGGGGGCGTTCCAGCGGGTGGTGAAGGCTTCCAGCGCGAGCCCGCCGACGTCGCCGCGCACGCGGACCTCGCGCTGCAAGTTCTCGCTCATGCGGCGGTCGCGGAACAGGCCGTACGAGAGCCAGTCGTCGACGCGGTAGAAGGCGTGGGCCGGGCCGACCGGGCTGATCCGCACCTGGAACAGCGGCCGGTGCCGCTCGGGCAGCTCACCCAGGAAGGCGTCCAGCCGCTCGATGTTCTGCCGCATCAGCGCGAGCGCGTCGGTCGGGGCGACCTGGCGGGCGCGCTCGGCGGCGTCCGGTGACGACGGGTCGGTCAGCAGGATGCGGAAACGGACGCCGCGGTCGAGGGCGGCCCGGACGGCGGCGATGAAGTCCTTCTCGTACGCGGGCTCGAGCAGCCCCGTCCAGTGTTTCCAGATGTCGACCTGGTCGTGCGCCCGGTCGATGAGCCGGATCACCTCGCGGTAGTCGAGCTGATCGCGCCACCGGACGGCGTTGCGGTTGAGCGAGAGCACCAGCGGCTGCAGCACGAGCACCGCCAGCACCAGGTCGAACAGGTTGGCGCCGATGTTGATCCGCAGCTCGTCGGCGAAGCCCTCGGTGTGCCGCAGCGGGAACAGCAGCACGAAGCTGCCGAGCAGGAGCACCGCCCCGATCGCGGCGTACAGGGACGAGAGCCGGCGCATGCCCCTCATCGTGGCACCCAACCACAACCGTCGATTCCTAACCTCGGCCGGTGCGGTGCCGATGCGAAAGGGGACTTGGATCCCCACTTGTGGAAGGTTACGGATGACCACCGACACTCAGGCTCGCCCGGCGTCCGGGCCCGCCGCGCCGCCGGTCCCGACCGGGCGCTGGTGGGCGCTGGTCGTGCTCGCGATGGCCCAGCTGATGGTTGTGCTGGACGCCACCATCGTGAACATCGCACTGCCGACCGCGCAGGCCGACCTGGCGTTCTCCGACGCCGACCGGCAGTGGGTGGTCACCGGCTACGCCCTCGCCTTCGGCAGCCTGCTGCTGCTCGGCGGGCGCCTGTCCGACTTCTTCGGCCGCAAGCGCATGTTCCTCATCGGCCTCGTCGGTTTCGCCCTGGCCTCGGCGCTGGGCGGCGCGGCCAACGGCCTCGAGATGCTGATCGTCGCCCGCGCGCTGCAGGGCGCGTTCGGCGCGGCCCTGGCCCCGGCCGCCCTCTCGCTGCTGTCGACCACGTTCACCGAGCCCGCCGAGCGCGGCAAGGCGTTCGGCATCTTCGGCGCCATCTCGGGCGCCGGCGGCGCGGTCGGGCTGCTGCTGGGCGGGGTGCTGACCGAGTACGCGTCCTGGCGCTGGTGCCTCTACGTCAACCTGGTCATCGCCGCCATCGCCGTGGCCGGCGCGCTGCTCAAGCTTTCGGACGAGCCGGTGCAGAACCGGGCCCGCATCGACATCCCGGGCGCGGTCACCGCCGTGGTCGGCATGGTGGCACTGGTCTTCGGGCTGGGCAAGGCCGAGACCGACGGCTGGTCGTCGGCGGTCACCCTGATCCCGATCGTCATCGGCGTCGTCGTCCTGGTGGCGTTCGTGCTGATCGAGCTGCGGGTGCCCAACCCGCTGCTGCCGCTGCGCGTCGTGCTCGACCGCAACCGCGGCGGCTCGTACGCGGCCATCGGCATCGCCGGCGCCGGCATGTTCGGCATCTTCCTGTTCCTGACGTACTACCTGGTCGGCAACCTCGGCTTCACGCCGGTGCAGACGGGCCTGGCCTTCCTGCCGATGCTGGGCGCGATCATGCTCTCGGCCACCACGGCCGGCTCGATGCTCACGCCGCGCGTCGGCCCCCGCCCACTGGTGCCGGTCGGCGCCCTGGTCGCGGCCTGCGGCATGGCCTTCATGACGCGGCTCGACCTCGATTCCACGTACGCGTCGGGAGTGCTGCCCGGCCTGCTGATCATCGGTCTCGGCCTCGGCCTGGTCTTCGCCCCCACGCAGAACGCGGCCACCAGCGGCGTCGAGCACCGGGACGCCGGCGTGGCCTCGGCGATGATCAACACCGTGCAGCAGATCGGCGGCTCGATCGGCACGGCCCTGCTCAGCTCGTTCGCGGCCACCGCGGCCACGAACTACGCGACGTCGCACGCCCGCTCGCCGCAGGTCGCCCTCGAGGCGTCGCTGGCCAGCTACCACACCGTGTTCTGGTGGTCGGCCGGGCTGTTCCTGGCCTGCGCGGTCGTCTCGGCCCTGCTGTTCCGCTCCGGCCCGCTGGCCGTCGACCCCGACGCCCCGCGCGCCATGGCCCACTGAGGTCACTCGCTGTCAGCGCCCCGGTCGCCTTCATGGCGGCCGGGGCGTGGCGGTGTGTGTACTCTCAGCTAGGCGTGGTAATAATGTCCGTCGATGGACGGGGATGATGCGAAGTGGCAGCGATGGCGGCGCGAGATCTTCGGCGATCCCTCCGACGGGCCTGAGTTCGAGGCTCTGCTGGAGGCCGCGCGGCGCGATCCCAGGACGGTCGAGCGCATGTTGCGGGCCGGGCTGGCCGAGGGCGACTCGGTGGCCGCGCAGTCGTTCATCGCGCTGGCCGCGGCCGGGCTGGCCCCGGCCGACGCGGTCAGCATCCTGCGGACGGCGCTGATCCGGGCTCAGGACGAGTTCCGCATCCGGGTCGCCGAGGGACTTTACGCGCTGACGCGCGATCCGGGCTGGGCGACGCCGGTGGCGGGTCTGCTGTCGGGGGCGCGGTCCGAGTTCGTACGGTTGGACGCCGCGATCGCCCTGGCCGGCTTCCCACCGACGACGGCACTGGTGCGAGCCATGGCCGCCGCCGTGCAAGACCGCGAATACCTCGTGCGCTATCACGCGGCCAACGCGCTCCTGCGCTGGGCGGGCGATCGCCGCCGGGTCGACCACGTGCCCGACCTGTTCGCCAAGATCACCGACCGTTCCGAGGCCGCGTGGCGATCCGCCGCCGAGGAACTGACCTCACGACTCCGGGGCTGACGCGGCGTTGCGCTGACGCGGGGCTCCGAGGCCCTTGGCGGCGCGCCACTGGGTGTGCTCGGTCGAGATGGCGTTCTCGGCCTCGTCGACGAAGCGCGGCCAGTCCGCCTTGGACACACCGTCCAGCTCGTCGGCGATCAGCCCCAGCTCGTAGGCGTTCCGCGAGTAGGCCCGCTGGTTGTCGGCGTAGCTTCGCGCCTGCGTCCAGGCCGCGAGACCGGCCGCGGCCGCGCTGAAGACGCCCAGCAGGTCGACGTCGACCTGGCCGAACGCCTTGAACGCGGCGCCCACGAAACCGGCGAGCTCGAGCGCGATGGCGACCCAGGTGAAGGTCTGCTTGAGCCGTTCGTTGGCGACGGCCTTGCGGGCGTACCAGCCTCGCTGGTCCTCGATCCGGCCGTCCCGGTAGGCCGCCCGGCGATCCTCGAACGAACTGGCGCGCACGGACCGCATCCGGTCGGTGATCTGTTTGGTCGGGGCCGAGGGCGACGGCGCCGGCAGCTTGTCGGGGTCGATCACCGCGGCCAGGCGGGCTCGGAGCAGCTTCTCGGCCGCCGTCTCGGGCAGGCTGAGCGGGAACGGATCCCCGCCGACTATGTAGCGCCAGGTCAACGTCTTGATCGACTCGCTCGCGGTGCGGGCCTCGTACCAGCTGCGGGCCGGGTCGGTCGCCTGCAGATAGGTCGCGGCGCCCAGCGCGATCGCGAACGCGACGAAACCCAGCAGGCCGAACAGGTCGAACGAGCCCGCCCGCCACGACCAGGCGCCGCCCAGCGCGGCCGCGAACAGGGCGAACAGCCGCACCCGGGTCGCCCGGACGAACCGGCGCTGGCCGGCCAGGCTGCCGGAGTCGGCCGGGTAGTACAGGGCGGGATAGTCGAGATCGAAGCTCAAAATGGTGGCCCTCCTGCCCAGCATCGTGGTGGGACTGTCCACACGGGGCAAGCCCCGATCGGGGGAACGGCCGTCGATATCGGGGGCCGTCCTCGTTGACCGTTCGTGGACTTCATGGACGTCGTGGACGAGAACACCGAGGACGAGTTCGACAACGAGATCGGGCCGGGCACGACCATCGCGCTGATCCTGGGGCTGATGGTCTTCTACGGGCTGTTCATCGCGATCGCGTTGGCTCGAGCTTGAGATTCGCATCCACGCCTGTGGATGCGAAGTGCGGCTTCACGTGGTACTCCGAGAGGAGCGCTCAGCGAGGAGGCCGTCATGTCCGTGTCATCCCAGAGGTTCGGCCGGGGATCGGGGATCTTCCGGCGCAAGCCCGTCGACGACGTGTCGGACGAGCGTGACACCGACCTCAACCGGTCGCTGGGGCTGTGGCAGCTGACCGCGATCGGCGTCGGCGGCATCATCGGGGCCGGCATCTTCGCGCTGGCCGGGGCGGTGGCCAACGAGACGGCCGGGCCCGCCGTGCTGTTCTCGTTCCTGATCGCCGGCATCGCCAGTGCGGCCGCCGCCCTCTCGTACGCCGAATTCGCCGGCATGATCCCGAAGGCGGGGTCGGCCTACACGTACGGGTACGTCGTGCTGGGCGAGGTGGTGGCCTGGTTCATCGGGTGGGACCTGCTGCTCGAGTACACGGCGATCGTGTCGGTGGTGGCCATCGGGATCAGCGGCTACTTCTCGTTCCTGATGGCCGACCTCGGGGTCGACCTGCCGGCCTGGATGCTGGGTGCGCCGGGCACGGGCGACGGGCACGTGGTCGACCTGTTCGCTGTCATCCTGTGCCTGCTCATCGCGTACCTGCTCAATCGGGGCATCCGGGCGGCGGCCCGGGCCGAGACGGCGGTCGTGATCCTCAAGGTCGTCATCGTGCTGCTGGTCGTGGTGGTCGGCGCGTTCCACATCACCCGGTCCAACTACGACCCGTTCTTCCCGTTCGGCTGGAGCGGCGCCATCACCGGCGCGGCCACCGTCTTCTTCGCCGTCTTCGGCTACGACGCGATGAGCACGGCGGCCGAGGAGTCCAAGGACGCGCGGCGCCACCTGCCCAAGGCGATCATCTACTCGCTGATCATCTCGATGGTGCTGTACGTGCTGGCCACACTGGTGCTGACCGGCATGCAGAACTACCGCGACATCGACCCCGAGAGCGGCTTCTCGAGCGCCTTCGCCTCGGTCGGCCTGTCCGGCCTGGCCGACGTCATCGCGGTCGGCGCGATCGTCGGCATCCTGACCGTGATGTTCACCTTCATGCTGGGCGTGACCCGGGTCTGGTACTCGATGAGCCGCGACGGCCTGCTGCCGGCCTGGTTCGGCAAGCTGCACCCGACGCGGCGTGTGCCGAGCCGGGTGACCTGGATCGCCGGCATCGTGTCGGCCATCATCGCGGGGTTCCTGCCGATCCGGGAGGCGGCCGAGCTGACCAACATCGGCATCCTGCTGGCCTTCGTCGTGGTGTGCATCGCGGTCATCGTGCTGCGGTACCGGCGGCCCGAGATCCCGCGCACGTTCCGGCTGCCGTTGATGCCGATCATCCCGGCCGTCGGCGTCGTCTTCTCGATCTGGCTGATCACTTTCCTGGAGCCGGTGACCTGGCTGCGCTTCGCGGTGTGGTTCGTGCTCGGCCTGATCCTGTACTTCACCTATGGCCGGCATCACTCGAAGCTCAACCAGCACTAAGTTTACAGGCGTTGCCTTAAGCCGTATGTTTACAGCTGTAAGCATACGGCTGAGGGAGCTTGCGCCATGGAAACCACCGAAGTTGTCCTGCCCGGCATCGTCGAGCCCAGCGGGCTGCAGCTGCGTACGCGGGATCTGCCGCCGCCGGCACCCGGCCAGGTGCTGGTCACCGTTGAGGCCAGCGGAGTGTCGTTCGCCGAGCAGGCCATGCGGCGGGGGCGATACCCCGGCCAGCCGAAGTTCCCGTTCGTGCCCGGGTACGACCTGGTCGGCGTCGTCCACAGCGTCGGCGCCGGCGTCCACGCGGCACTGGCCGGCCGGCGCGTGGCCGCGATGACCAAGACCGGCGGTTGGGCCCAGCACGTGCTGCTGCCGGCCGGCGACCTGGTCGCGGTGCCCGACGGCCTGGACCCCGGCGACGCTGAGACGCTGGTCGTCAACGGCGTCACCGCGTGGCAGATGCTGCACCGCACGGCCCGCGTTCAACCCGGGCAGACAATCCTCGTGCACGGCGCGAACGGCGGGGTCGGCGTCACCCTGGCCCAGCTGGCCCGGCTCGACGGCATCCGGGTGATCGGCACGGCCAACCCGCGGCACCACGACGCCCTGCGAGCGTTCGGCGTCGTCCCGCTCGACCACGCCGACCCTCAGTTGGCCGACCGGATCCGCGAGCTGGCGCCGGGCGGGGTCGACGCGGCCTTCGACAATCTGGGCGGTGAACACCTGCGCCGCGCCTGGCGGTTGCTGGCCCCGGGCGGCGCGCTGGTCAGCTATTCGATCGCGGCCCACGAGAAGGGGCCGATGGTGCCGGCGTTCCTGGCCACGCTGGCCCGCCTGGCGGTGTGGAACGCTTTGCCGAACGGCAAGCGCGCGTCGTTCTACGACCTGTGGTCGGGCCGGCGTGACCTTGCGAAGTTCCAGGCCCGTACGCGCAAAGATCTGACCGCCGTGCTGTCGCTGCTCGCCGAGGGCCGGATCACCGCGCAGGTGGCCGCCCGGGTGCCGCTGTCCCGCATCAGCGAGGCCATGACCTTGGCCGAGGCGCGAACCGTGCCCGGCAAGGTCGTCGTGGTCCCCGCGTAAGGTCGGCGGAATGATGTCTTCCGGCTTCGGCCTCGGCCCTGGCGCCAGTCCTCATGCCGGCTCTGGTGCTGGTACTCGCGCCCGCAATCGGCGGGGGGAGGGTGCGCGCCTGCGTGACGACATCCTTGCGGGGGCGGCGGCGATTCTCGACGAGACGGGCGACGGGCAGGCCGTCACGCTGCGGGCGGTGGCCCGGCGGGTCGGCATCTCGGCCCCGTCGATCTATCCGCACTTCGCCGACCGGGACGCCATCCTGTTCGCCCTCACCAGGGCCGCCTTCGCCGAACTCACCGACCGCCTGCAGGCGGCCCAAGGGGTGGACGCCGAGGACCGCCTGATCAGCGTCTGCAACGCGTACTTGGACTTTGCCGTGACCCACCCCGAGCGCTACCGCATCATGTTCGGCGGCGTGTTCGACGGCGCCCGCGCGGTCGCCGACGGAACGCTCACCGTCGAGGAGGCGACCGGCCTGGGGCGCGACGCCCTCCAGGTGATCGTCGAAAGCCTGGACGCGTGCGTTCAGAGTGGCCAGTCGTCCAGCACGAACACGTTCGCCGACGCCGTGGCTCTGTGGCTCGGCCTGCACGGCCTGGCCCACCAGCGATCAGTCGTCCCCGGCTTCCCGTGGCCGGCCGACATCGCCGCTCGCGTGATCCGCCCGCTGGCCCACCTCGTCCCCTGACGCGCGACCGTCGCGCGTTCTTGGCCGTTCGCTCACTGTCGTGCGGGTTACGGCTTCAGACGGACGGCGGTGGTCCAGAGGGTGGGTTCGCGTTCGGCTTCTATGACGCAGCGGGCGAACAACCACAGCCGTACGCGGTCTGGGTCCAGGGCCAGCAGGGTGGCCATGCGGTCGGCGAAGGCGGCTGGGTCGGTGGCCAGGCGGTCGGGGAAGTTGAGCATGTGCTGGATGGGGTCGTAGGCCGGGTCGCCCGCGTAGGGCTTGGGGTCGACGATCAGCCAGGGCTCGCGTTCGGCTCGCAGGACGTTGTCGGGGTGCAGGTCGGTGCACAGCAGCACGTTGCGGTCGGCGGTGCTCGGCAGGCTCAGCCACAACTCCAGGCCGGTGCGGGCCAGGCCGGAATCGGGCAGCTTCTCGGGCCGCACGCTTTTGGCCCAGGCGTCGACCATTGACTGCAACGGGCGGAAGTCGCTGCCGGACGGGGGAGTGATCCACAGCCGGGGCAGCAGCTTCGCGATCACCTCGTCGCGGTCGGCCGGCGGCAAGGACGCGGTCAATGTGGTGCCGGGGCGGCAGGCTTCCAACAGCAGCGCGTCGGTCTGGCCGAAATGTTCGTCGCGATACACGCGTACGGTGCCCTGGCCGTTCCAGGCTCGCAGGCCGGCCGCCTCGTCGCGGGCCTCGTAGTGCTTCCAGCCGACCTTGAGCACCGGGCCGTCCCGCGTCGGCGCCACCCAGGACGCCGAGCCGCCGGGCTGGTACGGGCGCTCGACCTCGATGTCCCACCGCTCGCAGAGTTCGGTGACGATTCCCGGCAGCTCGGACAGCCATTGATCGAACGGCTTGTGCCGGCCGATGGTCGTCACCAGGTTGGCCGGCATCTCGAAGTCGGTCATGGAAAGGGATGATCCTCGATCGACGATTTCTCGGTGACCTCTTAAACTCGTTTACTTGAGGCTTCATCCAACGCGGCATCGTCGATGACGATCAGGACGCCTCGATGGTGAGGCAGTGCCGGCGGGCGCGTCGCCACCGCACTCCGGGTGAGCTACGGGGCGTACAGGATCTGACCGGTGGCGGCGCGCTCTCCGCCACCGGTCGCCACGCCGCACGGGCACGCCGCACGGCACGGAGGTGACCATTACCCTCAGGGCCGCCGCCGCGATGCCGATAGCCTCCTCGTGAGCCAGCACAGGTCGGTCCTGCGGACCGCGCGGCGCGACCCCGTCATGATCGGGGCCGTGCTGTGGACGCTGGCCGGGTGCGTCGCGCTGTTCGCCCTCTCCGGGCGGTCCAACGCGCAGGTGCAGGCGTTCTGGTTCTTCCAGCCGCCGCTCGACGCGCTCCTCGCCCTGTCGTCGTGGCAGGTGGCCCGGCGGGCGACCGGCGCGTTGCGGCGCTTCTGGCTCGTCATGACCTTCGTCGGCGCGCTGGTGGCGGTGGGCGACACCGTCCAGCTCGTCACCGCCCTGGCCGGCCAGAACCAGTGGTCGACCGCGGGCGGGCCGGTGCAGACCATCTGCTTCACGGTCGCCGTGGCCGCCCTCATCATCGCCATGCTGGCCCACCCGATGCCCGGGCGGACCCGGCGTGAGCAGGTGGCCTTCTGGCTCGACTCGGCGACCGTGCTGGTCGGCGGGGCCGTGGTGGCCTGGTGCTTCGCGGTGGGGCCGGACGACGTCCTGAACACGATGGTGACCGGCGCGGTCATCCTCACCTCGGGCTTCGCGGCGGTAAAGCTGGTGCTCAGCGGCAACGCGCCCATGCACAAAGCGGTAGCCGTTCCGCTGCTGGCGTCGGCCGTCGTCAACGCGATCGGTGTCTTCGTGTCGCCGGGCGCCGACGGGCCGATGCCCGCCCACGTGTACGCCATCCGGTTCCTGCCGTCGCTGCTGATCGCCATGGGGCCGCGCCTGCAGGAGTTGCTCGCTCGCTTCGACGAGAAGGCCGCCTTCGGTGCGCGCCGGCAAAAGTCGTACAGCCTTCTGCCGTACGGGTCAATTGCCGTCGCTTTTACTGCGGTGCTCACGGTCATCCCCGAGGGGCCGCACGCCCGCCTGTGGGGCGCCGTTACCGGGCTCGGCCTCATCTTCGCGCTGGTGGTGTGCCGGCAGCTGGCCGCCTTCCACGACAACCGGCGGCTCATCGACCAGCTCGACGCCACCCTGGCCGACCTGCGCGAGCACGAGGCGCGGCTGCGGCACCAGGCCCAGTCCGACGGCTTGACTGGCCTGGCCAACCGCACCTGCTTCCACGAGGAGGTGGCGGCCGCACTCGCCACACCTACCGGCTCGGGCCTGACCACGGTCATGATCATTGACCTCGACGGTTTCAAGGCGGTCAACGACACGCTGGGGCACGCGGCCGGCGACGCGTTGCTGGCCGGCGTGGCGGACCGGTTGCGCGTTTCCGTGCGTACGGGCGATCTGGTGGCGCGCCTGGGCGGCGACGAGTTTGCCGTGCTGCTCCGCGACTGCGGCACGGCGGGCGCTTCGCAGACTGCCGACCGCATCCTTCTCGAGCTGGCTTCGCCCATCCCGTACGAGGACACGGTGGTGCGCGCGAATGCGAGCATCGGCATCGCGAGCGCCGAACCGGGCGACGACGCCGGCAGCCTGCTGCGCAGCGCCGACCTGGCCATGTACGCGGCCAAGCACGCCGGCAAGGGCAGCTGGAAGTGCTACAACCCGGCCGCCCTGTTGTAGGACGGCACCATGGGGCTCACGTGAGCCCCATCGCGAGCCTGGAACGACCGGGACGCCGACCGCTTCGGCGCCCTGTTCGCGCCGGACGGCCTGCTGATCGGCTTCGACGGCAGCCAGGTCGAGGGCAGCGCCGTCCCGGACCACCTACGGCCCATCTTCACCGACCACCCGACGGCGGCCTACGTCGGCAAGGTCGTGGGCACGCGCGCGGTGGGCGAGTCAGCTTGGCTGGTTCATGCGATCGCGGGGATGATCCCGCCCGGGGCTGAGGAGTTGAGCCCGGCCCTCAACACCGTCCAGACCGTGGTGGCTGAGCGGCAGGGCGGCCGGTGGATGATCGTCCTCTTCCAGAACACGCCCGCCCAGTATCACGGCCATCCGGAAGCCGCGGCCCGGCACATCGCCCAGCTGACGTGCTGACGCCTGCCGTCAGGCCACGATCTCGTTCGCCAGGAAGGCTTCGGCTTGCTGGTGCTGGCGCACGGCCCCGATCGCGGCCGACCATCGGGAGATCTCACGAGCCAGGGCGACGGCGCCGGCCTCGTCGCCGGTGTCGCGGGCCAGCACGGCCAGCAGCATCTGCTGGGCCAGGGTGGCCGGTGTTGCTCCCGAGGCGGCGGCCAGAGCCGTGGCTCGCTGCCAGCGTTCGCGGGCGCTGTCCAGGTGGCCCTCGTCGCGGTCGTGGTCGCCCAGGTGCCGCAACGCCTCCCAGGTCAGCGGAACGTCGCCACCGCCCTCGCCGGCGCGCAGGGCGATCGCATAGTGCGCGGGCGCGGCGGCCCGATCGGCGAACAGATTGTCGAGGATGAGGCCGTGGTACATGTGCGCCCAGCCCTCGCGTACCGAGTCGGGCGCGTCGGCCGCCAGCTTCCCGGCGCGCTGGTGCAGAGCATCCAGGACAGCCGGGTCCTTGCCGTCAGGCCCGAAGGAGAACCGGCCGTCGGCGAACAGCTGGCCGAAGTAGTCGATACGCAGGCGCAGGAACTGCACATCCCACGCCGGGCCGCACAGACGCTCGGCCGTGGCGAGCCGTGTGGCCGCTTCGTTGCCGCCGGTCCGCATGTCGTGGTCCACCGCAATCTCGGCCGCCGCCAACGCGAAGCGGGGGTCATCCGAGTCGGCGACGTCCAGCAGAGTCAAGGCTCGTTCCCACCGGCCGGCCCGAGCCAGATCGAGGGCCGCCCCGCAGATCTCATCGAGTAGCGTCATGCCCGGGACGGTAGTAATCCGAAAAACTATCCACAAGAAAACTATGTCGCGGGGGCGGGAACGTGCGGGACAGCGCGGACGAGTTGGTGGCGGTCTGGGGCGACGAGTTGCCGTGGATGGATCCCGTGCAGGAGGCGATCATGGTGCGGCTGGCGGTTCTCGGGCGGCATCTGACCCAGGCGCGGCGCGCGGCTCTCGTCCAGGGCGGGCTGGAGCACGGGCAGTTCAAGATTCTGCTGGCTTTGCGACGGGGTGGATCGCCCTATGTGGCCAGTCCGTCGGAATTGGCGGACCGGCTCGGGCTGACGCGGGGCGCGCTCTCGGCGCGGCTGGGGCCGCTCGAGGAGGCCGGCCTGATCGAACGCGACGCCGAGCCGGGCGCCGACCGTCGTCGGGTGCGGGTGCGGCTCACCGAGGCCGGGAACGGGGCGTTCGAACGGCACGCCACGACCGAGAACCGCGGCGAGGCGGCGCTGCTGGCCACGCTCACCCCCGGCGAGCGGCAGACGCTGGCCGACCTGCTCCGGAAGCTCGTGCTGCAGGCAGGGCAGCAGTCTTGAACGTCGCCGTCATCGGGCAGGCCGTGGGCCTGTTCGCGGTCACCAACGTCGACGACATCGTGGTTCTGGCCCTGTTCTTCGCCCAGGGGGCGGGTCATCGGAACACGACCCGGAACATCTTGGCCGGCCAGTATCTGGGTTTCGCCGGCATCCTGGTCGTCGCCGTGGCGGCCGCCTTTGGCGCCACGTTCCTGCCCGACGAGGTCGTGCCTTACCTCGGCCTGCTGCCGCTGGGTCTGGGCATCAAGGCCGCCGTCCAAGCGTGGCGGAACCGCGACGACGATGATGACGAGGCCTCGTCGACCGATCGCCCGCCCGGAATGCTCGCCGTGGCCGCCGTGACCTTCGCCAACGGCGGCGACAACATCGGGGTCTACGTCCCGGTGCTCGCCACCGCCGGTGCCGGCGGCACGAGCATCTACGTGGTTGTGTTCCTGCTTCTGGTCGCGGTCTGGGTTGCCGCCGGCCGGTTCTTCGCCACCCGGCCGGTCATCGCCAAGGCGCTGAGCCGCTGGGGGCATATTCTGCTGCCCGTCGTCCTGATCGGCCTCGGCCTGCTCATCCTCATCGGGGGCGGCGCCTTCGGCTGGTAGTTCCGAACTGCCGCATACGCGATCTGCGATCACCGCGGATCAGGAGATGCCGCACGGTTCGCCGTTGAGGGTGAACGAGGGCGGAGCGGCGTTGCTGGTGGTCCAGCGGCCCAGGAGGCCGGCTGTGACGCTGGCGCCGGTGGGGATTCGGGTGTTCCAGCGGGCGGCGGTCAGCGTGACGTCGGTGGCCGTCTGGGTGAAAGTAGCGTTCCAGGCGGAGGCGACGCGTTGGTCGCCGGCGGTGGGGAAGGTCAGCGTCCAGCCGTCTAAGGCGGTGGGGGCGGTGTTGGTGATGGTGAGCTCGGCTACGAAGCCGCCGGGCCATTCTGAGGTGATGTCGTAGGCGACACGGCAGGTGCGAGCCGGGGGAGGCGTCGTGGGCGTGGGGGTGGTGCCGGGCCGGACGGTGTTGGAGGCGATCGACAGGTTGCCGGCGGCGTCCTTGGCCCGCACGTAGTAGGCGCTCAAGCCGGTGCCGTTGCTGCCGGGCGGGGCTACGAACGTGGTGGCGGCGGTGGTGCCGACCAGCGTCGACGAGTACCAGCCGTCGAAGAAGTAGACGTTGTAGCCGGTGACGCCCGTGTCGTCGGCCGCCGGGTTCCAGGCCAGGGCGGAGCCGTCAGGGGTGGTTCCGGTGAGGCGCAGGTCGGTGGGGGCTGTCGGCGGGGAGGTGTCGCCGGTGGTGCCGGCCGGAGTCATGGCGGTGACCGCGGGTGGTGACGTTGAGATTCGGCCGTCGGTGCCGCGAGCCAGCACCCAGAACGTGTACTGGTTGATCGGGCGGATGTTCGACGTGATGGTGACCGTGGTGACGTTGCCGACCTGCTGCGACCAGTAGATGTCGTTGAACGCCTGCGTGTAGTTGACGGCGTAGCTGTCGACCGGGCTGGAGCCGGGATCCGACGCGGTCCACGACAGGGTGACCGAGGTCGGGGTGACGCCGCTGACGGTGAAGTCGGTCGGCGGCGATGGCGGCCGGCCCGTCGTCGGCGGAGGTGGTGGGGCCGGCGTCGAAGGCGGAACGGCGAGCGGGTTCGCGCCGGCGGCCGGCCCGGCCAGTGCGGCGGAGACGGCAGCGGCGGCGAACGTGATCGCGAGCAGCGCGCGAATCGAGGTCCCCATGGAGCCGACCGTCCAGTATGCATAGACGGATGTCAACGCCTACTGACCGGTCATCGCTCTTTGTGCCGGTCTGGGCGGACTGCGGCGGCGGCTTCAGCCTGATCTTGGCCGAGGGCGGCCCGCACACCGGCGCATCCCGACGACAACGAGATCGGTCGAGGTTTGAGTAGGCTGCGGATTGTGATCAGGGCACGGCGGTTGGGCGACGGGGACCTCGTGGCGCTGGTGTCGCCGTCGGGGGCCAGCGAGGCGAGGCGCGTGGCGGCTACCGTGGCGGCGCTCGAGGGGTGGGGGCTGCGCGTCCGCCTGGGCAAGCACGCGGGCGGGCGGCATGCGTTCTTCGCCGGCACCGATGACGAACGGCTGGCCGACCTCAACGACGCATTGCGGGTCCCGGAAGTGCGGGCGGTGTTCTGTCTGCGCGGCGGCTACGGCATGCAGCGCATCGTGGACGGCGTCGACTTCGCGGCCGTGCGGGCCGACCCCAAGGTCGTGATGGGGTTTTCGGACGTCACCGCCCTGCACGCGGCGATGTGGCGCGAGGCCGGGCTGGCGACCGTCCACGGGCCGACGGCCGGTCAGTTCGAGCGCGGGCCCGCGTCGCTGACCGTGCGGGCGGCCCGGCGGGCGGTCACCCTGAGCGAACCGGTCACGGTCACGGCGACAAGAGACGAACCCACGTACGCCGTACGCGTCAACGGCTCGGCCACGGGAACGCTGCTCGGCGGCAACCTGGCCATGCTGGCGAGCACCATCGGCACCCCGCACGCCCTGGACCTGACCGGCGCGATCCTGCTGCTCGAGGACGTCGAGGAGGAGCCCTACCGCGTCGACCGCATGCTCGTCCACCTTCGCCGCGCAGGTTGGTTCAACGGCGTCCGCGGCGTGGCCGTGGGCCAGTTCACGAACTGCGTCGACACCAAGCCGCACTACCCGCCGATCCTCGACGTCCTGCACGAGCAGCTGACCGGCCTGGGCGTGCCGGTGCTGGGCGGCCTCTCGCTGGGCCACGGCCCCGAGCAGATCGCCGTCGGCCTGGGCGTCCCGGCCCGCCTCGACGCCGGCGCGGGAACGCTGGTGGTCGACCCCGCCGTCGTCTGAGGCACCCACCGCGAGGGCCACGGCGGCGAGGAGGCCGAGGCCCTAGCGCGAGGGTCACGGCGGCGGCGAGGAGGCGAGGGGGTCGGGGCAGCTACTTCTCGGACCAGACGCCCAGCTCGTTGCCGCTGGGGTCGGTGAAGTGGAAGCGGCGGCCGCCGGGGAACTCGTACGGCCCCTCGACGACCTGGCCGCCCGCGGCGCGCACGGCCTCGACCGAAGCGTCCAGATCGGACGAGAACAGCAGGACCAGCGGCCCGCCGACGCCGACCGGCTCGCCCGCCCGGAGCCCGCCCACCTCGCCCGCGCCGCGGCGGATGCCCGCGTATTCGGGGCCGTAGTCGTTGAACTGCCAGCCGAACGCCTCGCCGTAGAAGCGTTTGGCCGCCGCGAGGTCGCCGACGGTGATCTCGATGTAGTCGATGACGTGGTGCTCGTGCGTCTGCTCAGTCATGCCCGGCATTCTGCGCGCGGGGTACGACATTTCCCGTCGGGCCGTGCCGCGGTAGCGGGACCACCAGCGGCGTTCCGGTAGCGGGGTCGGGCACGACCAGGGCCGACAAGTTGAAGACCTCGGACAGCAGCTCGACGGTGAAGACCTCGGTGGGGGTGCCCTGGGCGACTATGCGGCCGTCGCGCATGGCTACCACGTGGCCGGCGTAGCGGGCGGCCAGGTTGAGGTCGTGCAGGACCATCACGATGGTGCGGTTTCGTTCGCGGTGCAGGCGGGCGATCAGGTCGAGCACGTCGATCTGGTGGCTCAGGTCCAGGTAGGTGGTGGGCTCGTCCAGCAGCAGCACGTCGGTGCCCTGGGCCAGGGCCATGGAGATCCAGGCGCGCTGGCGCTGGCCGCCGGATAGGGCCTCTACCGGGCGGCCGGCCAGGTCGCGCATGTCGGTCCACGCCAGGGCCTCGGTGACGATGTCCTGGTCGGCCGGGGACCACTGGCGGAACCAGTTCTGATGCGGGTGGCGGCCCCGCATGACCAGGTCGGCCACGGTGAGGCCGTCGGGGGCGACCGGGCTCTGCGGGAGCATCCCGATGATGCGGGCCACCTCCCGGGTCGGCATCTGGTCGATGCGGCGGCCGTCCAGCAGCACTTCGCCCGCGCGGGGCTTGAGCAGGCGGCCGAGCGCCCGCAGCAGCGTCGACTTCCCGCAGCCGTTGGGGCCGACCACGGCGGTGATCGCGCCGTCGGGGACGTCCAGGTCGAGGCCGTCGACCACGATGTCGTCGCCGTAGCCGAGGCGCAGGCCCCGGGCCTGCAGGCGCGGTGCGGAGTCGGTCACGCGGAGGTCCTTCGGTTGGTCCGGGTCAGCAGCCAGAGCAGGTAGGGCGCGCCGACCATCGCGGTGAGCAGGCCGACCGGGAGTTCGCGGGCGGGCAGCACGGAGCGGGCGGCCAGGTCGGCCGCGGTCACCAGCAAGGCGCCCAGGATGGCCGACACGACGAGGGGTGGGCGGGAGCCGCCGCAGAGGCGGAGGGCGATCTGCGGAACCACGAACGCCACGAACTCGATGGGTCCGGCGGCGGCCACCGCGGCGGCGGCGAGCGCGACCGCGGTGAGCACCACGGCCAAGCGGGCGGACTGGAGACGTACGCCCAAAGCCTTTGACACGTCGTCGTCGAACTGCAGGGCCTGCAGCGTGAAGCTGGTCGCCACGGCCAGGGGTAGCAGCACGGCCAGGCCGAGGGCCAGTGGGCGCACCTGGGCCCAGTCGGCGCCCGCCACCGAGCCGTTGAGCCAGATGGTGGCCCGGGCGGCGTCGACGATCTCGGCCCGTACCAGGAACCAGGAGACGCCGGCCGTCACCACCTCGCCGACCCCGATGCCCACCAGCACCAGGCGATAGCCGTCGACCCCGCGCCGCCACGCGAGCACGTAGACGAGCGCCGCCGCGACCAGCGCACCCGCCAGCGCGGCCAGAGGTACGGCGCCGATCGCCGCACCCCCACCGAGCACGATCACGGCGACCGCTCCGAGCGAGGCGCCGTGCGTCACGCCGAGCACGTCGGGGCTGGCCAAGGGGTTGCGGGCGAACGTCTGGGTGAGCGCGCCGGACACCGCCAGCGCCGCCCCGACCAGCAGGGCGGTCAGGATGCGGGGCAGGCGCAGGTCCAGCACGATCAGCTTCTGCGCGGCCGTGCCCCCGCCGAGCAGGGTGCTCACCACGTTGCCGGGCGCGATGCCGAAGCTGCCGTGCCCGATGCTGAAGACAGCCACCGCGACGGTGAGGGCCAGCCCCACCACACCGACGGCGATCGGCCGCAGCGCGACGCGCCCCGAAAGCCGTCCGACATGGACTTGAAGAAGGGTCACAGTTTCACGGCTCCGCGGCGGGATCGGACCAGCATGATGAAGAACGGGGCGCCCACCGCGGCCAGCACGATCCCCGTCTGCAGTTCGCCCGGGCTCACCACGACCCGGCCCAGCACGTCGGCCAGCAGCAGCACCGCGGCGCCGGTGAGGGCGGCGGCCGGGATCAGCCGGCGATGGTCGGGGCCGACGACCGTACGGGCAACATGGGGCACGATCAGGCCGAGGAACCCGATCGGCCCGCACGCCGCCGTCGCCGCCCCCGCCAGCAGCACGACGGCGGCCACGCCGATCACGCGCGCCAGAACCACCCGTTGCCCCAGCGCCCGCGCTACGTCCTCGCCCAGTCCCAGCGCGTTCAGGGCCGGCGCGTTGACCAAGGCCAGAACCAGGCCCACCGCGATGAACGGCGCCACCTGGGCCGCCACTGTGGAGTCCCGGCCCGACAGCGACCCCACCACCCAGAACCGGAACAGGTTCAGGCTGGCGTTGTCGGCCAGCAGGATCGATTGGGTGAACGACGCCAGCAGCGCGCTGATCGCCAGCCCGGCCAGGGCCAGCGTCACCGGGGTCGGCCCGCCCCGCCGTCCGGACGCGATACCGAAGACAGCCACGCTGGCCAGCAGCGCTCCGGCGAAGGCGAACCAGATGTAGCCGGTCAGCGCGGTCGCCCCGAGCTGGATGCCGAGCACGACGGCGAACGAGGCGCCGGCTGAGATGCCCAGCAGGCCGGGGTCGGCGAGAGGGTTGCGCGTGTGACCCTGCATCAGCGCCCCGGCCGCCCCAAGCGCCAGGCCGGCCAGCAGGCCCAGGACCGTACGGGGAAACCGCAGTTCCCACACGATGGCGGTGGCCGGCGCGCCCGGGTCCGGATCGACGACCGCCCGCCACACCTCGCCGAGCCCCAGCCATTGGGCGCCGACGGCCAGGGAGAGGGCGACGGCCAGCGCGAGCAGCGCCACCAACCGCTTGATCACGCCGCCGTACCCCCAGACTTGCCCCTCCGAACCGCGTCGCTTAGCTTAGCCTCACCTAATTAGAACGTGAGGTCCGACATGCCCTTGACGATCCGAGCGGCCGGAGCAGCCCTGCTGGTAGGCCTGGGCCTCCTCAGTGGGTGCGGCGGTGGCGACGGCGAACCCGCGGCCGAGCAGCAGCAAGCGGTGACGCTGACCCACAAGCTCGGCACCGCCGAGATCAAGTCCACCCCGCAGCGCATCGTTGCGCTGTCCGACGCCGACCTGGACGCCCTGCTGATGCTCGGCGTGCAGCCGGTCGGCATCGCCGAGTCCTCGGGCGAGGGCGGCATCACCGCCTGGGCCAAGCCGCTGGTCACCGGTCAGCCGACCGTGCTCACCGCGGGCGACACCGGCTTCGACGTCGAAAAGATCGCGGCCCTGGCGCCCGACCTGATCCTGGCCGGCGGCGACTACTACATCGACGACGAGTACGCCAAGCTCAGCCGGCTCGCGCCGACCACTGCGTACGAGACCACGGGCGCCTTCGAGGACCCCTGGCAGACAACGTTGAAGCAGGTCGCGAAGGCGGTCGGCCAGACCGCGAAGGCCGACCAGATCATCGCCGAGGTCGAGGGCGAGATCGCGAAGGCCAAGGCCGGCCACCCGGAACTGGCCGGCAAGGAGTTCACTCTCAGCCAGATGTGGGAGGCCGGTTCGATCGGCGTTCTGCGCTCCGACAAGGATGCTGGTGTGAAGATGCTCAACGACTTCGGCATGAAGCTGGCCCCGGGCGTGGCCGCGCTCGAGGGCGACGACTTCGCCGTGCAGCTCAGCCTCGAGAAGGTCGGCGTGCTCGACGCCGGCACCACGCTCGTCTACTACGCCGAGAAGTCGCTGCAGCCCACGCTGGAGGGCAACACGCTGTTCAAGAACCTGGGCTCGGTCAAGCGCGGGTCGTATAAGGCGTTGAGCGACGCTCAGTTCTCGGCGCTGCGCACCCCGACGCCGCTGTCGGTGCGCTACATCATCGAGAACGTCCTGCCGACGATCTCGGAAGCGGCTAAGGCCGGCTGAGCGGTGTCCGCGCGTGAGGTGACGGCCGGCCCCGTCGCGGCGGGGCCGCCGCCGATCCCTGTCCTGGCCGCGCCCTGGAGCGTTCGTGAGCTGACCGCCGGCGACGACGACGCCGGGCTGGTCAGCCGGTGGATGGGCGAGCCCCACGTCGAGCGGTTCTGGGAGCAGGCCTGGCCGCCCGCGCGGTGGGCCGAGGCGCTCGCCGAGCAGCTGAGCGGCGATTATTCGAGGCCTCTGCTTATTTCGTACGAGGGAAGGCCCTTCGCCTACGTCGAGGTCTACCGGACGCCGCTCGACGTGGTGGGCCTGCACTACGACACCGACCCGCACGACCTGGGCGTGCACCTGGCCATCGGCGACCGCGAGCGCACCGGCCGGGGCCTGGGCCGCGCGATGGTGAGTGCGATCGCCGACGGCCTGCACGCCGCCGATCCCCGCTGCCGCCGCCTGCTGGCCGACCCCGACGAGCGGCACGAGATGGCCCGCCGCATGTTCGTCGGCGCCGGCTTCCGCCTGCTGAACGTCAGCGACCTCGGGCACAAGCGCGCCGCTCTGCACGTCCGCGAGCTGCCGGCATGATCGATCAGATCCTTCCGGCCGGGCTCACGGCCTGGGCCGAGCGGCGCGACGACGCCCCGGTCGAGCTCTACCCGGAGGAGGCGGCCCTGGTCGCGCGGGCCGTCGAGAAGCGCCGCCGGGAGTTCGCCACCGGGCGCTGGTGCGCGCGGAAGGCCCTCGCTCAGCTCGGTGTGCCGCCGGCGCCCGTCCTGCAGGGCGAGCGCGGATCGCCGCGGTGGCCGGCCGGATTCGTCGGATCGATCACCCACTGCCCGGGCTACGCGGCGGCCGTGGTCGGCCGCAGCGCACTCATCAAGACCATCGGTGTGGACGCCGAACCCGATGAGGCGCTGCCCGAAGGCGTACTGGACGCCATTTCTCTGCCCGGCGAGCGCGACCGGATCGCCGAGCTGAAGCCGGGCGGGGTTTCCTGGGACAGGCTGCTCTTCTGCGTGAAAGAGGCCGTCTACAAGGCGTGGTTCCCGCTCGCCCAGCGCTGGCTCGACTTCACCGAGGCCGACGCCGTCCTGCGCCCGGACGGCACCTTCACGGTGCGGCTGCTGGTCGACGGCCCGGTGAGCGGATTCGAGGGCCGGTGGCGGGCCGAAAGCAATTTGGTGGTCGCCGCGATCGTTCTGCGCTCAGCTGACGCCGGGAGCGGCCGATAGGACGATCGTGCCGGAACAGGTCTATCTTCTCGGCAACCTGGTGATCATGGTCGCCTACGCCGCGATCATGGTGGCGATCATCGTGCCGGTTGCCCGCGCCCGCCAGCTGTGGACCAACAAGCTGGGCGTGGCGACTGCGATGATCTTCTTCACGTGCTCGGTCGGGCACGGGTTGCACGCCTTCATGGCCATCCGCGGCCTCGACCATCCCGGCGGGCATCTCGGCGGCGGCTGGATCTGGCCGTCGGCGGTCTGGGACGCCTTCACCGGCGTGATCGGCGTCTACTACTGGACGCTGCGCCGCAGCTACAAGGTGCTGCTCGAGGGCGGCACCATCTACAGCTCCCCGGGCGAGCAGAACCGCCTGGCCGAGGCCGACGCCCGCGAGCTCGAAGCCCGCAACGCGGCCGAGAAGCACCGGGGCTTCCTGGCCGCGGTGGTCGAGCACACCGACGACGCCATCATCGGGGTCAACCTGGACGGCCGGGTCACCGCATGGAACCGCGGCGCCGAGCGGCTGTTCGGCTTCAACGCGGGGGCGGCGATCGGCCAGCCGATGTCCATCTTCTCGGGCGACGCGGGCGCCGCCGCCGACCAGATGGCCGTGATCGCCCGCATCCGGCACGGCGAGCGCCGCATCCACTACGAGGCCCGGCGGGTGCACCGCAACGGCTCGCCGCTCGAACTGTCGATCAACGTCACGCCGATCAAGGACGCCTCGGGCGCGGTCACCGGCGCGTCGATCACCGCCCGCGAGATCAGCGCGCTCAAGGAGGCGGCCGATCAGCGCCGCACCGAGGAGGAACAGGCCCACCAGAAGCAGCGCATGGAGAGCCTGGGCAAGCTGGCCGGCGGCATGGCCCACGACTTCAACAACATCCTGGCCATCATCACCAACTACACCGAGTTCGCCATCGAGGACAGCGACAAGCCCGGCGTACGCGAGGATCTGGATCACGTGCGGTCGGCGGCCGGCCGGGCCCAGAACCTGACCCGGCAGCTGCTCACCTTCACCCGCGGCGACGGCGCCCGCCCGCAGGATCTGGACCTCAACGCGGCTCTGGCCGACGCTCGCGAGGCCCTGGGTGAGTCGCCCGGGATCACCATCGTCGGCCGGCCCGCACCGGAGCCACTGACCGTGCGCGCCGACCCGGCCCAGCTGCAGCAAGTGCTGAAAAGCCTGACCGACAACGCCCGCGAGGCCATGCCGGACGGCGGCACGCTGGTGCTGGAGGCCAACACGGCGGAGATCTCGGCCGCCGCGCGGGGCCCGCAGCCCGCGCTGCCGCCCGGCCCGTACGCGCGGCTGCTGGTCAGCGACACCGGCGTGGGCATGCCGCCCGAGGTCGCCGAGCGGGTGTTCGAGCCCTTCTTCACCACCCGGCCGGGCCAGGGGGCCGGGTTGGGGCTGTCCACCGCGTACGGGATCATCAGCGAGGCCGGGGGTTCGATCGCCGTCTACTCCGAACCCGGCGTGGGCACCACCTTCCGCATCTATCTGCCGCTGGTGGCCGCGCCCGCCCGGCCGGAGCGCCGCGAGCGCCCGCCCGGCGGCGACGGCCGCACGGTCCTGGTCGTCGAGCACGAGCCGCCGCTGCTGCGGGCGGCCACCCGGATCCTGACGGTCGCCGGCTACCAGGTCATCGCGGCCGCCACCGCGCCCGAGGCGCTGGTCGTGGTGGGCGACCGGGACGTCGACGCGGTGCTGACCGACGTGGTGATGCCCGACATGACCGGTCCGCGGCTGGTCGAGCTGCTGCGCGAGCGCCGGCCCGGGCTGCCGGTGGTCTACATGTCCGGCTACAGCAACGGGATGCTCGACGTCACCGGGGTGCTCGACGCGCGGGCGCCGTTCGTCGAGAAGCCCTTCACCGGCGACGATCTGCTGCACGGCGTGCACGACGCGCTCGCCGGGCGCACCCGGTCGGCGGTCTGAGCGGCGGTTGGTGTAGACCGTCAGGCATGGCGGATGAGGTCGTCGGGGTCGTCGGGGCGGGCATTGTCGGGCTGGCCATCGCGCGTGAGGTGACGCGGCGGCGGCCCGGCACGCGGGTCGTGGTGTTCGAGAAGGAGGATCGCGTCGCGGCCCACCAGACCGGGCACAACTCGGGCGTCGTGCACGCCGGCATCTACTACACACCGGGCAGTCTCAAAGCGCGATTGTGTACGCGTGGCGGCGCGCAGCTGCGTGAATACTGCGCCGAGCGGGGGATCGCGTACGAGGAATGCGGCAAGCTCGTCGTCGCGGTGACCACCGAGGACGTGGCCCGGCTGGACGCGCTGGCCGCCCGGGCCGAGGCCAACCAGGTGCCGGGCCTGCGCCGCGTCGGCCCCGAGGGGATCCGCGAGATCGAGCCGCACGCCTCCGGGCTGGCCGCGCTGCACTCGCCGCACACCGCGATCACCGACTTCCCGGGCGTGACGCGGGCGTTCGCGGACGACGTGGTGGCCGGCGGCGGCGAGGTCCGGTTCGGCTTCCGGGTCACCGGCATCAGCGAGGGCCGCCGGCTGACCGTCTCGTCGGCGTCCGAGCAGGTCGCGGTCGACCGCCTGATCATCTGCGCGGGCATCCACAGTGACTCCGTGGCCCGGCTGGCCGGGGACGCGGCGGCTCCGAGGATCGTGCCGTTCCGCGGCGAGTACATGAAGGTCCGGCCCGAGAAGGCGGGGCTGGTGCGGGGCATGATCTATCCGGTGCCCGACCCGCGCTACCCGTTCCTGGGCGTGCACTTCACCCGGCGGGTCAGCGGCGAGCTCGAGGTGGGGCCGAACGCCGTGCTGGCCACCGCGCGCGAGGGCTACGGCTGGGGTGACGTGTCGGCGCGCGACCTCGCCGGCATCGCGGGCTGGCCCGGCATGTGGCGGATGGCCGCCCGGCACTGGCGGACGGGCGTGCGCGAGATGTACGGGTCGGTGTCCAAGCGCGCCTACATGAAGGCGGCCCGCCGCTACGTGCCCGAGATCCTGGCGGCCGACGTGGTGCGGGCGGGTTCCGGCGTACGCGCGCAAGCTCTCGACCGCGACGGCGCGCTGGTCGACGACTTCCGCATCCACCGCCTCGGCCCGATCACGGCCGTGCGCAACGCCCCCTCACCGGCGGCGACCTCCAGCCTGGCCATCGCCGAGCATGTCGTGGACGCGGCCGAATTCGGCTCCTAGCGCGTTCCTCCACTTTGGGCAGTAGGCTGCATCTGCCCGCGTGGGAGGGGACCGCAATGACCGAATCGTATGGATGGGTGCCGGAGGGCGTCGACATCACGGTGCCGGACGCGTCGCGCGTCTACGACTACGCGCTCGGCGGCGTGCACAACTTCGCTGTCGACCGCGAATTCTGGCATCGGGCCGAGAAGATGTTCCCCGACGCGCGGCTGGTGGCCCGGGCCAACCGCGCCTTCCTCGGGCGGGCCGTGCGGCGGCTGAGCGAATCCGGCGTACGCCAGTTCCTCGACATCGGCTCGGGCATCCCCACGCTGGGCAACGTGCACGAGGTGGCGCAGGAGGCCGACCCCGAGGCCCGCGTCATGTACGTCGACATCGACCCGATCGCCGTTCAGCAGAGCCGCAGCCTGCTCACCGGCAACCCGTACGCCCGGGTGATCGAGGGCGACCTGCGCAAGCCCGACAGCATTCTGTACCACCCCGATGTGCTCGACCTGTTCGACTTCAGCGAGCCGGTCGCCGTGCTCACCGTGGCCGTGCTGCACTTCGTGCCCGACGAGGCCGACCCGGCCGGCATCCTGCGCCGCCTCGGCGAGCCCCTGGTCTCCGGCAGCCACCTGGTGATCTCGCACCTGGGTCCGGAGCCGACGCCCGAGGGCCGCGCCGCGCAGGAGGCGGCCCGCCGGCTCTACGAGCGCACGCCGACCCCGGTCGTGATCCGCACCCGGGAGCAGATCGCCGCCCTCATCGGCGACGAGTTCGAGCTGGTCCCGCCGGGCGTGGTCGGCTCGTCCGAGTGGCATCCCGACCCCGACGAGGCGGGCGACCCGCCGCAGCCCACCGCGCTGGTGGCGATCGCGCGGAAGCGGTCATGACTTCGTACGCCGCACTGACCGAGGACTGGTTGCGCGGGGTGGTGGCGGCGGGCTTCGTTCCCGGCGTACGGGCGAGGGCGCGCTCGGCCCTGGAAGACCTGCTCGAGGAGTTCGTGGCCGCCGTCCGGGCCGAACCCTTCGACCCCGCGCCGGGCCGGCGCATCGGTTCCGAACTGGTCGACTTGCGCATGTCCTCCCCGCCGGTGCTGGGCACGACAGTCCACCTGCTGGCCGGCCGGCTGCCCGCGATCCTGGGCGAGGAGTCGCGCGAACGCGTGCTGGCCCTGCTCGAGAGCCTGGTCGTCGGCTTCGTGGCCGCCCAGCGCGACCTCGCCGTGCGCGCCGCCGAAGAGATGAACCGCTCCGAGAAGATCCACTGGCGGGCCGTCCAGCTCGACCTGCAGCGCCGCCTGCAACAGGCCCTGCTGCACCGCCCCGACACCGGCCTGCCCAACGAGCAGCACTTGCACAAGACCCTGGCCGACCTGGGCGGCGGCCGGGCCGGCCTGCTGCTGCTCGGCCTCGACCACCTCGAAGAGCTCACCGACACCCTCGGCGACGACCGGGGCGTCCGCCTGCTCGCCTCGATCGCGCGGCGGCTGCGCCCGCTGGGCATCCTGGCCCAGCCCGCCACCGACCTGTTCGCCGTGCTGGTGCCCGGCACCACCGGCCCCGACGACCTGATCAAGGTGGCCGACCAGGCGCTCCACCTGCTGGCCGGGCCGTTCCCGATCGACGGCCACGACCTGCACGTGACCGCGTACGCCGGACTGGTCGAACGCCCCACGGCCGGCACCGACCCCGACGGCTGGCTGCACGACGCCCGGCTGGCCCTGCGCTGGGCCCGCCACGACCAGCGCGGCCCGGCCCTGTTCGACCCCGCCCGGGCCGACGACGAACGCAACCGCCACCGCCTGGCCGCCGAGATGCCGGCCGCCCTCGACCGCGGCGAGTTCACCCTGCACTACCAGCCCCTGCTGCGCCTGGCCGACCGCGCGGTGATCGGCGCCGAAGCCCTGGCCCGCTGGCAACGCCCCGGCGACGGCCTGGTCATGCCGCACCAGTTCATCCAGGTCGCCGAGCGCACCGGCCTGATCCGCCCGCTGGGCCGCTACCTGCTCGAAAAGGCCTGCCGGCAAGGCGTCGCCCGGCCCGGACGCCTGATGAGCGTCAACCTGTCGCCGGTCCAGCTGCGCGACCCCGCCCTGGTCGCCTCCGTGGCCGACATCCTGCACCGCACCGGCCTGCCCGCGGCCCGGCTGCAACTCGAGGTCACCGAGACCGCCGAGGCCCTGCAATACCGCCCGGTGCTGCAGGAACTGGCGGCGCTGGGGGTGCGGCTGGCCCTCGACGACTTCGGCACGGGCTACTCCAGCCTGGCCGTGCTCACCACGCTGCCGTTCACCGAGGCCAAACTGGCCGCCGAATTCCTCCACGACACCCAGCGCCGCGACGTGCTCGGGCACATCATCGACGCGTGCCACGCGCTGGGAATGACCGTCACCGCCGAAGGCATCGAAACCGCCGACCAGGAAAGCCTGCTGCGCGATCTCGGCTGCGACCACGGCCAGGGGTATCACCTGGGCCGCCCCGGGCCCGCTGCGTGATCGGACGGTCAGCCGATAGTGCCGAGTCAGTCGACAGAGGATGCTCAGCTGACCCGACAAATCCCCGGGAGGGACAGACGTGCCGAGCGAGCTCATGCAGATCCAGGCCGACGACGGCAGCGCCGTGCTGATCGAGGTCGACACCCCGGACGCAGGGTTCGGGGAGGTCTCCTTCGACGGCCGGATCTTCCGGGCCCGCGAGTCGCTCGAGCAGGCC
Organism: Paractinoplanes pyxinae; assembly: GCF_026626335.1. Classification (GTDB taxonomy): domain Bacteria; phylum Actinomycetota; class Actinomycetes; order Mycobacteriales; family Micromonosporaceae; genus Actinoplanes; species Actinoplanes pyxinae. The sequence continues at coordinate 387,200 of NZ_JAPNTZ010000008.1, read as the reverse complement.
CTCGGCGGGGTGCGCACCATCGCGCTCAAGGCCCTGGACACCTTCCGGGCCGCGGAGTCCGCGCCCGAGTCGATCGAGCTCGAGTTCGGAGTGAAGTTCAAGGCCGAGGCCGGTTCCGCGGTGTTCGCCCGCACCGCCGCCGAGGGCCACATCGTGGTGCGGATGTCCTGGTCGGGCGGGAGCGGCCACCCGGTCGGCCGCCCGTCCCTCGACGGTGACGACGACGAGGACCAGCCGGGGGCATGAACGAGCCACGCTGGCAGGCCCGGATCGACATCCCGGATTCCCACGTGCGCGGCAGCGGATTCCTGGTCGACGACCGCCACGTGCTGACCTGCGCGCACGTGGTGCGCGGCCAGGCCACGGCGCAGGTGACGCTGGGCGAGGGCGACGAGTCGCGCAAGGCCACCGTGCTGCGGGACGGTCCGTGGTGGTCGCCCGGGGCAGAGGCGGCGGACGTGGCCGTGCTCGAGCTGAGCGTGCCGGTCGACGTCGAGCCGGCCCCGCTGGCGCCGCACGCCGGGCTGGAGGTCTACGGGCTGGGCACTCTCGACGCCTACGGGTTTCCGCTGAGCTATGCCGAGACCGGTGTATACAGCGAGTTCCGGGCCGGTGCGCAGCAGTTCATCGGGGCGGACGTGCAGGTGCGGGCCGAGGACGACCTGGGCGTGTGGCTGCAGGAGGGCTTCAGCGGCGCCGCCGCTCGCCACCAGGGCACCGAGCAGGTGCTGGGCATGGTGCGCAAGGCGGGGCGGGGCCGCGAGAGGATCGGGGTCATCGTCCCCGTGGCCCGGCTGGCCGAGGTCTGTCCCGCGCTCGACGAGCTGATCCCGCTCGGCTCGCTGAGCCCCACGGCCTACCGGGAACTGCGCGGGGTGCTCGCCGCGACGGTCTACTCGCGCGGCCAGGTGCGCCAGCTGCTGGCCAAGCTGCGGAGCAAGGTGCCCAGCATGCCGGGCCACCTGACGTCGCTGGCCGGCGTGGTCGAGGCGCTGGTGGTCGACGCGGCCACCGTGGACGACGACGAGATGCGCTTCTACCTGGCCGGGTTGCTAGTCAAGATCGGCACCGACGAGGCCCGGCGCTGGGCCGGGGTGCATCTGTACGCGGGGCCGTTGCCCAGCTCGCCGGTCGAGGCGGCGCACGAGGGCGCGATCGTGGTCAAGCTCGAGCCGGTCGCGGGCCAGGGCGCCGAGACGTACGACCTGACAGTGTGGACGGTCACCGACCCCGACGGCGAGCTGGGGGAGCCGGTCGCCCAGGCCACCGGCCTGCTGCCGGGCAGCTGGCAGGGCTCGGTCGAGCGGGCCCTGGCGGAGGCGGTGACGCGGATGCCGCTGCGGGTCTTCACCGTCGAGTTCGTGCTGCCCCGCGACCTGCTGGCCGAGCCGGTCGAGCGGTGGCGCGACCACACCGACGACACGACCCGCCTCGGCGTCTCGAGCCCTTTGGTCGTGCGCGACCTCGACTGGTTCGACCACGACAACCCGGCCCGGCTCGGCCACCGTGCCGAACTGCTCCGCGAGAACGGCGCCGACCTGGGCCGGGAGCTGCGCTGGCGCGACCACAGCGAGCCGCCGACCACCCCGGACGAGTTCCGCGGCTGGCTCCGGCGGCGGCGCGACGACCCGCTGGCCATCGGCCTGACCTGCGAGTGGACGACGCCCGAGCAGGTCGGTCTGGCGGTCGCGGCCGGGCCGCCGGTGTTGATCTGGCGGCGTGCGCCGTGCCTGCACGACGAACACGAGGACGACTGCGACGGCCGCCGCTTCGCCCGGGAATTGACCGCCCGGCTCGGCGGTGTGACTTTCGACCAGGTGGCCCACGCCGTGCGCGACCTGCGGGCCGAGGCGGCGTACGCCCGGCAACCGACCCATTGCGGCAGTGATCTGGTGCTGCTGCGCGACGACGCCCGGCGGCGAACCGTGCCGCTGGGCTTCGCGTGAGCGAGTGAGGTGGCAGTGGCCGACGACGCATGGTTCATCTACCGGGGGACGGGCGTTCCGCACGACCGGATCGACAGCCTGCCCGCGCCGCCGCCGTGGCGCGGGTTCGACCCCGACCCGGCGCAGGACCCGCCGTTCGTGCCCGAGACCCGGCAGAAAGAGATCCGGGCGGCCGGCCGCTATCGGCCCGACGCCGAGACCGTACGGCTGGTCAACGCCGCCCTCTACCTGCGCCGCCCGCTGCTGGTCACCGGGCCGCCCGGCACCGGCAAGTCCACTTTGGCCACCGCGATCGCGCACGAGCTCAACCTGGGCCGTCTGCTGCGCTGGACGGTCACGAGCCGCACCGGACTGCGCGACGGCCTCTACACCTACGACCCGCTGGCCCGGCTCTACGCCTCGAGCCGGCACGAGGGCGGCGACCCGGACTGGGACCAGGACCTGGGCCGCTACATCCGGCTCGGCCCGCTCGGCACGGCGCTGCTGCCCCGCAGCCGGCCCCGGGCGCTGCTGATCGACGAGATCGACAAGGCCGACCTGGATCTGCCGAACGACCTGCTGACCGCGTTCGAGGACGGCGAGTTCGAGATCGGCGAACTGCTGCGCCAGCCCGAGCGGTACGCCGAGGCGCAGGTGGGCACGGCCGACGGCGCCGAGCGGGTGACGGTCCACCACGGCCACGTGCGCTGCAGCCGCTTCCCGGTGGTGGTGATGACCAGCAACGGCGAGCGCGAGTTCCCGCCCGCGTTCCTGCGGCGCTGCGTCCAGGTCGAGATCAAGCGGCCCGACAAGGCCAAACTGGAGCAGATCGTGGCCGCCCACCTGCCCGGCATGGCGCCCGACAGCGCACGGCTGATCGAGCAGTTCCTACAGGACCAGGAGCCGGCCTCGCTGGCCACCGACCAGCTGCTCAACGCGATCTATCTGGTGCACACGGCCGGGCTCGACGAGGACCGCACGCGCGAGGCGCTGGAGAAGGCGCTGATGAAGTCGCTGACCCCGCGATGAACCTGGAGGATCTGCGCGAGGCGCTGGTACGGGGAGGTGTCGAGCCGACTCCGCGCGAGCTGGCCGAGACCCTCTGGCTGGCCGCGCAGATCACTCCGGCCGCGTCGCCCCGCCCGGCGTCCGCGAGCGAGCCCGGGGAAAAGGCAGCGCCGCCGGAGGAGCCACCGGCGCCGCCGGTCCTCTCGCCCAACTCTGACGTCCCGCTGCACGTGAACGTGCCGGTGCCGCGCGTGAGTCAACCGGAACCGCCGGCGGTGCGTGAGGCCCGCGTCGAGGACGTGCCCAAGCCGATCGCGCTCGACGGGCGCCTGGACTTCCAGCGGGCGCTGCGGCCGTTGCTGCGCCGCGTGCCCGCGCCCGGTCTGGGCGAACTCGACGAGGAGGCGACCGCCCATCTGGCCGCCGACCACCCGGTCGGCGAGCCCTGGCCGGTGGTCATGCGTCCGCCGACCCGGCTCTGGCTCGACGCCGCCGTGGTCGTCGACCAGGGCGACTCCATGGCCATCTGGCACGACCTGGCGGCCGGCATCATCTCGGCGCTGCGCGAGTCGGGCGTCTTCCGTCAGGTCGCCCAGCACCGGCTGGGCGGCGACGGGCTGACCGACTGGCGGGGCCGGCCGCTGCCGCCGGGCCGGCTGGTCGACCCGGCCAACCGGCGGGTCGTGCTGGTGGTCAGCGACTGCGTGGGCCCGGTCTGGCGCTCGGGGGTGGCCGGGCGGATGCTGCACGACTGGGGCCGGCACGGGCCGGTGGCGATCCTGCAGCCGCTGCCCGAACGGCTGTGGCAGCGCACCTGGGCCCGTACGGTGGCCGGCACGCTCACCGCTCCGCGTGCCTGCGCCCCGAACAGCGACCTCACGTTCGTCCCGTTCGGCGGGCGCGGCGAGCGGACGGGCACGCCGGTTCCGGTGCTCGAGATCAATCCCGGCTGGCTGCGACGGTGGACGACCATGGTCGCCGGCGGCCCGTCGGTGACCGCGGCCGTGACCCGGGTGAGCGGGCACCCGCCCGAGCCGGTCGCCGCGATCCCACGTCCGGCGCCCTCGGCCGCCCAGCGCGTCCGGCAGTTCCGCGCGGCCGCCTCCGATCAGGCGTACGACCTGGCCCGCTACGTTGCCCTGGCCGGCGATCCGGTGCTCGACGTGGTCCGTTACGTGCACCACGCGATGTTCCAGCGGGCCGAGCCGGCCCACCTGGCCGAGGTGCTGCTCAGCGGTCTGCTGCGGGTCGAGGACAGCCGCCGGGGCCGCTACCGGTTCGTCGAGGGCGTGACCGACCTGTTGATCACCACGCTCTCGGTGAGCGAGATGATCCAGGCCCGGGCGGTGCGCGACCGCGTCTCGGCCGCCATGAGCCACCAGACCGGCCGCCACGGCTGGTTCACCGCCCTGACCCCGGGGCACGGCGACTCGTTGCTGACCGGGGAAAGCCGGCCGTTCGCGTTCACCGAAGCCGCCCGCAGCCGCCTGGCCCGGGCCGAGGCACGGGTGCGACGCGTTCCCCTCGAGGCCGCACCCCCGCCGGTCGCGCCCGTTCCGGGGCGGCACGTCGACCTGGCCGGGCTGCTCGACGCCCGTACCGCCGCGGTCGCTTTCACCGGCCGCGAGGCCGAACTGGCGACCTTGGAGAACTGGGCCCGTGGCTCGTCGGCCGGCCGGGCCGCCCTGATCACCGGCCCGGCCGGGTCGGGCAAGAGCCGTCTCGCCGCCGAGCTTCAGGCGCGGCTGCGCCCGGACGGGCTGGCCCTGCGGATCGTGGAGGAGGCCCGCACGGCCGACGCCGGCGCCGACGTCCCGACGCTGTACCTTGCGCGGGCCGCGGGCGAGTGGGCGCGCGACCTGGAGCCCGTGGTGGCCCTGACGGGGTTCGGCGAGGCAGTCACCCTCTATCGCCGGGCCGTCGCCGACCTCGGCCGGCGGATCTTCCCGTCCGGCGACCCCGCGATGTTCCGGGCCGGCCGTGCCGTGCCCGCATGGCCGGACGACGCCGCTCTCACTCCGCTCGAGATCACGCTGACCGCGTTGCAGGCACTTCTCGGCCCGGGAGCGGGCCCAGGCCGAACGGACCGCGGTCCAGGCCGAGATCTCGTTCGCCGAGCCCGGCCGGCTCGACGCCTACCTGGCTGTGGCCCAACTCTACGGGGCCGGCTCGGTCGGGGAGGCCCGCGAGGTCGCGCGGCTGACCGGCGGCGGCTACGAGTACGAGGCGACCCGGCGCATCGCGGCCTGGCTGCACCAGCTCTATCCCGATCTCGGCGACGGCTTCTGGGCGCTGCTGCCGGCGGCGGTGCGCAACCGGCTGTCCCTGCCCGCGGTGCGCCGCGACTCCCGGCTGCTGGCGCTGCTGCCGTCGGTCTCGGACAGCCAGGCCGCGCGGGCGCTGGAGGCCCTGGTGCCGGCCTGCCGGGAGTGGCCCGACCTCACCGAGCCGCTGTGGGCGGCGGCGACGCAGCGCCCCGGCCTGTGCGCGAGGGTGCTCGAGGTGGCCGTCCGCACCGGCGGGCTCACGCCCGAGCTGCTCGCCCTGGTCCGGCGTACGCTGTCCGACCCGGCCACCTCGGTCGCCGTGCTGCACGCGGTCGTCGACGGCGTGCCGGCCGCCTCCGTGGTCTTCGCCGGCCGCAGCGTGGCCGAGGCCCGGGAGCTGGCCGACGGCTACGTCCGCCTGGCCGGCGCCAGCGCCCCGCACCGGGCGGCCCTGGCCGACGCGGTGCACGAGCGCGGGCTGATCTGGGAGCGGGAGGGCCGCGACGACATGGCCCTGCAGACCGCCGAGTACGAGGTCAATCAGCGCCGCAGTCTGCAGGAGGCCGCCCCCGCATCCGGCCCGGAGGTGGCCGCGCTGGCCCGGGCGCTGACGATTCTGGCCGTACGCCAGGACCGCGCGGGCCAGCCGCGGCATGCCCATTCAGCGGTGGCCGAGGCCGTCCGCCTTCACGAGCAGCTGCCGGCCACCGCCGAACCGGGTGCGGCCGGGTGGACGGCCGACGTGGCATACACGAGGGCGCAGCAGGCCCGCATCCTGGGCCGCCTGGGCCGCGTCGCCGAGGCGGCCGAGGCTGCCCGCGAGGCCACCACCCGCTATCGGGAACTGGCCGCGACCGATCGGGCCGCTCACGGCGCTGGCCTGGCCGACGCGCTGCTCATCGAGGCCGCCCAGGCCCGGGCGCGCGACCAGCACGACCTGGCCGTGGCGGCCGGCGCCGAGGCGGTCGAGCAGTACGAACGGCTGGCCGCGGCCGACCCCGCCCGGCATCGGGCCCGGCTCGCCTACGCCTGCTGCGCGTACGGCATGGACCTGGGTGACTTCCGCTCGCACGAGGCCGGCCTGGCTCAGCTGGAACGGGCCGAAGCCCTCTACCGCAGCCTCGACCCGCCCGTGCTCCCCGGCCTGGCGGCGGCCCGGCTCGGCCGCGGCCTGCTGCTGGCCGAACTGGAACGCTGGGACGCCGCCACGCAGGCGCTGGGCGCTGCCGTCGAGGTGTACCGCCAGCTGCCGGACCGGGCGACGGCGCTGGCGGGCGCCCTGGCCACGCAGGCCCAGGTGACCGCCGAGGGCGGCGACCTGGCGGCGGCCGTGGCGCTGCTCACCGAGGCCTGCGAGCTCGGCGACCGCCTGCACGCCGCCGACCCGCTCGACGCCGCCCTGCGGGCCGACCTGGCGGCGGGCTACCAAAACCTGTCCCGGCTGTACGAACGCCGGGGTGACGGCGAGGCCGCCTATCGGGCTGCCCTGCGCGCCCGCCTGCTGCTGGGCGACGAGGGCTGAGGCTCAGGGGTCGGAGCGGACGATGCGGCGCAGGATCCCGCCGCTGCGGTTGCGGCGCAGGAACTCGGCCCACTGGGCGGGCCAGGGATCGTCGAGCAGCTCGATCTGGTCGTTGACGACCTCGAGGCGGGAGGCCGAGGCGCGGACGGCGAAGTCGATGACCGTACGGCTCAACCGCTCCAGAACCTGCCGCTCGCCCAGCGGCAGCAGGGCCGGATTCGCGTACGGCTGGTTGTGCAGGACGAACGCCGCGGCCATCTGGGCCGGCCGCCAGTCGTCCGAGATGATGCCGCGGGTGACCTCGGTGGTGAAGTCGGCCGGCAGGTCGGGATGGTCGCTCAGCACGGCCAGGACGGCCAGGGCGGCCGCGGCCATCGGGGCCCGCACCATCGCGCGCAGCAGGCGCTCGTAGTTGTTGCTCACCGTGTGGGCCGGGACGTCGCGCATCGCCTCGGTCAGCCGCCAGGTGTCCACCGACGCCTTGGTGAGCTGCACGAGCACGTACCGGATGTTGCCCTCGTCGGAGATCCGGGCCTGCACCGCGGGGGTGGGCTGCCAGACGCGGCGTTCGACGGCCAGCGCGTACGCGACCTTGAACTGCTCGTCCGAGACCTCGGGGCCGAGCAGCGCCTCGGCCAGCGCCGGCAGGTGGACGTCGAACAGCGTGACGGTCGGGGGCAGCTGCCGGATGAGCTTGCGGGCCTCGGTCAGGGTGGGCACCGCCCGCTGCCACAGCACGCCGGCCAGGTCGGGCAGCGCGTCCGGGGCGGTCGAGCGCATCATCCGGTCGGCCAGGTTGCCGCGGCTGCGCTCGTCCAGCTGCATCATGGCCGCGCTCACGATCGCCCGGTCGAGCTCGTTCTCCAACTGGGCGGGCGGGGTGAGGCTGCGCCACCACAGGCTGCCGACCGCCTCGCTGGTCGCCCGGCCGTTCACGATCGTCCGTTCGAGCAGGCGGCGCAGCTTCCGCTCCACCTCGTCGCCGTCGGCCCAGGTCGCGGGATCGAACTCGGGCCGGGGGCTCTCTGCCCAGAACTCGAGGAACCGCTGCAGCCCGGGGTCGAGCAGGCTGTGCGAGGGCGCGACGCCGAAGCGTGCGGCCAGCCGCAGCAGCGCCTCGAAGTGCGCCGGGTCGGCCCGGGACATCTCGGTGGCCAGCAGGTCGACGGCGGCGTTCTCGTCGTCGCGGCTCCAGGCCGGCGGTTCGATCGGGGTCAGGCGGCCCGGCTCGACCTCGGCCGTGCTCCGCAGCTCGTCCAGCTCGGCCCGCAGCAGTACCAGCCGCACCCGGGCGGCCCGGCCGGGCAGACGAGCGCTGACCGCGGCGTCGAGGGCGTCGAGCTCCTCGATGGGCAGCCGGCCGGGATCCTCCAGCAGGCGGTCGACCAGGTCGGGCCCGTACCGTTCGACCAGCGCGGCGGACGCGCCGGCGAGCCAGGTCACGATCGGCCCGACCGCATGCGCCTCGGGCGGCCGGCCCAGGACGACGGCCAGGCCGAAGGACGTCTCGACGGGCGCCAGCCCCGGGTGCCCGGCCGAGGCGGCGGCCGCGATCTCGACGGCGTCGACGATGTCGTACGGGTCCTCGCCCAGGAACAACTCGACCCAGCGGGTGCTCTGCGGGTCGGGCTCGACCGGCGTCCAGTCCTGGCGGACCAGGTCGAACACGAGATAGCCGAGCTGGTTGTCGAGGCTGGCCGAGCCGGTCGACCAGTCCGGGTGGACGGCCAGGATGCGGTGGTCAGTGTAGGCCGGGTTCAGCGTGAAGATCTTGAAGTCGATGCCCAGGGCCTGCTGGTGCGGCACGAGCAGGGTGGCCGCGGTGACCCAGCGCAGCACCAGCTCGGGCTCACGGGCCAGGAACAGCACCCGCCGCGGATCGCTCTCCCCGCGGCGCAGATGAGAGAGCAGGGCGGTGAGGAGCTGCGTGCCTTTGTGCTGGGCGAGCACGAAGCGCTGGGCCTCGGGCACGCCGAACGGGCCGGGCCGCCAGCCGGGGTCGAGCGGCGGGCACTCCTGCGCAGGCGCCGGCACCGCCGTCCAGAACGGCGCGCCGAAGAGCTGGGAAGGGCGGACCAGCCCGTACGCGGTGGGGTCGTCGGTCGCGATGGCGTGGGTCAGCTGGTTGCCCTCGCGCCCGCCGCCGGACTCCCGGCCCAGATAGACCCCGGCCGCCGTGGCGTAGTGCCGGCCGTCGTGGACGTGGGCGAATGAGGGCGGATACTCGGCCGCGGGACGGCGTTCCCGCATCCACACCGGCGACGGCTCGTAGAGCAGGCGGCGCTGCACCAACGGCATGACCTGGCGGTCGGCTCCCGGCGAGAGCGCCTGGAACTGGAAGCCGTCGCGCTGCTGCAGCCCCTCGCCGGCCCGGCAGTTGGTGTAGATGAAGGTGTCGAAGCGCCCGGTCACGTGCTCGCCCTGGGCACCAGCCCGCCCTGGTGCATCAGCCAGAGCAGGGGCTCCTCGACCCGGTCGGGCCGCACGCCGCGCGGGTCGACCATGTTGTTCTCGTAGTCGGGTTCGGCGCCCAGAGCCGAGACCGCGAAGTACTGGTACGACCGGTAATGGCCCCGTAGGTGGTCGTCGATCTCGGCGCCGCCCCACTGGTTGAGCAGCGCAGCCATCTGCTCGTGGATGGTGCGGCCGGCCGTGCTGTCGTAACCGCCGGGGCGCCGCCGCGTACGGCGCAGCGGGTGGGTCTCGTCGACGTGCCGGTAGTAGGCGTCCATCTTGGCGAAGGCGACCGCGATCGGCACGGTGATCTGCCGGCCGTTCCAGTGGTCGCCCCGCTTGAGCGCGTCGGTGATGCGGTGCAGCACGCCGATCGGGGGCTCGCCGTCGATGCTGTGCCGGGTCGCCGCGGGCGGCAGCCGCAGCAGGCGCTGCACCTCGGGCAGCTGGAACGGGTCGAGCAGCAGGATCAGATAGTCGGCCGCGCTCAGGTAGTGCAGGTTGTAGGTCTGGCCGTCGGTCGACAGATCCTCGCCCGCGGTGTCGTAGAACGACAGATAGTTCGTACGGAATTTCCGGCGCCCGAGCAGCCCGGTGTGCTCACCTCGCCACTCCAGGACGACCGGCTCCTTGCGGCCGCCGATGGCCTGCGCCGTCGCCTCGAACAGTTTCCGGTCGCGGTAGACCTGGCGGATGTTCTGCCGCACCCACTGCGTCTGCGCGCCGAAACCGTCCTGGCCGTCGCCGATCGTCCGCACACTGGCCCGGAACTCCTTGCGGATCTTCGGCTTCTGCAGCTCCTCGGCCAGTACGGTCAGGTACACGGTCTTGCCGGTTCCCCGGGCGCCGACCATGGCGACCATCGGGCTGGCGTCCGTCCCGAACTCCATCGGCAGCGCGGTGTGGCAGTGCGGGCAGGCCCGGGTGGTGGTCTCGCCCAGGCAGTGCGGGCATTGGGCCCGGTTGCGAGGCAGCATGAGGTTCTCGGTGACCGCCTCGAACGCGGGCAGCGTCGGCTCGGCGAAGCCGGTCAGGTTGCGGCGGGCCTCGTCCGGCTCGGGGCGGCAGGCGGGCCGGGTCGCGGTCGGCTTGCCGCGGCACAGGAAGAACAGCTCCGACCGGCGCTTGATCGCGTTGTAGCAGAACGGGCAGCTCAGCTTGGTCATGAGTACCTCAGGTGGTCGATCGGTGGGGCCTCGACGGCGATCCGCTGCGGCGCGTGGAAGAAACCCACGATCCAGTACGGCCGGTCGCGCCGGGGGACGTCGGGCCAGGGCCAGGTGAGGCGCAGCGGCTCCTCGACGTGCAGGTCGAGGCCGGTGAAGCGGGCCAGCAGGTCACCCTGGCCGGCGTCGAGCGGAAGGTAGTCGCCCTTGTGCAGCACCAGGTCGAGGTCGACGCCGGAGCAGTCGCCGTCGGTGGTGACGGTGACGATCAGCTCGGCCCCGCCGGTCAGGCGGCGCCGGCGGGTCAGGTCGTAGCGCACCCGGACGGGCGCCCGGTCGATCGTGGCCGTGACCGCGGGTGAGTAGGCCAGGCCGCTGCCCACCGGTAGCAGCGCCCGCACCGCGACCACGCCGCCCGCCCGAGCCTCGGCGATGGCGAAACCCGCGGCCTCGGCGTACTCGGCGACCGTGACCCGGTGCCGCCGGCCAGCCCACGAGACCTCGGCCAGGTCCGCCTCGGGCGGCCACACCCAGGTGGCGAACGCGCCGTCCCCGTCCCGCTCCACCCGCAGCTCACGCACCTGAGGCGCGGGGTCGAGCCCGGTCAGCCGGCCCGCGTGGGCCCGCTCCCCGTCGACCAGGAACGGCAGGTAGACCCGGTAGCCGGTGGGCACGGTCAGGGTGAGCACCCGGTCGCCGCCGCGCCGCTGCGCCGGCCCCGTCACCTCGGCACCCCACCCACCCGGCCAGTCGACCTCGGCGCCGGCCCCGAACGGCGGCGACTGCGGCGCGTGCCGCACCCGGACGTCGGACCCGGCGTCGGGCCAGGACAGCTCGATGCGGCAGCGGTCGCCCTCGGCCGCGACGGGCCGGACGGCCAGGTCGGGCACGAGGGAGGGCGGCTCGGCGCCGGGCGCCGGAGCGGACGAAGGCGCGGGCTGCTCGGCGAGCACGACCGCGGGCGCGCGCTCGAGGGTGGCCAGCGTGGACCAGAAGACCCGCCGGGCGTCGACCCGCCAGTCGCGCGACGGGACCGGCCGGTCGCCCCGCTCGGCCACAGCGGGCGGGGCGGCCACCACCGGCCCGGCCGGCGAGCGGTTGCCCTGCTCGAGCCACCAGGCTGGATCCTCCATGGCGGGCCCGGCCGAGGCGGCGAGCTCCACGTCGGCGTCGAGCAGCAGCCGGCACACCTGGGCCCGGAAGTCGGGCGCCTGGGCCCGCGACCGCCACCAGGCCCGGATCTCGGTCAGGTGGGCGGCCAGCTCGACCGCGTTCATGCCGGGGTCGATCGCGTAGCGCGCGAGCAGATCACCCGCGGGCAGGCGGCCGTGCGTGCCGCGCAGAGGGCGCAGAACCTCCCGGTCGTAGCGGGCGGCGTCGAACAAGGAGGACCTCACCGGGCGCGGGGTGCGGGGAGATCTCAGGCGACCACGGTCCGTGTGAAGATCGCAAGTGGACGATCAGGCGTTTCAGAGGGGCTTTCTGACGACGAAGGCGGTGGCGTCGCGGCGGGAGATGCGGATGCCGTCGTCGCGGGCGGACAGGAACCGGCCCGGGTAGTTCAGGGACTCCAGAAGGAGGGCGTTGCCGGTGCCGGTGGGGCGGGGGCAGAAGGTGGCGTCCTGGTCGAAGAGGCGGGAGCCGTCGCGGCGGTCCAGGTGGAGGACGTAGTCGCGGTGCCGTAGGAAGTAGCCGGGGAAGTTGCCGGCCTCGAGCGAGAAGCACTCGGCTGAGGCCAGGCCCCGGCGGACGGCGAAGCGGGCGTCGGCGCGGCTCTGGGCGTCGCCGACCTCGTCGAGGCGGGCGACGAAGTTGCGGTGGCGCAGGCGGTAGCCGGGGTGGTCGGCGAGTTCGAGGCCGATCGTCGCGCCGGGCACGAGGCTCGGCGGGGGAGTGGTGGTCTTCGCCGGTGGGCGGGGGCTGGGCGGCCTTGTTGTGGTGGCGCGCTCGGTGGGGCGGGTTGTGGTGCGGTGGTGGGTCGGCGTGCGGACCACCGAGCCGGGGCTGCTGGTGGTGGGGGAGGGCAGCACGGACACCGGGTCGGTCGGGGGCGCCGGCAGCAGGACCTCGCGCTGGGCCAGGGCGGTGGCGCCGGGGTCGTCACGCAGCGAGAGCGCGGCCAGACCGGCCACCACGATCACGGCGCCGGTGGACAGGGCGACCAGCGCGCGGCGGCCGACGGCGAAGCCGCCGCCGGACGGGCGGGGCTGGGCCGCGGTGGGCCACAGGCCGGCGGGCAGGGCGCGGCGGGCGGCGGTGCCGAGGCGGTTGGGGGGAGCCGGTGGGCGCAGCGGTCCGTTGGCGTCGCGGTAGGGCGGGACCCAGCCGCCGATGCGGAGACGGTCGTGGGGGTCCTTGTTGGGCATCTGTGCGGATCCCTGCCATCGGCTAAGACTCTTTTAAGCTGACGGAAAGGCATTCTTACGGTGAAATCGGCTAGGGGCAAGGGTCGTTTCCCGTTCGGGCAGACCCACAGTGGATGCATCGGCGTCGAACCCTTGCGTGATCTCCCTCGTACTCCCCGGTGACGGCGCCCGGGTCCACGGGCTGCCGCGGCCGCACCGAGGAGGCGCGCGATGGAAGGCTCCGCCCTCCCACCGCCCAGTGACGACCAGCCGACGGGGGCGTACGACACCGGCACGTACGCGGGATCGGCCGACGGGACCGCCCGGCCCGCCACCGTGACGTTCCCCCGGATCTCCGACTACTGGCCCGACTCGCCTTCGTCGCCGCCCTCGTCGTCGGAGTCGCCGTCCCCGCCGCTGCCTGCTACGCCGCCGTCGTCGTCTCGCTCCGCACCACCCCCCTCCACGCTGTCCCCGTCGACGTCTTCTACACCGACCGGGTCGCCGGTCTCATCGCCGTCTTCTGCGCTTTCCGGGTCACCCGCCTCGCCGACGTCTTCCGCGCCTTCCGGGTCGCCGGCCTTGTCACCGCCTTCTGCGCCGCTTGGGTCGTCGCCATCGTCGCGTCGCTCCGCGTCGCGGTCCTCGTTGCCCCCTTTCGCGCCGCCCCCGTCCGTGACCGGGTCGCCCCTGGAGCCGCTGGACGGGCCGCCCCGCCGCCGCTTGCGAGTGATCGCCGGGGCGGCCGGTGCGGTGCTGGTGCTCGGGATCGGCGGCGTGGCGCTGGCCCGGTTCGCCGGCGACGACGAGCCCGCGCCGGCGCCGACCGCGGCCGCCGACCCCGGCATCATCGTCGGCGGCACGCCCAACCCGCCGGTCTCGATCGCGCCGGCCCCGAGCTCGGCCGCCGCCACGACCGCTCCGCCCTCGGCCCCGGCATCGCCCGCAGCCCCGCCCGGGCCCGCGTTCGCGGCCGGCACGTTCGTGCTGGCTTCCGACGTCACCGAGCTCAACGTGAAGCTCGGCCGCCCGACCGGCAACGGTGTGGCCTGGGTGGGCTCGCCCGGCGGCAGCGGCGTCAAACCGGATGCCAGTCTCGACGGCACCTCGCTCAAGCTCACCGCCGAGCAGATCCGGGACGAAGGCTCGGGGGAGGTCGACGTGGTGCTCGACGAGCGGATCACCTGGACCGTGCGGATGGACGGCGGTGTCAAACGCGGCTCGTTCGCCATGGCCGGCGGCAAGGTGCGCGACTTCTACTTCGAGGGTGGCGCCGATCGCCTCGACCTCACCCTGCCCCGCCAGGAACGCCAGATCGAGATCCGGATGGCCGGCGGCGTGCACCGCTGGACCATCGGCACGGAGGGCGAGTTCCCGGTCAAGGTCAAGATCCGCAAGGGCGCGGGCTCGGTCGAGCTGAACGGGGAACGCGACCGCGGGGTCGACAAGGGCAGCACGCTGCGCTCGCGGGGGTCGGACGAGAAGTCGGGCGGCCTGCGGATCGAGGCGGTGGCCGGCATCGGCTCGCTGTCGGTGGCGCCGCTCGAGGCGTAATGCGGCTTTCCTCCGGGCGGGGTTGCGACGGTCGTGCCCGCTTTGGGAAAGTCCACGGAGTTGCGCCGGGGGGAGCACTGTGTCGGACGATCGACTGGACCACATGCGAGCGCTGGCCGACGAGGGTGCGGCCCTCGCGGCTCAGGCGCGTGCCGCCGAGCAGCGTGCGTCCGGCGCCACCGCCACCGACCGGTCGGGCGCGGTCACCGTCACGCTCGACGATCAGGGCCGGGTCAGCGGCGTCGCGGTCGCCAACGGCTGGCGGCGGCTGCTCGGGTCGCTCGCCCTCGACGAGGCGGTGATCGAGGCGGTCGGGGCGGCCACCCGGCGCCGTTTCGAGGCCTGGGGCGACGCGTACGCCGAGCAGGCGCCCGTTGCGGCGGGGTCGGTTGATCGGGAGGACTTCGCGCGGCGGCTGCAGGAGGCGGCCGGCGGCGGTGGTCCGATGTCGGTGGAGGACAGTGAGGCAGCTCTGCGGGAGCTGCTGGCCCTCGTGGAGTCGATCGATGAAGGGCTCGACGAGGTGTCGGGCGCGCTCGACGGTGCGCTCCGAGCCACGTACACGGGACGCAGTTCTGACCGCAAAGTCCAGGTGACGGTGACCGGCGGCGGGGACGTCACGGCCGTCGGGTACGACCGGCAGTGGCTGCTGCAGGCCCACGAGGTAAACATCGCCCGGCAGACTGCGGCCGCCTTTCGCGCCGCTTATCTCGAGGCCGGACGTCATGGCGTACGGGAAATAATCGCCGACAGCCGGCTCGGTGAAGCGCAGCAACTGGCGCAGGACCCGCTCGGGCTGGCCCGGCGGCTGCGCCTGACCGACTGAGAGGCGACGATGACGCTCAAGGCGGCCCTCGAGGCGTTGCACACCGACGCGGCGATGTGGGACGAGACCTCCGGCGTGCTGAGCCGCGCGTCCGAGGAGGCGAGCGCGCTCACACTGACCGAGGCGCAATTGTCGTGGGCCAGTGTGCCGACCGGGCTGCTGACCACGTACGCGGAAATGCAGGCCAAGGCGGAGGCGCTGCTGCGGCAGGGCTCGCAGGTGCACGCCGACCTGGCCCGGACGCTGGACGAGGTCGCGGCGGCCTACGAGCGCGACGACGAGGAGGCCGCGACGCGGCTCGGGGGAGTGTGGGAAGTCCGTGACTAGCTCGGCCGCGCACGAGAACGACCTCGTCAGCAAGATCATGTCGCTGCTGGACAAGATCGAGCAGAAGACGAACGACCTGCAGAACGCGATCAACTCCAAGATCGGGTTCCTGCCGGGCTTCCTGCAGGACAAGGTCGTCGCGGGCTGGAACAAGTTCTGCGGGTTCATGCGCAAGGTGTGGGACGCGGTGCGCGAATTCGTCACCAACATGGGGTCGCCGACCGCGCTCGCGGAAGCGGCCAACGCCTGGAGCGATCGAATAGGCGGCCCCGTCAGCGGCCGGGTGCAGGCGGCCGAGGCGGGCAGTCTCGAGGTCGACACCAACTGGGACGGCGACGCGGCCGAGGCCTACCGGCAGTCGCTGCCCCTGCAGAAGACCGCCCTCGAAAAGGTGAAGACCGTGTTCAGCGACGGGATGGCGAGCGCGCTGGGCGACATGGTCAAGGGCATCTGGATCTTCTGGGGCGCACTGTTGGTGGCGATCGGCGCGCTGATCGTCGGCATCGTCGGGGCGGCCTCGTCGTCGGCCACGATCGCCGGGCTGCCGGCGGCGCCGTTCATCGCGGCCGGGGCGGCGGTGGCGGCGGCGGCCGCTTTCGCCGCGGGCGGCATCAACCTGAAGTCGACGGCGGCCGCGGCCAACAGCACGCTGCGGCAGAAGCTGAACGACAACATCGGCTACCGGGACGGCGCCTGGCCGCCGGTCGTCACGGGCTGAGGCGCCGTGATCTCCGCGCTGCTGGTCCTGCTGCTGCTGTGCGAGGGCGGGCTGGCCGTGATCGGCGGGCTGGCCTGGTCGACGCTGCACGAGGAGGGCGGGATAGCGGCGCTTGTGCTCATGGGAGCGTCGGGCGCGGCCGGGGTCGTGCTGATGTTGGTCCTGCTGCTGCGGCGGAAAGGGTCGCTGGGCTCGGCGCTGGCCTGGCTGCGGTTGCTGGGGGTGTTCGTGGCCGGGGCGGTGCTGGTGGCGGTGGGGGAGTTGAGTCCGGCGGCGGCGGCTTTGCTGGCGCTGTTCGATTCGCTGCTCGGGGTGGTGCTGGCCGGTTTCGTCCGGCGCGGCCGGTGAGCTTTTCGGCGGGGCTGGTTGAGGCCGGCTCCAGCTTTGAGGGCGGGGCTGGCTTCGGCGGCGGGGCCGGCTTTGGCGGCGCGGCTGGCTCTGGCGGCGCGGCCGGCTCTTGGGGCTGGGGCCCGTGATCGGCTTGGATCCGCTGACGGGGACGCTGGCGTTCTTCTGCGTGGCGTCGCTGGCGCTGATCGTCGTCGTGGCGTTGCTGGCGGCCCGGCAGCGACGGCGCCGCGCGGCCCGGATAGCCGAATGGGCGGGGCGTTCCGGCTGGCAGATCATCGAGAATCCGGCCGTCGACTGGGGTCAGCGCCTTCCCGGCGGCAACCAGCACGGCGTACGGATGCTGCTCTCGGGCACCGTGGGTGGGCGTCACGTGCTGGTCGGCGAGTACGAGGTCACCGACGTGCAGGTGGCCACGGGGGCCGACGGCAGCGCGACCTCCACCCCGCACACCCGGCACTGGGTGGTGAGCGTGGCCATCCTGAACCGCGCGTGGGCGCCCGCCACCGTCACGACCCGGGGCCGCCTCAGCCGGCGGGACAATGCCACCGGCGACCCCGGCTTCGACAAGGCGTTCCGCATCAGCGGCACGGTGGGCCCGTGGTGCACGCCCGCCCTGATCGCGGCCCACCTCGCCCGGCACGTGCCGGTGCCGTGGAGCGTGACCGGCCCCGAACTGATGACCTGGACCGAGGGCCGGCTGCCCCCGTCCCACCCGGTCGGCGACCTGGGTCCACTGCTGCACCTGGCCGCCCTGCTGGACGGCCACTCGTAAATCGGGTGCGCGTACGCCGAGCGGTGGCTACCGTCGCCGGATGCACACGACGCACGCTCTCCTCGTCGCGGCCGGGATGCCCGCGCGAGGACCGCAGTACGCGATCCGTCACCGCGCCGGGCGTCCGGTCCCGCGCAGCGCCGCCTGAACTCTTTCCGCGGTTCGCCGCCGGGGCCCGCTGAGTCCTCTGTCTTCTCAGCGGACGGCCCGGACGATCGAGGCTGTCCGCGTTTCGCCGCCCACCGCTGTGGTGGGTGGCAGACGGGAACCCGGTTGTGGCGTCATCTTCCTACCGCCGGCGCGAGCATGCGCGCGCCCGGCGGATCCTTGGTCAGAACCTGCTCGCCGATCAGTCGGCGGTGCGCGAACTGGCGGACGTGGCCGCGCCCGCCGAAGGAGAGTTGATCCTCGAGGTGGGGGCGGGGCGTGGCCGCCTCACGGCTGAACTCCTGCGGCGGCGGGCGCGCGTCATCGCGTACGAAATCGACCCGGACCTGGCCGCCGCCCTGCCGGCAGCCGGCGGTCTGAGCGTGCGAACCGACGATTTCCTGACCGCCGTGCCACCGCGCGAGCCGTTCGCGGTCGTGGGCAACATTCCGTACGCGTTGACGTCGGCGGTTGTCGACTGGTGTCTGCAAGCGCGCACCATGCGACAGGCGACGTTGCTCACGCAGTGGGAGTACGCGCGCAAACGCACAGGTGACTACGGACGTTGGTCACGGCTGACCGTGCTCACTTGGCCCGAGGTCGCCTGGCATTTGGCGGGGCGAGTTCCCCGTACGGCGTTCCGGCCCGTGCCGCGGGTGGACGGCGGGATCCTGTGCTTGCGGCGCCGCGCGATTCCGCTGGTACGCGCGGAGCTGATGCCCCGCTATCGGGCGCTGGTCGAGTGCGGCTTCACCGGGGTGGGCGGTTCGGTGCAGGCGTCGCTGTCCCGGCGTTACGGGCACCGGCAGGCCGCCGCAGCCTGCCGGGCAGTGCGTCTGACACCGGACGTCGCGGTCGGCGAAGTGTGGCCCGAACAGTGGCTGACCTTGTTCCGCCTGCTCCGATGAACAGCGTCGAGCGGCGGCGGCGGTTCGGTGCAGGTGTCGCCGGGCCGCCGCGGGCTGCCGGGCACTGCGCCTGATACCGGACGTCCCGGTCTGGCTCGAACGGTGACCGACCTTTGTTCACCTTCTTTCGATAGGGAGAGCCGATCATCGACGAAGAGCTGGGCCACCGCGGCCTGCCGGGCATTGCGTCTGCCACCGCAGGTTCCGGTCGGCCGAGTGTGGCTGACCGAGTTCCGCCTACATCGATGAATCCAGCCGAGTCCGACGAACACAGTCGAGCGGCGGCGGATTGGTGCATGCGTCGCCGGTCCGCCGCTACGGCCACTCTGCGTCTCTCATGCGCGCCTGGTCCTTACCTGGGCCGCCGCTTACGTCGCCACCCTGCGTCTCTCATGCGCGCCTGGTCCTTACCTGGGCCGCCGCTTACGCCGCCACCCTGCGTCTCTCATGCGCGCCTGGTCCTTACCTGGGCCGCCGCTTACGCCGCCACCCTGCGTCTCTCATGCGCGCCTGGTCCTTGCCCGGGCTGCCGCTTACGCCGCCACCTGCCGCGCCTGACGGGCCGGTTGGAGAGGTCTGGTCCGAACAGTGGCTTGGCTCGGCCCGCCTTTTCACTCCCCGTCTCGCCGGCCGAGGTCGTTTCTGAGGTGCTACCGGGGCATCGTCGTCCAGCATTGCCTCCTCCCGCCTGAGTAAGTCGCTGTCGCCGGTGGACGGGGTGCCATTCGACAGCCGTGACCGGCCTTCACCCAGTTCGGAGGTTCCAGCGGCAACGGTTTTCACCCCAGCGATTTGTTGCGGTCACGGTGGCCCGGGCGGCGGTCAGTGCGGAAGGGCGCCGCCGGCCAGGACGATGATGATGCCGGCCAGGGCGGCGCTGGACAGCGTCAGGACCGGGCCGCGGCGGGCGGCCAGGGTCAGGACGCAGGCGACGGCCAGTACGGCGTACTGCCAAGGTTCGGTCAATGCCCGCACCAGCGGGACCGCCGAGCCGAGGATGGCCCCGATCGCGGCCGGGCCGGCGCCGTCGAGGAACGCGCGCACGCGGCGGTTGTCGCGCAGGCGGTCGAAGCGGTCGGCGCCGAGCAGGATGAACGTGAACGAGGGGCTGAATGCGACGGCGGCGGCGAGCAGGCCGCCACCGACGCCCGCCGCTGCGTAACCGACCACGGCCACGGTGTGCACGACCGGGCCGGGGGTGATCTGGCCGAGCGCGACGGCGTTGAGGAACTCGGCCGCGGACATCCACCGGTGCTGGTCGACGGCGTCGGCCTGCATCAGCGGGATGATGACGAAACCGCCGCCGTACGACAAGGCGCCGACCTTCAAGGCGGTCCAGGCCAGCGGCAGCAGGACTCCGCCGCCGCCTAGCCCGGCCACGGCCAGGAACGGCAGGGCGGCGGACGGCCGGCGCTCGGACGCGGGCACCCGCTGGGCCAGGATCTCGGCGATGCCGCAGGCGATGAGCAAGAGCACCAGCCACGGGCCGACGGTTGCCGCGGCCACCGCCCCGAGCAGCAGATACACCGCCCAGCGGCGACGGCTGCTCTGCTGGGGCGCGCGTTTCCATCCGGGCGGGATCAGGCTCCAGCCGGCCTGCAGGGCGATCGCGGCCACCGCCGCGCCCGCTCCCGCCCCGGCCGCCTTGACCCAGGTGGGCGGGTCGCCGAGGAAGAGTGCGGCCAGCACGAGGATGGCGATCAGCCCGGGCACGATGAACGCCGCCCCACCGACCAGGGCGCCGGCCCGGCCGCGTACGCGCCAGGCGCAGAAGATCGCCAGCTGCGTGGAGGCCGGCCCGGGCAGCAGATTGCACGCGGCGATCGCGTCCTCGAACTCCTGCGCGTCCAGCCATCTTCGATCGTCAACGCACAGTTTGCGCAATAGGGCGATGTGCGCGGGCGGCCCGCCGAAGCCGACGCAGCCGATCCGTCCCCACTCCTTGAGGACGGTGGCCAGCGTTGCGCGATGCTGCTCAGGCATGCGCGGGTTCGAACAATTCGACGGGGTTGCCGGCCGGATCGTCCAGGACGATCTGCCGGCCGCCCGGGCCGGTGACGACCTCGCTGCGGAACGGCACCCCGTCCGCGCGCAGCCGGGCCACTTCGGTGTCGATGTCGGCGACGATCAAGTGAATGCGGTTCCAGCCGCCGGGCCGCGGCCGGCTGCCGTCAGGCAGGGTGCGGCCGGCCGAACTGTCCGGGCCGGACAGCAGCAGGCGCAGGTTGCCCCGCCGGACGTCGGCGAACGCCGGCAGGAAAGTGGTCATCGACGTGAAGCCGAGGCGGCCGGTGTAGAAGTCGATCGCGGCGGCGACATCGTCGACCAGGTAGCGCACGTTGACGGTGTCCTCGGTGGGGTTGGTCATGACGCCTCCTCCGGCGACGGGTGAGCGAGGGTGTGCAGCAGAAAGTCGATGCGTTGAGCGAGTTCGTCGGCGATTCGCTCAAAAGCGCGCAACCCGTCGGCGTCGGCGGCCGGGTCGGGCATGCTCCAATGCGCGCGTACGGCGTCGCCGGGGAACTCGGGGCAGACCTCCTTGACGCGGTCGCACAGCGTGATCACGCGGTCGAAGCGCTCTGTGCGGAACTCGTCGAGGTGTTTGGGCCGGGCGGCGGAGAGGTCGACGCCGCGGGTGGCCATGACGCTTACGGCGTACGGGTTGATCGGTTTGGGACGGCTGCCGGCGCTGAATGCCTCAACGGCGCCGGCGGTGCGCTGCCTCAGCAGCGCCTCAGCCATCTGGGAGCGTGCGCTGTTGCCGGTGCAGAGGAACAGCACCCGCCCGGTCACGGGTGTCGCCGGGGTGGGCGCCGTGAGCCGTAGCGCGGGATGGAGGGCCGCGCCGGCGTCGGAGATCAGGCTCTCGCAGTGCGCGATGTTGAGCGCGTAGTAGGTGTCGCGACCGTCGGCATTGCTACGGCGAGTCGTCACCAGCGCCGCCTTGCGCAGCTTGCCCAGGTGGTAGGAGACGAGGTTCTGCGGCTGATCGAGCAGCACGGTCAACTCGCGCACCGCGTGGTCGCCGCGCGCAAGTTCGCTCAATAAACGCCAACGCACGGGATGCCCGGCGGCGGTCACGAACGCCGGCGGCTCTGTCGTCACGCCCGCAGATTACATCAAACTGGTTTGATGCAATAGCGCCTCGAGCAGATCTGCGCGTTCATGAATGCCCTGATGGGAGACCCACTCGTGACGGGCGTGCGCGCCGCCGCCTCTCGGTGCCAGACCGTCGAGCGTGGGGACTCCAAGTGCTCCCGTGGTGTTGGTGTCGGCGGCGCCGTCGGCCGGGCGGCCGGTGAGCGTTTGGCTAATATCCGACGCTATTCGCTCAACTCGTGCGAGCAACTTGTTCGTGGCGTCGTTCGGACGCCATGTGGGTCGATGAGCGAGCAGCCGGCTGGTGATAACTGCTCTTTCCCGGTACGGCGTAAGCGTGCCGAGCGCGCCGAGCACCGTCTCCTCGTTGTCCGGATCGAGGAAGCGCAGCCCGAGGTCGGCCTGCGCGTGCCCGGCAACGACGTTCGTGCGGCCGCCGCCGCTGATCGTGCCGGTGTTGAGCAGGACCGGCCGATTCGCCACGACCTCGCGGAAAGCGGTCAGCTGGTCGATCAATTCGTCGATCGCGTTGACACCGGCTTCGGGATCCAGTGCCGCATGGGACTCGATACCCGTCACCTCGATGCGGGCTCGGGTGCTGCCCCGGCGGCCGGTCTTGAGATCCCCGCCCGGATGAGGCGGTTCCATCCCCAGCACGGCGGTGGCCCGCTTCGCCTCGGCGCGGACCAGGTCGCCGGCGGTGGGGGAGCCGATCTCCTCGTCGGCCACCACGATCACCCGTACCTCGGGATGTGGCCGGCCCGAAGCGATCACCCGCTCGACAGCCGCGAGCAGCGCCACCAGCCCGGCCTTCGTGTCGTAGACGCCAGGGCCTCGGACGGTGTCGTCCTCGACGGACCACGGCATCTCGTCGAGAGCGCCGACCGGCCACACCGTGTCGTAGTGGCTGAGCAGCAGCAACTCGCCGCCGCGGGTGTCGCGGGCCGGGAGGGTCCACAGCAGGTGGTCGCCCTCTCGCGCCGTCGCAAAACCGGACCGGGCCGCGTCCGCCTCCAGCACTTCCGCGAGCGCGGCGAGCGCGCGGGCGTCACCGGTCGGCGATTCGAGCAACGTGTACGTACGCAGGGCGTCCAACATATGCGAACGCTAAGTTTTCCCCGGTGCGTTGTCAACGCGCGCAACACGGTGCACGATGACGGTTATACGTTTCGTATCTTCGCACCGCAGGGAGGGCGCGATGAGCATCGTGGTGCGCGACCTGACCGGGCTCGGCGAGTGGTCGGCCGCGTCGGCGCTCTACCGGAGCGTGTTCGGCTACGACCAGGCCGAGTTCGGCATCAGCCCCCGCCTGCTGGCGGCGCTGCGCGAGAACGCGGGATCGGTGCTGGGCGCGTTCGACGGTGGTGAGCTGGTCGGTTTCTGCTACGGGTTCAGCGCGGTCGAGGCCGGCGAGCTCTACCACTATTCGCAGGCCGCGGTGGTCGCGCCGAGCGCGCAAGGCACGGGCGTCGGCCGCCGCCTCAAGCAGGCCCAAGCCGAAACAGCGCGGGCTACGGGCGCCCGCACGATGCGATGGACGTTCGACCCGTACGCCTTACGAAACGCCCACTTCAACTTCACCGTCCTCGGCGCGACGGCGATCCGCTTCCTCCCCGACTATTACGACGACGGCGCCTCCGACCGCCTGCTCGTCTCATGGGACTTGGCCGCACCCCACGTCCCCAAACACGAGTGCACGACGGTGACGACCCCAGCCAACGACACGACGGCCGCACCCGACCCCACCGACCGCGCAGCCCTACGCCGTGACCTGATCGAGCAATTCAAGACCGCCCACCTGGTACGGGTGGAACGCCACCACAACCAGGCCACGTACACCTTCGAACGGACCACCCGATGACGCCCATCCCGCCGCGTCATCCGCCAACGCGCACCATCGCTCACCTTCGTACAGTCGGCGGTGCCGCGTTGATCAGGGCGCACGCCGTTGCGCATCTTCCTGCAGTCGGCCGCGGCGGATTGTGCGAGCGCGCAACGCGTTGTCGTCGAAACGTGCAACAGCGTGCAATGAGCGCACACGAACGGCCATCCAGTGGGGGAGATGACGGTGGGAGTGAGCACGCTATGACTGCGCATCCGTCGCCGGCTGAGCGGTTTGAGCGGAACGTGCAGCGGCGGTCGGCGCAGGTGCTCAAGCATCGGGTGTTGGAGCAGCAGCGCACGGCGTTTGGCAAGGCGCTGTCGTGGGCGGCCGAGCACGACGCTATCGAGCAGGCGGCTGCGCGCATCGTGTCGGCGCGGCGGCGTTTTCTGCTCGGGAACGGCAAGTCGCTCAGTTATGCGTCGCTGCTGGCGGCCGATCTAAGCGCGGGCTTGTCCGGTGTGCATCTGGTGGACGGGGCGACTGTGCGGCCGCTCGACGTGCTCGGGGACATTCGGCAAGGGGACCTGCTGGTAGCAGTCGCTATGTCGCGCTATCGGCGGGACACCGTGTCGACGGCGGAGGCCTACGTCGCTCACGGGGGTGAGCTTGTGCTGATCACTGACGCCGACGACGCTCCGCTGACGGAGTTGGCGAGCACCCGGATAGTCATCGGGACGGACACTGCGTCGTACGCCAGTTCGCCCACGTCTGTCGTGCTGGTGCTGCACCTGCTGGCCACTCTGACCATCGCCAGCTCCAAGGGGGCCGGGCGCCGCCTGCATGAACGCGACGCCCTCGCCGCCGAACTCGACCTCTACGTGGATCGGACATGACGCGAATCAGCACCGTCGAGCTGCGCCGGGTACGCCTGCCGCTCGTGCACGAATTCCAGACCAGTTCGCACGCCAAACGCTCACTCGAACACATCCTCGTCACCTTCACGTCCGCCGACCGTGACGGCGGTGTCGGGTGGGGTGAGATCGCGTCGCCCAGTGGGCCGTTCTACTCGGCTGAGACGGTTGAGACGTGCTGGGCGATCGCCCGTGACCACCTGGCGCCGATCGCGCTGGCGGCTGAGTGGAATCACCCCGGTGAGCTGGCTGAGGCGTTGGGCAAGGTGCGCGGTAACCAGTTCGCGCGGGCCGGGTTCGACATGGCGGCCTGGTCGCTGTGGACGGCCGAGCGTGGGGTTCCGCTGGCGGCCGCACTGGGTGGCGTACGGAATGAAGTTGAAGCGGGGGTGTCACTCGGGATCGAGCCGACCATCGACGACCTGCTCGGCCAGGTGGCGTTGCGGGTGGGGGAGGGCTACCGGCGGATCAAGCTCAAGATCGCGCCGGGGTGGGATGTCGAGCCGGTGCGGGCCGTCCGTTCGGCGTACCCCTCAATGCCGTTGCATGTCGATGCGAACGGGGCCTACGCGCCGGCGGATGTGGCGGTGATGAAGGAGCTCGACGGGCTGGGGCTGTTGATGATCGAGCAGCCGTACGGGCCCCGGGCGCTGGCCGACCTGGCCGACCTGCAGAAGCAGCTCGAGACGCCGATCTGCCTCGACGAGTCGGTCGAGGAGCTGGACGACCTGGTGACGGCGTTGCGGCTGGGCTCGGGCCGGATCCTCAACATCAAGGTGTCCCGGATGGGCGGGCTGACCTGGGCCGTACGGGCCCATGACCTGGCCGTTGACCACGGTGTGCCGGTGTGGTGCGGCGGCATGCACGAGTTCGGCGTCGGGCGCGCGGCGAATGTGGCGCTGAGCGCGTTGCCCGGCTTCACGCTGCCGTCCGACGTTTCCGGCTCCGACAAGTACTACGCCCGCGACGTCACCACCGAGCCGATCGTCTCCACGAACGGCCTGGTCGAGGTCTCTGCCGCGCCAGGACTGGGTCGCGATCCCGACCTGCCGTTCATCGAGGCGAACACCACCGACGCCCTGACGGTGTCTCGCGCTTGAGCGTTTTGGCTGCTCAGGATGCATGATGCGGGCTGATGATCACCCGATCGGGCTCGGTGCGGCGTACGGAAAGCGGCTTTTGATCGGTTGACCATAGCGTCTGTGCGCAGACAGATGATCGTTCGCCTCCTCGCCGCCACGCTGGTTGGTGCCACAGCCGTCTCCCCGGCGCCGGCTCTCGCCCTGGCCTCGCCCGGCGCCGCCGCGCTCGCCCCGAGCCCCGTCTTCAAGTGGGATCCCGCCCGTCCGGGCGCGGTGATCAGCAAAGCGCCCGCGACCCTGCCGGATGAGCTGCGCCGATTGGGCGACGCCGTCCGCATCGTGTACCTGACCACCGACGTACGCGGGAAGTCGATCAAGGCGACCGGGCTGGTGATCACGCCCAAGGAGCGCCGCAAGAACCGCACAGTGGCGTGGGCGCACGGAACGACGGGGCTCGCTGACCAGTGCGCACCTTCGACCAACCAGCAGGCGTTCTATCCGGAAGCGCGCACCGCCGTCGGCGAACTGCTCAAGCGTGGCTGGACGGTTGCCGCCCCCGACTACCCGGGCATCGGCACCGACCAGCCGCACCCGTACCTGATCGGCAACAGCGAGGGCCGCTCGATCATCGACAGCGTCCGGGCCGCCCGGAACCTCGATGACGACCTCTCGCCGCAGTACGTGGTGGACGGTCACTCGCAGGGTGGGCAGGCCGCGCTCTTCGCCAACCAGCTGTCCGGCTCGTACGACGGTGAGCTGCAGCTGCGCGGCTCGGTGAGCATCGCGCCGACCAGCGGTGTGCGCACTCTGGCCGAGCTGATCCCGCAGACCGAGGGCAAGGGCTATCTGGTGATGGCGCTGTTCGGCCTCAACGCCGTCGAGCCCTCGTTCCGGCCGGCCGACGTGCTTGCCTCTCCGGCCGAGCGCCGTCTGGACGTCCTGAAGACCGGTTGCCTGTACGAGATCCTCGGCGCGTACGCCAACCTGATGCCCGCTCAGCTGCTCAACAACGGCGCCTTGCCCGAGCGGTGGGTCGACGAGCTTTACAAGTACGTGGAACCCGCGCAGACCCGGCCGGCCGCACCGGTCTACATCGTGCAGGGCGCCGACGACGCCACCGTCCCGGCGACGCTGACTGACGCTTTGGTGCAACGGCTGCGCGATCAGAACGCCGTCGTCCGCTACGACACGCTCCCCGGCCAGGACCACGACACGGCGGTGACCGTCTCCGCCGAGCGGGTAGCCAACTGGATTGCCCAACGCTTCTGACCTGCACAAACGCGCCAACCTTCAACCCTCAAGCTCAACCTGAACGTCAAGTTGAGCTTGAGGTTGAGACTCGCTTCCGGCGTCCCCCGTGGCCGCCGGAAGCGAGTGACAGCGATTGAGCGAGTCTGCAATCTGGGATGCGCGACCGTGAGCGAGCCGGCCGTTCGAGTTACGCAACGTTGAGCGAGTTGGCGTCTCAGTTGCGCGACCGTGAGCGAGCCGGCCGTTCGAGTTGCGCAACGTTGAGCGAGTTGGCGTCTCAGTTGCGCGACCGTGAGCGAGCCGGCCGTTTGAGTTGCGCAACGTTAAGTGAGTTGGCGTCTCAGTTGCGCGACCGTAAGCGAGTTGGCGTCCGGTCGCGCGGTGTTGAGCGAAGTGGCCGTTCGAGTTGCGCGACCGTGAGCGAGTTGGCGTTCCGGATGCGCAATGTTGAGCGAGTCGGCGTTCAGGCTGCGCGACCGTGATCGAGGTGGCGTCTCGGTTGCGCGATGTGGAGCGAGTTGCGTTCAGACTGCGCGGTGTCGAGCGAGTTGTTGTTTGGGGTGCGCGTCCGTGAGCGACGTGGCGTTTTGGGCGCGGCATTGAACGAGCTGGCGTGTCGGCCGCGCGGCCCTGAGCGGGTGGTCTCGGCTGCGCGGCTTCGAACGAATTCGTGCCACGAACGCTCGACAGCCTGGCCGCCGGCCCGTATGCGCTGTCAAGTGCCGGCGTTGTTGAGGCGGTGCAGTTGGTCGTCGGTGAGCTTGACGTCCAGGGCGGGCAGCGCGTCGTCGAACTGGTCGCGGGTGCGTGGGCCGATCAGCGGGAGCACGCGGGGCGACTCCTGATGCAGGAGCCAGGCCAGGACGAGTTGGTTGGGCTTCACGCCGGCCTCGGCGGCCACGTCGGCCAGCACCGCCAAGCGGGCGTCGGCGTCCGGGCCGGTGTAGTTCTCCATCATCCAGTGGCCGTCGCGCTTGGCCGCGCTGTCGTACACGCCCTTGAGGATGGGGGAGTACGCCACGAGCGTCTGGTCCGGGTGCTCGCGTAGATAGTCCAGCTGCTCGAAGTCGACGATCGAGGGTGTGTCGGCCGACGCTCCCGGCCGCAGATACGAGTGTTGCTGCTGGACCGCCACCGGCAGGGTCCAGCCGTTGCGCTCGCACAGTTGCCGGATGCGCTCGAGCCGCCAAGTGCGCACATTCGACCATCCGAGATGGCGCACCTTGCCCGCTTGCACAAGACCGTGCAGTGCCTCGAGCGTCTCCTCCAGCGGCGTGCTCCGGTCGTCGACGTGCACGTAGTACAGGTCGACGTGGTCGGTGCCGAGGCGGCGCAGGCTGCCGTCGAGCGCGTGCCTCAGCGTGTCGGCGCCGGCGCCCTCGAACGTACGGCGGGCGAGCTCCCAATTCGGCTGGCCCTGGTCGTCCCACAGGTCCGGCGAGAAGATCGGCACCGCGCTGCCCTTCGTGGCCAGAAAGACCTGCTCACGCCGGTTGCCCTCGCGCATCCAGCGGCCCAGCAGCTCCTCGCTCTGGCCGCCCAGGCTGCCCGGGCGCCGCCACCACTCGTAGCAGTTGGCGGTGTCGACGAACGACCCGCCGGCCTCGAAGTACCGGTTGAGCATGTACACGGAGTCGCGCTCGTCGGTGGCGCCGCCCATCTGCATGGCCCCGAGCGCCATCGCGCTGACGTGCTGCCCGGTCCGTCCCAGTTCGATCGTCTGCATGCCGGCGACGCTAGGTCTTCGAGCGCACTCGAAGTCAAGCGCGCGTCAGAACAGCGAGAGCTGGCCCGGCGTGGGTTCGCGGCGGGCGGTCAGGCTGCCGCGGAAGACCCAGGGGCGGAACTCCGGGGTCGGGTCGGCGTCGGGGGCGGTGGGCGGGTCGCCGCCGGTGAGGGCCCAGAGAGACGGGCCGAGGTTGATGCCGCGGGCTCGCAGGGCGCGGCGCATGACGGCCATGCTCAGGGGGAGGCGGGCGCCGGAGAGGTCGGGGATCGGCAGGTCGTGGCGCATGGCCATGAGGCGGCGGTTGCGGTCGACGATGTCGCGGGCGCCGTCGGCGGTGAAGGTGGTGGCGGCGTGAGCGCCGACGGCGTCGCGGATCAGGTCGACGCCGGCTTCCCAGGCGGCCTCGACGGTGCCGAAGGCGGTCAGGAGCTTGGCCGCTGTCGTGGCGCCGAAGCGGCGTACGCCGTGCAGGTTGTCGGAGGGGTCGCCGCGCAGGGCGGCGAAGTCGCGGTACTGCCAAGGGTGGACGCCGTACAGGGCGGGCAGCGCGGCGGCGTCGATCAGCACGGCTTCGTCGAAGCCGCCGTTTCGCACCCGCAGCACCGTCGTGGCGTCGTCGATCAGGGCGAACGCGTCACGGTCGCTGGTCATGAGCACCGAGCGCCAGCCGTCGGCCCGGGCGGTGGCGGCCGCGCTGGCCAGGACGTCGTCGGCCTCGTAGGCAGGCGGGACCACGACGCACACGCCGGCGTCACGCAGCAGGTCGGGCGCGGCCAGCAGCTGGGCCGTCAGATCCTCAGCTTTGTCGGGGCGGTGGGCCTTGTAGGGCGGGTAGTCGACGCGGCGGGCCGAATCCACGGGACAGTCGAAGCCGACGACGATCGCATCGGGGCGTAGGTGGGCCGCAGCCCGGGCCATGTAGCCGAACAGGCCGCGCAACGCCCAGATCGGGTTGCCGTCGTCGTCGACCCAGCCGTCGCCCGCGCCGGCGTGGTAGGCGCGGTGCAGCAGGCTGTTGCCGTCGAGAACGAGCAGAAGGGGGTCCGGGCGTGGCACGCGACAGAGACTACGCCGGGGGACCGACGCTTTCCGTTTCCCCAGCGTGGGGCGTGGCGCCCTCCAGGCTTCCGCCGGGGTGAGACGCATTCGCCCGGGCGCGGGTGCGGCGGGGTGGCCGGGTTGGGCCGCGGGGGCTGTGCCGAGTGCGCAGGTGCGGCGGGGTGGCCGGGGCCGGCGGAGGGCTGTGCCCGGCGTACAGGTCCGGTGAGAGCGCCGGGTCCGGTGAGAGCGCCGGGCTCGGCGAGATCGCGGGTTCGGCGGACGGCTAGGCCGGCGGGGCGACGCTTTCCCGCTCCACCAGCGTGGGGGCGATGATGCGGCGCGCGTTTTCGGTTGTGCCCGACTCGATCTGGGCCAGCAGCAGTTCGAGGGCAGCCGTGGCAGCAGCGTCGAAGTCGGGGCGGATGGTGGTCAGGGGTGGGGTGTAAAAGGCGGCCTCGGGCACGTCGTCGAAGCCGACCACGCTGACGTCGGCCGGTACGCGGCGGCCGTGTTCGTTGAGGGCTCGCAGCAGGCCCAGCGCGATGTGGTCGTTGGCGGCGAAGACTGCGGTCGCGTCGGGCAGGCGGGCCAGCAACTGGCCGTTGCGGTAGCCCGAGGCGGCGCTCCAGTCGCCGGTGAGCAGCGGCGGGACCTCGCGGCCGGCTTCGCGAAGGGCAGTTTCCCAACCTCGTACGCGGCCGGCGGCGTCGAACCAGTCGGCCGGGCCCGAGATATGCCAGACCGTCCGGTGTCCGTGCGCCAGCAGGTGTTCGGTGGCCGCCCGGGCGCCGGCCGTCTGGTCGACCGTGACCAGGGACGACGAGCGTTCCGGGTCGCCGTCGA
This sequence comes from Paractinoplanes pyxinae, assembly GCF_026626335.1. Taxonomy (GTDB): domain Bacteria; phylum Actinomycetota; class Actinomycetes; order Mycobacteriales; family Micromonosporaceae; genus Actinoplanes; species Actinoplanes pyxinae. Next base: position 357,129 of record NZ_JAPNTZ010000008.1, on the reverse strand, counting down.
TGGTGACCAGCGGCACGTCGCCGGGCAGCTTGGCCAGGGCGGGCGCGGCCGAGGCGACCGGGGCGATCACGACCAGGCCGGCCACCCGCTGGTCGAGGTGGCGTTCCACCGCCTCGGCGATGGAGTGTTCGTCGAGGCTGCGCACGCTGCCCACGTTGACCGCGAAGCCGGTGGCCTGGGCCGCCTCCTCGAACGCGGTCAGCATGGAGGCCGGCCCGTACAGCGAGGAATTCTGGGCGACGACCCCGATCACCTTGGACGTGCCGGTGACCAGCGCCCGGGCCGCCCGGTCGGGCCGGTAGCCCAGTTCGGCGATGGCCGCGCGCACCTTGAGCCGGGTCGGCTCGCTGACGTTGGGGTGCTCGTTGAGCACCCGCGACACGGTCTGGTGGGACACGCCGGCCAGCCGGGCGACGTCCATCATTCCGGGCGGCCGCCCACGCTTCACACTCATCCGCGGCAGCATAAACCGGCGACGCTCTACGGGCGGTCCTGCCGGTCGGCGAAGGCCGCCCAGTGATCATCCGAAGGCGGCGGTGACGAGCGAGCAGGGCGCTCCGATTCCGACGCGCGCCGCGAGGCCGCGTACGCCGCAAGCGCAGTTGTAATCGGTACAGCGGTGATCAGGCCGATCGTGCCGACCGCGCTCCGCACCAGCTCCTGAGCCACCAGCTGCCCGGTCAGCAGCTCGCTGACCGGCGTCTCCCCGGCCGCGAACAGCAGCATCAACGGCAGCGAGGCCCCGGCGTAGGCCAGCACGATCGTGTTGATGACCGAGGCGATGTGCGCCCGCCCGATGCGGGTCGCCGCCCCGTACAGCTGCCGGAAACCGTACGAGGGATTGGCCTCGGCCAGCTCGGACACTGTGGCCGACTGGGTCACGGTCACGTCGTCCAGCACGCCCAGTGACCCGATCACGATGCCGGCCAGTAACAGGCCCCGCATGTTGATCTCACCCTCGGTGATGCTGAGAAAGTTGGCCGTCTCGTCGGCCACGCCGTTGAGATGCGTGCCCGCCGTGGCCACGGCCGACAGCAGCGCCGTGATGGTCAGGCTGGCCAGCGTCCCCGCCACCGCGATCGATGTCGTTATCGAGAACCCGTGCGTCAGATACAGCACGCTCAGCATGATCGCGGCCGCACCGACCACGGCCACCAGCACCGGTGACTTGCCGTCGAGGATGGCCGGCACCACGAACAGCAACAGCACGACGAACGTGAGGGCCAGCCCGGCCAGCGCGGTCAAACCTCGCCAGCGCCCGAACGCGATCACCGCCAGCGCGAACGCCGCCCCGAGCATCCACAGTTCGGTGCCCCGCTGGTGGTCGGCGATCGAGTAACTTTCGCTCTCCCCGCCTTCGCCGTCCAGCAGGCGCAGCAGCACCACGTCATCGCCGGGCTCCACCTCGACCGCCCCGGGGCCGTTGGGGATCTCGGCCTTCACCTCAGTGCCGTCCGACAACCGTACGGTGACAGTTCCGCATTTTTCCGGAGGGGCCGGATCGCCTTCCGGCACCTCTGCGCACGGCACGGGCGTGACCGCCTGCACCTCGCCGGTCACCCGGGTCAGGCCCTCGGCGTCCCGAGCGCCCGGCAGTGACTGGCTCGGCCACAGAAGCAGCAGGCCCAGCACGGTCAGCAGCGCGGCCGGGATCAGGAACATCAACGTCAGCCGGCGAGCGCCCGGAGTGCCCGCCCAGGAGTGGTGATGGTGGCCCGGCATGGCGACCAGGGTAGGCCAGCGCGCGGCCCCGGCGAGCGGCAAGGCACTATGGCGCGAATGAACCGGCAGACCGACATTTCCGTACGGCCACCCGTGGGGAACGTTTGGCACCGCCGGCTCGTGTCCTGGCTGCTCGCGACTGGTCTGGGCATTGTCGTCGCCTTGTTGGGATGGCCGGCTCAGCCCGCGAGCGCCCACGCCATCCTCACGCAGGCCGCCCCGCAGCAGGGTTCGATCGTCAAGGCCGCCCCCGGCCAGGTGGTGCTGCGCTTCAACGAGGCCGTCCAGGTGATCCCCGGCCGCACCCAGGTGATCGGCCCCGACGGCAAGCGGGTCAACGTCGGCGACCCGGAGCCGCAGCAGAACGGCATGACGATCAAGCTGCGCCCGGCCGATCGCCCGCTGGGCACGTACCTGGTCAGCTATCGCATCGTCTCGGCCGACAGTCACCCCATCTCGGGCGCCTTCACGTTCTCGGTCGGCGCCCCCTCGGCCAGCGCGCCGTCCGCGATCGACGAGGGCGTCCACCCGGCGGTGCAGACAGCGACGGCAACTTCCAAGTTCCTTGGGTACGGGGGTCTGACGCTCGCGGTCGGGCCGGTGCTCTTCCTCGCCCTGTGGTTCCAGCGCCGCTCCCTGGTCACGCTGGCTCGCGCCGGGCTGGGCGTCACGGCGCTGAGCACGCTGGCCGCGATCTGGCTGCAGGCGCCCGCGTCGTCCGGGGCCGGCCCGTTCGACGTCTCGGCGGGGGAACTGGGCCAGGTGCTGACCACGTCGTTCGGGGTGATCCTGGTCGTCCGGCTGGCACTGCTGGCCGTGGCCGCGTACCTGGTGCCGCGGGTGCACCGGCATGCCGGGCGCGGCCCCACCGCCGTGCTGGTGGGACTGACCGTCGCCATCCTGGTGACCTGGCCGCTGACCGGGCACCCGGCCGCCTCGCCGCTGGCCTGGCTGCTGGTAGTGGCCGACACGGCCCATCTGGCCGGCATGGCGGTGTGGCTCGGCGGTCTGGTCGCGCTGACCGCGATCGTGCTGCGCCGCGCCGACACCCGGCAGCTGCGGGTGATCCTGCCGTCGTGGTCGCGGTGGGCCGCCCTGGCCGTCTACTGGCTGGTCGCGGCCGGCGTGCTGCAGGCCGTGGTGCAGGTCGGCAGCGTCGACGCGCTCTTCAAGTCCGATTATGGACGGCTTCTGCTGATCAAGACCGGGCTGCTGATCGTGGTGCTGGGCGTGGCCGCCTGGTCGCGCCGGCTCGTGCAACGCGGCACCGCCGCCGCCAGCCCCGGACAGCTACGGCGCGCGACGGGGGTCGAGGTCGGGATCACCGCGCTGGTGCTGGCGGCCACCGCCGTACTCGTGCAGACCAACCCCGGCCGTGCGGTCGACGTCGAGGCGGTGGCCGCGGCCAAGGCCCGGGGTTTCGTGACCACGCTGAACAGCAAGCTGTACTCGGTGCAGTTCGAGGTCTTCCCGGCCGGCGTGGGCGAGTACAACACGATCCACGCCTTCGTCTACACGCCCGAAGGCAAGCCGCTGAAGGTGCTCGAATGGCAGGTCACGCTGTCGCTGCCGGAGAAGGGCATCGAGGCGATCGAGAACCCGGTCGCCTCCATCCTGGAGAACCAGGGCCTGGGCAACCTGACGTTCCCGTTCCCCGGCGAGTGGCAGCTCTCCATGACCCTGCGGACGACCGAGATCGATCAGGCCACGGTGACGACGACCATCCCGGTGCGCTAGCTCGCTACCCTCGGGCGCATGAGTGCGACCGACAAGGCGCGCGAAGTGTGGGACAAGGCCGCGCCCGCCTACGACCGGCAGATCGTGTTCCTCGAACGCGTCTGGTTCACCGGCGCCCGCGAGTGGATCGGCGAGCGGGCCCGCGGCCGGGTGCTCGAGGTGGCCGTCGGCACCGGGCGCAACCTGCCGTTCTACTCGTCCGAGGCGACGGTCAGCGGCATCGAACTGAGCCCGGTCATGCTCGCTCAGGCCCGTCGAAAGGCAACAGAACTTGGCCGTACGGTCGACCTGCGCGAAGGGGATGCCGAGCACCTTCCGTACGGGGAAAGCAGTTTCGACACGGTCGTCTGCGCGCTTTCGCTGTGCACCATCCTCGAGCCGCGCGCCGCGATCGCCGAGATGCGCCGGGTGCTCGTGCCGGGCGGGCGGCTGCTGCTGGTCGACCACATCGGCAGCTCGTGGCCGCCGGTGCGGGCCGCCCAGTGGCTGCTGGAGCGGGTGACCATCGCGACGGCCGGCGAACACTTCACCCGTCGCCAGCGGCCCTTGGTCGTGGCGGCCGGATTCGACATCGTCGAAAGTGAGCGGGTCAAGGCCGGAAGCATCGAACGGATCCACGCTGTCAAACTCGGATAGTGCTGATCTTCCGGTCCGTCCTGCTGTTCGTGCTCGCCGCCGTCGCCGAGATCGGCGGGGCCTGGCTGGTCTGGCAGGGCGTCCGGGAGCACAAGGGGCTTCTGTGGATCGGCGCCGGCATCGTGGCCCTCGGCGCCTATGGGTTCGTGGCCACGCTGCAGCCCGACGCCAACTTCGGGCGCATCCTGGCCGCGTACGGCGGGGTGTTCGTGGCCGGTTCGCTGGCCTGGGGCATGGTCGTCGACAAGTTCCGCCCCGACCGCTACGACGTGATCGGCGCCGTCGTCTGCCTGGTCGGGGTGGGCGTGATCATGTACGCGCCGAGGGGCTGACTCTCGTCAGCCCCTCTTCATGCGCGTCGCTTATACGAGCGGGCAGGTGTTGCGGTAGTCGGAGATGGAGACGCTCGACGGTCCCGGGCAGATGAACTGGTCGTACCGGGTGTCGTTGTCGACGAAGCGCTTGAGCCACGAGACCATGAGCCGGCCGGTGAACGTGTTGGCCGACTGCGGGAAGAAGTGGCTGGCGTTGTTCAGCTCGAGGTAGGCCTTCTCGCTGGCCGACGGGATGCTGTTGTAGAACGGGATCGAGTGCGAGCTGACCGGGGCGATCGTGTCGCTCTCACCGCCGATGATCAGGGTCGGGACGCGTACGGTCGAGAAGCTCTTGACGGTGTTCCAGGGTGCCAGCGGCACGGCGGCCTGCAACGAGGGCCGGGTGCGGGCGGCCTCGAGCGTGCCGCCGCCACCCATCGAGTGCCCGGCCACGGCCAGGCGGGACGTGTCGATGCGCGAACGCACCGAACTCGTACGGGTCAGGTAGTCGAGCGCCGCCAGCAGCTGCGACCCGCGCGAGGAGGGCTGGTCGAGAAGCGTGTTGGTCTCGATGCCGATCACCACGAAGCCGTGCGAGGCGATGCGCGGGCCCAGCCAGGCCAGGCTCGACCAGGTGGCGGTGAAGCCGGGCGAGATGGCGACCGCGCCGAAGGTGCCCTGCGTGGTGGAGGTCGGGTAGTAGATGACGCCGCCGCCGAAGCCGGAGACCAGGGAAGAGACGTTCTCGGTGGCTACGGAGAAGGGGCCGCGGCTGGCGTCGAGCACGGCGGCGGTGGGGTCGGGGCCTCTCTCGTACGGGTTGTCGGCGGCCTGGGCCGGCGCCGAGGCGAGACCGACGGCCAGAGCCGACGCGGTGGCCATGGCCAGAACGATCCGGCGGAGTTTGCGAACCTGCTGCACCTGACACGCTCCCGGGGGCTAAGGGAATTGATGGCGGTCAGTGTTTGCGCGCTCGCCGCCGGTGCGCATCGGCGAAATCACCAGCCATCCGTCATGGCCCGTTAACACCTCCGAAATTTCATCAGCCGAAAAGTCGGCGTCGATGTCTTCCGGCCCGCACCCAGCCCCGACAGACTCGCGACATGGAAAATGCACCCACAGTGCATGAACTTCTGACAGCCGCCGCCGCAGGCCGTGGCGGCGCGCTGGTGCTGGCCGGCGCAATAGGCGAGGGCCGTACGACGACGCTGCGGGCCGCCGCAGCCGGGCTGGACGGATGGACGGTGCTCGCCGCCCCCGGCTACGCCGACGAGTCCACCCTGTCGGGCGCCGGCCTGCAGCGCCTGCTCGCCCCGCTCGCCTCGCCGCTCACTTCGCTGGATGCCGGTCCGCTCGCTTCGCCGGAGGCTGAACCGCTCGCCTCGGTGGATGGCGGTCCGCTCGCTTCGCCGGGTGCCGGTCCGTTCGCGTCGCTGGAGGCTGGACCGCTCGCTTCGTTAGGTGCCGGGCCGCTCGCTTCGTTTGGTGCCGGGTCGATCGCTCTGCTGAGTGCCGGGCCGCTCGCTTCGCTGGTCGCCGGGCGCGAACTTCCCGAGCCGCTTGTGCTCGCTCTGAGCCTGCAGGCGCTGCTCCGGAAGGTGACCGCGAGCGGACCGGTGCTCTGCCTGCTCGACGACGCCGACCTGCTCGATCCCTTGTCGTGGCAGCAGATGCGGATGCTCGCCCGCCGTATCCACGACCTTCCGGTGGCGATCCTGGCCTCGGTCACATCGGACGCGGCCGCCGGTGGTCTCCCGACGCGCCGCCTGACCCCACTCGACGCCGAGGCAAGCCACGCGTTGATCCGCCAGCACGCCCCGGACGTCACCGCCGAGGTCGCATCTGCCCTGACCGCGCTGGCCGAGGGGCATCCCGCCGCTCTCGCCGAACTGGCCGCCTCGCTGACACCGCAACAGCGGCGAGGCCTGGCGCCGCCGCCTGTCTCGCTGCCCGCCCGAAGCCCCTTAAGGCTCCGATTCCGTACGGCCCTGGACGCGCTGCCGGAAGCGACCCGCCGCCTACTCCTGCTGGCCGCCGCCGACCCGGCCGCCCGCCCGTCCGACCTGATCGCCGCAGCGGGCCGAGTAGCCACAACCGGCACCGAAACGAGACGGCCCGACGCTCGCGCTTCTGCCAACCAGCCGGTTGGTTTCAACGCCGAGCCGGAGGAATCAGCGCCCTTGCCTGCCAACCAGCCGGTTGGTTCAGGCGCTGAGCCGGGCAGCGAGCCGGACCGCACCGCCTCCGCGCTTGCCAACCAGCCGGTTGGTTTGGATGCCGAGCGGGGCAACGAGCCGGGCCGCGCGCCCTCCGCGCTTGCCAACCAGCCGGTTGGTTTCGACGCCGAGCGGGGCAACATGCCAGGCCGTGCCGCGTCCGCTCTTGCCAACCAGACGGTTGGTTTCGTTACCGAGGCGGCGGGCGAGACGGGCCGTGCTGTCCTCGCGTCCGCGGACGGCGTCGGCATTGGTATTGGCGATCTGGAACCGGCAGAGCGGGCAGGGCTGATCGTGGCCGACGCCGACGGGGTGCGCTTCCAGCCGGGTGTGCTGCGGCTGGTCGCGTACGACGAGGAACCTATCGGCCGCCGGCAAGCCGCCCACCTGGCCCTCGCCGAGGTTCTGGGCAGCCGCGGCCGCACCCTGCAGGCGTTGCTGCACCGTGCGGCCGTCGCTGCCGCGCCGGATGACGACCTGGCTCGTGATCTTCTGATTGCTGCTGAGGCCGCGCCGCCCCCGGAAGCGTTCGCCGCTCAGCGCTACGCCGCGGACCTCAGCGGCACCCCGGCCGGCGAAGCTCGAGCGCTTCTGCAAGCGGCCCGTTCGGCGATGGCTGCGGGCCGTCCCCAGGACGCCCGGCCACTACTGCGCCGCGCCGCCCAACTGCGGGGGAGCGCCGCCGTACGGGGCCGGGCCCAGGCGCTGATCGCCGAGATGCGCCTGCGCCGGGCGCCCGCCGAGTCGCGCGAGGCTCTGCTCGACGTGGCCGGCGAGCTGATGACGGCCGACCCTGCCGGCGCGGTTGAGGCCCTGCTGGTGGCCGGTGAGGCTTGCGGTCGTACGGGGGAACCGGGCCGCTATCCCCGCCTGGCCCGCCAGGCCGCCGCCCGGTGCCGTGACGGGCGCCCGGCCACCGACATGGCCCTGCATCAGGTGGTGGGTCTGGCCGACCTGATGACCGGCGACCACGACACCGCGTTCGGGCATCTACGCGAGGTCCTGCGGCTGGCCGACCACACCTCCGACCCGGCCGCGCTCACCCGGGCCGCGAGCACCGGGATTCTGCTCGGCCAGGACCGCCGCGCGGCTCGGCTGGCCCGGCGCGCTGTCATTCTGGCCCGCGAGACCGGCAACGCGCCGCTCGTGCCCGAAGCCTTGGAAGTGACCGCCTTCGCCGAGCTGGCCGCCGGTCGCCATGACGCGGCGACCGAGGCCGCGCTGGACGGAGCCGCCGTCGCCAGGGCCGCCGGACGTCCCGATCTGGCCGACGCGCACGACGATCTGCTCGGTCTGCTGGCTGCCTTCCGGGGGGACGTGGAAACGAGTCGCGAGCGGCGTGGCGCCCTGGGTGACTGGGCCGAGGCGCTGCTCGATCTGGTGGCCGGGCGGCCCGAGTCCGCCGCCGAACGTCTCGCCCGCATCGCCCGCACCGGCTCGATGACGTTGCGGGTGGCGATCGCGCCGCATCTGGTCGAGGCCGGGGGATCGGGGAGCGACGTCTTCGACGAGTGGGCCGCCCGCACCAGGCAACCCGGTTGGCTCGCCCTGCGCAGCCGGTGCCGGGCGCTGACCGAGGCCGAGGCGGCCGACGACTACTTCCGCGAGGCGCTGGGCTGGCACGATCGCGACGAGGACGCCGGCTTCGCCCTGGCCCACACCGAGCTTCTGTACGGGCGGCATCTGCGGCGCCGTCGCCGGCCGGCGGAGGCCCGCGACCACCTGCGCCGGGCCGTCGAGCACTTCCACCGCTTCGACGCGCAGCCGTGGGCCGAGCAGGCCGCCCGGGAACTGCGGGCGGCGGGGGAGCGGATCGGCCCGGTCGGCCGCGCCCCGCTCACCGCCCAGCAGGAACGCATCGCCGGCCTGGTCGCCGAGGGCGCGACCAACCGTGAGGTGGCCCAGCAACTGCACCTGAGCCCCCGCACGATCGACCATCACCTGCGCAACGTCTTCGCGCGCCTCGGCGTCCGGAGCCGGACCGAGCTGGCCCGGCTCCTCGCCGGCTAGATCTTCTCGATCGTCACCGGGGTGACCAGCCGGCGGTCGCGATCGGCCACCACGCGCAGGTCGCCGGTCAGCGTCACCCGGCCCGTGCACGGCAGATCGGTCGCGGAGGTGCCGACCAGCACGTCCAGATCGCCCGGCTCGACCACCCGCGAGTAGTCGCGGCCGGTGAAGGCGGTGCGGTCGGCGTGGACCGTGAACGTCACGTCCTTGGCCTCGCCCGGCTCGAGCGGCACCCGGGCGAACCCGGTCAGCTGCTTGACCGGCCGGGTCACCTGCGCCACCAGGTCCTTCAGGTAAAGCTGCACGACCTCGTCGCCCGCCCGCGATCCGGTGTTCCGCACTCGTACGGTCACCGTGAACTCGCCGTCGACCGGCACCGACTCGTTGCTGATCCGCAGGTCGTCCAGCTCGAACGACGTGTACGAGCGTCCGTGCCCGAACGGGAACAGGGGAGCCGGGTCGAGGTTGCTGACGCCGGTGTTCTCGGCGCCCAGCGCGGGCTGCAGGTACGTGCCGGGCTGCCCACCGGCGTGCCGCGGGATCTGCACCGGCAGCTTCGCCCCGGGGTTGACCCGCCCGGTGAGGACGCCGGCGATGGCCGCGCCGCCCTCTTCGCCCGGCATGAACGCCTGCACCAGGCCGGCCGCCCGATCCGCGAAGGCCCCAAGAGCGTACGGGCGACCGGAAACCACCACCACCACGACCGGCCGGCCCGTGGCGAGCAGCGCCTCGATCAGCTCGGCCTGCACGCCCGGCAGCGTCAGGTCTTCGGCGTCGCAGCCCTCACCCGAGGTGCCGTGCCCGAACAGGCCGGCCAGGTCGCCGACCATCGCGATGGTGACGTCCGCGCCGCGGGCCGCCTCGACCGCGGCCGCGAAACCGGACTGATCACCGCCGATGACCGCGCAGCCCTGTTCGTACACAATTTCGCTGCCCTTAAGTGCAGAACCGAGCGCTTCGACGGCGGTTGGCACCTCGATGCCCAGCCCGGCCTCGGGATAGCGCGGCAGCACGTGGTTGGGAAAGGCGTAACAACCCATGAACGTACGCGGATCGGCCGCGGCCGGACCGACGACCGCGACCTTCCGGACGTCCGGAGCCAGGGGGAGCGCCGAACCGGCGTCGAGCAGCACGATCGACCGTTCGGCCAGCTCGCGGGCCAGCGCCCGGTTCTCGTCCGAGTCCAGGTTGACCGCCTCGGCCGGGGCGACCGACTTCTCCGGCGTCCAGTCCGCGTCCAGCAGGCCGAGCTCGACCTTGTGGGTGAGCAGCCGGCGGACCGCCCGGTCGATCAGCTCCTCGGGCACCCGGCCGATCAGGTCGGTGCTGAAGCCAAGCGTGTCCGGCAGCTCGACGTCGATGCCGGCGGTCAGCGACTGGGCGCCGGCATCGACCATGTCGGTGGCCACGTGATGCGTACTGGCCAGGAACGGCACCGCCCAGTAGTCCGAGACGACCGTGCCGGTGAAGCCCCAGCGGTCGCGCAGCACCTCGGTGAACAGCCACGGGTCGGCCACCGCGGGCAGGCCGTCGATGTCCGAGTAGGAGTTCATCACCGAGCCCGCGTCCGCCTCGCGGATCGCCGTCTCGAAGGTCGGCAGGATGACGTCGAGCAGCTCGCGGCGGCCCATCGGCACCGGCCCGTGGTTGCGGGCGCCGCGCGAGGCCGAGTAGCCCGCGAAGTGCTTGAGGGTGGCGATGACCCCGGCGCTCTGCAGGCCGCGCACATAACCCGCGCCGAGCAGGGCCACCAGGTACGGGTCCTCGCCGATCGTCTCCTCGACCCGGCCCCAGCGGTAGTCGCGCACGACGTCGAGCACCGGCGACAGCCCCTGGTGGACGCCGACGGCGGCCATGTCCCGGCCGATCGCGGCGGCCATCCGCTCGACCAGCTCGGGGTCGAAGGTGGCGCCCCAGGCGATCGCGGCCGGGTAGACCGTGGCGCCGAAGGTGGTGAACCCGGTCAGGCACTCCTCGTGGACGATCGCGGGAATGCTCAAGCGCGAGTTGGCGAGGACGATGTGCTGTTGACGGATCACCTCGGCGGCGCCCTGGGAGGGGGTGAGCGGCTTGCTCCCGTACACACGCGTCAGATGACCGAGGCCGTGCCGGCTGGCCTCCTCAAGGGAGATTGTCCCGGATTTGGCGAAAACGTCCGCCATGGGGGCCACGTTGAGGGTTTCCTCGTTGTCAATTTGTTGCTCGTCCTGCATGTCGTTACCGACCCAGCGGCTGCCCAACTGGCCTATCTTCTCTTCTAGGGTCAGCTCGGCGAGAAGTGCGTCCACGCGCGCGGCGACGGTCAGCGCCGGGTCCTGCCATGGCTTGTGTGCCGGTTCTGTGGTCACGGCGCGACTCCTGGTTCCTCGGGTTCTTCCGAAACTTTCAGTGTTTGCACAGGTCGATTTCTCGGCGTCGAACGATCTTAAGCAGGGGCTTGCGCGCAGGTCGCGATGGCGTCCACTCTTGCGGTGGGAGCGCGACCACAGCAAGACCCTTGACATGATCACAGCGAAACCCTACGTTAACGAAACCTCGTGTTAATTTGCGGTTGTCGAGCGAAAGTTGCAGCCTCTGTGACGCGGACGACGCGCCCCTCAGGGGCGGCTCAGCACCACGGCGATCCTCTCGCCGCCACCGAGGCGGCATTCGAGTTCGGAGATCAGCGTGACCAATAACCCGATGTCCCGGCGGAACTTCATGGGCCTCGCCGCGGGTGCGGCCGGCGCCGCGGCGCTCGCAGCCTGTGGCAGCGACGGCCCGAGCGACACCACCGGCGGCGGCACCAGCAACGGCGGCGGCAGCGGTGGCGGCGCCAGCTACTGGTCGCTCAGCGGCCCGCCCGGTGAGCCCGTCCGCAAGGCCGCGATCAAGCGGTTCAACGACGCCAACCCGGACGCGAAGATCACGGAGACGTACTTCCAGAACGACGCGTACAAGCAGAAGATCAAGACCTCGCTCGGCGCCAACCAGGGCCCGACCATGATCTGGGGCTGGGGCGGCGGCGGCCTCAAGGAGTACGTGAACTCCAACCTGGTCGAGGACCTGACCGACTGGTTCGGCCAGAACGCCGCGGTGAAGGACAAGATCCTCCCGTCGTCGTTCGGCGCGGCCACGGTCAACGGCAAGATCTACGCGATGCCGATCGAGACCGTGCAGCCGATCGTGCTGTTCTACAACAAGAAGGTCTTCGACAAGGTCGGCGTGCAGCCCCCGAAGTCGTGGGGCGAGATCATGGCCCTGGTGCCCAAGTTCAACGACCAGAAGATCGCCCCGTTCTCGCTGGCCGGCCAGTCCCGCTGGACCAACATGATGTGGCTCGAGTTCCTGCTCGACCGCACCGCCGGCTCCGAGGTCTTCGACCGCGTCTTCGCCGGTGAGAAGGACGCCTGGAGCGACCCGGCCGTGCTGGACATGCTCACCAAGATCCAGGATCTGGTGAAGGCCAACGGCTTCCAGAAGGGCTTCTCGTCGACCACGGCCGACTCGAACGCCGACCAGGCCCTGCTCTACACCGGCAAGGCCGCGATGATGCTGCACGGCTCCTGGTCGTACGGCATCCAGACCGCCAACGGCGGCAACTTCGTCAAGGACGGCGGCCTGGGCTGGATGAACTTCCCGCCGGTCGAGGGCGGCAAGGGCGACCCCAGCAACACCGTCGGCAACCCCGGCCAGTACCTCTCGATCTCCTCCAAGGCGACCGACGCCGCGAAGGAGACGGCCAAGAAGTTCTTCTCCACCACGCTGGTCGACGACCAGGAGAAGGAAGGCTGGGTCAAGTCCGGCGGCGTGCCCGTCCTGAAGAACAGCGAAAGCCTCTTCACCGGTGGCGACGCGCAGTTCCTGAAGGACATGGCCGGCATCGCCAACGGCGCGAAGGTGTTCGCGCAGTCGTGGGACCAGGCGCTGAGCCCGACCGCGGCCGAGACGCTGCTGGACAACATCGCCAAGCTGTTCCAGCTGCAGGTCAGCCCCCAGCAGTGGGTCGACAGCATGAACGGGGTCATCGGCAAGTGACCACGATCGCTCCGCCCGTCGTACGGACGAAGGAGCCCACCAGGTCCAGCGGCGGGCGGAGCGGTTCCGTCGTCTGGATGGCGCTCCCGGCATTCCTCTGGTTCATCGCGTTCGGCATCGTGCCGCTGCTCGGTGTTCTCTGGCTCAGCTTCACCACCTGGAACGGCATCGGCGAGATCGTGCCGTCCGGTCTGGACAGCTGGAAGGCCACACTTCAGGACCCCAAGCTGCCGCACGCCATCTGGGTCACCTTCGTGATCATGGCGCTCTCGTGGGCCGTGCAGACGCCGATGTCGATCCTCATCGGGGTCTTCATCGCCGCCCGCAAGCGCTACCGCGAGTTCCTGGCCGTCCTGTTCTTCATCCCCCTGCTGCTGAGCTCGGCCGCCATCGCCATCACGTACAAGTCGCTGCTCGACCCCAGCTTCGGACTGGGCAGCGGCCTCGGCATCGAGGCACTCAACCAGGACTGGCTGGGTAACTCGACGCTCGCCATGGCGACGCTCATCTTCATCGTGTCCTGGCAGTTCATCCCGTTCCACTCGCTGATCTACCAGGGCGCCGTACGACAGATTCCGACTTCCATGTACGAGGCCGCGCAGATCGACGGGGCCGGTCGGTGGAAACAGTTCTGGAGCATCACGCTGCCCCAGCTGAAGTACACGATCATCACGTCGTCCACGCTGATGGTGGTCGGGTCGCTGACCTTCTTCGACCTGATCTACGTGCTCACCGCCGGCGGCCCCGGCGACGCCACCCGCGCCCTGGCCCTGCTCATGTACCAGCAGGGCTTCCAGGCCAACCTGATGGGCCCGGCCAGCGCCATCGCCGTCATCCTGGTCCTCGTCGGACTCGGCCTCTCCCTGCTGCTGCGGCGGCTGGGCGGGCGCTCCGACGACAGCCAGCTGGAAGGAGCCTAGAGTTGGCGACCATGACCAGGCATTCCCCGTCGCCGACCGTCTCGGGCACTCCCGACTCGCGCCGGCGCCACCGGGCCATGTCGTACAACTGGCTCGGCGGCGGCCTGAGCTGGGTCTGGCTGTTCATCGTGATGCTGCCGATCTACTGGATCGTCATCACGAGCTTCAAGACGCAGGACAACTACTTCTTCACCAACCCCCTGGTGCCGTCGTCCGACCTGACGTTCGAGAACTACAAGACGGTCATCGAGAACGATTTCGTCCGGTACTTCTTCAACAGCGTCGTGGTCACGCTCGGGGCGGTGCTCCCGGCCGTGCTGATCAGTTTCATGGCCGCTTACGCGATCGTCCGGGGTTCCGCCAGCCGGCTGCTCAGGGGCATGAACTGGATCTTCCTCATGGGCCTGGCGATCCCGCTGCAGGCGGTGATCATCCCGGTCTACCTGATCATCATCCGGCTCAAGATGTACGACACGCTGGCCGCGATCATCCTGCCGTCGATCGCGTTCGCCATCCCGCTGTCGGTGCTGGTGCTGTCGAACTTCATCCGTGACGTCCCGAAGGAGCTCTTCGAGTCGATGCGGATGGACGGCGCCAGCGAGTGGGGAACCATGTGGCGGCTGGCGTTCCCGCTGACCCGCCCGGCACTGGTCACCGTGCTCATCTACAACGCGCTGGGCATCTGGAACGGGTTCCTCCTGCCGCTGGTGCTCACCCAGAGCCCGGAGCAGCGGACGATCCCGCTCGCGCTGACCGCCTTCCAGGGGCAGTTCGGCGTCAACATCCCGGCCATCGCGGCGTCGGTCACGCTGACGACGCTGCCGATCGTGCTGCTGTACGCGATCGGCCGCCGGCAGCTGCTCAGCGGTCTGACCGCCGGCTTCGGCAAGTAGACACAGTCGCTTTCGCCCCGGGACGCGCTTACCGCGTCCCGGGGCGTTCGCTTGCTCAGGCGCCTTTCCGCGCGCCGTCCTACTCGGACGCCGCCAGGGGCTTGGTCGATTCCCGTACGACCAATTCAGTGGCAAGTTCGACTCGGGGCGTCTCGATCGGCTCGCCCCGGGACAGCCGAAGGACCGTCCGCGCGGCCAATCCGCCCATGTCGGCCAGGGGCTGGCGGACGGTCGTCAACGGCGGCGAGGACCAGCGCGCCTCGGGCAGGTCGTCGAAGCCGACCACGCTAAGATCGTCGGGCACCCGGAAACCCTTGAGGCGGGCCGCCTCGTACACACCCAGCGCCATCTGGTCGCTGGAGGCGAAGATCGCCGTCGGCGGGTCGTCCCGGTCGAGCAGCCGCTGAGCCGCCGCGAAGCCGCCCTCGTGGCTGAAGTCGCCCGGCTCGATCAGCTTCCGGTCGACCCGCAGGCCGGCCGACTCGAGCGCGGCGCGGTAGCCGTCCAGGCGGGCCCGGCTGCACAGCAGGTTGCGCGGACCCTCGACCAGGCCGATGCGGCGGTGACCGAGCGAGATCAGATGCTCGGTGGCGCTGCGGCCACCCGACCAGTTGGTGGCGCCTATCGTCGGCACGTCCGCCGCGGCCCCGCCGGCCGGGTCGATGATCACCATCGGCACGTTGAGCCGGTGCAGCTCGGTGTAGACCGGGCCGGCCCCGTCCGATATCACCAGCACGACACCGTCGGACTGGCGGGAGCGCAGATTCTGCAGCCACTGCCGGGTCGACGCGGTGCGCCGGTGCACGGCCGACACCACGGTGCCGACGCCGGCGGCGTGGGTGACCTCTTCGACGCCGCGGATCAGCTCGACCGCCCACGGACTGTCAAGATCGTGAAAAACCAGGTCGATGAGGCCGGCTCGCAGCGGCTGCCGAGAGTTACGAGGGCGGTAGTCGTGCTCTCGCAGAAGGTGCTCGATCCGGTCACGCGTCTCGGGGGAGACGTCCGTACGCCCGTTGAGCACTCGCGACACCGTGGGCACACTCACCCCGGCCGCCTCGGCAATGGTCGCGATGGTGACGCGTCGTCCGGTCACGGCCATTGGTCTCTCCTCATGTGCCCCACGAGCTCCGGCGAAACTTTCGTTTCGGAGTTCCGGAAGTATTGCACATCTCGCGGCCGATAAGGGCACGTGCACACGTCTGATCTCGGCCGCACCCGGGTAAGGCCCCTCACATGCCTTTGATCGCCGGCCGTTACCGCTTGGGTGAGACCCTCGGCGTGGGCGGCATGGGCAAGGTGTGGCAGGCCCGCGACGAGGTGCTGCAGCGCGACGTCGCGATCAAAGAGGTGCTGATCCCCGACGACCTGCAGGCCAAGGACAAAGAGGCGGTCCAGCGCCGTACGCTGCGCGAGGCCCGCGCGGCGGCCCGGCTCAGCCACCCCAACGTGGTGCAGGTGTTCGACGTCTTCGATGTGGACGGCCGGGTCTGGATAGTCATGGCCTACGTCCCGTCCCAGTCCCTGCACGAGGTGCTGAAGACATCCGGCCCGCTCGACCCGCGCCGCGTCGCCCGCATCGGCTTGGACCTGCTGGCCGCCCTGCGAGCCGCCCACAGCGCCGGTGTCGACCACAGAGACGTCAAACCGGCCAACGTCCTGCTGACAGACGACGGCCGCGTCCTGCTGACAGATTTCGGCATAGCCACCATCGAGGGCGACGCCCAGATCAGCAGCTCCGACATGCTGATCGGCTCGCCCGAGTACATGAGCCCCGAACGGGCCAAGTACGGAACGGCCGGCATGGCCTCAGACCTGTGGTCCCTGGGAGCAACCCTCTACGCCGCGGTCGAGGGCCATTCCCCCTTCCGCCGCCGTTCCGCCCTGGCCACTTTGACCGCGCTGGCCGCCGACGAGCCCGACCCACCCCACCAGGCCGGACTGCTGGAACCGGTTCTGCGCGGCCTGCTCCGCAAGGATCCCGCCCAGCGCATCTCCGCCTCCGAAGCCGAACACCTCCTACGAGAGGCCACGTCCGGCGCCTACGGCCACGCCCTGGTCCCCGTACGCACCGAATCTCCCACCACGGAAGACCTTCCCGCCCTACCCCCACCGACGCCGGCCCCTTCGCCCGCGGCCCCGCCCGCCGCTCCCGCGGACTCACCTGCCCCAGCCGACAACGCCGCGCCGCCGATCGCTCCCGCCGACGCTGCACCGGGCAGCGCTCCTGCCGGCTCGCCTTCCGCAGCTGACGACGCTTCGCCGGGCAGTGCTCCCGTCAGTTCGCCCGCGGCTGACGGCGCTGTGCCGGGCCGCGCACCCGGCGGCTCGGCTCTTGAAGCGGACGATTCGGTCTCGCCCGCCGAGGGGCCGTCAGTCCCGTCCGTGCCCACTCAACGCTCAGCGCCACCCGCCGACGTCTCGAGCCCGCCTGCAGCCGCCGCCCCGCCCCCGACAGCCGCCGATGCGGCTGGCCAGCCCGTGACCGCGGAGGCTGTCGGCCCGTCCGAAGGCCGCGAGCCGGCCGCCGCCGACGCGGCCAACCCCTCCTTGACCGCGGAGGCCGTTGGCTCGTCCACGGCGCGCGGATCGACTGCCGCCACCCCACCCGCGCGCGCTGACATCACCAGCCAGCCCGAGGCGAGTACGGCGGCCGCCTCCGCGTCGGCTGTGCCCAGGCAGCGTCCACCGTCGTCGGTCGAAAGCATCCCGGCCGACGTCAAGCACCGCGGGCAGGCGACCCCGGTTCCGCCTGATGCCGAGGCTCGTCCGACGGTCTCGCCCATGCGCCGGTGGTTGGTGGCCGCCGCGGCCGTGCTCGCCGTCATCGCGGGCGTCGTCTTCTGGACCGTCTCGAGATCCAACTCCGGCGACGACCCGAAGACGGACGCCGGCGGCCCGGCCGTGTCCGCCCCCGCTCCGGCCACGCCGTCGTCGACGCCTGGCACCTCCGCTACCGCCGCCGACCCATCCGCAGCCGCCACCTCGAAGGCGACGCCGTCCCCGACCGGCAACAACGACGGCGACGGTGGAGATGGTGACGACAGCGGCGCCGGCTCAGGATCCGGCCTCCCGCAGCTGCCCGACGGCTGGCGCGACTACCGCGACCGCACCGGCTTCGCCGTCTACGTGCCCGAGGGCTGGGCCCGGTCCAAGGAGGGGTCCATCGTCTACTTCCGCGACAGCTCCACCGGCCGCGTCCTCGGCATCGACCAGACCAAGAAGCCCGTGGCCAACCCCGTGGCCGACTGGCGAGGCAAGGCCGACTACCGCGTCTCCCGCGGCGACTTCCCGGCCTACCGCGAGATCCACATCCGCGAGGTCGACTACTTCCGCAAGGCCGCCGACTGGGAGTTCACCTTCACCCGCAACGGCACCCGTCAGCACGTCAACAACCGTGGCGTCATCACCTCCGACACTCAGGCCTACGGTTTCTATTGGCAGACGCCGGACTCGAGCTGGGCCCGCTACCGAGACGACCTGCAGCTCGTCTTCGACAGCTTCCGCCCCGCCGATTAGTCCACCCCCTATCGCGCACTACCCGGCCGACCGATCGAGACGTTACCGCCTTCTGCGTCCCCGAATTCGGTTGTCCACAGGGCACCGCCGGCCGGCCCCGGAGTTATCCACAGGCGCCTCCACGCGGCTTTCCCGAGTGGCAGACTTCGGCCCCTCATCGGTTGCGCTGCGAGGTGGTGGCGATGCGGTTACCCAGGTTCCTCTTGGCCGGTCTGCTGCTGGCCGGCTCGGTCCTGCTGCTGACGGAACTGCTCGCCCGTGAGGCGTCCGGCGCGACCGCGTTCGCTGTCTTCGCCACGGTGTGGCTGACCCTGGCGGTGCTCAACGCGGGCATGGGCGTCTTCGCCGCCGGCTACAAGCCATCCGAGGAGGCGTTGGTCCTGGTGCCGGTCTTCGGCGTGCCGACCGCCGTCGCCGGCATCGCATGGTGGGTCTGGCCGAACGGCCCACCGCTAGCTGGCGGTCGCTTCCTCTGGTTCTGGGCGGCCGGCTTGGCCCTGTGGGCATCGATCGCGCTACTGGCCGGCCTGCTGATCCCGCACGCCACCAGAGAAACCGCGCTGCGCACGGCCGCAGTCGTCTTCCTCCCGATCTGGCTGGTCCTGATGACCGTCAACCTCTTGGCAGCGGTGCTGTCGCAGGACTATCCGCTCGGCGAGGAGTTGGCGGTCCTGCTTCTCAACGCAGCCGTTCCCGCTGCCGTATCCGTGGTGGCGTCCAGGCTGGCTCAGCGCGGGTAACCGAGGCGGCTGGACACCACCGCGATTCACGTGTGGTTCAGCCAACGCCGACGCCTGCGGGGGCCGATCGGGCGGGGCACGACCCGCGATGGGCCGGCGCCCAACGCGGCGCGTTGCGGTCGAGTCGGCCGGTGCCTGAGACGGCGCGTTGCGGTCGAGTCGGCTGGTGCCGAGCGCGGCGCGTTGCGGTCGAGTCGGCCGGCGCCCGAGGGTGGCGGGACGCGGTCGAGTCGGCTGGTGCCGAGCGCGGCGTGAGGTGGTCGAGTCGGCTGGCGCCCAGCGCGGCGCGATGCGGTCGAAAGGATCAGAAGACGACGAGGTCGGCGGTGCGGAGGCGGAACGGGAACGGGTCTTTGGTGACGAAGAGCTGGCCGGGCCCGGCCGACGCGTGTTCGAGGTAGCGGCCTTCCCGGAGCTTGAACAGCCGGACGCTGACCGCCTTGTGCTCCGGCGACTCGGGCTGAGTGAGGAGGAACCAAGGGATCCCCGCGGCGGCGCAGAGCTCGATGCGAGTCGGGGTGCCGGCGTAGTCAGCCCCGGGGCGGGTGACCTCGCCGACCATCACCGTGTCGGCGGCCTCGACGTAGTCGGCCAGCCGGTCGACCCGGGCGACCACCAGGTCGGGCACGAGCAGCCGATCCGGGCCGAGCCGCAGCAGCACCGCGCCGTGCGCGCTGAGCCGGGCCCGCCGAGCGGACGTTCGAAGCGCCTGCACCACCAAGTGGGCCACGCTCTGATGCGGCACGGTCGGCGTGAGAATCGGCAGCACCCGCCCCTCGACCATCTCGAGCCGGTAGCCCACCTCGTCGGCGACCGAACTCTCCCGGACCTCACCGCGCCGCTGCAGCCTGCCCTCCGTCACCCGTCCATTGTCGGGCGACTAGGTGACTCATGTCAACGCTCATTCCCGTGAACGCCGCGGCGGAGGAGGTGTTGGCGGGCAAGGTATCGGCTCCCCGCCGACAGTCGGCGAACGGTGAGCCGGGTGTGCGGGGCGACGCGGCCCGCACACCCGGGGCCATCGGGAGTTCGCCGGCGGACCCGTATCTGTGCCGCGGGAGCGTGCGTCAATGCCGTTGAGCGACGCGAAAGCGGGGGCGTGCGTCCGTGCCGTTGAGCGACGCGAAAGCGAGGGCGTGCGTCAGCGCGGGTGAGCGACGCGAAAGCCGGGGCGTGCGTCAGCGCCGGTGAGCGACGCGAAAGGGGATGGGTAGGTCAGGTGATGAGGTCGGTCGTGCTCAACGCGAAGGGGAAGGGCTCGCCATGCTGCAGCGTCTCGCCCTGTTTGGCCACCGCGGCCTCTTCGTAGTCGGTGCCCCGCCGGCGGAGGAGGCGCAGGGTGACGGACTCGTAGGTGCTCATGTCGGGCTCGATCAGCAGATACCAGTCGATCTTCGCGGCTGCGTAGAGTTGCCGCTTCAAGCCCCGGTCGACGGGTGCCGTGCTGGGCGAAAGGATCTCGCCGACCAGCGCCACTTCGGACGCCTCGCAGGTGCCGCCGCGACGGCTCATGCGCCCGACGATCAGGTCGGGGATGAGCATCTGATCCGGGCCCAGTCGAAGGTTCGACTCGTGGAAGGCGCGCAAGCCGGCGGCTTTGGCCGGCTCGTACAAGCTGCGCATGATCTGGAAGTTGATGTCCTGGTGTGCTCTGTCCGGCGCTGGGCTCACCAGCAGCCCCCCGTTGACAAGCTCGATCCGGCTCCTGGTCTCGCCGAGCGCCAGGTACTCCGACTCCGTCCAGGGGTCGGAGCGGTCGAGCCTTGCCTCCGTCATCGGCAAAGTGTCGCATGCGCTCATGGGCCGGATCGTCGCATGACTAGTTGTCACTCGTCAAGGTGACTCAGCGGGCCACCGATAAGGCGGGGGAGTGAGCGGCTTCAGCCAGATGGGTGGCTACTGCCTCGTGGTCGCTGGTGATCAGGCCGGCTGTTACGCGTAGGTGCGGGCGGGTGGGAGTGACCGCGAAGGCGGTGCCGGCCGCCGCCGCGATGCCGTTGCTGGCCAGGGAGATCAGGGCGGCCTGCTCGTCCTGGACGGGGAGCCACAGATTCAAGCCGTCGCCCGCCGGTAGGGGGAGCCCCAGCCGGTGCAGGGTAGTGACAACCAGGTGGCGGCGGCGGGCGTACTCGTCTCTTGCCGTACGCACGGCGGCGATCGAGGTGGCGTCGGTCAGCAGGGTCAGCAGCAGGTGTTGCAGCAGGCGGCTCGTCCAGCCCTGGCCGAGCAGGCGGCGCTCGAGGATGGGGTCGAGCACGGCGGCGGGGGCGGCCACGGCGGCCAGGCGCAGGTCGGGGCCGTGCGACTTGGCGAAGCTCTGGACGTGGATTGTCTGCCTCGGCAAGTGAGCGCCCAGCGAATGCATGGGGGACGAGGAGACGTCGCCCGCTGAGTCGTCCTCCACGGCGTAGACGGTGGGGTGTTCGGCCAGTACGGCGGCCAGCTCGGCGGCCCGGGCGGACGACCACGAAGCGCCGGTCGGGTTGAGGGCGCGCGGTTGCAGGAAGACCGCGGCGGGACGGTGGGTCAGCGCGGCGGCCAGGCAGGCGGGCAGCATGCCCTGGGCGTCAGTGTCGGCCGCGATCGGTTGCACGCCCAGGAACTCGAGCAGATCCAGTAGGGGCGGGAAGCACGGGTTCTCGACCACGGCCCGGTCGCCGATCCGAAGCAGAGACGAGGCCACGTGGTCGATGGCGTCCATCGCGCCGTCGAAGATGGCCAGGCGTTCGGGCGGGTAGGGCCACCTCTCGCGCAGCAGGGCACCCAGTGCCGGCAGCACGGGCTCGTCCAGGTAGCTGGTCGGCGCGGGGGAGAGGCCGGCCAGCGCCGGCAGGCCGGGAAGCAACTGCGGGTCCGGTACGCCGGTGGAAAGGTCGAGTGCGAAACCGGAGCGCCCACGCAGCGCTGCCCGGTAGCGGCCGGGCCCGTCCGCCCGGGAGGTGGCGACCACCGTGCCGCGGCGGCCGTCGGTCTGGATGGTTCCCGATCGGCGCAGCAGCTGCCAGGCGGCGCTCACGGTGGTCGGCGACATCCGCAGTTCGGCCGCCACCCGCCGTACGGGCGGAAGTTTGCTGCCCGGAAGCAGGACGCCGTCACCCACCGCACGCCCGACGGCCTCGGCCAGGCCCCGAGCGGAGGGATCGATCAGCCTCTGTCTAACCTCATCGAGCACTTTGTGACAGTACGTTTCCAGCATTGTTCGGTCCATAGCTGGTACGTAATCTCTGGCCATGAATCGAATCGCGCACTGGATCGGCGGCTCTGAGCGCGCCGGCGCCTCGGGCCGCGTCGGCCCCGTCTTCAACCCGGCCACCGGCGAGCAGACCGCCGAGGTCGACCTGGCCTCGGCCGAGGAGGTCGCCCAGGCTGTCGCCGTCGCGAAGGAAGCCGCACAGTCGTGGCGTTCCGCCTCGCTGTCGAAGCGGGCCGCGGTCCTGTTCAAGTTCCGTGAGCTGCTGGCGGCCAAGAGCGGCGAGCTGGCTGCGATCATCACCAGCGAGCACGGCAAGGTTCTCTCGGACGCGGCCGGCGAGGTGGCCCGCGGCCTCGAGAACGCCGAGTTCGCCACCGGCATCCCGCACCTGATGAAGGGCGGCTTCTCGGAGCAGGCGGCCACCGGCGTCGACGTCTACTCGATCAAGCAGCCGCTCGGCGTGGTCGCCGGCATCACCCCGTTCAACTTCCCGGCCATGGTGCCGCTGTGGATGTGCACCACGGCCATCGCGGCCGGCAACGCCTTCGTCCTCAAGCCCAGCGAGAAGGACCCGTCGTCGGCGCTCTTCCTGGCCAAGCTGTGGCGTGAGGCCGGCCTGCCCGACGGCGTCTTCACCGTGGTGAACGGCGACAAGGAGGCCGTCGACGCCATCCTGACCAACCCGGACATCGCGGCCGTCAGCTTCGTCGGCTCGACCCCGATCGCCAAGTACATCTACGAGACCGGCACCGCGCACGGCAAGCGCGTCCAGGCCCTCGGCGGCGCCAAGAACCACATGGTGGTGCTGCCCGACGCCGAGCTCGACGCGGCCGCCGACGCCGCGGTCAGCGCCGCCTACGGCTCGGCCGGCGAGCGCTGCATGGCCGTCTCGGTCGTCGTGGCCGTCGGTGATGTGGCCGACCCGCTGGTCGACGCGATCGCGGCCCGGCTGCCCAAGCTGAAGATCGGCGCCGGCACCGACCCCGAGTCGCAGATGGGCCCGCTGATCACCGCCCAGCACCGCGAGAAGGTCAGCGGCTACATCGCCAAGGGCACCGAGGAGGGCGCCACGGTGGTCGCCGACGGTCGCGAGGCCGACGTGCCCGGCGACGGTTACTTCCTCGGCGTGACGCTGCTCGACAACGTGAAGCCCGGCATGGACGTCTACACCGACGAGATCTTCGGGCCCGTGCTCTGCGTGGTGCGCACCGAGACGTACGCGGAAGCTCTGGAGCTCATCAACGACAACGAGTACGGCAACGGCACCGCCATCTTCACCCGCGACGGCGGCGCGGCCCGGCAGTTCCAGTTCGACGTGAACGCGGGCATGGTCGGCGTCAACGTGCCGATTCCGGTGCCCGTGGCCTACTACTCGTTCGGCGGATGGAAGGCCTCGCTGTTCGGCGACACCCACATGTACGGGCCGGACGGCATCCACTTTTTCACCCGCTCCAAGGTCGTCACCTCGCGCTGGCCCGACCCGGGCACGTCCAGCGTCGACCTCGGCTTCCCCACCAACCGATGACGGCCGCCGAAGTCAGCGCGAACGACCGCGCCCACGTCTTCCACAGCTGGTCAGCTCAGGGCTCGATCAACCCGCTCGCCGTCGAGAAAGCCCAGGGCTCCTACTTCTGGGACTACGAAGGCAGGAAATATCTGGATTTCGCGAGCCAGCTGGTCAACGTCAACATCGGACACCAGCACCCGAGGCTGGTCGCCGCCATCCAGGAGCAGGCGGCCAAACTCTGCACGATCCAGCCCGCCTTCGCCAACGACAAACGCGGCGAAGCGGCCCGCCTGATCAGCGAACTCGCGCCCCCGAACCTGAACAAGGTGTTCTTCACCAACGGCGGCGCCGAGGCCAATGAGAACGCCATCCGGATGGCCCGCGGCCACACCGGCCGGCACAAGGTGCTCTCCACCTACCGCAGCTACCACGGCTCCACGTCGACCGCGATCACCGCGACCGGCGACCCGCGCCGCTGGGCCAACGAGCCGACCGCGGTTGGTGTCGTGCACTTCTGGGGCCCGTACGCGTACCGCTCGCCCTTCTACTCGGAGACCGCGGAGCAGGAGTCCGAGCGCGCCCTGCGGCACCTGCGCGACACGATCGTCTTCGAGGGCGCCGCCACCGTCGCCGCCGTGCTGATCGAGACGGTGGTCGGCACCAACGGCATCCTCGTGCCGCCGCCGGGCTACCTGCAGGGCGTACGGGACATCTGCGACGAGTTCGGGATCGTCTTCATCGCCGACGAGGTGATGGCCGGCTTCGGCCGGTGCGGCGAGTGGTTCGCCGTCGATCGCTGGGGTGTCGCGCCCGACCTGATCACCTTCGCCAAGGGCGTCAACTCCGGCTATCTGCCGCTCGGCGGCGTGATCATCTCGGACGCGATCGCCGAGACGTTCCGGGAGCGGCCGTTCCCGGGCGGTCTCACGTACTCGGGCCACCCGCTCGCGTGCGCCTCGGCCGTCGCCTCCATCGAGATCTTCAAGGAGGAGGGGATCGTCGAGCACGCCCGCATGATCGGCGACGACGTGATCGCGCCCGGCCTGGCCGCATTGGCCGGGAAACACCCGAGTGTCGGCGAGGTGCGCGGCCTCGGCGTGTTCTGGGCGATCGAGCTCGTACGGGACCGGGCCACCCGCGAGCCGCTGGTACCGTTCAACGCCTCCGGCGCTGCCGCCGGGCCCATGACCGAGCTGGCCGCGGCCTGCAAGGAGCAGGGGCTCTGGCCCTTCACCCACTTCAACCGGGTGCATGTGGCGCCGCCCTGCACGGTCACCGCCGACGAGGTGCGCGAGGGGCTCGCCGTCCTGGACCGCGCGCTGGACGTGGCCGACAGGTATTACACGGGCGAACGCGGGATTGCGTAGATCCGACGGCCGCTGAGCGCCGATTCCGTTTCAGGATTGAAAAATAGTTTCGGATTCCCTTGTCTTCTGTCCTTCGTTTGTGTCAAGGTCTCGCAGTCGTTCGTGTGGGAGCTGTCACAGGCCCGCTACGGGAGGTCTTATTTCGTGAGCGCCGCGCTGCCCGTTCTGCGCAATTTCGTCGGTGGTGACTACACCGCGACGGTGGACGGGGTCACCTCCGAGGTGATCGACCCCAGCACCGGGGAGGCGTACGCGCTGGCCCCGGTCTCGTCCGAGCAGGACGTCGACGCGGCGATGACCGCGGCCGACGCCGGCTTCGAGGCCTGGCGGGACGCCACCCCGGCCGAGCGGCAGCGCGCGATGCTGCGGATCGCCGACGCGATCGAGGCCCGGGCCGGCGAGATCATCGAGGCCGAGTGCCGCAACACCGGCAAGCCGGTCGAGGCCACCCGGGCCGAAGAGATGGGACCGCTGCTGGACGAGCTGCGTTTCTTCGCGGGGGCGGCTCGGATCCTGGAAGGCAAGTCCGCGGGGGAGTATCTGCGCGACTACACGTCCTACGTGCGGCGCGAGCCGATCGGCGTGTGCGCGCAGATCACCCCGTGGAACTACCCGATGGTCATGGCGGTGTGGAAGTTCGCGCCGGCCATCGCCGCGGGCAACTCGGTCGTACTGAAGCCGTCCGACACCACGCCGGTGTCGACGCTGCTGCTGGCCGAGATCGCCGCCGAGTTCCTGCCGCCGGGCGTGCTCAACGTCGTGTGCGGCGACCGGGACACCGGCCGGGCCGTGGTGGCCCACCCGGCCCCGCAGCTCGTCTCGATCACCGGCTCGACCCGGGCCGGCATGGAGGTGGCCGTCTCGGCCGCCGCCGACCTCAAGCGGGCCCACCTCGAGCTGGGCGGCAAGGCGCCGGTCATCGTGTTCGACGACGCCGACATCGAGCCCACCGCCCAGGCGATCGCCGGGGCCGGCTACTTCAACGCCGGGCAGGACTGCACTGCAGCCACCCGGGTGCTGGTGCACGGGCGGGTCGCCGCCGACTTCACCGACGCTCTGGCCGAGGCGGCCCGCACCACCAAGGTG
This sequence comes from Paractinoplanes pyxinae, assembly GCF_026626335.1. GTDB lineage: Bacteria > Actinomycetota > Actinomycetes > Mycobacteriales > Micromonosporaceae > Actinoplanes > Actinoplanes pyxinae. Next base: position 331,252 of record NZ_JAPNTZ010000008.1, on the reverse strand, counting down.
GGCGCCCCGGCCGACCCCGACGCGTTCTTCGGTCCGGTCAACAACGCCGGTCAGCTGGCCCGGGTGCAGGGCTTCCTCGACCGTACGCCCGATCACGCGAGCATCGTGGCCGGCGGCAAGCGCATCGGCGAGCGCGGCTACTTCCTCGAGCCGACCGTCGTGGCCGGCCTCCGGCAGCGCGACGAGATGGTTCAGGACGAGGTGTTCGGCCCGGTCATCACCGTGCAGCAGTTCGACGACGAGGCCGAGGCGGTCCGCTGGGCCAACGACGTCCGGTTCGGGCTGAGCGCGAGCGTCTGGACGCAGAACCACGGCCGCGCCATGCGGGTGTCGCGGCGGCTCGACTTCGGAGCCGTCTGGATCAATACTCATCTGCCTTTCGTGTCGGAAATGCCGCATGGCGGCTTCGGGCACTCCGGGTACGGCAAGGACCTTTCGATGTACGGGTTCGAGGAGTACACCCGGATCAAGCACGTCATGAGCTACCTCGGCTGACCAGTCAACCTCCCCACCGCGAAGAGGAACGCCCCGATGACCACCCCCCAGCACAGCGCGGTACGCGCCCGGTCGGCCGCGCCGGCCGCCGGCGCCCCGGCGATCGAGTTCGTCGGCGTCAACAAGAACTATCTGTCGCACGGCGAGACGGTGCCCGCCGTCAAGCGGACCGACCTGGCGATCGGGCAGGGTGAGTTCTTCTCGCTGCTGGGTCCGTCCGGCTGCGGCAAGACGACCACGATGCGGATGATCGCCGGCTTCGAGGAGCCCACCGCGGGCAAGGTGTTCCTGGACGGTCAGGACGTCACCGGCGTCTCGGCCAACAAGCGCGACGTGAACATGGTGTTCCAGTCCTACGCGCTGTTCCCCCACCTGAACACGTACCAGAACGTCGCCTTCGGCCTGGAGCGCAAGAAGGTCGCCAAGAGCGAGATCGGCCGCCGGGTCGGCGAGATCCTCGAGATCGTGTCCCTGACCGGCATGGAGAAGCGCTCGCCGAAAGAGATGTCGGGCGGTCAGCAGCAGCGCGTCGCGCTGGCCCGGGCCCTGGTCAACCGGCCCCGGGCCCTGCTGCTGGACGAGCCGCTGGGCGCGCTCGACCTCAAGCTGCGCCAGCAGATGCAGATCGAGCTCAAGCGCATCCAGCGCGAGGTCGGCATCACCTTCGTCTACGTCACCCACGACCAGGGCGAGGCGCTGACGATGTCCGACCGGATCGCCGTGATGAACGCCGGCGTGATCGAGCAGCTGGGCACCCCGCGCGAGATCTACGAGCGGCCGGCGTCGCGGTTCGTGGCCGGCTTCATCGGCACGTCGAACATCGTGGACGGTCACGTCGACCGGGTCGAGGGCGGGCTGGCCCTGCTCAGCTACACCGCGCAGGACAGGGTCGTCGTGCCCGCCGCGCAGTCGGTGCGCCAGGGCGACAAGCTCGAGGTGTCGATCCGTCCGGAAAAGATCGATCTGCACCGCGGGGTTCCGCCCGTGCAGGCGACCGGTGGCAGCGTTCTCTCCGGGACAGTGACGGAGGTCGTTTATCACGGAACCTCAACGAATTACACCGTGGCCACCGCGGCAGGCGCGGATTTCACAGTCTTCGATCAAAATGCTTCGAATGCCGACGATCTTGCGGATCGCGGTGACCGGGTGTACCTGACCTGGGCCCCCCAGCACTCATACATGATCGGAGACTGAGATGTCTGCGTCGAATATGTCCGACCCCACCTTCCTTCGCGGCCTGACCCAGCGCCGCTTCGGCCGTCGGGACGCGCTTCGGCTCTCCGGCCTGGCCGGCATGGGCGCCGCACTGGCCGCCTGTGGCGTCCAGGGGCAGGGCACGCAGGCTCCGGCCAGCGCCGAGCCCGACGCCGTGGCCAAGTTCTGGAACGGCAAGGTCAAGAACGGCACGCTGAACTTCGCCGGCTGGCCGCTGTACATGGACCCCAAGCGCCCCGAGCTCAAGAAGTTCACCGCCAAGACCGGCATCAAGGTGAACTACCAGGAAGTCATCCAGGAGATGGGCCCCTGGTTCGCCAAGGTGCAGCCGCAGCTGTCGGCCGGCCAGTCCATCGGGTTCGACCTCATGGTGATCACCAACAGCTTCCAGTTCACCCAGTTCCGCGACTCGGGCTTCCTGGCGCCGCTCGACCACGCCAAGCTGCCCAACTACGCGAAGAACGCCGGGGCCGCGTACAAGAAAGAGGCCTTCGACCCGGGCAATGCCTACAGCATCCCGTACGCCTCGGGCATGACCGGCATCGCCTACGACGAGAGCAAGACCGGCCCGATCAAGGGCCTGGCCGACCTGTGGAACAACCCGAAGCTCAAGGGCAAGGTCGGCATGTTCTCCGACATCCAGGAGCTGGGCAACTTCGGCCTGCTGAAGGCCGGCGTTAACCCGGCCGAGTCCACCGAGGACGACTGGGAGAAGGCGGCCGAGGAGCTCAAGAAGCAGAAGGCCGACGGCTACGTCCGCAACTACTACGACCAGGGCTACATCGACGCCCTCGGCAACGGCGAGGTCTGGGCGACCCAGGCCTGGTCGGGCGACATCTTCCAGAAGAACCTGTCCGACAACCGGGACTTCAAGTTCATCATCCCGGAAGAGGGCGGCACGATCTGGACCGACAACTTCACTATCCCGATCACGGCCAAGAACCCGGTCGACGCGATCATGGCGATGGACTTCTTCTACGAGGTCGCCAACGCGTCGACGCTCGCCGAGTACATCAACTACGTCTGCCCGGTGCCGGCGGCCCAGGCCGACATGCGCGCGCGGGCGGCCAAGCTCAGCGGCGACGACAAGGAAGCGCTGCTCGACGTGGCCGACAGCAAGCTCGTCTACCCGACCCAGGCCGAGTACGACAAGCTGCACTACTACGTCGCGTTCGAGGCCACGAGCGAGCAGCAGAAGTTCCAGAAGACCTTCGAACCGATCGTGCTGGGATGATATGAACCGCGCCAAACAAAAGATCGCGCCCTACCTGCTGGTTCTGCCCGGCGGGATCTGGTTGCTGATCTTCTTCGCGGTGCCGATGATCGCGATGTTGTCGCTCTCCCTCCAGGAGGGCGACATCGTCCACGGCTACCGCTTCACCGGGCACTGGCAGACCTACACGGAAGCCATCTCGGCCTACCAGACCCAGATCTACCGGTCGCTCATCTACGGCGCCATCACGACCGTCGTGCTGATCGCCCTGGCCTTCCCGGTGGCCTACTTCATCGCGTTCTACGGCGGGCGCAAGAAGGGGAGCTACCTCTTCCTCGTTCTGCTGCCGTTCTTCGTCTCGTTCGTGCTGCGGACGATCTCGTGGCGGCAGATCCTGACCGACGAGGGCCCGCTGCTCTCGCCGCTGCGGGACGCCGGGGTGATCGGGCAGTCGTTCCACATCCTCGGCACACCGTTCGCGGTGATCGGCGGGCTGGTGTACAACTTCCTGCCGTTCATGGTGCTGCCGATCTACGTGGCGCTGGAACGCATCGACCCCCGCGTGGTCGAGGCGGCCCGGGACCTGTACGCCAACCCGGCCACCACGTTCCGGCGGGTCATCTTCCCGCTGGCCCTGCCGGGCGTCTTCGCCGGCGTGCTGATGACCTTCGTGCCGGCCAGCTCCGACTTCGTCAACTCCGAGGTGCTGGGCAGCTCCGACACGACGATGATCGGCCAGGTCATCCAGGCCCAGTTCCTCGACAACTCCGACTATCCGACGGCCTCGGCGCTCTCCTTCGTGCTGATGCTCGTGCTGTTGATCGGCGTCTTCACGTACGCCCGGATCCTCGGCACCGAGGACGTCATGAAGGTGGCCGCGCGATGACGGCGTCGACCCTGCAGCGGCCGCAGTCCTCCGGCACGGACGATGCGGCGCAGCTCAAGCCCAAGCGCCGCATCACCGGCCGCGGGATGCTCCACACGTACACCTGGCTCATCATCGCCTGGCTCATCGTGCCCATCGCCGTCATGATCGCGTTCGGCTTCAACGACACCCCGGGCCGCTACAACCAGACCTGGGACGGCTTCACCTTCAAGTGGTACGGGCGGCTGTTCGAGTACTCCGACCTGACCAGCGCCCTGGTCACGTCGCTGGTCATCGCGGTCGTGGCCAGCCTGCTCTCGGGCGCGCTGGGCACGGGCATCGGCTACGCGCTGGGCCGCTACCGCTTCCGCGGCTCCGGCTCGCTCAACCTGATCATGTTCGCGACGATCTCCTCGCCCGAACTGATCATGGGTGCGTCGCTGCTGAGCCTGTTCGTCTCGGCCGGCGCCGGTCTGGGCCCGGTGACGATCACGATCGCGCACGTCATGTTCTCGATCTCGTTCGTCGCCGTCGTCGTGCGGGCCCGGGTGATGACCCTGGACCGCTCGATCGAGGAGGCCGCGGCCGACCTGGGCGCGAACGGCTGGACCACGTTCTGGAAGGTCACCTTCCCGATCATCCTGCCCGCCATCTTCTCCGGCGTGCTGCTGGCCTTCGCGCTGTCGATCGACGACTTCATCGTCACCGCCTTCACGGCGGGCACCACCAAGACGTTCCCGCTGTGGATCTGGGGCGCGACCCGCGTCGGCATTCCGCCGCAGGTCAACGTCATGGGCACGCTCATCTTCGCGATCGGCGTCCTCGGCGCCGTGATCGCCAACATCCGTTCGTCACGACAGGGTAAGCGGGATTGATAACTCGTGCGTTCTTCGCTGAAGGATGCTGTTTCTGAACCCTACTGGCTGACCCAGGCGGGGGCTCCGGCTCCCGCCGCCCCGCTCGACGGCGTCGACTCCGCGGATCTTGCGGTGATCGGCGCCGGCTACAGCGGACTGTGGACAGCTCTGATGGCCAAGGAGCGCGACCCCGCCCGCGACGTGGTGGTGATCGAGGCAGGCACGGCGGGCTGGGCCGCTTCCGGTCGCAACGGCGGCTTCTGCGCCGCCTCACTCACCCACGGCTACGAGAACGGCCTGAGCCGCTTCCCGGCCGAGATGCCGCGCCTGGTCAAGATGGGTCTGGACAACCTGGACCAGATCGAGGCGACTGTCGCGCGCTACGGCATCGATTGCGATTTTTCCCGTACGGGCGAGTTGTCGGTCGCGACGGCCGAGTGGCAGCTCCGCTCGTTGAAGGAGAGCCCCGGGTTCCTCGATCGTGATCAGATCCGGGCCGAGGTCGACTCACCCACGTACCTGGGCGGCGTCTGGGACCGCGACGGCTGTGCCATGGTCGACCCGGCCCGCCTGGTCTGGGGCCTGCGCGAGGCGTGCCTGTCGCTGGGCGTGCGCTTCTACGAGCAGTCCCCGGTCGAGCGGATCAAGCCGCACGGCGCCGGCCTGCGCCTGCACACGTGGCGCGGGCGGATCGACGCGGCCCAGGTCGCGCTGGCCACCGGCGCGCACGGCAAATTGCTACGGCGGCTGGGTCACTTCGTGGTTCCCGTGTACGACTACGTCCTCATGACCGAGCCGTTGTCCACGGACCAGCTGGCCTCGATCGGCTGGGGGAACCGCCAAGGCATCGGCGACGCCGGCAACCAATTCCACTACTACCGGCTCACTTCGGACAATCGCATCCTGTGGGGCGGCTACGACGCCGTCTACTACAACGGCGGGCGGATCGATCCCTCGCACGACCAGCGCGAGGCCACCTTCGCCGTGCTGGCCGACCACTTCGCCGAGACGTTCCCGCAGCTCGAAGGCCTGCGCTTCACCCACAAATGGGGCGGGGTGATCGACACCTGCAGCCGGTTCAGCAGCTTCTTCGGCACGGCCCACGGCGGCCGGCTGGCGTACGCGGTCGGCTACACCGGACTCGGCGTCGGCGCGACCCGCTTCGGGGCCAACGTGATGCTCGATCTGCTCTCCGGCGAACGCACCGAACGCACCGCGCTCAAGATGGTGCGTACGAAGCCGGTGCCTTTCCCGCCCGAGCCGGTGCGCTCCGGCGTCATCCAGCTGACCCGCTGGTCCATCGCGCAAGCGGACCGTAACGACGGCCGCCGCAACGTGTGGCTGCGCACGCTCGACAAGGTCGGCCTGGGCTTCGACTCCTGAAGCGCACGCAATACGGAAATAGTTGTCCGCACTCTTGCGCGCGACGGAATCAGTGAAATGATCGGGTCCTGAAGCTTGAAGGAGTTGAGTGATGGCCTCGTCGGCCGAGTTGCACCAGCGTCGGTCCGCGGCCGTCGCGCGCGGGGTCAGCAGCATGATCCCGTCCTACGTGAGCACCGCCGGCGGCGGCACGATGACCGATGTGGACGGCCGCGAGTGGATCGACTTCGCCGCCGGCATCGCCGTCACCAACGTCGGCAACGCCGCCCCCAAGGTCGTCGAGGCGGTGAAGGCGCAGGTCGAGCGGTTCACCCACACCTGCTTCATGATCGCCCCGTACGAGCAGTACGTGGCCGTGTGCGAGCAGCTGGCCGAGCTCACCCCGGGCGACTTCGAGAAGCGGTCGGCGCTGTTCAACTCCGGCGCCGAGGCGGTCGAGAACGCGGTCAAGATCGCCCGGCACGCCACCGGGCGCCCGGCCGTCGTCGTGTTCGACCACGCGTACCACGGGCGCACCAACCTGACGATGGCGCTCACGGCCAAGGTCATGCCGTACAAGCAGGGCTTCGGCCCGTTCGCGGGCGAGATCTACCGCGTCCCGATGTCGTACCCGCTGCGCGACGGCCGCGGCGGGGCGGACGCGGCCGCGTACGCCATCGGCCAGATCGAGAAGACGGTCGGCGCGTCCAACGTCGCCGCCGTGCTGATCGAGCCCATCCAGGGTGAGGGCGGCTTCGTCGTGCCGGCCGAGGGCTTCCTGCCGGCCCTCGCGGCCTGGAGCAAGGCGGCCGGCGCGGTGTTCATCGCCGACGAGATCCAGACCGGCTTCTGCCGCACGGGGGAGTGGTTCGCCTCTTCCCATGAGGGTGTCGAGCCGGATCTGATCACCACGGCCAAGGGCATCGCCGGCGGGCTGCCGTTGGCCGCGGTGACCGGCCGCGCCGAGATCATGGACTCCGTCCACCCCGGCGGGCTCGGGGGAACGTACGGGGGAAATCCGATCGCCTGCGCCGCCGCGCTCGCCTCCATCGAGACGATGCGGGAGCTCGACCTGGCCGCGGCCGCCCGCCACATCGAATCGGTGGCCCGGCCCCGGCTCGAGGCGCTGGCGGCCAAGCACCCGGCGATCGGCGAGGTCCGGGGCCGCGGCGCGATGCTGGCCGTCGAGGTCGTGATACCCGGCGAAGACAGCGCGGCCGGCCCGGCGCCCGACCCCGTGCTGACCGGCGCGGTGGCCAAGGCGGCGCACGAGCTGGGTCTGCTGCTGCTCACCTGCGGAACCTACGGCAACGTGATCCGTCTGCTGCCGCCGCTGATCATCTCGGACGACGAGCTGGATCGCGGCCTCAGCCTCCTCGAACAAGCCTTCTCTTCCATCTGAAGTTCGGAGCCCCCCTTGAGCGACCTCCAGTCACCCGACTACGAAAAGCTGTCCGGCGACGCCCGCGACCACCTGTGGATGCACTTCACCCGGCTGTCGTCCTACAAGAAGGCCGACATCCCGATGATCGTCCGCGGCGACGGCTGCTACATCTGGGACTCCACCGGCCGGCGCTACCTCGACGGCCTGTCCGCGCTGTTCGTGGTGCAGACCGGCCACGGCCGGCAAGAGCTGGCCGAAGCCGCCGCCAAGCAGGCCGGTGAGCTCGCATACTTCCCGATCTGGTCGTACGCCCACCCCAAGGCCGTCGAGCTGGCCGACCGCCTGGCCGACCTCACCCCGGGCGACCTCAACCGGGTCTTCTTCACCACCGGCGGCTCCGAGGCCGTCGAGTCGGCCTGGAAGCTGGCCCGCTCGTACTTCAAGCGCACCGGCAAGCCGACCAAGACCAAGGTGCTGTCGCGCTCGATCGCCTACCACGGCACCTCGATGGGCGCCCTGTCGATCACCGGCATCCCCGCCCTCAAGCAGGACTTCGAGCCGCTGGTCCCGTCGACGTTCCGGGTGCCCAACACCAACTACTACCGGCGCCCCGACGAGTCGCAGTCGCTCGAAGAGTTCGGTGTCTGGGCGGCCGACCGCATCGCCGAGGCCATCGAGTTCGAGGGCCCCGACACGGTGGCCGCGGTCTTCCTCGAGCCGGTGCAGAACGCGGGCGGCTGCTTCCCGCCCCCGCCCGGCTACTTCCAGCGCGTACGCGAGATCTGCGACCGCTACGACGTGCTGATGGTCTCGGACGACGTGATCAGCGGCTTCGGCCGCCTCGGCGAGTACTTCGGCGGCCAGCGCTACGGCTACACCCCCGACATCATCACCGTCGCCAAGGGCCTGACCAGCGGGTACGTTCCCCTGGGGGCGATGATCGCGTCGGAGCGCCTGGCCGAGCCGTTCCTCGAGGGCACCAACTGGTTCGCCCACGGCATCACCTACGGCGGCCACCCGGTCGGCTCCGCGGTGGCCCTGGCCAACCTCGACATCATGGAACGGGAAGACCTCAACAAGCACGTGCGGGACAACAGCGACCTGTTCCGCTCGTACCTCTCCCGGCTGGAAGACCTCCCGATCGTGGGCGACGTCCGCGGCGACGGCTACTTCTTCGGCCTCGAGCTCGTTAAGGACAAGGCCACCAAGGAAACCTTCAACGAGGAGGAGTCCGAGCGCCTGCTGCGCGGCTTCCTCTCCAGCGCCCTGTTCGAGGCCGGCCTCTACTGCCGAGCCGACGACCGCGGCGACCCGGTCATCCAGCTCGCCCCGCCCCTGATCGCGGGCGAGCAGCAGTTCATCGAGATCGAGCAGATCCTGCGCTCGGTCCTCACCGAGGCCTCCAACCGCCTCTAGCAACGACGCGAGAAGCCCGGCATCCTGGTGGGTGCCGGGCTTTCCGTGTTTCAGCTGCGGTGGGTTTTGAGACAGCCGCGAGAGCTGTCCAAGCGCGCCGTAGCGTGGCGCCGGCACCACGTGGGAGGGAGCTGCCGATGCGCACCCTTCTGTTAGGTCTGGGCGCTGTCGCGCTGTGGTTCGCGGAAGGCCAGCTTCCCGGGCGCTCGAGTGCGAGGCGCACCGCAGGGAGCAGTAGTGGACTCGCCGGTCGATGCTCTCAACGAAGTGCCGGCCCGATTCAAGCTGGTCAACGCTCTGCCGGCGGCGCTGTTCGTCTGCACGGTCGGCGTTCTTCTGCTGAGCGGCGCTCCGCAGGAAGCTCCCGCCTTCAATCACCTCCTGGAAAGTGCCCGGCGCTTCGGCTGGGCCGGTGCTGCTGCTGCTGTAGGACTTGTCGCGGTTGGCGCCGTCCTGCTGGAGCCGCTGGAGCTGGCCTCCATCCGGTTGCTGGAGGGCTACTGGTCGGCCTGGGGTCCGCTCCGGCGGGCAGCCGACCTGGGCCGCTGGGTGCAGCGGAGGAAGCTGGAACGGCTGAAGCTCCTTACCGACGTGGCCCAAGCGAGGAGCATCCCCTCCGCCGACATCGACGCGGAACTGCTGAACTTCCCTAGCAGCGGTGCTCTGTTGCCGACCGCGCTCGGGAACCGGTTACGCGCTTTCGAGGAGCGCGCCGGTCGCGCTTATGGACTGCAGGCGATCGTGCTGTGGCCACGGCTCTACTACGTGCTGCCCGACGCCGTCCTGAGCTACGTGGCCCGAACCCGCAACCAGCTCGACACCGCCAGCCGACTGTGCCTGACCCTCATACTCAGCGCGGCCGCCGCCGCCGTCCTGCTGGCCACCCATCCGCTGTGGTGGCTCGTTCCGCTGGCCATGCTGGCCGGAGCGATGGTGGCCTACCGATCGGCATTGGCCGCCGCCGGCAACTTCGGTGTCGCGGTCACCGCGGCCATCGACGTCTACCGGCTCCGCCTGCTGCAGGAGATGCGCGTCGACATGCCGGCCGACACCGCGGGCGAGCGGACGATCAACGACCAGCTCAGTCTGCTCTGGGCCGGCGAGAAACGAGCCGGTGTCCGCTACGCCCCGGCCAACAGTGACATCGCCGTCTACCTGCAGGCGCTGCGCCGCGACCAGCCCTAAACCGGCGTCTTGACCCGCAGCGACGCGAACGCCGACAACACCACGATGGTGAGGTCCGTGTCGGCCGGTCGCCGCGACTCGTCCGCCAGCACCTGCTCCCGCCCACCGAAGCCGCGGCTGTCGACATGCACCCTGATCCCGCGGGGGACGACGACGTCGACGCCGGCCAGGAAAGCCACGATCTCGAGCCGGGGCGCCGGGTCGTCGTCGGTGCGGGCCGGCGGCGGCAGAATGGTCAGCTCGCAACCGCCGATGACCGTCTTCAGCTGCAGGAGCGGATGTTCGGCCGGGTCCCACGTCACCGGCCTGCCGAGTGCGGGCACCGTGCGGTCGACGAGCAGGACCACCCCCAGCACGACCAGGCCGGCGGCCAGCCACCTACCACCCCGGCTCACCGGCGCCTCCCGCGCGGGGATCTGCGGAGCTGCATCCACAAATCCAACCACACCGATCCGTGCGCCGGTTCCTCAGAACAGCGTCAGCGGGCCGACCGGCTCGGGTTCGGGGAGGGGGTCGAGGCCGGGCACCAGGGCGGCCACCTCGGCGTGGAACTGGCGGGCCAGGGCGGGGGCGCCGGTGTTGTCCGGGGTGTGGATGAAGACCGTGGGGGAGCGGCCTTCGCGCAGCCAGCGGGCCACCACCGGGAGCCAGCGTTGCCAGCCCTCGACCGTGCGGCCGGGGTCGTCGCGGCCCAGGTAGCGGATCACCGGGTGGTTGGTGAGGGCTTTAGGGCGTACGGGCAATCGGGGTTTCTTCTGCCAGGCGTCGCGTTCGGCGTCGCTGGTGGGTGGGGTGGCGAACATGACGCTGGTGTCGAAGGGGACCAGTTCGGCGGCGGCCTCGGTCAGGATCGCGTCCAGGTCTGTGTGGTCGGTGGCGAACGAAGGGTGGCGGACCTCGACGGCGTAGCGGAAGCCTTGCGCTCGGCGGCGCAGGAAGGCGGCCAGGGCGGGCAGGTCGGCCGGGCCGAACGACGCCGGCAGCTGGATCCACAGGGCGTGCACGCGCGGGCCCAGCGGCTCGATCGCGGTGAGGAAGGCGCGCAGGGCCTCGTCGCCGCCGGTCAGGCGCTGGTCGTGGGTGACGACGCGGGGCAGCTTCAGCACGAAGCGGAAGTCGTCGGGCGTCTGGCGGGCCCAGCCGGCCACCGTCTCACGCGACGGGGTGGCGTAAAAGGTGGTGTTGCCTTCGACGGCGTTGCACCAGCCCGCGTACGCCTGCAGTTTCTCTTGCCCGGGGCCGACCACCGTGCCCTGCCAGGCCTTGTGTGTCCACATCGCACAGCCCACGTGCAGCTGCATGTCCCTGCCTTTCGACGACTATCCGTGACACTAACGGGTTACCCAAAAGCGAAACCCCCATCCTGCACCGGACCGGGATGATCAACTCATTTCGCAAGACGTCATGACGAAAGGGGTTTGCAATGAACCGCATCACTCGGCTCCTCGCTGTCGCCGGCCTCGGCCTCGGCACCGCCGTCGCGATCGGCGCGGGTCCGGCTCAGGCCGCTCCCGCCGCCGCTCAGGGTGCCACCCAGAGCGCCCAGGGTGGCTACTACGGTTACGACGACGACGAGGTTGTCGGCTACTTCCGCTCGCGCAGCGCCTGCGAGCGCGTGGGCCGGCTCGGCGAGTGGCGTGACCGCTGGGACGACTACGACTGCGAGCGGGTCGGCTTCGGCCACAGCCGTCGCGGCTACGTCCTGCGCGTCGACGACTGGAACGACAACTGGGACAACCACAACTGGTACGGCGGTTGGTACAACGGCTACCGGGGTGGCGACTTCGGTTGGTACAACGGCGGCCACCGCTTCAACTTCGGCAACGTGATCTTCCGCCGCTAGTTGGCACGACGACGGGCCACACTCCGCTCTCGGGGGTGTGGCCCGTCGCTTATCGGGGAAATGCCGGGCGGTGACAACAGACGATCGGCCCGCACCGCTCATCCGGCCACCCCGACTGCGTACGAAGGAAGACCGTGGCGCGTCCCGGCTGGAGCTCTTCTTCGATCTGGCCTACGTCCTGGTCATCGACCAGCTCGCCACCGGGTTCGCCGATCATCTGAACCTGACCGGCACCCTCACCTTCGCCGGGCTGATCATCGTGACGTGGTGGTCGTGGGTGACGATCACGTTGTACGCGAACCGGTTCGACACCAACGACGTGCTCTACCGCCTGGCCAAGCTGGCCGCGACGGGCGCCGTGGTCGGCATGGCGGCCGCGGCCTTGGGCGCCACGGGCAGTGAAGGCACCGAGTTCGCGCTGTGTTACCTGGCCACCCGCGTTCTGCTGCTACTTCTCTACGTACGGGCGTGGCGGCATGTGCCCGAGGCGCGCCACACGATCGGCATCTACATCGGCGGCGCGATCGCGTCGGCCCTGCTGTGGACGGCTTCGCTGCCGGTCGACGGCACGGTCCGGTACGTGCTGTGGGGCGCCGGGATTCTGATCGAGGCGGCCGCCCCCATCCTGGCCACCCGGCTCGGCGACAAGACCCCGCTGCACCTCGACCACCTGCCGGAACGGTTCGCGCTGTTCGTGATCCTGGTGCTGGGCGAGTCGGTGCGCTCGATCGCGGTCGGCGTGCACGAGCAGCACTGGGTGGCCGCCTCGGTGGTGTCGGCCGCCCTCGCCTTCGTCGCCGTCGCGGCCGTCTGGTGGATCTACTTCGACCTCGGCGGAGCGGCCGGCAAACGCGAACTGGTCGAGGACGGGGACGACCCGGAGACCGGTGTCGCCGACGCCTACATCTACGGTCACCTGCCGCTCGTCGTCGGCCTGGCCATCGCGGCGGTCGGCATCGAGCAGTTCGTCGCGCACCCGTCGGGCGATCTGGGCGACACCGCCCGCTGGGCGTTGCACGGCGGGACGGCCCTCTATCTGGCCGGCGTCGCGATGGTCATGATGGGCACGTCGGGCCGCTGGCGGTCGGCCTGGCCGTGGCCGGTCGCGGTGATTCCGCTGGTCGCGCTGCTGGGCATCCCGGAGTTCCTGGCTCCCATGGTGTCGGTGATCCTGGTGACGCTCATCCTGATCGCCACGGTGCTGGCCGGCATGCGCGCCCAACGACAAGGCCGATTGCGTACGACCGAAGCCTGATCGCCCTAAGCGGTCAACACGATGCGGCCGAACACTTCGCCCGCGTCCATCCGGTGGTGTGCGTCGGCTGCCTCGTCGAGGGGCAGGACGTCGTGCACCACCGCGCGGAGTTCTCCGGTCGCGGCTGACGCCAAGTTCCTTGCCCGTACGCGATTCCTCTCCACGACCGGCACGGTGTCCAGACTCATGGTCGCGTACGAGAGGGAACGCCGGAACGATCGCAGCAGGGCCGAGCCGAAGTCGGCGGGCGGGTAGCCGCCGACGACGCCGAGTGACACCATGCGCCCGTTGTCGGCCAGCCGCTCGAGGAACACCGGCAGGTCCGCACCGCCGACTATGTCCACGATGACGTCGAACCCACTGGTCACGTCCCCTTGGCCGGCTCGGTCCAGCACCACCGTGGCCCCCAGCTCGCGCAGCAGCTTGCCGCGCTCGGGCGACGAGGTCGTCACCGCGATCTCCCGCGCGCCGCCCAGCGCGGTCATCTGCACGGCCATGATCCCGATGCTGCCCGCCGCGCCCCGCACCAGCACCGACTCGCCGCGGGTGAAGTGGACGTGGGCCAGCCCGAAATGCGCCACCGGCCCGGAGCTGCCGATCGTCACCGCGTCCACCGGCGAGAGCCCGTCGGGCAGCGCGGTCACGTCGTCGAGCCCGGCCACCGCCCGCTCGGCGTAGCCGCCGCCCAGCCCGGTGAAGGCCCACACGCCGCGCCCGATCCAGGCGGCGTCGGCCGGGTCACCGACCGCGATCACCTTTCCCGCCACCTCGCTGCCCGGGACGAGACCCGCCGGGAAGCCGATGCTGCCGATGGTGCCGCGCCGGATGACCGCGTCGACGCCGCCGACCCCGATCGCCTCGGTCGCGATGAGCAGCTGGCCGGGCCCGGGCTCGGGCTCCGGCGCCTCGATCACCTGCATGCCGCTGGGGTCGCCGTACGTCTGGATGCTGATCGCCTTCATGCCGCGACGCTAACGGACGCCCCCGTCCACTTGGCTAAAGTGAGAGGTCATGGACGCTCAATTGCCTCACATGCTGCGCTCCGACGCCCGCGACAACCGTGACCGCGTACTCGAGGCGGCCCGCTCGCTCTTCTCGGAGCAGGGGCTCGGCGTGCCCATGCGCGAGATCGCGCGCCGGGCCGAGGTGGGCCCGGCGACCCTCTACCGCCGCTTCCCGACGAAGCAGGCGCTCATCGACGCCGCCTTCGCCGACGAGCTGCGAGCCTGCAGCAGCATCGTGCACGCCAACTGCGCGGATCCCGACCCGTGGCGCGGCCTCACGGTGATCGTCCGCGAGATCACCGAATTGAACGCGGCCAACCAGGGCTTCGTCGACGCATTCGTCTCGTCGTACCCCGGCGCCTTCGACTTCGCCGCCCACCGCGCGGACATGCTGCGCGCGCTGACTGCCCTGTGGCGCCGAGCCCAGCGCGCGGGCGCGCTGCGCCCCGACGCCGTGGTGGACGACCTGATCCTCATGATCATGGCCGCCCGGGGGCTGCCGCCCGGCCCGCCGTCCCTGCGCCTGGCCGCCGCCCGCCGGTTCGCTGCCCTGATCCTCGACTCGTTCCGCGCCGCCCCTACGACGTCCCCGCTGCCGCCACCCGCACGCCTGCCCGCCTCAGCGTTGGCCAAGGCCTAGAAGTCTGCTGTGGCAGGATCGCCGGATGCTCCGACTCACGGATTTCATCATCGACTGCCCGGACGCCATGGCGCTGGCGGCCTTCTACTCCGAGGTGACAGGCCGTCCGGTCAAGGAAGGCAGCGACGAGAACTGGGCCGGCGTCCAGTTCGGCGAGATCGAGCTGGCCTTCAACCCGGTGCAGGACTACCGCGCCCCGCAGTGGCCCAGCAGCGAGCATCCCAAGCAGTTCCACCTCGACTTCGAGGTCGATGACATCGAGGCCGAGCAGGCCCGCGTGCTGGCCCTCGGCGCGAAGCTGCAGCAGGACTCCATCGGCCCCGAGGGCTACGGCTGGCGCGTCTACACCGATCCCGTCGGTCACCCCTTCTGCTTCTGCCGCAACAAGGGCGTCACGTGGACCGACGAGGGTCCTCGGTGGCCCGGGCGCGGCTGATCGGATCCGGCCACAGCTGTCGGGCGGCGGCCGGTCCGGGTCGGGCAAGCTCGGAAGTCGAAGGGGGTCCGATGATCTCGGCGCTCAACCGGCTGGCCGACCTGGTCGAGGAACGGCTCGGGGCGGAAGTGGACGTCGCGGCGGTGGCCCGGGCCGTGGGCAGCAGCGAATACCACCTGCGGCGGATGTTCTCGTCGCTGGCCGGGATGCCGCTGTCGGAGTACGTCCGACGGCGCCGGATGACCGTGGCGGCGGCGGACGTCGTCCGGGGTGAGGGCGACCTGCTCGCGATCGCGGTGCGGTACGGGTACGGGTCGGCCGAGGCCTTCGGGCGGGCGTTCAAGGCCGTGCACGGGGCCGGGCCGGGCGACGTGCGCCGGGACGGCGGACCCCTTCGGGCACAACCGCAGGTCAGGTTCCGCCTGACCGTCGAAGGGAGCGAACCGATGGAAACCCGCATCGTCGAAAGGCCGGCGTTCCGGCTGGTGGGGCACGCGGCGCGAGTGCCGCTGAATTACGAAGGGGTGAACTCGCAGATCCAGGAGCACGTGGCCCGGCTACCAGCTTCGGAGCACCAACGGCTCAAGGACCTGGGCGACACCGAGCCGGCCGGGCTGCTGGCGGTCAGCGACGACATCGGACCGGACGCGGCCGAGGGCACCGAACTGACGTACCTGCACGGGGTGGCGGTCACGGCCGGCCGGGACGTGCCGGACGACCTGGACAGCATCGAAGTGCCGGGCGGGACGTGGGCGGTGTTCCGCAGCAGCGGCAACTATCCGGAAGAACTGCAGCGGACGTGGGCGGCCACCGCCACCGAATGGTTCCCGTCGAACCCGTGGCGGCTGCGGCCGGGCCCGTCGATCGTGGCGACGCTCGAACGCGCGGACGACTTCAGCACGGCCACCAGCGAGCTGTGGCTGCCCGTCGAACCTCAGTAGCGCAGGGTCTGGCTGGGGGAGCGGCCGTAGGCGGCGCGATAGTCGGCAGCGAAATGGCTCAGACTCAGGTAGCCCCAGCGGTGGGCGATCGCGGACACGGTGTCGCCCGTGGTCGGATCGGCGTGCAGCAGGTCGCGGTGCGCGCGGGACAGGCGTACGCGGCGCAAATAAGCCATCGGCGTGGAGTCCAGGTGACGGCGGAAAGCCGCCTGCAGAGCCCGGGGGGTGACGCGGGCGGCCTCCGCGATCCAGGTGGCCGTGATCGGTTCGGCGGCATGCGATTCGATGTACGAGACGGCCCGCCGCACCGACGCCGGCGTCAACGGTCCGACGGCCGGCCGATCGGATGCGGTCATCGCGGTGCTGGGAAAGGTGACCAGGGCGGCCGAAGCGGCCAGGTCGGCGGCGGCGCTGATGGCCAAGCTGGGCAGCGGCTCCGGCGGACTGGTGAGCAGGCCATAAACGTACGCCATGGTCTCCCGGAAATAGGCGGCGAGCGGCGGAGACAAGGGATCGGACCCGTCGAACCGGAAGTCGTCGGGCGCGATGCCGGTGCGAAGAGCGGCCACGGCGGCGACGAGCGCGGGATCAAGATTGATGCTCACCATGTCAAAATCGCGGCACTGATTGATCAAAGGCCGGCCGGGCCGGTGCAGCACGACGTCACCCGGACCGGACCGCGTCACCTCCCGCCGGTCGTGCGTGTCGACCCGGCCGTCGGCCAGCGCCACGAAAATCAGATGGTCGACCGGCTGAAAACCGACGGTGACGTCCATCGTGTACGCGACCCGGACCGCCTTGACCGGCCCGGCGTCCACAGCAACCTGGTGGTACGAGAACCGCCGGGCGGCCTGATGCACCCGAAAGGTGTGGCCGGCGTAGATCTGCCGCAGCACGTCGTGGGCCACGTCGACGTCATGGGTGGCGAACTCGAACCGGGTGACGGGATGCTTGCCTAGCCGCATTACGTCTCTACTACCCCGCAACGGAAGCGGTTACGCCGGGAACGCATCTCTCCAGCCTTGCCGAGGGTTTTGCCTGCGGCTTTGTTGTAGGTGGTCGAGGTCAGAGAGGCTACTGAGGTTCGGACTGACGCTTTGCTTGAAGGCGACACAGCCGATGGTGGAGGGAGGTCTGATCGAGGAGCCGAGATGCCGAAGCTGCGAGTGCGTACCGGGCCCGTGTCGGTGTTCACTGCCGTGGCGGTGGTTTGCCTTGTCGTGGGTCTGGTTGCGTACGTCGGTGGCGAAGGCGATACGAGTGGTCCCGGGCCGTCCAGGCCATGGCCGTGTCCGAGCGGTTCCATGCTGCCGGTTGGTGACAGCCACATCGACAAGGACGGGCGGGCCGTCTATACCGCTGACGCCGTCAAAGGCGGACCAGATCGACCGGTTGTTTGTGTGCCGCGGCCGTGGCCATCCGCTCCGCCGCCGGCCGTGGTCCCGTCTCGCATTCGCTGATTCGCTGATTCGCTGATTCGCTGATCGCTGGTTCGCTCGAGTAGTGAAGAGTGGGGCACATGCGATGGCCTGGTGGGGGAGGAAGGGTGCCTCAGCGCGCGGAGCATCAGCGTGGCATATGTCCGGTATGCAAGCGAGTGGTGGCTCTTACAGCTGACGGGAGCATAGCGCGGCATAACGGCACTATCCGTGCTTACGCGCCGCCTGAGGAATGCCCGGGTGGTGGAAAGAAGCCGGAGGCCGCCGCGGGGCGCGTCGAGTTGCCGGACCTCGACCGGGAACATGATCGTGTAAATCGCTTCCGGACTTGAACGGGGAGAGCTCAACCATGGTGGAGTGGGTGGACGGGGCGCTCGACGACCCGCGGCCGGCGTCGGACGCGGCCGTGCGGGAGGCGCAGGACGAGCTGGAGGTGGAGCTGCCTTCGGAGTTCCTGGCGGTCGCGCAAGTTCATCAGGGTGCCGCTCCGGTTCCGGCTGGGATTGACCTGCCCAACGGGTTCGGCACGGCGGTCGATCATCTGCTGCACTTTGCGGGTTCGCCGTTTACCAGCAATATCGTCGCCGCCATCTTTCCTCTGGTTGATGTGCTGGATGAGGGGATCATTCCGTTCGCCGCCGACGTGGGCGGCGACTTCTTCTGTTTCGACTACCGCGCGGACGACAAGAATCCGGCGGTTGTCTTCTGGAGCGTGGACTGGGGGGTTGTGCCGCTGGCGCCCGACTTCGCCGGTTTCCTCAGCATGCTGCGTCCCAGTGTGTGAACGACGCGGCCCGTGACCTGGACTTCAGGTGGTTACTTTCGAGGGCGCGGACCGCTGTACTGGGACCATGCAACGATCCACGCCGCGGACTCGATCCCGACGAGTCCCGTCAAGCCGGGCGTTCTGGTGGGGGACAGCCGTATACGTGCTGGTCATCCTCGGCATGCTCGGCCTGTCCCAAGTAACTGGCGAGTGGTTCCCTGCCGCCGCCCTCGGAACCCTGCCGATCGGTATCGGGTGGTTCGCAGGAGGCTTGATCATCGTGGCCGCTGTCGGCGACGAGCTGGGCTGGGCCGGCGTGCCCGTGCTCTATGGAGCGTTCGCCGCCTCGGCTGTGCTCAACGCCGTTGTGCTACGTGAGGTCGTCCGCTTCTTCCGGCAGCGCCGCGCAAGCCGGGCTGTGGCGCGACCAGGTCCTGTCTCTTAGATCAAGGTCGTCGGGTACTGCGCGGAGCCAGTCGTGCATCTCGACGAGGTCGAGGGCGGCTTGGAAATGAGCGCCCAGTTCGACCCAGCAGGTGCTTCCATCCGTAAGCTGTCCACGCGCGCCATGTCGCCGACCAGCTGGAGTGCCTCCGCTCGGTGGCTGCCGGCCACTCGAAGCAGGGCCGGCACGATGAAGGGGCCGGCGACACCCGTGTTGCCGTCGCTGCACACCAGCCAGCGAAGCCGGGTCAACGATTCCTCGATCCGGCCGGCGTCGTCCGACCCCAGTCCTTCGACGGCACTTCGGAGCTCGGCGGCCGATCCGGCGCTGAAGGTCGAGCCGATCTGAGGAAAGTCATCCAGGCTCACGGAACTCCGTCCGGCGGCGGCAACGACAGCGCGCACGTCGATGGCCGGAAGCCACTGCCTGTCACTCTCGTCGGGTTGCCAGTCCCGCTGAACCACCGCCGGCCTTCCTTCCCGTGCGACGCGCCATGCGGATCTTCCAGCCTCAGCGGCACGCACGCCGTTCCGACCCCTACGTTTGCGGGTTCAGCTATAGGACGATCAACTGTATATTGGCGGGCATGCGGCGACCCAGTTTTTTGATTCTGTCGGCGCTTGCTCCGGTGCCGCTGCACGGGTATGCGGTGATCAAGGAAGTGGCTCGGCTGTCGGGTGATCGGACGCGTCTGGCGGCCGGGACGTTGTATGCGGCGCTTGACCGGCTCAGTGATGAGGGGCTTGTCGAGGTTGACCGGGAAGAGACTGTCGATGGCCGGCTCCGGCGCTACTACCGGCTGACCGATGCGGGCATCGCGGCGCTGGGGGCCGAGGCTGAGCAGATGCGGCGCGACGCTCGCATGGTCACTCAGCGGTTGAGCGCGGCCCGTCCCGCCGGCGCTCCCCGCCACGCCTGAAAGGGATCGCCATGCCCGACGACCTCCGCACCATGCGTCTGGCCCGCCGGTATCGGAGGTTGCTGGTGGCCTATCCGCGGACGTATCGGCGCGAGCGTGGGCCGGAGATCCTCGCGACGCTGCTCGACGCCGCCGGGCCGGGTCGGTCGCGGCCGGCCGCGCGGGAAGCGGCTGTGCTGCTGCGGCACGGGCTCGGGCGGCGTCTCGCCGAGTTCGGGCGGCGGGCGTTTGTGATCGCGGCGTTCGCGGCCGTGCTCGGTGGGCTGAGCGGAATTGCGCTCGGCTCGTGGCTGGCCTGGCGGGATGTGGACTCGATGGCGCCGGACAAGGCCACGGTGATCGGCCTCGCGCCCACTGTTCTGCCGGTCCCATTCGACGAGACGGCCGACCAGTACGGGCGGCAGACCTTCTGGAACCCGTACAGCAAGAACACGTTGCACGGCGGCACCGGCGTGCGGGCCGGCCGGACCAGTGTGGCCGGCATGATGCCTCCGCAAACCGGCGTGGAGCAGGTCGCCGCCGACGTCACCCGGCAGATGCGCGCACACGGCTGGCGAGATGTGCGAACCACGGTTGACCGCAACGGTCCGCAGACCGTGTTCGCCGAGGTGACCGGCACGCGCGCCGGCTATCTCGCCGCGGTGCAGGTCACCGGGCAGTACCCGTCCGCCCTGAACCTCGACGTGATGTGGGCCGAGCCGCCCGGCCACCTGCGCGACACCATCCTCGGCGGGCTGGCCGGCGCTCTGCTCGGCGCCCTGTTCGGGCTCTCCACCGCCAAGCGCGTACGCCGCTACGGCCCGGGCCGTCAGCGGGCGTACTCGAGGCTCTGCGTGGCCACCCTGCTGTTGCTCGCCCCGGCCTGCCTGGGCAACATCCCCACCTCGACCGGCTCCCTGCTGGCCAACACCCACCGCAACGGCCACGGCCCCTCGGTGTACTGGGGCGGTTTCGTCTTCTTCGGCGCCGAGCCGCTCGCCATCCTGTCGCTGCTCCCGATCCTCGCCATCGTCGTTTGCTGCGTCTGGCCCCAGCGGGCGACGGTCCGCACCCCGACCACAGCCTGATCGCTCCCGGCGTTCAGGCGAAGAGCGAATTCCCGGCGGCCGGTCCGGCCGGTTGGCCGAGCAGGTGGCGTAGACGCGCCAGCGAGCGGGCGCTCTGCGAGGTCACGGTGCCGGTCGGCAGGCCGAGGATCTCGGCCACCGACTCGACGCTGAGGTCTTCCCAGTAGCGCAGCACCACGATGGCCCGGTCGCGCGGCGGTATCCGGCCGAGCGCGTCGACGAGCGTCAGCCGCAGGTCGGGGTCTTCGCCGGCGGCCGGCACGTCGCTGAACTCGGACGTCACCACCTCGTGCGAGCGTTTCGCCCGGTGGTGGTCGAGGAAAGCGCGGGAGAGCACCTGCCGGGCGTAGGCGTGCGGGTTCTCGCGCCGGCTGATCCGCGGCCAGTGCAGGAACATCCGGGCCAGCGTGGTCTGGGTCAGATCGGCCGCCAGGTCCCAGTCGCGGCACAGCAGGTACGCGGTGCGCCGCAGCTGACCGGCCGAGGCGCGGGCGTATTCGACGAAGTCGTCGTCGGCCTGGCTCACTTGTCGAACTCGGTCGGCAGGTGCGGGAAGGCGGCCGCGCCCTGCCGGTTGAGGGCCGGGTCGATCTTCACACCCCATCGCGGGTCCGCGCCCACCTCGGCCGCCTCGCGAGCGGTCAGGGCCGGCCGCATCTTCCGGCCGTCCAGCTCGGGGCAGCCGTACAGGTCGAACTGCAGCAGGGTGTCGTCGGCGTGATGGACCCACACGATGGTCTGCTGGACGCAGTTGCCGGTGTTGCTCTTGACCTGATACTTGGCGCCGCCGCTGAGCGGGGTCCAGGCGCCGCTGAACGCGGACGCCGGACGCGTCATGACGTGCAACCGGATCATTCCCGGTCCTTGGCCCCGGTCGAGGAAGGTCTGGACCGACACATCGCCGGATTCGACGAGACCGGCGTAATGGCTGGTCTTGCCCTCCGGCAACTCGTCCAGCAGCAGTTTCAGCAGGCCGGCCGGGGTGCCCTTGACCCGGGCCGTGACAGGCGCCGGAGCGGAACTGCTCGGGGCCGGGGCCGCCGCGACGAGAGTTTCCTGCCCCGCGGGCGCCGGCGCGCCGGTGCTGCGAACGATCGGGATCGCGGCCAGGCCGATCGCGACGAGCACGGCCAAGCCGGCGCCGCCGGCACGGAATCGTCGCGCGGTCCGCATCCGGCGCCCCTGGGCAACTGCCTCGCCGACGAGATCGCCCATCGGCGGCTCGGCCCACTCGATCCTCTGGAATTCGTCGCGCATGGTGGTCATCCTCAAGTCGCCATCGGTGTCAGTGTCTCCACGGGATGAGCGGACTGCCTTGTTTCACATGTGACGCAAGGCACACCGCCGCCGGGCGGACCGGTACGCGGGCGTAACAGGACTGCAGGCGGCGGTCCTACGGTGGCGGCATGGCGATGAGCATCGGGGAGCGGATCCGGGGGCGGCGGCTGCTGCGGGGATGGAGTGTGCGCCTGGCGGCGGACCGGGCGGGCATCTCGCACGCCTCGTGGAGCCGGATCGAGCGGGGGCTGCAGGCGGCCGACAACCTGTTCGTGCTGGCGGGCATCGCTGAGGCGTTGGAGTGCTCGGTGGTTGATCTGACGGGGACGGCGTTGTCCACGGGGGATCGTCGGGTGGCCGAGGCGCAGCTCGGGGTGCATGCGGTCCGGCGGGCCCTGGTCGAGTTCGAGCTGGCGGGCGGCGACGCCCGCCAGGGGCTGGCCGAGGAGTTGGCGCTGGTGCGGCGGTTGCGGCACGAGTGTGACTACGCGCGGGCGGTCGGGCTGCTGCCGGGGCTGCTGCGGGATCTGCAGGCGGCCTGTCGCGGGCCGGAGCGGGGTGCGGCGCTGGCGATGCTGTGTGAGGCGACGTTCCTGGCGTCGTCGCTGTTGCGGTCGCTCGGGTTCGCGGCGGACGCCTGGCTGGGCGCGGAGCGGTGCCGGGAGGTGGCGGAGGAGGTCGAAGACCCGGTGTTGCTGGCGCTGGCTGCCTTCGCTCGGGCTTGTGCGGCGAATTCTTGCGGCTCGTACGCGCGGCAGAGCACGCTGGCCCAGCGGGGGATCACTGAGCTGGAGTCACGCCTGGCGGCTCCGGGCGGCCTGGAAATGCTCGGCGTGCTTCGCCTGATGTGTGCGGTGGCCGGCCGGGGCGAGGAGCACCAGTCCTGGATGGACGAGGCGGGGCGGATCGCGCGGCGCACCGGGGAGACGACCACGCTGGCGTTGTTCTTCGGGCCGGCCAACGTGAACCTGTGGCGGCTCGGGTTCGAGGCCGACGCGGGGGAGCCGGGGCGGGCGGTGGAGATCGCGACCACGGCCGACCTTAGTGCGGCCCGGGTCAACTCGCGGCTGGTGTTCTTCCACGGCGATCTCGCCCGGGCGTACGCGGGGTGGGGTCGCGAAGCGGAAGCGGTGAAGCACCTGCTGGTGGCGGAGCGGGTCGCGCCGCAGCACGTGCACTCGTCGCCGCTGATGCAGGAGACGGCGCGTGGGCTGCTCGACCGGGCGCAACGCCGCGCGGGCGGGGCGGCGTTGCGCGGCCTCTGCGAGCGGATGCGGGTGGCCGGTTAGCGGGCCGGCGCTGGGTGCTTCTCCAGAGCGTCGCGCAGGTTGGTCGCCCGCAGGGCCGCGTTGATGCCGAGCCAGCGCAGCGGCTCCGGCTCCCACCGGCGGGAGCGGTGCCCGACCCAGGGCAGGGTGGTCCGCACGGACTCGGTGCCGGTGATCAGGTCGGCCAGGGTGCGACCGGCCAGGTTGGCCGCGGCCACCCCGTCCCCCACGTAGCCGCCGGCCCAGGCCACGCCGTCGCGCAGGCCCACGCTGGGCATCCAGTCGCGGGGGATGCCGAGCGGACCGCCCCACCGGTACGCGATCTCGGGGCGGATGCCGAACATGTCGGTCAGCGTGTGGCGCAGGCTGTCGAACACCTCGGGCACCTGGTCGTACGAGGGCTCGATGCGCGAGCCGAAGTGGTACGGGGCGCCGCGACCGCCGAAGGCCAGGCGGTCGTCGGCCGTGCGCTGGCCGTAGATGATCATGTGGCGCTCGTCGGTGAACGTCTCGCGCCGGGCCAGGCCGATGCGCTCCCAGTCCGCGGCGGGCAGCGGCTCGGTGGCGATCATCAGGGAGTAGACGGGGGCCAGGGCGCGGCGGTGGCCGGCCAGTTGGGCCGTGTAGCCCTCGAGGGCGCGAACGACCGTGCCGGCCGTGACCGTGCCGTGGTCGGTGACCACCTGGCCGCGCTCGAGCGACTGGACGCGGGTGCCTTCGAAGATGTCGACGCCCCGAGCCTCGACCACCGAAGCCAGGCCGCGCACGAGCCGCGCGGGATGCAGGGCGGCGCAGTCGGGGCTGTAGACGCCGCCGAGCACGTCGGTCGCGTTGCAGATGGCCTTCGCCTCGGCGGCGGCCAGGAAGCCCGGGGCCGACCGGGCCCGCCGCAGCTGGGCGGGGGAGCGGGCCAGCGAGATCGTGCCGCCCTTGGCGTAGTGGCAGTCGATCCCCTCGGCCGCGGACGCCCGGCCCACTTCGTCGACCGCGTCGGCCAGCTCGGCATGCATCGCCTCCGCCTGAGGCGCCCCGTACTTGCGAGCCAGCTTGGCCTCGCTGACGGGGAACAGCCCTGAGGCCCAGCCCCCGTTGCGCCCGGAAGCACCGTACCCGCAATAAGAAGCCTCGAGAACAGCGATGGAGAGCGAAGGCGCGAGCTGCGAGAGGTAGTAGGCCGTCCACAGTCCGGTGTAGCCGCCCCCGGCGATCGCCACGTCGTACGACCGGTCGCCCGGCAGCGGCGCCCGCGGCGTCACCGGGTCGAGCGTGCTCAGCCAGAACGACGGAATCATCGAGTTCCCCACGCGTACGTCTGTTTCGCCAGCTTCAGATACATGAACGTCTCGCAGGCGAGGACGCCCTTGATCGTGCGGATCTTCTCGTTGAGCAGGTCGAGCAGGTGCTCGTCGTCGGTGCAGACGAGCTCCACCAGCAGGTCGAAGCCGCCGGCGCAGATCACCACATAGTCGACCTCGGGGATCTGAGCGATCTCGTCGGCGATGGCCCGCAGGTCGCCGTTCACCTTGAGCCCGACCATGGCCTGCCGGGCGAAGCCCAGGGTGAGCGGGTCGGTCACCGCCACGATCTGCATGAGGCCGCCGTCGAGCAGGCGTTGCACGCGCTGGCGCACGGCCGCCTCGGAGAGCCCGATCGTCTTGGCCAGCGTCGCGTACGACATCCGCCCGTCGCGCTGCAGGTGCTCGATGATCTGCTTGTTGATCTCGTCCAGTGCCAGGTCCGCCGTCACGCCGCGATTCTTCCTTTCACGCTGATGGACGGCAATGGAATCACTCGTCCGGTCTGCGTCGATCAAGGGAATCCGTTCCGATGGCGGCGGCCCGGGGTGAACCGCGTAGAAGCGTTTATCGCAGAGTTGATCGCTCTTGACAAGCTTTTCCGTGGCGCAGAGGCTCTGCACGCACGGTTTCAGTGATCCAGCTTCCTAAATGTCCGAAAGGTACGGTCATCATGCGCATCCTCGCCGTCGGAGCGGGCGGTGTCGGATCCGCCGCCGCTGCCATCGCGGCCCGCCGCAGCTTCTTCGACCTGTTCGTCATCGCCGACTACGACCTCGCGCGGGCCGAGAAGGCGGCGGCCGGCCGGGACGAAAGGTTCGTGGCGGCAAAGGTCGACGCGTCGTCAGCAGCCGCCATCAAGGAGCTCTGCCAGGAACACGGCATCACCCACGTCTTCAACGCCGTCGACCCGCGCTTCGTGATGCCGGTCTTCGAGGGCGCGGCCGCGGCCGGCGCCCACTACCTCGACATGGCCATGTCGCTGTCCCACCCGCACCCGACCGACCCGTACCGGCGGACCGGCGTGAAGCTGGGCGATGAGCAGTTCGCGGCCGACGAGGCGTGGAAGAGCGAGAACCGGCTCGCCCTGGTCGGCATCGGCGTCGAGCCGGGCCTGTCGGACATCTTCGCCAAGTACGCGGCCGAGCACCTGTTCGACTCGATCGACGAGATCGGCGTCCGCGACGGGGCGAACCTGGTCGTCGAGGGCTACGAGTTCGCGCCGTCGTTCTCGGTGTGGACGACCATCGAGGAGTGCCTGAACCCGCCGGTCATCTACGAGAAGGACCGCGGCTGGTACACGACCGAGCCGTTCGCCGAGCCCGAGGTGTTCGACTTCCCGGGCGGCATCGGGCCGGTGGAGTGCGTGCACGTCGAGCACGAGGAGGTGCTGCTGATCCCGCGCTGGGTCGACGCCGGCAAGGTCACCTTCAAGTACGGGCTGGGCACGGAGTTCATCGACGTGCTGAAGACGCTGCGCAAGCTGGGCCTGGACAAGACGACGCCGGTACGGGTCAAGGGCGCGGAGGTTTCGCCGCGTGACGTGGTGGCCGCGGTGCTGCCCGATCCGGCCACGCTGGGCGACAAGATGACGGGCAAGACCTGCGCCGGTACGTGGGTGAAGGGCACAGCCAAAAGCGGTGAACCGCGCGAGGTGTACCTGTACCACCTGGTCGACAACGAGTGGTCGATGCGCGAGTACGGCGCCCAGGCCGTGGTCTGGCAGACGGCGGTGAACCCGATCGTCGCCCTCGAACTGCTGGCTTCCGGCACCTGGGAAGGCGCCGGTGTTCTGGGGCCCGAGGCCTTCGATCCCGTGCCGTTCCTCGACCTGCTCACGGCGTACGGAAGCCCCTGGGAACTTCAAGAACGGTAAGAAGCGGGGGCCGCCCGCCAGCGGCCCCCACACTCAATCACCCGAGACTGTGCATCACGTGCTTCAGGCGGGTGTAGTCCTCGAGGCCGTAGACCGACAGGTCTTTGCCGTGGCCGGAGTGCTTGAAGCCGCCGTGGGGCATCTCGGCCACCAGCGGGATGTGGCAGTTGACCCAGACGCAGCCGAAGTCGAGGCGCTGCGTCATGCGCATCGCGCGGCCGTGGTCCTTCGTCCACACCGAGGAGGCCAGGCCGTACTCGACGCCGTTGGCCCAGGCGACCGCCTCGTCCTCGTCGCTGAACTGCTGGACGGTGATGACCGGGCCGAAGATCTCGTCCTGGATCACCTCGTCGGTCTGCTTGAGGCCGGAGACGACCGTGGGGGAGTAGAAGTAGCCGCGGTCGCCCACGCGGGAGCCGCCGGCGCCCAGCACGGCGTGGTCGGGCAGGCGGTCGACGAAGCCGGACACCCGCTCGAGCTGGCGCGCGTTGTTGAGCGGGCCGTAGAGCACGTCCTCGTCGTCGGCGGCGCCGGTCTTGGTGCCCTTGGCGGCGTCGCTGAGCGCGGCCACGAAGTCGGAGTAGACCCGCGGGGAGGCGAGCACCCGGGTGGCGGCCGTGCAGTCCTGGCCGGCGTTGAAGTAGCCCGCCTCGGCGATGGCGGCCGCCGCGGCCTCGACGTCGGCGTCGTCGAACACCACGACCGGGGCCTTGCCGCCCAGCTCGAGGTGGGTGCGCTTGAGGTCGGCCGAGGCGGCCGAGGCCACCTCCATGCCGGCGCGGACCGAGCCGGTGATCGACACCATCTGCGGGGTCTTGTGGGTGACCAGCTCGCGGCCGGTGTCGCGGTCGCCGACGAGCACGTTGAACACGCCGGCGGGCAGGAACTCGGCCGCGATCTCGGCCAGCATGACCGAGGTGACCGGGGTGGTGTCGGACGGCTTGAGCACGACCGTGTTGCCGGCGGCCAGGGCGGGCGCGATCTTCCAGACCGCCATCATGAGCGGGTAGTTCCAGGGCGTGACCTGCGCGCACACGCCGATCGGCTCGCGCCGCACGTAGCTCTCGAAGCCCTGCATGTACTGACCGGCCGAGCGGCCCTCGAGCAGCCGGGCGGCGCCGGCGAAGAAGCGGAGCTGGTCGATCGCGGGCGGCAGCTCCTCGCTGGCGGTCAGGCCGAGCGGCTTGCCGGTGTTCTGCGACTCGGCCTTGACCAGCTCGTCGGCCCGGGCCTCGACCGCGTCGGCGAACTTGAGCAGGGCCTGCTGGCGCTCGCTGGGTGTGGTGTTGCGCCAGCTCTCGAACGCGGTGGAGGCCGCCTCCATCGCCTTGTCGACGTCCGGCTGGCCGGAAACCGGGGCGGACGCGAACACCTCGCCGGTGGCCGGGTCGATCAGGTCTTCGTATCGGCCCTCGGCCGGCGCGGCCGGGGCGCCGCCGATGAAGTTGTGCAGCACGGTCTTGGCGGTCACGCGATCTCCAGACGCAGGAACTCCATTGTTTTGCCGACATCATTCCACTGATTCCGTAGCTGACAAGAGGCCCGAGCGACGACTTCCGTTTTCCGGCTCAGGCTCGCGGCGGCCCGGCCGAAGCGGAGAGAGTGGGGCCGACAGCGGGCACGACCGGTGCGGACGGCCGGCTCAGCGACGCCGTCCGGCTGCGGCGTCTGGGCGAGACCGGGATGCTCGGCCAGGGCCGTTATCCCTCCTTGGATCGGCTGGCCCGGGCCGCGGCCCATCAATTGCGTACGGCGAGAGCGGTCGTCTCCCTGGTCGGCGCCGACAGTCGCACGGTGGCCGGGCAGTCCGGGCCGCCCGCCGAGCACACGTTCTGCCGGCTCGTGGTCGACTCCGACGCGCCGGTGCTGGTGTGCGACGCGCGCACTGACGACCGCGTGGCCGGGCACCCGGCCACGGCCGGGGGCGTGATCGCGTACGCGGGATTTCCGATCCGCAGCCCCGACGGCTACCCGCTGGCCGCGTTCGGCGTGCTCGACGACCGGCCCCGCGACTGGGAACCGCGCGAACTGCTGCTCATCGAGGATCTGGCCGCCGCGGCCGAGTCCGAGATGGCGCATGCGGCTTCCGAGAAGCGGCTGCGCGAGCGGCTGGAGCAGGGCGACGAGCATGAGCGAGCCTTCCTGCAGGCGCTGCTGGACAGCCTGGACACCGGGGTCGGCGCGTGCGACGAGGACGGCCGCCTGACCCTGTTCAACCAGGCGCTGCGCGACATCCACGGCACCGGCGCGGCCGACCTGCCGGCGGAGGACTGGCCCCGCGCCTACGACCTCTACCACCCCGACGGCCGGACGTTGCTGAGGCCCGACGAGGTGCCGCTGGCCCAGGCGTACGCGGGAAAGCGGGTCGACCACGCCGAGCTGGTGATCGCCCCGGCCGGTGAGGCGCCGCGCCGGTTCACGGTGAACGCCCGCCCGCTGGAGACGCCCGACGGCCAGCGGCTGGGCGCGGTGGTGGCGATGCACGACATCACCGAGCAGCGGCGGGCCGAGACGTTCCGCGAGGTGCGCCTGGCCGTGGCGCGCGGACTGGCCGACTCGCACAGCGCCGGCGAGGCGGCCGACCGTACGGTGGCGGCGGTCGGCGCCGGGCTGGAGTGGGCGGTCGGCGAGTTCTGGCAGATCGGCACGGACGCCATCACCCGGGTCGGGTCGTGGGCGGCCCCCGGCCACGGCATCCCCGACCGGCCGCAGCACGTGCGGCGGGGCGAGGGGCTGGCCGGGCACATCTGGGCCAGCGACAGCGAGCTGTGGCTGCCCGAGGTGCTCGACGATCCCCGTACGGTGCTGCGCGCGGCCCAGGTACGGGCGGCCGGGCTGCACAGCGCGATCGGGGTGCCGGTGCGCTCCGACGACCGGGTTCTCGGCGTACTGCTGTTCTTCACCGCCGTACCGCTGGAACCCGACCCGGACGTGCTCGACCTGCTCGACGGCGTGTGCGCGCACCTGGGCCGGCACATGGAACGGCGGCGGGCCGAGGAGCTGGCGCTGGAACTGGCCCGGGTCAAGGACGAGCTGGTCGGGATGGTCAGCCACGAGCTGCGCAACCCGCTCAGCGCGATCCGCAGCTACAGCGAGACGCTGCTCGACGACCCGGCGCTGACCGGCGAGCAGCGGCACCTGGCCGAGGTGATCGACCGCCGGTCCACGCACATGCAGCACCTGGTCGACGACCTGCTCGACCTGGCCCGTCTGGAGGCCGGGCAGATGAGCATCGATCCGCAGCCGTTGTCGGCGGCTCGGCTGATCCGCGAGACCGTGCAGGCCCAGCGGCCCGCGGCCGAGGCCAAGCAGCTCACCGTGACCGTGGACGCGCCCCGCCACCTGCCGGTGCTGGCCGATCCCGTACGGCTGCGGCAGGTGCTCGACAACCTGGTGAGCAACGCCGTGAAGTACACACCTGAGGGCGGCGCGGTCACGGTGACGGCCCGGCTCACCGGCGACGTCGTGATCGAGGTGGCCGACACGGGCATCGGCGTGCCGCCCGGCGAGCACCACCGGCTGTTCGACCGCTTCTTCCGGGCCAGCAACGCCGTACGGAAGGGAACCAAGGGCACCGGCCTGGGCCTGGCCATCACCAAGGCCATCGTGGACGCGCACGGGGGCCACATCTCGGCGGCCCCGGCCGCCACCGCGGGCAGCGTCTTCACCGTCGTCCTGCCCGCATCCCACGACTGACCATGATCGTTAGTTCCGAAGATCCGCGCCGCTGGAGGAGCACCATGAACGCACTTCGCCGTCTCGCCGTTGCCGGAGCGACACTGGTCGCCACCGCCGGCGTCGCCACGCCCGCCGCGGCCGCGGTCAGCTACGACCCGAAGACGATGAAGGGCTACGTGGCCCGGAGCGACCTGCAGAAGGCTTTCGGCTGGAACGACGCGACGCTGGCGGCCAAGACGTCCGGGCTGGTCTTCAACCACGACTTCTGGACGAACGACACGTACACGGTCTCGTGCGGCAAGACGCCCTTCCCGGTGGTGCACTATCGCGAGTTCGGCCGCTACGAGCTGCGCAACGCCGCAGTGCTGGACAAGGGCCGGGGCACCGCCCAGGGCTACAGCGGCAAGCTGGTCGGCTTCTGGATCACCGGCGCCAGCTTCGGCATCTCGGGCACCTCGGTGCCGCCCGACAAGGGCCAGCCCTGCCCCGACGCCACCAAGGGCAAAACCGTGACGGCGTCGAAGCGGGTCAAGTCGGTCAAGGGCTGGGCCCTCTCGGTCAGCTCGGGCGAGGACAACCGCCGTCTGGTGACCGAGGAGGCGCCGGCTCAGTAAGGGTCAGCGGAACTGCGGGACCAGCTCCTCGGCCAGGCGGTGCAGGGGAGCGTGGTCGTAGGCGACGCGCGGGATGTAGAAGATGACGTAGTCGGCGCCGGCCTCGACGACCTTCTCGACCCGGGCGATGGTGTCGGCCGTGGACTCGGTGAGGTCGAGTTCGATCGTGGTCGACTTGGTGATCTCGCCGAAGTCGCGGCCCAGTTTGTCGCAGTGGGCGCGCAGCACGTTCAGCTTGTGGGCCACCACCTCGGGGTCGCCGCCGCCCACGTTGCAGCCGTCGGCGTACTGGGCGACCAGCTTCAGCGTGATCTTCTCGCCGCCGCCGCCCAGCCAGAACTGGGGCTTGCGGCGGGGCTGGTTGATCGGGGCGTCGATCGAGTAGTGCTTGCCCTGGAAGACCGGGTTGTCCTCGGTCCACATCTTGTGGACGATCTCGACGGCCTCGCGGAACTCGCTCATCCGCTGCGGCACGTCTTTCCACTCGTAGCCGTACGCCTTCCACTCGTGCTCGTACCAGCCGGCGCCCAGCCCGGCGATGAGCCGGCCCTTCGAGGCCACGTCCACGGTCGACGCGATCTTGGCGTAGAGGGAGGGCTGGCGGTAGCCGTTGCAGCCGACCATCTGGCCGATCCGCACCCGGCTGGTGTCGCGGGCCAGCGTCGAAGTGGCCGTCCAGCACTCGAAGACCGAGTTCTGGGTGGGCTCGGGCACGGTGTGGAAGTGGTCGTAGAGCCAGATCGCGTCCCACGGCCCGGCGTCGGCCACCCGGGCCACCTGGGTCATCGCCTCGTACTGCTCGACCGGGTCGGCGATCTCGACCAGATCCATCTTCCAGCCCTGGGGCACGAACACCCCGAAACGTACGCTCATGGACCTCAACCTAATCGACGCTTGGCAAAAGCGATCGGCGGTACGAGAGTGTCCGTGGATCGAACAACGGGGGAACGGAACGGATGTACTACATCGCCCTGGGCGCCGTCCGGCGGCGCTCCGGCCCGGCCTTGCTGGTCGGCCTGCTCGCGGCGCTGCTCGCGACGGCGGCCGGCTGCGCCGCGTGGTACGGGATGACCGTGTCGTCGCGCTCGGCCGGCAACGTGGTCACCTCGGCCCCGGTCGAGGAACGCGTCATCCTGGTGCGCCAGGCCGGCGAGGGCACCGACGACCCGCGCGGCGCGCTCGACGACTTCGACGCCACCGCGCGTGGCCTGCTGCCCGTTCCCGACGCCACTCCCGTGCTGGGTGCGGTCGCCGACGCCAGCTACATCTATCCGGGCGCGACCGGCGCCTCGACCGGCCTGCCCATCGCGTACCGCGACGGCTTCTGCCAGCACGCCAAGCTGACCGGCGCCTGCCCGGCCGCCGCCAACGACGCCGCCATCAGCACCGACTCGGCCACCCGGCTCAAGCTGAAGCCGGGCGACACGTTCCGGGTGCGGCCGGCCACCTCGGTCACCCCGATCACGTTCCGGGTCGCCGCCGTCTACCAGCCGGTCGAGCCGGGCAGCCCGTACTGGAGCGACAAGCTGTTCCGGGCCCAGGGCTCGCTCGACCCCCTGTTCACCTCGCTCGAGACGTTCCGCGATCCCACGCTGACCCGCCCGGTCCACGCGTGGGACGTCGAGGTTCCCCTGCCGTTGCTGCGCGGCGACGGCGCGTACGACCTGAACGGGCTGGTCAACCACGCGGCGCCCCGTTTCGCCGCGCAGCAGTTGCAGCTGTCCGCCCCCACCGGCCCGCTGGTCGACCGGGTGCGGGAGGAACGCATCGCCGTGGCCACCGGCGTCGCCGTCGCGCTGGGCCAGGTGGCGGTCATCGCCTGGTTCGCGATCGGGCTGGCCGGGCGCTTCACCGGCCGCGAGCGGCGGGCCGACGCCGGGCTGCTCAAGCTGCGGGGCAGCACCGCCCGCGGCATCCTGCGGCTGGCGCTCAGCCAGCACCTGCTGCCGCTGGTCGGCGGCGGCCTGGCCGGCTGGGTGGCCGGGTTCCTGATCGCCTGGCCGCTGGCCCGCGGCCTGCCCGTCCGCGTGGAGCTCTGGGTCGCGCTGCTGCTGTCGCTGGGTTTGGTGATCGTGGTGCTCGGCATCGCGCTGCTCGTGCTGCTGGCGGTGGACGCCCTGCAACAGCGGGCGCCGGTCGCGGCCCTGCTGCGGCGGGTGCCGTCGGCCCGGCGGGACTGGCGGTCCGGCGTCGTCGACCTGGCCCTGATCGCGCTGGCCGGCGGGGCCGTCTATCAGGCCCGGTCCGGCGGCGCCGGGCTCGGCGTGGTGGCGCCGGCCCTGGTCGCGCTGGCCGTCGGCCTGCTGCTGGCCCGGCTGCTGCGGCGGATCGCGGACCGGGTGGGCGCGGTGGCCCTGCGCGCGGGCCGGGTGCGGCTGGGGCTGACCGCCGTACGGGTCTCGCGCCAACCCGGCACCGACCGGGTGTTCGCCCTGGTGGTGGTGAGCGTGGCGCTGATGGCGCTGACCGTGGGCACCTTCGCCGCCGGGCGCACCGAGCGGGTCGAGCGGGCCGACGTCGAGCTGGGCGCGGCCCGGGTGCTGACCGTCTCGGCGCCCACCCGCACGCAGCTGCTGCACGCCGTGCGCCAGGCCGACCCGGCGGGCCGGTACGCGATGGCTGCCGTCGTCGATCCCGGGGGCTCGCCGCCGGTGCTGGCCGTCGACAGCAGCCGGCTCGCCGCCGTGGCCACCTGGCGACCCGAGTACGGGCCCCGCGACGCCCTGCGAGCCAAGCCGCCGGCCCTGCTGCCGCTGATCACCGGCAACCGGCTGACCGTCTCGGTGACCAGCCAGCGGCGCACGATCACCCTGCTCGGCGCGATCCTGCAGCACGAGGGCACCGGCGCCGGCGTACGTCTGGAGTTCCGCGGCATCCGGCCGGGCACCCAGTCGGTGTCGGCCGCGGTGCCGGGCTGCGCCGTCGCGCCCGGCTGCCGCCTGGTCGGCTGGGAGCTGTTCACCCCCGAGGGGTCCGGCCCGGGCGCGCTCACCATCCGCTCGCTGACCCAGCAGAACCCGTCGGGCACCATCGTCGGCACCGCGGCGTTGCGCGACGTGACCCGCTGGCGCGGCGACTTCAGCACCGAGGCCGTGCGCATCTCGACCGGCCCGGCCGGCCTCACGCTGAGCGCCAACCCGGGCGGCGGAACCAAGGTGGCCGTCGTCGACTCGCCGCTGCCCCTGCCGGTTGTGATGGCGGGGCGGCCGCCGGCCGAGTGGTTCTTCGACGACGCGGCGCTGGGCCGCTTCGGCGACGTGGCCACGCCTGTACGCGTCACCGCCGCGGCGCGAGTGCTGCCGGTAATCGGGGCCGACGGGGTGCTGACCGACCTCGACGCCGCCCGCCGCGTGGCCGGCGACGCCGACCAGGGCGGCACGCTGCAGGTGTGGCTGACCGCCGACGCGCCCGCCTCCGTCGTGGACGCCATCGGGCTGCCGGTTCTGGACGACCGGACGGCGGCGGCCCGGGTCGACGAACTGGCCGCCGACAGCTCGGTCGTCACCGCGTCGTTCGGCCTGTTCGCGGCGGCCCTGGCCGGGCTGATCGCGGCCGGCCTGCTCGCGGTGGCGGCCGCCGTCGACCGGGAGCCCCAGCTCGAGCACCTGCGCTCGCTGCGCCATCAGGGCCTGTCCCGCCGCACGGCGCTGATCACCGCGTACGCCGGTGCAGGCTCGGTGGCGCTGGCCGGGCTGCTCGGCGGGCTGGCCGCGGCCCTGGCCGCCCGCCCGATCGCCGACGTCACCGCCCCGCCCTTCCCGGACGGCTGGCGGGTGATCCCGCCGCCGGGCGCGCTCAGCCCGGCCGCGCTCGGCATCGCGGCCGTGGTCGCCGTGGTCGTGCTCGGCCTGACGACGTGGCTGTCGGTGCGGCGGCTGAACGGGGAACTCTCATGATCGCCCTGGTGCTGGCCATGGTGTGGGCCCGCCGGGGACAGACGCTGACGGTGGCGCTGCTCGCGCTGTTCGGGGTGGCCGCCGCGGTGGCCGCGCCGGCCTACCTGCGCGCGGCGGATCGCGCGGTGGCGGCGGGGCAGGTCGAGACGGCCGCCCCGAACGAGCTGGCCGTCGCGATCCGGGCCTTCCAGAAAGACCAGCGTGAGGCCAAGCCGGGCGCGCCCCCGAGCGGTCCCGACCTGGAGCGCAGCGGTACGGCGCTGGCCGGGCTGCCCGGCTTCCACTACGTCTACTCGATGGAATACGCGGCGATGGGCATCGAGCCGTCCATCTCGTACGCGAGCCGGTTCGCCTACCGCCAGGACGTCTGCGACCACCTGCGGATGGTCTCCGGGCGCTGCCTGATCGGCGAGTCCGACATCGTGCTGCCCGAGCAGGTCGGCCGGCGTCTCAAGATCGAGACCGGCGACCCGATCACGCTGACCTTCGGGCTGCGCGTCATCCCGCGCGGTGGACCGGCGTTCTACGTCGAGAACGGCACGCCCAAACGATTCCTGGTGGCCGGCCTGTACCAGGTGCCCGACCCGGCCGACGTCTACTGGGGAAGCCGCGGGTTCTTCAACCCGGGCGTCGACCTGCCGGCCGGTGCGGGCCTGCCGCTGTTCGTCACCAGCGCCTCCATCCACGCGATGGACCGCGGGGCGGTCGACACCGGTCTGGACGCCTACCCCGAGCCGGGTGCCCTGGCCGTCGACAAACTTCCTCCCGTACGCACGGGTTTGTCCGAGGTGCAGACCGGGGTGACGGCCCTCGGCGGCGGCGTCGACCTCTACAGCCAGCTGCCCGGAGTGCTTGAACGCATCGAATCGGGACGCGCCGCCGGCCACCGGATCGTGCCGGTGCTGGCCGTGGCGCTGGTGCTGCTGGCCTGCCTGACCATCTTCCTGGCCGTCGGCTACGGCACCGAGGGCCGCCGGCCCGAACTGGCGGTGGTGGCGCTGCGCGGCGCCCGATGGGGCCAGCGTTGGTGGCTGGCCACCGGCGAGAACGTGGTGGCGATCCTGATCGGCTCGATCGTCGGCTGCCTGGCCGGGCAGTTGCTGGTCAACGCGTTCGCGGCCTGGCGCTTCCCGGGTGTCGGGGCCGATGCCGGGCTCAGCTCGCTGCGCTGGGCGCCGGTCGCGGCCGGGGCGGCCCTGCTGACCGCGCTGATGGCCGAGCGGCGGCAGATCGCCACGCCGGTGGCCGAGCTGCTGCGCCGGGCGCCGGCCGTGCCGAACAGCGCGCGGGCCATCGCGGCCGAGCTCGTTGTGGTCGTTTTGGCCGTGGTCGCGGTGGTGCAGCTCAAGTCGGCGCTGCGCGGGGTCGGCACGGCCGCGGCGGCGCTGGTGCTGGTGGCCGGGGCGCTGGTCGCGGCGCGGCTGCTGGTGCCGCTGGTGACCGTGCTGGGCCGGCGGGCGTTGCGGCGGGGGCGGCTCGGCGTGGCCCTGGCCGGGCTGCAGCTCTCCCGGCGGCCGGGTGCGGTACGGCTGTTCGCCCTGCTCACGGCGGCGGTGGCGGTCATCGGGTACGCGGCCGCGGCGGTCGACGTCGCCTCGACCGGGCGCACGGCCGAGGCCACGCTGGGCACCGGCGCGACGCGGGTGCTGCAGCTGGGCCAGACCGGGCGGCAGAACCTGCTGGCCGCGGTGCGTGCGGCCGACCCCGAGGGCAAGTTCGCGATGGCGGCCGTGAAGCTGCCGTCGGACCCGGGCGCGCCGACGACCATCGGCGTGGACACCACCCGGCTGGACGCGGTGGCCGCCTGGCCCTCCACCGGGCCGGCCGCGGGCGAGATCGCGCGGCAGCTGCATCCGGCGGCGGCCCCGACGGTCAACGTGGACGGAGCGAAGGTCACATTCGACATCAGCGCCCAGTTCCCGTCGGGCAAGGCGGTCGCTTTGACCGCGGTGCTGTCGCCCCGCGAGGGCGGGAACGACGAGCTGGCCGAGCTCGGCGTGCTGCGGAACGGGCGCAACACGTACGAGCAGGGCGTCCCCGCCTGCGCCAAGGGCTGCACGCTGAAGGTGCTGCGCATCGCGGGCGGCCAGGGCACGCTCGACGTGACCGGCGTGCTGACCGTGCACAGCATCAACGGCGTGCCGTCCGACGTCCTCAACGACCCGGCGCCGTGGCGCGCCTCCGAGGGCGGCCGGATAGGGGCGGCCTCGTCGGGCGGCCTCGAGATCGAGGTGACCTCGCTGAACGGCCTGCCCGAGGGCATGTTCGTGCATCCTGCCTCGGCGCCGTACCCGCTGCCGGTGGCCGTCTCGGGGCTGACGGCGCTGCCGGCGGTGGAGAACCTGGACGCCCGGTCGACACCCGTCGACGTGCGGGCGTCGCTGCCGGCCGTCCCGGGCGCGGGCTCGCCGGCGGTGCTGACCGACCTCGATTACGCCGACCGCCTGTCGACCGACGGCGCCGTGAGCAGCACGGCGATGGTCTGGCTGAACGACCGGGCCCCCAAGGACGTCGTCGACCGCCTGACCGCCCACGGTGTCACGGTGACCGCCGACATCCGCGCCTCCCAGGTGCAGGAACGCCTGGACAAGCAGGGGCCGGCGATCGCGCTGTGGTTCTACGTGATGGTGGCCGCCCTGGCCACCGCCCTGTCGGCCGGGGCTCTCGTGCTGGCCGCCGCGGTCGACCGGGAACGCCGGGTCGAGGACATGTCGGCCCTGCGCGGGCAGGGCCTGTCCCGGTCGGCGCTGCGGCAGGCCACCCTGTACACCTACCCGGTTCTGGTGGTCGTCGCCGTGGTGGCCGGGATGGGCGTCTCGGCGCTGGGGTGGTGGCTGACCGGATGGGCGTTGCCGCTGGCCGGGCTCGATCCGCCGGCCTTGCCGCTGGCCCAGTGGCCCCGGCTGCCGACCATGGTGCTGACCGCAGTGGCCGCCGTCGTCCTGCTGGCCGGGGCGGCGGTCCTGGCCGGCCGCCGCACCCTGCGCCGAATTTCCTGACGCTCAGCCGTCCGTCGTCTCCACCCGGGCGATCAGCTGCTTCAGGCGGCCGATCTCCTCGTTCAGGGCGGTGACGCCGGCCGGCGTGAGCGTGATCCAGGTGCGGCCGCGCCGGCCCTCGTAGCCCTTCTCGACCCCGATGAGGCCGGCCTCCTCGAGCACGCTCAGATGCTTGGAGAGGTTGCCGGCAGTCAGCTCGAGCTGGCTGCGCAGATAGCCGAACTCGACGCGGCGGGCCTCGTGCGTGATGGTCAGAATTCCCAGCCGTACGCGTTGGTGGACGACCTCGTCGAGGCCGGTGACCGGGTGTGCCAGCTCCGGCTCCTCGGCGCCGGTCACGGCGGTCACCGCCGCCGCCGGCCGGCGGCCCGGAAGCCGAACGCGGCCAGCAGCAGCACCACACCGACGATGAGCTGCGGCACCGCCATGGCGGCCCGGATGCTGAAGAACCCTGAACTGAAGCCGTAGTTCATCGGCAGCACCAGCAGAACCAGAGCGAGGTAGCCGACGGTGAACGCGAGCAGCGCGACGTTGCGTTCCAGCCAGGCCAGCACCAGCAGCGTCACCCCGATCATGCCCCACGGCATGACCAGGCGGTCGAGCACGAACCACCAGTAGGGGAGCGGCTGGTCGGGGTACGGGTGGTTGGAGAAGTACGTCGTCACGGCGAGCCACGCGGCCGGGAACACCAGCGTCGTCACGGCGCCGGTGATCGCGTACGGCAGGACCCGGCCGCCCAGCCCGCGCGCCCGGGCCGCCCGCAGGTAGAGGAAGGCGATGGCCGCGTACATCAGCGGCATGGCCGGGATCCAGTAGTAGAGCATGCCGTCGCGGGCGAACTGGCAGCCACCGTCGGGCAGGCAGGTCACGTCCATGCCGAACCAGTCGAACGGGATCGCGGCGAAGGTGGCGGCGGCCAGCACGAGCAGGGCGACCCAGGTCATGCGTTGGTCGGCCCGCACGCGCTGGGAGAGCGTGCGCATGTCCGACAGGAGCCGGCGCGGATCACCGGCAGCAGGCAGCGAGTTAGCGGTCATGCCAATAGGTTTCCACAGCAAACCGATTTGCGCCAGCATCAAAGTTCGACGAAGGGACGCACCTGGGCGGCCGGCGTCAACAGGGTCACGTACGAGCCGTCGGTGCAGTCGAGCCGCAGGCGCCCCGACTGCTCGGTGGCCGCGGACAGGTCCGTACGCGGGCACTCCCACCGCAACCGCAGCGGCCCCTCGGACGGCCGGAGCAGGTCACGCCACGAACCGACACCCGGCGCCAGCAGCAGGATCCGCCGATCGGTGCGGGCCAGCACCCTCGGATTGCTGACGGTCTGAATGTGCCCGTCCAGCTCGACGGCCCGGCTGCGCGGCCGCCCGTTCACCCCGCGCCGAGCCCCCGGAACCTCGCGCTGCGGCCGCCGCAACCGCCACGGCGACATCTCGCTGCGCGACATCCCGGCCGACGCCTGCCCGTCCGGCCGGCTGACCCAGATGGCCGCGACCAGAGTCTCGCCGCCCGGCAGGCTCTCGCGCACCCGCGCCTGCAACCGCTCGTCCTGCCCGCCGCTCATGGTTCCGCCCTCATCCGCACGTCCGCCAGTCGATCACGCGGTCGTCGGCGCGTCGCCACTGGGCTGCGCGTTCACGCCGCGACAAGCTCCTCACGCATCGCCCCGCGCGAGCGGCCGCAGTTGGTGCAGACGACGAAGTGCCGGGCCGGGCGAACCGGGAACAGCGGAATGAAGAAGAGGCTGAACTTGGTCGACCGCTTCACCAGGGTCTGGGCCGCCGTGGCGCCACAGACCTCGCACCGCCCGATCCGGGAGCCGACGATCTTGTCCTTGCTGCGAAAACCGAAGATGAGGAACACCTTGCCAACGGTAACGAAAGCCCGCGAATCCGCCCGCCGAGCGACCGCGCCGCTCGGGATCGGCCGTGATCCGCGGCCGGCCGGCGGGCGGACGGCCGCCGCGCACAGCGGCCGGGCGAGGTCTCAGGCCGTCGAGCGGATCGCGGCGGCCATCACCTCGGACGTGACGGCGCGTAGGTGTTCGAGGTCGACCGGGGTCTCGAGCTCGCCGGTGGCCAGGGCGACCACGGCGTCGCCGTCGTAGCGGGTGTGGGCCGGGTGCAGGGCGCGGGCGAAGCCGGTGTGGGCGCTCTGGGCCAGCCAGTTGCACCCGATCTTGTCGAGCTTGGCGTCGGTCAGCACGACGGCAATGGTCGTGTTGGCCGTGGGGAAAGGGGCGGCCGCGGGCGCGGCGGCGGGGTCGAAGGGCGGCGCGCTCAGTGGCCGGCCGTCGGGGCCGATGACGTCGCCCCAGGCGTTGACCACGGCCAGGGCCACCACTGACGCGTCGCCGGCCCGGCCTTCGGCCATGCCGATGCCGCTGGGGTCGAGGCGTTCACGCCACTTGCCGGTGGTGGCGCCGGTGCCCGCACCCACGCGGCCCGCCTCGAAGGGGACGCCGTCGAAGGCCGCCTGCGCGGCGCGGCGCCCGCCCTCGGCGAAGTCCGGGCGGACCAGCGCGGCCACTGAGGCGTCGAAGACCGACAACCCTACGACGATCGGCACCGGACCGGCCGGCGTGGGCAGGCCCATCCCTCGCTCCCGCAGCAGCCCCATCACGCCGTCGCCGGCGGCCAGCCCGAACGCAGACCCACCGGAAAGCACCACCGCGTCCACCCGGTCTACCAGCCGCGTCGGTTCGAGCAGGGCGAACTCGCGGGTGGCCGGCGCACCTCCCCGCACCTCGCCGGAGGCGACCGTCCCCGGCGGCGGAATGATCACGGTGACCCCGGTCCCGTCGGACGTCCAGTGGCCGCCACGCGCCGAAAGCAAGCTCATGAGATCAGTATCCGGACATCCGCCGGGTCAGCCGACGGCATCACGCCCACGAAGCCGAGCGAGCGCGATCGTCTTGCACGACCGCACCCCGGCGTCACGACCGCGGCGCCGAGCGAGTGCGATCGTCTTGCACGACCGCACCTCGGCATCACGACCGCGGCGCCGAGCGAGTGCGATCGTCCTTGGGCGACCGCTCCTCGTCGCGGCGGATCCTGGTGCGGTACCGCAGTGGTGACTCGCCGACCTCGCGCTTGAACGCCGTGCTGAAGGCGCTCTCCGACGTGTACCCCAGGTCGGCCGCTAGCGCCCCGACCCGTACGTCGCCGTCGCGCAGCGCCCGCTGGGCGAGCAGCATCCGCCAGCCGTTGAGGTACGCCAGCGGCGGCACGCCCGCGACCTGCCGGAACCGCTCGGCGAACGAAGTGCGCGACATGGCCGAGGCCTGGGCCAGCTCCTCCAGCTTCCAGGACCGGCCGGGTTCGGCGTGCATGCGGCTCACCGCCGGGCGCAGCCGCTCGTCGGTCAGCACTCGAAGCCGCCCCGGCGGCAGCGAAGCCTGCCCGACGTAGGCCCGCAGCACCTCGAGCACCAGCAGTTGCGCGTACTGCCGGACGGCGAAGCCCGACCCCATCCGCGCGCCGGTCACCTCGTCCACCAGCTGGTCGACGATGACGCGCAGCCGGCCCGCCTCGGCCGCCGACGCTCGTACGTGACCGACCGGTGGCAGCGCCTGCAGCAACAGCTCCTCACCGGCCCTGTTCAGCAGCACCCGGCCGCCCACGACCAGGTCGCAGTCGGGGTCGGCCGTGAGGGGCCCGGTGGTCAGGTCGGTGATCTCCGGCTCGATCTCGCGCACCGGGCCGTCGCCGGAGCCGCCTTCGAGCTCGAGCCAGGCCCGGTTGTTCAGGATGGCGACGTCACCCGGTTCGAGATGCACGGGCGCGTCGAGGCCGTCGGCCGACAGCCGGGCCCGCCCTCGCACCATCACCGTGAGCTTGAGCGGGGTGCGGTTGAACGACCGGGCCACCCAGCGCCCGCTCGCGGCGAACGCGCCAGTCACCTGACCGCGCGCCTCCACCACGTCGAACAGGTCCGAGAGCTCATCCACGCCCGGACTATCGCAAAGAAAGCGCGCACGATCAAGCATTCATCGTACGGATAACCGCCCTACCGTTGAATCATGACCACGGAACAGCAGCACCCCCTCGGCACCCCGTTCACCGCCGCTTCGACGGCCGACGACGTTCTGGCCGGCCTCGACCTGACCGGCCGGAACGTCGTCATCACCGGCGGGGCCGGCGGCCTCGGGCTGGAGGCCACCCGCGCGCTGAGCAAGTCCGGCGCCTCGATAACGGTTGCCGCCCGCGACACCGAACGGGCCGCCGCCACCCTGGCCGGCCTCGATCGACGCCTTCGCCGCCCGTTATCTCGCCTCCGGCCGCCCGCTGCACATGCTCATCAACAGCGCCGGCAACGCGTACGGCCGGCGCACCCTGGACGCCCGCGGCTACGAGGCCGGTTTCGCCGCGTTCCACCTCGGCCACTTCCAGCTCACCCTGGCCCTGCACCCGGCGCTGCGGGCCGCGCACGGCGCCTGGGTCGTCAACGTCTCGTCGGGCGCGCACCGCACCAGCGACATCCGCTGGGACGACCTGCATTTCGAGCAGGGCTACGACGGCAACCTGGCCTACGGGCAGACCAAGACGGCCGGCGTCCTGTTCGCCGTCGAGCTCGACCGGCGCTGGGCCGGCGAGGGCATCCGGGCCTTCTCGGTGCACCCGGGCATCTCGGTCGCGTCGAGCCTGGCCCACATGGAGCAGAGCACCTTCAGCATGCGGCAGCTGCAGGCGATGGGGCTGGTCGACGAGAACGAGCAGCCGATCATCGATCCCGAGAACGAGAAGAAGACACCTCAGCAGGCCGCCGCGACGATCGTGTTCGGCGCGGCGAGCCCGCTGCTCGACGGCATCGGCGGCGTCTACCTCAAGAACAGCGACGTCGCACCCCTGGACCCGACGCCGTGGGGGCCGACGCCGGTGGGTGAGAAGCCGGTCGTCCTCTCCGATGCCGCACCGCACGCGCTCGACCCGGAGTCGGCCCGGCGGCTGTGGGAGCTGAGCGAGAAACTGCTCGCCGAGTAGGCCGGCCGGAAGATCGATGAGGGTTGACATGCCGGACACATAGCAGCAATGTCGGTTACATCGATTTAGCGCTCCCGTCCCTGGGAGGTTGCGTGGAAGACGCCGCCATTGTCGCCATGACCGCGGACGGGATCACGCTGCTGGTCGACGTCACCGGGCCGGGCTTGCCGGTCGTCGCGTACTGGGGGCCCGAGCTGCCGGGGCTCGACGAGGATCA
Source organism: Paractinoplanes pyxinae (assembly GCF_026626335.1). Lineage (GTDB taxonomy): Bacteria > Actinomycetota > Actinomycetes > Mycobacteriales > Micromonosporaceae > Actinoplanes > Actinoplanes pyxinae. The sequence goes on along the minus strand of NZ_JAPNTZ010000008.1, from coordinate 288,402 downwards.
AGCCCGATCGCTTCTGTTGCTGGGTGAGGCCGTCACCGGAAGCAACGCGCTCGACCTGCCGCCCCGGGTCGCGATTTTGCCCGAGCACAGCTCGGGGTGGCCGGGTCGGCCGGGGTTGCGCGGTTCGGCGTCGGGCGTCGGGTGGTCACCCTCGTTCCAGATCAAAAGCCTTCGCGCGTACGGCGTTCCGGCGCGCGGCTACGTGGCCGGGGGCGCCGGAGTTCTGACCGTCGAGGCCGCCGACGAGGCGTCCCGGGTCGAGCTTCTGATCGAGATCGAGCTGCTTGCGACGGGTCTGGTACGAGCCCGGGCCGCCGTCACCAACCAGCACGTGGACCCGTACGCGCTGGAGGATCTGGTCCTGTCCTTCCCGATCCCCGCCCGGGCCACGGAACTGCTCGACTTCGCCGGACGGCACAACCTCGAACGTGTGCCGCAGCGGCTGCCCCTGACCGTCGGGGCGCACGTTCGCGAGAACCGGCGCGGGCGCACCGGCGCCGACAGCGCGTACGTGTTGCATGCCGGCGAGCCCGGCTTCGGCTTCGCGCGCGGCCGGGTGTGGGCCGTGCATACAGCTTGGAGCGGCAACCACACCCACTACGCCGAACGGGTCTGGTCGGGCGAGCAGCGGCTCGGCGGCGGCGAGTTGCTGCTGCCGGGCGAGGTGCGGCTGGTGCGCGGAGAGACGTACACCTCGCCCTGGGTCTATGCCGCGCACGGCGACGGACTGGACGAAGTTGCGCGCCGCTTCCATCGCCACTTGCGCGATCGTGAGCGAACGGTCAGCAGTGAACGGCCGGTTTCGCTCAATGTGTGGGAAGCCGTCTACTTCGATCACAACCTGCCGAGGCTGCTCGAGTTGGCCGAACGTGCGGCCGAGGCCGGCGCCGAACGCTATGTGCTCGACGACGGCTGGTTCGGCTCGCGCCGCGACGACACCTCGGGGCTGGGGGACTGGGTGGTGTCACCCGACGTCTGGCCGGACGGGCTGCACCCGCTGGTCGATCGGGTCAAGCAACTGGGCATGCAGTTCGGGCTGTGGTTCGAGCCCGAGATGGTCAATCCGGACTCCGACGTCGCCCGCGAGCACCCCGAATGGATCATGGCGGCGCGCTCGGACTGGCCGGTGGAGTCGCGCCGCCAGCAGGTGCTGAACCTCGGCCTGCCCGCCGCCTACGACCACGTACGGGCCCAGATCTTCGCCATTCTCGACGAGTACGCCATCGACTACATCAAGTGGGACCACAACCGCGACCTGATCGACGCCGGCACCCAGCCCGGAGGCGAACCCGGCGTCCACGAGCAGACCCTGGCGTTCTACCGGCTGCTCGACGAGATCCGGGCCGCGCACCCGATGCTCGAGATCGAGTCGTGCTCGTCCGGCGGCGGACGGGTCGACCTCGAGGTGCTGACCCGGTCCGACCGCATCTGGGTCAGCGACAACATCGACCCGCACGACCGGCAGCACATGCTGCGCTGGACCGGCCAGCTCGTGCCGCCGGAATACCTCGGCTCGCACATCGCCTCGGACCGCAGCCACGTCACCGGCCGCCGGCACGACCTCGACTTCCGGGCCGGCACGGCGATCTTCGGCCACCTCGGCATCGAGTGGGACCTGACCGCCGCGTCCCCGGAAGAGCGGCACGAGCTGGCCGAGTGGATTGCGTTCTTCAAGCAGAACCGCCGGTTGTTGCTCAGCGGCGACCTGGTGCGCATGGACGGATACGGACAAGACGTGCTCGTTCATGGCGTCGTCGCGCACGATCGCTCATCAGCGCTCATCGCCATGGTGACGATGGACAGCCCGTATCCGGATCCGCCGGCCCGCCTGCGGTTCCGCGGTCTCGACCCGCAGCGGCTCTACCGTCTGCGCCCTGTTCGCCCCGCCGCGCAGCCACCGCCGTGGTGGAGCGAGGCGGGCTTGGCACTCACCGGGTTCGCGCTCGAGCATGTGGGCGCGGCCGCTCCACGGGTCCACCCCGATCAAGTAGTGCTGTATCGCGCCGACGCCCTGTGAGGGGACCACATGGCCACCGCAACCCCGGAGTTGAGAAGGAAACCCAAGGACGACACCAGACTGGCGATCCTGTTCATCGCGCCCGCGCTCGTCGGCTTCCTGGTCTTCATGATCTGGCCGACGCTGCGCGGCATCTACCTCAGCTTCACCAAGTTCAACCTGCTCACGCCGCCCGAGTTCAACGGGTTCGACAACTACGTGCGCATGGTGCAGGACCCGGTCTTCTGGAACTCGCTCAAGGTCACCGTCTACTACGTGGTCATCAACATCGCCCTGCAGACGGCGCTGGCCCTGGGCATCGCGGTGATGATGCAGCGGCTGACCAAGCGCACCTGGCTGCGCGGCATCGTCCTCACCCCGTACCTGGTCTCGAACGTGGTCGCCGCCCTGGTCTTCCTGTGGATCCTCGACTACCAGCTGGGCATCGGGAACAAGGTGCTCGAGATGATCGGGATGGACCGGATCGCCTTCCTGGCCGACAGCAACTGGGTCATCCCGACGATCGCGCTGATCAACGTGTGGCGGCACGTCGGCTACACGGCCCTGCTGATCTTCGCCGGGCTGCAGACCATTCCCGAGACGCTGTACGAGGCCGGTCGCACCGACGGCGCCTCGGAGATCACCATGTTCCGGCGGATCACGCTGCCGTTGCTGCGCCCCATCCTGGCCCTGGTGCTCATCATCACCGTGGTCGGCTCGTTCCAGGTGTTCGACACGGTCGCCGTCACCACCCGCGGCGGGCCGGTCGACTCGTCCCGCGTGCTGCAGTACTACATCTACGACATGGCGTTCGGCCGCTTCCAGTTCGGCTACGCCTCGGCCATGTCGGTCGCGCTCCTGGTGGTCCTCATCGTGATCACGTTCCTGCAGTACCGGCTGACCCGCGCCGAGCAATCCGACCTGGCCTAGGAGGGCACGATGGCCACTGCCACCACGCCGGTCGCCGTGCCGGCCACCGTCACCGCGGATCAACCGGCCCCCAAACCCGGCTTCAACTTCGGCCGGGCGCTGGCCTGGGTCTTCATGATCCTGGTCATCCTGGGGTCGCTGTTCCCCTTCTACTGGATGCTGCGCACGGCCCTGAGTAGCAACAACGCCCTGTACGCGGGATCGGACAGCCTGCTGCCGGTCGACGCGTCGTGGGGCGGCTTCCAGCGGGTGTTCGGGCTGCAGACGGGGCAGGAGGCGATCGACGCCGGCGGGGCCGGGCAGCCGATCAACTTCTGGCACTACCTGGCCAACTCGGTGCTCGTCTCCACCCTGATCACGGCCGGCCAGGTCTTCTTCAGCGCGATGGCGGCGTACGCGTTCGCCCGTCTGCAATGGCGGCACCGCGAGAAAGTGTTCGGCTTCTTCCTGGCCGGGCTGATGATTCCCGCCATCTTCACGCTGCTGCCCAATTTCGTGCTCATCAAGCAGCTCGGCCTGGTCGACACCCTGCTCGGCATCTCGCTGCCGACCATGCTGATGACGCCGTTCGCGGTGTTCTTCCTGCGGCAGTTCTTCCTGGGCATCTCGCGTGAGGTCGAGGAGGCGGCCCATGTGGACGGCGCGTCCAAGGTGCGGGTGTTCTTCCGCCTGATCCTGCCGATGTCGTCGGCCCCGCTGGCCACCCTGGCCATCCTCACGTACATCACCTCGTGGAACGACTATTTCTGGCCGCTCATGGTCAGCTACACCGACCGTTCCCGAGTGCTGACGGTAGCGCTGGGCGTCTTCAAGTCGCAGACCCCGCAGACCGGGCCGGACTGGTCCGGCCTGATGGCGGCGACGCTGGTGGCGGCCCTGCCGATGCTCATCCTGTTCCTGTTCTTCGCCAAGCGGATCGTCAACTCGATCGGATTCAGTGGGATCAAATGAGAACCCGACTCGCGGCACTGCTGTCCGCCGTTCTCGTCGCCGGATGCGGCTGGAGCGGCGCCGACGCCCCCACCGAGGCGGGCGGCGGAACCATCGAATACTGGCTGTGGGACTCGGGCCAGCAGCCGGGCTACCAGAAATGCGCCGACGCCTTCGCGAAAGAGAATCCGGGCCTGCGGGTGCACATCTCCCAGTACGGCTGGGACACGTACTGGTCGAAGCTGACGGCCGGTTTCATCGCCGACACCGCGCCCGACGTCTTCACCGACCACCTGGCCAAGTTCGCGCAGTTCGTCGACCTCAACGTGTTGCGCCCGCTCGATGATCTGCCACCCACGGCCGACATCAACGACGGCGACTATCAGGAGGGCCTGGCCGAGCTGTGGAAGGGCCAGGACGGCAAGCGGTACGGGGCGCCGAAGGACTGGGACACCATCGCCATGTTCTACGACCCGGCGGCGCTCGAGGACGCGGGCATCGATCCGGCCACGCTGAAGGACCTGACGTGGAACCCGCAGGACGGCGGCACCTTCGAGAAGGCCGTCGCCCACCTGACGGTCGACGCCAACGGCATCCGGGGCGACGAGCAGGGCTTCGACAAGAACAACGTACGCCAGTACGGCATAGGCTCCGACGGGGCCGGGGGAGGCGGCTGGGGGCAGACCCAGTGGTCGAACTTCACCGGCAGCGCCGGGTGGCAGGTCACCGACCGCAACCCGTGGGGCACCCGCTTCAACCTCGATCAGCCGGCCTTCCAGGACACCCTCACCTGGTACTTCGGGCTGGCCCGCAAGGGCTACATGCCCAGCTTCGCCGAGATCGGCGGCAACAACCCGGTCGGGCCGGACAAGCAGATCCAGTCCGGGCTGGCCGCCATGGCCTTCGACGGCTCGTGGAAGATCTCGACCTTCACCGGCCTGACCGACACCGCGGGCAACAAGCTCGAGATCGGCATCGCGCCGACGCCGATCGGGCCCACCGGCAAGCGAGCCTCGATGTTCAACGGCCTGGCCGACTCGGTCACGTCGTTGTCGAAGCAACCCGAGAACGCCGCCAAGTGGGTCAAGTTCATGAGCGGCGAGGAGTGCCAGAACATCATCGGCGAGTCCGGCGTGGTCTTCCCGGCCCGGCCGGCCGGCACCGAGAAGGCGATCGCGTTCAACCGCGACGAGCGCAAGCTCGATGTCACCCCGTTCACCGATCAGGTCAAGGACAAGACGACGTTCCTCTTCCCGGTCACCAGCAACGCCGCCGACATTCTCGCGCTCATGCAGCCTCGCATGGACGCGGTCTACATCGGCGACGCCCCGGTGTCGTCGCTGAGCACCCTGAACGATCAGTTGAACGACCTGTTCAAGGTCGCTCAATAACTAGACTTCCTGGCCGGTGTAGAACGCGTACGTGCGCTCCCCGGCGGCCTTCGCGGCCGCCGGGTCGGCGCCGTCGGCGATCGAGGCCTCGACCCAGGCGTCGCTCGACTGCCGATAGAACGACTGACCCTCCGGGGTCTCGTGCCAGGTCTGCATCTTGGCCGGGTCGGGAGCGGCCGCCGGGTCGGCCAGGTAGTTGGCCAGGCCGTACAGGCCGCCGTCCCAGCCCACGCCGGTGGCGCCGGGGCCGAACTGGTCCCACCACTCGTCGGCCACGTGGGCGACGTGCTCGAGCTCGAACCGGGTGCTGTCGCCCTCGGGGGTCAGCCGCACCTCGATCCAGCTCACCTGACCGGCGAACTCCCACGTGGCCGAGTAACCGCTGGGCCGGTCGCACCGGGTGACCGTGCCGCCCGCGTTGCCGGTGAGCTGGTATTTGCCGCCCTCTTTGAGCTCGCCCTCGACCGGAAGGAACCAGCGGCTGATCCGCTCGGGGTTGGTCACCACGTCCCACAGGTCTTCGATGTCGGTGTCGTAGACCTGGCTGATGGTCTGTACGCGGGCCTCGCCGGCCTCGAGCGTGCGGCGGCCCTGCTGCCGGCGCACCTGGCTGATCTGGCGATCGACGTCAATCATGGCGTTTCCCCTCATCTGCTTGGATACGTCGCTGCCGCTTGCCCCGGGCCACCTCGGTCTCCATGGCGGCCAGGCGAGGAGCCCAGAACCGGCGAAACTTGGCCAGCCAGGCGTCGGCCTCGCGCAGCGCGGTGTCGTCGACCGCGTACAGGCGGCGGGCCCCCTGCGGGCGCACGGTCGCGAAGCCGTTGTCGCGCAGCACCCGCAGGTGTTGCGACACGGCCGGTTGCGAGATGCCGAACTCGGCGCGGATCACGTCGGTGACGGCCCCGGAGCTCTGCTCACCCTCGGCGAGCAGCTCCAGGATCCGCCGACGGACGGGATCACCGAGAACATCGAACGCGTGCACAGCCGTACATTATCAGTTGGCTCTTATATAAGCCAGTGCTGAAATAGGTGGTTCCGCCGATGGCGGGCACAGGCGCATGCGGCATGCTGATCGAGGAAGCGCCGGGGAAGGGGAATGACGTGCCGGACGTGCGGGCCAACGGTATCGATCTGAGGTACGAGACGACAGGGAACCCTGACGATCCGGACCTGCTGCTCATCATGGGGCTGGGGGCGCAGCTGATCGACTGGCCGGCCCGGTTCGTCGAGCAGCTGGCCGGTCGCGGTTTCCATGTCGTACGGTTCGACAACCGCGATGCCGGGCTGTCGACCGCCTTCGACGAGCTGCCCCCGCCCGACCTCGGCGCCATCTTCGGCGGCGACCTGACCACCGCGCCGTACCAGCTCAGCGACATGGCGGCCGACACGGCCGGGCTGATCAAAGAGCTCGGGATCGAGCCGGTGCACGTGGTCGGCGCCTCGATGGGCGGCATGATCGCCCAGCAGCTCACCATCGACCACCCCGACCTGGTGGCCAGCCTCTGCTCGATCATGTCGATGACCGGCGACCGAACCGTCGGGCACCCGACCACCGAGGCCGCGGCCGCGCTCATGCGCCCGCCCGCCGCCACCCCGGACGAGATCATCGCCGGCGCCATCGCCTCGTCGCGGGTCATCGGCTCGCCCGGCTACCCCACCGAGGAAGCCGAGATCCGCCGCCGGGCCACGGCCAAGTACGAGCGCAGCTACCGCCCGGCCGGCGGCCAGCGGCAGTACGCGGCGATCGTCGCCTCGCCCGACCGCACGGCCGGGCTCGCCTCGGTGGCCGTGCCCACGGTCGTCATCCACGGCGAGGACGACCCGCTGATCAACGTGAGCGGCGGCCGGGCCACGGCGAACGCGATCCCGGGGGCTTCACTTCTCACTTTCCCGGGTATGGGGCATGACCTGCCGGAGCCGCTGTGGACCCCGATCATCGATGCGATCGTGGCGAATATCCGCCGGTAGCCTCCGGTTGCCGCCCCGGGCCGGAGGGTCGATCATGAAGATCGATAACCCTCCACCGGGGTTGGGAGGCGCACCTTGTCCCTGCTCACCAGGCTCGACCGCGATCGCTCCGTGGCGCCGCCCGGCTTCAGTCGCTGGCTGATCCCGCCCGCCGCCCTGTCGGTGCACCTGTGCATCGGCCAGGTCTACGCGACCAGCGTCTACAAGAACTCTTTCGTCTCGCACTTCGAGGCCAGCCAGACCTCCATCGGCATCATCTTCAGCATCGCGATCGTGATGCTGGGCCTGTCGGCGGCGGTCGGCGGCACCTGGGTCGAACGCAACGGCCCGCGCAAGGCCATGTTCGTCTCGGCCAGCTTCTGGGCGGCCGGCTTCCTGATCAGCGCACTCGGCATCAGCACCAAGCAGCTGTGGCTGGTCTACCTCGGCTACGGCGTGGTCGGCGGCATCGGCCTCGGCATCGGCTACATCTCGCCGGTGTCGACCCTGATCAAGTGGTTCCCCGACCGGCCCGGGCTGGCCACCGGCCTGGCCATCATGGGCTTCGGCGGCGGCGCGCTGATCGCCAGCCCGCTCTCGCGCCAGCTGCTCTCGTTCTACGACGACCAGTACGACCCGAACGTGGCCACCTCGGTCGCCTCGGGCGGGTCGCTGGTGGCGCTGTTCCTCACGCTCGGCATCGCCTACTTCGTGATCATGATGTTCGGCGTGGCCAACATGCGCGTACCGGCCGACGACTGGAAGCCCGACGGCTGGGACCCGGCCTCGGTCAAAGAGAAGCCGCTGGTCACGACGGCGAGCGTGTCGGCCGCCAACGCCATCCGCACCCGCTCGTTCTGGCTGCTGTGGGTCGTGCTGTTCTGCAACGTGACCGCCGGCATCGGCATCCTCGAGCAGGCCAGCCCGATGATCCAGGACTTCTTCCGCACGGATGGCGTCTCGTCGGTCAGCGTGGCCGCCGCGGGTGGCTTCGTCGGTGTGCTGTCGCTGTTCAACATGGGCGGCCGGTTCGCCTGGTCGACCACGTCCGACCTGATCGGCCGCAAGCCCATCTACATGGTCTACCTGGGCGTCGGCGTGATCCTGTACCTGCTGCTGGCCACCGTCGGCGACGCCGCGACCTGGCTGTTCGTGATCCTGGCGGGCGTCATCCTGTCGTTCTACGGCGGCGGCTTCGCCACGGTCCCGGCCTACCTGCGCGACCTGTTCGGCACGTACCAGGTCGGCGCCATCCACGGCCGCCTGCTGACCGCCTGGTCGGCCGCGGGCGTGGCCGGCCCGCTGATCATCAACGGCTTCCTGGACGCCGAGGGCAAGCCCGGCACGCTGACCAGCTCGGCCTACCAGCCGGCGCTGTTCACGATGGTCGGCGTCCTGGTGATCGGCTTCATCGCCAACCTGCTGATCCGGCCGGTGCCGGAGCGCTACCACGAGCCGGCCAAGCCGCTCGAGAAGGAGGCCGCGGCATGAGCGCCCGTCTAGTCCTCTCCTGGCTGCTGGTGGCCGTCCTGTTGGGCTACGGCATCATCCAGACCGTGATCACCGCGGCGAAGCTCTTCCAGTAGTCCGCTCCGATCGCTGCCCGGGTCCACGCGGACCCGGGCAGCGCTGTTCCAGAATCAAAGCCGCTCAGCCCAGGTGGGCGTTGGCTGCTCGGGCCTGGTCGGCGAAGGCGGGCAGCTCGACGACTTCGACGCCGGAGGCGGTCAGCAGGGCGACGCCCTCGCAGGTGACGAACAGGTCGGGTTCGCGCCAGGCGATCACGACGCGGGGGATGCGGGCCGCGAGGATCAGGCTCGTGCAGGTGGCGTCCGGGCGGCTGGCGCGTTTCGAGCACGGCTCCAGGCTGCTGTAGAGGGTCGCCCGGCGCAGATCGGCATCGGCCTTGAGCAGCGCTGACTCCTCGGCGTGGATGACGGGGTCGGTGTCGCGCGACCAACCGTACGCAATCTCGTGGTCCTCGGCGTCCACGATGACCGCCCCGACCGCGAACGCCGTCGACGAGCGCGGCGACCGGTGAGCCAGGTCCACCGCGCGCCTCATCCAGCGGTCGTCATCCATGCTGTTCCCATCGGCGTTCATACCTGTCAAGCCGGGCGGTCGCGGAGACTGCCCTGCTCGCAACCTACGGGATAGCTCGCGCTCGATCAGCCGCGGCAGGCAGGCGAAGTGCCGTGGCGTTCGCCGGCGGTGCGGTGGTCAGCTTGTCGTCAGCCGCATCGCTGGTGGCAGACCTGTGTAAGGGGCCAGCAATTCGGGGAATCCGCGCCGAACAGCAGCCAGCAGACGATGTCGGTGGCGTAGTAGACGCCGGATTCGATGTGGAACCGGGTCCAGCCGGGCGGTGTGGTTGTCTCGCCGATGTCGAGGAGAAGCTGTCGGCCCGTTAACGGGCTGGTGGCAGCTCGACCGTCGCTGGTGGGGAGGAAATAAAGCGGGTGTCGCTTGCCGCCCGTTGGCGGGCCATCAGAGCCGTACCAGATTCCGTTGTCATCTTGGAGGGCGCGAATCAACATGTGTAGCCCTCCGGGGCCTGCGTTCTTGGTAGGCCGCGTGCTGGAGGAGCGTTCAGTACTGGGCCGCGGGCCGGCCGGTCTCGGCGGCGGATCGGAGCAGTCGTGTTGACGGTCACCGAGCGGCGCCGGTGTGGATACGCGTCCAAGGTTCCTCAAGGATCAAGCGGATGGTTTACGCACAGTCCTTCGTCATGCGAGCCACCCGTGGATGCGATCTCCCGGAAGAATTGACGTTGGTGTTGCCCGCCGTTTCACGTGTGTGCTTCGCCGCCGAGAGTGCTCGTCTCGGGGTCGCTGAGATGGCGTTCGCGGTCTAGCGTTGGATGCGACCGAAGAAGTGGCTGGCGGGCGAATCGAGCTCGGGCGAGGTGAAGAAATCCCGGATGGCGCCGATGAATTCGCCGCGGCTGATCCGCCCGTCGTCATCAGTGTCCAATTCGAGGAACACGTTCAGGGCTTCGAGGTCCGACACACCCCACGCCTGCAGGAACACCTTGTACTCCGGTTTGCTGATGGTGTCGTCCGCGTCGGTGTCCATCACGTCGAAGATCGCCTGCGGGACCACGCCGGCCATGACGAACTGGCTCTGGTCGGCGCCCGCGGCCTGGTTCGCGGCCACGAACTGCTCTTCCGACAGCCGATCGACGCCGTTCACGTGCTGCAGCAGCTCCGACCAGTACTTCTGATAGGCGGCTCGCAGCGCATGCGCCCGGCTGTCCTCCGCGGCTATGCCGTACCCGTCCAGGTAGCGACTGATGAGGCGCTCATAGTCGCTCCAGTCGACGAATCCGTCACGGTCGGTGTCGCTCGCCCCGAACAGATGGCCCAGCTTCACGGCAATCGGATCAACAGTGCCATCGGTCATGTGTCCGGCCCTCCAATGCCTGCTCTGTTCGCAATCTATCCCAGAAGTGACGAACGGAGCGTCCGTTAGTCACGTCACGAAGAGGACGACGGCGACCGACACGGCGAAGACCACAATCGTCCAGCGCAAGACCTCGGACGGGAGATGGCGCGCGATCTTGGCGCCGAAGAAGCCGCCGACCATGGTGGCCGGGGCCAGGACGGCGACCACCGCCCAGTTGACCGGGCCGAACAGGCTGTACGTCAGCACCGTCGTCACGCCGACCACGGCCGAGAAGACGTTCTTCAGGGCGCTGATACGGCGCAGCGGCTCGTCGAGGACCAGGGACAGGGCGGCGATCAGCAGAAGGCCCATCGCGGCGTTGAAGTAGCCGCCGTACAAGCCGCACAGGAAGACCGCCACCTGCACCTGCAGAGTGACGGCGCGCGGTGTCTTGTCGCGGGGATGGCCGGCCAGGGCGCGCAGCTTGTTCTGGAAGGCCATCATGGCCGCGGCCAGCAGCAGCAGGAACGGCACGACGATGTCGAAGACGCCGCGCGGGGTGAACAACAGCAGGGAGCTGCCGCCCAGCGCGCCGATGACGATCGTCGGGACGATCGACAGGATGCGGCGGCCCTGGCCGGTCAGGTCGGGGCGGCTGCCCACGGCCCCGGCCGCGTAGCCGGGGGCGACCGAGAGCGCGTTGCTCACGTTGGCCGCCACGCCGGGCAGGCCCAGGGCCACCAGCAGGGGGAAGGTGATGAGCGAGCCGCCGCCGGCGATCGAGTTGACCGCGCCGGCGGTCAGGCCGCCGCCCAGCAGGGCCAGGATTTCGCCGAGGGTCAATTGTCGTCGTCGCTCTTGTCGCGCTCGCGGTCCAGGGCCAGGTCGAGGGCGAGGACGCTGCCGATGATCAGCAGGGGCTCGATGCCGGCGGCGATCTGGACGGCGTACGTGTCGCGGATCGTCAGCCACCGCTTCGAGACCGCCGCCACCTCCTCGCCGCCGCGCTCGATCACGTATTCGTGGTCGAGCAGGTCGCCCTTCATCTCCAGGTCGTCGGGGCCGGGCACGTCGATGGTGAACTTCTCGCGGAACGGCGTGAACAGCTTCTTCTTGACCTCGGCGGCCTTCTCGCCGCCAATTCTGATCTCGTACGTCGGGCGGAGCGACACGAGATGGCGGTGCAGGCCGGCGACCTCGTTCCCCGACGGATCCTCGATCACCACCTTGTTCCGTACGCTCAGCACCTTGCCGTCGACGTGGAACACCTTGTTGCCGTGCTCGTCCAGCACGTCGAAGTCGTCGCCGATCGAGAAGAACCGCTCCCTGATGACATACATGCACCGATTCTTCATGATCCGCGAGTGAGGCGCAGAGCGGCCCGCGATCACGTGCTACCGTCCGCAAGACCGCTTGCAAGACGCAACCGCTCGGAGGTCCCGCGGTGTCCGACACCACCTGCCACATGTCGATGTCCCTGGACGGCTTCGTCGCCGGGCCGGACCAGAGCCGCGACAACCCGCTGGGTCTGCGCGGGCGCGAGGTGCACGGCTGGCACATCGGCGACCCGCGCGCCACCGAGGCCGACAAGATCGCCGCCGGGTGGCTCATGCGCCCGCGCGGTGCGTACGTGATGGGCCGCAACATGTACGGCCCGATCCGCGGCGACTGGGACGAGGAGTGGAGCGGTTGGTGGGGCGCCGAGCCGCCGTACCACGCGCCGGTGTTCGTGCTCACCCACTACGCCCACGACCCGATCGAGATGGAGGGCGGCACCACCTTCCACTTCGTCACCGGGGGCTTCGACGCGGCGTACGCGGCCGCATCGGAGGCCGCCGACGGCAAGGGCGTCGACATCGCCGGTGGGGCGTCGACCGTACGGCAGGCATTGATCGCCGACGTGATCGACGAGCTCACCATCGACATCGCGCCCGTCCTGCTCGGCTCGGGCGAGCGCATGTTCGACGGCGTCGAGTCGTTCGGCTTCGAGCCGGTCGAGGTGCTGCACTCGCCGCTGACCACCCACATCCGCTACCGCCGGGCCAGGTAGATCCCTTCGCCCAGGCGAACAGCCTGTGTGAGCTCGATCGTCCTCTGACGCTTGAGCAGCGGTTGCCCGCCGATCTCGAGCGCCCCGGTGACGTCGGCCGAACCGGCCCGTACGGCAATCAACCGGCCCTGCTCGATGACGGCGAGCAGCCCGCGTACGTCGAGGTCGAGCCGCACGAGCAGGGTGACCGTGGTGACGGGCAGGTCGGCCAGGTGGATCTCGACGCCGGGCTGCTGCTCGAAGGTGATCGTGTGGGCGGCGAGAGGCACCACCCGTTCCGCGCCGGCCCGGTCGGACAGGCTGGCCAGCGCCTCCTCGCACAGCTTGGTGTGCTTTTCCCAGGCCGACCGGAAGATGTCGGTCACGTCCATCTCGAGGACGCCCGCCGCCACCTGGCCCACCTCGGCGAGCACGGCGTCCTTGGCGCCGGCCGGCATCCGGCCCAGCTGGCCGCGCACGGCATCGGCGGCATCCCCGGAACGTACGGCCTCGGTCAGCGCGGTCGCCGCGTCGGCCGGGCTGTCGAAGAAGATGCTGCGGACGCTCGTGGTCTCCTCGGTCATGACGACTCCTCACGGAGGGTGAATCGGGGTCGGCCGGGGTCCGGGATCAGCCGGATCGCCGGCCGGGGCTCGCGAGCGGGCGCGGCGAGTTCGGTGCGGAAAGCGTCGGAGCCTTTCGCGAGTACGACGTGGGCGCCGGCGGGCAGGTCGGTGCGGCCCTGCTTGAAGCGCTCCCGGATGCGGCCCGCGAAGCTGCGGTAGGCCACGAACCCGGCCAGCGCGGCGAATCCGAGCGCGATCCGGCCGCCGAAACTGGCCACCTTGCTCCAGAAGCCGGCGTCGGCCACGGGCACCACCTCGAGACGAGAGAAGCCGTCGGCGGTGCCACGACCGGTTCCCTCGTACGCGACCTTCCACAGCACTGCGCCGGTGCCTCCGGGTGCGTCCTCCGGTACGGTCACGTCGGCCATCCAGCCCTGCGGCGTCTCGCGGCAGTCGGTGGCGGGACCGCCGCCCGCTCCGAACTCGGCGTGACAACCGGTGATGGTCACACCGTCGTCGACCGGAGCCGGGGCGATGGTGACGCGCTCCCCGGGTTTCGCCTTGGGCGGCGCGACCTCGGCCAGGAACTGCGGCGGGGCCGGGGTGCCGGGGTCAGACACCCGGTAAGCGATGGTTTCCTCGTGGCGGCCGGTGCGCCCACTCGTGTCACGCCAAGTCACAGCCCAGCCGAGCGCGTGGTCGCCGGCCTCGGCCGTCGCGGGCACGGTGACACCGGCGCTCCCGAACGCTTGACCGGTGAGGCGGCACGGGGTGGCGGAGCGGCCCCGGAAGCCGGCCGAGCAGCCGGTCAGCCGCACGCCGGGACTGAGCGTGGCGATCGAGACGGTGACGCGTTCGCCCGGCGGGGCGCTCTCCGGGCCGGTCGTGGCGGTGAAGGCCGGCTCGGCGGTGGCCGCGACGGTCGGGTCGGTCGTGGGGTCGATCGGCCGCGTTGGCTGCCGGGGGTCGATCTTGGGGAGCGAGGGCTTCTTCGGTGTGTTCCTGAGTCGAGGCCTCACGGTGAACAAGAAGGAACCCGTGTCGGCGACGAGGTCGGCGCCGGTGCGGGACTCGACGCCCCAGCGCAGCAGGGTCGGACCGGGCCGGGCGTCGGCGGGCACGCGAGCGCGGGCGAACCAGCGCATGGGCGACTTCTGACAGAAGGCGCCCGGGATCTGGCCGGGAAAGAACACCTCGCAGCCGGCGATGAGCACGCGGGGACGCGTGGTCACAAAGGTCAGCACGACTTCTTCGTCCGGGCGGGCCGACGCCGGCTGGACTGTCACCTGCATCCGGGACTGCTCGTCAGTGACCCGAAGTAACAGGGTGCCGTGGGCGGTGTCGCGCGGTTCGGCCGGGCGTTTGCTCGCGTACTCGAGGGTCCACGGGATGGTCAGCGTCGTGCCGGGCCGGGTGTCGTAGGGGACGCGGACGACGGCTACATCGGTGGCGCCGCAGGCGGAGTAGCCGTCGAGGGTGAGGCCGCAGTTGGAGATCGAGATGCCGGGGGTGAGGCTCTGGAACGTGGCGACGTACTGCTCGCCGGGTCTGAGCGTGGTGGCCTGACCGCGGACGTCGAACTCGGGCTCGGGCAGCGCCACGATTGCCACCTTGAGCGTCCCGCGATTGACGTGACGCCGGGGATCGTCCGGAGAACGCGAAGTCGCCGACCATTCCAGTTCGAGCTCGCGGCCGGGTGTCCTGTCCGTCGGTACGATGATCTTGATCAGCCGGGATTCGGCCCCTTCGGGTGGGCACGATGCCGCCGTCGGCGCGATCAGGCCGCAGTCCGTGATGCGGACGGAGTCACCGACCGGCTGGAAGGTGACGCCGATCGACTCTCCGGGCGTGGCTCTGGTGCGATCGGCGGTCGCGACGACGCCCAGGACAGTGAAGGGCAGTTCACCGCCCGTCCGGAAGGCCGACGGGCTCATCACGGTCTCGGACGGCTGCGGCGGGGCGGCGCGGCGCCCCACAACGGGCTCCGGCGAGTAGTCGAGCTCCCACAGCAACGTCGTCGGGCCGGCGGGCGTCCCAGCCGGAACGGTGATCGTCGCGGTACGCGTTTCCAGATCGCACTTCTGCGCCTCGTCCTTGGCTCCCGCCCAGGCCACGCTGCATCCGGCGATGCGGCCGAGGAAACGGCCGAAGTCGACCGTCACTTGGTCGGAAGGCCAGCCCTCGGCCGGAAGTGCCGGCTCGAACTGCGGCTCGCGTGCGGGAAGCGTGGTGGCGGCGAGGCTCGGGAGGGCAGCCACCACCAGGGCCAGCGCACAGAGGGCGTGCCTGACGACCGTACGGGAAACCGGGTTGGACAAGGAGAGCCTCCGAACCGGGGTTACTTGGCTCGACGGTTCGCCGTTGGTCTCTTCGGGTCAGTCGGATCGAGGGCGGTGTCCGTGATTCGACGCGTAGCAGACGGACATATATAGGGGTGTGATGTATCCGACTGCCCTGGGTCGGAAGAACGTCACGCCGATATTGTTGCCAACGCAAGTAAACAGTGGTCGAGAAGAGGGAACGCGTCGTGAGTGAGCTCAATCTGCTGGTGGTCGTCGGAAGCACGCGGCCCGGACGGGTCGGCCCGAAGGTCGCCGAGTGGTTCGTCGACGCGGCCAAGGCGCACGGCGGCTTCCAGGTGAGCGTGGCCGACCTGGCCGAGGAGAACCTGCCGCTGCTGGACGAGCCGCACCACCCGCGGCTGCAGAACTACCAGAACGACCACACGAAGCGCTGGAGCGAGAAGGTCGCCGCGGCCGACGCCATCGTCTTCGTGATTCCCGAGTACAACTACGGGCTGGGCGCCGCCTTCAAGAACGCCCTGGACTACCTGCACGCCGAGTGGAACTACAAGGCGGCCAGCGTGGTCAGCTACGGCGGCGTCTCGGCCGGCACGCGCTCCGCGCTGCAACTGCAGAGTTCCGCGTACGCGCTGAAGTTGTTCATGGTGCCCGAGTCGGTGAACATCCCGTTCGTGCACAGCCTGATCCAGGAGGGCGAGCTCAAGCCGACCGAGATCATGACCACCGCCGCCACGAACGTGCTCAACGAGCTGGCCAAGGTCTCGGCCGCGCTCAAGCCCCTGCGATAAGGGCCAGCACGTCGTCGATCGGGCCGGCGGTGAGCACGCCGCTGCCGGCCGCGATCTGCCCCGCTGCGGGCAGCAAGGCGACTCGGGCGCGCTCCATGATGTCGCGTTCACCTAGCGCGACGGCGGCGCGGGCCGTCAGGCACCACAACGCCTCGGACACCAGGTCAGGCGGCGGCTCGGGAACTCTGCGCAGGGCGTCACCCGCTTCTTCCGTACGCCCATGAGCTAGCAGCACATGCGGTCGAGCCCAAGGTTCGTACGGGCCGTAGTCCAGCGTGTGGTCGGGCTGCCCGAGGCAGAGCAGAGCCAGGGCGAGCAGCCCTTGCTCCAGCCCCGGCATGCCGGCGCCCGAGAGGCGGCGCGCGGCGGCGCGATAGGCGTCCGGCGTGGCTTGGCGCATCGCTCGGTACCACTCGGTGAAAACGGCCACCAGCGGCAACTCGTGGTCGGTGGCGAGGTGGTCGGCGGCTGCGGCATGCTCGTCGGCGGCTGCGAAATCAGCCAGCGCCGAGCGGGACTGCACGCGGATCAAGCGCCCCAGCACTTCGTAAGTGGGCAGGTCGTGCTTCATCGACAGGGCGATCAGCTCGGCGCCGATGGCATCGCGTTCGGGGGCCAGGCCGCAGCGGTGGAACGTCTGCATGAAGAGCCCGTTGAGTGCGAACGCCAGCAGGCGCGGGTCGTCCAGCTCACGAGCCGAGGCAACGGCCGTCGTCGCAGCGGCCACCGCGTCGCCCGAGGACAACGACCGGTGCGTCTCTGTCGCCGCGGTAGAAAACCGCTCCGCCGCCGAATCGGGGCTGGTGGGGCGCGTCGCTCCGGCTGGCGGCGATGTGCTGGGCCACGGAGCGCCACGTCGCTGTGGTCCGGCGGGGCCGCGAGACTCGACGGCGATCGTGGCCAGCAACCGGACGCGGGACGCTCCCCGAGCTGACGGCAAGGCGCGGCGAGCGGCGGCGACGATCTGGGCGGCTCGCGCGGGGTCGTCGGAGCGGGTCCAGATGGCCGGCACGTCGTAGGCGCCGATCACGCGGGCGGTCAGCGCGGTGTCGCCCAGCTCTTCGGCAGCGGCGATCGTGGCCAGGCGGTGCCGGCCGGCCGCTTCCAGCCCTCCACCGCCTCCGGTGACGGCCATCGTGCGCAGCAGGCCGACGGTCGAGCCCAGGCGGGCGCGGGCCCCCACGCTGCGCTCGTAGTCGGCGGCCGCGTCAGCCCACACCGACGGCGATGACACATCTTGTCGCAAGATGCTCGTTTCAAGCTCCCGCAGTGCCGGGCCCGGGTCCAGGCCGAGCCGGTCGACCAGCTGCTCACGAGCGCGGCGCAGCACAGCGAGGGCGTCGCCTTGGCGGCCCGTGCGATACAGGGCGAGGGCCAGCAGCCGCCAGCCTTCCTCCCGCCACGGGTGCTCGGTGACGTGTGCTTCCAGATCGGGGACGGCCTCAGCCGGCGGCCGGCTCTCGGCCAGCAGCTCCACGGCGTGCAGGCGCAACTCGGCCAGCCGGGCCCGCTCAGCCTGAGCCCAGGGCGCCTCGGGAAAGTCGGCGTAGGCCGGGCCGCGCCACCAGCCCAACGCCTCAGCCAGGGCCTCAGGCCGCTTAAGCGCCTGCTCGAACCGCCAGGCATCCACGGAGTCGGGCGCGGCGTGCAGCGCGTACCCCGGCCCCTCGGTGACCAGCAACGACGGCGGTGTGCGGGGCGGCCGATCGGGCTCGAGCGCCCGCCGCAACGCCGCGACAAACGTGCGGACGGCAGAGATCGCCCCCTCAGGCGGCGCCGTCCACAGATTGTCAACCAGATGCCCGACCGGCACGACCCGCCCGCGCGCCACGATCAGGCGGGCGAGCACCGCCCGGTGCACAGGCCCCTTGAGCGGGATCGGTTCGCCGGCGTCACGCCATGCCATGACCGGCCCCAACACCCCGAACCGCACCACCACCCGGCCACCGTACAACTCGCTAATCGCTCTCCGCCGGACACCGAACGCCCACCGCCGTGCGCCGTCCAGGCGTTGCGCGATCATGCGCGAGCGCCGGCGGTTGTTGCGCGTTCGCTCAGTTCTGCTCATTGGATTGCGCGATGTTGTCCGCCGTCGTACGTCGCTCAGGTGTTGCTCGGTCGTGTGCGAGTGTTGGCGGTTATTGCGCGTTCGCTCAGGTGTTGCTCTTCGGAGTGCGCGATGTTGTCCGCCGTCGTGCGTCGCTCGGGTGTTGCTCGGTCGTGCGCGAGCGTCGGCGGTTGTTGCGCGTTCGCTCGGTGCCGTTCGTGGATTGCGCGATGCTGTCCGCCGTCGTGCGTCGCTCCGCTGTTGCTCGTCCTGCGCAAGCGTCGGCCGTCATTGCGCCTTCGCTCGGTGCCGTTCGTGGATTGCGCGATGCTGTCCGTCGTCGTGTGTCGCTCCGCTGTTGCTCGTCCTGCGCAAGCGTCGGCCGTCATTGCGCGTTCGCTCAGGTGTCGCTCGTTGAATGCGCGATGTTGTCCGCAGTCGTAAGCCGTCAGGCGTTGCTCGTTCCTGCGCGAGCGCTGGGGTTGTGGCGCGCTCGACTAGGTGTTACCCGGTGAGTGAGCGATTTCGTTCGCCGTCGTGCGTGCTCCGGTCTTGCTCGGTTGTGCGCGCGTGTTGGCGGTTGTTGCGCGTTCGCTCAGGTGTCGCTCGGTTGTGCGCGGCGTTGGCGGTTGTGGCGCGGTTGCTCGGTGATGTTCGCCGCCGTGGGTGCTTGCTGCGTGGCTGCTCATTGGTTGCTCATTCGTGCGTCGAAGGATGGGGGCATGGAGCTTGAGCGCCGAGTGCGAGTTGACGATGGTGTGGAACTGTTCGTGCGGGTTGAGGGGAGCGGGCCGCCGGTTGTATTGCTGCATGGGTTTCCGCAGACGCACCTGATGTGGCGGCATGTGGCGGGCGACCTCAAGCGGGACTTCACGGTGATCACGCCGGATCTGCGGGGGTACGGGGCCAGCGACAAGCCGGTGGAGGCGGGGCCGGATACGTACTCGAAGCGGACCATGGCGCGGGATGTCGTGCGGATGGCCCGCGAGCTGGGGTACGAGCGGTTCGCGTTGGCTGGGCACGATCGGGGTGCTCTGGTGACGATCCGGGCCGGGCTCGACCACCCTCAGCACGTCACGCATCTGGGGTCGCTTGATGTGTTGCCGACGCTGGATATGTGGGACGTGATGCACGGGGTGTCGGCGTCGGTCGGGTTCCACCTGTATCTGATGGCTCAGCCGCCGGGGTTGCCCGAGAAGATGATCGCGGCGGCGGCCGACGAGTTCTTTGGGCACTTCCTTGACCTGTGGATTCAGGATCCGGCGGCTATTCCGGCTGACGTGCGGGCCGCTTACCTGGACGCATGCCGGAACGCTGTGCCCTCGATCGTCGCTGACTATCGCGCGTCGGCCGGTATCGACGTCGAGCACGACCAGGCTGACCGGGACGCCGGCCGTGTCCTGACTATGCCGGTGACCGTTCTTCAGCAGGACTGGGGATCCATGCTGGGCTTCGACGCGGCCGCGCTCTGGCACGCCTGGGCGCCTGACTTGAACCACATCCCCGTCAAGTGTGGTCACTTCATGGCTGAGGAGGCGCCGGAGGTGGTCGTCGAGGCGCTGCGAGGGCTCGTCCAGCGATAGGGACAAATCGGATAAAGTGCCGGGCATGTTGCGTCGCGCTCTCGTTTCCCTCCTGGCCGTGCTGGTCTTTCTGCCAACTGCACAAGCTCAAGCCGCGCCCGCCGTCATCGCAGCGCCGGCCGTGCTTGCTGCGCCCGCAGCGCCGGCTGCGCTGGGTGAGGTTGTGGTGCCGGCGGTGGCGGGGCCGGTTGACCTGGTGGGGCTGGACTTTCAGGTGATCAACGCGGGCAGCAAATGGTGCCTGACGTCGGAGTTGACTGAGCTTCCTTGTGCTCGTAGTGACCCGTACAAGTGGCGGTTTCGGCCGGTTGACGTGACCGGGCAGGTCGAGCTGTTGAGCGTGAAGACCGGCCGCTGTCTGGGCATGCCGGGTGGCACCCGGCAGGCGGGGGCGCGGGCCGGTCTGGAGCCGTGTGGGGCGGTGCAGTCGCGGCGGTGGCAGCTGCGGGATTCGGTGGGGGAGACGGCCAAGGTCGTGAATTCGCTGACGGGGCAATGCCTGCAGATCGCGAGCGGGGTCGCGGTGCAGGACTCCTGCGCGGGGACGGGCGGGGCGCGACGGTGGACGGTGCGGGTGTTGAGCATGCCGATTCCTGGGCTTATGTAGCCACGGGGATGGATGCCTCGCGATGCTTCTGGTTGGATGCGAGGCACGATCCCCGAACGGAGGGCGATGCGCCGCGCCGTCTCTCTCTGGCTGGCCTTCGTCGTGGTCGGCGGGCTTTTGCTCGCCGGCGCGGTTGTTGTGTCTCGGCCCGCCGCTAAGACTGCGGTCGCCGCTCGCAGCGTGGCCGCCACGCCGTACGAGCAAGCCGTTCAGACTTTGCGCGCGCAGTCGGAAGCGCTGCTCAGCGGGGATGAGCCGAAGTTCCTGGCCGCCGTCGACGGGCCGTTGAAGAAGCGGTACCGCGCCATGTTCCGGTCGCTGCGGGGGTTGGAAGTGACCCGCTTCGACTATCTTCCGGGCGTGGGGCAGCCGGCCAAGAACGGGCTCTCCTTCCGTACGGAAATTGCTTACTGCCTGGGTTTTGACATGTGCCCCGGCAAGGCGGGCAGCCGGTGGCAGCAACCTCCGCGCATCGAGCAGCGGCTCACCATGCGGGCCGTGGGTGGCCGGTACGTGATCAGTGCCGTCGCGCCGGGGCCGAGCGACGATCCGCGGCGGCCCGCGCCCTGGGAGAACGGCGAGCTGGTGGTGCTGCGCGGCGAGCGGGTGACCCTGATCGCCGCGCCGGAGCAGCGCCGGCATCTGGCTCAGGTGCTGCCGGTCGCGGAAAAAGCCGCCACAGTGGACGATCGGTTCGCGGCGCTGATCGGCACCTCGCAGTCGCGCTACCGGATCTATCTGGCCGGTGAAGCCCAGTGGCGCAGCTGGTACGGCGGGCAGGAGGACGACTGGGCGATCGGCCTGGCCGTGCCGCTCAACATGCACGGCATCGACGTCGTGCTGCGGATGAAGACGCTGGCCGACAACCCGGTCATGCTGCGCGTCGCCCTGCAGCACGAGTTGGGGCACGTCGTGACGCTGTCCGGCGCTTACCGGGCCGACGCCGCCGAGGACACGTGGCTGAGCGAGGGCATCGCCGAGTACATCGGGTGGTCGCCGATGAGCGCGGCCGACACCTTGCGGCGGCACAGCGTGCGGTGGGCGCTCCGAAACGAGCGGGCGAAGTCGATGATCCCGTCGCAGCCGGGGCCGGACGCGCCGTCGCGGGCCGGGGACGCCTTCTACGGGTTGAGCCATCTGGCCGCCGACTGCATGGCCCGCAAGTACGGCGACCAGAAACTGTTCGCTTTCGTCCGGCTCGTGCTCACCCTGGACAACGACTACGACCAGGCCGCCCGTGACGCGTACGGCGTGCCTTTCGAAATTGTCGACCGGGCTTGCGTGAAGTGGATCCGGCAGCAGGTGCTATAGCTGTCCCATGCTGGTTGACTTCGCCGCCGACGTCGCGGCCACGCCGATCCAGGTCGAGGCGGCCGCCGTCGCCGCCGAGAAGGACGGGTACGACGGGTTCGGCGCGGCCGAGACCAAGCACGACGTCTTCCCGGCCCTCGCTCTGGCCGCTCGCGCAACATCGCGCATAACCCTGCAGTCGGCGATCGCTGTCGCCTTCGCGCGCAATCCGATGAGCGTGGCCGTGCTGGCCAACGACCTGCAGCTGATCAGCGAGGGCCGGTTCCAGTTGGGCCTGGGCTCGCAGGTGCAGCCGCACATCGAGCGGCGCTTCGCGATGCCCTGGAGCAAGCCGGCCGCCCGCATGGAAGAGTTCGTGCGCGCGATCCGAGCCATCTGGAAGGCCTGGGGCGGGGAGCGGCTGGCGTTCCGCGGCGAGTTCTACCGGCACACGTTGATGACCGACTTCTTCAATCCCGGTCCCAATCCGTACGGCACTCCGCCCGTCCTGGTGGCAGCGGTCGGCGAGAAGATGACGCAGACGGCCGGCCGCGTCGCCGACGGTCTGCTGGTGCATCCGTTGACCAGTGCGGCGTATCTGGGCGAACGCACCCGGCCCGTGCTGCGGGAGGCCCGCGGCGGCAGCCTCGACGACTTCGCGGTGTGCCTCTCGGCCATGGTGGTGCTGGGGGCCGACGAGGCCGCGCGTTCCCGCGCCGAGCAGGCGGTGAGGGGGCAGATCGCGTTCTACGCCTCCACGCCCGCGTACCGGCCCGTGCTCGAGATGCACGGCTGGGGTGAGCTGGCCGACCAGCTGAACTCGCTGTCGCGGCGGCAGGCCTGGGCCGAGATGGCCGCGCTGATCAGCGACGACGTGCTCGACACGTTCGCGGTCACCGGCGATGTGGCAGCCGGGTTGCGGTCGCGGTTCGGCGGGCTGGTCGATCGGGTTTCGCTTTATACGCCGTACGAGGTGGAGCCGGCACTCATCGCGCAGGTGCGTCAGCAGTTGTGAGCTCGTCGTCCAGGGTGGCCACGCCGTGCTGGACGGGCAGGACGGGGTCGCCGCCGTAGAAACTCCAGCGGAGGAAGGCGGTCGTGGTGGCGGCGACGGCAGGCAGATCGGTGATCTGGTGGCCGCCGTCGGTGATCGTCATCATGGCCCGCGACCAGGGGACCGCCTCGTAGACCGTGCGCGCGGCGGTGTACTTGACCGACGTGTCCTCGCGGCCGTGCACCATGAGCACCGCCGCCGGCGGGCCGCTGAACGGCGTACCCAGGAAATCGGTGCCTGCCATGAGGACGCCCGCCTTGAGCCGGTCGTCGCGGTGCGCGCTCAGCAGGCCGGCCGTGGTGATACCGCCGCCCGAGTGCCCGGCGGCGGCGATCCGCGACGCGTCGACGGGCTCCTTCTCGAGCACCCGGGTGATCACCTCGGACGCGTCGAGAGGCTGATTGACCAGGTCGTACGCGTTGAACTTGGACGTGCCGAGCGCGGTGTGCGGATATCGCGGGGCGGCCACCACGAACCCGGCGAGGGCCCACCGCGCCAGCAGTGACGCATAGTCGTCGGGCTGGGCGTGCAGACCGTGACTGAACAGAACGAGCGGGTAGGGCCCCGGTCCGACCGGAGCCCACACCTGCGTCCGCAGCGCCCGGCCGTCCCGGGCGAACGAGTAATCACGGCGCGCCACCGTGCGTACGGGAACCGGGGCTTGACCTTGAATCGGCTCGTACGGCGTAACGGCTCGTGCCCCGAGCGTCGAACTCTTGGTCGACGAGAGCACGGTGCGCTCGCTCGCCGAGGCCTGCCCGGTCTTGACAGCCAGTCCGCCGGCTGCCGCCGCCGACACGCTCAGTAACAGTGTTCGTCTCCGCACGGGCCCCAAGGTGCCCGGGAACCCTGTGCGGAGCCTTTGCTCAGGCTGTGATCTCGATCGAGTCGATCCGGTCGGGGTAGAAGGCGACGTGGTCCTTGATCTGGGCCACGGCGTCGCGCGGGTTCTCGTACACCCACAGGGCGTCGACCGACTTGTCGCCGCCGGACGGGATCGAGTAGTAGCTGGCGTCGCCCTTGTAGGGGCAGTAGGTCGAGGTCGCCGTGCGCTCGAGCAGCGACTGGTCGACGTCGCTCATCGGGATGTACGGCACCGCCGGGTACGTCGACTCCTGCAGGGTGAGCGCGTTACGGGTGTCCGCGACGACCTTGCCACCGACCTTGACCACGATGTGGCCGGCGTTCGGCGTGATCGTGATGGGGTGGTCGGGACCGGGCACGAGCTCGGGACGGTTGGTGGACATGATGCCTCCCTGGATAGGTCTCCAGCGGGAACAAGCCGCTCTTCGGTATCACCATTCCCGCTGTGCTTGGCGCATACCGCTGCTGCCGCGTCAGCCGCGCCACTGTTTTCGGCACGGATATCCGTACCTACCTCAACCGAACGGCCGGAAGGCCGCAGTTGCCGCATCTCGGGCGGCCCGGCGTGATGGCCTGAGGGGGCACAAATCGGCTCGAGGAAGGGTGAACCATGAAAGCCGCAACGCGGATTCTGACACTCGCTGGACTCAGCCTGATGACGGGCGCGACGCTCGGGGCCGGTCCGGCCATGGCGTCGACATCCGCACCAGACAATTCAGTCCGGGCGGCCACGACCACGGCGGATCAGCCCCGTCGCGACCGTGACTGGGTAGAAGGCTATTACGACTCGCGGCGCGACTGCGAGCGCGACGGACGCCGGGGCGAATGGCGCGACCGGTGGGACGACTACGACTGTGACATGGTGCGTCGTGGGCCCCACCGTGGCGACTGGGAGCTGACGGTCTCCAAGTCGTGGGACTGGCACGACCGTGACCACCACGGCGGCCGTGGCGACCGCGATCGTGGCGGCGACGACGACTGATCTTCTGCAGTTTCGCTCGCAAGAGAGCCAGGCCACACCCTCTGGGTGTGGCCTGACGCTATTTTCGATCACATGTCCTCCAACCCGGCTGAAGCCGCCGCCATTGCTCTCGGTGTCCCGTACAAGCTGCTGAGCCACGGCCCGGTCAGCAGCGTCGCCGAGGCCGCCGCGGCGCAGGGCGTCGAGGTCCGCGACCTGGTGAAGACGCTGGTGGTGCGGCGGGCCGACGACGACTACGTGTTCGTGCTGGTGCCCGGCGACCGGTCGATCTCGTGGCCCAAGCTGCGGGCGCTGCTGGGCGTCAACCGGCTCTCGATGCCTGACGCGGCCACGGCCAAGGCGGCCACCGGCTATGAGCGCGGCACCATCACCCCGTTCGGCGCCAGCACCGCCTGGCCGGTGATTGCCGATTCGCGTACGGAGGGACGCACGATCAACCTCGGCGCGGGCGAACGGGGAGTGGGCCTGCAGGTGCCGGCGGACGAAGCCGTGGTGAAGCTGGGCGGCACCTTCGCCGACGTGACCGATGAGGGGTAGGTTCTTCGCGTGACGAGTGAAAACCCGATCCAGCCCGACGTTCCCCCTTCCGGCACCGGCTGCGTCGAGTGCCTCGACGCCGGCGGGTGGTGGTTCCACCTGCGGCGCTGCGCGCAGTGCGGCCACATCGGCTGCTGCGACACCTCGCCCTCGCAGCACGCCACCGCCCACTTCAAGGCGACCGGCCACCCGATCATCCAGTCGTTCGAGCCCGGCGAGGACTGGTACTGGGACTACACCACCGAAGAGGCCGGCTCGGGCCCGCAGCTGGCCCCGGCCGACAGCCGCCCGGCCGACCAGCCCGTCCCCGGCCCCAGCGGCGCCGTGCCGAGCGACTGGCGCACCAAGCTCAACCGCTGACGGCCGCATGGAGGCCGTGGAGCTCCTCCGATCCCGGGGCGCCGCCGAGGTGGCGCACCCGGGCGGCACTCTGCTGGTTCACTTGATCCGGGTCTCCGAGCAGCTGGCCGCCTGGGGCGCGCCGGCGGACGTCCAGGCGGCCGGTCTCTGTCACGCCGCGTACGGGACCGACGGCTTTCGTTCCAGCCTTCTCTCGCTCGATGAGCGCCCGACCCTCGCCGAGGTCATCGGTGGCGATGCCGAGGAACTGGTTTATCTGTACGGCAGTTGCGACCGCGCCGCGACCTATCCTCAGCTGAGCACGGCGGCCCGGCCGGTGTTCCGCGACCGCTTCACCGGCCTCGAGCGCACACCCGGCGACGACCAGGTCGACGCCTTCGTCGAGATCACCGCGGCCAACGAACTCGACGTCTTCGCGCACGACCCTCAGCTGGCCGCCCGCTACGGCCCGGAGCTGCACGAGCTGCTGGCGGCCTCGCGGGAGCGCCTGTCCGCCGCAGCGTGGGCGGCCGTCCAGCACGACCTGGGTGGGTGAAGCCGTGCGGATCGACCATGTCGTGCTGACAGTGCGGGACATCGCCGCGACCATCGACAGCCCATCACCAGCGTTTATCTGCGTGACCCGGACGGAAACCTCATCGAGGTCAGCAACTACGACGGCAGCTCCAGGTCGTAGATGTACTCGAGACCGTCCTCGTCGTCGTCCTGCTCGCCGACCTTGACGAAACCGTAGGGCAGCGCGAGGCGGGCCGAGGCGACGTTGTCGGGACGGATGGAGACGCGTACGCGCCGGACGTCGGGTTCGGTGCGGGCCCGGGCCAGCAGGGCCTCGAAGGCGGCCCGCGCGTAACCCCGGCGGCGGTACTCCGGGTCGACGGCGTAGCCGATCTCGACCGTGCCGTCCTCGTCGGGCGGGCCGTGGAAACCGGCGCGGCCGACCGCCACCCGGGCGTCCTCGTCCCAGATCAGGCCGGTCGTCCAGGCCGCGGTGGCCGGGTCGTCGAGGGCCTGCGCGAGCCGGCGGCGCCAGGTGCTACGAGGCTCGGGTCCGACCAGGTATTCGGTGACCGGCACGGGCGTCACCCGGTTGGCCTCGGCCAGGTCGCCGGCGGCCAGCGCGCGGAACGAATCGGCGTCCAGGTGGATGATGCGAACTTCCGTCACCGGCGAAGCATAGTGGCGCGGCCGTGATAGAGACGGCTCATGCGCATCGTGTTCGTGGCCTCGCCGCTGCAAGGACATCTGCTGCCGTTGGTGCCGCTCGCCGCGGCCTGCCGCGACGCCGGGCACGACGTGATCCTGGCCAGCGGCAGCTTCCCGCCGGACGTGCTGGGGCTGCGCACAGTGGACATCGGCAGCGGATTCAGTCTGCCGCGCAACGCGATGCGGGTGGCTCTGCGCCATCCGCGGCTCGCCCGGGCCGAGATGAACGGCACGGCCGGGCACGACTTCGTGGGCGAGCTGTTCGGACGGGCGAACCTGGCGCTGGTCGAGCCGCTGGAGCAACTGGCCGCCCGGGAACGGCCGGATCTGATCGTCTTCGAGTCGCTGGGCGAGGCGGGCGCGATCGTGGCCGGACGGCTGTCGATCCCGGCGGTGCTGCAAGAGAACACGTTGTGGCCGGCCGACGACCTCTTCCGCGCGGTGACCGCCAGCTCGTCGCTGCACGGGCAGCCGATTCCGCCGCCGGCGCTGACCCTCACGGTGATCCCGCCGAGCGTCCGCGAGGGGTCGATGGCCGGCGCGGTGGCGATGCGGCCCGTGCCGTACTCGGGTGGCGGCGAGATTCCGTCGTGGCTGCGGGAACCGGGGGAGCGGCCGCGCGTACTGGTCAGCCGCAGCACCATCGAGGGCCCCAACGACGGCGATCCCGGGCCGGCGGTCATCGGGGCGGCGGATCAGGTGGACGCCGAGTTCGTGCTGGTGCGGCCGTCGTCCGAACGCGATCTGCCGCGCAACGTGCGCGCGGTGGGGCGGGTGCCGCTCAATGAACTTTTGCCGTACGCGGCAGGGTTCGTCCACCACGGCGGGGCCGGCAGTGTGCTGGGTGGCCTGGCGGCCGGCGTCCCGCAGATCGTCACACCGGGCGCGGGCGACCGGCGGCACAACGCCGACCTGCTGGCGCGGCGCGGGGCCGGGCTGGCCGTTGCGGCGAAGGCCATCACGGCGGCCGATCTGAACCGCCTGCTGAGCGACGGGTCGCTGCGGGCGGCCGCCCAGGCAGTCGCCGCCGAGATCGCGGCCATGCCCGCACCCGAGGCGGTCGTTCCTGAGCTCGAGAAGCTGGCCTGACGTTCGGCTCACGCCGACCGGGTGCGTTGGGTCAAAACCACGCACAGCAGGACGAGGAGCGCTACGGCCAGCGAGGCTGGGGTGACGGTCTCGTTCAGCAGCAAGGCTGACCACAGCAGGGTGAGAACGGGCTGGGCCAGCTGGATCTGGCCGACGCGGGCGACGCCGCCGCGGGCCAGACCGGCGTACCAGGCAAAGAAGCCCAGGAACATCGAGACCACGGTCAGGTAGGCGAACCCGGACCACGACCGGGTGCCACCGTGCGGCGGGTGGGCGGCCACGCTGATCAGGGTGATCGCCAGCGTGGCCGGCAGGGACAGCACCAGCGCCCAGCAGATCGTGCGGGCGCCGCCCAACTGGCGGGCCAGGGCGCCACCCTCGGCGTACCCCAAACCGCAGAGCACAACGGCGGCCAACAGGAACAGGTCGGCGAACGAGAGCGCGCCCCGGGCGGCGCCGGTGCTGACGACAAAGGCCACCACCGCGAGCAGGCCGGTCGCGGCGGCCAGCCAGAACGGCCGCGGTGGGCGTTCGCCGGCTCGCAGCACCGCGAAGACGGCGGTCATCGCGGGCAGCACGGTGATGACCACGGCGCCGTGGGCCGAGGTCTGCGTGGTCAGCGCAAGCGACGTGAACAGCGGGAACCCGACGACGACACCGAGCGCGACGATCGACAGCCTGCGCCACTGGCTTTGCGTCGGGCGCGGCGCCCGGGTGAGCCATAGGTAGACCGCCGCTAGCAGGGCGGCGCCGACCGCACGGCCGAATGCCACGAACCACGGGTCGAGGTCGTGCACGGCGACGCGGGTGGCCGGAAGCGACAGGCTGAACGCCAGGACCCCCAGCGCGCCGAGGGCGAGACCGCTCGAGGGCGTTATCGTCCGCGGCTCAGTAGCGCTACTCTGTGCTGTCATGAATGACGGTAACGCAGCGGCTCGTGTTATCCAAGATCTGCGGGGCGCGGTGGCTGCGGCCGCAATGGGGTCGCGGCTTCCGTCCGTACGCGTTCTGACCGCCCGCCATCAAGCGTCCCCGGTGACGGTGGCGGCCGCCATTCGCGCGCTGGTCAGGGAAGGACTGGTCGAGACAAGGCCGGGGCAGGGCACGTACGTATCCCGGCGCGCCGCCGCGGTTGGGCCCGCACCCGATCTGTCGTGGCAGACCGTCGCGCTGGGAGCCGGACGGCCCGGCGAGGAGGAGCTGCAGGCGTTACTGGCAACGCCGCCGACGGGGGCGATCCCGCTCTCGGGTGGCTATCTCGAGCCGGAGCTGCAGCCGACGACCGCGCTCGGGGCGGCGCTGGCCCGGGTGGCCCGGCAGCCGGCGGCCTGGCAGCGCGGCCCCGCGGAAGGACGGGCCGACCTGCGGGCCTGGTTCGCCGGCCAGGTCGGCCTGCGGGCGGACGACATGGTGATTTGCCCCGGCGGCCAGGCGGCGTTGTCCTCGGCGTTGCGGGCGCTCGCGTCGCCAGGAGACACGCTGCTGGTGGAGTCGCCGACCTATCTGGGCGCGCTGGCCGCCGCGCGGGCGGCCGGGCTGCGGGTGGTGCCGGTGCCGGCCGATGCCGACGGTGTCCGACCCGATCAGCTGGCGGCGGTGTTCGCCCGGACGGGCGCCCGGCTGTTCTATTGCCAGCCGTTGCACGCCAATCCGACTGGGGCGAGCCTGGCTGGGGGCCGGCGGGGTGGGGTGCTTTCCGCCGTACGGGAAGCAGGGGCCTTTCTGATCGAGGACGACTATGCCCGCGATCTGACCATCGACGGGGAGCCCGCGCCGCCCCTCGCGCGCGACGACGCCGACGGGCATGTGATCTATCTGCGCTCGCTGACCAAGTCGGCCGCGCCCGGCCTGCGGATAGCGGCGATCGGTGCGCGGGGCCCAGCCGCGGCACGCTTACGAGCGGTGCGGCTGCTGGACGAGCTTTTTGTGGCCGGCCCGTTGCAGCAGGCCGCGCTGGAGTTCGTGACGTCCCCCGCGTGGGACCGCCATCGCCGCCATTTGCGAACGGCCTTACGGGCGCGGCGCGACGCTCTATTGGCGGCGTTGCGCACGTGCCCCGAGGTCAAAGTCTCGACGATCCCCCGCGGTGGCCTGCACTTATGGGTACGGCTGCCCGACGGCCTGGACGACGTAGCAGTAGCCGCCGCAGCCGCCTCCGAAGGCGTGATCGTCTTTCCGGGCCGGCCTTGGTTCGCAGCCGAGGCCCCAGCGTCCTACCTGCGGCTGACCTACGCGGCGGCCCCGCCCGACTTGATGGACGGGGCCGTCCGCCGCCTATCCGCAGCAATCACAGCGTCAAGCTGACCGTCGCCGACCGAACGGAATCGATCACTGCGCGAGCGCTCAGTTCGCGGCCTGCGTCGACCGTCGTTTAGTGAGCGAAGGCGGTCATTGTCCAAACGCTGCGACCGCAGTGTCTCGTCGAGCGTCGCTTACCGAGCGAACGCGGTGGTTGTTCGACCGCTCCATTCGCGGTGTGCGTCGGCCGTCGTTCGGTGAGCGAGGGCTTTCGTTGTTCGAGCGTGTCGTCCGCGGCCTGCGCCGGCCGTCGTTCAGTGAGCGAAGGCGGTCGTTGTCCAAGCGCTGTGCTCGCAGTGTCTCGTCGAGCGTCGCTTACCGAGCGAACGCGGTCGTTGTTCGACCGCTCCATTCGCGGTGCGCGCCGGCCGTCGTTTGGTGAGCGCGTCGTTCTGCGGGTGCTGTGCTCGCCGGTGACTCGTTGGGTGTCGGTTGGTGAGCGAAGGTGCACGTTTGTTGCACGCAGCGGTTGGGCTAAGCGTGGTGTCGTTTTGGTGAGCGAAGCTGTTGGTCGTCTCAGCGCAGTGAGCGCAGGGTCGCGTCTAGCGTCGTGAAGATGGTGTCGGAGCCTTCGTCGTCCCAGTTCGGGATCGGGTCGGGCTGGCCGGGAGCGGGGGCATAGAGCCACCACAGGTTCTGCCACGGGTCGAGCATGCGGCCGAGCGTCGTCTCGCCGTAGAAGGGCGTCGCCTCGGTTACGACTGTGGCGCCGTGGTCGGATGCTCGTTTGAGCGTTGCGCTCACATCGTTGACCCAGACTTGCAGGAATGCCGGCCGTGACGGCCAGCCGTCCTGGCGGTCGACGATCATCAAGTTGACCGTGCCCAGCCGCACCTCGGAGTGGATCAGCTTGCCGTCGGGCATCTCGGTGTGCGCCTCCGGGGTCTCCGCCACCTCGAACAAGCTGGACACGAAAGCGACCAGGCCGGCGGCGTTGTCCACCATGACGAACGGGTTCAGGACGGCGCCCTCGGCGGGCGTGTGCAGAACGCTCATACGCGCAATCCGATCAGCTAATCAGGTCAGTTGACGGCCGTTATTGCGCGGTTCTGCACATTCGCTCAAGAGTGGTGCCGGAAACGAGCAGGTCCTTGCAACGCGGGGATCAGAGCTGTTGGTACAGCTTCTCGAGGCGGTTCAGGTAAAGCTCGGGCGGATAGGCCGCGGTGGCCGCCAGGCCGGCTCGGATCACCTCAGCTCGCAGAGGCTCGTCGTCGAGCAGGCGACACAGGGCGGCGGCGAACTCGTGCGGTTGCGGCCGGCAGGTGAAGCGGGGTGGGCCGGCGTCGCCGGGGCGGGCGGCGAGCGCTGGGTCGGCCACGACCGCGGGCAGGCCGACTGCTTCGGCCTCGGCCAGCACCAAGCTTTGGGTGTCTGTCGTGGAAGCGAAGGCCAGAACGTCGGCCGCACGGTAGAAAGTGTCGACGTCAGCGCGGGGGACCGGCGGCAGCACGTCTACGTGTCGCTCCAAGTCCAGGTCGCGGAGCCGGCGCATCAGGGCGGCGTGGCCCTGTCGGACGCCCAGCAGGATGAGCCGGGCGTCCGGCTTCTCGTCGCGTAACAGTGCAAAGGCGTCGAGCAGCAGGCCGGGGTTCTTCTCCGCAGTGACGCGGCCGACCGACAGCACGACGTTGCGGCCTGGCGCGCGCGGCGCCGCGCGTGCCGCCGCTGTCGGCGGTGCCAGATTGGGGCGGGTCGGGCGGGTCTGGGCGGGTGCTGCCGTGTCGGGGCTGGTCGGGCGGGTCTGGGCGGGTGCTGCCGTGTCGGGGCTGGTCGGGTGGGCCTCGGCGGGTGCTGCCGTGTCGGGGCTGGTCGGGTGGGCCTCGGCGGGTGCTGCCGTGTCAGGGCTGGTCCGGCGGGTCTCGGCGGATGGTGTCGGCGGTGTCGGCTGGCGGCTGGTTGTGGCGGGTGTCGGCAAGGCCGGACGGCGGCTGGTTGTGGCGGATGTCGGCAGGGCCGGATGTCGGCTGGTCGTGGCGAGTCTCGGCGGTGCCGTGTTACGGCGCGTTGTGGCGGACGGCGTCGGTGTCGGAGGTGTCGGGGGTGCCGTGGGTTGGATCGGTGGGTGTGGCGTCGTCGGGGCGACGGGGGTGGGTAGCACGTGGACTTCGGGTGTCGGGTTGAAGAGTGCGAAGCTTTCGGCGGTCTTGGCTGACGGCACGATGGCGGCGGCCATGTGGTTGGCCATGCCGCGGCCCAGCGCTATGAGGCGGGCGCGCCGGGTGGCGCCGGGGCGGGTCAGTTGCAGGAACTCTTGTGGGGACCAGCCGAGTCGCAGTTGGAGGGCGCACCAGGCGGCGCCGATCGGGATCTCGGGATAGGTGTCGGCGTAGGCGACCAGGTCGGTGTGCCAGGTGACGACCAGCGGCACGCCGCGCCGGGCGGCCAGGCGGAAGGCGGCCATGCCGATGGGGCCGGTCGTGTGGGCGTGGAAGATGTCGGCCGGGCCGCAGCGGAACCACGGCGAGCCGATCCGTAGCTGGCGGCCCGGAACCGGCAGCGACGGCACGCGGCCGGGGTAGTAGAAGTCCACCTCATGGCCGGCGGATCGCAGCAGCTCCACGGTCAGCTCGGCCGAGCGTGAGACGCCGTCGGGACGGCCGGGATGACTGTCGCAGAAATGCGCGATCCTCACAGGCCGCCATCGTAAAGACGGGCGTCAATCACCGGCCAGGGCGTCGGCGATGGACTGGCGGGCGGCGTCGCGCAGGGCGTCCACATCCGGGAAGTCGGCGGGGTTCAGGGGTGGCAGCACCTGCACGCGGGCGTTGATGTGGTCGCGCAGGATGAGGCCGTGGCGGGGGAGTGCCGCCCGTGTGCCGTGCACCGCGACGGGAATGAGGGGCACCTGGTGTCGTACGGCTAATTCGAACGAGCCGTTCTTGAAAGGCTGTAGCGAACCGTCGGTAGTGCGCCGGCCCTCGGGAAAGATCATGACGGGCGATCCGGCGGCCAGCAGGCGGTCGCAGTGCTCCATCATCCGGCGTACCGAGGCGCCGCTGCCGCGGACGAGCGGGACGTAGTCGTTGAGGCGCATGTTCCAGCCGATCAGCGGAACCTTGAAGATCTCCTGCTTGGACACCCACTTGAACGGGCGGAACAGCGCGAACAGCACCAGGATGTCGACCAGCGACGCGTGGTTGGCCACCAGCACCGCGGCGCCGTGCCAGGGCAGGCGGTCGCGGCCGCTGATCCGCAGGCGCCACAACGGATTCACGTAGACGTAGAACGACGCCCACGCCGACGAGTACAGGTGCAGGACCACCCGCCGCCGGTCGAACGGCAACGTCACCAGCCAGACGACGACCGCACCGGCGAAGAACACCACGCAGGTGATCCCGATGAACGCCCAGTACGCCACCGAGAACACCCGCAGCATGCGGCCATCATAAGACCGGACTTCCTCGCAGCTGCGTTCTTGTCGGACCTGCCTGTCCGGCGGAGGGTGGCGCGATGGCTTGCGCACCGCTCG
Source organism: Paractinoplanes pyxinae (assembly GCF_026626335.1). GTDB lineage: Bacteria > Actinomycetota > Actinomycetes > Mycobacteriales > Micromonosporaceae > Actinoplanes > Actinoplanes pyxinae. The sequence continues at coordinate 254,749 of NZ_JAPNTZ010000008.1, read as the reverse complement.
CCGACCTGGCGTTGATCGCCGAGAACTACGGGCAGATGACCGGGGTCCTGGCCGGATTTGGATTCACCGCACTGGTTCTGGTGCTGACGCTGGCGCGCCGGGACACCGGTGCGCCCCTCACGCTCTTGAGCGCCTTCGTCGCGCTCATCGTCAGCACGCTCCTGTACTCGCTGCTCGCCGGTGAGGACATGGAGACGGCCCGAGCCCGAGCGGCGACGGTCGAACTGATCATCGGTCTCGCGTTCGGGATGGCCGCCATCGCGCTTTTCCACGGCATCTACAGCCTGATACGGCATTCGAACGTGGAACCGGCGGCCGCGTCAGTCGCACGTGTCATGGCAGTGGTGGCGGCGCCTGCTTTGGCGCTCTACTTCATCGCTCAGGGCGCCACCGACACCATCGCAGCGCGGGCAGCGTCCCATGGCGAAAGCTGTGCGGCCCCCATGCCTTACCTCGGCGCTGCACTGACGGCTGGCGTCGCGCTCGTTCTCGCCGTGTCACTGCTGCGCCAAGTGCAGAGAGTGCTACATGCGTACGCCGACCGCTGCCGGGTTCTGGCGCCGCTCACTGTAATGGTCGCGTCGGTCGGGGCCGCGCTGGTCTCAGGTGATCTGGCGACACGGTCCCCGACGTTGTTGATGTCGCCTTCGGTCTTGAACCTCTTCCTCATCCTGGCCGCTGTGTTGCTGACGGCGGTGGGTCTGATGTTCTCGGTGTCGAGCGCCACGGATTCACTCCCGCAACAGAACGCGGATGCGCTCGACGGCCTTGATGAAGTAGCGGTGGTGGGGCGGGCGGGTGAGGAAGTCGGCCAGGGCGAACAGGTCCAGGGCCTGGGTGAGGCGGCGCCAGTTGTCCGGCAGGGAGCCGCCGGCGTTGCGGAAGGCGGTCAGGAAGTCGTCGGTGAACGGCTGGGGGCGGGGGAAGCGGAGCATGTTGCCCACGTCGACCAGCGGGGTGCTGCTGAAGGCGAACTCCCAGTCGAGGACGGCAGACACCCGCCAGCGGCCGTCGGGGGTCTCGGTGGCCAGCAGGTTCTTGGGGTTGTAGTCGGAGTGGACCAGGCGGCGGGAACCCTTGAGGGCGGCCAGGTCGGGGGTGGCGTTGCGGGCCCACGTACGGAGTGACTGTTGCTCCGCCTCGGTCAGGTGGCCGGTGGCGTTGCCCTCGGTCAGGCAGCGGTCCACCCACTGGTCGAGGCCTTCGGTGGGTTCGGCGCCGTCGGGTTCGAGGGCGCCGCCGCTGAAGAAGCCGGGGGTGTCGAACTCGACGGCGCCGATGTGGGCCAGGGTTTCGCCGACGGCGTGGCCGATGCCGGGCATGGACACGTCGACGGGAGTGCCGGCGACGAAGGTGGACAGCAGCACGGGCTCGCCGGCGGTGGCGCCGGTGGGGTCGGCCGCGATCACCTCCGCCACCGGCACCACGCCGGTCAGGCGGCGGGCCAGGGCCGCCTCCAGGGCGCATTTGTTGTTGCGCAGGTAGCGCCGCAACACGTAGCGGTGGCCGTCGTCCATCGTCAGAACAGTGTTGTCGTTGCTGTATCCGCCGGTCAGCGTGCGGGTCCCGGTGATCCGCCGCCGGGGCAGCGCGACCTCCTCGACCCAGGCCGTGATCGAAGACTCCACACGCCGGGACGTTACGCCTCGAAGGTCAGCCGGGCCCGTACGGGTCTGAACCCGGCCGCGAGGAGGTCGGAGATCACGTCGGTGCGGTCGGCGTCCACGTCGGCGACTATCTGTTCGGCCCCGCCGGCCAGCAGCACCCGCACGGCCTCGGCCAGCAGCGCCCGCCGGGCCGGGGCGTCGGACGCGCCCAGGTAGCCGATCATCGGCCAGCACGCCTCGCCGGCCGTGCCGACCAGGCCGCCGTCGGTGACCAGCCAGGCGGTGGCCTCGCCGGTCAGCCAGGGCAGCGGGTCGGTGGCGAGGTCGATGCCCAGCACCGACCGGGCCGTCTCGCTGCCGGTCAGCACGTCCGGGGAGGGCACGCGGGCCACCAGCGAGCGGATCTCGTCCGGACCGGCGGCCGGACGCACCGGCGAACCGGAAACGGCGGCCGGGCCTTGCGGCGGAAGGTCAGCCGCAGGAGTGCGGGCGCCATCAGTCGTACGGGAAAAGCGCAGACGCTCGACGCGCCGCGACAGTCCCGCCAGTTCCGCGGCTGCGAAGGCCGCCTCGAACGCGTCCGGCGACGAACGCCAGCCGACCGGCAACGCCGCGTGATAGGGCCAGCGACCACCCAGCGTGTCGTGCGCCGCCGTCAGCAGCTCACCACCCACCGAGGGTGAGTCGTGCAGGTCAAATCGCTCGAGCCAGGGTCCGCCCACGGCACCCGGCGGCAGAACCCACGCCGCCCGGGCCACCACCTCGCCGTCACGCAGGGCTATCCACGTCCGCGAGGGATGAAAGCCGCCACCGGCCAAACCCTCGGCGTACGACATCTGCGGAACGCCGGGCACGGAATCGAATTCGACAGTTTCGCCGGCCGTCAAGGGCCGGAACAGAAGAGCGCTCATCGGGAACCTCCACAGAGGCGCCCCAAAGAATCAGAACCGCGGAGACGCCGGGCCGCGGAAGGGGCGCATAACGTTGGACACGGTGCGACCTCCTTCCCGGCTCGTTGGCGTACGGAGAACTTAGCAGTACGTGTCGAGCGTCGTCTGCAGCGCCGTCTTCTCGGTCTGCTGCAGCGTCAGGTCCCAGTAGTACTTGACGCCGATCCACATGCGCGCATACGTGCAGCGGTACGCCGTGCGCGACGGCTGCCAGGTCGACGGGTCCTGGTCGCCCTTGGACTGGTTGACGTTGTCGGTCACGGCGATCAGCTGCGGCCGCGAGAGGTCGTTGGCGAAGCTCTGCCGTTTCGAGGTAGTCCACGAACTCGCGCCGGACCGCCACGCCTCGGCCAGCGGCACGACGTGGTCGATGTCGACGTCGGAGGCCGCGCTCCAGGTCGCGCCGTCGTACGGGGAGTACCAGCTGCCCGAGGTCGCGGCGCAGGCCGAGCTCGTGCCGACGTTGCTGCCGTCGCGCTTGAGCACGGTCTCGCGGGTGTTGCAGGCGCCGCTGATGGTGATCCAGTGCGGGAACAGGTCGCGCGAGTAGCCGCTCATCGAGCCCTGCGTGGCGACGGTCAGGGCCGCCAGCTGCGAGCGGGCGGTGGTGGCCGACGGGATGTTCGGCGGGGTGGCCGAGGCGGGTGCGGCGGCGGACAGGCCGACGGCCGCGGTGGCGGCGACGAGCAGCGCGATCCGGCGAGCGAGGCGAAGCATGACCAGCTCCTATCAACCCAAGGGATAGATGCCGATCAGTCTCGGGGGCGGCCGCGCCGGGCGGGAGATCCCTTTCCTGTCCTACGCCGAAACTATTGATGACATTAAATATCCGGCCGCTTCGGTGAGCTCCGCTGGCGCGAGGTGCGAGAAACTGAGTCGTACGTGGTCCGAGCCCCCGCAGCCTTCGGTGTAGAAGGCGGTTCCCGGCACGAATGAGGTTCCGTGCCGCTCCGCCACCGGCAGCAGTTCATCCGCGTCCACCCCGGCCGGCAACGGCAGCCACACGAACCAGCCGCCCTCGGGTGGGGTCACGTCCAGCGCGGAGGCCAAGGCGTCCCGTTGCTCGCGGTAAACAGAGCGCAGTGACGCCACGTGCCGCCCGTACGCGCCGGAAGTGCCGAACGTGGCCATCGTCATCGCCACCGAGTGGTTCACCCCGCCGCCGCTGTGCACGTAACCCAGCCGGCTCAACCGGTCGATCAGGAACGGCGACGCGTTGATCCAGCCCAGCCGCAGCCCGGGCGCCACGGTCTTGGCGAACGACCCCAGGCGGATGACCCCTTCCTCCTCGGCCAGCCGCCAGAGCGCGGGCGGTGGGGCGTCGCCGTAGTACAGCTCGCGATACGTGTCGTCCTCGACGATCGTCAGCCCCTGGCACACCAGCTCACGCCGCCGATCGGGCGGCAGGCTGAGCCCGGTCGGGTTGCCGAACGTCGGCACCAGGTACAGGAAGACGGCGTCCAGCGAAGACGCCAGCGCCGCCGTCTCGGCCGGCAGCAGACCGTGCTCGTCGGTCGGCGCCGGGACGAGCCGCACCCCGTGGTCCTCGAAGATCTTGAAGGCCAGGTGGTACGTGGGCGAGTCGACCAGCACGACGTCGCCCGGCTCGGTCAGCACCTGGGTCAGCAGGGCCAGCCCGTGCGAGGCGCCCGCCGTCACGAACGTCTGATCGGCGGTGGCGTCGCCCACGTGGGAGCAGAGCCAGTCGATCAGAGGGGCCGGACCGGGAGCATGGCCATAGGTCAGGGCCTGCCAGCCGTACGTCGCAATGCTTTCCGCCCCGGCCCGCGCCCACTCGTCGAGGGGCAGCGATTCGGGCCGCGGATGCCCCCAGCCGAGGTCGAGGAGGCCGGGCCGGTGCTCGAACTGGACGACCGTCACCGTTGCGAATCTAGTCTGGCAACCATGAAGATTCTGCTGCCGGACAGCACCCACCTCGACCCGAGCCTGCCCGAGGGAGTCACCGCCGTCCGTTACGCCGTCGGCCGGCCGATTCCGCCCGAGCACGCCGACGCCGAGGTCCTGGTCGTGTGGAACAACCCCGGCGACCGGCTGCGTGAGGCCGCCGAGCAGCTGAAACAGGTGCGCTGGGTGCAGACGCTGGCCGCCGGGCCGGACGCCGTGCTCGCGGCCGGCTTCGGTCCCGACGTCGTGATCACCTCGGGCCGCGGGCTGCACGACGAGACGGTCGCCGAGCACACTCTGGCGCTAACGCTTGCCGCCGTACGGCATCTGCACCTTCTCCTGCGAGCTCAGGCCGCACACCATTGGGCCGACGAGATGCGTGATCTTCAGGCGGCGCCGGACACTCAGCGCTTCTATACGCTCCGCGACGCCAACGTGGTGATCTGGGGTTTCGGCAGCATCGCGGCCGTGCTGGCGCCGCACCTGAAGGCGCTCGGGGCCAAGGTGACCGGCGTGGCCCGCAGCGCCGGCACCCGCGACGGCTTCGAGGTGGTGACCGAGGCCGACCTGCCGCGCCTGCTGACGCAGACCGACGTGCTGATCGGCATCCTGCCCGCGTCCGAGTCGACGACGCACGCCCTCGACGCCGAGGTGTTCGACCTGCTGCCCGACCACGCCTGGGTGGTCAACGTGGGCCGGGGCGTCACGCTCGACGAGGACGCCCTGCTCGACGCCCTCGAGGACGGCACGATCGGCGGGGCCGCGCTCGACGTCTTCGAGACCGAGCCGCTGCCCGAGTCGTCCGGGCTGTGGAACGAGCCCAATGTCATCATCACGCCGCACGTCGCCGGCGGCCGTCCGGTCGGCGCCGACGATCTGATCAGCGAGAACTTGGTCGCATTCCGAGAGGGCCGTTCGCTGCGCAACGTCGTCGAAGGTTAGGTTCGCCTGATGACCAGGGTGATCGAGACCGAGGCGGAGCTTCGCGAGTACGTGGCGCCGCCACCGCAGTTCATCGCGGAGAAGGGTATCGATCACATCGACGCCGAGTCGCGCCGGTTCATCGAGTTGAGCCCGTTCTTCCTGCTGGCGACGTCGGCGGAGGACGGCACATGTGACGTCTCGCCGCGGGGCGACCCGCCCGGCAGCGTGCTGGTGCTCGACGACCGTACGCTGGCCTTCGCCAACCGCAAGGGCAACGGCCGCCTCGACAGCCTGCTCAACCTCCTGCAGCGTCCCCGCGTCGGCCTGCTGTTCATGGTGCCGGGCTCGGGCGACACCATCCGGGTCAACGGGCGCGCCCGCATCGTCGCGGACGCGCCCTACCTCGAGCGGATGGTCATGAAGGGCGTGGTCCCCGACCTGGCGGTCGAGGTGACGGTCGAGGAGCTCTTCCTGCATTGCGCCCGGGCGTTCGTACGGTCGTCGCTGTGGAAGCCGGAGTCGTGGCCCGCCAAGCGGGACGTGCCGAGCGCCGGACAGATCGCCAAAAGCGTGTCCGGCGCTCAGGTCGCGGCCGACGAGATCGACCGGGCCCTCGAAGTGGCCGCCCTCGACGCGTACTAGAGCGCCGACCCGGCCAGCTTGTCGGGGTTGCCGAAGCGGTGGGCCGTGATGCTGATCGCCTGCTCGTGCAGGAACGGCAGCATCTCGACGCGGCCCGCCTCGGTGACCGGCTGCGACCACACCGCGAGGTCGGGACGCCCGCCGGTGGCCCGGGCCAGCGCCTCGGCCGAACCGCCGATCAGCCGCACCCGGTTCACGCCGCGCAGCCCTGCGGCGAAGGCCTCATCGTCCTCGACCCGCACCTCGACCGGAAGCTCGAGCGACAGGGGAGTGGCGGTCGAGACCCGGAACGGCGCGCCCGCCCGCAGGCCCGCGGCGACGACCCGCAGCAGATCGGTCACCGAACCGCCCGAAGCCAGCCGCACCTCGACCGGCACGGGCAGGTAGCGGAGCACGTTGCGCTCGGCCCACAGGCCGGAGACGTCCGCCGGCGAGCCGAACTTCTCTTGCCAGGCGGCGGCGTCGCTGTGTGCGGCCCGTTCGAGCGCGGGATCGTTGCCCGCGGCGGTCAGCAACGCCCGTACGGCAACGTTGTCGATTTTCGCAGTTGACCGCGACTCAGCGGACTGCCAGCCGGTCAGACCAACCAGATAGTTGGGACCGCCCGCCTTGGTGCCGGCGCCGACCGCCGAGCGCTTCCACCCGCCGAACGGCTGCCGCCGCACGATCGCGCCGGTGATGCCGCGGTTCACGTACAGGTTGCCCGCCTGCACCCGGTCGAGCCAGAGCGCCAGCTCCTCGGGGTCGAGCGAGTGCAGACCCGAGGTGAGTCCGAAGTCGACGTCGTTGACCAGGTCGATCGCCTCGTCCAGGGTCTCGGCGGTCATGATGCCGAGAATCGGACCGAAGTATTCCGTACGGTGGTAGTCCGACCCCCGCTTGACGCCATCACGGATGCCCACGCTCCAGAGCCGGTCGCTGTCGTCGAGCTTCTTCGGCTCGAGCAGCCACGACTCGCCGGGGCCGAGCTTGGTCAGGCCCTCGAGCAGCTTGCCCGCGGCCGGCTCGATCACCGGGCCGACCTGGCTGCGAGGATCCGACGGCCACCCCACGGTCAGCGACCGGGCGGCGTCCAGCAACTGGTGGCGGAAGCGGTCGGAACGCGCCACCGAGCCGACCAGGATGACCAGCGAGGCGGCCGAGCACTTCTGACCGGCGTGCCCGAAGGCCGAGCCGATCACGTCCTTGACGGCCAGGTCGAGGTCGGCGCTGGGGGTGACGATGATGGCGTTCTTGCCGCTGGTCTCGGCCAGCAGCGGCAGGTCGGCCCGGAACGACCGGAACAGCTCGGCCGTCTCGTAGGCGCCGGTCAGGATGACCCGGTCGACCAGGGCGTGGCTGATCAGCTGCTTGCCCAGGGCGCGCTCCTCGACCTGGACCAGCGTGAGCAGGTCGGCGTCGGGCAGCACGGGCTTGATGATCTCGGCCAGCACCGCGCCGCAACGCTCGGCCGGGCCGGCCGGCTTGAGCACGACCGCGGAGCCGGCGGCCAGGGCAGCCAGCACCGAACCGGCCGGGATGGCCACCGGGAAGTTCCACGGCGGCGTGACCAGCGTCAGCTTCTCGGGGACGGCGACCGCGCCGTCGACCGTGTCGAGCTCGGCCGCCAGCTCGGCGTAGTAGTGCGCGAAGTCGATGGCCTCGGAGACCTCGGGGTCGGCCTGGTCGGCCGTCTTGCCGGTCTCGGCCGCCATCACCTCGATGAGGTCCAGGCGATGCGCCTCGAGGGCCTCACCGATCCGGTGCAGGACCGCGCTGCGCTCGGCGCCGGTCAACGCGCCCCAGGCGGTGGCGGCGGCGACGGCCGCGCCGAGGCGGTCGTCGAGGCGGCGCTCGTCCGTGACGCGGGCGGCGTCGATGGTCTTTTGGCCGATCGAGGTCGTGGGCACCCGCTTCAGGACCTCGCGGACCTCTGCCCGATTTGCCGCCACAGCCGGATCGGTGTCGGGCGTGTTGGCGAACTGACCGGGTTCGATGTCGGGCCGGACGGCGATGCGGTGCGGCTCCGGCACCTCGTCGTCGAGCTGTTCCAGCGACGCGAGGAAGCGGTCCCGCTCCCGGGCGAACAGCGCCGAGTCGCTGTCCAGCTCGAACACCGCCGACATGAAGTTGTCGCTGCTGGCGCCCTCTTCGAGCCGCCGGATCAGGTACGCGATGGCGACGTCGAACTGCTCGGGCCGGACGACCGGGGTGTACAGCAGCAACCCGCCGACCTCACGCCGCACCACCTCGGCCTGGCCCTCGGCCATCCCGAGCAGCATCTCGAACTCGATGCCCTCGCGAACTCCGCGCCGGCCGGCCAGCAGCCATGCGTACGCAATGTCGAAAAGGTTGTGACCGGCCACGCCGAGCCGCACATTGCCGATGCGGTCGGGGTGCAGCGAGTAGTCCAGCACGCGCTTGTAGTTGGTGTCGGTGTCCTGCTTGCTGTGCCACGTCGCGAGCGGCCAGCCGTGCACTGTCGCCTCGACCTGCTCCATCGGCAGGTTCGCGCCCTTGACCAGGCGCACCTTGATGCCCGCGCCGCCGCCGGCCCGGCGCTTGGCCGCCCACTCCTGCAGGCGGATCATCGCCGACAGGGCGTCCGGCAGGTAGGCCTGCAGCACGATGCCGGCCTCGAGGTCGCGCAGCTCGGGCTTGTCGAGCAGGCGGGTGAAGACCGCGATCGTGAGGTCGAGGTCTTTGTACTCCTCCATGTCGAGGTTGACGAACTTGCGCGTACGGGCGGTCGCGGCCAGCGTGAACAGCGGGGTCAGCTGCTCCACGATCTCCGTGACGGCCTCGTCGAACGCCCACGGGTTGTGCGGGGCGACAGTCGACGACACCTTGATCGACACGTAGTCGACGTCGTCGCGGCCCAGCAGCCGCTCGGTCTCGCGCAGGCGCCGAGTGGCCTCGCCCCGGCCGAGCACGGCCTCGCCCAGCAGGTTGACGTTCAGGCGCACGTCGCGGCGCTTGATCTTCGCGATGGCCCGGCCCAGCTTGGCGTCGGTGGCGTCCACGATGAGGTGGCCGACCATGCGGCGCAGCACGCGGCGGGCGATCGGCACGACGACACCCGGCATGACCGGGGCCAGCGCGCCACCGAGCCGCACCGCGCCGCGCAGGGGAGCGGGCAGGAAGCGCGGAACGTCCGGGGCCAGCGAGTGAAGGGCGCGGGCACTGACGCGTACGTCCTCGGGCCGCACGACCCCGTCGACGAACCCGACCGCGAAGGCCAGGCCCTTCGGGTCGCGCAGCAGGCCGGCCAGCTGCGCCGCCGAGCCGGTGGTCTTGATCGCGGAGGCCTCGCGAAGCCAGCGGCGGACCAGATCAATGGCCTCATCGGCGAGCTCGGTCGGCTGGACCGGCGAGTGGGCGACGTCAGTCATGCCGAAAGTGTCCTTCCGGGTTCCGTTCAGGAAAAGCGACGGTTTTCGACGAGTACTCTTCAGTTCTGCTTAATGTTTTCCGGGAGGCTGTCGTGCTGGAGATCCGGCGTCTCGTCCTGCTGCGCGAACTGGCCGTCCGGGGCACGATCGCGGCCGTCGCCGAAGCCCTCAACTTCAGCCCGTCGGCCGTGTCGCAGCAGCTCAGCCAGCTGGAGCGGGAGGCCGGCATGCCCCTGCTGCGCAAGTCGGGCCGCGGCGTGCAGCTCACCCCGCAGGCCGAGGTGCTGGTCGAGTCGGTCGGCGAGGTGCTCGACACGCTGGAACGGGCCGAGTCCCGGCTGCAGGCGTCGACGGCCACGGTCAGCGGCCGGGTGCGCGTGGCCGTGTTCCAGTCGGCCGCGCTGGCCCTGATGCCGGCCACTCTGCTGGCCATGGCCACCCGCTTTCCCGACGTACGGGTCGAGATGGTGCAGCGCGAACCGGAGGAGGCGTTGCGCGAAACCTGGGCCCGCGACTTCGACATGGTTATCGCCGAGCAATACCCGGCCCACGCCGCGCCACACCACCCCGGCCTGGACCGCCGCCCCCTGACCACCGATGCGATCCGCCTGGCCTTGCCCGCACCCGGCGCGGCGCTGCACCCGGTGGCCTCCCTCGACGAGGCCCGCCACATGCCGTGGGTGATGGAGCCGCGCGGCACCGCCTCCCGCCACTTCGCCGAGCAGCTGTGCCGCTCAACCGGCTTCGAGCCGGATGTCCGCTACGAGACCGCGGATCTGCAGGCCCACATCCGCCTCGTCGAGTCCGGCAACGCCGTGGCCCTGATCCCCGACCTGGTCTGGGCCGGCCGCGACACCTCGTGCCGCCTCCTGGACCTGCCCAACCGGCCCCGCCGCACGATCTTCACGGCCCAACGCCTCTCCGGCGCCGCCTCCCCAGCCGCAAACGCCCTCCGCGAGACGCTGGAGCACGTTGCCGAGTCGCCGGCGTCCCTAGCGTCGCCGCCCCAGTGAGGGCAGGCCGCCGCTGACCGCCGTCCCGCCGGGAAGATCCCGCGCCACGCAGTCGGGACCCAGGGTCATCTCGAGGTAAGCGCGCACGGCATAGTTCCCCTCGGCCGACGACGTGCTCCGGCGGTTGCTCTCTCTGCGCAGGCGATGCCGGACGTCCGGGGCGGCCCGGCCGACGCAGCCGGGGCAGGGTCGCACGCCGATCTCTCGCCTCGGGACGCCCGAAGTTATGTCATAGCCGCACAGCGCAATCCCTGGTTCGGCCGACGCCAGATGCGCCGACCGGGCCACCTCGCCCCGCTGGGTTGCGTGCAGCTGCGTGGTGACGCACCACCAAGGTCGCTCCGGCTCGCCGGCCGCCGGCGCGATGGTGACCCGGGCGCTCGCCTTCTCGGTCCGAGAATCTTTCAAGCCGGAGGTAGTGGTGAAGCGTCTCAAGAGCGTGATCAACGTCGGCGCGGCCGCTGTGGGAACTCTCGCCTCCGCCGCGTCCAGCGGAGTGCCGGAAAGCAGTGACAGTCGCCGGAAGGTAACTCGTGCTTTGTCGTGGCGGACCCGTTGGTAGGGCGGGGTCGTCGCGGGTCGCCAGTCGGGGAGGGGCTTTGCCAGCAACAGCTTGAGGAGATGTCGAGCTTCCGCGCTGGGGGATCGAGAAAGTGCCTGCGCCGTCCGAGCGGATGTGCGGCCCGTGGACATGGGTCCTCAGGCCGGCCACGGCGATTTTCCACTTGCTCACGGGCTTCGCGGCCCTCACGTCGGCCCCTCTGTGTTGAACGTGAGGAAAACCGAAGAGCCGAACCGGCGTCGCCTACTCTTCCGGTATCTCCTATCGGTTAGATAGAGTCATGGGCATGCGTCGATCGCTTGTGGTGCTTGCGTCCTTGGTTCTGGCGGTGGCCCTTGGTGGCTGCAGCGGTGACTCGTCTACCGACGCCGCGGAGGGGGATGGCGGGCTGCGCATCGGCTATCAGCGGTTCGGCGGGCTGAGTCTCGTCAAGGCGCGGGGGGACGCGCCGGGCGTTACCTGGTCGCTGTTCGAGAGCGGGCCGGCGTTGACCGAGGCGTTGAAGGCCGGCGCCATCGACGTCGGGCAGACCGGTGAGGCGCCGCCGATCTTCGCGGCGGCGGCCAAGACGCAGTTCGTGATCGCGGGGGTCGGGGCGCCGTCGCCCAAGAGCGAGGCGGTGCTCGTCAAGAAAGCCAAGGGCTACAAGAGTTTCGCCGACCTCAAGGGCAAGACGGTCGCGCTCAACAAGGGCTCCAACGTGCACTGGCTGCTGCTGAAGCTGCTCGAGGCCAACAACATGAAGCTCTCCGACATCAACGTGAAGTACCTCAAGCCCGCCGAGGGGCGGCCGGCCTTCGACAACGACCAGGTCGACGCCTGGATCATCTGGGATCCCTATTTCGCGCTGGCCGAGCAGCCGGGCGTCCAGATCCTGGCCGACGCCACCGGGGTCGCCAACAACCGTGAGTACCTGCTGGTGGGCAAGGACGCCGCGGGGCTGAAGACCGAGCAAATCAAGAGCTTCCTTCGTACGTACGAGAAAACGACCGCGTGGGGAATCGGGCATCCCGACGAGCGTGCGCAGGTCCTGGCGCCGGAGCTCAAGATCGACGAGGCGACCACCAAGCGGGCGCTGGCCCGCGCGGCCCAGCCGGTCGACCAGCTGGACGCCTCGATCGGCGACGAGTTGCAGGCCATCGCGGACGGTTTCGCCGGTCTGGAGCTCATTCCCGGCAAGGTGGACGTCAAGTCGCTGGTGGACCCACGGTTCGCCGAGGCCGCGCCGTGACCCTCGTAGCGGCGCCCGACTCCGATGTCGCCTCGGCCCAGCCGCCGCAAAAGGCGAAGCGGCGCGTCCGTTGGCAGCGCACAATCAGCCCCGTCCTCATCCTTGTCTTGTGGGAGACGGCGTCGCGGACCGGCGTGATCGCGGAGGACAAACTGCCGGCGCCGAGCACAGTGCTGCAGACCGGCTGGCGGCTCGCCCGGGACGGCACGCTCGGCGACCACCTGCTCGACTCGCTCACCCGGGCCGCCATCGGGCTGCTCATCGGCGGGACGCTCGCGCTGGTGCTGGGCTCGGTGGCCGGGCTGCTGCGGGCCGGTGACGACGCCATCGATCCGCCGGTGCAGATGGCCCGCATGCTGCCGCACCTGGCGCTGGTGCCGCTGCTGATCATCTGGGTCGGCATCGGCGAGTCGATGAAGATCACGCTGGTCGCGCTGGGCGCGTTCTTCCCGCTCTACTTCAACACGTACGCGGGAATTCGCGACATCGACGAGCGACTGGTCGAAGCGGCCCGTACCTGCGGCCTGAACACGTGGCAGCGGATCCGCCACGTCGTGCTGCCGGGTGCGTTGCCCTCGCTGTTCCTGGGCCTACGGCTGGCCATCGGGGCTGCCTGGCTGAGCCTGGTGGTAGGCGAGCAGACCAACACGCAGAACGGCATCGGCTTCCTCATGATGGAGGCCCGCGAGTTCAGCCAGACCGACGTCGTGGTGCTGGGCCTGTTCGTCTACGCCGGCCTCGGGCTGCTCTCCGACCTGCTGCTCCGCATCCTCGAGAGGAGAACCCTGGCGTGGCGCCGAGGACTGCAAGCGACTTAGTCGTACGGGCCCGGGGCGTCCGCCGAGCCTTCGGACCGGTCACTGTGCTCGACGGCGCCGACCTGGACATCGCCCGCGGCGAAGTGGTCGCCCTGCTGGGTGGCAGCGGCTCCGGCAAGAGCACTTTGCTCCGCATTTTGGCCGGCCTGGACCCGGCCGCCTCGGGCGACTTCACCGTGCCGGCCCAGCATGCGGTGGTGTTCCAGGAGCATCGCCTGCTGCCGTGGAAGCGGGTGATCGACAACGTCGGCCTGGGGGTCGACGACCGTACGCGTTGCACCGACGCCCTGGCCGAGGTGGGCCTGGCCGACCGGGCGCGGGCGTGGCCGATCGAGCTGTCCGGCGGGCAGGCCCAGCGGGTGGCGTTCGCCCGGGCCCTGGCCCGCGAACCATCGGTGCTGCTGCTGGACGAGCCGTTCGGCGCCCTGGACGCGTTGACCCGCCTGCGCATGCAGCAGCTGTTCGGCCGGCTGCGGGCCCGTCACGGCTTCGCCGCCCTGCTGGTCACCCACGACGTCGAGGAGGCCTTGCTGCTGGCCGACCGCGCCCTGGTTCTGGATCGAGGCGTGATCGCCGCCGATCTGCCGGTCGAGCTGGAGCATCCGCGGGCCCCGGACGCACCGGGTTTCGGGGTGCTGCGCCGGCGGCTGCTCGACCTGCTGGGAGTGCCCTCGGCGGCCTGACGACGCAGGTGGGACCATCGGAGCATGTACCCGTTAGGTGCCGGCGCCGAGGTCGGCGGGCCGGTCGGTGACTCGTACGCCGTGGCCCTGGTCCGCGACGGCGAGGCCGCCGCCGTACTTGAGGTGCTCCGGCGGATCCGGTTCACCGGATGGGTCGGACCCGCCGAGGGCGGCTGGCTGCCGGTGATCGCCGTGCCCGGGAGCGGCGCCGTGGCCACGAAGCGGCGGGGGATAGCCGGCGTCGGCGAGGCGCTGGCCCAGGACCTGAAGGCGACTGTGCTGGTGCTGCGGGTGCTGGCCGACCGTCAGCTGGCCGTGGTGGCCTGGACCGGTGACGAAGAGGTCGGGCGCTACGTGAGCGACCCGTCGCGCGAGCCCGGGGCCGAGGAGGACGTTCTCGACGACCCGCTGGGTGTCTCGTCGGCCGACGAGTTCGCGGAGGCGGCCGGCCATCCCGAGCGCGGCGGGGAGCTGGCCGAGCTGCTGGACGAGCACCTGGACCCGGAAAGCGTGATCGAGTCGGAGCGACTGGCCCGCATGCTGCGGCTGCTTGCGCTGCCAACCTGGCTGGTAGCCGTCGCGACACTGCCGCGGGACATCCCAACCGGTCCGGGTGCGCGCGACCTGACGCGGCTGGGCTTCGGCCTGCCAGGGCCGGGCGGCGTGATCGTCGCACGCCTGGCCCGAGTGCTTCGGCGCCGCCGTCCACCCCCGCCGATCATCGCCGACCCACCCCAGGGCAGCTCCGGCATGGACCCCTGGCTGATGTGAGTCAGTGGCGCCAGGCCTTGGTTCGTGGCTGATGGGATTCAGTCGCGACGGCGGCGGGGGCGCCAGGCCTCGACCACCTTGGCGACCGCTGTCACGAGGAAGAGTTGGCCGGTCAGGGCCTCGAGCACGGCCAGGCTGCGGCCCGGGTTGCCGGTCGGCACCAGATCGCCGTACCCGGTGGTGGTCAACGTGACGAAGCTGAAGAACAGGGCGTCGGGCAGGGCGGCGTCGCCGGCGTCGCCGAAGAACGGGCCGGGCTGCAGCAGGGCGATGCAGCGGTACGCGAAGCCGAACGCCATGCCCAGCATGAGGTAAGCGGCGAGTGCGCCGAGCAGCAGTTCCCGGTCGACGGCACGGCGGGCGACGTCCGCCACGATGGCCAGGGGAGCAATCGCGTACAGGACACAGCCGGCCAGAAACGTCAGCCCGACCAACCAGTTGGTTGGAAAGACGAGCGCCCAGACGGCGGAGACCACCGCCAGGACGAAGACGGCGGTGGCTGCGTTGCGCAGATGCGGGCGGATCGAGGCCAGCCGCAGCACGTACCAGACCGTGCCGACCTGAACGACCAGCACAAGGGCCACGCCGACCCGCTCGGTGACCGACGTGGCCAGCACGTACGTGAAGATGATCAGCCCGATCACCGGCGCGTAGCCCGGCCGGCTGGGTGCGTTCCCGTCCGTCATCGCCCGACGGTAGAACGCCGTCCGCGCCCGCCGAATCATGCGCGGTGGGGGAGAAACGAATCGTGCTGCGCGACCGCGCCAGGTCGCGCGCCGCAGAGTTCCCGGTACGGCAACGCGCGACCCCGCCAGGTCGCGCGCCGCAGAGTTGCCGGTGCCGCGGCGCGTGACCCCGCCTAGTTCACGCGCCGCGGGCGTCCGGCTGTCAGGCGGCCGGGCGGACCGGGACCTGGCCGGCGCGCAGCACGTGGGCCGGGTCGTAGCGCTCGGTCAGCTCGATCAGCCGGGTCAGCGTCTCGGCGTCGTAGGAGCGGGCGATCCGCTCCGGGCCGGCCGCCGCGCCGTGGTTCGGCAGGGCGCCGCCGGTGGCCCACGGGCCCAGCGCCGCGCGGACGGCGGCGGCGTGCGGGACGAGGGCGTCGGCGATCGGCGGCACGGGAACGCCGATGATCGTGAGCACGAACGCGGCGTCGCGGTGGCACAGGGCGCTCGGCTGGGCGGGTTCGGCGGCCAGGGCGCCACCGAGCTGGCGCAGCTCGACGATCACCTGCGGCGAGCGGGCGTCCGGCCCGGCCACGGCCAGCAGCGCGTCCACGGCCTCGGCGGGCAGCGCGGTCAGCAGGTCGGTGTCCTCGACCACCGGCATCGGGTCGACCGGGTCGGCGTGAACCATTCCAATTCCCGCGTACGGGATGGTCTGCACGGCATCGATCAGGGGTTCAGCCGCAGCCCGCATCGGCGCGAGCACGGCCTCACCCGAGGCCTGAGAACCCGTCCACGCGAACCGGACCGCGACCGAGAACTTGCCGGCCAGCGGCTCGGGCACGCCCGGCATCGGCGGCAACTGCAGCAGGGCCAGCGAAGTGGTCGCCTCGGCCGGCAACGCGGACGACCACTCACGCCAGCGGTGCACAACGGCGTGCGCGTCGGCGCCCGCGAAGTACAGCGCACCGGCGTACACCTCAGGCAGCGGAACCAGGTCGAACTCGAGCGCCGTGACGATGCCGAGCGCCCCCTTGCCGCCGCGCACGCCCCAGAACAGGTCGGGCTCCTCGGTTGCGGTCACCCGGCGCGGCACCCCGTCGCCGGTGACGATCTCGATGGCCCGTACGCGATCGGAAGCCCAGCCGTAAGTCCGCGCGACCGGTCCCAGCCCGCCGCCGGTCGTGTAGCCGACGACTCCGACGGCCGGCGCCGAACCGCACAGCGGGGCCAGCCCGTGCGGCGCGGCCGCGTCGAGCACCTGCTGCCAGCGCACCCCGGCGCCGACCCGGGCCCAGCCGTCCGGGTGCACCACGCACTCGTCGAGGCGGCCGGTGTGCACGAGGATCGCGCCGTCCAAGGTGGACGCCAGCCCGTGCCCGGTGGCCTGCACGGCGACCGCCCGCCCGGTCGTGGCCGCGAACCGTACGGCCTCGACAACGTCCTGCGCGTCGCGCGCTTCGACGACGGCGGCCGGCGTAGCGGCGATGGCGACGTTGAATCCAGCCGTCAGCGCGGCGTACAGCGGCTCGCCCGGCACGGCGAGCGCGCCGGTGAGTCGGCGGCGAAGCGCCTCGAAGGTTTCGACGGCGGTGGTCATGGTGGTCCCTTCCGGTCAACGGTGTAGCTTCACCGAGGACTCTGCCGAACCTCGCTTGCGATCGGCTTAAGGTTCACCTTGCGAAATCCTTGCGGGCGTCTTTTCCCAGCCGGCGTGCCGCGGCGGCCTCGACTCACTCACTCTTGCGGGGTTGCTTCTCTTGCCGGGCCGATCCGCTCCCGCCGCGTTGCCTTCTTTCGCTCGCCAATGAGCGCTTCCTTCACTTTCCGCGCGCTTCTTCACTCGCCTGCCCGCGCTTGGGTCTTCTTGCCCGCGTGTTGGTTCACTCGCCCGCGCGCTTACGTTTCCTGCCCGCGCGCTTCCTTACTCGCCTGCCCCTGCGCTCCTTTACTCGCCCGCTCGCGCTTGGTCTCCTGCCCGCGGGCTTCCTTCACCTGCCAGGGTGACCCGACCGCCTCGCCCAGGGCGGCCGCGGCATCTCGGTGGGCGGCGGCCTCGGCATCGCGTCCCAGGGCCGTGGCCAGGCGGGCCAGTTCCAGGTCGTACGAGCCCCAGCAGGCGCCGGCCGTCCCGACCACGATCTGCCGGCCGCGGTAGGGCAGAAGTGACTCGTACGCCGCGGACAGATCACCGCCGAGAGCGAGCGAGATCCACGCCTGCACGACCAATACCGCGTCCGTCGTCCAGTCGCGCGGCACCACGTCCGGCCACCGCCGCCGCAGCCGCCGCGCCTCGGTCAGGTTGCCCGACTTGGCCGCGGCGACAACCGCCGTCCCGTGCAGCAGCGGAACGTTCATCTCCTCGGCGCCGTCCACCAGTTCGGCCAACGCGTCGCCGAGCCGGCCGTCGCGACCCCGGAACGTGAAAACGTGCAGGATGCGACAGAAACGTGCACCCCACAGACTCGTCTGCCGGAATTGCGCGTACGCCTGGTCGGCGCTCTCCTCGCCTTCAGCCCACCGCCCGCGCAGCATGGCCCGACCGGTCTCTTGATAGAGCAGGTGCGGCCGTACGTCGGGTCCGGTGAGCCGGGCCGCGAGCCGGGTCGCCGCCGCCAGGTCGGCCTCGAAGCCGGCCGCGTCCCCCAGATGCAGCAACAACGGCCCGCGGTGCAGCCGCGCGAAGAACTCGGTGCGCAGCGGAAGCCCGTTGAGCGCAAGCGACTCCTCCACCGCCTCGAGCCAGCGCGCGTTCCGGTCGGCCGACCCCCAGGTGGCAATCATGTAGTTGTTGAGCGTCCGGCCGAGGAGTGCAGGATCGTTGAGCGAACGTGCAACTTCGACCGCTCGTTCGGCCGAAGCGACGCTGTCCGCCCGTCGCGTGGCGCTGTAGGCGAGTTCGACCCCGAGCGTGCCGAGCAGCCGGGCCCGCAGAGCCGGGTCCTGCTCGCCGGCCGACTCGGCCAGTTCTTCGAGCAGCGCCACCAGGCTTTCGTCGACGACGCCGTACGCACGCCAGTTCCACAACGTGACGCCGCCCCACACGCTGGCGGCGGCGGCGAGCTTGTCCCGATCACCAAGCCGCCGGGCCACCGCAATCGCCTCGGCGACGACCTCTTGGGCCTCGTTGAGCCGCCCCGCGCGCAGCAGGTCGTCTCCGAGCGCCACGAGCAGCCGATGCCGCTCGGTGTCGTCCGGCCCGAGCAGCGCCAGAGCCCGCCGGGTCTGGGTGGCCGCCTCGGCGTGCGCGTGCTGGTCACGGGCGGCCGCCGCGGCCTCGATCGCGTACCGCCGGGCGGGCTCGGCGCCGGTAACGGGCACCGCCTGGAAATAGTGGTGGGCCAGCCGATCGACCGCGGCGGCGCCGCTAAGGGCCTGTGCGACGCGCGCGTGCAGCCGGGCCGCGGCGATCCGGCTAAGCCCCGCCAGCAGCGTCTCCTGGACGAGCGCATGACTGAACCGCCAGCGCCAGGCCGTCTCGTCGAAGCGCAGAACCCGGCTCGCCACCGCCGGCTCCAGCTCGGTGATCACCTGCTCGGCGTCGAGCCCCGACGCCGTTTCGAGCAGCGGCAGGTCGGCGTCGCGTCCGATCACCGCCGCCAACCGCAACAAAGCGACAGTTTCGGCGGGCAACCGGGCCAGGCGGCGGTCCAGCACATCGCGTACGGACGGAGGCAGCCCGTCAACCCGGCCCTCAGCCTCGACCAGCGCCGTCAGCTCCCCGGCGAAGAACGGGTTGCCGTCTGTTCGCTCATGCACGATGCGCGCAAGTTCGTCCGACCCACCGATCAGTTCGCGCACATCGCCCGGCGTGAGACCGGTCAACTGAATCCGCTGAGCGCGCGGCTCCCGCGCGAGCGCCGCCAGGCAGTCCACCACCTCACCCGGCAGCTCCTCACCGACGGTCCGCACGGTCAGCACCACCAGCAGCCGGACACCCTCAAGGTGACGGGCCAGCAGCGCAAGCAGGGCCAGCGACGTCGCATCGGCCGCCTGCACATCGTCGAGCACGATCAGAAGGGGAGTGGCCGAAGCTGCCCCAGCCAGCCGCCGACGCAGCTCGTCGAACAGAGCAAACGTCGGATCCCCGTCGGCCGCCCCGTGCAGCCCGCCACCGTCCAGCCTTTCGAGCACCTGCAGCCACGGCCAAAGCGCCGGCACCCCCGCGTCGTCCGCGCACCGGCTCCACACCGACCGCCAGCCCTGAGCCCCCGCCATGGCCGCCGCAGCCTCCGCAAGCCGCGTCTTGCCGATCCCCGCCTCACCCTCGAGCACGATGACCGCCCCGCTGCCCCTCGTCACCTCCCCGAGAGCAGCCCGCAGCCGGCTTTGCTCAGCCCGCCGCCCCACGAGCGCCCGCTCACCGATCAAACGGCCGCTTGTTGCACGTTCGCTCGCCGAACGCTCGCTGGCCGCAGGGTTGTGCGCGATGTTGTCGCTCGTTGTACGTTCGCCCACCGAACGCTCGCTGGCCGCACGGTTGTGCGCGATGTTGTCGCTCGTTGCACGTTCGCCCACCGAACGCTCGCTGGCCGCACGGTTGTGCGCGATGTTGTCGCTCGTTGCACGTTCGCCCACCGAGCGCTCACTCGCCGCATTGTTGTGCGCGGCGTTGTCGCTTGCTGCATGTTCGCCCATCGAGCGCTCACTTGCCGCACCGTGGTACGCGGCGTTGTCGCTCGTTGCACGTTCGCTCACCGAGCGCTCACTTGCCGCACTGTCGTGCGCGATATTGTCGCTCGTTGCACGTTCGCTCGTCGAACGCTCATTTGCCGCACTGTTGTGCGCGGCGTTGTCGCTTGTCGCACGTTCGCTCAACGATCGCTCGACTGCCATGCGCGCAGTAGTCGCATTGCTGCTCATGTCGAGGTCGTCGGCTGTGCGTTCGCTCAACGAGTGTTCACCGGCTGCGCTTCTTGCACGCTCGCTCGGCACCTTGTCATGAGTTGCACGTTCGCTCAGAAAGTGTTCGTTCGTTGCGCGCTCGCTCATGGCCCTGTCTTGGCGTAGGACCGCAGTTTCCAGGGCGCGGAGGTTGGGGCTGGGGTCGATGCCCAGTTCGTCGGCCAGGATCTGGGCGCATCGGCGGTAGGCGTTCAGGGCGTCGGCCTGGCGTCCGGCGCGGTAGAGAGCTTTGATCAGCTCCGCCCACAACTCCTCGCGGAGGGGGTGCTCGGCGACCAGGCCTTCCAGTTCGGTGATGGCCTCGGCGGTGCGGCCCAGCTCGATCCAGCAGGCGGCGCGGCGGTGGCGGGCCAGCAGGTGCAACTCGGCCAGACGGCTGCGGGCGGCCACCACCTGCGGATCGTCGGGCAGGTCGGCCAACGGCTCGCCGCGCCACAGGTCGACGGCCTCGGTTAGCAGCTTGGCCGCCGCGTGCAGGTCATCGGGTCGGGGCGGTGTCGGACGATGGGCCGGGTCGAGCTCGGCTGCCTCGTCGAGCAGCGCGGGCAGGCGGAGCAGGTCGATATCGGCCGGGTCGACGTCGGCCAGGTAGCCGGGGGAGCGGGTGACGATCAGGTTCTTGCCGAGCAGGCGGCGCAGCTGGGAGACGTACGACTGGACCGTGCCGGTTGCTCCGGGCGGCGGGTTGTCGCCCCACAGCGCGGCCATCACCCGGTCGACACTCACGACCCGGCCGGCCTCGCTGAGCAGCAGGGTGAGCAGGGCGCGCGGCTTCGGCCCTCCTGGATCGGCCGGCGTTCCGTCGACGGTCCGCACTTCGAGGGGACCCAGCAACCGGAAACGCATGCGGTCAGGCTAAGGGTCGGACTGATCGCCTCACATTGTCGATTTCGCCGGACGTCGTGCGACGACCGGATGACATCCATGATGAGTGCGGGAGGTACGCATGAAGTACGCACTGCTGATCTACCAGGTCGAGAAGAACTGGGCCGAGGCCGACGAGGAGCAGCGGCGCCAGGCCTACGAGGCCCACGGCCGGTTCGCCGCGCTGCTGAAAGAGCGCAACGCCGACCGCGGCGGGGAGGAACTCGCGCTCACCGACACGGCCACAACCATCCGTTCGGGTGGCTTGCTGACCGACGGCCCGTACGCCGAGACGGCCGAGCAGTTGGGCGGCTTCTACCTGGTCGAGGCGCGCGACCTGGACGAGGCGCTCGAGTTCGGCCGAGCCCTCGCCGAACTGGGCGACATCGTCGAGGTCCGCCCGGTGGTGGCCTTCGAGTGACCGCCGTCGAGGCTGCGTTCCGCGAGCACCGGGGGCCGCTGCTGGCCACCCTCGTGGCCGAGCTGCGCAGCTTCGACCTGGCCGAGGACGCGCTGCAGGACGCCTTCGCCGCCGCCACCCGCCAGTGGCCCGGCGAGGGCGTCCCGCGCCGCCCCGCCGCCTGGCTGCTCTCGGTCGCCCGCCGCCGAGCCATCGACCGCCGACGCCGCGACGAAACCCTGCGCCGCTACCTCCCGCTGCTGATCACCCCCGAGGAAGCACCCCCGCTGCTCCCAGCCGGCTCCCCACACCCTTGGCCGAGCGAAGGGGCGCCCGATGCGCGCGAGGGGTTGGCCGGCGAGGAGCGCAAAAGAGCGGCCGTAGCGCACGAGAGTGTGCCTGTCGAGAGGCGCGAAGCGGCGTCCGACGGGAAGCGCAAAGAGGTGGCCGGAGCGCTCGATGGGGAGGCCGATTCGCGTAAGCGAGTGGCCGCCGGGAAGCGGGAAAGGGCGGCCGATGCGCGCGAGGGAGTGGCCGCCGAGGAGCGCAAAAGAGCGGCCGTAGCGCACGAGAGTGTGCCTGTCGAGAGGTGCGAAGCGGCGTCCGACGGGAAGCGCAATGGAGCGTCCGACGGTAAGCGCAAGAAAGCGTCCGCCCCTGACGACTCCCTGCAGTTGCTGTTCGCGTGCTGCCACCCGGCGCTCGGCCTTGAAGCGCAAGTGGCCCTCACCCTGCGATTCGTGGCCGGCTTGACCGTCCCTGAGATCGCCCGGCTGTTTCTCGTCAGCGAGCCGACCATGGCCGCCCGCATCACCCGGGCCAAGCGCAAGATTCAGACCGCCGGCATCCCGCTCGCTGTGCCGCGGGCGGCTGAGCTGCCGGAGCGGGCGGCCGGCGCCGCTGCGGTGATCTACCTGCTCTTCACTGAGGGGTACCGGTCGTACCGGGACGAGGTGGCCTTCGAGGCGATTCGCATCGGGCGGCTTCTGCGTGACCTGATGCCCGACGACGCCGAAGTGGCTGGGCTGTTGGCGCTCATGTTGCTGCAGCACTCGCGGCGGCATGCGCGGCGCCGCGATGGCCGGCTTGTGCTGCTCGCGGACCAGGACCGTACGCAATGGGACGCCGTCGAGATCGCCGAAGCGCTCACCTTGCTCGAACCGCCGGCACCCGCCGGCCCCTATCGCCTTCAAGCACTGATCGCCGCCCAGCACTCAGTCGCGCAGCAAACGGACAACACCGACTGGCCGGCGATCGTCGTCTTGTACGAACGGCTGGAGAAACTGAGCGGCTCGCTCATAGTGCGACTCAATCGCGCAGTCGCGATTGCACAAACCGACGGTCCGGCCGCCGCCCTCGCCCTGCTCGACTTCGACCTGCCCGGCAACCACCAGCTGCCGGCCGCGAGGGCCGAGATGCTGCTGCGCCTCGACCGGCGAGCCGAAGCAGCGGCCGAGTTCGAACGCGCCGGGAAACTGGCGCCGACCGACACGGAGCGTGACCACCTCCGCCGGCGGCGGGAAAGCGCTTCCGGTACCGGTACCGGCAGATCGCCGGTACCGGTTCCGGCGGCCGAACATCCGTACGGCAGGGCCATTCGGGCAAGGTGCGTTCCGGAACCGCGGCGAGATGTCCGAAGCCTGTGCGAATGCCGCACCTGACGTGCGCGCCAGTTCTTGACATGTCGATGCGTCTATTGCTTGCTGTGATCCAGTTTGTTGCTCCCCCGTTAACGGAAGGGACCTTCCCGCATGACGACAAACGCCGGGCGGCCGTCCGGTCGCCGGCACCTGCGACGGATCTTCGCCGTAGCGCTCGCCACGGTCACCGTGGGTGCGCTCACCAGCGTCCCCGCCGCCGCAGCCCCCACCGCAATTCCGGCCGCCACCGCGGCCACGCCCAATTTCGGCGCCAACGTCACTGTTTTCGACCCGAGCACGCCCGTCGCCGAGATTCAGGCGAAGCTCGACGCGGCGTACGCGCAACAGGTCAACGCCGAGATGGGCACCAACCGGTACGCCTTCCTGTTCAAGCCGGGCACCTACGGCACCGACGCCCAGCCGCTGCAGATCAAGGTCGGTTACTACACCGAGGTCTCCGGCCTCGGCGCCTCGCCCAGCGACGTTGTCATCAACGGCAAGGTCGAGGTCTACAACCGCTGCCTCGAGGGTGGCGGCACGAGCAACTGCCTCGCGCTGGTCAACTTCTGGCGCACGCTGTCGAACCTGTCCATCAAGGTCAACGGAGCGGGTCAGGACGGGTGCCGGGCCGGCGCCAACTTCTGGGCCGTCTCGCAGGCCGTGTCGCTGCGCCGGCTCAACGTCGACGGCGGCTTCACGCTGATGGACTACTGCACGGCCGGCCCGCAGTACGCGAGTGGTGGCTTCATCGCCGACTCGCAGTTCGGCGCGGTCACCAACGGTTCGCAGCAGCAGTGGCTCACCCGTAACAGCAAGGTCGGCAACTGGTCCAACGCGGTCTGGAACCAGGTCTTCGCCGGCGTCGAGGGCGCCCCTTCCGAGGCGGACTTCCCGGCCACGCCGTACACGACCCTGGAGAAGACCCCGCTGAGCCGGGAGAAGCCCTTCCTGTTCGTCGACGCCAAGGGCAAGTACGCCGTCCGCGTGCCGAGCGCGCACCGCAACACCAGCGGTGTCAGCTGGGACGAGGACCTCACGAGCGGCCGGACGATCCCGCTGAGCGACTTCTTCGTCGCGAAGCCGTCCGACCCCGAGTGGCTGATCAACGCGAACCTGCTCCTCGGCAAGAACCTGCTGTTCACGCCGGGCATCTACAACATCGATCAGACCATCCACGTGCTGCGGCCGAACCAGGTCGTGCTCGGGATCGGCCACGCCACGCTGACCGCGGTCAACGGGGCCACGCCGCTCAAGGTGGCCGACGTCCCCGGCGTCATCGTCGCGGGCGTCACGATCGACGCCGGCACCAAGGAGTCGAAGAACCTGCTGCAGGTCGGCAACAAGAACGGGCTGGGCATCAGCTCGGCCGCGAACCCGACCACGCTGTCGGACGTCTACTTCCGGGTGGGCGGCCCGCACATCGGCAAGGTCGACACCGCGCTCGAGGTGAACAGCGACAACGTGCTGATCGACCACACCTGGGTGTGGCGCGGTGACCACGGCGTCGAGGGCTTCACCGAGGGCGTGAACGGCGACACCCAGCGGTGGCGCACCAACACCGGTCGCTACGGCGCCGTCATCAACGGCGACAACGTGACCGCGACGGGTCTTTTCGTCGAGCACTTCCAGAAGTACAACACCGTCTGGAACGGCGAGAGGGGCACCACCGTGCTCTACCAGAACGAACTGCCGTACGACCCGCCGACCCAGGCGGACTGGATGAACGGCAAGGTCAAGGGCTACGCCGGGTACAAGGTCGGGGACAAGGTCAAGAACCACAGCCTGTACGGGGCCGGGGTCTACGTCTTTAACCAGAACAACCCGTCGATCGTCACCGAGAACGGTTTCGAGGTGCCGAAGCGGCCCGGTGTGAAGCTGCACCACATCATGACCGTCAACCTCAGCGCCGGCGTGATCAACCACGTCGTCAACGGGGTCGGCGAGGCGGCCGACATGACCAAGGTCGGCGCGCCGGTCTTCGTCACGGACTACCCCGCGCCGTAGGACACGACGAAGGGCCGGGAACCCTCCCGGCCCTTCGTCACCGAAACCAAGGGGACGGATGCCTCCTGGCGGGGTAGGCACCCGTCCCGTCCGTCATTCTGCTCCTGTGAGACCGTTTCGGCATTGTCCGAACAGCTCAGGATGCTGCGGCTTTACGACAATGCGGCGCCGATTTCGCGCATGGCGCGCATGACCAGCCAGGTGTCGCCGGCCGGGTAGTTGGCCAGCACGGCGTACGCCTGATCACCGACAAAGCCGACATCGGCGCGAATGCCGTCGTCGGTGCCCGTTTTGTTGCGAACGGTGGCGGTGTGGGCGAGCGGGTCGTCGCCGAAGCCGGACGCGACCATCGACAAGTCGACACTTGTGGCCATCCAGGTGTCCATTCGCTCAGAAACTGCGCGAGTGAGCAGCGTCCGGCGCGCGATGTGCTGCATCAGTCCCGCCAGTTCGCCGGCGGCGCCCGTCGATAGCGTCGGCGGGTGGTGGCTTGCTCTCTTGTTGCGTACGAAATCAAGCAGCTCCGTCTCGTGCAGGTGCAGCCGAGCCGCCACCAGCCGCACAGCCGGCAACCCGACTCGTGCCAGCATCACATTCGTCGCGAAGTTGTCGCTCACTGACGCGATCAGCACCGCCACGTCGGTCAGGGGCAGTGCCTCGACCGCCAGGTGCTGCCACAACCCGGAGTCGGCCACCGCCAGCGCCGGGTCCTTGCTCAGCAATTCGCCCGGATCGAGCGAGCCGTCCTCGATGCCCCGCGCGACCTCGATCAACAGCAGCAGCTTGCCGATGCTGGCCGTCCGCAGCCGCCGCCCCGGCTCGTGCTCGGCCCGCCCCGGCACGCTGATCGACCAGCGCACCCCCGGCGTGCCCGCGACAACTCGATCGACAACCGGCTGCAGGTCCATACGATCATTGTCGTGTCAGACCTCGACGACCTGCTGACCCGGGCCACCGCCGATCCGAACGTGCTCGGCGTAGTCCTCACCGGCTCGCGCGCTCGCGGCCTGGCCACCGAGCACTCCGACGTCGACATCACGGTCGTCATCGCCGCCCACAGCGGCGCCTGGCCTCGGGAGCGAACACGGACGCTCGACATCGCCGCCGTCACCGCCGGGCAGATGGCCGACACGTCGGTCCTGTGGCCGCGCTACGGCTTCCGCGGCGCGCAGGTCCTGCTCGATCGCGGTGGCGTCGCGGCCCTGGTCGAGCGCCAGGCCACCCCGACCGCCGAGGAGGCTCGCGAGTGGGCGCGCGAGGCGTTGGACGGCTACGTCAACCAGCTCTACCGGGCCGTGAAGAGCCGCCGCGACGGCCACCCGGCGGCCGCCGCCCTCGACGAGCAGGAGAGCGTCGGCTGGTTGCTGACGACGGTGTTCGCCCTGCACGGCCGGCTGCGCCCGTACAACAAGTACCTGGAGTGGGAACTGGCCACCCATCCGCTGCCGGACCCGTGGAACGACCTGCTGGCGCCGGCCTACGTGGCTACCCACCCCGTCGAGCTGTTCCCGGCGGTGGTCGACCTGGTCCGCGCCGAGGGCCACGGCGACGTCCTCGACGAGTGGGGCGCCGACATCGACCTCATTGCGTCCCGAGCGGCCTGATCAGCGCGTACGCCGACTCGACCGGCCCGCCGTCCAGATAGATCAGCACCTGCCCGCGTTCCAACGTGCTGATCCCGTCCTGCCGCACTGATCCGTCGCAGGGGAACTCGCCCCGCACGAGCTCCCGCTGTGCCTTGCCGACCTTCACGACGTACGTCAAGGTCTTGTCCGGTTTCTGGTCGGCGCACGCCGCCTGAACCATGTACTCGCCGGTGCCGTCGGACAGGCGGTGAATGGTGGTCTGCTCGTTCGGCACCCGGTCGCGGATCGTCATCACCCGCCGCACCAGCTCACCGTCGGCGACAGCGGGCGCCTTCACCGGTGCCACCGAGGCCGCCGGCGAAGAACTCGGCGCCGCCGACTCTGGAGTGGAGGCAGGTGCAGCAGGCTCCGGCTCCGGTTCGTCGCCGCAGCCTCCGATGGTGAGAGCAGCGGCGAGCGCGAGCACGTAAGTCTTGATCACCCGCCGATAGTGGCAGGCGGCCGCAGCTCTTTGACCAGGAACCGGCAGGGATCCGCCACCTCATGACGTTCGCCGCTGTCGTCGACGTAGTGGTAACGGTCGAGATAGTGGCACCCCGTCTCGGCATAGCCCAGCCGGAGGTAGAGCGCCGCCGCCCGCCCGTTCGAGTCGTCCACACCCATCCCGAGCCGCCCCACGCCCCGCGCGACCACCACCGACTCGGCCGCACTGATCAGCGCCGTCCCGATGCCCTGCCCCTGCCGCCGCGGCACCACGCTCAGCCCACTGAGCTCCGGCACCCCGGGAAACGCCGCCTGAACCTCGGCCGCCCCGCAACCGCCCCAGATGATCTCGCCCGACCCGCCCGGCAGTCCATCGTCGACGCAGGCCACTAGATAGGTGCCGCCCCCGGCGACCTGCCGCCGATAGCGAGCCTCGTGATACCCGCTCAACCCCGGCGAGGGCAGCACCTTCTCCAGCGCCGCAACGTCCTCCGCCCGGCATTTCGCGATCCGCACGTCCACCGGCTCAGTCGCTCCCGCCGCCGCCACCGCTGCCGCCGTCGAAGCCGGCTGCCGCGCGGAAGTGGTCGTTCTCGCCGACCGCACCCGTGTGCCTGTCCGGCACGCCCCGGCCGCGGCGGAAGATGTCATCGCCGGGCCGCTTCCGCTCGCGCCGGATCTGCCCGGCGGCCTTGCGAGCCGCGGCCAGCTTGTCCACGGGCTTACGACGCCGGCGGCCCCACACCCACAGGCCGGCGCACAGCGCGGCAATCACGGCGGCCGAGACGGCGATCCACGTCATGACTCCACGGTAGAGACCGCGATCAACGGAATTTCGGGAGCTCAGGCCCGCCCGCTACGTTCCTGACGGGTCGGGAACGCAGCCGGCGTAACAATCGACGGCTGGGCGGACAGGTAGGGGTGTGACGACACTGCGAGCCGACCGTGAGGGCCGCTTCCGAGCGCTCTACGCCGACGCGTACGCCGATGTCCTGGCCTTCGCCCAGCGCCGGGGCCATCTGAGCCAGGCCGAGGACGTGGTGGCCGAGGCGTTCCTGGTGGTGTGGCGCCGGTTCGACGACGCGCCCCGGAAACGGGACGACGCCCGCGCGTGGGTCTTCGGGATAGCCCGCCACTGCCTGCTCAACGCCCAGCGCGGTCAGGGCAGACAAGAGGCATTAGCCGTACGCGTGGCGTCGATGCCGCTTGTCGACGGCAACGAGCCGTCGGCCGACCTGATCGACCTGGCCGTCGCGTGGAAGCGGCTGACGCCGGCCGAGCAGGAAACGCTGGCCCTGACTGTCTTCGAGGATCTGAGTTCCACGCAGGCCGCCCGGGTGCTCGGGATCAGCGCCGCGAGCTACCGGATCCGTCTGATGCGCGCCCGCCGGGCCTTGCGCGGGCATCTGGCGCCGGGCGCCTTTCCCACCGAGCTGATGGAGGCCCAGTCGTGAAGTCGCTGCGAGCGCTGGACGTCGCCGTCCCACCCACCTTCGAGCAGTACGAGCGGGCCGCCGCCACCCTCGACCGGATCGTCGCCACGCCGCCCGACCCGCCCCGCCGCCAGTTGATCAAAGGCTGGATGCTGGTCCCGGCACTGGCGGCCACGGTCGCGGTCCTGGTTCTCGTGGTGCCGTGGGGTAAGAGCGATCGCGCGTACGCCACCTGGACGCCGATCCCCGTGGCACTGAGCCCCGCCGAGACCACACTGGTCGGGAAGGCCTGCCGCAAGGAGATGCGCATCTACGATCACCTCGACCTCAGCCGGGCCGAGCTCGCCCTGGCCGAGCGTCGCGGCGAGATCGTGACCATGCTCTACCGCCACGACGATCCGGCCTCGACCGGCTTCTGCCTGGCCCACAACCTGCCCGGCACCGACGACGTCGACGACGTGAAGACCGGCAACGCCAGCAGCTCCGGCAACTTCCGGCCGGCACCTGCGGGCCGCTTCATCGAGGGCGCTCTGGCCGTCTATCCCGAGGGCGTTTCCGTCACTGAGGGGGCGGCCGGCCCGGACGTGGCCGGATTGGTCATACACACCGGGGGATTGACCGTGCAAGCGACCGTCAGCGATGGCCGATGGGTCGCGTGGTGGCCGGAACCAGCCATCGTGGACGGCGAAGATGTGCCGCGCACCTACGACGTACAGCTCAATGACGGCCGGATTTTCAGGAACGCGCAACCGGCGAAGTGACGTTCTACGCGGCCAGGGAGTGGGCCACCCGGCGCAGGAACTCGTTGTTGGACGTCGTGCCACGCAGCTGGTCGAGCAGTTGCCGCATGGCGTCCGGGGTGCCCAGCACCCGCCGCACCTGGGTCACGATGGCGAGTTCGGCCGGGGAGAGCAGCGTCTCGTCGTGCCGGGTGCCGGTCGAGGAGAGGTCGATGGCCGGGAAGATGCGACCCTCGGCCAGCGTACGGTCCAGTTTGAGCTCGGCGTTGCCGGTGCTCTTGAACTCCTCGAAGATGACGGTGTCCATCGCGGAGCCGTTCTCGACCAGCGCCGTGGCGATGATGGTGAGCGAGCCGCCGCCGTCGATGTTGCGCGCCGCGCCGAGGAAGCGCTTCGGCGGGTGCAGGGCCGACGCGTCCAGGCCGCCGGTCAGCGTACGGCCGCGGCCCGGCGCCATCAGGTTGTACGCGCGACCCAGCCGGGTGATCGAGTCGAGCAGCACGACGACGTCCTGGCCCTGCTCGACCAGGCGCTTGGCCCGCTCGATGGCCAGTTCGGCCAGCGCCGCGTGCTCGTGGGGAGGCCGGTCGAAGGTGGCCGCGACGATCTCGCCGTCGACGGTGCGGCTGAAGTCGGTGACCTCCTCGGGCCGCTCGTCGACCAGCACGACCATCAGGTGCACCTCGGGGTTGTTGTGCGCGATGGCCTGGGCGATCTGCTTGAGGATCGTGGTCTTGCCGGCCTTGGGCGGGGCCACGATCAGCGCTCGCTGGCCCTTGCCGATGGGCATGGCCAGGTCGATGACGCGGGTGGTGAGCAGCTTCGGGTCGGTCTCGAGACGCAGCCGCTCCTGGGGGTAGAGCGCGGTGAGCTCGTAGAAATCGGGCCTGCGGCCCATCGGCCGGTCAAGCTGCAGGGTGGCGGGCTTGCGTCCGTTCGTACGGGCAATGCCGTTGACTTTGTCGCCGCGGCGCAGACCGAGCCGGCGAACCTCGTGCGTGTTCACCGGAATGTCGTTGCGGCCGGGCAGGTAGCCGTCGACGCGCAACCACGCGCGGTCGTCGACGATGTCGAGCAGAGCGTCCTCGAGGACGACCTCCGCCGGGGTGTTCGTGTTGATGGTGGTGCTTGTCATGGGGGTACTCCTCAAGAGCCTGCGACATCGCAGGGTGAGAGAAAACGCCCGTGTTGGGCGCTGTGATGAAAACGGCCGGAAACAACGCGGCCGGGAAAGGCGCCCCGGGGGCTTCCAAGACTGGAGCCGCGCCCGGTGGCTGCGGTAAAGGTAGCATCCCGTCGCGGCGGCGCAAGACTCGACATCCGGCGGACACGCCGTGTTTGCCGGCCGGATGCCTGGACGGTATGGAATGCGGCGTGCACCACGCGAACCACTACTACGGCCACAGCCATGTCCTGGCCCGCTACTGCGGCCTCGACGACACCGATCCGCCCCGCCTGCACGGCTACCTGCAGCACGGCTGGAACATCGGCGACGGCATGGCCCCCGACCACGAGTACGTCCCGGGCGTGCCGAAGTTCGTCTGGTCGGAGCGGGTGCGGCGCCGGGCCTGGTCGCTCGGGCGGCGTGAGGTGTACGTGGTGGGCTCCCCATGGGCGTACCTGATAGCGATGGAACCCGAACCGGCCGACGCGCCGCCGCGCGAGGGCACGCTGTTCTATCCGTTCCACGGCTGGGAGGGGCAGCACATCATCGGCAACCACGAGGGTCTGATCGACGAGATCAAGGCCACCGAGGAGGGCCCGGTGACGGTGTGCCTGTACTGGCAGGAGTTCCGAGACAAGCGGGTCCGGGCGACCTACGAGCGGGCCGGCTTCCGGGTGATCTCCCACGGCTACCGGGGTGGATGGTGGAAGGACCTCGACCCCGGGTTTCTCTACCGTCAACTCGCTGAGCAGCGCAGACATTCCCGCGTGGCCTCGAACCGGTTGAGCAGCGCCATCATGTACGGCACCCTCGCCGGCTGTGAGCCTGCCGTCTACGGTGACCCCATGCAGCTGGAGCGCGAGAAATCGGCCTTCGGCGGTCAGGCGAGGATCGTACGGGAATGGGCAGAGATGCACGGTGCGTCGCTGAACCTCGAGGCAGCGCGCCGGATAGCCGTCGCCGAGCTGGGCGCCGACCGTCTGCTGCCGCCGGCCGAGCTGCGGCGCGTGCTCGGCTGGCCGTCCCTGCGTGAAGATCCCGACATCGAGCTGACCGGAGTGCTGACCCGATGACCACCCTGATCGGCGGGGAAATGCTCCTCTGGTCCGACCTCGACGGCAGCCACGGCCGCCCGCCCGACTCCGGTGCCACGTTGCGGTCGCTGTTGTCTCAGGCTTCCGGCCGTACGTTGGTGGCCGGGCCGCACGACCCGGAGCTCATCGGCAGACTGGCTCAGCCGACGGTGCTGGTCCGTGGCGACGCCGACGCTGCATTGCTTTCGTCTTCGGGCGTTGCGGTTCTGTGCGGAAGCCTGGAGAAGCTGGCCGCCTCGCCGGAGTACGACACGGTGATCGCTCTGGACGGGCTCGATCGCCTGCTGTCGGCCGAGGCCGAGCCGCACTCGTGGAGCGAGACGCTCGATCTGCTGCTGGCCGTGCTGAAGCCGGGCGGTCGCCTGCTGCTGGGCGTGCAGAACCTGTTCGGCGTCGACCGGTTGGTGGCCCTGCCGGCCGCCCCCACCGACGCCGAGTGGGAGGTCCCCGACGATCACGATCCGGCTCGGCCCGCCGGACACGCGGGGTTGCTCGCTCATCTGACTGTTCGTGGGCTCCAGGTCGAGCGTGACTACGCGGCGTACCCCTCACTGTCGTCGCCCACGGTGCTGCTGAGCCGTGAGATCCTGGCGTCGCCCGATCTGTCCGGCACCCTGGAGGCGGCGGTGGTCACCGCCGTCCAGCCTTCGACCAACGTCCTGACCGATCCCGCTCGCCTGGCCACCGCCGCCGTGCGGAACGGCTTGGCGGCCGAGCTGGCTCCCGCCTGGTTCGTGATTGCCCGCCGCGCTGCCGGCGCTCTTCCTTCTGTGCGTGGCGAGGCCGCCGACGCGGTGATCAACGGTGCGGAATTCCGGCTTCCTGATGTCGCCCTGCCGCGCGGCCGTACCCTGCAGGATCACCTGCTGGCCGCCGCCCAGCGCCGCGACCTGCCCACCATGCGCGACCTGCTGAGCACCTGGCAGTCGGCCCCCGCCGCCGGCGTACCCGCGGGCCAGATCGTCGTGACCGCCGACGGTGACCTGACTGCTCTTGCGCCGGCCGGCGAGCCATTGAGTGCGCTCCGAGCGTTCGCCCGCGAGGCCATCGCCGGCGGCTACGCCCACCTGTGGCCCATCCCGGCTGACGAAGCCGAGCTCACCGCCGTCCTGGCCGGCATGACCGGCCGCGAACTGGAGCCGTCCGACGTCCCGCCCGCCGACGAGCCCCCCGCTCACGCCGTGGCCGACCTGCTGGCCGACCGCGACCGCCTGACCCGCGAACTGTCCGAGGCCAAAGCCAAACACGAGTGGTACGAGCAGATGCTGTTCCGCCGGGAGGCCGAACTGAAGCGCGTACGCCAGATGAACGCCCTCTTGTCGGCCACCATCCCCGGCAAAGCAGCCACCAGCCTGGTCGGCGGCCTGAGAGCAGGAAAGCGCGCCATGCGATCGGTAGTCCGCCGAACCCGAGGCAACTGACAGCCGGGCCGGCTCGGAGCTCGGGGCCGCGGCCGGTCGCATTCAGCCGGCGACACCGGCGGGCCGTTCGATTGACCAGCCGGGACGGCTCGGAGCTCGCGGCCGCGGCCGTTGGTACTCAGCCCGCGATACCGGCGGGCCGTTCGACTGATCAGCCGGGACGGCTCGGAATCGGGCTGCGCGACCGGCAGCACTCAGCTGGCGAAACCGGCGGGCCGTTCGATCGCCGGCACGGGGGATTCCGGGAAATGGCGCCCGAAATGCTCGTGCGCCAATCCTTCGATCACTTTGTAGCCCCAAGTAACAAGATTCGGGTCGTCGATGCCCGCCACCGCCGGCGGTTCAGCACTCCCGAGAAGCATGCCGCCGGTCTTCCGCACAGTCTTGAAGTGCGCGTTACCGGAACGAAGCACCGCCGCGCCCGAGATCGCCTCAGCGGTAGGCGGCTGCGGTTCGCACCAGTCCAGCAGCCCGACAACAAGAGAGCGCGGCGTCGTCCACTCGTAGAAGCCGAGCACCTGCCCGCAGCAACACCACCCGCCGCGCCGGGTCGGGATGCCCCAGAAGTCCCCGGGCCGAATGTGGGCCATGGATTTCGGCTCGAACGGATACCCAGGATGGCGAGGCACCGACGGAGCCTAGCGATGCCAGATCCATGCCGGCGAGCCCGGCCGGATTGCCGCTACTCCCATTAGCCTTTGAGGGGAAGAGCGTGCGTTTCTGTTTTGTGTGTTTTCAAAACTGTCACGCGAACCTGTGTGAAGACGCGGCGTTTGGTCGATGTGGTTCGCACTCGGGTGAACTTCATGCTGACCTTCTGCGTCACGTAATTAGCGTCGGCACATGAGGGTTCACAGCTGTTGATGTGCCGGATGCTCGTCGCGTAACCCGTACTGCTGGTCAGCTTCGTCCATTTGATGTTGGTGTAGTACAGGTCTTTGAACGGCTCGATCTTCTTCGGCTTGACCTTCACGACGACGGGCGTGGACCAGTAGTTGACGACCACACCCGGCTTGGCCGCCGCCGACGCGGGCGCGGCGACGAGAGAACTGCCGGCCGTGATCGCGCATGCGATGGCAGCCGCCAGTCGGTTGAAGCGCATCGAATGACTCCTGAAGGCACGACGACGAGACACCCCGCACCATCGGAACGGCTCGTGCCGACCTGAGCTTCGTTCGCGGGCTTTCGGTCGCCGGCGTTCGAGCAGCGGCTGTTCGCCTTTGCCGACCCCCGCCCGGTTGCTCGCGCAATTCGGGGAGCGCTCGGCGGTCAGGTGTTGCGGGCCTCGTCGTAGATGTCCTCGAGGCGGCTGCTTTGCTTGGCGGCGTCGAAGTCGGCTTCGGCTCGGGCTCGGGCGGCCTTGCCCATGCTCGCTTGCAGGGCGGGGTCGTCCAGGAGCTTGCGCAGGTTGGCCGTCAGGGCTTCGCGGTCGCCTTCGGGGCCCAGCAGGCCGGTCACGCCGTCGGTCACTGCCTCGGGGATGCCGCTGTGGTGGGTGGAGACGACCGGCAGGCCCAAGGCCATTGCCTCGACGACTGTGGTGGGTAGGCCCTCGCTGTCGCCGTCGGCGGCGGTTCGGGAGGGGGCGGCCAGCAGGCGGGACTGGGCCAGCAGGCGGTAGACCTCGTCGGCGGGGCGGGCGCCCAGGAAGGTGGCGTCCACGTTCAGGCTGCGGGCGTAGCCCTGCATCTCGGCGAAGCGGGGGCCGTCGCCGATGAACAGGGCCTTCGCCTTCACTGTGGCCAGGGCGGCGATCAGGTCGTCGGCGCCCTTCTTCTCGACGAAGCGGCCGACGAAGGCGACGTCGTACTGCTTCGGGACGTCGGGGACTTCCGTCGGGATGGGCACGCCGTTGTAGTGGACGCGGACCTTGGCCGGGTCGGCGCCCCAGTGGATCGCGCGTTCGCGGATCACCTCGGAGACGGCGATCAGCACCTTCGCGCGCTGGAAGACCGTGCGCAGGTTGCGGCGGTAGCGGACGCCCTTGGGGCCGGTGCTGGACGGCTGGCGGGTCACGTCGTGCCCGTGCAGTGTGACGATCAGCGGCAGCCGGGCCCGGGCGGCGGACGCGCTGATCAACCAGCCGTCGCCACCGAAATGGGCGTGCACCAGCTCAGGACGTACGGCCGCAATTGTCTTTTGCAGGTGAGGCGACGTGCCGGTCAGCCGCAGGCGCAGGAACGCCCGACGATCGGCCTCGCTCGGATAGGCGATGAGGTCGGTGTCGCGCGACAGCGGCGAGTCGATCTTCGTGGCGCCGGCGTAGACGGGCTCCCAGCGGGTCAGCGCGTCGGCCTGGGTGCGGACGAAGGTCTCGGAGCCCAGCAGCATCGCACTGCGCCAGATGAGGACCTTAGGCATTCTTACGACCGACAACCAAGTCGCGTACGCGGTGACGCACCGCCGGCGGCAGGGCCCAGATCTGCAGGAACGTGACGTATTCGAGCGCTCCCGGACGGCCGTTCGTGCGCGCCTCGGACAGCAACTGGCGGAAGACCTTGGGATCGCGGGTCGGCGCCGCCATCGAACTGATCACACTCATCGTCACGGCAGCGTACGCGCGGGGAGTGAAGAGGTGGCGGCTGGCGCGCGCCCAGGCCAGCTGCTCCTCCCACGGGTTCTGCAGGCTGATGCGCTCGCGGTTCTCGTCCTGGTGCCACAGCACAAGCGGCTCAGGCGCGTACAACAGCTCGACGTCGTCGTGCTGCAGCGCGCGCAGCGTCCAGTCGAGCTCTTGCTGGCGGCGCAGGCCGACGGTGAACGGCACCCGGCGCAGCAGCTCGGTCGGCGCCATGATCGTCGAGGTCTGGATGAAGCCGTCGCCGTAGAAGAGGCCACGGCGTACGAGAAGATATTCGCTCAGCGGCTCGCCGGGCTCGGGCAGGCGGCGGGGCATGACGGTGTCGGCCCGCGGCGTCCGGCTGATCATGCGGGTGGCGACGATGGGGGAGGCCTTGGTGGCCGTCGCAGCCAGGGCGAGCTGCCGCTCGATCTTGTCGGGCATCCACTCGTCGTCGTCGTCGAGCAGGGCCACGTACCTGCCCTCGGCCGCCTTGACGCCCTGGTTGCGCGCGTTGGGCGCCTTGCCCCGCTCGGGCAGCACGATCACCCGCAGCCGGTCGTCGCCGATCTCTTTCAGCGCCGTCACCGTGTCGTCGTCGGGGCCGTCGATCACGACGATGACCTCGAGGTCACGGTGGGTCTGGCCCAGGGCGCTGCGGACCGCGCGCGTGGCCAGTTCCGGTCGGTTGCACGTCGGGATGACGACGCTGACGTCCATGTCTTGGTTACCTGCTTCAGGCTGCCGGGGCGGTTTGTCCGGGAGAGTAGGCGCGCCCGGCGTCCGTACGGTTAATGAGAAGAGGCGCCGACACGAAGCCCGCATGTCCCCGGATCAGGCCCCGCGCGAAGCGCACACACCTGAGCAGGTGGTTTCGAGAGCCGACATCACTCGACCGAGGTAACGCGACGGAAGCGTTTCGAAGCGTACGGTGAACCGCACCTTGCCGAGCGGAAGAGGGAGAGTGCCGGTGGCGGGGCTGCTCGATCGCCTCGAACTCGGCGACCACGTGTGCTGGACCGTCGACGACGACGAGGTCCGGCGAAACGCGATCGTCGACGTCCTGCGGGCCGGGATCGGCGCCAGCCACAAGGTCATCTATTCCGGCGACGAGCCCGGCGTGGTGCTGGCCGGGCTGGCCCGCCGGGGAGTGGCAACCCGGCCGCTGATCCAATCCGGTCAGTTGACCGCCACGACGCCCGAGGACAGCTATCTGGCCGGCGGCTTGTTCGACGCCGAGGGCACGCTCGCGCACTGGAGCGTCGAGAAGACCCGGGCTCGCGCCGAGGGCTATCGCGGCATGCGGGTGGTCGGGGACATGACCTGGGCGCGGCGGCCGGTGCCGGGCACCGAAAGCCTCGAATGGTACGAGGCCCGGTGCAACAAGGTGTTCGCCGACGGCTTCGTGATGGGCATTTGCGCGTACGACCGACGGGTCTTCGATCCGCTGACCCTCAGGCGGCTGGCGCTGGCCCACCCGGGTGCGGCCGGCCCGCTGCTGCCCTTCGACCCGGACACGTCGCTCCGCATTCGCCGGACCGAGGAGCCGTACGGGCTGTGGCTCGCGGGCGAAGCAGACATGTCCAACCGGCACGCGCTGGCGGCGATGGTGGAAGAGATCTTCGTGACCCGGGACCCCGGAACGCTGGTGACGATCGACGTGACCGCCCTGGGCTTCGCCGACATCGCGGCGGCCCGGGTGCTGCTCGACGCGGCCCGGCACGGCCCGGCCCACATAGTCGGCTGCTCGCCGGTGATGCTGCGCCTGCTGACCTTCCACGGCGCCGCCGCGATAGCGGACCTGGTCGTGACGGCCGGCTATCCCTGAACGCGCAGCTGGTCGCGGACCCGGTCGTTACCGCCGGCTATCCCTGAGCGCGCAGCTGGTCGCGGACCTCCATGAGCGCGAAGCCGAGCAGGTTGGTGCCCCGCCAGCGGCGCGGGTCGGCGGCGGCCGGGTCGTCGCGGCCCAGGCCGATGCCCCAGACCCGGTCGAGCGGGCTGGCCTCGACCAGGATGCGGTCGCCGGTGGTCAGCAGGTAGTCGCGCAGTTCGTCGTGCTGGCCGAACTTGGCCCGGTTGCCGGAGACGACGATCTCGAAGCGGTGCTCGTCCCAGGATGCTTGGTCGAAGTCGGCGACCCGGCCGCCCAGGGTCTTGGCCACCTTGGGGTGCGGCGCGGCCAGGATCCGCTCGGCCATGGCGTCGTCGCCGAACAGCTTCGCCTTGCGCCACATCATGTAGTGCTCGGCACTGGCGAACCGCTGGTCGTCGGCCCCGAATACGGCCGGCCACCACTGGCTGAGGCAGCCGGCACCGGTGCTGCCGTCGCGTTCCGGCTGGTGGCCCCAGAAGAACAGGTATTTCACGCGGTTCTTCTGAGACACGTACGAGGTGAGCTCGTCGACGCTGCGGACCATGACAGACATGCCCGCGAGTCTGCCTCACATCAGGGGGACGCGCCGACCGGATTTTCTGTCATACCCGACCCCTACGTTCGTCCCATGAACATCGAGCGCTTCCGCATAATCGGCGCGGCTGTCGGCCGCTTCGCGCGCACGTTGGCTCCGCCGGGCACGGCTGCGAGCTGCCGCGGCGGCGTCGCCGTGAGCCCTTGACTCTCGTGTGGGTCGAGGGTGCAGCATCGCGGGGTCTTGATGCGACATACCTGGGGGAGTGGGCTGTGCCGGAACCGGCGACCGACGAGACGATGGTGGCCATCACCGCGGCGATCCAGCGTGGTCACGCGGGTGATCGGGCCGGCGCGCGCGACGAGCTGGAACGGCTGTGGGGCCAGACCGGCGATGCGCTGCACCGGGTCACCATCGCGCACTTCGTGGCCGACCTGCAGGAATCGGTGGCCGACGAGCTGTCGTGGGACGAGCGGGCGCTCGCGGTTGTGGCCGAGTTGACCGACGAGCGGGCCCAGCAGTACGACAAGTCGTTCCAGGTGCGAGCGTTCAAGCCGTCGCTGCACCTCAACTTGGCCGACGCCCACCGGCGGCTCGGCCACGTTTCCGAGGCGTGGCACCACGTGGCGCTGGCCCAGGCCGACATCGACCTGCTCCCGGACGACGACTACGGGCGGCTGGTCCGCACCGGGATGGAGAAGATCAGGCGGGCATTGGAGGAGGGGTCGATCGAGCCACTAGTTCCGTGACGTCGCCCGCCGCCGCACTCGCGAGACGCAAGTGCGGTGGTGGCGGCGCGAGTGCGGTGGTGACGGCGCGGGCGGCTCAGGTGAGGCGGATCAGGCCGGCGTCGGTGGGGCGGAAGCCGCACCGGTCCACGTAGAAGTGGCGCAGGTGCGGCTCGAAGTCGACGTGCACCCAGGAGCAGCCGGCGGCCTTCGCCTCCTCGGTCGCCGCGTGGACGAGGGCTGTGCCCAACCCGGCGTGCTGCGAGCCGGGATCGACGGCCGTGTCGAGCAGGAAGGCATGAGCGCCTCCGTCCCAGCAGACCTGCACGAATCCGATCAGCCGGCCGTCCTCGAACGCGCCGACCCACGTGAGCGCGTGCCGTTCGAGGCGTTCGGCCCACGGCACCACCACCGGGTCCGGGCCTCCGCCGAAGGCTCGCGCGTGCAAGGCGCTCAGCTCCGCGTCGTCGACCGGGAACCTGACGACCAGCGAGACGCTCATGCGGCGGCTGCCCGCAGGGCGTAGAGCAGCGGGATGCGAGGGACCGAGGTGGGCCGGCGGAAGAAGCCTTCGGGCGTCTGCTCCATGTCGGGCCAGTTGGGCCACGGGATCTCGTCGCTCTCGCGCAGGGATGTGATCGTGAGGCCGGCGCTGACGAGGGCGTTGATGACCTCGCCGAGGCCGTGCGACCACTCATAGCTCGTCGTCGCGTTGGTCAGGGGCGGGCCGTCCGTGTACGTGTAGGTCGCGTCTTTCTCGTGCGGGCCGCGGCCGGCCAGGTAGTCGTGGCGCAGCAGGAGGGTGTCGCCGCCGGGCATGACGCCCAGCGCGTGGAAGACCGGGTGGAACTCGACGATGTAGGCGATGCCGCCGGGGCGCAGCAGGGCGGCCACCTGCTCGGCCCAGCCGGTCAGGTCGGGCAGGTAGACCAGCGCGCCCTTGCCGGTGTAGACGATGTCGAACTTGCGGCCGCCCAGCGCCTCGGCCGCGTCGTAGACGTTCGCCTGCACGTATTCGATCTCGGCGCCCGCCGCGGCGGCTCGGCGGCGGGCCGCTTCGCAGGAGGCGGCGGACAGGTCGAGGCCGACGACCGTCCGGGCGCCCCCCTGCGCGAAAGCCAGCGTCTCTGTGCCCAGGTGACATTGCAGGTGCACCACGTCGCGGCCGGCCGGGTCGCCGAGGTCTTCCCACTCGTACGCGGGAAACCAGCTTCTGGCCTCTCGGGCGTAGAACCGGCTCGCGTCGTGGATGGGAACGCGCTCGTCCCAGTTCGCCTCGATGGCCGCCATCCGCTGCCGGGTCGCCGCGTCGAAATCCATGACGTCCATCCAGCCACAAAGAAGATCGTGGATCCAGCCTGGTCATGACGCATCGACGAGCGTACGGGCCGCTGAGACCGTCCTGTTATCGATAACAAAGTTACGCTCAAATGTCGGCAACGTTGCTTTGAGCGGTTGACACGTCTTCGTGTGACCGTTCACACTCACTGCCACCCCGCCCGCTCCGACGAACCTGAAGAAGGAGTACCGCATGAGACTGTCCAGGATGGGTGCGGTGGTGTCCGCCGCCGTGCTCGCGACCTCCCTGGCCGCATGTGGTTCAAGTGAGAAGACCGTCGACAAGGAAGCCGGCGCCGGCGACGCGCAGGGCGCTCTGATCGGTGTCACCATGCCGACCCGCTCGTCCGAGCGCTGGATCAGCGACGGCGACAACCTCAAGAAGCAGCTCGAGGCGCTCGGCTACCAGGTCGACCTCCAATACGCCGAGGACAAGATCCCGACCCAGACCCAGCAGCTCGACAACCAGATCACCAAGGGCGCCAAGCTGCTGATCATCGCCTCGATCGACGGCACCGCGATCACCACGCAGCTCGAGAACGCGAAGGCCAACAAGATTCCGGTCATCGCCTACGACCGGCTGATCCGCAACAGCCCCAACGTCGACTACTACGCGACGTTCGACAACTTCAAGGTCGGCGTGCAGCAGGCGACCTCGCTGCTCACGGGCCTGAAGGTGCTGAAGCCGGACGGTTCGGCGGGCGACGCCAAGGGCCCGTTCAACATCGAGCTGTTCGCCGGCTCGCCCGACGACAACAACGCCACGTTCTTCTTCAACGGCGCCATGAGCGTGCTCAAGCCGAAGATCGACGACGGCACCCTGGTCGTGAAGAGCAAGCAGACCGACTTCAAGACCGTGGCCATCCTGCGCTGGCAGGCCAAGACCGCCCAGGACCGGATGGAGAACCTGCTCACCTCCACTTACCGGAGCGGGGCCAAGGTCGACGGCGTCCTTTCCCCGTACGACGGTCTCTCGATCGGTATTCTTTCGGCCCTCAAGAGCAACGGGTACGGAACATCCGCTCAGCCCTACCCGATCGTCACCGGTCAGGACGCCGAGCAGGCCTCGGTCAAGTCGATCCTGCGCAACGAGCAGTACTCGACGATCTACAAGGACACCCGCGAGCTGGCCAAGACCACCGTCGAGATGGCCGACGCCGTGCTCAAGGGCCAGACGCCGAAAACCAACAACACGACCGACTACGACAACGGCGTCAAGGTCGTCCCGTCGCAGCTGCTCGAGTCCGTGATCGTCGACAAGGCGAACTACAAGAAGGAACTCGTCGACACCGGTTACTACACCGAGGCTCAGCTGAAGTAATGAGCGACGTCATCCTCCGCATGCGGGGCATCTCCAAGACGTTCCCGGGCGTCCGCGCGCTCGACGACGTCAACCTGGAGGTGCTCCGCGGCGAGATCCACGCGATCTGCGGGGAGAACGGCGCCGGCAAGAGCACCCTCATGAAGGTGCTCTCCGGCGTCTACCCGCACGGCGATTACCAGGGCGAGATTACGTACGACGGTCAGGAATGCCGGTTCGGCGGCATCCGCGACAGCGAGCACCGCGGCATCGTCATCATCCACCAGGAGCTCGCGCTCGCCTCGAACCTGTCCATCGCCGAGAACATCTTCCTCGGCAATGAGCAGTCCAGGCGCGGTCTGATCGACTGGAACCGGACCAACGCGGCCGCGGCCGAGCTGATGCGGCGGGTCGGGCTCGACGAGAACCCGGTGACCCAGGTGCTCGACCTGGGCGTCGGCAAGCAGCAGCTGGTCGAGATCGCCAAGGCGCTGTCCAAGCAGGTGCGGCTGCTGATCCTCGACGAGCCCACGGCGGCGCTCAACGACGACGACTCGGCCCACCTGCTCGACCTGCTGCGCGGCCTGCGGGACGAGGGCATCACCTGCGTGATCATCTCGCACAAGCTCAACGAGGTGCTGGCCATCGCCGACCGGGTGACGATTCTGCGCGACGGCAGGACGATCACCACGCTGGACGCCGACGGCCTCACCGAGGACAGGATCATCAGCGGGATGGTCGGCCGGGACCTCGACCACCGGTTCCCGCCGCGCGAGCCGGTGATCGGCGACGAGGTGTTCCGGGTCGAGAACTGGACGGTGCACAGCCCGACCCAGCACGGCCGTCTGCTCGTGGCGGACGCCAGCTTCAACCTGCGACGGGGCGAGATCGTCGGCCTGGCCGGGCTGATGGGCGCCGGGCGTACGGAACTGGCGATGAGCATTTTCGGTCGTGCCTACGGCACCGGGATCAGCGGGCGGATCTACAAGGACGGCCGGGAGATCCGGTTGCGGTCGGTCGGCGAGGCGATCAAGCACGGGATCGCGTACGCGACGGAGGATCGCAAACGGTACGGGCTGAACCTGATCGAGGACATCAAGCGCAACGTCTCCGCGGCCGGGCTGCGCAAGCTCGCCCGGCGCGGGTGGGTCGACGACAACGAGGAATACCAGGTCGCCGACTCGTACCGGAAGAGCCTGAACATCAAGGCGCCGAGCGTCTCCAGCATCACGGGCAAGCTGTCGGGCGGCAACCAGCAGAAGGTCGTCCTTTCGAAGTGGATCTTCACCGACCCCGACGTGCTGATCCTGGACGAGCCGACCCGGGGGATCGACGTCGGCGCCAAGTACGAGATCTACACGATCATCAACAAGCTGGCCGAGGACGGCAAGGCGATCCTGCTGATCTCGAGCGAGCTGCCCGAACTGCTCGGGCTGTGCGACCGCATCTACACCCTCTCGGCCGGGCGGATCACCGGTGAGGTGCCGCGGGCCGAGGCCACCCAGGAAGGGCTCATGACCCTGATGACTCTTGGACAGGGGGCACCCCGATGAGCCTCGACCTCAACGTGGCGAAGACGTCGATCCCCGATGCCCCGACGGGCGGCGGCCGGCGCTTCTCGATCAACCTGCGGCAGAGCGGCATCTACATCGCGTTCGTGGCGATCGTGCTGCTGTTCACGATCCTCACCGGCGGCGACATGCTCGCCCCGCAGAACATCAGCAACATCATCGTCCAGAACTCGTACATCCTGATCCTGGCCATCGGCATGATCCTGGTGATCATCGCCGGGCACATCGACCTGTCGGTGGGCTCGATCGTGGCCGCCACCGGCGCGGTCGCGGCCGTGCTGATGGTCAACCACGACGTGCCGTGGCCGCTCGCGCTGCTGATCACGCTGGTGGTGGGCGGGCTCATCGGGGCCTGGCAGGGCTACTGGGTGGCGTACTTCGGGATCCCGGCCTTCATCGTCACGCTGGCCGGCATGCTGCTGTTCCGGGCGGTCACGTACAACATCCTCGGCAACCGGGGCATCGGCCCGTTCCCCGAGGCGGTGCGGACGCTGTCCAACGGCTTCACCAACGGCTATCTGGGCAACATCGGGTTGGGCGCGCTCGGCGGGGCCGACCTGTTCAGCCTGCTGATCGGCGTCGTGGCGGTGGCCGGCATCGTGGTCACGCAGTGGCGCTCGCGGGCCGGGCGGGTCCGCTACGGCCAGGTGGTCGAGCCGTTCCCGCTGTTCGTGGCCAAGATCGTGGTGGCCGCGGTGGCCGTCATGTTCGTGATCGTGCAGCTGGCCCGGTTCCGCAACCTGCCGTGGGTGCTCGTGCTGCTGGCGGCGCTCGTGCTGGGCTACTCGCTGCTGACCAACCGGGCGGTCTTCGGCCGGCAGATCTACGCGGTCGGCGGCAACCTGCAGGCGGCGACGCTGTCGGGCGTGAAGACCAAGGCCGTCGTGTTCTGGATCTTCGTGAACATGGGCGTGCTGGCCGCGCTGGCCGGCATCAT
The DNA here is from genome assembly GCF_026626335.1 of Paractinoplanes pyxinae. GTDB lineage: Bacteria > Actinomycetota > Actinomycetes > Mycobacteriales > Micromonosporaceae > Actinoplanes > Actinoplanes pyxinae. The sequence goes on along the minus strand of NZ_JAPNTZ010000008.1, from coordinate 211,027 downwards.
CTTCGCGGGCCGGCTCAACCAGGCCAACCCGACCGGCGGCGACCAGTTCGAACTGGACGCGATCGCCGCCGCCTTCATCGGCGGCGCGGCGGTGCAGGGCGGAGTCGGCAAGGTGGTCGGCGCCATCACCGGCGGCCTGATCATGGGCGTGATCAACAACGGCATGAGCCTGATCGGCGCCCCCAGCGAACAGGTAATGCTCGTCAAGGGCGCGGTGCTGCTGGCCGCGGTCGCCTTCGACGTCTGGACAAAGCGCCGCGCCGGCGCGTCCCGCTGACCCAAGCCGCACCTACAGCGAACCGATCGACGGCCGCCCGGGCCATCCGCCCCGGCGGCCGGCGCTCGTTTCGGCGGTTTGGTTGGCGGTTCCTGTCGTTCGGCGCTCGTCCGAATGCGCGGATCGTCGTTTGCCGTCGTTTACCTGTCGCTTGAGTGCCCACCCCGCCAGTTGTTGTTCGTTGCTGCGCTCGGCGTGGTGGCCGCGGGTGGTTGTTGTTGTTCGTTACGGCGCCGGCGTGGTGGCTGTCGTTGGTCGTTGGTCGCTCAGCTTGGCGGACGCCGTCGGTCGATGCCGGGTTCGGCCGATGTTGGTGGGCGCAGAACGGTGAAGTGGTCGATGAGGGCTTGGGCGACCGCTTCGGGGTTCTCCTCGGCCATGTGGTGGCCGGACTCGATCGGGACGCCGCGGACGTCGGCGGCCCACTCGCGCCAGATCGCGAGCGGGTCGCCGTACAGGTCTTCCATGTCGTCGCGGGTCGACCACAGGAACAGGGTCGGGCACGTGGTCGACCGCGGGCCGGTCAGTTCGTGCTCGCGGTCGACGGTCAGTCCCGCGCGATAGTCCTCGAGCATGGCCCGTACGGTGTCCGGGTCGCGAGTGGCGGCGCGGAACTCCTCGTAGTTCTCGCGGCCCATCTGCTCGGGCGTGCCCTGGTACCAGGCGTCCGGGTCGGCCAGGATCGCCCGCTCCGGCTTCTCGGGCTGAGCGAAGAAGAACCAGTGCCACCACTCCGCCGCGAACCGTGCATCGCAGCGCGCCAGGGCTTCGCTGATCGGCACGCCGTCCATGACGGCCAGCCTGGTGACTGCATCTGGATGATCAAGTGCCAGCCGGAGCGCCACGTAGCAACCCCGGTCGTGTCCCGCCACGGCGAAACGCTCATGACCGAGTGCGCGCATAAGTTGCACGAAGTCGTTCGCTACTGCACGTTTCGACTGTTGCGAGTGGTCGTTTCTGACCGTCGCCTTGCTCGAACGGCCATAGCCGCGCATGTCCGGGCAGACAACGCTCAACCCCGCCTCGACGAGCCGGGGCGCGACCGCGTGCCAGGTCGACCCCGTGCGCGGATGGCCATGAATCAACAGAACAGCCGGCCCGGCGCCGCCGTGCCGCACCCGCAGCGTCACTCCACCGACGTCCACACGCTCGTCCACGAACCCCTCGAACATGACGGTTCTCTTACCCAGCGAATCTCGATCAAGCAGCATCGGAGCGCGACCTCGGGGTCTGGTCGGGCCGGGCTGTCAGCGGGCGGGTTCTGTCCGGGCCGTGAGAAAGGCGAGGAGCTTGGGCCAGGCGTTCAGGCGGGCGAGGGCGTCTGCCTGCTGGGTGCCGCCGAGGTCGCCGTCGGGCGTGTTGACGCCTCCGGCGACCGGGATTCCGGCGTTGTGGCCGGCGTCCTGCTCCTGCAGGTCGGCGTAGGGCCGAGTGCGCAGCCGCTCGGCGATCGCCTGGGTGAACGGGCAGCTCGCCCAGACCGCGTCGTCCTGACCGCAGAGCAGGAACACCGGGCCGCGTATGCGTTCCACCGGGATCCGCGCTCGGTCGTCGGCCGGTCGCGGGTTGTTGTCCTCGGGGCGATCGACGTACGGGACCGGCCGGCCGTGCAAGGTCCAGGCCGGTTTGCTGCCGTCGGGGAAGCTGGCGTGGACGACCGAGCTGGGGGAGCCGGCGATGACCCCGTCGACCAGGTCGGGAAAGTCGACGGCGAGCAGGAGCGCGGCCTCCGTGCCGCGGGAGAAGCCGTAGACCTCGATCCGGTGGGGGTCCACTCCGGGTTGACGGGCCAGCCACCGTGCGGCGGTGGCGAAGTATTCCAGCGGAATGTTCTCCAGAGCCTCCGGCTGCCCGGGAACGTGGAAGTAGCCGATGCCCAGAGCCTGGTAGCCCTTCGCAGCCAGGGCCCGGGCGACGAGGGCTCCGTTGGCCGTTCCGCCCTCGGAGCCGCCGAAGGCGAGCACGGCCGGCCGGCGGACCGTGGTGTCGTGCGGGCTGAACAGCGTTCCCGCGAAGCCTTCGCGCGCCACGCTCGTCTCCCGCTCGGTGACCGAGGCCGGTGCCCACTCGCGGGTCAGCGACGCGGTCGCCACCGATCGGCCGTCCAGCGCGGCGGTCAGGTGGACGGTGATCACCGGGGCGACGAGGTTGCCGACGCCGGGATCGGTCATCGACCACAGAAGTCCGGCGTCGTGCGCGCCGGTGTAGTCGCCGGTGACCGGGGCCGTCCGGGCCGGGTCGATCCGACCGGACGAGTCGGGACGGAACGTGGCGCTCGATCGCCACAGGCCCCCGTGACTGTCGGTCGCGGACGCGGTGAGGGTGATCAGCCGGCCCGGTGGCGCTCCGGTGACGGTGATGCCGAGCGGCGCGTCGAACAGCGCGTCCGGCGCCGCCACCGTGATCTTGACGTGGTCAGCGGCCGGACTGCCGCATCCCGACGCGATCAGCAGCCCGGCCGCGGCTACGGCCAACCATCGACGCATGTCGCCTCCCCGTGGCGAGTCGGAGATCAGTTAACCAGACCCGACGGCGGTGGCACCCGCCTCGCGGACCGGACGGCGCTGAGCGTCATGGGGCGCCGCTCGGTGCGTGGTGGAAATCGGTTGCGTGCGGACGCGGCTGAGGCCGTAATCGTTGGATGATCGGCAAAGACGTGACGCGCGTGTGCGACCTCGCATGCGAGACCCTGACTGCCGCCGCCGAGCGGGACTGGCAGCTGCCGGCGGCCGGGCTGGAGTGGACCTGCTGGGAGACGGTCGAGCACATGGCCGACGATCTGTTCGCCTATGCCGCGCAGTTGGCCCCGGCCCGGCCGTCCACCACCACCCATGTGCCCATCGGCTGGCGGCGGCACCGCGAGGGTGGCCCGGCCCTGACGATCTACGCCGACCCGGCTGCCGGCCAGGCCGGTCTCGTTCAGACACTGGAGGCCTGCGGCGCGATGCTCGCCGTCATGGTCGACGCCGTGCCGCCGGATCGCCGCTCGTTCCACACCTACGGCGCCTCAGACGCCTCCGGCTTCGCCGCGATGGGCGTGGTCGAGGTGCTGGTCCACATGCACGACGTGGCGGCCGCGCTGGACCTGTCGTGGAACCCGCCGGCCGACCTCTGCGCCGGCGCGCTCGCCCGGCTGTTCCCCGACGTCCCCACCACCGCCGGCGACCCCTGGCCGACTCTTCTCTGGGCCACCGGCCGCACCACCCTGCCCGGCCTCGACGTCCGGGCATCGTGGCGATGGGACGGAACCCCGCGCTGAGCCGCGCGGTCGAGGTTCGGTCGTTGTGGTGGAGGCGCCGCGCTGGGCCGCGCGGGCCGGTGAAGGCGCCGACGGCCGCGCCGGGGGAGGCGTCAGACCTCGAGCCGCGGGAGCCCGGTGAAGGCGCCGGCGGGTGCGCTGAGGAAGGCGTCAGACCTCGAGTCGCAGGCCGGGCCAGCGGGTCAGCCAGCCCTTGGACTCGAGCCGGCGGTGGATCTTCGCCCGGCCCGCCTCGTCGGCGAACGCGGGGGACGGGCGGACCACCATGTTCACCAGGTCGTCCAACCCGTGGCAGGCCACCAAGCGAACAGCGTCATCTCGAATTGTCACGGCCACGCAGGTCGCCGTCTCCGGCCAGCGCGCGATGGCTTCCAGCGTGGAGGCGTACGGCTCGTCGCCGTTGCGCAGATGCATTCGTGCCTGGTTGCGGATCTCCCACGGCGTCCCGGGCAGAACGGCCGAGGCCTGGGCTTCGGCGCGTGCTTCCTCGGCCGGATCCGTATGCCGCGGGTCGAAGTAGGCGAGGTCCACGTCGCGGTCCGGCGAGGGTGGAAGGTTGCTGATCGCGTCCCAGACACGGCCGCGGACGAAGCCGGCGCCGATCCACCAGTCCGGCAGGCCGAGTCCGGCCGCGGCCCGGAGAATGCGCATCGCTCCGGGGTCCGACTCGATCACGGCTACGACGTCCTGAGCGCTACTGACCATCCAGGGACCCTAAACCGTGGGCCCCCGCAGCTGCAGTGACCGAGCGGACTCTCAGCGGGCGGCGCGCAGGGCGGTCAAGGATCGGGTCAGCCACTCGGCCATGAGGGTTCGCTCGGCATCGGTGAGGGCCGGCAGCCCGGGCAGGACAGTGCCGAAGGTGACAGCCGTCGCGGCCACGCCCGGGTCGGGGGTAACGGGAGCGGTGGTCAGGATGGCAGCGGCCACCGCGTCGAACATGGCATCGGGCAGGCCGGTGTCGCGGTCCTCGGCGGGCATGCCCAGCAGGGCCAGGACGGCTCCGGTGCCGGCGGCGTGGATCATGGCGACGGCACGGGCCTCGTCCACGCGCAGAAGGCCGGCGGTGGCCACCCGGCGGACGCGGGCCTGAAGAACCTCGATGCCCTTGGCGGTCGCGGGGGAGCGCTCGGCCCGATCGGGGGTCGACAGCAACCCGTACAGGCCGGGGTTGGCCAGGCCGAAGTCGATGTGGGCCTGCCAGGCGGCGCGCAGATCGGCCACCGGGTCGCCGTCCTCGGTCGCGGCCGTTTCGGTCTTGGCGGCCACGTACGTCGCCATGACGTGCTCGGCGACCGCGTCGATCAGGCCGTCCTTGTCCCCGAACTGCCGGTAGATGGTCGGCGCCTGCACCCCGGCCGCCTGCGAGACGGCCCGCGTCGTCACGGCGCGCACTCCCTGCGTACGCAGCAGGTGGGCGGCGGCCTCGACGATCCTCGTGCGGCTGGTGCCGTCCTCGACCTGGCTCATGTAGCGATGGTAACAGCGACTTGTTAGCGGGCACCGTATCGGTGCTAACGTCAACGGCGTACCCATGGAAACGAGGGAGTCGTCATGATCGTCATTACCGGGGCCACCGGACAGCTCGGATCCCGCATCGTCGAGCGCGTGCTCGACCGCGTGCCCGCCACCGAGGTCGGGGTCAGCGTCCGCGACGTCACCCAGGCCGCCTCGCTGGCCGACCGCGGCGTACGGGTCCGGTCCGGAGACTTCACCGAGCCGGCCGGCCTGGCCCACGCCTTCGAGGGCGCCGACCGCGTCCTGATCATCTCCGCGTCCATCCGGGGCGCCGGCGCCGTCGCGGCCAACCTGGCCGCCATCGACGCCGCCCGGGCCGCCGGGGCGCAGCGGATCCTCTACACGAGCCACCAGGCCGCCTCGGCCGACTCGCTGTTCGCGCCGCAGCTCACCCACGCCGCCACCGAGGACTACCTGGCCGGCCTCGGCGTCCCCTTCACCGCGCTGCGGAACGGCTTCTACGCCAGCACGCTCGGCTACTACCTGGGCGCGGCCCGCGAGACCGGTGAGCTGGTCGTTCCCGAGGACGGCCCGTTCTCGTGGACGGCCCACGACGACCTGGCCGAGGCGGCCGCGATCGCCCTGGCCGACGACGGTGTGCTCGACGGCGTCACCCCGCCGCTGACCGCCCCCGAGCTGCTGGACTTCGAGGCGGTCGCGGCCATCCTGAGCGACCTCACCGGCCGCACGATCAAGCGGGTAATGGCCGGCGACGACGAGTGGAAGGCCGCTGCCGTGGCCGGCGGCATGCCCGAGTTCGCGGCCGACTTCACGCTCGGCATGTTCCGGGCCGCGCGCCGGGGCGAGTTCGCCGTGACCGACCCGACCCTCGAGAAGCTGCTCGGCCGCCCCGCCCGCACGGTGCGCGAGCAGCTCGCTGCGGGACTCTGACTTTCCTGGCAGCATGGCCGTCATGGGGCGCGAATGGCTGGCCGACGCCGTGCTGTACGAGATCTACCCGCAGTCGTTCGCCGACTCCAACGGCGACGGCGTGGGTGATCTGCGCGGCGTCATCGACAAGCTCGACCACATCGCCTCGCTCGGCGTGAACGTCATCTGGTTCAACCCGTGCTTCGCCTCGCCGTTCGTCGACGCGGGCTACGACGTCTCGGACTACCTGACGATCGCGCCGCGCTACGGCACCAACGAGGACATGGCCGAGCTGGTCGTCAAGGCCCGCGAGCGCGGCATCCGCATCCTGCTCGACCTGGTCGCGGGGCACACGTCGATCGAGCACCCCTGGTTCCAGAAAGAGCTGAACGCCGACGGGCCCGATCCGGAGGGCGACCGCTACATCTGGGCCGAGGAGCGGCCCGAGCGCACGTGGACCCGCGAGCAGCCGGGCACCCCGGCCTGGGTGCCCTCGCCGGGCCCGCGTCCGGGCTACTACCTCAAGAACTTCTACGACGAGCAGCCCGCCCTGAACTTCGGCTGGGTCGACCGCGCCGAGCCGGCGACCGATGAAGTGCCGTTGCAGGACGAGACCGACCGGCCGGAGGACGTGCGGATCGCGCGCCCCTGGCGGGATCCGGTGGACGGGCCGGGGCCGCGCCGGAACCGGCAGGCGCTCAAGGACATCATCGGCCACTGGCTCGACCTGGGCGTCGCCGGCTTCCGCGTCGACATGGCGTTCTCGCTGGTCAAAGACGAGGAACTGACCCGGGGGTACGCCGAGACGGTCGAACTGTGGCGGGAGATCAGGGAGTGGCTGGAGGCGGACCACCCGGACGCCGTGCTGATCCCCGAAGGAGGCGAGCCGCGGGTCGGCGGCCCGCTGGCCTTCGACGCCGACTTCTTCCTGGTCATCAAGGACGCGCACGCCAGCCTGTTCAACAACCAGTACGCGGGCCGGCTGCCGTTCCAGGCGCCGCGCGAGGCGTTCTTCGACGCCGAGGGGCGGGGCAGCACGCGGCCTTTCCTCGACGCCTGGGCCGAGGCCCGCGCCGACCACCCCGACCGGTCGATCATCCTGGCCACCGCCGACCACGACTTCGACCGGCTGCGCTGCGGACCGCGCGAGCCCGAGCAACTGGGCGCCGCCCTGATCTTCCTGTTCACCTGGGGCAGCGTGCCCTGCCTGTACTACGGCGACGAGATCGGCATGCGGTATCTGCCCGGGCTGCCCAACGTCGAGGGCTCGATCTGCGACCCCGGCTACAACCGGGCCGGCTGCCGCACCCCGATGCAGTGGGACGACAGCCCGAACGCCGGCTTCTCGACCGCCGAGGCGTCCAAGCTGTACCTGCCGATCGACCCCGAGCCGGACCGCCCGACCGTGGCCGCGCAGCAGGACGATCCGGAGTCGACGCTCAACTTCGTGCGGCGGCTGATCGCGCTGCGGCAGGCCACGCCGGCCCTCGGCACGCGGGCGTCGACGCGGGTCGTCTCGGAGGGCTACCCCTTGGCGTACGTCCGTGGCGGCACCCACCTCGTCGTGGTCAACCCGCGCCGCGAACCGGCCACGCTGGCCTTCGACGTCGAGGCCCCGGTGTGGGCCTCCGGCGTGGAGGTGCGGCCGGGCGAGCTGCGGGTGGACGGCTTCGGCTACGGCATCTTCACCGTCCCGGCGTAGGCCCGCATCGACTCGGCGTCCCGCGGCAGCCCGTAACTACCGAGCAACCACGCGAACTCGCCGTACGCCCTCTCCCGGAAGAGCCAGGACGAGGGCGACGCGGCCAGCGCCCGGACCACCCGTTTCTGGCGCTCGGTGAGGTCGTCGAACGGCGCGGGAGCCGAGGCCGGGAAGACACGTCGCAACGCCTCGCCGACCACGGGCAGCGCCTCCACACCCGACACCATGGGCAGGCGACCCAACAGGACGTCGAGCGCCCGCTCGTCGTCGTCGGGAAGCACCAGCCGCAACGAGCGGGCGGCGTAACCCGGCAGGTCGCCACCGAGGAAAGGCAGATCCGTCTGCTCCTCGCGGCCCGCCCAGCGCAGCAACTCGTCGACCACGGCCCGCGAGGCCGCCCGTCCGTGCACTTTCGCCTGCGCGATGGCGGCGGCGCCTCGCACCATCGCACGATCGTCGGTCAGCGGCGGAGCGACCCCGAGCAACCCCAGCGAGAGGGCTGCCGTCGCCGCCACCGACGCGTCCTCGTCGCCGAGCGCCACCTGGAGAACGGGCGCCGACGACGGGGCGAACCAGCCCAGGGCGTACGCCGCCATTCGGCGCACCGCGGGGTCTTCGGACGTCATCAGCGACACGAACAACGGGACCGCGGCGGCGACGGCCTCGTAGGCGCTCAGCTCCAGGTACGCCTGCAGTCGATTCTGGTCGGACTCGTCCAGGGACTTGAGACGGTCCCAGCTGCCGCCGCCGTCGCGCAGCAGCTCGGCACCGCCGACGGCGGCGGCCCGCAGCTCTGCCAGCGGGAAGCCGCCGGGCAGATGAGACTCGTCGTAGCCGATCGCCAGCGCGACGAGCAGCTCGATCAGCTCCTCTTTCGACAGCGTGCCGGGCGCGGCCAGCAGCTCGAGAAGGAACGGCACGGCAGGCGCGCTCGCTTCGTACCGCGTGCCTTGATGGAAGATGGTGCGGAACAGAATGCGCAGTGATTCCTCGCGCGCAGCGGCGTCGCCGGACGCCAGCGCCCGCAGCTGAGCAGGCACATCGGCGGCCGGGCCGTAGGCGTGGTGAAGGGTGGACCAGGGCACGTCATCCAGCTTTTCGAGCACGGCGAGACCCTACTGCGGACCTACGACAATTTTGCGCGGCGTGGCAGGGTGGAACGATGCCGGGTGCGGAGGACGTGTTCGAGCGGTCGCGGGGGCGGCTGGAGGCGATCGCCTATCGGTTGCTGGGGTCCGCGCAGGACGCCGAGGACGCCGTTCAGGACACGTTCCTGCGGTGGCAGGGGGCGGACAGGCAATTCATCCGTACGCCGGAAGCCTGGCTCACCAAGGCGGTGACCAACGTCTGCCTGACCCAGCTGAGCTCGGCGCGCCACCGGCGGGAGAGCTACGTGGGACAGTGGCTGCCCGAGCCGGTGCTCGACGGCGACCGCATGCTCGGCCCGGCCGAGACGGTGGAGCAGCGCGAGTCCGTGTCGATCGCGATGCTGGCGCTGATGGAACGGCTGCCGGCGACCGAGCGCGCCGTCTACGTGCTGCGCGAGGCGTTCGGCTACCCGCACGGCGAGATCGCCCAGATCCTGGAGATCAGCGAGGCCAACAGCCAGCAGCTGCTGCGGCGGGCGCGGCAGCATCTCTCCACCGAGCGCGTGAAGATGGCGGTCGACGCCGCGGCCACCCGCAAGATCGTCGAGGAGTTCCTGGCCGCGGCGCTCAGCGGCGAGGTCGAGCCCCTCGTGCGGCTGCTGACCGACGACGCCACCGGCGTGGCCGACGGCGGCGGCCAGGTTCCGGCCCGCAGCACGCCGATCGCCGGTGCTCTGGCCATCGCGCGGGTGCTGCGCGGCGTCCTGAACGCGGACACCATCCAGCGGTTCACCGGTGACGTGCCGATCGCCTTCTACACGGCGATCGTCAACGAGGGCCCGGCCGTGGTGGTCGCGACCGGCGTACGCGTTCTCGGGGTCATCTCGATCAGCATGGCCGCCGACGGCATCGCAGCCCTGCACATCCAGGCCAACCCGGCCAAGCTCGGGCGCCTGGCCGAGCGCTGGGTGGCCCGCGACGACGATGTGATCCAGGTCATCGGCTGACCTGTCAGGAAAGCGGGCGCTGTCCGGTTCAGGAGGTACGCCGAACGAACAGGAGCGTCCTGACATGAAGCACCGCATCGTCGTCCTCGGAGCCGGATACGCCGGAGCGCACGCCGCTGGTCGTCTGGCCCGGCGGCTGCACCCCGGCGGCACCGAGATCAAGCTGGTCAACGCCGACCCCGACTTCGTCGAACGGATCCGCCTGCACCAGCTGGCGGCCGGGCAGGACCTGCCGCACCGCCCGCTGCGGGACGTCTTCGCGGGCACTCACGTCGAGCTGGTGCCGGCCTGGGTGTCGGGCATCGACGCCGACCGGAGGACCGTCGTCCTGGGCGAGCGCGAGATCCCGTACGACACCTTGGTTGTTGCCTTGGGCAGCAGCACCGTCGTCGAGGAGGGACGGCATCACGTGTCGACCCGGCCCGCCGCCCTGCGCCTGCGGGAGCGGCTGGCTCAGCTCGGCGCGGGTGAGACCGTGCTGGTCGTGGGCGGGGGCCTGACCGCCATCGAGGCCTCGACCGAGATCGCCGAGGCGCGCCCCGACCTGCGCGTACAGGTGACGGCACGGCAGGGCATCGGCACCTGGCTCAGCGACAAGGCGCAGACCCACCTGCAGGCGACTCTGCGCCGCCTGAACATCACCGAGGTTGCCGAACCTCCGCAGGACGCCGCGGTGACCGTCTGGACGACGGGATTCACCGCCACCTCCATCGCGGCCGGCTCGGCGCTGACGGTGTCCGAGGCGGGGCGCATCGTCGTCGACCGCACCATGCGGTCGGTTTCCCACCCCGAGGTGTACGCCGTGGGGGATGCCGCCTCGGCCGAGGGCCCGGGCGGCGACCCGATGCGGATGTGCTGCGCCTCGGCGGTTCCGATGGCCTGGCGCGCCGCCGACGCGATCACCGAGCGCCTGACCGGGCGCCGGCCCACCGACTTCCCGCTGCGCTACTACGGGCAGTGCATCAGCCTGGGCCGCAACGACGGCATCCTGCAGATCACCACGGCCGACGACCGGCCCACGTCGACCGTCATCACCGGGCGGCGGGCGGCGTGGATCAAGGAGCGGGTCTGCTCCGGCGCGGCGTGGTCGGTCTCGAACCCGACCATGCGGCTGCCGAGCCGGAGCCGTCAGATCCGTAGTGCTCCGAATGCATCGGGCGGCACGACCGGTCGTACGGGGGAAACCGCCGGCAGCCGGCGGTAGGGCGCACCGAGCGGTGGCCGCGGATCGGGCTCGCCCGCGTTCGGCCACAGCGACAGGGCGCGCTCGGCCATCGCGGTGATCGTCAGCGACGGGTTCACGCCCAGGTTGGCGGCCACCGCCGAGCCGTCGACGACGTGCAGGCCGGGATGGCCGAAGACGCGGTGGTAGGGGTCGATGACACCCTCGTCGGGCGTCGTGCCGATCGCGCAGCCGCCCAGGAAATGACCGGTGACCGGACGTCCGGCCAGCTCGGTGATGGCGCCCAGCGGCACGCCGTCGACCTGTTCGGCCGCGCGCCGGGCGACGTCGTGGGCGGCCGGCACCCAGTCGGGGTTGGGCGCGCCGATACCTTGGCGGGTGCGCAGCCGGCCCCGCTTGCGGTGCACGGTGATGGAGTTGTCCAGCGACTGCATGGCCAGCAGCACCACGGTCTGCTCCGACCAGTGCCGCGGCCAGGCCAGCAGCCGCAGGTTCCGCCGGTCGCGGATCAGCTCGCGCAGCCCGGCCGCCAGCCGGTTCCGCCCGGCCGTGTCATCGATCAGGACCGTCGACAGCAGCGCCAGCAGGTTGCTGCCGCGGCCGTAGCGCACCGGCTCGACGTGCGTGTCGGCGTCGACGTGGATGGACGATGTGATGGCGATGCCGCGGCTGTAGTCGGTGTCGCGGCGGCGGGTGCGGGCACCCAGGATCGACTCCGAGTTGGTGCGGCTGAGCTCGCCCAGTCGCGGTGACAAGTTCGGTAGGCGGCCGCGGTCGCGCAGGCGGTGCAGCAGGCGCTGGGTGCCGAGTGCGCCCGCAGCGAACACGACCTGCCCGGCGGTGAACGTGCGGCCGCCGACGCCGCCGGTGCGGTGGGTGCGCACGGTGAACCCGCCGGCAGCTCGGGCGTGTACGTCGGTGACGGTCGTCAATGCGTGAACGGTGGCGCCCGCCTTTTCAGCGAGATACAGGTAGTTCTTCACAAGGGTGTTCTTCGCGCCGACCCGGCAGCCTGTCATGCAGGAGCCGCAGAAGGTGCAGGATTCGCGGGCCGGTCCGGCGCCGCCGAAATACGGATCGGGTCGGGCCGGCCCGAAATGCACACCCACCGGCGTACGACGGAAAGTCTTTTCCACGCCCATCTGAGTGGCCACCTCGCGCAGCACCCGATCGGACGCGCTCTCGCGCGGATTGACGGCCACGCCGAGCATGCGCTTGGCCTGGTCGTAGGCCGGCGCCAATTCCGCCTTCCAGTCGGTCACCTTTGACCACCGCGGGTCGTCGAAGAACCGGTCGGGCGGCTCGTAGAGCGTGTTGGCGTAGCCGAGCGATCCGCCGCCGACGCCCGCGCCCGACATGATCAGCACATTGTCGAGAAGGGTCAGCCGCAGGATGCCGAAGCAGCGCAGCGCGGGCGCGAACAGATAGCTCCGCAGCCGCCACGAGGTGCGCGGAAGCTCGTCGTCGGCGAAGCGGCGGCCGGCCTCGAGCACGCCCACCCGATAGCCCTTCTCGGTCAGGCGCAGCGCGGTGACGCTTCCGCCGAAGCCCGATCCGACGACGAGGACGTCGTAGTCGTACGCCATGGCGTACGGTGACACCGTTGTTGACGGCCTGTCAATAAGGAGAGTGGGCGGCGTGCAGTATCACCGCGAAGGCGCCGGCCGTCCGCTCGTCCTCATCCACGGAATCGGCAGCCGGTGGCAGGTGTGGAGGCCTCTTCTGCCTGCCCTCGCCGCGCAATTCGACGTCATCGCGGTCGACCTGCCGGGCTTCGGCACGTCACCGGTCGACGGCGGGCGGGGCGACGTGCCGCATTACGCCGACTGCGTCACCGCATTGCTCGACTCGCTCGGCATTGTGCGGCCAGCGGTGGGCGGCAGTTCGCTGGGCGGGGGAGTGGCCCTGGAAATGGGCCGGCGCGGTTCGGCCCGGGCGGTGACGGCTTTCGCGCCGGTCGGTTTCTACGGTTCGTTCGGGGCTCGGTGGTGCCAGGGAACGGTGAGCGCGGCGCGTGGTGGCGGCTCATTGCTCGGGCCGGTTCTGCCCGCTTTGCTGCGGACCCGAGCCGGGCGGGCCGCGCTGTGCGGGATCTTCTATGCGCGCCCCCTGAACCTGGCTGCCGACGACGCCGTGGCCGATGCCCGGGCGCTGGTCGCCGCGACCGGGTTCGCCGACGCCCGCCGCGAGTTGGGGCGGTGGCGGTTCGCCGGGGCGGGCGGCGTGCCGACGACGATCGCGTGGGGGACGCGCGATCTGGTGCTGCCCTACCGCCAGGCCCGGCGCGCCCGGGGCCTGCTGCCACACGCTCGACACGTACGGCTCAAGGGTTGCGGTCACCTGCCGTTCAGCGACGATCCGGCGACGTGCGCGCGACTGCTGGTGGAGGCGGGCTGAAGCCTATTGGCACACCGCCAACAGGCTGCTAGTTTCTGGGCACATCCTCGACGGCTAAGGCGGTCTGCCATGAGCCACTCCACAATGGTCGAAGCTTTCCGGCGTACGGTCGCCGACCGGCCCACCGAGATCGCGCTCCGCGTGGCCGGTGGCGGCCCCTCCTACACCTGGTCTGCTTATGCGGCTCAAGTGGCGGCAGCGGCCGGAGCGCTGACCGCTGCCGGCGTCCGGAAAGGCGACACTGTCGCCCTGCTGCTCACCAATCGGCCCGAGTTCCACTTCTACGACACCGCCGCCCAGCACCTCGGCGCCGTCCCGTTCTCGTGCTACAACTCGTCGTCGCCGGAACAGGTCGAATACCTGGTCGCCGCGTCGGGGGCCGAGGTGGCGGTCACCGAACGGCAGTTCCGGGCGGCCTTCGCGATCAGCAAGCTGCGGCACCTCGTCGTCATCGACGAGCCGGACACCGTACCGGCGGGAACCGATTTTGACTTAGAGACCGCGAATGTGGCGCCGAACGACCTGCTGACGCTCGTCTACACCTCGGGCACGACCGGCCGGCCCAAGGGTGTGGAGATCACCCACGCCCACATGGTCGCCATGCTCGAGGCCACCGCCCCGCTCGTCGGCGTGCAGCCCGGTGACCGCGCCATCTCGTTCCTGCCGGCCGCGCACATCGCCGACCGCTGGGGCTCGCACTACATGAACCTGTGGTGCGGCACCGAGCTGACCACCCTCGACGACCACCGGCGGATCCTGGCCGCGCTGGTCGAGGTGCGGCCCACCCTGTTCGGCGGCGTCCCGCAGGTGTGGCAACGGCTCGTGGCCGGCCTCCGACGCGTGCCGGGTGTCGAACAGGGCGTGCAGATGGTCCGCTCGGGTCACCCGGTGCCGGCCGAGCAGTTCGCGCAGCTGCGGGCCCAGGTCGGGCTCGATCAGGTGCGCCTGGCCATCACGGCCGCCGCCCCGACGCCGCCCGCGATCATCGAGTTCGTCAACGCGATCGGCGTGCCGCTGGTCGAGGGCTGGGGCATGTCGGAGGTGTCGGGCCTGGGCACGCTGGTGCCGCCGGGGCAGGTGCGGTCGGGCACGATCGGGTTGCCGGTGCCCGGGCTCGAGACGCGGCTGCTCGACGACGGCGAACTGCTGGTGCGGGGGCCGATGGTCGCGCGCCGCTACCGCGAGGGCATCCCCGTCGTCGACGAGGACGGCTGGCTGCACACCGGTGACGTCGCGACCCGGGACGACGACGGCTACCTCCGGCTGATCGACCGCAAGAAAGAGCTGATCATCACCAACGGCGGCAAGAACGTCGCCCCGGCGGGGGTCGAGCTTGCTTTGCGTACGGCGTGCCCGCTCATCGCCCATGCGGTGATCATCGGCGACGCCCGCGACTACCTGACCGCCCTCATCGTGGTCGACCCCGAGATCGCGCCCGACCCGCTCGACCCCGTGGTGGGGCAGACCGTGGCGGCCGGGGTGGCCCAGGCCAACGCCACCCTGTCGCGCCCGGAGCAGATCAAGGCGTACGAAATCCTGCCCGACCAGTGGCCGCCCGGCGGCGAGCTGGTCACCCCGACGATGAAGGTGCGCCGCCACGCGGTGCTGCAGCGGTACGCGGCCGAGGTGGAAGAGCTGTACGCGCGGTGAACCCGCGGATCGTCATCATCGGCGCCGGATTCGGCGGCATCGCGGCGGCGGCCGCCCTTCTCAAGGCCGGCTTCGACGACGTCGTGCTGCTCGAGAAGGCGTCGTCGATCGGTGGCGTGTGGCGCGACAACACCTATCCGGGCTGCGCCTGCGATGTTCCGGCTCCGCTGTATTCGTATTCGTTCGCGCCCAATCCGGCGTGGAGCCGGCGCTTTCCGGCGCACGACGAGATCCTGGCCTATCTGCGGTCGACGGCCTCGGCGCTCGGCGTGTCCTCGCGAGTGCGCGTGAATGCGGATGTCGTCTCGGCCGAGTGGACCGGCGGGCGCTGGATCGTGACGATCCGCGACGGTTCCGTTCTCGAGGCGGACGTGCTCGTTCCCGCCGTCGGTCAGCTCGGCAATCCGGTGCTGCCGCCCATTCCCGGCACCTTCGAAGGGCCGGCTGTGCACACCGCGCGCTGGCGGGACGATCTGCCGATCGACGGGGCTCGGATCGGCGTGATCGGCACCGGGGCGAGCGCCATTCAGTTGGTCCCGACGATCGCCGGGCGGGCCGCGCATATCACTGTGTTTCAGCGGACGCCGCCGTGGACGCTCCCGCGGCCTGATCGCCGCTACGGCGCGGGCCGTCATTTCGCGTACGGCCGGGTGCCGGCCCTGATGCGGCTGCCCCGAGCCGGCGTGTGGGCCATGACCGTCGTGACCGGCCGAGCCCTCACGGGCGGCCGAGTCGCGGGTGCTTTCGTGCGTACGGTTTCGCGGGCTCAACGCCGGCTGCAGGTCCGTGATGCCGCCTTGCGAGCGCAGGTCACGCCGGACGAGCCGATGGGCTGCAAACGCGTGCTGTTCACCAATCGGTGGCTGCCCGCACTCAGCCGGCCCGACGTCTCCCTGATCACCGAGAAAATCGTCGAGACAACCCCTTCCGGCGTACGAACGGCAGACGGCGTGGTGCACCAGTGCGACCTGCTCGTCTACGCCACCGGTTTCGCCGCCACCGACTTCCTGGCCGGCATCACCGTCACCGGCCGCGACGGCCGTCCGCTGGCCAAGGAATGGGCGACCGGCGCGTACGCGCATCTGGGAATCGCCGTTCCCGGCTTCCCCAACCTGTTCCTGATGTACGGCCCGAACACCAACACGGGGAATACGTCGGTGCTCTATTTCATGGAGCACCAGGCCGCCTACATCGTCCAGGCCGTGCGCCGCCTGTCCGCGGGCGCCGGCGTGCTGGAAGTGCGCCGATCGGTAGCGGCCGCCTTCGACCAAGAGATCCAGGCACGCCTGGCCCGAAGCGTCTGGACGAGCTGCCGAAGCTGGTACCGCAACGCCGCCGGCCGCATCGTCACCAACTGGCCGGGAATGGCCGCCGAATACCGTCGGCGCGTCGCCCGCCTGAACCCGTCGGACTACGGGCCTTCGTCGTAGCGTGCCGTCATGGAACTGGTAGTGGTTCTCGACTGCTCCGACCTTCCCCGGTCCGCAACCTTCTGGTGCGGCGTGCTCGGCTACGAGACTTCACCAAGTGAGTCGGGCCGGTACCGCCAGCTGCTACCACCCGACGGCAACGGCTTCGAACTGCTGCTCCAACGGGTGCCCGAGCCCAAGTCCACCAAGAACCGCATGCACCTCGACCTGCGAGTGCCCGACCTCGCAGCGGAAACCGCCCGGGTCGAGTCCCTGGGCGCCCGCCGCCTAACGACCGACCCCATCAAAGAGCACGGCTGGACCTGGCACATCCTGGCTGACCCCGACGGCAACGAGTTCTGCGTCCTCCAGCCCCCGCACTCGACCGGGTGACGGCTCGCCGGAGGGGCCGGCGTTCAGTACGGTTTGCGGAAGCGCGCTACCGGAGGTGACGGTGCCCGACCACTTGGTCCAGCTGCTTCTCGCGGGCGCCGCCGAGGCGGGAGAGGGCGGGTACAACAACTTCGACGCCTGGTCGACGAATCTGCGTGGTACCGACGCCGATTCGCCCGGTGGCCGGCTCGTCACCGCTCACGAGGCTCTGCACTCCGTCCTCAACGACACGACCGGCTACGGGATGGCGCTCGCGGCGTACGCGGTGCTCAGCCGGCATACCGAGGAAGACCACCTTTCCGCACTTCGCAAATTGGTTGATGCCTGTCGGGGGACACACGAGTCGTTCGCCACCTTCGGCAGCATCTGGCTGGTCGGGTCGGGCGACCTCGCCCTCCTCGCGGGCTATCCCGACTATCGGGGCTGGTATCAGGACGCGGCCGACCTCGTGCCACACCTGGCCGACCACGACCGCCGCAAGGAGCTGATGCTGGAGGCGGTGGTGCGGGTGTGCATGCAGTCGCACGCCGTCGAGACGCTCCTCGGGGCGCAGTTCGCGCCGGACGCGTGGCGACGGGTGGAGCCCGCCGATCGGCCCGACAGCCGCTTCGGCCGGCTGCACGGACTGGTCGACGAGGACTTCTGGCGCAGCGCCTGGGCCGACTGTGAAGCGGCTCTGGGCGATTCGGCCGGCCTGGCTGCGGTGCGGGCTGCCCTGGAGGATCCGGCCCTACGGCCGGAGACGTACGACGGTGTCTACTCGTCCGACTGGCAGGTCTGCTCCGAGGTTCTGCACCACCGGCTGGCCGGCCTGCTCGGTTCGCGGGCGCCCACGCTGGCGTACGACGGCCATCGGGATCTGATCGGCGAGGTGATCGGCGTGGTGGAGCGTCGCGCTCCCCACACGGCCGGGCTCCTCCTCCCTTCCACCGACGAGCGGACGGTCGAGGAGGAGTCCTACGAGATGTGGCGGCGTGAACGCCTCGTGGTTCGCGACGCTCCCCGGCCGGTGCGGCTGGCCCGGCTAGAGGATCTGCGTGGTTCCGATCATCTGCGGCTGCTGTCGGCGTCACCCACCGAGACCTACGTCTTCTGCGCCGTGCGCCCGGCTTTCCGCATGCTCGACCAGTTCCGGTTCGCGGATGCCGATGCGGCCTGGCTCGCCGGCCTGGGGGCACGGCCGGTCGTGGCGGCCCGCAGTGGTGACACCGCCGGGGAACTGGACATGGTGGTGTTCAGCGAGCCGGACCAACTGGCCACGGTGGCCGCCGGCCGGCCCGACCAGGTCAAGGTGCTCACGAACGTGTCCCTGCGGTGCTTCGGCGACGACGAGTGGCGGCGACGGTGGTCGCGGGCCCTGACGCGCACGAGGTTGACCGCGCTCTTCGACCTTTCGCCGTTCCAGCAGTTCGACCTCTGGGCACAAGAGAACGACACGTTCTCGTTCGCCATCGGGAGCATCCGTGACAAGGACAGCTCGCCGGCCGATGTCCTGGCGTTCCGGGTCGGCGCAAACGATCTGCCCATCCTGTTGCTCTGCTCGGCGGTGACCGGCGATGTGTTGCTGCGCTACCTGCGTCAGCACGCCGGGACGGCCAGGGAGGATCCGAGCATCCTCACCGCCGGCGCCGACTTGATCGGACGGACCATCAGCCACTTGATCACCGAGGAAACCTCGTTCGACCTGGCCGCCTACCCGAAGGACGTTTGATGGACCTGGAGAACTTCGTCGTCGCGCGTCTTGATCCCGCGGCGACGCGGGCGACCCGCGACGATCTCGACGAACTGTGGACGTCACTGCTGCCCGACACCTACGCCGCCCGGCAAGGACGTTCGGTGTTCCTGCGGTCGGTCGAGGAGGGCCTGACACCGGGTGGGCGACCGGGCGCCGAGCTCGAGTTCCGGCCCGGCGGCTGGGAGGTCGATCTGACCCGCGCGGCGACGAAGACCGTGGTGGCGTCGGCCTTTCTGGGTGGGCTCCTCGCGGTGCTCGGCACCGCGCAGCTGCCGGCGGCCGTGGCGGCCGCGGTCCTGCCGATGTTGTTCGAGATCCGCCGGGTTCAGCTCAAGGCCAGCGAACAAGAGATCCTCGCCGATCTGACCGGCAACGCCGAGATCGCCGACGGCAAGACCCCCGACGAGCTGTATGCGGCGCTGTCACCCGAGATTCGCGAGCAGCTCTCGCGGCTCGAGTTCGCCGACTTCCTCGACTCGCTGCGGCGAGCTGGTCTGCTCGATCAGGGCGACGGCGACATCATCAAGGTCCGACCGGCCGGAAGCTCGAGGTTCCGCATCACTCTCAAGTGAGTCTGCCCTCGAAAGGCCCCGCGACCCGAGAGTCGCGGGGCCGGGGTGTCAGCGGGTGAGGCGGAAGCTTTGGGCGGCGGTCCCGTTGCAGGCGTACTGAACCAACTGGACGCTGTCGGCCTGAGAGGCCGCCGGGACGTCCAGGCACTTGCCGCTGTTGCGGTTCACGAAGTGGTAGTAGCCGCCGCCTTCGGCGACGGGCTGCCACTGCTGGTTGGCGCCCCCGCTGTAGGTCCAGGTCTGGATGGGGGCGTTGTCGGCGGTGGAGACGTTGGTGACGTCCAGGGCCTGGGCGGCGTTGCCGCGCTGGTTGATGCGGACGTAGCCGTTGCTGGTGGGGGCGAACTGGTACTGCTGGGCGGTGCTGTTGTTGCAGGCGTACTGCTGGATGGCGGTTCCGTTGACCGTTCCGGCCGCGCGGGCGTCGACGCACTTGTTGCTGTTCTTGTTGACGACCGGGTACCACGCCGCGGGGTCGATGGGCTGGTCGGTGGGCGGCGGCGTCGTGGTGCCGGTGGCCAGCCACTTGATGGCGTTGATCAGCCAGGTGTTCTGCTGGGCGCTGGCGAAGGTGGACGACGTACGCGTGTTGGTCTCGTAGTTCATGCCGTTGTGGCCGAAGTTCGTGTAGATCATCTTGTAGTTGCGGTTGGACCAGATCAGCGGGTAGTAGCCGCTGCGCCACTGCTGATTGGGGTCGGTGCCGACCGGGAAGCTGGACGCGTCGATCGAGGCCAGGATGTCGATGTCGGGGTTCTGGCGCAGGTCGCGGCTCCACGAGTACCACTCGCTGACCGAGGACTGGATGGTCGCGGGCAGGCCGGCCGTGGTCGGGTGGGTGCCCAGCCGCAGCGTCTCGGCGGTCGGGCCCCACGTGTTGGTGGCGAAGTTCCCCGAGCCCAGGAAGGTGTTGTAGTACCAGCTCCAGTCGCCGGCGTTCGTGGTGAACGCGCTGACGTGGAAGCCGAGGAAGCCGCCGCCGTTCTCCATGTACTGCTGGAACGCGGCCCGGCGGTTCGCGGGCGGCGCGTCGTCCAGGAACATGATGACCTTGTAGCCGGCCAGACCCGAGGCACTAAGCCGGCTCCAGTCCGTGGTGGCCTCCCAGGTGAAGCCGTTCTGGGCGGCCGCCTGCGGGAACCACTCGCGGGCTTCCTTGTCGAAGTCGATGTGCGCGGCGTCCCACGTTCCGTTGTAGAACGCGAGCACCTTGAACGGGTCGGCGGCGTGCGCGGGCGGGCCGGGGAAAGCCAGCGAGGCGAGCAGTAGGGCGGCCGCCGCTAGGGCGCGTTGGAGCAGACGCATGGCGATACCTCAGGGGATGAATGCGGGGGATGGGGATGCGGCGCCGCGTCCCCATCCTGAGGCATCGACAGGGCTTGATACAAGCAATAGTTAATCTAATTTCCAAAAGGCTCGTACGCGGTTCCGTCCGACCACCGGAGCACGGGCCCGGCCTCGACCGCGACCGGCCGCTCGGCCACGATCACCACGCGCCGCCCCGGCCACCACGGCCCGGCCGAGTTGGCGGCGGCGTACGCGGCCAGCCGCTGCGGCAGCTCGCCCAGCGGATGGCCGGTGGCCGCCACCGTCTCGACCAGCCGGGTCGCCATGTCGAGCCACGGGGCCAGGCTCTGCCCGGGCAGGTGGTGGTAGCGGTCGTTCGGCTCGGCCGGGGGCGGCACTCCCGGGCCCAGGCGTGGCCGCGGACGGGGCAGGTGCCGGGCCGCCTCCTCCAGGGCTGCGCGGGCGCGCAGCGGGTCGGTCGCCATGACCGCGTTCCGGCCGGTGAGTTCGAGATGGTTGTTCACGTCGATCGGGATGGTCGGCCGGGCGCACGTCACCTCGGCCACGCCCAGCAGCGTCCGCAGCTCCCTCGTCATGCGGAGGGCCGGGTCCCGGAGCGGGGGATCGCCGTCATAGAGCGGCGCGGCCAACCGGCGCAGCATGACCGCGGTGTACGGCGAGTCGGCCCACACAATCGTCGCGGGCTCGGCCAGTCCGTCGAGCCGGTAACAGGCCCTGATTCCCGCCTCCGCCGTTTCCCGGTCGGCCGGCGCCGTCCGCCAGGCCCACTCGAGCCACCGCGGGTCGGCCCGTACGGGGACCTCGGCCAGGATCTCGGCCGCCGTCTCCACCTTCGTGAGCCAGGCCGGCGCGGCCGGTGGCGCCTCCCACGGACGCCAGGCCAGGGCGGCCTCCCAGTGCCGGGAAGCTTGCGGCGGGCGACCGGGCCGCGACGCGATCGCCCGGGCCCGGTTCCGCATCGCCTCGTCCGGGTGCAGCAGCCCGGCGCCGAGCACGTCCAGCCCGGCCGCGGCGACGCGCCGTTCCAGCGCGTCCGGATCGGGTGGCCCGTCGGCCCGCCACGCGCGGTCGTCCACGCCGGGTGCGAGCTGGGCCCGGACCGACGCGCGGAGGTCGGCGTCGGACTGCAGCCGATCCAAATGCCACTCGCGCAGCGCCACCTCGGCCCCGGGTTCCTGACCCGGGATCGGCCGCAGCTTGCCCGTCCGCAGCCACACCGCGTGCAGAACCCGGTAGTACAGGCCCTGCGGCGGCAGGCCGGGCGAGCCGCGGCGGTCGTCGCGGAACAGGTAGCCCTGGTGCTCCACCTTGATGGGCGGGTGCGTCTGCTGATACCAAGCCTCGACCAGCGCCTCCAGCCGCGGCTCGTCGGCGCCGCAGGCGTTGCCGATGGCCTCCAGGGGCGCGGTGGTCGGCGGCAGGGCGGCGCCCGACAGGTATTGCCGCAGCTGCCACGGGGTGAGGCGGGCGCGCAGGGCCACCCCGAGCAGCCCGCGCTGCCCGACCAGCTGGGTCAGGAGGGTCCCGACCGTATCCACATCGGTCAGTTTAGGGAGCGCGCCAGTTCCGCGTTGCGGGCCGCGAATTCGGACCATTCCGGCGGCGTACGGGCGAGGAAGCGCTTCGCGGCGGCCGGTGCGCACGCCCGCTGCTCCCACCGGTCGAGCCGTCCGGCGCGCACCTGGAACTTCACGAGCACCCCGTCGGCGTACCCATAGATCTCGGCGTCGGAACCGGGCGTCAGCATCGTGACCTTCTGCTCGGCCACGATCCACTCGACCGCCTCGATCTCTTGCTGGATGCGGCCGGCCAGCTCGAACGCCGTGTTCGCCGAGGCCCGGTCGCGCCACCGGGCCAACTCATCTCGTACGTGGGAAAGCGCCGCGACCTCACGCCGCAGCACGGCCGTCAGACGCGCCGAGATCGCGTCGCGGTCCTCGGGGCGCACGCCGCGCAGGCGGGCCAGATCGCGCAACCCGCCGTCCAGCCGGTCGCCCGTGTAGCGCAACGGCAGCACCCGCTCGAGCCCCGACACCGCCAGCCGGGCCTGCGTGCCACCCAGGTACGGACCGAAATCGGCCACCACGCCGGGCCGCCAGTGCACGAGCTCGATCTTCGACGGCGACATGCGGATGCAGAACGGCGCCTCCATGCCGCCGCGGATCCGGTTCCACCGCGGCTTCGAGCGCTCGAGCAGGTTGCGTTCGAGCCAGGCCGCCTCGTGCACCGAGTCGCAGGCCACCGCCTCGACCCGTGCCACCTGGGGAACCATGCGCCGCAGATGCCGCCGGTCGCGCAGATCGCCCCAGTAGGAGGCGACCCGGCTGCGCAGATGCGTCGCCCGTCCGACGTAGAGCACGCGGCCGCCGGCGTCGCGGAACCGGTAGACGCCCGGCGCGGCCGGCAGGTTCTTCATGGCCGCAGACTACTCAGATGTAGGCGCCGATCGGGGGAGCCTCCTCCTGGCGGCTGAGGATCGCCTCGAGAAGCCGGCGCCGGGCCTCGGTGTCGTCGCCGGTGGGAGGCCAGTGGACGTACAGGTACGGCTTGAGGAAGATCGGCAGCGCCTTCGTCACGTCGGCCGACCACACCAGCGGCAGGTATTTGAGCTGCTCGTTCTTGGCGCCGATGTCCTCCTGGATCTGCTTGATCTCGTAGGCCAGGCCGCCGTCGAGGTCGTCGGCCCTTTTCGCGTACGCCTCGGTGCAGACCAGCACGACCCGGTCGGCCTGCGTGATCTCGTTCTGCATCCACTGCTGCAGGTTCATGCCGACCATCAGGTGCCAGATGTCGAGGCGCGCGTTGACGCCGCTGGCCCGCAGGAAGGCGCCGAGGTCACGCACCCACGTCTTCACCGCGGGCGTGTCGGCGGTGTAGCTGATGAAGACCCGCACCGGTTCCGCCGAGGTGTGCACCCGCTGCGCTTCTCGATCACGGGCGTCGGGCAGGGCTTTCCGTACGGCAGGGGAGGGCTGGTCCGAGGCCGGGAGCCCGTCGCGGTGGCGCACCAGGTCGTCGTACGTCTCACGGGCCAGCACGAAGATCCGGAGCGTGGCCTCCCGCGAGGCGGTGGCCAGGAAGCCGGCGGTGAGCCGGTCGAGCACGTCCTCCGGCGCCAGATGGCCGGCTCCGGTACCGAGCAGCGGCGCCGCGATCTTCTGCGGGTAGGGCGCCTCGGTCGTGGCCTCGCCCAGGCGGCGGCCGATCTTCTCGATCATGCGCAGGTCACTGCCGCCGCCCTTGACCGAGGTCGCCCAGGCCACCTGCTGGGCGAGGTTCTGGGCGCCGTCGAACCGGCTGATCTTGACCGTGCCCAGCTGGGCCGGGGTGGGCCAGGCGATGTCGTGTTCCCGCAGCCGCTGCGCCACGAACCTTGTCGCGCTGCCGACCGTCGAGCAGGGCAGGACGATGAGGTCGCACGGCCGCGTGAACATGTCGCCGTGCACCAGTTGAACGCTGCCCATGTCGACCTCCCGAGGCAGCATCCAAGCCGCTCGGCGGTCGCCGAAGCAAGTTACTGTCGTTGATCCGCTGGCGGCGGCGCGGCGCTCTCGCGTTCGATCAGCGCCGTCGGGATCAGGACCGTGCCCGGTCGCAGGGTGTGCCGGTTGATCTGCTCGAGCAGGCCCTGGACGCAGCGCCGGCCGATCTCGGCCCAGTCCTGGTGGATCGTGGTCAGCGGGGGCGTGAACGAGCCGGCGTCGGGGATGTCGTCGAAGCCGACCACGCTGACGTCCTCGGGCACGCGGCGGCCGGCCTCGTGCAGGGCGCGCAGCACGCCCAGGGCCATCTGGTCGTTGGCCGCGAAGATCGCCGTGCATTCGGGCCTGGCGGCCAGCTTGAGCCCGGCGCGATAGCCCGACTCGGCCGACCAGTCGCCGTGCTCGCACGGGGGCACCGGGCGGCCGGCCTCTTCCAGCACCTCTTGCCAGGCCTGGGCCCGGCGGGCACTGGAGAACGACTCGTCCGGGCCGGTGACGTGCCAGACCGTCTCGTGACCGAGCTTGAGCAGGTGGCGGACCGCCTGGCGAGCGCCCTCGGCCTGGTCGGCGTCGACGACCGGGTAGCGGTCGCCGGCGTCGGAGTCGACCACCACGACCGGCACGCCCGGCGGCAGCGTCAGGTCGGCCGCGTCGAGCAGGTGCACTTCCATGATCACGACGATGCCGTCGACGGCCAGCTCGCCGAGGCGGGTGAAGGCGCCGAGCACCCCGTCCTGGGTCGGCACGGCGACCGGGATGAGCGTGATCGCGTAGCCCTCGCGGGCGGCGTGCGCGGCGATCGCCTCGACCGTGCGGCTGTTGCCGGTGGTCGCGAGTGTGAACAAGATGACACCAATCGTGCGAAATTCCCCGCGTTTCAACGCACGCGCGGCACTATTGGGTCGATAGCCAAGTTGTTGCATCGCGTTCAGTACCTCGCGACGCGTCGACTCGAGCACGCCGGGATGACCGGTCGAGACCCGGCTGACCGTCTGGGCGGACACCCCAGCTAGACGCGCCACGTCGGCCATCGAGACGCCGCGACGACGGTTGCTTGACGTTCGCTGCACTCGGTGAAACTATCACCCGCATGTTTACGCAAACATCACAGCAGTGAACTGAAAGAAACATTGTCGAACGGCTCGCGGCGCGTCATGTTTGCGTAAACATCAGGGTGATCCGGGCAGGACGGCCCTCCGGGCAGGACGGGATGAGGCAGATGGCAGTTCCAATCGCGGCAGCGCCGCCGGCGACCAGGCGCGTGCGGCGCTCCTACCGGGGCTGGCAGTTCGTCGGCCCCTTCATGATCGTCTTCGCCCTCGTCTTCCTGGCCCCGATCGTCTACGCCATCTACCTGAGCCTGTACCGCAACCGGCTCATCGGCGGCAACGCGTTCGTCGGCCTCGACAACTACACCCAGGCGCTGCAGGACCCGCAGTTCTGGTCGGGCGTCGGCCGGGTCGGGCTGTTCCTGGTCGTCCAGGTGCCGATCATGCTGTTCCTGGCCCTGCTGGTCGCCCTCGCCCTGGACAGCGGCCGCCTCTACGGCAAGAGCTTCTTCCGGGTGTCGATCTTCCTGCCGTACGCGGTGCCGGCCGTCGTGGCCGCGCTCATGTGGGGCTTCATCTACGGCTCGCAGTTCGGCCTGATCGGCAACCTGAACGACGCGCTCGGCATCACGCTGCCCGACCCGCTCAAGCCCAGCCTCATCCTGGCCTCGATCGGCAACATCTCGACCTGGCAGTTCGTCGGCTACAACATGCTGATCTTCTATTCGGCCCTGCAGGTCGTGCCGAAGTCGCTCTACGAGTCGGCCGCCATCGACGGCGCCGGCCAGGTGCGGATCATCCGCTCGATCAAGCTGCCGGCCATCCGGGGCGCGCTCGTCATCGCCACGATCTTCTCGATCATCGGCAGCTTCCAGCTGTTCAACGAGCCGGCCATCCTGCGCAACCTGGCTCCGAACGCGATCACCACGTACTTCACGCCGAACTTCTACGCCTACTCCCTGACCTTCTCGGGCCAGCAGATCAACTACTCCGCGGCCGTCGCGGTCGTGATGGCGCTGATCACCATGGTCGTCGCCTATGTGGTGCAGCTGCGCGGGACGAAGGACCTCTGATGACAACGACGACTCCCGCGCGGACCGAAACCCGTACGTCGAAGCCGGTGACCCTGTCCTCGAAGAAGCCGCGCCGCAAGGGCAGCGTGCTGCTGACCGTGCTCACCGCGATCATGGCCGTCTACTCGCTGTTCCCGCTGGCCTGGTTGCTGATCAACTCGACCAAGAGCCAGGAGGGGCTGTTCTCGTCGTTCGGCCTGTGGTTCGACGACGGCAAGTTCGCGTTCTTCAGCAACATCGCCGACACGTTCACCTACAACGACGGCATCTTCCTGCGCTGGCTCGGCAACACCGCCCTGTACGTGCTGGTCGGCGCGGGCGGGGCGACGTTCCTGGCTCTGCTGGCGGGCTACGGGCTGGCCAAGTTCGACTTCGTGGGCAAGAAGGCGGTCTTCGCGATCGTCATCGGCGCCGTGGCCGTGCCGCCGACCGCGCTGGCCGTCCCGACGTTCCTCATGTTCAGCAAGATGGGCCTCACCAACACCCCGTGGGCCGTGATCATCCCGTCCCTGATCTCGCCGTTCGGCCTGTACCTGATGTGGACCTTCGCTGCCCAGGCGGTGCCGACCGAGATGCTCGAGGCGGCCCGGGTCGACGGGGCCGGCGAGTTCCGCACGCTGTTCCGCCTCAGCGTGCCGCTGCTCATGCCCGGCATCATCACGACCCTGCTCTTCACCATGGTCGCGACGATGAACAACTACTTCCTGCCGCTGATCATGCTCAAGAACCCGGACTGGTACCCGCTGACCGTCGGCCTCAACTCGTGGAACGCGCAGGCCGCGACCGCTGGTGGCGAGGCCGTCTTCAACCTGGTCATCACCGGTTCGCTCATCACCGTCGTCCTGCTCCTCGCAGCGTTCCTCTCGCTGCAGCGCTACTGGCAGTCCGGCCTGGCCGCCGGCTCCGTCAAGGAATAACCACCGAAAGGACCCGCCTCACATGTCCCGATTCATCAAGGTGGCGGCCGCTGCGTCGGCTGCCGTCCTGGCCCTGGCCGCCTGTGGCGGCGGCGGGGACGACTCGTCGTCCTCCGGCTCCTCCGGCGGCGGCGCGACCGTCACCGACGCTCAGGTCGAGGACGCCCTGCAGAAGGGCGGCACCCTGACCGTGTGGGCCTGGGAGCCCACCCTCAAGGACGTCGTCACGAAGTTCCAGGCCAAGTACCCGAACGTCAAGGTCGACCTGGTCAACGCCGGCACCGGCGACAAGCAGTACACCGCCCTGCAGAACGCGATCGCGGCCGGCAAGGGTGTGCCGGACGTCGGTCAGATCGAGTACTACGCGCTGCCGCAGTTCGCGATCGGCAAGGCGCTGACCAACCTCAACTCGTACGGCGCCGAGTCCCTCAAGGCCGACTTCAACCCCGGCCCGTGGAACTCGGTCAACAACAGCGGCGGCGTCTACGGCCTGCCCATGGACTCGGGTCCGATGGCGCTGTACTACAACAAGGAAGTCTTCGACAAGTACAAGATCGAGGTCCCCAAGACCTGGACCGAGTACCTGGAGGCCGCGCGCAAGCTGCACAAGGCCGACCCGAAGGTCTACATCACCAACGACACCGGCGACGCGGGCCTGACGACCAGCCTCATCTGGCAGGCCGGCGGCAAGCCGTACCAGGTCGACGGCACCAACGTCACGATCAACTTCCAGGACGCGGGCTCGCAGGAGTTCGTCAAGGTGTGGCAGACGCTGATCAGCGAGAAGCTGCTCGCCCCGATCAGCTCCTGGAGCGACCAGTGGTTCCAGGGCATGGGCAACGGCTCGATCGCCACCGTCGCCACCGGCGCCTGGATGCCGGCCAACTTCGTGACCAGCGCCCCGGCCGGTAAGGGCAAGTGGCGCGCGGCCGAGCTGCCCCAGTGGCAGGCCGGTCAGAACGCCAGCGCCGAGAACGGCGGCAGCGCCCTCTCGATCATGGACAAGGGCGCCAACAAGGAGCTGGCCTACGGCTTCCTGAAGTACGCCAACGACGGTGACGGCGTGCAGATCCGCGTCGACGGCGGCGCCTTCCCGGCCACCAGCAAGACCCTGGCCGACCCGAAGTGGCTGGGCGACGAGTTCGAGTACTTCGGCGGCCAGAAGGCCAACGAGATCTTCGCCAAGTCGGCCCAGAACGTCGTCACCGGCTGGTCGTACCTGCCGTTCCAGGTCTACTCGAACAGCGTCTTCAACGACACCGCGGGCAAGGCCTACGTCTCCAACACCACGCTCGCCGACGGGCTGAAGGCCTGGCAGGACCAGAGCGCCAAGTACGGCAACGAGCAGGGCTTCACCGTCAAGTAACTAGCTCCACTGGGAGATTTCGTGTCACACCCCCGTTGGTTGCGCCGGTCGGGAGACCCCCGGATCGAGTACGGCGCGGACTACAACCCCGAGCAGTGGCCCCGTGAGACGTGGGACGAGGACGTTCGCGCGATGCGCGAGGCCGGCGTCACCGTCGTCTCGCTCGCCATCTTCTCGTGGGCGCGCCTCGAAACGGCCGAAGGCGAGTACGACTTCGGCTGGCTCGACGAGGCGATCGACCTGTTGCACGCCAACGGGATCTCGGTCGATCTGGCCACGGCGACGGCCTCGCCGCCGCCGTGGCTGACCACCGCCTACCCTTCCGTCCTGCCGGTGGACGTTCGCGGTAACACGATCTGGCCCGGCGGCCGTCAGCAGTGGCGGCCCACCTCGCCGATCTTCCGTTCCCACGCGTTGCGGTTGGTCAGGACGATGGCCGAGCGCTACGGCAACCACCCGGCCGTGGTGGCCTGGCACGTCAGCAACGAGCTGGGCTGCCACAACGTGTACGACTTCTCGGACGACGCGGCGGCGGCGTTCCGCACCTGGCTGCGGGCCCGCTACGCGTCGATCGACGAGCTCAACGAGGCGTGGGGCACGGCGTTCTGGTCGCAGTGGTACACCGACTTCGAGCAGATCCTGCCCCCGCGGCAGGCGGCCACCCACCCCAACCCGACCCAGCAGCTGGACTTCAAGCGGTTCTCGTCGGACGCGCTCAAGGACTACCTGCGGGCCGAGCGTGACCTGCTGCGCGAGATCACCCCGGACATCCCGGTGACCACCAACTTCATGGTCATGGGCGAGACCAAAGGCATGGACTACGCCGACTGGGCGGGCGAGGTCGACTTCGTCAGCAACGACCACTACCGGCTGCCCGGCCGGCAGACCCTGGACGAGCTGTCGTTCTCGGCCAACCTCACCGGCAACCTGGCCGGCGGCAAGCCGTGGTTCCTCATGGAGCACTCGACGTCGGCCGTGAACTGGCAGCCGATCAACCTGGCCAAGAAGCCGGGCGAGCTCGAGCGCGACTCGCTCACCCATGTGGCGCACGGCGCCGACGCGGTCTGCTACTTCCAGTGGCGGCAGTCGCGGGCGGGCGCCGAGAAGTACCACTCGGCCATGTACCCGCACGCCGGCACCGACAGCCGGCTGTTCCGCGACGTCGTGGGGCTCGGCGAGACGCTGCGCTCGCTGGCCGACCTCGCCGGCACCCCGCGCACGCCGGCCAAGGCGGCCATCCTGTTCGACTGGACCTCGTGGTGGGCCGTCGAGCAGGACTCGCACCCGACCGAGAAGCTGCGCTACCGCCAGGAGGCCCTGGACTGGTACACGGCGTTCCTCGAGCTGGGCGTCCGGGCCGACGTGGTTCCGGCCGGGGCGTCGCTCGACGGGTACGACGTCGTGGTGGCCCCCATCCTGCATGTGGTGCCCGCCTCGCTGGGTGCGCAGCTCACCTCGTACGTGGAAAACGGCGGCCACCTGGTGAGCACCTACTTCTCCGGGATCGTCGACGAGAACGACCACATCTGGCTCGGCGGCTACCCGGGCGCGCTGCGCGACCTGCTCGGCATCCGGATCGAGGAGTTCGGGCCGCTGCTGGAGGGCGACACGGCCGAACTCGACAACGGGCTGACCGGCACGCTGTGGACCGACCGCATCTCGGCCACGGACGAGGAAACGGCGGTTCTCGCCACGTACAAGACGGGCGACCAGGCGGGCCGCCCGGCGATCACCCGGCGTCCGGTGGGCGACGGCTCGGCCGCGTACGTGTCGACCCGCCTCGGCCCCGACGGTCTCGTGCCGGTGCTGGGCGAGCTGCTGGCCCGGGCCGGCGTGAGCTCCGACCTGCCCGAGGAGCTGCGCGGCAAGGTCGAACTGGCCGTGCGTGGCGCCTTCACCTTCGTGATCAACCGCACCGAGGAACCGGTCGATCTCGCCGCTCTGGGCGAGGCCGGCCGCACTCTCACCGCCAGGGGAGTGGCGGTGCTCCGCGCCTGAGTCCCAGCCAGGCGCGTGAGGCAGCCCGGTGGCGATCCGTTCGCCGCCGGGCTGCCTCGTATCGTCTTGAGGGTGCTGCCCTTCACCGAGCCCGCGAGCGTGGCCGAGGCGGAGCTGATCCAGGACTCGCTGCGGTCGCGGCTGGTCATCCCGGCGTCGGCTGTCGAGCTTCCGCGTACGGTGGTCGGGCTCGACGTCACCTATGGGGAGCCGTCGGTGGCGGCGGCCGTCGTGGTCGAGGTGGCGACCCTGGAGGTCGTCGAGGTGGCCACCTTCGCCGGCGAGGCCCGTTTCCCGTACGTGCCGGGTCTGCTGGCCTTTCGCGAGGTTCCCCTGTTGCTGGCCGCGATCGAGCGCCTGTCCACGCCGCCGTCGTTGCTGATCTGCGACGGCTACGGGCTGGCCCATCCACGGCGGTTCGGGCTGGCTTGCCACCTGGGCGTCCTGCTCGACCTTCCCTCGTACGGCGTGGCGAAGACCGCCTTCGTCGGGAGCTCAGACCCGCCGGGCCCCGCGCGGGGCGACGCGGCCGACCTGGTGGATGCCGGCGAGATCGTCGGGCGGGTGGTGCGTACGCAATCGGGGGTGAAACCCGTCTACGTGTCGGCCGGCCATCGCATCGGGCTGGACGACTGCAGCGACCTGACGCTGCGGCTCAGCGGCCGCTACCGCATCCCCGAACCGACCCGCCAGGCCGACATCCTGTCGCGCAGCGTCCTGCGCTCGTTGTGACCGCTCAGCCGAGCCGGACCCGATGGGCCTCGGTCACGTCCGGCGCCTCCCACTTGCCGATCAGCCGGCCGATGACCGCCTCCGGCACCGACGCCTCGCGGCCCGAGTTCTGCTGCCGCAGGGCGTCCGGGCCGACCTCCAGCGCCACGATCTCGACCCGCGCGTGGTAGGCCGCGCCCAGCCCGATGCAGAGCTCCCGATGCTGGCGCGAGATGTTGGTGGCGTTCCAGACGAAGTCGCGGCGGGCGCGCAGTTGCACGCGGGCCTCCTCGTGCGCGGCGGCGGCCACGGCCCGCTGACCGTCGGTCGGCTTGATGCCCAGGCGGGTGCGGATCGCGTCCAGGCTGATCACCGGGCGGTCGCCGGCGTACGTGTCGGCCCAGGTGTCCTTGCCCGCGCCGGGCAGGCCGGACAGCACGGTCATGGTGAGCCGGGTGTCGTCGTACGCCGCATACCCCGGATCCCTTCCCGGCGTACGGAAATACTGGAACCGGGCGTGGTCGGAGGCGAACGGCCACGGCTGATCGAGCACGCCGAGGCCGGCGCAGTACTCGCGGAACAGCTCGATGTTCTCGAGCACCTCGTCCCGGTCGCCGCAGATCCGGCCGGTGATGTCGGCGTCGGCCAGCATCGCCAGATCACGGTTGCTGGCCAGCAGGCTCACCCGCAGCACGATCTGCTCCAGGTCGTTCCGCTCCAACGCCCAGAACGGCACCTGGTGGTGCCGAACGAGCGCGGCCACGTGCTCGCGCCAGGCCCGCGGGGCGTCGAGCTCCCACAGGATCCGGCGCACGGCCAGATCGCCGCGGCGGGAGTGGCCGTGCGCCGTGATGCGGCCGTCGGGATCGGTGCGCGTGCAGTCCGGCTTGGCCACGTCGTGCAGCAGCACCGCCGCGAACAGCCGCACCCGGTCGCCGGCCGGCAGCTCGCGCCAGGAAGGCTGGGCGGCCAGCGCCTCGGCGGCCATCCGGGTGTGCGTGGCGACGTCGCCCTCGGCGTGGTGCACCGCGTCCTGCGGCACCCCGCGCAGGCGCCGGATCCAGGCGAACTCGCCCTCGATGCGCGACCACGGAACCGTCCAGGACGGCCCGGACGGGCACAGCTCGGCGAACACAGTCCAGTCAGATCGCATACATCACCGCCGGGTCGGCCAGGCCGTTGGGCACGATCGGGCGGTCGGCCCAGTGCTCGCCGGACTCCAGGATCGCCTGCGAGAAACCGGCCCGCACCCACTTGTAGCGGCCGGTCACCCGCCCGTCCGACTCGGCCTTGACGTACAGGCCCTCCATGTCGTCGCTGGGGTCGGTCGGCGGAACGCGCACGCCCGCCTTGGCCGCGGCCGCGCTCAGCGACTCGCGCCAGGCCGGTGTGCGTACGGTCGAGGGCGCGATCAGCCCGGTCAGCTCGCCGATCGTCGCGAAGGCTCCGGACCGCAGCACCGGCACGCTGACAACAGGAGTGCCGGCCAGCATCGTCTGCCGCGACGGCGTGTCCAGGAACGTGCCGTTCTCACGGTCGAGGATGTCGAACTCGCAGAAGTAGTGCGGCAGAGCGTCGTAGAAGACCGTGTGCTTGGCGTACAGCCACTCGCCGTAGAGCACGAACCGCGCGCCGAGGATCGGCCACAGCAGGGGCGCGACCAGGTTCGCCCACGACTTGAGCGGCGCGAACTGGCGCTCGCGGGGCCCGCCGGACAGGAAGTGCCCCCGCGACTGCAGCCGCAGCTTGCCGTCGCCGGTGAAGCTGATGGCCGCGTTGGCGCCGTCCAGCTTCTCCTCGACGACCAGGTGCCGGCCCTGCACCTCGGCGAACGGCACCTGCGACAGGTCTTCGTCGCCCGGTTGCAGGCGGGAGCCGGCCAGATGCGGCGTCCGGGGGTACTTGCTGATCACCCGCTGTTTGTACCGGCGTGCGACGGCCCGGGGCTACTTAATTCTGCTGGCCAACGGCTTCGAGCGTTGGGCGACCAGGTCGGCGTACGTGCCGTCGCGCTCGGCCCAGCGATGCATGAGCACGCCCTTGACCAGGATCTCGTGCGGCGTGGGCTGCTCGGACAGCAAGCCGGTCACCTCGTCGAGGAAGTCGTCGAGGGGCAGCGCGTTCGAATTCGCCTGCGTTGTCGCCACGGCGGGCGGAACCAGCTCGGCCACTTCGATGCCGGTGCCGTCGAGCTGGGCGCGAAGAGCTTCCGAGTACGCGTGGACGGCGGCCTTGGAGGCGGCGTACGTCGGCATGAGGGGGAAGGGCAGGAAGCCGATGCCCGACGAGACCGTGATGATGGCGCCGTTGCCGCGCCCGATCAGGTGCGCGGTGAAGGCGTCGATGACCCGGATCGTGCCGAGCACGTTCGTCGAGATGGTGGTCTCGGCCGCGGCGAAGTGGGCCGGGTCGCGCAGATCCTCGGTCAGCATGACGCCGGCCATCGTGACCACGACGTCCAGGCCGGGGTGGTCGGCGAGCACCTGATCCCGGGCCTTTTCGACCGACTGGGGATCGGTGACGTCGACCTCGACGGTGGTGAGGCCGTCGATCGGGCCGGTGCGGCGCCCGCCGACGACGACGGTGCTGCCGGCGGCCGCGAAGCGCCGGGCCAGCCCGAGCCCGATGCCCGACGTGCCGCCGGCGATGAAGACAGTGCGATTCGTGATGTCCATGCCGTTGATCGTCAACCCGGACCGGCGCCACTGGGCAGGCCCTGCTGGGACCCCCTCTCCGGACAGCGTCCACGACTACCGTGATCCTGGTGAGTGCCGACGACGCGTCCAACCGGCTCGGGGCGTACCTGCGAGCCCGGCGCGAACTGGTCACGCCGGAACGGGCGGGCATCCCGGCCGGCGCCAACCGCCGGGTCAAAGGCCTGCGCCGCGAAGAGGTGGCGCTGCTGGCCGGCATCAGCCCCGACTACTACCTGAGGCTGGAACGAGGACGCGACCGGAACCCGTCCCCGCAGGTCCTCGAGGCGCTGGCCCGGGTGCTCGAACTGGACGACGTCGAACGCGACTACCTGCTCGGCCTGACCGCGGCCCGCCCCCGCCCCCGCCGCCCACCGCAAAGGGTGCCGGCCCGGCTGCGTCACCTCTTGGCGGCGGTCGAGGTGCCGGCGTTCATCGAGGGCCGGTCGTTCGACGTGCTGGCCTCCAACCCGCTGGCAGTCGCACTGTCACCACGCCTGCGGCCGGGCGAGAACCGGCTGCGCTCGCTGCTGCTGGACCCCGAGGAGCGGGCCTTCCACCAGAACTGGGAGGCGGCGACGGCCGGGTTCGTGGCCGCCTTCAGAAAAACTGCCGGCGACGGCGCCAACGACGCTCGAATGGTCGAGCTGGTCGGCGAGCTGTCGCTGGCCAGCGAACGCTTCCGGCGGCTGTGGGCCCGGCACGACGTCCGCGAACTGGAGGGCGGCTCGATCACGGTCAACCATCCGGTGGTGGGGGCGCTGCGGCTGAACCGGGACAAGCTGCCGGTGGGCGAGGTTCTGCTGGTGCTCTACTACCCGGACGAAGGCAGCGGAAGCGCCGAGAAGCTGCGCTTGCTGGCGTCGCTCGCCGTTTAATGTGTC
Organism: Paractinoplanes pyxinae; assembly: GCF_026626335.1. Lineage (GTDB taxonomy): Bacteria > Actinomycetota > Actinomycetes > Mycobacteriales > Micromonosporaceae > Actinoplanes > Actinoplanes pyxinae. The sequence goes on along the minus strand of NZ_JAPNTZ010000008.1, from coordinate 176,486 downwards.
GCGCGGTGTCGGGTCCGCGGTGGCTCGTTCGTGGAACAGGTGAGAGGCGGCCGGCCGAGGCCGCCGGGGCAAAGGAGTCATGGCATGACGCGGTACCTGATCACGTTCGACGACGGCGGCATGGACCACATCAAGCCCGAAGACCTGGGCGAGGTGGGCCAGACCGCCCACGCCGTGATCGACGAGGCCGTGACCGCAGGAGTCTTCGTCTTCGGCGCCGGCCTCGAAAGCCAAAGGGCGAGCATCGTCGCCACCGACGGCCTGGTAACCGACGGCCCATACCCGGAAACCAAGGAGGTCATCGGCGGCCTGGTAGTCGTAGACGTGCCTTCGCGCGACGAGGCGCTGAAGTGGGCAGCCAAGATCGCCGCCGCCTGCCAGTGCCCCCAAGAAGTGCGCGAACTGCTGCCAGACCCAGAGATGGAAGCAATACTCCGCCGCGCCGAAGGCTGACAGCCACACTCTGGCTTGGAAAACGCGACAGACCGGCCTCGTCTTACGGGGGTGCTCGGTCGCTGGAGGTCGCCATCGCGGACTGCTCGAAGATCACTCTGAACTCTGCGTTGGCCGAGCCAAGATCGGACATCCACCGCTGGTTCGCGCGCACCGTGGACCGGAAAGCCGTCGGGCCGGTAAGCCGTTGTATCGCCGTGCCGTTTAGCGCCGAGCCATTGTGTCTAGGAAACCTTGACGGCGGGTTGGGTGTTCAGACGCGTTGATCTGACACAAGGGCAGACAAAAAGGAGGCACTTCGCTCAGTTTTCGGAACTTAGTCTCCTGGTGCAGCCAAGGAGGCGCGAATGGACACGCTGGTCGGCTTTGACCTGAATGACGACGGAGCTGTGGTGATCGAGGTGGACAGCCGCGACGCTGGAGTTGTGCCGATCGGTATCGAGCCCGGGACGGTAGCCCGGCGAGCTGAAAGATCCCTGGCCGAGTCGCTCGACCGAGTGGTGGCGGCAGCGACGATTGCGATCCGAAAGCTCGGCGAAATCCCCCAGCATCCCGACGAAACTCAGCTGACGTTCGGCGTCAAATTTTCCGCTGATCTGGGCGCAATCATTGCCAAAACTACTGGCGAGGCCACGTTTCAGGTGGCAGTCAAGTGGGTGCGGCCCACGTCGAGGTAGAGGAAGGTTACAGTGCGATCGGCGATCGTCCAGGTATTACGCCGCGGGGACCAGGCTGTGGTCGGCGCCGGGGTACTCTGCGAAGGCGGGCTGATATTCACGTGCGCGCATGTGGTCGCCTACGCACTCGGCCACCGGGGGCAGGTTGCACGTCCCAACGCCAGCATCGCCATCCGCTTCCCGTTCAGGGACTCACCACATAGCGGCAGCATGGCCGCGGATGTGGTCGGCTGGATACCGGGTGACGGTACATCTGGAGGCGACATCGCGATTTTGGAGTCGCCGAACGTTGGCAGCGACGACTGGGCATCCATCGGCGTGCATCGCTTCGGGTCTGAGGTGGCCGCCCTTGGCTTTCCCCATGACGGCTCGGGTGGCGGAGTGGGGCAATGGGTGTCTGGGACTGTGGGAGAAGTTCGCACGGACAACTACGTGCAGGTTGAGGGACGCAATCTTGCCGCATATTGGTTTCGGCCTGGCTTCAGCGGGACCCCGGTTTGGGACACGCAACGAGCGGTTGCGGTTGGAATTGCGGCGGCAGCGGATAGCGATCCGCATCGACAGATTGCTTACCTGATACCCGCTGCTGCTCTTGTTCAAGCAGCGAAGACTTCGCAAAGTCAACCTCACGCGGTCGACGATCTTGTGGAAGCCTTCAATCCCGATCGGTTAGCGGAAGTCAAGCGGCACCGCACAGATACGTTCACCTCGTTGACTGTTGCACCCGGCGCATTCGAGGCGCTGGCGAATGAACTCGAGACTGGTGAGCTGGTGCGATTTCTAGCTACCGCGGCATCGGCGCTCACGCCGGGAGGGGACTTCGTGCCTTGGCTGATCGCGGCGTCCGACCGTCGCCTGCTGTATGTTTTCAAGATTCCCTTCGGGCGCCTGGTCATCCGTCATCACCGCTATCAGGACCTTCACCGAGTTACTTACAAGCCTCCTATCGGTGCCCACGGCGTCTATCCCATCCCGGAATCCCTTCGTCTCGTGCCTAAGGGTAAAAAGCCGGTCTGGTTGACGCACGTCTATCCGCGAAGAAACGGGCCTGCTATTGCCGAGTATGCGGCTCGGCGCATCACGCTCATGGCCTCCGGCGGCCTCTTCGCCAGGGAATCCTCTGCGTAGCTGATGGGAGCAATAAGCGTTGCACTGCGACATACCGCGGGCGGGTTACTGGAACAGCACCGCGATCATGGTGCCGATAAGTAAGACCACGTCGATTGCGACGCCCAAGCCGTCCGAGAAATGTTGCGCTGCTCGAGTTGGTCGAGCCGTGAGTGTGTACGACCCGAGTGGGTGAAAGTTGGAGGAAGGACCGCGCGGCGGCTGGGTGTGTGCCGTGAGCGGGGTCGCTGGCTGTGGTGGGCTTGTGATCAAAGGGCGTCGCTGGGTTGTGGGGAGGCGCAAGATCACAGGTTCTACACAATGCATTCAAAGCCGCCACCTGGGGCGTTCGCGCACGTTGTGCTGAAGCGAACGACGGCGCTTTGGGGGGCGGCATGGCACGACGCGTGTTTGTTCATATCGGGGCGCCCAAGACGGGTAGTACCTACGTCCAGAATGTGCTCTGGAACAACGTGGAGCCGTTGCAGCGTGCGGGCATCCTGCTGCCCGGCAAGTTTTCAGCGCACGACGAGGCTATGGCCGACCTGCGCGAACTGCCCTGGCACGCCACGCCGGCCTGGTCGTGGGATCGGCTCACGGCCAAGGCGGCGTCGTGGCCGGGGGACGTCGTGATCACCAACGAGGGGCTGGGCGCGGCCACCAGCGCGCAGGCGGCGCGGGCGGTGCGCAGCCTGCAGCCGGCCGAGGTGCACATCATCGTGGCGGCCCGGGACCTGTGGCGGACCTTTCCGTCGATGTGGCAGCAGAGCATCCGGGCGCGCAGCGTGTGGAGCTTCGACGACTTCATCGCGGCCGTGGAGCGGGGGCGGTTCGAGGACTTCTGGGAGCACTACACGGCCAACCGGATGCTGCGCCGGTGGGGCGACCTGGTGCCCGCCGAGAACCGGCACCTGATCACCGTGCCGGGGCCGGGCGCGCCGCGGGACACGTTGTGGCGGCGGTTCGCGGGGGTCATCGGCATCCCGGACGGCGTCTGCGACCTGACCGTGCCGATGGGCGTGAACACCTCGCTGGGCGCGGCCGAGGTCGAGGTGCTGCGCCGGGTCAACCAGGCGCTGGGCGACCGCTACCCGCACCGGGCGCCCTACCAGCGCGCGGTGCAACGGCACCTCGTCGACGCCGTACTCAAGAACCGCGAGAACCAGCTGCGCTTCGGCGTCGGACCGGAGCGCGCCGAGTGGGTCCTCGATCTGGCCGAGGAGCAGATCAAGGACCTCGACGACTACCCGTGCGAGGTGGTCGGCGACCTGGCCGAGCTGCGCCCGGTCGACCCCGAGCCGCAGCCCACACCGAGCCAGGTGCGCCACGACCAGCTGCTCGAGACGGCCATCGAGACCATCATCGGCATGATCAGCCACGCCGAGCAGTTGCACGGCCTGGTGCCCGAGCCCCGCGTGAGCCCGATCGAACGCTTCCGCCGCCGCGCCGCCGGCAAGGTCAAGCGCGGCATCCAGAAGATCAGAACCTAGAACGGGAACTGGGCGGCCTGGCTGCGCACGGTGATCCAGCGGGTCTCGGTGAAGGCCTCGATGTTGGCCTCGGCCCCGCCGAAGCGGGAACCGGTGCCGGACGCGGCCACGCCACCGAACGGCGCGTTGGCCTCGTCGTTGACCGTCTGGTCGTTGATGTGGACGATCCCGGTCGGGATGCGGTCGGCCAGTTCGACGCCGCGCATGGCGTCGCGGGTGACGATGCCCAGCGACAGGCCGTACTCCGACTCGCCGGCCAGGGCCACCGCCTCGTCCAGGCTGCCGAAGCGGGCCACCGGCGCGACCGGTCCGAAGATCTCTTCGGCGAAGGCGGGCGTCGACGCGGTCACGCCGGCCAGCACGGTCGGGCGGTAAAAGAGCTGGTCGAACTCGCCGCCGGCGGCCAGCCGCACGTCGCCGCCGACGCTTGAGGTGACCAGACCGTGGATCTTGTCGCGCTGGCCGGCGTCGATGACCGGGCCCAGCGCGACCTCGTCGCGGGCGGGGTCGCCGACCGGCAGCTTGGATGCCTTGTCGGCCAGCCGCTCCACGAAGTCGTCGTAGAGGCTTTCGTGTACGAGGTGACGGCCCGTGGTCATGCAGATCTGACCCTGGTGGAACCAGCTGCCCCACGCGGCCAGGTTGACCGCGGTGTCGACGTCGGCGTCCGACAGCACGACCAGGGCCGAGTTGCCGCCGAGTTCGAGGTGGGCCCGCTTGAGGTGGCTGCCGGCGAGCTCGCCCACGCGGCGGCCGGCCGTGGTGGAGCCGGTGAACGAGATGACCGGCACGCGCGGGTGGGTGACCACGGCCTCGCCGACGTCCCGGCCGCCCGGCAGCACCTGGAGCAGGCCGTCGGGCAGGCCCGCCTCCTGGAAGATGCGCGCCAGAACGAGGCCGCCGGTCACCGCCGTACGCGGATCGGGTTTGAGAAGCACGGCGTTGCCCAGGGCCAGGGCGGGGGCGACCGACCGGATGGCCAGGATGATGGGCACGTTGAACGGGGCGATCACGCCCACCACGCCGACCGGATAGCGCCGGGTCATCGACAGTCGCGGCTCGCCCGAGGGGATCAGCTCACCGTACGGGCGGCCGGGCAGCGACGCCGCCTCCCAGCACTCCTGCTCGGCGGTGTGCACCGAGAAGCCGGCCATGCCCGGGACGGCGCCGACCTCGCGGATGTTCCACCACGAAATTTCCTCAGCGTGCTCGGCCCAGAGCGAGGCGGCCCGGCGCAGCACGGCGGCCCGCTCGAAGTGCGGCTTGGCGGCCCACTCGCGCTGAGCTGCGGCTGCGGAATCGGCGGCCGCGGCCACGTCGTCCGGGGTGGCCAGGGCTACTCGGCCCAATACGCCGCCGGTGGCCGGCTCGATGACGTCGATGGTCTCGCCGCTGCCGGCTCGCCACCCGCCGTCGGTGAAGATCAGGTCGTGCCATCGGTTCTCGTCCAGGAGCGCCATGGCCGCGACTTTAAGCACGCGTTTCCCACCGATCAATACGGTGTTTCACATGTTCGAACGGTAGCCGAGTTGGTGCGAGATCTCGGCCGCCGTACGCAGCAAGGGTTCGGACAGTTTGGCCACCACCGCGTCGACCGAGGTGGTCCACGACGTCAGCTGCACCGCGAGGTTGATGGCCGCCACGACGTGCCCCGAGCGGTCGCGGATCGGCGCCGCCAGCGACCGCAACCCGGGTGCGAGCTCTTCGTCATTCACCGCGAGCCCGGCCTGACGCACCTGAGCTAGGGCCGAGACCAACTGCTCGCGTACGGTGATCGTCCGCGGCCCGCGCCGGGCCAGGTCCATGCGGTCGAGCAGCGGCCGCAGCGACACGGGATCCCGGTAGGCGAGCAGCACCTTGCCCATCGAGGTGCAGTACGCCGGCAGCCGCGACCCGACGTGCAGGTTCAGGTCGACGGCGAGCCCGGCCGGCCGCCGGCTGCGCCTTCGCTCGACGTACACGATGTCGGCGCCGTCGAGAACCGCCATGCTCGCCGCGCAGCCGGTCTCGTCGGACAGTGTCTGCAGATGAGCCGCGGCCACCCCGGTGATCTCCATCGAGCTGATCGCCGCGAACCCGAGGTCGACCACCCGCGGCCCCAGCGAGTACTTGCGGGTGTCCGGGTCCTGCTGCAGGAAGCCCAGCCCGGCCAGCGTCGCCACGTACCGGTGGGTGGTGCTGCGGTTGAGCTCGACCGCCCGGGACAGCTCGGCGATGCCGAGGACCGGGCCGTTCTCGATGAACTCGGTGAGGATGCGCAGCCCGCGCTCGAGCGACTGGGACGTCATTCCAAATATTCGAACACAGAAGTACGCTTCCGGCGTGACGGCCAAGGTCTCGCATCACATCGGCGGCGCCCCGGTGAGCGACGGCCGGTGGCATGCGGACCGTGACCCGTACACCGGCGATGTCATTGCCGAAGTCGCCTCGGGGGATGCCGACAACGCGCGGGCCGCGATCGAGGCGGCCCACGCCGCGTTCCCGGGATGGGCCGAGCTGCCGCCGGGCGAGCGGCAGAACGTGTTCCTGCGCGCAGCCGATGCCCTCGAAAACAGGCAGGACGAGGTGCTCGACCTCCTGAGGGCAGAGACCGGCTGCGGGCCGTACTTCGGGCGGGTGCAGCTGGATTTCTGCCTGTCCCTGCTTCGGCAGGCGGCCGGCCTGGCGCACGCGCCGACCGGGCAACTGCTGCCGAGCGACGTGCCGGGCACCCGGGCGCTCGCCGTGCGCCGGCCGGTCGGTGTGGTGGCGGCCATCGCCCCCTGGAACGCGGCGCTGAGCCTGGCCGGGCGGGCGGTCGTCGGGCCCCTGGCGCTGGGCAACACGGTGGTGCTCAAGCCGTCCGAGGAGTCCCCGATCACCGGGGGCGTGCTCTGGGCGGAGCTGTTCGCCGAGGCCGGGCTGCCGCCGGGCGCGGTCAACGTGGTCACGCACGCGCCGGGCGACGCCGGTGCGATCGCCGAGGAACTGGTGACCCATCCGCTCGTACGGCGTATCAGTTTCACCGGCTCGACGGTGACCGGACGACGCCTGGCCGAACTGGCGGCCCGGCACCTCAAGCGGCCGATCCTGCAGCTCAGCGGGCACAACGCGCTCATTGTGCGGGCCGACGCGGACCTCGATCTGGCCGTCAAAGCCGCCACCTACGGCGCGTTCGTGCACCAGGGCGAGATCTGCATGTGCGTCCGCCGCATCCTGGTCGAGGCGCCGGTGGCCGAGGAGTTCACCACCCGGTTCGTGGCGAATGTGGCCGCCCTGCCCGTGGGTGACCCGGGTGACCCGCGTACGGTGGTCGGGCCTTTGATCAACGAATGGGCGCTCAGCCTGGTCGCGCGGCGGGTCGACGAGGCGGTCGCGATGGGCGCCCGGCTGCTGACCGGTGGGGTGGCCGAACCGCCCTGCTACCGGCCCACGGTGCTGACCGGCGTGCCGGCCGACGCCGAGATCGCCTTCGAGGAGACGTTCGGGCCGGTCGCGCTGCTCGAGACGGTGGCCGGCGGCGACGAGGCGGTGGAGCGGGCCAACGCCTCGCGCTTCGGGCTCACCGCCGGCATCATCTCGGCCGACACGTACGGCAGCCTCGACCTCGCGCGGCGGCTCGACGTCGGCATCGTGCACCTCAACGACCAGACCGTCAACGACGAGCCGCAGATGCCGTTCGGCGGGGTCAAGGACAGCGGCTGGGGCCGGTTCGGGCTGCAGTTCGCGAGCGAGGACTTCACCGATCTTCAATGGATCACGATGCGCGACAAAAGCCGTGGTTATCCGTTCTGAACCTTGAGCGGCTCCGGCCCGTATCTCCACCGAGGCCACACGCTCGAACCGGGAGATCAGCTTTGCCGAAGATCCGTCGCCTGCTCGGCGGCCTGCTGACCGTGGCCGCGGCCGTGCTGATCGTGGCCGCGCTGGTCGTGCCCGACGCGGTGGCCCGGGCCAAGGAGGGCGCGTTCCTGCCGGGAGCTTTCCTGCGTCTGCCGATCGAGCTGATCCTCGCCGGCGCTGTCGTGCTCGCTCTTCCCGTCCGGTGGCGCAAGCCGTTCGCCGTCGTGGCCGGGCTCGGTATCGCCGCGCTGGTCGTTCTCAAAATCGCCAATGCGGGTTTCCGTACGGTCCTCGGCCGCAAATTCGACCCGGTGCTCGACACGCCGCTGCTCCGCGACGGGTACAACGCGCTCACCGAGACGGATGGGCGCACGTACGCGAACCTCGCGGTGATCGGTGCTGTCGTGCTGACGATCGGGCTGGTCGCCGCCTTGGTCCTGTCGGCGGTGCGCCTCGCCGGACTGAGCACGCGGCACGTGGTTCCGGCGCGCCGGGTGCTGGCCGGGCTGAGCGCGGCCTGGGTCGCCCTGGCGTTGAGCGGGCTGACGTTGTTCCCCAACGCGCCGGTGGCCTCGGACTCGGCCCTCACGCTGGCCAAGTCGACAGTGCGGCAGATCCCCGTCACGATCCGCGACGAGCGGCAGTTCGCTGCGGCTGTGAGCCATGACCCGTACGCGGGAACTGCCGCCCTTGACCTTGTCTCCGGTCTTCAGGGCAAAGACGTGATCATCGGCGTGGTCGAGAGCCTGGGACACAGCTCGCTGACCGACCCGGGCATGTCGGCCATCGTGAACCCAGCCCTGGCCGCGTCGAACGCGAAGCTGGAGAAGGCGGGGTTCCACGCGCGTACGGGCTGGCTGACGTCGTCGACCTACGGCGGTGGCAGCTGGCTGGCCCACGGCTCGTTCCAGTCCGGGCTGTGGATCACGTCGCAGCGGCGGTACGACGAGATGGTCAAGGGCGACCGGCTGACGCTGACCCGCGCCTTCAAGGACGCCGGGTGGCAGACCGCGGGCATGGAACCCGGCAACACCACCGACTGGCCGGAGGCCGGTTTCTACGGGTACGACAAGGTGTACGACTCGCGGAACATGGGCTACAAGGGGCCCGACTTCGGCTGGTCGCGGATGCCCGACCAGTTCGTGCTCGACAAGTTCCAGCGCGACGTGTACGCCAAGGCCACCAAGCCGCTGATGGCCGAGATCACGCTGACCTCGAGCCACGAGCCGTGGACGCACATCCCGTCGATGCTGCCGTGGAACGCGATCGGCGACGGCAAGGTGTACGAGGCGCAGGTGGCCGGGGCGCCGCCGCGCAGTGAGCTCTGGGCCGACCCGGTCAAGACCCAGGCCGCGTACGCGAAAACGCTCGCCTACTCCGTCGACAGCCTCACCTCGTGGGCGGCCGACCACGGCGACAAGAACACCGTCCTCATCATGTTCGGCGACCACCAGCCGATGTCGATCATCACGGGTCGCAACGCCAGCCACGACGTGCCGGTCTCGATCATCGCCAAGGATCCGGCGGTGCTCGACCGGATCGCGTCGTGGGGGTGGACCGACGGGCTCAAGCCGGCGGCGAACGGTCCGGTCTGGCGGATGGACGAGTTCCGGAACCGGTTCTTCGCGGCCTACGGCAGGTCGGACGGGGTGGCGCTGGGACCGCGCTGAAAGTCGTTGCTGAAAGTTCCTTGTGTCCACGCTGGACGTACTGCGAGGCTGACGGGCGGCTGATTTCGTACGACCCACGGGGGTCCCACGTGAAACGATTCCTCGCCGTCCTCCTCGCGCCCTTGCTGTCGCTGTTCGTGCTGGTCGCTCCGGCCCACGCCGCCGGGCCCAACCCGGTGGTGCTGTGGAACAGCAACGCGCAGCAGGCCATCTATGAAGTGGCCCGTCAGGCGCCCTATGTCGCTCCGCGCAGCTTCGCGATGGTGCACGGCGCCATCTATGACGCGGTCAACGCCATTGCCGGTACGCCGTACGAGCCGTACCTGGTCGCGCCGGCTGCACGCCGCAGCTTCTCCTCCGATGCGGCAGTAGGCGCGGCGGCTCACCGCGTTCTGCTTTCGCTGTTCCCTGCGCAGGCCGCGTCGCTCGACGAGATGTACAAGTCCTTCCTGGCGGGTATCCCGGACGGCCGCGGGAAAGCCGGCGGCATCGCCGTGGGTGAGCGGGCCGCCGATGCGATGATCGCCGCCCGGGCCGACGACGGCGCGTTCGCCTCCGCGAGCTGGAACGTGTCCACGGCGCCGGGCCAGTGGCGGCCCACCCCGCCGACGCTCGCCTCGGACGGGGCGTGGGTCGGGGACCTGAAACCGTTCGTGATCCGGCGCGGCGACCAGTTCCGCACCTCCGGGCCGCCCGCGCTGTCGTCGGCCGCGTATGCGCGCGATCTCAACGAGGTCAAGGCGATCGGCGCGGTCAACAGCACGGTTCGTACGGCTGACCAGACGCAAGCCGCGATCTGGTGGCACGATCGGCGGCTGACCGAGTGGGAGATCAAGCGCCAGGTGTCGGACCGGCAGGGCCTGAACACCTTGCAGGCGGCCCGGTTCTTCGCGATGGCCGAGATCGCCAACGCCGACTCGCTGATCGCGTGCTTCAACGAGAAGAAGCACTGGAACTTCTGGCGTCCGGTGACCGCGGTGCAGGAGGCGGCCTCGGACGGCAACCCGCGCACCACGGCCGACCCGGCCTGGATGCCGCTGCTGGTGACGCCGCCGTTCCCCGACTACACCTCCGGGCACACCTGCTCGACGTCGACGATCATGTACACGATGCGGGCGTACTTCGGTCGCGACGACATCCCGTTCTCGGCCTACAGCGCCGATTCCGCGACGACACGCTCGTTCCCCAGCTTCTCGGCCGCGCTGGACGAGGTGGTCGAGGCCCGCATCTGGGGCGGGGTGCACTACCGCAGCGCCGACGTCCAGGGCGTCAAGGTGGGCACAGGTGTGGCCAAGTACGTGCTGGCCCACGAATTCCGCCGGCGGTGAGTGTGATTCCGTAACTCGACGACATTGCCGGCCATCGGCTCGGCGCCCTGCATCGCGGGTGCCGAGCCGCAGTGCGCCGGCCCACGTCACCCTTTCCGCGCTGGGCGGCGCCGACCCGCTCGACGGCGTGAGCTTCTACGCCCGCGAAGAGCCGGTGCCGCACTGGCATCTGGTCGGCTACGGGATGAGCGATCTCTACGAGAAAGAGACCTCGGGCTGGGGCTTCGAGTTCACGTTCCGCGTCGCCCGAGCCGAACACGAGACCGAACCGCCGATGTGGGCGGCCAATCTGCTGCAGAATCTGGCCCGGTACGTGTATTCGAGCGGCAACTGGTTCGAGCCGGGCCACCACATGAACGCCAACGGCCCGATCCGCCAGGGCTACGAGACGGCGGTGACGGCGCTCGCCTTCGTCGAAGACCCGGAACTGGGAACCATCGACACACCCAACGGCGGGCTGCGCTTCCTGCAGGTTGTGGGCTTGACCGCCGACGAGTACGAGGCGGCGCGGCGCTGGAACACCAACGGGGTGCTCGGCCTGCTGTCGGCCCGCCAGCCGCTGCTGATCACCGACCTGAACCGGCCGTCGGCCACCGACGACCCCGAGGGGCAGGCCGCCACCGAAGAGGGCCGGACGCGCGACGGCTCCTCAACGGGCTGGCTGCTGGTCGGGGGCTTCACGTGCGCGTCGTCGCCGGCCGGCACGGTGCGCCTCACGATCAAGGAGATCACCGCGAAGATGGTGTCCGAGGCCGTTAGCGACCGGCTTCCGTACGGGCGGAGCCTGCTACTCGAAAGCGGTGAGCACAAAGTTCTGCTGAACAGCGCCGACACTCCGGCCGTCCGTCGCCCGGACGAGGGGCCGATCGAGCTCGACTTGCCGGCCCCTGCGGTAGCCGCCCTGATCGAAGCGACCGCCGTCGGCTCCCACCAGCTGCCCGGCGCCCCGGATGTCCTGGACGACATCGTCTGACGAGCATTTCTCCCGCGAGAGTGTGCCAACCACCGTGGGCCGAAGTCGCTTTGGAGACAACGACGGGCTTCCCCGTGACGGTCCGCCTACTTTGGCGGGCTCGTACACGGGGAGGGGAAGCAATGAGCAGAACATGGTTACGGCTCGCGCCGATCGCGGTGCTGGCGCCGGGGGTGCTGGCCGGGGCCACGCCGTCGCCGGCCGCGCCGACGGATCCGCCGGATGGTTCGCAGTATCCGCGGCCGGCGTTCGCGCTGCCGTTCAGCTGCGGCGAGACCTGGCGGCTGGAGACACGGGACAACCACAACCCGGAAGCGAAGAAGATCGACTTTTATCACGTCCGTGGCTACACCAGCGGGGGTCCGGTGCTCGCCAGTGCGGCCGGTGTGGTGACCGAACTGACGCCCGGCCTCGGCGGCGTGGAGATCGCGCACGGGAACCGCTGGTACACGCTGTCACTGCACATGAATGCGATCCAGGTCGGACTCGGCCAGCGGGTCGGCCGGGGTGAGGTCATCGGATACGTCGGCAACGTCGGCGTCGACGGACTGCGGCAAAAACATCACCTGCACTACGAGCAGGCCTTCGGCCGGGACGACACCGGCACCGTCGACTTCGACAGCGACGCGAACGGTCACCTCAGTGGAGACCGGCAGTTCCCGGTGCTGCAAGGAGTCGAGTACCGCCTGGACGCCGCGCAAAAGCCCGAGGTCACCAGCGTCAACGGCTGCCCGGGCGGGGGAGCGCCGGGCAATCTGACCGAGATGGGCAAGATGGCGACCGTCACCCAGCTGCAGATGTTCGTGCGCCGGGCCGGCGACAACGCCCTGGTCCAGCTCTGGAAGCAGGGCAGCTGGTCGTCGACGACCCTGCCGGACACCCGGTTGGCCGGGCCGCCGGTCGTGACTGCATTCCGGGACGGGATCAGCGTGATGTCCCGCGAGCACGACAACCGGGTGTCGGAGTGGCGGTACACCGTGCTGGGCGGATGGCGGAAAACGTACCTGAAGGGAAAGCTGTCCAGCTCGCCGGACGCGATCTATCGCCCGCAGGAGAACCGGCTCTACGTGGTCGGCCGGGGCACCGACAACCGGTTGTGGAACTGGCGGAGTGCCGGGAACGGCGTGTGGTCCGATCCGCAGCTCATCGACGCGCCGACCGCGATCGCGGGCACGCCCACGGTGGCACTGCACAACCGGCTGCTGCACGTGGTGGCCCGGACCGCCGACAACCGCATGTGGGAATGGTGGCGGGACGGGACGGGCAAGTGGGCCCGGCGTGATCTCGCGCCCGCCCGGACCAATGCCGACCCGCAGGCGCTGCCGTTCCGCGAAGAGCTCTGGACCTTCGTACGCGGCACGGACGGCCATCTGTGGCGGCTGCGGGCCACCGGAGGGGCGCCCAAAGGTGTGGCCTCCAAGTGGGAGTCGCCGACGCTCATCGACGGCTCGGTCGTCGTGGGCAGCGCGCCGGCGGCTGTGGTGTACCGGGGGCAGATGCACGTCGTCGTCCGGGCGCCCGACAACGCGATCCATCATTGGTGGGGCGACAAGTCCACGTTGCGCCACGAGAAGTTGCGGGGCGCGTTCACGGCCGATCCCAGCATCAGCGTCTTCGGCGACCAGCTGCACATAGCCGGCCGTGGCACCGACAACAAGCTCTACACCGTCTGGTACGACGGGAAGGCGTGGCGGACCACGGCCCACGGAGTCAGCCTCCCGGGGTGACCTCAGGGAACGGGATGGCGTCGGCGCTGTCGGCTGAGGGTTCGGCCGTTGGGGGAGGGCAGAGCTTGAGGGCCAGGCTGCCGAAGGCGTCGGGGAGCGTGGGCTGGTAGTTGTTGCACGAGACGACGCCGGTGGTGGCGGTGGACCAGCCGTGGAAGGTGCCGCGGATCGTGGGGTGGCAGCGGATCTCGAAGTCGGCGGCTACGCGATCGACTCCGGTGTAGACGATCATCTGTAATTCGGCGGGCGCGGCGATGCGCAGATCGGTCGGGATGGGCTCGGGGGAGTTCGCGCGTACCGGCGGGCCGGCGGTTTTCTGCAGCGAGGTGGCCAGGCGGTTGAGCCATTCAGCGGGCGCGTCGACGCCGGTGATGGAGGGCTTGTAGGGCTCGTCGATCAGCGTGGTCTCGCGGCCGCCGGTGAAGAGGGTGGCGTTGGTCAGCGTCGGGGTGGTGGTGCTGGGGGACCAGGTGAGGTGGTCGGCCGTGGGGTCGCAGCCGGCGGGGACGGCTGTGGTCGTCGCCGGCTGGCCGCAGCCGGCCGCCAGCACGAGCAGGGCCAGGGCCGCCGAACTCCTCATGATCACGATGGGGATCCTATGTGGTGCGCCGGAGGGCTTCGGCCAGGACGGCGGTTATGGCGGGCTCATCGACGACGGCTGTGGATTCACCCTCGTACTGGCGAAGGGCCTGACCGATGGCGGTGAGCGACTGGTTTTGTGTGAGGGCCCAACGCGCGGCGGCGGCCTTGGGGACGTGATGGCGTTCGGTGGCGAAGTGCCAGATGCGGCATGCCGTCAGGACCATGAACGCGGCGTGGGCGGTGTCGTCGGTCAGGCCCTGCCACGTGCGCAGCCAGTGGCGGCCGCGGGCGATCACCCACTCGGGCGGGATCGGCGCGAGGGTGATGTCGCCGGCCAGGATGCGGCCGTTCTGGCGGGCCATCGACAGCTCGGCCGGCAGGTCGGGCGCGGCGGGGAGGCGGCGTTCGACTTCGATGTCGGGCTCGGCCGGGTAACGCCCGACGTGCAGCTCGAGGGGCGGCGCGGGCGTGGGTGCGAGGGCGACGGCGGTCGTGATGACGTCCAGGTCGAGGCCGGCCGCTTCACCCAGGTCGGCGTCCCGCGCCAGCCGCACGACGGCGTCGGCCTGGTCGTCGGTCAGCGGCTCGTCGACGACCGCGAGCAGGTCGATGTCGCTCGCCCCGGCCCGGAAGCCGCCCGCCGCGAGCGAGCCATGCAGGATCAAGGCGCGGCAGTTCGGCCCTAGGACGTCCGCGATCGCTTTCATTCGGACAGGGCGCCGTGCAGGAAGACCTCGACCAGATCCGCTGTGGGGACGGTGGCGGTGGGGAAGCGGCTGCGGCCGAAGAACAGGCTGAGGAACGTGTCAGTGGCGGCTTCGGGGGTGAGGCGCAGGTGGTCGCGGTCGGGCTCGAAGAGCTCCAGGACGGCTTGGCGGGTGGCAGCTTGGGAGGTCTCGCGGCCGGCGGACATCCCGCGGGCCTGGGGGCTGTCGTGTGCCGGGCGGCGGGTGCCGGTGGCGCTCAGCGCGCCGATGACGGCGCCCATGCGGTTCAGGTAGGCGTCGAGCGCTTCGACGGCCTCGGTCAGGCGGGCGGCCAGCGGCTGGTCGAGCGAGATGGACTGCAGTTCGCTCAGGGTCTGCGCCGGGTCCAGGGCGGCGGCTATGCAGGCTTCCAGTACGGCGTTCTTGTCCTCGAAGACGCGGAAGATCGTGGCCTCGCCGATGCCGGCCGCCCGCGCGATCTTCGCCGTGGTCACGGCGGCCCCGAGCTCGGCCACCAGCGGCAGCGCGGCCCGCACTATCGTCTCCCGCCGTTGGTCGGCGGTCATGCCCGGCGCCCGGCGCCGTTCGGTGGGTGTCGTCATGCTCTCGACGGTACGGAGTGAGTGCTCACTCCGTCAAGGCCGGACGGCGCCGTGGGCCAGGTGCCGCCGGGCCGACCGCCGCTGAGGGGCGGCCGGCCCAGGAACGCGGTCAGTCGTTGTCGGTGACCTTCCAGCGCTGGAGGTTGTCGCCGGTGTTGCACGCGACCACATAGACCGTGAACGTGCTGCCGCCGGCGGGTTCGCCCAGGCACTTTCCGGTGTACGGGTTCTGCAGCAGCACGAAGCCGTTGGACGCGGGGAGCGCCCGCCACTTCTGGTTGGGGAACGTGGAGTTGCTGGCCATCAGGATGACGGGCTTGTTGACCCAGTCGACGCCGGTGTTGACCGTGAGCGCCCAGGCCGACCCGCTCACCGTGCTGCGGAACCGGAGAAGCCCGTCGCTGTCGTACGACCTCCGCCAGCCCTGCGAGGCGATCGGGCCGCCGTTGCCGGGACTGGGGTTCGGACCGGCGAAGGCGGCGTTGACGCCTTCGTAGTTGCCGTCCGCGCTCAGCGCCCAGTTGACCGCGTTGATGATGCGGAAGATGCCGTCGCCGGCCGTGGCCTGGGCGGCCGCGGCGGGTAGCAGCGCCACGGCGCAGGCGAGAGAAACGAGACCAGCGAGCATGGAACGTCGCACGGACAAAGCCAACTCCGATCGGTAGGTGATCATCGCCCCGGAGAGATCGTGCCCCATCGAGGAAGACTCACGGCGGTTCACTCATCAGCCCATGCCGGTGCGCCTTTTCAGGTCTAGCTGTGGGCGGGTGGGTTGTGCGCTCCGAGGTTGGCTGCGGGCCTTGACTCCGTACGCCAAGAAAGCTCAACCAAAACCAGCCGCAACCGATCGCAGGACCGACGGATTCGGGGTCTGGAACGCGCAACCCAGCGGCACCGGGACGGGCACTTGGCGTGCACCCGGCGACCTGGAATCTCTTCTCATGCCCGGCGGACAACGGCCGGACAACAGGGGGAGATTCGATGCTTCGTAAGACCGTGTACTCGCTGGCCGCACTCGTCGCCGGGGTCGGCGCCGCGTTCGCGACCGGCCCGGCCACGGCCCAGGCCGCCACCACGCCTGCCGCTGCGCCTGCCGCGCAGAAGTGCGTGACGGACGCGAAGCTGGTTCCGAGCTGCGGCGTGCTGTGGGGCGCCGCGGCGGGCGGGTTCACCAACCTGCCGCGCGACACCGAGCACAAGAACTGGGAGAAGCTGAGCGGACGCACCGCGACGATCTTCCACACCTACCACAAGGGTGACGAGAAGTTCCCGACCGCGGCCGAGATCGCCATGGTCCGCGACCCCGCCAAGCCGCGCGTGCTGCTGCTGAACTGGCGCGTCGAGTACGGCTCGACGTGGGGGAACGTGGCCGCCGGCAAGCTGGACGCGCGGATCGACGCGTTCGCGGCGCGGGTCAAGGCGACCATGCCCGAGAAGTTCTTCCTGGTGCTCAACCACGAGCCCGAGGACGACGTGAAGCCGGCCGCCGGTTCGGGCATGACGGCCAAGGACTTCGCCGCCTCGTACCGTCACGTGATCAAGCGGCTCAAGTCCAAGGGCCTGAACAACATGATCAACGTGGTCGCCTACATGGGCAACGAGAAGTGGATGGCCCAGTCGTGGTGGAAGGACCTCTACCCGGGCGACGACGTCGTGGACTGGATCGGCCTGGACTCGTACGTCAGCGCGGAGCAGAACTACTACCACGCCGGTGTGTTCGCCGACCTGCTCGACCGTAAGGCCAAGGGCGGCGAGGGCTTCTACTCGTGGGCGACCACCAAGCACGCCTCGAAGCCGCTGATGGTTGCCGAGTGGGGCGCCTACCACCGCATCGGCCAGGTCGTGGACAAGGCCAAGCAGTTCAACAGCGTGCTGCCCGAGCTGGCCAAGCGGCCCAAGGTGAAGGCGATCGTCTACTTCGACACGAAGAAGGACCTGTTCGGCGACCGCGACATCAGCATCGACAGCGCGCCGTCGAGCCTGGCCGCTTTCCGCAAGCTCGCCGCCAGCCCGAAGTTCAACGTGCAGATCAAGCTCAAGTAAGTCTCTGACGCCCGGTGGTGCATCCGCGCCACCGGGCGTTTCAGTCTTCGTGCAGGACTGTCGTGCCGGGGAACCAGCCCGAGACGTCGGCCAGCCGGCCCCGCCAGAACGAGCCGGCGTTGGGCATGTTCGTGTTGCGCAGGTGGATGTAGCGGGTCGGCGCCATCAGGGCGGTGTGCTGGCGATGGCTCACCTCGCCGCCGGTGTCGCGGATCTTGACGGCGGCGTGGGCCAGGTCGGACTGCTCCTTGACGTGCTCGGCGGTGCCGACGTAGAAGGCGTCCTCGTGGTCGTTCAGCTCGCTCACCTCGGCGAACCACTGCCACTCGGGGATGAGCTCGCCGCTGATCAGCTGGCCGTGCACGCTGAGGCTGAGCGGCACCCCGGGATTGACGGGTTCGGTGAGCCGGTCCATCTGGGCTACGTACGTGGCGAGCACGCTGTCCGGCTCGGCCCAGTCGATCCGGTCGGCGGCCCCGTTGAGATCCACAGGGCCGACTCTAGGGTCAGCGGGCGGCCGCGCGGGCGGTAACGGCCGAGTTGATCACGCCGGCCAGGTAGGCGGCATCGGTGGCGCTCTTCAGCTGGTGAGTGCGGTCGCGACCGGTCAGCGTCACCGTGTTGTAGCGGCCGGGCGTGGCGGACTCGATCTCTTCCCACGGCACGAACAGCGAGCCGAACGGGCGCCGGTAATGAAGGCCGTCGGACTTCAGGCGTACGCCGAACGAGCCGAGCGCCGAATACCAGCTCAGCCCGACCGCCAAGGGCCAAATTATGAGGTACGCCGTTTCGAGCGCGGCGATGTCCCGGTGCGCGCGCAGGTCGCCGATGCTGTCGCCCACGAGCCCGGTGGCCAGCAGCGTCAGGCCGGCCGCGATCAGAACGGGGGCGGGGTTGCCGACGGTGGCCAGCTCGCCCGGCCGTTCGACCATCTGCCGCGGGTGGTGGTTGAGAGCGACGGTGGCGGTGACGAGCAGCCCCAGATACAGCACGATCGTGACCGCGAAGAGCAGGGCGCTGAGCGGGTCGGGGGCCAGGCTGATCCCGGCCACGAGCAGCAGCGCGACGACGAGCGAGCCGAGCAACAACGGCAGCCGGCGCTCGACGGCCAGCGCGAACAGGCGGCTCACGTCGTCCGGGCCGCGCGCCACGCGGCCGCCTTGCGCTTGGGGGCGCGGGCCAGCCAGGCGTCCTGGATGATCTCGGCCAGTTCGGCCCGGCTCAGCCGGCCGATGTTGCGGGCCAGCAACAGGACGGCGTTGTAGCCGTTCCAGTGCGGGGTGGTGAAGAACGGGGTGGACTCGTCCTGCACCAGGGCCAGCTTGTCGCCCTCGGACTCGACGTGGAAGGCGATCACATCGGGGTAGCGCTCGCCGGTCTCGGGGTCGAACGCGTCCTTGCGGGGCTCGCGGAAGAAGACGAACGCCTTGCCGCCGACCGAGAAGCCGGGGCGGTCGCCGGTGCCGCCGACCTCGACGTCGGGCAGGGCGGTGGCCAGCTCGTGGATGTCCTCGACCCGAGCGGGCCGATCGTCTGGACTGGACATGCCGACAGCCTAGTGGAGGTGGGCACGCCGTCGGGGGCCCGGACTTTGTCGCGGCTCGGGGCTTCGTCGTCGGCCTGGCTTGGCCGCGTGTCCGGGCTTCATCGTGGCCTGGCTTTGTCGCGGGGCCGGTGTTTCAGGCGCCGAACCAGGACAGGGAGCGGCCGTGGCCCTCGGTCCAAGCCAGGGGCTTGCCGTCCAGGGCGAGCACGTTCTTGTGGCGGCCGTCGGGCGGCGGGGCGGGCAGTCCGGCGTACTCGATGGTGCCGGGGTCCTCGGCCGACAGCCAGTGGACCGGCAGCGTGCCGATCAGCTTGACGAAGGCGCGGCGGCGGTTCTCCGGCACCTGGTAGAGCACCGACGTGTGGAAGACGACCCGGGTGGCGTCGGCCGGCGCCTCGGCGAGCAGGGCCGGCAGGTCGTCGACCAGGTCGCCGCGGATCAGCCGGGGCGGGTCGGCGGCCGCGATGGCTGCCGCCTGCCGGAAGCGCTCGCGGCGGTGGTCGTGCTCGGGCCAGATCAGAGCCTCGAGCCAGCCGCGGTCGCCGGGGTCGGTGATGTCGAGCGGGTTCAGGTCGATGCCGGCCCGCCACACGATCTCGGGCAGGGCGGTGGGCGGGGTCAGGCCGGTCGCGTCGCAGTCGAGTTCGGGGCCGGACGAGCCGAGCGTCGTGTCGCCGTACCGGTAGCGGTACTTGTCGGGATAGAGGTTCAGCCCCGCCGAAGCGCCGACCTCGATCAGCGCCAGCGGCTGGGGGAGTGCGGCCAACACGGGCAGCAGAAGCGCGGATCGGCCGATCTCGTTCGTTTGAGTTGCACGAACGCGCAGTTCCGCCGACACCCGCGGCCACTCCGCGACGACAAACGCGCGGAATCGCTCATAGTCGTGCACCGGACCGCTCAGCCATTGCACGACCGCGAACAGGAGATTGGGCTGTCGTTTCGGTGGCGGCACCGTCTCGAGCAGGGCGAGCAGTTCGTCGTCGCGGGCGACACCCAACGACAGCCGCTCGTAGGTGGGGAAGACGCCGCGCGCCTGCCGTTCGGCGAAGTCGACATACCAGTCAGCTGCGGTCATGGCGGCATGATCTCACGGGAGAAATACTGCCCGACGTGCAAACTTGCTCAATGCGCAGCTTTGATGGATGCTTGGCGCAAGCAACGGCGTGACGAGGACGGACGAGATGGAAGACGTGCTGGCGTCCCAGCTGCTGGAGCTGTCCCAGCTCATCCGCAAGGCCCGGCAACAGTGGCTGCGCGAACGGCCCGACGTGCCGATCGGCACGGTCAGCATCCTCAAGCTGATCGACGAGATCGGCACGGCCGCCGACGGCTGCTGCCACGCCAAGGACCTGGCCGAGCGGTCGGGGCTCGACCCGTCCACGGTCAGCCGGGCGGTCGCCGCCGCGGTCGGGCAGGGGCTGGTCGAGCGGGGCGTCGACAGCACCGACCGACGGGCGTCGACGCTTTCGCTCACTCCGGCCGGACATGAACTGCTCGTTGCGGCCAATGCATGGTTCGGCGCGCTCATCGGGCACGCCCTGGCCGACTGGCCGGAGGACGAGGTCGAGCGCGTCAGCGGTGCGCTCGGACGATTCTCGGTCGCGTTGTCCGCCGTACTGGAAAAATCGCACAACCTGGAGGCCGCGCGATGAGCGCACCCACCACCTCGTCGGCGTCCGCGCCGGCGGCGGAGGACATGTCCCATCGGCAGATCCTCGAGGCCCTGAGCGGCCTGCTGCTGGTGCTGTTTGTCGCGCTGCTGAGCAGCACTGTTGTCTCGACGGCGCTGCCGAAGATCATCGGAGCGCTCGAGGGCAGCCAGACCCAGTACACCTGGGTGGTCACGGCGACCCTGCTCAGCGCCACCGCGACCACCCCGATCTGGGGCAAGCTGGCCGACCTGTTCAGCAAGAAACTGCTGGTCCAGATCGCCATCGTGATCTTCGCGCTGGGCTCGGTGATCGCCGGCTTCAGCCAGACGGCGGGGCAGCTGATCGCGGCCCGCGCGTTCCAGGGCATCGGCGTCGGCGGTCTGCAGGCGCTGGTCCAGGTCGTGATCGCCGCGATGATCCCGCCGCGCGAGCGTGGGCGGTACAACGGCTACCTCGGCGGCGTGATGGCGCTGGCCACGGTGGGCGGGCCGCTGCTGGGCGGGTTGATCGTCGACACGTCGTGGCTGGGCTGGCGGTGGTGCTTCTTCGTGGGCGTGCCGTTCGCCATCATCGCGCTGGTCCTGCTGCAGCTCACTTTGCACGTTCACACCGAGCGCCGGGAGTCGGTGAAGATCGACTACCTGGGCGCCGGGCTGATCGCGGCCGGGGTGAGCGTTCTGCTCATCTGGGTGTCGTTCGTCGACGGAACATTCGCGTGGCTGTCGTGGCAGACGTACACGATGGTCGGCGGTGCGCTCGTGTTGCTCGTTCTTGCCGTACTGGTCGAAAAGCGTGCAGCCGAGCCGGTCGTTCCGCTCGAGATCGTGCGCGAACGCACAACGGCGTTGTCCATTGTTGCCAGTTTGGCGGTCGGCATGGCCATGTTCGGCGGCGCGGTGTTCCTCGGCCAGTACTTCCAGATCGGCCGCGGCTACAGCCCGACCGAGGCCGGCCTGCTGACGATTCCGCTGATGGCGGGCGTGCTGCTGTCGTCGATCATCGTCGGGCGGATCATCACCCGCACCGGCACGATCAAGCCGTACATCATCGCCGGCCTGGTCGTGCTGCTCGCCGGCTTCGCGGTGCTGAGCACGATCGACCACGAGACCTCGCTGGTGTTCGTCGGCTTCGGCATGCTGCTGGTCGGCCTCGGCGTCGGCGCGAGCATGCAGAACCTGGTGCTAGCCGTGCAGAACACGGTGCCGCTGCGCAACATCGGCGCGGCGTCGTCCACGGTGGCGTTCTTCCGCTCGATGGGCGGCGCGATCGGCGTCTCGGTGCTGGGCGCGGTGCTGGCCCGGCGCGTCACCGACCAGATCACCCACGACCTGGCCGCAGCCGGCTTCCCCACCTCAGGCGACAGCGGCGGCGGAAGCCTCAACGTGGCGGCGCTGCCCGAGGCCGTGCAGCACATCGTGCGAGCCGCCTACGGCGACGCGACCGGCCACATCTTCTTGATCTCAGCGGCCATCGCCGTCGTCGGCCTGGT
The DNA here is from genome assembly GCF_026626335.1 of Paractinoplanes pyxinae. Classification (GTDB taxonomy): domain Bacteria; phylum Actinomycetota; class Actinomycetes; order Mycobacteriales; family Micromonosporaceae; genus Actinoplanes; species Actinoplanes pyxinae. The sequence continues at coordinate 154,618 of NZ_JAPNTZ010000008.1, read as the reverse complement.
GGCGTCGATCTTCCTACCGCGGACTTCGCTGCGCTCGAGCCTCGACCTGCCGGCCCGCGAGAAGGAGCCAGTCGACCTCGAAAGCTGAGCGACGCTGACCGACGCCGACCGGTTCCCGACTGCGAAAGCTGAGCGGTCCTGGTCGGTGGAGCTGGACGGTTCTCGACTGCGAGAGCGAGCGGCCCCGGCGGCCGAGCCGGGCGGTCGTCGCCCGTCTGGGCTGGTCGAACGCACTTGAAACTACGAGCCATCGGGTGCACACCGCACCGGTGATCAGGATTGAAGCGATGCCACAGAACGTGCGCTGCCCCGGCCAACGCGGCCGGGGCAGCGGCGTCTGTGGTCCCGCACTCACCCGGCGCCCGGCCCCGGCCGGGCGCAGGGCGGCGGCGTGTGGTCCGGCATCCCAATCGACGCCTGGCAGGCGCGTGCGTCTGGCTCGAGCCGGGCGTGGGGCAGCGGCGTGGTGGTCCCACCACTCGGCGCCCGGCAGGCGCGTGCGCCCGGTTCCGGTCGGGTGTGGGGCGGCGGCGTTCGACTCGGGCCGGGTGGAGGGCGGCGGTGTGTGGTCCCGCACCCGTCGGCATTTGGCAAGCGCGTGCGCTCGGCTCCCGGTCGGGTGGGGCGGCGGCGTTCGACTCGGGCCGGACGTAGGGCAGCGATGTGTGTGGGGGGCCCGCGCCCACTCGGCGCCTGGCAGGCGCCTGCGTCCGGCTCCGGCTGGGCGCGTAGGGCGGCGCCGCCCGGCGGTCGCCCGCTGTGAGTCGGTAGGCGGGCGGCCGTGGCGCATGTGCTCGTGTGCGCGCGTAGCTTGCGTCGGCTGAACTCCCGGTTCGGTGTGCGCTCGATGGCTCGTACAAGAGGAAGCCGGAACAAACGCACGCAGCTTTGCCGGTCAGAGTTGCCGGGGGCCGGCGGTCAGACGGTGAGCTTGCCGCGCATTTCGATGGCTATCTGGTCGGCGTCGAGGTTGGCCAGGGCGCCGGCCAGGACTTCGGCGTCGAAGGTGCCGTTGTCGCGGGCGTCAAGCAAAGCCGTGCGCTGGGCGCTGAGGACGGCCAGGCGGTGCGTCTTCGAGGCCTCGAAGTCGGCTGTTGTCGGGTGGCCGTCGTGGGGTGGCGGTTCGGGGATGGACTCGGCGCTTGCGCGCAACAGGCTGAAGATGTTCGTTCGCTCAGTTTCGGCCTGTTGGTTGAGCGTTTGTTGGTCGATTCTTGGCGTTATGCGGCGCAGCAGGGGGCCGATCGTGCCGCCTTGGACAAGAAGCGACATCAAAGCGACGGTAAACGCAATGATCACCAGGACGGATCGCTGCGGGGTGTCCTCGGGCAGCGTCTGCGCGGCGGCCACGGTGACCGCGCCGCGCATGCCGGCCCAGACCACCGCCGTGCCCTCGCGCCAGCCCAGCGGCTCGCGCAGGAAGTACTCGGTGTCGGCGACCAGGCGAGTCAGGCGGACGGCGAACCGGTCCAGGTCGGCCTCGGAGACCTTGCGGCGCCGCAGGTTCACTTCGTCGTACGTCTCCTGCTTGCCCTCGGGCGTGCTCATGCGCTGCTGCATGCCTTGCAAGCGGTCCTGCATTCGCTCACGTTGACGCGCACGAGCGGACAGAAAAGCGAGCAATGGAGCGACATACCCTGCACGAACGAGCACGGTCAGCACCAAAGCGCCGGCCGAAACGAGCAACGCCGAACCGATGCCGGCGTGATCGTTCTGCACGTTCGTGACGATCGCCTTGATCTGCAGCCCCATTGTCAGGAACACCGCGCCCTCGAGCACCAACTCGACCGTCCGCCAGTTCTGCGAGTCGGACAGGCGGTTCTGGGCCGAGAGATCGCGGGGCGCCCGGATGCCGGTGACCAGGCCGGCCACCACCGCCGCGACCAGGCCGGAGCCGCCGAGCAGCCCGGCCGGCACGGAGGCGGCGAACGGCACCGCGAACGAGATGACCGTGTTGACGGTCGAGTCGGTGACCCGCCGGCGGATCATCAGGTTGAGCCGCCCGACCAGCCAGCCCACGACCAGCGCAACGATCACCGAGTAGGCGAAGGTGCCGACCGCGCCCCAGAACTCGAACGACGCCGCGGTGGCGACGATGGCCGTGCGCAGCAGCACGAGCGCGGTGGCGTCGTTGAGCAGACTTTCGCCGTCGAGCATGGCCACGACCCGGCGTGACACCGACGTCTGCTTGATGATCGACGTCGCCACGGCGTCGGTCGGGCTGATGATCGCGCCCAGGGCGACGCCCCAGGCAAACCCCAGATCCGGCACGACCGTCGCGAAGAACACACCCAGCACGAGCGCGCTGCTGACCACGAGCACAACCGACAGGCCGCTGATCGCGCCGAACTCGCGCCGGAAGTTCATGGCCGGCATCGACACCGCCGACGAGTAGAGCAGCGGCGGCAGCACGCCCTCGAGGATCCATTCCGGCTCGATGTGGGCCGCCTCGAACACCGGCAGGAAGCTCGCCGCGACGCCGATCGCCACCAGCACCAGCGGCGCCGCGATCCCCAGGCGCGGGCCGACAAGAGTGGCGCCGGCGATCACCAGGAGGCCGGTCACGATCACGACGAGCAGTTCGGTCACCTGCTCAGCCTGGCAGTCACCTCAGCTCGAGGACGGCGAACTGCACGTTCGGCTCGCGTACGGTGTCGGTCCGCACGAAACCGCAGCGTTCGAGCACTCGAATGGACGCTTTGTTGCTCACATCGGCGGTTGCGTGCAGCGGCCGGTGCTTCTCGACCTCCAGGTAAAGAGTGAGCGCCCGGGTGCCCACCCCACGCCCCCAGAACCGCTCGCCCAGCCAGTAGCCGACCTCACGCCGCCCGTCCTGCCACCACGAGACCACGTTGCCCGCGACCGCGCCGTCGGCCAGCACCGTCCGGGCGCCCACCTGCGGATCGGCGAGGATCCGGGTGATCCAGTGCGTGACGAACTCGGGCCGGTCGCGGGCGGGGAAGTTGGCCCGCCGCTGCGCCTCCGGCTCCTGCTCGTGGCGGAAGAAGTCATCGATGTCGGTGATCCGGACGGGCCGCAGGCGCACCTCGACATCAGACATGCCGCGAGTGTGACAGGTGACCGCATTGAGGCAGCTCACACGCGAATCGAGGTTCGTGCCGGACATTCGTGGGCACCCCCGGTGAACTCTGGGGGGAGTTGAGCCGGGTGACGATCTACGAGACGGTTTCGGAGCCGCGGGGCGGTTTGCCGATCGACAATGTCGTCTGCGCGGACAGTCTGTGCCGCGCTTTGTTGTCCACGGTGTCGGGAACGGTCGGCGGCTGGGTGGCGCGCACGCCGCTGCTAGGCCGCCGGGGGCAGTTGCCGCCGGGGCGCCGGCATTTCGAGCTGGCCCGTGACGCGTACGCGGAAGCAGTTCCGCACGACGCGGTGAGCCTGATCGACGCCGACGCGATCGCCGAGTGGGTTGTCGGGCACTACCGGGAGGCCGAGTATCCGGCGGTGCTGCTCGGCTCCCCGCACGGCTCGGCGGCTCACCTGGCGGTGGCACTCGGGGCGGCCTGGCTGCCGACAAGCGTCCCGGTGACGGTGACCTGGCCGGGCGGCTCGCCGGGGGACTGGCCGGGCGCGCTCGAGTGGGGCGCCGACCTGGCGCGCGCCATAAACGCGCAGAACCCGTCCATCACTGTGCGCCAAGTGCACGATCCTTTGCGAAGTGGTCCGTTGTGCGGGGCAACTGTGCGTTTCCACCTGCGTTGGACGACGCTTCCGGACGCCTATGAACGTTTCCTGCGCACTCGGCTCGCACCCGACGGCAGCACGCTGCTGACCCGCGATCTGCGCACCTGGCCGGTGACCGCGGTGACGGCCCGGCACGGATTCCAGGTCGGCAGCCCGGTCGCCGGCGGCAGCCCCGAGGACTACTCGCTCGCCAATCCCGAGTTCCGCCGCGTGCTCGAAACGCTCGGCGCCGCCTCGTGGCCCGAACTCGACCCCGACACGCCGCCCCGCTATGCCGAACGTTCGGGCGAGCCGTCGCTCGGCGTCGACCTCGGCCGGCTGGGGCACGACTCGCACCGGCTGCTCTACGCGCGCCCGGAGACGCTCAGCGCGTGGGTGGCCGACCTGTTGCGCGAATGGCGCGCGGAAGTGAGCGATCGTTGCGTGATCGAGTGCGGTCGTCTGCTCGACCCGTGGCTGGCCCGGGCCGGCGGTCTGGTGCCGTACTGGACGGAGTCGGCCGCCGCCGCGACGGTCGAGGCGGCCGAGATGTGGCTGGCCGGCAGCGACAGCTTCGACGCGGTGACCGTGCTGCCCGAGCCGCCGGGCCACATCGGGAGCCGGATAGCGCCGCTGTCGCAGTGGCGGGCGCTGGCCTCCTTCGGGCGCCGGCGCGAGCCGATGGACCGGTTCGCGGCCAGCCGCTATCCGATGCTGCCGGTCGCCACCGGGCACGCGACGCGCATGCTCGCGGGTACGGCGCTGCGACCGCTGCCGGCTGCCATGCCCATGGCGTACGCGCTGGAACGTTTGCGGCAGTCCGGCTCGTCGCTCGGGATGCTGTTCACATAGCGTTGCGCTGCTCGGCGTGCCCGCCGTCGATGCCGTCACGCAGCGGCAGGTGCAGCGTGCCGCCACGCTCGATCGGCGTGATGCCGGTCAGCCCCTGCCGCTCGGCCCGCGTCACGAAGTCGGCCAGCGGGGACTTCATCACCTGGTAGTCGTCGAAGTGGATCGGCACGGTCAGCGCGGGCCGGATCAGCTGCGCCACGTCGACGCCCTGGCGGTCGTCCATCGTCAGCAGCATGCCGGCCAGCCGCGTGCCGCCCAGGTGGATCAGCATGGCGTCCATCTCGCCGAAACGCCGCGGGATCTGTTCCAGCGCGTCGTGCACCAGCGTGTCGCCGGTGATGTACAGCCGCAGCGCCAGCCGCCCGTCGACCTCGAGTTCGACGACCGAGCCCATGACGTCGGGCAGCAGACGGTCGACCAGGCCAGGACCATGCTTTCCCGGTACGGCGGTCACGCGCAGCCTCTGCCGGTCGCGGCTCCACTCGAAGCACTCCCACGTGGGCAGGCCGCGCACCGCGAGGTAACGCTTGCGCCGAAGCTTGCGGGAGGCCGCCGGCGTGGTCAGGATCGGCAGCGTGGGCTCGATCCACTTGCGCGCGGCCGCGTCGAAGTGGTCGCCGTGCAGGTGCGACAGCACCATCCCGTCGATGGCGGCGCCCTGCAGCGCGTCAAGAACAGGGTCGCGCAGGCGTTTCGTCCACGCGCCGTAGCCCAGGTAGACCCGGCTGCCGGCCGGCCCGAAAGCCGGATCGGTCAGCAGCGTGAACTGCCCGAGCCGCAGCAGGGTCGTGGCGTTGCCGATGAAGGTGATGCTGGCGTTCATCGAAGTCTCCGGCCTGTGCGAGGAGGCGAACGACTACCCGGCCAGCACCGGTTCAATCACGTTCGTCCGAATCGTCGGACGGCCGCTCTGCCAGGTGTCCAGGATCGAACCGGCCCACAGCGAGTCGACGGCCAGGGCAGCGCGCGCCCCGAACAGAACGTCACCGGCCAGCGCGGGTTCGGCCGCCGCGAACGAACCGCACAAGTCGTGCGCGGCGATCTGCTCGTGCACGGCGTCCGCCTCGACGTGCTCGTCGTAGAAGGCCGTGGCGTCGGCGTCCCCGCCCAGCCGGCGCAGCCCGTTGGCGTACGACCGATTCGGCAGCGAGGACGTCATCTCGTACGCCGCCAAATGCCCGAGAATCATGCCGCGGCGCTTGCGGTGCAGCCCGAACAGCGACATCAGGTTGTTCACCGCGAGCGTCGGCGCGCCCACCGAATCGACGTAGGCGCCGTAGGTGAGATCAAGATCGAACCAGCTCATCGTCCGTTTGAAGAGCTCCTGGTGCATGCGTCGCTCGATGCCGCCGCCGTACTCGTCGGTCTGAATCTCGACGAGCGCCGCCTTGGCCCGGCCGCCGATCCGTGGCAACGCCCACGAGTGCGGGTCCGCCTCACGCAGGTGATAGACCGAGCGGTGCATGACAAATTCGCGAAATTGCTCGTACGTGGCACGGCCGCGCAGATAGCCGGAGAGCCCGGGCCCGTCGTCCTCTTCCACGATTTGCGCCAGCCGCTCCGGCACCTCGGCCGGGTCCACGGCCTCCGGCTCGCCCACCAGCTCGCGCAGGGTGCCCAGGAACCGGTTCTCGGCCGCGGTGCGCAACCGCAGCATGCCGGGGTCCCACTCCCAGCAGTCGTCGACGCCGTCCCAGCCGCGGTAGGCCAGCTCGTAACAGACGAAAAGGGTCAGGTGCAGGTCTTCGTCGCTGTCGAAGCGGGCGAAGGCGGGCAGTTTCGCGGCGCGGCCGCCGAGCACGTCGATCAGGGCGGCGGAGACCCGCCCGCGGGCGGCAGGAAGTTGCATGACCGCAAGCTTCCCGAATCTTGGGCACGTAAACGGGCTGTTTCAAGCGCAGCTCACGGGGCATTCGGGCCGCCATGACCTCCTCGATCGTGCCTTACCCGGACGGCCCCCTGATCGTCCGCGGCGACTTCGAACTGCTGACCCCGGACGGCGAGACGATCGACCCGGGCCGCGGCACGATCGCCCTGTGCCGCTGCGGCAAGTCCGCCGCCAAGCCGTTCTGCGACGGCACCCACAAGGCCATCAAGTTCCACGCCGAAGCCGGCCGCGAGACGCCGGTGCCCCGCACGTAGTTGTCCGTTTACGGCCTGGGGAGTGACCGTTTGAGCGATCGAACTGAGCGTTTGTTGTCGCCTTATGCGCGTTGCGCTCGCCGGAGTGAGCGTTGACGTCCGCAGGGTGAGCGTTTGCCGTCGATTTGAGCGTTGGCGTTCGCGGGACTGCGCGCTTCTGGCGCGTAGTGAGCGTTACGGCGTGGGGAGTGAGCGTTTGAGCACTTTGCCGGTCGTGTTGCGCGGTAGCTCGGGGAGGAAGACGACGTCGCGGGGGACGCTGAAGCGGGCTCGGTGATGGCGTACGTGGTCGCGGACCTCGTCGGCGGTCAGCTTGGCGTCGTCGCGGAGGACGACGTAGGCGGCCAGGCGTTGGCCGTACTTGTCGTCGGGGACGCCGATGACGGCCACCTCGCGAACGTCGGGCAGGTCGGCCAGCAGGTTCTCGACCTCGGAGGGGAAGACGTTCTCGCCGCCGGAGACGATCATGTCGTCCTGGCGGCCGTCGACGAATACGCGGCCGGCCTCGTCGAGGTGGCCGAGGTCGCCGATCGACAGCAAGCCGTCGCGTCGTTCCTGCGCGGCGCCGTTCGTGTAGCCCTCGAACAGCATCTCGTTGCCGACGAACAACCGTCCTGTGGTGCCGGTCGGCACTGGGCGGCCGTCGTCGTCGAGCGCGACTACCACCGTGCCGTGGGGTGGGCGGCCGGCCGTGCCGGGAGCGGCTCGCATGTCGGCCGGTGTGGCGATCGACGCCCACGAGGCCTCGGTCGAGCCGTACAGGTTGTAGAGAATGTCGCCGTAGCGGTCCATGAAACGGTCGGCCAGTCCGCCGGGGAGCGCCGAACCGCTCACCGCGACGACCGTCAGCGGCACCGGGCGATAGGGCTGCTCCATGATCTGCTGAATCATGACGGGTACGGCGATCAGGGCCGAGCAGTTGTGCTCGGCGATCGTTTCGAGGGCGTCCGCAGGTTCGAAGCGGCGGCGCAGTACGACCGTCGCGCGCAGGGCGAGTGCGATCTGCAGCCCGGCGTACGCCCAGGTGTGAAAGAGCGGCCCGGCGATGTGCATTCGTGCACCTGCGCGCAACGGAATGCGGTCGATGATCGAGCAGAGCGGGCTGAAACCGCTGGGTGTGGGTCGCTGAGCGCCCTTCGGGGTGCCGGTCGTTCCTGAAGTGAGCACGATCGTGCGCCCAGGCTTGGCCGGCGGCGATGACAATCCGGTCGTTGCCGTCGGCTCACCGCCATTCGTGAACAGCTCCACCGGCATCGCCGGCTTGCCGCTCGCCGACGCCACGGTGGAAGGTCCGCTCGGTCCGCCTGGTGTGGTGGTTTCGCCGTCCGCGGCTGCTTCGCCGTTCGCCGGCGCCACGGTGGAAGGTTCGCTCGGTGCGCCTGGTGTGGTGGTCTCGCCGTCCGCGGCTGCTTCGCCGTTCGCCGGCGCCACGGTGGAAGGTTCGCTCGGTGCGCCTGGTGTGGTGGTTTCGCCGTCCGCGGCTGCCTCGCAGGTCGATGACGCGTCGGTGGTGGATTTTCCTGATGTTGTCGTCTCGCCGGCTGCCGTTGTTCCGGCGGTGAATGAAGCGCCGGTGGTCGTGGGTGTTCCGTCTGATGTCGTTTCGCTGGGTGCAGGCCGGCTGACGTTCACTGGCGGGCGGCTGTTCGGCGCGGGGGTGGTGCAGTAGGCGGGCACGCCGGGTGGGGGTGTGAACTCGGCGTCGTGGATGAGGGCGGCCAGCTGCTGGTCGCGGACCACGTCGGCCAGCTGGGGGCCGGACAGGCCGGTGTTGATGAGGACCGGGTTGGCGCCGCGGGTGGCCGCGCCGATCAGGGCCACGACCATGCGGGCCGAGTTCCGGCAGAGGAGTCCGACGCGGGCGCCGGGCTCGACGGGCAGCGCGGCGGCCAGGCGGGAGGACTGGTCGAGGAGTTCGGCGTACGTCAGGGAACGCTCTTCATCGATTATCGCGGTGCGTCCGGGGTCGCGGGCGGTGGCCTGGCGCAGCTCGCCGGCCAGGCCGAAGCCCCACGCGTGCAGGGCGGCGAACTGGCGCAGCACGCGCGGCGGCGAGCCGGGGCTGAGCAGGCCGCGCCGGGCCATCGTGCGCAGGACGAACGCCGCGCCGGGCATCAGCGGATCTGCCGTCCGGTTATCGCCCGCGAGATGACCAGGCGCTGGATCTCGGACGTGCCCTCGAAGATCGTGTAGATCTTGGCGTCCCGGAACATGCGCTCGACCGGGTGGTCCCGCAGGTAGCCCGCCCCGCCGAGGATCTGCACCGCCTTCTCCGTCACCGCCACCGCCACCTCTCCCGCCTTGAGCTTGGACGTCGAACCCTCGCCGGCCGTGAACGGGCGGTCGTTGCGGCCCATCCAGGCGGCCCGCCACACCAGCAGCCGGGCGGCGTCGATCTCGGTGCGCATGTCGGCCAGCGCGAACGCGATCGCCTGGTTCTCCACAATGGGCCGGCCGAACTGCACGCGATTCTGAGCGTAGTCGAGCGAATACTCGTACGCTGCCCGCGCGATACCGAGCGCTTGTGCACCAACCGCCGGTCGGGACAGTTCGAAAGTGCGCATTGATGCTTGCCCGGATGCGCGTTTGCCTTCGCGGGCGCGCGCGAGACGTGCATCCAACGCCTCCTTGCCGCCGAGCAGGCAACTTCCCGGCACGCGTACGTCGTCGAGGAAGACGTCCGCCGTGTGCGAGGCGCGCAATCCGAGCTTGCGCAGTTTCTTCGTGGCGGCCAGGCCGGGTGTTCCGGGCGGCACGATGAAGGCGGCCTGACCGCGCGAACCGAGCGACGGATCGATCGAAGCTGTCACAACATGCACGTTTGCGATGCCGCCGTTGGTCGCGTACGCCTTCTGCCCGTTCAGCACCCACTCGTCGGACGCCTCGTCGTAAACCGCACGAGTGCGCATGGCGGCCACATCGGAGCCGGCCTCGGGCTCGGTCGAGCAGAACGCGCCCACTTTGGGGTCGGCCTCGTCGCCGAAGCACTGCGGCACCCACTCGACCAGTTGGTCGGGTGTGCCGGAGCCGTAGATGGCGGCCACCGCCAACGACGTGCCGGACAACGCCATCCCGATGCCGCCGTCACCCCAGAACAGTTCCTCGTTGACGACCGGCAGCGACAGCCCGCTCATGTCGGACCAGGTGTTCACCAGGAACTCGAACCCGTACAGGCCGATCTTCGCCGCCTCCTGCAGAATCGGCCACGGGGTTTCCTCACGCTCGTCCCACTCGGCCGCGGCCGGGCGGATCACGCTCTCGGCGAACCCGTGCACCCACTCCCGCAGGTCGGTCTGTTCCTCGTTGAGATCGAGCCAGAACTCCATGCGACGCCCTTCGTGGAAACCAGTGCCGCCCCCGCTGCCGGCGATCCGCCGCGAACCAACGAGGGCCGGGATTTACTGGCCGGTAACGTTACGCAGGCGTAACTTGCCCCGCAAGATGCGGCTTCCGCCCGAACAGCGCGAATCGGCCGTCGTCGTAAGCTAAAGAGACGGTCGCGGGCAGCAGGATCGGCCGCTGAAAACGAACTTCCACTGTGTACGCGTCGGGCAGCCGGCCCTCGAGCGCGGCGAGGCAGCGGGCGACGCTCCACATGCCGTGCGCGATCGGCCGCGGAAACCCGAACAGCCGCGCCCCGATCCGAGACGTGTGGATGGGATTGCGGTCGCCGCTCACCGCCGCATAGTCCCCACCGACCCGCGCCGGCACACGCCACACCGCACTCGGCTCCGCGCCGCCCTCAGAACCGGATAACCCATCTGTGGACAGCGACTCGCCGTCGAAGCCTGTGGATGACGGCGATGCGCCGGCGGGGCCTGTGGACAGCGGCGCGCGACTCGGGTCTGTGGACGGCCGCGCGCCATCAGGACCTGAGGACGACGACGCGCTGCCGGCACCTGTGGACGGCGTTGCGTCGACCGGTCCTGTGGACGACCTCGCGTTACCGGTAGCGGTGGACGGCGCAGCGCCGGCGGCGGCTGTGGAGGGCGATGCGCTGGCCGGGCCTGTGGACGGTGATGCGCTGGCCGGGCCTGTGGACGGAGGCGTGCTGGCCGAGGCTGTGGACGGGGGCCTGCCGGGGGCTGTGGATGGGGATTTGTTGCTGGAGCGGGAGAGGTATGTCGAGACACTTGTCCACACCGGCTCGCCGTTTACTGTGGCGGTGGCTTGGATGTTTACCTGGCGGCCGCGGTCGTGGGGGCGCAGGTTGGTGGCTCGGACGGACAGGTCGTATGGCGTTTCGGCGGTGAGTGGGCGGTGCACCGTCGCGGTGTTGGCGATGTGGACCAGGCCGATTGCGGGGAAGGGGAAGTTCGGCGCGGTGAGGATTCGCATGGCCATGGGGAATGCCAGCACGTGCGGGTAGGTGGCCGGGAGATTGTCGCTCAGGCGGAAACCGCAGACCCGGTCGTATGCGGCCAGGTGGTCCCGGTCGACGAGCACGCCGGCCTGTTCCAATTCCAGCTCGGGCAACGTCTCGGGGCGGCGGCGCGGTAGCAGCCCCAGCGCGGCTCGCATGGTGTTCCCTCGCAAATCGCCCGGTTCGACCTGCATTTCCTCACGCTCCCCAGCCGGCTCGGCCGCAGACCCGCGAACTCGTCACGCTCGCCGGGTGCTCGTGCCTCAGGTCCGCAGGATCTCACGCTCACAACGGACTTGCGCGGGGCTTCACACTCCGGTCGCGGAGGTCGCGGAGGTCGCGGAGGTCGCGGAGGTCGCGGAGGTCGCGGAGGTCGCGGAGGTCGCGGAGGTCGCGGAGGTCGCGGAGGTCGCGGAGGCCCGTGGAGGCCCGTGGAGGCCCGTGGAGGTCGCGGAGGCCCGTGGAGGTCGCGGAGGCCCGTGGAGGTCGCGGAGGCCCGTGAAGGTCGCGGAGGCCCGTGAAGGCCGTGGAGGCCGTGGAGGCCGCGGAGCACGCAGGGTCCGAGGAGCCCACGAAAGCCGAGGAGCCCACGAAAGCCGAAGAGCCCGCGGAGGCCGCGGAGGTGGCGGAGCCCCCAGGGGTGAATGGGGCGTGCGGACGCCGAGGAGCCCGCGGAGGCCGAGCAGCCTGCGGGCTCAGGCGCCCAGCAGGCTTTGGCCGCAGACCCGGACCACGTTGCCGGTGATGGTGGCTGAGCCGGGGGAGGCGAACCACGCGATGGTCTCGGCCACGTCGACCGGCAGGCCGCCCTGGGCCATGCTGTTCATGCGGCGGCCGGCCTCGCGCAGCGTTACCGGCATCTTGGCCGTCATCGCGGTTTCGATGAAGCCGGGGGCCACCGCGTTGATGGTGATGTTCTTGGCTAGCAGCTCGGGCGCGCTGGACTGCACCAAGCCGATCACGCCGGCCTTGCTTGTTGCGTAGTTGGTCTGGCCGCGGTTGCCGGCTATTCCGGCTATCGAGGCCACGCCGACGATCCGGCCGCCGGGGGCGATCAGATCCCGGCTGATCAGCGCCTCGTTGATGCGGCTCGGCGCGACCAGGTTGACCGCCAGCACGGCGTTCCAGGCGGCCTCGTCCATCTTGGCGATCGTCTTGTCGCGGGTGATGCCGGCGTTGTGCACCACGATGTCGATCGGGCGGCTGAGGTGCGACGCCAGCCGGTCGCCGGCGCCTTCTGCGGTCAGGTCTAGTTGCAGGGCCCGGCCGCGTACGTCGTTGGCCACCCCGGCCAGGGCTTCCCCCGCCGCCGGCACGTCCAGGGCGATCACGTCGGCGCCGTCGCGGGCCAGCACCCGGGCGATGGCCGCGCCGATCCCGCGCGCCGCCCCCGTGACCAGGGCCGTCTTTCCCGCGAGGGGTAGCTGCCAGTCGGCCGGTGCGGGTGGGGTGCCAGGTCCGACCGTCACGACCTGGCCCGACACGTACGCGGAACGTCCGCTCAGCAGGAAGCGGAGCGTCGACTCGATCGCGCCCTCGCCGCCGCGGTCCACATGGACCAGTTGCGACGTGATGCCCCGCCCGAACTCCTTGCCGATGCTGCGCGTCAGGCCCTCCAGCGCGCGCTGCGCCGTGGCCTCGTGCGGATCCTCGATCGACGCCGGGGGAGTGCCGAGAACGATGACTCGGCCCGAGCGGCGCACCGACCGGGCGTACGGGTGGAAGAAGCCGTACAGCTCGCCCAGCTCGGCCACGTCGGTGATGCCGCTGGCGTCGAAGATCAGGGCGCCGTGCTTGCCCTCGGCCAAGGGCTCGTCCAGCGCCTCAACACCCGCGCCGGCCAGCACTTTCCGCACCTGGTCGGCGAGCCGGCCGCCGGGGGCCGCGCCGATCAGCACGGGGCCCTCGGTGAGCGGGTCGCCGGGCGTGTACCGCCGCAGCCGGGGCGGATCGGGCAGGCCGAGCCGCTTGATCATGGTCCGGCCGGGACCGGAGTTCGCGAAACTCGCGTACCTGTCGCCCATGGGCCGCAGCCTACTCGGCGCCGGCGTTGGTAGCCTACTCACCAGTAAGTTCCGTCGGAGTGTGGAGGCCGTTATGCGCCGCGTCGCCGTCCTTGGTGGGAACAGGATCCCGTTCGCCAGGTCCAACGGCCGGTACGCCCAGGCATCGAACCAGGACATGCTGACCGCCGCCCTCGACGGCCTCGTCGCGAGATACGGGCTGGCCGGGCGGCGGGTGGGCGAGGTGGCCGCGGGGGCCGTGCTCAAGCACTCGCGCGACTTCAACCTCACGCGCGAGACGGTCCTGGGCTCCCGACTCGACCCGCGCACCCCCGCGTACGACGTACAGCAAGCCTGCGGAACCGGCCTCGAGACGGCGATCCTCGTCGGCAACAAGATCGCCCTGGGGCAGATCGACGTCGGCATCGCCGGCGGCGTGGACACCACGTCGGACGCTCCGCTGCAGCTCAACGACGACATGCGCCGCGCGCTGCTGAATCTCAACCGGGCCCGTACGCTGCCCGAGCGCTTGAAGGCGGCGGCCAAGCTGAACCCGCTGCTCGCCTTCAAGCCAGACATCCCGCGCAACGCCGAGCCGCGCACCGGCCTGTCCATGGGCGAGCACGCCGCCCTGACCGCCCTGCGCTGGAGCATCACCCGGGACGCCCAGGACGAGCTGGCCCTGGCCTCGCACCAGCGGCTCGCGGCCGCCTATGAGCGCGGCTTCTTCGACGATCTGATCACCCCGTACCTGGGACTGACCCGCGACCAGAACCTGCGCGCCGACACCAGCCTGGAGAAGCTGGCCAAGCTGCGTCCGGTCTTCGGGACCACCGACGCCACGATGACCGCCGGCAACTCGTCCCCGCTGACCGACGGCGCTTCGACCGTGCTGCTCTCGTCGGAGGAGTGGGCGGCCGAGCAGGGCCTGACCCCGCAGGCTTTCCTGGTCGACAGCCAGACCGCCGCCGTCGACTACGTGCACGGCGACGAGGGCCTGCTGATGGCCCCCGCCTACGCCGTCCCGCGGCTGCTGGCCCGCAACAACCTCACCCTGCAGGACTTCGACTTCTACGAGATCCACGAGGCCTTCGCGTCGCAGGTGCTGGCGACGCTGGCCGCCTGGGAGTCGCCCGAGTTCTGCAAAGAGAAGCTGGGCCTGGAGGCGCCGCTGGGCGGCATCGACCGGGCCAAGCTCAACGTCAACGGCTCCTCGCTGGCCGCCGGCCACCCGTTCGCGGCCACCGGCGGCCGCATCGTGGCCACCCTGGCCAAGCTGCTGGCCGACAAGGGCTCGGGCCGCGGCCTGATCAGCATCTGCGCCGCCGGCGGGCAGGGCGTGGTGGCGATCCTCGAGCGTTAGGCGGCCTGGGTGGCCAGCTGCGGCTCCGGCTGGGGCTGCAGCGTGGCGGCGAACTCGGCCGGGGGCAGCGGCTTGCCGAACAGGTAACCCTGGCAGGACGGGCAGTCCAGCTCGCGCAGGGCGTGCCAGTCGGCCGGGTCCTCGACGCCCTCGGCGACCACCGACATGTTCAGCGAGCGCGCCAGCCACAGCACGGCCTGGATGATCGAGGCCTTGCGGGGGTCGGCGGACAGGCCGGCCACGAACGAGCGGTCCAGCTTGACCACGTCGGCCGGGACCGACTGCAGCCAGGTCAGGCTGCTGTAGCCGGTGCCGAAGTCGTCCAGGGCGATGCGCACGCCCAGGTTCTTGATGGCCTCCAGGCGCTCGCGGACGTCGACCGAGGAGCCCAGCAGGGCGGTCTCGGTGATCTCGACGACCAGGCGGGACGGGTCGAGCGACGGGTGGGCGGCCAGCAGGTTGGCCAGCGTGGGCACGAAGTCGGGCTCGGCCAGCTGGCGCGGGCTGACGTTGACCGACACGTACTCGAGGTGGTCCGACCACTCGAGCAGGCGGATCACGGCCCGGCGCAGCACGTGCTCGCCCAGCGGGACGATCAGGCCGGTCTCCTCGGCGGCCGGGATGAAGTGGCCCGGGCCGAGGATGTCGCCCTGCGGCGTCCGCATGCGGACCAGGGCCTCGGCGCCGACGACGAGGCCGGTCGCGGCGGACACGATGGGCTGGAACCAGACCGGCAGCGACTCGGTCAGGTCGCCCGACAGGGCCTCGCGCAGGCGGGACTCGGCGGCGATCCGCTCGCGCACCTTGACCCGCATGTCGTCGCTGAAGATCTGCATCCGGTTGCCGCCGCCGCGCTTGGCCGCGTACATGGCGGTGTCGGCGGCCAGCACGGTCTCGTCGGCGTTCTCGGGTCCGCTGCCGGCGGCCAGGCCGAGGCTCAGCGACACCTGCAGGTGGCCGTCGCCGATCTCGAGCGGCTCGGCGAACGCGCTCAGGATGGCGTGCCCGACCCGGGCGCCGGCCCGCGGCGAGCCGGCCAGCGCGACGACGAACTCGTCGCCGCCGAGACGGGCCACCAGAGCGCCGGCCGGAACCGTGGCCTCCAGCCGGACGGCCAGGCCGCGCAGCAGCTCGTCGCCGACCGCGTGCCCGGCGCCGTCGTTGATCGACTTGAACCGGTCGACGTCGATGTAGAGCACGTTGACCGGGAGGTCGCCGGCCAGCAGCCCGGCCAGGTCGGTCTCGAAGGCCGAGCGGGACAGCAGGCCGGTG
This sequence comes from Paractinoplanes pyxinae, assembly GCF_026626335.1. Taxonomy (GTDB): domain Bacteria; phylum Actinomycetota; class Actinomycetes; order Mycobacteriales; family Micromonosporaceae; genus Actinoplanes; species Actinoplanes pyxinae. The sequence goes on along the minus strand of NZ_JAPNTZ010000008.1, from coordinate 138,939 downwards.
AGCGCGTCGTGGCGCACCTGCTGCTGCAGTTCCTCCTGGTGGCGGCGGCTCTTGGTGACGTCGAGGCAGTGCACGAAGATCAGGCGGAGCTGGCCCGTGCGGTCGTGCAGGGCGGTGCCGTGCACTTCGACCCAGAGCTGCTCGCCGGTGTCCTTGCGGCGGTACTCGGCCAGGTGGATGGACGAGCCGTTCTGCTCGACGATCTTGTCGAACACGCGCGGGGCGTCCGGGTCGGCCAGCTCGATGGGCAGATCGGTGACCAGGGTGCCGGCGGGCAGCTCCCCGGGCAGGTCGAGCCAGTTCCGGTACGCGGCGTTGACCCGCACGACCCGGCCGTCCGGCGCGAAGATCGCCATCGGCACGGGCGTCTCCTCGAACGCCACGGTCAGCTGGGCCTGGCTCTCGTCCAGGTTCTCCTGGGCGCGCTGCTCCTCAGCCTCGCTCAGGCGCCACTGGACGACCTGGAAAGCGGCCGCGAACAGCACGGCGACACCGTGGATGAGGGCCCAGAACAGCGGGTGGGTCTGCGCGGAGTGGTGCCCGTAGGTCAGCTCGGCGTCGAAGATCCCGAAGACGCCGTGGTGGGCCGTGGTGGCCACCAGGAACACGCCGAACGGCGCCCAGTCCCGGTAGAGGGCGAGCGCGCCGACCGTGATGAAGAAGGTGAAGTGGGCCTCGGTCTGGCCGTGCGTCATCGCCACGAAGGCGGCGCAGGCCATGGTGAACCCGAGCGCCACGAAGATCGAGGGCACCCGCCGGCCGGGCAGCGTGACGGCGGCCACGACGCAGGGCAGGATGAGCAGCAGGAGCCAGGTGGTGAGGTTGCCCCCGCCCAGCTCGTCCTGCAGCGCGCCGTAGACGACCAGGGCGACCATGCTCGCGGCGAGCAGCCGGGTCATCAGGCGGTGCCGCCCGGCCCAGTCCTCGTCCCGCAGCCCGCCACCCGTGGGCAGCCAGCGGTGCAGCGCGTTCCTTCCAGTCACCATGCGCTCAACTTCGGCGGGCCGGGTTGCCGCCTTCAGGGCGACCCGGGAGCGAACCGGTTGCGGAGCCCGAGTGATCGTCGGCACATTCCGATACGGAGACGTTTCGTTTCGCATCTCGGAGGGTCTAGGGTGCCTATCGGATACGGAACAGTTCCGTTTCGAAAATGGGGGAACTCCATGGACGCATCAGCGACCGCTCCCGCCGGGCACCCCCGGCGCTGGGCCATCCTGAGCGTGCTGGTCATCAGCTTGCTGGTGGTCGTGCTCGACAACACCATCCTGAACGTCGCCCTGCGGACGATCGCCGACCCGGTGCACGGGCTCGGCGCCACCCAGAGCGAGCTGGAATGGTCCATCAACTCGTACACCCTGGTCTTCGCCGGCCTGCTGTTCACCGCGGGCATCCTGGCCGACCGCCTCGGCCGCCGGATCACCCTGGTCGTCGGCCTGGCCATCTTCGCGGTGGCCTCGCTGATCTCCAGCTACGCCTCTTCGCCGGGGCAGCTGATCGGCGCCCGCGCGCTGATGGGCCTGGGCGCCGCCGCCGTCATGCCGGCCACGCTCTCGATCATCGCCAACGTCTTCTCGCCGCAGGAGCGCCCGCGCGCCATCGGCATCTGGGCCGGCGCCGTCGGCCTGGCCGTGGCCATCGGCCCGATCCTGGGCGGCCTGCTGCTCGAGCACTTCTGGTGGGGCTCGGTCTTCCTGATCAACGTGCCGGTCGCCGTGGCCGGGGTGATCCTGGTGCTGGCGCTCGTGCCGGAGTCACGCGATCCCAAGCCGGGCCGCATCGACTACCTGGGTGTCGTGCTCTCCATCATCGGCCTCAGCCTTCTGACGTACGGCGTTATTGAAGGTGGCGAAGCCGGTTTCGGAGACCCGCTTTCGTGGGGCACCCTCGCCGGCGCTGTGATCGTGCTGGCCGCGTTCGTCATGTGGCAGCTGCGCATCGAGTTCCCGTCGCTGGACGTGCGGCTGTTCCGCAACCGCCAGTTCTCGGCCTCGACCGGCATGATCGGCCTGGTCTTCTTCGCCGCCATGGGCGCGATGTTCTTCGGCGCGTTCTACCTGCAGCTGGTCCGCGGCTACGGTCCGCTCGCGTCCGGCGCGCTGTTCGTCCCGTTCGCGGTCGGCCAGCTGGTCTTCGCCCCGCGCAGCGCCGCGATGGTCAAGCGCTTCGGCCCCAAGGCGGTCAGCACGGTCGGTCTGCTGCTGGTCGCGGCCGGTCTGGCGGTGTGGCTGTTCATCGGCCAGGACACCCCGATCTGGGTGGTCGGCGCCGCGTTCTTCATCATGGGCACCGGCATGGCCAACGTGATGCCGCCCGCCACCGAATCGATCATGGCAGCGCTGCCGCGCGAGAAGGCCGGCGTCGGCTCGGCCGTCAGCAACACGATCCGCCAGCTCGGCGGCGCGCTCGGCGTGGCGGTGCTCGGGGCCGTGCTCTCCTCGGTCTACCGCGGCAACCTGGGCAACGCCACCGACGGTCTGCCCGCCCAGGCGGCCGACGCGGCCCGCGAGTCGATCTCCGGCGCGTACGGCGTGGCCGAGCAGGCCGGCGCGGCTGCCCCGGCGCTGATCTCGCAGGCCAACGCGGCCTTCCTCGACGCCATGCACTACGCGGCCATCGGCTCGATGGTCTTCGCCCTGCTCGGCGCCCTGGTCGCCGTGTTGTGGCTGCCCGGTAAGCGCCCCGCCTCCGCGCCCAAGCCCACGAACGAAGAGGGCTTGGCCGAGGAGCAGGGCGTCGAACTGGTCGAAGCGTGACCCGTCGGTAACAATGAACGCCATGACCACGGCACCAACGGCCGGCCAGGACCGCAAGGCTCCTGGCCGGCCCCGCAACGCCCTCGCCGACTCCGCGATCCTGCACGCGGTGCTCGACCTGCTCAGCGAGGGCCAGACCGTCGCCGCCATCTCGATCGAGGCGGTGGCCGCCAAGGCCGGGGTCGGCAAGGCGACGATCTACCGCCGCTGGGCCAACAAAGAGGCCCTGATCATCGACGCCGTCGCGGCGCTCAAGGGCCCGGTGCCCGAGCTGGCCGGCGAGTCGGTCCGCGACGACCTGGTCACCCTGATGAAGTCGAATCGCAGCAGCCACCAGCACAACTACGGCAAGGTGACCGCCTGCCTGATGCCCGAGCTGATGCGCGACGACCAGATCATGGCCGGCTACCAGGCGGTCATCGAGCCCCGGCGGGAAGTGATGCGCGGCGTGCTGCGGCGCGGCATCGAGTCCGGTGAGCTGCGGGCCGACCTCGACATCGAGCTCACGCTGCTCATGCTGACCGGCCCCAACATGCTCAACAACCTGTTCCCGCACCAGCCCCGGGTGCCCAAGGAAGGGTTCGCCGAGGCGCTGGTCGACGCGGTGCTGCGCGGAGCGGCCGCCTAGCAACCCGCGCTTCGCGAGGGGCGGGAAGAGCGATACCGGGCGTGGGCCTCTGGGGGGCGCCACGCCCGGCACGCGCCTGCGGGGTCCGCGTCGCTCCCACCCCCGTTGCGGGAACGACCCCCCGTTTCGGATCCGCCGGCACCACTCACTCTGCCGCCGTTGTGGCGTCAGCATGCGGAATCCGAACGAATCCGGATGTGCCCGGTGGCGGACAGCTACTACCGTCGATCCTCCGACGTCTTACGACCCCCGCGGAGCACGCCGTGTCGCAGTTCGCCGTGCTGCCCGACCCCGGGCTGGCGCACACCCTGGACGAGGTCGCCGCGTGCCTGCGCCTGCTCAAGACCTGGGCCGGCAACCCTTCTTACGAGACCATCACGGCCCGCGTGAACACTCGTCGGCCGCCGGGGGAGCAGGTCGGCAAGACCACTGTCGTCGACTGCTTCCGGGCCGGGCGCCGCCGCCTCGACCCCGACCTGGTGGTGGCCGTGGTCGAGGCGCTGCACGCGGACGCCGGCTACACCAACCAGTGGCGGCAGGCGCTGCGTGTGGCCAGCGGCGAGACCCGGGGCGCGGGGTCCCAGGTGCGGGTTCTGGGCAGTCTGCCGGGTTTGCCGGCGGGCTTTGTTTCCCGTACGCCGTCAGTCGGGCCCGCGCCGCTGTCGGTGCTCTCGGGCATGGCCGGCGCCGGCAAGACGACCCTCGCGTTGCAGGCGGCCCACCGGCTCGCGGCGTCGCAGCCGTTCGACCGGGTGCTCGCGGTCAACCTGCGCGGCAGCCACGCCGACCAGCCCCCGGCCGGTCCGGACGCGGTGCTCGACGGCTTTCTGCGCCTGCTCGGGGTGCCCGGCCAGCACCTGCCGCACGGCCTGGCCGCCCAGACCACGGCCTACCGCAACCGCCTCTCCGGAACCCGTGTGCTGGTGCTGCTCGACGACGCGGCGAGCGATTCCCAGGTTCGCCCATTGCTGGCGCCCGGTCCGGGCAGTGTCACCCTGATCACCAGCCGCCGGCGCCTCGACGGGCTCACCGAGGCGGCCCAGGTCGAGGTGGGCGTGTTCCGGCCCGGCGAGGCCCGCGACTTCCTGCTGGCCGCGCTGCCGCCCGGGGCCGACCCCGCGGCGGCCGACCGGATCGCCGCGACCTGCGGATATCTGCCGCTGGCGCTGGCCCGGGTGGTCGCCCACATGCGGGAGAGGCCGGGCTGGACGCTGGCCGACCATGCCGACTGGCTGGCCGAGCGCCGCCGCTCCGGCCGGCTCGACCCCTCCGTACGTCAGGCCCTGGACGTTTCCTACCGCAACCTGCCCGGCCGCGGCCGTGACCTGCTGCGCCTGCTGGCCCACCACCCCGGCCGCAGCTTCGACGCCCCGGCCGCCGAGGCGCTGGCCGGCGCCGCGGCCGGCGAGGCGTTGCGCGACCTGGCCGCCAACCACCTGCTGCTGCCGGCCGGCCCGTCCCGCTGGGCGATGCATGACCTGGTGCGCGTGTACGCGGCGGGCCGCTCGGCCGACGAGGACAGGCGCAGCGACCGCCGGGCCGCGCTGAACCGCCTGTTCGACCACCTGCGGACCACCGGGGCCGACCCGGCCGACCTGGCCGCCGCGGCCGACTACGCCGCGGCCGAGGGCTGGGCGCTGGACAGTCATCGATCCGCTAAGTAGTTTCCAAAACGGAAAGTAACCCGTACGGTGAGCCCCATGACCGATCTGAGCCCGGGGCACGCGGCGGCGGCCCTGGCCGGGGTCGATCAGGCGTCGGCGGCCGTGCGGCAGCACTCCGCTTGGGCGGTGCGGGCCTTTACCGCGTACGCCATCGGGACCTTGATTTTCTTCCCGGCCGGTGGCCTGCTGTCGGCGGTCGTGGTCAACGTGGCGTGGGCGGTGTTCCTGCTGAGCCTGCTCGCGTACGCGCGGCCGCGCCGGGTGGTCGGGCGCGGCTTCCGGCGGCTGTATCTGACGGCGGCCGCCATCTGGACGGTGCTGTGGGTGGGGCTGACCGTGCTGGGGCACGCGGCGTTCCCCGGCAACGTCGCGTACTGGCTGGTGGCGGGCGTTGTCGTCGCCGTTCCGATGGCCGTGGCGGCGGGTCGGGCGCGCTCGTGACCGCGCATCCGCGGCACCGGCTCGACCCGGTCATCCACTCGCCGATCCGCCTGTCCATCGTGGCCTGTCTCGCGGCCGCCGACAAAGCCGAGTTCGCCTTCGTACGGGACACGGTCGAGGTGAGCGACTCGGTGCTCTCCCGTCAGGTGACCCTGCTGACCGAGGCCGGTTACGTGCAGGCGCGCAAGGGCTACGTCGGCAAGCGCCCCCGCACGTGGCTGTCGCTGACGGCGGCCGGCCGCGCTGCGTACGAGGAACATCTGTCCGCCCTGCGAGCGATAGCCGGAACCCCGGCAAGGAGTGAAGCCGATGTCTGAACGTCCGCCCGGCACCTACGGCGTCGACGCGCCCCGTCTGCTGATCGTGCCGGCGCTGCTGGTGGTGGCCGGCGTGGTGCAGGCCGTGCTGACCCGCCAGCCGTGGCCGCTGATCGGCGTGGTCCTGATCGGGGCGTGCTGCGGGCTGGCCTTCTATGCGTCGCGCTACGGCAAGTTCGTGGTGTGGGCGCGCCTGCTGGACGACCTCAAGGGCGACGAGCGGGTGCTCGACATGGGCTGCGGCCGGGGCGCGCTGCTCATTACGGCTGCCCTGCGAGTGCCGCACGGCCAGGCGGTCGGCGTCGACCTGTGGCGGGCCGACCAGTCCGGCAACGGCCCCGACGCCACCATGCGCAACGCCGCCGCGGCCGGGGTGGCCGACCGCGTGGAGGTGCACACGGCGAACATCACGGCGCTGCCCTTCCCGGACGACTCGTTCGACGTGGTCGTGTCCAACCTGGTCATCCACAACCTGAAGTCGTTCGACGACCGCGCCAAGGCTGTGGACGAAGCCGTGCGGGTGCTGCGGCCTGGCGGCCGCCTGCTGCTGGCCGACCTCAACCACACGGACGCCTACCAGCGCCAGCTGAGCGCCCGGGGCCTCTCCGGCGTGACGCGCCGCAGCCTGGGCTGGCGCCAATGGTGGTCGGGCCCTTGGCTTCCCACCCACCTGGTGACCGCCAGCCGACCTGCCGCGCCTACGTCAGACCCGGCCGACGCCGACGACCCGGGCCAGAGCCGCCACAGCCACACGTAGCGGCCTTTGCTGACGCGGACGGCCCGGGTCAGAGCGGCCACATCCGCACGTTGCGGCCCGGCGGGGCCGGGCGGCGTTTCGTGTCTGCGGGCGACGCCGGATGGGCAGTCTGCTCGATCAAACGAAGCCGGGCGCCGTATCGCGTCCGCAGCCGGCCTTCGGTCGGTACAGCGGACCGTCCGGCGCTCCGGTTGGAACGACCGCGTGCGACGCTCATGCCGGCGCTTCGGCAGCGTTGGCGGCGTTGACATGGCCGGGCGTCGTGGAGCCTTTGGAAAGCGCGTTGTCGGAACTCAGCTGCGCGAGGCGCTGAGGTCGGGCACTTCTGTCGCGTTGACTGCTGGGAAGCGCGTCGTCTTCCGTGGCGGTTCGGCCGCGTCGGGCCCAAACAGCCGGTCGCCGGGACGGTTGCGCATGGTGCTCCGGACTGCAATGGGTTCAACAAGCGCTTCGATCCAGACCGGTTCTGAATGTGGCTGGTCTCGCGCGGTGATTCGCCGCTGCGTATTCAACGCGCGCAGACCGCTCGGACTCAGCCCCACCTGCGTGCGACGGCACTGTCGTTGAGTGTCGGTTGGTCTTCGCGCACGTTCGGAATGGCGGCCGCGCTGGTCGGTCGGACCGGGCTTCCGCACCGAGCGGGACTCACAGTCGATTGAGCGGGTAGACCTCGTCCAGCGCGGAAGCGTGCACGACGAGATGGTCGACGGTGTGCTCGGCACGGTGCAGGCCGCCGCCGGGCATCGCACCCCCGGCGGCTGGCCCGTCGGCCGGGGCTTAGCGACCCGCCCAGGGTTGGTCACTGTGGCCCCCAGGGTCCCGCTGGGGCGACCGGGGCGACCGGAGCGACCGGGCCCAAGGGGGACAGCCGCTGGGGCTCGGTCTCGGCGTCGCCGCAGGCCGAAAGGCCGGCCAGTGAGGCCAACGGCCCGGCCGGCGCCATCGGTGCTACCGGCCCGCTGGTGACCGTGCTGGGTTGGCGGGCGTTGCGGCGCGGGCGGGCGAGTCGATCGCGGCCGAAGGCTTACTCGAACCGCCGAGACCGCTGAAGGCGGCCGAGCGCCCTCGAGGTGGACATGAACGGCCTCATGTTGACGTGTTGACTGACGTGTACATGTTGACGTCAATGTTGATTCAGTCAACATGAAGCTGAGCCTTCGGCGTCCTCGGCGAGACTGTGGCCCGCGTCTACACCGTCAAGCTGAGGCTGGGGCGGCGCCGGACCGAGCGGGAGCTGTCACGTGTCCAGCTCGTCCATGTAGGTGGTCATGGTGGAGTGTAGGCGAGTGGCGGCTGAATTAATTAGTTGCAGGTCGGCGGGGGAGTAGTCGGCCAGGGCGGCGGTCAGGCGGTGGGCCAGCGGTTCGAAGAAGGCGGCCGCGGCGGCGTGGATGTCGGATGTGGACCGTAGGGTGACGATTCGGCGGTCGCTGTGTTCGCGGGTGCGGGCGATGTGTCCGGCCTGCTCGAGGCGGTTGAGCAGGATCGAGGTCGCGCCGGTGGTCAGGGCGATCCGCTCGGCCAGGCGGGCCGGCGTCAAGGGGTGGCCGCGTTGTTCCGCGTTGATGATTTCGACTATGGCTGTCGCGTCGGTGGGGTGCATTCGCTGACTCCGCGCGAAAGCGCGGCCCAGGTCGCTCTGTGCTGCGGCCAGGTCGCGCAAGCTTTGGACGACCTGCTGTACCTGGTTGACCTCGGTCACGCGCACTCCTTTCCGCGAGCCCGCCGGCCGCCGCACGTCGTAGCCGGAGGAAATCCGATGCGTACCGCGGCGCCTGCAACGCCATCGGCCAGCGCGAAGCGCCCGACGCTTGGGCCTGCATCAGTGTCGGGTTGCAAGATAGCACTGCCGCGAAGTAGCTTTGCGGCAAAGGTAGTTTGCGAGGCAAAAGGCGGACTCGATGGAGAACGGTCAGGTCACGTCCCGGGACGGCACCCGCATCGGTTTTCAACGCCAAGGGCGTGGGCCGGGCCTGGTTCTGGTGCAGGGCGCGATGGGCACCGCCTATAACTTCAACGACCTCGCGCGGGCGCTCTCGGCTCACTTCACCGTCTACACGCCTGATCGGCGGGGGCGCGGCATGAGCCCCAAGAACTACAGCAGCGAGCACACCATCGCTCGCGACGTGCAAGACCTGGAAGCACTCCTCGCCGAGGCCGGCACGGGTTACGTCTTCGGCCTCAGCTCCGGCGCCGTGATCACCCTCGAGGCGGCCCGGACGCTGCCCCGGATCACCCGGGCCGCGGTCTACGAGCCGCCCTTCTACCCCCGCGGGATCTCGCACGACGGCATCCGGCGGCTCAACACCGACATCGAGAACGGACGCCTGGCCGCCGCGCTCGCCGGATCGCTGCGCACCTCCGGAACCGCCCCGGCCCTGTTGCAAGGGCTGCCGAAGTTTGCCGCGCGCCTGCTGGCTGGGGCTGTGCTGGCGATCGACGGCCGCAAGCCGGGACCGGCCCCGAAGCTTCGCGACATGCTCCCGGGCATCCGCTACGACTTCAACGTCGTCGGCGGCATGGACGGCAAGATGGCCACTTTCCGTTCGGTCGACAAGCCGATGCTGCTGCTCAGCGGCACGCGAAGCCCGGCCTTCCTGCGGCAGAGCATCCGGGAGCTCGCCGGCGTGCTGCCGCAGGCCACACACATCGAGTTCGACGGGCTCGACCACGGCGGCTCCTGGAACAACGGCCGGCCGGAAGTGGTCGCGGCCGCGCTACGGAAGTTCTTCGTCGAAGGTGAGCAGCGGGTCGGCCAGCAGGGTGGCGAAGCCCAGGTCGGCCGCGCCTAGCAGGGTGGCGTCGCCGGCCAGGGCGGACAGGCGCAGGGCGGCCCGTTCGCGCGAGACGGGCATGGCGTGGCGGGCGATGCGGGCGGCCACCTGCGGGGCGGCGGCCTCGTAGACGTCGCGGAGCATGCCGCCGAAGATGACCACGCCGGGGTTGAACAGGTTGATCAGGTTGGCCACGCCGATGCCCAGCCAGTCGCCGATCTCGGCTATCGCGGTGGCCGCGGCTTGATCGCCGGCTCGGGCGTCGCGGGCCACCGCGCGGACGGCGGCGGCGCCGGACGGGCCGGGGGTGCGGCCGGCCGCGGCCAGCAGGGCGTACTCGCCGGTCTCGGCCTCCAAGCAACCCTGGGAGCCGCACAGGCAGGCGCGGCCGTCGACCGGGTTGACCAGCATGTGGCCGACCTCGGCGCCGTAGCCGGCGTCGCCGCCCAGCAGTTTGCCGCCGACCAGGATGCCGCCGCCCACCCCCACGTCGCCGTGCAGGTAGATCAGGTCGGGGATGCCCACGCCGGCGCCGCGCTCGAACTCGGCCATCGCGCCGAGATGGGCCTCGTTGCCGACGGCGACCGGGTGCCCCAGGTCCAGGGCCTTGGCCAGTTCGGTGCCGAAGGCCTGGTCGACCCAGCCCATCTCGGGGCCGTAGCGGACCATGCCGTCGCCGGGGCGGATCATGCCGCAGTAGGAGGCGCCGATGCCCGCGCACACCGAGGACTCCGGAGCGGCGTCGACCAGAGACCGGCCCAGCGACACCAGCTTCCGGACGACCGTGTCCAGGTCGACGCCGATCCGGCTGCGCGGGGCGGAACGCCGGTCGAGCACCTGCCCGCCCAGTCCGACGCGGGCGGCCGTGAGCCTATCGACCGCCACGTCGAAGGCCAGCACGTAGAAACGGGAATTCGGGCGCACCACGAGCGACGGGCGCCCGGCTCCAGTCGTACCGGAAGGGTGTTCCTCACTGACCAGACCGGCCGCCACCAGCTCGGCGGTGAGCGCCAGGATCGTGCTGCGGTTGACGCCCATCCGCTCGGCCAGGGCAGCGCGCGACAACGGCCCGCTCACATGCACGTGATGGAGCAGGGTCCCGAGGCTCGGCCGGTGTCTGTGCATCCCACCGACATCAAAGCCGCCCGGCGTGCGGTTGCCAAGAGCGGGGAGTGGGAACAGAAAGTTCATGACTGATCACGGCATCGTCGGCGTGGATGTTGCCCTGCGCCGGCAGGTGGACGCCCTGACCCTCCGATTCCCCGACGTCGACCGGGGCGAGCTGGAGCAGCTCGTCCGGGACACGTACGACCGGCTCAAGGACGAAGCCGCCGTCGAGAGTCACCTGGTCTCGATGACCGAAGGCCAGGTGACCGACGAACTGCGGCTTCGCGGTGAGACGGTGCACGTGCGCAGCGAGGACGCTGCGGAGTAATCGCTCAGGGCTGCACGGGTGCGGCCCGCCAGATGCGGTCGAGGTAGTCGGCGACCGTACGGTCCGACGAGAAGAACCCGCTGTGGGCCGCGTTCAGGATCGACATGCGCGTCCACCGCTCCTGGTCCTTCCAGGCCGCCGACACCTCGTCCTGCCGGTCGACGTACGACCGGTAGTCGGCCAGCGTCAGGTATTCGTCCCGGTCGAGCAGCGACTGGGCCACCTCCTGGCCGACCCCGCCGAACGCGCCGCTCAGGATGGCGTCCACGGCCGACCGGAGCTCCGGGTCCGACTCGTAGTAAGACCGCGGCTGGTACGAGGAACCGCGCAGCGCCGCCGCGTCGGGAGCGTCCAGGCCGAACAGGAAGAAGTTGTCGGCCCCGACCCGATCGCGGATCTCGACGTTGGCGCCGTCGAGCGTGCCGATCGTGACGGCTCCGTTCAGCGCGAGCTTCATGTTGCCCGTACCGGAAGCTTCTTTGCCGGCCATCGAGATCTGCTCGCTGAGGTCGGCGGCCGGAATGATCTTCTCGGCCAGCGTGACGTTGTAGTTGGCCGGGAACACCACGCGCAGCAGCCCCGAGGCGACCGGATCGGCCGCGATCGTCGCCGACACCGCGTTGATCAGGCGGATGATGGACTTGGCCGCCGTGTAGGCCGGCGCCGCCTTGCCGCCGAACAACACCGTACGCGGAACGCCGAACCGGCCCGGGTCGCTCTTGAGCCGGTGGTAGAGCGTGATGATGTGCAGCAGCTTCAACTGCTGCCGCTTGTACTCGTGAAAGCGCTTGATCATGACGTCGAGCAGCGCCCCGGGGTCGCCCAGGCCGAGCGCCGCCTTGGCCCGCCGCTTCTCGGACCGCCACTGCGAGCGGAACGAGGCGTCCTCGGCCAGCGGCACCAGACCCTCGAGCAGCGACAAGTCGCGCAGCCAGTCGTCCGAGCCCAGGCCCGAGCTGATCAGCGTGGACAGCCCCGGGTTGGCCAGCTTGACGAACCGGCGCGGCGAGACGCCGTTGGTGACGTTCGTGAAGCGGTCCGGCCACAGCGTCGCGAAGTCGTGGAACGTCGTCGAGGTCAGCAGCTCGGAGTGCAGCTCGGCGACCCCGTTCACGGCGAACGTGCCGGTGACGGCCAGGTTGGCCATGCGGACGCGGCGCTCCGGCTCCTCCTGGATGAGCGACATCCGCCGTACGCGATCGATGTCGTCGGGAAAGCGCGACCGGACCTCGCCCAGCAGGCCCTCGTTGATCTGGTAGATGATCTCGAGGTGCCGGGGGAGGAGGCGGCCCAGCATGTCCACCGGCCACGTCTCCAGCGCCTCGGGCAGCAGGGTGTGACACGTGTACGCGAACGTCTGCCGCACGATCGACCAGGCCTGATCCCAGTCCAGCTTCTCCTCGTCGACCAGCAGGCGCATCAGCTCCGGGATGGCCAGCGTCGGGTGCGTGTCGTTGAGCTGGATCACCGTCTTGCCGGCGAAGCCGTCCCAGCCCTCGTTGCGGAACCGGAACCGCCGGATGATGTCCCGCAGCGAACACGACACCAGGAAGTACTGCTGCTTGAGGCGCAGCTCGCGGCCCGACTCGGTGCTGTCGTCCGGGTAGAGCACCTTGCTGATGTTCTCGGCCCGCACCGCCTGCTCGACGGCCTCGGCGTACTGGCCGGCCGAGAACCGGCGCAGGTCGAACGAGGACTCGGTGGCCCGGGCGCGCCACAGCCGGACGATATTGACGGTCTCCGTGCCGTAGCCGGGCACCAGCAGAACGCTCGGCTCGCCGTCGATGACCTCGCCCGGCACCCAGCCGTCCGGGCCCACATAGCCGTAGAAGCCGATCCGGTGCCGGTCGTCCGGGGCCGGGAACTCCCACGGGTCGCCCTGGAAGGCCCAGTCGTCCGGCGTCTCGACCTGCTCGCCGTTCACGAACTGCTGCTTGAAGATGCCCAGGTCGTACCGGATGCCGTAGCCCACGGCCGGAATGTCCATGGTGGCCAGCGAATCGAGCAGGCAGGCGGCCAGACGACCGAGACCGCCGTTGCCCAGGCCCGGCTCGACGTCCAGGGCCGCCACCTCGGCCGGGTCGAAGCCGAGCGACTTGAGGGCGGCCGGGGCCAGCTCGGTGGTGCCGCTGTACAGCAGGTTCTGCTCCAGCTGCGGGCCGAGCAGATACTCGGCCGACAGGTAGTAGACCCAGCGCGGGTTGCTCTCGTAGTGGGCCGCGGCGGTCCGGGCCCGGCGCGCGGCCAGCCGGTCACGCACGGTCAGGGCAAGAGTCTCGTAGGCGTCCTGCGCGCTGGCCGACTCCACCGTCGTGCCGCGGCGGTAGTAAAGGTTGCTCAGCAGGTCCTGCTCGAACTCGGCGGGGGTGCTCCCGAGCGGCCGCAGCCCGTTACGAAGGTCCATGCGCGCAGCTTGCAGCACAGAAGTGTCCAGGAACAGTCATGTGCGCTACTTCTCAACAAAGTAACGACCGGCGCAGCGAATCAACCAAGCCGAAAGTGTGTCGTAGCGGGGCGGGTCGTAGATAGTGGGCGAAGATCAAAGGCATCAAGGTCAAGATCTTGATGTCGTAGCTGGGTGGGGGGTTACAGACCGTCGCTCCCGCCGAGGGCCGCGGCGGGGTGAGCTGGCCGCTGGCGCGTCCAAACCACTCACCCCACCACGGCGACGTGCGTAAGTGGTTGCGCCCAAAAGCCAAGCGCAACGCCAATCCCCAAACTCCCGCCGCCCCTCCAAGCACCGAGGGTAGTGTCGCTCTGGCCACACGCCCGACCGGCGCGAGGCGCGGCAGCCTGCGCGTGGCGAGGTGGCGTGTGGCGTGTCCGGCGGGCCCTTTGGGCACCGCGCACAGTCCCGCTCCGACCGCACGCCCGACCGGCGCGAGGCGCGGCAGCCTGCGCGTGGCGAGGTGGCGTGCGGTGTGTCCGGCGGGCCGTTGGGGCACCGCGCACAGTCCCGCTCCGACCGCACGCCCGACCGGCGCGAGGCGCGGCTGGTGCGCGTGGCGAGGTGGCCTGTGGCGTGTCCGGCGACCCTCGGCGCACCGAGCAGTCCCGTTCCGACCACGCGCCCGACCGGCGCGAGGCGCGGCTGGTGCGCGTGGCGAGGTGGCGTGTGGCGTCTCCGGCGACCCTCGGCGCACCGAGCAGTCCCGCTCCGACCACACGCCCGACCGAACCGACGCTCGGATGGCTACGCGCGGCGAGCTGGCACCCGGCGTATCCCGCGGCCCCTCCGGGCACCGCGCACAGTCCCCTCCGACCGCACGCCCGACCGAACCGATGCGCGGCTGGCTGCGCGTGGCGAGTTGGCGCCCGGCGTATTCACCCGTTCGAGGTACGCGCCGGCACCGAGGTGGTGCCCGGAAAATCCGGGTCGGCCACGGCGGCGGGCTCGGCCACGGCAGCGGCTGCGGCCACGGCGGTGGTGAGGCCGCTGGCGGCGGGGGAGGCCGCGGTGGTGGGTGCGGCCATGGAGGTGGTGCGGCTACGGCGGTGGGTGAGGCCGCGGTGGCGGTGCGGCGACGGCGGTGGGTGCGGACGCGGTGGTGGGGTGCGGCCGCGGCGGTTGGGCCGGTTGAGGGCCCGTGCCGGTCGGCGGTGCATAGCGCTGCCGGTGGAACACCGCCGGGCCGGTAAATCGCGGTGGTTCGGCCGGTCGAGGGTGACTTGACGATGGAGTTCGGCCTACACCGCGGCTGGCCGGATGAACGGGCGGGCCGCGGTGAAGCGGTTGGTTCGGGCGCGGACGCTCGCATGAGCTCACGGTGTCGAACGTGGCCTGGGTGGTTTGGTCGCGATGCGCGCGGTGGCGGCGACGCTCGTGGGCGGCGCTACAGGTGGGTTTTGGTTTTGGGCGCAACCACTTACGCAGGTCGCGCGGGTGGGATGAGCGTTCTGGACGCGCCAGCGGCCAGCTCAGCCCGCCCGCGCCCTCGGCGGGAGCGACGGTCTGCACCCACCACCCCGCTACGACATCGCCTTTGAACCTCGGCCCTTGACCTTGACCATCCCGTCACCCCGCTACGACGTCTCCTTTGAAGTTCCGCCCCTGACCTTGACCATCCCATCACCCCGCTACGACATGGCCTTTGAAGTTCCGCCCTTGACCTGTCCCTACGACATTGCCATCGAAAGCTTGCTCTTGATCTTCGAGGCTTTCTGACGATGTCGCTAGTTGTCGCATCGTTGTCCGGATTACGGGACGTTTTGCCGACAGGGCGATAGCCATATGCCCCCACCCTGAGGAAGCTTTCCTGCATGACGGGCGTGACGGGGTTTGATCGGACTTCGGTGCGGGACAGCGCTGAGCTTTTGCGCGTCAAACGGCTTGAGTTGTCGAGTTTGGCCATTCCGGCCGGGCGGGGCTGGAGTCCGTTGCAGCAGAAGGTGACCGAGGCGCTGGACGGGCATCCGGGTGGCATCGGGGAGGTGGTCAGCCGGCTGGTGACTGTGCAGGCCATTCTGGACGAGTTGCCGCCTAGCCGGGCCGCCAACCGGGTGTCGGCGTTCAACGAGCTCTACCTGAAGATCACGCGGCGGGTCGAGGCGGCGTTGGTCAGTGGGGTCAACTCGCCCGATTTTCTCGAGCTGCTGGATGTGGAGTTCGCTAAGCGTTACTTCGACGCGCTCACGCTGTGGAACAACGACGACGAGGAGACTCCGGACGTCTGGGAGGTGTTGTTCAAGCGGGCCGGCGATGTGCGGATGAGCCGGTTGACCGCGGCCATGCTGGGTGTCAACGCGCACATCAACCACGACCTGTCGCTGGCCCTGATCGGCACCTGGAACGAGCTGGGCGCCCCGGAGGCCGGCGACGACGTGATCGACCCCGACTATCTGCTGGTCAACGAGATCTTCTATGAGGAGATCCCGCCGCTGCGGCGGGGGTTCTCGACGCGCTGGCAGATGGAGCTGGACGAGCTGGTCGGGCCGCTCGACGACTGGAGTCAGCGGATCCTGGTCACCGTCACCCGGGCCCGCGCCTGGGATCAGGCCCGGCGGCTGTGGCTGCTGCGCAACGACGCCGAGGACTTCGAGCAGGCCCGCCGGACGATGGATCGGGCGGCGTCGCTGGTCGCCGAGTGGGCCATCGCGGGCGACCGGCTGGTCACGAGCACCGGCGACTTTCTGCGGAAGCTGACTAGAGACCGTCCTCCGGGTTGAGCCGCGGCCGGTAGGCGGCGATCCACACCTCGACGTCCCGCGCGTCCCAGACCTTGCCCATCTCCAGTTCCTGGTAGGGGTCGGGGAAGTCCTTGCGGGTGATGATCTGCTGGACGCGTTGCCGGCTCACGCCGAGCCTGCGGCGGATCTCGCCGGCGCCCATCAGAACGACCTTCTCCATGTCGCGAGACTAATCGGCACGACTAGTTGTCGCGGCTTCTTGCACATTGACTAGGCAGTTGGGGCGAGCCAGCCGCGCAATGTGGCGAACGCGTCGTTGCCCTGGGCGACCTCGAGCGAGAGGTCACCGATGGTCACCGCGCCCAGCGCGGCTCGCCACGCACGGTCAGCGGCCGACATCACGCGCGCGATCGGGCACGGCGTCAGGCATTCCTCGGGCGGGGTGGCCAGCGGGCCCCGCTGCCGGATCTCGGTGCAGGTGAAGGCGGGCTGCGGGCCGTCGACCGCCTCGACCACGTCGAGCACGGTGATCTCGGCGGCGGGGCGGGCCAGCTCGTAGCCGCCGGCGTGCCCCTGGGCGGAGCGGATCAGGCCGGCCCGGGACAGCGCCTGCAACTGCTTGGCCAGGTAGCTGCCGGAGACGTCGTGCAGTTCGGCCAGGCGGGCGGCGGGAACCGGCCGTTCGGCCGCGCTCAGCACGACCGCGCAGTGCAGGGCCCACTCGACTCCGCCGGACATCTTCATGGTCACAGCCTACTTGACTCGGACAGGAACCATCCGAGTAGAGTTCCGGACAGCAGTTGTCCGAGTTGCGAACGCGAGGAGCGGGTCATGAAGGTTGTCGTCGTCGGCGGGAGCGGCCTGATCGGGCGCAAGCTGGTCGGGCTGCTCGCGGCCGGTGGGCACGAGGCGGTGCCGGTGTCGAAGTCGACCGGCGTCGACGTGATCACGGGGGAGGGGCTGGCCGAGGCGTTCCGGGGCGCCGACGTCGTGGTCGACGTGACCAACGCGCCGTCGTGGGGCGACGACGAGGTGCTGGCGTTCTTCAGCACATCGGCCCGCAACCTGGCCGCGGCCGAGCAGCAGGCCGGAGTGCGGCACCACCTGGCGCTGACCATCGTGAACGCCGAGACCATGCCGGACAGCGGCTACATGCGGGCCAAGGTGGCCCAGGAGCGGATCATCATCGAGAGCGGCGTGCCGTACACGATCGTGCGGGCGACCCAGTTCCACGAGTTCGTGAGCATGATCGCGGACGCGGGCACGAGCGGCGACGAGGTACGGGTGACCACCGCGGCATTCCAGCCGGTGGCCGCCGGCGATGTGGCCGCCCTGCTGGCCGAGCTGGTGGATCAGCCGCCGCTCAACGGGATCGTGAACCTGGGCGGCCCCGAGGTGCAGCCGATGAGCACGTTCGTCCAGCGCTTCCTCGAGGCCACGGGCGACACCCGGACGGTGATCCCGGACGCGGCGGCCGGCTACTTCGGGGCGAAGGTCGACGACTCTTCGCTGACCACGCGTGACGGCGCCCGGATCGGCGCCACGGCCTTCTAGAGACCGAAGACGTGGCCCAGGCCGGTGACCTCGATCGCCTTGCGGACCGGGGGTGACGGCTCGGCCAGGGTCAGGGTGACCCCGCTGGCGGCGGCGCTGTTGCGGGCGCTGACCAGCGCGCCCAGCCCGTACGAGTCGATGAAGTCGAGCCCGGCCACGTCGATGCGCAGGTAGCGGCAGGCGGGGTCGGCGGCGATGGCGGCGAGCTGGTCGCGCACGGCGTCGGCGCGGTCGAGGTCGAGCTCCCCGCTCAGGGCGGCGACGACCAGGCCGTCGGCGTCGGCCGGCTCGTGCACGATGGTGGCGTCCAAGGGCATCCGCCCAACCTACCCGCGGACCGCCACATCAGCACGGCGAGAGATCAACTCGGGCCCGCCGCCAGCGCCTGGTGCACCGAGCGCACGGCGCTGGCCCCCTCGCCGACCGCCGCGGCCACCCGCTTCATCGACGACAGCCGCACGTCGCCCGCCGCGAACACCCCCGGCACGCTGCTCTCGAACGGCAGCGGCCCGCGCCCCACCCCGGTCCACCGGTCCCCGAGCTGCACGTCGGTCGGCACGAACCCCCTCTCGTCCAGGGCGACGCCGCTCAGCCAGCCGGTGGCCGGGGTGGCCCCGATGAAGCAGAACAGCCCGAAGCACCCGCACGGGTCGGCATTCAGCGTGATCTCTTCGAGGCGGTGGCCGCCGGTCAGGCCGGTCACCTCGGTCGAGGTGCGCACCGTGATCCGGGGATCGGCCAGCACCCGCTCGACCAGGTAGTTCGACATGCCTTTGCCCAGGTCGTCCCCGCGTACGGCCAAGGTGACCTCACCCGCGTGCTGGGCCAGATAGAGGGCCGCCTGGCCGGCCGAGTTGGCGCCGCCGACCACCGTCACCGGCAGGCCGGCCACAGCGCGCGCCTCCAGCCCGGTCGCGGCGTAGTAGATGCCCGAGCCGACGAAATCGGCCCACCGGTCGAGCGGCAGATCGCGGTACGAGGCCCCAGTGGCGATCAGCACGGTCCGGGTGACCACCTCGGCCCCGTCGACCAGCGTGAGTACGTGCCCCTCGTCGGAGCGGCGCATGCCGACCACGGCGCACGGGCTGGCCAGGTGCGCGCCGAACTTGAGCGACTGCACGACCGCCCGCGCCGCCAGCTGCTCGCCGCTGAGCCCGAACGGGAAGCCGAGGTAGTTCTCGATCCGGGAGCTGGCCGCCGCCTGCCCGCCCGTCGCCACCGAGTCGAGCAGCACCGTCTCGAGCCCCTCGGACGCGCCGTAGACGGCGGCGGCGAGCCCGGCCGGTCCGGCGCCCACGATGGTCAGGTCGGCCACGCCCTTGGGCGTACGGCGGTAGGTGAGCCCGAGGCGGTGGCTGAGCGCCCGCGGCTCGACGTTGCGCACCGTGGCCCGCGGCAGGACGGCCGCCGGCAGGTCACCCTCGGTGAGCCCGGCCGCCTCCGCCGCGGCCCGCCCCTCCGGAGTGTGCTGCTCGATCCAGCGGTGCGGCAGCGCCTGCCGGGTGAGGAAGGTGCGCAGGGCCAGCCCGACGCCGGTGGCCTCGTCCGCGATGACGGCCAGGTTGCGCCCGGCCCGCGACACGAGCAACTCCCGGCGGGCCAGGAACGAGCGCAGCAGCAGGTCGCTGAGCTCGGTGTCCTTGGCCATCAGGACCCGGAACTGCTCGGCCGACACCCGGTGGATCAGCCCCGACGTGACCACCCGGGCCGACAGGATGCGGGCCTGCCCGGTGAGCAAGTTCATCTCGCCCACGAACTGCCCCGCCTGAGCTCGCAGGGCCGCCCCGTCGGTGGCGTCGCCCAGTCCGACCTCGATCTCGCCCGACTCGACGAGCAGCATGTCGGCGTCGTCGTCGCCCACGTCGAACACGAGCCGGCCCTCGACGATCTCTTCCGGACGGCCGTAGGCGGCGGCCCGCGCGAACTGGGCCGCGTCCAGCGTCGGGAAGGCCGCGCGGGCCAGGTCCTCGGGATGGTCGCCGAGTTCGGGGAAGGCTGAGATCACCACGCCGCCGATGCTGCCATCGGGGCCGGGGCCGGACAATCCGTCGGCCGACTGGGGTGGGGCGTCGCACGTCACTCGGGACCGATCCGGTATGGTTCTCCCAACGCGGACGTAGCGCAGCTGGTAGCGCATCACCTTGCCAAGGTGAGGGTCGCGGGTTCGAATCCCGTCGTCCGCTCTTTTCCGACAGAAGCTTCCTGCTCACGCGGCATTAATGTGAGCGGATGGCGGCGCGAGTGGCGGTCTGGGTCGCTCATCTGAGCGCCCCGATGGTGGGTCTCTGGCTGCTGCTCGCCCAGCCCCGGCTCGACGTCCGCTGGCAGCACGAGCCGTCCCACTTCTGGCTGGTCCTGACCGTGGCGTTGATCAGCTTCGGGCTCGCCCTCGTCATCAACCAGGCCGCCCGGCGCCGCGACGACACGCGGTTGCTGCTGGTCGCCCTGTCGTTCCTGGTCGCGGCGGCCTTTCTCGGGCTGCACGCGGCGGCCACCCCGCAGGTGGTGCTCGACGCGCGCAACGCCGGCTTCGCGTACGCGTCACCCGTCGGCCTGACTCTGGCGGCGGTCTTCGCGGCGGCCAGCGCGGCCGACTTGTCGGTGGCGGGCGAGCGGCGGTTGCTGCGCTGGTCGGGGTGGCTGCGCGGGGGCGTGCTGGCGGTGGCCGGGGCGTGGGCGGTGGTGTCGCTGACCGGGCGGCCGCCGCTGAACCGGGTGCCGGGCGCCGACGGGGGAACGCCGGCGATCCTGCTGGCCGCGGCCGGCGTCATCCTTTTCGCGTACGCGGCAGTTCGTTACTACCTCCTCTATCGGCGGCGCCGGGCGGTCATGCTGCTGTCGGTCGTCACCGCGTACGTCCTGCTGGCCGAGTCGGCGCTGGCCATGGGGTCCGGGGTCAGCTGGCACGCGTCCTGGTGGCTGTGGCATCTGCTGATGGCAGCTGGGTTCGGCTATGTCGCCTACAGCGCCTGGGTGCAGTACCGCAACGAGGGCGCGGCGTCGGGGCTGTTCGCCGCGGTGGGCCGGGACGAGACCGTACGCCAGTTGCGGGCCGACTACAGCGCGGCGCTCGAAGGTTTGGTCGAGGCGTTGCACAGCGGCGAGCAGGGCGCGCTCACCGAGGGTCGGATGGCCGCCGCCACCGAGCGTGTGGCCCGGCGCTTCGAGCTCACCGACGGTCAGGCCGCCGTGCTGGGCCGGGCCGCGGGCGCGCTGGCCGCCGAGCGGGATCAGATCCGCAAGCTGGGCGCGCTGGTCGCCGTCGGGCACGACGCCCGGGTGATGGTGGCCGACTTTGAGCTGCTGCGCGGGGCGGTCCGCCGGGTCGCGTCGGCCTTCGGCGATTACACCGTACGGGTCGGTCTGGTCGAACAGGACAGGCTGGTGTTCCCGCCGGTGCTGGCGGCCGGTCCGGGCGCCGACGAGGTGGTCGAGGTCCACACCGTACGGGCGGCGCAGGCCACCCTGGCCGGAGCGCACGAGAAAGACGACGACGGAACGTTGTACCTGCCCTTCCTGGTCAAGGGCCACCCGGCCGGCGTGCTGATCGCCGCGCACGCCGGCCCGGTCCCCGAACGCGACGCCGCCCTGCTCACCTCGCTGGCTGCCCAGATCGCCATCGCGCTCGAGAACGCCCGTCTCTACCGCCAGCTCGACGTGCTCTTCCGGCAGTACATGTCGCCCGACGTCGCGACCGCCCTGGTCGCCGACCCCAGCCAGGCCGCGCTGGGCGGCGCCGTTGTCGAGGTGACTTCGCTCTTCGCTGACCTGCGGGGCTTCACGACCTTCTCGGAACGCTCGTCGCCGACCGAGATCGTGGACATGCTCAACCAGTACTTCGACGTGGCCACCCGGGCCGTGCTGGACGAGAACGGCACCGTCGTCCAGTTCGTCGGGGACGCGCTGATGGCCCTGTTCAACGCGCCGGCCCGGCAACCCGACCACGCCCTGCGCGCGGCCCGGGCCGCCCTGGTCCTGCAGCGCGAGGTGGACAAGCTGGCCCGGCCGGGGTGGCCTCGCTTCCGGGTCGGCATCAACACCGGGGAGGCGCTGGTCGGCAACATCGGCGGCGAGGCGCTGCGCAACTTCAACGCGATGGGCGACGCGGTCAACGTGGCGGCCCGGCTCGAGACGCAGGCCACCCCGGGCCAGGTGGTGATCGGCGCCGCCACCCGCGACCGGATAGGCGACTGCGCGCTGGTCACGCCGCTGGGCGACCTGATGGTCAAGGGGCGGCTCCAGCCGGTGCCGGCCTTCGTGCTGCACGGCCTGCGAGGGGAGAGCCCGTGGTCCATGAGCCTGGTCTCCTGACCCGCACCGACCCGCTGCTCGCCGAGAGCGACCGGGCGGACCTGTTGGCGATCGGTCGGCGGCGCCGCTGGCCGGCCGGGGCGACCCTGTTCAGCGAGGGCGACCGGTCGACCACTGTGGTGCTCGTGCTGACCGGCCGGGTCAAGGTGTTCTCGCTGACCGAGCAGGGCGGCGAGGTGCTGCTGGCCATCCGGGGGCCGGGCGCGTTGCTGGGGGAGATGTCGGCGCTGGACGGCGCCCCGCGCTCGGCGTCCGTGTCGGCCCTGGAACCCCTCGAGGCGTACGTCATCGGGGTGGCCGCCTTTCTCGATTTTCTCGGTTCGCACCCGGACGCGGCGGTGCGGATCATCCGGATGATCGTGTCCCGGCTGCGCGACGCCGACCGCAAGCGCGTCGAGTTCGGCACCTACGACGCGCTGGGCCGGGTCGCGTTGCGCCTGGCCGAGCTGGCCGACCGGTTCGGGGCTGACGCCGACCACGGCGTACGGATCACTTTGCCGCTCAGCCAGGATGAGCTGGCCGCCTGGACGGGTTCCTCGCGCGAGTCGGTGACCAAGGCGCTGCGGACGCTCCGCCGGCAGGGGATCATCGAGACCAGCCGGCGTTCGGTGTCCGTGCTGGACCTGGACCGGCTGCGCGACCGCGCGAAGTGAGTCCACTCCGCGCGGCCGCCTGGTGTTTGATTACGGAAGTTCGCAGCTGATGCGCAGGTCGCCCGGGTTCGAGAAGCAGGTGTCGGTGCCGGCGCCGCCGTTGTTGGCGTCGTTGGCGTTCACGCCGTCGAGGCTGTTGAGCCGGTCGTTGCCGGCGTCGCCGAACAGCCGGTCGGCGCCGGTGCCGCCGACGATGTTGTCGTTGCCGAGCCCACCGCGCGAGACGTCGTTGTTGCCGTCGCCGCGCACGTTGTCGTTGCCCGTGCCGCCGAGCTGACTGTCGTTGCCCGCGCCGCCGTTGACGGTGTCGTTGCCGGCGCCGCCGTCCTGCCGGTCGTTGCCGGTTCCGCCGGAGAGGATGTCGTTCCCGGCGTCACCGCGCTGGTCGTCGTTGCCCGCGCCGCCGGTCACGGAGTCGTTGCCGGCCCCGCCGAGCTGGGTGTCGTTGCCGGCGTCGCCGCTCAGCCGGTCGTTGCCGGTGGCGCCGGACTGGGTGTCGTTGCCGAGCCCGCCGGACAGGCTGTCGTTGCCGGTCCCGCCGAACTGACGGTCGTTGCCGCTGCCGCCGACGAGGATGTCGTTGCCCGCGTCGCCGAACTGCGTGTCGTTCCCGGCGTCGCCGCTCAGCCGGTCGTTGCCGGCGCCGCCGCGTTGCAGGTCGGCCCCCGCGCCGCCGACGAGGGTGTCGATGCCGGTTCCGCCGCTTTCCACGTCGTTGCCGAGCCCGCCGTCGAGCCGGTCGTTGCCCGCGCCGCCGACCAGAGTGTCATTGCCGGCGTTGCCGTTGATGGTGTCGTTTCCCGTGCCGCCGGTCAGGTTGTCGTTGCCGTTTCCGCCGTTGATCGTCGAGCGCGTGCTGGTCCGGTTGACCACCCGGTCGTTGAGGTTGCCGGAATTGATGACCATCCGCACCACATTGTTCGACGAGCAGCGGATCGTGTTGGCGATCGCCGTGCAGCCGGCGCCGGCCACCAGATTGTCGCCCGAGTCGCGGACGAAGAAGAAATTGCCGACCCGGTCGACCGTGATGTTGTTGGCCCGGTTGGCCGAGGCGTTCACGACCAGCGCGTTGCCGGCCTTGAAGACGTTGGTGGTGGCGTGGGCCGGAGCGGACAGGACGAACGCGGGCGCGGCGCCGGCCACGGCCAGGACGGCTAGTCGGAGCATGCGGCGTCGTCCGGTCGCGTTCTGCAGTGGATTCATTTGCTTTCTTCCCCCCTGGAAGGTCTCGCGCCCTTGCCGGGCACCGCTGAACCTTCGCAGCCGGAAGGGGCCGCGGTGGAGGAAGAATGACGCGTGCGAACTCGTAAAATTGCCTGGGGAAAGTGTCACCTGATTGCTGGTCGGCGCTTTCTTGCGCCTTCTTGCTACTATTCCGCTCGCGATTCATGGTCGCAAGTGTTTAGACGCGGAAGGCCGAGACCACGCTGCGCAATTCGGACGACATCCGAGCCAGATCGGCGGTGGCCTCCTGCGTCTCGGCGACGCTCTGGCTGGTCAGGCGGGCCGCCTCGGCCACCCCGGTGATGTTCTCGGCGATCTCGCCCGCGCCGCTGGCCGCCTCGCTGACGCTGCGGTTCATCTCGGCCGTGGTCGCCGTCTGCTCCTCGACGGCCGAGGCGATCGTCGTCTGGAAGTCGCTGATCCGCTCGATGACCAGCGAGATCTCCTCGATCGCGGCGACCGCGCCACTGGTGTCGGCCTGGATGGCCTCGACCCGCTTCGAGATGTCCTCGGTGGCCCGGGCCGTCTCCTGAGCCAGGTCTTTCACCTCGCTGGCGACGACGGCGAAGCCCTTGCCCGCGTCGCCGGCCCGGGCGGCCTCGATGGTCGCGTTCAGCGCGAGCAGGTTGGTCTGCTCGGCGATCGCGGTGATGGTCTTGATGACGTTGCCGATCTCGGCCGACGACTCGCCCAGCTTGCCCATGGTGGCCGACGTGGTGGCGGTGACGCTGACCGCCTCCGAGGCGACCCGGGCCGCCTCGGCCGCGTTCTGCGAGATCTCCCGGATCGACGCGCCCATCTGCTCGCCCCCGGCCGAGACGCTGTCGACGCTGCGCGAGACCTCCTCGGCCGCCGCGGACACGGCCAGGGCCTGGGCCGACGTCTCCTCGGCGGTGGAGGCGATCCGGGTCGCGGTGCCGGTCATCCGGTCGGACGCGCCGGCCAGCGAGGCGGCCGACGCCTCGATGGTGGCGACCGTGGCCCGCAGGCGGGTCATGGCCGAGTCGAGCGACCGTCCCATGCGGCCCGGCTCGTCGGCGGTGGTCAGTCCGGTCGTACGGGTCAGGTCGCCGTCAGCCAGGCCGTCACACACGACGGTGACCTTGGCCAGCGAGCCGACGATGCGCCGGGCCACCCAGAAGCCGAGAGCGATGGCGAGGCCGAGGCCCACGACCATCATGATGATCGCCCGGTTCCGGTTGTCGGTGTAGCCGTCGTGGGCGGCGTCGGCGTTGCGGGCGGCGTCCGCCGTCTCGTCCTCGTCGAGCGCCGCCACCGAGGCGGCGATCTTGTCGAGGATCGGCATGGCCTCGTTGTCGCGGATCGTCGCCCACTCCTCGAGGGCGTTGCGTTCGCCGGCCGGCAGCAACCGGGTGCGGGCCACCTCGAGGTAGGCGTTCCAGTCGGACTGGAGTTGCCTGATGACGGCCGGGTCGCCGGCCGGGGTGCTGTTCAAGTACGCGGTCATGGCGGCAGCGAAGGCGTTGGTGTCGTCAGTGAACTGCGCGGTGAACTTCTGCAAGGCCGCGTCGGTCGTCGACAGCGCCTGGTTCGCGGTGTCCAGGCGGACTTCGCTGACCTCGGCCCGCACCTGGCCGACGGCCCGGATGCTGGAGACGTTGCTCTGATAGATGAGCTGCGCCGACGCGCTGACGTTGCTGAGCGCGACCAGGCCCATGATGCCGACGACCAGCGCCACCAGCGACGCCACCGACACGGCGGTCAGAACCTTGACGCTGACGCTGAGGTCGTCGAACGACCGCCTTCTGACGCTCGCCGCGGTGACCGGCTCGGTCAGGGCTAGCACGCTCATGTCGCTCTCCGTCGGGTGCGATACCGGCAGCTTCCCTTTCACTATCGCGAAACATTCTCGGCAAAGCGGCACGTATCGGAAATGTATTGACGCTCAGGATCAACGGGCGGCGATCGCCGTGGCGGATGGGGCTCCTGCGCCAGCCGGCATGAGAAATGGTGAAGGAGGATTCGCCGTGCCGTTCCCGCGTTCCCTGTCCATTCCTGTTCTCGAAGGCGATCGCGTACGCCTGGATCGTCGCCGCCGAGTGGCCGGCGTGCCGGGCGCGTCTCGGCCACCTCGCCTGAACCGGGCCCGGGGTCACAGGTAGAGCGAGGCCAGGCGGCCGACCATGGCGAGCACCACGACGACCAGGACCACGCGGACGAAGCCGGCGCCGCGTTTGAGGGCGGTGCGGGCGCCGAAGCGGGCGCCCAGGATGTTGCAGACGGCCATGGCCAGGCCGAGCTTCCACAGCACATGGCCGCCGGCCGCGAAAACCAGCAGGGCACCGAGGTTGGTGCCGACGTTCAGAATTTTCGCGGTGGCCGAACTGGAGACGAAGTCCAGGTTGAGCAGCGCGGTGAAGGCGATGATCAGGAAGGTGCCGGTGCCGGGGCCGAAGACGCCGTCGTAGAAGGCGATCAGCGTGCCGGCCAGCAGGACGGCGGCCAGGCGGCGGCGCCATGTGCGGGACGGCTCGGCCACCACCACGCCGAAGTTGGGGCGGGCGACGACGAAGGCCAGCACCAGCAGAAGCAGCACCATGACGGCCGGGCGGAAGTACTCGGCCGGGATGTGTGAGGCCGTCAAGGCGCCGACGGCCGAGCAGGCGACCGCCAGGGCGGCGGCCGGGCCGGCTATCCGCCAGTCGATCTTCGTACGCCGGGCGTACGTGATGGCGGCCGAGGTCGTGCCGCAGATGCTGGCCACTTTGTTGGTGCCGAGCGCCGTCACCGGCGGCAGGCCGGGCAGGCCGAGCATGAGCGCCGGCACGAGCACCAGCCCGCCGCCGCCGACCACCGCGTCGACCCAGCCCGCCGCGGCGGCCACGGCCAGAAGCAAGATGATGTATTGCCATTCCACGTCCGGATGTCCCCTTCTCAGTCGGGGATCATCCTGCTGTAATGGCTTTATGCATCTCAACCCTTACGGCGAGGATGCGGTGCGGCTCGCCCTCTCCCTGGTGACCGACCCACCGGCCACCGACGACGGGCTCGTTGCCCGCTGCCTCGAATACGACCTGGTCATCGAGCTGCCGGTGACCTCCTGGGACAGGGAGGCGACCGCCGAGTTCCTGGCCGAATGGCTCACCGTGATCGACGCCACCGTGCCCGCCGAGCGGGCCCGGCGCCTCAACGACCTGCTACGGCTCGCGTCGGCCTACCCCCGGCTGACCGACCACGCCGAGAACGGCTGGCACATCCACTACCGCGACCCCGACCAGCCGCTCGCCTCGATCCTGCGCACGCTGATCAGCGTCGGCACGGCCCTGCACCTGGCCGGCCGGGGCATGCACCGCCTGGGCCGGTGCGCCGCCGACGGCTGCGGCCGCCCCTACGCCGACTTCAGCCGGACCGGGAAGCAGACGTACTGCTCCCCGGCCTGCGCCAACCGCTCGGCCGTCCGGCGCCACCGGGCCCGCGCCCGGTGACCGGGCTCAGGCGTTGGCCTGCTTGACCAGCTCGGCGACCGTCTCGGGGCTGAACGGGCTGCCCGGGAACAGGGCCAGCCGGTCGAGCGGCATGCCGCCCAGCAGCTCGAACTCGCCCTCGCCGCCGGCCGCGGCCACCAGGGGACTGTCCGGGGCGGCGGCGAACGCCTCGCGCAGCAGCGCGGCGCCGCGCGGGTCGGCCATCCACTCCGAGACCGTCGAGTCGGCGGCCAGCGGCCAACGGGAATCGGGGGAGCCGGTCACCGCGACGGTGGCCGTGGTGCGCAGGTCGCGCGACGAAGCGCCGACGGCGAACGCGTACTCGCCCTCCTCGACGACCCAGCGGCCCAGGCGAACGTCCCAGTAGGCCAGGTCGTCGCGGGGGATCGTCACCGTTACCGTCCCGGTGGCGCCGGCCGCGATGTCGACGGCGGCGAAGCCCTTCAGCTCGCGCGGGGCACGCCGCACCCGGGAGCCGGGCTTGGACACGTACACCTGGACGATCTCGCGTCCGTCGCGGGCGCCCGAATTCGTCACTGGGACGGTTACCTCGACGCTGTCAGCGCCGGCGATCGCGCTGGCCTCGCCGTACGTGAACGTGGTGTAGGACAGGCCGAAGCCGAACGGGTAGGACACCGCCTGCTCGCGGGCGTCGAAGCCGCGGTAGCCCACGTGCAGGCCCTCGCCGTAGCGCACGTGCCCGGCCTCGCCCGGGAAGTCCAGGTAGGACGGGTGGTCGGCCAGCTTCAGCGGGATCGTCTCGGCCAGCCGGCCCGACGGGTTGACCCGGCCGAACAGGACGTCGGCGATGGCGCTGCCGCCGGCCTGGCCCAGCAGCCACGCCTCGACCAGGCCGGGCACCGACGCGTCCCACGGGGAGGTGCGGACCACGGCGCCGTTGTTGAGGACGACGACCGTACGCGGGTTGGCCGCGACCACCCGCTCGATCAGGGCGAGGTGCGACGCGGGCAGGTCGAGGTCGGCCCGGTCGGCGCCCTCGGTCTCTCGCGTCGTGCCCACGAAGACGACCGCCACGTCGCTGCCCTCGGCCAGCGCGACGGCCTCGGCGATCAGCGTCTCGTCGGCGGCGTCGTTGTCGGTGCGGTAGCCGGGGGCGAACCGCACCGGGGCGGTGGTGACGGCGGTGATCTCGGCCAGCGCGTCGTCGAGCCGGGTCGGGGTGATCTGCGAGCTGCCGCCGCCCTGGTAGCGCGGCGTACGGGCGAATTCACCGAGGACGGCGAGGGACTGGCCCTCCGTACGCAGGGGAAGGATCTCGTCGTCGTTCTTGAGCAGCACGATGGCGCGGGCGGCGATCTCGCGGGCCAGCGCGTGGTGCGCCTCGGCGTCGTACGTGCCGGTGGTCTTCACGGCCTTGTCGACCAGCGCGCGGATGCGGGCCACGGCCGCCTCGAGCACCTCAGCCGGCAGCTTCCCGTCCCGGACGGCGGAAGCCACCAGAGCGTCGCCGGCGTCGTCGGGCCCGGGCATCGTCAGCTCGAGCCCGGCGGCGAGGGCGGCCACCCGGTCGACCACCGCACCCCAGTCGCTGACCACGATGCCCTCGAAGCCCCACTCGTCGCGCAGCACCTCGGTCAGCAGCCAGTGGTGCTGCGACGCGTACACGCCGTTGACCTTGTTGTAGGCGCACATGACCGTCCACGGCTGGGCCTGGGTGACGACCCGCTGGAAGGCGCGCAGGTACATTTCGCGCAGCGTGCGCTCGTCGACGTCGGCGCTGACCGTCATGCGGTCGGTCTCCTGGTTGTTGACCGCGAAGTGCTTGAGCGAGGCGCCGACGCCCTTGCTCTGCAGGCCGCGCACCCACTCGGTGGCCAGGACGCCGGAGAGGACGGGGTCCTCGCTGAAGTACTCGAAGTTGCGGCCGCCGAGCGGGGTGCGCTTGAGGTTGATGCCGGGGCCGAGCAGTACCTGCACGTCCATGGCGCGGCACTCGTCGCCCAGCGCCTCGCCCATGCGGTGCAGCAGGGCCGGATCCCAGGTCGAGCCGGAGGCCACGGCGGGCGGGAAGCAGGTGGCCGGGCGGCCGGCCAGCATGTCGCCGGCGTCGCTCTGCAGCCGGACGCCGTGCGGGCCGTCGGTGAGCGTGATCGCCGGGACGTCACCGGCGGCGGTCGTCTTCCAGAAGGCGCTGCCACTGGTGAGGGCGGCCTGGTCGGTCAGCTCCACGATCAGTCCTTACTGAGTACCTAGTAGGTAATAACTTCGCTGTAACATAACCTCTACGCTGTGTGGCGAACAAGGGGTGAGTGACATGTATCGGCGAGACCGTGCGCGGCTGCCCGCCGCCGAACGCCGCCGGCAGATCGTCGAGGTCACCACCCGGCTGATCGCCGAGCGCGGCTTCTGGGGCCTGTCCATGCAGGACGTCGCCGACGGCTGCGGCCTGACCGTGCCGGGCCTGCTGCACCACGTCGGCTCCAAGGACGGCCTGCTGGTCGCGGTGCTCGACCACCGCGACGAGGAGGACATGCGCGCGGTCGACGAGCAGGCGCCGGGCACCCTGCGCGAGACGTGCGCGGCCCTGGTGCGGCGCAACGCGGCCCAGCCCGAGATCGTCCGGCTGTTCGCCGTGCTCGAGGCCGAGTCGCTGACCCCCGACCACCCGGCCCACAAATACTTCAGCGAGCGTCAGAAGCACACGGTCGAGATGCTGAGCGAGCTGGCGGCCGGCGAGTCGGACGACCCGGGCGCCCTGGCCCGGCAGATCGTCGCGCTCATGGACGGGCTGCAGCTGCAGTGGCTGCGGTACCCCGAAACGGTCGACCTGGTGTCGGAATGGGAGCAAGCCTCGGCGCGGCTGTTCCCCACCTCTTGACATCGCGTCCGCAATAGCGGCATCTAGGCGTATGCCCCGCGGCGTTGCGAGGTCCGCGGGTTACCCCAGCGGACGGGAGTGGGCGACCATGCGGATCAGCGACATTCTCCGGGTCAAGGGCGAAAAAGTGGTGACGGTGTCACCCGAGGCGGACGTGACGGAGCTCCTGGCCGTCCTGGCCGAGCACAAGATCGGCGCGGTGATCGTCAGCCGGGACGGCGACCGGGTCGAGGGCATCGTCAGTGAGCGCGACATCGTCCGGGCGCTGGCCGCCCGCGGCGCGACCGTGCTGACCGAACCGGTGGCCGCCATCCAGACCAGCGATGTGCGCTCGGTGACCCGCGACGCTGTGCTCGACGAGGTGGAGCGCCTGATGACCGAGCGCCGGTTCCGTCACGTGCCGGTCATCGAGGAGGGGTCGCTGCGCGGCGTGGTCAGCATCGGCGACGTGGTCAAGTTCCGCATCGACGAGCTCGAGCACGAGCGCAGCAGCCTCGAGGAGTACATCACCGGGGAACGGGCCTGATTTCCCGCGTACGGGCGTCGAGCACGTCGTCGGCCGGGCATCGGCCCCGCATGACGAAGCGCTCGGTGAACTCGGCGACGGCGTCCCGCAGGTCACGCGGCACGCCGTGCCGGGCCAGGGCGCCGTACGCCTCGACGAAGCACGCCCGCGCGGCGGCGGCCAGCACGGGGTCGGTGAGCGCGTCGCGGGCCGCCCTTTCCCACAACCGGGGCTCGGCGGCCAGCGGCGCGGTGATCTCTTCGGCCGCCGCGGCCGCCCGCGGGTCGTCGAGCAGCACCGACGTCACCGCGACCACGACCCGCCAGCCGTCGCCGGGCTGCCGGTCGGCCACGTCGATCTCGAGGTGCCCGCGCGCGGCCACCGGCGGTCGCAGGGCGTCGACGTGCCGCACGAGGTCGCTCAACCGCGGCCGGGCGGCCTGCCGGAACGGGCCGTCCGAGCCCAGGACGTACGCGGCCCAGGCGGCACGCGGATCGGCGACGGGCAGCAGCACCGGGTGGTTCCGGTGGCGGGACTGGCGGGTGCTGCGCCACCCGGCCGGCTGGCCGTCGAGCAGGGGTGAGTTGGCGAAGGCGGCCGCGAGCACCGGGGCGAGCGTGTTGGCCAGGGCCCAGCGCCGGCTCAGCCCGAGCGGCCCGCCCCCGTCGAGTCCGGCCTCGAGCGACACCCGTACGCCGCCCTCGCCGTTGCCTTGCGGCGCGGAAGCGGCGCCCAGCAGCGGCAGAGGGCTGGCCAGATCGTCGGCCATCCGGGACAGGCAGGCCTCGAGCCCGGGGGAGGGTGGCCCGCTGACGACGGCCATCCGGGGCGACGACGCGGTGAGGAAGCCGTGCCGCAGCACCGGGCGCAGGGCCAACGCAGTGAGCAGGGCGGTTGGCAATCCGGGCGCGCCCAGCGGCAGGTCGACCTCGGCCCCGACGAAGCCGGGCGTGGCCGGCGCGAAGGCGTGCTCGGCAAGAAGAAGGGCGGCGGCCTGCTCGGTCGGTGTGGTCACGCGGCGCCTCGCTGAGGGGTAGCGGTCCGGCGGAAACGCCACACCATAGCATTCCTATCTGCATGATAGGTATTGGCCGTTCATGGTTGGCTGTCGGGATGAGCGGATACCCGACGATCCTCCAACCGGTGCTCGACGCGGAAGACGTGCGCGGTCTGGCCGAGTTCTACCGCCAGATGTTCGGGCTGCACTACCGGCCCGGCGACGAGGTCGAGAACGGCGAGGGCTGGCTGGTGCTGCTGCGGCCCGACGGCAGCCGGGCGCTCGCCTTCCAAGAGGTCGACGAGCTGCCCACGGTCACGTGGCCGGACGGGCCGGTGCGCCAGCAGCTGCACCTGGACACGACCGTGCCGTCCGCGGCCGAGCTCGACGTGCAGCACGAACGGGCGCTCGGGCTGGGGGCGAAGCTGCTGTACGACCGCAGCGACGACACGGAAGAGCCGCTGCGCGTCTACGCCGACCCCGCCGGGCACCCGTTCTGCATCTTCGTCGCCTAGGCCGGGCCCGTCCGCCACGGCTTCAGGCAGTGCTGGACCAGCGCGAGCTGGCGCTGCGGGTCGCCGCGCTCGGCGTCGAGGACGGCGTGCACCTGCTGGCCCACGGCGATCGACAGCAGCACCTCGGCCAGGCAGTCGACCGGCACCGACCGGACGAGCTCGCCGTCGTCGACCGCCTCGGCGAGGTGCCGGCCCACCCGGTCGCCCCACATGTCCAGCGCGTCGGCCTGCCCGGTGGCGATCTGCCGGTCCACGGCCAGCCGCCCCCAGAAGCCGACCACCACCTGCGCCTCGTCCCGCGTCTGCTTGGCCAGCGGGAGGATCTCGCGCAGCGTCGCGTCGACCGCGGCCAGCCCGCGCCGGCCCTCGGTCGCGGCCACGATCCGGGCGTCGGTCCGTTCGAGCACCTGCCGGCACGCCGCGGCCACCACCGCGTCCAGGCTGTCGAAGTAGTGCCAGAGCGCACCCGCCCCGACACCCAGTTCCGCCGCTATAGCACGGCTGCTGGCCGCGGACGGCCCGTCCCTTCCCACTACGGAGAGGAACGCCTCGACGATCTCGACGCGCCGTTGGTCGTGGTCAACAATCTTGGGCAACCGCTTCCTCGCTTCTGTCACACCGCGGCCCTGCCTTCCGCGGCGACGCGCCGGTTACCCCAACCACGCGTGCTTACACGACCGATTTCTGGCGCTGGGTGGCGAGCGGGAGCGCACTAAGGTGTGCCCATGGATTTGCGGTTCACGGGGGAGATCTGGTTCTGGCGGGGCCCCGCCCCGTGGCACTTCGTCACCGTGCCCGACGAGCAGTGCGCGGCCATCGAGTCGGCGTCGTCACTGGTCAGCTATGGCTGGGGGATGATTCCGGTGACCGCCCGGATCGGCCGCACGGACTGGACGACCTCGCTGTGGCCCAAGGACGGCCGCTACATCGTCCCGATCAAGACCGCCGTGCGCCGCGGCGAGAACCTGGAGATCGGCGACACCGTGACCGTGAGCCTGACGGTCGACGCCTGACCACGGCGCCACGCTGTGCCACCTGGTTAATCGGAGTGGCGGCCCGGACGGGCGTGAGCGACGATGAATCATGGCGCACGCGGAGGACGTATTCGACCAGGACCGGACCGGCGATCGTGCGAACGCGTCCGGCTCCTCCGAGCCGACGCCCGAGCGGCGCCGCACGCCGATTCCTTCCGTGCCGCTCCCGGCAGTCTCGGGTGTCTCGTCGCCGCCGGCGAAATCCGCCGGTGCTCTATCGGTGGCCAAGGCGGTCCATGTCGCCGACGGGGCCGGCAACCGACCGGCGCGTGGAAACGCAGTTTCCGGCGCAGGGTCAGCGGCGGTTGTCAGCATGGAGCAGATTGCTACGTCGGCCCGAGCCGGACGAGACTCGCGGTCCGGCCGCGAACGCTCGCCGGACACGGGCCGGATCGGTAACGCGTGGTCGGCCGAAGCTCCCGCGTCACCTCCGTCGGTCAGCCCGGACGAGGTGTTCAAGGACGAGCCCGACCAGTGCGGGCTGGATCGGGGACCCGCTTATGTGCTCGGCCCGAAATCCAAATCGCTGGGTGGCTACCCGCCCCCTTACTGGTCGTGACCGGATTGCGGGCTCAGCGGAACGTGTAGTGGCCTGAGGTGGGACGCCAGTCGGCGGGCGGGTCCTCGCCGGCGCGGCCGTCGATGGCGTCGCGCAGGATGTCGGCCTGACCGCAGTGGCGGCCGTACTCCTCCAGGTGGTCGAACAGGACGCGGCGCAGGCTGAAGGTGGAGCCGTCGGGCCAGACGGCGGCGGACGGGCGGTCCAAGCCTCCGTCGGCCAGCGCGGCCGCCAGGTTCGTGCGGAACCGGGCCACGGCGTCGTCGTATCGCGCGTACAGGGCCTCGGGTTCGTCGCCGGCGGCCGAGGTGAACTCGGCGTCGTCGTCGTTGGGGTCGAGGTCGTCCCAGCCGGTCAGGGGAACGCCAAGGATCTTGGCGGCCATCGTGTGGTCCTCGATCAGGGCCAGGTGCTTGAGCAGTCCGCCGAGCGTGAGCGAGGACTGGCCGACCTTGGCGTTCAGCGCGGCCGCGTCGAGGCCGTCGGCCTTCCACCGGAACGTCGTGCGCATGCGGTCGAGCGCGCCCAGCAGGTGCTCGGTCTCGGTGCCGGCCAGCGGCGGCTCCCACGGAATGTCGGTCATGACCTCACCATAGGCACCATTCCGGACGGTCGGCTTCCGGTAATCGGCCCTCCCGGCGGGCCGGGCGAGCGCGCGGGCAGTAGGGTCGCCGCGTGACTGAGCACGAACGGCGCGACATCGCCGGACTCACCTGCGCCGACTGGAACTCCGGCGCGAGCGGCCCGGCCGTGCTGGCGCTGCACGGGCTCACCAACACGTCCGAGGTGTGGCGGGCGCTGGCCGAGGCGATGCCGGGCACCCGCGTGGTCGCGCCGGATCTGCCGGGGCGGGGCGGCTCGCTGACCACCCAGGCCGGGCCGGGGCTGGCCGGGCACGCGGCCGAGGTCGTGCGGGTGGCCGACGAGGGCGGGCTCGACGAGGTGGTGCTGGTGGGGCACTCGATGGGCGGCTATCTCGCGCCCCTGGTCGCCGAAAAGCTCGGTTCCCGCGTACGGGCAATGGTGATGCTCGACGGAGGCGTCCTGCCCGAGCCGCGGTGGACCCTGCGCCCGCTCGTGGTGCGCGCCCAATGGAAGATGATCACCCGTCCGCTCGGCAAAGCCTTCCCCGACGGCGGCACGTTCGTCGACCAGGTCGAGGGTCGCGCCCTCGCCCGCCGCCCCGACCTGCGCCCCCGCCTGCTGCAGTGGGCGTCCTACCTGCTCGACGAGTCGGGCCGCCCGCGCGTGGACAGCGCCCGCCTGATCGACGATGCCGTGGACACGCTGACCGGCGACCCCACGCTCCCGCTGCTGGCCGCGCTCGACGTCCCGGTGCACGTCATCCTGGCCGAACACGACGGCGACGACTCCACCCGCCCGTTCATCACCGACCGCGCCCTCGAAGCGGGCCGCGCCCAGCTCCCGCGCCTGACCGCCGAACGCATCCCGGCCAACCACGTCACCATGCTCTTCCACGAGGCCACGGCCCGAGCTGTTGCTGGCTAGGGTGCCCGCGTGGAGATTCTGGACTACGGGCCTGCTACCGGCCGGGCGATCGAGGCGTACGGCAGTAAGGGTTTGACCGCGAAGGCGGTGGTGCGGGGCGATGAGCTGGCGGTGACCGTGCTGCGGGTGGCCGCGGGCGGTGAGATCGGGCGGCATCCGGCGCCGGTGAACCAGGTGATGCTGGTTTCCGCGGGTAGCGGGTCGGTGCGGTCGGGTGACGGCGAGTGGCAGCCGGTGGTGGCCGGGCAGGCCGTCCTGTGGCGCGCGGGGGAGGACCACACGACCCGCGCGATTGAGGATCTCACTCTTGTGGTGCTGGAGATGGAAGGGCTCGAGCCTCTGCGGCAGCCAGCAGCGGGCGGGTGAGGGCGGCGAACTCGGCCGGGCGTTCCAGCTGGGGCATGTGGCCGGTGTCGGGGAACAGGTGGGACTCGGCGTGCGGGAAGGCGGCGCGGGCCGCTTCGAGGTGGGTGGCCGGGAGGATCAGGTCGTGGTCGCCCCAGACGAGCAGAGTGGGCTTGGGATTCTCGGCGAGGCGGGACAGCAACTCGGCGCGCCAGGGAGCCGCTATGCCGCGCAGGCCGCCCAGGGCCTTCGCGATCTCGAGGTAGACGGGCGCGAAGTCGGGCTGCTTGCCGATGGTGACGGCCAGCGCGATGCGCTCCTCGGTGACGTGGGCCCGCTCGAAGAACAGCGAGCGCTCGACGCGGCGGGCGGCTCGGGGGTCGATGCGGCCCAGCAGCGAGCGGCCCAGGAACGGGACGGCCAGCAGGCGCAGGGCGAGCGTCACCTCTTTGCCGAAGCCGGCGCTGTTGGCCAGGGTGAGCGTGCGGACGCGGGCGGGCTGATCGGCCGTCATCCGCATGGCGACGGCGCCGCCGAGCGAGTTTCCCATCAGGTGTACGGGTCGAGCCTCGCCCAGTTCGTCCAGTGTGGCCCACACGCCGTCGGCCAGGGAGCTCAGCGTCGTCCTCGCCGGCAGACGCTGGGACAGGCCGAACCCGGGCATGTCCAGGGTGATGACGCGGTGGTCGGCGTCGAGCAGGGGACGCTGCGGCTCCCAGTCCTCGAGGCTGCGCCCGATGCCGTGCAGCATGACCACCGGCGGGGCGTCGGCGGGACCGCTCGCCTCGTACCGGATGCGGGCGCCCCGCACGTCGATCCAGGTCACTTGGCGCCCAGGCGGCGGGTCAGCAACTCCATCAGCTTCGTGTGACCGACGGGCGCGACGCGGGCCAGCAGGTCGGGCAGCTTGGCGCTGGACGCGATCAGCAGGCGCGCCTTGCGGCGGGTCACGGCGTCGAGGATTTCGGTGGCCGCCTTGTCGGCCGGGTAGGTGAGCAGCGCGTCGAACGAGCGCAGCTGCGGGGCGATTCGGTCGGCCGGCACCTTGCTGCCGATGCGGGCGCTGGTGGCGATGGCCGTCCGGATGCCGCCGGGGTGGACCGTCGTCACGCCGACCCCGTTCTCGGCGAGCTCGGCCCGCAGCACCTGGCTCAGCCCGCGCAGCGCGAACTTGCTTGCGGCGTAGGCGCTTTGACCGTACGGGGCAATCAGACCGAACAGGCTGGACATGTTGACAAGGTGGCTGCCCGGCGCGGCGGTCAGCGCGGGTAGCAGCGCGTGGGTCAGCAGCATCGGGGCGCGGAAGTTCACGTTCATCACGGTCTCGAACTCCTCGACCGTGACCTGGTCGAAGCGGCCGCCCAGGGCGATGCCGGCGTTGTTGATCAGCAGCCCGAGCGCGGGATTGTCGGCCAGCACCTGCTCGGTCACGGCCTTCACCTGGTCGCGGTCGCTCAGGTCGGCCTTGATGGTCTCGACCCGCAGCGCCGGGTGCGCCTCACGGATGCGGGCGGCGACGTCGTCCAGGGGCGAGATGTCGACGAGCACCAGATGGCTGCCGCGCCGGGCCAGGCCGTACGCCAGCTGCTCGCCCATGCCGCTGGCGGCGCCGGTCAGGACGGCGGTGCGCCCGGCGAACCGGTACGGGGTCATGAGGCCTCCTGGAAGGTCATGTCGCGGGTGACATCGGCCCGCGGCGTGGTGATCACGTCCCGCAGGTAGTTCTGGCGGACGATCCACGGGGCCCGCTCGCCCTGACGCGGGAAGAGATCGAGCGCCCGTTGCACGTACCCGGAAGAAAGATCGAGCAGCGGGCGGCCGGTGCCACCCGGGCTGGTCGGCGTGGCGACAGCGAGCCCGTGCCGGTCCATGTGCCGCAGCAGCCGCATGACGTAGCGATGGGACAGGTCGGCCCGCAGCGTCCAGGACGCGTTGACGTACCCGATGCAGTAGGCCAGGTTCGGCACGCCGCTGAGCATCAGGCCGCGGTAGGCCGCCCGCTCGCCGATCTTGACCGGCTCGCCGTCGACCGAGACGTCCACGCCGCCGATGGGCAGCAGCTTCAGGCCGGTGGCCGAGATGACGATATCCGCCTCCAGCACCTTCCCGGAGGCCAGGCGGATGCCCGAGGGGACGAACGACTCGATCCGGTCGGTGACGACCGACGCGCGGCCGGCCCGGATCTCCTCGTACAAGTCACCGCCGGGGATCACGCACAGTCGCTGGTCCCAGGGGTCGTATCGCGGCTTGAAATGCTCGTCGACATACGCTTCGTCACCGAGCCCGCGTACCGCCATGGTCCGCAGCACCTTGCGCACGCGCTGGGGCCGCCGCCGGGCCAGTTGGTAGAAGCCCTGGGTGAGCAGAATGTTCTTGGCCCGGGCGAGCGCGTTGGCCGGTTTGGCCGGCAGCACCCGGCGCAGCGCGTCGGCAACCACGTCGCGGCGGGGGAGCGAGGTGAGGTACGTCGGGGAGCGCTGCAGCATCGTTACGTGGGCCGCCTCGGGCGCCATCGCCGGCACCAGCGTCACCGCGGTCGCGCCGCTGCCGATCACCACCACCCGCTTGCCCCGGTAGTCCAGGTCGGCCGGCCAGAACTGCGGGTGGATCAACTGCCCGGCGTACGATTCGAGACCCGGAAAATCGGGCTGGTAGCCCGCGTCGTACGAGTAATAGCCCGTGCACGCGTACAGAAAGCCGCACGTCAGCGTCGTCCCGTCGGCCAGCCGCACGGTCCAGCGCGACTCCCGCGACGACCAGTCGGCCGAGGCCACCTTCGCCCCGAACCGGATGTGGCGGGTGATACCGGCCTCGTCCGCGGTCTCCTGGATGTACGCCCGGATCTTGTCACCGGAGGCCAGTGACTGCGTGTCGGTCCACGGGCGGAAGGGATAGCTCAGCGTGAACATGTCCGAATCGGAGCGGACGCCGGGATAGCGGAACAGGTCCCAGGTGCCGCCGATCGCTTCGCGGGCTTCCAGGACGGCGTACGTCTTGGCCGGGAACGCCTCGCGCAGCCGCCACGCGGCGCCGATCCCGGACAGGCCGGCGCCGATGATGAGCACGTCGAAGTGGTCGCTCATGCGAACCAGGGCGGTGTGCCCGTCCCCGTAAGCCGCACTCCGCCCCACGGGTCGGGCTCGCTCAGACGTACCTCGATGGTCTTGCCGATGGTCAGCGACGCCTCGCGCAACCCGGCCGACACGCGCTCGCGAAGAAGGTCGTCGGGACCGGTGCGGCCGGCCCAGCGGAACCGGCCCTCGACCGGCTCGAAGCGGGCCGACAGCCGCACCTCGACCGGATGGCCGACGTCGCCGATCGTCAGCACCGCGGGCCCGCGGTACTCCTCGTCATCGTCCACCGCTGGTCTCCTCCCGATAGGCCGCCAGACCGCCCGGCACGTCGGCGGCGTGGCGGATGCCGGATACCCCGCTCCACAGGAAAGTCGTCAGGTAGTCGGCGAGCGCTTCGCGGCTGATCGGCTGCTGCTGCCGCAGCCACCAGTCACCGACCGACTGCACGTAACCGACCACGCCGTACGCCCAGGGCAGCGCGGCGCCCGAGTCGAGCCCCCGCGCCCGCAGCCGGTCGCCGAAGATGCGGGCCAGGCCGCTGGCCACGGTGTCGACGACGTCGGCGACCACGTCGCGATGCCGGGCGATCTCGGGCTGGTGCACGACGAACTGGTACAGGTTGGTGTCGGCCGCGATGTGGGCCAGATAGGCGTCGACGGCCGCGCGGACGGCTTCGCGTTCTTCCCGTACGGCGGCCACGGCCGGGACGATCGCGTCGAGGACCAGGGTTCCGGAGCGCCGGCCGACGGCGAGCCACAGCTCCGACTTGTCGGCGAAGTAGCGGTAGAGCACCGGCTTGCTGACCCCGGCGTGGGCGGCGATGGCGTCCATGCCGACCTCGGGCCCGAGCCGCCGGATGGCGTCGATGGCGGCCTCGGTGAGCTCGGCCCGGCGCTGCTCACGATGGCCCGCCCAGCGGCCTCGGCGCCCGTCGGTATTGACCGGTGTCTCCTCCGAGTTCACAGTACTAGAAGTAACTGTTACCCCGGGTAACGTCAAGCCTTGGGAGGCCGTTTCATGTCTCTGACTGATCGCGACCGCACCGCCGACCGGCTCCTGCGCTCCTCGGCCGAGCACTCGTACGAGCCGGCGGTGGAGATCGACTGGGACGCCCCGATGGTGCCGGGCCGGTACTTCGTACCGCCGCACCGGTCCTCGCTTTTCGGAACGCCGATCTGGGAGCGGCTGACCGAGGAGCAGCGCATCACGCTGACCCGGCACGAGGTGGCCAGCATCGCCGGCCTGGGCATCTGGTTCGAGACGATCCTCATGCAGCTGCTGATCCGGGCCTACTACCGGCAGGACCCGACGGCCGCCCACGCCCAGTACGGCCTGACCGAGGTGGCCGACGAGTGCCGCCACTCGGTGATGTTCGGCCGGATGATCGCCACCCTGGGCACGCCCGTCTACCGCCCCGACGGCGTGAACCAGTTCCTGGGCCAGTGGATCGGCGCCACGGCCACCGGCCCCCGCATGTTCGCCGCCATCCTGATCTGCGAGGAAATCCTCGACACGCTGCAACGCGAGGCCATGGCCGACGACCAGGTGCAACCGCTCGTCCGCATGGTGTCGCGCATCCACGTCGTCGAGGAGGCCCGGCACGTGCGGTACGCCCGCGAAGAACTGGCCCGCCAGGTGCGAGCGGCGAGCCGCCGGCGGCTGGCGTTCGACAAGGTGGTGATCGCCCGGGCCGCCTACCTGTGCGGGACGCGCCTGATCCATCCGGCCGTCTACCGGTCGATCGGCTTGACCCCGGCCGAGGGGCGGGCCGCCGCCCGCGCCAACCCCCACTTCCAGCAGACGCTCCGCTGGTCGGGCGAGCGCGTGGTCGCGTACCTGAGCGGTCTGGATCTCATCGGCGGCCCGGGCCGGGCATTGTGGAACCGCTCAGGCCTGCTGCCCCTGCAGGCGGATCGCTAGTTCGATCTGCCATTTGGTTTTCATGCGCTCGGAACGCGGATCGGTCAGATAGGCCTCGTAGCGGCAGGCGAAACGGTCGCCGGCGGGGTTTTCGACGACGTCCATCGGCAGGTTTTGCGCGCGGATCCAGTCGATGAGGGTTCCGTTGGCTCGGCGGCCGTGGTTGACGTATTTGAGGAATGCGTAATCGCCGGCGGGGAGAATGCCGCGAATGACTCGGGTGTCGCCGTCGACGGGCTTGTCCAGGACCACGCCGACCTCGATGTCCATGTCGGCTTCCATGGCCACCACGTGCAGGCGGAAGAACGTCGGGCCGTAGGTCAGACCGCGAGCGTCGAGCCAGGTGTAAAGCTCGTCCATCAGCTGGTCCCGGACGGCGAACATGCCGCGGAACGGGGTGACCACGCGGATGCCGGCGGTGTGGCGCTCGGGCTTGGCTTCCACGGCCGGACCTTCGAGTATTTCCACCGCGGCAGCGTACCTTTCGGGCACAAGTCATGACGTACGGAAATTTTTTGATCACTTTGCGTGAAGGTGCGGAACTGATTCTGTCTGATCGCGCTCTTGACCTTGGACTTTAGGGTTTTCGGCGGGCCGGATCGGGGGGTGGAAAAGGTCGGACCGCCGTGTGAGATTGGGTCGTGGTGTCTGCGCTCGAACGCGCGGCTGAAGCGTTCGAGGAGGAATAGTTGGACAACGCTGACTTCGCCCTGCGGGCCTACGACGAGGGGCGGGCCGACGGGGTGGCCGGGCGCCGCGACCGCGAGCGCGGCCAGGACGCCGACTATCGCGTGGGGCTGGCCGACGGCGAGCTCGAGGCGTTCGAGGCCGATCTGATCGCGGCCATCCGCAAGGCGATGGACGGCAAGCGCTGAATGGACGACGAGATCTACGCGTACGTCACCGGGCGGTCGGACGGCATAGCCGGGCATCGCGACCCGGTGCGCGCGGGACACCCGGCGACCGGCGCCGACTACCGGATGGGGTTCCTGGACGGGCGGATCGAAGTGTTCCACCTGCTCGCCGCCGTACGTCGCATTCAGGACGAGTCGGACGGGGACTTCCCGCGCTGAGGTGAACCCGGCTTATTGCCCCCGAAACACGTTGACGACATCGCGGTAACTGGGCTTCGCAAACCTGACGGCATGACTGAGGGCGCACTGACCGGCTTCACCGTGGCCGTGACCGCGGAGAGGCGGCGCGACGAGATGGCCGCGCTGCTCACCCGGCGCGGCGCCCGGGTCGTCACCGCCTCGGCCATCAGCATCGTGCCGCTGGCCGACGACGAGGCGCTGCACGCGGCCACCGCGGCCTGCATCGGGCTCGCTCCCGATCTGGTCGTGGCGACAACCGGCTTCGGCTTCCGAGGCTGGCTCGAGGCGGCCGAGGGCTGGGGCATGGCCGAACGGCTGCGCGAAGTGCTCGGCCGGGCCCGGATCATCGCGCGTGGGCCGAAGCCGTGCGGGGCGATCCGCGCGGCCGGGCTCAGCGAGGAGTGGGCGGCCAAGACGGAGTCGACCGACGAGATCCTGCAGCGGCTGCTCGCCGAGGGAGTCGCCGGGCAGCGGATCGTGGTGCAGGAGCACGGTGAGCCGCAGACGGAGTTCGTGGACGCCCTGCGCGGGGCGGGGGCCGCCGTGGTGGAGGTGCCGGTGTACCGGTGGGTGCTTCCGGCCGACCTCGGGCCCGTACGGCGTCTGACCGAGCAGATCGCGGCCGGGCAGATCGACGCGGTGACCTTCACGAGCGCGCCGGCCGTCAAGGCGTTCCTCCGGGTGGCGGGTGAGGGGCAGTCCGCCGTACTGGAAAGGTTCGGCCGCGAAACCCTGGTGGCCTGCGTCGGGCCGGTGACCGCGGCGCCGCTCGCGGAAAGGGGCATCCCGGTCGTGATGCCGGAGCGCTATCGGCTGGGCGCGCTGATCAAGACGCTGACCGACGAGTTGCCGCGCCGCTCGGTCAAGCTGAACGTGGCCGGGTCGACGCTGGAGCTGCGCGGACACGCCGTCCTGATCGACGGGGTGCCGCACTCGCTTGCGCCGGCCGCCATGGCCATCCTGACGTCGCTGGCCGCCCGCCCCGGCGTCGTCGTCTCGAAGGATCAGCTGATCGCCGCGTTGCCGCGCGGCAACGACGGGCATGCGGTCGACGTGGCCGTGGCCCGGCTGCGCACCGCGCTCGGCTCCGGCCGCCACATCGAAACCGTCATCAAGCGCGGCTACCGCCTTCGTCTGGACGAACCCGCCGCCTGACCTCGCTCTGTTGGAAGGCGTTCGCATGCCCGCTTTGATCGCCGTCGCCCACGGCACCCGCAGTCCGGCCGGTCAGGCCCAGATCCGTGACCTGGTGGCGAGGGTGGCCGCTCGCCGCCCCGGCCTGGACGTCCGCCTCAGCTATGTGGACGTGCAGGAACCGAAGATCGCCGAGGTCGCCCGCCTGGTGCCCGACGCGGTGGTCGTTCCGCTGCTGTTGTCGGCCGGTTATCACGTACGCGTCGACATAGCCGAAGCCGTGGCCGGTGCACCCATTCTGGTGACGAAGCCGCTCGGCCCGGACGACGTGCTGCTCGACAGCATGCTGCGCCACCTGCCGCCCGCCGACGCCGTGGTGCTGGCCGCCGCCGGCTCCTCCGATCCGGCCTGGCGCGCCGACGTCGAGCGCCTGGCCGTCCGCTTGGCCGGCAGCCTGAAGATCGATTCGCCGGTGAGCCACCGCCTCCCCCGCCCGCCCGGGGTTGGGGTTGGTGGTGGGGACAATCCTACTCAGCGCCGATCCATCCGAGCCGAGTTATCCACAGGGGTTCGGGTCGGCTATGTGTCGGGGCCGGGCCCTCGGGTGCCGGAAGTCGTCGCCGAGCTCCGCGCGCAGGGTGCCCGGCGCGTCGCCATTGCCGCCTACTTCCTGGCTGACGGGCTGTTCTACCGCGGCCTCCGGCAATCCGGCGCCGATGACATCACCCCGCCGCTCTGTCTCGACCCGGCCGTCACTGACCTGGTGCTTCGGCGGTACGAGGCCGCGCTTCTCACAACGGCGGACGGGCGCTTGTAGGGATTTCTGTACGCCGCGGCAACGGCTGAGGACTCGGCGCTAAACATACGGGCCCGAGTATTCGGGGTGTGACGGCGACCGATACGCATTGCCCCTACTGCGCGCTGCAGTGCGGCATGACGCTCACCCCGGAGATTCCGCGGGTGCGGCTGGAACCGCGTGATTTCCCGGTCAACAAGGGCGGGCTGTGCGCCAAGGGCTTCACCGCGGCCGACCTGCTCGATCACCGGGATCGGTTGCTCACCCCGCTCGTCCGGAAAGGCGACCGGAGCAGCCCGCTGCGCGAGGCCACCTGGGACGAGGCCCTGGACCGCATTGCCGCGGCCATCACCACCGCGCAGCAGAAGTACGGGCGGAACAGTGTCGGCGCTTTCGGCGGGGGCGGGCTGACCAACGAGAAGGCGTACGCGCTCGGCAAGTTCGTACGGGTCGTGTTGCGCAGTTCTTCGATCGACTACAACGGCCGGTTCTGCATGTCGAGCGCGGCCACCGCGGCCAACCGGTCGTTGGGGATCGACCGCGGGCTGCCGTTCCCGCTCGAGGACATCGCGCAGGCCAAGACCGTTCTTCTGGTCGGCGCGAATCCGGCCGACGCGATGCCGCCGAGCATGCAATATCTGGACGCGGGGCGGGAGCACGGGGCCCGCCACATCGTCGTCGACCCGCGGCGTACGAATACCGCGGCGGGTGCCTATCTCCACCTGCAGCCGTTGCCGGGCACCGATCTGGCGCTGGCCAACGGAATGCTGCACATCGCGATTCGTGAGGGGTATGTCGACCGCGACTACCTCGAGGCGCGGACCACCGGGTTCGAGGCGGTGAAGGCGGCCACCAATGCGTACTGGCCCGAGCGGGTCGAGCGCATGACCGGCGTACCGGAGAACCGCCTGCGGGAAACCGTGCGCCTGCTCGCCACCCAGGGGCCGGCGATGATTCTGACCGCGCGCGGCGCCGAGCAGCACAGCAACGGCACCGATACCGCGCAGGCGTACCTGAATCTGGCCCTGGCGCTCGGCTTGGTCGGCAGACCCTTCTCCGGGTACGGGACCATCACCGGTCAGGGCAATGGGCAGGGTGGACGCGAGCACGGGCAGAAGGCCGATCAGCTTCCGGGTTACCGGAAACTCGACGACCCGGCGGCCCGGAAACACGTCGCCGCGGTGTGGGGAATCGATCCCGACGACCTGCCGGGGCCGGGCAAGTCGGCGTACGAAATGCTCACCGACGACAGCCTGCGGGTGCTGATGGTGCTGGCCAGCAATATCGTCGTCAGCGCCCCGCACAGCAACCACGTGCGCAGCAAGCTGGAAGCCCTCGATTTTCTCGTCGTCTCCGACATCTTCCGGTCCGAGACCGCCGAACTCGCCGATGTCGTCCTCCCGGTCGCCCAGTGGGCCGAGGAGGAGGGCACGATGACCAACCTCGAGGGCCGCGTCCTGCGCCGCAAGCGCGCGTTGCCACCGCCGCCCGACGTCAAATCCGATCTGGAAATGCTCGCCGAGTTGTCGGGCCGCCTCAGCCGGGATTTCGAGAGCGATCC
This sequence comes from Paractinoplanes pyxinae, assembly GCF_026626335.1. Lineage (GTDB taxonomy): Bacteria > Actinomycetota > Actinomycetes > Mycobacteriales > Micromonosporaceae > Actinoplanes > Actinoplanes pyxinae. Next base: position 93,973 of record NZ_JAPNTZ010000008.1, on the reverse strand, counting down.
GCGCGCGGTCTTCGACGAACTGCGCCGGGCCAGCGCGGGCGGCATCGCCGATTACGCCGGCATCACCTACGAGCGCATCGAGCGCGAGGACGGCGTCTTCTGGCCGTGCCCCAGCGAGGACCACCCGGGCACGCCCCGCCTGTTCGCCGATTCCTTCCCGACGAAAGACGGCCGGGCGCGCCTGATCGCCGTCCAGCACCGGGACCCGGCCGAAATGCCCGACAAGCAATTCCCGTACGTGCTGACGACCGGCCGCAACATGCAGCACTACCAGAGCGGCAACCAGACCCGGCGGGTGAAGGCGCTCAACGTGGCGCTGCCCGAGCCCCGCGCCGAGATCCACCCCGACCTGGCCCGCCGCCACGGCATAGCCGACGGCGACCTGGTCGAGCTGCGCAGCCGCCGCGGCGCCGCGGTGCTGCGGGCCCGGCTCTCCGACGGGATCCGCCCGGACACCGTCTTCGCCCCGTTCCACTGGCCGGGCGCGAACGCGCTCACCAATCCGGCCCTCGACCCGCATTCGCGGATGCCCGCCTTCAAGGCGTGCGCGGTCGCCATCACCCGTCTGATCCCGTGAAGTGAAAGGAACCGAACAGCGGTGCATTCCACGCCACGATTCCTGCAAGGTGTCTTCCCTTTCGAGCGCAAGGGTCTCGACCGGCCCGCGCCGATCGATCCGGCGCTGTCCTACGTGGTGCCCAGCGGCATCACCGCGCAGGCCGTCTATTTCCGCGGCGGCAATGCGGCGGCCGAACTCGTCAGCGTGGTGCTGATGCGTGACGGCAGCCCGATGCGGTACTTCCCGATCGGGGCCAAGGGCAACGTGCACGTGCCGCTGCGCGTGGTCGAGGACCTGACCGCGGGCACGACCGTGGAGCTGTGGCTGGCCGCGCCGGCCGGCGTCCCGGGCACCCTGGTCGTCGACCTCGGGCTGGTGGAGATCTGATGCGGACGCGCCTGGTCGTCATCGGCAACGGCATGGCCGGGGCCCGTACGGTGGAAGAGATTCTCGCCCGCGGCGGCGACTTCGACATCACCATGTTCGGCGACGAGCCGTACGGCAACTACAACCGGATCATGCTGTCCAACGTCCTCGCGGGCGTGGAGGACGAGTCCGGCATCTTCCTCAACGACCTTTCCTGGTACGCCGACAACGGCATCACGCTGCACACGGGCACCCGCATCGAGCGCATCGACCGGTTCGCCAAGCGCGTGTACGCCGAGGACGGCACGGAAACGCCGTACGACAAGCTCATCATCGCCACCGGCAGCCGCGCCTTCGTGCCACCGATTCCCGGCATCCACCGTCCCGGACGCGGCTACCACCAAGGGGTTTTCGCCTTCCGCACGCTCGACGACACGCGGGCGATGATCCGGTACGCGCGGGAGCACCAGCGGGCCGTCGTGATCGGGGGCGGCTTGCTCGGGCTGGAGGCGGCACGGGGCCTGCAGAATCACCTGCCCCACGTCACGCTGATCCACGCCGCCGGCCATCTCATGAACGCTCAGCTCAACGAGGTGGCGGGCGAGACGCTGCGGGCCACGATCGAGGCGAAGCTCGGCATCGAGGTGGTGGTCGACGGCCGTACGACGGAAATTCTCGGAAAGAACGCGGTCACCGGCGTGAAGCTCGACGACGGGCGGATCATCCCGTGCGACGTCGTTGTAGTGGCGGCCGGTATCCGGGCCAACGCCGAGATGGCGGCGGCCAGCGGCCTGGCGGTGGAGCGCGGCATCGTCGTCGACGACCAGATGCGCTGCCTCGACGAGGACGACATCTATGCCGTGGGGGAGTGCGCCCAGCACCGCGGCGAGGTCTACGGCCTGGTGGCGCCGTTGTGGGATCAGGCCAAGGTGCTGGCCGACCACCTCACCGGCGTGAACCCGTTCGCCGAGTACCACGGCTCGCAGGTCGCGACCAAGCTCAAGGTGGCCGGGGTCGACGTGGCGGCCATGGGCCTGAAGGCGCCGGAACACGAGGACGACGAGTCGCTCACGTTCACCGAGCCGAAGAAGGGCATCTACAAGAACGTCATCATCCGCGACGGGCGTCTCGTGGGCGCCACGATGGTGGGCGACGTCAAGAAGGTCGCGTTCCTCATGCAGGCCTTCGACCGCGGGCTGGCGCTGCCCGAGGAGCGGGCCGAGCTGATGTTCGATCTGGGCGGACCGGCCGGCGAGGTCAAGGTCGACGAGATGGCCGACGACGAGCAGGTCTGCAACTGCAACGGGGTCAGCAAGGGCGCGATCTGCGGGGTCGTGCAGGGCGGCTGCAAGACGGTCACCGGGGTCATGGACAAGACCCGGGCCGGCAAGGGCTGCGGCACCTGCAAGCCGCTCGTGCAACGGATCGTCGAATGGGCCGCGGGTGGCGAGGTCGAGGAGGATCCGGCCGCTTCGTACTACGTGCCGGGCATTCCGATGCCCAAGCCGGAACTGATAGAGGCTATCCGTTTGCACTCGTTGAAGTCCGTGTCGTCCGTGTTCGCCAAACTCGGCGGCGAGGAGGACGCGAAAAGCAAGATGGGCCTCGCGTCGCTGCTCAAGATGATGTGGGGCGGCGAGTACGTCGACGAGCGGGACGCCCGGTTCATCAACGACCGTGTGCACGCCAACATCCAGCGTGACGGCACGTTCTCGGTGGTGCCGCAGATGAAGGGTGGCGTCACCACCCCGGCCCAGTTGCGGCGGATCGCCGAGGTGGCCGAGAAACACGAAGTGCCGATGGTCAAGCTCACCGGCGGACAGCGCATCGACCTGCTCGGCATCCCCAAAGAGAAGCTGCCCGAGGTGTGGGCCGATTTGGATATGCCATCCGGTTACGCGTACGGCAAGAGTTTCCGCACGGTGAAGACGTGTGTGGGCTCGGACTTCTGCCGGTTCGGCGTGGGCGACTCGACGGCCCTCGGGATCGCGCTCGAGGAGCGGTATCAGGGCATCGAGGGCCCCGGGAAGATGAAGCTCGCGGTCACTGGCTGCCCGCGGAACTGTGCCGAGGCGTACGTCAAAGACCTGGGGGTTGTCGCCATCGACGGCGGCAAGTGGGAGATCTATGTGGGCGGCGCGGCCGGCGCCCACATCCGCAAGGGCGATCTGCTGACGACGGTGGAGACGCCCGAGGAAGTCATCACGCTGACCGGGCGGTTCCTGCAGTACTACCGCGAGAACGCGAACTGGCTCGAGCGGACGTACGCGTTCGTGCCGCGGATCGGGATCGAGCGCGTACGGGAAATTGTCGTCGACGACGCCGACGGGATCGCCTCTTCACTTGACGCCGCGATGGACGCATCGGTCGCCGCCTATCGCGATCCGTGGAAGGACCGCGAACAACCGGCAACACCCGGCCAATTCCGTACGTCGCTGCCGCTCACCGTTCTGCCACAGGTCCCGGTGCGCGCATGAGGGCCATCGGGTACGCCGACGAGATACCGCCCGGCGAGGGCCGCACGTTCGCCGTCGACGGGGAGATGGTCGCCGTCTTCCGGCTGCGGGACGGCTCCTTCCGCGCGACTCAGGCCGTCTGCCCGCACAAGGGCGGCCCCCTGGCCGACGGCCAGATCGACCTCAAGCAGGTGCTGTGCCCGCTGCACCTCAACGCCTGGGACCTGACCACCGGTTGCTCGCTCAGCGGGCAGCCCGACCTGACCGTCTATCCCGTCGGGGTGGCCGACGGCAAGATCCTTCTGGGGGACCTCTCATGACTGCGACTCTGCCCGCGCCCTCGTTGAAGGGTCAGTGGATCGACGACTGGCGGCCCGAGGACCGCTCGTTCTGGGAGCGGACCGGCGCGGCCATCGCCCGGCGCAACCTCATCTTCTCGATCACGTCGGAACACATCGGCTTCTCGGTCTGGTCACTGTGGTCGGTGCTTGTTCTCTTTCTCGGGCCCGAGTACGGCATTGACCCGGCCGGCAAGTTCCTGCTGACCGCCGTGCCGACTCTGGTCGGGGCGGCGCTCCGGATCCCGTACAGCTTCGCCGTGGCCCGGTTCGGCGGCCGCAACTGGACCGTGTTCAGCGCTTCGTTGCTGCTCGTGCCGGCCGTCCTCGCGGCCTTCCTGATCCGGCCCGGCGTCGACTTCTCGACCCTGCTGATCATCGCGGCCGTGGCCGGCGTGGGCGGCGGCAACTTCGCCTCGTCGATGACCAACATCAACGCGTACTACCCGGACCGGCTCAAGGGGTGGGCGCTCGGCATCAACGCGGGCGGCGGCAACCTGGGCGTGGCCGCGGTGCAACTGGTCGGGCTGTTCGTGCTGGCCGTGTTTGGCGCCGGGCACCCCGGGATCGTGGCCGGCATCTACATCCCGTTGATCGTGCTGGCGGCGCTGGGCTCGGCGCTGTACATGGACAACCTGACGCAGGCGCGCAACGAGAAGCACGGCATGCGCGACGCCGTGCGGGAGCCGCACACGTGGGTGATGTCGATGCTCTACATCGGCACCTTCGGCTCGTTCATCGGCTTCGGGTTCGCCTTCGGCCAGGTGCTGCAGGTCCAGTTCGCCGACGTGTTCAGCACCCCCGTCAAGGCGGCGTACCTGACGTTCCTGGGGCCGCTGCTGGGCTCGCTGATCCGCCCGGTCGGCGGAGCCCTGGCCGACCGCCTCGGCGGCGCGCGAGTCACGTTCTACAACTTCATCGCCATGGCCGTCGGCGCGTCGATCGTGCTGCTGGCCGCCCAGATGCGGTCGCTGCCCCTGTACATCGTCGGGTTCATCGCCCTGTTCGTCTTCAGCGGCGTCGGCAACGGCTCGACGTACAAGATGATCCCGGCCATCTTCAAGCGCAAGCACCCCGGCGACGACCACGAGGCCCGCCGCTTGTCCGGCGCGGTCATCGGCATCGCAGGCGCGATCGGCGCATTCGGCGGCGTGCTGGTGAACCTGGCCTTCCGCCAGTCCTTCCTGACCACCAAGGAGGCGGACGCGGCTTACCTGGGGTTCATCGCCTTCTACGCCCTGTGCGTCCTGGTCACGTGGGCCGTCTACCTCCGGCCGGCCACGACCCGCGTCTGATCCCGATATTTCTGGATCATGATGGAACAGCGGCCCACGCCGGCCGACGTGGCGCGGGCCGCCGGCGTCTCGCAAGCGGCCGCGTCACGGGCGATGAACGGCGCCTACGGCGACCCGGATCCGGATGCGATGAGCGCCAAGCCGTTCTACGGGCGCGCGCTGACCGGGGCGATGCGCGCGCTGGGCGAGCGGGACATCTCGCTCGAGGTCCGGCGGGTCGCCGCCCCGCTGGCCGACGACCCTGACCCTCCGTTCGGACGGCTGCTCATCAACGTGCCGGGCGCGGCGAGTGCGCAGCTCCAGCTGCCGACCTTGGCTATCGTTCGGTTGTGCGAGTGCAGCTGGACGGCAACGAGATCCGCTCCGAAGCCGACTTTCACCGGCGGCTGGCGGCGCTCCTCGACTTCGGTCCCTATTACGGGCACAACCTCGCCGCGTTGTGGGACAGGCTGACCACCGATGTGCCTCGGCCGGTGCATCTGGTGTGGGCATCGGCCGAGGCGAGTCGGGCGGCCATGGGCGCCGCGGCGTTCGAGCGGATCGACCGGGTTCTGCGGGAAGCGGCCGAGTGGGATGCCGCCCGGACCTGGACCGACCATTTCACCTACGAAGTCTCGGCGTGACGGTCCTAAACTGGCGCGATGTTGTGGCTCAACGAACCGCCGCAGTGGTCGGATGAGGACGGCGTGGTCCGGGTGGTCACCGGGCTCAAGACGGACTTCTGGCGGGAGACGTTCTACGGGTACGTCACCGACAACGGGCACTTCTACCACCGGGCGGTGCGTGGGGACTTCACGGCCGAGGTGGTGGTGTCGGCGGGGCATGCGGCGTTGTTCGACCAGGCCGGGCTGATGCTGCGGGCCGGCGAGCGCACCTGGCTGAAGACCGGGCTCGAGGTCACCTCCGGCGCTGTTCAGTTGAGCACTGTGGTCACGCGCGGCCAGTCCGACCTGTCGGTGGTGCCGGTGCCGGACTACGGGGGTGAGCTGGCCCTGCGGCTGACCCGCTTCGGCTCGGCGGTGTGCGTGCACCGGGGAGCCGAAGACGGTTCGTGGCAGCTGGTGCGGCTGGGGCATCTGGATCTGCCGGAGACGGTCGACGTGGGCGTCATGTGCTGCTCGCCGGAGCGGGCGGGGCTCGAGGTCAGCTTTCGCGGCTTCCGGGTCGGTGAACCGATTCCGCGGGAAGGCCTCGAATAGCGGTCACAGCCAGATGTGTTCCTCGGCGATGGCGCCGTCGCGCCATTTGGCCACGGTCACCATGCGGCTGCCGTTCTCGAATTCGCCGACTACGCAGGTCCAGTCGCCGGCGCCGAAGGTTACGGGGTGGGACTTCAGCTGGGCCGGTTGGCCGCCGTTCGCTTCGACAAGGGCCTTCATGGCGTCGATGTGGTCGGTCAGCCCGGTGGTGGAGGGTTTGCCCTGGAAGTAGACGACCACGTCGTCGGTGTGGAGGTCGGTGAACAGGCCGTTCCAGTCGGCCTTGTTCCAGGCGCGGAAGTCGAGGTCGTTCATCTTGCTGAGGTTGTCGTCGGTCATGCCCCTAGAGACCGTTCGGCTCCGGCGGATGTGACAGGTCAGTCCGGCAGCCATTCCTGCCAGGTGGGGCGGTTGGCGTCGAGCCAGCGTTTGGCGGCCTGGTCGGGCGGCAGCTTCTCGGTGGTCAAATCGCGAGCCACGGCGTTCTGGTCCTCGTTGGTCCAGGTGAAGCGTTTGATGAGTTCGGCGGCGGGGCTGCCGGAGTCGGCGAACTGTTTGCTGGCGATCTTCTCGAGGTCGTACGGCTGGTAGTCGCACGCCACCTTCTTGGGGTCGGCGTCGCAGCCGGGGGTGTAGCGGGGAAGCGTCACGTGCACCAGCGGAATCTCCGACAGCAGCCACTGCGGGGCATAGAAATAGCCAATTAGCGGCGTACGGAATTGCTCGGCGCGGCGGAAGGCGGCGATCAGCGCGTCCTCGCTGCCGGCGTGCACGACCGTGAAGTCCAGGCGCAGGTTGCGGATCAGGGCGGCGTCGTTCGTGACGAACGAGGGGTCGCCGGCGAGGAATTGTCCCTTGCGGCCGGACGCGGAAGTGCGGAACAGATCCGCGTACTTGTTGAGGTTCTGCCAGTCGGTGATGTCGGGATGTTCCTTGGCCAGCCACGGCGGCACGTACCAGCCGATCACGCCGCGGTTGCCGGTGAGCCCCTGTTCGACGGCGACCCGGCGGTCGTCGATGTAGCGCTTCTTGAGGTCGTCGTGGCCCCAGTTCTCGAGAATGACGTCCAGTTCGCCGCGGGCCAGGCCCGCCCACGATTCCTCTTCGGTGCGGTCGGACGTGATGACGGTGCAGCCCAATTCCTGGCGCAACAGATAGCTCACCACGGCGACGTTCGCGGCGTAGCCGACCCACGGGTTCACCGCAATTCGCACGGTGCCGCACGAGTTCGACGACGGTGCGCCGGGCGCGGGAACCACGGTGGCTGTGGAGGCTGAGCACCCGCCCAGCAAAGCGCACACCACCACCGTACGAAGAAAGCTTTTCACCATGCCGACCCCGCGTGCGCCTTGGCCAGTCGCTGGGTCAGCACTTCCTCGGTCAGTGCCATCAGCACTCCCTTGACGGAATCGCGGCGGCGCGCGTCGCATTCGACCACGGGCACCCGGGGGTCGACTCCCAGGGCGTCACGCACCTCGTCGAGTTCGAACCGCCGGGCCTGGTCGAAATTGTTCACGCCGATCAGGAACGGGATGTCGTGGTCCTCGAAATAGTCGACGGCGGGAAAGCAGTCCTCCAGCCGGCGCGTGTCGAGCAGCACGATGGCCCCGAGCGCGCCGTCGACCAGGTCGTCCCAGAGGAAGGCGAATCTGTCCTGCCCGGGCGTGCCGAACAAATACAACAACAGCGCCTCGTCGAGCGTTATCCGGCCGAAGTCCAGCGCCACTGTTGTCGTCGTCTTCCCGCGTACGACCGAAGTGTCGTCCACGCCGACCGAGCGTTCCGTCAATTCGGCCTCGGTCACAAGCGGCTCGATCTCGCTGATCGCCCCCACGAATGTGGTTTTGCCGACGCCGAAACCGCCACTGATGACGATTTTGACGGCCACCGGCGCGAGGACGGCGCTAGAGTGCGCTGACACGGTCCCGGATCCTTTCGATCAACGCGAGCGGCAATTCGCCCAGCTGGTCCTCGATGCGCAGATGCCCCTCGGCGACCAGGTCGGCCGCCAGCACCCGCACCACACCCAACGGCTGCCGTAACGCCACCGCCAGGTCGGCGACGGTCTGCGGGGTGCGGCACAACTCGACGATCCGGCGGGCCTCGAACCGCAACGGAGCGCCCAGAGCATCCGGCGTGGCGTGCAGCAGCGTCTCGACCCGCAGCCCGTCGTGCCGGGGCCGGGTGCGCCCGCCGGTGACCATGAACGGGCGCAGGAACTGCTCGTCGGCCGTGTCGAGCGGCCGCTCGGGCGCCGCCGCGGGCGAAACAGTGGGCGCCGGCGGGATCATCCGCGGGTCGGGAGCCCAGCTCATGGCCGCAGATGCTGCCGGGAGTCGGCGATCAGCGCGGGCGTCAGCAGCGTCCCGAAACGTTCGGCCAGCCGCGAGATCTCGTAGCCGACCAGGCCGACGTCGCACTCGGCGCCGGCCACCACGCCCAGGCAGCTGCCGCCGTCCATGACCGACACGAGCAGGAACCCCCGCCGCATCTCGATCATGATGAGCTTGAGCGCCTCGAAGTCGTAGCGCCGGGACGCGCTGCGGGCCACGCTGGCCAGGCTGGACACGATGGCCGCGAGGTGGTCGGCCTCGCCGCGCTCCAGCCCGTCCGAGGCCGCGATGAGCAGGCCGTCGGACGAAACTGCCACTGCGTCCCGTACGCCGTCGGTGTGCTGGACGAAGTTGCCGAGCAGCCAGTTGAACTGATGCCGGTCTCCGGTGGCCTGCACGCTCATGTCTGCGGTTCCTCGGATCGGGCGCCGCGCGCGACCCCGCTGCGGAAGGCGGTCAGGCGCGAGCGGGTTTCGTCGGGGGAGAGGTCGGCCGGGCCGGGCGCGGCGTGCAGCCGGGTGACTCGGGGTGCGCGCGGCGGGCGGCGGGGCAGGCCGTTGGGCGTACGGGCCACGTCCCCCTCCGCCATCGGGGCGGGCCGCTGCTGGGGCAGGGCGGCCGGTGCGGGCGCGGGCGCGGGCAGGTACTCGACGGTGATCGGCGGCAGGGCCGGCTCGGCCACGATGAGCGCCGCCGGCAGCACCACCCGGGCCGTCACCCCGGTCACCGGCGAGGGCGTCAGCACCACCTCGGCACCCAGGTCGCGAGCCAGCCGGCCCACCACGTAGTGGCCCAGATAGCGGGCGGGCGCGGTCAGGAAGTCGCCCTCGCCGCGCAGCCGCCGGTTCGCCTCGTCCAGGTCGGCGCCGGTCATGCCGATGCCCTGGTCGACCACGGCGATCAGGTAGCGGTCGCCGACCAGCCGCCCCTGCAGCTCGACGTCCACCTCGGGCGAGGAGAACGCGAGCCCGTTCTCGATCAGCTCGGCCAGCAGGTGGGCCACCGCACTCGCCGCCGTCCCGGCCAGCCGCACCTCGTCGATCCGGCGCAGCGTGACCCGCCGGTACTCCTCGACCTCGGCCACCGCGGCCCGCACCACGTCCTCGACCGGCACCGGCTCGAAGCCGGGACGCGGGCCGGTCGCGCCGACCAGCACCAGCAGGCTCTCCGCGTTGCGGCGCATGCGGGTGGCCAGGTGGTCGAGCTCGAACAGGTCGGCCAGCCCGGCCGGGTCGGCCTCCTCGCGCTCGAGCCGGGTGATCAGGCCGAGCTGGCGGCGAAGCAGGTTCTGGTGGCGGCGGCCCAGGTCGGCCAGGCTGTCGGTGGTTCCCCGGCGCAGCTGGGCCTGCTCGGTGGCCAGCGCGTAGGCCGTCCGCTGGACCCGGTCGAACGCGGCCGCCACGGCCTGCACCTCGCGGGTGGCGCCCACTGGTGGTTCGAAATCGGGGGCATCGACCTCGGCGCCCGCCGCCACCTGCCGTACAGCGGAAGGAAGTTGACTTTGACTCAGCTCATCGGCGCGGGCGGCCAGCGAGGCGAGGGGGCGCGCGATCGAGCGGGACGCGGCCACGGCCAGCCAGATCGCGCCGGCCACGCACAACAGCACGATCACGCCGAGGCCGATCATGCGGCGGGTCGCCTGGTCGCGCAGCGTCTCGGCGCGGACGCTGATCACCGAGCCGACGTGCTGTTCGAGGCGCAGCAGGTCGTCCAGCACGGTGGTGTGGGCCGACCACCACGACTGCGGGTTGACCTGCAGGTCGCGGCCGTCGCCGGAGGCCAGCGCGAGATCTTCGAAGTGCCGGGCGACCTGCCCGGCGCCGGTGCCGAAGACGTAATCGGCCGAGGCCCGCTGCTCGGGTGTGGCGTACCGGGTGAAGGTGGCCAGCGCCGCGTCCTTGGCCGAGCGCATGGTGACGAACTGCAGGAACTCGCCCTTGCGGAAGCCGCCGGCCGAGAACACACCGTTGAGGAACGCGCGCTCCTGAGCGATGGCCTCCTTGGCGTCGCCGAGCGCCCGCAGAGCGCTCGCCCCGCGCCGCAGCTCGGTGTCGCCCGCGCCGTCGAGATCTGTGTCGATGCGGCTCAGGTCGTTGATCCGGGCGGTGTAGAAGCCGAACGCGGAGGCCCGGCTGATCGTGGCGGCGTCGGTGCTGATCCGGACGCCGTCGAGGGCGTCCAGCGGCCCGGTCACCAGGCGGTCGAGGCGGGTGCGGCGCTCGTCGACGCGGGCCCGGGCCGGGGCCAGCTCGGCCCGGAAACCCGCGTTGCCGCCGAGCAGCCCGGCGGCCAGCCCGCGCTCGGTCTGAAGTTCCTGAACCAGGTCCTGTACGGCGAGAACGTGGCTCACCGCCCGGGCGGCGCTCGCGGCCCGGGCGTACCCGCGGGCCTCGATCGCCACCACGACGGCCAGCAGCACCAGGACGGCGGCCACCGGCAGCGCGAGGGTCCGCGCCACGCGACGGCGAATGGTGGTCACGAGCACTCACCCCTGTCGATCTCTACGCTCTGCGCTCGCACGGCGTCGGAACGCTATCGACCGGGCTGAGCGCTAGTCCACGCCCGGCCGCCAAGACAACCCGAAAGAGGCGGTCAGGCCTTGAAGCCGGCCAGCTGTTCGTCGAGCCACGGGTACAGCTCCTCGGCCGGCGTGTTCAGACGCGACTTCAGGTGCCGGGTCGGCTCGTCGGCCAGCACCTCGATCGACCCGTCGGCGACGGCGTCGTAGGCCTGCGCCACGACGTCGGCCGCGGCGACCTTGGGCACGTCCCAGCGGGCCGACATGGCCGTGTCGATCATCCCGACCAGCAGTGCGACGACCTGGGTGCCTTGCTCGCGAAGCTCGAACCGCAGGGCGTTGGTGGCCGACCACATGGCTGCCTTCGAGGCCGCGTACCCGGTCGGCACGTTGATCCAGGCCGCCGAGGACAGGATGTTCAGCAGCGTCCCGCCGCCGTTGGCCGCCAGCACGGGCGTGAACGCGCGGGCGACGCGCAGCGTGCCGAAGAAGTTCGTCTCGAAGGTCTGCCGCAGGACGTCCTCGGGGCCGGAGATCGAGTCGCCGACCGGCGCGACGGCCGCGTTGTTGATGAGCAGGTCGACATCCGTCGCGACCGCCGCGGCACGCTCGGCGTCGCCGAGGCGCGTCAGGTCGAGCGTCAGTGCTCGCACCCGAGTGTCGTTCCAGTTCTTTTCCGTACGGGCGGCGGCGTAGACCCGGGCGGCGCCGCGCTCGAGCGCCTGCCGCACGAAGTGCTCGCCGAGCCCGCCGTTGGCGCCGGTCACGAGCACCGTGCGGCCGTCGAGTGACTGCTTCATCTAGACTCCTTCGATAACTGGGGAGTTCCCCCGGAAAACTATGTGGGGAGACTCCCCGGATAGTCAACGAGGATGTGGTGATGGCGACAACGAAGCGTCCGATGCGCGCCGACGCCCAGCGCAACCGCGACGCGATCCTGGCCGCGGCGCGCGAGATCTTCGACGCCGAGGGGGTGCTCACGTCGCTCGACGGCATCGCCCTGCGTGCGGGCGTGGGAAACGCGACGCTCTACCGCAACTTCCCGACCCGCGACGACCTGCTGGCCGCGGTGATGCGGACGAGCATCGAAGAGGCGCTGGGCGAGGCCGACTCGCTGGCCCGGACCCGCTCGGCGCGCGAGGCGCTGGCCGAGTGGCTGGCCACGCTGACCTGGCAGCTGCGGATCTGGCACGACCTGCCGTACTGCCTGGCCGCCGCCCACAACGACGCCGAGTCACCCATGAAGCCGGCCGCTGACCCGCTGCTGACCCGGACCGGCGCCCTGCTCGACGCGGCCCAGACCGCAGGCGACGCGGACGCCGGCATCACCGCCGACGAGGTGTACGAGCTGGTGCTGGCGTTGTCGTGGGCGGTCGACCGCTTCGGCGACGACGAGCCGGCCGCCCGCCGCCGCGTGGCGATGGGAACGGCCGGCATCTTCGCTCACTGACCGGCGGCTCCGGTGCGGTTGAGCCAGACGGCTCCGGCCAGGCCGGCGTTGCGGGCGCCGGCCACGTCGCTGGTCAGGCTGTCGCCGATGTGCCAGGCCTCGTCCGGGGTGGCGTCCAGCTCGCGCAGGGCGATGTGGAAGATCTCGGGCCGGGGCTTGGCGTGGCCGGTCTCGCCCGAGGTGACGACCACGTCGACGTACGCGTCGAGGCCGGTCGCGGCGATCTTCTCGCGCTGGGTGTCGCCCGGCCCGTTGGTCACCACCGCCAGGCCGTCGGCGAGCTCGCGGAGCCGGGCCAGGGCGGCCGGCACGTCGGGATAGAGCCGGTAGCGGGCCAGCCGGTCGGCGCGGTAGAGCTCGAACGCGTGCCGGGCCAGCTCGGTGTCGCCGTGGCCGTGGACCCTCAGGGCCTCGTGCCAATGCTCGCGCCAGACGTCGTGACCGTGCGGCGAGCCGCTCGGCGCCAGCATCACCGCCGACGCTGCAACCCGCCAATGACCAAGGCAGATTCGCTCGTACGTCGTAGCAAGCGCAGCCGCGTCCAGGCCCGGCGCCGCTGTGGCCAGTCCGGCGCAGGTCGCGCGGACGGTCAGCCGCCAGTCGTCGTCGGAGTAGTCGAGCAGCGTGCCGTCGAGGTCGAGCAGGACGACGCGCTTGCTCATTCGACCGGGGCGCCGCCGAAGCCGATCTCGTTGCCGTCGGGGTCGCGGAAGGTGGCCTTGCGGACGCCGTTCTCGTAGGTCTCGACCTGGGCCGGCTCGAGGCCGCGGGCGGCGATCGCGGCCAGGCGGGCGTCGAAGTCCTCGACGAACAGGGTCTGCAGGGCGTGGCCGGCGTGGTCGGGGCGCACCTCGATGTAGACGTAGCGGTGCTCGGCGACCTCCCACACCGCCTCTTTGTCGTTGGGCAGGAAGGACGGCGGGGCGCCGAAGAGCTGCTCGTACCAGGCGGTGGCGGCGGCGTAGTCCCGGATCGACACGCCGGCGAAGAGGTCAACGGTCATGGCGATCAGGCTAGAGCGCGGGCGAGCAACTTGTGGAGCTTGGCGGCGCGAGTCGGGTGGCGGTGGGACATCCAGGCGACGCGGCCGGCCAGGTGGGCGGCGAAGTCGGCGTGGCCGTCGCGGTTGGCCTCGGCCAGCCCGTGGACGGCCGCGTTGTGCAGGGTCGCGCGCAGCCGGTCGTACTCCTCGCGGGGCACGGCGGGGCGGGTGTTGACGACCAGGCCGGTCAGTTCCTGGCGCTGGGACCGGCTCCTCTTCCGCGTCTTGTGAGGATGGACGCGGAAGCCCTCCTCGGCCACGATCCGCGTCGTCAGCGCAATGAGCCGATCGTTGTCGGCAGTGCCCGAGAAGGCCAGATCATCGGCGTACCGGCCGTAGGTCACGCCGAACCGGGCGGCCAGTCCGCTGAGCCGTCGGTCCAGGCGGTAGGCGCACAGGTTGGCCAGGGCGGGGGAGGTGGGCGCGCCCTGCGGCAGGTGCGGTTGGCGCAGCAGGGCGGCCAGGTGCGGGGCGGGCGCGTGGCGAAGAACGGGTGCGGGCGTACGGGTGGTGGTCAAGGCGGTCAGCGCGTGCGCAACCGGTTCGGGGTAACCGATGCCGCGGAACAACCCGTAGATGCGGGCGGCCGTGATGCTGGTGAAGAAGGCGCGCAGGTCCAGGCTGATGAGCACGTCCTGGCCGGTGTGGGCGCGCGCGAACGTGTGGGTTCCGCGGCCGGGCACGAAGCCGTGCACGCTGGGGTGCACGGGCACCCGGGACAGGATCTCGTGGAGCACGCGGCGTTGCAGGGCGAGCAGCCGCGGCTTGGGCGCCTCGATCAACCGGTGCGGGCGCCACGCGTACCGGTAATGACGCAGTTTCTCGTCACGGGCGTGCCGATTGATCTCACGACGGTCGGCGAACCAGTCGAGCGCGTCGCCGTCGAGCCCGAGGAAGTCGGCCAGCTCGCCGAGATCGCCGATGGCCGGAGCCTTCCACCGCATCCGGACGACCTGAGTGGGCGCCGCGATCCGATGCCGGATGACCGCCCGCCGAGTCAGCGAGCGCGCGGTCAGGAACTGACGAAGCTCCCGGGGCCGGTCGCGAGGCGCTTGCGGGTACGCCCACCGGACGGCCGCCACCAGCCGGCGAGCCCAGGGCACGCGTCCCGCCACCACCGATCGTACGGCCGCAAGCAGTTGACCCTGCCGCCAGTCAGTGGTCAGCAGCGCATCGGCCAGCGCGCCCGCCACCCCGCCCGGTGCGGCAGCGTGCCCCGACGATTCCCGGTCGTGCCGGCGCCGTGCCGCGCGAAGCACAGAAGCGCGCCGGCGATGCGCTGCGGAGCTCAAACGAACGTCCCCGGGGTTGCCCCGGAGAGCCCTCGCCACCGCGAACGGCGGACGAAAGCCAGCTCAGGACACGCTGCCACCCGCCCAGCATAGTGACCAGCCGGCAACCGCCTCAGTTCCTCGGCTGGGCCGGCATCTGCAGCGGGACGCCGAACCGGTTGTAGGCATTCATCAGCGCCACCTGTACGACCAGGGCGCCCAGTTCCTCGTCGGTCATCACGTCGCGCACGCCGGCCCAGACCTCGTCGCTGACGCCGTGCTCGGTCAGGGTGGTCGCGGCCTCGGCGTACTCGAGGGCGGCCCGCTCGGCCGGGCTGAACAGCGCCGACTCGCGCCACGCGACCAGCTGCAGGATCCGGTCGAGCTTCTCGCCGAGCTCCAGAGCCTCGTGGCTGTGCAGGTCGACGCAGTGCACGCAGTGGTTGATCTGCGAGACGCGCAGCTTGACCAGCTCCCGCACCGCCGGGTCGAGCGGCGACTCGCGCACCGCCTGATCGGCGGCGTAGAGCGCGCGGGCCGCCTTGGGCGCGGCCTTGGGCAGGTTCAGGCGGGGTTCGCCGGTCATGCTGGACTCCTCAACTCGGACAACTATTGTCCGCAACCATACTCGGACAAGAAGTATCCGGGTAGAGGAGGGCGTTGACTCGCTGCCGGACGTCGATCTGGGTCGGGTTGAACAGTTCGACCACTGCGTGCAGCAGGACCGGCTGGGTGTTCGGGTCGCCGCCCGCATTGACTTTGTCGACGGCCGCGGCCAGGACGGGGTTCTCGTCCAGGTCGCGGCGGATCTCGGCGGCGTAGCGCTCGGCCAAACGCTGGCGGGCGTCCTCGGTGAGGGCGTCGAACTCGGCGGCCGCGGCGGACTCGGGGCGGGTGTGCAGGTCGCGCATCACGTCGACCACCTCGGGCTCGAAGATGCGGGCGGTGAGCAGCATGAACGAGCGGTCGGACTTGGTCAGGGCGGCCACGTGGGTCTCGAAGCCGGGCGGCGCCTCGACCAGGCCGGGGTTGCGCAGCACCGCGGCCAGTTCCTCGCGCATCCGTTGCTGGCGTTCGATGCTCGCGGCCAGCTCCGCGTCGAGGGCGCGAAGCGTCTGCTCCCCGCCCTCGGTGGTGTCTCGGGCCGGCCGCTTCCCGTCGACCAGATACGCCGTGGCCAGGTTCAGCGCGCAGGCGTTGTCGCCCAGGACGTACGTGCCGTGGCCGCTCTCCTCGGCGGTGATCAGCGTGGCCCGCGGGCCGAGTTTCCGGCTCGGGCGCCGGGGTGCGGTCGAGGCGCTCGGCGAGGTCGAAGTACGTGCGGCGCACCTGCACGGGCGTCCGGCCCAACCCGTACGGGCGCGGTGACCACCTCGGGCGGCCGGGCGGCCCACTCCAGCCCGGCCGCCGCCTCGTCCGCGCCCGCCGGCAGCACCGCTGTCAGCGCCCCGAGCAGGCCGAGCATCCCCATCAGGGCGATGCCACGCCGTCGCTTCATGTCCAGCCTCCGTCACCAGGTCCGGTCTCCGCGGTCGGACCCATGTGATCCTGCGCCCTCAGGGCACAGTCAAGGCGGCGGACGTCGGTCGGCCCGTCCTAGATGCGGAACGGCCGGATCTCGCTCACGGTGCACCAGCGTCAGCCGACGGTCTGGAAGTTGTTCCACCGCTCCAGCAGGGCCGTCCACGTTTCCTCGCCGACGATGCCGTCGACTTCCAGCTTTTCTTTCGTCTGGAAGCGGCGGACCCGTTCGTCGGTCTTGGGGCCGAAGCGGCCGTCCACCCCGTCCGCCGGGCGCAGGGCGCGGTCGAACGGTGAATAGCCACCGCTCACGAAGGCGAGCATGAACTGCACGGCTCGTACTTCGTCGTCCGGAACGGGGTCGTCGTTCTTGCGGAGCTCACGGACGTTCGACTTGACCTGGATCTGCGGGATGGCCATCGGGTTCTCCTCTCCTGATCGGGAGCGTGTTCCTCGGGCCCGGCGGTGTCAATCGATCAGTCGTCACCGTCGCCATGCCGACAGCCGGGCGGTGGCAAAGGCTGGTTGACTGGCCGCATGCCGTTCGAGCGGTACGGCGTGCTGGCCGGGGTGCTGCAACGGCACTTCCGCGACCAGCCCGACGACCAGGGTCGCTGGTTCCACGTCAACCTGCGGGTGGACGCGCCCGCGGGCCGGTACAAGTGCGCCGTGGACGTCGACAGCAAGCTGGACGTCTTCGTCTCGAAGTTCTCGACTCAGGCCGACCGCACCGGCGACGACGGCCATCCGGCCTGATCGGGCCGTAGGCTGCGGGCATGTCGGATCTTCTGGGCCAGGTGCACGCGGCCGCCGGCCCCTATCTCGCGTCGCTGGCCTCGCGGCCCGTGCAGGACTCGCAGGCGTTGTCGCTTCTGGCCGAGCTCGGTGGGCCGCTGCCCGAATCGGGTGACGCGGCCGAGGTCGTCGAGCGGCTACTGCGGGTGGGGACGGCGGCCGGGACGGCTTCGGCCGGGCCGCGGTTCTTTCACTTCGTGACCGGGGGAGTGACGCCGGCCGCGCTCGCGGCGGACTGGACGGCCGCCCTGCTCGACCAGAACGCGTTCTCGAAGATCTCGTCGCCGTTCGCGCACGAGGTGGAGGCGGTCGCCCTCGGGTGGCTGAAGGAGCTGTTCGGGCTGCCGGCCTCGTGGGGCGGGGCGCTGGTTGGGAGCGCGACGTTCGCCAACTTCACCTCGCTGGGGTGCGCCACGCACTGGTGGGGGTTCCAGCACGGGGTGGACACGGCCGAGGACGGGCTGGCCGAGCTGCCGCGGATGCCGGTGCTGTCGTCGGGTTACGTGCACGCGAGCGCCCGCAAGGCATTGCAGATGCTGGGGCACGGGCGCAACTCGGTGACCGTGTGCGCGCGGGACGGCGTCGGGCGGGTCGACCTCGGCGTCATGCGGCGGCACCTGGACTCGCTCAAGGGCGCGCCGGCCGTGATCATCGCCAACGCGGGTGAGGTCAATGCGGGCGACTTCGACCCGGTGGGCGAGCTGGCCGATCTGGCGAGGGAGTTCGGCTGCTGGCTACACGTCGACGGCGCTTTCGGCTTGTTCGCAAGGCTTTCCCCGCGTACGAGTCATCTGGTGGCCGGCGTCGACCGGGCCGACTCGATCGCGGCCGACGCTCACAAGTGGCTCAACGTGCCGTACGAGAGCGGCTTCGCCTTCGTCAAGGATCAGGCGAGGCTGGGCGCGGCCTTCGGCATGCCGGGCGCCGCCTACCTGCCCGGGCCGGGCGATCCGGCCGGCGGGTACGCGTTGTACGGGCCGGAGTCGTCCCGCCGCGCGCGTTCCCTGCCCATCTTTGCCACGCTGGCCGCGTACGGGAAAAGGGGTCATCGCGACATGGTCGAGCGCCACCTCGATCTGGCCCAGCAGCTGGCGGCCCGGGTCGACGCCGCGCCCGAGCTGGAGCGGCTGGCCGACGTGCAGCTCTGCATCGTCTGTTTCCGAGCGGTCCCGACCGGCGTGGCCGACCTCGACGACTTCAACCGGAGGCTGGGAGCCGCCTTGCTGGCCGACGGGCGCGTCTACGCCGGCACCACGGTGTACGACGGCAAGGTCGCCCTGCGCCCGGCGATCGTCAACTGGCGTACCACCGAAGCCGACATCGACGTGTTCGCCGACGTCGTGCTCGAACTGACCCACAAGCTGTCCCAGGAAGTGGGGACACGCGCATCGTGACCGGTGGGACGGCGCATTCCTAGCTTGAAGGCCCTCGACAACTTCGAATCGGAGGGCTTCTCATGGGACGCATGACCCGCTCGACCGCGCTGCGGATCGCGGCCGCCCTGTCGGTGCTGGTGGCGATCATCGGCATCACGCTGTTCGACCTGCCCAACCTGGTGCTCGGCGCGCGCGAGAGCGAAGCGCCGTTCGGTCTGGTGCTCGGCAGCTTCACCTCGGACGTGCTGGCGCTCGTGGCCGCGTACGGCGCCTGGCGCTTGCAGAAGTGGGGCGCGGTGCTGCTCATCGCGGTGAACGCGTTCTGGATCGTGCAGGCGGTCAGCTCGCTGCTGTTCGACCGCACCGGCGCCGAAATGGTGTTCGCCTCGCTCATGCTCGTGCACCACATCGTGGTCATCTCGTTCTGCCTGTGGCGGGAAAGGGTCGTCAGTGCGGTCTGACACGGCCAATCGCCGTCTCTACCAGCTCCTGTTCCCCTTCCTGCTTCTCTGGTACGCGGTGGTGGTGGCGGGGCTGGTCGCGGTGATCGCCACCTTCCCGCACCGGCCGATCGGGTCGCTCGACGAGATTCCGTGGTGGTCGCACGCCGTCGCGTTCGCCGTCGTCGCCGTCACGTGGGCGCCGGTGTCGGCCTGGCTCGACCGGGGCGTGCACCAGCTCGCCTACGGGCAGCGGGACAACGCGTACGAGGTGGCCGGTCACGTGTCGCGGCAGCTGCTCCCCTCGGTGGCGGCCGCCCTGGCCGGGACGATGGCCCTGCCGTACGTGGAGATCGAGTCGGACGGTCGGGTCGTGACCTCGTACGGGAAAGTGCCCGAGGGCGCCTCGATGGTGGAGATCGCGCTCAGCTATCAGGAGCAGCGGCTCGGGACGCTGCGAGTGAGCGCGCGGCGCCGGCGGGACAGGCTGTCGGCGGCCGACATGAGGCTGCTCGAGGATCTGGGACGGCAGGTCGCGATGACGTTGTACGCGGCCCGCTCCCGGGAGCAGCTGGTGGCGGCGCGCGAGGAGGAGCGGCTGCGGATCCGGCGCGATCTGCACGACGGGCTGGGTCCGACGCTGGCGTCGCTCGGGCTGCGGCTGGGGGTCTTGCAGCGTACGGTCCAGGACTCACCGGAGGCAGCGGCGGAGCTGGCGGAAGAGTTGCGCGCGGATGTTCGCCAGGCCACGGCGGACATCCGGCGCCTGGTCTACGAGCTGCGGCCGCCGATGCTCGACGAGTTCGGACTGGTCGATGCGCTGCGCAACTTGCGGTCGGGCGACGGGCTTGCGCGTACGGTGTCCGCGCCGTCGCCGATGCCGGAGTTGCCGGCGGCGGTGGAGGTGGCGCTGTACCGGATCGCCGCGGAGGCGCTGCACAACGCTTCGCGGCATTCGGGTGCGGCCACTTGTGCGGTCGAGTTGGCGGTGGTTGCGGACGGGGTGACGCTGACTGTCACCGACGACGGGCGCGGGCTGCCGGACGACTACCTGGCCGGGGTGGGCCACCGGTCGATGCGCGAGCGCAGCAGCGAACTGGGTGGAACGCTGGCCATCGGCGAGGCGCCCGGCGGGGGTACGCGCGTCGCCGTCAGCTTCGCCTGGGGGAGCTCATGATCACGGTGCTGGTGGCCGACGACCATCCGTTGTTCCGCAAGGGATTGCGGGCTCTGCTGGGCTCGATGCCCGGTGTCTCGCTGGCCGGTGAGGCCACCGACGGCAAGGCCGCTGTCGAGCTGGCGCTGTCGCTGAAGCCGCAGCTCGTGCTGATGGACCTGCACATGCCCGGCGGCGACGGCCTGACGGCGATCCGGCGGCTGGCCGCACTGCCGGACGGACCACACATCCTCGTGGTGACCATGTTCGAGGACGACGACTCCGTCTTCGC
The DNA here is from genome assembly GCF_026626335.1 of Paractinoplanes pyxinae. Classification (GTDB taxonomy): domain Bacteria; phylum Actinomycetota; class Actinomycetes; order Mycobacteriales; family Micromonosporaceae; genus Actinoplanes; species Actinoplanes pyxinae. The sequence continues at coordinate 73,566 of NZ_JAPNTZ010000008.1, read as the reverse complement.
GGCGCTGCGGGCGGGCGCGCGCGGCTACGTCCTGAAGGACACCGACGACGAGGAGATGACCCGCGCGATCCTGGCCGTCGGCCACGGCGAGGCCATCTTCAGCGCGGCCATCGCGTCGCGGATCGTGGCGTTCTTCGCCGGCCGCCCACCCGCCGAACCGTTCCCGGGCCTGACCTCCAGCGAACGCAACGTGCTGCAGCTGATGTCCCGAGGCCTGACGAACGACGTCATCGCGGGCGAGCTGAGCCTGAGCGCCAAGACCGTACGAAATTACGTCAGCAACGTCTTCAGCAAGCTGCACGTGGCGTCGCGGGCCGAGGCCATAGCCCGAGCCCGCGACGCCGGCATCTGAGTTCTCGAGCCCGAGACCATCGGGTGATCGAAATGTGGCGATGCGCAAGGCTTCGCTGACACCCTGAAGTCATGCGTGAGATCAATCGTTCCTCGCCCGAGTACGGCGACCAATACTCCGTGCATTACTCCGAGGCCGACGTCATCCCTAAATCCCCCTCGATGCTGCCGTTGGAAGTTCACCCGGTGCGCTGCGAGATCACCGATATCGTCTCGCCAGTGCGGCCCGCGGTGCCCTCGAGCGAGTTCGAGAAGTGGGAGCCGATCGAGGTGACCGTCCTGGCCGACTCCATCGATGTCCCGGCCGTCAGCCTGTTCGGCGTGATCGACCGAGTCGAGGTCCGGGACAGTTTCTGTGTGGTGGTGAGCGACGACGGCAAGCTCGAACACCGCTTGGTGCGTCAGATCGATACGGTCGCTTTCGACGCCGGGCAACTGCGGGAAAGTATCGGGTTCGTAGCGAGTTACATTCTTCGGCGCCTCGTCGACGATCCCGACAGCCTGGTTCTGAACGGCGTCTTCCAAGCGTTGGTGTTCGCGAGCCTGGAAACGCGCCGTACGCGCGAGATCGTTTCCACGGGATCCGCCGAGCACATGAACGTGAATGTCTACGACTGTGAACGCGCGTCGGTGGGGGACAGAGCGAGAGTGGTGATTCACGACAAGAAGCGTGAGGACACCGCGACCGCCTCGATCGCGGAACTCATTCCTGGTCGCCCCGGGCTCGTGCGGGCGTTGGCCCGCCTGCTGGCTACCCCGGGCGATCTCGTTTGTCTGCGCGGGTTGGACGAGGCCGTTGCGCACGCGGCGAGCTCCATGTCGTCCGAGGCCATCTTCGATGCGGCGCAGGCACACGACCGGCCGCCCACGGCCCGCCTGAGCGGCGGGTTCGGCACGTTGACTGTCGAGGGGTGCACTGCGGCGCTGATCGGCTGCAACGGCGAGGCTCTCCGCACAGCCGAAATCACGATCGACTCGATCTCGGTCAGCGGGGTGTGGCCCGAGGGCACCGAGCCCGTGTCGATTGACGAAACGTTCTTCTGGAGCGGACGGGACTGGTACTTCTGGCACGAGACGTCGGAGCGTCGCCGGAAGAAGATGTGACGCCTTAACCGAGCTTGCCGCGCACTACGAGCGCCCAGCAGAGGCAGCCGAAGGCGGCGGTGGTGGCGAGCGTGCGCACCAGGTTCCAGGCGGTCCAGCGGGCTTCGTTGAAAGCATGGCGTACGGCGGCCAGGTCCGGGATCTGGTCGGGGGCGCCGGCCGCCTTGAGGGCGTCGTTCATCGGCACGTTGACGACCACGGTGATGGCGAAGACGAGCGCGTACAGGATGAGCGCGGCCAGCACCCAGGGCAGGATCTGGCGGCCCGGGCTCAGGAACGCCGAGATGGCCGTGAGAAGCAGCGCGCCGACGAAGCTGAGCATGAACCAGGGGTTGATGATGGCCCGGTCGAGCGCCTGGAAGGCCCCGACGAACGTACGGTCGTCGGAGCGGCCGAGCCCGACCATCACGGTGTGCTGGTAGAGCCCGAACACACCGGCCATCAGCCCGGTCGTCATAGTTGCCGCGATCAGCGCGGTCACCCTCAGTGCGAACATGCCTCAAGTCAACCGGCGGGCCGCGCCGGCTTCCATCGTCGAGAGTCCACGGCTCATACGCGAGACGCTTGCTTGTGTCAGTATACTGACACGCACTGGACTCAACCGTGGAGCGCACATGACGAAGGGCCCGGCCGCCGGAGAGCAGCGGTTCTGGATCAACACGGTCAGCCTGGACCACGTGGAAGCCGCCGCAAAGGGAGGCTTCACGCAGGCGGACCACGGCGCGCGGACACGTCTGGGCCGGCCGCAGCCGGGGGACGAGATGATCTTCTACTCGCCTCGCACCAGCCTGCACGGGGGTGAGCCTGTCCGGCAGTTCACGGCTTGGGCGACCATCACCGGCGACGAGCCGTATCAGGCTTGGGTCAGTGAGGACTTTCGCCCGTGGCGGCTGGCGGCGCGGTTCCATGCTTGCCGGCGGCGGCCGGAGGCCAAGCCGCTCGCGGAGCGGCTGTCCTTCATCGCCGACCCGACCCACTGGGGCCTGCCGTTTCGTCGTGGCCTTTTCACCATCCCCGGCGACGACTTCGCGACCATTCTGTCGGCGATGGAACCTCTTCCCGAATCAGCGTGACCTGGCGGCGCGGCGTGCCGTGACGATGGTCCAGACGACGTCGATGATCAGAATGAAGGTCCAGATGCGGCCGGCGCCGTACAGGAACGAGGCGCCGCCCTCGCGGGTGCCGTTCAGGGCGTCGGCGCTGCCGCGTACGAGTTCGAGCAGCCACGACTCGGCCAGGATGAGCAGCACGATCTGGGCCACGGTGTAGAGCGCGGCGTGTTCGGCCAACTTGCGGTACGGGGAGCGGCGACGTTCCCGCACGGCCTCCGCTTCGGGCGCCGGCTCGCCTTCCGGCGCGGGAGCCGGGTTGAACGCGGAGTCGGCTCCTTGCGGGGGCGGCGGGTCGGCCTGTGTGGCGGGCGCAGGGCCGGTTTGTTGCGCGAGCGGTGAGTCCGTCTGCTGGGCGGGTGCCGGGCCGGCTTGCTGGGTGTTCGGCGCGGTGACTTCCTGGGCGGGCGCGGCGGCGGGCGGCGGCGGTGGTGGGAAGTCAGGCACGCCGACGGCGCGGACGGACCAGGGGACCAGGACGGCGCCGGAGAGGATGACGGCGGCGGACAGGGCGCAGGCCAGGGCCCACGGCCCGGCGTCGTAGAGGGCGCCCGCCGCCAGGGAGCCGATCAGGCTGCCGAGAAGGACCGCAGCCTCGTACGCGCCCATGCCCCGGCCGACCTGGGCGCCCGAGGCTTCGGCGATCACGGCCTGCTGGATGGGGATCACGGCGGCCCAGGCCACCCCGCTGAGGATCCACAGTGCCGCGATCACCGCGGGATGCGGCGCCCACGCGAGGGCGGCCGCGAAGACCGCGGACGACACCGACGCCGCGGCCAGCACGCGCGTGCGGCCGTGGCGCAGCACGAAGCGGTGGAGCCACGTGGGCAGCAGGGCCATGGCGATCGCGCCGGGCAGGAAGACGTACGCGATCTCGACGATCTCCAGGTCGAAGCGCCGCTGCAGATGGAGCAGGAGCAGCAGGCCGATCGCCGCCTCGGCCGTCATGGTGATGACGACGGCGAGCAGCATCGGCCGCAGGCGTCGCAAGGTGCTGCCGGGCAAAGGAGGCGCCGGCGGAACGGCTCGGGCGGGCGCGCTCAGCAGGGCCCCGGCCGCGACGACGCACGCCGCCGCGCAGGCCAGGAAGACGTAGCGGTAGCCGGCCGCCTGCAGCACCGCGAACCCGGCCACGAAGGCGATCCACGCGCCGTTCTCCTCGGCCGCGGTCAGCTTCGGATAGACGGCGCTGTCGTCGGCCAGCCTCTCGCCGGCCATGGCTCGTACGGAAACCCAGAGCAACGCCCCGCCCACGCCGCCCATCGCCGCGGCGCCGAAGGCGACGCCCAACCCGCCCGCGAACGCGTACCCCAGGCAGGAGGCCGCGTAGAGCAGAGCCCCGGCCGCCGCCACCCACCGCCGATCCCGGATGTCGGCCAGCCAGCCCGCCGCCGGCCGCGCCACCACCGACACGGCCAGCTCGGCCGCCACGAGTGCCCCCACCTCAGTGGCGCTGGCCCCGAGCGCCGCCCCGGCCCACAGCGGCAACAAAAAGTCGAGCAGCTCCCGCGGCCCGTTGGCCAGTGCCGCCGACAGTAAGGTCCGCGCTTCCCGCGCCTTAGCCCCCGCTACTCGCTCCACACCGGAGACTCTATGGGCGCCCGGCCGGCGCGGCTTAGCGTTGCTTTAACCATCAACTAACGCGTGATTAGGCGGCCGGGGGCGAGAGTCCGGGGCATGTCGATCACGCGCTCGAAGCGCTTCGCGGCGATGGCCGCCCTGGCCGTCTCGGTTCCGCTGGTCTCGGTGGTGGCTCAGCCTGCCGCCCAGGCGGCCAGCTCCAAATTCTGCACCGGCGGCAGTTACTCCGTACTCGGGAAGAAGGGGGCCAAGGACCGGTTCCGCGGCACCGTGGCCGCGCCGGCCGGGCGGTTCACCGTGCAGGGGAAGTACACGCAGTTCAGCATCGACCCGGCCACCTTCGCCATCTACGACTACGCCTTTACCGGGGCGGCCAACACCGGTGACATGACCGGCGGGCGGCTCACCCCGGTCTACGCGAGCAAGGTGCCGGACCACCGGGGCCTCGCCCTCACCAGCGGGATCAGCCTCGAGCTGCGCGACGAGGACATGGTCATCTCGCGCACCGGGCCGAGCGGGCTCACCATGAAGATCCAGGCCAAGGACTGCGCGCAGGGCGGCATCTTTCAGATGGAGCCCGAGCGCGGGGACGGCGCCGCCACCCGGATCACCCACACCCTGGCCGGCTCCGCCTTCTATTACGACAACCCGAACTTCCGGGCCAAGCTGGGTCAGTGGCTGGGCTCCGGCTGTGTGGACCCGGCCTCCGGTCCGGCCGGGCCTTCCTGCGTACGCGTGACCCCGCGCGTCAACATCGGGAGTGACGCCGCTCCGAAGCTGGTGTTGCGCGACAGCGCCCAGGTCGCCACCCGGGTGCCGCAGCCGGAGTGCGGCCCCGACTTCACGAACACGCTCGGCCTGACCGAGACGAAGGACCACTGTGGCGGCACGAGCATCTGGGACGTCGCCAGCGGTGGCCGGATGGGCATGGTGACCGGCGAGGACGCGACCGAGGTGGCCAACCCGCCGACCGCCTGCACCGAGGACTGCGAGGCCGGCAACCAGGTGCGCGGCAAGCTGGCGGTCCTGGGCTTCCCGTCACCGGTCCCGGCGGGGAGCCGCCTGAGCTAGTGGCGCTTGGCGGCGATCTTCGCGCGCACCCGGGCCACGCGGATGGCCTCCTTCAACGTCTGGACGTCGTAGGAGCCGTAGTGCCGCCGGCCGTTGATGAAGAACGTGGGTGTGCCGGAGACGCCGCTGAGGTCGGCCGACTCGAGGTCGGCCGTGATCCGGTCCTTGCAGGTCGTCTGCATCATGTCGTCGTGGAACTTGTCCTGGTCGAGGCCGAGCTCGCCGGCGTACTTGAGCAGGTCGGCGATCCGCAGGTGGTCCTGCTGGGTGAACATCCGGTCGTGCATCTCCCAGAACTTGCCCTGCAGTCCGGCCGCCTCGGCCGCCTGCGCGGCCAGCTGGGCCTGCGGGTGCACGTCGGTCAGTGGCAGGTGCCGCCAGACGTAGCGCAGGTCGTCGTCGGTCAGCAGCTCGCGGACGATGGGCTCGGCCCGGCCGCAGTACGGGCACTGGAAGTCGCCGTACTCGACCAGCGTGACCGAGGCCTCGGCCGGGCCGCGTACGTGGTCCCGGTCGGGGTCGACGTCGGGGATCAGGTCGGTCAGCTCCTCGACGTCGCCCAGCAGCGCGACCGCCTTCTTCGGCCGCGGCAGCCGGTTGGTCACGAAGAAGACCGTCCAGGTGATCAGGGAGGCGGCCGGGATGGCCAGCAGCAGGCCCAGCTTGGCCTCGGAGAGCTCGGGCTCCTCGAAGGCCAGGTTGGCGATCAGGAACGACACGGTGAAGCCGATGCCGGCGATCGTGCCGGTGCCCAGCACCGACGCCCAGCCGGCGCCGGGGCGGATGCGGCCCCGGCTGAAATAGGTCACCAGGGCTGACACCCCGGTGATGGCTAGTGGCTTGCCCACCACGTACGCGAAAAAGACGCCCAGCGTGACCCGCGACGCCAGAGCGTCGCCGAGGAAGCCCGCGTCGATCGCGATGCCCGCGTTGGCCAGGCCGAACAGCGGCACGATGAGGTAGCTCGACACACCCGACCAGGTGCGCGTCAGCCGGTCGTTGGGGGAGAGCGACTTCAGCAGGCCGAGCCGGGCGAACCGTGCGAGTTCGGGGGTGGGTTGCTCGCGGAACGACCGGAACAGGTCGCTGGCCTGCTCGAGGTCGTCGCGACCGGGTGTGTACGCGGCGGCGGCGAGGCCGATGGCCAGGCCCGACACCACCGGGTCGATGCCGCTCTCGAGGGTCGCGCCCCACACGACCAGGCAGACCGGCAGGTAGACGAAGCCGCTGCGCACGCCCAGCCGCACCATCACCAGCGTCAGCGCGAAGGCGGCGATCGCCAGCACCAGCGGCGCCATCCGGATGTCGTCGGAGTAGGCGGCCGCGATGACGATCAGCGCGACCACGTCGTCGACCACCGACACCGTGACCAGGAACAGCCGGGCCTGCACCGGCACGTGCCGCCCCACCAGCGCCAGCAGCCCCAGCGCCAGCGCGGTGTCGGTCGACATGGCCGCCCCCCAGCCCGCCCCGCCCGCGTGCCCGTGGTTGAACGCCAGGAAGATGCCGATGGGCAGCGCCATACCGACGATGCCGGCCAGCGCGGGCAGCACGAACCGCCGCCGGTCGCGCAGGTCGCCGAGGTCGAACTCGCGCCGCGCCTCCAGCCCGACCACCAGGAAGAACAGCGTCATCAGCCCGCTGTTGACCCATTCCCGCAGGTCGAGCGCGATGCCCCGGCTGCCGAACTCGAGGCTGAGCTCGGTGTGCCAGAACGACTCGTAGCTCCCCTCGGCCGCGTTGGCCCAGATCAGCGCGGCGACGATGGCCGCCACCAGCACGCCGGCGCTGCCCGCCTCGGTGCTCAGGAAGTCGCGCAGCGGGGTGCCCACCCGGTGCCGCCAGCGGGTGGTCTTGCTGGAGTCGCTGAGATCGATGGCGTCGCTCACGGATCACACCCAAGCACGCGGTAGGCCGCCTCGCCACAGTCTGTGAGCTGCGCCTATTGAGACCTGCCTTTCACTGCGGCCCGGGGCGGATAAGATCCGTGGGTTGGGGGCCGGAAGAAGGGGAGCGTGTTGACCAGCATCGAGGATCTGTCGTCGCAGCTCTCCGACGCCCTCGCGCAGCTCGACGGCCTGCGGACGCTGCACGAGGTGAGCAAGGCGGTGCACGCCAGCCTCGACCTCACGGCGACCATGGATGCGGTGGTGCACGGGGTCACCAAGGCGTCCGGCTTCGAGGTCGCGGTGGTCAACGTGCTGCAGCCCGGCGGCGACTTCGCGGTGGTGTCGGTCGACGGCACCGAGGACATCCGCCGCTCGCTGCTCGGCACCACGACCACCCACGCCAACTGGGACGAGCTGTTCGCCAAGGCCGAGCAGTGGGGGTCGCTGTACTTCGTCGACCACAACAACGACATGCCCGACGCGATGATCACCTGGACGTCGGACGCGCTGCCTGTCCCGGCCGACCCCGGCGGCTGGCACCCCGAGGACATGCTGTTCGCGCCGCTCACGTCGCCGACCGGTGAGCTCGTCGGCATACTGAGCGTCGACCTGCCGACCGACGGCCGCCGCCCCGGCCCGGTGCAGCGCGAGATGCTCGAGCTGTTCGCCCAGCACGCCTCGATGGCCGTGCACCACGCCCGGCTGCACCACGAGCTGGCCGAGAGCCGGGCCCGCCTGCACCACGCGGCCACCCACGACCCGCTGACCGGGCTGGCCAACCGCTCGCTTCTGCGGGCGTTCACCGACGAGCTGGCCGGCCGCTCCGAAGGCGAGGTGGGCGTCATGGTGATCGACCTCGACCGTTTCAAGGCGGTCAACGACGCCGGCGGCCACGACGCGGGCGACGAGGTCCTGCGTACGGCGGCCACGCGCATGGCCGCGCTGGTGCGCCCGGACGACCTGCTGGCCCGCACCGGCGGCGACGAATTCGTGCTGGTGGCCACGGGCGAGGGCGTCGACGAGATGCTGCGGGCCACGGCCGAGCGGATGCACCGGGCGCTGGCCGAGCCGATCGAGACCCGCAGCGGCCCGTACCAGGTGGGGGCGAGCATCGGTCACGCTTACGGCGCCTGCTGCACCGACTTCGCCCAGCTGGCCTCGGCCGCCGACGCCGACATGTACCGCACCAAACAGCGCCACCGGGCCAAGCGCGCCTGGGTGGCTTAGCTGTCCTTGAGGCGTTCCAGGCCGTCCAGCAGCAGGTCGAGGGTGAACGCGAACTCGGTCTGACTGTCGCACCAGCCGAGCGTGGGGTCGCTCGCCGCGTGGATCTCCGACGCGACCATGGCGGTGATGTGCGGCAGGAACGCTGCGGCGCGAACTGAGCAGGCCGGGCATCCACGGATGGCGCAGCATGATCCGCACCGCCCGTGTCACCGGAATCCTCTATCTGGGGCTCGCCGTCTTCGGCGGGCTCGGCTATCTGGTCGTCCGCCCGCAGTTGTTCGACGCGGGCGATCCGAGCGCCACGCTGGCCCATCTGGTCGCCCACGAATCGCTCACTCGCGTGGGTGTGCTGCTCGAACTGCTGCTGGTGGTCACGCAGGCGCTGGCTGCCGTCTGGTTCTTCCGCTTGTTCCGTACGGTGGCACCCGTGGCCGCCGGTGAGATTGCGGCATTCGGTCTGATCAATGCCGTCGCCGTGCTGGTCAGCGGGGCGCTGCTGGGCGGGGCGCTCGAGGTGTCCCGGGCGCCGTTCGGTGACGCGGCGGCCACCGTGCAGACGCTGTACGTGGTGAGTGAGCAACTGTGGTCGGTCGGCGGGCTGTTCTTCGGGCTGTGGCTGATTCCGATGGGATGGTGCGCGCTGCGTGCGGGCATGCCGCGGGCGCTGGGCTGGATCCTGATGGTGGGCGGCGTCGGGTATGTGCTCGGTGCCTTCCTGCAGTACGCGGCGCCCGGCACGGCCGTGGTTTCGGACGTGCTCGCCTACCCGGCCACGGTGGGGGAATTGTGGATGGTCGGCTACCTGCTGATCATCGGCATCCGCCGCCGGCCGGCCGAGAGTTTCAGGGCTGATGCGGTCGGCGCTTTCCGGCATGATCGGGCCATGACGTACGCAGCGGGCGCCCCGCAGGTCCGGGTCACGGGCCGGCGGGTCGTGGCCACCATCATCGACGGCCTCATCTTCAGCCTGATCAACGCCGCGCTGGTCAACGCGTTCGACGTCGAGGGCACCGACTCCGGCTTCGGCCTGACCCAGTTCGACAACACCGGCACGGCCTGGCTCAGCGTGATCGTGCTGCTGTACTACACGCTGTTCGAGGGCCTGGCCGGCCTCACGGTCGGCAAGTGGGTCACCGGCATCCGCGTCATCGACGCCCAGACCGGCGGGCGCCCCGGGCTGCTGTCCGGCTTCGTCCGCACGCTGCTGCGCCTGATCGACGGCATCTTCGCCTACCTGGTCGGCTTCCTCATCGTCATGAACTCCGACCGTCGCCGCCGCCTCGGCGACATGGCCGCCAAGACCCTGGTCGTCCGCTCCCACTAACCGGGCCGCCGGTGTCGGCCCCTCCGGCTCGGCTCGCCGCGGGTGGTGGCTCGGCTGCACCCGCGAGCAGCGTCGATCGGGCGCGTCAGAGCAAGGGCGGCTCCTCGGTGGGCGGGGGCGCGGACACCTCCGGAGCGGCCGAATTCGGGGGCGTCCAAGAGGGAGAGGGACCGTTCTCGGGGAGCGGGACCCACGGGCTGACGGCGAGGCGGCCGGTGCTGCCCAGGTCGAGCCCGCCCTCGGGTTCGAGCAGTTGCGCCGGGCGGCCGAGCTGCGGCGCCATCCGTAGGTAGACGACGTCGACGGGCGGCTCGCGGATGTCGTCGTACTTGTTGCGCCACACGACGGCCGCGCCGGCGCGCTCGCCCGGTTGCAGCACGAGCGGCTGGGGTGTGGCGCCGGCGATCGGTATGCCGGGGGCGATGTCGCCGACGCCCTCGAGGACGGTCACGTTCAGCGGGGAGTGGTCTTCGTCGAGGGCGCGCACCCTCGGATAGTCGTCGACCTGGTAGGGCGCGTGGCCGCAGTTGATCAGGGTGATGCCGAGCGCTCGCAGGCCCATCGCCGCGTCGACGTCGTCGGTGCGCAGCTGAACGCCCTCGGCCGGGCAGGTCGGCGTGGTGCCGGCTTGACTCGTCGCGGGCGTGGTGGCGTACGGCTGGGTGGTCGCGCAACCCGCAAGCAGCACGACAACGAGGAGCGCGAGCGCGTTGGCCTTGCGCCAGTGGCGAACGATCGGCCCCGACGGCCGGCCGTTGCGCGGGGCCGATGGCGGCTCGTGCGGGTCCATGGCGCGAAAGGTTATCGGTTCCGGGACGGCCGGCGGAGTTATCCACAAAAGCGCTCTGTCCACAGGGCCGCTGCGGGCGGGGCGAATTGGCCCTAGGGTGGGCGCGTGCTGCTCAATGTCGAGCCCGTGCGCGTCCTGGGCGACGCCGACCATCCGCGGCTGCGTTTCTCCGACGAGGAAGAGGAGGACCGGTCCGATCCTCGGCGGCTGCTGTTCGTCGACGACAAGCCCGCGTTCGAGCTGTCCTTCTGGTGCGGCACCTGCCAGATCCTGTTCGAGCGGCAGGAAGGCTCGACCGAGACGTTCTCGGCCGAGGGCGACGACCCGATCGAGGCGTTCGGGGCGCTGCTGCCGCGCGGCGACTATCAGCCGTTGCTGCTCGAGGTCGAGCCGCGCCTGGTGCAGCCGTCACGGCCCGGCGACTACTTCGCCGAGGAGCAGGTCGAGACCTGGGGGCTGGAGTCGTTCTGGGGGCTGCCGGTCTATCCGCGTACGCCGTACTACCGCACCTTCGAGACGGTGATCGACGACGACGCCCACCTCTACGAGTTCGTGGTGCCGATGGTCCCGCCCAGCTGGAACGAGCGCGCCCAGGTCGAGAAGTACCTGGCCGCCGACGACATCGCGCCCCTGGTGGCTGTGTCCATCCTCGACGTCAGCCTGCCCGCCATGGATCACGGCTCCGACTACTACTCCCACTGGGCGCTCACCCACTTCCTGCTCGACGGCCACCACCGCCTGCAGGCCGCCGCCGAGAGCAACCGGCCGGTCCGCCTGCTGTCGCTGCTGTCCGTCGACCACGGCCTCGGCGCCCCGTCCGCGGTCGCGCGGGTGCCGGAGCTGCGCGCCCGGCCCGCCGGCACCCGAGGCTCAGCAAGCCGCTGAGGTGGCGTGCGTCTCGTGCGCCTGAGGCTCAGCGAGCCGCTGAACGGACGTGCTTCCCGCTGCGCCTGAGGGTCAGCGGGCTATCGAGACGGCGGCGCGGACGGTGCCGTCGTCGGTCAGGGCGGCGAGGATTCCGGCGGCCAGGTCGGCGCGGGCGATGACGCTGCCGCCGCGGACGTTCTTGTTCCGGGCGGTGCGATAGGAGCCGGTGGCGGCGGCGTTGGTCAGGCGGGGCGGGCGCATGATCGTCCAGTCGAGGGCGGAGGCTTCGACCAGTTCCTCCATGCGCCGCATGTCGGCGTACGCGTGCTTGAGATAGCGGCCCAGCAGCGGCTTGACGACGGCGCGGACGAAAGCGCCGTCCTGGTCGTCGACGTGCATGCCGCTGTTGCTGACCACGACCAGGCGGGTCGTGCCCTGCTGCTGCATGGCCGCGATGATGGCGCGGGCGCTGTCGGCGCAGACCGAGGTGGGGGCGCGGCCCTCGCGCGGGCCGATGGCCGAGACGACGGCGTCGCGGCCGGAGACGGCGGCAGCGATCGCGGCCGGATCCATGACGTCGGCCTGCACGACCTGCAGCGTCGGTGACTTGAGGGACAGTCGGGCGGGATCGCGGACGACGGCGGTGACGTCGTGGCCGGCCGCGCAGGCTTGGCGTACGACCTGGATGCCGGTGCCCCCGGTAGCTCCGAACACGGTGAGTTTCATGGTCTCTTCCGGTTGGTGAGTGCTCACTAACCTCTATAGTTAGTGAGCACTCACCACCGTGTCAAGGAGAGCTGTTGAGCACGCGCGACCGCATCGTCACCGCCGCCGCCGAGGTCATCCGGGACCGCGGGCTGGCCCGGGCCACCACCAAAGAGATCGCCCGGGCGGCCGGGTTGTCCGAGGCGGCGCTCTACAAGCATTTCCGCGACAAGACCGACATCTTCCTGGCCGTGCTGGGCGAGCGCGGGCCGACGACGCTGGTCACGGTGCTGGGCGGGCTCTCGGACCGGGTCGGCGCCGAGCCGATCGCGACGGTGCTGCGTGAGGTGGTGCTCGCCGCCTGCGACTTCTACGACCAGGCGTTCCCGATGGCCGCGTCACTGTTCTCCGAGCCGGCGCTGCTGGCGGCCCACCGCTCGGTCCTGCGCGAACGCGGCGCCGGTCCGCAGGTTCCCGGCCTGGTGCTTGCCGCGTACCTGCAAGCCGAGCAAGAGATCGGCCGCCTCGACGACGACGCCGACCCCTCGGCGGCCGCCCTGGCCGTGCTCGGCGCGTGCCAGCACCGGGCTTTCCTAGGCCACTTCACCGAGCAGACCACCGACCTCGACTCGTTCGCGACCGCGCTGATCAGAACCGTCCTGTCCGGCCTCACGCCGCGTTAATCGCGTGACGGGCGGCCGGCGCTCGGGCAGGATCCGGCCACAGCAATCGAGGAGGGAAGGAGGGGCCATGTTCACGCTTCGATCGTCGACGCCCAGGAGGCCTCGTTGTTCCGCACCATGGTCGAGTCCGACCTCGACTTCATCCTTGCCTGTCTGACCGAACCGTCAGTCAACACGACCACGCGCGAGCGTTTCGCCGCGTACCTCGACAGCGGCAGCTACCGCCGCGAATGGACGTGGCTCGCCCTTGACGGTGATGAGCCCGTGGGTCTGGCCGTCTGGTGGGGTTTCCCCGACGGCGACAAGCCGCTCGCCCTCGACGGCTTGTGGGCCGCGCCGGGCGTCACCGATCCCGTCCCGATGTGGGCCGGCCTGATCCGCCAGGTGCCGCAACCCACCGAGTACCACATCTTCACCGTGCCGTCCCACCGCGACGACCCGGCGATCACCCTCCGCCTCGCCGCCGCCCACGAGGCCGGTCTCAAAACCTTGACCGAGCGTTTCCGGTACGAGTGGACGAGCGCGCAACCCCTTCCGGAGCGCACGACCCGCCTGACATTCGAGCCCGCTACCGACGAGGCGTTCGTCGACGCCTTCGAGCAGATCTCGGTGGGCAGCCTGGACGTGGCCACCCGGGCCGGCGTGGCCCGGATCGGCGTACACGCCCAGGCCCTCGAGGACGTCGAGGACTACAAGTCGATGCGCGGCCCGAGGGAGTGGTGGCGGCTCGCGTACGACGAAAGCGGCGCCCTGGTCGGCTGCGCCCTGCCGTCGGCCAACGACGGCGGCCCGGTGGTCGGCTATGTCGGCGTCGTGCCCGCCCAGCGGGGCCACCACTACGCCGACGACCTGCTGGCCGAGATCACCTGGATCATCGCCGAGGCCTCGGACGGTGGCATTTCGATCCGGGCCGACACCGACAGCACGAACGCGCCGATGGTGGCGTCCTTCGAGCGGCTCGGCTACCGCCGGTTCGCGTTGCGGCTGGTCGCCTCGTAATAGTCCGTCAGGCGAGGTAGCCGTTCTCCACAATGCGGGGAGCGGCTGCCTCGTACGGAGCCGGGTCTTCGGGGGCCAGGGTGCCGAGCGCGTCGACGTACCGGTTGAACATGCTGAACGCGGCCGCGATCAGCACCACGTCGTGGACCTCGGCGTCGGTGGCGCCGGCCTCGCGGGCCTGAGCGATCAGATCCGGGGTCACGTCGTGGCCGCTGTTACGCGTGGCGGCGGCAATCCGCAGCAGTGCCTTGAGCTTGTCCGAGATCGGGGCCGACGACGGGTCGGCGCGCACCTGCTCGACGAGCGGCCGGCCCTCGTCGAGCTGCGCGGCGGCGAAGGCGCCATGTGAATTGGTGCAGTAGCCGCAGTCGTTGAGACCCGACACGTACGACGCAATAAGCTCTCGCTCGCCGCGGCTCAAGGTGCTTGGGCCGCGCAGCAGCACCTCGGCCAACTCCATCAGCGGCCGCCCGGTTTCGGGCCGGTACCGGAGCAGCCCCCGGATCCCCGGATCGGCCGTCTCGTCCACGCCAAGATCGATGTACGCCACCACCCCATCCTGGCAGAGGCGGTAGGGTCAGGCGTGCCCGACCGACCGGAGATCGTCTGCATCTGTGGCTCCACCCGTTTCGCGGCGGAGATGGGCGCGGCGAACCATGAGCTGACCCTCGCCGGTGTCATCGTGCTCGCGCCGGGCGTCTTCTCCCGCGCTCCGGGTCACGAAGCCGACGCGCCGCTCACCGACGAGCAGAAGGCCGCGCTGGGCGCCCTGCACCTGAGCAAGATCGACCTGGCCGACCGGGTTCTGATCGTCAACCCGGGTGGGTACGTCGGCGAATCCACGAGCAAAGAGATCGCGTACGCCGAAGCCGCCGGCAAGCCGGTCTCCTACACCGATCCCGTGTGACGGACTTCGGGCAGCAGCTCGTCCAGGGAGCGGATCACGCCGTCCGAGGAGTGGGTGGCTGAGCGGTCGAGAGTGACGCCGTGGTAGCCGAGATCGCGAGCGGCGGCTACCAGCTCAGGGTCGTCGTTGATGAACAGGCAGGCCGACGGCGGCAGGGACAGCAGGCGGCTGCCCTCGGCGTACATGCGGGGGTCGGGCTTGCGGCAGCCGAGCACCTCGGAGATGGCGAAACCCTCGAAGTAGTGGGCGACGTCCAGGCCGGCGAACGTCGCCTCGAGGCCGGCCCAGTTGTCGGAGACGATGGACATCCGCAGGCCGGCCGCCCGCAGACGCTCCAGGGTGGGCCGGGCGTCGGGGTAGAGCTCGATGACCGGGCCGGCCGCCGGGGCCTCCAGCTCTTCCAGCAGGGCGGCCGACGGGTCGTCGATGCCGAGCTCCTTCAGCATCGTGCGGTGGTAGTCGGTCCGGTCGGCCGTCGAGGTGCCGGCGTCGAGGAACGTCTGGCCGGTCGTGATGGCGTACGGGAAAAGGTCTTGCCGCACGCCGGGGTGATGCGCGCGGACGATGGACTCGAAGTCGTAGCGGGGGTTCCAGCGGCCGCCGACCGGGCGGGTCAGCACACCACCGGCGTCGAACAGCACTCCACGGACGGTAGGCATCGGTGTCAGCCTATCCGTTAGGGTCGCCCGGTGACGTTCGCCCGGCGTGCCGCTGCTCTGCCCACGCGTGTGCGGGCGGTGCGCGAGCTGACGTCGCACATGCGCGAGATCGAGCTGGTCGGACCGGACGTTGCTCGCCTCCGTCTGCGACCCGGCGCCCATGTTGTGGCCCGGGTGCCGGACGGCGGCGGCTTTGCCCGCCGCGTGTATTCGATCTGGCGGCACGATCCGCGCTCGTCGCTGCTGGTGCTGCGCGTGGCCGTGCACGACGCCGGGGGACCGGGTTGCGCGTGGGCCCTCTCGGTCGCGGCCGACGATCGCCTGACCCTCGAACCGCCCCGCACCAAGATCACCGTGGACGAGTCGGCCCGGTTCCACGTGTTCATCGGCGACGAGACGGGTGCCGTGCCGCTGCTGGCCATGCGGGCCGCGCTGCACCGAGCCACTCGCGGCGCCGCCGTAGTCCACGGCGTCTTCGAGACCGCCGACCCGGGCGACGAGGTCCCCGACGTCGACGGCCTCCCGCCTATGCCCTGGGTACACCGCGGCCGTACGTCGGCCGTGGCGTCACGCGTTCTGCTGCGCGCCGTCCAAGACCTCGACCTGCCCGCCGGCCCCGGAGCCGCCTACCTGGCCGGCGAAAGCGACACGTGCCGCCTGGTCCAACGCCACCTGGTCGAACAACGAGGCTGGAACCGCCACGCCATCCGAGTCCAGCAACAGTGGGCCCCCAACCGCCCCGGCTTCGGCGCCGGCCGCGACGACTGACGGCGTGACGCGCGACCGGTCGAGGAGCGGCGGTTGGGGCTTCCTCGACCTGCTTCAGCCGTGAGGGTTGTCGTCGCAGCGTGGGTCGTGCCGGCGGCCGGCGGCCTCCCAGGCGTTGGTCGCGCGGCCGTCGGTGACCGCGACGACGGAGCCCCAGACGGCCTGGTCGGCGCAGCCCACGATGCCGGACTGGGCGATGCTCGCCTCGGGCTGCGTGGCGGCGCAGCCGGAGACGAGCATCGCGAGCGTGACCAAAGCTGGGGACCGCCTCATGCGGTCCAGTCAATCAGTCAGGACCGCCAGGTGTCGTTGACGGTCAGGGTGCAGGCGGAGCCAGTGTTCAGGGTTCGGTTGGCGCCGGATTCCCAGGCCACCGTGGAGCCGTTCTTCTTGACGTACTTGTATTCGATGGCGGTGTTGGCGGGCAGGTTCACCGTGCCGCGCCAGACCGGGTAAGTAGCCGACGACAGGGCCACGCCGCCGGTGGTGGTCCAGTTGCTCAGCTCGGCCCGGTTGCCCAGCACGAAGACGTTCTCGCCCCAGACGGTGGTGGCGTTGGCGGCGAACGTGACGGCCACCGTGGTGCAGCCGGTGGGCGGCGGGGTGGTGGGGCCGGTGCCGCTGCCGCGGGCGTTGATGTGCAGCGCCAGCATGCCGTTGGCCGGGACCGTGGCGGTGAATTGGCCGGAGGCGTTCACCGTGTACGACGTACCCGTGCAACTGCCGTTGGCGAAGTCGCCGTTGGCCACGTCGCAGTAGGTGCCCGCCGGCAGCGACGTGCTGAACGTGCGGTTCAGCGAGCCGCCCCGGTTGAACACCGCGTACGCGTTGGAGCCGCGGCCGAAACCGATCTGGTTGCCGCCGTTGGACCACCAGTTCGTCACGCCCGTGCCGGCCGCCGCGTTGTGGAAGGCGACCAGGTTGGCCGTCGTGCGCCACCGGTGCTCGCACGCCCAGCCGGACGAGCAGTTCACTGCGGTCGTCGTGCCGTTGGAGCTCGCGGGCGGCCCGGCGTCCGGGTTGCTGAAGGTGAACGACGACATCACCGACGGCGTGCCGTACGGGTAGGCCAGCATGAACGCCTCGGACAGCGCGTAGTTCGTGCCGTCCTTGTAGGTGAGTTTCGCCCGCCCGTTGCGCTGGGTGTCGTGGTTGTCGATGAACGCCACCGCGTCCCCGCCGGCCAGCAGCATCTGGCCCGGCAGGTTTTGCAGGTTCTGCAGGTTGCCGTCACGGAAGGCGTTGCCGACCACGTCGCCGTAGCGGAACTCGGTGACGTCGCCGATGCCGGTGTACTCGGTCGGGCTCGGCTCGCCGGCCCCACCCTCGATCGTCTCCTGGAAGACGTACGGGTTGCCGTTCAGCCGCGAGTAGATGTTCTGCAGATCGGCCACCGGAACGTGCTTGGCCGCGTCGACCCGGAAGCCGTCGACGCCGAGCGAAATCAAATCATTGAGATACGCGACCAGTTTGCCGCGCACGTACTCGGCTTCCGTCTTGAGGTCGCTCAGGTCGACCAGTTCACAATTCTGGATCTCCCACCGGTCGCCCCAATTGGCGATGTCGTCGTTGCCGTTGCGCCCGCAGTGGTGGAAGTCGTCGTTCCCGAAAGGCACGGCGGGGTACGAATAATGGCTGTACGTGGTTCCGGCCGAGCCCGTGCCGGTCGAGGCGCCGCCCGCCATGTGGTTGATCACCGCATCGACGTAGATCTTCACCCCGGCCGCGTGGCAGGTGCTCACCATGCTCGCGAACGCGGCCCGGTCGCCGCGGCGGGTCTGCAGTTTGTAGCTGACCGGCTGGTAGTCCTGCCACCACGGGTAGCCCGCGCCCGGCAGCACGACGTGCTCCTGCGGCGGCGACACCTGCACGCCCCCGAAGCCCTTCGGCCCGAGCACATTCGTGCATTCGGAGGCGATCGACGCCCACGGCCATTCGAAGAGGTGCACGATCACGTCCCGGGCGCCCGGGTTCGCGTCCGGCTTGGCGTCGGCCTGTTCGGGCCGGCCGATCACGACGACCGCGGTCACCGCGGCCAGCAACGCTGCTATCAGCGGTGCGGCGAGTCTTTTCATCGGTTTCTCCTTACTTCAGGTACGGGCCTGCGGGCCCGACCTGGCCGGGGGCGGGGTTACCGGGGAGGGTGAGGACGTACGCACGCAGGTTGCCTTTGCCGCCGGCCGAGGCGGCGAGGGTGCCGTTGGTGACGGTCTTGACATCGCCGGTGACGGCGTCGGTGTAGGCGCCGTTGGGAATGCCGGTGAAGGTGGCGCTGCCGGAAATGGTGACGAGAACGAAACTGTCGGTTCCGCCATTGGTGTAGCGGCGCTTGAAGGCCATGTTGCCGCTGACACCCTCGGTGGAATACTGGCCCATCTGCAGGGCCGGAATGGCGCGCCGGATCTGGTTGAGCCGCTGCACATGCTTCACGAGCGGCTTGGCCAGCGTGGTGGCCACCGCGCCGCTCGCGCTGCTGACGACGCCGTAATCGGCGGCCGTCACCGAGCCGGCGATCTGGTCGCCGTAATAGGCGCGACCCGTGGTCGCCAGCGGACAGGTGGGCCCGCAGTCGATGGGCTGGCCCGCCTGGAACTCGATCTCGGAGCCGTAGTACAGCGTGGGGATGCCGCGGAACGTCCACATCAGCGCCATGTTCTCGGCCCAGGCGTCGGTGCCGCCGTCATAGCGTACGGAGGATTTGTTGGGCCCGTAGTCGTGCGAATCCACATAGACCGCGTTCCAGGTCGCGTCGTTCACCGAGTCGTCGGTGTCCTTGCCGTTGTGGAACGCGTTGGACGCCTCGCCGAAGTTCATGTGCATGCGCATGTCGATGACGTTCATGCCGCTGAACTGGCTGCGGTCGGGTGCGTGATAGCTGTTGCCGTTCAGGAACGCGTTGGTCGAGGTCGGCTGCCCGGCCGGGCCCTGGGTGTTCTCGTAGTTGTACTGCTCGAGCGCGGCCTGGGTGTCCTCGGCGCTGTAGTCGCGCCGTTCTTTCCACGTGAAGAACTGCGCGGAGTGGTTGACCGAGCCGCGGTTCCACTTGTCGTGCACGAAGGCGGCCACCTCGCCGAACACGTAGAAGTCGTTCGCCTTCTGCGCGCCGTATTTCTGGGTCAGCTTCTGCTTGATGGCGGGCAGGAAGCGCCGGTTCCAGGTGACCCGCGGGATGTGCACGGCGGTGTCGATGCGGAAGCCGTCGACGCCCATCTCGATGTAGCGGTTGTAGACGTCGATCAGGTATTGCTGCACCGTCGCGTTCTCGGTGTTGAAGTCGGCCAGGTCCTCGTGGAGCCAGCAGGAACGGGCGTCCTCGCCCTCCCAGTTGCCGATCCAGCACTGGTGATACAGGCTCGCCGGGAACATGCCGCTGGTCGGCGACGGCCATTGGCAGTTGTGCACTGTGTAGCCCTCGGCGCTTTTCTGGCCGGTCGGCGTCCCCCAGTTGCGGCAGGTGTTGCCGGCCGGTTCGCTGGTGCTCCACAGGTCGCCGTTGTAGGTGCGGCCGGCCGCGTTCTCGTCCAGCGGGTCGTACTGTTTGCCCTCGACCTTGGTGCTGTAGAAGGCGTCCCACTGGCCGTCCTGGGCGCCCCAGACCTTCGGGACGAACAAGCCTTTGGCACCCCAGCGGGAACTGTGGTTGTAGACGACGTCCTGAAAGATCTTGATGCCCTTGGCGTGCGCCTGGTCGATCAGATCCTGATAGCCGGCGCCGGGGGACTCGAGGCGCGTGTCGACGCGGTGGAAGTCCCAGCCGTGATAGCCGTGGAAGTCGTAGTCCGAGCGGTTCAGCACGACCGGGGTGATCCACAGGGCCGAGAAGCCGAGGCCCTTGATGTAGTCGAGCTTGTCGATCAGGCCCTTGAAGTCGCCGCGGAACATCGGGTCGTTGTTGGCCGCGTTGCCGGACTTCACATTCTGGCTGCCGCCGCGGTTGTTGCTGCTGTCCCCGTCGGCGAACCGGGCGGTCATGACGAAGTAGATGCTCTCCTTGCGCGGGTCGCCGCCGAGCATCTGCCCGCTCGTCACGGCCGGGTTATTACCAGGCGGCGGCGTGGTGGGTGGTTGTGTGTTCGTGCACGGATCGACGGAAGAAACCGCGCCGCCGCTGATGGCCACCGTCCCGACGCCGGTGCTGTAGTTGCGGCCCGAGTTGTTGTCCCAGGTGCCGGCGCCGTTGTTGAAGGTGATCTGCAGTCCGGCGGCCGAGCCGGTGTCCAGGTCCTTGCGGTACCAGCCGGTGCAGGCTGCATCCATGGGAAGGCCGGGCACGGACGTCCACGATCCGCCGGTCGGCGCGTAGTGGATGTTCACCGTCGACCAGGCCGGCGGCGGCTTGTAGTAGACGGTCGCGGTGGTGGCCGCGACGGCTGCGACCGGCACCAGCGCGAGGCTGAGGGGGACGGCGAGAAGCCATCGGGGTGGGGGCACGGGTTCCTCCAACGACCTGGGGTTTCAACGACAGGTTTCGCTGCATGGGAACCGCGGCACCTCTACCACCAGGGACGAATCCGGTGACGAGGACGTAATCCCGCGTTCACATTGGAACGGACCATAGCAAGCGCTTGCAGGGGGTGGAAGGGCTTGCAGAGATTTACGTTCTTAACTCGGTCCGATCGTGCAACCGGGTCTGTCCCTGATCCGACCGGTGCCGGACGGCGGAGTGCTCGTAGCGTGGTGGGTGGCAGCCCCGGAGGTGCCGCATGGATGATCAGTCCCGGTCCAGTCTGCTCACAGCGGAGAAGCCCGGGCCGGTTCGGCCGCTGCTCGCGGTCCACGTGCTCGGCCCGTACCTGGTGACTCTCGACGGCGTCCCGGCCGGCCTCTGGCACGGCGGGCGCAACGAGTCCCTGTTCGCGTACCTGCTCACCCACCGCAACCCGTGGCCGTCACGCGAGCGGCTGATGCACGTCTTCTGGCCCGGCTCCACGCAGGAGGCGGCGCGCAACAGCCTGAACGTCGCCCTGCACGGCGTGCGGCGTGCGCTGCGCACGGTCACCGACCGGCCGATCATCGTCTTCGGCGGCAACCGCTACGGCCTCGACCGCGACGTGGACCTGTGGCTCGACGTCGACGAGTTCGACCGGCACCTGCACCAGGCCCGCCGGCTGCATCTGGCCGGCCGGGCGGAGGCGGCGATCCGCGAGTTCGAGATGGCGGACGGGCTCTACCGAGGCGATTTTCTGGCCGACAGCCCGTACGAGGAATGGCCTGTGCTTCTTCGCGAGCAGTTGCGCCTGGCCCACGTCGACGCCTTGGACGATCTCAGCGCACTGTCGTTCGACGCCGAGCGGTACGCCGCCGCCGCGAGCCTCTGCGCCCGCGTCATCGAGGGCGATCCCTGCCGGGAGGCCGCCCACCGGCGGCTGATGCACTGCCACAGCCGGCAGGGGCAGCCGCACCTGGCCCTGCTGCAGCACCGGGCCTGCGTCGCCGCACTCTCGCGGGACCTCGGTGTCGAGCCGAGCCCGGAGACGCAGGATCTCTACCACCGCATCCGGCGGCACGAACCGGTCTGAGCTGGAAACCTAGTCCCAGAGGATGCCGTGCTCGCCGAGCCAGGTGCGCTCGGTCTCGGTGAGGCCGGCGTTCGGCGCCTCGTTGCGGCCGCCCACGTGCAGCACCCGGTCGTCGCCCGGCAGCAGGACGACCCGCTCGAAGCGGGGCGGCCACCGTAGCAGCAGGCGCCGCCCGCAACTGGGGCAGTTCCACTCCTCGGAGCCGGACTCGCCCGATTTGACCACAATCATCTCGTGTGGACCCACTGTCGTCTCCTGGTCACTCGGCGGGGCCCCCGAGTCCCGGGAGTGGTGTCATTCCCGCCGGAAACCGCCCCAAAACTCCGGCCGTGTGCCAGTCGCTTAACCGTGACCGCCGCCGCGGCTAAGTCGCCGGACCATGCCGCTTAAGCGCCCGTTGCGAGAGTCGCCCGGTAAGGCAAGCGGGCAGCAAGGCCACGAGGAGGCTCCCCGATGACCACGACCACCAAAGACGAGATCACCGTAAGCTCCGGCACCGTAGCGCCGGTCGCGCCCCCCGACGACGTGCGGGAGAAGGCCGGGACGACGGGCGAGGATCTGCTCTCCCGCTTCCGGGCGAGCATGGAGAGCCGGCTCGACCGCCGGCAGGCCGCGCTGCGCGGCGGCGGCGCCGAACTGGGCGAGCCCACGGTCGGGCCGTACGTGGCCTTCGACCTGTATGCGTTCACCCCGATTCAGTTCGGTGGCCCACCGCCGTACCAGCCCAGCAAGATCATCGCCGGCGGCGAGTGGGCCGTCATCTACGCGGTGATGTTCGTCAACCCGACGATCGACATCGTCAACGGGTTCGCCGTGCCGCCGACCGTGCAGCTGAGCGGGCGTCGCTGGCGGGTCAGCATGGACCAGATCAACCTGACCAACGTGACCGACGGCCCCGACGACTTCCGGCAGGACCGGTTCTCGTCGCCGGCGCCCCCGTTCACGCTTCTCGAGTTCTGGTTCCAGGCGGCGTACCCCGGTCGCAAGCCGGCGCTGTTCGAGGCCAACCTGTCGGCCGACATCCTCAACTTCGGTCAGCCGTACGCGGCGTTCGCCAGCACCATCGTCGACGCCGACACCGGCCGGGTCCAGGAGAACATTCCGCTGCGGTACCTCGTCTACCCGAAGTAACCACCATCCAGCCGCCCGGCGCCCGCACCCGCGGACGCCGGGCGACCGGCCGAAGAGGGGGAGGATTCCATGAGCCGGGAAGTCGATCTCCGCACTCCGGTCGCGGAGCCGGACGAGCAGCGGCTGCGGACGCTGGCCCGTACGGTGTCGGAAGCGTTGCCCGGGGAGCAGACCGCACGCGTCGCGGCGCTCGACCGGATGACCGGCAACGCGGCGCGCGTCGAGCTGGCCAGCGGCGAGCCGGAACAGGGCAACTACGCCGCCCGCGCGCTCGCGCATCTGCGGTCGGTCGGGCCGCTGCTGGGGCTGACGCCGGTGCTGCCGGCCGAGTTCGTGCCCGACCCGGTCGTGCAGACCACCAGCGCCGGCGCCCACACCGTCCATCTGCGGCAGCAGCACCAGGGCATCCCGGTCTTCCAGGCCGCCCAGGCGGTGGTCTTCGACCCGTCGGGCGCGCTGGCCTCGACCGCGGGCAGCAGCGTCACCATCGACGAGTCGCTGATCGCCGAGCCGCGGGTGCGTGTGGAGGACGCGGTGCTGGCGGCCGCCCGGCACGTCGCCCGGCCCGATCCCGACGAGCTGGGCAAGTACGACCAGTTCCAGCAGCCGTTCGACCCACCCGCGGTCGACGTCGGCGACTTCACGCCGCGCGTCTCGACGGTTCTGGCCGGGGCCCAGGACCGTACGACCGTGCTCGACCCCGGCCCGTTCGCCGAGCCGATCACGGCCGGCCTGGTCTGGTTCCCGCTGGCTCCCGGCGACACCCGGCTCAGCTGGCGGATCAACGTCACGCTGCCCGACCACGTGCAGAGCTACGTCGTGGTGGTCGACGCCGGCGACGCGACAGTGCTCTACGCCCACCAGACCGTGCTGTCGATCGCCGGCGACGTCTTCCTGATCGACGGCGGCCGTGAGCGGGAACGGATTCCCTTCCCGCGGGCACTGAGCGACTACGACCTCGCCTCCCCGCCCGGCCTGCCGGACGGCTTCCCCGACCCGTGGCTGCCGGGCGACGCGACGACGGGCAACAACGTGGTGGCGCACGTGGGCGACGCGGAGCCACCGGTTCGCGGCGGCCCGGACGGCGTCTTCGCCCCTGACCCGAAAAGCGCCGAGCAGCGGGTGGTCAACGCGTTCGCGCTCGCCTCGTCGGCCCACGACTTCTTCTACCTGCTCGGCTTCACCGAGGCCGAGGGCAACTTCCAGCGCGACAGCCTCGGCCGCGGCGGGGCCGGCACCGATCCCGTCGAGGCCCGGGTGTACCCGCACAGCGTCCCCGGCACGGCCACGATGCTCACCCCCGTCGACGGCACCAGCCCGGTGCTGCGGCTCGGCCTGGTCACCACCACCGACCGGCACACGGCGCTGGACGCGTCGGTCGTCTTCCACGAGTTCGCCCACGGCGTGACCAACCGGCTGGTCGGCGGCGGCCTCGACACGCACGCGCTGGACGAGCCGCAGAGCGCCGGCATGGGCGAGGGCTGGAGCGACTACTTCGCCTGCGTGCACACCGGAACCGACGTCGTCGCCGCCTGGGTGGTCGACCGGCCGGGCGGCATCCGCGGCCACCGCTACGACGACAAGCACCCGGGCCACTTCGGCCGCCTGGGCATCGAGTACCGGGAGGTGCACGAGGTCGGTGAGGTCTGGTGCGCCACGCTGATGGAGATGACCCGGCGGCTCGGCTCGCCGCAGCTGGCGCTGACCCTGGTGATGGACGCGCTCAAGCTGTCCCGCCCCAACCCCGGCTTCCTCGACATGCGCGACGCGATCCTGACCGCTCTGAGGAACCTGCTGACAGGCGACCGGCGGGCCGAGGCCGAGCAGGCGGTGTGGGCCGCGTTCGCCCGCTTCGGCATGGGCCCGGGCGCCCGGTCGCTGGGCGCGCGCTTGCAAGGCATCCAGGCCGATTTCAGTACGCCGGTCGTGGGCGCACCGGAGCCGCCGGCCGCACAGGCAGCCCCGGCCACCGCGCCGATCTATCTGGTGACCGTGCTCCTGGACGCCGACGGCGAGGTGCGGGAGCACCACGTGGCCCAGGCCGACGGCCGCGAACCGGCCCAACCCGACGGTGGTCGCCAGGTGCAGTACTTCGTCGAGACCACCGAGCCGGTCGTGGCGGCCGGTCCGCCACCGGGCGACCTGAGCCTCGAAATACTCAACCTGACGTTCGCCCCGACCGGCTCTCCGTCCACCTCGTCCCCCTGGTCCTCCGGGGATGATTTCGACGACGAGGACGAGCCGGGCCGGCTGACCGCCACGATCAGCTTCGCCCTGACCGGCGCCGGCGCCGACCAGGCCCGGGGCGCCGGCTACATAGCGCACGTGGTCGCCACCTCGGCCGACTCGCTGGACACCCGGGTCGTCGCCACCGCCGTGGGCCACCTGCCCCCGGACAGCTCCGGCGGCGAGGCCACCTTGGAGTTCGCCGCACCCCCACCGGGCCGCTACCACCTGCTCGGCGGCGTGATCCTGACCCCGTACGAAATCCTCGCCGTCGAATCCGGCCCGTCCCTGCGGGTGGTGAGCTGACCGCCCTCGACCCGCGCCGCCACGGTGAGTCTGAGCACCGGGCCGGCGCGGGCCTCCCGCCGTACGGCCGGAAGCGCCTCCCCGGTGAGCCAGCTTCCCGCCTCGACGAGCGCCGCGCCGTAGTGCGACGCACGAAGCCGGTGCCGCAGCCGCAGCACCCGGCCCGCGGGCTCGTACTGGGCGACGACGTCCTCCGCGTCGGCCAGAATGCCGCCGATCTGCCCCGGCTCCAGGTCGGCGACGACCTCGACCTCCGCGTCCCACTCCATGGATCGAGTGTCGGCCGGTCGCCGGGGGACGGACGACAAGTCCGGACGATCCCGGAGGCGGAGTCCGCTGGGCGACATCGCGCGGGCGGCGACCGGCCTAGCCTCAGCCCATGGCAGGTCCACCTGATCCGGCTCGGGCGGGCCGCGTCGACGACATCGTCGAACAGCTGCGCCTGCTGAAGGCCTGGGCGGGCCGCCCCTCGTACGAGACGATCACCGACCGGGTCAACGCCGCGTGGGCCGCGGCCGGGCGCCCGGCCCGCGAGCTGGCGCGCCGGTCCACGGTGGCCGACTGTTTCCGCCCGGGCCGGCGGCGGCTCAGCGATGACCTGGTCGTGGCCGTGGTCGAGGCGTTGCATCCCGATCCCGGGTACGTCGTGCAGTGGCGGCAGACGCTGCAGGCGATCGCCGGACGGGCCGAGGCCGCGTCCCAGGTTCGGGTGCACGCCGGCCTGCCGCCCGACCTGGCCGGCTTCACCGGCCGGACGACCGAACTGTGCCACCTGCGGCAGGCCGCACAGCGGGGCGACGCGGTGGTGATCTCGGCCATCGAAGGCATGGCCGGCATCGGGAAGACGCAGCTGGCCATCCACGCCGGACATCAGCTGCTCCGGGCCGGCGACGTCGACCGGACCCTGTTCGTCAACCTGCGCGGGTTCGACCCCGACCAGCCGCCGGCCGACCCGGCGGCGGTGCTCGACGGGTTCCTGCGGCTGCTCGGCGTGCCGGGGCAGCGGATCCCGCACGAGCTGGACGGGCGCGTCGCGCTCTATCGGTCACGGCTGACCGGGAGGCGGGCGCTAGTCGTGCTCGACAACGCGGCCGACGCCGACCAGGTGCGGCCACTGCTGCCCGCCACGCCCGGCTGCTTGACGCTGATCACCAGCCGGCGCAGCCTGGCCGGGCTGGGCACGACCACGCGCCTCACCGTCGACGTCCTGGCCCCGGACGAGGCGGTGGCCCTGCTGGCCGGCGCGGCGCCGGTCGGTGAGGACCCGGGCTCGGCGGCGCGCCTGGCTGAGCGCTGCGGATATCTACCGCTGGCGCTGAGTCTGGTCGCCGGGCAGATACGTCGTACGCCGGGGTGGACCTTGACCGATCACGCCGACCGGCTCGACGAGCGCCATGCCGAGCGGCGGCTCGAGACCGGGGTCGAAGCCGCGCTCGACCTCTCGTACCGCCGCCTGCCGGATGACCTACGGCGGCTGCTGAGGCGGCTGGCGCTGCACCCGGGACAAGATTTCGACGCGTACGTGGCGGCGGCGCTTGACAACAGCGGTCTGCCTACCGCCCAGGCCCGCCTCGAGCGGCTGCTTTCCGATCACCTGTTGCAGGAGACCGAGTCCGGTCGGTACACGTTCCACGACCTGGTCCGTGCTCATTCGGTGACGCGGGCCCGCGAGGAGGAACGGCCCGCAGACCGTCGTGGTGGTCTCGATCGGCTCTTCGGCTACTACCTGGCTGCGGTCGCTGACGGGGTGGAGGCCCTTTACGGGGCCAGCGCGCGCCCGGAGGCATCGATCCCGCCTGCGGTCACCCCCGTCCCAGATCTAAGCAGCGCGGGCGCCGCACTGACCTGGCTGGACACGGAACGACCCGCCCTCATAGCCATGGTGGTCGGCGAACTTTCCGCTCACGCGATCACTCTGGCGCGCGCGCTTTGGCTGTACCTCAGCGCCGGGCACAACGCCGACGCCGTCATAGTGCATGGACATGCGGTCCGTGCCGCCCTGCGCGTCGGCGATGACAACGATCAAGCGCACGCGCTGGTCAATCTCGGTGTCGCAACAGCCTGGCTGAGCAAGCATCGGGAAGCGGCCGCGTACTACCGGCGAGGACTGGAACTTTTCCGGGGAACCGGCGACCAGGCGGGCGAGGCGCGGGCGGTGGACTGCCTGGGCTCGGCCATGATGCTGCTGGGCCGATATGCGGAGGCGATCGAGTGCAACCAGCAAGCGCTGGCGCTGTCCCGGCTCATCGACGATCCCGTCTGCGAGAACAGTGCTTTGTGCGGGTTGGGCATCGCTCACCTCCGGCTGGGGGAACTGACGGCAGCCATCGATTATCTGGAGAAGTCGCTGGCGGGATGCCGGCGATTCGGTCTGCGCTCGGGGGAGGCGTACGCCCTGCGCGGGCTCGGCGAAGCTGAGATGTGGGCCGGACGCTACGAGGCGGCGGGCGAACACCTCCGCCAAGCCTTGGAGATGGTCCGCCGGTTCGGTCATCGTGACGTCGAAGGGAATCTCATCGCGGACCTCGGAGACCTGTCGATCCGTGTCGGCCGGCCGGACGAGGGGGCGGAGTGTCATCGACGAGCGCTGGCGATAGCCCGGGAAGGCGGTGACCGGGTCGGTGAGGCCTTGTCGCTCAACGGCTTGGGGGAGGCGGCGCTCGCCGCGGGTCGTCCGGAGGACGCTCTTGCTTTGCACGTCGCCGCCCGCACCTGCGCGACCGAGATCGACAATCAGGAGCAGCTGACCAGGGCGCAGGCCGGTCTGAGTCGGACGAGCCAGGCCCTGGACGAACCTAAGAGACGAAGGTGATGAACGTGTCGGGCGGCCGGTTCTCCGGGACGGGGCCGTCGTGGATCTTCCACTGGTCGCCCGCCACGTCGGTGGCCACTCGGGACCAGAAGGCCTCGACGCCGTCGTTGTAGCGCTGGAAGCCGATCTCCCAGGGGCCGGGGATCTGGTTGATCACGCGGACGGCGGCTTCCCGGCCCACGCCGGTGCGGCGCAGGGCCCGTACGACGAAGAAGGCCGCGATCGAGGTGCCGTCGTTACCGGCCGGGGCGGTCAGGACGAAGCCCGCCGTCCGGCCGGCCGCCGTGATCAGCCAGCCGCGCCGCTTGGGGTCGTCGGCCAGGCGGAAGCGGTCGAGCTCGCGGAAGTTGAAGCTGCCGTCGGCGTTCGGGAGGAGACCGTACGCGTCGGAAAGGTCGTAACGGTAGAGCTGGCCCAGATGGTCGAGCACGGCCCGGTCGCCGCGCTCGAGCGGCCTCAGGTCGACGGGGTGGGAGGGCGGGCGCGGCGGTTTCGAGGCTTCCCAGGGCATCCGGGCAGCATAGGGCCTCGCCGCAGCCCAGCGTGCTCGGCCGGACAGGCCCTCAGGCCTCGCCCATGACCAGACCCTCGATGGTGTGCTTCTGGGTGATCGGGGTCAGCTCGTCGACCACCGGGCAGTGCAGGTGGTCCTTGACCAGCTGGGGCAGCGATTCCCAGTAGCCGCGGGTGACAGCCATGGCGTGCTTGTCGGCGTTGGTGGCGTCGGGCGCGTCCACACCGAGCACGAGAACCGGGCGCGACTTCTGCGACTTGTTGGCGGTTCCCCGGTGGATGGTCAGGGCGGACCGGGCCGAGATGTCGCCCCGCTGCGGGTACTTGCGGACGGCGAGCTTGTTGTAGCGGTCGTAATGCGTACGCGGGGGAAACATGTCGTGGCCGAACTCGGGGGAGTCGTCGAACTGGGTGCCGGGGGCGATCTCGAACGGGCCCATGTCGTCGGTGGTGTCGACGCCGGTCAGGTTGAAGGCGAGCGAGTTGAGCCGCTTCTCGTCCCGGGTCACGGTGGGCATCGGGAAGTCGCGGTGCCAGGGCTGGTTGACGGCGCCGGCGAACGGGATGTCGAAGCCGAGCTCGACGATTTCGTACTGCGGGCCCAGCACGTCGGTGCACACGGCGACCACCCACGGGTGGGTCACCAGGTCGACGAAGCCGCGCAGCTGCTCGGGGTGGATCTCGACGTAGTAGCGCTTGGGGCCGCGGCCGACCGCGCCGCCCTCGCGGCTGCTGGCCTCGGCGAACGCGGCCTCGATGTCCTCGCGCATGGCGTCGGCCCACTCGGTGCTGAATGCGCCCTTGAGCGCGGTGATGCCTTCGGTGTAGATGGCTTCTCTCTCACTCATGCCTTCATATTGCAACGTGGCATGCAACGTTGCAACCGGTAGGATGTGGCCCGTGAGTGCCAATCTGCGACAGGTGGCCGAGCGCGCCGGCGTCTCGGTGCGCACGGTGTCCAACGTGGTGTCCGGCTTCGCGCTGGTCGCCCCCGAGACTCGCGAGCGCGTGCAGCGGGTGATCGACGAGCTGGGCTACCGGCCGAACGCGGCTGCCCGGCATCTGCGCGGGGGCCGGTCGGGCCTGGTCGCGCTGGTGCTGCCCGAGATCGCGTCGCCCTACTTCGGCGAGCTGGCCGGTCACCTGGCCGACCGGGCCGAGGCGTACGCGTGGACCCTGCTGGTGCAGCAGACCGGCGGCGACGCCGACCGGGAAAGAGAACTGCTTGACGGCGTACGGGCCCAGACCGTCGACGGCTTGATCATGAGCCCATGGGGCCTGTCGCCCGGCGATCTGACCCGCCGCCCCGACAGTGCCCCGCTCATTCTGCTGGGCGAGCAGGACGCCGGCGGCCTGCTCGACCACGTGGCCATCGACAACGTAGCGGCCGCCGCCGAACTGACCCGCCACCTGATCGAAACCGGTCGCCGCCGCATCGCCGCCGTCGGCCTGCAGCCCCACCTGGTCAACGGCACCGCCGCCCGCCGGGCCGAGGGCTACCGCCAGGCGCTGGCCGAGGCGGGCCTGCCGCCCCTGGAAATCCCGGTCGACCGCTTGCACCGCCCCGACGGCGCCGCCGCCATGACCCGCCTGCTCGACGCGAACGCCGAGGTCGACGCCGTCTTCTGCTTCAGCGACCAGCTGGCCCTGGGCGCCCTGCACGTGGCCGTCGCCCGCGGCCTGCGGGTGCCCACCGACCTGGCCGTGGCCGGCTTCGACGACATCGAGGACGGCCGCTTCGCCAACCCGGCCCTCACCACGATCGCCCCCGACAAGCCCGCGATCGCCGACGCCGCCCTGAAATGCCTCGCCGACCGCCTCACCCACCGCGACGCCGCCCCCCGCCGCCTGGTCGTCCCGCACCGCCTCGAGATCCGCGCCAGCACCGAGACGCCTAGTTCCATTGGGTGACGGCCAGGTACAGGCCGTCGTTGGCGTCGCCGGTCACGCGGACCATGGTCAGGTTTCCGCGGCCGGTGCCGACGCAGAGGGTGGTGCCGACCTCGGCGGGGGCGTCGCCGACCGGGACGGTCTGCAGAGAATCCAGGCAGGAGCGTGCGTCGGGCGTGCCGGTCTGGGTCATGTCGGCCAAGCTCACGCCGGACATCGCGGTCAGGCGGTAGTGGGTGCCGTAGCGGCTGTTGTCCAGCAGGATGTCGGCGGCCTCGATGGTGCCGGCCGGGCCGGTCGCCTGGCTCGGCGGAGCGGTGTCCAGTTCGATGCCGGCGGCCTTGTGGATCAGGACCCGGCCGCTCCAGGCCACGGCGGCGGTGGGTTTCTTGGTCGGCTCGGTCGTGCGGGTCGGCTCGGGTGTGTGGGTTGTCGGTTTCGCGGTCGGGGTCTTGGTCGGGGGCGTCGTCGCGGGGCTGACCGAGACGGTGGGGGTGGGGGCCGCCTCGCAGGGCTTGCCTAGGGACGTGCCGCAGAACCAGTCGGCGCCCTGGCCGACCTGGATGAACGTAAAGACCGCGGCGACCAAGGTGACGACCAGGGCCGCCGCCGCGAGCTTGTTGGCCAGGCTCCAGCCATCCTCTGTCGCCATGGGTCCTCACACCTCGTCGCAGCGGCTTCTGCGACGGGGTACGGCCGCGCTCGGTGATCAGATGAACACCCTTGGTGTCAACTAGCCGACAGTACGCCGCTGCCACATGTCGCGGGTGATCTCGTACTCGACCTCGCCCTCCTCCGTGCCGGGCAGGGGGTCGTCCCAGGTCGGGAAGAACGTGCGTACGTGTCGCATGCCCACGGCCTGCATGACGCCCCGGGAACCGGCGTTCACGGCCATGGTCTGGGCGATCACCCGGCTCTGGCCGACGGTGCCGAACGCGTGCTCCAGCAGCGCCCGGGAGGCCTCGCTGGCCAGGCCCTGCCGCCAGAAGCGCCGGACCAGGCGGTAGCCGAGTTCGGCGACGGACGGGTCGTCGGGCTGGTCGGGGCCGTGGGTCGGCGGGAGCATCATCAGCCCGACGAAGTTGTCGCCGGCGTCGAAGGCCATCCAGTAGCCCAGGCCTTCGATCTTGCGGCCGAGTGCCATCCGCTCCGCATGGCTGGCTTCCACCTCCGCGCGGGAGCGGGCTCGGCCCCACAGATACCGCAGCACCTCCGGGTCGGCGTCGAGTTCGACCTCCAGTTCAAGGTGCTCGTCGGCCAGCGGGACCATCACGAGGCGGTCGGTACGCAGAATCGGCTGAGCCACCCAGCGACGATCACACACCGGCGGCCGCCCGGCCACCGAGTTAAGGTGCGGCCATGGTGCGGACGGCGGGGCAGATCGTGCTGGGCGCTTTCCTGTTGTTCACCGGCACGGCCCACCTGACGTTCGCGCGCTTGGAGTTCCAGGCTCAGGTGCCGTCCTGGGTGCCGCTCGACGAGAACTTCGTGGTGATCGCGTCCGGCGTGGTGGAGCTGTGCCTCGCGCTGGCTCTGCTCGTCACGTGGCGGCAGCCCGCCCGGGCCTTCGTGGGTGTGGTCACCGCCCTGTTCTTCGTGGCGATCCTGCCCGGCAACATCGCCCAGTTCACCGAGCACCGGGACGGCTTCGGCCTCGACACCGATGCCGCCCGGGCGATCCGGCTGCTCTTCCAGCCCCTGCTCGTGGTGTGGGCCCTGGTCGTGACGGGCGCCGTGCCCTATCTGCGGCGCAGGGTGGGGCGGTAGACCAGTTCCTGGGTGCGGCCGTCGAGCGTACGGGCCTCGAGCAGTTCCAGGTCGAAGTCGGCCGCGCCGGCCAGGATGGGGCTGATGCCGGTCCGCCCGGAGATGACGGGGAAGATCGTCACCTGGATGCGGTCGACCAGGCCGGCCGCCATCAGCGAGCGGTTCAGCGACAGGCTGGCCTGCGAGCGCAGCGGCACGTCCGACTCTTTCTTGAGCCGGGCCACGGTCTCGGCGGCGTCCCCGCTCACGATGGTCGCGTCGGGCCAGCCGAGCGTGTCCGTCAGCGTGGACGAGATGACGGTGGCGGGGGAGCGCATCGTCCGGATGTTCCACTCGTCGAGCGCGTTGGGGTCGAGGCCGGACGACATGATCTCGGCCATCTCGCGGAAGGTCGTGGCCCCGTAGACCATCCGCTGCGGGGTGTCGAACAGGGCAGCCCGGTGCGCGAGCAGTTCAGGCCCCTGCTTGCTCCAGTAGCCGCCCCAGTCGCCGGGCTCGGCGTACGAGCCGAATCCGTCGAGCGTGGAGAAGACATCCCAGGTGTACGTGGCGGTCATGGCAGTTCCCTTCCCGTTGGCTTCCTTCATCTACCCCACGAACGGCCCTGCCCCGATCCGACAACTTCCATCACCCCGAGATAGGCCCGAGCTGACATGTATCGACAGACATCGATTCAGGGTTAGCGTGTGGCCGGGCCGCCGGCCCATCATCACCCCCACCGGTCAGACAGGACGTCCCTCATGCGCCTCCTCGCCCGGACCCTGCTCACCGCCGCGAGCGTGCTCGCCGCGGGTCTGCTCTCCCCGGCCGCGTCAGCGGTCGCCGCGCCGACGGCCGACCCCGGCGTGGGCAGCAACGTCGTCGGCGGTCAGCCGGCCACCGAGAACTACCCGTTCATGGTCTACACGTCGGGCTGCACCGGCTCGCTGATCAAGGCGAACTGGGTGGTCACCGCCAAGCATTGCCCGACCCCTTCCTCCGTACGCGTGGGAAGCACCAACCGCAGCAGCGGCGGCACGGTCGTCCCGGTCCGCCGGGCGGTCAGCCACCCGCGCATCGACGTGAAGTTGTTCGAGCTCACCACGTCGGTCAGCTACGCCCCGGCGCCCATCCCGACCACCTCGGGGGCGGTCGGCACGGCCACCCGCATCATCGGCTGGGGCCAGACGTGCGCCCCGCGCGGCTGCGGCTCGTCGCCGACCGTGGCCCACCAGCTCGACACGTCGATCGTCTCCGACAGCCGCTGCGCCGGCATCGACGCCGCGTACGAGATCTGCACCAACAACACGAACGGCAATTCCGGCGCCTGCTACGGCGACTCGGGCGGCCCCCAGGTGCGCTCGGTGAGCGGCCGCTGGAACCTGATCGGCGTCACCAGCCGAGCCGGCAACAGCAGCTCGACGTGCGCCACAGCCCCCTCCATCTACGGCGACCTGCCGTCCATCCGAGCCTGGGTCAACACCCAGGTCGGCGGCCTCCCAGCCTGATGCCCGGCTGAGCGCGGCCCGGCAGCCCCAGCGCCGGGTCGCGTGCAGCTATGGAGTTGCTGGAGCCTGGGACCCTTTCGCCTAATTCCGCGTTTCCATCGAGGGCCTTGCGCAGTGCTGTTGAAGGAGCGGGCGCGACTCGCCCGCGCAGCAGCACGGCGTTGGATTCGTCGGCTACGGGTGGTGCCGCTGACACCCACTCCGCTGGTCCGGCGCCCGCCTCGAGAACTCGGGCCACTGCGTCCGGGGTCCCCGCTCAGCACCTCGGGCGCTTACAGTTTCAGCACGGCGAGGCAGCATCTCGATGCGCTCCCGCAGGGCGCCCGGCTTGGCGTTGCGGGGTAGGCGGCGGACTGCGGTGGACAGCTGCGGGAGCAATGCTTCGACCGCCACCAACTTCGCGCCGGTCACGTGGACGGCGACGGGAATCTCCCGGTCGTACCAATCGCTGCCGACGCCGATGGTCCCTTCGCCGTTGCGGGCAACAACCGTGGCGTCGCCGTTGCGGGCATCCGCCTCAGTGACTGGAAGTCGGACCCCGTCGAGCTCGCGGAGGCGGCACTAGTTGCGTTGAGCAGTCGCAGGCCCTGGGGATCCTCGCCGGTGATCACGAGCCGGTCGTGTCGACAGACTGCCATGGGCTGACCACGCGCTCGCCGGGCTGTCCGGACCGCGATATGTCACTCACGTCACCCGCCGTCCCTTGTGGATAACTCACTTTCCGCCGGGGGCGCGGCGTAGTGTCGGGCCCGCCCCCTGGTTGGGCGGGGTGGGGTGGTTGGTGAGCAGCTGGTCGGGTCGGCGTCGGCGTCGGCGGGGATGCTGGAGAGGTCCCAGGTCGCCGTGGCGGTCAGTGGGGTAGCAAGGCGTTGTGCAGGGCGGCTGAGGGAAGTGAGCCCAAGTCGCGGGCTGCAAGCCAGGCTGCGCCGGCCGCCGGGTCGCGGCTGACGGCGAACTCGATAGCGCGAGCCCGCAGGGCCGACATCACCTCTTCCTGTACGGGCGTGTCGTGCGTCAGCAGGCTGCCGGCCAGCACGACTGGGCCGTCCGCGCCCAGCTCGTCGAGGGTGCGCATCAACTCCGTCGCGGCGGCGGTGGTGATGGCTCGGGCTTCGGGGTCGTTGGCTCGGGCTCGGGCGCACACCAATAGGGCCAGGGCGTCGATCTCGGCGAAGGGCAGGCGTTGCGCCCAGGCCACCAAGGCGTCGGACGACTGGGCGCCTACCTGGTGGGCCAAGGCGGCAGCGAAAGGTGTGGACCAGTCGCGTACGGCGGATCTGAGCGCGGCCAAAGCGATCCAGCGGCCCGAGCCGTGGTCGCCGAGCAGCCAGCCGTTGCCGTCCACTGTGCGCACCACTTCCTGGCCCGACACCTCGGCGGCGATGGCGCCCGTGCCCGAGATGAGCACGGCTCCCGACTGCGCCGGGCTGCCGGCGGCGAATGCGGTCACCACGTCGCCCACGACCGTCATCGGGGCGGTCAGATTCAAACCCTTCCAGGCCCGTTCGTACGCGGAAAGTCCGTCACCCGACGCCAGGCTGCTCGTGCCGGCCACGCCCACGACGCCGCGGACGACCCGTGACGGCGGCAGTGCGCCGAGCGCGGCTCGCAGCGCGTCGGCGGCGGCCCCGGCGGCGGCCTCGAAGCCCACCGTCAGCGGGTTGCCGGGGCCGGCGGCGCCGCGGCCGACGATGGTGCCGTCCAGCGTGGCCACCACGGCCTTCGTGGCGGTGCCGCCGGCGTCCACTCCTGCGACCAGGTCCATGGAAGGGATCGAAACATAGGAAACAGTTATTGACTAGAGGCGTCGACGGTCGTAATTTTCATCGGCAACAGCCATTGATGAAAAGGATGACCGACGTGACGGGTGAGAGCGGAGGCCTGCTCGGGCGGCTGCGCATCGAGGGGGCGCAGATGCCGGAGGCGCTGGCGCGCATCGCCGAGACCATTCTGGCCGATCCGGAGACCGCGGCGCACGCCAGCATCGTCGACCTGGCCGAGCGGTCGGGCACCTCGACCGCGACGGTCACCCGGTTCAGCCGCACGCTGGGGTTCAAGGGCTACGCCAACCTGCGGGTGGCCATCGCCACCGAGACCGGGCGGGCCGAGCAGGCGCGGTGGGAGACCGACATCAGCGGCGACATCGCGCCGGGCGACCCGCTGACCGACGTACTCGCGGTAGTGACTGCCGCCGACACGCGGGCCATTCAGGACACGGCGGCCGGCTTGGACGTGGCCGCCGTCGAGCAGGTCGCGGCCGCGATCGCCGAGGCCAAGCGGGTCGAGATCTTCGGGCTGGGCTCCAGCGGCACCTCGGCCCGCGAGATGGCGTTCCGGCTGGAGCGGATCCGCGTGCCCGTCTGGCATCGCACCGACTCGCACACTGCTCTGACCAACGCGGCGTTGCTGCTGCCGGGTGATGTCGCAATCGGGCTGAGCCATTCCGGTCGTACGCGGGAAGTGATCGAAACGTTGGCCGAGGCCGCCGATCACGGCGCGCTGACCGTCGCCGTCACGAGTTTCAGCCGGTCGCCGCTGGCCGAGATCGCCGACGTCGTCTTCACCACCGCCGTGCAGGAGACGACGTTCCGCCTGGCCGCCTTGTCCGCGCTGCACTCGCAGCTGCTGGTGCTCGACACGATCTACGTCGCGGTCGCCCAGCGCACCTACGAGCGGACCGCCGACGCGCTGGAGCTGACCGTGCGCGCGGTCGACGCCCACCGACTGCCCGAGAAGATTCCCACCCGCAAGCGCGGGCGTTCGAAAGGACAGCCGTGAGCGTCACCAGCACCGACTACCTCAGACAAATCGAGGCCGCCGTGAAGAAGGTCGGCGGCGGCCAGGACGAGCAGAAACAGCAGGCCGCCGACATCCTGGCCGAGAGCGTGCGGAACGGGGGAGTGATCCAGGCCTTCGGCTGCGGGCACTCCGAGGCCCTGGCCATGGAGATCGCCGGCCGCGCGGGGGGACTGGTTCCCACCAACCGGATCGCTTTGCGAGACATCGTCCTGTACGGCGGTGAGCCGCTCGAAGCGCTCGCCGACCCCACCGTCGAGCGCAACCCGGACATCGCGCACCGGTTGTACGAGCTGGCGCCGATCAAGCCGGACGACGCGTTCGTCATCGCCTCCAACTCGGGCATCAACGGCGCCGTCGTCGAGATGGCGCTGCTGGTGAAGGAGCGCGGGCACAAGCTCGTGGCGATCACCTCGGCCGAGCATTCGGCCGGTGTGAGCAGCCGGCATGCGAGCGGGCGCAAGCTCGGCGAAATCGCCGACGTGGTGCTGGACAACGGGGCCCCGTACGGCGATGCCACCCTGCCCCTGCCCGGCGGAGGGGCCGTCGGCGCGGTCTCGTCGATCACCGCGGCCCTGCTGGCCCAGCAGATCGTCACCGAGGTGGTG
Source organism: Paractinoplanes pyxinae (assembly GCF_026626335.1). Taxonomy (GTDB): domain Bacteria; phylum Actinomycetota; class Actinomycetes; order Mycobacteriales; family Micromonosporaceae; genus Actinoplanes; species Actinoplanes pyxinae. The sequence continues at coordinate 36,477 of NZ_JAPNTZ010000008.1, read as the reverse complement.
GCTCGCCTGCTCGCGGCGGGGATCACCCCGCCCGTCTACCTGTCGGACAACGTGCCCGGCGGCAAGGAACACAACGCGGAAATTGAGGCGCGGTACGCCGGGCGCATCCGGCGCACCGCATAGGAGGCAGAGCCCGTCATGAACCCTGATTCCCAGGTCAGACCCTATCCCAGCCGACGGACGGTATTGAAAACGGCTGCAGTCCTCTCCATACCGGCGTTGGGCGGCTGTGTCACCTCCGGCAAGGAGGACACCGGCGGAGCGAAAGACAGCGGCGCCGAGAAGACGACCGAGAACCCGCTCGGGGTCAAGGCCGACGCCCCGCTCGAGGTGGTCGTCTTCAAGGGCGGGTACGGCGACGAGTACGCGGTGAAAGCCGAGGCCACGTACCAGCAGAAGTACCCGTCCGCCAAGATCGACCACAAGGGCCTGCAGAAGGTCGGCGAGGCCATGCAGCCCCGCTTCGTGGCCGGCACCCCGCCCGACGTCGTCGACAACACCGGCGCCGGCCGGCTCGACATCGCCACGCTCGTGAGCGCCAACCAGGTGACCGACCTGGCCGACCTGCTGGACGCGCCAAGCCTCGACCAGCCCGGCAAGAAGGTGCGCGACACGCTGCTGCCCGGCGTGGTCGACGACGGCACGTTCGCCGGCAAGACCGTGGCGCTCAATTTCACGTACACGGTGTGGGGTGTCTGGTATTCGAAGTCGCTGTTCGCCGACCGCGGCTGGACGTACCCGAAGACGTGGGACGAGATGGTGGCGCTGTGCGCCGAGATCAAGAAGGCGGGCGTCGCCCCCTGGACCTACCAGGGCAAGTACCCGGAGTACATCAACGACCCACTGCTCTCGATGGCGGCCAAGGCGGGCGGGCCCGACCTGGTCAAGGCGGTCGACAATCTGCAGCCGGGCGCGTGGAAACAGGACGGGCTCGTGCAGGCGGCCACCGCGTTCGCCGAGCTGGCCGGGCAGGGCTACCTGATGAGCGGCTCGGAGGCGCTGTCGCACACCGAGGCCCAGGCCGCGTGGTGCCAGAAGAAGGCGGCGTTCATCCCGTGCGGCTCGTGGCTCGAGGCCGAGCAGAAGGGCGTCGCGCCGGCCGGCTTCGACATGGTGATGGGCACGGTGCCGGCCCGGTCGTCGTCGGACCAGCTGCCGGTGACCGCGGTGCAGGCCGCCAGCAGCGAGTCGTTCCTGGTGCCGGCGAAGGCCAAGAACGCCGCCGGCGGCCAGGAGTACCTGCGGATCCTGTTCTCGAAGCAGTCGGCCACCGCGTTCGCCGAGGCCAACAGCACCCTGCCGGCCGTGGCCGGGGCCACCGACGGGCTCACGCTCTCGTCGGGGCTGGGCTCGGTGCGCGATGCGGTCACGGCGGCCGGGTCCGACACCTTCACCTACCGATTCCGTACGTGGTACGCGCCCCTGGCCAAGGCGGTCGACGACGCGACGGGCGAGCTGGTCAACAAGCGGATCAGCCCGGCCGACTGGTCGACCCGCATCCAGAAGGCGGCCGACGCGGTGGCCAAGGACTCGTCCGTCACGAAGTTCACCCGCTGATGAAACACGGCCGCTGGCGGTTCCTGCTCGGCGCGCTGGTGCCGGCCCTGGTGCTGCACGTCGTCTTCGTGCTGTCGCCGTACGCGCAGGCGTTCTGGCTGTCGTTGACCGACTGGACCGGGGTGGCCGGCGAGGCGCGGTTCGTCGGGGCGGACAACTACGTCCGCCTCGGCGGCGACTCCCTGTTTCTCGACGCGGTGCGCAACAACGCTTTGCTGCTCATCGTCGTGCCGCTGGTGACCATTGCGATCGGGCTTTTCCTGGCCTCGATGCTGCGCACGTCGTCGGCGCGGATCGGGCAGGGCTATCGGATCGTCTTCTTCTTCCCGCAGTTGCTGTCGCTCGTGGTGATCGCGGTGTTGTGGGGGTTCGTCTACAACCCCAACACCGGGCTGCTCAATTCGGGATTGCGGGCGGTGGGGCTGGGTGGGCTGGCGCATTCGTGGCTGGCCGAGCCGGCGTTCGCGCTCGTGGCCGTGATGGCGGTGCTGGTCTGGTCGTCGGTCGGGTTCTATGTCGTGTTGTTCAGCGCGGCCATCGAGGGGATTCCGCGGGAGTTGTTCGAGGCGGCTCTGCTCGACGGGGCCGGTAAATGGGCGACTTTCTCGAGAGTCACGCTGCCGCTTGTCCGGGAGTCGGTGCAGGTCGCCTTTGTCTATCTGGGGATCGCGGCGCTCGACGCTTTCGCGGTGGTCCAGGTGATGACAGTTGGACCTGGGGGACCGGACGGGGCGACCGAAGTGATCGGGCTGTCGCTTTATCGGACCGCTTTCACGTACGGGAAATTCGGCTACGCGTCGGCGATGGGAGTGGCGTTGTTCTTCGCCACTTTGACGCTGGCTGTTCTTGCCCTGCGGTCGGGCCGGCGCGAGCGGTTGGAGTTGGCATGACGCTTCTGCAAACCCGTCGCACGCCTGTCGAGGCGCCGCCTTCGCCGGCGACGAAACGGACAAATCCCTTGCCCGGGATCGCGATGTTCTGCTGGGCTGTCGTAACGGCGTTGCCGCTGCTGTGGGCCGTGATCAGCTCGTTCAAGACGGACGACGAGATCCTGAACTCGCCGTGGTCGCTGCCCGCGTCGCCGCAGTGGGACAACTGGGCGCGGGCGTGGACGGCGGCCAGCATCGGGCGCTATTTCCTCAACAGCCTGATCGTCGTGGGCGCGGCTCTTGTGCTCACTATGCTGCTGGGCTCACTGGTTGCGTACGCGCTGGCCCGTTACGAATTTCGCGGCAACCGGCTGATCTATTACGTATTCGTCGCGGCGATGTTCTTCCCCGTGTTTCTGGCGCTGGTGCCGCTGTTCTTCGTGGTGCAGCAGCTGGGCCTGCTCGGCACGTACGCCGGCTTGATTCTGGTCTACACCGCGTACGCCGTGCCCTTCACGGTTTTCTTTCTGCATTCCTTTTTCCGTACGCTGCCGAGCGAGATCGCCGAGGCGGCTTTCCTGGACGGCTGCTCGCACGGCGCGGTGTTCTTCCGCGTCATGCTGCCGCTGGCCCGGCCGGGTCTGGTCGCGGTCGGCATCTTCAATTTCCTCGGGCTCTGGAACCAGTACCTGCTTCCGCTGGTTCTCAATCCCGACCCGGACCGGTACGTCCTGGCGCAGGGTCTGGCCGCCCTGTCGGTCAGCCAGGGGTATCGCAGCGACTGGAGCGGCCTGTTCGCCGGCCTGACCATTGCCATGCTGCCGGTGCTGGTCGCCTATGTCGCGTTCCAACGGCACATCCGCGCCGGAATGACCGCCGGCGCGGTCAAGTAACTCCCCATCCCCATTGCACTTCTCAGTAGGAGGAGTCTGCCCATGAAGATCGACAAACGTCGATACTCATTGCTCGCGGTGCCGGTTCTGGCGGCCTCGTTCGCGGTCGCCGTCTCGGCGACGCCCGCCTCGGCCGCCGACTGCGGCTACCTGTTCGACGACTTCAGCTACAGCTCGTCGGCCGACCCCGCGCTGACCGCCAACGGCTGGACACCCCGCAGCTACCAGGGCGGCCCGGGCGTGCCCGGTGCCAACTGGTCGCCGTCCAGCATCTCGTTCCCCACCAACAACGGTCAGAAGGTCATGCAGCTGACCGCCTCGACCGACGGCACCGCGGCCGGCACCAAGCACGCCGAGCTGTACTCGACCCAGAAGCGCTACCTCGAGGGCACCTACGCCAGCCGGGTGCGCTTCACCGACACGCCGGTCAGCGGCAACGACGGCGACCACATCAACCAGACGTTCTTCACGATCAGCCCGCTCAACGGCGACCTCGACCCGACCTACAGCGAGCTCGACATCAGCGAGTACCTGCCCAACGGCGGGTGGGGCGAGCAGGGTCCGATCAACTACCAGACGACCTGGTACACGTACCGGAACGAGCCCTGGTACGCCGACAACGTGCACTCCGAACAGCGGAGCTCGCTGGACGGCTGGCACGACCTGGTGGCCCAGGTGGCCAACGGGCACGTCGTCTACTACATCGACGGGGTGCAGGTCGGCGACCACGGCGGCAAGTTCTTCCCGCGCCAGACGATGACGATCAACTGGAACCTGTGGTTCATCGACACGGCCACCCACTCGGGCGGGCTCAGCACGTACATCCAGCAGGTCGACTGGGTGCTGTTCGCGAAGAACCAGGTGCTGTCGCCGGCCCAGGTGACGTCGCAGACCGGCGGCTACCGGTCGGCCGGCAGCACCTTCGTCGACACGGTGGCCTCGACCGGCGGCTGTACGAACAACCCGCCCACGACGCCGCCGACCACCCCGCCCACGACGCCGCCGACCACCCCGCCCACCACGCCCCCGACCACGCCGCCGCCGGGCACCGGCTGCAGCGACGCGCCGAACTGGGCGTTCTCGTCGGTTTACACGGGCGGCAACCTGGTCAAGCACGAGAAGAGCAAGTTCGGCGACCCGAACGGGCCCAAGTCGGGTGAGGGTGTGCACCTGTGGCGCGCCCGCTATTGGACTCAGGGCTCGGAACCGGGCTGGACCGAGCAGTGGCAGGACCTGGGCCGCTGCTGAGCGGTTAACCTGGGGGAGGCGGGACCGTCGTGTCCCGCTTCCCCGCAGGATCTTGACCCGTTCACGCGGGCGTCGATAGCTTTCGTCCGACAACTGAACAGCCACTTGACCGTCGCGGGAGAGTTCCCGTTACGAACGCTGACGCGTTCGGCCGCGGGGCGCCGAAGGAGCAACTTCTCCCTCAGAATCTCTCAGGCACCCGTACCGCGCTGGTCAGGCAACTCTGGAAAGCCGGGTTCTCTCTCAGAAGGGAAGCCCGCGCCCAAGGTGCAAATCGGCGCCGCGCGTGCCGATGAAGCTCTCAGGCCCCATGACAGAGCGAGGGAGCCACCTCTCGAAGGAGCTTCCGCATGGCTGTGTCCGTTTTCGACCTGTTCTCGGTGGGCATCGGCCCGTCGAGCTCGCACACGGTCGGCCCGATGCGCGCCGCCCGCATGTTCGCCCGCCGGCTCGACGACCGGGCCGCCTCGGTGCGGGCCGAGCTGTTCGGCTCGCTGGGCGCGACCGGTCACGGCCACGGGACGCCCAAGGCGGTGCTGCTCGGTCTCGAGGGAGAGGACCCGGAGACGGTCGACGTGGCCGGCGCCGACGCGCGGGCCGCCCTGATCCACAGCCGGGGCAAGCTGACCCTGCCGTGCGGAGCGGATGTCGAGGTCGACGTCGTTCTTCACCGGCGCCGTACGCTGCCCGGCCACCCGAACGGCATGACGTTCACGGCCTTCGCGGCCGACGGCGCCGAACTGCTGAGCAAGACCTACTACTCGGTGGGCGGCGGGTTCGTCATCGCCGAGGGCGGCGTGCTGCGGCCGAACGCGGTCGAGCTGACCCACCCGTTCGCGAGCGGCGGCGAGTTGCTGGCGCTGACGTCGTCGACCGGGCTGTCGATCTCGCGGCTGATGCTGGAGAACGAGACGGCCTGGCGGTCGGCCGACGAGGTGCGCGGCGGGCTGCTGAACATCTGGCGCGTGATGCAGGAATGCGTGGCGGCCGGGCTCGAGGCCGAGGGCGTGCTGCCCGGCGGGCTCAAGGTGCGCCGGCGGGCGGCGGCCACGGCGCGGCAGCTGCGCGCGGCCGGGCGGGCCCCCGAGCACGCCATGGAGTGGCTGACCGCGTACGCGATGGCCGTGAACGAGGAGAACGCGGCCGGCGGCCGGGTCGTCACCGCGCCCACCAACGGCGCGGCCGGCATCATCCCGGCCGTGCTGCACTACTACACCCGGTTCGTGCCCGGCGCCGACGACGAAGGTGTGGTGCGCTTCCTGCTCGCGGCGGGAGCGATCGGCCTGCTCTTCAAAGAGAACGCCTCGATCAGCGGGGCCGAGGTGGGCTGCCAGGGCGAGGTCGGCTCGGCCTGCGCGATGGCCGCGGCCGGGCTGGCCGAGGTGCTGGGCGGCACCCCCGAGCAGGTGGAGAACGCGGCCGAGATCGGCATGGAGCACAACCTGGGCCTGACCTGCGACCCGGTCGGCGGGCTGGTGCAGATCCCGTGCATCGAACGCAACGGCATGGCCGCGGTCAAGGCGGTCACGGCGGCCCGCATGGCCCTGCGCGGCGACGGCCGCCACCACGTCTCGCTCGACAAGGTCATCAAGACCATGAAAGAGACCGGGGCCGACATGAAGGTCAAGTACAAGGAGACCGCCCGGGGCGGCCTGGCCGTCAACGTCATCGAGTGCTGAGGCGCTTGTTCGGCCAGAGTTAGTGACAGCAACATCACAGTAGGTGGCTCGGGTCGATCGCGTTTGTCAGGATCACCGCGTGCCGAGTACCGGGTCTGCGAAGTGGTGGGCGCGGCTGCGGGTGCCTCTGATCGTGCTGGCCGCGCTGGCGCTGGCGGCGTTCGGGCTGCACGGGCGGTTCCCCGATCCGCGCGACTTCCTGCGGGCGTTCACCGGGGCCAACTACTGGTGGGTCGCGCTCGCCGTGGTGCTGCAGGTGGTCTCGCTGGGTGCGTTCGCCTGGCAGCAGCGGCAGATTTTCCGGGCTTTCGGCGTACGCGTGGGGGCGCGCTTCACGATGTCGGTGACCCTGGCTCGTACGGCGGTCTCGATCTCGATGCCGGTGGGCTCCGCCGTCTCGGCCGGGTACGCCGCCCGCCAGTACGTGCGGGCGGGCGCCTCGAAAGAGATCGCGGCCGCCTCGATGATCGTCTCCGGGCTGGCCTCGATCGGCGGACTCGCGCTGCTCTACGTGGGCGTGGGCGCGGCCGTGCTGAGCCGCGACCCGCATCTGCTGGCCGGGCCGCAGCCGCTCATCGTCATCGGCGGCCTGGTGCTCCTGACGGCGGGCGCGGTCGTCGGCGGGCGGCTGCTGATGCGACGGCCGGCCGAATCGGGCGCCGAACGCCCGCAAGCCTTCCTGCGCCGGGTGCTCGCCTCGGCCCGGGAAGCCTGGCAGGCGGGCGCCGCCCTGCGCGCCCGCGAGTGGGTCGTCAGTGTCCTGTACTACGCCGTCAACTGGCTCACCGACCTGCTCTGCCTGGTCGCCACCTGTCACGCCGTCGGGCTGCCGGTCGGCATCACCACCCTGGCCGGCATCTATCTGGGCGTGCAGATCGTCCGGCAGGTGCCGCTGACCCCGGGCGGCGTCGGCGTCATCGACACCGCCCTGGTGGCCGGCCTGACCGCAGCCGGGGCCACCGCCGCGACGGCGGCCGCCGCGGTGGTCATCTACCGCCTTATCTCATGCTGGCTGCTGCTCCCGGCCGGGGGCGTCGCCGCGCTGTTCCTCCGCCGCGAGATCACCGCCCCGCCGGCCCGCACGGCCCCGATCAGCTGAGCCGCCCGCCTCGCTTCCGCCGCGGCCTTTTCGTGCCGCTGGGGGTGGGCCGCCTGCCTTGCTCGCGCCGCGGCCCTTTCGTGCCGTTGGGGCGGGCCGCCGGCGCTGCTCGCGCCGCGGCCTGTTCCTGCCGCTTGGGGTGGGCCGCCGGCTCTGCTCGCGCCGCCTCGGTGAGCATCGCCAAGGCGCGTCAGGGCTGCCGGCGGCGGCGATGGGCCGCCTTGCCGCGGGGCATGCCACCCATGCGGATGAGGACGCCGCGGCGGGTCTCGGTCGCCACCCGGGTCTGGGGGTGGGCGGGGCCGAGCGAGCTCGTCAGCCGGCCGATGGTGTCGTCGAGCAGTCTGCGGGCCGGCAACAGGGCGCCCGCCGCGATCAGGGCGCGGGAGAGTTCGTGCGCGCACCGCAGCGTGTCCGGGTGGTCGGAGCCGAGGAGTTCGCGCCAGCCGCTGTGCAGCTCGGCGGCGATCGTGCGGGCCGGCCGGGCCTTACCGCGCCAGAGCAGGCTTTCCACCAGGCGGCAGGCAGCGGTCCGCAGCGCCGGGTCGGAACTGTGGGCGGCGCCGGCCGCGATCAGGTGCGGGGCCAGCACCGCCCAGCGCGGCCAGGTCGCCGCATCCGAGACCTCCTCGGGGGCGGCCGCGGCGACCAGCTCACCCGCGTAGGCCCGGCAGACTCCCGAGGCCTCGTCGCCCAGATCGTCGCGGACCGCCTCGCGCACCGCGTCCGGAACCCGCAACCCTTCCGTCCCGCGGACCGTCAGGCCGAGCCCGGCCAGCGCCGCCACCAGGCCGTTGAATTGCAGGGGAGCCACACCCCCGAGCGGCCGCGGCAGCCGGCCCAGCGACCGGGTGAACACGTCGACCGGCACCGGCGCCACGTGCAGCACCGAGCACAGGCAGAGCAACTGCGCCGCGGCCGGATTGCTGTCGCCCAGCGCCTCGATCGTCCCGGCGATGTCCGGCCGCCCGGCCGTCGACCGCCGCTGCTTCGGCACGTCGGCCACCGCCGGATCACGGCCCGGCCCGGAAGCTGTATCGCGGCCCGGCCCGGAAGCTGGATCGCGCCCCGGCCCGGAAGCTGGATCGCGGCCCGGCCCGGAAGCTGTATCGCGGTCCGGCTCTGCCGCCGGATCGCGGTCCGGGGCCGCCGCTCGATCGACGCCTTGGCCCGCTTCTGGGTCGACGCCTGGGCCCGCTTCCGGGTCAATGCCTGGGCCCACCGCCGGATCGACGCCTGGGGCCGGCGGCTCAGCCGGGCCCGGGTCGGGCTCCCTGCGTGCGGCCAGCCGGCTGCGCAACCGGGCCCCCAGCGACTTGACCCCGTCCCCGGCACGCGGCGACTCCCCGGCGCGCGGCGAGTCCGGTTCGCGCGGCGACTCTCCGCTGTGCGGCGACTCACCGGTGCGTGGCGACGGGACGGCGGTTGGAGTGACGGCGGTGGACGGAACGGAGTCGGGCGCCCCCATGGCGGCAGCCTCCTCGGGCGGGGCCGGATGCACGTACGTCATGGGTTTATAGCGGCTGCTGCACACGGGAACGCCGCCGTCCACCGATCGAGGGACAGATATGCCCTGTTCGTGGGACCGATTGGCCGCGGTTTCTCCACCATTGGCCGGGCTCGATGGCGTCTGTCCACCGGGCCTTCCCATCGGCCGTCGCTGATGGTTACGTGTCCGCATGAGACGGAGAGGCGCCTTCATCGCATTGATGGTCGCAGCACTCGTCGGGGCGTCCGCCACCCCCGCCGGCGCCGCGGCTCCCGCACACCGTTATCACTTCCTGAGCCCCGGCGGTCAGCCCCGCCTGACCGAGACGGTGCCGGTCAACGTCGTCTTCCTCGGCTACGAGCAGCCCCAGGTCGGACAGGCCGCCTTCAAGGGCGAGCTCGCCCGCAAGTACGAGCCGGTGGTCCGCTCCAGGCTCTCCTACGACGTGGTCGAGAAGCTCGGCATCACCTACAAATACGACTACAAAGTCAAATACACCGATCGCGCGTACGAGAACAAGTTCTTCAGCCAGTTGTCGAGGCTGGCCAAGCCGGCGCCGCTGACGCAGTACCAGACGGCGTACAACACCCAGGCCGGCGTCCTCGACATCACCGCCAACCACACCATCGACGCCCCCAGCGTCGAGAAGTGGCTGGCCTTCCACCCACCGGCCGGCGTAGACACCCGCCGCAACACTGTCTTCTTCATCAACTGGTACGGGCGGTCCGACTTCAAGTTCCACGTCTACACCAAAACCGGCGAGCCCGACCCGGACACGGGTTACGACTTCGGCGCCAACCGCGACAGCCGCAAGATGATCGCCTGGGGCGGCACCACGGCCGACGACGAGGAGACGGGTCTGGGCGCCACCCGCCGGGTGTGGTTCCACGACCTGTCGGCCGGCCCGGAGTCGGTCACGGCGAACTACGACGTGACGAACGCCGACGTCGACGGGGACGGCGAGGCCGACTACCGCATGCCGCCGATCTGGGAGTACCGGGCCGGTGGCTACCGCGCGCCGAGTGCGCTGGCCGGCGACCTGGGCAAGATCACGCGCTTCGTGGCCCTGAACCTGTTGATGACCACGTCGCCGTTGTACCCGGTCGAGCTGCCGACGGCTGAGCCCCCGAGGTCCATCAACATCGACAGCAACACGTACGAGGGCTGGCCCGGTGTTGATGCCTCGAAGCAGTACCTGAAGCCGCGGCTGATCGTCGACGAGCTGTCCGAGCTGCGCTGGAGCAACAAGCTCGACTTCGACAACCAGGACTTCGCCCTCGACGCCAAGAACCGGGCCTGCTACGACGGCTTCGAGAGCGGCGAGAGCTGCTACCCCGAGAGCGGCCTGCCCTCGGACGCCAACCTCTTCCTCTACAACCGCGAAAACCTGGCCCGTACGAAGGATGACGGCGACCGGGTCGATTACGAGCTCCCGGTGTTCAACTACGTGCTGCCGCCGGACGTCGACCCGTCGCTGCTCGGGTTCGCCGACGACGACTGGGCGACCGGCGACCAGTCGTACGTGTTCAACTTCCTCTCGCAGAGCATCGTCGAGAGCGGCTACGGCCTGAGCACGACGACGATTCACGAGGTGGGCCACCACCTGGGCATGTCGCACCCGCACGACGGCTACGACAGCGAGACCGGCGTGGACTACGGCCCGTCCGGCTCGACGTTCTTCGCCTGGTCGGGCGACGAGAGCAACTCGATGATGAGCTACATCGACGTCAACTGGGACTTCTCGCAGTTCGACCGGGACAACAGCGACCGCTTCCTGACCGCTGCTTACTGGGAGGCGGCCAACCGGCTCGCCGCGACCATCCCCAGCGGCAAGGCGGGCAAGGTGCGGGGCGACCTGGCCAAGGCCGACGCGCTGCTGGGTCTGGCCAAGGCGGCCTTCGCCAAGCACGAGTACCGGGCGGCGTACGCGCTGGCCGATGCGGCGTACGGCAAGGTTGTCGCCGCGGCCAAGAAGGCCGGGGTCGACCCGAACTCGGCGGCCAGGACGATGGCGGCCGAGGCGAGCGCGGAACGTGCCAAGTCCGACCTGCACAGCCCGCACGAGTTCATCGACACGCTCGACGGGCCTCGGTCCCAGCCGTAGTTGAGTTCGCCGCCGCGCCGCGGACCAGCGGCGCGGCGGCACTAGATCTTCGGTGCGCGATGATGGACGGGTGGATGCCACCGCCATGCGCCGGAAGATCACCGAGGCCGCGATCGCGACGATCGCCGCCGAGGGGGTCGGCGCGTCGACGGCCGCGATGGCCAAGCTGGGTGGGCTGGCCCAGGGGTCGATCTTCCACCACTACGAGACCAAGGCGGGGCTGCTCAACGCCGTCTACCGGCAGCTCAAGGAGGAGCTGCGGGCGGCTGTGATGGTTCCCCCACCGTCCGCCGCTTCTTCGTCGGACGATGAGCAGCTGCGGGCGGTGTGGGAGCGCTGGATCGCCTGGGGCACGGTGCACGCTGAGCGCCGACGAGCCCTGAACGCCCTCAACGCGTCCGAAATAATCACCTCGACCAGCCGCGACGCCGCCGAACGCGACATCGCGGCCGGGGTCGACCTGTTCACCCGGATGGCGGCGAAGGGGCCGCTGGCCGGGCTGCCCATCCAGTTCACCGGCGCGCTGGTCGAGGCGGTGGCCGGCGCGACCATGGACGCCATGCTGCGCGACCCGGAAGCGGCGGCCGACTACCGCGACCGGGGCTTCGACGCCCTGAAGAACATGCTGCGGTAGCGCCTCACATCCCGAGGACGACGCGGTAGCGGGCGCTGCCCTTGCGTACGCGGTCCAGCGCGGCCGCCGACTCGGCCATGGCGAACGTCTCGACCACCGGACGCACGCCGTGGCGGGCGGCGAAGGCCAGCATCATGCGAGTGTCGTCGACCGAGCCGGGAACGCCCCCGACCAGCGTCTTGGCCTGCGGCAGCAACGCCATCGCGCCGACCTCGATCTTCCCGGGAGGCACGCCGACCACCGAGAGGACGCCGGCCGGTTTCAGCAGACCCAGGTACTCGTCCCAGGGCAGGTCGGCCGACACCGTGGACAGAATGAAGTCGAACTCCTGCTCGTGACCGTCGAAGGCGCCGCCCACGATGACCTCGGCGGCGCCGAAGCGGCTGGCGTCGTCCTCCTTTGCGCGTGAGGACGAGATCGCGGTGACGTGGCAGCCCCAGGCGGCGGCGAACTGGAGGGCCAGGTGCCCGAGGCCGCCCACCCCGACCACGGCCACCCGGTCGGTGGGGGAGAGCTTATGGCGTACGAGTTGAGCGAACACGGTCGTGCCGGCGCACAGCATCGGCGCCGCCTCGGCCGAACCGATCGCGTCCGGGATGGGGTACACGTGCCGCCAGTCGCTCGCGCGTACGTACTCGGCGAATCCGCCCCGGCTTCCACGCAGCACCGTATCGTCGCGTTCCGGACAGAACTGGTGCTGCCCGCGCAGGCACCACTCGCACCGGAAGCACGAGCCGGCGATCGCTCCGACGCCCACGCGCGTGCCGACCGGAAGATCGGCCGGGTCGACGTCCGCGCCGACGGCCTCGACCACGCCGACCGCCTCGTGCCCGGCCACCACGGGGTATCTCGCCTGCCCGAACTCGTCGTCGATCAGGCCGAGGTCGGAGTGGCACACCCCGCAGTGCGTGACGCGCACGTCGACCTCGAGACGGCCCAGTGGCCCCGCCTCGTACTGGAAGGGTTGCAGGACGGCCCCGGCCTCGTGGGCCGCGAATGCTCGCACCTTCATGGCGCCTCCTCGTCTTTGATTGAGTACTCAATCAGAGTTGGGTGCACCGGGGAAGGCCGGGGCTCGGTATCGTCGAGACATGTCGATGGCTTCGGCCGGGCGGCGGGTGCTCGCCCTCGAAGCGCTGCTGGCCGTGCTCGTGCTGGTCGCCGGGGTCACGGTCCACTTGGTGCGCGGTTCGTGGGGGCCGTACTACACGACCATGGACGAGGCGCAGGACGTGCCGGCTGCGGTCCGGCCGGTCGCGGGCGCCTCCACCGGCTCGTACAGCTGGAACTGCGGCCGCAACGAGCGGGGCCATCGCAACACGGCCAACATCGTGGTCACGCCGGGCAAGCCGGGGCCGGTCCACCACCTGCACGACTACATCGGCAACCTGGGCGTCCAGACCGACTCGACCATCGCCGATCTGGCCGGAAAACCGACGACTTGTTCCAACGGAGACGCCTCCACCTACTACTGGGCGGTGCTGCGGCTTGCCGGGGCGAGCGACAATGGGCACGGCGGGCCGGTGCAGGTGCCGGTCTCGCTGACGATGACCTACTACGGCAACCCGCTCGGGCCGGTGCTGCCGATGCCGCGACTGCTGCGCGCGGCCGTCGGTGACGCCTACGCTCACACCAACGGCGGGGCGCTCGCCCGCAGCCGCTGGACCTGCTCGAACACTCCGGAGAGGCAGACCATGAAGTACCCGCTCTGCGACGACGGCGCCGCCGTGGTGCGGATCTTCGACTTCCCCAGCTGCTGGGACGGCCGCCAGATCGACAGCAAGAACCACCGCCAGCACGTGGTCTTCCCGGTCGCCGGCGGCGGGTGCCCGGTCGGCACGTTCGCCGTCCCACGGCTGCAGATCACCATGGCGTACGCCATCCCCCATGGCACCCGGTACCAGATCGACGCCTTCGACGACCAGGACCACGACCCCGCCACCGACCACGGCTTCCTGGTCAACCTCATGCCCGAGGCGACCATGGCCCGCGTCGTGAGCTGCCTCAACCGCGGCCAGAAATGCGACGACACGACGGTGCGGAGGTCCGCGCCGTGACGCCGGCCGAGCACGCCGACATCGCCGGCTACCTCTTCGACACGCTGACGCCGGAGGAAAGGCGCCAGGTCGACGAGCATCTCGCGACCTGCGCCGAATGCCGCACGGAAGTCGACTCCCTGCGCGAGTGGAGCGCCGCGCTGGAGGCGGTGCCCGAGCCCATGCTGCTCGAGGGCCCACCCGACGGCGGCGACCTGCTGCTGCAACGCACCCTGCGCCAGGTGCGCACCGAGTCGACCAATCGAAACCGGCGCCGTACGGCGTTGGTTTCCTCAGCCGCGGCCCTGCTCGTGGCGGTGGCCATCGGCGGCGGCATCCTGGCCGGCCGCACCACCACGCCCGAGACCCCGCTGGCGCAGCCCACGACGGCGGCCACCACCCCGGCGACCACCGTTCCCGGCACGCGCACGGCCACGGCGGTCGACGCCACCACCGGCGCCCGCATCACTGTGGCGGTGGCGCCCGCGGCCGGCTGGGTGCGCGTGAACGCCGCCGTGTCCGGCATCCCAGCCGGCGAGCGGTGCGTGCTGGAGGTTGTCGCCAAGGACGGCTACGTGGCCCAGGCCGGCAGCTGGCTGGTCTCCCCAGCCGGCGAAGCAGGCGGCACGAACCTGAACGGAAGCGCACTGGTGGCGCCGGCCGACGTCCGCTCAGTCCGCGTGGTCAACACCGCAGGCAAACAGTTCGCCAGCGTCGACATCTAGGCCTGTATCGGCAGCCCGCCGTTGTCGCACCAGCTTAGGAGCCCGTTCCGCCAGGCTGTTCCGGGTGCACGCCGCCCGAGCTGACCGGCGCGGAGACCGTTTGGCTGCACGTCGCGCGAGTCGACCGGTGCGCAGATCGTTCCGGCTGCACGCTGTCCGGCCTGACCGGCGCCGGAGTCGTTCAAGTTGCACGCTGTCCGGGCTGACCGGCGTGGGAGTCGTTGCGGCTGCGGGCTCTCTGGGCTGACCGGTGCAGAGGTCGTTGCGGCTGGATGCCGCGCCAGTCGACCGGCGTGGAGGTCGTTGCGGCCGTACGCCACCTGAGCGTCCCCGCCGGGCCAGGGTGGTGGCGATGGCGGCCCGCACTGCGGCGTCTGGCTCGTTGTTGACCCGGCGCGGCAGTCGATTCGGCTGCACGCTGTCCGGGCTGACCGGCGTGGAGGGGGTTTCGGCTGCATGCCGCTTGAGCCGACCTGGGCGCGGAGGCGTTGCGGCTGCACTCCGGCTGAGCTGACCCGGGGGCCGAGGTCGTTGTGGATGCACGCCGCCTGAGCCGACCTGGGCGCGGAGGTTTGTTGCGGCTGTACACCGGCGCCTGTCACATGCGCAACGACGAACCCAGGTCGGCCTCGATCGACTAGCACCGCAAGCCTGCCGTCCGGGCGGCTGCCGATCCTCGCTGGTCAGTTCGGCTGGCAGGCGCTGGCCTCGGCGTCTCCGGGGTGCGCGGTTCACTGCAGCGTCGAATAGAAGTCGATGTGGCGGCGGGCGGCGATCTCCCAGGTGTGGGCGGCGGCGAGGGCGCGTCCGGCGGCGCGGCGATTCTCGTTCGGCCGGTTCACGGCCTGGGTGAGAGCGGCGGCCAGCGACGACGGGTCGTGGCCGTAGCCGACGGCGTCGCCGAAGACCTCGCGTAGGACCGGCAGGTCGCGGACGACGACCGGGACGCCGGCGGCCAGCGCCTCCATGGCGGCCAGGCCGAAGCCCTCTTTGGTGGAGGGGAAGGCGAAGGCGGCCGCACCGGCGACCAGCGACGGCAGGGCGTCATGATCCACGGGACCGAGCACGGTCGGCGCGACGTCGAGCGAGGCGGCCCGGGCGTCCCACCGTGCGCGGTAGTCGCGGTAGTCGAACAAGGTCTCGCCGCCGGCGATCACCAAACGCAAGTCGGTGTGCATCTCGGCGTACGCGTCGAGCAGGTCGAGCGAACCCTTGCGGGGCTCGATGCCGCCGACGGACAACAGATACGGATGCTCGGTCTTGAGCGGTTCCGCCGAGGCGAACCGCTCGTAGTCGACGCCGTTGGGGATCACGGTGGCGTTCAGGCCCCACCCGGCCGCCAGCTCGCCGGCGACGGCCGACGAAACACAAATGTGCGCGTACGGACGAACGATTGCGCGTTCGTGGCAGGCGACCAGCTCGGGCGTGGTGAATTGGTCGAGGTGGTGCACGGTGCGCACACATCGGTCGACGGCGTTTGCGCTTATGCAGTCTTGTGCGTGCACTACGTCGTACGCGTCAGGAGTGAACGCTTCGCGCAACAGCGCGATCGACCGCACGATGCGCTCACCGACCGACTCGCCCGGCCGGTCGGGGAAGGGAACAACTTCCAGGCGGACTCGTGGATCAACCGGCCGGAAGAAGCCGCCGCCGCGCCCTAGTGTCCAAACGCTCACTTCGTGATGCAGCTTTATGAGCGCTTCGGCCAATTCCAGTGTGTGCACGACACCGCCGCGCGGACGGGTCGAGTACGTGAGCAGGGCAATCTTCACCGGTAGGCCCCCGGGCGCAGTTCGGCCAGATGACTGAGGACGCGCCGCGCATGCGCGATCTCGAGCGAAACGTCCAACTCGGCAACCGCCAGGCCCGCCTTCGCCCACGTGCGGGCGAGGACGTTGCCGGCCGGACCGACCACCTTGGCCTGGCCCAGGAAGCGCATGCCGCCCGCCGCGCCGGTCTGGTTCGACGACACCACGACGATCTGGTTCTCGGCGGCGCGCGCACAGTCGTACAGATCGAACAGCCGGGATTGGCGGTCCTGGGACATCTTCGGCGCGGCGTTGGTGATGCTGGCCGGCCACGCGGACAGGCAGGCCACGATCTCGGCGCCGTCGCGCGCAAGGGTGCGGGCTGACTCGGGAAACGTCTTGTCGTAGTCGATCAGCATGCCGATCCGGCCCACCGGCGTGTCGAAGGCGCCGAACCGGTCGCCGGCGCGATAGACGATGCCTTCCGCCGCCGGCAGGTGCACTTTCCGGTGCCGTCCGAGCACACCGTCGCCGCTCAGGCAGACCGCGGCGTTGTAGCGATCGTCCCCGTCGCCCTCGCAGAAACCGACGCAGACGACCATGTCGCGAGCGGCCGCGGCGATGTGCTTGAACATGGGGTCGTCCGGATCGAGCGCGGGCGGGAACGCGGCCGGGTCAGGGTGCCGCAGGTCGGCCAGGTAGCCGCCGAGCGCGGCATCGGGCAGCACCAGCAGGGCGACACCGGCCTCGCGGGCGTCACCGATCAGCTTCTCGATCCGGCCGAGGTCGTGGTCCAGGTCCCGCCCGAAGTGGGCCGCGGCGGCCGCGATCCGGGTGACTGCCATCAGGCCGTGGCGTAGGCGGCCGGGCGACGGTCGCGCAGATGTCCCATGTAGCGGCGGGCATCGGTGAGCGATCCGGCGACGTCGACGGTCGCGACGGCCATGCCAGGAGCACAGCCAGTAGTGGCCAGCACATCACCGCCCGGATCCACGATCTTCGCGCTGCACACGAACCGTAGCGACCCGAAGGTGCCCGCCTGATTGGCCGAGATCCACACGACCTGGTTCTCGAGCGCTCGAGCCCGGTCGAACAGGTCGAACCGCCGCGTCCACCGGTCGTCGGCCAGGTCGGCCGGAGCGTTGGTGCGACTGCCGGGCCAGGCCGACACGCACACGATGATCTCGGCGCCGTCCAGGGCGAGGGAGCGCGCCGACTCCGGAAACGCCTTGTCGTAGCAGATCATCAGCCCGACCCGGCCCACCGGCGTGTCGAACGCGGCGAACGATTCCCCCGACGCGTAACTGGCATCCTCGCGCAACGGCTGGTGCACCTTCCGGTGATTGCCGAGCACCCGCCCGTCACCCACACAGACCACGCTGTTGTAGCGGACGCCGTCCCCCGCGTCTTCGCAGTAACCGGCACACACCACCATGTCGCCCGCGATCTCGATGAGTCGCGCGATTTCCGGCCCGTCCACCCGCAACGCCGGCGGCAGCTCCGCTTGCCCGTTCAGATCGGCCAGATAGCCACCCAAGCAGGCCTCAGGCAGCGCCAACAGCCGCACACCGTCCGCCCGCGCCGCCCCCACCAACTTCTCCACGCGGCCAAAGTCATCCTCGAGATCGCGGTCGAACGCCTCCGCGACCGCAGCCACCTTGATCACGCTCTGCCTCCTACGCTTCAGTACCCGTTGATGACATGGCTTCTGCTCGCTGGCGCGCGTCCACTTACATCCCGACCCCCGCCGCAGCGCCGAACGTTGTCCGCGGGTTGTTCACTTGATGCGCGTTCGCTCATCTCTCCGCTTCCATTCGCGCGCGCTCGCTCATTGCGACATCCGCCGCCGTGCCGGCGGTTGTCCGAGGCTGTTCGTTGGATGCGCGTTCGCTCATTTCGCGGGGCCCATTCCGGTGACGCGGCCGGGCAGGGCGGTGGTCAGTTCGCCGTCGGGCCAGCGCAGGCGGACGCCCTCGCCGGTTGTCAGTTCGCCGCAGTCTGCTGCGACGGCCGGGCCGGTCGGCGCTGGGCGATGATCGCCGGTCGTGAGCATCGCGAAGCCTGGGAAACAGGTCAGCCAGTCGCCCATGGTGGTGCCGGCCGGGCGAGGTACGGCCGCCACGTCCACGACGGCGCCGCAGCTGCTGGCCTCGGCCAGCATGCCGAGCGTCCCGGCGATGCCGGCCATCGACACGTCCTTCGCCGCGTCGGGTTGCGCGATTCCCGCGTACGCCTGCATCTGGCGCAGTTCCTCGCCGGTGCGGCGGCTGGTCGAGTCCCATTGCCGCCCGTGGTAGCCCGGCCGCCAGTCGCCGCCGACGTCAACCGTGAGCCGGACCCGCTGACCAGGCCGGCCTCCTCCGCCCGGCACCGGGTTCGAGGTCCTGCCGAGCGCCGTCGCCGACAGTGCGGCCGGCACTCCGAGCTGCGTGTGACCGCCCAGAACCGGAATTCCGTACGCGTCAGCCGCCCGCCTCACCCCGCCGATGATCCGGGCGGCATGTGCGGCGTCGCGGGCGCCGACCGCGTTGAGCAGCCCGACCGGCGCCGCGCCCATCGCCGCCAGGTCGTTCACGTTGACCAGCACCGAGCACCAGCCCGCCCAGTCCGGGTCGCGCTCCACCATCGACGGCAGGATCGCGTCGCACGCCGCGATCAGGTCCGATCCTGGTACCGGCGCTCCGTCGTCTCCTACGAATCCCGACCCGCCGAGATGAAGCCCGTCCAACAGCGCACCCAGCGGATTCTTCGTCGCCCCGGCCAGCGCGGCGATCCGCCCGATGGGCCACCGCATCAGGTGGTGCGGCCGCCCCGCAACGGTCACCGGACGCACCGGCTCCCAGCCGAGCCGCTCGAACATCCGCCGGAACCGGCTCTGCACGGTCGCGTCGAACCGCAGCGCTCCCACCTGTTCCGCAGCCGCACAGGCGGCCCGGACAAGTGCCGGCCCGATCCGCTGCGCACCCCGCACCGCCGGATCGACGACCAAACGGCCGCCCTGCCACCACCCGATGTCCGGCCCGTCGGAAGCCGGCCCCAACCGGACACCTCCGAGCAGTGCTCCGCTCGAATCGCGCGCCTCGAGCACGATCGTGCGCGGATCGTCATCCCGATCGTCCAGATCGCTCACCGCGAACAGTTCTTGTTCGCCGACGAACACACGCCTGCGCAACCGGTGATAGTCGGTGAGCGTTCGTGCAGGTTCGATCAGAAAACGCGGCGATCCGAGCAGTGCAGGCACCAGATCAGTCATGTCGCGCAACCTCCTCCGGTCATCCGCCGGCCGCCTGGAGCACGCCGCAGGCGCCGCACGCGGCGCAGCCGGCCGCCTGGTCGCTGCCGAGCATCCCGGCCTCCCGCAGCAGCGCGGCCACCCGGGACGAGACATCTCGTACCAGTGAGGGCGCCGGCCCGGATATGCCGTCCCGGCGGGCCAGGGTCCCGGCCATGGGGCGGAACGGGACGACGAACGGGTAGACGCCGCGGTCGATCAGCTTGCGACATCCCTCGACGAGGTCGTCCGGGTCCTCGCCGAGGCCGATCAGCAGGTACGTCGACACCTGGTTGCGCCCGAACACCTCGACCGCGTAGTCCCAGGCCGCCTCGTACTCGGCCATCGGCACCGAGCCCTTGCCGGGCATCCACTTCAGGCGGATGTCGTCGTCGAGCGCCTCGGCATGGATACCGATCGACACTGCGCCCGCGTCGCGTAGGTCCCTGATGACCGCGAGGTCACCCGGCGGCTCGATCTGCACCTGGATCGGCAGGCCCGGCACCGCCTCCAGGACGGCGCGCACCGAGCGGACCAGGTTTCGCGCGCCGCGGTCCGGGCCGGTCGTGGTGCCGGTCGTCATGACCATCTGGCGGACACCGTCGAGGCGTACGGCCGCTTCGGCGACTTCGACCAGCTGGGCCGGGGTCTTGGCGGCCACCGTCGCGCCGGCGCGAAGCGACTCCTCGATCGTGCAGAACCGGCAGCGCTGGTCCTCGGCGTACCGGATGCACGTTTGGACAACTGTTGTCGCCAGGACGTCCTTGCCGTGCAAACGCGCAATCTGTTCGTACGGAATGCCGTCGGCGGTCGTCAGGTCGTAGAACTTCGGTCGGTGTACGACGGACAACGACAATCCAGTGTCGGACTCGCCCAGCCAGAGCTTGTTGTCCCGCACCTCATAAGGGCTTTGCGGGTTGATCGGAAGGGCGGCATTGCCCCCGTCGATCACGAGGTGACCGTCGTCGCTGGGACCGGCCCCGGCCGGCCGGCGTACAGGTGTGGCCACCCGAACGCCGCGCACGGCCAGGTCCGATCGGACGTCAAGAGAACGCTTTAGTCTGGTCATGGGTGGTGGGTGGGGTGGTTGGACGGGTCAGAGCTGGTAGGTCGAGTTGATGATCGCGCCCTTGCGCGCGTAGTGGATCAATGCGTCCTGAACGTCCAGCGGATGCGTGGGGATGACGCCCTCGATCAGGTCCTCCTCGCGGGCGCCGTGCAGCGACAGCCCGAACCGGCAGCAGTAGACCTTGCCGCCCTCGGCCATGAACGTCTTGAGCGAGTTGTTGATGTTGTGCTCGCCCGGGAACGCCGAGGTGCCGGTGGTCGGGAAGCCGCGGGTGGCCAGGCAGTTCAGCGAGCCCGGCCCGTAGAAGTAGATGGCCGCCTCGAAACCCTTGCGTAGTGCGCGCGTCGCCTGCAGGACGGCGACGAAGCTGACCGACGATTCGTGCGCGATGCCGTGCACGAGCGTGAAGTAGCTCTGTCCCTCCTCGGCCTTGTAGTCGGGGAAGACCTTGGTGCCGCCGTAGATGCTGGAACCCTCGGACAGGGCCGGGTGGGGGATCTCGTTGAGGCTCTTCTGCTCGAGGTCGGTGAGGTCGGTCATGGTGTGCTCCTTCTAGGCGTACAGCTTGTCGAAATTGGTCTTGAAGACGGCGTCACTGAGCTCCCGCCCGGCGGCCGCTGCTTTGAGGCGGGCCAGCTCACCGGCGTGGTCGCCCCACGGCTCGTCGCTGGCGAACAAGATCCGGTCGGCGCCGAGGCCGCGATGGTCGATCTCTTGCGCGAGCCAGCGCGGGGCGAAGCCGATCGCCCACGACAGGTCGGTGTAGACCTGCTTGCCGGCGGCGATCCAGTCGAAGAAGCGGCCGCCGATCAGCTTGATGTGGCCGCTCATCCCGCCGCCGAAATGAACAAGATGGATTTTCACTTCGTCGCCGTGGCGCTCGACAAGTTGTCCGACCTTGTCGATATCCGACGCCGCGCCGGGCGAAGTGTGCACATGGACGACCAAGTCGTGCTCGCGAGCGGCCGCGAAGATCGGTTCGAGCCCGGGGTCGTCGATGCTGCCGCCCAGCAGAAAACTGATCTTCAACGCCCGTACGCCGGGCTCGCCCGCCTTCTTCAGGGCGCGCGCCGTCCGTTCGCGGTCGCGCTCCAAAGCGGATACCCACAGGCCGCACCGGATCCGGTCGTCTTTCTGCGCGGCCTCGATGACCAGGTCGTTGAAGCCGAAGGCCACGTCCGGATCGGGTACGCCGTAGTTGGGCAGAATCAACGCGCGCTCAGTCTTCTCGCGGTCGAGATCGCTGATCAGCTCGTCGATGGTGGCGCGGGCGGTCACATCGGGTTTGACCGGCGGCCCGCCGTAGAACGGGTAGGCCGGAAGAACCCCGAGATGGCGGTGGGCGTCGTTGGTCATGCTGTGCCTCCTGGCGCATGCCCGCCTGGCCATGCTCCGGTGCAGGCGGTCATGCTTGACCTCGTGGGGCACGCCTTCCTGACGCAGCGACCTCTGGTGCAGTTGGTCATGCCGCCCACTCCAGGTCGGGGTAGGTCTCGGTCGGTGTGCCGGCGAGCCAGCTGACGCCGTCGGTCACCTGCCGGCGGCGGGCGCGGGCGATCTGGCCGGCCAGGTGCTCGGCATCGCGAGCCACGCCGGCGAACCGGCCCGAGCCCCACGTGTGCTGCCACGGCAGACCCAGGAAGTAGAGGCCAGGGCAGCTCGTGACGCCGCGATCGTGTGTCGGATAGCCACGGCCGTCGAAGACCGGCACCTCTATCCAACGGTGGTCGCGGTGGAACCCGGTTGCCCAGACGACGGTGCCCAGCGCGCTCAAGTCGAGACTCGGCATCGGCACGCCGGGCGTCCACACCGGCTCGTACCGCGCCTCCTCCGGAGCGTCGAGGCCCGCCCGTTCCACGTACGCGTCAATCGCGTTCTTGATTCCCTCGGCCACCGCGTCGGCGTTGTCCAAGTTGCGCGCGAGGTCGTCACCGAACTGCACGTTGGTGTCGTCGACGCTCAGCAAACGGCCATAAAGCTGCATCCCTTGCGTGGCGAACAGGCGCAGATCGATGTCGCGCCCGCCGCCGCGCCCGGTCATGTAGTGGTTCGCGCGCAGCCGCACCTCGTCGGCGTCGCCGAACTCGTGCACGTTCTTGTCGTAGTGGCCCATCTCCTCGAGCCAGGCGAGCGTGTCCCGCCCGCGGTACCGCCGGGCGGCCCGGGGTGCGCTGCCGACGGCCAGGTGAACGCGCCGGCCGGCCAGGTGCAGGTCCTCGGCGATCTGACAGCCGGACTGGCCGGTGCCCACCACCAGCACGTCGCCGTCGGGCAGCTGCTCGGCGTTCCGGTACTGCGACGAGTGCACTTGCACGATGCCGCGCGGAAACTTCTCGGCCAGCCGGGGCATGGCCGGCCGGTGATAGCCGCCGGTCGCGATCACCACCTGATCGGCCGTCACCCGCCCGTCGCTCGTGAGCAGTTCGAAGGTGTTCGCCGAGCGGCGCAACCTGCTCACTTGGACACCTTCGCGCAACGGCGGATCGAAGCTGGCCGCGTACTTCTCGAGGAAAGTGACCACTTCGGAGCCGGCCATGAAGCCGTCCGGGTCGTCCCCGCTGTAGATGTAGCCCGGCAGCCGGCACTGCCAATTCGGCGTGACCAGGCAGAACGAGTCCCACCGGCGATCGCGCCACTCATGTCCGACGCGATCACGTTCGAACACCACGTGATCGGTGCCGCTCTGCCGCAGGTGCCAGCTCATGGAGAGGCCGGCCTGTCCGCCACCGATCACGGCGACGCCGACGTGTCCGTCGCTCACGACTCGATCCCTTCGACCAGGACGTCACCGGCGGGCTGGGCGGCGGCTTTGGCCTCCACCGAGGCGAGACTCCGGGCCGCGTTGCCGCACGGGAATCCGTACGCCTGACGCACCCGCTCACTCGCTTGCGTAAGAGCAATCCGGCTGGTCGCGACGAAGTCGCCGACCGCCATCCGCTGCCCGGCGGAGAAGAAGTCCTCGACCACCGTCGAGGGCGAGTAGATCCTTTGCGCATCGCCGTCCGGCCAGCGCACCAACACATAGCGTTCCGGCATCGCGAACCCCTCCACCGGCCCGTCCGCCCAGGTAGAGCGGCTGGTGATGGCTCACAGTCAAGGAATCGCGCGTTTCCGTGGAGTTTCCACCGGAACAATCCGCCGTTAGAAACAGCTCACTTCGGCCCCGGATGACGACGCCGTTTCGAGCGTGCTGCGGCCGTTACGGTGATCGGATGGAACACCTCGCGCACGCTTCTGCATTCGGCGCGGCCGCTTCCGCGTACGCCGAACATCGCCCCGACTATGCGCCGGCCGCAGTGCGATGGGCGCTCGAACACGCGTCGGGCCCGCGGGTGCTCGACCTCGGCGCCGGAACGGGCAAGCTCTCCGCCACGCTGGTTGCCCTCGGCGCCCAAGTGACCGCGGTCGAACCCGATCGAGCGATGCTGAGCGAATTGCGTAACGCGCAGTTGAGCGTTCGCTCATTACCGGGCAATGCCGAGGCGATCCCGCTGCCCGCGGCGTCCGTCGACGCAGTGCTGGCCGGCAACGCCTTGCACTGGTTCGACATGGACGTGGCCGGGCCCGAGATCACTCGAGTGCTGACCCCCGATGGCGTTCTGGCCGGCCTCTGGAACGTCCTCGACGACAGCGTCGACTGGGTAGCGGAGCTGGCCCGGATCGCGGGAAGCGCAGTGATCGGTCCCCGTGACACCCCGGCGGCCTGGCGGGTCGTGGCGGCCGCGATGCGACTTCCGTTCGGCTCACCGGAACAGGCAGCGTTTCCGCATGCTCAACGTCGCTCCGCCGGCTCACTGGTAGCGACACTGGCGACCCGGGCCGGCGTGCTGGTGATGCCGGATCAGGAACGAAACGCCACGCTCGACCGGATCCGCGCCTACCTCGCGAGCCGCCCCGAGACCGCGGACGGTGAGTTCGCCTTGCCGATGCTGACGTGCGTCCTGCGCACTCACCGGCGCGGCGCGACCAGGCCGGACTCGTAGGCGAAGATCACGAGCTGGGCCCGGTCGCGGGCGTGCACCTTGGTCATGGCCCGGTTGAGGTGGGTCTTGGCGGTCACCGGGCTGATCACCATCCGGGCGGCGATCTCGTCGTTGGACAGGCCGCG
This sequence comes from Paractinoplanes pyxinae, assembly GCF_026626335.1. Taxonomy (GTDB): domain Bacteria; phylum Actinomycetota; class Actinomycetes; order Mycobacteriales; family Micromonosporaceae; genus Actinoplanes; species Actinoplanes pyxinae. Next base: position 11,948 of record NZ_JAPNTZ010000008.1, on the reverse strand, counting down.
GGCGGCCAAGGCGACAGCCTCTCGCTCACGGTTGGTCAGTTCGCTCACTGCCGGCCCAGGCACGCTGGGTGGTTCGGCGACGTACCGGTCGATCAGCCGCCGCGTGATCGAAGGCGCCAGCAAAGCGTCGCCGCGCGCGGCCACGTGCACCGCGTGCAGAAAGTCTTCCGGTTCGACGTCCTTGACGAGGAAACCGGCCGCGCCCGCGCGTAGCGCCCGGAACACGTACTCGTCCAGGCCGTAGTTGGTCAGGATCACCACATGCACATCGGTGAGCGTTTCGTCGGCGGCGATGCGCCGGGTTGTCTCGATGCCGTCGACGACCGGCATCCGGATGTCCACCAGCGCGATGTCGGGCCGGTGCCGGCGGGCCAGTGCCAGGCCCTCCTCGCCGTTGCCGGCCTCGGCCACGACGCTGACGTCCGGTTCGGCGTCGAGCAGAGCACGGAACCCGCTGCGGATCAGCGGCTGATCGTCGACGAGCAGGACCCGGATCATGGCGTACGTTCCACCGGGAGCACGGCGTGGACGGTGAACCCACCCTCATCGCGAGCCTCGGCCCGCAGCCGGCCGCCGAGCGCGGTCACTCGTTCCCGCATCCCCAGCAGCCCGATGCCCGGCACCGGCGTCAGACCGGGTTCGGCCCGGCCGTCGTCGTCGACGCGGATGGACACCGCATCCGGTTGGTAGCCGATGCGAACCGACGCTGTGGCCGCGGCTGCGTGCCTAGTGACGTTTGTGAGCGATTCCTGCACGATCCTGTACGCGGTGCGGTCGACGGCGGCCGGCAGATCAAGCCGCCTGCCTTCGACCGTGAGCGTGGCCTCCAGCCCGACCGTTTGCGCCTGACGCACGAGGTCCGGAACGTGGGCAAGCCCGCGCGGCGGCGCGCTGTCGTCGTCGCGCAACGCCTCCAGGGTCGCCCGCAGCTCGCGTGATGCCTCGCGGCCGGCGTCGCGGATCGCCACCAACGCCTCGGGCACCTGCTCGCCACGCCGCTGAGCCAGGTGCACGACGGCCTCGGCGTGCACTTTGATGACCGAGATCTGATGGGTGAGCGAATCGTGCAACTCTCGCGCGAGATGCAGCCGCTCCTCGCCCGCTCGACGAAGAGCGATCTCTTCCCGCGTACGTTCGGCCTCATCCGCCCACCGCTCGGCCTGCCGCAAAGCTTCTCCAGCCGCGCCGGCCGCGATCAGCCAGGCGAACTCGAGCACACCCCGGGCCTGGTTCACTGCCGCGCCGGCGCCCTCGGCTCCGGACAGCAGCGCCGCTCCGGGCAGCCCGACCAGCACCACGAGGCTGATGACCACGGTGGTGAGGCGATGTCCAGCCCGTACGGCCGAGTAGACCGCCACCAGATAGGCGACCGCGAACACCTCGAAACCCGCCGCCCGATAGCCCACAGCGCACAATCCACAGACGACGAGCACGGCCACCGGGTAGCGGCCGCGCACGGCCAATGCCAGGCCGCCGATCACCAGCAACGCGTATCCGGTGGCCGGTCGCTGCGGTCCCGACAGCCCGTCGAAGAGCAGGATCGCCGCCACCCCGACGGCGACCGCCGCATCCCGCAGGTCGCTGCGCGTCGCGCTCATGCGGGCACCATAACCGCACAACGCCTCTCAGCGATTCGTGCGAACGAAGCAGTCGCGCTACCACGTCGGTAGTAGTCGCATCATGCGCGCGCGGCAGCGCGAACTGTCCACATCTGCTCGATGCGCGCGAGGGCCCACAACCGCCACGATCGTGCAACGTCGCGCAGAAGCGTGCGGCGTCATGCGGAAGGCGTGCGGTGTCGCGCAGATGCGTGCGGTGTCACGCAGAAAAGGTGCGATGTCACGCAGGAGCGTGCGGCGTCACGCGGAGAGCGTGCGGTGTCGCGCAGAGAGCGCGCAAGGTCGCGCAGAGAGGGGACAACGATGACCGACTGGCAACTGCTCGCGGCCAACCATGACTTGACCGGAGGCCGCCTGCTGGCGACCACGGCCGCGCTGGTCGCCCTGACCGGTGTCGTCCTCGGTGGGCAGGCCGTCGCTCGCCGTGCCGGCCGCGGTCGACCGATGGCCGCGGTGATCACAGGCGTGGTCGGCTTGCTCGGGGGCGCCTTCGTGCTCGCGGTGGCCGACGGCGGCCCCGGCACGGGTAACGGCGTGGTCGGTGCCTGGGCCGCGTTGGCCTTCGGCTTGATCGGCACGGGCCTGGGCGCCTTGGCTCTCATCCGCTCCCGGCGGGAAGCCCCGGCTGAGCGGCACTCGGAGACCCAAGCGCCTCGTTAAGCCCGGCCACCGTGATTGCGGGCCTCGGACGTCCCAGGCATCTGGGTGCTCGAACAGACCACGAATTGTCCGAAGGCGTCTGCTTCGGTGTGGCCATCACGTACACCCACGATCCGATCGTACGGACGTGGTTGGTTCGCGGATCGCGCCCTTCTCGATCCTGCTGGTCGCCGTTGGGCTGTGACGGATGGGACGGCGGCATGGCCTTCGGGGTTGATCGGTCGGGGGCACAGGCGGCAAAAACGGAGCCGGAGCGGCGTCAGGGAGGCGTGATCTTGGTCGCATACTGGGTGTTTTCTGCGCTTTGATGCCGGTGCGGCGGCGGAGCGCACCTGGATGGGGGATGCTGCCCGGGGCCTCGGCGGTCGAGACTGCACCCCAATGACTGGGGAGGAGCGGGCGACGCCGGGCGCCATGCGTCTGGGCATCAGTGTCGGAAGCAGCAACACGGTGGTCGTTCTGGCGGAGCCGGGCCGGGGTCTGCGGCCGCTGCTGTTCGGCGGGTCGCGGCTGCTTCCTTCGGCCGGGCCGGGGCCGGAGAGGCTTCCGGTTGTCTTCGCGGCGATCGCGGCTGAGCTGCAGCGCCTCGGCGGGGCGGTGGAAACGGTCGTGAGCTGCCCGCTCGGCTGGAGTGCCGGCGAGCGGGAGGCGCTGGCTTCGGCGGCGGCGGTCGCGGGGCTGGGCCGCGTCCAGGTCGTCCCGGAGCCGCAGGCGGCGGCGGGCCGGCTCGGGCAGACGGCGTCGGTGCTGGTCGTCGATGTGGGCGCGGTGGCGGCGGATGTCACGCTTCTCCGTCGTACGGCGGTGGGGTACGAGCCGGTGGCGGCCGAAAGCATTCCGGACGCCGCGGGTGAGGCGCTGGACGCGGGGCTCACGGAGCTCGTCCGGTCGTGGGTGGCCGCCTCGGGCGGTCTGCCGGCTTGGGAAAGGCTGGACCGGGCCGACACGCCGGACGACGAGAACGCGAGCAGCAAGCTGATGCTCGAGATCGTCGCGGCCAAGGAGGCGTTGTCCCGGCAGGAGAGCGCCGCCCTGTTCGTGCCGCTGGCCGAGCTGGGCGTGACTGTGCCGCGGGTGCAGTTCGAGGCGGTGGCCACCCGGGTGTTCGAGCCCGTGGTGCGGGCGGTGGCGGGGATGCTGGCCGACTGGAAGGAGCCGGTGACCGTGCTCCTCGTCGGCGGGACCAGCCGCGTACCAGTGCTCGGCCAGCTCATGGCGGCCGCGGCCGGACCGTACGCCACTGTTCCCGCTGTGCCGGAGCCGGAGCTGGTGGTGGCCGAGGGCTGTGCCACCTGGCTCTTGCCGATCACAGATCGGCGGGAGCACGAGCCGGCGGACTCGGAGTGGCGGGTGCCGCGGCAACCCAATGCCCACGACCGGAACGCCGACTGGGCCGGGCGCCACAGCGCGCCCCTGCCGCAGATCGAGCCGGACGCGAGCGCAAGCGGTCGGCACAGCGTGTCCGAACCGGGACGCCACGGCCGTCCCGACGGCGAGGACAGCGGTCAGTTCGGCGTGCCGTCCGCTCCGGGCCGGCGTCGCCGAGTCGAACCGGCCGACGACTGGTCGATCGCCGGTGGGCAACGCCAGGCCGAATCGACGCCTGGGTTGAGCGAGTCCGGCGTTTTCCCGGCTCACGGATTGAGCGACTCTGGCGTTTTCCCTGGTCGAGAACTGAGCGACTCTGGCGTTTTCGAGGCCGGCTCTGCAACCGGGCGTCAGTTTGCTGCTGAGCGTTCCGGCGTTGTGAGCGATGCCGGCGGTTTGCGGTCGGCCGATCCCGGCGTGTTTGGACCCGGTAGTGCCGGCGGACGTCGACGCGCTGAGAGTTCCGGCAATCTGAGCGACTCCGGTGTCTTCCGACCCGGTGCCGGGGGCGGCCGTCACGGCGCCGAGCCGGGTGATGTGAGCGAGTCGGGCGTGTTCCGTGCTCGCGATCTGAGCGATTCCGGCGTCTACCGGACGGATGCCCCTGGCGGGCGTCGGCGGGCTGAACCCCCGGGTGATGTGAGCGAGTCGGGCGTGTTCCGTGCTCGCGATCTGAGTGATTCCGGCGTCTATCGGACGGATGCCCCTGGCGGGCGTCGTCGGGCTGAACCTCCGGGTGACTTGAGCGAGTCGGGTGTGTTCCGTGCTCGCGATCTGAGCGATTCCGGCGTCTATCGGACGGATGCCCCTGGCGGGCGTCGACGGGCTGAGCCTTCGGGAGACCTGAGCGAATCAGGCGTGTTCGGGCCTGGCGCCGCCGGTGGCCGTCGGCAGGCTGAGCCTTCGGGAGACTTGAGCGAGTCGGGCGTCTTCCGCTCGGGCGGCTCCGGTGCGTTCCGAACGAACCCGGTTGCCGGCAATGGCCGGGCCGGGTCGACGGGCGAGTTCCAGTCCGGTGCGGTCGTGAACGGTCGGCAGGCTGAGCGTTCCGGCGATGTGAGCGATTCCGGCGTTTTCCGGTCGGGCAACTCGGGAGTTTTCAGCACGAGCCCTGTCGAAGGAGATGGGCAAGCTCAGGCTTCCGGTGTGGTTCGGACCGGCAACGGTGGCGGGCCGCGGCCGGCCGAGGCGTCGGTGGGTATGGAGGCGTCCGGCTCGTTCCGTGCCTTCACCGGGACGATGCCGCGCATCGCTCGCGAGGCCGCAGTTGCCTCGGAGGAGGCTGACACCGGCCCGGAGGAGAACAAGCTGATGGTGGCCGGGCTGGGGCTTCTGCTCGCCGGTCTCGTCTGGTTCCCCGTCCTCGTGGTGGCCGAGCTCTCCGGCGTCACCTGGTTCGTGCCGGGGGTGGCGGCCGCGTTCGTCGGCATCGTGCTGCTCATCGCGGGATCGGGCCGCTCGAAGGCGGAGGTTCGCGCGAAAGCCGGGGGAGCGCAGGGCGCCGCAGGCGAAAGCGGGGTGCCGAGCCGCTCGCGGGCTGCCAGCCGCTCACGTTCCAGCGCTCGCTCGAGACGCTGAACGTCGTCTAGGTCGGCAGCGCGCGGCGATGAGCGACGAACTTGGGCGGCCGGTGTGCTGATGTCGTGGGGTTCAGCGGCGGGTGGCGAGCAGGGCCAGCGCGACGAGTGAAGGCACCAGGGGCAGCGCCGCGCCTAGCAAGGGATCGGTCGCGACGGCCAGCGCGCCGGACAGGGCGCCGCCAACCAAAGCCACGATCGACAGAGTCCGTACCGTACGGAAATCGCGTTTGCCGTTGGCCAGGTTCTGCATGAGGCTGGTCAAAGTGCCGGTGACGAACGTCGTCGTGACGCCGGAGCGGGCCTCGATCGTGCGGCCGATCACCGTCTGGCAGGCCATGGCCACGGATGACAGCGCGATGAAAACGCACAACAATGCGCGTTCGAGCGGGCGATCAGTCAAGGCGTAGCCGGCCAGGACGGCCACCTGGACGACCGTCGCTGTGATGAGCAACAGGCGCGCGCCGCGGGACGGGCCGACCCGGGACAGCGTGAGCCGGAAGCCCAGATAGGCCACCAGCGCGAACACGATCACCGCCACCGTCGCCCCGATCAGCGTCGTCGTGTAGCCGGGCCGCTGGAACAGCCCGACCAGGATCAGGTTGCCGGTCATGTTGGCCGTGAAGATGCCGCCGAGCTGCAGGAACGCGAACGCGTCGGTCGCGCCCGCGGCGAACGACAGCACGACGGCGACGGCCGGACGGGCCTGCGCGACCGGTGTGGCCGGGGCGGACGTGACAGCCTCGCTCATTGCACGATCCTGTCGCCGCCGCCCTCGCCGGGCAACGGCGGCCGCCACACTGTTCCGCCCGTCACGGTGGCCCGAAGCCACCGTGACGGGAACGGACCTCAGGGGAGCAGGGGCTGGAACTTCTGCGGCGCCAGCCTGGTGGCGGCGGGCGCGGCCGGTACGGTCGGGGCGGTCGCGCCTGGCGCGGGCAGCCGGCCGACCAGCGGAAGCGTCAGCGAGCTACCGCGCAGGTCGAGCTTGATCGTCGCCCCCGTCGACTGCGGCGTCGAGTACTCGTTGTCGCTGGCCTGCAGGATGAGCCCGAGCACGTGACCGGCCGCCAGGCGCTGGTCGGTCGCCTGCATCGGCACGGTCACGTCGTACCAGCGGCCGGGCTGCAGCGGCGTCACGAACCGCAGCGAGACCCGGTGCGCCGCGTCCTGCCAGCCGCGGGTGAGGATGGCGTGGTCGCTGGTGATGACGTTCTCGACGGTGTCGCGGTAACAGGCGTCGTCGGCCGCGGTCGAGGCGCCCCAGCACGACTCCGTGGTCAGCGTCGTGATGCCCTCGCCGGCGGCCACGTAGTTGACCCGCGTCGCAGTGCCGTAGTCAACGAGCCGGGCGGTGAGCTCGGTCGTCGGCTTGTCCACCTGCACGCGCAGCTTGACCGACGGGGTGCCCGAGATCCGTACGGGCTGGGAGAGCGGGGCCGACAGGAACGCCACCCGACCGGGAACCGCGGTGTTGGGAGCGGCGACCGCGGTGGCCTCGCTCAGATCGGGCGCGTCGGTCCACGTACGGGAACCGCTGCCCGACCGGCCACCCAGAGTGCCCGTCGTCCCATCACCGTCACCCAGCGCGACCTTGACCGATCGCGCAGCGGAGGCGGGCCACGTGCGCTCGTTCACCCACGTGCCCGGCGCCGTCTCGATCGACACCGCCGGCTCACGGTCGATGCCGTTGCGCAGACCTTGCAGGTAACGATCGAACCACCGGTGCAAAGTGTCCACCCACTGCGCGCGGCGGATGTCGAACGGGTCGACGTGTCCCTGCTGGGCGAGCCACATCTTCTTGGGAACGCGCAGCCTGTTCCACCATTGAGCGAATTGCGCGGTGGTGACGTTCGTATCGTTCAACCCATGAGCGATGAGGACACTAGCGTGCACTTTTCGTGCATCCGGCCGGTAGTCGCGCTCGGCCCAGTAGGCGTTGTAGTTGCCGGTCGCGTCGTCGCTGCCCTCGTCGAGTTCCTTGAGCGTCGCGTCGCACACGCTCTCGGGCCGGCCGCTGACCGCCTGGTGCAGATACTCGGGGTAGTCCTCAGCCCGTAGCACGCCGTTGTAGCGCTGGTAGTCGTACCAGCTCGAGATGGCCGAGATGGGCACGATCGTCTCGAGACCTTCGACGCCGGTCGCGGCCACTCCGTTGGCCACCGAGCCGTCCCACGACTTGCCGATCATGCCCGTCTTGCCATTGGTCCAGCGGGTGGCGACAGCCGGCGTTCCATCGGCGTACGTTGCACGACCCCGGCCGTTCAGCCAGTCGACCACGGCCTTGGCGCTGAGCACCTCCTCGCGCCCGCCGACGTCCTCGCACCCGGTCGAGCGGTTGGTCCCGGCCAGGTCGGCCGCCACGAACGCGTACCCGCGGGGAACGAAGTAGTTGTCGTAGAACAGTGGCTGTTTGGTGATCGTGCCGTTGGCGTCGTACTGCTTGAGCTCGCTTTCGTTCCCGCGCCCACAGCACGAGTAGTACGGCGACGCCTCGAGAACGACCGGCACCTTGATGCGTTTGTCGGCGGCCTCGCGCGGCCGCACGATGTCGACGGCGACCCGGTCGGGCACGCCGTCGTCATCGTTGTCCAGAGTGGTCTGCACCCAGACGCTTTCCCGTACGGCGTTCTCGTAGGAATAGACCGGAACTGTCTCCCCGGCCCGGACGTGCGGTGTGCCGGCGGCCTCGGCCGGCGCGACGGCGATGGTCAGTGTGGCCCCGACCCCCGCGACGACGGCGACGGCGAGCGTGCGCATTCGTAGCCCTGACATCGACGCATCGTAAAACATCTATGACCGGAAGTGAGCGACCAATCCGGGATCGCTGAAAACGGTGACGGCAGCGATGCCGTCGAGGCGGCAGTCGAGGACGGCCACGCCCATCGGCTCGCCCCGGAAATGGACCACGGCCGCCGGCTGACCGTTGGCGACGACCGGTTCCATCTGCCAGTCGCCGGGTTCGCCGACCGCCGCGGCGAACACCGGCACGCACTTCTCGAAACCGTCGAACGTGTCCCCGGGAATCATTTCGAGGCGCGCGTCCTGGCGCAGCATGGCGGTCAATCCGGTGATGTCGGCCGTGCGAAAGGCCGTCATGTAGGCGTCGAGCTGGCGGCGGGCGGCCGGGCTGGTCGGCTCGGCCACGTCGTCGGGGCGGTGGGCGGCCTCGCCGAGCCGGGCCCGGGCGCGTTGCAGGGCACTCTTCACCGCGCCCGGCGTCAGGTCGAGCATCCGGCCCACGTCGGTCGCGGGGAACGCCAGTACGTCGCGGAGCAGCAGGACGGCCCGTTGACCGGGCGTGAGCGTTCGCAACCCGGCGATGAGAGCCAGCCGCAGATCGTCCCGATTTTCGGCGTACGGCTGAATGGCCGGCTCGTCGACAGCGGGGCTCACCGCCGGGGAGCGGCCTTTCAACGCGGTCAATGTGACATTCGTGGCGATCCGGTACAGCCACGTGCGTACGGAGGAACGGTGTTCGAATTTCTCCCAGCCACGCCAGGCGCGCAGATACGTCTCCTGGACGGCGTCCTCGGCCTCATCCCACGAACCCAGCATGCGGTAGCAGTGCGCGGTCAATTCGCGCCGCAGGTCCTCGGTCGCCGCCTCGAAGCCGGGCTCGGTCATGACGCCATTGTGCGGCGCAGCCACGATCCCGCCTTCCGGATGGCCTCGTCGGCGACCGGCGAGTTCCCGGCCGCCATCTGAAAGGTATGCAACTGCCCCGGAAAGACGTCCAGTTCGACCGCCGCCGACCGCGCGGCCAGCATTCGGGCGTCGTCCAACAAGGCCTCCTCACCGCCAACTTGCACGTACGTCGGTGGCAGCGCAGCCAAATCCAGGTCGCCCGGTGTGGCGCCGGCCAGATATTGCTTCGCCAAACCGCGCACCAATTCCGGCGTGAAGAACGGGTCGCTCCCGGTTTCGTAGCTCGCGCCCGACGTCTCGAAGTCGACCCAGGGCGAGAAGAGAACAAGCGTTTCCGGTACGTCTTCACGCAGCGCCACTTCGAGGGCCAGAGTTCCGCCGCACGAGTCACCGACCAACGCCACCCGCCGCCCGGTTGGCCGCCGGCCCGCCACCTGCTGCCCGCCCACCTCATGCTGCTCGGCCGGCTGCTGGCCTGCCGCCTGCCGCCGGCCCGCCACAAGCCGCCCGGTCAGTCGCCGGTAGATCGCGCTCACCTGCTCGATCTGCGACGGGTAGACGAAGTCCGGAACCAGGCCGTAGTCGACGACAAGGGTCGCCAGCCCCGAGGCCAGCGCCAGATGGCCGAACATCCGGCGGTGGGTGGCGATCGACCCGCTGACGAACCCGCCGCCGTGGATGGCCAGCACGACGCGGTCGTCCGCAGCGCCGGGCGGCCGCAGCCAAAGTCCGTCCTCGCTCATCTCCTCGCGCAAGCCCTCGGGCTCGGTGGTCAGCGACTCCCAGGCGCGGCTCGCGTCACCTGCGGCCCGCTCCTGCCAGAGCACCCGATTCAGATCTGATCCAGTCGTCATGCCCGTACAGACCACGACGGCCGGCGAAAGGAATCGCGCACTCCAAGAACGTCGTTTGTTGACCGAAGCTGTCAACATCGAGCGGATTCGCTCACCTGCGCGCACTTCTACCGTCGACCTCATGAATCTTCGACTCGCCGTGCTGCTCGGGCTGGTGGGGCTGGCCCGGCCGGTGCTGAGCATCGTCGGCGCGTACGACAGCGGCCCGCTGGCCAAGCCGGTCGGCCCGCTGGTGCTTACCGCGCTCGTGTCGCTGGTCTGGATCGCTGCCGTGGTGATCGTCAAGCCGGCCAAGCCGGTGCTGACGACGGTTGCGGCCGGCGTCGCCTACGGGATTGCCGCGATCCTGCTCAACTGGGCGCTGCAGCCGTTCCTGGACTCGGCCGAGACGATCCCGCTGCCCGGCTACTTCGGAATCCTGATCTTCAACGCCGTCCAGGGTGCGGTGCTCGGAGTGATCGCGTGGCTGGTGCTGAGGGTGACCAAGCGGCAAGTTGCGCCGCTCCGCTGACAGGCCGAAGTCATGGTCATCGCCGTCCGGTGGTGCTGAGCGGTGCTGCTCGCTGATCGTTGAACTGGATCGATCGCTGAACCGTTGACGCGCTCGGGGTTGATCGGGCGGCTCGTGGCCCCGTTGCGGTGGGAGGCTGGCTTCATGGGCCGACGGACGGATCTGCTGCTCGGAGGGACCACCGCCGTGGTGGTCGGCATCGCGGTCGCCGTCGACGTGCGGGGCAGCGGCGCTCCGCCGGTGGCGTACCTGTTCGCGCTGGGGTTCGGCGCGTTGATGCTGGTGCGACGCCGGTGGCCGGTGGCTGTGCTGCTGGCGTCGGGCGCCGGATTGCTCGGTTACTACGCGTTGGGGTTACCGCCCATCGGCCTGGCGTTGCCGGTCGGGGCGGCGCTCTACTCGGCCACGGAGGCGGGCCGGCTGTGGTGGGCGGTGGGGTCGGGCGCGTCGCTGGTCGCCGTCTCGTCGCTGGCGCGGTCGCTCGGGGGCGAAGACCCTGGTTACTTGTACGGCTATGAGCTGCCCACAACCGTGTCGGTGATGGCGGCCGCGATCCTGTTCGGCGAGGTCGTGCGGTCCCGGCGGTTGTGGCGCGCCGAGGTCGCGGGGCGGGCGGTGCGCGAGGCCGAGCGGCAGGTGCAGCACGAACGGCTGGCGCTGGCCCGCGACCTGCACGACGTGCTCGCCCACACCATGTCGGTGGTGACCCTGCACGCCGACGTCGCCGCCGAGGCCATCGAGGACGGCAACACCGAAGCCGCCCGTACGGCGGTCGGGCGCGTCCAGGAAGCCGGCCGGGGCGCGGCCCGCGAGCTGCGCGGGACGGTCGGCGCGCTCCGATCGAGCCCGATCGAACGCCTGGCCGAGCTCGAGCCGATCGACAGCGAGCCCGTCGTCAGTCCCGCTCGACCCGGCAGGCCGGTCGACGGTCAGCCTTTCGAGCCGGGGCCGCCCGGCAGCCGAGATCGGACCGACCAGACGGTCGGCAGCTGGACGGCCGAGTCGGTCGGCAGTCTCAGGCGGCTCGACGAGCTGATCGACAGCCAGCCGGTCGAAGTGGCCGTGGAGGGACGCGAGCGATCGTTGCCGCAGGTGGTCGAAGCAACCGCGTACCGCATCGTGCAAGAAGCGCTCACAAACGCGCGGCGGCACGCACCTGGCAATCCGGTGCGGCTCACCCTCGCCTATCGCCCGGCTGAGCTGGCCATCCGAGTCGTGAACGGCGGCGCCACGAGCACAGGCCACGGTGGGCACGGCTTGCGCGGAATGCGCGAACGCGCAGCTTTGCTCGGCGGTGACCTGACCGCGGGCCCAACTCCGGACGGCACTTTCGTGGTCGCGGCGACACTCCCGGCCGAGTCCGCTTGTCCGTCGCCCGCTGGACCGTCGCCGATGTCCGCGGCGGACGAGAGGGCGCGGTGAACCCGTGAATGCCTTCAGCGGACGATATGACCCTCGTCCGGCTGGCGCGGCTGTCCGGCGGTGTCATGCGGCGGAGCTCGTTGGCCGGGGGTGGCGGCTGATGGGTGGATCGCCGCGTGGCTGGAAGCCCCGTGATGAGCAGGCGGGTCGCGGTGTCGGCAGAGGCCATGTGGTGAGTGGCGGGTCGTGGTGTGGGCGGGCCCGTGTGGTCAGCGGGCGGGTCGCGGTGTCGGCAGGGGCCGTGTGGTGAGCGGGCGGGTCGGGGGGGGGGGGGGGGCGGGGGGGGGGG
>NZ_JAPNTZ010000007.1 GCF_026626335.1 Paractinoplanes pyxinae | reverse complement strand
CCCCGCGGGAAAGGGGGCCCCGCCTCGACGGCGGAGGCGCGGGCGGCGAGCGTGCCGATCAGGGAGGCGCAGGCGGCGTCGCAGGCCCGTACCGAGGCGACCGACTGACGCACCGTCTCGCCGGCCGCCGGGGCCAGCGACTTGTTGACCCCGCCGCGGCGGGGCGACTCGCTGATCGCGACCTGCAGGGCGGTGACGGCGGCGATGATCTCGTCTTCGGAGCCGGCGCCGGCCCGGGTGAGCTCGACGGCGACCTGCTCGGCGATCTGCTGCGGCTCGCCCTGGGCGGTCAGCCGGCCCGGCTCGGGCAGCGCGTCGAGCACGGCCAGCGCGAGCGGGTGGGACGGATCGGGGTAGGCGCGCAGCGCGGCCGGATAGAGCTCGCGCAGCACCTCGCGCAGCGCGATGGCTGCGGCGTGGCGGCCGCTGAGCAGCGCGACGTGCGCGGCCAGCACCGGCTTGTAGCTGACCAGATCGCGCGGCACCGGCAGGCTGCCGGCCTCGAGCGCGCCGGCCTGCAGGGCCCGGGCCAGGCCGACGGCCCGCCGGGCGGCCGGCGGGGCCTGCATCTCTTCGACGGAGTCGTCGTCGGCGAACCGCTCGGCGAAGTCGTCGGTGGTGTCGTCGTCGGCCACGACCAGCGGCCGGCCGGCCGCGGTGAGCAGGGAGGTGACCAGGTGGTCGTCGCTGTCGGCGGCGACCGCGGCGTCGGTGAATCCACTCGTACGTTCCACGAGGATCGCGCCGAGCTCGGCGTAGCCGCCGGGATCGTCACCTATCTCGTGAACGCCGAGCAGTCGTCCTGCGTCGTCGACCACGGCGATGGTCAGAGGTGTGGCCGAGGCCCCACGCACCGATTCATCCGCCGACGCCAGACCGCAGTACACGCGCACGAGCGCCACGGCGTCGTCCTCCTCCCCGAGGCAGCTGTATGGCCAAGAGATGATGGTCCCTGTTGAGGGGTCAGTCGCGCCAGTCCACAGCTGCAGAGATCTTGCCGATTACCGAGCGCCAACCGAGACTTGCCTGTTGTGCCCCGATTTTCTTCAATCGGCGGCGACCGAAGAAACCCCCCATTCCGCCACTTTCCGCGGACCGAAGGGATTCGTCCAGATCATCGAGCGGCGAACCGGGCGACAGTGCCAGGATCACCGGCTTGAGCCGAAGGGCGTGACCCAGGTCACGCGCCACCTCGCCGGCGGCGATGAGGAGCGGCAGGTCCCACGTGTCGTGGCCGCCCCGCAGGTTTTCCACCACGAGGTCGAGCTCGTAGCGGTCCTCCGGCAGGGGGTCGACGTCGGTCGACTGTACCTGCTCGGCCAGGGTGCTCCAGGAGTCGAGTTGTGCGAGGTCGTGCGGAGCACCCGAACGAATGAAGGAGACCAGCGACTCCGGGCTCTTGAAGGCGATCAACCGGCCCTTGTGGCTGAGGAAGGCGGGTACCTCTTCGTCGTCCGCCTGGGCGGCGGCCTCGTCGTCCGGCTCGTCCTCGAAGTCGGACGGATCGGGCTCGTCGGCGGTCTCGGCGTCGCCGCTCTTGCGGCCATCGGCCTCGCCCTCGGCCAGCAGCGCCTGGAACTCCTCGTCGACGATGACCTCTTCGTCGTCGTCCTCGTCGCGGACGGCGGTGGCGCGCTTGCGCTCGAACGGGTCGTCCTCGGTCTCGGTCTCGATCTCGGTCGGGGTCAGCGTGGAGGCCTTGCGGTAGGCCCGCAGGGTGAGCGCCACGCCGCCGGGCAGCGCGATCTCGACCGGCTCGACGCCGACCTTGTCCCAGAGGTCACGCCCGGAGAGTCCGGACTCGGACTTCGCGGCCTCGGGCGCGGACGCCACGGGCTCGTCGGACTGGCTGGTCACGGTGACCTCCGGGGTCTTTTCTGGCCTACGGGACTAGTGATACTGCCGACACACCCTAGTGGGCGTGCCTGGGCGAGGGCTGACCGTCCCCCGCACTTCCCCATTGACCGGTGAGAAACGGTCAGAAACCCTTCGGGTGCCAGACCGTCTTGATCTCCAGCAGAGCGGTCATGGCGGCCGTGCCCGGGTCGTCCGTGTAGTCAACGCCCGAAGTGGGGCGAAGGACCCGCTTCAAAGTGCCGGCCGCCGCCCTTTCGAGTTCGGTGGCCAGCTCGGGGTCGTCCACGCCGGACAGGTCGAGCGCGTTCACGTCGTCGTGCGAGGCGAGCCACGGCGCGATCTCGGCGGCCTTTCCGGTGAGGATGTTCACCACCCCGCCCGGGACGTCGGAGGTGGCCAGCACCTCGGCCAGGGTGATCGCGGCCTGCGGGTTGGACGCGACCACGACCACGGTGTTGCCGGTGACCACGGCCGGGGCGATCACGCTGACCAGGCCGAGCAGCGACGACGGGGCGATCACGCCGACCACGCCGGTGGGCTCGGGGGCCGAGATGTTGAAGAACGGCCCGGCGACCGGGTTGGCGTTGCCGGCCACCTGGGCGATCTTGTCGGACCAGCCCGCGTACCAGACCCAGCGGTCGATCGCGGCGTCCACCTCGGCCGCGGGCACGCCGAGAGAGGCGAACTCGGCCCGGCGGGCCTCGACCATCTCGGCGATGCGGTAGAGAACCTGACCCCGGTTGTACGCGGTGGCGCCGGCCCACTTGGGCTGGGCGGCCCGGGCGGCGAGCACCGCGTCGCGGGCGTCCTTGCGGGAGGCGAGGGCCACGTTGTCGCCGTCCACCAGATAGGTCCGTCCTGACTCGCTGCGTGGGAACTTGCCGCCCACGTAGAGCTTGTAGGTCTTCCGCACCGCCAGGCGGGCTGAAGTCGAAGACTCAGGCAAGGTACGCCTCCAGGCCCTGCCGGCCGCCCTCGCGACCGTAACCGGACTCTTTGTAACCGCCGAACGGCGACGTGGGATCGAATTTGTTGAACGTGTTGGCCCAGACGACGCCGGCCCGGAGCTTGTCGGCCACGGCCAGGATCTGGGAGCCCTTCTCGGACCAGATGCCGGCCGACAGCCCGTACGGCGTGTTGTTGGCCTTCTCGATCGCCTCGGCCGGCGTACGGAAGGTCAGCACCGACAGCACCGGGCCGAAGATCTCTTCCCGGGCGATGCGATGGGCCTGAGTGACGCCGGTGAAGATCGTCGGGGCGAACCAGAAGCCACGGTCGGGCAGCTCGCAGGGCGGCGACCAGCGCTCGGCGCCTTCCTGGCCGCCGATTTCCGACAATTCAACAATCTTGTCCAGCTGGGCGCGCGAGTTGATCGCGCCGATGTCGGTGTTCTTGTCGAGCGGATCGCCGACGCGCAGGGTGGCCATCCGCCGCTTGAGCGAGGACAGCAGCTCGTCGGCGATGGACTCTTGCACCAGCAGGCGGGAGCCCGCGCAGCAGACGTGGCCCTGGTTGAAGAAGATGCCGTTGACGATGCCCTCGACGGCCTGGTCGATCGGCGCGTCGTCGAAGACGATGTTGGCCGCCTTGCCGCCCAGCTCGAGCGTCAGCTTCTTGCCGGTGCCGGCCACCGAGCGGGCGATCTGACGGCCCACCTCGGTCGAGCCGGTGAAGGCGACCTTGTTCACGTCGGGGTGCTCGACCAGGTAGCGGCCGGTGTCGCCGGCGCCGGTGACGATGTTGACCACGCCCGGCGGCAGTTCGGCCTGGCGGCACACGTCGGCGAAGAAGAGCGCGGAGAGCGGGGTCGTCTCGGCCGGCTTGAGCACCACGGTGTTGCCGGTGGCCAGGGCCGGGGCGATCTTCCAGGCCAGCATCAGCATCGGGAAGTTCCACGGGATGACCTGGCCGGCCACGCCGAGCGGACGCGGCTCGGGGCCGAAGCCGGCGTACTTCAGCTTGTCGGCCCAGCCGGCGTAGTAGAAGAAGTGGGCCGCGACCAGGGGCAGGTCGACGTCGCGGGACTCCTTGATCGGCTTGCCGTTGTCCAGCGATTCGAGCACGGCCAGCTCGCGCGAGCGCTCCTGGATGATCCGGGCGATGCGGAACAGGTATTTCGCGCGCTCGGAGCCGGGCCGGGCCGACCAACTGGTGAAGGCGCGGCGGGCGGCGGCGACGGCGCGGTCGACGTCTTCCGGGCCGGCCAGGGCGACCTCGGTCAGCACCTCTTCGGTGGCCGGGTTGATCGTCTTGAAGGTGTCTTTGGCCTCACCGAACTCGCCGTCGATGAACAACCCGTACGAGGGGGCGATGTCGACGATCGAGCGGGATTCCGGAGCGGGAGCGTATTCGAACATCGGCCTCAGTCCAGGGTGAAGTAGTCCGGACCGGCGTAGTGGCCGGTGGTGAGCTTGGTGCGCTGCATCAGCAGGTCGTTCAGCAGCGAGGAGGCGCCGAAGCGGAACCAGTCGGGGTGCAGCCAGTCGTCGCCGCAGGTCTCGTTGATCATCACGAGATACTTGATGGCGTCCTTGGTCGTACGGATGCCGCCGGCCGGTTTGACGCCGACCTGCCGCCCGTAGCGCTCGCGGAAGTCACGCACCGCCTCGAGCATGACCAGCGTGACCGGCAGGGTGGCGTTGACGTCGACCTTGCCGGTGGACGTCTTGATGAAGTGGGCGCCGGCCAGCATGGCCAGCCAGGACGCGCGGCGGACGTTGTCGTACGTCCCGAGCTCGCCCGTCTCGAGGATGACCTTGAGGTGGGCCGGGCCGGCCGCCTCTTTGACCGCCACGATCTCGTCGAAGACCTTGCCGTAGTCGCCGGCCAGGAAGGCGCCGCGGCTGATCACCATGTCGATCTCGTCGGCGCCGCCGGCCACCGCGTCACGGGTGTCGGCCAGCTTGACCTCGAGCGGGGCCTGGCCGGACGGGAAGGCCGTGGCCACGCTGGCCAGGTGGACGCCGGAGCCGGCCAGCACGGCGGCCGCCGTCGGCACCATGGCCGGATAGACGCAGACCGCGGCGACGGGCGGGCAGGTGGGGTCGGCCGGGTCGGGCCGCAGGGCCTTGGCCGAGAGCGCGCGGACCTTGCCGGGGGTGTCGGCGCCCTCGAGGGTGGTGAGGTCGACCATGCGGATGGCCAGGTCGATGGCCTGCGCCTTGCTGCTGGTCTTCACCGATCGGGTGCCCAGCGCCGCCGCCCTGGCCTCGATGCCCACCTTGTCGACACCGGGCAGACCGTGCAGGAAGGTCCGGAGATCGGCGGGTGAATCGGGCAGGCCGGACAGCCTTGACGTCGCTGTCGCAGTCATGAGAACGATTCTACGCGGGCCCCCGACAGTTGATCTTGAATGACCGGTAGGTTGATCGGCGTGGACGTACTCGTCGTAGATCACCCGCTGGCTCAGACCCGGCTCACCGCCATGCGCAAGGCCGAGACGGACTCCGGCGTGTTCCGGGCGTCCCTGCACGAGCTGACCACGATGGTGGTCTACGAGGCGGCGCGCTCGTTCGCCACCGAGACGTACCCGATCAGCACGCCAGTCGCTCCCACCGAGGGCATCCGGCTGGCCAACCCGCCGCTGATCGTGCCCGTGCTGCGGGCCGGCCTGGGCATGGCCGACTCGGCGCTGGCGCTGCTGCCCGAGTCGTCGATGGGCTTCGTCGGCCTGGCGCGCGACGAGCACACGTACGAGCCCCGGGCGTACATGGAATCGCTGCCTGGCGACCTCTCGGGCCAGCCGGTGCTGGTGCTCGACCCGATGCTGGCCACCGGCGGCTCGCTGCTGCACTGCTGCCAGCTGCTGGTCGACCGC
Organism: Paractinoplanes pyxinae; assembly: GCF_026626335.1. Classification (GTDB taxonomy): domain Bacteria; phylum Actinomycetota; class Actinomycetes; order Mycobacteriales; family Micromonosporaceae; genus Actinoplanes; species Actinoplanes pyxinae. The sequence continues at coordinate 556,274 of NZ_JAPNTZ010000007.1, read as the reverse complement.
GGGTGCACCGACGTGATCATCTGCTGCGTGCTGGCCGCCCCCGAGGGCATCAGCCGGCTCGAGAAGTCCGGCCTGCCGCTGCGCCTGGTCACCGCCTCGATCGACGAGGGCCTGAACGAGAAGAAGTACATCGTCCCCGGCCTGGGCGACGCGGGCGACCGCCAGTTCGGCGGCATGCGGAGGTTCTAAGAGGTAAAGCTCCAGCTGAGAGCCTTCCCCTGAGCGAACGGCATGACGCCGTGGAAGACGGTGGGGGAGTCGGCGAAGACCAGCGGCAGGAAGTGCCGGTCGGACTCCCACATCGGCACCTTGCCCGCGAGCACGTCGTCAATCGGCACCCAGTGCAGGCTGCCCTCGTCGTTGCCGGTCAGCGGGGTGCCCGTCCAGGCGGTGACGCGGAACAGGAAGCCGAACCAGTTGGCGCCGCCGCGGCCGAAGCCGGGCCACGAGATCGTGCCCGCCATCTCGACCGCCGTGCACTCGATGCCGGCCTCCTCGCGGATCTCGCGCCGCAGCCCGCTCACCACGTCCTCGTCCGGTTCGAGCTTGCCGCCCAGCCCGTTGTACTTGCCGTAGTGGAGGTCGTCGGGCCGCGTGTCCCGCCGGACCATCAGCACCTCACGGCCGTCGGCGGACAGGACGTACCCGAGGGTCGCGATGATCGCCTGCACGCCAGCACTCTAGAAGACCCGTTACAACCGGGATATAACCGACCTGGCGATCTGATTGCGTGACTGGGGACACTATCGTTTCGATCCATGACCTCCATGCCTCTCGCCGAGGAACTGCTCCTCCTCGCGTACGACGACCAGACCGGCAAGGCGACCGGTTCCCGCATCGGGCTCGACCTCGGCATGGCCGCGGCCGTGCTGGTCGACCTCGCGCTGGCCGGGCGGATCGCGTACGTCGACGGGTACCTGAAAGTCATCGACCCCAGCCCGATCGGTGACGCGATCGCCGACGCCGTGCTCGCCAAGGCCGCCGAGGACGAGCCGCACACCCCCGCCCAGTGGGTCCAGCGCCTGCGGCACCGCCTGCGCACCCGTGTCCTCGAAGACCTCGTCGCCCGCGGCGTGATCCAGGACATCGACGAGACCCAGATGGGCGTCATCCACGTGCACCGCTACCCGACCACCGACCCGGCCTTCGAGGCCGAGATCCGGGGCCGGCTGGCCGACGCCCTGACCAGCCAGGCGCCGTGCGACGAGCGCACCGCCGCGCTGGCCACCCTGCTGGTCGCGTGCCGCATGGAGCCCAACCTGCGCCTTCCCGCCGACGAGGTTGCCCGGGCGCACGAGCGGCTCGAGCAGATCGCCTCGGGCGCCGGCTTCATGGCCGGCGGCAACCTGGAGGACTCGATCGTCCGGCCCAGCGTGGCCCTCGTGGTGGCGACGCTGGGCAAGGCGATCCAGGCCGCGCTGGGCGCGCCGAAGCCCGCCTGATCAGACTCCGAGCGCGGCGGCGATCTCCCGCCGCAGCTCGGCCAGGCCGTCGCTCGCCCTTGACCGGGCGGCGGCCAGATCTCCCTCGGCCACCGGCTCGACCACCTCGAGGTAGGCCTTGAGCTTGGGCTCGGTGCCGGACGGCCGGATCACCGCACGGACCGCCCCGGTGCGGAAGGTCAGCACGTTGTTGGCGGTGTCGTCGGTGATGCTCGCGGGCGCCCCGAGCAGGGTGGCCGGCGGCGCCTGCCGAGCCCGGGTCATCGCCGCCCCGATCTCGGCCAGGTCGTCGACCCGCACCGAGAGCTGGTCGGTGGCGTGCACGCCGAACTCGGTGGCCAGCTCGTCGAGACGATCCAGCAACGTACGCCCCTCGGCCTTGAGCCCGGCCGCGAGCTCGGCCACGGTGAGCGCCGCCGTGATGCCGTCCTTGTCGCGCACCATGCCGGGGGCCACGCAGTAGCCGAGCGCCTCCTCGTAGCCGTACGCCAGCTCCTCGGCCGCCCGCACGATCCACTTGAAGCCGGTCAGCGTCTCGGCGTAGGGCACTCCCCGGGCCGCGCAGAGGCGGCCCAGCAGCTGCGAAGAAACGATCGTGGTCGCGTACGTCCCCGGAACGCCCCGCCGGATCAGGTGATCACCGAGCAGTGCGCCCAGCTCGTCGCCACGCAGCGCCCGCCACCCGCCGCCGGCCGTGGGAACGGCCACCGCGCACCGGTCGGCGTCCGGGTCGTTGGCGATGGCCAGGTCGGCCCCGGACGAGGCGGCCAGCGCGAGCAGCCGGTCCATCGCGCCCGGCTCCTCCGGGTTGGGGAAGGCGACGGTGGGGAACTCCGGGTCGGGCTCGGCCTGGGCCGCCACCACGGCCGGGGCCCGGAAGCCGGCGGCGGCGAACGCGGCCAGCAGTGTGGCGCCGCCGACGCCGTGCATGGGCGTGTAGGCGACGGTGAGGTCACGCGGACCGTCGGCATCGAGCACGGCGGCCGCGCTCCGGGCGTACCCCTCAATAGTTTTCTCGTCGACCAGCGTGCCGGCCGAGCCGAGCGGGATGTCGGCGATGGGCCCGATGGCCCGGATGGCCGCCTCGATGCCGGCGTCGGCCGGCGGCACGATCTGAGCGCCGTCGCCCGCCGGTCCGCCCAGCTCACGGCCCAGATACACCTTGTAGCCGTTGTCCTGAGGCGGGTTGTGGCTCGCGGTCACCATGACCCCGGCCACGGCGTCGAGCGCGCGGACGGCGTAGGCCAGCACCGGGGTCGGCTGCAGCGACGGCATGATCAGCGCGTCCCGGCCCGAGCCGGTGGCAACCCGGGCCGTCTGCTTGGCGAACTCTTTCGAGCCGTGCCGGGCGTCGTAGCCGATCACCAGTGGGCCCTGCCCGCCCTGCGCGGCGAGCCAGCCGACGAGCCCGGCCGCCGCCCGCGTGACGACCGCGAGGTTCATGCCGTTCGGCCCGGCTCGCAGCCGTCCGCGCAGCCCGGCCGTGCCGAAGGTCAGCGGGCCGGCGAACCGGTCGCGCAGTTCGGACGCCGTGCCGGGCAGCCCGGCCACCAGCCGGGTCAGCTCGTCCCGGGTGGCCGGGTCGGGGTCGTCGGCCAGCCAGGCCTCGGCGAGGGTACGCAGTTCGTCGTCAGGCGCCATCAGGGATTGATAGCACGCCGCGAACCCTCAGGAGGCCTGCAGGGCGTAGGTCTTGATCATCTGGTCGAAGATCGGCTTGCTGGCCGCGAACTGCGACTCGTTCGAGGTGAGGAAGAACGAATACGCCTTGCCGCCCGCGATCACCGCGCCCCAGAGACCGTGCCGGGCCTGCTCGCCGGTGCCGCACTTGTACTCGAGCACGGCACCGTCCCGGCCGGCGATCTTGGTGTCGGTCAGGCCGACCTGCGCGTACGGCTTGGGGCAGTTCGCCGACTTGGTCCGCAGCGTGTTCTCGGCGACGCCCAGGAACGACTGCGGGGTGGCCCGGGACGAGGCGTCCTCGACCAGGATGCGCACCTTGCGCTTGGCGTCGGCCGGGTCCACGTAGTCGACCCAGACGCCACCCGACGACTTGCGGGTCCACGCCTTGGGCACGGCCACCGTGATGCCGCGGTCGTTGTACTGCTGGGTCGGCAGGGCGGCCGGCTTGACCGCGGCGGCCGTGGGGCCGGCCTGCGGGGTGCCGGGGTCATTGCTGCCGGAACCGACCAGCGAGAAGACCACGATCAGCAGCACGACCACGGCCAGCGCGCCACCGCCGGCGATGAGCTGCTGCTTGCGCGGCCAGCCCTTGACCGTGGTGACCGCCTTGCCGGTGGTCTCGCGGGCGGTGGTGACCGCCTTGTCGATCATCGCCTTGCGCTTGGCCGCCGGGCTGGCCACCACGGTGCCGGGCATCGGGTCGTGCGCCGCGCGGGCGCCGTTCCAGGCCTGACGCGGCGGGAGCATGCTCGTGGTGTCACCCGTGGCCGGCATCAGCCCGGTGGGCGCCGGCTCGGCGGCCCGGCGGCGGCCGCCGCCCGAGGTGGGGGCGTTCTCTTGCTGCAGCTTGTTCAGGTGGTCGGTGAGCGAGTCGCCCGGCGCGAGCATGGCCCGGCCGCCGATCTGGCCGCTGGGCTGCGGCGGGATCGGCTGGGTCTCGACCGGCGCCGCGGGCGGGCGCTGAGCCGGGACCACCGAGTACGGGTCGGTCATCATGTGCGGCGGGCTCTTGCTGGCCAGCGGGCCGGCCAGTTGCTGCCGGAGCAGGGTGCGGGCGGTGCCCACGTCCATCCGGCGGGCCGGGTCCTTCTCGAGCAGGCCCATCAGCACGGGGGTGAGCGAGCCGGCCCGTACGGCCGGGGTCGGCGGGTCTTCCACCACCGCGTGCATGGTCTCGATCGGGTCGCCCTTGTCGAACGGGGGACGGCCCTCGACCGCGGTGTAGAGCGTGACGCCCAGCGAGAACAGGTCGCTCGGCGGGCCGAACTCGCTGCCCATGGCCCGCTCGGGCGAGATGAAGTGGGGCGAGCCGAGCACCATGCCGGGGGTGGTCAGCTGCACGTCGGTGGGCATGCGGGCCACGCCGAAGTCGGTCAGCACGCAGCGGCCGTCACCGCAGATGAGCACGTTGGCCGGCTTGACGTCGCGGTGCAGCACGCCGTGGGCGTGCGCGACCTCGAGCGCGCCGAGCAGCGCGATGCCGATCTTGGCGACCACCCGCGGGGGCACCGGGCCGTCCTCGATGACCATGTCGGCCAGGCTGCGCGCGTCGAGCAGCTCCATCACGATCCACGGCCGGCCGTTCTCGTGCACGACGTCGTAGACCTGCACCACGGCGGGGTGCTGGAGGGCCGCCGCGGCGCGGGCCTCACGCATGGTGCGCTCGTACATCGCGTCGCGGTCGCTGGGGGCGAGACCGGGCGGGAGGATGACTTCTTTGATGGCCACGTCGCGTCGCAGCAGCGTGTCAGCTGCGCGCCACACCGTGCCCATGCCACCGTGGCCCACCGCGGCACGCAACGTGTATCGCCCGCCGATGAGCGTGCCCGGGGCTGCGCGTCCGCTGGTGGGAGCGTTGTTGCCGCCGCTCCACGTCGGAATCTGAGTCACTGAGGATGCCACCGAGGGGGTGTAGGGGGCCGTCGACCAACCCCGCTATCTTGCCGTGCCCCCGCCCCGATTTGAAAGTCACCGCCGACGTGTTCCGGTGAACTCGACGGTAGGTGACGGTGAAATCGCATTGTGTCCACCGATTCGGACGCAGAGTGCGAAAGTCCTCACGCTCCAGGGTTGAACGAAGCCTTAGGATTCCCGATGTGAACGCGGAGTCGGGTTTCGAGATCAAGCCGGTGTACCGGGAGGGCGACGTCGCTCCGGACGCGCCGATCGGTGAGCCGGGCGAGTTCCCGTACACCCGCGGCGTCTACCCGACGATGTATACGAAACGCCCGTGGACCATGCGGCAATACGCCGGCTTCGGCACGGCGGCCGAGTCCAACGCGCGCTATCACCAGCTGCTGGCGGCGGGCACGATGGGCCTGTCGGTGGCGTTCGACCTGCCCACCCAGATGGGCTACGACTCGGACGACGCGATCGCGCACGGCGAGGTGGGCAAGGTCGGCGTGGCCATCGACTCGCTCGACGACATGCGGCAACTCTTCGACGGCATCCCGCTCGACCGGGTCTCGACCTCGATGACGATCAACGCGCCGGGCTCGGTGCTGCTGCTGCTCTATCAGCTGGTGGCCGAGGAGCAGGGCGTTCCCGGTTCGGCCCTGCAGGGCACGATCCAGAACGACATCCTGAAGGAATACATCGCGCGCGGCACGTACATCTTCCCGCCGAAACCGTCGTTGCGGCTGGTCGCCGACACATTCGCGTATTGCCGGGCCGAGATCCCGAAATGGAACACTATTTCGATCTCCGGCTATCACATGGCCGAGGCCGGGGCCACGCCCGCTCAGGAAATCGCCTTCACGCTGGCCAACGGCATCGAGTACGTGCGGGCGGCACTCGCCGCGGGTCTGGCCGTCGACGATTTCGCGCCCCGGCTGTCGTTCTTCTTCGTCGCCCGTACGACGCTTCTCGAAGAGATCGCCAAGTTCCGCGCGGCCCGGCGCATGTGGGCCCGGATCATGCGGGACGAGTTCGGCGCCCAAGATCCAAAATCGCTGATGCTGCGCTTCCACACCCAGACCGCCGGGGTGCAGCTCACCGCCCAGCAGCCCGAGGTCAACCTGGTGCGGGTGGCCATCCAGGCGCTCGGCGCGGTGGCCGGCGGCACCCAGTCGCTGCACACCAACGCCTACGACGAGGCGATCGCCCTGCCCACCGAGAAGTCGGCCCGCCTGGCCCTGCGCACCCAGCAGGTCCTGGCCTACGAATCGGGCCTCACCGGCACGGTCGACCCGTTCGCCGGCTCGTACGCCATCGAGGCTCTGACCGACGAGGTCGAGAAGCAGGCCACCGAGCTGATCGAGCGCGTTTTCTCGTACGGGTCCTCGGTCGACGCCATCGAGCAGGGCTTCCAGAAGCAAGAGATCGAGGCCTCGGCCTACCGCATCGCCAACGAGATCGACAACGGCGAGCGGGTCGTGGTCGGGGTCAACCGGTTCGCGGCCGACGAGGAGGAGCGCTACGAGCCGCTCCGCGTCGACCCGGCGATCGAGGCGGCCCAGGTGGCCCGGCTGGCCGCGCTGCGGGCCGCGCGCGACAACGAGGCGGTCGAGGCGGCCCTGGCGGATTTGGCGAAGGCCGCCGGTGGAACCGAGAACGTCCTACCGTTGATGAAAGAGGCGTTGCGTCTTCGTGCCACTGTGGGCGAGGTATGCCACACCTTGCGCGGTGTGTGGGGCGTCTACCACCCGGTCGAGCGTTTCTGACCATCGCGTGGCACCGTTGAACCTGCGTCACCCCTCGCATTCGTAACCGGTTGTCGGGGGTGAGGGAGCCACCAGCTCCCGTACCCAGGGTTTTTGTCACCGTGCGCTATCCATCGGGCACGGGAATGGCGTTGCACAGCGTCACCTAAAACGGTCTAAGCTGTCGCGCGTCGCAAAAACCTGACAAAACTTCGAGAGTGCGGAAACCGACGTGACTACTACTCTGACGGAGCCCGAAGGGGCCCATGCGGAGTGGCCCGGGCCTCTGCCCGGCGCCGAGCCCCTGCCCGGCCAGCTCGACCGCTGGCTCGCCACCCGTGGCGCGGAGCTCGTAGCGATTCGTCGGCACATTCACGCCCACCCCGAGCCGTCCTACCGCGAGTTCGAGACGGCCGCCCTGGTCGCCCGCGAGCTGGCCGTGGCCGGGCTGTCGCCGCGGATGCTGCCCGAGGGCAACGGTCTGATCTGCGACATCGGCGAGGGCGACCGGGTCATCGCGTTCCGCGCCGACCTCGACGCGCTGCCCCTGCAAGATCTCAAGGACGTGCCCTACAAGTCCACGGTGCCCAAGGTGGCGCACGCCTGCGGTCACGACGTGCACACCACTGTGATGCTCGGCCTCGGTCTGGCCCTGCAGCAGCTCGCCGAGAGCGGTCAGCTCCCGGGCCGGGTCCGGCTGATCTTCCAGTGCGCCGAAGAGACGGTTCCCTCCGGCGCGCCCAAGCTGATCGCCGCGGGCGCGCTCAAGGACGTCGCCGCGATCTTCGCGCTGCACTGCTACCCGCAGCTGCCGTCCGGCCTGATCGGCGTGCGCTCGGGCCCGTTCACCGCGGCCGCCGACACGGTCGACATCAAGCTGAGCGGCCCCGGCGGGCACACCGCCCGCCCGCACCTGACGGCCGACCTGGTGTACGCGCTGAGCAAGGTCATCGTGGACGTGCCGGCCCTGCTCGGCCGCCGGGTCGACCCGCGGGCCGGGCTGTCGATGGTGTGGGGCGCGGTGCACGCGGGCGAGGCGTTCAACGCGATCCCGGGCGAGGGTGTGGCCCGCGGAACCGTGCGCATCCTCTCGCGCGAGGCCTGGCGGACGGCGCCCGAGCTGGTCACCCAGCTGATCAAGGATGTGGTCGCGCCGACCGGGGCCCAGGTCGAGGTGGGCTACCACCGTGGCGTCCCGCCGGTGATCAACGACCGGATGGCGGCCGCCGTGATCGCCGGTGCGGCCGGGGCCGCGCTGGGCGCCGAGCGGGTGGTCGAGGCCGAGATCAGCATGGGCGGGGAGGACTTCGCGTTCTACCTCGACCAGGTGCCGGGCGCGATGATCCGGCTGGGCACGGGCGTGCCCGGCTCGGACGAGAAGCACGACCTGCACCAGGGCGACTTCGATGTGGACGAGACCTGCATCGGCTACGGAGTCCGGGTCATGGTCCACACCGCTCTGGCCGCTCTGGCGACAGGCGCGTTCTAGAGATCTTGCCGCCCTGGCCGGCGGCGTCTCAGCGCGACAGGCGCTTTCTAGAGGGTCCGCCGCGCTCGCCGACGGCACCTCAGCGCGGCAGGCGCTTTCTAGGGCTCGTCCTGCTGCGCGGGCGGCCCCGAAACCGGGGGCTGCACCGCCGGCGGGGGCTGGTGGGCGAAGGCCGGGGCCGGTCGCGCCGCCCGACGGGTGCGGTTGTAGCGCCGTACGGCGTAGACGATGCCCCAGATCGGCAGGCCGAACGCGATCAGCCAGGGCAGCAGCGCGCCCAGCACCGTCAGCAGCACCTTCAGCGAGGCCAGCAGGGCGTCCCAGCCCGCGCCCAGCCCGCTCAGGAAGCCGGGCGGCCCCTCCTCGACCACCGCGTCGGCCTCGGGGTCGAGCAGCGTCACGGTGATCGTCGAGAGGGCGGTCAGGTCGGCCAGGTTGCGCTTCTTGGCCTGCAGCGAGGCGAGGTCGGCCTCCCGCGTCGCCACCTCACGTTCGAGCATCACCAGGTCGTTCAGCGACTTGGCCTGGGCCAGCAGCTTGCGCCCGCTGTCGACCCGGGCCTGCTGCACGGTGATCCGGGCATCCAGGTCGATGGTCTGCTCGGTGACGTCCTCGGTGCTGATCTGCCGCTGTTCCTCGGTGCCCAGCTTGGACAGTTGGTCGACCGTCGCCCCGAACTTGTCGGCCGGGACGCGCAGTTCCATCGTCGCCGTGTCCGCCCCGGAGCCGCTGCTCCGGTTGTCCCCGCTGACGAAGCCGCCGGCCGTCTTGGCGACGCCGGTGGCCTGACCGGCCGCGGCGTCTACGTTCTCGACCCGTACGGTGATCGTGCCCCGATAGATGATGGAGCGCTGGTCGACCCGCAGGTCGGGCGCCTTGGCCGCGGTGTCGGCGCCCTCTGCCTTTTGTGCCTCGCCCACCTGGGGCGCGGCCTCGCCCACGGCAGGGGCGTCGGCCGCGGACATGCCGGCCGAGTTCTGTGAGTCGTCCGATCCGCACCCGGCGAGCAGCAGACCGGTCAAGACGACTGTTCCGAGCAAATATGTGGTTCGCGAGCGAGCACGCATGCTTTCTCCCCATCCCCGTTTCGGTGTGCGCAAGACGTGTTTCGTTACTGGGGTCGGCTTGCGGCGAGGTCCAGATTTCGTCTGCGTGCGGCCCGCGGAAGGCCGGCTACCGGTGTTGTAACCGGCCTTTCGCGGGACGTGCGCAGGCGGAATCTGGGCCCCGGCGCGGGTCGGGCCCAGTGACGAAACACGTCTTAGGACGTGCGGCGAAGCCATTCCGGTTCCGGCAGACTGCGAGATGAGCGGTTACGAATCGGCAGCGGAGGGATCCCGTGCGCATCACGAAGTTCACCCATTCCTGTCTGCGGGTCGAGGGCGCGGGCGTCCTCGTGGTCGACCCCGGCGCGTTCAGCGAGCGGGCGGCCCTGGACGGCGCCGACGCGGTGCTGATCACCCACGAGCACTTCGACCACCTGGACCCGGATGCGCTCGGCGAGGCGATCGGCAAGCGGCCCGAGCTGCGGCTCTTCGCCCACGCCGACGTGCTGGCCCAGCATCCGCAGTTCGCCGGGGTGGCCACCGCCGTCGAGCCGGGCGGCACGTTCGAGGCTGCGGGCTACCGAATTCGGGTGTACGGCGGTCAGCATGCGGTGATTCATCCGGACATCCCGCGCATCGCCAACGTGGGCTACCTGATCGCCGACGAGTCCACGAATCTGTATCACCCCGGTGACTCGTTCACCGTGCCGGAGGACACCACGGTGGACACGCTTTTCGCGCCGTTGAATGCTCCTTGGATGAAGCTTTCCGAATCCATCGACTTCGTCCGCGCGGTCAAGCCGGGCCGGGCCTACGCCCTGCACGACTATCTGCTCACCGAGACCGGGGCCAAGGTGTCGGACGGACACCTGGAACGACTCGGTGGCACGAAGTACGCACACGTCGCGCCGGGCACTAGCATCGCCTGACGTGCCCAGTGCCACCGACGAACTGATCCAGCGGCTGTACGAGTCCCCGCCGGAGGGCTTCGTCGCGGCCCGCACGGCCGCGATCGAGCAGGCCCGCAAGGTCGGCGACAAGGCGACCGCCAAGCGCCTGGCCGCGCTCAAGAAGCCGACCGTGGCCGCCTGGGTGGTCAACCTGCTCGCCCTGCGCCGGCCCGAGCTGATCGAGGAGCTGGTCGAGCTGTCGACCGCGCTGCGCGACGCCCAGCGCGGCCTGGACGGCTCGGCCCTGCGCGAGCTCACCGCCCAGCGCCGTCAGGTCGTCTCGGCCCTGGTGTCAGCGGCCGGCAAGCTGGCCCGGGACGAGGATCCGTCGGCCAAGCTGCCGCTGGGCGAGGTCGAGTCGACGCTGACGGCCGCGCTGGCCGAGCCCGAGATCGCGGCCCAGGTGCGCACCGGGCGGCTGATCCGGGCCGCCACCTACGCCGGCTTCGGCGAGGTGCCGCGGCCCCGGCTGCGCCTGGTCACCGACGAGGCCGACGTTGACACCGACGAGGACGAGGCCGAGGACGAGGGCGGCGAGGTCGTCGAGTTCCCGCAGCAGTCGGCGCGGGAGCGGGCGGCCGAGGAAAGGCGTAAGCGGGAGTGGGAGCAGCGCCGCCGTGAGCTGCGCCGCGAGTTGAGCAACGCGCAGTCGGCCGAGAAGCGGGCCGACACCCAGCTCGAGAAGGCCGAAGAGGCTGAACGTGACGCGGGTCACTTGGTCGAAGACCTGGACGCCGAGTTGGCTGAGCTCGAACGACGACGCACGGAAGCTCAAGCCGATGTGGCCCGCCGCAAGCAGGCCCGCCGCCTCGCCGAACGAGAGGCCGCCGCAGCTAGGCGCCAGGTAGGCGACGTGCAAGCCGCCCTGGAAGACCTCGAATCGGAAGAGTCAGATTGATCCGGATCATCCACCGGAAAAGAAAGAATATTTTCCAGAACGTGCCAGGGGGAGCAGAATCGGGCGGGTGACACCCGAACAGGCTGCCGCCACTGCCAAGACGGGACTCGCGACGATCGTGGGCGCCTTTGCCGAGTCGCCCCAGACCCTGCGCCGGGCCCGCCTCCTGGGCTTGTCCGGCTGGGCCTATCACGTGTCCGCCCGCGCCGGCGCGCTCGGCGACGTCCGTCCCGAGACCGTCGCCGCGTCGATCGGCATGATCGCGCCCGAGGCCGTCATCGACGGCTGGGAGGCGACCGCGAAGACCTCCGCGCCCATGGAGGTGGCCGCCTGGCACCTGCATGAGCTGTGCACCTGGGGTGTCGAGCAGCTCGGCGGCTTCCCCCGGCTGACCCGGCTGCACGAGCTGACCCGGCGGGTGGTGAGCGCGGTCGACTATGCCGGGCTGCCGCTGTTCGCCGCCTGGCGCGCCATGCCGGTGCCCGACCAGGCGCCCGGCGCGCAGACCGCGGTGCTGCTCCACCTGCTGCATGAGCACCGGCTCGGTGTGCAGTTGGTCGCCGTACGGGCCAGTGGTCTGACCCCGCTGCAGGCGATCATCGCCGGGCCCGAGGGTGAGACGGGCGCTGTCGCGTTCGGCTGGCAGCCGCCCTACCCGCCCGCCGGTCCGATCGTCCGGCGCCTGATCTGGGCCGAGTCCGTTGCCGACGCCATGGCGGGTCAGGCGTACGCGGCTCTCGACCTGGGCGAACGCGTGGAGTTCATCGGCCTGCTGGAATCGCTGCGGCATCGCCTGGCCCAATAAACGCTGGCTCGCCGGCTCCGCGTCGTGGTCCCATGCCGGGGTGACTGAGCTTCCCGACGGCTGGAGCGTGCGCCGGCCCACCCTCGACGACGCCCCCGCCCTGCTCGCGCTGGTGCACGCGAGCGACATCGCGGCCGTCGGCTACCCCGACTACACGGCCGAAGAGGTGCGGGAGGCGCTCACCGAGCCCAACACCGACCTGAACCGCGACGTCTGGGTCGCGCTCGACGCGGACGGGCGGATCGTCGGCTGGGCCTATCCGGGCAACGCGACCGGCGAGAACCGCGACTTCATCGAGGTGTACGTCTGGCCGGGCGATGGCGTGCCGGCCATGCGCCCGCTGCTCGAGCTGATGCTGGCCCGGGTGGCCGAGCGCAAGGCGGAGTTCGGCCACGAGAAGTACGAGGTGCGGGCCGGGGCGGTGCCGTCCGAGACCACGTACATCGACCTGCTGACCGAGCACGGGTTCGCCTTCCTCAAGCAGAACGCCCGCATGCAGCTCTCGCTGGAAGGCGTGTCGCCGGTGGCCCCCGAGCCCCCGGCGGGCGTCACCCTGCGTACGGTCCGGGCCGACGACGAGGCCGACATGCGCACCTTCCACGCCGTCGTCGAGCGGGCCTTCCTCGACTCCGACCACCGCAGCTCCTCCTACGAGAGCTGGCGCAAGCAGGTCGACGACGACCCGGCGCCGGTCTTCGACGAGTGGTTCGTGGCCGAGGTGGACGGCGTCGTGGCCGGGGTGCTCGAGTCCTCGTACGACAGTGACGGGGACGCCGGTGAGGGCTGGGTCAAGCGGCTCGCGGTCCTGGGCCCGTACCGGAAGAAGGGGTTGGGCGAGGCCCTGCTGCGCCGGGCATTCGCCGCCTATGCCGCGAAAGGGCGCGACAAGGCGGGGCTGGGCGTCGACATGGACAACCCGACCCGGGCCGCCCGGCTTTATTTCGCCGTCGGCATGAAGCCGCTGTACGAGGCCAACATCTACCAGAAGTGGACCTAGACCTCGGGTGACGCGGTGCCGGTGGGACGGCGGCGCAGCTCCTCGACGTAGTCGTCGGGAGCGCCCGCCTTCTCGGCCGCGGTGGCTATCTCGCTCAGGTACCACGCGGTGGGCAGGCCGCCCTCGTAGCCGTCGAAGACGTACACCCAGGCGCTGAACTCACCCTCGAGCGTCACCACACGCACAGTGACCTTCTGGTACGCGCCGGCCGTCACGCCCTCGACCTCGTCGAGCTGTGACGCATCCCACGGGTGGACGTCGTAGAGCGACACGAAGACGCGGTCGCCGGGCGACTCGACGATCGTCGTGACGGCGCCCTCGCTGCCGATTTCCCCCTCACCGGCAAAGGTCAGGCGCCAGCCTTCTATCCACCCCACGCCCACCATGGGCGAGTGCGGACAGTAGGCCCGCATGCGGGCCGGGTCGAGGTTTGAGCCATACGCGGCGTAATGACGCACGGCGATGACGATAGCCGGACACGGCGGTCGTGGAGAATACAAGGAGTGCGTGTCGGCACAACTGCCATGCGGGAAGAGGTTGGAACGTCGTGAGCCGGATCGTGATCATCGGTGGGGGACCGGGCGGGTACGAGGCGGCCCTGGTCGCCGCGCAACTCGACGCGGACGTCACCCTCGTCGAAGCGGAGGGCCCGGGCGGCGCCTGCGTGCTGACCGACTGTGTGCCGTCCAAGACCTTCATCGCGAGCTCCGAGGTCATGACCGGGTACCGGCACAACGAGCGCTTCGGCATCCGCTCGGCCGGGCTCGACGGCGTCTCGGTGGACGCGGTGGCGGTCAACGAGCGGGTGAAGAAGCTGGCCCTGGCCCAGTCGGCCGACATCCAGGCCAAGCTGGTCAAGGCCGGGGTCGACGTGGTGCACGGCCACGCGCGGCTGGGCGAGGACACGCTGGGCCACACCCACCAGGTGCTCGTGACGCCTCATGGCGGGGAGACGTACGCGGTCGAGGCCACCACCGTGCTGCTGGCCACCGGCGCCACGCCGCGCGTGCTCGCCACCGCCCAGCCCGACGGTGAGCGCATCCTCGACTGGCGTCAGCTCTACGACCTCACCGAGCTGCCGTCCCACCTGATCGTGATCGGTTCGGGTGTGACCGGCGCCGAGTTCGCCAGCGCCTACCTGGCCATGGGCGTGCAGGTCACGCTGGTCTCCAGCCGCGAGCGGGTCATGCCGCACGAGGACGCCGACGCGGCCATGGCCATCGAACGGGTCTTCCGCGAGCGCGGAATGACCATTCTCAGTCAGTCGCGCGGCAAGTCTGTGGTCAACACCGGCTCCGGGGTGCAGGTCACGCTGGGCGACGGCAAGGTCATCGAGGGTTCGCACGCGCTCATCGCGGTGGGTGCGGTGCCCAACACGGCGTCGCTCGGGCTCGAGGAGTACGGCGTTCAAGTAGGCGACGGCGGCTACGTGACCGTCGACCGCGTGTCGCGCACCAACGTTCCCGGCATCTACGCCGCCGGCGACTGCACCGGCGTGCTGCCGCTGGCCAGTGTGGCCGCCATGCAGGGGCGCATCGCCATCTGGCACGCCATGGGCGAGGCGGTGGCGCCGCTGCGGCTGCGCACGGTCTCGGCCAACGTCTTCACCGACCCCGAGCTGGCCACGGTGGGTGTCTCACAGAACGACGTGGACGCCGGGCGGGTGCCGGCCCGTCAGGTGATGCTGCCGCTGACCGGCAACGCGCGGGCCAAGATGGCCGACCTGCACGACGGCTTCGTCAAGCTCTTCTGCCGCCCGGCGACCGGGCAGATCGTGGGCGGGGTGGTGGTCGCGCCCAAGGCGAGCGAGCTGATCCTGCCGATCACGATGGCGATCGAGAACAACCTGACCGTGGACCAGCTGGCCCACACGATCACTATCTACCCGTCGTTGTCGGGGTCGATTGCGGAAGCGGCACGTCAGCTGATGCAGCACGAGCTGCAGTAAGGTCTTTCGCCCCGGCTGCGGCGGCCAGCCTCAGCTCTTCGGCGGCCTCTTTACGGCCGCCGAAGAGGGCGAGGATCCAGCCGGCGGTGCCGAAGACCACGGCGGCGGTGGCGGCGATCGCGAACAGCCGCCACGCCGACTGGGTGATGGCGGTGCCGCCGATGTGGCCGACCAGACCGCCGTACGAGCCCCAGGCCAGCGCGGCGGCGCCGTCGTAGAGCACGAACAGCTTGACCGGGTAACCGCGGCGCCCGGCGTGGAAGCCGGCCGCCATGCGCCCGCCGGGCACGAAGCGGCAGAGCAGCAGGACGAGCGGGCCGGGGCGGCGAAGGCCCCGGGTGAAGCGGGCGGCGGCCTGCTTCGTACGGGAAGCCTCTTTGGCCTCTTCGTCGTGCTTGGGGGCGTAGCGGGCGCGTAACGCGGCCAGGCGGCCCGTTCCCCGGTCGGCGCTGCTGCGGCCGAGGACGAACGCGATGGCGTCGCCGGTGAACATGCCGAGCGCCCCGATCAGGATGACCAGAGCAAGATCAAGATTCCCGTAGACAGTCAGCGCGCCGGATGTGATCATGATCGCCTGGATCGGCACGACCGGAATCAGCGCATCGACGGCGAGGAAGCCGAAAAGAGCAAGGTACGCCCATGCCGGTGTTGCCATCATGGTCAACAGGTCGGTCATCGGTTCTCGCCACCTCGGCTGTTTCGGGGCCTCACGACATTGTTCGTGGAGTCACCTGAGAATGTGCTGTGTTCAGCATGCTCCCTGATCAGACCCGGTCGTCGGTGATGCCTGACACGGTAAGGTCTCGATCCCCCTCTTCGCCTGTCATTTTCTAGACGCTGTCGTCTCGTAAGGGCGTTCGGTCCCGGTTCGTCCCTTCGATTTTCCGGTGCGGCGGAGCGGGCGTACCGTGAAGTGGCCGGAACCCCGGGTCCCCCGTTCTCGGTGTGCCGGCCGGTGGGCCGTCCGTAGGTCCCGTACGGGCGGCCCACCCCTCGCCTACGCTGTGCGCGTGCCCTCGCTGCTGCCGCCCACAGTCGACGCTCACCGCTCGTTCCTGGTCGCCATGGACGAGTACGTGGCCGAGGGCCGGGGTGGGCTCGACGACTTCAGCAACATCGGCGCCGACTTGCGGGCGTACGCGGCGACCTGGTCGACTCCGGCTGGGTTCGCCCGATTCGTCGACTTCCTGCTGGCCCAGCGGCTCGAAGAGACGCAGCGGCCGCCCGGCTTCGTCCCCACGACGGTGCTGTGGTGGCTCGACGGCGACGAGTATCTGGGCCGCTTGAACATCCGCCACCGCCTCGCCCCCGGTTCCGCCGGCGAGCGCAACGGCCACATCGGTTACGACGTACGCCCCTCGGCCCGCCGCCGGGGGCACGCCACAGCCATGCTGGCGGCGTCCCGCCCGCTGGCGGCCGCCCTCGGTCTGCCCCGGGTCCTCATCACGTGCGACTTCGACAACGACCCGTCCCGCCGAACCATCGAACGCAACGGCGGCCTGCCCGCTCCCCGCCAGGACGAAAAGCTTCGGTACTGGCTCCCCACCGCCTGAGCCCGCGGCGGCCCGGTCAGTCGATGCTGCAGACCACTGAGCCGGCGGTGACCGACTCGCCGACCTTCACCGACAGGCCCGACACGGTGCCGGCCTTGTGGGCGGTCAGCGGCTGCTCCATCTTCATGGCCTCGACGACCACGATCACATCGCCCTCGGACACGCTGTCGCCGTCGGCCACCGCCACCTTGACCACCGTGCCCTGCATGGGGGCCGTCAGCGCAGTCCCGCCCGCCTGGGCCTGAGCACCGCCGCCACTCCGGCGTGCGGCCGGTCGCGCTGCTGCCGCCGGCGCCGGGCCGCCCCGCAGCAACTTGGCGGGCAGCTTGACCTCCAGGCGCTTGCCGCCCACCTCGACCACGACCGTTTCGCGATCCTCCGCACCCGCCGCGTCCGCGCCGCTCGGCGTGAAGGGCTCGACCCCGCCCGCCCACTCCGTCTCGATCCATCGGGTGTGGACGGTGAACGGCTCGGACGTGAAGGCCGGGTCGCGCACCACGGCCCGGTGGAACGGCAGCACGGTGGCGAGCCCGGTGATCACCGTCTCGTCGAGCACCCGACGCGACCGCTCCAGCGCCTCTTCCCTCGTACGGCCGGAAACGATGAGTTTCGCCAGCAGCGAGTCGAAGTTGCCGCCGACGACGCTGCCCGCCACCACGCCGGCGTCGACCCGGACGCCCGGGCCGAGCGGCCACACCAGCGATTCGACCGCGCCCGGGGCCGGCAGGAAGTTGCGGCCGGGGTCTTCGCCGTTGATGCGGAATTCGATGGAGTGCCCGCGGGGCGCCGGATCGCTCGTGAACAGCAGCGGCTCGCCCGCGGCGATGCGGAACTGTTCGCGGACGAGGTCGATGCCGGCCGTTTCCTCGCTCACCGGATGTTCGACCTGCAGGCGGGTGTTCACCTCGAGGAACGAGATGGTGCCGTCCTGACCGACCAGGTATTCGACCGTGCCGGCGCCGTGATAGCCGGCCTCGCGGCAGATGGCCTTCGCGCTCTCGTGGATGGACGCGCGCTGCTCGTCGCTCAGGAAGGGAGCCGGCGCCTCTTCCACCAGCTTCTGATGCCGGCGCTGCAGGGAGCAGTCACGCGTGCCGACGACGATGACCGTGCCGTGCGTGTCGGCCAGCACCTGCGCCTCGACGTGCCGCGGCCGGTCGAGATAGCGCTCGACGAAGCACTCGCCCCGCCCGAAGGCGGCCACCGCCTCCCGCGTCGCGCTCTCGAAAAGAGCCGGGATCTCTTCGATCGTCCGGGCGACCTTGAGCCCGCGCCCACCCCCGCCGAACGCCGCTTTGATCGCGACGGGCAGGCCGTGCTGCTCGGCGAATGCGACGATCTCGGCCGCGTCGGCCACCGGCTCGGCCGTGCCCGGCACCAGCGGCGCCCCGGCCCGCTGAGCGATGTGCCGGGCGGTGACCTTGTCGCCCAGGTCGCGGATGGCCTGCGGGGTCGGGCCGATCCAGGTGAGGCCGGCGTCGAGCACCGCCTGGGCGAACTCGGCGTTCTCGGAGAGGAAGCCGTAGCCCGGATGGACCGCGTCGCCGCCACTGCGGGCGGCGACCTCGAGCAGCTTGTCGATGCGCAGGTAGGTCTCGGTCGCGGTTTCGCCCCCCAGCGCGTACGCCTCGTCGGCGAGCCGGGCCGGCAGCGCGTCACGATCGCTGTCGGCGTAGACGGCGACGCTGGTCAGACCCGCGTCCTGGCAGGCCCGGATGACCCGGACGGCGATCTCGCCACGGTTGGCGATCAATACCTTGCGCACGGCCTGAGCCTAGTCGCAGCGGCCGACAGTTTTACCCTGAGAGAGTGTCAGCGACCCGCATGATGATCCTCGGCCTGGTGCAGTGGCTCGAGCCGGTGCACGGCTACGACGTACGCCGTGAGCTGCTGAGCTGGAGTGCCGACAAATGGGCGAACGTCCAACCCGGGTCGATCTATCACGGTCTGCGCAAGTTGACCGACGAGGGCCTGCTGCGAGAAGTCGCCACCGAGCAGGTGGGCGCCCGTCCCGCGCGTACGACGTACGAAATAACCGACAAGGGGAGGGCGGAGTTCCAATCTCTGCTGCGCAACGGCTGGTGGAACCTCACGCCGGGTCCTGACCCGTTCATGGCCGCGTTCTCCTTCCTGCCTGCACTCTCTCGCGAGGAGTCGGCGGCGGCGCTGCGGAACCGGGCCAACCAGCTGCGGGCCGGCGCTCAGCAGCTCGAATCCGCGATGACGGCCGACTGGGCCGACGACAAGCCGGCGTTCGTGGCGTGGATGTGGGAGCGCAACATCGCGATGGCCGAGGCGGAAATTGCCTGGTGCGAACGTACGGCGAAGCGTATTGAGACCATGGGCGACTCCTGGCAGACGCTGAACGAGGCCCGCGGGGCGGATTCGTCAGTAATCAAGTTTGACTAGTAAAACTTGACGGTCGTAGGCTGCGTCGCATGATTGAGACTCGCGGGCTACGCAAGTCGTTCGTCTCGCGCCAGGGGCGCGAAAAGAAGAAGGTCGAAGCCGTACGAGGGGTCGACCTCACCGTCGCCGAGGGCGAGATCTTCGGCTTCCTGGGTCCCAACGGGGCCGGCAAGACCACCACGCTGCGCATGCTGGCCACGCTGATCGTGCCCGACGACGGCACGGCCACGATCGCCGGCGCCGACCTGCGCGCCGATCCGGGCGAGGTGCGCCGCCGCATCGGCTACGTCGCGCAGGGCGGCAGCACCTGGGATGATTCCACCGCTCGGGAAGAGCTCGTGCTGCAGTCGCGCCTCTACGGCGCGTCGAAAGGCGACGCGCTGGCGCGGGCGGCGCGCGTCCTCGAGGGGTTCCAGCTTTCCGAGTACGCGGACCGTAAGTGCAAGACGTACTCGGGCGGTCAGCGGCGGCGGGTCGACATCGCGCTCGGCATCATCCACGAGCCCAAGGTCGTCTTCCTCGACGAGCCGACCACGGGCCTCGACCCGCAGAGCCGGGCCCACATGTGGGACGAGATCAGACGGCTGCGTGCGGAGGGCATGACCGTCTTCATCACCACCCACTACCTGGACGAGGCCGACGCGCTCTGCGACCGCATCTCCATCATGGACAACGGCGAGATCGTCGCGTCCGGCACGCCGGCTGAGCTCAAGCGCGAGATCTCGGGCGACGTCGTCCGCGTGGGACTGCCGGTCGATGCGGTCCCGGCCGCGGTCGAGGCCCTCAGCTCGTACAAAATTGAGAAGTACGAGGACAACGTGCGCCTCTACGTCGAGGACGGCGCCGTGGCGATCCCGCAGATCCTGCGCGCCCTCGACGCGGCCGGCGTCCCGCTCGGCACCATCGAGCTGCACCGGCCCAGCCTCGACGACGTGTTCCTCACCAAGACCGGCCGATCGCTGCGGGAGAGCTGACCGATGAAGCTGCTGCGCGACACCTCACTGATCTTCAACCGCCAGATGCAGTTGCTGCTGCGCAACCCCGTCTGGATCCTTGTCGGCGTCTTCCAGCCGGTGATGTACCTGCTGCTGTTCGCCCCGCTGCTCAAGCCGGCCCTGCAGGTGCCGACCAACGCCGAGGCGTACGAGATCTTCGTGCCCGGCCTGCTGGTGCTGCTGGCCATCTTCGGCGGCCTGTTCCAGGGCTTCGGCCTCATCGCCGAACTGCGCGCCGGCGTCATCGAGCGTTCCCGCGTGACGCCGGTGAGCCGCCTGGCGTTGCTGCTGGGCCGTTCCTTGCGGGACGTGGTGTCGCTGATCGCCCAGGCGGTCATCATCACGCTGCTGGCGCTGGTCTTCGACCTGCGGGTGTTCCTGCCCAACCTGCTGCTGGCCTACCTGATGCTGGCCCTGATCTCGCTGATGACGTCCGCGGTCTCGTACGGCGTGGCGTTGGTCGTGAAGAGCGAGGACGCGCTGGCCCCGCTCATGAACACGGTCGCTCAGCCGGTGCTGCTGCTCAGCGGCATCCTGCTGCCGTTGACGTACGCCCCCGGCTGGCTGCAGGGCGTGGCCGACTGGAACCCGTTCTCGTGGGCGGTCAACGGTACGAGGGCCCTGTTCCGAGGCGACCTGGGCGCGCCGGACGTCTGGCAGGGCCTGCTCATCATGGCCGTGCTGGCCGTCCTGGCCGTGGCGTGGGCGGCGCGGGAGTTCGCCCGAAGCGTGCGCTGAGCTGCTACTTCCTTATTTCCAGAGGGCGATGTAGGGCACGCCCATCTCGGCCAGCAGGTTACGAAGCAGGGGCAGCGAAAGCCCGATGACGTTGCCGGGGTCGCCTTCGATGCGGTCGACGAAGGCGCCCCCGCGACCGTCGAGCGTGAACGAGCCGGCCACGTGCAACGGTTCGCCGCTGGCCACATAGGCCGCGATCTCGGCGTCGCTGATGTCGGCGAAGTGGACGGTGGTGGTGCCGACCGCCTCGGCCTGCTTGCCGGTGACGAGGCTGGTCACGTGATGCCCGGTGTGCAGCACCCCGGAGCGGCCGCGCATGCGCATCCAACGCTTGGTGGCCTCGTCAGCGTTGGCCGGCTTGCCGAAGATCTCGTCCTCGAAGGCCAGCACGGAGTCGCAGCCGAGCACGACAACACCCGGGTCGGCGTTCAACTGGGCGGCGATGGTGCGCGCTTTCATGCGTGCGAGTGCAAGGCAGAGCGAGTACGCGTCCTCGGCCTCGACAGTCGACTCGTCGACGCCGCTGACCATCACCTCGGCCTCGATGCCGGCCGCACTGAGCAGCCCCCGCCGAGCCGGACTGGCCGAAGCAAGAATCAACCGGTACGCGATGTCCTTCTCCACGCCGAGAAGGCTACAAGCCCCAGACGGTCCAAGGAGCACACAACCCGGCGTTTACGCCCCAAACGAGACCAGCCCACCGGCTACGTCCGCCGCCGACGCAACACAAGCCCCACAACGACCCCGACGGCTGCGATTACGCCCGCCAGCCCACCCCAAAGCCAACCGTTGTTGCTGCTGGCCGGCTCAGAGGCCGCCGCCGCACCAGGCGAAGCAAACTCAGGCCGAACCGCCCCCGCGGCGCTGCTGGCCCCAGAAGTAGGCGCGGAAGAAGCGTTCCCCCCACCCTCAAGCGGCGGAACGTCAGCAGTCAACGCTTTGACGATGTTGAGCCGCCCAAACCCACATTCATCATCCCGCCCCGGCGGCCCAATATCGTCCGCAGTGGCCGTAAGCCGGTGAACAACTTCTTTAGCGGACAGGTTCGGAAATTTGGCTCGTATAAGTGCAGCGGCGCCGGAAGCGATAGCGGTAGAATCGGAAGTGCCGGTGGCTGATCCATAACGATCTGGAGGTTGAGCGGAAATGATGTCAACGCCGGGCGCGCAGATCTGAACTTTTTCGTCTTTGACCGAGCTTGAAGAATAGTCCCCGTCCCGTCCAGTAGCGCCGACTGCCAGAACGCCATCGAATGCGGCGGGATAGTTGATGATCGCATCGGATGAAGTGTTGCCTACTGCGGCCACCACGACGATGTCATCGTCTAGCGCTTCGTCGATCGCGTCTTGTAGTTCGAAGCCTGGCCCTGCGACCCCCGAGATGTTTATGATCTGGGCTTTTTGACTGGAAGCCCAGGCGACGCCCCTCGCCATAAGGTCTGCGTGGCCGCGTCCGTCAGCAGTGATGACTACTGGCAAGACTTTGGCTGACGGCGCTATGCCTTGTATCCCACGGGTCGTCCCTCGACCGTGTCCTGCGATTAAAGCTGCCATCCGCGTCCCGTGGCCGTCATTGTCTGATCGCCCATCTCGATGATGAGATGAGGTTTGATCGCTGCCTGCAAGGAGATTCTTGCGGATGTCGGGATGCGGAAAAGAGCCAGAGTCTAAGACGGCAACAGTAACGCCGGACCCGGTTGAGATCGTTCGAGTGGCCGACAGATTTAGGCTTTTCAAGTACCATTGTCGGTCGCGAACAGAATCTGCAAATACGGGGTTGCTTGGAGTTAATGCGACGGCGATACAAGCTATCGTAAGTGCCGACCATATCCTGCGGGAGTTCTTCAACTCAGGCCAATCGCCGGTCCGGGATCGACCCGTTTAACCTGTGGAGGAAGCACGACAGGGTCAACGCCCGTTGCCGTCTGCCAAGGGTCGTCCGGATCCCAGCGAAGTTGCTCATCCTGCTTGCGCCGCGTGCTGCCGCGTTGCGCTTGGCCGATAGGGGCTCCAACCCCCGGATGGGGGACTGCCGCGTTTGCTGCGCCGACTCTGCCGGATGGGTCAGCGCCTCCAATAACTCCACCGATCGGATTTATTCGTTGGGCGTTTGTCCTGGAAGGTCCCGGCCGTGCAGCGCCCATTCCAGGTGTTGCCCCAATAACCCCGCCGGGCGGCAACGCAGGACTGCTGCCCGGCAGTAGTCCGCCAGGGCGAACGATGCCGTCTCGAGGGCCAATCAGGCCTCTCCCAGACGGAGGTGTGATCGGCTGGAGAGGAGTGCTTCTGCTCGGCGTGAAGGTGGTCGGCGTGGGTGCGAAAAGGCCGGGGCTCTGTGAAGGTGCGGGAGGGCCCACTGGTGCCGTTCCCAGTGGCGAGGTAAGGCCCGGTGATGGTGGCGTCGTGGGCGGGTTAGCTCCGCCAAGGATCAGACCCGGCTGTGGTGTCGGCGGTTGTGGGGGAGGCGGCGTTGGAACGTTCCCGCTGCTCGGGAAGGTGGCAGACGGCCGGATCGGTGTGCCCGAGGTGGATGTACTTGGCGCATAGTCAGGCGTGATAGGTGGAATCGGTGGAGCAATGTAACCCCCACCCTCGCTGCTTCCCGGATCGTCGCGGCGGTTTTTGGGCGCATATGGGCGGGGCGTTTGGATCCTGACTTGGGCTTGTGCCAAGTCAGCGCTTACGCCGCTCAGTAGCGTCACGGCCTTCTGGTACAGCTCTTCCTGGCGACCGGGAGCGAACGGCGGCTGTTCGCCGCTGGGGCTTGGACTTGGCTGCGGCTGGGCGCTCGCACTCTGTTGCTTGGCGTTGTAGTCGGCCAGCGCGAGCTCGTTCGATTGGTACTCGCGCGCGATCTCTTCCATCTCCTTCTGCGCGAGACTGATCGACAGTGTCGCGGCAGCGAAGGCGTCGTGATTGGAGATAGCGGCTTCGTACGTCTCGTTGAGGTTGGTGATCAACTCGTCCAGGCGCGAGATGTAGGCAGCTGATGCGGCGTTTCTCTCCGGCGGCCAGACCGCGGCCAAGTTGTCACGGTAGTTCTTCACCTGCCACTGGTGTTCCACGAGCAGGTCGGCCGAACGTTTCCATCCAGTCAGCAGCTCGTAGTGCCTATCAGTGTCCGGATTCTGGATGAGCACCTGCATCTCTTCGACGGTCAGCATGCCCCAGGGCGTGCCGCCGGCTCCGCCGCCGCCACCTGCGATGAGCATCAGAGGCTCCCCTCGCTAGTCGTGGGCGTCAGCGGTGTGGTGGCCTCAGGGATGCCGAGCTTGTCGAAAGCCTTGTCAACGTCGCTGACTTTGGCGTGGGCGAAGGCGTCAGAACCGCTGTACTGCTTGCTGATGTCGGCGGCCGCGCTGGCGAAGCCCTTGGTGCCGTTCGCGTAGTTGTAGACGTTCTGATGGGTGACGTTCTGCGCCTCGTTGTGGGCAGTCAGGAACGAGAAGAGCTCGGCGAACTCGGCCGGCGGATCGGGGAGTCGAGTCAGCATCGAGTCACTGATTGACGACATGTGGGGGGCGTAGCTGTCTTGGACGTTGGCCGCCAGTTTGGCTGCGAACTGTTCCATCGCCTGGATGTCGGCCTCGATGGCGCCGAAGTCGGTGGTGCCGTAGTCACTCAGCCAGGCGGGACCGCGATCCTCGTCCGGAATCATCTGCGACCTCCCACCGTGCGAACTTCGAAGCGTCTGTGAGAGTAGTCGGTCACTGCCAGCGTCGGGGACCCTGTGGACAGTGACGGGCGATGATCTATCGGGGGAGGGCCGACGCCTTCCAGGAGCTCGGGGCCATCGATGGGCGTGACGATCGGGCCCAGTGGGAGGCCGGCCTCTGAACTGGTTCGGGATCCAGCGAAGTGGATGCTGCCACCAGCACCGTGACCAGCGCGGCCAGCTCGATGTCGGTCGGCTCGCCGCGGACGACGCTGACCAGCGGTTCCGTATTCATCGACCGAGCGTACGACCTTGTGGGGAAGATCCGGTGACACGCATCCCACACTCGGCTGATCGATTCGCTGTCGCTCGACATGACCGGGTATTTTCTCCGTGATGTCTTCCTCTCCCCCGCTCGTA
The DNA here is from genome assembly GCF_026626335.1 of Paractinoplanes pyxinae. Classification (GTDB taxonomy): domain Bacteria; phylum Actinomycetota; class Actinomycetes; order Mycobacteriales; family Micromonosporaceae; genus Actinoplanes; species Actinoplanes pyxinae. Next base: position 531,606 of record NZ_JAPNTZ010000007.1, on the reverse strand, counting down.
GTCGCTGACCGTTACCGGCTTGTCGCGCCGCTCGGTCAGGGCGGGATGGGTCGTGTCTGGCGGGCCACCGATGTCGTCCTGCACCGTGAGGTCGCCATCAAAGAGCTGGTTCCGCCGCCCGGCCTGACCGCGGCCGAGCGGCAAGAGATGCGGGAGAGGTCGCTGCGCGAGGCGCGCGCGATCGCCCGGCTCAACAACATCAACGTGGTTCGCGTGTTCGACGTGCTGCGCACCGACGCCGACCCGTGGATCGTCATGGAGTACGTGCCGTCCCGCTCGCTGCAGGACACGCTGGCCGCCGACGGGCCGTTCAGCCCGGTCCGCGCGGCCGAGATCGGTCTGGGCGTGCTGAACGCACTGCGGGCCGCTCACCGCGCCGGCGTGGTGCACCGCGACGTCAAGCCGGGCAACGTGCTGATCGGCGCCGAGGGCCGGGTCGTGCTGACCGACTTCGGTCTGGCCACCGTTCCGGGCGACCCCAACGTCACGCGTACGGGTCTCGTCTTAGGTTCTCCGGCCTACATCGCGCCCGAGCGGGCCCGTGACGGTTCCGCCGGTCCGGCCGCCGACCTGTGGTCGCTCGGGGCCACGCTGTACGCCGCGGTCGAGGGCGCTTCACCGTTCGCCCGCCCGTCGGCGATCGCCACCTTGGCCGCGTTGGCCACCGAGAATCCGCCGCCCGCGCGCAACGCCGGCCCCATGAAGCCCGTGCTCAACGGCCTGCTCCGCAAGGACCCGACACACCGCATCAACGCCGAGGAGGCGGAGCGCCTGCTGCTGCGGGCGGCCGGTCGCCGGTCGAAGCTGAGCTTCCCGATGAGCCCGACCATGCGCCGCCCGGGTGTCGGCCGCGACCGTGCGGCGCTGACCGGTGGCACCGCCTCGACTCCGGTGGTGCCCGGTCCTCGTCCGCCCGTGGCTCGTCCAGCAACCCCTCCCGGCCGTACGCCGGTCACGCCGAGCCAGGGCCGGGCGCCCGCTACGCCGCCGCAGCCGCCGGTCAATCCGGGTCGCCCGGGCGCCGGCGAGGGCCGTCCGCATTTCGCACCGGGCAAGGCTCCGGTGGGCCGCCCTGCTGCCGAGACCCCGACCCGCGTCGACACTCCCAAGGTTGACGCCCCGCGCCTCGACGCCACCCGCGTCGACGGACCCAAGCTGGATGCCACCCGCGTCGACGGTCCTCCGGTTCGCGACGACAAAACCACCTTCCTTGGTACGGGTTCTGGTGCGCCCGATGCGGCCCGGCCCGGCCCGCATGCGAGCGGCGGCCTTTCCCGTACGTCTCGAGGGGCGCAGTCCGGCTTCACGGCCGCCGACGTCGCCGCCAACCGCCGCAAGAAGGCGGCTCCGGAACACGAGAAGTCCCTGTCCGACGCGACCAGCCTGATCCCGCGCGTGAAGTCCGACGCGCCCACCGAGGAGCAGCGGGCGGTCGACCCGACCACCAGGATCGCGATCCCGCCCAAGGAAACCGCGCCCAGGCAGGCCAAGCCGTCGACCACCGCTCCCGTCGACAAGACGACCAGGATCCCCGCACCGGTCGACCCGACCACCAAGATCACGCCGCCGGCCACCAAGACGCCGCCGGTCACTCCGGTCGACAAGACCAACACGCCGCCGGTCGCCCCGATCAACAAGACCAAGACGCCGCCGGTCGCCCCGATCGACAAGACGACGAAGATCTCGGACGCCCCGGTCGACAGGACGACGAAGATCTCCGAGCCCGTGGCCCCGGTCGACAAGACCACCAAGATCTCGGACGCACCCGTCGACAAGACGACCAAGATCGCGGAGCCGAAGCCGGCGAACAAGCCGGGGGCGAAGCCGGCCGAGAAGGTCGAGCCCGCGACCGCCAAGGCCCAGGACACCAAGACTGATAAGCCGGCCGCCGCCGAGACCGAGAAGCCCGTTGTCGCCGCCGCGACCTCACTCACCAGTCCTGCGGAAAGCGCCCCGGCCGCCGGAGACGCCGAGAACGCCCCGAGCAGTGCCGAGAACGTCCCGGCCGAGCAGGACGCGAAGACCACGGCGGCCGAGCTCGACGCGAAGTCCACGCCGGCCGAGCTCGACGCGAAGTCCACGCCGGCCGAGCTCGACGCGAAGTCCACGCCGGCCGAGCTCGACGCGAAGTCCACTCCGGGCGAGCAGGACGCGAAGTCCACTCCGGCCGAGCAAGACGCGAAGTCCACCTCAGCCGAGGGCGACGCCAAGACCACCCCGGCCGAAGGCGACGCCAAGAGCGGGTCGGCCAAGGACGCTCCGGCCGTCGACCAAGCGAACACCACCCCGGCCGAAGCCGACGCCAAGAGCGCCCCGGGCAAGGACGCTCCGGCCGCCGGCCGGGCGAAAACCACGCCGGTCGAAGGCGATGCCGGGAGCTCGCCGACCAGCGCGGGCGCCAAGACGGATCGGGCCGTCGAAAAGGCGGAGAGCACTCCCGCCAAGGAAGACGCCAAGGCCGAGAGCACCCCGAACGCAAAGGCTGACGAGCCGCCCGCAGCCGAGAAGGCCGATGAGAGCGACGCAGCGAAGATCGCCGGCGCGGAGAGCAAAGACAGCGCCGCGGCGCCCGCCGCCGCCGTCGACCGCGTGAGCACCGACGTGCCGCATGCGCCTCCCCGCCGTACGCGCAATGAAGTGCCCCCAGCGACCGACCGCAGCACCACACCGGTAGGCCCCGGCCACGACGACCCCGAGCCGATGAGCCCCGCCCCCGCGTTCAACCGCTCGTCCCGCCCCGCCTGGACCCCCATGCCGGTGCGGCAGTCACCCGGCGTCACGGTGTTCGGCACCCGCTTGACCTACGGACAGGCCGCGGTCGGCGGTGGCGTCGTACTGCTCATCATCGTGCTGGTGGTGGTGCTGATCGGCGTCCTGGGCAGCGAGGACGGCGGCGACGACAACCAGACCCAGCAGGGCGCGATCGCTCCCACCGCTTCGGCTGGCGGCACTTCACAACAGCCTGCGGCTGGCGGTGCGACGACCTCGACCCCGTCGCCCAAGCCGACGACAACCGCGCCGCCGTCCAGCCCGGCCGGGCTCGCCCTGCCCTCGACCTGGCGGATCTATTCGGACGGCTCCGGCTACAAGGTGCCGCTGCCCAAGAGCGCCTCGATCAGGCAGTCCGGCAGCGAGACCCAGATCCGCTGGAACAACCGCTACCTGCTGATCGACCAGACCGACGATCCCAAGCCGGACGCGCTGGCCGACTGGAAGCAGCAGGAGCGGGACCGCGCCAACCGCGACTACCGGGACTACGAAAAGGTCAAGCTCGTTCCGGTCAGCAACTACTTCAAGCAGGCCGCAGACTGGGAGTTCTACTACACGACCAGCACCGGCAACGCCCAGCACGCGGTGAAGCGCAACATCATCGTCAGCGACAGCCAGGCGTACTCGATCTCATGGTACGTCTCACCCGACGACTGGGCCGCCTCGCAGGCCGATTTGAAGCGCGTTTACCAGTGGTTTCAGCCCAAAAAGTAAATCCGGTGAGTGATGACGCGAGTGAATGGGTAATTCACTTCGCATCACGATCGGAGGTACGACATGATCTGCCGACGGCACGGCAGGAAGCCCACGATGGCTCTGTGGATGCTCGTGGCCCTCGCTGACCTGGCCATTCTCGCCGCTGCGGCGGGCGCCCTGGTCACGATCTCGGTCGTTGCGGCGCTCGCGGTGCTGGCCGGTGGCGTGGTCGTCGCCCGGCAGCTCGGCGCGAAGCGCCCCGCCCCGGTGCCCGCCCGTTCCGTGACCCGCCGCCGCGCGTGACTGAGCGTCACGCTTAGCTCGATCGGATACAGTTCCGCGCTGTGTCGATCGAGAGTATGACTGACTTCTGGGACAAGCTGCTCGGTGCTCAACCGGACCCACCCGGTCTGCTCGTGCTGCTCACCGCCCTGGCCGGCTTGCTGGCGGTGGCCTTCCGCCCGGTCTGGCGGGTCGCCCGCAACGCCGTCACGATCGCCCACGAGGGTGGTCATGCTCTGTTCGCCCTGCTCACCGGGCGTCGGCTGCGGGGCATCCGGCTCGAGTTCGACACGTCCGGCCTGACCCTGTCGTCGGGCCGCCCGACCGGTCCCGGCATGATGCTGACCCTGCTGGGCGGCTACATCGCGCCGTCTCTGGTCGGTCTGCTGGGCGCCTGGCTGCTCGGCGGCAACCGCATCACGCTGCTGTTGTGGCTGGCCGTGGTGCTTCTGCTGCTCATGCTGATCAACATCCGGAACGTCTTCGGCGTGCTCTCGCTGGTCGTCACCGGCGCGATCGTCTTCGCCGTTTCCTGGTACGCGTCGCCGCAGGTGCAGGCCGCTTTCGCGTACGCCGGGGTGTGGTTCCTGCTGTTCGGCGGCATCCGCCCCGTCTTCGAGCTGCAGAGTCTGCGCCGCCGCGGCCGCATGCCCGAGTCCGACGCCGACCAGCTGGCCCACGTCTCGCACGTGCCCGCGATCTTCTGGGTCGGCGTCTTCCTGGTGGTGAACCTGGCCGCCCTGGTCGTCGGCGCTTTCCTGCTGGCCGGCCAGTGGCTTCCCGCCGCCACCTCCTGATCTTGAATTTCGAGGCCGCCCATCCCTAACCCCCTCCCGCCTCGGGGACTGGGTGGGGACGTTACGCGGGTGTCAAGCTGACCGGGCTCGGTTGTCCACAGGTGACGGCGGTGGAAAGCGGAGTCGTCCACAGGTGCGAGTGCGATGAGCCGCATTCACGGAACGCTCTTTTAAGGTCATCCGCTCGCACCAACGGACGATGGGGTGGCTGCACCAGCGGCGATAGCTTCCGGGCATGGAGGGTCCGGGGCTGGCGTGGACGACGGCGGTGATCGCCTTTGTGGCGGCCGTGCCGCTGTGGAAGATCACCACGCATGCCATCACGATCGCCCATGAGGGTGGGCACGCCATGTTCGGCTCGCTCACCGGGCTTTTTGTCAAGAAGATCCGGGTGGATCGGGGCGGTGCCGGCGCGACCGGCTTCCGGCAGGAGAAGTGGTCGTTCTTCCAGACCCTGGCTGCGGGCCTGGCCGGCTACCTCGGTCCGTCGATCTTCGGGCTGGCCGGGGCGTGGATGCTGGTGCGTGGCATCAGCCCGCGGTCGATCCTGCTCATGACTCTGGTGCTGATGGCCATGCTGCTGGTCATGGTGCGCAACGTCTTCGGGTTCATCGCCGTGCCGTTGACCATTGCGCTCATTTGGACGGTCGCGATGCGGGCCGCCGAGAACATCCAGCTCGTGTTCACGTACATCTGGATCTGGTTTCTGCTCATGGGCGGCACCCGGCAGATACCGGAGCTCTATGGCAACTGGAAGAACGGCGGCGAGGCGGACACGCAGCACCTGTCCAAGGCGACCGGCCTCTCGGACGCGTTCTTCGTCGCGTTCTTCTGGCTGGGTTCGATGGTCGCCCTGGTCTACGGCGGTGTGTTGATGCTGCGAAATCCGCTCTAGAGGGGGATGTTGCCGTGCTTCTTCGGCGGCAGAGTCTCGCGCTTCGTGCGTAGGGTGCGCAGTCCGCGGGTGACCTGGGCTCGCGTCTGGGACGGCATGATCACCGCGTCGACGTAGCCTCGCTCGGCCGCGATGTACGGGTTGGCCAGCGTGTCCTCGTACTCCTGGATCAGTTCGGAGCGGCGCCCGGCCGGGTCTTCGGCGGCACCCAGTTCGGCCCGGTAGAGGATGTTGACCGCGCCCTGCGCGCCCATAACGGCGATCTGCGCGGTCGGCCACGCGAAATTCAGGTCGGCCCCGAGGTGCTTGGAGCCCATCACGTCGTACGCGCCGCCGTAGGCCTTGCGGGTGATCACCGTGACCTTGGGGACTGTCGCTTCGGCGTACGCGTAAATCAGTTTCGCACCGCGCCGGATGATCCCGTCCCATTCCTGCGACGTCCCGGGCAGGAATCCCGGCACGTCGACGAAGGTCACCACCGGAATGTTGAAGGCGTCGCACGTACGCACGAATCGGGCCGCCTTTTCCGAGGCCGCGATGTCGAGGGTGCCTGCCAGATGCAACGGCTGATTGGCGACGACACCGACCGGCCGCCCCTCGACCCGGCCGAAGCCGACCACGATGTTCTGCGCGTAGAGCGGCTGCACCTCGAGAAAGTCGTCGACCACCGTTTCGACAACAGTTTTGATGTCGTACGGCTGATTGGCCGAGTCGGGAATCAGGGTGTCCAGGGCGAGGTCGGCCTCACCGGGATCCTCCCCGGAGGAGAGGACGACCGGCTCGTCCAGGTTGTTCGACGGCAGATAGGACAGCAACGCCCGTACGTAATCAATCGCGTCGTCCTCGTCGGAGGCCAGATAGTGCGCGTTGCCACTGCGGCTGTTGTGGGTGCGCGCGCCGCCCAGCTCTTCCATGCCGACCTCTTCGCCGGTCACCGTCTTGATCACGTCGGGGCCGGTGATGAACATGTGCGAGGTCTGGTCGACCATGACGGTGAAGTCGGTGATCGCGGGGGAGTAGACCGCGCCGCCCGCGCACGGGCCCATGATCAGCGAGATCTGCGGGATGACCCCGCTGGCCCGGACGTTGCGGAAGAAGATGTCGGCGTAGAGGCCGAGCGCGACCACGCCCTCCTGGATGCGGGCGCCGCCGGAGTCGTTGATACCGATGATCGGGCAGCCGATCTTCATGGCCAGGTCGAGCACCTTGACGATCTTCTCGCCGAAGACCTCGCCCAGTGAGCCGCCGAAGACCGTGAAGTCTTGCGAGAAGACGCAGACCTGCCGGCCGTCGACGGTGCCGTATCCGGTGACCACGCCGTCGCCGTACGGGCGGTTCTTGTCGAGCCCGAAGTTGGTCGACCGGTGCCGGGCCAGCTCGTCGAGTTCGACGAACGAGCCCTCGTCGAGCAGCATCTCGATGCGTTCGCGGGCCGTCTTCTTGCCCCGCGCGTGCTGCTTCTCGACCGCGCGGGCCGAGCCGGCGTGCACAGCTTCGTCGGTGCGCCGGGCGAGGTCGGCGAGCTTGCCCGCCGTGGTGTGGATGTCGGTCACTGTGACTTTCCTGCGCTCTCCACGGGCGGCGGTGTACTGATCGGTAATGATCGTAGTGCGCTAGCAGGTGTCGCGCCGCTACGGTGGCGTTTCGCACTCAATGCCCCATTCGTTACCTGTGTCGTGACCAACTGGATGACCGCGGCCGGGATCGCCCTCATCGCCGGGGGCCTCGCCACGCTGATCTGCTTCCGATCCGTGCTGTTCGGCCGGCGCGACCGGGACGCCGAGCCCGCCGACATCCAGCCCAAGTCCCGCCGGGCTCCGGGCAACCGCCGCCGGAGCCGCGCGCCCGAGCCGTTGATCCCGCCGGCCGAGGAGGATCCGCGCGGCCCGCTGGCGTCGATCGGGCTCCTCGAGGAGAACGACGAGCGTTTCCCGTACGACGACGAGCCGCACCCCGACGAGCCGGAGTTCACCGATCGGGTGCCCCGCCGCGACGAACCCGGCGCCCGCGATTACGCCCCCGACCCCGGCGAGTACGCCCCTGATCCCGGCGAGTACGCCCCCGAGCCGGTCGATTTCGGCCCCGCGCCGGTTGAGTACGCCCCCGAGCCGGCCGAGCTGGTCGGTCTCGAGCTGGTCCCCGACCTGCCGCCCGACGACCCCGAGCCGGCCTACTCCGGCGACCGCTACGGCCACCGCGTGCAGGGCTGGGTCCGCCCCGAGTACCGCCCCGTCCGTGCCGCGCCCCCGTCCGGCGAGTACTGGACGCCCATCCCCGTCGACCTGGATCCCGACCCCGAGCCCTCGGCCAAGGGCTACGGCTGGCCGGCTCCCGTCGAGCGCCTGCCCGCCGTCCCCGACTACGAGCCCGCCACCGGTTTCGACCTGGCCCCGGTCGAGCACGAGCCGACCGAGATCGATTTCGCCCGCCGCAGCGAACAGCGGGTCCGCCTGCCCCGCACCTGGTCGGACCGCAACGACAAGCGCGAGCGGCGCGAGTGGCGTACCGAGAACGAGGCTCTGCCCACCACCCCGCTCTTCGCCGACGACGCGCCACCGGCCCGCCGGCGCCGCCCCCGCCCGCGGCCCCGCCCGTCGGCCGAGCCGTCGGACCGCAGCACCCGGGTGTATGTCAGCCGTCACGCCGCGGAGCCTCCGCCCCGATAGGGACTACGCTCGGCGAATGTCCTCGCCGTTCACCGACCTCGACCGCCCTCCGCTGTCGCCGCGCTCGCTCGACCGGGCCCTGGTGACCCCGGGCAGCCTGTGGTCGCGGGTCGAGGTCGTGGCCCAGACGGCCTCCACGAACGCCGACGTCGCCGCCGCGGCCGCCAAGGGCGAGCCCGAGGGACTGGTCATCGTGGCCGAGCAGCAGACCGCGGGCCGTGGCCGCCGCGATCGGCAGTGGGTCTCACCGGCCCGGGCCGGCCTCACCCTGAGTGTCCTGTTGCGACCGGGCCGGCCCGACCGCGAGCGCGAGTGGCCCACGCTGTCGCCTGCCACGTTCGCCTGGTTGCCGCTGCTGGCCGGGGTCGCCCTGCGCGACGCGGTCGAGCGGGTGGCCGAGGTCGAGGCCGCCCTGAAGTGGCCGAACGACCTGCTCGTGGGCGACCGCAAGTGCGCCGGCATCCTGGCCGAGGTGTCGGGCGACGCAGTCGTGGTGGGCATCGGCCTCAACGTGACCACCCGGGCCGAAGAGCTTCCCGAAACCACCGGCGTGCCCGCCACTTCACTGCGGGTGGCCGGGGCTGCTGTTACCGACCGCGACCCGCTGCTGCGGGCACTACTGCGCGGCTTCGCCTCGTATTACGCGGGCTGGCGTGAGGCGGGCGGCGACGCCGAGATGTCGGGGCTGCTCGCGGCGTACCGCAGGGGTTGCTCGACGATCGGCCAGCAGGTGCGCGTGCTGCTGCCGGCGGGCGAGACGCTGATCGGCGAGGCGACCGAGGTGGACCGGGCCGGCCAATTGGTCGTCCGGACGGCGGACGGCGCCGAGCATCGCGTCTCGGCGGGTGACGTGTTGCACGTACGCTGACCGCGTGGCGTTCCCCACTGAAGTCTTGGCCGAAGAGGAAGAGCTGGTCCTCCACCTGCACCCGCACTGGAAGACGGCCCTGCGCCCCGGCCTGCTCGTGCTGCTGGCCGTGGTCGTGACCGCCGTGGCCTGGGTGATGCTGCCCGGCACCGAGGGCGGCCGCATCGCGTTCCTGGTGGTGGCGGCCATCATGCTCTATCAGGGCGTCCGGTACGGGGTGGCGCCGCTGGTGATCTGGCGGTGCACCCACTACGTGCTGACCGACGAGCGGATCCTGCTGCAGGACGGCGTGATCGCCCGGGAGCGGCGGGACCTGCCGCTCAACCGCGTCAACGACCACGTGGTGACCCAGTCGGTGCTCGACCGGCTGTTCGGCACGGGCACCCTCAAGGTCGACTCGATCGGCGAGCAGGCCGCGGTGCTGACCGCCGTGCCGCGCGCTCAGCAGGTGCAGACGCTGCTCTATGAGCTGATCGAGCAGGACCGGGTGCTACGGCCGGATGAAGACCAGGAAGAGGATGCGCCCGAGGTTCCCGTACAGCGGAAAGGTCTGTTCAGGAAGCAGCGCGGCTAGGCTCGTCCTCGGTGCTCAGCTCGGCCAGGCCGGCCACCGCGTCCAGCTCGGCCAGGTCGCCCTCGTGCCCGTCGACCGGCGGCTTGAGGAAGACGAAGGTGCGGTAGGCCCAGAACCGGAACACCGTGGCGAAGACGATGCCGGCCGCCGTGACGGCCATGAAGGCGTGCGCGTCGTTCGCCTCGGTCAGCCCGAAGCCGTACTTGCCGATGGCGATCGCCCCGGACTGGATGACCATGCCGATCAGGTTGAAGCCGAAGAAGAGCGTGTACTCCCGCCGCAGCGCGGTGCGGCTGTGGTTGCGATAGGTCCAGTACCGGTTCGCGATGTACGCCAGCGTGGTCGTCACGACGGTGGCGATCACGCTGGCCTTCACGGCGCCGATGGGCAGCGCGACCCACGTGATCACCAGGTACAGCAGCGTGTTTCCGGCGCCGATGACGCCGAACGCCAGGACTTCAGGGGCAAGACGGCGTACGTGTTCCGTCAGCGCACGAGCTGAGGGCATTGGTCAACCTTACGGGAGAGTGGGCGGTTACGCCGTGTCACGAATGGGGGAAGGCGGCGGGGAGGCGCCGGCCGGCCTGTTCTCCTGTCGTGGCGGCGTGCCCGGCGGGGTCGTGGCCGGGAAGACGAACCGGCGGTACGACCAGAAGCGGAACAGCGAGCCGGCCGCGGTGCCGACCAGCTGGCCCGAGATGTTGTCCGCGAGCTGGGTCTGGAAGACGGGTGAGAGCTGTCCGAGACCGTAGTGGCTGATGGCCAGGCAGGCGAGCCCGATACCCAGGCCTATGGCGTTGAGCACGAAGAAGACCGTGTACTGCCGGGCCATGTTGGTGTGGGCACGGTCACGCCACGTCCAGAACCGGTTGCCGGCGAACGCGAAGGTGGTCGCGATCACCGTCGAGATGGTCTTGGCGATCAGCGTCTCGAAGCCGGCCTGCAGCAGCACGTTGAAGATCGCCACGTCGATGGCGAACGAGATGCCGCCGACGGTGCCGAACTTGCCGAGCTCGCGAATCAGTGCCCGGATCCGGGAACGCCAGCCGGACGGCTGCGTCGACGAGGATTCGGGCACGGTCCCGAGAGTACCGGCGGTAGTCACGGGCCGCTGTTTTCGTTGGCGAGTCTTAACCGCTGGATCTCGCATGGTGACGCTGCCGGTACGGAGGGTGGATCTCGCTGATCTCGGCAATCTCGTCCACTCTCTTCCGGCACTCGGCGCACCACCCCAGATGGGCGCGCATCCGGTGGCCGTCGCGCGGGGCGAGCCGCCCGCGCAGGTGGACGCCGAGCCGGTCGCCCGCCCACCGGCACTCCGGGTGGTCGGCGGTCGTCACATGTTGCTGCAGGTAGAGGCTGCGCAGCCCCTCCCGGGCGCGGTGGGCCAGCACGGCCACCGCGTTGGGGGTCATGCCCAGCATCCCGGCCACCTCGGCCGGGCTGTTCCCTTCAACGGCGGTCTGCCACAGCACGTCACGCCAGCGCTCGGGCAGCTGGCGGAACGCGGCCGCGGCGTACGTGCGCTCCAGCCGGTCGAGCGCCGGGTCGACGTAGGGCTGGCCCTCGTCGTACCGGGTCAGATCGTCGGTGAACTCGAGCCGCCGGTCGCGCTGGGCGCGGTGATAGCAGACGTGCCGCATGGTCGTGTTCAGGTAGGCCCGGAACGCCACGAGGGGTCCGCGGCCGGCCCGCAGCGAGGCGAACACCTTGGCGAAGGTCTCGGCGACCAGGTCGTCGACGTCGGCCGGGTCGTTGGTCAGGCCCCACGCCAGCTGACGGGCGGCCGCGCGGTGGCGTTCGTAGAGCGTCCCGTACGCCGCGGTGTCTCCGGCTCGGACGGCGGCCAGCAGCTCGGTGTCCGGCGTCATTCCTGCCTCCTGCGGCGGGAGTAAGAGGAAAGCCCGATGCGGCCCAGCTTAGGCGGTTACGTCCGTTTTGCGAAAGTCGACTTTCGGCTGGGCGTGCCCGGCCGTTGCGCGGAGTTGCGCTCTTCGGTGAAGGATCGATCGCGTACGAGCATCGACACCGAGGATTGTGCGGTTATCCACAGCAACGGCCGATGAACTCACAGTGTCGGCGGCTTAGGCTGAGCCATCTCATTGGTCAGCGCCGACCGAAGGAGCACTGGTTTGAAGAAGCATGCCCGCCTCGCCGCTTGGATCGACGAAGTAGCGGCCTTGACCACCCCCGACCGCATCGTCTGGTGCGACGGCTCCGACCAGGAATGGGCCGCGATCACCGACGAGCTGGTCGCGTCGGGGGCGCTGGTCCGCCTCGACCCCGCGAAGAAGCCCAACTCGTTCTGGGCCCGCACCGACCCGAACGACGTGGCCCGGGTCGAGGAGCGCACGTTCATCTGCTCGGCCGACGAGGCCGATGCCGGTCCCACCAACAACTGGATGGACCCGGCTCGGATGAAGTCGACGATGACCGAGCTGTACCGGGGCTGCATGCGCGGCCGCACGATGTACGTGGTGCCGTTCTGCATGGGACCGCTCGACGCCGAGCAGCCGATGTTCGGCGTGGAACTCACCGACAGCCCGTATGTCGTGGCCAGCATGCGCATCATGACCCGGATGGGCTCGGCCGTGCTCGAGGCGATGGGCGCCGACGCCGACTTCGTGCCGGCCCTGCACTCGGTGGGCGCCCCGCTCGAACCGGGCCAGGCCGACGTGGCCTGGCCGTGCAACGAGACCAAGTACATCTCGCATTTTCCCGAGACCCGCGAGATCTGGTCGTTCGGTTCCGGGTACGGCGGCAACTCGCTGCTCGGCAAGAAGTGCTACGCGCTGCGGATCGCCAGCGTGGCCGCTCGCGACGAGGGCTGGCTGGCCGAGCACATGCTGATCATGAAGCTGACCTCGCCCGAGGGGCAGGTCCGCTACATCGCCGGCGCCTTCCCGTCGGCCTGCGGCAAGACCAACCTGGCGATGCTCGAACCGACCCTGCCCGGCTGGAAGGTCGAGACGGTCGGCGACGACATCGCCTGGATGCGTTTCGGCGAGGACGGCCGGCTGTGGGCCACCAACCCCGAGTACGGACTGTTCGGCGTCGCGCCCGGCACCGACTTCCACACCAACCCCAACGCGATGCGCACGCTGGCCCGCGGCAACTCGGTCTTCACCAACGTGGCCCTGACCGACGACGGGGACATCTGGTGGGAAGGCATGGGCACGCCGCCCGACCACCTCGTGTCGTGGAAGGGCGAGGACTGGACGCCCGACTCGGACGCCCCGTCGAGCCACCCCAACAGCCGTTTCTGTACGCCCATCGAGCAGTGCCCGATCCTGGCCGACGAATATCACGACCCCCGCGGCGTGCCCATCGACGCGATCCTGTTCGGCGGCCGCCGCAAGACGACGGTGCCGCTGGTGGCCGAGGCGCGCGACTGGGTGCACGGCGTCTACCTCGGCGCCACGCTTTCCAGCGAGACCACGGCGGCCGCGGTCGGCCAGGTCGGGGTGGTGCGCCGCGACCCGATGGCGATGCTGCCGTTCATCGGCTACCACGCCGGCGACTACTTCCGGCACTGGATCGACATGGCCAAGGGCGCACCGGGCGACGCCGCTCAACTGCCGAAGATCTTCTACGTCAACTGGTTCCGCCGCGACGAGGACGGCGGGTTCCTGTGGCCCGGCTTCGGCGAGAACAGCCGCGTCCTCAAGTGGATCGTCGAACGGCTGGACGGCCGGGGCGAGGCGGTCGAGACGGCGATCGGGCACGTGCCGACGGTGGCGGCCATCGACCGTACGGGCCTGGACCTGGACGACGCCGCCTTGGAAGCCGCCCTGCGGGTCGACCGCGACGAGTGGCTGGCCGAGATCCCGCAGGTCACCGAGTGGTTCGAAAAGTTCGGCGACAAACTGCCGGCCGTGCTGTGGGCCGAGCTGGACGCGCTGAAGGCCCGCCTGGCCTGAAGTTCACGCGCATCGGGTATGACCCGGTGGTGACGATCGAAGCGGAGCGGCGGCCACGCGTGCTGAGCGCGCTGACCGCCCTCCTGCTGGCCACCGCGGCCGCCACCGTCGTGGTCGAGGTGCTGAACTACTGGTACGCCCCGGAGCACGGCTTCGGCTTGGCGGTGCGCACGGGTTGGGCGTTGCTGCGTACGTTGGGCTGGCTCTTGCTCGTCCGGCAGGTCCGCCGCGACCGCGCAGTCGCCCGCCCACTGGGCCTCATCCTGGCCGTGACCACGGTGTTCGCCGTCGGCCGCCTGATAGTGCCGCGCTCCGGCCTGCCCCCGCTACCTGGCGTGGCCGGCTTCGTCGTGCTGCTCATCCTGTGCGTGGCCGTGGTCGCGCTGCTCTACCGCCACCCGGTCGTTCGCGCCCATCTGGTGCGGCACCCGAACCGCCTGGTGTTCACCCGCGACGGCCTGCGCATGCAGGAAGCCACCCCACGCCGAGCCCCCGTGACCGGCTGGCTGCTGACGGCCCGCATCGCGGCCTTCACCTACAGCCCCCTGATGCTCGTGCCCTGCCTGATCTCGTTCGGCCAGCTGCGCGACCGTCCGGAGTGGTCGCTCGCCGTCCTGTTCTGGCTGTTCACCGGCATCGGCGTCAGCTACGCCGTCCTGCTCGGCACGTTCTTCCTGCTCCGCGGCAAGGCCGGCGCGCGGCGCTACATGGCCTGGCTCACCGTCTTCGTCCTGGCCTGGGACCTACCCCTCTGCTACTTCCTGCTGGGCGCAGACGGCCTGATCCGCGACGGCGCCCCACTAGTGGCAGCCGCAGCCCTCACCCTGTACGCGCTGCATCGAGCCGCAAAGTCATAGCCCGCTCGAACACACCCGGGTAGCCAGGATGCGGTTGCCGCTCGTCAGTCATCTGAAAGCCGTGACGCCGATAAAGGCGCTCGGCTGCCACGTTGCCCTCGGCCACCCAGAGGGCGACACGCTGATGGCCTTGCGCGGCGGCCCAGTCCAGAACCTCCCCGACCAGCAGGTCACCGATCCCGCGGCCGCGCCATTCCGGATGCACCCACATGCTGTAGAGCTCCACCGCCGGCTGATGCTCGGCCTTCCAGGCACCGACCATCCCCGCCCCACCCTCAACCACAACCTGCAGCTGAGAGGCAGGCCGAATCCAGTCCCGCCAACGAGCCTCGGTGTAGTCCCCCTCCTCCGCCAACGACGAGGCAAACGCGTCCGGCGAGTCCGAGAGGGCAGCCAGCCGCATGTCCCGCCAGCACTCCCAGTCATCAGGTTCAAGACGCCGCAGACGCATCCGCCAATCCTTTCCATGGAGTGCGACCGACGCTAGAAACCCCACCGAGGCGGCGCAATCGATATTGGTGGCGCTGTCCTGGCCGCCGCAGGAGACGGCGGACTGCCCGGCTGGTATGCATCGCGGCCGGGCGAGCGGCTCGCAGCGCAGGCCGCTGCCGCGTCACGTTGCCGCCGCCCATGCGCAATGAGTGTCCGGCGCCACCGACACCCGGTCTTACGGTTGAGATCCCGACCAGCCGGCGCGACTGGCTGGCACCCATATCTTGCGTCACGAGAGCGAACTAGGCCCCGCGCTGCCCCGGCCAGCCGAGCCGGCTGTGGACAACTCGGCTCGACGCGCAGGTGTCTCGAGCGAGCTCGGCGCCGGGCTGTGGACAACCCGGGCCGAGGTTTCTTGAAATGCGTAACGTTGATCCCACATGCCCTTTGGCGGGGTGATTTCAAGGGGTCGTTGCAACGCCATTGGTGGTCATGAGTTCGGCAGCGGCGTCACAGCCGAGGTTTGCGGGTCCGCCGTTGAGATCGGCCGCGGCAGCACTTGGACGTTCACGGATGTGTGCGGTCAGGTGGTGTCTGTTGGAAAGTACTGACGCAGCAGCCCGTCGGTGTTCTCGTCGTCGCGGCGTTGCCAGGGCGAGTGCGGCATCGAACTTAGAGGGCCCGATAGATCGTTTCGTGGGATACGTGCGGCTGGCTTCGCTTGGGGAGTCACGGCAGGATCGCTGTAACGGGCGATCTCCCGACTGACCGTCGACGGTGAACGGCCCAGATCGGCCGGATGAACGACGGCCCGGCGCCCTCACGCAACCGGTCAGCGATCACGACCCGGTCGTCTTGTGACAGATGCCGTAGCGAGGCCGCCACGGCCTTCGCGGCTACTGCCTCAGGTTGCCGCTGCAAGCCACGCGTAACAGGCGGTTAGGCGCGCCCGTGCGCCACCGATACCCGGTCTTACGGTCGATCCCGACCAGCCGGCGCGATTGGCTTGCACCCATTCCTGGCGTCACCACAGCGAAATAGGCCTCGTGCTGCGAAACCAGCCGAGCCGGCTGTGGACAACTCGTCTCGAGACATAGTGCCGCGGACTTGCTCGGCGCCGGGCTGTGGACAACTCGGGCCGGTGTTCTTGACAAGGCGTAACGTCCACCCCACATGCCCCTTGGCGGGAGGGGGTTAGGGATGGGCCGACGGATGAAGAACGATCTTGCGCGAGTTTGACGTTGCGGTTATCGGGGCGGGGCCTGCGGGGGCGGCGGCGGCCTTGGCGGCCTGCCGAGGCGGGGCGCGCGTTCTGCTGCTCGATCGGGCCGACTTCCCGCGCGACAAAGTGTGCGGTGACGGGATCGCGGCCGAGGCCATCTCCGTCCTACGTGGACTTAGCGTTGAGAACATCACCGACGGTTATCCAGCGATTGAGCGCCTGCGGCTGGTCGGCCCGGGCGGGTCGGCGGTGGCTCGGCCGCTTCCGCGGGCGGCGCACACCATTCCTCGGCGGGTGTTCGACGAGCGGCTGGTGCGGGCAGCTGTCGCGGCCGGGGCGGAACTGCGCCGACACACCGTACGGGCGGTGAGAGCGACCGAAGCGGGCATCACGATCGACGGGCACTACCGAGCGCAGGTGATCATCGGGGCCGACGGCGCCGGGTCGGTGGTTCGGCGGGCGCTCGGGTTCGCGGTGAATCCGCCGGGGCATCTGGCTGTCGCGATTCGCGGGTACGCGCCCACGACCAACACGGACGAGCAGGTCATCGTGACGACGAAGGCGCGCTGGCCCGCGTACGCGTGGGAATTTCCGCTGGGTGACGGCACCGCGAACGTCGGGTACGGCGAGGTTCTGCGGGGTGAGCCGCTGTCCCGGGCGTATCTGCTCGAACGCCTGGACGCGCTGCTGCCTGGTCGCGAGACGACCGGGGTGCGCGGGCACCACCTGCCGTTGTCGACTCACCGGCCGCCGCCGGCTCGCGGGCGCGTGTTGCTCGCCGGGGACGCGCTGTCGTTGATCAACCCGTTCACCGGGGAGGGCATTTTTTATGCCGTTCTTTCCGGGGCGCTGGCGGGCGAGGCCGCGGCCGCCGGTCCCGTCCGGGTGGCCGAACGGTACGGGCGTGCTCTTCGCCACCGGCTCGGCCGGCACCTGCGGCACTCGGGCTTCGCGGCCCTGCTCACCCGGCAGTCGCGCGTGGTCGACGCGGCGGTGGCGGCGGCTGCCCGAGATGCGGAGGTCTTCGACCGGATGGTGGACCTGGGCCTCGGTGACGGGGTTTTCGACCTCCGCACGATCGGTCGCATCGCCTCCCGGTTGGGTCAGCGTCACCCGGCCGCCCCTTGAGTCGCTACCGAACAGGGCTAGGGTTTCAAGCGATGAGTCTGCGGTCGTTGATTTCCACTCCGTTCTACCGCGTGTACGAACGTCGGCTGGCCGGCAAGCTGGCCGGCAAACCCGTGCCGCGGCACGTCGGCGTCATGTGCGACGGCAACCGCCGGTGGGCCCGCGAGATGGGTTTCGTCGACCCCAACGACGGTCACCGTGTCGGCGCGGCCCGGGTCAAAGAGCTGCTGACCTGGTGCGACCAGGCCGGCATCAAGCACGTCACGCTCTATCTGCTGGCCACCGACAACCTGCAGCGGCCGGCCGCCGAGCTCGACCCGCTGGTGAAGATCATCGAGGATCTGGCCACCGAGCTGGCCGAGGACGGCAACCCATGGCGCCTGCGCATGGTGGGCGCGCTCGACGTGCTGCCCGCCGCCACCGCGGCCACCCTGAAGGCCGCGCAAGAGAAGACGCGCGACCGCACGATCGGCGTCGAGGTCAACATGGCCGTCGGCTACGGCGGGCGGCGTGAGATCACCGATGCCGTGCGTTCGCTGCTGCACGAGCAGGCGGCCAACGGGCGCACCATCGAAGAGATGGCCGAGATCCTCGACGTCGAGCACATCGCCGAGCACCTTTACACCCGCGGGCAACCCGATCCCGACCTGGTCATCCGCACAAGTGGGGAGCAGCGGTTGTCGGGCTTCCTGCTGTGGCAGTCGGCGCACTCGGAGTTCTATTTCCACGACGCCAACTGGCCGGATTTCCGGCGCATCGACTTCCTGCGGGCGCTGCGGTCGTACGGCAACCGGCAGCGCCGCTACGGCGCCTGACCGGGCGCTGCGGTCGTAGAGGCAACACGCAGCGCCGCTACGGCGCCTGAACCGCTAGAACTTCCGCAGGCCCTCGTTGAGGAAGGCCGCGACCGCATCCGGCGAGTCGAGGGTGAGGTCGGCCGCGCTGGACACCTCGGCCCCCGTCTCGGGATTGGCCACGGCCACGGCGACCCCGAAGAACGACGGGTCGACGGCCTCGCGGGCGCGCAGCGCGTCGAACGCCTTGATGTCGGACATGTCGTCGCCGAAATACCAGGCGCACCCGGCGTTGCGGACGCCCTCGGTGATGACCATGCCCTTGTCCTGGTCGACGGGGGGCTTGAGCTCGACCACCATGCGGCCTGCCTGGACCCGCAGGCCCAGCTTCTCGGCCTGTTCGTGACCCCAGCGCTCGACCACTGGCGCCTCGTGCGGGGCGGTGCGGTAGTGCAGGGCCACAGAGAGGCGCTTGTACTCGACCAGGATCGACCCGGGCAGCTCGGCCTTGGCCCGCTCGGCCAGCTCGGCCATGGCGGGCACCCAGGGCTCGGCGGCCGGGTTGGTCACAACCTCGCCCTCGTGCCACACCTCGAGGCCGTACAAGCCGTAGAGGTCGACCCGCTCGAGCGACGAGAACCGGGAGCGCAGGAAGCTGACCGGGCGGGCCGACACGATCGCGACGCGCTGGACCACCTCGGCCAGGCGCTCGAGGGTGCCGAGGACGGCCGGCGCGGGCTGGGACGCGTCGGGGTCGTCGGTGACGGGTGAGAGCACACCGTCGAAGTCGAAGAAGAAGGTGGTCGCCGACGCGTGGCCGGCGGTGAACGCCCACGCCTCGTCGATGCTCGGCGGATGGGTCGGACGCGGAGTCTGTGCCACGGGGTCAGATTACCCGCCTGAGGTGACGTTTCATGCCGGAGAAATTTGCCTGGACGTCGTCCGTCACCCGTTTTTGCGTACTACCGCGCAGCGCAGTTGACCGCTAGCGTTTGAGTCATGGCACGGGGTCATCCCGAGCCAGCCGGCCGGCCCGGACCTGCGACAAGTGCGCCACGGGGCCCCGCAATCCGACCCCGTGCATGAGAGACGGGCGCCGGAGGTGGCGGACCGCGGGCGTACCGGGTTGCACGCCCGCCGCTGGAGCAGGCCTGTGACATCTCGCCGATCAGACGCCGACGTCGCCCGCGACTCGGCCGCCGAAGTCTCTCCCAGCACAGCGCGTACCGGGCGCAAGTCCCGGGACAGGCACGCTGACGCGGAACCGGCCCCTGAGGGCCGTGTTTTCGTTCTGGACACTTCGGTCCTGCTGTCCGACCCGGCGGCGTTCCGCCGCTTCACCGATCACGAGGTGGTCATTCCCCTCGTGGTCATCAGCGAGTTGGAGGGCAAGCGTCACCACCCCGAGCTCGGGTGGTTCGCGCGGCAGTCGCTGCGGTTCCTGGACGAATTGCGGATCAAGTACGGCCGGCTCGACCAGCCTGTGCTCTGCAACGACGAGGGCGGCACGCTGCGCGTCGAGCTCAACCACGCCGACCAGAGCGTGCTGCCGCAGGGCTTCCGCAACGACTCGAACGACACCCGGATCCTCTCGGTGGCCCTCGGGCTCGCCGCCGAGGGCCGTGAGGTAACTCTGGTCAGCAAGGACATGCCGCTGCGGGTCAAGGCGGCATCGGTCGGCATCACCGCCGACGAGTACCGTCACGGTCAGGCCAGCGACCCGACGTGGACCGGCATGGCCGATCTCAAGCTCGGCGAGGACGAGGTCAACGCGCTCTACAGCGGCGACGAGCTCGAGCTGGAAGAGGTCGACCACCTGCCCTGTCACACGGGCCTCGTCGTTCACTCGCCGCGCGGGTCGGCGCTGGGCCGGGTCAACCCCGACAAGACCGTACGACTGGTACGCGGTGACCGTGAGGCATTCGGGCTGCGTGGCCGGTCGGCCGAGCAGCGGGTCGCCCTGGACCTGCTGCTGGACGAGTCGATCGGCATCGTCTCGCTCGGCGGCCGGGCCGGCACCGGCAAGTCGGCGCTCGCGCTGTGCGCGGGACTCGAAGCCACAATGGAGCGCAACCGCCACAAAAAGGTCATCGTGTTCCGTCCGCTGTACGCCGTCGGTGGCCAGGAGCTCGGCTATCTGCCCGGCACCGAGAACGAGAAGATGTCGCCCTGGGCACAGGCCGTCTTCGACACACTGGGCGCCGTCGTGCACGCCAATGTGGTCGAAGAGGTGATGGCGCGCGGGATGCTCGAGGTGCTTCCGCTGACCCACATCCGAGGCCGCAGCCTGCACGACGCCTTCGTGATCGTCGACGAGGCGCAGTCGCTGGAACGCAACGTGCTGCTCACTGTGCTCTCGCGTATCGGCCAGGGCTCGCGCGTGGTGCTCACGCACGACGTGGCTCAGCGCGACAACCTGCGCGTCGGCCGGCACGACGGCGTCACGGCGGTGATCGAGGCGCTCAAGGGCCACCCGATCTTCGCGCACGTCACGCTGACCCGTTCCGAGCGGTCGCCGATCGCTGAAGTGGTCACCGATCTGCTGGAGGAAATTCCACTCTGAGTAGTGGGGGGAATCCGTGCCGTGAGCGCGGATTCCCCTCCGGAGTGTCGCGATTTACGGGCTTTTTCACCCGGTTTAAGCGTGTCATTCTTGTGAGCAAGTTCACAAGACCGCGTCGTCATTTCACATCCACTTCACCGTGGGCCATGGTGTCTGACGAGCGCCATGCGTGTTCATCGTGGTCGAAGATCGAGTTTCGAGCCGATGGGTCGCGGTGCTCGCGGCGTGTCCGGCCACCTTTCCGGTGGCGGTCGCCGCGTCATTGCCCCCGACGAAGGGAACCTTCGTGAATCGGCTCTTGAGCCGGGTCGGAGTACGAGTTGCCTCGGTCAGCCTGCTTGTCGCGGGTGCGGCCACCGGCATCTACCTCGGAACAGACCGCGAAGTTCAGCAGTCCGCCGAAGCCAGCACCGTCGCGCAGGTTGCCGCCGTCGACGACGTGATGCTGCTGAAGCAGCGCCAGGCCGAGCACGCCGCCGCGCGCGCCTCCCGCCGCGAGGCCGAGGGTGACGCCGCCGCCAAGGCCGCCACCGCGGCCAAGGTCGCCGCCGACAAGGCGCACAAGCTCGAGACGAAAGCCATCGCCAAGAAGAAGGCCGACGAGGAAGCTGCCAAGAAGAAGGCCGAGGAAGAGGCGGCCAAGAAGAAGGCCGACAGCGACGAGGACTCGGGCAGCACACCGGAGTTCACCGGCGACATCCCGGCCTCGTGCGACGAGTTCAGCGGCAACCGGGCCATCGGTTGCTCGCTCATGCTCGACGCCGGCTTCAAGATCTCCCAGTTCTCCTGCCTCGAGAAGCTGTGGAAGAAGGAAAGCGGCTGGAACCACAAGGCCACCAACCGCAGCTCGGGCGCGTACGGCATCCCGCAGGCCCTGCCGGGCAGCAAGATGGCGTCGGCCGGCAGCGACTGGAAGTCCAACCCGGCCACCCAGATCGAGTGGGGTCTCGGCTACATCGAGGGTCGCTACGGCACCCCGTGCAGCGCGTGGGGCCACTCACAGGACGTGGGTTGGTACTAAGTAGACAAGCAGTATGACGGGCCGCGCGGCGAACCCGCGCGGCCCGTTTTGCTGTGATCAAATGGGCGTATGGTCCGAAAAGCCGCTTTGCTGGCCTTGGCCGCATTGCTCCTGATCGGCGGGCAGCCCGCTCAAGCCAGTCGTGACGCCCGGACGGTCCGGCCGGTGGTCGGCGGTCTGGTGGCGCCACAGGGCAAGTTCCCGTGGGCGGTGCGGCTCTCGATGGGCTGCGGCGGGACGCTGGTCGACCCCCGGGTCGTGCTCACCGCGGGGCACTGCGTCGAGGGCACCGGCAAGAACAAGAGCATCATCGTCACCGCGGGCGTCACCGACCTCAAATCCCGTCGTGCCCAGACGGCCCGGTCGGAACGGGTGATCCGAGCCGAGGGCTTCGTCGACGAGGTCCACGGGGACGACTGGGCGGTCGTACGGCTCGACAAGCCCCTGCACCTGCCGACCCTGCCCATCGGCCGCGACGCGATCGGTGACGGGCGGTACGTGGTGATGGGCTGGGGCCAGACCCGCGAGGACTCGATCCAGCAGGAGGAGCGCCTGCACTACGCGACTGTGCCCACCGTGCCCGACGGCACCTGCGCCACGGCGTACCAGAAAATGGGTGTGGCTCTTGTGCCCGACGAGCAGCTGTGTGCCGGCTCGCCCGGCGTCGACACGTGCCAGGGCGACAGCGGCGGCCCGATGATCGGCCACGGCCGGCACGGCGAATGGGTGCAGGTGGGCATCGTGAGCTGGGGGCTGGGCTGCGCCCGGAACGGTTACCCGGGCGTCTACACCCAGCTGTCCACCTTCCGCCCCGCGATCAAGGCCGCCGTACGGAAACTGCGTTAGAACTTCAGCGTCGACGTGTCGCCGGCCGAGGATGCGGGGCGGACCCGCTTGCGGCGGAAAATGATGGCCGCGATCGCACCGCCCAGCAGGCCCAGCAGGTGGCCCTGCCACGACACGGGCTGGTCGGTCGGCAGGATGTTGTAGAGCTGGTACCAGTACAGCAAGCCGATGAAGGCGGCCACACCCAGGTTCCACCACGAACGCTCGACCAGGCCGCGGGTCAGCAGCAGGCCCAGATAGCCGAAGATGACGCCGCTGGCCCCGACGACCACGCTGTTGGGGTCGCCCACGAACCAGACGCCGAGACCGCTCACCAGCATGATCACGAAGGTCGACCAGATGAACCGCTTCGTGCCGCCGGCCAGCGCGAACGTGCCGACCAGGATCAGCGGCACGGCGTTGCCGTAGAGGTGATCCCACCCGGCGTGCAGGAACGGGCTGAACAACACGCCGTCCAGGCCGTCGATGCGGTGCGGGATGATGCCGCCGGCCACGTCGAGCTGGCCCGAGCCGATGCCGACGTCGATCGCCTCGACCAGGAAGAGCACCGGGATGACGGCGCACATGGTCACGAACGCCCGGCCCAGGGACGCGTAGAAAGCATCAGTGCCGAACTTCGCCTCGGCGTCCGCGCGTGCTTGCGCCCCGTAACTCATCATTCGATAGTTCCAGGCAACGGCAAGGCCCGCCAATGGGCGGACCCTGCCATCAGCTAGTTCTCAGATAACGGGGTCGCCGTCGCCCAGCGGTACGGTCGGCAGGTGGCCGTCGAAGTCGACGGCCGAATAGAGGGCCAGCTTCTCGAGCCGGTGGTACGAGTCGATCACCCGGATGGTGCCGCTCTTGGACCGCATGACGATCGACTGGGTGTGCGCGCCGCCCGAGCGGTAACGAACGCCCTTGAGCAGGTCGCCCGAGGTCACGCCGGTGGCCACGAAGAAGCAGTTGTCCCCGGTGACCAGGTCGTCGGTGGTGAGCACGCGGTCGAGGTCGTGCCCGGCGGCCAGCGCCTTCTCGCGCTCGGCGTCGTCGCGCGGCCACAGCTTGGCCTGGATCATGCCGCCCAGGCACTTGAGCGCGCAGGCCGCGGTGATCCCCTCGGGCGTGCCGCCGATGCCCATCAGCACGTCCACGTCGGACTCGGACCGGGCGGCCGAGATGGCCCCGGCGATGTCGCCGTCGGAGATGAACTTGATGTTGGCGCCGGCCTGGCGGACCTCTTCGACCAGCTGCGCGTGGCGCGGCCGGTCGAGGATGCAGACGGTCACGTCGTTGATGCTGGACCGCTTGGCCCGGGCGATGCGGCGCAGGTTCTCGGCCGTGCCGGCGTTGATGTCCACGACATCGGCGCAGTCCGGGCCGACGGCGATCTTCTCCATGTAGAAGACGGCGCTGGGGTCGAACATGGCGCCGCGCTCGGCCACGGCCAGCACCGCGACGGCGCCGGGCATGCCCTTGCTCATCAGCGTGGTGCCGTCGATCGGGTCCACGGCCACGTCGACCTCGGGGCCGGTGCCGTCGCCCACCTGCTCCCCGTTGAAGAGCATGGGCGCCTCGTCCTTCTCGCCCTCACCGATGACCACGGTGCCGCGCATCTGAATCGAATTGATCAGTTTGCGCATGGCGTCGACGGCGGCGCCGTCACCGCCGTTCTTGTCGCCGCGGCCGACCCAGCGGCCGGCCGCCATCGCGGCGGCCTCGGTGACGCGGACCAGATCGAGGGCGATGTTGCGGTCGAGATCCTGCGGGACCCGTGCGGGCATGGGCGCCTCCTCGCGACGTTGCGGGGCTTGGTGGGTCCACCGATCCTCACATGCCCGGACGCGCGAAGTCTCGGCTCAGCGACATGGTTAACAATGGGTGGGTGGAACCAGCCTCGCCCGCGCCCGCCCAGCCCGAAGCCGCCGCCCCCGAGCAGCCGGTGCGGCTCGCCCGCGGTTCGGAGCGTTCGCCCAAGGACATGGTGATGTCGCTGGCCGTTCTGCTGATCCCGATCGCGCTGCTGCTGACCTTCTACCGCCTCGTGCTCGACGGCGACAAGCCGGTCGCGGTCGACCCGGCGCCGACCATCCAGCAGGCGCAGCAGGCGAAGTTGTTCCCGGTGCTGGCGCCCCAGGGGCTGAGCGACGACTGGCACACGGTCAGCGCCACCTTCAAGCGGGCCGAGAACGGCGCCACCCTGCGGATCGGCTACGTCGACCCCGACAAAGACCCGATCCAGCTGGTGCAGAGCAGCGTGCCGACCGACACTCTGCTGCCGCAGGAGCTGAGCCAGGACGCCAAGCCGATCGGCACGTTCCGCGCCCAGACCGGCGTGTGGCGCCTCTACGACGCCCGCCCGGGCGAGCAGGCGCTGGTGCTGGCCGACCCGGCCCGCACGGTGGTCATCGTCGGCAAGACGGACGCCGAGAACCTGGAATCGCTGGCCGGCAGCCTGCGCTAGCCGTCGGCGCGGGCGGCGCGGGCCGCCTCGATCCGCTCGCGGGCGCCGTCGAGCCAGCGCTGGCAGACGTCGGCCAGCTTCTCGCCCCGCTCCCACAGGGCCAGCGACTCCTCCAGCGAGCTGCCGCCCTGTTCCAGCCGTTCGACGACGCCGGCCAGTTCGGTGCGCGCCTGCTCGTAACTCAACTTCTCGTCGCTCACTGCTTCTCCTCTTTCTGGACGGCGGCCCGCAGCTCACCCTCGGCCAGCCGCAGGCGGAGGACGTCGTCGACCTTCACTTCGCTCGCGGCCCGCACGACATGGCCGTCGGCGCGCTGCACGATCGCGTAGCCGCGCTGCAGCGTGGCCGCGGGGGAGAGCGCGCGCAGCCGGGCGACCGTGTGACGCAGCTCGTCGTCGGCGCGGCGCAGGCGGTGGTCGAGGCTGCGCACGGCCCGGTCGCGCAGGGCGGTCACCTCGGCCGCGCGCTGGTCGACCATCAGCTCGGGCCGGGCCAGCGAGGGGCGCGACCGCCACGACTCGATGCGGTGGCTCTCGCGTTCGACCAGGGTGAGCACCGCCCGTTCCAGGCGGCGGCGGGCCACGTCGATGAGCTGCGTCTCTTCGCCCAGGTCGGGCACGAGGCGCTTGGCCGCGTCGGTCGGGGTGGAGGCGCGCACGTCGGCCACGTAGTCGAGCAGTGGCGCGTCCGTCTCGTGGCCGATGGCGCTGACCACGGGTGTGCGGGCGCCGAACACGGCCCGGCACAGCGCCTCGTCGGAGAAGGGCAGCAGGTCTTCGACGCTGCCGCCGCCGCGGGCGATGACGATGACGTCGACCGACTCGTCGTTGTCGAGCACCTTGAGCGCGTCGAGGATCTGAGGCACCGCGGTGGGGCCCTGGACCGGCACGTTGATCACCCGGAAGTCGACCGACGGCCAGCGGCGGCGGGTGTTCATCAGCACGTCCCGCTCGGCGGCGCTGGCCCGGCCGGTGATCAGGCCGATGCGCTGAGGCAGGAAGGGCAGCCGGCGCTTGCGCTCGCGGGCGAACAGGCCCTCGGCGGCGAGCAGCTTTTTCAGCCT
The DNA here is from genome assembly GCF_026626335.1 of Paractinoplanes pyxinae. GTDB lineage: Bacteria > Actinomycetota > Actinomycetes > Mycobacteriales > Micromonosporaceae > Actinoplanes > Actinoplanes pyxinae. Next base: position 505,770 of record NZ_JAPNTZ010000007.1, on the reverse strand, counting down.
TTCGAGGCGGGCCAGCAGCTCGCCCAGGCCGACCTGGCGGATCTCGTCGGCCCGCAGGCTGAGCGAGCCCCGGGCCGGATAGAACTCGGGCTTGGCGTGCAGGGTGACCCGGGCGCCCTCGGCCAGCCCGGGCGCGCCCGCGTCGAGCACGTCACGGTGGGCGGTGACGGTGAGGCTGAGGTCGGCCGAAGGGTCGCGCAGGGTCAGGAAGACCACCGTGGAGCCGGGCCGCCGGCTGATCTGGGCGACCTGGCCGTCGACCCAGACCCAGCCCAGCTTGGCGATCCAGGCGCCGACCTTCTGACTGACGACGCGGACGGGCCAGGGCTCCTCGGGGGAGCTCTTGGGGGCCGCGCTCGGCTCGGGCTGACTCACCCGGCCAGACTACGGAAGCCCTACGACATTTCCCGCGCTGCCCGCCGCCGCGCCTCAGCCCGGGACATTGCGCTCCTCGGCGCTGCGGTCGGTGGTGTTCCGCGCCTCGGCGTGGCCCGGAGCGACCGTCTGCGGCGCCTGCGGCCGGGGCGGTGCCGCCGCGTGGCGACCGGGCCGGAGCCGGGTGACCGCGACCATCACGATGAATCCGGCGCACAGCCAGAAGAGCAGGTCGGCCACCGAGCGGGCCAGGTCGAACCGCCAGCCGCCGGGGTCGCGGGCCAGCATCGTGAACGGAAACCCGTGCCGTACGGCGTACCCGCGCGAACAGCAGGCCACGCTCAGCGCCGGGAGCGCGCTGACCACCAGCCCCAGCCCGGCGACCAGGCCACCGGCCAGCCCGGCGAGGCGGGTCGGCCGGCCGACGCGGCGGCCCGCGCCCAGCAGAAGCAGCCCGGTGAGCAGCAGCATGACGTGAAATGCGATGTACGAGACGTCGGTGAGGCCCATGGCCAGGTCGAGCACGCCCAGGGCCACGCAGGCCCACCCTGCGATCAGCCGCAGGGTGGCCCCGGCCGAGGCGATGAAGCCGGGCTCGTCGTCCTCCGCAACCTCAGGCATGGGACCGAGTATCCAGCCGGGGACCGTCACCCCACCGGCGATTCGCTTTCTTCGCCCGGACGGATCGGGCCCGGCCGACCAGCACCCCGGCCACCACCAGCAGCAGACCCACGTACGAGAAGAGCAGCAGGTCGGCCGCGAGCGAGGCCAGGTCGGCCGACCAACTGGAGGACTGGGCCACGCGGAACGCCGTCTCGGGATCGTCGGCCAGGCCGCCCCGGCTCGCCCAGTGGAAGGGCCAGCCGCGTTCGGTGATGTACGCGAACTCGCAGCACTGGCGGGAGCTCTCGACGGCCAGCCCGGCTGCCGTGCCGGCCAAGGCGAACCCGCTCATCACGACCGCCGTGACCCGGCGCGGCAGCCGGATGCGGTGCGGCATGAGCAGCACCAGGCCGCCCGCCGCGAGCACCGTGCCGACCCCGGCGTCGAGCGCCGCCGTCGACACGTGCAGGTTGAGCAGGATCCAGGTCAGGCCGCCGACCAGCGACAACGCGCCCAGGATGAACCGCAGCGCCCGCCCGGTGACCACCCACCAGGGCGCCAATTCGACCGTCTTGTCCCTTTGCTGCGCGTCAGGCATCCGACGAGTATCCCGACCGGCCGCCGTCCGGTCGAGCCCCTGTGCGTGGCCTGTGGACAACGCTCTGTGGCACAGATCGCAGCCGGGCGACTGGGGGCCGGTGGCACGTACCATGGCCGGGTGAGCGATCCACGGAAGCGTGTCCTGCTGGCCAAGCCGCGCGGCTACTGCGCGGGCGTCGACCGTGCGGTCCAGACGGTCGAAGAGGCGTTGAAGCTCTACGGCGCCCCGGTCTATGTGCGCAAGCAGATCGTGCACAACAAACACGTGGTCAGCACGCTCGAGGCCCGCGGCGCGATCTTCGTGGAAGAGAACGAAGAGGTGCCCGAGGGCTCGACTGTCGTGTTCTCGGCCCACGGCGTCGCGCCCGAGGTGCACGAGCAGGCCAAGGCCCGCAACCTCAAGGCGATCGACGCCACCTGCCCGCTGGTGACCAAGGTGCACCACGAGGCCAAGCGCTTCGCCAAGGACGACTACGACATCCTGCTCATCGGTCACGAGGGCCACGAAGAGGTCATCGGCACCTCCGGCGAGGCTCCGGCGCACATCCAGCTCGTCGACGGCCCCGACTCGGTCGACAGCGTCGTCGTGCGCGACCCGTCCAAGGTCGTCTGGCTGTCGCAGACCACGCTCTCGGTCGACGAGACGATGGAGACCGTGGCCCGCCTCAAGACCCGGCTGCCGCTGCTGCAGTCGCCTCCGAGCGACGACATCTGCTACGCCACCTCGAACCGCCAGCACGTGGTCAAAGAGATCGCACCCGAGTGCGACGTCGTGATCGTCGTCGGCTCGGCCAACTCCTCCAATTCCGTACGCCTGGTCGAGGTCGCGCTCAACGCCGGCGCCCGCGCCGGGCACCTGGTCGACTACGCCTCCGAGATCCAGGACGAGTGGCTCGAGGGCGCCACCACGGTCGGCGTCTCGTCGGGCGCCAGCGTCCCCGAAGACCTGGTCATGGAGGTTCTGGGCCACCTGGCCACGCGCGGCTTCGGCGAGGTCACCGAGTACACCACCACCGAGGAACGCCTGACCTTCTCGCTCCCGCAGGAACTCCGCCGCGACATGAAGGCTGCTGAGGCTGCGAAGGCCTAACGCGGCTCAAGCAGTTCCGGGGCTTGCGGCTGGCGGGGGGCTACTTCGAGCTGGGCCGGGGTGGGGATCTCGTCGTCCGAGACGCCCATTTCGGCCAGCCGCCGGGCGCTGACCAGCACGCGAGCCTCCAAAGAGCCAACTGCTTTGTTGTACGCGGTGACGGCCCCGCCGAGCGAGGCGCCCAGCTTGCCCACGTGGTCGCCGAGCGTGGAGAGCCGCGCATAGAGCTCGCGAGCCACGCTGTGCACCTCGACCGCGTTGCGCGCCAGCTCCTCCTGGCGCCACGAGAAGGCCACCGTGCGCAGCAGCGCGATGAGCGTGGCCGGGGTGGCCAGCACGATGTTGCGGCGGAAGGCGTGCTCCATCAGCGTCGCGTCGTGCCGCAGGGCCACGTCGAGGAACGGGTCGGCCGGCACGAAGAGCACCACGAAGTCGGGCGCCGACTCGAACGCCGTCCAGTACTGCTTGGCCGCCAGCGCGTCGATGTGTGCGCGCAGGTGGCGGGCGTGCTGGTCGAGGTAGCCGTCGCGACTGCGCTCGTCGCGGGCCTCCAGGGCCGACAGGTAGGCCTCCAGAGGCGCCTTGGCGTCGACCACCACGGTCCGGCCGCCGTGCAGACGAACGATCAAATCGGGGCGTACGCCGGAATTGTCGGTTACCGCCGTGACCTGCTCAGCAAAGTCACAGTGTTCCAGCAGGCCGGCCGCTTCGACGATGCGGCGCAGCTGGTGCTCGCCCCAGCGGCCCCGCGTCTGCGGTGTCCGCAGGGCCGCCACCAGCTGCTTGGTCTCGGTGCGGAGCTCGCCCGAGACGGCGCTCATGGCTCGTACCTGCTCGCGCAGTTCGGCGTAGGCGTCGACCCGCTCCCGCTCCAGCTCAGCGACCCTTTCCTCGTAGCGGCGCAGGGTCTCGTGCAGGGGCGCGACGGCCCGGGCCACCGCCTCTTGCGATTGAGCCGTGGCCTCGTACGACAAAGAGCGCAGCGACTGCTCGAGCCTCTCCTCGCCGTCCGCGCGGGCCTGCACGGTCGCCTCGAGCCGGGCGATGTCGGCCGCCGCCCGCAACCGGGCTGTGAGCCAGCCGAGAGCGGCCCCGGCGGCCAGGCAGACAAGCACTACGACCAGCGTCGAAACAGTCACATACCGGAGATTGCCAGACCGGGGTTTCGCGCATCGCGAGGGTACCGTTGAAACATGAGCGTGTTGCTGATTCTGGGCATCGTCATCGTCGTCCTTCTCGTGATCGTCCTGGCCCGTCGCAACGGCGCCGCCTCGCAGCAGACCCGGCTGGAGGACGCGCGCGCCGAGGCTCAGCGGTGGTACGAGCGGCTGGGCGGTCAGCTGATGAACCTGCACGGCAACGACGACGCGGCCCGGCAGGCGCTCTCCGACGCGGGCGAGCGCTACAACGCCGCCGGCGGCCAGTTGCAGCAGGCCAACACCGTGCGCCAGTTCGAGCTGGCTCGCGAGTCGGCGCTCGAGGGCCTGCAGTACGTACGGGCGGCGCGCACCGCCATGGGCATCGACCCCGGCCCCGAGCTGCCCGCGCTGGCCTCGGCCCAGGGTGTGGGCCAGCTGACCAAGGAGCGCGAGGTCAACGTGCAGGGCCACAGCTACAAGGCGGGTCCGCAGCCCGGTGCCGACACGCCGTACTACTACCCCGGCGGCCGCGTCCAGGGCCGCCCGGTGCCCGCCGGCTGGTATTCGACCCCGGTCTGGAAGACGGCGCTCGGCGCCGGCGCCGGTGTGCTCGGCGGCATGCTGATCTTCGACGCGCTGCTCTCGCCCGGCTTCGGCGACATGGGCTACGGCGACGGCTTCTCCGACGGCTACGCCGACGCCGCGCAGGACTTCGGCGGTGGCGACATGGGCGGCAGCGACTTCGGCGGCGACATGGGTGGCGGCTGGGACGGCGGCGGCGACTTCGACTTCTGATCCGCCGCGCCGCGGGTGATCAGCTCGCGGCGTCGTCGGACGGTAGGTGTTTGGCCAGCTCGCGGCGCAGCCGGCGCGGGCTGGGCCACACCTCGCTGAGGTCAGCCGTGAACGACTGCCCGTCCGGGGTCTCGGCCATGGCCGGCGGGCCTGCTTCCTCACCCTGCACCGGGTGCACGCTGTCCAAGTCGACCGGCGTCACCTCCAGCAGGTTTTTGAAACCCTGCCGGCGTACGGTCACGTGCTTGATGTCGGCCCAGGCCAGCATGATCGGGTCGCTCTCCTGGGCCGCCAGTTCCAGCCCGGCCGACGAGATCCGCACCCACGTGCGCAGTGAGCCCCGCGTCGAATAGGCGTAGGCGCCGGCCGCGAGCGCCGCGACCACCGCCGCCTGCGCCGCAGTCTGCCACCAGCGATTGCCCGCCCCGCCCTCGCCCAGCAGCGCGACGAGCGGCGCCACCAGGGCGAACGACACCATCAACAGCAGAAAGAGCGCGAGGAACGTCCGCACCGGCGACGACTTGAACAGCACGGCGTCGCGGGCGGGCGCCTCGACCTGCTCGGGCGCGATCGACATGCCTTCATGCTGCCCTGCCGGAAGCCCCGGCTCCGGCGATTTCGCCAGAGCCGAGCCGCCTTGCCTCGTCCGCCGCGCCCAGCCCGAGCCGGTTGCCACTCCTCTGCCGCGCCCGGCCCGCGGACGGGCCGAGCGCGGCGTCGGGTCAGAACGCGCTGGCGATCACCAATTCGGGCGTGCGGCCCGGCAGGGTGTCGAGCTTGGCGATCTTGCCGGCCGCTTTGAGGTCGTCCTCGACCAGGGCCAGCCTTTCCAGCACCTCGACCGGCCCCAGCGCCTCGGCCAGCGGCACCTCGGCCTTCATCGACAGCTTGCGGTCGGACTTGGCCCGCCGGACCTGCCGCAGCGCGTCACCGGCCAGGTCGAGAAGGGTTGCGTCACCCTCGCCGGCCACCCGGGTCAGCTCGTACGGCGTGGGCCAGGTCGACTTGTGCACCGAGCCGTACCGCCACCACGACCAGACCTCTTCCGTGACGTACGGCAGGAACGGCGCGAACAGCCGCAGCAGCACCGACAGCCCGGCCGCCAGCGCCGCCCGGGCCGAGTCGGCCGCCGGACCGGTCGCGTACGCCCGCTCCTTGACCAGCTCGATGTAGTCGTCGCAGAACGTCCAGAAGAACGCCTCGGTCGCCTGCAGCGCGTCGGTGTGGTCGTAGCGGTCGAACGCCTCGGTCGCCGTGGTCACGACGGTCGCCAGCCGGGCCAGCATCGCCCGGTCGAGCGGTTCGGTGACCGGCTGCCGCAGCGCCTCGGCCGCGCCCAGCGCGAGCGCGAACTTCGACGCGTTCAGGATCTTGGTGGCCAGCCGGCGGCCGACCTTGATCTGGGCCGGGTCGAAGGCCAGGTCGGCGCCGGGCCGCCCGTTGGCCGCCCAGTAGCGGACGGCGTCCGAGCCGTTCTGCTCGAGCAGGGCCATCGGCGTGACGACGTTGCCCTTGGACTTCGCCATCTTCTTGCGGTCGGGGTCGAGGATCCAGCCCGACAGGACCGCCGAGCGCCACGGCAGGACGCCGTTCTCGAGGTCGGCTCGCAGGACCGTGGAGAACAGCCAGGTGCGGATGATCTCGTGAGCCTGCGGCCGGTGATCCATCGGGAAGACGCGGCGGAACAGATCCTCGTCGTCGTGCCACCCGCCGACGATCTGCGGGGTCAGCGACGACGTGGCCCAGGTGTCCATGACGTCGGGGTCGGCCGTGAAGCCGCCCGGGACGTCGCGCTGGGACTCGTCGAAGCCGGGCGGGCACTCCGAGGAGGGGTCGACCGGCAGTGACGATTCATCCGGTATGAGAAGCTTGTCGTAGTCCGGTTCGCCAGCGTCGTCGAGCCGGTACCAGATCGGGATGGGCACGCCGAAGAACCGCTGCCGGCTGACCAGCCAGTCGCCGGTCAGGCCGTTGACCCAGTGCTCGTAGCGGTGCCGCATGTGCTCGGGGAACCAGCGCAGCTCCCGGCCGCGCTCGATCATCTTTTCGCGGATGCGCTCGTCCCGGCCGCCGTTGCGGAAGAACCACTGCCGGCTCGTGACGATCTCGAGCGGCGAGTCGCCCTTCTCGTAGAACTTGACCGGGTGGGTGATCGGCTTTGGCTCGCCCAGCAGGTCACCGGTCTCGGTGAGGATCCGGACGATCTCGCGCCGGGCCGCGTTGACGGTCAGGCCGGCGAAGTCGCGGTAGGCCGCGTCGGAGACCCCGTCCGGGCGGTCGGGCAGGAACCGGCCGTCGCGCCCCAGCACGACCCTGGTCTCGAGTTGCAGGTCGCGCCACCAGATGACGTCGGTCAGGTCGCCGAACGTGCAGACCATCGCGATGCCGGTGCCCTTGTCCTTCGCGGCCAGCGGATGGGCGAAGACGGGGACCTCGACGTCGAAGTACGGCGTGCGGACCGTGCTCAGGCCCTCGTAGCGCTCGTCGCCCGGGTGGTAGACCAGCGCGACACAAGCCGGCAGCAGCTCGGGCCGCGTGGTATCGACCTCGACCGGACCGTCCGAGCCGTGGAACCGCAGCCGGTGGTAGGCGCCGGGGCGTTCCCGGTCTTCCAGCTCGGCCTGGGCGACCGCGGTGCGGAAGCCGACATCCCACAGCGTCGGCGCCTCGGCCGTGTACGCCTCGCCTCGGGCCAGATTGTTGAGGAAGGCCCGCTGCGAGACGGCCTGGGACCGCCGCCCGATCGTCGTGTACTGCAGGGCCCAGTCGACCGAGAGCCCGAGGTGCCGCCACAGCGCCTCGAACGCCTTCTCGTCCTCGGCCGTCAGCCGGCCGCACAGCTCGACGAAGTTACGCCGGCTGACCGACAGTGGCTGCTTGGGCGCGGCGGCCGGTGGCTCCCACTGCGGGTCGTAGGGGAGTGCCGGGTCGCAACGGACCCCGTACACGACCTGGACCCGCCGCTCGGTCGGCAGGCCGTTGTCGTCCCACCCCATCGGGTAGAAAACGCTCTTGCCGCGCATGCGCTGGAACCGCGCGACGGTGTCGGTGTGCGTGTACGAGAAGACGTGCCCCATGTGCAGCTCGCCCGATACGGTCGGCGGAGGCGTGTCGATCGCGTATACATCCGCCCGCTCCTTCGAGCGGTCGAACGCATACGTGCCCTCCTCCTGCCAGGTGCGCGCCCACTTGTCCTCGAGGCCGTCCAGCGACGGCCGCTCGGGGAGACCGGCGCGCCCGGTCGTTCCCGTATCAGTCATGGCTGAATGCTACGGCGGCGACCGGGCGACGGCCGACCGATATAGGTCACGCCGCGTGCCCGCGGCCCCGCGGTCACGCCGCGGCTTCGTGGTCGAGCAGCAGGCGCTTGACCGGCAGCCCCCAGCGGTAGCCGCCGAGCGACCCGTCGAGCCGCAGCACCCGGTGACACGGGGTGAACAGCGCGACCGGGTTGCGCGAGCAAGCCGTGGCCGCGGCCCGGATGGCCGCCGGGCGCCCGCTGAGCCGTGCGAACTCCGAATAGGTGACCGGAGCGCCCGGCTTGATCTCGCGCATGACCTGCCACGCGTGGCGCAGGTATTCGCCGCCGCTGTACTGCTCGACCACCACGGCGTCGAGGGCACTGCGGTCACCGTCGAAGTAGGACTTCACGTGGCCGATGACCGGGCCGACGTCGTCGGCGGACTCGATCGGCTCGCGCAGGCGGGGGTGGATCAGGTCGACGAGCTCGGACACCTCGGGCGTGAAGCCGGCGGCGCGGACGGCGCCGGTGCCGGTGACGACCACGGTGAGCGGGCCGGCCTTGGTGTCGACGGTTCGGTGCTTCAACATCGCTTCCTCCAGGGGGTTGCGACACAGCCTGGCCCGTCGCGGGCGGCCGTGGGAAAGATCTTGCTGGGCTGTGGATAACTACGCGGCCCGCCAGAGCCGGACAAGGGCGTAACTCCGCCACGGGCGCCACTTCCCGGCGTACGCGGAAAGGGTTTTGACCTGGTCGGGCAGCCCGAGAGCACGGGCACCGCGGCGGGCGGCCAGGTCGGTGGCGAGGAAGACGTCGGGGTCGCCGATCGCCCGCATGGCGACGTAGCCGGCTGTCCACAGGCCTATCCCAGGAATGTCGGTCAGGCGCGCTACTGTCTCTTCGCGATCGGCGCCGGGGTTCAGATCGAGCTTCCCGTCGGCCACCGCGTTCGCCAGTTGCCTGATGGTCTCGCGCCGGGCCGCGGGCATCCCGAACGCGCTGTCCGGCAGGTCGGCCACCTGGGCCGCCGCGGGAAAGCCGACAAGACCGTCGGCCGCACGGAACGGCCGGATCAGGCGGCTCAGCGTGGTGCGCGCCCCCGTGACGCTCACCTGCTGCCCGATGATCGCGCGCACGGCCATCTCGAAGCCGTCCACCGCGCGCGGCACCCGGACGCCCGGTTCCGCCCGCACGCTCGCCGCCAGCGCGGGGTCGGCGCCCAGGGTGGCGTCGACCGCCTCGGGGTCCGCGTCCAGGTCGAAGAGCCGCCGGCAACGGGCCACGGCCGGCGCCAGGTCGCGCACGTCGCTGAGTCGCAGCGTGGCCGAGACCCAGCGGTCGGCCGGGCTGAGCGAGACGGTCGCGCTCCCGTGCGGCAGGGTCAGACCCCGGCGGTACGTGTTTCCGTCGCGCGCCTCGATGCCGGGGAGCGCCCGCGTCTCGAGGAAGTCGAGCAGCGCCGGAGCGTGCAGCGGCGACCGGTAGGCGAGCCGCAGGTTGATTGTGCCCGGCTCGCTAACCGTGACCTTCCGGCGCTCGCGCAGCGTGCTCGGCGCCTGCGCATAGACCTCGAGGATCGTGTCGTTGAACTGCCGCACGCTGCCGAAACCGGCGGCGAACGCGATCTCGGCCTGGCCCAGGTCGGTGGTCTCGATGAGGATGCGGGCGGTCTGCGCGCGCTGCGCCCGGGCCAGGGCGAGCGGGCCGGCGCCCAGCTCCGCGGTGAGCAGCCGGTTGAGGTGTCGTTCGGTGTAGCCGAGGCGACTGGCCAGGCCCGGTACGCCGTCCCGGTCGACGACGCCGTCGCCGATCAGCCGCATCGCCCGCCCGACCAGGTCGGCCCGCACGTCCCACTCCGGGGAGCCGGGTGCGGCGTCGGGCCGGCACCGCTTGCAGGCGCGGAAGCCGGCCCGCTGGGCGGCGGCCGCGCTCGGAAAGAAGCGCACGTTCTCGCGCTTCGGGGTCATCGCCGGGCAGGACGGCCGGCAGTAGATGCCGGTGCTGGTCACCGCGGTGCAGAACCAGCCGTCGAAGCGCTGGTCCCGGCTGTCCACGGCGCGGTAGCACCGCTCGAAGTCCAGTTCCATGGGAAGAAGTCTGCTCTCCGGACGGGTGCCCTGGCTGGCGGGATTCGGACATCGCCATGCCATGTCAACTTCGGTTGACGACGGTCGAGTCGTCAACTACGGTTGACACATGAAGACGAAGACGGCAACCGACATCCGCTACCGCACCTACGGCTCCGGCGGCCCCAAGATCGTTCTGCTGCACGGCGGCATGCAGACGTCCCGCAACTTCACCCGGCTGGCCGGCGAGCTGGCCACCACGTTCACGGTCTACGTGCCCGATCGGCGCGGACGCGGCTACAGCGGCCCGGCCGGCGACGGCTACGGCCTGCGCACCGAGATCGACGACCTCGCAGCCGTCCTCGACGAAACCGGCGCGGGCAACGTCTTCGGGCTCAGCTCCGGCGCCGTGATCGCGTTGCAGGCCGCCCTCGAGCTGGCGGCCATCCGCCGGCTGGCGCTCTACGAGCCGCCCGTTCCGCACGACGGGACGAATCCGGTCGCGTGGCGGCCCCGCTTCGAGAAAGAACTGGCCGCGGGGCGTACGGCGGCCGCCTTCGTGACCACCCTGAAGGGCACTGGCGACCTGCGCTTCGCGCCGCGCGCGGTGCTCACCCCGCTGGTGCGGCTCGGCATGCGGCTCGACGCGCGCGAAAACCGGCCGGCCGACTACACGCCGTTCGGGCGGCTGGTGCCGACCATGCGCCAGGACGCGACGGTGGTCGAGGAATCGGCGGGGCCGCTGACCCGGTTCTGCGCGGTCGAAGCCGAGACGCTCCTGCTGGGTGGCGAGCGCTCCCCGGCGTACCTGAAAAAGGTCTTGAACGGCCTGGAACCCGTGCTGCCGCACGTGCGGCGGGTGACGCTGAGCGGCGTGGGACATCTCGCGGCGGACAACCGGGGCAAGCCGGAACTCGTCGCGGCGGAACTGCGGAAGTTCTTCCGGTGAGGCTTGCGTAGACTGGCGTTCCGTGAGCCTCACCATCGGAATCGTCGGCCTGCCCAACGTCGGCAAGAGCACCCTGTTCAACGCCCTGACCAAGAACGACGTGCTCGCCGCGAACTACCCGTTCGCGACGATCGAGCCCAACGTCGGCGTGGTCGGGCTGCCCGACGAGCGGCTGACCGCACTCGCCTCGCTGTTCAACAGCGAGAAGATCATTCCGGCTCCGGTGAGCTTCGTCGACATCGCCGGCCTGGTCCGCGGCGCGTCCAAGGGTCAGGGCCGCGGCAACGCGTTCCTCGCCAACATCCGCGACGCCTCGGCCATCTGCCAGGTCGTCCGCGCCTTCAGCGACCCCAACGTGCTGCACGTCGACGGCAAGGTCTCACCGGCCGACGACATCGAGACGATCAACACCGAGCTCATCCTGGCCGACCTGCAGACGGTCGAGAAGGCGCTGCCCCGCCTGCAGAAAGAGGCCAAGCTCAAGAAGGACCGCGCCCCCGCGGTGGCGGCCGCCGAGGCCGCGTTCAAGCTGCTCAACGACGGCGTCACGCTGCACTCCGGGGCCAAGGCGGCGGGCATCGACGTCGACCTGCTGGGCGAGCTGCACCTGCTGACGACCAAACCTTTCCTGTACGTCTTCAACGTCGACGAGGCCGAGCTGAACAACGCCGCGTTCCTCGACGAGCTGCGCGCCCTGGTCGCCCCGGCCGAGGCCGTGTTCATGGACGCGAAGATCGAGTCCGAGCTGATCGACCTGCCGCCGGACGAGGCGCAGGAACTGCTCGAGTCCACCGGCCAGACCGAGCCCGGCCTCGACCAGCTGATCCGGGTCGGCTTCAACACGCTGGGCCTGCAGACCTACCTGACGGCCGGCCCCAAGGAAGCACGGGCCTGGGTCATCCCGGTCGGCGCGACGGCCCCCGAGGCGGCCGGCGTCATCCACAGCGACTTCCAGCGCGGCTTCATCAAGGCCGAGATCGTCAGCTTCGACGACCTGATGACCGCCGGCTCCATGGCGGCGGCCAAGGCCGCCGGCAAGGTCCGCATGGAGGGCAAGGACTACATCATGAAAGACGGCGACGTCGTCGAGTTCCGCTTCAACGTCTGACCGCGTCGGGGCCCAGCTCAGCCATTGCGGCCGGGCACCAACTTTCTGAGGTCAAGTTCGATCGGGAACGGCACACCGGTGCTTAGCCCGTTCCGGTGGATGCCGGTCGGCGCGTACGAACGGGTTGGTTCGTCGAGTTCGTATGCGTGAACGACTGGCACCTCGTCCTCATCCTCGACGCGCCAGTAGCTCGGGATACCGGCTTCCGCGTATTTGCGCAGCTTGACTGTGCGGTCGCGGTGGGCTGACTCCGGCGAGACGACCTCGACAACTAGCAGCACCTGGTCGGGCGTGAAAAAGGTTCGATCCGGCTCGTAAAGCGCCGTCGTCGCCAGAAGATCGGATTCCGGACGGTTCCGATTGTCGAGCCTGATGGTCATCTCGCGCTCGATCTCGATACCGGGCGGCGCTTGCTCGGCGAGGGCAACCACCAAGGCCGTGACGATCCGGGCATGCCAGGAGCGCTGGGGGGACATCATGAAGACGAGCGCTCCATCGATCAATTCGGTATGACGTGGCGCTTCGGGCAGGTGGTCGAGATCGTCGGCGAACCAGCCCTCCGGGCGGGGCGGATGCATCCACTCGGGCACCGCGGTCATAGCTGTCACGGTAGCAACGCCTGACCGATCGTGACGACGGAGCGGGCGCCCTCGCCTCGGGACATCTGGTCGAAGGCGTCGGGGACTTCGGCCAGGGTGATGCGGTTGGTGATGAGGTGGTTCAGGGACAGGCGGCCCGTGAGGACGTCTTCGGCCAGGCGGGGGATCTCCAGGTCGGGGTCGGCTGAGCCGTAGACCGAGGAACGCAGGGTTCGTGCGGACGAGAAGATGTCCAGGGCGGACAGTTGCACCAGGTCGTCGTTCGAGCCCATGCCGACGACCGTGACCTGGCCGCCGCGGCGGGTGGCTCGCCAGGCGGCTCGGATGGTGGCGGCGCGGCCGACGCACTCGAAGGCGTGGTCGGCGCCGCGGCCCGAGGTGCGGGTGCGGATCTCTTTCGACAGCGCGTCCGACGAGACCACGAAGTCGGTGGCGCCGGCCGCCTCGGCCAGGCCCTTCTTGGCCTCGGAGACGTCGACTGCGATCACGTCCGACGCGCCGGCGGCCCGGGCTGCCGCGACCACGGACAGGCCGACGCCGCCCAGGCCGATCACCACGACCGACTCGCCGGAGCGGACCCGGGCCGTGTTGCGCACGGCGCCCGCCCCGGTCAGCACGCCGCAGCTGAGCAGGGCCGCCACCTCGAACTCGAGGGCCGACGGCACCTTGATCACGGCGTTCTCGGGCGCGACCACCTGCTCGGCGAAGGCGCCCAGGCCGAGCGCCACGTGCACCGGCTCGTCGTCGAGGGTCACGCCGTTCTCGAGCGAGGCCACGCCGGACGACGTCGAGCACAGCCACGGTTCGCCGTTCTCGCAGAACCAGCAGGTGCGGCAGGCCGGCTGCCAGTTGAGCACCACGCGATCGCCCACGGCGGCCCGGGTCACGTTGGCGCCGACCTCGACCACCTCGCCGGCCGCCTCGTGACCCAGCACCAGCGGGTACGACGGGCGGATGGTGCCGTTCACCATGGACAGATCGGAGTGGCACACCCCGGCCGCGCGCACCGCGACCCGTACCTGGCCCGGCCCCACCTCGGGCCGGCGGAGCTCGGCGACTGAGGGCCGGGCGCCGGCCGACTGGAGCACCAAACCGTTGTAGTAGGCCGTCATCGCTGGATCGCCTTCACTTGCTGGAACTCGGACAGGCCGAACTCGCCCAGTTCGCGGCCCACACCGGACTGCTTGTAGCCGCCGAACGGCGCGACCGGGTTGAACGAGCCGCCGTTGACGTCGACCTGGCCCGTGCGCAGCCGCCGGGCCACCGCGAGCGCCCGCTCGTCGGACCCCCAGACGCCGCCGGCCAGGCCGTACTTCGAGTTGTTGGCGATCGCGACCGCCTCGTCGTCGGACGCGAACGGGATGATCGACAGCACCGGCCCGAAGATCTCTTCCTGGGCGAGTTCGCTGGCCGGGTCGACGTCGGCGAACACGGTCGGCGCCACGAAGTGTCCCTTCGCCGGAAGCGAGGGATCGCCGGTCACCCGCCGGGCGGTGGCCCGCTCGACGAAGCCGAGCACGCGGTCACGCTGAGCCTTCGAGACCAGCGGGCCGAGCCGGGTGTTCTCGTCGAAAGGATCGCCGACCGTGTAGCCGTCGGCCGTCTTGGCGGCCAGTGCGACCGCCTCGTCGTAGTGGCTGCGGTGCACCAACATACGAGTCCAGGCGGTGCACGTCTGGCCCGAGTTGAGGAACGCGTTGCCCACGCCCACCTTCACGGCCCGGGTCACGTCGGCGTCCTCGAGGATGATGTTGGCCGACTTGCCGCCCAGCTCGAGCGCGACCTTGGCGATGCGGTCGGCCGCGGCGTGGGTGATGGCCCGGCCGGTGGCCGTCGAGCCGGTGAACGAGACCATGTCGACGTCGGGGTGCCCGGCGATCGCGGCCCCGACCACCGGGCCGGTGCCGGTCACCACGTTGAGCACGCCGGCCGGGACGCCGGCCTCGTCGGCCGCGTCGACCAGCAGGAACGCGACGAGCGGGGTGAGCTCGCTCGGCTTGAGCACGACCGTGCAGCCCGCGGCAAGGGCGGCCGCGACCTTGGCCACCACCTGATGCAGCGGGTAGTTCCACGGGGTGATCGCCCCGACGACGCCGATCGGCTCGTGTTCGATCAGGGAGTTGCCGATGGTGCGCTCCGACACCGGTCGAGCGGCCAGATCGGCGTACGAACGAAGGACCGCAAGCGGCAGACCGGCCTGGACCGCCTTGGCGATCTTCAGGGGCGCGCCCAGTTCGAGCCCGACCGTCTCGGCGATCTTGGCGGCACGCGAGGAAAGGGAGGCGTGCAGCCGATCGAGCACTTCGGCCCGGGAGGAAGAGGCAGCCCAGCCCGGGAAGGCGGCCCGGGCCGCGGCGACCGCGCGATCGACGTCGGCCGCGGTGCCCGCCGGCACGTGGCCCAGCACCTCTTCGGTGGCGGGATTTTCCACCGCGATGGTCTCGGTGGAGGCGGGCGGAACCCACTCCCCGCCGATGTAGAGGTGCGGCCGGTCGAACGATGTCATCAGCGGGTCCCCATCTCGTATCGGGCCGTCAGGCCGGTGATCAGCAGGTCCAGTCCGAGTTCGAACGCGCCCTCGTCCACGGCTTCATGATGCTCCGCCAGACGGGGTGCGTGCCGAAGGTGTGGATAACGTTCGTAGAGATCGGGATCGACGTCGAAGCCGAGCGCGAACGACCCGAGCGACGAGCCCGTGACCAGGTAGCGCATCAGCGCGCCGACATGGGTGGCGCGGGCGTACGAGAATCCGGCGTCCACCAGCGCGCCGTACACGGCCTCGGCCATCGCCAGCGACGCCGGCCGCCGGCCGGGCCCCTGAGCCAGTACGGGGACGACGTTCGGGTGTTCGCTGAGGACCCGTCGGTAGGAGTGGGCCCATCGCCGCAGCGCCTCGTCCCACGGCGCACTGCCGAAGGCCGACAAATCGACATGCGCGATCACCGAGTCGGCCACCGCGTCCAAAATGTCGGCTTTAGTGGGGAAGTGGTTGTAGAGCGAAGGCCCCTGGACGCCCAGTTCCGTGGCCAGCCGCCGCACCGAGAGCGCGTCCAGCCCTTCGGCATCGACCAGGGCAGACGCCACTTCGACGATCTTCTCCCTGGTCAGCAGAACCTGCCGAGGCCGCGCCATCGATAACCCCCCGGAAAAATCTGCACTGGACGCGCTAAAACTTACACCGCTAGTTTACGAGACATGGACTTCTCGCTCACCGACGAGGAACGCGCGATTCGCGACACCGCCCGCCAGTTCATCACTCGCGAGGTCATGCCGCTCGAACAAGAGGCGCTGCTGCGCGAGCGCCGCCACGAGCCCGGCCTGGATCGCAGCGAACTGCGCGAGCTGCAACAGAAGGCCAAGAAGTTCGGCTTCTGGGGTCTGTCCACACCGGAGGAGTACGGCGGCATGGACCTGCCGGCCGTGCTGCAGTCGCTGATCTGGACCGAGGTGGGCCGCACCTTCGTGCAGTTCAAGTTCGGCGGCGAGGCCGACAACATCCTGTACTACGCCAATGAGCAGCAGAAGCAGGAGTTCCTGATCCCCACCATCGAGGGCGACCGGATCTCGTGCTTCGCGATCACCGAGCCCGGCGCCGGCTCCGACGCGGCGAACATCAAGCTCAGCGCCCGCCAGGACGGCGACGACTGGATCCTCAACGGCGAGAAGACCTTCATCACGAACGGCAACGACGCCGACTTCGTGATCGTGGTCGCGGTGACCGACAAGGAGAAGGGCGTGCGCGGCGGCGGCACCACGGCCTTCCTGGTCGACCGCGAGATGGGCTGGCGCTCCGAGTTCATCCAGACCATGGGCGAGGGCGGCCCGGCGTCGCTCATTTTCGACGACGTACGAGTTCCCGCGCGCAACATCCTGGGCGAGATCGGCCAAGGCTTCGAGCTGGGCATGAAGTGGATCGGCAAGGGCCGTTACCTCATCCCGTCCAACGCCCTGGGCATCGCCGAGCGGTCCTTGGGCATGGCCATCGAGTACGCCAACACGCGCGAGACATTCGGCCGGAAGATCGGTGAGAACCAGGCCATCCAGTGGATGATCGCCGATTCCGAGGTCGAGCTCGAGGCGGCCCGCTGGCTCATCCTGCGCGCGGCCTGGACCGTCGACCAGGGCGAGGACCCGCGGCACGCGTCGTCGATGGCCAAGCTGTACGGCGCCCAGATGGTCAACAACGTGGTCGACCGGGTCATGCAGATTCACGGCGGAATGGGCTACACCCGCGAGCTTCCGATCGAACGGTGGTACCGCCAGGTGCGACTCATGCGTATCTATGAAGGTACCGATGAGATGCAGCGTCTGATCATCTCCCGCGACCTGCTCCGCGGGTACACCAAGATCGGAGGTCACCTGGCATGACGCAGTTGTCGCTCGCCACCGTTCTGGCCGAGTCGGCTCGCAAGTATCCCGACAAGATCGCCGTGATCGACAGCCTCACCACCGAGCGCATCACCTACAAAGACCTGTGGCAACAAACGCTTGCGTACGCCGGGGGCCTCAAAGCCCAAGGCATCGGACCGGGTGACGTGGTCGCCGTCCAGATCCCCAACCTGGCCGACTTCCCCCGGGTCTATTACGCCGTACTCGCGGCCGGCGCCACGATCGTGCCGATGCACCTCCTCCTCACGCCCGAGGAGAACGCGTACGTCCTGAAGGACAGCGGCGCGAAGCTGCTCGTCGCCCACTCCAGTCAGCTCGAGAACGCCGTGGCTGCGGCCAAGGTGGCCGACATCCCGGTCGTCTCGGTCGGCCCGGCCGTCCCCGGAGTCGCGCGGCTGGAGGAGGCAGAGGGCAAGCCACTACGAACGTACGAAAGCCGCGAAGCCGAGGACGTGGCCGTCGTCTTCTATACGAGCGGCACCACCGGCAAACCCAAGGGCGCGCTGCTCACCCACCTCAACCTCGTGATGAACACGATGGTCAACGTCTTCGACATCCACGACCTGAACGACGACGACATCGTGATGGGCTGCCTGCCGCTGTTCCACACGTTCGGCCAGACCGTGGGCATGAACGGCACGTTCCGGCTGGGCGGAACGATCGTGCTGATGGCCCGCTTCACCGGCGAGGCCGCGATCCAGCTCATGGTCCGCGAAAACGTCACCATTTTCCACGGCGTGCCGACCATGTACATCGGCCTGCTCGAGGCCGCGGGCAAGGCCGACAAGCTGCCCGACCTGCGGCTCTGCGTCTCCGGCGGGGCGTCGCTGCCGGTGGCCGTGCTAGAGAAGTTCAACGAGGTCTTCCACGCGACGATCTACGAGGGCTACGGCCTCTCGGAGACGTCGCCCACGGCGACCACCAACCAGCCCGCGTTCGGCACGAAGCCGGGCACCATCGGCCACCCGATCTGGGGTGTCGAGGTCGAGATCGCCCGGCCCGAGATCGACGAGCGGATCGAGCTGATGGAGACCGGTGAGCTGGGGGAGATCGTCATCCGCGGCCACAACGTCTTCGCCGGCTACCTGAACAATCCGTCGGCGACGGCCGAGGCGGTGGTCGACGGCTGGTTCCGTACGGGTGACCTGGGCACCAAGGACGAGGCGGGCTTCATCACGATCGTCGACCGGAAGAAAGACCTGGTCATCCGGGGTGGCTTCAATGTCTATCCGCGTGAGGTGGAGGAAGCGCTGGCCCGTCACCCGGCCGTGCAGCAGGTGGCGGTGATCGGCGTGCCCGACCCGGTGCACGGCGAGGAGATCTGCGCGGTGGTGGTGGCCGACCCGGGCGGCATCACGGCCGAGGAACTGATCGAGTGGTCGCGCGAGAAGCTCGGCAAGCACAAATATCCGCGGCAGATCCGGTTCGCCGAGCAGCTCCCGCTCGGGCCGAGCTTCAAGGTGCTCAAGCGGGAACTGCGCAAGACGTACGGGTCTTAAGTCAGCCCAGCAGGGCCGGGAGCTCGGCGACGATCGGTTTGTCCGCGGGCAGCCAGTGCACGCTGTCCAGCTCGTCCTTGGCGAGCCAGCGCATGGACGAGTGCTCCAGCGCCCGCGGCACGTCGCCCTCCAGCAGGCGTACGGCGAAGACCCGCAGCACAGCCCGGCCGTGCGCCAGTGAGACGTCCGGCCCGACCCGGTCGCCGACCTCGACGCGTACGCCCAGTTCCTCGGCGCACTCGCGGGCTAACGCCTCTTCGTCGGTTTCGCCTGGTTCGACCTTTCCGCCGGGAAACTCCCATCGGCCGGCGACCTCGGCCGGTGCGGACCGCTCGCACGCCAGAACGCGCCCATCAGTGATGATCACTGCGGCAACGATTACTTTGCGTGACTTCGTGTCCCTGACGTGCTGTTTCGGCGGCATGAAACAAGAGCTTCCCACAACAGTTTACCGTTCAGGTTGCCCGAGGCGTCCTGATCGTCACGCAAACACGGATATGTGGGCGTGGACATGATTGTCGCGGGAGGCAACACTTGTGGCACCGACCATGACGACACGGCGACAGTTTGGCCACAAGCCGGCAACGACGCCTAGGGGGTGCGGCGATGCGGGTCAGAAAACAACGGGTGCGCTCCGACTACCTCAGCGATGCTCTGACGCTGCTGAGCGGTTGGACGCAGGACGGCGTCCAGCTCAAGCGTGAGCTGGCATGCGACGACAGTCAGCATGCCGCATTGACCGAACGAATCAAGGTGGCGGCGGACACTCTGCGCATACGCCCCAGCATTCGGCGAACCGACGGTCACACTCAGATCTGTCTGGGCGATCGCGACGGCGAGACGCTCACCGACGGTGAGGTCGCCCTCGCGGCCCGGATCGAGGATTTCTACCGCACGGTCACCGCTCCGCATAGCCCTTGATCGCTACCCTCGCGACATGAGCGAAGTGATTTACGACAGCAAGGGCCAGCTCCAGCAGATCGAGAGCGGCCTGCTGGACGGTGAGCAGATCATCGCCGTGTACGACGCGGTGGGGGCCGGCACCGGCTTCATCGGGCTGACCAACCGGCGCATCATCATCCAGGACAAGTCGTTCGTCGGGAAGCGCGTCGCGATCACGAGCATCCCGTACTCGAAGGTCAGCAGCGTCAGCGTCGTGAGCAACAAGAGCTGGGCCGGTCAGTTCTTCTCCACCGGCACCATCGCGATCACCGTCGGCCAGCACATCTACGAGGTCGAGTTCCGCGGCTCCGAGAAGACCCACCACGTGCACAACGTGATCCTGCACTACGCCAGCTAGAGCACCCTGGTGGGCAGCGGCGTCTCGGTCACCGAGCCGTCCGCGGCCCGGTTGAGCTCGTAGCCCAGCGGGCCGGGCCGGTCGGCCACCACCTCGCTCAGCGTGGTGCCGCGATAGACCAGCCCGGCGCCGTCGTCGGTGGCGTAGCCGTCGCCCAGCGTGCCGTCGGCGATCAGCTCGTGCATCTTGGGCCGCCGCTGCTCCTCGGCGTCGTAGTGCACGCCGTTCGAGTACGGCAGCCAGCCCAGACCGTCGGTGAAGCCGCGCAGCTCGGGCCCGAAGCTGTCGGTGCTGCCGCCCTGGTGCCAGCAGATCGAACCGGCCGAGACGCCGCCCAGCACGATCCCCGACTGCCAGGCCTCGTGCAGAATCTCGTCGACGCCGTGCACCCGCCACACCGCGCACAGGTTGGCCACGCTGCCCCCGTGCACCCAGATGATGTCCTGGTCGAGCAGATGGGCGCGGATGTCGGCCACGTTCGGCATCGGGAACAGCTGCAGGTGCGAGGCCACGAACTCGGTGCCGGCGAACGCGGCGTAGTGCGCGCCGATGGTGGCGGCCGGGTCGCCGCTGGCCTGGGTCAGGAAGCAGATGCGGGGCCGGGTGGCCTGGGCCAGTTCGGCCGCGAACCGGTGGATGCGGCCCGGGCGCCAGGCGAAATCGCCGAACCGGCCGACCTCGAAGAACGCGCTGGTGGCCAGGATGGTGGGCTCGTCGGCGGTCACCGCACCATCATGGTGCACGCGTCGGTGGTGTCGAGCGCGAGGTCGGCCGCGATGTCGATGGCCAGGCGCAGGCGCAGCGGATCGCCCTCCAGCGCGGCGAAGGCCTGGTCGACCCGCTCGGCGAAACGTTCCGGGGCGCCGGGCAGGGCGGCGGTCGCGGCCACGGCGCCCTTCTCGTTGATCAGCCACCGTCCGGCCGCGCCGTGCAGGGCGTGCGCGCACACGCCGACCAGCCGGAACAGGCAGCCGGCGACAAAGGCGGTGTCGGCCCGGGGCAGCCCCTTGCGCGCGATCGCGACCAGGAAGTCGGCCTCCCACAGTCCCGCGATCAAGGCCTGGGACAGCGCCGGCGGGTAGGGCTGCAGGCTGCTCCGCAGGCGGGCCAGCTCGCCGGTGGGGTCGCTCAAAATCTTTCCCACAGCCAATTCCCCCGCGTACGCGTGATCGGCGAACCCGAGTGGGTGGCCGCCCTGCTGGTGGAACTCGTAGCGGCCCTGCCCGACGTCGGTGCACACCGTGCGTACGCGATCGAGGTCTCGATAGATGAAGTCGAGCGCCCCGCCGTCCACCTTGAGCCACCCCCCGCCGTCGACCCACGGCCCCCAGCCGCCGGGCTCGGTGACCTGCGCCGTGGGGCCGCTCAGGGAACGGGCCACCGCCCCGAGGCGGTCGACGTCGAGGGGAGCGCGGTAGTAGATGCCGAGGTCGGTGTCCGACTCGGGCGTGTGCGTGCCGCGAGCCCGGCTGCCGCCCAGCACGACGCCGACGACCCCGGGCACCCGCACGACCTCGGCGGCGATCCCGGCCAGCCGGGCGTCGCTCAGCGTCATCGCCGCGCCCCCTCTTCGGCCGGCCGGGCGTCGCTCAACGTCATCGCCGTGCCTCGTCTTCGGTCGGCCGGGCGTCGCTCAGGGTCATCGCCGCGCCTCGATCAGGACCCGGGTGGCGTGCGAGACGAACATGCCCTCCACGTTGATCCGGTCGTGGACGGCTCGCAACTGCTCCCGGTACTTCTCGATGGTGAACTCCGGGACCGTCCAGACCACCTTGCGCAGGAAGTGCGCCACCGCGGCGATGTCGTAGAACTCGGCTCGCAGGCGTTCCCCGCGTACCTGAAGGACCTCGAAGCCGGCCGCCTCGGCCGCCGCCGCGATCTGCTCCGGATGCTGCCGGGTCGGCGCGGGGAGCGGGCCCAGCATGGCCTCGGACAGCTCGCGATTGCTGCCGGCGCCGATCTGCTGGGACAGGAAGACCCCTCCCTGCCTGAGCACCCGGGCGATTTCGGGCCAGTCGGTGGTGACCGGGTGGCGGCTCACCACCAGGTCGAAGGCGCCGTCCCGGAACGGCAGGCCGTCGGTGGCGACCACCTGCCCGACATTGGCCTTGGCCACCGGGACGTTCGGCGGCCAGGCCTCCGTGGCGACGTGCTGCCCGTTGGCGGCGGATCTCGCTATCGCGTACGCGTAGACCTCACCGCCGCCGGTCTGCAGGTCGAGCGCGGCCTCGGAGCGGGTGAGCCGATCGGCCACCAGGCCGGCGTATCCCCACGAGGGCCGCTGCTCGGTGGCGCGGCCCGCGAACCACGCGAAATCCCAGCCCTCGAGCGGGACGGCGGCCGCCTCGTCGAGCAGAGCGTCGAAGTCCTTCACCGCCGCAGTTTGGAGATCTCCGGCTCCGCGGCGCAATCCATTTGCGGCAGCTCGCCGTCCACCCGCCCGGCCAGCGGCAGCTCGTCGTCTCCCCGCCCGGCCAACGGCAGCTCGTCGTCCCCCTGCCCGGTCAGCGGCAGCTCGCCGTCCAGCACGTCTTGCGGCAGCTCGCCACGCAGCACGTCTCGCGTCAGGTTGCCGTCCAGCACGTCGAGGCCGGGCAGGTCGATGGTCAGCTCGTCGCGGTCGTCCGGGCAGTAAGACCGCGTCTGGCGCCCCATCGGCACGCAGAAGCGGAGCCTGTGGCCACACCGGTCGCGGTGTCCGCCGTCGTCGTCCAAGTCGTCGTCGAAGTCGCGGGCGGTGCCGAAAGTGATCACACGTTGCTGCGGGTCGCGGGTGACGGTGGTGCCCAGCAGCTTGCGGCCGGTCTCCCGGCCGTCGGTCAGCGTCACGAGGTAGCGCAGGGTCTGCTCGCCGGGCACGCCGGCCGCCGTGATCTTGCGGGCGCCGCGCGGCAGGAACGGGTCGCGCACGAAACGCGTCTGGAAGGGCACCTCGCGGGTCTCCACGTCGGTGCGGGTGGTGATCACCGGGCCCGCGGCCACGGGGGTCCGGGAGTCCGGGGCCGCCGGGGGCTTCGCCGGCGTTCTGGTCGGAGCCTTCCCGGTCGTGGTCGTGGCGGCCCGGTGCGGAGCCTGGGCCTTGGCCGGAACGGGAGGGGCATGGCCCGGTACCGGGGGCTTGGCCTGCCCCGGAACCGGATGCTGAGCCTGGCCCGGAACCGCGGGCTGAGCGTGGGCCTGGGCCGGCGCCCCGGCCGGGGGCCGTGGCTGGCGCCCGCCCGTCCGGTCGGCCTGGTCGGTCGTACGGGAAAATCCGGTCGCCGGGTCGAGGCCGGGTGTCGCCGGAACGAGCGGGGGCGGCGCCGGGATCTCGTCGCCGGCCTGGGGAGCGGCCTGCCCGATCGCCGTGACGATGCGCGGGGCAGCCGGGCGGTCCCTGGTCAGCGTGGCGATGCCGGCCACGGCCGCGGCCAGCACGAGGAGCACCGCACTGGTGCCGGCCGTGATCCGTACGCTGAACGGCAGCCGGGCCCACCAAGACTTTCGTGGCATCTCAAGCAGTTGCTGCATTAAGTCACTAGTTGTCTGGTTTTGCACCCATGAATTGTGCGGCGCGAGGCCCCGGACGCAAGCATCCGAGGCCTCGTGTCTGAAGTACGCGTGAAACTTGTCAGGCGGCCTGGCGGACCGTCTCGAGCGCCTTGCTCCAGGTCACGGTCTGGTCGAGCACGGCGTGAAGGGCCTGCTCCTGCCGCTCGCTGGGGAGGAACTTGCTGTAGTTCTCGAAGTCGGTCGCGAGCGACAGCAGCACCTGGGCGCGCACGTCGGCCAGCATGAGCTCGCCGGCGATCAGGCGCAGGTGCTCGACGGCGCGGGCGCCACCGACCGAGCCGTAGCCGACGAAGCCGGCGGCCTTGTTGTTCCACTCCTTGAAGAGGAAGTCGATCGCGTTCTTGAGCGCGCCCGAGGTGGAGTGGTTGTACTCCGGGGTCACGAAGATGAAGCCGTCGAACGAGTCGATCTTCTTGGCCCACTCGATGGTGTGCGGCTGGCTGTACTGGCCCATCGACGGCGGGATCGCCTCGTCGAGGTGGGGCAGGTTGTAGTCGAGAAGGTCGACGAGCTCGAACTCGGCGTCGGTGCGCTTGGACGCGACATCGAAGACCCACTTGGCCACGGCTTCGCCGTTGCGGCCGGGGCGGGTGCTGCCGAGGATAATTCCGATCTTGGTCATCGTTTTTCTTCCTTAGTTCGCGCTGCGGTGTGTCCTCGCGCTCTAACTTGCTACGTCAAGCAACTATTCCTGCCGGGCGGGCCTACGATCAACGTCATGTCCGCCACATCACCCGATCCGGGGCCTGTCCCGCTCTCCCCTCAGGAGGAGGCGGTCATGCGGGCGCTCGGCCGGATCCTGCTCGTGCTGCCCCGGGCGATGAACGCTGACCTGGAAGCCGAACAACGCATGACGGCCAGCGAGTACAACGTTCTGCGGCACCTCTCCGAGTCTGCGCACGGCCGCATGCGCATGAGCGAACTTGCTCAATCCTGTGACATGTCACTCAGCGGCATGACCCGGCTGGCCGCCAAACTGGAGTCCCTCGGCTACCTGAACCGCGTCAAATGCGACGAGGATGCCCGCGGCTGGAACGCCGTGCTGACCGAGAGCGGCCTGGCCCGCCTGCGCGAGGCCTGGCCCACTCACCTGGCCAGCGTCCGCCGCCACATCTTCGACCACCTGGGCGCCCTCGACCTCGAAGACCTGGCCGCTGCCCTGAACAAAATGGCCACCGACGCGGACCTGCGATGACGACCATCGAGGTACGCGCGTGGGACGACCCGGCCGGCGTCGCCCTGCGCGCCGCCCAGCGAGCCGAACTGGACGCCCGCTACGGCAGCGACGACCACGAGCCCGGCCCGCCCCCCTCGGCCGCCGACGTCGACCTGTTCCTGATCGCCTCGGCCCCCGACGGCACACCCCTGGCGTGCGGCGCCCTCCGCCGCCTGACCCCCACCAGCGCCGAGATCAAGCGCATGTACGCGATCCCCGCCGCCCGCGGAACCGGCGCCGCCACGGCGATCCTGCGCGCCCTGGAGTCGGCCGCCGTGACCCGCGGCTGGACGACCCTGCGCCTCGAAACCGGAACCGCCCAGCCCGAGGCCATCCGCTTCTACGAGCGCGAGGGCTACCGCCAGATCCCCCTCTACGGCCCGTACGTGGGTTCAGAGATCTCGCTCTGCTACGAGCGGACGCTCTAGCCCGTTCACACCGCCACCAGCCGGACGCGATCGCCACACAGCTTGGCCATGTCGTCGATGTCGCTGGTCAGCATGACCACAGGGCGGCGCTGCCGGAGCGCTGCCTCGGCCACCGCCGCGTCGATCGCGTACTTGTGCCCGTGCAGGTGGGCGCCCCTCAGAAGTCGCGACGATGCCCGCGCCTCCTCGTCGCCCACCGGGATCACGCGCAGTCCGGAGAGCACCCGGTTCAGGCGAGACTCGTTCGTGCGGGCGTAGACGGCCTCGATGATCGTGAGAGCACTGATCACGACCTCCATGCCGCGCGAGCGTGCCTCGGCCACCAGCGCCACCACCCGCTCGTCGTCGGCAAGCAACTTCGAGAGGCCTTCGCAGTCGAGGACCACGGTTCCCTCGTGGCTCAGCCGGCGGCGGGCCATTCGCCCTCCTCGGCGAACACCTCGTCGAAAACTTGCCGTGCCTGCTGACGGGCCTGCTCGGAGACCGGCCCCTTCCGGCTCTCGTAGTCGGCCAGGTATTCGTCGAGGATCTGGCCGCGCAGCTCACGCTCGACGGACTCGGCGATGAAGGCGGAGAACTCCCGCTTGCCCACCCGCGACCGGATCGCCGCCGCGGTTCCCTCCGGCAGCGACAAGCTCACCCGTGTCGCCGGCCCTTCCCCGATGCTGTAACCCATGACCCAAGTGTGTCAAACGAGTAGGAAACCCGCCATGGTCATGCGGTGATGCAATGGCGGGATGATCGAGGAGGGTGTTCCGCTCACGTGAGGCGTGGTGGCCAACGTCAGCCGGGAGGTTGTCACCGAGCAGCGGACCCGGTTCGGCTGAGTCGGGTAGAACGGAGGGATGCGTCCCCGGCCCGGCGAAGTGCTGCACTTCAGTGAGGATCCGACGATCGCCCGGTTCGTGCCGCACGTCGCGCCGACGTCGCGGGAGGCTGAGGCGTACGTGTGGGCCGTCGATGGCGACCGGGCGCCCGACTACTGGTTTCCGCGGCAGTGCCCGCGGGCGATGGCGTGGGTGACCGGGCGCACGTCCGATGTGGATCGCGACCGCATCGTCGGGGCGGGCAGCGGGGTGCGGGTGCATGCCATCGAGTACGGGTGGCTGGAGGCGCTGCGGACGGCCCGGCTGTACGCCTACCGGCTCCCGGCGGCCCCGTTCCGGCCGATCGCCTCGCCGGATTCGCAGCCGCACGCGATGGTCGCCACCGAGCCGGTCGAGCCGCTGGGTCCGGCCGAAGAGGTCGGCGACCTGTTGGCTTGTCACGAGGCGGCCGGCATCCAGCTGCGCGTGCTCGACAACCTGTGGCCCTTCTGGGATCAGGTTGTCGAGAGCACTCTCGGCTTCAGCGGCATCCGCCTGCGCAACGCTAAGCCGAGGCCAGCAGCGCGGTGATGGTCCGGGAAAGCGTCGCCCGGGCTGCGGTCACCGACAGGTCCATGTTTTCGCGCCACGTCGCCCAGGTGGGCCACATGCTCACGGCGGTGAGGGCGTCCAGCAGCTCGTCGTTGCCGTTGATCTCGGCCGCGAACAGGGTGGCCAGCTCGTCCCGTACGCGTTGGACGTGCATGCGGCGGTAGCGGCGCAGCGTCTCGCTGAACGGCTCTTTGATGGCCGCCGCCTTGGCCGTCGGGCCGATCTGTTCGAGCAGGCGGGCCCGCTGGCGGCAGTAGGCGTCGATGCGCTCGGGCAGCGGCAGCTCGGGCGAGATCGGCCGGTGCGAGGCGTCGCGCAGCTCGAGGACCCGCTTGCCGCTCGCGGTGAACAGCGCCTCCATGTCGGCGAAGTGGCTCCACAACGCGCGCAGCGACACGCCTGCCGTCTTGGCGATGCGGTCGGCCGTCGGGCGCAGGTCGCCCTCGCCGATCAGCTGCAGCTGGGCGTCCACGATGGCGTTGCGGGTGCGCTCGGACCGGGCCGTACGCCCGTCGACGCGCTGCTGAGCTGGGCTCACGAGGCACTCCGGTAACGGTTCAACTCCCGCCGGGCCAGCGAGCGCTTGTGCACCTCGTCCGGTCCGTCGGCCAGCCGCAGCGTACGGGCCGCCGCCCACAACGCCGCAAGGGGAGTGTCCTGCCCGACGCCGGCGGCGCCGTGGGTCTGGATGGCCTTGTCGACGATCCACTCGACCGTCGCGGGCACGATGATCTTGATGGCCTGGATCTCGGTGTGGGCGCCCTTGTTGCCGACCGTGTCCATCAGCCAGGCCGCCTTCAGCACGAGCAGCCGGGCCTGCTCGATGCGCACGCGAGACTCGGCGATCCAGTCCTGCACGACGCCCTGCTCGGCCAGGGGCTTGCCGAACGGCGTGCGGCTCAGCGCCCGCGTGCACATGAGCTCGAGCGCGCGCTCGGCCATCCCGATCAGCCGCATGCAGTGGTGGATCCGGCCCGGGCCCAGGCGCGCCTGCGAGATGGCGAAGCCGCCGCCCTGTTCACCGATCAAATTCGTGGCCGGTACGCGTACCCCCTCGAAAAGCACTTCGGCGTGGCCGCCGTGGTCGCCGTCGGTGTAGCCGAAGACCGTCATGCCCCGCTTGACCGTCACACCCGGCGTCTCTCGCGGGACCAGCACCATGCTCTGCTGGACGTGCCGCGCCGCCGACGGGTCGGTCTTGCCCATCACGATGAAGATGCGGCAGTTCGGGTTCATGGCGCCGGTGATGTAGAACTTGCGGCCGGTGATGACGTACTCGTCGCCGTCGCGCTCGATCAGCGTGCCGATGTTCGTCGCGTCGGACGAGGCGACCTGCGGCTCGGTCATCGCGAAGGCCGAGCGGATCGTGCCGTCCAGCAGCGGCTGCAGCCACTCGCGTTTCTGCTCGTCGCTGCCGAACTCGGCCAGCACCTCCATGTTGCCCGTGTCGGGCGCGGCGCAGTTGAGGGCGGGCGGCGCGATGTGCGGGCTGCGGCCGGTGATCTCGGCCAGCGGCGCGTACTGCAGGTTGGTCAGGCCGGCGCCGTGCTCACCGGGCAGGAACAGGTTCCACAGCCCGGCGCTCTTCGCGGCCGCCTTCAGATCCTCGAGCAGCGGCGGCGGTGACCACGAATCGCTGTGGAACGAGGCCTCGGCCGGGTAGACGTGCTCGTCCATGAAGGCGAGAAGCCGCTTGCGGTAGTCCTCGGTCCGATCGTCGAAGCCGAAGTCCATCAGTGTCCCTCCAGCGCCTCGTGGCCGCGCATGACCAGTGGGCCGACCATCTTCCCGATCGACTCGAAACCCTCGCCGACGGTCTGGCCCTGAACGTATCGGTAGTGCACGCCCTCGAGAATGACGGCGAGCTTGAATGCGGCGAATCCCACGTACCAGTGCAGATCGCTGACGTCGCGCCGGCTGCGCTCGGCGTAGCGCGCGCCCAGTTCGGCCAGGCTCGGGTGCCCGGGCACCCGCAGCGGCGCGGTGAGCTTGCCGTCGGCGCCGACGTTGAGCGGCAGATCGGCGTAGATGAACATCAGCGCGACGTCGCTGAGCGGGTCGCCCAGCGTCGACATCTCCCAATCCAGTACGGCGTTGACCTGCAGTTGTTCGCCGATCAGCACGTTGTCGAGGCGGAAGTCGCCGTGCACCACCGTGCCCGGGCCGCCGTCCGGGATGTCGACCGCGAGCCGGGCGTGCAGCTCGTCGATGCCGGCCACCTCGCGGCTGCGCGACGCGTCGAGCTGCTTCTTCCACCGGTTGACCTGGCGCTGGTTGAAGCCCTCGGGACGGCCGAAGCCGGCCAGCCCGATCGCCGCCGGGTCGAGCGCGTGCAGATCGGCCAGAGTGTCCACGAGCGACAGCGCGAGCCTGCGCATGGCGTCGGGCCCGAGCGCCTGCAGCTTGGCGATGTCGCGGTAGATGGTGCCGTCGACGTGTTCCATCAGATAGAACGGCGCGCCGATGACCTCGGTGTCGGTGCACAGCAGCACCGGCCGCGGCGCGGGGAAGCCGGCTTTCGCCAGGGCTTCGAGCACCCGGTGCTCGCGGGTCATGTCGTGGGCGGTGGGCAGCACGTGGCCGAGCGGCGGACGGCGTAGCACCCAGCGTTGCTCGCCGTCGGTTACGGCGTACGTCAAATTCGAGCGACCGCCGGCGAACATCTGCCCGGTCAGCTCGCGCGGGCTCTTCAGGTAGGCCTGCAGGCGCTCGAGGTCGAGGCCCTTCACCGGGCGCCGCCCTCGAACGCGCGCTGCATCTTGTTCATGCCGCCGAGCCAGCGATCGGTCTCGGCCGCCCGCAGCTGATAGAACTCGGCCACCTCGGCGTGCGGCAGGATCAGGAAGCTGTCGCCCTGCAGGGCCTCGCCCACCTTGGCCGCGACGACGTCGGGCTCGAGTGCGCTCTCGGCCAGCAGGGCGGCGCTGGCGCTTCCGCGGGCGCTGCCCCGGGTGAGCATGTCGGTGCGTACGCCCTGGGGGCACAACGCCTGGACGGTGATGCCGCGGTGGTGGTACGTGGCGCGCAGCCATTCCGCGTACGCGAGGGCGGCATGCTTGGTCACCGCGTAGGGCGCGCTGCCCAGCAGGGTGAGCAGGCCGGCCGCGCTGACCGTCATGACCAGGCGCTTGGGCTCGTGGGAATCGAGCCACCGGGGGAGCAGCGCGCGGGTGACGTAGACGTGGGACATCACGTTGACGTTCCAGTCCCGCGTCCACACGTCGTCGGGCGTGCTCTCGTCGCCCGCCGTGAGAGTGCCGGCGTTGGCGCAGAACAGGTCGATGCCGCCCAGCTCGGCCCAGGCCGTGTCGATCAGGCGGCGCGTGTCTTCCTCGTCGGCGGCGTCGCCCGGCACCGGCAGCCCGCCGATCTCGCTGGCCACCGCCTCGGCCGCAGCCGGATTCACGTCATTGACGACGACCTCGGCCCCCTCGGACGCGAACCGGCGGGCCAGCGCCGCGCCGATCCCGCCGCCGGCGCCGGTGACGACGACCCGCTTCACTGCATCTTCCCGGTCAGGGTGACGCCGCCGTCGATGACGAGGGTCTGGCCGGTGATCCAGCCCGCGTCGGCCGAGCTCAGGAACGCGACCGCGCCCGCCACGTCCTCGGGGACGCCGAGCCGGGCCAGTGGATAGCCGGACGACACCTGTTCCTCGCGCCCCTCGAACAGCGCGGACGCGAACTTCGTCTTGACCACGGCCGGCGCGACCGCGTTGACCCGCACCTTGGGCGCCAGCTCGACGGCCAGTTCCTCGGTGAGGTGGATCAGAGCGGCTTTGGTGACGCCGTAGAAGCCGATGCCGGGGGCCGGGCGCACCCCCGAGACCGACGAGATGTTGACGATCGAGCCGCCGCCCTCGGCCAGCCCGCCGCGCAGGGCCTCCTGCACCCAGCCGAGCGTGCCGAGGACGTTCACCTCGAAGATCTTGCGGGCCGCGCCCAGGTCGATCGAGCCCAGCGGGCCGTAGACCGGGTTGATGCCGATGTTGTTGACCAGCGCGGTGACCGGGCCGAACTGGCCGAGCACGGTGTCGACCACCGCGGCCCGGTGGTCGGGGTCGTCGCCCTTGCCGGCCACCCCGATCGCCACGTCGGCGCCGCCCAGGTCCTTGGCGGCCGAGTCGAGCGCGGCCGCGTCCCGGCCGGTGATGCAGACCTTGTACCCGTCGGCCACGAAGCGTTGCGCGATGGCGAACCCGATCCCTCTGCTGGCTCCCGTCACGATCGCCACTTGGTCCGCCATCGCCGCTCCCTCGTCAGATTCGATCAATCAAGTCCCGCAGCCCACCTTAGGCAGCGGGGATGCCGTTCGCTGGCGGGGCCACCGCCGCCTGCTCGTAAACCTCGACCGCGCCGTCGCCGTCGTCGGTGCGGAACGGCTTGCCGAGCCACTTGGCCTGGCCGCCCTCGATGGTGGTGAGCTGCTCGCCGCCGTAGCCGGAGTGGTCGGTCGCCGAGTAGCGGACGGGCACCAGGCCGGGCCCGGTGAAGCCGCCCTTCTTGACCGCCTCGATGATGCCGTCGCGGGTCAGGTCCTTGCCCGCGGACTGCAGCGACTGGACGAACAGGTAGGCCACGGACATTCCGTACACCACGTTGTTGTCCATCTCGGCGCCGGCGTTGTACTCCTTGTTGACCTTGGTGTACAGCTGGATCCACGGGTTCGCGGTGTCGTTGACCAGCGGCAGGTAGTTGGCCGCCACGACCCCCTCCAGCAGCGGCGCGGCCGCTCCCAGCGTCTTGGCCAGGGTGGCCGGGTCGGATCCGACGTTGCTCACCACGAACTGCGGCTTGAACCCGATCTTGGCTGCCGTGCCGATCGACAGCGCGGTGAACCCGGGCACGGTCGCGAGCATGACCACCTGGCAGCCGGCCGCCTTGAGCGCGCCCATCTGCGGGCCGACGTTCGGGTTGCTGGTCACGTACGACTGCTTGGCCGCCACCGGGCCGAGCACCTTCTCGATGCCGGCCAGGCTGTCGCGCCCGAAGTCGTCGTCCTGACCCAGGAAGCACACCTTCTTGCCGGCGTGCTCGGTCTTCACGTGGGTGGCCAGGATCTTGCCCTCGACCGTGTAGTCCGGGTTGAAGCCGAACGTGCCCGGATACTTGTCGGGCTGGTTCCAGCTGCGGCTGCCGCTGGCCACGAACAGGTCGGGCACCCGGTTGGTCTTGAGGAAGTCGAGCACGCCGCTGTGCGTGGGCGTGCCCAGGCCGTTGAGGATGGCGAAGACCTTGTCCTGCAGCACCAGCTGACGCACGACCTGCTGGGTGTTGGCCGGGTTGTAGCCGTCGTCCATGATCTTGTACGTGATCTTGCGGCCGTGCACGCCGCCGTTCGCGTTCACGTAGTCGAAGTAGGCCTTGGTGGCCGGGGCGATCTTGGAGTAGCCGGCGGCGGCCGGGCCGGTGAGGGGCATGTGCGTGCCGACGACGATCTCGGTGTCGGTCACGCCCGGGGTGTCGGCGCTGCTATTGCTGCCGCCGCCGTCGGAGTTGCTGCAGCCGGAGACGGCCAGCAGCACTGCGGCGGTGAGAGCGGTCGCGGTGCGTTTCATCGGTGGCCTTTCTTCTTGAAGGGGCGCAGGGAAGCGAGCCCACCCGGCGCGGCGAGCATGACGACGACGAGAACGACGCCGAAGAAGGTGAGCGCGAGGTTGCCCTCGAGCCGCTGCGAGCCGGCCGCCTCGCCGATCTCGTGGGCCACCGCCGGCAGCGCCACCAGCAGCACCGCGCCGATCAGGGCGCCCGAGAGCCGGCCCAGGCCGCCGATGACGATCGCCATCAGCAGGAACAGCGACAGGGTGAGCGGGAACGCGCCGGGCGAGACGCTTTGGGCCATCACCGCGAACAGGGCGCCGCCGAGGCCGGCGCAGGCCGCCGAGACCACGAACGCGGCGACCTGGGTGCGGGCGATGCTGATGCCGGCGAGACGGGCTGCTGTCTCGTCGTCACGCACGGCCCGCATGTCGCGCCCGAACCGGCCCCGGGTGAGCAGGGCCAGCACGAACACCGTGACCAGGGCGGCGCCCCAGCAGAGCCAGGCCTGCCACTGCTCGACGGTCAGCGACTCGGGCGGCGGGTTGAGGATCACCGACAGGCCCTGGTCGCTGTTGAACGTCTCGTCGAACGTGCTGGTGATCGAGGGCACGACCACCGCCACGGCCAGGGTGAGGCCGGCCAGATAGGGCCCGCGCAGCCGGGCGGCGGCCAGGCCGATGACGGCGCCGACGGCCGTGGTCACCAGGACGGCCACGACGATGCCGACGGCGAGCAGGTTGAACTTGTTCTGCCAGAGCGCCAGCGTGTACGCGCCGGTGGCCATCAAGGCGCCGTGCCCCAGAGACAGCTGTCCATTGAGGCCGGTGAGCACGGTGAGGCCGGCGGTGACGCAGAGGTACGCCCCGACGGTCGCCAGCTGGTAGGTACGGAACGGCGGCAGCGTGTACGTCAGGGCGACGACGATCGCGGCGCCGGCCACGACGACCAGCAGCGGGCTGAGGCGCCGGCGCATCGGCGGCGAGGCGATCCTGGTGGTGACCCGATCCCGGACGACCGTCATGCTGTCCTCGCTTTCGCTCGTCGGGAGAAGAGGCCGTCGGGACGGCTCAGCAGAACCACCACGAGCAGGGCCAGCACGGCCATCGGAGCGACCGTGGCGCCGAGGTAGCCGCTGATGTACGAGAGCAGCAGGCCCACCATCAGGCCGCCGAGCACCGAGCCGATCGGGCTGTCGAGGCCGCCGACCACGGCCGCCGTGAACGCGGAGATGAAGACGATGTCCATGGCGGTCGGGTGCAGCCCCAGTTCGGTGGGGATGACCAGCATCCCGGCCAGCGAGCCGACCGCGGCGGCGAGGGCCCAGCCGAGCGTGAGCATGCCGCCGACCGGCACCCCCAGCAGGCGCGAGACGTCGGGAGCGAAGGCCGCCGCCCGCATGCGCAGGCCGGTCGGCGTACGGGTGAAAAGAAGGGTGAGAAGCACGACCACCGCGCCCACCGCGGCGAAGACGAACAGGTCGTACCGCGAGAGCAGGGCGACGCCGCCGATCTCGAACGCGTCCCGGCTGAACGGGGCGGTGGCCGGCCGGAACTCGTTGCCGTAGATCATGCCGAGCACGCCCTGGATGATCAGCACGAGCCCGAGGGCGACGACCACGCCGTTGAGCGGCGAGGAGTGGTCGACGAAGCGCATCACGACCCGCTCGACGCCTGCGCCCAGAAGTAGTCCGGCGACCAGCGCGACGATGAAGCCGAGCCAGTACGAGCCGGTCGCGTCGGACACCGAATAGGCCACGTACGCCGTGGCCACCGCCATCGCGCCCTGGGCGAAGTTGACTATCCGGGTGGCCCGCCAGATCAGCACCAGGGCCAGCGCGAACGCCGCGTAGACGGCGCCCCGGCTGAGGCCGTCGAAGGTCAGGAACAGGAAACGGTCCATGTCAGAACCCCAGGTAGGCGTGCCGGAGGTCGGCGTCGTCGACGAGCGTCGCGGCGTCGTGCCGGGTGACGATGCGGCCCAGTGACAGCACGACTCCCTGATCGGCGATCGAGAGCGCGCTGCGGACGTTCTGCTCGACCAGCAGGACGGCCAGGCCGGTGCGGTCACGCAGATCGCGCAGCAGGGCCATGATCTGAGCGGTGATCTTGGGGGCCAGGCCCAGCGAGGGCTCGTCGAGCAGCAGCAGCCGGGGCTGCGCGGCCAGGGCCCGGCCGATCGCGAGCATCTGGCGTTCGCCCCCGGAGAGCTGATGGCCGAGGTGGCTGCGACGTTCGGCCAGGCGGGGGAACAGCTCGTAGATCGGCTCCAGCGACGGTTGCGGCTTCCGCCAGAGTCCGCCGAGGCGCAGGTTCTCGTCGACCGTGAGCTCGGTGACGACGCCGCGGCCCTCGGGCACGTGAGCGAGGCCATGGTGGACCATGCGCTCGACCCGGATGCCGCGCAGATCCTGGCCGTCGAACGTGATGCGGCCGCTCGAGGCAGGCAGGAGGCCGGACAGCGTACGCAGAAGGGTCGACTTGCC
This sequence comes from Paractinoplanes pyxinae, assembly GCF_026626335.1. Taxonomy (GTDB): domain Bacteria; phylum Actinomycetota; class Actinomycetes; order Mycobacteriales; family Micromonosporaceae; genus Actinoplanes; species Actinoplanes pyxinae. The sequence continues at coordinate 471,381 of NZ_JAPNTZ010000007.1, read as the reverse complement.
GGCGCCGTTGGCCCCGAGAACGGCGACAATCTCTCCCGGTTGGACGGTCAGGCTGACGTCGTGCAGCACGGGCGCGGCGCCGTAGCCGGCGGTAAGGCCCTCGACCTCGAGCAGCGCGCTCATGCGGCCGCCCCCAGGTAGGCCTCGGCGACCTTTTCGTTGGTGCGGATCTCGCCCGGGGTGCCCAGCGCGATGGGCTTGCCGAAGTCGAGAACCAGGATCTCGTCGCAGACCGACATGACCAGCTCCATGTGGTGCTCGACCAGCAGCACGGTGGTCTGCGCTCCCTGGATCAGCTCGGCCAGCCAGCGGATTTCTTCGGTGTCGAGGCCACCGGCCGGCTCGTCGAGCATGAGGATGCGTGGCTTGGAGGCCAGGGCCCGGGCCAGTTCGACGCGTTTGCGTTTCGCGTACGGCAGCGAACCCGGCAGCGCCCGGGCGTGCTCGGCGACGCCGCAGCGCTCCAGGGCGGCCCAGGCGTCCGCCTCGGCCTTGCGGGATCGGGCCCCGACCAGCACGTTCTCGAGAACTGTCATGCCGCCGAACTGGCCCACCCCCTGCAGGGTGCGGGCGATGCCGCGACGGGTCAGGTGGTGCGGGCGCGGGCGGAACGGCTTGCCGTCGAGCGTGAGCGAGCCGGACTGCGGGCCGACGAACCCGCAGATGACGTTGAAGAGGGTGGTCTTGCCGGCGCCGTTGGGCCCGATGATCCCGACGACGCGCCCGGGGGCGACCTGCAGGGAGACGTCGTCGAGGGCGAGCAACCCTCCGAAGCGGACGGTGATGTGGTGCAGGGCCAGGCCCTGATCGGTGTCGTCTGGCGGTTCCGTTGACATGGTCACCTCGGCTCGGGGGCGGCGGGATGGCCAGGGCGAACGAAGACACCGTTCGTCCTCTGTGGAGCAGGTTGGTCAACTATTTACACTGGCAGTGTAACTTTCTCGGCGTGCACGTCAACCGCCTGTTTCCAAGTTGTTTCCATCGACGTTTATCGCACGCCGACGAGTGATTCGGGCGCTCCGGCCCGACCCTTTGCTAGGGGCGCGGAACCAGACTCAGGCGACGCCGGCCGGGCGGAACTGGACGCTGATGCGCGGGCCGACGGGTTTGGCCGTCTTGAGGATCGCGTGTTCCCACGTGCGCTGGCAGGAGCCGCCCATGACGATCAGGTCGCCGTGACCGAGCGGGAAGCGGAGCGTGTCGTGCCCGCCGGCCCGCGGGCGCAGCGAGAGATGGCGCGGGGAGCCCAGCGAGACGATGGCGACCATCGTGTCGTGGCGGGCCGAGCGGCCGATGGTGTCGCCGTGCCAGGCCACGCTGTCGCGGCCGTCGCGATACAGGCACATGCCGGCGGTGATGAACTCTTCGCCCAGCTCGGCGGCGTAGTGGGTATTGAGCTTGGCCTTCGCCTCGGTCAAAGCGGGGTGAGGCAGCTCTTCGTCGCCGCCGAACCAGCGCAGCAGGCGGGGGACGTCGACGACGTTGTCGTACATCTGCCGGCGGTCGGCCCGCCAGTCGATGCCGAGCAGGGCCTCGAAGACCGCGTCGGACCCGTGCAGCCAGCCGGGCAGCACATCGACCCACGCGCCGGCGGTCAGCTGGTGGCGCTGGATGTGACCCGCGAGATCGCCGGCGCCGGGGGCACTCGCGCCCCCGGCGTCGCCGCTCAGGTCGAACATCGATGGCTGGTAGGTGCTGGTCATGCCGCCATGTTAGTACGGCTGTTCGAAGATCGGCGGTCTCAGGCGGCCAGTTGCGACTCCGGTTCCGGCGCGGCATCTGCAGCGGGGTCCGCGGGCGGCTTCGGCCGCAGGACGGCGATGGCCACGACGGCCGCCACGACGCCGCCGATGACACCGATGAGGGAGGTGGAGGCGATGGCCGAGACGAACGAATCCTGCGCGACCCGGGCCAGGCCGGCGTCTCCCGTGGCGGACGCGATGCGCAGGGCGTCGCCGATCGAGTCGCGGGCCTGGCCCACCACGTCGGCCGGCATGGCGGCGCGATAGGTGGCGGTAAGCACGCTGCCGAGCACCGCGACGCTCAACGCCGTCCCCACCTGCTGCACGGTGTCGTTCACCGCGGAGCCGACGCCGACCCGCTCGGGCGGCAGCGCGCCCATCAGCGTGCCGTAGGCGGCGGGCCCGGCCGTGCCGCTGCCCATGCCCATCACGACCAGCGCGAAGGCCAGCTTGAGGTAGCCGTCGCCCGGGGAAAGCGAGGCGAGGATGCCGAAGCCGCCCGCCATGAGCAGCAGGCCGCCGGCCAGGGCGGTGCGGGTGCCGAACTTCTTGTCGACGACGACGCCAACTCCGTTGAAGATCATGGCGGTGACGATCATCGGGATGAAGGCGGTGCCGGCCTTGAGGGGCTCGTAGCCCAGCACGAACTGCAGGTATTGCGTCAGGGCGAGCAGCACGCCGCCGGCCGAGAAGGAGAGCAGGACGATCGACAGGCTGGCCCCGGCGAAGTTGCGGTTGCGGAACAGCGTGAGTGGCAGCATCGGCTCGGCGACCCTGCGTTCCCACAGGGCGAAGGCGGTCAGCGCCACGGCCGCGACCACGAAGCCGCCGATGGTGGAGCCCGAGCCCCAGCCGCCCTGGGCCGAGTTGATGACGCCCCACACCAGGGCCGTCATGCCGATCATCGAGAGCAGCGCGCCCAGCAGGTCGGGCCGGTTGGCGTGCCCGCGCGACTCGGGGATGACGGCCAGCGCGGCCACGATGCCGAGGATCGCGATCGGCACGTTGAGCAGGAAGATCGATCCCCACCAGAAGTGCTCGAGCAGCAGGCCGCCCAGGCTGGGCCCGCCCAGGGCGCCCAGCATGAGCACCGAGCTCCAGATGGCGATGGCCTTCTTGCGCTCGTCCTCGGCGAAGACCGTGGTGAGGATCGAGAGCGTGCCCGGCATGAGGAACGCGGCGCCGACACCCATCAGGCCGCGTACGGCGATCAGTTGTTCCGGCGTCCGGCAGAGCGTGGCCAGCACCGAGGCGCCGCCGAAGACGATCAGGCCGATCACCAGGCCGCGGCGGCGGCCGTGGCGGTCCGACAGGCTGCCCGCGGTGAGCAGAAGGCCGGCGAAGACCAGGATGTACGCGTCGATGATCCACTGGATTTCGGCGGTGCTCGCGCCCAGGTCGCGGATCAGCGACGGGATCGCGATGTTGAGCACCATGTTGTCGACGACGACCACCAGCAGGCTCAGGCACAGCACGCCGAGGATCAGCCAGCGCCGAGGGTTGCGCTCCGTCATGACGGCCTCTCTCGTACGGTGTTCGATTGGCTCGCACACCGTACCAGTAGCCTCGAACACTGTGCGAGCCACTTTAGGATGGGCGTATGTCATCCAGCTCCGACAGCTTCACGGGCTCCGTGTGGCTGAAGCCGCCCCGGGCCCAGACCGGTCAGCCCTCGCTGAGCCGTGAGCAGATCGTCCGCGCGGCGATCGACCTGCTCGACGCCGAAGGGCCGGCCGGGCTCAGCATGCGGCGGCTGGGCACCAAGCTCGGGTCGGGCGCGACGTCGCTCTACTGGCACGTGGCGAACAAGGACGAGCTGCTCGAGCTGGCCGTCGACGAGGTGCTGGGCGAGGTCTACGTGCCCGAGCCGGGCGACACGACCTGGCGGATGGGCGCCTCGATTAGCGCCAACGGCATGCGGTCGGCGCTGCTGCGGCACCCCTGGGTGATCGGCCTGCTCGGCCTGCATCCGACGCTGGGGCCCAACGCGATGCGTATGGGCGAGCGGCTCGTCACGCTGTTCACTGCGGCGGGCTTCAGCGGGATGCCGTTGTCGCACGCCACCGCGTTGCTGAATGCGCACGCGATCGGTTCGGCGACGTCCGAGGCGGCGATCAAGTCGGCCATGAAGCGGACGGGCAAGACGTGGGAAGAGGTGGCCGAGGACGTCGAGCCCTATCTGGAACGGCTCGCGCCCGACAACCCGAACTACGAGAAGTGGCGCAAAGAGACCGGGCCCATGCGCAACGACCCGGACCAGGTGCTCGAGGAGACGTACGCCTTCGGCCTGGAACGCCTGCTCGACGGGCTGGAGATGTGGTTGCGGAACGACGGCGCGCCGGCCGCCGACGGTGACATCGACGACCGGCGCGGCTGATCAGTGGTCGTTGTCCGGCGGCTGTGCGGGCTGCTGATAGGACACCCGGTCGGACGGCAACGGGAACTGCTGGTCGCCGAACGGTGACGGACCACCCTGGGTGGGCAGCGTGACCTCGGTGACGTCCATCTTGCCGTCCTCACGCACCTCGGGACCCTCGGGACCGCGGTGGGTCGGGAACGCCCCACCCTGGGCCAGGTCGGTGACACCGACCGAGGTGCTCGGCGCCATGTTCTCGCCCCGCGAGCCGTTGGAGCCGTCGAGCTCGTCTCGCCGGAAGATCTTGCGGCCGAGCCAGACCAACGGGTCGTAGCGGCGGTCGACCACGCGTTCCTTCATCGGGATGATCGCGTTGTCGGTGATCTTGATGTGCTCGGGGCAGACCTCGGTGCAGCACTTGGTGATGTTGCAGTAGCCCATGCCCTGGTTGGCCTGGGCGTACTCCTTGCGGTCCTCACGGTCGTCGAGCGGGTGCATGTCGAGCTCGGCGGCCCGGATGAAGTAACGCGGCCCCGAGAAGGCGGCCTTGTTCTCTTCGTGGTCGCGGACGACGTGGCACGTGTTCTGGCAGAGGAAGCACTCGATGCACTTGCGGAACTCTTGGCTGCGCTCGACGTCGACCTGCTGCATGCGGTAGTCGCCCGGAGCCACCCCGGGCGGCGGCGCGAAGGCCGGGGTCTCGCGCGCCTTCTCGTAGTTGAAGGACACGTCGGTGACCAGGTCGCGGATGACCGGGAAGGTGCGCAGCGGCGTGATCGTGACCGTCTCGTCCTCTTCGAACGTCGACATGCGGGTCATGCAGCCCAGCCGCGGCTTGCCGTTGATCTCCATCGAGCACGAGCCGCACTTGCCGGCCTTGCAGTTCCACCGGCAGGCCAGGTCGGGCGTCTGGGTCGCCTGCAGCCGGTGGATGATGTCGAGCACGACCTCACCCTCGTTGACCTCGACGTCGAAGTCCTCGATGTCGCCGCCGGCCGAATCGCCCCGCCAGACGCGGAAGTGACGCTTGGTGCCCATTACTTCGCCTCCGTCTTGCTGGGGTCGGTACGCACGCCGGGGACGCGGGCGTCGCCCTTGGGACCCTCGATCGCGTCGAACTGGGTCAGTTCGTCCTCGGTCAGGTATTTCGACAGCTCGGTGCGCTCGAACAGCTGGATCAGCTCGTCGCGCATGCGGGGCAGCGGCTTGCGCTCGAGGTGCACGTCGCCCGAATTGTCGAGCGAGCAGACCAGGTTGACCAGGCGCCAGTCCGGGTTCATGGCCGGGAAGTCCTCGCGGGTGTGACCGCCGCGGGACTCCTCACGCTCGAGCGCCGCCTTGGCCGTGCACTCCGAGACGATCAGCATGTTGCGCAGGTCGAGCGCGAGGTGCCAGCCCGGGTTGTAGCGCCGGCCGCCGGCCGCGCCGACCTGGGCCACGCGCAGCTTGAGCTCCTGGATCCGCTTGAGCGCGTCGGTCAGTTCCCCCGCCCGCCGGATGATGCCGACCAGGTCGCCCATCACCGCTTGAAGATCTTGCTGCAGCGTGTACGGGTTCTCGCCGCCCTGCCTCTCCAGGGGTGCGAGGGCGGTGACCACCGCCGATTCCACATCGGACGTGGCCACCTTGGGCCGCTTGGCCAGCGAGTCGGTGTACGCCGCGGCGTGCTCACCGGCCCGCTTGCCGAAGACCAGCAGGTCGGACAGCGAGTTGCCGCCCAGGCGGTTGGAGCCGTGCATGCCGCCGGACACCTCGCCCGCGGCGAACAGCCCCTCGACCGTGCCCATGGCGGCCGCGCTGTCCGGTTCGACCTCGACCCCGCCCATCACGTAGTGGCAGGTGGGGCCGACCTCCATCGGCTCTTTCGTGATGTCGACGTCGGCCAGCTCTTTGAACTGGTGGTACATCGACGGGAGGCGCTTGGTGATCGTCTCGGCCGGCATGCGGGTCGAGACGTCGAGCAGGACGCCGCCCGCCTTGGTGCCCCGGCCCGCCTTGACCTCGGAGTTGATGGCCCGGGCGACCTCGTCGCGGGGCAGCAGCTCGGGTGGGCGGCGGTTGTTGTCGGGGTCGTTGTACCAGCGGTCGGCCTCTTCTTCCGTATCCGCGTATTGCTTGCGGAACACGTCGGGCACGTAGTCGAACATGAAGCGCTTGCCGTCGCTGTTGCGCAGCACGCCGCCGTCGCCCCGGACCGACTCGGTGACCAGGATGCCCTTGACGCTGGGCGGCCACACCATGCCGGTCGGATGGAACTGCAGGAACTCCATGTTGATCAGCGTCGCGCCCGCCCGCAGGGCCAGGGCGTGGCCGTCGCCCGTGTACTCCCAGCTGTTCGAGGTGACCTTGTAGCTGCGGCCGACGCCGCCGGTCGCCAGGATCACGGCCGGCGCCTCGAGCAGGAGGAATTCGCCCGATTCGCGGTAGTAGCCGAAGGCGCCGGCCACCTTGTTCCCGTCGAGCAGCAGTTCGGTGATCGTGGTCTCGGAGAAGACCCGGATGCGGGAGTCGTAGTTGCCGGTTTCGGCGAAATCCTCCTGCTGCAGCGAGACGATCTTCTGCTGCAGGGTGCGGATCAGCTCGAGGCCGGTGCGGTCGCCGACGTGCGCGAGCCGGGGGTATTCGTGCCCGCCGAAGTTGCGCTGCGAGATCTTTCCGTCCTTCGTACGGTCGAAGAGCGCACCGTACGTCTCGAGTTCCCAGATGCGTTCCGGCGCTTCCTTGGCGTGCAGCTCAGCCATGCGGAAGTTGTTCAGGAACTTGCCGCCGCGCATCGTGTCGCGGAAGTGGACCATCCAGTTGTCACGCGAGTTGACGTTGCCCATGGCCGCGGCCGCGCCGCCCTCGGCCATCACCGTGTGGGCCTTGCCGAACAGGGACTTCGAGATGATCGCCGTACGCTTGCCGGCCAGCCGGGCCTCGATGGCCGCGCGCAGACCGGCGCCGCCGGCCCCGATCACGACGACGTCGTAGTGGTGTCGTTCGATTCGTGCAGTGGTCATGTGTGCGCCTCCCCCTAGCCGACGAACCGAAGATCGGAGAACCAGCCGGCGGACACGGCCATGACGTAGAAGTCGGTCAGGGCCAGGGTGCCCAGCGTGATCCAGGCCAGTTGCATGTGGCGGACGTTCAGCTTGGACACGAAGGTCCACACGCGGTAGCGCACCGGGTGCTTCGAGAAGTGCTTGAGCCGGCCGCCGGTGATGTGGCGGCACGAGTGGCACGACAACGTGTAGAGCCAGAGCATGACCACGTTGCCGACCAGGATGATGTTGCCCAGCCCGAAGCCGAATGAGTCGCCGCTGCGGAACGCGATGATCGCGTCGTACGTGTTGATCAGCGAGATGATCATCGCGGCGTAGAACGCGTAGCGGTGGGCGTTCTGGAAGATCAGCGGGAACCGGGTCTCACCCGTGTACTTCGCGTGACCGTCGGGCACCGCACAGGCCGGCGGCGAGAGCCAGAACGCCCGGTAGTACGCCTTGCGGTAGTAGTAGCAGGTCAGCCGGAAAAGCAGCAGGAACGGCAGCGTGAAGGCGGCCTCGGGCAGGATCCACCAGCTCGGCAGGGGAGTGCCGAACAGTGCTGAACCCTCGACGCACCGGTCGGTGAGACAGGGCGAGTAGAACGGCGTGAGGTAGTGGTATTGCTCGACGAAATACCACTTGTGCATGAAGACGCGGACGGTCGCGTAGGCGACCCAGGCCCCGAGCCCGACGAAAGTGATGAGTGGGGCGAGCCACCACCGGTCGGTGCGTAGCGTCTTGGCTGTGATCGCCGCGCGGGGCCGTTGCGGACCGTTGGGTCCCACGCCCGGCCTCGTTGCCGTGGTCGTCATTCGATCTCCTGACGTGCCTGTCCCAGTGACCCGGCCGGCGAGCGAGGGGGAGCCCGGCAGCCGCCATGCTTGCGTGATGTGGGGCACACGTTACGCCGGGGGTCGGACAGTTTCGCGCTCAGGGATGGGTTATGGATCACAAAAGTCGACCCTCATCGCATCGATACGCTCGCACACGCTAATGGATCTTGGTGTGAGTGATCCAAAACGGACGTCGGTCAGAGGTCCGGAACGGCCAGGCGGCGGATGGGGCCGGCGCAGGCGGCGGGCGACCACTCGATGAGGTCGTCGGCCAGGGGCGCGTCACCGGCGTTGCGGGGCGGCACGTAGAAGGCCGGCGTCCGCGATTTGGCCTGCCGGTCGAGGGCGTCGGCAAAGACGGCCCGGGCGTCGAGGATCTGCCGCCAGGCGTCCTGGCTGCGGGCGTCGCTGATCTCGTCGACATAGATGCGGACGGCCGAGTTCTCGTCGCGGATCGTCGTGGCCCGGCCGGCCGGGGTCGAGGTGGAGCCGGGCGGGATCAGGCGGTTGAGGCGGCGCTCGAGTTCGAGGCAGTTCTGATCGCGCAGGGCCCGGTTCTCGCGGGCGTCGGAGGCCGAGTCGCGCACGTCCGAGACGGCGTCGACGACGGCGAGTGCGCCCGCGCAGAGGGCGATCACAATCAGCGCCGCACCGATCGAGATGCCCGCCACGAACCACTGCCGGCGACGTCGCTGCCGAGGGTCGGAGGTGCCGGATCCGGCCAGCCGCCGCCACCACGCCGGCCGCGCCCGGACCGTCACCCGGGAGCGGCTGCCGCTCGCCGGTCCGCTGCCGCTCGCCGGTCCGCCGCCGGCTGCGGAGGGGCTGCCGGCTGCGGACGGGCTGCCGGTTGTGGTCGACGTCGCGCGTCCGGGCGCGAACGACTCCGCACCGGCCGGGTCCGCACTGCTCGCCGGAGCGTCGGCGGGGTCCGCGCTGCTCGCCGGCGCGTCGGCCGGCTGCGGGGAGGTGCCGGCCGGTTGGAACACGGGAGCGCCGCCGCGATCGGTTCTGGGCAGGCGCGTGGTGGCGGCGTCGTCCTGGTCAGGGTCGCGCGGCGTGTCGCTCACGGCCTCAGTGAAGCACGCCGGTCAATGCGACAGGACGCGCCATGATCACCCACAGCGTCGAGCCCACCCTCCACCGGGGGATCCCCCGCTGGTCATTATCGAGGAAGTGGGCTTGATCGGGTTGGTCTGCTGTGGATAAGTGGCGGCTGTGGATAACCGCGCGGTCAGCCGGAGGCGTTGCCGGTGAGGTTCCAGCTGGCCAGGTGCAGGGCGGGAGCCGCGTAGCGGGTGCCGGACCAGCGGTCGGGCAGCAGCACCGACTCGCCGCCGATGCCCAGCACCATGCCGGAGGCGAGAGCCTGCGGGTACGACTGGGTGAAGCGCATGTTGCCGACCGCGGCGGTCACCTCGCCGTTCTCGACGAGCCAGACGCCGTTGCGGGTCAGGCCGGTGATCACCAGCGTCTTCTGGTCGAGCACCCGCGTGTACCAGAGGTCGGTGATCAGCAGGCCGCGCTCCATGCGGGCCACCAGCGGGCGGGCCGACGCGGCCACGGCGCCGATCGACTCGTCGACGGGCGGAAGCGTGGCCGCGGGGGAGGCCTCCAGCCGTACGTGATTGGGGAAAGGACCCCACGTGCGGGACATGCCGGAGGCGTGGCCGGTGGACACCGCGCCCGCCTCGGCGGCCGACGTACGATCGTGGGCCACCGCCTTGGTGACGCCCTCACGCACCAGCACCAGCGATTCGCGGGGCGTGCCCTCGTCGTCGAACGGCAGGCCCGGCGCGTGCTCGTCGCGGCTGCCCAGCGGCTCGTCGACCAGGGTCACCGACGGGTCGAACTGATCGGCCTCGAGCTCGGCGAACGACTGTTTCTGGGCGTACGACTTGCCGTTGAACCCGAAGACCGAGAGGTTGGCCAGCAGGTCGGACACCGCCTCGGGTTCGAGCACCACCTCGTACCGCCCGGGCGGCAGCTCGACCGGATTGCGTGCCGCCCGCGCCTTGGCCGCCGCGCGAGCGCCGAGCAGCGCGCCATCGAGGTCGGACAGGCGGCCACTGGCCAGCCGGGCCACCCCGTCGGCCCCGCCGGCGCGGGCGATGCCGTCCATCGCCGCCTCGGCCGTGCGTCCCTCGACGGACTGGCCGGCGCTGTTGACGAACGCGGCCGACGTGTAGACCGTGCGGCAGAAGCCGGCCGTCTCGAGGCCGTCGGCGGCGCTGACGAAATCGCGGACGAGCTCGGCCCGCTCGGCCGGAGTGGCCCGCGCGGTCGCCTCGTCGAAGCCGAAGTCGAGCCGGGAATGCTCGCCCGAGCCGTGGTAGCCGGCCGAGTGGTGCAGCGGGCTGGGCGGCGCGAGGCCGGGCCACGTCGTGTCGGGCGGGCTCAGCCGGGCCGCCGCGACCGTACGCTCGACCAGCCCGCGCAGCCCGTCGGCCCCGACGACCGTGGTGGCGCCCGACGCCGTACGCCCGTCGAGGTGCAGCCGCAGGCCGACCGTCGTCACCGCCTCGGCCACGTTCTGGTGGATCATCGACACGGCGAACCGGGTCAGCGCCTCGGCGTCGTGCCGCACCACGACCTCGGCCTCGGCCGACGGGCCGGCCGCCTGCCGCACCAGCTCGACGACCCGGGCGGCCAGCTCGAGCTCGACCCCGGCCCGGATGCTCTCGGCACTCATCCCCGCACCCCCACGCGTACGTCGGTGAACCGGGCCGGCGCGGCCGGATGCCCGGTATGGCCCACCTGGCCGGGCTGGCCCTTGCCGCAGTTGGGCGTGCCCCAGGCGATGCTCTCGGACGAGAGCATGTCCATCGACTGCCAGAACTTGGGGCCGATGCCGGTGTAGGTGGGATTGCGCAGCATGCGGCCGAGCTTGCCGTTCTTGATCTCGTAGCCGATCTCGCAGCCGAACTGGAAGTTGAGCCGCCGGTCGTCGATCGACCAGGAGCGGTTGACGTCCATGAACACGCCGTCGTCGGTGGCCGCGATGATCTCGTCGAGCGTGTGCGGGCCGGGTTCGAGGCCCACATTGGTCATGCGGACCATCGGCAGCCGGGCCCAGCCGTCGGAGCGCACGCTGCCCGCGTAGTCGAGCCCGGCCACGGCGGCCGAGTCGCGCCCGGCCAGCACGCCGACCCAGATGCCGTCGCGCACCGCGTCCCGCTTGGTGGCCGGGGTGCCCTCGTCGTCGAAGCCGAAGCTGCCCAGCGCGCCCGGCAGGCCGGGGTCGATGGTGATGTTCATCAGCTCGGAGCCGTAGCGCAGCGAGCCCAGCTGTTTCAGGTCGAGCCAGCTGGTGCCGGCGAAAGCTGCCTCCCACCCCAGAATGCGGTCGAGCTCGATGGCGTGGCCGACCGACTCGTGGATCTGCAGGGCAAGCTGCTCGCCGCCGAGCACCAGGGTCGTCTCGCCGGTGGGGCAGAGCGGGGCGGTGAGCAGGGCCCGCGCCTCTTCGGCCATGCGCGGCGCGTGCTCGATCAGGTCGAGGCTGTCGACCAGTTCCCAGCCGCTGGTGCCGTACTGCCCGCGGTGCGAGGGCCAGGACCGGCGCTGGATCTCGCCGTCGCCGTACGCGCTGGCCGTGACGCCGGCGCCGCACTCGCGGATGTGCTGGTCGATGCGGTGGCCGTCGCTCGAGACGAACCACTTCGTCGTATCCCAGATCTGGTAGATGCCCTCGGCCAGATCGGCCCCGGCCGCCTTGGCCGCGGCGGTGGCCCCGACGATCAGGTCGCCCTTGACCGACTGGGACAGGCCGAGCGGGTCGACCGCGCACTCGCTGGCCCAGCTCGCCTCGACGGCCGCGCTGGGCGTCAGCTCGATCGGCGGCCCCGGCACGGTGGCGCTGGCCGTGGCGATCTGAGCGGCCCGGCGGCCGGCCGCCCGGGCGGCCGCATCGGAGAGGTCGGGAATCGCGTAGAAGCCCCAGCTCGACCCGACCAGGGCCCGCACCCCGAGCCCGGCGCTCTCGCCCGAGACGAGCTCTTCGACATCGCCGTCGCGCGCGGTCATCGACTCGCTGCGCCGAATCATGACGCGGCAGTCGGCATAGCGCGCCCCGGCCTCGAGCGCCGCCTGCACCGCCGCCGAGGCCTCATCGAAGTGACTCATGGCCCGACCCTAGGCGACGGGTACGACAATCCGCTGACCGCGTGATCAGCGTTCGCGGAGGAAGCCCAGCTCTTCGTCCAGGGTGGCCGTCTCGACCGAGCCGAGGCCCGGGACGGTGGCGCCGACCAGCAGGACCGCGTCGGTGGGGTCGGCGTCGTGGAGGCTGTGGTGGGTGTAGACGTCGGCCGAGTCGCGGGGGTCGCCGAGATAGCGCTCGGCCAGGGCGGGTGGGGCGTCGTGCCAGTCGACGACGGGGTGGCGGGCGACGGCCCGGTGGAAGACGTCGGGCCGGCGCAGGACGGCCATCGCGGCCAGCCAGCCGCCGACGCCTGTTCCGCGTACGGAAACCGCAGTCAGATCCAGATCGGGGTGCTTGCCGACCAGGGCCTGCAAAGCGTCGGCCTGATCCGACAGGGCCACATCGACCAGGCGCCGGTGCACCACCTTTTCGAAGCTGGGGGCCACCCCGGGCGTGCCGCGACCGTCGATCGAGACGACCGCGAAGCCGGCGTCGGCCCACCACTGCCTCTCCTGCCAGGCGGCGCGGTCGTTCACCACCTGCTGACTGCCCGGGCCGTCGCCGAGCGTCACGAGCACCGGCAGCTTCGCGCCCGCGACGAAGCCGTCCGGATAGAGCACCGCCGCCGGCAACCGCCGATCGGTGACCCGTTCGAAGACCGGCTTCGGCGCGTACGGCAGGGGCGCCGACTGGTTGCCCAGGGCGGTCACCCGGGCCTCACCCCGCCACACCACACCGTCGACGACCAGCACGTCGCCGCCGGCCACGGCGCGGTGCCAGCCCGGCGTGTCGGTGATCTTGCGAGCTTCGGCGCCGCCACCGCCCAGCGACGTGCGTACCCGGAAGACGTCCTGACCGGCCGGGTCGTCGTCGGTGCCCTCCACGATCAGGTCGGGGGAGCCGCTGGGACCGCCGGGCCGCGGAACCGTGCCGACCACGCGCCGCACATAGAGGCTGGGCGGTGTCAGCAGGCTGCCGTCGGCGAACAGGCAGCGGGCGTCGAAGCCGTCGTGGGCCAGTTCGCCACCGACCAGCACGCGCCCGTCGGGCAGGTGCCGCGGCGTGCCGGCCACCGGTTCCACCCAGCGGGCGTCGGCCAGTTCGGCGTGCACCTGCGTTTCCCCCGTACGCGGATCGACCGCCAGGACGAGGCCGTGTTGCTGCATCCGGCGCAGCACGGTGATCAGCGGACCGCCGCCGTCGGCCCAGCGCACGCCGACCACGTGCGGATACGTCTCGCGGTCCCAGTGCACGTCGACCCACCCGAAGTCCAGGTCGAGCAGGTGCAGGCTGGTCGACGAGGCCGTACGCGCGGCCAGGATCTGACCGCCGTCGGGCGCCCACCACCAGCCCCGGTCGCGCCCGAACCGGCGGGCCGACTCGTCGGCCATTCCCCAGCCGATCGTGCCGCCGCGCTCGCGCCACGCGTTGCCCGACTCGCCGGCCAGCAACCTGTCCCCGTCCGGCCCGACCACCCGCAGCGAGGGCGAGCCACCGACCCGGCTCACGTAGCCGATGTTCACGCCGTTCGGGTCGGGTCGCGGGTCCTCGGCCGGCTCGTCGGTCGCCACCTCGGTCACCGTGTTGCGGGGCAGGTCGGCCCGGAACAGCCGGCCGTCGCGGGTGAAGGCGGCCACGCAGGCGTCACGGTCGACGGCGTACGAGTCCAGGGGCCCCGCCGCGACCAGTGACTCGGTCGCCGTGGCCACGTTGAGCACCCACAACGAGGCGGCCGGGTCCTCCGGGCCGGCCGAGCGCAGGAACACCACACGCCGGCCGTCGGCCCCGACCGTCACCGCGTGCGGCGCGCCGTGGCCGAAGTGACCTGTGCGTTCCACGAGCCCAGGGAAGTCCACCCGGACAGCATCGCTGATCAAGGCCGGTTCCCGCGCCCCAAACCGGCTCCCGCGTACAGTTGCCGCGTGAATGACGCTTTGCCCGCCCGCCGGCTGCTGCTGGTGCACGCTCACCCCGACGACGAGGTCACCGGCACCGGGGCCACCATGGCCCACTACGCCGCCTCGGGCGCCCACGTGACGCTCGTGACCTGCACGCTCGGTGAGGAGGGCGAGATCCACGTCCCCGAGCTGGCCCAGCTCGAGGCGGCCCAGGCCGACCAGCTCGGCGGCTACCGCCTGGTCGAGCTGTCCCGCGCGTGCGCCGCGCTGGGCGTCACCGACCACCGGTTTCTCGGCGGCCCCGGCCGGTTCCGCGACTCCGGCATGATGGGCCTGCCCACCAACGACCACGAGCGCGCCTTCTGGCGGGCCGACGTCGACGCGGCCGCGGCCCTCCTGCTCGAGGTGATCCGCGAGGTCCGCCCGCAGGTCATGATCACGTACGACCCGAACGGCTTCTACGGCCACCCCGACCACATCCAGGCCCACCGGGTGGCCATGCGCGCGGCCGAGCTGGCCGGCGACGAGGGCCCGCAGAAGATCTACTGGACGGCGATGCCGCTGAGCGTGCTGCGCGACGGCATGGAGGCGTTCCGCGAGCTCTCCGACAACCCGTTCGCCGACGTCGAGAAGGTCGAGGATCTGCCCTTCGGCCACCCCGACGACGAGATCGCCGCCCGGATCGACGGCACCGACCACTACCAGCAGAAGGTGGCCGCCATGAAGGCGCACGCCACCCAGATCCCCGACGACTCGTGGCTCTACGGCATCGCGGGCGATTTCGGCGGCGAGTTCATGGGCGTCGAGTACTTCACCATCGCCAAGGGTTCGCGCGGTCCGGGCGAGGGCCCGCACAACTGGGAGAGCGACCTGTTCGGCGGGCTGAAGCTGGAAGAACCGGCGATATCCGACGCGGCCCTGCGATGACGGTCGACGTGCAGCCCGAGACGTACGAGGAGAAGGCGCGCCAGCCGTGGGCCGGCTGGGAGCCGCTGATCCGGGTCGCCGGCGTCGTCGTCGCGATCGTGGCCGCCCTGGTCACCGGCTTTCTCGAGATCATCCTGAGCACGCTGCGGGCCGGTGACGTGGTGTCGATCTGGGGCGGCGACGCGATCGGCTCGGGCGGCGGCCCGCTGCTCTGGCTGGCCGTGCCGCTGGCCGCGGTGGGCAACTGGGCCATCGCCTGGTTCGCGGTCACCACCACCCGCCGGCGCTGGTCGCTGGCCCCGCCGTGGGCCCTGTGGACGCTGCTCATGCTGTTCGCGGCGGGCGTGCGCACCAGCGAGGGCGACTATCTGCTGGGCGGCGAGAACTGGGTCGCGCTGGTCACGATCCTGGTCGGCAGCCTGGCCTTCGCGGTCTTCTCCTATCGCCTGATCCTGAAGCGCACGCTGCCGTAAAGCCTCACTTGGCGTTACGATCCCGAGCCAGGTTCGTCTGCGGCGGTGAGTGATCCCGTCGCGCTTGTCCCCGGGGAGGGCGCATGAGGCAACAGCGCTGGTTCCCGATCGCGGCCCTCGCGATCGGCCTGTTCCTGGTCAACGTGGTGGCTCGGCTGATCACCCGGTTCGCCTTCCCCGACGACGACGCGGCCGAGACCCGCACCACGATCGTCATGTTCTCGGTGATCGGCGTGGTGCTGGCCGTGTACGCGTTCCGCGCCTCGCACAACCGCCGCCCGTCGGAGTGGCTGGTTCCGGACTGGGTGCTCGGCGTGGGCGGCGCCATGCTGCTGACCCTCCTGGTGGGACCGTTCATCAGCGGCGACCAGCCGTTCGGCAACGGCTCGGACAGCTTCTTCGCCCAGCTCGCGCTGTACCTGGGCTTCGCCGGCGGCGGCACCCTGGTCGGCTACTGGATCTCGGTGGCCATGGCCCACGACTACCGTTCGCGCTCGCTGAAGGCGTACTCGCAGCAGCGGCAGGCCAAGCCACGCAGGATCGTGCGCCGCTAGCCCGCCGGGGCCTCGCGGGTCAGATAGGTGTGGTGGGTCGTGAAGCCCACCCGGCCGTAGAGCGCGACCGCGCCGGTGTTGCGCTCCTCGACCTGCAGATAGGCGCGGCTGCTGCCGTGCTGGGCGCCCCACTGCACGAGCGCGCGCAGCACGTGCTGGGCCAGGCCCTGGCGGCGGGCCGTCGGCGCCGTCTGCAGCAGAGAGATGCCGAGCCAGCGATCCGGGCCGGTCACCGCGCCCCGGCCCACCGCCAGCAGCCGGCCGCCGGCATCGCGTACCTGGGCGAAGGCGACCTCGGCCGGGCCGGTGAGAATGCCGATCGCGGTGGCCGGCAGGGCGCCCTTGTGCTCGGCGACCATGGCATACCAGTCGTCGCCGGGGTCGTCGGCCAGCTCGACCGCCGGCAGATCTTTTTTCGGTACGGCGGTCAGCAGCGCGGGCACGGCGGCCGTCTGCACCAGCGTGAGCGGCCGGGCGCCCCAGCCGCGCGCGTCGAGGGCGGCGTTGACCGGGGCCGCCAACGGCATGGGCGCGTTGATCAGCGCCGGCTGACCGTGTGCGGAATACCACTCCACGACGGCGTCGACGGCTGCCTCGAGCGGGCGGTCGGGGTCGCCGACGGCCAGGGCCGAATTCGCCCGTCCCGTCCAGTTCCCGGCGGCCCGCAGGATCCAGCTGCCCAGACGGCCCTGGGTCGGGGCGGGCCAGGCGTCGTTGGCGGCCAGTTCGAGCGCGATCACGTCGGCCGCGGGCGGGCGGCGCGCGGGCGGCACCCGCTTGGCCCGGTGCACCTCGGTCAACGGCACCCGTACGGTGCCCTTGGTGGTGGCGATGGTGAGATCGGTCTCGGTGAGGTCGACCAGCTCACCGAGCGCATCCGTGTAGAGCGTCCGGTTCTGGGAAACGCCTACAATTCGGCGTACCACCACCCGGTGTCCCACATCCTGCCGACGGAGCACGTGTCACCTCCTCCGGCGGAGATACTAGGCTCTGCAATTGTCGCCGGCGGTCCCCGCAGGCGTGGCTTTGGAGGGAAAGACCCGTGACCTACATCATCGCTGAGCCATGCGTCGATGTGCTCGACAAGGCATGCATCGAGGAATGCCCCGTCGACTGCATCTACGAAGGCAACCGGATGCTCTACATCCACCCCGATGAGTGCGTCGACTGCGGGGCGTGCGAGCCGGTGTGCCCGGTCGAGGCGATCTTCTACGAGGACGACGTCCCCGACCAGTGGAAGGACTACACCACCGCGAACTACGAGTTCTTCGAAGATCTCGGTTCGCCCGGTGGCGCGGCCAAGGTCGGCAAGATCGACAAGGACACGCCGTTCGTCGCGGGCCAGCCGCCCCGGGGCGAGAGCTGAGCGTGCTCTCCGCGGCTCTGCCGGACTTCCCGTGGGACCTGCTGGAACCGGCCAAGGCCCGGGCCGCCGCCCACCCGGACGGCATCGTCGACCTTTCGGTCGGCACCCCGGTCGATCCGGTGCCGCCGGTGATCCGGCAGGCGCTGGCCGACGCTTCCGACGCGCCCGGCTACCCGCTCACCGCGGGTACGCCGGCGCTGCGGGCGGCAATCGCCGGCTGGATGGCCCGGGCCGGCAACGCCACGGGTGAGCTGGGCGTGCTGCCGACCATCGGCTCCAAAGAGATGGTGGCCTGGCTGCCCACGCTGCTCGGCGTCGGTGCTGGCGACAAAGTTGTGATCCCGCTGGTCTGCTACCCGACCTATGAGGTCGGGGTGCGGCTGGCCGGGGCCACGGCCGTACGGTCGGATTCGCTGACGGCCGTGGGTCCCGATTCCCGCGTACGCATGATCTGGATCAACTCGCCGTCGAACCCCACCGGCAAGGTGCTCCCGGTCGAGCACCTGCGCAAGGTGGTCTCGTGGGCCCGCGAGCGTGGCGTGATCGTGGTCAGCGACGAGTGCTACCTCTCGCTGGGGTGGGAGAAGCAGCCCGTCTCGGTGCTCGACGACGAGGTCACCGGCGGCGACTACACCGGCGTGCTGGCCGTGCACTCGCTCTCGAAGCGGTCGAACCTGGCCGGCTACCGCGCGGGGTTCGTCGGCGGCGACCCGGCCCTGGTGCGGGAATTGCTGGCCGTCCGCAAGCACGCCGGCATGATCGTGCCCGCGCCCGTGCAGGCCGCGATGATCGCCGCGCTCGGCGACGAAGACCACGTGACGGCCCAGCGTGCGCGTTACTCGGCCCGGCGCGATCAACTGCGGGCCGCACTGACCGGCGCCGGCTTCGAGATCAGCCACTCCGAGGCCGGCCTCTATCTGTGGTCGACCCGCGGCGAGGACAGCTGGAAGACCGTCGACTGGCTCGCCGACCGCGGCATCCTGGCTGCTCCGGGCGCCTTCTACGGCCCGGCCGCCGAACAGCACGTCCGCATCGCCCTGACCGCGACCGACGAAAGAGTGGCCGCGGCCGTCGCCCGTCTCGCCTGACCGTAGGTGATCATGTCGTCGCTGACGGCGTTGACATGTCGACAACGGTCAGTACCCTCGGTGCGTTGTCAGACGACGTAGCTACGGGGAGGCGGTCGTGAGTGACGGCATTCAGGTCGAGACCGACGGACTGAACAAGTTCTCGGGACAGGTGCAGGACGACACGTCCCGCACCCTCGAACCAGGCTATTCCGACGCGCGAGTGTCCTTCGGGACGGGCGTCCGATTCGGAGCGAACAACGCCAGCGGCAGCGTGCACGCCGCGAAGACCCGCTATGCGGCCAGTGTGGAGGTCTCGACGGCCAACGTCGAGGAATACATGGCGGCGGCGCGCGTCCTGGCCGACGCGGCAGCCAAGGTCGCCGCGGCGCTCGACGCGTCCGACAGCCGCTCGGCCGGCCGCACCGACTGGATCAGCGGCGCCCTCGCTGCGGCCGCCCAAGAGGCGCAGGAGCGCCGGGTGGCCGCCGAGCGGAGCGTCGCGCCCGGAACGGCGCGTGCGATATGACCGAACCGGTGCTGACCAGCAGTTGGTGCACGGCGTGGGACTCGTTCAACACGCCCCGCATCTGGTCGATGGTCATGAACGAGGACGACGCGCTCGCCCGCGAGCAGGTGCTCGGCTGGCGGCGGCTGGCGTCGTCGATCCGCAGCCAGCACCAGGCCCTGTCGACCGCCAAGGCCGACCTGATGGCCGCGTGGCCGCCCGACAAGAACGCGTCGGCCGAGGCGTTCCTGAACGAACTCGACCGGCTGATGGTGCGGCTCGAAGCGGCCTCGGCCGACGCCGACACCACGGCCACCGGGCTCGACCGGATCCTGAACGCGCTGGACGGCGCGAAGAAGGCGATCGAGCCGCTGTGGGAGAAGTACAAAGACAAGAGCGACGACCTGGTCCCGCGCTGGTTCGACGGCGCCGAGGACGAACTGGACGTCGAGGCCCGCAACCACATGATCACGATGGAGCGCGCGGTCTCGGACGCGGTGGCCGACCTCAAGGTGCCCGACAAGTTCGAGTTCCGCATCGAGGGGACGCACGAATGGCCACCCCGTCCGCAGCCGGGCGGCGAAGGCGGGCCGGGCACGGGATCGGCCCGTCTGGGATCGGGCGGCGTCAGCCCGAGCGTGCCGCACGACCCGGTGCCGCCGCTGCCGGGGCTCGACCCGGTCGCGCCCGACATTCCGGTGCCCGGCGCTGACGGGTCCGATCCGGGCGGCGTCGTGGGTGGTCCGGGTGCGGTCGTACGGCCCGGGGGCCCCGATCTGGCCGGAGTGATCAATCCGCCGGCGACTCTGCCCGGGCTGGGAGAGCCAGGTGCGGCCGGGCCCCTGCCGGGCGGTGCGCCGCCGGTGGCCGGTGTGCCGCCGGTCGTGCCGGGTCTGCTGCCGGGCGGTGGGCCGGTGGGCGGAGGCGGCGTGGGACGTCCGCCGATCGGCGGGGCCGGTCGCGGGCCGGTCGCCGGGCGGACGCTGCCTTCGGGCGCGGTCATCGGGGGGCCGGGCGGCGTTACTGGCCGTGGCATCGGCGGTCCGGGCGGAGTTGGCGGCCGTGGCATCGGCGGGCCGGGCGGCCTCGGTGGACGTGGCATCGGTGGGCCGGGATCGATCGGCGGGCCTGGCGTTGGCGGGCGTGGTGCCGGAGGTGCGGGCGCTGCCGGAGGTCGTGGCGTCGGTGGGCCCGGCGCTGGTGGCGGCCGTGGCGTCGGCGGTGTCGGTGAGCCCGGTGCTCGTGGCGTCGGTGGTGTTGGCGGGCCCGGTGTTGGTGGCGGGCGTGGCGTCGGCGGTGTCGGCGGGCCTGGTGCCGCGGGCGGTCGTGGGCCGGCCGGCCGGGCGGGTGCTGGGGCGCGGCCCGGCGTGGGCTCCTTCGAAGGAGAACCAGGCCGCGGCGGCGTCGGGCGCGGTGCCGCCGGTGGGCCGACGCTAGGTGGCGTCGGCGGGCCCGGGGCCGGAATCGGCCGGGGTGCGGCCGGTGGCCTGCGCGGACCGGGTGCGGCGCGAGGCCGCAGCGGTGGCCGGCGCGGCTCCGACGAGGACATTCGCCCTGGTGGCGCCTCCGTCGAGGGCTTCGCCGGCGGAGCCGGGAAGGTCGGCGCGGTCGGTGGCCCCTTGGGTGGGCCGGTCGGCGGCGCGCGGGCCGGTAGCGCCGGAGCCGGCGGCGGACGGGGTGCCGCTCGAGCGCCGCGACCGGCGTGGCTGCCGGACGACCCGGTCGGTCCGGACCGGCATCTCGCGGCGGCGAATCAGGGCGGCCGAGGTCAGGGCCGACCGCGCACCGGCGACGGTCCGACCGGCTTCGACCCCGACAACCTGTGGCAGGTCGCCGAGGGCGTGGCTCCGGTGATCAACCCCGGCGTCGACGACGACTGGCACGACCCCGGCCCGAACGTGATCGGCCGCCGCGGGTGATCCGCTCCGCTCCGCAGGGTGGCTCCACCCCGGTCCCAGGCCGGAGTGAAGCCACCCTCGCAGTCGGAGCAGCGGCCATCGGACAGATGCGCGCTGTCGGACACATTCGCGCCGCCGGACAGGTGGCCGTTGCCGGCCGAGCGGCTGACTCCGGCCGGGAGGCTGACGCTGGCCGGGCCGCTGGTGTGGGGCGGGCGGATGCCTCGGCGCAGGTGGTCGAAGCGAGGCGGGCGGTAGCTGCGCTTGGTGTTGTGCGTCGAGTGGTGGCTGCGCTTGACGTTGTGCGGCGGGTGGTGGCTGGGCTGGGCGCTGCGCTGCTTGTTGTGGTGCTCACCGGCGTACCGGCTCGGGCCGACAGCTGGCGGGACCGGCAGTGGTATTTCGAGCCGATGCGGCTGGCCGAAGCCCAGAAACTGGGCAAGGGCGGCGCCGGCGTGACGGTCGCGGTGATCGACACCGGCGTGGACTCGAGCCATTGGGATCTGCGGGGCGCGACCGTACCGGGCTGGATCGTCACGCGGAATGAGCCGACCGACAATGTGGACACTGGCCCGCACGGCACCGGGATGGCCGCGCTGATCGCCGGGCGGGGTCACGGCGACGGCCGCGGTCTGCTCGGGGTCGCGCCGCGCAGCAAGGTCATGCCGATCCGGCCGGTCAACGACGACCTGCTGATCTCCAACGGCATCCGGTGGGCCGTCGACCACGGCGCCAAAGTGATCAACATGTCCTTCGACATACCGTCCGACCAGGTACTTGAGGACGCAATCGACGAGGCCTACGCGAACGACGTCGTGCTGGTCGGCGCGGCCGGCAACGGCGGTGGCAAGGTGGTCGAGCCGGCCGTCTTCCCACACGTCGTGGCCGTCGGCGCGGTGGGCCGGAACAACCGCGTGGCGTCGTTTTCGAACCGGGGCCCCGAGGTCGATCTGGTGACCTACGGCGTCAGCATCCCGGTGGCCCGGCCCGGCAACAAGTACGACGTCACGAACGGCACCAGCGTCTCGTCGGCGCTGGTAGCGGGCGCCGTGGCGCTGATCCGGGCGCGCTATCCCGACATGCGCGCGCCCGAGGTCGTCGACCGGCTGATGTCCACCGCGATCGACCGGGGCGCCAAGGGCCGCGACGACAGCTACGGCGCCGGTCAGCTCGACCTGATGGCGGCGTTGACCGCGCCGCGCGCCACCCCGTCCAAGACAGGCGCCGCTCCGGCCCAGGACGCGGTCCGGGCCCCGGCCGCCGCATCGTCCACGAACGACAGCGGCCCGTCGCCGTTAGTGATCGTGGCGGTGGGCGTCCTGGTGCTGATCGCCGGTCTGTCGGTCGTCATGGTGCTTCGGGCACGGCGAAGTTCCTGATCAGCCCGGTTCGGGCGGGGTAGGTCTGGCATTCGCGCGAGGGAATATGTGCGCTACTCTCGGTCGTACCGGAGATCGGGGGAGCACCGGTGATGTCACATAGTTCATATGAATCGAATCGGATTACCGGGTCGGACCGCACCGGCGCGGCCTACGCCGTGGTCGATCCGGTCGGCCGGATCGTCGACATCGGTCTGCGGCCCGACTGGTGGCTCGAGCTCGGCCCGGCCCGTGTCGCGGCGGCGTTGCTCGAGGCGCTGGAATCGGCGCGGATGACCGCGGCGATCGTCCCGCTGGTCGAGCGAGGCGAAGTCCTGGACGCGGCCCGCGGCCGCATCACCGAGGCGTACCGCCTGATCGACGAGGGCCGCGAACCACCGGCCGAACGAGTGATCATCGGCCCGCGCGGCTTGTTCCGTCTACGCGTCCGCGGCGGCCGCATCGACAGCGCCGAGGCCGGCCCGCTGACATCATGCGACACCGACCGCCTGAGCGCCGACGTCCGCGACTGCCTGTCCACTTTGTCCCGCCCGAACGCCGACGCCGAACGGGCGACCACCTGGTAATCGGCGACCACGCCAGCCATCCCGCCCGGCGAGGCAATCCTGCCCGGCGCTCGAGGCGTCGGCGTCCGCGGGCAGCGAGGGCAGGACGATGCGGGAGGCGTCCCGACGATCGGCATCGTGGGCCGCAAATCGGCGAGATGCACAACCGGCAGGGTGGCTCGTGCGGGCTGTGCGCCGAACGGGCGGCGGCCTCGGCCCGGGTATGGACAAGGCGGCCTCGGCCCCGCGGGGATTGGTGGCGCTTCGGCTCGCCGCGAAACGAGCGCCGATTCGGCCCGGCGTGGAGCGGGTGGCGGTCTCGCCCGGCGTGGGATGGGTGGCGGTTAGGCGCGGCGTGGAGCGGGTGGCGGCCTGGTCCGGCGTGGGACGGGTGGTGGCCTCGCCTGGCGTGGGACGGGTGGCGGTTTACGCCCGGCGTGGAACGGATGGCGGCCTGGTCCGGCGTGGAGCGGGTGGCGGCTTAGGCTCGGCGCGGAACGAGCGTCGGCCGGGTAGCGTCACGGCATGGTCGATCAACCCACTGTCGTGGTTCGGGGCGAGGCGTTGCGTGAGGTGCCGCCCGAGCAGGCGGTCGTGTCCGTCAGGCTGACCGCCCGTGACTCAAACCGTGAGACCGTGCTGTCCCGGCTCCTCGAGCGCTCGAACGAGCTGCACGCGCTGCTGGCCGAGGCGGGCGACGCGATCGAGCGGCGCGAGACCAGTGGCGTCCGGGTGTTTCCGCAGATCAAGCGGGGCAGTGAGCGCGTGGTCGCGTACACGGGAAACGTCGGCACCACCGTGATCGTGACCGACTTCGAACCGCTCGGTCAGCTGCTGCTGCGACTGGCCGCGATCGAGCACGCTGACGTCGAAGGCCCGTGGTGGCAGCTGCGGCCGGGCAGCCGAGCCGGCGCCGACGTCCGGCGCGAGGCCATCGCCGACGCCTTGTCGCGGGCCCGCGAGTATGCGGCCGCCGTCGGCGCCCGCATCGACAAGCTGGTCGAGATCGCCGACGAGGGCACCGGCGGCGGTGCCCCGATGATGCGCGCGATGGACTTCCAGGTCGGCGGTGCCCAGTCCGCCGGCTTCGAGATCGACCCGCAGCAACAAACGGTCCAGGCGTCAGTCGTCGTCCGCGTGACAATCACCCAACCCGAGCTGGCCCCCTAAAAACACGCCACCCACCGCGCCGCCCGAGCGGCATCGCGCCGCCCGAGCGGCATCGCGCCGCCCGAGCGGCATCGCGCCGTCCGTGCGGCATCGCGCCGTCCGTGCGGCATCGCGCCGTCCGTGCGGCATCGCGCCGTCCGTGCGGCACCGCGCCGTCCGTGCGGCACCGCGCCGTCCGTGCGGCATCGCGCCGTCCGTGCGGCATCGCGCCGTCCGTGCGGCACCGCGCCGTCCGTGCGGCACCGCGCTGCCCGTGCCGCGCTGCTCGGCGGGTCTGCTCGCCAGGCAGCGACGACTCCGACTGGTCCAGCGGGGGCGGTCATATCGTCCGGATAACGCCGTTTCGGGCGCGCCAAGCGCCATGATCGGCAAGACTCGGCTGCATGCCGAAGGGCCGCCGAGACGTGCTGCTGCGGGTGGCGAACGTCAACCCGGCCAGCGTGAGCACCCACACCGACCGGGTGTTGTACTCCGCGATCGGCATCTTCATCGTCTTGTACTTCGTCTACGCCACGCTCGGCGGCGCCGCGTTCATCGACGCCGGCTCCAACTACGAGCACCCGTGGTACCGCTGGCTGGTCGGCCCGTTGGTCGCGGCCGGTGTCGTCGCCTATGACCGCGCGGTCGTCGGGCGGGTGGCCATCAGCTACGACAACCTGGACTCCACCGACCCGAAGCACCTGCTCAAGAAACCAACCATTTGGTTGTACGTCGGACGGCTCGGCCTGGCGCTGCTGTTCGCCGTTCTCATCACCGAACCGCTGATGCTCGCCCGCTACCAGGGCGAGATCGACGCCCGGCTCAACGAGGTGCACAACCAGCAGCTCAGCCGGATCGACCGGGACGGCGTGGTCGGCGCCTGGACCGCCCGCCTGGGCCAGCTCGACCGGGAGACGGCCGGGGACGACGCCGCCGTGCGTGGACTCAACGACACCGCAGCCCAGAAGCGCGAGGACGCACGCCGGCTCTATCAGCAGGCGGTCGACGACTCGGCCGGCGACGGGGTGACCCGGGCCGCCGGGTGCCCGTCCGGCGGGTCCTGCGATCAGCTGGTCAAACGGTCGCGGGCGCTGGACGACGAGGCGACCGCGCTCGACGTGCGGGCCGGCCGCCTGCTCGACACGCAGCGGGCGGCGCGCGAGGCCCGGGCCGACGAGAAGGCCGACCTCACCCGGCAGATCAACGAGCAGCGGGAGGCTAACGAAAAGGCGGTCGAGGCGGACGCCGGCTTCGGCGCGCGCACGGCCGCCATGTGGCACCTGGTGACCAGCGACTTCTGGGGCGTGGGAGTGTTCTACCTCGGGATCACGCTGCTGCTGGTCGCCTTGGACTGTGCCGCGGTGGGGCTCAAGTTCGCCTCCCGGGGCAACGGCTACGAGCGCAACGAGGCCCGCCTCGCCCGCCGCCGCGAGCACGAGGCCACCCTGATCCACGAGCGGGAGATCCAGGACGCCCGGACGTACGGGGCGGCGATGGCCCGCGTGGTGGCCGACGGGATAGAGACGGCCAGCCACGACGAGGACGTGCTGCACGACTCGGCCGAGCGGGCCAGCGCCGTGCTGCGGACGTCGGTGGTCGTGCCGCCCGAGATCCGCGAGCTCACCGCCCACCCCGGCCGGCATCACCGGTCGGTGCACGCCGAACTGCTCCACGGCCACCGGGCGCGGCACCACCGCCCCACGCCGGCCGAGACCGAATGAGGCGGCTCAGCTCTCCTGGCGTACGCCGGAAACCCGCAGCGGAACCGTGAAGGTGGCCCCTCGGCAGGCCGCGGCCGAGCCCGGGCGCATGGTGAGCCCGCCGGGCACGTTGAACGCGCCGATCGAGTTGCGGTCGATCTGCCACAGTACGTCGTAGCTAGACCGGCTCAGCCGAACCCCGGTGACCTTGCAGCCGGCCTTCTCGTGCTCGGGATCGGCCACGACCGTCCCGGCCGGAGTCACCGAAGTGATCTTGATCGGGTAGCTGTTGTCGTTGGTGACCGTGACGATCAGGTCGCCGGTCGCGCCGGGCGTCAGCGCCTGGTTGAGGTCGGACCGCGCCCGCAACGTCAGCTCGACCGGCGGCCCGTCGGCCGGTTGGGTCACCTCGGTCCGGGTGATCTGCCAGTACGACCAGGCCGCGCCCGCATTGACCACGACGGCGGCCGCCGAGGCGATGCCGAGGATCATCCGCGTACGCCGGTCCAGGCGCTTCTTGGGAGCCGGCGCTCCCGGGTGCCGGACCTCCCACGTCGGCTCCTCGTGGTCGGCCGGGTCCAGTTCGATGTGCATGTCGGTGATCCTGTTGCCCTCGTGGCCGCTGTCGTTCAAGCCGCCACTTTCCCGAAGCCGGGTCAGCAGAAGATCACGCCGCATCATGACCGTGCCTCCGTCTTACGCATGCGGCGCCTTCCTCCTTCAGCGACGGGTTGGGGACTCTGTTGCTTTAATAACGGTCGCCGACGACGCGTGGTCGTGTGATCGGGATTCCGTCCCCGGTTCCGCACGCATAAATCGCACAGTTGAGGCTGTCCGGCTTAATCCCAAAGGGGGAGCGGCGTGGCAAATCGCCGTCAATGCATCGCCCATCCCCAGCGCCGCCGCCAACGCTTGCCAGACGACTGAAGAGACGCCTCCACCCGGCAATATTCGCACCCGTCGAATCCCGAGAAGACCGTTCCCCGCGTACGGGCGGCAGCCGCCCGCCCAGCGCCGATGCCCGCGATTTCTGCCCGCTCCGGCCAGGTGGGCATCCGCCGAATGTCCGGAGCTATCAGAGTCTTCCGACTAACCCGTCCGGGGCGCAAAATCGATCGAGCCCGCGGCGTGGGACCCCGCCGCGGGCTCGATCATTACCCCACCTATTTCGGAATGCCTTCGTCGGCCGAACCGCTGGCGGACGGTTCCGGCGCCGCCGGAACAGGCTCCAGCACCGCGGGTGAGCTCGCGGGCGGGGGTACGTTCTTGTCGTCGCTCTTCTCCGGCTCCGGCGCCGGCTCCACCTCAGGCGGAGTGATGACCGGCTCGGTGACCGGCTTACTCGTGGTCTCGGCGGTCGGCTGCGACGGCGTCGGAGCCACGGTGGTGGGCGCGATGGTCTTGGCGGCCGGTGCAGTTTCGGCCGCCTTGGCGGTCGGAGCGGCCGGGAAGGCGAGGGCCTTGCTCAGGCCGCTCTCGGCACCGACCCACTTCGCGTAGCGGGGAATGACGGTCCACTTCCACTTGCCGCCCGCCACCTCGGCCGCGGCGAAGGTGACCGTTTCGCTGACGCCGCCGGACGCCTCAACCTCGCGCACGATCGCCGACTTGGCCGGTGTGTCCTGGCTGTGCGCGGTGACGGTGTAGCGGTCCATCTTCACGCCCGGCACCAGTTCCTGAGCGCTCCAACTGACGACCGCGGCCTTGGACTGATCTTCGACGCTGGGCTTTGTGCCCTTCGGTATCTTCACGGTGCGGGTCTTGACGTTGGCCGTGCCGCCGATGATCCAGGCGGCGTTCGCGGTCAGGGTTCCGGCCGCGACGACGGCAGCGACGGTAGTTCCGACCAGGCCGTATACGAGGCGCTTCCTCATCGGCCGGCCTTTCTGCCGGTTCCGGCGAGTGAAATCAACAGCTTGGTGTTGGCACACTTCGGCGTGGCGCTCCGGGGCATGGTCACCGGGATTGCACCGGCCAGCGTGCTGCGACCGTAGGGCTTGATAGTGAAGGGAAGGCGACCGTTGTAGGCGGAGACCCGCAAGGTCGCACCCGTGGCGGGGCAGTCGCGACGATTCGTGCCAACCAGGCTGGCGTCCAGCGTCTGCAGCGACAGCGAGAAGCCAAATGGGTTGACCACGGTGACCTTGATCTGCTGGGTTGCCCCGGGATAAAGCCCGGTCACCGGTCGCCCGCTTAGGGTGAACCGGACGTTGCCGTACGAGTCGCGGCCGCCGTGCGTCAGCACCATGGCTCGCCCATCAGACCCTCTTTGCTGGCTGCCGGCAACGATGAATGCCGTGGCCAGTGTCGCCGCCGCGGTGACAGCTGATCGCCATGCCTTCACAGTCGCCTCGCTCGCATGAGAAGTGATCTGGATTGATGAAGAGAGGTGGGCGCGTGACCGCCCACCTCTCTTCGACGTCATGCGGCGACTTCACCCTTGAGGGTCGCCGTGACGGTAAGGGTCTTGTTCGCGCAGACCGGCAGGGCGTCCTCCGACATCTTGATGTCGCCCAGGTCGACGTTGGTGTTCTCGCCGCTGTTGAACACCTTCGACGTGTTCAGTTCGGGGAAGGTGATTCCGGCCTGCGTCTGGCCGCAGTCTCCGGCGCCCGACACGGTCACGGTGTCGACCGAGGTGATCTTGACCTTGTAGTCGTTCGGGTTGGTGACCGTCACACCCTTGAGCTCGACGAGTTTGCCCGGGTAGAGGTTGTTGACGGCGC
The DNA here is from genome assembly GCF_026626335.1 of Paractinoplanes pyxinae. Classification (GTDB taxonomy): domain Bacteria; phylum Actinomycetota; class Actinomycetes; order Mycobacteriales; family Micromonosporaceae; genus Actinoplanes; species Actinoplanes pyxinae. The sequence goes on along the minus strand of NZ_JAPNTZ010000007.1, from coordinate 443,090 downwards.
CGCCCGGCCGGATGTCGATGACCGCGGTCACGTTACCGATCGTGGAAGTGGTCGCGTAGGTCGTAGCGGAGCCCTGGAACCAGCCGCTTGCGTAAGCGAAAGCCGCGGTTCCGCCGGCGACGGCGAGAACGGAGCCGGTGACGATGGCAGCGGAACGCTTGGTGAACTGACGCATGGGGAAGTTCCTCCTGGAACGTTCGGTAATTCGTTCGGTGCTCGAATTAGGTGTGGCCGGGGCTCGAAGGCGTTCCGGCGCTGGGACAAAGATGACCGATGGAAACTGGCTCGGCGATAGTGCTTTTGCCCGTCCTATCTGGAACGCGAAGTCAGCCGGGTTTCGATGAACGGATTAACCCGTAGGGCTGACGGAGGCATCAAACATCGAGCGTTCGCCCCGCGTCGGCGATCACCGATAAGCGCTGTTCAGCGCGGCAGGCAGGCTAAACGGCGGTGTACCAGGCGCACGCCACGTGTTCAAGGCGTCGAATGATCGATCTTCGTCCGTGGCCCCGGAAAGGCCGCCTCAACGCGAGGAAAGACGAGCATTAATCGCGATGTTTGCATCACGGCAAGGGCACGATTCCCCGAATGGGGTATGCGAATTCGCCACTGCGCTCACCTGAAAGAGGCTTACCGGTGACGCTTCTGTCGGTGAAAGCCGGGGATCGGGGCTCAGCCGGCCGGGAGGACGGCGATCGCTTCGACCTCGACCCGGAAGTCCGGGTTCACCAGGCCGGCCACCTGCACCAGGGAGCTGGCCGGGGGCCGCGACTGGTCGATGAACTCGTTGCGCGCCGTCCTGAAGTCGGCCAGGTCGGCCAGGTTGGTGAGGAAGATTGTCAGCTTGACCACGTCGGACATCTCGGCGCCGGCCGCGGCCAGCACCGCCGTGATGTTCCGGAACACCTGGCGGGTCTGTTCGAGCGCGTCGTCCTCGCCGATCAGGCGGCCCTCAGCATCCAGCGGCACCTGGCCGGACACCACGATCGTCGAGCCCGTGTAGGCGACCGCGTGGCTGTAACCGTTGGTGGGCGGCGTCCCGGCCGGCCGGATGTGGTGCTGCACGCATCGAGCCTAGCCGCTACGGTCGGGCCCATGGCGCAGGTCTTCGGCGAGGTGGCGGCCCTTTACGACGACGTCCGGCCGGGCTACCCGGACGCCGTGCGGCAGGCGATTCTCGACTACGGGGGGCCGATCGGCAGCATCGCCGAGTTGGGCGCCGGCACTGGCAAAGGCACTGAGCTGCTGGTCGCGTACGGGAAACCGCTTGTCGCTCTTGAACCCGACCCGCGCATGGCGGCCGTCCTGCGCGCCAAGTTTCCCCAGGTCGAAGTGCTGGAGACGACGTTCGAGCAGTGGACGCCGCCGGCCCGGAAGCCGGATCTGATCGCCTGCGCGCTGGCCTGGCACTGGATGGACGCGGCGACGCGCAACCAGCGGGCCTTCGACGCGCTCGCGCCGGGCGGCACCCTGGCGGTCTTCGGTCACAAGTACGGCTACGCCGAGCCCGGGGAGGAGCAGGCGATCGGCGACGTGCTGCGGGCGGTCGACCCGACGGTGGTGGAGCGGGCCGAGCATTGGGTACGCGACGGCGTGCTCGCCTCGGGGCTGTGGTCCGACGTCGAAGAGCGGCGCTTCACCACGTACGTCATGTTTTCGAAGTCGCGTTATCTCGAGCTGATGCGGACCTTTTCGCCGTTCCGCCGCCACACGCCGGACGAGCAGCGCCGCACCCTCGACGGGCTGGACGCCGCTATCGACGGCTTCGGCGGCTCGGTGCATCTGGAACTGCGCACGAGCCTGGTGCTGGCCCGCCGGGGCTAGACGCGAGCGAGCTTCTCGGCGAAGAGGGTGGCCCGCGCGATCTCGTTGACGGCCCGGCCGGCCCGGGCGGCCACCGAACCGTCCGGCGCCCAGATGCCCGAGCGGCCCGCCGTCTCCGGATAGTCGGGGCCGCTCGCCCCGGCGCACGACGAGATCGCGACCCAGACGCCGTACGTCCGGCTGATCCGCTGGGCTCGCTCGGCCAGCACGACGTCGTCGGCCGGCTCGTCGACCACACCGGCCACGTACGCGTCCATGCCCAGCGCCGCCGTGGCCGCCGCGTGCTCCTCGACGCCGGTGTCGCGGCAGATGCCGAGGCCCAGACGCCAGCCGTCCAAATCGATCACCTCAGGGCCGGGGCCGGGGGAGAAGCGCGACTCGGTGTGGTGCGGGTTGACCTTGCGGTACGCGACCCGAGCCCCGTCGCCGTCGATCAGCAGTGTGGCGATGTGCGGCCCGGCGACGGGGGCGCCGGCCAGAGCGATCGTGTCGGTGGCGGCGCAGGCCTGGATCAGCGGCTGCAGTCGCGGGTCGTCCGGCGCCAGCAGGGGCGCGTCCATGTCGTAACCGGTGAGGGAAAGCTCGGGGAAAACCACCAGCCGGGCCCCGGCGGCGCGAACGGCGGCCGCGTGCCGGGTGACGTTGGCGGCGACGTCGAGAGAGTGAACGGGCGGTTGGGCTACGGCGATGACCAACGAGCGCATGGGGGGCGATCTTTCTGCGGGGGGTGTGATTACGGACGGACGGCTTCGACCAGGAAACGGTGGGCGGTGACGGTGAAACCGCCGTGCAGGCGGATGTAGGTGTCGAGCCGGTCCAGCGGCTCCTGGTAGAGCCTCGGCGAGAAGTCGCGGATCTGCCAGGGAAGATCGCGAAGCTGGCGGACCACGGCGCCGACGTCGTGGAAGGTCACCGGCGGACGCTCCTCGCGCACGTCGATCACCTCGAGGCCGGCCGCGGTGAGCCGCGTGACGGCGACGTCGGCGTTCCAGGGCTGGCGGTGAGCGGGTGGCGCCCCCAGCGCCACGTTCAGCTCGGCCAGGTCGTCGCTGCCGACCTGCTGGCTCAGCACGGTGCCGTCGCGGCGCAGCAGGCGGACGATGTCGTCGGCCGGCAGGCGGCCGTGGCGGCTCAGGACGACGTCGAACTCGTCCTCGCCGCCGGGCAGTTCGGTCAGCACCTCGACGGCCAGCGGGGCCAGCCGGTCGCGGGCCACCGGAGTGTTGCGAGCCCAGCTCTCGACGGCGACGGTGTGCGGCGGCAGCGGGGCCAGCTCGGCCAGCAACTCGCCACTGCCGGTGTCCAGGTCGAGGGCCGAGGAGGCACGGCGCAGCAGCGTACGGGCCATTGCGGGGTACGACCACGACGGCTCGGAGCCGACGTCGCGCCCGTCCAGCCAGGCGAACTCCCAGCCGGTGGCGCGCTCGCCGGCGGCTTGCTCGTACTGCTGCCCGATGCGCACCCTGCGACGGTAGCCACTGCTCCGCGCGACCAAACACCCGGTGTGACGTGGCTCAAGCACTATCGCGTGACGGCGCCGTAAATTGTTATTCCGCCGCGACCTCGACCCGGCGGAGGAGACCCGGCCAGCCCCGGCCCATGCCCTCGAGCGCGGTCGATCCGGGTGCGAAGCCTTCGTGTACGAGGAAGAGCCGCGTCCCGGTGCCTTCGGGCTCCAGCCGCCAGGTGATCACGGTGTCGAGCACACCCTCGGCGAACGTGTAACGCAGCAGCTTCTCGAGCTCCACCTGCAGCACCTCGCACTGCTGCACGCCCCACGAGCCCATGTCGAGCGTGAAGCGATGCCCGACCACGGGCTTGATGTCGCCCGCGGCCCACCACTTGGCGTGCAGCTCGGGCTCGGTCAGCACCCGCCACACGGCGGCGGGCGGCTTGGCGATGAACTGGTCGCACTCGATGCTGCTCACAGGTCTTCTCCCTCGGTCAGGTCGCGCAGCGCGGTCAACCGCTCGCGCCAGTACCGCTCGAACGGGTGCAGCCAGTCGCTCACCTCGGCCAGCGGCTCGGCGGCCAGCCGGTAGTAGCGGTGCCGGCCGCGGGGCTCCTCGGTGACGAGCCGGGCCTGGCGCAGCACCGCCAGGTGTTCCGAGACGGCCGGACGGCTCAGGGCGAACCGCCCGGCCAGCTCGCCCGCGGGCAGCGGCCCGTCACGCAACGCCTCGAGCAACCGCCGGCGCACCGGATTGGCCAGCACGCCGAACACATCCATGTCGGCCACGCCCGCCATAATGCGTCGGAAATCTCCGACACGTCAAGCGCGGACCGGCATCAGGATGGAGAAGCGCGAGTCGTCGCCCGGCACGCGGACAGCCAAGGGCTTGATCGGGCCGTCGAGTTCCAGCACGAGCTGGCCGGCGCCGCCCGCGTCGAGCGCCTGCAGCAGGAACTCCCGGTTCACGGCCAGGTGGACCTCACCCTCCGGAACGAGGTTCACCGTGCCCTCGGCAAAACCCAGAATCGCCACCTCGTACGGCGTTCCCTCGTGCACATGCGTGAAGGTCGGCGCGGCCACGATCCGGTCGCGCAGGACGGCGGCGTCGATCGTGACCCGCGTGGTGGGAGCCGGCAGCCCGTCGAGCAGGCGGCGATGGTCCGGGTAGTCGATCTGCAAAGGCTTGGCCGCGACCGGGCCCGGCTCCGCGCGTACGAAATCAGAACTCACCTCGATGATGGCGGTGCCGTCGCCCAGCTGGGCTCGCCATTCGTCGACGAAAGCCAGCGGCAACACCGTGCGGATCGGTGGCCCCTCGACGTCGGCGGCGGCCGCAGCCACGGCCATCCGGAAGCGGTCGGTCGCGACAAGAGTGAGCTCGCCGGCGGTCACGTCGAGCAACACGCACTGCAACATCGGCAGCGCCGGGTCGGCCCCCGCGGCGAAACGGACGGCGTCGATCGTGGCGGCCAGGGCGGCGGCGGGCAGGCTGACTCGGGTCATGAGCTTCTCCTCGAGGTCGAGCAGGGCGTGGACGCGGAGGAGTTCACGCTTCGCATCGGCCAGCCCGTCCTCGAGCCGCCGCCGGTGCGCGTCGAGCCGCCGGCGCACGGCCGCCGGATCGTCGATCTCGCGCGCCGCCTCGGCGATCTCGGCCACCGGCATGCCGACCCGCCGCAGCCCCGCGATCAGCCGGGCCACCCGCACCTGCTCGTCGGCGTACCGCCGATACCCGGTGACCGCGTCGACCTCGGCCGGCACCAACACGCCCGCGCCGTCATAGAACCGCAGCGCGCTGACGCTGAGCCCGCTGGCCCGCGCCACCTCACCGATGCCGCGCATGTCTCCTCGCACCTCACAGACCCTGTCGCCTCAACCAGGTCGAGGGTCAAGCCGGCTAGATCATCAAGAATTTGGGACAGCCCCGGGCCATCCCCAGCCCCCTCCCGCCTCGGGGCGTTGTGGGTGGAACTTACGCCGTGTCAAGCGCGGCCGGCCGAGTTGTCCACAGGGAGGGCGCGATCGGTTATCCACAGGCGTGCGCCTAGCTGAAGGCGTGCGCCTAGCTGCAGGCGTGCGCCTAGCTGCAGGCGTGCGCCTAGCTGCAGGCGTGGGCCCAGCTGAAGGCGCGCGCCTAGCCGAGGAGCAGCATCGCGGCTACGCCCAGCATGACCACGGCGATCAGGCCGTCCAGGACGCGCCACGCTGAGGGCCGCGCCAGCAACGGGGCCAGCCGGTGGGCACCCGCTCCCAGGGCCGTGAACCACACGAGGCTGGCGGCCGCCGCGCCCAACCCGAACAGCCAGCGGTGCGGGTGCTGCTGTGCGACCGACCCCAGCAGCAGCACGGTGTCGAGGTAGACGTGCGGGTTGAGGTAGGTCAGGGCCAGGCAGGTGAGCACCGTCGCGCCGAGGGTGGCGGGGGCTCGGTCGGCGGCCTGCAGGCTCGACGGGCGCAGGGCTCGGCGGGCGGCCATGACCGCGTACGTAATAAGGAACGCCGCACCGACCCACTTGATCACGGTGACCGCGGAGGGCTGGGCCGTGACCACCGCGCCGAGGCCGCCGATGCCCGCGAGGATCAGGAACAAGTCAGAGAGGGCGCAGACCAGCACGACCGCGAGCACGTGTTCGCGGCGCAGGCCCTGGCGGAGCACGAAGGCGTTCTGCGCGCCGATGGCGATGATCAGGACGGCCGAGGCGAAGAAGCCGGCGACGACGGAGGTGAGCACGGGTTCGACGCTAAGCGGGCGTCACTCCGTACTCAAACTAAAGATTTTGACGTTGCATTAGCATCGCTTACGTGGACTTCGCGCAGCTGGCGACCTTCCAGGCCGTCATCGAGTCGGGCAGCTTCGATGCCGCGGCCCGCGAGTTGCACGTCACGCCGTCGGCCGTCAGCCAGCGCATCAAGGCGCTCGAGCGTTCGGTGGGTCAAGTTCTGGTCCGGCGTACGAAACCATGCGTGGCCACCCCGGCCGGTGAAGCCCTCGTGCGCTTCGCGGGCCAGGTGGCGCTGCTCGAGCGCGAGGCGATCGGGCAGGCTCGCGGCGGCACGCGCGTCTCGATCGTGGTGAACGCCGACTCGCTGCACACCTGGTTCCTGCCGGCGCTGCTCGCGGTGCCCGGCCCGCAGTATGAACTGCACACCGACGACGAGTACTTCACGGCCGACCTGCTGCGGTCGGGCACGGCCATGGCCGCGGTGACGGCCGACGACGCGCCGGTGCAGGGCTGCCGGATCGAGCGGCTGGGCGCGATGCGCTACCTGGCCGTCGGCCGCCCCGAGGACCAGGCGATGGTCCGCTACAACCGCAAGGACCACCTGCAGCACCGGCTCATGCCCGACAAATCAGACACGAGCGAGCACTTTGTCCCCTCGGCCTCGGCGTTCATCGAGGCCGTCCGCATCGGGCTGGGCTGGGGCCTGGTCCCCGACTGGATCGCGCGCGACGACATCGCAGCCGGGCTCTACCAGGACTTGAATCCGGGCCGGCACCTCGACGTACCCCTGTATTGGCAGTACTGGCGGATCGGCTCGGAAGTGCTGGAGGAGTTGACGGCCGCCGTCAAAGCGGCGGCCGCCCCCTATCTCAGGAGTTAGCGTGCAGCGCCGCGTTCAGCTCGATCCCCGAGCCCGTGCGCGGCTTGGCCTCGAGCGCCCCGGTCACCGAGTTGCGCCAGAACAGCAGCCCGTTGACCCCGGACAGCTCGCGCGCCTTGACCACCCGGCCGTCGGGAAGTGTGATCTTCGACCCGGCCGTGATGTAGCAGCCCGCCTCGACCACGCAGTCGTCGCCGAGCGAGATGCCGATGCCCGCGTTCGCGCCGAGCAGGCTGCGCTCGCCGATGCGCACCTTGTCTTTCCCGCCGCCGGACAGCGTGCCCATGATGGACGACCCGGCCCCGATGTCGGAGCTGTCGCCCACCACGACGCCCTGCACGATGCGCCCCTCGACCATCGATGTGCCCAGCGTGCCCGCGTTGAAGTTGGCGAAGCCCTCGTGCATGACCGTCGTGCCCGAGGCCAGGTGGGCGCCCAGCCGCACCCGGTCGGCGTCGGCGATCCGGACGCCCGACGGCACCACGTAGTCGGTCATGCGGGGGAACTTGTCGACGCCGAAGACGGCCAGGTGCCGGCCGGCCGCGCGCTCGAGAAAGCGCAGCTCATCGACCCGGTCGACCGGGCACGGGCCGGCCGACGTCCAGGCCACGTTGGCCAGCGCGCCGAAGATGCCGTCCAGGTTGAGCGAGTTCGGCACCACGAAGCGGTGCGAGAGCAGGTGCAGCCGCAGGTAGGCGTCCGACGCGTCCTTGATCGGGTCGGCCAGCGAAGCGATCGTGACGCGCACCTCGACCGTCGACAGGCCGGGCAGCGCCTTGGGCCCGGTCAGCCCGGCCGGCAGCACCGGCGCCTCGGCGGGCGCCTCGCCCAGCCCGAGGAAGCCCTCGGGGTACCAGGTGTCGAGCACCTGCCCCTCGGCGGTGACGGTGGCGAGGCCGATGCCCCAGGCAGGGGAGGTCGAGATATCCACGGCCGAACCCTACTAAAACCCTGAGCCTGATCGTGATTCACCATCGGCCGGTATCGTGCGGCCTATGGCCAACCCGCTTACCCCGGACGTGTTGGTCGACCCGGTGGAGCTCACCCGCACCCTGGTCGACATCGAGTCCGTCTCCCGCCAAGAGCAGGCAATCGCCGGCAACGTGGAGGAAGTGCTCCGCCAGGCGTCCCATCTCAGCGTGGACCGGCTCGGCAACACCGTCATGGCCCGTACGGATCTGGGGCGCGAACAACGCGTCGTCCTCGCCGGCCATCTGGACACCGTGCCCATCAACGACAACTTCCCGTCGACCGTCGTGGACGACCTGATCTACGGCTGCGGCACGTCCGACATGAAGAGCGGCGTCGCGCTGGCCCTGCACCTGGCGGCCACGCTGCCCGACCCGCGCTACGACCTCACGTTCCTGTTCTACGAGGCCGAAGAGATCGACTCGAAGTACAACGGGCTCAACCTGGTCGCCGAGGCCCACCCCGAGTGGCTGCTGGCCGACTTCGCGGTGCTGCTCGAACCGACGTACGGCGTGGTCGAGGCCGGCTGCCAGGGAACCCTGCGCGCCCTGGTGCGCACCACCGGCCGGCGGGCCCACACGGCCCGGGCCTGGCGCGGGGTCAACGCGATCCACGCGGCGGGTGACGTGCTGCGGCGGCTGTCGGACTACCGGGCGCGGACGGTCACGATCGACGGCTGCACGTACCGTGAGGGCCTGAACGCGGTCAAGATCCATGGTGGCGTGGCCGGGAACGTCGTGCCCGACGAGTGTGTGATCGAAGTCAACATGCGCTTCGCTCCCGACCGTACGGAGAAGCAGGCGCTCGAACACGTGCACGAGGTCTTCGAGGGGTACGAGGTCGAACTGACCGACTCGGCGCCGGGCGCACTGCCCGGGTTGTCGGCCGCGCCGGCCCGCGAGTTCCTGACCGCCGTCGGGGCCGAACCGGCCGCCAAGCTGGGCTGGACCGACGTGGCCCGGTTCGCGGCGCTGGGCATCCCGGCCCTCAACTACGGCCCCGGCGACCCGCTGCTGGCGCACGCGCCCGACGAGCACGTCGAGATCGGCAAGATCCGGGACGGCGCGGCGACGTTGCACCGCTGGCTGGCCTCGTAGCCTCAGAGGGCGGGGCGCACCGCCACCCGGCCGATCGCGCGCACCTTCATGGGCTCGATCTCCATGGTGGCCTCCGGGTCGACTGCCACCTCACCGTCGGTCCGGGGGCGCGCGCCGAACGCCATGCGGCGTTCCTCGACCACCAGACGGATGCGCCGCTGCATGCGGCGCTGCATCTTCAAGCGCTCGTATCGGGTCGTCACGGAGGCTCCTTAAGCCCGGCCACCATGCCGGGCGCAGTGCGTGCGTGCCGCGAGTTGGTAACTGAAGAGACGCTCTAGAGCTACCGTCCGTTGCTTCAATCTGGCAAAAAGGTCGCGCACCCGCAATCCTCTTACCGAAACCCACCCGGTTGTTCACCGTCCAACTGACCGTCCGCACTACCTTTTAGGCATGACGGACAGCACCAACGGGCGACGCGACGGTGCGCCGGAGCGTCACCGCGGCGCCGTGACCCTTCGCCGCGAGTCGATCCCGCCGAGCACGGCCGACGAGAAACTGCTCGACTCGCACCACCGGCGGGAGTGGAAGACCAAGGACGCCTGGCGGGCGCTGCGCATCCTGTCGGAGTTCGTCGAGGGTTTCGACACGCTGGCCGACCTGCCGCCCGCGGTCAGTGTCTTCGGCTCGGCCCGCAGCCACCCCGACAGCCCCGAGTGCGAGATGGCCGCGGCCCTGGGCGCCGCGCTGGCCGAGGCCGGCTACGCGGTGATCACCGGCGGCGGCCCGGGCGTGATGGAGGCCGCGAACCGGGGCGCGACCGAGGCCGGCGGCATGTCGGTCGGGCTCGGCATCGAGCTGCCGTTCGAGCAGGGCCTCAACGACTGGGTCGACATCGGCATCGACTTCCGCTACTTCTTCGTCCGCAAGACCATGTTCGTCAAGTACGCCCAGGCATTTGTGGTGCTGCCCGGCGGCTTCGGCACCCTCGACGAGCTGTTCGAGGCGATCACGCTGGTGCAGACGAAGAAGGTCACCCGCTTCCCGGTGATTCTCATGGGTACGGCGTACTGGTCGGGCCTGTTCGACTGGGTCAAGGGCACGCTGCTGGCCGACGGCAAGATCAGCGAGAGCGACCTGGAGCTGATCCAGCTCACCGACGACGTGGACGAGGCCGTGCAGATCATCGTGGACGCCGACGCGGCGCTCGCCGACGCCAACAGCAAGGCCTGACGTGGCCGCCATCTGCGTGTTCTGCGCCTCGTCGAGCACCCTCGACCAGAAGTGGCTCGACCTGGCCACCCGTACCGGCGAAGAGATCGGCGCCCGCGGGCACACGCTGGTCTCGGGCGGTGGCTGCGTCGGCATGATGGGCGCGGTGGCCGACGGCGCCCGGGCCGGCGGCGCGCACACGCTCGGGGTGATCCCGCAGTCGCTGGTCGACCTCGAGGTGGCCGACATGGCCTCGGACGAGCTGATCGTCACCAATGACATGGGCTCGCGGAAAAACATCATGATCGAGCGGTCGGACGCCTTCATCACGCTGCCGGGCGGGCTCGGCACGCTCGACGAGCTGTTCGAGGTGTGGACGACCGGAATACTGGATCTGCACGCCAAGCCGATCGTCCTGCTCGACCCCGAGGGCTTCTACGACGGCCTGCTGGCCTGGCTCGGGCAGCTGGCCGACACGGCCTTCGTCCGCTCGTCCGCGCTCGATCGGGTGATCGTGGCCAAGTCGATCGGCTCCGCGTTGGACGCCGTCGAGGAACGGGTAACCGGAAGCTGAGGGATGTCACGCCGGGTGGGTGTCACCACACCCACCCGGCGTGACCAGGGGCCCCGGCGGGCCCGCCGGCCGGGCCGGGGGCGCGCCGCACGCGCTCTCACCGGGACACGCCGGTGCGCACCTTCCGGCCGTCCGGCGGCGTCGCGCCCGCCGGGGCACGCGCTGGATCGGTTGAGCCGACAGTGCGCCGGGAAATCGCCGGACGTCAACGTGGCATCTGCGAACATTCGCATGGTGCCCGTTTGGGGGATCGTGGAAGACTGCGGGCATGCCGCCGCAACGGGCGACCCTGCTTCAGGTCGCACAGCGGGCCGGCGTGTCCCGCAGCACGGCCTCTTTCGTCCTCGCTGGACGCCACTTGGACATGAGAATCTCGGAGGACGCCCGGCAACGGGTGCTCCGGGCGGCCCAGGAGCTGGACTACCGGCCCAACCTCATGGCGCGCAGCCTGCGCACAAAGGTGACGCGCACCATCGCCCTCGTCTCCGACACCCTCGCCTCCGACCCGTACGCGGGCAAGGCGATCCACGGCGCCCTGGCCGCCGCCGTCGCCCACGGCCACCTGCTCTTCATCGGCGAGACCGAGGGTGACCCGGTCGTCGAGGAGAAGCTGATCTCCGACTTCCTCGACCGGCAGGTCGACGCGTTCATCTACGCCAGCATGTTCACCCGCTACGTGCGGCTGCCCAAGCAGCTCAAGGGCCATCAGGTCGTGCTGCTCAACTGCCTCACCCGAGGGGCCCGGCCGGCCCAGCACCAGATCATCCCGGACGAACTGGCGGCCGGGTGGAGCGCGGCCACCCTCGTGCTCGAGGCCGGGCATCGCGACGGCATCTATCTGGTCGGCAGCCCGGACGAGCACGTCTTCGCCGGACGCGAGAGGCTGGCCGGCATCCGTGAGGGGCTGCAGGCATCGGAGGCGAACCTGGCCGGGACGGTCGACTGCGACTGGTGGCCCGATTCGGCGTACGAGGCGGTGAGCCGCAGCCTGGAAGCGGGCCTCAGCCCGCAGGTCTTCATCTGCCTCAACGACCGCATCGCTCTGGGCGCCTACCAGGCGCTGCGCGACGCCGGCCGCCGGATCCCGGAGGACGTGTCGGTCGTCTCGTTCGACGACTCCGACCTGGCGGCCTGGCTGCGGCCCCAGCTCACCAGCATCTCGCTGCCGCACTACCAGCTCGGATGGCAGGCCGTCGAGAAGCTGCTCGGCCCGCCGTCCGGTCCCGCGGTGCTACGGCTGCCGATGCCGGTCCGCCGTCGCGACTCGGTCGGCAAACCGCCTGTTCGATAACGTCGTACCCGCGTGGTTTCCTTGTTGCCGTGAGCACGCCGGCCTCTTCCCCCGCCGCGGTCCGCCGCCCGGCGTACCGCCTGGTCCGGCGTCCGCCCACGGTGCGGCCGGCCCTGCTGGACGATCCGCTTCAGCGCTACGCGGCCGCCCACGTCGACGGTCCGCTGCTGGTGGTCGGCGGTCCCGGCACCGGCAAGACGACCACGCTGGTCGAATCGGTGGCCGCCCGCATCGCCGACGGCACCGACCCCGAGCGCATCCTCGTCCTCACGTTCGGCCGGCGCGGCGCCACGGCCCTGCGCGACCGCATCGAGGCGCGCATCGCGGCCGACCTTGGCCGCATCGTGCACGAGCCGCTGGTCCGCACCTTCCACGCGTACGCGTTCGGCCTCCTGCGCCGGGCCGCGGCCGACCGGGGCGAGCCGTCCCCGCGCCTGCTGACCGGCCCCGAGCAAGACCTGATCATCCGTGAGCTGCTCGAGGCCTCGGGCGACGTCGACGAGCCCGACCCGATCGGCTGGCCCGCGGCGCTGCGGCCCGCCCTGCCCACCCGGGCCTTCGCCCAGCAGCTGCGCGACCTCATGCAGCGCGCCGCCGAGCGCGGCGTCGGCCCGGTCGAACTGGCCCGCCTGGGCGAACGCCTGGGCCGCGACGACTGGCCGGCCGCGGCCCGCTTCCTGCGTGAGTACGTCGCCGTCCTCGCCCTGCGCGACGTGACGACCCGCGGCTCGTCGGCCTACGACCCGGCCGAGCTGGTGCGGGCCGCCTCGGGCCTGCTGGCCGACAACCCCGAGCTGCTCGAGGCCGAACGCCGCCGCCTGGCTCACGTCTACGTCGACGAGCTGGCCGACACCGACCCGGCCCAGATCGAGCTGCTGTCCCTGGTCGCCGGGGGCGGCAAGCCGCTGGTGGCCTTCGGCGACCCGGATTCCTCGATCTACGGCTTCCGCGGCGCCGACCCCGGCGCGGTGGCCGGCTTCCCCGCCAAGTTCCGTACGGCGTCGGGCGCCCTGGCCGAGACGCTGACCCTGCACACCAACTACCGCGCCGAGTCTTCCCTGCTCTCCGCCACATCGCGGGTTTCCCGGCGCATGCGCGGCCCGATCCGGCACCGCCCTATGCACCCGCCACCCCCGATCCTCGGCCCCGAACCGCCACCCGCAACCTCCTCCGACCCCGCCTCACCCCCGCCCGCGGCCGGCGCGCCTGCGTCCGCCTCGGCCGCAGTGCCGGCTTCGTCAGCGGTGCTGCCGGGCGCATCCCGCTTCGCCTCGGCCGCCGTGCCGGACGAGCCCGCTTCGTCAGCGGTGCTGCCGGGCGCACCCCGCTCCGCCTCAGCCGCCGTGCCGGACGAGCCCGCTTCGTCAGCGGGGCTGCCGGGCGCACCCCGCTCCGCCTCGGCCGGGGCGGCGGATGCGCAAGGCTCCAGCGAAGCCCGGCTGCCGGGGGAGCGTGCCGCCGCTGGTCCCGCGCTGGGCGAGGCGGGCGGCGTCAGCGCCAAACCCCCGATCGCCGCGGAGACGGTCGTCCGGGTGTTCCGGGCGGCCACCGCCGAGGCTGCTTACGTGGCGCACGCGCTGCGGGAGGCTCACCTGCTGCACGGGGTGCCGTGGTCGCGGATGGCGGTCATGCTGCGCAGCACGTCTTTGCAGCTGCCGTCTTTGCAGCGGGCGCTGGCGGCGGCCGGTGTGCCGACGGTGACCCACGCCGAAGACCTGCCGCTGCACCTTCAGCCGGCGGTGGCGCCCTTCCTGTTGCTGCTGCGGTGCGCGCTTGATGCCGAGGCGCTGAACGAAGAAACCGCTGTCGCGCTGCTGCACTCGTCGCTGGGCGGGGCCGACCCGCTGGCCGAGCGGCGGCTGCGGCAGGGGCTGCGGGCGCTGGCACTGGCCGCGGGGGACAGGCGTCCGTCCGGTGAGCTGCTGGTCGACGCGGTGCGTGACCCGGCCGGGCTCGACATGGTGGAGCGGCGCTGGGCCCTGCCCGCGCAGAATGTTGCCCGGCTGCTGGCGACCGCGCGTGAGGCGGCCGCGGCGCCCGGCGCCACCGCCGAGCAGGTGTTGTGGACCATCTGGAAGGCCAGCGGGCTGGCCGACCGCTGGTACGCGATGAGCACCCGCTCCGGTCCGGCGCCCGAGAACACCGATGCCGGCCGCGCGCGGCAGTGGCGGGCCGAGGCGGCCGACCGCGATCTCGACTCGATGGTCGTGTTGTTCGACGCGGCGGCCCGCTTCGTCGACCGGCTGCCCGGCGCCCGCGTCGACACGTTCCTCGACCACGTGCTGGCTCAAGACCTGCCGGCCGACTCGATCGCGCCCAGCGCCGACCGGGGCGAGGCCGTCCGGCTGCTCACCGCGCACGCCGCCAAGGGGCTCGAGTGGGATGTGGTCGTGCTGGCCGGCGTGCAAGAGGGCATCTGGCCCGACCTGCGGCTGCGCGGCAGCCTGCTCGGCTCCGAGAGGCTGGTCGACGTGCTGGCCGGCCGGGCCGCCACCGGCCAGGCCGCGGTCGTCGGCGAGACGTCGGCGCTGCTCGACGAGGAGCGCCGGTTGTTCTATGTGGCCACCACCCGCGCCCGCCACAAGCTGATCGTCACCGCGATCGCCTCGGCCGGCGTCGGGGGCTCCGAGGGCGAGGAGCAGCCCAGCCGCTTCCTCACCGAGCTGGGCCTCTCCGACGACGGCGAGCCCGGCCCACCCCCACCCGCCGGCCCACCTCCGTCGGGCCCCGACCTCCCGGACACCCACCCGCAAGGCCCACGCGACCCCAACGCCACCGGCGGCACGGCTCCCGGCCAGTCCGACACCCACGCGCAAGGTCCACACGGACCCGACGCCATCGGCGGCGCGGCTCCTGGCTTGGCCGACGTCGATCCGGAGGGCCCACGCGAACCCGACGCAGCGAGCGAGGACGGTGAGCCGGACGAGCAGCGCGCGGGAAGCTCCGAGTCCGGCCCCGCCGAGGCGGAGCAGGGTGTCCTGGTCAGCGACGACCCGAGCGAGTGGCCGACCGAGGAGCCGCCCGACGACGATCCGGGCGAGGCCGAGCCGGTCGACGACCCGGAGGAGATTCCGGTCGGCCGGCCGCCGCGCGCGCTCACGCTGTCGGCGCTGGTGGCCGAGCTGCGTACGGTCGTCGTCGGCGCCGATCAGACGCCGGCCCGGCGCCATGCCGCCGCGGCGGAACTGGCCAAGCTGGCGGCGGCCGGCGTGCCCGGCGCTCACCCGGACGAGTGGTGGGGACTGCGCCCGCTCTCCGACGACCGGCCGCTGGTCGACGACGGTGAAGCGGTCAAGGTCACTCCCTCCTCGATGGAGAGCGCCCTGCGCTGCAGCCTGCGCTGGCTGCTCGAACGGCACGGCGGCGCGGCCCCGGCCGGCCCGGCCCAGGGCGTCGGCAACCTGGTGCACGCGGCGGCCATGCTGGCCGAGGACGCCAACGCCGACCGCGAGAAGCTGGTCGAGTACGTCAGCGCCCGGTTCGACGCGATCGAGCTGGCCGCCCGCTGGCTGGCCGGCCCCGAGCAAGACAGGGCGCAGGCCATGGTGGACAAACTGCTGCGCTGGCTCGCCGTCAACCCGCGCCGGCTGCTGGCCATCGAGCACGAGTTCAGCGTCCGGCTGGAAGACCCGACCCGCCCGATCCAGCTCACCGGCCGCGTCGACCGGCTCGAGATCGACGAGGACGGCCGCCTCGTGGTCATCGACCTCAAGACCGGCAAGTCGACGGCGGTCGCGGCGGCCGAGGTCGAGGAGCACGCGCAGCTCGCGGGCTATCAGACCGCCGTACAAGCGGGCGCTTTCGCCGACTACGGGGCCGAGAGCGGCGGGGCCGCGCTGGTGCAGCTCGGCCCGGGCAAGGACGCCCGCGAGCAGATGCAGCTGCCGCTGGCCGACGCGACCGACCCTCAATGGGCGTACGAGATGGTCCGCCGCACCGCCGACACGATGGCCGCCGCCACCTTCTCGGCCGTCGCCAACAGCCGTTGCCGGGTCTGCCCGGTGCGCACCAGCTGCCCGGTCTCGGGCAAAGGACGCCAAGTCGTAGAGCAGGGCCAGTGACCCAGCCGAGCCTGTTCGCCGACGAGCCGGCGACGCCCCGCCGCCGTGCCGATTCGGGCCCCCGCTACACCCCGGAAGAGCTGGCCCGCCTGCTGCGCCTGCCCCGGCCCACGACCGAGCAGTCCGAGATCATCTCGGCCCCGGTCGAGCCGCTGCTGGTGGTGGCCGGGGCCGGTTCGGGCAAGACCGAGACGATGGCCTCGCGCGTCGTGTGGCTGGTCGCCAACAGCTACGCCCACCCCGACCAGATCCTGGGCCTGACGTTCACCCGCAAGGCTGCCGGCGAGCTGGCCCACCGCGTCCGCACCCGGCTCGGTCAGCTCGTGCGCCGCCTCGGCCGCGACGACGCCTTCGCCGGCGAGGCCACGATCTCGACCTATCACTCGTACGCGGCCCGGGTGGTCACCGAGCACGGCCTGCGCGCCGGTTTCGAACCGTCGGCCCGCCTGCTCACCGAGGCCGCCCGCTGGCAGATCGTGGACTCGCTGGTCCGCTCGTACACCGGCGAGATGACCGGCGTGAACCGCGCGCCGACCACCGTCACCGACGACGTGCTCGCCCTGGCCGGTGAGCTGGCCGAGCATCTGGTCACGCCGGACGAGCTCGCCGCCTGGACGGGCCGCTTCTTCGCCGAGGTGCAGGAGCTGCCGGGCAAGGTCTACAAGGACGTCAACGACGTGCTCGCCCGGCAGCGGCTACGGCTCACCCTGCTGCCCCTGGTCCGTCTGTACGAGCAGCGCAAGCTCGACCTGGAGGCGATGGACTTCGGCGACCAGATGGCCCGGGCCGCCCTGGTCGCCCGCGACCATCCCGAGGTGGGCGAGATCGAGCGCGGCCGGTTCCGGATCGTGCTGCTCGACGAGTACCAGGACACCAGCCACGCCCAGGTGACCATGTTGAACGCGTTGTTCGGCGGCGGGCACCCGGTCACCGCGGTCGGCGACCCGTGCCAGTCGATCTACGGCTGGCGCGGCGCGTCGGCCGGCACCCTCGACCGCTTCCCCGGCGAGTTCACGCTGCCCAGCGGAGAGCCGGCCCGCATCGGCGGCCTGACCCGCAGCTGGCGCAACCGCCCCGAAATCCTGCGGGTCGCCAACACCCTCTCGGCCCCGCTGCGGGCGTTCGGCGCCAACGTCACCGAGCTGCGGGCCGCCGAGCGGGTTTCCGGCTCGGTCGGCGGCCGCACGGTGGCCTGCGCCCTGCTGCCCACGTTCGCCGACGAGGCGGCCTGGATCGGCGACTCGATGCTCACGGCCTGGCGGATCACGGCCGGGATGCCCGAAGCCCTGCCCGGCGAGATCCCGGTCGAGAAGCGTCCCACCAGTGCCGTCCTGGTTCGCGTACGCAGTCAGATCCCCGCCATCGAGGAGGCGTTGCGCGCTCGAGGCCTGCCGGTCGAGGTGGTCGGCCTCGGCGGTCTGCTCGACACCCCCGAGGTACGCGATGTCGTGTGCACGATGCGGGTGCTGGCCGACCCGACCGACGGGGCGTCACTGCTGCGCCTGCTGACCGGCGCCCGCTGGCGGATAGGCCCTCGCGACCTGGTGGCCCTGCACCGCCGGGCCCGTGGCCTGGCCGCGGCCCGGGCCGCCGTGGTGGCCGGCGTCGAGCCCGACGACGTCGTGGCCGACCGCCTCGACGACGCGACACTGGTCGAGGCGATGGCCGATCTGGGCGCCCCGCAGCAGTACTCGGCCGAGGGCTTCGCGCGCCTCCACGCGTACAGCCGGGAACTGAGTTCTTTGCGTCAGCGTCTCGACCAGCCGCTGCCTGACCTGGTGTCGGACATTGAACGCACGATCGGCCTGGACGTCGAGGTGGCCGTGCGGGGCTGGGCCGCAGGCGACGCCGGCTTGGCCCGCGGGCACCTGGACGCGCTGGCCGACACCGCCGCCCGCTACGGCGCCGAGACCGACGGGGGCACGCTGGCCGGCTTCCTCGCCTTCCTCACCGCGGCCGAGGAGGAGGAGCGCGGCCTCGAGCCGGGCCAGGTCGACGTGGTCGAGGGCGCGGTCCAGATCCTCACCGCGCACGCCGCCAAGGGCCTGGAGTGGGACGTCGTTTCGGTGGCCGGCCTGAGCAAGCAGGTCTGGCCGGGCGTCACCCGCAACACCGACCACTACCTGATGGGCATCGGCGTGCTGCCGTTCCCGCTGCGCGGCGACTCGGACGGCCTGCCCAAGCTCGACCTGTCGCCGGCGATCGACCAGAAGGGCGTGCTCACTGCGGTCAGCAACTTCGGCACGGCCTGGCGCGAGCACGACGAGCGGGAGGAGCGCCGGCTGGCCTACGTCGCCGTGACCCGCCCCCGGCGCCTGCTGCTCGCCTCCGGCTATTGGTGGGGTGACGGCGTGAAGCGCCCGCGCGGTCCGTCGGTCTTCCTCGACGAGATCCGCGCCGCCTGCGACGAGGGCGCCGGTGTGGTCGACGCCTGGACCCCCGAGCCGGTCCCCGGCGCGACTAACCCGGCGGCCGAGGTGGTGCCGTCGGCGCAGTGGCCGTTCGACCCGCTGGGTCTGCGCCGCCCGGCCATGGCCACCGCGGCCGACCTGATCCGCCGCATGATCGCCGCCCCCGACGCCGAGGCGGCCGAGGCCTTCGCCGAACTGGCCGAGGCCGAGCCCGAGGTCGCCGCCCGCTCCGAACTGGCGGCCGAGCTGGTCGGTCTGCCGGCCGTGCGGGATCCCGACATCGAACGCTGGCGGCGCGAGGCGGCCTTGCTACTCGCCGAGCGGGACGAACGAGCCCGGCGGGACGGCCCGATCGAGGTCGCGCTGCCCGCTCACCTGTCGGTGTCGCAGCTGGTGGTGCTGCGCCGCGACCCGCAGGCGCTGGCCCGCTCGCTGCGCCGCCCGTTGCCCCATCGGCCCCTTCCGCATGCCCGAAGGGGCACGGCCTTCCACGCCTGGCTCGAGCAGCGGTTCGGCGCCGTCCGCCTGATCGACATCGACGAGCTGCCCGGCGCGGCCGACGACGACGCGGCCGACGACGCCGAGCTGGTTGCCCTGCAAGAGGCGTTCCTGGCCGGCGAGTGGGCCGACCGTACGCCGATCGAGGTGGAGGTCCCGTTCGCCACCACGATCGCCGGGGTGGTCGTGCGGGGGCGGATGGACGCCGTCTACGCCGGCACGGCCAACCGCTACGACGTCATCGACTGGAAGACCGGCCGGCGGCCCGAGGGGGCGGAGGCCGAGGCGGCCGCGGTCCAGTTGGCCGCGTACCGGCTGGCCTGGGCCTCGTTGGCCGAGGTGCCAGTCAACCGGGTGCGGGCGGGCTTCCATTACGTACGCGAGCAGGTGACCGTGCGACCGGTCGACCTGCTCGACGCCGCGCAGCTCGCGGAGCTGATCGAACGACTCCCCGAACGGGTGAATTAGAGGCCGTCGGCCCCCGCTGCCGCCAGCAGGTGCAGGAGGGCCGAGGCGTACGCGCCCTCGGTCGTCTCCGCCCCGAACGTCCGCTCCTCGCCCAGCAGGTCGATGACCACCTCGTAGCCGGCCGGCCCGCGCCGCAGGACCCGGAACGTCCCGCCGAGCAGTTCGCGCAGCTGGTCCTCGCGGGGCAGCCACACCGTCTCGTCGAGTTCCACGTCGTCGAGCGCCCATTCAGTGGTGCCGTTGAAGCCGATGACCCGGCCCTCCGGCATCGAATGCACCTCGACAGTCATGTTGCTCAACACGAACACTTCGTCGTCCAGATCCCGGTCGGGGATGGCGAACCGGTCGCCGAGGGCCGGCTTCCAGGCCAGTCCGGCCTCTCTGAGCTGCTGTGCCAGTTCAACGCCGATCACCGGCGAACCTCCTTGGACGTGTTAGGCTCTCCGCGTTGTCAGTTTGGTTCCCAAGTACTCAGGAGCGCCTGTGGGGAAGTCTGCCCCAGGCGCTCTTTGTCGTAACCCGGGTTTCTCCGGTACGGGCGATCAGTACGGCGACACGAGACTCATGAAGTGTGGGTCTTATTACCTCGTTCCGCCCATGTTGGGACGGAGCGATCGACCGTCGAGGAGACGATCATGGTTACCGGCGTTGTGAAGTGGTTTAACGCGGACAAGGGCTTCGGGTTCATCACCCCGGACGACGGCGGCGCCGACGTCTTCGCCCACTTCTCCGCTATCCAGACCTCGGGCTACCGCAGCCTGGACGAGAACCAGCGGGTCGAGTTCGAGGTGACCCAGGGCCAGAAGGGCCCGCAGGCCGCGAACATCCGTCCGCTCTGAAGTAACTAGTCAAAAGCGCCTCACCCCGGCCGGGGTGAGGCGCTTTTGCGTTGTCTCAGATCGCGGCGACCGGCGGCAGGGGTGCCGTGCCGCCCAGGTGGGCGGGAAGCCACCAGCGGTCGTCGGGGCCGGAGGGCTGCTCGGGGTAGGCCCGCTGGGCCGCGTCGAGCAGGCCGCTCAGCCGCTCCTTGAGCATCGCGGTGAGCGCGTCGGGCGAGGTGCCCTTGGGCATCTCCATCGCCTCGCCGATCTTGATGATGACCGGCACATGGCGCTTGGTCAGCTCTTTCTTGCGGCCCTTGGTCCACAGCCGGTGCGGACCCCAGACGACCATCGGGATCAGCGGCACCTTGGCCGTGCGGGCCAGCCGGACCGCGCCCGACTTGAGCTCTTTGACGGTGAACGACTCGCTGATCGTCGCCTCGGGGAAGACGCCGACCACCTCGCCCTTCTTCAGCGCCTCGGTGGCCGTGCGGAACGACGCGGCGCCCGCGTCCCGGTCGACCGGGATGTGCCGCATGCCGCGCATCAGCGGGCCGCTGACCTTGTGACGGAAAACGGCATCCTTGGCCATGAAGCGCACCAAGCGCTTGGCCGGCTGAGCACCCAGACCGCAGAAGATGAAGTCGAGGTAGCTCACGTGGTTGCTCGCGAGCACCGCCCCGCCGGTGGCCGGGATGTGCTCGGCGCCGTCGATCTCGATCTTCATGTCGAGCACCCGGAACATCGTCTTGGCGAGGGCGACGACCGGCGGATACACGAGTTCCATGGCAAGACGGTAGCGGAAGTCGCTGAACTTCTCCTGGGACGGTGCAACGTCCGGGGCCGTTCATGCGTCTAAGCATTATCGGCCCTTTTCACTCGGACGTGACGGGGCTCTGACCTGACCGGGCCTCGAGGTGACGGGCCCGGCCGCGACTGGGGAGGTACCGGCATGAGCGGACCATCCGCCCGCCGGGAATTCGGATTCGTCTGCGCGGTCGCCGTCTTCGGCGTCGCGCTGGTTCTCGTGGTGGCCTTCGCGCCGTGGTACCCGGCGGTCGGCACCGGCCCGACCGACGTCAGCCCCACGCTCTGGCAGCAGGTCAGCGCCCTGTTCAGCACGGCTGTGGAGAACACCGCCCGGCTGCCGTGACGTGATCGCCACCATCGTGGTGTTCACTGGGATTCATGTCCGAGCAGACCCCCGAGCCGTACTCGTGGCAGCAGGCGGGCGGCCGGCTCGGTTCGGGCCTGGTCACTACGGCCCCGGGCGGCCCTCCGGTCAAGCCGCCGCCCCCGCCCGAGCCCGAGGCTCCGCAGCCCGACGGGCCGCAGCGGCGCCGCCGGCAGATGCGGATCTTCGCCGGCGTCGCGGGCGCGATCCTGGCGATCGGTCTGACCGTGGTGCTGATCCTCGTGTTCTCGGCCGAGGGTGACCCGTTCGGCTCGAAGGAATCGGCCCCGACCGACGTACGCCCACCGCTGGCCCAGGCCTGCCCGGCGCCCAGCGGTTCACCGAGCGCGGGCCCGAGCCGGGCGCCCAGCGCGCCGCCGGTCCCGGGCGGCCCCCGCACCACCGACGACGAGGCCGGCATCTCGTACAAGGCGTACGGGGAACCCTGGGAACCGTGGACCGACGTGTGGCGGGCCGGCACGCTCGAGGTGCCGTACCGGGTGGGCCAGCACTTCGTCACCGAGCAGTACAGCGGGGGCAGCTATCACGCCTCGATTCTGTCGGCCGCGGTGCCGGCGGCCGACAACGACGCGGTGACGCTGAACCTCGAGTGCGTGGGGCGGCAGGTGTCGGCCGACGTGCGGGCCGAGTACTACCCGCAACCGAACACGATGGACCCGATCCGCGACGAGCTGACCACGCTGGGCGGGCGGCCGGCCTGGGTGAGCGAGTTCCGGCTGCACTTCCAGGCGGCCGGGCTGACCGCCACCGAGGAGCTGTCCGCGGTGGCGGTCATCGACGTCGGCAAGACGACCGCGGCCGTCCTCTACATCTCGATCCCCGGCACCCACAAACAGTGGAACTACGTGATCGAAGATGTGCTTGCTTCTGTGCGCCCTGTTTAGTTACTCAACAAACCCCAACGCCTCCGCAGGGCGTTGTCGGCCGCGTTGAACAGGACGTCGATCAGGATGCCGATGATCAGGACGACGATGATGTAGCAGATCACCAGGCTCGAATCGCTCAGGTCGCGCGCCTGCTGCATGCGTACGCCGATCGACAGCGCCCCCGGCACGATGACCAGCAGCTCGCCCGCCATCAGGCTGCGCCACGAGAACGCCCAGCCCTGCTTGAGGCCCGAGATGAACGAGGGCAGCGACGCCGGCAGGATCAGGTGCCGGTATTTCGCGAAGCCCCGCATGCCCAGCACCTGCCCGACCCGCAGCCAGGTGCGCGGCACGTAGTCGATGCCGCTGATCAGCCCGTTGGCCACCGAGGGGGCGGCCCCGAGCACGACCACGAACAGGATGGCGCTCTCGCTGAGCTGGAAGAGCAGGATGGCCAGCGGGAACCACATGATCGAGGGCATCGTCTGCAGGCCGGTGATCAGCGAGCCGATGGCCGCCCGCAACGGCGCGAACTGGCTGACCAGAGCGCCGATGATGGTGCCGATGACCACCGCCAGCAGGAAGCCGGTGAAGGCGCGGGTCATCGTGACCCGTACGCCGTCCCAGAAGTCGCCCGTGGTGATCACGTTGCCCAGGTCGGTGAAGACCGTGGTGGGCGAGGGCAGCACGTAGATCGGCTTCCACTCCGACCACACCGTGATCTGCCAGATCAGCAGCACGATCGCGATGGCCAGCACCTTGGGCCAGGTGCTCTTCCAGATGCGCTTGCCGAGGGCGCCCTTGTCCTTCCTGGGCTGCAGCTCGAGCGCGTCGAGACCGGCGACCTCGGCCGCCTCCGGGTCGACGCCGGGCTTCTCCGCGACCGGCGCCGTGCTGTCGCCGTTCACGCCCTCGAGCCCGGCGCGCGCGGACGGGTACTTAATGGGCATGGCGGGCAACCTCCGCGCGCAGCCGGTCGGTGATCTCGGCGGCCTGCCCGGCCACCTCGGGGGAGTCGATGCGCCGGGGCCGCTCGTGGGTGATCGGGTAGTCCTCGATCACCCGGCCCGGGCGGCTGCTGAGCAGGATGACCCGGTCGCCCAGGCGCACCGCCTCGCGCACGTTGTGCGTGACGAACAGGACGGTCAGCTGCTGCTCGCGCCAGATCCGCTCCAGCTCGTCGTGCAGGATGTCGCGGGTCATCGCGTCGAGCGCGCCGAACGGCTCGTCCATCAGCAGGATGTCGGCGTTCTGGGCCAGCGCGCGGGCCAGGGCCACGCGCTGGCGCATGCCGCCGGAGAGCTCGTGCGGCCGCTTGTCGGCGAAGCCGCCGAGCCGGACGATGCCGAGCAGTTCCTCGGCCCGCTGGCGGCGCTCGGGCCGGGACACGCCTTGCAGCCGCAGCGGCAGCTCGACGTTGCCCCGGACCGAGAGCCACGGGAAGAGCGCGGCCTCCTGGAACATCAGCGACACCTTGCGACCGCCCGTGTCGAGCGTGCCGCCGGTGATGCCGTCGAGCCCGGCCACCAGCGAGAGCAGCGTGCTCTTGCCGCAGCCGGACGCGCCCAGCAGGCAGACGAACTCGCCTTGGCCGACCGTGAGCGAGACCCGGTCGAGGGCCAGCAGGTCTCCGTAGCTCTTGGAGACGTTCTCCAGGCGTACGACCGAACCCGTCTTCTGTTGCAGGAGGCTCATGAGCTCAGGCCTTTCAGGCGGCCGCGTCGCTGACCTCGGGCTTGCCCGCGGCCTTGAGCAGCTCGTTGAGCGGCCCGAGGTCGTAGATGCCCTTGAGGTCGACCGGCTTGAGCAGACCGACCTCTTCGGCGTGCTTGGCGCTGGTGAACAGCGACGAGGCGACCGGGTCGGCGGTGAAGGTGAGGTTCTTGAACGACGCCTTGAGCACGTCGTCCTTCAGCGGCTTGCCGCTGAGCGCTTCGAGCTGGGCGTTGGCCGCGGTCTGGGCCTCGGCGTTGTTCTTCTCGATGTAGTCGAGCGACTCGAGGTGACCCTGCAGCAGCTTCTTGACCGTGGCCGGGTACTTCTTCAGGAACTCCTGGGTGACGATCAGGTGGGTGGTGACGAACAGGCCGCTGGGCCACAGGTCCTTCTCGTCGACCAGCACCTTGCCCTTGGACTCCAGGATCAGCCGGCTGTAGTTGGGCTCGGGCACCCAGGCGCCGTCGATCGCGCCCTGGGCGAAGGCCTGCAGCGCGGTCGCGTTGTCCTGCGGCAGCACCGAGACGTCGCCGCCGCCCTGCTGGTCGGCGTTGAGGCCGTTCTCCTTGAGCCAGGCCCGCAGCGCCACGTCCTGGGTGTTGCCCAGCTGCGGGGTGGCGATCTTCTTGCCCTTGAGGTCGGCCGCGGTGTTGATGCCCTCCTTGACCACCAGGCCGGCGCCGCCCGAGGTGCTGCCCGCGATGATCTTCAGGCCGGTGCCCTTGGACTGCGACCAGCCGTTGATGGCCGGGTTGGGGCCGATGTACGTGGCGTCGATGGCGCCCGAGAAGAGCGCCTCGATCGCGGCCGGGCCGGCGTTGAACGTCTTCGTCTCGAGCTTGGTGTTGCCCAGAGACGTCTGGAAGAAGCCCTTGTTCACACCGATCAGGGCCGGCGTGTGGGTGATGTTCGGGAAGTAGCCCAGGCGCAGCGACGCGGCCTCGGCCGATCCGCCCGAGGACGACCCGCCGGCCTCGTCGTCACCGCCGCAGGCGGCCAGCAGCGAGACGGACAGCAGGGCGGTGGCGGCAACAGCAAGCGCACGTGAGGTGCGGGAGCTCATGCGGACTCCTTGAGAATGGAGAGTTCAGCCAAGGTTTTGTGGTCGACGACGCCCTCGATGGCTTCCTCGACCGCGACCCACACGTCGCGCAGCCCGGTGGCGGCCCCGTGATAGGTCGCGTTGGTGGTGGGCAGGCCGCGCACCGTGGCGAGCGCGCCCCCGACGGCGCGGACGACGTCGCCCACGGTGATCTGCTCGGCCGGCCGGGCGAGCGCGTAGCCGCCGTCGACGCCGCGGTGGCTGTGCAGCAGGCCGGCGCGGCGCAGGTCGAGCAGGATGCCCTGCAGAAAACTGAGCGGGATGTCCTGAGCGGCGGCCAGCGTGGCCGCCTTCACGAGGCGGGGGTGTTCCGCCGTCACCGAGAGCATGGCCCTCACGGCGTAGTCGGTGCGCGCCGAGACGTACACGTAGCCCCCTGTCCCGCCATTGTCTCTTACACCTATCTAGTGGATAGGAATGATGGTCTAAGGAGGAATTGGCGTCAAGCCCGTGTCCCCATGCCGGAACATCAGCCGGTGGTCAAGTGGTCACCTGCGGTCGCGACGCAGGTCGGAGAAGGCGCTAATGTCATTTTGTGGCGCGCAGAATCAAGATCCCCGCGACGAAGTACCCGGTGGAGCGTTTCACCCTGGCCAACGGATTGCGGGTGGTGCTCACCCCCGACCGCAGCGCCCCGGTCGTCGGGGTCGCGGTGGTCTACGACGTGGGCATCCGCTCCGAGCCCGAGGGCCGCACCGGCTTCGCCCACCTCTTCGAGCACCTGATGTTCCAGGGCTCCGAGAATCTGGAGAAGCTGGCCCACTTCCGGCACGTGCAGGGGGCCGGCGGCACGTTCAACGGCTCGACCCACCTCGACTACACCGACTATTTCGAGGTGCTGCCCTCGGGCGCGCTCGAGCGGGCGCTCTTCCTCGAGGCCGACCGCATGCGCGGCCCCCGCCTGACCGAAGAGAACCTGCTCAACCAGATCGACGTGGTGAAGGAAGAGATCCGCGTCAACGTGCTGAACCGGCCCTACGGCGGGTTCCCCTGGTTGCGGCTGCCGCCGGTGATGTTCTCGACGTTCCCCAACGCCCACGACGGCTACGGCTCGTTCGGCGACCTCGACAGCGCCACGGTCGAGGACGCTCAGGCCTTCTTCGACCGCTACTACGCCTGCGGCAACGCGACCCTGGCCGTGGCGGGCGACTTCGACGTGGCCACGGCGACCGAGATGATCCACCGCCACTTCGACGACGTGCCGGCCCGCCCCGCGCCGCCGTTGCCCGACTTCGACGAGCCCGGGCTGACCAGCGAGAAGCGCGACGTCTACACCGACCGGCTGGCCCCGCTGCCCGGCGTGGCCAGCGCCTGGCGGGTGCCCGACCCGATCGGCGACTTCGAGAACTACCTGCCCTTCGTCGTCCTGGCCGAGGTGCTGACCGACGGCGACGCGTCCCGGCTGGTCGAGCGTCTGGTCCAGCGCGACCGTACGGTGACCAGCATCGGCGGCTACATCGGCTTCATGGGCGACGAGTTCCAGGTCCGCAACCCCACCGCGATGCTGCTGCAGGCGCACATGCCGCCCGGTGGCGACGCCGAAAAGGTGCTGCGCACGGTGGACGAAGAGCTCGACCACCTGGCCACCGAGGGCCTCAAGCCGGGCGAGCTCGAGCGGGTGCAGGCCCGCATCGCCACCCACCTGCTGCGGGACACCGACGCCGTGCTCGGCCGGGCGCTGCCGATGGCCGTGCTCGAACTGCAGCGCGGCCGGCCCGAGATGCTCAACGAACTGCCCAAGCTGGTCGGCGAGGTCACCGAGGCGCAGATCGCCGCCGCGGCCGCCACCCTGCGCCCCGAGCGGCGCGCCACCGTCGAGGTCGTCCCGGGAGCCGCCGCATGACCAGCAAGTCCCTGCCCGCCCTGATCCCGGACGCGAAGCTCAAGCTGCCCAAAGAGGCCGAACGCACGCTGGCCGGCGGCCTCACGGTGATCGCCATCCGGCGTACGTCGGTGCCGCTCGTCGAGCTGCGGCTGCGGGTGCCGTTCGGCAAGGCGCCGCTGTCCCGGGCCACGGTGCTGTCCCAGGCGCTGTTCACCGGCACCGGCACGATGACCAGCGTCGACATCGCGGCCGAGCTGCAGGCGGTCGGCGGCGGGCTGTCGGCCGGGCTCGACCCCGACCGGCTGCTGGTCACCGGCAACTCGCTGGCCTCAGGCCTCGACCGCATGCTCGAGATCCTGGCCGCCGTGCTGACCGACCCGGCGTACCCGAACGACGAGGTGGCGACCGAGCGCGACCGGCTGGTCGACCACATCCAGGTGGCCCTGACCCAGCCGGCCCACCTCGCGCGTACGGCTCTGCTCAAGCGGATGTACGGCAAGCACCCGTACGCGATCCAGACGCCCGAGCCCGAGCAGGTGCGCGCGGTCCGCCCGGCCCAGCTGCGCACCCTGCACGCCGAGCGGGTCCGCCCCGAGGGCGCGGTGCTGGTGCTGGTGGGCGACCTCAACCCGGAGAAGGCCATCGACGCCGCCGAGAAGGCGCTCGGCAGCTGGACCGGCCCGGCCAAGGCGGTCGAGGTGCCGCCCACCCCGGCCCTCGAGCCCGGCCCGCTGCTGCTGGTCGACCGGCCCGGCGCCGTGCAGTCGTCGCTGCGCATGGCCCTGCCCGCCCTCGAGCGCACCGACCCCGACTACGCCGCCCTGCAGCTGGCCAACCTGGTCTTCGGCGGTTACTTCTCGTCCCGCTGGGTCGAGAACATGCGCGAGGACAAGGGCTACACCTATGGCCCGCACACCGGCATCGAGCACTACCTGGCCGGCTCCGCGCTGGTGCTCTCGGCCGAGGTGGCGACCGAGGTGACCGGCCCGTCCCTGCTCGAGACGCTGTACGAGCTGGGCCGCATCGCCAGCCTGCCGCCGGGTGAGGAAGAGCTCGAGCAGGCCCGCCGCTATGCCCTGGGCACGCTGCGCCTGGGCATGTCCACCCAGGCCGGTCTGGCCGGCCTGGCCAGCATGTACGCCAGCTTCGGCCTCCGCCTCGACCATCTGCGGCAGTATTCGGCCGCCCTGGCCACGGCGAGCCGCGAGCAGGTGGCCGAGGTGGCTTCCCGCTTCCTCGCCCCGTCTCAGGCGGTCACCGTCGTGCTGGGTGACGCCGCGCAGGTCGAGGGTCCGCTGTCCGCGCTCACCACGGTGGAACGAAGCGTCGCGTGAGCGCCCCGGAAGAGCCCGATGTCCGTGAGCAGCCCAGCGGCCTGATCGACGCGCCGCCGCTGGCCCGCAGCACCCTCGACCGGGCGGCGCTGCACCGCACCGACGACGAGTGGCTGGCCGCGGCCTGGACCCGCGGCCGGGTGCTGGTGGTCGACCTGAGCAAGGGCGGCCGGGCCCGGGCCGCCGACGATCGGCTGGTGCTGCTGCCGTCGGCCGAGGCGCCCGACGGTGAGCACTGGTTCCTCGGCCTCGACGCCGACGGCACCCCGCTGTGGACCGTCGACGCGCCCCTGCCCGAGTCCGGGGACGCCCCGGCGGTCACCCTGCGGGACGTCGGCCACCTGCTGGACGATCGCGACGCCGGAATCTTCACCACCGCCGTCGCCTTGGGCAACTGGCACCGCAGCCACAAGTTCTCACCGCGCACCGGCCTGCCCACCACCGCCGTGGAGGCCGGCTGGGCGCGGAAGGACACCGAGGGCAACATGATGTGGCCCCGCACCGACCCGGCCATGATCGTGCTCGTGCACGACGGCGTGGCCGGGCCCGAGGGGCGCTGCCTGCTCGGGCACAACGCGGCCTGGGGTAAGGGCGCCGACGGGGGCCTGCGCTTCTCGTGCCTGGCCGGCTACGTCGAGCCCGGCGAGTCGGCCGAGGCCAGCGTCGCCCGCGAGGTCGGCGAGGAGGTCGGCCTGGCCCTCACCTCGCTGCGCTACGCGGGCAGCCAGTCCTGGCCGTTCCCGGGCTCGCTGATGCTCGGCTACCACGCCACGGCCGACCCCGAGCAGCCCATGCGGCTCGACCCGGCCGAGATCGACGAGGCGCACTGGTTCACCCGCGACGACATCGCGAAGATGATCGCGGGCGACTTCCACGACCCGTCGACGGGCGTCCCGATGGGCCTGCCGATGCCCTCTTCCATCGCCTTCTACCTCATTGAGCGCTGGTTGGGCGGTTTGGCCCGCTAACGGAATCAAGTTCGTCTAATCAGAGAAGTTTTCTTCTTCCGAAGTAACCAAAAAGGCCTCCGTCCGCGTCTCGGTTTACAAAGACCGAGAGGCGGAAGATCGATGACGCAGGTGGAAGCGCCCGCATGGGCCCCGATGACCGCGGAAGAGCGGGCCCAGTTCGACCGGGACGGCTTTCTCGTGGTGCCCGGGGTCCTGTCCGAGAGTGAGATCGCGCTGGCGCGCAACGCGGTCCTGGGCGCGTTCGAGCGGGCCGGTCAGCCGGGCGGGCACGGCCTGGGCTCCACCGGTGCGCTGCACCAACTCTCCGCGGTGACGTCCCTGCCCGAGCTGGCGTTCCTGCTCGACCACCCGGTGGCGTTCCGCTACATCTGGTCGCTGCTCGGCTGGAACGTGCACGTCTACCACTCCCACATCGACGTGCACCCGCAGATCCACGAGAAGCAGAAGGACTGGTGGCACTGGCACCAGGACGGCGGCCGCCAGAACCGTGAGATCGAGACCGACCCGCGCCCGACGCTGTCGGTGAAGCTGGCCTACTGGCTGTCCGACGTGAGCGAGACCGGCCGGGGCAACTTCACCGTCCTGCCCGGCAGCCACAAGACCAACTGGCTGCCCGGCCCGCCGAACCGGGGCACCCCGTGGCCGCAGCCCGAGGGCGCGCTGCAGATCACCGCGAACCCCGGCGACCTGGTCGTGTTCGACCGCCGCCTGTGGCACGCGCGCTCGGACAACTACTCCGAGATCACCCGCGTCGGCGCCTTCTTCGGCTACACGTACCGCTGGATCGCCGGCCGCGACGACGTCGCCGGCCTGCCGGACACCCCGGAGTGGGCCGGCTTCAACGACGTGCAGAAGCAGCTGCTGGGCCACTGCCCGCAGGGCGACGGCAGCGGCGACCACGCGTGGGGCCACTACCCCGAGACGACGCCGCTGTACGGCGCGCTCAAGGAGCGGGGACTGCTCGACTCCAGCATCCCGGCTCTCATCCCGTAACAGCCGCTTCCCAGATACCCTACGGATGTGGGGCAAAGCGGGACATTAGACAACACGGCGACCGCGGCGGGCCGGCTTCTCCTCGAGTCTCTGGGGGAGGAGTCCCCGGCGCGGTCGCTGTCGCGTCGGCACGATTCGCCGCGCACGGTCCGGCTGCTGCGCGAGCTCTTCACGGTCGCGGTGCGGCGCAGCTTCGTCGGGCGTGATCCGCGCGACGTCACGGCCTACGTCCGCGACCTGCTCGAGTACCAGTCGCTGCCGGCCGGCGGTCAGCTGGCCCGCGAGGCCGAGGCGGTCATCCGCTCGGTGCTGGGCGAGCCCGAGCTGGCGTACGGAATCCCGGATCTGCGCCGCTTCGAGCTGATCTGTCACATCGTGGGCGACCTGGCGCGGCCGCCCGGCGTGCCCACGGCCGAACTGGTCGCGCTGGTGCATCAGGCCGAGTGGCGGCTGGC
The DNA here is from genome assembly GCF_026626335.1 of Paractinoplanes pyxinae. Lineage (GTDB taxonomy): Bacteria > Actinomycetota > Actinomycetes > Mycobacteriales > Micromonosporaceae > Actinoplanes > Actinoplanes pyxinae. Next base: position 412,411 of record NZ_JAPNTZ010000007.1, on the reverse strand, counting down.
CCGTTTCGACCGGCCGGAATCATGAGCCCGATCTTTTCGCCGGTCCACGGCATTCACACCGCCGCCGGGCGCTATTTGCGGCGCGTGGCCTATGAGGACGCGCCGCCCGCGCGCAGCGGGGAAGCGACGTCCGCCGCGCGCCACGTGTGGCAGATCGCTTTCGGACTCGCCGTCCGCCGCCGGTTCGAACCGGACAGCCCGCTGGCCGAGATCCGGCGCACCGTGACGGCCGTGCTGCAGCACCATGCGGCCGCCGCCCTGCCGGCGCTCGCGGCCGAGATGCTGATCCGCGACGCGCTGGGCGAGACGGTGCCGGTGGACGAGATCGACGACGCCGTCCGCAGCGGGGCCCACCTGCTGCTCTTCGCGGGGCTCGTGGAAGAGCTGGCAATGACCGACGGCGAGCTCGAGGGCCTGGTCATGGAGGCCGAGGAGCTCGCCGTCGAGGTCATCGCGGAGGCGGTGCGGGATCAGCCGGCGGCCAGCGCGGCCAGCCTGTCCTTCACCTGAACGATGGACGGGTTGGTCAGCGCCGACCCGTCGTCGAACTTCATGGTGGGCACGGTCTGGTTGCCGCCGTTGACGCTCATCACGAACTCGGCCGCGTCCGGCTGCTGCTCGATGTCGACGACCTCATAGGCGATTCCCTCGCGGTCGAGCTGCGACTTGAGGCGGTGGCAATAACCGCACCAGGACGTCGAGTACATGGTCAACATCGGTCGGGAACTCCTTCGGCTGGGTCACATGGCACAGCGCCTTCCGGCACAACGTCAGACCCGGGTGCCATGATTCCCTATCGTGCGGACTGATGCGGTGCTGGCTGGGCTCGACCCCGAGCAGCGGACGGCGGTGACCGCCCCCGCCGGCCCGGTCTGCATCCTGGCCGGCGCCGGCACCGGTAAGACTCGGGCGATTACCCATCGCATCGCGTATCGAACGTTGACGGGCGAGGTGAGTCCGCGGCACATCCTCGCGGTCACCTTCACGGCGCGGGCCGCGGCCGAGATGCGCTCCCGGCTCACCGAGCTCGGGGCGGCCGGCGTACAGGCGCGCACGTTCCACGCGGCGGCACTGCGCCAGGTGCGTTACTTCGCGCCCCGGCTGCTCGAGGGGCGGGCCATGCCCGAGCTGCTCGAGAGCAAGGCGCGCATGGTCGGCCTGGCCGCGGCGCGGGCCGGGGTACGGGCCGACCGCACCGGCGCGCGCGACCTGGCCAGTGAGATCGAGTGGGCCAAGTCGTCGCTCGTCGAGCCCAGCGAGTACGCGGTGGCGGCCAAGAAGGCTCTGCGCGAACCACCCTTCGAGCCCGCCAAGGTGGCCGAGGTCTTCACCGCGTACGAGTCGCTCAAGCGCCGCCAAGGCGTGATCGACTTCGAGGACATGCTGCGCGCCGCCGTCTGGGGGATCGAGGAGCACCCCGACGTGGCCGAGCAGATCCGCGCGCAGTACCGCCACTTCGTCGTCGACGAGTACCAGGACGTCAACCCCCTGCAGCAGCGCCTGCTCGACGCCTGGCTGGGCGGGCGCGACGACCTGACCGTGGTCGGCGACGCCAGCCAGACGATCTACTCGTTCACCGGCGCCACCTCGTCCTACCTGATCGACTTTCCCCGGCAGCGCCGCGAGGCGGTGGTGATCCGGCTGGTCCGCGACTACCGCTCCACCCCACAGGTCGTCGGGCTGGCCAACGCGGTGATCCGGCAGGCCCGCGGCAACGAGGCCCGGCTCCGGCTCGAACTGGTCGGTCAGCGGCCGCCCGGGGCCGAACCCGAGCTCAAGATCTTCCCGGACGAGGCGGGCGAGGCGGTCGCGGTGGCTCGCCGGTGCCGCGACCTGATCGCGTCGGGCACGCCGGCCAGCGAGATCGCGGTGCTGTTCCGGACGAACGCGCAGTCCGAGGCGTACGAAAAGGCACTGGCCGAGGCGGAAGTTCCCTATGTCGTACGCGGGGCCGAGCGCTTCTTCGAAAGGCCGGAGATCCGCCAGGCGATGATCGCCATGCGCGCCGCCGTCCGTTCCATCCCGGGCGAGACGCCGCTGGTCCAGGCGGTCGTCGAGGCGCTGGCGGCGACGGGCTGGCAGCGCGAGCAGCCCCCGCCCGGCGGTTCGGCCCGCGAGCAGTGGGAGGCGCTGGCCGCGCTGGTCGCCCTGGCCGAGGACTACGCGCGCGCTCCCGCCCTGGAACCGATCGGGCAGGCCGGCGCGGTGCAGCGCGACGTGACCCTGACCGCCTTCAACGACGAGCTGAGCCGCCGGGCCGAGCAGCAGCACGCGCCCACCGTGGCCGGGGTCACCCTGGCCTCGCTGCACTCGGCCAAGGGCCTCGAGTGGGACGCGGTCTTCCTGGTCGGCCTGGCCGACGGCACGCTGCCCACGACGTACGCCAAGACGCCGGAGCAGCTCGAAGAGGAGCGCCGCCTGCTCTATGTGGGGGTCACCCGGGCTCGGCAGTGGCTGTGGCTCTCGTACGGCCAGGCGCGCTCCCCGGGCGGCCGGGCCCGCCGCCCGTGCCGGTTCCTGCCTCAGCTCGAACGCACCTCGGCCACCGAGCGGGCCGGCGACCGGAGTCGGAAACCCGACCGAAGGCGCCCGCAGGTGTCGTCCTGCCGCATCTGCGGGGCCACCCTGCTGGCCGGGGCCGACCGCAAACTGGGCCGCTGCCCGACCTGCCCGTCGGACCTCGACGAGGAGCTTTTCGAGCGTCTGCAGAAGTGGCGGGCGGCCACCGCGGCCGAGCTCAAAGTGCCTGCGTACGTGGTCTTCACGGACGCCACGCTGGTGGCCATGGCCGAGCGCCGTCCGTCGTCGCCGGCCGAGCTGCTGGCGATCGCCGGGATCGGGCCCCGCAAGCTCGGTCAGTACGGCGAATCGGTGTTCGCTCTCGTAGGCGGAGCGAGCCCCGACGAGGTCGCTCAGAAAAACTTTGAAAGTTAGTCCGTTAATTCGTTTGCCTCGGCTGCTACGCCAGGCATAGCCTCAGTTCACACCTCGCCGAGCAGGGATGTTCGGCGGGCTGAGGTTCTAGATCGCACACACACGAGTGCAGTGCAAATGGAGGAGGTGGCAACGATGGAGATCTACACGATGACGATGCAGCTGTCGATGCCGCTGACCCGTGCCTGCGCTCCGTCCGCCTCGCTGCTCGCTCCGGCCCCCGTGGTGCCGGTGCTGGCCGCAGAGCGGGCTCCGGCTCCGCGGGTGCACCAGGTCTCCGTCCAGGCCGAGCTGGGCGTGGCATGGAAGCTCGCAGCCGAAGGCACCACCAGCACCACTGGGTTCAAGGGCAGCAATGTCTCCATCTCCAAGCGCTACACGGATGGTGGCAGCGGTGTCCCGCCTCGAGGAAGGCCGGTCTGATCAACAGACCTCCGGCTCACCTCGAGGCCGCGGAACCCGTAACCGGGATCCGCGGCCTTAATTTTTTTGCCGGTTCACCGACCGGTGCACGACCTGAACGGCGATCCAGAAGATCGATGAGAAGAGAGAGGTGACCGGGCTTTATGAGTCTGGCGCTGGCCCCACTCGACGTGAGCGTCGAGATCGAGGCAAACCTGCCCTGTCGGAAGTTCGACCCGGACCTGTGGTTCTCCGACTCCCCGGCCCAGCTGGAACTGGCCAAGTCGCTCTGCGGGGACTGCCCGCTGCGCGTCGAGTGCCTGGCCGGCGCGGTCGAGCGGAACGAGCCCTGGGGTGTCTGGGGCGGCGAGATCTTCGAGCGCGGCGCCGTGGTTCCGCGCAAGCGGCCGCGTGGCCGTCCCCGTAAGGCCGACGTGGCGCGCGACGCCGAGCTGGCCCACGAGGTCGAGGAGCGGCTCGCCGCTAACGGACTCGAATCCCGCAAGACCGTCGGTCTGGCGGCCTGAAAATGACCATCGTCCCCCTCCCCTTCAACGGAAAGCAGACAACCGACATGTATGCGAGTGGAGCAACCAAGATGAGACTTCTCCAAGAAGCGTTGAGCAGGGCCCGAATGCGTCGGCCTCAGAGTGACTACACACCTGAGGCACACCGTCCCGCTCGCCAGGTAGCCATGGAGGCGCGTCACACCGCCTCGCGCGAACTCGGCGGACGGCGATTCTGATAGTCGCTGCTCACTGAACTGCACATGAGATGCCGAGAGGCCCGTCCGCAATCCGCGGGCGGGCCTCTCGCTGTGCTGCTTATGCGGACAGGAAAACCTTGATGGCGGCGCTCAGGTAGGCCGGGTCGTCGACGTGGCAGAGCTCGCGGGCCGAGTGCATCGAAAGCAGCGGCACGCCGACGTCCAGCGTGGGGATGCCGATGCGGGCGGCGGTGATCGGGCCGATCGTCGAGCCGCAGGGCACCGAGTTGTTCGAGACGAATTCCTGGTACGGCACACCGGCCGCCGCGCACGTGCGGGCCCACAGGGCGGCGCCGGCGCCGTCGGTCATGTAGCGCTGATTCGCGTTGATCTTCAGCAGGGGACCCGCGCCGGGCACCGGGCGGTTGACCGGATCATGGCGGTCGGGGCGGTTGGGGTGCACGGCGTGACCGGCGTCGGAGGAAAGACACCACGAGCCGGCGATCGCGCGAGCCAGATCGGAGCGGTCGCCGCCGAGGCCGGCCGAGACCCTTTCCAGCACGTCGGCCAGGAACGGACCGGCCGCGCCGGAACGGCTTTCCGACCCGACCTCCTCGTGGTCGAAGGCGGCCAGCACGGCGATCGCGTCGACCGGTTCGGCCGTCAGCAGCGCGGCCACGCCGGCGTGCACGCTGGACAGGTTGTCGAGGCGGCCCGAGGCGAACAGCTTGCCGTCGGCGCCGAAGCGGGCGGGAGCCGCCGAGTCGGCCGTGATGATGTCGTACCCGGCCACGTCGGCGCCGTCGATGCCGGCCAGCCCGGCCAGGTGGGCGACGATGTCAGCGTTCTCGGAAGCGCCGACGCCCCAGATCGGCTGGAGTTCGCGCTGCTTGTCCGGGGCGAACGAGTCGTTGACGGCGCGGTCGAGGTGGATGGCCAGGTGCGGGATGCGCGCGAACGGGCCGGTACGCACGAGGTGGGCCGCGCCGTCGCGGTGCACCACCCGGCCCGCGAACTCGAGCTCGCGGTCGAACCAGGACGGGACCACCGGACCGCCGTACACCTCGACCCCGGCCTGCCACCACCCGAACGTGACCGTGGATGGCTTCGGCTTGAGCTTGAAGCCGGGCGAGTCGGTGTGCGCGCCGAGCACCCGGAACGGGGTGCCGCGACCGGCCGCATCGGGCAGCGCCAGGGCGATGACCGAGCCGTCGCGCACGATCAGCAGGCGGGCTCCCGGGCGTACGGCCTCGGCCCAGTCGGCGGTCTCGTCAAGCGTCTCGTAGCCGGCCGCGCCCAGGCGGCGGGCCACCTCGGCGGCCGCGTGGTACGAGCTGGGCGACGCCGAGACGAAGGCGGCCAGATCATCGATGTGAGCAGACGCGTCCATGCCACCCATCAGATCATGAGCGACCGCCGCTCAGCCGCCCGACCGGTCGCTCATCCCGGCCGCCTCACGCGGCCGGCCTCCGGTCGCTCATTCGGCGGCCTCACGCGACCGGTGCGAAGCCGGGCAGCCACTTCTCGAGGATCGCGCGGTAGGGCGCCTCGGCCTCGAGCTGGCTCAGCACGCCGATCGAGCCCAGCGTCACCCGGTGGATCAACAGGTACGACGGCGGCAGGTTGAGCTTGCGGCTGAGCTGGTAGGCCGGCGAGCGCGGGCTGCTCAGCCGGGTCGCCTCGCCGCGCAGCCAGCTGCGGGTGAACCGGAACTTCTCGACCGCGACCGGTTCGATCATCGGGCGCAGGAAGTCGAGCAGGCCCTGGGCGTCGATCTCGTCGTCCTGCTTGACGAAGCCCTCCTCACGCAGCCCGTCGGCCACCCCCTGGGCGTCGCCCTCGAGGGCCAGGCGGACCAGCCGGCCGATCGGCTCGGGGTGACCGCCGGGCAGCCGGGCCACCGCGCCGAAGTCGATCACGCCGAGGCGGCCGTCGGGCAGCATGCGGAAGTTGCCCGGGTGCGGGTCGGCGTGCAGCAGCCCGGAGCGGGCCGGGGCCGAGAAGTGCAGCGTCGCCATGAGGCGGCCGGCTTGGTCGCGCTCCTCGACCGTACCGTCGGAAATGATCTTGGAGAGCGGGGTGCCCTCGACCCACTCGGTGACCAGCACCTTGGGCGCGGAGGCGATGACCCGCGGCACGTAGATCTCGGGGTCGCCGGCGAACGCCTCGGCGAAGGCCGTCTGGGTCTCCGCCTCCATCGCGTAGTCGAGCTCTTCGGTGATGCGCTCGCGCAGCTCGGCCAGCAGCGGCTTGATGTCCATGCCGGGCTGGATGATCTTGAACATGCCGGCCAGGCGGGAGAGCTGCTTGAGGTCGGCGATCAGGGCCTCGCCGGCGCCCGGGTATTGCACCTTGACCGCGACGGGGACCGTCTTGGGCTTGGCGTTCTTGCGGGCCGGCGGCAGCTTCCAGACCGCGCGGTGCACCTGGCCGATGCTGGCCGCGGCGGCCGGGCTGTCGTCGAACTCGGCGAACTTGTCGCGCCAGTCGGGGCCCAGTTGCTCGGCCAGGGCCTTGTGCAGGCTGGCCACCGGCATGGGCGGCGCGGCCTCTTGCAGCTTGGTCAGGGCCTGCCGGTACGGGCCGGCCATCTCTTCCGGCAGGGCCGCCTCGAAGACCGACAGAGCCTGGCCGAACTTCATGGCCCCGCCCTTGAGCTGGCCCAGGACGCTGAAAAGCTGCTCGGCCGTGCGGCGCTGGATGTCCTCGGAGATGACGTCGGTGGCCATTCCGACGGCGCGCTTGCCCAGCCCCAGCGCGGTGCGCCCGGCGAAGCCCAGGGGAAGCGCGGCCAGCTTGGCGGTGCGGGAAACCGCACGCCGCGGAATGTCGCTCACCAGATCATTGTGACCGAAGTCGGAAGGTTCAACCGCCCGCCTCAATGCCATTTGCCCGATAGAACCGTGAAAGTCCATCGCGATTTGCCCACTTCCTTCACGAGCTGACCGGCCGGCTGCGGCGGCGCGGCGGCCGCAGGCAGTCGCAGCCCGGATGCGGCGGCCACGTGCGCCGGCGCAGGCGGGAGGGCGAGGTCAGCTCGGTCGAGACGCCCAGCGTCTCGGGAGTGCCGCCGTCGATGAAAGTCAGAATCTCTTCGATCGCGTACGCGGTGGCGGCCAGCAGGGTGGCGACGGTGCACGGCTCGGGAGCGGTGCGGGTGGGCGGGCCGGGCCAGGCGGCATCCCGGTCGCGCCGGTGCAGGTCGAGACAGGCCAGGCAGGGGCCGCCGGTGGCCGGGACCAGGGGGCCGATCACGGCGGCGCCGTCGCGGATCGTCACGGCCAGGTGAGGCTGGCGGCGTTGCGAGTGGGCGGCCGCGACCAGCGTGACCGGCATGTCGGGGTCGAGCTGGACGACCAGGGTCGCGGGCCCGCCTCGGACGGCGCCGGTCTCCATGCCCGGCGCCACTCGCTCGAGAGCCGCGACGATCGCCTCGTCCCGCGGCCGGCCGACATCGGACGCCCGCAGCGGGCCGCCCGCCAGCTCGCCGGGGTGGACGACCCCTGGCTGCTCGGGATGAACGTGGCCGACGCCGGCCTCGGCCAGCGCCACCGCGATCGGCGCGCCCAGCCGGCCCCGCCCGCTGATCACCACCCGGGCCGCGTGACGGCGGCGCAGGCGGGAAGCGGGCGTGCGGGAAGTGCCGCCGCGCATCGCCAGGACGGCGGCCTCGCCGGTGAGGCGGTGCACGGACGGGATGGAGTGCGGCAGCAGCGAGGCGGCCGGCACGGCCAGCCCGGCGGCGCGAAGAGAATCGAGGACCGCCTGGGCCTCTTCGGAGGGAATGCCCTTTTCGGCGGCATGCAGCAGGACGACTCGCTCGGGCCGACTGCCGTCGAGCAGGTCGAGCACCTGAGCGGTGCGGGGATGGGGGAGGCGAAGCACGAACGCCCGGGACGGGTCGGAGCCGAGCTGCAGCTCACCTTCGTCACGCCAGACGCGCGGCAGGCCGGGGATAAGAAGAGGGCGGTTCACGTGTCACAGGATGTCACTGCGGGGATGCGGAGCGAATAAGTTGTCCACAGGCCGCGACGGCTCGTGACACGCTTTGTCCACAGGCTGCGGTGAGTTATCCACAGGGCCGTGGGGTTATCCACAACCTCACTCAACGTGCCCCGCCGGGTGGGGATATGGCGGTGCGGTGAGAAATACCGGGGAGGGCGATCAGCCCTCCCCGGGTGGGTGAACGGCCTTGCCGCGGGCTTGAAGTTGGCCTAGTGGGACCAAGCCGGCGGGGCCGTTCCTTCTCTCAGGCCTTGGCCTTGCCCAGGATGCGGTTCACGGTCGTGCCGCAGACCGGGCACTTGCCCTTGGCCATGTTCATGCCCGTCTTCGAGACCTCTACGGTGCCCTGGAAGTCGCGCTTTTCCTTGCACTTCACGCAGTAGCCGTTGTACGTGTTGTCGGCCACGGTTCCTCCTCGTCATGTTGTCGGCCGGGTCGGCCCGATGCCTGCTCGCGGTGGCAGGCCGCGACCTGTGTTCGGCGCTGGACCGCTCCGAGACCACGTGGATGTGGCCACCCGTCGGGGCGGTCACTACCCAGGTCAGGCCAGTTCCATGTCAGCGCGGCGTCGGCGGTGTCGCCGACGACGTGAGTGTGCCCGTCCGAATCGCCCTTTTTGGGATGTTGTGGTGCAACACGCCGTACGGTGCCATCAAACGGGCAGAAATGGGACGCCGAACGCGTTGGCCGACGGACCGACCCGTGAGCTAAGTTGGCGAACCGCCGCCGTCGGCGGAGTGACGAAAAATTTTTCGGTAATAAGCGGACGAAGTACACAAATCTCACGCGTGTCATCCGGCGTACTCTTGCGGTGACATGGGTCTCACGGATTAGCGTCTCAACGTGAACCCGAATCTGGGCCGCGCGAGCCGGTAATGGCCCGGACGCGCAAGCCTGTCGTGGAAGTGCGGCGCAGCCAGCGCCGTCGTCGCACAGTGTCCGCCTATCGCGACGGTGAACGCGTGGTCGTGCTCATCCCCGACCGGTTCTCCCGAGCGGAAGAGACCGAGTGGGTCGAGCGGATGCTGGCTCGCCTGGCCGCCCGTGAGGAGCGGATCCAGCGCACCGACGACGAGTTGCTGATCCGGGCGCGCCGCCTCACCAACCGCTACCTCAGCGACCATGCCGCCCAAGTGCAGCCGGCCAGCGTGCGCTGGGTGACCAACCAGAACGGCCGGTGGGGTTCCTGCACCCCCGACGACGGCACGATCCGCATCTCGCACCGCATTCAGGAGATGCCGGATTGGGTGATCGACTACGTGCTCCTGCACGAGCTGTCCCACCTGGTCGTGCCCAGTCACAGCGCCCGCTTCTGGGAACTGGTCAACCGCTTCCCCAAGGCCGAACGGGCCCGCGGTTACCTCGAGGGCATCTCCGCCGCGACCGGCCTGGTGCTCGCCGACGACTAGTGTGGGTTCGTGGTTCAACGGGTGGTCGCAGCTCTGCTGGTGCCGGTGACGTGGAGCCCGCCCGGTGTTGATCTCACCGCCTGGCGGACGGCACTCGCCGAGGACGTGGTCGATCTGCTGGCCCGGCTGGCCCAGGCCGAGGCGGCCGTCGCCGCCACCGCCGGCGATCTGGATCTGGCCCGCGAGATCGCCTGGCCGGGCATGCGGATCTACGAGGTGCCCACCCCGACGTACCTGCCGGTGCTGGCCGCGGCCGCGAAGGACGGCTTCGACCAGGCGGCGGTGATCGCCGCGGACGCGCCCGACGTGCCGGGAATGATCCTGGGGAAGTTGCTGCGGCCGCTCGAGAACAAGGCCGTCGCGGTCTCGCCGGGCGGCGCCGGCAACGGGCTGTTCGGTTTGGCTACGAGCCTGCCCGCGCCGGACTGGCTGGCCGACCACGAGCTCGACGACGCCTCGGCCCAGGTGCTGCGGCGCGGCGCACCCCGGCCCGGCGACGTCTCGTCGACCCCCGAGTGGCGGCGGCTGCGCGGGCCGGCCGAGCTGGCGCGCCTGGACCCGGCCCTGGAGGGCTGGGAGAACACGCGCGCCCTGCTCGGCGGCTGACCTACTCCTTGGTCTCGCCGTCCTTGGTGTCGCCCTCGTCGGGGCCCTGGCCCAGGTTGTCGAGCTCGCTGATGTCCCAGTCGGCGGTGCCCTGGGCGAAGACCTGCGGGTCGGCGAAGTCCTCATCCGTAGGCAGCAGGTCGGGGTGGCCCCACAGGGCGTCGCGGCCCTGCACGCCGCGGTGGTCGGTGACGGCGGCCCACAGCACGCCCGCCTCACGCAGGCGGCGGGGGCGCAGCTCGAGGCCGACCAGGGCGGCGAACGTCTGCTCGGCCGGGCCACCGGCGGCGCGGCGGCGGCGGAACGCCTCGCCCAGCTGCACCACGGAGGGCAGCCGGTCGCCCGCGGCCCGGTCGACCACGTGGCCGACCCAGCCCTCGATCAGCGCGAGCGCCGTCTCGAGGCGGGCCAGGCTGGCCTTCTGCTGCGGGGTGTCTTCCGGGGTGAAGATGCCCTCGAGCGCCATGGCCTGCATCGACTCCGGGTCGGCGGGGTCGACGCGGCTCATCGCGTCCTCGATGGCCTCACGGTTGACGGTGATGCCGTTCGCGTACGTCTCGACGGCGCTCAGCACGTGCGCGCGCAGCCACGGCACGTGACCGAACAGCCGCTGGTGAGCCGCCTCGCGCAGCGCCACGTACAGGCGTACCTGGTCCTCGGGAATCTCCAGACCGTCGCCGTACGCCTTGATGTTGGCCGGCACCAGGGCGGCCGTGCCGGTGGGGCCGAGCGGCAGGCCGATGTCGCCCGCCGACAGCACCTCGGCCGCGAGCTGGCCCAGGGCCTGGCCGAGCTGGCCGCCGAACAGCGCGCCGCCGAGCGTCGCGACCATCGACTGCATGGGGCCGAGCTGCGCCTTCGCCTCGTCGGGGACCAGGTCGCCCATGGCGCCCACCATGCGGCCCGCGATCGGGTCGCACAGCTTCTTCCACACGTCGAGGGTGTTGTAGATCCACTCGTTGCGGTTCCAGGCGGCCGCCGTACGGATGCCGCTGGGCAGTGCCGAGGCCGGGTCGAGCCACAGGTCGGCCAGGCGCAGCGCCTCTTCCACCTGGTGACGCTCGAACATGTTCACCGCGGGGTCGCCGGCGGCGGACAGCTGGCTGGCGGCGACCTGCCGGGCCAGGTCCCAGTTCACAGGGCCGCTGCCGGGGCCGGCGAACATCTGCTGCAGCTGCGCCATGAACTGCTGCATCTGCTGCGGGTCGGAGGGGTCGGGTGGCTGGGCACCCGGCAGGGAGAAGCCGAACGGGATATCAGGCACGTAGCCAACGGTACGCGCGAAACGACCGCTCGGGACCCGTGGCGGTGTCAGCTCAGAGAGAACTCAGGCAGGGGCGATAGTCTCTCGCGCATGAGACGTCGTGGTGTCACCGTAATCCTCGGCGCCCTGATCACCGCCCTGCTGGCCGTCGGTGTGATGGCCGCGCCGCTGCCCTACGTCGTGCTGAAGCCGGGCCCGACGGTGAACACACTCGGTTCGGACAACGGCGCCGAGGTGATCCAGGTGACGGATGCCAAGACCACCACGTCGGCCGGTCAGCTGCGGCTGACCACGGTGAACGTGCAGTCGCAGGTCGAGCTGGTGTGGGCGATCAGCAGCTGGCTCAGCTCGTCCGACGCGGTCGTGCCGCGGGAACTGATCTACCCGCCCGACCGCACCGAGAAGCAGGTGGAGCAGCAGAACGCCGAGGAATGGACCGAGTCGCAGGACAGCGCCATCACCGTCGCCCTGACCAAGCTGGGCTACCCCGTCCAGACGGTGGTCGAGAAGGTGAGCGCCGGCAGCGCCGCGACCGGCATTCTGCAGGCGGGCGACGTGATCACCGCGGTCGACGGGTCCAAGGTCATCGACCCGTCCAAGCTGACCGAACTGGTCCGGGCCAAGCCGGTCGGCACCGCGCTCACCATCGCGTACACCCGGGCCGGCAAGCCGGCCACGGCGAAGATCACCACCAAGGCGGCCGAGAACAACGTGCCCCGGCTCGGCGTCGAGATCAACACGAAGCAGAACGCGCCGTTCAAGGTCTCGATCGACCTCGACAAGATCGGCGGACCGAGCGCGGGGCTGATGTTCACGCTCGGCATCATGGACAAGCTCGAGCCGGCCGACCTGACCGGCGGCAAGATCATTGCCGGTACGGGCACCATCGACAACAACGGCAACGTGGGCCCGATCGGCGGCATCCCGCAGAAGCTCGTCGGGGCCAAGAAGGCCGGCGCTCAGATCTTCCTGGTGCCTGAGGGTAACTGCGCCGAGGCACTGCGCAACGCTGTGGACGGTCTGCCGATGGCCGAGGTGGCCACGGTGGACGACGCCCTGACCGCGCTCAAGACCTTCACCGGGGGCGGCACTCCCAAGCCGTGCTCGGCAGAGTGACAGATGACGTACTGTGAGACACCGGCCCGACTGAAATGTGGAGCCTCCGTTGGTTATGCGTAACAGCCCTCTACCGAGGATGAGCCGGCGCGGTCGCGTCACCGTCGGCGTCCTGGTCGGGGTCTTCCTTCTTTTCACGCTGCTCGGGTGGGGCATCGACGCGTACACCGATTACCTCTGGTTCAACGAGGTCGACTTCGTCAACGTCTTCTCCGGTGTCCTGCTCACCCGCCTCCTTCTCTTCCTGGTCATCGGCGCCGTCGTCGCGCTGGTCATAGCGGGCAACCTCTACCTCGCCTACCGCCTGCGCCCGATGCTGCGGCCGCACTCGGCCGAACAGGCCACGCTCGAGCGCTACCGCATGATCATCGCGCCCCGGCTCGGCACCTGGATCACCGTCCTCACCCTGATCATCGGCTTCTTCGCGGGCCTGTCCGCGCAGGGCCGGTGGAAGGACTGGATGCTCTTCCGCAACGGCGGGAGCTTCGGCGTCCAGGATCCCGAGCACAAGGTCGACGTCGGCTGGTACGTCTTCGACTACCCGATGCTGCGCTACGTGCTCGGCGTTGCGTTCACCGCCGTGGTGCTCTCGGTGCTGGGCGCGCTCGCCGTCCACTACATCTTCGGCGGCGTACGGCTGCAGGGCGTCGGCGACCGCATGACCACCGCCGCGCGGGCCCACCTGACCTCGCTGGTCGCGCTGTTCGTGCTGCTCAAGGCCGTGGCGTACGTGCTCGACCGGCGCGCGCTGCTGCTCGAGCAGCACGTCTCGCCCGGGCTCTACGGCGCCGGCTACACCGACGTCAACGCGCTGCTACCGGCGAAAGAGATCCTCGCGTACATCTCCATCGTGGTGGCGATCGCGATCATCGTGTTCTCCAACGCGTGGATGCGCAATCTGGTATGGCCCGGCGTCTCGCTGGCCCTGCTGGCGATCTCGGCGGTGGCCATCGGCGGCATCTACCCGCTGGCCGTGCAGAACTTCTCGGTCAAGCCCAGCCTGAGCGAGAAAGAAGCGCCGTACATCCAGCGCTCGATCGACGCCACCCGGCAGGCCTTCGGGCTCGAGAACACCGAGGTCGCGCCGTACCGGGCGAACAATGTGGTGCCGCCGGGCGACCTGGCCTCCAACACCAGCGCCCAGAACGCCCGCCTGATCGACCCGCAACTCGTCTCGCAGGCGTTCACCCAGTCGCAGCAGTCGCGCGGCTTCTACGACTTCGGCGCGAAGCTCGACGTCGACCGCTACACGATCGGCGGCAAGGCGGCCGACTACGTGGTCGGCGTGCGTGAGATCAACGACGACAAGCTGACCACGCAGCAGCGCAACTGGCTCAACCGGCACACCGTCTACACCCACGGCTACGGCCTGGTGGCGGCGCCGGCCAACCAGTTCTGCGGTGGTCTGCCGGTGTTCGTCTCCGGCTTCCTCGGCGACGACCGCCCGCCCGGCTGCTCCTCGTCCACCGAAGAGATCAAGGTCGACCAGCCGCGCGTCTACTACGGCGAGCAGTCCTCCGAGTACGCGATCGTCGGTCAGGCCGACGAGAACCGCAAGGTCGAGTTCGACCGGCCGCAAGAGGACAACAACGCCGGCGAAGAGCTCTACACCTACACCGGTGAGGGCGGCGTCTCGATCGGCTCGTTCTTCCGGCGTCTCGTCTTCGCCATCAAGAACACCGAGAGCAACTTCGTGCTCTCCGACGCGGTCAACTCCGACTCCAAGCTCATGTACATCCGTGAGCCCCGCGAGCGGGTCGAGAAGGTCGCGCCGTTCCTGACGATCGACGGCGACCCGTACCCGGCGGCCGTCGACGGCCGGATCGTGTGGATCCTCGACGGCTACACCACGTCGAACTCGTACCCGTACTCGCAAAAGATCAACTTGGCCAGCGAGACGCAGGACGAGCTCACCGGCCAGGGGCAGTTCGCGCTGGCCCGCGACGACGTCAACTACATGCGCAACTCGGTGAAGGCGACGGTCGACGCGTACGACGGCACGGTCAAGCTGTACGAGTTCGACGACAACGACCCGGTGCTCAAGGCCTGGAACAAGGCCTTCGGCGGCGACCTGATCGTCCCCAAGGCGGACACCCCGGCCTCGCTCGAGGCGCACTTCCGCTACCCGCAAGACCTGTTCAAGGTGCAGCGGAACCTGCTCACCCGGTTCCACGTGACCGACCCGCAGGCGTTCTTCTCCGGCCAGGACTTCTGGCAGGTGCCGAACGCGCCCGACGCGCCCTCGAGCAACCAGAAGCAGCCGCCGTTCTATCTGAACGTGCAGCTGCCCGAACAAGACCAGACCAGGTTCCAGCTGACTGCCGGCGTCACACCGGCCAACCGCGAAAACCTGGCCGCGCTGATCTCCGGCTCGTACGTCGACAACAAACCCAAGATCGAAGTGCTCGAGCTACCGGATCAGGCGGTCACACCAGGCCCGGTCCAGGTCCATCAGAAGATGACGAGCAACTCGACGGCCAGACAGCAGCTCACCCTGCTGTCGAACAACTCGCAGAGCCAGGTGCTCTACGGCAACCTGATCACCCTGCCGGTCGAAGGCGGCGTGCTCTATGTGGAACCGGTCTACGTACGACCCGGCAACCAAGAGAACGCGGCCCCGCAGTTGCAGAAGATCCTGATGTCGTACGGCGACGGCGGCACGTACGTGGTGCTGGCCGACAACCTGAAACAGGGCCTCGAACAGCTGGTCACGCAGGGCAAACAGGCCCAGAGCGGAAACAGCAACACAGGCAACAGCGGCAACAACAACAGTGGCAACAACAGCGGCAACAGCGGCAACAACAACGCCCCGCCGCCCGCCCTCACCGGCGAACTAGCCACCGCCGCAGCCGCCGTCGACAAGGCCATCGCCGACGTCCGCTCAGCCCAGCAGTCCGGCGACTTCGCCCGCTACGGCCAAGCGCTGCAGGCCCTCGAAACCGCAATGAACAACTTCGAGGCCGCCCGCAACGCCGCCGCCGGCGCCACCCCGGCCCCCAACGCCTCAGCCACCCCGTCGGCGCCGGCCAACCCCTCCGGAAACCCCTCACCAACCCCCAGCGGCTGACCGCCGGTCCCGGTGACCCACCGTGTGGAGGGTCACCGGGACCCGTTTTGCAGCCAACGACAGGGTTGCGCTAGTGTTAACGAGCCGACGCGGGGTGGAGCAGCTCGGTAGCTCGCTGGGCTCATAACCCAGAGGTCGCAGGTTCAAATCCTGTCCCCGCTACGAGTCGGGAGGCCCTTGTCCGCGGAACGCGCGGACCGGGGCCTCTTCGCTTTTTCCTGGGGGCCGAGCCCCCAGACCCCACGTTACGGTGGTTGCGGTCGTGGGTGGCTGGGCTGGAAGGCCCTTCGGGCCTGGGTGGGGGGCCTGCGCGCTTCGCGCTCGGCGAGAGATGTGGCGGGGCCTGCGCGCTTCGCGCTTGGGCCTGCGCGCTTCGCGCTTGGGCCTGCGCGCTTCGCGCTCGGCGAGCGTGTGTGGGGCCTGCGCGCTTCGCGCTCGGCGAGAGATGTGCGCTTCGGGCTTGGCCTGCGCGCTTCGCGCTCGGCGAGATTCGGTGTGTGGGTCGTCCATAGGCAGTGATTGGCCATCAGCCGTCGGCTCCGCCTGAAACGGACCGCCTGTGCACGGTCGCGACACGGGTCGATCACTCCGCGGAAAGCCTCCATCGCGAACGCCCGCATAAGGACAGCGATGAAGTCGAGAACCAGGACGTTCAGCAACCGCTGGTGATCGGCTCTGGCGGGGAATCGGCCGCCGATGGTCGTGCGGTCGGCGGTGTGCTCAGCACCAGGGCCGCCTCAGTCCTAGGGCCGCCCTCACCCTCAGAACGCCCTCCGCCCGAGACTGCTCTCAACCTCAGCGCCCCGCGCGAAGCACGGGACCGCCCTTCGATCCAGGAGGGCCCTTTGATTCAGGACGGCCATCCGCCCTCCGCCTCAAGGACTGCCCTCCGCCCCCGGGGCCGCCTTCCGCCCCCGGGGCCACCCTTCGCCTTCGGGCTGCACTCCGCCCAGGATCGCCCTTCGCCTTCGGGCTGCCCTTCGCCCAGGATCGCCCTTCGCCTTCGGGCTGCCCTTCGCCCAGGACCGCCCTTCGCCTTCGGGCTGCCCTTCGCCCAGGACCGCCCTTCGCCTTCGGGCTGTACTCCGCCCAGGACCGCCCTTTGCCTTGGGACCGCTCTCAGCACCGGCCTCCCACCGCTACGTGCCGCGCAGCCTCAGCGCCGCGAACGGATGCGGCGCAAGTCAGATGGCCGGCCTTCCACGGCGTGTGGTGCCGATGGAGCGTGACCTAGGCCGGCACACGAGAGGTCCGAAGGGCCGGGGTCGTAGGTGGCAGGACGTCACGCTTTCGGGCTTGGCTGCGCAGACTGGACGCGTTCCTGCATGGCGGGTGCGTCGCTGGGCTTGCTCCTACGGCTACGCCGTGGCGATCCACTGGCGACAGTGGGGAGGTGGCGGGGTCGGAACATGCAGAAGGCCCTCACCCGGATGGGTTAGGGCCTTCTGACCTGCACTTCTTTTGTAGCGGGGACAGGATTTGAACCTGCGACCTCTGGGTTATGAGCCCAGCGAGCTACCGAGCTGCTCCACCCCGCGTCGGTAGGTAAAGCCTACCCCGTCCTCTTCGCGGCAACCACAGAGGGGGTCGAAAGGGCCTTGGAGGGCTGGTCGGAGGGCGCCGTCCGCATGAAGGCGGAGTCGGCCGGGGTCGACGCCCCGCACGTGGCGGAGGGGGCGAAGTGCAGTCAGTGAGGCAACGGCGGGCGCGGGAACGGCGGAGGCGGGAACGGCGGAGGCGGGAACGGCGGGGGCGGGAACGGCGGGGACGGGGGCGGCAACGGAGTGGTGAGGTTACGTCTGGATCTGGGGGTGGTACTGGGCGGCTTCCAGGCCGAAGGTCCAGGCGACGCCCTCTCGGGCGGTTCGGGTGGTGGGTGGGACTCGGAGCCAGTAGATGCGGCTGGTGCCGTCGGGCTCGGGGGTGGCATTCACCACCTCGACCATGACCAAAGGCTCGTCGCCGGGTAGGGGTAGGTGCCAGAGGGTGCCTGTTTCGTCTTTGTGCAGGGCCTGGGCGCCGGCCTCGCGGAGGTAGCGGTCGTAGCCGAAGTGTTCGAGCATGACTCGGCGTAGTTCGGCGTTGGATTCGGCGCCTATGCGGTCGGCGGTGAGGGTTGGCAGTTGGGCGGCCAGGTCGGTGGGGATGGGCATGCCGCGCCAGGCCCAGAGGGCGTAGCCGTCGGGGTATTCCATGGCCGGGCCCTCGCCGCGGTGCAGGCGGCCGACGTTGTCGCGGGTGACTCGGGTGGGGCGTTCGGTCAGGATGGCGTAGCGGGCGGTGGCCCACCACCAGCCGCTGTTTCGGGCTACGGCGGCCAGGCCGGTCAGGTTGTCGAACAGGGCAGCGCGGGGGTGCAGACGATCGGCGGCCTCGAACGTGGCCAGCCAGACGCCGTCGTGCTGGCCGTAGATGGCGTCCAGCAGGCGGGAGCGTGCGGCTCGGGCCAAGCTGGGCGGGAGGTCGGCGGTCAGGTCGTCGCCGAGGCGTTGGCGCAGGCGGGTGCCGACCCTGTCCATCACCAGCGCCCACGAACGGCGGCCCGCGGCGGCCGTCAGCTGGGACCAGCCTTCGGCGCCGAGCGCCTGCGACGCCCGCTCCCGCGCGGCAGCCCACGGCTCGGTGCGAATCTGCCGGCGCACGGACGCGCCCGCCAACGGTCTTGACGGTGCCGCGCCTGCGGTTGACGCCAGGATCTCAAGCTCGGCTCCCTTGTCGCCGTGGGCCGAATTTGAGGGCGGGGAGGCGGCCGCGCTCTTGGGCTGGGACGGGGATGAGGAAGGGGAGTTCGAGTCGGTGGAGGGCCAGCCCTGATGAGCGAGGGCTTGGTGCACCTCGGTCACCCAGGCGGGGCCCTCGGCGGGGTGGCCGGAGAGCAGGGCGGCGGCCACGGCGCCAGCCCGGGGGGACGGGAGCCAGAAGATCTGCTCGGGCTCGGGGAGGCCGGCCTGGCGGTAGGCCTCTCGGACGCCGCCCTCGGCTGCGGGGCGGTTGGCGGGGCGCTTTCCAGGGCGGCGGCCAGCCACTGGTCTTCGAGGGCGGCGGCTGCTGCTTCCTGGTCGGGGGTCAGTCGCATGGCGGGCCTCAGTCGGCGACGGGGCGGAAGGAACCGGGCACGTATTCGCGTTGGCGGACCACGCGGTAGTGGCCGGCTGGTAGCGAGATCGGGCCGTGTTCCTCGTGGGTCACGCGGCCGTACTGCGGCACCTCGACGAACATGCGATCGGGGTCGTCGAGGTCGGCCAGCAGCTGCAGGCCGGGGCCGCCGATCACGTGGGCGTGGCCGGTGGCCTCGCCGCGGGCCAGCACCATGCGGCCGCGGCGGTCGCGGGGCACGGCCGAGCACTGCGGCACCTCGGCCTGCGTAATGGACACGATCAGAACGTCTCCCTGGCGATACATGAGCGAACCGTAGCGGGGCCCTACGACATTTTCAGGCGGGCCAGGCGGCGGGGATTCGTTCCAGCAGGCCGTCTGTGTAGACGTCTCGCAGGGCCAGCGGCTTCAGGTGGACGTAGCCGATGTGGCAGTCGCACAGGTTGTTGGTGCACGGGCGTGGTTGCAGGGCGGCGCGCCAGCTGTCGTCGTAGAGGTTGCCCAGCGGGGTGGGGATGAAGTGGCAGCGGCGGACTGTGCCGTCGCCCAGGACTGAGATGGCGGTTTCGCCGGCGTGGCAGGGCAGGCCCAGCGACGCGTGGGGGCGGACGCTGTCGCCGAAGTGGGGGTCCAGCGCCGTCCAGCGCGCCTCTTCCGACGGGGTGTAGACGTGGCCCTCGGCTGCGTTGATCCACACGTACACCGTTGGAGGTAGCGAAGCCCGCAGCGCGACCGCTTCCTCGTAATGCGCGGGCAGACCGACCACGCCGACCGAGTAGCGGACGCCCATCTCATCGAGTTGCCGGCAGCGGGCGAGGAAGCGGGCCCGGGTCACCTGGCCGGGATGGTAAGTGGCCCACAGCGCGGCCGTGTCAGTGTCTGCTGTGGACAGGAACGACAGCCGGGCAGCCAGGTTGGTCTGGATGGCCACTCGCGCGACGTGGGGCAGATGTGACAGGCGGACGATCGTCTCGCGGTACCAGCTGCGCGTCAGGCCCTCGCCCCACGGGGTGAAGAGCACTGACAGCCGCCGGTCGGTGGTCGCCTCGACCCAGTCCGCGAACCGGGCGAGGTCGGCCCGGTCGGCGCGCAACAGATCGGGCGGGTCGACCCGCTTGGCGAACGGGCAGTACGGGCAGTCGTAGTTGCAGCTCGCGAGCGGCCCCCGATAGAGCACGTAGAGGTCATCGGGCAACGTACGCCCCCATCGCCTCGCGCACCGGGCCGGAGACCAGCCACGGCCCGATCGCGTCGGACCGGGCCAGCCCGGCCGCGGTCAGCCGGCACCGGTCGTCGTCGAGCCAGCCGCGCTCGACCAGCTCGGTGAGCTGCGGGAAATCGTCGGTGTGCGGGGTGCCGAAGCGCTCCCGATACGCGTCGGGGTCGACACCCGTAAGCCGGAGCAGGGATTTCAACAGCCATCGGCGGCGCTGTTCGGCCTGGTCGAGGTCGAAGCCGATCTCGGCGTAGCGGAAGTCGCCGGCCGGCCGGGACAGGTAGTCGTCGAGCACCGCCCGCACCTCGGAGACGCCGACCGCGTAGTCGAACGAGTAGTGCAGCGACGTCGTGTACGACCGGGCGCCGCAGCCGAGGCCGACCATGCCGTCGTCCTGGCAGCAGTAGTCCGGCCCGTCGACCGCCGGCGCCCCGATCCGGCGGAACTGCCGCATCGACTGTTGTTCGTAACCGGCGTCGGTCAGCACCGAAACTGCTTGGTTGTACAGCTCTTGCCGCTGCCTGTCCCAGCCCTCCCGGCCGCCGGCGCGCCGGCCCAGTCCGGTCAGCGGACGCACGTACAGGGGATAGAGGTAGAGCTCTTCCGGCTGCCAGCGCAACGCCTCGTCGAGCGAGTGCTGCCATGTCTGCGCGGTCTGCCCGTCGATGCCGTAGATAAGGTCGACATTCAAGACCGGAATTTCGGCTGTACGAATGACTTCCAGCGCGGTGAGCACGTCGGCGAGCCGCTGCGGGCGGCCGGCAGCGTGCGCCTCGGAATCCAGGAAGCTCTGCACCCCCATGCTGACCCGAGTCGTACCGTGTTCGGCCAGCACGGCCAGCCGATCGGGAGTGGCGGTGGCCGGTGACGTCTCGACCGACAGGGGCAGGCGATCGCTGCCGAACGCGAGCCGGACGATCTCGAACAAGGACTCGAGTTCGAGCGCGGTGAGATAGGTGGGTGTGCCGCCGCCGATCGCCAGCTGCGCGAACGAGCCGGGCACAGATTCGCGGACGGCCACGGCCTGCCGCCGCAGCTGCGCCAGATAAGCCGTCACCTGATCGGCGGGCGGGTTCGCGCGGGTGAAGAGATTGCAGAAGCCGCACCGCATCTCGCAGAACGGCAGATGCACGTACCCGAAGAGCGCGTCCCGCCGTTCCGCGGCCCACACCTCGCTCAGCGGGCGCCGCGGCGTCAGCGGCCGATAGGCCGTCTTGTGCGGATAGGCGTAGAGGTAGCCCTGGTAGGGCGACTGGTCGAGGGTCATCGGGGCCTCAGAACGAATTCGGCGTACGGCACGGTCCACACCGCCTCGTGCGCGACGCGATGGCCGACGTGGCCGTCCTCGCCGTAGAGCGTGCCGTGGTCGGAACAGATGATCACTTGGCAGGGGCGTCCCCGGTCGGTCACCAGCTCGAGGAGCCGGGGCAGCTCACCATCCACATAGGCCAGAGCCGCGGCCTGACTTTCCCAGCTGTCGGCCGTGGCGCCGGGCAGATAGTGCTTGTTCGGCTGATGCAGCGCGGCCGCGTTGATGAAGGAGAACAGCGGCCGGTCGGCCGGCAACTCCGCGACGATGGTCTGCAGACGGTCGATCTGGGCGCCGAAGCAGCCGGGCGCGGTGACCCCGAAGGCCGGCTCCCAGTGCGATTCCGCGAACAACCCGGGCAATACGCGACCGAGAGGCGCCCCCGGGTTGAAGAAGCCGACGCCGCCCAGGCAGACCGTGTGGTAGCCCTCTTTCGTGAGCGCCGAGGGCAGGTCGGCCGCGTCGAACACGTACGTCGAAGGGCCGCTGGTCTCGCTGCCGGCGAACCGCGCGGCGAACAGCCGCTCGTGCGGCCCGGGCGTCACGGGTGTGGGCAGGAAGCCGGCGAAGAACGCGTGATGGGCCGCGTAGGTGAAGCTGGCCGGGGTGTGCCGCCGCTCCCACCGCCCGCCCGGCAGCACCCGGGCCAGGGTGGGTGTGCGGCCCGACTCGAGCGCGGCCACCGCGACGTCGTAGCGCAGCGTGTCGAGCGTGACGAAGAGCAGGTCGTGACTGCCGATCAGCGCACGCATGAGCCCACCCAGGCCGGCAGGGCCGCCACCTCGGCGTCGTACGTGTCGAGCCCGACCAGCAGATCGCCGAACGCGTTGACCTCGGCCACCGCGTGCTCGCGCCAGCCCGAGCGGAACATCAGGTCGACGCCCACGTGCAGGCTGCCCGGGAAGCACCGGGCCACCGCAGCGCACGTTTCCATGGCCGCCGCCCAGGCTTCCGATCCGGCCGCCGCCCGCACCGCGGCCACATCACCCCGCGAGTTGCCGAGGTGCAGGTTGGTCAGCGGCGTACGGCTGGCCCGCGCCACCACATGCGTCGGCGACCCGGCGACCACGAGCACTCGCAGGTCGAGCACGCGGTCGCCCAGGCCGGCCTTGGGATACCAGCGCTCGACATGCAGGCCGTCGGGGGCAAGCCGGTCGACGATGCGGGCGATCGTGGCCTCGTCCTCGTAGCGGCGCACGCGGAGGTTGTTGTAGAGCCGCCCGTCATCGCCGACCTCGACCGAAGTCGTGGCCTGGATACGGGCGCCCGCGACGGCCAGGGCCAGTACGCCGGAGGCCGACGAGCCGTGGGCCGGTTTGACGAAGACCCGAGCCCACCCGGCCGTGCGCATGGCCGCCCGCAACGAGGCGTAGCCGTCGACGGCCGGCAGCGCGGGCGGCACCGGAACCCCGGCCGCGCGGAGCAGCGCATGACAGCGGCGCTTGTCGCTCATGGCCAGGATGTCGCCCGGCGCGTTGAGCAGCCACCCACCGCCCGCTGCGACCCGGTCGAGGGCGGCGCCCAGGCCCGCGTACGCCGCCGCGCCTCCGACGATCTCGCCCGGCGCGGCCGCCATGGCCGCGCCGCGCAGCAGGCGGTCGACCTCGGCATCCTCGCCCGGCGAGTCGATGCGCACGGTTTCACCCGGGCCGGGGACCGGGCCGCCGGTCAGCACGTCGAGCCACGGATAGACCGCCGGGGCCGGCCACCCGGCCCGCGCGACCGCCGCCGCGAACAGCGCGACCCGGCGGTTGCCCGGGTTGCCGACGACCGCCAGCCGCATCATTCCGAGACCGCTGTGTAGCGGCCCCACTCTTCTTCCTGCTGCCGGTCGGACACGTCGACCAGGACGCCGGGCAGCTCGTCGACCACGCGCTGGGCCAGCTCTTCGGAAAGGAAGTGGTGGCTCAGGTTGAGCGATTTCAGGTGGGTGAGCGGCTGACCGGCCAGCAGCGCCTCGCCGCCTGCCTCGGACAGGGCGCCCATCGACAGGTCGAGCTCGGCCAGCCGGGCCACGATGGGCGCGGCGGCCAGGGCGGCGGCCACCTCGTCGGCGATCTCGGCGTTGCGGAAGCCGAGCGAGGTGAGCGCGGGCAGGGCACGCCCGGCCAGGATGGGCGCCAGGTCGTCGGCGCGGGCGTCGCCGCCGTAGTTGTCGACGCCCAGCCACAGCTCGAGCCGCTGCAGGTTGGGGAAGTCGCTCGCCCCTACGGCCCGGACGACCTCGGCCGGGAGGCCGCCGGACTGGAGGACCAGCTCGCGCAGGCCCTCGTGGCGCAGCGGGCGCAACGCCAGGCCGTCGGCGCCGCGCACCCACAGCGTCTCGAGCGCGGGGAACGCCTCGAGCAGGGGAGTGATGTCGTCCTGCTTGATCCAGGAGATCTCGCACTGCTCGAAGGTGAGCTCGGCAGCGAACAGCGCGCGCAGCCGGCCCAGCCGGGTGGCGTTGCGCACGAGCAGGTCGATCGGGAACGTTCGCTCGTACGCCTCGCCCCACTCGCCGACGACCAGCGCCACCGGGCCGCCCTCGCCGGTGCGTTTCAGCAGGGCCTCGAAGGCGAGCCCGATCTCGGACTCGTCGGCGTCGAACTCTTCCACCTCGAGGCGCCAGGCCACGGCGGTGGGGTCGGCGGGGGTCTCGTCGGCGTCCCAGGCCACGATCGGCAGGCCCGCGAACGTGCTCAGCTTCGAGTTGATCGTCACGGGCGAGACCCTAACAACGCCCTCCGACAGTTTCCGGCGAAGGCCGGAAACCCGAGATCGTTACTTTTCCATTAATTAATACAAGGTGACGATGGATCTTCGGGCAACGGCGTTGCACGATCTTGCGCACCGACGCGCAACCCGCGCGGAGATCCATCGAGGAGCCTCCCTTGCCCGTGAGGACCCACCGCCTGCTAGCCGCAGGCCTGCTCGTAGCCGCCCTGACCGCCGTTCCCGCCACCCCGGGCCACGCCGCGCCGACGGCCGCCATCGGCACCACCTCCTACACCGTCACCCTGCTCACCGGCGATGTCGTCACCGTCAACCCGGGCGTGCCGAATTGCGGCGGCGTCCGGGTGCGGCCCGCCGCCACCAGCGGCGCGATCCTGCGCCGCTGCGACCCCGACGGCCACGTCCACGTCATCCCGTCCTCGGTCGCGGGGCAGATCGGCACGCTCTACGACGAGGACCTGTTCGACGTCACGACGTTGATCGCCAACGGGTACGACGACGCCCGCTCGCCCGACCTGCCGGTGATCATGCGGCCGTCGGGCGGCGCCAGGATCGCCGGTAAGGCGCTGCCCAGCCTCGGCGCGGTGGCCGTCCGCCTGCCCAAGAAGCAGGACACCGCCGCCCGCAAGACGACCGGGGCGGCCGAGAAGATCTGGCTCGATCACCGCGTACGGGCCACGCCTCTTCGTGGCAGCGGCCGGCTCGACACCAATCTCACCCAGATCTCCGCGCCGGAGGCCTGGGAGTCGGGCTTCACCGGCCGGGGCGTCCGGGTCGCGGTGCTCGACACCGGGGCCGACTTCACCCACCCCGACCTGGCCGGCCGGGTCGCCGAGAAGGCCGACTTCATCACCGACGGCGGCGACGCGACCGACCACAACGGACACGGCACGCATGTGGCGACCACCGTGGCCGGCTCCGGCGCGGCCTCCGGCGGCACCCGGCGCGGCGTCGCCCCGGACGCGGAACTGCTGGTCGGCAAGGTGCTGGACGACTTCGGCGGCGGCTCCGACTCGCAGGTCATCGCGGGCATGGAGTGGGCCGCGGCCCGGGCCGACGTGGTCAGCATGAGCCTGGGCGACTCGACCGCGGGCGAGGACGGCCCGCTCACCCAAGCCCTGAACGAGTTGAGCGCGTCGACCGGCGCGCTCTTCGTGGTGGCGGCGGGCAACGACGGCCCCGGGCCGGCCACGGTGGCCTCGCCCGGCAACGCCGCGTCCGCGCTCACGGTCGGCGCCGTCGACTCGAAGGATCGCATCGCCGAGTTCTCCAGCCGGGGCCCGCTGACCGGCGCGCACACGGCCAAGCCCGAGGTGACCGCGCCGGGCGTCGACATCGTGGCCGGGCGGGCCGAGGGCACCACGCTGGGCGCCCCGATCGACGCGAACTACGTCAGCCTCTCGGGCACCTCGATGGCGACCCCGCACGTCGCCGGTGAGGTGGCGCTGGTCAAGCAGCGTCACCCGGACTGGCCGGCGGCGCGGCTCAAGGCGGCCGTGATCGGCGCGACCGATCCGGTGCCGGGCGCCGGCGTCTACACCGCTGGAGCGGGACGGATCAACGCCGTACGGGCCTTGGGGAATGTCGTCAGTCGCCAGCCTGTCGTCGCTCTCGGCACGACCGGGACCACCGCGACCCTGCAGTGGTCGGCCGCCGACGCCACCACGCTGCGGCTCGACGTGGCGGATCGCGGTGCTGTGTTGAATGCAGCCACGGTCCGTGTTCCCCGGAACGGGACGGCGGGGACGACCGTACGGATCGACCGGTCGGCCCTGCGCGGGCGCACCGGCTACTTCGCGGCCGTCGTCACCGCTCGTACAGAAAAAGGGGAATTGGTCAGCCGCACACCGGTCACCTTCGAGATCCCGGCGCCGCGCCACACGCTGACGATCGCGACGAAGCCGATGCCCGACGCGTACGAGGGCGGGTCGTCGTTCGTGGCGGCCAACCTGATCAACGAGGACGACCCGGCCATCGCCGCCCGTGCGACCAGCGGCGACCCCGGCGACGACCTGACCTTCGCCGATCTGCCGGCCGGCCGGTACGCGCTGCAGACGCTCTACTTCAGCAACCCGGCCGACTACGAGAGCCAGCGCGTCACCGTCATCAACGACGAGATCACCGTGCGGAAGGACCTGCAAATCAACGGCGACCCGGCCCGGGCCAAGCCCTTGAACGCCACTGTGGATGGTGTAGCGACACGCGCCGACGAGATGTGGCTCTCGACCTACCGCACCGCGGCGACCGGGCTGGCCTGGAGTCAGCAGCTCTCGGTCTACGGCGTCGATCCCGTACGCCTCTCGGTCGCGCCGATCACCAGGCCGTCGGCCGGAACCATGCGCGTCTACACCGCGTACAGCCTGGTGTCGCCGGCCGAGCAGCCGAGCCCGTACCACTACGACCTGATCCGGGCTCACCCCGACGGCATGGCGGCCGGCGAGAACTATCGGGTCACGCGGGCCGAACACGCCAAGCTCGGGAAGATCGAACAGCACAGCAACGTCATGACCTTCCCGTACGAGGTGATCCCGGCGATGCGGCGCTACGGCTACACACCGCAGGGGGAGTGGCTGTCCCACAGTTACTCCGCGCAACTGCCGGCCGTGCGCACCGACTATGTGTCACCCGGTTTCCTGTGGCAGGACGAGGGCCAGTTCAGCCAGATGGGGCAGGAAGGGCTTCGGTCGTACGCGCCGGGAAGCCGCACCGTGAAGCAGTGGGGCCGCCAGCCGGTGCACGCCGACTGGTACGACAACCCGGCCGGCGCTGCCTACGCCTGTGCGACCCCACCCACGCGGACGTCGGGCAACCTGCACTTCGACCTGACCACCCAGACCGAGTCGCACGACCGCACCGACTGCCTGGCCGGTGGATCGGTGCTGTTCACGCGGCAGCTGTCGCTCTATCGCAACGGCCAACTGGTGGGGACGAAGGCGGCTTCGCGGGCCGACTTCACCGTGCCGCGCGAAGCCGCCGGCTACCGGCTGCAGTTCGATGTGGACATGAGCCGCATCCAGACGATCTCGACGAGGACGAGCACGTCGTGGACGTTCCGGTCGGCCGGTCCGGCCGGGGTGGGCAGTGTGCCGTTGCCGTTGCTGGCGGTCGACTACGACCTGGCACTCGACCGGTTCAATCACGCGACCGGTGGGGCGGCCTATTTCACGGTGCGTCAGTCGCGTGAGCTCCGGCCACAGCGGGTCACTGCTTTCACCGTACGGACCTCGGTGGACGACGGGGCGAGCTGGCAGCAGGCCACGGTGCGCCGGTCGGACGACGGCTTCCGGGCCGTGCTGCCGAAGCCGCCGGCGGACGGTTTCCTGTCGTTGCGCGTGACCGCCACGGGCGACGGCGGCAGCGGCATCGATCAGACGATCCTGCACGCGTACGCCGGCTCGTCGGTGCCTTCAGGCCGCTAGCTGCGGATACAGCAGGGTGATGTCGCCCGACAGGGCCGACTTCACCCCGCGCGTGACGTCGTCGGCCAGCACCTCGAAGGCATTGGTCTCGATGCCTTCGAGGGCGGCCGCGGCCACGTCGGTCGCGTCCGACTTGGGGGCATCGATCTTGGCCGTCATGTCGGTGTCGACGTACGCGACGTGCAGGCCGGTGACGACGATGCCGCGCGGGGCAAGTTGCAGTCGCAGAGAGTTAGTCTGCGACCAGAGGGCGGCCTTCGAGGCGCTGTACGGGCCGCCGTCGGCCAGCCAGGACAGGGCGGAGTGCACGTTGAGCAGGTGGCCGCCGCCGTTGCGCTCGATCACCGGCACGAAGGCGCGGGTCACCAGCAGCGGGCCGTAGAAGTTCGTGTCGAGGTCCCGCCGCACGTCGTCGAGGGGCGATTCCAGGTACGAGGCACCGGCCGAGGCGCCGGCGTTGTTGATCAGGATGGTGACGTCGGACGCTCGCGCGGCCACCTCGGCTACGGAGGCCTCGTCGGTGACCTCGAGCTTCAGCGGTACGGCGTCCGGGTGCGTGACCGTCCGGGGATCACGGGCGGTGGCGTACACCTTGGCCGCCCCGCGCCGGAAGAGTTCGTCGACCAGCGCCTTCCCGATGCCGCGGCTGCCGCCGGTGACCAGAACGACCGAGTCTTTGATGGCTGTCATGCTGCGCTCCTTGAAACCGATCGGTTTCCAACGACGCTAAACCGATCGGTTTCCGGGCGGCAAGCAATGTGACGCGAGAAACCGATCAGTTTTCAGACGGAGTAGTCTGGTGAGCGTGACTGACACGCGTGACCGGCTGCTGGACGCGGCGGCCGACCTCTTCTACCGCGAGGGCGTCAACGTCGGCGTCGAGGCGCTGACCAAGGCGGCGGGCGTTTCGAAGCGCTCGATGTACCAGCTCTTCGGCAGCAAAGAAGAAGTGCTCGCCGCGAGCCTCGAACGCATCGCGCCCGGCTACAGCGCCACGCTGCTTCCCGGCAACGATGAAGGGACGCCGCGCGAGCGGATCCTGCACGTCTTCCGGGTGGTCGAAGAGGTCGCCGTCGAGCCGGACTTCTACGGCTGCCCGTTCATGGCCACCTCGGTCGAGATCAAGTCGGCCGAGCACCCGGCGCGGGCGGTGGCCCGCCACTTCAAGGACGAGCTGACCGAGTTCTTCCGTCGCGAGGCCGCCGCGGGCGGCGCGGCCGATCCGGCCCAGCTGGCGCAGCAGTTGACGATGACATTCGACGGTGCGAGCGCCTGGGGCGTGATGCACGGCGACGGGGTGAACGGCCAGGCCGTACGTATGGCCGAGGTGCTGCTGGATGCCGCCGGCGTCACCGGGACATAGGAAAGCCCGGCCTCCCCGTGACGGGAAGGCCGGGCTTCAGTGCGAATGTGAGCCGGTCAGCACTTGGTGTAGCCGGGGCCCAGCTTGGTCCACTTGCAGATGTCGACGTTGCCGCCGGCCGGGTTGCGCAGGTAGGCGATGTCGCCCAGGTTGTCCCAGACGTAGCCCGCCTTGCCGGCGCGGCCCCAGTGCCGGAACGAGCCGTTGTCGACGCCCTTGCCGGTGCGCACCAGGTACGACTGGCCGACGTTCATGTTGATGTTCGGGAACCGGTAGACGATGCCCTTGCCGTCACGGACGGTCCAGCCGTTGATGTTGATGGCCTTCTTCGTCATGTTCGTGATCTTGAAGTACTCGTTGAGCAGGCTGCCGTTGCTGCCCGAGTCCGTGCCCGGCGGGTCGTACTGGATGTGCGTGAACGCGATGGCCGGGCCGGTCGCCGGCGGCGGCGTGGTCGTCGGCGGCTTGGTCGGGGTTGTCGGCGGCTTCGTCGTCGGCGGAGTCGTCGGCGGCTTGGTGGTCGGCGGGGTCGTCGTGGGCGGGGTGGTCGTGGTGCCACCCGGCGTCCAGACGGTCACCTCGCCCGAGGTGGTGCCCCGCACGCCGTTGCTCGAGTCGCCGTCGAAGACGGCCCGGTAGGTCTGGTTGCCGCCGGGCTGGCCGGTCACGGCCTTGCTGAAGTCGGCGGTGTCGCCCGCGGTCTTGGCCGTCGTCACGGTCACCCAGGAGCTGCCGCTCTTGCGCTGGATGGTCACATCCAGGCCGGGCTGCGCCGGGAGGGCGTCACCGTTGAAGGTCAGGCTGCCGGGCGTGGTCGTGCTCGCGTTGGTGACCCAGAAGTTCACCTTGAGCCGGCTGTAGACGGTGATCTTCGTCGAGACCTGGTCGCCCTGGTGAACCTCGAAGAAGAAGCCGGTGTCGAGCCAGCGCTTGATGGTGAACTTGCCGGAAGCGTCGGCGGTCGCCTTGACGGTGCCGCTACCACCCTCCCAGTCGTCCGCCGGCTTCATCTCGTTGATGCTGATGGCGGTTTCCCACAGTTCGACCGTCGTGTTCGGGTCGGCGGTGCCGGTCATTTCGAACTGGCTGTAGCCCACAACCTCTTCCGGACCTTTGAGGGTGGGTTTGGCGGCAGCCGAAGCGGGGGCGGCGATGGCAAAGGTCGCCGCGACCCCGATGACGACGCCCTTAGTCACGAGCCTGGAGATCATTCGCAGCAGTGTAGTGATGAGTGACCTTGGTGGGATGGCCCGCCAGGACAATTACGGACAACCGTCAGGGCATCGATGAAGAAGCTTTCCGGTGAGGGCTTCCGGCACCGTTCGGCCGATTTGCACTGACGAATTTTCCCTTCTCAAGTCCCTGCGGGAAGCCGTTGTGGCGTTGAGTGATTTCCCCGCTACGCAAAATGAAAAGATTGGTGCGACCAATCTGGTCAAGTGTCCGTAATGGTGGCTTTGAGGAGTGACAAAGGTAATAGCGGCCGCGCCTGAAAAGAGAACGACAACCGTCTGAGACAGTGGTGGGGATGCCTGAACGGAAACTCCACGCCGACTGCTCGCGCTGCGCCGCCCTCTGCTGCGTGGCCCCCGCGTTCGCCAAGTCGTCGGACTTTGCCATCGACAAGCCGGCCGGCACGCCCTGCCGCAACCTCGGCGGCCACCTCTGCACGATCCACGAGCGCCTGGACGCGAGCGGCTTCCACGGGTGCGTCGTGTTCGACTGCTTCGGCGCCGGGCAACGCCTCACCCAGGAGACGTTCGGCGGCCGGGACTGGCACGAGAAGCCGCAGATGCTGACCCTGTTGCCGATCATGCGCCAGCTGCACGAGCTGATGTGGCTGATCACCGAAGCACTGAAGATTGACGAGGCTCGACCCGTACACGGGAAACTGCGGGACGCGCTCGCCCGGACCGACCACCTCGCCGCCGGCTCGCCGGCGAACCTGGAAACACTGGACCTCGACGCGCTCCGCGGCCGCGTCAACCCGCTGCTGCAGAAGGCCAGCGAGCTCGCCCGGGCCTCGATCCGGAACCGGAAGGACCACCGCGGCGCTCAGTTGATCGGGCGCAAGATGCGCGGGGCCGACCTGCGCGGGGCGAGCTTCCGCGGCGCGCTGCTGATCGGAGCCGACCTGCGGGACGCCGATCTTCGCCGGGCCGATTTCACGGGGGCCGACCTGCGGGGAACGGATCTGCGCGGCGCCGACCTGACCGGAGTGCTCTTCCTCACCGATTCGCAACGAAGAGCAGCACTCACGTCAAGCAACCAGAAACACTCCGGCCCTAGGATGACCTGATGCAGGAAGTGTCGGGTGTGGTGTGGCTGCTGACCGTTCTCGGCATCATCGGTCTGCTGCTGTACGACTTCTTCTTCCACGTGCGCAAGGCGCACATCCCGTCGCTGGGTGAGGCCACCCGGTGGACGGTGGTCTACGTGTCGATCGCCGTGCTGTTCGGGGTCGGCGTGTGGATCTTCGGCGGCAGCGACATGGGGGCCGAGTACTTCGCCGGCTACGTCACCGAGAAGGCGCTCTCGGTCGACAACCTCTTCGTCTTCCTGCTGCTCTTCTCGAGCTTCAAGGTGCCGCGGGCCGATCAGCAGAAGGTGCTGCTCGTCGGCATCGTCGTGTCGCTGCTGGCCCGTACGGGCTTCATCTTCCTCGGCTCGGCGCTGATCAACTCGTTCGCCTGGGTGTTCTACCTGTTCGGGCTCATTCTGCTGATCACCGCCGGCAACCTGCTGCGCGAGCAGCGCAACGACGACGAGGCGCCGGACAACTTCGTCATCAAGATCGCCCGGCGGGTGCTGCGCACCTCGGACGAGTACGACGGCGACAAGCTGTTCACCGTGCAGGACGGCAAGCGCGTGCTCACGCCGATGCTGCTGGTCATGGTGGCCATCGGCGGCACCGACATCCTGTTCGCGCTCGACTCGATCCCGGCCATCTTCGGCCTCACCCAGAACGTCTACCTGGTCTTCACGGCGACCGCGTTCTCGCTGCTCGGCCTGCGCCAGCTCTACTTCCTGATCGACGGGCTGCTCGACCGGCTGGTCTACCTCTCGTACGGTCTGGCCGCGATCCTGGCCCTGATCGGCGTGAAGCTGATCCTGCACGCCATGCACGAGAACAACGTGCCGTTCATCAACGACGGCGAGCCGATCCACGTGGTCGAGATCTCCACGGCGCTGTCGCTCTCCCTGATCATCGGCATCCTCATCATCACCGTGGTGGCGTCGCTGCTCAGTCCAAAGGGCCGGGCCCAGACGTACGTGGCCGCGGCCCGCCGCCACGCCAACGAGTTCCTCGACATCGAGACCGACCCGGCCTACTGCGACGAGATCTTCCACCGTCTGCTGGTCGAAGAGGCGCGGCTCAAGAGCCTGCCCGAGAAATACCGGGCCCGCATCCGGGCCGAGGACGAGCTGATGGCGTTGCTGGGCCGGGCTCACGTCCTGCACGACGAGCGGGTCGCCAACGGCACCTGCTTCGTCCCGGCCGGCGGCCCGCTGGCCACCAAGTCACCGCTGAAGAGCGCGGAGCAGTAAGGGCGGCCGGAACAGCGGAAGACCGGGCCGCCCCGAGACGGCCCGGTCTCCTTCAGCCCTGGCGGTGGCTGCCCCGCCCGCTGCTGCCCACCTCACCGTCCTGGCGCGGAGCGCTGCCGCGCCCGCGGGCCGCGTTGCCGGCGAACCGGGCGGCGGTGCGGCGGACCGATTCGGCCCGGTCGCTGATCTCGTCGCTGTTGTCGTCGGTGGCGCCGCGCGGCCGGGGAGCACCGGACGGCTGGACGCCGAGGTAGGCGGAGAGATTGGTCTGATTCTCGGGGTCGACTCGCCGGCTGCCGCCGAGCGGCGCCTCGCCACCGGAGACGAGATCGGCCACCCGGGCGGCCAGGTCGGCGGCGCGGGCGTCGAGGTCGGGATGGCCGCGCAGAGCGGATTCCTCGGCCGGGCGCGCCGACCAGGCCTCGCGCTGTGTCACGGACTCGCTCTGTGGCACCACCGGGATGCGAGCCGTGCGCTCGTACGACCGACCGGTCTCAGCCGCCGGCTCATCCCAGGAAGAGGGCGCAGCCGGCGACTCCCAGGAGGAGGAGGGCGAGGAGGGCGCGGCCGGCGACGAACTGCTCCAGGCCGGCGAACGCCCCGAGCCGTTCCAGGCCGTGGGGATGGGTGAGCCGTCGCGGGCCAGAGGAGCCGTCGGCGCCGAGTCGTCCCAGGCGACGACCGGCGCGACCGGCGCGTAGCCGGGGGCCGGCGCCGCCTGCGTCTCGACCGACACGGCGCCGATCAGCGAGACGGTCTGCCCCTCGCCACCCTGGAAGTTGTTGAACTCGGGCCCGATGACCAGCCGGGACAGCATGCGGACCTGCGGCGCCGCGATGCCCAGCTCGCCTGCGTTCTCGACCCGGTAGCGCGCGATCGCCTGCCGCAGCAGGTTGGCCACCCGGTCGGCGTCGCGCACGGTGGCCAGGTCGCCCCCGGCGAAGACGAGCGCGGGGAAGCTGCCGTTCGGGCCGCCGCAGACCAGCTGGATCTGGGTGACGGTGGCCTGCCGTCCGGAATCGCGGCTGCCCGGCTGCACGCGCAGGTGCTGCGGCCACGGCCAGCGCAGCTCGCCGGTGTCGGCCGAGCCCGGGCCCAGATAGAGGGCGCGCTGGTCGGTGATGACGACCTCGGTCTCTTCGGGCAGGGTCCAGCGTGGCAGCGAGGCGGGTTCGTCGAAGGCGTACTCGGCCACGGCGCAGTGGCCGCTCCAGAGCACTCGTTCGCCGGCGCCCAGCACGATCTGCGGCGCGGCTAAGGCCGCGTCGCCCACGTAGTAATGCTCGGACATGCGCGCTTCCCCCCAGTACGCGCCGCGCCCCAGGGCACACGCGGCCTACCGATTACAACTGCGCATGGGAGCGCAAACAAGTCGGCAAGCGCGAATCACACGAGATTTCCTGACGGCAACACGACAGGCCGGAAATCCTTGCCTCTTTGGGGGAGGGTGCGTTACACGCGGTTACCGAACAGGGTCGCGGGCGGAGTCGGCGAGGCTACGGCGACACTGTCGGTGACGGGCGCCGCCCCACCGGCGAAACGCTCGAGGTCGGTCTCGAGGCGGCCGGGGAACCAGTCGCCGGCCGCCCGTCGGGCCAGCCCGGCCACCGGTGGCGGAGTGTGACCGGCGATCACCACGAGGTTGCCGAACCGGCGGCCGCGCAGCACCGAGGCGTCGGCGATCAGACAGGCCTCGGGCAGTGCGGCCCGCAGGGTGGCGACCTGGGCCCGGGCGTGCCGCAGCGGGGGCCCGTCGGTGATGTTGACGACCAGGTGACCACCGGGGCCGAGCACGCGGGCCAGCTCGCGGGCGAACTCGACCGAGGTGAGGTGGGCCGGGGTGCGGGCGCCGGCGAAGACGTCCAGCACGATCAGGTCGTACCCGGCGTCGCGCATGCCCTCGACCTCGGCCCGCGCGTCGCCGACCCGTACGCGGATGTTGGCCTTGGCCGGAAGGGGCAGCGCCCGGCGCACGAACTCGACCAGGGGCCCGTCGATCTCGACCACCCGCTGGGCCGAGCCGGGCCGGGTGGTGGCGATGTAGCGGGGAATGGTCAGCGCGCCCCCGCCGAGGTGCAGCGCGCGCAGGGGCTGCCCGGGCGGGGCCAGCAGGTCGATCGCCGCGGCCATCCGGCGCACGTACTCGAACTGCAGGTGCGTGGGGTCGGCCAGGTCGACGTGGGACTGCGGGGCGCCGTCGAGCAACAGGGTGTACGCCGTGTCCCGGTCGGGGTCGGGCAGCAGCTCGGCGACCCCCGAGGCAACCGTCTCCACCTGTCGTTCCGACCTTTTGCGCTGTGCCACCCGTCCAGTATCCCCGGGTGCGATCGGGGAGCATCGGCGCCGATCCGCGACGGAGTCCGGCGGCCCGGCCGACCTCGTACGGTGTGAACGCGTCTGACCTTTTGCCCGCCGACCCGCTGCTGCACCTGCTGCGCCGGGCGACCTTCGGGCCCACGCCGGCCTCGGTGGCCGAGATCCGGCGGCTGGGCGCGTCGGCCTGGCTCGACCGTCAGCTCAAGCCGTCCACGATCCCCGACCCGGTCGGCGACGGCCTGATGCGGCGGTTCCCCTTCGCCCAGCTGTCCATCTCCGGCGTACGGCAGAAGATCGCCGCCGGCCAGCTGAAGAAGTACGACTGGCGGCCGATGTGGCAGCTCAGTCACGCCGCCGTGGCCCGGGCCGTCTGGAGCGAGCGGCAGCTGTTCGAGGTGATGGCCGACTTCTGGTCGAACCACCTCAACGTCACCTGCCCGACCGGCGACGTGTGGCCGACGCGCACCGACTACGACCACAACGTGATCCGCCGGCACGCCCTGGGCCGCTTCGCCGACCTGCTCAAGGCCTCGGCCAAGCACCCGGCGATGCTGACGTACCTGGACAACCGCTGGTCGACCAAGGCCGCGCCGAACGAGAACTACGGTCGTGAGCTGCTGGAACTGCACACGGTCGGGCTCGCCTACACCGAGGCCGACGTCAAGAACGCCGCGCGCCTGTTCACCGGGATGACCGTCAACAACGAGACCAATTACTACGCGTACGACGGAAAGAAGCACGCCGTCGGCGCGATCAAGGTGCTCGGCTTCCGCCACGCCAACGCGACCGCCGCCGGCGGCGAGAAGGCGGCGCTGGCGCTGCTCGACTACCTGGCGATGCACACCGCGACCGCCCGCCGGATCGTGACCAAGCTCTGCGTCCGGTTCGTGGCCGACCAGCCGCCCGCGAGCCTGATCACCCGCCTGGTCAAGGTCTACCTGGACAACCGCTCGGCCGTCGTGCCGGTGCTGCGGGCGCTGTTCGCCTCGCCCGAGTTCGCGGCGTCGATCGGGGCCAAGACCCGTACGCCGTTCGAGGACGTGGTGGCGACGGTGCGCACCCTGAACCTGCGACCGGAGCCGACCGGCACCGAGGCGATCGCGAGTCTCTACTCGATGTGCCGCAACGCCGGGCAGGCGCCCCTGGGCTGGGCCCCGCCCAACGGCTACCCGGACGTGGCGAGCGCCTGGGCCTCGTCGTCCGGGCTGCTGGTGCGCTGGAACCTGAACCTGAGCCTGGCCGCGGGCTGGTGGCCGACCGCGCTCGTCCGGCCGGAATCGGAACTGCGGGAGTACGCCGGTCCGCTGCCGGCCACGCACGGCGCGCTGATCGATGCGGTCTCGACCCGGCTGATCGGCGGCACGCTGCCGCGGTCGTCGGTCGAGGCGCTGGCCCGCTTCTTCGACAAGACGGCGGCCTCGCCGCTCAAGGCCACCGACCCGGCCGTGGGCTGGAAGTTCCCGTACCTGATGGCGATGCTGCTCAACTCGCCGTCCTTCGCCCTGAGGTGACTGACACGATGCTGAACTGCGAATGCAAGCGACGGACGCTGCTCGGCGGCGCGGTGGCCGGCCTGACCGGCGCCATGCTCTCGACCAAGCTCGCCTTCGCCGCCGGCAACCGGCCCGGCGGCGACGTGTTCGTGCTGCTCTCGCTGCGCGGCGGCTTCGACGGGCTCTCGGCCGTGGTGCCGGCCGGCGACGCCGCGTACTACCGGGCGCGACCCGGCATCGCCGTGCCCAGGGCCAAGCTGATCGGCGGCGACCGGCACTTCGGGCTGCACCCGGCCCTCGCCCCGCTGCTGCCGTTCTGGAAGTCGGGAAAGCTCGGCGCCGTGCACGCGGTGGGCATGCCGGCGCCCAACCGCTCGCACTTCGCCGCCATGGAGGAGCTCGAGCGGGCCGCGCCCGGCACGTCCACGCGTACGGGCTGGCTCGACCGCATGACCGGCGGGCTCGGCGTCACCGACCCGTTCGGCGCGGTCTCGGTCGGCCAGGCCCGCCCGGCCCGGGTGCTCGACGGCCCGGCGCCCAACGTCGGCCTGCGCTCGGTCGACTCGTTCGTGCTCAACGGCGAGGCCGACACCAAGCCGATCGCGGCCACGATGGCGGCCCTGTGGGCGGACGCGCCGGCCGGACTCGGCGGCCCGGCGACGCAGCTGCTCGGCGCGCTCGACACCGCCAAGACCGTGCAGGCGACCGGCTACACGCCCGCCAACGGCGCGGCCTATCCGGACACCGAGCTGGGTCAGGCGCTGCTCGACGTGGCCCGGCTGATCAAGGCGGACGTCGGGCTGGCCACGGCCACTGTCGACGTCGGCGACTGGGACATGCACGAGAACCTGAACCGCAAGATGCCTCAGCAACTGGCCGACTTCGCGGCGGCGCTGGCCGCGTTCGCCACCGACCTCGGGCCGGACGGCCTGGGCCGGGTCACGCTGGTAACGATCAGCGAGTTCGGGCGGCGGGTGGCCGAGAACGGCTCGGGCGGGCTCGACCACGGCTACGGCAACGCGATGTTCGTGCTCGGCGGTCACGTCAACGGCGGCCGGGTGCACGGGCGCTGGCCCGGGCTGGACGCGGGCAAGCTGGTGGGCGGCGATCTCGCCGTCACCACGGACTACCGCGCGGTCATCGGCGAGGTCCTGCGTACGCGCTGCGGGGTGAACGACCTCGGGTCGGTCTTCCCCGGTGTGCGTCCGTCCTCGTTGGGGCTATTTCGGTAAAAGCGTCACATTCAGCGGCCGTTGTCGCTCGACACTGGTCGGGTGTCCACGAGCAACGTATTGGCGCACCTCATCGGCGACCAGAAGCGTCCACCAGTGCCCCCGCCCGCGGGGGAGATGCCGGCGATCCTGGCGGCGGCCCAGGAAGAGGCCGGTCCGCCGCTGAAGATCCGGCGGTTCCTGTCCGAGGACGGGCCGGCCTTCTGGCGCTGGGACTGTGCGAACTGCGGCGAGTACGGCGGTGGCCGGCACCACTCCGACGCGATCAACCGGGCCACCCGGCACTGCGCCGAGCACCCGGAGCACCGCTCCTCGCTGCTGCCGCCGATGCTGTGCAAGCAGCGCGACGCCTACATGCCGCCGCACCCCATGCTGTTCGCGGTCGACGACGACCCGCCGCCCCCGCCGCTCTGAGCGGGGAGGGCGGCGGCTGCCGGCACTGCTACTGCTGCTGGCTGTCGCCCGAGCCGGTGCGCTGCTGGGCGGCGTCCTGAGCCTTGTCGACCTGCGACTCGTACTTGTCGCCGGTGCGCTTGTCGACCTGGTCGCCCGCCTTCTCGATGCCCTGGTCGACCTGCTCGTCGTGCTTGTCGGCGAAGTCCTTGGCCTTGTCCATGAAACCCATCTCATGCTCCTTCGCTTGCCAGGGGTACGAGACTGGGGTTCCCGGCCGGGGCCGAAGAAAACGTCAGTGCCGGGTGGTGTCGCCCTGGCCCGTACGCTTCTGGGCCTCGTCCACCGCCTTGTCGATGTTCGCCGTGTGCTTGTGACCGGTGCGCTTGTCGACCTCGTCGCCGATCTTGTCGAGCGCCTGGTCGACCTTGTCGTCGTGCTTGTCCAGGAAGTCCTTGGCCTTGTCTAAGAAGCTCATCGGTGTGCCTTTCGCTGAGTTCGTGCGCCGAGGATCGCGGCGACCGCGTGCATCCGCGGATCCTTCGCGATGTCCTCGAGGTTGGCGGACAACGGCATCCGCCAGTTCGGGTACTCGTTCATAGTGCCGGGAAGGTTGGGCTGAGCAAGCTCCCCCAGCACGTCATACAGCGAGGCTGTCACGAAACGGCACGGCGTACGGGCGAGAAACTCGTGCATCGCCACGATGATCTCGTCGTCCGTGCTCTCCTTCGTGATCAGGCCTTCCGCCCGCAGCGCGGTCAGCAGGGCCTCCCGATCCCGCTCGGCGTTGCGCTGCTCCTGCTCGACCGGGCCGGCCAGCTGACCGAGCTCGGCCCGTACGCGCACCTGTTCGCCGGTGAGGAAGCCCCGGGCCGTGGGCAGGTCATGCGTCGAGATCGAGGCCAGCGCGTTCCGCTTGTACTCGGCGGGCGGATAGAAGACGTCGTCCGGGTCGTCCCAGTCGCGGGTGAAGTAGAGCACCGCCGAGCCCAGCATGTTGCGCTGCTCCAGGCCCTCGGTCATCTCGGGCAGCACGGTGCCGAGGTCTTCGCCGATCACGACGGCGCCCGCCCGCTGCGCCTCGAGGGCCAGGATGCCGAGCATCGCGTCCGGGTCGTAGTGCACGTACGTGCCCTCGGCCGGGCCCATGCCCGGCGGCACCCACCACAGCCGCCACAGCCCGGCCACGTGGTCGACCCGCAGCCCGCCGGCGTGCCGGAAGATCCGTCGCAGCATGTCCCGGTAGGCCGCGTAGCCGGTCGCGATGAGCTGGTCGGGCCGCCAGGCGGCCAGCCCCCAGTCCTGCCCGAGCTGGTTGAACGCGTCCGGTGGGGCGCCCGCGTGCACGCCCGCGGCCAGCACGTCCTGCAGCAGCCAGCCGTCGGCCCCGGCCGGGTCGATGCCCACGGCCAGGTCGTGCACCACGCCGACCGGCATCCCGCCCGCCCGGGCGGCCTCGTTGGCCTCCTCCAGCTGGGCGTTCATCAGGCGCTGGAGCCAGGCGTGGAAGGCGACCCGGTCGCTGGTGAACTCGCGGACCGCCGGCGAGTCGGGCCGGCGCAGCTCCGCCGGCCACTCCTGCCAGTTCGCGCCGTGCCGCTCGGCCAGCGCGCAGAACCGGGCGTAGTCGGTCAGGCCGGGGTCGCTCTCGAGGTCGACCTCGCCCGCCAGCGGCCACAGCAGCTCGAGCGCGGCCCGCTTGGCCTGCCACACCGCGGAGTAGTCGATCAGCCCGTCGGCCGTCGGCGGCGGCTTGAGCGCGTCGACCGTGGCCCGCAGCGGCGGGTCGGCCCGGCGGTACTCGTCGGTGTCGCTGATGCGCAGGTAGAGCGGGTTGGCGAAGCGGCGGCTGGAGGGCGAGTAGGGCGACGCCGGCACCGGCAGCGTCGGGGTGATCGCGTGCAGCGGGTTGAGCAGCACCAGCCCCGGCCCGCCCGAGGCGCCGATGAACTCGCGCAGGTCGCCCAGGTCGCCCATGCCCCACGAGCGCTCCGAGTGCAGCGCGTAGAGCTGCAGCATCCAGCCCCACGTCTGCGGCGGCTCGGGCAGCTCGGCCGGCACCACGATCAGGGTGATCTCTTGATCGGCCGTGTGCAGCTTGTGCCAGCCCAGCGGCAGATCGGCCGGGATCTCGTCGCCCTCGCGCTCGGTGCCGTCCTCCAGCACGATCGTGGCGGTGGCGGGCAGCTCGCGGGACTCACCGGCCCGCACGACCACGGTGCCCGGCATCCGGCCCAGGCGCTCGCGCTCCCGGACCGCCTCGAGCTCGCCGGCGATGGCCTCGGGCGTGCTCGCGTCGACGCCCAGCAGCTTCAGGACTCCCACCACCGACTCGGCGGCGACGTCCTTGCGCTCGCGGTGCCAGTCCTCGTACCAGGTGGCCACCCCGTGTGCCGTCGCCAGAGCCGCCAGATCGGCGTCCATCCCGTCCCCTTTCGTCGCTGCCACTGCTCATACCCTGCCCGATGAGGGGGTAGTCGCGGGATACCTCTTGCGACAGTCGGTCAGGATGGAACGATGTCTTCGGTAATCAAGCTGTGGTCCCGCCTCGCCGCCGTGGTGACCGGGACGGTGCTGGCCGTGGTCGTGCCGGCGCACGCCTGGGCCGCGAGCAACGGCCTCGACACTGTCATGATCGAGGCCGCCCGGTCCCGGCGCCGCCGCGGCGGCTTCGGGTTCTTCGGCCTCTTCGGCGGCCTGTGCTGCCTGTTCGTGGTGGCTGCGATCGTTCTCGTGATCGTGCTGGTCGCGCGTAACCGCAGGAAGCCCAAGGACCCGCAGGACCCCAGATACCCCCGATAACACCGAAGCCCGGCGATCATGGCCGGGCGCGACCTAGCGTTGAAGCATGCGGATCCGTGCTGACAACGTCCGGACGGTCGCGCTGGCCGCCGGCGTGGGCGTGACGCTGTGCGTCCCGCTGGCCATCTCGGTGGCCGCCGCCGGCAGCGACACGGTGCTGATCAGCCGGGGCCGCCCGGCCGCCGCCTCCTCGGTCACCGGCGCCGACGTCGCCGCGCGGGCCAACGACGCCAGTTCGGTCACCCGGTGGGTCAGCGTGGCCGGGCCGGGCACCCAGTGGGTGCGGATCGACCTGGGCTCGGTCAAGCGGATCGACCGGGTGCGGCTGCAGTGGTCGGGCACCTTCGCCAAGACGTACCGGGTGCAGACCTCGACCGACGGCTCGAACTGGGTCAGCGTGTACGCGACCACGGCCGGCAACGGCGGCGCCGACGACCTCAAGCAGCTCAACGGCACCGGCCGCTACCTGCGGGTGCTGGCCACCCAGCGGGCCCGCGCGACGGGCGGCTACGGGCTGAGCGACGTTCGCGCGTTCGGCCCGGCCGGGAAGGCGCTGCCGGCCGCCGCGCCCGCCACCGGCTCGCTGGCCTCGGGCCTGGAGGACTCCCGCAAGAAGGAGCGCGCGCTGGCGCTGATCTCCAGTGCCGAGAACTCGACGCTGGGCTGGCGCGGCCAGTTCGGCTACATCGAGGACATCGGCGACGGCCGCGGCTACACGGGCGGGATCGTCGGCTTCACCTCGGGCACGGCCGACATGCTGGCCGTCGTCAACGCGTACGCCAAGCGCAAGCCCGGCAACGTGCTGCAGAAATACCTGCCCGCCCTGCGCGCGGTCAACGGGTCGGACTCGCACGCCGGCCTCGACCCGGGCTTCGTGCCGGCGTGGCGGGCCGCGGCCAAAGATCCGGTGTTCCAGAAGGTGCAGGAGGCCGCGCGGGACGCGTACTACTTCACCCCGTCCATGCGGCTGGCCCGGGACGACGGGCTGCGGGCGCTGGGCCAGTTCGCCTACTTTGACGCGGCGGTGATGCACGGTGTCTCGGGGCTCCGGGTCATCCGGGCGGCCGCCGTGCGTACGGCGAGAACCCCGGCCCAAGGCGGCGACGAACTGGCGTACCTGAACGCCTTTCTGAACGCCCGCGTGGCCGAGATGCGCACCGAGGCGGCTCACGAGGACGTCAGCCGGGTCGAGACCGCGCAGCGCCTATTCCTGCGCCGCAGCAACCTCGACCTCACCACGCCGCTGACCTGGCAGGTCTACGGCGACACGTACCGGCTGACGAACTAGACCTTCGTGAAGAGGTTCGGCAGGTTGGAGGGCTCCCAGCCGGGCAGCGCGGTGTGCGCCTCTTTCACCTTGTAGGTCACGCCCTTGTAGGTGACCAGGTCGCCCGCCTTGTAGTCGGTGAACGCCTTCCACGCTTTCGCCGCCGGCTTGGTCGCGGGCGGCTTGGTCGCAGGCGGCTTGCTCGCGGGCGGCTTGCTCGTGGGCGGGGCTTTTGTGGGCGGAACGGTCGTGGGCGGCGCGGTCGTCGGCGTCGGTGACGGCTGGGCCGACGTGGGCGCCGGCGTCGTGGGCGCCGGCATCGGCTTCTCGCCGGCGGTCACCTTCACGAAGTCGACCACCATGCGGGCCGGGCGGCGTCCGTCGGTGGCCAGGTTGAGCACCAGCGCGATCGGCAGGCCGGGCTCGGCGGGCGTCAGCTTGAGGGCGGGCTTGCCGTCGACCGACCACACCACCGAATTCGGGGACCAGTCGATCGCGTACGTGTGGAACTCGCGGCCCGACGTCGGGTCGGCCTTCTTGTCGAGAACATCGACGTCGCCCCGCAGCACCCGCCCGTACTTGTCGACCACGCCGAAGGCCCGCCACGGACCGCCGGCGCGCCGCACCTTGATCCGCGCCTCCGCGTGCCCGAACGGCTCGGCGAACGCCTTGCGGGTGCTGACCAGCCGGTTCACCACCAGGCGGCCCTCGCCGTCCTGCAGGCCGTTACGCGCTTCGCCGTCCAGCAGCCACTTCGAGGGGTCGAGAGCGGAGCCGCGCCCGCCGTTGAAGTCGTCGTCGAAGACCGGCCGGTGCTCCGACGCGACCGCGACGTCACCCTGTCCGGTGACGGCGATGGCGCCCACCAGCCCGGCGCTCGCCACCGCGAGGGCGAGCAGGGCGCGCGGCCGGATCAGCCAGCCTGAGGTTCCCGAACTGTGACGTGCCACAGCACGAGACCTTCTCGAAGGTGAGACGTTCTCGCAAGATCGGCCGACAGACTTAAGACGGGCTTAAGGAAGATCGGCTGGAGACCCGGACCGTGGTGCCGTCGTCGCCGGTGACGAGCTCGAACGTGTCGGTCAGCTCCTCGGCCAGCCACAGCCCCCACCCGCCGGGCGTGTCGGCCGCCGGGCGCACCGCGGGCTCAGGCCGCTCCGAGGCCAGCCCGCCGCCGGAATCGCTCACCTCGCACACCACATCGCCGTCGGCCGCCCACACCGCGACCCGGCCGATGCCGCCGCCGTGCCGCACGGCGTTGGTCAGCAGCTCGTTGACCGCGACCACGAAGTCGTCGAGCCGGTCACCGGTCAGGCCGGCCGCGCCGGCGCAGGCCGCGACGGAGTGCCGCAACGCCGTGATGGCGTCCCGGTCGAAGGTCTCGGAAAGCAAAATTTCGGTGCCGATGCCTTCGACGTTAGGCCACGCCTGATCTTCTCGCAGGGCGGCCCACCCGTGGTGGACGCCATGTGGGAGGGTCGGCCCATGGCTGACGCACGCAACAGCGGTCTTCAGGCCCCGCTGTGGCGAGCGATCGCGATCTATCGGCTGGCCGCCCTGGCCTACGCGGCGTTCCTGGTCGTGAGCAACGTCAGCGAGTACGTGCGTCCCGTGCTGGCCTGGCCGGTGCTCGCCGTGATGGCCGCCTGGACGATCTTCACCACCTACGCGTACGCCGATCCGGCCCGCCGCCGGATGCCGCTGCTCGTGGCCGACCAGCTCATCACCATGGGGGCGCTCACGGCCAGCATCTGGGTCGTCGGCCGCTCCGGGCTCGAGGCGGGCCTGCCCACCCTGGCCGTCGCCTGGCACGTGGCCCCGGTGATCTGCTGCGCGGTGGCCGGCGGGCGGCGCGGGGGCATCGCGGCCGCCCTGGCCATGGGGGCCACCGACCTGGTCGTGCGGGCCCACTACGACCAGGCCGCCTTCACCGGGGCGGTGCTGATGCTGCTGGCCGCGATCGCGGTGGGCAACCTCGTGCGGTTCGCCGAGGTCGCGCAGCAACGGCTCGAACGGGCCATCGAGCTCGAGGCGACCACCCGGGAACGGGAACGGCTGGCCCGCGACATCCACGACTCCGTGCTGCAGGTGCTGGCGCTGGTCAAGCGGCGCGGGGCCGGGCTGGACGGCGAGGCGGGCGAACTGGCCCGGCTGGCCGGCGAGCAGGAGGCGGCCCTGCGCACGCTGGTGGCCGGGCGCCAGCCGGCCGATCCGATCGGCGACGACCTCGACCTGATGGCGCTGCTGCAGACGTACGCGTCGGCGGACGTCACGGTGTCGGGCCCGGCCGGGGCCGTGCGCCTGCCCGCGCGTACGGCGAAGGAACTCAACGCCGCCGTGGCGGCCGCTCTCGACAACGTGGTCCGGCACTGCGACCCCGGTACCAAGGTCTACCTGTTCGTGGAGGACGAGCCGGCCGAGGTGGTCGTGACCGTCCGCGACGACGGCTGCGGCATCGAACCCGACCGGCTGGCCCAGGCCGAGGCGCAGGGCCGGCTGGGGGTCGTGCAGTCGATCCGGGGACGGGTGACCGACCTCGGCGGCCGGGTGCGGATCGTCTCCGCGCCGGGCGAAGGCACCGAGGTCGAGATGACGGTGCCGCGCGCCCCGATATCGTGACCGGCATGAGCGCGATCCGGGTGATGGTGGTCGACGACCACCCGATGTGGCGCGAGGGCGTCAGCCGCGACCTGACGGCGGCCGGTTACGACGTGGTCGCCACCAGCGGCGAGGGCCGGCAGGCGGTGCGCATCGCCGCCGCGGCCCGGCCCGATGTGGTGGTGCTCGACCTGCAGCTGCCGGACGTCTCGGGTGTCGAGGTGATCAACGGATTGCGGGCTGAGCTTCCCGGCGTACGGATCCTCATGCTCTCGGCCAGCGGCGAGCAGCAGGACGTGCTGGACGCGATGAAGGCCGGCGCGACGGGCTACCTGCTCAAG
This sequence comes from Paractinoplanes pyxinae, assembly GCF_026626335.1. GTDB lineage: Bacteria > Actinomycetota > Actinomycetes > Mycobacteriales > Micromonosporaceae > Actinoplanes > Actinoplanes pyxinae. The sequence goes on along the minus strand of NZ_JAPNTZ010000007.1, from coordinate 367,793 downwards.
TCGGCCGGCCAGGCGGAATTTCTCGACGCGGTGAGCCGCACGGCGGCCGGCGACACCGTGTTCACGCCCGGGCTGGCCGGGCTGGTGCTGGGCGAGTTCCGCCGGCTGGCGGTGGCCCCGGCGGCCGGCGCGCGCGACGAGACGCCGAAGCTCACCGAGCGCGAGACCGAGGTGCTGCGCCTCGTGGCGAAGGGCCTGTCGTACCGGCAGATCGCCGAACGACTCGTGCTGAGCCATCGCACGGTGCAGAACCACGTCCAGAACACGCTCGGCAAGCTTCAGCTGCACAACCGCGTAGAGCTCACCCGCTATGCCCTGCAGAATGGCCTCGCTCCGCTCGGCGAGGATCCCGCCCCCTGAGGTCGGTGTCGAGGACGGCGAAAATCACATCGGCTTCGCCTCGCAATTTTCGACGCCCTCGACACCGACGGGCGGGATCCGCGAGCAGGGACTCGACTGAGCCCCTATTCGTACTTGGGCGCGTTGGTCTCGTGGATCGCGAGCTCCTCGGCGCTGGCGCCGCCGCCGGCCGCGCCGGCGTCGTAGGCCACGCTGTCGGCCTCGTTGTCGAAGCCGTAGCCCTCGTCCGGCGCGACCAGGCGGCCCACCGTCTCGGGGTCGTCGTCGTCGAGCTGGCCGTCGTCGTAGAGCGAGATCTGCGACTTCGGGTCGGAGGTCGGGCTCGCACCCCACACGTCGGCGTCGAAGTTGCGCTGCTCGGAGCTGTCGACGGTCTCGTCGATCGGGTCGCGCCGGGTGGGAATCGGGTCTTCGGCGCCGAAGTCGGGCTCCTCCTGGCGCAGGCGACGGTCCAGGGACTCGCCCTCGCGCTGCTCCTCGGCGGTGTCGCCGAAGCGGTTGGAACCGCCGGGGCCGACACCCGCGAGCGCCGCCGGGTCGGGTCCGTCGGCCCAGCGGCCGGTTTCCACCTGGTCGTACGCGGTCGAATCGTCATCCGCGGTGTCGGGCAGACCGGAAGCCTCCGGGTCGGACACCTCGACGGGGTAGTCGTTGTCTCGCATTACCGCAATCTACCCGCGTGCGGGGTCGGTCATGCTCGCCCCGGCGGCGTTCCTGCGGCCGGCCGGCGGCGGACCGTCCTCGGCGGCCAGCAGCGCCCACACCACCTTGCCGTCGTCGAGCGGCAGATTGCCCCACTTCTCGGACACCGAGTCGATCAAAAGCATGCCTCGACCACCGTACGCGGTGGCCGGCACCGGACCGCCGGTGTAGGTGGGGATGTGCGTCGAACGGTCGCGCACCGCCACGCTGATGCCGCTGCCGTGCAGGGCCAGCAGGACGGTCATGGGCGTACGAACGTGTACGACCACGTTGTTCACGAGCTCGGTGACCACGATGCACGCGGGCCCGGCCAGATCGTGCCGGTCCCACCGCCCGCAGGCCTCGGTGATCAGCTCCCGCGAGCGGCGGGCGGCGCCGACGACGGGCTCGAGGTCCAGGCTGTGCCGCCGGTCGGGCTCGGGCTTACCGAGTTCGGCCACGGCCGCGGCGGCGTCGGGCCAGACCGGCCAGCCGGCGCCCGGCCAGGCGGCCGCCCCGCGCGGGTCGCACAGCGTCAGGTGGGCAGCGGGCCAGTCGGCGGTGTCGCGGCGCAGGTCCCGCAGCATGGCCGTGGCCTCGGCCGAGGGGGTGGCGACTTCGCTGACGTCGACCAGCACGGCCTCGGGCTGCTCGGCCAGCACGGCCAGGAGAGCGGACCGCGCCGGGCCGGCCGAAGCGGCGTCGAACACCCCGGTCAGCCGGACCAGCGGGTACTCCGACCCGTGATCCACCAGGTGCCGCGCCTCGCTCGCCATGATCGCTCCATTGTGCATAACGTGTCACCCATTCGCATTTCCGCGCGTCCGGGGAGCCTTTCAACGGGGCGTCATCGCATCAATCGGGACATAACCTCCGGACAGGCATGGTCAGCATGTACCCGGCCGGGGATGACTCATGCCGCCTGATGGTGAAAATGCTCGCGCCAGGTTTTGGGAACAGTGCCGTTCCGGTATTAGGAGCGGTTCAGCGGCTGGTCGGAGCGGTGCGCAGCGGGGCCGGTTCGGGCCGGCGGCTCGGCGGCGGCGCGGCCGGGGCGTGATGGTGCTGAGGCTCGGCGTAGCGGGTCAGGGCGATCACCGCGGCCAGGGTCACCACGAAGCCCAGGGCGGCCAGCCACTCCTGGCCCGGCTCGATGCGGTCACCGAGCAGCAGCAGGCCGACGATCGCGGCGGGGACGGCGCCGGCCGCGTCCATGGCGGCCACCGCGGCCGTGGTCGAGCCGCGCTGCATGGCCAGGCCCAGCAGCAGCTGGCCGACCAGCGAGTGCGCGACGAGCAGGTAGAGCAGCGGGTTGGCGAAGAAACCGGCCGCGGTGTGCTCGTTGGCCAGGGGGCGGGCGGCGATGGCGGCCGCGCTGAAGCCCACGCCGGCCAGCGACCCGAGCACGACCGAACCGAGCGCGCCCTGAAGACGTACGGCATAGAAACCCAAGCCGCCGATCACCAGCAGGGCCACCGTGAGACCGATGATCGCGGCCGCTCCCAGCGGCCGGGCGTGGGCCGGCTGGGCCGACTTGACCAGCGCCGCGATGCCGGCCATCAGCAGCACCAGCAGCACGACCTCGGCCGCCGGCAGCGTCCACTTGAGGAACACGACGCCGAGCACCGCGGTGACGCCGAGGCCGGCCGCCACGCTGGCCTGCACCAGGAAGAGCGGCAGTTCCTCACGGGCGAGGAAGGCGAGCACGAAACCGAGAACCTGGCAGCCCAGGCCGAGCAGGTAGGTCCGCTGCCCGGCCAGGCGCACGAGCAGCCCCGGGTCGAAAGTGTGGTGCACGGTCGTGCGCGCCGCAGCCGCTGACTGCAGCAGGTTCGCCACCCCGTACGCCACGATCATGGCGGCGAGGAAGCACCAGCCCGAGGACACCACCTGACGCACGATAGACCAGGCTCGGCTCCGCATCAGCGCTTCGGGGGACACTCTCGGCGCGCGGTACGCACGGGATTACGCAGTGCTATCGGTTTCGGGCCGTATGTCCGGTTAGCGGGTCAGCGCGGTCAGCACAGTCTCGTGCAGCAGACCGTTGGTGGCGATCACCGACGACTTGTCGGCCGTGGGTCGCCCGGCCAGGTCGGTGATGGTGCCGCCGGCCTCCTGGACGATCGGGATGAGCGCGGCCACGTCCCACAGCGACAGCTCCGGCTCGACCATCGCGTCCAGCGCCCCCTCGGCCAGCAACATGTAGCCGTAGAAGTCGCCGTAGGCCCGGCTGCGCCACACGGCCAGGCTCAGGTCGACGATCTTCTGCAGCCGGCCCATCTGCTGCCACCCGTCCAGGCTGGCGTAGCTCAGGCTGGCGTCGGCGATCCGCCCCACGCCCGAGACCTGGATGCGCGTGGCGGCGTGCTGGTGCTTTCCCGCGTACGCGCCATGGCCGCGCGCGGCCCACCAGCGCCGCCCGAGAGCGGGCGCGCTGACCAGCCCGGCCACCGGCGTGTCCCCTTCGAGCAGCGCGATGAGGGTGCCCCAGATGGGCACCCCGCGCACGAAGTTCTTGGTGCCGTCGATCGGGTCGATCACCCATCGCCGGCTGCCCGGCCCGGCCGCCGCATAAGTCATGCCGAACTCTTCGCCCAGGACGCCGTCGCGGGGCCGGGCCCGCGCCAAGGTCGAGCGGATGGCCTGCTCAACAGCGGTGTCGGCGTCCGACACGGGAGTCAGGTCGGGCTTCGACTCGACCTTGAGATCGAGCGCGCGGAACCGCCCCATCGAGATCGAGTCCGCGGTGTCGGCGAGCATGTGAGCGAGCGAAAGGTCATCGGCGTAACCGGCCATGCCCGCACGCTAGCCGATATCCGTCCCGCACATCGCCACGGTCACCATCAACCCCACCTAGACGGTTGCCGGGCCCGGCAACTCGTCGTCCGGCGGGGCCTCGCGGGAATCCGTCTCGCCGGCCCGCGAGGCCAGCAGCCGCCGGTAGGACTCCAGCCGTCGCGGATCCGCCTTACCCCCGGCCACCCAGGCGTCCAGCCGGCACTCCACGTCGTTGACCGTGTGGCCGCAGTTCGGCTGATCCTCCAGCGTCCCCTCGACCAGGTCGGGGAAGCCGTGCAGCAGGCTCTCGGCGCTCACATGGGCCAGCCCGAAGCTGCGGATGCCCGGCGTGTCGATGATCCACCCGGGATCCTTGCGCGAACGCCCCACCGGCGGCAGCCGCAACGCCACCGCGCTGGTCGACGTGTGCCGGCCCTTGCCGATGGCGCTGACCGCCCCGACCGCCCGCAACGCGTCCGGCACCAGGCGGTTGACCAGCGTCGACTTGCCCACGCCGGAATGCCCGACCAGCACCGAGATGTTGCCGGCCAGCCGCTTGCGCAGGTCGCCCAGGTCGCTGTCCGGGCGGACCAGCACGTACGGCAGATCGAGCTCGGCGTAGTAGTCGAGCACCGCCTCGGGCCCGGCCAGGTCGGCCTTCGTCAGGCACAGCAGCGGCTCGATGTCGGCGTCGTAGGCCGCGACCAGGCAACGGTCGATGAACCCGGTACGCGGCGGCGGGTCGGCCAGCGCGCTGACGATCACCAGCTGGTCGGCGTTGGCCACCACGACGCGTTCGAGCCGGCCCTCAGGTGTCGTGTCGTCGTCGTCGGCCGTGCGCCGCAGCACCGACGTACGCTCGCCGATCCGCACGATGCGGGCCAGCGCCCCCGGCGCTCCCGTGACGTCGCCGACCAGGGCCACCCGGTCGCCCACCACCACCGATTTGCGGCCCAGCTCGCGAGCGCGCATGGCGGTGATCACCGGGCTGTCCGGCGGGGCGTCCTCGCGCACACAGCCGTACCGCCCCCGGTCGACCGTGATCACCAGCGCGTCGACGGCGTCGTCGTGCCTGGGGCGGGTACGGGTGCGCGGGCGCGACGAACGGCCCGGCCGCACCCGGACGTCGTCCTCGTCGTACTCCCGCTTGCGTGCCGGCAGATCTAGCTCCTCGCCACGAGTCCCGCCCAGAGTTCGGGGAACTCGGGCAACGTCTTCGACGTACACGCTACGTCGGTGAGGGTCATGCCCGGCACGGCGAGTCCGATAACCGCGGCCGCGTGCGCCATCCGGTGATCCGCGTACGTCTCGAACTCGGCGGCGTGCAGCGGCCGGGGCACGATGCGCAGACCGTCCCGGAACTCGGTGACCCCGGCGCCCGCCTTGCCCAGCTCGGCGGCCAGGGCGGCGATGCGGTCGGTCTCGTGCCCGCGGATGTGCTCGACCCCGCGCAGCTCGGACGGCCCCTCGGCCAGCGCGGCCAGGGCGGCGACCACTGGCGTGAGCTCGCTGACCTCGGACAGGTCGGCCGTGATGCCGGTGAGCCGGCCCGTGCCGCGCACGGTGAGCCCGTCGGCCGACTGGGTGACCTCGGCCCCCAGCGCGGTGAGCAGTTCGGTGAGGCGGGCGACGGGCTGCCAGCTCTCGGCCGGCCAGCCGGTGAGGGTGACCGCGCCGCCGGTGACCATGGCGGCCGCGAAGAACGGCGCGGCGCCGGACAGATCGGGCTCGATCACCCACGTACGCCCGGAGGTGGCGCCCGGCTCGACGGCCCACACGTCAGGCACCGACTCGTCGACCACGGCGCCGGCAGCCCGCAGCATGTGGGTGGTCATGCGCAGATGCGGCGCGGACGGCACCGGCGGCCCCTCGTGCCGCAGCACCAGACCCTTGCTGAACCGCGGCGCCGACAGCAGCAGCCCCGACACGAACTGGCTGGACGCCGACGCGTCGATGACCGCCTCGCCCCCCTCGACCAGGCCGGCCCCGTGCACGGTGAGCGGCAGCCCGCCCGTCGGCGACGCGTCGATCGACACGCCGAGCGCCCGCAGAGCCTCGACGATCGGCCGCAGCGGCCGGTTGCGCGCGTGCGGGTCACCGTCGAACTCGACCGTGCCCTCGGCCAGCGAAGCCGCCGGCGGCAGGAACCGCATGATCGTGCCGGCCAGCCCCACGTCGACCCGGGCCGGACCCCGCAACGGCCCCGGCTCGATCACCCACCGCTCGTCGGCGCCCGTGTCGACCCCGACGCCGATCGCGCGCAGGCCGGCCGCCATGAGCTCGGTGTCGCGGGCCCGCAACGGCCGCTCGATCACCGACGACCCGGACGCCAGCGCGGCCAGCACGAGGGCGCGAGCCGTCATCGACTTGGAGCCCGGCAGCCGCACACTCGCGCTGACGGGACCGGACGCGGGCGGGGCGGACCAGGGGCGGGGTTGAGCTGTCACGCCCGCCATTGTGCCGGGCCCCACTGACAATTCCGCGGACCGTTCCCGCCTCCCGGGACGCGTGCCCCGTTCGCGATCCTGCTTTCTTGCAGACGCCTCCCGTGCTGGCGGCGGATCGGCGACGTGCCGCGAGCGTGCCCCGCCCGGGCTCGCCGGTCTCGCCTCGCCTTAAGGGCACCTGGCGCATTTGGGGCGCGTGCCCGGTCTGAGCGTCCGTGCGCGCCAGTTCGGGGACTCGCGAGCGGTTCCGCGTCCCGCCCCACCCAGCGCGACGCGTGCCCGTCCTCGCGCGCGTCGGCTTCTTGGTGCGTCGGACGCTTGTTTGCTGGGAGGTTCGTGCGGCGTTCGCGCCCCGGGACGCGTGTAGCGTTCGGGGCATGTGCGGGCGGTACGCGACGACTAGGAGCGAGGCTGATCTCGAAGACCTGTTCGAGGCGGTCAGCGTGCTCGAGCAAATGGGTCCGAGCTGGAACGTGGCGCCCACCGACCCCGTGCCGGTGGTGCGCGAGTCGAAGTCGCACGACGCGCGGGTGCTCGACTCGGCCCGGTGGGGTCTGGTGCCGCCCTGGGCCAAAGACCTACGCGCCGGCGCTCGCATGATCAACGCGCGCTCCGAGACGGTGGCCACGTCGCCGGCCTTCGCGCCTTCGTTCGCCCGCCGTCGCTGCCTCGTGCCGGCCGACGGCTGGTTCGAGTGGGTGCGCGACGGCAAGCAAAAGCAGGCGTACTACATGACCCCGGCCGACGGCTCGCCCCTGGCCTTCGCCGGCCTGTGGTCATCGTGGGGCCCCGAGGGCGTGCTGACCTGCAGTGTGCTGACCACGGCGGCGCTGGGCGGCCTGACCCGCGTGCACGACCGCATGCCGCTGATCCTGCCGCGCGACCGCTGGGGCGACTGGCTGGCCAGCGGCGGCGAACCGGACGAGCTGCTGCGTCCCCTCACCCCGGCCGAGCTGGCGGCCATCGAGGTACGCCCGGTGCGCCCCGACGTCGGCAACGTGCGTAACAACGGCCCCCACCTGCTGGAACCACCCCCGCCCGCCGAGCCGGCTCCCGCACCCGCCACCCTCTTCTGACCGCTGGCCCCTGCGCCACGCCGGCCGACTCTCGGGGGCCCAACCCACTTGTGACCGCCGGCCCCGGCACCGCGCCGGCCGACTCTCTGGCGCCACCCTCTTCTGACCGCCGCGCCGCCCCTGTGCCGCGCCGCCCCTGTGCCGCGTCGCCCCTGTGCCGCGTCGCCCCTGTGCCGCGTCGCCCCTGTGCCGCGTCGCCCCTGTGCCGCGTCGCCCCTGTGCCGCGTCGCCCCTGTGCCGCGTCGCCCCTGTGCCGCGCCGCCCCTGTGCCGCGCCGCCCCTGTGCCGCGCCGGCCTCAGAGCAGCGCCGGTCGGCTCGGAACGCTGCCCGCTCTTGAGCGGCGGGCGTTGTGGCGGGTCGTCCGTTCGGGCCGCGCCGGACTCGCAGACCTGGCCCCGGTCGCGCCGCCCTCGTCTGGCTGAAGGGCATCGTTGTGGCATGCCCTCCTCTCGGCGGCACCACCATCGCCCCCGACGCCGTTCTGACTGGTGGAGCCGGGGGCACGCTGAGTCCAGCCTTGCGTGCGCGACGCATGCGAGTGCGAGTGGCGTTGGGCGGGGCAGCGCGGCGGTTGGGGCTTTGCTAGTTTCCACGCGCCCTCTTGGAGCGGAACGGCGAATGTAGACAGTGCGCGTGGGGCGCGGTCCGGGGCCGCTTCGATGAGGCGGGGCTTGCGGACGGGTGTCCGCGAGTGGCGGGCGTTTGCTGTCAATTGGCTGAGTGCGGCATGATCAACATTTGGGTTTGTCAATAGTTGTCCGCATTTCTGATTGGCAACTTTGTTTCAAGATAGATAAGACCCTTGTTCTGATCTCCTACCCTGCGATACAAAACTGCGCCGGAGTGGTGCTGGTTCGCACGGTGCGAGCCGGTCGGCCACACGCAGTACCGGTCCCACGGGGGAGGTGGGCTGATGACACGGGCTCGTATGCCGCGTCCACATGAGGTAGCCATCGCGCGTCGCGATCCACGGCTGCTCGAGGCCATAACTGAGCGCCGCACGGACGAGGCTTGGCGGACTCGCGGCGCATGCCGCACGGTTGATCCGGAGACTTTCTTCCCGGCGCCGAACGAACCGTCCGAAGGTGCTGTTTCGCTCTGCGGCACGTGCACGGTGCAAGGGCCGTGCCTGGCCTGGGCGTTGCAGGTCGGCGACTGCCACGGCGTCTGGGGCGGCACCACGCCCCGCGAACGCCGGGCGATGCTGGTCGCCTGGCGCGAACGCGTCGGCCCGGGCGGCGAGACGATCGACGACGACACCGACGAGGAAGATCGTCGCCTGCTCGACCTCACGCCGGTCAGCCGCTGACCGTTTAGTCGCGGGACTTCAAAGGCCCAGCTGCGAGCCGCCCGTTGCGCTGTGGCGGGTGGTTGCGCGGCTGGCCCTGTGCGTCGTGGTGGAGCCGAGTGCTGCCTGCTGAGCTGGTGGGGTGGTTGCGCGGCTCCCCAGGCTCTGTGCGTCGTGGTAGAGCTGAGTGCGCCCTGTTTGCGCTGGTGAGTGGTTGCGCGGCTGGCCAGGCCCTGTACGTCGTGGTTGAGGTGGGTGCGGCCTGTCGCGCTGGTCGGTGGGTACGCGGCTGGCCAGGCGCCGCTCGTCGTGGTCGCGCTGGGCGAGGCCCGTTGCGCTGGTGGAGGGCTGGTCGCTGAGCTTGTGTGGGCGGTTGCGCTCGTGGTGGTGGCTGGGCTGCTTTCATGTGGGTGTGGAAGAGCTGGAGATCGAGACGCCGCGCGGGCTGGCTCGGGTTCGCGTCAGCCTGCCTTCGGGTGCGGTGACTAGCGTGTTGGTTCTGGGGCACGGCGCCGGCGGTGGGGTCGACGCGCCTGATCTCGCCGCTGTTCATGACGTGGCGGTTGCCGGTGGTGTTCAGGTCGTGCTGGTCACTCAGCCCTATCGGGTGGCTGGGCGGCGGGCTCCGGCGCCGGCCGGTCACCTCGATGAGGCCTGGGTCACTGTTGTGCGGGCTCTCGGCGTACGTAATAAGCCTTTGATTGTCGGTGGGCGGTCGAGCGGCGCGCGGGTGGCCTGTCGGACCGCGGCCGAGTTGGGGGCGTCGGGGGTTTTGGCGCTGGCCTTTCCGTTGCATCCGCCGGGCAAACCGGACCGTAGCCGCGCCGGTGAGCTGCCGGTCGGGGTGCCCGCGCTGGTTCTGAACGGGGACCGGGACGCGTTCGGGGTGCCGGAAAGTTCCGGGACGGTCGAGGTTGTCGTTCGACCGGGTGCCACCCATGACCTGCGCAAAGACGTCAAGGGAACCGCCGCGCTGGCGGTGGAATGGATGCGTACGCACGGGTGGGCCCGCTGAGGAATGCAAGTTGCGCCTTCGTGGTTGTAGACCCCGGGAGCTTGAACGTCGGAAGGGGTTTGACAGGTGCGAGCCGCAACGGAGTACCTGGAGCGCGGCGGCCGGGAGGTCGATCGGGTGCGGAACCTTCTGGATTCCCCCGAGTGGCCCGCGGCCGAGCAGCCCGTCACGCCATCGGTGAGTGTCAGCACACCGGCGGTTTTCGAGGCCGCTGACGGGGCACTACCCGTATCCTCGGCGGGGCGGTCGAGGGGAGAGCTCAGGGTGGCCCAGACAGAACGGACCGAGGAGCGCCGGGCGCGCTTCGAGCGGGACGCGTTGCCTTTTGTGGACCAGCTGTACGCGGCTGGCCTGCGGATGACGCGTAACCCGGCCGACGCCGAGGACCTGGTGCAGGAGACGTACTTGAAGGCGTTCTCCGCTTTCCACCAGTTCGAGGAGGGCACCAACCTCAAGGCGTGGCTGTACCGCATTCTCACGAACACATATATCAACTCGTATCGGCGCAAGCAGCGTCAGCCGGTGCAGGCTCCGACCGAGGAGATCACCGACTGGCAGCTCGCCTCGTCCGAGTCGCACACGTCCGCCGGCCTGCGGTCGGCCGAGACGGAGGCGCTCGACCGGCTGCCCGACAGCGACATCAAGGAAGCCCTGCAGGCCCTGCCCGAGGACTTCCGCCTGGCCGTCTACCTCGCTGATGTCGAGGGTTTCTCGTACAAGGAGATCGCCGACATCATGGGCACGCCCATCGGCACCGTCATGTCGCGGCTGCACCGCGGCCGCCGGAACCTGCGCAAGACGCTGGAGCAGTACGCTGCCGACCGGGGTATCACCCGGTCCGCTTCGGAACCGCAGGAGGCGTGAGCGACATGAGCGGCCTGAACGGTGAGGATCACGACGAGACCGACTGCGGCATCGTCCTCAGTGAGGTCTACCTCTACCTCGACCTGGAGTGCAGCGAGGACCGCCGCACGCTGATCCAGAAGCATCTGGACGACTGCGACGGGTGCCTGCGCGAGTACGGCATCGAGCACGAGGTGAAGGCGCTGGTGTCGCGCTGCTGCGGCGACGAGAAGGCGCCGCGCGAGCTGCGGGAGCGGCTGCGCGTCAAGCTCGACCAGCTCGAGGTGCAGGTCGAGACCCGGGAGTTCCTCCCGTAAGACCCGAAACGAAAGCCCCGCGCCGTCCGGCGCGGGGCTTTTCGTGTCTCGAGCGCAAGCTCAGCTGTTGGGCCGCTTGCCGTGGTTCGCGCTGCTCTTCTTACGAGCCTTCTTCTTACGGGCCTTCTTCGCCATGGTGACTCCTTGTTCGTGCGCTGTTTCCCGCGCCGATGGTAGTCGGCGCTTCCGCGCGCGCCGGACTCACCCGAGCGGATTCCGTGGTTTGATGACCGGACCGACAGCGTAGTCAGAAGGAGATTCATCGATGGCCGACGAGATCCGGGCCGAGATGGTGGCCAACGTGTGGAAGGTCGTCGCCTCGACCGGCGACACCGTCGCCGAGGGGGACACGCTGGTGATCCTCGAGTCGATGAAGATGGAGATCCCGGTCGTGGCCGAGGCCGACGGCACGGTGGCCGAGGTGGCCGTGCACGAGGGCGACGTCGTCCAGGAGGGCGACCTGATCGCCATCATCCAGGCCTGACGAGCGGTTCTCAGTCCCGGCGCCAGCGCAGCGACAACCGGCTGCGCCCGCGCTGGCGCGGCACGGCGGGCGTGCGGGTCATCGCCGTGGCCAGCTGCCGGGCCGACTGGTCGAGGCCGGGCGCGGCCAGCGCCAGCTCGGCGAACGATCGGGCCCCGGGCCGCGCCGTCACCTCGGTGAGCTTGGCCGTGATCAGTCCGGCCACGTCGGCCCGCGCCGACGGGTCGACCCAGGCCGCCACGATCAGCGCGAACAGAGCCGCCTCGGTCACCCGGTCGAGGCCACCGCCGGCCAGGTCGAGCAACATCCGGCGGCGTTCCGAGTCGGGCCAGGCCTCCTCGGAGCGGTGGTGCAGCAGCCCGAGGCAGGCCCAGATCTCGGGGGCGGCCACGTCGGCCGGTGGGTGCGCGAGCAGGGCCAGCAGGTCGGCCGGGGACACCAGGATCAGCGGAACGGCCGCGTCGTAGGCGGCCGGCGGGTGCGCCCACGAGAGCGAGGCGACCTGGCGCAGGCGCCGGATCGCGTCGGCCGAGGGCTCTGCGGACACGGGAGCGGCGCCGCGGGGCAGGGGCGCGGCAGCCGGGGCGCCGCTCAGCCAGGCGGTTTCGCGGCAGCAGTCGGCCAGGTCGGTGTGCTCGTGCGACTCGTCGGGGTGGTCGCGGATGAAGTCGGCCAGCCGCACCAGGTGCATGAGGTCGCCGTCGGCCCGGTGGCGCAGCCGGTGGCCGGTGTGCACGGCGCAGTCGTAGTCGGGGTCGCGTTCGAGGGCGCGGTCGACCCAGCTCAGCGCGTCCTCCAGGCGGCCGTTGTCGGCCAGGGTGCCGGCGATGTCGGCGTACACCGAGAGGTCGTCGGGGTCGTGGGCCACCGCGCGGCGCAGGGCGGCGAGCGCCTCGGGCAGGCGGCCGGAGCTGCGGTACGCGTACCCGAGCCAGATCTCGCCGAGCTTGGACGGGCGGACCCGGGCGCCGCGGGAGGCCCAGTCGACGGCCAGCTCGTGCTCGCCGACGCGGCGGGCCAGCGCGGAGCCGGCGCCCAGCAGCATCGCGTGCTCCGGGTAGGCGGCCAGCGCATGCCGCACCACGGTCAGGTAGGGCCGCAGGGTGGGCGGGGCGGGCTCGGCGACCCGGGTGCAGAGCCGCATGAGCACCTGGGCGAGAAGGCCGGGTTCGATCCGTACGCCGAGGGCGGGCTCGAGGACCCAGGGCACCCCGGCCCAGTCGGCGGCCGGAGCCTGGCCGGTGGCCGCGGCGAGCAACGGCAGACCGTCCTCGGGGCGGCCGGCCGCGGCCAGCAGATGGGCGCGCGCGGCGAGCTTGCCGGGCGAGGTGTGCGGACCGGCGCGCAGCAGGTCGAGACCACCGCCGGGGCGGGCGGCGAGACGACCGAGCACCTCATGCACTTCGGGCAGGGTGGGGGCGTGGGCCAGCGCGCCGGCGATGTGATCGGCGGCCTTCTCGGGCTCGTCTGTGGCCAGAGCCGATCTCGCCTGCTCGAGGGCGCGGTCGGCGGCGCGGCGTAAATCCACGATGCAAGACAGTAGGGGAAAGAAAGGTATATGTCAGCAGGGCGATCTTCTGCTCATTAGTGCTCGAAACGTTGACTCTGTAAGCTCAAACTTGCAAGACTGCGCACGAATCGCGCGCTCAGATGCTCATCAGGGGAGGAACCCGTGACACAGCGAGGCCAGGGGATGGCCGCGGACATCGCGGAACAACCGGGTGGATTCGCCCGGCTGCTCGACGGCGAGCACACCGGCCTGATCGCCGGGGTGGCCGCCGAGGTGGCCCGCCGGCGGCCGCGCAACGTCGTCTTCGTGGCCCGGGGCACCTCCGACCACGCCGCGCTGTACGGGGCCTACCTCACCGAGATCCGGCTCGGCCTGCCCGTGGCCAGCGCCTCGCCGAGCGCGATCACCCTGTTCGGCGCCCGGCCGAACTTCACCGACACGCTGGTGATCGGCGTCAGCCAGAGCGGCGGCTCACCCGACCTGACCGGCGTCCTCAAGGTGGCCCGCGAGACCGGCGGCCTGACCCTCGCGGTCACCAACAACCCGGAATCGCCGCTGGCCCAGGCGGCCGAGCTGTCGATCGACGTGGCGGCCGGACATGAGCGGGCGGTCGCGGCGACCAAGACGTACACCGCCGAACTGCTCGCCCTTCTGCTGCTGATCGAGGGCATCCGCTCCGGCGACGGCACGCTGCCGGCCGACGAGCGGGCCGCCCTTGACAAGCTGCCCCAGCTGGCCGAGGACGCGCTGGCCGACCGGACGGCCGACGACCTGGCGCAGCGCTACCGGTTCGCCTCGCGGATGGTGACGACCGGGCGCGGGTACGCCTACCCGACCGCCCGTGAGGCCGCGCTCAAGCTGATGGAGACCTCGTACCTGCCGGCGCTCTCGTTCTCGGGCGCCGACCTGTTGCACGGGCCGCTGGCCATGACCGACCCCGACGTGCCGGTGCTGGCCGTGGTGGGCGACGGGCCGGGCGGGCAGTCGATGCGCGACGTGGTGACCCGGCTCGGCGAGCGGCGGGCCGACGTGGTGACGATCGGCGCCACCGACGTGCCGGGCGCGGCCGGGCGGCTGTCGGTGCCGGCGGTGACCGACGAGCGGTACAGCGCGCTGCTCGACATCCTGCCGCTGCAGAAGCTCGCGCTCGCCCTGGCGCTCGCGCGTGGTGAAGATCCTGACTCACCTCGTGGACTCAAGAAGGTCACCAGCACTCTGTAGTAACACTCGCGTGGCACGCTTGGCGCGTGTCAACGTTGCGTGATCTGGCCGAGGAGCACACCGGCCTCGGGCCGGCCGACATCGACCACCTGCACCGGCTGGCCGGCGACTGGCAGCTGCTGTCCGACCTCTCCTTCGCCGACCTGCTGATGTGGGTGCCGGTGAAGCGGGAGGAAGGGCAGCCGCGCGAGTATCTGTGCGTGGCCCAGGTGCGCCCGACGACGGCCCCCACGGCGTACCAGGACGACCAGGTCGGCAAGATCGTGGGCGGGCCCGAGGTGGCCCACCTCGACATCGCCTTCGCGCAGGAGCGCATCTGGCGCGAGGGCGACCCGGTCTGGTACGGCGACACCCCGGCCCGGCACGAGGCCATTCCCGTACGCCTGCGCGACCCCAACGACCACGAAGAGGGCTACAGCGAGGTCATCGCGGTGATCGGCCGCGACACCAACCTGTCGACCGCGCGCACGCCGAGCCAGCTCGAGCTCAACTACCTGACCACTGCCGACGACCTGGCCCAGATGGTCTCGGACGGCACGTTCCCGCCGCCCCGGCACCCGGGCGAAACCACCTCGGCCCCGCGGGTCGGCGACGGCCTGGTCCGGCTCGACGCGGGCGGCAAGGTCACCTACGCCAGCCCGAACGCCCAGTCCGCGTACCGCCGGCTCGGCTTCAACGCCCACCTGGTCGGCGAGGAGCTGTCCGCGCTGACCAGCCGGCTCGCTGCCGATCCGCTGGAGGGCAACGACGCCTCCGAGCGCATCCTGTCGGCGCTGCGCGGTGAGTCGCCGCCCCGGCAAGAGATGGAAGCTCGCGGCGCGACTGTGCTGATCCGGGCGCTGCCGCTGCTGCCGGCCGGGGTGCCGATCGGCGCGCTGGTGCTGGTGCGCGACGTGACCGAGGTGCGCCGCCGCGACCGCGCTCTGATGACCAAGGACGCGACGATCCGCGAGATCCACCACCGGGTGAAGAACAACCTGCAGACCGTGGCCGCCCTGCTGCGCCTGCAGGCCCGCCGGGTCGACGCGCCCGAGGCCAAGCTGGCCCTGCAGGAGTCGGTGCGCCGGGTCGCCTCGATCGCGCTGGTGCACGAGACGCTGTCGATGTCGAGCGACGAGGCGGTGGACTTCGACGGCATCGTCGACCGGGTGGCCACGGCGGCCACCGAGGTCGCGGCGACCAGCATCCCGGTCAAGATGCGGCGCGAGGGCACGTTCGGCGTGCTGCCCGCCGAGATCGCCACCTCGCTGGTCATGGTGCTGAACGAGCTGCTGATCAACGCGGTCGAGCACGGCTTCCCGGCCGCCGAGGACGACGACGACCTGGTTCCGGCCCCTACCGAGGAATCGGGCGAAGTGGTCGTCTCGGCCCACCGGTTCCGCAAGCAGCTGCACGTCACGGTGGCCGACAACGGGCAGGGACTGCCCGAGGACTTCCGGGCCGACGACACTCACCGGCTGGGCCTGCAGATCGTGCGGGCGCTGGCCACGGGGGAGCTGCGGGGCAGCATCGAGCTGCGCAACCGGGCCGGCGGCGGCACCGAGGCGGTGCTCGTGGTGCCGTTGGGAAAGCGCTGACTTGTTACACCGCGATTGCGAAGGTGCGACGTACCACACTCCCGGAATCTGGACCAGCCTGGCCCAGAAGGCCGCGGCGTGAGAGGCTTGCGCACATGACCGCTGCTCTGGACCGCCGCTTCGTGGCTCGCCGCCACGTTGATTACGGCCGTGTCCGCAGCGCGATGTGTCCGGCTTCCTGACGCCGTCCGATCTATTTTTCGGGCGCGCGAGACGCGCCGGCCACTCCTGACACTGATGTCGCGAGCCTTCCCAGCCGTGAGCGTCTGAACGCGCCCACGACTTCCGGAGGACCGCCGACATGGCGCCCAGCAGCACCCCAGCTACGCCGACCGCCCGCCCCCGTAAGGCGCGCGGCGAGGGCCAGTGGGCGCTCGGACACCGCGAGCCGCTGAACCCGAACGAGCGGATCAAGAAGGACGACAACCCGCTCAACGTCCGCGACCGCATCGAGAACATCTACGCCCACAGCGGCTTCGCCTCGATCGACCCTCAAGACCTGCGCGGCCGTTTCCGCTGGTGGGGTCTCTACACCCAGCGCAAGGCGGGCATCGACGGCGGCCGCACGGCGGTGCTCGAGCCGCACGAGCTCGAGGACGAGTACTTCATGCTGCGCGTCCGCATCGACGGCGGCGCGCTCAACCTGGCCCAGCTGCGGGTGATCGCCGACATCTCGAGCGAGTTCGGTCGCGACACGGCCGACATCACCGACCGGCAGAACATCCAGCTGCACTGGATCCGCATCGAGGACATGCCGGAGATCTGGCGGCGGCTCGAGTCGGTCGGCCTGCAGACCACCGAGGCGTGCGGCGACTGCCCGCGCGTCGTGCTGGGCTCGCCCGTCGCCGGCATCACGGCCGACGAGGTGCTGGACGGCACGCCCGCCATCGACGAGATCCTGAAGCGCTACATCGGCGACCCGCAGTACTCGAACCTGCCGCGCAAGTTCAAATCGCAGATCTCGTGGCTGGCCGACGGCCCGTACGAGACGAACGACATTTCCTTCGTCGGCGTGGTCCACCCGCAGCACGGCCCGGGCTTCGACCTGTGGGTCGGCGGTGGACTGTCGACCAACCCGCGACTGGCCGAGCGTCTCGGCGTGTGGGTGCCGCTCGACGAGATCCCGGACGTCTGGGAGGGCGTGGTCGGGATCTTCCGCGACTACGGCTACCGGCGGCTGCGCCACCGTGCCCGCCTGAAGTTCCTGCTCGCCGACTGGGGTGTGGCCAAGTTCCGCGAGGTGCTTGAGAAGGAGTACCTGGGCCGTGCGCTGATCGACGGCCCGCCGCCGGAGCTGCCGGCCAAGCCGATCGACCACATCGGAGTGCACAAGCAGAACGACGGCCGCAACTACGTCGGCGCGGCCCCGGTGGTCGGGCGCACGTCCGGTCGTCAGCTGAACCAGCTGGCCGACCTGGCCGAGGAGCACGGCTCCGACCGCGTGCGCCTCACCGCGTACCAGAAGCTTCTGGTCCTCGACATCGCCGACGACAAGGTCGAACCGCTGATCACCGGGCTCCGCGGCATCGGGCTCGAGGCGCGGCCGTCGGCCTGGCGGCGGGGCACGATGGCCTGCACCGGCATCGAGTTCTGCAAGCTGGCCATCGTCGAGACCAAGGCCCGCGGCGAAGAGCTGGTGGCCCGCCTCGAAGAGACGCTGAAGGACTTCGACGCCGACATCTCGATCCACATCAACGGCTGCCCCAACGCCTGCGCGCGCACCCAGGTGGCCGACATCGGGCTCAAGGGCCAGCTGGTGCTGAACGAGCACGGTCAGCAGGTCGAGGGCTACCAGGTGCACCTCGGCGGCGGGCTCGGCATGGCGCAGGGGCAGACGTCCGGCTTCGGGCGCAAGCTGCGCGGGCTCAAGGCCACGGCGGAAGAGCTTCCCGCGTACGTGGAAAAGCTGGCCCGCCACTACCTCGACGGACGCGCGTCGAAGGACGAGACGTTCGCCGACTGGGTCGTGCGCGCGGACGAGGAGCTTCTCAAATGAGCGACGCCCGGTCCGCACCCCTGTACTGCCCCTACTGCGGCGAGGAAGACCTGCGCCCCAACGAGGCTTCGCACGGCGCCTGGGAGTGCCACTCCTGCGCCCGAGTTTTCACGGTCAAGTTCAACGGGCTGCTTTCCAAGGGAGTAAACCGATGACAGTCGTGGCCGCAACATCGCTGAACCTGGTCAACCTCGGCGGCGCTGCCCCGGTTGCCCAGGACCCGACCCGGCGCTCCCGCGACGAGCTCGAGGCGCTGGCCCGTGAGGCCGGCCGCGAGCTCGAGGGCGCCCCGGCCGAGGTGATCGCCAAGTGGGCGACCGACACCTTCGGCGACCGGTTCTGCGTCACCAGCTCGATGGCCGACGCCGTCGTGGCCCACCTGTTCTCGCGGGTCTCGCCCGGCGTCGACGTGGTGTTCCTCGACACCGGCCTGCACTTCCCGGAGACGCTCAAGGTGCGCGACATCGTCGCTGCCACCATGGACGTCAACGTACGGTCGATCCGTCCCCGCAAGACGGTCGGCCAGCAGGACGGCGAGTACGGGCCGCGGCTGTTCGCCCGCAGCCCCGACGAGTGCTGCTTCCTGCGCAAAGTCGAGCCGCTCGAGCGCGCGCTGAGCGACTACGACTCGTGGGCCACCGGCCTGCGCCGCGACGAGTCGCCGACCCGGGCCAACACGCCGATGGTCGCCTTCGACGCCAAGAAGGGCAAGGTCAAGGTCAACCCGATCGCGGCCTGGACCGAGGCCGACGTGAACCGCTACATCAGCCGGTGGAACGTGCCGGTCAACGAGCTGTTCAAGAAGGGGTACGGCTCGATCGGCTGCTGGCCGTGCACCCGGCGCACGAAGGCCGGGGAGGACCCGCGGGCGGGTCGCTGGGCGATGTTCGAGAAGACCGAATGCGGCCTGCACGTCTAGCCGTCGTCCTGGTCGCGCACGGCAGCCGGGATCCGCGCGCTGCCGCCGCGACCTCGTCCTTGGCTCGCGCCGTCCGGCGGGCTCATCCGTCCTGGGACGTCCACGCGTCGTACCTCGATCACGCCGGGCCGCGGCCGCTCGACGTGCTGGCCGGGCTGCCCGGCCGCCGGGCCGTGCTGGTGCCGTTGCTGCTGACGTCGGCCTACCACGGCAAGGTCGACGTGCCGGCGGTGGTCGAGGAGGCAGCCGGGCTTCCGGTCGACGTGACTCTGGCCGACGTCCTGGGGCCGTCGGACGCCTTGATCGATGGCATGATGCGCCGGCTTCCGGCCGCCGACCTGGACGCTGTCGTGCTCGCTGCGGCCGGCACGCGGGATGCCGCGGCGCGGGAAACGATCACGTGGGCGGCCGATGCCCTCAGCGCCCGTCTGAGCGTCCCGTGCGTGGCGGCGTATGCCTCGGCCTCCCCGCCCGACCCCGGAGCCGCTGTACGCCGTCTGCGGGCCGCGGGTGCTTCCCGGGTCGGCATGGCCTCGTATTTCCTTGCGCCGGGTTTCTTGTACGACCTGGCGGCGCGTACGGCGTCGGAGTCC
The DNA here is from genome assembly GCF_026626335.1 of Paractinoplanes pyxinae. Lineage (GTDB taxonomy): Bacteria > Actinomycetota > Actinomycetes > Mycobacteriales > Micromonosporaceae > Actinoplanes > Actinoplanes pyxinae. The sequence continues at coordinate 348,687 of NZ_JAPNTZ010000007.1, read as the reverse complement.
GGTGCGGTGGCGGTGGCCGACCCGCTAGGGGACGCCCCGGAACTCGTACGGCTGGTGGCCGATCGCGTCCGGGCCGCGACCAGCCGATCGCTGCCCGCCGCCGCTTGATCCCCTCGTTTCGCGCTTCTTTCCCGGCCGATTCACCCGATCCGGTGCTGCCCGATCCGTGTTTTGCGCCACTCAGCGGGCGGATGCGGGGTTCTTGGCAACGCACCGTCACCACCAGTTGCGCGCTCGGCGCTCTCCGCAGAGGACTGACCGATGGTGAGGGGAATGTGGACCATAAGTCGCGGCGCGCAATTTCGAGATCATTTCGCGGATTCTCGATGAAACCGAAAGTGATCGCATTAACGCGTTCGGCGAACCTCTCGGGAAGCTCTCAGGAACCGGCGCGCTCAGTAATCGCACGGAAACAGCAAGACGCCCCGGTGCCGAACGGCCCGGGGCGCAAATGCTGTGAGGGGATTGGTTCAGGCGGTAGGAGCGCCGACCCGCAGGCCGCCGCGACGCTTCACTGCGCGCCGCTCGTCTTCGCTCATCCCGCCCCAGACGCCGGCGTCCTGACCGGACTCGAGTGCCCACGTGAGGCAGTCGGAAGTCACGGGACACCGCCGGCACACGGCCTTGGCCTGCTCGACCTGCAGGAGCGCGGGGCCGGACGTCCCGATCGGGAAGAACAGCTCCGGGTCCTCGTCGCGGCAGATCGCATCGTGACGCCAGTCCATGGCGGCAACACTCCTTGTTTCTGGCTGGGGTAATGAATCGCGTTACTGGTTTACCTATGCGTCGCGATGGCGGCTGACGTCTGAGTGCCCGTCTGCTCGCCGTGCGTAGCAAGCTTTTGTAGTTACTGATGCTGCTCGGCGCTTCTGGATTGGAAACGCGCGCAACCAGCAACTGGTTACTTCTTATCGCTTGTGAATGCTTTCACGAACTCGTGCGATGTCAAGGGTAGCGCCCGAAGTTTCTCCGGGCGGGTGAGCTGGCTCACGCCCTCTATGTCCGGTTCTGAGGCTTGCGCCAGAGCCGGTTGACCAACGCTCCCATCAATGTAGTACGGTCCCGGTCCTTCTGCCGACCTTTTGACCGTGTTTCTGTAACGGATCGTGAGCTTGACTACCCGGCGATCAGCAGATCACACGTAGCGCTTCGGAAACGGACACGAAGTGCACCTTCTGCCGCTCGCCCAGATAGTCGCCGTCCAGCTGGAACGGCTGGGGCCGGGCGGCCACGACCGTGAACTCGTCCTGATCGTGCAGATGCAGCACGTGCTTGCCGTGCGGGTCGCCCTTGCGCATGGCCAGCTGGGCCAGCGTGCGCGCGGTCTTGCCGACGTCGAGCCCGCGCAGGGCCATCACGTCGAGGCCGCGGTCGAACGAGGCGCCCGGGCTCGGGTTGATCGCCCGGTCGCCGACGTAGGTCCAGGGCGCGGTGTTCTGCACGATGACCGTGCCCAGGTCGAGCTCGGCCGGCTCGCCGGGACGCTCGATGGACAGCGGCGGTGATTTGCGGTCCTCACCGGTGAGCACCTGACCGGCGATCGAGCGGAAGTAGAGGCCGGGGGTGGAGGTGCGACCCCGCAGGCGTGCCTGCTCGACCCGGCGTACGACGGCGGCGTCCAGCCCCATGCCGGCGGCAAAGGTGAAATAGCGGTCGTCCGCGCGGCCCAGGCCGATCACGCGGTGCCGCCCGTCGCGCAGGCCCTCGAGAATCACGCTGACCCCCTCGACCCAGTCGCGCGGCAGACCCAGCGCGCGGGCGAAGACGTTGGTCGAACCACCCGGGACCACGGCGAGCGCGGGCAGCACCTGAGCGCGCGTGCCGGTCAGCCCGCTGAGCACGGCCTCGGCGGTCATCAGCCCGTTCACCGCCTCGTTGACGGTGCCGTCGCCGCCCAGCGTCACGACCACGTCGACCCCGCTCTCGGCGGCGGCGCGGGCCAGCGTCGCGGCGTGGCCCCGGCGGGTCGTGTACTCCACCGACAGCTCGACCGCGCTGCGCAGCGCCCTGACCAGGACGTCCCGGCTGCGCTCGCTGGTCGTCGTGGCCTTGGGGTTGACCAGCAGTAACGCTCGCATGCGCGGCACTGTACCCAAGAGCCGCCCGAAACACTGTCGGTATGGTGCACGAGTGACCGGTGAGAAGTCAGTCGTTGACAAGCCCTCGACGCTGGTGTGGGCGGTGCGGCTGCTCTATCTGGAGTGCGCCGCGCTGGCCGGGCTCACCATCTACCTCATCGTCCTCGATCTGACGAGCTCGTCGGTCAACGTCGGGATGGCCGTGGCGCTGACCGTCTTCGCTGCCCTCGGCGTGGCGGCCGTCTTCTTCGTCGCCCGCGCCCTCGGCCGGCGGCAGCGCGGCGCCCGCGGCCCGGCCATCGTGGTGCAGCTGTTCACCATCGCCGCCGGTGGATTCCTGCTGCAGGTCGGCCCGTCCTGGCTGGGCCTGGTGCTGATGGCGCTCGGCCTGCTCGTGGGCCTGTTGATCGTGCTGCCGCCGAGCACGAGAGCGCTCGGCATCGATTAATTGCCCTCATTCGCCGGGCCAGGGCCTACCCTGAGGGTGTGACCGGATCTACGGTGCGCCCACCCGCGTACCAGCTGCTGGCGGACGAGCTACGGGCGGACATCACTTCGGGGCGGCTCCAGCCCGGCGAACGGCTGCCCCCCGAACCGGAGCTGTGCGTCCGAACCGGCGTCAGTCGCAGCACCGTGCGCGAGGCTTTGCGCCTGCTGGCCAGCCAGCATCTGATCGTCACGACCCGCGGCGTCACCGGCGGCAGCTTCGTCGCCCACCCCGACGCCGAACAGCTCGCGGATGCCCTCACCACCGGCTTCACGCTGCTCTCGAACTCGGCCGGCGTGGGGCTGACCGACATGGTCGAGCTGCGCCGGGCCCTCGAGGTGCCGGCGTCCGGCCTGGCCGCGGTCCGCCGCGACGACGAGCACCTGGCCGAGATCCGCGGCGCCTTCTTCGACCCGGCCGTCGACGATCTGGAGACGATGCTGGCGGCGCACGCGGCCTTCCACACGGCCGTCGCCAAGGCGACGATGAACCCGCTGTTCGAGCTGGTGGCCCGCCCGATCTATCACGCCAGCTTCGGTGAGGACGTCACCGAGAACCTGCCGCCCGGCTACTGGCGGCAGATCGACGCCGACCACCGGCTGATCCTGGACTGCCTGCTCATGCGGGACGCGGAATCGGCCACCCGGGCCGCCGCCCAGCATCTGGACTACATCGCGGCCGTGCTGCACTGAGCCCGGTCAGGCCCCGGTGCGCCGGGTCACCAGCCGGATCGTGGCCCGCTGACCGGTGGCCTCGGCCGCGGCCGACGTGGTGAGCGCGGTGAGCACCTTCCACGCGAACGACGACTCGGCCGGCAGCTTCGCCCCGCGTACGGTCGTCACGGTGACCTCGACGGTCAGCGCGTCCTCGGTCACGGCGAACCGGCAGTCGAGCTCGGCCCCGCGGGTGGCGATGGCCAGCAGCATCGCGCACGCCTCGTCGACCGCGATGCGCAGGTCTTCGATCTCGTCCAGCGCGAAGTGCAGCCGCGCGGCCAGGCCGGCCGTCGCCGTGCGGAGAACCCCCAGGTAGCCGCCGTCGGCGGGCACGGTCAGCAGCACGACGTCGTCGCCGATAGCCGGGTCCGGATGTCTGTCCGTCACCTGAGTCACCGTTCCTCCTCCTGCCGCAGACAGACTTTAGTCGCTGAACGAACACGGCCGGTACGCCCGGGTGGGCGTACCGGCCGTATTTCGCGACGCTCAGGCCTGCTTGGTCTCCCAGAAGATCTTCGAGATCTCCTCGATCTTGCCGAGCAGCTGGTCACCCACGGCCGGGTCGAGCGAGCCCTTGGCGCCCGCGGCGCCGGCCAGCTTGGTGGCCTCGTTGAACAGCTGGTGCAGGTTCGGGTACTTCTCGAAGTGCGGGGGCTTGAAGTAGTCGGTCCAGAGCACCCACAGGTGGTGCTTGACCAGCTCGGCCCGCTGCTCCTTGATGATGATGGCGCGAGTGCGGAACTCGGGGTCGGTGTTCGCCTGGTACTTCTCCTGAATGGCCTTGACCGACTCGGCCTCGATCCGGGCCTGGGCCGGGTCGTAGACACCACAGGGCAGGTCGCAGTGAGCGCTGACCACGGTCTGCGGCGTGAGGAAACGCGGAAGTCGCATCAGGACTCCTCCATAAGAGTTTGCGATGATCCGTGGTTGACACTACCCCTTACACCGCCCCGGTAACGCGACGGAGGACTGATGCCGTGAGATGGCAACTGCCACTGTTCGCGGTGCTCGTCCGAGGCCCGTCCATGGTGCCGACCCTGCGCGACGGCGACGCCCTGGTGGTGCGCCGGGGCGGACGGGTACGCGCGGGGTCAGTGGTGGTCGCCCGGTTCCGCACCCGGCCCGACCTGCTGGTCGTGAAGCGCACGGTAAGGCCTCAGGACGGCGGGTGGTGGATACAGGGGGACAACCAGCTGATCGAGGACGACAGCCGGGCGTACGGGGTGGCGGATGTCATCGGCCCGGTGTTATTCCGCTACTACCCGCGCCTCGGTCGGCTAGGTTAGGGTCGCAGCACCGCGGCGCACACTCGCGCCTCGCGGTTGCTGTTTCACGGGTGATCCCCGCATCGCGTTCCGGTCCGCACGCCCTACTCGCCGTCGTGACCGCCTCGCCCCGACGATCCGCGCCCCGATGCCGTTGGAGCCCCCGTGTCTTTCTTCAGCTTTGAGCTCGACCCTGCCCTGGCCGCCGATCCCGTCTTCGAGCTGCACAAACGCGGCAAGATGGAGATCAGCCTGACCGTCCCGCTGGCCAGCCGCGACCACCTGTCGCTGGCGTACACCCCCGGCGTGGCCCGGGTCTGCGAGGCCATCGCCGACGACCCGTCGCTCTACTCCGACTACACGTGGACGGCCAACACGGTCGCCGTGGTCACCGACGGCTCGGCCGTGCTCGGCCTGGGCAACATCGGCCCGCAGGCCGCGATGCCGGTCATGGAGGGCAAGTCGATCCTGTTCAAGCAGTTCGGCGGCGTCGACTCCATCCCCATCTGCCTGGCCACCCAGGACGTCGAAGGAATCATCGCCGCGGTCAAGGCCATGGCGCCGTCGTTCGGCGGCATCAACCTCGAGGACATCAGCGCCCCGCGCTGCTTCGAGATCGAACGCCGGCTCGACGCCGAACTCGACATCCCGGTCTTCCACGACGACCAGCACGGCACCGCGGTGGTCACGCTGGCCGCGCTGCGCAACGCGGCCAAGCTACTCGGCCGGCAGCTGGGCGACCTGCGCGTGGTGATCAGCGGGGCGGGCGCGGCCGGGGTCGCGATCACTCAGATGCTCATCGCGGCCGGCGTCCAGGGGGCCAACGTCATCATCTGCGACTCGCGCGGCATCATCCACGCCGACCGGGGCGACCTGACGCCGATCAAGGCTGAACTCGCGGCGACGACCAACTTCTCCGGCCGTACGGGTGGCATCACCGAAGCCCTGATCGGGGCTGACGTGCTGGTGGGCGTCTCCGGCGGCCAGATCGAGGAGAGCGCGGTGGCCGGCATGGCCCCCGGCGGCATCATCTTCGCGATGGCCAACCCGACCCCCGAGGTGCACCCCACGATTGCTCACAAGTACGCGGCGATCGTGGCCACCGGCCGCAGCGACTTCCCCAACCAGATCAACAACGTGCTGGCGTTCCCGGGCATCTTCCGGGGTGCGCTGGACGTGCGAGCGACCACGATCACCGAGCGCATGAAGGTGGCCGCGGCCGACGCGATCGCCGAGGTGGTCACCGACGAGCTCAGCGCCGATGCGATCGTGCCGTCGCCGCTCGACCCGCGCGTGGCGCCCGCTGTTGCCGCCGCCGTGGCCGCTGCCGCAGAAGCTGATGGAGTGGCCAGGCGGTCGGCTCCGGTTCCGCCGGCTCAACGGTCGGCCACGCTGCCCAGCTAGAGCCCACCCCGCAGAGCCCACCCCGCAGAGCCCACCCCGCAGAGCCCACCCCGCAGAGCCCACCCCGCAGAGCCCACCCTCCCTGGGGGAGCCCCCGCCGGTCATTATCGTGGGGAAGCGCTTGATCGTGTGGTGGGCCTGTGGATAACGCGCCGTTGTGGAAAACCGGCGAGTGATCGGCAGTGGCCACTATGGTCTGTGGCTATGCGCGCCGCCTACGCCATAGCCTCAGACCCGACCAGTCCCCGCTCCGCCCTGCGGGTGGCCGACCTGCCCGAGAGCACCCCGCCCGAGGGCTGGGTGACGGTCGACGTGCGGGCCGGGTCGCTCAATCAGCACGACATCTGGTCGCTGCGCGGCGTGGGTCTGCGCGCCGACCGGCTGCCGATGATCCTCGGCTGCGACGCGGCCGGCGTCGACCAGGACGGCAACGAGGTCGTCGTCTATCCGGTGGTGGCCGACGAGTCCGATCCGCGGGGCCTGTCGCTGCTTTCCGAGCGGTTCCCCGGCACGCTGGCCGAGCGCGTGTCGGTGCCGCCGGAGAATCTGATCCCCAAGCCGGCCGGGGTGTCGTTCCTCGACGCGGCCTGCCTGCCGACGGCCTGGCTGACCGCCTTCCACATGCTGACCACGCGCGGCCGGGTCGAGTACGCGTCGGCCGTGCTGGTGCAGGGTGCCGGCGGCGGGGTGTCCACGGCCGCGGTGGTGCTCGCGGTCGCGATGGGCAAGCGGGTGTACGTCACCAGTCGCGACCCGGGTAAGCGGGAGCGCATCGCCGAGCTGGGGGCGACGGCCGTCGAGCCGGGCGCCCGCCTGCCGGAACGGGTCGACGTGGTCATCGAGTCGGTCGGGGCGCCCACCTTCGACCATTCGATGAAGTGCAGCGCCCCGGGCGCCCGCATCGTGGTGTGCGGCGCGACCGGTGGCCACCTGGCCACTGTGGATCTGCGCCGCCTGTTCGCGATGCGGCTCGAACTGCTCGGCAGCACGATGGGCACCGGTCCCGAACTGGCCGCGCTGCTCGACTTCCTGGTCGAGCGGGACGTGCGTCCGGTGATCGACTCGACCTACGGCTTCAGCGCGATCGCCGACGCCTTCGCGCGCCTGGAATCGGGGGAGATCTTCGGCAAGGTGGCCATCGACTTCCTGCACTGACCCGGCGGTCAGCCCAACCGGTCCTGCAGGGTGGCCAGGCCGCCCCGGGCGGCGTCCGGCTCGAGGCGGTCGCGGGCGGTCTCGTCGCCGTAGAGGGTCCAGCGCCAGAAGTCGGCACTGGTCCGGGCGATCACGTCGAGGGAGCGGCCGGAGGCGACGTGGCCGCCGTCCGTGACGGTCAGGAAGGCCTTGGGCCACTGCACCGCGGCGTAGGCGGCCTGGCCATCGGCGTACGCGACGGTGGCGTCCTTCCGGCCGTGCACGAAGAGCATCGGCGCTTCGGATCCGGTGAACGGCTGGGGCAGGATCTGGCGGCCGGCCAGCACCACACCGGCCCGCAGACGCGTGTCGCGGTTGCCGCTGAACAGGCCCAGGGTGGTCACGCCGCCGGCGGAGTGGCCGGCCGCGGCGATGCGCGACTTGTCGACGGCGCCGCCCAGCTTGGCCAGTGTCTCGGTGATCACGTAGCTGGCGTCGGAGGGCTGGTTGATCACGTCGAGCACGTTGAACTCGGCCGCCGAGGCGGAGGTGTGCGGATACGCGGGCGCGGCGACCACGAAGCCGGCGCGGGCCCAGGTGGTCAGCAGCTCGCGGTAGTCGGAGGGCTTCCCGCCCAGGCCGTGGCTGAACAGGATCAGCGGAAACGGGCCGTCGCCCTGCGGCAGCCACACGGTGGTGGGCAGGGGCCGGTCGGCGCCGCGGGTCAGCCGCAGCGTGCGGGTCTCCACGGCGAACGCCTGGTCGGGTGCGGCTCCCGGAAGGGGCGCGGCAGTGGGCGAGCCGGCGGCCGAGGGCGGCGCGGCCGGGCTCGCGGTCGGCGGCAGGGTGGCCGGGGCGGAAGCCGCCGGGGGCTCGCTCGAACACGCGGCGAGCGACGCCGACAAGGCCGAAGCGACGGCGAGAACGGGGGCGAGGCGACGACGATGCACCCGTCCCATTGTGCGTCGGTCTTCGAAAGACCAGGGAAAGGCCGATCGGTCCAGCGTCCGCCAGCGTCGGGAGAAGGCGCTTCCACGAACGGGTGAAATCGACAAGGTGATCGCGTTTGTCCTGGTAGGGGCTCAGGCGGGTCAGCCCGGCGGGCGTCGTTTCGCTATGGTCTTGCCCATGTCTGACAACAGCGTCGACCCGAGCGGCAACACCGAAGCGTTCCGGGCCTTCACTCACAACACCCCGCAGGAGCCGGCGACGGCCTCCAAGACCCCGCTGATCATCGGCGGCGTCGTGGCTGCCGTCGTCGTGATCGCCCTGGTCGTCTGGCTGGCTCTCTGAGCTTCGAGTCAGTCGGGGAGAGACAACGCCGTCCGGGACTGGCCGGCAATCTCCAACTCCTCGTCGGTGGGGATCACACAGACGGGAATGCGGGCGCCGGGCGGAGAGATGATCTCTTCCCGGCGCTCGTTGCGCTCCGGGTCGACCTCGATGTCCAGCGGCTCCAGGCCGGCCAGTGAGGCGGCTCGCACGGCGGGCGCGTTCTCGCCGACGCCTGCGGTGAACGTGATGGCGTCGACCCGGCCCAGCACGGCCAGGTAGGCGCCCACGTATTCGCGGATGCGGCGGCAGTAGACGTCGAAGGCCAGCGTTGCGTCCGCATCGCCCGCCGCGCGCCGCTCGAGGACCGTACGCAAATCATTGTCGCCGGACAGGCCGAGCAGCCCGCCGTGCCGGGTCAGCGAGTTCTCGATCTCGTCCAGTGGCAGCCCGGCCACCCGGTGCAGGTGGAAGATCACCGTCGGGTCGATGTCGCCGCTACGTGTGCCCATCACCAGGCCCGGCAGCGGGGACATGCCCATCGAGGTGGCGACGCTGCGACCGCCCTCGACGGCACACGCGCTGGCGCCGTTGCCCAGGTGCAGTGTGATCACGTTGGTGGATGCCGGGTCGCGCCCCAGCACGTGGGCGGTGCGACGGGAGACGTACGCATGGGAAGTGCCGTGGAACCCGTAGCGCCGGATCTGCCAGCGCTCGGCCAGCGACCGGTCGATCGCCCAGGTCACGCCCTCGGGCGGGATCGTGGCGTGGAAGGCCGTATCGAAGACGGCGACCTGAGGCACGTCGGGCAGCAGCTTGCGCGCCACCTCGATACCCGTCAGCGCGGCCGGATTGTGCAGCGGCGCCAGCGGCACCAAAGCCTCGACCCGGGCCACCACGTCGTCGTCGATGACCGTCGGGCCGGTGAAGTCGGGACCGCCGTGCACCACCCGGTGACCCACCGCAACCAGGCCGGACAGGTCGGTCTCGTCCATGATCCCCTGCAGCGCGGCCCGGTGGTCGGCCACCTCGCCGCCGCTCTCGCCGATGCGCTCCACCAGGCCTTTCGCGATGGTGGAAGAGCCGTCGAAGAGCCGGTACTTGACCGAGGACGAGCCGCTGTTGAGAACGAGCACCCGGCTCATCGCGCCGCCGCCTGGATCGCCGTGATCGCCACCGTGTTCACAATGTCCTTCACCGTCGCCCCGCGGGACAGGTCGTTGACCGGCCGCCGCAGACCCTGCATGACCGGGCCGACCGCGACCGCGCCGGCCGACCGCTGAACCGCCTTGTAGGTGTTGTTGCCCGTGTTGAGGTCTGGGAAGATCAGGACAGTCGCCTGGCCGGCCACCGTGCTGCCGGGCAGCTTGGTGGCGGCCACCGCGGGGTCGACGGCCGCGTCGTACTGGATGGGCCCCTCGACCGGCAGATCGGGCTGCCTTTCCCGTACGAGTGCGGTGGCCGCAGCGACCTTTTCGACGTCGGCGCCCGCCCCCGAACTGCCCGTCGAGTACGACAGCATGGCCACCCGCGGCTCGATGCCGAACGCCGCCGCCGTCCGCGCCGACGACAGCGCGATGTCGGCCAGCTGGGCCGCGTCGGGGTCGGGGTTGACCGCGCAGTCGCCGTAGACCAGCACCCGGTCGGCCAGCAGCATGAAGAACACACTGGACGCCACCGACACGTCCGGCACGGTCTTGATGATCTCGAACGCGGGCCGGATGGTGGCCGCCGTGGTGTGGTTGGCCCCCGACACCATGCCGTCGGCCAGCCCCTGGGCCACCATCAGCGTCCCGAAGTAGTTGACGTCGCGAACCACGTCGTACGCCAGGTCGAGCGAGACGCCCCGCTTCTTGCGCAGCTCGGCGTACCGCTCGGCGAAGCCGTCCCGCAGCTCGCTGGTGGCCGGGTCGACCAGGCGGGCCGCTCCGATCTCGACGCCCAGCTCACGGGCCCGGCGGCCGATCTCGTCGGGGTCGCCCAGCAGCGTGAGGTCGGCGACGCCGCGCCGCAGCAGGGTCTCGGTGGCGCGCAGGATCCGCTCGTCGGTGCCCTCGGGCAGCACCAGGTGGCGGCGTTCGGCCCGGGCCCGGTCGATCAGGTCGTTCTCGAACATCAGCGGCGTGACCCGGCTCGATCGGGCCACGTCGAGCACCCGGGTCAGCGCCGCGGTGTCCACGTTCTCTTCGAACGCGCCCAGCGCCGCCTCGACCTTGCGGGGCGTGCCGGTGCCGAGCCCGGCCTGGATGTGGGTGGCGGCCGCGATGGTGTGGTAGCTGTCGCTGCCGACGACCAGCATGGCCAGGCCGGTGTTGAGGCGTTCGATGACGCGGACGATGCGCGGGTCGGGCGGCTCGCCCAGGGTCAGCACCAGCCCGGCCAGGGTGATGTTGCCCGCGGCGTGCGCGGCGCTGGCCGCCAGCAGCAGGTCGGCCCGGTCGCCGGGCGTGATCATCAGGGCGCCGTCGGTCAGGTGGTCGAGCACGGTGGGCACGTGGGCCGCGCCGACCACGTAGTCGAGCACGTCCCGGTCGAGGGCGCCCTCACCGCCGGAGACGATGGTCGCGTCCAGCGCGTCGGCCACCTCGGCCACCGTGGGCGCGGCCAGCGTGGGCACCTCGGGGATCGACCACATCGGCACCGGCAGGGCATCAACCGGCAGCGCCCCGAGCCCCGCCGGCACCCGGTTGGCGATCATGGCGATCACCGTCGCGTCCAGGTCGACCAGCGAGTGGTACGCGCTGCGAGCCGAAGCCACGAGCGATTCGGCGCCGCGCCCCTCACCGCTGATCACGGGCACGACGACGCTGCCGAACTCGGTGGCCAGCCGGGCGTTGAACCCCAGCTCACGCGGCATCTCGTCACGTTCCTTGGCGGCCGGCGCGAAGTCGCTGCCGATCACCACCACCGACCCGGCCTGCCGCTCGACCTCGCGATAACGCTCGACGATCCGCGAGATCAACTCTTCCCACTTGCCGTCGGCGACCAGCGCGCTCGCCTCGGCCAGGGTGACCCCGTACGACTCCGCGTACGGCGCGACCACCGGATACCGCTTGGTCAGCAGGGTGAGCAGCGAATCGTCGCCGTCGCCGGCCACCAGCGGCCGGAACACCCCGATCCGCGCCACCTGCCGCGACAACAATTCCACCAGCCCGAGCGCGACGGTGCCCTTGCCGACACCCGGCCCCAGGCCGGCCACATAGACGCTACGTGCCACGGCTTCAACCTACCCGCGCAACAGCAGCGCCACCGGGCCGAAAGTCCTAACTGTGGATGACAACGGCTCCGCGGAACCAAGGAGCTAAACGCCCAGATGGCGGAGGAAGGCTTCCGGTGCTGCGAGGAAGCTTCGCCAGTTGGTGACGATGTCGAGGTCGGGCCAGGTGGTGCGGCGGATGCCGTGGGGGCCCAGTTCGAGGATGGTGGCGCCGGGCAGGGCGGTCAGCAGCGGGGAGTGCGTGGCCACCACGACCTGGGAGCCGTTGGCGCGCAGGTCCTCCAGGCGGGTCAGCAGACTCAGCGTCGAGGTGAAGGACAGCGGCGCCTCGGGCTCGTCCATCAGGTAGAAGCCGTGGCCGCGGAATTTGCGCTCCAGGAGTTCCAGGAAGCCTTCGCCGTGGCTCTGCTCGTGCAGGAAGCGGTCGGGATTGTCGCCGGGCAGGCTTTCCAGGTACGTGTAGAGGCCGTGCGTGGTTTCGGCCCTCAGGAAGTACGCGTTGACCCGGCGGCCGGGGGTGCGGATCACGCGCAGGGCGGATCCGAGCGGGGATTCGGTGGCCCTCGTGGAATGCATGGCGCCGCGGGAGCCGCCCTCGGGGTTCAGGCCGTGGGCGGCGGCCAGGGCCTCGATCAGCGTCGACTTGCCGGAGCCGTTCTCGCCGACCAGGAACGTGACGCCGGGCGGGATGTTCAGGCCGTGCTCGAGCACCGCCCGTACGGCCGGGATCCGCGCCCACCAGGCCGAGCGGTCGACCTCGGCGGCGGCGTCGAGTTCGACCCGGCGGATCGGGCGCGACTCGGCGCCGCTACTCCTCATCCTCGTCGTCGCGGGCCAGCCACGTCGCGAAGCGCTCGATCGGGGTCTCGAACTCGGGGTTCTGGTCGACGAAGGTGCGCAGCTGGGCGCCCAGCCATTCGAGCGTGACTGTTTCCTCGCCACGCCGGTCGACCAGTTCCTCGATGCCACGGTCGGTGAAGTACATGACCGGATAGTAGAAGGGGGCGCCCCGCCGCAGCGGAGCGCCCCCTTCACCTGCGTGGTTACGGGCGCGGCAGCGCGGCCTCGATCAGCGCGGCCTGCTCGGCCTCGTGCATCTTGGCCGAGCCGACCGCGGGCGCGGCGGCAGCGGGACGCGAGATGCGCCGCAGCCGGACACCCTCAAGGTGCTCGAGCAGGTTGAGCGCGACGAACGACCAGGCGCCCTGGTTGGCCGGCTCCTCCTGCACCCAGACGAAGTCTTCGGCGTTGGGGAACTGGCCCAGGATCGCCTTGAGCTCGTTCACCGGCAGCGGGTAGATCTGCTCCATCCGGACGATCGCGGTGTCGGTGATGCCCCGCTCGGCGCGGGCCTGGAACAGGTCGTAGTAGACCTTGCCCGAGCAGAGCAGCACCCGCTTGACGTTGTTCGCGTCGAGCGCCTTGCCGTTGATGCCGGCGTCGCCGATGACCGGCTGGAACGTGCCCTCGGTGAAGTCGGCGACCGACGACACGGCCAGCTTGTGGCGCAGCAGCGACTTGGGCGAGAAGACGATCAGCGGCTTGCGCTTGGTCGACAGGGCCTGACGCCGCAGCAGGTGGAAGTAGTTGGCCGGAGTGGTCGTGTTGGCCACGCGCATGTTGTCCTGCGCGCACAGCTGCAGGAACCGCTCGGGCCGGCCGGAGGAGTGGTCGGGACCCTGACCCTCCTGGCCGTGCGGCAGCAGCAGCACCAGCGACGACTGCTGGCCCCACTTCACCTCGCCGGACGAGATGAACTCGTCGACGATCGACTGGGCGCCGTTGACGAAGTCGCCGAACTGCGCCTCCCACAGCACCAGCGCCTCGGGGTTCTCGACCGAGTAGCCGTACTCGAAGCCCATCGCCGCGTACTCGCTGAGCAGCGAGTCGTGGACGAAGAAGCGGGCAGTGCCGGTGGCCAGCGTAGACAGCGGAAGGAAGTCCTTGCCGGTCTTGGCGTCGACGACCGACGCATGCCGCGAGACGAACGTGCCGCGGCGCGAGTCCTGACCGGCGAGCCGGACGGTGACACCCTGCTGCAGCAGCGTGCCGAACGCGACCAGTTCGCCGAAGCCCCAGTCGATGCCGCCCTCGGCCGACATCTTGGCCCGCCGCTCGAGCAGCTGTTGCACCCGCTTGTGCGGGGTGAAGCCCTCGGGCAGCTCGACGTGGGCCTGACCGACCGCGCGCACGGCGGCCGCGTCGACCGCGGTCTCGACCTCGGGCTCGGGCTCCTCGCTGATCACGCGCGGGCGCGGCGGCGTGCCGGCCGCGTCCCGGGTGGCCTTGAAGACCTGCTCGAGCTGGGACTGGTAGTCACGCAGCTGCTCCTGAGCGTCGTCGACGGTGATGTCGCCCCGGCCGATCAGCTCTTCGGTGTACAGCTTGCGCACCGACCGCTTGGTGTCGATGATCTCGTACATCCGGGGGTTGGTCATCGACGGGTCGTCGCCCTCGTTGTGCCCGCGGCGGCGGTAGCAGACCAGGTCGATCACCACGTCCTTGTTGAACGCCTGGCGGTATTCGAAGGCCAGCTTGGCCACCCGCACGACGGCCTCGGGGTCGTCGCCGTTCACGTGGAAGATCGGCGCCTGGATCATGCGGGCGACGTCGGTCGAGTACATCGAGGAGCGGCTGTATTCCGGGGCGGTGGTGAAGCCGACCTGGTTGTTGACGATCACGTGGACCGTGCCGCCGGTGCGGTAGCCGCGCAGCTGCGAGAGGTTGAGCGTCTCGGCCACCACGCCCTGACCGGCGAACGCGGCGTCGCCGTGCACCAGCACCGGGAGCACCGTGTAGCCGTGCAGGCCGAGGTCGAGGCGGTCCTGCTTGGCCCGGACGATGCCCTCGAGCACCGGGTCGACCGCCTCGAGGTGGGACGGGTTGGCCACCACGCTGACGGTGGTGGCGTGCTCGCCGTCGGGCGTCGTGTACTTGCCGGTCTGGCCCAGGTGGTACTTGACGTCGCCGGAGCCGTGGGCCGACTTCGGGTCCATCTGACCCTCGAACTCGTTGAAGATCTTCTCGTACGGCTTGGCCACGATGTTCGCCAGCACGTTGAGCCGGCCGCGGTGGGCCATGCCGATGACCATCTCGTCCAGCCCGGCCTCAGCCGACGACTCGAGCACGGCGTCGAGCAGCGGAATCAGCGACTCGCCGCCCTCGAGCGAGAAGCGCTTCTGGCCGACGTACTTGGTCTGCAGGAAGGTCTCGAACGCCTCGGCCGCGTTCAGCCGGTTGAGGATGTGCTTCTGCTCGTCCGAGTCGGGCTTCGTGTACTTGATCTCGATGCGGTCCTGGATCCAGCGGCGCTCTTCCGGGCCCTGGATGTGCATGTACTCGATGCCGACGCGGCGGCAGTACGTGTCGCGCAGGACGCCCAGCACCTCGCGCAGCTTCATGCGCTGCTTGCCGGCGAAGCCGCCGACCGGGAACGTGCGGTCGAGGTCCCACAGGGTGAGGCCGTGCTGCAGCACGTCGAGGTCGGGGTGGCGGCGGATCTCGAACTCGAGCGGGTCGGTGTCGGCCATCAGGTGGCCGCGCACGCGGTAGGCGTGGATCAGCTCGACGACCCGGGCCGCCTTGTCGATCTGGCCTTCCGAGGTACGCGCGACGTCGCGCACCCAGCGGACCGGCTCGTACGGGATGCGCAGCGACGTGAAGATCTCGTCGTAGAAGTCGTGCTCGCCGAGCAGGAACTCGTGCATCGCCTTGAGGAACTCGCCGGACTGCGCGCCCTGGATGACCCGGTGGTCGTAGGTGCTGGTCAGCGTGGTGACCTTGCTGATGCCGTGCTCGGACAGCGTCTCGTCGCTCATGCCGGAGTACGGCGCCGGGTATTCCATGGCGCCGACGCCGATGATCGCGCTCTGGCCGGCCATGAGCCGCGGGATCGAGTGGACGGTGCCGATGCCGCCCGGGTTGGTCAGCGAGATCGTCGTGCCCGCGTAGTCGTCCATGGTCAGCTCGTTGCGGCGAGCGCGCCGGACGACGTCTTCGTACGCCTGCCAGAACTTGCGGAAGTCCATCGTCTCGCAGTTCTTGATCGACGGCACGACCAGCGCGCGCGAGCCGTCCTTCTTGGCGAGGTCGATGGCGATGCCGAGGTTGACGTGCTCGGGCTGCACGAGCGCGGGCTTGCCGTCGACCTCGGCGAACGAGTTGTTCATCTCGGGGTGCTTCACGACCGCCTGCACCAGCGCCCAGCCGATCAGGTGGGTGAAGCTGACCTTGCCGCCGCGGCCGCGGGCGAGGTGGTTGTTGATGACGATGCGGTTGTCGACCATGAGCTTGGCCGGGACGGCGCGCACCGAGGTGGCCGTGGGCACCTCGAGCGAGGCGTCCATGTTCTGCACGATGCGGGCGGCGACGCCGCGCAGCGTGGTGACCTTGGCGCCCTCGGGGGCCTTCCCGTTGCCCGCAGAGGCGGCGGGCTTCGGTGCCGGCTTGGGGGCGGGCTTCGGTGCGGACTCAGCGGCGGGAACAGTCGGCTTCACGGGCGCCACGGTGGCTGCGGCCGGTGCGTCCGTGCCGGCCCGGGCGGCGGAGGCGGTCGCGTTGGCGGCCGTCGCCTCGTCCGGCGTCACGATCGATCCCGTGGCCATCGCGGGCTTGTAATCGGCGAAGAAATCGTGCCAGGCCGGGTCGACGCTTGTGGGGTCGGCCAGGTAGCGCTGGTACATCTCGTCGACTATCCACTCGTTGGGACCGAAATCCGCGAGTGGGTTCTCGTGCGAAGTCTGCTGGGTCGACACTTCCGTGTTCGCCTCTTTCACCTTTTGATCGGCGTCACATGGGACAGCAACCAGGCTACGCCGTGTGGAAGAGGAGATCGGACGGGCGTCAGCTGATATCGCGTCGCTTGGTCAACCAGGTGCCGAGGAAGCCGGTGACGATCGCGTACCCGACCAGGACGACCGCCCCGACCCAGCGCGGCGGCGAGCCGGGCAGGTCGGTGCCCGAGATCATCAGCTGCGAGGCGCTGGTCGGGACGAGCACCTGCAGGTTGCTGATCCACTCGGCCACGTACTCGCTGAGCAGGAAGAAGATCAGGGTCACGGCGGCCGAGCCGATCACGTACGTGATGGCCAGGATCAGCGTCGCCGCGATCTGGCTGCGGATCAGCACGCCGGCGCCCACCCCGAGGACGCCCCAGAGGACGAAGGCCAGGGCGTTGAGCCCGATCGCGCGCCACACCGCGGGCTCGCCGAGCTGGCTGCCGAGATCGAGATTGCTCATGATCGGCGGCACGAAGATCAGGTTGAGCACCGTGGTGATCAGCCAGACGGCCAGGCCGATGACGATGGCGGCGCCGAACTTGGCCAGGATGACCGACTCGCGCCGCGGCGTGGTCAGGAAGGTCGTGGTCGCCGTGAGGTGGAAGAACTCACTGGTCACGATGATCGCCGAGAGCAACAGCACGATCAAGATGCCGAAGAACTGGCCGCTGGTGTAGAGGTTGGTGGCCACGTTGATCGGCTCGAGCGCGGCCTCGATGGCCTGGCTCTGGGTGTCGGACACCCCGGCGTCCGGCGGGGGCGCCCCGGCGCTGGAGTTGGCCCAGTTCACGAGCAGGCTCGCGGCGTACAGGGGAAGCAGGATGATCCCCATGATCCACCACAGCGAGGTGGTGCGGACCTTGAACAGCTCGGCGTTGACCAGACTCATCGGATGCCCGCCTTTCCGGCCGTGAGCTGCAGGAAGACCTGTTCGAGATCGCCGCGTTCGGTGGCCAGCTCGTGCAGCTCGACCCGGGCGGTGAAGGCGGCGTGCCCGATCGCGGCCGCCTCGACGCCGTGCACCACCAGGCTGCCGTCCTCGCTCGGGGTGACGGTCGCGTCGAGCTCGGAGAGCGCGGCGGTCAGCTCCGGAACCTGCGGGGTGCGCACCCGCACCTGGACGCCGCCGCTCATGTCGCCCAGCACCTCGGCGACCGGGCCCTGCCGGATCAGCTTGCCGGCCGCGACGATCACCACGTCGTCCGCCAGCAGCTGCATCTCGCCCAACAGGTGGCTCGAGACCAGCACCGTACGGCCCTGGCCGGCCAGCGCCTTGAGCAGGTCACGCATCCAGCGGATGCCCTCGGGGTCGAGGCCGTTGGCCGGCTCGTCGAGGATCAGCACCTTAGGATCGCCGAGCATGGCGGCGGCGATGCCCAGCCGCTGCTTCATGCCCAGCGAGTAGCCCTTGAACTTGCGGTTGGCGGCCGGGGTGAGGCCGACCATCTCGAGCGTCTCGTCGGCCCGGGTGTCGGGCAGGCCCGCCGCGCGGCAGATCATGCGCAGGTGGTTGCGGCCGGTGCGGCCGCGGTGGGCGCTCGACGCCTCGAGCACGGCGCCGACCTCGCGGACCGGGTCGGGCAGGTCGACGTATTTCTGGTTGCCGAAGGTGGCCGTGCCGGCGGTCGGGGTGACCAGGCCGAGCAGCATGCGCAGGGTCGTGGTCTTGCCCGCGCCGTTGGGGCCGAGGAAGCCGGTGACCCGGCCGGACCGTACCCGGAAGGAAAGGTCGTCAACGGCTCGCAGCTTTTTGTACTGCTTGGTCAGGTGATCGACCACGATCTCGTCGGTGCCGGGCGCGCTCATCGACGCGGCTCCTTCCCCCGTTTCGGTGAAGGCACAAGGTACTAGGTTGTGGCGATCCACGTTGCCCTGGCGGTGGACAACGGCGAGCCGTCCGGTCCGTAGATCGTCGAGAGCACCATGGCCTTACGCCCGGAGAACTCGGTCGCCTCGCCCAAGATCACGCAGGTGGAGCCGGGTTCGGGCAGCGCGTCGGCGGTGACGGCGATGCGGCCGAGAACGTAGGTGCGGCCGTTCTGCAGAGCGGTCCAGCCACCGGGACAATCGAGGGCGGCCCACACCATCGGCAGCTCCACCTCGGCCGGGACGGTCCAGGGCGCGGCCGTACGCCCATCGGCCAGCGGCCCCGAGAAAATGCGCAGCCCGTCCGTGCGGTCGGGGCCGCACACGTAGCAGGTGGGAAATGGGTGCCGGGTGAAGCCGGGGTACCGCTCGGCGGCCCGCTCCGCTTCCGGCTGAGACACCGGGGTGACGTACGGGATGGGACCCGCCGCCTCCGCGACCGTCGCCACCAACGTCTCGCCGTCCTGCACCGAGCCGTCGGCGAAGGTCAGCTCGGTCTCGAGCGGGGGCGGCACCCGCAGGGTGACCTCGAGCGCCGGCCCGCCCACCTCGGCCCCCGCCGCGACGGCGAAGACCCCGGCCGACCACCCGCCGTTGCCGGTCGATGGCGGCCCGTTGAAACGCTTCGCTAAACGCATGCCCGAAGATTCGCACAAGCCGTTCATTTCACGGCCATGAATCCCCACCTGGCGCGACATTCCATCGGCAGTTGTCGCCCTTACACACATCACATGGCTGTTCTGCTGACTGCCGCCGCCCCCACCGGGACCAGCGGCTACACGCTGCTCATCGCCGAGGACCAGAGTCAGGTCGCCGCCGCGCAACGGTTGCGGCACGACGTCTTCGCCGGTGAACTCGGCGCCTCGTTGCCCGGCGCCACCCCCGACGGGCGCGACGCCGACGACTTCGACGACTTCTGCGACCACCTGATCGTGCGCGACGACGCGACCGGCGACGTGGTCGGCACCTACCGCATGCTGGCCCCCAAGGCCGCCGAGCGGGCGGGCCGCCGGTACGGCGACACCGAGTTCGACCTGAGCCCGCTGCGCCCCCTGCGCGATCAGCTGGTCGAGACCGGGCGCTCGTGCGTGCACCCCGACCACCGCACCGGCTCGGTGATCAACCTGATGTGGGCCGGCATCGCCCGCTACATGCACCTGAACAACCTGCGCTGGCTCGGCGGCTGCGCCTCGGTGCCGCTCGACGACGGCGGCGTGACCGCGGCCGGCGTGTGGGCCCGGGTGCAGGCCAAGCACATGGCGCCGCCCGCGATGCGGGTGCAGCCGCGCCGCAACTGGCTGGCCGAGACCGAGCTCGTCGGTGACCCCAAGACGCAGCCCCCAGCCCTGCTCAAGGGTTACCTGCGGCTGGGCAGCTGGGTCTGCGGGCAGCCTGCCTACGACCCGGACTTCAACTGCGCCGACTTCTACGTGCTGTTCTCGATGGACCGGCTCGACCCGCGCTACCGCCGGCACTTCCTGGGAGCCACCCGATGATCGCCGGGCTCTGGCAGCCGGTCTCGGGCTGCGGCCCGCACTGCCGCGAGACGGCCGGCCGCCACGCCTTCCCGGGTGTTCCCACGCTGCGCATGATGGGGCTGGCGGTCGTGCTCGTCGGCGGTCTGCTGCTCGCGCCGCTGCTGCGGGGTCTGGCCCTGCGCGGCCTGGCCCGCACGATGCTGGCCGTGCTCGGCATCCGCGTCGTCCGGCGGGGCCCGGAACTGCGTCCGGGCAGTCTGCTGGTGGCCAACCACGTGTCGTGGCTCGACATCCTGGTGCTGATGGCCTCGTCGCCGATGAGCCTGGTGGCCAAGGGCGAGGTCGGCGCCTGGCCGGGCATCGGGCCGCTGGCCGGGCTGTCCGGCGCGATCTTCATCGACCGGTCCCGGCCCAAGGCGCTGCCGTCGACGGTGGCCGAGGTGGCCGCGGCGCTGCGCTCGGGCCGCACGGTGGCGGCCTTCCCCGAGGGCACGACCTTCTGCGGCACGAACCAGGGTCGCTTCCGTCCGGCGTTGTTCCAGGCGGCGGTGGACGCGGGCGCCCCCGTGGTGCCGGCCTCGATCCGGTACGACTCGACTGACGCCGCCTTCATCGGCGACGACACGCTCTTCGATTCGATCCGCCGGGTGGCCGCGCTCCGGTCGCTGACGGTGACCCTGGTGACCGCGCCCGCGCTGCGCCCCGAGCCCGGCGCCGACCGCCGCCTGCTCGCCCGCGCCGCCCAGGCCTCGATGGGGGTCGCCGGCTACCGCCTGGCCGCTTGAAGGTTCTTACAGAAAACTTTCAGGCAGCGTGCAGGCAAGGAACAGCGCGCTGATAAACAATGGGTGGCATGGCCGCCCAGACCCAGCCCAAGCAGAGCGAGGCGAAACTGCTCGTCGTCGAGGACGACGCGAACATCCTCGAGCTGCTCTCCGCCAGTCTTCGCTTCGCCGGCTTCGACGTGAGCACCGCGACGAGCGGCAGCGCGGCGGTCAGCGCGGCGAAGAACACCACTCCTGACCTCGTCGTCCTCGACGTGATGCTGCCCGACCTCGACGGCTTCGAGGTCATCCGGCTCATGCGCGAGGGCGGCCAGCGCACCCCCGTGGTCTTCCTGACCGCCCGCGACGGCACCGACGACAAGATCCGGGGCCTGACCCTGGGCGGCGACGACTACGTGACCAAGCCGTTCAGCCTCGAGGAGCTGACCGCTCGCATCCGGGCCGTGCTGCGCCGCACCACCCAGGGCGACGAGGAGCCGTCCCGCCTGGTCTTCGCCGACCTCGAGCTCGACGAGGAGACGCACGAGGTCTACCGGGCCGGTCAGCGCGTCCAGCTCTCGCCGACCGAGTTCAAGCTGCTGCGCTACCTCATGCTGAACGCCAACCGGGTGCTCTCGAAGGCGCAGATCCTCGACCACGTGTGGAAGTACGACTTCCGCGGCGACGACAACATCGTCGAGTCCTACATCTCGTACCTGCGCCGGAAGGTCGACAACGTGCAGCCGCGCCTGATCCACACCCTCCGCGGGGTCGGCTACGTGCTGCGCAAACCCGCCGTCTGAGCCCGGCCGTGTCCGCGACGCTCACCGAGCGGGTCCGTAACTCGATCCCGCCGCAACCCAGCCTGCGCAAGGTCTCCCTGCGCATCAAGCTGGTGGCGTCGGTCCTGGTCCTGGTGTTCGCCGCGCTCACCGCGATCAGCGCGGCCAGCACGTACGCGTTGCACAACTACCTGCTCGACCGGCTCGACACGTCGCTGCGCATCTACGCCGAGACGATCGCCCAGGCCCGCTACGGCTCGCAGATCCCGGTGCCCAGCGACTTCTACGTCTCGACCTCGTCGGTCTGGGGCGTCCGCTCCGACAAGCCGACGGTGGGCGACACCTCGCTCAAGCCGGAGGACCTGCCCCCGCTGGTCAAGGGCCTCGACGAGGTCAACGCCGTGCTGGGCGAGCCGTACACGGTGCGCTCGCCCAGCGGCAACGTGCACTGGCGGGTGGTGGTCGTCGTCGACCAGAACACCCAGGTCATCCAGGTCGCCGAGAAGCTGTCGGTGATCGGCCTGGCGGTCAACCAGATGGTCTGGGTCGACCTGCTGGTCGGGGTCGGCGTGCTGATCGCGCTGGCCTCGATCGGGGCCGCCATCGTGCGGCAGAGCCTGCTCCCGCTGCTGCAGATCGAGCGCACGGCGGCGGCGATCGCGGCCGGCGACCTGACCCAGCGTGTGCCCGACCCGGAGGCGCGCGAGGGCGAGCCCACCACCGAGCTGGGCCGCCTGGCCAAGGCCCTCAACGCCATGCTGGCCCAGATCGAGGCGGCCTTCAGCGCGCGCGCCCAGAGCGAGGCGGCGGCCCGGGCGGCCGAGGCGTCGGCGGTCGAGGCGGCCGACGCGGCGCAGGCCTCCGAGGCGCGGGCGGTGCGCTCCGAGGGCAAGATGCGGCAGTTCGTGGCGGACGCGTCGCATGAGCTTCGGACGCCGTTGACGACCATCCGGGGCTTCGCCGAGCTCTACCGGCAGGGCGCCGTCACCAACCCGGACGACGTGGCCCGCCTGGTGCGCCGCATCGAGGACGAGGCCGCCCGCATGGGCCTGCTCGTCGAAGACCTGCTGCTGCTGGCCCGGCTCGACCGCGAGCGCCCGCTCAACCTGGGCCCGGTCGAGCTGCCCGTGCTGGCGCTGGACGCCGTGCAGGCGGCCGAGGCCATGGCGCCCGAGCGCACGATCGAGCTCGAGGTGCGCGACCAGCCGGAACAGCTGGTGGCCTGGGGCGACGACGGCCGGCTGCGCCAGGTGATCGGCAACCTGATGACCAACGCGCTCGTGCACACCCCGCCCGAGGCGACGGTGACCCTGCGGCTGTACGCCGAGCCGGGCGACCGGGCGGTGGTCGAGGTCGCCGACACCGGGCCCGGGCTGTCCGAGAAGCAGCGGGCACACGTCTTCGAACGGTTCTACCGCGCCGACGAGGCCCGCACCCGGCACACCGACCGGGCCGCCACCGGCACCGGGCTGGGGCTGGCCATCGTGGCCGCGATTGTCAGGTCGCACCAAGGAACCGCCGAGGTGATCAGCGAACCCGGACAGGGAGCGACGTTCCGGGTGACTTTGCCTACGCTAAATCCCGACAAAGGGTTTTCAGAAAACATCCAGGACTAGCACAGGTCGGTACGAGGCCAACGGGGCAAGGTGGGGTACATGAACGAGAACGAGACCGACCCGCGCACCGCGGACGCCTCCTCCGAGAGCAGCAGCCCGCAGCGGGGACAGTCTGAGGAGCCGACCGCCGCGCAGCCGGCAGTCCCGCCGGCCCCGCAGCCCGCCCCGCCGCAGGCTCCTCACTGGGGGCCGCCGGCTTCGAGCGCCCCCCATTCGGGCGTTCCGCAGTCCGCTGCCCCCCAGTCCGGCGTCCCGCACTCGGGCGCCCCCCAGTGGCAGCAGCAGTCGCCGTGGCAGCAGCCCGCCGGCTACCCGCAGCAGCCGCACCCCGGCTACGGCCAGCAGCAGTCGCCCGGCGGCTTCCACCAGCAGCCGTACGGTCAGCAGGCCGGTTACGCCACCGGCGCCGCCTGGGCCCCCGGCGCGACGCAGACCCAGACGCAGCAGTTCCCCGGCGAGGGCCAGACCTGGGCCGCCGGTGAGGGCCAGCCGGCCTGGGCCGCGCCGGTCGACCAGCAGCAGCCCCGCGGCAACGGCCGCGGCCGCAAGATCTTCGTCGCCGGCGCGGCGGCGGTGCTGATCGCGCTGGGCGCGGGCGGCATCGGCGCGGCCACGGCGCTCGCCTTCGACAACGACGGCGGGTCGCCCTCGGTGCAGACCGGCAACTCGTCGGTCACCCGGGTGGTCGACCGCTCGTCGCTGGCCCAGATCGCCTCGGCCGTGCAGGACAGCGTCGTCTCGATCACCACCGGCAGCGGTGAGGGCTCGGGCGTGGTCATCTCGACCGACGGCTACATCGTGACCAACAACCACGTGGTGGCCACGGCCCAGGGCGACACGGTCACCGTGATCTTCGCCGACGGCAAGAAGGCCAACGCCTCCATCGTCGGCACCGACCCGCGCACCGACCTGGCCGTGATCAAGACGTCAGGCCTGTCCGACCTCAAGGCGGCCACCTTCGGCAGCAGCGCCAAGATGCAGGTGGGCGACACGGTTCTGGCCATCGGCAGCCCGCTCGGCCTCGAGGGTTCGGTCACCGCCGGCATCATCAGCGCGAAGGACCGCACCATCCAGTCCAGCGGCGAAGGCGAGCAGCAGAGCCCGTTCGGCAACAACCAGCAGCAGCAACAGGGCTCCTCGACCACGATGTCGGGCCTGCTGCAGACCGACGCGCCGATCAACCCCGGCAACTCCGGCGGCGCCCTGGTCAACACGAACGGCGAAGTCATCGGCATCAACTCGGCCATCGCCACGTCGGGCAGCACCGGCAACATCGGCCTGGGCTTCGCGATCCCGAGCGACAAGGCCAAGCAGGTGGCCGACGACCTGATGGCCGGCAAGAAGGTCAGCCACCCGGCGCTGGGCGTCAGCGTGACCGAGGCCGAGAACGGCGGCGCGCTGGTCAGCAGCGTCACCTCGGGCAGCGCGGCCGCCACGGCCGGGCTCCAGCAGGGCGACGTGATCACCTCGGCCGACGGCAAGACCATCAGCGACTCCGACGATCTGGTGGCGGCCGTCCAGTCCGGCACGGTCGGGCAGAAGATGACCCTCGACTACACCCGTGGTGGCGAGAAGAAGCAGATCACGGTGACGTTGACCGAGGCCAAGTAGAGCTTTCCCCTCCGCTGCGGCGGGTGGCGTGACAAGGGGGTTGTCACGCCACCCGCCGTACGTTTGTCCGGCGTCATTCTCCGACTCCGTCACAAAACCGCCCAAAACGGTGTGGGGGGCTCGCCATCGGGCTGGCCGAGCGCCTAATCTGCCATTCGCATCGGCGCTCCCCCCGGCACTGAGAGGCACCAGTTGACGTACGTCGAGACCCAGATGAACGTCTGGGAGGCTCTGGCCGGCCGCGCCCCCGGCGAACCGTCCGGCCCCGCCGACCCCGGGCTCTGGGGCGCGGTCGTCGACCGTCTCAACCCGGCCAGCGCGCGGCCCGTGCTGCGCGCCGGGGTGGAGTACGTCCAGCTCACCGACGCCCGCGGCGGCGACTACATCATGCTGCGCTCGCCCGACGACGGTGAGCGCAGCAGCTACCTGCGCCTCACCCCCGAGGAGTGGGATCTGGCGCTGCTGATGGACGGCGAGCACACGGTGGCCCGGCTGGTCGCCGAGTTCGCCCGCATCGCCGGCCGGCTCGCCCCCGATCAGGTGCGCCGGGTGGTGGCCGACCTGGCCGGCAACCGCATGCTCGACGAGCTGCCGATGGACGCCTTCCGCCCGCTGCAGGAGCTGGGCCGGCGCCCGCTGCCGGAAAGGGTCGGCAACTCGCTGCTGGCCGCCGCCCGTGGCCGCCGCATGCTGCTGGTCAACGTGGACGGACTGGTCACCGCGCTCTACCGGGCCGGCGGGCGGCTGTTCTTCAACAAGGCCGCCGCGATCGTCACCGCCCTGCTCGGCGTGGCCGGGCTGGGGCTGTTCGCGGTCACCTGGTCGCGGGGCAGCCGCTCGCTGTTCCTGACGGGTGACTCGTACCTGATCGGCGCCCTCACTCTCGTGCTGCTCAACCTGGTCGTGGTCGGCGTGCGCGAGTACGCCCGGGCCATGGCGGCCAAACACTCCGGCCGGGAGGTGCCGGCCGCCGGCTTCCTCGTCTGGTTCGGCCTGCCCTCGCTCTTCGTGGACACGAGCGACGTCTGGATGGCCGGCCGGCGCGCGCGCATGCTGGTCTCGGCGGCCGGGCCGCTGAGCGCGCTGCTGCTCGGCGGTGTGGCCCAGCTGGCCGGCCTGGCCCTGCCCTCGGCCGCCGACCTGGCCTTCAAGCTGGCCTTCCTCTGCTATCTGAGCGCGTTCGTGCATCTCAGCCCGCTGCTGCCGCTCGACGGGCAGTACCTGCTGATGAACTGGCTCGAGGTGCCGCAGGTGCGCAACCGGGCCCTGGCCTGGGTCGGGGGACGCCTGCGGGGCCGCCCGCCGCGCTGGGGCGCTCTCGACCGCGAGGGCCGGCTGATCGCGCTCTACGGCTTCCTGGCCGTGTGCTGGCTCGCCGTCGGCCTCAACGTGGCCGTCCGGCTCTGGGAAGACCGGCTCTCCGGCCTGGCCACCGGACTGTGGCACGACGGCCCGCTCGGCATCCTGCTGCTGCTGGTCATCGTGCTCGGCCTGGCCGCGCCCGTCGTGTACTTCCTGCTCGGCCGGTTCACCCGCTGGTGGGCCACCTCGCGGCTGCGCCGGGCCGAGAACGACCGCGAGGCCGACAGCCCGCGCCGGCTGGCCGCGCTGCGCGCCTCGGAACTGGGCGGCCTGCCCGAGCCGGCGCTGCAGGGCCTCGCCTCGCGGGCGCGCTGGGTGCACCCGCCGACCGGCCGTCAGATCGTCAGCGCGGGCGGCGCCCAGCAGGCCGTCTTCGTGGTGGTCGAGGGCGCCCTCGAGGCGCGCCGGCCCGGCGACCCGCCCGGCACGATCCGCCACCACGTCGGACCCGGCGCGGTCGTCGGCCTGGTCAACGCGATCACCGGCCGCTCCACCCAGCTCGACTGGCACACCGCCGGCACCACGCTGCTGTCGATCCCGACGGCGACCGTGGCCACCGTGGTCGGTCCGCTACCCGGGCCGCCCCCGCACGACCGGGCCGAAGCCGAGGCGCTGTTCGCCGACACCCCGGCGCTGGCCGGTCTCGCGGCCGACCAGCGGCTGGCCCTGATCGCATCGGCTCACCCGGTCGACCTCGACCCGGGCGCGCCGGTCATCCTGCCCGGGCCCACCCATGCGGTGGTCGTCGAGTCCGGCGTGATCGCCCTGCCCGACGGCGTCGAGCTGCGGCGGGGCACGCTGGTCGGCCCGGTCGGCGACGGCAGCCCCGGCATGGTCGCGCAGACCATCACGCCCGTGCGGCTGTGGGTCGTGCCCGACGCCTCCGACCTGCCGCCCCTGGTCGGCGCCACCCACCGGCCCGGCTCGCCGATGCCCGTCGTCACGGCCAAGGGCTCGTTGCGGCCCGGCTCACCCGGTGGCGGCACCTATCCGCCGCTCAACCTGCCGCCCGGCCCGCCCGGCGGCGACGGCAACCCCGAGGCCGACAAGCGGTTCGAGCGCGGGCTGACCTGGCTCACCGTGGTCGTGCTGACCGCAGCCCTGTTCCTCACCGGCCTGTCCTTCCGGCCCGGCCCGGCCTGGGCCGAGATGCCGGCCGACCGGGTGCTGCTGGCGATCGACGACGGCCGGATCAACGCCACCCTGAACGGCTCGCGGCAGAACCTCGACGCGGGCGCCCGGCGCTACCTCGACCAGGGCGAGACGATCGAGGTGCCGTCCCGCGCGTCGGCCACGCTGACCTTCCCGGGCGGCGCGACGGCGTTGCTGTGCGCGAACACCCGGGTCGGCATCGGCACCCTCAGCACCGGCGGCGGCCGCGATCAGAGTCCCAAGGCCACTCTCTCGCTGCAGAGCGGGCGCTTGCTCGCCGGCACGGGCAGCACGAGCGGCGCGTACAAGCCGCTGGCGCTCACTGTGGACCGCAGCGGCGGCCGGGTCACCAACAGCGGCGCCGCCTGGTATTCGGTCGAGCCGGAAACCCTCGCCGTCGCGCGCGGCACGGTCGCCGTCGACGGCACGCCCAGCCAGGCCGCCGGCGGCCAGCTGGCCTGCGCTGACGGCGTGCCGGTGGAGGCGCCCGCCTCGAGCAGCCCGGAGCCGGAGGAGCTCTTACCGTCCGATCCGGCATCGATCAATCCGTCGATCGTCCCGAGCGCCACCGCGCCGACGAGCGATAGTGTAGTCACGCCGTCACAGACAGCTGATCCGACCGACGACGAGCCGGCCGACGAGCCGACCCGGACGACCACCACCCGGCCGACGACCGCACCGCCGCCCACCTTCACCCGGCCGACCACGGCGCCGACGACGACGCGCCCGGCGCCGACCCCGCCGACCACCACCAAGGCCCCCACCCCCGACCCGACGACGGCCCCGCCCCCGCCGGCCACCACCGAGCCGGAAGAGACGCCGCCGCCCGGCAACCCGGAGTCGAGCCCGACCAGCGACGACTGACGCCGGGGGGCGGGAGTCGCCCCCCTTCGTCAGGAGGTTCGATGCTCTGCTGGTTCTGCGCCGAGTCGGCCCGGGCGAGCTGCCGCTTCTGCGGCCGCGGCGTCTGTGCCGAGCACGCCCGCTTCGGTCCGTACCTGTTGCAGGTCAGCCGGTCCGAGACCAGGCGACGGGCGGAGGCGCTGGTGGTCGACGACGCGGTGCAGTGCGGCACCTGCCGGCCCCGGCCACACGCGGTGGCGATGCCGGAACTGGACTGAGCACCGTACCGTCAGTGCATGGCTCGACACGACGGCGAGAACGATCTGGGCGTGTGGTCGGAATTCGGCACGGTGGCCGGCATGGTCGCCGGGCGCACCGCCGAGGACGTCACCGAGGACGCTCCCGGTGACGTGCTGACCGGCTTCGGCGACCGCCCCGACCTCGACGGCCTGCCCGACGTCACGGTCGGCGCCTCGGTCGCGCAGGCGGCGATCGCCCTGGCCCCGCCCGAGGGCTACGACAATGAGGTGGACGCCGACGGCGACGGCACCCTCGACGACGCGACCTATCTGGGCCGCGGCGACGGCGGCGTCGACATCCTGGTCGACGTGAACGGCGACGGCTCGGTCGACTTCGTCGGCACCGACCTCGACCTGGACAACCGGGTCGACTACGCCGACTACGACAAGGACCGCGACGGCGTCTTCGAGAAGCGCATGTTCGACGACGACGGCGACGGGTTTCTCGACCGGGCCGAGTGGCTGGGCGAGTCGAGCTGACCTTCAAGGGGGTGGAAAATCCCCAGGCCGAGTCGGGTGCTTTCCGGCTTCTGAGTAGCGGGCGGGCTGCCTAGCGTCAGTTCCATGATGGAACTACGAGAGCTGACCAAACGGTACGGCGACCGGGTGGCCGTGGACGGGCTGAGCGTCCGGGTCCAGCCGGGGGTGGTGACCGGCTTCCTCGGGCCGAACGGGTCGGGCAAGTCGACGACGATGCGGATGATCCTGGGACTGGACGCTCCTGATCACGGCGCTGCCCTGATCGACGGGGTGCCGTACCGGGAACTGGAATGGCCTTTGCGGACGGTCGGCGCGCTGCTGGACGCCGGGGCGTTCCACCCGGGCCGCAGCGGCCGCGCGCATCTGACCGCCCTGGCCGCGAGCAACGACATTCCCGGTACGCGCGTCGAGCAGGTGCTGCGCACCGTCGGGCTGACCGAGGCGGCGTCGCGGCGGGCCGGCACCTACTCGCTCGGCATGCGTCAACGGCTCGGCGTCGCGGTGGCCCTGCTCGGCGATCCGGGCGTTCTGCTGCTCGACGAGCCGGTCAACGGGCTGGACCCGGAGGGCATCCGCTGGATCCGAGACCTGCTGCGCGGCCTGGCCGCCGAGGGGCGGACGGTGTTCGTCTCGAGCCACCTGATCGCCGAGATGGCGCTGACCGCGCACCGGCTGGTGGTCATCGGCCGCGGCCGGCTGCTGGCCGAGACGACCGTGGCCGAGCTGGCCGCGGCCGACGACAACCTGGAGGACGCGTTCTTCCGGCTCACCTCGCAGGTCACCGACTATCGCGGCACGGAGGCGTCATGAACGGCTACGGGTTCCGGCAGGCGGCCCGGATGGAATGGATCAAGCTGCGCAGCGTCCGGTCGACGTGGTGGCTGGCGATCGCGGCGGTGGCCTCGATGACCGCGTCCGGGATCGGGGTCGGCCTCGGCTACCGCTCGCACACGCCGGTCGCCACCACCGCCCAGATCCTCAACAACAGCCTGAGCGGCGCCATCCTGGCCCAGTTGCTGCTGGGCGCGCTGGGCGTGCTGATGGTGACCGGCTAGTACGGCACCGGGATGATCCGCTCGACGCTGGCCGCCGTCCCGCGGCGCCGGACGGTGCTGGCGGCCAAGACCGCGGTGTGCGGCGGGGCGGCGCTCGCCACCGGCCTGCTCGCGAGCTTTGCCGGCTATCTGGGCGGGCAGCTCACGATCGGCGGCACCGCCATCCCGCCGGCCCCGCTGGGGGAGTGGGCGAACCTGCGGGCGGTGCTGCTGACCGGCGTGTATCTGGGCGCCACGGCGCTGATCGGGGTCGGCCTGGGCACGATGCTGCGGCACTCGGGCGCGGCCATCGGCACGCTGTTCGCCCTCATGTTCGTCCCGACGATCGTGGCCGGGCTGTTCGGCGAGGGCGGGGTGGCGATCGGCCGCTTCGTGCCGCTGCTGATGCTGCTCAACTCGGTCGCGGTGATCACGCCGGGCCCCGGACTGTTCTCCGGCGCGGTCAGCGTGCTGCTGATGTGCGGCTACGCGGCGGTGGCGGTCGTGGTCGGCGGGGTGCTCCTGCGCACCCGCGACGCGTGAGAATGAGCCGATGACCGTGCTGCGCGCCCCGTTCACCGCGCAAGCCCTGCGCCGGCTGGCGTTCTGTGTCGCCGGTGTGCTCAGCGCGGTCGCGATCCTGGCCCTGCCGGCGATCCTGCCGGGGGTGGCTGCCCTCATACTGTGGGCGACCGGGGCCATGTCCGACGATCGGCCCGCCCCGGTGGTCGCGCCGGTGTTCCTGGTCCTCCTCCCGCTCACCGTCGCGCTGCTGGTCGTGCTGGCCAAGCCGATCGGGCGGGCGATCGCGGAGGTGCACCGCCGGCTGGCCCGCCGGTTGCTGGACGAGCAGGTCGACGTGGACCGGCCCGGCTGGCGGGCCCTCGGGTATTCGCTGCTCAAGGTGCCTCTGGCCGTTCCCCAGGGCTACGGCGCCTTCTGCTACGTCTTCGGCGTGGTCAACCTCAGCTATCCGGTGTGGTGGCCGCTGTTCCGCAACCACCCGCCCGGCACGACCCTGGGGCCGGTGCACGCGCTGACGCCGTTCGGCCTGATCAGCACGCGGACGTTCGCCGGCACGTTTCTGATCGCGGCCGCCGGCTGGGCGATGCTGCTGGTTGCGCCCTGGCTGATGCGGGTGGGTACGAGCTGGGACGTGGCAGCCATGCGCGGGCTCCTCGGCCCTCGGCGGCTCGCCCAACGCGTACGCGAACTGCAGGTCAGCCGCGCGCAGGCGATCGACGACGCGGCCACGATGATGCGCCGGCTCGAGCGTGATCTGCACGACGGGGCCCAGGTGCGGCTGGCCACGCTGGCCCTCAACCTCGGCCTGGCGACCGAGAAACTGGGCGCCGACGGCCCCGCACCCGATCTAGCCCAGGCCCGCGAGCTGGTCGCGCTGGCCCACCGGGGAGCCAAGGACGCCTTGGCCGACCTGCGCGACCTGGTGCGCGGGATCCACCCGCCGGTGCTCGACAACGGTCTCGCCGACGCCCTGGCCACGCTGGCCACCAGCAGCGCCATCCCGGCGACGGTCCGGGTCGGCCTGCCCGGCCGGCCGGCGCCGGCGATCGAGACCATCGCCTACTTCTGCGCGGCCGAGCTGCTGGCGAACGCGGCCAAGCACAGCCGGGCCTCGCGGATCGCGCTCGGGGTCGCGCAGTCGGAGGAGACCTTGCGACTCACGGTCGAGGACGACGGCGTGGGCGGGGCCGACCCGGACGGTCCCGGGCTGTCCGGCCTGGCCCGCCGTCTGGCCGTGGTGGACGGCCGGATGAGCGTCCACAGCCCGGCCGGCGGCCCGACCCGGGTCGAGATCGACCTGCCCACACACGTGTAGACGGAGGCGACGACATGCGGGTGGTGATCGCGGAGGACGCCGCGATGATGCGCGAGGGGCTGGTCCGGCTGCTGACCGACCGGGGCTTCGAGGTGTGCGCGGCGGTGGCCGACGCCGATGAGTTGCGGTCGGCGGTGGCTGCCTTCCGGCCGGACGTGGCGGTCGTCGATATCCGGATGCCCCCGACGCACACGGACGAGGGGCTGCGGGCCGCCATCGACATCCGGCGCGACCACCCCGGGGTCGGGGTGCTGGTGTTCTCGCAGTACGTCGAGACCCGCTACGCGACCCGGCTGCTGGCCGACCGGCCGACCGGGGTGGGCTACCTGCTCAAGGACAGGGTGGCCGACGTGGCCGACTTCGTTGACGCGCTGACCCGGGTGGCCTCGGGCGGCACCGCGCTGGATCCCGAGGTGGTCGGCCACCTGATGCGGGCCGGCTCGCACACGACCGGGCTGGCCGCGCTGACCCCGCGCGAGCGCGAGGTGCTGGCGCTGATGGCCGAGGGGCGGTCCAACGCCGGCATCGCGGCGGCCCTGGTCATCACGCCCGGAGTGGTGGAGAAGCACGTGGCGAGCATCTTCGCCAAGCTCGGCCTGCCCGCCTCGGACACCGACAACCGCCGGGTCCTGGCCGTCCTGCGGCACGTCAGCGGGTGACGCCGGGTTCGCCTAGAGGGGAATCGCTGGGCGCGCGGGGCTTGGCCGGGAAGACTTGGTGACGTCGAACGGCCGGTCGGGTGACACCTCCGGCGGCGGATGCGAGAGGGTGTTGTCATGAGTTTTGACGAGTTGACGATGCGGGGCGGTGGCGCATCCTTCGATGACCAGGTGTTCGAGCGGCTGCTCCGTGAGCGGATCATCTTCCTCGGCAGTGAGGTCAACGACGAGGTGACGAACCGCATCTGCGCCCAGATGCTGCTGCTGGCCTCGGCCGACAGCGAGAAGGACATCGCGCTCTACATCAACTCGCCCGGCGGCTCGATCAGCGCCGGCATGGCGGTGTACGACACGATGCAGTACATCAAGAACGACGTGGCGACGATCGCGATGGGCATGGCCGCCTCGATGGGGCAGTTCCTGCTCTGCGCGGGCACGCCCGGCAAGCGGTACGCGCTGCCGCACGCGCGGATCATGATGCACCAGCTCTCCGGCGGCATCGGCGGCACCGCGGCCGACATCGCCATCCAGGCCGAGAGCATGCTGCACATCAAGAACGTGATGAACGAGCGGATCGCCTTCCACTCGGGCCACACGCCCGAGGAGATCGAGGCCGACTCCGACCGTGACCGCTGGTTCACCGCCGAGCAGGCCCGCGAGTACGGCCTGGTCGACCACGTGATCAGCAAGGCCAACCAGGTCACGAACACGACGTCGCTGGTCTGACCAGCGCTTTCGTCGCACGCCGAACGGGCGCACAGGGTCTTCCTGTGCGCCCGTTGTGTCGTTTCCGGCGGTTCGGGGTACACGAGGGCATCCCCCGAATCTGTCAAGGAGGTGCTGACGTGAGGCTCCCGACGTTCTCCCGCCAGTCCACGAGCGATACCACGGAGACTCCCGAGCGCCCGGCCACGACCAGCTCGGTCACCCGGCCGCGCGAGGACAACACGACCGAGGTGCGTCCCGTACGCGCCCGCCGCGACGAACCCGACACGCTGACCGACCTGCCGCCCGCGCCCAAGCACGCGGGCCGCACCGACCCGCCGCCTCCGCCGCCGGCCGGTTTCAAGCCGGAGCCGCCGGCCGGCCTCAAGCCGGAGAAGCCGAGCGGCACCGCCACCGTGGACACCCCGGTCGCGACCGGCCCCAAGCCGCGGGCCAGCCTGCTCGCCACCCTCGGCCTCATCCTCGGTGTGGCGTCCGTGCTGCTCGTGCTGTCCGGCCCGCTGATGGGTTACGGCATCGGCGTCGCCGGCGTGGCCCTGATCCTCTCGCTGAGCGGCATCCACGCCACCGGCAAGCGCCACGTCGCGGGCAAGACCGATGCCCTGCTCGGCATGATCTTCTCGCTGGGCGCGATCGTGCTCGGCGTGCTCGCCCTGACCGGATCGCTCAACTGGCTGGGCACCGACACCCAGCCGGTAAACACGGTTCGCGAGTGGCTTGACGCACGGTTTATCGACCGCTTCTGACGGGTATCAGACATTCGCCGACGGCGATGCGCCGGAAGCACCGATCGGAACCGGGACTGGCGCTCACCAGTTCCGCCCCGGAAACGCCCGGCGGTTCGCCGGCACCGATTCGATCTCGAGGGTGGCCTGGTTCAGGCCACCCTCGAGGCGTCTTGCAACGAATCTCCGCCGCGGCGCCCGAGCACGCAATGATCGAAAGCAGCTTGCAGGGTTGAACTACGGCATTCGCCGGTGGGGCCCGCCTAGCGTTTCTGCCATGACGACCAAGGCTTCGCCGCGCCGCTACCTCATGTGCCGGCCCACCCACTTCGCGGTGACCTATCGCATCAACCCGTGGATGGATCCCACGGCGCCCTACGACAACGCGCTCGCCGTCCGCCAGTGGGAGAACCTGCGGCAGACCTACCTCGACCTGGGTCATACGGTCGAGCTGATCGAGCCGCTGCCGGGCCTGCCCGACATGGTCTTCGCGGCCAACGGCGCCACCGTCGTCGACGGCCGAGTGCTGGCCGTGCAGTTCCGCGACGCCGAGCGGGCCGACGAGGCCCCGGCCTACGCGGCCTGGTTCCGCGAGCGCGGCTTCGCCGTGACCGAGCCCAAGCACACCAACGAGGGCGAGGGCGACATCCTGCTCGCGGGCGACGTGCTGCTGGCCGGCACCGGCTTCCGCACCGCGCACGCCTCGCACGCCGAGACGCAGGAGGTGCTGCGCCGCCCGGTGATCTCGCTGCAGCTGGTCGACCCGGCCTACTACCACCTCGACACCGCGCTGTGCGTGCTCGACGAGACCAACGTGGCCTACCTGCCGTCGGCGTTCTCGCCCGGCTCCCAGGCCGTGCTCAAGCAGCTCTTCCCGCATGCGGTGATCGCCAACGAGGAGGACGCGGCGGTGCTCGGCCTCAACGCGGTGAGCGACGGTCGTACGGTGGTTCTGCCTGTTCAAGCCCCGCATCTGGCCGCCGAGTTGCAGAATGCGGGCTACCGGACGGTCGGGGTCGACGTCTCCGAGCTGCGCAAGGCCGGCGGCGGACCCAAGTGCTGCACGTTGGAGGTGCGATCGTGACAACCGTGGAGATGCGTACCCCGGCCGAGCTGGCCGAGGCCGAGCGCTACACCGCGCACAACTACCACCCGCTGCCCGTCGTGATCACCGAGGGCGAGGGCGCCTGGGTCACCGACGTCGACGGCCGCCGCTACCTCGATTTCCTGGCCGGCTACTCGGCCCTGAACTTCGGGCACCGGCACCCCGGGCTGATCGCCGCCGCGCACGCCCAGCTCGACAAGATCACGCTGACCAGCCGGGCCTTCGTGCACGACCAGTTCGCCGAGTTCTGCCGGTCGCTGGCCGAGCTGTGCGGCAAAGACCTGGTGCTGCCGATGAACACCGGCGCCGAGGCCGTCGAGACCGCGATCAAGGTGTCCCGCAAGTGGGGCTACCAGGTCAAGGGCGTGCCGGACGGGCAGGCCGAGATCGTCGTGGCGGCGGACAACTTCCACGGCCGGACGACCACGATCGTCAGCTTCTCGACCGACCCCGAGGCCAAGGCGGACTTCGGCCCGTACACGCCGGGGTTCAAGGTCGTCCCGTACGGCGATGAGCCCGCGCTGCGGGCGGCGATCACGCCGAACACCGTGGCCGTGCTGATGGAACCCATCCAGGGCGAGGCCGGTGTGCTCGTGCCGCCGGCCGGCTACTTCGCCGCCGTGCGGGCGCTGTGCGACGAGCACAACGTGCTGATGATCGCCGACGAGATCCAGTCGGGTCTGGGCCGTACGGGCCGCACCTTCGCCATCGAACACGAGGGCGTCGTCCCCGACATGTACGTGCTGGGCAAGGCGCTGGGCGGCGGCATCGTGCCGGTCTCGGCCGTGGCCGCGAACCGGGACGTGCTGGGTGTGCTCAAGCCGGGCGAGCACGGCTCGACCTTCGGCGGCAACCCGCTGGCCTGCGCGGTCGGCGGCGAGGTGGTGCGCCTGCTGGCCACCGGCGAGTTCCAGCGCCGATCGGCCGAGCTGGGCGAGCACCTGCACGCCCGGCTGAACGGGCTGATCGGCCACGGCGTGGTGGCGGTGCGCGGGCGCGGGCTGTGGGCCGGCGTCGACATCGACCCGGCGCTGCACACCGGCCGGCAGGCCTGCGAGCGGCTCGCCGAGCGTGGCGTCCTGGCCAAGGACACCCACGGCTCGACGATCCGCCTGGCCCCGCCGCTGGTCGTCACCCGTGAGGAGATCGACCACGCGGTCGACCAGCTGGCGGCGATCCTCGCCGCTTAGCCCCGCTCGAACTTGCGCAGGGCCATCGTCGGCGCCTCGGCCATCACCGACTCGGGTTGGACGACGCCGCCGGTGGCCCACATCTTCGAGCGGCCCACCTGGACGCCGCCGTACAGCTCGACCACGTCCTCGGGGGCCAGGGTGCGGCTCTCTTGCCGGCGCAGGGCGACCCGCTCGTCGTCGTTGACCGTGCCACCCGGGCGCACGCCGCTGCCGTTGGTGCTGATGTCCTGCACGGTCAGGTTGCCGTCGGTGCGCAGCGTGAACTGCACGTGCCCGCGGCTGATCCACTTGCGGGCGTCGTCGGTCAGCCACTGGCCGAGCATGACGCCCTTGCCACCCTCGGGGGCGCGGCCGACCACCACCGGCTCGTCGGTCGAGACCGTGAACCGGCGGCGGATCACGCCGTCGATGCGGACGGAGAGCACCTCGACCGCCGCCCGCGGGCCGGCGTCGCGCAGCTGGGCGCCGTGGCGCGGACAGGTCGGCACGCCACCGCGCAGCGAGGGCGGCGGCTGGGACACCGGGCTGGTGTAGGTGCGCATGTCGGCGAACGGGCTGTCCGGGTCGCCGCCGGAGCCGAAGCTGGTGCAGTTGGGCTCGGGGCAGCTCCACACCCGGGCCAGCAGGCGTTCGCCCAGCGGGGACCGGTCGGCCTGCTGCGGCGGCTCGCCCCGGCCGACCCGGGCCATCAGCACCGGGGTGCCGCCCTCGCCGGCCACCGCGGCCAGCAGGCGGCCGGGCTCGTTCACCCAGGGGTGCCGGTCGCTGTCGCCGCGGGTGCGGGTGAGCACGGGCAGACCCAGCAGTTCGGCCACCTCGAAGACGCGGTCGTCTAGCTGGGGAACGACCTCGACCTTGCCGTCGTCGGCCCAGCGGCGGATGACCATTCGCTCGTTCGAGGTGAGGTCGGTGTCCGACAGCAGGCCGCGTGGGGCCACCACGAAGACCGGCACGTTCTCTTCCGCGACGCGCCGGCCGAGGGCGTCGATGACCAGACCGAGGCGGACCGAACTGGCCGGACGGCCCCCGTCGAGGTCCGCATACCGCACGATCTCCGACAAGTCGACCACCGCGCGGGCGAGCGCCGGGTCGGTGCTGAGGCGCGCCTCGATGGCGTCGAGGACCTTGCTGACCTCGAATCTCACGGGTCCTCCCGATGGCCGATGGATGTCTGTGCAACGGCAATCATGCCGTGCGCGCTGCGGAGGCGGTCATCACACCCCTGCGTGACGGCCCGGTTGTCCGTCGTGTCCGTTTGCGTTTCCCGGCCATCGGGAATTGACGGGGGTCACAAGAGCCGGTCCATCGACGGGCCGGCCGGGCTGAAGGGACGGACATGCGGACACCACGGCTCGCGGGGCTGGGCATCGCGACGATGGCCACGGCCGCGATTGCGCTGGCCGGCTGCGACTCCACTTCGCCGTCCGGTTCGGCCTCGGCGCCGGCCTCGGGTGCGCCCACGGCCAGTGCGTCGGCCTCCCTGGCCCCGGCCGACCCGGCCGCGGTCGACGCCCTCACTAAGGCGACCTCCCAGCTCGGCACCACCAGCTTCAAGATGACCGCCACCTCGGGTTCCGGCTTCAAGCTGACCGGCGCGGTCGACCCGGCCCAGAGCGCCGGCACGGCCGAGCTCAACGCGTCCGGCCCCAACGCCGAGCTCAACATCAAGACCCTGCTGTCCGGGCAGGACCTCTACCTGCAGGTGCCCGGCTTCACCAAGGCGGGCACGTGGACCCACGTCGACGTCGCCCGGCTGCCCGAGGGGGCCAACGTCGGGCTCCGGCCCGGCCAGCTCGACCCGGTGAACACCTCGAAGCTGCTGAGTTCGGCCACCGACGTACGGTCGACCGGGCCCAACGCGTACGCGGGAACTCTCGACCTGACCAAGGCGGTCGGCCTGGCCGGCGTCTCGCAGGTGACCATCGACGAGTCCGGCGCGCAGGCCCAGCGGGTGCCGTTCACCGCCACCACCGACGACCAGGGCCGGCTGTCCGAGCTGACCATCGAGATCCCGGCCGTCAACGGGCAGGCCGCGCAGCCGCTGAAGGTGCTCTACAGCGACTACGGCGCCCCGGTGACCGTCACCAAGCCGTCGGCCGCCGAGATCACCGAGGCCCCCGACAGCCTCTACAGCTCGCTCGGCAGCTGATCCTTGCGCCGGGCGGTCCAGTCGGTGCTGAGCGGGCGGAACGCCGGGCGGTTCTCCTCGATCCACGAGTCGATGCGGGCCCACCAGTCGTACAGCCAGGCGACCCGCTCCTCCTCACCGGCCGGGATCTCTTCCGGCGGGACGCTCCAGAACTTCATCACCAGCCGCTTGTCCATCGGCAGCTCCTGCCAGACGTCGGCCACGGTGATCATGCGGTCGAGGCCGGTGTGAGCCACGAAGATCACACCGGCGTCGGGCGCCGCGTCGATCGCCGCGAACAACCCGCCCGGCTTGGGCGGCAGCAGGTGGCGCAGATTCTCGGCCCGCTGGGCGGCGTCGGCCAGGCCGCGCGCCTTGAGCCGGGCGATCGCGCTGGTGCGGCGGCGCGGCGTGAAGTTGCCGCCCTCGGGGAAGATGACGAACGCGTCGTTGTCGTCGAGGCCGGTGGCCGTCTCGCCGATCTGCTGCTCGAGCGTCTCGGTGCCGGTGCGCCCGGGCGTGATGAACCGGTTGGGCAGGCGGTTGAGCAGCACGTCGACCGCCGGATCCCACTGCAGGGTGGCCTTGAGGACGATCCGCGGCTCGCGCTGGAACCAGTTGGTCAGTGCGTGGATCAGGATGAACGAGTCGCCCGGCCCGGCGTGCCGGCTCACCACGATCTCGGGGCGGCCGGGCAGGGCCGTGTCGGGGTCGGTGCCGACCACGTCGACGGTCAGGTGCAGAGCCCACTTGGCGAACCAGAACAGGATGGCCAGGAAGCGGCCGGTCACCACGTAGTGCGCGCGCTGGAAGCCCGGGCTGCGGATGTTGCGGCCGAAGCCGGAGGCGACCCACAGCACCGCCAGCACGATCAGCGCCGCCGCGTCCCACAGCAGATAGAGGATGCCCGCCAGCACGAGCCGGGGCACGCGCAGGTGGCCTGGCACCAGCGGCGACGTGATCAGTGCCAGCACCAGCCAGATCGGCAGGGTGGTGACCAGGGCGACGGCCAGCACCACGACGACGGGCGCGATGACCAGGCGGCGCACCCAGATCGGCGGCAGCGGCATCAGGCGGCGTCCGGCCCGGGCTGGGACAACACGTTGGCCGCCAGGTAGCGGCGGGAGGCGGTGTAGGCCCGGCTGATCCGGCGGCCCACGGCGGCCATGTCACGGTAGGCCCAGGGACTGTCGTCCCGGCTCTCGCCGCCGCCGGTGGGAAGCACATGCACCCGTACATCGTCGGGCAGCGATGCAAGCTCGCGGGCGAACCGGTGCCGCCGGGCGATCTCGAAGGCCACCTGGGCCACCTCCCACGGCCGGCGGGGAACGGCCAGCGGGCGCTCGACCCGGCCCACCTGCAGGACGAAGACCAGCTTGGCCCCGATGCGCACGGCCTCGCCGATCGGGATCGAGTTGACGATCCCACCGTCCACATAGTGCTCGCCGGCGATCTCCATCGGGGGCAGCAGCCCGGGCACCGCCGACGACGCGAGAACGGCGTCGACCAGGGGGCCGCTGTCGAACCAGTGCTCGGCCGCCCGCTCGATGCTGGCCGCGCAGCAGTGGAACGGGATCTTGAGGTCGGCGAACGTCGACGTCTCGCCCAGTTCGCTCTCGAGCAGCCGCCGCAGCGGCAGCGGCGAGTGCAGATGGGTGCGAGCGGCGAACCGGCGCAACTGGCGACCGAGTGAATCGCCGTAGACGGTGGCCGCCTCGGGCGAGGTCCACAGCCGTACGAGCCGATCGGTCACCGCCTCGTTCGGGTCCGACGCGACCAGGGCCCCGTTGACCGCCCCGATCGACGTGCCGACCACGACATCGGGCCGGAACCCGGCTCGGAACAGGGCACGCAGCATGCCCACCTCGACGGCGCCCAGAACGCCGCCACCGCCGAGCACGAACGCCACCGGACCGTTGACCATGACGTAATCGTGGCACGGGCCGTCGTCAGCTGTTCAGCAGCGGCAACCAGACCTCGTCGACGATCCCGGTGATCACGTCGTCGGGCACCGGGCGCATCGTCATCAGCATCTCGTGCCGCAGCAGATCGAACGGCAGGCTGACCACCCGGTCGGGCCGCGGCCGGTCCGGCAGCTCGCCGCGTTCGACGGCTCGGGTGAGCATCGTCTCCAGGCTGTTGGGCCGGTTCTGCACGCGGAGCTTGTCGCGCAGCTCGCTGAAGTTCGTGCCCGAGGCTCGGAAGTAGTCCATGAGCTGCACGCTGATCATGGTGAGGATGTGCGCGCGAGCCGAGTTGGCATTGCGCAGGAAGCCGATCACGTCGTCGCGCAGACTGCCGGTATCGGGTAGTTCGACCGGCTTCGACCACCAGAACCGGGTCAGGGTGGCCAGCAGCAGGTCGTCGCGTTGCGGCCAGCGCCGGTAGAGGACGGGCCGGCTGGTGCCCGCACGGGCGGCAATTGCCTCGTACGTGAAACCGGCGTAGCCGAGCTCGATCAGCACCTGCCAGGCGGCGTCGAGGATCGCGTCCTCGAGCTCGCTCCCACGACGGCGGGTCTTTTCAAGATGCACCCGTGTATCTTATCGTAGGCAACGTTAGATACAGCTCCGTATCTTAAGGCGGTTCCAATGTCCCTCGATCGCACGGCTTTGCGCACCTCGATCGCGGTGCTCGTGGGTGGCATAACGGTCATCCTCGACTCCACGATCGTCAGCGTGGCGCTGCACGAACTGGCGGCCGACCTGCACGCCGACGTCAGCACCATCCAGTGGGTGGCCACCGCGTACCTGCTGGCCCTCGGCGTTGTGATCCCGGTCGTCGGCTGGCTGCAGAGCCGGCTCGGCGCCAAGCGCCTGTGGATGGCGGCGCTCGGCCTGTTCCTGCTCGGCTCGGTGCTCTGCTCGCTGGCCTGGGACGCGTCCAGCCTCATCGCGTTCCGCGCCGTGCAAGGCGTAGGCGGCGGCGCGATGCTGCCGCTGATGTCCACTATGGTCATGCAGGCGGCCAAGCCGGCCGACCGGGCCCGGCTCATGTCAGTGGTCGCGTTGCCGGCCGCCGTCGGCCCCATCCTGGGACCGGTGATCGGCGGCCTGATCCTGGGAGCGGGTGACTGGCGCTGGCTGTTCCTCGTCAATGTGCCGCTCTGCCTGGCCGGCCTGTTCCTCGCCTGGCGGCTGATCCCGGCCGAGCAGCCCGGTCGCCGGGTCAAGCTCGATCTCGTCGGCCTGCTGCTGCTGTCGCCCGCGTTGGTAGCGCTGCTGTGGGGTCTCTCAAACGTTTCCGGTACGGGCGGTTTCGCGCGCGCTGACGTCATTGTTCCCATGAGCGGGGGCGCCTTGCTGCTGCTCGCGTTCACGCTGTGGGCCGTACGCCGCCGCGGTTCGGCCCTGGTCGACCTGGAGGTGTTGCGCTCCCGTCCCACCTGGGCCGCGACTGCGCTCATGTTCCTCTCCGGCGCCTCCCTGTACGGCGCAATGCTGCTGTTGCCCCTCTACTGGCAAGAGGTACGCGGCGAAGACGCCCTAGGAGCCGGCCTGCTGCTGATTCCGCAGGGAGTCGGCTCTTTGCTGAGCCGGAGCGTCGCCACCCGCCTGCTGGAACGCAGCGGCGCCCGCTGGGTGTCGATCCTGGGCTTCGCGCTGGTCGGCGTGGCCACTGTGCCTTTCGCCTTCGCCGGTGTGGCCACCCCGATGTGGGGCTTGCTGGTGGCGCTTTTCTT
Source organism: Paractinoplanes pyxinae (assembly GCF_026626335.1). Classification (GTDB taxonomy): domain Bacteria; phylum Actinomycetota; class Actinomycetes; order Mycobacteriales; family Micromonosporaceae; genus Actinoplanes; species Actinoplanes pyxinae. The sequence goes on along the minus strand of NZ_JAPNTZ010000007.1, from coordinate 306,991 downwards.
CCGCGGTTTGGGCCTGGGCCTGGTCATGATCCCTTTGATGACTGTGGCGTTCCAGGGCCTGGCCCACGACCAGGTGCCGCACGCCAGCATCGTCACCCGCATAGCCCAGCAGATAGGCGGCTCGGTCGGCGTGGCTTTGCTGGCCGTCATCCTCGCCACCACCAGCTTCCACGCCGCCTTCTGGTGGACGACCGGCTTCACCGCCTTGGCCGTTTTGCTGGCGTTCGCCCTACCCACCCGCCAGCCGGCGCCCGAGGCGCCAAGCCCAGCCACGCCGAGTCCAGTAAGGACAGCCGCCTGAGGCGTGCGCTTATCCGGTTTCTCTCGGCCGAGCACGCGGCCCGGACCGGTCGCTCGAACCTGCAAGCCGACCCAGATCGCCGACTCGCCGCCGCTCTTGCGTGGCCGTGTCGATGGCGGCCAAGCGGCCCCGGAACGTCCGGTGTTGCACGAACATGCGCGCGACTCCTGCACTCGCCGCTCAACGTTGACCGACGGGTGCGATCGATACCGCACGAACGCACAACTTCACGCGACCGCTTCTCGTAAGGCACGCGTCCAACGTCGGCGTTGCACGAATGCGCAGCTTCGCGCAGAGGCGTTCGGCTCTAACTGCACGATCGTGGTTGGCGTCGGTTGCGCGAGCGTGGTCGGGGTTGCACAGATGCGCAGCTTCGTTGCGGTAAGGGTTGGCGTCGGGCGCGCGGATAAGGCGGAGGCTTGCACAAATGCCCACCTTCACGCATGGCGTTGGGCGTGGGTTGCGCGACTGCGGTGGGGGTTGCACGAATGCGCAGCTTCGCGCGGGGGCGTTGGCGTTGGTTGCGCGAGTGTGGTCCTGAGTTGCACGGATGCGCAGCTTCGCGCGGGAGCGGTTGCGCGAGTGCGGTCGGAATTGCACGGATACTCAGTTTCGCGCGGGCGTTGGCGTTGGCTGCGTGAGTGTGGTCGAGGTTGCACGGATGCGCATCTTCGCTTCGGCGCGGGTTGGCGTCGGGTGCGCGGATACGGGGGAAGGTTGCACGAATGCGCCGCTTCGCGGGGGAGCGGTGGCAGCGGTTGCGCGGGTGCGGTCGGGGTTGCACGGGTGCGCAGCTTCGCGCGGGCATTGGCGTCGGCGTTGGCTGCGTGAGTGTGGTCGAGGTTGCTCGAACGCGGATCTTCGCTTGGCACGCATTGGCGTCGGGTGCGCGCATATGGCTGAGGTTGCACGAATGCGCCGCTTCGCGGGGGAGCGGTGGCAGCGGTTACGCGAGTGCGGTCGGGGTTGCACGGGTGCGCAGCTTCGCGCGGGCATTGGCGTCGGCGTTGGCTGCGTGAGTGTGGTCGAGGTTGCACGAACGCGCATCTTCGCTTGGCACGCATTGGCGTCGGGTGCGCGCATATGGCTGAGGTTGCACGAATGCGCAGCTTCGCGCGGGGGCGTTGGCGTTGGCTGCGCGAGTGTGGTTGAGGTTGAACGGATGCGCAGCTTCGCGCGGGTCACGATGGCGTCGGGTGCACGAGTGACGGGTATTGCGCGAACGCACAGCTTCGCGTGGACGCGCTTGCCAACGGCGGCTGGAAAGCTGACCTCCTGACGACGCTTGGGCTTCAGGTCGCTAGGAGTCAGTTTCCACGCGTCGCCGACAGCGTTGGTGTTGGCGAGATAGTGCAACCGGCGGGTTGGGCTGGCGCCTGCGGCAACCGCTGCCCGACGGTCCTCATCGGTGAGCCACGCGACCGGCTGTGGGGCTGAAGCGCGTTGGCCGGAGCAGGGTCGGTGTGCATCTGTGAAGCGGGCGGGGCGTCGCTGGGTTCGAGGATCGGCGCGACGGCCGGCTGGTCTGCCGCTCGAGCGATCAATCTGAGGGCTGGGTGGGATCCGGAGGCGGCGTGGCGGCTGGCTTTGGGGTTGAGCGCAACCACTTACGCAGGTCGCCCGGGTGGGGTGAGCGTTCTGGACGCGCCAGCGGCCAGCTCACCCCGCCCGGGCCCTCGGCGGGAGCGACGGTCTGTACCCACCACCCTGCTACGACATCTGGCCTTTGATCTTTGGACTTTGAATTGCGGTAACGGTGGGGCTGCAACCACCGCTACCGCAAACGACATTCGGCCTTGCATCTTGATCTTTTGGATGGCGGGAAGGCTTTACGCTATTCCCTTCAGGTACGCGCCGTTTTGGTTTTGGAACTCGTAGTTGTAGAACTTGTCCCAGTTGATTGACCAGGTCATCAGGCCGCGGAAGTTCGGGTTGGTTCCGCTTCGCAGGGTGTACGAGCCGCAGTTGGTGTTGCGGATCAGGCAGTTGACGGCCTGCTGGATGGCCGACGGGGCTACATAGCCGTTGCCTGCGCTCACTGATGACGGGGCGCCGAAGGCTACCTGGTCTTCGCGCAGGCCGGGGAAGACGTTGGCCGTGTTGCCCGCTACCGGGAAGCCGGCCAGCAGCATGTCAGTCATGGCGATGTGGAAGTCGGCGCCGCCCATCGAGTGGTACTGGTTGTCCAGGCCCATGATGGAGCCCGAGTTGTAGTCCTGGACGTGCAGCACGGTGATGTCGTTGCGCAGCGCGTGGATGACCGGCAGGTAGGAGCCGGCGCGCGGGTCCTGGCCGCCCCACGGGCCGGAGCCGTAGTACTGGTAGCCGAGCTGGACGAAGAACGTCTCGGGGGCCATGGTCAGCACGAAACCGGCGCCGTAGCGGGCCTTCAGGGATTTCAGCGCGGCGATCAGGTTGACGATGACCGGGGTGGTCGGGTTCTTGAAGTCGGTGTCGCCGGTGTTCAGCGACAGCGAGTGGCCTTCGAAGTCGATGTCGACGCCGTTGAGGCCGTACTTGTCGATGATGGCGCTGACCGAGCTGACGAACTTGTCGCGGGCCGCCGTCGTGGTCAGTTGTACCTGGCCGTTCTGGCCGCCGATGGAGAGCAGCACCTTCTTGCCGGCATCACGCTTGGCCTTGATGGCCGCGATGAACTGGGCCTCGGTCTCGACGCCGGGGCATTCGGTGGCGGGGCACAGGCGGAACTGGATGTCGCCCGAGGTCACCGAGGTCGGCTCGCCGAAGGCCAGGTTGATGATGTCCCAGTTGTTGGGCACGTCGGACATCCGCAGGTAGCCGGAGCCGTTGGCGAAGCTCGAGTGCAGGTAGCCGATGAGCGCGCGCTTAGGCAGGTTTGTGTTCGGAGGCTGAGTGGTAGGCGGGGGCGTCGTCGGCGGCGGAGTCGTAGGAGGGGGAGTGGTGGTGGGAGGAGGGGTGGTTGTCGGCGGAGGTGTGGTGCCGCCGCACACGCCGTTGTCGATCCAGACGTCCCACTGGGCGCTGTGCGTGGCCGGGGCCTCGTTCTGGGTCCACCACTTGGCGGTGTAGTTGTGGCCGTTCTGCGAGGCCGTGTTGTCCTTGACGTAGACGGCGGTCGAGCTCCACGCCGGGGCGCAGGCGGCCGCTGCGCTGGCGCTGGAAGCGAGGTACACAGTGCCGCCACCGGCCGCGAGCGCGACGGCCATGGCGAAGATCATCGATCGGCGCATAGCCAAGTATGAATACTGTTAAGTTTATTTGTAAATAGCCCAGGTACCGTTGCTGACCGTGCCAGAGGGACACACCATTCATCGGCTCGCGGGGCGCCACCGCGAGCTCTTCGCCGGGCAGCGGCTGCGCGTCAGCAGTCCGCAAGGCCGGTTCACGGGCGGCGCGGCCGAGGTCGACGGGCGCCGGTTGGTCGACACCGAGGCGTACGGGAAACATCTGTTGCACCACTACGAGGGCGACCTCAGCGTGCACGTGCACCTCGGCCTGTACGGGAAATTCGCCGACGGGACGCCGCCGGTGCCCGAGCCGATCGGTCAGGTGCGCATGCGGATCGTGGCCGATCAGCACTGGCTCGACCTGCGCGGCCCGACCGCGTGCGAGGTGTTCGACCCGGCCCAGGCGCAGATGCTGCGGGACAGGCTGGGCGCCGACCCGCTGCGCGACGACGCCGATGCCCAGGCCGCCGGCGGGAAGATAAGAAAAAGCACCAAGACCCTCTTCGCGCTGCTGCTCGACCAGTCGGTCGTGGCCGGGTGCGGGCTGATCTACGCCAACGAGGTGTTGTTCCGGGCCGGGCTGGCGCCGACCACCCCGGGACGGTCGATCAGCGCGGAGTGCTGGGACGAGCTCTGGACCGACCTGCGCGCGCTCATGAAAGAGGGCGTGGCCCGCGGCCGCATCGACACCGTGCACACCCGGCACACGCCCGAGGCCATGCAGCGGGCGCCGCGTGTCGACCGGCACGGCGGCGAGGTCTACGTCTATCGCCGTCCCGGGCAGCCCTGCCTGGTCTGTGGCACCGAGGTGGCGCGGGGCCCGCTGGCCGGGCGCAACCTCTACTGGTGTCCTAGCTGTCAGCCGGCGGCGTAGCGGGCGGAGCCGACGGCGTCGGGGTCTCTTCCGCCGGCGAGGGAATGCCCAGGGTGAACTTCTCGGCCAGATAAGGCAGAAGTTCCTCGTACGCGGCAATGGTGGCCGGCTGGTTGAAGTCGTGCGACAGCACGATCGACCCCGGCCGCACCTGCTCGCGCACGTCCTTGACGACCCGAGCGATGTGCTGCGGTTCGGTCTCTTTCTCGGGGTGGTCCCAGTCGCGCGGGTCGACCTGCCAGTAGAGCGAGGTCATCCCCGCGGTGCCGGCCACCCCGACCAGGCGGTCGGTGAAGTTGCCGCCGGGGGCCCGGAAGAACGGGATCTTCGCGGTGGGCACGGCGGCCAGGATCGCGGCGTTGGTCCGGTCGAGGTCGGCCTTGATCTTGGCCGGCTCGTCCTTACCGATCGTCAGGCTGTGGTCCCAGGTGTGGTTGCACAGCGTGTGCCCCTCGGCGACGATCTGGCGGACGATGTCCGGGTGCCGCTTGACCTGGGCGCCGACCAGGCAGAAGGTGGCCTTCACGTCGTACTGGCCGAGCAGTTGGAGGATCTTCGGGGTCTGCACCGGGTCGGGGCCGTCGTCGAAGGTCAGTGCCACCACCTCGCTGCCGGTGGTGCGCAGCGACTGGCCGGGGCCGGCGGCCGGCTGCTTGGGCTTCTCGGCGGCCTCGGTCGCCGGGGCCTCGGGCGTGGCCGGGGCACTCGCCGTGGGCTGCGCTTTTTCCGGAGCTGAGGCGTCCTTGTCCTCGGCCGGAGCCTTGTCGTCGTCGTCCCGTGCGGAACCATCGGAGTCGCCGGAGTCAGCGGATTCGGCGGCGGGCGGCGGTGCGGCCGGGCGGGGCGCCTTCTTCTCGGTCTGCACGCCGGCCACCGCCTGAGCGGCCGCGTTCACCGCGTCGAAGCCGTCGCGGCGCTGCTCGGCCGGCATGGCCAGCAGCACGATGCCGATCGCGACCAGCGACGCCAGCAAGGCCCCCTGCCGCGTCTTGCCCATCAGGATCCAGGACTCGATCGGCAGCGTGCCCGGTGCGCGATGGGTGCCGGGCGTCGGCCGGGCTACCGCATGCCGCCCTCCCCGCACGGGCTGGGAATGACGCGGGGCGCGGGGCGCCGGGACAGTCGTCTCGAGCGACGTCATCGAGACGCGGGGGCCGCTGCGCACGCTGACGTCGGCCAGCGATTCGGGCCGCCGGTGCCGCCCGGTGGAGGAGATCGCCGAAGCGTGACCCTGCGTCGGAATACGGGGCGATTGCGGCGACATGCTGCGTTCCTACCGTGCCCCATGATCATGCGCGAGACCGAATCGGTGGCCGGAGTGCTACGCACAGCGATAACCGCTGGCCGCGCTGTGTCACCCCGAAAACACAAATACGGTCAAAGGCTGGCGTGTACCGCCTCGGTGGCCTTTCGGGCAGCGATCAGAACCGGGTCCCACACCGGCGCGAAGGGCGGCGCGTAGCTCAGATCGAGCGCCGTCATCTCTTCCACAGTCATCCGGTTCCAGGCGGCGACCGCGAGGGCGTCGATCCGCTTGGCCGCCTCGTTGCGGCCGACGATCTGCGCGCCCAGCAGCAGGCCGGTGCGGCGCTCGGCGATCAGCTTGACTGTCATCAGTTCGGCGCCGGGGTAGTAGCCGGCCCGGCTGGTCGAGTCGACCGTGGCGGTGACGAACGAGTAGCCCGCCGCGTGCGCCTCCTTCGAGGTCAGGCCGGTGCGGGCCACCTCGAGGTCGCACACCTTGGTGACCGCGGTGCCGATCACGCCGGGGAACGTGGCGTAGCCGCCGCCGATGTTGATGCCGGCCACCCGGCCCTGCTTGTTGGCGTGGGTGCCGAGCGGCACGTGCACGGGCCGGCCGGTGAGCAGGTGCTGGGTCTCGACGCAGTCGCCGGCGGCCCACACGCCCTCCAGCCCCTCGACCCGCATGCGCAGATCGGTGCGGATGCCGCCGGTCGACCCCACGGGCAGGCCGGCCTCTTTCGCGAGCGCGGTGTTCGGTCGTACGCCCAGACCCAGCACCACGACGTCGGCCGGCAGCGTGCCGTCCGGCGTGACCACCGCCCGCACCCGCCCGCCCTCGGTCTCGAGCCCGTCGACGTGGGCGTCGGTCACGACCTCGATGCCCAGCCCGCGCATCGACTTCTGCACGAGGGCGCCCATGTCGGGGTCGACGGTCTTGCCCATCGGCTGGGGCGCCTTGTCGAGCAGCGTCACCTTGAGCCCGCGCAGCACCATCGCCTCGGCCATCTCGACGCCGATGTAGCCGCCGCCGATGACCACCGCGTTCCGCGGCTCCGGCTTCCGGTCGAGCCAGGCGTGGATGGCTTCGCCGTCGCCGAGCGTCTGTACGCCGAAGACGCCCGCGTCGCGCACCCGGGCCCACTCCGGCATGACCGGGGTGGCGCCCGCCGCGTACACCAGGTGGTCGAAGGGCTGCCGCACCTCGCCCCCGTCGTCGAGGTTGTGCGCGAGCACTTCCCGGCGGTCGAGGTCGATGCCGACCACCTCGTGCCCGAGCCGCACGTCGATGCCGGCCTTGCGGTGCTCCTCGGGCGTACGGGCGACGAGCTTGTCCCGGTCGTCGACGGCGCCGCCGATCCAGTACGGGATGCCGCAGGCCGAGTACGAGGTGAAATGCCCCCGCTCGAACACGACGATGGACAGCTCGTCCGGCCCCAGACGCTTACGGGCCTGCGAGGCGGCGGACATGCCGGCGGCGTCCCCGCCGATGACGACGAGTTTCACGCGCCCAGCCTACTTTTCCGGCGACTCCCCGCGAGTGAGCCGGGCGAAACGGTCGACGACGTCGGCCACCGAGCCGCCCTGGGCCAGGATCGCCTTCTGCCGGGCGGCGCCGGTGCCGTGCGCGCGCAGCTTGCCCAGCAGGGTGGTGGCCATCTCGAGGTCGCCGTGGCGCTCGAGCTCGGGCCGCACGTAGTCGAAGAGCTGGCGCATCAGCTTCCACGCCGAGCGCGGCTCGCGGGTGGCCATGTCGATGTTGAGGCCCTCGAGCCCGTCGTGCGCGGCCCGCCAGTGCGCGGCCATCAGCAGCGGGTGCGGCACGTCGGGGGCCGGGACGCCCGCGCGCACCTCGTTGACCAGCGTGGCGACCAGGGCCCGGGCCAGCGCGGCCAGCAGCACCGCGTCGTCGGCGGTGGGCATTACGTCGCCCATCCGGATCTCGACCGTGGGGTAGCGGGCGGACAGCCGGGCGTACCAGTAGAGCATGCCCTCGTCGAGCATCGCGCCGCTCGCCTCGAGGTCGGCGATCATCGTCTCGTAGTCCTGGAACGAGCGCAGGTAGGGCGCCGGGCCCACGGTGGGCCAGCGCTCCCACAGCATGAAGCGCCAGCTCGCGTAGCCGGTCTCGCGCCCCTCGAACAGCGGCGAATTCACCGTGGCGGCCTGAAAGATCGGCAGCCAGGGGCGCAGGTGGTTGAGCACCTGTACGCCGGTCTCGTCGTCGGGGATGCTCACGTGCACATGGGTGCCGCACATGCCGGCGCCGGGGGAGAGGTCGCCGAAGCGCTCCTGCATCCGGTGGTAACGCGGATTGTCGACGACGCGGATGCGCCCGCCCGCGGCCGGCCCGGTGCCGATGGCCAGCAGCCGCGCGCCGGCCGCCTCGGCCGCGTCGGCCACCCCGGCGCGCAATTCGCGCAGTGCCTTGGCCAATGCGCCGAGTTCGAGCTGGGGCGGGCTGGCCACCTCGATCTGGCTGCGCATGAATTCGTGCTGCACGGAGTCGCGCATCTCGGCCGGCAGGTGGTCGAACACCTCTTCCACGGCTTCGACAGCGCGTGGCTCGACGGCGTCCACCAGCAGGTATTCCTCTTCGACGCCCAGCGTGTGCAGGTCGTTCGACTCTGCTCTCTCGGCCAGCTCAGGGTCAATGATGGTCGAGCCCGCGTTGTCCATGCGCGCGGATTACCCGGTAGTTGCCGCACAGAAACTGTGCCGTTCCTGGGTACGAAGGGGCAATTGACGTACGTCCATGTTGACACCGACTTTGTAACAAGCGTGCAATCCGTGAGAGCGCTCTCACACCCCCTACGGAAGGCGCACTCATGTCCAGGAAACGGATGCGGGCTTTGCTCGCCTCAGCTGCGGCGATGCTCGCCGTCGCGGCCACCGCGGTGTTCTCGTTGAACGCTAACGCGGCCGTTCCGCCCGCCCCGTCCGGCATGTCGCTGGTCTTCAGCGACGACTTCACCGGGGCCGCCGGCTCCGGGCTGAACCGGTCGAACTGGCTCTACGACATCGGGCACGGCTACCCCGGCGGCGCCTCGAACTGGGGCACCGGCGAGGTCGAGTACATGACCGACTCGACGAACAACGTCTACCAGGACGGCGGCGGCAACCTGGTGATCAAGCCGCTGCGCGACTCGGCCGGCAACTGGACGTCGGGCCGGGTCGAGACCCAGCGCACCGACTTCGCCGCGCCCACCGGCGGCAAGGTGCGCATCGAGGCGCGGATCCAGCAGCCCAACGTCAGCGGGGCCGCGGCCGCCGGGTACTGGCCGGCGTTCTGGGCGCTCGGCGCGGCGGCCCGTCCGGTCGGCGCGACGAACTGGCCGGGCATCGGCGAGTGGGACATCATGGAGAACATCAACGGCCGCGAGTCGGTGTTCGCCGCCCTGCACTGCGGCACCAACCCGGGTGGCCCGTGCAACGAGACCACCGGCATCGGCAGCGGCGAGCGGGCCTGCAGCGGCTGCAAGACCGGCTTCCACACGTACGCGATCGAGTACGACCGCAGCACCTCGCCCGAGCAGCTGCGCTGGTACCTGGACGGCAACAACTACTTCACCCTCACCTCGAACGCCGTCGACTCCACCACCTGGAACAACGCCACCCACCACGGCATGTTCGTGATCCTCAACGTGGCGATCGGCGGCGGTTTCCCGGCCGCGTTCGGTGGCGGTCCCACCTCGGCCACCCAGCCCGGCGTGCCCATGCTCGTCGACTACGTGGCCGTCTGGCAGAGCTCGGGCGGTGGCACGACGCCGCCGACCACCCCGCCGACCACGACTCCGCCGCCCAGCGGCACCCGTGACGCGTACTCGCGGATCGAGGCCGAGTCGTTCAACTCCTCGGCCGGGGTGCAGGTCGAGACGTGTTCCGAGGGCGGTCAGGACGTCGGTTACATCGCCAACGGCGACTGGCTGCAATTCAATAACGTCAATTTCGGTACGGGTGGCGTGCGCGACTTCGTGGCCCGGGTCGCCTCGGGCGCCGGCTCCGGCGTGAGCGGCCTGATCGAGGTGCGCGTCGACAGCCGCAGCAACGCGCCGATCGGCAGCTTCGCGCTCGGCGGCACGGGTGGCTGGCAGACCTGGCAGTCGATCCCGGGCAACGTCTCGAACGTGACCGGCACGCACACGGTCTACCTGACCTTCACCAGCGGCCAGTCGGCCGACTTCGTCAATGTGAACTGGATCCAGTTCCGTCGATAGCCCCACCCGCGTACGCAGGGCCGGACCTTTAAGGATGTTTAAGGTCCGGCCCTCTGGACTTTTACTGTTAACAGTCCTAATGATTGATGCATCTCATTGGGTTCGGGTGGAGGGGATGGCCATGAGGCGATCCAGATCGGTAATCCTGGCGACCGTCACGGCGCTCGTCGCCGGTGGCGCGGCGACCTACTTCACCAGCACGGCCTCGGCCGCCGCGGCCTGCGCGCCGGCCTGGAGCGCCTCGCAGGTCTACGTGGGCGGCAACACCGCGTCGCAGAACGGCACCAATTACAGCGCCAAGTGGTGGACGCAGAACGAGTCCCCGGCCACCCACAGTGGACAGTGGGACGTCTGGAAGAACGACGGCGCCTGCGGCAGCGGCCCGACCACCCCGCCGACCACGCCGCCGACCACCCCGCCCACGAAGCCGCCGACGACACCGCCCACCACTCCACCGACCACCCCGCCGACGACGCCGCCCACCACCCCGCCGTCGAACGGCCAGCTGCCCAAGCACTTCCTGACCGGCTACTGGCAGAACTTCGACAACGGCGCCGCCCCCCTCAAGCTGGCCGCCGTCCCGAACAACTACGACCTCATCGCGGTCGCCTTCGCCGACGCCACCACCACCCAGGGCGCGGTCACCTTCAACCTCGACCCGGGCCTGGCCGCGGCGGTCGGCGGGTACACCGACGCCCAGTTCAAGGCCGACATCGCCACCCTGCACTCGCGGGGCAAGAAGGTCGTCATCTCGGTCGGCGGTGAGAAGGGCACGGTCGCCGTCAACAGCGCCGCCGCCGCGACCGCGTTCGCCGACTCGGTGCACCGCCTGATCACCACGTACGGCTTCGACGGCGTCGACATCGACCTGGAGAACGGCCTCAACGCCACCTACATGGCCCAGGCGCTGCGCAGCCTGCGCTCGAAGGTGGGGGCGAACCTCATCATCACGATGGCCCCGCAGACCATCGACATGCAGAACCCGCAGTCGTCCTACTTCGCGCTCGCGCTGAGCATCAAGGACATCCTGACCGTGGTGTTCACCCAGTTCTACAACTCGGGCGCGATGCTCGGCTGCGACCAGATGAACGCCTACTCGCAGGGCACCGTGAACTTCCTGACCGCGCTGGCCTGCATCCAGACCCAGGGCGGCCTGCGCCCCGACCAGGTCGCGCTCGGCCTGCCGGCCAGCACCCGGGCCGCCGGCGGTGGCTACGTCGCCCCGACCGTGGTCAACCAGGCGCTCGACTGCCTGGCCCGCGGCACCAACTGCGGCTCCTTCAAGCCGCCGGCCACCTACCCGGGCCTCCGGGGCGCGATGACCTGGTCGATCAACTGGGACGTCACCAACGGCAACGGCTTCGCCAACACCGTCAAGCCCCACCTCGCCACCCTCCCCTGAACCCCCACCCCGTGAAGAAGGACATCCCCGTGAAGTTGAGCAGGAAGTTGCTCATCCTCGGCACCGTCGCCGCCGCCGGCACGGCCGCCGCGGTACTGCCGATGGCCACCTCGAGCGCCGCCGCCGCGTGTGCCCCCGCCTGGAGCTCCAGCGCCGTCTACGTGGGCGGGAACACCGCCTCGCAGAACGGCATCAACTACAGCGCCAAGTGGTGGACGCAGAACGAGTCCCCGGCCACACACAGTGGACAGTGGGACGTCTGGAAGAACGACGGCGCCTGCGGCGGTGGCACCACGCCCCCGACGACTTCGCCCACCACGAAGCCGCCGACCACGCCCCCGACGAACCCGCCGTCGACCGGCACCAAGATGATCTCGGCGCCGTACGTCTACCCCGGCTGGGGCAACCCGCCGGCGCCGTCGACGCTCGCCTCGACCGGCGTCAAGGCGTTCACCATCGCCTTTGTGCTCGCCAGCAACGGCTGCAACCCGGCCTGGGACGGCGAGAGCGGCCTGACCGGCGGCGTGCACGCCGGCTACATCGCCCAGGCCCGGGCGGCCGGCATCGACATCGTGCCGTCGGTCGGCGGGTGGAGCGGCAACAAGCTCGGCCCGAACTGCTCGACGCCCGAGGCGCTGGCCGGCGCGTACCAGAAGATCATCGACGCGTTCCAGCTCAAGTCGATCGACATCGACATCGAGAACTCCGACGAGTTCGAGAACACCGTCGTGCAGGACCGCGTGCTGAACGCCCTGAAGATCGTCAAGCAGAAGAACCCGTCGGTGAAGACGATCCTGACCTTCGGCACCTCGCCGACCGGCCCGAACTACTACGGCACCCGGCTGGTGCAGCAGGCCAAGGCGCTCAACGCCAACATCGACATCTTCACCCAGATGCCGTTCGACTTCGGCGGCGGCGCGGACATGTACGGCTCGACCGTCGGCGCCACCGAGGGTCTGAAGAACCTGCTCAAGACGACGTTCGGCTACACCGACGCCCAGGCGTACTCGCACGTCGGCATCTCGGGCATGAACGGCCTGTCGGACCAGCAGGAGCTCACCACGGTCGAGACGTGGACCCGGATCCGCGACTACGCCAAGAGCAAGGGCCTGTCCCGCTTCACCTTCTGGTCGGTCAACCGGGACCGCGGCTGCGCTGGTGGCGGCGTGGTCTCCGACTGCTCCGGCATCGCGCAGGCCGACTGGGCCTTCACGAAGGTCAGCGCCGGCTTCTGACGTTGTTGGAAAGACGCGCGGCCGCTAACGTCCAGCGGCCGCGCGTCGCCGTTTGCGCACCTTCTTGACGACCCAGCTGCCGATGCCGACGATCAGCAATGCGTAGATGGCGTAGTCGAACCAGTGGCTGTACTTCTCGACGTTCTGCCAGCGCGAGCCGAGCGCGTAGCCGCCGCCGACGAACAACGCGTTCCACACCCCGCTGCCGATCGTGGTGAAGACGGTGAACTGGATCAGCGGCATGTGGTTGGCGCCGGCCGGTATGGAGATCAGGCTGCGGACGACCGGGGCGCAGCGGCCGAAGAGCACCGCCGCCTTGGCGTGCCGCTCGAACCAGCGGTCGGCCTGGTCGAGGTCGTCCGCGTCGACCAGGGGGATGTGGTCGAGCCAGCGGCGCAGCCGGTCCTCACCGAGCGCGTAGCCCAACCAGTAGAGGGCCAGGGCGCCCAGCACCGAGCCGGCCGTGGCGGCGACGAAGACCAGGATCAGGTTGACGCGGCCCTCGCTGGCCAGGTAGCCCGCCATCGACAGCACGATCTCGCTGGGGATGGGCGGCACGATGTTCTCGAGCGCCACCAGCAGGCCGACGCCCACCTCACCGAGCGACTCGATGACCGAGGCCACCCAGCCCGTCAGTCCGCCTGCCTGTGCCAGATCCGTCGCAGCCACCGTTTTCTTCTACCCGGCGCGCCTGAAACGAACCTGAACCCGCAGCGCAGTGCCCCTCGCGTCCGCGCTCCGGGAAATCGGCGGCTGCCGGCGCTGGATATATACCGACGGTCGGCATATGCTTCCGGTGTGAACGAGCCGACCTTCTTGATCCTCACGGCGCTGGCCGGCGAGGCCCGGCACGGCTATGCCGTGATCGAAGACGTCGAGGGCATGACCGGGGGGCGGGTCCGCTTGCGGGCGGGCACGCTCTATGCGGCACTCGACCGGTTGCGGGGCGAGGGCCTGATCGAGGTCGATCGGGAAGAGGTCGTCCAGTCCCGCCTGCGGCGCTACTACCGGCTCACGGGGGCCGGCGAGCAGAGCCTCGCAGCCGAGACCGCCCGCCTGCGTGAGCAGGCCACCATCGCCGAGGGGCGCCTGCGCGCCCGCCGCGCCGACTTCGGGGGAGCCACCGCGTGACCGAGATCCGCTACCGCCGCCTGCTCGCGCTCTATCCGCGCGACTTCCGGCAGGAATACGGCGACGAGATGCTGGGCGTCCTGATGGCCGACCCGCGCCCGGGCCCGGCCCAGGCGTTCGACGTCGCCCGCGGGGCGGTTGCCGCCCATTTCCGCGGCCTGTGGGCCGGCGAGAGCCGGGCGGCCCGGGTGGTGCAGATCTTCGGGGCGATGCTGCTCTTCGCCGTCGCATTGCGCCGCCTCGTGAGCGAGCTGTACGTCACGGTGCGCCACTACGCCGAGGTCGGCACGCAGTACATCGAGGTGACGAGCTGGGTGCGGGTTCTGGCCTGGGGTGTCGCGCTGGCGGCCGCCCTGCTCGGGTGGCGGCTGCTCGGTGCGGCCGGCGCCTCGGCCGGGCTGGCCGGCGAGATCCTGGTTCCGGCGCGATCCTATGTGGAGACGCCAGCCACGGTGCTGTACGCCTACTGGCTGATCGTCTCGGCGGCTCTGGTGCTGATCGCCGGGCTGGTCGCCGATCGCGGCACGGCCCGGCCGCGGGGCTGGCAGTGGATAGTCGCCGCGAGCACGGTTCTGGTGGTGCAGGGCGTGCTGGCTCCGCCGCTACGGACCGGGGCCTACGACCTGCAGTGGATCATCGTGCTGGTCGCGGTGGTGCTGGCCGCGATGGCGATCTTCCGGCAGGAGCGCCGGCTGCGGACCCGGCTGCTGTGCTGGGCGGCGCCGGTGGTCGCGACGGTGCCGGTGATCGAGTTCGGCTTCGGCGAGTTCATCGTCTACAACATGGGCCACCCCGAGTCGACCCACATGATCAACCCCGTCCAGTGGGCCGTGCTCGGGCTGGCGCCGGCCGCCGTCTTCATCGGCGCGTCGCTGCTCGACCGGCGCGGCCGGCTGGCCGAGGGCGGGCACGCAGCCGCGTGACGGCAGGCGGTCGCGCGGCGGGCGGTCAGGCGGTCAAGTGACGGCGGACGGGAACCCCGGCTGCGCGGCAGAATGCCGGTCGTGCGGCCGGGCGGTTTGGCCCGTCGGGGTCAGGGTGAAGTAGAGGGGCATGACTGACCGGTGGTATCAGAAAGCCGTTGTCTACTGCGCCGACATCGACACCTTCGCCGACTCCGACGGGGACGGGTGCGGTGACATCCGAGGGATGATCGGCCGGCTCGACTATCTGGCCCGGCTGGGCGTCACCTGCCTGTGGCTCAACCCGATCCACCCGTCGCCCGACCGCGACGACGGCTACGACGTGACCGACTTCTACAACGTCGACCCGCGGTTCGGGAATCTGGGCGACTTCGCCGAGCTGCTGCACCAGGCGGGCAACCTCGGCATCAAGGTGATCATCGACCTGGTCGTCAACCACACCTCGGACAAGCACCCGTGGTTCCAGTCGGCCCGGTCGTCGCCCGACTCGCCGTACCGCGACTGGTACGTCTGGTCCGACACTGAGCCGGCCGACCGTAAGCAGGGCATGGTCTTCCCGGGCGAGCAGGACGAGACCTGGACCTACGACCGCACGGCCAAGCTCTGGTACTACCACCGGTTCTACAAATTCCAGCCGGATCTCAACATCACCAACCCCGAGGTCCGCGAAGAGATCAAGAAGATCTGCGCGTTCTGGCTGCAGCTGGGTGTGGCCGGGTTCCGCATGGACGCCGTCCCCTTCATCATCGAGGAGACGCAGCCCGGCAACCCCAACTCTCCCAAAGACCTCGACTTCCTGACCGAGCTGCGGCAGTGGGTGCAGTGGCGTAAGGGCGACGCGGTGCTGCTGGCCGAGGCGAACGTCGAGCCGGCCGAGCTGACCAAGTTCTTCGGCGACGGCGGCGGCTCGAACAGCCGCATCCACATGCTGTTCGACTTCATGCTCAACACCCGCCTGGTGCTGGCCCTGGCCCGCGAGGACGCCGAACCGATCATCGACGGCCTCCGTGACACCCCCAAGCTGCCGCTGGGCGGTCAGTGGGCCACCTTCCTGCGCAACCACGACGAGATCGACCTGTCCCGCCTCACCGCCGAGCAGCGGGCCGAGGTGTTCGCCAAGTTCGGCCCCGACGAGAACATGCAGCTGTACGGCCGGGGCATCCGGCGGCGGCTGGCGCCCATGCTCGGCAACGACCGGCGGCACCTCGAGCTGGCCTACGCCCTGCAGTTCAGCCTGCGCGGCACCCCGGTCCTGCGCTACGGCGAGGAAATTGGCATGGGCGAGGACCTGTCGCAGGAGGGCCGGCACGCCATCCGCACCGGCATGCAGTGGTCGCTCACGGCCAACGGCGGTTTCTCGTCCGCCAAGACCGGTGACCTGGTGCGCCCGGTGATCTCAGGCGGCGACTTCGGCTGGGAGAAGGTCAACGTCACGCTGCAGCGCCACGACCCGCAATCGTTGCTCTCCTGGTTCGAGCGCATGATCCGTACGCTCCGGGAAGCTCCCGAGGTCGGGGCGGGCAGCTGCACGCACATCGATATTCCGGGTCCGACCAGTGTGTTGGTCCACCGCGCCGACGGCGAGACCGGCACGATGGTCTTCGTGCACAACCTGGGTACCGAGGCGGCGACCCTCGATCTCAGCGCCCTGGCCGCCGAGGCGGATCAGCCCAACGACGTCCTGGCCGACCAGGAATACCCCGAGCTCGGCAAATGGGACAAGGTTGAGGTCGCCGGCTACGGATACCGGTGGATCCGCCTGTGCCGGAACCCGTGATCGCAGGTTAAAGTGCACTCCCAGTGCAAATTTATCGACGGAGGCCGATAGTGTCCCAGTCCGCTCCCACCCGCGTCGCCATCGTCACCGGAGCCGCCCGCGGCATCGGTGAGGCCACCGCTCGCCAGCTCGCCGCCGACGGCATGTCCGTCGCCGTCGTCGACCTCGACGAGGGAGCCTGCGCCAACACGGTGACCGCCATCCACGACGCGGGTGGGACGGCGCTGGCCGTCGGGGCCGACGTCTCCGACCCGATCCAGGTCAACACCGCTGTCGACCGGGTCGCGGCCGAGCTGGGCGCGCCCACCGTGCTGGTCAACAACGCCGGCGTGCTGCGCGACAACCTGCTGTTCAAGATGACCGACGACGACTGGGAGACCGTGATGGCGGTCCACCTGCGCGGCGCCTTCCTGTTCAGCCGGGCCGTGCAGAAACACATGGTCGACGCCGGCTGGGGGCGCATCGTCAGCCTCTCCAGCACCTCGGCCCTCGGCAACCGCGGCCAGGCCAACTACGCGGCGGCCAAGGCCGGTCTGCAGGGCTTCACCAAGACGCTGGCCATCGAGCTGGGCCGGTTCGGCATCACGGCCAACGCGGTGGCGCCCGGCTTCATCGTCACCGACATGACGGCGGCCACCGCGGCCCGCGTCGGGGTGGATTTCGCCCAGTTCGAGAAGGCCGCCGTGGCTCAGATTCCCGTGGGCCGGGCGGGTCGCCCCGAGGACGTGGCGAACACCGTATCCTTCCTCGTCAGCGAGGGCGCCGGTTTCGTCTCGGGGCAGGTCATCTATGTTGCCGGGGGGCCCCGCGCCTAGGGCGGAAGTTGCTGCGACGCGCTACAAAGGGATGATGATGAACCGACGCATGAGCTCGCGTAGTGTGTCGCTGACCAGCACTTTCTTGCTTCTTGCGGCGGGTGGCGCGGCGGCGTGCGACAACGACGACGACTACCAGGACGCCGGCTTCTACTGCGCCGATGCGAACGGCACCGTTGTCGACGAGGACTACTGCGACGACGACAACAACAACGGCGGTTCCGGTCTCGGGGCCCTGCCCTTCTTCATCTGGTACTCCTCGGCCTACCGGCCGGGCTACCCGGTCGGTTACACGCTGCCGGCCGGGGGCAACAAGTTCGCGTACAACGACCGGGCCGCGCGGCAGTCCTTCGGGCTGCCCGCCACCGGCAAGATCGGTAACGGCACGGTGAAGACCAGCGTGGTCGGCAAGGGCGGCGCGGCCCGCGGTTCCAGCAAGAGCTCGGGCGGCTGAGCGTGCGCCGAGTTCCGCACGGGCCGGTCCGCGACGGCTGGAAGCTCACCAACTACAGCCTCGGGCTGACCTACAACGACACCGAGCTGCCCGACGGCACGATGGTCTCGTACTGGCAGGAAGGCCCGTACTACGACTTCACCGCGGCCGAGATCGAAGAGCTCGAGACGGCCACCACCGCCCTGTTCGAGATGTGCCTCGAGGCCGGCGACTGGATGGTCCGGCAGTGCCCGCGCCACACCGTGCAGGGCCGCAAGGACGGCTACTTCGCGTCCGTGTGCAATCCGCAGAGCTGCTATCTGGCTCGGATCGGCATCCCCGAGTTCGCCCACGAGCAGATCATCCGCACGTGGTTCGACGGCGACGCCGAGACGTGGACGCACTACGACAAAGACCCCGAGATGCGCCTGCCGATGGAGGCGCCGGACTACTCGCCGAGCATCTACGGCCGGTTCGACCTCTGGTACAACGGCGCCGGCAGCACCCCCAAGCTGCTCGAGTTCAACGCGCAGACGCCGACCTCGCTGGTCGAGAGCGCGGTCATCCAGTGGCACTGGGCCGACCAGACCAACCTGACCAAGCACCCGTGGCGGCAGTGGAACTCGATCCACGACCGCCTGGTCGGCTGGCCCGCGGCTCCCGGCGAGCCGGGCGATCCCGGCGCGTGGCGGCGCAACATCGCCAGGCTGCGCGAGGCCCGCACGTGGCTCCCGGAAAAGCCCAAGATCTTTTTCGCGTACGAGACGTCGGAGACCTCCGGCGAGGACCGCATGAACGTCGCGTACCTGATGGCCACGGCCGAGGAGGCGGGCTACCCGGTCGAGCTGATCGCCATGAGCCAGATCGGCTGGGACGTGGCCGGCGACCGCGTGGTGTTCGTGCCCGCCCCCGGCAAGGAGAGCCAGTCCGAGCCGATCGACATCATCTTCATGCTCTATCCGTGGGAGTGGTTCTGGACTGAGGAGGGCGGCAAGGCCTTCTTCCGCAACATGGCCGACCCCACCAAGCACGGCACGGTGTGGATCGAGCCGCCCTACAAGGCCGCCCTGCTCGGCAACAAGGCGCTGCTGCCGGTGCTGTGGATGCTGTTCGGCGACAACCCGGAGCGCAGCAAATACCTGCTCCCGGCCTACTTCGCCGAGTCCTCCAAGGCGTCCTCGCTCAAGAGCTATGCCAAGAAGCCGATCTGGGGCCGCGAGGGCGGTTCGGTCACGCTCGTGCGCGACGGGCAGACGATCGTCGAAAACCCTTCCGAGTACGGGTCGGACGGGCGCTTCGTCGTGCAGGAGCTCAGCGAACTCCCGTCCTTCGAGGGGCTCGAGGGCACGGTGCACCCCGTGATCGGGTCGTGGCTGATCGACGGCGAGCCGGCCGGCATGGGCATCCGCGAGGGCCTCGGCACCAAGGGCCTGGTCACCAACGACATGAGCTTCTTCGTGCCGCACACCATCGAAGCCGACGACTGAGCACGCCGCCGGCTGCTCCAGAGGCCGACGACTAAGCGGGGCGCGGCCGGTGGCGCCAGATCCACCACAGGCCGATGAACGGCAGCACCAGCGGCACGTAGCCGTAGCCGCTGCCGAAGTGCGACCACACCGTGTCGTCGGGGAAGTCGCCGGCGTCGGCCGTGGTCAGGATGCCCACCACGAGCACCCCGAGCAGCTCGATCGAGCAGCTGACCAGGGCGATCAGCCGGCCGCGGGCGCCGCCGATCGCCAGGCCGACGGTGGCCGAGATGTAGACCAGACCGGCGAAGGCCGACAGCAGGTAGGCCAGCGGCGCCTCGCCGAACTTGGTGGTGATCTGCACGAGCGCCCGGGCGCTGGCCGAGAGCGCGAAAACGCCGTACACCAGCAGCAGCACCCGGCCGAGACCGGAACCGAGGGCGGCGTCGCGGGGGCGGGCGGAGGCTTCAGGCACCGGTCACCGACGCAATCTGCTGCAGGCGCAGCACGAGAACCGGAATCACCAGGCAGGCGACGCCGAGAATGAGGCTGCCCCACCGGGTCGGCTCCAAGCGGGCCAGATAGGCCGCGACCGGGGTGAAGGCGATGGTCGTGATGAGGTAACCGATGAAGGTGACGGTGTCGCTGGGCCGCTCGCCGTCGAACAGGCCGATGACGGCGACCGCCAGCAGGACAGCCACCAGCACGGTGAGCGCCGCCGCGGCCAGCAGGTCGTAGCGGCTCGGCGCGCGGTTGAGAGCGGAGCGCAGCAGATACCAGACCGCCAGCACAAGGGCGACGACGATGGTCGCCACCGACAGAGGACCGTTCACCCGGCACAGCGTACTGATGGATCTAGCCCTGGTAGCTTGCGGCTGGACCCTAGAGAGGCAGGCGACACCAATGCGCTTCGGACTGTTCGGCACTGGACCCTGGGCGCACCTGGCCCACGCCCCGGCCCTGGCGGCCCACCCCGACGCCGAGTTCGTGGGGGTCTGGGGCCGCAATCCCGACAAGGCGGCCGAACTTGCCGGTGAGTTCAACGTCCGCGCGTACGCCGATCAGGACGAACTGCTCGCCGATGTGGACGCCGTAGCGGTCGCCCTGCCGCCCAACGTGCAGGCGCCGCTGGCCCTGAAGGCCGCCCAGCAGGGCAAGCACCTGCTGCTCGACAAGCCGGTCGCGTTCACCAACGAGGAGGCGGCGGCGATCGTCGACGCCGTGGCCGAGCGCAACCTGGCCTCGGTGGTCTTCTTCACCCGCCGCCTGTTCCCGCAGATCGCCGAGTTCGTGGCCGACGCGGCGGCGGTCGGCGGCTGGACCGAGGGCCGGGTCGACCACCTCGGCTCGATCTTCACCGAGGACAACCCGTTCGGCGCGTCGGCTTGGCGCAAAGAGAGCGGCGGCCTGTGGGACGTCGGCCCGCACGCCCTGGCGCTGGTGCTGCCGGTGCTGGGCCCGGTGACCGAGGTGGCCGGGATGGCCGGCCCGCGCGACATGACCCACCTGCTGCTGCGCCACGCGAGCGGCACGATCAGCAACCTCACCCTCTCGGTGGACGCGCCGACGGCCGCCGAGCGCGAGGACGCCCAGTTCGCGGGCGGGGCCGGCGTGCGCCCGGTGCCGGACGCGCCGTGGTCGCCCACCGACGCCCTCGGCGTGGCCATCGACCAGCTGATCGCCGCGGCCGCCGGAGGGCCGCCGGTCGAGCTCGACGTGAAGTTCGGCGCCGAGGTGACCGCCATCCTGGTCGCCGCGCAGGAAGCGGTCGCCTCGGGTCGTACGGTGGCTATCGACAGCGCCAGATGACCGGCACGGACCTCCGGTCGCTGAGTTTGCCCCTGAAGTCCGTCGCCGTGCCCGCCGCGACGCGGGCGTCGTCACTGAGGAAATCGACCCGGCTGCCACCGGGGGACAGGCCGGCCGGTGCCGAGGCCGGTAACGGTGCGGGTGGCGCGAGCGGCGGCAGGTCGAGCACCGACTGGCCGACGTAGATCTTCGGCTCGGCCTGCAGGGGGTTCTCCCCTTCGGGGCCGGCGCCGGCGAGCTGCGCCTGTTTCCAGTCGTCGGTGACCTTCTGCCAAGCGCCGGTCGTCAGCTCGTACCGATAGACCTCGGCCCTGCCGTTCGGCGGCAGCGGTGGCGTCTTCGAGCCGGGCGCGGCCGTGTGGAGAGCGCCGTAGAGCCAGCCTTCCCGCTGCACCATCGGCGTGAAGCCGTTGACCCGTCGGCCCTCGACGGCCGGCGTCTCGAGATACCCGTGGGTGCCGTCGGGTCGCCACAGGTACGCCTTCCAGTTGATCGTCCCGAAGACGGTGCCGTCCGGCGTGATGCCGGTGACCGTCGATCGGACGGAAAGGGGGTCGTCCTGCAGCGGGAGCGGCACCGGATCGGCGTCGGGCGAGGCCCATCGCACCGGCCGTTCCTGGTTGGGCGGCCCGGCCTTGCCGACGATCACCCCGGCGTCGTTGATCGCATCGGCCTCGCCGGGACCGCCGGCCAGCTTCCGGATCTTTCCCCCTTCGATGACGTACGGGTCGGGGTAGCCGTCGGTGTTGCCGCCGACCGCCACACCGGAGGCGTTGACGTCGGCCATCCGGACCCCGTCGCTGCCCTTGCGCAGCCCGGCCGGCTTCAGATCGGTCACCAGCTCGCCGTTGTGCCACACCAGGATCGAGGTCGGGGTGGGCCCGCCCTCTTTGTAGGCAGAGGTGCCGACGATCCAGGCGCCGCTCGGGTCGGCCCCGGTCACCTCGACGTCCCGGTGCTTCCCGATCGGCAGGGCGGCGGCCGTGCAGGCGGCGGGCCGGATCGGGCTCGGCTCCGGCTCCCGGTTCGCCACCAGCAAGCCACCGGTCAACCCGGCGGCGAGCAGGGCGGCCAGGGCCGAGCCACCGGTCCACCAGCGGCGGCGGCGCATCCGGCGGCCCTCGCGCATGGCCCGGACCACGTCGACGGCGGGCGGCCCGGCCGGTTCGCCCCGCAGGGGGCTGAGCAACTGAGATCCGTACTCGTCGTCGTTCACAGCACACCTCCGACGCGGTCGCCCAGGATCCGGCGCAGGGCGTTCAGCCCGTGCGAGGTCTGGCTCTTCACGGTGCCTTCGGAGCAGCCGAGCAACTGGGCCACCTCGGCGACCGACCGGTCGCACAGGAAGCGCAGCACCAGCACGGCCTGCTGACGGGCGGGAATCCGGTTCAGGGCGGCCCGCAGGATCGCCTTCTCCTCCGACGGGGGCTCCGCCGGGGCCGGTCTCTCGGGTGGCGCGTCCCGCAGGCTCACCTTCCACCAGCCCCGGCGTTTCTCGTCGAGGAAGGCGCGGACGAGCATGGTGTGCACGTAGGCGTCGACGTTCTCGACCTTCGACACCCGCGGCCACTTCGCGTATAGCTTGGTGATCGTCTCCTGCACCAGGTCGTCGGCCTGGTGCTCGTCGCCGCCGAGCAGGAAGGCCATGCGCCGCAGTGCCGGTGTCCGGCCGGAGACGTACTCGAGGTACCCCGCGTCCGACTCGTCGTTCATCCCCGCTCCCGTCCTGTCGTCCACCAATAGACGGGGACGTCCCGATCGAGGTTGTAAGGAAATTCTCGCCGCCTGACCCGTCCGGGCGTCCCCGTGTGCCGAATCGGGGTTTGAATGGCTGGAACAGCGAAAGGCGGATCCCATGGCGGAGCGCGGTGCCGGCCGTCGCCCGGACCATCTGGCGGCGGTCCCGGCGGTGGGTCCGCCCCCGGCGGACGCGGGTGACCTGCTGCGGGAGGTTGCCCGGGGTGACGAGAAGGCCTTCGGCAAGCTCTACGACCTGGTCGCGCCCCGCGTGTACGGACTGATCCGGCGGGTGCTGCGCGATCCGGCCCAGGCCGAGGAGGTGGCCCAGGAGGCGCTGGTCGAGGTGTGGCGGATGGCGGCCCGCTTCGACCCGGAGCGTGGCTCGGCCACGTCCTGGATCTTCACGATCGCCCACCGGCGGGCCGTCGACCGGGTGCGCTCCGAGCAGGCGGCCGGCGAGCGGACCATCCGAGCCGGGGTGGCCTCGGTCGACACCCCGTACGACGCGGTGGCCGACGAGGTCAACGGGCGGCTCGAACGCCAGCAGGTGCGCCGCTGCCTCGACGATCTGACCGAGCTGCAGCGGCAGGCCGTGACGCTGGCCTACTACCAGGGTCATTCGTATCCGCGGGTGGCCGAACTGCTCGGCACACCGCTGCCGACGGTGAAGACGAGAATGCGCGACGGGCTGATCCGCCTGCGCGACTGCATGGGAGCGGGGGCCTCGGCGTGACCATAGACATCCACACCCTGGTCGGCGCCTATGTGCTCGACGCGGTGGACGACATCGAGCGGGCCGCGTTCGAGCGCCACCTGCGCGAGTGCGACGCGTGCCGGATCGAGGTGACCGAGTTGGGCGAGACGGCGGCGCGGCTGGCCGACAACACCTGGTCGGTGCCGCCGCCCTGGTTGCGCGAGAACGTCATGACCGAGATCGGGCGCACCCGTCAGGCGCCGCCCGCCGTCGAGGCCGCTCCGGTGACCCGTACGGCTCCGCGCCGGCGCCGTTTCGCGGCCGCGGCCGCCGCGGTGGTGGCCGCGGTCGGCGCCGGTTCGGCCGTCTATGCGGTGCAGGACCAGCGCGTACGCGACCAGCGGCAGGTCGCCGAGGCGGCGCGGGCCGAGCAGGCGCGGGTCCGGACGATTCTGGCCGCCCCCGACGTGGTGCTGAGCCGGCAGGACGTGTCGACCGGCGGCCGGGTCACCGTGGCGACCTCGCGCCTGCACAACGCGGGTGTCGTGATGCTGGCCGCCGAGGCCGCGCCGACCGGCCGGGTCTATCAGCTGTGGACCATCCGGCCCGGCGGCGCCCCGCAGTCGGCCGGGGTGCTCAACGAGGGCCAGGCGGCCGACGTCGTGGTGCTCGAGGGGCTGCCCGGAGCGACCGACGTGGGCGTCACGATCGAACCTCCGAAGGGATCGGCGACGCCGACGCTGCCGCTGGTGGCCGACGTCAAACTCGCCTGAGATCGCGCCCATCCGCCGCATGGTTCGCCCCGAATACGGAGTGAAGGTAACAAACTCCAACGTTAGGGACGAATCATGCGTGCAACGAAGCTCACGGCGCTCGCGGCGGCCACCCTGTTCTCGATCTCGCTGGCCGCCTGCGGAAGTGATTCCTCCTCCTCGACCACGTCCTCCGGCGGCGAGAGCCCGATGGCCGCACCGACCACCATGGCCAGCTCGGCGCCGTCGGACATGATGGCCACCTTCGGCGCCGGCTGCTCGGCCGTGCCGGCGGACGCGTCGAACCCGGGCAGCTTCCAGGCCATGGCCCAGGTGCCGGTGGCCACCGCCGCCTCGGGCAACCCGCTCCTCTCGACGCTGGTGACCGCGGTCAAGAAGGCCGGCCTGGTCGACTCGCTCAACTCGGCCGACGGCATCACCGTCTTCGCGCCCACCAACGACGCGTTCGGCAAGATTCCGAAGGCCGACCTGGACAAGGTGCTGGCCGACAAGAAGACATTGACCAGCATCCTGACCTACCACGTGGTGCCCGGGAAGCTCGCTCCGGAGGCGCTGGCCGGCTCGCACAAGACCCTGCAGGGTGACGAGCTGACGGTCAGCGGCAGCGGCGAGGACTTCAAGGTGAACGGCGCCGCTTCGGTGGTCTGCGGCAACGTGCAGACGGCCAACGCGACCGTCTACATCATCGACTCCGTCCTGATGCCGAAGAGCTGATGCGGGCCTGGGCGGGGGTGGCGGCCGGTCTGGCTGCCGCGAGCCTCGGGGTGGCGGTGGCCGAACTGCTGGCCGCCGTCACCCGGCCGGCGGCCGGGCCGCTGATCGCGGTGGGTGGCGCGGTCATCGACGCGACGCCGACGGCAGTCAAGGAGTTCGCGGTTCGCGAGCTCGGCACCAACGACAAGCCATTCCTTCTCGGTGTGATCGGGCTGGTGGTGGCGGCCCTGGCCGCGGTCACCGGGGCGGTGGGCCGGCGGCGGCGTCTCGTCGCCGTCGCCGGGCCCGCGCTGCTCGGCCTGGCCGGGGCGGGTGCGGCGCTTTCGCGGCCGGCTTTCCAGCCGTACGACGTGGTGCCGTCCTTGACCGGGGCGGCGCTGGCGGGGGTGGTGCTGTGGCTGCTGCTGCGGTCCCGCCCTTCCGGCGTACGGGTTGATCGCCGGGTCTTCCTGCAGGCCGCGGCCCTGGTCGCGGCGTCGGGCGGGGCGGTGGCGCTACGGGGTCTCGCCGGTGGGGCGCCGGGCCGGGCTCGCGAGTCGGTGCGGTTGCCGGCCGCGGCTGATCCCGGACCGCCCGTACCGGCCGGGCTCCTGACCTCGAACAAGGACTTCTATCGCGTCGACACGGCGCTCACCGTGCCGCGGATCGACCTCGGCGACTGGTCGCTGCGGGTGCACGGGATGCTCGGCCGCGAGCTGCGAGTCACCTTCGAGGATCTGCTCGCCATGCCGCTGATCGAGCGGCCGGTCACGATGAACTGCGTCTCCAACGAGGTCGGCGGCCCGTACATGGGAACGGCGAAGTGGCTCGGGGTGCCGCTGGCGCCGCTTCTGCGCTCCCTCGGGATCAGAGCCGGCGCCGAGCAGGTGGTGGCGCGCTCGGTCGAGGGCATGACGATCGGCACCCCGGTGGCGACGCTGCTGGACGGGCGGGACGCGATGCTCGCCATCGGCATGAACGGCGAGCCGCTGCCGCTCGAACACGGGTTCCCGGTGCGCATGCTGACCCCGGGCGTGTACGGCTACGCGGGCTCCTGCAAGTGGCTGAGCTCGCTCGAGCTGACCACCTTCGACCAGTTCGACCCGTACTGGGTCTCGCGCGGATGGGCGGCCCAGGCGCCCGTCAAAACCGGCTCCCGGGTCGACCGCCCCCGGCCCTTCGCGCGGCTCGACGCCGGTGTCGTGACGGTCGCCGGTGTGGCCTGGGCGCAGCGCCGGGGGATCGAAGCCGTGGAGGTGCGGATCGACGACGGGGAGTGGGCGCCCGCCGAACTGTTGCCGGCGCCGTCGGTGGACACCTGGGTGCAGTGGCGGTATTCGTGGCGGGCGACGGCCGGGCCGCACTCGATCGCGGTGCGGGCCACCGACCGGACCGGCGCCGTGCAGGCGCAGGAAAGGGCCACCCCGTTCCCCAGTGGAGCCACGGGGTGGCACACGATCAGCGTGACGGTTTCCTAGCCCCGGTCAGGGGACGGTGCGCTCGATGGCCGCGGCGCCGTCGCGTTCCAGTTCCTCGCGGGCCCGCTCGACGTTGGCCGGGGTCGGGTCGCGGCCCTCGGCGACGGCCAGGTCCTCCGGGTCCCAGGGCTGGTCGGCGCCGGTGCGCACGACCGGCTCCTCACCCGGCTGCAGGAACTCGGGGCTGTCGCTGTCGGCGCCGCCGCCGGTGATGAACGCGTCGACCGCGACGTCGTCCTCGATGGCGTCGGCGACCTCCGGCGTCTCTTCCAGGGGCTGACGAATCTCGTCGCTCATGATGTCCTCCCACTCGCCTCTGATCGATCTATACCCCGTCGATGCTTGTTCTGACCGATTGTGTGGCGCGCGTCCCGGCCGGCGGTCGCTTTGCGTGTCGTGGCCAGGAGATGCGCGATGTGGACAGGCTGTCGCTGTTGTCGCATGTCGGGTGGCGTGCCGAAAGGGACGATCATGCCGTCGGACGGTCAAACTGAGCGCTAACTGGACAGGACCTGCGCGTTACGGATGGACGCTTAGTAGTGGGCCGAATACATTTTCGCTCTGACGTTCGTTCGCGGGGTCCGGTGGGAATGCGCCAGGCCGCTGTCGAACGGGCGTGGTGAGGGGGAAACGCATGACCGAGAGTCGGGGTGGGCGGTCGTGACCAGCCTGCCCGATGCCGAACGGGACGCGTGCGACGTGATGCAGGCCCTGGCGGGTCTGGCCGCGCTGCTGCGCCGCCCCGCCGCCGACGTGCCGGGTCTCGACCCGGGCGATCCCGCGGCCGACGACGCCCGCCGCCTTCTGCTGAACCTGGCCGAGGACGGTGGTGAGGCGGCCGCCCGGGTGCTGGCCTATCTGCGCACCCAGCGCGGGGCCGGCGACGGCGATCTGGCGGCCGTTCCGATGCGGCTGGGCCCGTGGCGCGAGTGGGTGCCCCCGCGCGGCCACATCTTCGGCCTCGCTCCCGCGCGCCCGACCGCGAACGAGGTTCCGCAGCCTCGTCGCAGCGACCCCGGCGAATGACCGGCGCTTCTCCCTATCCGGAGGAGCGCAGCGTTTCCGACGGTGTCTCGCCGAACCGGCCCCGATAGGCCGAGGCGAACCGGCCCAGGTGGGCGAACCCCCACCGATGGGCCACGGCCGCGACGGTCACCCGGGCCGGATCGGCCCGCCGCAGATCCTCGTGGGCCCGTCCCAGTCGCACCTGCTGCAGATAGGACATCGGCGCCTGCCCCAGATGGCGGCGGAAGCCCTCCTGCAGCGAGCGCACGCTCATGTTGGCCACCCGGGCCAGTTCGGTCACCGTGAACGGCCGCTCGGGCTCGTGCTGGATGGCGTCGACCACCCGGCGCAGGGCCCGGGGCGGCCCGGCGCTGACCGGTCCGGTCAGCTCGTCGTGGTAGCGGTGGGGCAGGGCCAGCAGCAGGCCGCTGAGGACCGTGCACCGCAGTTGCTCGGCGATCAACGGCTCGTAGAACAGGCTCGACTCGTACTCGAGCTCGTCGCACAGCATGCGGATCAACCGGCGCCAGCTGTACCCCGGACCGGTGGAAAGGTCCACCTCAGGGGGGAGCCGCAGGGGTCCCTCGATCGGGTGTCCCAACAGTCCAGACAATTCCTCCTCGAGGGCTTTCCGCTCGACCTTGACGGCCAGTTCGACGGAGTTGGCCTCGCGGGAGGTGTAGACCGGGCTGCCCGGCCCGAAGATCACGCCGGTCGACGGGCCGGCGAAGACCTCGCGGCCGGCGTGCCGGGCATGGAGGTGGCCGAGTGTCGGCATGGTGATGTGGTAGGCGTCCAATTCGGCCACCAGCAGCGTCACCGGGCTGGTGAAACTCAATTGTCCGACCGTTAGGGGTCCGAGTTGGATCACCCCAACACCGAGCTGGAAGCCGGCCACGTCTTCCGGCAAGCCGACCGCCACGGGATAGTAAAAACGATTTAGCAACAACCGTGCCTCATCGATATCTGCCCCGTTGAAGTGGGCTACTTCTGGCGTTTCGGGGAAAACGTGGGCAGACCTCGGGCTGATCTCAACCATGCCGAAGCGAGTCCCATTGCATACGGTGAGTATTCGACCCGGCTCCCGGAACGTCAACGTTCCCGCCACGCGCCTGACCGTTCCCGCACATTCAGGCCATATGAACTACTCTGGCGTTCCGCGCCTACGTGGCGTAACTTGCAGACCAGCGGATTGTTGTAGGAACGCGTTTGGAGAGCGGCACCCGGGCGTGGTGTCCGACGCCCGTCCAGGTCATTCCCGGCCTGTGGAGTGTCCTCCTCGCGGAAGTCGGCGTCGGCCCGCTCGATGCCAGGAAGAGGGCAGCCGTGTATCTGCCGATCACCACGCGCCAGTTGGCCGATGGCACCGTCGAGATCGCGCCCAGCGGTGAGATCGACCTCGACAACGCTCACGTGATGCGGGACGCCGTCAACGACGTGCTGACCAGTTCCACGCCGGGCAAGATCTGCCTCGACCTCCAGCGGGTGATGCTGATCGACAGCATCGGCATCGGCATCCTGGTGGCCTGCTTCCACACCGCCGCCGCCAGCGGCATCAAGCTCGTGGTGAGCCACCCCAGCCCGACCGTCTACCGCCAGCTCTGGGTGTCCGGGCTGGTGGGGCTGCTCGGCTGCGCCGAGCCGCCCTCACCTCGCACGTCGGTGGGCCTGCGCCCTTCCTGACCGCCCGGGCCCCCCGCTCAGTGCAGCGGGATTCCGGTGGCGGCCGCTTCCTCCTGGGCTCGTCGCTCGTCGCCGCTCAGCGTCGACAGCGGCTTCTCCTTGATGAAGAGCACCGCGATCACCGCCAGCGCGGCGATCGGCGCGCCGATCAGGAACAGCTCCGCCGTCGCCGTGCCGTAGATGTCCTTGACGATGGCGAGCACCTGCGGCGGCAGGGCGCTCACGTCCGGCACCTCGGCCGTGCCGCCGCCGGTGGCCGCCGCGCCGCCGAACTTCTCGGCGAAGCCCGACGTCACCTTGCTGGCCAGGACGGCGCCCAGGGCGCTGACGCCGATCGCGCCGCCCATGCTGCGGAAGAACGTCAGGGTCGAGGTGGCGGCGCCCAGCTCGGCCGCGGGAACGTCGTTCTGCGCGGCCAGCACCAGGTTCTGCATGAGCATGCCGACGCCGATGCCCAGCACCGCCATGTGCACCGAGATGACCAGGACGCTCGTGTTGGCGCCGATGGTGCTCAGCAGCAGCATGCCGACGGTCATGATGACGGCCCCGGCGACCAGGTAGATCTTCCACTTGCCGGTCTTCGTGATGAGCGCTCCGGCCACCACCGAGGACACCAGCAGACCGAAAATCATCGGCAGGCTCATCAGGCCGGCCACGGTCGGGGACTTACCCAGCGCGACCTGGAAGTACTGCGACAGGAAGACCGTGCCGCCGAACATGGCCACGCCGACCAGCACGCTGGCGATGATCGTCAGGGTGACGGTGCGGTTGCGGAAGATGCCCAGCGGGATGATCGGCTCCTCGGCGCGGGACTCGACCCACACCGCGAGCGCCAGCAGCACGACACCGCCGGCCACGAAGGCCGCCGTCTGCCACGAGGCCCAGTCGAAGTGCTGACCGGCGAGCGTCGACCAGATCAGGAGCGTGCTGACACCGGCGGTGATCAGGAAGGCGCCCAGCCAGTCGATTTTGACACCCTTCCGGCGTACGGAGGGAAGGTGAAGGGTCTTCTGCAGGAGCGCGATGGCGGCGATCGAGAACGGCACGCCGATGAAGAAGCACCAGCGCCAGCCCAGCCACGACGTGTCGACCATGACGCCGCCGATCAGCGGCCCGGCGATCGTCGCGACACCGAAGACCGCGCCGAACATGCCGGCGTAGCGGCCCATCTCGCGCGGCGGGATGATCGCGGCGAGGACGATCGTGGCCAGTGCGGTCATGCCGCCGGCGCCGATGCCCTGCACCACGCGGCTGACGACCAGAATCTCGACATCGGGCGTGAAGCCGGCGATCAGCGAGCCCGCCACGAACAGCAGCAGCGACAGCTGGACCAGCAGCTTCTTGTTGTAGATGTCGGCGAGCTTGCCCCACAGCGGGACGGTGGCCGTCATCGCCAGCAGCTCGGCGGTGACGATCCAGGTGTAGACGGACTGGCTGCCGTTGAGGTCGGCGATGATCCGGGGCAGCGCGTTGGAGACGACGGTCGAGGCCAGGATCGCGACGAACATGCCGAGCATGAGGCCGGACAGGGCCTGGACGACCTGCCCGCGCGACATCCGGCCGGCGACCCCGTCGGCGGTGGCGGCCTGGTCGACCGCGTCCTCCGCGACCGGCACGCCGCCGAGGGCGACCGCGTCCTCGGCGACCGTCGCCTCCGCGCGGAGGGACGGGTCCGGTCGATCGGGCGGACTGGTGAGTGTCATCGCATGACTTCCTGGTGAGTAGGTGCCAAGCCGGTCTCGAGAACCTGGAAGGTCTCGCGGACCAGGTCGTACAGGTTGTCGCCGGCGGTGGCCCAGCGCATCATCGCGGTGCGGAAGGCGGCGCCGGTCAAAGTGGCCGCCAGCTGCGGGAACAGGCTGTCGGCGGGCAGGCCGGTGCGGGCCGCGACGGCGGTCACCGTTTCTTGCTCGGCGCACTCGCCGCGAGCGATCAGCAGCGGCAGCAGTGACGAGTTGTTCCGGATCACCCGGAGCCGGGTCAGCCAGAAGTCGCGCTCGGACTGGATCTCGGCGATGTCGGCGCTCATCGCCTGCAGGATCGCCGGCACCAGCGGGACGTCGGCCGGCACGGCGAGCAGGCGGTCGTGCATCGACGGCCCGTTCGGCAGCGGCCCGCCCAGCACGGCGTCGTCCTTGGTGGCGAAGTAGTTGAAGAACGTGCGCGGGGAGACGTCGGCCGCCTCGCTGATGTCCTCGACCGTGACGTGCTCGAGGCCGCGCTCGTCGACCAGACGCAGGGCGGCCGCCATCAGGGCGGCCCGGGTCTGCTGCTTCTTGCGATCGCGGCGGGTCGGCGCCGCGGCTTCTGTCTCGGCCACACCAGCAGGCTAGGACCGAACTTGCAGAGGCTGCAAACTTTTACCGACTGCAGTGATGCGCGTTACGGCTCACGAGAGGCGAAGGAACTCGGCGCAGCGGGACCACAGCAGCTCGGCGGCCAGATGGTCGTGGTCGGGCAGGCCCTCGTCCATCCACAGGTGGCCCACGGCCGGGTACCGGTAGACCTCGAAGATGGCGCCCGCCACCTCCATGGCGTCGGTCCAGCGGGCGATGGCCGGGGCCGGCACGTATTCGTGGTCGGGGTCAGCGACGTGCAGTTGGGCGCGCAGGCCGGGGAGTGCCGCCGCCGGTGCGCCGGCCAGCAGCAGCAGGCCCGCGGTGTGCGGGCGCTCCGGCAGCAACGCCTCGACCACGCCCGTACCCAGGGAAAGGCCGACCAGGACGGTGCGCGGCGGCATCGCGGACAACGCGGCCCGTCCCCGCGCGACGATCTCGTCCCAGCCCACCTTGTCGGCCAGCGCCGCGCCCGCGTCGATCGAATCGGCGCAGGGCAACCCGTACAGATCGGGGGTCACGACGGTGTGGCCGGCCGCCCGCAGACGCTCGGCGGCGGAGAGCACGGACGGCCGCAACCCGTACAGGGAATGAAAGATCGCGACCGACGCCATACCGCCAATGGTGCCGGACACCTCGTCAGCCCGGCTCGCGGCGGCTGATCTTGAGCAGCAGGCCTTCCGGTGTGCGGACGTGAAGCTGCTCGCCGTAGTGGTGGTCGGTGCCGTCGCCGACCGGGATGCCGGCCTGGTGCAGTCGCGACTCGAGCTGGGGCAGCGGCATCGAGGCGTCGAAGGTCAGCTCGACCGTGTCCTCGCCGCGCTCGCGGTCGGGCGGGCGGTTGAGCAGGCCGATCTGGACCGTCCCGAGCTGCATGAGCACCCAGTCGCTGTCCTCGCCGCCGTGGATGACCTCGCCGCCCAGTTGCCGGTAGAACGCGACCGACGCGGCCAGATCGTCCACGTGCAGCATCGGGCGCAGCAGCAGACCCGGATCGGTTGTCGTCATGACCGCTTCCTCCCTTATGCCCGAAACAGCTGGCCGGGGATCAACGAGTCAGTCGTTCAGCTGGGTGTGCTCGATCTCGGTGAGGGCGGCGGTGAGGATGTCGCGCGGCGAGCGCGGGCCCAGCAGGTGGGCCAGCAGCAGGGCGGCGTGCCGGGTCAGCTCGTCCGGCTTGGGCGGCGTGGTCTCCTCGTCCAGCACGCCGAGCGCGCCGGCCAGCAGGTACAGCACCACCATGGGGTCGGTCGCGGGATGCCAGGCGGCGGCCCACCGGACGCACTGGGCCAGCACCTCGCGTACGGCGTCGCTGTCGAGACCGTCCGGGCGGGCCTGTTCGAGCAGCAGGCGGGTGGCCGTGCCGAGGATGAGACCGGTCTGCGCCGGATCGAGCGCGGCCAGCTCGACCGCCGCGGCCGCGAACGCCTCGCCGTCCTGGGCTCGAGCCGCCGCCACTGCTGTGGAGGCCGCGGCGGCGATGGGGCGGGCCGGCGCCGGCAGATGCCGCCAGTTGTCCATGCCAGAACCTTAACGACCTGGCAGGGTGTGACCCATGCCCAGTCAGCTCGAGCAAGCCATGGCCGCGCGGGTCGAGCGCGGCGACTTCCCCGGTCTCGTGGCCCTGGTGGCCCGGGACGACGACGTCCGGGTCGACACGGTCGGCGTCACCGAGTTCGGCGGCGCCGTGCCGATGCGCCGCGACACCATCTTCCGGATCACCTCGATGACCAAGCCGGTGCTGGCCGCCGCCACGATGATGCTGGCCGAGGACGACGTGCTCGACCTCGAGCAGCCGGTGGCCCGGTTCCTGCCCGAACTGGCCGGCCAGCAGGTGCTCGTACGCCCGGACGCCCCGCTCGACGCCACGGTTCCGCCCGAGCGGCCGGTCACTGTGGAGGACCTGCTGACCTTCACGCTCGGCTTCGGCTTCGTGCTCGGCGAAGAGGGAGAGTTCGACCCGCCGTACCCGATCGTCGAGGCCTGGCGCGAGCTCGACCTGCGGATGGCCGAGCCCGAGCCGCGCACCCGGCTCGACGCCGACGAGTGGATCCGTCGCTTCGGCTCGCTGCCGCTGATCCACCAGCCGGGGGAGCAGTGGATGTACAACGCCGGCACCATGGTGCTCGGCGTGCTGCTGGCCCGCGCCTCCGGCCAGGATCTGGGTGAGTTGCTGCGCGACCGCCTGTTCGCCCCGCTGGGCATGCGCGACACCGGGTTCTGGCTGCCCGCCGATCGGCTCGAGAACCTGCCGGTCCACTACCAGACCGACGGCACGACCGGCCGGCTGAGCCGGTCCGAGATCGAGCCGCTCGAGGTGTGGAGCAGGCCGCCGGCGTTCCCCAACGGCTCGGCCGGGTTGCTGTCCACGGCCGACGACTACCTGGCGTTCGCCCGCCTGCTGCTCGACGGCGGCGTCCACGGCGGCACCCGGCTGCTCACCGAGAAGTCGGTGGCCGCGATGACCAGCAACCACCTCACCGACGAGCAGATCGCCGGCGGCGGCTTCCTGCTGGGCGGCCAGGGCTGGGGCTACGGGATGGGGGTGACCGTCAAGGAGGACGAGACCGGCGGTCCCGGGCGCTACGGCTGGTCCGGCGGCTACGGCACCGACTGGATGACCGACCCCTCCGAGGGGCTGATCTTCATCGTCCTGAGCCAGGTCAGCGATCTGCTGTGGGGCGGGGCCCTGCCCGAGTTCATTAAGCTGGCCTACGAGAAGCGGTGACGGTGGCCTGGGGAGGCTCGATGACCAGTCTCGACGCGGTGACGGCGTGGGTCGCCAACTACCGCAAGGCGTGGGAGTCCAACGATCCCCGGCACATCGGCGACCTGTTCACCGAGGACGCCGCCTACTTCACCGAGCCGTACGCGAAACCGTGGCTCGGCCGCGAGGCCATCGTCCGGCAATGGTTGAAGATCAAGGACGAACCGGGCAGCACGACCTTCGAGTGGCACCCCGTGCTCGTGACCGAGGACGTCACGATCATCGAAGCGACGGCGACTTATCCGAAGGACACGTACAGCAATTTGTGGGTGCTCCGGCTCGACAATTTGGGCCAGGCCCGCCAATTCACCGAGTGGTGGATGAAACACCCACGCGGTAAATGATCATTCGGTCGCGGCGACCGGCAATGTCACCCGCGATTGTGCGCAGTGGACGGTGTGCTCCTGCGGCCGGAATGTGTGCGCGTCGGCCGGTGCGCCCGGCGTGCCGAGATTGCGGGCGAAGCGCGGGAAAGAGCCGCCCGAGACCTGCAGGCGCAGACGGTGGCCGGCCGCGAGGCGGTGGAAGCACGGGTCGAGCCGGAGCGACAGGCGCTGCACCTGGCCGGCCGGCACGCCGGGGTCGAGCCGCAGCATGGCGTCGGCGAAGTTGCGGGAATGGCCGCGCTGGTCGACGTCGCACAGCCGGACGAAGACGTCAGCGTGCGCCGGCTCGACCGCTACGGCCAGCTCGAGCGCGGGCGAGCCGATCACGTCGACCGCCGTCGGCAGCGGGTCGGTGGTGAAGGTGAGCACGTCGGGGCGGGCTTCCACCGTACGGTTGTCCTTGACCCCCATCGAGCCGGTGAGCGTACGCCCGCCCACCGTCGGCGTCGGGTCGGCCGGGTCGTAGCGGAAGCTCACGGTCTCGCCCGCCGGTGACTCGGCCCCGGGCGGCACAGCGACCGGAACCGGCGACTCACCCGCGGCCGGCGGCGGCGTCGCCGAGAGTGTCAGGGTGCCGTCGCCGTGCAGCTGGAACACGGCCGGGTCCGACGGCGGCGGCCACGCGGCCAGGCCGTGCCAGCGCCTTTCTCCGGTACGGAACACGTGGACCGCCGAGCGCCGGGCCCGCGGCCCCTCGGCCAGGTGCTGGTCGAGCCACGCGAGGCTTTCCCGGGCCACCGTGGCGGCGCCCTGAAGGCCCAGCTGGAAATGGGTCCAGGGGCCGACGGTCAGGGCCACGTCGACGCCGCGGGCGCGCAGGGCCTCGTACTGCTGAAGGGTTTGATCGAGAAAGAGGTCCTGCCAGCCGCCGACCAGCAGCACCGGCGCCTCGACCTTGTCCAGCGCCTCGCCCGCCCGGTACGGCTGCCACCAGGGATCGTCGCCGTCGGGATGCGACAGCCACTCGCGGTACCAGGGCGCGCGGCCCCGCAGCACCGGGTCGGCCGCGTCGGGCAGCGGCACGCCCTGCAGCGCCGGCCGCAGCCGCCGCGACGCCGACACCCCGCTGACACCCCGGCGCAGCAGGCCGCCGTCCTCCTGATGGGCGATCATGTCGCTCCAGCCGAGGAAGTCGCCGACCGTGAACGCGCCCGTCCCGAAGACCGCCTCGCGGAAATCGTGAGGACCGACATAAACCACGGCGGCCCGCAATTCCGGCGGCGGATCCTGCAGCAGCGTCCACTGGGCCCAGCCCAGGTACGACGCGCCCAGGGTGGCCAGCCGGCCGTCGAACCACGGCTGTTCGCGCAGCCAGACCACCGTGTCCTGGCCGTCCGCGGCCTCCTGGGCCATCGGCTCGAAGCGGCCGCCCGACCCGAACGTGCCGCGGACGCTCTGGATGATCACGTGGTAGCCGCGGGCGGCGAACATCCGGCCGTTGAGCGCCGACGAGGGGAAACCGCGACCGTACGGCGTACGGATGAGAACCGTTCCCCGCGGACGCGCGGTGACCGGGGCGAAGTGGTCGCCCAGCAGCACCACCCCGTCGCGCATGGGCGTCCGCACCGCCGCCACCACGTAGTCGTTCGCCGCCGGGCCCTGCCGCAACAAGCGGCCCAGAGTGGCATCCGCGAATCGCTGCCGGATCGAGTTCGCCATGTCGCTCCTTGATCAATTCTTCCGGTGCCGGGAAAACCATAGGCGTAATGCGAAAGCGAGCGCTATTCGAACCTTGTTCGGATGTGCGATTTCGCGGCCGGAAGGGCAGACTGCCACGGTGGAAGTTCGGCAGGCTCTGGGCGGCCGCTACACATTGCTGAGTGAACTCGGCCGCGGTGGCATGGCCGTGGTGTGGCGCGCCCGCGACGAGGTGCTGGGCCGCCCGGTCGCCGTCAAGGTGCTCGCGGGCCGGTACGCCGGTGATCCGCAGTCGCGCGCCCGCATCCGTGACGAGGCCCGCGCGGCGGCCACGTTGTCGCATCCCAACATCGCCCAGGTCTACGACTACGGCGAGGCCGACTCCCTTCCGTACGTGGTGATGGAACTCGTCAACGGGCCGACCCTGCAGCAGCGGGTGTCGTCCGGCCCGCTGCCGCCCCGCACGGTCTTCCGCATCTGTGGCGAGGTGGCCGCGGCGCTGGCCGCCGCGCACGAGGACGGCCTGGCCCATCGCGACATCAAGATGGCCAACATCATGGTCACCCCGGCCGGCGTGAAGGTGGTCGACTTCGGCATCGCGGCCGCCGTCGGCCCCGCCTCGCCCGAGGACAGGCTGGTCGGCACCCCGGCCTACCTGGCCCCCGAACGCCTGACCGGCGACGCGGTCGAGCCCGCCTCCGACGTCTACGCGCTCGGGGTGCTGCTGTATCGGCTGCTGGCCCACGAGTCGCCGTGGAGCGTCGAGAGCACGACGCAGATGCTCGAGGCCCACGTGTACGTCGATCCGGCTCCGCTGCCGCAGCTGCCGGGTGTGCCGGTCGCGGTGGCCGAGCTGATCGACCGCTGCCTGCGCAAGGATCCGGCCGAACGGCCCACCGCGAGCGAGGTGTCGGCCACGCTGGGTGATGCGGTCGAGGCCGCGGCGGCCGATTCCGTACGCGATGACGACGAACCAACCTCGGTCCGGGTGCCGCGGCAGGCGCCCCCGCGTTATGCGGCCCAGCCCACCGTCGTGGCGCGCCCCAACGACCGGCCGGCCGTGGCGGGGGTGCCGGCCCCGAAGGGCAACCTGGGGGAGCCGGCCCGGTTCGAGAACCCGCACAATTCGGCCTGGCCGGCCGGAGCGGCCGATCGGCCCGCGCGCGGCGCCCGGCCGGAGGCTTCATCCGTACGCAAGAAGTATCTGCTGGCCGGCGGGGCTGTCGCGGCTGTGGCGGCCGCTGCGCTGACTGTCTGGCTCGTCGCCGACTCACCTTCGAAGAGCCGGCCGCAGACCGCCGGCGCCCCGGTGCCGGTTGTGCCCACCGCCCCCTCAGTGGCTTCCGTGCGCCCCTCGGCCGGCGCGGTCGCCCCGGGCGGCGGCGTGGCCCCTGCGGCCACCGAGCGGCCCGGCCCGGGCGTGATCGCCGGTAGTGGTCCGGCGCCGACGGTCGCACCGTCGGTCACCCAGCCGGAACTGCCGGGCTCGCCAGCCGTCAGCAGGCCGCCCGCGCCGAGCACGTCCAGTGACCCGTCGTCGTCACCGTCGGCGGTTGCTCCGCCGCCTGAGGGCAAGCGGCTCGAGTCGCCGGGCGGCGCCGCGTACGCGGTCTGCGAACGGGGGAAGGCGACGCTGACCGAGGCGGATCCGGCCGACGGCTTCACGGCCCAGGTGATCGAGGTGGGGCCGGCCATCACGGCCCGGGTGTTGTTCACGGGGGCCAAGGCGAAGTACCGGATGGCGGTGACCTGCGTGGGGAGCACCCCGACGCCGGTTGTGCTGCCGCTTTAGCTTCTTGGTTTGAGGGCGTTTCGGCCGCTTTGTCAGAGCGTTTTATCCACGCAGGGTTTGGCTGGGGGTCTCGCCGTACTCGGCGCGGTACTCGGCGGCGAACCGGCCCAGGTTGGCGAAACCCCAGCGCCGGGCCGAATCCTGCACTGTCACGCCGCTGTGCGGGGCGCCGGCCCGCAGCTCCCGATGCACCCGGTCCAGGCGTACGCGCCGCAGATAGGTCATCGGGGTGACCTCGAGATGCCGGCGGAAGGCGCTCTGCAACGCGCGGATGCCCACGCCCGCCGCGTCGGCGATCTCGGCGACGGTCAGCGGGCTCTCCGGATGATCCTCGATGAACGCGGTCGCCCGGCGCAGCACGGCCGGCGCCACGAAACCGGCGTCGTAGCGCGGTGCGTCGATCATGGACGTATTCGGGAACACCGTGATCAAAGTGGACGCGACCAGGCGTACGAGTTGATCGGTGACCAGCGGCGGCGGCTCGGCGCCGGGCGTGCTCAACTGCCGCCACACGAAATCGGCGGTCTGCACCCAGAGCCGGCGCGCGTCCTCCGAGACCGGCGTCATCCCGGTGAACTCCAGCTTCTCCGACGGCAGGCCGGTCGTCGACTCGGCCAGCTGCCCGGCGATCTCCACCGGCATCCGCAGAATGACGAGCACGGCGTTCTCGTACTCGCCGGTGATCGGAATGTCCGGCGGGAAAAGCATCGCCTGCATGCGCGACAAGGTGACCGACTCGCCCGGCCGTTCCAAGGTGGCGCCGCCCTCGGCCAGGAAACCGGCCAGCAGGAACGGCATCGGCTCGGCCTCCGACCGGTAGCGCACCCCGCCGAACCGGATCAGCGCGCTGTGGGTGTCGCCGTAACGACTTTCGTGCAGACGCAGGTCGACCGCATCCGGGTCGTCGAACGAGACGCGGGCCCGGTGCTGGGCGATGCGGTTAAGAGCCTCGGCGGCGACGTGGCGATCCTGGGTCCGCACGTCGAACCGTTCCGGCTTAGCTGTGAGTGCCATGGCTTCCCTTTCACCGCCGCAGGGGCGGCACGACTACCCAGAATGCCTACGGCGTAACGCTCCGCATGGCAAGTCGGCACGGCGATTGTCGCCTCTGGTGTGACGCTGCGATCCAGGGCACGCTTCGGTTAACGCACGATCGCGGAGGGAAGGGAAAACGACATGGCTAGCGAAAACTTCAACACCGAGGCGGCCGAGGGCCACCGCGACCGCCGCTTTCACGGCGGCACCCCCGCCCACTTGGACGACGACGAACTGGCACGCCGAACCGCCGAGGAACGAGCCGACGCCGGCGTCACCGACTACAACCCGGACGACGTCCCGCCCGCCACCGACGACCCCGTCCCCTTCGACCCGGCCGCCGACAACGACGAGCAGGACATCGAAAGCGTCACAGCCCGCCAAGAATCCGAAGGCGAAACCACCCCCCTCACCCCCGACAACCCCTTCCCACCCACCCGCTACGCCGAGTCCTGAGCCGGCCCGAAGGCGGCGTGCGTGCCTGCTCCATGGGCACTCGGTGACGCACCACCGCGTACGCCGCCTCGGCGGGGTTACTTGTTCGGGAACCACACCATGTCGGTGCCTGTGGTGGGCGTTGGCGACGTCTCCGCCTGTGGAGGAAAAGCAGAGTTGAGCCAGGCGGCAACGGCTTCGGGGGTGATGTAACCCTTGCTGCGCAGAATGTCTACGATGTCGCGCCCGCAGATGATCACGATGGGATGCTGATCCTCCCTGACCTCGCTGTAGGCCTGGCTATGAACCGACGCCGTAGTGACCAGTACACCGAACATGCGATGACGAATTCGAGAGATGAGCCTCGACGTATCTTCGACGCCGACTGACCTGTCAGGCGCGTAGCACTTGGCCTCGAGGACGAAATCGAGCGAGACACGATCGGCGGCTGGTCCGAGCTGATAGATGCCGACAGCGTCGCGACCATAGTCACGACTCGCTCGGGTGACTGTGGTGGCGCCCGTATTCGGTGACAGCATTCGCCACAGTTCGACAGCGCATGCCTCGAAGTCGTGCCAGCGGCCGGCGAAATGCTGGTGGATCGTGCTCAGGATCATCCGTCCGGCAGCGTCATCCGGCATCTGCTCGCTCCGGCTACGGACAACCTTTGTCGCCGGTGCGGTGAGCGTGTCGTACGCGCGTCCCCGGACCCACTCGATCCAAGCCTCGGGGCACTCACTGCCAAGCGGATTGCCGTCCAGAATCTGCTCGATCCAGGCGCGAGTGACGACAGGAGTGTTGAGAACGGTGAACTTAGCTCGATAGTTCTGGAAGCGTCGCCCATCAGTGCTGCGCCAGATGGCTTGCAGGTCGTCGTCGGCGCCGAGCGTGTCGGCGCCAGGTGCGAGCAACCCGCGAAACAGCACGCTCCGCCCGGTCGCCTTCGCCCGTGCGAAGAGCAAGAAGGGCGGCACACGACGTCGCGCGTCCGCATCTGCATGGGCCGCCGCAAATGAATCCCGCAAGATGACGTTGCCAGAGCGCGGGGTCTCGTGCAGGAGGCCACCGGGCGAGCGATTGTCGCCGTAGTAGGTGAAGAGGCCGGTTTTCTCGTCCAGAACGTCGGGCCAGTCGGGATTTTCACCGGACGTGTAGAGAACAACGAGCCGGACGTCTTCGCCCTTCGGCTTCCGGTAGCGGAAACCGCCCTGATTGCCGACCGGCAAGAGTCGATTGAGAGGGTCGTCCGCGACTGTGCCTACCGTGCCGCCAGCGTACTCAGCATCCAGCACCAGATCGGCGCGGGCCAAGTCGGTGAAGGAGTAGAGAGTGCGCGCCCGGGTCACCAAGTGACAGTAAAACTGTGCTGATCTTGGCGCGGGTCATCTTGTCTTGTGCCCCCGGCAGGATTCGAACCTGCGCTTTCGCCTCCGGAGGGCGACGCTCTATCCCCTGAGCTACGGGGGCTCAGTGGTTTCAGAGCCTAGCAGGCCCCCAAGACCGCCCGCCAATCGGTATCGGCGGGCGGTCAGGAGGCTTGGACCTCTTTGAGGAGGGTGTCGATGAGGGCGAGTTCGCTCTGCTGGCCGGAGACCATCGTGGTGGCGAGCCAGTCGACGTTCTCGTTGTCGGAGAGGTCGATCGCCTCTTGGGCCATGTGGATGCCGCCCAGGTGGTGGGCCCTCATGAGGGTCAGGAACTGCACGTCGACCTGTTTGCCGGTGGCTTTGCGCAGACTGTCCATCTGCTCGGGGGTGGCCATGCCGGGCATGAGGCCGTTGACCACGGAGCCGGCCGAGTCGGGCATCCAGGCCATGGGGGCCTCGGTGCCGGTGGGGCTCAGGTCCCAGTCGCGCAGCCAGGCCTGCATGTAGCCGATCTGGCCGTGCTGGGTCAGGGCGATGTCACTGGCGAGGGTGACGATGCGCGGGTTTGTCGAGTTCGCGTGGGCGATCATCGACATTTCCACGGCCTGGGCGTGGTGGGTCGACATGTCGCGCAGGAAGCCGGCTTCGACCGAGTCGGTGCCGGGGTGGGTGAAGCGGGGGATCAGCAGCCCGGCCGCCACGCCCAGGGCCAGGCCGAGGATCAGGGCGGCCACGGCCAGCCAGGACTGCGAGTTGCGGCCCGGGTTTCCCCCGCCGGGAGCGGCGACCGTGGCCGCCGCTCCCGGATCGGTGGAGACGGTCATCCGTTGCCCATGGTGGCGCCGCCGGCCGCCGCCTGCAGCGGGCCGGTGGTGGTGTTGCCGCTGGAGCAGGCGGCGTTGGGCTCCATGGTGGCGACCAGACGCGTGTCCTGGATGAACTGGTCGATGCGGCTGTCGTTGACGTCGTCGACCTTGAGCTGGTAGCCCCAGACCTGGACCGACACGTTCTTGTCGAGGCCCGCGTAGGGCGACATGAGCATGTATTCCTTGCCCTGGACCTTTTCGGCGAGCTTGGCGACCTGGTCGGCCGGCAGGCCCTGCTTGTACGTGATCCAGACGGCGCCGTGCTCGAGGCTGTGCACCGCGTGCTCGTTGGCGATGGGCTGGTCGTAGACGTCGCCCATGCAGTTCTGCCACGTGCTGTTGTGGGTGCCGCCGACGGGCGGGCTGGTCACGTACGTCTGGGTGCCCTGCTTGTGGTCGCGGGCGTCGATCGCCGGGTTCTTCTGCTCGCGGTAGTTGGTCACGCCCGCGATCTCGGAGACCTTGTCTTCCCAGCTGCGGGAGCCCTGGACGGCGGCGAAGACGCCGTAGCCGATGATGCCGACGGCGATCAGCACGACCACACCGGCCACCGCGATGGGGCCCCAGTTGCGGCTGCCGGCGACCTTGACCGGGGCGACCGGCTTGCGGCCCTTGCCGCCGCCCTTGCCCGCGGGACCCTTGCCGGCCGGGCCCTTGCCGCCCGCGGCCTTTTTGGCGGCGGTGGGGGGCTTGCCCTGGCCGGAGGTCTTGTCGACCTTGACGGACTGCGGGACCCGTTCGGGACCCGGCGTGCTCATGCTCATCGTGCCTCGTCGATTCTTTGGAAGAAGGAAGGCGGGGCTCGGGTGGCCGCCGAGCGTCGAAGTCTACCCCCGATAGCATGGTTGGGTGACTCCCGCCAAGCTTGCTTCCACCGTTCTCTCAGCTGCTCGTGCCGTGTTCGAGACCCGCGGTCTCGATGTCTCGGCGCTGCCCGAGGCGACGACGGTCGAGCGGCCCCGCAGCCCCGAGCAC
Source organism: Paractinoplanes pyxinae (assembly GCF_026626335.1). Classification (GTDB taxonomy): domain Bacteria; phylum Actinomycetota; class Actinomycetes; order Mycobacteriales; family Micromonosporaceae; genus Actinoplanes; species Actinoplanes pyxinae. The sequence goes on along the minus strand of NZ_JAPNTZ010000007.1, from coordinate 264,494 downwards.
GGTGACTACGCTTCCACGCTGGCCTTGCAGCTGGGCAAGAAGGCCGGTGTGGCGCCGCGTGAGCTGGCCGCCGCCCTGGCCGAGGAGCTGGGCGCCCGCCCGGGCATCAAGTCGGTCGAGATCGCCGGCCCGGGCTTCCTGAACATCCGGCTCGACGCGGCCGCGGCCGGCGTCCTGGCGCGGGACATCGTGCTGGCCGGTCCGGATTACGGGCACACCGACACGCTGGCCGGCGAGCGGATCAACCTCGAGTTCGTCTCGGCCAACCCGACCGGTCCGGTGCACATCGGCGGCGTCCGGTGGGCCGCCGTCGGTGACGCGTTGTCCCGGCTGCTGCGGGCGTCGGGCGCCACAGTCGGCACCGAGTACTACTTCAACGACGCCGGCTCCCAGATCGACCGGTTCGCGCGTTCTCTCTACGCGAGCGCGAAGGGCGAGCCCGCGCCCGAGGACGGTTACGGCGGCGCGTACATCGCCGAGATCGCCACCGCCGTGGTGGCCGAGGCGCCCGACGTGCTGAAGATCGGTGAGCCGGCCGCGCTCGAGACGTTCCGGCGGGTCGGCGTCGAGCTGATGTTCGCCGAGATCAAGCAGTCGCTGACCGAGTTCGGCGTCGAGTTCGACACGTACTTCAATGAGAAGGACCTGCACGACCGGGGCGAGTTGCAGGAAGCGCTCGACCGGCTGCGCGAGCAGGGCCACATCTTCGAGGCCGACGGCGCCACCTGGCTGCGCACGACCGAGTTCGGCGACGACAAAGACCGGGTGCTGCGCAAGTCGGACGGCGACTGGACCTATTTCGCCGCCGACTGCGCCTACTACCTGGACAAGCGCAAGCGTGGCTTCGACCGGGTCGTGATCATGCTGGGCGCCGACCACCACGGCTACATCGGCCGCATGAAAGCCATGGCGGCCTGCTTCGGCGACGACCCGGCGCGCAATCTCGAGATCCTGATCGGGCAGCTGGTCAATCTCGTCCGGGACAAGCAGCCCGTACGCATGAGCAAGCGCGCCGGAACGGTGATCACCCTGGAGGACTTCGTCGACGCGATCGGGGTCGACGCCACCCGGTACGCCCTGGCCCGGTACTCGTCCGACTCGACGATCGACATCGACATCGAGGAATGGACGCGCGCCACCAAAGAGAACAAGGTCTACTACGTGCAGTACGTGGCCGCGCGTACGGCGAGTGTCGCCCGCAACGCCGCCGAGGTCGGCCTGACCCGCGGCGAGCCGGACGCCTTCCACCCCGAGCTGCTGAGCCACGAGAAAGAGAACGACCTGCTCAAGGCCCTGGGTGAGTTCCCGGCCGTGGTGACCCGGTCGGCCGAGCTGCGCGAGCCGCACCACGTGGCCCGCTACCTGGAAGACCTGGCCTCGGCGTACCACAAGTTCTACGACAACTGCCGGGTGCTGCCGCAGGGCGACGAGCCGATCACGGATCTGCAGCGCGCGCGGCTCTGGCTGAACGACGCCACCCGTACGGTGATCGCCAACGGGTTGGGCCTGCTCGGCGTCTCGGCGCCCGAAAGGATGTAGGGATGCGAGCTCATGAGGCCGGGGCGCTGCACGGCGACCTCGGACAACGCGGGCCGGCCTGGCTGCGGACGCCGGTCGACGTCAACGCCCTCGTGCCGCAGCTCTGGCCCCGCACCGTGAGCCGCGCCGAGGCCGGCCACCTCGAGATCGGCGGCGTGAGCGTGGCCGAGCTGGCCGCCGAGCACGGCACCCCGGCCTACCTGCTGGACGAGGACGACCTGCGGTCCCGCTGCCGTGACTTCGCCTCCGCGTTCGCCGGGGCCGACGTCTATTACGCGGGCAAGTCGTTCCTGTGCAAGGCGGTCGTCCGGGTCGTCGACGAGGAGGGGCTGTTCCTCGACGTCTGCTCGGGAGGCGAGCTGGCCGTGGCCCTGGCCGCCGGCTTCCCGGCCGAGCGGATCGGCTTCCATGGCAACAACAAGTCGGTCTCGGAGCTGACCCGGGCCCTCGACGCCGGGGTGGGCCGCATCGTGGTCGACTCGTTCGACGAGATCGAGCGCCTGACCGCGCTGGCCGCCGAGAAGCAACAGCGCCCGCAGGTGCTCGTCCGGGTGACCGTGGGTGTCGAAGCACACACCCACGAGTTCATCGCGACCGCCCACGAGGACCAGAAGTTCGGGTTCTCGCTGGCCGGCGGCTCGGCGTTCCAGGCCGCCACCAAGATCCTGGACGAGGACGTGCTCGACCTGCGCGGCCTGCACTCGCACATCGGCTCGCAGATCTTCGACACCAGCGGGTTCGAGGTGGCGGCGCGCCGCGTGCTCGAGCTGCAGGCGCAGATCCGCGACGCCCGCGGGGTCGAACTGCCCGAGCTCGACCTGGGCGGCGGCTTCGGCATCGCGTACACCACCCAGGACGACCCGTCGTCGGCCGGCGACCTGGCCAAGCGGATCAACAAGATCGTCGAGTCGGAGTGCGAGCTGGCCTCGCTGCGCAAGCCCAAGCTCTCGATCGAGCCGGGCCGGGCCATCGTCGGGCCCTCGGTGTTCACGCTGTACGAGGTGGGGACGGTCAAGGACGTCGACGGCATCCGGACGTACGTGAGCGTCGACGGGGGTATGAGCGACAACATTCGTACGGCGCTCTACGACGCTTCCTACTCGGCCACGGTGGCCGGCCGGTCGAGTGACGCCGAGCCGATCCTGGCCCGCGTGGTGGGAAAGCATTGTGAATCCGGGGACATCGTCGTGAAGGATGAATTCCTGCCCGCCGACGTGCAGCCCGGAGATCTTCTTGCCGTGCCCGGCACCGGCGCCTACTGCCGGAGCATGGCCAGCAACTACAACCACGTCCCTCGGCCGCCCGTGGTGGCGGTGCGCGACGGCGCCTCGCGCGTGATCGTGCGGCGGGAGACCGAGGACGACCTGCTCGCATTGGATGTTGGATGAGCGTGAGTAAACCCGTCCGCCTGGCCCTGCTCGGCTGCGGAACGGTCGGTTCGGAAGTGGTGCGCCTGCTGCACGACCAGGCCGACGACCTGACGGCCCGGATCGGCGCGCCGCTCGAGCTGGCCGGCATCGCGGTCCGCCGTCTGGGCCGCGAGCGCGGCGACCTGCCGGTCGACCCGAGCCTGTTCACCACCGACGCGCTCGGCCTGGTCAAGCGGGACGATGTCGACGTGGTGATCGAGGTGGTGGGCGGCATCGAGCCGGCCCGCGGCTGGCTGGTCGAGGCGCTGCGCGCGGGCAAGAGCGTGGTCACCGCGAACAAGGCGCTGCTGGCCGAGGACGGCGCGGCCCTGCACGACGCGGCGGCCGAGGGCAACGCCGACCTCTACTACGAGGCCTCGGTGGCCGGCGCCATCCCGCTGCTGCGCCCGCTGCGCGAGTCGCTGCACGGCGATCGGGTCACCCGGGTCACCGGCATCGTGAACGGCACCACCAACTTCATCCTGTCGTCGATGGACGCCACGGGGGCCGGCTTCAGCGAGGCGCTCGACGAGGCGACCGAACTGGGGTACGCCGAGGCCGATCCCACCGCCGACGTCGAGGGCTTCGACGCCGCGGCCAAGGCGGCCATCCTCGCCTCGCTCGCGTTCCACAGCCGGGTCACCGCGGCCGACGTGTTCCGCGAGGGCATGACCGGGGTGACCGCGGGCGACATGGCCAGCGCGAAAGAGATGGGCTGCACGATCAAGCTGCTGTGCATCGCCGAGCGGGGCCCCGACGAGACCGGGCAGGAATCGGTCAGCGTACGCGTGCACCCGGCGATGATTCCCCGGAGCCATCCGCTGGCCAGCGTGGGCGACGCCTTCAACGCCGTCTTCGTCGAGGCCGACGCGGCCGGGCAGCTCATGTTCTACGGCCGGGGCGCGGGCGGCATGCCGACCGCCAGCGCGGTGCTGGGCGACATCGTCGCGGCCGCCCGCAACCGGCTCTCGGGCACCCGCGCGCCGAGCGAGAGCAACTACGCCCACCTGCCGATCCGCCCGATCGGCGCGGCCATGACGCGCTACCACATCAGCCTCGACGTGGCCGAGCGCCCGGGCGTGCTGGCCGCCGTGGCCGGGGTGTTCGCCCAGCACGAGGTGTCGATCGCGACGGTCCGGCAGTCGGGCCGGGCCGAGGACGCCAAGCTGGTCATCGTCACCCACGGCGCGCCGGACGCGAATCTGGCCGCCACCGTCGAAGACTTGTCGGGGCTGGACATCGTCCGCTCGATCGCCAGCGTGCTGCGGGTCGAGGGCGGCGCCTGAAGTCTCAATTGGTGGACAACGGGTCTCAAGATTCGGCTGACTGCGGCACGCTGGGCCGAGTCGCGTCAACGTAGAGGAGCGCTGCCATGTATCGGGGACTCATCGAGGCGTATCGGGACCGTCTTCCGGTCACCGACCAGACCCCGGTGGTCACGCTGCACGAGGGCAACACGCCGCTCGTGCCGGCCCCGGCGCTCTCCTCCCGCACGGGGGCCGACGTCTACCTCAAGGTCGAGGGGGCCAACCCGACCGGCTCGTTCAAGGACCGCGGCATGACCATGGCCGTGTCCAAGGCGGTCGAGGAGGGCGCGAAGGCGATCATCTGCGCGTCCACCGGCAACACCAGCGCCTCGGCCGCGGCGTACGCGGCCCGGGCCGGCATCACCTGCGCGGTGCTCGTGCCGCAGGGCAAGATCGCGCTCGGCAAGCTGGCCCAGGCGCTCGTCCACGGGGCCAAGCTGTTGCAGGTCAACGGCAACTTCGACGACTGCCTGGCGCTCGCCTCGAAGCTCTCGCAAGACTTCCCGGTGTCGCTGGTCAACTCGGTCAACATCTTCCGCCTGCACGGCCAGAAGACGGCCGCCTTCGAGATCGTCGAGGCGCTGGGCGACGCGCCCGACATCCACTGCCTGCCGGTCGGCAACGCCGGCAACATCTCGGCGTACTGGATGGGTTACCAGGAGGACAAAGAGGCGGGCAACAGCAGCCGCCTGCCGCGCATGTTCGGCTTCCAGGCCTCGGGCGCGGCGCCGATCGTCACCGGCCAGGTCGTCGAGGAGCCGTCGACGATCGCCACCGCCATCCGCATCGGCAACCCGGCCAGCTGGACCAAGGCGCTCGACGCGCGTGACTCGTCGGGCGGCCTGATCAACGCCGTCACCGACCGCGAGATCCTTTCGGCCTACCGGCTGCTCGCCCGCGAGGTGGGCGTCTTCGTCGAGCTCGGCAGCGCGGCCAGCGTGGCCGGTCTGTTGCAGCAGGCGGCCGAGGGCAAGATCCCGGCCGGTTCGACGGTGGTCTGCACGGTCACCGGGCACGGCCTCAAGGACCCGGAGTGGGCGATCTCGACCGCCCCGTCGCCGACCACCATCCAGAACGACGTCCTGATCGCCGCGCGCGAGCTAGGCCTCGCCTGACGCCTTCAGGATGAGCGCCGTCGCCTGAGCGACGATTTCAAGCTCCTCGGCTGAGAGACGGCTGAGGAGCGTACGCATCTTCTCCTCCCCGGCATTGAAGATGCTCGCGATGAGTTGCTTGCCCGCGCGAGTCAGCGCGATCCGGCGTACCCGCCGGTCGTGCGGATCCTCCGCGCGGGCGACCAGGTCCTGCACCACGAGCCGGTCGATCATGCCGGTCAGCGCGGCCGCGCCGATGCCGACCATGCCGGCCAGCTCGCTGCCCGACACCGAGCCGTGGCGGGCGAGCAGCATGAGGATTCTGAGCTGGGACAGGGTCAGATGTGACGAGAACAGCGGATCGGCCCGGTCCTCAGCGATCACATCCTGCAGCTTCCGCTGCGCGCCCATGATGTCCGCGATTAGCTGTTCCTTGTCGGCCAACGCCGCGGGCCTCTCCTTCGTTGCGCGCTGATGGCCACTCCGAGTCCATCTGGTGACGGACGGTACCAGTGCGCCCCGGCGGAAAACCATTTGTTCGTGTCGGGCAAACTATTAATGCTGGACGAACTTTTACCGGGGGAGCCACCATGTCCTTCCTGACCCGGCTGAGCCTGGCCAACCGAAGTCTCGTAGCCCTGATCGCGGTGGTGATCACGGGCTTCGGGCTGTTCGCCATCCCATCTCTGAAGCAGCAGCTGTTCCCGTCGATCGAGTTCCCCGCGGCCTTCGTGACCGCGACCCTGCCGGGCGCCGGCCCGGAAGTGATCCAGGACCAGATCACCGAGCCGCTCGAGGACGCGGCCAAGGGCCTCGACGGCATCGACAGCGTCACCTCGACGACCCGTGAGGGCCTGGCCACGGTGACCGTCGCCTTCGTCTTCGGCACGGACATCGACCAGGCGGTCAACCAGCTCACCACCGCGGTCAACCGGGTGCAGCCGCAGCTTCCGGACGACGTGACGCCGACGATCTTCGCCGGCGGCACCGACGACATCCCGGCCATCGTGCTGGCCGCGTCGGGCGGGGGCGACGAGAGCGAGCTGCTGGACAAGCTCAACGACACGGTCGTGCCCGAGATCAACGCGATCGACGGCGTGCGCGACACCCAGATCACCGGCGCCCGCGCGGCCCAGGTGGTGATCACCCCCAACCTGCCCAAGCTCACCGCGGCCGGGGTCAGCCCGCAGTCGCTCACCACGGTTCTGCAGCAGAACGGCGTGTCGGTGCCGGCCGGCGCGGTCAACGAGGGCAGCCGCTCGCTCACCGTGCAGGTGGGCAGCTCGCTCACCTCGATCGACCAGCTCAAGCAGCTCTACCTCACCGGCGCCCGGGGCCCGGTTCAGCTCGGCTCGGTGGCCACGGTCGAGAGCAAGCTGCCGGCCGCCACGGCGTACACGCGCACCGACGGCGTCAACAGCCTGGGCATCGCGGTCACGGCCCGGCCCGACGGCAACCCGGTCGACATCTCGCACGAGGTGCGGGACCAGCTGGCCGACCTCGAGAAGGCTTCCGGGGCCAAGCTGACCGTCGTGGTCGACCAGGCGCCGTTCGTCGAGCGCTCGATCGAGAGCCTCACCACCGAGGGCCTGCTGGGCCTGGTGATGGCCGTGATCGTCATCCTGGTCTTCCTCCTCTCGATCCGCTCGACGCTGGTCACGGCAGTGTCGATCCCGCTCTCGGTGCTGATCGCCTTGATCGCGCTCTGGGTCGGCGACTACACGCTCAACCTGCTCACGCTGGGCGCGCTGACCATCGCGGTCGGCCGCGTGGTGGACGACTCGATCGTCGTCCTGGAGAACATCAAGAGACATCTGGAGTACGGCGAACCGAAGGTCCACGCGATCATCTCGGCCGTCAAGGAGGTGTCGGGCGCGGTCACCGCCTCGACCCTGACCACCGTGGCCGTGTTCGCCCCGATCGCCCTGGTCGGTGGTTTCGTCGGCCAGATCTTCTCGTCGTTCGCCATCACCGTCACCGTGGCCCTGCTGGCGTCGCTGTTCGTGGCGCTGACCGTGGTGCCCGTGCTGGCGTACTGGTTTCTCAAGCCCCCGCCGGCCGACGCCGACACCGAGGCGATCCGCCGGGCCGCCGAGGAGAAGGAGCGGCGGAGCCCGCTGCAGCGTGGCTATCTGCCGGTGATCCGGTTCGCGACCAAGCGGCGCTGGACCACGCTGGCCATCGGCCTGGTGGTGCTGATCGGCACGCTCGGCCTGTCGACCCGGCTCGAGACCAACTTCCTCGACCAGTCGGGCCAGGACTCGCTGAACATCACCCAGGAACTGCCGGTCGGCACCAACCTCGAGGCCACCAACGCCGCGGCCAAGCAGGTCGAGGGCGTGCTGGCCGACACCGAGGGCGTCAAGACCTACCAGGTGTCGCTGGGCAGCGGCGGCGACTTCAACCCGTTCGCCGGTGGCGGCGGCGCCAGCACCGCCAGCTTCAACGTCGGCCTCGACGAGGACGCCGACGCCGTGAAGATCACCGACGAGCTGCGTGACAAGTTCGCCGCCATGAACGGCATCGGCGAGGTCAGCATCGGCGCCGACACCTCCGGGCTGGGCGGCGGCAACGAGCTCTCGGTGCAGGTCAAGTCGGCCGACGCCGAGGCGTTGAGCAACGCCTCGGACCAGGTGCAGAAGGCGATGACCGACCAGGGCCTGCTCGAGGTGAACAGTTCGCTGGCGGCCAGCGTCCCGCGCCTCGACGTCGTGGTGAAGCGTGAGGCCGCGGCCCGGGCCGGGCTGACCGAGGCCGCCATCGCGCAGAGTGTCGCGGGTGCGTTCCGGGCGGCCCCGGCCGGCCGGATCACGGTCGACGGCGCCAGCCAGGACGTGGTGATCTCGTTCGGCTCGGCGCCGGCCGACCCGGCCGCGCTGCGGGCGCTGCCGCTGACCACCGCCCGCGGTCCGGTGCCGCTGAGCACCGTGGCCGACGTCAAAGAGGTCAACGGCCCCGAGGAGGTCACCCGGGTCGACGGCGACCGCACGGTCACGGTGACCGGCACGAACTCCGGCTCCGACCTGGGCGCGGCCACCCGTGACCTGCAGAAGCGGCTGGACGGGCTGACCCTGCCGGGCGGCGCCACGGCGACCATCGGCGGCACCAGCGCCGATCAGGCCGAGGCGTTCCAGCAGCTGGGCCTGGCCGTGCTGGCGGCCATCGCGATCGTCTTCATCATCATGGTGGCGACGTTCCGCAGCCTCATCCAGCCGGTGATCCTGCTGGTCTCCATCCCGTTCGCGGCGACCGGCGCGATCGCCCTGCTGCTGATCACCGGGACCCCGCTCGGCGTGCCGGCCCTGATCGGTGTGCTGATGCTGGTGGGCATCGTGGTGACGAATGCCATCGTGCTCATGGACCTCATCAACCACTACCGGGCGGCCGGCATGGGCGTGCAGGAGGCGGTGATCGAGGGCGGCCGGCACCGTCTGCGGCCGATCCTCATGACCGCCATCGCGACCATCTTCGCGCTGATCCCGATGGCGCTGGGCCTCACCGGCGAGGGCGGCTTCATCTCGCAGCCACTGGCCATTGTGGTCATCGGCGGTCTGGTCAGCTCGACGCTGCTCACCCTGGTGCTGGTGCCGACGCTCTACACCATGGTCGAGAACAGCAAGGAGAAGCGCCGGCAGAAGCGCCTGGCCAAGCGGGGCACGCCGCCGGAGCCGGTGGACGAGGGCCAGGGCGAGGTCAAGGAGCCCGAGCCCGAGCCGCAGCCCAGCGGGGCCCTTCGTGGCTACACCGACCAGTTCGAGGTGCTGAAGATGCCCAAGGGCCCGAAGCCGGCCCAGGAGTAGCCCGAGCCCCCGGGCGACCGGCCGCCACCGGTCGCCCGGGACCGGGCAGTAACGTCCCTGTACGTGGCCACAGCGTTCTCGGTCGTTACCGGCAACCGCGACTTCCGGCGGCTCTTCGCGGCCGAGCTGGTCGTCTTCGGAGCCGACTGGTTTGTCATGATTCCGCTGCTGGTGCTGCTGCCGGAACTCACCGGCAGCGGCATCTGGGGCGGCCTGGTGCTCGCGGCCGACACCGGCATCAACGCCTTGCTGCTGCCCTACACCGGCACGGTGGCCGACCGGTTCGACCGGCGCAAGATTCTCATTGTCGCCAACGTCGCCGCGTTCGCCGCTGTTCTGCTGTTGTTCACGGTCCGGTCGGCCGCGACGGCGCCGCTGGCCCTGGTCGCGATCGGCGCGATGGCGGTGGCCAAGGCCTTCTACTCGCCGGCCGCCTCGGCCGCGCTGCCCAACGTCGTCGACCCGGAAGACCTGGCCGCGGCCAACACTGTCTCCGGCTCGGCCTGGGGCACGATGACGATCGTCGGGGCGTCGCTCGGCGGCGTGATCGGCGCGGCCTTCGGCCCGTACGTCAGTTTCGGGGTGACCGCCGCGCTGCTGCTGCTCGCGGCCGCGCTGACCGCCACCATCCGCCGCCCCATGCAGGCCGGCCGGGACGACAGCGTTCCCGCGCCCCGCACCCGGCACGCGTTGCGCGAGTCGTTCGGCTATCTGCGCGAGAATCCCCGCATCCGCGCCCTGGTGACCGTCAAGATGGCGGCCGGGCTCGGCAACGGCGTGCTCACCGTCTTCCCGCTCATCGCCGGGCTGCACGGCGCCGGCGTGCTCGGGGCCGGCCTGCTTTTCGCCGTACGCGGGGCGGGCGCACTGGCCGGGCCGTTCGTCCTGGGACCGGTGATCCGCCGCCGCTCGTGGCTCTTCCCAGGATTGGCGCTTTCGATGGCGCTGTACGGCATCGGTTATCTCGGCGTCTCGGTCACTCCCTGGTTCCCGCTGGTGCTGTTGCTGGTTTTCGTGGCTCACCTGGCGGGCGGGGCCAACTGGGTGCTGTCGAACTTCGCGCTGCAGGGCGAGGTGCCCGACCGGCTGCGCGGGCGCGTCTTCTCGACCGACCTCATGCTGGCCACGCTGGCCATCGCGATCAGTCAGCTGGGGGCGACGGCAGTGGTCGACATCGTCGACGAGCGGGTGATCCTGGCCGGCTGCGGCCTGGTCACTCTGGTCTACGCGGTCGTCTGGCGGATCGCCACCCGCCGGGTGGCCACGGGTGCGACAGTTCCGTGAAAGTGATCAAGCCCTAACATGAAGCGATGGCCCTGATCTTCGCCACCGAGCCGGTGTCCGTGCGCACCCCCGCCACCAGCGCCAACCTCGGTCCCGGCTTCGACGCGCTGGGCCTCGCGCTCACGCTGCACGACGACCTCACGGCCCGGGTCACCCCGGGCCGTTTCACGGTGACCGTGACCGGCGAGGGCGCCGGCGAGCTGCCCGGTGACGAGTCGCACCTGGTGCTGCGCGCGATGCTGGCCACCTTCGACGAGCTCGGCGAGCGCCCGCCCGGCCTGGCCGTGGAATGCGTCAACCGCATCCCGCAGGCGCGCGGCCTCGGCTCGTCCTCGGCCGCGATCGTCGGTGGCGTGCAGCTGGCCCGCGGCCTGGTGCGTAACGATCTGGACGACAACGACGCGCTGCGCATCGCGGCCCGGCTCGAGGGCCACCCCGACAACGTGGCCCCCTGCCTGCTCGGCGGCTTCACCATCGCCTGGACCGAGGGTTCCGGGGCGCGCGCGGTGAAGCTGCCGGTCGCCGGCGGCGTGCATCCGACAGTCTTCATCCCGTCCGAACGCGGCTACACCTCGTCGGCCCGCGCCGCCCTGCCCGCCGACGTGCCGCACGCCGACGCGTCGTTCAACGCGGGCCGGGCCGCGCTGCTGACCCACGCGCTGACCGGCGACCCGGCACTGCTCTTCCCGGCTACCGAGGACCGCCTGCACCAGGGCTATCGGGCCGAGGCCATGCCCGGCACGGCGTCGCTCGTCGCGTCGCTGCGCTCGGTCGGTGTGGCGGCTGTGGTCAGTGGGGCGGGCCCCTCGGTGCTCGCGTTGACCGAGGTCCCGGGCGATTTCCATCCGGGAACATCATGGCGCGCCGAGTCGTTGGGCGTGGATGGCGCCGGTGCTCTTGTCAAAGGGAGTATGGTGGAACTCGCCTAGCGGGGCCCTGTTGCCGCAGGTCGCACGAGTTGACTACGCTCAAGACCAAGCACACAGCCGCTAAGCGATCTCTGCGGTTCGGCGCGCACCCCCGAGACTTTTGTGGCCTTTCGGCCGTCTCACCTCCTCAAAGGCACACGCCGAGCAGCACCGAGAAGGTCGCTGCACTCGCCGAGACCTACTCGTCAAACCTTTGACGAGCAGGGACACCGTCGAGCTGCCGTGCTGCACAAAACTCCCGCATTGCTCATGCGAGGCGGGTACCGCGACACCCGGCCATCAGGCTGCAGAACCGGGCGTCTCGGGCTTTTTCCGACGGAAGGAATCCATTGAGCGACACCACCGACGTGACGTCGGGTGTTTCTGACGTCGCTGACGCCGGCGCCGGCACCACCGCGACCGCCACGAAGCGCCGCCGAGGCGGCACCGGGCTGTCCGCGATGCTGCTGCCCGAGCTGCAAAGCCTCGCCGCGTCCCTCGGCATCTCGGGCACCGCCCGGATGCGTAAGGGCGAACTGATCACCGCGATCACCGAGCGTCAGAGCGGCGGAGCCCCCGCCGAGAGCGCGCCGCGTCCGCGCAGCAGCCAGGCCGCCAAGCAGGCTCCGGCGTCCGCCGAGGCCGAGGCCCCCGCGCCCGTCGTCGCCACGGCCCCCGTGGCCGCGGCGGCCAAGGTCGAGCCGCCGGCCGCCGCGCCCTCGGACGCGCCCACCGGGCCGATCGAGACGACGCCGACCGTGGTCGCGACCGCGCCGCCCGAGGCGGCCGAGGCTCCGGCCGCGCCCGCCGAGGGTGGCAGCCGCCGCAGCCGGGGTCGCGACCGTGACCGCGAGCCGCGGGCGGACCGCGAGCCGCGCGATTCGGCCGCCACCGCCGTCGAGGCCGAGACGACCGAGCGTGCCGAGCGCACCGAGCGGCCGGACCGGGGCGAGCGCAACCGCGACCGCAACGACCGCGACCGCAACGACCGTCAGCGGGGCGACCGCGACCGCAACGACCGGGACCGCAACGACCGTCAGCGCGGCGACAACCGGAACGACCAGGGTCGCAACGACCAGGGCCGCAACGACAACCGCGATGACGACGACGACAACGACGGCGAGGGTGGCCGCCGCAGCCGCCGCAGCCGGTTCCGTGACCGCCGGCGGGGTCGCGACCGCGACGGCAACGAGGGTGGCGGTCAGCGCGACGGCGGCCGCGAGCCGCACGTCAGCGAGGACGACGTGCTCGTCCCCGTGGCCGGCATTCTCGACGTGCTCGACAACTACGCCTTCGTCCGCACGACCGGTTACCTCTCCGGCCCGAACGACGTGTACGTGTCGATGTCGCAGGTCAAGAAGCACGGGCTGCGCCGCGGTGACGCGGTCACCGGCGCCGTGCGGGCCACGCCCCGCGAGGGTGGCGGCGGTGACCAGCGGCGCGACAAGTACAACCCGCTGGTGCGGCTGGACACCATCAACGGGATGGAGCCCGACGAGGCCCGGCGCCGTCCGGAGTTCTACAAGCTCACCCCGCTCTACCCGCAGGAAAGGCTGCGTCTCGAGACCGAGCCGCACATCCTGACCACCCGCGTCATCGACCTGGTCATGCCGATCGGCAAGGGCCAGCGGGCGCTCATCGTCTCGCCGCCCAAGGCCGGTAAGACGATGGTGCTGCAGGCGATCGCCAACGCGATCACCCACAACAACCCCGAGTGCCACCTGATGGTCGTGCTGGTCGACGAGCGGCCCGAAGAAGTCACCGACATGCAGCGCTCGGTCAAGGGCGAGGTCGTCGCGGCCACGTTCGACCGGCCGCCGCAGGACCACACCACGGTCGCCGAGCTGGCCATCGAGCGGGCCAAGCGCCTTGTCGAGCTGGGTCACGACGTGGTCGTGCTGCTCGACTCGGTGACCCGGCTCGGCCGGTCGTACAACCTGGCCGCGCCGGCCTCCGGCCGCATCATGTCGGGTGGTATCGATTCGACGGCGCTCTACCCGCCGAAGCGGTTCCTGGGCGCGGCGCGCAACATCGAGAACGGTGGCTCGCTCACCATTCTCGCGACCGCGCTGGTCGAGACCGGTTCGATGATGGACACGGTGATCTTCGAGGAGTTCAAGGGCACGGGTAACGCCGAGCTCAAGCTCGACCGCAAGATCGCCGACAAGCGGGTCTTCCCGGCCATCGACATCGACCCGTCCGGCACGCGCAAGGAAGAGATCCTGCTCGGCAAGGAAGAGCTGGCGATCATCCACAAGCTGCGCAAGGTGCTGCACTCGCTCGACTCCGGTGCGGCGCTCGACCTGCTGCTCGACCGGCTCAAGCAGACCCGGACCAACGTGGAGTTCCTGATGCAGATCGCGAAGTCCACGCCCGGCGAGTAAAAGCCAGAAAAGGGCGCGGCCTCTCGGCAACGAGGGGCCGCGCCCTTTTTGTCGCACAAACTGTGTGTGCGACACCGGGCAAAGCCGTGCGAATCTCCTCGGGCTGTAAAACACAGACGGTTGGGGGAGGCCCGATGACAGTGCCTGGTTACCGGGACGAGCCGGCCGAACCGTGGGATCCGTCCGCGCCGGCCGATCCGGGCGAGGCCGAGGACTTTCTGCGGCAGTGCTACACCGCGAACCAGCGGCTGGGGCCGGTCGAGCCCCGCCTGGCCATCGTGCGGGCCCAGATCGCGGCCACCGGAACCTACGTGCACACCACCGAGGAACTCGCCTACGGCGCGAAACTGGCCTGGCGCAACGCGAGCCGGTGCATCGGCCGTCTCTACTGGCGCAGCCTCGTCGTGCTCGACCGGCGCCGCGCGCGGACCGCCGACGAGATCTTCTCGCTGCTCGTCAACCATCTGCAGACCGCCGGCGAGGGCCAGATCCGGCCGGTCATCAGCGTTTTCGCCCCGGCGCAACCGGGTCAGCCGTACGCCCGGGTCTGGAACGAACAGCTCATCCGGTACGCGGGTTATCGCGGCGCCGACGGTTGCCCGGTGGGTGACTCGCGGCAGGAGCAGTTCACCGCGGCCATGCGGGGCTACGGGTGGCGCGGCAAGGGCGAGCAGTTCGACGTGCTGCCGCTCGCGATCGAAACCCCGAATGAGGGCGTACGCCTTTACGAGCTGCCCGAACGGGCCATCCGCGAGGTCCCGCTGACGCATCCCGAGTACGGCTGGTTCGCCGAGCTCGGCCTGCGCTGGCATGCCGTACCGGCCATCTCGAACATGCGGCTCACCGTCGGCGGCGTGCACTACCCGCTGGCCCCGTTCAACGGCTGGTACCTGGGCACCGAGATCGGCGCCCGCAACCTGGCCGACGCCGACCGCTACGACATGCTGCCGGTGGTGGCGGCCCGGCTGGGCCTGGACACCAGCCGGGAGTCGACGCTGTGGCGCGACCGGGCCCTGCTCGAGCTCAACGTGGCCGTGCTGCACTCGTTCGAGAAGGCCGGCATCAAGATGAGCGACCACCACACCGAGTCGCGGCGCTTTCTCAAGCACCTGAGCAACGAGGAGAAGGCCGGGCGGCGCGTGCCCGCCGACTGGACGTGGATCGTGCCGCCGATGTCGGGCGGGATCACCCCGGTCTTCCACCGCTACTACGACGAGATGGACCTGCGGCCCGCCTTCTACCTCGACGAGGAGGCGTCGGCGCTGGCTCGGGACGGGTGTCCGGTCAGGCGAACTCATTGACGGCGAAGTCGTCCGGTTCCGGAACGCGTTTGTGCTCCGCGTGCACCCAGGCCAGCACCTTCACCGCGAACTCGGCGGCCGGGATGCGGCCGGCCGCGCGGACGACGTACCCCTCGGAATTGCGCGGCGTGCGGCAACCGGCCCAGGCCGCCCGGGCCTCGGAGATGCTGCCGCCGCGATAGAGAACCGGCACCACCGGCAGCTCCAGCCGTCGCGCCCAGTCGACCGTGTCGTCCCAGCCGAGCAGCGTGTCCGTCTCGTCCCAGATGCCGAAGACGATGAAGACGCCGGGCAGGTCGGAGTACGCGATGCCCCGGCGGGCCCACATCGACTCGCCGCAGACCCGCCAGTCGTCCGGGATCCGGTGCGACGTCATGGCCCACAGCGCCTTGGCCGGGCGGTCCCAGGGCCGCGCGTCGTCGCCGGGTGAGCGGCCGTGGATGGCGTCCCGGGTGAAGGTGAGGAGGCCGCCGTCAAGCTTCTCGGTCACCACCAGCTCACCGTCCAGCCAGGACAGATCGGGCTGCGTCAGGTCGCCGGCGGCGCCGGACGAGCCGGGCAGGTGGTGGGTGCGCGGGTGCGTCACCGCTCGGGTTCTCCGGTCTCGGCGTACGGGAGTGGCAGCGGAAGAGTACGGCCGGCCAGGTACTGCTGATGCATGCGGCGGATGCCGGCCTCACCGACGTGGTCGGCCGGGTCGCGTCCGGCGTCGCGGCGGATGCATTCCTCCAGCGGCACGCCGGTGAAGTCGTGCACCTCGAACGTCGCCTGATGCCGGGCGGCCAGGGTGGCCCATCGGCGTACGACCTCGGCCCCGAGATTGGTGTCGTCGACGATCACACTGACGCCCTTGCGTAACAGCGCCTCGACCGACGCCCGCTGAACCAGGGTGACCTCGCGCTCGGCCCGGTCGGTGTAGAGACGCCGGCCGTGCAGCATGCGGCGCAGGTCGTCGCGGTTGACCCGGACCACGTCCGGCTGGAGGGCGCGGGCGAACGTCGTCTTGCCCGACGCCGGCAGGCCCCGCGTGATCAGAAGTTTCGTCATGTCTCCGCGCCCCCGGAGCAAGAGATTACCTGGGCCGCCGCCCGCCAGAGATTCGGGCAAAACGGACGGGAATGCCCGGTTCGGGGTGGGCGTTGACACCGCAAGTCACGCCGATTTCGCCTGGACGCGGCGGCATGGCAGACTGGTACATCGGCCAGAAGGTTCCGGTTCCCGCTTCGATGCGACCCGGCGACCACTTTTCGAGAGGGACCGAGAAACATGAAGAGCGGCATTCACCCGGAGTACACGACCACCGAGGTCATCTGCTCCTGCGGCAGCACTTTCACGACCCGCAGCACCGCCAAGGGCGACGAGATCCGCGTCGAGACCTGCAGCGCCTGCCACCCGTTCTACACCGGCAAGCAGCGCGTCCTCGACACCGCGGGCCGGGTCGCGAAGTTCCAGGCGAAGTACGCCAAGGTCAACGCCGCGAAGAAGAAGTAACTGCTTCAACGGCGCCCGTTCCCGACCCGGGGGCGGGCGCCGTTCGCATGTCGGCCGGAATTCGGTGAGGGAGAGACCCGTGAGCAACGATCGGCTGAGCAGCCTTCTCGACGAGTACGCCGCGCTCGAGCAGCGGATGGAAGACCCCTCCATCCACTCGGACCAGGCCCTCGTGCGCCGGGTCGGCCGACGCTTCGCCGAGCTGGCCCCCATCTACGCCGCCCACGCCGAGCTCGAGGCGGCCCGGGCCGACCTGGCCGCGGCCAAGGAGCTGGCGGCCGAGGACCCGGCCTTCGCGGCCGAGGTCGAGTCGGTCGCGGCCGCGCTGCCGCCGCTGGAGGAGAAGCTGGGCGAGATGCTGATCCCGCGCGACCCCAGCGACGCCAAGGACGTGATCATCGAGATCAAGGCGGGCGAGGGCGGCCAGGAATCGGCGCTGTTCGCCGGCGACCTGCTGCGCATGTACACCCGCTACGCGGAGCGCCGGGGCTGGGCGATCGAGGTGATCGACTCGCAGGAGTCGGACCTCGGCGGGGTCAAGGACATCTCGATCGGCGTCCGCACCAAGGGTGTGCCCGAGGGCGGTCACGGCGTCTGGTCCCGCATGAAGTGGGAGGGCGGCGTGCACCGGGTGCAGCGCGTTCCGGTCACCGAGTCGCAGGGCCGCATCCACACCTCGGCCGCCGGCGTGCTGGTGCTGCCCGAGGCCGAGGAGGTCGAGCTCGAGATCGCGCCCAACGACCTGCGGATCGACGTGTTCCGCTCGTCCGGTCCCGGTGGCCAGTCGGTCAACACCACCGACTCGGCCGTGCGGATCACGCACATCCCCACCGGCACGGTGGTGAGCTGCCAGAACGAGAAGAGCCAGCTGCAGAACAAGGAGTCGGCGATGCGCATCCTGCGCTCCCGGCTGCTGGCCATCGCGCAGGAGGAGGCGGACGCGGCGGCCTCCGACTCGCGCAAGGCCCAGGTGCGCACGGTCGACCGCTCGGAGCGGATCCGCACCTACAACTTCCCGCAGAACCGGATCACCGACCACCGCATCGGCTACACCGCGTACAACCTCGACCTGGTGCTCGGCGGCGAGCTCGACGGCGTGCTGGACGCGCTGGCCGAGGCCGACCGGGCGGCCCGGCTGGCCGGCGAGACCGAGATCGGCCGCCGCCCGTAACGCACCCGCCCGTGAGCGGGCTCACCGGACGGCCAGGACCTCGTAGCTGTCGCCCCGGTTACAGGCCAGGATGCCCGGCCGGACCGCGCAGGGCGGCCCGCCCACGGGGGCGATCGTGCCCAGCAGCCACGACCGCCCGGTTTCCAGGTCCCACCGGGTGACCGCGGTGCGGCCCTGCGGCGACACCGTGGGGCGCAGCACGATGGCCGTCCGCCCGGTCATGCCGTCCCAGGCCAGGGTGCCCGCGAGCGGCGCACCGACCGGGCGGCCGGTGGTCGCGTCAAGCAACTGCATCTCGCCGTTCTCGGTGCCCTCGCCGGCCACCATCCGGTCGGCGCTCAGCTGCCAGGCGTTGGTGACGTCGGGCAGCCGCCAGCGCTCGACCCCGGTGACCGGGTCGTAGGCCACCACGCCCTGGCCGCCGTTGAGGCAGAGCGCGGCCCCGCACGCGAACGCGTAGCCGTCGGTGTGCGAGGTGCGCCACAGCTCGGCCATAGTGTCGAGGCGGTAGACGCTCATGTCGAACGTGTTGGCCTGCGATCGGTTGACCACCAGGACGTCGCCGGTGCCGCTGAGGTCGTTGAAGTAGCCCTCGTCGGGCCGCGGCGTGACCCAGGGGATGCGGGCCGAGGTGATCAGCGCGCCCGAGGCGTACGAGTAGACCTTGACCTCGCCCTGGTCGGTGGCCGTCACGACCTTGTCCGGGCGGTCGGTCATCGGCAGCGAGACGTAGCTCCGGACGCCGACGGTGTCGCGGCTCCAGATCGTGGCGCGGTCGCTCAGCCGGATCAGCCGCAGCCGTCCGAGCGCGGCTGTCGGACTGAACTCGGTCATCAGGGCGGTGTCGCCGTTCACCGTGTACGGTTCGCCCCCGGTCCGCCACAGCTCTTCGCCGGTGCGGCTCGAGACGGCGATCGTCGCGCCGTGCACCTCGGCCTCGAACGTCGTGCCGTCGCCGGCCGACGGCAGCTTGAGCACCTGACTCTCGGTCGGGATCAACAGCACCCCGGCCGCGTCGGCCGGTTGGATGTACCCGATGGCGCCGTTGACGCGGCGCTGCCAGCGGACCGCGCCGGTGGCCAGGTCGTGTGCCGTGATCGTGGTGACGGCATCGGCCGTGCGATAGACGAAGAGGGCGTCGGCGCCCAGCGCCGTGCCCTGCGCCTCGGCCGTCGAGACACTCCACAACGGACGAAGGCCCTCGGCCCGCGGCACCTCGGAACCGGCCAGCACGACCGCGCACAGCACCACGGCCAGGGCCAGCGCGACCTGACGGACGAGCCGGCGGTCGAGACCGGGCGAACCCGCGGGCTCCGGCCGGTCGCCGTCGGCCGTGGGCATCTCGCCGAGCTCGATGGTGCTCATGGCGGAAGCTAGGTCATCTCGCTGAGCGGGCGGCTGGGCAGGCGGTTCGCCGCGGCCGCGGCGAGGGCGGCGCTGAGCGTACGCCCGTTGGCGCCCACCTCGGACCAGCCCGCAGCCAGGCTGATCGGCGTGCCCGGCACCAGGATCTGCCAGTTCTCGGCGTTGGTGGCGGCGGCGATCCGGCGCGACACCTCGGCCGCCTGGGTGGTGCCCGCGCCCGGCAGCACCACCACGAATTCGTCGCCGGCGAACCGGGCCACGAAGTCGCCCCGGCGCATGACCCGGCTCAGCACCCCGGCGATGCGCTGCAGCACCAGGTCGCCGCAGTGCCGGCCGTGCCGGGCGTTGACCTCGGTGAAGCCGACCAGGTCGCACACGCCGATCGCCGCGCGCTCGCCCCGGGCCAGCATGGTGGCCACGTAGCGTTCGAGCTGGCGGCGGTTGGGCAGGCCGGTCAGCGGGTCGGTCAGGGTCTCGTCGCCGTAGCGGCCGGCGTCGCGCTGCGTCTCCTGCGCGTCGAGCCGGGCCGCGACACCGTCCAGATAGCCCTCACGCAGCCGGTCGATGCGCTGGGCGGCGAGCCGGAACGCGTACCGGTCGGCGGCGTGGGCGGCGGCGTGGTCGCCCGCCGCCGCGTGGCAGATGCTGCGCAACCGGGCCGGCTCGGCCGCGCCCAGGATCTCGGCCGAGACGGGCACCGAGTCGAGCATGGACAGAGCCAGTTCCGGTTTGCCGCCGGCCAGGGTGAGGCAGACCTGGCCGAGGTGGCGCAGGTCGCGGGTGCGGATGCTGTCGCCGCCGCCGGTGAGCCAGGCGGCCGCGTCGGCGCTGGTCTCTTCGCCCAGGGCGGCCCGGCGGGCCAGCGAGTAGCCGTAGGCCGCGCGGCTGCCGGGACGCAGCTGGTCGGCCCCGATCGACACGTAGCGGGCCAGTTCGACGTCGATGTCGCGCAGCACCCGCAGGCAGCCGTCGGTGTCGCCCTGATGGTCGAGCGAGACCGCGTTGCGCAGCCGGATGCCGGGCGCCGCGAAGATTTCGGGGGCGATGCCGGCCGCCACGCCGACCTGGCGGGCCTGCTCGATGGCGGTCAGCGCGTGGCCGTGAAAGCCCAGATAGGAATACGCCATGGCCAGGTCGTGCCAGCCCCAGGCCGTCTCGGAGTCGTTCTCGCGGACGGCGGCGAGCGCGCGCGACGCCTGCACCAGATGGGTCACCCCACGGTCCAGATTGCGCTCGAGGTGGGCGCCGAGCGCCGCGAACGCGTGCATCTGGCCGCGCAGATACGGGTCGGGGAGCTCGCGGACGGCATTGTCGGCAGTGGTCATGGCGGCCGCGAGATCGGCGATGCGGCCCAGGTTGATGAGCGCGCCGAACCGCTGGACCAGCGCGTAGGCCCGGGTCATGGGGTCGGTGGCCACGGCCAGCACGTCGTCCAGGATCGGCAGCGCCTCGGCCGAGCGGCCGTTCTGCTGCAGCCCGTTGGCCCGGCGCAGCTCGTCGACGTTTTCCGCGAGCCGGTCCAACCAACTCACCAGGCGCCTCCCACCGGTGCCGCGCGTCAGGTCGCCGACCCGGCCGGTCGGCGTCGCACGTGACGTGGAGATGATTATGCCGTGCCGGACTTGGAAAACATCTCCCGATCTTCGCTGAGCGCCGCCCTGGCAAGCGCGGTGGCCGATCTCGCCGCCGCCGGGATCGCATCGCCCCGGGTCGATGCCGAGCTGCTGGCCGCGCACGTGCTGGGCGTCCCACGTGGGCGGTTGCTGCTCATGGACTCGTTGCGGGCCGACGAGCTGAGCCGGTTCACCGCCCTGGTGGCCGAGCGGGTCAAGCGGATCCCGCTGCAACATCTGGTCGGCACGGCCGCCTTCCGGCATCTCGAACTTCAGGTGGGCGACGGCGTCTTCGTCCCACGACCCGAGACGGAACTCCTCGCCGGCTGGGGGATCGAGCACACCGCGCCGGGCGCGACGGTGGCCGACCTGTGCAGCGGGTCGGGAGCGATCGCGCTCGCCGTGGCCGACGAGGCCCGGCCGGCCCGGGTGGTCGCGGTCGAGCGGTCGCCGGCGGCGCTGGCCTACCTGCGCCGCAACGCGGCCGGCTATCCGGTCGTCGAGGTGGTCGAGGGTGACGTGACCGATCCGGGCGTGCTGGCGGAGCTGCGCGGCGCCGTGAACGTGGTGCTCTGCAATCCGCCCTACGTTCCCTCGGCCACCGAGGTGCCGGCCGAGGTCGGCCTCGACCCGGCCGAGGCGGTCTTCGGCGGCGGGGACGGCCTCGAGGTTATCCGGCCGGTCATCGCGCTGGCCGCGGCCCTGCTGGAGCCGGGCGGCGTGGTCGGGATCGAGCACGACGACGTGCACGGCGAGGCGGTCCCCGCGCTGCTGCGCGCCGACGGCCGGTTCGCCGAGGTGGCCGCCCATGACGACCTCACCGGGCGGCCGCGCTACGCGACGGCCCGGCGCACCTGATCGATGCGCTCTCTTCGCATGGCAGACTGCACGGTGTGATGCTCTACGACTGCCGTACCACCGCGGACCGGGATCGCGGCATCGCCGCCGCCGTCGAGGCGGTCAAGAGCGGTGAGCTGGTCGTCATGCCGACCGACACGGTGTACGGCGTCGGGGCGGACGCGTTCACCCCGCACGCGATCACCGCGCTGCACCACGCGCGCAGCGTCAC
Source organism: Paractinoplanes pyxinae (assembly GCF_026626335.1). Lineage (GTDB taxonomy): Bacteria > Actinomycetota > Actinomycetes > Mycobacteriales > Micromonosporaceae > Actinoplanes > Actinoplanes pyxinae. The sequence goes on along the minus strand of NZ_JAPNTZ010000007.1, from coordinate 242,759 downwards.
CGACTTCGTTCCGCCGCCCGTGCTGGTCGGTTCCCGCCACACGCTCGACGGCCTGGTCTACTCGCTGCCCAAGGCGGCCCGTGAGCTGGCCGACGCGTTCTGGCCGGGCGCGCTGACCCTCTACGTCGAGCATTCGCCCAGCCTGCAGTGGGACCTGGGCGAGACCGGCGGCCGCATCGCCGTGCGCATGCCGCTGCACCCGGTCGCGCTCGAGGTGCTGCGCGCGGTCGGCCCGATGGCGGTCACCACGGCCAACAAGGTCGGCTCGCCCGCGCCGGCCACCGCCGAGGCGGCGCGCGACCAGCTCGAGTACGCGGTCCGGGTCTATCTCGAGGCGGGCCCCGCGCACGACCCGGCGCCGAGCACGATCGTCGACGTCAGCGGCGAGGCGCCGCAGGTGCTGCGGGCGGGCGCGATCCCGATCGAGAAGCTGCGCGACGTCGTGCCCGAGCTGCTGGCTCCGGAGGCCTGAGGTGGCCCCCTTCACCGTCCTGCACATCTGCATGGGCAACATCTGCCGGTCGCCCATGGCCGAGCGGCTGCTGGCCCGGGCCGTCCGCGACCGGGCCGGTGAGCAGGGCGAACAGCTGGTCCGCAGCGTCAGCGCGGGCACCGGTGGCTGGCACGAGGGTGAGGAGATGAACCCGCCCGCGGCCCGGCAGGTGCTGGCCCGGGGCGGCTCCGACGACGGCTTCGAGGCCCGCAAGCTGCGCGGCGACTTCATCGACGAGGCCGACCTGATCCTCACCGCCACCGCCGACCAGTACGACTACGTGGTCGCCCTGCGCCCCGACGCGGCCGCCCGCACGTTCGTCACCGGCGAGTTCGGCCGGCTGCTGGCCGGGGTCGACGCGAACGCGCTGCCCGCGGCCGAGCCGAAGCCCGACGCCGTGCACGCCCGCGGGGTCGCCATCGTCGAGGCCGTGCGCGTCCTGCGCGGCGACGACGGTCCGCGCCCGGGCGACGACCTCGACGACCCGTGGGGCCGGGGCGATTCCACCTTCCAGCGCATCGGCGACGAGATCGAGGACACGACGGTCCCGTTCGCCGTGCTCCTGCTGCCGTGACGATCGTCCGGCCCGACGCCGACGGGTTCCGGCGCGCCGTCGAGGTGCTGCGGGCCGAGTCGGTGGTCGCCTTCCCCACCGAGACGGTCTACGGCCTGGGCGCCGACGCGTTCTCCGAGAAGGCGGTGGGCGAGATCTACCGGCTCAAGAACCGGCCGTCCTGGAACCCGCTGATCGTGCACGTGGCCAACGTCGAGGCCGCCCGTGAGCTGGCCGAGTCGTGGCCGCGCTCGGCCAACGAGCTGGCCGCGCAGTTCTGGCCCGGCCCGCTCACCCTGGTGCTGCCCCGGGCCCGGCACCTGTCCGGCGTCGGCGCGAGCAACGACACGATCGCCATCCGCATCCCCGACCACGAGGTGGCCCTGCGGCTGCTCGAAGAGTCCGGGCTCGCGCTGGCCGCGCCCAGCGCCAACCGGTCCGAGGGCATCTCGCCCACCACGGCCGAGCACGTGCTGCGCAGCCTGCCCGACGTGCCGCTGGTGCTCGACGGCGGGCCGGCGTCGTGGGGCATCGAGTCGACGGTGATCGACGTGACCGGCGACGACCCGCGGCTGCTGCGGCCGGGCGCCATTCCGCTGCGGGAGCTGCGGGACATCGCCGGGCCGATCATCCTGCCCGAGGACGACGGGCCGTCGGACGGGGCCGTTCGCCCGTCGCCGGGCATGAGCCGCCGGCACTATGCGCCCCGGGCCCGGCTGGTGCTGGTTGATGACGTACGGGAAGAAGCCCGCGACGAATCGGTCGGTGTCCTCACCTATGAGACGGCCGGGGTCGAGGGCGCCGAGGTTCTTTCCGGCGATCCGCGCGAGTACGCGGCCGACCTCTACGCCGCCCTGCACCGCCTCGACGACGCCGGCGTGACGACGATCCTGGTTCAGCAGCCGCCCGGCACCGAGGACTGGCTGGCCGTCCGCGACCGCCTGGGCCGAGCCGCCGCTAAGTAGCGGGGGACTCGGCGCCCCGGGCGATGTTGCGGGCCATGCCGTTGAAGATGAACCCGTGGAAGGGCAGCACCGAGGCCCAGTACGCGTGCCCGGCCAGCCCTCGCGGCAGGAAGATGGCCTTCTGCCGATAGACGCTGCCGCCTTTGCCGTCGGGCGACGCGCACATCTCGAGCCAGGCCCGCCCCGGCACCTTCATCTCGGCCCGCAGCCGCAGCACCTTGCCCGGCTCGACCTCCTCGACCCGCCACCAGTCCAGCGCCTCGCCCACCCGCAGGTGCTGCCGGTCGCGCCGCCCCCGGCGCAGCCCGACCCCGCCGACCAGCCGGTCGAGCCAGCCGCGGACCGACCAGGCCAGCGGGAACGAGTACCAGCCGTTGTCCCCGCCGACCCCCTCGATGACCCGCCACAGCGCATCGACCGGGGCCTTCACCTCGCGGCAGCGCTCGTCGACGTAGATGCTGCCGCCCGACCAGGCCGGGTCCGAGGGCAGCGGCTCGGCCGCCCAGTCCCGGCCGGCCGCGTTCGACCAGCGGGTCTCGACGTTGGCGTCGCGGATCTTGCCGAGCGCGACCCGGACCGACTGCTCGAAGCCGAGCGGCTCCTCCGGCGAGTACTCGCGGATGTCGTCCTCGTGGGCCACCGCCTCGTGGATCAGGCTGGCCACCAGCGGGCGGGCGATGGAGTTGGGCACCGGCGTGACCACGCCGACCCAGTGGGCCGACAGCCACGGGCTCAGCGGGCGCACCGGCAGGATCACCCGCTTGCGCAGGCCGGCCACATGGGCGTACCCCTGCATCATCTGGGCGTACGTCAGCACGTCCTTGCCGCCGACGTCGAAGCCGCGGTTGACCTCGGGCGGCAGGCCGGCCGCGGCGATCAGGTAGCGCAGCACGTCCCGGACGGCGACGGGCTGGATCCGGTTGCTGACCCAGCGCGGGGTCACCATGATCGGCAGGCGCTCGGTGAGGTGGCGCAGCATCTCGAACGACGCCGAGCCGGAGCCGATGATCACCGGAGCCCGCAGCACGGCCGTCGGCACCCCGCTGGCCAGCAGAATCCGCGCCACCTCGGCCCGCGACCGCAGGTGCGGGGAAGGTTTTTCGTCCGGCGGCGTCTCGGGACCGCCCAGGTAGACGATGCGCGAGACGCCGGCCGCCTTGGCCGCCGCCGCGAAGATCTCCGCCGCCTGCCGGTCCAGCTCCTCGAAATTCTTCTGGCCCAGCGAATGCATCAGGAAGTACGCCACGTCGACGCCCTCCATGGCCGCGGTCAGCGTCTCCGGCTTGTTGAGATCGCCCTCCGCCACCTCGACCTGGCCCACCCACGGGACGTCGCGCAGGCGGCCCACACTCCGGGTCAGACATCGCACCTCGTGGCCGGCCTCGAGCAGGCGGGGCGCGAGCCGCCCGCCGATGTATCCGGTCGCACCGGTCACCAAGCACCGCATAAACGCAGACTGTGCCCTCGAAAGGCCCCTGGTAAGCCATATGCTCGAAACCGGCGACGTTGCCTACTCGGGGAGGGCACGTGGACACCTTCTGGGGGCCGGATTTCACCGCGCTCGAGCGTGCCGATCCGGAGATCGCCCACGTCCTGCTGGCCGAGGTCGACCGTCAGCGCGGCGGGCTGCAGCTGATCGCCAGCGAGAACTTCACCTCCCCGGCCGTGCTGGCCGCGCTCGGCTCGACCCTGGCCGACAAGTACGCCGAAGGTTATCCGGGCGAGCGCTACTACGGCGGTTGCGGCGAGGCCGACCGCGCCGAACGGCTGGCCGTGGAGCGCGCGAAAGAGCTGTTCGGCGCCGAGCACGCCAACGTCCAGCCGCACTCGGGGGCGGCGGCCAACCTCGCGGCGTACGCGGCCCTGGCCGAGCCGGGCGACCCGGTGCTGGCCATGGAGCTCTCGCACGGCGGCCACCTGACCCACGGCAGCCGGGTCAACTTCAGCGGGAAGTGGTTCCACCCCATCGGCTACCGGGTCTGCCCCGACACCGAGCAGATCGACTACGACGAGGTACGCGACCTCGCCCGGGCCCATCGCCCGAAGATCATCATGTGCGGGGCCACCGCGTACCCCCGCCTGATCGACTTCGCCCGGTTCCGCGAGATCGCCGACGAGGTGGGCGCCTACCTGGTGGTCGACGCCGCGCACTTCATCGGCCTGGTGGCCGGCCGGGCCGTCCCGTCGCCGGTGCCGCACGCCGACGTGGTCACCTGCACCACGCACAAGGTGCTGCGGGGCCCGCGCGGCGGGATGATCCTGTGCCGGGCCGAGCTGGCCCAGCGGATCGACAAGGCCGTCTTCCCGTTCAGCCAGGGCGGCCCGATGATGCACGTGGTCGCGGCCAAGGCGGTGGCCCTGCGCGAGGCGTCGCTGCCGGGTTTCCGCACGTACGCCCAGCAGGTCGTCCGCAACGCCCAGGCGCTCACCGCCGGGCTGACCGCCGAGGGCATGCGGCCCGTCTCCGGCGGCACCGACACCCACCTGGCCCTGGCCGATCTGCGCGGCCTCGGCGTGTCCGGCCGGGACGCCGAGGCGAGGTGCGAGCTGGCCCGCATCACCATCAACAAAAATGCCATCCCGTACGATCCGGAGCGACCCGCGGTGGCCTCGGGCATCCGGGTGGGCACGGCCGGCGTGACCACCCAGGGCATGCGCGAGGGCGAGATGCGGCAGATCGCCGGTCTGATCGGCGTCGCCGTGCGCAGCGATCCGGACACGACGGCCGGGGCCGCCCGGCTGGCCGACGCCGCGGACGAGGTGGCCGGCCTGGTGCGCCGGTTCCCGGCGTACGGCCGGCAGGAGGTGATGGCATGAGCGACTGCACCGGAATGAGCGAAGCGGTTGTCGGGCCAGGAGGGCATGCCGCAGGAGGCTCAGCGTGAATACCGAGATCGACGAGTTCGAGCTGGAACGACAGCGGGCGCTGGCCTTCCAGCGTGAGCAGGCGAAGAAGCAGCAGGAGGAGGACGACCTCCCCCTGCCCGACCTGCCGCCGCTGCCCGCCGACCCGCGCTGGCGGGTGGCCCACCTGCCGTTCCTCAGCGCCGTCTCGTTCGCTCTGCTGATGTGCGCCGCGTCGGCCGGCTTCTTCGCCGGGGGAGCGCCCGCGGCTCTGGGCGCCGCCGCCGGCGTGCTGATTGTGACGGTTAGTTTTACGATGTCGACGCTCGTCATTGCGTGGGCCGACACCGTGCGACCGGCCCTGCTGATGCCGCTGGCGTTGTTCACCTACGTGCTCAAATACAGCGCGCTGGGCGTCGTGCTGGCATTCGGGGTTTCGGCCCAATGGCCGGGCAAGAACGCGCTCGGGTGGGGAATTGTCGCGGGCGTGGTGGTCTGGACGGCGGTCCAGGCGTGGTGGTTCCACAAAGTGAGTCGCCCGAACTGATCGTCTTGCGGGCGTTTCGCCTCGTCAGCGCACCATTCGTGGTTTGTTGACCACGAAACGGTGACGTGAACGCTTATGGCTTGTCGGGTTATGGCGAAGGGGGAGTACCGTGTCCTTCCAGTTGCGGGATCCCTGACGCCTGGACAGCTTCGGTTGTGCGGGGGGTCCCGCTTAGCCTTGTCTTTCCTGCTGATATCGTTCGGGCCGTCATGACCGGTCAAGAACCTCCCAGGAAACCCAGCGGTGACGACGACCAGCCCCCGCCCGACACGGGCATGGGAATGACGGCGGTCGCTTACCTTCTCTCGGGCATGTTGGTGTGGGGAGCGATCGGTTGGCTGGTTGATCACTGGGTCGGCACTTCGGGCATCTTCGCCGGTATCGGCGCTGTCCTCGGTGTCGGCGGCGGTGTCTACCTCATCGTGCGCCGTCTTGGCGCCTGACAGGAAGGGCTACGGTGATCGGTCAGTCGATCGTCCTCGCAGCGGATGTTCCGTTCCCGCCGAGTGTCGAGGACTTCTACCTGCCCAGCATCCTGCCGTGGAACGAGCACAACTCGTACTGGTTCACCAAGATCACGGCGCTGATGTGGGTGTCGGTCGCCGCCATCATCATCTTCTTCCTGGTCACGTACCGGAAGCCGCAGTTGGTGCCGACCAAGAAGCAGTGGCTCGCCGAGAGCATCTACGGCTTCGTCCGCAATAACATCGCGGTCGACATGCTGGGCAAGCGCGGCGTCAACTTCGCGCCTTACCTCACGTCGCTGTTCGTGTTCATCCTGCTGATGAACTTCTGGGCCATCGTGCCGCTCGCGCAGATCTCGCCGAACTCGCACATCGCGTTCCCGGCCATCCTCGCGGTCATCAGCTACGTCATGTTCATCTACGTCGGCATGAAGCACCACGGCGGCTTGAAGTACTTCAAGCACGCGCTGATCCCGCCGGCGCCGTGGTTCATCCTGCCGCTGCTGATCCCGATCGAGTTCTTCTCGACGTTCCTCGTGCGGCCGTTCTCGCTCGCCGTCCGTCTCTTCGCCAACATGTTCGCCGGCCACATGCTGCTGCTGGTGTTCACGCTGGGCGGCTTCGCGATGCTGAACGCCAACGTCTGGTTCGCGCCGTTCTCGATCGTCTCGTGGGCGATGACCATCGCCCTGACCTTCCTGGAGTTCCTGGTCATCTGCCTCCAGGCCTACGTCTTCACGGTGCTGACCGCGAGCTACGTCCAGGGCGCGCTCGCCGACGAGCACTGAGCAGTTCCCGCTTCACCCCGCAACACCCCGTTTGTCGTCCCGCGTGAACACGTCACGCGAGATACCAGGAGGATCCTGAAATGCTTCTCGCCGAAGTTGTCGGTAGCACCGCCGCCATCGGTTACGGCCTCGCCGCCATCGGCCCCGGCATCGGTGTGGGTCTGGTGTTCTCGGCCTACATCCAGTCGACTGCCCGTCAGCCGGAGTCGTCCCGCCTGACCCTGCCGTACGTCTGGATCGGCTTCGCGGTTATCGAGGCGCTCGCCCTGCTGGGTATCGCCTTCGGCTTCATCTGGGCCGGCTCTGTCTGACGTGCAGCCTCGTTAGGAGGTGTCCATGATCACCGAAGTTCTGACCGTCGCCGCCGAAGAGGGCGCCACGGAGCACAACCCGATCATCCCGCTCTGGCAGGAGATCGTTGTTGGCACCATCGCCTTCGCCATCCTCTGCTTCGTCCTGATGAAGTTCGTCTTCCCCATGATGGAGAAGACCTTCGCGGCGCGGGTGGACGCGATCGAGGGCGGCATCAAGCGCGCCGAGGCCGCCCAGGCCGAGGCCAACCAGCTCCTCGAGCAGTACAAGGCCCAGTTGGCCGAGGCTCGCACCGAGGCCGCGCGCATCCGCGACGAGGCCCGGGCCGACGCCGAGGGCATCCGGCAGGACATCCTGGCCAAGGCGCGGGAAGAGTCCGACCGGATCATCGGCGCGGGCCAGGAGCAGCTCGCCGCGCAGCGCGAGAGCATCGTGCGTGAGCTCCGCTCCGAGGTCGGATCGCTGGCGGTCGACCTGGCCGGCAAGATCGTCGGCGAGAGCCTTGCCGACGAGGCGCGCAGCCGGGGCACCGTGGAGCGGTTCATCAACGAGCTCGGCACGGCCGGCTCGGCGGGCGGGCGGCGCTGATGGCGTCGAGCGTCAGCCAGCAGGCCACGGCCGAGGCCAGCGCGAAGTTCGCCGCCGGCACCGCCTCGGCCACGGCCGCGCAGGTCGCGACGGCCGCCGACGAGATCCTGTCGGTGGCCGGCCTGCTCCGGGCCCAGCCTCGGCTGCGCCGGGCGCTGATCGACCCGTCGCGCCCGGGCGCCGACCGGGCCGGGCTGGTCCGCTCGCTGCTGTCGGGCAAGGTCTCCGAGGTCGTGCTCGAAACGGTGGGCACCCTCGTGGCGGGCCGGTTCTCCCGGCCGGCCGAGCTGCTCGACAGCGTGGAGCGGCTCGGCGCCGACGCCGTGCTGGACGCGGCCGGCAAGGACGGCAAGCTGGCCGACATCGAGGACGAGCTGTTCCGCTTCGGGCAGATCGTCTCGGGCAACTCCCAGCTCGCCGTCACGCTCAGCGATCCAGGTGCGCCGATCGAACGCCGCGTTAAGCTGGTGGAGGACTTGCTCAAGGGCAAGGCCCAGCCGGCCACGGTGCGGCTCGCCGAGATCGCCCTCGAGGGTTTCGGGGGCCGTGGCTTCGAGTCGTCGTTGACCCGGTTGGTGGAGCTGACCGCCGCCAAGCGCGACCGTGAGGTCGCGTACGTGACGGTCGCCAAGCCGCTCACCGACGCCGACGAGCAGGCGCTGGCTGCCAAGTTGTCCGACATCTACGGCCGTGCGGTCTCGCTGAAGGTCGACGTCGATCCCGCGATCATCGGCGGCGTCAGTGTCCGGGTCGGCTCCGACCTCTACGACGGCACGATCCTGCGCCGGCTCAACGCCGCCAAGCAGGCATTCGCGAAGTAGTTTTTTCCCTCGGCCGGTCGCGGAAGCAGCCCGGTTGAGCAGGCCCCTCGGTGGCGGGAACGTCCCGAGCTAGACAGAGAAGGCAGAGGATGGCCGAGCTGACCATCTCCTCGGACGAGATCCGGGGGGCGCTAGAGCGCTACGTCTCGTCCGCTACGCATGAGGTCACCCGCGAAGAGGTCGGCATCGTCTCCGATGCGGGCGACGGCATCGCGCACGTCGAGGGTCTGCCCTCGACGATGGCGAACGAACTGCTCGAGTTCGAGGACGGCACGCTGGGTGTCGCCCTGAACCTCGACGTCCGTGAGATCGGCGTCGTGGTCCTGGGTGACTTCGCCGGCATCGAGGAGGGCCAGCAGGTCAAGCGGACCGGCCGTGTTCTCTCGGTCCCGGTCGGCGACGCCTTCCTCGGTCGTGTGGTCGACCCGCTGGGCCGGCCGATCGACGACCGTGGCGAGATCACCAACGAGGGCTTCCGCGAGCTCGAGCTCCAGGCCCCCAACGTGATGGCCCGGCAGCCGGTGAAGCAGCCGCTGCAGACCGGCATCAAGGCGATCGACGCCATGACGCCGATCGGCCGCGGCCAGCGCCAGCTGATCATCGGCGACCGCAAGACCGGCAAGACGACGGTCGCGATCGACACGATCATCAACCAGCGCGCCAACTGGGAGTCCGGCGACCCGGACAAGCAGGTCCGCTGCATCTACGTCGCGATCGGCCAGAAGGCGACCACCATCGCCTCGATCCGCGGCACGCTGGAGGACAACGGCGCGCTCGAGTACACGACGATCGTCGCCGCCCCGGCCTCCGACCCGGCCGGCTTCAAGTACATCGCCCCGTACACCGGCTCGTCCATCGGACAGCACTGGATGTACAACGGCAAGCACGTCCTGATCGTCTTCGACGACCTGACCAAGCAGGCCGAGGCCTACCGCGCGGTGTCGCTGCTGCTGCGCCGCCCGCCGGGCCGCGAGGCCTACCCGGGCGACGTCTTCTACCTGCACTCGCGTCTGCTCGAGCGCTGCGCCAAGCTCTCCGACGAGCTGGGTGGCGGCTCGATGACCGGTCTGCCGCTGATCGAGACCAAGGCCAGCGACATCTCGGCCTACATCCCGACCAACGTCATCTCGATCACCGACGGCCAGATCTTCCTCGAGACCGACCTGTTCGCCTCGGGTGTCCGCCCGGCCATCAACGTCGGCACCTCGGTGTCCCGCGTCGGCGGCTCGGCGCAGGTCAAGGCCATGCGTTCGGTCTCCGGCCGCCTCCGCCTCGACCTGGCCCAGTACCGCGAGCTGGAGGCGTTCTCCGCCTTCGCCTCCGACCTCGACCGGGCGTCGCGGGCGCAGCTCGAAAAGGGCGTCCGCCTGGTCGAGCTGCTCAAGCAGCCGCAGTACTCGCCGTACTCGGTGGTCGACGAGGTCATCGTGATCTGGGCCGGCACCACCGGCCAGCTCGACGACATCCCGGTCGGCGACGTGCGGCGCTTCGAGCAGGACTTCCTGGGCTGGATCAAGCGGCACCGCAGCGACACCTACACGGCGATCGACTCGACCGGCCTGCTGTCGGACGACGACGTCGAGAACCTGCAGAGCGGCGTGAACGAGTTCAAGGAGCTCTTCAAGCGCGGCGAGACGGGTTCCGCGGTCAACGAGAACCCGGCCGAGCCGCTGGAAGAGGGCCGCCAGACCCGCGAGACGGTGACCCGCGAGGTTCCCCGCGCGACGGAAGACAAGTAGTCATGGCCGGTCAGGTACAGGCTCTCCGGCGGCGCATCCGCACCGTCAAGTCGACCAAGAAGATCGCGAAGGCGCAGGAGCTGGTGGCCACCAGCCGCATCGCCAAGGCGCAGGAGCGGGTGGCCGCCTCCAAGCCGTACTCCGAGGCGATCACCCAGGTCCTGACCGCCCTGGCGTCCAACGCGTCGATCGACAACCCCCTGCTGGTCCCGCGCGAGCGGGTCCGGCGGGCGGGTGTCCTGCTCGTCACCAGCGACCGCGGCCTGGCCGGCGCCTACAACGCCAACGCCATCCGCACCGCCGAGCAGCTGATCGAGCGGCTCAAGGCGGACGGCAAGGAGCCGGTTCTGTACGTCGTCGGCCGCAAGGGCGTCGGCTACTACCGATTCCGCAACCGGCCGATCGAGGCCAGCTGGACGGGTTTCTCCGAGCGGCCGTCGTTCTCCGACGCCAAGACGATCGGTGACGCCCTGCTGGAGGCGTTCGTCGCCGGCGCGGATGACACCGACGCGACCTACGGCCCGGACGGCATCCAGGGCGTCGACGAGCTGCACATCGTCAGCACGCAGTTCAAGTCGCTGATGACGCAGAGCGCCGAGGCGCACTTCCTGGCGCCGATGCAGGTCGAGGAGCGCGAGGTCGAGCCCGGGCTGCGCCCGGCCTACGAGTTCGAGCCGGACGCCGACGAGCTGCTGGACGCGCTGCTGCCGAAGTACCTCAACACGCGGATCTACGCGGCGTTGCTGGACTCGGCGGCCAGCGAGTCGGCATCCCGGCGGCGGGCGATGAAAAGCGCGTCGGACAACGCGGACGACCTGCTCAAGCGGTACACGCGCGAGATGAACTCCGCGCGGCAGGCCGCGATCACCCAGGAAATCAGTGAGATCGTTGGCGGCGTCGAGGCGCTGTCCTCGGCAGGAAGTGATACGTGATGACTGCTGTAGCTGAGCCCACCAAGGCGGAGACCGGTGTCGGCCGCGTCGTCCGGGTCATCGGCCCGGTCGTCGACGCCGAGTTCCCCCGCGACGCCATGCCCGACATCTTCAACGCGCTGCACGTGCAGGTGACCCTCTCCGAGGGCACCAAGACGCTGACGCTGGAGGTCGCCCAGCACCTGGGTGACAACATCGTCCGCGCCATCTCGATGCAGCCGACCGACGGTCTGATCCGTGGGGCCGAGGTCTCCGACACCGGCTCGCCGATCTCGGTGCCCGTCGGTGACGTGACCAAGGGCCACGTGTTCAACGCCCTCGGCGAGGTGCTCAACGCCGACGCGTCGACCCTGGACATCCAGGAGCGCTGGTCGATCCACCGCAAGCCCCCGGCGTTCGCCGACCTCGAGCCGAAGACCGAGATGCTGGAGACCGGCATCAAGGTGCTCGACCTGCTCGCGCCGTACGTGCGCGGTGGCAAGATCGGCCTGTTCGGCGGCGCGGGCGTGGGCAAGACGGTGCTCATCCAAGAGATGATCATCCGGGTTGCCCGCAACTTCGGTGGCACGTCGGTGTTCGCCGGCGTGGGTGAGCGCACCCGCGAGGGCAACGACCTCATCCTGGAGATGGAGGAGGGTGGCGTTCTCGACAAGACCGCCCTCGTCTTCGGCCAGATGGACGAGCCGCCGGGCACCCGCCTGCGGGTCGCCCTGTCCGCCCTGACCATGGCGGAGTACTTCCGGGACGTCCAGAACCAGGAGGTGCTGCTCTTCATCGACAACATCTTCCGGTTCACCCAGGCCGGCTCCGAGGTCTCCACCCTGCTCGGCCGCATGCCGTCGGCCGTGGGTTACCAGCCCACGCTGGCCGACGAGATGGGCGAGCTGCAGGAGCGGATCACCTCGGTCCGGGGCAAGGCCATCACCTCGCTCCAGGCGATCTACGTGCCCGCCGACGACTACACCGACCCGGCGCCGGCCACCACGTTCGCCCACCTGGACGCGACCACGAACCTCGAGCGGTCGATCTCCGACAAGGGCATCTACCCCGCCGTGGACCCGCTGGCCTCCAGCTCGCGGATCCTGGCGCCCGAGTTTGTCGGCGCCGAGCACTACGCGGTCGCCCGTGAGGTGCAGCGCATCCTGCAGAAGTACAAGGACCTGCAGGACATCATCGCCATCCTCGGCATGGACGAGCTCTCGGAAGAGGACAAGGTCACGGTGCAGCGGGCTCGCCGCATCGAGCGTTTCCTCTCCCAGAACACGTACGCCGCCGAGCAGTTCACCGGTGTCGCCGGCTCGACGGTCCCGCTGAAGGAGACCATCGAGGCGTTCAAGAAGATCAGCGAGGGCGAGTACGACAACTTCCCCGAGCAGGCCTTCTTCATGTGCGGTGGCCTCGAGGACCTCGAGCGCAACGCGCACGAGCTCATGAAGGGCTGACCTCAGCCTCAGCGTTACCGGAACCGCGCCGACCGTGATGGTCGGCGCGGTTTCGCGTTTACGGCCGTAACCATGTCCGATTTGTGGTGGTTGTAGCGCGCGGGGGTCGCCGGTGCTGGTTACTCTTGACCATCGGCCTGGATCGAAGGGGAGCACGTGGCGAAGTCTTCGAAGCGGACGCCCCTGTGGGCCCGTCTGTGCGCCATCTTCGGCTGCGTGCTCATGGTCGTGGCCGGCGGGGCCCTGGTGGCCCAGCAGGTGCTGGTGTCGCGCTACGCCGGCGCCATTGAGACGCAGGATCTGTTCGGCAATGCGGCCGCGGCCGGCGCCGAGCAGAAGGTGTCAGACATCAAGGGCCCGCTGAACATCCTGCTGGTCGGCATCGACCCGCGCACCGACGAGCAGACCCCGCTGTCCGACTCGATCATCGTGGCCCACATCCCGGCCGACATGAAGCAGGCGTACCTGTTCTCGATCCCGCGCGACCTGGTGGTCGACATCCCGCCGTTCGAGAAGACCGGCTTCAAGGGCGGCCGCTCCAAGATCAACGCGGCCATGGGCTACGGCAGCGCCGTCGGCAACGGCAAGCATGACGTCGTCCAAGGCTTCGACCTGCTGGCCAAGACGGTCGGCCAGCTCACCGGCATCCCCACCTTCGACGCCGGCGCGATCATCAACTTCAACGGCTTCAAGGCCATCGTCGAGGCCATGGGCGGCGTCACCATGACCATCGACCAGAACGTGAAGTCGGAACACCTGCAGCCCAACGGCAAGCCCCGCCCGCGCCTGTCCCGCTGCGCCGACAACTCGTGCGCGCACCCGTACTACGGCCCGCAGGCGGAATACAAGAAGGGCACCTATCACCTCGAGGCGTGGCAGGCCCTCGACTTCGTGCGGCAGCGCTACGGCCTGCCCCGGGGCGACTACGACCGTCAGCGGCACCAGCAGCAGTTCATCAAGGCGATGGCCAAGCAGGCGCTCAGCAAGAACGTGGTCACCAACCCGGCCAAGCTCGACAAGGTGCTCAAGGCGGCCGGCAAGGCGCTCATCTTCGACGGCAACGGCCACAGCGTGGTCGACTGGGCGTTCGCGATGAAGAACATCCGCTCCGACGACATGACACTGATCAAGCTGCCCGGCAGCTCGATCATCGACAACGGCAAGTACCGGGGCGAGGAACTGGACGCGACCGCGAAGCAGTTCTTCGCCTCCGTCCGGCAGGACACGGTGCGTGACTTCATCTTCCGCAACCCCGAATACATCAACACCAACAGCTGATCACTTGTGGTAGTCGCCACCCCCTACCACCGCGGCCGGGGGCGCCGTTTAGACTTCACCCAATAGTTGAAGCAGCCTGAACAGGGAGACAGCGTGGCCAACCAGCTGCCCGTCAAGGTCGTCGCCGTCGAGGAGCGTGTCTGGTCCGGCGAGGCCGAGATGCTCGTCGCGCGCACCACCGAGGGTGAGATCGGTGTGCTGCCGGGTCACTCGCCGCTCCTGGGCCTGCTCAAAGAGCCGTCTCAGGTGCGCGTCAAGCTCGCCGGCGGCGAGCAGCTCACCTACGACGTATCGGGCGGCTTCCTCTCGATCGACGCCGACGGCGTGACCGTCCTGGCCGAGAGCGCCACGCCCGCCACCCCCGAGTCCCACTGACTCCGGCGATGCGGATTCTGGAAGTCTTCGGAATCTGCGTCGTCGCGCTGCTCGCGCTTCTTTTCCTGGTCTTCTTCCGCCGCCGGCTGCTCATGGCCGGCGGCGGAACCATTCGCCTGCAGATCCGGGTCAGCACGCTCGTGCCGGGCCGGGGCTGGTCCACCGCGATCGGCCAGTTCGCCGGCGGCACGCTGCGGATCCACCGCATGTTCAGCTTCGCCTTCCGCCCCAAGCGCACGCTCGACCGCTCGTCGACCACTGTCGCGGGCCGCCGGCTGCCCGAGGGTCCTGAGCGGCTGACCATGCCCGGCCACTGGGTGATCCTTCGCCTGGCCACCACCCTCGACGAGATCGAGATCGCGATGGCCGAGTCCACGGTGACCGGCTTCCTCTCCTGGCTCGAGGCCGCGCCGCCCGGCCAGCCCGGCAGCGTCGCCCCGCGCCCGGCCATCCGCCCCGACCCGATAGAGCAGTAGTTCCGGCCGCCGACCCCGGATTGGCCCTCGCCGTGGCCGGCCGTCCCTTCTAGCGTCGAGCCATGCGCATCCGAATCGTCGACGCCTTCACCGACCGTCCCTTCGCGGGCAACCCGGCCGGGGTCGTGGTGCTCGACCAGCCCGAGTTTCCCGCCGACGAGTGGATGGCCCGGGTCGCGGCCGAGGTGAACCTGTCCGAGACGGCCTTCGTCCACCCGCTGCGGGACGCCGGGGCCGACTACGCGTTGCGCTGGTTCACTCCCGCCGTCGAGGTGGCCCTGTGCGGCCACGCCACGCTCGCGACCGCCCACGTGCTGGCCGTCGACGGCACCGTACGGTTCACGACCCGTAGCGGCGTGCTGAGCGCCACCGCGGGGGAGAAGGGCTGGTACACGCTCGACTTCCCGACCGCCCCGCTGGCTCCCGTAGCCCCGGATCCCGAACTGCTCGACGTGCTCGGGGCCACGCCCGTCTCGGTGCACCACACCGGCCCGAACACCGACGACCTGCTGCTGGAGCTGTACGACGAGGCCGCCGTCCGCGCGCTGACGCCCGACCTGCGCACGCTGGCCGGCTACGAGCAGCGCGGCGTCATCGTGACCGCCCGGGCCGACGACCCCGACGCCGGCTACGACTTCGTCTCCCGCTTCTTCGGCGCTGCGGCCGGAGTGGGCGAGGACCCGGTGACCGGCAGCGCCCACACCGCGCTGGCCCCGTTCTGGTCCGAGAAGCTGGGCGGCCGCACCGAAATGGTCGGCTACCAGGCCTCGGCCCGCGGCGGCCTGGTCCGGGTCTCGCTGCGCGGCGACCGCACCCTGCTCACGGGTCAGGCCGTGACCGTCATCGACGGCGAGCTCCTGGCCATCAGCCCCTCGTAGAGGCGGTCGCGCAGGGCGTTGACGCGTTGGCGGGGCAGCGCCCGGTGCAAGTCGCGCAGCACGACGCGGACCAGCACATTCACCTCGTCGTCGCGGATGCCCAGCCGTGCCCGGGAGGCCGCCGGCAGCACCTCCGGCGAGGTGATCGATTCGATCGTCACCTCCTCGACCAGGCGCGCATCCGGCCCGAGCAGCTCGCGCACCTGGTCGCCGAGGTCTTCGGCGGTCACCCCGGCCGGCAGTGCCACCGACAGGTCGCGCCGGGCGGCCGGTTGCGTCGAGACCGGGCGGTAGGGCGTCAGGTCGGCCATCTGGTCGCGCACCCGGCGATCGTCCGACCGCAGCAGCCGGATGTCGTCGATGTCTTTACGCAGCATGAGCAGCCGGTCCAGACCCAACCCCAGAGCCAGCCCGTCGCACAGATGCCGGGCCGCCACCCCGCACTCGCCGACCTCCACCCAGGCCTCGCCGGACCACGCTTCGATCTCGAGCCCGTCGGTGGTGTAAGTGTGACAGGCCGGATGCACCCGCCACGGCGTACCCGGAAGGGCGGCCGTCATCGCCACCGCCACCAGCTCGATCAGCTCGGCCGGTTCGCGGGTGACGCGCCAGAGGTCGAGCTGGTGCGGGGTGCCGGTGTGCAGCCGGTCGATGGAATCACGCCGATAGACGATGCCCGGGCAGGCGATCAGCGCCTCGCCGGCCGTCAGTTCCCGCAGCGCTCCCGGAATCAGCGCCGACGTCTGCGAGCGCAGCATCCGCCGCTCGTCGACGTAGCGCGTGTAGCGGCTGTCCCGGGCGGCCGCCTCCGCCGAGTACCCCAGCCGGTCGTAGTTGTCGGCCACGTCGACTATGCGCTCGCCCCGGTGCACGACCAGCTCGGCGTCCGGCCAGCGGGCGGTGGCCGCGTCGAGCACGGCTTGCACGATCGTCTGGATCGCGTGCGGGCCCTGAGCCGGGTCGGTGAGGTCGCGGACGGCGAGATCGGTGGCGAGAGACATCAGCTTCTCCTTCGACTGAAGAGCGAACGGGGAAGCCGGAAACGAGAACGGCCGCCCCGATGGGACGGCCGTGAACAAGAAAGCGCAGATCAGCCGGCCGCCGGGAGGGGCCGGGCAAAAGAGGCTGCGCGTGCGGTCATGCCTCGATGGTGACACCCGGGGCGACGTGCGTCATTCGGGTTTTCCGCTCTGCAGCTCGACCTCGAAGCCCCACGCGTCCTCGAGATAGGCGGCGTACGAGTCAGGACCGCCGGCGCGGGGGTGACGATCGGGGAAGAGCAGGGCCCAGCCGTGATCGGCCGACTCAGTGGTCAGGCGGTCCACCTCGGCCCGGCTGCCCGCGTTGAAGGCCAGGTGGTTCAGCCCCGGCGCGAGCCGGTCGTGCACGTCGCCCGACAGCGCCGGCGACTGCTCGAGCACCAGATAGACGCCCTCGCACAGCCAGGACCGGCCGCCCGGCCAGTCCTGGTACGGCTTCCAGCCCAGCTCACCCAGCAGCCAGCCCCACGGCCCGGCCGCGCCGGCCAGGTCCGGCACCCACAGCTCGACGTGGTGCAGCATCAGGCCGCGCCGCCGCCCGGCACCCACTTCACGTCGCCGCCCGGGTTGGCCGTGCGGGACAGGATGAACAGCAGGTCGGACAGGCGGTTCAGGTACTTCGCGGGCAGGTCGCTCGTCCGCTCGGGGTCGGCCCTCAGCAGCGTCCAGGTCGAGCGCTCGGCCCGGCGGGCCACCGTGCGGGCCACATGCAACAGCGCCGCCCCCGGGGTGCCACCCGGCAGGACGAAACTGTCGAGAGCGGGCAGCTTCTCGTTGAACTGGTCGCACCAGCCCTCGAGGCGGGTCACGTACTCGTCGGTGATCCGCAGGGGCGGGTAGGGCGGGTTCTCGGTCTCGGGGTTGCACAGGTCGGCCCCGACGTCGAAGAGATCGTTCTGGATGGCCGTCAGCACCTTCCGGACGTCCGGCGGCAGGTCACCGAGGGCGAGCGCCACTCCCAGCGCGGCGTTGCACTCGTCGGCGTCGGCGTACGCGACGATGCGCGGATCGGTCTTGTCGGCGACCTCGTTGTTGCCCAGGCGGGTCTGCCCGGCGTCGCCGGCTCGGGTGTAGATGCGGGTGAGGTGAACGGCCATCAGCCGAGCCTAACGGCATGTCCGGCCGGCCCTCGCCGGTCCGGGCGGTGATCGAACCGGACCCTACGGAGCGGGCGGGTGCGGCTGGCCCATACCATGGCCCGCGTGGATGTGATCAGGGTGAAGGGCGGCACGCCGCTGACCGGTGAGGTCACCGTGGGCGGGGCCAAGAACTCGGCGCTCAAGCTGATGGCGGTGGCCCTGCTGGCGCCCGGCCGCAGCGTCGTCGAGAACGTTCCGCGCATCACCGACATCGCGATCATGGCTGAGGTGCTGCGCCGGCTGGGCTGCCAGGTGACGCTCGAGGGCGGTCAGGCCACCATCGACGTGCCGGCCGAGCCGGGCAGCGAGGCCGACTACGACCTGGTGCGCCGCCTGCGGGCGTCCATCTGCGTACTCGGGCCGCTCCTCGCGCGTACGGGCTATGTCCGGGTCGCCCTGCCCGGTGGCGACATGATCGGCTCGCGTGGTCTCGACATGCACGTCTCGGGCCTGGCCCGGATGGGCGCGCAGATCTCGGGCGAGCACGGCTTCGTCATCGCCTCGGCCCCCAGCGGCCTGCGCGGCGGCAAGATCTGGCTGGACTTCCCGAGCGTCGGCGCCACCGAGAACCTGCTGATGGCGGCCGTGCTGGCCAAGGGCGTGACCGAGATCGACAACGCCGCCCGCGAGCCCGAGATCGTCGACATCTGCGAGATGCTGACGGCGATGGGCGCGCGGATCGACGGCGCCGGCACGTCGACGCTGACCATCGAGGGTGTCGACGGCCTGCAGCCGGTGCGGCACCGCACGATCGGCGACCGGATCGTGGGTGGCACCTGGGCCTTCGCCTCGGCGATGACCCGGGGCGACGTGGTGGTGAACGGCGTACGCCCCGAATTTCTCGATCTTGCCCTGGACAAGCTGGTCACGGCGGGTGCGACGGTCGAGCCGGGTGACAACCAGTTCCGCGTACGCATGTCCGGGCGGCCCAAGGCGGTCGACATCGTGACGCTGCCGTACCCCGGGTTCGCGACCGACCTGCTGCCCATGGCGCTCGGCCTGGCCTCGGTGGCCGAGGGCTCGTCGCTGGTGACCGAGAACATCTTCGACGGCCGCTTCATGTTCGTGAACGAGATGGTCCGCCTCGGCGCCGACATCCGCACCGACGGCCACCACGCGGTCGTCAACGGTCGCGAGCGGCTGTCCGGGGCGCCGGTGCGGGCGACCGACATCCGGGCCGGGGCCGGGCTGGTCATCGCAGGCCTGTGCGCCGAGGGCGTCACCGAGGTCGGCGAGGTGCACCACATCGACCGCGGCTACCCCGACTTCGTCAACGACCTGGCCAAGCTGGGCGTCGAGGTGGAACGGGCCGACGTTCCCGAGCCGACGTTCGACTTCTGATTCAGAGGGCCAGCCGCCGGGCTTCCTCGACCTGGTCGGCGAAGACCAGCACGACGGTGCGCCCTTCCCGGTCGTACGTGTGGGTGGCTCGGATCCCGGCGTCCCCCAGCCGGCGCCGGATCTCGTCGGCCACCTCCGCGTCCGCCGTGACCGCGGCCGGGCAGAGCAGGCCGTAGTCGGGCTCCCGCTCGTAGAAGATGGTCAAGCCGTCCGGGGCCGGGTCGGGCTCGCGGGCGGCCGTCCACTGCAGGCCCATGCGCCAGAAGAGCGCCCCGAGGAAGCCGACCAGGCCGACGGCGATCAACGGCCCGATGAGGTACCAGCCGTTCCCTGACGCCATGGGCACAGTCTCGCACCGGCGACGGGCGTTTTTACGGCGAATTGCCCCGATAGAGTGGCCACCCCTGGCCTGAGTTTCCGTTCAGTAACCCCGCTAGGGTGAGCTTGTTGTTTCCGGCGTCACAGAGGAGTGCGTTTCATGGCGGGTCGTTTGGCGGTCATCGGCTCCGGACTGATGGGTTCCGGCATCGCGCAGGTCTCGGCCCAGGCCGGGTGGCAGGTCACCATGCGCGACGTGGACGACGCGGCGACCGGCCGCGGCATGGCGGCGATCCGCGACTCGCTGAGCCGGTTCGCGGCCAAGGGCAAGATCACCGAGGAGGAAGCCGAGGCGACCCTCGCCCGGATCACTCCCACCACCGACCTCGAGGCGGCCGCCGACGCCGACGTGGTGGTCGAGGCCATCTACGAGAAGGTCGAGGCCAAGCACGAGGTCTTCCGCGCCCTCGACAAGATCTGCAAGGCCGACGCCGTGCTCGGCACCAACACCTCGGCCATCCCGATCACCCAGATCGCCACGGTGACCGCCCGGCCCGAGTCGGTCGTCGGCATCCACTTCTTCTCGCCGGTGCCGATGATGAAGCTG
The DNA here is from genome assembly GCF_026626335.1 of Paractinoplanes pyxinae. Taxonomy (GTDB): domain Bacteria; phylum Actinomycetota; class Actinomycetes; order Mycobacteriales; family Micromonosporaceae; genus Actinoplanes; species Actinoplanes pyxinae. The sequence continues at coordinate 222,819 of NZ_JAPNTZ010000007.1, read as the reverse complement.
GTCGAACTGGTCCGCGGCTACCAGACCTCCGACGAGACGCTGGCCGCGGCCCGCGCGTACGCCGAAGAGGTGGGCAAGACCTGCGTCGAGGTCAAGCGGGACGTGGCCGGCTTCGTCTCCAACCGGCTCTTCTCGGCGATCCTGGTCGAGGCGGTCAAGCTGGTCGAGTCGGGCGTGGTCAGCCCGGCCGACCTCGACACGGTGATGAAGCTGGGCTTCGGGCACTCGATGGGCCCGCTGGCCACGGTCGACCTGACCGGCCTCGACGTCATGCTCAACGCGGCGAGCAACATCTACCGGGACACCGCGGACGAGAAGTTCTTCCCGCCCGAGCTGCTGCAGCGCATGGTTCAGGCCGGTGACCTGGGCCGCAAGAGCGGCAAGGGCTTCTACACGTACTGAGGTCGCGTAGCCTGCCTTATGTGAGCAAAACGGGCATGGACATGCAGTGGGCGCTGGCCGAGGCGAGCAAGGGCGCCCTGGCCGTCGCGCCGGGCTGGTTCCGGTCGTGGGGCACGACGGAGGACAGGTGGTCGGCCGTGAACATTCGGTCGGCCACCCAGGTCGTGGTCAACCACAGCCGTGAGGACGACCGGCACCCCAACAGCTGGACGGTGCGGGCGATCTTCGGCACCCACGCCGTCGAGCTGCACGTCGGCCCGTACGACACGATGGACCGGGCTGTGCTCGTCGCGCACGCCGTCCTCTCGGTCGCCTTCAAGGGCACCAGCTAGGAGTTCTGCTCCTGCTCCTCGCGGTCGCGCGTGGCCACCCGCAACCGCACTTTGGTGATCGCGCGCCCGGTGACCTCGACGACCTCGGCCGTGTGCCCGTCGATCTCGACCACCTCGCCCGCCTCGGTCGGGATGTGCCCCAGGTGGGCCAGCACCAGGCCGGCCACCGTGGTGTAGTCGCCCTCGTCCAGCCGCTCGACGTCGACCCCGATGTCGGGCAGGTCGTGGATCGGGAACGTGCCGGGCAGCAGCATCGCGCCGTCGGGCTCGCGGACTATCGACTGCACGTCCCGGTCGGTCTCGTCGTAGATCTCGCCCACGACCTCTTCGACCAGGTCTTCCATGGTCACGATGCCGTCGATGGCGCCGCGCTCGTCGACCACCAGGGCCAGCTGCTGCCGCTGGACGCGCATCTGGCGCATCGCGTCGGACACCTTCAGCGTCTCGGGCAGGAACAGCGGGGCGTACATGTGACCGCGTACCGGACCGTCGGCGTCCACCAGGTCGCGCAGGTGCACGATGCCGAGCACGTCGTCCAGGCCCATCGGCCCGGTGACCGGCGCCCGCGAGTGGCCGCCGGCGATCAGCTGCTGCAGTGCCTCGTGCGAGGGTGCCTCCGCCGAGACGACCAGAACGTCCCTTCGCGGTACGAGGATCTCGCGCAGGATGCGGTCGGCGATCTCGAAGGCGCCGCTGATGATCGTGCGCTGCTCAGGGGTGAACTCTTGCTGCTGGGTGACCAGGTCGCGGATCTCCTCCGTGGTCACCTCTTCCCGTCCGCCCTCGGGGTCGTTGCCGGTGATCCGGACTATCATGTCGGTCGACTTGCCGAGAAGCCAGACCGCCGGGCGGGACAGCGTGGCCAGCATGTCGAGCGGCCGGGCCACGACCAGCGCCCACCCCTCGGCCCGCTGCATGGCGATGCGCTTGGGGGCCAGCTCGCCCACGACCAGCGTGAAGAAGGTCAGCACGATGGTGACCAGCACGATCGCCACCGGGTTGGCGGCGTCGCCGAGGAAGCCGAGCGGGCCGGTCAGCGGCTTGGCCAGCGAGACCGCGGCCGAGGCGGAAGCCAGGAAGCCGGCCAGCGTGATGCCGATCTGGATGGTGGCCAGGAACCGGTTCGGGTCGCGGGCCAGCTTGGCCAGCGTGCGCCCGGTGCGCGACTGCCGCTCGAGCCGCTGCAACTGGCTGTCCCGCAGCGAGATCAGGGCCATCTCGCTGCCCGAGAAGGCCGCGTTGAGCAGCACCAGGACGATCACGAGGACGATCTGCCAGCCATATCCGCCCATGGCGGCGACCAACTCCTTTGTTGTGACGAATCAGCCCGGTTTACCCGCCGGTGCCCTCGGTCAAGCCTGTCAGACTCAGCCGTCGCGTTTGGTCGTCCACTTGAACGTCGTCAGACAGAGGAGCAGCGCGACCACGCACCACACGCCCAGCACGATCGCCACCCGGGGCAGGTCGAACGAGCCGCCGGGCTCCTGCGCGCCGAACGACTCCGGCAGGAACACCGAGCGTAGACCCTGGCACAGCCACTTGAGCGGGAAGAACCCGGCCACGGTCTGCATCCAGCCGGGCAGGCTGGTGAAGACGAAGAACACGCCGGAGATGAACTGAAGCACCAGCGCGACCGGGGTGACCACGGCGGGCGCGCTGCGGCCGGTGCGGGCGACCGACGAGAAGGCCACCCCGCACAGCGTGCAGGCGGTGATGCCGAGCACCGACACCCACAGGAAGGTCAGCCACTTGTCGCCGGTGCTGGGCAGCTCGAGCCCGAAGAACAGGGTGGCCACGGTGAGCAGGATCACCGTCTCGAGCACGGCGATGAAGCCGACCATGATCACCTTGCCCGCGAAGTAGACCCACCGGGGCATCGGGGTGCCGAGGAAACGCTTGAGCACGCCGCGGTCACGCTCGGCCGGGATCTGGATGGCCAGCGACTGGAAACCGGCCGTCATCAGACCCGTCCCGATCATGCCGGTGACGAAGTACTGCGTGAAGCCGACCCCCGCGCCGATGTCCCCCTTGAAGATCGACCCGAAGACGGTGATCAGGATGGCCGGGAAGGCGAGCGTGAACACGACCTGCTCCCGGCTGCGCAGGAACTGCTTGGCCTCCAGGAGCCCCTGGTGGTAGCCGAGGCTGATCACGGCGCGACTCCGATCATCTCGAGGTAGACGTCCTCCAGGGTCGGGCGGGTCACGGTCAACGCCGGCACCTCGCCGTCGAACTGCCGGGCCAGCTCGCTCACGAACTGCGTCGGTGTGGCAGTCCGCTCGCTTTCCAAGACCCCTTCCCGCGTACGCCAGGAGACCGTGGCACGGGCCGACTCGCGATCACCCAGTTGGGCCGGAGTGTCGACAGCGATGAGACGGCCCCGCGCGATCACCCCCACCCGGTCGGCCAGCGCCTCGGCCTCTTCCAGATAGTGGGTGGTCAGCACGATCGTGGTGCCGCCGGTCTGCAGGTCGCGGATGAGCTGCCAGAACTCCCGGCGCGCCTCAGGGTCGAAGCCGGTCGTGGGCTCGTCGAGGAACAGCAGCTCAGGCCGTCCCACGATCCCGAGCGCCACGTCCAGGCGCCGCTTCTGTCCACCGGAGAGCGTGTGCGTACGGGCCTTGGCCTTGTCCTTCAGCCCGACCCGCTCGATCACGGCCACCGGGTCGTCCGGCCGCGAGTAGTAGCGGGCGAAATGCCGGACGACCTCACCCACGGTCAACTCGTCGAACTCCCCGGTCCCCTGCAGGACGATGCCCACCCGATCCCGCGGCGGGTGCGTGGCGGGGTCGGCCCCGAGCACGCTGACCTCGCCCGAGTCCCGCTTCCGGAACCCCTCGAGGATCTCCACAGTGGTCGTCTTGCCCGCCCCGTTCGGCCCGAGCAGAGCGAACACCTCACCCCGCCCCACCTCGAGATCCACCCCGTCGACGGCGGGGCTCCCCGCATAGGTCTTCCGCAGCCCACGCACGCGGATAGCCGGCTCCATGCCATGACCGTAAGGGGCGGGCCCGCATTCCGCCGTCCCGCGCGGGCGACCCTTTACCGGAAAGCGGCGAGCCGGGTCTACCTTCGAACCAAGACACGACACCCGGCGGCAACCGGGTGCCGTAGCTGAAGGCAATTCCCCTGGTTTTGTATCGCGCTGGGCTGTGGGGGCTGCTTCGCTATGGCACTCGAAAGGTGGCCGTCGTGTTCCTGCTACTAGAGAAAATGGGCCCGGCACTGGGCTGGGTCGCCGCCGTCGCACTCGGCGCCTTCGTCCTCTACGTCGGGCTGACCCTCGCCGTCACGCTGTTCCACCCCCGAGCCGAGGTGCGCCGGCACGCGGCCGGCATCCTGCGCCAGCTGCTCACCTTCCTGCGGAACGCCCGATGATCCGCCAGCGCCCCGCCCCGGTCGTGACGCCCGAGGAGCTGCGCCGCCGCCTGATCGCGGAGCGCACGATCGAGGCCCTGGCCGCGCTGCGACGCCAGGGCGTGCGCCTGGGCCGCCCGCGCCGCTGCCCCGACGACGTCCTCGTACGAGTGGTGACGGCCCGAGCCGCCGGCGCCCGCCTGACCGAGATATGCGCCCACCTCAACGCCGACGGAGTCCAAACCCCGGCCGGCGGCACCCGCTGGTACCCGTCGCACCTGTCCCGCCTCCTACGCACCCAGGACGCCCGCCGCCTCCTCGGCTTGGCTCTCACTCCGGCCTCCAGCTACGCACCCGTAGGTGGTCAACCATCCGGACGGTGCGCACAGGCGGACGGCGTGACCTCCGTCAGCATCCGGCCACAGGCGCTCAGGGCGGCACCGGGACGGCTCGAGCCGGCGACGGCGCCGACGTCACCGCCACGGTGACGGTGACCCCGGGTCAGGTGCTCGCGGTTCTGGTCGGTGGCCGAGGCGGCAACCGGGACGGCTGCGGTGCACTCAATTGCGGCGAATTGAAAGCGGGCAAAAGCATCGGCGGCGGCACCAGCACCTTCGCGGGCGCCCGGACCGGGCGTGGCACCCGCGGAGCATGGTGGCCGGTGGTGGCGGCGGATCATCCGTCAAGGGCGGTGGCGTCGAGGCGGGACGTGGCCGAGGCGGCGACCCGTCCAGCCCGATCGGAGGCGGTGGCGGCGGAGGTGACAGCGGCGGCGGCAGTCCGGGTGGCGGTGGTGCGGGAGCCAGCCACGTCATCGACCCGGTCGACGAGCCGGTGTACGCGTCGAACGATGGCGACGGTCAGCTGAGTATCACGGCGGCACCGGGCTCGGGACCAGCGCCCACCCCGATACCGACCACGTCGGCGCCGCCCGGTCCGGTCACGCTGACCCTTCGGACGGTAGGTGCCCTGCGCGTCGCCTCCATCTGGAAGGTCGAAGGGAACTTCAGTGCGCCGCTGCGGTCCTACGCTTGGCTTCGCTGTACCGCGCTCGACGCCACCAATCGCACCCCCATCGCCGGAGCGGCGGGCGCGACGTATCGCACCCGGCCGGCCGACCTGGCCCGATTCGTCGCGGTCGACGTGGTCGACGCGAACGGGAACAAGGGCCGGTCCGAGCCCCGGCACGTGCTGGAGAACGTCTGCGAGGTTCCGATCGAGTTCAACGACGGCAGTTACTGCCGGACCCGGAGCCGGGCCGCCACGGCGATCAAGCCTCGTCCCGGTTGGGGCTGTCTGCGGATCAACATGTACATCGCAGCCAAGCGGATCGACCTGCTCGGATTCGGCAACGACCGGGGCGCTTCCCCCCGGCCGACGCGGCCAAGAGCAAAAGGTTCCATCTGGGTCGACCTCGAGACCGGCCGAGTCGACGTGGCGGCGAGCCACACCGGCACCGTGGCCGCTCTGTTCAACGCGTACCCAGCAACGTCACCGTGAACCCGGACTCCGGGGTCGCCGATGCTCTCGTGGGTGCGTGCGCAACAACCCGCTGGGCGCCACCAGCTTGGACAAGTCCTGCCAGGACAAGGTGTACGAGCGGTTCCGCAAGCCGAACTCGGCGGGCCTCTGCTTCCCGAGCCGCGACACGTCAGGGAACTTCCGCGTGCGCTATCACTTCACCACCGCGGCCGACAACGGGCAAGGCTTCCCTGGACCGGCTCACCGGCGTGGTCGCGCAGATCGACAACCGCTGCACCGCTCCGATCGGGCGTGACCCGTACGAGGACGTGATGCGCAGCTTCAAACCGTGGGAGCCGAGGTCTCGCTTTCAGCGGGTTGAGGCGAAGGCCAGCGACATCAATGTGGCGGCGATCATGCCGCCGAGCAGGGTCAGGCCGATGCCGCCGATGTCGACGCGGGCCTGCAGGCGGCGGTGGGCGAAGAACGCGGCCACGGGGACTCCGGCCGAAGGCGCCACCAGGAAGGCGAGCCAGCCCGCGAGGCGGATCACCGAGCCGCCCGGGACGCCGGTGCTGCCGAACGAGACCAGGCCCGAACCGACCAGGCCGGCCAGTGCGGCCACCACCGCGCCCAGCAAAGGCAGCAGCGGCAGCGACCAGCGGGGCAGGGATCGGCGGCCGGCCGGGCGGATCGTCTGGTCGATGCGTTCGGCCGCCTTGTCGAGCAGGGCCCGGGGGGATTGGCGGGTGGGTGGCCGGTCCAGGGACTCGGGTGCGCTGGTCAGGGCCGCGCGGGGCAGCAGGTCCACGGGGACCGGCTCGGGGAGGTCGCCCAGGGTTCGTACGCGCAAGCCCCGCGCTCGGCGTAGCTGGTCCCACAGGTGGGCGGCTTCGCGGTCCACGTCGAGCACCTGCGCGGCGGCGGCGCCGGCCCACTGGTCGGCCGACAGGGCGTCGCCCTCGGCTCGGGCCAGTTCGCCGCCGGCCTGGGCCGAGCTTTCCTGGTACGACTGTTCGGCGTTGCCGAGGGCGGCGTCGCGGCGGCGGGTGGCCTCGGCCAGGGCGCTGACCATCAGCTGGTAGTCGCGGCCGATCGGCTGGCGGTCACGTGTGGTCACTGTTCACCTCGTACGGGACGATGACTTCCGGGGTTCGGTGCACCGAGCGGTCGAAGAACAGCGCCCGCCGGGTGCGCGGATACCAGGCCGGCCCGCCGGGCTGGGGATAGAGCGGGGCCAGGTCGGCCCCCTGCACGTCGAGCGCCACCCAGGCGCCGATCGGGTCGAGGCGGGCGCCCACGCCGCCCAGGGAGTCGCGCAAGCGGTTCACCGACCGCCACCAGCCCAGTACGTGCGTACGGCGCTCGGGCCCGTCGGCCAGCAGTTGCCGGAGCGAGACGTCGGCGGTGGCGTCCAAGGCGTAGCCGATCACGTAGTGCGGGACAGCGCTCTCGGTGAGCTCGGGCGGCCCGTCGCACCAGTCGGCCGACGGCAGCTCGGCCATCAGCCGCGCGGCCGGCCGGGACGCGTCCTGGTCCAGGCAGACGATGCTGAAGTGCGCCGGACCCTGCGCGGCCAGCGACAACGCAGCCGCCGCGAGTACGTCGCAAGCCTCGTCGGTGCGGGTGCCGAGCACGGCCAGGTTGCGCCCAGGCATGCGGCCCAGCCGCAGCCGAGCCGGCCGGGCGGCCACGTCGATCCGCTCGCCCAGCACCGCGCCCGGCGACGAGCCGACCGGCGACTCGGCGCTGGGCACCGGGCCGGACGGGCGGCACGACTCGGGCAGCAACGGCACGGCGTCGCCGTCGAACAGGCGGGGCTCCTCGCAGCCGTCCGGGCGGTCGCGCCACAGGCGGCGTTGCAGGCTGCGCCAGACCAGCCGGTCCCCGGCGTCGGGCAGCCGCACGATCTGGTTGGCTCCCGACGTACCGGACTGGGTGTTGACCACCGCGTGGAAGCGAGGGATCACGGCGGCGGCCAGATTGTCGTCGGCCAGGATGCGGCGGGCCTTGGGCAGGGCGATGCGCAGCGTGAACTGTCCGATCAGGCCGGAGCGGCCCCAGAGCGCCTCGATGCCGGAGACGTCCTGCGAGGCCAGGATCAGGTGGATTCCCTGCGAGCGGCCGCGGCGGGCCAGATCCTCGAGCAGGGTGACCGCCTCGTCGGCCACGGCGTCCCGGCCCGAGAGCAGCACCTGGAACTCGTCGATCACCGCGACGATCCGCGGCCAGTGCCCGTTGGGGTCCTCGGCCCGCAGCTCGGCCAGTTTGGACGCGTCCACCCGCTTGGCCGCCTGGGCCCGGGTCCGCAGCTCCTCGCTCAGGTGCCGCAGCATGGCCAGGCCGAACTCGCGGTCGCCGTTGACGTTGATGCCGGCCAGGCGCACCTGGGGCAGCCAGCCCGGGTCGCGCGGGCCGGGCACGAACCGCGCGAACGACACGCCTTCCTTGAAGTCGAGCAGGTAGAGGGCCAGTTCCTCGGGCCCGTAGCGGGTGGCCAACCCGGCCAGCCAGGCGTAGATCAGGTTGGTCTTGCCCGATCCGGACGGCCCGCCGATCAGCGCGTGCGGCGGGTCGTCGCCCAGCGGCACCTCGATGAGCGTGCCGTCGGTGCTGTCGCCGATCGGCGCCACCAGCCCGTGCGCCGACGACTCGGCCCAGAACTCGCGCGGCTCGAGATCGGCCAGCCGGGCCGGTGGCGGTCCGGCCCGCAGGCGTTCGGCGGCGGCCCGGCAGAACGAGGTCACCCGCTCGGCCGGGGGTGGCGGGTCGAGGCGGATCTCCAGGTCGCCGGTGAGATCGCAGGTGGCGGTCTGGTCGCGCACGGTCAGGCGGCGCACGCTGGGGTGTTCGGTCAGTTCCAGACCGCGTACGACGAGATGGACCCCGCAAGCGACGCCGGTGCGCACGATCCGGTCGAGCTGGGCCCGTTGCCCGTTGGTCAGCTCGCCGACGGTGGCCGAGTCGGCCAGCAGCACGATCACCCGCCACGGCTCGGCCCGCGGACCGGTGGTGGCCGCGGTCAGATCGGCCAGCGACTGGTGCTCGCCGGCCAGCACCGTCTCGTTGACCCGGCAGATGTGCTCGACCAGCTCGTCCAGCGTCGTGCCCAGGCTGCCCGGCCCGACGAACGAGACGCCGAGCGGGGCGAACGAGGCCAGCGTGCCGCCCAGGTACTCGGGGTCGTAGATGGTGAGCTGCACGTCGCCCGGGCGGGTGGTGCCGAGCGCGCGCAGCAGCAGCCCGGTGATCACCGCGTCCGTCTCGTCGGCCGGCCCGGCGAGGTTGAGGTGGGCCGCGTCCAGGAACGGGATCAGCGCGGGCAGGGCCGCGGTGTCGTCCACGGTCAGCGTGCCGATGCGGAGCAGGCCGGGACGGGCGCCGGGCTCGGGCTCGGTCGGCGACCACATGCGCCAGGGCAGCCCGGCCGCACCGCTCGCACTCAGCGCGGCCAGGTGCCGCACGTTCCCGGCCAGCCGCGACGACTCGAACTGAAAGCGGCGCTGGATGTCCCGGCGGGCGGCGTCGCGGGCCTCGGCGAGCTGGTTGAGGCAGGTCGCGTACGCCTCCCGGACCAGCCGACGGCGGTTCTGAGCCTCGCCGCGGGCCGACTCCGCCTCGGCCAGCACCGCCCGGGCCGCTCCGCGCGCCTCGGCCAACTCTCGCCGGACGGCCGCGACCAGCTCATTGCGGTGGCTAGGCACCCGTTCCCCCGTAGCGCATGATGGGGGATTTTACCGATTTGCGTACGGATGAGGAGATTATGTGCTGCGTGTCGGCGCGGTCCGGTTACCCCGTGGCCGAGCCACCCCACGGGCGTCCGGCGTGGTCATCTCTTGCCACAGGCGGGCCGCCACCAGATCGGCCGCCTCGTTGTGCCAGCGCCGCAGGGTGCCGCGCGGCACGTACTGCCGGATCCACTCGACCGCCTGCCGGGTCTCGCGCTCCAGGCCGTCGGTCCGGGTTCGGGCGTACGGGTTGAGACCGAGCACCGAGCAGACGTGCAGCGCGTTGTAGTGCCGCCACTCGTCACCGGTCTCGAACTCGCCGGCCGGGCGCAGGCTGGTGACGCCCTCACGCAGCACCGCCCGCAGCTCGGTCGCCCGTTCGAGCGGCTGGTCGAGCGCCCGCCCGGTCAGCCGCCGGTCGACGGCGGGCAGGTCGGTGAGCGGGCTGCGCATCAGACGGCCCAGGTTGCCGAAATTGTCCAGGGCCTGCCGCGCGTACCGCAGAAAATCCTGCTCGGCCGTGGCCGGCAACCGGCGGCGCGACTGATGCCGGGGCAGCGCCTCGGCCAGCTGCAACAGGGAAGACCGGTGGCGGCGCAGCCGATCGTCGGAGTGGAAGGCCAGCAGGTCGAGCCCGCGGCGCACCGGCCCGCCCAGCCCGGTCACGGTCATCACCACGGCCAGCAGGGCGAACTGCAGGAACGTCAGCACCGGCTCGTCGTCGATCGCCAGCAGGGTGACCGCCACCGGCCCGCCCACCAGCACGGTGGCCATCACGGCCGCGGTGGCCGACCGGATCAGGTCGGGCCGCAGCCGCTCACCGGCGTCCACCGTCTCCGACACGGCGACCAGGAACCCGAGAATCAGCAGGTCGAGCCCCATCGCCGCGACCACCAGGCCGGACCAGCCCAGGTCGACCGGCAGCAGCAGGGCGGCCAAGGCCAGGGCGTACAGGGTGGCCGCGACGGCCAGGGCGGAAGTGAGCATCGGCGGCCGCACCTGATCGCGGAACCGCCACAACAGAATCAGCCCGCCCAGCAGCGGGGCCACCACTACCAGCCGGCCGGCCGCCGGCAGCAGCGCCGCCATCACCACAAACGGGCCGCCGAGGATCATCCAGCCCAGGTCGATCTGCCGCCGCTCGGGCACCGACGACGGCAGCAGAGCCACCGCCGTGCCCGCCCACAGCAGGGCGGGCACGCAGAACAGCACCTGCGCCGCCGTGCCGTCAGCGTCGACGGTCCACAGTGCCACCCCCACCGCGTACGCCAGAAGCGCAGCCGCCGCCCGCAGCGCCGCCGGCCGAACCGGATCGCGGCCGGCCAGGTAGCAGGCGGCCCACCACGTCAGGGCGAAGGCGGGAACGGCGAGGGCGGGCACCGGAAGAGTCAACCAAACAGCTGACGCTCGCCGGAAGCGGACACTGCCTTCCGGCGCCGTCGGCGGCGCACCACCCAGACGGCCGCGAACACCATCGCCACCAGTCCGACCAGGACCAATATCGGCAGCAGAATGGCCAGAACGGACATCACAACACTGCCGATGTCCTCCGCCGTGCTCGCCACCGGCGCCCCGAAACCGGCCGTTGTGGTGTTCACCACGGGCCGCGACGCCGCCTTGACGCCGTGCACGACGAGCGCGATCACCACGCCGGCCGCGATCGGCACCCACTGATGCGAGCCGAAGAACGAGCCGGGGTCGCTGACCGTCACCGTCTCGGAGGAAGAACCGGCGCCGAAGGCCAGACCGCCCGCGGTCGGCCGCACCACGGTCTGCACGACGTCGTTCACGTGGTCGACCACCGGCACCTTGTCCGCCACCACCTCGATGGCCAGCAGCAGGGCCAGGATGAGCAGGGTCCAACCGTTGGACAGCCAGCTCCAGCCGGTCGGCAGGTCGATCGTGTCGGTGTAGCGGGCGAGCACGCCCATGGTGATCAGGGGGATGTAGGCATTGAGCCCGGCGGATGCGGCCAGGCCGGTGCCGGTGAGCGCTTCGAGCACAACTCCAGAATGACAAACCGCCGCTTGTCTCGCTCAGCGCCGGTGCAGGTACTGTCGTCCGGTGCGTCTGGTCATCGCGAAATGCTCCGTCGACTACGTCGGACGGTTGTCCGCCCACCTGCCCACGGCCGTGCGCCTGGTGATGGTGAAGGCCGACGGCTCGGTCTCCATCCACGCCGACGACCGTGCCTACAAGCCGCTGAACTGGATGAGCCCGCCCTGCAAACTGCAGGAGGCACCGGGCGTCTGGAAAGTGGTGAACAAGGCGGGCGAAGAGCTCCGGATCACCCTCGAAGAGATCTTCCAGGACACCTCGTACGAGTTGGGTGTCGACCCGGGCCTGGTGAAGGACGGGGTCGAGGCCCACCTGCAAGAGCTGCTGGCCGCGCACCCGGAAACGTTCGGCGAGGGCTGGACCCTGGTCCGCCGCGAGTTCATGACGGCCATCGGCCCGGTCGACCTGCTGTGCAAGGACGCCACGGGCAAGTCGGTAGCCATCGAGGTGAAGCGCCGAGGCGAGATCGACGGAGTGGAGCAGCTGACCCGCTACCTCGAACTGATGAACCGCGACCCGCTGCTGGCGCCGGTGCAGGGTGTTTTCGCCGCTCAGGAGATCAAGCCGCAGGCCCGCGTGCTGGCCACCGACCGAGGCATCCGCTGTGTGGTCGTGGATTACGACAAGCTGCGCGGCATGGAGCGGGACGAGCTCACGCTGTTCTGAGGCTCGGGTCTTGAGTCAATCTTTGAAATCAGCGGCATCGGCTTGACTCCGCTCAGTGGCATGTTCGCGGCCACGTTGATATCTCTGTCCGGCGCAGCAACCTGATCATCCGATTCCGCTTCTGGCGGGAAGCGCGAGGGTCGCCTTGCGATCAAGCGAACGGGCGCAGCCTAAGGAGCTCGGTCAGAAGTCTGGCCAGCAGTGTCTTCGGGTCGGTTCGCTTTATCGTCCCTGGGTCGGCTGACGTGCCGTTATGAGTCTGGCCGTCGGCCGCAGCGGTCAGGTAACCTGCGTGTGCGCCGCCGGAGCTATAGATTTCTACGCATAAATTCCGGTGTGGGTCGTCCATGGGGCTTGTCAGAGCCACATGAGTCGGTCCAGGGAGGTCGTGCCGACTGCCGGACTCCTGGGGTGTTGTGGGAGCACCGCGCAAGTTGAGAGCCGAGACTACAAGCGTTGGAAACGGTCTTGAGGCAGACCGTGTAGTACCTGAGTTCTTGCGCAGTCGGTGCGGGATCTCAGCTTCACCAGTCATGAACTGGTCGAGCTGAGCCCTGCGCACTTCTCGACCAACCGAGTCGAGGAGCGGCGCTGTGGGGATTGAGGACCCTGCGATCTGGCTCGTGCTGAGCGGAACCGTAAGTACGGCACTGATGACCGCCATGGGCTTGGGCTTTAAGGTCTGGCGCGAGAAGATCCGGGCGGGAAGCCGCAACAAGAACCTTGTGGAAGCCCTCAAGGACGTCAAGCCCGAAGATCGTCCAGCGATCATCAAGGCTGTCGCTGAACTGGAGCGGCCGGCGGATGAATCACCTCCGGTAGGCGAAATCGTTCCGTCGGTGACACGGAGGCCGCGCAAAACCGTTCGAGATTCGGCACGCGACTAATGCGAGAGCTCGGTGCGGTCGTCGCCGGTTGTGCCGGACAGGTAGAAGCGGGCGCCGGCTCCGCCGATCACGGCTTGGATCAGGACCGTGGACCAGTCGAGGTGGCCCTGGGCGATGGCTATCCAGGCCGGGATGCCCAGCAGCAGCATGTCGGGGCCCATGACGGCGTTGACCAGCGGGCCGGTCGACAACGTGCCCATCGGCGTGTCGAGCGGCAGCAGTTCGTTGCGGACGAAGCCGACTCGGGCTCGGTGGACGGCGGCGGCTGCGCCGACCGGGCCCAGGACCAGGCCGAGCGCCCACCACGGGCCGGCGGACAGGTCGCCGACGACGTCGAGCAGGGTCAGGGCGAAGGCGGCCCACAGCGAGGCCAGCACGCCCGGCACCCACAGGCGCTGCAGGACGGCTTGGCGGGAGGAGAGTCCGAGCAGGCGCAGCAGCACCGGGTTGCCGGCGTCGGTTTTGACGTTGCCGGTGGCGGTCATGCCGGCGATCAGCAGGCCGACCAGCACGGCCGCTCCCAGCACCCAGCCCGGGGCGGACCCGAGCAGGACCGGCAGGGAGGCGCCTAACAGCAGCCACAGCAGGCGGCTGCGGCGGCGCAGGGTGAGCAGCACGTCCTGGGCCACCAGCACCGGCAGGCGGGGGAACAGGCGGGTCGAGCGCAGCCGCCGCCGGGCCCAGTAGCGGCGTTCGATCATGTCGGTCAGGAACGAAGGCTCGATGCCGAAGGCGGTGTCGAAGAGGGTGCCGGCGGTGCGGGAGGCATCGAGGATGCGGTCGCTCGGGGTCGCGGCCAACGAGCGGATCACCAGGGCGAGTACGGCCAGCACCACCACCGCGGCCACGCCGACGGCGGGGCCCAGAACGGCGACTGTGGGCCAGCGGTCGACCGATGCGGGCTCGTCGAGCGTCGTGGACACCACCAGGCCGGCCAGTCCGGCCGCGAACACCACGCCCACCACCCGGTCCAGCACCAGGCCCCAGCGGCCGCCGGCCTGGGCGGCTGTCGCGATCAGCAGCAGGGCCAGGCCGATCAAGGCGCCGCCGGTCACCAGCAGGGCTACCTCGTCGCCGGCCTCGGAGCGGGGGGCCGCGTGGCCGGCGATGGCCAGGGCGGCCACGGCGCCGATCACCGTGGCCACGATGGCGGTGATGCGCAGGGACGGCAGGAGCAGGCGGCGACGGCTGACCGGGGCCGGCAGCAGCCAGGACGCGGCGGGGCGGCTCAGGGCCAGCGGGCCGAACCGGCGGAGCGCTAGGTAGAGCAGGCCGTAGATGACCGCGACCAGGGATGCGGCGGCCAGGGCCGAAGCGTCGGGGGTGGGTGGCCAGAAGATCTCGCCCACCTGGCGGTGGAACATGCCGCCGATGATCGCGATGGTCAGGACGCCCACGTAGAGGCTGCCGAGAGTCGCGCCGCGCTCGCGGTGGGCGGACTGGGTGCGGCTGATCCACCGGCGGACGGGGGCCAGGGGGACGACGGTCATGGCGTGACCGCGCTGAGCGATTCCATGGTGGTGATGGCGGCGCCGGAGGCCTGGGCGAACGAGTCGTCGTGGCTGGCCATCAGCAGGGAGCCGCCGCCCTCGACGTAGTCGGCGAGCAGGCCGGCCACGTCGGCCCGGCCCTCGCGGTCGAGGCGTTGCTCGGGCTCGTCGAGGATGAGCAGGGAACTCGGGCGCAGCAGGGCGATGGCCAGCACCAGGCGCTGTTTCTGACCGGATGAGAGCGAGGGTGGGATGGCGTCGGCGTGGTTGGCCAGCCCGAAGCGTTCCAGCGCCTCGTCGACGCCGGCTTGGTCGGGATCCTGGCCGTGGGCGCGGCACACCAGTTCGGCGTGCTCGCGCGCGGTCAGGCCGGGATACCAGGTGGGCGGCTCGACCGTGGTCACCACGGCCCGCCAGAACTCGGGGGTGGCGCCGGGGTCGCCGCCGAAGACGTGGATGGTGCCCTCGTCGGGCTGCTGCAGGCCGCTCACGCAGCGCAGCAGCGTCGACTTGCCGATGCCGTTCTCGCCGACCACGCAGACGCCCTGGCCGCGCGGGACGGTCAGCGAGACACCCACCAGTACGGGTGTGGAGCCATAGCCGACATGCAGGCCGTCGACCTCGACAGCGGGATGATCCACCACTTCACGGACGGTAGCAGTTACTTGCGCCCGTAAAGAATCCGCAGTGCCTTGACGATGGTGGCCACCTGCGCGGGTGTGCGCTCGAAGGTCATCGCGGGCAGAACCGAAGGTCCCCGGCGTACGGTGATCGACTTGGCCCGGGCGAACTCGCGCAGCCCGTCCTCGCCGTGGATGCGGCCGAAGCCGGACTCGCCGACGCCGCCGAACGGCAGGTTGCCCATGCCCACGAAGGTGAGCGTCGAGTTGACGGCGACCATGCCGGAGCGCAGCTTGCGGGCGATGCGCAGCGCGTTCTTCCGGCCGAAGACCGCCCCGCCCAGCCCGTACGCGGTGCTGTTGGCCTTTTCGACGGCCTCGTCGGCGTCGGCCACCTTGGTGATGGTGAGCGTCGGCCCGAACGTCTCGTCGCTGATCTCGCGGGAGTCGGCCGGCACGTCGACCAGGACGGTGGGGGAGACGTACGGCGGCTGCACGGCGTCGGAGCCGCCCAGCACGGCCCGGCCGCCCTTGGCCAGGGCGTCGTCGATGTGGTCGCGGATGATGTCGATCTGGCGGGGCATCGTGATGGGGCCGATCTCTTCACCCGTACGCAATTGGCCTGCCTTTTCGACGACGGCGCTCACGAACGCGTCGTAGACCGGCGCGACCGCGTAGACCCGCTCGATGCCGATGCACGTCTGGCCGGCGTTGGTCATGGAGCCCCACACCGCCGCCTCGGCCGCGGCCGGGATGTCGGCGTCGGCGTCGACGATCAGCGCGTCCTTGCCGCCGGCCTCGATCACGGCCGGAACCAGGTTTTCGGCGCAGGCGGCCAGCACCTTCTTGGCGGTGGCGGTGGAGCCGGTGAACGCCATCTTGCCCACGCCCGAGCGGCACAGCGCGGCCCCGGTGTCGCCCAGCCCGTGCACCGCCTGCAGCACCGGCTGCTCGGGCACCACCTCGGCGAACGTGTCGACCAGCCACTGGCCGACGATCGGGGTGTACTCGCTGGGCTTGAAGACCACCGCGTTGCCGGCCGCCAGCGCGCCGCTGATCGGGCCGACCGGGGTGAGGATCGGGTAGTTCCAGGGGCCGATGACGCCCACCACACCGTACGGCTGGTATTCCAGGTGGCCGGAGTGCTCGGCGGTCAGCAGGCGGGTGCGCACCTTGCGCGGCCCGAGCACCCGTCTGGCGTTGTGGGCGGCCCAGTCGAGATGCTCGACGGCGGCGGTGCCCTCGACGATCGCGTCGGCGGCCGGTTTGCCGGTCTCGAGGCTGGTCAGCTGGGCCAGCTCGTCGATCCGGCGGACGATCAGCGAGCGCCAGCGCAGCAGCCGCTCGCGGCGGCCGTCGTAGCCCAGGGCCTGCCACCAGAGTGCGGCCTCGGCGGCGCGGCGGACGGTCTCGTTCACGGCCTCGACGTCGGCGACCGGCACCCGGCCGGCCTCCGCCCCCGAGGCGGGGTTCGTGGAGATCAGTACGCCGTCTTCGACGACCGGCTGGCCGGGCACTCGGGTAGCGGTCATGAACGCGAGTGTAATTCGCTTGTTACCCGCGAGTCACGAGCCGAGCGTGATCGGCGTTACCCGTACGCTGGTAAATGTGAGTCCCCGCCGTAACCACTCTCGCCGCCGCCCCGGCGCCGAGCCGCCCCGGGCGCTGACCGACGAACGGGTCCGCAAGGGCATCGAGGGTGTGCAGCAGTGGCAGGACGGCGAGTGGATGGTGCGGTCGATCTTCGGCGGGGCCGCCGCGAAGACGTACCGGTGTCCCGGCTGCATGCAAGAGATCCGGCCCGGCGTGGCGCACGTGGTGGCGTGGCCGATCGACGGCCGGGGCGACGAGACCGACCGGCGGCACTGGCACACCGGTTGCTGGAAGGCCCGCGACCGGCGCGGCCCGGGCGTGGAGCGCTCCCGCAACGCCCCGCGCTACGGATAAAAGGAACCCTGAGACACATGACCCAACCGATTCGCGCCAACTCGATCCTGCCCGCGCACCGCGAGGACATCGAGTTGCAGACCGCCGACGGCCTCACCCTCGTCGGCGAGCTGGCCCGCCCGCTCGACCGCGAGCCCGTGGCCACCCTGATCTGCCTGCACCCGCTGCCCACCCACGGCGGCATGATGGACAGCCACGTCTTCCGCAAGGCGGCCTGGCGGCTGCCCGCGCTGGCCGGGATCGCCGTGCTGCGCTTCAACACGCGCGGCACGTCCAGCGTGCGCGGCACCAGCGAGGGCGCGTTCTCGAAGGGCGTCGACGAGAAGTACGACGTGGCCGCGGCCATCGAGTACGCCGAGTTCGCCGACCTGCCCAACATCTGGCTGGTCGGCTGGTCGTTCGGCACCGACCTGACGCTGATGCACGGGCTCGACCCGGCCGTGGCCGGCGCGATCCTGCTGTCGCCGCCGCTGCGCTTCTCGCAGCCGGAGCATCTGGCCGCCTGGGCCGCCGACGGCAAGCCGCTGACCGCGATCGTGCCCGAGTTCGACGACTACCTGCGCCCGGCCGAGGCGCAGGAGCGGTTCGCCGCTGTGCCGCAGTGCGAGGTGCTGCCGGTGGCGGGCGGCAAGCACCTGTGGGTCGGTGACGCCGAGAAGGTGCTGGACGAGATCGTGCAGCGGGTCGCGCCGGCGGTGGCGGTGCCGTTGCCGCGTACGTGGGAAGGTCCGATGGAGACGGGCGACATGAACGCCTACGCGGACCGGACGACCTCCGCCTTCAAGCAGGTGCCGATGCCGGAGTGATCACCGGGCTTCCTGGCTCGGCACGATCACCTCACGCATGATCAGCTGGATGGCGGCCACCATCGGGATCGCCACCAGCGCGCCCACCACGCCGAACAGCGCCACCCCGAGCAGCGCGGCCACCACGGCCGCCACGTCGCTGACCTTCACCGAGCGGCGCATCACGTTCGGATAGATCAGATAGTTCTCGATCTGCTGGTAGAGCAGGAAGAACACCGCGCAGATGATGCCGTCGGTCAGCGACGAGGCGAAGCCGACCAGGCTCACGATGATCGCGCCCAGCGTGGCCCCGATCTGCGGGATCAGGTCGGTGATGGCCACCACCACGGCCAGCGCGAACGGGTAGGCCAGCCCGAGGATCACGGCCAGGAACCAGGTGCTGGCCCCGGCCAGCACGGCGATCGAGATCGCGCCGACCATGTACGCCCCGACCTTGGTCAGGATCTCGTCGGTGAGCAGTCGCACCCGCACCCGGCGCGAGGCCGGCACCAGCGAATAGCCCGTCTCGCGGATCCGGTCGAACGAGGCCATGAAATAGATGGTCAGCACCAGCACGGTGAGCAGGTTGAAGATCGTGCCGGCCAGCATGCGGCCCACGCCGACCACGCCGCCCACCGCGTTGCCGACCGTGCCCGCGTTGAGCGCGCTGGTCACCCGGTTGACGATGTCGTACCGCTGGACCAGCTCGTTGATCGTCTCGTTGCGCTGCAGGCTCTGGATGTATTCGGGGACGTTCTCGACGAGCTGGGTGGTCTGGCTGACCAGCGGCGGGATCAGCGCGACGATGCCACCGGCGAGCAGCGCGACCACGGAGAGCGCCACGATCGCCACGGCGAACCCGCGCGGGACGCCCCAGCTGCGCAGCCGGACCACCGCCGGGTTGAGCCCGATGGCCAGGAAGAGCGCGATGAAGATCAGGACGAGGATGCCGGCCGCGTTGCGCAGGCCCAGAAAGATCGCGTACGCGAGGATGATGCCCAGTCCGCCCAGCAACCCGATCATGAACGGATTGCGGCGGTCGAGCGGTGGGCCGGGCCGGCCGAAGCGGCCCGCCAAGTGGTCTTCGGCCGGTTTGTCGAGTGCCTCGTCGTCGTCCGGAGCCGGCGTCTCGACCGGCAGATCCTCGTCCTGAGCCACCGGTTCCTCCACAGGGGTGGGAGCCGGTGGTTTCCGCGCCGGCCGAACAGTTACGGCGCGACGCTATCGCACGCGTACTACTCGGCGTCGGCGCCCACTCGGGAGGCCGGCGGGACGGTCACCTTGGCCGACGCCGTGACCTTGGCCGGGGCGGCCGCCTTGTCGGCCGGGCCGGCCGGCTTGTCGGCCGCATGGGCGCCGCCCGGAGCGGCGGCGTCGTCGGCGGCGTGAGCGCCGGCCGGGCCGGAGGAGTCGGCGGCGTGGGCGCCGACCGGGCCGGTGGAGTCGTCGGCGGTCTCGTCCGGCTCGTCGGATGAGCCAGCCGCGGCGAGCACCGCGGCCGCGGCCAGTTCGGCCACCCGCTTGGCCTCTTTCTGCACCTGGCGGCGGACGTCGGCGGCGTGCCGCTCGGCGGCCTCGCCGGCCTGCTTGGCCTCGGCCAGCCGGGCCAGCTCGGACTCGAGCTCTTTGCGGACGGTGACCAGGCGCTTGTCGACCTGGGCGGCCTCGTCGGCGCCGGCCCGGGCCCGGCCCTGGGCGGCGGCCAGGTCACGCTCGGCCTCGGCCACCTTTACCCGGGCCGCCTCGAGCTCGCGGCCGGCCTCGGCGATCTTCTCTTGCTGACCGGCGATCTCTTTACGGGCGGCGCCGGCCTGCTCCTCGGAGCGGCGCAGCACCTCTTCGGCGTAGCGGTCGGCCTCGCTGCGCAGGTCGGCGCACTGCTTCTCGACGCCGGCCCGCATCTGGGCCAGCTCTTGCGCGGCGGCCTGACGCTTCTTGTCCAGGTCTTGCTCGATGGCGGCCGTCTGCTCGGCGTGGGCCCGGTCGGCCGCGGCGCGCTGGGCGTTGATCTCTTGCTGGGTCTTGTCGCGCAGCGCCTTGATCTCTTGATCGGCCTGCATCCGGGTCGACTTCACGTAGCCGTCGGCCTCGGCGCGGACCCGCATGGCCTGCTGCGCCGTCTGCTCGGTGAGCTGCTGAGCGTCGGCCCGGGCCCGGGTGAGCGTGTTTTCCGCCTCAGCCCGCATCTGCTCGGCCGACTGCCGGGCCGCGGCCAGCGCCTTGTCCGAGGCGGCGCGCTTGGCCGCGTCGGCCCGCTCCTCCTCGGCCCGGCGGGCGGCCAGCGCGATCTCGAAGTCGCGAATGCCGTTGTGGGCGTGGCCCTCGGCCTCGGCCCGGATGCGCTCGGCTTCGGCCAGGCGGCCGGCGATGTCGTCGGTGGCCGATGCCTTGATCGCCTCGGCCTGTTCCTCGGCCAGGGCCAGGATCTGCTCGACCCGCGGGCCCAGGTGGCGGAACGAGACCTCGGCGCCCAAGCCGTTCTGCTTGCGGACCTGCACCACCTCTTGCTGGAGGCGCTCGATCTGCGCGTTCATGGCCTGCATCTGCGAGTACGCCTGCTCGCGCTCGGCCGCCAGCGCGGCGATCTCGTTCTCGGCCCGGGCGACGTAGCGTTCGACCTGCTTCTTCTCGTAGCCCCGGAGAGCGATGTCGAAGCTGGGTTCGGTGGCCGCGTCTCCGCCGAGACCAAGGATTTCACCGCCGTGCGACATGCTGTCCATCCTCACATACGCGGGGTCCGGCCTCGGGGGGATACACACCCTCCCGGGCGGAGTATGCGTCTAGTTGTGATTTGTCTGACCCTGCTTGCGCCAACCGGGCTAACCCGCAACGAGCGAGGCCGTACCGGAGAAACTCCGATACGGCCCCGCATCGATGGCTGGTGACCGCGCGCCACCCACGGTCGCGCACCCGGATGAAGGTCGCAACCGCTGGGGCGCCGGTCGGCGCGTCAGGAATTCGTCTTGGCCGGCACCGGCTTGCTGTCGGCCTCGGCGGCCGGCTTCGGAGCCTCGGGGCCGCGCGGAGCGGGCGCCGCCTCGGCCGCCTTGGCCGCGGCCTCGGCGGCCTTGGCCGGACCGACGCCGGGCACCAGGCCGGACAGGCCGGACAGCATCTGGCCGAGCTGGTTGGTGACCGCGTCCTTCTGGCGGGTCAGGTCTTCCACCTCGCGCTTGGCGGCCTGGGTGGTGAGCTCGGCCTCGCTGCGGGCCTCGCTGAGCTGACGCTGCGCCTCGGCCCGGGCCTCGCTGATCGTCTTCTCGGCCAGGGCGCGGGCCTTGTCGGTGGTCTCGGCCGCGTTGCGCTCGGACTCGATGCGGCGCTGCTCGGCCCGCTGGGAGATCTCCTTCGAGCGGTCCTCGGCGGCGCGGGCGCGCTCCTCGGCCTCGGCCACCATCTTCTGCGTGGCGCTGACCTGGGCGGCGTGGCGCTGCGATTCCTCGCGCTCGGCCTTCTCGCGCCGCTCGGCGATCTCGAGCGCGAGGGCCTGCAGGTCTTTGTCGCGCTTGTCGCGGGCGTCGGTGAGCAGCTTGGTCGCCTCGGCGCGCTTCTCTTCCGCCTCGCGGGAAGCCTTGGCCCGCTGCTGGGTGATCTCGCGCTCGGCCGTGGCCCGCAGCGAGGCGACCTCACGCTCGACCGTGGACTTGAGCTCGGCCACCTCGTGCGCGGTGACCGTACGCAGCTGCTTGGTCTCGCGGTCGGCGTCGGAGCGCAGCGTGTCGGCCTCGCGCCGGGCCTGCACCCGGGCCTCGGCCGCCTCACGCTCGGCGTGGGTGCGCACCTGGCCGGCCTCGCGCTCGGCGGTGGCCTTCATGGCGGCGGCCTCGGCCCGCGCCTTGTCGGTGATCTCGCGGGCCTCGAGGCGGGCGGCGGAGAGGATGCCCTCGGACTCTCGCTTCGCCTCGCTCCGGTGGTCGTTGGCCTGTTCCTCGGCCAGCCGCAGGATCTGCTCGACCCGGGTGCCCAGCCCGGAGAGCGTCGGCCGGTTGTTCTCTTCCAGCAGCTTGTTGCTGTCGGCCAGCTTCTGCTCGACCGCGTTGAGCCGTTGCTCGGCCTGGCGCAGGCGGCGCTGGGCGTCGTTCATCCGCTGCTCGGCCTCGCCACGGGCCTGCTCGGACTGGTTGAGCGCGGCGACTAGGCGGCCGAGGTGGGCGTCCACCTGCCCGCGGTCGTACCCGCGGAGCACGACGGTGAAGTCGTGCTGGGAGTTCGCGGTGTCGAAGAACGCCAAATTCTGATCCTGCTGCTGGGGCATTGGGCCATCCTGGCGAAGACGCACGAGCCACGCAAGACCGGACGTGCATCGGAAAAGACACGTAGATCAGCTTTGAGCAGGCCCGCGATGCCGCAGGTCCACCGTTCGGCCGGAGCACGCCACCCGGGCGGCGGGCCATGTCCGGCCCGTCGTCACCTGCTGTATCCGGGGTTGGCCGGAGCACCGTCGAACGAGGACCGGCGGCACGGCCCGCCCTGCTTCGAAATCCTGCCAGGATGCTGCCCTTCCGTCAGGATGATTCACCCTTTAGGGTCATCAAGCCGGGCAGGCTCCACCAATTCCACCAGAACACCGCCGGCGTCCTTCGGGTGCACGAAGTTGATCCGCGACCCGGCGGTGCCGCGGCGCGGGGTGTCGTAGAGCAGACGCAGACCGCGGGCGCGCAGCGCGGCCGAGGCGGCCTCGACGTCGGCCACGGTGTAGGCCAGCTGCTGCAGCCCGGGACCGCTGCGGTCGAGGAACTTGGCGATGGCGGAGTCGGGCCGCAGCGGCGCGAGCAACTGGATGCGCGGGCCGGCGCCGTCGCCGACCGCCAGCATCGCTTCCCGCACGCCCTGCTCCTCGTTGGCCTCCTCGTGCACGCACCGCAGCCCGAAGGTGTCGGCATAGAAGGTCATCGCGGCGTCCAGGTCGGCCACGGCGATGCCGACGTGATCAACTCGCAGCAGCCCTACCTCGCCGGATGTGACATTCTCGGGGTAAGTGGCACTAGGTGGAAGCTCGGTCATCCTATTAGTCTTGCCTGAACGGCCGTTAAGGCCAACGCGGGGTCCCCCCATCGTCCCCGCGCGGCAGCACTCCTCCTCGGCAGAACGGAAGCCAAGACCGTGGTCAGCTCGGTGATCGTGAGCGGCGCCCGCACCCCCATGGGCCGCCTGCTCGGCAACCTCAAGAACCTGCCGGCCACCACGCTCGGCGGCTACGCGATCGAGGCCGCCCTCTCGCGCGGCGGCGTCCGGCCCGATCAGGTGCAGTACGTCATCATGGGCCAGGTGCTGCAGGCCGGCGGCGGCCAGATCACGGCCCGCCAGGCGGCGGTCGCGGCCGGCATCCCGATGACCACCCCCGCCCTCACCGTCAACAAGGTGTGCCTGTCCGGGCTCGACGCGATCGCGCTGGCCGATCAGCTGATCCGGGCCGGCGAGTTCGACATCGTCGTGGCCGGCGGCATGGAATCGATGACCAACGCGCCCCACCTGCTGATGACCCAGCGCCAGGGCATCAAGTTCGGCGACGTGCTGGTGCGCGACCACACCGCGTACGACGGTCTGATCGACCCGTGGGACGGCACCTCGATGGGCGAGTCGACCGAGCGCAGCGGCGTCGCCCTGGGCATCACCCGGGCCGAGCAGGACGCGTTCGCCGCGCTCAGCCACCGGCGCGCGGCCGCCGCCCAGCGCGAGGGCCGCTTCGCCGAAGAGATCGTGCCGGTCCGGGCCGGTCAGCGGGCCGACGACCCGGTCGTCGACACCGACGAGGGCGTGCGGCCCGACGCCACCGCCGAGTCGCTGTCCAAGCTTCGGCCCGCCTTCACCCCCGGCGGCACGATCACCGCGGGCAGCTCGTCGCCGATCTCGGACGGCGCGGCCGCGGTCGTGGTGATGAGCAAGGCCAAGGCCGAGGAGCTCGGGCTGCGCTGGCTGGCCGAGATCGTCGCCCACGGCAACGTGGCCGGCCCCGACAACTCGCTGCAGTCGCAGCCGGCCAACGCCATCAAGCACGCGCTGAGCAAGACCGACCTGGCCGTCGAAGACCTCGACCTGATCGAGATGAACGAGGCCTTCGCCCAGGTCGTGCTGCAGTCGATGCGCGAGCTCAAGGTCGACGAGGAGATCGTCAACGTCAACGGCGGGGCGATCGCGCTGGGCCATCCGATCGGCATGTCGGGCGCCCGGCTGGTGTTCACGCTGGCGCTCGAGCTGCAGCGCCGGGGCGGCACCTACGGCGCGGCCGGCCTGTGCGGCGGCGGTGGCCAGGGCGACGCGCTGATCATCAAGGCTGCCGGGGCGTGAGTCCGGGGCACGACGTCGAAGCGCTGGTGGCCAAGGCGCGGGGCGGTGACGCGCGGTCGGTGGCCCGGCTGATCAGCCTGGTCGAGAACGGTCATCCGGCGCTCCCGCAGGTGGCTGCCGCGCTGGCCCCGTACGCGGGAAACGCCCAGGTCGTCGGGCTGACCGGTTCACCCGGCGTGGGCAAGTCGACCACCACCAACGAACTGGTGCGCGCGCTGCGGGCGAGCGGCAAGCGGGTCGGGGTGCTCGCAGTCGACCCGTCGAGCCCGTTCACCGGCGGGGCCATCCTGGGCGACCGGATCCGCATGCAGGACCACACCACCGATCCCGGCGTCTACATCCGCTCGATGTCCAGCCGGGGTCAGCTCGGCGGTCTGGCGGCGGCGACACCCCAGGCCGTACGTGTTCTGGAGGGCGCCGGCTGCGAGGTGATCCTGGTCGAGACGGTCGGGGTGGGCCAGGCCGAGGTCGAGATCGCCTCGCTCGCCGACACGACGCTGGTGCTGCTCGCGCCGGGCATGGGCGACGCCATCCAGGCGGTCAAGGCCGGGGTGCTCGAGGTGGCCGACGTGTTCGTCATCAACAAGGCCGACCGGCCCGGCGCCGACGCCACCTACCGCGACATCCAGGGCATGCTCGGCCTCGGCGAACGCGCCCCGGGCGACTGGCGGCCGCTGGTGGTGCGGGCGACGGCGGTCAAGAGCGAGGGCATCGACGACGTCGTGGCCGCGATCGAGAAGCACCGGGCCTGGATGGAGGCCAACGACGCCCTGCAGGCCCGGCGGGAGCGCCGGGCCTCGGTCGAGGTCGAGGCGATCGCCCTGGGCACTTTGCGCGCCCGCATCGGCGACCTGCGCGAGGGGACGGCGTTGAGCACGCTCGCGGCGGCGGTCGCGAAGGGCGAGCTCGACCCCTACGCGGCCGCCGAAGAGCTGATCAAGGGCCTGTAGCGCCTCAGATCAGCACGTCCAGCGCGTGGTAGAGGCGGGACGTGGTGGTGTCGATCTGGGCCAGGCGGGACGCCGGCAGCCCCGAGGTCAGGGCGACCCGGCGCTCGGCCGCGGCCCGGGTCAGCAGCACGCCGACCTGGGACGAGGTGCGGTCGATGATCGCCTGGCGGGCCAGCTCGTCGAACGGGTCGACATCGGCCGCCCGCTCGTTGCTGCGCGAGGTCTTGGCGGTCATCGTGGCCGTGCGCACCGCGGTGGCGGCGTCGCGGGCCAGGCTGTCGGCGTAGGCGGCGGTCGGCTGCACGGCGGCCACCGCGGGCACGGCCGGCGTCTGGGCCTGCACGACGCTCGGCGCTGCCTCGGCCGGCTTGGCCGCGGCCGCCAGGACCGTCGACTGCAGCACCGTCGACTGCAACAGAGGGTGAAGATAGGTGGCCGTGGTGCCGGCCGCCCGGGGGAACGTGACGGGGTTGACCATGGTGTCCCCTCCCTTCGTAGCGATGACGTAGTCCCAGCTTAGGGCGTTGCGGAGTGGTTGCCGACCGGGTGAACGGCGGTATCGGCCGTCGACCGGATTCTTACTAAGAGTGACCGAAAAGCTCTCAAGTGAGCCGGTGGTCGAGGATCCAGGCCTGCGGGTCGCCCTTGCGGTACGCGAGCTTCATGAACAACGGGAACATGGCGTCCCGGATGGCCGCTCCGACCGGGCCGGCCGTCTTGCCGCTGCCGTTGCGCCGGCCGACCGCGACGATCCGCTCGACCCGGCGGCGGCGCCGCTGCTCGTAGGCGGCGAGTCCGTCGGCCGGGTCGGTCGTGCCGTCGAGGCAGAGCCCCAGGGTGACCGCGTCCTCGAACGCCATTGACGCGCCCTGACCCGATGACGGCGCGACCGCGTGGGCGGCGTCGCCGATCAGCACGGCCCGCCGGGTCCGCCAGGTCGGCACGCGCTTGAGGTCGTCGGTGTTCCACGGGCCGAGCACCTCGGGCGTGGCCCGGACGATGGCCGCGGCCGGCGTGGCATCGCCCTCGAAGAGCTCGATCAGGTACGCACGCCACGACTCCTCCGTGAACTCGCCCGGCCGCACCGGCTGCTTGCGCGGCGGGTTGGCGAACCACCAGATCGAGCCGTCGGGCGCCGTGGTCCAGCCGAAGAACGCCCGCTTGCCGAACGCCATGTGCACCATGCCGGGCGCCTGACCGGCCGCTGCGGCCACCGGTCCGTCGGTGAAGCCGCCCGCGTTCAGCAGGCCCAGGTACTGCGGCGCCGGGCCGTCGGGGTCGAGCAGTTCCCGCGTACGCGATTGGATCCCGTCCGCCCCGACCAGGAGCTCACCCTCGGCGCCTGACCCGTCGGCGAAGGTGATGCTCACCCCGCCCGGTCCCTCGGTGAAGCCGCGCAGGGCCTTGCCGTACTCGATGGGAATGCCCCGCTCGGTGGCCGCCGCGCGCAACGCCGCGTAGAGGTCGGCCCGCTTGATCGTCGTGGTGGTGGTGCCGTCCTCGGCCGGACCGCCCAGGGGCAGCACGGCCAACTCGCGACCGCTGCCGTTGAGCATCGTCAGCTTCGGGGTCGGGAAGCCGGCCGCCGTGACGACGGACGGGTCGAGGTCGAGCGCGCGCAGGGCGGACAGGCCGTTCACGGCCACGGTGAGGAACGCGCCGAGCTCGCCGGCGCCGGGGGAGCGGGCCTCGAAGACGCGGGGCGCCCAGCCGGCCCGCTGCAGGGCGAGCGCGGCGACAGTGCCGGCGATGCCGCCGCCGGCGATCAGTGCGATTGGCTTAGTCATGCAATGACTATCCATCGTATGACTATGCACGGTCAACCCCTTAGGCTTGATCGGTGGCCACCTCCGAACCCCGGCGCTCGACGCTGGGCATGCTGCTGCTGGCGCTGCTCATCGAGGCGCCCACGCACCCGTACCGGATGCAGCAGATGATCAAGGAAAGAGGGCAGGACCAGCTCGTCAACGTGGCCCAGCGCAACAGCGTCTACCAGGCGCTCGACCGGCTCGAGCGGGACGGCCTGGTCCGCCGGGGCAGCACCGCGCGCGAGGCCGGCCGGCCCGAGCGCACGGTCTACGAGATCACCGAGGACGGCTCGGCCACCCTCAGGAACTGGCTCGTGAGCGCGCTGCCCACCCCGGCCCGCGAGTTCCCCGAGTTCCCGGCCGCGCTGGCCTTCATCGCCCTGATGGACCCGGGCGACGTCCGTGACCTGCTCGACCGCCGGGCCGAGGTGCTGGCGGCCAAGGTCGCGGCCATGCGCGCGGCGGCGCCGCCGGGCCTGCCCCGGCTGTTCCTGATCGAGGACGAGTACCGCGCGGCCGTGCTCACGGCCGAGATCGCGTGGCTGCGCGCGGTGGTGGCCGATCTGGACTCGGGCGCGCTGACCTGGGATCTCGAGCTGATCCAGCAGACGCTCGCGGAGTTCAGCCCGGCGCGGCCGGATTGACCCTGTGTGGCTTCTTCTCGGTCGCCAAACTGGCCTTAGCGATCGTTCAGGAATGGCTCTAGGATGTCGGGCATGGACGCAGCCGACATCGCCGCCGGACGCGAGCGCTGGCAGCGGCGCTACGACGCCGCCCGCAAACGGGACGCCGACTTCACGACTCTCTCCGGTGCGACGGTCGAGCCGGTGTACGGCCCGCCCGCCGGGGCCGGCTATCCAGGCTTCGACCGCATCGGCTGGCCGGGCGAGTTCCCGTACACACGGGGCCTCTACCCGACCGGCTATCGGGGGCGCACGTGGACGATCCGGCAGTTCGCCGGCTTCGGCAACGCGCGGCAGACCAACGAGCGCTACAAGATGATCCTGGCCGCGGGCGGGGGCGGCCTGAGCGTCGCGTTCGACATGCCGACGCTGATGGGCCGCGACTCCGACGACACCCAGTCGGCCGGCGAGGTCGGGCACTGCGGCGTCGCCATCGACTCGGCGGCCGACATGGACGTGCTCTTCGACGGCATCGACCTCGAGAAGACCACGACCAGCATGACCATCTCGGGCCCGGCCGTGCCGATCTTCTGCATGTACCTGGTGGCGGCCGAGCGTCAGGGCGCCGACCTGCACAAGCTCGACGGCACGCTGCAGACCGACATCTTCAAGGAGTACATCGCGCAGAAGGAGTGGCTGTTCCAGCCCGAGCCGCACCTGCGCCTGATCGGCGACCTGATGGAGTACTGCGCCCGCGAGATCCCGCGCTACAAACCGCTCTCGGTCAGCGGCTACCACATCCGTGAGGCCGGCTCGACCGCGGCGCAGGAGCTGGCGTACACGCTGGCCGACGGTTTCGGGTACGTCGAACTGGGGCTCTCGCGCGGGCTCGACGTCAACCAGTTCGCGCCCGGCCTGAGCTTCTTCTTCGACGCGCACATCGACTTCTTCGAAGAGATCGCCAAGTTCCGGGCGGCCCGCCGCATCTGGGCCCGCCACCTGCGCGACGACTACGGCGCGACCAGTGAGAAGGCGTTGTGGCTGAAGTTCCACACGCAGACGGCCGGTGTCTCGCTGACCGCGCAACAGCCGGTCAACAACGTCGTCCGTACGGCGGTCGAGGCGCTGGCCGCCGTGCTCGGGGGCACGAATTCGCTGCACACCAACGCGCTCGACGAGACGCTGGCCCTGCCCACCGACGAGTCGGCCGAGATCGCGCTGCGCACCCAGCAGGTGATCATGGAAGAGACGGGTGTGGTCAACGTGGCCGACCCGCTCGGCGGCTCCTGGTACCTGGAAGAACTGACCGACCGCATCGAGGCCGAGGCCGAAGAGATCTTCGCGCGCATCCGCGAACTGGGTGAGGACGGCTCGATCACGGCCGGCATCCTGCGCGGCATCGAGGACGGCTGGTTCACGTCCAACATCGCCGAGGCGGCGTTCGTGTACCAGCAGGCGGTCGAGAAGGGCGACAAACGTACGGTCGGGGTCAACGCCCACACCAGCACCGTGGCCAAAGAGCTCGAGATCCTGCGGGTGTCGCACGAGGTCGAGGTGGAACAGAACCGTGCGCTCGGGGCCCGGCGGTCGCAGCGTGATCCCGTACGTGTGAAGGCGGCTCTCGACCGGATGGTGGAGCTGGCCCGCACTGGCGAGAACATGATTCCCGCCATGCTCGACGCGGCCCGGGCCGAGGCGACGCTGGGCGAGATCTGCGGGGTGCTGAAGGACGAGTGGGGGATCTATCGGGAGCCCGCCCGGTTCTGAGGTCTCTCGCCTTCAAATCGGACAAAAGGCGTGGCGGTCGGGCGGATCTTGCGGATCCGCCCGGCAGGGCCGAGGATCGGCGGAAACGTGCTCCTGTGACGTCCGATATCAGCTGTCCCACGGCGCGACGGAGCGCCTTGTCAGCGTGCGAGACTAGGTAACCATGAGCGACCCACGGACCACTCCGTCGATCTTCACCCGCGGCGCGGTCGATCTCAGCGCGCTGCGGGCACCGGCCCCGTCCCCGGCGGCCCAGCCCGCCGCCCCCAGCCAGCCCGACGACGGCCCGTCCGGCCCCATCCCCGGCGGCCTGCCCGGCGGCATCGCCCCCGAGACGATCATCGACGTCACCGAGGCCAACTTCCAGACCACGGTGCTCGAGCGGTCGCTGAGCACCCCGGTCGTCCTCGACTTCTGGGCCGACTGGTGCGAGCCGTGCAAGCAGCTGTCGCCGATCCTCGAGCGGCTGGCCGCGGCGGGCGGCGGCTCGTGGGTGCTGGGCAAGGTCGATGTGGACGCCAACCCGCGCCTCGCTCAGGCGCTGCGCGTGCAGGGCATCCCGATGGTCGTCGCCGTGGTCAACGGCCAGCTCGTCGAGGGCTTCACCGGCGTGCTGCCCGAGGCCCAGGTCAAGCAGTACATCGACGCGGTGCTAAAGGCGGGCGGGGTCTCGGTCGAGGCGCCGGCCGACCCCCGGCTCGACGCGGCCGACGACGCCCTCATGGTGGGCGACCTCGACGAGGCCGAGGCGGCCTACCGCAAGATCCTGGCCGAGCACCCGGCCGACGCGGCCGCCGAGTCCGGCCTGGCCCAGGTCGAGCTCTACCGCCGCATCACCGGCGCCGACCCGGCCACCGCCGTGGCCAAGGCCGACGCCTCGCCCGACGACATCGACGCCCAGCGCCTGGCGGCCGACATCGAAGTGCTCAGCGGCGACGCCGACAAGGCGTACGCCCGGCTGGTGGCCCTGGTCAAGCGCACCTCGGGCGACGAGCGCGAGGCCGTCCGCAAGCACCTGCTCTCGCTGTTCAGCGTGGCCGGCCCCGACGACCCCGCGGTCGCCGGAGCCCGGCGCGCCCTGGCCAGCGCCCTCTTCTAGGCAGGGAGCCGCCCCGTGCGCCGCATCGCCGTCCTCGACGCACCGTCCAATCTCGGTCTGCGCCCGCCGACCGTGACGTCGGTGCCGGGGTGCGCCAAGGCGCCCGGGGCCCTGCGCGACCACGGGCTGCTGGCCAAGCTCGACGCCCGCGACGCCGGCTGCCTGACCCCGCCCCGCTACGACGCCGGGGACTGGCGGCCGGGCGACGGCGTGGCCATGGCGCCCCAGATCGCGGCCTACTCGCGGGCGCTGGCCGACCGCATCGGCGCCATCCTCGACGCGGGCGAGTTCCCGGTCGTCCTGGGCGGCGACTGCTCGATCGTCCTGGGCTCCGGCCTGGCCATGCACCGCCTGGGCGAGGCGGTCGGCGGCCGCATCGGCCTGGTCTTCGTCGACGGCCACTCCGACTTCCGCCACCCCGGCAACGCGTCCTATGTGGGCGCCGCCGCCGGCGAGGACCTGGCCCTGGTCACCGGCCGCGGCCAGGCCGACCTGGCCGCCATCGAGGGCCGCCGCCCCTACTTCCGCGACATCGACGTGGTGGTCATGGGCATCCGCGCCCAGGACGAATACCGCCTCGACCTGCAGGCCGCCGGCATCGTCACCCGCCCGGTCCCCGCGCTACGAGCCGAAGGCGCCGCACGCAGCGCCCAGTGGGCCCGAGACCAGCTGGTCGACTGCGCCGGCTACTGGGTCCACGTCGACGTCGACGTGCTGGACCCGGCCGTGATGCCGGCCGTCGATGCGCCGTCCCCCGGCGGCATCGCCTTCCCGGAGCTCGAAATCCTGCTGGCCGGCCTGGTCGAGTCCCCGCACTGCCTCGGCGTCGAGATCACCGTCTTCGACCCCGACTACGACCTCGACGGCGCCTACGCGGCCGAGATCGTCAGCACCGTGACGGCCGGCCTGGCCGCCGCCCACACGGTGACCCCGCGCCCCGATCTGATCGCCGCCCGGGCCGACCTCAACCGCCCCGAGGCCGTCCAGAGCCCGGCCGCCCGCAACCTCCTCAACCGCCTGACCCCCGCTCCCGCCGACCACTCTCCCTCCGCCGAAAGCGCCGAGCCCACCGACGTTCCCGACGCCGCGGAAGCCACCGACGACGACAGTCCGCAGTCGGCCGACGGGCAGCCCGCCTCTGACGAGCAGCGTTCCGCCACCGACGTGCAGCCTTCCGCCTCTGACGAGCAGCCTTCCGCCACCGACGACCGGCCGGAGCCCTCAGCGGACGACGCTCCCCGCGAGCCCGTCGGCGCGCCCAGCCGACCCCGGCTGGCCGACCGCCTGAACGGCTTGGATCTGGCCGCCGGCTTCAAGCGCCCCGAGCGAGCGGCCGGCCTGAACCGCCCCGAGCCGGGCGGCTTGAACCGTCCCGAGCCGGGTGGCTTGAACCGTCCCGAGCCGGGTGGCTTGAACCGTTCCGAGCCGGGCGGCTTGAACCGCACGGAGCCAGGTGGTCTCAACCGCATCGAGCCAGGTGGCCTGAACCGCCCCGAGCCTGGTGGTCTGAATCGGTCTGGGGAGGGCGGTTCGGATCCGTCCGAGCCGGGTGGCTTGGGCCGGTCCGAGTTGATCGGTTCGAACCCCTCCGAGCCCGGTGGTCTGGGCCGGTCTGAAACCGGTGGCTCAAACCCGTCCGCGTCGAGCGGCTTGGACCGGTTCGGGGCTGACGAATCGGACCGCTCCGAGCCTGATGACCCGGACCGCTCCGAGGCGGGCGACCCGGACCGCTCCGAGGCGGGTGACCCGGACCGCTCCGAGCCGGCCCGCCTCGGCCGTTCCGATTCGGACGACGACGGCGAGACCGCGCCGAGCAGCCCGACCCGGTCCGAGCCTGACTCGGGCCTCGATCGCGCCCGGCTTGCTGGCGGTTTGAAACGTTCTGACCTCTTTGCGAGCCTCAACCGGCCCGAGCCGGCCGCGCGCCTGAACCGCCACCTTTCCGCCGTCTCCGATGACTCCAGCAGCGGCAGCGGCGCCCAAGAGGCCAGCGGCCGCGAGGCCCACCAACGCGAATGGGAACGCCGCCGCGCCGCCGGAGCGGCCGGAAGCGTGTCCCTGGCCGCCGCCGGCATGTCCGAGGGCCTTCCCGAGGCCCCCGAAGAGGTCGCCATCCCAGCCACCACCCTGCTGGGCGTCGAGGAGGCCGACGAACTCCCCGCCGAACACCCCGGCCGCCCGGAAGCCGAGTTCCCCCAGCCCGACGCCACGCCTTCCGACGCCGACCCAGATCCGGACGCCGATCCGCAATCCGAGGCGGACGTTGCCGGCTCCGACGCGGATTCGGAGCTCGATGCCGACCTGATTTCCGACGCACACGCCGCGCATTCCGGTGTGATGGAAGCCGGCGATCTGTCCAGTCAGGAGTCGATGGACGACCCGACAGCGATCGCCGACTCGACAAGCCAGCGGTCCGACGACCAGCTGGAAACCGCGAACGAGCCCACTGGCGAAGCCGAAGCCACCCGGATGATTCCGCGGCCGCTCGGTCAGGCTCCGCTGCTCGATTCGGAGCCGCTACCCGCGACCCGCCCCGGCATGCTGCGCCCCCGAGTCACCGACGAGCGCGAAAGCTTCTCCCTCCCGGTACAGCGCCCCGCGTTCGAACTCGGCTCCGACGAGCCGGCCGACATCGCCTGACCGAACCCGCGTTCCTGATCAAGATTTCGCCTCACCGCGCCATCCCGAGCCCCCGCCCGCCTCGGGGCGTGGGGCAGGACGTTACGTGATCCACCTGGGTGTGGGCCCGGTCGTCCACAGGGCTGTGAGCAACGACGGACATCAGGCCCGGCGTCTGGTAAGGCTCTCAGCTCTCGAGGGTCCCGGGCAGCGAACGCTCTGCGTCGAGCAGGCGACGGCCTGATCTCCAACCGGCAACGATCGCTGCGCTGCTGCGCGTCCTCTTCCCGGCTGCAGCCTTGAAATCAGGGCGTCGCGGAAACTCGGCGAACGCCGCCGAAGCGGCGCGTAAATCAGGTCAGTTCTTGGCCAGGTTTTGCAGGAAACGTTCCACCACCGGCACCGCAGCCTCGGAACCCGCGCCGCCCTTCTGGACCATCACGGCGAAGGCCACGTCGCCCTGGTAGCCGATGAACCAGGAGTGGGTGTCCTCGGTGGCCTCGCTGAACTCGGCCGTTCCGGTCTTTCCGTGTACGGGGCCGCCGGGGGCGTCCTTCAAGGCTGTTGCCGTTCCGGCCGTGACCACCTCGCGCATCATCTTGCGCAGGGCGGTCACCGCGGCGGCGTCCAGCTTGGCGCCGTCGGCGGCGGGGGCGGCGGGGGCCGGGTCGAGCACCAGGCGGGGCTGCTTGAACTGGCCGCGGGCGATGGCCGACGTTGCGCTGGCCATGGTCAGGGGGCTTACGGCGGTGGCGCCCTGGCCGAAGGTGGCCGCGGCCAGTTCGGTGGGGCTGTCGGCGGGGGAGAGTTTGCCGCTGAAGGCCTCGACTCCGAGGTCCCACTTCCCGCCGATGCCCAGCGCCTCGGCGGCCGAGCGCAGGCCGTCGGCGCCTAGTTTGGGGGCCAGGCCGACGAACGCGGTGTTGCACGACTTGGCGAAGTCGACGTGGAAGGGCACCGGGCCGAAGGCCTCGTCGTGGGAGTTCTTGAACTGGCGGCCGCCCACCGCGGCGGTCTTGGGGCAGTTGACCGTGGTGTCGGCCGTCGCCACCTTTTTCTGCAGAATTCCGTACGCGGAAATGGCCTTGAAGGTCGAGCCGGGCGCCACCTGGCCGGTGAGGGCCGTGTTGACCGTGCCGCCCTCGGGGCCGTTGGCCACCGCGAGCACCGAGCCGTCGCTGACCTTCAGGGCGACCAGCGAGCTGGGCTGCTTCTGAATTGTGAGTGCCTGGTCGGCCGCGAGCTGCGTCTTCACGTCCAGGGTGGTCTTGAGCGGCTTGCCGGCTACCGGATCCGACTTGAAGAGGGTGGTTTCGCCCTTCAGCACCGAGACGCCGGCCGTGCCGCGCAGGGCGGCGTCGTACTTCTGCTGCAGGCCGCCGTGCCCGACCGTGTCGCCTTGAACCAGCGTCTGCGGGTTTTTCTCGAGGTCTTCGGCCGTGGCCTCGTCGACCGTGCCGAGCAGGGCTCGGGCGAACACCCGGCTGGGCGCGAGGGGGCGCTCGCTGGTGATGAAGGCCGTGCCGTCGAGCGCCTCTAGGCCGGCGCGGATCTTGTTGTAGTCGGGCTCGCGCAGGGTGATCAACTCGAGGAAGGCTTTCGGGTCGGCGTTCTTGACCCGTTCGGCCAGGTTGGACGTGTCGACCGTGACGCCGATCTTCTTGAACTGGGCGGCCAGGCCGGTGCGCAGCTTGGCGAGGTCGGTGACCTTCTGCGGCTCGACGCCGATCGAGATGACCGTGCGCGGCGTGACGATCGGTTTCCCCGCGGCGTCGAGGATGCTGGCCCGCTCGGCCGGCAGCCGCTTGAGGCCCAGCTTGTCGCCGCTTTCGAGGTCGGCCTGCAGGATCGCCGGCTCCCAGACCACGCGCCAGCCGTCGGTGTTCCGCTTGGTCAGGCGGACCGTGCTCGGGTACGACCATTTGACGTCGCCCGGCAGGGTCCAGTCGAGCTTGATCGCGCTGGTCGCGTCGTCGCCGGTGGTCTTGGGCTCGCCCTCGGCGGTGACGGTGAGCGGCTGTTTGGCCAGGTCACCCGAGTAGGTCCTGATCTGTTCCAGCACCTGCGGCGCGGCGATCTTGCCGCCGTCGGCGCCGACGAAGCCGACCTTGCTGAGGTCGCCGCTCTTCCAGCCGGCCAGGAAGTCGTCGAGTGTGCCGTCGGGGCCGTCGCCCGAGCACCCCGCGAGTACGCCGGTCAGCAACGCCAGGGTGGCGGTGGCCGCGAGGGCGCGGCGGACGGACCGGTACGGACCGCGGTGCATGGGAACCCCTTTCGCCGGGTATCGGGCGGATCGTAGGTGACGGTAGTGAACGAATGCACGTTCCGCTGACCCGTGGCCAGCGGGTCAGGTCGGATCTCCCGCCCATCGGACGCGTTCGGACCTCGCCTCTCCTAGGCCCCGGCACGGGGTTCTAGGCTGTCCTCGACACGTTCGTACCCACAATGTCGTGGGTGAGGGGAGCGCCAGAGCCATGGCTGTCGCCGACGAGGCAGCGACCGAATCCGATGCCGAGCACGACCTCATCGCCGGACCAGGGCTGGCCCTGACCGGCCGCCTGGGCGCCAGCGCCGAGGAGGGCGAGCTCGACGAGACGCTTCCGAACGGGGAGCGGCTGATCGCCCAGGCGGTGGAGGTGGCGGGCGACGACCACGCCACGGCCCTGCTGGTCGGGCGGTTCTGGCGGTTCGCGCCGGACGAGGAACTGGTGGGGCTGACCCCACAAGAGATGTACGACGCCGCGATCAGCCACCGTGAGCTGGCCGCGACGCGTCTGCCGGGCGAGCTGAAGCTGGCCATCACGGCGCCGACCGGCTCGCAGTGCCACAGCATCCTGCAGATCGTCACCGACGACATGCCGTTCCTGGTCGACTCCGTGATCGCCCTGCTCTCGGCCCACCAGCAGCAGGTTCACCTGCTGGTGCA
This sequence comes from Paractinoplanes pyxinae, assembly GCF_026626335.1. GTDB lineage: Bacteria > Actinomycetota > Actinomycetes > Mycobacteriales > Micromonosporaceae > Actinoplanes > Actinoplanes pyxinae. The sequence goes on along the minus strand of NZ_JAPNTZ010000007.1, from coordinate 187,006 downwards.
CCCCTTGATCGTCGTCCGCCGGGAGCCGCTGGGCGCCCTGGGCGAGCTCGCCGCCGATGTCGAGCCCGACGACGCGATCGACGGCGACCTGGTCGAGAGCTGGATCCGGATCGAGATCGACCCGATCCGCAACGGCGAGGCCCGTGAGCAGCTGCTCAACGAGGTGCGCCGGGTGCTGACCGACGTGCGCGACGCCGTCGAGGACTGGCCGCGCATGCGTCAGCGGGCCCTCGTGATCGCCGACGAGCTGGCCGCCCACCGCGGTTCCGAGCGGCGGCTGCCGGTGCCCGACAAGGACGTCACCGACTCGATCGAGCTGCTCAAGTGGCTGGCCCACGACCACTTCACGTTCCTCGGCTACCGTGAGTACCGCCTCGAAGGCGATGTCCTCACGGGCGTACCGGGAACCGGTTTGGGCATTTTGCGGGGTGACAGCAAGCCGCGCAAGCTCTCCACGATGACCGACGAGGCCTTCCAGCGCGCGCTCGAGAAGCGGCTGCTGGTGATCACCAAGGCCAACTCGCGAGCCACCGTGCACCGGTCGGCCTATCTGGACTACATCGGCGTCAAGGTCTTCGACGAGGCGGGCGAGGTGATCGGCGAGCGCCGATTCCTGGGCCTGTTCAGCTCGTCGGCCTATCGCACCAGCGTGCGCGAGCTACCGGTGGTGCGGCGCAAGGTGCGCGAGGTGCTCGACCGCTCCGGCCTCTCGCCGCGCGGGCACTCCGGCAAAGACCTGTTGCAGATTCTCGAGACGTATCCGCGCGACGAGCTTTTCCAGATCAAGACCGATGACCTGTACGAGGCGGTGATCGGCGTCCTGCGGATGGCCGGGCGCCGCCAGCTGCGGCTGTTCCTGCGCCGCGACGGCTACGGCCGGTTCATCTCGTGCCTGATCTATCTGCCTCGCGACCGGTTCACCACCGGCAACCGGCTGCGCATGCAAGAGATCCTGCTGCGTGAGCTCAACGGTGTCGGCGTCGACTACACGACCCGGGTCACCGAGCGCATGCTGGCGCGGGTCCACTTCATCGTGCGCACGGACCCGGCCGACCCGCCCGGGCAGGTCGACCCGAACGCGCTGGCCGAGATGCTGGCCGACGCCACCCGCATGTGGGACGACGACTTCTCGCTGGTGCTCGAGCGCAAGCTGGGCGAGGAGGCGGCGCGTGACCTGTTCGCGCGCTACGCCACGGCGTACCCGGAAAGCTACAAGGACGGTCACACGCCGTACGAGGGAATGCAGGACCTGGCCAAGCTCGAGCTCCTCGAAGAGGAGGGCCAGCTCGAGATGCACCTGTTCCGCAAGCGCCACGCCAATCTGGACGGGGCGCTGGAGGCCGACGACGACGACATCCGGTTCAAGGTCTTCCGCTACGGCGAGCCGATGATGCTCTCGGCGGTGCTGCCGGTGCTGCACTCGCTGGGCGTGCAGGTGGTCGACGAGCGGCCGTACGAGATCCGCCGCAGCGACAGTCAGATCTTCTTGTACGACTTCGGGCTGCGGCCGCCGGAATCGCACCGTGAACTGGCCGAGGTGCGCCCGCAGGTCGAGAACGCGTTCGCCGCCGCCTGGCGGGGCGAGGCCGAGGTGGACGGGTTCAACGAGCTGGTGCTGCGGGCCGGGCTCACCTGGCGACAGGTGGTGGTCCTCCGGGCGTACGCGAAATATCAGCGCCAGACCGGGTCGGTGTTCTCGCAGCGATACCTCGAATCGACGTTCATCGCCTACCCGGAGATCGCCCGCCTGCTGGTGAAGCTGTTCGAGACGCGGTTCTCGCCCCGCCTCGAGGCCGGCGAGACCGAGCGCGGCCGGCTGGCCACCGAACTGGTCGAGCGGGTCACCGAACTGCTCGACGACGTGGAAAGCCTCGATCAGGACAGGATCCTGCGCTCGTACCTGACCCTGATCCAGGCCACTCTGCGCACCAGCTTCTTCCAGCGCGGGGCGGACGGGCGGCCCAAGTCGTACGTGGCCTTCAAGCTCGACCCGCAGGCCATCCCCGACCTGCCGCAGCCCCGGCCCAAGTACGAGATCTTCGTCTACTCACCGCGCTTCGAGGGCGTGCACCTGCGCTTCGGCGCGGTGGCCCGCGGCGGTCTGCGCTGGTCCGACCGGCGTGAGGACTTCCGCACCGAGATCCTGGGTCTGGTCAAGGCGCAAGAGGTCAAGAACGCGGTGATCGTGCCGGTCGGGGCCAAGGGCGGCTTCGTGCTCAAGCAGAAGCCGGGCGACCGGGACGAGGCGGTGGAGTGCTACAAGCGCTTCATCACGGCGCTGCTCGACGTCACCGACAACATCCTCAGCGGCAAGATCGTGCCGCCGCGCGACGTGGTGCGCCACGACAGCGACGACCCGTACCTGGTGGTCGCGGCGGACAAGGGCACGGCCACGTTCAGCGACATCGCCAACGAGATCTCGTTGGCCAAGGAGTTCTGGCTGGGCGACGCGTTCGCCAGCGGCGGCTCGGCCGGCTACGACCACAAGAAGATGGGCATCACGGCCCGCGGCGCGTGGGAGTCGGTCAAGAAGCACTTCCGCGACCTGGGCGTCGACACGCAGACGCAGGACTTCACCGTGGTCGGCGTGGGCGACATGTCGGGCGACGTGTTCGGCAACGGCATGCTGCTCTCCGAACACATCCGGCTGGTCGGCGCGTTCGACCACCGGCACATCTTCCTGGATCCCAACCCTTCCGCGGCGGATTCGTACGCCGAGCGGAAACGGTTGTTCGAGCTGCCGCGTTCCTCGTGGGCCGATTACGACAAGTCGCTGATCTCGGCCGGGGGTGGGGTCTATCCGCGTACGGCGAAATCGATCCCGGTCTCGCCGGAGGTGCGCGCCGCCCTCGATCTGGGCGACGCGGCGTCGGTGAGCCCGGTCGAGCTGATGCGGGCCATCCTGCGGGCGCCGGTCGACCTGCTGTTCAACGGCGGCATCGGCACCTACGTCAAGGCGTCGACCGAGACCCACGCCGAGGTGGGCGACAAGGCGAGCGACGCGGTCCGCCTGAACGGCCGCGATCTGCGCGTACGGGTGGTCGGCGAGGGTGGCAACCTGGGCCTCACCCAGCGCGGGCGCATCGAGTTCGCCCGGGCCGGCGGGCGCGTGTTCACCGACTTCATCGACAACTCGGCCGGCGTCGACTGCTCCGACCACGAGGTCAACATCAAGATCCTGCTCGGCGGGGCGGTGGCCGACGGCGAGATGACGCTGCCCGAGCGCGACGAGTTGCTGGCCACCATGACCGACGAGGTGGCGGCGCTGGTCCTGCGGGACAACTACGAGCAGGCCACGGCGCTGGGCAACGCCCGGGCGCAGGCCAACTCGCTGCTGCCGGTGCACCGGCGGATGCTCGACGAGCTGGAGGCCAGCGGGCAGCTCAACCGGGAACTCGAGGCGCTGCCGACCGACGCCGAGCTGGCCGCGCGTTACGAGGCGGGCGACGGGCTGACCGCGCCCGAGTTCGCGGTGCTGCTCGCGTACGTCAAGATCAGCCTCGAACGCGAGGTGCTGGCCGACGAGATCGTGGACGAGGCGTGGACCAACGAGGTCCTGTCGCGTTACTTCCCGACGCCGCTGCGCGAACGCTGCGCGGGGCGCATGACCGGCCACCGGCTGCGCCGCGAGATCATCACGACGGCCCTGGTCAACGAGGTGGTCAACCGGGGCGGCACGTCGTTCGTCTTCCGCGCCATGGAAGAGAGCGGCGCGTCGGCGGCCGATGTGATCCGGGCCTTCACGGTGATTCGCGAGGCGTACGGGCTGGCCGACATCTGGGCGGCGGCCGAAGCGCTCGACAACCAGGTGCCGACCGAGGCCCAGACGCTGGTCTTCCTGGAATCGCGGCGGCTGCTCGACCGGGCCGTGCGCTGGCTGGTCAGCACCCGGCGCTCGCCGATCGACGTGGCGGCCGAGGTGGGCAAGCTGCGCGAGGGTGTGCAGTCCCTGCTGCCGCAGTTGCCGTCGGTGCTGCTCGGCATCGAGCGCCGGTCGATGGACGAGCACATCGCCACGCTGGTCGACAAGGGCGTGCCGATGGAGCTGGCCGAGCGGGTGACGTGGTGCAACTACGGCTTCGGCCTGCTCGACATCCTCGAGACGGGGGTGCTGACCGACAAGGCGCCGCTCGAGGTGGCCAACGTCTACTTCGCCCTGTCCGAGCGTTTCCACATCGACCAGCTGCTGTCGCACATCTCGCGCCTGCCGCGCGGCGACCGCTGGCAGACGTTGGCCCGCATGGCGTTGCGGTACGACCTGTACGCCGCCCTGGCCGCCCTGACGGCCGAGGTGCTGCAGTCGACCCCGTCCGACGCCTCGGCCGACGAGCGGGTCTCGGAGTGGGAACGCGTCAACGCCGCCTCGATCGCCCGGGCCGCCAACGCCATGGGCGACGTGGCCGACACCCCGGCCGAGCTGGCGGCATTGTCGGTGCTGCTGCGCCAGATCCGTACGTTGGTGAAGACCTCAGCCGCCTGAGGGATCGCCGGCGCCGAGCACAGCCTCGGTGCCGGCGATCAACACATGAATGCCGTAGGCGAAGGCCGCGTCCAAATCACGGCCGTCTTGGACGGCCGCGAGCAGCGTCGGCAGCCGGGACAGCGCCGTCAGCTCCGCCTCGCTCGGTGGCCCGGTGACCGCCTGCTCCTGCAGGACGAAGCCGTTCGTGTAGTCGCTGACGGTCATGATCGTGCTGAGCGCCTGGGCCGGCGTGAACCCCAGCGTGACCATGGCCGCCAGTTCTTCCTCGAACCCGTGCAGCGCGTCGGGCGCCCGTCGTGCCGAGGTGATCAGCCGGGCGCCGTCGCGGTGCGAGAGCAGCGCCTGCCGATAGGCGTTCGCGCGGCGCCGCAACCACTCTTGCCAGCGCTCGCCCTCGCGCGGCGGGCCCATGCCGGCCGACTGGATGACCGCGCCGGCCATGCCCTCGAGCAGTTCCTGCTTGGTCTTGACGTGCCAGTACAGCGCAGGGGACTGGACGCCCAGCTGGGCCGCGAGCTTCCGTACGGACAGCGCGTCCAGCCCGACCTCGTCGAGCAGCCGCAGACCGGTCTCGATCAGCACCTCACGCGACAAGCCCTTCACGGGCCCAGCTTAGCAGTGCTAAATTCTCCTTATCACTGCTAAGGAGGCGCAGCGTGTACAACGTGGTGATCGAGGGCGAGGGCCGGCCGATCCTGATCGTGCACGGCGGCATGGGCAACCTCGACAGCTGGCAGCGCGTGGCATCGCGGCTGGTCGGCCGGTTCCGGGTCGCGCGGATGACCCGGCGGCAGTATCGGCTGGACGAGCCGGGTGGGGTCGCCATGGAGCAAGAGGTGGCCGCGGTGCGCGAGGTGGCGGCCGCGCTCGACCACCCGGTGCTGGTGGGTCATTCGTCGGGCGCAGTGCTGGCGCTGGAGGCGCTGGTGGCCGATCCGGGGCTGTACTCGGCCGTGGTCCTCTATGAGCCGCCGCTGGTGGTCGACGCGCCGCTGGGCGCGGAAGCCAATGTGCGAGCCCGGGCAGCCTTGGATGCGGGCAAGCCCGGCACGGCGTTCGCCATCTTCCTGCGCGAGGTGGCCGGGATGAGGTCGCCGATGGTCGCGCTGGCCACGTTCGCCATGAACCGGCAGGGCGGCAAGATCAAGCCACTGGTGGAGCGGCAGCTCGACGACAACGACGCCATCAACGCCCTCGGCCGCCGCCTGGAGGCGTACGCGAAAATAGCCGTTCCGGTCCTGCTGCTGCAGGGTTCACGCAGCCCGCGGCACCTGCATGACCGGCTCGACGCCTTGGCCGCCGTCCTGCCGCAGGCAAGCCGCACAGTGCTGGCCGGCCAGGGCCACATCGCCGAACGAACCGCCCCCACCCGACTCGCCGAGGCGATCGCCACGTTTGTCGAGGCTCACCCCGCGCCGAGCCGACGCTGAGCCCTGCGGGTACCCCCAAGGGGTATAGGGTAGGTGCATGGAGCGGGTTATCGAGCTGGAGATCGGTGGGATGACGTGCGCCGCGTGCGCCAATCGCATCGAGAAGAAGCTGAATCGGATGGACGGGGTCGTCGCGACGGTGAACTACGCGACGGAGAAGGCCCGCGCCACCGTGCCCGCCACGATCCAAGCGGCCGACCTGATCGCCGTTGTGGAGAGGACCGGCTACACCGCGGCGGAGCCGACTCCTATGGATGAGCCGAGCGTCGAAGCCCGGAGGGACGCCCTGCGGGACCGGCTGCTGATCTCGGCCGTGCTCAGCGTTCCGGTCATCGTGCTGGCCATGGTGCCGGCCTGGCAGTTCGACTACTGGCAGTGGTTGTCGTTGACGTTGGCGGCGCCCGTGGTCGTGTACGGCGGGTGGCCGTTTCACCGGTCGGCGTTCGTGAACCTGCGGCACGGCGCGGCCACCATGGACACGCTGGTGTCGATGGGGACGCTGGCGGCGTTCGGGTGGTCGATCTGGGCGCTCTTCTGGGGCGACGCCGGCATGCCGGGCATGACGCACCCGTTCTCGCTCACGGCCCGCGAAGGGGACGCCATCTATCTCGAGGCGGCCGCCGGGGTCACCACGTTTCTGCTGGCCGGCCGCTATCTGGAGGCGCGGGCCAAGCGGCACGCCGGGGATGCCTTGCGGGCGCTGCTCGATCTGGGGGCCAAGCACGTCACGGTGGTCGAGGGCGGCTCCGAGCGGGTCGTTCCGGCCGGCGATCTCACTGTGGGTGCGCTTTTTCTCGTACGTCCGGGGGAGAAGGTCGCCACTGACGGTGTCGTCGTGGAAGGGGCGTCAGCCCTGGACGTCAGCCTCCTGACCGGCGAATCGGTGCCGGTGGAGGTGCGTCCGGGCGACCCGGTGACCGGCGCGACGATCAACGCCGGCGGACGGCTGGTCGTGCGGGCCACCCGGGTCGGCGCCGACACGCAGCTGGCGCAGATGGCCCGGCTGGTCGAGGAGGCGCAGAACGGCAAGGCGGCCGTGCAGCGGCTGGCCGACCGGATCTCCGGCGTCTTCGTGCCGGTGGTGATCGCGCTGGCGGTCGGGACGCTGGGCTTCTGGCTCGGAACCGGCGAGGGCGCGACGTCGGCCTTCACCGCCGCCGTGGCCGTGCTGATCATTGCCTGCCCCTGCGCTCTGGGGCTGGCCACGCCGACCGCCCTGCTGGTCGGGACCGGCCGGGGAGCGCAGATGGGCATCCTGATCCGCGGGGTCGAGGCGCTGGAGTCCACGCGCAAGATCGACACGATCGTGCTGGACAAGACGGGCACGGTGACCACCGGCCAGATGTCGGTGTCGTCGGTCGTACCGGCCGACCCGGCAGTCACGGACGCGGAACTGTTGCGACTGGCTGGCGCGGTCGAGGCCGCCTCGGAGCACCCGATCGGCCGGGCCATCGCCGAGAAAGCCGGAGCCGGACTGCCGACAGTGTCAGACTTCCGGGCCACGGCCGGGGTTGGAGTGCAGGGGATCGTCGAGGGCCGCCGCATCGAAGTGACCACGGGTGCGCCGGACGACGCCGATGACGCGGCGACCTGGGTTTCGGTGAGCGCGGACGGGCAGACGCTCGGGTGGGTCGCGCTGTCCGACACCGTACGGCCGACGAGCGCGGCCGCCGTGGCCGGACTCCGCCGGCTCGGGCTCACCCCGATGCTGGTCACGGGCGACTCGGCGGCGGTGGCGGCCCACGTCGCGGCCGATGTCGGGATCACCGAGGTCGAGGCAGGCGTGCTGCCCGCGGGCAAGGTCGACGTGGTCAAGCAGTTGCAGGCGCGGGGGCGGTCGGTGGCCATGGTCGGCGACGGCGTGAACGACGCGGCCGCGCTCGCCCAGGCCGACCTCGGGCTGGCCATGGGCGCGGGCACCGACGTCGCCATCCAGGCCTCGGACCTGACGCTCGTACGGGGTGATCTGACCGCCGCGGTCGACGCCGTCCGGCTGTCGCGCCGCACGCTCGGGATCATCCGGGGCAACCTGTTCTGGGCCTTCGCGTACAACGTGGCGGGTCTGCCTTTGGCCGCGGCCGGCCTGCTCAACCCGATGATCGCGGGCGCCGCCATGGCCTTCAGCTCGGTCTTCGTGGTGCTGAACAGCCTGCGGCTGCGCGGCTTCAAGGCGGCCTGAGGCGGAAACGCAGTGTGAGCCGGTCGCGGCGGATTGCTCCCGAAATCCCAGTGCCGCGCCCGGCTCACTGTCTGCGTCGCGAGGGCTCGAACTGGTCCCGAAGGCCGAGTCATTCGCGACGTCCCCAGACCCACCTGCGGACATAACGCTACGTGCCGGCGACCGGACCCGGGAAGATTCCGGTGAGCGAAATAGCCGTTCGGACAGCACCGATCAGGCAACAGATCCGGCTTTCTCCGGACACCGAGGCATAAAGTCCGAAGCGCCGCTACTCACCGTGAAGGTGGTTGTGCGCTACCGACCGTGATCAATCGTCCTTGCGGACCGTCTCGATCAAGGCGAGCACCTGGCGCAACGCCGGTCGGAGCACGCGCAGCCGCGACAGCGACACCAGCCGGTCGATCAGCGGCACGGCCCCGTCGATCAGCCGCCGCGTGCGCCGTTGATCAGGCGACTTGTCGTACACCCAGAAGAGGATGACCCCCATCCACCCCAGCCACAGCAGCTCGGGCAGTTCCTTGCGCAGCTCGGGGTCGAGCTTGGCGTTCGACCCGTCCACCACGTCGCGGAAGATCGCGATGGCCGCCTCCCGGGCCGGCGACGACTCCCGCGAGAACGGGCTGAGCGGCGACGACGGCTCGGCCGCGGACTTGAAGAAGGTCGCCGCGAACGAGTGGTAGGGCGCGTTGACGTCGATGCCCGCGTGCAGCACCCCGCGCAGCCGCGGCGCGAGCTCTTTCTCGTCGGCCAGGATCTGCTCGGCGGCGACGCGATGGGCCACCTGATTCCGATCGTAGAACCCCTGGATCAGGTGTTCCTTCGAGTCGAAGTAGTAGTACGCGTTCCCGACCGCGACCCCCGCCTCTTTCGCGATGGCCCGCATGGTCGTCTCGGCGTACCCCCGCTCGCGGAACAACCGGAGTGCCGTCTCCAGAATCAGTTGCCGCGTCTGCTCGCCACGCGCCCGGCGCGGCTTCTCCGCGGGCGGGCCGGGTTCAGCGGCAGCGGTCGTCACACCCGTCACCGTAGTACCCCGCCTCAGCCGCTTCGGCGTCAAACCCTTCCCGCGTACGCTCCCGGACCGCCGAAGCTGCCGCGATGAACCGCCGAGCCGTCGGCAGCAGCGCCGGAGAACTGATCCGCTCGGCCATCGCGCGATAGTCCGCGAGCGCCCACAGGCAAGCCACCCAGGCGCCGTCCCCGACATAGACCGAGCCTTCATCCCCGATCACGGTCACGTCCCGCAGCGTCGCCTCGTGGTCGAGCCCCGGAAACCGCCGGCGCGCCTCGTCCGACCCGGCGGGCACGAATTCCAGCGGTACGAGTTGGGCCCGCCCGGAGAGCCATCGGCGAGCAGCCCGGCAGATCGGGCACCCCGCGTCGTACAGCACGGCGAAGTGCCCGATCGGTGTGATCTCGGGCGAGAGGCCCCGGCCGCCCCCTCGTACGGCCGGGACCTGGCTCTCGGTCATGCCCGGGCCGGAGGCGGGTTCTGCGGGTGGAACGGCAGCCGACCGGCCGGAGGCAGCGGCGGCGCCGGCTGCTGCTGACGCAGGCGACCCCGCCGGTAGCGGCCCAGGAAGAAGACGTTCAGGAAGTGCAGGACGCCCAGCACGAGCAGCACGAGCCCGACCTTGCTGGACAGCGTCTCCAGCGCCTCGCTGGTGTCCGTGATCGTCTGGGTCGACCGCATGGTGACCGTCACGTAGCCCAGATTCAGCAGGTAGAAGCCCATCACCAGCAGCTGGTTGATCGCCCGGGCCAGCTTCTCGTCGGCGAAGACGTCGGCCAGGAACACGAGCCCGTTGCGCGACAGCGTGGTCGCCACCCACACGGTGAGCCCGACGCTGACAGCCAGATAGGCCAGGTACATCCACACCTTCGGGTCCATCGGACCACCTTTCTCGAACACGTTCAACTTTGCGCCCTCAGACTAAGCGCTCAACTTGAACATGTTCAAGAGATGTGACGAGCCAGCCATCGGTCAATGAATCAGAAAGAGCCGCTTCCCGCCACGCCGCCACCCGATCCAGCCCTGAGATTGAGGTGTGCCACCACCTCCCCCGCCCGCCCAAGGGACGTGGCGGGGACGGTACGCGAATGCCGGGCCGGCGCAGCCGAGTTGTCCACAGGAGCGCCGGCCGGTCCGGACTAGTTATGCACAGCCCTTACGCGTGGAGGAGGCCCAGCGCTTCGGCGGCGGCGCGGCCGTTGGCCAGGCTGGCGCCGTGGGTGGTGACGAACGCCCGCACCTGCGACGGCCGCCAGGTGGACGGCCAGCCCATCTCGACCACTCCGACCGCGTGGGTGGAGGCCAGCTGCTCGACCAGGGCGCGCGACTCCGGCTTGCGGTGGGTGTGCCGGCCGACGATGACGATCGGGCGGTTGCCGGCGCGGGCGGCCAAGTCCGTGGCGGAGGCGTCGGCCGCGACCACTTCGACCTGCTCGATGCCGTCCAGGTGCGGCGAAAGGCCCCACGGCACCCGGCCCTCGGCGATGGAGTAGCCGGACACGAGCTGTACCACCAGCGGCGTGCCGAAGCCGCTGAGCGACCCCTCGACCCGGACGGCTCGGCGGGCGGCGGCCAGGCCCAGGTCGTCGTCGTAGCTCAGCAGGGTGCGGTGCTTCGCCGTCCAGGTCGCCAGTTCGGTCGTACGGGAAACCGCTTCTTCGAGACGGGCGGCCGGAACACCGGCCGCGACCTCGGCCGCCACCGCCTCGACCAGGGCGGCGTCGACCTGGGCGCCGATGCACAGAAGGTCGGCGCCGGCGGTCAGGGCCCGGACGGCGGCCTGCGGGATGCCCCCGGCCGTGGCCGCGGCGCCCACCATCTCGAGCGCGTCGGTGACGATGGCGCCGCGGAAGCCCAGCTCGTCGCGCAGCAGGCCCTGCAGGGCGGCCCGGCTGAACGTGGCCGGGTCGTCGCCGGTCAGCGCGGGCACCCGGATGTGGGCCGACATCACCGCCTTGGCCGAAGCGGCCACCTCGGCGAACGGGGGCAGGTCGCGTTCGCGCAGCACCTCGAGCGGCACGTCGACCGTGGGCAGGGAGAGGTGCGAGTCGGTCACCGTGGCGCCGTGGCCGGGGAAGTGCTTGGCGCAGGCGGCGACCCCGGCCGACTGCAGGCCCTCGACGGCGGCACGGGCGTGCCGGGCCACCAGCCGCGGGTCGGCGCCGAACGAGCGCGTACCGATGATCGGGTTGTCGTCGGCCGTGTTGACGTCGACCGTGGGGGCCAGGTCGAGATTGATCCCGGCCGCGACGAGGTCGGCGCCGATCGCCGCGTACACCGCGCGGGTGAGGCTTTCGTCGTCCACCGCGCCGAGGGCGGCATTTCCCGGGTACGGGCTACCCGTCCGATGGGAAAGCCGGGTGACATCCCCGCCTTCCTCGTCGATGGCGATCAGCGCGTCGTCGCGGCCCTCGCGCAGCCGGGCGGTCAATCGGGACACCTGTGCCGGGTCGGTCACATTGGTGCCGAACAGCGTGTGACCGGCCAATCCGTCGGCCAGAAGGGTGACCGCCCACTCGGGGGCGGTGTCGCCGGGGAACGCGGCCAGCAGGGTGCCGAGCGCGAGGCGGCGGAGTCCGGGGTCGATCGCCATGGTGTCCTTCCGGTGACGTAAGTCTGGTCTGCACACCCCGCGAGCTGCCATGATCGCTCGGTGCCGGTCGCCCCGACGGGCGTCGTCCATCTAATAGGAAACAAACCTAAATTTACTAGGGGATCCTGCCATGGCCTCCACCCGCCTTCCGGGCACACCCCGGTTGCTGCGCGCGCTCAACGACCGGGCGGCGCTGGAACTGCTGCTCAACCGCGGTCCGCTGACCCGGGCCCAGCTCGGCGAGATGACCGGTCTGAGCAAGGTCACCGCGTCCCAGCTGGTGGAGCGGCTGGAGCAGCGGGGCCTGGTGCGCAGGGTGGGCGAGCAGGCGGGCGGTCGTGGTCCCAATGCCCAGTTGTACGCGGTCACGCCCGGCAGCGCCCACGTGATCGGTGTCGACGTCGGCCCCGATCGGGTGGTCGCGGCCTGTGCCGACATCACCGGCTCGATCATCGGGCGGGTCGAGCAGTCCACCAAGGACACCGACGACCCGGTCGGTGTGGTGCACAACGCCGTGGTCCAGGCGGCCACCGACGCCGGGACGGACATGAGCTCCGTACGACGGGTCGTGCTGGGCACCCCCGGCCTGGTCGACCCCGAGAGCGGCGAGATCGCGTTCGCCTGGGACCTGCCCCGCTGGCACCGCGGCCTGCTCGACGACCTGCGCCGCGACCTGCACACCCCGGTGGTCTTCGGAAACGACGTCAACATGGCCGCCGTGGCCGAGTCGAGCACGGGCGCCGCGGCCGGCGTCAAAGACTTCGTACTGATCTGGGCCGGCCGCGGTGTCGGTCTGGCCAGCGTCATCGACGGCCGGCTGCACCAGGGCCACTCGGGCGCGGCCGGTGAGATCGGCTACATGCCGGTCGCCGGGGCCGAGGTTCCGCAGCACCCGGGCCGCAAGTCCGGCAAGGGCGGGGTGCGGGGCGGCTTCCAGAGCATCGCGGGCGCCGACGCGGTCAAGGCGATCGGCAAGAAGTACGGCTTCCGCGGGGTCGAGGCGGCCGACGTCGTGCGCGACGCGGTCGAGGCCGGTCCGGCCGGGGAGCCGGTGCTCGACGAGCTGGCGAGCCGGCTGGCCCTGGGCGTGGCCGCGACCTGCGTGGTGCTCGACCCGCCGCTGGTCGTGCTGGCGGGCGAGGTGTCCCAGGCCGGCGGCCCGGCGCTGGCGGCCCGGGTCGAGAACGAGGTCGCCACGATCACGCTGGTCAATCCCAAGGTCGTGATCACCGGGGTCGAGGCCGAGCCGGTGCTGCACGGCGCGTTGCACACGGCCCTGGCCGCCGTACGCGATGAGGTGTTCGGCTCGACCACCGCCTGAGCCGGAGGCGGCGTCGGCGACCGCTGAACGAAGACCGCCGCCTGAGCCGGGGCGCTGCCGGCGACCCGCTGAACGAAGACCACCGCCTGAGAAGCCGCAGGCGTGCGTGGTTGGATGGACGCGTGCCGGAACCTGCCATGACACCGCCCGACGAAGACACCGTGATCGCCTTCGACAAGGTCAGCGTGATCCGCGGCGGAAGCCATCTGGTCCGCGGCCTGTCGTGGCAGGTCGAGCTGGACGAACGCTGGGTGGTGCTGGGTCCCAACGGCGCCGGCAAGACCACCCTGCTCAACCTGGCCTCGGGCCGGCTGCACCCGTCCCGCGGCACGGCCTGGGTGCTCGGCGAGCGCCTCGGCCGCACCGACATCAACGAGCTGCGCACCCGCATCGGGCTGGCCACCGGCCAGTTCGCCGAGCGGGTGCCGCCGGGCGAGCGGGTGCTCGACGTCGTGGTCACGGCGGCCTGGTCGGTGGTGGGGCGCTGGCGTGAGTCGTACGACCCGCAGGACGAGGCCCGGGCCCGGCAGCTGCTCGAGCAGCTCGGCATGGGCCCGCTGGCCGAGCGCGACTTCGGCACCCTGAGCGAGGGCGAGCGCAAGCGCACCCTGATCGCCCGGGCGCTGATGACCGACCCCGAGCTGATGCTGCTCGACGAGCCCGGCGCCGGCCTCGACCTGGGCGGCCGGGAAGACCTGATCGCCCGGCTGACCGAGCTGGCCCTCGACCCCGACTCGCCGGCCATGGTGCTGGTCACCCATCACGTCGAGGAGATCCCGCCCGGCTTCACCCACGGCCTGCTGCTGCGCGAGGGCACGATCGTCGCCTCCGGCCTGCTGGGTGAGGTGATGACGGCCGAGAATCTGAGCAAGACGTTCGGCCTGCCGCTGGTCGTCGACCGGTTCGGCGACCGCTACGCGGCCCGGGCGGCCTGAGCCCATGGCGCCGCGCATCGTGGTCGCCGGCAGCGCCAACATGGACCTGGTCGGCCTGGCCCCGCGTCTGCCCCGGCCGGGCGAGACGGTGCTGGGCGACGAGTTCGTGATGATGGCCGGTGGCAAGGGGGCCAACCAGGCCATCGCCGCGGCCCGGGCCGGTGGCCGGACGGTCTTTCTGGGCGCGATCGGCTCGGACGCGTTCGGCGTCAACCTGAATGCCCGGCTCAACGGCGCGGGCGTCGACATGCAGCACGTCCGCACCAGTTACGGCCCCTCCGGGGTGGCGGTCATCATGGTCGACCGCGACGGCGAGAACTCGATCCTGGTCGCGCCGGGCGCCAACAACACGTTCGTCGGCCTGACCGAGGCCGAGCAGGCCGCGATCGCCGCCGGTGACGTGCTGTTGTGCCAGCAAGAGATCCCGGTCGCGACGGTGGTGGCGGCGGCTCGGGCGGCCCGCGAGGGCGGCACCCGCATGATCCTCAACGCGGCCCCGGCCCGCGAGCTGCCGGAGGAGCTTCTGGCCGACATCGACCTGCTGGTCGTCAACGAGGTCGAGGCGCTGATGGTGGCCGGCGGCGACACGATCGACGTGCCGAAGCTGCTCTCGATGGTGCCGCGGGTGGTGCTCACGCTGGGCGGGGCCGGTTCCCGGTACGCCGATCGGGAGGGCCGGGACGAGACGGTGCCCGCGTTCCACGTGGAGGTCACCGACACCACCGCGGCCGGCGACGCCTTCACCGGGGCGCTCGCCGTGGCCTGGGGCGAGGGCCGCGACCTGGTCGAGGCGGTGCGCTGGGCCAACGCGGCTGGGGCGGCCTGCGTCCGCCGGGTGGGCGCCTCCAACGCGCTGCCCACCCGCGACGAGATCGACGAGGTCTACCGGGCCGGCTAGCCCCTACGCCTGGCGGGCGGTGCTGACGAACCGGTTGACCTCGGAGCGCAGCACCTCGGCCAGCTGCGACAGTCCTGCCATTCCGTGCGCGCTGCCCCCGTCGACGGCGGCCGCGATGCCGTTCACCAGCCCGCTCATCTCGCGGATGCTGTTGGTGACCGTCTCCAGCACGGCCACCGCGTCCGCCGCCACCTCCTGCACGGTGTTGACCTGACCCATGATCTCGTCGCTGGACGAGCTGGTCTCGGCGGCCAGCGTCTTCACCTCGCCCGCGACCACGCTGAAGCCCCGCCCGGCGTCCCCGGCCCGGGCTGCCTCGATGGTCGCGTTGAGTGCGAGCAACCGGGTCTGCTTGGCCACCTGGTTGATCAGGTCGACTGCCGTGCGGATCTGGTCGGATGCGGTCCGCAGCGACGTCACCGTGGCCAGGCCGCGCTCGGCCTCGGTCACCGCCTCCCGCGCGAAGTCGGCCAGGCTGTTGGTCGAGGCGCCCATCTCGGTGGCCGCGGTGGCGACCTGCTCCGAGACGGTCAGCACGGCCGACTCCAGCTCGTCGGCCAGCGCGACCCGGGCCTGCGCGGCCTCGGCGACCCGGGCCGCGGTCTGGCTCATGGCCACGATGGAGGTCGAGATCTGCTCGGCCGCCGACCGGAAGGCGCCGGACAGCCCGCGGGTCAGGATCCGCCGGTGGAACCGGCCCTCGGCGGCCGCGGCCGAGGCGGCGCCGGCCTCGCGGACGAAGGCGTCGCTCATGTCGAGCAGGCTGTTGAGCGCGGTGCGGGCGGCGACGGCCTCGTCGGAGTCGCCGATCGAGGGCAGCCGGGCCTCGAGGTCGCCCGCGGTGGCCCGGCGGCACACCTCGGTGATCGTGGTCAGCACGGGGTCGGTCATCAGCGCGCTCCGCTGGTCAGGGCCCAGATGAACTCGTCGTACGTGCGGCCGCCCAGCTCGGCCTGCAGCGCCTGCCACCCGGCCTCGACCGCGGCCGGCTTGGCGGTGTGCTGCTGCTCGGCCGAGCGGATGCGCTCGTACAGCCGGCGCACCTCGTTCACCACCGCCGGCTCGGGCAGCCGCCGGTTGGAGTGGTAGCCGACCAGCCTGCCGTCGGCCGAGAACGAGGGCGTGACGTGCGCGTACACCCAGTAGTGGGCGCCGTCGGCGGCGAGATTCACGACGTACGCGAAAATCTCTTCCCGCCGCCCGAGGGTGTCCCAGAGCAGCTTGAAGACGGCCCGGGGCATGTCGGGGTGCCGGATGATGTTGTGCGGCTGCCCGATCGCCTCGTCCTCGGTCAGCGCCGAGGTACGCAGGAAGACCTCGTTGGCGTAGGTCAGAATGCCGCGCGGGTCGGTCTTGGTCACGATGATCTCGTCGGCGCCGAAGGTGCGCTCGACCCCGGTGGGCCGCTGGGTGATGGTCGTTCTCATGGTGTTTCGATAGTCACCGAAGATCGACTCGTCCGGCCCCGGTTCGGGAAAAACTCCGTGCTCAGCGGGCCACGCGACGGGCCCACAGCACGAGCGGCACCTGCAGCGGCAGCCGTCCGAAGGCGATCGCCTGCCGGACCGGGGTGGCGCGACGCGCGTCCACCGCCATCTTGATGTTGGCCGGGAAGACGCCGACGAACAGCCCGGCCGCGGCCAGGGCGCCGGCTCGGCGGGTGCGGGGATGCGCGATGGCGGCCGCGCAGGCGAGTTCGGCCGCGCCGCTCAGATAGGTCCAGGTACGCCGCCGGCCCGGGAGCGAGCGCGGCACGATCGAGTCGAACGGGCGGGGCACGGCGAAGTGCAGCACCCCCATGGTGGCGAGCATCCCGGCCAGGGCGGCGGCGTCCTTCTTCATCGGGACGACATTACCGGCGGGTAGCCGGTTCCAGCGCCCGCTGCAGGGCGCGGTAGATGCGGCCGAACCGGGCCGCGTCGGGGGTACTCAGCAGCAGCAGGTCGCCGGTGGGAGTACGAGCCCAGATCTCACGCACCCGGCTGCCGCGGTCGTACGACCGGTCGACCCGCTCGAGCAGCACGTCGGCCAGCGGGACGACGCCCAGGCCGACCAGCACGCCGCCGCCGATCAGGGCGATCGTGGTGCTGGTGGAGGCGTCGAGGACCAGCGCGACCGCCACGGCGAGCAGGCCGATCACGACCGGGGTGAGGATAGCGAAACCGACCGCGCCCCGCCCGGCGATGGTGCGCAACGAGCGCTTGCCACGCGTGTGCCAGACCTGCCGCAGCTCGCTCAGGCGCAGGTCGTGTCCGTTGATCCGGACCCCGGCGGAGGTGATCCACACGTCCGGATCCCGGTAGTACGTGGTCACATGCATCTTTCTACCCGTCGTAGGCTGACCTGAACCGAGATTCAGGAGGCGGGCGTGGGCGAGTTCGTGACGTTGGAGACTACCGACGGCATCGGGACGATCCGGTTGACCAGGCCACCGATGAACGCGCTCAACACCCAGGTACAGGAAGAGCTGCGGGCCGCCGCGCATTCCGCGACCGAGGACGAGCAGGTCAAGGCCGTCATCGTGTACGGCGGGGAGAAGGTTTTCGCAGCCGGCGCCGACATCACCGAGTTCACCAAGGTCGGCTACCCCGAGATGGCCGTGCGGGCGGCCGCGCTGTCGAGCGCGTTCGACGCCGTGGCTCGCATCCCCAAGCCGGTCGTCGCCGCGATCACCGGCTACGCGCTGGGCGGCGGGTGCGAGCTGGCCCTGGCCTGCGACTGGCGGGTGGTGGCGGAGGACGCCAAGCTCGGCCAGCCCGAGATCAAGCTGGGCATCATCCCCGGCGCCGGCGGCACGCAGCGGCTGGCCCGGCTGATCGGCCCGGCCCGTGCGAAGGATCTGATCTTCTCGGGCCGCATGGTGGACGCCGACGAGGCGCTGCGGATCGGGCTGGCCGACCGGGTCGCCCCGGCGGCTGAGGTGTTCGAGACGGCTCTTGCGCTCGTCAAGCCGTACGTCAATGGTCCGTCTCTTGCCTTGCGGGCGGCCAAGCTGGCGGTGGACGGCGGGCTGAACACCGATCTGGCCTCCGGCCTGGCGCTCGAGTCGCAGCTGTTCGCCGGTCTGTTCGCCACCGACGACCGGATCGAGGGCACCACGGCATTTGTGGAGAAGCGTAAGCCCACATTTACGGGGCGTTAGCTCTCGACCCCATCGATCCCTTGCCATAAAGTCCGACGGGTGGAACCGGTTCCGGTCACGCGCACGGTGCGACGCACTGTGCGCATGGCCGTGGCGCTGGTCGTCGGCCAGGCGTTGCTGTGCGCGCTGATCGGCTGGCTGACCCTCGGCCAGTCCCGGTCCGAGCCGCCCGGAACCCCGGGCTCGGTGGTCGACCAGCTGGCCGCGCCCCCTCCGGCCAATCCGCCGCCACCCTCGGCCCGTACGGCGATCGCCCCGGCCACCACCCAGGCGCGCAAGCCGGCCCCCGTCGCCACCACCACCCGTCCCGTCCCCCGCCGAGCGGTCACGTCGTCCGCCGTCCCCTCCCGGCCCCCCGCTCAACCGCCGGCCAGCCGCGAACCGGAGCCGATCCTCATCCCGGCTCCGAAGTCCCCGGCACCGGAACCGCCCGCGCCGTCGCCGCCGGCGGTCACCCCCATGCCGACGACGACCAGTGCCACGCCGGCCCCCAGCCCGACACCCGATCTGGTGCGGGAGCCGGTCGAGGTGGGGGACGAATGCCGTCCCGCGGGTGCTTACGGGCGAACCGCCGAGGGGGTGCTCGTGCGCTGCGTACGGGAGTGGGGGCACCGGCCGCGCTGGAAGATCGTCTGACGACTCCGACCCCCTAGACTCAGGGGATGGCCATCGACCAAGGTGAGCCGAAGCACGCGCTGGGAGTGGACTTCGGCACCTCGAACACCGTCGCGGTGGCGCGCTGGCCCGACGGCCGCGCGCGCCCGATCCTGGTCGACGGCTCCCCGCTGCTGCCCTCGGCGGTGTTCGCCGAGCTCGACGGCACGCTGGTGGTGGGGCGGGACGCGGTGCACAGCGCCCGCATCGACCCGGTCCGGTTCGAGCCCAACCCCAAGCGCCGCATCGACGACGGCCTGGTGCTGCTGGGCGAGCAGGAGTTCCCGGTCGTCGAGCTGATCGCCGCCGTGCTGGCCCGGGTGGCCGAGGAGTGGCGCCGCGCGGTCGGCCCGGTGACCCCCGACGTCACCCTGACCTGCCCCGCCACCTGGGGCTCGACCCGTCGCTCGCTGCTGGCCGACGCCGCCGCCCGGGCCGGGCTGGCCGGGGCCCGGCTGGTCGCCGAGCCGGTCGCCGCGGCCACCTACTTCGCCGAGGTGCTGGGCCGCGACGTGCCGATCGGCTCGGTCGTCGTGGTGCACGACTTCGGGGCCGGCACGTTCGACGCCAGTGTCGTGGCCCGCACCGCGTCCGGCTTCGAGGTGATGGCGGTCGACGGCCGCGACGACATCGGCGGCCTCGACGTCGACGCGGCGATCGTCGAACACCTGCGCACCAGCGAGTGGCAGCGGCTGCTCGAGCCGTCCACGGCTCAGGAGCGCCGCGCCCAGCGCCAGCTGTGGGAAGAGGTGCGGATCGCCAAAGAGAGGCTGTCCCGCGCCCAGTCGGCCGAGTTCGTGGTGCCGCTGCTCGACACCGAGGTCCACCTCACCCGCGACGAGCTCGAGAAGCTGGCCCGCCCGGTGCTCGAGCAGACCGTCCGGGTCACCAAGGGCCTGCTCGACTGGGCCGACCTGCCCGACGGGCGGCTGGCCGGGGTCTTCCTGGTCGGCGGGGCGAGCCGGATCCCGCTGGTGGCCACGCTGCTGCACCGCGAGCTGGGCGAGGCGCCGGTGGTGATCGAGCAGCCCGAGCTGGTGGTGGCCGAGGGCAGCATCCTGGCCTCGGCGGCGATGCTGGCCACCGGGGCGGCCACCCCGGGCCCGACCTCCGAATTGCGGCTGGTCTCCACCGGGCGGGCCGAGTCGGCCACCGTACGCGTGGCCGCCGCGTCAGTGCGGATGCCGGGCACCACCGGCCTGCAGCCGCCGGTCGACCCCTGGCCCGACGCCGACCACAGCAGCTGGGTGCCCGACCCGCACGCCACCGTCCCGACCCCGAAGCCGGTCTTCCACCCGCCGCCGTCCGCGCCGGTCTCCTCCGGGCCGGTCACCTCCCGTCCGGTCACGCCGCGCCCGCCGCCCGCCCGTCCGGTCTCGTCGCCGCCCACCTTCCAGGCCCGGCCGCCGACCCGGGTCGAGCGGGCCGTACGCCGGCCCCGCCGCACCGGCAGCTTCCTGCGCTTCCTGCAGATCCTGCTCAGCATCCTGGTGATGATCGCGGTGCCGCTGGCCGCGCTGGTGCTCGCGTACGGCTGGGGCAACGGCTACCCGATCCAGACCGACATCGAGAACCTGATCCGCGACCTGGGCGAGCTGCTGGGAATCTGAGGCTCGTTCACCTTTTCCGGCGTGCCGGGTAGCGTGCCCGGAGAACCGGCAACGGCGCGAGGGGAGCACGGCATGGCAGAGGCGATCGAGGGGCACGGCGGCGAACTGGCGCTGGCCGCGGCCCGGGCGTTCGGGGTGAACGAGATGTTCACGCTCTCGGGCGGGCACGTGTTCCCGCTCTACGACGCCGCGCACAAGATCGGCTTTCCGATCTACGACGTGCGGCACGAGCAGACCGCCGTCTTCGCGGCCGAGGCCGTCGCCAAGCTCCAGCGCCGTCCCGGGCTCGCGGTGCTCACCGCCGGCCCCGGCGTGACCAACGGCATCTCGGGCCTGACCAGCGCGTTCTTCAACGCCTCGCCGGTGCTCGTGCTGGGCGGCCGGGCTCCGCAGTTCCGCTGGGGTTCGGGCAGCCTGCAAGAGTTCGACCACGTGCCGCTGGTCGCCCCGATCACCAAGTACGCCGGCACGGTGACCGACACCGATGCCATCCCCGGCGAGGTGCGGGCCGCCCTGACCGCCGCCCTCACCGCCCACCGCGGGCCCGCCTTCCTCGACCTGCCGCTCGAGATCGTCTTCTCCACCGGCGAGGCCGCCGCGCCCGGCGAGCCGGCCGTCCCGGTGCTCGAGGCCGACCCCGACGAGGTGTCCCGCGCGGCCACGCTGCTGGCGTCGGCCGAGCGTCCGGTGATCATCGCCGGCTCCGACGTCTGGGGTGGCGACGCGATCGCCGAGCTGCGGGCGGCCGCCGAGGCGCTGCAGGTGCCGGTGTTCACCAACGGCATGGGCCGGGGCGCGCTGCCGCCGTCGCACCCGCTCGCCTTCGCCAAGGCGCGCCGCCCCGCGCTCAACGAGGCCGACGTGGTCTGCGTGATCGGCACCCCGCTCGACTTCCGGCTCGGCTTCGGCGAGTTCGGCGCGGCCCAGGTCGTGCACATCGTCGACGCCCCCAGCCAGCGCGCGAGCCACGTCGAGACGGCCGTGTCACCGGCAGGCGACCTGCGGCGCATCCTGACCGCCCTCGCCGAGCACAGCGGCGACCGGGCCGACCACGCCGAGTGGATCCAGGGGCTGCGTACGGCCGAGGACGCGGGCAAGGCGCGGGACGCCGAGGCGATGGCGGCCGAGACCGACCTCATCAAGCCGGCTCGCATCTACGGCGAGCTGCGGAAGGTTCTGGCGCCGGACGCCGTGACGATCGGCGACGGCGGGGACTTCGTCTCGTACGCGGGAAGGTACTTGGAACCGGCCCAGCCCGGCACCTGGCTCGACCCGGGGCCGTACGGCTGCCTGGGCACCGGCATGGGCTACGCCATGGGCGCGCGGGTGACCTATCCCGACCGGCAGATCTGCGTGCTGATGGGCGACGGGGCGGCCGGCTTCTCGCTGATGGACGCCGAGTCCCTGGTCCGGCAGGGGCTCCCGGTCGTCATGGTGGTCGGCAACAACGGCATCTGGGGGCTCGAGAAGCACCCCATGCAGGCCATGTACGGCTACGACGTCGCGGCCGACCTGCAGCCCGGGCTGCGCTACGACGACGTGGTCAAGGCGCTGGGCGGCGCGGGCGAGACGGTGGAGAAGGCGGCCGAGATCGGCCCGGCCCTCGAGCGCGCCTTCGCGGCCGGGGTGCCCTACCTGGTCAACGTGCTGACCGACCCCGGCGACGCCTACCCTCGCTCGTCCAACCTGGCCTAAGGCTTGTCCGGCTCCTCACGGTTGAGGTCTTTCTCCCACTGGGCGAGCATCTCGCGCTCGCGGCGGGACTGCTCGGTGTCGACCGAGCGCAGGAAGTCGGGGTCGTCGTCCGGCGCGGCGGGAGCGCGGCGCCGGCGCGGCACCGTGCCCTCCTCGGGCGCGGGCAGCGGACGGCCCCACAGGAAGTAGGCGAGCGGGCCCAGCAGGGGGATGAGAAGGATCACCAGCACCCACACCAGACGCGGCGCGTTGCGGACGCGGGCGGCCGACAAACAGCTGATCAACGCCAGCACGAAGAGCACCAGCTGCACGGCAGCGAGAAGGATGAACAACCGGACCATGTGGCAATGATGACGCGCCCCGGCCGATCCGGCGACGATCAGAGCATGACAACCAGACTTGCGAGCGCGGCGAGAGCGACGGTGGTCAACGCGTAGGCTGCGATCGTGCGCCGTCCGGGGTGCGGCGGGCTCTTCATCAAGGCGCGGGCGCGGCGGTAGGCGATCGCGACCAGGAACGACCACCCGAGGCCGCTGAGCGCCGCGGTGATCCATTGCGGAACGCCGGCGTCGGGGTGGAAGGCGGGCCGGGCGGCGAGCAGGCCGACGACTCCGGCCGACAGGGCCGTACGCCGCCAGGCGAGCCGGGTGCGTTCGGCCGCCGCGCCGTGGTCGTCGCCGGTCACCCCGCGGCCTGAACGACGACGGCGACGATCATCGCGACCGCGCCCAGGGCGACCGCGACGGCCAGCACGGCGGGGAATCGCGAGCCCGGCAGCTCCTGGCCCAGACGCATGGCCCGTTCGGTGCGGGCCCAGTGGTCGACCGCGCGCAACGCCACCAGGCCGCCCAGCACGAGCAGCAGGATGGCCATGATCTCGCGCAGGTGGGCGATGGGCAGTGGCGGCAGGAACTGGGCGACGCCGAGGCCGCCCGCGATCAGGGCCAGGCCGGTGCGGATCCAGGCCAGGAAGGTGCGCTCGTTGGCCAGCGAGAAGCGGTAGTCAGGCGTGCGGCCGACCGTCGGCGTCTTCTCCGGATCGATCCATTGCCGCAGGCCACCTAGCACGTACGAATTATTGACCTTCTCGGTCGAGAAGGTGCATCCACAGCATGCGGACTTCGTCACTCACGCAGGCCTCGCGGGGCCGGCCGCAGCGGCAGTACGGCGAGTCGGTGCTCACCCGGCCATGGGCGTTCAGCGCGGGCGCGGGGCCACGTGGTAGACGATGGGTAGCGGACGGAAGCAACTCGTCGGCCGCCCGAGTGATTAGGCCGGACATTTCGTACACCTCCCTGTACCGACTGTAGCCAGCGGACAGCCGGAACGGGTGAGGTGAGTCACTCTGGGTGGCCGTCGCGCCTAAGCTACCGACGGGTAACCTGTCGGGAGGCGTCCGGCCGCACAGGTGCGTTCACAACAGGAGGTCGTAGGAGCGCGATGAATATCGTCGTACTGGTCAAGCAGGTGCCCGACTCCGGTGCCGAGCGCACCTTGAGCCCGTCGGACAACACGGTCGAGCGGGCCTCGGCCAACAACGTCATCAACGAGATGGACGAGTACGCCATCGAAGAGGCGTTGAAGATCAAGGAAGAGCACGGCGGCGAGGTCACCGTCCTCACGATGGGCCCGGCCGGTGCGACCGAGTCCATCCGCAAGGCGCTCTCGATGGGCCCCGACAAGGCCGTCCACATCTCCGACGACGCGCTGCACGGCTCGTGCGCCGTGGCCACGTCCAAGGTGCTGGCCGAGGCGCTCAAGACGCTCAACGCCGACCTGATCATCGCCGGCGCCGAGTCGACCGACGGCCGCGTGCAGGTCATGCCGCACATGCTGGCCGAGCGGCTGGGCATCGCGGCGCTGACCGGCGCCCGCAAGCTCACGGTGGACGGCTCGCAGCTGACCGTCGAGCGGCAGACCGACGAGGGCTACGAGGTCGTCACCGCGGCCACCCCGGCCGTCGTCAGCGTGTGGGACACGATCAACGAGCCGCGATACCCGTCCTTCAAGGGCATCATGGCCGCCAAGAAGAAGCCGGTGCAGGCGCTCGCGCTGGCCGACCTGGGCATCTCCTCGGACGAGGTGGGCACGGCCGGCGCCACCAGCGCCGTGGTCGAGTTCTCGAAGCGGCCGCCGCGTTCGGCCGGCACCAAGGTCACCGACGAGGGCGACGGCGGCGCGCAGCTGGTCGCGTACCTCGCCACCGAGAAGTTCGTCTGAGCCGGGGAAGAGGGAGTCATGGCTGAGGTTCTGGTTGTCGTCGAGAACGGCGTCAAGAAGGTCACGCTCGAGATGCTGACCATCGCCCGCGGTCTGGGCGACGTCTCCGCGGTCGTCTTCGGTGAGGCGGACACGGCGAAGCTGGGCGAGTACGGCGCGTCCAAGGTCTATGCGGCGTCGGGTGACGACGTGGACGGCTATCTGGTCGCCCCGAAAGCGGCTGTGCTGGCCGATCTCGTACGGGAAAAGCAGCCCGCCGCCGTCCTGCTGGCCTCGACCCAGGAGGGCAAGGAGATCGCCGGTCGCCTGGCCGTCAAGCTGGACAACGGGCTGCTGACCGACGCGGTCGAGGTGGCCGCCGACGGCACCGCGACCCAGGTCGTCTTCGCCGGCTCGGGCATCGTCAAGTCGAAGGTCACGCGCGGTCTGCCGATCGTGACGATCCGCCCCAACTCGGTCACCCCCTCGCCGTCGCCGGTCGATGCCGCCGTCTCGTCGATCGAGGTCAACGTGGCCGACAGCGACAAGCTGACCAAGGTCGTCGAGCGCGTGGTCGAGCAGAAGGGCTCGCGCCCCGAGCTCACCGAGGCCGGCATCGTCGTCTCCGGCGGTCGCGGCGTGGGCAACGCGGACAACTTCAAGCTGGTCGAGGAGCTGGCCGACCTGCTCGGCGGCGCGGTCGGCGCGTCCCGGGCGGCGGTCGACTCGGGCTTCTACCCGCACCAGTTCCAGGTGGGTCAGACCGGCAAGACCGTCTCGCCGCAGCTGTACGTGGCCCTGGGCATCTCGGGCGCCATCCAGCACCGGGCGGGCATGCAGACCTCGAAGACGATCGTGGCCGTCAACAAGGACGCCGAGGCCCCGATCTTCGAGCTCGCCGACTACGGCGTGGTGGGCGACCTGTTCAAGGTCGTGCCCCAGGCGGCCGACGAGATCCGCAAGCGCAAGTAATCCCCGTCACCAGGCGGCCCGGCGCACCGCGCCGGGCCGTTCTGCGTCCGCGGGGCGAGGCATAAGCTTTGGAACTGATGGCCTACTTGGATCACGCTGCGACCACGCCGATGCTCGACGAGGCGCTGGCGGCATACGTTGCGGCGGCCCGCGAGGTCGGTAACCCGTCGTCCCTGCACGCGGCCGGGCGGCACGCCCGGCGCCTGGTCGAGGAGTCGCGCGAGCGCATCGCGGCCGCCCTCGGCGCCCGGCCGTCCGAGGTGATCTTCACCAGCGGCGGCACCGAGAGCGACAACCTCGCGCTCAAGGGCATCTTCTGGGCCCGGCGGGCCGGCTCGCTCAACCGCAGCCGGGTGGTCGCCTCCGCGGTCGAGCACCACGCCGTTATGGACAGCGCCGAGTGGCTGGGCTCGCACGAGGGCGCCCAGCTGAGCTGGCTGCCGGTCGACGACGCCGGGCGGGTCGACCCGGCCGCGCTGGCCTCGGTCGTCGAGGCGTACGCGGACGAGATCGCTGTCGTCAGCGTGCAGTGGGCCAACAACGAGGTGGGCACGATCCAGCCGGTGGCCGAGCTGGCCCGCCTGGCCGCCGACGCCGGCATCCCGTTCCACACCGACGCCGTGCAGGCGCTGGGCCAGGTGCCGGTCGACTTCGCGGCCAGCGGCGCCGCCGCCATGACGGTCACCGGGCACAAGGTCGGCGGTCCGGTCGGGGTGGGCGCGCTTCTGCTCGGCCGGGACGTCGCCTGCACCCCGCTGCTGCACGGCGGCGGCCAGGAACGCGATGTGCGCTCGGGCACACTCGACACGGCCGGGGTGGCTGCCTTCGCCACCGCCGTCGAGGCGACGGTCAAGAGCCAGGCCGCGTACGCCGTACGGGTCGGAGCCCTGCGGGACGAGCTGGTGGCCCGGGTGCGGGCGGCCGTGCCGGACGCGGTGCTCAACGGCGACCCCGGCGACCGCCTGCCCGGCAACGCCCACTTCAGCTTCCCCGGCTGCGAGGGCGACGCGTTGCTGCTGCTCCTGGACGCGCAGGGCGTCTGCTGCTCGACCGGCTCGGCCTGCTCGGCCGGGGTCGCCCAGCCCAGCCACGTGCTGGTCGCGATGGGCGCCGACGACGACCGCGCCCGGTCCTCGCTGCGGTTCACTCTCGGGCACACCAGTGTTGTTGAAGATGTCGACGCTCTGCTGGCCGCGCTGCCCGGCGCGGTCGAGCGCGCCCGCCGCGCCACAGCCTGGAAAACCCCCCGTTAGGCTGGATGCCATGCGAGTTCTTGCGGCCATGTCAGGCGGCGTCGATTCCGCCGTCGCCGCCGCGCGCGCCCACGCCGCCGGCCACGACGTGACCGGCGTGCACCTGGCGCTGGCGCGTAACCCCCAGACCTACCGCACGGGAGCGCGCGGCTGCTGCACGCTCGAAGACTCCCGTGACGCCCGCCGCGCTGCTGACGTGATCGGCATCCCGTTCTACGTGTGGGACATGGCCGAACAGTTCCACGCCAACGTCGTCGACGACTTCGTGGCCGAGTACGCGGCCGGCCGCACGCCCAACCCGTGCCTGCGCTGCAACGAGAAGATCAAGTTCGAGGCGGTGCTCGACCGGGCCGTCGCGCTCGGCTTCGACGCCGTCGTCACCGGTCACCACGCCCGCCTCGGGGCCGACGGTCTGCTGCGCCGCAGCGTCGACGAAGGCAAGGACCAGTCGTACGTGCTGGCCGTGCTCACCCGGGCCCAGCTCGATCGGGCCGTCTTCCCGCTCGGCGACTCGACCAAGGCCCAGGTGCGCGAAGAGGCGGCCGCCCGCGGCCTGGCCGTGGCCGACAAGCCCGACTCGCACGACATCTGCTTCATCGCCGACGGCGACACCAAGGGTTTCCTGCAGCGGCAGCTGGGCGACGCCCCCGGCGACATCGTCGACGGCCGCACCGGCGAGCGCCTGGGCAGCCACAACGGCGCCTACGGCTACACGATCGGCCAGCGCAAGGGGCTCGACCTGCGCGTGCCGGCCGCCGACGGCCGTCCCCGCTACGTGCTCTCGATCACCCCGGTGACCAACACGGTGACCGTCGGCCCTCGAGAGGATCTTGAAGTCAACGAGGTCATCGCGTCCAAGGTCATCTGGCACAGCGACTCGACCCAGGTCGAGTGCGACGTGCAGCTGCGGGCCCACGGCGAGGTCTACCCGGCCACCGTCACCATCGAAGGCGACACGCTGACCGCCCGCCTCGAGACGCCCGCCCGCGGTGTCGCCGCCGGCCAGGCGATCGTGGCGTACCAGCGCTCGCCCGAGGGCGACATCGTGCTGGGCTCGGCCACGATCACCGCCGCGGCGCCCCTGGCAGCCTCGCGTGCCTGACTTCCCCTGGTCGCCCGGCTCGGCCACCGGCATCGGCTCGCTGCCCGGCACCGACATCGCCGAGGCCCAGCGGGTCGTCTTCGGCGAACTGCCCGACCTGCCGCACCTGGCCGAACTGCCCGCCCGCGGGCCCGGGGCCGACATCATCGGCCGCAGCGCCGGGTTCCTGGTCGAACTGCCCGTGCAGCTCTACGCCGGCCGCTGGCAGGTGGCGCCCCGCCCCGGCCAAGACCTGCGCCGCACGGCCGACCTGCTGGAACGCGACCTCGACCAGCTGACCGAACAGGGCGAGAAGTACGCCGGGCCGCTGAAGGTGCAGTCGGCCGGCCCGTGGACGCTCGCCGCCTCCATCGACCTGCAGATCGGCGGCCGCCTGCTGCGCGACGCGGGCGCGGTGCGCGACCTGACCGACTCGCTGGCCGAGGGCCTGCGCCGGCACGTGGACGACCTCCGCAAGCGCCTGCCCCGGGCCGAGCTCCTGCTGCAACTCGACGAGCCGTCCCTGCCGACCGTGCTGGCCGGCCGGGTGCCGACCGAGAGCGGCCTGAGCGCATACCGGGCTGTGCCCGGGCCGGACGCGGCGGCTGCCCTGCGTACGGTGGTCGAGGCCGTGGGTGTGCCCGTGATCGCGCACTGCTGTGCGCCTGCTGTGCCGCTGCAGGTCTTCCGCGACGCTCAGGCGGCTGCGGTTGCTCTCGACTTGTCGCTGCTCAAAGACCTCGACCCGGTGGGGGAGGCGCTGGAGGCCGGGCTCGGCCTCTTCGCCGGGGCCGCCCCGACCACCCCGCCGGCCGGGGGAATCGACGGCAAGAAAGTGGCCGATCGTGTGGCCACGCTGTGGAAGAGGCTCGCTTTCCCGGCGGCTCAACTGCCCCGGCAGGTAGTCATCACCCCGGCCTGCGGCCTGGCTGGCGCCACCCCGGCGTACGCCCGAACCTCGCTGACCGCCTGCCGCGAGGCCGCCCGCCGCCTTTCCGAGGTCTGACCTGCGTTTCGGTGTCGTGCCGGGCCGAAAATGTCAGAGGCGACGACTACGGTTCTTCGTAGTTGTCGAGCACGGAGGTCCCGGTGGCGAAGAAGGCGGAATCCCAGCAGCCCGAGCGTGACGAGGTCGTCGACGCTCAGCCGACCGCTGAGCAAGAGGCCGCTGCCGGTAAAGACCCGACGCCCGAGGCGAGCCAGCGTCACGCCGAGCTGGCCGACGAGCTGCGCGGCCACCAATACCGCTATTACGTGCTCGATTCGCCCACCATCTCCGACGCCGACTTCGACAAGCTGCTGCGTGAGCTCGAGGCGCTCGAGGCTGAGTTCCCTTCCCTGCGTACGCCCGATTCGCCCACGCAGAACGTCGGTGGCACCTTCTCGACGCAGTTCACGCCGGTCGAGCACGCCGAACGCATGCTCTCGCTCGACAATGTGTTCGACGACGAAGAGCTCGGCGCCTGGGTCGACCGCACGCTGCGCGACGCCGGTGGCCCGGTCGAGTTCATCTGTGAGCTCAAGGTCGACGGCCTGGCCATCAACCTGACGTACGAGAAGGGCCGTCTCGTCCGCGGGGCCACCCGGGGCGACGGCCGCACGGGCGAGGACGTGACGTCCAACGTCCGCACGATCCGCGAGATCCCCGAGCGCCTGACCGGCGACGACCTGCCCGACCTGCTCGAGGTGCGCGGAGAGATCTACTTCCCGGTGTCCGCCTTCGCCGACCTCAACGCGTCGCTGGTCGAGCAGGGCAAGGCGCCGTTCGCCAACCCGCGCAACGCGGCGGCCGGCAGCCTGCGGCAGAAAGACCCGCGCATCACCGCCTCGCGGGGCCTGCGCATGGTCGTGCACGGCATCGGCGCTCGTCAGGGGTTCACCCCCACCTCGCAGTCGCACGCCTACGAGGCGCTGAAGGCGTGGGGCCTGCCCACCAGCTCCCGCTGGAAGCTGGTCGACGACATCGCCGGCGTGCGCGAATACATCGAGTACTACGGCGAGCACCGGCACGACGTCGAGCACGAGATCGACGGCGTGGTCATCAAGATCGACTCGGTGGCCATCCAGGGCCGGCTGGGCTCCACCTCGCGGGCCCCACGCTGGGCCATCGCCTACAAGTACCCGCCGGAAGAGGTCACCACCAAGCTGCTCGACATCGACGTGAACGTCGGCCGGACGGGCCGCGTCACGCCGTTCGCCGTGCTCGAGCCGGTGAAGGTGGCCGGTTCCACGGTCGCCCTGGCCACGCTGCACAACGCGCGCGAGGTCGAGCGCAAGGGCGTGTGGATCGGCGACACGATCGTGCTGCGCAAGGCGGGCGACGTGATCCCCGAGGTGCTGGGCCCGGTCATCGACCTGCGGCCCAACGACGCTCACCCCTTCGTCATGCCGACGCACTGCCCGGCCTGCGGCACCAAGCTGGCTCCGGCCAAAGAGAGCGACATCGACATCCGATGCCCCAACACGCGGTCGTGTCCCGCGCAGCTGCGCGAGCGGGTGTTCCACCTGGCCGGGCGGGGCGGGTTCGACATCGAGGTGCTGGGCTACAAGGCGGCCCAGGCCCTGCTCGACTCCCACGTCATCACCGACGAGGGCGATCTGTTCGCGCTGACCGAGGATCAGCTGCGCCAGTCCCCGTTCTTCGTCAACCAGGACGGCAGCCTGGGCACCAACGCCGTGAAGCTGCTGGAAAACCTGGAGGGCGCCAAGGACCGTCCGCTGTGGCGCGTGCTGGTCGCCTTGTCGATCCGCCACGTCGGCCCCACCGCGGCGCAGGCGCTGGCCCGCCAGTTCGGCTCGATGGAGGCGATCGAGGCCATCGTCGCCGCCGCACCGGGTAGCGCCGAGGAGGCCGCGGCGGTCGAGGCCGCCGCTCTCGACAGCTCGGTCGCTTCGACGGCCGCCGGCGTCCTGGCCGACGCCGCCGCTTCTTCCGGCACGGCCGCTTCTTCGGATAGTGCCGCTTCTTCCGGCGGCGCCGCTTCCTCAGCCAGCGCCGCTTCTTCCGAGGACGCTGACGCGACGGACGATGACGCCGCTGCCGCCGATGGTGAGGCCGCGCCGGCCAAGAAGGCGAAGGCCGCGCCCGACGTCCTGTCCACGGTGGAGGGCGTCGGCCCGACCATCGCGGAGAGCCTGCGCGAGTGGTTCGCCGTCGACTGGCACCGCGACATCGTCAGCAAGTGGCGCGAGGCCGGCGTCCGCATGGCCGACGAACGGGTCGACGAGGGTCCCCGCCCCCTCGAAGGCCTGACGGTTGTGGTCACCGGCACGCTTTCCACCCACTCCCGCGACCAGGCCACCGAGGCCGTGACCTCCCGCGGCGGCAAGGTCAGCGGCTCAGTCTCCAAGAAGACAGCCTTCGTAGTGGTCGGCGACAACCCCGGCAGCAAGTACGACAAGGCCCTCACCCTCAAGGTCCCGGTGCTCAACGAGGAGGGCTTCGCCGTGCTTCTCTCCGACGGCCCGGACGCCGCCCGCGAGGTGGCCGAGTTCGCTCCCGAGGCCCCCTGACAGCTCGGCGGGCTGTTGTCAGCGGGGGCGCGTGGGCAGGGCGACGGTCGGGCGGACGGGGCGGTAGCGGGACAGCCAGTCGGCCAGCTCGGGGGCGGGCATCGGGCGGGCGTGGAACCAGCCCTGGGCGGCGTGGCAGCCGGCCTCGGCGAGCAGGCGCCAGGTGCGTTCGTCCTCGACGCCCTCGGCCACGGCTCGCAGGCCCAGGGCCTCGGCCAGGTCGATCACCGAGCGGACGATGGCGGCGTCGCCGTGGTCGGTGGCCATGCCGAGGACGAACGAGCGGTCGATCTTCACTTCGGCCAGGGGCAGGCGGCGCAGGTGCTGCAGGGACGAGTAGCCGGTGCCGAAGTCGTCCAGGCTGATGGCGATGCCCATGCGGTCCAGGCGGGTGATCGTGCTGAGGACGCGGTGCGGGTCGGCCATCAGGGCGCTCTCGGTGATCTCCAGCTGCAGGAGGTCGGGCGGGACGTCGTACTCGCGCAATAAAGAGTCGACGCGGTCGGCTATGTCACCGGCGTGCAGGTCGCGAGCGCTGACATTGACGGCGGCTCGCAACGGGCGGCCGGCGTCGCGCCACGTGGCCAGCTGGGCCACCACCTCGTGCAGCACGCGGCCGGTGAGCAGGCGCATCACGGGGGTCGGCTCGGCCACCCGGATCAGCTCCTCCGGGCCGACCAGGCCGCGCTCGGGGTGCCGCCAGCGCAGCAGCGCTTCCACTCCGACCACCTCGCCCGTCGCGATGGCGATCTGAGGCTGGTAGAAGAGCGTGATCCCGTCGTCGGGTGTGTCCGCGCGGAGGGCGTGCCGCAGGTCGGCCAGCAGGGTGAGCCGGTCGGGTGTGTGGTGGGGCGCGTCCGGGGTGTGCAGGGCGACCTGGTCGCCGCGCTGCTTGGCCTCGTACATCGCGGCCTCGGCCTCCCGCAGCAGCGTCGTGCCGTCGCCGCCGGGTTCGCGTTGCAGCGCTATGCCGATGGAGGCGCTGACGTCCACCGGCACGCCGTCCAGGGTGAAGGGGCGGTTCAGAGCTTCGGCCAGGTGTTCGGCGATGCGCCGGGCCGACGGCGGCCCGTCGACCCGAGTGGCGAGCACCGCAAACTCGTCGCCGCCGAGCCGGACGACCAGGTCGTGGGCCGGCACCACTTCGGCCAGGCAGTGCGCCACCTCGCCGAGCAGGCGGTCGCCCGCGCCATGGCCGAGGGCGTCGTTGACCGTACGGAAGCGGTCGAGATCCAGCACCAGCAGCGCCAGCCGTCGCCCCTTGGCCTGCGAGAGCACCGCCGCGTGCAGGGCGCGCCGATTCGGCAGTCCGGTCAGGCTGTCCACGCGGGAGGCACGCTCGAACTCGCCGGCCGATCGAACCATTCGGTGTACGGCGTGCAGCGCCAGCAGAACCAGCGGTACGAACGCCAGTCCGACCTGCGCCGTCGCCAATACGACCGGCCCGAGCAGCAGCAGCGCCCCGGTGGCCAGCACCTCGACCCCGATCCGGCGCATCCGCCGAAGCCGCTGGAGCCGCCGCAGCCGCGGCCCCGGCCGGTCGGCCATCGACCGGGCCACGATCGCCGCCAGCCCGTACCGGGCCACGATCCAAGCACCGGCCGCCGCCACCGTGAGTAAGGCGTCCCCCCAGTCCGGCCCCGGCCCGATCCGCAACGACACCAGCGCGACGACGAGCGAGGCCGCCCCCAGCGCCACCGCGTGCTGCACCGCCAGGTGAAGAGTCCGCCGAGCCGAATGTCGCATCCGAACACCAGCCACCGTGACCGCGATCAGCTGCA
This sequence comes from Paractinoplanes pyxinae, assembly GCF_026626335.1. Classification (GTDB taxonomy): domain Bacteria; phylum Actinomycetota; class Actinomycetes; order Mycobacteriales; family Micromonosporaceae; genus Actinoplanes; species Actinoplanes pyxinae. The sequence continues at coordinate 154,255 of NZ_JAPNTZ010000007.1, read as the reverse complement.
CCGCCAGCGCCGGCCCATACCCCCAGGCCAGCGCGATCGCAAAGGTGAAGCAGATAGACGGCAGGATGACCGAACTGGCCCGCCGATTAGCCACCAGATAGGGCCGCGCATCCACCACGACGGCGAGAAACCCCATGAGCCAGTACGCCCCGGGAAGCCCCTCGAACGCCCCGCGCTGAAACACCCACAACAGCCCGTCAACCAGCCCCGCCAAACCCACGGTGACCAGAGCAGCCCGCCGCCGACGCCCAGCCCGCAAAGCCGACCCACCCAGAGCAACCCCGGAGCCACCCGCACGGCGACCCTCGGCCGCCGAAAAGCGTCCCGCTTCGACGAGCCGATCATGACGGCCTACCCCAGCCGCCGAAGGGCACCCCGCGTCGTCGAACCCCTCATCACGGCCTACCTCGGCCGCCGAAAGTCGTCCCGCTTCGTCGAACTCCTCATGACGCCCACCCCCGGCCGCCGGAATGTGTTCCGCCAGTTCGGGCCACTCATGCATCGGTTCGAAGACGCGATCGCTCGCCGCGGATTCACGGGGGCGTGCGGCGTCCATGCGACCTCCACCAGGGCCTCGATCAACCGACCGTTCCCACGATAGATCCACATGCGCATCCCACCGCAAAACATCTTCTCCGTTATCAAATCGGCATACGTCCCAAAGCGCTCAATAAACCAATTTCCCTCCATACGAGTGACCCCCACCAGCCCACGCCACAACACCCCGCCCCCAAGCGACCTGAGCCACCGACCTGGGGAAGCGGTTTGACCTGGCCGTCCCCAGCAGAACCGGCCGGCCGGGTCGGGCCGGGCCGAGCCGGGCGGGCGAGCCGAGCCGGGCGGGCGAGCCGAGCCGGGCGGGATCAAGCAGGCAGGCCGAGTGGGTGTGATTGAGCAGGCGGCCGAGTTGGCGGATCAAGCGAGTCGGGCCATCGGGCTGATCGAGCTGGTAAGCCGAGTGGGGTTAATCGAGCGGGTGGGTCGAGCTGAGTGGATCGAGTTGGGTCGGCTGAGCGGAGCGGATCGAGCGGGCGCGCCGAGCGGGGTGGGCCGAGTGGGGTTAATCGAGCGGGTGGGTCGAGCTGGGTGGATCGGGTTGAGCGGGCTGAGCGGAGCGGATCGAGCGGACGCGCCGAGCGGGGTGGGCCGAGGGGGGTTGGCCGAGCTGGGCGGGTCGAGCAGGGCGGACCCCGCGGCTCGGGCCGTTGGGCGGATCGAGCTGGTGAGCCGAGTGGGGCGGATCGAGCGGGTGGTTCGAGCTGGGTGGATCGAGTTGGGCGGCTGAGCGAAGCGGATCAAGTGGGCCGCGGATGGGTGGGCCGAGGTGGGTTTGCGGAGCCGGGCGGGTCGAGCAGGGTGGATCGAGCTGGGCGGGTCGGAGCGGATCGAGCGGGCGGGCTGAGCGGGCGGATCGAGTGAGGGTGGGCCGGGCTTCGCACGCTGATTAGGGCCTCGCACTGGATCGGGATGGTGGAGGTCGGCGCGTCGGTGGACGAGCTCGGCGGAGGTCGCGGGACAGCGGAGGCCGGCGTGCGCGGGTTGGGGTTTCGGGCGCAACCACTTACGCACGTCGCCGTGGTGGGGTGAGCGTTCTGGACGCGCCAGCGGCCAGCTCACCCCGCCGCGGCCCTCGGCGGGAGCGACGGTCTGTAACCCCCCACCCCGCTACGACATCCACCTTTTGACTTGGATTTTCGCTGACCGCCCCCCACCCCGCTACGACATCCAGCTCTTGACTTGGATTTTCGCTGACCGTCCCCACCCACCCCGCTACGACATCCGGCTCTTGGCTTTGATGGTGGTTGCGCTGTCATCAGTTATCGGCACACGCACGCACGCCTCGTCTGCTGCGACACGCCATCCCTGTCCCGGCGGTGGGGGTGGTGGGGGCGCGAAATAGACTCGTCCGGTCAGCGTCTTATCGAGGCGTCTTCTCAAGGCGTCATATCGGCATACGAGGAAGTGAGTCCATATGGCCGCCATTTCCCGCGAAGAGGTTGCGCATCTTGCGCGCCTGTCGCGGCTCGCCGTGACCGAGGAGGAACTGGACCGGTTCGCGGGGCAGCTCGACGTGATCCTGCAGTCCGTGGCCCGGGTCGGCGAGGTGGCCGCCGACGATATTCCGCCCACCTCGCATTCCGTGCCGCTGACCAACGTGTATCGCGACGACGTGCCGGTTCCGTGCCTGACGCAGGAGGAGGCGCTTTCGGGCGCCCCGGACGCCTACGAGGGCCGGTTCCGTGTGCCGCGCATCCTGGATGAGGAGGACTGACGCCGTGTCTGACCTGACGAAGATGTCGGCGGCTCAGCTCGCCCGGGTGATCGCCGACAAGCAGGCCTCGGCCGTCGAGGTCGCCCAGGCTCACCTGGACCGGATCGACGCCGTCGACGAGCGCGTGCACGCTTTCCTGCACGTCGACCGGGAGGGTGCGCTGGCCGCGGCCGCCAGAGTCGACGCCGGTGAGGTCTCTGGCCCGCTGGCCGGTGTGCCGGTGGCCGTGAAGGATGTCATCGCCACCAAGGGTGTGCCGACTACGGCCGCGTCCAAGATTCTTGAGGGATGGCGCCCGCCGTACGACGCGACGCTCGTGGAGCGGCTGCGCGCGGCCGGCACGGTGATGCTGGGCAAGACCAACATGGACGAGTTCGCGATGGGCTCGTCGACCGAATACTCGGCTTACGGGGCCACGAACAACCCGTGGGATCTCGGCCGCATCCCGGGTGGTTCGGGTGGTGGCAGCGCCGCGGCCATCGCCGCTTTCGAGGCTCCGCTGGCCATCGGCACCGACACCGGCGGTTCGATCCGTCAGCCGGGTGCGGTCACCGGCACGGTCGGGGCCAAGCCGACGTACGGCGGCACTTCGCGGTACGGCCTGATCGCCTTCTCGTCGTCGCTCGACACTCCGGGCCCGTGTGCCCGTAACGTCGAGGACGCGGCCCTGCTGCACGCGGCGATCGCCGGTCACGACCCGCGCGACTCCACGTCGATCCCGCAGCCGGTGCCGGATGTGGTCGGGGCGGCTCGTCTCGGCGCCACCGGCGACCTGAGCGGCGTCAAGCTGGGCGTGGTCAAGGAGTTCGCCGGCGACGGTTCCGAGCCGGGTGTGCTGAGCGCGTTCCACGAGTCGCTCGAGGCGCTGGTCAAGCTGGGCGCCGAGATCGTCGAGGTCTCGTGCCCGCATTTCCAGTACGCGCTTCCGGCCTACTACCTGATCGCCCCCAGTGAGGCCTCCTCCAACCTGGCCCGGTTCGACGGCGTGCGTTACGGCCTGCGGGTCGGCGACGACGGCAACCGCTCGCTGGAGGAGGTCATGTCGCTGACCCGTGAGGCCGGCTTCGGCCCCGAGGTGAAGCGGCGCATCATCCTGGGCACCTACGCGCTGTCCAGCGGCTACTACGACGCCTACTACGGCCAGGCCCAGAAGGTCCGCACGCTGATCACGCGGGACTTCGAGTCGGCCTTCGAGCGGGTCGACGTGCTGGTCTCGCCGACCACGCCGTTCGTGGCCTTCCCGTTCGGGTCGCGCACCTCCGACCCGTACCAGATGTACCTGGCCGACCTGTTCACCATCCCGACCAACCTGTACGGCGGCCCGGCCATCTCGGTGCCGTGCGGGCTGTCCGAGGGGCTGCCGGTCGGCTTCCAGGTGATGGCGCCGACGCTGGCCGACGACCGGATGTACCGGGTGGCGGCGGCGCTCGAGTCCGCGGTGGGAACCCTCACGCCGCCGGCCCTCTAACCGGTCACGCCGGCCGCGGCGTGGACTTCGAGTCCAGCCAGCTGTTGATCAGCTTGGTGAAGTCGCGGCCGGTGTGCTCGTTGACGAAGGCGGTGAACGACGCCCGGCTCTGCTGGGTGTTCTTGTGCTCCTGCACCCAGGCGCGGGCCAGGGCGAAGAACTTCTCGTCGCCGAGGGCGTCGTTCAGCTCCTTCAGCATGGCCGCCGGGCACAGGTAGACGTTGCTCTCGGCGAAGTTGGCCGCCTTGGGCTTGCCAGGTGGCCCGAGCCGCTTACGCAGGTCGGCGTCGGCCCGGCGCAGGTAGTCCTCCAGTTCCTTGTCGCTGTATTTCTCGACCGACTGCGAGTAGAGGAACTGCGCGTACGTCGCCCAGCCCTCGTTGAGCCACAGGTCGGTCCACGTGGTGGGGGTGACCGAGTCGCCGAACCACTGGTGCGCGTACTCGTGCAGCACGTCTTCCTCGAAGTACGCCCGGTCGAACTTCTTCGTCTTCCCGCCCATGGTGATCATCTGCTGGGTCTCCATGGCCGATTCGGAGTCGACCATGACCGCGCCGCCGGTGGGGAACGGGTAGGGCCCGAACCGCTTCTCGAGGAAGCTGATGAAGGCGGGCGACTTCTTCAGCGAGGGCACGAACTTCTCGTCCTTACCGGGGCGGTACCAGTACGTCAGCGGGATGCCGCGGGGACCCTTGGCGCTGACCTTCTTGTACTTGCCGACGGCGAGGGTCTGCAGGTAGCTGGCCATCGGGTCGGTGCTGCGGTAGCGGAAGGTGTTGCCCTGCTGGGTCACCAGGGCGCCGGCCGCGATGCCGGACCAGCCGGTGGGCACGGTCACCGCGACGTCGTAGAGCGCCTTGTCGGACGGGTGGTCGTTCGCCGGGTACCACGTGAAGGCGCCCCACGGTTCCTGCATCGTCCACAGGCCGCCCTCTTTGGTGATCGTGAGGCCGAGCGGTTCGACGTCGGAGCGGTGCGACGGGATGGGCGTGGTGGTGGGCTTGCCGTGGTAGGCCACGACCAGGGTGACCGGCTTGTCTTTGGTGACTGCGGCCGGGACGACCAGCTTCTCTTTCGCGACGGTGGCTGTGACGGGCGCGCCGTCGACGGTGGCCTTGTCGATTTCGTACGGCTTGAAGTCCAGCCGCATCTGGGCGGCGTCCGCAGTCGGCCGGATCCGCAGCGTCGCCGTGCCGGTGAGCGTCTTTTTCGCCGGCTGCCACGCGAGCTTCAGGTCGTAGTGCAGCACGTCGAGGGCGGCCGTGCCGTGCTGGGGATAGAGCCCGTCGGCGGCCGGCTTCGAGGTGCCCGCCTGCCAGGCCGAGTAGTCGACGGCGGCGGCCGCCGCCTCGGCAGCGGGCGCTGAGGAGAGCGAGGTGGAGGGGGTGATGCTGGTGGCGCCGTCGTCACATCCGGCGATGAGGGTGGCCGCGAGGGCGGCGACGACGGCGAGGGGGGCGCGTTGCATGGCGGGGACCGTACCGAACCGATCGTCGGTCGTGGGGGCGGGCTGTGGATAACTTCCGGCCGGCTGTGGGTCAGCGAAATTCTGTCGGCCGGGCCCACTATTCTTTAGCCATGACCACCACCGCGCTGCCCACCTACGAAGACGCTGTCGCGCGTTACGAGCCGGTCATCGGCCTCGAGACCCACGTCGAGCTGGGCACGGCCACCAAGATGTTCTGCGGCTGCCGCACCGAGTTCGGCGCCGAGCCGAACACCCAGGTCTGCCCGGTCTGTTTGGGTCTGCCGGGTGCGCTGCCGGTGGCCAACCGCGCGGGCATCGAGGCGACGATCCGCATCGGCCTGGCGCTCAACTGCGACATCGCCGAGTGGTGCCGCATGGCGCGGAAGAACTACTTCTACCCCGACATGCCGAAGAACTTCCAGACCTCGCAGTACGACGAGCCGCTGTGCGTCGACGGCTACGTCGACGTCGAGGTCGACGGCAAGCAGTACCGCATCGGCATCGAGCGGGTGCACCTCGAGGAAGACACCGGCAAGACGCTGCACGTCGGCGGGGCCACCGGCCGCATCCACGGCGCCACCGAGTCGCTGGTCGACTACAACCGCGCCGGCATCCCGCTGGTCGAGATCGTGACCAAGCCCGTGCCGGGCCTGGGCGCGCTCGCCCCCGAGGTCGCGAAGGCCTACGTGGCCGAGCTGCGCGACATCATCCGCTCGCTCGGCGTCTCCGACGTGCGTATGGAGCAGGGCTCGCTGCGCTGCGACGTCAACACCTCGCTCAACAAGCCGGGTGAGGAGTGGGGCACCCGCACCGAGACGAAGAACGTGAACTCGCTGCGCTCGGTCGAGCGCGCGGTCCGTTCCGAGATCATCCGGCAGTCCGGCCTGCTCGACCAGGGCACCCGCATCTTCCAAGAGACGCGCCACTTCCAAGAGACGACGGGCGACACCCGCCCCGGCCGCTCCAAAGAGACGGCGACCGACTACCGCTACTTCCCCGAGCCCGACCTCGTGCCGATCGCGCCCGACAAGGCGTGGGTGGCCGAGCTCAAGGCCGCCCTGCCCGAGAAGCCGAGCACCAAACGGGCCCGGCTGCGCGACGACTGGGGCATCAGCGCGGTCGACATGGAATCGGTGGCCAACGCCGGCGCCGTCGAGCTGATCGAAGAGACGATCGCGGCCGGCGCCTCGCCCGCTGGCGCCCGCAAGTGGTGGATGGGCGAGCTGGCCCGCCGGGCCAACGAGACCGGGGTCGAGCTGTCCGCCGTCGGCGCCACGCCGGCCCAGGTGGCCGCGCTGCAGAAGCTGGTCGACGAGGGCAAGCTCAACGACAAGCTGGCCCGTCAGGTGCTCGAGGGCGTGGTGGCGGGCGAGGGTGACCCGGCCGCCGTCATGAGCGCCCGCGGTCTCGGGGTCGTCTCCGACACCGGCGCGCTCACCGCCGCCGTCGACGAGGCGATCGCCGCCAACCCCGACATCGCGGCCAAGGTGCGCGACGGCAAGGTCGCCGCGGCCGGCGCCCTGGTCGGCGCGGTCATGAAGACCACCCGCGGCCAGGCCGACGCCAAGACGGTCCGCGAGCTGATCCTGGAGCGTCTGGGCGCGAGCTAACCAGGCGAGGCCGACGTCGACGGGGTCGGCGCCTCCTCGGCGCCGACCACGTTGCGTTGCATCTCCACGTTGGACTGGCCGGTGCCGCCCAGCTGGATGTCGTCGTACGCCTTGAGCTGCCGGTTCTCGTCGAAGTAGAGGACTGACAGGCTCAACGGCGTCGGCTCCTCCTTCTCGAGGCCGCGCAGCCCGGCCCCGCCGGTGGAGCCCTCGACCATGAGCCGGGTGGCCAGGGGCGCCTGGTCGCCCTCGGCCGAGGGCGCCGGCGATGGGGAGGCCGAGGGGTCGGGTTCGGGCGCCGCCAGCAGGCTCACCTCGCGCTGGTGCTTGTGCCCGGCCAGCACCAGCGGCACCACGCCGGAGAGCGGCGGCGCCATGGCCGGGTCGTGCACCAGCGCGATGTCGACCGGCTTGTCGGAGGCGCGGATCGTGTCGGCCAGCTGGCCCCCGGCCCGCAGCAGCGGCGACTGGGCCGGGTCGTCCGCGTTCTCGGCGGCTGGCGTCTCGCTCTTGTCGGGGGTGAACTCCGGGTCGCCGATGCCCGCGATCCGCAGATCGCCGACCGTGGTGATCTTGTTGTCGAGCACGACCGCGTTGCGCTGGCGGGCCACCGCGGCCTGGATCGAGGCCGAGTCGTGGTTGCCCCGGACCCAGATGTACGGGACACCGACCGAGGGGATCGACGAGGCGTAGCCGGTCTCGGCCGTGCTGCCCCAGTCGACCAGGTCGCCGGTGTCGATCACGGCGTCGATCTCGAACGTCTGCACCACGGTGCGGATCAGCCCGAACGCCTGTGGGCTCAGGTGCAGGTCGGAGACGTGCAGGATGCGCGTGGTGTTGGCCTCGGGCTCGTACACGGGAAGTGACGACACCGTCGTGTAGAGCCGGCTCACGTTGCTGACAATCTGCTGCAGCTGTTCGGAGTAGCGGCCGTAGTTGTCGGCGATCCGGCGCGCGTCACCGACCACGGCGGGCGCGTTGACCAGCAGGCCCTCGTAGCGGGGCTCGGCGATCGAGTCGGGCCGCAGCGTGCTCGCCGCCAAGCCCAAGCTGCCCGCGGTGACCACCAGGGCGGTCACCCCCGAGACGGCGACCTTGCGCACGTTCCGGAAGATCAGCGCGCTCAGCACCAGGGAGCTGATCACCGCGATGCCGAGCGTGCGCACGCCCAGCCGGATCACGCCGTTGCGCACGTCGCCGACCGCGTTCTCGCCGGCCGAGCTGATCGCGGTCGGGTCGTCGATCAGGGCCTCGGTGCGGCTCTGGTCGAGCGCGGCCAGGTTGACCTTGAGGTGGATCGGGCCGTCGTGGCTGTCGAGGTGCAGGGAACCCAATGGGGGGAGGTCGACCTCGGTGCCACCGAAGATCGACGGGCTGATCGACATCTCGGCGCGGAACGGGCCCACGGCCACGTTGGCGTGCGCGAAGAGCATCGTGCCGATCACCGCGCCGGCCACGCTGATCAAAGCGACCATGGCCCCGACGAGGGAGCGGCGGGTCCACCGGCTGGCGCGGATCGCGTCGAACCAGCGGCGAGCCGTCGAGAAAATCGAGGTCATCGTCGCCTCACCTGCCCCGCCCCGTCATACGGCAAACCCTGGCACTTCTCAGCTGCGTCCGGCGCCACCGTCGGAGAACACCAGCCGAATGATCCGGTCGTCGTCGGGGCCGGGATCGCCGTCGTCCTCCTGGTTCGAGGTGCCCGCCCAGAGCGAGCCGTCGGGCGCGGTGACCAAGCTCCGCAGGCGCCCGTACTCGTTGGTCAGCACGGACTGCGGGGTGCCCAGCACAGTGCCGTTCTCGGTGACGTTGAGCAGGTAGACCCGCTTGCCGAGCAGGCACGCGGTGGCCACCGTGCGCTCGAGCACGGCCACGCCGGAACAACCCGACTCGGCGGTGGGCCAGCTGAACATGGGGTTGGTCAGCTTGCTGTCGGCGCCGGCGCCGTCGGCCTTGGGCCAGCCGTAGTTCTTGCCCTTGGCGATCACGTTGAGCTCGCCCGACTTGGCCTGGCCGCTCTCGCTGGCGTACATGCGCTTGGTCTTGTCCCACGCGATGCCCTGGACGTTGCGGTGGCCGGAGCTCCAGACCAGGCTGTTCTTCACCGGGTTGCCGGGGGCGGGCTTGCCGGCGACAGTCATCCGCAGGATCTTGCCGCCCAGGCTCTTGGGGTTCTGCGCCTGGGCGCCGGCCGGAGTGCCGTCGCCCGTGCCGGCGTACAGGAAACCGTCGGGACCGAAGGCGAGCGCGCCGCCGTTGAAGTCGCGCGAGCGCGGGATGCCGGTCAGGATCGGCTGGACCTTGCCGCCCAGCGTGAGCTTGGCGACCCGGTTGTCCTTGGCGGTGGAGTAGTAGACGTAGACCAGCTTGTTGGTCTTGTAGTCGGGGGAGACCGCGATGCCCAGCAGGCCGCCGTCGCCCGAGGCCTGCACCTCGGTCAGCCGGTGGGCCTGGGTGACGGCGAGCCCGTTCGCGTCGGACTCGGGCCCGACCTTGAGGATGCGGCCGGTGTCGCGCTCGGTGACCAGCCCCGAGCCGTCGGGCAGGAAGGCCATGCCCCACGGCACGTCCAGGTCTTTGGCCAGGACGGTGATCGCGACCTCCTGGCTGCCGCCGTTCGGGTCCTCGGCGCCGGCGCCGGACGATTCCTCGGCCGACGGCGTGGGCAGGTTGGGCGGCGCGCCCTGCTGGTCGGGATCGGGCGGGCCGAAACTGCACGCCGAGGCGAGCCCCAGCACGGCGGCGAGCGCCAGGGCGGCGCCGCGGGCCCGGCGGGAACGCACGATCACTCGACCTCCTGAAGGATGCGACGCACCCCAGGGTAGCGAGGCGAGCTGGGAACGGGGTCTGTCCTGCCGGTCACGTGGGAGCGAGGCGCGGTCCAGGTGGTGGCTGACGTCGGCCGCAGAGCGGTCGCATACCGGGGTTGTATGCGGCCGTTCTGCGGACGCCGTCAGGCGCCACCTGGACCTCGCCTCGCTCCCGCGTGACCGGCAGGACAGACCCCTAGTCGGTGTGACCGATCTGTTGCCCGCTTGCGGCGAGCACGCGGGGCAGGTTGTCGGTGGTGACGGCGGTCAGGCGGATGACGTTGCCGTTGTCGAGCAGGGCGGAGATCTGGCCGTGGGGGTCGGGGGCCAGTTCGCTGATGCGCTGCCAGGGCACCGTGGTGTTGCCGAACAGGGCGCGCACGCGCAGCCGGTCGGCGTAGACGTCGGTGCCGGCCCGCCAGGCCCACACGAAGAAGGCCACCGGGATCAGCAGGATCAGGGACCAGGCCCACGAGACGCTGGCGAGCGGGACGCCGCTGACGAACGCGAGCACGGCCGCCACCATCAGGCCGCCGGACTTGCGGACGCGGAGCAGGGGCTTGGGCACGCCCTCATTCTCCCATCCGGCCCCGGGCGGCCGCCGTTGACCTGGGAGCGTCCATAGCCGACTCTCTGAGCGTGCGAAGGCGTAACACCCGGCCGTAACCTGTTCGGGGGACGCTCGTTGTCCGGTTCAGCGTCCCCCTCAACCCCCTGACCGACGCAAAGACGAGAAGACGAGAAGACGAGAATCCGGGAGGATCCGTCGACGTGGCAGTGCCGCCCCCCACGCGCACGCACACTGCCCGGCCCCGCGGCCGGGCCATGACGCTGGCCGTGCCCGTGCTCGCCGCCCTGGTGCTGCTGGCCGGGGTGATCGGCCTGGTCCCGGCCCCGCTCGCCCTGGCCGCGGGCGCCGGCGGCTGCGCCCTGTGGGCCGCGTTCCAGCTGGTGCGGGCCGCGCTCTGGATCCATCAGGCCGACCTGTCGTACGTGGCCTGCCGCGGGGCCGGCTTCGTCGGCCTCGGTGCGCTCGCCACCGCCGTCGCCGTGCTGGTCACCTGGCTGTCGCCGCCCGCCGAAGGGGTGTGGGTCACGATCGCCTTCGGCCTGGCCGCGGCCGGCTACGCCACCGGCACGCTGCTGCTGCCCAGTTCCGGCCGCGGGTGGGTGGTGCACTCCCGGCGCGCCTTCGACGGCCTCGGCCTGGGCGTCAGCCTGGCCTTCGCGGGCTATCTGCTCACCCCGGCCGACGTGACCCGCCCCGGCGCCCTGTCGGTGATCGCGATCGGCGCCACCGGCGCCTCGATCGTGCTGGTGGCGATGCTCCGCGGCCGTCCGGCCCGCCGGCCCGTGGTCCGGTGCGGCATCGGCACGATCCTGGTGCTGGCCGGGCTGGGCGTGATCGCGGCCGGCCCGGCCGGGGCCGCACTGGCCGCCGCCGGTCTGCCCGTGGTGGCCGGCCTGGCTCTCGCCGTCGACGGCGGCACCCGGCGCGGTCTGCCCGCGTCGCCGCTCGAACCCCGCAACCCGGATCAGTACCTGGCCAGCTATCCGCTGCTCGCGGTGCCGGCCGCGGTGGGCGTCGTGGCCGCGGTGTGGCATCTGATCGTGGTCCGTACGTTCGACCCGACCAGCATCATCCTGGGCATCGCGATGGTCGCCGTGCTGGCCATGCGCGAGCTGCTGGTGGTGCACGACATCCGGCGGTACGCGGGTCAGCTGCAGACCGCCGAGGCCCACTTCCGCTCCCTGGTCGCCGGGGCCACCGACCTCACCCTGGTGCTCGATTCCCAGCTGCGGATCACCTGGCAGTCCCCGGCCGCGTCGCGCCTGTTCGCGCTCAACGACGACGAGGTGGTGGGCCGCGCGTTCGTCGAGCTGATCCACCCCGACGACGTCGAGCGGGCCCGCGAGGCGATCGACGCGGTGCTGGCCGGTGAGGCCGGCGACGGGCCGCCCGCCCTGGTCACGGCCCGGCTGCGGGACGGCGACGACATGTGGCGCGACACCGAGTCGACCATCGCCGACCAGCGCTCCGTGCCGGAAGTGGCGGCGCTGGTGGTGCACGTGCGCGACATCGGCGAGCGCCGCCACCTGGAAAAGACGCTGCACAAGCTCTCGAGCACCGACCAGCTCACCGGCCTGGCCAACCGGCGGGCGCTGATGCGTGAGCTGCTGACCCACCGCCGCCGCGCCGGCCAGCAGGGCACCCTGCTGGTGATCGACCTGCACGGCCTGGCCGAGATCAACGACAGCCGGGGCCGCGGGACAGGCGATGCCGTGCTGATCGAAGTGGGCCGCCGCCTGCGCAGCCTGCTCGGCCCGGACGACCTGCCGGCCCGGCTCGGCGGCGACGAGTTCGCGGTGCTCACCGCGGACGGCGCCGTGCTGGCGTATGCGCTGGCCACCCGCATCGCGGCCGCGGTGGCCGAGCCGCTGCAGCTGCCCGGCCTCATCGTCGAGCTGCACACGAGCATCGGCCTGGCCGAGCTGGCCGGCGGCGAGGACTCCGAAGAGGTGCTGCGCCACGCCGACCTGGCCCGCCGGCGCGCCCGTCAGCTCGGCCTGGACCGCGTCGAGTGGTACGACCCCGACGTCGAGATGAAGCTCAACCGGCGCATGGAACTCGAGCGCGAGGTGCTGGGCGCGGCCGACCGGGGCGAGCTCGACCTGGTCTTCCAGCCGGTGGTCGACCTGCGGGACGACCAGCCGGTGGGCGTCGAGGCGCTGTTGCGCTGGCGGCACCCCCAGCTCGGCACGATCCTGCCCAACGAGCTGCTGCCGATCGCCCGGGCCGTGGGCATCTCGGCCGAGCTCGACGAGTGGGTGCTCGACGCGGCCTGCAAACACCTGTCGGCCTGGACGGGCGGCGACAACGGCTTCTGGCTGTCGGTCAACGTCTCGCCGCGCGAGCTGCTGACGGCCCGCTTCCCGGACAGGGTGGCGTCGACCCTGCAGCGGTACGGAATCGCCCCCGAGCGGCTGGTGGTCGAGGTGGCCGAGGCGTGGATCGCCGAGGACGTGCCGGCGATCGTGGCCTCCCTGGCGGGGCTGCGCAAATTGGGCGTACGGGCGGCATTGGACGACTTCGGCGCGGGGCAGGCCTCGCTGTCGCACCTGCGCCGCCTGCCGGTCGACATGCTCAAACTGCACGCCTCGCTGGCGAGCGCGTCCCCCGAGGCGGGCCCCGGTCACGGCCCCGCGGTGATCGACGTGGTGGTCAGCCTGGGCCGCCGCCTCGGGCTCGAGATCGTGGCCAAGGGCCTCGAGACGACCGACCAGTGTGAACGTGCGGCCAAAGCCGGTTGCCTGTACGGGCAGGGTTTCATCCTGGGCCGCCCGGCCCCGGCCGAACGCATCGAGGCGTACATCGAGAGCCACCGAGGCTAGCGGGGCGGAGCGGTGCTCCCGCGCGGGGTGAGGTGGGCCGTGCCTGCCTCGACGTTGCTGACCTGCTTGCCGTCGATCGCGGCCAGCAGCTCGCGGGCGGCGTGGGCGCCGTACTCGGCGATGTCGCGCGACAGGGCGGTCAGCGGCGGGTGCACCAGGCTGCACAGTGGAGAATCGTCCCAGGCCACGATGGACAGGTCGCCCGGCACGGCCAGGCCCATCTCTTGCGCCACGGCCAGGCCGGCCACGGCCATCACGTCGTTGTCGTAGATGATCGCGGTGGGCCGGTCGGCCCCGATCAGCAGCCGGCGGGTGGCCCGGCCGCCCTCCTCGCCGGTGTAGTCGGACGGCATGGTCACCGCCTCGTTGAGGCCGAGCGCGGTGCAGACGTCCTCGAAGGCCCGGGTACGGGTGCGGGTGTGCAGCAGGTCGGGCAGGCCGCCGACCCGGGCGATGCGGCGGTGGCCGAGCGCGACCAGGTAGCGCACCGTCTCGGTGATCGCGCCGGCGTCGTCCGACCACACCTGAGCGATCTTGCCGGTGTCGCCCGGCCCACCGATGACCACGGCGGGCAGTTGCAGCTGCTGCAGCACGGGGATGCGGACGTCGTCCTCGCGCAGGTCGGTCACGATCACGCCGTCGATGCGGCGCTCGCCCCACCAGCGGCGGTAGACCTCGACCTCTTGCTCGGGGGTGGCCACCACCTGCAGCGTCAGCGCGTACGAGCGGGCGGCCAGCTCGGCCTCGAAGCCGCTGATCAGGCCCATGAAGAACGGCTCGATGCTCAGGATGCGGGCGGGCCGGGCCAGGGTGAGGCCCACGGCGCGCGCGCTGGCGCCGGACAGCGCGCGAGCGGCGCTGTTCGGGTTGAAGCCGATCTCCTGAGCGATGGCCACGATGCGCTGGCGCGTCGCCTCGGAGACGCCGGGCTGGCCGTTCAGCGCGTACGACACCGCGCCCTTCGACACGCCCGCCCGCCGCGCGATGTCGGCGATCGTGGGCCGCTTCACTCGGTCTCCTCTGTTCCCGCCGAGCCTACCGGCGGAGTTTACCGGCGCCGGAATCGGTAGAGCGCTCTCACGCGAAACCACGCCGAGATGAACAGACGACGGAGGCGCGAATTGATCGGTTAAGTGTCAGCGGACACACCGCACTTTGTAAACAGCGATCACCCATAATGCCCGAATCATCCAGCTTTACCTGTACTGACAACGATGACAGATCAACCCCGTAACACGGTATTGACAGTCATGGACCCCCGTCATAGCGTCTCCACAACTTATCCGGTTCAGTAAATTCTCTCCGCCGTGGAGGCGCGTTATGAGACGGACTGTGCGGGCGGGCCTTGCCGGTGTGGCGGCCACCCTTTTGATCGCGGGCTGCAGCGGGCAGAGCCTCGAGGGCAACGACGACGCGAGCAACGGCGCGAGCGGCGAGCAGATCACCCTGAAGGTCAACTTCTGGGGCGACATGGGCCTGGATGCGCTCAAGGCCAAATACGAGAAGGACCACCCGAACATCAAGATCGCGCTGAACTCGGGCGAGTTCAACGCGCAGCACGAGGACCTGCAGAAGAAGCTGGTGGCCGGCTCGGGCGCGCCCGACATCTCGGCGGTCGACGAGGGCTTCATCGTCCAGTTCCGCAACCAGGCCGACAAGTTCGTCAACCTGCTCGACAAGGGCGGCGCCGACTTCCAGTCGAAGTACCTGGACTGGAAGTGGAAGGCCTCGATGTCGGCCGACGGCAAGCAGATCGGCCTCGGCACCGACGTCGGCGGCCTGGCCATGTGCTACCGCAGCGACCTGTTCGAGAAGGCCGGCCTGCCCAAGGACCGCGACGCCGTCTCGAAGCTGTGGACCAACTGGGACGACTTCATCAAGGTCGGCCAGGAGTACACCAAGAAGACCGGCAAGAAGTTCGTCGACTCCGGCACCAACCTGTTCAACCCGGTGCTCGCCCAGCAGCCCGTCGGCTTCTACGACGAGCAGGAGAACCTGCAGATGGACGGCGGCCCGAAGGTCGCGTTCGACGTCAGCATGAAGGCCATCGACGCCGGCATCTCGGCCAACCTGGCCAGCTTCCAGCCCAACTGGGACCAGGGCTTCAAGAAGGACCAGTTCGCCGTGCTGGCCTGCCCGGCCTGGATGCTCGGCCACATCCAGGACACGGCGCCCAACCAGAAGGGCAAGTGGGACATCGCCGCGATTCCCGGCGGCGGCGGCAACTGGGGCGGTTCCTGGTGGACCATCCCGTCGCAGGGCAAGAACATCGACGCCGCGGCCGACTTCGTGAAGTGGATGGTCCAGCCCGAGCAGCAGATCGAGGTCTTCAAGACCGTCGGCAACCTGCCGTCGCAGCCCGCCCTCTACAAGGACCCGGCGGTGCTCGACTACAAGAAGGAATTCATGAGCAACGCGCCCACCGGCCAGATCTTCGCGGCCACCGCGGAGAGCCTGAAGCCGCAGTACCTGGGCAAGAAGAACGGCCCGACCCGGGTCGCCGTCGAGAACGTGATCACCCGCGTGCAGCAGGGCGGCCTCAAGTCGGACGCGGCCTGGCCCGAGGCGGTCAAGCAGGCCGAGAAGGTCGCCAAGACCGCTAAGTAGTCCCGATGGCGGGGCGGTCGTGGGCCGCCCCGCCTTCCTTTAGGAGTGGCCGTGTCCCTCACCGATCTGCGGCCGGCGGCCCGGCATTCCGCCCCGCCGCCCCCGCCCGGCAAGACCAAGCACTGGCTCTACCGGTTCGACATCAAGACCATCCCGTACGTCTTCATCTCCCCCTTCTTCATCCTCTTCGCGATCTTCGGCGTCTTCCCGCTGATCTTCAACGGCATCGTGGCCCTGCGCACCTGGCGGCTGGACGACCGCTCGCTGGACGGCTGGGCCGGCTTCGCCAACTTCGAGCGGCTGCTCACCGACGAGGACTTCTGGAACGCGCTGGGCAACACGTTCGGCATCTTCATCCTCTCGACCGTGCCGCAGCTGCTGGCCGCGCTGATCATCGCCAACCTGCTCAACCGCAAGCTGCGCGCCACCACGTTCTGGCGGATCGGCATCCTGCTGCCGTACCTGACCCCGGTCGTCGCCTCGACCCTGGTCTTCGCGATCTTCTTCGCCCGCGACAACGGCCTGGCCAACTGGTTCCTGTCGCTGGTCGGCTTCGGGCAGGAGACCCCGCTCGACTGGCGGGCGCAGAAGTGGAGCGCCTGGATCGCCATCGCCACGATGGTCAACTGGAAGTGGATCGGCTACAACGCCCTGCTCTACCTGTCGGCGATGCAGTCGATCCCCAAGGACGTGTACGAGGCGGCGGCCGTCGACGGCGCCTCGCCGTGGAAGCAGTTGTGGTCGATCACCGTGCCCATGATCCAGCCGGTCGTGCTGTTCACCGTGATCCTGTCGACCATCGGGGGGCTGCAGCTGTTCAACGAGCCCATGATGTTCGACGAGAATCCGCAGTCGGCCAGCGGCGGCTCGGACGGCCAGTTCCAGACCATCGCGCAGCTGATCTACAAGGTCGGCTGGAAGGACCTCGACCTCGGGTACGCCGCGTCGATGTCCTGGGCCCTGTTCCTGATCATCCTGGTCGTGGCCGGGATCAACTTCGCCGCGACCCGGCGCCTCGGAGGTGGCCGATGAGCACATACGTGAATCGAGCCCCGCAGGACACCCGCGGCACCTGGACGACGTACCTGGGTCTGACGCTCGTCCTGCTTTTCTCGGCCTTCCCGGTGTACTGGATGTTCGTGATCTCGACGAGCACCGACGACGCGGTCGCCGCCTCGCCGCCCGCCCTGCTCCCCGGCGCTCAGTTCCTGGTCAACGCGCAAGAGGTCTTCACCCTCAACGAGGTGTACTTCGCGGCGTCGCTGATCAACAGCGTTCTGGTCTCAGGCATCATCACGGCGGCGACGCTGTTCTTCTGCTCGCTGGCCGGGTTCGCCTTCGCCAAGCTGCGCTTCAAGGGCCGCAACGCGCTGATGGTCGTGGTCATCCTGACCCTGACCGTGCCCAACCAGCTCGGCATCGTGGCGCTCTACATCGTGATGGGCAAGCTGGGCTGGAACAACACCCTGCTCGCGGTCATCGCACCCGGGCTGGTCAGCGCGTTCGGCGTCTTCTACATGCGCCAGTTCATCGCGCACGCGGTGCCCGACGAGCTGGTCGAGTCGGCCCGCATCGACGGCGCGCTGACCCTGCGGGTCTACTGGAACATCGTGCTGCCGGCGATCCGGCCCGCCTTGGCAGTCCTCGGCCTGCTTACTTTCGTCATGGCGTGGAACGACTTCCAGTGGCCGCTCATCCAGCTCAACGGCACCGACTACCCGACCTCGATGGTGGCCCTGTCCGACCTGGCCAGCGGCAACTACGTGATCTACCGGCGGGTGCTGGCGGGCGCGTTCATCGCGACCGTTCCGCTGATCGTCCTGCTGTTGATCGGCGGGCGGCAGATCGTGCGGGGGATCATGGAAGGCGCTGTGAAGTCCTGACCGGGGACCGGCGTGGCGATGAAGGAGAACCGTGAACTCGTACCAACCGCTCCACGAGGGCTGGACCGTCTCGGGGTCCGACATCAGCCGCCTGCCGGCCGTCGTGCCCGGGTGTGTGCACACCGACCTGCTGCGGGCCGGTCGCATCGAGGACCCGTACCTGGATGAGAACGAGACCAAGCTCGCCTGGATAGGGCGCACCGATTGGGAGTACGAGACCACCTTCACCGCCACGCCGGGCTCTCGCACCGACCTCGTCTGTGCCGGGCTCGACACCGTCGCCGAGATCGAGCTGAACGGCTCGGTCGTCGGCGAGACGGCCAACATGCACCGGGGCTACCGCTTCGACGTCGGCTCGCTGCTGCGCGACGGCTCCAACGAACTCAAGATCAAGTTCAGGAGCGCCTACGCGTACGCCGAAGGACAGCAGCAACGGCTGGGCAACCGCCCCAACGCGTATCCGGAGCCGTTCAACTTCATCCGCAAGCAGGCCTGCAACTTCGGCTGGGACTGGGGGCCGACACTGGTCACGGCCGGCATCTGGCAGCCGATCGGGCTCGAGACGTGGTCGGTGGCCCGGCTGGCCGAGGTCCGCCCGCAGGTGACGGTGGATCGCGGCACGGGCCGGGTCGAATTACGCGTACGCCTGGACCGCGCCGCCGACGAGCCGGTGATCATCACGGCCGAGGTGGCCGGCCGCCGCGCCCAGGCCACCGTCGACGGCATCGAAGCGCTGCTCATCCTCACCATCGACGACCCCGACCGGTGGTGGCCGCGCGGCTTCGGCGACCAGGCCCGCTACGACCTCGACGTGACACTGGCCGCGGCCGACGGCACCACCCTGGACACCTGGAGTCGCAAGATCGGCTTCCGCAGCGTCCGGATCGACACCGCCGGCGACGGCTACACCGTGATCGTCAACGACGTGCCGGTCTTCGTCCGCGGCATCAACTGGATCCCCGACGACGTCTTCGCCGACCGGGTCACCCGCGACCGCCTGGCCGCCCGGTTCCGGCAGGCGGCCGACGCCAACGTCAACTACCTGCGCATCTGGGGCGGCGGCCGGTACGAGTCATTCGACTTCTACGACCTGGCCGACGAGATGGGCTTCCTGGTCGGGCAGGACTTCCTGTTCGCCTGCGCCGCGTACCCCGAGGAAGAGCCGTTCCGCTCCGAGATCGAGGCCGAGGCGCGCTACAACGTCGTACGGCTGGCGTCGCACCCCAGCCTGGTCGTGTGGACCGGCAACAACGAAAACCTGTGGGGGTACGAGGACTGGGGCTGGAAGCCCGAGCTGAACGGCCGCACCTGGGGTTCCGGCTTCTACTACGACCTGCTGCCCCGGATCGTGACCGAGCTCGACCCGACCCGGCCGTACTGGCCCGGCAGCCCGTACTCGGGCACGCCCGACCGCTACCCGAACGACCCGGTGTACGGCACCACCCACATCTGGGACGTCTGGAACACCGACGACTACACCAAATACGCCGCGTACCGCCCCCGGTTCGTCTCCGAGTTCGGCTTCCAGGCCCCACCCACGTACGCGACCCTGCGCCGCTCCATCTCGGACGAGCACCTGGCCCCTGACTCGCCCGGCATGGCCCACCACCAGAAGGCCATCGGCGGCGACCAGAAGCTCGAGCGGGGCCTGGCCAACCACCTGCCCGAACCGCGCGACTTCGACGACTGGCACTTCCTGACCCAGCTCAACCAGGCCCGCGCGGTGGCCTTCGGCATCGAGCACTTCCGGTCGCTGCGCCCGCTCTGCCAAGGCACGATCATGTGGCAGCTCAACGACTGCTGGCCGGTCACCTCATGGGCGGCGGTCGACGGCGACGGGCGCAAGAAACCGCTGTGGCACACCATGCGGGACGCCTACGCCGACCGATTGCTGACGTTCCAACCCCGTACGGGCTCGCCCTTGGAAGCCGACGGCCCGCTCACCGAGATCGAGCCCGGCGCGGTGGTGCCGCCACAGGGGGCACCGGCCTTGGTGGCCGCCAACGACAGCCGTACGGAATGGCAGTTGGCCACCACCGTGACCCGCCGCGACCTGACCGGCCGGATCCTGGCGTCGGCCGAGCTGACCGCGACGATCGCCCCCGGCGAGAACGCGACGCTGGCCTTGCCCGAAGAGCTGTCCACGCCCGGCGACCCCACCACCGAGTTCCTGACCACCGACACCGGCGTGACGTGGTTCTGGTCGCTCGACAAAGACATCCCGTGGCCCGCCGCCGACTACACCACCGAGGTCGCACACGACGGCGACGTCCACCGAGTGACAGTCCGCGCTACGACGCTGCTCCGCTCGCTGACCCTGTTCCCCGACCGCCTCGACCCCGAAGCCGAAACCGACCGCGCCGCCGTGACAGTCCTACCCGGCGACTCGGTGACGTTCACCGTCCACTCGGAGCAGGCGCTCGACCCGGCCGCCCTGACCAGCCGCCCGGTCCTCCGCTGCGTCAACGACATCGCGGCTTCGCCCGTCGCAAAGAACTGAAGGTCAAGAGCTTGATGTCGTAGCGGGGTGGTGGGTACAGACCGTCGCTCCCGCCGAGGTGCCTGGGCGGGGTGAGCTGGCCGCTGGCGCGTCCAGAACGCTCACCCCACCCAGGCGCGTGCGTAAATGGTGGCGCTCGAAACCCCGGACCCCGGCGACCTGCGGATACGTGCCGCAGGGGCTCCCGTGTCCACCTGTGGATAGTGCCGCAGGGCTTTCGTGTCCATCTGTGGATACGTGCCATAGGGCTCCCGTGTTCACCTGTGGACAACCGCCTCCTGACGTCTTGACACCGGCGTAACCTCACCACCGTTCCCCGAGGCGGGTGGGGGTTAGGGATGGGCGGCGGCGACGGGTCAAGATCGAAATGCGAGCCTATGATGCCGTCCATGTCGGACGTCACCACTGCTCGGTTCGTGTGGGTTGTCGCGGACGACCTGGTGCTGATTCCCAGGACCACGGCGATCGCCGACGCCTACCACGCGCTCGTCGCGGCCAACCACGCTCGGCTGGCTCAGTGGTCGCCGAGCCCGCAAGAGCCCACCCTCGAAGCCACCCGGGCCGCCCTGGAACGGTCCGGCCAGGCCTGGCTCGACGGCACCCGGCTGCCGCTGGCCATCGGCGTCCCGGCCGACGGCGGCCACCGCCTGGTCGGCACCGTGAACCTGACCATCGACGCCTTCACCCGCAGTGCCGAGGCCGGCTTCTGGATCGACGCCGCCGCCGAGGGCCGGGGCTACGTCACACGCGCGCTGACCGCCGTGCTCGCCCACGCCTTCGGCGACCTGAACCTGCACCGCGCCGAGATGCGCACCCTGACCACCAACGACCGCAGCCGCCGCCTGGCCGAACGCCTCGGCTTCACCCTTGAGGGCGTCCTGCGCGAGGCCGCGCCCTTCCCGGACGGGCCCCGCGACGTTGCCCTCTACGCCTTGCTCGCGCGCGACTTTCCGATGCCCTCGCGACCCGGCGCCGGGAGTGGCTAGCGGGTCAGCGGCGAACCCAGGCGGTGAAGCGTGCCGTCCGGGTCCACGTAGGTGAATTCGCGCAGACCCCACGGCGTATCGCGGGGTGCGCCCAGCCGCCCCTCGGCGATCCCGGCCCACTCGTCGTGGACGGCGTCGGCGTCTGACACGTACAGGTAGACCGACGCCGCCGTGTGGGCCGGGTCGTGGTCGGCCCATTCGGTCAGGTACAGTGACACGTCATCGCGGTCCACGAAGCCGTAGCGCTCCGCCCCGCCGTAGGCCCGGACGGTGAACCCGAGCCGGCGGTACCGCTCCAGGGCCACGTCCAGATCCCCCACCGGAATGATCGGCGCTACCCGTTCGAACATGGCACCCAGCATCGGCATCGGAGTGAGCGGCGGCAAGCCCTCAGTGCAGGGCCGAGGCGGCGGCCGGGGTGCCCAGGGTGATGTCGTGGGCGGCGTGGTCGCCGGTCAGTTCGACTCGGGTGGCTACGGGAGCGTGGCCGCTCGCGGCGACCGTGTAGACGCCCGGAGGCAGGTCTCGCAGTTCGTAGCGTCCCTCGTGGTCGGTGGTGGCGGCGCCGGCGACGCGGCCGGTTCGGTCGACGGCTACCACCGACGCCTCGGGGATGGGGTGGCCGGAGCCGGCCGCCCGTACGTTGCCGGTGAGGACGCCGCCGACGGCCAGGGCCAGGTCGACCGGGCCGGGCTCGTTGGGGGAGACCGTGCGCGAGGCCGGGCGGGCGTGCGGGGCCGTCGCCGTCAGTGTGTACTCGGGGCCGTCCAGGCCGGGCACCTGGTAGCGACCGTCGGCGCCGGCCGTGGTGGTGGCGACCACCTCGCCGCGTGGGTCGGTCAGGGTCAGCGTCGCGCCGGGCAGGCCGCGGCCGGCGCGGTCGGTGACCCGGCCGGTGATCTGGCCGGCGCCGGCCAGTGACAGCACCCGGCGGATCTCGCCCGCGGCCACGTTGATCACGGCGGCGGCCGGCTGGTGGCGGTCGGCCGCGCAGATCAGCAGGAACGAGCCGCCGGCGTGCAGCACCATCCGGTAGGTGCCGTCGTCGCCGGTCACCGCGCGGGCCAGCTGCTGACCGCCGAAGTCGGTGATCGTCAGGGTGGCGCCGGGCAGCGGCAGCCCGCCCGGACCGTCGATGCGGCCGCGGACGATAGCCTCGCCCGGCCCGGCCGTGGTCGTGTCGGGTTCGTCGGTCAGCTGAGCAGTGTCCATTGTGGGCGTCCGTTCAAGGCTGGGCCCGGTGTCGAAGAGCCGGGCGAGATCGGCGTCGAGATCGGCGAGCGAGGAGGCACGGGCGAGAGCGTGTTCGGAAAGCGGCGAGGAAGGCGGTGAAGAAAGCGGCGAGGAAGGCGGTGAAGAAAGCGGCGAGGAAGGCGGTGAAGAAGGCGGCGAGGAAGGCGGCGAGGACGGTGGTGAGGAAGGCGGCGAAGCGGAGGCGGCGGCGGTACGCAGGGGCACGTGCGGCAGGAAGACGAACAGGATGAAGGCCAGCAGCAGGATCCCGGCGGCCACGAGAAGCACAGCGTTCACCGTGTCCGAGAAACCGGCCTTGAAGGGGTGAGCCAGGGCCGGGTTCACCCGCTCGAGGAACGACGTGTCGTCCAGAGCCGCCCCCGATCCCGAGAACGAGAGCAGCGGCCGGTTCGCCGGGTCGGCGACGACGGCCGGGTCCTTGAGCGCCCGCTGAAAGGCGGTGTCCTCCCGGAACGCGGCGGCGATCTTATCTCCCACGGTGGCGAACAGGATCGACAGGAAGATCGCCGTCCCGGCCGTGGCGCCCATCTGCCGGAAGAACGTGGACGATGCGGTGGCCACGCCGATCTCGGACGACGGCATGGCGTTCTGCACCGCGAGCGTGACCGGCTGCAGCACGAAACCCAGCCCGAGGCCGAAGACTCCCATGTGGACGCCGGTCTGCCAGTACGGCGTCTCGACCCCGGTGGTGTGCAGCAACAGCAGCCCGCACATCATCAGCGCCACCCCGACCGCCGGGAAGAGCCGGTATTTTCCCGTACGGCTGATGGTCTGCCCGGACGCGAGGGAGCCCACCATGATTCCCGCCGTCATCGGCAGCAGTTGCAGCCCCGACTCGGTCGGCGTCGCCCCGCGCACGATCTGCAGATACAACGGCAGCAGGGCCAGCCCGCCGAACATCCCCATGCCGACGACGAACCCGCCGCTCGCGGTCAGCGCGAAGGTGCGGTTGCGGAAGAAGCGCAGCGGGATCAGCGCCTCGGCTCCCATGCGCGCCTCGGCCAGCAGGAACAGCACCAGCCCGATCGCACCTACGACGTAGCAGACGACCGACCCCGGCGAACCCCATCCCCACGTACGCCCTTGCTCGGCCACCGTCAGCAGCGGCCCCAGGCACAGGCAGATCGCGACCGCGCCCCACCAGTCGATCCGGTGCTCGCGCCGGTTGTGCTGCACGTGCAGCACCCGCGCCACCACGACCAGCGCGACCGCCCCGATCGGCACGTTGACCAGGAAGACCCAGCGCCAGCCGGCGATGCCCAGGATCTCGTCGGCCCCGGCCAGGAAGCCGCCCACCACCGGCCCGACGACGCTGGCCGACCCGAACACGGCCAGGAAGAACCCTTGGTAGCGGGCCTGTTCGCGGGGCGGCACGAGGTCGCCCACGATGGCCAGCGCGAGCGAGAACAGCCCGCCCGCGCCCAGCCCCTGCACCGCTCGGAAGGCCGCCAGCTGGTACATCGACCCGGCGAACGTGCAGGCGGCCGAGCCCATCAGAAAGATCGTGATGGCCGCCAGAAAGAACTTCTTCCGGCCGTAGATGTCGGAGAGCTTGCCGTAGAGCGGGGTCGAGATGGTCGCCGTGATCAGGTAGGCCGTGGTCACCCAGGCCTGCACGCTGAGCCCGTGCAGGTCGTCGCCGATCGTGCGGATGGCCGCGGTGACGATGGTCTGGTCGAGCGCGGCCAGGAACATGCCGAGCATGAGGCCGGCCAGCACTTTCATCGTGCCGCGGCGGTCGGGACTGGGCGTGCTCACCTATCGGCCAACGACCATCCCCATCGAAAAGTTGCCCTCCGGGAAAGATCAAAAAGGCCGCACACCCGACGGGTGCGCGGCCTTTTCGCAGTACGGCCTAGTCGGGAACGCGGCGGTAGGCGCCGTCGCTGGCGCTGGTGGCCATCGACGCGTACGCGCGCAGGGCCGCCGACACCGGGCGCTGGCGGTCGACCGGGGTGAACGGCTTGGCCCGCCGCTCCTCCTCGTGCCGGCGCTGGGCCAGTTCCTCGTCGCTGACGTTGAGCGTGATGCCGCGGCCGGGAATGTCGATGGTGATCTCGTCGCCCGTCTGGACCAGCGCGATCAGCCCGCCCGCGGCCGCCTCGGGCGAGACGTGGCCGATGGAGAGCCCGCTGGTGCCGCCCGAGAAGCGGCCGTCGGTGATCAGCGCGCACGCCTTGCCCAGCCCGCGGCCCTTGAGGAAGCTCGTCGGGTACAGCATCTCTTGCATGCCGGGGCCGCCCTTGGGGCCCTCGTAGCGGATGACCACCACGTCGCCCTCGACGACCTCTTTGCCGAGGATGCCGTCGACCGCCGCGTCCTGCGACTCGAAGACGCGGGCGGGGCCGGTGAACTTCCAGATCGACTCGTCCACGCCGGCCGTCTTGACCACGCAGCCGTCCGGGGCCAGGTTGCCGAAGAGGATGGCCAGGCCGCCGTCGACCGTGTAGGCGTGGTCGACCGAGCGGATGCAGCCCTTCTCGCCGTCGGTGTCGAGCGTCGCCCACCGGTTCTCGGTCGAGAACGGCTGGGTGGTGCGCACGCCGCCGGGCGCCGCGTGGAACAGCTCGAGGGCCGCCTCGGACGGTGAGCCGCCGCGGATGTCCCACTCGCCCAGCCACGACTCGAGGTCGGGGGAGTGCACCGAGCGCACGTTCGTCTTCAGCGCGCCGCCGCGGTGCAGCTCGCCCAGCAGGGCCGGGATGCCACCGGCCCGGTGCACGTCCTCCATGTGGTACTTCGGGCTGTTCGGGGCGACCTTCGACAGGCAGGGCACCCGGCGCGAGATCGCGTCGATGTCGGCCACGCTGAAGTCGAGCCCGGCCTCGCGCGCGGCGGCCAGCAGGTGCAGCACGGTGTTGGTCGAGCCGCCCATGGCCACGTCGAGCGCGACCGCGTTCTCGAACGCGTCCCGGCTGGCGATGTTGCGCGGCAGCACCGACTCGTCGTTGTTCTCGTAGTACTGCTTGGCGATGCCGACGATCAGCTCGCCGGCCTTCTCGAACAGCGCCTTGCGGGAGGCGTGGGTGGCCAGCGTCGAGCCGTTGCCCGGCAGGGCCAGCCCGATCGCCTCGGTGAGGCAGTTCATCGAGTTGGCGGTGAACATGCCGGAGCAGGAGCCGCACGTGGGGCAGGCCGAGCGCTCGATGGTGTCGAGCTGGGCGTCGGTCACGTTCTCGTTGGCGCTCGCGCTCATGGCGTCGACCAGGTCGAGCTTCTCGTGCACGATGCCCTCGATGGCGACCGTCTTGCCGGCCTCCATGGGGCCGCCCGAGACGAACACCGTGGGGATGTTGAGCCGCAGGGCGGCGATCAGCATGCCCGGGGTGATCTTGTCGCAGTTCGAGATGCAGACCAGGGCGTCGGCGCAGTGCGCGTTCACCATGTACTCGACCGCGTCGGCGATCAGCTCGCGGCTGGGCAGCGAGTAGAGCATGCCGCCGTGGCCCATGGCGATGCCGTCGTCGACCGCGATCGTGTTGAACTCGCGCCCGACGCCGCCGGCCTCGGCGATCGAGTCGGCGACCAGGCCGCCGAGGTCCTTGAGGTGCACATGACCCGGTACGAACTGCGTATAGCTGTTGGCGATCGCCACGATGGGCTTGCCGAAGTCGTTGTCGGTCATCCCGGTGGCGCGCCACAGGGCACGCGCGCCGGCCATGGTCCGACCGTGGGTCGAGGTCCGGGAACGCAGGTCAGGCATCCCCTCAGTGTGCCACCGCCGGAGGTAAGGACCGCCAATTGCGTCCAGAAGGCGGGACGAGGGGGCTCGTTAAATAGATCGGCATCAGGCAGAGTGTTCCCGTGCAATCACCGTCCGGCGTGGAGCTGGCAGCGCTCGCGGGCCTCCTGATCGCGGTCCCCGCCGTCGCCGTGCTGGGCAACTCCGGCCGCCGGCACACCGGCGCGGCCCGCCGGGCCTACCTCGTGCTCGCGGCCGGCGGTGCGATCGCCACCGGGGCCGCCCTGGCCGGCATGCTGAGTGTGCTGATCACCACGGCCGAGCCGCCGCGCATGGGGCTGGGCACCGCGGTCGCCGCCGGCACCGCCATCGGCAGCCTGATCCTGCTTGTCGGCACGGCCATGCTGCCCGGCGCGGCCGAGAACCCCGGCGCCGCCCTCCGGCACCTGCTGGACGGTCTGGTCATCGCGGCGGCGATCTGGTTCGTGGGCTCGGTGCTGCTGGCCGAGCCGACCCGCCTGCTGGGCGACGCCACCCCGATGGCCTGCCCGTCGGTGCTGGTGCCGACCGGCCTGGCGGTGATCTCGCTCGGCCTCACCGTCGTGCTGGCGCTCCATGCGCACCGGCCGCGCCTGACCACCGTACGGGCGGCCGGCGGGGTGACTCTCGTCTCGGCCGCCGCCGTCGCGCTGGCCGGCGGCATCTGCCAGGACAATGACGGCGCCGTCCTGTTCGGGGCGCTGCTGCTGCCGACCGGCCTGTTCGTCATCGCGCGGGCGGTCAAGGTGGCCGACCGGCCGGTGACGGTGGTGGGCGACGTCACCGAGCGCAGCACCGGCTACGCGGTGGTCCCGATGGTGGCCATGGTCGTCGCGGCCGGCTACCACCTGGCTCGGGGCGGCGACTTCGACGTGTACGGCTTCCTGGGCGCCGCCGTCGAAGGCTTCGCCCTGGTCGGCCGGCAATACCTGGCCCTGCGTGACGTCCGGCGCTACACGCTGGAGCTGCGTTCCCGCGAGGCGCACTACCGCGAGCTGGCGCACACCGACCCGCTGACCGGGCTGGCCAACCGCCGCGGCCTGCAGCGGGCGCTGCGCGAGGGCGCCGAGTCGAGGGTGCTGGTCGGCATCGATCTCGACGGGTTCAAGACGGTCAACGACATGCGCGGCCACGACGTCGGGGACACGGTGCTCAAAGAGGTGGGCGAGCGCCTGCGGCGCAACCTGCTCGACGGCGACGTCGCCGCGCGGCTCGGCGGCGACGAGTTCGCCATCCTGATGCGCGGCACGGCCGACGAGGCCATGCTCACCGCGCACCGGCTGCTGGCTGTGCTGGGTGAACCGTACGAGGCCGACGGGGGTTCGATCTTCCTCTCGGCCAGCCTCGGCGTGGCCTACACGGGCCCCGACCCGGCCGACACGGGCGACATCATCCGCGACGCCGACCTGGCCCTGCGCTACGCCAAACAGCGCGGCAAGAACCGGGTCGAGCGCTATCAGCAGCGGTACGACGAGCTGCTGCGCCGCCGGGGCACGCTCGAGGCCGAGCTGCGCCACGCGATCGACCGTGAGCAGCTGCGCCTGGTCTTCCAGCCGGTGGTGGCGCTGCCCTCCATGCGGCCGGTCGGGGCCGAGGCGCTGCTGCGCTGGACCCATCCCACGCTGGGCGCGGTCCGGCCGGACGAGTTCATCCCGGTCGCCGAGGAATCGGGGCTGATCAACCGGATCGGCTCGTGGGTGCTCGAACAGGCCACCATCCAGCTCGCCGAATGGCTCTCCCGCGGCCACGACGTCTGGGTCTCGGTCAACCTGTCGCCCAAGGAGCTGCACGCCGCCGACTACGCGGGTCAGGTCGCCGACGTGCTCGAACGGCACGGCGTCCCGCCCCAGCGGCTGGTGCTCGAGGTGACCGAGCACGCCGTCGCCACCGACATGGAAGAGCTGATCAGCCGCCTGGCCGAGCTGCGGGCCACCGGCGTGCGGATCGCGCTCGACGACTTCGGCGCCGGCTACTCCTCGCTCGGTCAGCTGCGTACGCTCCCGGTCGACATTCTCAAGATCGACCATGCCCTGGTGGCCGAGCCCGAGTCCCGTACGGGCATGGCCGCCCCGCTGGTCGATGTCGTCGTGCGGATGGGGCACCGGCTCGGTCTCGAGGTGCTGGCCGAGGGCATCGGCACACCGGCCCAGCGGGCCGCCGTCGAAGAGGCGGGCTGCCGGCTCGGGCAGGGCTCGCTGTTCGGCTGGGGCGTGCCCGCCGAACACCTCGAGGCGCAGCTGCGAACCCTGCGCCAGGGCGGCTCCCGTCCGGTGCCCGCGCCGCGTTCGGCCCCGCCCGCCGACGCCGCTCCGCGCAGCCAGGTGGTGATGCTCGGGCCGGGTATGAGGCAGCTCAGGGCCCTGTTGCCGAGCGATCCGGGCTTCGTCGCTCCCACGGGGGAGGGAGTCGAGTGATCAAAATGTGGGATCAGTTGACTCACCGCCTGGGATCGGGCAAGGTGGGCAGCATGTGCTTCGCGTCCCGAGTACTTATCTGAGCGCACTCCCGCTGGTCTGAGGCCAGCCCGAGTGCGCTAGGTCCCGTGCTGTTTGGCACGAGGGCCTTTTTTGTTGCTCAAGTACTGGTTCGCCCAACCCGTAAAGGTATGAAGTGCCATGACGAGACCCACTCCTGAGACTCTCGCCCACCGAGCCAACCCGGCCACTGTCGCGGCGGCCGCCACCACGGCCCCGGCCGTAGCCTCCCCGGTTCCCACCTCGGGCGCCGGTGCGCTCGTGCGGTCGCTCGAGGCGCTCGGGGTCGAGGTCGCGTTCGGCATCCCGGGCGGTGCCATCCTGCCCGCCTACGACCCCCTGTACGACTCCAAGGTGCGGCACATCCTGGTCCGCCACGAGCAGGGCGCGGGGCACGCCGCCACCGGCTACGCGCAGGCCACCGGCAAGGTCGGCGTGTGCATCGCCACCAGCGGCCCGGGCGCGACCAACCTGGTGACGCCGATCGCCGACGCCTACATGGACTCGGTGCCGATCGTCGCGATCACCGGCCAGGTGGCCCGGCCCGCGATCGGCACCGACGCCTTCCAGGAAGCCGACATCCAGGGCATCACGCTGCCCATCACCAAGCACAACTTCCTGGTGCAGACGCCCGAGGAGCTGCCGCGGATCCTGGCCGAAGCCTTCCACCTGGCCCTTTCCGGCCGCCCGGGCCCGGTGCTGGTCGACGTGCCGAAGGACGTGCTGCAGGCGCAGACCACCTTCACCTGGCCGCCCACGCTCGACCTGCCCGGCTACCGCCCGACCCTGCACCCGCACGGCAAGCAGATCCGCGAGGCGGCCCGGCTGATCGCCGCGGCCAAGCGCCCGGTGCTCTACGTGGGCGGCGGCGTGCTCAAGGCCGGCGCCACCGACGGGCTGAAGAAGCTGGCCGAGATGACCGGCATCCCGGTCATCACCACGCTGATGGCGCTGGGCGCGTTCCCCGACTCGCACCCGCAGCACCTGGGCATGCCCGGCATGCACGGCACGGTCCCGGCGGTCTACGCGCTGCAGAAGTCCGACCTGCTGATCACGCTGGGCGCGCGCTTCGACGACCGGGTCACCGGCAAGCTCGACTCGTTCGCGCCGGACGCCAAGGTCGTGCACGCCGACATCGACCCGGCCGAGATCGGCAAGAACCGGCACGCCGACGTCCCGATCGTGGGCGACGCCCGGCACGTCATCGACGAGCTGATCGCCGCCGTGTCGGCCTCGGCCGAGGGCGCCGGCAAGTACGAGCCGTGGTGGGCCACGCTGAACGAGCTGCGCGAGCGCTACCCGCTGGGCTACGAGGAGCCGACCGACGGCACCCTGGCCCCGCAGTACGTGATCGAGCGGATCGGCGAGCTGGTCGGCCCCGAGGCGATCTACGTCGCGGGCGTGGGCCAGCACCAGATGTGGGCCTCGCAGTTCATCAAGTACGAGAAGCCGGGCACCTGGCTGAACTCGGGCGGCGCCGGAACCATGGGCTACGCCGTCCCGGCCGCGATGGGGGCCAAGGTCGGCCGGCCGGACACCCCGGTCTGGGCGATCGACGGCGACGGCTGCTTCCAGATGACCAACCAGGAGCTGGCCACCTGCGCCCTCGAGGGCATCCCGGTCAAGATCGCCGTCATCAACAACGGCAACCTGGGCATGGTCCGGCAGTGGCAGACCCTGTTCTACGAGGGCCGCTACTCCAACACCGAGCTGGGCACGCACAAGCACCGCATCCCCGACTTCGTGAAGCTGGCCGAGGCGCTGGGCTGCATCGGGCTGCGCTGCGAGTCCAAGGACGACGTCGACAAGATCATCAAGCAGGCGATGGAGATCAACGACGCCCCGGTGGTCATCGACTTCACTGTCGGCAAGGACGCCATGGTGTGGCCCATGGTCGCGGCCGGCACCAGCAACGACGAGATCATGTTCGCCCGGGACGTCCGTCCCACCTTCGAAGAGGACGACCTCTGATCATGAACAAGCACACCTTGTCCGTGCTGGTCGAGAACAAGCCGGGTGTCCTCGCCCGGGTGTCGGGCCTGTTCTCGCGGCGCAGCTTCAACATCGATTCGCTGGCGGTGGGCGAGACGGAGAACCCGGACGTCTCCCGCATCACGATCGTGGTCAACGCCGACTCCTCACCCCTGGAGCAGGTGACCAAGCAGCTCAACAAGCTGGTGAACGTCCTCAAGATCGTCGAGCTGGACCCGCAGCAGTCGGTTCAGCGCGAGCTCCTGCTGGTCAAGGTGCGTGCCGATCGCGCGCAGCGCAGCCAGGTGCTCGAGACGGTCGAGCTGTTCCGGGCGAAGGTGATCGACGTCGCTCCGGACACCCTCACGATCGAGGCGACGGGTAACCCCGACAAACTTGATGCGCTGCTGCGCGACCTCGAGCCGTACGGCATCAAAGAGATGGTCCAGTCGGGCCTGGTGGCCATCGGCCGCGGTTCCCGCTCCATCACGACCGGCCCGGCGCTCCGCGCCGCCTAGTTAAAGGAAAGAAATGACCGCGGAAGTTTTCTACGACGACGACGCCGACCTGAGCATCATCCAGGGCAAGAAGGTCGCCGTGATCGGGTACGGCAGCCAGGGCCACGCGCACTCGCTGTCGCTGCGTGACTCGGGCGTCGAGGTGGTCGTGGGCCTCAAGGAGGGCTCGAAGAGCCGGGCCAAGGCCGAGGAGCAGGGCCTCGAGGTCAAGACCCCGGCCGAGGCGTCGGCCTGGGCCGACGTGATCATGCTGCTGGCGCCGGACACCGCGCAGCGCAAGATCTACACCGAGTCGATCGCGCCCAACCTGTCGGCGGGCAAGGCGCTCTTCTTCGGCCACGGCCTGAACATCCGGTTCGAGCTCATCAAGCCCCCGGCCGACGTGACCGTCGCCATGGTGGCGCCGAAGGGCCCGGGTCACCTGGTGCGCCGCCAGTACGTGGACGGCAAGGGCGTCCCGTGCCTGGTCGCGGTCGAGCAGGACCCGACCGGCGAGGGCCTCGCGCTGGCCCTCTCGTACGCGAAGGCGATCGGTGGCGCCCGGGCCGGCGTCATCAAGACGACCTTCAAGGAAGAGACCGAGACCGACCTGTTCGGCGAGCAGGCCGTGCTCTGCGGCGGCACCGCGGCGCTCGTGCAGACCGGCTTCGAGGTGCTCACCGAGGCCGGCTACGCCCCCGAGATCGCGTACTTCGAGTGCCTGCACGAGCTCAAGCTGATCGTCGACCTCATGTACGAGGGCGGCATCTCCCGCATGCGTTACAGCGTGTCGGACACGGCCGAGTTCGGCGACTACGTCAGCGGCCCGCGGGTCATCAACGCCGAGACCAAGGCCGAGATGAAGCGGATCCTGGCCGACATCCAGTCCGGCGAGTTCACCCGCCAGCTGATCGAGGACGACGACAACGGCGGCCCGCTGCTCAAGAAGTACCGCGAGCAGGGCGCCCAGCACCCGATCGAGGTCACCGGCCGCAAGCTGCGCGACATGATGAGCTGGGTCGACCGCCCGATCACTGAAACTGCCTGATTTATCCTCAGCCCGCTTTCCTGCTCCGAAATGGGGCCGGAAAGCGGGCTGAGTGCTATTTGGAAACATCGGCGTTACGTGCCATTTACCTGCGACGATTCCGACACTGAAATGTGTGCTGTTCGGACTCTTGAAGCCGGCCCGCGGCGGGTATCTTCGGGCGATGCGACTGGCTGATTCTTTCCGGAGCGAGCGCTTCGGTGCGGTTCGGATTCACGAGCTCCAGCGGGTCATCGAGCTGGACTCGGGGCTGTCGGCGGGGGCCGGCAGCCGGGTGGTGCCGGCCGAGGCACTGCACGCCGTCGAATCACAAATGGTCATTGTCGTTCCGTGCATGAATGAGACACGGACCGTCATCGAGGGTGTTCTCTCGGGAATTCCGCACGATTGCCTCATCGTTCTGGTCTCGAACAGCGACCGTGCCCCGGTCGACCGGTACGAGATCGAGGCGCAGACCGTCGAGCAGTTCTGCCGGCTGGCCGGTCGCTCCGCGATCACGGTCCACCAGAAAGACCCCGGGGTGGCCGCGGCCATGAAGGCGGCCGGCCTGCCCGAGCTGCTCGACGACGACGGCCTGATCCGCAACGGCAAGGGCGAGGCCATGCTGCTCGGCATGGCGCTGGCCGCGATGACCGGCCGCCGCTACATCGGCTACGTCGACGCCGACAACTACGTGCCCGGCTCGGTCCACGAGTACTGCAAGGTCTACGCGGCCGGGCTGCACCTGGCCGACTCGCCGTACTCGATGGTCCGCATCTCGTGGCACTCGAAGCCCAAGCTGCGCGACAACCGGCTCTTCTTCAGCCGCAAGGGCCGCAGCTCGCAGATCACCAACGAATGGCTCAACCGCTTCCTGGCGGAGTACTCCGACTTCGGCACCGAGGTGATCGCCACCGGCAACGCGGGCGAGCACGCCATGACCCTCGACCTCGGTCTCAAGCTGCGCCTGGCCGGTGGCTTCGCGGTCGAGCCGTACGAGTTCATGGACCTGTTCGAGCAGTTCGGCGGCGTCCTCGAGAGCACCGACCCCGAGGTGATGGCCAGCTCGGTGCCGGTGCTGCAGATCGAGACCCGCAACCCGCACTTCCACGACAACAAGGGCGAGGAACACGTGCAGGGCATGCGGATGCAGGCCCTCAACGTCCTGTACCACTCGCCGGTGACGCTGCCGGCCGTGCGGCAGGCGATCGTCGAGTTCATGGTCGAGCAGGGTGCGCTCGAGGTCGGTCAGGAACCGCCGCGCGAGCGGGTCTACCCGCCGGTCGGCACGCTCGACCTCGACCTGCTGTACGACGCGCTGGACGCCGAGGCGCTCAGCTTCCGCCAGCCCGACGGCCTGGCCCTGGCCGGTCAGCCGCCCGCGCCACCCATCAACCGGGCGACGATCCCAACACGCTGAGCTAGTGACGGCGCCTCCCGGGGCCATTTACGATCGCATCGATCTGTAGCGATCCCCCGGGAGGGTGCCGCGTGCCGTCTGTCGTCCTGATCGCCGAGGAACTAGCCCCGTCCGCCATCGACGTTCTCGCCGGCGACTACGACGTCCGCCAGGTCGACGGCACCGATCGCCCGGCCCTGCTGGCCGCGGTGGCCGGGGCCGACGCGCTGATCGTGCGCAGCGCCACCCAGGTCGACGCCGAAGTGCTCGCGGCCGGCGCCGGGCTGCGGGTGGTGGCCCGGGCCGGGGTGGGGCTGGACAACGTCGACATCGCCGCCGCGACCGCCCGTGGCGTCCTGGTGGTCAACGCGCCGACCAGCAACATCGTGTCGGCCGCCGAGCAGGCGATCGCGCTGCTGCTGGCGGTGGCCCGGCACACCGCGACGGCCACGGCCTCGCTCAAGGGCGGGCGATGGCAGCGGTCGCGGTTCGTCGGCGTCGAGGTGCAGGGCAAGACGGTCGGGGTGGTCGGGCTGGGCCGCATCGGCGTGCTGTTCGCGCAGCGGATGGCGGCCTTCGGCACGCGCCTGATCGCGTACGACCCGTACGTGCAGCCCGCTCGGGCCGCTCAATTGGGCGTACGCCTGGTCGGCCTGGACGAGTTGCTGCGGGAGTCCGATTTCATCTCGGTGCACCTTCCGCGTACGCCGGAAACGGTGGGTTTGATCGGCGAGAAGGAACTGGGGCTGGTCCGGCCGGGTGTGCGCATCGTCAACGCGGCCCGCGGCGGGCTGATCGACGAGGACGCGCTGGCCACCGCCTTGCTCGAGGGCCGGGTGGCCGGCGCCGGGCTGGACGTGTTCGTCACCGAGCCGACCACCGAGTCGCCCCTGTTCGGCCTGGACAACGTGGTGGTGACGCCGCACCTGGGCGCGTCGACGGCCGAGGCGCAGGACAAGGCCGGGCTCTCGGTGGCCCGCAGCGTCAAGCTCGCGCTGGACGGCGAATTCGTGCCGGACGCGGTCAACGTGCAGGCCGGCGGCGTGGTCGACGAGGACGTGCGCCCGCTGCTGACCCTGGCCGAGAAGCTGGGCAAGGTCTTCACCGCGGTGGCCGGGCACGTGGCGGCGACCGTCACAGTCGAGGTGCGGGGCGAGATCGTGTCGCACGAACTGGGCGTGCTGCGGCTGGCCGCGATGAAGGGGCTGTTCGCCGCCGTGGTGGACGAGCGGGTGACGTACGTCAATGCCCCTCAGCTGGCGGCCGACCGCGGGGTCGAGGTCGAACTGGTGACCAGCGACGAGCCCCTCGACCACGACCTGGTGACCGTGCGCGGGGCGCTGCCCGACGGCCGGTCGGTGAGCGTGGCCGGCACCCTGGCCGTGCACGGCACCCGCGAGACGGCCAAGCTGACCGGCCTCGACGACTTCGACCTCGACCTCAACGCCGACGGTGTGCTGCTGTTCTTCCGGTACAGCGACCGGCCCGGCATCGTCGGCGCG
Organism: Paractinoplanes pyxinae; assembly: GCF_026626335.1. GTDB lineage: Bacteria > Actinomycetota > Actinomycetes > Mycobacteriales > Micromonosporaceae > Actinoplanes > Actinoplanes pyxinae. Next base: position 119,413 of record NZ_JAPNTZ010000007.1, on the reverse strand, counting down.
ATCGGCACCCTGCTGGGCGAGGCCGGGGTCAACATCGCCGCCATGCAGGTGGCCCGGCGCGAGGCCGGCGGCGAGGCGCTGATGACGCTGACCGTCGACTCGTCGGTCGGCGCCGACCTGCTCACCACGGTGGCCGCCGCGATCGGCGCGGAGCGCGGCAGCATCGCCGATCTGCGGGTCAGCGGGCCCTGACCGGCGGCGGGTAGACCGTGCCGTCCTGCAGGTCGAGCAGGTCGAGGTTGAGCTCGGCGGCCAGCCGCTCGATCGTCTCCAGCACCTCGTCCGGGCAGTTCTCGTCGAGCCGCATCTGGATGTGGTCGGCCGCGGCGTGCAGCGGCGGGTGCGCCCAGGGCGAGCCGGGCGCCGAGGCGCGCGGGCCGCGATCGGGATACTCACTGGTCAGGGCGTCGTAGAAGGCGACGACGCGCGGATCGGCCGGGCGCTGCGGGTGCTCACCGCGCGCGCATCGCGCGTTGGCGGCCCGTACGGCGTCCGGCAGGTCCGGCTTGTCCATGGCCCACACCACGAGGTCGAAACTCACCGGCGCATGGTGCCATGTGAGCCGGAACATCCGCGCCGACACGCGGGGGATGTGTCTTGCGCGTCTTTAGTCCGCATCGCTAGCGTTGTGTCCGCCGCGCGACCCGCCGGCGGGCTCGTCTTCGGGTGATGCGCTCGCCTGCGCCGGGCGACATTGGCGAGGCCAATCCACGCGTACTCGTCGCAGCAACCCCCGAACCGTTTGCCGCGGTCGGGGGTTGTTCGTTTCCGCCGAGCCGAATCTGGCCTTCAGTCCGGTTTAGGGTGGCGGGCGGGATGGTTGGATGGGTTCAGTAGGTGGGACCGTCGTACCGAAGATCGGGACTTGCGCGCTAGCCTGAGGCCCGGCAGACCTCAACCGAAGGAGCAGGACGTGAGCGTGGCGCGGATCGCGGTGGTGGCCGGCGACGGCATCGGTACCGAGGTGACCGCTCAGGCTCAGAAGGTGATCGAGGCGGTCCTCCCGAATACGGAGTTCAACGACTACGACCTCGGCGCCCGCTTCTACAACCGCACCGGCGAGGTGCTGCCCTCGGCCATTCAGGAAGAGCTGGCCCGCCACGACGCCATCCTGCTCGGCGCCATCGGCGACCCGAGCGTCCCGCCCGGCGTCCTCGAGCGGGGCCTGCTGCTCAAGCTGCGGTTCGACTTCGACCAGTACGTGAACCTGCGCCCGTCCAAGCTCTGGCCCGGCACCACCAGCCCGCTGGCCGGCGTCAAGCCCGGCGAGATCGACATGGTCGTGGTGCGCGAGGGCGTCGAGGGCCTGTACGTCGGCGCCGGCGGGGTGCTGCACAAGGACACCCCGGCCGAGATCGCGACGGAAGAGAGCCTGAACACCCGCCACGGCGTCGAGCGGGTCATCCGCGACGCCTTCGGCCGGGCCCAGCGCCGCGACCGCCGTCACCTCACGATGGTGCACAAGACGAACGTGCTGACCAAGGCCGGCGGCCTGTGGGCGCGCACCTTCGCCGCCGTCGCGGCCGAATTCCCCGAGGTCACCACGGAATACCAGCACATTGACGCGGCCAGCATGTTCATGGTCAGCAACCCCCAGCGGTACGACGTGGTCGTGACCGACAACCTCTTCGGTGACATCCTCACCGACATCGCCGCTGCCGTTACCGGCGGCATCGGCATGGCGGCCAGCGGCTCCGTCAACCCGGAGCGCAAGTTCCCGTCGACGTTCGAGCCGGTGCACGGCTCGGCGCCCGACATCGCCGGTCAGGGCATCGCCGACCCGGCGGCCGCCATCCTCTCCGCTTCGCTGCTGCTCGAGCACCTGGGCCACCACGACGAGGCCCGCCGAGTATCCGAGGCGGTCGCGGCCGAGGTCGCGTCCCGCACGACGGGCGCGCCGCTGCGTACCGCCGAAGTCGGCGACCGCATCGCCGCCGCGCTGTAAACACAGCGTCGGGGGCCCCTCACCCGTTGCGGTCTGCAGTTTGAACGACCGTTCGGGTAGATTCAGGAAGCACTACGGGTGCTTCCGCATGCCTCCATTCTTCTTGTCAGAAAGCAGGTCCACTTGTCATGAGCGGTGGTGACAACCTCGAGTTCGAGATCCGTCCGAACCCGGCACCCGTGGGCGACGCCGAGCGCGCAGCCCTGCTGGTCAACCCCGGCTTCGGCCGCATCTTCACCGACCACATGGTCACGGTCCGCTACGCCGACGGCAAAGGCTGGTACGAGCCTCGCGTCGAGGCGCGGGCGCCCATCCCGATGGACCCGGCGTCGGCCGTGCTGCACTACGCGCAAGAGATCTTCGAGGGTCTGAAGGCCTACACGCTGCCCGACGGCGGCGTCGCCATGTTCCGGCCCGACGCCAACGCGGCCCGGTTCGCCCAGTCGGCCCAGCGCATGGCGATGCCCCAGCTGCCGGTCGAGACGTTCCTGCAGTCGCTGCACGAGCTCATCCGGATCGACCGGTCCTGGCTGCCGACCAGCGACGAGGGCAGCCTCTACCTGCGCCCGTTCGCCTACGCCAGCGAGGTCTTCCTGGGCGTGCGGCCCTCGATGGAATACCTCTACCTGGTCATCGCCTCGCCGGTCGGCCCGTACTTCTCCGGCGGCGTCAAGCCGGTCTCGGTGTGGGTGACCCCGGACTACACCCGGGCCGCGCCCGGCGGCACCGGCGCGGCCAAGTGCGGCGGCAACTACGCGGCCGGCCTGTCGGCCCAGGCCGAGGCGATCGAGAACGGCTGCGACCAGGTCGTCTACCTCGACGCGGTCGAGCGCAAGTACATCGACGAGCTCGGCGGCATGAACGTGTTCTTCGTGCTCGACGACGGCAGCCTGGTGACCCCGCCGCTGACCGGCACGATCCTGCCCGGCATCACCCGCGACTCGGTGATCAAGCTGGCCGGGCGGGCCGGCCGCAAGGTCGAGGAGCGTCCGGTCAGCCTGGCCGAGTGGCAGGAGGGCGCCAAGTCGGGCCGCATCCGCGAGGCCTTCGCCTGCGGCACGGCGGCCGTCATCACCCCGATCGGCCAGGTCAAGAGCGCGGGCGACGAGTTCGTCGTGGCCGACGGCGGCACCGGCGACGTCACGGCCGAGCTGCGCAAGCAGCTGGTCGACATCCAGCGCGGCCGGGCCGAGGACCCGTTCGGCTGGGTGCACCGCGTGCTCTAGGCCTGGCGGATAGCCCTCAGGAACTCGTCGATGTCCTGCTCGGCGAGCGAGGCGGCGGAGAGCCGCAGGGTCTTCTCGCCCACGGTCATCTCGATCGTGCGCGGCGCCGGGGTGCGACCCACCCACGAGCGCAGCGCCGTCATCATCTGGGTGAGCGCCTCGGCCGACCCGCCGAGCGATACCCGCAGGGCGGGCGACGGCGGCGCGGCCGTCACCGGTTCCACGGCGTCCACATCGAGCTGCAGCAGCTCCGAGCGGACGCCGTGGACCAGGTAGTCGAGCCGCTCTTCGTCGGCGCCGCGCTCAGCAATCCCGATCAGCATCTGCATGAGCTCCAGCATGCAGTCTGCATGGGTCTTTGCGGGCCCGGCTGACGGATGGCCGACTGGGGACTACTCCAGCAGGTGACCCCGCATGCTGTCGATCTCGGCGTCGCTCAGGCCGATCTCGCGGACGTAGTTCTCGATCGAGCCGTGCAGGGCGCGCAGGTCGTCCAGGAACATCAGCATGGCGGCGGGCGGCGAGTCCCACATGTGTTCCTTGCCGAGGACGGCCGACGGGTGCTTCTCGAGCAGGTAGTCGGTCAGCGGCGTCATGGCGTTGGTGGTCAGGGCGTAGTCGGCCGCGATGTCCTCGTCGGACACGCCGAGCAGGGCCAGGGTGAGCGCGCAGACCGTACCCGTGCGGTCCTTGCCGGCCATGCAGTGCACGATGACCGGCGCCTGACCGGGGTCGGCGATGATCCGCAGCGACGCCTCGATCGCCTCGCGCCCGTCCTCGGCGAAGTTGAGGTAGCGGTCGGCCAGCCAGCGCTCGTGCACCACGTCGTCTGAGCGGCCGACCTCGTCCCAGTCGACGTGCTGGAGCACCAGGTTCTGGTAGGCGAGGCCGTAGCGCTCGGCCACCCGGCCGTACCTCTCGATCTCGTGCGGACGGCGGAGGTCGATCACCGTACGCACGCCCAGGGCCTGGAAAGCGGAAGCGTCGGCCTCGCCGAGCCGGTGCAGCGCGTCGGCCCGGAAGAGCCGCCGCCAGCGAACCGTACGGCCGTCGAGACCGCTGTAGCCGCCGACGTCGCGGAAGTTGTAGGTCGCCGAGAAGCCGAGATTGCGGGGGTACTGTTCGACAGCCACGCAGCCAACGTAGCTGTGATCTTGCGGGAGGTGAAACCCGCTCGGGTGACCCTGTCCCATCTGGTGGATTTCCTGTCCCAGCAGTGCACACCCGTGGCATGCTTCGGAACGTGACCCACGCTGTGCTGATTATTCGCACCTAGCGCGCCGGCTGACTTCTTCGCCGACGCGCAGACCTCCCGCATCCGCGGGGGGTCTTTTTGTTGGTCACCCCAAAATCCTTGAAGGGAACGCGCCATGGAGTACCAGGTCTTCGACACCACGTTGCGCGACGGCGGGCAACGCGAGGGGATCAGCTACTCGGTCGCCGACAAGCTGGCGGTCGCGAAGCTGCTCGACGAGTTCGGCGTGGGCTTCATCGAAGGCGGCTGGCCCGGCGCGATGCCCAAGGACACCGAGTTCTTCGCCCGCGCCCGCACCGAGCTCGACCTGAAGAACGCGGTGCTGGTCGCCTTCGGCGCGACCCGCAAGGCGAACACCGAAGCGCAGAAAGATCCGCAGGTTCAGGCCCTGCTCGACGCCGAGACCCCGGTCGTCTGCGTGGTCGCCAAGAGCGACATCCGGCACGTCGAGCGGGCGCTGCGCACCACCGGCGACGAGAACCTGGCCATGGTCCGCGACACCGTCCAGCATCTGGTGGCCAACGGGCGCCGGGCGTTCGTGGACTGCGAGCACTTCTTCGACGGCTTCCGCCACGACCCGGCGTACACCGCGAGCGTGGTCAAGACGGCCATCGACGCCGGCGCCGAGCGGGTCGTCATGTGCGACACCAACGGCGGCATGCTCCCCTCGATGATCACCAAGGCGATCAACGAGGTCGTCGAGCGTACCGGCGTCCCGGCCGACCAGCTCGGCATCCACTGCCAGAACGACACCTCGTGCGCCGTGGCCAACACGGTCGCGGCCGTCGAGGCCGGGGTCAAGCACTTCCAGTGCACGGCCAACGGGTACGGCGAGCGCCCCGGCAACGCCGACCTGTTCGCCACCGTCAGCAACCTGCAACTCAAGCTCGGGCTGCCCGTCCTACCGGAAGGGTGCCTGGAGAAGGCGACGCGGGTGTCGACCGCGCTCGCCGAGATCGCCAACATCGCCCCCGACACCCACCAGGCCTACGTCGGGGCCGCTGCCTTCGCTCACAAGGCGGGGCTGCACGCGAGCGCGATCAAGGTGGATCCGCTGCTCTACAACCACGTCGACCCGTCGGTGGTGGGCAACGACATGCGGATCCTGGTGACCGAGATGGCCGGCCGGGCCAGCATCGAGCTCAAGAGCCGCGAGCTCGGGATCGACCTGGCCGGCCATCCGGACACGCTCAGCTCGGTCACCCAGCGGGTCAAGGACCTGGAGGCCGGCGGCTGGTCGTTCGAGGCCGCCGACGCGTCGTTCGAGCTGCTGGTGCGCGACGAGCTGCTGGGCGGCAAGCTGGCCCGCCCGTTCAGCCTGGAGTCGTACCGGGTGCAGGTCGAACACCGCGAGGACGGGGTGGTCGTGTCCGAGGCGACGGTCCGGGTCCGCGTACGCGGGGAAAGGGTGATCGCCACGGCTGAGGGCAACGGCCCGGTCAACGCGCTCGACGAGGCCCTGCGGGCCGCCCTGACCCAGCACTACCCGCAGCTCAAGAACTTCGAGCTGACCGACTTCAAGGTGCGCATCCTCGAGGGCAGCCACGGCACCAACGCGATCACCCGGGTGCTGCTCGAGACCGGCGACGGCGACCGCGACTGGACGACGGTCGGCGTCCACGAGAACATCGTCGAGGCGTCGTGGGTGGCGTTGGTCGACGCCCTCACCTACGGTCTTGCGGAGTGACCGACTGCACCGAAGCAAGCGGAGCGGGCGCAGGGCCAGGAGGGCACGACCGGGACGGCTCAGTGTGACCAGAATCTTCAGCGGCTCCACCTTCGAGGAGCAGATCGGGTACGCCCGGGCGGTGGTGGCCGGGGACCACGTGTACGTCTCCGGCACCACCGGCTTCGACTACTCGACGATGACCATTCCTTCCGGCGTCGTCGAGCAGGCCGAACAGGCTGTGCGCAACATCGAGGCGGCCCTGCGTGAGGCCGGCTGCACGCTGGCCGACGTCGTGCGGGTCCGCTATCTGCTGCCCGAGCGGGCCGACTTCGAGCCGTGCTGGCCGGTGCTGCGCCGGGCCTTCGGCGAGGTGCGGCCGGCCGCCACCATGATGGTGTGCGGCCTGGCCGACCCGCGGATGCGCATCGAGATCGAGGCCGACGCTAGGGTTTCGCCTCCTCGCTGAGCAGCGCGACGGCCGCCGCGATCGGCATCGGTTCCAGCCGGCGGCCGTCGCGATGCCGCAGGGCGACCAGGCCGTCCGGCGCCTCGCGGCGGCCGATCATTCCCGCGTACGGGATCTTGCGCTCGGCACTCGACCGGACGCGCGCCCCGATCGAACCGTCGCGCAGCACCTCGACCCGCAGCCCGGCCTCGATCGCCGCCCGGGCCAGCTCGTTCGCCGCCGGATCCTCCGCCTCTGCGACCGGCAGCACGGCGAGCTGGACCGGGGCGTACCAGAGCGGGAACGCACCCTCGTGCACCTCGATCAGATGCGCGAACAGCCGCTCCATCGACCCGACCAGGCTGCGGTGGATCATCACCGGGCGCGACCGGCCGCCCTCCGCGTTCGCGTACTCCAGGTCGAACGCCGCCGGCTGATGGTGGTCGACCTGGATGGTGGCCAGGGTCCACTCGCGCCCGGCCGGGTCGGCTATCTGCACGTCGATCTTCGGCCCGTAGAAGGCGGCCTCACCCGGCGCCTCGACGTAGTCGATGCCGTCCAACGCCTCCCGCAGCAACCGTTCCGCCTCCGGCCAGTCCCTCTTGTTGCTGCCACCCAGCGACAGTTGGTACGAGGACGGTTCGATGCCGAGCGCCCGGTGCGCCTCGCGCATGAGCCGCAGCACCTCGGCCACCTCGGCGGCGGCCTGCGACTCCGGGCTGAAGATGTGCGCGTCGTTGAGCTGCATGGCGCGTACGCGGGAAAGCCCACCCACCACGCCCGAGCGCTCGGCCCGATACATGCCGCCCAGCTCGCCCATCCGCAGCGGAAGGTCGCGGTACGAGCGTCCGCGGGACTTGTACATCAACGCGTGGTGCGGGCAGAGGCTGGGCCGCAGCACGAGCTCGTCCCCGCCCATCGGCATCGGCGGGAACATGTCCTCGGCGAAGCTGCGCCAGTGCCCCGACAACTCGTAGAGCTGCCGTTTACCCAGCGCCGGCGAGTACACGTGCTGGTACCCGTTGCGGCGTTCCAGGTCGTACAGATAGGACTCAACGGCGTGCCGGGCCGCGGCGCCGGCCGGCAGCCAGAACGGCAGTCCCGCGCCGATGAGCGGGTCGGAGTCGAAGAGGTCGAGCTCGCGCCCGAGTTTGCGGTGGTCGATGGCCATCGGAGGTCTCCTTGGGAAGGGGGCGAGACGTCCGGGCACGGCAAACGGCCCCGGGCATCCCGCCCGGGGCCGTTTCTGCGCTGTGGTCAGGTCAGCGCGAACGCACGCCGGGAAGGCCCGGCGTCGTCGTGCGCAGCTGACTGAAGCTCATGCCCCGATGCTAATCCGGCTCCGCGAAGCGCCGCACCGGATTTATTCGTCGGCCAGACGCTGGAAGAGCACATGGTCGCGCCACGCGCCGGCTATCCACAGGTAGCGAGGGGCCAAGCCGTACCGCTGGAACTTGTTGTTTTCGAGCACTCGCTGGGAGCCGGCGTTGTTGACCAGCGTGCCCGCCTCGACGCGGTGCAGCCTAATCGTCGAAGGCCAGCCGCACGATTCGCCCGACCGCCGCGGTGGCGACGCCGCGGCCGTTGGCGGACTGGGCGACCCAGTAGCCGAGCGTGCCCGACAAGAACGGGCCGCGGGCGATGTTGGTGAGCGCTATCCGCCCCACGATTCGCCCGTCCAGGAGGATCGCGTGGGGCAGCGCGGACCCCGCCGAGTGTTGCCGCAGCAGGTCGGCCAGTACGCGCCTCTGCCCCTCCTCGGTGAAGTACTCCTCGGAGCGGTCGGGATCCCAGGGGGCCAGAAACTCGCGGTTGGCCCTCAGCTGCGCGGCCATTTCGGCTGCGTCGTCGACCGTGAGCAGGCGGGTGGTGGCGGTCATCGGGCTGAGGGGACCGTGAGGACGGCGATGATCGCGCGGTGGTCGCTCTTCGGGATCGGGTGCACGCTGACCTCGCGTACGCCGATCCGCTGGTCCACCAGCACGTGGTCGATCGTCACGGGTGGGATCGGGTCGCCGTCGTACGGGCCCCAGGTGCCGATCAGGCCCTTGCCGGTGGCGTCGGCGGCGTCGCGGTAGCCGCGGGAGATCAGTTCGCGCAGCGGGGCGTGGTCGAGGGTGGCGTTGAAGTCGCCGAGCAGGATCCGCGGGATCTGGCTCTGGTCGGCGTGCGGCTCGGCCAGCAGGTCCTCGCGCCACTGGCCGAGGGCCGAGCGGGCGTACGGGGCCAGCGGGTGCGCCGATTCGACGATCACCGGCCCGGCTTCGGGCGCCTGGACCGTCGCGTACGCCTGCATGAAGCCCCCGCCGTTGCGCTGAGCGCCGGGCGACGTGATCGGGTAGCGCGAGTACAGCCCGGAGCCGTCCGCCTGCGGTTCGTCGGCCAGTGACGAGTACGGCAGGATCGCCCCCAGCCCGGCCGCGGCCAGCGCCTCTTTGCCTTCGGTGGTGAACTCTTGCACCGCCAGCACGTCGATGTCCCGCTCGCTGACCAGTTTGACGATCGTGGCCGCGTCGGCCCCGCCGAACAGCATGTTCGAGGTCATCACGTTGAGCTGGACGCCCAGCTTCAAGCCTTGGTCCCGGTTCGGGATGGCCCGGGGCAGCACGGCCGCGGCCAGCATGATCGCCACCACCACGGCCGCCGCGGCCACGGTCCAGCGGCGGGTGGCCAGCGCCACAATTGCCGGCACCCAGGCGGCCGCCGCGACATAGGGGGTGAAGGCCAACAACTGGACCAGAGGCCCGCGTTCCCAGCCGCCGAGGCGGATCACGGCCCACACCAGGAACGGCAGGATGAACAGCCAGAACAGCACGGTCAGCGCGGCCTTTCGTCGTCGTCGGGGGCGGCCGTCCTCGCGACCGGCGCTCGGCGCGCTGATGATCGTCATGGCGGCGAGGCTAGTCACCCCACGCCATACCAACTATGACGCGGGCGGCAGCGTGACTGTTGCGACAACTGCCCGGTGGTCGCTGCCGGAAACCCCGTGCACGCTGACATCGCGTACGCCGATGCGCTTGTCGGCCAGGACGTGGTCGAGCGTCACGGATGGAATGGGCAGACCGTCGTACGGGCCCCAGGTGCCGATCAGGCCCTTGCCGGTGGCGTCGGCGGCGTCGCGGTAGCCGTGCCCGATCAGGTCGCGCAGCGGCTGGTGGTCGAGCGTCGAGTTGAAGTCGCCGAGCAGCAGCTTGGGCACGCCGCCCTGGTCGGGGCGGGGCATTGATGCGAGGTCGGCGCGCCAGGCGTCCTCGGCGCGCAGCGCGTACGGCGCGAGCGGGTGGGCCGACTCGACGAAGATCGGGCCCGCGCCGGGCGGCTGGATGGTCGCGTACGCCTGCAAATTGCCGTCCTGCAGGCCGCCGCCGTCGCCGCGCCGCGATGCCTGCCCGGTCATCGGGAAGCGGGAGTAGAGCCCGGACCCGGTCGTGCCGATCTCGTCGGCCAGCGCGTGGTGGGGAAGCAGCGCGTCGATGCCGGCCGCCTGCAACCCGGCCGCCGACTCGGGTGTGAACTCTTGCACGGCCAGGATGGCAACGTCGTTCTCGCGGACCAGCCGTACCACGGCCGCCGGGTCGGCCGCGCCGATGAACATGTTGATCGTCATGACGGTCACCGGAACACCCGTCGCCGGTCCCTGGTCGCGGTCGGGCAGGGCGCGGGGCAGCACGGCGGCGGCGAACATCACGGTGGCCAGGGCGGCGACGGTGGCCACCAGCCACTTGCGGCTCAGCAGCGCGGCGAGCAGAGGGACGAAAGACCACATTGCGGCGTACGGCGTAAAAGCCACCAGCTGCACCAGGGGACCCTGTTCCCAGCCCAGCAGCCGGACCGCCGCCCATGCGAGGCCCGGCAGGGTCAGCAGCAGGAGAAGCGCGGTGCGCCTCACCCGCCGGCCCGGCCGGACCTCGGACGGCGTCGTGGTGATCGTCATGGCGGCAAAGCTATCGGTCCTACCTTGCCGCTCTCTGGGAAGATCGCCGTGATTCAGATCTCCGAGTCGACGACTTCACCGATCTTGGCTGCCACCAGCTCGTCCCGGATGACCGCGGCGTCACCCTCGACGACCAGCGTCAGCCCCTGGGAACGCAGGTGCGCGGCGGCCGCGGCCGACACCTCGGCCAGCGACGTCTCGAGGTATTGCCGGCGCAGGGTCGCGTAGTAGTCGTCGGGCAGGCCGTGGACGACCAGCGTGCTCAGCGCGCCCACGATCGAGCCCGGCGTCTGCATCTCGACCGAGAGCTGACCGGCCCGCCACGACCGGGCCACCGCCAGCTCGTCCTCGGTCACGCCGAACTCCTCGGTGCGGGCTATCTCGCCCAGCGTGTCGACGATCGCGGGCACCGTGACGGCGGTCTGCACCCCGGCCGCCACCTCGAAACGGCCGAAGCGCCGGCTCATCGCGTACGAGCCCCGGATGCCGTACGTGTAGCCCTTGACCTCGCGGATCAGGTGGTTCAGGCGGGACGTGAAGGCGCCGCCGAGCACCGTGGCGGCCAGCGTCATGGCCACGTAGTCGGGCGTGGCCCGCTCGGGCGCGCGGTGGCCGATGCGCAGCGTCGACTGCACCGAGCCGGGCCGGTCGACCAGGATGATCCGGCGTTCGGCCCGCACCGGCACGCCCAGCGGCGGCTCGGCGGCCAGCGGCTCGCCCCCGGTGCCGGCAAAGGCCGCCTCGCCCAGCGCGGCCAGGTCGAGCGTCTCCAGATCGCCCGCGACCAGCAGCACCCCCGGCCGGCGGAACCAGGCCTGGTGGAAGGCGAGCACGTCGTCGACCTCGACGGCGGCCACCGAGGCCGGATCGCCGTGCATCGGGCGGCCGAAGCGCTCGGCCGCGCCGAACAGGTCGGCCCGCAGGGCGGCGTCGGCCCTTGGGCCGGGCTGGGCCCAGTCCATGCGCAGCGCGGTCACCTCGTCGTCGCGCACCCGGTTGACGTCGGCCGGGTCGAGGCGCGGCGTGCGCGTCGCCTCGGCGGCCAGCCGGACCGCGTCGAGCAGCTGCGGGACGGGCGCGGAGACGCCGACGCGGAACGTGTCCCAGTCGACGCCCGGCGACAGCTCGGCGCCGAGACTTTCCAAGGCGATGGCGTACGCGGCGGAGTCGCGCTCGGCCGTGCCCTCCTCCAGCGACTTGGCCAGCACGGTGGCCGTGCCCTCGCGGCCGGCCGATTCCCGGGCGGCGCCCGCGTCGAGCAGCAGCATGGCGCTGGCCAGGGCCTGGCCGGGCAGGTGGGCGCCGATCACGGTGCCGCCGGCCACGGTCACCCGCTGCAGGTCGGGGAACGTGTACGGGCGGGCGTCGCCCGGATCGGGGCGGGTGGCGATGAGCGTCATGCGGATTCCCCGTTCGACTCGGGCAGGTAGGTGAGCGTGACCCGGGACTCGGGCTTGAGCGCGTACGCGGCGGCCTCGGTCACGTCGTCGGCGGTGACCGCGAGCCACTGCGGCAGGCGGTAGCCGGCGGCGGCCGCGTCGCCGAACTGGGTGGCGTAGCGGCTCAACGTGTCGGCCCGGCCGCCCACCGTGGACACCTGCCGCCACCACGCGGTGGTCAGCAGCGCCTTGGCCCGGGACAGCTCCTCAGGCGTGACCGGCTCGGTGACCAGGCTCGCGATCACCTCGGACAGGCCCTCCTCCAGCGTCTCGACCGAGACACCGTCCTTGGCCGTGGCCGTGATGATGAGCGGGGCCGGGGCGTGGGCCAGATCGACACCGTACGAGCCGATGTAGTCGGGCTGGGCGATCCGGGCGCCGTCGGCCAGGCGCTGGTAGAGCCGGCTGCCCCGGCCGTTGCCGAGCACGGCGGCCAGCACGGTGATCGCGTCGTAGCCGGCCGTGCCGAACTGGTGGGTGCGGTGCGACAGATAGAGCCGGGGCGCCGGCACGGCCGCGGTCACCGTCTCGCGGACCGGCGAGGTGGCCGGGCCGGGCAGGTGGGCGCTGGGCGCGGGCGGGATCGAGGCGACCGGCTCGAGCAGGCCGAAGTACTTCTCGGCGAGCGCGAACACCTCGGCCGGGGAAGCGTCGCCGGCGACGGTCAGTACGGCGTTGTTGGGCGCGTAGTACTGCTGGTGGAACGCCTTGAACGTCTCCAGGCTGGCCGCGTTCAAATCTTCCATCGAGCCGATGGTGGCGTGGTGGTACGGGTGGCCCTCGGGATAGAGCAGGGCGAGCAGCCGCAGCCAGGCGTCGCCGTAGGGCACGTTCTCGTACCGCTGGCGCCGTTCGTTCTTGACCACCTCGCGCTGGTTGTCCAGCGTCTCTTGGGTCAGCGCGGGAACGAGCCCGCCCATGCGGTCGGCCTCGAGCCAGAGCGCCAGCTCCAGGTGCTCGGCCGGCATGGTCTCGAAATAGTTGGTGCGGTCGGGGTTCGTGGTCGCGTTGAGCGAGCCGCCGTTGCCCTGAACCAGCCGCATGTGCTCGGTCTTGGCCACGTGCTGGGAACCCTCGAACATCAGGTGCTCGAAGAGGTGGGCGAAGCCTGTCTGCCCCACGGGTTCATGGCGTGAGCCGACGTCGTACCAGAGATTGACGCAGACCACCGGGGCGGTCCTGTCCTCACTGACCACGACCCGCAGGCCGTTGTCGAGGCGCGTGGTTTCGATGGGCCACGGATAGCCGGTCGCGACGACCGGCGCGCTGGGTGACGTCACCCACCCATAGTGCCTTGCGAGCGTGCCAGGATGGGGCCGTGGTGGAGGACATCCGAGTCAATGATCGGCTCATCATTCCGGCGGCCGAACTGGCGTGGCGGTTCTCCCGCTCCAGCGGGCCCGGCGGTCAAGGGGTGAACACCACCGATTCCCGCGTCGAACTGTCGTGGGACCTCACCGGTTCGGCCCTGCTGCCCACCATGCTCAAGGAACGGGCGGTCGAACGGCTGGGCCATCGGCTGGTGCACGGTGTGCTCACTGTCACCGCCTCCGAACACCGTTCCCAGCTGCGCAATCGCGAGGCCGCGGCCGCCCGCCTGGCCGGGCTGATCGCCTCGGCCATCGCCGCGCCGCCACGCGTACGCCGGGCCACCCGCCCGTCGAAGGGCTCGGTCGAACGCCGCATAGCCGAGAAGAAGCGCCGCGGCGAGACCAAGAAGAACCGTCGCTCCTACCCCAACGACTGACCGTGACCACGCTCGTCCGCAGCAGTCCCGCTGTCCTGAGCGGCGGCACCGGTCCGCTCGTCGTGCTGTTGCACGGCCTGGCCGGCAGCGCGGCCGAGATGGCGCCGCTGGCCCAATCGCTGATCGAGGCCGGTCATCGGGTGGTCGTCCCCGACCAGTGCGGCCACGGCTTCAACTCGGGCCGGGTCGAAGATCTGTCCCGTACGGCGTACGTCTCCGACGTGCTTGCCCTGATGGACGAGCCGGCGTGGCTGGTCGGGCAGTCCATGGGCGCGCACACCGCGATGCTGACCGCGGCGGCCGCGCCCGATCGGGTGCGCGGGCTCGTGATGATCGAGGGCGGCGTGGGCGGCTCGGCCGACTCCGGCCCTTCGGCCGGCGGCTACCCGGAGAAGCTGCGCGCCTATTTCGCCTCGTGGCCGGTGCCGTTCGCCGACGAGGCAGCGGCCCGCGCTTTCCTGGGGCCACGGGCGATCACCGAGGCCTGGGTCGCCGACCTCGACCACCGCGCCGACGGGCTCTGGCCGCGCTTCGACCCCGACGTGATGAAGGCCGCCATAGCCGAGGTCGCGGCCACCGCGCGCTGGACCGAGTGGGCGAGCCTGACAATGCCCACGCTGCTGATCCGCGGCGAGAACGGCACGATGCCGGACGCCGAGGTGGAGCGCATGGCGCCCGATCGCCTGGTGGTGGTGCCGGGTGCGGGCCACGACGTGCACCTGGACGCGCCTGAGGTGACGGCCCGGCTGGTGGTCGACTTCGTCAGCGGTGGTTGAACGGGGCCACGGCTTCGCGGTTGCGGGCGGCGTTCTCGGGGCCCAGCAGCTCTTCGCACACGCGGATCAGCCGGGCGCGCAGGCCGGCTGCGCGCCGGGCGAACTCGCGCTGACGGGCCACGTACTCGGCCTTGCCCTCAGGGGTTTCGATCTTGACCGGGGGATGGCCGTAGGAGCTGAGGTCGTACGGGCTGGCCTGCATGTCCAGCACGCGGATGTCGGTGGCCAGGGCGAAGCAGTCGAGGGCCAGGGCGCCGGGCACGGCCGCGCCCAGCTTGGTGGCCCACTTGTGCACGTCCATCGCGGCGTGCAGACAGCCCGGCTGGTCGAGGTCGACCTGGGTGGCCCGGGTCGGCTGCAGCCGGTTGAGCCCGACCGCCTCGGGCGTGAAGAAGCGGAACGCGTCGAAGTGGGTGCAGCGGATCGGGTGCTGCTCGACCACCCGGTCGGTTTCGGCCAGGCCGAGGCGCAGCGGCAGCGCGTGCCGGTGCTCGGGGTCGCGATAGACCATCGCCCACTCGTGCAGGCCGAAGCAGCCCGAGAACACCGGGCGCGACGCCGTGGCCGTGAGCAGCCCGTGGATGTAGCGCACGCTCTCGCCGCGGGCGTGCAGATAGGCATCCTGATCGAGCGCGACCACCCCGTCGGGATAGGTCATGTAGAACTTCCACGCCGACTGCTCGGCCAGACCGCCGGGCGCGGGGGCCAGCCCGGCCCCGACACCGGGGTGCCAGCGGCGCAGCACCGAGGGCCGGGTGCCGTAGTAGTCGTAGAGGAAATCTTCGATGGCGTGCTTCTCGCCGGTGGCGCGCCGGGCGCGGTGACCCGCGGTCATCTCGTCGGCCCGCTCGGCGTGCGCCCGGGCCAGAGGAATCCAGGTGACCGAGGGCAGCGTCGTGGTGAGCGCCCTCACCTGCTTGATCCCCATGGTCTCAGCGTATCCAGCCGAAGCGATCAACACGATCACCGTTAGGCGCGAATTGCTCGCATGCCGAATACATACTTAAGTATGTAGTACACCTACTACATCTCTTGCTAGCGTGCTCCACATGGGAGGAATGACTTTGACGGGGGCGCTCGAGGCGGGCCCGCAGGTGCCGCCGGCCGAGCGAGTCATCGATGTCCGCGATCTGCGGATGCGGTACGGGACGAAGGACGTCCTGACCGGTGTGAGCTTCGCCGCGCGGCGGGGTGAGGTGCTGGCGCTGCTGGGTCCCAACGGCGCCGGCAAGACGACCACGATCGAAATCCTCGAAGGCTTCCGCGTACGGTCGTCGGGCGAGGTGAATGTGCTCGGGGCCGACCCGGCGGGCGCCGGCGAGGCCTGGCGGGCCCGGCTCGGCGTGGTGCTGCAGTCCTGGCGCGACCACGGCAAGTGGCGGGTCCGCGAGCTGCTCGGCCACCTGGGCATGTACTACCGGCGTTACTCCACCGAGGCCAAGCCGCGGCCGTGGCCGGTCGACGACCTGCTCGACGTGGTCGGCCTGACCGCCGCGGCCGAGGTCCGCATCCATCGGCTCTCCGGCGGTCAGCGCCGCCGGCTCGACGTGGCGATCGGCATCGTGGGCCGGCCCGACGTGCTGTTCCTCGACGAGCCCACGGTCGGCTTCGACCCCGAGGCCCGGCGCGAGTTCCACGACCTGGTGCACCGGCTCACCGATGTGGACGACACCACCGTCCTGCTCACCACGCACGACCTCGACGAGGCCGAGAAGCTGGCCGACCGCATCCTGGTCCTCTCCGGCGGCCGCATCATCGCCGACGGCTCGGCCGACGAGTTGTCGCGCCGGGTGGCCGGCGAGAGCGAGATCCGCTGGACCCGCGACGGTCAGCGGTTCGTGCACTCCGCGGCCAACCCGACCCCGTTCGTCCGCGAGCTGCTGCTGCAGCACGGCGACGACGTGACCGAGCTCGAGGTGCGGCGCAACAGCCTCGAGGACACGTACATGCGCCTGGTCCACGACTTCGAGGGAGGCCGGAAGTGATCGAGACGCTGCGGGTCGGCTTCGCCCGGGGGCTCATCGAGTTCCGCCACACCCTCACCAACGCCCAAGACCTGTGGGGCTACTTCTTCCCGTCGTTCGGCCTGCTCATCACGCTCTTCTTCATGGGCGACGCCACCGTGCCGGGCACCGACTTCTCGCTCGGCGCCAGCACGTTGCCCAGCTCGCTCGGCATGCTGGTGGCCTTCGGCGGTCTGATCACCATCGCGCAGTACCTGATCGTCGACCGTGAGGACGGCACGCTGCTGCGGGCCAAGGCCACCCCGCACGGCATGAACGGCTACCTGATCGGCAAGGTGGTCTCGACCGGCGGCATGACGCTCGCCTCGCTGCTCATCGTCCTGGTGCCGGGCATCTTCCTGGTCGACGGCATCGAATTCGACGCCGGCGGCATCCTGACCCTGCTCTGGCTGCTTCCGCTCGCGGTCGTGGCCACGGTGCCGATCGGCGCCTCGATCGGCTCGTTCTTCGACAACCCGCGCAGCTTCGGCCTGATCATGCTGCCGCTGTTCGGCCTGGTCGCGATCTCGGGCATCTTCTATCCGATCGCCGCGATGCCGGGCTGGCTGCAGGCGATCGCCCAGATCTTCCCGATCTACTGGCTGGGGCTGGGCATGCGGTCGGCCTTCCTGCCCGGCGGGTTCGCCGCGGTCGAGCTGGGTGACTCGTGGCGCCACTTCGAGACGTTCGGCGTGCTCGCCGTGTGGGCGGTGGCCGGGCTGCTGCTGGCCCCGGTGCTGCTGCGGCGTATGGCGCGGCGCGAGTCCGGTTCGGCGGTGGCCGCGCGGCGGGAGCGGGCGCTGAACAGTATGGTCCGCTAGTGAGCAGTGAGGTCACCTTCAACCGCATCGCGATGCTGCGCGCGGAACGGGGCATCACTCGACGGCAGCTCGCCGACGCCCTGGGCGTCCACTACCAGACGGTGGGCTACCTGGAACGCGGCGAGTTCAGCCCGAGCCTGCACCTGGCCCTGCGGCTCAGCCGCTACTTCGAGGTCCCGGTCGAGGTGATCTTCTCGCTCGACCCATTTCCGCGGCTCGGCGCGCCGTCACCCTCCTCGAACGGCGCGTCCGGCCCGGCTCTCGGCTCCGGCTCCGGCTCCGGCTCCGCGTGACTCTGGTGACGGCCCGGCCCGTTCTGCCGGGGGCCCGGCGTAGATTTCTCGCCGAGAGCAGCCAAGCCGCGAAGAGGGGATTAGCCGTGCGATTCGCCCGTTTTGTTCATGCCGGAGGGGTGTCCTTCGGTGTCGTCGAGGGTGACGCGTCGGGCCTGACCGTCGCCGAGATCGGCTCGCTGCCGTTCGAAGAGGTCCGGTTCACCGGCCAGCGCTGGGCGCTCGCCGACGTCCGCCTGCTCGCCCCGATCTTCTCCAGCAAGGTCATCGGCATCGGCCGCAACTACGCCGACCACGCCGCCGAGCACGGCAACGAGGTGCCCAAAGAGCCGCTGATCTTCATCAAGCCGTCCACCTCGGTGATTGGCCCCAACGACGCCATCCGGCTGCCCCCGCAGTCCCAGCGCGTCGAGGAAGAGGCCGAGCTGGCCGTGGTCATCGGCGCCACCGGCGCCCGCCGGGTCGACCGGGCCGGCGCCGAGAAGGCCATCTTCGGCTACACCATCGGCAACGACGTCACCGCCCGTGACCTGCAGCGCAGCGACCCGCAGTGGACCCGGGCCAAGGGCTTCGACTCGTTCTGCCCGATCGGCCCGTGGATCGTCACCGGCCTCGACGTGAGCGACCTCGAGATCCGGTGCGAGGTGGGGCGCAACCCCGACGCCATGGAGGTGCGCCAGATCGGCCGTACGAAAGACATGGTCTTCGACGTGCCGACCCTGGTCTCGTACGTGTCACACGTCATGACGCTGCTGCCGGGCGACATCATCCTGACCGGCACGCCGGCCGGCGTCAGCGAGATCACCTCGGGCGACACGGTGTCGGTCAGCATCCAGGGCATCGGCGAGCTACGAAACCCGGTCGTCTCCCTCGACTGACCGCCTTCTCACCCGGCCTCGTCGTGGGCTGAGCGTTCGATGCCGTCCAGCAGCAGGCCCAGGCCGTACTCGTACGCGTCCTGGGCCTGTTCGTCGGCGGCGCGGTCGAAGGCGCCGCCGTTCCAGATCGCGGTCATCGTGGGGTGCGCCTCGACGTCGAACCAGCTCTCCCACAGCTCGCCGCGCTGCAGCCACCACTCGTCGGTGCTGCGCCCGGTCGTCCGGCGTAACAGGATGCCCTCGGCCTCGTGCCGGGCGGCCGACGTGACCCAGGCCGAGATCGCCGTGGCCGCCTCGTTCAGCCGACGCAGCGGCAGGCCGAGCGTGGCCACCGCCGCCAGCACGTACTCGCTCTCGGCCAGCATGCCCGGCCCGAGCGGCGGCCGCGCCCGAGACACCTCGGCCAGCCAGGGGTGCGCCCGATACATGGCGAAGGTGCGCTCGGCGTAGAGCAGCACCCGCTCCCGAAAAGTGCCGCCGCCGCGCAGATCGCGGGCCCACAACACCTCGTCGACCATCAGATCGGCCAGTTCGGGGCGCGAAGGCACGTACGTGTAGAGGCTCATCGTGGCCACCGAAAGCTCAGCCGCCACGCGCGCCATCGACGCCGCCTCCAGCCCTTCGGCGTCGGCGATCCGGATCGCCGTGGTCACCACCAGGTCGACGCTGAGCCGGGGCGGGCGGCCGACCGCCTTGCGAGCCGGAACCGAGCGCCGCCAGAGCAGCGGCAAAATCCGGGGCTGAAACTCTTCCATGATTCCGTATAGGCTACGGGAACTCGATTCCGTAGGGAGTACGGAAATGAAGATCCTGGTCACCGGTGCGACCGCCAACGTGGGTCGGATGGTCGTCGACGAACTGCTGGCCCTCGGCGCCCGTGATGTGCGCGCCCTCACCGTTTCCCCGGAGCGCGCGGCTCTGCCGGGCGGAGTCGAGGTTGCGCACGGCTTCATCGGGCGACCTTCGTCACTGCGTACGGCGTTGGAAGGGGTTGACGTGATGTATCTCGCCCCGCACATCCCGACCGTGCACGTAGTGTGCCGCCTGGCTCGCGAAGCCGGCGTGACCCGCATCGTCGACCTGGCCGGCGCCAAAGGCGACCACTGGCAGCAGATCGAAGACGGCGTCGAAGCCAGTGGCGTCCCCTGGACCCACCTCGAACCCGGCGAATTCATGGCCAACAGCACCCTGTGGGCCGCCCAGATCCGCGCCGGCGACGAAGTGCGCGACGGCTACGCCAACTCGGCCAACGCCGCCATCGCGCAAGAAGACATCGCCGCCGTGGCCGCCCGGGTGCTCACCGAACCCGGCCACGAAGGCAAGTCGTACGAACTCACCGGCCCCGAAACGCTGACCCGGCGGCAGAAGGTCGAAGCCATCGGCCGGGCGCTCGGCCGTGAACTGCGCTACATCGAACTCAGCCACGACGAAGCAGTCGACCAGCTGCGCCCGATCATGGGCGAGCACGCCGAGTGGTACCTGCAAGGCGCAGCCACGCTCGTCGACCACCCCCAACCCGCCGTCGACACCGTCGCCCGCGTGCTCGGCCGCCCCGCCACCACATACGAGAACTGGGCCCGCACCCACGCCGCCCTCTTCCGATGAGGTAACCCGATTTGGTTGCCCCCAGGGCGTCGGGTAAAGTTCTCTCTCGGCACGGGAAACCGGGCCAATGGGGTATGGGGTAATTGGCAGCCCGGCTGATTCTGGTTCAGCTAGTCTAGGTTCGAGTCCTGGTACCCCAGCGCTGACACTCCCGCAGGAGGGGCGGCGCTGGACTTCTGATAGAGTTCAGCCCGTCGCAAACGCGAGAGCGCAAGCACAAAGCAAGTCCTGGCCCCGTCGTCTAGCGGCCTAGGACGCCGCCCTCTCAAGGCGGTAGCGAGGGTTCGAATCCCTTCGGGGCTACATTCCGGATGACCCTGTCTGCAGAAAGCGCAGACAGGGTCATTCCGCATTCTCACCTGGGGGCCGAGCCCCCAGACCCCCACGTTACGGTGCCTGCGGCTGTGGGTGGCTGGGGTGGAAAGGCCCTTCGGGCCTGACCGTTCGCCTTCGGCGTCACTTTGTGGGGTGGCTCTTCGGCTTCGCCGAATTCGGGTGCGGGAGCAGCCGGTCACCGCCCACTTGAGTCATTCGGGGTCGGGTCTCGGTGACGTCGCCGAAGTTGATGCTCGTACCGAACTGCTCTGCACGGCCGCGCTGCTGTTCCGCCGTCGCCTCGATGTAGTTCTGTGACGTAGGCCTGGTGTCTCGCCTCGCGGCCGTCGTGCCCGTTATCGCCCTCATGGCCATGGTGAGTTGTGGTGGCCGTGGCCGCAGGTGATGCTCGCCGATACCGGGTGCCGCTACGGTCCGGGAGATTTGGGACCAGCTTGGCGCCCTCGTCGGGATCGCCTCTGGCGCTTCGGTTGGCGTGCAGGTTGTGGCCGGCGTGCCTGCATCCGGCGCACGGTTCAGCTTCGAAGTGCCCGAGGCCGCGGGCTGGCTCACGCTGACCGGCAACTACCCGCCGATGTGCAGGTCGGCGACCTCCACTTTCGTCGAGTGCCCGGCCTCACCTCGCCCAAGTAGCCCGTCACCATCGGCACCTTGCATCCGCCGCCGGCACCCGCCCACCGCCACCGGCCACCCGCAACCGGCCCCCACCGGCCACCCGCCACCGCCGCCACCGGCCATCCGCCACCGGCCATCCGCCACCGGCCCCCACCGGCCATCCGCCAACCGCAACCGGCCCTCACCGGCCATCCGCCACCGGCCATCCGCCAACCGCAACCGGCCCCCACCAGCCAGCCGCCACCGCCCCCACCAGCCAGCCGCCACCGGCCATCCGCTACCGCCGCCACCGGCCATCCGCTACCGCCGCCACCGGCCATCCGCCACGCGCCCCACTGGCCCACCGCTACTGCCGCGGGCACCGGCGCCACCGCTACTGCCGCGGGCACCGGCGCCACCGCCGCTGCCGCGGGCACCGGCGCCACCGCCGCTGCCGCGGGTGCCGGCGCCACCGCTACTGCCGCGGGCATCGGTCCCACTGCCACTGCCGCGGGCAGCGGCCACACCGCTACTGCCGCGGGCGGCGGGCACGCCGGCGCCACTGCCGTCGGCTGCGGTGTCGGTGCCGCGGCCGCTGGGGTTGGCGCCTGCCAGTGGCTGGCGGGGGTTAGGCGGGGGTCCAGATGGCGTTGTCGTGGGCGAAGAGGACTTGTTTGGGGTCCAGGGACAGTAGGTGGGCCAGCCAGAGGGGTTGGGTGCCTACGCCGGCCTGGTGGCCTAGTACGTCTGAGGTGAAGAGGGTTGCGTTGTCGTGGCTTTGGCCGGCCACGATCACTGTGCCGTCGGATTTTTTGATCACCAGGGACTGGTGGCCTGCGGTGTGGCCGGGGGTGGGGACGATGAAGACGCCTGGGGCTATCTCGGCCTCGCCGGTCAGTTCCTCTATTCGGGCGCCTGGATGGTCCACCAGCTCGGGCAGGGTGTGGCTCTCTTGGGCGCGGGCCAGGGCCAGCTCGGCGGTCTGGGCGAAGACGGGACGGCCGGCCAGGTTCGGGTTTCCGCCGCAGTGATCAAAGTGGAGGTGGCAGTTCACGACCGCCTTGACCTCGTCGATGTCGGTGCCGGCGGACTTCAGGGCGGCTGGCAGGGGGATGCGCGTGGGGTTGTACCAGGCGTCGACCTCGGGGTCGCGGCCCATGCCGGTGTCGACCAGGATCACGCCGGCGGTGGGGTGGGTGACGACGTAGCCCAGGGTCGGCTCGACCCTGGGCCGGCCGGTGCCGGTTTCCTCGGCGGGGCGGATGAAGTAGCCGTAGTTGACTCGCCGCACGGAGATGTCGTTCACGGGCACCACGCTATCGCTGGGCACCGACACAAAACGGTGGAGCAGCGGCGCCTAGACGGCAGTGGCGACCCCGGGCGTGAGCCAGGTCAGGCGGCCCGGCGGGAAGGCGGCCTCGATCTGCGCCCGGCCCTCGTGGAAGTGGGACCAGCCTTCGTAGTGCACCGGGACGACCGTACGCGGCTTGATTCTCTCCACCAGGGAAGCGGCATCCCGGCCGGTCATGGTGAATCGGGCGGGACCGGTCAGGCCGAACTGCACCTTGCCCAGATGCAGGATCGCCGTGTCGATGATGAAACGGTCGGCCACCTCGAGCATTCCGGGGAAGACGACGGTGTCTCCCGAGATCCAGACCGTCCCCTGCGAGGGCGCCTCCAGGACGAAACCCGTTGTCGGGCCGACGATCGGGACGCTCCATGCGGGACCGTGACGCGACGGGGTGGCGGTGATCGTGACGCCGCCGATGGTCGTCGTCTGCCAGGGGGCGAGGCCGGTCGCGCCCAGTCGCCGGCCGCCGGCCACCGTGGTCACCACGACCGGCGCCGTCGGCAGCAGGGCCCGGCCGGCGTCGTCGAGGTTGTCGGCGTGCTGGTCGTGGGTCAGCAGCACGCCGTCGATCCGGCCCAGCGACGCGGCGGGCACGGCGGGGCCGGCCGTCTTGCGCGAGGACGTGCCCCAGCCGAACGAGTAGCGCCGGCCGGGGGCGTCGAAGGTCGGATCGACGAGCAGCCGTACGCCGGCGAACTCGAGCAGTGTGGTCGGTCCGCCGACGTGCGTGATGGTCAGTGTGCTCATCGGGCGTGAGCCAGCGCCCATTCGAGGACGTCGTCGGCGATCTGCTCCCAGCCCTTCTGAGCCGGCAGCAGGTGGGCGTAGCCCTCGTACTCGCGTCGCTCGGTGACCGTTTTCGACTTGTAGTGCTTGGCGTTCGACTCCTGGATCACCGGCGGCATGATGTGGTCCTCCGAGCCCGACACGAACAGCAGCGGCGCCCGGTTGTCGTTGTGGTAATCGACCCACGTGTCCTGGTGACCGGGCTGGAAGTTGGCGAGCACCCCGCCCCACAGGATGCCACCGCTGGCCGGGATCGCGTACCGCTCGTAGAGGGCCCGCGCCTCGTCCTCGGTGAACGTGTTGGTGAAGGCGTATTTCCACTCCTCGAAGGTGAGCGGGATCGCCTTGTGCCGGTTGGCCGGGCTCTTCAGCACCGGGAAGGTCGACTTCAACTGCGAGAGGGGTACGACCCGGACGCCCTCGGTGGGCGCCGAGTTCATCGCGACGCCGGCCGCCCCGTACCCGTGGTCGAGCAGGATCTGGGTGAAGGCGCCGCCGGCCGAGTGGCCGATGATGATCGGCGGCTCGGGCAGGGCCCGGATGGCTTCCTCGTAGTGCGCGATGATCTGCGGCACGGTCACGTTCACGATGGGCGTCGGGTCGGCGTTGAGCGCCTCCACCTCGACCTCGAAGCCGGGGTAGCCGGGCGCGATCACCTGGTGTCCCTTGGCCTCGTAGTGCGCCTTCCAGTTCTCCCAGCTGCGCGGGGTCACCCAGAAACCGTGGACCAGAACGATGGGCTTCATGCGCCGTACTCCTTCAGAAAGGCCAGCAGATCGGCTGCGAGTTGTTCTCGGTGGGTGTCGGTGATGCCGTGCGGCGCACCGGGATAGACGGTGAGACGGGCGTATTTGAGGCGGGCGGCCGACGCCTGCCCGCCGACGGCGAACGGCACCACCTGGTCGTCGTCGCCGTGGATGACCAGCGCGGGCACGTCGATCGCGTCGAGGTCGGCGCGGAAGTCGGTGCCCGAGAAGGCGGCGATGCACTCGTACGCGTTGCGGTGCCCCGACTGCAGCCCCTGCAGCCAGAAGGCGTGCCGGATGCCGGAGGACACGTCGGCGCCGGGCCGGTTGTGGCCGAAGAACGGGCCGTCGGCCAGATCCCGGTACTGCTGCGAGCGATCGGCCAGCGAGCCCGCGCGCAGGCTGTCGAAGATCTCGACCGGCAGCCCGCCCGGGTTGTCCGGCGTCCGCAGCATGAACGGCGGCACGGCCGACACCAGCACCACCTGGGCCACCCGTGCGGTGCCGTGCCGCCCGACGTAGCGCGCCACTTCGCCGCCGCCGGTCGAGAAGCCGATCAGCGTGATCCGCCACAGATCGAGCGCGTCGATCACGGCGGCCAGATCATCGGCGTACGTGTCCATCTCGTTGCCGTGCCACGTCTGCGTGGAGCGGCCGTGCCCGCGACGGTCGTGGGCGATCGCCCGGTATCCGTGGCCGGCCAGGAAGAGTTGCTGCGCCTCCCAGCTGTCGGCGGAGAGCGGCCAGCCGTGGCTGAGCACGACCGGTCGTCCCGCGCCCCAGTCCTTGTAGAAGATCTCCGCCCCGTCGGCGGTTCTCACGAAGGCCATGCGCCGATCGTGCTGGGAGCGCACCCATCGGCGAATCCCGTGGAACGCGTAGTCAGTCGTGCGAACTCTCGCGTAGCTGCCGGCGCGAGCGCACGCCGAGCTTCCGGTAGATCTTGCGCAGGTGGTAGTCCACGGTGCTGGCGCTCAGATACAGATGCGCCGCGATCTCCGCGTTGGTCCCTCCGGCCCGGGCCAGGCGGGCCACGGCGGCCTCCTGCGGGGTCAGGTCCGTTTCGTTTTCCCGTACGGGGTTTCGCACGCTGCCGCCCAGCGCCGCCAGCTCACGCCGCACCCGCCCCAGGAACGCCTCGGCCCGCTCCGCCTCGAAGATTCGCAACGCCGCGGACAGTTGCTCCCGGGCATCCCCGCGCCGGCGTCGGCGGCGCAGCCATTCGCCGTACAGCAAATGGGCCCGAGCCAGATCACCCACCGCGAGCGTCTCCGAGAGCAGGTCGACGGCCTCCCGATAGTGCGGCTCGGCCGATTCCCCGGCCGCCAGCAACGCGCGCGAGCGAGCCAGCAGGCCCTTCGCCCACGGCGTTCCGCTGTGGCGCACGGCCACGGCCAGATCGCCGTAGGCCAGCTTGGCGATGCGCCGGTCGCCGGCTCGCAGAGCGCACTCCACCAGATCGGGCAGCACCCGCGCGTACAGGCCGGGGGTGCCGAGCTCGACCAGGTGGCCCAGTTGGACCAGGCCGGCCGCGTAGTCGCCGCGGCCGACGGCGATCAGGGCGAGGCTCTGGCGCATGATCGAGACCATCGCGCCCAGGCCGATCGCCTCGGCCGCCGGCACGACCTGTTCCAGGGCCTCGTGGACGCCGTCGCCGGCCCGCCAGGCCAGCAGCTCCGGGTGGCGCCAGATCTGCTCCTGGTGGGTGGTGACGCCGATGGATTCCCGGATCCGGCGGCCGGTCGCCTCGTAGCGGTCGGCCTCGGCGAGCCGGCCGTACGCCGTCTCGGTCATCGCGGCCAGGAAGACGACCAGGTCGAGCATCTGCAGCGCGCCGGTGGCCCGCGCGTGCGCCTCGGCCCGGCGCAGGATCGTCTGACGGTTGGCGTCGTCCCAGGTGAGATTGCAGAAGGTGACACCCAGTACGACGTGCCGCAGCACGTCGGCGTCGTCCGCGCCGGCCATCGCCTCGGCGGCGCGTCGCAGGTGCGGACCGGCTTCGGGATAACCGCCGTCGAAGAAGTTCGCGTAGGCGGCCAGAAGCAGATCGGCCGGCTCCAGCGCCGGGCCGGCGGAGTTCAGCGGACCCGGCTGCGGGCTCGGCTGTGGTTCCGGCCGCGGCGAGGGGGCGACGGCGACGCGGGCGGCCAGGGCTATCTCGCGCTGGGTCGTGCCGTGCAGTGACGACTCGACCGAGATCGAGTGTTCCGCCGCCTGGAGCATCGCGGCCCGGGCCCGGTCGGGGGCGTCCGTACCGAAGCACTCGGCGGCGGCCAGGCACATGGCCGAGGCGCGCCGGGTCGCCTCGGGATCGCCCGTGCTTACTGCGGCCACGGCTCGGATCAGCAGAGCCTCGCCGCGGCCGACCGGGCCGAGCAAAGCGTCGTCGGCCGTGTCGAGCAGGGCGAGAGTGCGCACGGGCGACCCGGCCTGCAGCGCCGCCCCCGCGGCGGCCAGTAGCCACCCGGCCCGCGCGACCGGGGACCCGGTGAGTTCGGCCGCGCGCACCAGGAACGAGGCGCGGGCGGCATGCCCGCCCCGGGCGCCGGCCCGGTCGGCCACCCGGGCCAGTTCGGCCGCGGTCACCTCGTCCGGCCCGATCGCGGCCGCGGCGTGGTGCCAGGCCCGTTGATCGGCGTCCTGCGGGTCGGTGGTCACCTCGGCCAGGGCGAGATGCACTCGGCGGCGTTCGGTGGCCGAGGCGCCGTTGTAGACGGCGGAACGCACCAGCGGGTGGCGGAACGAGACCGAACGTCCCACGAGCACGAGCCGTGCGGACTCGGCCGGCCCGGCGTCGTCGGGGGAGATGCCGAGGGCGGCGGCCGCGGCGGCCAGCCGGACGGGATCACCGGCGGGTTCGGCGGCCGCCGACAACAGCCAGGTGCGGGTGGCCGGGGGAAGGCCGTTGACCCGGGCCAGGTAGGTCGCCTCCAACCGGCTGCCGATCGGCATCGGGTCGGGTAGCGGAGTGCCCCCGCTGAGCTCACCGGCGGTCAGTTCGCGCCCGAGATCGGTCAGTGCGAGGGGGTTCCCGCGGGTGGCGTCCACGATCGAGGCGGCCACCGAACGGTCGAGCGGGCCGTCGACCAGCTCGCCGAGCAGCGCGACCCCGGCCTCGCGGGCCAGCCCCAGCACGTCGAGCGCACGGATGCCGGTCAGGTCGGGATGATCGTCGCCCCGCAATCCGAACAGCAGCACCACACCCTCGGCGTGCAGACGCCGGGCCACGAAAGCCAGCGACCGCAACGATTCCTGATCGAGCCACTGCGCGTCGTCGATCACGCACGACCGGCGCGAGCCGGCGAGCAGGGTCAGGGCGGCCAGGCTGACGAGGTAGAGATCGGGCGGGGGACCATCGGTGAGGCCACAGGCCACTTCCAGGGCCGCGCGCTGACCGGCGGGCAGGCGATCTCGTTGCGGCAGCAGCGGAACGAGCAACCGGTGCAGGGCGGCGAAGGGAAAGGTGGCCTCGGACTCGATGCCGCTGAGGCTCAGGGTCTCGGGCGCGA
This sequence comes from Paractinoplanes pyxinae, assembly GCF_026626335.1. Lineage (GTDB taxonomy): Bacteria > Actinomycetota > Actinomycetes > Mycobacteriales > Micromonosporaceae > Actinoplanes > Actinoplanes pyxinae. The sequence continues at coordinate 92,055 of NZ_JAPNTZ010000007.1, read as the reverse complement.
CGCTCCGGGCGTACGACAGGAGGGCGGTCTTGCCGACGCCCGCCTCACCTCGCAACACCAGGCTCGCGCTGCGCCCCCGCCGCGCCGCGGCCAGCAGCGCGTCGAGGGTGGCGCATTCGCTCTCCCGGCCCACCAACCGCACGCGGTGACAGTATCGGCGCGAAACGACACCCCACCAGGCCGGAAGCCGAAGATGCACGCAGGGCCGATCCCCGTGCACACAGGGCCGATCCACCTGCGCGAAGGTGCGCGCATACGGGTACGAAGGTCCGGACCGCAGCGGGCCGTCCGCGCGCGAAACGGCCGCAACGCGCGGGGTGTGTGCACCGGGCGGCCGGCAGGGAAGCGGCGCAACGCGCGGAGTGTGTGCACTGGGCGGCGGCCGCGCGCGAAACGGCACAACGCCCAGGGTGTGTGCGCCGGGCTCGGTGGCGGGCGGAACGACGTACCGGATCGGGAAAGAATTGGCCTCAGAGGCCGGACAGGCGCTGCCCCGCACGCACCACGGCCATCGCGTGCCGCTCGCCGGGACGGCGGCCCAGACGCTCTATCGGACCGCTTATCGAGATGGAGGCGATGACCCGGCCCGTCCGGTCGCGGATCGGGGCGGAGACGCTGGCCACACCGGGCTCACGCTCGGCCACGCTCTGGGCCCACCCGCGCCGCCGCACCTCGGCCAGCGTGCGGCCGGTGAACTTGCACCGGGGGAGCAGCGGCATGACCGCCTCGGGCGGTTCCCAGGCGAGCAGGATCTGGGCGGCCGAACCGGCCACCATGGGCAGCACCGAACCGACCGGAACCGTGTCCCGCAGGCCGCTCGCGCGCTCGGCCGCGGCCACGCAGATGCGCTCGTCGGCCCGGCGCAAGTACAGCTGCGCGCTCTCGCCGGTCGCGTCCCGCAATGCGGAAAGAAGGGGCTCGGCCGCGGTCAGCAGCACGTCCGGCGCGGCGTTGGCCAGCTCGCCCAGACGCGGGCCGGGGCGCCAGCGGCCCTGGGTGTCGCGCACCAGCATGCGGTGGATCTCCAGCGCCTGGGCCAGGCGATGTGCGGTCGCCCGGGGCAGCTTCGTACGGTCGACGAGTTCGGCCAGGCTGGCGCCGTCGACACAGGCCGCCAAGATGACGACCGCCTTGTCGAGAACGCCGACACCGCTCATACTGTGTCCCACAAGCCGAAACATACCTCCCAGAATTTAGGATGTCCAGATGGTGGGAGTCACTCCGAGGACCCTGGCCGAGAAGGTCTGGGACGACCACGTCGTGCGTGCTGCCGAGGGTGAGCCTGATCTGCTCTACATCGACCTGCACCTGCTGCACGAGGTGACCAGCCCGCAGGCCTTCGACGGCCTGCGCATGGCGGGCCGCCCGGTTCGACGCACCGATCTCACGCTCGCGACCGAGGATCACAACACGCCGACCGGCTACGCCGACCCGGCCTTCAACACCAAGCGCGGCGAGCTCTTCACGATCGCCGACACGACCTCGCGGACGCAGATCGAGACGCTGCGGAAGAACTGCGCGGAATTCGGTGTCCAGATCCGCCCGCTGGGCGACGTCAACCAGGGCATCGTGCACGTGATCGGGCCGCAGCTGGGGCTCACCCAGCCCGGCATGACGATCGTCTGCGGCGACTCGCACACCGCCACCCACGGCGCGTTCGGCGCGCTGGCCTTCGGTATCGGCACCAGCGAGGTCGAGCACGTGCTGGCCACCCAGACGCTGCCGCAGTCGAAGCCGAAGACGATGGCGGTCACCGTGGTCGGCGAGCTGCGCCCCGGCGTCAGCGCCAAAGACCTGATCCTGGCCCTCATCACGCAGACCGGCACCGGCGGCGGCAACGGCCACATCGTGGAGTACCGCGGCGACGCCATCCGCAAGCTCTCCATGGAGGGCCGGATGACCATCTGCAACATGAGCATCGAGTGGGGCGCCAAGGCCGGCATGATCGCGCCCGACGAGACCACGTTCGCCTACCTCAAGGGCCGCGAGCACGCGCCTCAGGGCGAGCAGTGGGACGCCGCCGTGGCGTACTGGAAGACGCTCGTGACCGACGAGGGCGCCGAGTACGACACCGAGATCATCCTCGACGCCGCCTCGATCAGCCCGTTCATCACCTGGGGCACCAACCCGGGCCAGGGCGCGCCGCTCGACAGCGTGGTGCCCGACCCCGACGAGTTCATCGAGGAGACCGACCGCAGCGCCGCCCGGCGTGCGCTCGACTACATGGCCCTCGAGCCCGGCACCCCGTTCAAAGAGGTTCCGGTCGACGTGGTCTTCGTCGGCTCCTGCACCAACGGGCGCCTGGAAGACCTGCGGGCCGCGGCCGACGTGCTGCGCGGCCACAAGGTGCACGACGACGTCCGCATGATGATCGTGCCGGGCTCGTACAAGGTGCGCGAGGCGGCCGAGGCCGAGGGTCTCGACAAGGTCTTCACCGAGGCGGGCGCCGAGTGGCGTTTCGCGGGCTGTTCGATGTGCCTGGGCATGAACCCGGACACCCTCAGCCCCGGCCAGCGCGCCGCCTCGACGTCCAACCGCAACTTCGAGGGCCGGCAGGGCAAGGGCGGGCGCACCCACCTGGTCTCGCCGCAGGTTGCCGCCGCTACCGCCGTCGTGGGCCGCCTGGCCGCCCCGGCCGACCTGTAGAGGGAGAGACGAAAGAGATGGACAAGTTCGTCACCCACAGCGGCAAAGTGATGCCGCTGCGCCGATCTGATGTAGACACCGACCAGATCATTCCGGCCGTGTATCTGAAGCGGGTCACCCGCACCGGATTCGAGGACGGTTTGTTCAGCGCCTGGCGCGAAGATCCTGGATTCGTGCTCCACAACCCGGCTCACGCGGGCTCGACAATCCTCGTCGCCGGCCCCAATTTCGGCACCGGATCGTCACGTCAGCACGCCGTCTGGGCGCTGCGCGACTGGGGTTTCAAGGTGGTCATCGCGGCCCGCTTCGGCGACATTTTCCGGGGCAACGCGCTCAAGGAGGGGCTGCTGCCCGTCCAACTCGACCAGAAGGCCGTCGAAGCCCTCTGGGATCTGGCCGAAAGCGAGCCCGAAAAGCAGATCACGGTGGACCTCGAGGGCCGCCGAGTGGTCGCCGACGACGCCTCCTGGTCGTTCCCGATCGACGATTTCAGTCGTTGGCGCCTCATGGAAGGCCTCGACGACATCGGACTGACGCTGCGCCACGAGGGGGCCATCACCGCGTACGAGAAGGGTCGTCCGTCCTTCAAGCCGGTCGTCGCCTGAGGCTCAAATCCAAGCCGGAACAAGCTTTTTCGCCCCCACCGCATCCCCGGTGGGGGCGAATTCGTTGCAACACAAGGGTTTTTTTGACACTAATGTTTGTGTCCGCTGGTCAGAGGGCATACGGTGCGCGCAGAATGGCTCGCATTGGGCCAGTGGGGCTCGAAACGACTAAGAACACCCCTACGAGCCCCAGTTCTCACGTTCGGGAGGAAAACCGTGAACAAGGCCGAGCTCATCGAGGCGCTCGCAGCCCGACTGGGTGACCGCAAGACGGCTACGGCCGCTCTTGACGCCGTCATCAGCGAGGTGGAGAACGCAGTCACCAAGGGCGACCGGGTTGCCATCACCGGCTTCGGCGTCTTCGAGAAGCGGGCACGCAATGCGCGGACGGCCCGTAATCCGCGTACCGGCGAGCCGGTGAAAGTGAAGAAAACGTCTGTGCCGGCCTTCAAGCCCGGCACGGCCTTCCGCGAGATGGTGGCCAGTGGCAAGGTCGCCAAGGCCGCCGCCCCGGCCAAGAAGGCCACGGCCACGGCCACGAAGGCAACCGCCGCCAAGGCGACGACGGCCCGCAAGACGGCCACCACCAAGGCGGCCGCTCCGGCCAAGAGCACCGCCACCAAGGCCACCGCCACGAAGGCCGCTCCGGCGACCAAGACGGCGGCGGCGAAGAAGACGGCCGCGACCAAGGCTGCTCCGGCCAAGAGCACCGCCACCAAGGCGACGGCGGCCAAGAAGACCGCCGCCACCAAGAGCACCGCCACGAAGGCCGCTCCGGCGACCAAGACGGCGGCGGCGAAGAAGACGGCCGCGACCAAGGCTGCTCCGGCCAAGAGCACCGCCACCAAGGCGACGGCGGCCAAGAAGACCGCCGCCACGAAGGCCGCCCCGGCCAAGAGCACCGCGACCAAGACGGCGGCCGCCAAGAAGACGACCGCCCGCAAGACCACGACCGCGGCCACGGCCGCCACTCCGGCCCGGGCTCGCGCCACGGGCGCCACGCGCAAGACGCGCTGATTCAGCGGAGAAAGGCGTCCACCCGATCGGTGGACGCCTTTCGTGTGTGCGGGGCACGGAAACCGCCGCCCGCCTACCGTCGGCGGACATGGGGCGTGACGCATCGCCGCGCGGACTGGTCGGCCGGTCGGTCATCGCCACGGCGGTGTTCGCGGCGGCCGTGGTGCCGGGCTGGACGCTCGGCGGGCTGGCCGAGCGGTACACCGGCTCGCAGCTGCTCGACTGGCTCCTCACGGGCGCCTGGGCCGCGCTCGCCGTGCGCCTGCTGGCCCCATGGACCTCGTACCGGCCGCGGGACGCCTGGCTGGGCCTGATCCCGCTCTACAACTGGTATCTGGTCTGTGTGCTCGGCTGGCGGGTGTCGCTGCTGCCCCTGCGCGACTGGGAGCCGCGCGAGGACGAGCTGTGGCGGGCCCGGTGGCTCACCGGCGACCTGATCGGCTACTGGCGGGCCGACCCGCCCGCCGCGGTCAGAGCCGAGCCGGTTCGAGCAGGCGCTCGCCGGCCCAGGTGAGCAACCAGGCCTCGCCCTTGGCGGTCTTGTAGGAGTCGCTGTCGGCCTGATCGACCAGGGCGGCCAGCAGGTGCGGGATTATCTTGCCCTGGCTGCAGATCGCGGCCAGGCCGCCCGAGCGCAGGTCGAGCAGGCGCTGCGCGGCCAGCTTGGCCTTGGCCGGAGCGTCGTCGGCGTCGGCCGGCTCCGCGAACGCGCCGTCGACCACGATCGGCAGATCGCCCCGGGCCGCGGCCACCGGCTCGAGGGTCTGCTTGCAGCGCAACGGCGTCGCCGCGAACAGCCTTTCCGGGCCGATCACGGCGCACACCTCGGCGAAGCGTTCCGCCTCGGCCTGGCCCTGCGCGTCGATCGGGCGGAGCGCGTCGTTGCCCGACCATTTCTTGCGCTCGCCGGCGTGCGCGTGCCGCACCAGCACGACCACCGCGGTGATCGGGGGCAGGGCGGCCGCCTGCCGCAGCACGGCCCGCTCGTCGTCGTAGCTGAGCCGGGTCAGGGCGTCGTCGAAGGACAGCCAGGCGACCTCGTCGACCTCGTCGGTGTCCTGCACCGGGCCGCCGTCGCCCACCGCCTCCATGAGCCAGTAGTCGACCGTCTTGGGGCGGCCGTCGGGCAGTGTGTAGGCCACCGCCGGCAGCGGCGCCCGGACCCGGCTTGCCCAGCCCGTCTCTTCCAGCACCTCACGCGCGGCGCCCAGGACGGGTGGCTCGTCCTTGTCGAGCTTGCCCTTGGGCAGGGCCCAGTCGTCGTACCGGGGACGGTGCACGAGGCAGACCTTGCCCTCGCGCACCAGCACGCCGCCGGCGGCCCGAACCGTGGTGCTCCCGCTCACTTGACCGCCTTGCCGATGACGCGGCGCAGAAGCGCCTCCTGCAGATGGACGTGCGGCTCGGTGAGGTTGGCCGGGTGCCGGTGCCAGGTGCCGTCGCCGGCCAGGTCGAAGCCCTCGGTGCCGTCGCTCATCGACAGGTCGAGCACGTACCGCAGCTCCTCGCGGGCGGTCGGCAGGGTGACCCGCACCAGCGCCTCGACCCGGCGGTCGAGGTTGCGGTGCATCATGTCGGCCGAGCCGATCCAGTACTCCGCGTCCTCACCGGCGCCGAACCGGAACACTCGCGAATGCTCCAGGAAACGGCCGACGATCGAGCGGACCCGGATGTTGTCCGACAGGCCGGGCACGCCGGGCCGCAGCGCGCACATGCCCCGGATGATCAGGTCGACCTTCACGCCGTCCTGCGAGGCGCGGTAGAGCGCGTCGATCGTCTCCTCGTCGACGAGCGAGTTCACCTTGATCTGCACCAGCGCCTCACCGCCGTCCCGGGCGATGCGGGCCTGCTCCTGGATCCGCTCGATCAGGCCCTGCCGTACGCCGTGCGGGGCCACCAGCAGCCGGCGGTACGACCGCTGGCGGCTGTAGCCGGTGAGGACGTTGAACAGATCGGTGACGTCGGCGCCCACCTCGGGATCGGCCGTCAGCATGCCGAAGTCCTCGTAGAGCCGGGCCGTCTTGGGGTGGTAGTTGCCGGTGCCGATGTGGCAGTACCGACGGATCTGGTTGCCCTCCTGCCGGACGACCAGAGCGGTCTTGCAGTGGGTCTTCAGCCCGACCAGGCCGTAGACGACGTGACAGCCGGCCCGTTCCAGTGTGCGGGCCCAGGCGATGTTGGCCACCTCGTCGAAGCGGGCCTTCACCTCGACCAGCACCACGACCTGCTTGCCGGCGGCGGCCGCGTCGACCAGCGCGTCGACGATCGGCGAGTCACCCGAGGTGCGGTACAGGGTCTGCTTGATGGCCAGCACGTTCGGGTCGGCCGCGGCCTGCTCGATGAAGCGCTGGACGCTCGTCGAGAACGAGTGGTACGGGTGGTGGACCAGGATGTCGCTCTCGCGCAGCCGGTTGAAGACGCTCCGCGGCACCTCGCCGTCGGCCAGCTGCGGGTGCGTCGCCGGGACGAAAGGGCGGTCCTTCAGGTCGTCGCGGTCGCACTCGCCGAAGACCTGCCACAGCGACGAGAGGTCGAGCAGGCCGGGCACCCGCTGCACGTCCGAGTCGACGACGTCGAGCTCGCGCACCAGCAGGTCGAGCACGTGGTCGCTGATCGAGGCGGCCACCTCGAGGCGCACCGGCGGGCCGAAGCGGCGCTGGGCCAGCTCGCGCTCGAGCGCCTGCAGCAGATCTTCGTCGCGGTCCTCGTCGACCTCGAGCTCGGCGTTGCGGGTGACCCGGAACAGGTGCCATTCCTGCAGCTGCATGCCCGGGAAGAGCTGGTCGAGGTAGGCGGCGATGAGCTCTTCGACCGGCAGGAACCGCACCGCCCGGCTGTCGTTCTGCACGGTCACGAACCGCGGCACGTTGTTCGGAACCTTTATGCGGGCGAACAACTCGCTCCCGCCGCCGTCGGGGTCGCGCAGCACGACGGCCAGGTTCAACGACCGGTTCGAGATGTACGGGAACGGGTGCGCCGGGTCGACCGCGAGCGGCGTCAGCACGGGGAACACCTGCTCGCGGAAGTACGTGCGCAGGCGCTCGCGCTCCGGCGCGTCCAGTTCGGCCCAGGTGACCACCTCGATGCCCTCGGCCGACAGCTTGGGCCGCACCTCGTCGCCGAAGCAGGCCGCCTGCCGGGTCACCAGGTCGGCCGTGCGCTGCGAGATCATGTCGAGCTGGTTGCGCAGCGAGGAGCGGTCGCCGCCGCGCATCGGCAGGCCCGCGTTGAGCCGGCGCTTCAGGCCCGCGACCCGCACCATGTAGAACTCGTCGAGGTTGCTGGCGAAGATGGCCAGGAACTTGGCCCTTTCCAGCAGCGGAGTCTCGGGATCCTCGGCCAGCGCCAGCACCCGGGCGTTGAAGTCGAGCCAAGAGAGCTCCCGGTTGAGGAAGCGGTCCTCCGGCAGCTCGGGCCGGCCGTCGCCCTCGAGCGGCTCGGTCTGGTCGGGTGTCTCGATGCTGGTGGTCACCAGGTGCTCCGTCGGTCTCGGATCTTCGGTTGCGGCGTCCACGGTCTCGCCCACGGGTGCCGTAACGCCGTCTTTCGTACGGGGAAGGAAGCGGCCGTTCGAGCCACGCCGGCGGCTGCTCGGGGTCCGGGGCGAGGTCTGCATCGCACCATCATTGCCGGTTTTACCTAAACGTGAAACGGACACGGCTGCACCGTTTCAGTCGACCCCGGGAATTCTCACCTGGCGGACGCGGCCGCCCTCACCCGCCTCGATCGCCACCCGCTGCCCCAGCCGCAGTTTCCGCAGCCCCGAGGCGTCGAAGGCGGGCGCGTCGAACGCCAGCTCAGTGCCGTCGTCGAGCAGCAGGGTGCCGCTGCGGGAGGTGGGGTCGAAGGTCGCGATCGTGCCCTGCATGACGTTGACGCTACCGGTCAGGCCGCGGAGACGCAGGCCACCTTGAGTCCCGCGTCACGCAGAAGGGCGCACGTGTGGATTCCGGCCCCCAAGCCGAGAACAGTGTGCAGGTCGGCCGGGGTGTCGACGTCCTGCCGCAGACCCGGCCAGTCGCCCTCGAGCGCCCGCGCGCCGGAGGCCGCGTGGGCCGCCGCCGAGCCGAGCCCGAAGCGCGGGTCCAGCGGCTCGCCCGGGCCGGCCGCGAGCAGCACCGTGCCGCTGCCGGCGGCGTCGGCCACGAAGGCGCGGCCGGGCCGGGCGTCCTTCAGTGCCGCGTCGAGCTGCTCGGGGCGCAGCGCGGGCAGATCGCCGGCCAGCACGGCGCGGTGCCGGCCCAGCCCGGCCACCTCGTCGGCGCCGTACCGCATGGCCTCGTTCAGCCCGGCCGCCGGGCGGTCGGGCACCACCCGGGCGCCCAGCGCCGACACGGCCGCGGCGGCCACCGGGTCGTCGGTCACCACCAGCAGCTCGGCCACGGCCGGAGCGGCCAGCACGGCGGCGACCGTGTCGCGCACCATGGCCAGGGCCAGCTCGCCGTGCCGGGGCGCGGGCACGGCGCCGCGCAGCCGGCTCTTCGCGGCCCCCAGCCGCTTCACCGGCATGACCGCCACCCAGTCGCCCGTCGTCATCGTCACCAGTGTGCCAGCGCGGCGGTAAGGACCCCTACCTGGTACCGCAGGCTTCGAGCAGGCATGATTTCGACGCAGGTACGACGACCAGGGCGGCGGGGACACGCCGCCCGAGCAGGGCAGGAGGGGCCGTGGCGCACCGCAGGCTCGGGTTCTGGCGGCGTTTCGCGGCGATACTGGCGATCCCCGTGCTGAAGGTCTGGACGAAGCGGACCTGGCTGAACTTGGGGAACATCCCACGGTCCGGCGGCGTCATCATCGCCCCGAACCACGTGTCGCATTTCGATCCGCTCGTCGTGGGTTACTTCGTCTACGGCGCCGGCCGCTGGCCCCGCTTCCTCGGCAAGGCCAGCCTGTGGAAGGTGCCGGTGCTCGGCGGCTTTCTGCGCAAGGTGCAGCAGATCCCGGTCGAACGCGGCAGTGTCGAGGCCGTGAAGTCCCTGGACGTGCTGGTCGAGGCGCTGCGGCAGGGCGGCGCGGTGGTGGTCTACCCCGAGGGCACGACCACCCGCGAGCCCGACCTGTGGCCGATGCGGGGCAAGACCGGCGCGGCCCGGCTGGCCCTGCTCACCGGCGCGCCGGTGGTGCCCGTGGCCAACTGGGGAGCCGAACGCATCTTCGACCCCCGCACGAGCAAACTGCGATTCCGGCGTACGCCGGTGACCGTGACCGCCGGTCCGCCGGTCGACCTGAGCCGGTGGCAGGGCGCCACCCCGACCAAGCCCGTGCTCGAGCAGATGACCGAGGCGATCATGCACGACGTCAGCGTGCTCCTGGGCGAGGTGCGCGGTCAGCAGCCGCCGGCCGCCCTCTACGACCGTCCCCGCCGGCAGGCCGCCGCGGGCACCGAGGACGCCGGATGAGCCGGGCCGCCGTCATCGGGGCCGGCGCCTGGGGCACGGCCTTCGCCAAGATGCTGGCCGAGGCGGGCGCCGACGTCACCATGTGGGCCCGGCGCGAGTCCGTCGTCGCCTCCATCCGCGACCACCATCTCAACGAGAGCGCGCTGCCCGGGCTCAAGCTGCCCGAGCGCATCACCGCCACCGGCGACGTGGCCGAGGCGGTGGCCGGGGCCGAGATCGTGGCCATCGCCGTGCCGTCGCAGACGCTGCGCGGCAACCTGGCCGAGTGGGCGCCCGCGTTCGAGGCGGACTCGACGATCGTCTCGCTCATGAAGGGCATCGAGCTCGGCACGACCAAGCGGATGAGCCAGGTCATCGTCGAGACGGCCCGGGTCGAGCCGGCCCGGGTGGTGGTGGTTTCCGGCCCCAACCTGGCCCCCGAGATCGCCGCCGAGCAGCCGGCGGCCACGGTCGTCGCGGGCACCGACCACGACCGGTGCCGGGCCGTGCAGCACGCCATCGCGCTGCCCTACATGCGCCCGTACACCAGCGAGGACGTGGTCGGCTGCGAGCTCGGCGGCGCTGTCAAGAACGTGATCGCGCTGGCCTACGGCATGGCCGCCGCGATGAAGCTGGGCGACAACACCAAGGCGTCGCTGATCACCCGCGGCCTGGCCGAGACGGCCCGGCTGGGCGTGGCCCTGGGCGCCGACCCGCTCACCTTCGCCGGTCTGGCCGGGCTGGGCGACCTGGTCGCGACGTGTTCGTCGCCACTGTCACGCAACCGCACCTTCGGCGAGCAGCTGGGTCTCGGTAAGACTCTGGAGCAGGCGCAGACCGCCGCCCGGCAGACCGCCGAGGGTGTGAAGAGCTGCCTGGCGATCCGCGACCTGGCCCGCGCGCACGCGGTCGAGGTGCCGATCACCGAGCAGGTCGAGCGGGTGTGCCACGAGGGCGTCGACCCGCGGGTCGCCGTGAAGCTGCTGATGGGTCGGGAGATCAAGCCGGAATGAGCTACAGCGACGGAACCAGGGTTGTGCACGCGGGGCTGCCGGAAGCCGAGGCGGGCGACCCGTTTTTGCCCGGCCCGGTCTTCGCCGCGCCCTACCACCTCGACCCGGCCGAGGGTCAGGTCGGCGACTACGGGTACGGGCGTCCCGACAACCCGACCCGCCGGCTGCTCGAGTCCGCGATCGGCGAGCTCGAGGGCGGCCGCACGCTGACGTTCGCCAGCGGCCAGGCGGCGATCACCGCCCTGCTGCTCTCGGTGCTCCGCAGCGGCGACACGGTGGTGCTGCCCTCCGACGGCTACTTCACGGTCCGCAGCTTCGCCGAGAGCACCCTGCGTGACCTCGGCGTCAAGACGGTCCTGGCGCCCACGGCCGGCCCGTTCCCGGACTTCACCGGCGTACGCCTGGTGATGCTCGAGACCCCGGCCAACCCCGGCCTCGACGTGTGCGACATCGGCGAGGTGTCCGCCGCCGCCCACGCCGCCGGCGCTTTGGTGGCCGTCGACAACACCACGGCCACCCCGCTCGGCCAGAACCCGCTGGCGCTCGGGGCCGACCTGGTCGTCGCCTCCGGCACGAAGGCGCTGACCGGCCACTCCGACGTGCTGCTGGGCTACGTCTCGACCAACGACGACGCGGTCTACGAGAAGGTCGAGACCTGGCGCAAGCACACCGGCGCCATCCCCGGCGCCTTCGACGCCTGGCTGGCCCACCGCTCGATCGCCACCCTCGACCTGCGCCTGGCCCGCCAGAGCCAGAACGCGGCCGCCGTGGCCGCCCTGCTGAACGGCCGGTCCGACGTGACCGGGGTGCGCTGGCCCGGCCTGCACTCCGACCCGTCGTACGCCGTGGCCTCCCGCCAGATGCGGCGGATCCCCGGCGTCGTCTCGTTCGACCTGGGCGACGCGCAGCGGGTGGCCCGCTTCCTGACCGCGGCCGAACTGGTCTTCGCGGCCACCTCGTTCGGCGGCGTCCACACCACAGCCGACCGCCGGGCCCAGTGGGGCGACGACACCAGCCCCGGTTTCGTACGCCTGTCGTGCGGCATCGAAGACACGGTCGACCTGCTGGCCGACCTCACCGCCGCCCTCGACGAAGCCTGACGGCGCTTCCGGCCCCGGTGATCACGTTCGCCGGGGCCGCCGGGATACGGTGCCCCAGTGAGTTGGGACAGCTTCTCCGGTGACCAGGTAGCCGCCATGACCCAGGGCGAAAGCTTCTTCGCCGCCCCCGGCGAACGAGAGTGCCCGTCCTGCGGCAAGCTTTCGCTGCGCGCCTACGTGACGGCCCCCGAGAACGCCCGCCGCCCCACCTTGGTCAGCTACGTCTGGTGCTCCTCGTGCCGCAAATTCGTCGGCACCCGAGCCAAACACCCCGAGGGCCTGGTCTTCAGCGACCCGCTGGCCGCCCTGCCCACCGCCGAACGCCGAGAACTCGAACGCAGCCTGGTCGGCTTCCTCGACCACCTCGACAACCTGTGGAACACCGGCGCCCTGCCCCAAACCTTCGCCGCCTGAGGCCTCGATCACCTGGACCACAGACTGGTCAAGGGCACGGCGAGGATCCGTTCGGACAGTCCGAAGACTCTGGGGCCGCTGTGCACGAGCAGTCCCATGGCGAGCCTCGCTCCGAGCCGCTCGCGCAACCATTCGAGGTGACGGGCATCTTCGCGGGCCGGAGCGGCCGTTGCCTTCACCTCGACGGCGATGACTTGACCGTCCCGCGCCTCGATCAGGAGGTCGATCTCGTGCCGGCCGTTGGCGTCACGCAGGTGGTACATGTCCGCTCCGACGACGCTGAGCGCACACTCGGCGCGGAACTGAGCGGCCACCAGGGTGTCGAGAATCCGGCCCAGCAGATCGCTGTCGCGAAGGACGCGGCGGTGATCCACCCGCAGGATCGGGTTGAGCAGACCCGGGTCGATGAGGTACCGCTTCGGCAGACGCACCGCACGATCCAGGAAATTGCCGGCCCAGGCGGGAACGCGCTGCGTGATCATCAAGCTGTCGAGCAGGTTGTCGTAGCTGACGGCGGTCGCACGGTCGATGCCGGCCGCGTCGTAGAGCACCTTGTGGGTCGGAACGCCGCCGGTATTGGCCGCCAGCACGTGAAGATACTTCCGCATGCGGACGGGATCGCGCACGATCCCGAGCGACGGCGCCTCGCGGGTGACGAGATGGTCGACGTAGCCGGTGAGCCACCGGTCACGCGGGCGGTCACCGAGCACACGCAGCGCCTCGGGCCAACCGCTGGAAAGCGCCTCATCGACGTAGTCGTGCAAATCCCAAGGGGACGGCGAGCCGTCGAACGCCTCCATGCCGTCGCTGAGGATCCGGTCGATCAGCGACGGCATGGTCGGATCACCATGGCGTTCCCGCCCGACGAGCGGATACATCGTCAGCCGGACGATCCGGCCCGTCGCGGGCCAGCCCGACGTCGTCAGGTCGGCCTGCGAGGATCCGGTCAGCACGAAGCGGCCCGGCCGAGGGTCATCGTCCACCGTCCGTTTGACGGCGCCCAGAATCTCGGGCGCCAGCTGCCACTCGTCGATCAGGATCGGTTCGGTGAGCCCGCGAAGTGCGGCGTCGGGGTCAGCACGGACCACGGCAGCCTGCGCGGGAACATCGAGCCGCAGAACCGAACCGGCGTGACGGCGCGTTGTCGTCGTCTTGCCGCAGGCGCGGGGGCCGACGACGAGGGCAGCGGGATGAGCAGCCACGACGGCGGCGAGTTCCGCGTCGAGCAGTCGGCGGACGTAAGTGCTCAGCACGACTCCAATCCCGATTTAGCACACATGCAAATCACAAGTTAGCACGCCGCCTAATCGCTATTTAGCACAGTCAGCGAGATGCTGTCAATCTAGTCGAAAGACTATAGTCGCTTAACCAGCTGCTTTGTTTCCCGGCAAGTGCGCAGGTACGCCAGCGCGACCGATTTCATGAGCCGGCGGCCGGGTGCGGCCGCGAGCAACGACGGCGCGAAGCCCACTCCGCTATCGGCTGCGCGCCGTCACGCGTACGTCTTGATTTCGATCTTTCTCGCCTCTATGATTCGTTACATGAGTAATGAACCACAGCAGTAGGGAGGCTCGCGGTGTTTCACGATCGCAGCCCGATCTATCTGCAGATCGCCGACGGCATCAAGAACGACATCCTCAGTGGTTCGCTCCGGGAGGACCAGCAGGTCATGTCCACCAATCAGTACGCGTCCTTCTACCGGATCAACCCGGCCACCGCGGCCAAGGGCTTCGCTCAGCTGGTCGACGAGGGGGTCCTCTACAAGCGCCGCGGCATCGGCATGTTCGTCAGCCCGGATGCGCCGGCCAAGTTGCGGGCGGAGCGGCGGGAGAGGTTCTTCGCCGAGGCCCTGGAGCCGGTGCTCGACGAGGCCAAGCGGGTCGGTATCAGCGTCGAGGAGATCACGCACTACCTGGGGAGCCGTCGATGATCGAGATGCGGGGCGTGACCGTTCGCTACGGGGACACCGTGGCCGTCGACGACGTGCGGCTCAGCCTGCCCACCGAGAAGATCTACGGTTTGCTGGGCCGCAACGGCTCCGGCAAGACCAGCCTGCTCAGCGCCCTCGCCTCCTACCGCCGGCCCCACCGCGGAACGGTTCTCGTCGACGGGGTCGAGGCTTTCGAGAACCCCGAGGTCATGCGCGGTACGGCGTTCATCCGCGACACGCTTGACCTGAACGACTCGGATCGGGTGCGGTCGGCGCTCGAGGTCGCGGGCTGGCTGCGGCCGACCTGGGACGCCGAGTACGCGATCAAGCTGCTCGACATCTTCGAGCTGGACGCCCGCAAGCGGATCTCGGCTCTCTCCCGCGGGCAGCGCTCGATGGTGGGGGTGGTGCTGGGGCTGGCCGCGCGGGCCCCGCTGACCATCCTCGACGAGTCGTACCTGGGCATGGACGCGGTGGCCCGCACCCTGTTCTATCGCGAGCTGCTGGCCGACTACCTGGCCCACCCGCGCACGATCATCGTCTCCACCCACCTCATCGAAGAGGTGGCCGACCTGTTCGAGCGGGTCATCATCATGGACCGCGGCCGGATCCTGCTGCACGACGAGACGGACGCCCTGCGCGGCCGCGGGGTCACTGTGACCGGGCCGGCCGAGCGGGTGTCCGCCTTCGCCGCCGGGCACGCGGTTCTGGGCGAGCAGAGCCTGGGCGGCGTACGGGCCGTGACGCTCGACGGGCGTCTCGACCCCGATGAGATCGCGCGCGGCGAGCGCGACGGCCTGACGTTCGGCCCCCTCGGTCTGCAGGACCTGTTCGTGCACCTGACTTCGCAGCGGCTGGAGGTTTCCCGGTGAGTGTCGTCGCGTCCCTCTTCCGGCTGTGGCGGCCGATGATCCTCTGGTTCGCCGCGATCCTCGTCACGATCGAGGTCGTGGCGGTGGCCGCGATCTCCACGGCCGGGCCGGTGCGGTTCAGCTTCTGGCTCGTCGTCGCCGGCTCGGCCGCCAAGTACTGGCCCCTGGTGGCCGGCATCCTGCTGGTCAGCATGTACCTGCGGACCTTCGTCGCCAACGGGCGGACCCGGCACGAGTTCCTGCGTGGTCTCGCCCTGTTCGCCGGGAGCGTCGCACTCGTGTTCCCGGCGGTGGTCGTGGTCGGGCACGCCGTCGAGAGCCTTGTCCTCGGCCTGGCCGACCACCGGGCCGGCAGCTATCCGGTGTTCCGCTTCGGCGACGCGGCCGCCGAATACCTGCATGTGCTGCCGGCCGCGGCGGGCTTCATCACCTCGGGCATCCTAATCACGGCCGGGTTCTACCGGTTCCGGCCGTGGATCGGGGTGCTGCTGATCGCGCCGGGCGCGCTGCCCGCGCTGGCCGGCGACGGGCTGATCAAGATCGACGACTCCGGCGAGCTGATCGCCCGGCTGCCCTACGCGATCGCGCTGACGCTGACGGCCGCGGCGGTCGTGCTGGGTTGTGTGGCCACCCATCGACTGCTGCGGGACGTCGCGATCAAACGATCGACCACTTAGGCCGTACGCCGGGAGGGGTGGGACGCGGCGAAGTCGTACAGCCAGTCCTGCGTCACCGGCATGTCGGAGCCCCCGGTGACCCGGCTCAGCGCCTCGCCGGGGGCGATGCCCAGCAGCACCAGCGTTGTGCAGGCCAGCAGAGTCGAGCGGCCTATCCCGCCGAAGCACTGGGTCACGACGAAGCGGCCCGAGCGCACCTGACCGGCCAGCTTGGTGGCCAGCGCCACAACCTGCACCGCCTCGTCGCGCGGCACCCCGCCGTCGGGCACCGGGAAAGACAGAAACTCCAGCCCGTACGCCGCGGCGACCGAGACGGTGTCGCCGAAGCCCAGCCGATGTTGCTCATGGGTGGTCAAGGCCGAGACGAGGACGTTCACCCCGGCGCGGGCGAGCGCGCCGAAATGGTCGACCGGCCAGGCGTCAGCGCGCGGGTGCGCGATGGTCGCGAGTTGCCCGGGCCCCGGCCCGGCGATCACGTGGAGTGCTGCTCTCATGAACTGCCCGTTCCCCTGTCCCGGCCCCGAGGCCGGGTGATCCCGCGAGTGGCTAACGCAGAGTAGGGTTCCCCCCGGCATGCCCGCTAGCGAGAGGCCCAAAGAAAGTGACGACCCCTCGGAAAACCCGCGTCGCGATCGTGTTCGGCGGTCGCAGCAGCGAACACGGGATCTCGTGCGTGAGCGCCGGCAGCATCCTGCGCGCGCTCGACCCGGACCAGTACGAGGTGCTTCCCGTCGGCATCACGCGTGAGGGCCGCTGGGTGGTCGCGGCGGCCGATCCGTCGTCCTTCGCCATCGCCGACCGCAAGCTGCCCGAGATCACCGCGGCCAGCGGCAGCGCGGTCGTGCTGGCGGCCGACCCGACGGCCACCGAGCTGATCGTGCGCGAGCCCGTCGACGGCGTCTCGTCGCTGGCCGGGGTCGACGTGGTCTTCCCGGTGCTGCACGGCGCCTACGGCGAGGACGGCACCATCCAGGGTCTGCTCGAGATGGCCGGCCTGCCCTACGTGGGGGCCAACGTCTTCGCCTCGGCGGCGGCCATGGACAAAGAGTTCACGAAGAAGCTGGCCATCGCCGAGGGCATCCCGGTGGGCCCGTACGCGGTTCTGCGGGCCGGCGCCGACCTCGGTGAGCAGGACAAGGAGCGACTGGGCCTCCCGGTCTTCGTGAAGCCCGCGCGGGCCGGCTCCTCGCACGGCATCACCAAGGTCACCGACTGGGCCGACCTCGACAAGGCGGTCGCCATCGCCCGCGAGATCGACCCCAAGGTGCTCGTCGAGGCGGCCGTCGTGGGCCGCGAGATCGAGTGCGGCGTACTCGAGGGCGAGGCCGGCGGCGCCCCCGAGGCGTCCCTGCTGGCCGAGATCCACGTCGACTCGGCCGACTGGTACGACTTCGAGGCGAAATACCTGGACGGCGGCCGCTACGACATCCCGGCCGGCCTGCCCGCCGAGGTGACCAGCCAGGTGCAGGAGTACGCGCGCCGCACCTTCACCGCGCTCGACTGCGCCGGCCTGGCCCGGGTCGACTTCTTCGTCACGGCTGACAACCAGATCTACCTCAACGAGATCAACACGATGCCCGGCATGACGCCGACGTCGATGTTCCCGCTGATGTGGGCGGCCACCGGCCTCGAGTACCCCAAGGTGGTCGACCGGCTGATCCGCACCGCCCTCCGGCGCGGATCGGGCCTGCACTAACCCTTGCAGCCGCTGGGGACGCCCTTGGTGGTCGACTTCACGGTCTTGACCACCGGCTCGGAGAACTCGTTGGCCCACTGCCCGGTCTGCTCGTAGCTGCCGGGCACGCTGACCCGCACGGCGACCTCACGGTCCATGGTGGTGAAGACGTCGGTGGCCGGGCCGTCCTTGGCCCACCAGCAGACGCCGTCCATGGCCAGCATCGTCGAGTCCAGCGGCACACAGCCGTCGTGGCCGCCGTCGATCCGCTCGCACATGGTGGGCTGCGTCACACCACATTCGAGGGTGATCGGCGGCTCGCCCCAGGCTGCGTTCTGCTCGGGCCCGGCGGTCACCTTGCGGCCGGTGAGCCCGCGCAGTTCGGTCGGCAGCTGCGAGGTCACGGCGAGACAAACTTGCGTCGTACCGGCATCGAGCTTCGCCGCGGCCAGCTGCACCGGCGTGGTCGGCACCGGGGCCGGCGCGGAGGCCGACGGCGCCGCGGCGGGCTCGCTGTCGTCCGGCGTGAACTGCGAGAACGCCACCAGACCGACGATCACGGCGATCGGCACGGCGATCACCGTGGCCCACAGGGCGGCCCGGCGCGTCGCCGGATCCGTCGTCGATTTCGCCGGCTTCGCCGGGGGTGTCTCCACGTCGACCATGGTCAGAGGTTTACCACGGAGCAGGTGAGCGTCCGCATGATGCCGGGTACGTACTGGACTTTGCTCACAATGAGGCCACCGAGGTCGTCCACCGTGTGCGCCTCGGCCAGAACCACCACGTCGTAAGGGCCCGTGACAGCGTCGACCCGCACCACACCAGGAATTTTGCCGATCGCGGCGGCCACGTCATGGGCCCTTCCGACCTCGGTCTGGATCAGGATGTATGCCTGTACCACGCTCCGACTCCATTCCGCCTCCGCCGTAACCCGAACGTGAAACTACCGTAAGGATCCGTGTGACAGCGGGCCGCATCAGGAACGAAAGGCCACTCAAGTGAGCATCGCCGAGGCCGGGGAGTTCGGGCTCATCGCCCGGGTGGTCGCCCGGCTCGAGAACGGTCCGACGACGCTGCTGGGTCCCGGGGACGACAGCGCGATCGTCGCCGCGCCCGACGGACGGATCGTGGCCTCCACCGACGTGCTGGTCGAAGGCCGCCATTTCCGCCGCGACTGGTCCTCCGGGGCGGACGTGGGACACCGGGCGGCCGCCGCCAACCTGGCCGACATAGCCGCCATGGGCGCCACCCCGACGGCTCTGCTGGTCGGGCTGTGCGCGCCGACCGACCTCGACGTCAGCTGGGCCGAAGACCTGGCCGGGGGCCTGTCCGACGAGGCCGCCCTGGTCGGGGCGGCGGTGGTCGGCGGCGACATGTCGGCCAGCCCCACCCTGACCATCGCCGTGACCGCCCTGGGCGATCTCGGCGGGCGCAAGCCGGTGCTGCGCAGCGGGGCCGAACCCGGCGACGTGATCGCGCTGGCCGGCCGGATCGGCTACGCGGCGGCCGGCTACACGGTGCTGTCGCGCGGGTTCCGTACGCCGAAAGCGCTGGTCGAGGCGTATCGGCGACCCGAAGTACCGTACGCCGCGGGCCCGGCCGCCGCCCAGGCCGGGGCCACCGCGATGATCGACGTCTCCGACGGCCTGCTGCAGGACCTCGGCCACATCGCCCGGGCCAGCGTGGTCGGCGTCGACGTGAGCAGCGACGCGTTCGAGGTCACCGGGCAGATGCTGGACGCGGCGGCCGCGCTCGGGGTCGATCCGCTGCAGTGGATCCTCGGCGGTGGCGACGATCACGCGCTGGCCGCCACGTTCCCGCCCGGCACGCCGCTCCCGCCCGGCTGGCAGGCGATCGGCGTGGTGCACGAGGGCACCGGCGTCACCGTCGACCGCAAGCCGTGGAGCGGCCCGGTGGGCTGGGACCACTTCCGCTGATTACGCTGGCCCGTTGTGCAAGAACTCAAGATTCGGCAGGCCGGCTACACCGAACCGGCGGTCCGGGCCCTGCTCGTCGACGTGATGGATGAGCTTTCGGAGCGCTACGGAGGTTCCGGCGACGACACGCCCATCGCCGCCGCCGACTTCACCCCGCCCGACGGCGCCTTCCTCGTCGCCGACGACGGCGAGCGCCTGGTGGCCTGTGCCGCCTGGCGCCGCCACGGCGACGACGCCGAGCTCAAACGCATGTTCACGGCGCGCACGGCCCGGGGGCGGGGTCTGGGCCGGCGCATGCTGACCGCGATCGAGGACTCGGCCCGCGCGGCCGGCTGCCGCCGCGTGATCCTGGAGACAGGGGACCGGCAGCCCGAGGCGATCGGCCTCTACGAGTCGGCCGGCTACGCGCGGATCGAGGACTTCGGCTACTACAAGGGGCACGAGGGCGTGCTCTCGTACGGGAAAGAACTGTAGAAACACGGATAACCCCTCAGCCGGACGGCTGAGGGGTTATCGCACAAGCTGAATCAGGCGCGGACGACCTTGCCGGCCTTGATGCACGAGGTGCAGACCTTGAGCTTCTTGGTCGTGCCGCCACCGGCCGGGGTGCGCACCGACTGGATGTTCGGGTTCCAGCGGCGGTTGGTCCGCCGGTGCGAGTGGGACACGTTGTGGCCGAAGCCCGGTCCCTTGCCACAGACGTCGCACACGCTAGCCACGGGTAACTCCTGGGTCGAAACGAGAACTTGAAGGCGCCCAGCGAACACCGCCGCGCAGGCAACCCGGCAAGGTTACCCGATGCCGCCCCGGAACAGCCAATCGCCCCCGACGCCCCCGCTCGTGACGAGAAGTTGTCGGTAGTGGTTAGTACGATTTTCGCGTGCTCGAGACCCTGGACGCCGCCGCCGTCCGCCGCTGGTGCGGCGCCGGCCTGCGGGCGTTGCGGGCCCACCAGCGCGAGATCGACGAGCTGAACGTCTATCCCGTGCCCGACGGTGACACCGGCACCAACCTGGTGCTCACGCTCACGTCGGCGCAAGAGGCTCTGGAGGCGTCCGAGCCGGTTGACATCACGGCACCGGCTCCAGGCAACGCCCTTCGCCGCATGGCCCGTGGCGCTCTGCTGGGCGCGCGCGGGAACTCGGGCGTGATCGTCTCGCAGATTCTGCGCGGCATGGCCGACAGCGTCGCCGCCGCGGCCGCCGTCCGGGGTGGCGAGCTGGCTCGGGCTCTGCGGTCGGCTTCCGAGGCCGCGTACGCCGCTGTGGCCCGGCCGGTCGAGGGCACCGTGCTGTCGGTGGCCGCCGCGGCCGCCGACGCCGCGGCCCGCATCAAGTCCGACGACCTGCTGGCCGTGGCCCGGGCCGCCGCGCGGGCGGCCGCCGAGGCGCTGGCCCGCACACCGCAGCAGCTCCCCGCCCTGGCCCGCGCCGGTGTGGTCGACGCCGGCGGCCGCGGCCTGGTCGTCCTGCTGGAGGCTCTGGTCGATGCTTTGTCGTCGCCGGCCGGCCGGGCCGCGCCGGAGGTCGCTGCCGCTGTCGTCGGCCACAGCGAAAGCCGAGCCGCGGCCCATGCTGACGGCCACATTGAGGGGCTTGGCGAAGTCCTCGCGGCTGGGCTCGGCAACGTCCGGGCTGACGGCGGCGGGTTCGATGGGCAACAAGAGCCGCGGGGCGAGGGCTCGTGGGGTTACGAAGTGCAGTATCTGCTCGAGGCCGAGGCGGCGGCGGTCGACGAGCTTCGGCGGCAGCTGGACGCGCTGGGCGAGTCGCTGGTCGTCGTCGGCACCGGGGATCCCGGCGTCGCCACGTGGAATGTGCACGTTCATGTGCCGGCGGCCGGCATCGGCCCGGCCATCGAGGCGGGTGTGCGCGCCGGACGACCGTACGACATAAGCGTCACCCCGCTCGACGAGCACGACCACGGCGCCCGGCACCATCACGAGCGGGCGGCCGTCGTGGTGGCCGCGGGCGACGGGTTGACCGCGCTGTTCGAGGCCGAGGGGGCCACCGTCGTCGGCCGCAACCCGTCGACGGGGGAGATGCTGGCGGCGATCGAGGCCTCCCGGGCCCGCTGCGTCGTGCTGCTGCCCAACGACGCCAACACCCAAGCCGTCGCCCTGTCGGCCGCCCGTGAGGCCGAGGCCGCCGGGCTGCGGGTCAGCGTCGTCCCCACCCGGTCGCCGGTGCAGGCCCTGGCCGCGCTGGCCGTCCGCGATCCGCTGCGCCCCTTCGCCGACGACGTCATCGCCATGGCCGAGGCGGCCGGCGCCTGCCGCTACGGCGAGGTCTGCACCGCCCAGCGCGACTCCCTCACCGTCGCCGGTCCCTGCCGCGCGGGCGACCTGCTCGGCCTGGTCGACGGTGAGGTGCACGTCATCGGTGACGATCTGGCCGAGGTCAGCGCCCGCCTGCTCGACCGCATGCTCGGCGGCGGCGGCGAACTGGCCACCCTCGTTCTCGGGGCCGACGCCCCGGCCGCGCTCGAACCGGCCCTGCGCGAGCACGCCGGCCGGGCCTGGCCCTTCGTCGAGCTGCACTGCTACACGGGCGGGCAACCCCGCTACCACCTGCTGGTTGGAGTGGAATGAGCGAGACCAGAACCACCACCGGCACCCCGCTCGAGCAGGTGCTGAAAAAGAACGACGCCAAGGCGCTGGCCACCCACCTCGACCTGCACACCGCGGGCGACCTCATCTACCACTTCCCGCGCCGCTACGACGAGCGCGGCGAAGAGACCGCCATCGGGGGCCTGCAGATCGGCGAGCAGGCCACCGTGCTCGCCCAGATCCAGTCGGTGCAGGTCAAGCCGATGCGCCAGCGCAAGGGCAACATCCTCGAGCTCACCATCGGCGACGACTCCGGGGCCACGCTCACCTGCACCTTCTTCGGCCAGGCGTGGCGCGAGCGGGAGCTCAAGCGCGGCCGCTGGGGGCTGTTCGCGGGCAAGGTCTCCGACTTCCGGGGCAAGCGCCAGCTGGTCAGCCCGGCCTATCAACTGCTCGCCGTCGACGCCACGCAGGACGAGGCGGCCGAAGAGATCGAGGAGTTCGCGGGCGCCCTGATCCCGGTCTACCCGGCGGCGCAGGCCGTGCCCACCTGGGTCATCGCCCGCTGCGTGCGCACCCTGCTCGAGACGTTCGAGCCGCCCGCCGACCCGCTGCCGGCCACCGTCCGGGCCAAACGCAATCTCGGCGGCATCGGCACCGCCCTGCGTGAGATCCACCGTCCAAGTTCCAAAGAAGCCCTGTACGCCGCCAAGTACCGCCTCAAGTGGGACGAAGCATTCGCCGTCCAGCTGACCCTCGTGCAGCGCCGCGCCCGGGCCGCCGCAGCGCCCGGCCGGGCCCGTCCCCGCGTCGAGGGCGGCATCCTGGCCAAGTTCGACGCGAGCCTTCCGTACGAGTTGACCGAGGGGCAGGCCGCGGTCGGTGAAGAGATCTCGCGCGACCTGACTCAGCCCCATCCCATGCACCGGCTGCTGCAGGGTGAGGTCGGCTCGGGCAAGACGCTGGTCTCGGTGCGCGCGATGCTCCAGGTGGTCGACTCGGGTGGCCAGGCCGCCCTGCTCGCCCCGACCGAGGTGCTGGCGACCCAGCACTACCGCAGCATCAGCGCCCAGCTGGGCGCCCTGGGCCGGGCCGGCGAGATCGACGGCGACCCCGCCGGCACCCAGCTCACGCTGGTCACCGGCTCGCTCGGCGCCGTCGCCCGCCGGGCCGCGCTGGCCAAGGTGGCCGACGGCACGGCCGGCATCGTGATCGGCACGCACGCTCTGCTCTACGAGGGCGTCGACTTCCACGACCTGGGCCTGGTGGTGGTCGACGAGCAGCACCGGTTCGGCGTCGAGCAGCGGGACGCCCTGCGGGCCAAGGCCGCCCGCCCGCCGCACGTGCTGGTCATGACGGCCACCCCGATCCCGCGGACGGTCGCCATGACCGTCTACGGCGACCTCGAGACGTCAGTGCTGTCGCAGCTGCCGCGGGGCCGCTCTCCTATCGCGTCGCACGTCGTGCCGCCCGAGAAGCCGGCCTTCCTCGACCGCGCCTGGCGCCGGTTGCGCGAGGAGGTGCAGGCCGGCCATCAGGCGTACGTGGTCTGCCCGCGCATCGGCACAGCCGAGGGCGAGGAAGAGGAGCCCCCCAGCGACAACGAGCCGGCCCGCCGCCCACCCCTGGCCGTCCTCGAGGTCGCTCCCATCCTCGAAGAGGGCCCCCTGCACGGCCTGCGCATCGGCATCCTGCACGGCAAGCTGCCGGCCGACGAGAAAGACGCCGTGATGCGCAAGTTCGCCGCCGGCGACCTCGACGTGCTGGTGGCCACCACGGTGATCGAGGTCGGCGTGGACGTCCCCAACTCCACGGTCATGGTCATCATGGACGCCGACCGCTTCGGCGTCTCCCAGCTCCACCAGCTACGAGGCCGCGTGGGCCGTGGCTCCGCCGCAGGCATCTGCCTGCTGGTGACCGAGTCCGTCGAGGGCACCGCAGCCCGCGAACGCCTGGCCGCCGTGGCCTCCACCACCGACGGCTTCAAACTGAGCGAGATCGACCTCGAACAACGCCGCGAGGGCGACGTGCTGGGCGCCTCCCAGTCCGGCAAACACTCCCACCTGCGCCTGCTCTCCCTGATCAGCGACGCCAAACTGATCACCGAGGCCCGCTCCGAAGCCGCCGACCTGGTAGGCGACGACCCCGACCTGACCAAATACCCAGCCTTGGCCGCCTCGGTAGCCGCCCTGGTGGACGAAGACCGAGCCGAATACCTGGAAAAGGGCTGACGAGATGATCCTGCACATCGTGCCGCGCGCGGCGTGGGAGGCCGCCCAGGCGGCCGGCGTCTACGAGGGCGACACCCTGGCCACCCAGGGCTTCATCCACTGCTCCACCGAACACCAGGTCCACATCCCCGCCACAGCCCTGTTCCGCGACCGCAACGACCTCCTGCTGCTGGTGATCGACGAGTCCCGCTTACCAGTCCCGATCACCTGGGAACAGGGCGACCCACCGGCCGCCGACGGCAGCCCCTTCCCGCACCTGTACGCGCCGCTGCCGCTCAACGCGGTGTCCGACGTCAAGGAGTACCGCCCCACCCCCGACGGCTCCTTCCCCCCACCACAAATCTGAGGCAAGAAAGGCTTCCCAACCGGCAAGGCGGAGGCTTCCCAACGTGTGAGCCGCCCAAGGCTCCCGCCTTCGTGAGGCGATGAGAGCCGCCCCCTTAGTAACGCAGGAGACCTTCCCCCCGGCCCATGCACCCACCCGCAAGCGGCCCAAGGTTTGGGGGCGGGGATGGCCCACGCAGGGATCAAGCCTGACCGCCCGGAGTGGGCCATCCCCGCCCCCAAACCGTCCCCCAGACAGACAACGAAAAGGCGCACCGACCAAAGGTCGGTGCGCCTTTTAGAAACCCAGCGGCGATCAGGCGGTGAACTTCACCTTGCGACGACGCGCCAGGAAGAAGAGCACAGCCCCAGCGATCAGCAGGACGGCCGCGCCACCAGCGATGCTGCCGGCCACCGGCCCGGTGACGGGCAGGCCGCCACCCTCACCCGGGGTCGACTCGGTCGGGGTCGGCGTCGGGGTCGACGGCGTCTCGCAGTTTTCCGGCTTCTCCTCGTCGAAGTTCACCGGCTTCTGCGCCTCGCCGTTGATCGAGGCCTTGACGATGAGACCCTTCTGACCCTTAATCTCGGTCGTCTTGGTCTCGCCCGGCTTCGCGACCAGGGTCACGGCCTTGCCCTTGTTCGGCGTGAGGGCCAGGGTGATGTCCTCGTCGCCCTTGCTGTTGTCGATGCCGAACAGGATCGAGTCGCAGCCGACCTCGTAGCCGACCTCGGCCTCGCCACCGGACGGCGGCGGGGTGCAGTCCTTGGGCTCTTCCCACTTGCCCTCGACCAGCGGCTTGTCGGCCGACTTCTCGGTGACGACGACCTTCCCGGCCTGCTCGGACGGGATCTCGACAGTGGCCGGCTCGTCGCCGGGCTTGACGGTGACGTTCTTGGTGAAGCCGCCCGAGCCTTCGACGACGAACTCGGCGTCGGCCTTGGCGTCTTCGCCGTTGGTCAGGGTGACGGTCACGCCGTCACAGGTGGAGGCGAGCGACGCGTCCGGCTTGGCGGTCGGCGGCGCCTCTTCCTTGGAGCACTTGCCGTGGAACCAGACCCGGCCGACCTGGTGCTCGAACTGGACGTACTCGTCGCTCCACTTGACCTGGACCTCGAGGCGGGCGCCGCGGGCGTGGCCGTCGACCCGCTGGGTGCCGACGAGCACCTCGTTGCTCTTGTGCGGGAACGCCGGGTCGGCGTCGTCCGGCGTGTGGGCGATGCCGTCGACCGGGGTCGGCTTGGCGTCGACGAGCAGGAAGCGGTAGTTCTCGGCGCCGGGCTCGTTGCCGTTGTCGGTCTTCACCTTCCAGGTGACGACCCACTCGCCGGTGGTCGTGTCGCATTCCGCGCTGCCCTTGACATAGCTGCTGTGGGCGCTTGCGGGCGAGGCGAAGAACGCGACACCGGCCAGGCCGATGAGCGTTCCAGCAGCGGCGGCAGTTGCACGCCGCAGCTTGGACTTCAGCAGGTTCACGCCTACTCCTGTCTGGGGAACTCAGGGGTACGGCGCAAGAAGGCGGGCGGGCCGATCGCCGGCGGAAAAGGGGCGATGGCCTGCGACGACGCCTCCCCACGTCGACAGCTGACAATCGGTGGAGTGTCAGCAACAGCGCCTGACCATAGCGACTTATGGAAATCTGGGAAATCCCTCAGAGCCGCTTAAAGGTGTTGTTGCGGATCCGTGATTTTGGATGGACGGATCGCAGGCGTATCGACGCTCTCCGTGTGCATCGGCTGCGGATTTGTTCACTCTTTCGTTGCGCTCGGTAAGTGGTGAAGTAGCTTCGACTCGTGTTCACCGCAGAGCCGCGCGAGCGCTCATGACCAGGATCATCGCGGGCGCGCACGGCGGCCGGCGACTGTCCGCACCGGCCGGTGCGCTGACCCGGCCGACGACGGATCGCGTCCGTGAGGCGTTCTTCAGTGCCCTCGACTCCATGATCGACCTTGCTGACGTCCGGTTCGCCGACCTTTATGCCGGTTCGGGGGCGGTCGGTCTCGAGGCGCTGTCCCGGGGCGCCGCGCACGCCCTTCTCGTCGAGGCGGACGCCCGGGCCGCGCGCACGATCCGCGACAACATCGTGACGCTGCGGGTCGGTAGCGCTGCCCGGCTCGTCACCGGCAAGGTGTCGCAGGTGGTGGCCGGCCCGCCGGACGGGGGCGCCTACGACGTCGTGTTCGCCGATCCGCCGTACGACGTGACCGACCGCGACCTCATCGACGTGCAGCAATCTATGATCGACTTCGGCTGGCTGACCCCGGACGCCGTGGTCGTGCTCGAGCGGGCCACCCGCGGAGGCGCGGTGACCTGGGTGGACGGCATCACTGCCGACCGCAGCCGTCGTTACGGCGAGACCACGCTTTGGTACGGTCGCCGATCATGAGACGAGCGGTGTGTCCCGGCTCCTTCGACCCGGTCACCAACGGCCACCTCGACATCGTCGGCCGGGCCAGCCGGCTGTTCGACGAGGTGATCATCGGGGTGCTGATCAACCAGTCGAAGACGGGCCTCTTCACGATCGAGGAACGGATCGAGATGCTCGGCGAGGCGACCGCCTCGTACGAGAACGTCCGGGTCGCCTCGTTCCACGGGCTGCTCGTCGATTTCTGCCGGTCGCAGGGCGCGGCCGTGGTGATCAAGGGCCTGCGCGCGGTCAGCGACTTCGACTACGAGTTGCAGATGGCGCAGATGAACATCGGGTTGTCGGGCGTGGAGACCCTCTTCATGCCGACCAACCCGCTTTACTCTTTCCTCTCGTCGAGCCTCGTCAAGGACGTCGTGAAGTGGGGCGGCGACGCCTCGGCGTACGTCCCGGACTTCGTCGGCGAGCGTCTGGTGACCCGCCTCAAGCAGAACTGACCCCTCGGCGTGCCCGCCACGCCGAGGGCGGTGACGCAGTAACGTGATCGCACCACGCTCTGTGGCGGGGAAAGTGGCAGGAAACAGGACAGGAGTAGTCCGGTGGATGCGCTCGACCGTATCGACGAGATCATCGAGCTCGTGCAGGAGTCGCGTTCCGTGCCCATGTCGCGGACCAATTTCATGTACGACCGGAACGAGATGATCGAACGTCTCGAGGACCTGCGTGCCGAGCTCCCGTCCGAGCTGCGCAAGGCGGCCGCCGTGCTCGACGAGCGCGACCGGATCATCGAGGCCGGCCGCCGCGAGGCCGACCGGATCATCAGCGAGGGTGAGACGGAACACGCCCGCCTGGTCTCGGTCAACGAGATCACGGTCTCGGCCGAGCACGAGGGGGCCCGGATCATCGCCGAGGCCCGCACCGAGGCTCAGCGCCTGCGGGAAGAGGTCGACGACTACGTCGACACCGCCCTGGCCAACTTCGAGCAGTTCCTGACCCGGGCGCTGGCGTCGATAGAGCGTGGCCGGGACAAGATGCACGCCCTGCGCGAGATCGGAACCTTCCAAGGGGAAGACGCGGAGCGCCCTCTGCCGTTCTAACTGAGCCCGGGTCCTTCGAACCGACCCGGATTCGACGGTAGGGCGGCAGCTCAGGTAACCTTTTCTGTCGGCCTACCCATGGCTGAGGATTAACGATGCCCAAGTCACCGCAGAGTCACCTGGACCCCAGGCAGCCGCTCGTCGTCGACACGACGAAACTTCCACGGCAGCCTGGTGCGACGCGTGCCCTGAAGCGGGTGATCCCGGCACCGGCCGACCTCGGTCTGGAGCTGATCTCGGTCCCGCAGGGGTCGGATGTCGAGCTTGATCTCACGCTCACGTCCGTCTCCGAGGGGGTCTATGTCAGCGGCAATGTCCGTGGCTCGCTCTCCGGCGAGTGCGGCCGCTGCCTCAACGAGATCAACGAGTCCTTCGACGTCAAGATCGCGGAGCTGTTCGCCTACGAGGACAGCACCACGGAGGAGACGACGGACGAGGACGAGGTGGGCCGGATGCAGGGCGACCTGCTCGACCTGGAGCCGGCGTTGCGGGACGCGGTGGTGCTGACGCTGCCGACCAACCCGCTGTGCCGGCCGGATTGCCCAGGGCTGTGCCCCGACTGTGGGGTGCACTTCGACGATCTTCCGGCTGATCACAGCCACGAGGAAGTCGACCCTCGCTGGGCTGCTTTGCGCAACCTGACGAAAGATTCTGAGGAGTAGGTACCGTGGCCGTCCCCAAGCGCAAGATGTCGCGCAGCAACACCCGGTCCCGCCGGGCGAACTGGAAGGCGACCGCGGTCCAGACCGTGGCCTGCCCCCAGTGCAAGTCGCCGAAGCTGCCGCACACCGCCTGCTCGGTCTGTGGCACCTACAACGGCCGTCAGGTCCTCGAGGTCTGAGCCGCGCTTAAGTGACGCGCCCGATCACCGGGCGGGTCGCGCCTGAGCTACGGCGACCGATCGGTGCCGCGGCTTCCGGACAGCTCACTGTCGGGGAGCCGGGCACCGCGCGGATCGCCGTCGACCTCCTCGGCGGGGACCACGCTCCCGCCGTCGTGGTTGACGGCGCTCTGCGCGCCTGTCAGGCCGATCCGGCCCTTCACCTGCTTCTCGTCGGCCCGCTCGAAGCGGCCGGCGAGGTTCTTCGCGCCCTGCCACCGGGCGAACAGGCCCGGATAAGCACGCTGCCCATAGCTCCCGGCGACCGCGTGGAGAGCTGGGTCGAGTCCGGCGTACGGTCGGCCGTGCTCGCCGTCGCCCAGGGCGCCGCCGACGCCGTGCTCTCGGCCGGCAACACCGGTGCCACCGTGACGTCGGCCGCGCTCGGTCTGGGTCGTCGTCCCGGCGTACGCCGTCCCCCTCTCGCCGCCGTGCTGCCCACCGCCGCCGGCCGGCTCGTGCTGCTCGACGTGGGCTCCTCGGTCGATCCCGACGAGGAGACGGTCGCCATGCACGCGCGGCTCGGTTCCGCGTACGCCTCGGTGGTTCACGGTGTGGCCGAGCCCCGCGTCGGTCTGCTCACCATCGGCACCGAACGCGGCAAGGGCGACCGCCTCCGCCGGGAACTCCCGCCCCTGCTGGCCGGCCTCGACCTGCCCGGCGGCGGCCGCTACATCGGCCTGGTCGAAGGCAACGACGTGGTCACCGGCACGATCGCCGACGTGGTCGTGACCGACGGCTTCACCGGGAACGTGCTGCTCAAGGGGCTCGAGACCGCGTACGCGGAAATCGGCCCGCCGCACGACCCGGCGCGAGGGGTCCCGCCCCGCGCGGCGCTGCTGCTCGGCGTCGAGGGAACCGTGGTCGTCTGCCACGGCGCCGCCTCCGCCGACGACCTCGCCGCCGGCATCGCCTTCGCCGCCCAGCTGCATCGCCAAGCCGCGGTCGCGGCGATGGCCGAGATCGAAACACAACGAGGTGTTCCATGAACGACAAGCGCCGCCGGCCGCCGACCCTGCCCCTGGAGGAGGCCTTCGGCGTCCCCCTCGAGCCCGGCCTGCTGGAGCGCGCCCTCACCCACCGCTCCTACGCGTACGAGAACGGCGGCCTGCCGACCAACGAGCGGCTCGAGTTCCTGGGCGACTCGGTGCTCGGCGTCGTGATCACGTCGGCGCTGTTCCACAACCACCCCGACCTGCCCGAGGGCCAGCTGGCCAAGCTGCGGGCCAGCGTGGTCAACATGCACGCGCTGGCCGACGTGGCCCGCGGTCTGGGCCCGGAGGGGCTGGGCCGGCACCTGCTGCTGGGCAAGGGCGAGGAGACGACCGGCGGGCGGGACAAGGCGAGCATCCTGGCCGACACGCTGGAGGCGCTGCTCGGGGCGATCTACTTGGAGCATGGGCTGGACGTGGCGGCCGAGGTGATCCACCGGCTGTTCGACCCGCTGATGGCCGAGTCGGCCGGCCGGGGCGCCGCGCTCGACTGGAAGACGAGCCTGCAAGAGCTCACCGCCGCGCTGGGGCTGGGCGTGCCCGACTACGTGATCGAGGACTCGGGCCCCGACCACGCCAAGACGTTCACGGCCTGGGTGGTGGTGGCGGGCGAGCGCTACGGCGGCTCCGAGGGGCGCAGCAAGAAGCAGGCCGAGCAGCGGGCGGCCGCGGCGGCCTGGCGGATCCTGACCGAGCGCACCAGCGAGCCCGACGGCAGCCTGCTCGACAAGCCCGAGGATGAGAACGGTCAGTGAGCCTGGCCGAGGAAGACGCCACGGAAAGGCTGTGGGACAAGGCCGGCGCGTGGCGCGGGGCAGGCGTCGCGGTCGGCATCTTCGCGCTGACCCGGATCGCCCAGCTGATCATTCTGGGCTGGCTGGACGCGGCCGCCGACGAGCCGCTCGGGATCCGGCAGCGCCTGCTGGTGTGGGACGCGGGCTGGTTCCTGCGGGTCGCCGTCGACGGCTATCCGCACGGTTACACGTACGAGGGAAATCAGCTTCAGGGCAACGAGCTGGCCTTCTTCCCGGTCTATCCGATGCTCATCCGGGCCGTGGCCGCGCTCGGCATCCCGGCGTCGACGGCCGCCCTGGTGGTCAGCTGGGTCGCCTCGGTCGGGGCGGCGGTCGCGGTGCACCTGCTCGGCACGTCGCTCTACGGCAAGCGGACGGGCTGGGCGCTGGTCGCGATCTGCTTCAGCGCCCCGGTCGCCATCGTCTTCTCCATGGCGTACTCGGAGGGGATCTTCCTCGCCCTGGTGGCCGGGATGCTGGTCGCCGCGCATCGGCGGGTGTGGTGGGCGGCCGGTCTGCTCGGCTTCCTGACCGCGCTGACCCGGCCGACCGGAGCGGCCGCGGCCGTGGCTCTGGCCGTGGCCGCGCTGCCGGCGATCCGCGAGTCGCGGGCCAAGGCCTGGCAGCCGATCACGGCCGCGGTCGTCGCCCTGGCCGGGGTGCCGTTGTTCCTGGCCTGGGTCGGCTGGCGGGTCGGCGACCCGGCGGCGTGGTTCCGCATCCAGGCCGCGGGCTGGGGCACCGCCTTCGACTTCGGCTCGAGCACGCTGTCGTTCCTGGGCACGACGCTGAGCACGGGCGACAGCTGGGTGCCGGTGAGCGTGGCGTTGATCCTGCTGGCCGCCCTGGCCGCGGCCGGTGTCGCGCTGGCCCAGAAACCCTGGCTGCCGCTTGCCGTGTACGGCGTCATCGCCATGGTGCTGGTCTATGGCCAGGCCGGCTTCTACCACTCGAAGCCGCGGTTGCTCGTGCCCGTACTGTTGACGCTGCTGCCGGCCGCGGTGGCCGCCGGCCGGGCCCGCCCGCGTGTCGCGGTGGTATCGATCGCGGCCTGGGCGTTGTTCGGCCTGTGGTACGGCGCCTATCTGGTCGCCGTCTGGCCCTACACCTTGTGAGTTCTCAAGAGGAGAAGCAGTGCCTGAGCTGCCCGAGGTCGAGACCGTACGCCAGGGCCTGGCCAAGTGGGTGACGGGCCGCACGATCAAGACCGTCGAGGTGCACCACCCGCGCTCGATCCGCCGCCACGTGACCGGCGACGCGCACTTCATCGCCCTGCTGACCGGCCGCACGATCGCCGACGTGTCCCGCCGCGGCAAATACCTGTGGTTCCCGCTCGACTCGGGCGACGCGATCATCGGCCACCTCGGCATGAGCGGCCAGTTGCTGATGCAGCCGGCCGAGGCCGAGGACGAGAAGCATCTGCGCATCCGCTTCACGTTCACCGACGGCGGTCCCGAGCTGCGCTTCGTCGACCAGCGCACGTTCGGCGGACTGTCCGTCTCGGAGGGTGGCGCCGAGCTGCCCGACGAGATCGCCCACATCGCCCGCGACCCGATGGACCCGCTCTTCGACGACGAGCTGTTCGTGGCCCGGCTGCGCGCCAAGCACACCGAGGTCAAGCGGGCCCTGCTCGACCAGACGCTCATCTCGGGCGTGGGCAACATCTACGCCGACGAGGCGCTCTGGCGGGCCCAGCTGCACGGCGCGCGGCCGACAGATCAACTGACCAGGCCCGCCGTACGGCGGTTGCTCGCCCACGTGCGTGACGTGCTCGCCGAGGCCATCGTGGCCGGTGGCACCAGCTTCGACGAGCTCTACGTCAACGTGAACGGCGAGAGCGGCTACTTCGACCGCTCGCTCAACGCGTACGGGCGGGAGGGCGAGCCGTGCCACCGGTGCGGCACGGTCATCCGGCGCGAGCAGTTCATGAACCGCTCCTCGTTCAGCTGTCCCCGCTGCCAGCCCCGCCCGCGAGCGATCCGGCGCTGACGTACGGGGAGGCGTCGGTGGCCAGCCCGAACCCGGCCCCACGACGGCCCATCAACCGGCGGGCGGCGGTGAGCATGGCGGTCGGCACGCCGTGCACGATGTGCCCGTCGCCCGGGCGCGAGCCGTCGCCGTCCCAGTTCTGATAGGTCGACCACGGTCCCTCGAAGGTGCAGATGCGCACGCCCAGGTCGCGGTAGAGCGGATGGGTCGGGACGCCCGGGTTGAGCACCACCCGGTGCAGCCCGCGCCGGGCGGCCAGCCGCACGGTCAGCGCGACCGGGCCGACCCCGCCCGAACCGGCCGGCGCCCGATCCAGGAACAGACCCTCGGCGCCGTCGGCCCGCCAGGCGTCCACATCGGCCAGCACGTCGGCCAGCGAGCGGCTGCCCCAGTCCAGGTCGACCCGGCCCAGCGACTGGTGCAGCGACCGTCGTTCGCCGGGCGCCTCGCGGACGATCCAGGTGTCGGCGTCCAGCGGCAGCTCGGGCGACGGATGGGCGTACGGGGGGAACAGGGTCTTCACTATGTTCTCCGGGAGTCGTCGGCGGTGGGTGCGGACTGGGCGGTCAGGGCCACGACGAGCAGGCCGGCCAGGTGGGTGGCGGCGAGCACGGCGACGGCGTCCGGCAGGGGGCCGGAGGAGGGCAGCGGCAGCAGCGGCAGGGCCACGGTGACCAGGGGCGGCGCGGCGGCCAGAAGGGCGGCGACGGCGGTGCGGGAGCGCGCGGCCAGCAGGTAGGTGACGGCGAAGACCCCGCCGAGCAGGGTGCCGCCGGCCAGGCCGAGCACCGTGGCCGAGGTCTTTGCGGCCGGCAGCTGATAGGCGGCCAGGGCCAGGGCGATCCCCACCGCGAACGGCGGCAGCAGCCCGACGATCGTGATCAGAGTGACGCTGCGGACGTGCTTGCGGTAGTCGGCGCCGTTCTCGGTCGTGTCCAGCCCCGCCTCGACCTGGCCGGTGTGCCAGCCGATCAGCGCCTCGAGGATGGGCACGGCCAGCAGCAGCGGCAGCCAGAACGGCGCGGTCGAGCCGGACGGCCCGGCCTGCCAGACCTGCCCCAGAACGACCGCCTGGGACGCCCCGATCACCAGATAGCCACCGCTGCGGCGCAGTTCGGCCGGGGTGAGCCGGGGCCGGCGGCCGGGGGCGCCGGGCACGACGACCGGCTGGTAGGCCCGGACGAGAGCCACCACGATGGCCGCCGGCAGCAGCAGGCCCACCTCGGCCGTCCGGCCGATCAGCGGCTCGGCCAGCGCCGACCCGGCCAGCAGCCAGCAGGGCAGGCTCCACACGACCACGGCGGCCTCGGTCCGGGTCACCAGGGCGGCGGTGATCGTGGCCAGTGTGCCCAGCCCGCCCAGGCCGATCACCAGGGCCAGCCCCCGGTGCGGGCCGACCAGCGCGTCCGGCGCGATCCAGACCAGCGAGCACCACAGACCGGCCACGGCCGCGAAGCCGCCACCGGCCAGACGCGCGGCGGCGGCCGGCCCGGCCCGGCGCGCGACCGAGACGCCGGCGCTGGTCAGCGCCTGCGCGGCGGCCCAGCCCAGCAGCAGCGTGGCCAGCGGCACCGGCCACGGGACGTCGGTCAGCGGGCCGGCGGCGGCCGCGGCCACGCTGAGCGGGCCCAGATAGAGGGCGCAGCGCACGAACGCGGCCCGCAGGTAGGAGCGGCGGGCGGGGGCGCGGTGCGAACGAGCCGGCTGCGGTTCCTCGGCCGGGGGCCGGGGTTCCTCGGGCGGCGGGGTCATCGCGTACGCGGGACGAGGGGTGGTGAAGGTGGGGGGCACGCTGTGCCTCGGGCCGGTGGGGACGCGACGGCGCGGACGGCGGGAGGCTGTGCGGGTACGGCCGGGGGTGATCGTCATCCGTCCTGCCTTTCACTGACCAGCCAGCGCAGGGTGACCGGCGGCTCGGACCGCGGGGCCGGCACGGCCAGCGCCAGCTCGAACGAGGGCGGCGGGGGCGGCGCCGCGAGATCGGCGTAGAGCTCGCCGTAGATGCGGACCACCCGGTCGTTCGTGAAGTGGGTCAGTGCCCGTGCGCGGGCGGCCTCGGCCAGCGCCCGGCGCCGGGCCGGCGCCCGCAGCAGGTCGACGACGGCGATCGCCAGCTCGGCCGGGTCGCCCGGCTGCACCAGCACACCGGCGTCGCCCAGCGTCTCGGCGGCCGGTCCCACGTCGACCCCGACCACCGCGCGGCCCGACATCATGGCCTCGACCAGCCGGTACGGCGGGTCGGCGGGGCCCGGCACATGGGCCACCACGTGGGCCCGGGTGTACCGGTCGCCGCGCTCGGCGGGCAGCGGGTGCAGGCGTACGGCCCGGCCCAGCCCGGAGCGCTCGATCTGCTCGGCGCAGTAGTCCTCGTGGGCCGCGGTCACCCCCACCAGATGCAGCACGGTTCCCGGCATCGCGGCCACGACCTGCTCGAACGCGGCCAGCAAGGGCGACAGGCCGCTGTCCGGCCCGCCGCTGCCGGCCCAGACCACGGCCGGATCCGACTCCAGTTCGGCCACGCCCGGGTACTCCGACGGATCGGCCCCGGGCGGCACCGCCACCATCTTGTCCACCGGGGCGCCGTGCCGCAGCGCCCACTCGTGGTGGTACGCGCTGAGCGGCGCGATCAGTCCCGCCTCGGCGTAGCCGGTGCGGGCGACCGAACCCCGGAACCGGCGCAGCACCGTCCGGACCGCCGGCGACAGGCGGTCCTCGTGCGGCTTGTGCCGGGCGACGGCGGCCCGGGCCTCGGTGAGCAGCAGCGGCACACCCTGCCGCCAGCGCCCGCCCAGCGCCGAGAGCAGCGGGGTGGTGCCGCCCACACAGTGCACGAGATCCGCCGCGGGAACCTCGACGGTGACCGCCCCGAGCGCGTGCCGCAGCAGGTTGGCCGCCGTCCGGGCGTCGCGCATGCTCAGCCGGGGCAGGTCGTCACCCGTGCGCCAGGCCTCGAGCAACGCGTCGGCCAGCGGCAGCGAGAGCAGCATCGACGGGCGCTCGGCGACCCGGCGCAGCCCGTCCGCGAACGCCCGCCCGACGTCGTTCTCCTCGCGGATCAGCCCGCGGCACAGCAGCCCGGCGGCCGCCTGACCCAGCTCGGCCTCGGTGCGGCGGCGCTCGTTGCGCTCCCGCCGGCTCTCGTTCTTGATCACGGCCCGGCTCGCGACGGCGCCGGGGATGGCGACGGCCCGGGCCGAGCCGACGTTCAGGGGCAGCGGGTAGGCGGGGGCCGGCGGCGGTTCCCGATCGGTCACGGTCAGCAACTCGAAACGGAACCGGCGCAACCCCTCGACGAGAGTTCGGCACCATCCGCTGAGGGCGTCCCGCCGATACGGGTAACCGCCGCCGGTGAGCATGCAGATGCGCTCGCGCGGCGGGGTCGGATTCACGATGGGGGCAACGAAACAGCGCGCCGAAGGCAGGGGAGGCTGTCGGATAGGCGACAGATTTACGCGACATTTACCCGATTTGCCGCCCTATTTGTCCGTTAAAGACGGAGTTTGCGTTCGGGTGATGTGGGTGGGGAAGGGGGTACGCCTGTGGACAACTCCGGGTTGATCTTGGTTGCGAGGTACGGTCGCCGCCACCTCCCCCTCCCATGAAGGGCGGGCCGGGTGGCATGATTCACTACCTCGCCACGGCGGGACGCCTCCGCAGCGCTTGACGGGAACTGGGTATCGGCGGACTATGGAGGAGTCGCCAGTCGCGCCTACTCGTGCCCGGTTCCAGTTGGGCCCGAGCGATCCGCACCTTGAGAAAACTTTCCTAGGGTGCATGATTCTGTGCTCAAAGCGTGCCCTTCGAGCACAGTTCGCAGGCGTTTGCTGCGCGCGCGTTGGTCGGCCTCTCCACCAACGCTTTCCATACTGAAGAAGCCGTGCTTCTCAAGGAGTCACCATGGCGAAGGCCCTCTTTGGCCACGTAGGTGCGGCGCCCGACCGGCGCCTGCTCGACGAGGTCACCCGTCTGCGTTCCAGGGTGCAGTCCCTGGAGTTCGAGGTCACCCGCCTGCGGGCGGAAAATGATCGTCTCGCGGCCGCCGCGGCCGAGGCCGACGATTTCGCGCGGCTGACCGTGCCCGCCCTGACCTGAGCTCCACCGGCCGCCTGAGCTGAGCGATCCTGGCCGGCGGCCACCGCAATCCCCTCGAACCAAACGAAGCACCAAAGACGCACCCCGAAATCGCGCGCCTCCACTCCGTGGCGGCGCGCATCTTTTTGTCCGGTTTCGCGGCGACGCGGAGCGGCGATTACGGCTGCTGAGGCACGCCGGGGGTAGTCTGCGCCGAAGCAAAGACGTCCGACCCCCGGAGATCCGTGCACCTCAAGAGCCTGACGGTCAAGGGCTTCAAGTCCTTCGCCTCCGCTACGACGCTGCGGCTGGAGCCGGGCATCACCTGTGTGGTGGGCCCCAACGGCTCCGGCAAGTCCAACGTCGTCGACGCCATCGCCTGGGTCCTCGGCGAGCAGGGCGCCAAGGCGCTGCGCGGCGGCAAGATGGAGGACGTCATCTTCGCCGGCACGTCCGGCCGGGCTCCGCTGGGCCGGGCCGAGGTGACGCTCACGATCGACAACAACGACGGCGCCCTGCCGATCGAGTACACCGAGGTGTCGATCACGCGCCGCATGTTCCGCGACGGCGCCAGCGAGTACGAGATCAACGGGAACGCCTGCCGGCTGCTCGACATCCAGGAGCTGCTGAGCGACTCCGGCATCGGCCGCGAGATGCACATCATCGTCGGGCAGGGCCGGCTCGACGCCATGCTGCACGCCAAGCCGGAGGACCGCCGCGCCTTCATCGAGGAGGCGGCCGGTGTCCTCAAGCATCGTAAGCGGAAAGAAAAGGCGATCCGCAAGCTCGACGCGATGCAGGTCAACCTCAACCGCCTCACCGACCTCACGGCCGAGCTGCGGCGCCAGCTGAAGCCGCTGGGCAAGCAGGCCGAGGTGGCCCGGCGGGCGGCCGGCATCCAGGCCGACCTGCGCGACGCCCGGCTGCGGCTGCTCGCCGACGACCTGCACACGCTGCGCACCACCCTCGACAAAGAGATCGCCGACGAGTCGGCCATGCGCGACCGCCGCGGGCAGGTCGAGGCCGAGAACCGGGAGGTCCAGCGGCACCTGGCCGACCTCGAGCTGGCCCACGCCGAGGACGCGCCGCTGCTGCAGGCCGCCCAGGACAC
This sequence comes from Paractinoplanes pyxinae, assembly GCF_026626335.1. Taxonomy (GTDB): domain Bacteria; phylum Actinomycetota; class Actinomycetes; order Mycobacteriales; family Micromonosporaceae; genus Actinoplanes; species Actinoplanes pyxinae. The sequence goes on along the minus strand of NZ_JAPNTZ010000007.1, from coordinate 54,388 downwards.
CTGGTACAAGCTGTCCGCCCTGCAGGAACGTTTCCGCTCGACCGAGCAGCTGGCCACCGAGCGGCTGCGCCACCTCGCGGCCACCCCCGACGAGGAAAGGCCCGGCCGGGACCCCGATCAGCTGGTGGCCGAGTCGGAGCGGGTGCGCGAGCAGGAAGAAGAGCTGCGCGAGGCGCTCACCGACGACCAGATGCGCCTGGCCGAGGCGATCGAGCACCGTCAGGAGCAGGAACGCCAGCTCGCGGCGGCCGAGGGCGCGCTGCGTACGGCCGCGAAGGCGATCGCCGACCGGCGTGAGGGCCTGGCCAAGCTGACCGGCAACGTCAACGCGGCCCGGGCCCGCACCGAGGGCGCCACCGACGAGATCGAGCGCCTGGCCGCGGCCCACACCGACGCGATGATGCGAGCCGAGGCGGCCCAGGCCGAGGTGGACGCCGTCGCCGCCGAGTCGTCCGAGGCCGACCGGGGCAACGTCGAGCTCGACGAGCGGCACGCCGAGGCGGTCGAACGGCACGACCGGGCGGCCGCCGTGGTCAGGGAGCTCTCCGACGCCGAGCGGGCCGCCGAGAAGGACGCGGCCAGCTGGAAGGCTCGCGAGGAGGCGCTGGCGCTCGGCCTCAAGCGCAAGGACGGCGCCGGGGCGCTGCTGGCCAAGGCGGGCGAGGTGCCGGGGCTGCTGGGCAGCCTGGCCTCGATGCTCACCGTCCGGCCCGGACACGAGGCCGCCCTGGCCGCGGCGCTGGGCTCGCTGGCCGACGCGGTCGCGCTGTCCGGCGTGGACGAGGCCGTCGAGGCGATGCGCACGCTCAAGATCGCCGACGCCGGACGGGCCGCGCTGGTCGTGGCGTCGCCGGCCGGTCCCGGCATGCAGGGGTCGCTGGACGCGTTGCGGCCGGCCCTGCCCGAGGGGGCGGTGTGGGCGCCCGACGTGATCGGATGCCCGGACGACGTACGGCCGGCTCTGAACCGCGCCCTGCGGGATGTCGTCCTCGTGCCCGATCACGCGGCCGCGGTGGCGTTGATCGCCGCCAACTCCGAGCTGCGCGCGGTCACGCCGGACGGTGACGTGCTCGGCGCGTACGCCGCCGCCGGTGGCTCGGGCAAGGCCACCAGCTACCTCGAGGTGCAGGCTGCGGTCGACGAGGCCAAGGCCCGCCGGGAGACCGCCGAGCAGGCGATCGTCGAGCTCAAGGAGCAGATGGCCCAGGCCCGGGCCGAGGTGGCCGGGCACAAGGAGGCCGTGAACGTCGCGGCCCAGGCCAAGCGGGCCGCCGAGGGCGAGCGCAACGCGGCCGCCCGTCGCCTGGCCGAGCTGGGTGCGGCCGCCCGGTCGGCCAAGGCCGAGACCGAGCGTCTGGGCGCGGCCCGGCAGAAGGCCGAATCGGCCCGCGAGGCCGACCTGATGCGGGTGGCCGAGCTCGAGGAGCGGTTGCGCCTGGCCGAGGCCACCCCGATCGACGAGGAGCCGTCGACCGACGAACGGGACCGGCTGGCCGCGCTCGTGCCGCAGTCCCGGCAGAACGAGATGGAGGTGCGGCTCGCCGTCCGGACGGCCGAGGAGCGCGTCGCCTCGATCGCCGGCCGGGCCGACTCGCTGCTGCGCCAGGCCAACGCCGAGCGGCAGGCCCGCGAGCGGGCGGCCGCCCGTCGTGCCGCGCGGGCCCGGGGCGCCGAGATCGCCCGGGCCGTCGCGCTGGGCGCCGCCGCCGCGCTGGCCCGCGTCCGGGTGTCGCTGGTGGCGGCGGTCGAGGTCCGCGACGAGCTGGCCCAGGCCCGGACGCTGCGGGAAGCCGAGCTGCAAGAGGTCCGGGCCGGGGCCAAGCGCCTGGTCACCGAGCTGGAGCGGCTGACCAACGAGGTGCACCGGGACGAGGTGGCCCGAGCCGAGCAGCGGATGCGCATCGAGCAGCTCGAGGCCAAGGCGGCCGAGGACTTCTCGCTCGACGTCGACACGCTGATCACCGAGTACGGTCCCGACCAGCTGGTGCCGCCGACCCAGGCCGAGGTGGCGCAGGCCGAGAAGGACGGCAAGCCGGCGCCCGAGCCGGTCCCGTTCCACCGGCCGACGCAGGAGAAGCGGGGCAACAAGGCCGAGCGCGACCTGGCCCTGCTGGGCAAGGTCAACCCGCTCGCGCTGGAGGAGTTCGCCGCGCTCGAGGAGCGCTTCAAGTTCCTCTCCGACCAGCTGGAAGACCTCAAGGCCACCCGCAAAGACCTGCTCACCGTGGTCAAGGACGTCGACGACCGGATCCTCGAGGTGTTCACCTCGGCCTTCGAGGACACGGCGCGCGAGTTCGAGGTCGTGTTCCAGGTGCTCTTCCCGGGCGGTGAGGGCCGGCTGGTGCTGACCGACCCGGAGGACATGCTCACCACCGGCGTCGAGGTTGAGGCCCGCCCGCCCGGCAAGAAGATCAAGCGGCTGTCGCTGCTGTCGGGTGGCGAGCGCTCGCTGACCGCCGTGGCCATGCTGTGTGCCATCTTCCGGGCCCGCCCCTCGCCCTTCTACATCATGGACGAGGTCGAGGCGGCCCTCGACGACGTCAACCTGGGCCGGTTGATTACGCTCTTCGCGCAGCTGCGGGAGAAGAGCCAGCTTTTGATCATCACGCACCAGAAGCGCACCATGGAGGTTGCCGACGCCCTCTACGGCGTCACCATGCGCGCTGGTGTGACCCAGGTGATCAGCCAGCGGCTCAAGCACGATCCGGAGGAGTAACCCCTATGCCGCGCGACCGCGCCCAGGCCCTGCTCATCGACCTGGACGGCGTGCTGCGCCGCTGGGACCCGGCCCCGATGATCGCCGTCGAGGTGGACAACGGGCTCAAGCCGGCCGCCCTGCTGGAGACGGCGATGTCGTGGGACATCTACCGCCCGGCGATGGCCGGCGAGATCACCGACGCCGAGTGGATGGAACTCGTGGCGTCCCGGCTGCCGCTCGACATCGAGGAGGCCCGCGCCGCGGTCGCCCAGTGGCAGGCGTACCGGGGCGAGCCCGACCCCGAGGTGCTGGCGTTCGTCCGCGAGGTGCGCGCGGCCGGTCGCAAGGTGGGCCTGGCCACCAACGCCACCGACCGCCTGCGCGGCGACCTGGAGACCCTCGGCCTGGCCGGCGAGGTCGACGTGGTGGTCAGCTCGTGGGAGATCAAGGCCCACAAGCCGGCCCCCGAGTTCTTCGAGAAGGCCTGCGAGCTGATCGGCTTCCCGCCCAAGCTGGTGCTCTTCATCGACGACGACGACCGCGCCGTACGCGGGGCCCGCGCCGCCGGTCTGTCGGCCTACCGCTGGTCGGGCCCCCAGCACCTCGACTACCTGCGCAAGGCGCTCGACCTTCCGGAGGGGTAGGGGACCTCGACCACCTCGAACAGGTTGCCGTCCTTGTCGGTGCCCTCGACCTTGGCGGTGGCCTGCGGGCCCTGGAGGGTCAGGGTGCTGATGGCGTTGCCGAAGTAGGGGCCGGCCAGGCGCTTCCAGGTCCAGGCGGGGCGCCGGACCGAGGCTGAGCGGGCCAGACCCCGTACGCCGTGGGCCGCGGCCCGGGACCAGCTGAAGCGCATCAGCGGCCGCATGAAGGCGGGCACCTGGTTGTGCACGGGGGAGCAGGTCAGCTGCATCACCGGGGTGGCCATGGCGGTGCCGAAGTCGGCCTCGGCCACGTACGAGTGGTGGACGTCGCCGGACAGAACGCTGATCGAGGCGGGGGCCGCGTACGCGCCGCCGGCGCCGACCCGGTGGCCGGGGGAGCCGGTGCCGCCCTCGCCCAGGCGGCGGAACAGCTCGCCCAGGGCGTTGAACGAGCGGGTGAAGGCGGCCCAGTGCTCGAGGTCGACCGCACGGCGCAGCTTCTCGGCGGCCTGAGCCACCCAGGGGCGGCGGGAGGCGGCCGTGCTCTCGTTCCACGCCTCCAGGTAGTGGATGGCCGGCGGCATCAGCCAGGGCAGGGAGCTGCCGACGACCAGGTGGTCGTACTCGCCGTGGGCCTGGTCGACGAACCAGTTCCACTCGGCGGCGGGCAGCATCTCGCGGCGGTCGGGGGTGAGCACCCGGCTGCAGCGGTTGTCCAGCATGACCAGGCGGGTGCGGCCGATGTCGAGCGCGTAGCTCCACTGGTACGTCTGCTCGGCCGTGTCGACCGTGCGGCCGAACTCGTGCAGCAGGTCGGTGGCGTCGTCGACCGTGGTGACCTTCTGGAACAGCGGGTCGGTGGCCAGCTCGTCCGGGCTCAGGTTGCCCAGGTGCTGATAGACCCAGTACGAGGCCAGCCCGCCGGTGATCCGCTCCTCCCACCAGCTCTGCTGGTTCATGTCGTGCCGCCACGACTCGGAGGTGTTCCAGTCGTCGATCATCTCGTGGTCGTCGAAGATCATGACGGTCGGCACGGTGGCGAACAGCCAGCGCACCTCGGGGTCGCGCCACGATTCCAGATAGAGCTTCGTGTACTCCTCGAACGTCACCACCTGGTCGTTCGGGCCGTCGTGGCCGGCGGCGCGGCGGCGGCGCAGGAAGCGGCGCACCTTGGCCGAGGTGTTGTCGGCGTAGACCTGGTCGCCCAGCAGCACGATCACGTCCGGCCGCAGCTCCGGGTTCTGCGGGTCGGCCATCAGCCGCCGGGAGTACGCGTCGAGGGCGTCCGGCGGCAGCTTGCGGGTGGTCGAGCTGGGGGTGGCCTCGCGGCACGAGCCGAAGATCATGCGCACCGGGGCGTCCCCGGCGGGCCGGGTGTGGATGGCCGGCGGCGGGTAGGACGACTCGGTGCTCGGCCACACCTGGCGGTCGTCGAGCAGGACCTTGTACGTGCTCGAGGCGCCCAGCCGCAGGCCCTCGACCACGACGAGGGCGTAGTGATGCCCGTACGCCGTGAAGGTGGGCGCCGAGCCGGCGCCCCCGCCGTCCGCCTCGACGTGCACGTAGGCCGGCTCGGAGGTCTCGACCCAGATGGTGGCGCGGTCGCCCACCACCCGCCGCAGGAGCGGACCGATGAGCAGATGAGCGGTCACTGCGGGTACGCCGGGGTGTGGCGCATGGGAGAGCCTCCATGCTGTTGCTCGGGGATGACCATCGTGCGCCACATGTGCCACAGGTCGCCACTCCACGGCCGACGCCACACGCGGCCGGGCCATCTGTCAGGATTTCGGCTATGGAATACGTGGTCGCCGCAGTCATCCTGCTCGTCGTCCTAGTGGCCGGCGCGATCGGCCTGGTGGTGCCCCGCATGCGCCGCCGTGAGCTGCCCCCCTCGTCGACGGGCGGCGACACGACGACGCTGGAGCGGCCGTCCGCGGCGGAACCCGGGGTGCAGACGCCGCCCCTGGTCGTCCCGGCCGAGGTCGACGAGGGCCTGCCGCCCCTGATCGTCGAAGAGAAGCCGCCCGTCGAAGAGGCGCCGGTCCTCGAGAGGCCCGAGCCCACGGCCGGCCGCCTGGTGCGCCTGCGGGCCCGCCTGGCCCGCTCGCAGAACGTCTTCGGCAAGGGCCTGCTCAGCGTGCTCTCCCGCGACCACCTCGACGAGGACGCGTGGGAAGAGATCGAGGACAGCCTGATCAGCGCCGACGTCGGCGTCGAGGCGACCCAGGTGATCGTGGCCCGGCTGCGCGAGCGGGTACGGGTGCTGGGCTCCCGCACCGTGGCCGAGGTGCGCGAACAGCTGGCCCAGGAGCTCGTGGCCGCGCTCGAGCCCGAGATGGACCGCACCCTGAAGACCACCCCGCACGACGGGCGGCCCGCGGTGATGCTGGTGGTCGGCGTGAACGGCGCCGGCAAGACCACCACCTGCGGCAAGATCGGCCGGGTGCTGATCGCGGACGGGCGGTCGGTGCTGTTCGGCGCGGCCGACACGTTCCGCGCGGCCGCCGCCGACCAGATCCAGACCTGGGGCGAGCGGGTCGGCGCCGAGACGGTCCGCGGCCCCGAGGGCGGCGACCCGGCCAGCGTCGCGTTCGACGCGGTCAAGCGGGGCATCGACACCGGCATCGACACCGTGATCATCGACACGGCCGGCCGCCTGCAGAACAAGGTGGGTCTGATGGACGAGCTGGGCAAGGTCAAGCGGGTGGTCGAGAAGCACGGCCCGGTCGACGAGACGCTGCTCATCCTTGACGCGACGACCGGCCAGAACGGTCTGGAGCAGGCCCGGGTGTTCACCGAAGTGGTGGACGTGACGGGAGTCGTACTCACCAAGCTCGACGGCACCGCCAAGGGTGGCATCGTCATCGCCGTGCAGCGCAAGCTGGGCATTCCCGTCAAGCTGGTGGGGCTGGGCGAGGGGCCGGACGACCTGGCGCCGTTCGAGCCGGCCGCGTTCGTCGAAGCGTTGCTTGGCAGCGCCGCGTAATCTCGAAGTTCAGCCACAAGCAGCGAGGGGGTGTGGGCGTGACGCAGGAGCGGGAGATTCCGCTGCACGGCGGCAACGTCAGCACCGTCTCCAAGGTCGGCGACACCGTCCGGCGCAACGCTGGGCCGTGGACGCCGGCCGTGCACAGCCTGCTCAACCACCTCGAGCGGGTGGGCTTCACCGGGTCGCCGCACGCGCTGGGCATGGACGACAAGGGCCGCGAGGTCCTGTCATACCTGGACGGCGAGTGCGGCGAATATCCGCTGGCCCCGCACTGGGTTACCGAAGAGGCGCTGGTCACGGTGGCCACCATGCTGCGGATGTTCCACGACGCCCAGTACGGTTTCGTGCCCCCGCCGGGCGCGGTGTGGCGCTCGTTCGGCCCGCCGCCGCCCGACACCGAGGTGATCTGCCACCACGACGCGGCCCCGCACAACGTGGTCTGGCGGCCCGACGGCACCCTGGCCCTGATCGACTTCGACCTGGCCTCGCCGGGCGCCCGCATCTACGACGTGGCCTACGCCGCCTGGACCTGGGTGCCCCTGTTCAGCGACCGGGATTCGTACACGCTGGGCTGGAAGAGGCCGAACCGGCCGCGCCGCCTGCGGTTGTTCGCCGACGCGTACGGCCTGATCCCGCGCGACCGGCACCGCCTGGTCCGCACGATCCGCAAGCGCATCGTCGACCACGTCGAGGGGATCCGGCGGATGGCGGCGGCCGGCGACCCCGCGTTCGTTCGCATTGTTCACAAGGGCCATCTACGTCGGCCGATGCGTGATCTCCGCCTGCTCGACTACGAGCGGCACACCCTGGAGTACGCCCTCCGCTGAGCCGGGGGTTGTGAGAGTTTCTTCACACGTACGAAACAGTCCGTCACGCGCCGGAAATCGCGTGTAGACCCTGCGTGAAACCTCCGACCGGAAGTCTCTCGTCACGAAACCGGCCGACCGGCGACGCCGCCCCTTGGTCGTGTGAGAGGACACCTTCATTCCGAGAGGAGGCAGCGTGGAGATCGATACCGGCAATACCGCCTGGTTGCTCCTGTCGTCTGCGCTCGTTTTGCTCATGACCCCGGGTCTGGCGCTGTTCTACGGTGGCCTCAACCGGTCCAAGGGCGTTCTGAACATGATGCTGATGAGCTTCAGCGCCATCGGGCTCATCTCGATCCTGTGGGCCCTGTACGGGTTCTCGCTCGCCTTCAGCGCCAACGGCTCCGAGGGCCTGAACAACATCATCGGCAACTGGGGCTACGCCGGCACCAGCACCAGCTGGGTCGGTGACATGTGGGGCGAGACCGGCATCCCCACGTACGTCTTCATGGCCTTCCAGATGATGTTCGCCATCATCACCGTCGCCCTGATCAGCGGCGCCGTCTCCGACCGCTTCAAGTTCGCCGGCTGGGTGCTGTTCGCCTTCGGCTGGTTCACCCTGGTCTACGTGCCCGTGGCCCACTGGGTGTGGGGCGGCGGCTGGATCGGCGCCCAGCTCAAGGCGCTCGACTTCGCCGGTGGCACCGCGGTGCACATCAACGCCGGTGCGGCGGCTCTGGCCCTGGCGCTGATCCTCGGCAAGCGCATCGGCTGGCCGCGCGAGAACATGCGCCCGCACAACGTGCCGTTCGTGGCCCTGGGCGCCGGCCTGCTGTGGTTCGGCTGGTTCGGCTTCAACGCCGGCTCCGAGCTGACCGTCGACAGCACCACCGCCGTCGCCTTCGTCAACACCCAGCTCGCCACCGCGGCCGCCGTGGTCGGCTGGCTCGTGGTCGAGTGGATCCGCGACGGCAAGCCCACCCTGGTCGGCGGCTCCTCCGGCGCCATCGCCGGCCTGGTCGCCATCACCCCGGCCTGTGGCTTCATCGCCCCGCTGCCGGCCGTGCTGCTCGGCATCATCGCCGGTGTGCTGTGCGCCCTGGCCGTGGGTCTGAAGTACCGCTTCGGCTACGACGACTCGCTCGACGTGGTCGGCGTGCACTTCGTCGGCGGCTGGATCGGCTCGCTGTTCATCGGCCTGTTCGCCACCACGGACGTCAACGGCGCGATCACCGACGTGCTCGGCGCCAACGAGGGCCTGTTCTACGGCGGCGGCGCGACCCAGCTGGGCCGCCAGTTCGTCGGCAGCCTGGCCGTGACGGTCTACTCGTTCGCCATCGCCGCCGTGCTCGCCCTGATCCTCAAGGCCGTCAAGCTCGGCCGGGTCAGCGAGGAGGCCGAGATCGGCGGCATCGACATCGCGGATCACGGTGAGTCCGGCTACGACCTCACCCCGGCCGGCGGCTCGGGCGGCGGCGGCGCCTTCGCCATGGCGGGCCTCAAGCCCGGCCAGTCGGTGGACGCCGACGGCAAGGCCGACGTCAGCCAGAAGGTCCCCGGTTAAATCACCCTATGAGCGCCCCGATGGAAGGACTGAGCATGAAGCTGGTGACCGCGGTCATCAAGCCGTACCAGCTCGACGCGGTGAAGGAGGCTCTGCACGCCCTCGGCGTCAGCGGCCTGACCGTGAGCGAGGTACAGGGCTACGGGCGGCAGAAGGGCCACACCGAGGTGTACCGGGGAGCCGAGTACACGGTGGAGTTCCTGCCGAAGATCAAGGTCGAGGTGGTCACCGACGAGATCGACGTCGACAAGATCGTCGACGCGGTCGTCACGGCGGCCAAGACCGGCAAGATCGGTGACGGCAAGGTCTGGGTCACGTCGGTCGACGACGTCATCCGGGTCCGTACCGGCGAGCGCGGCCTCGACGCGCTCTGATCCGAAGAGAGTTGACACGCATGCCCAGTGAGCCGCCGTCCCCACCGCAGGTGCCGGTCGGCGGCTCGCTGGACAAGCTGCGCGAGCACATCGGCGCCGCCGCCCGGCAGGAACGGGCGGCGGCGCTCGACTCGTGGCTGCAAGAGATGTTCCCCAGTCACCTGCCCGGGGTCAGCCTGGTCGCGGTGGGCGGCCTGGGCCGGCGCGAGTGCGCCCCCTACAGCGACCTCGACCTCGTGCTGCTGCACCACGGCGCGGCCGGCATCGACCGGATCGCGGCCGGCCTCTGGTACCCGATCTGGGACGCCCGGCTCGGCCTCGACCACTCGGTGCGGACCCTGCCGGAGGCGCTGTCGGTCGCGCACGACGACGTCAAGGTCTCCCTCGGCCTGCTCGACGCCCGCCACGTGGCCGGCGACGCGGCCCTGACCGGTGAGCTCGTGGCGGCCGCGGGCGACCAATGGCGGCGCACCGCGGTGCGGCTGCTGCCCCAATTGCGGGAGCTGACCGCCACCCGCTGGGCCACCAACGGCGAGCTGGCCTTCCTGCTCGAGGGCGACCTCAAGGAGGCCGCGGGCGGGCTGCGCGACGTGACGTTGCTGCGCGCGATCGGCCGGGCCGGGGTGGCCGACACCATGCGCCCGGCGGTGCGCGCGGCCAACCTGCGGCTGCTCGACACCCGCGACGCGCTCCACCTGGCCGTCGGGCGCCGGATCGACCGGCTCGTGGCCCAGGAACGCTCGGCGGTGGCCGAGCTGCTCGACCTCGACGACGGAGACGCGCTTCTGCGGCGGGTCGCGGGCGACGCTCGTACGGTGGCCCACGCGCTCGACGACGCCTGGCGCGCCACCGACCGGCTGCGCAGCGGACGCCGCCGGGGAACGCCCGCGGGCGCGCCGTCCCGCCGCCCGGTGGCCCGGGACGTGGTCGAGCAGGACGGCGAGCTGGTGCTGGCCCGGACGGCGATCGGCCCCGTGCCCGACCCGAGCCTGTCGCTGCGGGTGGCCGCCGCGGCCGCCGTCGTCCAGCTGCCGATCGCCCGCGCCACCAGCGAGTGGCTGGCCTCGTTCAGCCCGCCGCTGCCGGCCCCGTGGCCGCCGGCCGCCCGGGCCGCCCTGGTCTCGCTGCTCGGCTCCGGCCCCGGCCTGCTGCCCACGTGGGAGACGTGCGACCGGTACGGGCTGATCGACGCCTGGCTGCCGGAGTGGGCCCGGATGCGCAGCCTGCCCCAGCACCACCCGATCCACCGGTTCACCCTCGACCGGCACCTGGTGCAGGCCGCGTACGAGGCCACCGCCCACACCCGTGAGGTCGAACGCCCCGACCTGCTGCTGATCGGCGCCTTCCTGCACGACGTGGGCAAGGGCCTGCCCGGCGACCACAGCGTCGTCGGCGCCCCGATCGCGGCCGCCATCGCCACCCGGATCGGCCTGCCGCCGGCCGACGTGGCCACGATCGAGAAGATGGTGCGGCTGCACCTGCTGTTGCCCGACGTGGCCACCCGGCGCGACCTGAGCGACCCGATGACCATCTCGAGCGTGGCCGAGGCGGTCGGCGACACCACCACCCTCGACCTGCTGCACGCGCTGGCCCGGGCCGACTCGCAGGCCACCGGCCCGGCCGCCTGGTCGGACTGGAAGGGCCGGCTGATGCAGGAGCTGGTCAGCCGCGTGCACCTGGCGCTGGACACGGGCGAGCTGCCCGAGCCGCCGGCGCCCGACCCCGAACTGCTCGAGGGCGACCTGCCCGCGGTGCACCTGGACGGCGACCGCCTGGCCGTGGCCGCGGCCGACCGCCGGGGGCTGCTCGCCGCCGTGGCCGCCTGCCTGGCCATGCACCGGCTCGACGTGGTCGGGGCCAACGCGAGCACGGTGGACGGCCGGGCGATCGTCGAGTTCTTCACCCAGCCCCGCTACGGCAGCCCGTACGACCCCTTCGCGCTCGCGGCCGACCTGCGCCGCGTGGCCGCCGGGGACGTGTCGGTGACCCAGCGCGTACGGGCCCGGGCCATGAGCGCGCGCGGCGGCACCGCCTCGCCGCGCGTGGTGTGGCAGCGCGACGTGGCCACCGACGCCGCCGTCCTCGAACTGCGCGCGGCCGACTCGCCCGGTCTGCTCTATCGGGTGGCCACCGCGCTCGACGAGACCGGGGCCGAGGTGCGCGCGGCCCGCATCTCCACCCTGGGCGGCGACGTCGTGGACGCGTTCTACCTGGTCGGCGCGTGGGCCGACGCCGCCGAGCGGGATCGGGTGGCGGCCGCCGTGCTGGCCGCGGTCTGAAGATCGACGTCACCGCCGCCCCGGCGGCGCCGTTGACCCGGGCATGCCCCACCAGCCATCCGGCCTGCTCGATGATCATGTGACGGCGGCCGGCTCCCGGCTCCGCCTCGCGCTGACCGCCACCGCCGCCCGCAACCGCTCGATCGACGCCCGCGCGCTGCTGGCCCGGGCCGCGCTCGGCGAGCACGGCACGCTCGAGGAGTTACTTGCGGCCGCCCGCGCCGGGGATCGCCGGTGGTTGCGCCGCCGGCGCCGCCGGATCGACCCCGGCCTGGTCGCCGCGCTGGCCCACACGCTGGGGTTGCAGGAGGAGCACGAGGACGCGCTGGCCCTGTTCGAGCTGACCCGGCGGGCGTGCGGGGCGCGGGCGCTGTCCCCGGCCAACCAGGCCCTGCACGCGCAGGTGGCGCTGGCCGTCGAGGGGCCGGCCCGCACGCGCAAGCTGATGCGCCGCTACCTGCGGATGGGGGAGCCGGTGCGGGCCGGGCTGCGGGCCGACCTGCTCAACCCGTTCACCGGGCCGCGGCCGCTGGGCCCGTGGCTGGGCGCGATGCGCGCACTGGTTCCCGGCCTGCTGGTGGACGAGAGCGACGGCGTGCCCTTCGACCGGCTGACCGCAGTGGCCCCGGAGAAGGTGGAGGACTCCCACCGGGTGTCGGTGATCGTGACCTCCTACCGCCCCGACCGGGGGCTGCTCACCGCGGTGCGCTCGATCCTGGCCCAGAGCTGGACCAACACCGAAGTGATCATCGTGGACGACGCCTCGCCGCCGGAGTTCGAGCCGGTGCTGCGCGAGGCGGTGGCGCTGGGCGAGCGGATCAAGCTGATCCGGCTGCCGGAGAACTCGGGCACGTACGCCGCCCGCAACGCCGGCCTGGACGCGGCGGGCGGCGAGTTCGCGACCTTCCAGGACTCCGACGACTGGTCCCACCCGCGCCGGGTCGAGCGGCAGGTGCGGCCGTTGATCGACGATCGGCGGCTGGTCGCCACGACCTCGGACGGGCTGGCCGTCACCGACCAGTTGCTGTGCACCCGGCCCGGTGTGCGCAGCAGCCGGTTCAACCCGTCGTCGCTGCTGCTGCGGCGGACCACGGTGCTGCGTACGGCCGGCTACTTCGACCGGCTGCGCAAGGCGGCCGACTCCGAGTACATCGGACGGATCCAGGCCGCGTTCGGGGCCGGGCGGGTGCGGCACCTCGACTCGCCGCCGCTGGCGCTGATCCGGCTGTCGGCCGGGTCGCTGTCCCGGGCCGAGATCCGGGCGCACTGGATGCACCCGGCCCGCACCGCCTACATGTCGGCCTATCAGCGGCACCACCAGGTGATCGCGGCCCGGCAGGCCGGCGCGTACCGCCCGGCCGACGGGAGCGACCGGGCCTTCCCGGCGCCGGATCACCTGCTCGGCACGGTGCGGGACCGGGCGTACGACGTGGTGATGGTGGCCGACTGGCGGTTCCTGGAGAGCACGCAGCGCACCGCGGTGGACGAGCTGCGGGCGCTCGGGGCGGCCGGGCTGCGGGTGGCGGTGCTGCAGCTCGAGTCGTACCGGGCCCTGCAGGTGCGCCGGGTGCCGCTGGCCGGGCCGGTGCAGGACCTGGTGAACGCGGGCGTGGTCGACCGGGTGGCGCTGGAGGACCGGGTCGAGGCGGCGCTGCTGGTGGTCCGCCAGGCGGCGGTCATGCAGTTCACCGGGGGGTTTTCCAGCGGCGTACGGGCCACCCGAACCGTTGTCGTGGCCGACCGCGCACCCGTGCGGTCCGATGGCACCGACCACCGCTACGAGCCGGCGACCTGCGCGGACGCGGTACGGCGGCTGTTCGGGGCGAGCCCGGTGTGGCTCCCCGGCGACGCCGGTGTGCGGGAATCCCTGCATACGGTGGGAAACCTGGACCCCGACGACCTGCCCGTCACCCTCGCGACCACCGGCTGGGTGGCCGACCGCACCGCCGGCACGGCCGTCGTCGGCACCGACCTGTGCGACGCCGCCAACTGGCCCCCGGACGCGGCCGACAGCCTCGCGGTGTGCCGGCGGCTGCCCGAGGCCGACGTGCGGGTGCGGCTGCCCGACCGGCCGGCCGGCTCGTGCGACGTCCCGACCGGACCGACCTGGCTGGCCTACCAGGCCGGCGATCTGGAGCCGCGTCCGTTCTTGCACCAGCTCGACTTCTATCTGCACTTCCCGCCGCGGGAATCGGCCGAGTGGTATTCGCGCCCGGCGCTGGAGGCGGCCGCGACGGGCTGCGTTGTGGTGATGCCGCCGCGCTACCGGCCGTTCTACGCCGAGGCGGCGGTCTATTGCACCCGCAGCGAGACGCCGGCGCTGATCGAGCGTTACCGGGCCGACCCGGCGCTCTTTGCGCAGCAGAGCCGGCGGGCCCGGCTGGCCGTGGCGGCGGCGCACGACCCGGCCCGGTTCGTCGAGCGGATCACGAGCCTTCTGCCCACATTGCTGACGATCCCGTAACGAGCCGGGTCGGCCCGCCGTTGAGGTCGGTGTGCGCATGACCAGGCTGTTCAGGATCGCCCGGACCGTCCTCCGGCGGCTGCGCGGGGCGTCCCGCCGTCAGCTCGCCGGCCTGGCGATCGGTCTGGCGGTGGCAGCGGGCGTGGCGATCGCCTCGGTGGCCGGGCAGGCCGCGGTGGCCACCTGCCTGGTCGCGCTGCTGCTGGCGGCCGTGCTGGCCGGGGTGGTCCACCTGTCGCGGCGGCTGGCCCGGCTGCATCGGGCCAACCAGGACGCCGTACGCGAGTTGCGTGGCACCGTCGACCAGCTGCAACGCCGGGTCGTGGCGGCGGTCGAGAAGGAACGGCTGGCGGCGGGCGACCGGCACCTGGAGCTGAGCGAGGCCATGGCCCGCGCCGAACGCCTCACCACCCGGGGCGCCGAACTGCTGTTGCGTGAGCAGAGTCGTGAGATCGAGGCGATGTTCCAGCTGTTCCGGGCGGTCGTGCCGCGGGCGCCGATGCCGACCGGTGGCATCCTGCACCCGACCGACCTGCTGGGGCTGGTGCACGTCGCCCGCGAGCGGCGCCCGGGGCTGACGGTGGCGCTGGGCTGCGGGCCGTCGACGGTCTGGCTCGGGTACGCGCTCGCCTCGGGTGGCGGGCGGCTGGTGGCCGTGGACCACGACGAGGACCGGGCGGCCCGGGTGCGGGCGCGGGTGGCCGAGCACGGGCTGGGCGGGGTCGAGGTGCGGCACGTTCCGCTGGCCGGGCTGACGGTCGACGGGCGGACGGCCGACTGGTACGACGTGGACGCCCTGGCCGGGCTGGCCGACATCGACCTGCTGGTGGTGGACGGGACGCTGACCCCGGCCGCGCCGGATCCGCTGGCCCCGGCCCTGCACGTGCTGGGCCGCCGGTTGGCCCCGGCCGCGGCCGTGGTGGTCGACGACGAGCCGGCCCGGGTGGCGCCCCGGCAGGGTGGCGGCTTCGGTCTGACCGTGCGGCGGCAGCTCTCGGGCAAGTGGACCGCGCTCACGCATCCGCAGGCGGCGGCGGCCACCACGGCGTAGAAATACTGCTGCCCCGCCGCGGGGGACGGCGGGGCAGCGGTACGCGGGGTGGGGGAAGGGTGCGTCCCGCATACGAGGCGGCGGGGGCCGCCTCGAAACTTTTCTGTGTTGCTTGTGCCCTTAGGAATCGGTCGCAGCGGGAGCGGGTTGACGATTCGCCGGGTGCCAAGTGGTCACCCTTGGGTTGCCAGGTGGGACACCCGTTCCGCGTACAAGGCGTGGGTGTGGTGGCGGCGGACGTACTCGGCGCCGCGGGCCGACTGGTCGCGCAGGGCCCGGCGGTTGGCGTGCAGCAGGCGCACGGTGTCCGGCACTTCCTCCGGCGTGCAGTAGACCGCGGCGTCCCCGAAGGCGGCCGAGTAGCGGTAAGGCAGCACAGCCACGCAGCCCGCGGCCAGAGCCGTGAGCACGTCCGGCCCCGGGTCGGCGGGCTCGTCGTCGGGCGGCAGGTGCAGGTAGAAGTCGATCTGGCCCAGGAACGAACGCAGGCTCACCTCGCCCGGGCCGTAGACCAGCCAGCTGCGCGGCGGCCCGAACCGCCCGAACGAGCGGTCCGCGCTGCCGGCCGCGTCGAGCAGGCGCACGTCCAGGCGCCCGGTCTCGGGCACCTCCTCGCGCAGCCGCCGCCACTCGGCCGGGCCGCCGCGGCAGTGCCGGCCCACCACCGGACGGTCGGCCCGCGGGCCGCGCCGGTCGAGCCGCCACTGCCCGGCGTCGAGCGTGCTGGGCAGGTCGAGCCGGGCCACGGTGACGTCGGTCCCGGTGGTCAGCCGGCGGCGGCCGTCCGGGCCGGCCGGGGTCCAGAGCGGCCACTGGCCGAACAACCGCTTGGCCGCGGCGGCCGCCGCCGGATCGGCCACGGCGTCCTCGATCAGCACCCGCTGGGCCCGCACACCGGTGGGACCTTCCGGGGCGTACCTCAGCACCCGGGCCGAGCGGGCCACCACCAGCCGGGCCCGCGCGTCGTCGGTCAGCTCGATCTGGGTCAGGTCGCCGTTGTTGATCAGCTCCTGGACCGCCGGGTCGAGATCGCGCGGTCCCTCGCGCAGGTTGGCCAGGTCGTCCAGGTGCAGCAGGGCCGCCCGCTGGCGACGGGCGGCCAGCGCTTGCAACTGCCCGATCCCGGCGGCGCCGGCCCCGCCGGCCGTGGTCCAGTCGCCGGCCAGCACGACGTCGTACGCGCGGGCGCCGGTCTCGCCACGCAGCCGGCGCGGGGCGGCGAAGGCCCTCGGCCGGGTGGCCGGCTCGCGGCCCTCGCGCACGTGGACGTGCCAGCGGCGGAAGGCCGAGATGTAGGAGCGCAGGCAGCCGGGCCGGTCGCCGAGCCGGGTGAGGGCCAGCGGTGGGCCGTCGAGCTCGTGCAGGGCGGCCGGGCCGAGCACGGATCGGGCGCGCTCGGCGTACTCCAGGTCGGCTCCCGCCCGTACGGGATCGAAGTGACCGACCCGGGCCGCGACCGGGCGACGCAGCATCAGCGACGAGGGGTCGGCCGCGTTCAGCGACGTGCGGCCGGGCCGGGTGACCACCAGATCGGCTGTCACCACCAGGGCCGTCGACGTGGTCGCGAACAGCCGCTCGTCGGCCAGCAGGGGCGTGACCTGGCGTTCCAGCCGCAGCGGGTGGGACCAGCCGTCCGCGTCCTGGAACGTCACGAAGTCGCCGGTGGCCGCGTCCAGCCCGGCGTTGCGCGCGACGAACGGTCCGCCGGGAGCGACCATGCGGATCACCCGCACGCGCGGGTCGAGGTCGGCCGCCGCCCGCAGCGCCGGCTCGAACTCGGTCGACGACCCGTCGTCGACGACCAGGATCTCGTGGTTGGTCCAGCTCTGCCGGGTCAGCGAGCGCACCGCGGTGAGCAGTGTCGAGCCGGGCTGGGCGGTGGTGACGACGGTGGTGATCCGGCGGTCGTGGCCGCGGCGCTGCACCGGCCCGGTGGTGACCCGGTCGAACGGCTCGCCCGGACCGTCCGGCACGTGCACCTTCGGCGACGGCAGCAGCCCGGCCAGGGGCGCGTCACCGAGGTCGACGGCCAGCGCCGCCCGCACCGGATCGGGCACCTGGTCGTACGCGTCCAGCAGGGCCCGGGTCAGGGCGTGGTCGCCCGACACGTACGCGATCTGGCAGTGCAGTCCTTGATGGACATCGGCGATCTCGCGCAGACCGCCGAGCAGGTCGAGGGCCTCGGTCAGGTCGCCCGGGCGCAGGTTCTGCACGGCGATCACGCGGGCCAGTTCGCCGATGGTCCACGGATCGGTGGCGATGTCGGCCAGAGGTTGCCGGGCCGCGATCGACCGGGCCTGCAGAGCCGCGACGGCGAGCGGGTGAGGTCCGGTGGCGCGCATGGTCCCCCTCGGTGAGAGCATTTCCAGGTGATCAACGACTCGGGCGAATTGTCCGTATCGCCCGGTTAACAATGTCGTTGACCAAGCCGTGTACGACGTCGCTCACCTGTCCGATCTGCGGCACACCGGCGGCAGCGCGGCGAGCCTCGTCGCCGAGGTCCGGGCGCAGGCGGCGGCCGGGCTGACCACCGTGCTGATCCACGTGCCGGCCGACGACGTACCGCACACCCGCCCCTTCGACCGCCGGGTCGCCGCCTGCCTGCGCGAAGGGCTGGCCGACCTGGCCCACGACGACGAGCCCGAGCTCGCGGCGCGGGTGCTGCTGATCCGCCGGCCGCAGGTGGTCACCGGGAAGCCGCGGGTGCACGCCCTGCACACGATCGTGGTGCTCGACGAGCCGCCGGCCGACTTCGCCGAGGTCCGTACGCGCGTGCAGCGGCACCTCGGCCCGGACGTGGTGTGGGCGCCGGCCGGCCCCGAGGTGCGCGCGCAGTTGCCGGGTGCGGTGCTGCCCGCGACCGACTGGCACGACAGCGGTTCGCACATCGCCCGGCTGGCCTCCCTGGGCGTGCTCAGCCGTGGCGTGGTGACGACGTCTTCTGTTCGGAAGGCCCGTCCGACCCGGCATGTGCTGCTGGTGGGGGACGACATCGCGCGGTTCCGGGCCATCGCCCGCCACCTGCCCGGCGACCTCGAGGCGGTCGTCGTCGCCGGATCGGCCGGGCTGGCCGACGCCCACGCGGCCGGCCTGCTCACCGAGTACTTGCCGGCCGCGGCCGAGCTCGGCGTGGCCGACGACCGCTGGACCGGCTTCGTGCGCGACCGCCTGCGGCACCTGATCCAGCTCTACGGTCCCCAGGCCGTCCTGGTCGGCGGGGTGCCGCACGACGGCATCGCCGCCGCGATCGGCGAGCACCCCGGCCCGCGCTGGCTGTGGCTGCGCCCGGCCATGTGGCGGCGCGGCACCGGCGGCCAGTGGGCGGCCCGCGGCGCGCTCTTCGCCGGCATCCTCGAACCGGGCGAGTTCGCCGCGGCCGGGGACGAGGGCTGGACCACCACCGCCCGGGCCGGAGTGAGCACGGTCGACCCGATCACCGAACTGCCGGCGCCGCGTCCCCGCCGCGCCACCGAGCCGACCCTGCTCTGCCGCGGCGTCGAAGCCACCCTGCCCGGCTTCACGGTGGTCGAGGCCGGGCCACATGAGCTGGGCCACGTGGCGCTGGCCGTCTCGCGGGCCGGTTACACGAGCTTCCACGAGCTGATCGGCGCCCGCGTGCCGACGGTCTTCGTGCCCGACCCGTCCGCGGCCGACGACGAGCTGACCCGGGCCCGGTTCGCGGCGGCGGCCGGGGTGGCCGTCTGCGCCACCGACGACGAGGCGGCCGCGGCCGCGCTCGAACGGCTGGCCGATCCGGCCGCCCGGGAGGCCTTGAGCCGCCGCTGCGCCGAGGTGGCGTTCGGCAACGGGGCCGCCGACGCCGCCGCCTGGCTGGCCGGGTTCTGTCCGCGACGATCCGAAGTGGAGGCCGGAAGTGCTCGATGAACCGGACGCGGCCGATCTGGCGGTCGCCCGCTGGGAAGTGGCCACCTTGACCGGACGGTTGCGCTGTGTCGAGGACGAACGCGACGCCGCCGTACGCGACCGGGACCGCAACCGCGAGCTGGTGCTGGCATTGCGGCGCAGCCGGTCCTACCGCCTGGGCCGGGCGCTGGCCGGCCTGGCCCGCGACCCGGTGCGGGCGGCCCCGGCGGTGGCCCGGCAGCTGCGGCGGCCGCCGGCACCGCGTTCGGGCGCCCGGGCGGCCGCGATGCCGGCCCGGATCTATGTGGCGGTCGGGCTCTCGCGGCCCGGCGCGCACACGCTGATCCGGGCCCTGCGCCAGCGCGTGCTGGTCGAGGCCGACCACCTGCCGGTCGTGGTCACCGACCAGCCGACGCTGCGCCACCTGCAGGTTCCCGGGGTCGTCCTCGAGTATCTGCCCGACCCGGCCACCTGGTCGCGGCACGAGCCCGGCTCGGACTGGGAAACCCTGCTGGCCGGCCGGGTGGCCCAGCTGTGCCGCGACCACCGGGCGGCCGACGCCGTCGTGATCGACCCCCGGGATCCGCCCACGCTGGCCCGGCTGCTCGTCACCGACCGGAGGGTGGGGTCGTTGGCTTCGGCATGAGCGCCCCGACGATCGATGCCCCCGCCGCCCCGCGTGCCGGGATGCGCTTCGTCGTCGAGGGCCCGCCGGTCGGGGCGCTGTGGCGGCGCGCCCTGACCCGGGCCGTGCTGGTGCCGCTGCCGGTGCTGGCGCCCCTGATCGCGCTGGCGCCGAGCCGCGACCACCGGTTCAACCTCTACTGGCACGGCGGGATGTTCCGCGACGACCCGCTGCGGATCGCGCCGCACACGGTCGACTCGCTGCCCGGCTATCTGCGGCTGGGCAACTTCCGGCTGTTCGGCCGCATGCTCGAGAAGGCGTTGGACACGGCCGCCTACGCGCTGAGCGAGGTGCTGGGCCTGCCGGTCAACGTCGGCTTCCGCCTGGTGTCGTTCGTGTCGGCAGTGGTGTTGTGCGTGGCCGCCGTGCTGCTGGCCGAGAGCGTGGTGGCCCGCGGCCGGTTGTTCCGCCGCGCACCGTCCACTGTGGCCGCCGTGGTGCCCTTCGCGGTGGCCGCCGGGTTCGTCGCCGCCGGCGGTTCCAGTCCGATCGTGTTGTTCGGCGGGCTGTATCTGGGGTCGGCCGCCTTGGTGCTCGGGGTCACCGCGGCGATGTGCCGGATCGATCCGGAGAAGCCGCTGCGGTTGTGGCGGGTGCCGTTGCTGTTGCTGGGTGGGGCGGCACTGGCGGCCTTCAACGAGATCGCCTATCTGGCCTTGCCGCTGGCGACCGCTGCCGTGCTGGCCCGGGGATGGTTGGTGCTCGACCTGCGTCCCGCTCGCGTGTTCACGGCCGCGCCGGCTCGGGCGCTGGGGTTGCTGTGGGTGGGTTTCCTGCCGGTCTTCCTCGCCGTGCGCGTCGTGATTCAGCGCTACTGCTCGGCGGGCACCTGCTACAAGGGCTCCGATGTCCGGTTCGGGCCCGACACATTAGCCGCTTTTCCCGTACGAGCCATCGACTGGCTGCCACCGCTGATGTGGAGGGCGGCTGCTCCCCGCGGGTCGTGGCTGGGTGGCCTGGTGTTGGCCGCCGCGCTGGTGGTGATCGGGTGGCTGGCGTGGCAGGCGATCCGGGATCGGCCGCGGCTGTCGCAGGTGGGCCGGCGGCACGCGCTGGCGCTGGCCCTGACCGCGGGGACGTTGGTGTTGCTGGGGGCGGCAATGGGTTCGCTCAACGCCGACGTGCAGCAGCTGGTGGCCTCGGGGCGGTGGGGGTACGGCTGGCGTGATTCGTCGGTGACCACGACGGCGGGGGCGCTGCTGATGGTGGCGCTGATTCATTTCGTACGGCGGTGGGCCGCACCCGTTCTCGTTGCGGCGATCGTGCTCTTCGCGCTGGCGGCAACGGTGTCGGCGGCGGCCAACAAGCGGCAGCGTGACATCGCCATGACCAGCCCGGCCGCCCGCCTGGCCGACCGGGTCGCGGTCGAGATGGCCGACTTCGATCCGAGCCCCGACGGCGCCGCCCGCCGCTGCGCCCTGCGGTCCGAATTCGTGAAGCTGCCCGGGAACTCGCCCTTCTCGGTGCGCCGGTTCGACGAGTCGCTCGAAACGGCGGCCCGGCAACGCGCGGACGTCGCCTTCTGCCCGGGCGTAACCGGCTGACCCCGCCCGCGTTTCTCTTGATCGTGGAGCGGGCCGAGCTGGAGGAGAGTTGATGCGCCGGTTGCGGAGCCTGACCCGCCGTCAGGTTGTGTCGGCCTCCGGGGCCTGTGTGCTCTGTGTGGCGGTGGCAGCGGCCGCGCTCTCCGGCAACGTCGGCCTGGCCCTCACCCTGCTTGCCGTCTTCTTCACGATCCTCTTCGCCGGGCTGTTGCTGCTGGCCCGCCGGCTCTCCGGGCTGCAGCGGATCCAGCGCCGCCAGCAGACCGACGCCCGTACGGTCCTCGACCACACCCAGCGCCGGCTGCTCGCCGCCCTGGAGGAGTTGCTGCTGCATTCGGGGGACCGGCACGGCGAGGTGGCCGACCGGATCGGCGCTCAGACCCGGGCTGTCGAAACGATTGTGCAGCTTTTCCAGCAGGTCAAGCCGCGCGCCCCGATGCCGCCCACGGACGGGGCAGCCGACCTGCTCGACGTGCTGCACCTGATCCGCACCCGGCGGCCGCGGCTCGTGCTCGAGATCGGCGGCGGCGCCGGGACGGTCTGGATGGCTTACGCGCTCGAGGAATCCGGCGGCCGGATCGTCTCGCTCGCCCCGGACGGACGCCGCCTGCGCAAGACACTCGCCACCCATCAGCTCACCGAGGTGGCCGAGGTGCGGGAGGGAAACGTCGAGACCCTGGCCGACGTGCACGACGTCGGCCTGCTGGTGGTCTCGGAGCCCGTCGCGAAAGCGGACATGCCGCTGCTCGTGGGCCGGCTGGCCGCGGTGGCGCGCGTGTTCCTGCGCGACAACGCGAGCAAAGGCTGGCTGGAAACGACCGAGGGCCTCACCGGTGAGGGTGAGGCCCTGCTGTCGTATCGCCGCGTGGTGCGGGAGCTCAGTAACCGAAGTCCTGCGTGAAGTACGGGCTGCCGTTGGACGCGTACGCGACGCCCACGCCGACCGCGATCGCCTTGCAGTTCAGGATGTTGGCGCGGTGGCCGGGGCTGGCCATCCAGCCGTTGACGACGGCGGCGGCCGAACCGAAGCCGTACGCGACATTCTCGCTCAGCGGGCGGTTGTAGCCGGCCGCCTTGGAACGGGTGATGAAGGTCGAGCCGCCCGAACCGGTGTGGCTCATCTTCTTGGTGCGGGCCTGGTAGGCGCTGTGGCCGACGGCGGCGCGGGTCAGGGCCGGGCTGACGACGACGGCCTTGCAACCGTGGGCGGCGCGCTGCTTGTTGGTCAGGACCGCGATGTCGCTCTGCAGCTTGGCGGTGCCGGTGACGGCGGCCTGGGCGGACGAGGCGAACGCGACCACGACGAGCAGGGTGGCGGGGATCATCGCGATCAGGGCCAGACGCTTGGTGATCGAAGAACGCATCGACTGCCTTCCGGTAAGCGGTCCCGGTGGCTACCGGGGCTCTCACCGTTCAAGTTCGGCGTCGGGCCCGATCATTTGGTGGCGCGACCGATGCCCTTCGGTTGCGCTCCGGTTGACCCCTCAGTGACGACTCCGTGACGTTGGGTGCTCAAGATCGTTAGGCCCTGCAGGAGCCGCAGAAGGGGGATCCGCCGTGCCGACCACCGTTCACGACGTGGCGATCCTGGCCGACTTCCGTTTCGCCGGGCCCGAGGTGGCGACCGAGGTGCGGGCCCAGGCCGACGCGGCGCTGAGCACCGTTCTGGTGCACGTGCCCCTGCCGGGTGACGAGCGGCCGCTGCCGTTCGAGCCGCCCGTGCGCGACCTGATCCGCGACGGCCTGGCCGACCTGGCCCGCGACGACCGGCCGGTGACGGCACGCCTGCTGGTGATCCGGGGCCGCCGCCCGATCGTCGAGGACCTTCCCGACGTACGGGCGCAGCGCACCGTCGCCGTCGACGATCCGGAACAGCGGTCGGGCCGGTCCCATCTGCGCTGGCTGGCCGGTTTCGGCATCCGCCCCCGGATCAGCGCGCCCGCCCGCACCCTGGGCGCCGGGCCGCCGCCGGCCGCGCCCGCCCGGCGGATGCTGCTGGTCGGCGGGGACGAGGACTCCCTGATCCAGCTGACGGCGATCGCCCGGCGGCTGCCCCCGCAGGTGGCGCCGGTGATCGTCACGCTGTCGACCGGCCCGGTCGACGGCTTCCTCACCGAGCACATCCCGTCCCGCGCGATGCGTCGCGACCGTCTGGCCCATCTGGTCGACCTGCACCGGCCCGACGTCGTGGTGGCCGGCGGGCTCGACCTCGGCGACCTGCCCGAGGTGCCGGGTGTGGTCCGGGTCGGGCTGGGGGCCGAGGCCGGCGTGGGGTTCGACCACGTGCTGGTGCCGGGCGAACTGGCCGACGGGGCCGAACCCATCACGCTGCTCGACGCGAGCGACCTGCTGGACGCGGCGGCCGCCCGGGCCGAACTCGGGCTGGACGACACCCCGGCCGCGCTGGTGCGGCTCGGCGAGTGGGCGGGCACGGTCGCCGAGCGCGGCTTCCAGGTCGTCCGGCGGGATCGGGCCGGCCGCCACCTGCGGGCGTTCGACCTGGTGGTCGGCCCGGCCGACTATCACGGCTTCCACGAGCAGCTGCGCTTCGGCGTGCCCAGCGTGTTCGTGCCGGGTCCGAGCGACCCCGGCGGCGCCCGGGCCCGGTTCGCGCAGGCGGCCGGTGTCGCGCTCGACGTCGCCGACCTCGACCGGGCCACCCGGCCCGAGGTGCGGGAGGCCCTGCGCCGCCGCTGCGAGGAACTGACGTTCGCCAACGGCGCGACCGGGGCGGCGACCTGGCTCAGCGGGCTGGCCGCGGGCCGCAGACGGATCGGAGGCTGAGGTGCACGAGACAGCAGTGCAGGTGCCGTCGGTGCGGGAGCCGCTCGACGCGATGCAACGGGCGCGCTGGGAGCTGAGCGCCATGGCCGGGCGGCTGCGGACGCTGGAGGCCACGCTGGTCGACGAGCGCCGGCGGAGCGAGAAGCTGCGCCGCGAGCGGGACCGGCTGCGGGCCGGGCGGTCGTGGCTGGGCCGGCTGTTCCCGCCCGCGCGGCCGAAGCCGGTGGAGCGGGCGCCGGCCTGCCTGTACGTGGTGATCGGGCTCGACTTCGAGCCGCTGCGCGAGTTCGTGCTGACCCTGCGGCAGCGCCAGGTGATCGAGCCGGACCACCGCGCGGTCGTGCTGACCGACTGCTCGGCCTTCGCCCTGCTGCGCGACCTCGGCGTGGTGCTGGAGTACCTGCCGGATCGCGGGATCTGGGAGCGGCACCGGCCGGACCGGTCGTGGGAGGACGTGCTCTCGGAACGGCTGTCCCGCCTGTACCGCGACCACGGAACCGTCCGCACGATCTTCGTGAACAGGGCGCACCCGCCGACCCTGTCCGAGCTGCTGCGCTGACCCGTCCAACCGCCCCGCCCGCCGCCCTTGTCCGGACTGAAGGCTGAGCTTATGTAACTTTTGTTCCCACGCCGTCGTTGGCTGAGCGTGACGGTATCGAGCCCGATGATCTCCGTGGTGGCGCCCATCTTCAACGAGGGCGCCGGCGTGGACCGCTTCGTGGGCCGGCTCACCGAGGTGCTGACGGCGGCCGGGCTGAGCTACGAGCTGGTGCTGGTCGACGACGGCTCGACCGACGACTCGTGGGACCGGGTGGCCGCCCAGGCCGTGCTCCACGCGCCCGTACGCGGTCTCAAGCTCAGCCGTAACTTCGGCAAGGAGTCGGCCGTGCTGGCCGGGCTGGAGCACGCCGCGGGCGACGCCGTCGTGGTCATCGACTCCGACCTGCAGCACCCGCCGGACGCCATCCCCGAGATGGTCCGCCGCTGGCGCGAGGGCGCGCACGTGGTCGAGGCGGTCAAGCGCAACCGCACCGGCCAGGGCCTGGTCGGCCGGCTCGGCGGGCGCGCCTTCAACAAGGCGTTCACCGGCCTGACCCGGGTCGACCTGATCGACGCCACCGACTTCCGGCTGCTCGGCCGCCCGGCTCTGGAGGCCTTGCTGCGGCTGCCCGAGCACTCCTCGTTCTTCCGCGGCACCAGCAGCTGGATCGGCTTCCGCCGCAGCACCATCGAGGTCGACATCGACGAGCGGGCGGGCGGCCGGTCGCGCTGGACCTTCGGCTCGCTGTTCCGGCTGGCCGTCAACGGGCTCACCTCGTTCACCTCGGCCCCGCTGCACCTGGTGACCATGGTCGGGCTGGCCTTCGCCGGGTTCGCCGTGCTGCTCGGCGCGCAGACGTTGATCCGCTGGCTGGGCGGCGACTCGGTGGCCGGCTTTCCCACGGTGATCCTGCTGTTGCTGGTGATGGGCACGTTCCTGCTGCTCGGTCTCGGGGTGATCGGGGAGTACCTGGCCCGCATCCACGAGGAGGTTCGCGGCCGTCCCCGCTATCTCGTGCAGGAGCGGTCGGGTCAGGTCGCCTCGCTGCCGGAGCAGTGGGTGCGGGCCGACCGTGCCGAGCGTTGACAAGCTTTCCGGTACGGCGTGAGTGGAGCAGCCAGTGCGGTGACCCACCTCGGCGGCGGCCTGCTGCTCGCGGAAGTGCTCGGTGTGCGGCCGGTCATGGCCTCGTCGGCCGGTTTCGTGGCCAGCGTCCTGGTCTCGTACGGGCTGCAACGCAGTTGGGTCTTCCGATCCTCAAGCGGGCACCTGAGCGCGGGCGGGCGCTTCCTGACCGTCACCGCGGTGGCCTTCGCCCTCAACGCGGCGATCCTGGGCCTGGTGGCCGGGCCCTATCTGATCGTGCAGGGGATCGCGCTGGTGGCCATCCCGGTCGTCAACTACGGCCTCAACTCGCGCTGGACGTTCCGCTCCGGCTGAGGTGTCATGGTCGAGTGACAGAGCTCACGGTCTCCGACACCAACGGGATCCTCCGGCAGCCCTGGGTCCGGCCCGACCGCACCAGCCGGGGCCTCGGCTGGGAGCAGCTCTACGTCTCGACCCAGAGTGAGCAGCCGTATCAGGCCAGCTTCGGCGGCGCCCCCAGCCACCTGGTGATCCTGCACCGCAACGGCCCGGTCACCGTGCGCCGCGGGCACCTCGGCCTGACCAGCTCGCGCACGGTTCCGCCGGGCGGCCTGTTCGTGCACCCGGCCGGCAAAGACCTGACGGTGGAGCTCGGCGGCGACCTGGACACCGTGCACGCCTACCTCAGCGACGAGCTGCTGCGCGCGGCCGGCGACGGCGAACCGGTGGAGCTGGCCGAGGAGCTGGGCAGCCTCGACCCGCTGGTCGAGCAACTGCTGCTCAACCTGGACGAGGTGATGCGGCACTGGGAGCCGTCGGCCCGCACCTATGTGGACCTTCTGGGGCAGGCTCTGGCCGCCCAGCTCGTGCGGCGGCACAGCGTCCGGGCCCGGGTGGCGCCGCCCGCCGGCAGCGTGCGCGCCGGCCTGACCGACCGCCAGCTCAACGCCGTACGGGAAATGGTCGAGGACCGTCTGTCGGAAGCCCTGCCGTTGCGGGAACTGGCCGCGGCGACCGGGTTGAGCGTGAGCCAGTTCGCCCGGCAGTTCAAGGCGCGCACCGGGATGTCGCCGCACCAGTTCCTCATCCAGCGCCGGGTCGACGCGGCCTGCCTGCTGCTGCGCTGCACCGACCGGCCGATCGCCGAGGTGGCCCAGCGCTGCGGCTTCTCGCACCAGGAACACCTGACCCGGGCGCTGCGGGCCCACCTCGGCACCACGCCGGGAGCGTTGCGCCGCGCCTGATTTGTGCAGCGCGTACGTGCAGGAACTGCCGCGCCGGCGAGCCGAGACTGAGCCCGTGGAGTCCTTCGTTTACACCGGGTCCGCGGCGCGGGTGGTCTTCGGGACCGGCACGCTGGAGCGGCTGCGCGACGAGGTGGAACGGCTCGGCGCGACCCGGGTGCTGCTGCTGGGCGGCCGGGCCGACCGGGCCGCCGAGGTGCTGGGATCGCTGGTCGTGGCCCGGTTCGAGGGCGTCGCCATGCACACCCCGGTCGAGGTCACCGAGCGGGCTCTCGAACTGGCGCGTACGCACGACGTGGACTGCCTGGTGTCGGTCGGCGGCGGGTCGAGCACCGGCCTCGGCAAGGCGCTGGTCGCGCGCACCGGCCTGCCCCAGGTCGCCGTCCCCACCACGTACGCGGGATCGGAAATGACCCCGATCCTGGGTGAGACGGCCGACGGGAAGAAGACGACGCGCAGCGACCCGGCCTTGGCGCCGAGGACGGTCATCTACGACGTCGAGCTCACCCTCGGGCTGCCGGTCGGGCTCACGGTGACCAGCGGGCTCAACGCGATGGCACACGCGGTCGAGGCGCTCTACTCGCCCGACGCCAACCCGGCCACCGACAACTTCGCTCTCGAGTCGATCACCCGGCTCGGCCGTGCCCTGCCCGTTCTGGCTTCGCGGCCGGACGATCCGGACGCGCGCGCGGACGCCCTGCTCGGCGCGTGGCTGGCCGGGATCTGCCTGGGCACCGTCAAGATGGGGTTGCACCACAAGCTGTGCCATCAGCTGGGCGGAACGTACGGGCTGCCGCACTCCGAGACGCACGCGGTGCTGCTGCCGCATGTCATGGCGCGTTCCGCACCGGCGGTCATGCGGCGGGTCGCGGCCGCCCTCGGCGCTCCCGACGCCCCCACCGCCGTCTTCGACCTGGCCACCCGGCTCGGCGCCCCGGGCTCGCTGGTCGAACTGGGGCTGGGCGAGGGCGACCTGGTCACGATCGCCGGCGAGGACACGGGCTTGCTGGCACTGCTCGAAGAGGCATGGCGCGGCGACCGGCCGGCGCCGCTCGACGACCGGCCCGACCTGAGCGGCCTCACCGAGCAGGTCGTGGCCAGCTTCGCTTCCTCCGCCGACCCGAGACTGGCCGGCCTGCTGGGCGACCTCGTGCGGCGGCTGCACGGCTTCGTGGTCGACAACGACCTCACCGAGGACGAGTGGAAGGCGGCCATCGACTTCCTCACCCGCACCGGGCAGTTGTGCTCGCCCACCCGGCAGGAGTTCGTGCTGCTCAGCGACACGCTCGGCATCTCGAGCGCGGTCGACCTGCTGACCAACTCGCGGTCGCCCGACACCACGCCGTCGGCCGTGCTCGGGCCGTTCTACGTCGAAGGGCCGCCCGCGGTGCCGTCGGGCGCCAACCTGGCCGAGGGGTTGCCGGGGGTTCCGCTGCGGGCCGACGTCCGGATCACCGACCTCGACGGGCGGCCCATCCCGGACGCGGTCGTGGACGTGTGGCAGTCCAATCAGGACGGCTTCTACGACGTGCAGCTGCCCGAGCTGGAAGGGCCGGTGCTGCGGGCCCGGCTGCGCTCGGAGGCCGACGGCACTTTGTGGTTCCGCTCGATCCTGCCGTCGGAATACCCGATCCCGGACGACGGACCGGTGGGGCAGATGCTGCGGGCGACCGGGCGTCATCCGTACCGGGCGCCGCACCTGCACTTCATGATCAGCGCGCCCGGCTATCGGAAGCTGATCACTCAGCTGTTCGTGGCCGGTGGGCGCTATCTGGATTCCGACGCCGTGTTCGGGGTCAAGGACGAGCTGATCGTCGAGTTTCCCCCGGCCGCCGACGGCAGCCGCACTGTCGAGTTCACCTTCAGGTTGGGAGCCTCCGATGGCTGAAGTCGTCGAGACCGATGTCCTCATCGTCGGCAGCGGGCCGGCCGGTGGGGCCGCCGCGCTGCTGCTGAGCACTTACGGCGTACGGAACATGGTGGTGACCAAGTACGGCCGGCTCTCCGACACGCCCCGCGCGCACATCACCAACCAGCGCACCATGGAAGTGCTGCGCGACGCCGGGATCGAGGAGCAGGTGGTCGCCTTGGCCACCCCGCAGCACCTGATGGGCGACACGACGTTCTGCTCGAGCCTGGCCGGCGAGGAACTGGGCCGGCTGCACACCTGGTACACCCACCCGTCCCGGCTGGCCGACCATGCGCTGGCCTCGCCGTCCAGCATCTGCGACATGCCGCAGCACCTGATGGAACCGGTGCTGGCGTCGGCGGCGATCGCGCGGGGGACGGCTTTCCGGTACGAGACCGAGTATCTGTCGCTGGCCCAGTCCCCGGAGTTCGCGGAGGTTCGGGTTCGCGATCGGCTCCGCGGTGACGAGTACACCATCCGGGCGAAGTACGTGATCGGCGCCGACGGCGGGCGGAGCAAGGTGGCCGAGGACATCGGACTGCCCATGGTGGGTCAGATGGGGGTGGCGGGCAGCATCAACATCGTCTTCGAGGCCGACCTGACCCAGTACACGGCGTACCGGCCGAGCACGCTCTACTGGGTGCTGCAGACCGGATCCGACGTGGGCGGCATCGGCATGGGCCTGGTGCGCTGCGTCCGCCCGTGGCACGAGTGGCTGATCGTGTGGGGCTACGACATCAACGGCGAGCCGCCGGACCTCACCGAGGACTACGCCCGCCGCATCGCCCACCACCTCATCGGC
The DNA here is from genome assembly GCF_026626335.1 of Paractinoplanes pyxinae. Classification (GTDB taxonomy): domain Bacteria; phylum Actinomycetota; class Actinomycetes; order Mycobacteriales; family Micromonosporaceae; genus Actinoplanes; species Actinoplanes pyxinae. The sequence continues at coordinate 25,060 of NZ_JAPNTZ010000007.1, read as the reverse complement.
GACGACACCGTGCCCGTCACCATCAAGTCGTCCTCGGCCTGGACGGTCAACCACCTGTACGCCGAGAACTACCAGAACGGCCGGGTGTTCTGCATGGGCGACGCCGTGCACCGGCACCCGCCATCGAACGGGCTCGGCTCCAACACCTCGATCCAGGACGCGTACAACCTGGCCTGGAAGCTCAAGCTCGTGCTGGACGGCACGGCCGATCCGGCGCTGCTCGACTCGTACACCGCCGAACGCGCCCCGATCGGCAAGCAGATCGTCGACCGGGCCAACCGCAGCATCGGCGAGACCACCCGCATCTTCGAGGCGCTGGGCCTGCTCTCGACCGACGATCCCGAGCAGCTGCAGGCGAACATGGACGCGCGCAAGCTGCCCACCCCCGCCGCCGAGAAGCAGCGCCAGGCCCTGCGCGAGGCCATCGAGTTCAAGAACTACGAGTTCAACACCCACGGCGTCGAACTCAACCAGCGCTACGCCTCGGAAGCGGTCATCCCCGACGGCACCGAGATGCCGGCCAACCCCCGCGACGACGAGCTGTATCACCACGCCACCACCTGGCCCGGCGCGAAGCTGCCGCACGCCTGGGTCAGCCTCAACCGCCGCCGCTTGTCCACGCTGGACATCGGCGGTCAGGGCCGCTTCACGCTTTTCACCGGCTTGGGCGGAGAAGCGTGGGTGGCCGCAGCCGAGGGCCTGCCGGTCGTCGCGGTGACGATCGGCCCCGGAGCCGACTACGAAGACATCTACGGCGACTGGGCCCGCCTGCGCGAGGTGGCCGACTCCGGCTGCGTGCTGGTCCGCCCGGACAACTACGTCTGCTTCCGCAGCTTCACCCTGACCGACGACCCTTCCCGTACGTTGACCGAAGCCCTCAACCGAGTGCTGGGCCGCACTCAATAACGCACGGCCCGACGCCCGTCCGCTTGCGTTGACGGACCTGCCGGCCGATGAGTTCTGGTGGGTCGGCTGGTCTGTAGCGGCATGGAGACCAACGAGCTGAACGCGGAACAGGCCCGGCAGGCGATCGTCGAGCACACCCGGCGGCTGGCCGAATCGGCTGCCGCGGCGGGGCCCGGCGCCGTGGTGCCGACCACGCCCGGCTGGACCGTCAAGGAACTGGTCGAGCACTTGGGCCAGACGCAGAACTGGGTCGCCGAGATCATCGAGCGGCGCATCACCGACCCCACCCGGCTGCCCACCGAGATGGCCGTGCTGCCCACTGATCCCGGCGAGTGGCCGGCCTGGCTTGCGACTTCGTCGCGGCGGGTCGCGGCCGCGTGCACCGATGACGCGCTCGCCGCCGCTCCGGTGTTCAACGCGGCGGGGGACGAGCGGACCGGCACGCAGTTCTGGATGTCCAGCTCCCTCAACGAGGCGGTGGTGCACGGCGCCGACGCCGACAGCGCCGCGGGCCGGGCGACCGACGTCGATCCTGCCGTGGCGGCCGCGCTCATCGACAACCACCTCGCGATGCTGACCTCGCCCACGTGGCGGATGCTCCGGTCCGAATCCGCCGACGCGATAAGCGGCACCGGCCAGACCTTGCAGTGGCGGGCTACCGACTCCGACGCCGCCTGGTTCGTGGAACGGCGGCCGGACGGGGCGGTCTGGCGGCGCGGTTCCCAGCCGGCCGACGTGACCGTGAGCGGGCCGGCCGGCGCACTGCTGCTGACCCTCACCCGGCGGCTCCCGTTGGCCGGCGTCAGCGTCGACGGGGAGGCCGGCCTCGCCCAGCACTGGCTCGACAGCACCGCCCACGTGGCCGGCTAGAGGCGGTGCGCGTCCGGGATCGTGGTGGCGCCGCGGGTATCGAAGAAGCGTTTCGCCAGACGGGCCAGGTGGTCGGCGTCGTAGGCACGATGGTTCTGCACCAGGATCACCAGATCGGCCGACGTGACCGTGCCTTCCAGGTCGTCGGCGCGTGGCACCATCCACTGTGGTACGAGCGGGTCGTGGAAAATAACGTTGGCGCCCAAGGCAACCAGGTGGCGAGCCAGGGCAGTGGCGGGGGACTCGCGCTGGTCGGCGATGTCGGGCTTGTAGGTGACGCCCAGCAGCAGGATCGTGGCGCCGTGAACGGCCTGGCCGTCTGAGTTCAGCAGATTCTGGGCGCGCCGGGCCACGTACGCGGGCATGGTGGTGTTGATTTCCTGGGCCAGCTCGACGAAGCGGAACGGATAGCCGAGCTTGCTGCGCACGTTGTGCGAAAGGTAATTCGGGTCGATCGGAATGCAATGGCCGCCCACGCCGGGGCCCGGATAGAACGCCTGGAAGCCGAACGGTTTGGTCGACGCGGCGTGGATGACGTCCCACAGATCGATGCCGAGCTCGTGGCAGAACCGGGCCATCTCGTTGACCAGGGCGATGTTGACGTGCCGGTACGTGTTCTCGAGCAGCTTGGCGGTTTCGGCTTCGCGAGTTCCCCGCGTACGCACGACGGTGTCGACGAATCGTTCGTAGAAAACGGCAGCGCGTTCGGTGCAGGCCGGCGTGTACCCGCCGACCACCTTGGGCGTGTTGCTCGGGCCGAACTGCTCGTTGCCGGGGTCGATGCGTTCGGGCGAGAACGCCAGGTGGAAGTCGAATCCCGCCACCAGTCCCGATTCCTGTTCGAGCAGGGGCCGCACCACCTCGTCCGTCGTGCCGGGATAAGTCGTCGATTCCAGAACCACCAGCATTCCCGTACGAAGATTCCGGCCGATCGCGGCGGCGGCGCCCGTGACCGCTCGCAGATCCGGCCCGTCACCCTCGCTCAGCGGCGTGGGCACGCAGATCACGGCGTTGCGGGCATCGGCGATCAGCGTTTCGTCGGTGGTCGGGGTGAAACCGCCGGCGAGCATTTGCCCGATGTCGGCATCGCTCAGGTCGTCGACGTGTGAGCGGCCGTTGGCGAGCGCCGCGACCACATCGGGTTGCACGTCGAAACCCGCAACGGACAGCCCCGCGCGCACCGCTTGATGGGCGAGCGGCAGACCGACGTACCCCAGACCCAGAATGACCACGTCGAAGCTCACCGCGCGGCCTCCCATTGCGGCGCGCGGGTTTTCTGGCGAGCCACCACCGGACGCGTGGTCGTCCGGGGCTGCGCCAATTCCCAGCGGGACGGGAAAGGCAGATAGGCCGGCAGGAACTCGGCCAGCAGCGCGGCCTGTTCGGCGATCGCCTCGGGACTGGAATACGTGTCGTTGAGGCAGAACGCGTCGAGGTGCCGGTCGTGCAGCAGGCGGGCCAGCCGGAACGGCGTCTGGGGGTCGGCCAGATCCGTGTAGAGGTACTGGATCTGGCCCGGTGCGGCCCGCCCGGTCAGATACGCGTAGTACTGCTGCAGCGACGACAGCAGCGCGATGTCCTCGGGGTGCCGGAACTGGTGCCCGGCCGTCGCCGCCACCCGGTCGGCGAAACGCTCCTCGATCTCGGCCAGCACGCTGCGCCGCGACGGGTGCGGCGTGTGCTTCATCTTCCGCGTCAGCACCCGCCCGAACGCGCTCTGGATGAGGTCGCGGTTGTTCTTGCCGGCCGAGTCGGCCGGGGTGTCGCACGGCGTGCGCGGGGCCGAGCCGACCAGCGCGCCGGACGGGAAGAAGCGGGTCAGCCCGCCCGGGGTGAAGAACATTTCGGGCGCCACCGGCCGGCCCAGGAAGACGTCGTCGTTCAGATAGAGGAAGTGCTCGCTCAGCCCGGGGATCCGGTGCAGCCGCGACTCGATCGCCTGCGAGTTGAAGGTGGGCAGCCGCCCGGTGCCGCCGAAGATCTCGCGGTGGCTCACCACGGTCAGGTCGTCGCGCGAGGTGTCCAGCCAGGCGGGTACCTGGTCGTCGGTCACCACGAAGACGTGGCGGATCCAGGGCGCGTACGCGTGCAGCGAGCGCAGCGAGAACCGGAGCTCGTCGCGGGAGAGGAAGCGTGAGTCGTTGGCCGTCTGCTCGTTGGAGCCGGCCACCCAGCCGTTCTCGCGCAGCGCCCGGGCCTTGCGGGCCCGCCAGGCCGGGTCGTCGCCGTCGACCCAGGTGTAGACGGCGTCGATCGGGAAGGCCACCCGGTCCGGGCTGACCATCGTGAACACCTCACGGGTGCGGTAGCGGCGGGTGTTCCCGGCCGTTCGGAACGGGCCGAACACCGGCTCGGCCACGGCGATCCCGGGCTCGCCGGCCGGCACCACGTCGGCCACCGGGTTGCCGCGCGGGCCGACCAGGTTGCCGCCCTCGGCCCGCCAGAACTCGATCTCGCAGCCGTACTCGGAACCCAGCGTCAGGCGGCCCTCGGGATCGGTGACGGGCCAGCTCAGCCGCCACACGCGGGGCGCGAGGACCTGCAGGTGCGCGCCGAGGCTCTTGAGGACACCGACGGCGCGATGCCGGTCGGTCTCGGCCACCGCCACGCCCGTACGCGTCAATGCCGCCACGGGAATGCGGAACCACTCGATGCCGGCGCTGGTCAGGGCGTCGAGCACCCGGTCGCAATTTTCCCGGCGTACGCCTGCGGGGTGCGCATCGAGCCGGCGCGCCGCCCTCGTGGACCGGGAGGCCGGGCTGAGCGGGACGATCTGCCGGGCCGTTCGCAGACGGCGGGACTCGGGGACGAGCGGCAGCAACCGGCGCTGCACCTGGCCGAGCAGGCGCCGGCGCACCGGCCACGGCGTCAACTGGAGGATCCGGGGGCTCACGGTCCGCCCAACGGCGCCCTTGTTGGCTAGTTGCGAGGCTCCATCCGGTTCGGCCGGTTATGGGCGATTTCGAGTACTCAATCGTGTTCAACCCCTACGGGGAAACGCTCAGGGTTACGGCCGATGCGCGAGCTTGCCCGGCTGGGTCATGGTGGAGGTCGAACTTTTATCTTGGGAGGCCGGGATGGGTAAGGCCGTGGCATTTCTGGTGGCGCTGATCGCCGGAGTGATCGCAGTCGGCTGGGTGGTCAGCTCGCTGATCGGCCCCGTGCTGTTCTACCTGATCGTGGGGGCTCTCGCGGTCGGCGGCGGGTACTACCTGTACTCGAAGGCCAAGAAGGGCCTGGCCCCGGGAACCCGCACCCAGCGGCGTATCGAGGCGGCTCAGAAGACGTACCGCATGCGGAACCGGTGAGGCGTCGCGCGGGCGGCTAGGCTTGCCCTATCGCCGCTCTCTTCTGACCAACGGGAAGTCGCACTGTGTTTGACACTCTGAGTGACCGCCTCTCCGGGATCTTCACCAAGCTCCGGGGCAAGGGCAAGCTCACCGACGCCGACATCGACGCCACCGCGCGCGAGATCCGTCTCGCGCTGCTCGAGGCCGATGTCGCGCTGCCCGTGGTCAAGGCCTTCATCTTCAACCTCAAGGAGCGTGCCCGCGGGGCCGAGGTCTCGCAGGCGCTCAACCCGGCCCAGCAGATCATCAAGATCGTCCACGAGGAGCTCGTCAACGTCCTCGGCGGCGAGGGGCGGCGGCTGCAGTTCGCCAAGCAGCCACCCACCGTGATCATGCTGGCCGGTCTGCAGGGCGCCGGTAAGACGACCCTGGCCGGCAAGCTGTCGCGCTGGCTCAAGGGCCAGGGCCACCAGCCGCTGCTGGTCGCGGCCGACCTGCAGCGTCCCAACGCGGTCAACCAGCTTCAGGTGGTCGGCGGCCGGGCCGGTGTCGACGTGTACGCGCCCGAGCCCGGCAGCGGCGTCGGCGACCCGGTGAAGGTCGCCAAGGACTCGATCGACGTCGCCGTGCGCACCGCCAAAGACATCGTCATCGTCGACACCGCCGGTCGTCTCGGCATCGACGAAGAGATGATGCAGCAGGCCCGCGACATCCGCGACGCGGTCGACCCCGACGAGGTCCTGTTCGTCATCGACGCCATGGTCGGTCAGGACGCGGTGCAGACGGCCGAGGCCTTCCGTGACGGCGTCGGCATCACCGGCGTGGTGCTCTCGAAGCTCGACGGCGACGCCCGCGGTGGCGCCGCGCTGTCCGTCCGGCACGTCACCGGCGAGCCGATCCTGTTCGCGTCGACCGGTGAGAAGCTCGAGGACTTCGACCTCTTCCACCCCGACCGGATGGCCAGCCGCATCCTCGGCATGGGCGACGTGCTGACCCTCATCGAGCAGGCCGAGGCGGCCTTCGACGAGGACCAGAAAGAGAAGATGACCGGCAAGCTCCTCGCCGGTGAGACCTTCACGCTGGAAGACTTCCTCGACCAGCTGATCGCCGTGCGGCGGATGGGCCCGATCGCCAACATCCTCGGCATGATGCCCGGCATGGGCCAGATGAAGGACCAGCTGGCCGAGCTGGACGACAAGCACTTCGACAAGGTCGCGGCGATCATCCGCTCGATGACCCCGGGCGAGCGCACCAACCCCAAGATCCTCAACGGCTCCCGCCGCGCCCGCATCGCCAACGGCTCCGGCGTGACGGTCATGGACGTCAACCAGCTGCTCAACCGCTTCGCCGACGCGCAGAAGATGATGAAGCAGATGGGCGGCATGATGGGCCTGCCCGGCGGCAACCGGCGCAAGGCCACGAAGAGCCCGAAGAACAAGCGCAAGGGCACCAAGGGCGGAAACAACCGTCCCCGTACGGGCGGTGGCGGCGGCCTGCCGGCGGGCTTCCCGGGCGGCATGCCCCAGCTGCCCCCGGGCCTCGACCCGAATGCCCTGGGCGGTGCCGGCGGCGGCTTCAATCTGCCCAACCTCGACTTCAACAAGCTGATGAAGCAGCAGAAGAAGGACGACGACAAGAAATAGGCTGCGGTCAGGCCGGCGCCGTCGCCGGCCTGCTCAACATTGGCATAGAGCAGCTTGTCGGGTGACTAGTATGATCGAACGCGATTCCATCGAGGAGGATTCGATGACCGCTGTTCTCTCTCTGGTCGACCCTCATCTGCTCGAGCGGCACGACTTGACCGTCGACGACCTGGCTGACCTTCCCGAGGATCTTCGCTACGAGTTGATCGACGGAAGGCTCGTCTTGACCCCCCACGCGCTTCCCCTGCACCAAGTCATCGCGATGCGGACGGCTGTCGCGATCGAGGAACATTGTCCGGAATATGAGTTCGTCGTAAACGGTGAGCAGGCCGTCGCGATCGGGCGGCGCACTGAGCTCAAACCCGACGTCGTCCTCATCCGGGTGGAGGGCGCCAACCGGTCGCCGGTGCTGCCCGACGACGTGCCGCTGGTCGTGGAGGTCATCTCTCGGTCCTCGAAGCACGACGACCGAACGAGCAAGATGAAGAAATACGCAATGGCCGGAATCTCGCATTACTGGATCATCGATCCGCTCGAAGAGCGAGTGACCTTCACGCAGTACCGCCTTGGTGCGGACGGCAACTACCACCAGCAGCTGCACACCGATGAGCTGGTCACGGTGCGCGAGCCGTGGGAGATCACGTTGGATCTCCCGGGGTGGACGCGCAGGCGCGACTTCCTCGAGAAGGTCGGCCGCCCGGGCAAGTGATGTAGTCGTCGGGTAAGACTGTTCCATGGCTTTGCATGTGCGGGGCACGGTGCTGCCCGACGGTGATGTGAGAGATCTCTGGCTGGTGGGGGATCGGGTCACGTTCGAGCCGGTCAAGGACGCTGAGACGATCAGTGACGGCGGGTTCGTGGTGCCGGGGCTGGTCGATGCGCACTGCCACCTGGGGATCGCGTTCGGGGCCAAGCCGATCACCAGCCTCGATCAGGCGCGCGAACTCGCGGTGACCGACCGGGACGCCGGGGTGCTGGCGCTGCGGGACGCCGGGTCGCCCTTCCCGTACCCGGAACTGGAGGACGAGCCGGAGATTCCGCGGCTGGCCCGGGCCGGACGGCATGTGGCGCCGCCGAAGCGGTATCTACGGGACGTCGGCATCGAGGTGGACGGGGTCGCCGACGTACGGGCGGCCGTCACCGATCAGGCCGCGGCCGGCAACGGGTGGGTCAAGCTCGTCGGCGACTGGATCCACCGCGACAAGGGCGACCTGGCGCCGTCCTGGGACGCCGAGACCATGGCCGCCGCGGTCGACGCCGCGCACGCGGCCGGGGTGCGGGCCGCCGTGCACACGTTCTCCGAGGAGGGCGTCGACATCATGGTCCGGGCCGGCGTCGACTCTGTGGAACACGGCACCGGCCTGTCTCTCGACCTGATCGACGAGATGGCCCGCCGCGGCACCGCCCTGGTCCCCACGATGATCAACATCCGCACGTTCGGCGGCATCGCCGACCGGGCCCGGGGCAAGTTCGACAAGTACGCCGACCACATGATCCGCCTGCGCGACGGCTTCCCCGGCGTGGTGCGCGCCGCCCACGAGGCCGGCGTCCCCATCTACGTCGGCACCGACGCCGGCGGCGGCATCCGCCACGGCCTCGTGGCCGAAGAGATGCTGATCCTCGAAGAGGCCGGCCTCCCCGCCGAGGACATCCTCGCCGCCGCCTCCTGGCGCGCCCGCGACTGGCTGGGCTTCCCCGGCCTGGTCGAAGGCGGCCTGGCCGACCTCATCGTCTACGAGGCCGACCCGCGCGCGGACCTGCGAGTGGTCCGCGCGCCGAGCCGCATCGTGCTCAAGGGCCGCGTCATCCGCTGAGCGGATCAGCCGGTCAGGCTGTAGATGCGCAGGTCGGTGGTGGTGGGACAGACTAGGCGGTCGGCCGAGTGGGCGCACATGTCGACGCGCTGGGGGACAGTGCCGAGCTCGGTCAGCTTGCGGGTGGTGATGTCGAAGACCGACACGGTGCCGGCGCCCGTGATGGGCATGACCAGGAGCCGGTTCGGGTCGAGCCAGTCGACGTGGATGGCGGGGGTGCTCAACAGCTCGTCGCCCTTCGCGTCGAGCAGCACGATGTTCTGGCCGCCACCGATCAGCATGGTGCCGTTGTAGGAGGAGAGCGAGCTTCCGTCGGGCGGGCCGGCCACCGTCCAGATCTTCTTGCGCTGCCGCACGTCGACGGCCGACACCGATGTGCCGCCGTCCTTCTGATCCAGCACGCACACCCGGTCCGGCCCGCAGACGTCCAGCCCGCCCAGCGCGTGACCGACCCCCTCGGTGAGCACGACCGACGACTCCCCGGTGGCCAGATTCGTGGCGACCACCCGGTAGGCCGAACTGTCGCAGCACGGCGGCCCGCCCTCGTAGAGCCACCCGTCGTACGCCACGAACATGCTGCCCGCCTGGGCCGGTGACGCGGGCGTGATCGTCCTCTGCAACTGACCGCTCGCGGCGTCGCGCACCTGGATCTTGCCGCTGCTGGTCACCGCCAGCATCCGGCCGTCGGAGTGGCTGTCGGCCGTGAGGCCGTCGCTGGGGGCCCGCACCCCGATCAGGCGTACAGCCTTGTCGGCCTGGGGCTCGAGCGTCCACAGCTTCCGGCCGGTGCGCCAGTTGTGCGCGTCGATCTGCCCGTTGATGTCCCACCGGCGGATGAGCGCCTGGTCGAACGGCACGACCTCGTCGAGATCGCCGGCGGTCAGCACCCAGTCGTTCGCGTTCTCGTGGGCCGGGTCGTACACGTAGATCTGGTCGTTGACGGCGACCATGATTCCCTGCTCGGCCGCGCGGACCCCGTACGAGACGATCTCGTCGTCGAGGCCCATGCCGGTCACTTTCCAGTCGAGCCGGCCCGTGTGCAGGTCGGCTCCGGCCACGGTCACCTTGCCGTCGCCCGCCTTCCACGCGGTGTAGACCTTGCCGCCGGCCACGTCCGGGGCCGACGATTCCCGCACCGGCGGGTCGAACTCGAGTGGCGAGCCCACCACCGGCAACGGGCCGGCCGAGGGGGCCGGGGTGACCGGATGGTCGGCGTGGCGCTGGGGTCGGACCATGACACCGACGCCGGCCAGCACCAGGCACACGGCGGCGCCCGCCGCGATCAGCGCGCCGTTGCGGCTGCGCTGCCGGCCCCGCTTACGGGCCTGCTCGGCGGTGCCGAGCGGGATCGCGTCGGCCTGGCGGCCCAGCGAACCGAAGATGTCGTCGAGGTCAGTGGGCATCGTCGGCTCCGTTCGTGACGAAGGCGGGGTGGTCGCCGCCGAGCGCGGCGGCCAGCCCGGCCCGGCCCCGGGACAGCCACGACTTGACCGTGCCGACGGACGAGCCGGTCTCGTGGGCGATCTCGGCCACCGAGCGGTCGAGCAGGTAGTGCAGGGCGAGGGCGCGGCGGTGGGCCAGGGGCAGGGTGCGCATCGCGCGGATCAGCAGCACGGCGTCTTCCGAGGGTGGGGGCGAAGGTGGCGGGGGCGGTTCGGCGGCGGCTCGGGCCCGGCGTACGCCCAACCGGCGCCACCGGTCGGCCGAGAGCCGGTTGACCACCAGGCGTAACCAGGCCTCGCGGTCCTCGTAGTCGGCCAGGCGCCTCCAGCGCTGCCAGGCGCGGGCGTAGGCCTCCTGCACGAGGTCCTGCGCGTCGCCGGGGTCGCCCGTCAGGCCGTACGCGTATCTGGCCAGGCGCCGGGACGTGTCCCGGTAGAAATCGTCGAATTCCTCGGCTGCTGTCACTGCCCCACCGCCCTTCCACCTAGGACACGCGATGCCCGCCCGGCAGGTTGCGCAGCCGGCCCGACTAGGATGTCGCCTCATGGCTCGTGTGCTCACTCCCCGTGCGGAGGACTTTCCCCGCTGGTACCAGGACCTGATCGCCAAGGCGCAGCTGGCCGACAACGGCCCGGTGCGCGGCACCATGGTCATCCGGCCCGTCGGCTGGGCCATCTGGGAGCGCATGCAGGCCGACATGGACCTGCGCATCAAGGAAGAGGGCGTGCAGAACGCCTACTTCCCGCTGTTCATCCCCGAGAGCTACCTGCGCCGCGAGGCCGACCACGTCGAGGGCTTCTCGCCCGAGCTGGCCGTGGTCACCCACGCCGGCGGCAAGCAGCTGGCCGAGCCGCTGGTGGTCCGCCCGACCAGCGAGACCGTGATCGGCGAGTTCATGGCCAAGTGGGTCGACTCGTACCGGGACCTGCCCCTGCTGCTCAACCAGTGGGCCAACGTCGTGCGGTGGGAGCTGCGCCCGCGCACCTTCCTGCGCACCACCGAGTTCCTGTGGCAGGAGGGGCACGACGCGCACGCCACCGAGGCCGACGCCCGCGAGCACGCCCGCAACATCCACCGCAACGTCTACCAGGCGTTCATGGAGGAGCTGCTGGCCGTCCCGGTCATCCCCGGCCGCAAGACCAAGGGCGAGCGGTTCGCCGGCGCCACGAACACCATGACCGTCGAGGCCATGATGGGCGACACCAAGGCGCTGCAGATGGGCACCTCGCACGAGCTGGGCCAGAACTTCGCCAAGGCCTTCGACATCACGTACTCGTCGAAGGACGGCAAGGTCGAGCACGCCTGGACGACCTCGTGGGGCACGTCGACCCGCATGGTGGGCGGCCTGATCATGGTGCACGGCGACGACAACGGCCTGCGGCTGCCGCCGCGCCTGGCGCCGATCCAGGTGCAGGTCATGGTGGTCAAGGCGGGCGAGGGCGTCGTCGAGGCGGCGGCCAAGCTGCGCGACGAGCTGAAGGCTTCCGGCGTACGGGTGAAACTCGACGATCGGGCCGACATCCCGTTCGGCCGCCGGGCGGTGGACGCCGAGCTGCAGGGTGTGCCCATCCGCATCGAGGTCGGCCCGCGTGACCTGGCCAACGGCAGCGTCACGATCGCCCGCCGGATCGACGGCTCCAAGACCCCGACCGCGCTGGGCGAGGTGCTGGACGCGGTGACGAGCGCTCTCAAGGCCGACCAGCAGCGCCTGTACGACGAGGCGGTGGCCTTCCGTGAGGCGAACACGGTCGAGGTCAAGACGCTGGGCGAGGCGATCGAGGCGGCGCAGACCGGCTGGGCCCGGGTGCCGTGGTCGGCCGTGGGCGAGGCCGGCGAGAAAGAGGCGAACGGCAAGGCCGTCACGGTCCGCTGCCTGACCCGCGCCGACGGCGGCATGCCCGACTCCGACGAGGAACCCGGCCTGGTCGCCTACCTGGCCCGTTCCTACTGATGCGCTTCGAGCCGGGCCGGCTCGTCCTGCACCGGGACACGCACCGCGGCCGGCTCGGCTTCGTGCACGTCGCCCGGGTCGTGTCGGACGACGACCGCGGGCTGCTCCTCTGGATAGCCCGCGGCGCCGCGGCCGCGATCGAAACCACGACGGACGGCCGCGGCCCCCGCGACATGCCCTCGTTCATCGACTGGGAAGCCGCCCCAAAGCGGATGACGCCGACCACCTGGCGTGGCCCTGGCGTCCTCCGCTTCTTCCCCGCGGGCGCCGACCACTCCGTCTGGCTGTTCCGCACCGAGACCGACGACTTCAAGAACTACTACATCAACCTCGAAGAGAACGCCGTCCGCTGGGACGACGGCGAGCTGGCCGGCATCGACGTGGTCGACCAGGACCTGGACATCGTCGCCTACCCCGACCTGTCCTGGCACTGGAAGGACGAGGACGAGTTCGCCGAACGCCTGGCCCGCCCCGACCTCTACTGGGTCCCCGACGAGCAGGCAGTCTGGGCGGAAGGCCACCGGGTGATCAAGCTGCTCGAGGCCGGAGAGTTCCCCTTCGACGGCACCTGGACCAACTTCCACCCCGACCCGTCCTGGCCGATCCCCACCGACCTGCCCCCAGGCTGGGACCGCCCGGTCGTCGCGCGAATCTGAAACCTTCTCTGCCGCCCCACCCAGGGTGGGGAAGCTAGCAGGCTTGGCCGCGGTGCGTGGCGCGTTGTCCACAGGCGGGGCGTTTATCCACAGGGGGTTGCGGGGCGCAACCACTCACGCACGTCGCCCGGGTGGGTTTCGCGTTCTGGACGCGCCAGCGGCCAGCGAAGCCCGCCCGGGCCCCCGCGGGAACGACGGTCAGCACCACCCACCCCGCCGGGACATCCAGATCTTGATCTTGAAGTGGCTCTTGACCTGGAAGTTGACTTTTCCGAGGCCGATTGGGAGCAACCCACCCTCGTCTGGCAGAATGGTCCCCTGGTATCCGGCTCGCGTGAGGCGCCCTCTAACCCCTCCGTGCTGCCAGTCCATGAGACATCAGCTCTCCTGTCCCCACGGGAGCGCCCTGGCTCGCCTCGTATTTATCAGGAGCGAAACACCGTGGCCGTTAAGATCCGGCTCCTGCGGATGGGCAAGATCCGCAACCCGCAGTACCGCATCGTCGTCGCCGACTCGCGCACCAAGCGCGACGGCCGCGCCATCGAGTACGTCGGCATCTACCAGCCGAAGGAACACCCCTCGATCATCCAGGTCAAGTCCGAGCGCGTGCAGTACTGGCTCTCCGTCGGCGCCCAGCCGAGCGAGGCCGTGCAGCGCATCCTCGAGAAGACCGGCGACTGGCAGCAGTTCAAGGGCCTTCCCGCCCCGCCGCCGCTGCTCGTCGCGGAGCCGAAGCAGTCCCGCACCGAGGTGTACGAGGCCGAGGCCAAGTCGGCCGCCGGTGTCGCCGACACCCCGGCCAAGAGCACCAAGCCGGCCAAGAAGGTCGCCGCTGCTCCGGAGGCCGCCGAGGCCAAGCCGGCGCAGACCAAGGCCGCCGACCCGGCCGAGCCGAACCGCGAGGCTGTCGCTGAGACCGCAGAGGACCCGGCCGGTGCCGGCGCCGACGCGAGCTGACGGGGCGCTCCGGCCGGCGCTGGAGCACCTCGTCAAGGGCATCGTCGACAACCCGGACGATGTCCGGGTCCGGCTGGTCGACTCGCGTCGCGGCAAGCGGCTCGAGGTTCGCGTGCACCCGGAGGACCTGGGAACGGTCATCGGGCGCGGCGGGCGTACGGCCAAGGCCCTGCGGCAGGTCATCGGGTCGATCGGTGGGCGCGGCATCCGCGTCGACATCGTCGACGCGTACTGAGATGCTCCTGGTAGTCGGTCAGATCGGCAAACCGCACGGCATCCGGGGCGAGGTCTCGGTGGTCGTGCGAACCGACGAACCGGAAGAACGTTTCGTCCCCGGGTCGGTGTTCGTGACGGAGGTCCCCCGGGACCGCCGTGTGAGCACCGGCCCGGCGGCCGTTCCCGGCGTCAAGTTCGACGTGCCGAAGCAACTCGTGCTCGAGTCGATCCGCTGGCATCAGGGTCGCGGTATCGCGGTGTTCGAGAACATCTACGACCGCAACGTCGCCGAGGAGCTGCGCGGCGTGTTCCTGCAGGTCGACAGCGACGAGCTGACCCCGCCGGACGACCCGGACGAGTTCCACGACCACCAGCTGGTCGGTCTGCGGGTCGAGTCGGCCGACGGCACTGTGCACGGTTCCGTTGAGCGGATCGACCACGCGCCCTCGTCCGACCTGATCGTGCTGAAGAAGACCGGCGGCGGCACGGCTCTGATCCCCTTTGTGAGCGCGATCGTGCCGACGGTCGACCTGGCCGGGGGCCGCGTCGTCGTCGATCTGCCCGAGGGTCTGCTGGATCTGTAGATGCGCGTCGACATCATCTCGATCTTCCCGGACTATTTCGGCCCGCTCGAGCTGTCGCTGATCGGCAAGGCGCGGCAGACCGGGCGGCTCGACGTGGCCGTGCACGATCTGCGTACTTGGACCTCGGACGTGCATCGCACGGTGGACGACACCCCGTACGGGGGCGGGCCGGGCATGGTGATGCGGCCGGAGCCGTGGGGGCAGGCGCTCGACGCGGTCGGGCCGGGCACGCTGGTCGTTCCGTCGCCCGTGGGCAAGCCGTTCACTCAGGCCGACGCGCACGAACTCGCCTCGCTCGACCGTTTGATCTTCGCTTGCGGGCGGTACGAGGGCATCGATCAGCGGGTGATCGACGACGCCGCCGACCGGATGCCGGTCCGTGAGGTCTCGCTCGGCGACTACGTCCTGTTCGGGGGCGAGGTCGCGGTCATCGTGATCATGGAAGCGATCGTGCGGCTGCTGCCGGGCGTGCTGGGCAACGCGGACTCGCTGACCGAGGAGTCGCACGCGGCCGGGCTGCTCGAGGCGCCCGTGTACACGAAGCCGGCGTCGTGGCGATCGCGGGACGTGCCGGAAATCCTGCGTTCGGGTGACCACGGCCGGATCGCGCGCTGGCGACGGGACCAGAGCTTGCTGCGTACGGCGTCCCGCCGGCCCGACATGATGTCGGTTTACCCTGTCGACGACTTGGACAAAGCGGACAGGAAGACGCTCACCGAGGGCGGATTTCAGATCACGCCGCCGTCTGTGGCAAAGTAGTGAGGTTGCCGATTTCGGCCCACGCCGTGGTTCGAGATCGAGGATCCCCAGGAGTGGCGGGGGATCAGTAGTACCCAGCGCGCACCGAACTCCCGATGCGCTTCAAAAA
The DNA here is from genome assembly GCF_026626335.1 of Paractinoplanes pyxinae. Taxonomy (GTDB): domain Bacteria; phylum Actinomycetota; class Actinomycetes; order Mycobacteriales; family Micromonosporaceae; genus Actinoplanes; species Actinoplanes pyxinae. The sequence continues at coordinate 9,862 of NZ_JAPNTZ010000007.1, read as the reverse complement.
GAACGAGGATGCAGCGATGAACACGCTGGACGCTCTCGACGCCCAGTCGCAGCGCACCGACATCCCGGGTTTCCGGGCCGGCGACACCCTGAAGGTGTACGCCCGAGTCGTCGAAGGTAACCGTTCCCGCGTCCAGATCTTCCAGGGCGTCGTGATCGGCCGCCAGGGTTCCGGCCTCCGCGAGACCTTCAAGGTCCGCAAGATCAGCTTCGGTGTCGGCGTCGAGCGCACGTACCCGCTCAACAGCCCCGCCATCGACCGGATCGAGGTCGTGAGCCGCGGTGACGTCCGCCGCGCCAAGCTCTACTACCTGCGTGAGCTCCGCGGCAAGAAGGCCAAGATCAAGGAGCTTCGCGAGAAGCAGACGGTCTGATCTCATCGATCCCTCAGCATGCGCGCATTACTCTTGCCGTGTGCCGGATGGGATCATTGTGAACCCTTCCAGCACTACCGCCCGTAAGTCCCCGCGAGGGGAAATGTTCGGGCGGTAGTGCTGTATCCGGGGTGGTTCGGCCGGTCGGCGGCGGGAGAGACGAAGCGTGGAACCGATGGAGGGCTACGGCCCGGCTTCTCGGCGGCGACAGGGACTGGTCCGGCGTAAGGAGATGCCGCTCTGGCAGGAGCTTCCGCTGCTGCTGGTGGTGGCGTTCTGCCTGGCCGTGCTGATCCGCACGTTCCTGGTGCAGGCGTTCTACATCCCCAGCGGGTCGATGGAGAACACTCTGCTCGTCAAGGACAGGGTGCTGGTCAACAAGGTCATCTACGACATGCGGGACCCGGTCCGCGGCGAGATCGTCGTCTTCCGGGGCGACGAGAACTGGACGCCCGAGGTCAGCGAGCCGGTCAGCAACAGCTTCGCGGCCAAGCTCGGGCGCACGATCGGCGACCTCGTCGGCGTCAGCCGCCCGGGTGAGCGCGACTTCATCAAACGGGTGATCGGCCTGCCGGGCGACAAGGTCGCCTGCTGCGACGCCAAGGGGCGGATCACGGTCAACGGCATCGCGATCGACGAGTCGTACATCGCCGACGGGTTCAACTCCGACCTGAACCAGCCGCCGAACCCCAACCAGTGCACGAGCCGGCGCTTCACCGAGGTGGTCGTTCCGGCGGGTGAGATGTTCATCATGGGCGACCATCGCCAGGTCTCACAGGACGCTCGCTGCCAGGGCCCGGTGCCGATCAGCAACATCATCGGGCGGGCATTCGTCATCGTCTGGCCGAGCAACCGCTTCACCAGCCTGTCCGTGCCGGACGAGTGGAAGGCGTTCGCCGCCGACCACCCGACAGCGGCCGCGCCGGGCACTGTTCCGGTGCGCGAGAACGATCCGGCGACCGAGATTTTCGCCCTTCCCTTTCTGTTAAGTGCTGCGATATCCGCGCGTTCCGGACTGCCGTTCGTGACCCGGCGACGTAGGCTGCGCTCGTGATTGACGAGCAGACGGAAAAGAAGCGCAGTTCGTTCTGGCGCGAGCTTCCGATTCTTCTGGGCGTGGCGGTCCTGGTGGCCGTGCTGGTGCGAGCCTTCGTGCTGCAGACGTTCTACATCCCGTCCCCGTCCATGGAGCACACGCTCAACGTGCTCGACCGGGTGCTCGTCAACAAGCTGGTGTACGACTTCCGTGAGCCCCGCCGCGGCGAGATCATCGTCTTCGAGGCGCCGGCCGCCTGGCAGTCGGGCGCCGAGGGTGAGGACTTCATCAAGCGGATCATCGGCGTGCCGGGCGACCACATCTCGTACGACCCCGAGGCCGCCGACAAGAAGCTGACGATCAACGGCGTGAAGCTCGACGAGCCGTACGTCTTCACCGACGAGGCCGGCCAGCAGGACGACCCGGCCGACGTGAAGTTCGACGTGACCGTGCCGCCGGACAGGCTGTGGGTGATGGGCGACCACCGCTCGGCCTCCGGCGACTCGCTCGAGCACTGGCAGGACTCCGGCGGTGACGTGCAAGAGGCGACCATCACCGAGAAGTCGATCGTCGGTCGCGCCTTCACCGTGTTCTGGCCGGTCAACCGGGCCACGTGGCTGTCGGTGCCGGACGGGTTCAAAGCGATTCCCGACCCGCAGTCGTAAGATCCACTGTTCGCGCAATAGGCTGGTTCGCGTGACCGTTGTCGAACGCCGCGCCGCCCGCGTGCTGCTGGTCGACCCGGCCGGGCGCACCCTGCTCCTCTACGGCGGCGACCCGGCCCGTCCCGGCACCCACTGGTGGTTCACCCCCGGCGGCGGGCTGGAAAGTGGCGAGACGCCCGCGCAGGGCGCCGCCCGCGAGCTTTTCGAAGAGGTCGGCCTGCGGGTCGACGCCGCCGAGCTGGGCGAGCCCTTCTGGCGCCAGCGGACGGAATTCAGCTACGGCGGCCGGCAGTACGAGCAGGAACAAGAGTTCTTCATCCTGCGCGTCCCCGGCTGGCAGGCCGACTTCGCCGGCATGGACGAGGAGGAGCAGGCCACCATCACCGCGCACCGCTGGTGGTCGGCCGACGAGATCGAGGCCAGCTCCGAGTCGATCTTCCCGGTCGAGCTGCCCGGCCTGTTGCGGCGGCTGTCCTGATGCTGGCCCCACCCCGCACCGTGGTCCGTCGTGAGGGCGGCCTCTACGCCCTCGAGCGCGCCCTGCAGCGCCGCGGCTTCCGTAACGTGGCCGGCGCCGACGAGGCCGGCCGGGGCGCCTGCGCCGGGCCGCTCGTGGCCGCGGCCGCCATGCTGCCCGAGGGCAAGCGCGGCGAGATCGACGAGCTGGCCGACTCCAAGCTGCTGACCCCGGCCGCCCGCGAGCGCGTCTACGACCAGGTGGTCGCCCGGGCCCTGGCCTGGTCGGTGGTGATCGTCCCGGCCACCGAGGTCGACGCGCGCGGGCTGCACGTCTGCAACCTGGCCGCGATGCGCCGCGCGCTGGCCTCGCTGACCGCCTCGCCCGAGTACGTCCTGACCGACGGTTTCCCGGTCGACGGGCTGGGCGTGCCCGGGCTCGCGGTTTGGAAGGGCGACCGGGTGGCCGCGTGCGTGGCCGCGGCCAGTGTGCTGGCCAAGGTCACCCGGGACCGCATCATGGTCGAGATGGACGACCAGTTCCCGGCGTACGGTTTCGCGGTGCACAAGGGTTACATCACCGAGGAGCACAGCGCCGCGTTGAAGCAGCACGGGCCGTGTGCCGAACACCGTTTCTCGTACGTCAACGTCGCCGCCGCCTCGGGCCGGGGAAACCGTCCGCCCCGGGCACGCCGGCCGGTGCAGCGCGTGTCGCCCGAGACGGTTCAACCAGTACTGTTTGATGCATCCGCCACCGCGTCCTTGGTGCTTCCGCAGACCCCTCGGAGTACCGTCGGCGTGGCGTCGGGCGAGCAGCCTCAGCCGTCGCCGTCGGTGGGGGAAGATGAGGCCATGGAGGGCGAGAAGCGATGAGCGCAGAGGATCTCGAGAAGTACGAGACCGAGATGGAGCTGCAGCTCTACCGGGAGTACCGCGACATCGTCCGCCAGTTCTCCTACGTGGTGGAGACGGAGCGCCGGTTCTACCTGGCCAACCAGGTCGACCTGCACGTGCGCAACTCCGACGGCGAGGTGTATTTCGAGGTCGAGATGCACGACGCCTGGGTCTGGGACATGTACCGTCCGGCCCGGTTTGTGAAGAATGTCCGCGTCATGACGTTCAAGGACGTCAACGTGGAAGAGCTCGAGAAGCCGGACATCTCCCTGCCCGACGAGCCGGGCTTCGGCGGCTAGTGCCGTAGTTATCCACAGGCCCGTTTTTCGCGGGTCTGGTCCGGCAGGTTGGTCGGCATGCTTCGTCTGCTGATCCTGCTGGTTGTCTCGTCCTTCGGGTGGCCGGTCGCGCCGCCCGCCGTCGTCCGGCCCTTCGACCCGCCCGCTCAGCCGTGGCTGGCCGGGCACCGTGGCGTCGACATCGCGGCGCCGCCGTCGGCGGTCATTCGGTCGGCCGGGGCGGGCATCGTCCTGTTCGCCGGCACGGTGGCCGGTCGCGGTGTCGTCAGCGTCGGCCACGCCGGTGGGCTGCGAACCACGTACGAGCCGGTCACCGCCTCGGTCAAGCTCGGGGCGCTCGTCGGCCAGGGCGACCCGATCGGGCGCCTCGAGGCGGGCCATCGCGGTTGCGCGCAGGCGGCCTGCCTGCACTGGGGTCTGCGGCGCGGCCCGCTCTATCTCGACCCGCTGGCCCTGCTCGGCCTGGGCCGGGTGCGGCTGCTCCCGCTCGATCAGGCGCGGTAGTCGTGCAGCAGCTGAGGCAGGCGCTCGGCGAACCGGTCGTACTCGTCGGCGCGGTTGTAGACCTGGGCGCTCAGCCGCAGCAGCCCGCGGCCGCCCCAGGCGTTCACCGCGGTCTCGACGGCGAGCTTGTCGGCGATGTGCTGACGCAACGCGTGGGCCTCGGGCGTGGTGGTGGCCAGCCCGGCCGGCAGCGGCACGACGCGCATCGAGACGTCGGGCCCGGCCGGCTGCGGCAGCTCGTCGGCCGGCACCTCCAACGCCTCGCCCACCACCCGCTGGCCGTAGGCGGCGAGCGCCGTGTTGTGGGCCCGCACCTCGTCCCAGCCGAGCGTGCGCAGCGTGAACAGCCCGGCCGGGGCGGCCAGCCAGGGCGTGTAGTCGACAGTGCCCTGCGACTCCACGGCGTGGGGGAAGCCCTGGTCGTGATCCCACGAGGTCACCAGCGGCTCGACCTTGCGGCGCCACTCGGCGGCCACCGAGATGAGGGCCGTGCCGCGCGGGGCGAAGGCCCACTTGTGGAGGTTGCCCACCCAGAAGTCGGCCCGGATCGCGGCCACCTCGACGGACAGCATGCCGGGAACATGGGCGGCGTCGACCAGCACCGGAATGTCGTGCTCGTGAGCGGCGGCGACGATCTCGCGTACGGGAAAGGTCATCGCCGTCGCCGACGAGAGCTGGTCGATGATCAGCAGCTTGGTGCGGCCCGGGCGCAGGGCGGCCCGCACCCGGCTGATCAGCTCGGCGTCGGCGGCGGGCATCGGCAGCGCGACCGTCCGCACGGTCGCGCCGGCCCGGCGGCAGCGGCGGCGGGCCGCCATCGCAACGGCGCCGTAGCTGTGGTCGGTCAGCAGCACCTCGTCGGCCGGCTCGAGGCGCACGGAGTTGAGCACCAGCGAGATTGCGGTCGTCGCGTTGGGCACGAGCGCGCTCAGCTCAGGGTCGGCGCCCAGGAAAGAAGCGATGTGGCGTCGGGTGTGGATGATGCGGTCGCTCAGGCCCTGGGCGAAGAAGCGCAGCGGGTTCGACTCGATCTCGTCGCGCAGCCTCTGCTGGGCGCGCTGCACCCCGATCGGCACGGCGCCGAACGAGCCGTGGTTGAGATAGGACACGCCCGGATCGAGCGAGAACAGAAGGCGGGCGCCGGGGATGGTCACGGGCGGTTGGGGGGCGCTCACAGAACCGATCGTACGGGGTCACGCTCGGGGGTGCGCTTGTTTGAAGGCCGCCCGGAGCCGCTCGGTGGACACATGGGTGTAGATCTGCGTGCTCGACAGCGAGGCGTGACCCAGCAGGTCTTGCACGGCACGCAGGTCGGCGCCGCCGTCGAGCAGGTGGGTGGCGGCCGAGTGGCGCAGGTCGTGCGGCTTGGTGTGCGGCAGCCCGGCGGCCCGCGCGGCGCCGTCGACGATGCGGCGCACCACGGTCTGCTGCAGGCGCCCGCCCTTCATGCCGAGGAAGAGCGCGTCGCCGCTGGCCTTGGTGGCGAGTTCCGGGCGGCCGTGGCGCAACCAGTCGTCGAGCGCGCGCTGGGCGGGCAGGCCGTAGGGGACAGTGCGTTCCTTGGCGCCCTTGCCGAAGACGCGGACGACTCGGCGGCCCTCATCGAGGTCGGCGCGGTCCAAACCGCAGAGCTCGCTCACCCGTACGCCGGTGGCGTACAGCAGCTCCAGCACGGCCCGGTCGCGCAGGCCCTCGGTCTCTTCCGGGCCGGCCGTCTCGACCAGCGTGGCCGCCTGATCGGCGCGCAGCACGGTCGGCAGCGTGCGCAGCGGCTTCGGGCTGGCCAGCTGCGCGCCCGGATCGGTGGCGAGGCGGCCGTCCCGGAAGGCCCACGCAGTGAAGGCCCGGGCGGCGGCGGCCCGGCGCGCCTGCGAGGCCCGGGCTGCGCCCTGTCGCATGCGCGCGGCCAGCCAGCCCCGCAGCAGCACGATGTCGATCTCGGCGAGCGTGGTGAGGCCCGAGTCGGCGGCGTGGTCGAGCAACGAGACGACGTCGCCGACGTACGCCCGGACGGTCTGCTCCGAGCGGTTGTCGACCCGGGCCAGGTGGTGGCCGAAGTCGTCGACCGCCTGGCGCAGTGCGTCCGGCAGTCCTTCGTGCATGTCCCGCGTACCCATCAGGTCGACGGTCTTCGTTCCGGGCGTGATCGTCAAGCGGCCACGCGCGTCTTGCCCGAGCTTCCTAGACTGCCCTCACCATGGCACCGATGATCCGCGGCCTTCTCCCGCTGGCCCTGCTGGGCGCGCTCGCCGGCTGTTCCCTGTCCGGCTCCCCGGACGACGACGGCCCGACCACGAACTCGTCGGCGCTGCCCTCGGCGAACGTCGGCTTCGGCGGGCCGGCGCCCGCCCCGGTCGAGGCCTCGGTGGTCGACGAGGCGATGTTCCGTACGCCGTCGCAGAACATCGCGTGCGCGCTGACGCCGTCCGACGTGCGATGCGACATAGTCCGCAAGTCGTGGAAGCCGCCGGCCAAGCCCGCCGACTGCGAACTCGACTGGGGCAACGGCCTCGTGGTCACCGGCGGCAAGGTGACTTTCACCTGCGCGGGGGACACCCTGGTGGGTACGTCCGAGACGACCCTCGACTACGGGCAGGCCCTACGCGCCGGTACGGTCCGCTGCGACAGTGAGAGCCTGGGCCTCACATGCAAGGACGAGAACACCGGCCACGGCTTCACGCTCGCCGCGTCGCGCTACACCCTCTTCTGATCGGCGCCGGTTCTGTCGTACCCCCGCCCTAGGGTCGGCGGCATGGCTAGCTGGCATGAGATCGAGAAAGACGCACCGGCCTTCGCCCAGCGTGTGAAGGCCCTCTTCGACGCGGGCACCAACAAGACGATCGCCACCCTCCGGCGCGACGGTTCCCCCCGCATCAGCGCGACCGAGGCCGCCTTCCAGGACGGCGAACTCACCTTCGGCATGATGGCCGACTCGATGAAGCTGCGCGACATCCGCCGCGACCCCCGCATCGCCATGCACGCCCCCACCATCGAGCCACCGACCGACAACCCGGAATCCGGCCCAGGCGACGCCAAGCTCTCCGGCGTGGTGGTCGAGCTGCCCCACCCACCCGACTGGCCCCACGGCGACGGGGCTGGCCTCTTCCGCATCGACATCCACGAGGTGGCGCTGACCTACGTGGGCGTCCCGGCCGACCACCTGGTCATCGAGTCGTGGCACACGGGCCGGGGCCACACTCGCCGCACCCGCAAATAGCGAAGCCGCCTCCGCGCGCACCGGCGCCGGTGCTGTGAGCGGCTTCGCGTAGGCGAGTCGCGCTCGCGGGCGGCGTCGCGCGTAGGGGGTGTCGGCTTTGCGGGCTTCGGGGGTGGGGAAGTCGGGCCCGCGGGCGGCGTTGCGCGTAGGGGTCGGCTTTGCGAGCTCCGCGCGCAGGGAAGCTGGGCTTGGGGGCAGCGTTGCGCGTAGAAGGCGTCGGCTTCGCGCGTAGAGACGGCTGGCTTACGGGCGGCCTCGCAAGCAGTGGCCCGGCCTCACAAGGTGTGGCGCCGGTTCTACGGGCGGCTCAGACCGACAAGAGTGCGCGGCTTACGGGCGGACTCGCAATCGGCGGCGCGGCCTCACAAGTAGCCGGCCCGGCAGGCAGTGGCGCGGCCTCGCAAGCCGCGGCGCCGGTTCTACGGGCGGGTGAGTTGCACGCGGTCGGCTGGGTGGACGGTCTCGGTGCCGTCGGTGGCCGTCACGACCAGGACGGGCACGCCCTCGCCGAGGCGGTATTTGCGGCGCTCGGCGTCGGTGGGCATGCGGGCGCCCGCCTTGTCGCCGCGGGCCAGCGCGATGACCTCGATCGGCTCGGGCACCCGGACGAAGGTGCCGCGCGGCCGGTCGACGGTCACCAGCCCCTCGGTGCGCAGCTGGCCGATCGCCTGGCGGACGGTGGTGCGGCTGATCCCGTACTCCTGCGCCAGGCGCAGCTCGCTGGGCAGCGGCTCGCCCGGCCCCAGCTCGCCCGACTCGATCTGATTGCGCAGCAGATCGGCCAGCTGGCGAAAGACCGCGCGGTCGGCGGAAGGATCGATCATGCCAGCCAGTCTACGTGATCACGATGCTCCATCGGATTGTCCGTACGAAGCCATGTAGGTATGATGATGTCGCCGCACTGAGAAGGCTGAGACTTGATCGGGCGGCAGGACGGGCGGCGGCAAAGCCGCACCACGAGGTGCCCCAGGGCACTCCGCGAACGGCCGAGCCGTCGCCCGTTCTTCCGCTCCCGCGAGCCTCGCCCGCGGGAGCACCACAGGGCCCGGTCACTGCTCGCGTCACTGCTCGCGAAAAGCCGACACAAGGTCGTCCTCTTCGGCGTCCTTCGGCACGACGGTCGCCTTCCGAGCCCACGCCACGAACCGCTCGAAGAGGTTGTTCGGCGCCATCTGCCCATTCGAGATCAGGTCCCCGATGGCGTCATACATCTGAGCACTCAGATAGACGGTCAACACAGACGGAAAAGCCCGGAACTCCGCCAGCAACCGATCCTGCACAGTGGCGCACGGCCACGGATCGCCGCACGTGGCGCAGATCCAGCTCGGTCGATCATTCAAGTGACTCAATAGCGCCGTCGCCCGAGCCGGTTCGCCCCAATGAGACGGCGCAGCACCGCGAGAAGGCGCATCGGCGTAAGTAGGCGCCGCGGCGTGGGAATGCGCTGCGGCGCTGTTGGGTGCTGCGGCCTGGGAAGGTGCCGCGGAGGGATGGGGCGCTGCGGCGCTAGTAGGTGTGGCAGCGCGAGAGGGCGCGGCAGCGTGAGCGGGCGCAGCGGTTTCGGTCGGCCTGGCATTCGGGCTGTCGGCGCCGTCAGCCGGGCGGTCGGGCGGTTGCTCAAGGTTCGTCATGTCGGTGGTTCCCCCAGGATGCCTGTCGCGGCGGGCGAAGGGCGCGTCCAGGGGCCCGGCCTCGTGGAGCCGGACCGTGGCCGCGCCACGTGAAACCGTTCCGCCCGCGGCACCCCATCAGGCTGCGGCTGCCTCAAGCCGAAGCCAGGTCAAGCGGGGTTCACCAGTGGTGCAGGTTGATGTGGCGGTAAGCCATTGCGGGGCGGCCCGGGCCGAAGCTCGCGGAACCGCGGGACACCGTCCGGTCGGTGCTCACGGCGGAAGACGACTCGGCCCGCTGGCCGGGTCGTGCCGGGGCGGCCTCCGTTAACGGCGGCCGGTTCGCCGGACCGGCTGCCGCGGAGGTGCCTGCACGATGAGAACGCATGATCAGCTAAGTCCTTCTCGCGATAGGACCGGTCCGCGAAGGGCCGGTCCGCAATGTGGCCGGCTCGCGCTGGACCCTGTTCACGGCGGCGCCGGTTCAAGGCGGGGCCGGCTCGCGGCGCGGGGGCCGACTCGCGGCGCGGGGACCGGCTCGCGGCGCGGGGGCCGGCTCCCGAAGGCGCCGACTCCCGAAGGCGCCGACTCCCGAAGGCGCCGACTCGCGACGGGGTCGGCCCGCTCTCAGGCCGGTTCCCGAAAGCGCCGGTTCCCGAAAGCGCCGGTTCCCGAAAGCGCCGGTTCCCGAAGGAGCCAGCTCACAAAGGCGCTGGCTCGCGAAGGGGGCGGGCTCACGAAGGCGCCTGCTCGCGACGATGCCTGCTCGCGACGATGCCTGCTCGCGACGATGCCTGCTCGCGACGAT
>NZ_JAPNTZ010000006.1 GCF_026626335.1 Paractinoplanes pyxinae | reverse complement strand
CAGGTCGAGGAAGGCCATGCCGCGCCCGGTGTACCGCTTGGCGATGCTCACGACGAGCCGCAGGTTGGCCTCGAGCAGGTGGTTCTTGGCCGCCTTGCCCTCCGCGACGATGATGTGCAGGAGCGGGGCCAGGTCGTCGGCGGCCTCGGGAAGCTTCTCCTCGGCGTACAGGCCGCCTTCGATCCGCTTGGAGAGCTCGACCTCTTCGACCGCGGTGAGCAGCCGGGTGCGGCCGATGCCGTTGAGGTACGCACGAACCAGGTCGGCGGAGACGCCGCGCTCGTCCGTGGCGTCCAGGTCGGTAAGGAGCTCGACACCGTCGGTCACGCTGTTGTCGACGGCAACCGCCGTCTTGGACTCCGACGCCTTCATCTGCAGGACCACCTTTCAGTCCCCTCCCCGCTGATAACCGTCTCGTGCATTCCCAGCCGCTTCGTGCCGGTGTGATCGATAGCTTGGCCTGGGACGCGTTAAACCGAGGTGAGGCAAGCGTCCAGGTGGCATGAATCAGGGAGAACCCTGACGTCGCCAAGCCGACAAGTGACCGGTTCGCCGGTACTCGCCGCGTGTTGCGCGCCGATACTGTTCCCCAAACGCCCGCGTGGAGGAGATGGTTCAGTGGTCTTCAAGAAAATGTTGCAAGCCTTCGGAGTCGGTGGGCCGTCGGTCGAAACTGTGCTGGCCAACCCCAATTGCCGGCCCGGTGGATTCCTTGAGGGCCAGGTGCACGTGGTCGGTGGCGACCACGCCGTCGACGTCGAATATCTGGCGGTCGGGCTGATCACCCGCGTCGAGGTCGAGAGCGGCGACAGCGAGTACAACACCGATCAGGAGTTTCACCGTCAGCGGCTGACCGGCTCGTTCCGGCTCGACCCGGGCGCGCGCTACGACGTGCCGTTCCGGTTCGACGTGCCCTGGGAAACGCCGATCACCGAGGTGTACGGGCAGCATCTGCACGGCATGACCATGGGCCTGACCACGGAGCTCGAGATCGCCCGCGCGGTCGACAAGTCCGACTTGGACGCGGTGGCGGTGCACCCGCTGCCGGCGCAGGAGCGCATCCTCGACGCGTTGCTGCGGCTGGGTTTCCGCTTCAGCCGGGCCGACGTCGAGCGCGGCCGGGTGTACGGCGCCGAGCAGCACCTGCCGTTCTACCAAGAGATCGAGTTCTACCCGCCGTCGGCCTACGCCAGCGGCATCAACCAGCTCGAGCTGACGTTCATCCCGACGCCGCACAAGCTGCAGGTCATCCTCGAGATCGACAAGCGGGGCGGCCTGTTCACCGAGGGTCACGACGCGTTCGGCCGCTTCGACGTCGACTACGCGACGGTCGACCACACTGACTGGGCGGCCCAGCTCGACAACTGGCTGCGGCAGTCCGCCCAGCGGCGCGGCCTGTTCTTCTGATTCAGAGCTCGATCAGGATCGTCCGCGGTCCCACGTTCACGCTTTCGACCAGCATGTGCGCCCGGAAGCGGCCGGTCTCGACGGTCGCTCCCCGGGCGCGCAGGCTTTCGACGTACGCGGTGACGAGCGGTTCGGCCACCTCGGCCGGCGCGGCGGCGTTCCAGGTGGGGCGACGCCCCTTGCGCGCGTCCCCATAGAGCGTGAACTGGCTGACCACCAGCAGGGGCGCCCCGAGGTCGGCCGCGGAGGCCTCATTGTCCAGGATGCGCATTTCGTAGGTCTTACGAGCGAGTTCGGCCGCCTTGGCCGGAGTGTCGTCATGCGTCACCCCGACCAGCACGAGCAGCCCGTCCTCGATCTTCCCGACAACTTCGTCATCGACAGTGACGGCGGCCCGGCTCACGGTCTGTACCAACGCCCGCATTCACAACTCCCTGTTCGCACCGACACGCCGGCCAGCTCGACCTGACCGGCATGCTCAGCTTCTCGTACGAGCCGGCCGACCGGACGATCAAGCCGGTCATCTGTCTGCGAGTCGCCGCGTTCACCCGCTCACGCGAGATCGCGCACCAGGGCGGCGGCCCGGGGAAGGGCGGCGACTTCCTCAGCCGACATGGTCCACTGCCCGGCCCGGAAGGCGACAACCTCATCCAGCTTGGCGAGCGGATCCCCCGACACCAGCTGAAGCAGACGTTGAAGCATGGCCCCCGCGTCCGCACCGATCTCGTGCTCGATCGACCCGATAGCGACCTGCGCCAAGATCAAGGCCGTCAACGCGGTGTCGAAGTCGGGGTCGCCGTCACCAGCGTTACGCCAGTCGATCACCATCGGCCCGCGCTCAGTCAGCACAACATTCTCAGGATGAAGGTCGAGGTGCACGATCGAGCCGACCTTGTCACGCCCCGGCAGAGCATGAAGTCGCCCGGGCAGATCCGCCATGATCGAGGCTGCGGCGTCCGGCCCCAGTTCCCCGTTCAAATAGGCCGCAGCCATGGTCGGCCCATCCAGCCGCTCCATCTCCAGCTCGGGCCCATCTGCCCGAAACACACGCGGCACCGGATACCCAAGCCCCGCGGCGTAGGCCATGACCGCCGCCTCGCCCGTAGCGTCTTCACCATTCCGGTAGCGCCGCAGCACGACACCCTCGCGCAGCGCATAGACGTCCGCTTCCCGCCCGGACGCGAACGGCTCACCCAACGCGTTCCCGCTCACGCGCTGACGGTAGCCGAACCCCCCACCCGCCCGCGCCCCGCATAAACCGCCACCGACCCGCAACAGCGAGCCGACGGCGCACCGCACCAAGGTGCTGCCGGTTGGTGCGACGGCGATCCGCCCGGCGGGCTGCAGCGGGAGCTGCCCGCCGGGCGGAGAACCGTGGACTCTGCCCGCTCGGGGTCAGTCGACGGAGTTGCTGCTGGCGTCGCTCGTGTAGCCGTCGACCGGGGTCTCCATCGCGCCGGTGGTGGCGTCGCCGGTCGTGGTGTTGGCGACGCCCGGGCCGGAGCGTGGGCGCGTGCGGAAGCTGTTCGGGCCCGCGGTGCCGCCGGTCGTGGTCATGACGCCGTGCTCGGGGTGCGGTCCGCCGTCCTGGAGCTGGTCGGTGTCGGTGCCCGCGGCGAGCGTGCTCGACAGCCCGGCGTCGTCGTCACCCTTCTCGGGGCGGTACGTGCTCGGCTCGTCGAGAACCCCGGGACCGTAGTCGCCGCCCAGGATCTCCCGCTCGATGTCTTCCTGCGAGTCGCTCATCTCGTTTCCTTTCGGCAGATCGGCACAGCAGGTGCCCTCACAGCTCGCCGGTAAACCGGGAGGTGGCCCGCGGCGTGGCCACGATCACCCCCACGTGTCGGCTGCTCGAGCCGGTCAGGGCCTCACGGGAGCCCCGGACCGGCGCGAATCACGGCCTGGCCGGTGCGGAGGTTCCCGACGGCCATCATGCTCGCTCCCGCAGCGGGTTGGCAGCGTTCAGGTGAGCCCGAGCCGGAAGCGTGGCGGCGATCACGGCCAGGACGAAGCACGTGCCCACCGCCGCGATCAGTACGGGCCAAGGCACGGTGAGCCCGACCGACGTGCCGGTCTGAGCTCGGAAGCCCGCGGTCGCCCCGCGCAGAGCGAAGACAGCGGCCGCGATCCCGAGGACCGAGCCAACCACCACGGCCAGCGCCGACTCGCCGGCCACGGCCAGCAGCACCTGCCGCCGAGTGGCCCCGGCCAGCCGCAGTAACCGGTAGTCGTTCGCTCGCCGCGCCGTCGCCATGGCCAGCGTGTTTGCGACGGCCAGCGCGCCGTACCCCACCGAGATGCCGATCAGCAGCAGCGTGAAGATCCAGACCTGGCGATCCTCTTCAGCGTCGGCCTCCCGCGCGTACGTGGCCACGTCGACGACTCTGCCGCCGACAGAAGCCGCCACCGACGACCGCGCCGCCGCCGTTCCTGGCGCTGACGGTCGCGCCGCTGCCGTTCCTGCCGCCGTCGGTCGCGCTGCCGCCGTTCCTGGCGCTGACGGTTGCGCCTCTGCCGTTTCCGCCGCCGATGGTCGCGCCGCTGCCTTCCCGGCTGCCGTCGTTTCCGCCGGAAGGGGCATCGCCGGCGCCAGCGCCGACGGATCGTGCCGCCGAACGACCTCTCGGGCCAGCTGCATTCCGGTTGATGCCGACCGGTCCGGCTCCACGGCCGACACCCGCAGCGGCACCCGCGCACCGTCGGCGAACGTCACGGTGATCACAGCGCCCTCGGCCACACCGAACTCGCGAGCCCGGGACTCGCCCAGGACCACGCTGCCGTCATCCGGCCCGGACGGCGACCCGGCTGCAGTCATCACCGTCTTGCCTATGTAGACGCTGGTGCGTAGTTCACCGGTGGGCGCGGCCGCGTCACTCAGGCCGGGCGTGCCGTCGGGCACGATCACCTCTCGCGTGGCCGTGGCCTCCGCCCGGCGTTCGGCGTATGCCTTCTCGGCCGTCTGCACGTTGCCCGCGATGAACACCGAGAAGGCGACCGTGAGCAGCACCGGGGCGGCCGTGGAAGCCGTCCGCCGCGATCCGGCCAGGGCGCTCTCGCGGATCACCGTGCCGAGAGCTCCGCCCGCCGGTCGGAGGATCAGCCCCACCACCAGCGGCACCACGGCCGGCGCCAGCACCGCCGCGGACACGATCAGCGCCATGGCCCCGAGCAACGCGTAAGTGCCGAGAGCGGACAAGTCGTCAGTGACCACTGTGGCCGCACCAGCGGCCACACCACCCGCCGCGAACACCAGCCCGACGACCCACCGGGCGCGAGTCATGGGCCGCGTCTCGACCTCGGCCCGGCGCAACGCCTCGATCGGATGCACGTGTGCCGCCCGCCGTGCGGCCAGCAACCCGCCGGCCACGGCAACGAGCGGTCCCATGACGACACCGGCCAGGACGGGCCAGATCCGCACCCCGACCCGGAATGACTCGGGCTGAAAACCCGCATCAACCAATACGCCAGCCACCAGCGGCGCCAGCAGCAGACCCAGGACCGCGCCGCTCGCACCGCCCCAGAGACCGGTCACGCCTGCCTCGCGCAGCACGATTAGCCGCACCTGACGAGGCGTGGCGCCGACCGCCCGCAGCAGGCCTATCTCGCGTCGCCGCTGATTCACCGAGAGCGCGAGCGTGGAAGCGATAACGAAGGCCGACGAGAACACCGAGAGAGCGACCATGGCCGTCAGCACCTGCAGGCCGATCCACCGGTCGCGCGCGTCGGACCGGGGCTCCAGCCGCCCCAGCCCGTCGCCGTGCAGCACCGTCGCGCCGTCCGCCACGGCCCGTACCGCCTCTGGGTTGGGCTCGCCGGTCAGTCCGATGACGCGCACGCCGGGAGCGAGACGGGCCGCCTCGGTGTCGGCGACATAGAGCCGAGCGGCGTCGATCAGCCCGGTGACCTCCCACGTCGCCGGCCCGGTGGCGGTCAGAACGGTCACCGAACCGCCGACCGGGATACCTGCACCCGCACCCAGCACCACCTCGTGCCCGGTGGCCGCCGGACGTCCCGCGATCAGGCGGTCGGACGCCAGGACCGCGCTCGCCCAGCCATGGCCCTGCTGAATCTCGGCCACGGGACGCCCGCCGATGACCGGCTGGGCGTAGAAGCTGCGGTCGGCGACTGCTGCCTCGACGCCGAGAACTGCGGCGAGGCGGGTGGCCAACGCGGTCGCCTCGGCCGTCGACCACGGTCTGGATTCGGGAAACGGGTCGGCCGGTGTGGTCACGTCCGGGTTCTGCACAGCGACCGTCACCGCGGCGAATCGGTCGGGGCGCTGCGGAACGGCCGAGGCCAGCAGCGTGAGCGTCAGGGTGACCACTGTCGCGCCGACGAGAACCGCGATGAACGACCCGAGCCGGTCGCGCCTCAGCACGCCGCCTCCGCCCGAGCCATCTGAGCGGCGATCACCTCGGCCGAGGCGCCGTCGAGGCGGTCGGCCAGACGCCCGTCGGTCAGCAGCAGCACGGAATCCGCCCACGCTGCGGCCACCGGGTCGTGCGTCACCATGACGATCGTCTGCCCCTGCCCGGTGGCCAATGCGCGGAGAAGTTCCAAGACGTGGCGGGAGGTCTGATTGTCGAGGGCACCGGTCGGCTCGTCGGCGAAGATCACGGCGGGCCGGGTGATCATCGCCCGGGCGATCGCCACCCGCTGTTGCTGACCGCCGGAGAGCTCGACCGGGCGGTGCCGGGCCCGATCGGCCAGGCCGACCGCCTCGAGCGCGGCGGTCACCTCGCCGGGTGTGATGCGGCGCCCGGCCAGCCGGAGCGGCAGGGCGACATTTTGCGCAGCGGTCAGTGACGAGATCAGGTTGAAGGCCTGGAAGACGAAGCCGATCCGCCGGCGGCGCAGCAGGGTCAATGCGGTCTCGTCGAGCTCGGCCAGGCGGACACCGTCGACCGTCACCTGGCCGGAGGTCGGGCGGTCGAGCCCGGCGGCGCAATGAAGCAGTGTGGACTTGCCCGAGCCCGACGGGCCCATCACGGCGGTGAAGCTGCCGGCCGGGAGGTCGACCGACAGGCCGTCGAGCGCGGTCACCCGGCTCGGACCGGCGCCGTACTCCATCCGCAGATCTCGCATCGAAACCATCGGTGTCGTCATGGCGTCGAGCCTGGCGAGCGGCGGGCCGGTTGTCGTCAAACCTGGGTTCCGGCGGGGGCCGGCTAAAATCGAACCCTGGGTTGACGCTTCGGATCGGCTCGGCTCGATAACGTCGCCTTCGTGACTGCCGCTACGCCCTCTCTGCTCCTTCGCAGGCTCAGCCGCGGCCAGCTGATCGCCATCGACGGCCTGCTGGCCGTGGCCACCGTGCTCGGCTGCTGGTATGCGGCGACCGAGAGCCCGATCAGCCCTCAATCCGGCTGGTCCGAGCCGGGCTGGGCCTCTTTGCTGGCCGGGCTCGTCCTCGGTCTGCCGGTGGCTGTCCGTCGCCTCTGGCCGATCATGGCGACGGTCCTGACCCTGGCTCTTGTGGCTCTGGTCGTCGGCTCGGGGGTGATTCCCTTCTACGCCGGTCCGGCGCCGGTCGTCGCGCTGGGGCTCGTCCTCTACTCGGTCGGCCTCCAGATCCGGCGGCGGCACTCGGTACCCGTCGTTCTGGCCGCCGTGGTGGTCGTGGCGGCGGTATTCGGTATGACGTCGCACGACGTGATGGGCACCGGCTTGATCAGCTGGGTCACCGGCGCCTGCTGGGCCACCGGGCGCGTGGTCCGGGAACGCCGTGCTCACGCGTCCGCCCGAGTGGAGCAGGCGACCGCGCTCGCGGTGGAGCAAGAGAGGCTGCGCATCGCCCGCGAGCTGCACGACATCGTTGCCCACAGCATGAGCATGATCGCGGTCAAGGCGACGATCGCCGATCACGTCGGCCAGGAGCGTCCGGACGAGATGCGCGACGCACTGCGCATCATCGCCACCACCAGCCGGGAGACGCTTGGCGAGATCCGCCGGGCGCTCGGTGTTATCCGGGCCGAGGCCGCGATGAGGCCGATGCCCAAGCTCGCCGACCTCGACGGGTTGGTCGCGGCGGCCCGGTCCACCGGCCTGGCGGTCGAGTTCGACAGTCGATCCGAGGCCACGGGCGCCGCGAGCGAAATGCCGGACGACGTCGCGCTCTCGGTTTATCGCGTTGTGCAGGAGGCGCTGACCAATGTGGTCAGGCACTCGGGCGCCAGCCGTTGCCGCATCGAGATCGTGGCCGGCGAAGGCCGGGTGGGCGTGCAGGTGACCGACGACGGTGCCCACCACGACGGGAGCGAACGGTCAGAGGCCGGCCAGGGGCTGATCGGCATGCGCGAGCGCGCCGCCCAGTTCGGTGGCGAGCTGAGCGCCGGCCCCCGCCCCGGCGGCGGCTGGGCAGTGGCGACAACCCTGCGGTTTCAGCCATGAGCGAGGTCGCGGACCGGGCTGCGGTTGAAGCCGTGAGCGATGGTCCGGCGGCGCCTGCGGTTGGAGCGGTGAGTGATGTCCGGGTGGTGGTGGCTGACGATCAGGTGTTGGTGCGGGGCAGCTTTCGGCTGTTGATTGATCACACGCCGGGGCTGGTTTGCGTCGGTGAGGCCGGCACGGGGCGGGAGGCGGTGGAGGTCGTTCGGCGCGAGGAACCCGACGTCGTGTTGATGGATGTTCGGATGCCGGAGATGGATGGGATCGAGGCCACGCGGCAGATCTGTCAGGGCTTTCCGCCGGTCGCATCGAGGGTGATCATGTTGACCACGTTCGACCTGCGGGAGTACGTGGTGGGGGCGCTGCGGGCGGGCGCGCAGGGGTTCCTCATGAAAGAGGCGCTGCCCGGTGAGCTGATCGCGGGGATCAAGCATGTGGCGGCGGGCGGGCGGTTGCTGGCCTTGACAGCCCAGGGTCAGTTGATCGACGCGTATGTCGAGATGCCCGAGCGCCAGGTGACGCCGCTGCCGCACATCACCGGGCGCGAGCGCGAGGTGCTGATCCTGGTGGCTCGCGGCCTCTCGAACGATCAGATCGCCGCCGATCTGGGTGTCAGCATGTCCACGGTCAAGACCCACATCAACCGCCTGCTGGCCAAGTTCGACGGCCGCGATCGCTCCCACCTGGTCATCGCCGCCTACGAGGGCGGCCTCCGCTGAACGCCGGTGGGCGGGCCAGTGAACGCGGCAGGCCAGCGATGAACGCGGGCGGCCCTGTGAACGCGGCGGCGAGCGCGGGCGGGCGGCAGCGACGGGGTGGGGAGACCTGCGAGGATGAGCGCCATGACGCTTTCGCTGCCGATTGACGCTGAGGCCAACAAGCTGCTGTCCACCGATCCGTTGGCGCTGCTCATCGGCATGGTGCTCGATCAGCAGATTCCGTTGGAGAAGGCGTTCAGCTCGCCGTTCGTGTTGGCTCAGCGGCTCGGGCATGCGCCGACCGCGGCTGAGCTGGCCGAGTTCGACCCGGAGGGGTTGATCGCGATCTTCGCCAAGCCGCCGGCGTTGCATCGGTTCCCGAAGGCCATGGCGGCTCGGGTGCAAGAGGTGTGCCGGGCGCTGGTCGAGCGGTACGACGGTGATGCCGCCAAGCTTTGGGACGGTGCCGAGAACGGCGGCGAACTGCTCAAGCGGGTCGCCTCGCTGCCCGGGTTCGGCCGGCAGAAGTCGCAGATCTTCGTGGCGCTGCTCGGCAAGCAGTACGGGGTGCAGCCGGCCGGCTGGCGCGAGGCCGCCGGCGGCTACGGCGTCGAGGGTTCCTACAAGTCGGTGGCCGACATCGTCGACGAGCAGTCGCTCGGCAAGGTGCGCGCTTATAAGAAAGAGATGAAAGCAGCCGCCAAGGCCTGAGTGGGACAGGTGTGGCAGCCGTAAAAGTCGGTCTTAACCCGCTCTGAGCTGGTCTCATTGAAGTAATTGGATTTCTCTTCGCGGCGTCTTTGCCGGTGCCAGGATTTCGGATAGGTGAGAAGCCCGCTGAATTTCGCGGTGCATTTCCCGACTCCGGTGTCCTGACGCTGATCGCGTGAGGCAATTCCCACGAGAGGGAGTCCACCCCCATGCCCCTGACTACGAGCACCGCCAACGGCCGGGCTTCCGACCAGGCCCGCACCAGCCGGTCGATCTCCGCACCGGCCTCCACCCGACCGCCTCGGGGCGGTGGGGGCGGCGACACCGACGCCAGCCGCCGGCAGGCCCGGTCCGTCGCCAAGCAGCAACAGGCCGCCGAACGCATCGCGGCGGCCACCGCCGAGATCTCGGCCCAGAACGCCGAGGCCGCCGAGGCGTCACGCCAGCTCACCGAGTCGATGCAGCAGATCTCGGCGGGCGCCGAACAGGCCTCGGGCGCGACCCAGGAAAGTCTGGCCGCCATGAACCAGGTCGAGGACCAGGTCAGCCGTCAGGAGGCCACCACCCGGCAGGTGGCCGACCTCAGCCAGGCTCTGCAGAACCTGTTGAACGAGACCCGTACGGGCATCAACCTGTTGCTCGCCAACGTCGACAACGCCTCGGGCCGGCAGACGGCGTCGGTCGTGACGATCAGCGAGCTGGAGAAGCAAGCCGACGAAATCGGCGAAATCGTCAAGACAGTTGCCCACATCGCGGACCAGACCAATCTGCTCGCACTCAACGCGGCGATCGAAGCCGCCCGGGCCCGCCAGCACGGTAAGGGTTTCGCCGTCGTCGCGGACGAGGTGCGCACCCTGGCCGAGACCAGCGAGCGCAGCGCCCGCCAGATCCGTGACCTCATCGACGAGGTGCGGGACAGCGTCACGGCGATCGCCTCCGCGGTGCAGTCGTCGGCCGAGACCGCGCGGGGCGAGGTCGAGAAGGGTAAATCGATCACCGAGCAGCTCGAGACGATCCGGGCCGACATGGGCACGATCATGACCGGTGCGACCGAGATGGCCGACGCCGCTGCCGAAGCCCGGACAGCGGCGGGTGGTGCCAAGGCCCGATCCGAAGAGATCGCTGCGGCGGCCGAGCAGCAGTCGGCCGCTTGTGAGGAATCGCTGCAGACGGTCAACCAGCAGACGCAGGCCTTGCGGCAGAGCGAGCAGGCTGCCGAGACCCTGGCCGAGGTCTCGGAGACGCTGCGGTCGAGCACTGACATCACCAAGAGCGCGGAGGAGGTCGCCTCGGTCGCCGAGGAGCTGTCGGCCGCGGTCGAGGAGATCAACCGGGCCGCGACCCAGATCAACACCGCGATCTCCGAGATCAACTCGGGGGCGCGGACGGCGGCCGAGAAGGCTCAGCAGACCGCCGAGGCCGTCAATCTGATCGAGCAGGGTGCGCAACTGTCATCGGCCCGGGGTGGCACGGCGGTCGAGCGGGCTGATGTCATTCTCGAGATGCTCGGCACCAACAAGGTCGCCGTCGACTCGATGATCGAGGCGATCGGGCAGTCGGCCCGGGACGGCATCGACAACGTGCGCAAGGTGTCGGAGCTGGAGCAGATCTCACGCCGGATCGACAAGATCGTCGACGCCATCGCGAACGTCTCGATCCAGACCAACATGCTGGCCGTGAACGGCTCGGTCGAGTCAGCCCGCGCGGGCGAGTTCGGCAAGGGCTTCGCCGTGGTGTCGACCGACATCCGCAATCTGGCCCGCGACTCGGCCGACAACGCCGACCGCATCAAGGACCTGGTCAAGTCGGTGCAGGACCGGATCGTGCAAGTGCGGGCCGACCTCGAGGAGACCAGCCGGCAGGCGCTGGCCGAGGTGGAGGCGGCCAAGGCCACCACGCAGCGGCTCGAGGAGATCGAGCGGGACATGCAGCAGGTGCGGTCCGGCAACGATGAGGTACGGGAGTCGGCGCTGCATATCGCCGGCATCCTCGGCGAGGTCAAGACCGGCCTCGAGCAGATCTCGACCGCCGCCAACCAGGCCGAGCAGCTGGCCGCGCAGTCGTCCACCGCGGCGCGCGAACAGGCGCAGGGGGCCGAGGAGCTGGCCGCCGCGGTGGAGGAGATCGCCGCGCTGGCCGACGAGTTGCAGAACGCTGGGTGAGCCCGGTGACCAGTGACGACGATCTGGCCGTGGAGGACGACAACGCCGACTACGTCACCTTCGACATGGCCGACGAGCGGTACGCGTTCCCGATGAGCCGGGTGCAAGAGATCATCCGCATGCCGGCCGTGGTCAAGGTGCCGCTCGGCCCGCCGGCGCTCGAGGGCCTGGCCAATCTGCGGGGCCGCGTTCTGCCGGTGGTCAGCCTGCGGGAGTGCTGCAGCATGCCCCAGGCCGGGCACGACGAGACGACCCGGGTCATCGTGGTCGACGGCGGCGTGCCGCTCGGCTTCGTGGTCGACCGGGTGGCCAGCGTGATCAGCATCGACCCGTCGGCGATGGAACCGGCCGACGACGTGCAGTCCACCGTGCGGTCGGACGTCCTGGTCGGCGTGATCAAGGTGGACGGTGGCGGCATGACCAGCGTGCTCGACGTCGACCGTCTGGTCGGTAGTCAGTTCGACGGGCTGGCCGAGGCCGCGGCGAGCCGCGAGGTCACCGGGGCCACGCGGCCCTCGGTGGGAACATCGGCGGACCAGGACGACGAGGCCGAGAACGACGACACGCTCGAGCTTGTCAGCTTCGCGGTGCAGGGTCAGGAGTACGCGCTCCCCATCGACCAGGTGCAGGAGATCGTGCAGGCGCCGGAGTCGGTGAGCCATGTGCCCAATGCGGGCAGCCGGGTCCTCGGCGTGATCGACCTGCGAGGCCGGCTGCTGCCGGTGGTCAGCATGCGCCGCGTCTTCGGGCTCCCGGTCACTCCGCTGGAGCCGCAGAACCGGATCGTCGTCGTCTCGCTCGACGGAGGCGTGGTCGGCGTGGTGATGGACACGGTGCGCGAGGTGCTGCGGGTGCCGCACCAGTTGGTCGCGCCGCTGCCCGGCTTCATGGCCGGTGACGGCCGTAAGAGCGAGGTCGAGTCGGTGTGCCGGCTCGAGGACGGCAAGCGTCTCGTGTCGGTGCTGAGTGTGAACCGCATGTTCGACTCGCCCGAGGTCCGCAGCGAGATCGCCGAGCACCAGGACCGGGAGGAGGGACCAGGAATGGCCGAGGAGCAGGCCGACGACGGGCGCGGCGACGAGGAGCTGTTCGTCGTGTTCCGGCTGGACGACGAGGAGTACGCGGTCGACGTCGACGCCGTACAGGAGATCATCCGCGTACCCGAGGCACTCATCCGCGTACCCCGGTCGTTCGATTTCGTCGAGGGGCTGGTGAACCTGCGCGGCACCGTGCTGCCCGTGGTCGACCTTCGGACCCGGCTGGGGTTGCCTCGCAGCGAACGCGACGAGCGTCAGCGGATCGTGGTGCTGATCATCGGCGGTGTCCGGACCGGCTTCATCGTGGATTCGGTGGCCGAGGTCGGCCGGATCGGGCGGCACGTGCTCGAACCGGCCCCGAGGCTGTCGGCCGAGCAGGCCCGCGTGGTGTCGCGCGTGGCCAACCTGCCCGAGCAGAAGCGGATGCTGCTGCTCGTCCAGGTCGACCAGCTGCTGGCGGCCGACGAGGCAGCCGAGCTGGAGTGTGCCGTCCACGAGGCCGCCGACGTCCTCGAGCCAGTCTGACAGGACCGTTCATGGCTATCTCTGTGCTGGTCGTCGACGATTCCGCGCTGATGCGCCGGGCCATCAAGGGCATCCTCGAGGAGGCCGGTGGCTTCGAGGTGCACACGGCCCGCAACGGCTCCGACGGCCTGGACCAGCTTGATCGCGTACGCCCGGACGTGGTCACGCTCGACATCAACATGCCCGAGATGGACGGTCTCACCTGCCTGGCCAAGATCATGGCCGATCACCCCACGCCGGTGGTCATGGTGTCGTCGCTGACCGAGGCGAACGCGCTGGTCACTTTGGAGGCTCTGGAGCTGGGCGCGGTCGACTACGTGGCCAAGCCGGGCGGCACGGTGTCGCTGAACATGAGCGACATCGCGACCGAGATCGCCGGCAAGGTGCGGGCCGCGGCCAAAGCTCGGATCGGCCGGGCTCAGGGGTTGTCGGCCCGCATCCGGGCCACGGCGGCGGCCACACCCCCGCCCCGGCGGTCCGCGGCGGCCCAGCGCTGCGACCTGGTCCTGATCGGGTCCTCGACCGGCGGCCCGGCGCTGCTCAACGAGCTGTTGCCGCGGCTGCCGGCCACCCTGAGCGCCCCGGTCGTCGTCGCCCAGCACATCCCGGCCTCGTTCACGGCCACCTTGGCCCGCCGTCTCGACGAGATCTGCGCGCTGCGGGTGCACGAGGTCGACCGGATCATGACAGTCCGGCCGGGCGCGATCTATCTGGGCCGGGGCAGCAACGACGTGGTGGTGGCCCGGCGTACGGACGGATTGATCGTCAAGAGCGTGCCGGCCGGGGCCGAATACCGCTGGCACCCGAGCGTCGACCGGCTGGTCGCGTCGGCCCGCCGCCACATCGCGCCCGAACGGCTGGTCTGCGCGCTGCTGACCGGGATGGGGGACGACGGCGCGGCCGAGATGGCGGCGGTCCGCGAGGGCGGCGGCCGCACGATCGCCGAGGCCGAGGAGACCGCGGTGGTCTGGGGCATGCCGGGGGAGCTGGCCCGGCGCGGCGGCGCGACCGAGGTGCTGCCGTCCCATGCCATCGCCGACCAACTGGCCGAATGGGTCCGCTGAGGCACCGAGGAGGAAAACCGTGGGACTCGTACGCCGTGATCAGCAACCGGCCGCGGAGAAGGCCGCACCGAGCGCTGCCTCGCTGGTGGAACAGCTCGACGATCCGGATCCCGACGTCCGTCGCGAGGCCGCCCTGGGCCTGGACGGCTCGGCTGAGGCCGTGCCGGCCCTGATCCCCCGGGTGGCCGGTGAGACCGACCCGGCCGTACGCGATGCCATGCTGACCACCTTGGCCGCGCACGACACCGACGAGGTCGCCGAGGCGCTCGCGGTCCATCTGGCCAGCGACGAGGCGTCGTTGCGCACGTCGGCGGCCGAGGCGCTGGCGACCATGCCCGGCTCCGTGCCGGCGATCATCCCGCGTCTCGTGCAGGACCCCGACCACGACGTACGCGTGATGACCGCGATGGTTCTGGCCGACCTGCCCCATCCCGGGGCTCTCACCTGGCTGGCCGACATGATCCGGGCGGATCCGCATCCGAATGTCGTGACAGCGGCAATCGACGCTCTGCTGCCCTCGATCACCCCGGAGCACACCGAACTGCTCAGGGACGCCGTCCACCGCTTTCCGGACGACCCGTTCCTGCGGTTCACGGTCGAGGCGGCAGTGGGATGACCAGTTCGACGAAGACGGCCGGCGCCGCGCTCACGGTGTCCGACTTCGAGAAGTTCCGCGACTACTTCTACAAGCGCACCGGCATCCAGTTCACCGAGTCCAAGCGGTACTTCGTGGACAAACGCATCGAGACATGCATCCGGCAGGCCGGTTACAGCGGTTTCGCTTCGTGGTTCGCCGCGCTGCGCTTGAACGACCGGTCCGGCCTGCTGCAGGAGCTGATCAATCAGCTGACCGTCAACGAGACGTACTTCCTGCGCGAGGACTATCAGTTCGAGTCGCTGATCCGGACGGTGCTGCCGGACGTGCTGGCCGCCCGGGGTGGCGTCGGGCGGCTCAACGGCCCGGTCAAGATTCTCTCGTTGCCCTGCTCGACCGGCGAGGAGCCCTACTCCATCGCCCTGCGGCTGCTCGAGGAGTGGGACCAGATCGACCACGTCGATGTCGAGATCCACGGCGCCGACATCGACAGCGACGTGCTGGCCCGGGCCGAGCTCGCGAGCTACAACGAGCGCTCGGTGCATCGGGTGCCGCCGGCCTGGCGCAAGAAGTACTTCACGCCGGTCGGGGTGCGCTATCAGCTCGACGAGGGCATCCGCGATGCTGTCACGCTGCACCAGATCAACGTCTGCGACACCGTGGCCATGCGCGGGTTCCGCGACTTCGACGTGATCTTCTGCCGCAATGTGCTCATCTATTTCGACGAGCTGTCGAGCCGGCGGGCGGCCGAGAACCTGTACGGCGCGCTGCGTCCCGGCGGCTACCTCTTCCTGGGGCATTCCGAGTCGATGAGCCGCATCTCGCCGATCTTCACGCCGGCCCGGCTGCCGGAGGGAATCGTCTATCAACGTCCGATCGGAGGCTCCCGATGACCGAGAAGCGCCCCAAGGTGCTCGTTGTCGACGACGCCGCGACCGTGCGGCTCTATCACACGACGCTGCTCACCGGCGCCGGCTTCGAGGTGTCCGAGGCGGCGAACGGGCTCGAGGCGGTCGAGGCCGCGCTGAACACCGCCTTCGACCTTTTCGTGATCGACGTCAACATGCCCAAGATGAACGGGTACACCTGCGTCGAGACGCTGCGGTCGGCCACGGTGGGCACTCCGGCGCCGATCGTGATGATCAGCACCGAGGACAGCCGCGGCGATGCCGACCGGGCGTACGCCGCCGGGGCGAACCTCTATCTGGTCAAGCCGGTCGACAAGGACCGGCTGGCCCGGGTCGCCCGCATGCTCACCGCGGGCGTCGCCGCATGAACCCGCTGCTCGCCCAGTTCCTGGCCGAGGCGGCCGACCTGCTGACCCAGGTCGACGAGGGGTTGCTGCAGCTCGAACGCGACCCGGGCGACCCGGAGCTGGTCAACGAGGTGTTCCGGGCGGCCCACACGTTCAAGGGTTCGTCCGGCCTGTTCGACTTCCCCGAGCTGACCCGGCTCACCCACGCCGCCGAGGACCTTCTCGACGCCGTACGCGGGGGAAGGCTCGCCCTCGATTCGGGCATGACCGACGACCTGCTGGCCGCCTTCGACCTGATCCGCGGCTGGCTGGCCCACGTCACCGCGCACGAGCAGCTGCCCGCCTCGGCCGGAGCCGACGCCGCCGGCCTCATCACGAAGCTGCGGGCCCCGCTCGGCGGGGAACCGGCGGCGGCCGCGGACGCGACACCGGCCCGGTCCGGCGCCTCCACCATCGACGCGGCGCCGGACTGGCTCGACCAGTTCGACGCCGAATGGCTCGAGGAGACCGCGAGCTGGCTGGTCACCACCTCGGCAACCATGCGGTTCGTGCGGTACACGCCCGACGAGGGCTGCTTCTTCCGCGCCGAGGATCCGCTGCACCTGATCAGCCAGGTGCCGGCCCTGGCCAAGCTGGGGCTGGTGCAGCCGGCCGCCTGGCCGCCCCCGGCCGACTTCGACGAGTACCAGTGCCTGATCGGGTTCGTGCTGGCCACCCGGGCCGCCGTCGGGGAGCTCAACTACCTGTTCCGGTATGTGCCCGACCAGATCGAGACGGTGGAGCTGGACGGGACGGCAATCCGCCGTCACCTGGCCGGCGAGGCGCCCGCGACTCCGGTCGAGGAACAGATGGCCCACGTCGCCGAGGCAGTGGCCGGCAACCTGGAGCTGGCCCGGGACGCGTACGACATTCTGGCCGCCGCTCAGCGCTCGCTGAACGTCGACACGCCCTCCGGTCCTCGACTGGCCGCGGTGGCCCATTCGGTGTCGGCCGCCGCGGCCGCGCTCGGCATGCCGGTGGAGGCCGGTGAACCCGATCTCGAGTCGCTGACGGCGCGGGTCAGCACGCTCCTCGACAGTGCCCCGCCGCCGCCCGAGGAACCCGTCGCACCGCCTCCGCCACCACCCATGGCGGCGGCCGATCGGGGCCGGGCCGACGACCCGGGCGGCCAGGTCGGCACCCGCATCCTCAAGGTCGACCAGGAGAAGGTCGACCACCTGATGGAGCTGGTGGGCGAGCTGAACGTGGCCAAGAACGGCCTGACGTTCCTGGCCGACGCGGCCGAGGAGGAGTTCGGCAGCCGGGTGCTCGGCCGCCGGATCAAGGACCAGTACTCGGGGCTGCACCGGATCGCCGAGGAACTGCAGGCGGCGGTGATGGACGTGCGGATGCTGCCTCTGTCGGTGGCGTTCTCGCGGTTCCCCCGGCTGATCCGTGACCTCTCGCGCCGGCTCGGCAAGAGCGTCGAACTGGTCACCGAGGGCGAGGACACGATGGCCGACAAGGACGTCATCGAGGCGCTCGGCGATCCCCTTGTCCACCTGGTGCGCAACAGCCTCGACCACGGGATCGAGGCGTCCCCGGCCGACCGGGTGGCGGCGGGCAAGCCGGCCGCGGCCACGGTCACCCTCACGGCGGTGGCCGACGGCGATGCCGTGATCGTCGAGATCGCCGACGACGGGCGGGGCATCGATCCGGACAAGGTCAAACGCAAGGCGTACGAGAAGGGCCTGATCAGCGAGGAGGAGCTGGAGGCCATGGGCGACACGGACGCCGTCGACCTGGTCTTCCGGCCCGGGTTCTCGACCGCCGACCAGGTGTCCGACCTCTCCGGCCGGGGCGTCGGCATGGACGCCGTACGGGCCAGTGTCGAAAAGCTGGGCGGCACGGTGACCATGCGCTCGCAGCTAGGCCGCGGCACCTCGACCCGGCTGCGCCTGCCGCTCTCGATGGCGGTCACCCAGGTGATGGTGATCAGCGTGGCCGGCCAGCGCTTCGGCATCCCGGTCGACCTGGTCGTCGAGACCGTACGGGTGCACGCGGCCGAGATCGGGCGGGTGCTGCACCAGGAGGTCGTCGTGCTGCGCGACGAGGTGGTGCCGGTCGTCGACCTGGCCCGCGCCCTGGACATGCCGTGGACCCCGGACCCGGCCGCCGACCGCGCGATTCTCATCGTCAGCCTGCACGGTCAGCGCGTCGGGCTGCTCGTGGAGCAGTTCCACCGCGAGGTCGACGTCATCCTCAAGCCGATGGAGGGCCTGCTGGCGTACGCCGACGAGTTCTCCGGCACGGCGCTGCTGGGTGACGGCCTGGTGCTGTTGGTGCTGAACATGAAGGAGGTGCTGAACCTTGCCGCTCGAGCTCAATGAGACGACAGCCACCCTCAGTGGCGTGGTGACCGTCGATGAGGTGGAGCCGCTGGCCGCTTGGTTGCGGATCACCGACAAGCCCAAGGTGAATCTGCGGCGATGCAACCATCTGCATACCGGCGCGCTCCAGGCCCTGCTGCTTTTCCAGCCGAGGATTACCTCGTCACCAACGGACGCCTTCTTGGCTACGCAGGTGCTGCCGCTGCTCAGGGGGAGCAGCGGGGGGCCCGTACTACCAGAGAGTGAACCTCCATGACCACTGTGATGCTCGTCGACGACTCCGCCACCATGCTCATGAGCCTGAAGTCGATCCTGACCAAGGCGGGCTACACCGTCGAGACCGCCGGGCACGGCAAGGAAGCCATGGAGAAGCTGGCCAAGGGCGTCAAGCCCAACCTGATCATCAGCGACGTCAACATGCCGCAGATGGACGGCATCACGTTCGTCCGCGAGGCGCGCAAGGCGCCCGGCATGCGGTTCACCCCGATGCTCATGCTGACCACCGAGTCCGAGCAGACCAAGCGCAACGAGGCCAAGTCCGCCGGCGCCACCGGCTGGCTGGTCAAGCCGGTCGGCCCCGAGCAGCTGCTCGGCGTCATCAAGCAGGTCGTCCCGGGCGCCTGAGCGCCACCTTCTGGAGGTAGTCGATGTCCCGCCTTCTCCGCCGTCCACCGGTGCCCGCAGCCTCGGAGGTGACTCAGGTGAAGGCGGACATCGTCGCCACCGCCCTGCACGACATGCCCGCCGTCTGCGAGGTGGCCGACGCCCACCTGCACGACGTCATCGAGCAGACCGGTGAGGCGGCCGAGTCGATCGTCGAGCAGATGATCAAAGTCGACGGGCTGGCCGAGACCATGGCGGCCGACGTCGTCCGCCTGGCCGGCACGCTCGGGCGCACCGAGTCGGAGCTGGGCCAGGCGACCCTCACCAACGACCAGTTGTGGGACCGCCTGATCCGGTACTTCCTCTATCGCGACCAGCAGATCCAGGGGCTGGTCAACGAGATGCGCGACCTCAAGCAGCACGTCGGCCAGATCGAGGAGGTCAGCAAGGCGACCAACATCCTGGCGCTGAACGCGATGATCGAGGCGGTGCGCGCGGGGGACAAGGGCGAGGGCTTCGCGGTCGTCGCCGACGAGGTACGCAAGCTGGCCGACCGGTCGGCCCGGGCGGCCAACGACATCGGCACGAACATCGCTGATCTGACCGCCCGGCTCGACATGGTGCTCTCCGACGACTCCCAGTTCGACCGGGATTCCGGCGGACCGGACCTGCGCTCCCAGGACAACGCCATCACGCGCCGGCTCTCCGGCATCGCCAAGGCCCAGCGGGAAATGTCGGAACTGGTGGAACGGGTCCTGCACGACACCATGGCGGCGCTGCACCAGGTGGAGCAGAGCTCCGGCGCGCTCACCGCCGAGACCACGGGAGCGGTCGGCCACGTCCAGTTCCAGGACATCACCCGGCAGATGCTCGAGCACGTGGCCGAGGCGATCGGTCAGATGAAGTCGGGGACGGAGAACCTTCTCGGGTACGTCAAGGGAGTGACGCCCGAGTCGGTCGTCCTGGGCAGCACTGTCTCGGTCGAGCAGTTGCGGAACCGGCACGTCATGGCCCGCCAGCGGATGACCCATGAGCAGCACACCGGCGGCACGGTCACCTCGAACGACGCGCCCGCCATCGAGTTGTTCTGACTCCGCTTCCGTGCGTGGTGGGCGTACTGATACGAACGGTGTAATCATGGGGGGTCGATCGGAGACCCCATCGTGAAGAAGCAGCCGGACCGAGCGGTTCTCATCACGGACGCAGCCCGTAGTCCGGACGAACAGTTCCGCTGGCGGCAGATCCGCTACGTGACGATGATGAGCATCCGGGCCGCCTGCCTGATCGTGGGCGCGATCCTGCTCAGCGTTCGCCCGCCCCTGCTGGGACTCTGGCTGGTGCTCTGTGCCGCCGGCATGGTCTTCCTGCCCTGGGCGGCCGTGCTGATCGCCAACGACCGGCCGCCCAAGTCCAAGGCCGAACGCGCCGCTGACGCCCTCGCCCGCGAACCGAAGCCGCAGACCAGCCTTCCGCAGCACTCCGCCGAGGCGACGGAATATCTGACCATCGACCTCGAGCCGACGGACACCGGCAACTGGACCCCGGCCGAACAGCGCGACCGCGAGAAGAGCTAACCGAGGGGCCGGGCGCCGATCGAGGCGACCGCCTCGGCACCCAACGAGGCTCCGGCCTTCAACGCGGCCTCCGGATCCTGCCCGGAGCACCAGGCGGCGAGCAGGCCGGCCGCGAAGGCGTCGCCGGCACCGGTCGGGTCTTTCATGGCGACCCGCGCCGGCGTCACCGAATACACGCCGCCGTCCCGGGACACCCAGACCGCGCCGGCCGCCCCCTGCTTGACCACCACGTTGCGTACGTGCTGAGTCAACCGGCCCGCCTGCGCGTCCGCAGTACCCGGGCCGGCCAGGACGTCGGCCTCGTCGGCGTTGCACAGCAACAGGTCGCAGTCCCGCACCCAGGCCAGGAAGGCGGACCGCCCGGCCGCGCGCAGCGGTGCTGCTGAGGCGGCGTCGACGCTGGTCGTCAGGCCACGCGCAGCCGCGGCGGCGAGCGCTTCGAGACCGGCCGGCCGCGAGCCGTCGTGCAGCAGCGGATAGCCCGACAGATGCAGGTGGGTTGCCTCGGAGGCCTGGATCGCGTGCCGGACGTCGGCCGGGTCGAGCAGCAGGGCCGCGCCCCGGTCGGTGATCATCGTGCGTTCCTCGGGGCCGGCCAGCACGACGACGCTGCCGGTGGCCACCTGCGGGTGGGCTCGTACGGCGCAGGTCACCCCGGCCGCGGTCAGCTCGGCCACCCGCTCGCGACCGGCCGGGTCGTCACCGACCGCGGCGACCAGCGTGACCGGCCGTCCCGTGCGGGCCAGCCAGGCCGCCGTGTTCGCAGCCTGACCACCGCCGCTCACCGTGATGGCGGCGGCGGTGTCCGAGCCGAGTTCGATCGGGCCGCCGTGCGCCACGAGCACATCGGTGACCAGGTCGCCGACGACGACGATCACGCGGGGACGGTGAAGCCCAGCGGGGCGCTCGACTCGGCTGCTGTGGCCACCGCGATCTGCGCCGCGAGGGCGGCGTTGCGCAGGATGATGCGTACGTTGACCTCGAGGCTCTTGCCCTCGGTGCTCTCGTGGAAGTGGCTCAGCAGGAACGGGGTGACCGCCTTGCCGGTGATGCCGCCCCGGGCCAGCAGCGAGAGGCCTTCGGCCAGCGTACGGTCGTGCAGTTCCGGATCGAGCTGTTCGCCCGCCGGCAGCGGGTTGGCCAGGATCAGCGCGCCGGCCCCCACGTTCTGGTCGGAGCGGGCGCGGATCACGTCGGCCACCTGCTCGGGCGACTCGAGCTCCCAGTCGACGTCGAAGCCGCCGTCGGTGATGAAGAAGCCGGGGAAGCGCTTGGTGCGGTAGCCGGCCACCGACACGCCCAGCGTCTCGAGCCGTTCCAGCGTCGCGCCGACGTCGAGGATCGACTTCACGCCGGCGCAGACCACCACGATCGGCGTGTGCGCGAGCGTGGTCAGGTCGGCCGACTCGTCGAAGGTGACGTTCGCCTCGCGGTGCACGCCGCCCAGGCCGCCGGTGGCGAACACGCCGATACCCGCGGCGGCCGCGACCGCGCTGGTGGCGGCGACCGTGGTGGCGCCGTCGGCCCGCCGGGCGGCCGCCACGGCAAGATCGCGAACGGAGAGCTTCGCCACTCCCTCGGCCAGGGCCAGGTGCTCGATCTGGGCGTCGTCCAGGCCGGCGACCAGCTCGCCGCCGATCATGCCGATCGTGGCCGGCACGGCGCCCTGGTTCCGGACGGTCTGCTCGATCTCGCGCGCCACCCGCAGGTTGTCCGGGTGCGGCAGACCGTGCGAGATGATCGTGCTCTCGAGCGCGACCACCGGCCGGCCCTCCCGGCGGGCACGGGTCACGTGCTCGCCGTATCGAATCGCGAAGTCAGTCACGAGAGCTACCGTACGGTGCCTGATCGCGACCTGGCCAAAGACCGGCGACCTGGTCGTTGGACCGGCCCGGTCCGAGGTGTCACACTTGCGGGTTGGAGCTTTCGTCAGCTGCCGCAGGCCGGGGGGACCGGTGGTCTGACGACCCTGACCACCAGAACCGAAGGGCATATGTCGTGAGCACGGAGATCCTGGAGCGTCCCGAGACCAAGGACGCCGACACCGGGCCAGAGATGTTCCACTACGTGCGGAAAGAGAAGATCGCCGAGAGCGCGGTCATGGGCACGTACGTCATCGCGCTGTGCGGCGAGAAGTTTCCGGTGACCAAGTCGCCGAAGCCGGGTTCCCCGGTGTGCCCGCAGTGCAAAGAGATCTACGAAGCGATGCAGCACTGACCGGTCGTTCCTCCCGAGGCGCCCGGTGACTGCGGGGGACGGGCTCCTCGTCGCTGATCTGATCGGCGTGGCGGTCTTCGCCGCCTCGGGCGCCTCGGCCGGGATCGCGAAGCGGCTCGACATCTTCGGGATCGCTTTCGTCGGTTTCATCGCGGCGCTCGGTGGCGGCATTCTGCGCGACCTGGTGATCGGGGCCGTCCCGCCGCTGGCTTTCGCCGATTGGCGGTACGCGGTCACCGCGGTCGCCGCCGCCCTCGCCGTCTTCTGGCTGCACCCGCAGCTGACCCGGTGGCGCCGCGCGGTGCTGCTGCTCGACGCGGCCGGCCTCGGCCTGTTCACGGTCACGGGCACTCTCAAGGCGCTGGACGCCGGGGTGCCCGCGGTCGGCGCGTGCCTGATCGGCATGCTCACCGCCATCGGCGGCGGTCTGGCCCGCGATCTGCTGACCGGCGAGATCCCGGTCGTTCTGCAGCGTGACATCTATGCCGTGGCCGCCCTCGGCGGCGCGATTCTTGTCACGATCCTGCGGGGTGCCGATCTCGCCGATCCGCTCACGATGGCGGTGTCGGCCCTGCTTATCACGGGGGTGCGGCTCGTCGCGCTGTACCGCCGGTGGTCGGCGCCGGTGGCTGCGCCGTAACCCGCGCCGGGCCGCCGCCGCGGCTATGCTGAATGCCGCCTCCGGTCACTTGCCGGGGGTGTTTTGCTGAGGGGAAAGGATCGTCGCAGCTTGAGCCCGCCACTGCCGGATCTGGAGACCTTCCCCCCGCTTCGTGACTGGCAGCGCAAGGCCCTCGTGGGCTATCTGCGCCGCCGCAGCGACGACTACATGGCGGTGGCGACCCCCGGCGCCGGCAAGACCACCTTCGCCCTGCGGATCGCGGCCGAACTGCTGGCCGACGGCACCGTCGAGGCGGTCACCGTGGTCTGCCCCACCGAGCACCTGAAGGTCCAGTGGGCGGCGGCCGCGGGCCGGGTCGGCATCCAGCTCGACCACGCCTTCCGCAACGCCGACATCCACTCGTCGCGCGACTTCCACGGCGCGGTGCTCACGTACGCCCAGGTCGGCATGGCCCCCGCGGTGCACCGGCGGCGCACGATGACCCGTCCCACGCTGGTGATCCTGGACGAGATCCACCACGCCGGCGACTCGCGCAGCTGGGGTGACGGCGTCAAGGCCGCCTTCGAGCCCGCCGAACGCCGCCTGATGCTCACCGGGACGCCCTTCCGCTCGGACGAGAACCCGATCCCTTTCGTCAGCTACGAGCGCGGCGACGACGGGCTGCAGCGGTCGCGGGCCGATTCGGTGTACGGCTACTCGGACGCGCTCCGCGACGGGGTCGTGCGGCCAGTTCTGTTCATGGCCTACTCCGGCGAGACGCGCTGGCGCACCAACGCGGGTGACGAGCTGGCCGCCCGCCTCGGCGAGCCGATGACCAAAGACCTGATCGCTCAGGCCTGGCGTACGGCGCTGGACTACCGCGGCGGCTGGATGCCCCAGGTGCTGCGGGCGGCCGACGCCCGGCTCACCAAGCTGCGGGAGCACGGCATCGTGGACGCGGGCGGACTGATCATCGCCAGCGACCAGCAGACCGCCCGCGCGTACGCGAAGCTCATCGGGGAGATCTCGGGCCAGCCGGCGACGGTGGTGCTCTCGGACGACGAGGGCGCCTCGAAGCGGATCGCCACCTTCGCCGCCTCGCAGGACCGCTGGATGGTGGCCGTGCGCATGGTGTCGGAGGGCGTCGACATTCCCCGGCTGGCCGTCGGTGTGTACGCCACCAGCGCCTCGACCCCGCTGTACTTCGCGCAGGCGATCGGCCGCTTTGTGCGGGCCCGGCGCCCGGGCGAGACGGCGACCGTCTTCCTGCCCAGCGTGCCGCACCTGCTCGGGCTGGCCAGCGAGATGGAGGCCCAGCGCGACCACGTGCTCGGCCTGCCCAAGCAGAAGGACGGCCTGGACGACGACCTGCTCGAGCGGGCGCAGCGGGAGGAGAACGCGGAGGGCGAGCTCGAGAAGCAGTTCGAGGCGCTGTCCGCCACGGCCGAGCTCGACCAGGTCATCTATGACGGCGCCTCGTTCGGCATGGGGGCGATGACGGGCACGGCCGAGGAGGAGGAGTACCTCGGGCTGCCCGGCCTGCTCACCCCCGACCAGGTCTCGGTGCTGCTGAACAAGCGGCAGGCGGACCAGCTGGCCGCCAAGAAACGCCAGAAGGCCGCTGAGCCGCCCGCTCCGGCCCAACGGGAGGCCCCGCCGGTGATGACGGCGGGGGAGCGCCGCAACAGCCTCAGGCGCCAGCTGAACACGTTGGTCGCGGCCCACCACCACCGCACGAACCTGCCGCACGGCAAGATCCACGCCGAGCTGAGGCGGCTGTGCGGCGGGCCGCCCAGCGCGCAGGCGACGATCGAGCAGCTCGAGGAGCGGATCGCGACCATCCAGACGCTGTGAAGTCTTCTTTACGTCAAGTTCTCTTGACGTCAAGTGGACTTGACGCCATGCTGGATGCATGACGACGACAATTCTGGATCGAGTCGTTCGGTGGGGCATCGACGCTGACGGCGACTTCTACGGCGACGAGCGCGAGCGCTACCGGTGGTACGAGGGCATTTCCGCCGCCGCCTCGCTGCAGTGGATCGCCGTCCCGTGGGCCGCGGCGATCATGGTGTGGCCGCTGGGCCGTCCGTCGGTGCTCCCGCTGGCCGTCGTGCTGGTCGCGATGTTCGTCCCCATGCTCGTCTGCATGTGGTACGTGCGATCCCGCCGGGTCGACACCACACCCCGCGTCATGGACACCAGGCGCGTCCTGTGGGGCCTCGCCGGTGGCCTGCCCTATGCGGTGTTCTTCGTCGGCTCTCTGCGCGCCTACGGGCCTGATGACTCGACGTGGATCGGCGCCGCCGTGGGCGGCGTGATCGGCGGTGCGGGCGGCGTGGTGGCACAGATGCTGCAGAGCCGCCGCCGGCGCCGTCTCGAGGCCGCCGCAACCGCGGACGAAGACTGATGGCCCCACCGGCGGGCCCTGTGCGGGCGCCGGAGGCGGGTGGCACTGCAGGC
Organism: Paractinoplanes pyxinae; assembly: GCF_026626335.1. Classification (GTDB taxonomy): domain Bacteria; phylum Actinomycetota; class Actinomycetes; order Mycobacteriales; family Micromonosporaceae; genus Actinoplanes; species Actinoplanes pyxinae. Next base: position 552,081 of record NZ_JAPNTZ010000006.1, on the reverse strand, counting down.
GTACGCATCCGGGCCGCGCGCAAAGAGGCCGGCCTCACCCAGCAGGGCCTCTCGGCGGCCGTCCAGGTGAGCCGCCAGACCATCATCGCGATGGAGACGGGGGACTACGCGCCCTCGGTCTACCTGGCGATCAAGGTGGCCAAGGCGCTCCACGTCAGCGTCGAAGAGCTGTGGGACGCCGAGCCGCCCACCGGGCAATAACACGCACGGCGGCCCCTGGCGGCCGGACGGCGCAGCCGCGCGCGGGCATGGAAAAGGGGCGCCCCACACCGTGGGCGCCCCTTTCAAGTCTTGGTCGGGGGAACGGGGATATTCAGTTGGAGCTGGGCATCATGTCGGCGCCACGCCAGGTGAACTCCGGGTCAGCCGTGAACTGCACTGCGATCTTCACCAGGTCCTCGGCGTACCGGTTGGCGTGGTGTCCGCAGAACACCAGCTCACTGCCACCCGCCAGGGTCAAACGGAGCTTTCCGGCTGCATTGCAGCGGTCGCACCGTTCATCGGCTGCGGGGCCGGCCACACTACCTGCCGGCGGCGTGAGAGTCGGGGTCATCGCCTTCCTCCTCTGTTCGAACCGATGAACATGTTCCTCGGCTACTGCTCACATCGTGCAACACCCTGCACCGTTGCGGCCTTCCCACTGTGCCCCGGGGGGACCGAGGTCACACGTGCTGGGCTCTAAGTGTGCCGTGATCCAAGGGTGCCACGTCAACGATCACTTCTGCACAACGGTCTGATCACCACCCGATGATGTACGGGTGGTGACCATTCGGGCACGGATTGTTGACCGAATGCCCCTAGTCCAGGTAGTCGCGCAGGACCTGGGAGCGGGACGGGTGTCGCAATTTCGACATCGTCTTGGACTCGATCTGCCGGATGCGCTCACGGGTGACCCCGTACACCTGACCGATTTCGTCCAGCGTGCGCGGTTGGCCGTCGGTCAGGCCGAACCGCAGCCGCACCACGCCCGCCTCGCGCTCGGAGAGCGTCTGGAGGACCTGCTGCAGCTGGTCTTGCAGGAGCGAGAACGACACCGCGTCGACCGCGACGACCGCCTCGGAATCCTCGATGAAGTCGCCCAGCTGGCTGTCGCCCTCGTCGCCGATCGTCTGGTCGAGCGAGATGGGCTCCCGGGCGTACTGCTGGATCTCCAGCACCTTTTCCGGGGTGATGTCCATTTCCTTGGCGAGCTCTTCAGGGGTGGGCTCGCGGCCCAGGTCCTGCAGGAGTTCGCGCTGGATGCGGCCGAGCTTGTTGATGACCTCGACCATGTGCACCGGGATGCGGATGGTGCGGGCCTGGTCGGCCATGGCGCGGGTGATGGCCTGGCGGATCCACCAGGTGGCGTACGTGGAGAACTTGTAGCCCTTGGTGTAGTCGAACTTCTCGACGGCGCGGATCAGGCCGAGGTTGCCCTCTTGGATGAGGTCGAGGAAGGCCATGCCGCGGCCGGTGTAGCGCTTGGCCAGCGAGACGACCAGCCGCAGGTTGGCCTCGAGCAGGTGGTTCTTGGCCCGCTCGCCGTCCCGGCCGATCCAGCGCAGGTCGCGCTCCATGTTGCGCTCGAGCTTCTCCTCGCCCTCGTCGCAGGCGCGCAGCCGCTCGGCGGCGTAGAGGCCGGCCTCGATCCGCTTGGCCAGTTCGACCTCTTGCTCGGCGTTGAGCAGCGGGACCTTGCCGATCTGCTTGAGGTAGGCGCGGACGGAGTCGGCCGAGGCGGTGAGCTCGGCGTCGCGACGCGCCTGCTTGAGCGCCTCGGACTCCTCGTCGTCCCACTCGAAGTCGCCGTCGGTGGCCGAGCTGGCGGCGTCGGTGGCGGCGGCCGCGACCATGGCCGGCGGCTCCTCGACGACGACGTCCTCGATCTCGGCGGCGAGCTCTTCGGGGTCGATCTCTTCGCCGTCGGCGGGGCCCTCCTCGCCGGGCTTGGCCGCCTTGGCCGGGCCGGCGGCCTTCTTGGCCGGGACGGCCTTGGCCGCGGCCTTCTTCGCCGCCGCCTTCTTGGCCGGGGCGGCGGGTGTTGCCGGGGCGGCGCCGGCGGGAGCCGCCTCGCCCGCCTCGGCCTGCTTCGGCGCCGGCGTCGCCTTGCGGGCGGGGGCGGCCTTGGCGGTGGTGGCCTTCGAGGCCGGGGTCGCGGCGCGAGCGGCGGCGACCTTGCGGCGGGTGCTCACCGAGCCGTCGACGACGACGGTGATGCCCGCGTCGACGAGACCGCGGAGGATCTTCTTGGCCTGGGCCGGATTCACCTCGGCGGACTCGAGCGTGTGCGCGACCTCGGCCGACGTGAGCTGCCCGCCCGCACCCTGTGCATGGGCGATCAGGGCCTCGGTGAGAGAACGAACGTCGGCACCGTTCTGGTGGGCTTCTGTCACGAAAGACCTTCCGGAGGCGAGGATGAGCACGGCCATGAGCCCAGCGCAGCGCACGGCGGGGAGGCTGGCCGGTGTTGGTGTGGGGACCCCCGGGACGCGGACGAATCGGTGCTGTGGTGTCCGCGAAGCGGTGGGCAGGGGTGAATTGTAGCGCCGTCGGGCGAGATCCTCCTGCCGCAGCACGCCGCGGGGGCCGCCGACCTCGCCGATGAGGGCCGGCGAGAGAATGCTATCGGCGGAAAGGGCGTACACGTGAGTGAGTTTTCGGCGGCTTCGACCCCATCGACACCCGGCGCTTTGCTAGGGCTCGCGGTCCAGGTGGCGCGCGAGGGCGCGGCCACCGCGCGGCGGATGCGGTCCGAGGCGATCGGCGATGTCCAGACCAAGAGCACGGCCACCGACGTGGTCACGGCGGCCGACAAGGCGGTCGAGCGCCAGGTCATCGAGGCCCTTCAGGCGGCCCGGCCCGGCGACGCGGTGCTGGGCGAGGAGTACGGCGACACCGAGGCCGGCGGGGGCAGCGGGGTGCGCTGGATCCTCGATCCGATCGACGGCACCGTGAACTACCTCTACGGGCTGCCGCAGTACGCGGTCTCGCTCGCCGCCGAGGTCGACGGTGCGGTGGTGGCCGGCGTGGTGATCAACGCGGCCACCGGCGACGAGTGGACGGCCACGCTGGGCGGCGGCGCCTGGCGGGGCGAGAAGCGGCTGCACGGCTCGGTTCCCAGCGGCCTGGGGCAGGCGCTGGTCGGCACCGGTTTCGGGTACGACGCCCGGCGACGTGAGCACCAGGGCCGGGTGCTGGCCGGGCTGATCACCCAGGTGCGCGACATCCGGCGGTTCGGCGCCGCCGCGCTCGACCTGTGCGCGGTCGCCGAGGGCACGCTCGACGCGTACTACGAGAAGGGGCTCAACCCGTGGGACTGGGCCGCCGGCGGTCTGATCGCCACCGAGGCCGGCATTGTCGTCTCCGGCCTCGGCGGGGCCGCCCCCGGCATCGAGATGCTTGTGGCGGCTCCTCCGGCCGTCCACGGCCCCTTGCACGAGGCCTTGGTCGCACTCGATGCCGCGGGGGGCGCCTAGGAGTCTTTGTCGGCCGGCTTGACGCAGGCGCCGGGCGGCAGCGTCGGCTCGCCCACCTCGACCAGCGACTGGTTGACCTCGGTGGTGGTGGCGAGCTGGCGGTACTGGTTGCCGATCACGATCTCGATGACCCCGCCCTTGCGCTTGGCGCTGTAGGTCATCTTGGACTGGGCCAGGAAGTACGCCCGCAGCAGCTGCGCCTTGCCGACGGTGTCCGGCCCGTAGCGGATCTCGGCGACGCCCTTGAGCTTGGACTTGGCCTCGGCCGGCTTCTGGGTGGTGAAACGCCGGTTCTTGAACTCGTTCGTGACGCTGTCGGCCAGGCCGGGGGTGTCCGTGCCGTTGAGTATCTTGACGGTGACCTCGGCCGGGTCGTCGGGCAGCGTCACGTCGGCCAGGGGCGCTCCGGCCGGGCAGCCCTCACCGGCGGTCGGGCCGCCCTGGCTGTCCTGCACCAGCGCGACGATGACGAACACCACCGCGGCCACGGCAAGCACGCCGACGACGATGAGCGCTCGTACGCGCGCAAAGCTCATGGGGTTGGCTCCAGGGGTTCTTCTTGCCCCGGGGAAGGGGCGGGACCTGTCGAGAGGTTAGCGTCTGTGCGCCAGGCATGCGGAAACAGGGAATACTTCCGGCGCGCCGACGATGATCCAGAGGCTGCTACCCCTACTTTGATGTCGCCTCGGTCACATCGGGAACAATGGGCCGCCCGTGCGCGTACAACACTGCCGCGACAGCGGTAGTGTTCCCCGCTCACCGGGGGTGTTCGGCGTGTCAGGGGCAGAGCCGGAGCAGTGTCGGAAATCGTCCGGCGGAACCGGGAACCGAAACAACGTCGCGGGCGTTACTAACGCCAAGTGACACATCGATACAGGAGAGTGAAGACCGATGGCCACCGACTACGACGCTCCGCGTCGCGATGAGGTCGACCTCGGCGAGGACAGCCTCGAGGAGCTCAAGGCCCGCCGCGCCGACTCGCAGTCGGGTTCAGTGGACGTCGACGAGGTCGAGGTGGCGGAGAGCTTCGAGCTTCCCGGCGCCGACCTGGCCGACGAGGAACTCACCGTCAAGGTGCTGCCGATGCAGACCGACGAGTTCCGCTGCGCCCGCTGTTTCCTTGTTCACCACCGCAGCCAGCTGGCCGCGGAGCGGAACGGGGAGCTGATCTGCCGCGAGTGTGCCTGACCGGCACACTCGCGCGCAGCGCCGCGCAGGGGGGCGTGGCGTAACACCACCCGGCCGCGGTTCGCGGTCGGGCGTCAGGCCGTTGCCGGGTTTGACCCGGGGTCGACACGGGGCATCACCATGGAGGCATGAGCCCGCGACCGACGACGGGAGGACGACGATGAGCGGAACGGACCACACCGCCGAGACGAACGATTCGCGGGCCCTGGAGCAGACGACTGCCAAGAACCAGGAGCTCGCCGCGGTCGACAGCGAACTCGGCGAGACCGTCGCCGCCCTCACCGCCGACGACCTGGAACCGGCCGGCCGCCGGCAGCTGCTCGGCCGGCTCGTGGGGGACATCCGCCGCCGGGGGATGGGCCAGATGTTCAAGCCCAAGGCGGCGATGCGCTGGATGGGTGACGTCGTGGCCGACGTCGCGCCGCACATCCCCGTGCGGGACATCGAGACTTTGCGCCGCCACTTCCCCGGCCTGAGCGACGACGACCTGGCCGACCGCCTGATCCGCAACGCCGCGCTCTCGACGGCGGGCGTCGGCGCGGCCGGGGGCGGCGTGGCCGCTGTCGAGTGGGTGGCGCCGCCGACCCTGCTCACCGCGCCGGTCCTGCTCGCGGCCGAGACGGTCGCGGTGGTGGCCGTGGAGCTCAAGCTCGTCGGCGAGCTGCACGAGATCTACGGGCAGCCGATCCGGGGCGGGCTCGGCCAGCGGGCCGGGGCGCTGATCCAGGCCTGGTCGCAGCAGCGTGGGGTGAACCCGCTGGTGCCCGGCGTCGGTGTGGCCTCTGTGCTCGGCACCGCCGCCCGCAAGGAACTGCAGACCAGCCTGCTCAAGAGGTTCGGCCGCAGCCTCACCACGTACGGCCCGATGTTGACGGGCGCGGCCGTGGCCGGCTATCTGAACCGCCGGGCCACCAAGAACCTGGGCGATCACATCAAGAAAGACCTGCGGAAGAGCCGCTCGAAGATCATCGACGGTTGAGCAGGGCGGTCGCCAGCTCGACCGGGTGACGGGTGCTGACGATCCAGTACGGCGTGGGGTCGGCCGGGTCGTCGAGCAGCACCTGCACGGCCGGGCCGATCCACGGGCGCTGCACCACGAACGCCAGCGGGTGCGCGCCCACGCCCAGAGCCTCGCGCTTGCCCTCGGCGTCCAGCGCCACGACGTCCTTGACGAACTCGAGCGGCAGCCGGGCATCGTCCACCTGGAACTCGCCCGCGGTGACGGCCACCCGGATGCGGCCCACCCAGGCCATGCCGGCCAGGGCGAGCGGGACCAGCACGGCGAACACGACCCAGGCCGGCACATCGGGGAAGCCGAGCATCAGCTCGAACCCCAGGATCGCCACCACGAGCAGCATCACCGGCCAGATCCACCACGTCAGGTGCAGCCGCTCGGCGTAGGCGGGGGCCGCGGTGGTGCGCGTGGAGGACTCCGGTGTCACCCTGGAAGGGTACGGCGCGCCTCCGCGACGGGGCACGGCAGGATGGCAGGGTGAGTGCCGCCCGCAGCCGCACCAGTGAGGAATCGTTACCTTGACCGACGTGGTGATCCCGATCCGCCTGCTCGATCCCGACCTCCCGCTGCCGGCCTACGCACATCCGGGTGACGCCGGCGCCGACCTGGTCGCGGCCGAGGGGGCGGAGCTGGCGCCCGGGCAACGCGCGAAGGTGCGCACGGGCATCGCGGTGGCCATTCCCGAGGGGTACGTCGGACTGGTGCACCCCCGCTCCGGTCTGGCCGCCCGGCTGGGTGTGACGGTGCTCAACGCTCCGGGTACGGTCGACGCCGGTTACCGTGGCGAGATTCTGGTGATTCTGGTGAACCACGACCCGGTGAACACGGTCAAGATCGCTCGCGGCGACCGCATCGCCCAACTGGTCGTCCAGCGGGTCGAGCGGGCGTCGTTCCACGTCGTCGACGAGCTCGGCGACACCTCCCGCGGCGCCGGTGGCCACGGGTCGACGGGCGGGCACAGTGCGCTGCCCAGCCAGCCCACTCAGGCATGAGACGGAAGGTCAGTAAAGATGTTCTCGCGTAAGCGCGGCGGCCCCAAGCACGTGCGTGCGACCGACGCACCGCCCTCCGAGGCGCTCCAGCAGAGTCTGAGCGCCGGCGACGAGCCCCCGCGGCCCGACCACGGCCCCTGGGACTCCGGCCAGGCCCCCGACGACGTGCAGCGGCTCGACCTGGGCAGCCTGCTGATCCCGGCCGTCGACGGCGTCGAGGTGCGGGTGCAGGCCAACCCGGACGGCGCGGTCGAGCAGATCGTGCTGGTCGACGGCGAGAGCGCGCTGCAGCTGGGCGTGTTCGCGGCCCCGCGCTCCGAGGGCATCTGGAACGAGGTCCGGGCCGAGATCGCCGAGGCCATGACCGCCGACGGCGTGGCGCCGCGCGAGGTCGACGGGCCGTACGGGGTCGAGCTGTCGGCCCGGGTGAACACCCCCGAGGGCCCGGCCGACGTGCGGTTCGTGGGCGTCGACGGCCCGCGCTGGATGGTCCGCGCGCTGTACCAGGGCGCCGCCGCGGCCGACCGGAACCGTGAGGGCCGGCTGGGCGAAGTTCTCTCCGGTCTGGTCGTCGTCCGTGACAACGAGGCCCGCCCGGTGCGCGAGGCGCTGCCGCTGCGGCTGCCCAAAGAGATGACCGAGCAGGCTCAGGCCGAGGCCGAGCAGGAGCAGGGTCCGCAGACGAACGGCAGCCGGCCTGTATAGCGGGTCGTGACAGTGGTCACCCGGGGCGTACCTTGTAGGAACGGCACGGCGATGGCCCGTGCCGTTCGTCCCGGACGGGGCGAGCATCCCGGGTGGGGCTAGGAGAGGTCATGACCACCGACGAGCGCACCGGCCTGCGCCGGTTCTTCGACCGGTTGACCGCCACCGATTCCGAGCTCGACGCGCGGGATCTGCAGCGTGAGGTGGCCAAGTGCGGCGCCATGCCGGCCGGGCAGTGCACGCGCGGTCAGGTCGTCTCGGTCAACGGGCGGCTGCGGACGGTGGCCTACACTCCCCGCACCAACCTGCCGACCCTGGAGGCCGACCTCTGGGACGGCAGCGACGTGGTGACCCTGGTCTTCCTGGGCCGCCGGTCGATCGCCGGCATCGAGCCCGGCCGTCAGCTCACCGCCCGCGGCCGCATCGCCATCCGCGACGATCGCAAGGTCATCTACAACCCGTACTACGAGCTGGAGGCGCCCCGGTGACACCCGGCAGCGAGCCGCGTCACGCCGCGCACGAAACCGTGGAGGAACGGCTCGCCGAGGAGGTCGTCGAGGAACTCGACCTCCATGCGGTGCCGGACGCCAAGGACGCCAAGGGCAAGGACGGCGACGAGGAAGAGCCCTTCCCGTCGATGTCGGAGCAGATCTCGGAGCAGCTCGGCGGTGTACGCGGGCTGATCGAGTCGAGCCTTCCGGTGCTCGCCTTCGTGGCGCTCAACGTGATCCTCGGCGACACCGTGGTCGGGCTCGAGAAGCGTACGGCGCTGTACTGGGCCATCGGCGGGGCGGTGTTCTCCGCGCTGGCCATCGGCGCCTTCCGGCTGGCCCGCAAGCAACCCGTACGCCATGCGGTGAACGGTTTGTTCGGCATCGCCATCGGCGCCTTCCTGGCCTGGCGCACGGGCAAGGCCGAGGACTTCTATCTGCCCGGCATCCTGCTGACGTTCGCCCAGGCGGCGGCGCTGCTGGTCTCCGTCCTGGTCCGCAAGCCGATCATCGGCTACGTGTGGGGCGTCATGGCCAACAAGGGCCGGCAGGACTGGTTCGGCAACGCCCGGCTGTTCCGTACGTTCCAGTGGCTCACCCTGGTCTGGGTGGCCTCGCTGAGCGTGCGCGCGGGCATCCAGTTCGTCCTCTACCAGATGGGCGAGGCGAACGCGCTCGGCATCGCCCGCATCCTGATCAGCTGGCCGATCTACGCCGCCACGTTCGCCTTCACCGCGTGGGCCATCCACCGGGTGACCAGCAGCCAGCAGACGGAAGAGGCGGCCGCCTAGCCCAGTTCGCGACCCTCGCTGCCCAGCACGACGGCGCGGATCTGGTCCTCCACCTCGGCGGTGCAGACGAAGATCAGCTCGTCGCCGGCCTCGAGCGGGTCGTCGGCGGTGGGCACCATGACCCGCTTGCCGCGCAGGATGGCCACGAGCGCCGAGTCGCGGGGCAGCGGCACGTCGCGGACGGGCTGACCCTCGTACGGCGCGTTCCTGGGCAGGGTGATCTCGACCAGGTTGGCCTCGCCCTGGCGGAAAGTCATCAGCCGGACCAGGTCGCCCACGGTGACCGCCTCTTCGACCAGGGCGGCCATCAGGCGCGGCTTGCTGACCGAGACGTCGACGCCCCACTGCTCGGTGAACAGCCACTCGTTCTCGGCCCGGTTGACCCGGGCCACCACGCGCGGCACGGCGAACTCGGTCTTGGCCAGCAGCGACACCACCAGGTTGACCTTGTCGTCGCCGGTGGCCGCCACCACCACGTCGCAGCCGGCCACGTCGGCCTCTTCCAGGCTGCTCAGCTCGCAGGCGTCGGCCAGCACCCAGTCGGCCTCGGGCACCCTTTCCGGCCGCAGCTGCTTGGGCTGGCGCTCGATGAGCATGACCCGGTGGCCGTTGCCGATCAGCTCCTGCGCGATCGAGCGGCCCACGTTGCCGGCCCCGGCGATGGCGATCCGCATGGTCACTGCCCTTCCTTGTCGGCGCCGGAGGCGATGTCGAGCACGACACCCACCGTCTCGTCGGTGACCAGCATGAAGACCTGGTCGCCGTCCTGGATGACGGTGGACGCGGTGCCCAGCGTGCCCATGCCGAAGCGCATCAGGTAGGCCACCCGGGCGCCGGTGCGCTCCTCGAGCGACTTCAGTGTGCGGCCGACCCAGTCGCGGTGCAGCGGCGCCTCGACGATCGAGACCACGCTGGTCGGGTCGCGGAAGACCTCGACCGTGCCCTCGGGGACCAGGTGGCGGACCATCCGGTCGGCCGCCCAGCGGATCGTGGCGACAGTGGGGATGCCCAGCCGCTCGTACACCTGGGCCCGTTTCTGGTCGTAGATGCGGGCCACGACCCGGGACACCCCGAACGTCTCGCGGGCCAGCCGGGCCGAGATGATGTTGGAGTTGTCGCCGCTGGAGACGGCCGCGAACGCGTCGGCCCGCTCGATGCCGGCCGCCCGCAGCACGTCGCGGTCGAAGCCGATGCCGGTCACCGTGGTGCCGCCGAAATCGGAGCCCAGGCGGCGGAAGGCGTCCGAGTTCTGGTCGATGACGGCCACCGCATGGCCGCGCTCTTCGAGGTTGTGGGCCAGCGTCGAACCGAGCCGGCCACACCCCATGATCACCACGTGCACGTGTCGCGTCCTCCCGCGTGGGTGCTACTCAGTGAGAGATTGCCATGCGGCCGCCAGGAGCGGCGGCCGGGGCGGGGCGCGAGTGCGAAAAGCCCGCCGTACGCTTGGCACTCGTGGCCAGTACGACCTCCCTCGCGAAGCGGCTCCTGCTGGGCCGGCCGTTTCGGTCCGACAAGCTTCAGCACACGCTGTTGCCCAAGCGGATCGCGCTTCCGGTCTTCGCCAGCGACGCCCTCTCGAGCGTGGCCTACGCGCCCGACGAGATCCTGCTGACCCTGTCGATCGCCGGGGCGGGCGCCTTCTGGATCTCCCCGTGGATCACGCTGGCCGTCGCCGTGGTGATGGTGACGGTGGTGGCCAGCTACCGGCAGAACGTCTACGCCTACCCCTCCGGCGGCGGCGACTACGAGGTGGCGACGGTCAACCTGGGCCCCCGGGCCGGGCTCGGCGTGGGCAGCGCCCTGCTGGTCGACTACATCCTCACCGTGGCCGTGTCGACCTCGTCCGGCGTGGGCAACCTGGGCTCGGTCGTGCCGTTCGTGGCCGAGCACAAGGTGGCCTTCGCGATCGGCGCGATCGCCCTGCTCACCGCGCTCAACCTGCGAGGGCTGCGTGAGTCGGGCACGGCCTTCGCCATTCCGACGTACGCGTTCATCTTCGTGATCGTCGGCATGATCCTGACCGGGCTGTTCCGGGTCTTCGTGCTCGGCGACGACCTGCTGGCGCCGAGCGCGGGCCTGGTCATCACGGCCGAGGAGGACCACCTCACCAGCTTCGGGTTCGCCTATCTGCTGCTGCGGACCTTCTCGTCGGGCTGTGCGGCGCTGACCGGTGTCGAGGCCATCTCGAACGGTGTGCCCGCCTTCAAGCCGCCCAAGAGCAAGAACGCGGCGACCACGCTGATGCTGCTGGGCGGGCTGTCGATCGTCATGCTGGTCGGCATCGTGCTGCTGGCCCGCGCCACCAAGCTGCAGTACGTCGAGGACCCGACGTTGCAGATCGTCTCCGGGCCGAGCAACTACGTGCAGAAGACGGTCACCACGCAGCTGGCCGAGACGATCTTCGGGCCGGGGTCGATCCTGCTCTACGTGGTCGGCGCGGTGACCGCCCTGATCCTCTTCCTGGCCGCCAACACCGCCTTCAACGGCTTCCCGGTGCTCGGCTCGATCCTGGCCCAGGACCGCTACCTGCCGCGTCAGCTGCACACCCGGGGCGACCGGCTGGCCTTCAGCAACGGCATCATCTTCCTCGCCATCGCCGCGATGATCCTGGTGGCGGCGTTCCAGGCCGAGACGACCCGGCTGATCCAGCTCTACATTGTGGGCGTCTTCGTGTCGTTCACGCTGTCGCAGGGCGGCATGATCCGGCATTGGAACCGCTTGCTGCGTACGCAACGAGACCCCGAACGCCGCCGTCGGATGGTCAGGTCGCGGGCGATCAACGCCTTCGGCATGGGCCTCACGGCAACGGTGCTGATCATCGTGCTGATCACTAAGTTCCTGCTCGGGGCGTGGATCGCGATCGCCGCGATGATCGCCATCTACGGCCTCATGGTGGCCATCCGCAAGCACTACACGCGGGTCTCGCAAGAGCTGCAGCCGACCGACGAGCGGCCCGTGCTGCCGTCCCGCAACCACGCGGTCGTGCTGGTCAGCAAGGTGCACATGCCGACCCTGCGGGCCCTGGCGTACGCCCAGGCAACCCGCCCCGACACGCTGACCGCGGTCACCGTGAACGTCGACGAGAAGGACACCCGGGCCATCCAGGCCGAGTGGGAGCGCCGGCAGATCCCGGTGCCGCTGGCCGTCGTGGACTCGCCCTACCGCGAGATCACCGGCCCGATCATCGACTTCGTCAAGGGCGTGCGCCGGGGCTCGCCGCGCGACGTGGTCACCGTCTTCGTGCCCGAGTACGTGGTCGGCCGCTGGTGGGAGAACCTGCTGCACAACCAGAGCGCGCTGCGCATCAAGGGCCGGCTGCTGTTCGAGCCGGGCGTGATGGTCACCAGCGTGCCCTGGCAGCTGCGCTCCAGCCAGGACAGGGACCTCGACCGTTTCGACCAGAGCCTGACCCGGGTGCCGGCCCGCGGCCCCCGCGTCCGGGCCGTCGAACCGGCCCCGGACGAGACCCCCGCGGAGAAGCTGCCGTGACCACACTGGAAGAGGGCGAGCGCGTCGAGCTGACCGTCGGCGCCCCGGCTCATGGCGGTCACTGCGTGGCCCGAGTCGGCGGCGAGCACGGCCAGGTCGTCTTCGTGCGGCACGCGCTGCCCGGCGAGCGGGTGACGGCCGAGATCACCGAGCTGCACAAGGGCTTCCTGCGGGCCGACGCGGTCGCGATCCACGAGCCGTCGGCCGACCGGGTCGAGCCGCCCTGCCCGTACGCCCGGCCGGGCGCCTGCGGCGGCTGCGACCTGCAGCACGCCTCGGGCGACGCCCAGCGCCGGTGGAAGGCCTCGGTGGTCGAGGAGCAGCTGCGCCGGCTGGCCAGGCTGCGCTGGGACGTCGAGGTCGAGGAGCTGCCGGGCGGGCTGCTGGGCTGGCGCAGCCGGGTGCGCTACGCGGTCGACGCGGCCGACCGGGCCGGGCTGCTCAAGCACCGCTCGCACGAGGTGGTGGCGATCGACCGCTGCCGCATCGCGCACCCGGCCATCCAGGAGCTGGACGTGCTGAGCCGCGAATGGCCCGAGGCGGACGCGCTGGAGGCGGTGGCGACCACCGGTGGCGACGTGACCGTGCTGGCCCGCCCGACCGGCACCGGCGGCACGCTGCCCCCGGACGACCCGGCCGAGGGCACCACGCTGGGCGGTGGCGGGCGGCGGCTGGTCGAAGGGCCGGCCGAGGTGACCGAGGTGGCCGCCGGGCGTACCTGGCGGGTGCCGCCGGAGGGTTTCTGGCAGGTGCACCCGGCCGCGGCCGAGACGCTGGTGGCCGCCGTGCTCGAGATGCTGCGGCCGGCCGAGGGCGAGAGCATGTGGGACCTCTACGGCGGGGCCGGTCTGTTCGCGGCGGCGGTCGCGGCGCAGACCCAGGGGCGTACGACGGTGGTCGAGTCCTCCCCGGTCGGCGCCGACTCGGCCCGGCGGAATCTGGCCGACCTGCCGTACGCCGAGGTGGTCGAGGCCCGGGTCGACTCGGCCCTGCTGCGGCGCCGGGTGACCGGCCCGGTCGACTTCGTCGTGCTCGATCCGCCCCGGGCGGGTGCGGGGGCCAAGGTCGTACGGGCGGTGGCCGCGGCCGCCCCGCGCGCGGTGGCCTATGTGGCCTGTGACCCGGCGTCGCTGGCCCGCGACATCAACACGTTCCGCGAGCTGGGCTGGAAACTCACGGCGTTGCGGGCCTTCGACTGCTTCCCGATGACCCAGCACGTGGAGTGCGTCGCACTGTTGGAAACCTGACAGACGTCGTTCACGCGAGATCAATAGGCTCCGATCGATTCTCAAGATCGGAGAACGACCATGTCCCTCGGACGCCGTTCCGTGCTCACCGCCGGCGCCACCGCGCTGGCCGCGACGCTGATCCCCGCCACCGCCGACGCCGCCCCGGCGCCGCCGGCCACCTACGACGAGGCGTTGCGGGAACTGCTGCGCGGCAACCACCGCTTCGTCACCGGGCACCTGCGTCACCCGCATCAGAATGTCGCCGCGATCCACCGGCTGGCCGCGGCCCAGGACCCGTTCGTCATCACGCTGGGCTGCGCGGATTCCCGCGTACCGTCGGAACTGCTCTTCGACCAGGGCCTGGGCGACATCTTCGACAACCGGGTAGCCGGCAACATCGTCGACGACCTGCTGCTGGGCAGCATCGAGTACGCCGTCGAGCACTTCGAGCCGCCGCTGCTGCTGGTGCTCGGGCACGAGCGGTGCGGCGCGATCTCGGCCACGGTCGACCTGATCCGTTCGGGCGGTGAGGCGCCGGGGCACATCGCGGCCATCGTCGACGCGCTGCGTCCGATCGTCGAGCCGGTGCTCTCGCAGCCGGGCGACGCTGTCGAGAACGGCGTCCGGGCCAACGTGCGGGCCCAGGTCGCCGCGCTTCTCGCGCAGAGCGGGATCGTCCGCGAGAAGGTCGAGGCCGGCCACCTGGGCGTGGCCGGCGCGCGTTACGACCTGGACACCGGGAAGGTCACGCTGCTGTAGCGACCGCCCGTTCGGCAGCGCTGATCGCGTTGCGGAACAGCATGGCGACGGTCGTCGGGCCCACCCCGCCCACCCGCGGGGTGATGGCCCCGGCGACCTCGGCGCACTCCTCGGCCACGTCGGGCAGCAGGCGCTTGCCCTCGTAGCGGACGCCGGCGCCGATCACCGTCGCGCCCGGGCGGACGTGCTCGGGCTGGATGATGCCGGGCACACCGGCCGCGGCGATGAGGATCTCGGCCCGCTTGGTGTAGCGGTCCCAGTCCGGTACGCCGGTGTGAACCACGGTGACGGCGGCGTTGGCGGTCGGCCGCTTCTGGGCCAGCAGCATGGCCAGCGGGCGGCCCAGCGTCGCGCCCCGGCCCAGGATGACCACCTCGTGCCCGGCCACCGGGATCTCGTAGTGGGCCAGCAGCGCCTCGATGCCGGCCGGGGTGCAGGGCAGCGGGCCGGGCAGGCCCACCGCGAGGCGGCCCATGTTGAGCGGGTGCATGCCGTCGACGTCCTTGTCGGGGTCGAGGGTCTGCAGCGCGGCGTCGTAGTCGAGGTGGGCCGGGATCGGGTACTGGATCAGCACCCCGTGGACGCTCGGGTCGGCGTTCAGCTCGGCGATCACGTCGAGCAGCTGCTGCTGGGTGATGTCGCCCGAGAGGTGCCGGTGCGGCGAGTCGAAGCCGAGCTCGGCCGCCTGGCGCTGCTTGATGCGGATGTAGCCGGCGCTGGCGTCGTCGTCGCCGACCAGGACGGTGGCCAGGCTGGGCGTGACGCCCTGGGCCTTGAGCTTGGCGGCGCGCTCGGAGACGTCGGCGAGAACGGCCTCGGCGACCGGGCCGCCGGGAAGTAGGCGTGCGGACATGCGACCACCCTCTCGCACGGGGGCCCAGGCGGTCGACTTCCCCGTGACAGGCTCCCCGATGGTCGATCCATCCCCGGTGCCGCCAGTCGCGCCCCACCAGCATGCCCGACGCCCGCGTGAGCATTGATGCCGGGTTGTTACTGTGCGGTAGATCACCGCATGACCCCAGCTCACGCACATGTGTCGGTTGTGTGTAGGACCTGAGAGGACCCCTTCGGCCGGGATGCGTTGTCGTCCCGCGCCGATAGACTTCACCCCCATGAGCGACCTCCCCGCCTCCGACGGCATCCTGGCCGGCATCACCTCACCGGGTGACCTCAAGCGCCTCACCCCCGAGCAGCTGACCCTCCTGGCGGCGGAGATTCGCGACTTCCTGGTGGCCAAGGTGTCCCGCACCGGCGGCCACCTCGGTCCCAACCTCGGCGTGGTCGAGACGACCCTGGCCATCCACCGCGTCTTCGACTCGCCGCGTGACCGCGTCCTGTTCGACACGGGCCACCAGGCCTACGTCCACAAGATCGTCACCGGTCGGCAGGACGGCTTCGACCTGCTGCGTCAGCGCGGCGGCCTCACCGGCTACCCGAGCCGGGCCGAGAGCGAGCACGACTTCATCGAGAACTCGCACGCCTCGACCGCCCTGTCCTACGCCGAGGGCATGTCCAAGGCGTTCGCCCTGCGCGGCGAGGATCGGCACGTGGTCGCGGTCGTCGGCGACGGCGCGCTCACGGGCGGCATGTGCTGGGAGGCGCTGAACAACATCGCCGCCGCCAAGAACCGGCTGGTCATCGTCGTCAACGACAACGGCCGCTCGTACGCGCCGACCATCGGCGGCCTGGCCGACCACCTCTCCACGCTGCGCCTCAACCCGGGCTACGAGAAGGTGCTCGACCTGGTGAAGGACGCGCTGGGCTCGACCCCGGTGGTGGGCAAGCCGGTGTACGAGGTGCTGCACGCGGTCAAGCGCGGCATCAAAGACGCGGTCAGTCCGCAGCCCATGTTCGAAGACCTCGGCATCAAGTACATCGGCCCGGTCGACGGTCACGACCAGCAGGCCATGGAATCGGCGCTGCGCCGGGCCAAGGGCTTCAACGCGCCGGTCATCGTGCACTCGGTGACCCGCAAGGGCTACGGCTACCGCCCGGCCGAGCAGGACGAGGCCGACTGCCTGCACAGCCCGGGCAGCTTCGACGCCGAGACCGGCAAGATGCTCGCCTCGGCCAAGCTGAAGTGGACCAACGTCTTCGCCGACGAGCTGGTGAAGATCGCCGACGAGCGCCCCGACGTGGTCGGCATCACGGCCGCCATGGCCGAGCCGACCGGCATCGCCGCGCTGGCCAAGAAGTACCCCGAGCGGGCGTACGACGTCGGCATCGCCGAGCAGCACGCCGCGACCAGCGCGGCCGGGCTGGCCATGGGCGGCCTGCACCCGGTGGTCGCGGTCTACGCCACGTTCCTCAACCGCGCCTTCGACCAGGTGCTGCTGGACGTCGCCATGCACGAGCTGCCGGTCACCTTCGTGCTCGACCGGGCCGGCGTGACCGGTCCCGACGGGCCCAGCCACTACGGCATCTGGGACATGAGCGTCTTCGGCGTGGTGCCCGGCCTGCGCATCGCCGCCCCGCGCGACGAGGCGTCGCTGCGGGAGGAGCTGCGCGAGGCGGTCGCGGTCGAGGACGGTCCGACGATCGTCCGCTTCCCGACCGGCGCCGTGCCGGCCGCCCTGCCCGCGGTGCGCCGCGTCGGCCAGGTCGACGTGCTGCGCGAGGACGACAACAAAGACGTGCTTCTGGTCGCCGTCGGCTCGTTCGCCGGCCTGGGTCTGGACGTGGCCGACCGCCTGGCCGAGCAGGGCTTCGGCGTCACCGTGGCCGACCCGCGCTGGGTGCGCCCGGTGCCGATCGAGCTGAGCGGCCTGGCCGCCCAGCACCGCCTGGTCGTCACGCTGGAGGACGGTGTCCGGGCCGGCGGCGTGGGCGACGCGGTGGCCAGCGCCCTGCGCGACGCGGGCGTCGAGGTGCCGCTGCGCGACTTCGGCGTGCCGGCCGGGTGGCACCCGCACGGCACCCGGGCCGAGATTCTGACCGAGCTCGGCCTCACCGCGCAGGACATCGCCCGCGACGTCACCGAGTGGGTCTCGAAGCTGGCCGACCAGCCGGAGCTTCAGCGCAAGGCGTGAATCACGCCACCGGAAATTCGGTGATTGCCCCGCGAATCGGACCGGCGCGGGGCAACGGCGTTATCTGCTCGTTACCTTTGAGGCATGACGGTGCAGGGCAACACGGTGGTCATCGATCTGGGTCTGGAACGCGGAGAGCCTGATTCGTACGATTCGCCGCAGCGCTCGGCCTTCCCGATCTGGTTCCCGGCCGCCGTCCTGGCCGCGCTCGTGCTGCTCACCGCGGGCGCCTCGATCGCACCGGCCAAGGCGCCCCTGACCGAGGTGTTCAGCCTGCAGGTGGGCCCGGCCGACGCGTACGCGTTGACCGACGACGGCCGGCTGCTGGCCCAGACCTTCGGCATGCTCAGCGCGTACAACCTCTCCGACGGCAAGACGCAGTGGGAGGCGGGGCAGACCGCTCCCGCCTTCCGGC
Source organism: Paractinoplanes pyxinae (assembly GCF_026626335.1). Taxonomy (GTDB): domain Bacteria; phylum Actinomycetota; class Actinomycetes; order Mycobacteriales; family Micromonosporaceae; genus Actinoplanes; species Actinoplanes pyxinae. Next base: position 534,520 of record NZ_JAPNTZ010000006.1, on the reverse strand, counting down.
TGCGGCTGGGTTCCGGGCTGATCCTGATGCGGCCGTGGACCATCGGCTCGCGCGACCCGGGCACCACCGCCATCTCGCTCGCCGACGGACGCGAACAGTGGAGCCGCTCGGGCAACGTGGTCACCCTGGCCGGCTCGCCGACCCTGCTCGCCGCCTCGCCCACCCGCAGCATGGGTGGCGCCGCCCGGCGGGTGCAGGGCCCGGTCGACGCGATCGACCCGGCCACCGGAGTCACCCGCTGGACCGTCGACGTGCCGTCCAGCGCCGTGCTGATCGGGCTGCCCGGGCCGGGCGACTCCGGCACCCGCATGCTGCTGGTGCACGACGACCGCACGATGGCCGTCCACGACCTGATCACCGGTGAGCGGCTGGCTCGCGCGTCGGTGCCGCCGGCCGACTACGACCCCACCAACCCCGTGGTGGTCGACGGCACGATCCTGCTGCGGCACCCCGGCCGGCCGAACATGGAGTTCTCGGCCTACGACGGGGTGACCCTGCGCAACCTGTGGTCGCAGCCGGCCGACGGCTACTACGACATCGAGGCGTGCGGCGTGCTGGCCTGCCTGACCGGCCCCGACGGGATGCGCGCGATCGACCCGGCCACCGGTGACGTGCGCTGGACCAACCCCGGCTGGCGGGGCATCCAGCAGTTCGGCAACTCTTTCGTCGCGTACGGGTCGGCCGAGAACACGCAGCCGCTGGGGCTCATCGATCCGGACACCGGGCAGCTGCAGGTCGATCTGACCGGGTGGCGGCCCATCTACGGCGCCGGCGACGAGGACCACCTGCTGGTCACCCGATCGGAAGAGGCCGGAGGTCGTACCATGGTCGCCGTCGCTCAGCCGGGTCTGACCCAGCCGCAGCTGCTGGGGCCGCTCCCGGCCGGCACGGGCGACTGCCAGGCCGCGCCCGAGCGGCTGGTGTGCCGCTCGATGTACGGCCAGCTCGTCGTCTGGGCGTACGACCGGAAGGGGTAGGCGTTGGCGGTGATCGAGCTGGACCTGACCGCCCAGCCCGACCCGACGCTCACCGCCCCGCCGCCCGCCCACCGCTACCGCGGCCCGGCCCTGGTGCTGGTGGCCGTGCTGGTGCTCGCCGCCGGGGGCGCGGCGCCCGTCATGCCAATGCTGTGGCGCTACCTCGGCTCCGTGCCCTCACCGGCCGGCGCCGAGTCGCCGTTCCAGCTCACCGGCGGCCGCGTCTACACCGTCGCGGTCACCGGGTTCGAGCGCGAGATCACCGCCTGGAGCATCGCCGAGCATCCGCGCGAGCTGTGGCGCAACCACCTGCGGACCCCGCCCGCCGACCCGGACGACATGGGCTGGGGCGGGCTCGACGCCCAGCCGGCGGGCGACCTGGTGCTGTTCTCGTACCGGAACATCACCGCGGTCGTCGACGCGCGCAGCGGCGCGACCCGGTGGCGGTCACCGGCGAACATCACCCCGTTGCCGGGCGGACGGGTGGGACTGGTGCAGAGCCAGGACTTCCGGCCCGGAACCGTCTACGACCAGGCGTCCGGCGACCCCGGGATGCTGTACTTCTCGTCCACCGGCGAGCCGCACACCGAGCCCCCGCGGCGCACCGACGTGCGCGGCGTCGACCTCGGCACCGGCCGCACGCTCTGGACCGTCAGCGCCCGCGGGGCGGTCAGCGTGACGGTCGCGCCGGGCGAGGACCCGGCGGTGCTGATGCTGTCGTCGGACCGCCTCCGGCGTATCGACGGCGTCACGGGCGCGGTCCTCCGCGACACCGCGCTGCCGCCGGTCGACGGGGCCGGCCCGTCCGGCGGTTCCCTGGTCGACGGGCTTCTGGCCGTCGCGTACGGCAAGGACGGGGTCGTCACCGAGGAGGTCGCCTACTCGGCCGACACCGTCGAACGGCGCTGGTCGCGGCCCGTGCCGCGGACGATGTCCGACCCGGCCAGCTGCAGCGGCCTGTTCTGCACGAGCGAGCGGCGAACGCTCGACGTGCTCGACCCGGACACCGGGCAGGCGCGCTGGCGGGCCCCCGACGACGTCGACCTGAGCCGGCACGGCCGCTACGTGATCGAGTGGAGCAGCGACTCGGGACTGCCGATGCGCCTGGTCGACCCGGCCACCGGCGCCACCCGGGTCGACCTCGGCGGCTGGCAGAACGAATTGCTCGGCCGCTCCGACCAGCCCCTGGTGCTGCGGCGCGGCGGCGAGGTCGGGGCCAGCACGTTCGCCGTGGTGCTGCCCCGCCACGACGCGATCCAGCCGCTCGGCGGCACCGGCGGCCCGGTCAGCGACTGCAGCTCCGACGAACGGCACGTGGTGTGCCGGTCGGGCGACGAACTACGGATCTGGGCCTACCGAGCCTGACCCGCCCAGCGCCACAATGGGCGGGGGTGCGCCGTGACGAACGAAGTCATCGAACTCGGCGAGGTGCCCCGCGAGGCGCCGCCCGTCGCCGTCGAGGCCGACCGGCTGGTGCCCCGCCGGGCCCTGCTGGCGCTGGTGTCGGTCGCCCTGCTGGCCCTGCTCACCGCCGCGGCGCCGCTGCCGGTCATGCAAGCGCCGACGGTCGTGCCGGCCCGGCTGGGCGACACCATGTTCCTCGGCGGCGACCGGATGCTGCTGGTCAGCGGCTCGAGGACGCTCGTGGCGCAGGTGAGCCGGCGCGTCGTGCGGACGTTCGCCCTGCCCGGGGCCCGGCTGCTCAGCAGCACCACGGTCACCGTCTCGGGCAGCGTCAACCAGGTCGTGCTGGCCGGCGACACCATGGTCGCCTCGTACCAGGTCGACGCGAGCGGCATCTGGGCCGCGGTGGCCGTGGCCGAGGGCACCGACCAGACCCGGTGGCGGCGGACGGCCCAGCTGATCGCGGTGTCCCCGGCCGACAACCTGGTGCTGCTCGGCACCGACAACGCGGTGTCCGGCGTCGATCTGCTGACCGGCGCCACCCGCTGGACGCTGCCCCGGCCGGCCGACGGCTACATCGCCGAGACCGGCGGGGCGGGCGACTTCCCGCAGTGGCTGGTGTTGCTCACCGACTCGGGGCGGCTCGAAAGCCACGATCCGCACACCGGCGCGCTGATCGCGGCCCGCACCCTGCCTCCCCGGCCCGGCCGGGCCAACGGGCTGGTGTGGCCGGTCGACGACCTCGTGATGGCCGACGACGGCCCGGCCGGCTTCGGGGCGTACCGGCTGCCCGGACTGACACCGCTGTGGCACACCAACGCCGACCTGTCGAGCAGCTGGATGCAGGCCGGGTGCGGACAGCTGATCTGCACGTTCCAGCATCAGCGGGGAATGACGGCGATCGACCCCGGGACGGGGCGCGAGCTGTGGCGGTCCGGCTATTACGCGTACGCGGAAGGGGTCGGCGATTTTCTGCTGGCCACGCGGGCCGAGCGCGGGCTGGACGAGCCGGGGTTGTGGGTGCTCGATCCGCGTACGGGAAAGGTCCGGGGCAATTTCGGCCGGTGGGAGTTCCTGGCGCCGACCGGGGACGGCCGCTTCTACGCCAAACTCGACGTGCGCGGATCGTTCGTGCTGCACTACGGCATCCTCGACCCGGCCACCCTCTCGGTCCGCCTGCTCGGCACGGCCGACGACGTCTCCAACAGCTGCCAGGCCGCATCGGGCCGGCTCATCTGCCGCCTGGTCGACGCCAATGTCGCCCTGTGGCCGCTTCGGTAGCCTTCAGCTGTGGCCTCTTCACACCCGGTTCACGTCCGGTCGGCGAGGCTGGGCCCGGCTAGCTTGACGGAGGACTGCGGTGCGTGTGCTGGTGGTGGAGGACGAGCGGAACCTCTGTGACGCGATCGCGCGAGGGCTGCGGCGCAAAGGGATGGCCGTCGACGTCGCGTACGACGGGCTGCAGGGCCACGAGATGGCCTATGTGACGCGGTACGACGTGGTCGTGCTCGACCGCGACCTGCCCGGCATGCACGGCGACGAGATCTGCGCCGCCCTGGTCGAATCGGGCGCGCTGACCCGGGTGCTGATGCTGACGGCCAGCGGCACCGTGGCCGACCGGGTCGAGGGCCTGCAGCTGGGCGCCGACGACTACCTGGCCAAGCCGTTCGCCTTCGAGGAGCTGGTGGCCCGCGTGCAGGCGCTGGGCCGGCGGGCCACCCCGGCCGCCCCGCCCGTGCTCACCGTGGGCAACCTGGTGCTCGACCAGACCCGCCGGGTGGTGACCCGCGGCGGTGTCCCGATCGAACTCACCAACAAAGAGTTCGGCGTGCTCGAGGAACTGCTGAAGGCGCGCGGCGGGGTCGTCTCCAGCGAGGAGCTGCTGGAAAGGGTGTGGGACGCCAACACCGACCCGTTCACCACGACCGTCCGGGTGACGGTGATGACCCTGCGGAAGAAAGTGGGCGATCCGCCGCTGATCGAGACCGTGGTGGGGGCGGGTTATCGCGTACCCGAACCGGTCGTCCTCTCATGACGGTCTATCTGGGCCGCGCCAAGCGAGGCCCGAGCTTCACCCTGCGGCCCACCCTGAAGCTGCGGCTCACCCTGCTCAACGGCATCCTGCTGGTCGGCGCGGGGGCGATCCTGGTCGTGCTGGCCTGGCTGCTGGTCGGCGACGTCATGCACCCCGGCGTGGACCTGCAGCCCGGCTCGAAGGTCACGCTGACCAACGGAACCGTGGTCGACGCCGCCGGTTGGCAGGAGACGCTGGTCGAGCAGGCGTCGCGCGAAATGCTGGTCAAGGGCACGGTGGCGCTGGTGGCGATCGGCATCATCGGCATCGCCGGGGCGTACGCGGTGGCCGGGCGGGCGCTGCGGCCGCTGCACACAGTCACGCAGACCGCGCGCCGGCTGGGCGAGGAAACACTCGACCAGCGCATCAAATACTCGGGGGCCGACGACGAGGTGGCCGAACTGGCCCGTACGTTCGACGCCATGCTCGACCGGCTGGCCGGCGCCTTCGAGTCGCAGAAACGCTTCGTGGCCAACGCCTCGCACGAACTACGCACGCCGCTGGCCGTCATGCGCACCGAGATCGACGTGACCCTGACCGACGACGAGGCCGACGTGGCCGAATACCGGCGGATGGCCAAGGTGGTGCGCAACGCCTCGGAAAGAGCCAACGGCCTGGTGGACGCGCTGCTGGTCTTGGCCCGCTCGGAAGCCCAATCGGGGCGGCGGCTGGCGCGCAAGGTGCCGGCCGACCTGTCGATGAGCGCGACGACGGCCCTGTCGGCGGTTCAAGCGGAGGCCGAGCGATTGAAGCTCGAGGTGACGACGGACCTGCAGCCGGCGCCGGTGGTGGGTGACCCGTCGCTGCTGGACAGGCTGGCGGGCAACCTGATCGAGAACGCGATCCGCTACAACCACCTGCTGGGGAGGCTGTGGCTCAGCACGTCAACGGTGAACGGCCAGGCCCGGCTGGTGGTGGGGAACACCGGCTATGAAGTGGAGCCGGGGGACGTGCCGGGGCTGTTCGAGCCGTTCCGCCGTGGGGGATGGGAACGTACCGGGTCTCGGGGGTCGGGGTTGGGGCTGTCCATTGTGCGGGCGGTTTGTGACGCGCATGGGGGGACGGTTTCGGCTGTGGCCCAGGACGGGGGCGGGCTCGAGGTGACGGTGTCGCTGCCTACGGCGGATGCGACGCCTGTGGTGGCGGCGTCGGCGCGGGTGGCCACTCGGTGAACTTGAGCGGGGGGCGTCGTACCCCCCCGAAGTGGTGCTGATTGGGGACACGGTTCGGCGGACGCGGGCCGAGTTTCCGGCGCGGGTGCTGCGACTGCTGGAGGCCCGGGGGTATCGCTACGCGCCTCGCCATTTGGGCGTCGACTCTCTTGGGCGGGACGTGTTGTCTTTCGTTCCGGGTTGTACAACGGATCACCCGAGCCAGCGGGACAGTGGCGCCTACGGGATGGGCGGGCGGATGCTGCGGGAGCTGCACGACCTCACCAGCGATTCCCCGCTGGCCAGCGACGGCGAATGCGTGATCCATGGGGACCCGGGGCCGTTCAACACCATCTTCCAGGACGGGCGGCCGGTTGCCTTCATCGACGGCCGGGGACGGGGCGGTGGATGCCGGGCGGAGGCGGAATGCTGAACAGGCTGTGGCTTGGGCCGGCAATGACCGTGACCTGGTTCGGCGGCATTGGGCCACGTTCTTGAATGCTCTGTGATCGTGCGGTGAGTGCCAGTCGCCCGCAAAGCGACACCCACGTCGGCGGGATGCTGTTACGCGGCTTCGCGGCGGATGGAGCGCCAGCGGGACGGGCTGATGCCCAGTTGGGCGGCCAATTCTGTCTCGTTGAGCTCGGGCTGGGTGGCCTTGATCTGGGCGGCCAGGGCGACCGTCTCGGCGGGGGTGCGCCGGGGCTTTCCGGTGGCGGGGGCGGTTACCGCTCGGCCGCTGGGGGTGGCGTTCGAGCGTTGGGCCGGGACTGCCCGCCCGGCGGTGGCTGGAGTGGGTGCTGGGCGGGGGAGTGCGGCTGCGACCTCGGCCAGGGCGGCGGCTGTGGTGGGGCCCAGCGGGCCGGATCCCCGCGCGGGGATGGACGGGCCGTTGACTCGGGCTTGGGCCGCGCTGAGCGGGCTGGGGATCAGGCCCGGAACTGGCGCGGGCTCGCGCGGCGCGGAGGCAGCGACGGGGGCCGGAGCGGGGTCAGGGACAGCGGCCGCAAAATGGGCGGGGCGTTCCAGGGTGGAGATGCGGCCGCCCAGTTCGACCAGGCAGATGCTGGCCACCACGATCAGGCCGTCAACCGAGAGGGGTAGCAGGTAGGGCGACGCCCCGGTTTCGCCGTAGCGGGCGGCCACGCCGACCATGTGCCAGTACGACACCCAGGCGGCGATGCCGGCGATGATGGCCGTCGCCAGCAGGCGTAGCGCGGTCAGGTAGCGGCGGTGGACCGGCACCCGGGAGATCAGCTCGACGGTGAGCAGCAGGGCCAGGGGTGGCCAGGCGGCGATGGCCTGGCTGATCGGGTTGTCCCGGGCGTGCAGGACGTTGGCGACGACCGAGGCGGCCACGCCCAGCAGCAGGGTGGCCCGCACGGCCCAGCGGACACGTCGTAGCTGTTCCAGGATCACCGGACCTCCTCCGCCCAAGGGCGCCCGAGGCGGACGCCGGGGTCATCCTGACGGGTGGAGATGACGCAAAAGCCTCCGGGACGGCAACCGTGACCGGTCCGTTCCGGAGGCGATGCGACTACGTGATCGTGTCGGGCGGCGTGTCGGCTTGACGCGCTCAGCTCTTCTTTTCGACCTCGGCCCGGAGCTTGGGGAACTCGGCCTTGGCCTTGCTGACCGACTTGAAGTACCAGATGAACATGCCGACGCTGCCCTCGTCGGCCCAGGTGCAGATGGCCATGTCGATGCCGGACGTCTCGGAGCTGCCGCACTTGGCGGCGCCGCCGAGGGCGCCGGTGGGGGCCGTGGTGATGTTGTCGATCTTCAGGCCGCCGATGCCGGCGCCGTAGAAGGTCTGCTCGAGTTCGGCCTTCGGGTTCTTGATGGGGGCCTCGGCGGCCGCCACGATCACGATGTCCTGGTCGCCGACGTCGCCGTAGAGGGCGCCGACCGTGTTGGTGGCGCCGGGCACGCTCTCGAGGCCGCCCTTCAGCTGCTCGGCGATCGCCGCGAACTGGGCCGACGTGAGCTTGTCGCGGCCGCCCAGCGTCTTCGGCTCGGCGATGGTGACGTTGGCGGCGGCCCGCGTGGGGGGCGCCGTCGTCGGCTCGTCGGTCGGGTAGGCCGTGGCGTTGCTCGTCGGCAGGTTGTTGACGGCGTCGGTCACGTCGTCGGCGGCGTTCTTGCCGACCATGTAGAGGGCCACGACGCCGCCGATGCAGAGCACCAGCACGATCGCGACCGAGATCAGCACGATCGGCAGGACCTTGGACTTCTTCTTCGGCGGCTGCGGAGCACCGTACGAGGGTTGCGGAGCGCCGTACGAAGGCTGGGCGCCGTACGAAGGCTGCTGACCGTAGCCGGGCTGAGCACCGTACTGCGGCTGCTGGGGTTGCCCGTACTGGGGAGGCGGGGTCGACTGGCCGTAATCAGGCTGGCCCGAGGAGGGGTAGGCCGTCGTCGGCGGGTAGGCCGGCGGCTCCTGCGGAGACTGACCCGGGTAGGGCTGGTAAGGCGGCTGACCCTGATAAGGCGGCTGACCCTGATTCGGCTGGCCGGAAGAGGGCTCGCCGGGGTAGGGCTGGCCGGGGTACGGGGGCTGCGACATCAAAAGCTCCAGGTATCGGGTACCGGGCGAGCCTATCGGTAGTGAGCAATCGGCTACGTCCCCCGTTCTGGGTGGTGGGACGGGCCGTCCGGGCAGAACGGCCGACGCCCCGCGCTGGTGAGCGCGGGGCGTCGACTTTCGGACCGGCGGATCAGGCGGGCAGGCTCGCCGCGCCCTGGGGCAGGAACCGCCGGCCGGTCACCCGCTCGGAGGTGCCGCTGCGGTCCAGGTACGGCGTGACGCCACCCAGGTGGAAGGGGTACCCGGCGCCCAGGATCATGCACAGGTCGATGTCCTGCGCCTCGGCGACCACGCCCTCGTCCAGCATGATCCTGATCTCCTGAGCCAGGGCGTCGAGCGCCTGGGCCCGTACCTCGTCGGCCGACAACGGCGCGGAACCGCCCGCCACCAGCTCGGCCACCTCGGGGTTGATCTCGTCGTCGACCATCACGGGCAGGCCGGCGTCGACGATCTTCTTGAGGTTGGCCGACTCGGCGAACCGGTCGGGGAACGCCGCGTGCAGCGTCTCGCCCACGTGGTAGGCGACGGCGGGGCCGACGAGCTGCAGCAACGCGATCGGGCGCATGGGCAGGCCCAGCGGGTCCATCGCCTCGTTGACGACCTCGAGCGGCGTACCGGAATCGATGGCCTTGAAGATCTCGCTGGTGACCCTGGTCAGCAGGCGGTTGACCACGAACGCCGGGGCGTCCTTGACCAGCACCGACGACTTCTTCAGTTCCTTGCCGACGGCGAACGCGGTGGCCAGCGTGGCGTCGTCGGTCCGCTCGCCCTTGATGATCTCGAGGAGCGGCAGGACGGCGACCGGGTTGAAGAAGTGGAAGCCGACGACCCGCTCGGGGTGCTCGAGGTCGGCCGCCATCGCCGTCACCGACAGCGAACTCGTGTTCGTCGCCAGGATGGCCTCGGGCGAAACGATCTTCTCGATCTCGGCCCAGATCTGCTTCTTGAGGTCGAGGTTCTCGAAGACGGCCTCGATCACGAAGTCGGCGTCGGCGAACACCGACTTGTCGACCGAGCCGCTGACCAGGCCGCGCAGCTTGGCCGCGGTGCCCTCGTCGAGGCGGCGCTTGCCGACCAGCTTGTCGATCTGGTCGTGCACGTACTGGACGCCCTTGTCGACCCGGGTCTGGTCGAGGTCGGTGAGCACGACCGGCACCTGCAGGCGGCGCGCGAACAGCAGCGCGAGCTGGGACGCCATCAGGCCGGCGCCGACGACGCCGACCTTGGTGACCTTACGGGCCAGCGACTTGTCGGGCACGCCGACCGGGCGCTTGGCCCGGCGCTGCACCAGGTCGAACGCGTACAGGCTGGCCCGGGACTCGTCGGCCATGATGAGGTCGGCCAAAGCCTGCGTCTCGGCCGCCGTACCGTCTTCGAACGAAGCGTCCTTGGCCAGCGCGAGCAGCTCGAGGGCCTTATTGGCGCTGGGGACGGCGCCGTGCAGCTTCTCGTCGAGCTGCTGCTTGGCGAAGAAGAGCACGCCCTCCCACATGTCCCGGTCGACCTCGGGACGCTGCACGGTCAGCTCGCCGTCGACGACCGCAGCCGCCCACTCGAGCGAGCGCTCGATGAAGTCGGCCGGCTCGAACAGCTGGTCGGCCACGCCCAGCTCGACGGCCTGCTTCGGGCGCAGCACCTTCTGGGTGAGCGGGTTCTGCAGGATGACCTGAGCCGCGCCGGGCACGCCGATCAGGTTGGGCAGCAGCTGGCTGCCGCCCCAGCCGGGGACCAGGCCGATCGCGACCTCGGGCAGACCGAGCGCAGCGGCGCCGCCGGAAACCGTACGGAAATGGCAGTGAAGAGCGACCTCGAGGCCGCCACCCAGGGCCGCGCCGTTGATGAACGCGAAGGTCGGGATCTTGCTGTTCTTCAGGCGGGCGAAGACGCGGTGGCCGAGCTCGCCCAGCTCGAGCGCCTGCTCGCGGGACGTCAGGTACGGGATGCCGGTGATGTCGGCGCCGACGCAGAAGATATGCGGCTTGCCGGTGATGGCGATGAACGCCGGGTTCGCCTCGGTCGCCGCGGTGATCGCCTCGTCGAGCGACTTCAGGCCGCCCGGGCCGAAGCTGTTCGGCTTCTTGTGGTCGAAGCCGTTGTCGAGCGTGATCAGCGCGACCTTCTTGCCCTGAAAAGCGACAAAGCGGACGAGCGCCTTGGTCACGACCTCGTTCGGGTGCTCGATCACTTGGCCTCTCCGTCCCAGTTCGGGTTCTCCCAGATCACGGTGCCGCCCATGCCGATGCCGATGCACATGGCGGTGAGGCCGTACCGGACCTCGGGGTGCTCGGCGAAGTGCCGCGCCAGCTGCGTCATCAGGCGCACACCGGAGGAGGCGAGCGGGTGGCCGATGGCGATCGCGCCGCCCCACGGGTTCACCCGCGGGTCGTCGTCGGCGATGCCGTAGTGGTCGAGGAACGCCAGCACCTGCACGGCGAACGCCTCGTTCAGCTCGAACAAGCCGATGTCGTCGATCGTGAGGCCGGCCTTCTTCAGCGCCTTCTCGGTCGACGGGATCGGGCCGTAGCCCATGATCTCGGGCTCGACACCCACGAAGCCGTACGAGACCATCCGCATCGCGACCGGCAGGCCCAGCTCACGGGCCGTCTCTTCGCTGGCCAGCAGGGCCGCGGTGGCGCCGTCGTTCAGGCCGGCCGCGTTGCCCGCGGTGACCCGGCCGTGCGGGCGGAACGGGGTCTTGAGGGTGGCCAGCTTCTCCATCGACGTCTCGCGCGGCGCCTCGTCGGCCGTGGCCAGGCCCCAGCCCTGCTCGGCGCTGCGGAGGGCGACCGGAACCATGTCCGGCTGCAGCTTGCCGTCGGCGTACGCCTTGGCCGTCTTCAGCTGCGAGTTGAGCCCGTAACGGTCGGCCCGCTCCTTGGTGATACCCGGCAGGCGATCGTGCAGGTTCTCGGCCGTCGAGCCCATGACCAGCGCGGACGGGTCGACCAGCTTCTCGGCGATGATCCGCGGGTTGGGGTCGACGCCCTCGCCCATCGGGTGGCGGCCCATGTGCTCGACGCCGCCCGCGATGGCCACGTCGTAGGCGCCCATCGCGATGCCGCCGGCCACGTTGGTGACGGCGGTCATGGCGCCCGCGCACATGCGGTCGATCGCGTAGCCGGGCACGGTCTTGGGCAGGCCGGACAGCAGGGCGGCGGTGCGGCCGATGGTCAGGCCCTGATCGCCGATCTGGGTGGTGGCCGCGATGGCGACCTCGTCGACCCTGTCCGGCGGCAGCTGGGGATTGCGGCGCATCAGCTCGCGGATGCAGCGGATGACCAGGTCGTCGGCGCGGGTCTCGGCATACATGCCGCCCGCCTTGCCGAACGGTGTGCGGACGCCGTCAACGAAGACGACCTCGCGAACTTCACGGGGCACGGGACCTCCTAGCGCGGTGGTATGGGAATGCTACTCGTCGGTAACTAACGGGTGCCACCCCGTTGGGAGAACGTCACAAACTTCAAGATCAAGAGCTTGATGTCGTAGCGGGGTGGGGGGTTGCAGACCGTCGCTCCCGCCGAGGGCCCGGGCGGGCTTCGCTGGCCGCTGGCGCGTCCAGAACGCGAAACCCACCCGGGCGACGTGCGTGAGTGGTTGCGCTCAACCCCGTTCGCCCGCGTTCGGGCTGTTCAGTGGTGCTTTCGGCGGGGCCGTTCGGGTGAGGATGATGATCTCAGGGTGAGCGTAGCTTCACGCTATGGGCAAGCCGTTCAGGTGCCGCCTGGGGTGGCACAAATGGGCGCGGCGCTTCAATCCGGAGGGCGTCCGCTATTCACAGTGCGACCGCTGCGGCACCGACGACGGGCGCGCCAAGATTCACTGGAGCGCGGGCGGGCCAGGCTGACCGCCGGACAGGGCGCGCCGAAGCGGGACGGCGCTTGACCTGTGGACTGCCCTGTCCCGGCCGCGCGTGGGACGGCCGGGGCGGGGTTCTGCCTGTGGATAACTTCGGGATCATGTCGGTGGCGGGGGCTATCGTCGGCCCACCCTGATGGGCGGGGGAGGTGGCGGCCACCGGCGGCGATCTTGGACGTTCGACCTGCTCGTGTCCTGTGACGCGCTGCGGCTGGCTGTGGGCCGGTCAGTCGGCGTTGTGGAACGGGTAGAGGCGGAAGCCGGGCTTCTCGAAGTGGGGGAACGATCGGTAGAAGGGGGCCGCCGCGTCCTCGCTGAGCAGGTCTACTCGTTCGCCGCCGGCCTGGCGTAGGGCCTCGGTGACCAGGTTTCGGGCTACGCCGGTGCGGCGGTGGGTGGCGGCCACTGCGAGTTGGCCAGGTAGGCCTGCAGCTCGCCGTCGCTGAAGAGTTCGGCGAAGCCGATCACTGCGCCGGCGTCGAGGGCTACCACCGTGGTTACGCCGGGGGCGGTCAGGATGCGCAGGGCGCGGGGTGGGTTGGCGGGGAAGGACGGCCAGCCCTCGGCCTCGCACAGATGCAGCACTCCGGGGAGGTCGCCGGGCTCGAACGGGCGGATCTGCACCATCGGGCGATCGTGGCAGCGCGGGCCGGCGTGACGCGACCCGTTTGCCGGCGCCGCCGAATGGGCGACGGGCCGCCCGGGAACGCCGACGGGCCGCCCGGGAACGCCGACGGGCCGCCCGGGAACGCGGACGGGCCGCCCGCGACTCACGCGGGCGGCCCGGTCGATCCAGGTGCGGTCAGGCGGTGGGCTCGGGCAGGGAGTCGGCCAGCTGGTCGGCCAGCAGGTTGATCTGCCAGTTGCGGGCGCCGAAGCCGCGCAGGGTGTCGCCGACTGTCTGGGGGGTCACCTCGTCGGGTGGGGACCAGGCCAGGCGGCGTACGAAGTCGGGGCTGATGAGGTTTTCCGGGGGCAGGTTGTTGGCCTCGGCGGTGGCCACCACCACGGCCCGGCAGCGGGTCAGGCGGGCCGCGGCCACCGGGTCGCGTTCGGCCCAGCGGTGCGGCGGGGGCGGGCCCTCCACCGGCTGGTTCACCGGCAGGGCGTCGTCGGGCAGGGAGCGGGCCTCGTCGAGCGCGTCCAGCCAGACCCGGGCCAGGCGGCGCACCGAGCGGCCGCCGAAGCCGGGGATGGCCAGCAGGCTGCGCTCGTCCTTGGGGTCGGACTCGGCCGCGGCGACGATGGCCGCGTCGGGCAGCACCCGGCCGGGGGCGGAGTCGCGGCGGGCGGCCACGCCGTCGCGGGCGTACCAGAGAGCCCGGACCCGGGACTGCGCCCGTGCACCCCGTACGCGGTGTATTCCGGACGTTCGCCGCCACGGGTCGGGGCGGACGCGTGGCGGGCGGTCGGCGCTCGCCACCAGCGCGGCGAACTCCTCGGCGGCCCACGCCGTCTTGCCCTGGCGTTCGAGTTCGGCCGCCAGGTGGTCGCGCAGGTCGGTCAGCAGTTCGACGTCGAGTGCGGCGTAGGTGAGCCACGACTCGGGCAGCGGACGCGTCGACCAGTCGGCCGCCGAGTGGTGCTTCTCGAGCGAGAAGCCCAGCAGCTGCTCGGTGAGCGCGGCCAGGCCGACCCGCTCGAACCCGGCCAGGCGGGCGGCCAGCTCGGTGTCGAACAGGCGGCGCGGCTTCAGGCCCAGTTCGGCCAGGCAGGCCAGGTCTTGGCTGGCCGCGTGCAGCACCCATTCACTGTCGGCCAGCGCGGCGTCGAGGGTGCGCAGGTCGTCCAGGGGGAGCGGGTCGATCAGCACTGTCCCGGCGCCGGCGCGGCGTAACTGGACCAGGTAGGCCCGCTGGGTGTAGCGGTAGCCGGAGGCTCGTTCGGCGTCGACCGCGACCGGGCCGGTGCCGGCGGTCATGCGGGCCACGACGTCGGTCAGTTCGTCGGCGGACTCCACCGGGCGCGGCGTGCCGTCGCGGGGCGCGGTGAGCGGGACAGGTTCGGGACCGCCAGCCGTCGGGTCGGGCGAGTCGGCGTGCGGTCGTCCGTCCCTTTCGGGCTCCGGCGTGTCCCGACGGCGCAGGGGTGCTTCGTCGGTCACCTCGCTACCGTACGGGGACACCTCCCCGGCTGCTTGCAGCCGGGTCCCGGCGCGCCGTTTTCTCGATCGACATCGGGCTGATCCGAACGGCGACTTTCTCCGTACTACCTCGCGCAGCGCCGATACCCGGGAGGCCGCGCCGGATGACCATGACCTACGAACCGTTCACCCCCGCGGGCTCCGACGAGCAGCGCCGATACGACGGGCGGCGCCGCGCGCAGGAGCAGCCGGAGGCCTCGTACTCGAGGCAGTGGGGTGAGCCGGCCGCCGACCCGTGGGCCGAGCAGGCCCAGGGCGGCTGGGGCGAGCCGGTCGGTGCAGGTCAGTGGGCGGAGGCAGCGCCGCAGCAACAGTGGGCGGAACCCGCGCAGCAGCAGCGGGAGCCGAGAGTGCAGCAGTGGGGCGGCGACCAGCACTGGGAGCCGGCCGCCCCCCTCCCGAGGCAGCAGCAGCGGCACACCGGCGAGCAGCCCGCCTGGCACGCCGGCCTGGCCCCGGCTGAGCTCCCGGCGCAACCGGCGGCGCCCCTGCCGACGTACGGGAAAACCAGCGGGAACAAGCTGAAGCCGGCGGTCATCGGCGTCGTGACGCTCCTGCTGCTGGTGGCGGGCTGGCAGGCGTACCGGATCGAGGGAATGAGCCGCCACAACCAGGACCTGGCCTCCGCCTTCTCGGCCGAGCAGGACCGCACCGACCAGCTCGAGAAGAAGCTGGCCGGCGTCTTCGATCCCGAGGCGGTCTCGTCCGGCGTGCTGCCCAGCGTCTTCCGGGTGCGGGCGGGCGGCTTCACCGGCACCGCGTTCTCGGTCGGCAAGAAGGCCTCCGGCAACCAGGCCAACCTGATCACGAACTACCACGTGGTCGCCGAGACTTGGACCGACGGCGGCCGCAAGGTCTCGCTCGAGCGGGGCGCGACCCGGATCAGCGCCACCATCGTCAAGGTCGACAAGGGCAAGGATCTTGCCCTCCTGAAGGCCAACCAGAGGATCGCCGGCCTGGGCACGGCCACCGGCCAGGTCAAGCCGGGCCAGCAGGTCGTGGTGGTGGGCGCGCCGCTCGGGCTGGACGACTCGGTCACCACCGGCGTGATCAGCGCCTACCGGCCCGACGACGTGGACGGCCCGACCGTGCAGTTCGACGCCCCGATCAACCCGGGCAACTCGGGCGGTCCCGTCGTGAACGCGAACGAGCAGGTCGTCGGCGTGGCCACGGCCAAGGCCAAGGACGCCGAGGGCATCGGCTTGGCCATCCCGATCAAGACGGCCTGCGACACGCTCGACGTGTGCTGACTGAGACATGGCCTCGCTGCTCGCTCGGCGAGAATTTCGCCCCTGGAGGTCGATGACTTGGACACCGAAAACGGCCTCGCTTCGCTAGCCGTTTTCGGCGCCCAAGTCGCAGGCGGGCGAAATTCGATTCGGTTGCGGTCAACCCACTCGTTGACGGTCACCTAACGCGGCCACGCCGGGTGGGGGAAGGCCGGCCGTCGAGGCGAGCATCGCGCACCAGCCGCGCAGGTGGGCGCCGAAGTCGTCGCCGGTCGGGGTCCACGACGCGCGTACTTCCAGATCGGCCGTCGGGGCGGGGCCGGCCAGCTCGCCGAAGCGGGTCGAGGTCGTCTGCGTGATCGTGCCGCCGATTGCCGTGTACGTCGCGGCGTGCTGATCGAGGGCGTCGGTGAGCCACGTCCAGGCCACCGCGGACAGCATCGGGTCGCCCGCCAGATCGTCCTCGAGCTCGGCCGTGACCAGCGTGACCAGCCGGATGTTGCCCTGCCAGGCCTCGTGCCCGGCCGGGTCGTGCAGCAGGATCAGCCGGCCGCCGGCCACCTCGTCGCCCGCGCGCAGCACGGTCGCGCTGATCGCGAACGCGTACGGCGCGAGCTTCTGCGGGGCGGCGATCTCTTCGAGCAGGATCTCGGGTCGTGGCGCCGCGGCCCGCAGAGCGTCGACCGCGCGGGCGAACGCCGGAGGAACAGCGGAGGGGGACGCCATGGGGGAAGACTATGCCGCCGCGCGTGTCCGGAGCCGATCGGCGCGCCGAGCGTGTCGTGGCACGATGTCGCAGTGACTTCCGTTGTGACTGATTCGCCTTTTGTCCGGGCCTGCCGCGGCCTCGACGTGCCGCACACCCCGGTCTGGTTCATGCGCCAGGCGGGCCGGTCGCTGCCGGAATACCGCAAGATCCGCGAGGGCATCGGGATGCTCGACTCGTGCCGCCGCCCCGACCTGGTCACCGAGATCACCCTGCAGCCGGTGCGCCGCCACCACGTCGACGCGGCCATCCTGTTCAGCGACATCGTGGTGCCGATCGCGGCGGCCGGCATCGACCTCGACATCGTGGCCGGCACCGGCCCGGTGGTGGCCCGGCCGATCCGCGAGGCGTCCGATCTCGATCGGCTGCGCCCGCTCGCCGAGGGCGACGTCGATTTCGTGGCCGAGGCGGTGCGGCTGCTGGTCGGCGAGCTCGGCGCGACTCCGCTGATCGGCTTCGCGGGCGCGCCGTTCACCCTGGCCAGCTATCTCATCGAGGGCGGCCCCTCGCGTACGTACCTGAAGACCAAGGCCATGATGTACGGCGCCCCCGAGCTGTGGAACGCGCTGATGACCCGCCTGGCCGACATAACGCTGGCCTTCCTGCGCACCCAGATCGGGGCCGGGGTCAGCGCCGTCCAGCTGTTCGACTCGTGGGCGGGCGCGCTCAGCGAGGCCGACTACCGCGAGCACGTGCTGCCGCACTCGGCCCGGGTGCTCGGCGGCCTGGCCGACGCCGGCGTGCCGCGCATCCACTTCGGAGTGGGCACGGCGGTGCTGCTGCGGGCGATGGGCGAGGCCGGCGCCGATGTGGTCGGGGTCGATTGGCGTACGCCGCTCGACCAGGCGACCGAGGTCGTCGGCCCGGAGAGGGCGCTCCAAGGCAACCTCGACCCCGCGATCCTGTTCGCCGGCTGGGACGTCGTGCGCCGCGAGGCCGACCGGGTGCTCGCCCAGGGCAAGGCCGCCCCCGGGCACGTGTTCAACCTGGGCCACGGCGTCATGCCCGAGACCGACCCCGACATGCTGACCCGCCTGGTCGCCCACGTTCATGAGGCATCCGCGCGCTAGCTCACATCGGCCGACCCCGTGGGCAAGGCGGCGGTTCCACCTGGAATGGTGGTCGGTGTGCGGAAGCGGATCGCGGTCATCGGCGGCGGCATCGCCGGGCTGGCGGCCGCCCTGCGGCTGCGCGACCTGAACCCGGCCGACGCCGAGATCATCGTGTACGAGCAGAGCGGCGCCCTCGGCGGCAAGCTGCGCACCGGCGAACTGGCCGGCGTGACCGTCGAGCGCGGCGCCGAGTCGTTCCTGATGACCGGCAGCGACGGCGCCGAGTCGGCCGCGGTGGCCCTGGTCAAACGCCTCGGGCTGGAAGAGGCGCTGGTGCACCCGCGCAAGCTGCCCGCCGCCCTGGCCCTCGGCGGCCGGCTGGCCCCGATGCCGCCCGGCACGCTGGTCGGCGTTCCCGGCGATGTGAGCGCGCTCGGCGGTGTCGCCCGGGCCACCGCCGATCACGACGTCGACAACGGCCGCCCGGTGCTGGCCCCGGGGCAGGACGTCGCGGTCGGCGCGCTGGTCCGCGAGCGCTACGGCGACGAGGTGGTCGACCGCCTGGTCGACCCGATGCTGGGCGGCGTCTACGCGGGCGGGGCCGACCGGCTGTCCCTCGACGTGGCGATGCCGCAGCTCGCGCGCACGGCCCGGGTCGAGCACACCCTGAGCGCCGCCGTCCGGGCCGCGCAGGCCGCGAGCGGGCGGGTGCCCGGTCAGCCGGTGTTCGGCGCGCTCGAGGGCGGGCTGAGCCGCCTGGTCGGCGCGGCTGCGGCGGCCAGCGGCGCCCGCATCAGCCTGGGCCTTCCGGTGCGTGAGCTGGCCCGCACCGCGCACGGCTGGCGCCTGTTGCTGGGTGCGGTGCCGACTCCGCAGACCGACGACGTCGACGCCGTGGTGCTGGCCGTCCAGGCCAAGCCGAGCGCCCGGCTGCTGGCCGCGGTGGCGCCGGAGGCGGCCGAGGCGGTGGGCAAACTCGACTACGCGAGCGTGGCCCTGGTCGCCCTCGCCCTGCCCCCGGGCACTCCGGTGCCCGAGCTGAGCGGCTTCCTGGTCCCGCCGAGCGAGGGCACCCTGGTCAAAGCGGCCACTTTTGTCACCCGGAAGTGGGACAGGCCCGAGGGCAGCCCGGTGATCGTGCGGGTGTCGCTGGGCCGGGCCGGCGAAGAGGAGCGGCTGCAGTTCGACGACGCGGTGCTGATCGAGCGGGCGCGGCGCGAGCTGGGCGAGCTGATCGGCGGCGAGCTGCCGCCGCCGGCCGCGTCCTGGGTGCAGCGCTGGGGCGGCGGGCTGCCGCAGTACGCGCCGGGTCACCTCGACCGGCTGGCCGCCGCGCGGGCCGCCCTGCCGCCGGGGCTGGCGCTGGCCGGCGCGGCGTTCGACGGGGTCGGTATCCCGGCCTGCGTCGCCAGCGGCGAACGGGCCGCCGAAGACGTGAGCAAGACATGGGAGGCACAGTGAGCGAGCAGACGAACGCGGCGCGGATCAACGAGCTGAACGCGACGATCCGCTACACGATGTGGTCGGTGTTCCGGGCCGAGACGCCGCTGCCGGCGATGCGGGAGGAGCTGGCCGGCGAGGTCGACGCGCTCTTCGAGCAGCTCGCCGCCCGTCCGACCACCCCGCCCGCCACCCAAAACCGGACTGAAGGCCGCGCTGAGGTGACCATCCGGGGCACGTACGACGTCTCGGGGCTGCGCGCCGACGCCGATGTGCTGGTGTGGTGGCACTCGGCCTCGCCGGACGCCCTGCAGGAGGCGTACTCGCTGTTCCGCCGTACGGCGTTCGGAAGGCACCTGGCCCCGGTCTGGTCGCAGATGGCACTGCACCGCCCGGCGGAGTTCAACAAGAGCCACCTGCCGGCCTTCCTCGCCGGTGAGGACGCCCGGCCGTACATCTGCGTGTACCCGTTCGTGCGCTCCTACGAGTGGTACCTGCTGCCCGACGAGGAGCGCCGCCACATGCTGGCCGAGCACGGCCGGATGGCCCGCGGCTACCCCGACGTGCGGGCCAACACGGTCGCGTCGTTCGCGCTGGGCGACTACGAGTGGATGCTGGCCTTCGAGGCCGACGAGCTGTACCGCATCGTCGACCTCATGCGCGACCTGCGCGCCTCGACCGCCCGCCGGCACGTGCGCGAGGAGGTCCCGTTCTACACGGGCCGGCGCCGCTCGATGAGCGAGATCGTCGCCGCGCTTCCGTAGTCAGGGCTCGCGGCGCATGGGTGTGTGCGGGATGCCGTCCTCGATGAATTCGGGGCCGGTGGGTTCGAACCCGTACCGGGAATAGAACTCGACCAGGTAGGACTGGGCGTCGAGGACGGCGGGGCGGTGGCCGATGACGGTCAGCGCCTCCTCGATGAGACGCCCGGCCAGGCCTGCGCCGCGGGCCGACTTGGCCGTCACCACGCGGCCGATGCGCTGCACGTCGCCGTCGTCGAGGATGCGGACGTACGCCCGGACCTCGCCGTGACGGGTGAACCACAGGTGCCGCGTGCCGGGTTCGTCGTCGCGGCCGTCGAGGTCGGCGTAGACGCATTCCTGCTCGACCACGAAGACGTCCGACCGCAGCTTCAGCAGGGCGTACAGGGTGGTCGTGTCGAGATCACGAAACGTCGCCGACCGCAGTTCGTCATGGGGCTCCGGTTGCATGCGGAAAGACTATGCGGCGCGGCGTCACCCGTATCGCCGCGCGCCGTTATAGGGATGGAAGCCCGAGCTGTGGAGACTGTGATGATCAAGAGGAACCGACTCTTCGGCAACAAGACGCGGGTGACCTTCTGCCTGCCGGTCAACCAGCCGTCCGGTCCGGTGAGCGTGGTCGGCACGTTCAACGACTGGGAGCCGGGCCGGCACGAGCTCAAGCCCCGCCGTGACGGCACCCGCACGATCAGCATCACCGTGCCGTCGGGCCACTACCAGTTCCGCTACCTCGGCACCGACGGCGTCTGGTTCGACGACGAGAACGCGGACGGTGTCGGCCCTCACGGCGGCGAATTGCGCCTCTAGCGTTTCGGCCCGGTCCTCGCGGGGACGTTGCTTGACTGATCAAGCAATGAATTCGAGGAGGCACATCGTGGCCGACGTCAAGCTGTCGATCATTTACTACTCGTCCACCGGGACGCTCCACAAGATGGCCGAGCGCCTGAACGAGACGGCGCAGAAGGCCGGCGCCGACGTGCGCCTGCGTCAGGTGGCCGAGCTGGCGCCGCCGGAGGCGATCGCCTCCAACGCGGCCTGGAGCCAGCACTTCGACCGGACCAAGGACGAGCCCAAGGCGTCCGCCGACGACGTGGTGTGGGCCGACGCCGTGCTCTTCGGCTCGCCCACCCGCTACGGCAACATCGCCAGCCAGCTCAAGCAGTTCCTGGACACGCTGGGCCCGCAGTGGTCGCAGGGCCTGCTGGCCGACAAGGCGTACGCGGGCTTCACCGCCACCCAGACCCGGCACGGCGGCCAGGAGTCGACGCTGCTGGCGCTCTACAACACGATCTACCACTTCGGCGGCATCATCGTGCCGCCCGGCTACACCGACCCGCTGAAGTTCGTGGACGGCAACCCGTACGGCGTCTCGCACGTGACCGGCGCGAACAACGACGCCCCGCTGGAGGACTTCGAGCTGGCCGCCCTCGACCACCTCGTCCAGCGCATCATCCGCATCGCGAGCACCTTGAAAAGCGAATAAAACTACTCATCTTTCGCTAACCTGGCTGCATGACCACGTACGAGACATTGGACCTGCACACGCGGGTCGCGCGTTATGAGGCGGCGCTCGAGGAGCTGCGCTCGTCGCACCACGACGTCCGGGCCCTGCTGCAGGACCAGGTGCTCTACGAGCGCTGGCAGCAGATCGGCGTCGAGCTGGGGTTCATCGCCGGCGCCGGGTCGGCCCCGAACGGCCAGCAGGCCGATCTGCAGTCCCTCAACCAGCAGATTCCGCAGATGTCGGAGTCCTGGGCGAGCTGAGAAAGGCCGGCGCTCCCGCCACCTGGGGCGCCGGCGAGGGCCCGGTTGCCGGCCGCATACCGGGCCGGCCGCGCGACTCGTTCCGGCCGTTGTGCCGGGCCGGGTCGCGCGGCGGGTATTTTGGCCGCATGCCCGTCGACACCCAGTACGAAGACCTGCTGCGGCGGGTCCTGCACACCGGCACGGCCAAGAGCGACCGCACCGGCACCGGCACGGTCAGCCTCTTCGGCGAGCGGCTGCGTTACGACCTGTCGGCCGGCTTCCCGCTGATCACCACCAAGCGGGTGCACTTCAAGTCGCTCGCGGTCGAGCTGCTGTGGTTCCTGCGCGGCGAGAGCAACGTCGGCTGGCTGCGCGAGCAGGGCGTGACCATCTGGGACGAGTGGGCCTCGCCGACCGGTGAGCTCGGCCCCGTCTACGGCGTGCAGTGGCGTTCGTGGCCCACGCCCGACGGCGGTCACGTCGACCAGATCAGCGGCATCCTCGACACGCTGCGCCGCGACCCCGACTCGCGCCGCATGATCGTCTCGGCCTGGAACGTCGGCGACCTGCCCGAGATGGCGCTCGCCCCGTGCCACGCGATGTTCCAGTTCTACGTGGCCGACGGCCGGCTCTCGTGCCAGCTCTACCAGCGCAGCGCCGACCTCTTCCTCGGCGTGCCGTTCAACATCGCCAGCTACGCGCTGCTCACCCGCATGGTGGCCGACCAGGCCGGCCTGGCGCCGGGCGACTTCATCTGGGTCGGTGGCGACTGCCACATCTACAGCAACCACGTCGAGCAGGTGACCGAGCAGCTGTCCCGCGAGGCGTACGAGTTCCCGCAGCTCGAGATCGCGCCGGCGGCCTCGCTCTTCGACTACAAGTACGAGGACTTCACCGTCGTCGACTACAAGCACCACCCCGCGCTGCGCGCTCCCGTCGCCGTATGACCGTCCACATGATCTGGGCCGAGGCCAACGGCCGGGTGGTCGGCGCCGGAGGCGAGATCCCGTGGCGGCTGCCCGAGGATCAAAAGAATTTCCGCGTACGCACGAGTGGCTCGACCGTCGTCATGGGCCGGGCCACCTGGGATTCGCTGCCCGAGCGGTTCCGTCCGCTGCCCGGCCGGCGCAACGTCGTGCTCACCCGCGACCGGTCGTGGTCGGCGCCGGGCGCCGAGGTGGCCCACTCGGTCGACGAGGTGGATCTGAGCGGTGAGGTGTGGGTCATGGGCGGCGAGGCGATCTACCGCGCGTTCCTGCCCCGGGCCGAGCACATCCTGCGTACGCGAATCGATCTGGACGTCGAGGGCGGCGACACGTTCGCGCCGGAGCTGGACCGGCGGTGGGTCGTCACGACGTCCTCCGGCTGGCAGACTTCGCAGAGCGGGCTGCGATTCGTGGTGGAGGAGCTGATCCCAGCTTCTTGAGCGGCTGACGCCGAAGACGAAATGCATTCATGATCAGGGGTGCGGATCGGACTCGACGGCCAGGGCTGGCCAGGAAGAGGTCGCCATGCTGCTTTCGGTGATCACGCCGATGTACAACGAGCGTGAAGCGGTCGACCCCTTCGTGGCTCGGTTGCGGCCCGTGCTCGACGGGCTCGGTTCGGCGTACGAGGTGGTGGCGGTCGACGACGGCAGCACCGACGCCACCGTCTCCCGGCTGCTGCAGTTGCGCGCCGAGTGGCCCCAGCTGCGGATCGTCTCGCTGCGGCGCAACGTCGGTCACCAGACCGCGCTGCGGGCCGGGCTGAAGGCGTCCCGGGGCGACTACGTGGTCAGCATCGACGCCGACCTGCAGGACCCGCCCGAGGTGATCGGCGAGATGCTGGCGGCCGCCCGGCGCGACCAGGTCGACGTGGTCTACGGCGTCCGCAGCGACCGCAGCACCGACTCGGTCTTCAAGCGCGACACGGCCGCCCTCTACTACTGGACGATGCGGCGGCTCGCCGGGCCCGGGATCAGCGACCAGGCCGGCGACTTCCGGCTGATGAGCCGGACCGTGGTGACCGTGCTGAACGACCTGCCGGAACCGCGGCCGGTCTACCGCCTGGTGGTGCCCTCGCTCGGCTTCCCCAGCGCCGAGGTGAGCTACAAGCGGCAAGAGAGGGTGGCCGGGCGGACGAAGTATCCGCTGTCGCGCATGGTCCGGCTGGCCTTCGACAGCGTGACCGGGTTCTCGGCGGCCCCGCTGCGCATCGCGACCTGGCTCGGCCTGCTCAGCTTCGTGCTCTGCGTGGCGCTGATCGTGACGGCGCTGGTGGCCTGGGGCAGCGGCGGAGTGGTGCCCGGGTGGACGTCGCTCTACATCGCCGTACTGCTGCTCGGGGGCATTCAGTTGATCTGCCTCGGGCTGCTGGGCGAGTACGTGGGCCGCATCTACATGGCCTCGCAGCAGCGGCCGCCCTACCTTGTCGCGCTAGACACTCACGAGCAGCTTCACGAGCCGATCGAGCTCCTGGGAGGGGTCGGCGGCCAGTCCCATGTGCACGGGACCGGCCCGCAGAACGGTGCTGCGAGGGGCCACCAGCCAGCGGAAGCGTTCGCCCTGACTGACGCCGGCCGCGGCCCCGGAACCGGTGCAGGTGGCGTCCCAGGAGGCGAGCGCGGCCCGGATGGCGGGGACGTCGGCGCCGGGGTCGACGGCCAGTAGGCGCTCGTCGCGCAGGTCGGTGCGGGCGGCCAGGAAGTCCAGGCGCTGGCAGTAGAGCACGACGCCGACGTTGATCAGCTCGCCCCGCTCGATGCGGGGCACGGCCTGGATGATCGCGTACTCGTACGGGATTCTCACGGGAGCCAGGCCTCCGGGCGCTCGGCGCGGGCGGAGAGATGGTTCCGGTACAGCTCGCGGTCGCCCTCGTCCAGCCACTCGTCGGGCACCAGCTCGACGACCTCGGCGATCAGCTCGGGCGTGATCCGGGCGGCGATCGCCGGGCCCTCGGTGGCCAGCTCGGTCGCGTACGGCTTCAGAACGTGGTCGTCCCACTTGTACGCACGGTGCACCACCGCCTCGGCCCGGGGCCAGTTGTGATGGAAGTACAGCGTCGCGCCGTGGTCGATCAGCCACAGGTCGCCGTGCCAGATCAGCAGGTTGGGGTTGCGCCAGCTGCGGTCCACGTTCTCGACGAAGGCGTCGAAGGCGAGCACCCGCGAGGCCAGGCCGGCCTCGACCGGGTGCACCACCGGGTCGTAGCCGAGCGCGCCGGGCAGGAAGTCCATGCCCAGGTTGGTGCCGGCGCTGGCCTTGATCAGCTCTTGCACCTCTTCGTCGGGCTCGGCCCGGGCGACGACGGGGTCGAGGTGGACGACGGTGAGCTCGGGCACCGGCAGGCCGAGGCGGCGGGCCAGCTCGCCCGAGATCACCTCGGCCACCAGGGCGCGGGGGCCCTGCCCGGCGCCGCGGAATTTCACCACGTACGTGCCGAGGTCGTCGGCCTCGACCACGCCGGGCAGCGAGCCACCCTCACGCAGCGGGGTGACGTAACGGATCGCGGTGACCTGACGTAGCACCCCGTAACACTAACTAGACCGTGTCGGGCCCCTGCTTGCGGAGCTCGTCGACCTTCGTCATGGCCTGGCGCAGGTCGGTGAGCCACTGGTCGGTGTGCTGGCCGACCAGCTTGACGCACCAGGCCAGCGCCTCGGACCGGGACCGGGCCACGCCGGCGTCGACCAGCGTGTCGAGGATCTGCCGCTCGGGCTGGCGCAGGCGCGTCATGACCGGGGCGGCCAGGTGGGTGAACAGCTCGTTGGTGTCGCCGCAGCGGATGCCCCAGGCGACCTTGCGCTGGTAGCGGTGCTCGATCTGGCGGGCCACCCGCATGCGGGCCTCGCGTGTGTCCTCACGGAACTGGTTGATGCGGCCGGCGTGGGCGGCGGCCCGGTCGGCGTCGGTGGCGTCGGCGCCCAGCTCGGGCGCGGCGACCCGGCCCCAGATGATGATCTCGTCACGGTCGATGACGATCTCGGGGCGCTCGGTGAACCAGCCGTCCGGGATCGAACCGGTGACCCAGGCGGGGGCGTCTTCGGCGCTCGGCGGCTCGACGCGGCCGGGCGGTGCGGAACGGAATCGCATTGCTTACCTCCGTCGTCCTGTAAGGCTGATTACATGATTACACCGTTTCTTTTCGAGCTGCCACGCCGCGGGGCATCCGGAAGAGGTGGGGAGGCGGCAGACTGGCGACATGGATCTGCCGATCAACCCGCCGGTCAAGCCGATGCTCGCCAAGCCCGTGGCCACGATCCCGCCGGGACAGGTCTACGAGCCCAAGTGGGACGGGTTCCGGTCGATCATCTTCCGGGACGGCGACGAGGTCGAGATCGGCAGCCGCAACGAGAAGCCGATGACCCGCTACTTCCCCGAGGTCGTGCGGGCGGTCCTCGACAACTTCCCGGAGCGGGCCGTCATCGACGGCGAGGTCATCGTGGCCGACACCGCCCGCAACACCCTCGACTTCGAAGCCCTGCAGCAGCGCATCCACCCCGCCGCCAGCCGGGTCAAGCTGCTCAGCGAGCAGACGCCGGCCGCCTTCGTGGCGTTCGACCTGCTCGCCATCGGCGACGAGGATCTGACCGAGGTGCCCTTCGCCGACCGCCGGGCCCGGCTGCTCGACGTCCTGAAGGACGCCAAGGCCCCGGTGTACGTCACCCCGGCCACCGACGACCTCGAGACGGCCACCCGCTGGTTCGCCGAGTTCGAGGGGGCCGGGCTGGACGGGCTCATCGCCAAGCCGCGCGACCTGACCTACCAGCCCGACAAGCGGGTCATGTTCAAGATCAAGCACAAGCGGACGGCCGACTGCGTGGTCGCCGGCTACCGCGTGCACAAGTCGGCCGAGAACCGGATCGGGTCGCTGCTGCTCGGGCTGTACGACGAGCGGGGCGTGCTGGCCTCGGTCGGCGTCATCGGGGCGTTCCCGATCGCCGTCCGGGAGGAGCTCTTCGAAGAACTGCAGCCGCTGGTCACCGGCTTCGAGGGGCACCCGTGGAACTGGGCCGCCCACGAGGACGGCGAGCGCACCCCGCGCAAGAACGAGTACAGCCGCTGGAACAACGGCAAGGACCTCTCGTTCACCCCGCTGCGGCCCGAGCGCGTGGTCGAGGTCCGCTACGACTACATGGAGGGTGTGCGATTCCGTCACACCGCCCAATTCGAACGTTGGCGACCGGACCGTGACCCCCGCACCTGCACCTACGAGCAGCTGGAACGTCCGGTCCAGTTCGATCTGGCCGAGGTGCTGACCAGCCGCTGACAGGGTTCTGTCAGACCGACCGGCTAGCCTTTCCCCTAGCTCGTCAGCCGTCGAAAGGTCAGCAACGTGCAGCGTCGCTCCCGCTCGGTGATCGCGGTCCTCGCCGCCGTCCTGATCGTCGTCGCTGGGTGCACCGTGCCCACATTCGCGCCCAACGGCTCCAGCGAGGCGGGCCCGGTCACGTCCTCGGGCGCACCCACCACGAACGGCACGGCCGACTGGCAGCCCTGCCCCGAGGTGCCGAAAGAGCTGGTCGGCCAGACCGCGCCCGGCATGACGTACGACTGCGCCGACGTCAGCGTGCCGCGCGACTGGAACAACCCGAACAATGGCGAGACGTACTCGATCGCCATGATCCGCATCCGGTCCGACAAGCAGCAGGGCCGCATCGGCTCGCTCCTGCTCAACCCGGGCGGCCCCGGCGGCTCCGGCGTCGAGACGGCGGTCTACTACACGTTCGGCGAGGCGTTCGGCGGCCTTCCGACCGAGGTCATGAACAAGTTCGACATCATCGGCTTCGACCCGCGCGGCGTCGGCCGGTCCGACCCGGTCAAGTGCATCTCACCGGCCGATCAGGACAAGAGCTTCGCCGCCCCGCCCGACCCGAGCACCCCGGCCGAGTTCGAGCAGTTCGTCGCCCTCAACAAGAAGATCGCGAGCGACTGCGGCGCCAAGTACGGCGACCAGCTGCCGCTCTTCTCGACCGAGCAGGCCGCCCGCGACATGGATTCGCTGCGCCAGGCCGTCGGCGACGACAAGCTGAGCTACATCGGCTGGTCCTACGGCACGCTGCTCGGGGCGACGTACGCCCAGCTCTTCCCCAAGAACGTGCGGGCCCTGGTGCTCGACGGGGCGATCGACCCCAAGCAGAACTTCATCGAGGGCTCCGAGACCCAGGCCAAGGGCTTCGAGCGGGCGTTCACCAACTTCACCAACTGGTGCAAGGCGACACCCGACAAGTGCCCGATCGCGGCCGACGCGCGCAAGGCGGTGACCGATGCGCTGGCCGCGGCGGCCACCAAGCCGGCGCCGGGCAGCGACGGCCGCCAGGCCACCCCGGGCTGGATCTTCGTGGCCGTGATCTCGTCGCTCTACACCGAGTCGGGCTGGGCCAAGCTGGCCGACGCGATCGCCGAGCTCAAGCAGGGCAACCCCAAGGGCGTGTTCGCGCTGGCCGACCAGTACGCCGAGCGCAAGCCCGACGGCTCGTACAGCAACCTGTTCGACGCCAACCTGGCGGTCAACTGCGCCGACACCAACGACGCGCCCACGATCGACGAGGTGCGCCGGCTGCAGGGCCAGTGGCGCACGAAATACCCGCTGTTCGGGGCGGCGCTGGCGGTCGGCATGCTGCCGTGCGCGGTGTGGCCGGGCGAGCGCGACCCCTACCCGGCCGGCGCCGCCACCGACGCGCCGCCGATCGTGGTGGTCGGCACGACTGGCGACCCGGCCACGCCGTACGAGAACACGGCCGACCTGGCCTCGATGCTGGGCGTCGGGCACGTGCTGACGTGGGAGGGCGAGGGTCACACGGCCTACCCGAGCACGTCCTGCATCGTGAAGGCGGTCGACGGCTATCTCATCGATCTGAAGGTGCCGCAGGAGGGGCTCCGCTGTCCGGCAAAGTGATGCCGTCCCGCTCGGCCATGGCCTCGAGCAGCGCCCGCACCTGACGCAGGTTGGCCTTCAGCTCCTCCTGCTCCTCGTGGTGAAAGGCGTCCGAGTCGACGATCAGCTTGCTGGCGAAGTGCGCCGTGATCAGCGGGATCACCACCAGCACCATGATCGAGATGAGCAGCCCGGCCAGCACCCGGGCCTGCCACGACTCGGGCGAGATGTCGCCGTAGCCGACGGTCGACGCGGTGACCACGGCCCACCAGATCGAGTCGCCGATCGACTGGTCGGTCTCGAAGAAGTGGTAGAGCACGCCGCAGACGACGATCAACATGGCGTACGCGAGGATCAGCGTGCCCGGCGAGTTGGCCAGCCAGACGATCCCGCGGTAGACCTTGAGGACCGGTTTAAGCAGCACCTTCATGGCGACATGGTGCCTTCCCCGGTCCAGCTCCGCATCGGTGATCAGGTTGTGTGAGACTGCCGCGATGGAGTTCCGCGCTGCCACTCGGGCCGATGTGCCGGCCGTGCTTGCGTTGCTGGCCGACGACGACATCAGCCGCGCCCGCGGTTTCGGCGACGCCCCGGTGGCCGAGGACGTCGACGCCGCGATCTGGGCCGCCTTCGAAGAGATCGACGCCGACCCGAACAACGAGCTGATCGTGGCCGACGACGGCGGCGAGATCGTCGCCACCTGCCAGCTGACGTTCATCCCGGGCTTGAGCCGCAACGGCGCCCGCCGCATGACCATCGAAGCCGTCCGCGTACGAGCCGACCGCCGCGGCTCCGGCCTGGGCACCGACTTCATGAAGTACGCGTTGACCCGCGCCCGCGAGCGGGGCTGCCGCATCGCCCAGCTCACCACCGACAAACGCCGCGACGACGCCCACCGCTTCTACGAGCGGCTGGGCTTCGTCGCCTCCCACGAGGGCATGAAACTGGCGTTGTAGGCCGGTGGCCTTCGCCTCAGGGCAGGCTGGTTCGCGCCGCGGGCAGGTAGTCCGGCCGGTAGGCCAGTGCGATCACATCCTGACGGCGTTGCCCGAGGTACCAGTCGGCGGCCTCTTCCGTGTTGATGGTCTGCCGGAGCATGCCGGGGCGTCCCGCCGGTAGCTCAGCCAGCACCTCTCCTCGTGGCGAGATCACCAAGCTGGGGCAGTGCTGGTCCCGGTGGCAGATGTTGGCGGCAGCGAGGAAACGCTGGTTCTCGGCGGCGCGGCTGATCAGATGGCTTCGCCAGACCCCGTCGAGCTCACGGCGGTTGGCGGCGTTGGTGAGATAGACGAAGACTCGCGCGCCGGCCGTCGCGAGATACTGCCACTGTTCCGGGAAGCGGATCTCCCGGCAGAGCTGCATGCCGACGGTGACGTTCCCGTTGGGCTGGGCAACTTCCACGGTCGGCGGAGAGTCGCCGCGGCTCAGGAGCCCACGCTCGTTCATCGCCAGGTTGACCTTGCGGTAGACCTCGGGCTCGCCGGCGGCCGGAAAGAAGATGCCGGCGTTGCACCACCCGTCCTGCCAGGGCAGCAGTGAACCGGAGAAGATCTGCACCTGATGCTTCCGGGCGAGCCGGGCCACCTCGGCCACAGCGTTGCGTATGACGTCCGGCGGCAGCGCTGTCAGCGGCGTCAGATCCTCGCCGTAGCCTGACAGCATTCCTTCGGGCAGCACGACCACGTCACCCGGGCGGGTCTCATCGATGACCTCGCGCACCGCGATGAGGTTGGCATCCACATCCCACACCACCGGAACCTGGGCGATCACGATCGACATCTGCATCGCGCAATCCTGAACGACTGCCGAATGCCCGCCGGCGTCGGGTCACGGCCTCGGCTGCGGCCGGCGCGTCCCGATGGGCGAAGGCGTTACTCGTCGCTCTGCCAGTTGGCCGCGTTCTTGCGGCTGGGCTGCACGCGGGGCGGCTCGCCGGGCATCTTGGGGTGATCGGGGGGATAGGGCATGTCGCCTTGGCCGTTCTTCTCGTCCCGTTCCACCCACTCGAGCAGCGCGGTCAGGTCGTGGGCCACGTCGTCGATCGCGGCGTGCGGGTCACCGATCTCGGCGAAACGCTTCGGCAGGGTGCGCAGGTCGAAGTCGTCGGGTTCGACATCGGGCAGCTCGGCCCAGGTGAGCGGGGCCGAGGCGGTGGCCCGGGCGTTGGCCCGCAGGCTGTAGGCGCAGGTGATCGTGCGGTCGCGGGCCATCTGGTTGAAGTCGAGGAAGACCCGCTCGCCCCGCTCCTCCTTCCACCAGGCGGTGGTGATCAGGTCGGGGCGGCGGCGTTCGGCCTCGCGGGCCAGGGCGATCGCGGCCCGGCGGACCTCGACGAACGACCAGCGCGGCTCGATGCGCATGTAGATGTGCACGCCGCGGCCGCCGGACGTCTTCGGGAAACCCACCCAGCCCAGGTCGTCGAGCACCTCGTGCAGGACGCCGGCCGTGGCCACCACGTCGGCGAACGAGTTGCCCGGCTGCGGGTCGAGGTCGATGCGCAGCTCGTCCGGGTTGTCGGGGGCGTCGCCGCGGACCGGCCACGGGTGGAAGACGACAGTGCCCATCTGTGCCGCCCAGGCCACGTGGGCCAGGTCAGCGGGGCAGAGCTCGACCGCCGTACGCATGCTCGGGAACTTGATCTGCGCGGTCTGGATCCACTCGGGGACGCCGCGGGTGGGGATGCGCTTCTGGAAGAACGCCTCGCCCTCGATGCCGTCGGGGAAGCGCTGCAGCGTCGTCGGGCGGTTGCGGAGCGCGCGCATGATCCCGTCGCCGACGGCGAGGTAGTAGTCGAAGACGTCCCGCTTGGTGTAGTTCCGCTCGGGGAACATGACCTTGTCGGGGCTGGTCAGGCGAACCTCGTGGCCGGCGATTTCAATGATTTCCGCTGCGGCTTTCGGCATGCGTCTGACCCTAGAGCAACTTCAAGATCAAAAGCATGCTGTCGTAGCGGGGTGGGGGGTTGCAGACCGTCGCTCCCGCCGAGGGCCGCGGCGCGGTGAGCTGGCCGCTGGCGCGTCCAGAACGCTCACCGCACCACGGCGACGTGCGTGAGTGGTTGCGCTCCAAAGATCAACTGCGGACGCGGTTGTCGAGTGGTTGGGGCTGGCTCACCCACCACTCGGGCGGGACCATCTCGTGGATCTCGTCGGCGATGGCCTTCAGATGGTCGCCGGTGGCGTGGCCGTGATGGGCGTCGGCGAGGCCCTTGACCCGCACGTACCACTCGGCGAGTTGTTCACACTTGACCGAAACCTGGTAGTCCATGAAGCCGACGCTAGGCCGGTGCGCTGGTGATCGCACTCGGAACCGCTCAGCGGCACCCGGCTGAGCGATCACCTGGCGGCTGCTCACCGGCACCGCGGGTCGGGTGCCGGTGGCTGTGGTGCGTCAGGCGGACTTCGGGTCGAGCTTGATCGAGAGACTGTTGACGCAGTGGCGGGTGTTCTTGGCCGTCATCTGCTCGCCGCGGAACACGTGACCCAGGTGCGAGTCGCAGCGGGCGCAGCGGATCTCGGTGCGGACCATGCCGTGCGAGTAGTCGTCGATCTCTTTGACCGCGCCCGGGATGGCGTCGTCGAAGGACGGCCAGCCGCAGTGCGAGTCGAACTTGTAGTCGCTCGGGTAGAGGGCCGCCCCGCATGCGCGGCACTCGTACATGCCCTCGGTCTTGGTGCTGACGTACTCCCCGGACCAGGGCGCCTCGGTGCCGGCCTGGCGCAGGACACGGAACTCGTCGGGGGAGAGGCGCACGCGCCACTCCTCCTCGGTGGTGGGCAGGGTGGTCTCGTTCTGTGCCATACATCAAAAGTACGTCGCACTCAAAGTGCGGGCGGTGTGCTCCGCGTCTCCGTTGAACCTGAGCATGGAAGACGCACCGGCGGCCACCTTCCGGCCCACCTGGCAACAAGCCCTCGGCCGGGGTCTGTACCTCGGCTCGCTCGTCGCGATCGCGGTCCTGATGATCGCGGCGATCCTGGCGCCGCCGGGCCTGCTGTGGGTGGCCGCCCTGGCCGGGCCGACCGTCGTGGGCGGGCTGGCCGGGGTGCTCGCGGGGCGGTTCACCGGCACGCAGATCAGCGCCCGGGGAATCCGTACGGTGTCGGTCTTCTCCGACGGCGTCGCCACCTGGAACGAGGTCGTCGACCTACGGGCGGAGCGACGCGGCGGCCGGACGGTGGTGTCGGTCTATCTAGAGTCCGGCGCGAGTGTGCAGCTCCAGGCCCCGTACAGCGGTGGGCTCTTCGCTTCTGACCCGAAATTCGAGGGGAAAATGTTCGCTTTGTCCTATCTGTGGCGGAGTCACCGTTTCGGTGGTCTTCCGGGATGATGACCCGCCGAAGGGTCTTAACGGGTAAATCGGGCAATTGCCGCTAAGCTCCCCACCGGACCGAGAACACCGCAACAGGAATGGAAAACTCCTCATGAGTTCAATCAGCCGGATCGTCGCCGTCGGCCTGCCCGCCGTCGGCCTCTCCGCCGCACTCGCGCTGGGTGTCTCCCCGGCCCTGGCTTCCCAGGCCGCCATCGACCAGGCCCGCCCGGTCGTCGCCGCCACCGGCTACGGCGACGAGGAGCCGGACGCCACCGACGAGGCCCCCACCCGCGGTCAGGGTGGCTACGGCACGCCGGCCACCACCGGCCCGGCCGCCACCGCGGCCAGCACGCCGGACGTCGACGACACCGACTCGCCGGACACCGACACGGACACCCCGGACTCGGACACGCCGACGCGGGGCAACAACGGCTACGGCCCGACGCCCTCGGCCAGCGCCGACACGGTCACGCCGTCGGCCACGCCCAGCACCCCGACCGGCGCGCTCCCGGCCACGTCGCCCCCCGGCGGCGGCGTCAGCGCCGGCGGAGCCCTCCCGGTGACCGGCGCCCCCACGGGCACCGTCATCTCCCTCGGCGCCCTGATGGTCGCCGCGGGCGCAGCGTCGGTCTGGTACACCCGCCGCCGCCGCAACGCCTGAAGCATCTCCTGAAAAAGGCCGCCCGGTCGGGCGGCCTTTTTCTTTGCCTTCGCCTTCGCCCCGCCATCGCGTCCGTGCCCCGCCTTCGCGCTCGCACTGCGCCGTCGCACTGCGCCCGCGCCGCACCCTCGCGCCCGCGCCATGGCTTCGCGTCCGGGCTGCGCTTTCGCGTCCGTGGCGCGCCTTCGCGCCGCGCGCGTCGCCCCGCGACCACGTCCGGCTTGAAGTCGTAGCGTGGTTTCGGCCTGTGGCGCACCCCCGCGCCTGGGCCACATCCCGGCCTTCGCCGCGCCTTCGCGCTCGCGCCGCGCGACCATGCCTTGGCTTGAAAGTCCGCATCGTGGTTTCGCCCTATGGCGCACCCCCGAGCCCGGGCCACATCTCGGCCTTTGCCGCGCCGTCGGGTCGGCGGCTTGTTTTACGCTCGGTTCCTGAGTTTGCGCCCCTTCCTTGCACGCTGCGCCTGCCGGCGTCGATCCACAGGAAGCCCCTCGGCTGCGCCTGTCTGCGGACGCCCGCGCCTCTTCGGGCCTGGTTGTGCGGCTGAACGGGTGGGAAAGGCGAGAGGGGAAGGCCGCAGGAAGTTGAGTGGCGGTGGGTCGGTCGCCAGCGCCTTTGCGTCCGCGCAGCCTCCCTCGCATCGCGGCCACCGCACCGCGTCCACGCCGCCTTCGCGTCCACGCCGCCTTCGCGTCCACGCCGCCTTCGCGTCCACGCCGCCTCCGCGTTCGCGCCGCCCCGTCGCACCGCGTCCACCGTGCTGAGTGGCCGCGATCAGCTGCTTGATGGCCTCGCGCCCGCGCCTGCGTCTTCGCGCCGCGTCCGTGCCGCTCCCTCGCGTCCACCGCACCGCGTCCACGCCGCTTTGGCGCTCGCGCCGCCCCGTCGCACCGCGTTCACCGTGCCGAGTGGCCGCGATCAGCTGCTCGATGGCCTCGCGCCGCGCCTGCGTCTTCGCGCCGCGTCCGTGCCGCTCCCTCGCGTCCACCGCACCGCGTCCACGCCGCTTTGGCGCTCGCGCCGCCCCGTCGCACCGCGTCCACCGTGCCGAGTGGCCGCGAAAAGCTGCTCGATGGCCTCGCGCCCGCGCCCGCGCCTGCGTCTTCGCGCCGCGTCCGTGCCGCTCCCTCGCGTCCACCGCACCGCGTCCACGCCGCCTTCGCGCTCGCGCCGCCCCGTCGCACCGCGTCCACCGTGCCGAGCGGCCGCGATCAGCTGCTCGACGGGCCGCGCCCGCGCCTGCGTCTTCGCGCCGCGTCCGTGCCGTCTTCGCGTCCTTGTCGCCCGCCTCGCGCCTGCGCCGCGCTGCGGCCTCGCGGTGCGTGCGCGTTGTGGTTTTGCGTCTGCGCGGCGCCCTCGCGCCTGGGTCGCTGCGGCCTGCGCTGAGCCGTCGGGTCTGCGGTTCGCTTCGCGTTCGGTTTCTGTGTCTGCGCCTCGCCCTCGCGCCTTGCCGGTGCGTTTGTCTGCGGACGCCCTCGTCGTCACGGCTCTTGCGCGCCTCGTTGGGCCCGTGAGCTGGGGGCAGGTGTGGGGGGAAGGCTGCGGGAAGTTGCGTGTCGGCTGGGGTGAACTCGCCTGCGGAGCGGGTGTGCTGTGGCGGTGTGGTGTCGGCTCTGAGGGTGCTGATCGATGGGGTGGCGGCGGGCTTTGTGAGGTGCTAGTCAGCGGGTTGGGGGTTGTGGGTGAGGACTCGGTCGAGCCAGTCGGTCAGTAGTTGGCGCTCGGAAGGGGTCAGGGCGTCGAGGCGGGGGACGTGGGCGCGGAAGGTCACGGTGGCGGCGACGGTGTCTTGGCTGGTGGCAGGTGGGGCGTCGGTGAGGATTTGGCTCAGCACGGCGTCCCACATCGTTGCGGGTAGGGCGGGGTCGGTGAGCTCGGGTGGGGTCGCCAGCAGGGTCTGGATCGTTCCGACGGCGGCGGCCTGAATGACGGCTACGGCGCGCTGCTCGCTGAGCCGGAGCCGGCCGGCGGCGGCTATGCGGCTCACCTGCGCTCCCAGCGCCTCGCGGCCGGCGCGGGCCGCCGCTGACTGCCGGACGCGGTCGGGGTCGCTCAGCAGGCGGAACAAGGCCGGGTGGTTCACGCCGAACTCGATCTGGGCCAGCCAGGTCGCATGCAGGTCCTGCAGGGGATCCGAGTCGGCGGGTGTGGCCTCCGTCTTCGCCGCGACCTGGCCTGCCATGACGTGTTCGGCCACGGCGTCGAGCAGGCCGTCCTTGTCGCCGAAGAGGCGGTAGATGATCGGCGCCTGCATGCCGGCCCGCTCGGCGACGCCCCGGGTGGTCACCGCGGCCGGCCCCTCCTCCCGCAGCATCTGCGCGGCCAGCGTGACGATGCGGGACCGGACATCGGCGCGTCGGGCAGCAGCGGCAGTCACGTAACCACGATAACGCGACGTTGCTAACATGATGCTTCCGGTGGAATCAATTTAGTGCTTCCCTTGATACCAGCTACGAGGGAGGCACTCATGAAGGCAGTTCGCTACGACCGGTTCGGCGGCATCGATCAGCTCTACCTCGACGACGTTCCCGAGCCGGTGGCCGGCCCCGACGAGGTGGTCGTCCGGGTCGAGGTCGGCGCTCTCAATCCGGGAGCGCTGCCGGCGCTGAACGGCAGCTCATACACGCCGGGACGAGATCTGGCCGGTGTGGTCGTCGCGGTGGGCGACGACGTGCACGACTTCGCCGCCGGGGACGCCGTTCTCGGGTGGTTGCAGAGTTGGGACGCCCACGCCGAGCTGGTCGCCATTCCGGCGGCCCAGCTGGTCAGGAAGCCGGATGCCCTCTCGTGGGACGTGGCCGGCTCGCTCTACACCACGCCGATGGCCGGCCTGGGCGCGGTCAAGGCGGTCGCCCCGCAGCCGGGCGAGACGATTGTGATCTCGGGGGCCTCGGGCGGCGTCGGCTTCACCGCGGCCCAGTTGGCCGTCCGGGCCGGGGCGACCGTGCTCGGCTTGACCAGCGAGGTCCACTTCGACCTGCTCCGGCGCCACGGCATCGAGCCCGTCCGCTACGGCGAAGGCGAACAGGAGCGCATCCTCGACGCGGCCGGGCAACAGCCGGTGAGCGCGTTCATCGACGCGGTCGGCGGCGGCTACATCGATCTCGCCCTCGCGCTGGACGTGCCTCGCGAGCGGATCGACACGGTGGTCGACTACCGCGGCGCCCACGAGAAGGGCGTCAAGGCGCTCGGCACGACCGACGCCGGCGGCACCCCGGCCCTGGCCGAGCTCGCCGAGCTGGCCGCCGCCGGCGAGCTGCACATCCCCATCGCCGCCGGCTTCCCTTTGGCGGCAGTGCAGGACGCCTATCGAGCTCTGGCCGACCGCAAGCTCCACGGCCGAATCGTCCTGCACCCCCAGGAACTCGACCAGCCCTGAGCCGCCGCCTTGAGCGCGACGCCCGCCGCGCGAACGCCACGGGCGGGCTGTCGGACTTCCGCGGGAGCTCGGACGGCGTTTCGGGGTTGGGTTCGAGCGCAACCACTCACGCAGGTCGCCGTGGTGGGGTGAGCGTTCTGGACGCGCCAGCGGCCAGCTCACCCCGCCGCGGCCCTCGGCGGGAGCGACGGTCTGTAACCCCCCACCCCGCTACGACATCCAGATTTGGATCTTGCCGTTGAGCCTGCCTATAGAACGAACGCATCCGTCCAGAGTTGGCGGGATTTCCCGGACAGCGCCTGCATCAACCCCACCGCCTGGTTGTCGGTCAGGCCGGCCACGAAGTCGATGACGGCGCGGCCGCGGGCCCGGTCGACGCGTTCGGGAGTGCCCGCGGGCAGCTCGGCCTCGGCCAGTTCGACCAGGTCGCGCAGGCGGCTGGGGATGCGGTTCTCTTCGTCGGGGTCGATCAGCCAGGCCATCAGGGCGTCGACCAGCGAGGAGACGAGCCGGCCCTGGCCGCGCTGGTGCAGGGCCAGGTCGGGGCGGGCCAGCACGAAACGGTTCTGGACGAACTTGAGGATCTGCACCTCGTGCCACTGGGCTGTCGCGAGCTGGACGTGGCCGGAGCGGACGGCGGGGTCGGCGATCGTCTCGACCGATTCGACCAGGCGGCGCGTCCAGGTGGCGGAGAACGCCGCGACCTGGGACTCGGCGTCGAGTGAGCCGTCGAAGGGGCGGGCCAGCAGGCCGTCGACCAGTTCGGCCCGGACCAGCTCGACGGCGGCGGCGAACGCGTCGTCGTCGGCCATCCAGGCGTCCTTGCGGTGCAGCTGGCGGCGCAGGGACTCGATGGCGCCGCCGGCGCGGGTCAGATCGGTGGAAGGGCCCCAGCGCTGCCAGGCCATCAGCTCGGTGGCGACGGCGCCCTGCTGCAGGACGCCGACCCGGTGCACGTCCTCGAGGTCGTGGATGGCGTACGCGATGTCGTCGGCCGTGTCCATGACCGAGGCCTCGACGGTCTGCTGCCAGTCGGCGACCCGGCCCGCGAACGGGGCCCGGGCGGCGTGCATGTCGGCCGCCTCGGTCGAGTAGGCGCCGAACTTCAGCGAGCCGGCCTCGGGGTCGTCGGTGGGCGGGGCGGCGCCGCGGGGGGCCGGGTCCATGAAGCGCTGCGGGTCGCGGCGGGTCCACGGGTATTTCAAAATCGCGGCCCGGACGGCGTTGGTCAGGTTGAGCCCGATGGTGGCCTGGCCGCGGCTCTCGGTGCTGGTGACTATGCGGTACGACTGGGCGTTGCCCTCGAAGCCGTCGCGCAGCTTGAGCCGCTGGCGGGCGACCCGGTCGAGCACCCGCTCGCCCAGGTGGCCGAACGGCGGGTGACCCAGGTCGTGGGCCAGGGCGGCCGCCTCGACCACGTCGGGGTCACAGCCGCCCAGCTTGTCGGCCAGGTCGGGGTCGACCCGCTCAGCGATGGCCCGGGCCACCTGGGCCACCTTGAGGCTGTGGGTCATCCGGTTGTGCACCAGCAGGCCGGCGCCGCCCGGGCTGATGACCTGGGTGACGCCGGCGAGCCGGGCGAAGAACGGCGACGCGACGATGCGGTCGCGGTCGACGCGGAACGGGCTGGAGGCGAGGTCGCCGGGGGCGACCAGCCGGTCGCCGAAGAGGCGTTGAGCCCGTGGGTCGTCCATCCGGACGAGATTACCGGGCCTGCAGCGCGTCCAAGGCGACGGACATGGCCGCGACCAGGCGACGGTCGACCTGCGGGTCGTGGATCGTCACGACGTAGCGGTCGCGCAGGCCCCACTTCTTGACGACCGAGAAGACCGGACGGTCGGCCAGCACGAAGTCGAAGTGGTAGGGCAGCCACGACAGCGACTCGACGAAGCGGCGCAGGATCGCCACCAGCTGGTTGGTCTCGCGGCCGATCATCTCGCCGAAGCCGGGCTGCTCGAGGTGCCAGGTCGAGCGGATCAGCGACTCTTTGAAGTTCTTCTTGAACAGGCCGATCGCGGCGCCGTTGGCGTCGGTCACGTCGTAGGTGGCCCCGAGGTCGATGCGCTGGCGCGCCTTGAAGCCGAAGACCGGCACCTGCTTGGTGTCGTCGGCGTACAGCGTGACCTGCTCCTTGAATGCCATGCGCTTCTGCTGCGCGAAGGCGAGGAGACCGGCCTCCTGGCCGTCGGGGGTGACGGCGTGGATCTCGTATTGGTTGACCATCAGCCGGATGCGCTGACGGATGATCAGCTGCTGCTGAGTTTGAAGGGTGTCGACAGTCACGGCTGAGCAGTGTGTCACACCTGGCAAACTGGTCTGATGGCGAAGCGAGCACGTACTGGATCTCTTATTGCGCTGGCCGTGGGGGCCGCGGCGGTGTGGGTCGCGCGGGAGATCCCGCGCCAGATGGGCGGCCGGGCCAAGGGTGAGCGGCTGGCCCGCATGCAGGCCTCGCCCCAGTTCTCCGAGGGCAAGTTCCGCAACAGCGTCCCGGCCACCATGCTCGCCGCCTCGTCGATGCCGAAGATCTTCGCCGAGACCCTGCGCGACCGCGAGCGCCGCCACCCGCGCCTGCCGATCCCGCTGGTCACTCCCGACCCGGGCGCCACCGCCGACGGGCTGCACGTCACCTGGTACGGCCACTCCTCCGCCCTGGTCGAGATCGAGGGCAAGCGCGTCCTGCTCGACCCGGTGTGGAGCGAACGCTGCTCGCCGTCGCAGATCAGCGGGCCCAAGCGCCTGCATCAGCCGCCGGTCGCCCTGCGCGACCTGCCGCCGCTGGACGCCGTGCTGATCTCGCACGACCACTACGACCACCTGGACATGGAAACCATCCAGAACCTGGTCGACCTGCAGGCGGCGCCCTTCCTGGTGCCGCTGGGCGTGGGCGCTCACCTCGAGCGCTGGGGCGTGCCGGCCACCCGCATCGTCGAGATGGACTGGAACGACACCCACCGCGTGGCCGGGCTCGAGTTCATCGCCACCGCGGCCCGGCACTTCAGCGGGCGCGGGTTCGGCCGTGACGGCACGCTGTGGGCCAGCTGGGTGATCAACGGGCCGACCCGCAAGGTCTTCTACTCGGGCGACACCGGCTACTTCCCCGGCTTCGCCGAGATCGGCGAGAAGCACGGCCCGTTCGACGTCACGCTGGTGCAGATCGGGGCGTACAGCGAGAACTGGCCCGACATCCACATGTTCCCGGAAGACGGCGTGGCCACCCACGTCGACGTGCGCGGCGGCCTGATGATCCCGGTCCACTGGGCGACGTTCAACCTGGCCCTGCACGAGTGGCCCGAGCCGGCCGACCGCACCTGGCGTGAGGCCAAGGCCCGCGACGTCCGGCTGGCCGTGCCGCGTCCGGGTGAGCGCGTCGACGTCGACAACCCGCCCGCGGTGGACGGCTGGTGGCAGCAGATCGCGTAGCGGCCGCGCTCCTGGTCCTCGGCAACGGCTTGACCGCCTCCGGCCTCTCGGCCGGCAGTCTGGCCCGGGTGCGGGCTGCGGTTTCCTATCCGTACGTGGAAAGGGTCGTGTTTTCCGGGGGCTGGGAGCAGGCCCGATCGGGTGCCGCCGAGCCGCCTCCGGGGTGCCGCGAGGCCGACCTCATGCGGGCGGCCGCGGTCTCGATGGGGATGAACCCGGACGTCGTACGGATCGAGTGCCGGT
Organism: Paractinoplanes pyxinae; assembly: GCF_026626335.1. GTDB lineage: Bacteria > Actinomycetota > Actinomycetes > Mycobacteriales > Micromonosporaceae > Actinoplanes > Actinoplanes pyxinae. The sequence continues at coordinate 494,456 of NZ_JAPNTZ010000006.1, read as the reverse complement.
CGCGGAGCACTCTGGAGAACCTGCTGCACGTGGCGCAGGACGGGCTGCTCGACGGGTTGCGGCTGGGGCCCGGGCGGCCGCTCGGGCTGGTCACGCACGCCTGGCACCTGCCGCGGGCCCGTTTCCTGGCGGGCAAGGTGCTGGGGTTGCGCGGCGCCGCCCTGGTTGATGTGCCGGCGTCGGGGCTGCCGAGGGGCGGTCTTTTCGAGTACGGGGTGCGGGCCGCGTCGCGTGTCTGCTTCCTGGGCGTCCGCGATCCGGCTGTGCTGCTGCGCCGGGAGCGACGGATGGTAACGATGTTGCGCCGCGGGGTATAGCAGCGCGCATGGTGGTGCTTGTGCCGGTTTATCAGCCGGGTGGCGGGTTGTCCCGTCTGGTGGCCGACGTCCGTGCGGCCGATCCGTCGTGCGCTGTGGTGCTGGTCGACGACGGTTCGACGAAGCCGGTGGAGATGCCGGGGTGCACGGTGCTGCGGCATCCGGTGAACCGTGGCAAGGGGGCGGCGCTGCGGACCGGGTTCGCGCACATCGCCTCTGCGTATCCGGGTGAGCCGGTGGTGTGCGCGGACGGGGACGGTCAGCACAGCGCCGCGGACATTCTGCGGGTCGCCTCGCGGGTGGCTGAGGGCGACCACCTGGTGCTGGGCGTGCGGCGAGTACGGCGGATGCCCCCGCGGTCGCGGCTGGGTAACGCGATCACGCGGGAGCTGTTCCGGGCGGCGACCGGGCGCTGGGTGCGGGACACCCAGACCGGGCTGCGGGGATATCCGGGCTCGATGCTGGGCTGGCTGGTCGGCGTGCCCGGCGAGCGGTTCGAGTACGAGATGAACGTGCTGCTGGCGGCGGTGCGCGGCGGCCACCCGATCGAGCAGGTGGAGATCGCGACCACTTACCTGGGCGGGAACGCGTCGTCGCATTTCGGGTCGATGAGCGATGCCGTACGGGTGTATCGGGCGCTGCTGCGGTTCGTGATCGTGGATCGGTTCTCGCTCTAGCGCCCTCGTCGGCCCGCGGCTCAGCGTGGGCCGACGACGGGCGGCTCAGCTGCCGGCGGTGAAGGCGGCGGCGAAGAGGAGGGCGAACAGGAGGGCCGTCGCCGTCAGGAAGCCGGCGGTGGGCACCCAGGCGTGCGGGCGGGTGGCTCGGGCCGGGCGCCGGGCGGGCGGACGGCGGCTGGCGTGGAAGCCGGCGACGATGGCGGCGGCCACGAGCAGCAGGACTGCGACGCTCACTGCGGAACTCGGGTGGAACGGCATGGCGAACCCCCTGGCGATGCGTAGCGGTGCCGGATGAGTGATCGCCAGTGTGGGGTCGAGCGGGCCCACAATCCAGGGGATATACGGGCGAATACGGATGTAAACGGCTCGTCGGGGAACGAAAGTGTCTTGTCGCTTATCCGACTGTCGCGGACGGCGTTCTCGGGTGGTCTGCCGCGTCTGATGGGCCGCCGTATAGGGACGTACTGGCGTCTCCTGATGTCGACGGCTCAACTGATGCCGGAGGCTCTAGTGATCGGGTCAGGCGGCTCAGGAAGAAGAGCGGGGCCAGGGTCACGGCGAGGTAGAGGGCGCCCGCGGACAGCAGGGCGGCGCGCAGGCCGGTGCCGTCGACGGCCAGGCCGCCGAGCAGGCCGCCGAGGGGGAGCCCGGCGTACGAGAGGGCGCCGATCACGCCGAGCACCCGGCCCCGCAGGTGGGCCGGGATGCGTTCGTAGCCGACCGCCATCAGGATCGGGTTGACCGCCGCGATGGCCAGGCCCGCCCCGAACGCCACCGCCAGGATCAGCCACAACTCGTTGCTGAGAGCCAGCGTGAACAGCCGCGGCGAGCCGGCGATCAGGAAGCAGACGACGAAGGTCAGCGCCCGCGGCACCCGCACAGCGAGGATCGAGTAGGCCGTCGCGCCGAGCACAGCCCCCAACCCGAAGACGCCGCCCACCAGCCCGAACGCGGCCGGGCCGGCACCGGTCTCGCGTACCCAGACCGGTAGGAAGACCGCGATGTAGGCCTGATCGGCGAGATTCGTGAAGAAGAGCATCGCGGTGACGGCCAGGATCAGCCGGTCGCGCCGCAGAAAGGCGAACCCCGCCGCGATACCGCGAGTAGCCACGCCCGCACGTGTCTGGGGAGGAGGGTCGGCAGCCGCGGGAGCGGCCGGTGCAACAGCGCTTCCGGCTGTCTGATGATCGGCGGCGGGAAAGCGGACGGTGGTCGTGACCAGGACGGCGGCCACGGCGAACGAGGCGGCATCGATCAGCAGGACTGTCGCCGGGCCGAAGGAGGCTACGAGGATGCCGCCCAACGGCAGGCCGACGAGAAGTGCGGCTCGGGACAGGCCTTCGAACAGGCCGGTGGCGCGGCCCATCGGCGTACCGGAAACCTCGACCGCCACCGGCAGGAGCGCCCGCTTGGCGACGGCGCCGCAGCCGGCGACCGCGCCCGAGACCGCGACCGTCGCGACCAGGCGGCCGAAGGTCAGCTGACCGAACAGGTGCAGCAACGGGATCAGGCCGACCGTGATGGCGCTGACCACGTCGGCCGCGATGGCGACGCGGCGCGGACCCGTGCGGTCGACCAGCGCGCCACCCAGCACCCCGGCCAGCACGAACGGCAGCGTCTGAGCGAGCGCGACCACCCCGACCCGCGTAGCCGAGCCGGTCGTGACCAGCACCAGCCACGGCACCGCGACCGTGGCGATGTGGCTGCCGGCCAGCGAAACCGTCTCGGCCGCGAGCAGCCCGGGCAGCGGTCTCATTCGGACATCGGGAGGATCTGCCACTGCACGCTCACCCGGGCCGCGTCCTCGGGGGCCTGGGCGGCGTACTCGTCGAGCAGGGCCTTGAACCGGCGGCTCAGCTCGGCGGCCTGGCTCACGGAGAGGCGCGGCTGCTCGGTGGCCAAGTAGAACGCGTCCTGCCAGCCCTCGGACATCGTCGGCAGGTCGGCGATGGTCGCCTCGACGCGCTGGAAGTCGGCCGCCGCCACGGCTCGCAGGTAGCCCTCGGCGCTGCCCTCCGCCGCGCGCCCGGTCGCCGGGTCGAGTGTGGTGCGTTGATGGGCGGCCCGCCACCAACGTTCCCGGGCGGTGCCCCGGTCGGGGTCCTCCTCGACGAAGCCGTACGCGGCCAGTTGGCGCAGGTGATAGCTGGTGGCCCCGCTCGACTGGCCCAGCCGCTCGGCCAGCTTGCTGGCCGTCGAGGGCCCGCGTTCCCGCAGCAGGTTCAACATCCGCACGCGCAACGGATGCGCCAGCCCCCGCAGAGTCCGCGGATCCAGCGCGACAGCATCGTCAGCCATGACGCAAAGGTATCTTTGCAAAGGATCCTTTGCAAGCGCGGCAAGAGGAAGGCCGGAGCCTTCATGAGGTGTGTCAGGAAACGGAGGACGGCTCCCGCGGGACGCAGATCTTCACGGCGCCCGGTGAGACCTTGGCCGAGAAGGACTTCGTCTTGGTGCGGGCGCCGCCGTCCAGTTCGTATTCCATCTTCGACTCGAGCTCGACGTCGATGCGGCGGGCCCGGGTCGTACGGACGAAGGGGGAACTGTCGCTGCGGCCCACCGCCATCGTCCCGAGAGCGCGCGCCCACTGCATCGCGCCCTGGGCCGTGGCCACGCCGACGTCGAGCCAGCCGTCGTCGGGCTTGGCGTCGTCGAACGCCTTGATGCCGCCGGTGATCTTGCTGACGTTGCCGATCAGCACGCAGCTGGCCTCGTCCTCGAACCACTTGGTGCCGTCGACCTTGATGGTCGCCGTGGCCGCCTCGCCGTTGACGTGGCGCAGGCCGGCCCATACGTACGCCAGCTTGCCCAGCCTGTCCTTGAGGTTGCGGTCGGCGTCGTTGATCATCGCGCCGTCGAAGCCGATGCCGGCCATCACGCCGAAGTACTCGCCGTCGAGTTTGCCCAGGTCGATGGGCTTGTCCTCGCCGTGCAGCGCGACCTCGACCGCCTCTTCGAGCGTGTCCGGGATGCCCAGGTTGGTGGCCAGCAGGTTGCCCGTGCCGGCCGGAAGAATGCCGACCGGCACCTTGGAGCCGGCGTGCGCCACGACGTCGATCGAGCGCTGCACCATGCCGTCGCCGCCCCAGACCAGCAGCCTGTCCGGCTTGTCCTTCAGCGCGGCAGCAACGGCCTTGGGCGCCTTCTTGCTCTTGGGCACCTCGTACCAGGCCAGGTCCTCGATGCCGGCGTCGCTGAGGCGGCGGCGCAACTCGTCCAGGCCGCCGCCCAGCGTCTTCTTCTGATGCGCGACTACGGCGATTCTGCGGGGGGTACGCATGAGCTGCGCACTACCCGAAGCGCCGGAATCGTAATCAGCTGACCGTTTCCCGCATGCGCTGCTCGGCGGCTGCGCTGCGGATCACCATGAGGCGCAGCTCGAGCTCGTCGGAGACCATCGAGGCCAGGTGCTCCAGCGCCTGCAGCTGCCGTTCGGTGGCCTCGCGGGGCTTGTTGTCGATCACGTTGACCGTGCCGAGCCGGTAGCCGTCGTGGGTGCGGATCGGGGCCGCGGCGTAGAAGCGCAGGCCGAGCTCGCCCCGGACCAGCGGGTGCTCGAGCGTGCGCGGGTCGACCGCCGCGTTGTTGATCACGTAGACGTCGTCCTGGGCGATGACCGACGCACACAGACCCGGCTCCTTGCCGACCTCGCGGACGCCGACCAGGCCCTGGCACGCGGCCAGCCACACCTTGTCCTGCTCCACCAGCGACACCGTCGCGATCGGGGTGTTGAAGATGGCGCCGGCGACGAACGCGATCCGGTCGTACGCGTCCTCGACCGGCTGATCGACCAGCCGGTAGCGACGGACGGCCTCGAGCCGCGCCTGCTCCTCCGGACCGACGTTGTCCAGGTACTCGTACGCGTTCGACGACACGGGATTGCTGTTGGTCATGGCCGGTGATCCCCCTCACATTCGACGGCAGTGCCAGAGAGCCTAGAAAGGGCATCGGTGTCCTGCAATGCTCTCGATGGTCGAATTGCGCTCACAGTCAAGGCTCAGCTACGAAAGTCGCACAAATTGTCGGTCGCTGGGTACAAGCTGACGCGTGACATCTACCGCCGCCGTGATCGGGCAACTGGCCCGTGACCTCGTCCTCACCGTTGATCAATTACCCGAGCCGAGCAGTTCGGCGTCCGCGGGCAGTCGCCATGAGCAACTTGGCGGCAAAGGTGCCAATCAGGCGGTGGCCCTGGCCCAGCTCGGCGTGCGGCCGTCGCTGGTCGCGGTGGCGGGCGACGACGTGATCGGCGACGTGCTGCTCGACCAGGCTCGGCGGGACGGGATCGACGTACGCCCGGTCGTTCGCCGGTCGGGTGCGCTCACCGGCCTGATCGTCGAGATTCTGGAGCCCGACGGCAGCTACCGCTACATCGAGGACCTGCCGCCGGCCGTGCTGCTCGAAGAGGCCGACGTACTGCGCGCCCGAAAAATCATCGCGGGCTCGGACGCCGTACTCGTGCAATTGCAGCAACCCGAGGCGGCGACGCTGGCCGCGGCGCGGATCGGGCACGAGGCTGGCAAGCTGGTCGTGCTCGACGGCGAGATCAAGAACAAAGAACTTCTGCGGTACGCCGATGTGGTGCGCGCCGACGAGCAGGAGTCCGCTGGACTGGACGAAGGAGTTCTGGACTACGGGCCGAAGCTGCTGGCCCTGGCCCAGGAGGACGGCAACCTCTTCGTGTGGCGGGGCGGGCAGGTCAAGGTGCCGCTGGGCGATGTGAAGGTGGTCGACACGACCGGCGGCGGGGACGCCTTTGTAGCCGGGCTGACCGCGGCACTGCTGGCCGGTGACTCGTACGAGCAAGCGGCGCGTAGGGCGACGGCCGCGTCCGGCGCTACGGTCGGTCACGTGAGCGGACGACCGGAGCTGCGCAATGTCTGAGATCGCACCGGCCGAGCCGTGGATCGTGCGTGAGGTCGGCGCCCCCGTCGAGGAGGACGGCGAGCTGCTGCAGGGCGAGTCGATCTTCGCGCTGGCCAACGGGCACGTCGGCCTGCGCGGCAACCTGGAGGAGCCGCACCTCGGGGGCATGCCGGGCACGTTCCTCAACTCGCTGTTCGAGGAGCGTGACCTGCAGTATCCCGAGGAGGGGTACGGGTTCCCGGAGCGCACGCAGACGATCGTGAACGGGCCCAACGGCAAGCGGATCTCGCTGGCCGTCGACGGCGAGAGCTTCGATTTGCGTACGGGTGAGGTGCGCCGCCACGAGCGGGTGCTCGACCTTCGCGCGGGCACGCTCACCCGAGAGGTCGAGTGGGTGTCACCGAGCGGAGTTGCGCTCTGGTTACGTACGGAAAGGCTGGTTTCTTTCGTACGGCCGTCGGTGGCGGCCATGCGTTACTCGGTGCGCGCCGAGGCGGAGTTGCGTATCGAGTCCGACCTGGTCGTCGACGAGGAACTGCCGTCCCCGCGCGAGGACGACCCGCGGGCCAGCGCCATCTTCCAGGATCCGTTCGAGCCGGTGTCGCACGACGATGACCAGCTGGTGTGCCGCACGCGCCGCAGCAACATCTCGGTCGCGGCCGCCGTCACGCACACCGGCGCGGAGGGCACGATCTCGTCGTCGCCCGAGCTGATCCGCTGGACCACCACCGGGCGGGGCGAGATCACCTTCGAAAAGTTCCTCGCCTACCACTGGCCCGCCTCGGACCAGGCCGTGACCGACCGTGACGTGGCGGCCCGGGACGGCTTCGACACGCTGGCCGCCGAGCAGCGCGAATACCTCGACGACTTCTGGGCCGGGGCCGACGTCGAAGTGGACGGCGACCCGGACATCCAACAGGCAGTCCGGTTCGGGCTGTTCCATGTGCTGCAGGCGGGCGCCCAGGCCGGTCCGCACCCGATCCCGGCCAAGGGGCTCACCGGCAACGGGTACGACGGGCATACGCTGTGGGACACCGAGACGTACGTGCTGCGGATGCTGACCTACACCCACCCCGGCTGCGTCGGCCCCGCGCTGAAGTGGCGGCACAGCACCCTCGGCCACGCCCGCGACCGGGCTCGTGAGCTGGGTCTGCAGGGCGCGGCCTTCCCCTGGCGCACGATCAGCGGACCCGAATGCTCCGGCTACTGGCCCGCGGGCACGGCGGCGCTGCACGTCAACGCGGACATCGCCGACGCCGTGCTGCGCTACCACGCGGCCACCGGCGACGACGAGTTCATGCGCGAGGCCGGCCACGAGCTGCTGACCGAGACGGCGAACTTGTGGAAGTCGGTGGCCTACACCGACGACGAGGGCGTCGCCCACATCGCGGGGGTGACCGGCCCCGACGAGTACACGGCCCTGATGGACGACAACATCTACACCAACCTGATGGCCCAGCAGAACCTGGCCGCGGTCGGCGTCGAGCTGCCCCTGAGCCTGCCCTACTCCGAGCGCCGCCGGGTGCACGAGCAGGCCGCCGGCTTCACCCGGCTGCCCGAGTGGACCTTCACCGACCACGACTACCCGCTCATGCTGAGCCACCACTACCTGAACCTGTACCGCAAACAGGTGGTCAAGCAGGCCGACCTGGTGCTGGCCATGATGACGCGGAGCGACGCGTTCACCCCCGACGAGAAACGGCGCAACTTCGAGTACTACGAGGCCCGGACCGTACGGGACTCGTCGCTGTCGGCCCCGATCCAGGCGGTGCTGGCGGCCGAACTGGGGCACCTGCAGCTGGCGCACGACTACCTGGCCGAGGCGGCGCTGCTCGACCTGCGCGGCGGCGGCGAATCGGGCGGCGACGGCCTGCACATCGCGGCCTGCGCCGGGGCGTGGATCGCATTGGTGATGGGCTTCGGCGGCCTCCGCGACCACGACGGCGAACTCTCGTTCGGCCCGCGCCTGCCTCCCGGCCTGCAGCGCTTGGCGTTCCACCTGCACTGGCGGGGCGCCTCGCTTTGCGTGACAGTCAAGCGCGACTCGGTCACGTACACATCGGACGGCGAGGTCACTTTCCGCCACGAAGGCAAAGAGGTCCGCGTACGAGCCGGTGAGGAGCTGACGTTCGCCATCGACCCGGTCGACGACATCCCGGCGCCCCCGTCACCCCGGCCGCCACGCCGCCATACAGTCTCGTCGTGACGGTTTGGGTGGCCTTGTTGCGGGCGGTCAATTTGGGCGCCCGCAACAAGGTGCCGATGGCTTCGCTGCGGGCCCGCCTGGCCGAGGCCGGCCTGCCCGGAGCGCTGACGCTGCTGCAGAGCGGCAACGTCGTGGTCGAATCGGACCTCGAGGTGGGCCCGCTGATCCGGGCGGTCGTACGGGACCACTTCGACGTCGACCAGCCCGTCATGGTCCGCAGCCGCGACCGCCTCGACGAGATCATCGCCGCCAACCCCTTCCCGGCCGCGGCCATAGCCCGCCCGACGCTGCTGCGGGTGACGTTCCTGGCCGAACGCCCCGCACCCGACCGCATCAAAACCCTGGAACAACACGACGACGTACGCCTGCACGACCGCGAGGTCTACATCGACTACAACGACCGGGTGCACGGAAACCCCATCAACACGGCGATGGTCTCCCGCCGGCTGGCCCTGCACGGCACCGAACGCAACTGGTCCACCCTGCTCAAGCTGGCCGCCCTGGCCCACACGCTCTAGCCAAGGGAGCTTCGGGCGGCTCGGGTTACCACGATTCAGACTTCGGGGCATGTCATGGGTCAGCGACGTCGGCCTTCGGCGTCGTCCCGGAATCCCCACTCCAGTCGATAGCTGCGCCTGACGACAACCTCGCTCAGCTGCCATTTGTACTTGAGGCGGCCTGTGCCGGTTCGCTGTGGACGCACCGGGACGTGCACTGGCGCCTCTCCCATCAGTGGTTCGACCTGTGCTCCCCACACAACGGGGCGAAGATATTCGGGGAACTCCGCGACGATCACGAGCCTATCGGTCGGGAAAAGAGCGCGACGCGAAAACCAGTGGCCCCATTTGTCGCCGGACACGCGGTAGGAATAGGACATGGTAGTCGAGGATCCAGGGCTCAGCGGGAGCGTCTTGTTGTCGTTCTCGAAGAGAACCCTTATCTCTTTCCTGTTGGCGAGATTGACCTTCGCATGCCAGCTGAGAGGCTCACGCTCGCACCAAGCCTCAAAGGCGAGCTCCGACCAGATCAAAGGGTGCCTCTTGTGGTGCTCGCGCGATCGGTCCGGCTCCTCGGGATAGCGGCCGACGACAATAGTGACGTCATATCCCGTAACAGGAGTTGATCCGTCGTTGCGGAGATCACGCCGAATCTCGATCTCGTAGCCCTCATCCTGGTGCGAAATACGAGCTTCTTCGTTCAGAACTCTCAGGCCAGTGCCCTCGTCGGCCGACAATTCCGCTTCGCCGGCCGAAGAGGCGGCACCTAGTGATCCGGTAGAGGGTGTGCCCGCATCCTCGTCCGAGTGTCGACAAGCGAGCCACATCTCTTGGACTTCGAGGACGACGGTGTTTGGATCCGGCTTGTGTGTCGCCCATTCGGCCAGCACCCGAACCACGCACTCCAACTTCGACCATCGGGGGAGTCCGTCACCGCGCAGAATTCCGCTGACCGTTTCATGACTGACGGTGTCACGTAGATCGTCTCGGTCGCGAATGGCAATGCTGATGTTCCGGGCGCTAGGAAGGCCGGCCGAGCGATGCAGGAGTTGAGTTGCCTGCTTCAGGCGCCGACGTGCCTGATCTTGCGCGAGGTCAGTGTTCAGCTCTGACATGGCCACCGCCCACACTAGTGCCGTCAGGTTTCGTCAAGAAACTATCGTCTCACGCATGGTCGGCGAGGCAAGCGTTGTCAGGATCAGGCAACTCTGAGCAAGAGATGCGGGGGCGCGCCAACTCGGCCGCACGCTGAAGATATGACGTACTCGCTTGAACTCTTGCGCCGTGGCGGTCGCGCTTGCGGACCTTGCCGGAACCTGTTCGTAACTGTCGTGATTCTCCTGACGGCTCATCTATTTTTGGATGGAGAATCGACCGACTTGATAAACGCAATAGGCACATGTCTGCATCTGGAGGCGGTGCTCTTCGGCAGGCATCGGCGACTTCCGGACCCTGAAGGTGACGGAGTGACCCATTGAAGTCCGGCGGTGGACTGAGTCATTCAAAATCAAACAGGGCGTCGTCTCGACTATCAGTGGTGGCCTTCGCCGAACTCCTCGGCCCAGGTTCGCCAGTTGTCCAGGACGCCGTAGAGAGACGGGGTCAGCCAGCCGGGGGCCGAGCGGCGGAAGACGCCGGGATCCATCCGGCCCGCGCCGGCCGGCAGGGCGCCGACCAGGTGGGGGACCAGTTCGCTGAGGTTGGCCCAGTGCACCAGCTCGGGGTCATGCGGCCAGGAGCCGATGACCACGCCGGCCGGGACGCCACGGCGGGCCAAGGCCTCGAGCGTGAGCGCGGTGTGGTTGAGGGTGCCGAGGCCGGCCCGGGCGACCACGATCGTGCTGATGCCCAGGGTCGTGGCCAGGTCGGCGACCGTCCACGACTCGCCCGAGGGGCGCACGCCCATCGGGACCAGCAGGCCGCCGGCGCCCTCGACCAGCACCAGGTCATGCTTGTCGGCCTCGGCGCGGATGGCGTCGACGACTTCGTAGAGCTCGAGCGGGGGCATCTCGGCCACGGTGGCGGCGGCCAAGGGGGCCAGGGGGTCGGGGTATTCGGCCAAGGTGCGCGTTGTGCCGGGGGCGGCCAGGCGGGTGATGACCTCGATGTCGGTCGGCTCGCCGGTGGAGATGCCGGTCTGGCCGGGCTTGATGACGGCGACGCGCAGGCCGGCCGCCTGGGCCGCGGCCGCCACAGCGGCGGTGACCACGGTCTTGCCGACCTCGGTGTCGGTGCCGGTCACCAGTACGATGCCGCGCCACTCGCCGGACTCCGGGCGCCGCGGGGCCGGCTGTGCCGAGGGCGGGGCCTGCGCGGACAGCTCGGCTGAGATCTCCGCGCTGATCGCTTCGCCGCTCGGCGGATCGTCGAGGCCGGTGCCGCCCGGCGCAGGAGAATCCGGGCTCGGCGCAGACTCCGGCACCGGATGCCCCGGCGCGGGCGAAATGGGCGCGGGCGAAATGGGCGCGGGCGAAATGGGCGCGGGCGAGATGGGCGCGGGGGAGTCGGGCACCGGATGGCCCGGCGCGGGCGAGACCGGCGCGGGGGAGTCGGGGATCGGGTGACCGGGGGCGGGTGAAATAGGCACCGGCGAGTCGGGGATCGGATGGCCCGGCGTGGGTGAGATGGGCGCTGGGAAGTCGGGCACCGGATGGCCCGGCGCGGGTGAGATGGGGGCGGGGGAGTCGGGGATCGGATGGCCGGGAGCGGGCGAGATGGGCGCGGGGGCGTCCGGGATCGGGTGGCCGGGGATCGGCGCGGGGGAGATTGGCGCTACTCCCGGTGGTGCTTCGCCCGGGGGGACTTCTTCCGGCTCGGCCGGGGGAGCTGTGGCGACATGGGCGTGGCCAAGAGTCTTGGAGGCCGCGCCAGTGGCCAACGGCTCGGTGGCACCCGGAAGAAGCTGCTCCGACTCGGCCGGCGGCGCTGTGGCGACGTGCTTATAGCCGACGGTTTCACGGGCAGCGCCGGCACCGAATGGCTCGATGGCACTCGGAAGTAGCTGCTCCGACTCGGCCGGCGGCGCTGGGGCGACGTGCTTGTAGCCGACGTTTTCAGGGGCAGCGCCGGCGCTGAACGGCCCGATGGCACTCGTCGCGGCGGTCGTGACACGAGTGTTGGCGGTCGGCGCGAACTGCCCTGCATCTGGCGGCTCGGTGGCGGCGGGTTGCGGTGCTGATGCGGCGGAATCGACTGCAGCCGTGACCAGGCTGTCGGCTTTGGAGGGCTGTTCGTGGGGGGCAAGCGCGGAGGACGCGGACAGCATCGTGTCGAGGCTGGGCGCGGGCTTGAGGGTGAAGGAGCCGGCCTGGGCTGTGAGGACGACCGTGGCCTCGGGGAGCCGGGTCAGGAGCTCCCGCAGGTGGATGGAGGCTGCGTCGCGGCGGGTGGGGACGGGGCGGGTCACGGGGCGCACTCCACGATGACGTCCAAGGCTCGGGCGAAGTCGGCGTCGGAAACTCCCGCGTTCAGGGTCAGGCGCAGGCGGGAGCTGCCGTCGGGGGTGGACGGCGGGCGGAAGCAGCCGACGGCCACCCCGCGGTCGCGGCAGTCGTCGGCCCAGACCAGCGCCGCCTCCGGGCCAGGCGCCATCACCGACAGGACGCCGGCGACAGGCACGGCGACTTGCAGGTCGGCGGCGGGCGCGACAACTCTCTGGTCGGCGGCGGGCACGTCGGCTTGCGTGCCAACGGCGGGCACGGCACTCCGCGGGCCGACCGTCCGTACACCGGCGGCGGGCGTGGCGGTCTGCGGGCCGGCGGCATCAGCGGTGGTCTGCGAGCCGGCGGCGGTCTGCCGGCCGGCCGCACTGACGGCGATTTGCGAGTCAGCCGCGGGTGAGTCATCGGCGGGCGCCATGGCAGGGGGCGTCGGCTGCGCGGCGGTGGGCACGACGACTTGGAGGCCGGCGGCGGTCAGGTGGGTGACTGTCTGCCGGGCGCGGGCTCGTAGCAGGGCTCGGCGGTCGTCGGCGGCTTGAGCGATGCGGACGGCCTCGTGGACGCCGGCGGCCACGGCGGGTGGGAGCGCGGTGTCGTAGATGAAGGTGCGGCCGGTGTCGATCAGGTGCTGGATGAACACGGCCGGGCCGGCGACCACGCCGCCGGCGCCGCCGAGGGACTTGGAGAGGGTGGCGGTGACGATGACGTCGTCGCGGCCGGACAAGCCCGCGGCGGCGACGCCGCCGGCGCCGGCAGAGCCCAGCAAGCCCAGGGCGTGGGCGTCGTCGACCAGCAGCAGCGCGCCGCGGGCCGAGGTCACCTCGTGCAGGGTGGCCAGCGGCGCCAGGTCGCCGTCGACGGAGAAGACCGACTCGGTGACGACCAGGGCTCGGGCGGGTCGGTGAGTGTCGAGGATCTCGGCGACGGCTGCGGGCGAGTTGTGTGGCGCCACCACCGTGCGTACGCCGGAAATCTTGCAACCGTCGATCAGCGAGGCGTGGTTGTAGGCGTCGGAGACGATCAGGTCGCACACGGTGGTGAGACTGCGCACAGCGGCCAGATTGGCCAGGTAGCCCGACGAGAACACCAGCGCCGCCGGCAGGCCCATCCACGACGCGAGTGCGCTTTCGAGGGCGGCGTGCACCTCCGACGACCCGCGCACCAGCCGGGAACCGGTCGCTCCCAACCCGTACGCCGCAAGGGTTTGAGCCGAAGCCGCGACCACCGCAGGGTGGACGGCCAGGCCGAGATAGTCGTTGCCGGCCAGATCGACCACCGGGTCACCGGCCGGACGGGGGCGCAGGCGACGCGTCAGCCCCGCCTTGGACCGGCTTGCCGCCAGCCCGTCCAGAGCCTCCAACCAGCCCGCCACAACACCCTCCAACACCACGGGAACACCCTCAGGCGATCGCGAGATTGGGAAACTACCACCCACCACCGACAGCTTCTCCGCCCGCAGAAGCTCTCCATCCAACCGCCCCGCCCACCGCCCCTGAAACGACTGAAGGCTTCCATCCAACCGCCCCGCCCACCGCCCCTGAAACGACTGAAGGCTTGTTAACGTACGGGCATGTCAGATCTCCTCGACCGGGCCACAGCCCAGGTGCTCAACGACGGTGTCGGCCTCGACGAGGCGCAGATCCTCGAAGTGCTGCGGTCGCCTGACGACGATCTTCCCGCGCTGCTGCAGCTGGCTCACGACGTCCGCATGAAGTGGTGCGGCCCCGAGGTCGAGGTCGAGGGCATCGTCTCGCTGAAGACCGGCGGCTGCCCCGAGGATTGCCATTTCTGCTCCCAGTCGGGGCTTTTCGCTTCCCCCGTACGCTCGGTCTGGCTCGATATTCCGTCGTTGGTCGAGGCGGCCAGGCAGACGGCCGCCACCGGGGCCACCGAGTTCTGCATCGTGGCCGCCGTCCGTGGCCCGGACCGCCGCCTGATGGACCAAATGCGTGAGGGCGTCAAGGCGATCAAGGCCGAGGTCGACATCCAGGTCGCGGCCAGCCTCGGCATGCTCAGCCAGGAACAGGTGGACGACCTGGTCGACATGGGTGTGCACCGCTACAACCACAACCTCGAGACCTGCCAGTCGCACTTCCCCAACGTGGTGACCACGCACACGTGGGAGGAGCGCTGGAGCACCCTCAAGATGGTGCGCGACTCCGGCATGGAGGTGTGCTGCGGCGGCATCCTGGGCCTGGGCGAGTCCCTCGAGCAGCGGGCCGAATTCGCGGCTCAGCTGGCCGAGCTCGACCCGCACGAGGTGCCGATGAACTTCCTCAACCCCCGCCCGGGTACGCCGCTGGGCGACCAGCCGGTGGTCGAGGGCAAGGACGCGCTGCGCGCCATCGCCGCCTTCCGCCTGGCCATGCCGCGCACGATCCTGCGCTTCGCCGGCGGCCGCGAGATCACGCTGGGCGACCTGGGCACGCGGGACGGGCTGCTGGGCGGCATCAACGCGGTGATCGTCGGCAACTACCTGACGACGCTGGGCCGCCCGGCCACGGCCGACCTCGAGCTGCTGCAAGACCTGAAGATGCCGGTCAAGGCTCTGTCGGCGACCATCTGATGTTCTGTGACCGGTGCGGCGAGCCGGCCGCGGAAGGCGATCACGGCGCTTGCGCGGCGGCTCGGGAGCTCGAGCCGCCGCGGTTCTGCCCGGACTGCCGCCGGCGGATGAAGGTGCAGGTGGTGCCCACCGGGTGGACAGCCACCTGCGTCGAGCACGGCACGCGAACGAACTAGATCGCGGCCGGGGTCTCTTTGCCGGCGGGGCGGTGGCCCGCGATGGGCAGGGTCACGCTGACCAGCGTGCCGTCGCGGTCGGCGGGGCCGCCGCCGAGGCGCCGCAGCGTGCGCAGCATGGCCACGTTGTCGGCCGCGGTGTGCGCGATGAGCGCGGCGAAGCCGGCCTGTTCGGCGTACGCGTAAAGCCGGCGCAGCAGGGCGGTGCCGACACCACGCCGCTGCCAGTCGTCGTCGACCAGCATGGCGACCTCACCCAGGTCGCCCTCGGCGAGCAGGTTGCCCATGGCCACCACCTTGTCGCCGGCCAGGGCGAGCAGGGTCCGCCCGGCGCCGGACGGCTCGAGCAGCTGGCCCAGCCGCGCATCGGTGGGCGCGCCGCCCAGGTAGCGCCGCTGCAGGGACGCCGCCGAACTGCGGACGTGCAGATCGCGTACGGCGTCGAAGTCGTCGATCGTCGCCGCCCGCAGTGTGAGCTCGGCACCGTCGGGGAGCAGCAGCGTCGTCTGCCCCTCTTGCCGGCGCAGCATCGCGCCGGACAGCTCGACCAGGGCCTGGGCCCGCGCGTACTCGGCCGGGGTGAACGCCGGGACCGCGCGCAGCACCTCGAACGAGCCGCCGGCCGGGTCGGCCAGCACCATGCGGGCCGCTTCGTAACCGGGGCGGGTGGTCAGCGGCTCGGGCCGCCAGCGCACCTCGGTCGCGTCGAGCAGGGCGACCAGCGCCTCGGCCAGCGTGTCGGGTTCGTGGACCAGGCGGCCGGCCAGCGCCAGGGCCCGGGTCGGCTGGTCGACCAGGCCCTGCGCCTCGGCCCGGGCGACGAACGCGTCACGCCCGCGGCCCTTGGCCACGGCGGCCAGCAGCTCGGTCTCGGTCATGGTTTCCGGCGCGTCGACGAGGAAATCGTCGACGGCGCCGGCCTCGGTGGTGTGCACCTGGACGGCGAGGATGTTCACCGACCGCAGGGCGAGGCTTGCGGTCAGGACGGAGAGGTAGCCCGGTCGGTCGTCAACCGTTGCCCGGATCCGCCACAGTGCCATGAAGGGCACCCCTTTCGGCGAGTCACGTCAGCTTTGCCACCGTCAATTCTCCTCCGCCGCTGTTAAGCAGACATTGCTTGAGCTGGGATTTCGGCGAGAGTCGAATCACAGCGGGGTCGGCACGGCGGCGGCGTCGAGCCGGTCGCCCAGGATCACCGCGGCCGCGCGGACCAGCTGCGCCACCCGGTCGACCTCGGTGACGTGGAAGGCCGCCGCGGGCAGGTCGTCGGCGTCGGAGCGGGCGACCACGAGCACCAGGCCGGCCCGGCCGAACGGGGCGATCGCGTAGTGGGTGCTGCTGGGGCCGCTCAGCGGGCGGGCCCGCAGCGGGGTGACCTCGGGCAGCTGCAGCGGGTTGGGCGCACGCCAGCTCGCGTAGGCCACGCCGGGCTCGGACGGCATGGTGCGCGGGGCGCCGGACCGGGCGGCCCAGTCGGCCGGGACGACCGCGGCCGCGGCCCAGTCGGCCGCGAGCAGGCCGGGCACGGCGTCGACCAGCGTGGCCAGTCCGTCACTGGGGTTGGCGGCCACCTGGGCCAGCAGTTCGGCGTCGTGACCGCCCGAGACGGGGGCGCCGATCGCCTTCCAGACCCCGTCGACCTGGACGCCGGGAATCGCGGCCAGACCGGCCAGCAGCCTCTCGACGCGGGAGGCGCCCGGCCACACGACGGTGAAGTCGTCGACGGCCCGGCCGCCCAGGCGTTCCAGCACCACCACCTGCACGATGTCGGCCCCGGCGACGCCCAGTGTGCGGGCCACCTGACCGAGGGCGCCGGGGCGATCGGGCAGTGTGACTCGAACCCGCAGCAACATGCGACTCCTCCCGCCTGTGGACGGCGCGGCGAGGCCGTCCCCTGAGGCGTACAGCCTGCCAATTCGGCGTTTCGCCCCGGTTGCGACGCCGTGTCCGACGCGTCATGCCGGCCCGGCTATGCCGAGAATCACACCAGGCCATGCCGGTTTTGGTATCAGCCGTCAGTGCGATTCAAGTGACCGGACGGGGGCCGGGCGGGCGGTATGGTCGGGGCGTGATCTGCCAGGCCTGCCGGGAGCGGCGGCACGAGGAGTGCCGCGGCGGTTCGTGGTGCGACTGCCAGCACCGTACGAAGGAACCGACCCCACCCGTGACGGGCCCGCCCGGCCCATGACGTCGTTCCCCGCCTGGCCGTCCGGCGCCGACGGCCTGGTCGAGCTGTATCCGCGCAACCCGTCGCCGACGCTGCGGGTCAACTTCATCGCCAGCGCGGACGGGGCGGTGACCGTGGACGGGCTGTCCGGCGGCCTGCACGGGCCGGGCGACAAAGAGATCTTCGACTCGCTGCGGATGGTCTGCGACGCGTTGGTGGTCGCTTCCGGCACCGTACGCGCGGAGAACTACGACGCCCTGCGGCTGACCCCAGCCGCCCGTCAGTGGCGGCTCGCCCACGGCCTGCCCGAGTTCCCGCTCATGGTGATCGTGTCGCGCTCGCTGCGGCTGGACGTCGACCAACTCGTCTTCTCCGACGCCCCGATCCGCCCGATCGTGCTGACCACCGGCCAGGCGGACGCGTCACATCTGGCCGGGGTGGCCGAGGTCATCACGGTGACCGACCTGCGGGCCGGAATCGCGGCACTGCACGAGCGCGGCGCGACCCAGATCCTCAGCGAGGGCGGCCCCACCCTGCTCGGCTCGCTGATCGAGGCCGACCTGGTCGACGAGCTCTGCCTGACCGTCTCGCCCCTGCTGGTCGGCGGCGGCCCCGGCCGCATCTCGACCGGGTCCGCTACCAGCGCCCGTCACCTGTCCCTGCGTCACGTCCTCACGCTCGAAGACATGCTTTTCCTGCGGTACGGCCGAAGCCCGGATCGTGCGGCGGAGTGAGGACTCAGGACAGCGGAACGACGTAGGAGTCGACGCGGGTGATGAGCCCGTCCCGGAAGGTGAACAGGTCGTTGAACGCGAAGCGGAAGGGGCCGTGCTCGACGCTGACGCCGCGGCCCTCGCCCGTCGTGACGACGACCGGGCCGTCCTCGAAGACCCGCTGGACGTCGAGTTCGGGGCGGCCGGTGAAGGCCGGATTCTCGATCTCGCCGTCGAACTCGGCTTTGCCGCGCGTGTTCCGGTGGCCGTGGATGATCCATTCCACGTCCTCCGTGAGGGTTGCGAGGATGCGCGGGTGGTCGCTGTCGCGGAATCCGGCGAAGTATTCCTCGACGATCTCTCGTTGAGTGGCTGTCATGGCGGTCTCCGTTCCGAAGTGTCAGTGCTGCAGGTGCGCGGCGAGCGCGTCGAGGATCGAGGTGAGCCCGTCGGCGGCTTGCGTCGTCCGCAGTTCGGGCGGGAGCCGGCGCTGGTGAACCGTCAGGTCCGAGCCACCCGCGGCGGGCGTGATGGTCACAGTCGTACGGAGGCCGGTGACCGGCTCGTCGAACACCAGCTCGTGGGGTGCGACGAGGCGCACGTACACGAATCGCAGGCGCCGGATGGCACCGGTGGGCGCGTGGGTGTCGAGGGCGAACTCGCCGTCGGGTCGCAGATCGACGGTCACCGACTCGGGCGGCACCCAGGCATGTGCTCCGCCCCAGAAGGCCGCGATGCCGGCCGGTGTGGTGAAGGCTGCCCAGACGCGTCCGGGTTCGGCGGCGAGACGGCGCCGGGCGATCAGTTCGTCGCCGTCGAGTCTCGCCCGCGTCATCGGGTCGCGCCGTCGGCCAGGTGCTGCTCGAGGGCGTCGAGCCGGTCGTCCCAGGCCCGGCGTTGCTCGTCGATCCACGTGCTCAGCAGCGCGAGGTGGGCGACCTGGAGCCGGCAGGGCCGCCTCGTGCCCTCCCGTCGTTGCTCCACCAGGCCGCATCGCCGCAGTACACCGATGTGGTGGGAGATCGCCTGCTGAGTCAGGGCGAACGGTTCCGCGAGCTCTCCGACGGTCGCATCACCACGAGCGAGCTGAGTCACCAGAGCGCGGCGGATCGGGTCGCCGAGGGCGGCGAATGCGGCGTCCAGGTCCGCACTGGGAGTGGTGAGTGAGCCAGGCACGATGCCGACTGTAATACAAACGAGTGCTTTAGCAAACATTCGTTTGTGGATTTGCGCCACGCCTGGAGTCATCGGTTCATTGATGGGCGCGCCTCCACCAAAGGACCAAGATCTTGTGGATAACTCTGTGTATGAGCACTAGAAGTTGTGGACAACGCGTGCCAACCCACGGGCGGTGCGGGTTCTGTCGTACCCCTGGTGCAACATGATCGGCGTGTCTGACGAAACTTCCCCCGTCGGGCGGGTGCTAGGTACAGCCGATGCGACACCGCTCCAGTTCTGGACGGCCGTGTCCGAGGGCAGCTATCTGCAACTCGACGACGTCGTGGTGACCAAGCGTGATCTGCCGGACCGCGAACCGGTCACGATCGCCGGCGTGGTGACCCAGGTGCGGGCGCGGCACGAGGGCGCCCAGTTCGACTCCGACGTCTTCGCCATCGCCGAGGGCACGCTGCCGGCCGTGGTGCAAGAGGCGGCCGAGATCACCACCACCCGGGTCGACCCCGAGCTGTACGTTCCGCCCTCGCCCGGCGCCATCGTGCACCGCGCGTCGGGTGAGGCACGCGACGCCGCGCTGCACTTCGACCGCATGGAACGGCGCATCCCGATGGGCACCGGCCGCGACGGCGTGCCCGTGTTCCTCAACGCCGACTTCCTCGACGGCACCCGGGGCGCGCACGTCTCGATCAGCGGCATCTCCGGCGTGGCCACCAAGACCAGTTTCGCCACGTTCCTGCTTTACTCGGTGTTCCGGTCGGGCGCGCTGGGCGCCGACGGGACCAACGCCCGCGCGCTGATCTTCAACGTCAAGGGTGAGGACCTGCTGTTCCTCGACCACCCGAACACGAAGCTCGACGAGGCGACCCGGGCCAACTACAAGCTGCTCGAGCTTCCGGCTACGCCGTTTTCCGACGTACGGGTCTATGCCCCGCCTCGGGCCGGCGACTCGTCCGGCGCCCCCGACGTGAGCAGCCGGCTCACCGGCGTCGACACGTTCTACTGGACGCTCGAGGAGTTCTGCGGGCTGCGCCTGCTGCCGTACGTGTTCGCCGACGCCGACGACGAGCGCCAGCAGTACACGATGGTCGTCCACTCGGTCACGGCCCACCTGAACCGGCACGCCGTCCCGGCCGAGGGCGGCATCAGCATCGACGGGCGGCGGATCGGCTCGTACGGCGATCTGGTCGACCACATCGTCGAGCAACTCACCGACGACGAGACCAGGTCGACGTGGGCCGGCTCCGCGGTCAACATGGGCACCGTCAACGCGTTCGCCCGCCGCCTGATCGGCAGCAAGCGCGACCTGGCCCGGCTGATCCGCGGCGACCTGGCCCAGCGCCGCCCGCACGCGATCAAGACGGCCGAGTCGGCCCAGGTCACCGTGGTCGACCTGCACAACCTGCCCGACCGCGCCCAGCGGTTCGTGGTCGGCGTGACGCTCAAGACCGAGTTCGAAGAGAAAGAGAAGGCCGGCACCGGCCGCCCGCTGCTCTTCGTCGTGCTCGACGAGCTGAACAAGTACGCCCCGCGCGAGGGCACCTCCCCGATCAAAGAGGTGCTGCTCGACATCGCTGAGCGCGGCCGCTCGCTCGGGGTCATCCTGATCGGCGCGCAGCAGACGGCCAGCGAGGTCGAGCGCCGCATCGTGACCAACTCGGCCATCCGCGTGGTCGGCCGGCTCGATCCGGCCGAGGCGGCCCGTCCCGAGTACGGCTTCCTGCCCCCGGCCATGCGCCAGCGGGCGCTGCTGGCCCGCCCCGGCACGATGTTCGTCAACCAGCCCGACATCCCGGTGCCGCTCTGCGTGGAATTCCCGTTCCCGGCCTGGGCCACGCGCAAGTCCGAGTCCGGGCCACCGCCCGCCGAGACGATGAAGTCCATCGTCCAGGGGGCCGATCCGTTCGCCGTCGTGGGCTCCCGCGGCGGTTCGTCCGACGACGACATTCCGTTCTAAGGTTTCCGCGATGCGCATCCTGCACACGTCCGACTGGCACGTCGGCAAGGTCCTCAAGGGCCGCGGCCGGCACGAGGAGCACATCCGCGTGCTGGCCCAGGTGGTCGACGTGGCCCGGGCCGAGAAGCCCGACCTGGTGATCATCGCGGGTGATCTCTACGACACCGCCGCCCCCACAGCCGACGCCACGCGGGTGGTCACCCGGGCCCTCACCGCGCTGCGGAACACGGGCGCGCAGGTGGTGGCCATCGGCGGCAACCACGACAACGGCCCCGCCCTGGACGCGTTGCGCCCGTGGGCCGAGGCGGCCGGCATCGTGCTGCGCGGCGCCGTGCGCGACAAGGCCGACGAGCTGCTGATCACCGGCGAGACCGCCGGCGGCGAGAAGTGGCAGCTGGTGACGCTGCCGTTCCTGTCCCAGCGGTACGCGATCCGGGCCGCCGAGATGTACGAGCTGACCGCGGCCGAGGCCACCCAGACGTACGCCGACCACATCGCCCGGCTGATCGAGCGGCTCAGCGACAAGTTCGACCAGCCCGGCGTGGTCAACCTGCTGACCGCGCACCTCACGATCGTCGGCGCCTCGGCCGGCGGCGGCGAGCGTGAGGCGCACACCATCATGGGTTACGCCGTGCCGGCCACCGTCTTCCCGCGCAACGCCCACTACGTCGCCCTGGGCCACCTGCATCGGGCCCAGCAGGTGATCGCCCCCTGCCCGACCCGGTACAGCGGCAGCCCGCTGGCCATCGACTTCGGCGAGGAAGAGAACGTCTCGTCGGTGGCGATCGTCGACGTGGCGACCGACAAGGCGGCCCGGGTGCGCGACGTGCCGATCACCGGGGCGGTCGCGCTGCGCACGGTGCGCGGCACGCTCGAACAGCTCGCAACGGTGAACCTTCCGGACGCCTGGCTCCGTGTCCTGGTGCGCGAGAAGCCACGGGTCGGCCTCCGCGAGGACGTGCAAGAGCTGCTGCCCAACGCCCTCGAGGTGCGGATCGACCCCGAGATGATGCCCGACCGGGCGGGGGAGCGGATGGCACAGCGGGCCGGTCGGTCGCCGCGCGAACTCTTCGGCGACTATCTGGACAGTCGCGACAACGCCGAGGACGGCGTCCGCGAACTCTTCGACGAGCTTTATGACGAGGTGAGCACTCACTCATGAGGCCGATTCGCTTGGACATGGCGGGCTTCACCGTCTTCCGGGACGAGACCAGCGTCGACTTCACCGACGCCGACTACTTCGCGCTGGTCGGGCCGACCGGCTCGGGCAAGTCGACGGTGCTCGACGCCATCACGTTCGCGCTCTACGGCACCGTCCCGCGCTGGGGCGGCACCCGCGGCATCGGTAACGCGCTCGCCCCCTCGGCCACCGAGGCCCGGGTCCGGCTCGTCTTCGAGTCGGCCGGCGACCGCTACGTGGCCACCCGCGTGGTCCGGCGCGACGGCCGTGGCAACGTCAAGACGGCCGGCGCCGGTTTGCAGCTCATGCCGACCGGCTTCGACGTGTCCAAGCTCGACACCGGCATGGACCTGGAAGACCTGGGCGAGGTGCTGGCCGGCACCCCGGCCGAGATGGACCAGGCCGTGCTGGACGCCGTCGGCCTGCCGTTCGAGCAGTTCACCAGCTGCGTCGTGCTGCCGCAGGGCCAGTTCGCCGACTTCCTGCACGCCAAGCCGGCCACCCGCCAGCAGATCCTGGTCAACCTGCTCGGCCTGCACGTCTACGAAGAGGTGCAGACCCGGGCCACCGGCCGCGCCCAGACCGCCGAGGGCAAGCTGGCCGTGGTCGACCAGAATCTGGCCGCGCTGGCCGACGCCACCGACGAGGCGGTCGAGGCGGCCGAGCGGCACGTCGCCCGCATGCGGGAGCTGACCGTCGCCGTCGAATCGGCCGTGCCTGGGCTGCGGGCCAAGCGCGCGGCCGAGGCCGAGGCGGCGTCGGCGCGGGATGCGCTGAGCGCCGAGGTGCGGCTGCTCTCCTCCGTGCGTACGCCGGAAGGAAGCGTGGAAACGGCCGGGGTGACCGCCGCGGCCAGGGCGAGGGCCACCGAGACCGCGGACGAAGTGCGCGGCGCGGAAGAGAAGGAAGAGAAGATCCGCGGCGAGCTGGCGGCGGCCGGCGACGCGGGATCGCTCAACCTCATGCTCGACCGGCACGCCGAGCTCGAGAAGCTGATCGGGCAGGCCGACTGGTTCGCGGGCGAGGTGTCCGTGGCCGAGGTCGAGCACAAAGATGCGGCGGCCTCGGCCGAGATCGCGCACAGCGCCCAGGTCGGCGCGACCCAACTGCTGGAACAGGCGCGGCTCGACTACACCGAGGCCCAGCGCATCGACCGGGCAGCCGCCCTGCGCGCGCATCTGGCCGCGGGCGACCACTGCCCGGTGTGCGAGCAGACTGTGACCACAGTGCCGCCGGTGCCCGAGGAATCCGCCGTCCGAGCGGCCGAAACGAGTGGCAAGGCGGCGCGGGCCGCGGCCGAGATCGCCGAGAAGGCCTGGCAGCAGAAGGACGCGATCGCCCGCAAGCTCGAGAGCAACCTGGAACGCAAGCGCGCCCAGCACGAACACCACCTGACCCGGCTGGCCGAGGCGCGGGCCGCCGTAACCGAGTCGCCCGGTGTCGACGCGCTGCGCCGCCAGCTGGCCGAGATCGACCGGCTGCAGAAGCTGCTCGACCGGGCCGGCACGGCCGTGCGGACGGCCCGTGCGGCCAACCGGCAGGCCCAGGCCGCGGTCATCGCCGCCGAGGATCGTCAGCGCTCGGCCTGGCGCGAGTTCGACACCGTACGCGATCAGGTCGCCCGCTTCTCGCCGCCGCCCGCCGACCGGGACGACCTGGCCGGCGCGTGGAGCGCACTCGTCGACTGGGCCGCCGGGCTGGCCGCCCAGCGCGCCGTCGCCCGCGACGAGGCCGAGGGCACGGTCGCCACCGCCCACCGCACCACCGTCGCCGCCCAGCAAGAGATCGCGGAGCTGTTCACGGCGGCCGGCGTCGCCGTGCCCGCCACCGACGAGGCCTCGCTGATCCGGGCCGCCGCGATCACCGCCGAACGCTCCGAGGCGGCCCTGCAACGGTTGGTCGACCGCCGCGAGCAGGCGCACGAACTCACCGAGCAGCGGATGACCCTTCAGCGCGAGATGCGGGTGGCGAAGGCGCTGGCCGGGCACCTGCGAGCCAACAACTTCGAGCGCTGGCTGCTCGAAGAGGCGCTCGACCTGCTCGTCGACGGCGCCTCGCGGATCCTGCGCGAGCTGACCGGCGGCCAGTACGACCTGATCCACGACAAGGGCGAGTTCTTCGTGATCGACCACCACGACGCCGGGCTGCGGCGCGGGGTGCGCACGCTCTCCGGCGGCGAGACGTTCCAGGCCTCGCTGGCCCTGGCGCTGGCCCTCTCGGAGCAGCTGGCCGGCATGTCGACCACGGCCGCCAGCCTCGAGTCGATCGTGCTCGACGAGGGCTTCGGCACGCTCGACGCGGCCACGCTCGACGTCGTGGCGGCCACCCTGGAAAACCTGGCCGCGCGGGGCGACCGCATGGTCGGCGTGGTCACCCACGTCAATGCGCTGGCCGAACGGGTGCCGGTGCGCTTCGAGGTGCACAAGGACGCGCGGACCGCGCACGTGACAAGGGTGGGCCTTTGACCAGCATGTACGTGGACGCGTGGGATCCGTCCTACGGCTCGTCGTTCGAGGGTGGCGCCGATGGCGGCGACGGCCCAGCCTCGGCCAGTAGCGCCCAGGTCGACACCGACGTCGAGGTGCCGGCGGCCGAGTGGGCGCCGATCGACGTGTCCACCTCGGTGCGGTGCCCCGACGTGGTCTTCCTGGTCGACGGCGTCCGGCGCAACGACGCGGGACTGTGGACGGCGGAGGAGGACGGCACGTCGTACGCGGGGCTGGCCGCCTCGTACGCGGCCGGGGTCGTCCGGTGCGACCTGGCCCGGGGCGCGGCCGAACTGGTGGGCGCGCGGGTCGGCCGGGGGCTCTTCACCGCCAGCCCAACGGCCGGTGACGTGCGAGCCGGGTCGGTGGTCTACGAGGTGCACCGCATCCACGGCACAGGCGAGGCCAGCAAACTGCCCGCCGCGGTGCAGGGCCCGCTGACCGCCCTCGAGATCGAGATTTCGGCCTCGGCCCGCGACACCAGCTCGGACGGCCGCGACCTGCTCGTGGTGGACGGGCCGCTGCGCAACCGGCGGCAGCTGCCGCGCACCATCGGCTACGTCAAGACGCAGCAGAAGCAGTACCTGCCGGCCGCGCTGACCGCGGTGGTGACGTCGCTGCGACCAGGGCAGCGAACCCCGGTCTTCCACCTGGGCACGGTGTGGGGCGGCTGGTCGTGGTACCTGCGTCTGCCCGGCGGCTCCGGGGCGCCCTGGTCGGGCATCGTGCGGGTGGAGTGCTCACCCGACCTGACCCCGGACGAGGCGATCGAGCTGGCCGAGGTGTCCGGCGCGACGCTGCCGCGGTTCGCGTCATCGGCCTACAAAGACCCGCGGGCGCCCCAGAACCTGGTGCCGATCGCCGGCCTGGAACGACGGCTGCGCGGCTTGCTGGGCGATTCGCGGGTGCTGCACCGGGCGCTGACCCTCGCGACCGCCCGCTCCCGCTGACGCCTTAGCCGCCCTTGGCGTTTGCTCGCGTGGGTTCGTGGGCCGCCTCTAGGCGCCTGCTCGCGATTGCTGAGGGCGTCCGTTCGCGCCGGTCAGGATTGAGGCGATGAGTTGGCGGGTGGCGGCCGGCCCGGGGCGGTCGCCCTCGCGGTCCGCGAAGACGAGGTGCGCCGCCCCGACCAAGGCCAGCGCCAGCGTGCGGACGTCCGCGTCGGCGGGGACGCGCTGCCGGGCCTGTTCGGCGTTCAGGTAGGCGGCGACTACTGCGGTCGCCTCGACCAGGAAAGGCGGGCCCTCAACTCGCGGGCTTTCGCTCCGCGGGCTTTCACCTTGCGGGCTTTCACCTTGCGAACCTTCGCTTCGCGGGCCTTCGCTTCGCAGGTCTTCGCTTCGCGGGGCCTCGCGTCGCGGGGCCTCGGTTCTTGGGCTCTTGGTTCGCACGCGGGCTCGTAGGTCGTCGCGGGACAGGAGCAGGGAGATCAGGGCTAGGCCGACCGGGTCGAAGATGCCCGAGAACAGGTCGGCGATGTTCTCGTCGACCTGGCCCGACCCGGCCGCCTCGACCATGGTCGCGCCCCAGGCCTGGAAACCGGCGATGCGGCGGCGCACCAGTTCGGCCAGGAAGTCGTCGAAGTCAGTGAAGTGCCGGTGCAGCAC
The DNA here is from genome assembly GCF_026626335.1 of Paractinoplanes pyxinae. Classification (GTDB taxonomy): domain Bacteria; phylum Actinomycetota; class Actinomycetes; order Mycobacteriales; family Micromonosporaceae; genus Actinoplanes; species Actinoplanes pyxinae. The sequence goes on along the minus strand of NZ_JAPNTZ010000006.1, from coordinate 468,425 downwards.
GCCCTTGGCGCAGCCGGCCTCCGTTGTGACGGCTCGGCTGGTCAGGGCGTTCGGCCCGTTCCGCAGCAGGACACGCTGGGCTGCGTCGAACAGTTGCTGGCGGACGTCGCGCAGCGCCACTCCGGTCGGCACCCGGTCAGCCTTGCACATCGACGAGTGGGCGCATGCCCACTAGAGTGGGCGCATGCCCACTCCAGCCTTCCGGGACCGTCGTGCGGCCGAGTCCTTCGGCGTCGACGCCGCCCGCTACGACCGCACCCGGCCCCGCTATCCCGTCGCGCTGATCGAACGGTTGGCGGCTCCGGAGGTCCTCGACGTCGGCATCGGCACCGGCATCGTGGCCCGCCAGCTGCGCGATGCGGGCAGCCACGTGACCGGCGTCGAGCCCGACCCGCGCATGGCCGCCTTCGCCCGCGACAACGGCTTCGACGTCGAGGTCGGCACCTTTGAGCAGTGGGATCCGGCCGGCCGCCTCTTCGACGCCGTCGTGGCCGGCCAGACCTGGCACTGGGTCGAGCCCGAGGGGGGCGCGGCCAACGCGGCTTCGGCCCTGCGCCCCGGCGGTCGCCTCGCGCTGTTCTGGAACGCCGGCCAGCCCTCACACGAGGCGGCCGCGGCCTTCGCCGAGATCTACGAGCGCCTGATGCCCGGCAGCAGGCTGGCCGCGGCCTACCGGTCCATGGTCTCGGCCGCCCAGGGCTATTCGATGCTCGTGGACAAGGCCGACGAGGCGATCGCGGCGACCGGCGCGTTCCTGCCGCCCGAGCGCTGGACGGCCGAGTGGGAGCAGGTCTACACCCGCGACGAATGGCTCGACCAGCTGCCCACCCAAGGCCTGCTTACTACGCTGCCCGCCGACGAGATCGAAGCGCTCTCCTCGGCCACCGGCGCCGCCGTCGACGCCCTCGGCGGCAGCTTCCCGATGCGCTTCACCACGCTCGCCACCATCGCGACGAAGGATGCGGCGCCGCGCTGATTGATTTGTGCGCTAGATCCGACTGAAGGCGCTTTTCGGGGCGATTGGGGCGGGGACCGCTCGAAGAGGCCGGATGACGGTCAGACATCCTCCGAACGGGCGAGACGCGGCCGTGGGAGCGCTCCCGAAGTGTGAGACGGGGACGCTGCGTTTTCGTTTGCCTACTTTCCGGTAACGCCGCACCGCCAGTGCGTCGACCCTGCTCAACTGCGTATTTCATGGGGCCCGTGTGGCTGAGTATTATTCGGCTGCCCTGGCTGTCATATCGGTGCAGATCGATTGATTCGGATCGCCTGCCGATGCGCCTCGTGACCCCCCACACGACCGCGGAGGATCGTTTGAGACCGCTCCCCGAAATTTTCCCGTCCGCGTTGATCCCGAGGGCGGTCCTCGGCCGTATCTCAGGCGACGGGGAAAACGCCGGGTGGAGGTATCGATGCATGCGGTGGCCGAACATCGGCTGGCGCCAGGCGGGGTGCGCCTGATGACACAGCAGCATTCCGGTGGACGGTGGCAGTCACTCGACGGAGGCCGTAGTGCGGGCGATGGTGGTTCAGTGATTCCCCGGCAGGCGCCGCGGCATGAGGCCGCGCCCCCGGCGGGGGCCAGTCACGAGGACACTCTGGTCAAGATGCTCTACGAGGAGCATGCGGGGCCGTTGCTGATGTTCGTGCTGCGCCTGACCGGTGGTGACCGCCAGCGCGCCGAGGACATCGTGCAGGAGACGTTGCTCCGGGCCTGGCGCAACGCGCACCGGCTCGGCGCCCAGGGGCAGCAGTCGCTGCGCCCGTGGCTGGTGACCGTGGCGCGGCGGATCGCGATCGACGACCACCGCAGCGCGAGCGCCCGGCCGGCCGAGACCTACGACCGTGAGCTCGAGAGCTTCCCCACCCAGTCCGATGAAACCGACCGCGTTCTGCAGTCGATGACGGTCTCCGACGCGCTGCGCGAACTCAGCCAGTCGCACCGCGAGATCCTCATCGAGACGTACTTCCGGGGCCGCACGGTGCCGGAGGCGGCGGAGAAGCTCAACCTTCCGTTGGGCACCGCCAAGTCACGGGTGTATTACGCTCTGCGTGCGTTGCGGACGGCGTTGCAGCAGCGGGGGGTGACCGAATGACCCAGGAAGACCACTTCGATGTGGCGTCGTACGCCTTGGGCGTGCTCGACGAACGTGACGCCGCGCAGTTCGAGGACCATCTGATCGAATGCCCGCGATGCGCGTTCGAGCTCGAGTCGTTCGTCGAGGTCGCCGATCTGCTGGCCGACGTCGACGCGAACTCGGTGATCGTCGCCGAGGAGACCCGGCGCGACGGCTTCATGCTGCAGAAGGTGATCGGCGAGGCCTCTCGCGAGCGCCACCGGGCCAACAGCCGGCGGCTCTACTCGCTGGCCGCGGCCGTGGTCATCTTCGCGATGCTGTCGATCGGCGCGTTCTTCGTCGGCGGCTCGGTGCTCGGCGACAAGAGCGACCCGGCCACCGCGAACACCGCCCAGCGCGACAGCACCCAGCTCGACCCGCTGCCCAACACGGACGGCGTCGGCATCGGCGGCACCGCGCTGGCCGGCGAGTCGCTGTCCGGCAGCGACCCGCGCACGGGCGTGGCCGCCACGGTGGGTCTGGAGAAGAAGGACTGGGGAACGCAGATCCAGTTCGCCATCTCCAACATCCAGGGCCCCAAGGTTTGCCGCCTGGTCGCGGTGCACACCGACGGCACGAGCGAGCCGCTCGTCTCGTGGAAGGTGGGCGACCGGGGCTGGGGCACCGCGGCCAACCCGGAGCCGCTGCTGCTGCAGGCGATCACCTCGACGCCGCGCGACAACATCGCGCACATCCAGGTGCAAGAGGTCACCGAGAGCGGCGCCGGTCAGACGCTGGTTCGCGTTCCGTAACCGCTTCAGTACCGATAAAGGATCCCGGCCGAACGGCCGGGATCCTTTGTTTTTTCTTAGAGAAGCAGCTCCGGCCGCCCGCCGCCAAAAACTCGGAAATTGATGGGAACTTTCTTCAACCGTCGCGACCTTGCCCTCGTACTACAGCCCGGAAACGCCAGACAGACAGAAAGCCTGGGAGGGCAAGTGCTACCGGAGAAGCGAAAGTTGATGGTCGTCGGCGCCGCAATCGCCGCGGCGTTCGCAGTGACCGGCTGTGCCCCGAAGGGATACAACGCCGCCGACTACGGCAACGCCGCCGAGCCCGCCTCGGACAATGTGGCGGCCACGGCCGGCGCCACCGCGAGCCCGGAGGACCCGGCCGCCACGGGCGCCCCGTCCGACCCAGACGCGACGGCCCCGCCGGCCGCCGCCGACGCCGCCCCCGAGCTCAGCGAGGACGAGGTCACCTCGAAGCTGACCGGCACCAAGGTGGCCCGCATGGGCAAGGTCGTGACGAACGACGAGGGCTTCGTGCTCTACCGCTTCGACAACGACGGCAACAACCCGGCCAAGTCGAACTGTGTCGGTGACTGCGCCGAGGTCTGGCCGCCCTCGCTGACCAACGACGGCAAGCCGACCCTCAAGGGCGTCGACTCGAAGCTCGTCGGCACGGTCACCCGGGCCGACGGCACCAAGCAGCTGACCCTCAAGGGCTGGCCGCTCTACACCTACATCGGTGACAAGAAGCCCGGTAACTGGAAGGGCCAGAACGTCAACGGGACCTGGTTCGTCATTCAGCCCGACGGCGCCAAGAACCTGACCTGTCTGCCCAAGGTGTCCAAGCCGGTCGCCCCGCCCGCCGACGATTCCGCGGGTGATTCCGACGCCGATTCCGGTGACGCCGGTGACGCCGGCGGCACGGGCAGTGACTACAGCTACTGAGTTAAAAGTCTTTTAAAGAATTCGCTGATCCGGAGGTTGAGAGAAAATGCTTACCGCTCGCTCTACGCGCCGCTCGACGCGTTGGTTGGTGGGCATTTCCGCGGCGGTTCTGACGTTCCTGGTCGCGCCCTTCACCCCCGCTCAGGCCGCGCCCGGCGACAGCGGACCGATCCCGGTCCCGTCGTCGAACGGCCTGAGCAACAAGGGTGTCGGCGCGATCAGCGACGCCGACAAGGACTTTGTCATCAAGGTGCGGCTGGCCGGTCTCTGGGAGATCCCGGCCGGCAACATGGCCCAGGAGAAGTCGAACGACCCGCGCGTGGTGAAGATCGGCAAGTCGATCGCCGAGCAGCACGTGGTTCTGGACGCGCTCGACCGCTCCACCGCCAAGAAGCTGAACATCGACCTGCCGGCCAAGCCGAACAGCGATCAGCAGTTCTGGCTGCAGGAGATGAAGGACGCGAACGCCACGACGTTCGACCAGATCTTCATCGACCGGCTCCGGGCCGCGCACGGCAAGATCTTCCCGGCCATCGCCACCATCCGGGCCTCCACGCGCAACGACTCCGTGCGCAAGCTGGCCCAGGAGGCGAACCAGTTCGTCATGACCCACATGACGCTGCTGGAGTCGAGCAACATCGTCGACTACGCGGCGCTTCCCACAGCTCCCGCCCCCGCGAACCCCGGCAGCGGTCCGGTTCCGGTGGACGGGCAGATGCTCGCGGCCGCCAGCAGCAGCGGCGGCATCCCGGGCGTCAGCACCACCGTGATCCTGCTCGTCCTCGCGGCCGCGCTCGTGGCCGGCGTCATCACGTCCATGCGCATCTTCCGGGCGCGGTAGCCCCAGCTGCGTCCCCATCGCGCAAGAGAAAGGTGTCACCCCATGCGAAGGTCCAAGTACCGGCGCGCATCCAGGAGCAACAACTGGTTCTCCGGCAAGCGCCGCATCATCGCGGTGGCTGCCACGCTGGTGGCCTTCGGCGGCATCGTGACCGTCACCCAGGTCTCCAACGCGAGCACCGACCGCAACCAGAAGAAGGCTCTGGCCGCGTGTGACAACGTTCAGGCTCCGCAGCGCGCCAAGCTCTCGACGGAGACGCGCAAGGGCACCTACACCACCAACGGTGGCCCCAACGGGGGCAAGGTGACCCAGCACGCGGACGACGGCGCCGGCGAGACGGTGTCGACCCAGACGCTGCGCACGCGCTGCCGCAACTGGGTGATGAACAACGTCGGCAACAACGGCAACAACAACGGCGGCAACCAGACCCCGCCGACCGAGGCCGCGACGACCGCCCCGGCCGCCGACCCGAGCGCCGGCACCGGCGAAGAGGGTCAGGGCAACGGCGAAGAGGGCAACGGCGACAACGGCCAGGGCAATGGCGACAACGGCCAGGGCAACGGCGAGCAGGGCAACGGCGACAACGGCCAGGGCAACGGCGAAGAGGGCCAGGGCAACGGCGAGCAGGGCAACGGCGGTGACAACGGCCAGGGCAACGGCGAGCAGGGTAACGGCGAGCAGGGCAACGGCGGTGACAACGGCCAGGGCAACGGCGAGCAGGGTAACGGCGAGCAGGGCAACGGCGGCGAGAACCAGCCCGACCCCGAGCCCACCGAGGAGCAGACCACCCCGCCCCCCGGCGCCGGCCTGGGCGTTCTGACCAACAGCTGTGACACCAGCAACCTGAGCCCGCACACCGGCTTCCAGGAAGGCAGCCACTGCGTCTCGACCGAGTTCGGTGAGGTCGGCGAGGCCAACGCCAACCCGACGCTGCTGATCACCCGGGCCCCGCGCTCGGTGGCGCCGAACCAGCCGTTCACGCTGACCGTCAGCACCCGCAACCTGATCCGTGACCGCTTCCTCGCGGCCGGCGCCGGTGGCTACTACGTGGAGAGCTCGGTCCTGGCCAACGGCCTGGTCCGCGGTCACTTCCACACCGCCTGCCGCATGCTGGCCAACACCAACGAGGCCCCGGCGCCCGACCCGGTTCCCGCGTTCTTCGTGGCGACCGAGGACAGCCGTGGTGGCGCGACCCCCGACTCGGTCAACATCCAGGTCCCGGGTCTGCCCAACGCGGGCACCGCGCAGTGCGCCTCGTGGGCCGGTGACGGCTCGCACCGCATCCCGATGATGGTCCGCGCCAACCAGACGCCGGCCTTCGACGTGGTCCGCATCACCGTCCGCGGCGGACGCCGCTGATCCAAGGAGCTTCGCCGCTCGTACCCGGAGGCGAACCCGGACGGGACGGGGTCACCGACATGGCCCCGTCCCCGAAGGGACCCCCCGTCGCCCTCCGGGCGGTCGCCCTTCCCCCTGACGGACGACAGCAGCGGTAGCTCCTAGGACGTTCCGGACCACTCGGGTGTCCGGACGTCCCCTCCGATGGCCCTGACCGGGAGCGCGGTCAGGGCCATCGGCCTGTTCACCGTCGGTGAGTGGGCAATGGGCGGCGGAAGTGGCACAGTGTCCCGGTGAGCCGCAGGATGACGACACCGGAGCGCTACCACTTCGGCGCCTCGGTCCGGTCGCTGCTGGTGCCCCGGCACGACCCGTGCGGCGTGTTCACCGGCGACGAGCTGTGGCTCACCGCCCGTACGCCCGAAGGCCCGGCCACCCTGCACCTCGCGCGCGACGGCAAAGACCTGGTCGCTACCGGGTACGGGCCGGGTGAGCAGTGGATCCTCGACCGCGCCGACGCCATCGCCGGCCTGCGGGACGACGTCGCCGGCTTTCTCGATCTGGCCGCCGCTCACCCGTTGGTCAAACGCCTGGCCCGTACGTTCGAGGGCATCCGGATGCCGTCGACCGGCCTGGTGTTCCGCAGCGTCCTGCGCGCCGTGCTCGAGCAGAAGGTCACCGGCAAAGAGGCTCACCGGGCGTATCGCATGATCTGCCAGAACCTCAGCGATCCGGCGCCGGGGCCGCGCGAGCTGATGCTGCCGCCCGACCCGGCCGTGATCGCCGCGACGCCGTACTGGGTCTTTCATCCGTACGGGATGGAGCAGCGCCGCACCCAGGCCCTGCAACGCGCGGCTGTGGTGGCCGCCCGCCTCGAGGAGTGCGCCGACTCGGTCGAGGCCACGCGCCGGCTGATGGCGCTGCCCGGCATCGGGGTGTGGACGGCGGCCGAGGTCGTGCGGGTGGCCTACGGTGACGCCGATGCCGTGAGCGTCGGCGACTTCCACATCCCGAACACGGTCGCGTGGGCGCTGGCCGGTGAGGCGCGCGGCACCGACGACCGGATGCTGGAGCTGCTGGAGCCGTTCCGCGGGCACCGTGCCCGCGTGTGCGACCTGCTGGCCCACGGCGGCATCGGCGCCCCCAAGTTCGGCCCTCGCATGCCGATCCGCTCGTTCGCCCGTTTCTGAGAAGACGCCCGCAGAAAATCAACCCCAGGTCGTCAGGTCCAGCGTGCGCGCCAGGTCGTCGGCCAGTTCCAAGAGGCCGGGCAGCAGCGGGTTGTCGTGGCCGGGCAGCCAGGCGACAACGGTCTGGGCGACCTCACCCGCCAGCGGTACGAAGGTCACGCCACCCCGCCGGATGCTGCGCGCCGACTGAGCCAGCCAGGTGACCCCGACGCCGGCCGCGACCAGCCCGAGCAGGTTCGGCACCCCGGCCGCCCGCTGCACCACGCGCGGCTCGAACCCGGCCGCCGCGAAGTCCCGGTCGTACTTCTCGTGCCATGGCGGCCACGAGGTGCGTGGGGTGAGCACCCAGTTCTCCCCGGACAGGTCGGCCAGCCGCACCGATTCCCGGGCGGCCAGCGGGTGCCCGTCCGGCACGGCGATGCAGACCGGCTCGCTGACCAGCACCCGGGTCCGCAGGTCGGGCACCGCGGGCGGCCGGGTGAACGCGGCGTCGTACCGGCCCTCGCGCAGCCCGGCCACCAGCTCCGCGATCGGCACGTTGTGGGTGGTCAGCGTCGCGCTGGGGAAGCGTTCCCGCACGGCCCGGACCACCGGCGGCAGCATGTAGTTGGCCGTCGACTCCAGGAACGCCAGGTCGAGCGTGCCGGCCACCCGGCGTACGTCAGCAATGGCCACCTCGACGCGGTGCAGGATCTCGCGGGCGGACGGCAGAAAGGCCGACCCGGCCGCCGTGAGCCTCGTGCCGCGGCTGTCCCGGTCGAAAAGACGTACGCCCAGAAGCCTTTCCAAGGTGGCGATCTGCTGCGACAGGGACTGCTGAGCGATGTGCAGCCGCTGGGCGGCCCGGCCGAAGCTCGACTGCTCGGCGACGGCTACGAAATAGCGCAGGTGGCGGAGTTCGACGCTCACAGGCGTGGACTGTAGCCGGGTCAGGCAGTCGATGTTGGAGCGTCGCCCGGCTCGCGGACAGGGTGGAGCCATGAAGAATTGGCTCATCACGGGGTGTTCGGCGGGGTTCGGGCAGGCGATCGCCCGGGCCGCCCTGGGAGCGGGAGATCAGGTTTTCGCCACGGCGCGGCGGCCCGAGACGTTGGCCGGGCTGGGCGCGACACGTACGGCGGCCTTGGACGTGACCGACGAGCAGCAGGTCGAAAGGGTGGTGGCCGAGGCCGTACGGGAGCTGGGCCGGATCGACGTGGTGGTGAACAACGCCGGGCACGGCAGCGTCGGCGCGGTCGAGGAGTTCACGATGGCCGAGCTGCGGGCGGTCATGGAGGTGATGTTCTTCGGCGCGGTCACGGTGACCAAGGCCGCGCTGCCGCACCTGCGGGCCCAGGGGAGCGGCACGTTCGTGCAGATCAGCTCGATGGGCGGCCAGGTCACGATGCCCGGCTTCGGCGCCTACTGCGCCGCCAAGTTCGCCCTCGAAGGCGTGTCGGAAGCGCTCGCGGCCGAGGTCGCGCCCTTCGGCGTACGAGTTCTCATCGTCGAGCCGGGGGCCTTCCGCACCGAGTTCGGCGGCGGCCGGATGCAACGCTCGCGCACGATCGACGCCTACGCCGCCTCGACCGCCCAGACCCGGGCCGCCGTCGACAGCATGGACGGCAACCAGCCGGGCGACCCGGCCCTTGCCGCGGCCGCGATCCTCGAGGCGGTGAACAGCCCGGACGCGCCCCTGCGGCTGGCCCTGGGCGGCGACGCGGTGGACGCGATCGCCGCCACCCTGGCCGAGCGGACCGACAACCTGCGGGCCTGGGAGAAGGTCAGCCGCGGGACCGCTGCCGGCTGACCTCGTAGAGCACCACCGTGGCCGCGGTGGCGGCGTTCAGCGAGCTGGCCGCGCCCGTGATCGGGATGCGGACCAGCACGTCGGCCGCCGCCTTCCAGGCCGCGCTCAGCCCGGCCGTCTCGTTGCCGATCAGCAGCGCGGTCGGGCCGGTCAGGTCGTGGTCGGCCACCTCGACCGCGCCGTGCTCGTCGGTGCCCACCAACTGCACGCCGTTGCGGGCGGCCCAGGGCAGCACGTCGTCCGGCCCGTCGGCCTGAATGACGGGCAGAGCGAAGATCGAACCCGTGCTGGCCCGTACGGACTTCGGGTCGTACGGGTCGGCGGCGTGTCCGGTCACCACGACCGCGGCCGCGCCGAACGCGTCGGCCGAGCGGATCAGCGTGCCGATGTTGCCGGGCGTCGACGGCCGGTCGAAGACCACCACCAGGTCGGCGTCCGGTAGCGCCGGCCGATCGGGCAGGCCGACCACGGCGATGAGTTCGGCCGATTCCTTGTCCGCCAGTTCGGCCACCAGCGCCGGGTCCATCGCCACCGGGCGGGCGCCGCTGCGGTCCAGCATCTCGCGCGCCCACGACGACAGGGACTGCCGGTCGGGATAGATCAGATCGCGCACGGGCCAGCCGTAGTCGACGGCCAGCGAGATCGGTCGTACGCCATGGACCAGGAACTCGCCGGCCCGGTGGCGCTTCGTACGGTTGGTGAGCAGCGCCTGCCACTGCTGGAAGCTCGCGTTGCGGGTGCTCACCCGGACGGCCCTCGACACCGCAGCGACGATACCGGGTCACAATTGCTGTGCGAGGAGGTGTACTCCATGCAAACTGGCGGCGTGGCTTTCACCCTGACGATCGACTGTGGCGGCGGCGGCATCAAGGGTTCCGTGCTCGACGAGGCGGGCACCATGCGTGCCCAGCCGCTGCGCGTCCCCACCCCCTACCCCCTGCCCCCCGATCTCTTCGTCAAGACGTTGGTGCAGCTCGGCGAGCGGTTGCCCGCGCACGACCGGGTCACCGTGGGCATGCCGGGCATGCTGCGGCACGGCGTCGTCGTGGCGACCCCGCACTACATCACCCGCAGCGGACCCCGCACCAAGATCGACCCGGAGCTGCAGGACGCGTGGTTCGGCTTCGACGCGCGGACGGCCCTGGAGGACGCGTTCGGGCGGCCCACCCTCGTGCTCAACGACGCCGAGGTGCACGGGGCCGGCGTGGTGGCCGGGACGGGCTGCGAGCTGGTGCTGACCCTGGGCACGGGGCTGGGCTGCGCGCTGTTCGACGGGGGCGCGCTGGCTCCCCACCTCGAGATGTCGCAGGCGCCGGTGCGGTGGGGCATGTCGTACGACACGTACATCGGCGAGCACGAGCGCCGCCGCCTCGGGGACGCCCTGTGGTCGCGCCGGGTCCGCAACGTCGTCGAGGGGCTGCGGCCGGTGTTCCTGTGGGACAGGTTGTATCTCGGCGGCGGCAACTCCCGGCTGATCGTGCCCACCCAGCTCGCGCGGATGGGCGACGATGTGGTCGTGGTGCCCAACACGGCGGGCATCGTCGGCGGTGTGCGCGCCTGGACCCTGGGCACCACCCGCTGACATGCGTCCCGCGGCGATCCTGCTCGACTTCGGGGGAGTGCTGGCCGACGCGCCGCCCCGGCGCACCGCTCCGCCGGGTCTCGTGCTGCGCATTTTCAACCTGGTCAACGGGTCTCTGACGCCGGGCGAGATCCAGCGCACGCTCACCGAGGGCGCGTCGGCCTGGGCCGCGTGGCGCGACGAGGACTGGCCGGACGAGCTGAGCCAGGCCGAGGTGTGGGAAAGGTTCATCCTGCCCGGGTGGCCGCCGGCGGCTCAGGTGCCGGTGCGCGGGGCCGTGCGCAAGCTGAGCTACGAGTGGGCCTGGCGGGACAACTGGGCGCTGCGGCCGGGCATCCCGTCCGCGCTGGAGGCGGCCGCCGAGGCCGGGGTTCCGCTGGCCGTCGTGTCGAACACCCTCTCCGGCGCGGCCCATCGCGACTTCCTCGACCGGGCCGGCATCGGCCGCTTCTTCGCCGTGCAGATCTACAGCGACGAGGCCGGCGTGCGCAAACCCAACCCGCAGATGATCTGGAACGCGACCGACGAGCTGGGCCTGCCCCCGGAGGAGTGCTGGTTCGTCGGCGACACCCCGCGACGCGACGTTGTCTGCGCCCGCCGAGCCGGGGTCGCCCGAGCGATCCTGATGCCTTCCCCGCGTACGGCCGAAGAGCCGGCCGGCGCGCCGCCCGACGACACGGTCGAGGACGGCTTCGGCCTGCGTACCCTCATCGAGAAGTACCTCTAGTGGCGTGCAGCGAGGCCAGCAGTTGCAGCCGGTCGGCGCCGGCGCTGCCCTCCTCGGCCGTGAAGACCAGCATGACCGGGCCCGGCTGCCCCGGCAGCGGGTACGTGTCCCAGTAGAGGTCGATGTCGCCGACCTCGGGCATCCGGAACGTCTTGGTGCCGCTGACCGACGCCCGGACGTCGTGCCGGGCCCACAGCCGCCGGAACTCGGCGCTGCGGATGCTCAGCTCGCCGACGACGGCGGTGGCCCGCGGATGGGTCGGGTCGGTGGCGACGGCGGCCCGCATCATGCCGATGTAGTCGAGGGCCTGCTGCTCCCAGTCCTTGCACTGCCGCTCGGCGGTGCGGCTGTCGTCGAACATCAGCATCAGCATGTTCAGCCGGTCGGGCGGATAGTCGTGCGGGTCGCCCAGCAGCGCCTCGGCCATGTCGTTCCAGGCCAGCACGTCGAGGTGCCGGCCCAGCACCACCGCCGGGGTGGCCAGCGCGCGCAGCATCCGCCGGGTGCCGTCGGGCACGATCTCGGGCTCGCGCCGCGGCGGCGCCGGCGCCGGTCGGCGGGCCGCGCGGGCCAGCGTGAACAGGTGCCGCCGCTCGTTCTCGTCGAGGTCGAGCGCGCCCGCGATCGCGTCCAGCACGTCGTCCGACGGGCGCAGGTCGCGGCCCTGTTCCATCCGCTGGTAGTAGTCGGTGCTCAGACCGGCCAGCAGGGCCAGTTCCTCACGCCGGAGCCCGGTGACCCGGCGCCGGCCGCCCGGCTCCAGGCCGACGTCCTGCGGGCGCAGCCGGTTGCGGCGGGCCCGCAGGAAGTCGCCGAGTTCCCGGGCGTACGGGTGAGTGCTCGCCATGCAGCCAGTGTGCCGCCGTCGCCGGCCGGAAAGGTAGGTCCACCAGACCTAGGCCGGGCGGTGCGACGGGCATCCGCCGCGGCGGCCCTAGCTTCGCCCCATGACTACGAATCTGCACGGCCGCACCGCCGTCGTCACCGGCGCGAACTCGGGCCTCGGCCTGGTCACCGCCACCGAGCTGAGCCGGGCCGGCGCCCAGGTGATCCTCGCCGTCCGGAACGTCGAGGCCGGGAAGGAGGCGGCCCGGACCATCGGGGGCGACGTCGAGGTCCGGGAGCTCGACCTGGCCTCGCTCGCGTCGGTCCGCGCCTTCGCCGCCGGAATTTCGTCTCTCGACCTGCTCATCAACAACGCCGGGGCCGTGTTGCTGGGACCACGCCGCGAGACCTCCGACGGGTTCGAGCTGCACATGGGCACCAACATGCTCGGGCACTTCGCCCTCACCGGCCTGCTCCTCGACGCGTTGGCGCCCCAGGCCCGGGTGGTGAACCTGAGCTCGATCACCCACAAGCGGGCCCGGCTGAACTTCGACGACCTGATGTCCCGGCAGAACTACGGCGCTTCCCGGGCGTACGGCGTCTCGAAATTGGCCTGTACGGTCTTCGGCCTGGAACTGGATCGCCGGCTGCGCGCGGCCGGGCGGCCGATCACCGCGGTGCTGGCGCATCCGGGCATCACGCGCACCAATCTGACGCCGCGGGCCTGGGAGCACCGGGGCCGGCTGGGCCGCCTCATCGCCGCGGCGTCCGTGGTAACCACCCAGCCGGTCGAGCGCGGCGCCGAGCCGCAACTGCACGCCGCGACCGCCCCCGGCCTGCGCGGGGGCGAGTTCTTCGGGCCGGCCGGCTTCCTCGAGATGCGCGGCCGGGTCACCGCGGTGCGCCCGAGCGCCACGGCCGCCGACCCGGCCGTCGGGAAGCGGCTGTGGGCGGTGGCCGAGGAGCTGACCGGCGTTTCCTACCTGTGAGTCAACTGCCAGACCTTCGTACGCCGGGTGTCCACGCTCTCCAGGCTGACCGGCACGGGGATGTCGTAGACGGCCTGCTCCACCAGCCCTGAACTGGGCAGATAGGCGCGACCGGGATCGCCCACCAGCACCAGGGAACCGCGCTGGGCCGCGCGCAACAGGTACGGCAGCACCCGGGCCGCCATCTCGCGGCTGTAGAAGACGTCGCCCGCCAGAACCACGCCGTACGGGTCATCGGTGTCCAGGATGTCGGCCTCGAGCAGGGTCACCGAGACGTCGTTGGCGGCCGCGTTGGCTTCGGCGGCGGCCAGCGAGTACGGGTCGATGTCGTTGGCCGTCACCGGCGTCGCCCCGGCGCGCGCGGCGGCCACCGCGACCAGGCCCGAGCCGGTGGCCAGGTCGAGCACCGAGCGGCCGGCGACCAGATCGGGGTGGTCGAGCACGTGCCGGGCCAGGGCCTGCCCGCCGGCCCAGGCGAAGGCCCAGAACGGCGGCGGCTGAGCCGGGCCGGCCTCCTCGGTCTTCTCCCAGAGGGCGATCGGCTCGTCCGCCTGGAACAGCGTGATCTCGGGGACGAAGGGGACAGGGGCAGCGGTCGTGTTGCCGCGGATGAACTCCAGGAGCACTCACCGATTGTGCCCGGTTGCTCAACTCGCGCCGCGGCGGACCGATGAGACGACCACTCCCTTCGGAAAAAGGAACACGCATGCCCCCACGCTGGGTGGCCGCCCTCTTCGGCGGCTGGATGGCGGTGCTCGCGGTGCTGTTCGTCGCGGCGCCGGCCGGGGCGCAGTCGGTGCTGCGCCTGATCGCCGGCGGCACCGCCATCGTCGTGGTGGGGCTGGGCGTCCGCCTCAACCGTCCCGCCCGGCGGCTGCCGTGGCGGCTGCTCGCGACGGCGATCGCGCTGGCGGCGGCGGGCACGGCCCTCTACCGGGCCCCGGAATCGCTCACCGCGCACGTTCCGGGGCTGGTCACGGCCGGGGCGCTTCTGGTCACGGCGGGGTATCCCGTGCTCGCCGGCATGCTTTTCGTGTCTCTGCGACGGCGTACGGGCGGGACCCGTGACCGCGCCGCCATGCTGGACGCCCTCACCGTCACGGCCGGGGTGGCCCTGCTGGCCTGGACCTTCCTCATCGGGCCCAACCTGGAGCGCACCGGCGGCGACCCGTGGACCACCGTCGCCTTCCCGCTGGGCGACCTGCTGCTGCTCGGCATGCTGACCCGGCTGCTGATCAGCGACCGGCCGGTGTTCTCGGCCCGGCTGCTCGGCGCGGGCGTGATCCTGCTGCTGCTGGCCGACGTCGGCTACGAGCTGTCGCTGTTCGAGGTGCCGGTGGTCGCCCTGTGCCGGTTCGCGCTCTACACCGCGGCCGGGCTGGCCGCCCTGCACCCGTCGATGGCCGAGCTGGACGAGCCGGCCGGCCTGCCCGTCCCGGCGCTCGGCCGTGGCCGCCTGGCCCTGCTCGGGGCCGCCTCGATGACCGTGCCGGTCGTGCTCGTGGCGAGCATGCTGCGCGACGAGCGGAGCGACCTGGTCGCCGCGGTGCTCAGCGCGATCACGTTCCTGCTGGTGCTGGTGCGGATGGCCGGGATCATGACCGGTCACCGGCAGGCGCTGGCCCGGGAAAGGGCACTGCGCGAGGCCTCGGCCGCCCTCGTCTCGGCGGCCGACAACGACCAGGTCGCCGAAGCAGTCCGTACGGCCGTGGCGCACCTGCTGCCGCCGGACACCCCGCACGCGGTGGTCCTGGCCGTCACCATCGCCCAGCCCGGCCTGTTGTCACCCGAGGCAGTGGCGCAGGCAGCGGTGGACCGGTCGACCGGAACGGCCGCCCGCGTGCTGCCGACCCGGGACGTCGACTGGGCCGTCTCGACCCGGCTGCACCACTTCGCGATGTCTCTGCGCTGCCCGATGGTGCTCTCCGACCGGCCGACCGGCGACCCGCTGGTCGGGGTGCTGCACGTCGGCGCGCCCACGCCGGCCCTGATCGGACTCACCCGGGCCATCGAGGTGCTGGCCACGCAGGCCGCGCTGGCCCTGGAACGGATCGGGCTCAGCCAGGAGGTCATCCGCCGCAACAGCGAGACCTATTTCCGTACGCTCGTGCAGAAGACCTCCGACGTCATCCTCATCGTCGACGAGGACGACCGGATCCGGTACGCCAGCCCGTCCGCGCTGACCCTGTTCGACGAGGACCCGACCGGCAGCCGGATGTCCGCCCTGTTCCACCGGGCCGAGCGCTCCCGGCTGGCCGAGGTGCTGGCCGCCCTGCGTACGGGCGAAGGTCTGCAGGAAGGTCTGGACTTTCAGGCCCGGGCCGGCGTGGTGCTCGAGACGCACGGCCAGGACCTGCGGCACGACCCGACCGTCGGCGGGCTGGTGCTCACCCTGCGCGACGTCACCGAGCGCCGCCGGCTCGAGGCCGAGCTGACCCACCGGGTGTTCCACGACGCGATGACCGGGCTGGCCAACCGGGTGCTGTTCCACGACCGGCTCGGCCACGCGCTGCACCGCGGCGCCCGCGACGGCTCGGTCGTCGGCGTGCTGTTCATCGACCTCGACGACTTCAAGAAGGTCAACGACACGATGGGTCACGCCGTCGGCGACCAGCTGCTGATCGGCGTGGCCAACCGGATCGCGGGCGCCCTGCGCGCCGACGACACCGCGGCCCGTCTGGGCGGCGACGAGTTCGCCGCGCTGGTCGAGAACGTGCAGGACCCGGGCGCGGTCGAGGAGACGGCGCAGCGGATCCTGGCCGCGCTGGCCGAGCCGATCCTGCTCGACGACGGCTCCGAACTGACCGCGGTGGCCAGTATCGGCATCACCACCACACCCGAGGCGGACACCCCGGACGAGCTGCTGCGCCAGGCCGACCTGGCCCTCTACGTGGCCAAGGGAGCCGGCAAGAACCAGTGGCGGCGCTACCAGGCCCACCTGCACGGCGCGATGGTCGAGCGGCTGGAGCTGCGCTCGGCCCTGGACCACGCCGTGCACGAGGGGCACTTCCTGCTGGCCTACCAGCCGATCATCGACCTCGGCACGGACGAGCCGGTGGGCTTCGAAGCACTGGTGCGCTGGCACCACCCGACCCGCGGGGTGGTCGCGCCGGCCGAGTTCCTCGAGGTGGCCGAGGAGAGCGGACTGGTCGTGCCGATGGGCCGCTGGGTGCTCGACCAGGCGCTGCACACGGTGGCACAGTGGCGGCGCATCCTGCCCCGCAGCCGGCAGCCGTTCGTCAGCGTGAACGTGTCGGTGCGGCAGTTCCGCGAGGGCAACTTCGTCGAGATGGTGCAGCAGGCCCTGGCGTACTCCGGGGTGCCGGCCCGCGCGCTGATGCTGGAGCTCACCGAGAGCGTGCTCGACGGCGACCACGAGCGGCTGTGGGCCGACCTGGCCGTGCTGCGCGAATGGGGCGTACGCGTGGCCATCGACGATTTCGCCGCGAGCTCATCCGCGCTGGGCACCGTGCGCCGCCGCCCGGTCGACGTCGTGAAGATCGACAAGGCATTCGTGGACGGCGTGGTCGACGACCCGCATCAGCTCGCGCTGGTGGCCGGCCTGATCAACCTGGCCCAGGCGCTCGGCCTGACCGTGATCGCCGAGGGCATCGAGGACCCGGCCCACCGCGACCTGCTGGCCCGGCTGGGCTGCCCGCTGGGCCAGGGTTACCTCTATTCGAGCCCGGTCGACGGCACCGAGGCGCTGAGCCAGATCACCGACCGCCTGCCGCTGGTCGCCTAGAGAGCTTCCAGCAGGCGGTCGACCTCGTCGGCGGTGTTGTAGTGGTAGATGCTGGCCCGCACCGCGCCGCCGGTGGCCCGCAGCCCGGCCGCCTCGAAGTACTCGACCGCGTAGTAGTCGCCGTGCGAGACGCAGATGTTCCGCTCGCCCAGGCGGCGGGCGGTGTCGGCCGGGGCCTCGCCGGCCAGCCGGAACGAGACCGTGGGGCAGCGCTCGGCGCCGGCCGGGCAGATCGTCACGCGCTCGTCCTCGCCCAGGCCGGCCAGCAGGCGGTCGAGCAGCCCGAGCTCGTGCTTCTCGGCCGCGGCCATGCCCGCCAGCACCCGCGTACGCCGGTCGCCCTCGACGTCGGCCAGGCCGGCGAGAAAATCGACGGCGGCGGTGAGGCCGGCCAGCAGCTCGAAGCTCAACGTCCCGTACTCGAAGCGGTCCGGCGCCCCGGACGGCGACGGGATCAGCTTCACCGGGTGCAGCGGCTCCCACACCCCGGGGTCGGCGATCACGGCCGCGTAGTGCGGACCCGACCACTTGTACGCGCTGGTCACATAGAAGTCGGCGCCGAGCGCAGCCACATCGGTCGGGCGGTGGGCCGTGGCGTGCACCCCGTCGACGTACACCTGGGCGCCGGCCGCATGCGCGATATCGGCGATCGGCTGGACGGCGGGCACGGTGCCGGTGGCGTTGCTGGCCGCGGTCACCGCCACCAGCTTGGTGCGCGGCCCGATCAGCTCGCGGTACTGCTCGACCGGCAGCTCGCCGGTCTTCAGGTCGACGTCGGCCCACTTGACGGTCGCCCCGGTCTGCACCCACGGCCGCACGTTCGCGTCGTGGTCTAGCCGCGACACCACCACTTCGTCGCCCGACTCCCAACCCTGCGACAGCGTGCGGGCCACCAGATAGGTCAGCGCGGTCGCGCTCGGCCCGAAGGCCACCCCGGCCGGATCGCCGCCCACCAGGTCGGCCACGGCCGAGCGGGCGGCGGCCACGATCTCGCCCGAGCGGCGGGCCGGCTCGTGGGCGGTGCCCCGGTTGGAGACGGCCGTCCGCATGGCCCGCGCGATCGCTTCGGTCACCGGTTCGGCCGGCTGGGTGCCGCCCGCGCCGTCGAAGTGCAGGAAGCCCTCGGCGAGAGCGGGGTACTGGGCCCGGACGCGGTCGACGTCGAAGATCATGACTCGAACCTAGTAGGGGTTGCCCGTACCCGGTAGGCGGCCCTTCAGCAGGCCGCCCAGCCGGCCCGGCAGCGCCGGATCGCCCGACAGCGGCGGGCCGCCGTCGTCGTGGGCCCGGTCGGCCATGCCCGCCACCAGCTCTTTCAGCGCGGAGACGGCGTCCCGGCGCGGGTGCCAGCCGAGCTCGGTGGCGGCCCGGTCGCACGACATGAGCGGCGCCTTCAGACCCAGCTCGACCCAGCCCTGGTCGACCGGCTGCAACCGCAACCACCAGCTGGCCGCGGCCGCCCCCTTGAGCACGAAGCCGGGCACCGGCACCTGCACGCCGTGGAAGGCGCGCGCCGCGACCTTGGGGTCGAGCACCGGACCGGCCGCGATGTTGAAGGCGCCGTGCGCATCGGACAGGATCGCCCGCGCGTAGGCGTCGGCCACGTCGTCCGCGTGCACCGCCTGGGCCCGCAACGCCGGATGCGACGGCACCAGCGGCAGCCACTGCGGGCGCAGCAGCCACGCCGGCAGCAGCGGCCCCGCGAAGTAACGCGCGATCTCGGTGCCCACGGCCCGCTGGAAGATCAGCCCCGGCCGCAGTCGCACCACGCGCAGCTGCGGGTGGTCGGCCTCGATCTGGTCGAGCATCCACTCGACGAGCGCCTTGTGCCGGCTGTACGAGGACTGCAGCACCCCGGCCCGCGGCCAGCTCTCCCGGACGTACGCGTCCTTGGGCCCCGGCGAATAGGCCCCCACCGACGAGGCGTAGACCAGCGCGGGCACCCCGGCCCGCAGCACCGCCTTGGCCACCGCGCGGCTGCCCAGAACATTGGTGCGATAGAGCACGCGCTGATCGTGGCTGGGCTGGATCTGCCAGGCCAGATGGACCACGGCGTCGGCCCCGGCGAAGATCTCGCTCAGCTGGTCCACCGACCCGGCCGTGCCGATGTCGGCCGAGTGCCAGTCGGCCTTGGCGTAGACGCCGGTCCGCGTGGGCAGCCGCCGTGCCACCCCGACCAGCGACACGTCCGGTTCGGCGCTCAACCGGCGCAGCAGGGCGGTTCCGGCGTTCCCGGTGGCTCCCACGATCACGACTCGCATGCTTAACCGCTACCCGGCGGCGGGCGGTTGAATCACGTTCGTACGGGTACGACCGCCGCATGGATCTCGTCGTCAACGGTGCCGAGCAGAGCCTCGACCTCGACCCGCGCACCACGCTGCTGGACGCCCTGCGCGAGCACCTGGGGCTGACCGGCGCCAAGAAGGGCTGCGATCACGGGCAGTGCGGGGCCTGCACTGTGCTGCTCGACGGCCGCCGCGTCAACAGCTGCCTGATCCTCGCGATCACCCTCTCCGGCTCCGAGGTGACGACCATCGAGGGCGTCGACCACCCGGTGCAGCAGAAGTTCCTCGAGCACGACGGGTTCCAGTGCGGCTACTGCACGCCGGGCCAGATCTGCTCGGCCGTGGGGATGCTGGACGAGTTCTCTCAGGGATGGCCGAGCGCGGTCACGGGTTCCGGTCCGCCTGATCTGTCGGACCCGGAGATTCGCGAGCGCATGAGCGGCAACCTGTGCCGCTGCGGCGCCTACCCGAACATGGTCCCGGCCATCCGTGAGGCGGCGGAGCGATGAAGACCTTCACCTACCGTACGGCGGCCGGCGTGGCCGACGGGCTCGAGCCGGGCGCGACCTTCCTGGGCGGCGGCACCAACCTGGTCGACCTCATGAAGCTCGGCGTGGCCACGCCCGACGTGCTGGTCGACGTGACCCGGCTCGGGCTCGACGACGTGGCCGAGCTTCCCGGCGGCGGTCTGCGGATCGGCGCCGGCGTGCGCAACAGCGACCTGGCGGCCGACCCACGCGTACGCGGGCAGTATCCCGTACTCAGTCAGGCCCTGCTGGCCGGCGCCTCGGGCCAGTTGCGGAACATGGCCACCACTGCCGGCAACCTGCTGCAGCGCACCCGGTGCCGGTATTTCATGGACGCCACGATGCCGTGCAACAAGCACGACCCCGGCTCCGGCTGCCCGGCCGTGTCCGGCGACCACCGCAACCTGGCCATCCTGGGCGCCTCGCCGTCCTGCATCGCGACCCATCCGTCGGACATGGCGGTCGCGCTGGCCGCCCTGGACGCGGTCGTACGGATCAGCGGTCCCACCGGCGAGCGGACCGTGCCGGTCACCGAGTTGCACCGGCTGCCGGGCGACACCCCCGAGCGCGACACCGTCCTCGAACACGGCGAGTTGATCACCGCCGTCGACCTGCCGCCGCTGGAGTTCGCGACCCGGTCCACCTATCGGAAAGTGCGCGATCGGGCCTCGTACGCCTTCGCGGTCGGCTCGGTCGCGGCGGCCCTGCAGGTCACCGACGGCACCGTACGCGATGTCCGCCTGGCGTTCGGCGCGGTCGCTCACAAGCCGTGGCGCGCCAGTCAGGCCGAGGAGGCGCTACGCGGCCGGCCCGCCACCCGCGAGTCGTTCCTGGCCGCGGCCGACGCCGAATTGGGCGCCGCCCGCCCGCTGCGCGACAACACGTTCAAGGTCGCCCTGATCCGCAACCTCGTCGCCTCGGTGCTGGAGGGACTGTCATGACCACCACCACCGAACGCGCCGTCGGGCAGCCGATCGAACGCATCGAGGGGCCGGACAAGGTGCGCGGCGCCGCCCGCTACGCCGCCGAGTACCAGGTCGGGGACGATTTGGCGTACGCCTGGGTGGCGCAGTCGCCGGTGGCGAGCGGCACCCTGAACGGCGTGACCGTCGACCCGCTGGTCGAGGCGGACGACGTGCTCGCGGTGCTGTGGCACGGCAACGCGCCCCGGCTGGCCGAGGCGGACGATCCCGAACTGGCGGTGCTGCAGTCCGAGCGGATCAGCTATCGCGGCCAGGCCCTGGCGCTGGTCGTGGCCCGTACGTTCGAAGCCGCCCGCCGGGCCGCGGCCACCCTGCAGCTCGACATCGCCGAGGACCCGCACGACACCGTGCTGCGCACCGACCACCCGGAGCTGTACGCGCCCGAGAAGGTCAACCCGGCCTTCCCCGCCGCGACCTCGTCCGGCGACGTCGACGCCGCGTTCGAGGCGGCGCCGGTCACGGTCGACGTCACGTACAGCACGCCCGCCCTGCACAACAGCCCGATGGAGCCGCACGCCACGACCGCGCTGTGGGCGGGCGACGACCTGGTGCTGTACGACTCCAACCAGCACCCGCCGGGCATCGCGGCCACGGTCGGGGCGCTTTTCGATCTCCCACCGGAACGCGTGCACGTGATCACCGAGCACGTGGGTGGCGGCTTCGGGTCGAAGGGCACCGCCCGCCCCAACGCGGTGCTCGCGGCCATGGCGGCCAAGGTCACCGGCCGTCCGGTACGGCTGGCGCTGCCCCGCCAGGCCCTGTTCAGCATGGTCGGGCACCGGACGCCGACGATCCAGCGCGTCCGCCTGGCCGCGGCCGAGGACGGCCGGCTGACCGCGATTGATCATGAGGTGGTCGAGCACTCGTCGCGCCTGTTCGAGTTCGCGGAGCAGACCGCGGTGGCGACCCGGCACATGTACGCCGCCCCGAACCGCCGTACGGGCCATCAGTTGGTCCGCCTCGACATGCCGACACCACGCTGGATGCGGGCGCCCGGCGAGGCGCCCGGCATGGTGGCGCTCGAATGCGCGATGGACGAACTGGCGGTGGCGCTCTCGCTGGACCCGATCGAACTGCGCGTACGCAATGAGCCTTCGGTCGAGCCGGAATCGGGAGTTCCCTTCAGCAGCCGCCACTACGTGGAGTGCCTGCGGCGCGGCGCCGACCGGTTCGGGTGGCACGACCGCGATCCCCGCCCCCGGCAGCGCCGCGAGGGCGACTGGTGGATCGGGACGGGCGTGGCCGGGGCGACCTACCCGACGATGGCCCAGCCGTCGACGGCCCGGGTGCGTCGCCTCGCCGCCGACTCGTACGAAGTCTCGATCGCGGCGGCCGACCTCGGAACGGGTGCGCGCACGATCCTGACCCAGATCGCGGCCGATGCGCTCGAGGTGCCGGTCTCGCAGGTGCGGATGCGGATCGGGGACAGCACGCTGCCCAAGGCCTCGGTCGCCGGCGGCTCGTCGGGCAGCGCGTCGTGGGGGTGGGCGGTGACCGGGGCGTGCCGCGCTCTGCGATCCTCCTCCTCCTCCTCCTCCTCCTCCTCCTCCGATGAAGCCACCTTCGATTCCAGCGAGCTCATCGAGAAGCAGGAGAAGGACGGAAAGCACGCCTTCGGCGCCCACTTCGCCGAGGTGCGAGTCGACGCCGTGACCGGGGAAGTGCGGGTGTCCCGCCTCTTCGGCATGTTCGCAGCCGGCAAGATCCTCAACCCGCGCACGGCCCGCAGCCAGTTCCTGGGCGGCATGATCATGGGAATGGGCATGGCCCTGCACGAGGAGTCGGTGCTGGACCCCGCCATGGGCACGTGGGTCAACCACGACCTGGCCGAATACCACATCCCGGCCCACGCCGACATCGAGTCGATCGAGGCCGAGTGGCTGGACGAGCAGGACGACCAACTCAACCCGATGGGCAGCAAGGGCATCGGCGAGATCGGCATCGTCGGCTCCCCGGCCGCCATCCTCAACGCCATCTGGCACGCGACAGGCGTCCGCATCCGCGACCTGCCGGCCCGTCTGGACAAAATCCTCCCGCATATCTAGGGCGCGACGGCGCGTTCCACGCTCTCGCGTAGCAGGGCTCGGCGGCGGTCGTGGTCGGCGGCGGGCTCGTCGGCCGTGGCGGCGTAGAAGCCGCTGGCCGGGGACCAGGCGAACGCCATCGACAAGACCAGCGCGAAGATCTCGGCCGGCTGGCCGTCCCGGATCTGGCCCGCGGCTTGGGCGGCGGCGATGGCCTTGAACTTGGGCTCGTCGTCGGTGCCCTCGGACAGGCGGCCGGCCGGGTGTCGCTCGAGCCGGAGCCACGTGACCAGTCGGACCAGCTCGGGGTGGCGCAGGTTCTCGTCGTACAGGCCGACGGCGAAGCCCGCCAGGTCGGCCGGGTCGAACGTGATCGCGCCCAGCAGCCGGTCGACCCGGTCGGCCACGACCGCGTCGAACAGGCCGTCCTTGCTGCCGAAATAGCCGTACACCTGGGCCTTGTTGGTCTGCGCGGCGGCGGTGATGCGGTCGATGCGGGCGCCCGCGATGCCGCGCTCGGCGAACTCGACGGCGGCCGCGTCGAGGATGCGGCGGCTGGTCGCGGCGCCGCGCGCGGTGGTCGGCAGGGGTGGCATGGGCCCAGCCTAACAAACAGACGAGTTGGTTTGCTTTTCCGCCGATGGCGGCCTACGGTCGAAAACAGACCGAATAGTTTGTCTGGGAGGAACCATGCGCACCACCACTGGATGGCAGGGCACCGGCATCGCCACCACGCTGCAGCGAGGCTCCATCGAGCGCCGTGACCCGCGACCCGACGACATCGTCGTGCGGATCGACTACTGCGGGGTCTGCCACAGCGACCTGCACGCTCTCAACGGCATGACCGGCAAGCCGACCGAGGGGCTGGTCCCCGGTCACGAGTTCATCGGCACGGTCACAGCGGCCGGGCCGGACGTGACCGGCTTCGCGGTGGGTGACAAGGTCGCCGTGGGCACGATCGTGGACTCGTGCAGCGAGTGCGCGATGTGCCAGGTCGGGCAGGAGAACTTCTGCTACCAGGGCGCCACTGTCACCTACGGGGGCACCGATCGGGTCGACGGCACGGTGACCAAGGGTGGCTACAGCCGCGAATACGTGTTGCGCGAGAAGTTCGCGTACCGGCTGCCCGACGGTCTCGACCCGGCGGCCGCCGCGCCGCTGATGTGCGCCGGCATCACGATGTGGGAGCCGATGCGGGCCAAGGGGATCGGGCCGGGCAGTCGCGTCGCCGTGGCCGGCCTGGGCGGGCTGGGCCACCTCGGCGTCAAGCTGGCGGTCGCGCTCGGCGCCGAGGTCACGGTCCTTTCCCGTACGCCGGACAAGTCCGAGGACGCCCGGAAGCTCGGAGCGACGGGGCTGATCGTCACCACCGACGCCGACCAGATGAAGCAGGCGTTCGGCCGGTTCGACCTGATCCTCGACACCATCTCGGGCCCGCACGACGTACCGGCGTTGCTCGGCCTGCTCACGCTGGACGGAACCCTCAGCGTGCTGGGCTATCCGTGGGAGTTCCCGCTCAACGTCATGAACCTGATCTTCGGCCGCAAGAGCATCAGTTCCTCCGGTACGGGCGGCACCCGGCACACGGCCGAGCTGCTGACCTTCTGCGCGGAGCACAACGTCACCGCCGACATCGAACTGCTGCCCTCAGCGAGCGTCAACGAGGCCCTGACCCGCCTCGACCAGGGCGACGTGCGCTACCGCTTCGTCCTCGACATGTCCGACCTCGACTAAGGCCTGTCCGGCCGATCACGTGAGCGAGGCGCTGCCTGGGCCTCAGCGCAGGCTCGCGGGATCGGCCGAACGGACCCTAGAGCCGGCCCTTGATCTCTGCCTTGCCCGCCGCCTTTCCGGCGTAGATGCGGTCGGCGAGGCCGGGGAAGACGTGGGCGGCGACGATGGCGGCGCGGTATTTCGCCGGTACGACTATGCGGCGGCGAGGGCGGCGCAGCGCCTTCTCGACGGCGGCGACGATTTCGGGGCCCGGCAGGTTGGTGCGGTGCTTGTTGAACGGCGTCGCGATGTAGCCGGGCTCGACAAGGGTGATGCCGATTCCCGTTCCGGCCAGTTCCCGCCGTACGGAATCGGTCATGCCCCGCAGGGCGAACTTGGTCGCCGAATAGACGCCGTTGATGCCGACCTCGCCCGCCACCGAGCCGATGTTGACGATGGCGCCCCCGCGCTGGTCCCGCATGATCGGCACGACCGCGCGCATGAGCCGGATCGGGGCCAGCATGTTGACCTGGATCATGCCCTCGACCGCCTCGTCCGGGGCCAGAATCGAGGCGGCGCCGCCGATGCCCGCGTTGTTGACGAGGCCGTCGATGCGCCCGGTGACCGCCCGGGCCCGTTCGACGAGATTGTCGATCGCGCTCTGATCGCGTACGTCGGTGGGGACCACAACGGCGCCGGGCAATTGCGCGGCTAGTGCTTCGAGTTTGTCGGCGCGACGGGCGGCCAGAACCACCGTCGTTCCGTTGCGAGCGAGCCGTTCGGCCGTCGTGCGACCGATTCCGCTCGACGCGCCCGTCACGATGACGACCGGCATGCTTTCCTCCCCATGCGAAAGCGGCGCCGCCGAGGATCGGCGACGCCGCTCATTCTGCTCCGGCCGGACTAGCGCTTGCTGTGGTACGCCTCGACGATGTGGCTCGGGATGCGGCCGCGCTCCGAGACCTCGTAGCCGTTCTTGTTGGCCCACTCGCGAATCGCCTGGTTCTGATCGCGGCTGGCGCGCCCGGTGCTCGCCGGGGCGGTGCGACGGGTCGGCGAGACGACGGCCGTGCGGCCCACCCGGGTGGCCGCATTCAGAAACGGGTCGAGCGCTTTGCGCAACTTCCCGGCGTTCTTCTCGGAGAGGTCGATCGTGTAGTTCACACCGTCGAGTCCGAACTCGACGGTGCGGTCGGCCTCGCCACCGTCGATGTCGTCGGTCAGAAGGGTTATTACCTGCTTGGCCATCGTGTGCCCCGCTCCTGCTGCGATGTCATTTGAACCACGACAATGCTCATGCTCGCTTCGCCGTGAATGTCGATACGGTTGCATTCTGTCTCGCGACAGTTCCTAGTGCAAATTGCCTCCTTCCGCATGTCGCAATTCTGCCCGGTCTTACACCCGGGCAGGTGGGCTCCGGACACCTCTTTTCATGCTCGTGAATGTCCTGTAACGTGTCGTGGGAGCGCTCCCACCGTGCCCGTCCCCACGGGATCCCCCTCTCTAGGAGCTCGGAATGAGACGTCTTCTCCGCGCCGCACTGGCCGCCGGACTGCTGGCGACCGCTGCCGTCGCCACGTTCGCCTCCGCCGGCCCGGCCTCGGCCGATGCGGAAATCTGCGAACAGTACGGCCAGACCACGATCGGCGGCCGCTACGTCGTGATGAACAACCGCTGGGGCACCTCGGCCCAGCAGTGCATCGACGTCACCGGCACCGGTTTCACGATTACCAGCCAGCAGGGTGTCGGCAACACCAGCGGCGCCCCGGTGTCCTATCCGGCGGTCTATCTCGGCTGCCACTACACCCGCTGCTCACCGGGCACCAACCTGCCCATCCGGGTCAGCGACATCTCGTCCGCGACCAGCAGCATCACCTACCAGTACGTCTCCGGGGCGACCTACGACGCGGCGTACGACATCTGGCTCGACCCGTCGCCGCGCACCGACGGCGTCAACGCGCAAGAGATCATGATCTGGTTCAACCGCCAGGGCTCGATCCAGCCGATCGGTTCGGTCGTCGGCAATGCGACGATCGGCGGGCGTACGTGGGAAGTGTGGCGCGGCAGCAACGGCGCCAACGCGGTGATTTCCTATGTCGCGCCGTCGCCGATCACGAGCTGGAGCTTCAGCGTCCTCGACTTCATCCGCGACACGCAGAATCGCGGAGCCATCACTAGTAGTTGGTATTTGACAAGTATTCAGGCCGGATTCGAGCCGTGGATCGGTGGCGCCGGTCTTGCCGTGACCAATTTCGCGGCCGCCGTTAACGGTGGCGGCAACCCGACGACACCTCCGCCGGGCACGACTCCGCCGCCGACGACTCCGCCTCCCGCGACGTCCGGTTGCCGCGTCACGTACGCCACCAACACGTGGAATACCGGTTACACCGCCAATGTGACTGTCGCGAATACCGGATCGACCGCGTTGAACGGCTGGACGCTCGGCTTCACGCTGCCGGCCGGCCAGACCATCACGAGTTCGTGGAACGCCGCATTGACCGGTTCGAGTGGCGCGGTGACCGCCCGCAACATCGCGTGGAACGGCGCCATCCCGCCCAACGGCAGCGCGTCGTTCGGTTTCCAGGCCACCCACACCGGCAACTCGTCCGCGCCGACGGCCTTCACCCTCAACGGTTCTCCCTGCACCACCGCGTAGAGGTTCGCCACCACCCCGATCCCGAGCCGCCTCGTCGCCGATTCTCCGGTGCCGGGGCGGTTCGTCCATTCCACAAGTTGATCTTCATGATTCCCGCGCCGTTCAATTGCGCCGATTCCCAAGCGACGCCGGCCCACGCCGAGTCCCACGAAGCCGAACACCGAGCCGCGCGTTCAACTCGGCGTGGTGTGGAGGCGGATGCTGAGCTGGGCGCCGAGTTCGCGGAAGCCGAGCGCCCGCGCCAGGCGGCGCGAAGGTTCGGGACGGGCCCGCCACTGCGGAACCAGCCCCGCCCGCAACGCGTCCCGCACGGCCGCCGACGCGACCGACCGGGCCAGTCCCCGCCCCCGGTGGCGCGGGTCCGTCAGCACGCTGAGATGCGCCGTGCCCGTCGGCCAGACCTCGTATCCGGACGCCGCCACGATCTCGCCCGCCGACCGCAGCACGAACGCCGCCGAGTCGATGTCCTCGAGCCCCGCCTCACCACGCTCGTCGTCGCTGACCCGCCCGATCAGCGACCCCAGCTCACCGACCGCGACCCGCTCGACCCCGTCGTCCGCGCCCGCCCGAACCCCGTCCGCGGCCGCCCGACATTCGTCCGCGCCCGCCCGAAACCCGTCCGCGTCACAGTAGGCAAGCGTCGCCGGCCCCAGCACGTCTTCCACCGGCAGCCTTCCGCGCACAACGTCCACGTCAGTGAGGGCCGCCGCACCCAATCCGCCGAGACCCCGCCGCACAACATCCGCACTCCGCTCGTCCGGCGCAGTGGCGATCACGCCTTCCGACACCCGCACAATGCCCACCCATCCCGGCGGACAAAGCCGAGACGAAGACGAGACAACTACCTCCAGGCCATCCGCGCCGAACTCGACCGGCGCCCCGGCCAACCCGGCCCAGAGCCGCCGCGCGTGCTCCACCAGCAAGTCATCGCTCACGCCCCGCATCATGGCGACCGATCGCCCGGCCGACCATCGAGATTCGCCCCGCCCGACGCGACCGCAATGAAGGCCGCGCACCTGCCATACTCCAGCTCGTGGGGATCGGCGTGCGAGTCATCGAGTACTCCGGAGAAGTCGTGGAGATGCTGGCTGCCGGGTACGACGTAGAGCCAGTCCGCGAAGCCGCCGCATCCGATCCCGGGCGATACCCGTTGCTGGCCGGAGTCGACGAGTACGACGACACGACGTTCAACGCGCGCCAGGCCAAGGTGCTCATCACAGAGCTGACGAGCCTCGCGGCGACCGAAGAGCTGGCCGGCACCACGGCACAGCTGATCACCCTGGCCGAGCTGCTGCTACCCGCTCCGGGCCGCCCCCACCACCGCCAGCTGGTCTTCGTCGGCGACTGACGCGCCAACCAGGACAACGGGATTCAGAGCACCCGGGCCCGGTGGTCGCGCATGATGTCGTGCAGGGTGCAGCTCTCGCCCGGCTCGCCCGGGCACAGTACCCATAGCTCGGAAGCGGCGGCCTGATAGAGCCGCCACGACGAGTCGCCGACCAGTTTCTCCCGCTGGAACGGGCTGCCCCCACGATCGGCCGGCCCCGGATAGTGCACCAGCAGCTCGTCGAGTTCGTCGGCCGGCACTTCGCGGCCCTCACCGACGGCATAGACGGCCCGCCCGTGGTACGGCGGCACAGTGGAGTCGAAGACGGTGATGGCGACCGCCGGCCGGGCGGCCAGGTTGAGCGAATGCTCCGAGTCGACCGCGGAGACCCAGAAGAATTCCCATTCGCCGGCCCACGAGAAGTAGACCGGGGAAGCCCACGGCTGCCCGCCGCTGGAGACCGTGGCCAAGGTGAGGAACCGATTTCCGTCCAGCAGCTCACGCGCGTGCGATTCCAGCTCAGCGTTCGGCTCATCCGGTGTCGCCATGCGAGCCAGCGTAGGACTGCCCCGGCCGTCCCGCGATCCCGTCCGGGCTTCGATCTCATGACCGCTCGAGGCGCAGGGCCGCGGGGGCGTGGGCGGGCACGGCCGGGGAGTGCGGGGCGATCGGCGCGAGCCGGCGATAGGGCTGCCCGATGGCCGGGCGGGCGTCGGTCTCGCCCTTGTTGGGCCACAGGGCGATCGCCCGCTCGGCCAGTGCCGTGATGGTCAGCGACGGGTTGACGCCCAGGTTGGCCGGCACGGCGGAGCCGTCGATCACGTGCAGCCCCTCGTACCCGTACACCCGGTGATAGGGGTCGATCACCCCGTCCGACCGGGACGCGCCGATCGTGGCGCCGCCGAGGATGTGGGCCGTCATCGGGATGTTGAAGATGTCGCCCACCCCGCCCCCGGCGAAGCCGCCGATGTGCTTGGCCATGCGTCGCACGGCGTCGTGGCCGACCGGGATCCAGCTCGGGTTCGGCGCCCCGTGACCGGGACCGGTGGTCAGGCGGCCGCGCCGGGTGCGGCTCACGGTCAGCGAGTTGTCGGCCGTCTGCATCACGAGCGCGATGATCGTACGTTCGCTCCAGCGCCGCACCGACAACGAGCGAGCCAGGACGTACGGATGACGAAGCGCCTGCCCGAGGAAACGCACCGGCCTCGGCACCCGCCCGCCCCCGTCGACCAGCAGCGTCGACAGGAGCCCCATGGCGTTGCTGCCCGGCCCGTACCGCACCGGCTCGATGTGTGTCGTCTCGTCGGGATGGAAGGACGAGGTGATCGCCACGCCCCGCGAATACGGCTCGTCCGGCACCGATCCGGCCTGGGCGCCCAGCAACGCCTCGGAATTGGTGCGGGTCAACGCGCCCAGCCGCGGCGACAGACCCGGCAGCACGCCGGTGTCCCGCATCGTGTGCAGCAGCCGCTGCGTGCCGAGGGCTCCCGCGGCCAGGATCACGTCGTGCGCCAGGAACTCGCCTCGCGTCGACGACACGAGCCACCCCGCAGGGCTGGGCCGCACCGACAACACCTCGGTCGAGGGGTGCACGACCGCGCCCGCCCGCTCGGCCAGGTGCAGGTAGTTGACGTCTAGGCTGTTCTTGGCGCCGATCTTGCACCCGATCATGCAGTTGCCGCACTCGGTGCAGCCCGTTCGCGCCGGGCCGGCCCCGCCAAAGAACGGATCGGGCACGGTGCGGCCGGCCTCGCCGAAGTAGACCCCGACCGGCGTACGGCGGAAAGTCTGACCCACGCCCATCTCGTCGGCCACCTGACGGATCACCAGGTCGGACGGGGTCATAGTGGGCTGCTGGGTGACGCCGAGCATGCGCGACGCCTGGTCGTAGTACGGCGTCAGCTCGGCCGCCCAGTCGGTGATGGCGGCCCAGTGCCGGTCGGCGAAGAACGTCGACGGCGGGCGGTAGAGCGTGTTCGCGTACACCAAGGAACCGCCACCGACCCCCGCCGCCGACAGCACAACGAGGTCTTTCAGCAGCGTGATGCGCTGGATGCCGCGCAGCCCGAGCTTCGGCGCCCACAGGAAGTTGCGCAGATCCCACGACGTCTTGGGCAGGGTGTCGGGGGTGAAGCGGCGGCCCGCCTCGAGCACGCCGACGCGATAACCCTTCTCGGCCAGACGCAGCGCGCTCACGCTGCCGCCGAAGCCGCTGCCCACGATCACCACGTCGTATTCCGCCATGGCCCCACTCTGGCATTACCGGCCGGTAACCGACAGGCCCCCTGTGGACAACGGCGAATTGTGGATAACTCCGGGGCGGCCCTCGGCCGGGTCTAAAGTCGCCCGCAACTCACGCCGAGAGGAGGACCTTGAGATGGCGACCGGAGGCAGCGTCGGCGAACGCGGCGGCGGCATCGGCCAGCGGATGCACGGCGGTGACCATGGCCGAGACGTCCACCGCGCCCGACTCGAGCAGCCGCATGGCCTCGGCGAAGTCGGCCGGCAGATAGGTGGCGCTGCCCTGGATGCGCAGCTGGGCGTCCTGAATCAGCGGCAGCGGGATGGTCACGTCGGCCGGCGGTACCCCGACCACCACCACCGTGCCGCCCTTCATCACCAGCGCGAGGGCCTGGTCGGTGGTCGACTGCTCGGCCACGCAGTCGAAGACCACGTCGGCGCTCTCGCCCAAGGCGTCCCGCACCTGGTCGACGGCATCCGGGGCGGTGGCGTCGATCGCGGCGTCGGCGCCGAAGGTCAGCGCCCTTTCCCGCGAGGCGGCCGACCGGGCGGTCATGACGATGCGCTTGGCCCCGGCGGCCCGCGCCACCTGCAAGGTCAAGATCCCGATGGTGCCGGCTCCGAGAATGGCCACGGTCCTTTCCCGTACGCCATCAGCCAGGCCCACGGCGTGGACGGGCGTTCCCAGCGGCTCGATGAACGCGGCCGTCCGCCAGTCGAGCGCGTCCGGAATGACGTGCAGCCGCCGCTGATCGATCGTGAACAGCTCAGCCATGCCGCCCTGGTCGTGGGCGCAGCCGAAGAAGCGCAGCCGCTCGCAGATGTTCTGCCGCCCGGCCCGGCACTGCTTGCACTCCCAGCAGGGCAGGAAGGGTTCGAGCGTGACCCGCTGACCCACCGCGACAGCGGTCACGCCCGGCCCGGCCGCCTCGACCGTGCCGCACACCTCGTGCCCCGGCGCGTAGGGCAGCTCGATGAACGGGTGCAGCCCGGCCAGCGCGTGCGTGTCCGAGCCGCAGACCCCGGCCACCGCCGTGCGCACCAGCACCTCACCCGGCCCCGGCTGCGGCACCTCGGCCGCCACCACCGAAACCTCGTCCTTCGAAACGATCACCCGCTGCATGGTCACGACAAGACCCTAGCTTTCGTGCGGCTCGAAGGGTCATGCTGCGGGAATGCTGTCCTATGCCTCGGGTGTGTCGGAGCTGCCGCTGCTCGGCGAGACGATCGGCGCCAACCTGGAACGCACGGTGGCCCGCTTCGGCGACCGCGAGGCGCTGGTCGACGTGGCCGCCGGGCGCCGCTGGACGTACGCCGAGCTGGACGCCGACGTCAACCGGCTGGCCCATGGCCTGCTGGCCAAGGGCATCGAGCCGGGCGACCGGGTCGGTATCTGGGCCCCCAACTGTGCCGAGTGGGTGATCACCCAGTACGCCACGGCCAAGATCGGCGCGATCCTGGTCAACGTCAACCCGGCCTACCGCACGCACGAGCTGCGCTACGTCGTCGAGCAGTCGGGTCTGCGGCTGCTGATCAGCGCGGAGTCGTTCAAGACCAGCGACTACCGGGCGATGGTGACGTCCATCGGATTCGACGATGTCGTCTACATCGGCACGGCCGGCTTCACCGACTTGTTCCGCGAGGGCGGCGAACTCGATCTTCAAGAGGCGCTGGCCTTCGACGACCCGATCAACATCCAGTACACGTCGGGCACGACCGGCTTCCCCAAGGGCGCCACCCTGTCGCACCACAACATCCTGAACAACGGCTACTTCGTCGGCGAGCTGATCAAATACACCGAGCAGGACAGAGTGTGCCTGCCGGTGCCGCTCTACCACTGCTTCGGCATGGTGATGGGCAACCTGGCCGCCACCTCGCACGGCGCCTGCATCGTGCTGCCCGCCCCCGGCTTCGACCCGGCCGCCACCCTGGCCGCGGTGGCCGCCGAAAGCTGCACCTCGCTGTACGGCGTACCGACGATGTTCATCGCGGAGCTCGGCCTGCCCGACTTCGCCGAGTACGACCTGTCGACGTTGCGGACCGGCATCATGGCCGGCTCGCCGTGCCCGGTCGAGGTGATGAAGCGGGTCGTCGCCGAGATGAACATGAGCGAGGTCGCGATCTGCTACGGCATGACCGAGACGTCCCCGGTGTCGACCATGACCCGCCCCGACGACACCCTGGCCCGGCGCACCGAGACCGTCGGCCGGGTCATGCCGCACCTCGAGTCCAAGGTGGTCGACCCCGATTCCGGCCGGCCCGTGCCGCACGGCGAGCCGGGCGAGCTCTGCACCCGCGGCTATTCGGTGATGCTGGGCTACTGGAACCAGCCCGAGGCGACGGCCGAGGCGATCGACCCGGCTCGCTGGATGCACACCGGCGACCTGGCCACAATGGACGACGAGGGCTATGTCAACATCGTCGGCCGGATCAAAGACCTGGTGATCCGCGGCGGCGAGAACGTCTATCCGCGCGAGGTCGAGGAATTCCTCTACACCCACCCGGACATCGCCGACGTCCAGGTGATCGGTGTCCCCGACGCCAAGTACGGCGAAGAGCTGATGGCCTGGATCGTCATGCGTCCCGATGCGACGCCCTTGACGGCCGACAACGTCCGCGAGTTCTGCGCCGGCAAGCTGACCCACTACAAGGTGCCGCGCTACGTCCACGTGGTCGACGGCTTCCCGATGACCGTGACCGGCAAGGTCCGCAAGGTCGAAATGCGCGAACAGGCGGTCGGCATCCTCGGCCTCCAGGACGCCGCCGCCATCCGCAACGCCTGACCCGGCATGACCACAACGACTCACGCTTCCGAGGTCGAGAAGGCCTCGGCGGAACGTCTCAAGTTCTTCTCGGATGCGGTCATTGCGATCGCGATGACGTTGCTGGCGTTGGAACTGCCTGTGCCGTCGGGCGAGACCGTGGGCGAGGTGTGGCGGTCGTTCGGCGGGAACTGGGAGGAATACCTGGCCTTCCTGATCACCTTCTGGGTGATCGGGCAGCAGTGGATGAACCACCACTCGTTCCTGCGCTACGTCGATCGGGTGCCGCATGCGTTCGTGCGGCTCAACGTGCTCTGGCTGCTGACCGTGGTGGTCACGCCGTTCGCCATGCGGATCCTGGTCAGCGAGGCGCCGTTCGAGTTCGGGTTCACGCTTTACGGGATCGTGCAGGTGCTGTCGGCGCTGATCCGGTTCCTCATGATCCGGCAGATCCGCGGGCACGACCTGGCTGGTCCGGAGGCGCCGGCGGGCTTCTATCGGGACATCCAGGTGCGGCTGCTCGGACTGGCCCTGATCTTCGCGGTGGCTGTGCCCTTCGCCTATCTGATCGGACATTGGGCGTACGCGATCTGGGTCGCCGGTCCGGCGGTGATCGGTGGCCTGCGGCGCCGGGTGGGTCGTCAGCGACGGTAGATGGTGATCGAGTAGCCGACCTGGTCGATCGGGGTGCTCGTGTCGAGCAGCCGCTCGAGCTGGTTGCGGGCCAGGGCCACCCGCGAGTCCGAGACCACGAGCAGGCCGTGCACCTGGTCGACCGGCACGGTCAGCGGGTTGCGGCCCTCGATGCCGTAGTAGCCGGGCACGCCCGCGCCCTTGTACACCAGCCAGACCGGCTCGCCCGGATACTTCGTACGCAATCTCTCGGCCAGCCGAGGCAGGTCCTGGCCCCAGTCGACGTTGGAGTCGTGCAGGTTGTTGTGGGTGTTCGAGGTGCCGCCGAAGGCCTCGTTCGAGTAGGGCAGGTAGTACGGGAAGGTCAGCAGCGAGCTCACGCCGACGAAAGCGATCAGGGCCGCGGTCGGGATCCACGCCCAGCGCCACCGGATCAGCACGACAGCACCGGCCGCCACGGCCAGCAGCATCGGCATGAAGATCACGTAGCGGGTGCCGTAGTCGCGCGAGCCGGTCATCGCCACCAGCATCAGCACGCCGGCCGGCAGCAGCAGGTAGAGCGCGGCGATCCACTTCTTGACCAGCAGCGTGATCACGCCGGCCAGCCAGAGCAGCATCATGCCGATCGGCGTCTTGATCAGCAGCGCGACCGGCAGGTAGTACCAGAGCGAACCCCGGTAGGCCTCGCCCAGCAGGAACCCGTTGAACGTGCGCGACTCGAACACGAACTGGATCAGCACGCCGTCCCGGTAGGCCTGCGGGAACGGCAGCAGGTCGACGGCCAGGCCCTTGAGCCCGCCGGGGTGGGGCAGGGTGGCCGGGGTGGTCCAGCGCAGCCGCGGGTCGACGGCCAGGTAGACCAGCCACACCACGGCCACGGCGACCAGCCCGACGCCGATCGCCCCGAGCACCCGTGCCCCGAGCTGCCGCCACTTGCCGGAAGCGGGGAACACGGCCGGCGCCAGCAGGGCCAGCAGCAGAGCCACGGGCACAACGGCGAGAGTGTTCATGCGGGTGGCCAGGGCCGCGCCCAGCGCCACCCCGGCCAGTGGCAGATACAGGCGTGGCTTGTCCCGGGCTCGCCACAACATCCAGAACGTGACCAGCACGAAGCCGGCCGCGGGCACGTCCAGCGTGGCCAAGGCGCCGTGCGCGATCACGTCAGGCGAGAAGGCGTACAGGGCCAAGGCGATCAACCCGGCCCACGGACCGGCCACGTCACGCGCGAAGAACAGGACGGCCAGGCCGAACAGCAGCGTGAGCAAGATGATGGGCAGGCGCGCGGCCAGCATCAGCTCGAACGGGTTGTTGCCGCTCTCGTAGAGCAGATGCCGCCCGAGATAGCTCTGATTCACCCGGTTGGGGGCGTCCAGCTCCGGGTCGGCGAAGGCCAGCCCGGCCGCCATCACCAGCTTGGCCAGCGGCGGATGCTCCGGGTTGTAGACCAGGCTGTGCTGCTGCCGGTAGACCTCGGCCGTGGCCACGTAGACCGGCTCGTCGATGGTCGGCGACTGCTGCACGGCCGTGGTGACCATGGCGAACGCCATCTGCCCCAGCAGCAGCACCACAGCCAGCGGGTAGAGCAGACGCCGTCGGAGCATCGCGCCAATCTATCCGGCGAATTCTCCCGGCGGCGCGGCGGACGGGTCGGCGTGCTTCTCCACCTCGGCGGCGCGCAGCTCGACCCGGCGGATCTTGCCCGAGATCGTCTTGGGCAGCTCGGCGAACTCGAGACGGCGGATCCTCGCGTATGGCGGCATGTGCTCCCGGGCGTACGCGAAAAGGGTCTCGGCCGTCGACGCGTCGGCCGCCCAGCCCTCGGCCAGCACCACGTACGCCTTGGGCACCGCGAGGCGCAGCGGATCGGGGGAGGGCACGACCGCCGCCTCGACCACGGCCTCGTGCTCGATCAGCACGCTCTCCAGCTCGAACGGCGAGATCCGGTAGTCGGAGGCCTTGAACACGTCGTCGGTGCGGCCCACGTACGTGATGTAGCCGTCATCGTCGCGGGAGGCCACATCGCCGGTGTGGTAGTAGCCGCCGGCCATCCGCTCGGCGGTCAGCTCGTCGTCGCCGTGATAGCCGACCATCAGGCCGGTCGGCCGCGGATCGAGCGCGACACAGATCTCGCCCTCGTCGGCCTCTTGGCCGGTGGTCGGATCGATCAGCGCGATCGTGTAGCCAGGGACCGGGCGGCCCATCGAGCCCGGCTTGACCGGCCGGCCGGGGGTGTTGGCGATCTGCACGGTCGTCTCGGTCTGGCCGAAGCCGTCCCGGATGGTCACGCCCCACGCCTTGTTCACCTGGTCGATGACCTCGGGGTTGAGCGGCTCGCCGGCGCCCACGACGATCCGCGGCGGCGTGGCCAGCGCGGAGAGGTCGGACTGGATCAACATGCGCCACACCGTCGGCGGCGCGCAGAAGCTGGTGACCCCGCAGCGCTGCATCTCGGCCATCAGCCGGGCCGGGTCGAAGCGCGTGTAGTTGTAGATGAACACGCAGGCCTGCGCGTTCCAGGGGGCGAAGACGTTGCTCCAGGCGTGCTTGGCCCAGCCGGGCGACGAGATGTTGAGGTGTACGTCGCCGGGGCGCAGCCCGATCCAGTACATCGTCGAGAGGTGCCCGACCGGGTACGACTGGTGGGTGTGCTCGACCAGCTTGGGCCGAGCTGTCGTGCCCGAGGTGAAGTAGAGCAGCAGGGTGTCGGTCGCCGGCGTGGCGCCCTCCGGTTCGAACGCGACATTTCCGGCGTACGCGTCAGTGAGTGGCAACCAGCCGTCGACCGGCGCCCCCACGGCGATCCGCACGACGTCCACCTGCGCGAACTTGTCGGCCGCAGCGGAAGTGGCGATCACGAATCGGGCGCCGCCCCGGGCGACCCGCTCGGCGGAGTCGGCCGGGCCGAGCAGGGGCGTGGCCGGGATCAGCACCGCGCCCAGCTTCATGGCGGCCAGGATCGTGTCCCACAACTCGGCCTGGTTGCCCAGCATCACCACGATGCGGTCACCACGCCGTACACCCTGGGACCGCAACCAATTCGCCACCTGGTTCGACCGCCGGGACATCTCGGCGAACGAGAAGCGCTGCTCGGAGCCGTCCTCTTCGACGATCCAGAGCGCGGGCGCGTCGTTGCCCGCGGCGATCACGTCGAACCAGTCGAGAGCCCAGTTGAACTCGCCGAGGGCCGGCCATCGGAACTGCTCGACGGCGCCGTCGTAGTCGCTGCTGTGTTCCAGCAGGAAATCCCGTGCCGCCCGGAACGCCTCTGTGCCCTCGGTCATCTGAGCCTCCTCGCTCAGATGCTAATGGTCCTGGTCGCCACGAGGCCACGGCCAAGATCACCCGTGACGGTGGCCATGGTCAGCTCGCCGCCGTCCTCGGTCACCGGCGTGGCCAGGGCGAGGTGGGTCGCGCTCTGTTCGTATCCAAGCGTGCCGTACGCCGTGGCGCAGGCATCCCCGGGCAGGGCCACCTGGGTGGTCGCGCCCGGAACGGCCTCGACGTGCAGGTGAGGCCACCGGCCGTCGTGGGCGCCGGGGAAGATCGTCGAAAAGGTGGTCCAGCCGCTCTCGTCGGTGAACTGGACGCCGCGCAGGTAGTTGCGCTCCTCCAGGCCGGGGGAGTGCAGCGAGTACGCGCCGTCGCGGTCGGCGTGCCACAGGTAGAGCGCGTGACCGGCCAGCGGGCGGCCCGAGTTCGCGCTGACCAGGCGCAGCCGGACGGTCAGGGGCACGCCGCGCGCCACTCCGGTCGCCTTGCCGAAGCTGCGTCGCAGGTCCCGGCGTACGAGTCCCGAGCGCGAGAGGTCGTCGGTGCGCCCGCCGGCCAGCGCGGCCACCGTCACCCCGTGATCCAGGCTCAGCATGCGGCGCCGGCGCAGCAGCGCGAAGTCGCGGGCAAATCCCTCGAGGCGCTGCTTCGGCAACGCTTGCACCTGCACGGTCATACGGCCCCCTCCGCCGACGGTCAGGGGTCCATTACGCCGTTCCCCGGGTGCAGTCGCGGTGATCGTCCGGTTGCGGGCCGGTTGCGGTTACCAAGTGCGACACAACCTAGTACTGTCCGTTTCATGGGCGATGATCGATCCATGGGGCGTCTGTCCACCATGGACGCCCTGCAGTACGACGACGAGGAGCTGCCCGCCCGCGAGCTCAAGGGCCGCATCGGGCTGGCGGTGGCCGTCGTCGCGTTCGCGGTCGCCCTGCTGGTGCTGTGGCAGGTGTTCCGCCCGCTCGCCCGGGGCAGCCAGTTCTACCTGATCATCTTCCTGGCCGGCACGCTCCCGCTGGTCTTCCTGGCCTACCGCTCGCGCCTCTTCAAGACCGAGAACCGCAACCGCCCGACCGTGCTCGACTGGGTGCTCGCGGTGGCCGCCCTGGTCGTCTGCCTCTACCCGGTCAGCCCGCTCGGTGGCGGCTACGACGGCTTCCTCGACCGTCAAGGCCTGCTCGAACCGGCCGACATCGCCTTCGGGGCCGTGCTGCTGGTGCTGGTCGTCGAGGCCTGCCGGCGGACGACCGGGCTGGCGCTTCCGATCGTCTGTCTCGCTTTCCTGGCGTACGGGTACTACGGCGGCCTCCTTCCGCAGAGCTGGCCGATCGCCCACGCCGGGCTGGACTTCTCGCAGATCGTCGACGCGCTCTACAACTCGGGCAGCGGGTTCTACGGCACCCCGCTGGACGTCGCGGCCACGTACATCGTGCTGTTCACGATCTACGGCGCCGTGCTCGACCTCTCCGGCGCCAGCCGCTTCTTCGTCGACCTGTCGGTGGCGGCGTTCCGCAAGTCACGCAGCGCGGCCGGGCGTACGGCGGTCGCGGCCGGCTTCCTGCTGGGCACCGTCTCGGGCTCGGGCACGGCCACCGCGGTCAGCGTCGGCGCCGTCACCTGGCCCATGCTGCGCCGCGCGGGCTACCCGGCCGAACAGGCGGGCGGCATGCTGGCCGCGGCCGGCGTCGGCGCGATCCTGTCGCCGCCCACCCTGGGCGCGGCCGCGTTCATCGTCGCCGAATACCTCGACGTCTCGTACCTGACCGTCCTGGGCTGGGCGATGATCCCGACCGTCCTGTACTACCTGGGCATCCTGCTCGCCGTCGAGATCGACGTGCGGCGCTTCCGGGTCCGCGGGCTGGAGGCGCCGCCGGTCAGCACCCTGCGGCTGCTGGGCCGGTTCGGCTACCACTTCTCGTCGCTCGTGCTGATCGTGGTGCTGCTGGCGCTGGGCCAGAGCGCGACCCGGGCCGTCGTCTACGCCACCCTGCTGGCCTTCGCGCTCTCGTTCCTCGACCGGCGGTCCTGGCTGACCCCGCAACGGGTGTTCACCGCGCTCAGCGCCGGCGTCCGCAGCGTGCTGCCGGTGGTCGCGGTGTGCGCCGCCGCCGGCATCATCACCGCCACGACCACCAAGACCGGGCTGGGCGCCCAGCTGGCGTCGCTGCTGGTGCGCGGGGCGCAGGCGGTCACCTCGAACCCGACGGCCGTGCTGGCGCTGACGGTGATCCTGGCCGCGGTCGCGCTGGCCATCCTCGGCCTGGCGGTGCCGGTCACGGCCAGCTTCATCATCGGCTGGGTCATCATCGGGCCGGCGCTGCTGGCCCTCGGAGTGCCCGCGCCCGCCGCGGCCATGTTCGTCTTCTACTACTCAGTGCTCTCCGAGGTCACACCACCCACAGCCCTGGCCGCCGTCGGCGCAAGCGCAATCACCGGCGGCCGCACGATTCCAACGATGTGGCAGGCCCTGAAGTATGCGCTGCCCGCCTTCCTGGCGCCCATCGCATTCGTGCTGACCCCGGCCGGTTCCTACCTGCTGGCCCGCGGCCCTTTCCTCGACATCGTGTGGGCCACCGCCGCCGCGCTGGTCGGAGTGGCCGCACTGGCGGTCGCCACCGGCGGCTGGGTGCTGGGCGTCGGCCGGGCCGGCACCCCAAGCCGCCTGCTGGCCGCGATCGCCGGCCTGCTCCTGCTCTACCTAGAGCCGCTGACCATCGCCATCGGCGTCGCCCTGCTCACCGTGTCCGTCGGCTGGGCCGCCGTCGACTGCCGCCGTCGTCCGGCCGCGACCTCAGACCAACCGCTCGCCCCACCCACCGCCCCTACGGCCGCGGGCACTTCGCCCACCGACCCTTCCGGCGCAGGCCAGCCGCCCACCGACCTTTCGGCCGCGGACCGGCCGTCCACCGACCCTTCGGGCGCGGACCGGCCATCCACCGAC
The DNA here is from genome assembly GCF_026626335.1 of Paractinoplanes pyxinae. Taxonomy (GTDB): domain Bacteria; phylum Actinomycetota; class Actinomycetes; order Mycobacteriales; family Micromonosporaceae; genus Actinoplanes; species Actinoplanes pyxinae. The sequence continues at coordinate 428,244 of NZ_JAPNTZ010000006.1, read as the reverse complement.
CCTTCGGGCGCGGACCGGCCGCCCGCCGACCCTTCAGGTGCGGGCCGGGCGCCCACCGACCCTTCGGGTGCGGGTCGGCCGCCCACCGGCTCTTCGGCCGCGACCCAGCCATCCGCGCCGGCGGCAACGCCATCAGCTGCGGGGAAGCCGCCGGGTGACGAGTCGCCTGCCGTTCTCCTGGCCGCCGAGCCGGCTCCGGTCATCGCCGCTTCGGCCTCTTCGTCGCCGCCCGCTGCCGATCCCGGGACCGCCGCTCCTGGTGCCGCTGGTTCGTCGGCTGTTGATCCGGGGATCGCCGCTCCGAGTGCCGCTGGTTCGTCGGGTGCTGGTCCGGCGGCCGCCGTTCCCAGCGCCGCTCGTCCGGGGGCGGCCGCTCCCAGCGCCGCTCGTCTGGGGACCGCCGCACCTAGTGCCGCTGGTCCGTCGACTGCTGGTCCGGGAAATGCGGGTTCCACTACTGCCGGTTCGGGGGCGGGGCAGCCCGGTTCCGCCGGCGCCCCACCTCCGGCTCTACGTGAGGCGCTCAGCGAGTCGCCACCCGATCGGTCTTCTGCTTTGCCCGGTGAGGGGCGCGATGGCTCGCCGGCACCGGGTTCGCCGTCCGCTTCGCGTCTGAGTGAGGGCGGGCTCGACACCACGCACACCGAAGAACGGGGTTGATATGAAGCGCATGGTTATGGCGGCCGGGATCGCTCTCGTCCTCACCGGGGCGTCGGCGGCCTGCGGCGGACGGCAGGACGCCGCCTCGACCGACGCCGGCGGGGAGGTGACGTGCACTGTGGCCAACGAGACGCGGCTCGGGATCGCGACCGGCAATGCGACCGGCGTCTACTTCGCTCTCGGAAACGCGTACGCGGAACAGATTGGCGCCACCGGCGGCAACGTCAAAGCGACGGCGTCGGAGACGGGCGCCTCGGTCCAGAACATTCAGCAACTGGTCGCGGGCAGCTACGGCGTCGCGTTCTCGCTGGCCGACACGGCGGCCGACGCGATCAACGGCACGGGCAGCTTCGACAGCAAACAGCCGATCGCCGCGCTGGCCCGGATCCACACCAACTACACCCAGGTGATTGTGCGCAAGGCGGCCGGCATCAAGGACGTGGCCGGCATGAAGGGCAAGCGCGTCTCGACCGGGTCACCCAAGTCCGGCACCGAGGTCATCGCCAACCGCCTGCTCACGGCGGCCGGCCTCGACCCGGCCAAGGACATCAGCGCCCAGAAGCTCGACCTGACCAAGACCGTCGACGGCATGAAGGAGGGCTCGATCGACGCGCTCTTCTGGTCGGGCGGCCTGCCCACGCCCGGCATCACCGACCTGCTCACGACCTCCGGCGGTCAGGTCGAGTTCCTCGACATCACGCCGCTGCTGCCCGAACTGCAGAAGATCAATCCGGTGTACGAGACCGGGAGCATCCCGGCCGCAACGTACAAGCTGGCCGGCGACACCCCGACGATCGTCGTGCCCAACCTGCTGCTGGTGAAGGACGACCTCGACGCGAACGTCGCCTGCGTACTCACCAAGACCCTGTTCGACCGCAAGCCGCAGCTCGAACAGGCCAACGCCGCCGCCAAAGAGATCAGCCTCGACCAGGCCCGCAAGACCGACCCGGTGCCGCTTCACCGCGGCTCGGTGAAGGCCCTCGACGATCTCGGCGCACCCAAATAATCGCTGGACAGGCCGTTTCTTCCGAGAGAAGCTGATCTCATGACCTTCTCTCGGAAGGGCGCGTGCGCCCTCGCGCTTTGATCGCGCCCGCGCGGCGACAGGCCGCGCTCCGTCAAGAATTGTGGGATCGGGCGGTCGAAACACGCCGCGAATGGCTCGAGGTGGGCGTCTCCACCAAGCCGGCCGACCACACCGTCTCGGAAGAGATAATTGCTTCCCTGTACGCGCGTCACGGCCGTCCGCGGCCGGAGTTCATCCGCGTTCCGTCGCCCCGCGCGGCCATCCCGTACCTCGAAGGCCTGCCCACCCACGACGATCTGCGCTCGTGGCTGGGCGACCGGCGGCCACCCGGCCGTTTCCCGCTGGCCGGGGACATTGCGGCCGGCCTGTCCCAGTTGCGTTCGGCGCTCGAGGCCGAATTCACCGAGCCACCCCGGGACCGTACGCCGATGAAGCGCCGCAAAGGTGAGGCGTGGCCGGTTCTGCCGCCCGGCCAGGCCCTCGACTCGGGGTTGCCGTTCCACGAAATGCTCATTCAGGGCGTACGGAATGCGCTGTTCCGAAGTCTGGCCGGGATCTACTTGCCCGTCCGATCCGCGCTGGCGCACGCCGCCGGCCCGGTGCCGGTCGGCTGGTACGGGCAGCAGGACGCGGCGTGGCTCGCGCACGTCGACGCCATCCGCCGGACGGTCCAGCCCCACCTGCGACGCGAACGCGAGTTCGCCGAATGGTCGGCGCTCACCCGCTCGGCGGGTTGGTGGTGGCCCGGCGAACACCGATGCGTGCTCGTCGACCGCCCGGTAATCCTCCGAACCGAACCAGTGCCCCATGCCTGGCACGAAGAGATCCGCCTCGTCCACATCGAATACGCCGACGGCTGGTCGGTGACGCCGGCCCGCTGATCCCACCCGGATGGCCCGTCCCCGTGGCGGGTCATCCGGCCGCGGTCCGGCCCGGCTCACTGAGTCGTGAGCGCCCGCTCCGGTGAGCTCACCGCAGAGCCGTTACAAGCAACTGGTTGGTTGGAAGCGGCGGCGCTGGATCCGGTGGTGTTCGCTGCTGTGCCGTTACAAGCAACTAGTTGGTTGGAAGCGGGTGGCGCTGAATCCGGTGCGGTTCGCTGCTGAGTCGTCACAAGCAACTGGTTGGTTGGAAGCGGCGGCGCTGATTTCGGCGGTGTTTACTGGTGTGCCGTCACAAGCAACTGGTTGGTTGGATTTGGCGACGGGCGACGGGCGACGGGCGACGGGCGACGGGCGACGGGCGACGGGCGACGGGCGACGGGCGACGGGCGGCAGGCGGCAGGCGGCAGGCGGCAGGCGGCAGGCGAGTGGCGGCGGGCGACGGGCGGCGTGCGAGTGGCGGCGGGCGGCGTCGTGGGCCGGTGAGCTCTGTTCGGCGGCTGTCAGTTTCGGGCGAGCAGGGCGCGACTTTCGGCCAGGACCTCGCATTGGTCGCGCCAGCCGGGGCCGGTCAGGCCGATCACTATGTGGGTGGCGCCGGCTTTTCCGTACGCGGCGAAGCGGTCGGCCACCTCGGCGGCCGGGCCGGTGATGGGTAGATCCAGCACGTTGTCGAGTGTTGCGCCATAGGTGCGGGCTATGTTTTCGGCCAGTTCGCGCGGGGTGGGCAGGCCGGGCGCCGAACCCAGCGCGCCGCTGGCGCCGACCGTGATGGACGGGGTGGCTCGGCCATGCCCGGCCGCCCATTCGGCCAGGCGTTGCGCTCCCTGGGCGACGACGCTCGGGGCGATGAGCGACGGGAACCAGGCGTCGCCGTAGCGGGCGGCCCGGCGCAGCGCGGCGTTGCCGATCCAGAACGGTGGCCGGGCAACAGCCGGCAGCAGTTGGACGATCGGCCGGCCTGGCTCGTCGGGTAGCGCTACCTCTTGTCCATCGAGCAGGCGCGGCAACAGTTCGAGTGCGTGGTCCGTGCGCGGGCCGCGGTCGCCGAACGGTACCCCGGCCGCCGCCCACTGGGCCTCGCCGCCACCGGAGCCGATGCCGAGGATGAGGCGGCCTTGCGAAACGTGTTGCAGCGACGCGATCTGTTTGGCGGCCCAGGCCAGCGGGCGGATGGCCGGGATGAAGACGCTGGCGCCGACGCGGATACGGGTGGTGCCGGCGGCGGCCGCGGCGAGCGCCACCGCGCAGTCGAGGGACGGCATGCCGGTGGCCAGGTGGTCGCCGTGCCAGACGCTGTCGAGGCCGAGCTCCTCGGCGTGCCGAGCCGCCTCGGGCAGGCTGATGTGTTCCCGCTGCTGAATCGCCACCGACGGCAGGATGACCCCGATCTCCACAGGGGAGAGTCTTCACCCTCAACCGAACTTCAAGTCAATGGCGGCGGCCGTTAAATCAATTGCCGCCGCGGAGGGCAGGCCCTACTGTTCGGGGTGTCCGCGAGAGCGCCACACGAAGGGGGATCGAAGATGCGATGGCATGAAGCCATGAGCGCCGACCTCCGTGTGAGTGCCGCGGGAACGCGTCGGCGAATGCGACGACGCGTGCGCCGGCCGCTCGCCTGCGACGCGCGCTGACCTCGCCGGGCTCCGGCGCTGTCGGCCTCTCCGCGGGGCGCGAATTCAACGTATGGGCGTAGCTCAACTGGTAGAGCGACGGCTTCCAAATCCGTTAGGCGCGGGTTCGAATCCTGCCGCCCATGTGCTTTTCGAATGTCATTTCCAGACGGGAGCGGCGGCGCGCGCGGGCCGGCTGCGGCGGGTGAGACGACCGCCGGGCTAGCTGTCCGGGCATATTTGCGCTACCCAGGCAACGTGCGGCCGCCGCTCCGGTCGATTCGTCAACCGTCACTGCGTACGGGAAACAGTCAGCCGTCATCGCGTACGAGGCAGAAAGGATGGCCGGCCGGGTCGAGCAGCACCCGGACGTGCGCCTGCGGCTGGTCGGCGGCCAGTTCGGCGCCGAGTTGCTGCGCCTCGGCCACCGCCGAGTCCAAGTCGCCGACTTGGAAGTCGAAGTGCATCATCGGGCGCTGGCTGCCCTCGGCGGGCGGCCAGATCGGCCGTACGTAGTCGTTGGCTTGTTGAAAGACGACGAAGTTCGACCCGTCCGGGGTGGTGGCCAGGACGGTGGTGCCCGGCTCCTCGTGCACCACGGGCCAGCCGATCAGGTCGGAGTAGAACCGGGCCAGCTTCGCGGGGTCGGGCGCTTCGACGGCCATGCCCCACCACATGTTCTTCGTCCTTGTCAGCATCCCAGCACCCTAGAACCGGTTGCGGACATTCCGCTTCCGGTATGACCCGTCGTCGTAGCTCAGCGGGAGAGCGCCGCCCTCATAAGGCGGAGGCCGGTGGTTCGAGACCACCCGACGACACGACGCCCCCGTAGCGCAGGTGGACAGCGCGCCGGTCTACGAATCCGGAGGTCGGGAGTTCGAATCTCCCCGGGGGCACTCATTGAACTTCTCGGTTCAGTTTCGTAAGGTGAACCATGTGGTTCAGCAAGAGGGATTGGATCGGGTGTTCGCCTCGCTCGCCGACGCGACGCGGCGCGGCATCCTCGTGCGGCTGGGCGAGGGCCCGGCCTCCATCGGCGAGCTCGCCGAACCGACCGGCATGACGTTGACCGGCATGAAAAAACACGTCCAAGTTCTCGAGGACGCCGGTCTGGTGGTCACCGAGAAAGTGGGCCGCAGCCGGCAGTGCCGCCTGGCGCCCGCGCCGCTCGACGACGCCATGGAGTGGATCAGCTTCTACCAAAGGCTTTGGGCCCGCCGCCTCGACGGCCTCGACGCCTACTTCACGCTGCGCCGCGGCGCAGCCGACCAAGAACGCAGCGCGATCGCGGCCGACCAAGAACGCAGCGCGATCGCGGCCGACCAAGAACGCGGCGCTGCCGACCGTACCGAGAAGGAGCAGGGGACATGACGCTGGACATGCGAATGACGCGCGAATTGCCGGCCACGCCGGAAGAGGTGTTCGACGCGTACACCGACGCCGAGAAGCAGAAGATCTGGTTCAGCATCCTCGACGAGGAGCCGGGGATCGTCGAGATCGAGGTCGACCTGCGGGTGGGCGGCAAGCAGACCGCCGTCTGGGGTCCGAACCGCGACATGCTGTTCCGCGAGACGCAGACCTTCCTCGAGATCGACCGCCCGCGCCGCCTGGTCACCGAGTCGACCGGCTCCGGGCCGGACGGGCAAGAGATGACCACCCGCGTCGAGGTCACGTTCGAGCAGAAGGGCGACGGCACGCTCATGACCGTCGTGCAGAGTGGCTTCCCCGTCCCCGAGGTCCGCGACTTCTTCATCGGCGAGGTGTGGCCGGGGGCGCTGGCCCGCATCGAGGCCTACCTGGAGCGCGAGAAGCAAAACGCGTAACCGCATGGTTCGGTGAGCGCCGAAGCGTTGGCGTCGCACACTGGGAGCATGGCCACCGCCGGGGAACTCGCTGCGCTTGCCGGGCTGCTGGCTGATGAGACGCGGGCGGGAATGTGCCTGGCGTTGCTGGACGGGCGGGCTTGGACGGCGGGGGAGTTGGCGCGGCACGCCGGGGTCGCGCCCTCCACCGCCACCGAGCATCTGCACCGGCTGGTGAGCGGTGGGTTGCTCGTCGAGCGGCGGCAGGGGCGGCACCGGTATGTGCAACTGGCGGACGAGTCGGCCGCGCAGCTCATCGAGGATCTGGCGGCACGGCTCGAACCGCGGGCGGTGCCGGCGAAAGGCCTGCGGGCGGCGGTGGCGAGCGAGGCACTGCGGCGAGGGCGCACCTGCTACGACCATCTGGCCGGGCGGCTCGGGGTGGCGGTCACCGAGGCGATGGTGGGGGCGGGGATGCTCGACGTCGACGGCGGGTTCGCTCTCACGACGTACGGGAAACGGTTCTTGACCTCGACGACCGGGGCTGAACTGCCAGGCGGGCGGCGGCCGCTGGCCCGGGGCTGCCTCGACTGGACCGAGCGGCGGCAGCACCTGGCCGGCGTGGCCGGGGCGCGGCTGTGCGAGACGTTTCTCGCGCGGAACTGGGTCACGCGCATCGGTTCCGGCCGCGCCGTCCGCCTCACGCCGGACGGCGGAAAGGCGCTCGGCGAACTCCTCGACCTGGACGCCGCCGGCCTCTAATCCCGGCGGGAAAGATGTGGGCCGCCGGCTTGGAGGCCTGTGGCGAGCAGGTTCACCGCGGCCAGCAGGCCGGCACGTGGCGCGTCCTGCCAGTTCGGGGTGATCGCGGGGAGGGCGGCCGTCAGCGGATAAGCGTCCGGGACGGCCGCCGCCCCCGCCTGCCAGGCCTCGAGGTCGGCGTCGGTGAGACGGGAGTAGGCCGCGGCCGTCTGTGCGGTGGCCCGGACCGTCGCGTACAGCATGGTCACGGCCGGCGTGCGTGAGGCGGGCGGCACCGCGAAGCGCTCGAACACGCCCAGCAGCGCCTCCATCCAGTCCTGCTCGTTCGGGCCCTGGGTGGCCTGCGCCCACGACCGCTCGGTCAGCCACGGATGCGCCAGATACACCTCGTACAGCGCCGTCGCCCACCCCGACAGGCCCTCGGCCAAGTCTTCCTGCGCCACGGAAAGAGCCGGCATCGCCGACGCCTGGTCCTGCATCAGGGCGAGCAGGTTCTCTTTAGTTCCCACGTACGGGTAAAGGGCCATCGCCGTCTTGTCGAAGCGCGCGGCCACCGCCCTCGTCGACACCGCCTCGAGCCCCGACGCGTCGGCGAGCGAAATCGCCACAGCCAGGATCTCGTCCAGGTCGAGCTGCTGTCTGGGCCCGCGGCGGGGCGTGGGCAGGGTCGCCCCACGATGCCGCCAGAGCCGCTTCAGATGGTCGTCCATAACTCCTGACAGTGTATAGTGTTTCGCATGCGGACAACGAGCATGACGACTGTGAGACTGCACGACGGATCCTGTATCGACGTTCAGAGCCAGGGCAGCGGTCCCGCCATCTTCCTCCCCGTCAGCACCGCGATCCTCGAGGGTGAGCAGGCCGACGCCATCCGCGCCTGGGGCGCCGACCCCAACAACGGCCACGCCCTCGCCACCGGCCTGGCCGAGGCCGGCTTCCGCGTGATCACCGCCGACTACGAGGGCCACCTCAACCAGCACCCGGCCCCGCCGACCCTGACCGCGGACGCGGTCGCCGCCGATCTGCTGAGCATGGCCGGCGTCGACCGGTTCGCCTACTACGGCTATTCCTGGCTCGCCCTTTCCGGGCTGCAACTCGCCATCCGTACGGAGAAATTGACGGCCCTGGCCATGGGCGGTTATCCACCCCTCGGTGGCCCCTACGAAGCGATGCTCGCCGTCACCCGCAAGGCTCACGAAATGGCGCTGAATCCGCCGCCCCCGCCCACCGGCGAGGCCGTGCCCGGCGACTGGGACTCGGTGGCCTTCACCCAGACGCCCGATCAGACCCGGCAGTTCGTGACGCTCTACGAGTCGCTTCAGAATTTCGACGACAGCACCGTCCATCTCGGCATTCCGCGGCTCGCTTTCGCCGGCGAAGAGGACAACATCCAGTACGGCTCGGCCTGGGACAACGCCTATGTCACCCTGGCCGAGCCGACCGTCCGCAATCGCGAAGCCCTGACGAAGGACGGCTGGGAGGTGGCACTGATCCCGAAGGCCGACCACATGGTGGCCATGCAGGCCGCGAACGTCCTGCCCATCCTGATCCCGTGGCTCAGGTCGTCACTTTGAGCCAGCCGCCGTCCACGTAATAGGTCGACCCGACCGAATAGGCGGCGCGCTCGGAACACAGGAAGACGAAGAAATCGGCGACCTCGGACGGCGTGGCGAACCGTCCGATGGGCGCGTTGTCCTCGGCGATCTTGGCCAGGTACTCCTCCCACGTCTGGTCGGTGTCGGCGGTCAGCGCCTTCGCGGTCTTGATCCAGTCCCCGGTCATGACCAGGCCGGGGTTGACCGCGTTGACCCGGATGTTGTCCCCGATCAGCTCGTTGGCCAGGCACTTCGAGAACATGACGAGCGCCGCCTTGGTGGTGTTGTAGATCGGCTCGTAGCCCAGCGGCTGGGTGGCGCAGATCGACGCGTTGTGCAGGATCACGCCACCGCCGCGGGCCTTCATCTGCGGCGCGATCTCGCGGGCGAGCCGGACCGCCGCCATCACATGCAGTTCCCAATAGAATTGCCAACGCGAGTCGGGCGCGGTCAGGATCTTCTCCTCGCTGCCGGTGCCCGCGTTGTTGATGAGAATGTCCGCGCCGCCGAATTCCCGCTCGACCTCGGCGGCGACCCGGGCCGCCTCGTCCGGGATCGTGAGATCCGCCGCGATGGTGAGAACCCGTACGCCGGAAATCGACGAGGCGACCTCGGCCAGCCGGGAAGCGGAGCGGGCGACGAGGGCCAGATGCACACCCTCGGCGGCCAGCCCCTGAGCGATCGCCTCACCGATACCGGCGCTACCACCTGTGACGACTGCCACCCTGTCAGTGAGACGCAGATCCATTTCTTACTCCGTTCGCGCGCAAATGAGATCGGGTACTTCCCGAACATTCGCACGAAGGCGGGAGGCCGGGGTGTTCGGTAAGGGAAAGACAGTCGCCGACCAGTTGGTCGAGGTGCTGGTTCAGGCCGGCGTGGAACGGATCTACGGACTGGTCGGGGACAGTCTCAACGCGCTCTCCGACGCCATCCGGCGCAACGACGCCATCGAGTGGGTGCACGTCCACAACGAGGAGGCGGCGGCGTTCGCGGCCGCCGCGGAAGCCCAGCTCACCGGCAAGCTGGCGGTCTGCGCGGGCAGCTGCGGGCCGGGCAACACGCACCTGATCCAGGGCGTGTTCGACGCGCACCGGTCGGCCGCGCCGGTGCTGGCCATCGCCTCGCACATCGTCTCGACCGAGATCGGCTCCGGCTTCTTCCAGGAGACGGACCCCAAGCAGCTGTTCGGCCAGGCCAGTCACTGGACCGAGATGGTGTCGTCGGCGGAGCAGATGCCGCGGATGGTGCGCATGGGCATCCAGCAGGCGGTCGGCAAGCGCGGCGCGGCGGTGCTGGTCGTGCCGGGTGACGTGCTGGCCGCCGACGCGGCCAACGAGACCGGCGCCGGGCACGCGGTGGCCGGGCCGGTGCTGGGCGCGCCGTCCGACTACGTGATCGAGGATCTGGCCGAGCGGATCAACGCGGCGAAGACGGTGGCGATCTTCGGCGGGATCGGCTGCGCCGGCGCCCGCGACGAGGTGCTGCAGCTGGCCGAGGTGCTGGGCGCGCCGGTCGGGCACTCGCTGCGGGGCAAGGACGTGCTGCAGTACGACAACCCGTACGACGTGGGCATGTCGGGCCTGCTCGGCTATGGCGCCTGCTACGAGGCGACGCACGAGGCCGATCTGCTCCTGCTGCTGGGCACCGACTTCCCGTACCGGCAGTTCCTGCCCCAGAAGAACACTGTGCAGATCGACATCGACCCGTCGCGCCTGGGTCGCCGTACGGCTCTGGAACTCGGTGTGGCCGGTGACGTCGGCGCCACGATCCGGGCGCTGCTGCCGAAGCTGGAACGCAAGGACCACAAGTTCCTCAACAACATGCTCAAGAAGCAGGTCGACGAGCTCGAGCGCGTGGTCGACGCGTACACGAAAAACGTCGAGAACCTGGTGCCGATCCACCCCGAGTACGTGGCCTCGATCCTCGACGAGGAGGCGGCCGGCGACGCCGTCTTCACCGCCGACACCGGCATGTGCACCAGCTGGGCGGCCCGCTACATCACGCCCAACGGCCGCCGCCGGCTGCTCGGCTCGTTCGTCCACGGCACGATGGCCAACGCGCTGCCGCACGCGATCGGCGCCCAGAAGCTCGACCCGAGCCGCCAGGTGGTGTCGATGTCGGGCGACGGCGGCCTGGCCATGCTGCTCGGGGAACTGCTGACCGCCAAGCTGCACAACCTGCCGGTCAAGGTGGTGGTCTTCAACAACTCCAGCCTCGGCATGGTGCGCCTCGAAATGCTGGTGGCGGGCGATCCGCCGTACGAGACCGACCACGACCACGTCGATTTCGCGGCCATCGCCAAGGCGGCCGGGCTTTTCTCCGTACGCGTGGAGAAGCCCGACGAGGTGCGCGGGGCGCTGCGTTCCGTGCTCGACCATGACGGCCCCGCCCTGCTCGACGTCGTGACCGACCCCAATGCGCTGGAGATCCCGCCGCACATCACCAAGGAGGAGGCGGCCGGGTTCGCGCTCGCCGCCGGAAAGTCGGTGCTCTCCGGCGGCGTCGGCCAGATGCTGCACCTGGCCCGCACGAATCTGCGCAATCTTCCTCGCTAAGCGGCCCGGCGGAGTTCGGCGCCCACGTCGTGCAGGTGACGCAGAGCCTGGCCGTACGAATCGGTCAGGCTCGTCACCTCGTACGGGACGCCGATCTCGGCGCAGTACTGCTGCACGATCGGCTGGGCGTGGCGCAGGTTGGGCGTCGGCATGGCCGGGAACAGGTGGTGCTCGATCTGGTAGTTGAGCCCGCCCAGCGCCACGTCGACGAACCGCCCGCCGCGCACGTTGCGCGAGGTCAGCACCTGCTTGCGCAGGAAGTCCTCGTCGCCGGTGGGGTGCGGCATGCCCTTGTGGTTGGGCGCGAAGGTCATTCCCAGGTAAACCCCGAAGATCGCTTGGTGTACGACGAAGAAGGCGACCGCCTGCAGCGGGGTCAGCACGAGCAGCAGCGCGGCGGCGTATGCGGCGATGTGGGCCCCGATCAGCAGCGCCTCCCCGACCTTGCCCCGCTGCATGATCCACTTCACGCTGTCCCGCTTGAGGCTGAGCCCCAGCAGGGTCAGCAGCGGGAAGAAGAAGTACGCCTGGTAGCGGGTCAGGAAGCCCTTGCCGGCGGCCGCCTCGCGCGACCACACCAGCACGCCCGGCCCCACGTCCGGGTCCAGGTCGTCGTGGTTGGGGTTGGCGTGGTGCTTGGTGTGCTTGTCCATCCAGTAGCCGTACGACATGCCGATGGCCAGGTTGCCGGCGATCAGCCCGGCCCGCCGGCTCGGCTTGTTGGTGCGGAACACCTGCCGGTGCGCCAGGTCGTGGGCCACCAGCGCGGTCTGCGCGAACATCACGCCCAGGAAGGCGGCCACGGCCAGCGTCCACCAGGAGGCGCCGACCACGAAGAACGCGCCCCAGCCCCAGGCCAGCGCGGCGCCGACCAGCGACAAGCGGAGGGCGTAGTAGCCGGGCCGGCGGCGCAGCAGCCCCGCCGCGTTGATCCGCCGGCCCAGTTCCGCGAAGTCACTACCGGCCGCTGTCCGCGGCCGTTCTGCCATCGTCGTCATGCCTTTCAGCGAACCGTGCGGACCCCCTCAAGGTCAGGAGTGCGATCCCCCCAACGTTTGGTGGGGCTAGCACTACTGAGTTGAAGGCCACGTTGGGCCACGATGAAAGGCGTGGAGACCAGAGACTGGATCAAAGACGGGCTCAAAGCCATGGCGGCCGGCCTGCTCGCTGTCGTGCTCGCCGTGCTGAACTTCCCGCTCTTCGTGCTTTTCCTGCTGTCGCTGGTGCTCACCCCGGTGCTCGGGATCGGCCTCTTCCTGCTGCCCGCGGTCACCGCGCTGATTCGGCTGCGGGCCGACGCGGCCCGGCGGGTGGCCGCCTGGCACGGCGTGGCCATCGCGCGGCCCTACCGGCCGAAACCGGCGGGCACGGCGCCGATCGGCTGGGGCCGCTACAAGCAGATCATCACCGATCCGGCCACCTGGCGTGACTTCGCCTGGCTGCTGCCCGGGGCGGTCGCGGGGCTGGTGCTCGGCATTCTCACGCTCGCTCTGCCCGCGTACGGCGTGGAAGGGATTGTTCTTCTTCCGCTCTGGATCTATCTGGCCGAGGGCTGGTCCGGCTACGGCGTGAACTGGCCGATCGAGAACGTCGGCGAGGGCTTCCTGTCGATACCGCAGGGTGTGGTGTTCCTGATTCTCGGCATCGCCGTGGCGCCCTACCTGCGCCGGTTCGACGCGCAGTTCGCCCGGCTCTTCCTGGCCCCCACCCGGGCCGCCGAGCTGCGGCTGCGCGTCGATCAGCTGACCGTCACCCGGGCCGACACGGTCGACGCCCAGGCGGCCGAGCTGCGCCGCATCGAACGCGATCTGCACGACGGCGCCCAGGCCCGGCTGGTCTCGCTCGGCATGACCATCGGCCTGGCCGAGGAGCTGGTCGACCGCGACCCCGACACGGCTCGCAAGCTGATGGCCGAGGCCCGCGAGACCAGCTCCACCGCGCTGGTCGAACTGCGCCATCTCGTACGAGGTATCCACCCGCCGGTCCTGGCCGAGCGCGGCCTCGACGGCGCCGTCCGGGCGCTCGCGCTCACGTCGCGCATACCCACCACAGTCGACAGTGATGTGGCCGGCCGCCTCGAGACGCCGGTCGAATCGGCCGCCTACTTCGCGATCGCCGAAGCGTTGACAAATGTGCAACGCCACAGCGCGGCCACCTTCGCCTACGTGAGCATGCACCGCACCGGCGACCTGCTGCGCCTGGAGGTCGGGGACGACGGCCGGGGCGGCGCCGACTCGAAACGCGGCACCGGGCTGGCCGGAATGGAACGACGCCTGGCCGCCTTCGATGGCACGATGTCCGTGTCCAGCCCGCCCGGCGGGCCGACCATCGTGACCATGGAGCTGCCGTGCGCGTCGTCATCGCCGAGGACCATGCTCTCCTCCGGGACGGACTGACCCGGATCCTCGAGGCGTTCGACTTCGAGGTCGTCGCCGTCGTCGACCGTGGGCCCGACGTGCTGCCGACCCTGCTCGAGTGCAAGCCCGACGTGGCCGTCCTCGACGTGCGGCTGCCGCCCACCTTCACCGACGAGGGGCTGCAGGCGGCCATCGCGGCCCGCCGCCAGGCGCCCGGCCTGCCGATCCTCGTGCTCAGCCAGCACGTCGAGCCGCTCTACGCCCGCGAACTGCTCTCCGACCGCCGGGGTGGGGTCGGCTACCTGCTGAAGGACCGGGTGTCCGACGTCGCCCAGTTCATCGACGCCGTACGCCAGGTGGCCGGCGGCGGCACGATGATGGACCCCGAGGTGGTGGGCCGGCTGCTCGACCGCAGCCGGCCGCTCGACGTGCTCACCGCCCGCGAGCGCGAGGTGCTGGGCGAGATGGCGGCCGGGCGCTCCAACGCGGCGATCGCGGCCAAGCTCTTCATCACCGAGAAGGCCGTCAGCAAGCACATCAACAACATCTTCACCAAGCTGGGCCTGCCGGTGTCGGAAGACGACAACCGGCGCGTGCTGGCGGTGCTGGCCTACTTGGACAGCTGATTCAGTACCTGGCTCGCTATCAAGTCGATGTGGTCGAGATCGTCCATGTCGATCAGCCGCAGGTGCACGCGGGTCGCGCCGATCTCTTGCATCTCGCCGATGCGCTGCACGAGCTGGTCGGGGGAGCCCTCCACCGGATCCTCGGGCGGGAGCACGCTCTTGACGTGCAGGGGAGCGGCGCGGCGGGCGGCCTCTTCTTTCGTGCGTCCGATCGCGACGACAATCCCGGCCGACAGCGTGAGCGGCTTCTCCCGGCCGACGGCGTCCGCCGCTTTTCTCACGCGATCGAAGGCGGCCGCCGTCTCGGCGACCGTCTTGAACGGCATGTTGTATTCGTCGGCATAGCGGGCCGCCAGTTCCGGCGTACGGCGTGGGCCCTTGCCCCCGACGATGATCGGCGGATGCGGCCGCTGCACCGGGCGCGGCAACGCCGGGGCGTCCACCAGGTGGTAATGCTTGCCGTCGAAGGAGTAGTTCTGTCCCTCGGGCGTGCCCCAAAGTCCCGTCAGGATCTCGAGCTGCTCCTCGAGGCGGTCGAAGCGCTCGCCGACCGGCGGGAACGGGATGCCGTAGGCGGTGTGCTCGCGCTCGACCCAGCCGGCGCCCATGCCCAGCTCGACCCGGCCGCCGCTCATCTGGTCGACCTGCGCCACCATGATCGACAGTGGACCGGGCATACGGAAAGTAGCCGAATTGACCAGTGTGCCGATCCGCAGCGTACGGGTCTCACGAGCCAGTCCGGCCAGCGTGATCCAGGCGTCGGTGGGGCCGGGCAGGCCCGGTTCCGGCGTCAACGCACGGTAATGATCGGCCCGGAGTAGCCCCTCGAACCCGGCGTCTTCCGCATGACGGGCGAAGTTCAATTGAGTGTCGTACGTCGCACCCCGGTGCGGTTCGACGAACAGACAAACACGCATCATCGTCCCTCATAAACCGAGCTGGGCGCATACCCGCGCTCATCCTGATCGATCATCCGTGATTCGTCTACTTCGGCTTTTGAGACGAACCTGTCATCGATGCATGTGCCAGTTTGCCCTACGATCCCCGTCGGGACACCACTGCCCCACGTTCGGCCACTCCAGGCCCCGGTGCGCCATTTGCCGGGATGCCGACTCCCCCATCGACCGCACCAGGTCGGGAAGGATCTACGGTGCACAGAAGGACCCTCGTACGTTCCGTTGTCGCCGGCGCGCTCGCTCTCACCATGAGCGCGGCCGCCGCCGGGTGCAGCGACGACTCGGCTGACGGCGACGGTGGCAGCACCGGCTCGCTCGAGAAGATCACTTACCTGACCTCGTTCGGCACCTTCGGCCGTGACTCGTACGCGTACGTCGCGCTCGACAAGGGCTACTTCAAGGACGCCGGCTTCGACGTCACGGTCAACCCGGGCAAGGGCTCCGGCGAGAACATCAAGTCGATCGTGTCCGGTCAGGCCCAGTTCACGCCGATCGACCTCACCGGTGGCCTGCTCGCCGCCGGCGGCAAGGACAAGACCACCGGCTTCACCGCCGTGGCGGCGATCCAGCAGCGCACCATGGCCGCGATCATCGCGCTCGAGGGCAACGGCATCAACGCCCCCAAGGACCTCGAGGGCAAGACGCTGACCGACCAGCCCGGCTCGGTCGTGCGCACGCTGTTCCCGACCTACGCCAAGCTGGCCAACGTGGACCCGAACAAGGTCACGTTCCGCAACGGCCAGGCCCAGGAACTGATCGGCCTGCTCGCGTCCGGCCGCACCCAGGGCATCGGCCAGTTCGTGGTGGGCAAGCCGACCGTCGAGACGGTGGCCAAGCCCAAGAAGGCCGTCGTGCTGCCCTACAGCGACGTGCTGCAAGACCTGTACGGCAACGTCCTGATCACGTCGACCAAGTACGCGACGGACAACCCCGAGAAGGTCAAGAAGTTCACCGAGGCGCTGCTCAAGGGTCTCGCCGACTCCATCGAGAACCCCGAGGAGGCCGGCAAGATCACGCAGAAGTACGTGCAGACGGCCAAGCCTGAGGGTGTCGCGGCCGAGCTCGCCCTGATGGGCCCGTACGTGAAGTCGGCCGCGGCCGGCATCCCGGTCGGCGCCCTCGACGCCGAGCGCGTGGCCCGGAGCATCGCGATCCTGCAGGGTTCGGGCCAGATCGAGCCCGGCCTCAAGCCGGAGCAGGTCATCAACTTCGACCTGACCCCCAAGGCCTGACCGTTGTCTACGCTGGGGTGCGCCGGTTCGCCGGCGCACCCCGCTGCTTCGAGGAGCACCGCCGGTGCAAGAGACGTTGACGCCCCCGACGGAGGCCGCCGTGGCCCGTCCCGCCCGCCCCGCCCGCCGGTTCTCACCCAGCGCGGTGGCCTGGCCGGTGCTCGGCATCGTCGTCACCCTGGTGGTGTGGTGGGCGGTCGTCGAGATCTTCGACATCCAGCCGATCATCCTGCCCAGCCCGGTCGACGTCTTCGAAGGCTTCCGCACCTACCCTGAGCTGCTGCTGCAGACGACGTGGGACACGGTCCGGGTCACCCTGATCGGCTTCGCCCTGTCGGTGCTGATCGGCGTGGCGCTGGGCACCGCGATCGCCGCCTGGAAGCCCTTCGAGCGGGCGTTCGGCCCCCTGCTGGTGGCGCTCAACGCCGTACCGAAGGTGGCGATCGCCCCGCTGATGATCGCCTGGTTCGGCTTCGGCACCAAGCCCGTCCTGGCCATGGCCTTCCTGCTGTGCTTCTTCCCGATCGTGCTGTCAACGGCCACCGGCCTGGCCAGCACCCCGGCCGACCTGGCCGAGCTGGCGCGGTCGCTGGACGCCACCCGAACCCAGACCTTCCTGCGCGTACGGGTGCCGGCGGCCCTGCCCCAGATCTTCGTCGGCCTCAAGCTGGCGATGCCCCTGGCCGTGATCGGCGTAGCCGTAGGCGAAATGCAGTCCGGCGGCGTCGACGAGGGCCTGGGCACGATCATCGTCCAAACCGCAGGCCAGGGCGACACGGCGACCGCCTTCGCCGCCCTCACCCTCATGGCGATCGTCAGCATCATCCTGTACTACCTGCTGGTCCTGATCGAGCGCCTGGCCCTGCCCTGGGTCCGCGGCACCACCGCCTGAACCGTCCGTCCGGACGCCGGCTGCGTCATACACGACCTCAACCGCGAGGCGCAGGCGCTGAGCCTCCACCTCGACCGCGTCCAAGTACCTACCTCGTCAGGATCTCAAGGCGATGGTAGGCCCGGAAGTCTTCGAAATCCTTGACGTTGAGGGTGGCCAAGGGAAGTTCGTGAGTCAGGCAACAGGCCGCGATCCACGAGTCGTTCGTCGGGCGCGGACGTCCGCGCCGCATCGCTGCCGCAGCGAGAAGGCCGAAAGCGTCGGCGACGTCCTCGTCGCCGGGGAGCATGGGCATCGCCGCCAGCCACGCGTCCAACATGCGGCGGTTAGCGGTGCCCCATTTGCGGACCTCCGCCCACTTCATCAACTCGGCACGAGTCACGAATGTGATGAGGGGCTGAGTTCCGATCAGGCGTGTGGACAGCGTCGGAGGAAGGCGTTTCTTGATGATCAATGAAGCCGCGTCGGTGTCGAGGACCACGGCTCTCATCGACGTCAGGCCAGGTCGCGCTGGCGCTCGGCGTAGGTGAAGTCGAGGAACTGATCGAGTTCTTCGTCCGACTCGAAGACGTCGGCGGCAAGCGCGTCGAGATCGTCTTGCGAACGAATCGGGCGCGCGTCCTTGGCCCGAATCAGTTCATCAACGGTCAGGCGGCCGGGACGCGGAGCGATCGGCTGGCTACCAGCACTGGCGTTCATCGCGCCTCCTTCCAGTCACTCGACCTGATTCAGGGTACTCGCGGTCAGTCGGCGTCGGCGGGGCCCTCGAGGCCGGACTTCTCGTCTCGGTCGGCCCACTCCAGCAGGGTGGTCAGGGAGTGGTGTTTGTCGTCGATCTTCGCGTGCAGGTCGCCCAGCTGGGCGAAGCGGGCCGGCACCGTCTGGATCGTGAAGTCTCGCGGGTCGGCGTCGGGGATCTCGGACCACTCGACCGGGGTGGAGACCGTGGCGGTGGGGACTCCGCGTACGGAATAGGCGCTGGCGATCGTGTGGTCGCGGGCGTTCTGGTTGTAGTCGACGAACAGCTTGGCCGGGTCTCTGTCCTTGCGCCACCAGGTGGTCGTCACGTCTTCCGGGGCCCGCCGCTCCACCTCGCGAGCGAAGGCCAGAGCGGCTCGGCGTACGTCGGAGAAGCCCCACGACGGCTCGATGCGCACATAGATGTGCAGGCCCCGGCCGCCTGACGTCTTCGGGTAGCCGGTGATGCCCAGGTCGTCCAGCACCTCGTGAGCGACCGCGGCCACCCGGCGCACCCGGTCGTACGGGCAGTCGGGCATGGGGTCGAGGTCGATGCGCCACTCGTCGGGCTTCTCGGTGTCGGCCTTGCGGGAGTTCCAGGGGTGGAACTCGACCGTCGACATCTGCACGGCCCAGATCACGTCGGCCGTCTTGGTCACGCACAACTCGTCGGCGTGGCGGTTGTAGCGCGGGAACTTCACCCGCACCGTCTCGAGCCACGGCGGCGCCCCGTGCGGCACCCGCTTCTGGTGCACCTTTTCGCCGGCCAGCCCGTCGGGGAACCGGTGCAGCATGCACGGGCGCTCGCGCAGCGCCCGCACGATGCCGTCACCCACCGACAGGTAGTAGTTGACCAGGTCGAGCTTGGTCAGGCCGAGCTCCGGAAAGTACACCCGGTCCGGGTTCGACACGCGCACGGTGAAGTCGCCGACCTCCACCTCGGTCGCCGGGCTCTTGCTCGAAGAGGCCATGCGATCAACTTAACCGAGAACCGCGTCGTCGAGGTCGGCCAAGAGGGTGTCGCCTGAGTCGAGCAGGTCGAGCAGGGGCGCGATGCGGGGGAGTTCGTGGGTGAGGAAGTAGCGGGCGGCCAGCCGCTTGCCGTCGTAGAAGGCGCCCTCCTTGCCCTCGGTGGCCGCCAGCTGGGAGAGCCACAGCCAGGCGATCACCAGGTGGCCGGTGGCTTCCAGGTACGCCGTGGAGTTGGCCAGGGCCGCGGTGGGATCGCCGTTCGCCCACAGCTTGCGGGTGGTCGCGGCCAGGCGGTCGCACAGCGCGACCACCGGTTGGCCCAGTTCGGGCGGCGCCGCCACGGCCGTGGTGACGATGCGGCCGATCAGCAGCTGCAGGCCGGCCCCGCCCCGCATGATCACCTTGCGGCCGAGCAGGTCGAGGCCCTGGATGCCGTCGGTGCCCTCGTGGATCGAGTTGAGGCGGTTGTCGCGGTAGAACTGCTCGACCGGGTATTCGCGGGTGTAGCCGTAGCCGCCGTGCACCTGGATGGCGTGGTCGTTGGCCAGGCGGCACCACTGGGACGGCCACGCCTTGACGATCGGGGTGAGCACGTCGAGCAGCAGGTCGTTGTCCTCCGACGGCTCGTCGAGCAGCTTGGCCGCGTACAGGATCAAGGCCAGGCCCCCTTCGACGTACGACTTGGAGGCGAGCAGCATGCGCCGGACGTCGGGGTGCCGGACGATCGGCACGGCCGGCGCCAGCGGATCTTTGTCGGCCACGGGACGGCCCTGCGTACGCTCCCGGGCGTAGTCGAGGGCGTGCAGGTAGCCCGTGTAGCCCAGCGCCACCGCGCCCGCCCCGACCCCGATCCGGGCCTCGTTCATCATCTGGAACATGTAGGCCAGGCCCTTGCCCTCCTCGCCGACCAGGTAGCCGGTGGCGTCGTCGAAGGAGAGCACGGCGTTAGTGGTGCCGCGGTAGCCCATCTTGTGGTTGAGCCCGGCCAGGGACACCCCGTTGCGCTCGCCGACCGTGCCGTCGTCCTCGACGTGGTGCTTGGGCACGATGAACAGCGACAGCCCCTTGACCCCGGCCGGCGCCCCCGCGGCCCGGGCCAGCACGAGGTGCACGATCGTCTCGCTCAGCTCGTGGTCGCCGCCCGAGATCCACATCTTCGAGCCGTTGACCCGATATGTCCCGTCGCCGGCCGGCGTGGCCCGCGTCAGCACGTCACTCAGCGCCGACCCGGCCTGCGGCTCCGACAAGCACATCGTCCCAGTGAAACGCCCCTCCAGCATCGGCCGCACGAAACGGTCGATCTGCGCCGCGGTCCCGTGCGTCAGCAGCAGGTTCGCATTGCCGGCCGTCAACAGCGAATAGGACGAGGTGGCGATGTTGGCCGCCTGGAACCAGGCGAAGCACGCCCGGGCCACCACGTGCGGCAACTGCAGGCCGCCGACCGCGTCATCCATCGTGGCGCTGAGCAGCCCGGTCTCGTTGAAGACCTTGAGCGCCGCCGCCACCTCGGGGATCACCGTGACGCGTACGCCGTCGAAGGTCGGCTCCTCGAGGTCGGACTGCCGGTTGTGCGGCGCGAAGTCCCGCTCGGCGATCTGGGCCGACACGTCGAGGAAGGCGTCGAACGTCTCGCGGGAGTGCTCGGCGAACCTTTCCCGGGCCGTGAGCGCCTCGACGTCGAGCCACTCGTACAGCAGGAAGTCGAGGTCACGTCGCGAGAGGATCTTGGAGGACACCGCGGGCACCGCCGTTCATCGAAGACGAGGGGTCTTCAGTCTGCCGCACGATGCCTTCCCGCTCGTGCCTGCGGATAACTGCGCGCGTGCTTGACGGCGTACATCGCGTGGTCCGCGGCCCGCAACGCCTCGTCCGGATCGGTGGCGCCGGCCGCGAGATGCACGCCGACGCTGGCGCCGATCCGCACCTGGGCGCCGCCGACGACGAACGGGTGCGCGATGGCGTCCCGGATGCGGGCGGTCATGGCGTCGCTGTCGGCCGGCCCGAGCACGCCCGGCATCAGGATCACGAACTCGTCGCCACCCACCCGGGCCAGCACGTCCCACTCCCGTACGCAGGCGCTGAGCCGGGCCGCGACCTGCCGCAGCAGCTCGTCGCCGGCCTCGTGCCCGTACGCGTCGTTGACCGGCTTGAACCCGTCCAGGTCGACGAAGAGCACCGCCACCGGCTGCTCACGCAGCGAGGAGCCCAGCGCGTCCTGCATGCGGCGGCGGTTGGGCAGCCCGGTCAGCGCGTCGTGCTGCGCCTCGTGGGCCAGCCTCTCCTGGAAGGCGCGGTTCTCGCTGATGTCGCGGGCGTTGATGACGATGCCGTGCAGCGCCTGGTTGTGCATCTGGTTGGACGCGGTGAACTCGAACCAGCGGTACTCGCCGGCCGCCGAGCGCACCCGGCACTGCAGCCGCAGCAGCTCGTCGCGGTTGGTCAGCAGCCGGCCGAACTGGTCGCGCATCCGTTGCTGGTCGTCCGGGTGCACCAGGGCGAAGACGCTGGTGCCGACCAGCACGCCCTCGTCGTAGCCGAGGACGGCGGCCGCGCTCGGGCTGGAGTACTCGATGTCGCCGTTGGCGCCGAGCACCGAGACCAGGTCGGGGGCGTGCTGGAAGAGGGCCTGAAAGCGCTCGTCGGCCCGCCGGCGCTGCATCTGGGTGCGCCAGCCGAGCAGGAACATGGCCAGCACGCCGATCAGCAGCATCGCGCCCATGGTCATGTTCAGCGTCTGGCTCTTGGTGTGCACCGCGCCGTCGAACGACTTCTTGGTCTGCGTACGCACGTAGGACCACCCGCCCGGCAGGCCGCCCACCGTGATGGCGACCATCTGGGTGCCGGCGACGGTGGTGTACTCGACGAACCCGCCGGTGAGCTGGGCGGCCAGCGCCCGGCGGATGGCCGGGTCGATCTGGGTGCCGAGCTCGCGGACCCGGTTGGTGGCGGCGATGGTGCCGGTGCTGTCGACGACCGCGGTCTGGTGCACCTCCGAGCTGAGCGTCACCGTGTACTGCTGCAGGTCGGTGGTGGCCACGTTGTTGAGCCCGACCAGGACGGCCGCCGGGGCGCCGCCGACCACGACCGGGACGCCGACCGCCTCGAGATACGTGCCGTCCACCACCATGATCGACGAGAAGCCGGCCCGCTCACCGCTCGTGAGCATGGTGAACAGCGGTTTCCAGCCGGCGTTGTCCGCGGCCGGCACACCGGTGGCCCGCGAGCTGGTGAGCACCTGCCCGTCCAGTGTCACCAGCAGAGCCCCGTACCCGAAGGTGCTGCTCTTGGCGGCGAAGGCGCGCAGCGTCGCCCGGTCGGTGGCGTTGTCGCGGCCGAGGTGAAGGGTGTTGCCGGTGAGGAAGTCGCCCAGTTCGCCCGCCGACAGGAGCTGCAGCCGGCCGACGAGGGTGCCGTTGTTCACGGCCAGAGCCCGCGAATCGGCCATGTGCACCTCGTCGGCTGCTCGAAGCGCCGACCGGTTGACGAGAAAGCCGATCGTTCCCGCAGCAGCCAGCAGCACCACGCCGACCACTACGGCGATCCAGTTGCGCAGCCGCATGCCCTCTTCATCGGCAGTCGCTCTGGCAACTGAACGGAAATCAGCGCTCGATGAGCCAGACGAACCCGAGCGCCGGCAGGTGCGCCCTTCCTTCCCGTACGAGTAAAGGCCCGTCACTGCTCAGCGCGGTCTCCAGCCAGCCGTAGTGCCCGATGACCGAGGCCTCGACGGTCTGCTCCCGCTCGCTGAAATTGGCCAGCCCGATGAACGTGCCGCTGCGGGGGTGCCGGCGGCGCCAGGCGAAGACGTGCCCATTGTCGACTCCGAGGATCGCCGTCTCGCCCCCGCCGCGCAGGGCCAGCAGGTCTTTCCGGGCGGCGACCAGCTCCCGCAGCCCGGCGAAGACCCGGCCCTCCGGCGTCTCCGGGTCGTGCCGCCGCTGAGCCGCGGTCCAGTCCATGTGCGGCCGGTGCATCCACCGGTTGTCGTCGGCCAGCGCCGGGTCGTCCCGGTACGAGGGGTCGTTGCGCATGGCGAGTTCGTCGCCCATGTAGATCAGCGGGATTCCCCCGTACGCGAAGGCGACCGCATGCAGCAGGAGCAGGCGCCGTACGCCGTCGGGCCAGCTCGCCGGATCGTCGGTGATCCCGCACAGCGAGGCGGCCGAACCGGAGATCCGAGCGTCACCGGTGTCCGGATTCTCCTGGAAAAGTGCTCCTTGCGCGTACGAGCCGTCGAAGCGGCCCGAGAAGAACGAGTTGAGAAAGTTGCGGTGGTTCCACCAGTCCCAGCCGACCTCGGCCGCGTCCTCGGCGCTGACCGCCCAGCCGATGTCGTCGTGCCCGCGCACGTAGCTGACCCAGGTCGCCTCGGCCGGGATGGGCTTCATCCGCGACAGCGACTGGGCCATGAGCCGCGCGTCCTTGGTGGCCAGGCTGCTCCACAGCATGACCATGAGCTGGTTGTGATAGGCCAGCTCGCACTCGGGCCGGTAGCGGTCGTGCCCGCCCAGGTAGGGCACCAGGTCGTCGGGCGCCACGATCGCCTCGGCCTTGAAGATCACGCCGGGCGCGGCCACCCGGACCAGCGCGTGCAGGGCCTGCACGATCCGGTGCACCTCGGGCTCGTTGAGGCAGGTCGTGCCCAGTCGCTTCCACAGGAACGGCACGGCGTCGAGCCGGAACACGTCGACCCCGCGGTTGGCCAGCCACAGGATCGTCTCGAGCATCGCCTTGAAGACGTTCGGATTGGCCCAGTTGAGGTCCCACTGGTAGCTCCAGAACGTGGTCCAGACCCACTCGCCATCGAAGTTGGTGAACGAGCCGGGCGCGCGGTCCGGGAAGACCGGCACGATCGTCCGCTCGTACGCGTCGGGCATCTCGCGGTCGGGGAAGGACATGTAGAAATCCGCGTACGCCGGGTCGCCCGCCCGCCAGCCCTCGGCCCACGCGTGCTCCTTGGCCGTGTGGTTCAGCACCAGGTCGACGCAGAGGCTCATGCTCCGCTCGTGCAACCGGCCGGCCAGCTCGCTGAGGTCGTCCATCGTGCCCAGCCGCGGGTCGACCGCGCGGTAGTCCCGTACGGCGTACCCACCGTCGTTCTCACCCGGCCGCGGTTCGAGAAGCGGCATGAGGTGCAGATAGGTCACGCCCAACTCGTCCAGATAGTCCAACTTATCGGTTACCGCACGAAGCGACCCGGCGAACCGGTCGGCGTAGCAGACGTAGCCGACCTGCCGGGCCCGCTGGTACCAGCGCGGATCGATCTCCCGCCGCCGATCGAGGTCACGCAGAGCGACCGGTCGATCGCCAGCCGCATCGAGGGCCACCGCTACCAGGTCGTTCAACGGGACTGTGCCGTAGACAACCTCCAGTGGCTCGTAGATGTCGAGTAGCGACGTGGCCAATCGGGCAAGAAACGCAAGTGCCTCCGAACGGCCCAGTCTCTCGGTGGCGGCGGCGGTCAAAGATGGAAGCAGGGCCTCGAACGCGCTTGCGGCCCGGGTGCGAACGGAAGATCCTGCCATCGGGTCAACGTAACCGTCGGTGGGGCGCGGGTCACGCATATCGACGGCGGTGGCGAGGGGCGGGGGAGCCGATGCGCAAAGTGGTGTTACCGGCCCCGCTGATACCCGTCCAGCGCGCGGTCATCTCCTCGGCCACCGCGCCGACCGTCGTTCCGCGCCGCCGGGTCGTGCGCTGCGGGCTCAGCGTCACCGGCTTCGGCCTGTGCGCGATCTTCTACTGCCTCACCTACACCCCGTCCCTGCTGCCCCGGCCCTGGTTCCTGCAGGGTGTCGTGGCCGGGCTGACCGCTTCTTTCGGGTATGCGGGGGGAACGGCCATCGGGGCGGTGGTCCGCCTGCGGTGGTGGCCGTCGCGCCGGGTCGAGCGCATCGCCTGGCGGACGCTGTTCGTGCTCGTGCCCCCGCTGATTCTGCTCTTCCTGTGGCTCGGCACCCGGTGGCAGCGGGATCTGCGCGTACGACTGGGAATGCCGCCCCAGCAGGAGTACGACCTGGTTCGTACGGTGACCATCAGCCTCATCACCTTCGGGGCGCTGCTGTTGCTGGCCCGCTGCCTGCGGCTGGCCGCCCACGGGTTCGCCCGGCTGTTCGGCCGGCTGGTGCCCGAATCGGCGGCCTACTGCGCCGGCTTCGTGGTGGTGACACTGCTCAGCTACACCGCGTTCGACGGCATCCTGGTCAGCAACCTGGTCACCAGCGCCGACCGCTCGGCCGCGGTCACCGACAGCGGCACCGGCAACGGGGTGGTGCAGCCCGGCTCGGCCCTGCGCTCGGGCAGCCGCAGCTCGCTGATCAGCTGGGACTCGCTGGGCCGCCAGGGCCGCAACTTCGTGACCAAGGCCCCGCCGATCGACCAGCTCAGCGCGTTCGCCGGCCGCACAGCGATGGACCCGGTACGCATCTACGCCGGCCTCTCCTCGGCGGACTCGGTCGAAGAGAGAGCGGCATTGGTCGTACGCGAAATGGACCGCACCCACGCCTGGGACCGCGCGGTCATCGCCGTCTTCACCCCCACCGGCACCGGCTGGGTCGACAACGACGTGCCGAGCTCGCTCGAATACATGTACGGCGGCAACACGGCGCTGGTGTCGATGCAGTACAGCTACCTGCCGAGCTGGATCTCCTTCATGGTCGACCGCACCAAAGTCGTCGACGCCGCCTCGGCCCTGATCACCGCGGTCCGCGAACGCTGGGCGGCGATGCCGGCCACCCACCGCCCGAAACTCCTGATTTTCGGCGAGAGTCTGGGAACGTACGGAACCGAAAAGACCTTCGGCACGGCGGAAGCGATGGTCACGGGAGCCGACGGCATCCTGCTCGAAGGCCCCACCTTCGCCAACCCGATCCACCGCGACCTCACGGCTGCCCGGGCCCCCGGCTCGCCGGTCTGGGATCCCGCCTACCCCCAGCTCCCGGTCGAGTTCTCCTCCGAGTCCCACGAGCTGCGAAACCTGCCCACCCCACCGCGCGTCGTCTACATGCAGAACTCCTCCGACCCGGTCGTCTGGTGGAGCCCCAGCCTGCTGTGGCACAAGCCCGACTGGCTGAAGGGTCAACGAGGCCCCGACGTGACCCCCGACATGCACTGGTACCCGGTCATCACGTTCTGGCAGACCACGGTCGACCTGCTCTTCGCCAACAAGGCCCCCATAGGCCACGGCCACGTCTACAAATCCGGCGCGGTCGACGGGTGGGCCGCCCTGGCCCCACCCCCCGGCTGGACAGTCCACGACACCGACCGCCTGCGAGCCCTTCTCGACAACTGACGGTCAGCGGCGGAGCCACGGCTGGAGCAGGCGGGTGACCTGGGGGAGCACCAGGTAGGTCATGATCGGCGTGAGGCAGAGGGTGCTGATCAAGGTGCGGAGCACCACGTTCAGGTCGATCAGCAGGTGGTTGAGGGTGAGCGCGGCCAGCAGGCTGACCGGGAAGAAACCCAGCCAGATGGTCACCGCCTGCTTCCAGCGCGGCGGGGCCTTCGGCGTGGCGGTCTCGCTGACCTCGTGGGCCCGCGGCGGGTCGAACCAGCCTTCGATTCCGGTTCGTTTCTCCGTACGGGTGTGCTCGACGAAGCCTTCGGCCGACGACAGCCACCAGCGGCGCTGCGGGGACTCCTCCCAGTTGCGCAGGGCGTGCTCGTCGGCGAAGCGGTAGAGCATGTGCCACTCGTACGAGCCCTGGTCCGGGCGCACCCAGCCGGTGCCCAGGAAGCCGGGGAAGTCCTCGGCCAGCGTCGTGCCGGCGTTCACCCAGGCGATCATCTCGGCCGTCCGGGCCGGGTCGGCCTTCCGGGTGATGGCGACGGTGACAGCGGGAGACTCCATGTCCCACATTCTGGTACGCCGAGGTTTCCGGCGGGCTTCGCTTCCGGTTTCCGTGCCGTGGCCCACACGGTAGGTTCCGCAGCATGACCTTGCAGCGAAAGTTGTCGATGGTGGCGGCGGGTGTCGCCGCGGCTCTGCTCCTGCCCGCAGCCCCCGCCCAGGCCGGCGGCGGCGCCCTGGGCTGGCAGCTGACCCCGACCGGCACGGAGGCGCGGTTCCGCGGCCTGGCCCCGGTCAGCGCGAAGGTGGCCTGGGTGGCCGGCTCGGCGGGCACCGTTCTCCGCACGGTTGACGGAGGCCGTACGTGGAAATCGGTTGGCCCGGCCGACGCGGCGGCGCTCGAGTTCCGCGACATCGAGGCGTTCGACGCCCGGCACGCGGTGGCCCTGACGATCGGCAACGGCCCCGACTCCCGGGTCTACGCGACCTCGGACGGCGGCCGCACCTGGACCGAGTCGTTCCGCAACGAAGACCCGGCCGCGTTCTACGACTGCATGACGTTCCTCGACCGCAAGCACGGCCTGGCCCTGTCCGACCCGGTCGACGGCAAGTTCCGCATCCTGGCTACCCGCGACGGCGGCCGCTCGTGGAAGGTGCAGCCCACGGCCGGCATGCCCGCCGCGCTGACCGGCGAGTTCGCGTTCGCGGCCAGCGGCACCTGCCTGGTCTCGGCCGGCGGCAAGGCGTACTTCGCCACCGGCGGCGGCGCCGAGTCCCGAGTATTCACGTCGCGCGACGGCGGCCGTACGTGGTCGGTGACGGCCACACCGGTGCCGAGCGGCCCGAGTGCCGGCATCTACAGCTTGGCCGTACGGCGTGACGGCGCGGCCATCGCCGTCGGCGGCGACTACGCGGCCCCCACCGCCGCCCCGGACGGCGCCGCCTACCTGCGCGGCCGCACCTGGACGGTCGCCCGCACCGTCCCGGGCGAGTACCGTTCCGGCTCGGCCTGGCTCGGCCACGGCAACACGGCCCTCGCCGTGGGCCCCACCGGCAGCGACGTCTCCCACGACGCCGGCCGCACCTGGAAGCGTTTCGACACCGGCAGCTTCGACGCCGTCGAATGCGTAACCGGAGCCTGCTGGTCCTCCGGCGAAAAGGGCCGAGTAGCCAAACTGACCCACAAGCACTGACTCCGGCGGGATCGTCGGCGCCTCACGAGGCGTCGGCGATCCGCCCGTCGGGAGTCAGTCCGTTGGTCAGGATGCGGTTGCGGAGATCGTTGTCCAGGCCGGCGACGTCCCAGTTCCGGATGGCCCGGAGGGCGAAGCCGTCACCGCACAGGATCATGCGGATGAGCTCGGCGAGATTGCCCTCTTCGGCCAGCCGTTCCACGAGATGACGACCGGTCCGGCGGCTGAAGGTGGCGAGTTCCCTGACGGCCTGACGATCACCGCGTCGCTCGTAGAGCAACGCCAGGCTCATGCGGACATATTTGTCGCCGGACCAGAGCGCCAACCGCTCGAGCCCTTCAAGATCATCAGCGTCGAGCAGCTGGTCGGCTTGATACCGGTCCGTCTTCGTGTAGTCGAAACCCTCGATGCCGCCAGGAGACGTGTCAGCAGACTTTTCCTCCGGCGAGAGCTGCGTTGGTGGCGCCGGTGAAGCGAACGCAGCGCCGGCCGCCACCGGGGCCGGAGTTGGCGCGTGCGGAGCCTCCGACGACCGCCGCTCGAAGATCGCCTCCTCTCGCAACAGGAGCCGACGGCCGGCGGACCCGGCAAGATCAGCCAGCTGCTTCCGATCCAGGTCAGCCCCGAGGAGCACCGACCAGAGCCCGGCGGGAAAGGGCTCGAACCGCCCGAGTTTCCCGATGATCCGGGTTGCGCCACAGCCCCAAGGCCCACCTGGCCCCGGCCAGCAACTGTGGCGGGCTCGGCGCCGCCTGGGAAAGCGCGGCCGCCATCAAACGGTCTTCCCGCGCCGACTCCGCGGCCGTCTCGAGCTCCCGCCTGCTCCATCCCTCGAGCACGCTCACCGGCACGCCGGCCAGCCTCGCCAGCTCGCGCACCGCCGCCGCCCCCGGCCCGCCGATCGTTTCGGGCCGACGCCACATGCTGGCCACGACCACACATCGGCGCGCCGGGGTGGCTTGGCGCATCGCCCTCAGCGCACTCTCCGCGACATCGCTCATGTCATCCGCACGGTCGAGGTTGTCCAGCCACAGCACGTGGTCGCCATCGGGCGAAGCCGCGGCCAGCCGATCCCGGCCATCGCGATCTCGCATGTCCACGAACTGCCAGTCACCGAACTCCGCCGAGACTGCTTCCCACGCCGACCGCGACTTACCCGCGCAGGAACGACCCGTCACGAGGACGGCGCCCGCCGAACGCTTCGCCGCGGCCCGCAAAGAATCCTGCAGGGACCGATCGTGATCACGCGGAACGTATGCCGGCACGGCATCGGGCTCCGGTCTTCCCTCGAACCAGCTACGCAGCGGCGAAGACGACACCGGAAGAAATGCGGCCGGGTGCACGCCGACGTCCAACGGCCCGAGTTCACGCACGCGCGGCCATCCGGCATCCGGCTGGAGCCGAGCGGATTCTCGTGTCCGCGGCCGGCCCGCCTTCCTCTTGGCGCGGGCCCGCCGCACCAGGTCGAGCCACCAGATCTCGAGATGGACCGGGCGACCCTGCCGCTGGGCCAGAGCACCCAGGTACTTCGACAAGAATGTGACCGGCGCGTCCGTACGCGGGACCGAGATCCCGCCGAGCCAGTCGCTGAGCGACTTCTCGGAGAAGGAGACGCCGCTCGCCTTGGCGTCTTTCATCACCCGCCTCAGTGGCGGAGATCCCGCATCCTCGTACAGCTGCGTGAGCTCACCGCCCACCTGTGCAACCGGGCATCGCGAAGGCCGCCGCTGGGTCATCGACCTGTTCACGGTCGGCAGCTGACGGCGGGAGACGGCGGCCCGCAGTGGCCGCCGTCTGCCCCGGCACCTCGGCACTTCACCACGAAAACCTGCTCAGTCTCAGGTATGACGGTGCGGCCAGCCCGCGGACCGATGACCGTGGGTGTCGCGCTCCCTACGATCGTCGATGTGCACATGGGTAGGCGCGGTGGGCTTGCGGGCGCGGTGGCGGTGTGGGTGCTGCTGGTGTT
Organism: Paractinoplanes pyxinae; assembly: GCF_026626335.1. Classification (GTDB taxonomy): domain Bacteria; phylum Actinomycetota; class Actinomycetes; order Mycobacteriales; family Micromonosporaceae; genus Actinoplanes; species Actinoplanes pyxinae. The sequence continues at coordinate 398,622 of NZ_JAPNTZ010000006.1, read as the reverse complement.
GCTGATTACTGTCACTCCGGGTGGGGAGCGGTCGGCGCCCGCGTTGGCTGCGGCGTTTGGGCTGGCCACAGTTCAGGCAGCTTGTGTGGCCTGGATTCGGCGGCGGCCCGAGGCGGCCATGGTCGTCGCGATCGTTGCGGGTGTGGGTCTTGAGTTTCTGGCCCCGAGCATCGGGTGGTTGGGGCAGGTCGCGGCGGTGCTTGCTTCCTATGCGTTGGTGCGGTCGCCTCGGCGGTCGTTGTGGTTTCTGGCGGTTCTGGTGGCGGGTACGCCGTGGAAGCTGGTGTCCGGGGACTGGCGGAATCTGATGCTGGCCGCGGCCGGGCCGGCTCTCGGATGGGCTTTGGGGGAGCTCGGCCGCGTCCGGCGGCTGCGGCGGCAGGACGCGGAACGCCGCATTCTGGCTCAGGAAAGGGCGCGCATCGCTCGCGAGCTGCATGACGTGCTGGCGCACACTGTCTCGGTGATCGTGGTGCAGGCGGGGGCGGCCGCGGATGTTTTCGAGACCCGGCCCGACCTGGCCCGCAAGGCGCTCGGGTCGATCGACACGGCGGCCCGGTCGACGCTGGCCGAGTTGCGGGTGCTGCTGCAGACGATGAGCGCCGGCGACGTCGATGAGCAAAGCCCCCAGCCCGGCCTGGACCAGCTCGGCGCGCTGACGTCGAGCCTGCGGCAGACGGGCCTGCGGGTCGACGTCGACCAGCCGGCCGGCGGTGTGCCGCTGCCGGCGGCGGTGGACCTCTCGGCGTACCGGATAGTGCAGGAGTCTTTGACCAACACGTTGCGGCACAGCCGTTCGGACCGTGCGCGGGTCCGCGTCACCCGGGAGCCGGGCTCGGTGCGGCTCGAGATCAGCGACGACGGGCCGGCCCGGGTGACCGGCCGTGTCGACGGGTCCGGCCGGCGGGGCATCGTCGGGATGCGGGAACGGGCGCGGCTGCTGGGCGGGACGCTGGAAGCCGGCCCGCAGCCCGGCGGTGGCTTCCGGGTGGTCGCCGATCTGCCTTGGGAGCCGGTGTGATCCGGGTGCTGATCGCGGACGATCAGGAGCTGGTGCGGGCCGGGTTCGCGATGATCGTCGACAGCCGGGACGACCTCGAAGTGGTCGGGGAGGCGGGCGACGGCGTCGAGGCGGTCGCGCTGGCCGGCTCGCTGCGCCCGGACGTGGTGCTCATGGACGTACGCATGCCCAGGATGGACGGCATCGAGGCGACCCGGCAGCTGGCCGCGACCGGCAACCCGGCCCGGGTCGTCATCCTGACCACCTTCGACCTGGACGAGCCGGTGTTCGCCGCGCTGCGGGCCGGGGCCAGCGGGTTCCTGCTCAAAGACACCCGCCCCGACGACCTGGCGGCGGCGATCCGGGTGGTGGCGCGGGGCGAGGCGCTGCTCGCGCCCACGGTGACCCGGCGGCTGCTCGACCGGTTCGCCGGCGAGCTTCCGGGCGGTGCGCCTCCGCCCGCGCTGGACGCGCTCAGCGAGCGGGAGATCGAGGTCCTGATCCTGGTCGCGCGGGCGCTGTCCAACGACGAGATCGCCGAACGACTCACGCTGAGCCGGGCCACCGTGAAGACCCATCTCTCCGCGATCCTGTTCAAGCTGGGTCTGCGCGACCGCGTGCAGGCGGCAGTTCTGGCGTACGAATGCGGCCTCGTCCGGCCCGGCACGGCTCCGCCCCGGGGATGACCGCAAGACCCGTCCGTGGACCGATTACTCGATGCGTCCCTCCAATAAGGATGAATGCAAAGAGGAGGGACACGATGATCCGACTGCTGATGGCGGCCCTGATGGCCGTCCCCCTGGCGCCGGCGTCCGCCCCGGCGCCCGATCCGGCGGCGAAGTGCGCCGCGCTGACCTCGCAGGCGACCGTGACGTCGGCGACGGTGGTCACCGTCAAGCTGCGCCAGCCGACGCCGATGTGCGAGGTCAAAGGTGTCATCAAGCCGGCCACTCACTACACCGTGCGGCTGCCGGTGAGCGGTTGGACCGGCCAGTACGTGCAGCTGGGCTGCGGCGGGCTGTGCGGCGAGGTGCCCGGGCTCGACCTGCCGCTGGCCGGCTTCAGCTGTGCCGCCGCGCTCGACGGCCACCTGGTGATCGCCGGCGACGACACCGGGCACGCCGCCGGCGAGGAGGCCACCTGGGGCAACGATCCCCGGGCCCGGCTCGAGTTCGGCCTGCTGTCCGAGCATCGGCTGCGCACCGCCGCGGATGCGGTGATGCGGGCGTACTTCGGACGCGGCCCCACCCACCGCTACTTCGACGGCTGCTCCACCGGCGGCCGGCAGGCGCTGAACCTGGCCCAGCGCTTCCCGGCCGACTTCGACGGCGTGCTGGCCGGCGCTCCCGCCAACAACCTGGCGCCGCTCGCCCTGCTCAACGCGTGGAACGTCACCCGCAACACGGACGCGGCGGGCCGGCAGATCCTCGGCCCCGGCAAGCTGCCCGCCCTGCACGCCGCGGTCACCAAGGCGTGCGGCGAGGTCATTCACGACCCTCGCCAGTGCGGTTTCCAGCCGTCGTCGATGCTGTGCCCGGCCGGCACTGACACTCCGAATTGCCTGACGGCGCCCCAGGTCCGTACGGTCGTCGACTTCTACCGCGGCCCGCATGGCCTGTACAACGGCGGAATGCCGTACGGCTCCGAATTGGGTTGGAAAGATGCGTTCGTCGTGAGTTCCGGCTCGCCGCTGACCGGCCCGACGGCCACCATCGCGCTCAACTGGTTCCGCTACCTGGGCTTCGCCCACAACCAACCGAACTTCCAATTGCGCGACGTACGGTTCACCAAGGCCACATTCGACCGGCTGAACGTGCTTGGCAATGCCATCTACAACGCGAACAACCCCAACCTGGCGGCGTTCCGCGCCCACGGCGGCAAAATCATCCTGTACCACGGCTGGGCCGACCCCTCGATCCCGCCTTTCTCAACCCTCGACTACTACACAGCAGTCCAGAAACGTGGCGGCAGCCAGTCGTTCTCGCGCCTCTACATGATCCCGGCCGCCTACCACTGCCTGTTCGGCCCGGAAGCGTCCGACGAACCGTCCGAGATCGCCGTCCCCGAGTTCCTGCAGCCGCTCATGGACTGGGTCGAGAAGGGCACCCCGCCCGCCGCGATCAACGTGCCCACCGTTGACCCGGACTGGAACGTGATCCGCGACCTCGACATCCAGCCGTTCAACGCGCTCACCCCGGTGCATGCGGCCCCGGGCAGCCTCAACGCCGGTTACCACTACGTGGGCCGGTACTGAAAAGGGAGAGGCCACTGTGGCCGATCGGATCTGTCACCCCGTCTGAACCGGCCATTGATCTCGCGACATCCCGCCGCGAAGACTGGCGGTCCGGGCCGGACGAGGGCGGGGTGCCAGATTGACCGAGTTCATCGTCGGCGAGTCCGTCCTGATGGACGAGCCGCTCTCCGACTACGACGCCATGCGGGTGTTCTTCGAGCTGGCCGACGAGCGTGGTCATCTCGCCCCGTCCGTGATCGTCGACGACGAGGGCCAGGTGCTGACCCATCGGGACTACTCCGATCGGGTCGGCGCGGTGCACGAGGGGGCGGGCGCGTGGGCGTTCTGCCGGCAGCCACTGCCGGAGGCACTGGGAGCGGCCGAGGGCGCCGGGTGGGTGCGTCAGATCGCGCCGCACCTGCTCCTCCAGGACAGCGTGCCGTACCCGGCCGAGCCCGTCTTCAACTACCAGCCCTACCTGCAGCGTTTCGGCTCGGAAGCTCCCGTCATGTTGCCTCCGGTGGCGAACGCGGCCGCGATCGCGTTCGCCCCGGACGGGACGCGGGTGTGCGTTCTGGAGGAGCGGGCCCGCGGCGGATATGCCGTTCACGAGTACGAGCTGGGCCTGGGCGGGCAACGGCTGATCGCCACCTTCCCGGGCGGGGCGGGCTGGTTCCTGACCGAGGTGGCGTACGGACCGGACGGCCGGTGGGTGCTGGTCACCGGGGGTGGCCGGGCTTGCCTGATCCGGGTGGCCGACGGCCTGGTCGTGCCCCTGCCGGTCGGGGCCGAGGCGGCCGCCTGGAATCCCCGCCAGGGGCCCGACGCCCTGCTGCTGATGTCCACCGACCGGGTCGGCGGCCGGCTCCTGGTTCAGGACTACGACCTCGCGACCGGGGAGGTCCACCCACGGTCCACAATCGAGTCGCACGACGGCCGGCCGTTGGACGTGCGGGAGATGGCGCTCTCCGCCGACGAACGGGCTCTGGTCATCGCCCCGGTCGGAGCGGTCGGCCTGGACCAGGCTCCCCGCGGCGGTGTCTGGGTGGCCGCCGTGGTCGAGCTCGATCGGGGCACGATCGACCCGGTCTCGGCCGCCCGGTTCAAGACGGCGCAGGTCAGCCGGCGACACGGCAATCCGCGCTGGTGCGAGCGGCCGGTGCGAGTCACGGGCAGCACGGCGCCGCACCCGCGGCTGATGGAGCGCGGCTGGACGCGGCGTGACGAGCAGCCGCCGCCCGTGGAGCGCTGGCAACCGATCCTGGACGCCGTGATCCGGGCCTGGCGTTCCGGCACGGTTCCGCACGGCACGCTGGCGCAAGAGTTCATCCAGTACGCACTCAGCGTCGACAACCGGGACGAGGCGCTGCGGCAACTCGGCGACCTCAGCCGCGGTCACGCCGTACCGCGGCTGGTGCGGCAGCGCATCGACGACGGCCGCCGGCTGTGGACTCCCGTTCCCGCCGATCCGGCCGCGGTCGCCGATCCGGTCCCGCCGATCGTGCCGGCCGCGGTCGGGCAGCTGATCGACGCCGGCGACAGTGCCGCGGCCGCCGTCGCCGCCCGTGACCTCATCGCCGCCGCGGCCGGCGAACCGTGGCTGTGGCTGGCCGAGCAGAGCTCCCGGGCGCTGTACGCCGGCTCCTACGAGACCGCGGCCCGGATCGCGCTGTGCTCGCTCCGGTGGCACGTGCACCACGTGGCCGCGGACTGGTCGTTGGCTCGCACCGGCCTGGGCACCGCCGCCCGCGAGGTGGCGACCAGGCTGTACGTGCAGGGTTTCACGGCGTGCACCCACCTGCCCGAGCGGCAGAAATTCGTGCATATCAGCGACGACCGGCACGCCGAATCGGTGCGGGGAGTACTGCGTCCGCAAGTTGCGCTGCGAGGCATTCACCGGTGGGATGTGCTCGCTGCGCAAGCTTTGAAGCGAGCCGTCGCCCGCCACCGGGCCAGTGAAGGAGTTGAAGGCTGTTGAACTGGGCATTCATCTCGTACCAGCGAGATGACCTCCGGCTCGTCGAGCCCATCGTGGCCCGGCTCCGGGAGGCGGGCGTCGGCGTCTGGCTCGACCGCGACGACCTGCAAGCAGGCGACAACTGGCGCCAGGCGATCAAGCGGGCGATCCGGGAGGGTGGCGCCTTCGTCCCGATGTTCTCCCCGCGCTACAACTCCCGCCGCAGTACCTACATGAACGTCGAGCTGCGTGAGGCCATCGAGCAGGCCCGACAGATGCATGTCGACCGCCGGTGGATGGTCCCGGTGATGCTCGAGACCTGCGAGTTGCCGGACATGCGGATCGACAGCAGCACAGACCTCACCGACCTGCACTACGTTGACTTCACCGCAGACTGGAACGCCGCCATGGCGTCCCTGATCAAGGCGCTGCGATCGATACTCGAGGACGACCGGGAGCCGGGAGCGACCCTGCCTGGCGCCGACATCCCGATCTGGGACGACCCGGATGTGCGACGGATCTATCGGGTGATCGATCGGCAGCCGTTTCCGAACTTTCATGTCTTCAACGACAGTCCTCATCAACTCCAGCTCGTCCGCGACTTCGTGCTGGCCGATCAGAACGCCGGCTCCGACGGACCTCCGGCCGCCTTCGTCGACGCCTGCCTGGCCGGGATCCGCGCCGTGGAGAGCCTGGCCGCCGTCGCCGACCCGGGGTGGCTCAAGTTCTTCACCTTCATGACCGACGCCAACAACCACTTCCTCTGGGACCTCTACCGTCCCGCCCTCGAGGTGGGCGCCATCGCCTCGTGGACGGTCGAGACCATCGAGAAGCACGGCTGGGGTCCGGACGGCAACTCCACCGCGATGGGCCAACGGCACAGCAACGCGCTCGGCCTTGCCGCGGCGGCGGGACAGGTCCCGCCCGGCACCGGGGACCGCGCGCGACAAGCCGCCGCGGAGGGCTACTTCCAGCGCTTCCAACAGAGCTGACAGAAACCGGCCGGGAGGTAAGGATGGGGGATGCGGGTTTTCCGGGACGGCTACGGCGTCCCCCATCTGCGGGCGGACACGGTCGATGAGCTGGCGTTTCTTCAGGGGCGGGTGACGGCTCGGGACCGCCGCGAGCAGATCGAGGTGGAGCGGCGCAAGTCCGAAGGGCTGTTGTCCGAGAGGATCGGAGCGGACGGGCTGGGCTGGGACAGGTTCGCGCGGCGGGCCCGCATCGACGACACGGCCCGGCGGTGCTTCATCAATCTTGATTCGCGTACGCGGGACTGGCTCCGGGCGTACGCGGAAGGGGTTCGGGCCGAAGGCCTGGTCTGGCACCCGTGGTCGTCGCTCGGCGTGTTCCTCGCGCGGCACATCATGTTCGCGAGTTTTCCCAGCAAGATGTGGAACTCGCACGTCGAGCGGACGCTGGGGCCGGATGCCGTCGGGTGGTTCTTGAACGAGGACGCGGCGGCCAGTTCGGGCAGCAACTCGTGGGCGGTCCCGGGGATCGTGGCCGGCGACCCGCACCGGCTGATCGAGCTGCCGGGTGTCTATCAGCAGGTCCGGCTCTCGTGCCAGGAGTTCGACGTGGCCGGCCTGACCTTCGCCGGTGTGCCGGGCGTGCAGCATTTCGGGCACACGGGCGGCGTGGCCTGGGCCGTCACCAATGCGATGGCCGACTATCAAGACCTGTTCGTCGAAGAGCTCCGGCGCACGCCGGCGGGGGTCGAGGCTCGCGGTCCGCTCGGCTGGGAGCCGGCCGAGTCGCATACCGAGACCATTCCCGTACGGGGCGGGGGCAGCGAACTCGTCGAGGTGATCGAGACCGCCCGCGGCCCGATCGTCGACGGCAACCTGAGCCTGCGCACGCCGACCCGGGCCGGGTTCGATCTGGGCTTCGGCGCCCTGTTGCCGTTGCTGCACGCGTCCACCGTGGACGATGTGGCCGACGCCCTCGAACGCTGGGTCGAGCCGGTCAACAGCGTCCTCACGGCCGACACCACCGGGCGGGTCCTGCAGCTCACGGTGGGCCAGGTTCCGGTGCGCGACGAGCGGAACGGCCGCTTTCCGGTGCCGGCCTGGGATCAGACGTACGCGTGGCAGCCCGGCCACGTGCCGATGACCCGCCTCGAGGTGACCGGCGTCGCCGTGAACGCCAACGACCGCCGCCCGGACACCGAGGCGTACGGGAACGTTTTCGCCTCGAAGGCGCGAGCCCACCGCATCCGCGAGCTGATCGACGAGGGTGTGCCGTCGCACCGCATCCACATGGACACCCCGATGCGGGCGACGAGCCTCGAGGCCGGACGGCGGGCCGCCTGGCGGTTCGAGGTCGCGCGCCGCCTGCACGAGCATCCCGCGCTCAAGCCGCTGATGCAGCCGCACGGCTTCGACCCGCTGTTCAACGGCTGGACCGATCCGCGCGTGCGCATCGGCAACGTGCTCGACGGCGTGCTGGTCGGCCTCGGGCTCACCCTGGCCGAGGTGGTCGACCCGGAGACGATCGAGTCGGGGCCGTGGGGTTCGCGGCACCTGCTCGCGCCCGTCCGGCTGCCGGGGTCGCAGGTCGAGATCCCGCGCACCGAACTGTCGGGGGAGCGCGACTCGGTGCTCTGCCTGAATAGCATTCCGGGCGTGACCGATCTGTGCTCGCGCGGCCCGGTCGCCCGCTATGTGTGGGACATCGCCGACCGGCAGCGCAGCCGCTGGGTCGTGCCGTTCGGCGCCTCCGGCGATCCGGACTCGCCGCACTTCCTCGACCAGTTGCCGCTGTGGGCCGCCGGCGAGCTGATTCCGCTGGTCACGGACTGGTCCGCGTTGATCGAGGAGCCACTAGGCTGACCGCATGAAACTTCGCGCGGAGCTGCAGCGCACGGGCGGCGCCACCACCGGCTTCCAGGTTCCGGACGAGTTCGTCACCGAGCTCGGCGGGGGCGGCCGGCCCAAGGTCGTGGTCGTGCTGAACGGCTTCACCTTCCGCTCGTCGATCGCCAAGATGGGCGGCAGCTACTGGCTGGGCGTCAGCGCCGAGCGGCGGGAGGCGGCCGGGGTCAGCGGCGGCGAGACGTACGACGTAGAGGTCGAATTGGACGCAGCCCCGCGCGAGCTCGAGGTGCCGGACGATCTGCGGGCCGCGCTGGAGGCCGAGCCGTCCGCCCGCGACTTCTGGGCGACGCTCTCGTTCTCGAACCAGCGCTACCACGTCGACCAGCTGAACTCGGCCAAGACGCCCGAGACGCGGGCCCGCCGCCTGGCCAAGTCGCTCGCGCTGCTCGGCCAGGGCAAAGCTCGCTGATCAGCCCGCGGGGCGGTAGGCGACCTCGGGGTCGAGCAACCGGATCCAGGCCGGCCGCCACTGCGGGGCCCGCGCCTGCGTCTCTTCCTGCAGGTTCGTACGCCACGGGCCGGACACGCCGTCGTCGGCCCACCACTTCGGCCACGAGTCGTAGCGGCGTTCCACCAGCACCGCGGTCGGGGTGGTCTGCACGCGCAGGAACAGCCACCGCCCGTACCGGGGGTCGGCCTCGGCCCGCCGCAGGTTGCGCACCAGCTCGCTGAGCTGCTGGAAGGTGCCGAAGCGGGGCTCGTCGGGCTGTTCGCGGGGCGGGTGCTTGCCGGCCTGCACGCTCAGGCTGGTCGCGTCGGCGTAGGCCAGAACCGTGCAGCGGCCGTCCTGGTGCGGCGAGCGTTCCCGCATCCAGGCCGCCAGCGCCTCCAGCTCGGCCGTGCGCGGCGGCTCGGGGCGGTTCAGCTCGGCCGCGTCCTGCATCGCGGCCCACACCAGGCGGTCGTGCTCGCCCTGGCTGAGCCGCCGCACCCGGCGCATCGGCGGGCGCTCGCCGGCCGGGATGCGCGGGGGCCGGGTGCCGGCCGTGATGCCGCCGCGGCCGGCCGCGAACAGCGCGGCGTGCAGGTCGAGCGCGGGCTCGGTGAGCCGGCCCAGCAGCCGCTCGAAGGACGAACCGCTGATCTCGCCGCGCACGGCCGCGGTGAGCAGGTCTTCGCTCGCGGTGCGCACGTCGTCGCGCTCGGCGGGCGTCCGGAGTTCGTGCTGACCCCATTCCCGTACGACCTCGGCCAGCTCTTGCAGGGTGGCCTCGGTGCTCAGCACGGGCGCCACGGTGTGGGTGAGGCCGTCGCTCAGCCCGTCGCGGTAGCGGGTGCGCGACCAGCGGCCTTCGGCGTGCCACACCACGAAACCGAGCCGGTCGGCCTCGGCCAGCGCGGTCAGGTCGTCCCAGGGCAGCCACTCGGGGGCGCCGGTGAGCAGGTCGATCGGCGGGTCGGCGTCGACCGTGGCGCTGTGGTCGCGGTCGTAGCCGAACAACACCGCCCGCGCGCCGTCGACCAGCGCGAGCCGGGCCCAGCTGCCGCCGTGGTCGTCGTGGTGCGCGCCGCGCTCGTCGACGAACCAGACGTCGGCGTAGCCGATGCCGGTCAGCGCGGCGGAGAGCGTCGCCCAGCGCGTCCAGAGCAGTCCGGGCGCCGGCAGATCCACGTCGGTGAGCATCAGTCCACTGTGCCAAACGGCTCGGCGCGGATGTCACCCCCCTAGGGCCTTGCGTGCCTTACCTCTGCGAAAACGCCCGGACCGGACGACGGCCCCGTACGTGCATCGACTTCTTACAATGCCGGGGGTCGTGGCCGGGGGGCCGCGATCCCAACTGCAGAAGGGTCACCCGAATGCCGTTGAAGAAGCACCGACTACTGACCGCGGCGCTGGCCGGAATCGTCCTGACCGGATTGGCCGCCGCTCCCGCCTCCGCCGGAGGCTCCCGCGTCCTGACCGACGCGGTGCCCACGCCCAAACTGGGCTGGTACAAGTGTTACGAGATCGCCGAGTGCGCCACCGTCAAACTGCCGCTCGACTACCGCAAGCCCAAGGGTCCCAAGACCGAGATCGCCGTGCTCCGGGTCAAGGCCAAGAACCCGGCCAAACGGATCGGCAGCCTGTTCGTCAACCCGGGCGGGCCGGGTGGGTCGGCGACGCAGTTCGCGCTGGCCGCGCCCCAGTTCCTCAGTGACTCCCTGCTCGAGCGGTTCGACGTCGTCGGCGTCGATCCCCGCGGCATCGGGGCCAGCCAGCAGGTCAAGTGCTTCCCGTCCGTACGGGCCCAGACCGCGGTGCTGAATCTGATGAACGTGCCGTTCCCGGTGACCAACGCCGAGGAACGCAACTACATCGCCGGCTCCAAGAAGCTGGGCCGGGCCTGCTCGACCACCGGCCGCCCGCTGACCGCCCACTCCTCCACGGCCGAGGTGGCCCGCGACATGGAGGTGGTGCGCCGCGCGGTCGGCGACAAGAAGCTCACCTACCTGGGCTTCAGCTACGGCAGCGCGCTGGGCCAGTACTACGCCAACATGTTCCCGTCCCGATTCCGGGCGCTCGTCGTCGACGGCGTGCTCAACCCCAACGCCTGGGTCGGCAACTCGCGGCAGATCCTCGACCAGCGGCTGCACTCCGGCGACGCCGGCTACAAGGCGCTGATCGAGATCCTGAAGCGCTGCGACAAGGCGGGCGAGACGAAGTGCGTGTTCGCCGAGGGCAACCCGGTGAAGCACTTCGCCCAGGTGGCCAACCGCCTCAAGACCGACCCGGTCGACTTCCCCGACGGCGCCGGGGGCACCGTCAAGGTCACGTACGCGGTGTTCGTCAGCGCCATCCTCGGCGCGCTCTACAGCACGAACGCGGGCGCCGAGGTGACTGCGATCGCGGCCGAGGTGGCCGCGGTGCAAGAGGGCGGTTCGACCGCTCCGCTGCTGGCTCGCTACCGGGCGGCCAAGGCGGCCCGGGCGTACGACTTCCCGTACGAGAACGGGTTCGAGGCGTCCAGCACGGTGATCTGCACCGACGGCAAGCACCCGGCTCGCGCCGAGTCGTGGCCGGCCGCCACCGACCGCCGCGACCGGGAAGCGCCGTACTTCGGCCGGTCCTGGGGCTGGATCGACAGCCAGTGCGCGAGCTCGACCTGGACGGTGCGCGACCCGAACGCGTACACCGGGCCGTTCACCAAGCGCACCGCGAACCGGTTCCTGATCGTCGGCAACTTCTGGGACCCGGCGACCAACTACCAGGGCGCCGTGTCGTCGCGGCGGCTGGCCCCGAACGCGAGCCTGCTCTCCAGCAACAACTGGGGACACACGGCGTACGGCTCGGGCGTCTGCGCCACCACGACGATCGACAACTACCTGTTGACCGGTAAGGCGCCGAAGGACGGCAAGGTCTGCACCGACGCGGCGCAGCCGTTCACCACGCCGTTGCCGCCGCCGTCGACGCTGTCGTCGGCCGGGGCCGGTAAGAAGCGGCCGCCGGTCGTTTCCCCGCGTCCGATTTCCATTCTGGGTTAGTCGGTGGTGGGGCGGCTCGGCACGGGCCGCCCCACCCCTTCTACGTGTGGCGGAAGCCGCCGTCTGAGGGCTTCCAGTCGGCGCTGTCGCGTGTGTCGGCGGTGCGGCCGGCGATCGAGAAGGCGAGGATGACCAGGAAGAAGAGTGCGATTGCGATAGCCATAACTAAAGTTTCGTCCCGGCTGTACAAGGTCGACAGTGGCAGAGATGCCAGACACCTTCAAAATCCTGCCAACCCGCCGTATGCTCCGTCACATGCTGCGCAACGTGGCCGTGATCGCCCTGCCCGAGGTGGCCGTCTTCGAGCTCGGCGTGCTGTGTGAGCTGTTCGGTTACGACCGCACGGCCGACGGTCTGCCCGCCTACGACTTCGCCGTCTGTTCGCTCGACGGCGGTCCGGTGCCCAGCCGGGCCGGGTTCGACATTTCTGTACGCCATGATCTGAGCCGGGCCGAAGAGGCCGACCTGGTCGTGGTGGCGCCCTTCGACAATCCGGCCTTCGAGCCGCCCGCGCCCGTGCTGGACGCCCTGCGCCGGGCCCACGATCGGGGCGCCTGGGTGATGAGCGTGTGCACCGGCGCCTTCGCCCTCGGTGCGGCCGGCCTGCTCGACGGCCGCCGCTGCACCACCCACTGGCTGCACACGGCCCGCCTGGCCCGGCTCTATCCGGCCGCCATCGTCGACCCCGACGTGCTCTACGTGCAGGACGGCCGCGTGCTGACCAGCGCCGGCACCGCCGCCAGCATCGACGCCGGCCTGCACCTGATCCGGCAGGAGCACAGCACGGCGGTCGCCACGATGCTGGCCCGGCGCATGGTCGTGCCGCCGCACCGCGAGGGCGGCCAGGCGCAGTACATAGAGACGCCGCTCAAGTCCGTGCAGTGCGAGACGCTGCAGCCGGTGCTGACGGCCGTGCTGGCCAGCCTCGACCGGCCGCACACGGTCGAGACGATGGCCGAGCTGGCCCACATGGCGCCGCGCACCTTCGCCCGCAAGTTCCGCGACGAGACCGGCGCCACCCCGCACGACTGGCTGATCAGCCAGCGCATGCTGCTCGCCCGCAACCTGCTCGAAGAGACCGGCCTCGGCGTCGACGCGATCGCCGACCGTACGGGGTTCGGCAGCGCCGCCACGCTCCGGCATCACTTCGCGCAGCGGCTGTCGACGACGCCTCAGGCCTACCGGGGCACGTTCCGGTCGTCACAGCCGGTGTGAGCCCGGGACCGGAGGGGCAAAGGCTGGTCATGGCGAAGACTCCCGGCCCCACGGTGTTCGTGCTCTTCGGGGCGACCGGCGACCTGGCCCGGCGGATGGTGCTGCCGGCCTTCTACACGCTCGCGATCGAGGGCCTGCTGCCCGACAAGTGGATCCTGGTCGGCAACGGCCGGGGCGACGTCTCGCACGAGGACTTCCGAGCCCACGTCCGCAAGGCGCTGGAAGAGTTCGGCCCGGCGCCCGGCGACGGCCCGTGGAAAGAGTTCGCCGACCGCCTGCGCTTCGCCGGTGGCGGCTTCCGCACCGAGGATTCGGGCAGCCTGCTCGACGTCATCGAATCCGCGCGCTCCGAGCTGGGCGGCACTCCTCAACTCGTCCACTATCTGGCCATTCCGCCCGTCGCCTTCGAAGAGACGACCAAGGCGCTGGGGGAGCACGGCCTGGCCGAGGGAGCGCGGGTCGTCTACGAGAAGCCGTTCGGCACGTCCCCGGCCGGATTCCGCTCGCTCAACCGGCTCGTGCACCGGGTCTTCGACGAGGAGCAGGTCTACCGGATCGACCACTTCCTCGGCAAAGAGGCCACGCAGAACCTGCACGTGACCCGGTTCGCCAACGAGGTGTTCGCGGCCATGTGGACCCGCGAGCACATCGAAAGCGTGCAGATCGACGTGCCCGAGACGCTCGGGGTCGAGCAGCGGGCCGAGTTCTACGACGCCACCGGCGCGGTGCTCGACATGCTTGTCACGCACCTGTTCCAGGTGGCCGCCGAGGTGGCCATGGAGCCGCCGGCCAGCCTGGACGCGGCCGATCTGCAGTCGGCCCGCGAAAAGGTGATCCGCTCGTTCCGCCCGCTCGACCCGGCCGAGGTGGTGCTGGGCCAGCACACCGGCTACAAGTCGATCAAGGGCGTCAAGCGGGGCTCGGCCACCGACACGTACGTGGCGGCGAAGCTCTGGATCGACAACGCGCGCTGGCGCGGTGTGCCGTTCCTGCTGCGTACGGGAAAAAGAATGGCCGGCAGCCGGCAGGTCGTCAGCCTCGTGCTCAAGACGCCGACGGCCCCGCTGCCCGGCCTGCCCCAGCAGGCCAACGTGCTGACGTTCGACCTGGCCGGCAACGGCAAGATCGACCTCTCGATGCTGGTCAAGCGGCCCGGCGTGGCCCTCGAGGTCGAGGACGGCTCGGTGCGCCTGCCCTTGGAAGAGGTGCCCGACGCGGTGCCGCTGCCGCCGTACTCCCGCCTTATCCACGACGTCCTGCTGGGCGACCGATCCCTGTTCACCCGTCCCGACGGCCTCAGCGCCACCTGGAAGACCGTCGAGCCCCTGCTGGACGACCGCCCCAAGCCGCTGCCCTACGCGCAAGGCTCGTGGGGGCCGGCCGCCGCCCGCAAACTGGCCGAGCCGCACCGCTGGCTCCTCGGTCAGTAGCCATGTCGCCGGTGATCCGCCTCAGGCCGCTCGAGCCGCCGGACGCTGTCACGATGGCCTCGTGGTCGCTGGACGAACGGTTCCGGGCCGCCGCCGAGTGGTCGCCGCGTCTGTCGGTGGCCGAGCACGAGGCCTTCCAGAGCCGGTTGATCGCCGAGCCGCCGGCTGAACTCGTGCGCCTCGGTGTCGTTCATGCTGGAGAACTGGTCGGTTACGTCGACCTCCACGGCGTCGAGCCGGCGCGGCGGGAACTCGGCTTCGTGATCGGCGACTCCCGCCACTGGGGGAAAGGCCTGGGCCGCCAGGCCGCGCAAGCCGCCCTGGACCACGGCTTCACGCGGATGGCCTTGAGCGAGATCTGGGCCGAGGCGTGGGCCACCAACACGGCGTCGATCCGCATCCTCCAAGGCCTCGGCATGACCGAACTGGCCCCGGGCGACCAGGGTGAATATCAAGGCGCCGCGACGCACTACCGCCGCTTCACCCTTCGTCGCTGAGGGGCCGGCGGTCACTGCACCGGCTGGGCGATCTCCGTCTCCCAGGTCGCCGGGTCGGGGTGGTCGCCGGGGTCGGTCAGGTACGTCTCCCAGGGCGCTCCCGCCGCGGACAGCCCGCGGTCGCGCATCCACTTCTCGATCTGCTGGTAGGACTCGGACAGGTTGTCGTACGAACCCCGGTGGATTGCCACCGCGGCCTGCCCGGCCGGGATGACCAGCGCCTCGATGCCGTCGGTGGGCGCTGTCGGCGGCGGGGCGGCGATGGTGATGCCGGCCTCGATGACCAGCGATCCCAGGCCGACCTCCGGATAGCGGGTGAACGGCGGCCCGGCGATGGCCAGGCCGTTCTGCTGGGCGTAGTCGAACACCGCCGGCAAGGTCTCGGAGAGGGCGGTCGCGATCTCGTCGCGGGTGACCCGGCGACGGATCACGAGGGCGTGGACGGTGGGCAGGTCACGAACCGAGATGTCCAGGGGCACAGGGGGTTTCCTCTCGATGAGGCTGATCCGATACAGGCTGATGCACGGCGCCGTCGAACTCACCGTGGCCGCGTGCGCCGCCGCGGCGCGGCGTCCGGCGACGTGCAGTCCGCGGGTGCGGTAGCGGAGCGGGCTGCGGCCCAGGTGGCGGGTGAAGGTGCGGGTGAAGACCTCGTGGCTGGCGAACCCGTGGCCGGCCGCGATGGCCGAGATCCGGCGGTCGCCGCCGACCACCTCGGCCGCGGCCCGGGCGATCCGCACCCGGGTGGTGTAGGCCTTCGGCGTCTCGCCGGCGAACCGGCCGAACCGGCGGTGCAGATCGAACCGGGACCGGTGCGCCCACCGGGCCAGGACCGACAGCGAGACGTCGCCGCTCAGCCGGGAGTTCACGGTGGCGAGCAGCTGCAGCAGTTCCGGGGCGCCGGACGACACCCCTGGACGGTACCGGCCGACCGGCATCACGACTTGACGGTTCTTGCTCGGAATCGGCGAGATCTTCAGTTGAAACTGGTCAGTCTTAACTGAAGAAAGTACGGTGGATCGGTGAGTGATGTCCCGGAGTCAGCGGCGCGCGCCGCCACCGACGTTCGCGTCGTGTTCAGCCGGCTGCGCCGGCGGCTGCGAGAGGTGGCCGCCCTCGGCGATCTGACGCCGTCGCAGACCTCGGTGCTCAGCCGGCTCGAGAAGGGCGGGCCGGCCTCGATGAGCGACCTGGCCGCGGCCGAGCAGGTGCGGCCCCAGTCGATGGCCGCGACCTTGGCGGCGATCGCCGAGCACGGTCTCATTCAGCGGCAGCCCGATCCCGGCGACGGCCGCCGCCAGCTGATCTCACTGACCGACGCTGGGCGCGAGCGGATCGCCGTCTCGCGCCGCAGCCGCGACGAGTGGCTGGCCCGGCGGCTCACCGACGACTTCACCGAGGCCGAACGCCGTACGGTGATCGAAGCCATGGCCCTGCTCGACCGCCTGGGCGACCGGCTCGACGGCCGGGGCGACCGGCTCGACGGCCGGGGCGACCGGCTCGACGGCCGGGGCGACCGGCTCGACGGCCGGGGCGACCGGTGACGTCGTTCGACCGCAAGCTGATCGCGCCGATGGTGCTCGGCTCGATCCTCAACCCGATCAACTCGTCGATGATCGCGGTGGCCCTGGTGCCGATCGGGGTGGCCCTGCACGCGCAACCGGCCCAGACGGCGTGGCTCGTCTCCGGGCTCTATCTGGCCACGGCGACGGGGCAGCCGGTGGTCGGGCGGCTGGTTGACCGGTACGGACCACTGCCCCTCTATCTGGCCGGCAGCGCGCTGGTCGGGGTGGCCGGAGTGCTCGGCCTGCTCGCGCCGTCGCTCGGTGTGCTGGTCGTGGCGCGGGTGCTGCTCGGGCTGGGCACGTGCGCGGGGTTCCCGGCGGCCATGTACCTGATCCGCCAAGCCGACGACAAGCCCCGCAACGTGCTCACGACCCTGTCGGTGTCGGCCCAGACGATCGTGGTGGTCGGACCCAGCCTCGGCGGGCTGCTGATCGGGGTGGCCGGGTGGCGGGCAATCTTCGCGGTGAACATTCCCCTGGCTGTGGCCTGCGTGATCCTCGGCTGGCGGCGCCTGCTGAGGTCGCGGCCGGCTGCGCCCGCGGAGCATCTGGACTACCTGGGCATCGGGTTGTTCGCGGGCATGCTGACGGCGCTCATGGTCTTCCTGATGAGCCCGTCGCTGGGCGAGATGTGGCTGCTCGCGCTGGCGGCGGCGTTCGGCGTGGCCTTCGGGCGGCGGGAGCTGCGAGCCGCGGACCCGTTCCTCGACCTGCGGGTCTTCGGTGGCAACGGCCCGCTCATCGCCACCTATCTGCGAGCCCTGCTGGCCCAGACCGCCGCGTACGCGTACCTCTACGGTTTCACGCAGTGGCTCGAAGCAGGCCGGAACCTGAGCCCGACCCACGCCGGCCTGGTGCTGCTGCCGATGTCGCTGCTCGCGATCGTCGTCTCCACGTTCAGCGGGCGGCGCCCCGGCTTCCGAGCCAAGCTGCTGGTCGGCGCGGGCGGCCAACTGGTGGTCAGCGCGCTGATGTTGCTGCTGAACGGAAGCAGCCCACTCTGGCTGCCGATCCTGCTGTCAGTGCTGTGCAGTCTGCCCCAGGGGCTGAACTCGCTGGCCAACCAGAATGCTGTGTACTTCCAGGCCGATCCCGTACGAATCGGAGCGTCGGCCGGTCTGCTTCGGACCTTCACGTATTTGGGCGCCATGGTCTCGTCCGCCGCCACCGGCATCTTCTTCGCCGACGGGGCCGGCACGGCCGGCCTGCACGGCTTGGCCGTCTTCCTGATCGTCGTGGCGTCGCTGCTGCTGGTCATGGTGGTGGCCGACCGCTCCCTGACCGGGCTGGGCGCCCGGTCCGCCGCACAGCCGAGCACAACGTCTGCCTGAACGCGGCTCCAGCCATGCCGGCGACCACTCTCGAATCACCCATTTTCTCGCCGTCGCCGTCGCCGTCGCCGTCGTCGTCGCCGTCGCCGTCGTCGTCGCCGTCGTCGTCGCCGTCGCCGTCGTCGTCGCCGTCGTCGTCGCCGTCGCCGTCGTCGTCGCCGTCGTCGTCGCCGTCGCCGTCGTCGTCGCCGCTGCCGTCGCCGCTGCCGCTGCCGCTGTCGTTGCCGTTGCCGTTGCCGTTGCCGTTGCCGTTGTCGTCGTCGCTGTCGCTGTCGCTGTCGCCGCCGCTGTCGCTGTCGTTGCCGTTGTCGTTGCCGTTGTCGTCGTCGTCGCCGTCGTCGTCGCCGTCGTCGTCGTCGCCGTCGTCGCCGTTGTCGTCGTCGTCGTCGTCGTCGCCCTCGCCGCCGCCGTCGTCGCCGTCGTCGCCGTCGTCGCCCTCGCCCTCGCCGCCGTCGTCGTCGCCGTCGCCGTCGGCCGTCCGCTGAGGCAAAACTGTCGTACCCCCGGAGCAGAATTCTGGCCATGAGTTACCTCTGGCCAACGATCAGTGACTGCCGAGCAAGCTTTCTAGGCGCTCGACCGCCTCGGCAACCGTTGCCACTGTGTGGGCCGTCGCCGCCGCCGGCGGGCGGTCGATCATGACAACCGGGATGCCGCGTGCGCGGGCCGCCACCAGCTTGGCATCGGGGCCACCGCTGTCCTTGCTGACCAGCACGTCGATGCGATGCTCGGCGAGCAGGCGGCGCTCGCCCTCGAGGCTGTAGGGGCCGCGGTCGAGCAGCACCTCGAGCCGGCGCGGCATGGGCGGCTCGGGCGGCTCCACCGAGCGCGCCAGGAACCAGGCGTCCACCTCGGCGAAGGCCGCTATGCCTTGCCGCCCGGTCGTGAGGAACACCCGGCGGCCGGTGAGCGAGGCAGCGGCTTCCTCGAGGGTGCGCACCCGATGCCACACGTCGCCGGGCTGTTCGACCCATCCGGGCCGGCGCAGCACGACCAGCGGCACCCCGGCCCGGGTCGCCGCCTGGGCCGCGTTGGCGCTGATCGTGGCCGCGAACGGGTGCGTCGCGTCGACCACCACGTCGATGCGCTGCGCCGCCAGGTAGGCGGCCAGCCCGTCGACCCCACCGAAACCGCCGATCCGTACTTCGCCGGCGGGCAGCAGCGGAGAGGAGGTACGCCCGGCCAGTGACGTGATCACCGTGTACCCGCGCAACGCCCCGGCGAGCGCCCGGGCTTCGCTGGTGCCACCCAGGATGAGAACGCGCGGCTGCCGTGCGTCAGGCATCGCGGGTGGGGCGGCAGCGGGTTGTTGAGTACAGGTGGCTGTCGGGGAAGTGAGAGGCGGTGAGGGCAGCGCCCACGACGATGACTGCTGTGCGGCGGATGCCGGCCTCTTTCACTTGGGCGGCGATGTCGGCCAGGGTGCCGCGGACGATCAGCTCGTCGGGGCGGCTGGCTCGGGCCACCACGGCCACCGGGCAGTCGGGGCCGTAGGCGGGCAGCAGGTCGGCGACCACGGCGTCGATGCGTTGGACGGCCAGGTGCAGCACCATTGTGGCCCGGCTGGCCGAGAGGGTGGCCAGGTCTTCGCCGGGGGGCATGGCGGTGGCTCGTTCGGCGGTCCGGGTGAGGATCACGGTCTGGGCCACGCCGGGGACGGTGAACTCGCGGTGCAGCGAAGCAGCCGCGGCGGCGAACGCGGGCACGCCGGGGACCACGTCGTAGGGGATGCCGGCGGCGTCGAGGCGGCGCATCTGCTCGGCCACCGCGCTGAAGACCGACGGGTCGCCGGAATGCAGGCGGGCGACGTCGTGGCCGGCTTCGTGGGCGGCCACCAGCTCGGCGGTGATCTGGTCGAGGTTCAGGCCGGCCGTGTCGACCTGGCGGCTGCCGGGCGGGCACCATTCGAGCAGTTCCGGTGGCACGAGGCTGCCCGCGTACAAGCAGACCGGCGCCGACGCGATCAAGCGCTGCCCACGCACGGTGATCAGATCCGCCGCCCCGGGCCCGGCCCCGATGAAGTGCACCGTCATCAGGCCACCGTCCTCGAGCCGACCGGTTCGGCGGCGTTGTCGTTGCGTCGGGTCATGGGGTGGTGGACCGGATCGGTCGCCCTGGAGCCGGCCCCGATGAAGTGCACCGTCTCCAAGCGCCGCGTCATCGGGTGGTGGACCGGATCGACCGCCCTGGGGCCGGCCGCGATGAAGTGCATCGTCTCCAAGCCGACCGGTTCGGCGGCGTGGCCGTTGCGTCGCGTCATCGGGTGGTGGACCAGATCGGCCGCCCTAGGCCCGGCCCCGATGAAGTGCGCCGTCTGCGAGCCGGCCGGTTCGGTGGCGTTGTTGTTGCGTTGGGTCATCGGGTGGTGGAACAGATTGGCCACCCTGGGGCCGGCCCCGAAGAGGTGCACCGTCTGCGAGCCGGCCGGTTCGGTGGCGTTGTTGTTGCGTCGGGTCATCGGGTGGTGGACCAGATTGTCACGGGCATCATGGGCCTCCAGCCGGTGAAGTTGCCGACCGGGGAGCCGCGGCTCACGGACAGGCGGATCAGGTCGCCGCCTAACTCGGCGTGGGCTGCGGCCAGGGCGGCTTCGGATTCGAGGGTTACGGCGTTGGCGACCAGGCGGCCGCCGGGGCGCAAGGCGGTCAGGCAGGCGTCGAGCACTCCGTCGTTGGTCAGGCCGCCGCCTATGAAGATCGTGTCGGGGGTGGGCAGGCCGTCCAGGGCTTCGGGGGCTCGGCCAGTGACGACCGACAGGCCGGGAACGCCCAGCACCGAGGCATTTGTCCGGATCGAAGCGACGCGAGCGGGTGCCGATTCGATGGCTATGGCGCGGCAGCTCGGGTGGCTGCGCATCCACTCGATGCCGATGCTGCCCGAGCCGGCGCCCACATCCCACAGCAGCGCGCCGGGTACGGGGGCCAGCACCGCCATCGTCACCGCGCGCACCTCACGCTTCGTGAGCTGGCCGTCGGTCTCGTAGAGGGAATCCGGCAGGCCGGGCGCCACCGACGTCGCCGGGCCGTCGGGGCCGCAGTCGATGGCGATCACGTTCAAAGGGTCGCCCGGTGGGTGCTCCCACGACGCCGCGAAGCCGGAAATCCGCAGCTCCGCAGGGCCGCCCAGCTGCGACAACACCGTGATCGAGGCCGACCCGAAGCCGGCCGCCGCCACCAAGGAGGCCACCGCACCGGGGGTCGAGGCGTCGCGCGACAACACCAGCAACCGTTGCCCGGGGTTCAGGGCCCGCCGCACCGTGGCCGGGTCGGCGGTGACCAGCGAGATCACCTCAGTGGTGGCGAGCGGCCAGCCCATCCGCGCAGCCGCGAGCGCCGCCGACGACGGGTGCGGAATCACGCGTACGCGATCGGAACCGGCCAATCGGACCAGCGTGGCCCCGATGCCGTGGAACATCGGGTCGCCGCTCGCCAGCACGACCAGGCCGGGCTCTTCCAGGTACGAGGACAGGGCCGGGAGCAGGGGAGACGGCAACTGGACCCGCTGCGCCGTGACCGAGGGCGGGAGCAGGGACAGCTGCCGGGCGCTCCCCATGATCATCCGCGCCGCCTCCAGCGCGCCATGGCTCGTACGGGAAAGCTCTGACCAGCCGCCGGCGCCGATGCCGACCACCGTGACCAGGCAGGGGTTGTCGGCGCTCACGGGACGAACCTATCGAACGGCGCGGGCCCGAGAATTTCCGCGTCCGGTTGAGCGAAGGCCGCGCCGGGTGCGTACAACAGCCAGACGGCTCCCCGAGACCGGGTCGTCACGTCGGCCGCAGGGGGTGGCAGACGACCGGACCGACCGCTGAACGGGTGACGAACATGGCGCAGGGACCGCCGACGTTCCAGACGTTCCAGGATCAGCGCTACGAGCCCGACGACGACGCGCAGTTCTTCGCCGATCTGCGGGCCATGCCCGACGACGAGGACGACCGCTGGGTTCCCCAGGACCGCCACGACCCAGGCCAGGACCAGTGGCCCGACGACTCTCTGCAGGATGATCCCTATCGCCGCAGCGACATCCTGGTCGAGTCGCAGACCGACCCGACCGGCTGGAAGGCGTCCGGCCCGGCGCAGCCGCCGATCCCCGACGACCGTCCGCCGGCCGAGGCCGTCAGCGGCAACCGCCTGCTCACCGTCCTGTTGTTCTTCGGTGGCCTGGCCACCAGCGTCTCCCTCTGGCTGTTCGAGACCCAGTCGGGCGAGATCGGCGACACCGCCAGCCTGATGCTCGCGGCCGGCCGCATCACCGGGCTCATCGGCGGCTACCTGCTCTTCATCCAGCTGCTGATGATGAGCCGGGTCAGCTGGCTCGAGGAGTGGGTCGGCGCGCGTGACCTGCTGCGCTGGCATCGCTGGCTGGGCACCTCGCTGACCTTCTTCGTGCTCGCCCACGTCGTCTTCATCGTGTACGGCTATGCGCTCACCGCCGAGACGGGCGTCGTCGAGCAGGGCTGGACGATCATCACGACGCTGCCCGAGATGCTGAGCGCCACGGCGGCCACCATCATTCTGGTCGTCATCAGCCTGATCTCGATGAGGGCGGCCAAAACCCGGCTTCCGTACGAGTTGTGGCACCTCATCCACCTGACGGGCTACCTGGTTCTGCTGCTCGGGTACGGCCACCAGGTCGCCACCGGGGCCAACCTCAGCGGCCCGTTCGCCTCGATCTTCTGGCCCGCCCTGACCGCGCTGGTGATCTCGGCCCTGGTCTGGGGCCGCCTGGTCGAACCGCTGTGGCTCAACCTGCGGCACAAGTTCGAGGTGGCCGAGGTCGTCAGCGAGGGCGGCAACACGTTCTCGATCTACATCGACGGCAAGAACCTCGAGAAGCTGCCCGCGCAGGCCGGCCAGTTCATGCGGTGGCGGTTCCTGACCCGCAACGGCTGGTGGCAGTCGCACCCGTTCTCGCTGTCGGCCGCGCCCAACTCGCAGTGGCTGCGGCTCACGGTGACCGCGGTCGGCGGCCACACCGAGCGGCTGGCCCAGATGAAGCCGGGCACGCCGATCTGGGCCGAGGGCCCCTTCGGGGTTTTCACGGCCCAGCGCCGTACGCGTCGACGCGCCCTGCTGATCGCCGGTGGTTCGGGCATCGCCCCGATCCGCGCCCTGCTCGAGGACATGCCGCCGGACACGATCGTCATCTACCGGGCCGGCCGCCCCGACGAGCTGGTGTTCCGCGGCGAGCTCGAGGAACTGGCCGAGCAGCGCGACGCCTGGGTGCGCTACATCGTCGGCGGGCGCAACGATCCCGGCCCGCGCCGCCTGTTCACCGGAGAGGGCATGCTCGGCCTGGTGCCCGACGTGAGCCGCCGCGACGTGTACCTGTGCGGCCCGCCCGGGCTGGTCGAGGCCGCGGTCGGCACCCTGCGCGAGCTCGACGTCCCCGACAGCCAGCTGCACCTCGACCCGTTCGAGTTCTGAGTAGGAGTTTCTCGCGATGCGACGTAGTACCGCAGCCGCCGTAGGCACCCTCACCGGCGCCGCCCTGATCATCGGGGTGCGACTGAGCGTGACGCCGCCCGAGGCACCCGCCGTGGCCGCGCCGGTCGGCAACCTGGCCGGCGCGACGCCCGCCCCCAAGCCGTCCTCCAAGAAGCCCGCCGCGTCGGGCTCCAAAGAGAAGCCGGCCGAGAAAGAGCAGGAGAAGTCCAAGAGCGGCCTCAAGGACGGCGTCTTCAAGGGGAACGCCGCCGCCAACCCGTACGGGAAAATCCAGGTCACCATCAAGGTCGAGGGGGGCGAGATCACCGACGCGGCGGCCAGCTACCCGACCGCGAACGACAGCGCCACGATCAACCCGCCCGCCATCGCCGCCCTCAAGGAGTCCACGCTTCAGGCGCAGAACGCGGACGTCTCGGCCGTTTCGGGCGCCACCTACACCAGCGAGTCCTACGTCAAGTCACTCCAGGCGGCGCTGGACGCGGCCAAGGCGTAGGGTCACGCTCTGTGCGCCATGTCGAACATGTGATGGGGACGACGGTCAGCATCGAGCTGGGCGAGGACAGGCCCGAGGCCGAGCTGGGCCGGCTCATCACGGAGGTGTGCGACTGGCTGCACGAGGTGGACGCCCGGTTCAGCACGTACAAGGCGGACAGCGAGGTGTCCCGGTTCGGCCGCGGCGAGCTGCGGATCGAGGACGCCTCGGCCGATCTGCGGCACGTCCTGGAGGCGTGTGCCGATCTCTGGCGGGACACGGACGGTTACTTCGACGCGTACGCGGGGGGAGCGCTCGACCCGTCGGGCTACGTGAAGGGCTGGTCGGTCGAGGTGGCCGCGGCCCGGCTGCTGGCGGCCGGCTCCCACGACCACTACATCAACGCGGGCGGCGACATCCGCATGCGCGGCAACCACCCCGACGGCGGGCCGTGGCGGGTCGGCATCCGGCATCCGTGGGAGGCCGACAAGGTCAGCTGGGTGCTGGCGCTGCACGACGGGGCGGTGGCGACCTCGGGAACGTACGAGCGGGGCGATCACGTCGTCAATCCGCGTACCGGGCGGCCCGCTCAGGGGCTGCGGTCGGTCACGGTGGTCGGGCCGGATCTGTCGATTGCTGACGCGTACGCGACGGCTGCGCTTGCCATGGGCGAAGCCGGGATCGCCTGGCTCGCGAAGCGGGCGGCCGACGGCTACGACTCGGCTGTGGTGACCGACGACGGCCGCGCGTTCAGCTCGGCCAACCTGCCGGCCGCTGTCTGATACGTCTACATTAACCCGCCGCTCGGCCCTGTGGACGGCGGCCCGGTCGGTCCGTGCAGTTATCCACAACCGGGTGAAACTGGGCGGCGTTCATCGACCGCTATGAGGCAGCATGGGCCGCGTGGACATACGGGGACCGGCAAGATTTCTCTGGTGGTTGGGAAGAAGTAACAAGGGCCGGGTTGCGCTCGGCGCGATGTTCGGCTCGCTGTGGTTCCTCAGCCTGGCCGCCGCGCCCTGGCTGCTCTCCCGCGCGATCGACCACGGCCTGGCCCCGCGCGAACCGGGCACGCTGATCGGCTGGGCCGCGGCCGTGCTGGTGGTCGGCGCGGCCAGTGCCGGTCTGGGCATCATGCGGCACCGCAGCATGACCAAGATGCGGATGGCGGCCGCCCTGCAGACGGCCGACCTGGTGATGAGCCACGCCACCCGGCTCGGCTCGGCGCTGCCCCGGCGCATCACCGCGGGCGAGGTCGTCACCATCGGCATCTCGGACGTGTGGACGATCGGCCGGGCCATGAACGTCGGCGGCGTCGGGGTCGCCTCGGTCCTGGCCATCTCGGTCGTGGCCGTGGTGCTTTTCCGTACGTCGCACATGCTCGCCGTCGTCGTGCTGATCGGCGTGCCTGTGCTCGCCATCTTCGTCGGCCCGCTGCTCCAACGTGGTCAACGGGCCGGCCTGGGCTATCGCGAGCAGCAGGGCGAACTGAACGCCCGCCTGGTCGACGTGCTGGGCGGCCTGCGCATCCTCAACGGCCTCGGCGGCAAAGAGACCCATCTCGAGCGGTACGACCGGGAATCGGCCCGCCTGCGCGACCAGGGCTACCGCGTGGGCGGCCCGTTCAGCTGGATCGGAGCGCTCGGCGACGGCTTGCCTGTGGTGTTCCTGGCCGTCGTTGTCTGGCTGGCGGCCCGGCTCGCGGCGTCGGGCGAGCTCACCGTGGGCGAATTGTTTGGTGTGTACGGCTACACGGCCATGCTGGTGATCCCGGTGAACGTGCTGATCTTCTGCTCGTTCGACGTCACCCGCGGCCTGGTATCGGCCCGGCGCGTGGTCGACTTCCTCCGGCTGCCGGTCGACGACCCGTCCGGCGACCCGGCCCCCGACGGCCCGGCCACCCTGCACGACCCCGCCTCGGGCGTCTTCGTGGAACCGGGGCAACTCACGGCTCTGGCCGGCGCCCGTCCGTCCGACGCCGCCGCGGTGATCGACCGGCTCGGCGCGTACGGGCCGACCGAAGCCACCTGGGGCGGCCGCCCGCTGGCCGGCGTGGTCCAGGCCGAGGTCCGCGCCCGCATTCTGGTCGCCGAGCCGGACGCGGCTCTGTTCGCGGGCCGGCTGCGCGACGTGATCGCCGGCCGCGACGAGCCCGACGACGACCGCGTCCGGGCCGCGATCACCACCGCCGTCGCCCACGACGTCGCGTCCGACCTGAACCGGCCGATCGAATGGTCCGGCCGCAACATCTCCGGCGGACAGCGACAGCGGGTGCGGCTGGCCCGGGCCGTGCACGCCGACCCCGAGATGCTGCTGACCGCCGAGCCCACGTCCGCGGTCGACGCCCACACCGAGGCGGCCATCGCCGAACGCCTCAGCGAGGCTCGTCGCGGCCGGGGCACGGTCGTGGCCACCACGTCGCCGGTGCTGCTCGACCGGGCCGACGTCGTGCACTACCTGGTCGACGGCCGGGTCGCCGCCTCCGGCACCCACCGCCGGCTGCTGGCCACCACGCCCGGCTACCGCGACCTGGTGACGCGCGTCTTCGAGGAGGAGGACGCGTGAACCTCCCCGTCGCCGATCAACGCCAGGTCGGCCGGGCCGCGCTGCGCCTGGTGACCGCCGACCGCCGCTCGGTCGCCGTGATGATGACGCTCAACGGGCTGGCCGCGCTGGCCGGTCTGGGCGGCCCGTGGCTGGTCGGCCGGATCATCGACGAGGTCGGGGCCGGGGGCGGGGTGGGCACGGTCGACAAGCTCGCCCTGGCCGTGCTGGCCTGCGCCATCGCCCAGACCCTGCTGGCCCGGCAGTCGCTGTCGATCGCCTACCGCTTCGGCGAGCGCACCGCCGCCCGCATCCGCGAGAACTTCCTGCGCCGCTCGCTGGGCCTGCCCGCCGCGGTGATCGAACGGGTGCCGGCCGGCGACCTGGCCGCCCGCGGCACCACCGACGTCGACGCGGTGGCCAACACGCTGCGCGACATCCTGCCCAACATCTTCATCGGGATCGTCCAGATCGTCTTCATCGTCGTCGCCGTGCTGGTGCTCGACCCGCTGCTCGGCATCGTCGGCGTGCTCGGCCTGTCCGGCATCTGGTTCTCGACCCGGTGGTATCTGCGCCGGGCCCGCTCGGCCTACCTGACCGAGGGCGAGGCCAACTCCCGGCTGGCCGACGAGCTGGCCGCCACCACCGCCGGCGCCCGCACCATCGAGGCGTTCGACCTGGCCGAGCGCCGCCTGGCGGTCGGCCATGAGGTGATCACCGAGACCCGGCGGACCCGGCTGGCCACGTTACGGCTGCGCAGCGTGTTCTTTCCGTCGGTCGAAATCTCGTACGCGGTGCCGAGCGTGCTGGTGCTGCTGATCGGCGGCTGGCTGTTCTTCGAGGGCCGCGTCACCCTGGGCACGGTCAGCGCGGCCGTGCTCTACCTGCGCCAGCTGGTCGGCCCGCTCGACATGATCCTCATCTGGATCGAGTCGTTGCAGAGCAGCAGCGCGTCGTTCGCCCGCATCGAAGGCCTGGCCTCGGTGCCGGCCGCGCCCCCGGCCGCCACGACGCTGCCCACCGACGACCGCATCGAGATCAGCAACGTCCGGTACGCGTACGACGAAGGCCGCGACGTTCTGCACGACGTCAACCTGACCGTACGACCGGGGGAGCGGCTGGCTATCGTCGGCCTCTCCGGCGCGGGCAAGTCGACGCTGGGCCGCCTGATCGCCGGGGTCGACCGGCCCGGCTCGGGCACGCTGACGGTCGGCGGCGTGCCCGTGGCCGACCTGCCGCCCGACGTGCTGCGCCGCCAGGTGGTGCTGGTGACGCAGGAGCATCACGTCTTCCGCGAGTCCCTGCGCGACAACCTGATGATCACGGCGCCGGACGACGACCTGCGCCGGGCCCTGAAGATGGTCGGCGCCGACTGGGCCGACGACCTCGACCGCGACCTGGGCGAGCAGCCGCCCGACGGCGCCCAGGCCCAGCAGCTGGCCCTGGCCCGGGTCGTGCTGGCCGACCCCCACACGGTGATCCTCGACGAGGCCACGGCCCTGCTCGACCCGACGGCCGCCCGCACTGCGGAACGCGCTTTGGCCGCGGTGCTGCACGAACGTACGGTCATAGCCATCGCCCACCGCCTGCAGACGGCCCACGACGCCGACCGGGTGGTGGTCATGGAGGACGGCCGCATCATCGAGGTGGGCACGCACGACGAACTGGTCGAGGCCGACGGCCCGTACGCGGCGTTGTGGCATTCCTGGCACAGCAGCGACTGAAAGGCGGGGGCTCTGGTGAAGGTGCATGAGCGGATCGACGGGCGGTTGCGCGAGTTCATCGAGGCGCAGCCGATGTTCTTCGTGGCCACCGCCCCGAACGGGCCGGGCGGGCACGTCAACGTCTCACCCAAGGGCATGGCGGGCACGTTCGCCGTGCTCGGCGAGCTTCGTGTGGCCTACCTGGACTACCACGGCAGCGGCGCCGAGACGACGGCCCACCTCGACGAGAACGGCCGGATCACGCTGATGTTCTGTGCCTTCCAGGGCCCGCCGAACATCGTCCGGCTGCACGGTCACGGCCGCACGGTGCCGGTCACCGCGCCCGAGTTCGCCGAGCTGCTGCCCCTGTTCGAGACGCCACCGGACACGCACGGCGTCCGCTCGGTGATCGACGTGACAGTCGAGCGGGTCAGCGATTCCTGCGGGTACGCGGTACCCCTCATGACCTACGACGGCGACCGCGACCTGCTGGTCCGCTCCCACGAGCGACGCTCCGACGACGACCTGGCCGAGTACCGCCGCAAGAAGAACGCCGTCAGCATCGACGGCCGCCCCATCTTCAATGCCTGATCACGCCGCGGTGGTGCGGAAGACCCCGTTCAGGGCCAGGTCGATCGTGCGGTCGGCCGCGGCCCGGCCGTCCAGGGGCCCTTCGAGCACGCCCTCGACCATGGTGAAGATCAGGATCAGGTCGGCCGGTTCCAGGTCGCGGCGGACGAAGCCGTGCTCCTGGGCCCGGCGCAGGGGCTCGGCCAGCAGGGCCACGATCCGGCGCAGGTAACGCCCCTGCACCGCGGGGTCCAGGCGGCGGGCCAGGTGCACGAGCGGCCGCATGGTGACCTGCGTGTGGAGTACGGCGTCGAGCATCGGCCGGAAGGCGGCAGGCTGCTGGTCGGTGGCGGCGATGTACGCCTCCAGACGCTCGACCTGATGCGCGATGACCGCCGCGGTCAGCGCGAAGCGGTCAGGAAAGTGGCGGTAGAGGGTGGCCTGCCCGACCCCGGCGCGGCGCGCGATCTCCGGCATGCCGACCGCGTCGCGCCCGCTGGTCATCAGGTCGCTGGCCGCCAGCACGATCGCTTCCCGGTTACGCCGAGCATCCCGCCGGCGCGGCGCCTGCACCCCGTAGAGCATCGCCCGCCTCCCTCCGTTCCGCGACCACCCATGTGCTTCCCCAACCACCGCCCGGCCCGCCCCGGCCGCCCGCCCCGGCCGCCCGGCCTGCCCTGGCCGCCGCCTAGCTGCCTTTGCCACCCGCTCGACCGCTGCCCCATCCGCGGCTGTGGCCTGCGCTTTCATGCCTCGAAGTGACCTACGTTACTGGCTGGTAACGATAATGTCATGAAGTTCAATTTCTCGGAACCGGCTCCTACGCTGCCGAAACCGGAGCGCTCCAGCCCCTCCCATATGCGATCCCGACCCGCACGGACGTGCCACCGCGTCCGCCGGGGGCGGCTGACCGCCTTGTTCTGCCTGAGGAGTGCGCATGGAGCCCCGCCGCAAGATCCTGCTCAGCGTCGCCTTGACCGCCGGTCTCGCCCTGTCCGGCGCCGTCCCCACTTCAGCCGCCGCCGCCTCGTCACGCCCTGCGCCGTACGGGACGTCTCGTCTCGCGGCCGGCTCTGTAGCGGCTGAAGCT
Source organism: Paractinoplanes pyxinae (assembly GCF_026626335.1). Taxonomy (GTDB): domain Bacteria; phylum Actinomycetota; class Actinomycetes; order Mycobacteriales; family Micromonosporaceae; genus Actinoplanes; species Actinoplanes pyxinae. The sequence continues at coordinate 369,227 of NZ_JAPNTZ010000006.1, read as the reverse complement.
GACCGCGCCGCCCGACCGGCCGGCTCCGTAGCGGCTCAAGCTGACCGCGCGACCCGGCGGGCCGGCATGTCGGCTGCGGTTGCCACCAGCGGGTTCAAGTTCGTGGACATTGCCGGGGCGGGGGTGACGCTCAAGGCCAACGTCATCGGCCCGGCTGCGGCGGGCCGCTACCCGGCCGTGATCCTGCCGGCGAGCTGGGGGCTCAACGACCTCGAATACCTGGCTCAGGCCCGGAAGCTGGCCGAGGGCGGCTACGTCGTCGTCTCGTACACGCCGCGCGGGTGGTGGGCCTCCGGCGGCGAGATCGACACGGCCGGGCCCAAGGACATGGCCGATCTGTCCAAGGTGATCGACTGGACGTTGGCCAACACGGCCGCCGACCCCGACCGCATCGGGGCGGCCGGGATCTCGTACGGCGCCGGTCTTAGTCTGCTCGGCGCGGCCTTCGACAAGCGGATCCGGGTCGTGGCCATGATGAGCGGCTGGACCGACCTCGTGTACTCGCTCTACAGCGACCAGACCCGCCACCGCCAGTCGGCCGGGCTGCTCGAGCTGGCGGCGGCCCTCCTGGGCAACTCGGGGCCGGAGCTCAGCGGCAAACTGGCCGACTTCAAGGCCAACCGGGACGTCGCCGACGTGATGGCCTGGGCTCGGGTGCGCTCCCCGGCCACGTACCTGTCGCAGATCAACGCCAACGGCCCGGCCGTGCTCATCGCGAACGCCTGGGGCGACTCGTTCTTCCCACCAAACCAGTTGGTTGACTTCTACCGCGGGCTGTCCGGGCCCAAGCGGCTGGAGCTTCGGCCCGGCGACCACGCGATTGCCGAGCTGGGCGGCGTCTTCGGCTTCGAGAATGACGTCTGGTCTGGCGTACGGGATTGGTTCGACCAGCATCTGGCCGGCCGCCCCGGCGAAACCCGCCCGCCCGTGCTGATCCGCCCCGACAACGCCGCCACCGAGTCGTACGCCGACTGGTCCGCGCTCAGCACGGCGACCACCCGCTACGGCCTCGGCGCGATCCGCCCGCTCGACGGCACGGGTCTGCTCGGCGGCGCCCCCACCACGGGCTGGACCAAGAGCCTGCCCACCGACCTGGACACCACGGCCAACGGCGGCGTGGTTCTGCTCACCAACGGGGTGGCCGCCTTCACCAACCAGCGCCCGTCCGTGTGGTTGCCCACGGTCAGCCGGGCCCGCGCCGGCGTCTGGGCCGCGGCCCGCCCCGGGACACCGCTCAAGGTCCGGGGCATTCCCCGCGTACACCTCAATTTGACCGGAAGCCCCGCGCAGGGCTCCCTGGTCGCCTACCTCTACGACCTCGACGCCGTCGGCACCGCCCGCCTGATCACCCACGCCCCGGTGACCTGGACGGGCGCCGGACCGGTGGACGTGGCGATGTCAGCCGCCGCCTACGACGTGCCCGCCGGCCACTCGCTGACCCTGGTCGTGGACACGGTCGACCCGCTGTACTACGACGCCAACGAGCCCGGCCGCAGCATCACCATCGCCGGCGGCTCCTACCTGGACCTGCCGACGCGCTAGCGCTTGTGCTTCGGCAGCTTGGCCTGCACTCGCTGGAGGTCTTCGGCCGGCGCCGACAGGATGCCCCAGCGGGACCGCCAGGCCATGACCGACCCGATCGACACGGCCGACAGGATCGACCCGACCGACAGCCACGACCCGATCGACAGGATCGAGAGATTGGAACCGACCGACCCGATGGAGAGCGACGACCCGATGGACCCGATCGACAACACGGACCCTTTGGAGTAGATGCTCAGCACGGAGTCCTCGGACTTGTAGGACAAGATCGAGCCCTTCATCCCGCGATTATCTCCTTTCCCGCCCGGCCGCGCGTGCCCGGAAATGCTCAGAAGTCGGCACAGATGTAAGGCATCTGGCGGGGGAACAGGCTGCTCAGTGGGCCCACCGCGGCGGCGTCGACCTGGCCCAGGCCGCGGGTGACGACCTCGATCGGATCGAGTACGCCGTACAGAAGCCCGCTGAAACCGCCGACCGTGAGGGTGGCCGACGGGGTGTTCGTGCCCTTGGCCACCGTCAGGCGGCCGCCCTCACCGGTCAGGCGCCACAGGCCGCCCACCATCGGGTCGTCCGGGATCTCGATCGTGACGTCCCCGTCGCCCACCGCCGTGCCGGTCAGGGCGGGCATGTCGAGGACGCGCACCATCGCGCCGCCGTGCCGGGGCTGGTCGACCTTGGCCTCGGTGGTCACGGTGAAGTCGGTGCCCCACAACTCGGGCACCTCGTCGGTGCTCACCCGCACGTGGACGCGTGCCACCTGGTCGACGTGCCGGCCGAAGAACTGCAGCAACAGCGCCCGCCCGAGCGGACCGGTGGTCAGCAGGTCAGAACCGTGAAGATCCCCGCCGTACGCCCCCACGCGGTACTCGATGGCGCCGGCCACCTCACCGTCGACGCGTGCAATCGCCACCCAACGCTTGTCCTCCCGGAACTCGGCTGCGCGAGTTTCGTCGTACACCGCGAAACCGTGCCTTTCGCCGAGCAGACGCCGCTGCAGGCCCTGCCACTCGGCGTAACCCTCACGCATGGGCAGCACCTCGACCTCGCCCGGCAGCTCGGCCCGCGTCAGATGAGACAGCCCCTCAGGCGGAAAAGTGGCAATCCGGTGCCGCGGCGTGCCGACATAGCCGAACCGGGCGTAGAAGCTCGGCCGGAACGGATAGAGCGCGCTGACCGTGCTGCCCTCGTCGCGAGCCACGCGCAGCAGCCGCTCGAGCACCCCACGCACCAGCCCCCGCCGCCGAGCCGACGGATGGGAGGCGACAGACGCGATGCCGGCCATGTCATGCACCTGGCCACGCACGTTCTGCCGCATCCGCAGCGAAGCCGCGCAGGCCAGAGCCCGCCCGCCCTCCTCGGCGACCATGTTGATCGCGGTCGCGAAATAGGCCATGCGCCGCTCGTACGCCGCCTCCTCCTCCGCCGGCCAGGGCGAAGGCATGAACGCGTACGTCTGCAGGGGGAACATGGTCGCCGTGCGCTCAGCCGAGCTGATCTGTCGGAACTCCATGGCCTTCATCCAACACCGGGAGCCCGGCCTGTGGATAACACGGAACGCCCAGGTGAACCCCATCCCGCGACGCGCCGGGGTACCCCGGTTTGGCAAGGCCCCTGGTGACCCGCTAATGTTTCATCCGTCGCCGGGGAAGCCCGGGGGGACAAGCGGACGTAGCGCAGCTGGTAGCGCATCACCTTGCCAAGGTGAGGGTCGCGGGTTCGAATCCCGTCGTCCGCTCGGAGAGGCCTTCACAGACGTGCTGGGCCTGCTCGGTGGAGTGGCCGAGAGGCGAGGCAACGGCCTGCAAAGCCGTCTACACGGGTTCAAATCCCGTCTCCACCTCGCAAGAGGTCTATACCCGAGGGCGATTGGCGCAGCGGGAGCGCGCTTCCTTGACACGGAAGAGGTCACTGGTTCGATCCCAGTATCGCCCACGAGTGGCAGGGGCCGTGTGTCTGCGGAAAGCGCAGACCGCGGCCCCTCGTCATGTCTGCTCAGGGGGCCGAGCCCCCTGAAACCCCACGGTGCGGTGGGCACCCTTCGCTATTCGGCGTCGGCGTGCGAACACTGTTTCGAGACGGCATCGCGTCGGTGGGAGGCGCGGGGGTGCGGGACAAATCAGGCTCCCATGTGGCCACCGTTGCCCTCGGCGACAAATCCGAGCCCGCGCTCGCGGTCGATGGTAGGTCTCGCGGTCAGTATCCGGCACCGGATTTAGGGCCGGGGGAGCGGCCCGTTGGAGCCCAGCGTGTTCTTCTCGGTCTCTCACGCCGAGCCCTCATCGATCGGGCGCACCGTTGGGCAAAGCGTCCGGCGCGATGGCAGTAATGCGCGCAGGTGCGAGGATGGTGCCACGACTGGCATCGGGGTGGATGGGGGCCGGGGATGCGCAAATCGCACCGGGTGGTGGTTCTCGTCCTCGAGGGGGCGCTGCCGTTGGACGTCGGGATTCCGGCGGAGGTGTTTCATCCCGAGTCCGGTTTTCCCTACGAGGTGTCGACCTGTGGGGTTGTCGCGGGGACGGTGCCGGCGCACGGGGATTTCGGCTTCACGGTTCCGCGAGGGCTGGAAGCGTTGGACGACGCGGACACGATCGTTGTGCCGGGGTACGCACCGGCGGGCCGGCCGATTCCGGTGGAGGTGTGCGAGGCCCTTCGGAGCGCTGCAGGAAAGGGGGTGCGTATCGCTTCGATTTGTTACGGGGCGTTTGCGCTGGCGGATGCTGGGCTGCTCGATGGGCTGCGAGCTACTACGCACTGGGATGCGGCGGAGAAGCTTGCCGAGCGGCACCCACGGGTCACGGTTGAGCCGAACGTGCTCTTTGTTGACGAGGGGTCCATTCTTACGTCGGCGGGGGCTGCGGCCGGGCTTGATTTGTGTCTTCACATCGTTCGGCGGGACCTCGGTGTGAGCGCTGCCAATGAGATCGCTCGGGGGCTCGTCACGGCGCCCTACCGGGCCGGGGGTCAAGCTCAATACCTGCCGAAGACCGGCCCGGCCGTGCAGGGCGAAAGCCTGGCCGCGACGCGGGAATGGGCCATGGCGCGGCTCGGGCAGCCGCTCACGATTGCGGGGCTCGCCGCGCACGCGCAACTGTCGCCGCGTACGTTCATGCGTCGCTTTGCCGAAGAGACCGGCAGCACGCCGCTGCAGTGGATTCTGCGGGCGCGGGTCGACACCGCCCGCGAACTGTTGGAAAGCACGAAGCTGTCGGTGGATTGCATCGCGGAAGAGGTGGGACTGGGGACCGGGTCGAATCTCCGGCTGCACTTCCGCCGGCTCCTTGATGTGTCGCCCACCGAATATCGCGCCACCTTCTCGGGGCGGAACTAATTACGACGTACGCGGGGGAAGCGCAACACTTTCGCCGGCCACATCGATTGCAACCTTGCCGCGGAGTGCGTACGACCGCCTGTTCTCCAGCAGCTCGTGAGCCTCGCCCACGCGAGCGAGCGGAAGCGTCGCGCCGATGATCGGCTTCACGAGGCCGCGCTCGACCAGGTTGGTCAGCGCGTCCAGCTTTCCCCGGTTCTGCCGGGTGAAGACCAAGTGGTAGGCGGCGTTCTTGTCCCACGCGTCGATGAGGTTCTGCGGCTGCGCGATGTCGACGATGCTGACCACCCGTCCGGAGTCGGCGAGCGCCAGCGGGCTGCGGGTGAGCGTGTCGCCGCCGATCGTGTCGAGGACGACGTCGACCCCCTCGCCGCGCGTCATCTCGGCCACGGCATCGACGTAGTCCGTCGCCGCGAAGTCGATCGCCGCGTCCGCTCCGAGCGAGCGTACGAACTCGTGATCGCGGGCCCTGGCGGTGGTGATTACTCGTACGCCCATCGCCTTCGCGACCTGGATCGCGATCGTGCCGACGCCGCCGGTGCCGCCATGGATCAGGATCGTCTCGCCCACGGTGAGCTGAGCCCGCGTCACGAGAGCCTCCCAGACCGTTCCGCCGACGAGAGTCAGGCTGGCGGCCTCGAGGTGACTGAGGTTCTCCGGCTTCCGGCCCACGAGGTCGACGTCGGCGACGTGCTGCTCGGCGTAGGAGCCGGGCCCACCGAAGATCCGCGGCGTGTAGTACACCGCGTCGCCGACACGGAACTCCGTCACGTGCGATCCGACCTCCTCGATCACGCCGGAGATGTCATGCCCGGTGATAGCCGGAAGCGGCACCTGATCCGCGTAGTCCCCGCGCCGGATCTGATAGTCAAGCGGGTTGATAGCGGTCGCATGAACGCGCACCCGCACCTGGCGAGGCCCGACTTCCGGTACGGCGACGTCGCGCACCTCGAAAGCGTCGGCCCCTCCGAAACGAGTGAGCACAACAGCCTTCATCGATTCAGCCATAGCAGAGTTCCCCATCGTGGTCCCGAGTGCGCGACGCGCGGTTCCCTCTCAGCGTCACGCCCGCGATCCACGGACTCCAGTGGCAGCAATGCCATTATCCGCGAGGATAGTGACAACAGGTGCAGCGCCCGGCTCGCCTGAACGAGGGGCCCTGCACCTGTTGCGGCGACGCTGCGGCCGAATCGGGAACTTAGATCGCGAAGATCTGAACGGAGCCGATCCAGTCGTCGAGGCCGTAGAAGTCCAGGCCGAAGTCGGTGCGGTTGTTGTAACCGCTGCCCGAGACCTCCCGGTCGACGTACCCGTTGGCTGACGAGCAGTTCGTCCAGTTGTAGAAGCGCACCCGGTAGGCGCCGGCGTCGGTGCGGACCGACACGCCGAGGCTGGAGGTCGCGTCGTTCACGGGTCCACCGGTCGTCCAGCGGTGCAGTGACAGGTTCTGGCAGCCGCTTCCGACCTGGCCCCAGGAGCGACGCCAGAAACCGGGGGACGGCTGAAGGGAGTAGCCCTTGTAGAGGCAGACATTGAGCCGGTCACTCACGGTCGGGTCAGGGCACCCGTAGCTGCTGAGACCGTTGGCCTGGGGGACAACGCCGACTCCGGCGGCGACGATGATGGCAGCCGCCAGGCCGAAGATCCTCGAAATTAACTCTTGCCGGCCTCGAGGTCAGCGTTGGGCTTCCCAGCGGGCCGTGAAAGTAGCGGATTGGCCTTGGGCGGCGTCGTCGCCCTGGATGATCCACTCGAGCTTCCACGTCCGGGTCGCGTTGGTGGTCACGGACCAAGTGCCGACTCCGGTTGCCCAGGTGCTGCTGGTCGAGACGAAGTTCGCCAGAGTCTGCGAGGACGCGCGCATGCCGGTGCTGTTGTAAGGCGTGCTGGTCGCCGTGAAGTCGCTGCAGTCGGTGTTGCTGCCGGTGCCGCTCTGAACTCGAAAAACCATGTACGAGCCCAGCGTGCCGGTCACCGCAGGGATATACATGCGGACCGTCGCGGGCAGCGTTCCCGTGTACGTCGTGATGACGCAGGTGAAGGCGGTGCTCCCGGGAATCCCGTTGGTGGCGGTGAAGAACTGGCTGCCCGTGGCGGCCGAGCCGGTCAGCACGACCGTCCCGCTGGACATAGCGTTGCCGCTGTTCGAAGTGGTGGCCGTGAAGCGTGCGTCGGCTGGGCGTAGGTGAGTCACCGCTACTGCGACGGCCGTAGCGGCGGCATACCAGCGCAGGCGACGCCAGAGGCGGCGCTGCGGCCGGCGGGAATGTCTGCCCACGGCTCCCGGCCTCCTCCCTTGCCTGTTCGGCAGGGCCTCGGCGGCGCTGAACGCGAAGCGGCTCCGGCGGCTGAACGCCACCGGAGCCAACTTGCCGAGTCACTTGACGCCTATCGCTGCGCCTCCCAATTGACTCCGAACTTCACGCCGTCACCCTGTGCGCCGTTCTGCGGAGACGCGGACGCCGGAAGCTCGTATGTGAAACGGAAGATACGCCACTTGCCTTGGGCGATGGCCGGTGAGGCGAGGCTGGTACCGGCGTAGGTGTTGTTGTTCTTGATGAGCGTCTGAAGTGGGGTCGCCGCCACGACGTCCTGCCAAGAGTTGCTGGCCGGCGTGCAGTCGTTGAAGGTGGGGTTGGTCAGGGTCAAGTCGGTGGTGTTGACCTCGACGTGCAGGGTGGTGTACTTGTCCATCTCCGAGGCGTCAGAGTCGGCCCAGTCGACGTAGCTGCCGCCGGCGTCGCTCTCCTGCGCCTTGTTCGTGCCCGTGATGGGGAAGTACATCTTGATCGCGGTGGGCGTCAGCGAACCCGTGTAAGTGACGGCGATGCAGCTCGAGACAGCGGCGTCGCCCGGAGCAATGCCCGAGGTGTTGAACAGCTTCGACGATCCGCCGTCGTTGTCGGAGATGGCGACCGTACCGGCGGACACGGTGTTGCCGTCGTTGCTGGTGGTCGAGGTGAAGGTGGCGTGTGAGGACGTCCAGACGATCCCGGCGCAAGCGACCAGGCCCGCGGCTGCGGCCACGCCCCGGCCGAGGCGACGCGTCGTGCTTGCCGTGCGGACTGCCGTGTTGACGTTCCCGCGCATATGTCTCCCCTTCATCGTTCCCCCGTGGAAACCGCTGCGGCGGCTTCACCGGTCCAGTTCGGTTGAACGATGGAAGGGTTCGAGTAGCGGAACAGAGCAGCTGAGTTGCGAACAAGTTCGCGGCCGGAGAGACGGCTGAACCGGTACGAGTCAGCGTCGACGGGCCCTTTCAAGGATCGCTTCGCAGTTGTCGGATAGCGGTAGGAATCGGCGTCCACGGGCCGGTTAAGGATCTTCGCCGGATCGGTGAGCGGAACTGGTTTGTCCGGCCCGGTGGTCGGTGGGCGCCAGAGCATGAGCGCCAGCAGCAAGATGCCGGCCGCAATGACGGGCAGGTACCGTCCCTGCCGGATCCACAGATAGGGCAACCCGATCCACGGGATGCGAATGCGCGGAACACCGACCAGGTTCGCCATCGGCACCGGCGTGGTGTCGGCCGTCTGGTTGGCGTCGCCCTTGGTGATCATGCTGCCCGCGTCGTCGAAGCGGATCACCCGGTGCATCAGCAGTTCGCCGGGGTGGGCCGGGTCGTCGACCAGGACGACGGTGCCCGCCGTGACCTTGTCCGGCGGCGGGGCGGCCGAGACCACGTCGCCCGGCCGGATCTTGGGCATCATCGAGCCGGAGACCACAACAGTGGACTTCCACCCCACCAGCACCGGCGCCACCGAAACCAGCAGCAATCCCAATGTGCACACGACGAAGGCATCCCGGGAATCGAGCAGCAGCCAGCGAATCCGGGACCGGGCACGGTGTACGAGCGGCCGGTCGTCAGCGGGTTGTGAATGCTTGCCCACGGCGCGCCGCCCCCTGTCCTCCGGGTGTCCCATCGGCGTACTGATGCGGCGGGCTGAGCCGGCGCTGCTCAGTTTCAGCCCGGTTGCGCCGAAGTGAGAACTATGCGGCGGATGCGATGGGGGATCGCCCTGCTGGCGGCGGTCGCCGGCATGATCGCCGCGGTGTTCCTGCTGCCGACGTCGTCGGCCACCTTCACCTCGGCCGTGAATGTGCCGGCCACGTTCGCCGCGTCGGCCGCCTTCCCCGGTCAGCCCAAGCTGATCAGCGACAAGGGCCCGGTCTTCTACCACCGCATGGAGGAGGCACAAACTCCGCCGTCGACCACGGTCGCCGACACGATGGTCTCGAGTCAGGGCGCGTACGGGATGACGCCTATCAGTTCGTCGACGTGGTGGCGCTTCGACGAGGCAGCCGGGGCGACCTCGTTCAGCGACATCTCGGGCGCGGCCGACACCGCCTCGATCACCGGCACCGCGACCGCCGGCGGGGCCGGGCCGATGGGCGGCGCCGTCACCCTGGGCAGCGGCAGCTATCTCACGTCGGCCGGGTCACCGTTCCGAGCCGACCGCAGCTTCACGATGTCGGTCTGGGTCAACATCGGCACCGCGTTGCCCACCAGCCGCTTGGGTGTGCTCAGCATGACCGGGGGAACAACCGCTTCCCCGTACGATCGAAGCGACGCGATGATCGTCGCGGAGCCCCCGGCCAACTGCGCGTCAGCCAGTCCGTGCTGGTCCTTCGCCATGGCGGGCAACCCGCAGAACGCCTCCGTCGCCTTCGACGTCGCTCGCAGCACCAGCGCGCTGACGACCAGCACGTGGGTCCACCTGGTCGCGGTTTTCGACGCGGGCACCATGACTCTGTACGTCAACGGAAACCCGGAAAGCACCAAGGCCCACACCGTCCCCGCCAACGCCGCCACCAACGCCGGCCTGACCGTCGGCCGCTACCGGGACGCCGGTTGGCTCGGCACGACCACCGGCACAACCCAGATCGGCGAGACGCGCACTTGGCGCCGAGCCCTGACCGCGGCCGAGGTCACGCAGCTCACGGTCCGCCCCACCGCTCGCTACGCGTTCAACGAAGCCGCCGGTACGAGCACGACCTACACGACCACGGCCGCCAGCACCGGGCCTCCGGGCGCGGTCAGCCGCTCCGGCCCGCTCACCATTTCCGGCGGAACCCTGGCCGCCGGTCGCGAACGGAACGCTTTCACCTCTGTCACCGCCGGAGGCACGCTCAACGGCCCGAGCTCTCAGCTCAATACGACCGGCAGTTTCACGGTCGCCGCATGGGTGAAACTCACCGACACCGTGGTCGACCGGATCTTCTTCTCGGCCAACTACGGCGCCGGCACCGTCGTAAGCCTGGGCTACAGCCAGGCCAACAACAAGTGGTTGATGGGCGTCCTGACCGGGCTGCCCACCGTGACCGCGTACGCCGACGTCACCGCGCCCGTCGTGAATCAATGGGTCCATCTGGTCGCGGCTTACGACAAAAACAACGGCCTGCTTCGCATGTACGTCGATGGCGTCCCTCAGACGCCGGTGTCCATGGGTGCTTTCACCGCCGTGACAGCCGACGACGTGATCGTGGTCGGCGCCCGCCGAGCGCTCGGAATCTACACCGACCCCTGGCCCGGTCAGGTGGACGACCTACGCCTCTACAACAGCTACCCGCTCAACGCGTCGGCCGCCGTCACCGCTGGCACGATGCAGACCTTCGTCAACCTGCTCAATCCTGGTCTCTCGGCCGAGGTTCCGGGCGGACTGCAGGGCAGCACCAAAACGGGTCACGCCGGATCCACCGCGGTCGCCTTCGGCGGCACCGGCAACGCGTACAACAATAAGTATTCGACCTCGGCCGCCACGACCACCTTCACCGTCGAGTGCCTGATCCGCGTCGCCCCGGGCCAGAGCGGTGTCATAGCGGGCTTCACCGCCGGCGCCACCGGGCTCGGCGGCACCACGACCGACCGGCTGCTCTATGTCGACTCCACCGGCAAAGTACGTTTCGGCGTGCTGCAGTCCGGCGCGGCGATCACCCTTGCGAGCGCCACCAACGTCGACGATGGCGCCTGGCACCACATCACGGCCGGCCTCGGCCCGATCACCGGCACCGGCAACCTCGCCGCCGGCGGCCTTCGGCTTTCTCTGGACGGCACGGTCGCCTCGACTAACTCTATGACCTCGGCCGCCGCCTCAACCGGGGTCTGGCGCTGGGGCGGCGCGCCGTTGCTGCCGCTGGCCATCTGGCCCTCCGCGCCCGCCAACCCCTACCTGACCGGCACGATCGACGAGTTCGCGGTCTACGACAAGCAGTTGACCGACCAGGACGACCTCTGGCGCGTCTACGGCAACTACTGACCACTCGTACGGGGGTCCGGTCTCGCATGAAAATGCGGGATGGTGCATAATCCTCGTGTGACCAAGGTTCTGTCTTCTCTTCCGGTCGGCGAGCGCGTCGGCATCGCGTTCTCTGGTGGGCTCGACACGTCGGTGGCGGTCGCGTGGATGCGCGAGAAGGGGGCTGTGCCCTGCGCCTATACGGCCGAGATCGGTCAGTACGACGAGCCCGACGTGACTTCCGTGCCCGATCGCGCCATCGCGTACGGGGCCGAGCTCGGGCGGCTTGTCGACTGCCGGGCCGCTCTCGTCGAGGAGGGGCTGGCCGCCCTGGCCTGCGGCGCGTTCCACATCCGCTCCGGCGGGCGCACCTACTTCAACACCACGCCGCTGGGCCGCGCCGTCACCGGCACCCTGCTCGTGCGGGCCATGCTGGAAGACCAGGTGCAGATCTGGGGTGACGGCTCGACGTTCAAGGGCAACGACATCGAGCGCTTCTACCGGTACGGGTTGCTGGCCAACCCGTCGCTGCGCATCTACAAGCCCTGGCTCGACAAAGACTTCGTGACCGAGCTCGGCGGCCGCAAAGAGATGAGCGAGTGGCTGCTCGCCCGCGACCTGCCCTACCGCGACTCCACCGAGAAGGCGTATTCGACCGACGCCAACATCTGGGGCGCGACCCACGAGGCCAAGTCCCTCGAGCACCTCGACAACGGCATCGAGCTGGTCGACCCGATCATGGGCGTCCGGTTCTGGGATCCGGCCGTGGCCATCGCCACCGAGGACGTGACGATCGGCTTCGCCGAGGGCCGCCCGGTGACCGTCAACGGCAAAGAGTTCGGCTCCCCGGTCGACCTGGTGCTCGAGGCCAACGCGATCGGCGGCCGGCACGGCCTCGGCATGTCCGACCAGATCGAGAACCGCATCATCGAGGCCAAGAGCCGCGGCATCTACGAGGCGCCGGGCATGGCCTTGCTCCACATCGCATACGAGCGGCTGGTCAACGCCATCCACAACGAGGACACGGTTACCAGCTACCACAACGACGGCCGCAAGCTGGGCCGGCTCATGTACGAGGGCCGCTGGCTCGACCCGCAGGCGCTCATGCTGCGCGAGGGCCTGCAGCGCTGGGTCGGCAACGCCATCACCGGCGAGGTCACCCTGCGCCTGCGCCGCGGCGACGACTACTCGGTCCTCAACACGACCGGCCCGGCGTTCAGCTACCACCCCGACAAGCTGTCCATGGAACGCACCGAGACGCCGGCCTTCGCCCCCGCCGACCGGATCGGCCAGCTGACCATGCGCAACCTCGACATCGCCGACAGCCGCGCCAAGCTCGAGCAGTACGCCCAGCTCGGCATGGTCGGCAGCCCCCAGGGCCTGGTCGGCGCCCTCCCCGCCGGCGGCGCCGAAGAAATCGCCTCCCGAGGCGCCGTCTCCTCCGAAGACGACCTGCTGGACCAGGCCGCCATGGAATCCGGCACCGACTGACCCCACAACAGCCGGCCCAGTCCAGCGCCAGCCGGGCGAGGCTGCACCGCGCCGTCGTTCCAGGCGCACCAACCTGCACGCGTACTAACGGCCCGTCCCCCCGAGGGGGCGGGCTGTTGGCGTTGGAGGGGGCTTGACAGTTCGTAGGCATGGGTAGATCGTAGGCGGACGCTTATGATTAAGGAGTCGGCCATGGCATTGCAGTTGGGCATGATCGGGCTTGACGTGCGTGATCTTCGGCGGTCGATCGAGTTCTACCGTCTTCTCGGGCTCGACATCCCCGAACCTCACCCCGAGTTCCCCGCGGCGCTCCACCGGATGGAAAGCGGAGTCACGCTCGTGCTCGCCGAGGGTTTCGCGGCCAAGAACGATCCCGACTGGGTTCGTCCGGAACGCGGGTACCAGCAGTTTCTCGAATTCTTCGTGGGCGACGACGCGTCAGTCGACGAGCAGTGGCGCACCCTCACCGAGGCCGGCTATCACGGCCGGATGGCGCCGGCCAAGACCACCGGCCCCTACGCGGCCATGATCGACGACCCGGACGGCAACGTCATCCTGATCTCCTCCGACGCCGCCGCGGACCCCACCGCTACGAAGCCCGGGCTTGGCGCCGGCTCGGAAGTCACCGCGGGCTGAACAGAGTGGTCCGTGAGGCGGGGATCCGGGTCGGCGGCAAAAACCGCGTCGAAGGCGTACTCGTTCGCCGTCAACTACCACGACGCTGAGGTCGTCGGCCGAACCCGGGTCGTCACCGGCTCCATCCCGGGGCCGTGTTCAGGCGCCGCTAACCCAGTTGGTCGCGGCGGCGGGTCAGGTAGGCGACCTCGGCCGTGTTGCCGGCCAGGTCGATGGCCTTGTCGTAGGCGGACCGGGCCGGCTCGCCGCGGCCCAGGCGGCGTAGCAGGTCGGCTCGGGTCGCGTGGTAGGCGTGGTAGCCGGCCAGCTTGCCGTCGAGGCGGTCTACGGCGGCCAGGGCCACGTCGGGGCCGTCCACTTCGGCCACTGCGATGGCCCGGTTCAGCGCCACGATCGGGGACGGGTCGATCCGGACCAGCTGGTCGTAGAGGGCGACGACCTGCGACCAGTCGGTGTCCCGGACGTCGCGGGCGTCGGTGTGCACGGCGTTGATGGCGGCCAGGATCTGGTAGCGGCCCGGGGCCTCTCCGGTGGCCAGCCGCTCGCGTACCAGTTGGTGGCCCTCGGCGATCAGCGACCTGTCCCAGGCGCCACGGTTCTGTTCGCCGAGGGCGACCAGCTCTCCGCCGGCCGAGATTCGGGCGGTTCGGCGGGCCTCGGTGAGCAGCATCAACGCCAGCAAGCCGGTCACCTCGCCGTTGGCCGGCAGCAGGGCGCGGATGAGGCGGGTCAGCCGGATCGCCTCGGCGGTCAGATCATGGCGTATGGGATCGGTGCCCGCGCCCGTGGCCAGGTAGCCCTCGTTGAAGATCAGGAAGAGTGCGGCCAGCACGCCGGAGACCCGGATCGGCAGGTCTTCGGCGGCCGGCACCCGATAGGGGATGCGAGCCGCCTTGATTTTGGCTTTGGCCCGGGTGATCCGCTGTTCCATGGCCGTCTCGCGGACCAGGAAGGCGCGCGCGATCTCGGCCACGGTCAGGCCGCCCACCATGCGCAGCGTCAACGCCACCCGCGTCTCCAGGGCCAGCGCCGGGTGGCAGCAGGTGAAGATCAGCCTCAGCCGGTCGTCGTCTATGGCGCCGGACGGCTCGGGCGGGCTGTCGTCGCGCATCATCTGAGCCTCCCGCTGCTTGTCGTCGCGTTTGCTCTCCCGCCGGATCCGGTCGATGGCCTTGCGGTTGGCGGTGGTGGTGAGCCAGGCGCCGGGGTTCGGGGGCACGCCGTCGGCCGGCCACTTCTCGACGGCGACGGCGAACGCCTCGGCCGCGGCCTCCTCGGCGATGTCGAGATCGCCGAAGCGCCGGCACAGCGCGGCGACCACCCGCGCCCATTCCTCGTGGTGGGCGCGGACGGCGGCCTCGTGGACGTCGGTCACGCTCATTCGCCGAAGAAGGGCCGGACCTCGACCCGCCGGTTGCAGGCCTTCGAGCCGTCGGCGGCCAGCTTGAGCGCCACGTCGAGGTCGGGCGCCTCGAAGATCCAGAAGCCGGCGATGAACTCTTTCGACTCGAGGAAGGGGCCGTCGGTGAACAGCGTCTCCTCGCCCCGGTTGTCGATCACGGTGGCCGTGCTGGGCGCGTTGAGGCCGCCGGCGAACACCCAGTGGCCGGCCGCCTGAACCTTGTCGTTGAAGGCGTCAATGGCGGTCATCTCGTCGTCGGTGGCGGAGCCGGACTTGTCGTCGATCACGGAAACCAGGTACTGCATGTTCTCCTCCTTCGTCGTCCTGCTGATGCTACGAACGCCGCCGCACTGATCCGACACATGACAGTGGTGCCAATGTGGCTTGCCTCGGCGCCAGAGTGGTGCCATAGTGGTGCCATGGACCTGACGACGTATGTGAGCAACCTCGGCCGCGAGTTCGCCGCGCTGGCCGAGGCCGGTGGCGAGGAGTCGCGGGCCCTGGTCGAACGCCTCACCGGAGCGCTCGAGTCGGCGATCCGGATGACGCTTCTGGACGCGCTGTCGGCGGCGGCCGACGAGATCACCCGGGATCTGGCTCCGGGCTCGGTCGAGGTGCGGCTGCGCGGCCGTGACCCGCAATTCGTCGTGAAGGCGCCGTCCGGCGAGGCGGCCGCCCCCGAACCCGCTCCGGCTCCGGAGGTCGAGCCCGTGGTGGCCGAGGACGGGCCGGCCACCCGGATCAACGTACGCATGCCCGAGCCCTTGAAGGCGGCCATCGAAGAGGCCGCGGCCAAGGAGGGCCGTTCGGTCAACGCGTGGCTGGTGCGGGCGGCGGCCGCCGGCCTGCAGCGCTCCGAGCCCGAGAACCGTACCGAAAACAACCCCACCACCAGCAAGAGGAGCGTCCAGCGCTTCACCGGCTGGGTCCGCTGATCCACCCCGACGTGAGAAAAGTGGGTACCACCATGCCAAAATTCGACACCCCCGAATCGATCGCCGTCGTTGTCGAGCTCGCCGTCGGCAACGTGCGGATCGCCGCGAGCGAGCGCGCCGACACCGCCGTCGAGGTCGTCCCGAGCGAGGGCTCCGACGAGTCCGATGTGGAGGCGGCCCGGCAGGTCAAGGTCACCTTCGCCGACGGCCTGCTGCGGGTCATCGGCCCCAAGCGGCTCTTCGACTTCTCGCGCAAGACCCGGTCGGTCGACGTGACCATCGAGCTGCCGACCGGCTCCCAGATCTCGGTCACGACGTCGGCCGGCGACATCCGCTGCGCCGGGCCGCTGGCCGAGTGCCGGCTCAAGACCGCGGCCGGCGACATCGGCGTCGAGCAGACCGGCCCGCTCAACCTCAGCACCTCGGCCGGCCGGGTCACCGCCGGTCGCGTTGACGGCCACGCCGAGATCTCCACCGGCTCCGGCCGGGTTCAGATCGGCGAGGTCACCGGCACCGCGGTCGTCAAGAACTCGAACGGGGAGACCACGATCGACGCGGTCGCGGGCGACTTGCGCGTACGGGCGGCCAACGGCGACATCCGGGTCGACCGCGCCGGTGCCGCCGTCGACGCCAAGACCGCCAACGGCGCCATCCACATCGGCGAGGTGGTGCGGGGCGCGGTCACGCTCGGCACCGCCATGGGTGACCTCGACGTCGGCATCGCCGAGGGCACGGCGGCCTGGCTCGAGCTGAACACGAGCTTCGGGCACGTCCGCAACCAGCTGGACAACACGACCAAGCCCGAGGGTCCCGGCGACACCGTCGAGATCCGCGGCCGCACCTCGTACGGCGACATCACCATCCACCGCTCCTGAACGGGGAGAGCCATGCCAACGAGAGCCCCGGCGATCGAGGTCGCCGGACTGGAGAAGTCCTACAAAGACCTGAAAGTGCTCAAGGGCGTCGACCTCACCGTCGACCGGGGCAGCGTCTTCGCCCTGCTCGGCTCGAACGGCGCCGGCAAGACGACGATCGTGCGCATCCTGGCCACCCTGCTCAAGCCGGACGCCGGAACCGCCACCGTCAATGAGTTCGACGTGGTGTCGCAGGCGGCCCACGTACGGGAATCGATCAGCCTGACCGGGCAGTTCGCCGCCGTCGACGAGATCCTGTCGGGCCGCGAGAACCTGGTCATGATCGCCAAGCTGCGGCGGGTGCCGGACCCGGGCGACGTGGCCGACGACCTGCTCAAGCGCTTCGACCTGGCCGACGCGGGCGGGCGGCGGGTCGGAACGTACTCGGGTGGCATGCGCCGCCGCCTCGACATCGCCATGAGCCTGATCGGCGACCCGCCGGTGATCTTCCTCGACGAGCCGACCACCGGCCTCGACCCCGAGGCGCGCCTCGAGGTGTGGGAAGAGATCCGGAAGCTGGCCGGCGGCGGCACGACTGTCCTGCTCACCACCCAGTACCTGGACGAGGCCGAGAAGCTGGCCGACCGGATCGCGATCCTGCACCAGGGCACGATCATCGTCACCGGCACGCTGGCCGAGCTGCGCCAACTGCTGCCGCCGGCCCAGGCCGAGCTGGTGGAACGGCAGCCCACCCTCGAAGAGATCTTCCTCGCGATAGTCGGGAAGGAGAAGCGATGACCGCCCACGTCCTCAACGACACCGGTGTGATGCTCGACCGCTCCCTGAAACACGTCACCCGCAGCCTCGACACGATCATCACGGTCACGATCATGCCGATCGCGTTCCTGCTGCTCTTCCGGTACGTGTTCGGTGGCGCCATCCAGACCGGGACTGACAACTACACCAACTACCTGATGCCGGGTGTGCTGCTCATCGCCATTGCCAGCGGCATCTCGTACACCGGGTTCCGGCTCTTCAACGACATGCAGGGCGGCATCTTCGAGCGGTTCAACTCGATGCCGATCGCCCGCTCGTCGGTGCTGTGGGGCCACGTGCTGACGTCGCTGGTGTCCAACGCCATCTCGGTGCTCGTGATCATCGGCGTGGGCCTGATCATCGGCTTCCGCACCTCGGCCGGCGTGCTCGCCTGGCTGGCCGTGACCGGCATCCTGGTGATCTTCACCCTGGCCCTGACCTGGCTTGCCATCGTCGCCGGCCTCAGCGCCTCGACACCGGACGGCGCGTCGGCCTTCTCGTACCCGCTGATCTTCCTGCCCTTCATCAGCTCGGCCTTCGTGCCGACCGAGACGATGCCCGGCCCGGTGCGCGCCTTCGCCGAGAACCAGCCGGTCACCTCGATCGTCAACTCGATCCGGGCGTTGTGGGCCGAACAGCCGGTCGGTCACGAGATCTGGATCGCCCTCGCCTGGTGCGTCGGCATCCTGATCATCGCCTACCTGTTCGCCATGGCCGCGTACCGCCGCAAGATCGCCTGATCCGCGCGGCATGGCTCCCTCGGTCATGATGGAGCCATGCCGCAGCGCCTTTCCTACGCCGACGCCGTGCGGATCCTCGGGGGCGCCGGGCCGGTCGCCAAGGCCGTCGACAACCTGCTGGGCGGGGTGCTGAGCGTCGCGACGGCGGGCGGCAGCGATCTGGCCATCAGCCTGTTCGACGCCAAGTCCGAAGTGGTCCGGCTGGGCCGGCTGGTCACTGTCCGAATTAATGATTCGGTACGAGATCTGGGACGGCACGACCGAAGCCGGCGCCTACAGGCCGCGCATGCGGTCCTAGCCGTGACCGCGTTCTTCGAGGCGCTCGACGAATGTCTGGCCGACGTGTCGATGGCCGACCCGGAGTTCCGCCGCGAGGAGCAACTGCTGCTCATCAGCAAGGCCGACGGCACCCTGGTCGAGCGCCTCATCACGAGCTCCGTCCCGTTGCCGGCGCCCGACCAGTCGTACGAGAAATCGCTCGAGAAATGGTTCGCCGAGTCGGCCGCCCGGATGAAGACGCATCTGACCGGCCTCGCCGTCTGGGACGCGGCCGACGACCGGGCTCGCGCCTCGTTGTCGGCCCTGCTCGACCAGCGCCTGCCGGCGGTCGCGCTCCGCCGTTACGACGAGGCCCACCGCCGCCTGGCCGAAGAGATCCCCGAGTTCGCCATCTGGGCCGGCCGCATCGAGGCCCGCGCCACCACTCGCGGCCTGGAACGGCTGGAATCGGTGCTGCTGCAGGTCAGTTCGGGCCGCGACCCCAGCCGGCACCGCGCCGCCCTGGCCCGGGCCTACCGCGCCCTGCTCGAGCGGCCGGTGCTGGGCGGCGACTCCGGCGAGGTGCTGCTGCCTGCGCTGGGCGCCGCGTACCTCGACCCGATCTTCCGCGTCCGCACGGCCGGGCCGGGTGCCCGCCCGGCCGACGATTTCTGGTGGACGACTGTCGAGCCCCGGAACGACCTGGCCGCCTTCCTCGCCTCGTACCTGACCACCACGCAGGCCACCGAGGCGCCGATGCTGCTACTCGGCCAGCCCGGCGCCGGCAAGTCGTCACTCACCCGGATCCTGGCCGCACGCCTGCCCGCCGCCGACTTCTTCGTCTGCCGCGTCGCGCTGCGCGACGTGCCGGCCGAGGCCGAGATCCAGGACCAGATCGAGCTGGCCCTGCGGGCGACGATCGGCGAGACCGTGTCGTGGGCCGAGCTCGCCCGGGACGCCGGCGGCGCCCTGCCGGTGGTGCTGCTCGACGGCTTCGACGAGTTGCTGCAGGCCACCGGTCTGCACCAGTCCGACTATCTGCAGCGCGTGGCGCAGTTCCAGCAGCGTGAGGCGTCGCTGGGCCGGCCGGTCGCGGTCATGGTGACCAGCCGGGTCGCCGTGGCCGATCGGGCCCGCCTGCCCGGGGGCGCTCTCGCCGTACGGCTGGAACCGTTCGACGACGCGCAGATCGAGCGCTGGCTCGAGGTCTGGAACAAGGTGAACTCCGGGCCTTCGCTTGATGTCGTGCTCCGGCTGCGCCACCTCGCCGAACAGCCGTTGCTGCTGCTCATGCTGGCGCTCTACCACGCAACGGGCCACGAGCTGCACGGCGGAAACCTGGACGGCGGGCAACTGTACGAGCGGCTGCTGGCGTCGTTCGCGGCGCGCGAGGTGCGCCGGGTGCACGCGGGGCAACCCGACTCGGCGATACCGGCGCTGGTCGAGCAAGAGCTGCTGCGCCTGTCGGTGGTGGCGTTCGCGATGTTCCACCGGCTGCGGCTGTGGGTCACCGAACGCGAACTCGACGACGACCTGGCCGGCCTTGGGCTGAGCCCGTCGCGCCCGGGTCGCACCGAAGCGTTCCGCACGCCGCTGACCGCCGGGCAAGAGATGGTCGGGCGCTTCTTCTTCATCCAGCGCGCTCAGGCCGTGCGCGACGATCAAACCCTGCAGACGTACGAGTTCCTGCACGCCACCTTCGGCGAATACCTCGTGGCCCGGCTGGTCGTGCAGGCCGTACGAGACACCGAGGCGCGCGAGGCGGCCGGCACGCTGGCGTTGCGGCTGGGCCCGGCCAACGACGACGACCTGCTGCGGTCGCTGCTCGGGTTCACCGCGCTGACCGCCCGGGCGACGGTGCTGCCCTTCATCGCCGATCTGCTCGACGGTGCTGATCGCGAAAGGTTGCGTACGTGGCTGACCGGGCGCACGAGCCAGGCGGTGACCAGACCGACGTACGCGGAAAGCTCTTATCGCCCGGTCGACAAGCGTGCCGACCACTGGATGTCCACCTACTCGTTCAACCTGCTGCTGCTCACCTTGTCGTGTGGCGGCTCGCTGCGCGCGTCCGACCTGTTCACCACGACCGACGACCCGGCGTACTGGTTGCGCGGCTCGGTCCTGCAGTGGCGGGCCGCCATCCCCGGCGACATGTACATGGACGCCATGGCGAAACTGGCTGTCGTCCGGGTCTGGCACAACGGCCGGCGCGACGTCGAGCTGTGCCGCGCACCCGACGGCCCGCCCGCCGACCTCGACATCAGCTGGACCAACGAATTCCCGCCGGGATCCTCGCCGGCGCCGGTCTGGCGGCCCAGCTTCGACCTGCGGTCGGCGCTGCGATCCATGAACCTGAGCAACAGCGTCAGCGACGACAGCCTGCTGCACGCCCTCGAACCGCTGATCGCCCGCCAGCCGGAATCGCTGACCACCTTCGTCCGCCAGGAATCGGGCACCGACGAATCCCTCGCGCGCAGCTTGGTCGCGCTGTGGCTGGCGTCCGCCCTCGAAGAGTCACCCGACGAGCTGATCACCCGGTACGAGCACGTGACCACGGCGATCGCCGCCATCGGTCCCGCTCAGGCCCGCCCCGCGGTCACCATGCTGATGCAGGCGCTCAGGGCCGACGCCGACCGCCTCCCTCCCGACCGCGTCGTGGCCATCACCCGCATCCTGGTGGCACACGGCCAGGTGGCCACCCCGCGCGGCGCGGAGCTGGCCCCGCGCGCCCTGCTGACCCCGGCGGTGACGGCTCTCGGCTCGTCGGTGGCTCCCTTGTGGATGTTGCTGTCCGACCACATGCCGACGCTCGACGACGACCTGCTCGTGCGGGCGTTCCACGCCGTCCTCAACGCCACCGAGGCGGGCGACAACAAGATCCGAGACCTCGTACGTCAACTGGACGATCAGGGCCGGGCCGGTGCCCTGGAAGAGCTTGATCCGGTTCTGGCCGTACGGTTGTCGGCCTTCCGCTGACGTCGGTGGCGGGCGGGGAGCAACTTGGTTGTGAAGCCCGCCGGACCGGGTGTTTCGGCTGCTCAGGGCCCTACCGTGGCAGGAGCCGGTGCGTCACCCCCGCCGCCCGGCCCCGAAGGGAAGTCCTGCATGAGCTCACGTCGTCACCTGCGGATCGCCGTCGCCGTTGTTGCGGCCACCGCGCTGGGCGCCCTCCCGGTGTCGGGCGCCGCGTTCGCCAAAAAACCCAACTCGGCGACCAGGGACACCGACCGCGACGGCATGCCCGACGCGTACGAGAAAGCGAACGGCCTCAATTTCCGCAAGAACGACGCGAAGGCCGACAAGGACCGCGACAAGCTACCGAACTTGGCCGAGTTCAAGGCAGGCACCAACCCCTCAAAGCCCGACACAGACGGAGACGGCCTCCCCGACGGCGACGACAAGCGCCCCAAGATCAAAGACCCTCGCCACGGCGACAAGCCCGCCAAGCCCAAGCCCGACAAGCCCGCTAAGCCGGCCAAGCCCGCCAAGCCCGCCGACTCCGAATCTCCGAGCGACGACCCCTCCGGCGACGACAGCTCACCCAGCGACGACCCCGCCCGCAGCGACGACGACTCACACCACGACGACGGCTCGAGCCACGACGACGACAGCTCTCACCACGACGACTGACATCCCCCCGCGCCTTGTTCGCAGCGCCTTGTTCGCCGCGCCTTGTCCGCCGCGGCGACGGGCCTAGGTCTTGGCGTTTCGACGGGCCTGACGCCCGCGGTCGTGACAGGCGTGAGTCGCGGCGTTCCGACGGGTCTGGCGCCCGCCGCCTCGACGCGCCCGAGTCTCGCTCAGCCGGCGCTCAGTGGTTCTTGGCTACCTCGAACGAGCGCGCAACGATCTCCCGCAGCGCCGCCTGATCGGCTTGGTCGACGCGCTTGATGTACAGACAGCCCTTGCCCAGCGAGTGCGGCCCTAGCCGCCCGAGCTGATCCGCGTAGCCGTCGAGATCCCCGGTCAGGTAAAGAACGGTCTGCGCCTTACGCGGCGAGAACCCGATCGCCGCGACGTCCCCTTCCCGCCCCGACTCGTACTTGTAATGCCGCGACCCAAACCCGATGATGCTGCCGCCCCACATAACCGCCGGCTCGCCAGTCACCTCACCCATGAGCCCAACAAGCAGCCGAGCATCCCGCTGCCGCTGCGCATCCCCCACACCGTCCAAGAACTTCGCGACGTCATCGTCCACAGCCGCACTCTCGCACACCCGCCCCCACCTGTGGATAACTCGACCCGCTCAAAGCCCCCGCCCCTAAAATAAAGACGTCCCCGGGTGGGCGGGGGTAAGGGTGGCCCACCCAGCAAGATCAGGCCGCGAAGTTCAATCCCGCTGCAATGATCAGCGATGGCCTGGCCGAGGTCGATAACCGGCGATACACAGGCACGACGAAGGCGACCGAATCATCGGTGCGGACGGCAGGTTCGCTGCCGGCGCACTGGTCGAACGGTCCACCGCTATCTGGTGCTGCTACAACCAAGCGACGCCCGGCTGAGCACCGACGCCGCACCTTCCCGCAGCATCGGAGACGGCGTAGCGCCCGGCCACGTCGGGATCGCCCGGGTCGGCGCGAGCGGCTGTCGCCGGACGGTGTGGCTATCGCCCAGCGAGGTGGCCGTCGTCGGTGGTGAGGCGCTGTTCGAGGCGTTGGAGCAGTTCGGTGCACTGCCGGACGGTGTCGAGGTCGTCGCCCAGCACGTCGGTCAGTTCGCGCGCCCAAGCGCTGCGCAGCCCGCGCAAGTTGGCCGCGGCCAGCTCGGTCGCTCGGACGGCGACCCCGCGCCCGGTGCTGGGCACCCGGGCGACCATGCCTTTGCTCTCGAGGGTGCGCAAAGCCGTGCTGACGTTGGTGCGCTGCAGGCGGGCGCGGCGGGCGATCTCGCTCGGGGCGGTGCCGGGGTACAGGTCCACGATTCGCATGACCTGGCGTTCGGTTTCGGTCAGCGGCACCACCTCGGACCCTTCGGGTGTGCGGGCGCGCACCAGCCGGCCGACGTTGAGGATCAGGTCCGCCAACTCGGCCAGCGGGCTCTCGGCGGCGGCATGGTCCGGGTCACGAGGCATGGCACCAGCCTAGTGGATTATGCGACGATAATTATGTGTCCATAATCCAGACGTTACGGGTGCCGCGCCGCGGACGGTTGGCTCTCATGCTCGGTGCGCTGAGCGCGTTCGGCGCGCTGACGATCGACATGTATCTGCCGGCCATGCCGGGCATGGCGTCCGAGCTGCGGACCAGCGCGCCGATGGTTCAGCTGACCTTGACCGTGTTCGTCGTCGGGCTCGCCGTCGGCCAGGTCATCGTGGGTCCGCTGTCGGACACGTGGGGGCGGCGCCGACCTCTGGTGATCGGCTTGGCGGTGTACGTCGCGGGGTCGCTGTGGTGTGCGGTCGCGCCCACGGCGGGCTGGCTGATCGGCGGGCGGGTTCTTCAGTCGCTGGGCGCGGCGGCGGGTACGGTGCTGGCTCGCGCGATCGTGCGGGACCTGTTCAGCGGCACGGCCATGACCCGGTTCTTCTCGACGCTGATGATGATCAACGGCGTGGCGCCGGTCGTGGCGCCCGTCGTCGGTGGCCAGCTGCTGACTGTCGCCACCTGGCGGGCGGTCTTCCTCGTCCTGGCCGCCGCCGGTGGTGTGCTGTTGCTGGCGGTGGTCTTCGCGCTGCCCGAGTCGCTGCCGGTACGCGACCGGGCGCCGGCCCACCCGCGCGCCACCCTGAGGACGTTCCGGGGCCTGGTCACCGACTGGCACTACCTGCGTTACGTGCTCGCGGCGGCGCTGATGTTCGCCGCCGTGTTCGCTTACATCTCCGGTTCGTCGTTCGTCCTGCAGGACGCGTACGGGTTGTCCGCCCAGCAGTTCAGTCTGGTCTTCGGCTTCAACGGCCTCGGCATCGTCGTTCTCGGGCAGGTCGGTGGCCTGCTCGTCGGCCGCGTCGCCACCGAGCACACCCTGCTGCGCATCGCGCTGACCGTGGCCACGGTCGGTGCCGCCGGGGTGCTGGCCGGCGCCGTCCTTAATCTGGCGTTGCCGCTGCTGCTGGTCAGTCTGTTCCTGGTGGTGTCGATGCTGGGTGTCGTGCTGGCCAACGCCACCTCGCTCGCCCTGGCCGGTCACGGCTCGGCCGCCGGTTCGGCCTCTTCGCTGCAGGGGTTGCTGCAGTTCCTCGTCGGCGGCCTGGCCGCGAGCGCCATGAGCCTGCCCGGCCACATCACCGCCACCGGCATGGCGACCACCATGCTCGTCTGCTCCGCCGCCGCCCTGACGGTCTTGGGCGTACGGCGTTGACCGGACCGTTGTCTCGCAGGATTTGCAAGGTTTGGGTGCTCCCTGTTTGCGACGGGTTTGTGAGTAATGCCGGAGTCGAAGGGGTGGAGCGCGGGACGAACGGCTGAGTGGCGCGGTGACGGCGGTTAACACTGGCCGCATAGGCTCGGCGGCATGACGCGCATCCTGCTGATCTCGGGCAGCACCCGCGAGGATTCCCTGCACACGGCCGCCCTGCGCACCGCCGCCTGGTACGCGCCGGAGGACATCAACGCCGGGCTCTTCGAGGGGCTGCGCAACGTTCCCGCGTACGTTCCGGGGGAACAGGATCCGCACGACACCGTGGTTCTGTTGCGCCATCAGGTCCGGATTGCCGACGCCGTGCTGATCAGCACGCCGGAGTACTCGGGTTCGATTCCGGGCGCGCTCAAGAATCTGCTCGACTGGCTCATCGACGACAACCTTCTGGCCGGCAAGCCGGTCGCCTGGTTGTCGGTGGCTCACGCCAACGAGGACGACGGCGCCCGGGCCACCCTCGAGACCGTTTTGGACCATGCCAGCGCCAAGATCCTGCGGGCTGCCTGCATCCGGCTGCCGATCGATCCGGCCGCCGTCGATCACCAGGGGCTGGTCACCGATCCGCGGCTGCATCAGGCGCTGCTCGACGCCCTGCAGGGGCTCGCCCGGCTGCTCGCACTGACCGAGGCGCCGCCCCGGCCGGCCTGGCAGCACTACTCGAGCGTCTTCCCCGTCATCGAGCGCCGCGACGCCCCGGGCTGGCAGCGCGGCTGAGCATCCTGCACCGTTGCGAGGTTGCCTCTTGTGCGGTTTGCGCAGGACAATGGCCGGCGACGGGGGAGGATGGCAACGATGCGATCTCTGGACGGCACCGACGCGCGCATTCTGCGAGCCCTGGACGCCGACCCCGACGCCACCGTGGTCGCGCTGGCCGAGCGGCTTTCCATGTCCCGCAACACCGTGCAGGCCCGCCTGCGGCGCATGCGGGAGTCCGGCGCGCTCGGCGCCTATTCGCGCCGGCTCGAGACGGCGGCCCTCGGGTATCCGCTGATGGCGTTCATGACGTTGTCGCTCAGCCAGCGCGAGGGCGACCTGGCCGCCCAGCAGATCGTCCGGATCCCCGAGGTGGTCGAGATCCTGGCCACCACCGGCGACGGCGACCTGCTCGTCCGCATCGTCGCCAAGGACACGGCCGACCTCTACCGGATCACCAATCTGGTCGTGGCCGCCCCGGGCGTTGTCCGCACGTCGACGTCGATCGTGCTGCACGAGGTCGCCCCGCACAGCGTCGACGGGCTCCTGCGCCGCCACACCGAATGATTACCCACTGTTACTTCCGCTGGAATGGCACTACGCTTGTTCGCGGCCGCGTTCTTGTTTTTTGATCAACAAGGCCGCATTACTTGACGATCGTTCTCGGTGGACGATCCAAAGAGCCTGGACCAGGTGTAATGCGCACGGTGTCTAGTACTCGCAGTCATGAACGGATTGCTGGACCGAGGGACGAATCCACGCCGGTGATTGCAAGTTGCATACCAAAACGGGCACTCGGCGCGTCCGGTAGATGAATTGGCACATTCAATCGGACGCTACGCATTGTCGTATCGCTGTCACGCTTCGTACAGTGATGGTCAACAATCATCGATCAAGATGAGTGCGAGAAGCGGGCCGACCTGGCGGCGGCCTGCGGGGGAGCCGAACATGCTGATCAAAGTCATCGACCGGATCACCGACCAAGCGCTCCACGAAACAATGTGGACCATGTACCGGGATGCGTTCGAGGAGCTGAACCACCTGGCGGTTCAGCGGCACCTGATGACCCGCGACGAGTTCGACTCGGTATTGGCTGACACTCGGGTCGACAAGTATCTCGCCCTCGATGACGACGGCACGATCTGCGGCGTGGCCACGTACACAAATGATCTCGATGCAGTTCCTCTGATCGCACCGCAGTACTTCGAGCGGCACTGGCCCGAGCACTACAGCGCCCGCAAGATCTGGTACATCGGCTTTGTCGCGGTCAGCCCGCACGCCCAGGGCCGCGAGGCGTTCGCCCAGCTGGTCGAGCAGATGTACATGGTCGCCTCGGCCCAGAACGGCCTGGTCTGCCTGGACATCTGCAACCACAACGACGAGGTGCGGCGCATGTCGCGAGTGTTCCGGATGATGGTGAGCCGGCTCAGCGACAACATGAAGTTCACCCGCATCGACCAGCAGTCCTACTGGCTGTACGAGTTCCCCTCGGCCGCCTGAGAAAGGCCCGAGAAAGGCCCGGCCGAAACCCCGGCACATAACGCGGCAGGCCGCCCCGAGAGGGTGACGGTCTGCCGCGGAGCTGGGGGGAAACCTCACTTCATAGGCAACCTCCACATCGATCCAATGTGTGTCCTCTCCTTCCCAGGCGGTGGGGGAACCGGCATGGGAAAGCCTCGGTGCGGTGCGGGAAAGATCAGTAGGGATATCCGCTGCGGGCGCCCACCGGATCGGCGTGCAGGGCCCGCAGCATTGAACTATCGGGGATGACATTCACCCGCCCCTCGGTGCCGCGGCCGATTGCCGCGTACACCTCGGGCCGGGCTGCCCGCATGATCATCGCCCACACGAAGCCGATCATTGCCACGGCGAGATAGAGGGCCGGAATCAGCCACTGGAACGGTGAATCCCCGTCGACCTGAAGCAGTTCACCGAAGCCGATGCAGGTGGCGGCCAGGACGATGGTGAGCAGCAGGAATGCGCACGCGGGAGCGATGTAAGCCTTCCAGATGCTCTCCTGGCGCCGGTTACGCATGAAGAAGGCCAGCACCGCGGCCGACGCCGCCCACATCAGGATCAGCACCCCGAGGCCACCGATCGTGGTCAGCCACGCGAACACGAACACCAGCGGGTCGGAGCCGACGAGCGCGTACAGGCTGAGCACGATGATCGCCAGCACGCTCTGGGTGATCGAGCCGAGCAGCGGTGCGCCCGTGCGCGGGTGGGTGCGTCCCCACGCGGCCGGCAGCACGCCTTCGCGCCCGAGGGCGAACTGATAGCGCGACACGGCGGCGTGGAAGGCCAGCAGGGCCGCGAAGACGCTCGTCAGGAACAGGACGTAGCCCAGGTCGACCATGAAGCCCGGCAGATGCGGACCGACTAGCGTGAAGACCAGGTCGGTCTCGTGCTGGGCGGCCTTGGCGGCGATCTGGTCGGGGCCGGTGTTGACCGACATTGCCCAGGCCGAGATGGAGCAGAGCACGCCGGCCAGGATCACCGCGATGTGCGTGGCGCGGGCGATCGTGCGCTTCGGGTCCTTCGCCTCTTCGGAGAGCACAACCGTGGCCTCGAAGCCGACGAAGCCCGCGATCGCCAGCACCAGCAGCACGCCGACCACCGGGGTGGCCAGGGGCGCCGGGGAGAACTGCGAGAACGTGACGTGGCCGTTGGCCGGGTTGCTGACCATCACGAGGTCGTAGATGAGCACGACCGCGATCTCGAGCACCAGCAGGACGGCCAGCACCTTGCCGCTGAGGTCGACCCACAGCAGGCCGAGCACTGCCACCGCGAACCAGGCTGCGATGGCGCACGCGTACCAAGGAACGGCGAAGCCGAACGCCCCCAGGATGCCGCTGGCGACGGATCCGAAGAGACCGAAGAGCCCGATCTGCATGAGTGAATAGGCGGGCAGGGCGACGAAGGCCGCGCCCACACCGATGATCCGGCCCAGACCATGACTGATGTACGAGTAGAAGGCGCCGGTGTTGACGATGTGCCGGCTCATGGCGACGAAGCCGACGGTGAACAGGGACAGCAGCCCCGCCGTCACGAGGTAGGCGATCGGCACCGCGGTGCTGCCGATGATCGCGTAGATCGTCGTGATCGAACCGATGATCACGGTGAGCGGGGCCGCACCCGCCACGCCGAAGAACACCACCGACGGTACGCCGAGCCTGTTCTTGGCCAGCGCCTTCGAGACGATGTCCGGCTCTTCGGGTTCCATACGTGACACGAGCATCCTTCCGGCCCAATGATCAGAGTTGTCGCGCCCCAGGTGGTGGCGCCCGGTGCCGCTCACCGGCGGCCCACTGTGACGACCGAGCCCACCGAAGCCTCGGTGTACTCGACGAGCTCCCGAAGGTCTGACGGGAGCGACCCCACGGCGCTGGGCAGCGACTGGAATGCGTGCCGGTGTGCCTCGAAGTCGTAGAGAACGTGCCGGGTCAGCCCGGTGGCAGCCACCAGGCCGATCAGCACCCTGTCGCTGATGGTCATGCCGATGCCGCGGACCAGCAGGTTGGCCAGCCGGGCGGGCGCCCAGGCGGCCGCGTTGCGCTGGGCCGCGCTGTTGGGCATATAGAGAGTCTCGGTGGAGGAGAACATGCGCCGCCGGGTGACCGGCTCGACCGCGCCGAGGCGGGAGAGCCGCTCCCCGACCCTGATCGCCGAGTCCTGCGAGAGGAAGGCCAGCCAGACCCGGACGTCCCGGTGCTGCGGCTGCGCGATGAGAAGGTCGAGAATGTCGTGCGCGAGCGCGTCGGTCGGAGGATGCCGGTCGAGAATCAGCAGGTCTCCGTCGGAGATGCCGATCCGTCCTTCGAGGATCAGCTCGCCGATCAGTGCTGCGGCCAGGCCCAGGCCGGTCGCACGTGGATGGAGTCGGGACCGGCCGGTGCGGTCCTCGTGTGCGATCAGGAAGTACTGGTCAGCCAACACGCCGCCACGCCCCTTAGACAACGTCTGGTTCTTCGGTCGGATCTGCAGTGGCCACCATGGCCGCGATGATCACTGTGGGTAGAAAACGTTGTGACTCGATGTCCGCGCATCATGTACCCGGGCGAAGGGCCAATACAAGAAGGCTAGTACTTTTTGTTTGGTACGCCGTGTTTGGATCATGGAGGCCAGACCCGTACTATCGGTCTCATCAGGACCGAGGGAGTCCAGGTGTCCGTTGATGAAGGGCCAACCCTGCGCCGTCGCCGTCTGGGCGCGGAACTCAAGCGGTGTCGTGAGGCCGCGGGGCTGACGCAAGAGAACGTCTCAAGGCATTTCGAGTGGCACGCCGCGAAGGTCACGCGCATCGAGACCGCGCGTGTGGCGGTGACGCCGCGCGACGTCAAAGATCTGCTGACGCTGTACGGCGTGGGCGATCAGGATTATCGGGAGGCGCTGGTCGAGCTGGCCAGGCTGTCCCGCGAGCGAACGTGGTGGACGGACTACCGGGACATCATGCGTCCCGGCAACTTCGTCGGCCTGGAAGCGGCGGCGGCCGCCATGCGTGCCTGGGAACCGATCATCGTGCCGGGGCTCCTGCAGACCGAGGCGTACATGCGGGCGCTGATCCGCACCGGCCGGTCGAACGAGTCGGCCCAGCAGACCGACCGCCGCGTCAACCTTCGTCTCACCCGCCAGAGCCGGCTGCGAGGCGAACGGCCCCTCGAACTCACCGCCATCATCGACGAATCGGTGGTGCGGCGGGTGGTGGGCGGTGACGAGGTGATGAACGAACAGCTTCGGCACCTGATCGAGGTCGGCCAATTACCCAATGTGCTGGTGCAGATTTTGCCGTTCAGCGCTGGTGAACACACGTTCCTGGGCGGTTCAGCTGCGCTTTTGGAGTTTCGTGAGACCACCCATTTGGATGTTGTCTATCTTGAAGGTCTTGCGGGAGACTACTACGAGGAGCAACCCTCCGAGGTTGCCCGTTACCGGCAAGAGTTCGAGCGTTTGAGCGCCCGGGCGCTGGACGCAAGAATGACCATCAAGATGATCGAGAGCCTGCTCGTCGCGTAGTGCTCTGCGAGAAAGACAACCGCATACGAAGGGGGGTGCTTGAGTTGCTCACGCACCAGCCAAATGCTGCAGTTCTCACCGCTGCGGTCTGGAAGAAGGCCAGCCGCAGCAACGGCAACGGCGGTAACAACTGTGTCGAGGTGGCCTTCCTCGACCAGGGCGTCGCCGTCCGGGACAGCAAGGACCGCTCCGGTCCGGCGCTGATGTTCACTCCGGCGGAGTGGACCGCCTTCGTGGACTCGGCCAAGGATGGCGAATTCGACCTCCATTCCTGACAGCCGAGACTACCGATAGGCACGCACCGATTCCAAGTGCCTACGCATGGCAACTTTTTCGGTGCCGAGTTCGGCCGGGTGTCGCGACGCTCCTCACCAAGCGTTGCGGCACCCGTACTCTGAATAACAATTTCCGCGCCGTTTACCGGTGCGGAATTTTTCGTGCCCGTCACCCCATTCGGTGAATGTTCGGGCCGGCGACAAATTCCGTTTGCCGTCCGGGCCCGGCGGGAATGCGAAAATGCCGCACAGCCTGGGCTGTGCGGCATTTCGTCGTGCCGTCAGGAACGGCCGAAGTCCTGGGTCCAGTACGGGGAGCCGTTGCCGGCGTAGGCCAGGCCCACGCCGATGGCGAGGCTCGAGCAGTTCAGGATGTTCTTGCGGTGGCCGGTGCTGTTCATCCAGGCCGTGACGACCTGCTCCGGGGTCTTGAAGCCGTAGGCCACGTTCTCGGCCGAGGCGTCCTTCTTCGGGTAGCCGGCCCGCACCTCGCGGGTGACGAAGTTGCTGCCGTCGGAGCCGGTGTGGGTCATGGTGCGGGTCTTGGCCTGGTCGGCGCTGTGCGCGCGGGCGGCCTCGGTCAGGCGCGAGTCGACGCGCAGGGCCTTGCAGCCGTTGGCGGTGCGCTCGGCGTTGGTCAGCTTGACGACCTCGGTCTCGTACGCGGCGGGGTCGACGACAACCGCGGCGGGCTTCTTCTTCGGGGTCGCGGCGGTGGCGGCCGCGAACGCGGGGGCGCCGACCATCGTCGGGACGGCGATCAGAGCGGCGGTGACGACGGCGCGGCGGACGAAACGCTTCAAGGTGTGCCCTCTCGTTCGGTGTCTGTCACCGGTACCGATCGGGCCGGGCGGGGGTGGATGAAGCGGGGCACCCGGTAAGCAACACGGCGCAACACAGCCGCTACCGTGGGCTAACGTTCGTACCGGGAAAAGGTTTTTGTCCGGAATGACAACAGGGCCGACGCGGATGCGCCGGCCCTGCCATCGAGGGAACTAGACCGTCAGGGTCCAGGTGTTGATGTAGCCGGTGTCGCGGGCGTAGGTGTCCTGAACCCGCAGCTGCCAGGTGCCGTTGGCCGTCTCGCTGGACAGGTTCTTGGTGTACGTGGTGTTGACGTTGTCGGCGCTGTCGGAGGTCGACGTCGCCTTGAGGTTGTAGACCGTGCCGTCCGGGGCCACCAGGTCGACCCGGAGGTCACCGCGGTAGGTGTGGACGATGTTGACCGCGATCGTCGAGGTGGCCGACGCGGCGCGGGCACAGCCGCTGATCGTGATGCCGCTGTTCACCGCGGCGCCCGCGTCCGGGATCGTGACGTCGGTGGCGTTGGTGCCCGAGCAGCCGGTGGGCGGCGGAGGCGTGGTGGTGGGCGGCGGCGTGGTGCCCCCGCCGGTGCAGGTCGGGTCGGCCGACTGGGCCGGCACGTTGACCGCGTCCCAGGCCGCCTTGACCGTGTTGAACTCGGTGCAGCCGTTCGGGAAGAGGTTCTTGGCCGCGGTCAGCGTCCAGGTGCGGTACTTCAGGTACGACGAGCTGGACGTCTTGATCAGCATCGCGTTGTACATGATCTTCATGGCGTTCTGGATGCCGAGACCGGTGATCGCGCCCGAGCCGCTGCACCGGGTGCTGGCGGGCTGCCCGTTGGTCGGGTTGGTGCCCTCGGCCATCAGGTAGAACCAGTGGTTGCCGGGGCCGGCCGCCGCGTGCACCTCGGAGCCGGGGGTGCTGCTCGAGTAGCAGTTGCTGTCGCCCGCCAGCGACGGGTTGTACATGTACCGGATCGGGCCGCTGCCGACCAGGTTGACCTCCTCGCCGACCTGGTAGTCGGGGGCGTCGTTGGGGTTGTTGATGAACCACTCGGTGGCCGCGCCGATCGTGTCGGCCACGAACTCCTGCGTGCCCGAACGCGAGATGCCGCCCGGGGTGGTGTCGTCGATGCCGTGGCCCAGCTCGTGGCCCACCACGTCGGCCGAGGCGATCCACTGGCCGGCGGTGTTCTTGCCGATCTGCACCTGGGTGCCGTCGTAGTACGCGTTCTGGTCGTTCAGGCCGACCCGGATCGGCCAGGCGCCGCCGCTGCCGTTCTGGCCGTTGCGGCCGAGCCACGACGAGAGCATCGCGTACTGCTTCTGGGCGACGTAGAAGGCGTCGACGCAGCCGGTCTCGCGGTCGGTGCCGCTGCCGTTGCCCCACACGTTGTCGGGGCCGCTGAACGTCGTGTTGCCGGAGGCGTTCTGGCAGCGGATCGTGGTGTGGCTCGGATCCTGCAGCAGGTAGGACGAGCCCGACTGGGTAGTGTCGATCGAAACCGTGCCGTTGATCCATCCGGTGCCCGTGCCGGCCGCCTCGGTGACGTGCTCGGTCGTACGCAGCACCCGGCCCGTGGCGGCGTCGACGGCCACGGTCAGGCGGCTCGCGCCCTCGGCGCCCGTGCCGTTCACCGTCGTCTCCCAGGCCAGTGCGGCCTGCTCGCCTTCCTCGGCCAGCACCACCAGGTTCGTACCCTCGACGCTGTCGACCGTCTTGAGCTGAGCCTGAGCCGTCGCCGCGGCGGCGGTGCTGGTGACCTTGGCCGCCGTGGACAGCTCACCGATCGGGCTGCTCTGGGCGACCGAGGTGTACTTGGTCCGGCCGGCCGAGTCGGTCACGACGACGAAGTCGCCGCCGCGGACGGGCAGGCCGTTGTAGGTGCGCTCGTAGGGCACGTAGTTGAGGCCGGACGACTGGATGACCTTCTTTCGCAGGAAGGTCTCGTTCGAGCCGGCGTGCAGGATCGAGGGGCGGCCGGCCACCAGGGCGTCCGCCTTGCTCGCGGCCAGGGCGGCGGCGGCCGCGGGGTCCTGGGGCGCCGCGGTGGCGGGCCCGGTGACCGCGACCATGGCGCCGGCGGCCGCGGTTCCGGCGGCCAGCGCGATGACCAAGGGGGTTCGACGTTTCACGCGGGTGCTCCTTCCCCGTCCCGGGGGTGGGGACGGGCTCAAGTCACATCGGAAGACTTGAGGTGAACCTAGGCATCGACGAGCGTCACCGAATCAGGGAAAACCCTTGCACGTACGTGCTGGCCGGACATGATTGACAACGATGACCTTCTATATAGTCTCGCACTGTGTAATCTGATGAGTTCGTAAAGTGACATGCTCTGCTCTGGCAGGGCGGTATCCGGTCAGGCATCATGGCCGGACAGCGTCCCTTCAGGAGTGTGTGATGACCTCACAACTCGAGCTCGCGGCCCGCACCGCGTTCGCCCAGGTGCTCACGGTCTGGCGTACGCGTCGTGGCCTGTCCAAGAAGCAGCTCGCCGCGTCGATGGGCTACCACCCGTCGTACATCAGCCACGTGGAGAGCCTGCGCCACCACCCGACCTTCGAATTCGCCTGCCGCGCCGAGGCGGTCCTGGCGAGCGGGGGCGAGATCATTTCCCGGTACGAGCAGTGCCGGCAAGCCTCGGGCGAGCCCGCACCGGTGCCGGTCGTCCGCAGCGACTACGAGCCCAGCCCGATGCTGCCCGCCACCCTCGTCATCGAGGAAGAGAACGCCACCCTCACGTACGCCGACGGATGGTACTTCTCGCGGGTCGAGCGGGTGGTGCGCAACGTGGGGGACAGGCCCGTCACCTGCTATCCCGTGCGGGTCGACGTCGACCGCTTCCCCGACCAGCCCGGCGTGTCCCGGCGGCTCTATCAAGAGAGCCCGCTGCAGCTCTCCGACCTGGACTTCGAGGCTTCCGTGGCGTCAGTGGGCGACGACCGCTCCGAACCCATGGAGGTCCGCGTGACCCGGTCCTCCGACGCGTACCTGAAGATGGTCCTGGTCTTCGGCAACGCCCGGGCGCGGTTCCCGCTCTACCCGGGCGAGCGCACGCGCGTGACGTACTCGTACCGCGTGCCGGCCAGCCTGTGGGGCCAATGGTTCCAGCGCGACATCCGGTTCCCGACCCGGGCGCTGACCATGGCGTTGCGACTGCCGGCGTCGCTGGCGGCCGAGGTGAGCGCCGAGAGCCTGTCGTACGCGGGGATCAAGGGCTTCTCGCCGACCGAGTCGCCGGGCGAGAACGGCACCGTGGTCTACACGCTGCGGCTGCGCGAGCTGCTGCTGACCAGCCAGATCAGGCTGCGGTGGCGCTTTGTCGAGGCCACGCCCAGCGGGTGGTCCTCACTGGCCGCCTAGCCGGCGCTGCCGGCTGGTTTGCGGCCCTTCACCGCCCACGCCGACGCGGTCAACGCGATCGTGCCGTCGGGGGCGGTGGGCAGGCTCGAGCGCAGGCGTTCGCGGATGTCGGCCTGCTCGGCGGCGGTCAGAGTGGCCAGGTAGGCGGGCGCGGCGCCCTGACCGCCCAGGAACGGCTGCCAGAAGTCGTCGAAGTCGCGGAAGACTGTCGGAATCTCGACAGCGCGCGTGGCGACTCCGGTGAGCCCGGGCGCACTCCAGGCGGCGCGAAGGGCGGGCTCGCGGCAGATCGGAAAGCGCGGCCCCTCGTCATGCCCGGCGGCGCCCGGGACGACCGCGATGGCGGCGTCCCAGAAGAAGCGCATCATGCGCATTCCGGCGTCGTAGTCCCAGACGTACGAGGCCACCAGCCCACCCGGCGCAACCACGCGCACGAACTCGGCTATCGCTTCCTCCGGCCGCGGTACGAAGTTGAGCGCCAGCCCGCTGACCACGACATCCACACTTCCGTCGCGCAGGGGCAGAGCGGCGGCGTCCCCGTTGACCTTGACTGCCGGCCCCTCCCGCAGGAAGCCCAGCGACGGGTCGACCCCCACCACCGCAGCCGGACCAGCGGTTCCGAAGATCGCACTGCTCAGCGCGCCGGTCCCGCACCCGGCGTCCAACCATCGAGCTTTCGCCGGCGCCGACAGCCACCGCACGAATGCGACGGCCACCTGGCGGCTCCACCGGCCGACGTACGCCTCATAGGCGTCCCCGAGCTCCCACACGTCCGCGCCCATGGGCTGACTCTGCCGCACCCGCTCTTCGGAATCGAGCCTTGGATCTTGCTGAGGCGCGGGGTCAGACTTGGCGGTCGCGGCCGGCCAGGTAGCCGGCGATGATCTGAGGGATCATCAGGCCGACCATCAGGGCTAGGGGAGCGCGCCAGCCGTCGGTGGCGTCGTGCAGGGCGCCGACCAGGAACGGGCCGGGGATGGCGAAGACGTAGCCGACGCTCTGGGCGAACGCCGACAGCTTGACCACGGTGGCGGGGGTGCGGCCGCGCAGGGCGATCAGCGTCAGGACCAGGGGGAACGCGGTGTTGACGATGCCCAGCAGGATCGCCCACAGCCAGGGGGCGGCCGCGGGGTCGTACCAGAGGCCGCCGTAGCCGGCCAGGCCGAACAGGCCCAGTCCGACGGCTATCCAGCTTTGGCTGCGCACCCGTCCGGCGTACGCGGAAAGCACGAAACCCAAAGGTACACCCAGGAACGACGTGACGGCGAAGAGCACGCCGGCCTGCTCGGCGGAGATGCCGGCGTCGCGGTAGATCTGCGGGAGCCAGCCGATGATCACGTACGCCGAGGTGGACTGCATGCCGAAATACACCGCCAGGGCCCAGGCGACGGCGGTGCGGCTCACGCGTACCGGAACCTCGGTCTTGACCTCGGTCTTTCGCGCGATCGGCTCGCGGGCCAGAGGCAGCCAGGAGGGGACGGCGAGCACCGCCACCACGGCCCAGCAGGCCAGGCCGAACCGCCAGTCGCCGCCGAACGCGTGCTCGCTGAGCGGGACGGTGGCCGCGGCGGCGGTGGTGGCGCCGACGTTCAGGGCGACCGTGTAGAGACCGGTGGTGGCGCCCACCCTGTCCGGGAAGCGGTCCTTGACGACCGACGGCAGCAGCACGTTGACCACCGCGATGCCGGCCAGCGCGACCAGGCTGAGCAGCAGGAACAGGGCCGTGCCGGGCGCGAACGGACGCACCGCCAGACCCGCCGCCAGCACCACCAGACCGACCAGGATCACCCGCGACGCGCCGAACCGCCGGGCCAGGCGGGGCGCGGTCAGGCCGACGGCGGCGAAACACACCACCGGTACGGAGGTCAGCAGGCCCGCCATCGTCGAGCTCATGCCGAGCCCGTCGCGGATCTCGTCGAGCACCGGGCCGACGCTGGTCACCGCCAGCCGCAGGTTCACGGCGGCCAGCAGCAGGGCCACCAGCGCGACCCCGCGGCTGCTCTTGCTGGTCAGGTCTTCCTCGGCAGTCACCACTTACACATCATCAACCGCCGGGGGATGTGACCTACGCCCGGTCTTGCTCTTGTTCCACCTGCTGGTTCCACTCGCGCTTGGAGGACTGCCAGCCGTCCTCGTTCATGCCGCGCCGCCAGTAGCCCGAGATCGACAACTGGTCCATGGGGATGCCGAGCTCGTTCTTCAGGTAGCGGCGGAGGTCTTTGACGAAGTTGGCCTCGCCGTGCACGAACGCCTGCACCCGCCCGGCCGGGAACTCGAAACCTCGTACGGCCGCGATCAGCGCCTCACCCACCGGGCGACCGTCGCGGTAGAGCCAGGTGATCTCGGCGTCGGCCGGGGACTCGAGCTTCTGCTCCTCGCTCGCGCTTTCGACCTCGATGAACGCCCGTACGGTGGCGTCGGCCGGCATGCCCTCGAGCGCAGCCGCGATGGCGGGCAGGGCGCTCTCGTCGCCGGCCAGCAGGTGCCAGTGGGCGTCGGCGCTGGGCGCGTAGCCGCCGCCGGGGCCCATGAAGCGGAACGGGTCGCCGGGCTTGGCCCCCACGGCCCACGGGCCGGCGATGCCCTCGTCGCCGTGGACCACGAAGTCGACCCACATCTCGGGGATCGCCGGGAGCCACTTGCGAACGGTGTACGTGCGGACGGCGGGCCAGTCCGCCCGGGGCAGCGTCTCGCGGATCTGACCCATGTCGAACGGCTCGGGATACACCACGCCGGGCAGGGGGAAGAGAGCCTTCACGTAGTGGTCGGTGCACGTGTCGGCCTGGATGTTCCTCAGGGCCTCGCCGGTGAGCACCACCCGGACCATGTGCGGGGTGAGCTGTTCCACCCGGCTGACGACCGCCTCGGTCGCCGCCCGTGCCGGCCTGTCAGCCATGCTGAACCTCTTCCTCTTCTGCGTCGCGGGTAAGGCTACCCTCACTTCTCCAGTCCGTGGGTGCGCACGAAAAGGGCGGCCCGCGAACCGCGGACCGCCCCTGGCTTTCGTGCTGCCTTACTCCCAGGTGCTGCCCGGGAGGCGACGGCGCCGGGTCAGCGCCATGATGATCATGCCGATCATCAGCAGGACCGCCGCGCCGCCGACCACGGCGACCGTGTTGTTGCCGGTCAGGGCGAGCAGGCCGCCGTCTTCCTTCTTGGCGCTGTCGGCCTGGACCTGGGCCACCTGGTCGGCGACGGGCGCCTTGTTGCCCGAGTTGAACTGCCCGTCGTCGTACGTGTAATCGGTGCCGCCGGCGGCCGGGGCCTCGGTGGTCTTGGTCGCGCGGGGCTTCGGCGCCTTCGTGGTGGCCGGGGCCTCCGCCTGGTCGTCGTTGCCGGCGTTCTCGTTGCCGCCGCCGTTGTTCCCGCTGCCGCCGTTGTCGCCGGTGGCGGGCTCCTCGGTGTTGGCGGGCTTGGTGGTGGCCGGCTTGTTCGGCTTGGCCGGGGTGGTGGTGGCCGGCTTGGTCGGGTCGGGGGTGAAGTCGTCCTTCACGGTGGGCGCGGTGGTGGGGTTGTTCACCGGGGGCTTGGGCGCCTTGGTCGTGGTGGGGTTGCCCGGCGTGCCGCCGTTGTCGCCGCCGCCGCCGCCGTTGTTGCCGCCGCCGTTGTTGCCGCCGCCGGTGTTGCCGCCGTTGTCGCCGCCGCCAGTGTTGCCACCGTTGTCGCCGCCGGTGTTCCCGCCGTTGTTGCCGCCGCCGGTGTTGCCGCCGCCGTTGTTGCCGCCGCCGGTGTTCCCACCGTTGTTGTCGCCGCCGCCGTTGTCGCCGCCGCCTGCGTTGCGGACGGTGATGCGGACCGAGTCGATCGCGGGGGTCTGGTTGGCGCGGACCATCATCGGGACGCGGTGCGAACCGTCACCGGCCCACGAGGAGCACTGCGCGGTGCCCTCGGTGGGGACGCCCGGCACCGCGATCGTCACCTCGTCGGGGGTGGCGCCGCCCTTGCTGTCCTCAGTGGCCACGAAGAACGCGGGCACCGGGTCGGGCGCGGGCGCCTCGTTGGTGTTGTCGAGCATGCGGCACGCCGTGTGGAAGTGGCCGCGGACGAGACCGTCCCGCAGCACCGAGCTCTCCACGTAGTAGCCGCCCTTGCCGGCCGCCAGGAAGCGGTCGCGGATCAGGTTGCGGGTGCTGATCTTCAGCGTGAACGGGGTGTTGGGGGCGACCGCGCGGGGCGCCTCGGTGATCAGCAGGCTCGGGTTGTCCTTGGCCTCGCCGAGCTCACCGAACTCGGTGGAGACGCACTTGCTGCCGAGCTGGAAGCCGTCGTGCGGCGCGAGGTTGCTGTCGATGCAGGTGTCGGTCAGGATCACCTGGCCGTTGACGACCTTGCCGGCGCCACTGCCCTCGGGCCGGTCGTTCTCGGCCGCCCCGGAGAGCGAGGCGAAGCCGACGGCCGCGCCCAAGGCGGCGATCACGGCGCCGACCGCGAACACTCGTCGGTTGCGTCCCGACGGCGTGGCGGCCGCGCGGCGGTAAGCAGGCCTACGCATGCGTCATACCTCATCTTCGCTGAATCCACCCGGCCCACATTCCGACCGGCTCCCAGACGGTAAGAGGAGCACAGCGGGAATGCAATTCCGCCAGCGAACTTGATGAATTCTTAGCCCGAACTTAAAGAAAAAATATGGGCGCCGCCCCGAACCCCCGGCATCGGCCGAACGGATGATGTCCGGGGTTCAACCAAGATCGCAAAAACTTCGCTGAGCTGGAACTTTCCGCCGACGGCCCTCGGTGACGCTCCGAGGTTGCCCGGCGACAGCTCCGCCCCGAGAAATGTAATACATGGTCGGCCAGGTGTACCTCGGAGCTGCCTGTGAAAACTGTTCCAGCAGCTTGTCCCCGCGATTCTTTTCGCCGAATTCCGGTCAGGGCCAGAGGCCGCGGGACTGGTAGACGTCGCGCAGGACGGTCAGGCGGTCGGTCATGATGCCGTCCACTCCCAGGTCCAGCAGGCGGTTCATCTCGGTGGGGTCGTCGATCGTCCAGACGTGGACCTGCAGGCCCAAGCGGTGGGAGAGGGCCAGGAAGCGGCGGTCCACCACGGTGATCCGGCCCAGGCGCGGGGGGACTTGGACTGCGGCGGCCGTGGCGGGCAGGCGGACGGGCGCGCCGACCAGGGAGGCCACGCGTAGGCGGGCTACCGAGCGGGAGCCGAGCGAGGTGGCCATCGACGGGCCGGCCAAGGCGCGCACCTGAGCCAGGCGGCGGTCGCTGAACGAGGCGAGCAGGACGCGGTCGGCGGCGTCCGAGCGGAGGATCGTGTCGACCGTGGGACGGACGCCGGGGTCGGCCTTGATGTCGATGTTGAAACGGATCTCGGGCCACGCGGCCAGCACCTCGTCGAGGCGGGGGAGCAGGGCGGCGCCGGCTACCCGGACGGACTGGAGGTCGGTCCAAGTCAGGGAGGAGATGCGGCCGGCCTGGCCGGTCACGCGGTCGAGGGTGGGGTCGTGGAAGACGACGGCGACCCCGTCGGCGGTGGCGTGCACGTCGGTCTCGACGTAGCGGTAGCCGAGCTTCACGGCTCGCTCGAAGGCCTCGGCCGTGTTCTCGTCGCCGTCGGCGGCGCCGCCGCGGTGGGCGAACGCCAGCGGCTTCGGGCCGTCCAGGAAGGGCACAAGCCGATCGTAGGGCCACGCCGATCGCCGAAGGCCGGCCGCAGGGTCGCGGGGCGGGCGCGTGGCGAAAGGGCGGATGAACCAGAAGACGATGATCAATGTGAGCGGGATTGTTGCACTGAGGTAAAAGTCCGCTGTTGACATTGACCGGCGCCACCGGGACTGATGATTCTTTGACGACGGCTCGGCGGAAGGTGGCGCACGCTGGAAACCATCGAGTACGACGTGGTGATCATCGGTGGGGGCACGGCCGGATCGGTGGTCGCGTCGCGGCTGTCGGCTGATCCGCGGGTACGGGTGTGCCTGGTCGAGGGCGGGCCCTCCGACGTCGGTGACCAGGCGATTCTTCGGCTGCGCAATTGGATCAACCTGCTCGAGGGCGAGTACGACTACGACTATCCGATCGTGCCGCAGACGCGCGGAAACTCGTATCTTCGGCATGCGCGGGCCCGGGTGCTGGGCGGCTGTTCCTCGCACAACACCATGATCAGTTTCCTGCCGCCGCCCGACGACTTTGCCGACTGGGTGAAAGCGGGCGCGGCCGGATGGTCGTACGAGGAAATGCTGCCTTTGTGGAAGCGGCTGGAGGTCGCCATAACGCCGGTGGCCGAGCGTGACCGCAACCCGCTCGCCGAAGACTTCGTCACCGCTTGTCACACCGCCCTGGGCGTTCCGGTCCACGACGACTTCAACGCCGAGCCGTTCGCCGACGGGGCCGGCTTCTTCCCGGTCGGGTACCACCCCGAGACCGGCATCCGCTCGTCGGCGTCGGTGGCCTACCTGCACCCGCACCTCGACCGGCCCAACCTGACGGTCCTCACCGAGCACTGGGCGTTCCACCTGGATCCGCGGAACGGCGTGTCAGTGCGGAGCGGCGACACCACCAAGCTGATCAAAGCGACCGGCGAGTACGTGCTGTGCGCGGGCGCCATCGACACTCCGCGACTGCTTCTGCTCTCCGGCATCGGCCCGGCCGCCGATCTGCGTACGCTCGGGATCCCCGTCCGGCACGACCTGCCGGGAGTCGGCGAGAACCTGCTCGACCACCCGGAGTCGCTGATCTTGTGGGAGGCGAGCCGCCCGATCCCGCCGATGTCGGCCATGGACTCGGACGCGGGGCTCTTCGTCCGCCGCGAGCCGGGCGCCGCGCGGCCCGACCTGATGTTCCACCTCTATCAGATCCCGTTCACGTTCAACACCGAACGGCTCGGCTACGACGTGCCCGAGCACGGCTTCGGCATGACCCCCAACGTGCCGCGCCCGCGCAGCGTCGGCCGCCTGAGCCTGGCCGACGCCGACCCGGCGACCAAGCCACTGCTCGATTTCCGCTACTTCACCGACCCCGAGGGCTACGACGAGCGGACGATCGTCGACGGCCTGCGCCTGGCTCGCGAGGTCGCGGCGACCGAGCCGTTCGCGTCGTGGATCGCCCGCGAGATCGCGCCCGGGCCGGCGCTTCGCACAGATCAAGAGCTTTCCGCGTACGGCCGGGCCGCGCACCATACGGTCTATCACCCAGCCGGCACGTGCCGGCTGGGCGCCGCCTCGGACGAGATGGCGGTCGTCGACCCCGAGCTGCGGCTGCGGGGCGTGCCCAACGTGCGCATCGCCGACGCCTCGGTCTTCCCGCTCATGCCCTCGGTGAACCCGATGGTGACCGTGCTGATGATCGGCGAGCGGGCGGCCGACCTGATCCACGCCGAGCTGACCGGACACCAGGGGACAGGGGACCGGGAATGACGCCGATGATCGCCGTCGCGGATCTGTGGAAGGTTTTCGGCGCCCGGGCTGACCGTATCGTCGGCACGCCGCTGGCCGAGCTGTCCCCGGCCGAGTTGCGCGGCCGCACAGGCTGCGTCGCCGCCGTCCGCGATGTCAGTTTCGACGTACGGCCGGGCGAGGTCTTCGTCGTGATGGGCTTGTCCGGCAGCGGGAAGTCGACGCTGGTGCGCTGCCTGACCCGGCTCATCGAACCGACCAGCGGCGAGATCAGCATCGGCGGCGAATCGGTGCGCGCGATGGGCCCGAAGCGGCTGCGCGAGCTGCGCCGCCGGCAGGTCGCCATGGTGTTCCAGCACTTCGGGCTGCTGCCGCACCGGCAAGTGCTCGACAACGTCGCGTACGGGTTGGAGATCCAGGGTGTGCCTCGGGCCGAGCGCCATCGGCGGGCGAGCGAGACGCTGGCGCTGGTCGGGCTCGAGGGGCAGGAGCGCCAGTTCCCCGATCAGCTGTCCGGCGGCATGCAGCAGCGGGTCGGCCTGGCCCGGGCGCTCGCCACCGACCCCGAGGTGCTGCTGTTCGACGAGCCGTTCAGCGCGCTCGACCCGCTGATCCGCCGGGACATGCAGGACGAGGTGCGCCGCCTGCACGCCGAGGTGGGCAAGACGCTGGTCTTCATCACGCACGACCTGGCCGAGGCGCTGACCCTGGGCGACCGCATAGCCGTGCTCCGCGACGGCGAGCTGGTGCAGGTGGGCACGCCGGAAGAGCTGGTGGGCGCCCCGGCCGATTCCTATGTGGCCGACTTCGTCCGGGACGTGCCGCGCTCGGACGTGCTGACCCTGCGCTGGATCATGCGCGATCCCGCCCCCGGCGAGCTGTGCGAGACCGAGCCGCTGAGCCACCGGACGGTCATCCGCGACGCCGTCCACCGGGTGCTGCGGGCCGACCGCCCGATCCCGGTGGTCGACGGCCACGAGCAACTGGGCGTGATAGACGCCGACCAGCTGCTGCCGGCCCTGATCAGCCACCACCGCCAGGTGCCGGCGTGAAAGCCGGCGCCGAGAAGGCAGGCGTGAAAGCGGGCGTCGAGAAGGCCGCCGTGCAAGCCGACGGCAGGAACGCCGGCGCCGTCGAAGGTGGCGGGAGGCGGCGGGCATGACCGCGACCGTTCCGCCGCCGCCGGTGTTGCAGCCGGGTGGGCGCGTTCTGGCCGCGGCGAGCGACACGGTTGTGCCGGCCCGGCGTGGCCGCTTCCGGACCCGCACGGTGGCGGCGGCGATGGTGGTCGCGACCGTGGTGGCCTACCTGCTGTTCCGGACGGACGGGGCGGCCGACAGCAGTGATGCGGCGGCGTTCCGGTTCTTCGACAGCGTGCGCGACTGGGTCGACGCCAACCGGGACACCAGCCCGTTCTTCCTCTACGGCCTCAACTACGTGCGGCTGGGCGTCCGCCTGCTGGTCGACGCGGTGCAGGCCGCCCTCACCGGGCTCGGCTTCGCGGGCCTGGTGGCGGCGGTGGCGGCGATCGGAACCGTGCTGGCCGGGTGGCGCACGGGCCTGCTGGCGCTGGGCGGCTTCCTGGCCTTCGGCGTGCTCGGGCTGTGGGAGCAGAGCGTCGACACGCTGGTGCTGACCGTCTCGGCCGTGCTGCTCTCGGTGCTGATCGGTGTGCCGCTGGGGATCTTTGCGGCCCGCGTACGGTGGGTCGGCGCGACCCTGCGGCCGGTGCTCGACGTCATGCAGATCATGCCGACCTTCGCCTACCTGGCCCCCATGACGCTGCTGTTCCTGATCGGCGAGCCGGCCGCGGTGATCGCCACGATGATCTACGCCGTGCCCGCCACCATCCGGATCACGGCGCTCGGCATCAGCGAGGTGTCGCCCACCGCGGTGGAGGCGGCGACCGCCCTCGGCTCGACCCGGTGGCAGCTGCTGAGCAAGGTGCGGCTGCCCCTGGCCCG
Source organism: Paractinoplanes pyxinae (assembly GCF_026626335.1). Lineage (GTDB taxonomy): Bacteria > Actinomycetota > Actinomycetes > Mycobacteriales > Micromonosporaceae > Actinoplanes > Actinoplanes pyxinae. Next base: position 325,184 of record NZ_JAPNTZ010000006.1, on the reverse strand, counting down.
GACGACCATCGCCCTCGCCGTCAACCAGACGATCATGCTGGCGCTGTCGATGGTGGTGATCACCGCCCTGATCGACGCGCCCGGCCTGGGCCAGAACATCGTGAACGCGTTGCAGCGGGTCAACGTCGGCGCCGCCTTCGACGCCGGGCTGGCCATCGTGATCCTGGCCGTGGTGCTCGACCGGATCACGACCAACGCGGCCCGTCGCACCGGCGTTCATCGCAGCCGCCGCCAGCGGCAGGCACGGTGGATCTTCGTCGGTGCCGGCGTGGTCGTCGTGGCCGCCGCCGCGCTGGTAAGCATCGACCCGGAGAACGTGCCCGGGTACTCGTTCGCGGCACCGGTCAACGACCTCGTCGGCTGGATCGAGCTGCACTGGTACGACGTCACCGAGGGCCTGAAGAACGGCATCAGCGCCGGCGTGCTCGACCCGCTCGAGACCGTGCTCGTCACCACGCCGTGGTGGCTCTTCGTCGTGGCCGTGGCCGCCTTCGGCACGCTGATCAGCGGCTGGCGGGCCGCCCTGATCGCCGCGCTGGCCGCCGCCGGGCTCGCCGGTCTCGGCCTGTGGCAGCACTCGATGCAGACCCTGGCCACGGTGCTGGTGGCGATCGTGCTGACGATGGCGATCGGCGTGGCCCTCGGCGTCTTCTGCGCCCGGCACGACCGGCTGGCCACCGGCGTACGCCCGCTGCTCGACGCCGCCCAGACCATGCCGTCGTTCGTGTACCTGCTGCCCGCGGTGGCGCTGTTCGGCGCGAGCCGCTTCACCGCCATCGTCGCCGCCGTCATCTTCGCCGTGCCGCCGGTCGTCCGGCTGGTCGAGCGCGGTTTGCGCGACGTGCCGCCGACCGTCGTCGAGGCCGCGCTCTCGGCCGGCTCGACGCCGCGGCAGCTGCTGTGGAAGGTGCAGCTGCCGATGGCCCGCGGCGGCCTGCTGCTCGCGGCCAACCAGGGCATCGTCATGGTCCTGGCGATGGTCGTGGTGGGCGGCCTGGTCGGCGCGGGCGCCCTCGGATACGACGTCGTGGCCGGCTTCTCGCAGCGCGAGCTCTTCGGTAAGGGGCTGGCCGCCGGGCTGGCCATCGTGCTGCTCGGCATCCTGCTCGACCGCTTGACCCAGGGTTTCCACACCTCGAAGGGACCTCGCAGATGAGAACACTGAGGACGGCCGCCGCGGCGGCGTTGATAGTGAGCCTGACCGCGTGCGGCGGCGCCACCTCGGGCGCGGGGGAGGACGAGCCCAGCGCCGGGGCCAAGGGCACGGTCAACCTGGCCATCAACCCGTGGGTCGGCTACGAGGCCAACGCGGCCGTCATCGCCTATCTGCTCGAGAAGAAGATGGGCTACACCGTCGAGAAGAAAGAGCTCAAGGAAGAGATCGCCTGGCAGGGCTTCGAGACGGGCGAGGTCGACACGATCGTCGAGAACTGGGGCCACCCCGACCTCAAGAAGACCTACATCGAGGACAAGAAGGTCGCCGTCGAGGTGGGCCCGACCGGCAACCAAGGCGTGATCGGCTGGTACGTGCCGCAGTGGATGGTGGACAAGTACCCGGACATCACCGACTGGAAGAACCTCAACAAGTACGCCGATCTGTTCAAGACCTCGGAGTCGAAGGGCAAGGGGCAGTTCCTGGCGGGCGACCCTTCTTTCGTGACCAACGACGAAGCACTGGTGACCAACCTGAAGCTCCACTACACAGTGGTCTATTCGGGCAGCGAGGCGGCGATCATCAAGGCCGCCCAGCAGGCGGCGGCGCAGACCAAGCCGCTGCTCTTCTACTTCTACGAGCCGCAGTGGCTGTTCGCCAAAGAGAAGTACGTGCGGGTGAAGCTGCCCGAGTACAAGGACGGCTGCGACGCCGACCCCAAGAAGGTGGCCTGCGACTACCCCGACTACGTGCTCGACAAGATCGCCAGCAAGAAGTTCGCCGACGGCAACAGCACGGCGTACCAGCTGGTCAAGAACTTCAAGTGGACCAACGACGACCAGAACCTGGTCTCGGACTACATCACCAACCAGGGCATGTCGGACGAGCAGGCGGCCGAGAAGTGGGTCAACGAGCACGAGGCCACCTGGAAGCCGTGGATCCCGGCCGGCAGCTGAGCCATGAGACCCAAGGTTGTCATCATCGGCGCGGGCATCGTGGGTTGTGCCCTCGCCGATGAGCTGACCGCGCGGGGCTGGACCGACGTCACCGTGCTCGAGCAGGGGCCGCTCTTCGTGACGGGCGGTTCCAGCTCGCACGCGCCGGGGCTCGTCTTCCAGACCAACCCGTCGCGGACCATGGCCCGGCTGGCCAGGTACACCGTCGAGAAGCTGACCGGGCTGGACTGCTTCCGCCCGGTCGGCAGCCTCGAGGTGGCCACGACGCCGGAGCGGATGCGGGAACTCCACCGCCGCTTCGGCTTCGGGCAGTCGTGGGGGATCGGCTCGCAGGTGATCGACCCGGTGGCCTGCGCCGAGCTCTTTCCCCTGCTCGACAAGGACAAGCTGCACGGCGGCCTGCACGTGCCGACCGACGGCCTGGCCCTCGCGATCAAGGCGTGCGAGGCGCAAGCAGCGCGCGCACATGAAAGGGGCGCCCGATTTGTCGGCAACGAACGCGTCACCACCATAGAAACCAAACGCGGCCGAGTCGCAGGTGTCCACACTGACGCCGGCAACTACCAAGCCGACATAGTCGTCAGCTGCGCCGGCTTCTGGGGCCCGAGAATCGGCGAGCTGGCCGGCGTCCCGATCCCCCTGCTGCCGATGGCCCACCAATATGTACGGACGACGGACGCCGGCGCCCACGACGGCCTGCCGATCCTGCGCCACCAGGACAAAGACCTCTACTTCCGGGCGCACGGCGAGGCCCTGGGCATCGGTTCGTATCTGCACGAGCCGATGCCGGTGAGCCTGGACGAGCTGGCGAGCGGTGAGCACCCGTCGATGCTCCCGTTCACCCCTGACACTTTTGAGGAGTCGTGGGCGGCCGCCGCCGACCTTCTGCCGGTTGTCAAAGATGCCGAACGAACGGACGGCTTCAACGGCGTCTTCTCGTTCACCGCCGACGGCTTCCCGCTGCTGGGCGAGGCGGCCGGCCTGCCCGGCTTCTGGACGGCCGAGGCGATCTGGGTGACCCACTCGGCCGGAGCCGCCCGCGAGGTGGCCGAATGGCTGGTCACCGGTCGCCCCGGCATCGATCTGCACGAGTGCGACCTGAACCGCTTCGACCGTACGCAATTGGCCCCCGCCTACGTCCGGGAGCGCGCCATCCGCAGCTTCGTCGAGGTCTACGACATCGTCCACCCGCTCGACCCGCCCAGCGTCCGCAATGTCCGCACGACCCCGTTCCACGCCCGGCACCTCGAACTCGGCGCAGTGTTCGGCGAGGCCGCGGGCTGGGAAAGGCCGCTTTGGTACGCGTCGAACGACGAGCCGGAACCAAAGCAACGGGACAGCTGGTCGAGCCGCCACTGGTCCCCGATCGCCGAGACCGAAGCCCACATCACGCGTCGGAATGTGGCCCTGTACGACATGACCTCGCTCATGCGCCTCGAAATCGACGGCCCGGTGAGCTTCCTGCAGGGCATGACCAGCAACAACGTCGACAAGCGGCCCGGCTCGGTGACCTACACGATGCTGCTCGACGAGGCCGGCAAGGTGTGCAGCGACGTCACCGTGGCCCGGCTCGGCGAGCACCGCTTCCAGGTCGGCGTGAACGGTCCGCTCGACCTGCACTGGCTGCGCCGGCACGCCCCGGCCGGCGTGCGGATCCGGGACGTCACCGGCAGCACCGGCGGCCTCGGGGTCTGGGGCCCGAGGGCGCGCGAGCTGGTCGCCCCGCTCACCGACATCGACCTGTCGCCCGAGAGGTTCCGCTACTTCCAGGCGCGGGAGGGCTTCATCGGCACGGTTCCGGTCACCATGCTGCGGCTGTCGTACGTGGGGGAGCTGGGCTGGGAGATCTACACCCGGGCCGACTGCGGCCTCAAGCTGTGGGACACCCTGTGGGCCGCCGGTCAGGAGCTCGGGATCATCGCCGCGGGCCGGGCCGCCTTCACGAGCCTGCGCCTCGAGAAGGGCTACCGGCTGTGGGGCACCGACATGACCGCGGAGGACACCCCGTACGAAAGCGGTGTGGGTTTTGCCGTTCGCCGCGACGCCGGTGACTTCATCGGCCGCGACGCGCTCGACGACCGGCCCGGGCGGCTGCTCACCTGCCTGCTGCTGGACGACACCGGCGACGTGCCGATGGGGCGCGAGCCGGTGTACCAAGGAGGGAGGGTGGCCGGCTTCGTGACCAGCGCGGCCTTCGGCCACACGATCGGGGCGCCCATCGCGTACGCCTGGCTTCCGGCCGCCCTGGCCGCCCCCGGCACCGAGGTGTCGATCGGCTACTTCGACCGCAAGCTCCGCGCCACCGTTGCCGCCGAGCCGCTCTTCGACCCCAAGCACGAACGGCTGCGGGGATAGCACCACAGGAGGCCCGAATGTCGGCGTACGACGTCATTGTTGTCGGTCTGGGCGGCATGGGGAGTGCCACCGCCTTCCAGCTAGCGGCTCGCGGCCAGAAGGTGCTCGGTCTGGAGAAGTACGGCCCGGCCCACGACCGCGGAGCCAGCCACGGCGGCTCCCGGGTGACCCGCCAGTCGTACTTCGAGGGCCCGGAGTACGTGCCCCTGCTGCTGCGCGCTTACGACCTGTTCGACCAGCTGGCCACCGACTCCGGCCGGGACGTGATCACGCTGACCGGCGGCGTCATGGTCGGCCGGCCGGAGAGCCGCACGGTGGCCGGCAGCAAGGCCAGCGCCGAGCAGTGGGGCCTCGAGCACGAGATGCTGGACGCCAAGGAGCTGCGCCGCCGCTTCCCGACGCTGGCCCCGCAACCCGGCGAGGTCGCGCTCTACGAGGCCAAGGCGGGTTTCGTCCGGCCCGAGGCGACCGTCGCGGCCAATCTGCAGCTGGCCACGAAACACGGCGCCGATCTGCGCTTCCACGAGCCGATGACCAGCTGGGAGCCGGCCGGCGACGGGGTGCGGGTGACCACCGGCCAGGGCTCGTACACGGCCGGCCAGCTCGTGCTCGCGCCCGGGCCGTGGGCGCCCGAGCTGCTGGCCGACCTGGGCGTCGAGTTCCGCATCGAGCGCCAGGTGCAGCACTGGTACCAGCCCCGCGGCGGCGTCGAGCCGTTCCTCCCCGACCGGCATCCGATCTACATCTGGGAGGACGCCGAGGGCGGCCAGATCTACGGCTTCCCGGCCATCGACGGCCCGGACGGCGGGGCCAAGATCGCGTTCTTCCGCCGCGGCACGCCCACCACCCCGGACACCCTCGACACCGAGGTGCACGAGGACGAGATCGCCGAAATGGTCGACTACTGCGGCCGGCGGCTGCCCGACCTGCCCGGCCGTTTCCTGCGCGGCGAGCCCTGCATGTACAGCACCACGCCGGACGAGCACTTCGTCATCGCCCGCCACCCCGGGCACGAGGCGGTGACCGTGGCCTGCGGGTTCTCGGGCCACGGGTTCAAGTTCGTGACAGTGGTGGGCGAGATCGTGGCCGACCTGGCCACCTGCGGCGCCACCGTCCACCCGATCAGCCTGTTCGATCCCCGGAGGTTCCGATGACCTCGTCGCTGATCCCGACCCTGGCCGGGAGTTACTACACCGACCCGTCCATCTTCGCGGCCGAGCAGGAGGCGATCTTCGAGCGGATGTGGTTCTGCGCGGTCCGGAGCTCCGACATCGGCGGGCCGGGCGCCTTCCGTACGGTGGACGTCGGCCGGGAGAACCTGATCGTCACGAGGAGTGCTGACGGGCGGGCCCGGGCCTTCCTCAACGTCTGCCGGCACCGGGGCGCCCGGGTGTGTGTCGAAGAAGCCGGAAACGTGAAGCGGACGTTCAAATGCTCGTATCACGCCTGGGCCTACGGGCTGGACGGCCGGCTCGTGGCGGCGCCGAACCTGGTCAAGATGCCCGACATCGACCGCGCCGAGTACGGACTGCGTGCCGTGGAGACGAAAGAATGGCTGGGCTACGTATGGGTGTGCCTGGCCGACGACCCGCCCTCGTTCGAGCAGGACGTCATGGGCGCGTGTGCCGAGCGCCTGGGTGATCTCGAGGCCCTCGACCACTACGCGATGGACGGGCTCGAGGTGGGCCGGCGCATCCGGTACGACGTCGCCGCCAACTGGAAGCTGATCATCGAGAACTTCATGGAGTGCTACCACTGCGCGACCATCCACCCGGAACTGGTGCACGTGCTGCCCGAGTTCGCCGGGGGCTACGCCGCGCAGTACTACGTGGGTCACGGGGCGGAGTTCGGCCGGGACGTGGCCGGGTTCACCGTCGACGGCAGCCCCGGCGTGGCCGCGATCGGCACCCTGGCCGCCGAGCAGGACCGCCGCTACTACGCCATCACGATCAAGCCCCAGGTCTTCGTCAACCTGGTGCCCGACCACGTGATCTTCCACCGGATGTACCCGCTGGCCGCGGACCGCACGATCGTCGAGTGCGACTGGCTGTTCCTGCCCGAGGTGGTGGCGTCGGGGGTGGATCTGACCCGCTCGGTGGAACTGTTCGACCGGGTCAACCGGCAGGACTTCGAGGCGTGTGAGCGCTGCCAGCCGTCGATGTCTTCCCGGGCGTACGCGCAAGGGGGTGTGCTCGTCCCGAGCGAGCACCACATCGGGGCGTTTCATTCGTGGGTAACGGACCGACTGCATCCATTTCGGGATAAATAGTCTCGTCTCGGTCACGCGGTTCTGCGCGCTGCCCTACCTTAGGCCACGTCCTAGTGGGGCAAAATATCCGAATTGGAGCGCAGAACTGTGTCTTCCTCACGTTTTTCGAGGGTGGCCCGGGGCGGCCTGGTCGCTGCCCTCGCCCTCTCGATAGCCGCAGCGGGCGCACCGGCCCTGGCGGCCGACGACGACCCGCTGATCGACTACCCGACCTTCAAGGGCGCTTCCAAGAGCCTGGACCGTAACGGGGCGGCCGACCTGATCCTGTCGTCCGGCGACAAGGTCCGGCAGAAGATCCTGCGACTCACCCCGGGCGGCTACCGCCAGTCCGGCTCGGCCTGGGCGACCTCGAAGCTCGACGTCACCCGGTCGTTCGAGTCGGAGTTCAAGCTCTACCTGCACCACTTCCGCCCGGGGGCCGACGGCGTCGCGTTCGTCGTCCAGACCGCCGGTCCGCGGGCGCTGGGCGGGTGGGGCGGCGGCCTCGGCTACCGCGGCATCAAGCCGAGCCTGGCCGTCGAGTTCGACACCTACCAGAACTCGTACGACCCGAGCCGCAACCACCTCGCGGTCGTGCTGGGCGGCAACCCGGACTACCAGGAGCAGTCGGCCGAGGCGCCGATCCCGCTGTTCGGCAAGCCGTTCAACGCCCGGGTCGTCTACGACGCCGAGGCGCAGCTGCTGCGGGTCTACGTCAAGTCGCTGAGTGCCGGCTCGACCGAGCAGCTGGTGCTCGAGCACCAGATCAACCTGGCCGAGCACGTCGGCGACTCCGAGGCGTGGATCGGCTTCACCGCCTCGACCGGCACCGGCCTGTCGAAGCAGGACGTCTACTCCTGGACCGTCCAGGGGTCCGGCGCCTGATCCGGTGGCCCGCCGGCGCCTTCGCGGGCGCCGGCGGGCGCCTCCCGCACGTCCCCACCGAGTCTTGGAGTGAAGTCATGTCCACGGTCCCCTACGCTCGCCCGGAGGCCGGAGCGGGAACCGAGTTGCCGCCGCCGGTCGTGGTCGGTGCCGGTGAGCCCCTGGTCAGCGTCATCATCCCCGCGCTCAACGAGGCGCTCAACCTGCCCCACGTGATGGCCGCCCTGCCCGCGGTCGACGAGGTCATCCTGGTCGACGGCGGATCCACCGACGACACGGTCGACGTCGCCCGCCGCCTGATGCCGGGCATCCGCGTCGTCCAGCAGAACCGCCGGGGCAAGGGCAATGCCCTGGCCTGCGGCTTCGCGGCGGCCACGGGCGACATCCTGGTCATGATCGACGCCGACGGGTCGACCGACCCGCGCGAGATCCCCAGCTTCATCGCCGAACTGCGCTCCGGCGCCGACTTCGCCAAGGGCTCCCGGTTCGCCGGGGCCGGCGGCAGCGCCGACATCACCCAGCTGCGGCGGGCCGGCAACTGGTGTCTGAGCGCCATGGTCAACGTGCTCTTCGGCACCCGCTACAGCGACCTCTGCTACGGCTACAACGCGTTCTGGGCCCACCACCTGAACGCCTTCGCGCTCGACAGCACCACCGAGGCCGACGGCCGGCTGTGGGGCGACGGCTTCGAGATCGAGACCCTGCTGACCCTGCGGGCGGCCCGGGCCCGGCTGCGCATCGTCGAGGTGCCCAGCTACGAGCAGCAGCGCATCCACGGCGAGAGCAACCTCAACGCGTTCACCGACGGGCTGCGCGTGCTGCGCACCATCGCCCGCGAATGGCCGCGGCGCAAACGGGCCGCCGCCTGCGGGACGCCGGAGCGCGCCCGGTGAGGATCGGCGTCGTCACGAACGCCTACCACCCCGACATCGGCGGCGTGGAGACCCACGTCCGGCGGCTGTGCGCCGCGCTGGTGGCGACCGGTGACGAGGTCGAGGTGCTGACCCAGCACACGCACGGCTCGGTCGACTCGATCGACGGGGTGCTGGTGCGCCGGTTCCCGCTGACCGTCAAGGCGTCCAACTACCGCGTCTCGCTGGGGCTGTGGCGGTGGCTGCGCCGCAACGCCGGCCGCTACGACGTGCTGCACGCGCACAGCTATCACGCGCTGGCCGCGCTGCCGGCCGCGCTGACCAACCGCACGCCGCTCGTGTTCACGCCGCACTACCACGGCACCGGGCACAGCCGGCTGCGCGCGGCCCTGCACCCGCTCTACCGGCCGCTGGGCCGCCGGATCGTGGCCCGCTCGGGCCGGATCATCTGCGTCTCGCGGGCCGAGCGGGAGCTGCTGAGCAGCCACTTCCCCGAGGCGCGGGGCCGCCTGGTGGTGGTGCCCAACGGCACCGACCCGGCGCCCGACCTGGTGGCCGGGCCGGAGCCGGGGCGCAGCATCCTCTGCGTGGGGCGGCTCGAGCGCTACAAGCGGGTCGACCGGGTGATCCAGGCGATGATCCACCTGCCCGCCGACCACCGGCTCGACGTGGTCGGCTCCGGGCCGGCCCGCGAGGAGTGGGAGTACCTGGCGTCGCGGCTGGGCCTGGGACCGGACCGGGTCGTCTTCCACGGCCGGCTGCCCGACGGCGCCTTCCAGGCCCGGATGGCGTCGGCCGCGGCGGTGGTCTCGGCCTCGGGCCACGAGGCGTTCGGCATGGCCGTGGCCGACGCGCTGACCGCCGGCATCCCGACCGTGGCCAGCTTCATCCCGGCCCACCGGGAACTGGCCGCGATGGTCGCCCCCGGGGCGCCGCTGTGGCTGGTCAACCCGGACGACGAGGCCGCGCTGGCCGAGGCGCTGCGGGTCGCGGCGGGCACCGCCCGGGCCGAGCACGGCCGCAACGCCCTGCCCACGTGGAGCGACGTCGTGCTGGCGACCCGGGAGATCTACGCCGGAGTGGCCCCGCCCGTGCACATCATTCAGCAGGCCAAGGCCGGTGCCGGAGCCGGCGACCGATGATCCTGACCCAGCAGGCCGGCCCGGCCGTCGCGAGCCCGCCCGAGGTGGCGGAGGCGCCCGCGACGGCGTCCCGCCGCCCGGCCGTGATCTGCGCGGCCACCCTGGTCGTCACCGGCGCGGCCGGCGCCGCCCTGCTGGTCGCGGCCAACCGGGCCGCCGAGTGGGACACCGGTCAGCAGTTCGCCTTCTTCTGGGCCGGGATGCTGGTCTTCACCTTGCCCGCCGTGTACTGGCTGGTGCGCCGGGGGTCGGGGGCGCGGCTGCGGGTGGCCGTCCTCACCGCGTACGCGGGCTTCACCTATCTGCCCAAATTGCTGCGTACGCCGGACGGGCCGCTCTATCACGACGAGTTCGCCCATTGGCGGCAGGCCCGCGACATCCTGCTCGACGGCCGCCTCTTCGAGCAGAACCCGATCGTCAAGGTGGTCGGCGACTTCCCCGGCCTGCACTCGATGGTCGCCTCGGTCTCGGGGCTGACCGGCGTCTCGATCTGGCACGCGGCGCTGCTCGTGCTGATCGTGGCCCACCTGCTGGTCGTGCTGGGCGTGTTCGTGCTGGCCGAGGAGATCTGGCACGACGCCCGGGTGGCCGCGGTGGCCACGATCATCTACAGCCTGAACAGCTCGTTCCTGTTCTTCGACACCCAGTTCGGGTACGAGTCGCTGGCCATCCCGCTGCTGGTGTGGACCCTGGTCGCGCTGCACCGGGCGATGCGCGGGCCGGCCGGGCGGGCCCGGCTCGGCTGGTCGGCGCTGACCGTGATGCTGTCGGCGGCCACCATCGCCACCCATCACCTGACCGCGCTCGGCCTGCTCGGCGTCATGCTGATCCTGTGCGCGGTGGCTACCGCCCGCGCCCTGCGCCGGATCAACCCGCGCGCCGTGACCTGGACCGCGTGGGCGCTCACGGTGGCGGCGGCCGTGCTGGTCGTGGCCTATTTGTGGGTGGTCGCCCCGCGTACGGCGGGATACCTCGACCCCTATCTGGCCCGCGCGCTCGACCAGATCGCCGGGATGGCCGGCGAGGGCGGTGGCGGCGGCCGCACCCTGTTCCGCGAGTCGATCGCGCCCTGGTGGGAGCGGGCGGCGGCTTTCGGCGCGCAGGGCGTGGCCGGGATCGGCATGCTGGCCGCGGCGCTGTGGCTGCGCAAGCGGCGGGAGGGTGACGCGGTCTCGCGCAACGGCGCGCTGGGCATGTTCGTGCTGGGCTCGCTCTACTTCCCGGCCGCGCTGCTGATCCTCACCCCGTCCGGGGCCGAGGGCGCCCGCCGCTCGTGGGCCTTCAGCTACCTCGGGATCGCGCTCGTCGTGGCTCCGGTGGTGGTGTGGCTGCTCGACCGCAAGCCGTTCTACAGCGGCACCGCCCTGCTCGCGGTGTGCGCGGTGGTCATGGTCGGCAACACGGCGGCCGGCATGAACCCGTCCTACCGCTTCCCGGGCCCGCCGGTCTTCGGCTCGGACACCCGCTCGGCGATTCCCGAGGTGTCGGCCGCGTCGGCCTGGCTGCGCTCGACCCAGGGCCGCGACCTGCGGATCGTCGCCGACCGGTACTCCGGGCTGATCTTCGGCTCGTTCGGCGGCCAACGCCCGGTCACCGGGTCGGTCACCTTTCCCACGTACGACCTCTATCTCGCCCAGCCCGACCGGCAGATCTCGCCGCGCCTGATCGAGCAGCTCAGCTCGTGGCGGTTCACCTATCTGATCGTCGACCGGCGGATGGCCCGGGAGGTGCCGGAGATCCAGATCTACTTCGAGACCAACGAGCCGGTTCCGCACAGCGACAAGCCCGCGTTCACGCTGGGTCAGCTGACCAAGTTCGACCGCACACCGTGGACGATCAAGGTCTACGACAGCGGCAACATCGCCATCTACCGCTTCGACTTCGCCTCGCTCGGGAAGGCCGCGCGGTGACGACGCCCCGGTTGCTCGCCGCCGCCTATGCCGCCCTGGCCGTGCTCGCGTTCGCTCCCCGGCTGCCCTGGCTGTTCGCCGCCGTCTGCGTGGCGGCCCTGGTCGCACTGGGTGAGCTGTGGCTGCGCGCGCTGGCCGGCGAGGCCATGCCGGCGGTGACGCGGATCGGCCTGGCCACCGCGTCCGGCCTGGTCAGCCTGCCCTTCCTGGCCATCACGCTGCACGTCACGGACATCCTGATCCGCCCGCGCACGGTCGCGATCGGACTCGCGGTTCTGGTCACCGTGCTCGGCGTGGTCGTGCTGCTGCGCGAGCGCGCCAGCGGGGCCGCGATCGATCCGCGCCTGCCGCGCACGCTCGCCGCCGTGGCCGTTCCCGGGCTGGTCACCCTGGTCGCCGGGTTCCTCGCCCTTCAGGCGTACGACCGGTTGCCGCACCCGCCCGAGCCGGGCTTCACCAGCCTGGCCCTCAACGGGTGGGCGGCCGGCATCGAGGGTCCGGTCGCCATCCCGGCCCGTGGGGTCCACGTGCCGGTGCGGGTCAGCAGCGCCGGCGTGCCCGCCCGGACCCAACCCTTGCGCGTACGCGTAGGAGCCCGGCTGATCTCCGGCCGCCCGCTGGCGGTCGCGCCGGACACCACCCGCTCGGTCGACGTCTTCGTGCCCGCCCCGCCCGGCGGCTGCCCCCAGCGCATCGAGATCAGCCTCGGCGTCACCAGCACCGTCTTCTACGGCCGGGGGCCCGGCCGGTGCTGAAGACCGTCGCCCGGGACTCCCTGGCCCGCAACAGCGTCCTGATCATGGCGAGCACGGCCGGCACGGCCGGGCTCGGCTACCTGTACTGGCTGCTGGCCGCGCGCGAGCTGGCCCAGGCGTCGATCGGCACGGCCACCGCCCTGATCTCGGTCTCGGCCGTCGTCAGCATGGTGTCCAATCTGGGCCTGGGCCACATGTTCATCCAGCGGCTGCCCGGGGCGGGCGTCGGCGAGTGGTCGCGGATCGTCAGCGCCGGCCTGCTGCTGGGCTGCGGGCTCACCGCGGTCGTCTCGTTCGCGGCCGGCCTCGCGCTGCCCTCGGTGGCCGGCCACTTCGCCTTCCTGCGCGACCCGTCCGCCCTGGCCGCGCTGGTTCTCGCCTCGGTCGCGCTGACCGCCTCGACCCTGCTCGACAACGTCTTCGTCGCCCACCGGGCCAGCCACGGCATGCTCACCCGCAACCTGGCCCTGGCCGGTGGCAAGGTGGGCACGCTGGCCGTGCTGACCTGGGCCGGCTACGGCGGCGCGGGCGTCGTGCTGCTGGCCTGGACGCTGCCCTCGGTCGCCGTCACCGCGTACACCCTGGGCACGAGCCTGCCCCGGCTGCAGCCCGGCGCCCGCCTGGGCGCGGCCGGGATCGGCGACGAGCTGATGCACATCCACGGCTCGCTGCGCGGCCACCACCTGATCAACCTGGCCCAGGCCGGCCCCACCGCGCTGCTGCCGGTGCTGGTCACGGCCCGGCTCGGCGCCGAGGCCAACGGCCACTTCTACGTGGCCTGGATGACCGCGTCGATGCTGTTCATGGTCTCGCCCGCGGTGGCCTCGGCGTTCTACGCCGAGCGGACCAACGCGGCGCCGGCCGGCCTGCCCCGGGCGGCCGCGGTCGTGCTCGCGGTGACCGGGCCGCCCGCGCTGCTGCTGTTCCTGGCCGGCGACTGGATCCTCGGCCTGTTCAGCGCGGGCTTCGCGGCCGAGGGCGGGCTGCTGCTGAAGATCCTGGTGCTGGCGGCCGTGCCCGACGCGATCACCAACCTCGCCGTCGCGCACTGGCGCTCGCTCGGCCGGTTCCGCCGCTGCCTGCGCCTCAACCTGCTGATGGCCACCATCTGCCTGACGCTGACCTGGCTCTGGCTGCCCGGGACGGGGATCGAGGCGGCCGGCATCGCCTGGCTGGCCGGGCAATCGGTGGGCGCCGTCGTCGTCGCCGTCCGATCTTTGTGGAGAAGAGGGGCATGAGAATCCTGCACCTGTCCAACCTGTACGCGCCGGTGATCGGCGGGCTCGAGCGCAGCATCGCCACCAGCAGCGAGGAGCTGGTGCGCCGCGGGCACGAGGTCACCGTCCTCACGCTGGCGACACCGCTCGCCGAGCACGACGAGACCATCCGCGGCGTACGGGTGAAACGGGTCCGCAGCGTGGCCAACACCCTGCTCCCCGGGATGAACGCGGACGCCACCAAGCCGTTCCACCCGACCACGGCCGACCCGCTGACCACGGCGGCGATCCGGCGGACGCTGCGCACCGGCGACTACGACATCGTGCACAGCCACGACTGGATGATGTACAGCTACCTGCCGCTGCGCTACGGGCGCGACGGGCGGCCGCACGTGCACACGGCGCACGACTTCGGCTTCACCTGCGTCAAGAAGACGTACGCGCGAAATGGCCAAGCCTGCGGCGGGCCGCGACTCGGGCGGTGTGTGCCCTGTGCCAGCGAGCAGTACGGGCGGCCGCGGTCAGCCCTGCTGACCACCGCGCTGCGGGCCCAGCGGCACCACGGCATCGACGCGCTCACCGCCATCTCGTCGTCGGTGGCCGACGGGGTCATCAACGGGCGGATGCCGGGTCACGTGCCGGTCCAGGTGATCAGCAGCCTGGTGCCGGACGGCCTCGACGAGCTGGCCCGCACCACGCCCCGGCCGGACTGGCTGCCGGAGGGGCGGTACGTGCTGTTCGTGGGCCAGCTCGGGCCGCACAAGGGCATCGATGTGCTCTTCCAGGCGTACGCGAAACTGCCCGAGCCGCGGCCGGCCCTGGTCTGTCTCGGGACGCCGCGAGCGGACACGCCGCCCGTCCCGCGCGGGGTGATCGTGCGGCACAACGTCCCCCACCCCGAGGTGATGGCGGCCTGGCACCACGCCGCGGCCGGGGTCGTGCCGTCCGTGCTCGAGCCGATGGGCCAGGTGGCCGTCGAGGCGCTGCTGGCCGGCACGCCGCTGATCGCGACCGACGCCGGCGGGCTGGCCGACATGATCCGCGACGGCGAGAGCGGGCTGCAGATCCCGGTCGGCGACCCGGACGCGCTCGCGGCCGCCCTGACGCGGCTGCTCACCGATTCCGCTCTGACCGCGCGGCTGCGCGCGGCCGGGCACCAGCGCGGGCTCGACTACACCGCCGCGCGCGTCGTCCCCCAGATCGAGGAGGTCTACCGTGACTGCATCGCCGCCTCCGCCGTCCGCTGACGAGCGCCCCCGGGTGGTGGTCGTCGGCTCGGGCTGGCGGTTCCTCTCCGGCATCAGCTATTACACCTGCCGGCTCAGCAACGCGCTGGCCGCCGAGTACGAGGTCGGCACGATCCTCATGCGGCAGTTGCTGCCGACCCGGCTCTACCCCGGGCGGGGGCGGGTCGGGCTTGATCTCAACGAGCTTTCGTACGACCCGTCGGTACGCGTTCTCGACGGTGTCGACTGGTGGGCGGTGCCCAGCCTGTTCCGCGCGGTGCGCTTCCTGCTGTCGTTCCGGCCGTCCGTCATCGTGTTCCAGTGGTGGACGGGGACCGTGCTGCACTCGTACCTGGTGCTCTGCCTGGTCGCCCGGCTGGCCGGGATCAAGGTGGTGGTCGAGTTCCACGAGGTGCAGGACACGGGGGAGGCGCAGCACCGCCTGGCCGCCCTCTACTGCCGCAAGCTGATCAAGCCGCTGCTGCGCCGCACCGACGGGGTGGTGGTCCACTCGCGCTTCGACCGGGTCGCGCTGCGCGGCACGTACGAGCTGAGTGACGTGCCCGACGAGGTCGTGCTGCACGGCCCGTTCGACCACCACGACGGCGCCGCTGCTTCCGCTGCGGCTGTTTCTCCCACCGCGGCCGGCCACTCCGCGCCGGCGCCGCGCCCGCGCGCGAACGGCGAGGGCTGCCGGCTCCTCTTCTTCGGCACCATCCGGCCCTACAAAGGGCTCGAGGACCTGGTCCAGGCGTTCGGGCAGCTGCCGTCCCACTTCACCCTGACCGTCGTGGGAGAGACGTGGGAAGGCTGGACCCTGCCCGCCGAGATGATCGCTGAGTCCTCGGCTGCGGATCGCATCACCTTCGTCAACCGCTACGTCGCGGACTCCGAGGTGGACGGCTTCTTCGCCGAGGCCGACATGGTCGTGTTGCCCTATCGGCGCAGCTCGGCCAGCGGGCCGCTGCACATCGCGATGAGTCACGGGCTGCCGGTCGTGGTCACGGCGGTCGGTGGGCTGGTGGAAGCGGCCGAAAGGTATTCGGGAACGACCTTTGTCTCGGCCGGTTCCCCGACTGCTCTGGCGTCCGCCATCGAGTCGGCCTCCGGAAACGCCGGAAGGCGGCACACCGACCCTTCCTCGTGGGAAGAGTCGGTGGCCGCCTTCACGCGGTTGTTCGTCCGGATGGGCTTGCCCGTCCCGGCTTTGCCGGCGCCGGCGCCGGCGCAGCCGTCGCAGTCGTCGCCGTCGCACTCGGAGCGGTTGGCTCAGGAAGCGGAGATCACCGCGTCGTCGAACCAGACCGTGCCCTTGTTGTCGCCCGACTTGAGGTGAACCTGCATGCTGGTCGAACCGGCCGGGGCGACCCCGTCCACGACCAGCTTGGTCCAGCCGGTGGTGCCGGCCGGCAGCGAGGCCGACGAGACGCCGCCCAGCCACTTGTCGTTGATGTCGAACCAGCTCAGCGCGATCTGGGTGGCGCCGGTGGCCGCGGAGCCCTTGGCCCACACCTCGCCGTGCCACTTCTGGCCCGACTTGACCGGGTCGACCGGCGAGACCCGGTACGACGGGGAGCCGGCCGAGGTCTTGCCGGTGTTGGTGAGGCTGATCGACCACTTGCCGGTGCGCGCCGCCGACTGCGTCTTCACCGCGAGGCCGAGCTCGGGCATGTACGCGCGCCACGGGCTCTGGCCGGCGCTGAGCTCGAAGCTCGGGTCCATCAGCGAGGCCGGCATCGCGGTCTTGGCCCAGCCGGCCTTGACCACCGCGGCGGCCGGCTTGGCCGAGCCGTCCAGGCGGTACAGGCCGTAGTTGTACTGGGCCGGGATGCGGGACACGGCCGAGGACGGGATGGCGCCCTGGCTGAAGTCGTTCAGCGTCCACGGCGCCACCGACTTCACGCCGGCCTCGTCCGCCGCCTCGAAGACCCGGCCCAGGAACGCGGCCTGCTCGCCCTCGGTGTTCTGCAGGGTGTTCAGGCCGACCTCGCCGATCACCATCGGGTACGGCGCGACAGTGGCCTGCGCGTTCTTGATGACGGCGAGGGCGCGCTCCGAGTTGCCGTAGAAGTGGAAGTCGAAGTAGTCGATCGGGGTCGACGCCAGTGCCGACTTGATCTTCGCCATGCCCGGGGCGCCGGACGTGCCGTCCACCGAGAAGGTCAGCGGCATGGCCGGGAACGACGACCGCATCGCCGGCACCATCTTCTTGGCCCACGCGACGGCGGCCGGGTCACCGGCGTTGAACTCGTTCTGCAGCTCGAACGCGATGACGCGCTTGTCGTCGCGGTAGCGGCTGAGCACGGTGTTGGCCCAGTTCACGCTGTTGGCGACCTCCTCGTAGCCGTCCCACCAGTCGAACAGGGTGAACTTGACGGTCATGCCGCGGGCGGCGGCCATGTCGACGAACGAGGCCAGGCGGTCCTGGTAGCCGTTCCACGGCTTCGGCCAGCCGAAGGTGGTCGGGAAGATGATGATGCGGATGTTGTCGGCGCCGAGCGCGTCGGCCTTGGCCAGGTCGGCGTCGATCTTGGCGGCGTCCCACTCCATCCACATCTTCGACCAGCCGGCCGCGGACGGGTAGTAGTTCAGCGTCTTGGCCGTCTTCACCGCGGCCAGGCGCGAGGCCAGGGTCGGGGCGGTCTCGGTCTTGACGGTGGCCTTGGCCGGGGCGGCGGCGGGGGCGCTGGTCGTCATGACGGACTTGACGGTGGTGGTCGTCGCCTTGGCCGTCGGCTTCGAGGCGGCGGCGTTGGCCGGGGCGTGCGGCAGGGCGAGGCCCAGGAGCAGCGACGAGGCCAGGACGGCGGCGCAGCGGCGAGGCGAGATCACGGTGGCTGGTGTCCTTCGTTTCGGATGCGGAATGTTCGGTGGGAGCGACCCCCTCAATCGGTCGGACGGTTCGGCGCTGTCGGATTCCTGGATTGCGATGCCGTTGCCACGGGGAGCGGGCAGGGTGCATCGACCGGGCACCTCAAGCGGCGCCGGTTGTGGTGTGCTGGGCGGGCTACTCGGCGGGGTAGTGGCGGGGGGTGTAGACGAAGGTGCTGCCGTCGCCGCGCAACACGGCCCGGGTCTGTGACGAACCGATGATCAACAGGCAGCGCATGTCTACGGTGGCCGGGTCGAACTCACCCAGCGTGGTGACCCGGACGGACTCCTGAGGCCCGCCGACGTCCCGCCCGACGATCACCGGAGTGTCCGCGTCACGGTGCTCCAGCAACAGCTCCCGGGCGTTGACCAGCTGCTCACGGCGGGTCCGGGAGGCCGGGTTGTAGATCGCGATGACCAGGTCGGCCGCGGCCGCCGCACCCAGCCGCCCGGCGATGACCGGCCACGGCTTGAGCCGGTCGGACAGCGAGATCACACAGAAGTCATGCCCGAGCGGCGCGCCGGCCCGGCTGGCCACGGCCTGGGCGGCGGTCAGCCCCGGCACGACCCGGACGGCCACGTCCTTCCACTGCGGGTCCTCGCTGACCTCGAGCACGGCCGCGGCCATCGCGAACACACCGGGATCACCGGACGACACCACGGCCACGCGGCGTCCCCGCTTGGCCAGATCGAGCGCGAAGGCGGCCCGCTCGGCCTCGACCCGGTTGTCGGACGGGTGCTTCCGCTGGTGCGGGCCGGTTGCGACCCTTTCCAGGTACGGCAGATAGCCCACCAGGTCGTCGGCCTTCGCCAGTGCGGCCCTCGCCTCGGGCGTCAGCCACAACGGATCGCCCGGCCCCAGCCCGACAACCGTCACACTCCCGCCGGCCGCGCCTTCATTGTGCGCCGCGCCTTCATTGCGCGCCGCGCTGGCGCCGGCCGCTTCTTCCGTCGGGGCGCGGTTCTCCTCTTCCCCCTCCACGAAAGCGGTGGCGGCGGGGCTGGGCAGGAGGGCGAGCGAGAAGTAGGGGACCGACTCCGGGTCGACGTCGGTGAGCCGGGCGTGGCGTTCGCGGTCGGTGGTGGCCCGCTCGACGTACCAGGCGTCGTCGAGGCGGCCGGCCTTGGCCAGAGCCTCGCGGACGCCGTCGAAGGTGCGGCCGAGTTTCATGATGGCGGCCGAATCGGTGCCGGCCAGGCGGGCCGCCAGTTCGGCCGGCGGCAGGGTGCCGGGCAGCACGGTCAGCACCTCGTCGCGTTCCATGAGCGGGCGGCCCAGCACGGCCGAGGCGGCGCTGACCGACGTGACGCCGGGGACGACCTCGGTCGGGTAGCGGTGGGCCAGCCGCTTGTGCATGTGCATGTATGAGCCGTAGAAGAACGGGTCGCCCTCCGCCAGCACCACGACATCCCGCCCGGCGTCGAGGTGCGCGGCCAGCCGCCCGGCGGCCTCGGCGTAGAACTCGTCGATCGCCCCTTGATAGCCGCCCGGGTGGTCGGTCGTCTCGGTGGTCACCGGATAGATCAGCGGTTCCTCGATCTGCCCGTCCCGCAGCAGCCCGGCCGCGATGGCCCGGGCGTTGCTCCGCCCGTGCCGAGCCGCGTGATAGGCCACGACGTCCGCGCTCTCGATGAGCCGTGCCGCCTTGAGCGTGATCAACTCCGGGTCGCCGGGTCCGACGCCGACACCGTAGAGGCGGCCGCTGGTGCTCGGAGCGGGGGTGGGGGTGGAAGTCACTTCACTCCGCCTCTGAGGCTAGGGCGTTGACGGCGGCGGCGGTGATGGCGCTGCCGCCCCGGCGGCCGCGGACGATCAGGTGTTCCAGGTCGGTGGCGGCCAGGGCTTCCTTGGACTCGGCGGCGCCGATGAAGCCGACCGGGATGCCCAGGACGGCGGCCGGGCGCGGGGCGCCGGCGGCGATCATCTCGAGCAGGCGGAACAGGGCCGTGGGGGCGTTGCCGATCGCCACGACCGAGCCCTCCAGGTGGTCGAGCCACAGGTCGAGGGCGGCCGCGCTGCGGGTGGTGCCCAGCTTCTCGGCCCGGGCGGGCACCGACGGGTCGCGCAGCGTGCAGACGACCTCGTTGCCGGCCGGGAGCCGCTTACGCGTGATGCCGGAGGCGACCATCTCGGCGTCGCACAGCACGGGCGCACCTGAAAGCAGCGCCTTGCGGGCGGCCGTGGCCACCTGCGGGCTGTAGGCCAGATCCCGCACCAGGTCGACCATGCCGCAGGCGTGAATCATCCGGACGGCGACCCGGGCCACGTCGGCCGGCAACCCGGACAGGTCGGCCTCGGCCCGGATCGTGGCGAAGGAACGCCGGTAGATCTCGGCGCCGTCCTTCTCGTACTCCATCAGTTCCTCCTAGCGGCGGCGACCGCGTGGGCCGGGTCGCCGGTGTACGTCTTTCCCTCCGGCTGCCGGGTCACGGCGTAGCCGATGGGCGTGGCCTCGACCCGCACGTGCGGACCGGACGGGCTGCCGCACCCGCGGGCGCAGCCGACCCAGTGCACGGGCAGGCCTTCCGCGTACGTGCTGGTGCTATCGGCATCGGCGCGCACGTCAGCCAGAGATTTCGCGCAGCCAGGCCGCCCCGCGCAGGCGGTGACCCCCACCCAGCGCGACGTCCCCTCGACCGCGAGTCCCGCCTCGGCCAGGGCCTGCACCCACCGCCGAGCGGCCTCCACCGTCAGATCAGGCACAACCACACCCCGCGCGGTCGTGACCACCACCCGCCGAGCATTGCTCAGCAGCCGCAACGCCTCCCCACCCAGCCGCCCCATCGGCACGAGCGCCCCCACCGCCACAAGCCCGTCCTCCTGCCGCACCACCCCGACCAGCGGGCGGTCGCGATCGGCGGAGCGGGTTGCCTTGGCGGGACTGTGGTCGGTGGGAAGGTCGGGCGCGGCTTGACCGGTGGGCAGGTCGAGGGCTTCGGCGGTGCGGCGGGCCACCCGGGCGGGGCCGTCGGCTAGTTCGTGCAGGCGCCAGGCGGGGGCGCCGACCGGGGTGGCGGCGCGCTCGGCGAGGAAGGCGTTGGCGGCGGCGATCAGGGCGGGAACCACCTGGGCGGTGGGCACGCGTAGGCCGTGGTCTTGGGCGGCGAACAGGATCGTGAACTGGCCGCCGGTGGGGATGGCGGCCAGGTCGGCGGCCAAGGGAACCTCGCCCACGGCGAAGAGGAAACGACCGGGCAGGGCGGCCAGCGCCGGGTCGGCGCAGAGGGCGCGGTCGAGCTCGCCGACCAGACTGCGGAGGGTGATGCCCGACAGCGGCGGAGCGACGATGTTTCGTACGGTTTCGTGGGTTTCGGAAGGCAGCAAGCCGGCGGCCGCAAGCCGAGCCGCCAGCACCACCGGGTCGGCCGAGCGTAAGCCTCTGAGCTGGACATTCGCGCGTGACGTGAGCTCGAGGTGCCCGTCGCCGTAGGATTCCGCCAGCTCGGCCAGGACGGCCAGCCGCTCACCCGTCAGTAACCCACCGGGCAGCCGGACGCGGGCCAGCGGGCCGTCGGCCGCGTGGTGCAGACGCAGCGCGCCGGGGCAGGCATCGACGTCGGACTCACGGGCAGGCACGGCCCGGATACTACGTTCGCCCCCCGACAAGACCGCATCCTCGGGTCGGAATGATCACACCGCCCACCGAGATCGCGGAACGCAACGTCTCGTCGGAGTGGGTCCGGCGTGGGTGATGTGGCTGACGCCGGCGGGGCCCTCCTTGACGGCGGATGGGCGGGGCAGGAAGGGTGGTAAGCCACCAGCGGCGACGCTGCGGAGGAAGCCGGTGCGAGTCCGGCGCGGTCCCGCCACTGTCACCAGAGCCGGCAACGGCCTGGGAGCCAGGAACTCCGGTCGCCGTGATCTCTACTACCCGGGGCGCGGACCCCGAGGGGAGCTTGGCGTGTTCCTGCTTTTGTCGACGTCCGACACCGACCTGCTCAGTGCCCGGGCCAGCGGCTCGCCGTGGCGCCTGGCCAATCCGGCTCGCACCGGCGTCGACGATCTGCCCGCGCTGCTGGACGGGGTCGACCTGGTTGTCGTGCGCATCCTGGGCGGGCGCCGGGCCTGGGAAGAGGGGCTTGACGCGCTGCTGGCGGGAAGCGTTCCCGTCGTCGTGCTGGGTGGCGAGCAGGCGCCGGACGCCGATCTGATGAAGCTGTCGACCGTGGCCGCCGGTGTCGCCGCCGAGACGCACACCTACCTGGCTCAGGGCGGTTCGGAAAACCTGGCTTCGGCGTACGCGTTCCTCTCCGACACCGTGCTGCTGACCGGGCACGGGTTCGCCCCGCCGGTCGCCGCGCCGGACTGGGGGCCGCTGCCGCGCGAGACCACGGTCGCCGAAGGCCCGACCGTCGCCGTGCTCTACTACCGGGCCCACCACATGGCCGGCAATACGGCCTTCGTCGAGGCGTTGTGCCGGGCGGTGGAGGCCAAGGGCGGACGCCCGCTTCCGCTGTTCACCTCGTCCCTGCGTACGGCGCCGGAAGAACTTCTGGCCGAGCTGCGCAAGGCGGACGCCCTGGTCGTGACGGTGCTCGCCGCGGGCGGCACCAAGCCGGCCACCGTCGGCGCCGGTGGGGACGACGAGGCCTGGGACGTCGGCGTGCTGGCCGGGCTGGACGTGCCGATCCTGCAGGGGCTGTGCCTGACCAGCAGCCGCGCGCAGTGGGAGGCCAGCGACGACGGCCTGTCCCCGCTGGACGCGGCGACGCAGGTGGCCATCCCCGAGTTCGACGGCCGGATCATCACGGTGCCGTTCTCGTTCAAAGAGATCGACCCGGACGGGCTGTCGGTCTACGTGGCCGACGAGGAGCGCGCGGCCCGGGTCGCGGGTATCGCGGTGGCCCACGCCCGGCTGCGGCACATCCCGCCGGCCGAGCGGCGGATCGTGGTGATGCTCTCGGCGTACCCGACGAAGCATTCGCGCATCGGCAACGCGGTCGGCCTGGACACTCCGGCCTCGACGGTCGCGCTGCTCGCGGCCATGCGCGAGCGCGGCTACCGGATCGGCTCGTTCGACGAGTACGACGGCGACGGGCTGATCCACGCCCTGATCGCGGCGGGCGGCCAGGACCCCGACTGGCTCACCGAGGACCAGCTGGCCGGGAACAAGGTGCGGATCAGCGGCGAGCGGTACAGCGACTGGTTCGCCACCCTGCCCGGCGACCTGCGCGAATCGATGGCGACGCACTGGGGTGAGGCGCCCGGTGAGCTCTACGTCGACAACGGCGACATCGTGCTGGCCGCGCTGCAGGACGAGAACGTGGTCGTCATGGTGCAGCCGCCGCGCGGCTTCGGCGCGAACCCGGTGGCCATCTATCACGACCCGGATCTGCCGCCGTCGCACCACTACCTGGCCGCTTACCGGTGGCTGGCCGACGAGTTCGGGGCCCACGCTGTCGTCCACGTCGGCAAGCACGGCAACCTGGAGTGGCTGCCCGGCAAGAACGTCGGCATGTCGGCGAGCGACGGCACCGACGCGGCTCTCGGCGACCTGCCGCTGATCTACCCGTTCCTGGTCAACGACCCGGGGGAGGGCACCCAGGCCAAGCGCCGGGCACACGCCACCCTGGTCGACCACCTGATCCCGCCGATGGCCCGGGCCGAGTCGTACGGGGACATCGCCCGCCTCGAGCAGCTGCTCGACGAGCACGCCAACATCGCCGCGCTCGACCCGGCCAAGCTGCCGGCCATCCGGGCCCAGATCTGGACGCTGATCCAGGCCGCCCGGATGGACCACGACCTGGGCCAGTCCAACCGCCCCGACGACGAGGAGTTCGACGAGTTCATCCTGCACGTCGACGGGTGGCTGTGCGAGGTCAAGGACGTGCAGATCCGCGACGGGCTGCACATCCTGGGCCAGGCGCCGCAGGGGGAGGCGCGGGTCAATCTCGTGCTGTCCATGCTGCGGGCGCGGCAGATGTGGGCCGGCCAGGTGGCGGCGCTGCCCGGTCTGCGCGAGGCGCTCGGCCTGCCCGAGGAGGCTTCGACGGCGGAGACGGACCGCGTCGAGACGCTGGCCCGCGGCTTGGTGACGGCGATGGAAGAGGCGGGCTGGCCCACTGACGCCGCTCGCATTTCCGAGATTTCGGAAATGTCCGAGGAGGTGCGGAGCGTTCTCGCGTTCGCGGCGACCGAGATCGTGCCGCGACTCGGCCGCACGACCGACGAGCTGACCAACCTGCTGCACGCCTTGGACGGCGGCTACGTGCCGGCCGGCCCCAGCGGCTCACCCCTGCGCGGCCTGATCAACGTGCTCCCGACCGGCCGCAACTTCTACTCGGTGGACCCCAAGGCGATCCCCAGCGCGCTGGCCTGGGAGACCGGCCAAGCCATGGCCGAGTCGCTGCTCAAGCGCTACCGCGAGGACTACGGCGACTGGCCGCGCTCGGTCGGCCTCTCGGCCTGGGGGACCAGCGCCATGCGCACGGCCGGCGACGACATCGCCGAGATCCTGGCGCTGATCGGCGTACGCCCGGTCTGGGACCCGGCCTCGCGCCGGGTGACCGGCCTCGAGCCGATCACCCGCGAGGAGCTGGCCCGGCCCCGGATTGACGTCACCGTCCGCATCTCGGGCTTCTTCCGCGACGCCTTCCCGCACGTGGTGGCCATGATGGACGACGCCTTCACGATGATCGCCGACCTCGACGAGCCGGAGAACTTCGTTCGCGAGCACGCCCTGGCCGACCGTGACCAGCACGGCGACTGGCGCCGGGCCACCACCCGCATCTTCGGCTCGCGGCCGGGCGCGTACGGCGCGGGCATCCTCCCGCTGATCGACAGCCGCAACTGGCGCGACGACAAAGACCTGGCCGAGGTGTACGCGGTGTGGGGCGGTTTCGCGTACGGCCGGGACCTCGACGGTGTGCCGGCCCGCCCGGACATGGAGAACGCGTACCGCCGGATCGACATCGCGGCCAAGAACATCGACACCCGCGAGCACGACATCGCCGACTCCGACGACTATTTCCAGTACCACGGCGGCATGATCGCCACGGTGCGCGCGCTGACCGGCAAGGCCCCCGCGGCGTACGTCGGCGATTCCACCAACCCGGACGCCACCCGCACCCGCAGCCTGACCGAGGAGACGGCGCGCATCTTCCGGGCCCGCGTGGTGAACCCGCGCTGGATCGCCGCGATGCGCCGGCACGGCTACAAGGGCGCCTTCGAGCTGGCCGCGACCGTCGACTACCTGTTCGGCTTCGACGCCACCGCCGGCGTGGTCACCGATTACATGTACGAGCAGCTGGCCACCACGTACGCCCTGGACCCGGAGAACCAGAAGTTCTTCCAGCAGTCGAACCCGTGGGCCCTGCACAGCATCTCGGAGCGCCTGCTCGAGGCGGCCGAGCGCAAGTTGTGGGAGTCGCCCTCGCCCGAGACGTTGAGCGCCTTGCAGCAGCTCTACCTCGACACCGAGGGCGACCTCGAAGACAACTGACGGGTCACTCCGTCTCGGTTTTGTCCTCCGGGGCGGCGTGCCGGCCGGCGGCGGCCTGGCGTTCCAGGGCCTCGTCCTTCTCCAGATATTTCTTGATGTTGACGGTGGAGCGGGCGCCCAAGTCGTCCTGCTTGGCCGCGTGACGGCCGGTCGGCTGGTCGGTGTCGGTCATGGCCCGAAACTGTACCTCCTTCGGGTTTCCCGGCGAATAGGACAGACGGCAGTTCCGGAACCGTGACACCCGTCCGTGCCCCCACCTGCGGGAACGCTGAGAAAGCGCTTCCCGGCCCTGTTACCAGGCATTGACACCCACCGACACGCCGGTTAACAGTGACGACACAAAGAGCGCTTCCCCGCGTTCTCACATCCCCGATCCCCTGGAGTCCCTCCATGACATCCCCGGTCCTGGACGGGCTCGGGACGCCTCGCAGCAGGCTGTCTCCGGCCCGGATTCTCACTCTCGGCGTGGCCCTCGTGGGCCTGCTCGCCGCCTTCTTTGTCGCCACCACCCAGAACGCCGAGGCGGCCGAGGTGGTCGTCTCGCAGGGCAAGCCCGCCACCGCCAGCTCGACCGAGGTGGCCGGCGCCTACCAGCCCGGCGAGGCGGTCGACGGCAACAACGGCACCCGCTGGGCCAGCTCGTTCTCGCCCAGCCAGTGGTGGCAGGTCGACCTGGGCGCGCCGACCGCGGTCAGCCGCATCGCCATCAACTGGGAGGGCGCGTACGCGAAGGCCTTCACGATCCAGTTCTCGACCAACGGCAGTTCCTACACCCAGGCGTACGCGACCACGACCGGCACCGGTGGGCAGCAGAGCATCGCGGTGAGCGGCACCGCCCGCTACGTGCGGATCAACCTGACCGAGCGCGCGCTGGCCATCTACGGCTACTCGTTCTGGGAGTTCCAGGTGTTCTCGGGCGGGGGCACGACGCCGCCGACCACCCCGCCCACCACGCCCCCGACGACGCCGCCGACCGGCTCGACGCGGCTGCTGTCGTACAACAAGCCCGCGGCCGCGTCAACGTGGCAGAACGACGTCAACTGCAACCCGTGCAGCCCGGACAAGGCGTTCGACAACGACCCGGCCAGCCGCTGGGCCACCAGCTCGACCAACGGCTGGGTCGACCCCGGCTGGATCTCGGTCGACCTGGGCGCCACGGCCCAGATCAGCCAGGTCGTGCTGCAGTGGGACCCGGCGTACGCCCGCAGCTACCAGATCCAGGTGTCGAACGACAACGCGAACTGGTCGCCCATCTACACCACGACGACCGGTGACGGCCTCAAGGACGTCATCAACGCCACCGGCACCGGCCGCTACGTCCGGATGTACGGCACCCAGCGCAGCAGCGCCTACGGCTACTCGCTGTGGGAGTTCAGCATCTACGGCACCGGCGGCGCCCCGGTGAACCCGCCGGCCAAGCCGGCCGACCCGACGTTCCCGGCCTCCCGCCTGGTCTTCGAGGACAACTTCAACGAGGCCGCCGGCACCAAGCCGAGCACGGCCAAGTGGACGTACGACCCGGGTGTCCCGCAGAACGGCGAGATCCAGTACTACACGCCCAACAGCGAGAACGCGCAGACCGACGGTCAGGGCAACCTGGTCATGGAGGCCCGCCGGCAGGACTACCAGGGCCGCCAGTACACCTCGGCCCGGATGAACACGGGTGGCAAGTTCAGCACCCAGTACGGCCGGTTCGAGGCCCGGATCAAGGTGCCGAAGGGCAACGGCCTGTGGCCCGCGTTCTGGATGATGGGCGACGACTTCCTCAGTGGACGCCCGTGGCCGTACAACGGCGAGATCGACATCATGGAGGTCCTGGGCCGCAACACCAACGAGATGTACACGACGCTGCACGCCCCGGCCTACAACGGCGGTGGCGGCTACGGCCAGAAGAACGCGGCCGGCGTCGACCTGTCGCAGGACTTCCACGTGTACGCGGCCGAGTGGGACAGCAAGGGCATCCGGTTCTTCCTGGACGGCCGGCAGGTCTTCAACGCGGCCAAGGACACCGTGGAGAACACCCGCGGCCCGTGGATCTTCGACCACAAGTTCTACCTGATCCTCAACCTGGCCGTCGGTGGCGACTTCCCCGGCCCGATCGACGCCACCACGCCGTTCCCGTCGCGGATGCTCGTCGACTACGTGCGGGTGTACCAGTGAGGGCCCGGCCGCGCTTCAAGGCAGTGTTCGCCGCGGCGCTGCTGGCCGCGTCGGTGCTCACGATCGCCACCCGGGCCGACGCCGCCGACACCCTGATCTCGCAGGGCAAGACGGCCACCGCGAGCTCGAGCGAGTCGGCCGCCTTCCCGGCTTCCAACGCCGTGGACGGCAATTTGGGCACCCGCTGGTCGAGCGCGTTCAGCGACCCGCAGTGGCTGCAGGTCGACCTGGGCGCGAGCGCCACCGTCTCGTCGGTGGTGCTCAACTGGGAGGCCGCGTACGCCCGGGCGTTCAGCGTCAAGGTGTCGGCCAACGGGTCGTCGTGGAGCACGCTCTACAGCACCACGAACGCCACCGGCGGCCGCCAGAGCATCACGGCCGCGGGCACCGGGCGCTACGTGCGGCTCGAGACCACCGTACGGGCAACGCAGTGGGGTGTTTCCTTAACCGAGTTCCAGGTGTACGGGAGTGGTGGCGGCACGACCACGCCGACGATCCCGCCCGGCGCCGTCCGCGTCGCCGAGTTCCTGGCCGACTGCCCGTACAGCCACCGCCTGCCCGACGACCCGATCATCTTCCCGGGTCTGCCCGGCGCCTCGCACATGCACAGCTTCTTCGGCAGCGAGGTGACCAACGCCTTCTCGACCACGCAGGATCTGCTCAACGCGAACAGCAACTGCAACCCGTCGATCGACAAGTCGTCGTACTGGATCCCGACCTTCTACAACGGCAACACCCCGGTCGAGCCGACGACGGGCATCTTCTACTACCTGGGCGAGGGTGTGCGCGACGACCTGATCGCGCAGACCCAGCCGTTCCCGCTGGGCCTGCGGATCGTGGCCGGCAACGCCAAGGCGACGGGGCCGAACGACAACACCATCTCGCGCTGGTCGTGCCTGCACGCCGGTGAGGTGGGATCGTCGCACGACTTCGTCACCTGCCCGCCGGGCACGATGCTGGAGTCGTACCTCGACTTCCCGCACTGCTGGGACGGGGTGAACCTGGACTCGCCCGACCACAAGAGCCACATGGCGTACCCGGTGAACAACGCCTGCCCGGCCAGCCACCCGGTCGTGGTGCCGAAGCTGCGGCAGGTCATGCGGTACCCGGTCAACGGCAACCCGGCCAACTTCCGGCTGGCCTCCGGCGCGGGCTACACGATGCACGGCGACTTCTTCAACGCCTGGCCGGTGGAGGAGCTGGCGCGGCGGGTGAACGACTGCATCCGCCCGATCGTCAAGTGCGGCACGAACGGACGTCCCTGATATGACCACGGGTGTCGCCGGCGGTGGACCTGACGGCGGCGGCACCCGTCCCCACCTCGCTGCTATAACGGACCGCATGACAACCCGGCCCGCGCGCGGTGGGCAGCATCCGACGATGGACCAGGTCGCCGAGGCGGCCGGGGTGTCGCGCGCGACCGTGTCCCGAGTGATCAACGGCGCCCCCAGTGTCGACTCCAAGATCCGCGAGATGGTGCAGCGGGCCATCGCCGAGACCGGCTACGTGCCCAACGTGGCCGCCCGCAGCCTGGTCACCCGCCGCTCGAACTCGGTCGCGCTGGTGATCAGCGAGCCCGACCGGCCGGACAACCACTCGTTCCTCAACCGCATCTTCACCGACCCGTACTTCGGGCGGATCACGGCCGGCGCCACGGGGGCGCTGCGCCCGCACGACATCCACCTGGTGGTCATCCCGACCGACTCCACCGACCACCACCAGGTGATCCGCTACCTGCGCCAGGGCCACGTGGACGGGGTGCTGCTGATCAGCAGCCACGAGCAGGACACGCTGCCCCGCCAGGTGCACGAGCTGGGCATCCCGGCCGTCGTCTCGGCCCGGCCGACCTCGCCCATCGCGGTCAGCTTCGTCGACGTCGACCAGCGGCTGGGGGCCCGCCTGGCCGCCGACCGGCTGCTGTCGCTGGGCCGCACCCGGCTCGCCACGATCAGCGGGCCGCTGGACATCCCGAGCGGCCTCGACCGGCTCGAGGGCTTCCGGGCCCATCTGGCCGACCGGCCGGTGCCGTCGGTGGAGGGCGACTTCACCCGGGCCGGCGGCGAGACCGCGGCCCGGCGGCTGCTGGCCGAGCACCCCGACGTCGACGGTCTGTTCGTGGCCAACGACCTGATGGCCGAGGGCGCGCTGCGGGCGTTGCAAGAGCTCGGCCGCCGGGTGCCCGACGACATCGCCGTGGTCGGCTTCGACGACAGCAGCGCCGCGCTCGACTGCCGGCCGCTGCTGACCACCGTGCGCCAGCCGGTGGAAGAGATGGCGGCCGAGATGGCCGAGGTGCTGATGGCCCACATCGCCACGCCCGGGCGGCTGCCGCGCTCGGTCACTTTCCAGCCCACGCTGGTGGTGCGCGAGTCGGCATAGGTTGGGAGGCATGGACATTCTTGTTGCCGGCGGCCACGGTCAGATCGCCCTGCGCCTCCTCAAGCTTCTCGCCGAGTCCGGTCACACCGCCCGCGGGCTGATCCGCAAGCCGGAGCAGGCGGCCGACCTGCAGGCCGTGGGCGCGGTCCCGGTGATCGGCGACCTCGAGAACGACTCCTCGCTCGCGCCGTACGTCAAGGGCGCCGACGCTGTCGTCTTCGCGGCCGGCGCCGGGCCGGGCAGCGGGCCCGCGCGCAAGCGGACGGTCGACCTCGGCGGGGCGGTCAAGCTCGCCGACGCCGCCGTCGAAGAGGGCGTGCGCCGGTACGTGATGATCTCGTCGATTGGTGCGCACGACCCGGCCGCGGGCGGCGAGGCGATGGGCGCCTACCTGGCCGCGAAGGGCGAGGCCGACGCGTACGTCATCGGGCGCCCCGAGCTGGACTGGACGATCGTGCGCCCGGGGCACCTGACCGACGACCCGGGCACCGGCCTGGTCACCGTCAGCCGCGAGATGGGCGGTCGCGGCCCGGTGCCGCGCGACGACGTGGCCGCCGTGGTGGCCGCCTGCTTGACGACGCCGGGCACCGTGGGGGCGACCTTCGAGCTGTTCGGTGGCTCGACTCCCATCGATGAGGCTCTGCGCGGCGTCGGAGCGTGATGAAAGGCTAACGTAGCGTCCATGGAAAGTGCGGGGGCACTGCTGGCGGCCGGCAGCGAGGCGATGCTCGAGGCGGCGTTCCGCACGGGCGACTTCCTGCCGGCCTGGCAGATGCTCGAGGGCGCCCGCCGCCGGGCCTGCGACGACGGCCAGCCGGTGGAGGAGGCGGCCGCCCTGACCCGGCTGGGCATGCTGGCCCACTTCGCGGCGATCGGCGGCGACCTGTCGCGGGCCGACTGGACGACCGAGGAGCAGCTGTTCACGGCGGCGCTGCGCATCCAGCGCGAGATCGGCGACGCGGCCGGCGCCGCCGAGTCGCTGTTCGGCCTGGGCCTGGTCCACCAGGTGTTGCGGGGCGACTGGGCCACCGCCATGCCGTACTACACCGAGGCGCTGGCCCTGGCCGAGAGCTACGCCGACGAGATGGTGCGCTCCGAGGTGCACCGGCACATCGGGTTCTTCCACGTCTTCGTCGCCGGCGACGCCGAGCGCGGCCTGCGCCACCTGCGCATGTCCCAGGTGCTGCGGGAGCGCTACGGCGACCCGCGCCGGGTGGCCACCGGCACGCTGGCCCTGGGCGAGGCCGAGCTGGCCGCGGGCAACGTGGCCGAGGCGCTGCGCCTGCTGCGCGAGGCCGTCCACCAGGCCCGTCAGGCCGGCCTGACCGGTCAGCGCATCGGCTGGGCCGAGCACGCGCTGGCCGACGCGGAACGGGCCGCCGCCTGACCCGTCCGGGGTGCCGACCGCTCGATCATGCGTAACCGCGTGTCATTTCGGGCATGCTGCGGCAGTGATCCGCTTGTCTGTGCTGGCGGCCGGAGTCCTCGTTCTCTCGGCGGCCGGTTGTTCCTCGGTGGGCTCCCAGGAGGAGGCCGCGTCCGGTGTCGCCGTCCGGTGGCAGAAGGCGGTCGACGCCGGGGACGGCGAAGCCGCCTGCGCGGTGCTCGCTCCCGGCACCCTCAAGACCGTGGCCGAGGACCAACCCTGCCCGCAGGCGATCCTCGACAAGGATCTGCCGCGCCCGGGCACGGTCGTCGAGACCTCGGTGTACGGGCAGTGGGCGCAGGTGAAGCTGGACGACGACACCGTCTTCCTGGGCGCCTTCCCGGGCGGCTGGCGGGTCGTGGCGGCCGGGTGCACCCCGCAGGGCAGCCGCCCGTACGACTGCACGGTGGAAGGAGACTGAGATGCGGGCCCTGTTCGTGCTGCTGCTGATCGTCGTCGTCACCGGCCTGGCCTACGTCATCACGCTGGGGGTGCTGCACCGGTGAGGCGGTTCCTGCGCAACAACGCCATCGGGCTCGTGTTCGGCGGGCTCTTCCTGGTGGTGCTGGTCGGCCAGGCGTTCGCCGGCCTGGCCGTGTTCAACGAGGCGCAGCGGGCCTCCGGGCTGCCCGACGTCTCGTTCTGGCGCTACGTGACCTCGGCCAGCTTCGGCGTCGACGTGGCCGAGAACTGGCAGTCCGAGTACCTGCAGTTCTTCCTGTTCATCCTGCTGACCGTGTGGTTGCTGCAGAAGGGCTCGCCGGAGTCGAAGTCGCTGGACAAGCCGGGCCGCGAGACCGACGAGGAGCAGAAGATCGGCCGGTTCTCCGACGAGCGCTCCCCGAAGTGGGCCCGCACGGGCGGCTGGCGCACCCGGATCTTCTCGAACTCGCTGGGACTGGTGATGGGCCTGATATTTCTCGGCTCCTGGCTCGCCCAGTCGGTGGCCGGGGTCGCCGCCTTCAACGAGGAGCAGCTCAGCGAGCGGCAGGACCCGCTCTCGTGGGGGCAGTACGTGCTCGCCCCCGACTTCTGGAACCGCACCCTGCAGAACTGGCAGTCCGAACTGCTCGCGGTGGCGTCGATGGCGATCCTGGCCATCTATCTGCGCCAGCGCGGATCCTCGCAGTCCAAGCCGGTCGGCTCCCCGCACGAGGCCACCGGCGTCGAGGGATAGGTGTCCAGCGTTCGTCGGATGTCCGACGGATCGATCGTGATCTGTGCCGCCGAGTCGCTAATTTGACGGTCAGCAGCACCGAGCACTGCTGGTCACAGGGGGCGGCCTTGACCGAGCATCCCGACGCGTACCCCTCTTTCCATCGTGTGGTCGGGATCGACCTCGGCACCAGCTCGTGCGCGATCTCGGTCTGGGACGGCGCCAAGCCGTTGGTCGTGCGCGGTCCCACCGGCGCGGCCACCATGCCCGCCTCGGTCGGGCAGGACAGATCGGGCCACGTCGTGGCCGGGGCGCCGCCGGCCGGTGACCCCGAGAACGTGATCGCCGGCATCAAGCGCCGGCTCGGCAGCGGTCAGCAGGTGCGGTTCCGCGGCCGGGCCTGTCTGCCCCGGGACATCTGCGCCTACCTGCTGATCGAGCTCAAGCGGCAGGCCGAGACGTTCATCGGCGAGCCCATCCACGACGCCGTGATCACCGTGTCGGCCGCGGCCGGCGAGGCGCAGCGGCGGGCCCTGCGCGAGGCGGCCGGGCTGGCCCAGCTCAACGTGCGCCGGCTGGTCGAGGACCCGGTGGCCGCGGCCATGGTGCTCGGCGTGGACGCCCCGCCCGGCACGTACGCGATCTACGACCTGGGCGGCGGCACCTTCGACGCCTCGGTCGTGCGGGTCGCCGACGGCACGGTCGACGTGCTCGGCACGGCCGGCGACCAGCTGCTGGGCGGCGACGACTTCGACGAGCTGATCGTCGGCTACGTGCTGCGCCGGATCCGCGAGCGGCACCACGTCGACCTCGGCCAAGACCTGGCCATCCGCCGCCGGATCCGCTGGGAGGCCGAGATCCGCAAGCGTGAACTGTCCGAGGCCGAGACCACCACGCTCGAGCTGCCCCGGCTCACGGCCACCGTCAGCGCGAGCGTGCCGCTGAGCCGGCGCGCCTTCGAGGCGATGATCGAACCGGACGTGCAGCGCTCGCTCGACCTGCTGAGCGAGGCCATCGCGGCCGCCCGCACGGTGCACGGCGTGGGCTGGGCCGACATCGACCAGGTGGTGCTGGCCGGCGGCTCGACCCGGATCCCGGCCCTCCGCGACCGGCTGGCCGCCTACCTCGGCTGGGGCGCGGCCCGCATCCGCACCGACCTGGACCCGGACGAGCTGGTGGCGCGCGGCGCCGGGCTGGTGGCCCGCGACTACGAGCCGGCGTCGCTGTTCGAGGGCTCGCCGGTCGGGCTGCTCAGCGCCAGCCTGCGGCTGCGGGCCGAGATGGCGGTGCCCGAGGTCGGCCCCGACGCCGAGGAGCCGGCCGAGACCCCGGATCCGCCCGGACCGGCCGGGCCGCCCGCCGAGACCCCGGCCGACTTCCGGCGGACCGCCGAGGCGACGTACATGCTGCTGCTGCAGAACAGCCACCTGGGCGGGCTGGCCTCGGCGTACTCCGCCTTCATCACGGCCGTGCAGGCGGCCGCGCCCGATGTCCGCCTGGCCGAGCTGGGGCAGGCACTGGCCGCCGAATACCGGCGGCACTCCGGATAATCTGTGCCGATGCTGATCAGTTGCGGCGCCCCGGTGTCCGGCGCGTGGGCCGGGCCGCAGTCGCTGGGCCGGTTCGCGCAGCGGGCCGAAGAGCTCGGCTACCACGGGCTCTGGACGTTCCAGCGCCTGCTGGTGGGGGCCGATCAGTCGCTGGACCCGGTCTACCGCAGCGTGCTCGACCCGCTGATCGCGCTGGCCTTCGCCGCCGCCCGCACCAGCCGGGTCCGGCTCGGGGTGGCGGTGATCAACATCCCGTACGTCTCCCCGGCCCACCTGGCCAAGCAGGCCGCCACGCTCGACCTGCTCTCGGGCGGCCGCCTCGACCTGGGGCTGGGCACGGGCTGGTCCGAGCCCGAGTTCGCGGCCACCGGCTCCGATCCGCACCCGCGCGGCCGGCGGATGCGCGAATACCTCGAAGTGCTGCGGACGCTGTGGAACGACCCGGTGGCGTCGTTCGAGGGCGAGCTCTACCGCGTGCCGCCCAGCACGATGGCCCCGCCGCCGATGCAGCCGGGCGGCCCGCCGGTGCTGCTCGGGGGCACGGCCGACGCCGCGTTGCGCCGGGCCGGGCGGCTGGGCGCGGGCTGGGTGAGCAGCAGCCGGCTGACGTACGACCAGATCGCCCGGGGCGCGCAGGTCGTGCGCCGGGCGGCCGAGGAGGCGGGCCGCGACCCCGACGACGTACGCATCGTGGTGCGCGGCGTCGTGCGGCCGGGCCGGCGCGACGATGCCGTCCCGCTCTCCGGCGACTGGGCCCAGATCCGGGCCGGGGCGCAGCGGTACGCCGAGGCGGGCGTCACCGAGCTGTTCTACGACCTCAACTGGGACCCGCTCATCGGCGGGCCCGGCGCCGGCCGCGAACCGGCCCGGGCGCGGGCCGACGAGATCCTGACCGCCCTCGCGCCGACCGGCTAAGACCGACTTCGAAGTCTGGAAAGGGCGGCGAATGGCTCCCCGATTCGTTATCGGAATGGCCGTCGTCTCCGTATGACGACCTTTCCCGGCCCTACTGCGCGTAGCCCCGGCGATACGCCGGAGCACCGAAGATCACCGGACAACCGCGTTCCGATGGGCGGGATGGCCGTCGATACGACCCCGTAATGGCGTGCCGACCGAAGATCTTGCGCCGACGCACGGTCATCGCCGTAGAAACCAACGGCGGTCGGTCGCCAAGATCGACACTGTCAGGAAACGCGGGCGAAACAGCGGGCGGCGGCCCGGCGAGGATGACTTCGATAACTTTGCGCAACAGTACGATTGCCCTCTGATATTCCAAACCGGACATTGGTGATCAAGTTGAACGACGTTACGACCGATTTATCCGTGCGAGTAGCACTTCGCACCGTACGAGACGGGGGATGGTTGTGACGTCCGCCGTCGCCTGCTTTCAGCGGGCTGTTATTCATTCGATGCGTCAACTCATTTCCTACGACCGAGATCCGGGCTACCTTTCCCAGCGCAGCATCCGAATACCTCTCACGCACGGCGCATGTGAGGTGTGTCGTCCGATGGAGGTGACCGACGCTTGGAACCGCTGATCGAAGAGGCCGGGCTCGCCCGCAAGGGTGAGTCGACCGACCCGATTACGGCGCCGACCGGCGAGTCCGAGAAGAAGGTGGACACCCGGCGGAAGTCGCCGACCCAGATCGCCCTGGCGCGCCTGCGCAAGGACAAAATCGCGGTGATCTGCGGGTCCATCTTCTTGTTCTTCGTGCTGATCGCGATCTTCGCCCCCCTGCTGGCCAAGCTCGAGGGGCAGGACCCGGCCACGCTGAACCAGAACCTGATCGACCAGTACGGCTACCCGACCATCGCGCCCAACGGCGAGCACTGGTTCGGCATCGAGCCGCGCCTGGGCCGCGACCTGTTCGCGCGCTGGGTCTACGGCGCCCGCCCGTCACTGATCGTGGCCGGTTCGGTCACCGTGATCACCACGATCATCGGCGTGGTCGTCGGCCTGCTCGCCGGCTTCCTGGGCGGCTGGGTCGACCGGATCCTGTCCTGGGTCATCGACTTCGTGCTGAGCCTGCCGTACCTGCTGTTCGCCATCGCCGTCCCGGCCGCCCTGCTGGCCGTGTTCGTGGGCAACACCGAGAACGTGGCCAACGACGAGGTCGCCAACGTGCGGTTCTACTCGCTGATCCTCGTGCTGTCGTTCTTCGGCTGGGCCAGCCTGGCCCGGCTGATCCGCGGTGAGGTGCTCGGCCTGCGCGAACGCGAGTTCATC
This sequence comes from Paractinoplanes pyxinae, assembly GCF_026626335.1. Lineage (GTDB taxonomy): Bacteria > Actinomycetota > Actinomycetes > Mycobacteriales > Micromonosporaceae > Actinoplanes > Actinoplanes pyxinae. The sequence goes on along the minus strand of NZ_JAPNTZ010000006.1, from coordinate 289,254 downwards.
GCCGCGGCCAAGGTGCTCGGCGTGCCCACCCGCAAGGTGCTGTTCAAAGAGCTGCTGCCCAACCTGGTCGCACCCATCGTCATCTCGGTCTCGATGGCGCTGCCGGCCTACATCGTCACCGAGGCCGGCCTCACCTACCTCGGCGTCGGTCTCACCGAGCCGACACCGTCCTGGGGCCTGACCATCTACGCCGCCCAGAACTGGTACCGGGCCGATCCGCTCTACCTGTGGATCCCGGTGGCCGCCATCACGATCCTCGTGCTCGCGCTGAGCCTGCTCGGCGACTCGATTCGTGACGCATTCGATCCCCGCACCCGACGGTGACGTGGTGACGCCCAGTATGAGAAGAGGAGAAATGGCAAGGCGATTTAACGTTGCCATTGCGGCCACCGCCGCCGTGGCGCTCGGTGTGGCCGGCTGCAGCAGCCCGTCGTCGAACAACGACACCCAGGGCAGCGGCGACGACAACAAGATCACGACTCAGGTCAACGCGACCGACCCCAACGCCAAGGGTCCGGCCAAGGAGATCGAGGGTGCCCGCCCCGGCGGCGTCCTCAATGTCGTGGCCCAGACGACGCCGAACACCCTCGACCCGACGGACATCTACTACGTCGACTCGAACGAGATCGGCAAGACGCTCTTCCGTACGCCGACGCAGTTCGACATCCGCGACGGCAAGGCTGTTCTCGTCCCGGACCTCACCGACCTCGGCACCCCGTCGGCTGACAACCTGACGTGGACCTTCAAGATGCAGCCGAACATCAAGTACGAGGACGGCACGCCGGTCAAGGTCGAGGACCTCGCGTACTCGATCAAGCGGTCGTTCGCCCACGACATCTACGTCAACGGCCCGACGTACCAGCTGCAGTACTTCAAGGACGGCGACAAGTACAAGGGCCCGTACAAGGACGGCGACACCTACGCCGGCGTGGAGACCCAGGGCACCGACACCCTGATCATCCACCTGGCCAAGCAGTTCTCCGACCTGCCGTTCTACATGACCTTCCCGATGTTCACTCCGATCCCCAAGGAGAAGGACACCCGGCAGGACTACAAGAACAAGCCGCTGGCGACCGGCCCCTACAAGTTCAAGAGCTACCAGGCCGGCACCTCGCTGGTGCTCGAGAAGAACACCAACTGGGACCCGAACACCGACCCGGTGCGCCACCAGTACCTGGACGGCTTCAACTTCCAGTGGGGCGGCGACGCCATCAAGTCGCAGCAGGCCGTGCTGAACAGCAACGGCCAGGACGCCAACTCGATCAACTACGACGAGCTGGACGCCTCGCTGATCCCGCAGCTGACCGGCGACAAGCGTGAGCAGCTGGTTCAGGGTCAGAGCTCCTGCACGATCGTGTGGCAGCTGGACACCCGGAAGATCCCGCTGGAGGTCCGCAAGGCGGTCGCCAAGGCGTACCCGTACGACGCGCTCTACAAGGCGGCCGGCCTCAACGACTACGTGGCCGAGACGGCCAGCACGGTCATGCCGCCCTCGGTGCAGGGCTACGAGAAGTACACCCCGATCGCCGACCTGGCCGGTTCGGGCGCCGGTGACCCGGCGGCGGCCAAGGCCATGCTCGAGGCGGCCGGCAAGTCCGGCTTCGAGCTGTCGTACTACTTCGACAACACCAAGCCGCTCACCCAGCAGGTCAGCCAGATCCGGGCCGACGCGCTGACCAAGGCGGGCTTCAAGGTCAAGCCGATCGGTGTCTCCACCGCCGACCTGCGGACCAAGAAGGGCGACTACGACGCCCCGGTCAACATGGGCCAGAGCCCGGCCGGCTGGTGCTCCGACTGGCCCACCGGTGGCTCCTGGTTCCCGGTGCTGTTCCAGACGCACAGCATCGCCGACGGTCAGAGCTGGGGCATGCTGAGCGACAAGGCGCTCGACAAGGAGATCGACGACATCGCCAACCTGCCGGCGGAGGAGTCGACCTCGAAGTGGGCCGCGCTCGACAAGAAGGTCATGGAGCAGTACGTCGCTCTGCCGACCTACTACGACAAGCTGGCCGTCGTGAAGGGCACCAACGTGGGCACCACGGCAGGTGACCCGACCATGGGTATGCCGCTCTTCGTGAACATGTTCCTGAAGAGCTGACGCAGTAACTGCTGAATCCCGGGGTGGTCCGGCCTGCCGCTGAGCGGGCCGGGCCACCCCGGGCGCAAGATAGAGACCTCCGGCGCCGCGGCCACCCCACGCGCGTCCGATCCACTTCCCGGGCCCACCCCCGGCGCCGTGATGAAAGAGGAGCAAGCGGTGCTGCTGTACATCCTGAAACGCGTCCTGAGCGCGATCTCCGTCGTGATCGTGACGCTGGTGGCCAGCTTCGCGCTGTTCTTCTTCGCCCCGACCGACCCGGCCGGCGTCATCTGCGGCCCGCGCTGCACGCCCGAGCGGGTGGCCGACATCGAGTCGAGCCTCGGCCTCGACCAGCCGAAGGCCGAGCAGGTTCTGCTGTACATGAAGGGCATCGTCGTCGGGCGTGAGTACTCCACCGGCGGCGTCGTCCGGCACTGCGACGCGCCCTGCCTGGGCTACTCCTACACGCTCGGCCAGCCGGTCACCAAGCTGATCGGCGCGGCCCTGCCCGTGACCGTCTCCATCGTCATCGGCGGCGCCGTCGTCTACCTCATCGTCGGCATCCTGAGCGGCACGATCGCGGCTCAAGTACGAGGAACGTCGCTCGACCGGTTCGTGGTCGGCACGACCCTGGTCGTCCAGTCCATCCCGTACTTCGTCTTCGCCCTGATGATCGCCCTCTACGCCACCTTCCTGCCCGACTCGCGATATCACCCGTTCCTCGACAACCCCTTACTGTGGGCCGGCGGTCTGCTCGCGGCCTGGTTGACGATCGGCGTGACCAACGCGGCGTCCTACACCCGCTACTCGCGAGCGTCGATGATCGAGGCGCTGGGGCAGGACTTCGTCCGCACCGCGACGTCCAAGGGCATCAGCCGCCGGCGGGTCGTCTACCGCCACGGCCTGCGGGCCGGCCTGACCCCGGTCGTGACGATCTTCGGCATCGACCTGGCGTTCCAGCTCACCGGCGCGATCTTCACCGAGACCATCTTCAACCTGCCCGGCCTCGGCCTGCTCACCCTGCGGGCGTTCGGGCAGTACGACCTCCCCGTGCTCATGGGCGGCGTGCTCATCGGCTCGGTGGTGCTTGTCCTGATGAACCTGGTCGTGGACATCGTCTACACGTTCCTCGACCCGCGGGTCCGGCTCGGATGATCCCGGTCCGTATCCCGCAATCCACTCCCCGCAGCACGAAGGCGGCAGCATGAGCGACCAGACCACCGGCGTCCCGCAGACGGTGACCCGCGCCCCCCGCGAGGCGGCGGCCGGCGAGGAGGCCTACCTCGAGGTCACCGACCTGCAGGTGCAGTTCCCCACGGCCGACGGCCTGGTGCGGGCCGTGCAGGGCCTGAGCTATTCGGTCCCGCTGCGCCGCACGCTGGCCATCGTCGGCGAGTCCGGCTCGGGCAAGAGCGTGTCCAGCATGGCCGTCCTAGGCCTGCACGACCGCCGGGTCGCCCGGATCACCGGCTCGATCAAGGTCGGCGGCCGCGAGGTCGTCAACATGAGCGACAAAGACCTCGAGGGCTTCCGCGGCGGCGACGCCGCGATGATCTTCCAGGACCCGCAGTCGTCACTGCACCCGTACTTCACGGTCGGCAGCCAGATCATGGAGTCGTACCGGGCGCACAACAATGTGAGCAAGCGGGCGGCCAAGGAACGCGCGATCGACATGCTGGGCCGGGTCGGCATCCCCAACCCGCGCCGCCGCGTCGACCAGTACCCGCACGAGTTCTCGGGCGGCATGCGGCAGCGCGCGATGATCGCCATGGCGCTGGTCAACGACCCCAAGCTGCTGATCGCCGACGAGCCCACGACCGCGCTCGACGTGACCGTGCAGGCGCAGATCCTCGACCTGATCGCCGACCTGCAGCGCGACTTCGGCTCGGCCGTCGTCTTCATCACCCACGACCTGGGCGTGGTGGCCGAGATCGCCGACGACATCCTGGTCATGTACGCGGGCACGGCCGTCGAGCACGGCCCTGTGAACAAGATTCTCGGTGAGCCCCTTCACCCGTACGCGTGGGGTCTGCTCGAAAGCATCCCGGCGCTCACCGGCGAACCGCAGCCGCTGCACCCGATCCCCGGCACGCCGCCCAGCCTGCTCGCGGTGCCGTCCGGATGCCCGTTCCACCCGCGCTGCGAGTTCAAAGACCGGGTGCCCGACGACTGGTGCACCACCCTGCGGCCCGACCTGATCCCGCGGACGGCCGATCTGGGCCGCACCTCGCGGTGCCACCTGAAGGAACCCGACAAGGTCTTCGAGACCGAAGTTCTGCCCCGGCTGCCGTAAGAGGGACGACCATGACCGCTGCCACCACCCCCGCCAAGTCCGGCGTCCGCTCGGTGCCCGGGGCGCCGCTGCTCGAGCTCGACGGCGTCAAGATGCACTTCAAGGCCAAGGGCGACGGCCTGCTGGCCCGCAAGACCCAGTGGGTGCAGGCCGTCGACGGCGTCGACCTGACCGTGTCGCCGGGCGAGACGATCGGCCTGGTCGGCGAGTCCGGCTGTGGCAAGTCGACGACCGCGCGCCTGATCACGCGGCTGCTCGAGCCCACCGCCGGCGAGATCCGCTACCAGGGTGTCGACATCGCGCACATGTCCGAGCGCAAGCTGCGCCCGTACCGCCGCGAGATCCAGCTGATCTTCCAGGACCCGTACTCGTCGCTGAACCCGCGGCACACGGTCGGCACGATCGTGGGCACGGCCCTGCGTACGCACGGCATGGTGGCCAAGAGCGGCGAGCTGGCCCGCGTCCAGGAGCTGCTCGAGGTCGTCGGCCTGAACCCCGAGCACTACAACCGCTACCCGCACGAGTTCTCCGGCGGTCAGCGGCAGCGCATCGGCATCGCCCGGGCGCTGGCGGCCCGGCCGAAGATCATCGTGGCCGACGAGCCGGTGTCCGCGCTCGACGTGTCGATCCAGGCCCAGGTCATGAACCTGCTCGAGAGCCTGCGGCAAGAGCTCGGCATCGCGTTCGTCTTCATCGCGCACGACCTGGGCGTGGTGCGGCACTTCTGCGACCGGGTGGCGGTCATGTACCTCGGCCGCGTGGTCGAGGAGGGGCCGCGCGACGCCCTCTACGAGAAGCCGCAGCACCCGTACACGCAGGCGCTGCTCTCGGCCGTGCCGGACATCGGCGTGGTCCGCGGCGTGCCCCCGAAGAACCGGATCCGCCTGGTCGGCGACGTGCCGAGCCCGGTCGACCCGCCGTCGGGCTGCCGCTTCCGCACCCGGTGCTGGAAGGCGCAGGACATCTGCGCCACCGAGGACCCGGCCCTGATCGAGCGGGCCCCGGCCCAGCGCGTGGCGTGCCACTTCGCCGAGCCGCCGGCCGAGTCGATCCTCGCGGAGACGGCCTGACCTTGGTCCCGCCGCCCAGCCCGTCCGTCTATCGCACCAAGGCCCACCGGGTCCGGCAGCGCTCGTTGATCGCGCTGGCCGGGCTCGGGCTGGTTCTCGCCGGCTACGGCCTCGGCCGCTGGCAGGATTCGCCGGCGCCCTTGACGGCCCCGCCGGCGGCTGCCGCTGTCGCGCCGCCGGCTTCTTCGGAGCCGTCGCCGCCGTCGCCGTCGCCTTCGCTGGTGCCGACGATCTACGCGAAGCTGGAGGCCGAGGCGGCCGACGGCAACGTGGGCATCCAGGCGCAGCCGACCGAGGACGAGGGCGGCGGCGAGAACGTGGGCTGGATCGCCAACGGCGACCAGCTGCGCTTCGACGACGTCGACTTCGGGCCGGTGGCGGCGACCAAACTCGACGTGCGGGTGGCGTCGGACGCCGAGCGCGGGCGGATGGAGATCCGGCTCGACAGCGCCGAGGGGCCGGCCGCCGGCACGCTCAACGTCACGCGTACGGGCGGGTGGCAGAAGTGGCGCACCGACCAGGTCGACATCGAGCCGACGACCGGTAAGCACACGGTCTTCCTGGTCTTCGTGCGGGACGACGGCAACGAGTTCGTCAATCTGAACTGGCTGCAGTTCGTCCACTAGGTCTTCATACGGAGAAAGCCGTGCGAATCGCACGGCTTTCCTCGCGTCAGGCGGCGGCCGCCGCCAGTTCGCTCGTCCGGGGCTCGTGGACGACCGGAATGTTCAAGGTGACCACTCCGTTGTCACACCGCGCCTCGAGGCGGTCGGTGTCCAGCGACTCGGCCTCGCTCAGGTCGACCTCGCGAGTGACCGGGCCGGTGGCCGGGGCGCCGGCCTCGGCCGCATCCGCGCGACGCTCCGCGCGGAGGGTCAGGACGCCGTCCTCCACCGAGATGTCGATACCGGCCTTGTCGATTCCCGGCAGGTCGATGTCGACGTAGAAGGTCCCGTCGATCCGGTACGCGGCGAGGCGCGCCCCGGAACTGCGGGTGCTGTCGAACACGCGGCAGGTGAGCTGGTCGAGCTCCCGAACCGTCGCGCCGTGAGGCGACATGGTGGCTTCCTCCATTGCGTCGGCCCGGGCGGGGTAGGGCCCGGGGCCGTTTCTGACCAACGGAGATTGTGGTCCTCGAATTCCCCTGAGGACATGACCGGCGTCACCATCCGGGCAAATTGTTCGTTACGATCCGTTGTCGTCCAGCCTGAAGTCGGCGAAGTCGAAGCCCGGCGCCACGACACAGCTGACCAGCACATATTCCGTGCTGGCGGGCCCGGCCGCCTGCCACACGCCGGCCGGGATCAGCACCTGCGGGTGGTGGCCGTCACCGACACCCAGCGTGACGGTTCTCTCCTCGACCGGGTGCTCACCGTCACCGCCGAACCGTAGGGTCAGCGGTCCTCCGCCGTGCCAGAACCACAACTCGTCGGAGCGCACGACATGCCAGGCCGACCGCTCGCCCGGGTGCAGCAGGAAGTAGATGCCGGTCGCGGCGGCGCGCTCACCGGCGTACCCCTCGGGGTGAAAGGTCTGCGCGGAACGGTACGTCTCACGGAACCAGCCGCCCTCGGGGTGCGGCTGCAGGTCGAAGCGTTCGGCCAGGGGTGGTCGCGTCATGCCGATCATTCTGGTTTTCGAACAAATGTTCTATAGTGACGCGGTGGCGATCCTGCATGCCGACCTCGACGCCTTCTACGCGTCGGTCGAGCAGCGTGACGATCCCGCCCTGCGCGGGCGTCCGGTGCTGGTCGGGGGCGGGGTCGTGCTCGCCGCCAGCTACGAGGCCAAGGCCCGCGGCGTCCGCACCCCCATGGGCATCAGCCAGGCCCGGGCCCTGTGCCCGTCGGCCATCCTGGTCGCGCCCCGCATGAAGGCCTACTCGACGGCCAGCAAGGCGGTCTTCGAGATCTTCCGCGACACCACACCCCTGGTCGAGGGCATCTCCATCGACGAGGCGTTCCTCGACGTCGGCGGCCTGCTGCGGGTCAGCGGCACCCCGCGTGAGATCGCGGCCCGCCTGCGGGCCGAGGTGCGGGCCCAGGTCGGCCTGCCCATCACGGTCGGCATCGCGGGCACGAAGTTCCTGGCCAAGGTGGCCAGCGCCGTCGGCAAGCCGGACGGTCTGCTCGAGGTGGCCGCCGGCACCGAGCTGGCTTTCCTGCACCCGCTGCCGATCGAGCGCCTGTGGGGCGTCGGCCCGGTCACCTCGGCCAAGCTGCGCGAGCACCGCATCAACACGGTCGGCGACGTGGCCCGCATCGGCGAGGCCGCGCTGGTCTCCATGCTCGGCCCCGGCGCCGGCCGCCACCTGCATGCGCTTTCGCAAAATCGAGACCCCCGGCGCGTACGGGTGGGACACCGCCGCGGCTCGATCGGTGCTCAGTGTGCCCTGGGCCGCCGGCAACGCCCGTTCACCGAGATCGAAGCCACCCTCGACGCGCTGGTCGACCGGGTGAGCCGTCGCATGCGCAGCGCCCACCGGGCCGGCCGCACGGTCACGGTGCGCCTGCGCTTCGACGACTTCGGCCGCGCCACCCGCTCCCGCTCGCTGCTCAAGGCCACCATGCAGACCCGGGCCATCCAGACCACCGCCCGGGCCCTGCTGCGTGAGGCCCACCCGCTGATCGCCGAACGCGGCCTCACCCTGGTCGGCGTGGCGGTCAGCAACCTCGACGGCGACGGCTACGTCCAGCCGTCCCTGTTCGACGACACCGAGGACGACCGCCTCGACGTCGCCGTGGATGCCGTCCGCGATCGCTTCGGCTCGACCTCGCTGACCCGCGCCGCCACCATCGGCCGCGAACTGGGCCCCTCGGTTCCGATCCTGCCCGACTGAGGCAGACTGGTGCGGGTGCGGAAGATCAGTCTGATCGGGATCGGCGCGGGCGACCCGGACCACCTCACCCTGCAAGCGGCCAAGGCCATCGGGCGTACCGACGTGTTCTTCCTGCTCGACAAGGGTGAGCTCAAGCAAAGCATGATCGACCTGCGGGAGCGGATCATCCGCGGCTACTCCAAGCCGACCCGCCGCATGGTCACCGGGCGCGACCCCGACCGCGACCGCACCCCCGCCGACTACGAGGGCACGGTCGAGGACTGGCGGCACCGCCGGGCCCTCGTCATCGAAGAGATGCTGCTCGAGCACCTGCGTGAGGACGAGACCGGCTCCTTCCTGGTGTGGGGCGACCCTTCTCTGTACGACTCGTCGATGGCGATCCTCGACGAGGTGCTCGCCCGGGGGACGATCGCCTTCGAGTACGAGGTGATCCCCGGCATCAGCAGCGTCTCTGCGCTCGCGGCCCGGCACCGGGCGCCGCTGAACCGGGTCGGCCGGCCGTTCCAGGTGACGACCGGCCGCCGGCTCGCCGAGGGCTGGCCCGAGGGCGTCGACGACGTGGTGGTCATGCTCGACGCCCAGCAGGCCTTCACCGCGTACCCCGACGTGGACATCTTCTGGGGCGCCTACGTGGGGACGCCCGACGAGATCCTGCGGTCGGGCCGCGTGTCCGACGTCGCCGACGAGATCGTGGAGACACGGACGGCGGCCCGCGAGCAGCACGGCTGGATCATGGATACGTACTTGCTGCGGCGACCGGCTCCCTAGACCGCTTGGCAGCCAGCGTGTAGAGGGCCACGGCGGGCAGGACGAACAGGCCCGCCACCGAGATGCCGGCCCCGATCGAGCGGCGCCGGGCCACCAGGCCGGCGGGCGGGCCGCCGGCGATCTGCCCGAGCGCGTCGGCCTGCGACACGATCGAGAAGACCGTCGCCCGGGAGCGCGGCTCGGTGGCCGAGACCAGCCAGACGTTGAGCACCGGCTCGGCCGAATCACGCAACAGACGTACGCCCAAATAAAGCCCGACCGCCGCCCACCAGTGACCGGCCCCGCCGAGGCCGATCATGCCGAGAGCGATGAGCGCCTGCACGACGGCCAGCACCCGGCCGACCCGCTGCGGCCGGACGACGTCGATCCACTTGCCGGCCAGGCCGGTCACCACGATCGACCCGAGCGCGGCGGCCATCGCGAGACCGCCGAACACCAGCTCGACCGGGTAGCCGCCCAGGAAGGGCAGCAGGAACGGCTGGCTCAGACGGTCGAAACCCTCGCTGCTCATGCCCGCGAACAGCGTCGCGCCCAGGACGGCGGCGAGGACAGCGCTGTGCCGCACGGTCCGCACCCCGTCGACGACCTGGCGGTGCATCGACCGCCACGAGCCGACCGGCGCCGGGCTCCAGTTGTTCTCGGTCATGACGAACGCCAGCAGTACGCCGAGGGCCAGCGTGACGACGCCGCCGGCCACGATGGGCAGGGCCGGGGCGATCGCGGTGAGCCCGACGGCGGCCACGATGCCCACGAAAGAGCCGGCCTGGTAAACCTGCCCACCGCGGACGAAAGCCCGGGTGACCAGGTCGGGCGCGATCTCGTCGGACGCCCAGGCCTCCTCGGCGCCGTCCACACAGACCACACCGATGGACCAGACGACGGTTCCGGCGAGGATCGCGGCGTACGAGGGAACCAGGCCCCAGACGACCAGGCCGGCCCCCATCAGCAGGTAGCCGACGATGACACTGAGGCGCCGGCTGTACCGATCGGCGATCACCCCGGTCGGCACCTGAGCCACGAAACAGACGGTCTCCATCAGCGTGCCCACCAGCACAAGCTGAAGCGGCGACAGCCCGACGACGGTCGCCTGATAAATGAGGTTCAGGGTGAAAGCGGTGGTCGACGCGAACGAGCCGACCCCGCAGATGAGCAGATAAAGACGATATGACGACATGCGAAAGCACTCCGGTATCGAAAAGCCGACCCGGCGCCGGGGTGGATCGCTGCTAGTAGGGGGTCATCAGCCCGCAGCAGCCACAGGGCACCGGCCAAACCAAGCGATGCCACACGCAGTTGTCATGCGCCCATGCTGGAACTCGCTCTTCAGCCCGTCAATCGAATTTCGCTTGTCAGGGGTGGGCGGGGCGGCGGAAGAGGTGGGGGGCCGTGGACAGGCCGGCCCAGAGGATCAGGGTGACGACGCCCAGGATGAGGGCTGAGGCGCTGGCGGCTACGCCGATGGCGGAGGCGGCGGCGACCATGGGGAGGAGGCGCACGGACAGGGCGCCGCCCATGGCTCGGACCGAGGCGCTGTAGGCCAGGTCTCGGGTCAGGGATTCGGGTCTGGCTTCGGCCGCCACCCGGGCGTCCATGTCGCCCTCGAAGGCGGTTTGGGAGAGGCCGGCCGCGAACTGGGCCAGCAGGACCATGGGGGCGTAGACGGGGGCCAGGATCCAGCCGGCGAGCATGCCCAGGCCCCACAGGCACCAGCGGAGTACGGCGGGGAGGCGCAGGCGGGACAGGGCGGCCACGGCTCGGGTGGCGAGCAGGGTGCCCAGGCAGAAGGCGATCGCGGAGACGGCCACCCAGTTGTGGCCGTGGAGTTCGGCGATCACCGGGACGGCCAGCAGCGTCGGGCCCGAGGCCAGGACCATGACGCCGGCGCCGGCCAGCAGCAGTTGCGGCTGCGGGAGGCGCCAGCCGGCCGTTGCGGGCGGGGTGGCCGCGTGCCGCCACCTCGCCGGGAGCGCTCCGTCCTTCGTGGGGCCGGGGTGCGGAACGGCGCGGGCGCCGGGGGAAACGGCGCCGGTGTGGGCCGGGCGGGACAGGGGCGCGCTGGCCGATATGCGGGCTCGGCGTGCCACCAGCACGGTCGGGAGCAGGGAACCCACGTACACGATGAAGACCGCGACCAGCAGCCAGCCCGTCGGGTAGCCGAGGGTGCCCGTGGGGAGCAGGGCGGCGATGGCAGTGCCGGCGGCTTCGACCCCGGCGATGGCCACCGCGTAGCGGGTCATCGAGCGGGCCGACGCGTCCACGGCGGACACCTCGGCGCGCATGCCGGCGAAACCGGCCCAGGCGGCGATGTGCTGCAGAACCACGAGTACGGCGATGAGCCAGGACGGCCAGCCGGCGATCAGGCCGTACAGCGTGCCGAAGCGCAGCAGCACCTCGATGCCGGCCGCGCCGCGCAGCAGCGTGCGGCCGTTCAGGTGACGGGCCAGCCAACCCGTCACGGGGGCCGAGAGCACGACGCCGACCAGCATGGCCGCGTTGTAGAGCGCAGCCTCGGCCAGGCCGCCGCGGGCGGTGGCCATGAGCACGATGAACGTCCAGCCCAGGGCCATGCCGAACGAGTCGACCACGCCCGAGACGACGAGCTCACGCAGCCGGCCGGCCCGCCGCATGCCGCCGGGACCGGCCCGGCGGCGTCCACGGCGGGCGGCCAGCAGGTCAGACACGGGCGTACGACCCGACGAAGAGCGGCATCGGCTGGTCGAAGCCGTTGAAGTCCGACGCGTAGGCCAGGGTGTACGCCCCGGTGGTTCCGATGTAGAGCACGTCGCCGGTCTTGAGGCCGGCCGGCAGCATGATGCCGTACCCGATGGTGTCGCTGCTGTCGCACGTCGGCCCGGTGACCGTGTAGGGCACCAGGTCATCCGTACGGGAAAGGGAGGTCCGGATCGGGAAGTCCCAGCCGCCCGGCGTCTGCAGCACCTCCATGAGCCCGTTGAACGCACCCACCTCGAGGTACAGCCAGTTCTCCTCGTCGCGCCGCTCGTGCCCGATCACCGTGGCCGCCAGCACGCCGGACTCGGCCACCAGGTGCCGGCCGGGCTCGGCCACGATCAGGCCGGGCCGGTACGGCAGGGCGTCCAGCGCCTCGGTCGTGGCCGCGCCGATCTCGTCGATCGAGGGCACGCCGGTGGTGTAGCGGGCCGGGAAGCCGCCGCCCATGTCCAGCATCTCGAGCTCGATGCCCTCGTGGCGCAGCCGGTCCATCAGCTTGCCCGCGGTGTCGACCGCCGACGCCCAGGCCGACGGGCGCAGGCACTGCGAGCCGACGTGGAAGGTCACCCCGTACGGCCGCAGGTCGAGCCGCTGGGCGAGCAGCAGCAGGTCGTAGGCGTCCTCGACGTCCGTGCCGAACTTGCGGGAGAGCGGGAAGACGCTGGCCTCGTCGTCGACCCGCAGCCGGACGTAGACGGCCGCGCCCGGAGCGTGCTCGGCGATCTTGGCCAGCTCGTTGGGGGAGTCGAAGCTGAAGCGCCACAGGCCGGCCGCGTGGGCGGCCGCGATGTGCGACGCCGGCTTGATCGGGTTGCTGTAGAGCACGTCGGCCGGGTCGACCCCGATGGCCTGCAGCTTGCGCAGCTCGCCGATCGAGGCGACCTCGAAGCTCGCGCCGCCGGCGTGCAGGGTGCGCAGGATCTCCTCGGCCGGGTTGCACTTCATCGCGTAGTGCACGGCCACGCCGGGCAGGGCGGCCTGGAACGACGCGAGGCGGTCGGCCACCGTGTCCAGGTCGGTCATCAGGTACGGCGTCGGCACGTCGACGATCCCGCCGAGCGTCGCGGGGGCGAGCGGGGTGGGCCACGAGGTCATGCGGGGATCTCCAGTCGGGGGTCGGCGCCTTCGAGGAACAGCCGCCCGGCCTCAATGGCCGGAACGGGGCGGGAGAAGTAGTAGCCCTGAGCGAAGTGGCAGCCCATGTCGCGGAGCGCGGCGAGCTGCCCGAACTCCTCGATGCCTTCGGCGACCGTGGCCATGCCGAGGCTCTTGCCGAGCTGGACGATGGTGTCGGCCAGCGCGGTGTCGTCGGTCAGGGCGCCCAGCCGCTCGACGAACGAGCGGTCGATCTTGAGGGTGTCGACCGGGAACCGCCGCAGGTAGGCCAGCGACGAGTAGCCGGTGCCGAAGTCGTCGATGGCCAGCGTCACGCCGAGCGCCTTGAGCCGCAGCAGCTGCTCGAGGTTGTCGTCGGTGTCGGTCATCAGCACGCTCTCGGTCATCTCGAGGCAGAGCTGGTCGGCCGGCATGCCGGTCTCGGCCAGGATCTCGGCCACCACGTCGACCAGGTCGGCGCGGTCGAACTGGCGGACCGACACGTTGACCGCCATCTTGACCGGGCGGCCGTCGCCGGCCTGGCTCCACTCGACGGCCTGGCGGCACGCCTCGCGCAGCACCCAGCGGCCCAGCGGCACGATGAGCCCGGTGGCCTCGGCGATCGGGATGAACTCGGCCGGCGGGATCAGGCCGCGGGTCGGGTGCATCCAGCGGGCCAGCGCCTCGAACCCGATGACCTCGCTGCTGCCCAGGTCGACGGTCGGCTGGTAGTGCAGCTTGAGCTGGTTGCGCTCCAGGGCCAGGCGCAGGTCGGCCTCGAGCTCGAGCCGGGCCACCAGGCCCGACAGCATCTCGGGGTCGTAGCTGGCGTAGCCGCTGCCGCCGGCCGACTTGGCCTTGTACATGGCCAGGTCGGCGTTGCGCATCAGCTGCTCGGCGCCGTCGTCCTCGCCGTCGGCCAGCAGACCGGCCTTGGCCAGGCCGATGCTGGCCTGCACGTGGATGTCGCGGCTCTCGCTGGCGAACGGCTCCTCGAGGACGTCGATGATGCGCTGCGCGACCTGCTCGGCGTCGTCGCCGCCGCGGTCCGATTCGATGAGGACGGCGAACTCGTCGCCACCGAAGCGGGCCACGACGTCGACCTCGCGGACCGAGGCGCGCAGCCGGTCGGCCACCTGCACGAGCAACTGGTCGCCGGCCAGGTGGCCGAGGCTGTCGTTGACCTCCTTGAACCCGTCGAGGTCGAGGAAGAGCACGGTGACCTCGCCGTCGGCCGGGCGCTGGCGCAGGGCCTCGCCGACCCGCTCGCGGAACAGCGCGCGGTTGGCCAGCTGGGTCAGCGCGTCGTGGTAGGCCTCGTGGACGAGCTGGTCCTGCAGCTCCTTGCGCTCGCTGATGTCGCGGGTGTTGAGCACCAGGCCGGCCACGCTGGGGTCGCTGAGCAGGTTGGTGATGGTCATCTCGGCCTGCCGGCGCCGCCCGTCGCGGTGCTGCACGGTCAGTTCGAGCACGGTCGTGGCGTACGGGCGGCCGGCCACCTGCCGCAGCGCCTGGGCCAGGCGCAGGCCGGACTCGGGGTCGAGCAGCTTGGTCAGGCGACGGCCGTGCAGGGCCCGCGCCGGGTAGCCGAAGACCCGGTGCACCGACTCGCTCTGGTAGAGCACGTCGGCCTCGGGGCTGACCACGGTGACCACGTCGGAGCTGTGCTGCACCAGAGCCTTGAAGCGCTGCTCGCTGGCGAACAGCTCGGCCGTGCGGGCCTCGACGCGGGCCTCGAGCGTACGGGTGAGGTTGCGGTTCTCGCGCAGCGTCAGCAGCTGGCGGCCGACGATCAGCAGGATGAGGACCGAGCGGGTGTAGGCGACGAACCCGTTGCTGTGCCCGGTCGTGGCGTACCAGACGACCGAGGTGAACAGGGCGGCCAGCACGGCCACGTACGGCAGCAGGATGCCGACCGGCTGGCCGCTGTCCGACTCGACGACCTCGCCGGTACGCCGTACGGGCATCAGGGCGGCCACCAGGATCAGCGAGAAGCCGGTGAACCAGCCGATGTCGGTGACGCCGCCGGAGCTGTAGCTGCCGAGCAGATTGAGGTAGACGTAGCCGATGTCCGAGACCGCGAACGCCCCGATGCCGACGCCGACCAGCGCCAGCTGGTTGAAGGTGCGGCCGCTGCGGCGCTGCTGGGCCAGCATGTAGAGCACCATCGTCACGATCACCACGTCGCCCAGCGGGTAGGCCAGGCTGACGTAGAGGGCGAGCGGGCTGTTCTGGCCGGCGTCGAGCAGCGGCTGCACCACGAAGATCCACGCCATCAGCACGAGCGAGGCGGCCACCATGAGGCCGTCGAGGACGCTGCGGACCCGGCCGGCCAGCGCCTGGGCCCGGCTGGGCAGCACGAGCAGGCCGATCGGCAGGAGCACGACCATGCCGAGGTAGCCGATGTCGGCCTGCGACGGCAGGTGCACCTCGCGGCCCAGGACGGTCTGGATCCAGCAGGCCGCGGCCTGGCCGAGTCCCCAGCTGAGCACGCCCAGGCCGACCAGGGCCCAGCCCCAGCGCATGCGCCCGGAGAATCGGCGGGCCCGCCACAGGCAGGCCAGCGCGGCCGCGATCGCGGCGAAGCACAGCCCGAAGTTGGAGACGACCAGGGTGAAGTCGGCGCCGCCGGTCCCGGTGCTCAGGACGAACGCGAAGGCCACGACGAACGAGCCGACCAGGGCGCAGAGTGCGTACCACCCGGCCGGTCGGCGCGTTTCGGTGCTGGCTGCCATCAGACGTGTCTCCGGTCCGCCGAGAAACCGCCCCGAGGTGGGCGGTCGTAGGGCCTAGATCGGGACCGCGGGACCGACCTTGAGCAGTTCTCGGAGGCAAAACGGGAGCAGAGGCATTGACGTACGTCTCTGGGTGGTGACAACGTTGTCACGGGAGGTCACTTCATGCACTCGCTCCTCAGCGCCATCCTGATCACCGGCTTGGCCGCCGCGCCCGCCGCGCTTGCCCCCGCTTCGGCCGCTTCTTCCGCGCCCGCGCTCGCCGCGCGTGCCCCCGCCGCGGCCGCGGACCCGGTGGATCTCGTTCGGCCTTTCGTGGGCACCGAGAACTTCGGCAACACTTTCCCCGGCGCCAGCGCGCCGTTCGGGATGGTGCAGGTCAGCCCGGACACGGGCGGCCAGGGCGGCTACGACTACAAACAGTCGACGATCTACGGCTTCAGCCAGACCCATCTCTCCGGAGTGGGCTGCGGCGTCGCCGGCGAGCTGCCGATCATGCCGACCACCGGCGCCATCACCAGCGTCGATCCGAACGTCTACCGGTCGGCCTACAGTCACGCCGACGAGGAGGCGTCGCCCGGCTACTACCGGGTCGGGCTTTCCACGTACGACGTACGGGCCGAACTAACCGCGACCGAGCGCACCGGCTGGCAGCGCTACACGTTCCCGTCCACCCAGGCGGCCAATGTCCTGTTCAACACGGGCAAGGCCAACCAGAACGTGTTCGACTCCGAGATCCACGTGGTGGGCGACCGGACGATCGAGGGCCGGATCGAGGCGGGCAACTTCTGCGCCGGGAAGGACGACCACACCGTCTACTTCACGGCCTCGTTCGACCGGCCGTTCGCCGCCTTCGGCACGTGGCGCGGCTCGACCCGCAGCGACGGCAGCCGGGATGCGGCCGGGTCGGGTTCGAACGGCGCGTACGTCACGTTCGACGCCTCGGCCGACCGGGACGTCGTGGTGAAGGTGGGACTGTCGTACACAGGTGTGGCCGGTGCGCGCGCAAATCTGGCCGCTGAGACTAACGGTTACGACTTCGAAACGACTCGCGCCGCGCTGCGGACCAAATGGTCGGCCGCGCTCGACAAGGCAAAGATCGGCGGCGGTACGGAAGAGCGGCGCGCGGCCTTCTACACGGCGCTCTACCACTCGTTGCTGCACCCGAACCTGGCCGGCGATGTGGACGGCTCGTACGTCGGCTTCGACCGCGCCGTGCACAAGGCGGACGGCTATACGCCGTACCAGAATTTCTCGCTCTGGGACACGTACCGCCCGCAGAACCAATTGCTGGAGCTGCTCGAACCGGACGTCGCCCGCGATGTGGCGCTCAGCGTGCTTGCGATCGGCCGCGACGGCGGCTGGCTGCCCCGGTGGGCCCTGGTCAACAGCGAAACCAACATCATGACCGGCGATCCGGTGACCCCGTTCCTGGTCGAGGCCTGGTCCAAGGGGCTGCTGAAGGGTCACGAGCTTGCGGCGTACGAGTTGTTGCGCGCGAACGCCCTCGGTGAACCGCCGGCAGCGTCGCCCTACAACGGTCGTACGGGCATCAAGTACTACAGCGACCGCGGGTACATACCATCCGGTCTGCAACTCGGGACGGACTGTGTGCACAAGGGTGGCGACAACGATTGCGTGCACCCCGCCTCGGCCACGCTCGAATACGCGGCGGCCGACGCCGCGCTGGCGTTGATGGCTTCGGCGCTCGGCAAGACGGCGGACGCAAAGCTCCTGGCCGGACGCGGGCAGTGGTACCGCAACCTCTGGGACTCCTCGATCAAGCACTTCCGGCCGCGCACGGTCGAAGGCACGTGGCTGACCCCGTACGACCCGGTGGCGGCGGCCCAGCAGTTCCACGAGGGCGGGGCCTACCAGTACCAATGGCTGGTGCCGCAGGATCCGGCCGGGCTCGTGCGGCTGATGGGCGGACGGCCGGCGACCGAGCGGCGGCTGGACAACTTCTTCGCGTACGCGAAACTGCTGCAGGACCCGGCCGGGACCGCCCGCAACGAGTGGATCGCCAGCCCGTACGACTACTACGCCAAGCCGACGTACAACCCGAACAACGAGCCCGACCTGCTCGCGCCGTACATGTACCACTGGGCCGGCGCCCCCGCCAAGACGGCC
The DNA here is from genome assembly GCF_026626335.1 of Paractinoplanes pyxinae. Classification (GTDB taxonomy): domain Bacteria; phylum Actinomycetota; class Actinomycetes; order Mycobacteriales; family Micromonosporaceae; genus Actinoplanes; species Actinoplanes pyxinae. The sequence goes on along the minus strand of NZ_JAPNTZ010000006.1, from coordinate 271,514 downwards.
ACGGTCGTGCGGGCGGCGATGACGCTGTTCACCACCGGCCCCGACGGCATGACCGGCAACGACGATCTGGGCACGATGAGCGCCTGGTACGTCTTCTCGTCGCTCGGCCTCTACCCGACGATGAGCGGCGCCAACTTCCTGGCCGTGTCCAGCCCCCAGTTCCCCTCAGCCACGCTGGCGCTGAAGGCCGGCACTCTGACGATCACCGCACCCGGCGCCAGCGACCAAAACCGTTACATCCAGCGCGTACGGATCAACGGCGCCCAACTGACCCGCAACTGGCTGCCATGGTCAGCGGTCGGCTCCGGCGGCACGATCGCTCACACGCTGGGCACGACCCCGTCCACCTGGGGCACCGCGGCCGCCGCCGAACCTCCGTCGGTGAACCAGGCCGCCCCCGACAACCGAACCCACCTCGACGCCACGCTGCGCCCAACCACCGCCGCCCTGCCCGCAACCACATCCGCCGCCGACTCAACGCCTGCTTCTCCGCCGGCGGCTGACACGCCGCCTTCTTCGGCTGCCGGCTCAATAGTTGCCACGCCGGCTACATCGGCTGGCGGTTCGGCTGCTGCCACGTCGGTCCCTTCCGCTGCTAGCTCGGCGGCTACCACGTCGGTCTCTCCCGCTGCCGGCTCAACGGCTGCCACGCCAGGTTCTTCCGCTGTCGGCTCGGTGGGTGCCGCGCCGGTCTCTTTGGCTGCTGGCTCGGCGGGTGCCGCGCCGGCTTCTTCGGCTGCTGGCTCGGCGACGGCCGCGTCGGTTCCTTCCGCTGTCGGCTCGACGGCTGCCACGTCGGTCTCTTCCGCTGCGGGCTCGGCGGCTGCCACGCCAGTCTCTTCCTCTGCCGGCTTGGCGGGTGCTGCGCCGGTGCGTTCTGGTTCTGCGGGGGAGCCGGTGGCATCCGGTCGCGGGCCTTTGCCGGGTCGGCCTGGGTCTGCGGTTGCTGCGCTGGCCGCTGGGGACGCTGCTGTTCTCACCGTTGACCTGGTTGGGCAGGCGCCGGGTTCGCTGACGCCGCGGGTGTCGGCCAGCGCCCCTGCGGGCTGGACGGCCACGGTTCGGCAGGCCGGCACGCTGGTGTCTCGGCACTTGCCCGTCTCGGGCACAGCGACCGTCACCGTGACTGCGCCCGCGGGCACGGCGGTCGGCAGCTATCCGTTGTCGGTCACGGTGACCGGCGGCGGGGCGACGCTGCAGAAGTCGGCGAGCCTCGTCGTGACGACGCCCGCCACCTGCGCGTCATCGTCGGCGGCGGGCCAGTGCGCGATCGACCTCGCCTCGGCGCACACCAAGGACGGCACGGCCACGGTCGCCGAAACCACTCAAGGCAACTTCGACGGCGGCGGCTGGAGCTACGACGCCGCGCTCATGCCTGCGGCCGGGCCGGTCACCTGGGCCGGTGTCACGTACGACGCGCCCGATCCCACCGGCACGGCCCCCAACTTCGTACCGGCCACGGGTCAGACCCTGCTTCTGCCCGCCACCGCCCGCACCTCGGCCAATCTGGTGCTGACCAGCCACAATGGTCCCGTCGGCACATCGGTCACCATCGGCTACACGGATGGCACCTACGCTTCCACCCCGGTGACCGTCGCCGACTGGTGCGGTACAGCCGCCGCGGGCACGACCGCCGTCCTCTCCATGCCGCACCGGATCAAGTCGGGCCAGGGCGTCGACGGCCCACCGGTGGCCCTGTTCGAAGCCCGCATCCCGCTCAGCGCCGACAAGCAGATCCGCTCCATCACCCTGCCGTCCGACCCCCGGGTCTACGTCTACGCCGTAACACTCACCTGACGTCACGCAGCCTTGCCGGGGCAGGGGAAATGCCGCCGACAGCGTGCCGGATCGGGTGTGCCTGAACACCGGCGCACTCAACCAATCCTTCAGCGCAGAGGACGGTGGCGTGTCTACTTGTCGCGGCCCTGCCACGTTGTCACGCAGGCCTCGTTGCCCTCGGGGTCGGCCAGCACCCAGAACGATGGGGCTCGGGCGTCGGAGAGGATGCGGCCCCCGGCGGCCACGGCGGCTTCGATGCGGTGCGGGGCCTCGTCGTGCGGGACTGAGATGTCGAAGTGCAGGCGGTTGCGCTGGGGGCGGGGCTGATCCATCTGCTGGAACCAGATCGCCGGGCCTTGGCCGAGCGGGTCGACCAGCGGACCGTCGGCCGCGGCGCCGGGCTCGTCGGCGTAAGCCAGGACCGCCTGCCAGAACGGGCGCACGGCGGGGATGTCGAGCGCGTCGACGGCGATTTCGAGCAGCTGGACCGTCCGTGGGGCGGCCGGGTCGAGACCGGGCTCGGTCTTCAGCCCGGCCGCCGTGATCGTGCGGGCCAGCTCGGCGTCGAGGTCGGTCACCGCCCCCAAGGCACGTGACTGCACCGTCAGCACCACCTGGCCGGGCCGCACGTCGATGCGCAGATGGCCGTCGGCATGGTCGCCGCAGGCCGCCACCGCTCGGGACGCGACCTCGACGCCCTCGGCCAGCGAGCCCACCGGCACCGAGCTGCACAACGCGCCCAGCACGAGCCGCCACCCGTCATCGCCGACTGCCTCGGACGCCGCCTGCCGGCTCAGCCTTTGTTCCATGCCGGGCATCCTCTCAGAGCCCTACGACATTTCTGATTGGCGTGCGGCGGGGAGGGCCGCGGTTGTCGGCCGGGTGAAGGCGGCCAGCAGGAAGGCGAAGAAGATCAGCAGGTTGACGATCCAGCGGGGGTCGTCGAGGTGGAGGCCGGCCTCGAACTGGGCTCGCTCGGCCGCGGTCAGGGGAGTGGTGGAGCGTTCGGCCGTGTCGAAGTCGAGGCGGTCGGGGGCGAAGGTGAGATAGGTCCAGATGCGGAGGACGAAGTAGAGGGCGGCGGCCAGCACGATGAAGAAGCGGCGGCGACCGGGGCGCCAGCCGAGGATCAGCAGGACGGGGATGATGATCAGCTCGGTGGGGACGTTGGCGGCGATCGCGATGGGGATGCTGGGCAGGAACAGCCGGACCATCGTCTCGCCGGTGATCGAGGGGCTGTCGAGGGCCAGGTTCCAGAGCAGGATGCCGATGGCGCCGCCGAAGCCGAACAGCGCCATCGTGGTGGCTCCCGCCCCGATGAGCGTGTTCTCGACCCGTGCGCTCACGACCGGCCGGCGGCTGACCGTGCGCGCGGCGAAGGCGATGAGAGCCGCCCAGGCTGCGCCGGCCAGCAGCGCGACCGGCACGGGCAGGAACTCGGCGAGCGAAAGCCCCTGAACCACGACGACGAACAGGGCCGCCAACACGTACGGAAAATGGGTTCTCATGGCGGCCGACGCTAGGGAGCAGGCCCCACACTGGGCATCTGCCGAACGGCCTAGGCCGGGTTCAAAGGTCGAGCAGGCCGGCCTCGCGGGCGTGCGCCACCGCCTGCAGGCGGCTGGTCGCGTCGAGTTTGCGGAAGATGTGGCTCAGGTGGGCCTTCACCGTGCCGGGGGCTACGAAGAGGGCGCCGGCGATCTCGCGGTTGGAGCGGCCGGCGGCCAGATGACGCAGAACCTCCATCTCCCGCGCGCTGAGCGGCTCGATCGCCGCCGCGGGAACGCCCGGCGAAGCAACGCCGGCGGCGGGTGGAGAGGCGACGGCGGCCCGGGAGGGAAGACTTCGTACGGCCAGCACGGCGATCAGCAGCACCAGCGTGCCGAAGATCGGCATCACCCACCAGTGCGGATCGCCGCCCTCGGCCATGGCGAACGACCACCCGACGACCACCATCGCCCAGGTGAAGCACCCGGTCAGGACGGCGCCGACCAGCAGGGCCCGGCGTGCCCGGTCAGACATCCCAGCGTTCCAGGTCGCGCAGCCAGGCGTTCGCGTTGCCGTCCGAGGGGGCCCGCCAATCGCCGCGCGGCGAGAGGGAACCGCCCGCGGCCACCTTGGGTCCGTTGGGCATCGCCGACCGTTTGAACTGGGCGAAGGCGAAGAACCGGCGGCAGAACTGCTCGAGCCAGTGCCGGATCTCGGGCAGGTCGTAGGTGATCCGCTTGGGCTCGGGGAAGTTGGGCGGCCAGGCGCCGGCCTGCGCGTCCCGCCAGGCGTGCCAGGCCAGGAAGCCGATCTTCGTCGGGCGCATGCCGTAGCGGAGCACGTGGAACAGCGCGAAGTCGTGCAACGCGTACGGGCCGATCGTGCTTTCCGTCGACTGCAGTTCTTCGCCCGGCACCAGCTCGGGGCTGATCTCGGTGTCGAGCACCGCGGTCAGCACCGACCCCACCTCGTCGTCGAAGATCTTCTCGCTGACCACCCAGCGGATCAGGTGCTGCATCAGCGTCTTGGGCACGCCGCCGTTGACGTTGTAGTGGCTCATCTGGTCGCCGACGCCGTACGTGCACCAGCCCAGCGCCAGCTCGGACAGGTCGCCCGTGCCGAGCACGATGCCGCCGCGCTGGTTGGCCAGCCGGAACAGGTAGTCGGTGCGCAGGCCGGCCTGCACGTTCTCGAACGTCACGTCGTAGACCAGCTCGCCCGAGGCGAACGGGTGGCCCATCTCGGTGAGCATCAGCTTGGCCGTCGAGGTGATGTCCAGTTCGGCCGCCGTCACCCCGAGCGCCCGCATCAGGCGGTGCGCATTGTCCTTCGTACGGGACGAAGTGGCGAAGCCCGGCATGGTGAACCCGAGGATGTCGCTGCGCGGGCGGCCTGCCCTGTCCATGGCCCGGGCGGCCACGATCAGCGCGTGGGTGGAGTCGAGCCCGCCCGAGACGCCGATGACCACCTTCGGGTTGCCGATCGCCCCGAGCCGTTGCTGCAGGCCGGAGACCTGAATGTTGTACGCCTCGTAGCAGTCGAGGTCGAGCCGCGCGATGTCGGCCGGCACGAACGGGAAGCGTTCGACCCGGCGTCGCAGCCCGAGATCGGTCGCCGGTGGGTCGAGCCGGAAACCGACGGACCGGAAATTACTCGTACGCGCGGAGTGGGTGCGCCGGTTGTCGTCGAAGCTGCCCATTCGCAGTCTCTCCTGCCGCAGCAGATCGAGATCCACGTCGGCCACCGAGGCCAGGTCGTCCAGGGGGAAGCGCTCCGACTCGGCCAGCAGCGCCCCGTTCTCGTAGATCATGGTCTGCCCGTCCCAGGACAGGTCGGTGCTGGACTCGCCCAGCCCGGCCGCGGCATAGACGTACGCGGCCAGGCAGCGCGCCGACGCCGACTTGCACAGGATCTTGCGGTCCTCGGCCCGGCCCACGGTGATCGGGCTGCCCGAGAGGTTGAGCAGCACGGTGGCTCCGGCCAGGGCGGCCTCGGCGCTGGGCGGGATCGGGACCCACATGTCCTCGCAGATCTCGACGTGCACGACCAGGCCGGGCACGTCTTCCGCGTCGAACAGCAGGTCCGTACCGAAGGGAATCTGCTGCCCGTCGAAGGTGAAGCTGCCGCCGCGCTCGTCGTCGCCCGCCGCGATCTGCCGCTTCTCGTAGAACTCGCGGTAGTTGGGCAGGTACGACTTCGGCGCGATGCCCAGGATCCGGCCCCGGTGCACGACGACCGCGCAGTTGTAGATGCGGTTGCGGTGCCGCAGCGGCGCCCCGACCACCAGCACCGGCAGCAGCTCGGCCGAGCCGGCCACGATCGTGCGCAGCCCGGCCAGCACGTCGTCGAGAACCACGTCCTGCATGAGCAGGTCTTCGATCGAGTAGCCGGTGAGCCCGAGCTCGGGGAACAGCGCGACGGCAACCCCCTGCTCCGAGCATTCGCGAGCGGTGCTCAGGATCCTTTCGGCGTTGGCGGCCGGGTCGGCGATGGCGGCGTGGTTGGTGCACGCGGCGACCCGCGCGAACCCGTGCTGATAGATCGACCGGAAGTTCACGATCCCATTCTCCGGCAGCCGGCCTCACCTCCGCAGCAGGGCGGCCATGTCGGCAGCCGGCAGGCCTCAGGCGTCAGGTCGCAGCAGGGCGGCCATCTCGGGGAGCTTGAAGAACTCGGCGGTGGCGACCGCCGAAGGGGTGCCGGCGTCCGGGTCGGCGCCGGCGGCGAGCAGGGTCGTCACCGTCTCGGCGTTCTGGCGGAAGACGGCGGCCGACAGCGCGGTCTGCCCCCGGTCGTTGACCCGGTTGGGGTCGGCGCCCCGCTCGAGCAGCGCGGCCACCGTCTGCGGGTGTTCGTGGTAGGCGGCCAGGATCAGCAGCGTGTCGCCCTTGTCGTTGGTGAGGTTGGCCGGCAGGCCCGCCGTCACGTTGGCCGCCAGTTCGTCGGTCTCGCCGGCGCGGGCCAGGTCGAACATGCGGTGGGCGTAGGCGATCGTCTCTTCATCCAGTTCAGCCACAGCCGAACCCTATCGGCCCTGCTCAGGCGGGCAGATCGAGGCCGACGTGCAGCCAGCGGGCCAGGTCCCGGATCTCGTGCCGCACCGCGTCTTCCACGTCCCCGGCCACCGGCTCGTCGTAGTGGACGGCGTCGACGCGCAGGACGCCCTGCTTGCGGTCGGTGGTGGCGTCGAGCTTGCCGATCAGCCGGTCGCCGCTGAGGATCGGCAGCGCGTAGTAGCCCCACCGGCGCTGGGCGGCCGGCTTGTACATCTCGAGGTTGTAGTCGAACTCGAAGAGGTCGGTCATCCGCTTGCGGTCGAAGATCAGCCGGTCGAGCGGGGACAGCAAGGCCGTACGCCCCTGGAACTCGCCCTCGAGGAAGAAGGGGTCGACCCGCCAGTGCCCGCGCACGCCTTCGATCACCGCAGGCTCACCGGCGTCGCTCTTGCGGGCCAGGCCCAGCGACCGCAGCAGCCGCTCGGACCGGATCCGCGTCGCCTCCTCGCCCGGCACCACGTCGTCGGGGTAGACGCGGCGGGCCAGGTCGAACAGGCGCTCGCGGCCGTCCCGGTCGGCCACGGCGACCTCGCCCCGCACGATCAGGCATTCGAGCATCATGCTGACGTTGCGGTTGTTGTTCCAGCCCGACGAGCCCCACGGCACCTGCGCCGTGTCGGGGATCGCCGACTGCAGCACCGGGCCGTCCACGTCCAGGATTTCCAGGACGTCCCGCCGGAACTTGTCGTTCGCGTCGACCCAGTGCTGGGCGCTGGGGTGGCCGAACTGGGAGTCGGGCGCCGAGTGGGCCGCCATCTCGGCGCGGAACAGCGGGATGTCGTCCATCGGCCGGATCATGCCGCGCAGTTCCACGTACGTGCGGTCGGTCAGCCCTTCGGCCAGCTCCGACGTGCGATAGCTCGACCCGAGCCGGCTCCACGCCACCAGGTCGGCGCTGGGCGCGACGGCCGCCGTCTGGTCGTACTGCAGGAACGTCAGCCGGCTGACCACGTCGAACAGGTCGGCCGGCCGCCGCGCGTCGAGCAATTGCGCGCGTACGGCGATCCGGCGCGCCTCTTGCCGGCTGAGCTCAACCGTCATGCGGTGACCCTAGTGAGAGGGGGCGGCGTTGTGTGAACGCCGCCCCCTTCACTTCAGTGACTCACAGCTTCGAGCACTGCCCCAGGCGCAGACCCGTGCCCGCATTCTTCAGCCCGTTGTTCACCGGCGCGGGCTTGTTGCCCGTGCAGGTGAGCGGCCCGTTGATCGTGTTACCGGCCACCACTGTCGCGTCCTGGCCGGCCACCAGCGTCACCGGCCCGCGCACGGCCGAGTTCTCGATGGTCACCGGACCCGAACCGGCGGTCGTGATCGCCCCGGTCACCGTCGACCCCAGCAGCGAGACCGTCCCGGACCCCGTCGCGGTCAGCGCCGCCTTGAGCGTCGCCCCCGTGGCGTACAGCGAAGCCCCGTTCCGCACGGTGACCAGCCCCGTCACGCTCGACCCGGGCGCCAGGCAGGTGACCCCGGACGACACCGTGAGCGCACCCTTCACCTGATCCGCAACCGTGGTTGTGCAACTCGGTTGTGGTTTGCCGAGCAGTTCCACCTCGGCCAGGTTCACCGGCGCGCCGAACGACACGGAGTAGAACTTGTACCGCCCCGGCGACGCGATCTTGAACGGCCGGGTCTGCAGCCGCCAGTCGAACTTCTCGCCGGAGCGGCTGTCGATCGTCGTCCACTTCGTCCCGTCGTACGAGCCGCGCACGGTCCACGACGACGGATCCGCCCCGGCCGTGTCGGCCGACGTCAGCGTGTACTGCGTGACCTGCTCGCCGGCCGACGCGAACTGATAGGTGAACGCGTCCTCGACCGGCCCGCGGGTGGCCGTCGTGTCGTCGACCAGCGCCGGCGCCGATGCCGTGCCCTGATCCGGCCCGGTGAGGTCGCGCAGCGGGTTGGCTACCGCGCTTCCGGTGGTCAGCGAGGGCGGCGGCGCATCGGCGCCCCACGTCGACGGGTTCGGCCCCATGGCGAAGTCGAGCGTCGCGCCGTCGGCCAGCACCGAGTGCGGCAGTGAGGTGGATCCGTACGCCTTGCCGTTGACCTTCAGGCCCTGCACGTAGACGTTGGCCGCGGAGTTCTTCGGCGCCTTGATGACGATCTTCTTGCCGTTCTCGAGGTTGACCGTGGCCTTCGTGAACAGCGGCGACCCGATCGCGTAGGCGGGCGAACCCATCTGCAGCGGGTAGAAGCCGAGCGCCGAGAACACCTGCCAGGCCGACATCTCGCCGTTGTCCTCGTCGCCCGGGTAGCCCTGGCCGATCTCGCTGCCCAGGTACAGCCGCGACAACGCCTCCCGCGCGAGCTTCTGCGCCTTCGCGGGCTGACCGGCGTAGTCGTACATGTAGATGATGTGGTGCGACGGCTGGTTGCTGTGGCCGTACTGGCCCATCCGGACGTCGCGGGCCTCGAGCATCTCGTGGATCGTTCCGCCGTACGAGCCGGGGAAGGTGGCCGTCTCGGGCGTCGCGAAGAACTCGTCGAGCTTCTTGCCCAGCCCGGCCTTCCCGCCGTACAGGTTGGCCAGGCCCTGACCGTCCTGCGGCACGTGGAACGCCATGTTCCAGCCGTTGGTCTCGGTGTAGTCGTAGCCCCAGACTCGCGGGTCGTACGACGACGGCGGCTGCCGCCACACGCCGGCCGAGTTCTTGCCCTGGAAGAAGCCGACCGACTTGTCGAACATGTTGACGTAGTTGAGCGCCCGGTTGCGGAAGTACTCCGCCTCCTCGGCGTACCGCATCTCGCCGGTCTTCTCGGCCAGCGCCGACGCCATGCCGGCGATGCCGAAGTCGTTGATGTAGCCGTCCATGGCCCAGCTCATGGCCTCGCCGGTGGCGTCGCTCGGCGTGTAGCCCTTGAAGATCGAGCTGGCCAGGCCCTTGCGGCCGACGTTCTGGTTGGGCGGGGTGACGGTCGCGTTCTTCACCGCCGCCGCGTAGGCCTGTTCGACGTCAAAACCCTTCACACCCTTGCGGTACGCGTCGGCGAACGCGACGTCGGAACTTGTCCCCACCATCAAGTTGGCGTAGCCGGGCGACGACCAGCGCGAGATCCACCCGCCGTCGCGGTACTGCTGCACGAACCCGTCGACCATCTCGCCCGCCTGCTTCGGCGTGAGGAGCGAGTACGCCGGCCAGGTCGTGCGGTACGTGTCCCAGAAGCCGTTGTTGACGTACACCTTGCCGTCCTTGACCGGCGCCCCGGTCTCGGTGGGCGTGCTGGCCGGGCTGGTCACCGCCGACTGCACGGTGTGCTTGAACACCGGCGCCTCGTTGGTGCCCGTGTTCTCGTACGCGGAATTGGGGTAGAGGAAGAGGCGGTACAGGTTCGAGTAGAGCGTGACGAGCTGGTCCTCGGACGCGCCCTCCACCTCGACCGTGTGCATCTTGGCGTCCCAGAGTCGCAAAGCCTTGTCCCGTACGGATTCCAGAGTCGCGCCGTCGCCGATCTCCAGGTCGAGGTTGTGCTTGGCCTGAACCACGCTGATCAGTGAGGTGGCGATGCGCATGTGCACGGTCTTGTCGCCGAAGCTCACATAGCCGGTCGACGGCCGGTTGCCCGCGGCCAGCGACCCGCTCGCGGTGACGTCCGAGTCGAACGTGGCGTAGACGAACAGGCGCGTCCACCCGGCCGACAGCCCGCCACTGTTCACATCGGACCAACCGCTGATCGACCGGTTGGCGGCGTCGATCGTCAGGCCGGCGTTGTTGTTCACGTTGTCGAAGATGAGGTTGCCCGAGTCGCCGGGGAACGTGAACCGGTAGAGAGCCGCGTGATCGGTCGGGGCCAGTTCCGTCTTGAGCCCGTTGTCGAACGTGACGCCGTAGTAGTACGGCTTGGCGATTTCGTTGTCGTGGCTGAACGGCAGCGCCCGGGCCGTGCGGGCCGGGTTGATCCCGGTCGACGGCATCACCTGGAACGTCTGGCGGTCACCCATCCACGGGCTGGGCTCGTGGCTCGTCGAGAAGGCCTGGATCGTTGGCTTGTTGTCGGCGTTGTTCTGCCGCGACCACTGGTACAGCCAGCTGGTCGAGCCGGCGTCGGTCACCGGCGTCCAGAAGTTGAAACCGTGCGGCACGGCGGTGGCCGGAAAGTTGTTCCCGCGCGAGAAGTCGCCTGATGACTGCGTTCCCCGGCGCGTGTCCACGTACGCGGAAAGGTTCTCGCGCGGTTTCGCCGGGGCGACCTCGCCGATCGTGATGTCGTCGAACCAGGCGCGGAAGCTGGTGGGGCCGCTCGGCTTGTCGTAGCCGACGAGCACGCGGTCGATCGTCTTGCCCTTGGCCACCTGACCGATGCGCGCCTTCTTGAGGTTCCACTGCGCGGTGTAGAGCGTCTTCGAGGCGCCCTGCGCGGCAGGGCTCAGGACGATGCCGTGCTGGTCCTTGGCCTTCAGATCGGAGAGGTAGGTGCCGTCGGTGAAGGCCAGATCCACTGCCGTGTACGTGGCCGGGTTGCTCAGGTCGGTGCGGTTGAACTCGGGGAACACCAGATACGAGAGCTCGGTGTCCGGCTTCACCGCGACATCGACGTCAAAGACTTTGTTGTACGCGTATCCGCGCCCGTCGGCCGTGTGGCGCCCCGCGATCTGGAACGCCTTGACGCCCGTGTAGCCCGCGTTCGCCTTGGCCGTCGGCGAACTGGCCGGGCCGTTGCCCACCCGGCTCTGCATCGGCCCGCTCGGCGGCGGCGTGGTGTTGGCGTCGGCCAGCTCGAGGTCGGCCAGCTGGGTGAGGTTGCCGCTGGGATGCCCGGTGATGTTCAGGCGGTAGATCTTGTAGCTGCCCGGGGTCGTCACCTCGTACGTCTTGGTCTGGAACCGCTCGGCGAAGGTCTCACCGGCGCGGGTGTCGACAGTGGTCCAGCTCTGACCGTCGGCCGAACCCTCCAGCGTCCAGTCCCGCGGGTCCCGCTCGGGGGCGTCGTTGGCACTGGTCAGGGCGTACTTGATGACCTCTTTTTCACTGTCGAGGGTGTACTGCGTCCAGCTCGTGGGGGTGTCGACCAGCCACTTGGTGGCGGCGTCGCCGTCGTTGAGGTTGGCGCCGCCCTCGTTGCTGTTGGGCTCGGCGTTCACCGCGATCGCAGTGACCCGGCCGCGCAGGCTGCCCGGCATGCCCGCGGTGACGGCGCCGTCGACGCCGGCGGCCCGCTCGGTGGTGTCGGTCCAGTCGGGCTGCGGCTGGCCGCCCTCGAACGAGGACCCGAAATCGGGCGCCGGCGCCGCATGGGCGGGCGTCCCGATCAACGTGGCTCCTATGACTGCCAGAGGCACTGCCGCGACTAGCCAGCGTGGTCGGCGCATCCGCCCTCCTTCATCGTCCGCGTAACGTGCGCGACACATCGTTACCGGTAAATCAATGGATGGGCAAGACTCAAGCGCACACATTCGCGCAGCCGCTGACATCGATGTCAATCGAGGGCTTGTGCCCCATCTTGGTCGGCTATAGGGTCGATCTGGATGACTCTCGCATGTTTGATCGTGTGCGATTTCCGCTCGCCCGTTTCCCTGCGTTCCTCGGCCCGGGCCGGTTCGCGGCGGTTCGGCCGAACCTCAAAGCGACTCGTCGGCCTACCCGCGGGCCCGCACCACTGACCTCGCGCCGGCTCTCGCTCTGTGCGCGTCAGGGCGCTCCCCGCCTGTGGGGGAGCGACCTCCCTCTCGCGTGGGATCCCCTTCGTCTTCCTCCGGCCGAATGTGGATGGCGACAGCGCCGCGGGCTCGTGGCGCCTCGAGGGAGGGAACAGCATGCGGAAGATGTGGGGATGCGGGATCGCTGCGGCGGCGGTTCTGGTGACGGGGGCCGCTGCGCCGGCGGTGGCGGCGGTGGCGGCGGATCGGGGGCCGGCGCGAGTTACCGGCTGGGCCGAGTTCGTGCTGCCGTACGGGCAGGACAACGACGTACGGTCGTTCGCCTTCGACGCTCGGGCGGTGCCCTACAGCCGGCCGATTCCGGTTGAGGGTGGCGAGCAGGGGTCGCCGGCGGATGCGGCGGGGACCGTGCGGGTCGCGCACTATGTGGCCGAGCAGAACATCACCGTACGGTTCGAGGCGGCCGTGGATTGCCTGATCACCAGCCCGGGTCACGCTACACTGACGGCCATCGTGACCCGGGCCGACAAAGAGGCTCGGGACTTCGTCGGCAAGCGGGTCGGGTTCAGCGTGCAGGACGGCGGCCGCCACGGCGACCGGGTCGGCTTCTCGTGGTCGGCCAGCGCCGACCAGGACGAGAACGGGCAGTGGGGTGAGTCGCGCATCGGCACCTGCCTGGCGCCGGCCGCCTTCGCCACCGTGTCGCGCGGGGGCTACACGGTTCGGCACGCGGAATTGACGCCGCCACCGCACGCTTGACGATATATATCGGCAGCCGTACTGTAGCGGCATGCAGGAGCCGACTTTCCTGATCCTGGCCTCGCTGGCCGAGCAGCCCCGCCACGGCTATGGGGTCATCCAAGCCGTGGCCGGGCTGTCCGGCGGCGACGTGAAACTGCGCGCGGGCACGCTGTACGGCGCGCTCGACCGGCTGTCCGAGCAGGGCCTCATCGAGGTCGACCGCGAAGAGGCGGTCGACGGCCGCCTCCGCCGCTACTACCGGCTCACCGACAGCGGCGCGGGGGCGCTGGCGGCCGAGATCGCCCGGTTGCGCCGCAACGCCACCGCGGCCGAGCAGCAGTTGCGCCTCCGCCCGCAGGTTTCGTTCGGCGGGGGTTTCGCGTGACGCTCGAGCGCCGCTACCGCCGCCTGCTGCTGGCCTATCCCGGTCCCTACCGCCGGGGCCACGGGGCCGAGATCGTGACGACCCTGCTCGAGATGGCGCCCCCGGGCCAGACCAGGCCCAGCGCGTCCGAATCGTGGCACCTGTTCGTGAGCGGGCTGCGGCAGCGTTTCCGGTTGCCGTCGGGGCGGCCGCTGGTCTGGGTCGCCGCGCTGCTGATCGCCGTGGTCACGGGGGCCTTCGGCGCGGCGGCGGGCTCCTGGGTGGCCGAGCAGACGTTCACCGACGTGCCGGGTGACGCCCGCGTCGAGTCCCTGACCCGTCAGGCGGCCGGCGGCGGTGGCTCCGACTTCAGCGTGGTTCGTGCGGCCTCGCCCTGGTGGGGAACGATGGCCCACGGCGCCGTCGACGAGCCGGGCTACACGCCCGAGGCCGCCCAGGCCCGGCTGACCGCCGACGGCTGGTCGGTGACCCCGATCGAGTCGGTGCCTTCGGCCTCGTTCACCAGCGATCCGGTCACCGGCGCCCTGGTCGAACTGCCGAGCCGCGGCACCCGGTTCGAGGCCACCCGGGACGGGCTCACCATGCAGGTCGGCGGCTACGTGACGGCCGAGCAGGGCAACGTCTTCACCGAGTTCTGGCCGGCCGACACCAGCGCTCTGCGCCCGTTGACACTGGTCGGGGCCGCGCTGGGCCTGATCGCCGGCTGGCTGCTGACGGCGGCCGGGGCATACCGGATGCGCCCACTGCCACCGATCCGCCGTCGCTCGGCCACCGCGCTGGTCGCGCTGGCGCTCGCCGCCCTGGCCGCCCCCACGGTGGCGCTGTGGGTGAACGTGGGCCGGATGCTCGAGCCCGCCGACGGGCCCGTCAACACCGTGCACAGCGCGTTCAACCCCGGCCCGTACTGGTCGTACGGCCCGGCCTGGATGGTGCTCGGCCTGTCGGTGATCGGCCTGATCCTGGCCATCGACGCCTGGCTGCTGCTGGCATTGCGCCGCCCGGCGGCGTCCCCGGTCACCGCATAGGGCCTCAGCCAGGGCCGCTGCTCCGGCGGCACCCCGGCGAGGACCGGCGGCACCGCGGCGGCGCCCGGCGGTGGCCTGCGGGGACTGCCGGCGGCCCGGCGGTGGCCTGCGGGGACCGGCGGCGGCCCGGCGGCGTACGGCGGCGCCCTGCGGTGGCCTGGGAGGACTGCCAGCGGTCCGGCGGCACCCCGGTGAGGCCCGGCGGCGTCTGGCGGTGGCCTGCGAGGACTGCCGGCGGCCTGCGGGGACCGGCGGCACTCCGGCGAGGGCCCGGCGGCGCCCGGCGGTGGCCTGCGAGGACTGCCGGCGGCTCGGTGGTGGCCTGCGGGGATCGGCGGCGCCCCAGCGAGAACTGGCGGTGGCCCGGCGGCGCTCGGCGGTGGCCTGGGAGGACTGCCGGCGGCTCGGCGGCGCCTGCGAGGACTGCCGGCGGCTTGGCGGTGGCCTGCGGGGACCGGCGGCACCCCGGCGAGGACCGGCGGCACTCCGGCGAGGGCCCGGCGGCGCCCGGCGTTGGCCTGCGACGGCTGCGGCGGCCCGGCGGTGGCCTGCGGGGACCGGCGGTACCCCGGCGAGGACCGGCGGCGGCTCGGCGGCGCCCGGCGGTGGCTTGCGAGGACTGCCGGCGGCCTGGCGGTGGCCTGTGAGGACCGGCGGCACCCCCGGCGAGGACCGGCGGCGGCGGGAGTCACGGCATAGGGTTGCGGCCATGTTCCGCGACGAGGACCTTGCCCTGCTTCACCGCCCGCTCTACGCCTTTCTCACCGTCGCGCCGCGTGGTGAACGGTGGCCGTCGCCGCGGCCGGTCTGGTTTGAGGTGACCGGCGAGGGGGACCTGCAGATGTTCTCGGTGCCCGGGGCGCCCAAGCTCGACCGGCTGCGCGAGCAGCCCCGTGCGTCGGTGGTTGTCGCCGCCCCGGTCGGCGAACCCGAGCACTGGGTGGCCGTCGAGGGCGCGGTCACCCTGCACGACGACGGCGGACCCGACCTGGCGGCCCGGCTAGCCGAGCGTTACTGGGGCACGCTCGATGACTCGCAGCGGGCGCTCATCGACGAGTGGCGCGAGACGGGCCTGGTTCGAATTGTGTTGCGGCCGTCGGCGGTGAACCGCTACACCGTCTGACATGACGATCACGGCCCTGACGAACCCCCGGCGGCCGGCCTGGCTCGCCACCGGTCCCGACGGGCGTCCGCTCGGTGTCGCGTCGCTGTGGAACGACACCGGCGACCTCGACATCAACGTCCACCCGGCCGAACGCCGCGCGGGAGTGGGAACCCGGCTGCTGCGAGCGGTCACCGAGGTTGCGGTCGAGCAGGGTCTGCCGCACGTGCGGACCGACGCCGTGGCGCAAGGCTCGGCGGCCGAGGCGTTCTGCCTGGCCCGCGGATTCCGTGCGGTTCTGCGGCTCACGTACACACGTCTCGCGCTGGACGGTGCGCGCGCGACGGCCGCGGCGGCACCCGGTTATCGCCTGATCCATTGGGACGGCACGGTTCCGGGCGAGCTGGCCGAGACGTTCGCCCGGTCGCGGAAGGCGATGGACGACATGCCGATGGGCGAGGCCGCCGCGACGCCCGAACCGTGGACCGTCGAGCGTCTGCACTACGTCGCGGGGGTGGTCGCCGAGCGGGGCGACATTCTGTGCACCACCGCCGCTGTGGCCGCCGACGGCGAGATTGCCGGCTTCACCGAGCTGGTCGTGCCCGGCG
This sequence comes from Paractinoplanes pyxinae, assembly GCF_026626335.1. Taxonomy (GTDB): domain Bacteria; phylum Actinomycetota; class Actinomycetes; order Mycobacteriales; family Micromonosporaceae; genus Actinoplanes; species Actinoplanes pyxinae. The sequence continues at coordinate 255,734 of NZ_JAPNTZ010000006.1, read as the reverse complement.
ACGGCGCCGGCGACGCCCAGCACTACGGCACCGGCGTGCTGCCCGAGCACCGCGATCACGGGCTGGCCCGCTGGATGAAGGCCGAGCAGATCAACCGGACCCGCGACCGCTTTCCCCGGCTGGGCGGCCTGCTCGCCGACACCGCCGACGACAACGCGGTGATGCGGCGGGTCAACGAATCGCTGGGCTACCGGCCTACCCACCGCAGCGCGCTCTTTCAGCTGGACCTCAACCGACCTTGAGCCCGTCCAGCCACCGCTCCGCCTCGGCCGGGGAGTGCAGCAGCACCGTTTCCGGGAACTCCGGGCTCGCCTGCCACAGGCGCATCCGGGCCTGCTTGCGGCGGAACGATCCGATGTGGAAGTACAGCATCGAATCCCGGCTGAGCAGGGCCAGGCGCCACGTTTCGTAGTTGCCGTTGCAGATGGCCCGCTTGTGCACGATGTTGCCGACCGTGCGGCGCACCAGCCGCGTGTACGAGACCCAGCGCGGCATGTCCAGGCCGACGATCAGGTCGGCCCGCTCCAGCACCAGATCCATCCAGATGGCGTAGCCGGCGTCGATCACCCACTCGTCGCCGGCCAGCAGCGCGCGGATCAGGTCGCGCTGCTCCTGGTCGCTCTTCGGCACCCAGCCGGGCCGCCAGGTCAAATCATCAATGGAGTGGTACGGAATTCCGAGGCGCTCACCGACTCGGGCCGCCAGCGTGGACTTGCCGGAACCGGTCACCCCGTAGACCACGATCCGTCGCATCCCGTCACGATAACGGCCCGGCCAGCCCCTCTTCGAACGCAATAATCACCAGTTGGACCCTGTCCCGTACGCCCAATTTCGCGATAGCCCGGGTGATGTGGGTCTTGGCCGTCAGCGGGCTGAAAACCAGCTCGTGGGCGATCTCGTCGTTGGACAGGCCGGTGGCGACGAGCCGCACCACCTCACGTTCCCGCTCGGTCAGCGCGGCCAGCCGGTCCCCGGTGGGCGCGGCCGCGGGGCGATGCGCGAACTGCCCGACGACCCGCCTCGTCACGCTGGGTGAGAGCAGCGCGTCGCCGGCCGCCACCACCCGCACCGCCTGGCGCAGGCCGTCCGGCGCGATCTCTTTGGTGAGGAAGCCGCTGGCCCCGGCCGCGAGCGCCGCGAAGACGTACTCGTCGGTCTCGAACGTGGTCAGGATGATCACCCGGGTCTGCGGTGCGAAGGCCAGGATCTGACGGGTGGCCGCGATGCCGTCCAGGCCGGGCATCCGGATGTCCATGAGGATCACGTCGGGGCGCAGGCCGCGGGCGGTGCGCACGGCTTCGTCGCCGGTGGACGCCTCGCCGACGACCTGGATCCCTTTGTCGCGGCGCAGCAGGCTGCGAAACCCGGCCCGGACGAGATGCTGGTCGTCGGCGAGCATCACGTTGATCATCCGCTACTCCGATTCCGTGCGGTCCGACGTCTCGGCGCGGCTCGACTGCTCCGGGCGTGTCGACGTTTCCGGGTGTGCCCACGTTCCCGTGTGGTCCGACGATCCGTACGGGATCGTTGCCCGTACGGAGAAACCGGTCTTGCCCGCACCCGCCGTCAGCGCGCCGCCCAGCGCGGCCACCCGCTCGCGCATGCCCGCGATGCCGTTGCCGTCGATCACCGGGTCGGGCGCATGGCCGTCGTCCTGCACGTCGACCACCACACTCGTCGGGGAGTAGCGCAACGTCACCGCGACCCGGCTCGCGCCCGCGTGCCGGACCGTGTTCGTCAGCGACTCCTGCACCACCCGGAAGATCGCCGTCGCCACCGCCGCCGGCACGTCCGACCGCTCGCCGAACTCGTTGAGCGACACGGTCAGTCCGGCCGCCCGCACCTGCTCGGCCAGCCGCTCCAGCCCGTCCAGCCCGTCGGCCGGCTCGGCGATGGCCGGCGCGCCACCTTCACGCAACACGTCGACCAGCGACTTCAGGTCGGTCATGGCCTGCCCGCGGACGTCCTGGGCTAGGCGCAGCGACGAGCGAGCCTCCTCGGGGTCGGTGTCGAAGGCGTCGAGCGCGACGTTCAAGTGCACACCGACCACGGCCAGCGTGTGCGACACGACGTCGTGCAGGTCGCGGGCGATGCCGACCCGTTCCTCGGCCCGCCGGCGCCGCGTCTCGAGGTCGCGTTCGTGCTGGTCCTGTTCGAGGCGCAGGGCCATCTCGCGCTGCCAACGGGTGGTGTTGAGATAGGCGGTGGTGGCGGCGAGCACGGCGGCCAGCCACAACGTGTCCCCGCCGACGTGCGCGAGCGTCCAGTCGACCCCGTGCTCGGCCAGCCTGACGAACCCGTCCCAGGCCAGGCCGTAGAGCAGCACCACCCCACCGGCCACGGTCGCGAAACGCAGGCGCCCGGCCAGCACGACGGCCACGAAAGCGGCGGTGGCTGGCCACACCCAACCGGACCCCACCAGGAAACTGCCACGCATTGCGGTCACCAGCAAAAGCGAAAGAATTAACACCGTACGAGGAAACCGCTGGGCGAAGAAGGCGGCGACGGACAGCCAGAAGGCCAGCGCGAGCGTCATGACGGTCTGCACGTTGCCGCCGGTGACGGCGAGACCCGCGGGCACGCCGACCAAGGTGATCGTTGGAGCCAGGAATTTGTTCATGGCCGGGACGCTATGGCCGGCCCCGGGCACGGCACGTCGTCCCGCCGCGGACACTTCCATCGACGCCTCCCGACTACCGGCTACACCATCCGGAGTATCCCGCCCGCTACCGTGACGCGGTGTCCTTGCCTGCCTCGTACGACGTCAAAACCGCCGACGGCCGCACCCTGATGGCCAGTTTCTACGGCCCCGAGGACGGTGTGCCGGTGATCGCGCACAGCGGCACGCCGAGCAGCCGCTGGAAGCGACCGTCCATGCTGGAGACGATGGAGCGGAGCGGCGTCCGGATCCTCTACTACGACCGCCCCGGCTACGGCGGCTCGACCCGGCAGCCCGGCCGCACGGTCGCCGACGCCGTCGCCGACACCCGGGAACTGGCCGACGCGTACGGCTGGGACCGTTTCGCCGTCCTCGGCGGTTCGGGCGGCGGCCCCCACGCCCTGGCCTGCGCCGCCCTGCTGCCCGGCCGGGTCACGCGCTGCGCGGTGCTGTCCGGCATCAAGCCCACCCTGAAGCCGCACGTGAACGAGCCGACGCTGCGCCCCCAACTGGCCGAGAACGCCACCGAAATCATGCGGAAGGTAGCCGCCGGCGGACCCGAGTTCCCCACCGAACCCGGCCGCCCGGCCCGCGACGACCCCGACGCCATGGCCCGCCTGCGCGCCACGTTCACCGAAAGCCAGGACGGCTGGCTCGACGACACGCTGGCTTTCGCCCGCCCATGGGGCTTCGACGTCGAAACCATCACCGTCCCCACCGCCGTCTGGTACGGCACCAACGACCAGGCCGTCTCCGCCGACCAGGCCCAGTGGTTGCTCAGCCACATCCCCGACGCCCGAGGCCACCTCTACGTCGGCGGCCACCTGCCCGGCCAGGACATCTACGCCGAGATCTACGACTGGCTGGCCGCAGACCGTCAAGCCTGATCCTCCCACCGCGTCACCGATTCACCTCGAAGGTCGAAATAAGCCGCCGCTGTCCCGACATCGGACTGGGGTCCGCTCAGGACGGCGTAGCTTACGAATCGAACTGCGGGGAGGCGGCTCATGAACGGTGGTGGGGAAGCAGTCAATGGTGATCTGCTCGCCACATGCGCGCAGGTTTCGATCGCGGCGGTCATTGTCGTGGGAATCGATGCCGCGGCGATGCATCTGGCCGCGCGGGCCATCGTCGGCGGGCAGACTGCTGCTTCCATTCACGATCGTGTCGGAGCCTTGCGCCAAGTAGTCCTCAAGTGGATGACACCCGTGGTCTCGATGACACTGCTGTTCCTGCGGATCAAAATGCGGGCCGAGGAACTGGCCGGTGGTCACTCGTTCGCAACGTCCACCGGGTCCGGTGTTGATGGCGACTCGACATTGCAAGAACACAACGAGGTCCACAGCGCGGAGGCTGATGTGGCGCCGCCTCTGGGCCGGCGATTTCGGCACGCCCAACACATCTACGCCAAGCTTCACGACTGGCTCAGCCGTTGATCGCGGCGTCCAGTTCGTGGAACAGCGCCTCCGGCACGGGGAAGTCGTGACGGTGGGCCAGTTGCTGCCAGTAGCGCCGGCCCAGCGCCCACGTTGTGGCGGGGTCTTTGCCTAATGCCTGTATGACGTTGGGCGGTAGGTCGGCCTCGGCCTGGCGGGACGGGGTGAGCCAATGGTCCGTGCGGTTCTCGGCCAGGCGGACCATCCACAGCAGGTGGCGGTCGGCGTGAGTCAGGGCGTCGGCGGCGCGTAGCAGTTCGCCTCGGGCGGTTACGTGGTGGGCCAGCAGCAGCCAGTTCGCGAAGCGGCCGCAAACCTCGGCCACCTCGGCGGGGGTGGTGGGGTGAGGTGGCTCGGCTGGGAGGGATTCGAGGGCTTGACGCAGCTCGCCTGTCCGGTCGACGACGATCATGCGGTCTGGCGGGCCGCTGAGTGCGGGCCATGAGCGTACGGAGGAAATGTCGTTGGCCTGGGCGAAGTGGAACTCGCCGCGGATCAGGCCGGGGAAGAAGACCACGTGGGCGCCGAACTCGTTGACCACGACGTGCAGGGTGTCGCCGACCGCGGCCAGCCAGGCGTGCGGGTCCGGGGCGGCGTCGAAGAACAGCCAGAACTCGATGTCGCTGTGCTCGTCGGCCTTGCCCTGGGCGAATGAGCCGTACATCAAAGCCGCGACCAGCCGTGGGTCGTCGTGGCAGAGCTGCCGCACCCGGCGGATGAGGTTCTCCTGCGGCAGCACGTCAGCGCAGAGGGAAGTCGTGGCCGCGTTCCGATTCGGGGCGGGGGCCGAAGATGCGGCGGTCGGCCTCGGTGATGGCCAGGTCGTTGATGCTGGCCTCGCGGTGGCGCATCAGGCCGTTCCCGGCGAACTCCCACAGCTCGTTGCCGTAGCTGCGCCACCACTGGCCGTCGGCGTCGCGCGACTCGTACTGGAAGCGGACGGCGATGCGGTCTTCGGTGAATGCCCACAGGTTCTTGCGCAGGGCGTAGTCGAGTTCGCGCTCCCACTTGCCGGCCAGGAACGCGACGATCTCGGCACGGCCGGTGACGAACGTGTCGCGGTTACGCCACACCGAATCCTCGGTGTAGGCCAGCGACACCTTCTCGGGGTCGCGGGTGTTCCAGGCGTCCTCGGCCGCCTGGACTTTCTGGCGGGCGGTCTCGGCGGTGAACGGCGGGAAAGGCGGTCGTCCTGACATGACCTCACGCTAGCTTGATTCGCGGCGCGCCTTGGCTCGGCGCTTGCCCTCGTGCATGGCCTGCACGCGGGCGACCGGGATGGTGCGGCCCTCGTCGATCAGGCCCTGGTCGAGCTTCTGCGGCTTCGGCATCTCGGACGCCCAGGGGTCGCCGCCGCCGAGCAGGCCGGGCGCGGTGTGGATGGTGAAGTCGGCCGGCGTGACGTTGTCCAAGTCGTCCCAGGGCACCGGAAAAGAGACGGGCACCCCCGGGCGTACGCGGGGACTGAACGCGGCCGCGACGGTCGCCCCGCCCGAGCGGGTCGCGTCGAGGAAGACCTTGCCGTGCCTGTCCTCGCGGATGAAGGCGGTGGTGGCCAGCTTCGGATCGATGCGCTCGGCCCGCGCGGCCACGGCCCGGGTCGCGGCGGCGACCTCTTCGGCGTCGGACTTGCCGTCGAGCGGGACGAACACGTGTACGCCCTTGGACCCACTCGTCTTGACCGCCCCTGACATGCCGGCGCCGGCCAGCGCCTCGCGGACGAGCTTCGCGGCCTGCACGGCCAGGGCGAAGTGTGACGTGCCCTCCGGCGGGTCCAGGTCCATGATCAAGTGGGTCGGCGTGTGCTCGCCGGCCAGCATCAGGGCCGGGTGGTACTCGATCGCCCGCTGATTGCCGAACCACAACAACGTACGGCGGTCGTTGCACAAGCCGTAGGTGACCTCACGATGCGACGCCTCCGCCCAGACCTTCGTCCGCGGCACCCAGTCCGGCGTGTACTTGGGCAGATTCTTCTGCATGAACCTGTCCTGCCCGCGCAGCAGACGGATCACCGACAGCGGCCGGTCGCGCAGCACCGGCAGCATGCACTCGCGCACTGCGTCGAGATAGTCGACCAGGTCCCGCTTGGTCGCGCCCGCGTCCTCGAACAGCTCCTGATCGAGGTTGGTCAGCGCGACCCCGTCGCGTTCTTCACCGCCCGCCATGGACCCATCGTGCCGGAACTACCGGAGCTGGGCGACCCAGATGGCGGGCAGGACCATCAGGAGCGTGAGGATGACGTACACGCTGCCCAGCCCGAACCGGCGGCCCTGCGTGGCGATCACCGCGGACAGGAAGGGGAGCAGCACGGTCATCAGGGCGGCGATGGAAATGATCTCCGGCTCGCGGTCGCGCCCCGTCACGCCGTACACAATGAGAATCGGCACGATGACCGCCCAGCCGACGATCAGGGCGGTGGTGACCCGCCGCACCCGCACACGGCGGGCGATCTCGGCGGGGTCCTTTTGGCAGGCGTACGCCATGCGCTCGGCGAAGCCTTGAGCGGTGCGCGCCAGACGCACGTCCTCGGTGGTCACAGGCCAGAGAGTACGGGTGATCTTGCCCCGCCGTCTCCTGCGCCACGGGTGATTTGACCGAATCGTCATCCGAGCTTTGCTTGGCCCCCGGCACACCGTTCGGGCGCGCCGGGGGCCGCGGGTCAGCTCTTGACCGACCCCGCCATGAGGCCGCCGATGAACCAGCGGCCGAGCAGCACATAGACCAGCAGAGTGGGCAGCGACGTGATGAGCGCGCCCGCCATCGACGCCGCGTAGTCGGGGGACTGGGCCCCGGCCAGAGCGTTCAGGGCGATGGTGATCGGGCCGTTCCGCGTGTTCGACAGGAAGATGGCGAACAGGTAGTCGTTCCACGCCGACGTGAACTGCCAGATGACCGTCACCACGAACCCGGGGATCGAGATCGGCAGGATGATCCGGCCGAACGTGCGCAGCAGGCCGGCCCCGTCGACCCGGGCCGCCTCGATCAGCTCCTCGGGAACCGTGGTCGCGTAGTAGTTCCGGAAGATCAGCGTGCAGATCGGGATGCCGTACACGCAGTGCACGAAGACCAGCGTCGTGATGCCGGGCGGGATGCCGAGCGTGGTGACGATCTCGCGCAGCGGGATCATGACCGCCTGGTACGGGATGAACATGCCGAACAGAATCAGGGTGAACACGATGTCGGCCCCGGGGAAGCGCCACCGGCTGAGCACGAAGCCGTTGGCCGCGCCGATCAGCGACGAGATGACGGCGACCGGGATGGCCAGCTCGAACGTGCGGATGAAGGACGGGCGCAGGACGTTCCACGCCTTCTCCCACGACGCCAGCGTCCACGTCTCGGGCAGGTTCCACTGGCTGGTCACGCCGATGTCGGCGCCCGACTTGAAGCTGGTCACGATCAGCACGTACATCGGCATCAGCACGATGATCAGGAAGATGAGGGCCAGCAGGTACTTGAAGATCGACGCCGGTCCCGACTTCTGGCGCGGCTTCCTCGCCGGCGCCAGGGTCTCGACGGGCGGCGGCGCCTCGATCGACGTCGTCGTCATGCGTTCTTCTCCTGCCGGTTCGTGTAGATCAAGTACGGCACGATGACGACGGCGACGAGCAGCAGCAGGATGATCGAGATGGCCGCGGCCTTGGCGTAGTCGCTGGTCAGCAGCGTCTGCCAGACGTAGATGGCGGGCACCTCGGTCAGCCACTGCGGACCCGACACGCTCATGATCAGGTCGAACATCTTCATCGACATGTGGCCGAGGATGATCAGCGCCGACAGCGCCACCGGCGTCAGCTGCGGGAAGATCACGTTGCGGTACAGCCGGTACGTCGAGGCGCCGTCCATGGCCGCCGCCTCACGCAGCTCGGCCGGAATGCCCCGGAAGCCGGCCAGGAACAGCGCCATCACATAACCCGACAACTGCCAGATCGCCGGAATGGCCATCGACGCCATGCCCCAGGTCGGGTTGGTCCACCAGGTGCTCTGCGCGAAATCAAGACCCAGGCCCCCGAGTACGGCGTTCAGGCCCCCGGCGTTGTCGCCCTTGTTGGGATTCATGAGCCAGCGCCACACGACACCCGAGGCGACGAAAGACACCGCCATGGGGAAGAGATAGACCGTACGGAAAAAGCCTTCCGCCTTGACGCCGCGCTCCAGGATGAATGCCCACAGCAGGCCGAAGAACATCGCCCCGACCAGGAAGACCACGGTGAACAGCAGCAGGTTCTTCAGCGAGTGGGTGAACCGGTCGTTGATGTCGTCGGTGAACAGCCTCGTGTAGTTCTCCAGGCCGACGAAGCCCTTCGACCCGAGCGCGTTGTGCTCGTCCGAGACGGAAACTTTGGTCGTCCAGGCGATCAGGCCGTAGACGAAAATGGCGAGCAGGATCAGCGAGGGGGAGAGCAGCAGAAGGCCCGGTCCCCAGTGCCGGAGTTTGCGCATCCGCGCTCCTTGGTCGAGATGCGGAAATTGGGGGACGGCCGCGAGCCGTCCCCCAATTCCTTCAGGTGCTTACTTCTTGACGAACTGCGACGCGGCCGTGGCCAGCGCCTTCTGCAGCGCGGCGGCGTCCTGGTTGGTGCTGAACGCGCCGAGGGCCGAGTTGGCCGCCCCCTGCCAGCCCTGCGAGCAGGCCGAACCGTGGGCGCAGGACGGCACCTGCTTGGCCGACTTCCAGTCGGCCATGGCGGCCTGCTGGTACTTCGGGTAGTCGGCGGGCGCGGCGTCCGTACGGGCCGGGATCGAGCCCTTCTTGGTGTTGAACGCCTTCTGGCCGGCGGCCGAGCCGACGGTCTTCAGCCAGCACTTCGTGCCCTCGGGGTTGTTGGCCCCCTTGGGCAGCACGAACGAGTCGGCCAGCCACTGGAACGTCTCGCCGTTGCCGGGGAACGTGAACCAGGCGTAGTCCTTGAAGCCCTTGGCGTCCAGGTCGGCCGCCTCCCAGTCACCCATGAGCTGGTAGGCCGCCTTGCCGTCCATGACCAGCTTCTCGGCGTCGGTCCAGTCGAGGGCGTCGCGGTCGGTGTTGGTGTAGGTCAGCAGCTGCTTGAAGTCGGTGATGGCCTTGGTGACCGCCGGGTCGTTCCAGTCGGTCGAGCCGTTCCACAGACCGGTGAACTTGTCGGCGCCGAGGTCGGTGATCAGCACCGACTCGAACAGCATGAGCTGCGTCCAGTCCTTGCCGATGGCGAGCGGGGCCTTGATGCCCTTGGCCTTGACCTTGTCCAGGTCGGCGATGAACGCGGCCATGTCGGCCGGGTCCTTCGTGATGCCGGCGTCGGCCAGGACCTTCTTGTTCGTCCAGACCACGTTGGCCCGGTGGATGTTGGCCGGGACCGAGTAGATCTTGCCCTCGACGGTCAGGTTGTCGATCAGGCCCTGCGGGAACGCCTGCTTGAGGCCCCACGAGTCGTAGTCGGCGCTGATGTCCTCGACCTGGCCGGCGTTGATGTAGTCCTGCAGCTCGGCGCCGGCGTGGGCCTGGAACGTGTCGGGCGGGGTGCCCTGCTGCAGGCGGGACGCGAGCACGGACTTCGCGTTGGCGCCGGCGCCACCGGCGACCGCGCCGTTCTCGAAGGTCTGCCCGGCGCAGTCGGTGCCGAACTGGCTGACCAGGCCGTCGAGGCCGGCCTTCTCGCCGCCGTCGGCCCACCAGGTGAAGACTTCTACCTTTGTCGAGCCGGACCCGCCGCCATTGTCGTCACTGGACCCGCAGGCCCCGGCGGTCAGGAGCGCGGCGACACCGACAGCCGCCACAGCAGCCCGTCGAGTCAGACGCATGGTTATCTCCCATCGAAGTATTGACATCGTTGTCACGCGATGGGGAGTACCGTGCCGTCTGAACCGCACAAGTGTCAACGGCTGTTTCCGTGTCGTTACGTGCGTCCTTTGTAGTTATCTGCGCGAAGGCCCGGTGAGCTGCTGCTTTGGCGGTTGTCGAAGTCCTGGCGTGGGCCGTGCTTGCGGGCATTTCGGGCACTTTCCGTCCCGCTTTCCTCGCTGCGCGTGTTCGATCTCTTTCGGTTTCGTGATCAGCGCGGAGGGCGCTCGCCGGAACCGCGGGCAATGATAGATGTAGAAATCACGATGGTCCGGGCGGGGCCGGAATGCCCGCTGATCCGCTCGTAGGCCAGCCGCGCCGCCTCCCGCCCGAGAGCGGTCATGTCGTGAGCGACGACGGTCGTGCCGAGCACGTCGGCCAGGTCGAAGTCGTCAAAACCGACCAGGGCCGGCGGTTCGGCCAGGCCGCGCATCGCCCGCAGCGCCCCCGTGGTGAGCCGGTTGTTGGTCGTGAAGATCGCCGTCGGCGCCGGGTCGAGGGCGAGCAATTCGCGGACCGTACGTTCGGCATGCCGTACGTCGTGCACGTCAGTCCGGATGTAGGGCTCCCACCCGTCGTTCCCGGCCGCCCGCATCGCCCCCACGAACCCGTCGATCCGGCCGCGCTGAGGCGCCATGCGTACGAGATCGGCCACCAGAGCAACACGTCGGTGCCCAGCCGCCAGCAGGTGCTCGCCCGCCGACCGGGCCCCGCCCACGTTGTCGATCAGAACGGCGTCGGCGGCCAGCCCGTCCGGCGGCCGATCCAGGAAGACGAACGGCACGCCGTGATTGCCCTCGACAGCCAGATACTCGTGATCGTCGGCGCTGGGAATGACCAGCAACGCGCGTACGCGCCGCTCGAGAAAGGCGTCGACGAGGCTGCGCTCCAGCATGGCGTCCTCGTCGTTGTTGGCGGTGATCAGCAGAAGCCCGTGCTGCCGCAGTTCCCGCTCGATGCCACTGGCCACAGCGGAGTAGAAGGGATTGGTCAGATCCCCGCTGACCAGCCCGACCAATGCCGAGGTGGCCCCCCGCCGCAGTTCCCGGGCGATCCCGTTGAGCCGGTAGCCGAGAAGGTCGGCCGCATCCCGAACCCGCCGCCCGGTCGAGGGCGCCACGTTGGGTTCCTGGTTGAGCGCCCGCGACGCCGTCTTCAGGCTGACCCCGGCCAGAGCGGCCACCTGAGTCAACGTGGGCCGGCGAACGGTCACATCGTCGGCGGGCATAACGCTCCGAGCACTCTCAGCGGCAAGACAGCCAAGTATGACATCGGTCCCCGTCTACGACTCCCAGCCCACACCCTAGTTATGCCTCAACATCAATCCATCCACCCAAATGTCTCCCCGCGAGCCACGCGACGGCCGGGCTGCGCGGAGCCCGGGCAGTCGAGCGCGGGGCTAAATACGAGCGGTTGTGTCTCAGCGGGGGGCGGATATGTGGGCGTAACGGCAAGGCAGGCTTCGATCGGCGTGCGTTCCGCCGGGATGGGGCGGCGCAAAGTCGGGCCGTCGAGCGCGGGGCGTGGTGGGAGCGGTTGCGTGTCGGCTGAGGTGCGTCGGTGCAATGGCAGATGGAGGCGTCGAGGCTCGACGACCGTTCGTGCTCGGGGAGATGGGGATCTCGACCGCGGGGTGTCGGCGCGCAGATCGGGCGGTCGAGTGCCGGTGAGCGGTCTCGTGGTGGGCGAGGTGTGGCGGGCGCAGCGGTGGCTGAGGGCGCGATTCGGTGGATGTTCGGTGCGCAGGGATGAGCGGGCGCGGGGTGAGGGAGATGCGATGGGGACTGCTTCCGTGCGGTGGCGGGCGTCGCGGCGGTGGGAGGCGGAGGATGTGGCTCGGTTGAGGGTGTCGGTGGGGTGGGCGGATGGGGAGCGTTGCTGTGCTGACTGTGGGGCTGGTTAGTGCCGGGTTCATGGGGTCGGGGCTGGGGGTTGCCCTGCTCGAGGGTGGGGCTCGGGTGGTCACGACCCTGGAGGGGCGTTCGGAGCGGACCGGGCGGCTGGCGGCCGAGGCGGGGCTGGAAGTGTTGCCGGCGCTCGGTGATGTGGTGGCGGTGGCGGACGTTGTGCTGTCGGTGACGCCGCCCGGCGCGGCTGTGGAGACAGCGCAGGCTATCGCCGCGGTCCTGGGCGGGCGCAGTGATCTGGTCGTGGCGGATCTCAACGCCGTGTCGCCGGGGACTATGGCTCGGGTGGCCGAGACGCTGGCCGGGGCGAGGGTCGTCGACGGGTCGATCTCGGGGCCGCCGCCCACGGTTCGGCCCGGGGCGCGGCTTTATCTGTCCGGCGTGGACGCGGCGGCGGTGGCCGGGCTGCCGTGGGGCGGCAAGGTTGAGCCCGTCGTGCTGGGCGATCAGGTCGGTGCGGCCAGCGCGCTGAAGATGTGCACGGGCAGCGTCTACAAGGGGTTGACCGCGCTGGTCACCCAGGCCATGCGGACGGCGGGCGCGCACGGAGTGCTCGACGCGGTGCTCGCCGACCTCGACCGCAACGGCCTCGCCGACAGCGCCGGGGTGGCGCGCTCAGCCACCAAGGCGAGCCGCTTCGTCGACGAGATGCGCGAGGTCGCCGCAACGCAGCAGTCGGCCGGCCTGACACCGGACCTGTTCAACGCCGTCGCCGACGTCTACGCCGGCGTCGCCCGCACCCAGCTGGCCGACGCCAATCCCGAGGCCGACCGCGACTTGACGCCGGCCGAGATCGTCGCCCGCCTACGCGACTAGCCGGCCTGTCGGACTCCCGAAGCCCCGTCTGCCGGGTGGGGTGGCTCGCTGTCGGTGTTGGTGGGGTTGCGTCGCCGGGAGGTGGGAGGTGGGAGGTGGGGGTCAGGTTGGTAGGTGTAGGTGGGCGGACCAGACCTTCTTGGGGACGACCATGCGCCAGGCGTCGAGGACCAGGTCGGTCATTTGGTCTTCGTCCAGCTGGGACATGTGGGCCTGGACCCAGTTGAAGCGCAGGTCGGACTGGCGGGGGAGATGGAACGTGGCGGGATCGGAGGCGATCAGGGCGTCTCGTTCTTCTTTGGGGTAGCCGAAGCCCATGATCGTCTCGTCGCGGGAGAAGGCAACGTAGACGATGGCGCCCACGCGGAACTTCACGCGGTCGGCTATCAGGTGCTCTGAGCTGCGCGGGAGGTCGCGGACCACCCGCCGGACGTCATCGACGGTGACCATGCGACGACCCTACGGCGGGGGTACGACATTATCGTCCGTGCGGCGGCGGGGCTTGGGGAGCGACAAGTGGGTGGTCGTCTGCTCGGGCAGCGGCGTGCTGTTGGGGACCTTCGCGCGGAAGACTCGGTCGGGTGGCAGGCGGTAGGTGGCGGCCCGCACCAGCTCGTCGGGCACCGTGTGCTTGCCGCTCGAGGAGGCGGAAGAGTCCGGGTGATCGGCCTTGACGGCGTCGTCCTGGTGATCGGCTTGGGAGGTGTCAGCGCGGTGACCGGGACGAGAGACATCAGCCCGGTGGCCGGCTCGAGAGGCGTCGGCCCGGTGACCGATCCCTGAGGCTTCGCCCGGATGTTCAATCCTGGAGTCGCGGGACTGGTGACTGGCGGTGGAGGCGTCGCCCTTGGGGCCGGATACGGAAGCCCCGGTGTCGCGGTGACCGGTCTTGTCGATGTCGGCCCCGCGACGGGCTCCCGGGGTGTCTCGGCGACCGGCTGGGGCGGCGTCGCGGCCGTCCTTGGCGGCGTCCCGGTGGGCGACCTCGAAGCCGCTGCTCGCGCGGCCGGCCGCGGTGGCGTCGGCGTGACTGGGCGCGTCGTCGTGGTGGCCGGCCGCTTGGGCGGGGGCGCTGTGGCGGCGACCGAGCATGGGGGCTGAGCCGTCGGCCGGGCGGGGGTCGCGGAAAGGCTGGAAGTGCACGCCGCCGACGGCGGCCGGCTCTGCCACGGTGTGAGGCGGGGGCGGCGGCGGGGCCGGGAAGCCGAACGAGCCGGCCTGCTCGGCCTCGTTCTCGGCGGCGTTCGGGCTCGGTTGGCGGCGGCGGGGGATGAAGGGCTCCGGCGCGGCGACGCCCTGGTGCCGGATCGCGCGGCCCGGGTCGCCGAAGTAAGTGCGTTGCTCGTTCACGGTGGGTGACGGGTCGCCGACGGCGAATGGCGGACCGTCCGCTTTGGCAGGAGATGCGAGCCCGGCGACCGGCCCTGCAGCGGAGGACTTGTCGGTGTCGGGACCGGAAGCCGCGGGCGCCGCGAGCGACGTCGCAAGGCCAGGCGATGGCGATGGCGAGGCCGGCACGCTGGGCGACGACGCGGACGCCGACAAACCGGACGAGACCGCAGCCCCACCGGACGGAGCCGCAGCGCCGCCGGTCGAAGCCGTGGACCCACGGGAAGAGGATGCGGCGGCCGGCGAACCCGATCGCACGGCGGCGGCGCCCCGGACCGTGCGCCGCGGTGAAGCGATCCGCGCAGCTAGGCTGAACACCCTGCTCGAGGCCGTCTCGTACCCGTCGCGGTAGGCCGCCTCGCGGTCCTGCTTCAGCTGCCGGCGCTGGTGGATGCGGCCTGCCGCGTACCCGCAAGAGGCGACAAAAAGGGCCACCAGAAGGATGATCAGCACGAGGTCGCCGGGCGCGGTCATGCTGCAATTCTTCCGAAGTGAATAGACCGAGAGCTATGGCCCGTTTGACGTACCCCGATCGTATGACCGCCGGCCGCAATGGCCGGCGAAAAGATAAAGGACCGGGAAGAGCCGGCCTCACGCCCCGCCGACGACCTCGCCCGCCTCGACCGCCGCCTGCAGCCCGCGCGCCGCCAGCCGGTCGGCCCGCTCGTTCTCGGGGTGTCCGGCGTGCCCCTTCACCCAGTGCCACTGCACGTCGTGCCGGCGAACGGCCGCGTCGAGGCGCTGCCACAGATCCACGTTCTTGACCGGCTGCTTGGCCGACGTCTGCCACCCGTTGGCCGACCAGCGCGGCAGCCATTTGGTGATGCCGTCGCGTACGTAAATGCTGTCGGTGTAGAGCTTGACCGTGAGCGGCGCCCGGTTGAGCGTCTCGAGGGCCCGGATCGGCGCCATCAGCTCCATCCGGTTGTTGGTCGTCGATGCCGCGGTGCCCCCGAACAGGTCCTTCTCTTTGGCGCCGTAGCGCAGCACGGCCCCCCAGCCGCCGGGGCCGGGGTTGGGTACGCAGGCCCCGTCGGTGTAGATCTCCACCACGGTCATGTGAGCACCCTAACCGGGCCGCCCCGCCCACGACCGGGCACCGACCGGCGGCACGTAAAGTAGTTGACCGTGACAGACGCGGTCGAGGTACGGGACGTGGTCGTGCGCTACGGCGACACGACGGCCGTCGACGGTGTGTCACTGACCGTCCCCCGGGGCCGGGTGCTTTCCCTGCTCGGGCACAACGGCGCCGGCAAGACGAGCCTGTTGCAGGTGTGTGAGGGCTTCCGGCGGGCCGACGGCGGCACGGCCCGGGTGCTGGGCCTCGACCCGATGGACGATCACGACGCGTTGATGCCGCGCCTGGGCATCATGCTGCAGTCGGGCGGCGTCTACCCATGGGCGACGGCGGGCGAGATCCTGCGCCTGTTCGCCAGCTTCGCGGCCACCCCGCTCGACGTCGACATGCTGCTCGACCGCCTGGGGCTGCGCAAATTCGAACGTACGCGATGGCGCCGGCTGTCCGGCGGCGAGCAGCAACGCCTGTCCCTGGCTGTGGCCCTGGTCGGCCGCCCTGAGCTGGTGTTCCTGGACGAGCCGACGGCGGGCATGGACACCGAGGCCCGCCACACCACCTGGCGGTTGATCGAGGAGCTGCGCGCGGACGGCGTATCGGTCCTGCTGACGACGCATCTGCTCGACGAGGCCGAGCGCCTGGCCGACGAGGTGGTCATCATGCGTTCGGGCGTGGTCGCCGCCACCGGCTCCCCGGCCGAGCTGACCGCCGCCGCCGGCATCGACCTGCTCGAGGTGCGCGCCGACCCGGGCCTGGTGCCCGACGGCCGGCTGGCCGACCTCAAGGTCACCGAGCCGACCCCGGGCGAGTACGCGATCGCCGGCGCCCTCGACGCGGCGGTCATCTCGGACGTGCTGGGCTGGTTCGCCGCCAAGGATGCACAGGTCACCGCCGTGAACACCCGCCGGCGCACGCTCGAGGACGTTTATCTGGCACTGACCACCGGAGAGAAGAGCAAGGTGTCGAGATGAGCGGCGTCTTCGCTCCCGCCCCCGGCCGCGCCCCGATGCGCAGCGTGGTGGCCAGCCAGATCCGGATGGAACTCACGCTGACCGCGCGCCGCGGCGAGGCCGTCGTGCTGGCCATGGGCGTACCCCTGTTGGTCCTGCTCGGCGCGGGTCTGACCGAGGTCACCAACGTCCCCGGCGACGACCGCCTGGCCTTCGTCGTGCCCGGCGTGCTGGCACTGACGGTGATGTCGACGGCGTTCACCGGCCAGGCCATCACCACCGGTTACGAGCGCAGCTACGGCGTCCTCAAGCGACTGGGCGCCTCCCCGCTCACCCGGCCCGGCCTGCTCTTCGCGAAGACGGCGGCCGTGCTGGGCCTGATTGTGCTGCAGCTGATCGTGCTGGCCGGCGTCGGTCTGGCCGTCGGGTGGCGGCCGCATTTCGAGGCGATCCTGCCCGCGCTCGGCGTCACCGTGCTCGCCACCGCCGCGTACTCAGGACTGGCTCTTCTTATGGCCAGCCTGCTGCGGCCCGAGGCGACCACGGGCGCGGCCACGCTGATCTACGTGTTGATGCTGGCCGCCGGCGGCATCATGTTCGCCGCCCCTGACCTGGGCACTTTCGGCTGGTTCGTGCTTCCCCTGGCCGCCCATGCCGAGGCTTTGCGACAGACCTTGTCGTACGGCGGGAGTGTCCCCACCGCGATCTGGCTCAGCCTCGCCACCTGGGCGGTCGTCTTTGTGACCGCAGCCGCCCGCAAGTTCCGCTGGGAATAGAAAAGGGTGACTGTCCACCGATCGGTGGACAACCGCTGACGACCGCCCGGTCGTCCCGCCGGACCCCCGCCGCCCAGCACGATCTAGGGCATGACAGCCATTGAGGTGCGCGGCCTGCGCAAGGCCTACAAGGGCCACGAGGTGGTCCGCGGCATTGATCTCGAGGTGGCCCGGGGCGAGGTGTTCGCGCTGCTGGGCCCGAACGGCGCCGGCAAGACCACGACCACCGAGATCCTGGAGGGCCACCGTCGGCGCGACGGCGGCGAGGTGTCGGTGCTGGGGGCCGACCCGGGCACGGCCGGCTCGGAGTGGCGGGCCCGGCTCGGCATCGTGCTGCAGGACGCCGACGACGCGGCCGACCTGACCGTGATCGAGATGGTCCGGCACCTGGCCGGGTTCTACCCCGACCCGCGGCCGCCGGCCGAGGTGATCGAGCTGGTCGGCCTCACCCCCAAGGCGAAAAGCCGCATCCGCACCCTTTCCGGCGGCCAGCGCCGGCGGCTGGACGTGGCGCTCGGCATCGTCGGCCGCCCCGAACTGCTCTTCCTGGACGAGCCGACCACCGGCTTCGACCCCGAGGCGCGCCGGCTTTTCTGGGACCTGATCCGCGAGCTGGCCGCCGAGGGCACCACGATCCTGCTCACCACCCACTACCTGGAGGAGGCGGAGGCGCTGGCCGACCGGCTGGCCGTGCTGGCGGCCGGGCAGATCGTCGCCCAGGGCACGCCGGCCGCGCTGGGCGGGCGCGCGTCGGCCGGGGCCAAGGTGAGCTGGCGCGAGGACGGGGTGCTGCGCACCGAGCAGGTGCCCGACCCGACGCCGCTGATCCGCAAGCTGGTCGCGGCCGACACCGATCTGAGCACGCTGACCGTCACCCGGCCGACCCTCGAGGACACCTACCTCTCCCTGATCGGAGCGCACCGATGAGCACCCTCACCCTCGGAGTCAGCCGCGGTCACGTGGAGCTGCTGCAGTTCTTCCGGGACCGCACGGCCATGGTCTTCACGTTCGCTTTCCCGGGCATGCTTCTGCTGCTGTTCGGCACGATCTTCCAGGACTCGTACGACGAACCGGGCGTCAGCGCCAGCCATGTCTTCTCGGCCAGCATGATCGCGTACGGGATTCTGACCACCGCCTTCGTGACGATGGGCGCCGGGCTGGCCATGGACCGCGAGGACGGCACCCTGAAAAGGCTGCACGGCACCCCGGTCAGCGCCACCTCGTACGTACTGGGAAAGCTCTTTCTGGTTCTGGCCCTCAGCGTCGCCGAGGCGGTTGTTCTCATCGCGATCGGCGCCTTTGTCTTCGGCATGTCGCTGCCGGACGCCTCGCACTGGCTGACCTTCCTCTGGGTCTTTCTGCTCTCCGTTATCGCCTGTTCGCTGCTGGGCATGGCGGTCAGCGCGATCGTCAAGCATGCCCGCACGGCCGGCGCCATTCTGAATGTGCCGGTGGTGGCGTTGCAGTTCATCTCGGGCGTCTTCATCTACCCGGTGACCCAGCTGCCGTCGTGGCTCATCAACGTCGCGGCGATCTTCCCGGTCAAATGGATGGCTCAGGGTTTCCGCCACGTCTTCCTGCCCGACGGCATGCGTGTCAACGAGGCGGCCGGGCAATGGGAGCTGGGCCGCGTCGCCTTGGTGCTGGGCGCCTGGTGTGTGATCGGATTGGTGCTGTGCCTCATGACCTTCCGGTGGAGCCGGCCCGACCGGTGAGATCGGACCTTTCCCGTACGTTCTGGTGGGACGTCTATCTGGTGGTGATCACGGCCGCGGTGGCGGTCGTGATCCTCGCCTCGGACGGTCCCAGCCGGACGGCGCGGCTGGTGGCGACGGGGGCGATCGCCGGCATCCTCGTGCTGCACTTCGTGGCCGGGCGGCGGGCGATCGAGCGCGAGGAGCCGCGCCCGGTCCTGCTGGCGGCCGAACTGGCGCTGTTCGGCCTGGCGGTGACGCTGGTGCCCAACGCGAACTGGCTGCTGTTCGGGGTCAACCCGCTGATCTTCCAGATGGTGCCGCTGCGGACGGCCGTGATCGCGGTGCTGGCCACGAACGCGGTGCTGCCGATCTCGGACGCGTTCCTGCGGCCCGACGCGGTCGCGGGAGACCTCGTGGTCGCCCTGATCTCGAGCGCGGCCGGCATCTGGCTCGGCACGTGGATCGTCCGGGTGGTGCGGCAGAGCCAGGAAAGGCACCGCCTGATCGAAGAGCTGGAGAGCAGCCGGGCCGAGGTAGCGCGGCTCTCGCGGGAGGCCGGCGTGACGGCCGAGCGGGCCCGTCTGGCGGGCGAGATCCACGACACGCTGGCCCAGGGCTTCACCAGCATCATCACGCTGCTGCAGGCGCCGGAACCGGATGTGGCGCTCGCCGTCCGGACCGCCCGCGAGAACCTGGCCGAGGCCCGGAGCCTGGTCGCGGCCCTGTCGCCGGCCGAGCTGACCGCGGGGTCATTGACTTCGGCCGTACGGCGTCAGGTCTCGCGCTTCACCGAGGAGAGCGGGGTGGCGGCGGCCCTGCGCATCACCGGCGACGAGAGGCCGCTGCCGACGGCGGTCGAGGTGGTGCTGCTGCGGGCGGCCCAGGAGGCGCTGACCAACGTGCGGCGTCATGCGCACGCGCGGGAGGCGGCGGTTCTGCTGGCGTACACCGGAGAATCGGTGCGGCTGGTGGTGCGCGACGACGGCTGCGGATTCGTCCCCGGCGAGGCCGACGGCTACGGTCTGGCCGGCATGCGGGAACGGGCGAAGCAGGTGCGGGGGAGCGTGACGGTGCGCAGCGATCCCGACACCGGCACGACGGTCGAGGTGGAGGTGCCGGCGTGATCACGATTCTGCTGGTCGACGACCATCCGGTGGTGCGGCACGGGCTGCGCGGCATGCTCGACGCCGAGCCGGATCTCAGCGTGGTGGGGGAGGCGTCCTCGGGGGCCGAGGGGGTGGAGCTCGCGGTCGCGTTGAAGCCGCGGGTCGTGCTGATGGATCTGCGGATGCCGGGCGGCGATGGGGTGTCGGCGACCGAGCGCATTGTGGCGGCGGCTCCCGGCGTACGAGTTCTGGTGCTGACCACGTACGAGTCGGACCGCGACATTCTGCGGGCGATCGAGGCCGGGGCCGGTGGTTACCTTTTGAAGGATGCCTCGCCGCAAGAGCTGGCGGAGGCCGTACGGGCGGCGGCGCGGGGCGAGACGGTGCTCGCGCCGAGTGTGGCCTCCACCCTCGTACGCCAGGTGCGCAAGCCCGCGCCGCCGGCGCTCTCCGCCCGCGAGGCCGAGGTGTTGCGCCTGGTCGCCCGGGGGCTCACCAACGCCGACATCGGCAAGGCGCTGTTCATCTCGGAAGCCACCGTGAAGACACATCTGCTGCGCGCCTTCAACAAACTCGACGTGGCCGACCGTACCGCCGCGGTGACGACGGCCATGGAACACGGCCTGCTCTAGGCGGCCGGGTCGCTGATCAAAGTGCGAACTAATTCCGTACGCGATGAGACTCCCAGCTTGGGGAAGATGCGGTACAGGTGCGTGCTGATCGTCCGCGGCGAGAGGAACAGCCGTTCGCCGATGTCCCGGTTGGTCAGGCCGTCGGCCGCCAGCATGGCGATCTGCAGCTCTTGCGGGGTCAGGCGGTCACGGGCGTCCTCGCGGCGCGGGCTGCTCTCACCGGCGGCCCGCAGCTCGGCCCGGGTCCGTTCGGCCCACGGCGTGACACCCAGCGCGTTCAGGGTCGTCGAGGCCGCCCGCAGGTGTACGCGCGACTCGTTGACCCGGCGCTGGCGGCGCAGCCATGAGCCGTACGAGTGTTGCAATCGGGCCCGCTCGAACGGGTAGTCGGCGTCGATGATGCCCTCGATCTCGCCCGGTTCGAGCAGTGCGCTCACATAGGCGCGGCCCACCCGCAGCACCGGCAGGTCGACGTCGGGCAGCCCGTCCACGATCGCCCGCAGGTCGTCCTCGCGGCCGCACCCCACCGCGGCGTCGGCCAGGTGACTCACCGCCCACAGCCGGATCGCCGGGTGATAGGGCACGTCGTCCGGGTCGAAGATCGGGCTCAGCCGTTCGAAGGCAGCCGCGTGCCGGCCCTGGGCCAGCGCGTCGACGCCCCGGATGAGCTGCACCAACGCCAGCATCGGGTACGCGCCGACCGGCAGCAGGGCGCTCTCGGCCTGGTCGGCCAGGTGCTCGGCGGTGGCACTGTCGCCCCGCAGGGCCGCCGCGTAACCGAGCGCGATCGACGCCGTCAGTGCCCAGCGGGGCTGACCGGTCTCTTCGGCCAGCGCGATCGCCTCGGTCGCGGCCTGCTCGGCCAGGCGCACGTCGCCCAGCTGCCCGGCCACCGTGGCCTCGGTGACCAGCGTCTGGGTGAGCAGGCCGAGACGCCCCTCGGCGCGTGACGCGTCGGCCGCGGCCCGGCACAGCACCACCGATCGGCGCCACGACCCCACGGCGGACGCCGAGACCGAGAGCAGGTCGAGATCGTCCGGGGTGCCGTGCAGCCGGCGGGACATCCGCTCGATGGGCGCGATCACCTCGGGGCCGCGCTCGAGCGGGGCCGCCATCGCCAGCACGGCGATGCGCTGGGCGTTGTCGGACGGCAGGTCGAACCGCTCGACCGCGTCGACCATGGCCGTACGGGTCGGCTCGTCCGCATTGGACCAGTAGCAGCGCAGCGCGTTGCCGGCCAGTTCGGTCAGCGCCAGCTCGGGATCGCCCTCCCGGCGCAGCTGGTCGACAGCCTCGATGAACGAGACCAGCCGGTCGGCGCCCGACCAGCCGCTGCCCAGCATCACCTCGCGGAACCAGCTCAGCCGGGCCTGCACCGTGCTCGGCAACGTGCGGGCCGACAGCGAGTTCATCAGGCGTTGCAGTGTCTCGTGGTCGCCCAGGTCGTGGGCCGTCATGATCGCCCACATGAGGCGGTGGGCCTGCACATCGGGGTCGGGGGTGAGCTGGGCCGCCCGTTCCAGGCCGGTGATCGCCGAACCGAGCATGCCGCGGCGGCGGGCCCGCTGGGCGGCCTCGGTCAGCTCGGCGGCGATGTGCTCGTCGGGGCGGATCGTGGCGGCGGCGAGGTGCCAGATGCGCCGCTCGTCGCCCGGCAGCCGCGGGATGGCGGCGGCCAGGGCGGCGTGGATGTCCCGGCGGCGGGCGGCCGGGACGGCCTGGCGCAGGGCGGACCGGACCAGCGGATGCCGGAACCGCAAGGTGCCGAAGCCGTCGACGTGCACGAGGCCGGCCGTGACGGCGGGGGTGAGGTCGTCGAGGGTGATGCCCGACAGCTCGGCCGCCGCGGCCACCGTCTCGTACACGTCGGAACCGTCGTTGAACGCGGCCACCTGCAGCAAGGTCTGAGTGGCCGCGGGCAGCGCGGCGACCGACAGGGCGAACGAGCGCTCGAGGCGGGCCGGCAGGGGCAGATCCTCGGGCAGGCGCCCCTGGTGATCGCCGAGCGCGGCCAGTTCGACCAGGCCGAGCGGGTTGCCGGCGGCCTCGGCCAGAATGCGGTCGCGCAGGTCGGGACGCAGCGTGGGCGCCCGCCGGTCGAGCAGGGCGGCGGCGTCCGGCGCGGCCAGCGGTTCCACGGTCAGCTCGGGCAGGGCGGCGCCGGTCAGCCGGGCGGTGGTCTCGGCGCCGTTACGCATGGTCATGAGGATCAGCACCGGGTCGCCTGCGAGCCGCCGCGCCACGAACGTCAGAGCGTCCCAGCTCGCTGCGTCCAGCCACTGAGCGTCATCGGCGAGCAGCAGCGTCCCACTCGACTCGGTCAGCAGGGTCAAAAGCGCCAGAGCTACGCGTACGGGGCTCAGGTCCCCGTCGAGGGCGGCCCGCACGACGTCGCGGGCTTCGGCGGTCGACTCTTGCGGCGGGAGCCCGGCGACGAGACGGTCCAGACCGGCGTACGGAAGGTCGAACTCGGCCTGCACCCCGGTGACCGTGACGGTGCGCAACCCGCGCCGCCCGGCCTCGCCGGCGGCCCAGCCGAGAAGCGTCGACTTGCCCACGCCCGCGTCACCCCGCAGCACGAGCGCGCCACCCTCCGCGGGCAGGCGATCAAGCCGGGCGCGCAGCCGCCCGATCTCGTCCGCACGCCCGATGACCTGCTCATCCATTGATCGCCCCCCAGCCGAACCTAGTTCCGGAACCAGCCGGCCGACCAGCGAAATGTTCACAGGAACCGCCAAGGGTGCCCATAGGTCCCGGCGAGGCGGAACGCGCACGGTTGCTTCAGGTGTCACCCAGGAGGACACACCGACGAACGGAGCCAGCCATGAAACGCGAATCCGGCCGGCGCCGGGCCGCCCTGCTGACCGGCGTCCTGGTAGCAACCACCGCCGCCGGCACCGCCGCCGTGGCGGCTGCCGCCCATGCATCCGAGTCCCCAGGTACGACCACTACCACCTCCACCACCGACGAGTCCGCGACTTCCGACTCGTCGTCTTCCTCTTCCTCCTCGTCCTCGTCCTCTTCCTCGACCGACGACTGGCCGACGCTTTCCGACGACAGCGGAAGCGGCCAAGCGACTTCGGGAGGTTCTTGACATGCCCCTGGTCGAAACCCTGCCCGTCGGCCCCGACACCGCTCAGTGGGAAGTGTGGGGAACGGTGGCCCGAGTAGTCGTCGATGCTTCCTCTACTTCCGCCGGTAGCGCGTATCACGGGCGGCTGGGTTCCTCGCCTTTGGTGGGCGAAGCGGCGGCGATCGTCCGGGCCGAGCTGGCCGTCGTCGACGAGGCCTGCAGCCGGTTCCGGGAGGACTCGGAGCTGCGCGCGGCCTGCCGCGCCGGACGCCCGGTGACGGTGAGCCCGCTGCTGGCCGCGCTGGTCGGCGCAGCACTGACCGCAGCCCAAGAAACCGACGGCGACGTCGACCCAACAGTCGGCGCGGCGATGTGCGCACTCGGCTACGACCGCGACTTCGCCGCTCTGACCAACCGCTCACCTGTTCCGGTTGGGCGGGCGGTGCACGTCTTCGGTAGTCCCGACTGGCGTTCGGTCCGGCTGCGCGGCCGCGAGCTGACCGTTCCCGACGGCGTACAACTCGACCTGGGCGCCACGGCCAAGGCGTTCGCTGCCGACCGAGCCGCCGCCCGCGTCTTCCGCGAGCTCGGCGTCGGCGTGCTCGTGGCCCTGGGCGGCGACATCGCAACGGCGGGCCCGGCCCCCAACGGCGGTTGGCGTGTCTTGGTGCGAGACCGCCCGGACGACCCTTCCTGCACCGTGGGACTCCCGGCCGGCGCCGCCCTAGCCACCTCAAGCACCGCGTCTCGCACGTGGGGCCGCCCCGGCGAACTGCTGCACCACATCCTCGACCCCCGGACCGGTCGCCCCGCCCCACGCATCTGGCGCACGGTCTCGGTGGCCGCCTTTTCCTGCCTGCGCGCCAACACCTTGAGCACCGCCGCCATCATCCGCGGCCACAACGCTCCCGCCTTGCTGGGCAATGCTCCGAGCCGCCTGGTGACCCCGTCACTCGACGTGCTGCACCTGGGCGGGTGGCCGGCATGACCGACGCGTGGCCGACTCGGCCGGATGACGTCGCTCGACGCGTCCTGTCCAGGCGACCGCCCCTCGCGAGCGAACCGCTGCCGGCTCAGCGCGTTCGGCTGGGCGTGAACGTTGAGCGGCCACATGTTGACTTGATTTACATGTTGATCCAGTCAACACGTCAATCAAGTCAAGTACACATGTCAACACGAGGAGAGCCGGCATGACCGACGCGCTCTGGTACTTCGCCCGGGGCAGCGGCGTCATGTCGCTGGTTCTGCTCACGATAGTGGTCGCGCTGGGCATCGGTGCCCGCAGTGGACGGACGGCGTTCGGCCTGCCCGCCTTCGCGGTGAACCTGGTGCACCGCAACGCCGCGCTGCTCGCCGTGGTGCTGCTGGCCGGGCACATGCTCAGCCTGCTCTTCGATCCGTACGCCCAGCTGCGCGTCTTCGACCTGGTGCTGCCGTTCGCCGGCAACTACCGCCCACTCTGGCAGGGGCTCGGCACGCTGGCGTTCGACCTGATCGCCGCCATTGTCGTCACGAGTCTGCTGCGGCATCGGCTGGGCGTCCGCACCTGGCGGATCGTGCACTGGCTGGCCTATCTCAGCTGGCCCATAGCCCTGATGCACGGCCTGGGCACCGGCTCCGACAACGGCACGGTCTGGCTCTGGACCATCGCGGCCCTGTGCACAGCAACAGTCCTGGCCGCCGTCGCCTGGCGCCTCACCCCCACCTTCGGCCGCTTCCCCCAGCGAGCCATGCGCCGGATCAACCCGCGTCTGCTCCCTGATCAGCCCACGCCGGCGACCACGAGCACGTCAACGCACGGGGAGCCGAGACGCGATCCAGCGTCAACTCCCGTGACAGCGCCGGCCCGAGCCGCGGCAGCGTGGCCGGGCGGTGCAAAGGCCGTACGACCTCGCGCCTCGGACCGGCCGAGTCCGTTGGAGCGGCCGGTGGCTCCGGCACGACCCGGCACTCATGAGGAGGCACGATGACCAGCGCTGTTGAGGCTCCACCGGGGAGCCGGGTGCAGCTCAGGCTGCTCGGCGGCCGCAATGACGGGCGGCTGGACAGTCATCTGGCCCAGCACGGACGCCTGCCGGTGTTCGATGCCAACCAGATAGTTGGTTTGGCGCGGGACGCGGGGTTGACCGGCCGAGGCGGAGCCGGGTTCCCGGTCTGGCGCAAGCTCAGCGCCGTCGCCGCAACAGGTCGGCCGCCGGTTGTGATCGCCAACGGCGCCGAGGGCGAGCCGGCCAGCGGCAAAGACCGGGCGCTGCTGGCGTACGCGCCGAACCTGGTCCTGGATGGGCTGCAACTCGCTGCGATGGGCGCGCAGAGTGCCGTGCTTTACGCACCAGCGGCGGCCCACCGAGCGCTGGGCGAGCTGATCGCCGCGCGGCGCGGGGCTGGGCTCGACCGGGTGCCGGTCCGGCTGGTCGCCGCACCGGACGCGTTCGTGGCGGGGGAGGAGACGGCGGCTGCGGCGGCCGCGGCCGGTAAGGCGGCGGTGCCGGGCGACAAGCTTGTGCGCATCACCGAGGCCGGGCCGGGTGGCGCGCCGACGCTGGTGCAGAACGTCGAGACGCTCGCGCACCTCGCGCTGATCGCTCGCTACGGGCCGGGATGGTTCCGCACGGCGGGCACGCCGGACGAGCCGGGAACCTTCCTGGCCACAGTCAGTGGCGCTGTCGCCGCGCCTGGAGTGCTCGAGGCGGGATACGGCGTGACGCTCGGGGAGCTCATCGCGGCTGCGGGCGGCGCCACCGCTCCGTTGAGCGCGGTGCTCGTGGGCGGGTATCACGGCGGGTGGGTGCCGGCCGAGGCTGCTCTCCCGGTCAGCCGGGCGGCTCTCACGCCGTACGGGGGAAGCCCGGGCGCCGGTGTGATCGTCGCCCTGCCGCGTAGCGCGTGCGGGCTGTTGGAGACGGCCCGGATCGCGGGCTATCTCGCCGGCCAGGTCGCGGGTCAGTGCGGTCCTTGCATCAACGGCCTGCCGCGGCTCGCGAGCACCCTCACCGACCTGGCCCACCGTCGAGCCCGGCCCGGTCTGCCCGCGGAGGTCGACCGGCTCGCCCGGCTGGTCACCGGTCGCGGCGCCTGTCGTCATCCGGACGGCACGGCCCGACTTATCCACAGCGCGATGCGCGCTTTCGAAGCGGACGTTGCCGCGCATCTGGTCGGCAACTGCCGGGCGGAGGAGAAGCGATGAACCGGCTGCACGTCGACTGGACTGCTTGTGACGGGCGCGGGCTGTGTGCCGAACTGCTGCCCGAACTGCTCACCGAGGACGACTGGGGATATCCGGTTCCGCGGGCGGGCATGAACGTGCCGCCGGCGTTGGAGCCGGCGGCACGTCAAGCCGTGGACCGGTGCCCGGCCCTGGCGTTGAAGCTGACCAGGGTCAGCGCAGGCCGAGCGCCCGCTTCATCGTGAAGAAGAGGTCGGTCTGGTTGGTCACGCCGAGCACGTTGGCCGCCTGCGGGCCGCCGGCGGCGATCCGCACCTCGGTGCCGGTGTGCTGCTGCGAGCCGGTGATCTCCGAGGTCGCGTACGAGATCGTCATGTTGGCGTCGTCGTGCGTGATCAGCGTGGCCGTGTAGCCGAGGGTGGCCTCCTCGACGATCTGGCTGGTGTGACCGTGGTCGGCGGTCACGACGACCAGGGTGTCGGGGTGCGACTTCTGGTACTCGAGCACCTTCTTGATGGCAGCGTCGAAGGCGACCGTCTCACCGATCTGGCCGCACGGGTTGGCCGCGTGGTCCTGCTTGTCGATCGAGGCGCCCTCGATCTGCAGGAAGAAGCCCTTCTTGCTGCGCTTGGTCTGCTTGTCCAGCACGTTCAGCGCCTTCGAAGCCATGTCGACCAGGTGCGGCTGCGAGGCCGTACGAGCCGTGTTCACCGCACACTTGGCCGGCGCGGTGCCCGTACGCGTCGGGGTCGGGCCGACCCACTCGAGGTCCATGTTGTTCTTGGCGAACTGGCCGAGGATCGGCTTGTCGCCCTTGGCCGCGGCGAGACCGGCAGCGTCGGTGACGACGTGGTAGCCGTTGGCCTGGGCCTGCTGGGTGACCGTCTTGCCCTTGTACTTGCCGGCCTTGACGGTCTGGTCGAAGTACTGCTTGCCGCCGCCCAGCAGCACGTCGGGGCGGGTCTGGACGAGCTGCTCGGCGATCGAGCCGGCGCCGCCGTTCACCTTGTCGTTGACCGCGCAGGTGGCCATCGCGTCCGGGCCCTTGCAGTCGCGGCTGACGACGTGCGAGCCGAGAACGGCCGGGGTGGCGTCCTGCAGCTCCGCGGTGGTGACGTCACCGGTGCGGTAGCCGGCCTTCTTGGCCAGCTCGAGGATGGTGGGAACGGGCTTCTCGTTCGGCAGCACCGAGATCGCGCCGTTGTACGTCTTGTGGCCGGTCGCCCAGCCCGAGCCCGAGGCGGCCGAGTCGGTCACGTAGTCGGGCTTCGACGGGGCGTCCTTCTGCACGGCGTACGTGGTGTAGGCGCCGGTCAGCGGCAGCTTGTCCATGGCCAGGCGGCCGTTGGCGCCGACCTGGTAGTTGCGGGCGATGGTGATCTCGCTGTCGCCCATGCCGTCACCGATGAGCAGGATGACGTTGCGAGCCGTGCCGCCCTTGATCGCCTGCTTGGCGGCCCAGGTGCGGTCCTGGTGCGCGTCGCCGGCCAGAGCGACCGACGGCACCGCGACGACCGTGGTCGCCACCAGCGCCAGGGCGAGGCGGCCACGACGGGAACGCAGAGCATTCATGAATGCGCACTCCAATATGCGTTGAAGCATTGGTCGGGAACCACGCCATCAGCTCCGTTTGAAGCGGCGGTGGCCACCAGATGACCAGACGGCCAACTCGGGCCGGAGGTGATGGTCAACGTGAACGGGCAACAACCAAACGCTGTCAGCTTCCTGAGTTCGGCGCGACTCGTAAGTGGACATGACTCCCCGTTTGGCGGATCTCTCTAAGCTCGGCCGGTGCGCAGATTTCTCGGACTGCTCGTCGCCGTGGCCATCAGCGCAGCCGCCGCTTTGTCAGTGGTGCGGCTGGTTGCCCCGGCTGACGGCGATTCCGGCGTACGGCGGCAATTGGCCTTTTTGCGGTCGGAGCTCGAATCAGGTGGGGCCGACGACGCCCAGCAGCTCTTTCCCGAGGGCTACTTCTTCTCGTACGTGCTGTACGGCCTGACCGCAGTCGACCTCGGCCGCCTCGACGACGCGCGCTGGGCGCTGAGCCGGCTCGAATCGGATGCGGGCCGCGCCCCCTTCGCCGGCGACATGCCCGTACAGTACGGAATCTTCTACCGCGGCTGGGTGAACTGGCTCCGCGGCGGCATCCTCGCGCGCCAGCCCGCCGCCTCGCGCGACCCTGCCCAGGTGCAGGCCTTCGAGCGGGACTCGGCCGACATCGCCGCCGGTTTCGACGCCTCCCCGACCCCGTTCCTGCCCTCGTACCCCGGCCAGGCCTGGCCCGTCGACTCCACGGTCGCCGTCGCCTCCCTGCGCCTGCACGACAAACTGCTTTCCCCCGCGTACGACGTCACGGTGATCCGCTGGCTGGCCAACGTGCAGGCCCGGCTCGATCCCGCGACCCAGCTGATCCCGCACACCGCGAACGTCGACACCGGCGAGCCCACCTCCGGCGCGCAGGGCACGTCGCAGAGCATCATCAACCGCTTCCTGCCCGAGATCGACCCGGAGTTCGCCCGCCAGCAGTACACAAGATTCCGCACGTGGTTCCTCTCCGCGCCGCTGGGCGTGGGCCCCACAGTGCGCGAATACCCAGCCGGTACGGACGGCCCCTCGAACGTCGACTCGGGCCCCCTGGTCCTGGGCGTAAGCCTCTCAGCCACAGTCGTGACAATCGGAGCAGCCAAACTCCACGGCGACGACACCTTGGCCGCCGGCCTGGCCCGCTTCGGCGAGGTGGCCGGCCTGCCCTTTTACACCCCCGGCACCAAGCGCTACGTGTTCGGCGCCTACCCCATCGGCGACGCCTTCCTGGCCTGGTCGAAGGCGGCCCAGCCGTGGGTCGCCACCCCCGCCATCGAGCCCCCGTCCCGAGCCCTTTCCCGCTGGTGGCAACTCCCGCTGCTGACCCTGTTCCTGGCCGTAGGCCTGGCTCCGTGGTTGCTGGCCGCCGCCCTACGCCGCCGCCGTCGCCCCGCCTAGCGTTCCCGAGTCACTCCTTTGACGCCGATGCAGGCTGCGGCTGTCGCTCGCACGGGTGGCCTTGAGCGGTAAGGCCGATTTGAGCCGAAAAAAGCGTTCCGCCGCTAACGCGGTGATGTGCCGGTTAGATTACGGAAGGCGATAAGCCGGATCTTTCTCGGTTTTCGCTGCTCGGGCCGGCCCAAGCCGGCTCTTCGAGCCCCGCCCATCGGTGCGGTACCCGAACAGGCAAACCCGCTGCAAGGCGGGGACGCAAAGCCAGGGGCCTCCCGACGGAGGCAGCCCAGCCGCCGAAGGAGAAAGAAAGACATGCGCTATCCCACAGCCCATGCAGACTCGAGCGGCTCGGTTCCGTTCGCGCTGCGTGGCCACAAGCTCCGGCGAAAGGCCCTCGCGGCTGCCGTCGCGAGCGCCATCGGCCTCGTGCCTGCCCTGGTAGGGTCGCCGGCCTACGCGGCGAACACCCTCACGGCCACCGTCACGGCAGCTGAAGGCTCCAACGCGGTCCTGACGCTCCACTCGGACGCGGCCGCCACCTTCACCCTCACCGTTGCGCCCACGCCCAACTCCGGTGCCACGCCTCCGGTTGGTGGCGCAGTCGAGGGTAGCGACTACACCACGCTGACCTCGGCCCAGAAGTCGCAGGTCTTCACGGCCGCCGGCGACAAGACGATCACGATCCCGATCACCGCCGACGGGCTTTACGAGGGTCCTGAAGCCTTCACCGTGACGGCGACGCCGTCCGGTGGCGGAACGGCGCTGAACAGTGTTGTGACGATCACGGACGGCGACTCGGTGCCGTCCTACACGCTGTCCGCCGCGCCCAACCCGGTCACGGAGAGTGCCAACGCCAAGACCACGATCACGGCGAAGCTGAGTGGGCCGTCCAGCGTCGACACCACGATCAACCTGAGCACGGCGAACGGCACCGCCGTCGCGGGCACGGCCCCGGCCGGTGACTACACTGCGCTCAGCGCTGTGGCCCTGACCATCCCGGCCGGCACACTGACCGGGACCAAGGACGTCCAGATCACCAACGATGGTGTCAAGGACCAGCAGGAGATCGAGACTTTCACGGTCAACGGCAGCGCCACGTCCGGCGTCGCGCCCACGGCCCAGAGCACCTCGGTCAAGATCGTCGACGCCCAGAGCACGCCGAAGCTGACCCTCTCGGGCGGCGGCAACGGCACCGAGGGCGGCTCGG
Source organism: Paractinoplanes pyxinae (assembly GCF_026626335.1). Lineage (GTDB taxonomy): Bacteria > Actinomycetota > Actinomycetes > Mycobacteriales > Micromonosporaceae > Actinoplanes > Actinoplanes pyxinae. Next base: position 225,048 of record NZ_JAPNTZ010000006.1, on the reverse strand, counting down.
GCACGACCTTCCGCGTCACCACCGACATCGCGTCAGAGCTGCCGATCACCGTGCAGTGGAACGCCGTCGCCACAACGCCCGCCGCGGGTCACGCGGTCGCGACGCCGGGGGACGACTTCGACTACCCGTCGACCCGGACCGTGACGATCCCGGCCGGTGATCTGTACAAGGAGTTCACGATCCCGCTCCTCGCGGACACCCTCAACGAGGACCCTGAGGACTACACGATCCAGCTGGTCAACCCGACCAACGCGGTGCTCGGCGCGACCACGAAGGTGGCCGGCTCGATCACCGACGCGACGCCCGCGCCGACCGTCGCCGTCACCCCGGTCACGGTGACCGAGGGCAACAGCGGCAAGATGTCGCAGGTCTTCACGGCCACCCTGTCTGCCAAGTCGGCCAAGACCGTCAAGGTGAATTGGGCGACGGCCGACCTGGCCCTCGGCTATGGCAACGCTCGCGCCGCCAAGGACTACGTCCCCGCGGCCGGCCAGCTGACCTTCACGCCGGGCACCCAGTCCGCGACCTTCAGCGTGGACATCCTGGGTGACACGATCGACGAGGGCCCGTCGACCCGCACCGCCGGCGGCACGACCTCGGGCGAGGGCGAGAAGTTCACGATCGACCTCTCCGCCGTGCCCGGTTCCGATACGTTCACGGTCGGTTCGCCGGCGGAGATCACCATCCTGGACGACGACGCGGCGCCGACCCTGGCGTTCGACGACCTGTCGGTCAAGGAAGGCAACAGCCCGTGGGTGGCGATCCTGCCGGTCAAGCTCACGGGTTCGAGCGACCGGCCGATCACGGTCGCCCCGGCCACGCTGACGCCGTCGGGCACCAACGCCGCCCAGCTCTACTCGACGACCTTCGGCACCGACGATTACGCCCCGCTGTCGCAGTCGTCGATCACGATCCCGGCCGAGGCGTCGACCGCCTGGGTCCCCGTTCTGGTCAACGGTGACTCGATCTACGAGCCCGACGAGACCGTCGCCCTGACCGTCACGCCTGGTTCCACCACGACGGGCTCGGCCTGGCTGTTGGGCACTCCGACGGCTGCGGACCCGGCCACCCTCACCCTGCAGAACGACGACACGGCGCCCGACCTTGAGGTCAAGAGCGTCAAGGGCATGGAGGGTGAGACGGTCCGGGTCTGGGGCACGGTCACAGGCACGTCGCAGACCGCGATCAACGCGACGGTGTCCTTCATCGGCGCCTCGGTGCACGGCAGCAAGGCGGCCGGCACCACCGACTTCACCAACCCGGGCGCTTCGCCGGTCACCATCGATCCGGGAACCGCCTCCGGGTCGACCCTGTGGATCGCCGATGTCCCGCTGCTGAAGGACGACCAGGTCGAGTCCGAGGAGACCATCCTCGCGACCGGTTCGACCACCGGTAACAAGGGCACCGTCACCGATGGCGTCATCTACATCGCGGGTGACTCCAGCACGCCGGAGGAGCCGGGCGGTGAGGAGCCCGGCGAGGCGCCGAAGCCGACGATCAACGCTCCGATGTCGGTCAACGGCACGGGCCCCGTCTCGATCACCGGTAAGGTCGCGGCCAACGCCACGGTCGAGCTGTGGGGTGCCCCGTACTCGGGTGGCGAGCTGAAGTGGATCGCCAACACCAAGGCCAACGCGATGGGCATGTACTCCTTCTCGCGGTCGATCACCATGGGCATGCGGTTCAAGACGCAGTCCCAGGAGGTCAACTCGGACGAGAAGACGGTCTGGGTGAACCAGTGGGCTTCGCTCACCGCCACCTCGCCGTCGAAGGGCCGCGTCTCGGTGGTCGTCAAGACCAGCCCGAACGCTGCCGACCGCAAGGTTGTGGTTCAGCGCTGGACCGGCCCCAACACCTGGACCAACATCCTGGTGAGCAAGGCCAACGTGAACGGCGCCTACGCCGCCACGACCGTGGTGCCGTCGGGCACTATCGCGCTCCGCGCCTGGGTCGAGGGTGACGCCGACATGGGCATCAACGGCCCCGGCTGGACGGACATCGTCCGCCCGGTCATCAAGTAAGCCAGCAGCATCAAGAACGGGGGCGGCCGGCTGGCCGCCCCCGTTTCGCTTGCCCGGAATCAGTCCACTTCGGCCACGGCCTGCGCGAACTGGGCGGAGTAGAGCGCCGCGTACGCGCCGTCCGCTTCGATCAGCGAGTCGTGTGTGCCCTGTTCGACGATCTGCCCGTTCTCCATCACCAGGATCACGTCGGCGTCGCGGATCGTCGACAGGCGGTGGGCGATCACGAACGACGTGCGACCCTCGCGCAGCGTGGCCATCGCCCTCTGGATCAACACCTCCGTACGCGTGTCGACCGAGCTCGTCGCCTCGTCGAGGATCAGGATGCTCGGCTCGGCCAGGAACGCCCGCGCGATGGTGATCAGCTGTTTCTGGCCGGCGCTGACGTTCGAGCCTTCCTCGTCGATCACCGTCTCGTAGCCGTCGGGCAGCATCCGTACGAAGGCGTCCACGTGGGCCGCCTCGGCCGCGGCCTGCACCGAAGCCATGTCGAACGAGTCGGCCCCGTACGCGATGTTCTCCGCGATCGTGCCGCCGAACAGCCAGGTGTCCTGCAGCACCATCCCGATCTCCTCACGCAGCTGCTCGCGGGGCATGGTGGCGATGTCCACCCCGTCCAGCCGGATGCGCCCCGAGTCCACGTCGTAGAACCGCATCAGAAGGTTGACCAGTGTGGTCTTTCCGGCACCGGTCGGTCCCACGATCGCCACCGTCTGACCGGGCGCGACGTCGAGCGACAGGTGCTCGATCAGCGGTTTGTCCGGCACGTACCGGAACGAGACGTCCTCGAAGCTGATCTGCCCGCGCACCCGGCCAAGATCAACAGCAGCCGGCGAGGGGGTTTGTTCGGGGGCGTCGAGCAGCGCGAACACCCGCTCGGCGGATGCGACACCCGACTGGATCAGGTTGGCCATCGACGCCACCTGGGTCAGCGGCTGACTGAACTGCCGGGAGTACTGGATGAAGGCCTGCACCTCGCCCAGCGACAGCGACCCCGAGGCCACCCGCAGACCGCCGACCACGGCCACCAGCACGTAGTTCAGGTTGCTGATGAACATCATGGCCGGCTGGATCAGCCCGCTGATGAACTGCGCCCGGAACGACGACGCGTACAGCTTGTTGTTGTGCTCGGCGAAGACCGACGACGCCTCGTCCTGCCGCCCGAACACCTTGACCAGCGAGTGCCCGGTGAACATCTCTTCGATGTGGCCGTTGAGCTTGCCCGTGGTGGCCCACTGGGCGACGAAGTTGGGCTGCGAGCGCTTGCCCACGGCCATCGTCACCAGGAACGAGACCGGCACCGTGACCAGCGCGATCAGCGCCAGCAGGGGCGAGATCCAGAACATCGCGCCGAGCACGCCGACGATCATCAGCAGAGACGTGACCAGCTGGGCGAACGTCTGCTGCAGGGTCTGGGCGATGTTGTCGGTGTCGTTGGTGGCCCGGCTCAGCACCTCGCCGCGCGGCTGCTGGTCGAAATAGGAGAGTGGCAGCCGGGACAGCTTGGCCTCGACCTGTTCGCGCAGGCGGTAGACCGCGGTCTGCACGACCGTGGCGGTGATCCGGCCCTGCAGCACGCCGAACACCCAGGCGAAGACGTAGACCAGCGCGACCCACATGAGCACGTGGGCCAGCCGGTCGAAGTCGATGCCCTGCCCGGGCGTGAAGTCGACCGCGCCGAGCAGGTCGGCCTGCGTGTTCTCGCCGCGGGCGCGCAGGGCGGCGATGGCCTCGGCCTTGGTCACGTTGCCGTCGACCATGCGGCCGACGACGCCGGCGAAGATGACGTCGGTGGCGTGGCCCAGCAGGTACGGGCCGATCACCGACAGGGCTACGCTGACCGCGCCGGCCAGCAGCACGAAGCCGACGAGCACACGCTGCGGCTTGAGCAGGCCGAGCAGGCGCTTGGTGGAGCCCTTGAAATCCTGAAGTTTCTCGGTCGGGGCCGGTCCGGCCATCGCGCGGACGGCCGGCGGACCTCCCATGGGCCTGGTCACGCGGCAGCCTCCTGGGCAGTGAGCTGCGAGAGGACGATCTCGCGGTAGGTCTCGTTGGTTTCCATGAGCTCGGCGTGGGTGCCGGTGCCGGCCACCCGCCCGTCGTCGAGCACCACGATCCGGTCGGCGTCGCGGATGGTGCTCACCCGCTGGGCCACGATGACCACGGTGGCGTCGGCGATGTGCTCGGTGAGGGCCGACCGGAGTGCGGCGTCAGTGGCGTAGTCGAGCGCCGAGAACGAGTCGTCGAACAGATAGATCTCGGGGCGGTGCACCAACGTACGGGCGATAGCGAGCCGCTGCCGCTGGCCGCCCGACACATTCGTGCCGCCCTGGGCGATCGGCGCGTCGAGCCCGCCCTCCATGCGCTCCACGAAATCGCGGGCCTGGGCGATCTCGAGGGCGGTCCACAGCTCCTCGTCGGTGGCGTCCGGATTCCCGTACCGCAGATTGGAACCGACCGTGCCCGAGAACAGGTAGGGCCGCTGGGGCACGAGACCGATCAGCCGCGACAGCAGCGCCGGGTCGAGCTCGCGGACGTCGATGCCGTCCACCAGAACCTGGCCCGACGTGGCGTCGAACAGCCGTGGCACCAGGTTGAGCAGCGTGGTCTTGCCGCTGCCGGTGCTCCCGATGATCGCGGTGATCTCGCCCGGCCGGGCGGTCAGGTCGATGTCGCTGAGCACGGCCGCCTCGGCGCCGGGGTAGTGGAAGCCGACGCCGCGCAGGTCGAGCCGGCCGTGTTCGGTGACCGCGGTGACCGGCTGCTTCGCCGTGACGACGCTCGACTCGGTGCCCAGCACCTCCTCGATCCGCTCGGCGCAGACCTCGGCCCGCGGGATCATCACGAACATGAAGGTGGCCATCATGATCGACATGAGGATCTGCATCAGGTAGCTGAGGAACGCGGTGAGCGCGCCGATCTGCATCGCGCCCGAGTCGATCCGGTGGCCGCCGAACCAGAGCACGGCGACGCTGGACAGGTTCACGATCAGCATGACGGTCGGGAACATCAGGGCCATCAGCTTGCCGACCTTGAGCGACACGTCGGTCAGCTCGTCGTTGGCGCCCCGGTAGCGCACCTGCTCGCGCTCGTCGCGGACGAAGGCACGAATGACCCGGATGCCGCTGATCTGCTCGCGCATCACCTGGTTGACCCGGTCGATGCGCACCTGCATCGTGCGGAACAGCGGGCGCATCCGCACGATGATCGCGCTGACCGTGGCCACCAGCACCGGCACGATCACCAGCAACAGCGACGACAGCGGAACGTCCTGCCGCAGGGCCAGCACGATGCCGCCGACGCACATGATCGGCGCCGAGACCATCAGCGTGAAGGTCATCAGCACCAGCATCTGCACCTGCTGGACGTCGTTGGTGGTCCGGGTGATCAGCGACGGGGCGCCGAACTGACCCACCTCGCGGGCCGAGAAGGTCTGCACCTGACCGAAGATCGAGGCCCGGACGTCCCGGCCCACCGCCATCGCCGTACGGGCCCCGAAGTAGACCGCGACAATCTGGGCCGCGATGCTGGCCAGCGTGATGGCGAGCATCCAGCCGCCGATCTTCATGACGTAGCCGGTGTCGCCCTTGACCACGCCGTTGTCGATGATGTCGGCGAACAGCGTGGGCAGGTAGAGCGTGGCCAGCGTCTGCAGGAACTGGAACAGGACGACGAGTGTGATTTCCCGCCGGTACGGGCGTAAGTAGTTACGAAGCAGTTTGATGAGCACTACTGGGTCCCCCGTCGGAGCAGTCCGTCGAGCAGCAGAGAGACTGTCTCTTCGCCGCTGAAGTTGTCCGGGTCGCCGAACGGCCCGTACGTGTTGGCGCCGCAGAACAGAAGCAGCAGCGACGCCACCGCCGCCGGTGGGCGGCGTAGCTGATCAGCGCCTTCCGTGATCACCTCGGTCAGCGCGGCGTGCAGGATCTCGCGGTTGGCGATCAGCTGTTTGGGCAGCTCGCCGGTGATGACCAGCTTGCGGGCCGCCGCCATGAGCTGGGCGTTCTCGAGGAACCGGGCGTGTATCAGCTCGGCCGCCTCGGCCAGGCGCTCGCGCAGCGGACGGGACCGGTCGATCGCGGCCAGGGCGGCCACGGTCCCCTCCGGGTCGAGCGCCTTGATCACCGAGCACACGACCAGCGACGTCTTCGTCTCGAAGACGCCGAAGATGGTGCCCTCGGCCACGCCGGCCGCCTGGGCGATCTGCCGGGTGCTGACGTCCACCCCGTGCTGGTGCAGCAGCGGGATGGTCGCGTCGATCAGGGCCGCGCGACGCTCCTCGGGCGCGAGCGCGGGCACACGTCGTCGCTTGTTCTCCACGGCGACCACTGTAATGAGCGAGCACTCACTCATCCACTGACATTTGTCATGGGTCACTCGGCCGATGTCGGCGGAAGGCTCAGGTTGCCGTACGGGTCGCCGATCGGTGCGCCCGTGCAGTCAGTCGAGATGGACGATCACACCGCCGAGTACTGGGCGCGTCAGCTTCGCATCGGCGCGGCCATCGCGGCGGTCGTCACCGCGATCGGTGGCCTCCGGATAGCCCTGGGCTGGGACGGCGTACAACGCTGGTGGTTGCTTCCGGTGATGCTGGCCGTCGCCTCCCAGGTGGCCATCTTCCCGCTGCCCTGGGCCCGCCTGGTGCGCGGCGAGCGCGCCCGGCGCTGGCTGAAGGCGTGGTGGCTGGCCGAGATGCCGGTGATGCTGCTGTTCGGCTGGGTCGACCCGGACGGCTGGATGCTCTACGTGCCCGCCGTCGTGCTGCTGCTGATCACGGCGGCCGCCCTGTGGTCACCCCGGTTCGTCATCGCCCTCGGCGTCATGTCGATCAGCGGGTACGCCCTGCTGCTGCCGGCCCGGGCCGGGGCCGACCTCGGCACCACGCTCGTGCTGGTCGCCATGATGTGCTGCATCGTGGGCCTGACCGCGCTCTACGCCAAGAGCCGCCGCTCGCTGGACAGCCGTCGCCGGCACGCCGAGCAGCGGGCCGAGACCTTGCTGGCCGCCTCGGCCGACGCGGTGATCGCCGTCAGCTCGGACAACCGGATCGTCTACGCCACCGAGTCGATCTCGCAGATGCTCGGCCTCTCGCGGCAGAGCCTGGTCGGCCGGCGCGTCGACGACCTGCTGACCGACGAGCAGGTGCAGCCGGCGCACGAGTTCTTCGACGCCCTGAACGCCCTGCCCCTCGGCCAGAGCCTGCGCATCGAGTCCCAGCTGCGCGGGGCCGACGGCCGGTGGGTGTACGTCGACGTCCTGGCCACCAACTGGGTCGACGATCCGGACGTCGAGGCCAGCGTGGTCAGCCTGCGCGACATCGGCGCCCGCCGCGAGCTCGAGGAGAAGCTGCACCAGCAGGCCTTCACCGACTCGCTGACCGGCATGCCCAACCGGGCCCTGTTCCGGCAGCGGCTGGACGAGGCGGTGACCGGCCACGAGGACCACCCGGTGACCGTGCTGCTGCTCGACCTGGACGACTTCAAGCTGGTCAACGACAACCTCGGGCACAGCGCGGGCGACGAGCTGCTGACCACGATCGCCGGTCGGCTGCGGCGGCACGTACGCCCGTCCGACGTGCTCGCCCGTCTCGGCGGCGACGAGTTCGCGATCATCATGCGCGACCTCGAACCCGGTGACGCGGCCGCGCTGGCGGAGCGGCTGGTCCGGACGATCCGCGAGCCGATCCGCCTCGGCAGCCGCGACATCACCTGCTCGCTGAGCATCGGGATCGCCACCTCCGTCCCCGGCGACGCCAACGGCGACCAGCTGCTGGGCAACGCCGACCTGGCCATGTACGCGGCCAAGCGGGCCGGCCGCAACGGCTACGCGATCTTCGACCCGACCATGACCATGTCGGTGCTCGAGGAGGCCCAGCTGCGCATCGACCTCGAGCACGCGCTGGAGCACGACGAGTTCGCCGTGCTCTACCAGCCCGTGGTCGACATGCAGACGCAGAGCGTCACCTCGGTCGAGGCGCTGGTGCGCTGGAACCACCCGCGCGACGGCCTGCTCGGGCCCTACCACTTCATCGCCGCCGCCGAGGCCAACGGCCTGATCGTGCCCCTGGGCCGGTGGGTGCTGCGCGAGGCGTGCGCGCAACTGGCTCACTGGCGGGCCGAGTCGCCCGCCGCGGCGAGTCTGAAGGTCAACGTCAACCTCTCGGCCCGGCAGTTCCAGTACGCCGGTCTGGTCGACGACGTCGCCGGTGCTCTCGACGATGCCGGCCTCGACCCCGCCTCGCTGACCCTCGAGATCACCGAGTCGATGCTGATGGAGGACATCGACACGGCCAAGCGGACCCTGCACGCTCTGCGCGAGTTGGGCGTACGGCTGGCAATTGATGATTTCGGCACCGGGTACTCGTCGCTCAGCTACCTCAAGCAGCTCCCGGTCGACGTGATCAAGATCGACAAGACGTTCGTTGACGACGTCGACACCGACGCCGACGACGTGGCCCTGGTCGACGCCGTGGCCGGCCTCGGGCAGGCGCTGAAGATGCAGACCGTGGCCGAGGGCATCGAGACCGACGCCCAGTGGGTGACCCTGCGCCGCCTCGGCATCGACCACGGCCAGGGCTACCTGTTCGGCCGCCCGGCCGACGCGCGGCAGATCCGCGCGCTGCTGGACGGGGTGAGGACCATCTCGGCTTGAACCGCATACCCTCACCCAGCGTGTACCTGGTGGTAGGTGCAACTCTGCGGTGAGGAAACAGCTGTGTCGGTCAACAAGCACGTACGCCGGATCGCCGGCGGGGTGGTCACCACCCTCGCCGCTCTGCTCGTCTTCCTGGCGCTGGTGCTGCCCGACCAGATCACCCGGCTCCCACCAGGCAACTTCTGGCTCACCGCCCTGATCCGGGTGCCGATCGAGGCGCTGCTGGCCGTGGCCCTGCTGCTCGCCCTGCCCGGGCGGGCCCGCCGGATCGCGGCCACCGTGCTCGGGGCGGTGCTCGGGGTGCTGACCGTACTCAAGGTCATCGACATCGGCTTCTACGCCGTGCTGGCCCGCCAGTTCGACCCGGTGCTCGACTGGGTGCTGTTCAAGGACGGCTTCAACTTCCTGATCGACTCCGTCGGTAAGGGCGGCGCGCTGCTCGCCGCGGCCGGTGCGGTGCTGCTCGCGGCGGTCACCCTCGTGGCGATGACGTTCTCGGTCCGCCGTCTCAGCCGGGTGATCGCGGCCCACCCCTGGCCCGTACGGGGAACGGTGTTGACCCTCTCGGCGGCCTGGGTGACGTTGGCCGTCATGAGTTTCCAGCTCGTCGGCGGCATCCCGGTGGCCAGCCAGAGCGCGGCCGAGCTGGCCCGCGACACCGTGCTCGCCGTGCCGCAGGACATCCAGGACCGCAAGGACTTCGCCCGCGAGGTGCAGGACGACGATTTCAAGAACCTGCCCGACGACCAGCTGCTGAGCGCCCTGCGCGGCAAAGACGTGATCATCGGCTTCGTCGAGAGCTACGGCCGCGACGCGGTCGAGAACCCGGAGTTCAATCAGCCGGTGCTCGCCCAGCTGCAGGCCGGGCAGAGCAAGCTGGCGGCCAAGGGTTTCGCGGCGCGCAGCGGCTACCTGACCTCGCCCACCTTCGGCGGCGGCAGCTGGCTGGCCCACTCGACGTTCCTGTCCGGCCTGTGGATCGACAACCAGAACCGCTACCGCAGCCTCGTCGCCACCGACCGCCTCACGCTGACCTCGGCCTTCAAGCGAGCCGGCTTCCGCACGGTCGGGTTCGAGCCCGGCGTCACGTTCGCCTGGCCCGAGGGGCAGTTCTACGGCTACCAGCAGATCTACGACTCGCACACGCTGGGCTACAACGGCCCCATGCTCAGCTGGTCGACCATGCCCGACCAGTTCGTGATGAAGCAGGTCCACGAGTACGAGTTCGGGAAGGCCAAGCGCCCGCCGCTGCTGGCCGAGGTGACGCTGACCAGCAGTCACACCCCGTGGACGCCGGTGCCGTCGATGCTGCCGTGGGACAAGATCGGCGACGGCCAGGTCTACGGACCGATGATCAACGGCGCTCCCAACGCGCAGCAGCTCTTCTCGGACGGCAAAAAGGTCAAGCAGGCGTACGCGGGATCGATCGCTTATTCGGTCGACAGCCTGATTTCGTACGTCGAGGAGTACGGCGACGACAACCTGGTGCTCGTGCTGCTGGGCGATCACCAGCCGGCCTCCGTGGTGGTCGGCTCGAACGCGACCAAGGACGTGCCCATCTCGGTGGTCGCCAAGGACCCCAAGGTGCTCGACCGGATCAACAGCTGGGGCTGGACCGACGGCCTCAAGCCGGCGCCGGACGCCCCGCTGTGGCCGATGAACGAGTTCCGCGACAAGTTCCTCACCGCGTACAGCCCGCAGGGCGAACCGCACTGACGCCGCGACCGGTGTCGCATGATCGACAACCGTCGACCCGTGCGTCAACTCCATTCTGTAACCAACTTCCGTCAAGATACGTCGTTGGTGGCGCGAGGGGGCGTCCACCAAGGACAAACGGGAGTTCTCGTGGAAGAGCGTCAGCGCGCGTCCCGCGCCGACAGTCTCAGGCTGACCCACATGCCACCGGTGCGCCCGCGCACCCGCCCGGCCGAGGCATCGCCACCACCTGGATCGCCACCGCCGCCGTCACCTCCGCCGGCCCGCCGCAAGTCGCGTAAGGCCTGGTGGGTGGCGGCGGGTGCGGTCGTCACCCTGGCCGCGGCGGGCGGCCTGATGGTCGCCTACCGGGCCACCACGGACGCGACGATCCCCGACCGGGGCGTCCCTCCGGTGGCGATTCCGACCGAGACAGTGGCCGGCGCCGACCCGGCGCCGGCGGTTTCGTCCGGCGCGTCGCGGCCGGTGGCCGTAGCCCCCGTTGCGTCGGCCAGTCGTGTGCCGTCGCGGTCACCTTCGGTGAGGACGTCGCCGCCGATCACCTCCCGCGCGAACCCGTCCCGGGCCAACCTGGCGTTGACCAGCACGCTGACCGCCAGCAGCAGCGAGGGCCCGCCCTGGCCGCCCGGCGACGCCGCCGACGGCGATCCCGAGTCCCGCTGGTCGAGCGGCTTCGCCGAACCCCAGTGGCTGCGAGCGGACCTCGGTTCCCGCCGGGTGGTCAGCGAGGTCACGCTGGTCTGGGAACACGCGTACGCCATCGCCTACCGCGTCGACGTCTCCCTGGACGGCCGGAAGTGGCGGACGGTCTTCTCCACCACGGCGGGCGCGGGCGGCACAGTCCGCGTCGACACCGGCGGCACGACCGCGCGCTACGTCCGCATGTACGGCACGAAGCGCTCCAACCAGTACGGCTTCTCCCTGTACGAACTAGAAATCCGCTAGGCGCTCGCCGAGGAACTGGTAGGCCCGCTCCCGCATTGCCGCGGTGAAGACATGGCCGGCGTCGTACATGGCCAATTCGACGCCCCGGCTGGCCGCGACCAGTTCCTCGGCCCCGCGGCTCCACTTGTCGGTGGCGCCGGCCGAGATGAGCAACGCTGTCCCGTCATAAGAGGCGATGACGTCCTCCAGATCGTGCTCGACGGCGAAGCCCGGCAGGACGAACTCGGCCTGCAGACCGGTGTCGTGCGAGTAGGAGCGCCGGAACGGGATGCAGCCGCAGTTCGAGACCGAGGCGATGATCCGCGGGTCGTAGGCCGGCGCCCACAACGCCATCCGGCCCCCGTACGAGTGCCCGAGGAAGCCGATCCGGCGCGGGTCGGCCTCGGGCCGCGAGGTCACGTAGTCCAAAGCGGTCGACACGTCGTGCAGGCAGGACGCGAGCAGGGTCCGGCCGTGCACAAGACGGGTGGAGAGCTCGAACCACGAGACGTTGGACTTGCCGTCCGGACTCCAGTTGCGCTCCTCGAAGCCGATCGCGTCGGGGGCGATGGTGACGAACCCGCGCTCGGCCAGTTCGGCCGCGTACGCCTGATCGGGGTCACCGGCCAGCCCGACGACCTCGCTCTTGCCGAGGTCGAAACGCGAGGCGTGCTGGTGATGACAGAACACGACCGGCGCCGGCCCGGCGAGATCGTGGGGAATGCAGACGTACGCCGAAACGCGCTCGTTCTCGCCGACGGAGTATCTGACTTTCTCGCGGGTGTAGCGGCCGCAGTCGACCCGCTCGAGCCGTTCCGCCGCGAGGGCGACCTTCGCCGGGGCGGGTCCCAGAAAGCCGGTGATCGGCATGCGTCTCCTCAGGGGTTGCCGCGGAGGTAGCGGGTGACCATGTCTACCAGTTCGCTTTCCAGGGTCCCGGCGGGAATCGTGCGGGGGTCGGCCATGTGCTTGTGGGTGTTCATCTCGATCGTGAAGGTGATCAGCTCGGCGGCGGTGGTGAGGTCTCGGACGGTGACGTCGGGGTGGCGGGCCAGCAGGTCGCGGACCTGGGCGACGCGGGTTCGTTCGTGGCGGTCGATCGTGTCGAGCAGTTCCCGCGACATCGGGGCCTGTTCGATCATGATGCGGAGCAGCTGCGGGTCGTCGTCGTGGTTGTCGATGGCGTCGCGGACCAGGGCTCGCACCAGCTGGCGCAGGCTGCCGGGGGAGAGGTCGAGCTGGTCGGCCTGCGCCAACGTGCCGCGGTCGATGTGCTGTACGAGCAACGCGGCGAGGATGGCGTCCTTGTTCGGGAGTGATCCCGCGCGTCAAGCTTCCGGCCACGCGCAGGATGATCACATTGGAGGTGCGCCGGCGCGAGGTGCTGTCGCCGGGCTTCGTGAGCGTGACGTTCGGCGGTCCGGGCGTCCGGGATCTCGTGGTGGCCGGGGCCGACCAGGCCGTGCGGCTGTTCTTCCCGCGGGCCGGGCAGACGGCGTTGCGGATGCCGACGGCCTCGTCCGAGGCGTGGATGGCCCAGGTGCTGCTGATGCCCAGGGCGACCCGCCCGTGGGTGCGCAACCTGACGATCCGGCGGGTGCGGCCGGCCGACGACGAGGTGGACATCGAATTCGCGGTGCACGGCGACTCGCCCATGTCGTCGTGGGTACGCGGTGTCGAGCCGGGCGATCAGGCCGGCCTCTTCGACATGGGCACCACCTACCGGCGGCCCGAGCATGCGGAAGCGCAACTGCTGGTCGGCGACGAAACCGCACTGCCCGCCATCCTGTCCATCTTGGACGGCACGCAATTGCCCACTGACGTCTATGTCGAGGTGGCGACGAGGGCGGACATCCGAGCCCTCGACCCGCGCTTGCATTGGCTGAGCCGCGACGACGGCGACCGGGCTCCGGAGGCCGTACGCCAAGCGACGCTGCCGTCGGTGCCCTTCTACACCTGGGTCGCCGGCGAGTCACGGCTGGCCACGTCCGTACGAAGGCATCTGGTCAACGACCGTGGCGTGGCCAAGCGCGACATCACGTTCATCGGCTACTGGCGTCAGGGCCGATCAGCCCCAGGCTAAAAAGCGGAACGAGGCGCTCCCCGCGGCCGGCAGAGCCGCGGGGAGCGCCATGACGAACGACTCGGGACCTAGTCGATCGTCGGGGGAAGGTTCCGGGCGGCCTTCAAGGCGGCGGCCGCGCCCGAATAGGGGTTGTAGGTGTAGGCGCGGGCCAGGGTGCCCGGCACCTTGAAGTACGACGCCGCCAGCTTGGCCGGGTCGGTGGCGATCTCACCGCGGGCGGGCACGTCGTTGCCGTCGTCCCAGCCCCACGGGGCGTTGGCCGAGTTGGTGCCGCACGAGTACGTGCCGACGCCGCAGCCGCCGGTGGTGTCGCCGGCGAACGTGCCCAGGTTGGCGAACAGGTTGGTGTTGTTGCGCTGCGCCCACAGGCCGCCGCCCGCGAAGATGTCGATCAGCTGGTAGCGCACGTCGCGGTCGTCGGGGCCGCTGGGCGACTCGGACACGCTCGCCGACGGGTAGTAGACGATGCCGTCACCGTCGATGTCGTACTGCGGCCACGCCTTGAGCCCGTGCCCGCCGCGCTCCTGCGCGGTCACCGGGTGCTGGAACGAGTCGTGCGGCGACGACTTGAGCTGCAGGGTGCCGTCGATCGTCTCGCTCCCGTTGGTCCAGTCGCTGCCGGTCGGGGCGTACGAGTAGAAGTCGCTGTGCGCGACGGTGACCGCCGCCTTCAGCTTGCCGTAGTCGGATCCGTCCTTCTCGACGATCTCGAGCACGCCCTCGCCGTCGTTCTCGTGCTCGGTCTCGAAGAACGGGTGGTCGATCCAGTCGCGCGGGTGGAAGAAGAAGTAGGTCAGGTAGTAGTGGCTGCTGGTCTCGAGCACCGAGTAGTACACCGCGGCGGCAGTGTTCTTCCCGGTGTTGTCCCAGTTGTCGCGCCCGTTCAGATTGCCGTCGAAGTCGTAGCGGGTAATGAAGTCGCTCTTGCCGCCCAGCGCGTGGCTGCCGGTGGCGTCCACGTCCTGGTAATGGATCGGCGCCCAGCGCAGCGCCAGCTCGGCCCGGCCCGGTGCGGCGTGTGCCGGCGCCGCCAACCCGGCTGCCACCAGCATCCCGGCCCCGACGGACGCGATCACGCGACCAATGCCCATGCCTACCTCCCAGAGATTGATGATCGTAAATCTAAGGGGGGTGGATGGACGAGAGGCGAAGACAAAATTTCCGGTACGCGGCGGATAGGCTGGTGCCTGTGTTCAAGGTTGATCTAGGCGGGGGCGCCGAACTCCGTCCGTTGGAGCCGTGGCAGGCCGAGGAATTCCTGGCGCACATGGACCGGGCGCGGTCGTTCGTCGACCCGTGGATCGCCTGGGCCAGCCGCAGCACGACGCTCGAGACGGCGACGAAAACCCTTCAGCAGTACGCGGACATGCAGGCGCGCGGCGAAGGCCGGATTCTCGGCATCTGGCTCGACGACGTTCTGGTCGGCGGCGTGATGGCGTTCCGATGGGACACGTACGCCGACGCTTGTGAAGTTGGCTGCTGGCTCGAAGAGGCGGGCACCGGCCGGGGGCTGATCACCAAGGCGGCCGGCCGGCTGATCGACTGGCTGTTCACCGAGCGCGGCATCCAGCGGGTCGAGTGGCACTGCCGTCCCGACAACGTGGCCAGTTCGAACGTGGCCCGCCGGCTCGGCATGAAGCACGAGGGCACGCTGCGCAGCAACTTCCCGTGGCAGGGTGTGCGCCACGACAGTGAGGTCTGGGCCGTCCTCGCGCCCGAATGGGCGTACCCGAATTAACGGGCCCGCTCTCACTCACCGCACCGAGAACGGCCGCGACGAGCCGGTGCTGGTGTGGCGGCTGCCCGAGCCGGTGCTGGCCATCTCGTCGGCCGTGCTCGGCGGCGGCATCGGCCCGTGCGGCTGGGTGATCAACGGCACCGTTCCCATGTCGTACGACCGTGACGATCCCGCCGATCACCTGGCCGGCATCGCGGCCGGGCTCGGACTGAGCGGACCCGGCGTCGGCCTGCTCACCGGCGTCGACGTGTCCGAGGTCGTCGCCACGCAGGACACCGGTGTGCGGCTGTGGGCGACGGTCGGTCTGGGCGTGCCGATCCGGGCAGCCGCCCCGGCCGAGACCATCACACCGTACGTGGGAACGGTCAATGTCGTCGCCTGGGTGCCGGTTCGGCTCAGCGCGGGCGCCCTGGTCAACGCCGTGGCCACGATCACCGAGGCCAAGGCGCAGGCGATCCGCGACCTCGGCTGGGATGCGACCGGCACACCGACCGACGCCGTCTGCGTGCTCTGTCCATTTCTAGAGAATGAAGAGGAATACGCCGGACCGCGCTCGACCTGGGGCGCCCGGCTGGCGCGCGCGGCCCACCAGGCGGTGCTCAGTGGTAGGTCAGCTCCCCAGCCTCGATAGCGGCCGTGATCGTGTTCTCCGGCGGGGCCAAAGGGCACAGGTAGGCGTCGTTGTAGGCGCAGGACGGGTTGTAGAGGTAGTTGAAGTCGAGCCGGACCCGGGTGTCGGACAGGATCTGCAGCCCGCGCCCGAAGGTGCCCTTGACCGTGTCGGTGAGGTAGCGCCCACCGCCGTAGGCGCCCTTGCCGCAGGTCGCGTCGCGCACCGGCACGAACAGCCCGCCGCCGTAGGCCTCGATCCACCACAGCGACAGCTCACCGAACGGCGACTCGATGACGCCGGCCCGGTTGTAGTGCACGACCCCGTCGGGACCGCCGGTGTCGATGTCGATCGAGCCGGACGCCGTACGCACATCGGCCTCGACGATGAACTCGTCGTTGCGCGGCAGGTAGTTCAGGCCGGTGAAGGCCGCCCGCTCGTCTTCCGGAATCGCCGACTGCGGGTGGGTGCCGAACAGTTTGTCGCGTTCGGCGCGGAACTCCTCGAGGCTCGTGTCGGCCAGGTACATCCGCGCGACCGTGGCGCGGTAGTCGGTCAGCTCGAGTGCCTGCATGCCTGTCAATCTAGGCGGCGATCATGCGTTGCGCGGCGTGATGAATGCCTCACGCATCATTCTCCCGCGATCCGCCATTCGTGCCCCGGCACCTCGATCTCCGACCCGTCGACCACGAAGCGCTGCGGCTCGTCGCCCACGTTCAGCAGCGTGACGAGGCGGCAGTCGCCGTCCGCCGACACGAGAGCGACCGCCGTGTTGGTCAGCTGCTCGGCCGTCGTGCGGGCCCGGACGAGCCACGGGTGCCGCCGCCGGACGCTGATGAGCCGCTGGTGCAGGTGGAAAGTCGGCCAGCCGTACGGGGCCAGGCTGTCGCGAGACTCGGGGAAGGCGGGCCGCACGGCGTCGTCGCCACCTTCCCGGTCCTCCTTGACGCCCTGGAAGCTCTGCTCGTCGCCGTAGTAGATGCTCGGCACGCCGCCGACGGTGAACAGCACGGCCAGCGCGTGCCCGAGGTGCCGCTCGTCGGTGAGCTTGCTGGCGATCCGGGTGACGTCGTGGTTGCCGACGAAGGTGAGCGGCAGCCCGGCCTCGAGCACCTCGTTGTTGCGCTTGAGGGCCCACGCCAGCTCGTAGAAGTTGCCGTCGTTGAGGCTGCTCCAGATGGCCTTCCACAACTCGTACTGGGTGATCGAGTCGAGCCCGCTCTCGCGCAGGAACGTCACGTAGTCGCCCTGGATGATCTCGCCGGTGAACCAGGCCTCGGGCCGGTTCTGGCGCACCCGATCCACGGCGGCCTTCCAGAAGGCGGGCGGCACCCCGTAGGCGACGTCGAGCCGCCACGCCGTGGCGCCCCGGCCGAGCCAATGGTCCATTACGCGTACGACGTAATCGAGCACTTCGGGTTCGTCGTGGTTCAGCTCGACCAGAGAGCCGTGCCCCTCGAAGACCGCCCGCTCGCCCGACGGCGTCAGCTTGAACCAGTGCTCGGGCGCCTGGAAACTGCGCCCGACATGGTTGAAGACGCCGTCCAGCATGACCTGCAGCCCGCGCTCCTGGCAGGCGGCGATGAGCGCGTCGAAGTCGGCGTCGTCGCCCAGCCGCGGATCGATCCGGAAGTGGTCGGTGGTGTCGTAGCCGTGCGTCTCCGAGGCGAAGATCGGCCCCAGCTGCAGCCCGTTGACCCCCAGTTCGACCGCGTAGTCGAGCCAGCCGGTGAGCCGCCGCACCCCGCCCCCGAACCCCAGCGGATAGACGTGCCACCAGATCACATGGTCGACCCACTCGCGCATCCGCTCACTATGCCCCCGGCCCGGGTCCGCGTAACGTCCGGACCATGGACTCGGCGAGGCTGCGGAACGTCTACGAGGATCTGCACCGGCACCCCGAACTTTCGTTCCAGGAACATCGGACGGCTGGGGTCGCGGCGGGGTGGCTGCGCGATTGCGCGTACGAAGTAATCGAGGGCATCGGCGGAACCGGCGTGGCCGGGGTGTTGCGTCGCGGCGACGGCCCGGTCGTTTGGCTGCGCGCCGACATGGACGCGCTGCCCGTCACCGAAGAGACCGGCCTGCCCTACGCCAGTACGGTCGACGGGGTGTCGCACGCCTGCGGCCACGACATGCACGTCACCTGGCTGATGGGCGCGGCCGCCGAACTGGCCTCGGCCACCGACTGGCACGGCACGGTGGTCACGGTCTTCCAACCGGCCGAGGAGCTGGCCAAGGGCGCGCAGGCCATGGTCGACGACGGCCTGGCCGACCGCGTGCCCCGGCCCGGCATCGTGCTCGGCCAGCACGTGGCGCCGCTGCCGGCGGGCAGCATCGGCCTGACGCCGGGCCCGATGTGGGCCGCGTCCGACTCGTTGCGCATCACCATCCACGGCAGCGGGGGCCACGGCTCGAGGCCGGAAACCACGGTCGACCCCGTGGTGATAGCCGCCGCCACGGTGCTGCGGCTGCAGACGATCGTCTCCCGCGAGGTCTCGTCGAACGAAACAGCGGTGGTCACCGTCGGAGCGGTCCAGGCCGGTACGAAACACAACATCATTCCGGACACCGCCACCCTGCTGCTCAACATCCGCACGTACGACCCCAAGGTGCGCGACCGCGTGCTGGCCGCCATCAATCGGATAGTCGTCGCCGAGGCCGCCGCCGCCGGCGCACCCCGCGACCCGGCAATCGTGATCGAGGAATCCGCGCCCACGCTGACCAACGACGTGGCCGCCGCCGAACGCACCCGTCCCGCGCTGGAGTCGGTGGTCGGAGCGGCCCGAGTGCTGAACCCGGGCCAGCTGCCGAGCAGCGAGGACGTCCAGGTGCTGGCCACCGCCACCGGTGCCCCCATCACGTACTGGCTGCTGGGCGGGGCCGATCCCGCCCTCTACGCGGGCGCCGCCACCATCGAGGACTTCCTGGAGGTGGCCGCGAGGATCCCGTCCAACCATTCCCCGCACTACCACCCCGTCCCCGACCCCACCATCACCACCGGCGTGGCCACGCTGACCGCCGCCGCCCGCGAATGGCTCACCTGACCGGGAGCGCAAGTGGGGTGCCTCAGCGGCGTCGGTGCAGTGGCGCCTGCGCAGATGGGCTTTGCCATGGCCGGGTGGCGCTGAGCAGGCCCGTCAGTTCGCGCATCGCTTGGTAGAGCTGGGTTCTGACGGTGTCGTGGGGGATTCCGAGCTGCTGGGCGGCCTCGCGGGTGGTGCGGCGGCGGAAGTACGTGGCGACCAGGATGTCGCGGTGGTGGGGGGAAAGGGCGCGGAGCAGCTGATCGGCCGGAGGGGCGGCTTGTTTGATCGGCATGACTGCCACTCTGGGTCACCAAGGCGGGCCAACTCCAGTGAGCATCTGCGGCGTAGTCGGCCCGTTACCGGCGGGCCACGGCGTCGATCCTAAATGTCACATATAGCCTGAATCTCATGAAGATGCGTTCCACAGTGCTGGCGGCACTTGTCCTCCTCTCGTCAGTGGCCGCCGGGAGCCGCCCGGCGTTCGCCTCCGACGACGTGTCGCGGGAGAGCGTGCAGGTCAGCGGCCAAGGCGTGGTGTTCGGCCGGCCCGACCGGCTCGACGCCAGCTTCGGCGTCGAGACCAGCGCGCCCACGGTCGGCGCGGCCCTGAAGGTCGCCAACGCGGCCGGCGCCCGCATGCGCGACTCGCTCGTCAAGGGCGGGGTGGCCAAGGCCGACCTGCAGACGTCCAACGTCACCATCAGTTCGACCCGCAAGGACGACGGCGCCATCACCGGCTACACCGTCACCCAGGGCCTCACCGCGAAGATCCGGAAGCTGGCGCAGGGCGGCGCGCTCATCTCGGCCGCCGTCACCGCCGGCGGCGACGCGGCCCGGCTCAACGGCGTGTCGTTCGCCATCGAGAACGACACCGCGCTGCTCGCCGAGGCCCGCAAGAAGGCGTTCGCCGACGCCCGCGCCAAGGCCGAGCTCTACGCCCGCGAGGCCGGCCGCCCGCTCGGCCGCGTCGTCAAGGTGAACGAGTCCAACCCGACGTACTGGGGCGGCGCGGCCGCCGGCCAGGACCGCTTCGCCGCCGCCGACGCCCCGGTCCCGCTGGAGCCGGGCCGCCAGCAGCTCACGGTCACCGTCACGGTGGAGTGGGCCCTCGACCCCAAGTAGCTAAAGCAGACTCGTCAGGTCGGCGTCCGGCCCGACGGTTTCGAGGCCGTGCTCGAACTCCTCGCGCACGGCCTCGACCGTGTCGTCCTCCCCAAGCACCTCGGGCACGTCGTTGCTCAGCTCGAACTGCTCGAGCATGTCGTACGCCTCGCCCAACGTCTCCGCCCCCATGTTCCGCGCCCACCGCAACGTGTTCAGGGCACCGGCCGACGGCGAGAATTCCTCATCCCAGAAGTCGCTCACGTAAGCCATCATGTCCGACGTGACCCCTGCGCCCGACGTTCATGTGCAACCGGATGGCGCCGCCATCAAGATTTGGTTCAAGTTCGTGCCGCGGCCGGGCTACCTGCCCTATGACACTGAGGGTTTGTGGGCAACGGGCACCAGCCCGGACACGGCCCGCATCGACAACGTGCCGTTCCTGCAGGACGGCATCGCGCAAGGGGACGTCGTCCGCTTCCGGACCGACGCCGAGGGCCGGCATTGGGCCCTGGAAAGGGTGCGACCCTCCGGCCACTGCGTGATTCGGGTGCTGCCGATCCCGTCCGGTCCTCTGGGCCGAAGCGCCGCGGAGGTGCACGCACGCATCGGCCTGGGCGGCGAAACCTTCGGACCGGAATTCCCGCTCGTGGCGTTCGACGTACCCGCCGACGCCGACTTCGCCGGGATCAAGCGGCTTCTCGCCGAGGGGCAGGCCGGCGGCTGGTGGCATTCCGAAGTGGGCTGTGGAAGCGACCGCTGGTGGGATGCGTAAGCCGCTAGCCGGTTCGGATGGTCATGTGTTCGCCGGGGCGGGCGAAGATGCTGAGGATCTCGGTGGGCTCGTCGCCGGTGCTGCCGAACCAGTGGGGGTGGCTGGTGTCGAAGTCGGCCACCTCGCCGGGGTTGAGGGTCCAGTCCTTGCCGTCGAGGATCAGGCGCATGTGGCCGGACAGAACGTAGATCCACTCGTGGCCGTCGTGGGCGCGGAGGTGCGGGTCGGTCAGGTCGGCCGGGATGACGATTTTCCACGCCTGCATGCCGTCCGGGGCGCGGGTCAGCGGGATGACCGTTCTTCCTTTGACCCGGCCCGGTTTGAGGCGGATCCGCGGATCGCCGACCTCGGGGGCGCCGACGAGATCGTCGAGGGGGACGCCGTACGCGAGGGAAAGCGCAAGCAGCAATTCCAGAGTGGGCCGACGCCGGCCGTTCTCGAGGCGTGACAGGGTGCTTTTCGAGATGCCGGTGGTCTTTTCGAGGGCGGCCAGCGTGATCCCGCGCCGCGCGCGCAGGTGTCGCAGTCGCGGCCCGACCTGGTCGAGCGCGGCGGCGATGGCGTCCCTCACGAGGCTCATCCCACTCCGGTTTCCCGGGAAACGGCAACGTTCGTTGGCCCGGGCCTTTCCCGCGCTCAGCCTGAAGCCATGACAACCATCGACCTGAGGAAGACCGCTCGCCTGGCCGGCGTCTTCTACCTGCTGTCCTTTGTCTCGATTCCCACCCTTTCCCTGTACGGGCCGGTCCACGACACCGGTTACGTCGGGGCACCCATCCGGACGGCTCTGTCGTCATCGGCGGTATCCTGGAAGTCGTCGTGGCGCTTGCCTGCGTCGGCACGGCGGTCGTGCTCTACCCGGTTCTCAAAAGGCGCAGCCCGGCTCGCGCGCTGGGGTTCGTCGCCGCCCGGACTGTGGAGGCGGGCGGCATTCTGATCGGCGTCGCCGGGCTGCTGACTTTGCTGACCCTGCGGCGGAACGGCACCGGGACCGATGGTGCCGGGCAGGCCCTGATCGCCTTCTACGATTCCGTTTTCATCGTCAGCCAGGGCCTCATTCCGGCCGTCAGCGCGGTGCTGCTCGGTTCGCTGCTCTACCAGACCCGGCTCGTTCCGCGGGTTCTTCCCGTGCTGGGGCTGATCGCGGCGCCGCTGGTGGCCGCGTCCGTGGGCGGGGTCCTGTTCGGCGCCTGGGATCGGATGTCGCCGGTGGTGGCCATCGCGGCTCTGCCGATTGCCGTGTGGGAGTTCTCGCTGGGCGTCCGCCTGGTCGTGAAGGGCTTCTCAGCGCAGGGTCAGGCCCTCGCCGGCCACGGAGTCGACGGCGCCGGTCCACCAGCAGGCGATGCCGTTGACGTAGAGGCACGGGGCCTGGGCCGTGATGTCGTCGCGGAGCGCGGCTAGGTCGGCCCCGGGCATCAGCAGGCGGACCACCCGGCCGTCGGACAGGGGCAGGTCCCAGCCGAAGCGGCCGTCGCGGTCGGCCTGCGGGTCGCGCACCGGATCGCCGGCCAGGTGGGCGACCCGGCGGCGTACCGGAACCTCGTCCATCTCGGCGGCGCGCCGGCTCACCTCGGTCAGGAAGACCTCGAGGTTGGCCTCGGCCAGGTCGAGCCGGGCGCCTTCGATCGGTGCGGTGCCCGGATTGATCATGCGATGACGGTAGGAAGCTAACGCCGCGGCCGGAGGCGGGTCGGGCCGCGGTCACCCGCTCGGTATCAAGCCGCGGCGCGTTCGGCGTCGCTGCGCAGGATGCAGAATTCGTTGCCCTCAGGGTCGGCCAGCACCACCCAGCCGGCGCCGCCGGGCTCGCGGCGGTCGGCCACGACGGTGGCGCCGTGGTCGATCAGGCGAGCCAGTTCCTCGTCGCGGGTGCCCTCGGCCGGACGCAGGTCGAGGTGGATGCGGTTCTTGACCTGTTTGGTGTCGGGCACCTCGATGAACAGCAGGCGGTGGCCGCCGTCGGGGGAGTAGATCATGCATTCCTCGTGGCCGGGCTCGTTCGGGTCGGCCGGGTCTTCGTGATAGTCGAGGACTGCCTGCCACCAGCGGGACAGGGCGTAGGCGTCGGCGCAGTCGATCGTGGTGTGCGAGACGTACGAGGTCATCAACCGATGTTCTCAGAGCGGTAGGCCACGCCGGCGGTGAGAACGCCGTTGTCGGCGGCGGCGTAGAACATCTTGCGGCCTCCGCTCACCGGCGTGCCGTAGCTGGCGAAGAGGCCGTTGCCGGCGGCCCGGCACGAGTCGCGCACCTCATCGCGTGCCGGGTGCTGCACCACACGCACCGCCCAGTCGGCCAGCGTGTCGCACGCCGCCGGTTGGTCCACCGTGGTCGTCCAGGTCGCGGTGAAGCCGGCGTCGCCGGGCAGGATGCCGACCAGGACGCCCTGGCGGCTCTCGGTTTTCCCGGTCTGGCCGTCTTGGGGCAGCAGAGAGACGGGCTCGGTGCTCGCCCAACCGGCTGGGCCGCCGATGGCCAGGACACTGCGCAGAGCTCTCTCGGTCCGCGGATTGCCCGGGCGTGGCCACAACCACACGGCCAGCCCGGCGGCGATGACCAGCACCACCGCGAGGGCGATGATCAAACGGCCGGCCGCCGGTTGTTTCGTCGTCGCATCGATCGACATGCCTGCATGGTGCGCCCGCCACGCAACCTACCGGCCGAGCCAAGGGCCGGTCACGCTCTCCGGGTTCGCGGCCACCTCGGCCGGGGTGCCCTGGGCGACGATGCGGCCGCCGGCCGGGCCGCCGGTCGGGCCCATGTCGATGAGGTGGTCGGCCGCGGCCAGCACGTCCAGGTCGTGATCGATGACGACGATCGTGGCGCCCGCATCGAGCAGGCGGTCGAACACCCCGACCAGTGTGCGGATGTCGACCGGGTGCAGGCCGGTCGACGGCTCGTCCAGCACGTAGAGCACGTCGCGCTGGCTGCTGCGCAGGCGGGCCGCGATGCGCAGGCGCTGCGACTCGCCGCCGGACAGGGACGGGGTCGGCTCGCCCAGGCGCAGATAGTCGAGACCGACGTCCAGGATCGGCCGCAGCGGGCGGACGATCGCCGGCACATCCGCGAAATGGTCCAGCGCCTCGCGCACAGTCAGGGTGAGCACGTCGGCGATGGTGCGGTCGTCCACGCGTACGGAAAGGGTTTCGTCGTTGAATCGGGCCCCGTGACACGTGGGGCATTCGACGTTGATGTCGGGCAGATACTGCACGTCCAGATCGATCGAGCCCAGCCCTTTGCAGGTCGGGCACTGACCGTCCTTGGTGTTGAAAGAGAAGTGCCCGGCCGGCCGGCCCGACGCCGCGGCGAAGTGGGCGCGAATGGCGTCGAAGGCTCCCGAGTACGTGCTGGGAGTGGACCGCGCGTTCAGGCCGATCGGCGTCGCGTCGATCTCGACCACCTGACGCAGCGACCCGAGATCGAGCGACTTCACATGGGCCGGAAGCGCCTTTCCGGCCAGCGAAGCGCGAGCGGCCGGCACCAGGCTGTCGAGCACCAGAGAGGTTTTGCCCGCTCCCGACGGCCCGGCCACTCCGGTCAGCCGATTGACCGGGAACGACGCCTTCACGTTGTGCAGATTCCACAGCCGGCCGACGTTGATCTCGATTTTCGACGGCGACAACGGCCGGGGTGGCCGCGTAACCGCCGGCTTTCCGGCCAGGTACGGCCCGATGATCGAACGCCGATCTCGAGCGACAGAATCAGGCGGCCCCTGAGCCAGAATCGTCCCGCCCAGCCGCCCCGCACCCGGCCCCATTTCGATGATCCAGTCGGCCGTGCGAATCACGTCCAGGTCGTGTTCGACGATGACCACCGAATTGCCGTTGCCGGCCAGCGCGGCAATGGTCTTCCGCAGCCCTTCGACATTGCTCGGGTGCAATCCCACCGACGGCTCGTCGAGCACATAAAGCATGCCCGTCGTGTTCGAGCGCACCGTCGACGTCAGCTCGATCCGCTGCCTTTCCCCGGTCGAGAGCGTCGCCCCCGCCCGGTCGAGCCCCAGATACCCGAGCCCGAGATCCAGCAGCGGCGCGATCGCCCCGGTCAGCTCGCCGATCAGCCCGGTCGTCAGCCGGTCCAACTCGGCCGGCATCAGCGGGGTCAGCCCGCCCGCGAACTCCACGAGGTGGTCGAGGTCGAGCGCGCTGATCTCGGCCAGATTGCGCCCGTTCAGCCGCGAGGTCAGCGCCTCGGGCCGCAGCCGCGAGCCGTGGCAGACCGGGCACGTGTGCGAGTTCAGATACTTGCTGTTGTCCGACCGCTGGGCGGCGGTCACCGCATTGTCGTACGAGACGTTGAGCTGCACGGGCCGGCCGTTGCGCCCGGAGACGGTCACCATCTGCTTCACCGGCTCGCCATTCATGACGAGCTCCTTCTCGCGGCGCGAGAGTTTCCCGTACGGAACATCGAGCCGCACGCCGAGCTCGCCCGCCGCGTACATGCTGAGCCGGCGTCCACCGACGTTCCACGGCAGCACGGCGCCCTCGGCGATCGTCTTCGCCGGGTCGGGCACCAGCGTCGCCGGATCGACCTCGAACACCGTGCCCAGACCCTGGCAGCGCGGGCAGGCCCCGTACGAGTTGAAGGCGAACGACTCGGCCCCGGGCGCCTCGAACCGGATGCCGCAGGTCGGGCACTGGATCTCCATGGCCTGGGTGGCGATCGTCGGCGGCACGTCGTGCCCGTTGGGGCAGCGGTGGGTGCCGAGCCGCGACATGGTCAGCCGCAGCACGTTGAGCACTTCGCTCATGGTGCCGACCGTGCTGCGCGGCCCTGGGACCGGCGGACGCTGGCGCAGGGCGAGGGCCGGCGGCAGATTGTCGATGCGGTCGGCGTCCGGCCGCTGGGCCTGGGTGAGCCGCCTGCGACTGTACGTGCTGAGCCCCTCGAGAAACCGGTGCAGGCCCTCGGCGTACAGCGTGCCCATGGCCAGCGACGTCTTGCCCGACCCGGAGACGCCGGCGATCACGACCGTGCGCCACAGCGGCACGTCCACGTCGAGGTCGCGCAGCGTGTTGTGCCGGACGCCGCGCACCTGGATGGCCCGGGGCAGCGAGTCAGGCGGCGGCGGAATCTTGGAGGGCGCCATAGCTACCGTTCATACCGCGATCGGCCCTCCGCGCGGCCGTTTCTTGCGTCACAGCCGGGCCGCCACCGCCAGAAATCGGTCGTCGGCATCGTCGTACGAGGTCAGGCTCCAGCCTGCCCCGGTGAGCAGCGGGCCCAGGTTCTTCTCGTCCAGCGGCTCGTCCGCGGTCAGCTCGCGGCCGTGCCGGGCGGCCAGGGTCGCGCGGCCGGTGGGATGGAACAGCACCAGGCGGCCGCCGGGCCGGGTGACCCGGGCCAGCTCGGCCAGGCCGGCCGCCGGGTCGGGCAGGTGGTGCACCAGGCCGGCCGCGAAGACCACACCGGCCGTGGCGTCGGGCAGGGGCAGGTGCCGGGCGTCGGCCTGGATCAGCGCGGCCGCCTGGTTGCGGCCCTTGGCCCGGGCCTCGGCCAGCATGTCGAGCGTGCAGTCGAGGCCGATCACCCGGCCGGACGGGCCGACCGCCGCGGCCAGGGCCGGTAACGCCCGGCCGGTGCCGCAACCCACGTCGAGAGCCACGTCGCCGGGCTCCGGCCCGGCCGCCTCGACCGCCATCGCGTACGCGGGAAGGTCGTCGCCGAATTTGGCGTCCCAGCCCGCCGCCCGGGGCGCGAAGAACGCCTGGCTCTCGGACAGGTGCCAGCGGTCGGGGTCGGCCAGTCGCGGGTGCAGCTGCCGGATCACCGGCCACTGCGGATCGTTGTTGTCGATCACGACCTGGGCCCGCTGCTCGCCCGCCCCGGCCGGACCGCGGCCGCCCGAGCGCAGATAGACGATCACCCGGTCGGCCGCCGGCTCGAGCACGTTGAGCGCCGAGTCGAACATCCCGCCCGACGGGCCGGTCAGCCCCAGCACCGCGTCGACGTTCCAGGCCCGGGCCGAGGGCGGGAACGCCGCCGCCAGCCGCGCCGCGAACCGGGTGGCAGCGCCGTGGTCGCCGCCGTCGACGATGACGGTGAGCGGCGCGCGGGGCGTGAGGATCTCGGCCAGGAACGCCGTGACCTCGGTGACTCGCTGGGACACGCCCTCCAGCATGCCGTCGCCGATGTGAGCTCGGCAACGGTTCGGCATCTGCGAGCCCGATCGAGTTCTCACCCTCGCAGATGCGGCCCTAGGGTGATCTCGTGACGACATACCGCATCGGCGAGGCGGCCGAACTGCTCGGCGTCAGCGTGGACACGGTCCGGCGCTGGGTCGACGCGGGCAAGCTGCCGGCCGGCCGCGACGACCACGGCCACCGCCACGTGGCCGGGGCCGACCTGGCCGCGTTCGCCCGCTCGATAGCCGACGAGCCGGACCCCGGCATGGGCCGCTCGTCGGCCCGCAACCGGCTGCGCGGCATCGTCACGGCGATCGCCCGCGACTCGGTGATGGCTCAGGTCGACATCCAGGCCGGCCCGTTCCGGGTGGTGTCGCTGATGAGCCGCGAAGCGGTCGACGAACTGCAGCTCGAGGTGGGTTCGACGGCGGTCGCCGTCATCAAGTCGACCACTGTGGTCGTGGAGCGAGGAGACGACAAGTGAAACGCGCACTCATCGGTTTGGCGCTGGTCGCAACGCTCGCAGCCTGCGGCGGTCAGGCGGACGACGCGGGCAGTCCGTCGAGCGGCGGCAGCGCCTCGGCCGGGGCCACCGGTTCGCTGACGGTTCTGGCCGCGGCGTCCCTGACCGAGTCGTTCGACAAGATCAAGGAAGACTTCCAGGCCCGCAACCCCGGCGTGCAGGTCACCATCTCGTACGGCGGAAGCTCCGGCCTGGCCCAGCAGATCACGTCGGGCGCCCCGGCCGACGTGTTCGCCGCGGCCAGCCCGGCCACCATGAAGACGGTCGTCGACGCGGGCGACGCCAACGGCGAACCCACCGTGTTCGTCAAGAACCAGCTGGTCATCGCCACCGCCAAGGGCAACCCGAAGGGCATCAGGACCCTGGCCGACCTGAAGAACCCCGACCTCAAGGTTGCGCTCTGCGCCGAGCAGGTGCCGTGCGGCTCGGCCGCCAAGAAGGCGATCGAGGCGGCCGGCGTCGACGTCAAGCCGGTGACGCTCGAGCAGGACGTGAAGGCCGCGCTGTCGAAGGTGAAGCTGGGCGAGGTCGACGCGGCGCTGGTCTACCGCACTGACGCCAAGGCGGCCGCGGCCGACGTGGACGGTGTCGAGTTCCCCGAGTCGGCCGGCGCGATCAACGACTACCCGATCGTCACCCTGAAGAACGCGCCCAACCCGGCCGCGGCCGCCGCGTTCGTCGAGTTCGTGCAGACCGAGCCCGAGATGAAGATCCTCACCGACGCAGGGTTCCAGAAGCCCTGAACAAGTTCCGCATCCCACTCGCCCTGGCCGTTCCGGCGGTGCTCGGCCTGGCGTTCCTGATCCTGCCCCTGGCCGGGCTGCTGATCCGGGCGCCGTGGTCGACGCTGCCGGAACGCCTCACCGAGCCGGGCATCCTGGCCGCGCTGCGCCTGTCGCTGCTGACCGCGAGCCTGGCCACCGTGGTGTGCCTGATTCTGGGTGTGCCGCTGGCCTGGGTGCTGGCCCGCGCCGAGTTTCCCGGCCGGCGGCTGGTGCGCGCGCTGGTCACCGTGCCGCTCGTGCTGCCGCCGGTCGTCGGTGGCGTGGCGTTGCTGCTGGTCTTCGGGCGGCGCGGGCTGGTGGGCGAGTGGCTCGACCAGACGTTCGGCGTGAGCCTGCCCTTCACCACGGCCGGCGTGGTGGTGGCCGAGGCCTTCGTGGCCATGCCGTTCCTGGTGATCGCCGTGGAAGGGGCGTTGCGCGGGGCCGATTCCCGCTACGAAGAGGCAGCGGCCACGCTCGGCGCCACCCGGTGGACGGCCTTCCGGCGGGTGACGCTGCCGCTGATCGCGCCCGGGGTGGCGGCGGGGGCGGTGCTGTGCTGGGCGCGGGCGCTCGGCGAATTCGGTGCGACGATCACCTTCGCGGGCAACTTCCCCGGCCGTACGCAGACCATGCCACTCGCCGTCTATCTGGCCCTGGAACAGGACGTGGACGCGGCGATCGTGCTCAGCCTGGTGCTGCTGGCCGTCTCGGTGGGGATCCTGGCCGCCCTGCGCGACAAGTGGGTGGCGGCATGAGCCTCCTCGCTCACCTGGTTGTCCGGCGGGACGGATTCTTGCTCGATGTCGAACTGACAGCCGAGCCGGGCGAGGTGGTGGCGCTGCTGGGCCCGAACGGCGCCGGCAAGACGACGTCGCTGCGCGCGCTGGCCGGTCTGCTGCGGCTCGACGACGGGCAGATCGAGCTCGACGGCGTACGGCTCGACCCGCTCGCCCCCGAGCAGCGTCGCATCGGCGTCGTCTTCCAGGACTATCTGCTGTTCCCGCACCTGAGCGCGCTCGACAACGTCGCCTTCGGGCCGCGCTGCCGTGGCGTGCCGCGCACCGAGGCCCGGCAGCAGGCCCAGGGGTGGCTGGCCCGGGTGGGCCTGGCCGATCACGTACGCAAGAAGCCGCGCCAGCTCTCCGGGGGTCAGGCCCAGCGGGTGGCCCTGGCCCGGGCGCTGGCCGGTGAGCCGAGAATGCTGCTGCTCGACGAGCCTCTGGCCGCCCTCGACGCCCGTACCCGCCTCGACACCCGGGCCCAGCTGCGCGGTCACCTGGCCGCCTTCCCCGGCGCGACCGTGCTGGTCACCCACGACCCGCTGGACGCCCTGATGCTAGCCGACCGCCTGGTCATCATCGAGGACGGCCGCGTGGTGCAGACCGGCGACGCCGCCACCATCACCGCCCAGCCCCGCACGGACTACGTGGCCCGCCTGGTCGGCCTGAACCTCTACCGGGGGCAGGCTTCCGGTTCCCGCGTACGCCTGCCCGACGGCTTCGAGCTGGTCACGGCCGGGGCCTCGCCGGAAGCGGGCGAGGTCTTCGTGGCCTTCCCGCCGTCGGCTGTCGCGCTCTATCCGGCCCGCCCCGACGGCAGCCCTCGCAACACCTGGCCCGCCACCGTGAGCATGGTTTCCCGCCAGGGCGACGCCCTGCGCATCGAGCTGACCGGCCCGGTGCCGGTGGCCGCCGACATCACCCCCGCCGCCGCCGTCCACTTAGGTCTGGAACCGGGCCGCGAACTATGGGCCACCGTGAAGGCCACTGAGGTGCGAGCCTACCGGGCATGACCTTCCCGGCAGAACTGGTTCACCAGGCGTTCGTGGCCACCCCGCTGACGCAGCAGACGGCTGTCCTGGACTACGCCGCCTACATGGCCAGCCCCGACGTGATCCGGGTGCACAGCGACGGCCGCTGGCCGGTCGACGGCTTCACCCTGGAGGACGACCGCCAGCAGGTCGCCCAGCACGAGGCCGACCACCGGGCCGGCCGCTCCTTCGCATTCGCCCTGCTCAACCCGGTCCGCGACGAATCGCTCGGCTGCCTCTACCTGAACCCCCTGCAGTCCTACCTGCAACGAGCCGGCGCCGACGACGAAACCCGAGCCCGCTACCCGGCCGACGCGGCGATGGTCACCTTCTGGCTCCGCCAGGACCGGCAGCACACCGACCTGGCCACCACCGTGGTCGAAGCGGTCACCACCTGGCTGCCGGGCACCCATCTGTGGCGATGCCTGCCCGCCGAGCATGCCTCGCGCCAAGCCCTCGAAAGCCTGAACCTCCACCCGGTGACCCTGAACCTCGTCACCGAGAAACGCCCCTATCTTTGGTTCCAAGCATGACGAAGTTGAGCTGGGTCAACGTCTACCCGCCGACCGGCCATCCGGATCAGCTGTGGCTGGACCATCCCGACGAGGACGCGTTCGCCCGGAGCAGCCGGTCGGTCTGCGAGCTGTACACCGAAGCCGTCCGGGCCGCCCGGATAGAGGCGCGGCACTCCGAACTGCGGTTGTTCTGCCTGCGCGAGGAAGGCCGGGACGACGTACTGGTGGAAGTCGACACCGACCGCGGCGAGGGGTTCGAGGGCGGAACGGTGACCCTGCCGCCGGGTGTGGCCGAGCTGCCCGCCCCGGTGCGGGCGGCGCTGGCGCTCGAGGTCGTGCACGCGGCCGCTGTCCGGCTCGGCCAGGACCGCGGCTGGGATCTCGCCGCGCTCGCCCAGGCGCGGCAACATGTGCTGGACAACCGGCTGCGCTTCCGGTGGGAAGGCCCGCCAAAGGTCAGCCCGGACCGCAAGCTCACCGCCGCCCCGGTCTTCGTCCTGCACGACGACGGCTACGGGCGGGTCACCGTGCAGATCCGCGCCCGCGACGACGGCCGCCTCGTCGCCGTGTCCGAGCCGGCGCTGGCCTTCAGCACCTCGGCTGGGTTCGCGCGCAGCGCGCGGACGCTGCGCTGGCGCGGTTCGCAGGCGGTCGAGATGACACCGTACGAGGGTCTGTCGGCCGGCTTCGGCGGGCACACCATCTGGCGTGACAGCCGCGGCCGGCTCACCCTCGATGTCGACGCCGGGATCCCCACGCTCGCTTCCGATGACGACCCTGACGTGGCCGCGGCTCTGAGCGCGTCGCCGGCCGTGGTCGTCAGCACCTACGCCGAGCGGGAGCCACTGTGGATGCACATCAGGCTCTCCGACACCGAGAATCTGCACCGCCTGACGGAAGCCGACTACGAGTACGAGATCATCCAGGTCGACCTGGGCGAACTAGCCAACGAGTCAGCCGAGTGGCGCGCCTGGTGGCAGCTCAGCGGCCTGGCCGAGCTGGAAGTCGACATGCATTCACCTACGGCCGCCCCGAATACGAGAGGCCCACCAAGTTCCGCAAGCATCGCGGCCGCCTCCGCATCACCGGGTCACGCTCGCATCCCGGCTTCGCCAGCGACGAGGGGACACCGCCGCGCGGCCAGGCCCGGGACGACATGCAGGCCCTCATCGACCTCGCCGGCGAGCGGCTGGGCCTGCCGCCCGCCCCGCGCCTACCGCAGCTGCCCAAGCCGTCACCCGACCAGATAGCCCGCCAGCACCGCGACTGGCCCTGAACGGGTCACGGCCGCGCGTACCGGGAGGCGCGGTCCTGCCCGGAGATGGCGGCGATGGCGTCCATGACGGCGTCGGTGGCGATCCGCCGTGTCCGGGCGTCGGCGGGGTCGCCGTCGAGTGCCACCGCCCGGCCGAAGGTCACGCGGACCCGGGCCGGTCGGGGAAGGAGCCGCCCGGGTGGCAGGACCCGGTCGGTGCCGGACATGGCGACCGGGACGACCGGCGCGCCGGAGGTCAGGGCCAGCCACGCCACTCCGGTCCGGCCGCGGTACAAGCGACCGTCAGGGGACCGGGTGCCCTCCGGGTAGATGCAGAGGATCCGGCCGTCCTTCAGCACCTGCAGGCATGCGTCCAGAGACGCAACCGCGGCCCGCTGGTTGTCCCGGTCCACGGCGACCTGGCCGCTGGCTCTCATGAAACGCGAAGTGAGCCGGCCGGTGAAGTACTCGGCCTTGGCCATGAACGTGACCGGGCGGGAGAGGGCCAGCGGCAGAAAGGTGGAGTCGGTGATGGACAGGTGATTCGAGGCGAGCAGCACAGGCCCGCTCCCGGGGACGTTCTCCGCGCCGTCGGTCCGCAGCCGGACAGCGGCGCGCAGCGGGGGGCCCAATGCCGCCCTGAGGAAGGCGGTCAATTGACGATCGCCGCCCGGCGCGCACGGATCGCCTCGACGACGGCTGGGGGTGCGGTGGCCGGGCTGCCGGCTCGGTAGGGCGGCTGGGGATCGTACTCGTGGGCCAGTTGGATGCTCTGCGCGACGAAATCGCCGGCTATGCGGCCGGCGAGGGCGAAGGCCAGGTCGAGCCCGGCCGAGACGCCGGCCGCGGTGACGTACTTGCCGTCGAAGACGACGCGCTCGGGGGTGGGAATCGCGCCGAGCGGCACCAGGTCGTCGTGGCGCAGCCAATGGGTGGTGGCGCGGCGACCGTTCAGCAGGCCGGCCGCGGCCAGCAGGAGCGAGCCGGTGCAGACCGAGGCGGTCCAGGTGCTGTGCTGGTCGGCGGCGCGCAGCCAGCGCCGGACGGGCCCATCCGCCATGTGCGCGTTCTGGCCCGGGCCGCCGGGAACGACTATGACGTCCGGGCGCGGAACGTCGGCCAGGGCCGCATCGGCGTACAGGCGCAGGGAACCGACCTCGTTGGCGACCGGGCCGGGTCGTTCGGCCACGAAGGTGGTCTCGGCGCCGGGCAGGTGACTGAGGACGTCGTACGGGCCGGTCACGTCGAGTGCGGTGAACCGGTCGAAGAGCAGGAACGCGATCCGCATCAAATCTCCCCTTCAGAAACGGCGCCGGTATTCGCCGGGCGGAACCCCGAGCACGCGGACGAAGGCCCGCCGCAGCGCCTCGCTCGTGCCGTAGCCGCAGCGCCCGGCGATCCGGTCGACGGTGTCGTCGCCTTCCTCCAGCAGGCGGCGGGCCGCCTCCAGCCGTACGCGATCGACGTAGCGGCCCGGGGACTCGCCGACCTCAGCCGTGAACGCCCGGGCGAACTGCCGAGGGGACAGGCTCGCCCGCCGAGCGAGCTCCGCGACACTGAGGTCGGCCTGCGGGTTGTCGGCGATCCACCGCTGCACCTCGCGCAGGCCGGGACGGTCGGCCAGCTGGGCCGAGAGCTGGGCGCTGAACTGCGTCTGGTTGGCCGGGCGGCGCAGGAACATCACCAGGTGCCGGGCGATGGCCAGCGCGACGTCGCGGCCACGATCCTCCTCGACCAGGGCCAGTGCCAGATCGATGCCGGCGGTCACCCCGGCCGAGGTGGCGATCGGGCCGTCCCGGACGAAAATCGGCTCCGGGTCGACGCGGATGTCGGGATACCGCCGGGCCAGCGTGCCGCAGTACCGCCAGTGGGTGGTGGCCCGGCGCCCGGCCAGCAGTCCGGCCTCGGCCAGCAGGAACGCTCCGGTGCAGACCGACACGGTCCGCCGCGCCCGCGAACCGTGTACCCGCAGCCAGTCGACAACCGCCGGGTCGAGGTCGCGGGTGCCCTCGCCGCCCGGCACCACCACCGTGTCCGGCGCCCCCACGCCCGACAGATCCACGTCGGGGATGAGGGTGAGGCCGCTCGAGGCGCGAACGGCCGTGCCGCCGGGAGCCGCCGTCGTCACTTGGTATGACGCGCCGGCGAACACTTCCAGCGGCCCCGTCACGTCAAGACTCTGCACACCCGGGTACAGCAGGAGCACAACGTCGCGGCCGGCCATGCCGATCAGCCTGCGCCCCGGCGGCGACGGCAGCAACGTCGTAGAACCCACCTTTTACGCCACGGCACTGCGCGGCGACCCGCTGCGTCAGTAGCGGCGCTTGTTCTGCAGGCGGGTGAAGAGGCTGCGCAGGCGGCGCTGGTTCTCGGGCTTGGCCAACTGGCGGCGGCCCTGGTCGACCAGCCGCTGACCCTGCGGGCTGCGTAGGAAAGCCTGAACTCGCTGGGCAAGCTTCGCCATGGTGGTGGTTCCTCCTCGGGTTGCGGGGTCTCCAGGAATACCCGGCCGGCGCCGCCTCGAAGCCGGTTCGGGGCCGAACCACAGCGAGTTCACAGGTCAGGACCAGGCGATCTCGCCCTCGCGGTCGACGAAACGGCCGGAGGCGTGGCCGGGGCCCTCGGTGGCCAGGGACACCACGGCGTCCGTGCCTTCGGTGACGGTCTGCGGGCCGGTGTGGGCGTTGAGGTCGGTCGCGGTGTAGCCGGGGTCGGCCGCGTTGACGCGGATGCCGGGCAGCGCCTTGGCGTACTGGGTGGTCAGCATGGTCAGGGCGGCCTTCGACGCCGTGTACGCGGGGGCGATCACGCCGGATTCGGGGCGGGCCGGGTCGTGCGTCGCCGCCAGTGAACCCATCGCGCTGCTGACGTTGATGATCACCGGGTCGGCCGAGCGGCGCAGCAGCGGCAGGAAAGCCGTCGTGGTCCGCACGACCCCGGCCACGTTGACGTCGAGCACGCCCAGCACGTCGTCGCCGGTCAGGTCGCTCGGGTCGCCGGCCGGGCCGTGGATGCCGGCGTTGTTGATCAGTACGTCGATGCTGCCCTCGCGGCTTTCGACGTCGGCGGCGGCCGCGGCCACCGAGGCGTCGTCGGTGACGTCGATCGGGACGAAGCGCACGCCCAGCTTCTCGGCGGCGGCCTCGCCCTGGACGGTGTCGCGGGCTCCCAGCAGTACGGTGTGGCCGCGCTCGGCGAGGCGGCGAGCAGTCTCGTAACCCAGGCCCTTGTTGGCGCCGGTGATGAAGGTGATCGTCATGCGCCCATCCTGGGATGGCGCCGGGGCGCTCATCCAGGGAAGAGCGCTACCACCCTCAGCGGCCGGAACCGCGCCACAATCGGGGCATGACCACCGAACTCGGCGCGGCGCTTCGAGCCTGGCGTGACCGTCTCACCCCGGCCGCGGCCGGGCTGCCCCACGGTCACGGGCGGCGGGCGGCCGGGTTGCGCCGGGAAGAAGTGGCCGACCTGGCCGGGCTGTCGGTCGATTACGTCGTACGGCTGGAACAGGGCCGCTTCGCCACGCCGTCCGCCCAGGTGGTGGCCGCGCTGGCGCGGGCACTGCAGCTCACCGGGGCCGAACGCGACCACTTGTATCGGCTGGCCGGGCACGCCCCGCCGGCCGACCTCTCCGACCACGTTCCGCCGGGTCTGCAGCGGGTGATGAGCCGGCTCGGCGACACCGCCGCCGTCGCCGTGTTCGCCGCCGACTGGCAGCTGATCTCGTGGAACCGGGGCTGGTCGGCCCTGCTGGGCGACCCGTCGACCGTGCCGCCGCCGCTGCGCAACTTCGCGCGGGACAGCTTTCCGGTGGACGGCCACGAGCCGCGCCTGTCGCACTGGGCGGTGACGTCCCTGGCCCGCGAGCAGACCGAGGCGGCCATCGTTTCCGACCTGCGCCGGGCCACCGGCCGTTTCCCGGGCCACCGCCGGCTGACGACGCTGATCCGCGATCTCGTCGGGGGCAACCCGCGCTTCGCCGAGCTTTGGGCCTCGGCCGCGGTCGGCACCCACCGTGAGGATCACAAGATCGTGGAACATCCGGCCGTGGGCCCGATCGCTGTCGACTGCGATGTTCTCACCGACGGCGACGCCGAGCTGAAGATGGTGATCCTGACGGCCGCCGCCGGCACCGAGGACGAGACGAAGCTGCGTCTCGCCCTGGTGACGGGACCGCTCACAGTGCCAGGCTGAGCATTTCCAGGCCGTCGACCGGGCGGAAGCCGGCCGAGGCGTAGAGGGCGAGCGCCGAAGCGTTGCCGGTCTCGGTCTGCAGCGAGACGCGGCGGGCGCCGGCCGCACGGGCGGCCTCGACGACGTGCGTCAGCAACGCGCGCGCCACGCCGCGGCGGCGGAAGCGCGGAGGGACGAACAGGTCGCGGACGAACCAGAACTCGCCCAGCGTCAGCGAGGCCGGCAGCACCGCGACGGTGATGAACCCGTGCTCCCCGGCGGTGGCCACCGCCAGGCGGCCGGACGTGATCTGGTCGGCCAGCCAAGCCGGAGTGGCAGCTGAGGCTTCCTGGCCGTAGTGCACCCGGTACTCGTCGAAGAGCGGGGCCACCTCGGCGGCGTCCGCGGCCCAGGCGATCCGCATCAGAGGTCCGCCAGTTCGGCCTCGAGCAGCCGGGTCACCAGCTTCTGCCGGTCGGCGTCGAGCGCGATGCCCCGGCTCGGCCCCTCGGCCAGCATCAGGACGTAGAGGTGCACCCGATACAGGGCGAGGCGGGTGAGCTCGTCCGGCGTGAACGGCCCGGCGCCGTAGCCCCGCACGAACGGGTGCGACTCGTCGATGCGCCGGAACAGGGCGGGCGACACGAAGTCGAGCAGCGGATCGCCGTACAGATAACGCTCGCCGTCGACCAGGCCGCTGAGCGACCCGTCCGGGGCGACCAGCACGTTGCCGTCCCACAGATCGAAGTGCAGCAGCGCCGGGCGGGTGACCGTGGCCAGCAGCGCCCGGTGCCGGCCGACCACGCCGTCCAGCGGGGGCAGCGGCACCTTCCACTCGGCGGCGTCGGCCCGCAGCGACTCGATCATGGCGTCGAAGGCGGTCGGCCAGTCGTCGCCGGACGGCCGGTCGCCGGTGTAGCCGAACAACGGCCCGGTGATCGTGTGCACGCGGGCGACGGCTGCTCCCAGTTCGCGCCGGGCCTGTTCCGACTCGACCGCCGTCAGCGGTTCCCCGGGCAGCAGCGACGAGATGATCCAGTTGTCGCTGTGGGTGAGCACCGACGGCACCGGGGCTTTTCCGCGTACGAGGGTGTAGTACTCCGCCTCGGCCGGGATCAGGCTTCTCTCGTACGCGAGAAGGCGAGCCGACGCCGGCGGCCCCACCTTGACCACCACCTCGCGCCCGTCGGTGAGCGAAGCTCGCCAGACCGCGGCGAACCCGCCCCCGCTCAGCTCCGACGCCCCGGTCACGCCGACGCCGAGACCGTCCTGGACGATCCCGGCGATGTCATCGACGCCGATCAACGGCTGGGTGGGACTGCGCATCCCGCGAGGCTAGCGAAAAGATCTAAATCGTGAGGGGCCGCATGGACAGCGCCACGGGGGAGTGCTCGGCGAAGGAGCGGTAGTGGCGCAGGGCCAGGAACAGCCAGCCCAGGCTGATGGCGGCCAGGATCAGGTACGGGATCGGCGCGCCGAACGTGTCCCAGCAGGTGTGCAGGACGACCGCGCCGGCGAAGGTGCCGATGAAGGCCAGCACCCGGCGGGCACTGGGCGCGGCGATCAGGGCCCACAGCGCGCCGGCGGTCAGCCCGGTCCACGCGGTGTGCCCGGCCGGTGAGGTCAGGCCGCGCACGAACAGGGTCTGCTCGACGCTGCCGATGTTGCCGTCCGAGGCGAGCAGCGCCGTGAAGGCGTACCCCATGGTCTCGAGGGCCGCGAAGCCCAGACCCGACGCGACCCCGATGATCAGGCCGTCCGACGGCAGCCGGCGTTCGTGCCGCCGCATGATCGTGAGCAGCAGGATCAGCGGCACGATGAGCTTGGCCGACTCCTCGATGACCGCGACGAACACCATGGGCAGCACGCCGAGGCCGCGCAACGTGTCGTACTCGAGGGTGCCCGCCACCACGATGCCGATCACCCCGCCGAAGAACGCGGAGATCACCAGGGCCGAGGTCGGCACCTGCCAGCGGCCGGTGCGGGCCTGGGCGAAGGTGAGGAACGAGAGGGGGACGACCGTCGCGCCGAGCAGGATCAGCGCCGGTACGAAGTTGGGGTTCTGCGTGTGGACCAGGGTCCACAGCACCACGGCGTACAGAACGAGTCCGGTGACCAGGACGCCGAGCCAGGCCCACCGGCGGGTGTGATCGCGCATGGCGCTCTGCTACCCGGCCGGTGGGATCGACTCACGGTAATGCGACGCGCGTCGCTCAGTGTGCGACGGCCATCACGGGCTCGCCGGTCTCGGCCGGCAGCCGGCTGGGCCGGACGACGCCCCACAGCACCACGACCGCGCCGGCCATGCCGCCCGCGACCACGATCGCCATGGCGGTCGAGCTGTTGCCGAGCACACCGACCAGCGGGGCGGCCAGCGCGCCGACGCCGAACTGCACGGCCCCGAGCAGGGCGGCCGCGGTTCCGGCGGCCTCGCCGTGCCGGGACAGGGCCAGCGCGGGCGCGTTCGGCATGGCCAGGCCGACGGTGGCCAGCACCAGCCACAGCGGGACGAGGATGCCGGCCAGCCCGCCGAAGCCGGTGGTGGCGGTGACGAGCAGCAGGACGCCGGAGACGGCGCCGGCGATCAGCGCGAAGCCCAGGATCTGGGCCGGCGCCCAGCGGCGGAGCAGGCGCACGTTGAGCTGGGTGGCGCCGATCAGGCCGATCGCGCCGCCGGCGAACACGTACGCGAACTGCTGCTCGGTCATCCCGTACTCCTCCTGGAACACGAAGGAGGAGCCGCTGACATAGGCGAACAGGGCAGAGAAGGCCAGCGCGGCGACCACGATCAGCCCGACGTACGTACGGTCGGTGAAGAGCGTGCCGTAATCACGCAGCGTCCCCATCACGCCGCCGTTGCGCCGCCGCTCGGCGGGCAGCGTCTCGGGCAGGAACAGCGCGGTGGCGGCCAGGATCGCGACGGCGACCACGGTGAGCACCACGAAGACGCCGCGCCAGGACGTCCAGTGCAGCACGGTGCCGCCGATGGTCGGCGCGAGGATCGGGGCCACGCCGATGACGAGCATCAGCCGGGACAGCAGCTTGGCCGCGGCGAACCCGGTGTAGAGGTCGCGCACGATCGCCATCGCGACCACCGCGGCGGCCGCGGCGCCCAGACCCTGCAGCACGCGCAGGGTGCCGAGGACGGCGAGGTTGGGAGCGATGACGCACAGGACCGAGGCCAGGACGTGGACCCCGACGCCGGCCAGGAGCGGGGCGCGGCGGCCGATCGCGTCGGAGAGCGGGCCGATCAGCAGCTGACCGAGCGCCAGACCGAGGAGCGTGCCGGTGAGCGTGAGCTGCACCGCGGCCTCGGTGGTCTGCAGGTCAGTGGTGATCGTCGGCAGGGACGGAAGGTACATGTCGATGGTCAGCGGCCCGAGAGCGGACAGAAAACCGAGGACGAGGACGACACCTAAACGGCGGCCGGCAGGATCTTGGCGCATATTCGGGTTCAAGTCTCCGTCGGCCCGGTTTCTTCCGTCCCGTAATTGTGGTCACAACATCGCCGAATCGCGGTAATGGGCTTGACCTGTCGGGGCTCTGCGCAGCCAAAACGATCAGTGACGGGACGCACGTGTGGTTTCGGCCGGATTCGGTTGTGACCGGGCGGCGGGCGGGCAAGGCTGGGATCCGTACGTGCAAGAAAGCGAGTGGAAGGCGACTCATGCCCCTGCGTCCCCCAGCAAGGGCTTGGGCGGTCTGGGCCGTCGGCCTCGCCGCGTACATCATCGCAGTGCTGCACCGCACCTCGCTCGGCGTGGCCGGGCTGGACGCGCAGCACCGCTTCGGCATCGGCGCCGGAGCGCTCGCCTCGTTCGCCGTGCTGCAACTTCTCGTGTACGCCGGCCTGCAGGTGCCGGTCGGGCTGCTGCTCGACCGCTTCGGGTCACTGCGACTGGTGGTCAGCGGCGGTGTGCTGATGGCGGCCGGTCAGGCGATCATGGCTACCTCCGACCACGTGGGCGGCGCCGTGCTGGCCCGCGTCCTGGTCGGCGCGGGCGACGCGATGACCTTCATCAGCGTGTTGCGCCTGGTGCCGCAGTGGTTCCCGGCGAAGCGGGTGCCGGTGCTGACCCAGCTGACCGGCATCGTCGGCCAGGCCGGGCAGGTGCTCTCGGCCGTGCCGCTGGCGATGCTGCTGGCCGGGCCGGGCTGGAGCGCAGCGTTCTTCACCACGGCGGGCGCGGGGGTGTTCGTGGCCATCGCCGCGTTCGCCGCTCTGCACGACTCGCCCGAGAAGCGGATGAACAGCGGCGCGTCGATGACCATGCGTCAGCTCGGCGAGAGCCTGAGCAGCGCGTGGCGGCACCCGGGCACCCGGCTCGGGCTGTGGACGCACTTCACCACCCAGTTCATGGGCACCGTGTTCGCGCTGATGTGGGGCTTCCCGTTCCTCATCGCCGGGCAGGGCCTGGCCCGCGAGACGGCGAGCGCCCTGCTCACCCTGTTCGTGCTGGTCGGCATGGCGGCCGGGCCGCTGATCGGGGTGCTCGTGCAGCGGCACCCGCTGCGCCGGTCGTGGCTGGTGCTGGGCGTGGTCGCGGTGAACGCGGCCGGCTGGGGCCTGGTGCTGGCCTGGCCGGGACACGCGCCGCTGCCGGTGCTGGTGCTGCTGATCGTGGCGCTGGCCCTGGGCGGCCCGGGTTCGATGATCGGGTTCGACTACGCCCGCACGTTCAACCCGCCGAGCCGCCTCGGCACGGCCACCGGCGTCGTCAACGTGGGCGGGTTCGTCGCCTCGCTGCTGTCGATCGAATTGATCGGCCTGATTCTCGACGCGCGCACCGGCGGCGGCACGAACTATGACATCGACGACTTCAAAGTGGCCATGTCGGTGCAATACATCTTCATCGTGATCGGCGTCGCCGGAATCCTGCGAACCCGCAGGCTGGCCCGGCGGCGCATGGCCGAGGAGGGCATCGTCGTGCGTCCCCTGCGCGAGGTGTGGGCCGACCGGCGGGGTTTAGCAATCGGCCGTACGGAGAAGGCCAAGAGCCTGACGAGACAGGACTAAGAGGGCAAGGGAGGACATGGCCGAGCACGCACCGGACCGGATCTGGTCCGGCATCGACATTCCGAAGACCATCGCAGGAACGCTCGCCGCGGTATCCGCCGCGGTCGTGGGTTCCTTCCTCGGCGTCGCGGGAACGCTGATCGGAGCGGCCGTGGCCAGCGTCATCGGCTCGGTCGGCACAGAGCTCTACACCCGGTTCATCAACCGCGGCAGCAAGAAGATCGTGTCGACCTTCGTGACCGCGCCGGCCGCCGTCGGCACCCCGACGGTGGTGGCGGCCGAGGACGAGGTTCCGTCCGACGAGCCGGCGCCGCCGCCGGCCGGACCGAAGAAGATGCGCTGGGGCCGGATAGCCGCCGTCGCCGGCGCTGTCTTCGTGCTGGCCATGGGCACGCTGACGACCTTCGAGCTGCTCACCCAGCGCTCGATGGCCGACGCGGTCGGCGTCAAGACCAGCTCGAGCACCACGCTGGGGTCCGCGTTCAGCGGCGACAACGGCAAGCGCGAGAGCACGCCGACACCCGCGCCGTCCTCGTCGGCTGAGCCGTCCGAGGATCCCGGCGCCACCACCGAGCCGACCGATGGCCCGGCCGGTGCGCCGAGTGCGGAGCCGACCGACACCGCCGGCACCCCGTCGGCGACGCCCACGCAGACCGCCGAGCCGGTCGATCCCCAGACCGGTGAGACCGATCCCGGCACCGAGCCCACGGATCAGCCCACCGACGGGCAGGATCAGCAGGACGGCAGCACGACCCAGGACGGCTCCACCCAGCAGCAGCAGAGCGGGGAGTAGCGGATGGACGCGAAAGACGTACTGATCGAGGCCTTCGGGCGGCTCCCCGAGCTGGTCGAGACGGCCGTCCAGGGCCTCACGCCCGAGCAGCTGCGCTACCAGCCGGCGAAAGGCGCCAACTCGATCGGCTGGCTGGTCTGGCACCTCACCCGGGTCCAGGACGACCACGTGGCCGAGGTGATGGGCGTGGAGCAGGTCTACGCGGGCGGCGACTGGCCGGCCAAGTTCAGCCTGAAGGACGCGGGCGAGACCGGCTACGGCCACGACGCCGCGCAGGTGGCGGCGGTGGCTCCGGAGAGCGCGCAGGTGCTGCTCGACTACTACCGGGCGGTCCACGACCGTACGGTGGCCTATCTGGCCGGGATCAGCGAGAAGGACCTCGACCGGGTGATCGACGACAACTGGGACCCGCCGGTCACCCTGGGGGTGCGGCTGGTCAGCGTGTACGACGACGACGCGCAGCACGCGGGTCAGGCGGCGTACGTGCGAGGGTTGCTCTAGGTATTTCGGAGCGGGCGGGAATCACTCCCCGCCCGCTCTGCCATGTCAGGCCGACGACGGCTCGGTCAGCGGCAGCCGTACCAGGAACCTGGTGTCGCCCGGCTTGGAGTCGAGCTTGATGTCGCCGCCGTGGCCGTTCACCACGATCCGGTACGAGATGTCGAGGCCCAGCCCCGTGCCCTCGCCCACCGGCTTGGTGGTGAAGAACGGCTCGAACACGCGCTTCTTCAGATCCTCGGGCACGCCCGGGCCGGTGTCGCCGATCGAGACCACCACGTGGTCGTCCTCGCGGTACGTCTTGATCGTCAGCGTGCCGGCGCCGCTCATGGCCTGCACCGCGTTGTCGATCAGGTTGGTCCACACCTGGTTGAGCTCGGCCGGGTGGGCCGGCACCTGCGGCAGCGTCCGGTCGTAGTCCTTCACGACCTTGACCCCGTCGCCGATCTTGTGGGTCAGCATCACCAGCGTGCTGTCGAGCCCGCTGTGGATGTCGATCCACTGGTGGGCCGCCCGGTCCATCTGCGAGTACTGCTTGGCCGCCGACACCAGCGACGAGACCCGGCCGGTGGCGTCCTCGATGTCGGTCATCAGCTGCTCGGTCTCGAGCGCGTAGCCGATCCAGTGGATGGCCTGGTCGAGCAGCGCCTGGGTGCCGACCCGCTCCTCGATCAGCGTGAGGCACTCGATGTCGAGGCCGCCCTGGGCGAAGACCGGGGCGAGGTCCCAGCCGCCGGTGACGTTGCGCTCGTCCATCCAGTCGCCGAGCTCGTCCTCGCGGTCGGCCGTCTCCATCGCGGTCAGCGGCTTGGCCTTGGCCGCCCGCTCGATCACGTCCTCCTGCAGCTCGACCAGCGCCACCAGGCGCTCCGGGTCGACCTTGCCGGCGGCCAGCATGGCCAGCTTGTGCCGCATGCCGGCGACCCGCTGGCGCAGCGCCGCGGTGGCCCGCGAGGCGGCCGCGGCCGGGTTGTTGAGCTCGTGCATCAGGCCGGCCGAGAGCGCGCCGAGCGCGGTCAGGCGCTGCCGCTCGCTGACCGCCGCCTGCGTGTTGCGCATGCCGATGGTCAGGCCCTCGAGCAGGTGGATGGCCATCGGGAACCACTCGCGCATCATCCAGCCGAAGTCGTCGGCCGAGAGCACGAAGAAGTCGCTGTCGTCGAGGGCCCGCGTGCTCATCATGTAATTACGCGGTACGCCGTCGTCGCGCAGGTAGGCGTTCGTGGCCCCCATGTAGACGCCGCGCTGCTCGGTGCGGTTGGTGCGCACCTCGTCCTGGCCGACCCGGCGGGTGAGCTCGATCGTGCCGCTGAGCAGCACCAGGAACTGGTCGGCGGGATCGCCCTCGCGGATCACCACGCCGCCGGCCGGCATGTGCATCGTGCAGCCGTGCTCCGAGATCCAGGTGAGCTG
Source organism: Paractinoplanes pyxinae (assembly GCF_026626335.1). Lineage (GTDB taxonomy): Bacteria > Actinomycetota > Actinomycetes > Mycobacteriales > Micromonosporaceae > Actinoplanes > Actinoplanes pyxinae. The sequence continues at coordinate 181,502 of NZ_JAPNTZ010000006.1, read as the reverse complement.
GTCGTCGGTCAGCTTCTCGAACAGGAACAGCGTGCGCAGCTCGTCGTTGGTGAGCTGCCCGGGCTCGCAGGGAACGAGCCGGACCTCCGTGCTGTCACTCATGGCTTACTGCGCCTCCAGGTAACGATGGACCAGCGTGACGGCCATCGCGCCCTCGCCGACCGCCGAGGCCACCCGCTTGACGGAGTTGGCCCGGACGTCGCCGGCGGCGAAGATGCCGGGAACACTGCACTCCAGGTAGAACGGATCCCGCTCCCGATCCCATCCCTTCGGGCGGGTGCCATTTGAGAGAAGATCCGGCCCGGTGTAGACGAAGCCCTTCTCGTCGCGGGCCACCGCCTGACCCAGCCAGTCGGTGCGCGGCTCGGCCCCGATGAAGACGAAGAGGTAGCCGCACTCGACCGTGGTGCTCACGCCCTCTTTGCTGTCGCAGATGGTGATGGCCTGCAGGTGGCCGTCGCCCTGGGCGCTGAGCACCTCGCAGCGGGTGCGGACGCGGATGTTGTCGATCTTGTTGAGCTGCTGGATCAGGTAGTACGACATCGACGACTCGAGCGAATCGCCCCGGACGAGCAGCGTGACCGTTTTCGCGTACCGGGAAAAGAACAGCGCCGCCTGGCCGGCCGAGTTCGCCCCGCCGACGATGTAGACGTCGGTGCCGGCGCACGAGGGGCCCTCGGTCGAGGCCGAGCCGTAGTAGACGCCGGAACCGGTCAGCTCGGCCACGCCCTCGGCGATCAGCGGCCGGTACGAGACGCCGGTGGCCAGCACGATCGAGTGGGCCGAGATCTCGCCGCCGTCGGCGAACGTGAGCGTGCGGGCCGAACCGTCCGGGCGCAGGCCGGTGACATCCCGCGTGGTCAGCACCTCGGCCGAGAACTTGCCGGCCTGGCGGCGGGCCCGGTCGGTCAGCTGCGCGCCCGAGATGCCGTCGGGGAAGCCCAGGTAGTTCTCGATGCGCGAGCTCTGACCGGCCTGACCGCCGACCGCGCGCCGCTCGACCAGCAGCGTCTTGAGCCCCTCGGAGGCGCCGTAGACGGCCGCGCCCAGCCCGGCCGGCCCGCCGCCCACGATGATCAGGTCGTAGAAGTCGCGGCCGGGGGCGGTGGACAGGCCGACCGCCTCGGCCACTTCGGTGGTGCTGGGCTGGGCCATCGCGCGCCCGTCGGCCGTCACCACCAGCGGGATCGACTCGGGGCCGACGCTGGCCGCCTCGAGCAGGCGGCGGCCCTCGGGCTCGTCGGCGCCCAGCCACTTGTAGGGCACCAGGTTGCGGGCCAGGAAGTCGCGGATCTCGTACGACGGCTCGCTCCACCGGTGGCCGACGACGCGGATGTCCTCGGTCTCGCGGTCGCCGGTGGCCAGCCACGCGTCGAGCAGGGCGTCGAGCACCGGATACAACTTCTCTTCCGGCGGGTCCCACGGCTTGAGCAGGTAATGGTCGACGTCCACGACGTTGATCGCCTGGATGGCGGCGTCGGTGTCGGCGTACGCGGTCAGCAGGGCCCGCCGCGCGTTGGGGAACAGGTCCATCGCCTGCTCGAGGAACTCGATGCCGTTGACCTGCGGCATGCGGTAGTCGGCGAGCATCACGGCCACCCGGCCGCCACGCAGCTTGAGCTCGCGCAGGGCCTCGAGCGCCTCGGCGGCGGAGGAGGCACGGACGATGCGGTACCGGTCGCCGTAGCGGCGGCGCAGGTCGCGGGCGATGGCGCGGGAGACCGCGGGGTCGTCGTCGACGGTCAGGATCGCGGGATGGCCCATGGCAGATACCTCAGCTATCGGCAGGTGGAGTGGCCAGCAGGTCGGCGTACTCGGGGTGGCGGTCCAGATATCCGATGACGAAGGGGCAGGAGGGGATGACGGGGGTGGCCCGGCCGCGGGCGTCCTCGAGAGCGGCCGACGCGAGCCGGCCGGCCAGGCCGCGGCCGGAGAAGGACTGTTCGATCTCGGTGTGCATCAGCTCGATCTCGCCGCCGTGGCGCCGGTAGTGCAGCACGCCGGCCACCTCGCCGCCGATGAGAATCTCGTAGCGCTGCCGCTCGAAGCTGTCGACCACGACGGCGTCGCCCGAGTCGGGCACGCCGACCTGGGCGCTGCCCTCGACCCGCAGCTTGCGCCGGGCCCGCTCGTAGAAGCTGGTGCTGCCGAGCCGGATCACCTGGGCCGCCGACGGGACGGGCTCGATGCACAGCCGGTCGTCGGGGCCGGCGTAGCCCTCGATGATGCCGTCGACCTCGATGGCCAGGCGGCCGCTGGTCGGCAGCACGTCCAGGTCGAGCTGTTCCTGCAGGGCCAGCATGAGCGGCCGGTTGAACGAGGAGTGCGCGGCGGCGGCGGTGACGATCAGGCCCTCGACGTTGGGCGAGACGATCGGGCCGCCGGCCGAGAAGCTGTAGGCGGTGGAGCCGGTCGGGGTGGCCACGATGACCGCGTCCGCCGCGTAGTTGACGAAGTTCTTCTTCTCGACCGAGATGCCGATCGCGGCCAGCCCGTCGCCCGGCACGCGCACCATCGCGATGTCGTTGAACGCGGACACCTCTTTGCCGTCGGGCAGCCGGGTGCGGACCGCGGTGCGCGGCTCGATGGTGAACTTGTGCTCGTCGATCGCCGTGAGGGCGGCCGGCAGATCGGGCAGGTCGACCTCGGCCAGGAAGCCCAGCCGGCCCACGTTGACGCCCAGCACCGGGGTCTTGCGGCCCTCGACCAGCCGCATGGTGCGCAGCATGGTGCCGTCGCCGCCCAGGCTGACCAGCAGGCCGGCCCGATCGACCATCTCTTGCTGGGTGACCGCCACCGCCTCGCAGTCGATGCGGTCGATCTCGGCGTGCAGCCCCAGCACGGTGACGTCGCGGCGCTCGGCCCACTTCACGATGGCCTCTATCGCCGCCCCGCAGTCGCGCCTGGGGTGCAGCACCAGGCCGACGACCTTGACCATGCCCATCCGGTAACCCCGCTCCAGTCCGATCTCAGGACACAGCCTTGCACGCCGGACGCCCGATCGGCGAGGGCAGGCGACGGAGCACACGTGGTTCGTTCGGGCAGGGTTCCTTCCTATTCCTTGACAGCGTTGTCACGCATCGACAGCCTCCGATTAATCCCCCGATTTTCCGGCGCACTGAAAGGACCCCCGACATGCGCCTACGTTGGCTCGCGGTCGCCTCAGCGGCGATCACGATCGGAACCCTCAGTCCCGTGCCCGCGCACGCCGCCGACCCGTCGATCGACCTCGACCCCGGCATGCTCAGCGCCATGCGGCGCGACCTGAAGATCGACAACGGTGAGATCGCGGCCCGGTTGCGCACCGAGGCGGCGGCCCCCGTGGTCGAGAAGCGCCTCAAGGCCAAGCTCGGCTCGTCCTTCGCCGGGGCCTGGATCCCGTCCGGCGCGTCGCGGCTGACGGTTGCGGTCACCGATGCTTCCGCTGCTTCCTCCGTACGGGCGGAGGGGGCGTCAGCCGTCGTCGTGGAGCACAGCAGCGCCGATCTCGCCTCGACGCGCGCTTTCCTGGACAAACGGGCCAAATCGGCTCGTTCCTCGGTGGTGCGCGGCTGGTATGTCGACGTTCCAAACAACCGGGTGGTTGTGATGGCTGCCCCTGGCGCTTTATCGGCGGCCCGCGACTTTGCGTCGGGCGCCGGGGCAGTCACCGTGGTCACGTCGGCGGAGCAGCCCCGCCCGATGTACGACACCCGCGGCGGCGACCAGTACGTGATCAACGGCAACACGTTGTGCTCGGTCGGCTTCTCGGTCGCCGGCGGTTTCGTCACGGCCGGCCACTGCGGCGGGACGGGCAGCCCGACGCTGGGCTACAACAACGTGGCCCAGGGCAACTTCGCCGGGTCGTCGTTCCCCGGTAACGACTACGCCTGGGTGCGTACGAACGGGAACTGGACCTCCCAGCCCTGGGTGAACAACTACGCGGGCGGCAACGTCACCGTGGCCGGTTCGCAGGACGCGGCGATCGGCAGCTCGATCTGCCGCTCGGGCCGCACGACCGGCTGGCGCTGCGGCACCCTGCTGGGCCGCAACGAGACGATCGTCTACTCGCAGGGCGCCGTGTCGGGCCTGTCCCGCAGCAACGCGTGCGCCGAGCCCGGCGACTCCGGCGGCAGCTGGATCTCCGGCAACCAGGCCCAGGGCGTCACGTCGGGCGGCACGGGCAACTGCTCCAGCGGCGGCACCATGTGGTTCCAGCCCGTCAACGAGATCCTGCAGACCTACGGCCTGTCCCTGACCACCACCGGCGGCGGCTCGGGTGGTTCGGCCGTGATCAGCAGCCTCAACAACAAGTGCCTGGACGTCCCCAACGGCAACTTCTCCGACGGCGTACGGGTCCAGATGTGGAACTGCAACGGCACCGCAGCCCAACGCTGGAACTTCGTCAACGGCACCCTGCAAACCTCCAACAACAAGTGCCTGGACGTAGCGTGGGGCTCCACCGCCAACGGCGCCGCAATCCAAATCGTCAACTGCAGCGGCAACCCGGCCCAGCAGTTCGTCCTCTCCGCAGCCGGCGATCTGGTCAACCCGCAGGCCAACAAGTGCGTGGACATCGACGCCTGGAACGCCAACGAGGGCGCTGTTCTCGTCCTCTGGGAGTGCACCGGCGGGGCTAACCAGAAGTGGCGCCGCGGTTGAGGTTTCCCCATTGACCGGCGTGGTGCCGTCGCGGCAGCGGCACCACGCCTCTCTTCCTTTGCCGTCGGCGGTGCCCTGGGTTCGGTGGGGGTGCCGCCGTTTTTGCGGTGGCACGGCGTCGTGGCTGGTGTTGGGTGGGCCTGTTGCGGTGTCGGGGCGGCTGGCCAGGCGGGCGGCGTCGTGGCTGGTGTTGGGTGGGGCCCGGTTGCGGTGTGGGGGCGGGTGGCCGGGCGAGCGGCGTCGTGGTCGCTGTTGGGTGGGGCCGGTTGCGGTGTGGGGGTGGTTGGGCGGCTGGCCAGGCGAGCGGCGTCGTGGTCGCTGTTGGGTGGGGCCGGTTGCGGTGTGGGGGTGGTTGGGCGGCTGGCCAGGCGAGCGGCGTCGTGGTCGCTGTTGGGCGGGGCCGGTTGCGGTGCGCGGGTGGCTGGGCGGCTGGCCAGGCGAGCCGCGTCGTGGCTGGTGTTGGGTGCGGCCTGTAGCGGTGAGGGGATGGCTGGGCGGCTGGCCAGGCGGGCGGCGTCGTGGCTGGTGTTGGGCGGGGCCGGTTGCGGCGCGAGGGTGGCTGGGCGGTCGGCCGTGCGGCGGGCGGATTAGCTCGGACGGGTGCAGCTGTGCGGGTTGGCGTGAGCCGCTTGTCGTCGGCGCGGTCGAGACTGGACCAGGGGCTGCCATTTCTGCCGGCTGCGGCGGGGTGGTGACGGCGTCAGCGTCGGAGGCGTCGCTGGCTTCGGTGGAAGCGGCGGCTTGGCTGGGAGCGGTGGCTGGCTCGGACGGTTGCGGCGTCGACGGTGGGGCGGGTTGATCGTCTGGGGAAGGGGTGGCGAGGGGCTGCGGCGGCTCTGGCTTGGTGTGGCGCTCGGACTGGAGGCGGTCGATCAGTGCCAAGCGGGCGGCGGAGGGGGTGTCGGGGTTCTCGGCAGCAGCGCGGCGCAGGCGGCTCAGCTTGGCGGCGTGTCTTTGTTGCAGGCCCCAGGCGCGATGGCGTTCGTGTTCGCGACGGAATTCTTCGTTCGCGGCTGAATAGTTTCGGCGGCGGGTTCGGTCACGCATTTTCGCCAACTCTGTCGAGCTGAAGAACTGTAGCTGCCGCATACCTATATTGTCCCGCTTATGCGGGCGAACGGCTCGTCGGAATTCAACTTGATCATGCCAACTTGCGTTGATCAAATCAAATCTAAAGAAGTGTTGATGCCGCGGGCGTTCCAAGATGGCAATTTGGCGCCATTGGCTATATTGCTCTGGAGCCTCAGCGTTTTTAATCCGTGAATCGCCCGGCGTTCGAGAAAGGCACATTACTCACCTTCGCAACCGGCAGCACTTAGCTCAGCCACGACGCGGCTGGCGTGGCGAGCAGCCCAACCACTCCCGTTTCGCAACGGGCGGCACTTAGCTCAGCCACGACGCGGCTGGCGTGGCGAGCAGCCCAACCACTCCCGTGCCGCAACGGGCGGCACTTAGCTCAGCCACGACGCGGCTGGCGTGGGGAGCAGCCCAACCGCTCCCGTGGCGTGACGGGCGGCACGGACCTCAGCCACGACGCGGCTGGCGTGGCGGGCAGCCCGACCGCTCCCGTGCTGTAACGGGCGGCACGGACCTCAGCCACGACGTGGCTGGCGTGGCGAGCAGCCCGACCATTCCGATGCTGTAACGGGCGGCACGGGGCTCAGCCACGACGTGGCTGGCGTGGCGAGCAGCCCGACCACTCCCGCGCCGTAACGGGCGGCACGGACATCAGCCACGACGCGGCTGGCGTGGCGCGCAGCCCGACCATTCTCGTGCCGTAACGCGCGATGCGGCTGGAATGGCGCAGCAACACGCGCCGCAGAACAGCGCGGGCTAGGGGATGGCGTTGTCGATGAGGACGGCGGCGATGGCCGCCGCGGTGGGGAAGGCGTCGCTGTTGAGGACTCGGGTTCGGGCGGAAGCGCCGTCCAGGAGCAGCGCCAATTGTTCGCCGAGTTGGTCGGGGTTGGTGGCGCCGGCTTCGCGGGCGGTTTCCGTCAGGCGGGCGGCGATGGCGGTTTTGTAGTCGCGGGCGTATTCCGATGCGGGGTGGTGGGGGTCGTGCAGTTCGACGGCCGCCGCGATGTAGGGGCAGAGGGGGGTGGATGCGGGCATGTCGAAGGCGGCCAGGAGTCGTTCGCGGGGGGTGAGATCGGTGCGGTCGAACACGCCGGGCATGACGTCGAGGTCGAATCGGCGCAGGTATTCGGCGACCAGTTCGTCCTTGCTGGTGAAGTGTTGGTAGGCCGTGCGCTTGGAGACCTGGGCCTCGGCGCAGAGCTGGTCCACGTTCTCGGCGAGATCACCGAGGAGCAGTTCCACCGCGCCTTCTCGCTCAATGCCCGCGGGACCCTGTTCACCGTGCAGAAGGCGCTGCCGCTGATCAACGACAACGGCTCGATCCTCATGACCGGATCCAACGCCTCGCTCGGCGCTTTCCCCGGCTGGAGCCTGTACGCGGGGAGCAAAGCCGTCCACCAGGCCTGGGCTCGCGTCTGGCTCAACGAACTGCGCGACCGCAAGATCCGGGTCAACGTTCTGACCCCCGGCCAGGTCGCCACGGCCAAGCAGGAAGAACTGTTCGACGAGGCAACCCGGTCGGCCTTCGAATCCCTCATTCCGCGGGGAGCGATGGGCCGTCCCGAAGAGATCGCCACCGTCGCCCTGTTCCTGGCCTCCGACGACTCGAGTTATGTCAACGGGCTGGAACTGGTGGCCGACGGCGGCACCACCGCCATCTGAGCCGGAACAGGACCCACCCGAAGGCCGGCTGCGCGAGCGGCCGGCCTTCGAGTCGTGCGGACGGTCAGCGGCGCGCTTCCTGGCAGCCGGTGATCAGGCTGGAGAGCTTGAGCCACGGACGGTAGGTGACTGCGGTGCTGACCTTGTCGCCGCGGCCGGGGCCGACCGGGCCGGGGCCGGTCAGGCTGCCCCACCAGTTGCAGGTCGCGTTGACGGGGCCGCCTGAGGTGGGGTCGTTGAAGACGCCGTACGCGGTGTTACCGGCGATGCTGTTGCGGTTCACAGCCAGGGTGCCGGAAACCGCGCCGGGGCCGACGTTCACGCCGTACTGGTTCTTCCGGAGCGTGTTGCGGGTGATGGTCACGCCGGAGTTGGGGCGGTTGACGACGCGGATGGCTGAGCCGGCGCCGCTGATGGTGTTGCCGCTGACGGTGATGTTGCTGTTGGCGCCGCCGATGTAGACGGCCGACGAGTCGGGCTTGCCGGCCACCGTGTTGCCGGTGACCCGGCCGCCGGTCGTCTTGAAGAAGGCCACCAGTGTGCCGGTGCCTGTGCTGCGGTTGCCGGACACGGTCAGGTTGCGGTCGCCCTCGATGAAGGTCACGTCGGCGTTATAGGTGGACGGGGTCGGGCCGGTGAACGTGTTGTCGGAGATCGTGACGTCGCGGACCGGCATGCTGTTGGTCTGGAAGCCGTCGTTCGCGGTCGGTGTGTTCTTGACCAGGTTGCGAGTGAACGTCGAGCGGCTGGTGGTGATCGACGCGGCCCGGCCCGGGTTGTTGATGACGTTGTTCTGAATCGTCTCGCCGCTCTTGCCGGTCTGCATCACCAGCGCCGCGGTGCCGGGGCTGGGCGGACCGTTCAGCGTGAAGCCGTCGACAGTGACGTTGTCGGCGTCGATGGTGATCGTGGCCAGCGCGCCGCCGTTGATCACCGATTCGCCACCGCCGCGGCGGGTGCGGGCGTCCTGGCCCGATCGCGCACCGTGCAGCTTGAGGCTCCGGCCGATCGTGACGTTTTCCGCGTACGTTCCTGGGGCGACCTTGATCGCCGTGCAGGCAGTGGTGTTCACCGCGGACTGGATCGTGGCGTACCGGGCCGGCACCGCGCACGCGGTGTCGTGGCGTGGTGCGGCGTAGCTGACACCGCCACCGGCCGCCAGTGCCGCCAGCGTGGCGATTCCCGTGATCGCGACGGACCTCGTCATGTCGTGCCCTCCTAGGTTTGCGGGGGACCCTAGCGAGGCGATCCGGCCGAATGCTGATTTGTCCGTCGGATGTCCCCGATGCATCGACAATTCGCCCGATCAGGGTCAGTCGAGCGCTCGCGCGATCTCGTCGGACGTCAGCGCGCGGCCCCGGAACGTCGTGGTGCCGGCGTCGAGAAGTTCGCGGGCAGCGTCCCGCAGGGCTCCGTAGGCGGCCCAGGCCAGGGCGCCGCCGGTGGAGACCCGGCGCACGCCGAGGGTGGCCAGTTCGGCCACGGGTGGGGTGTCGGCCGTGGCCAGGACGTTGACCGGGCAGGCAACCTCGGTGACGACGCGGCCGATGTCGTCCGGGGTGTGCAGGCCGGGGGCGTAGACGACGTCGGCGCCGGCGGCCCGGTAGGCGCGCAGACGCTCGATGGTGTCGTCCAGATCGTCGTACCCGTAAAGGTGGTTTTCGGCTCGGGCGGTCAGCACGATGTTGTGGCGGGCGCAGGCCTCGGCGGCCGCGGCCACGCGTTCGATTCCTGATTCCAGGGATTCGATGCGGGCGGTGGCGGGGTCGTAGTCCTCGATGGAGAGGCCGGCCGCGCCCGCCTCGGCCAGCAGGTCGATCGTCTCGGCGATGCCGTCGGGGGCGTCGGCGAAGCAGCGTTCGGCGTCGACGTTGAGCGGGACGGTGACGGCGGCGGTCACGGCGGCCACGTGGGCGACCAGCTCGGCCCGGGTGACCTGCTGGTCGCGTTTGCCCAGGCTCGCGGCCAGGCCGGACGACGTAGTGGCCAGGGCCTGGAACCCCAGTGATTCGAGCACGCGGGCCGAGCCGACGTCCCACGGGTTAGGCAGCAGGAAGGTTCCGCTCTCGTGCAGCGCGTGGAAGCGATCTCTCATGGCCAGAAGCGTAACCGATGGGTTACGCTTTTGGGGTGGACGACGTCGTGGCGGCCCTCGCCGATCCGGTTCGGCGGCAGATTCTCGAGGTGTTGCGCGGCGGGCCGCTGCCGGCGCGGGTGATCGCCGGGCGTTTCCCGATCAGCCGGCCCGCGGTCAGCCGGCACCTGCGGGTGCTGCGCGAGTGCGGGCTGGTCAGCGACAAGGCCGAGGGGCGTGAGCGGGTCTATCGGCTCGATCCAGCTCCGCTGGCCGAGGTCAAACGCTGGCTGGCCGGTTTTCCTGACTCTGCCGCCGAGGTGTGGGGCCGGCGGCTCGACGCGCTCGAAACCGAGGTCTACCGGACACGCCGCGAAAAGAGAGCAGCACCCGAGCCCGACGAAAGAGCAGCACCCCAGCGAGAGGAGAGGACGGCATGACGAACCCACCCACCGGCCGGCTCGAGGGCAACGACCTGATCCTGACCCGCACGTTCCGGGCCGGCATCGACGACGTCTGGGCCAGCGTCACCGAGTCGAGCCGCACCGCGCGGTGGTTCGGGCAGTGGACCGGCGAGGCGGGGCCCGGCCGCACCATCAAGGTCCAGATGGCGTACGAGGAAACGAACCCCTGGATGGAGGCGCGGATCGACGTCTGTGAGCCCCCGCACCGGCTGGCTCTTTCTACCGTCGACGAGGCCGGCGCCTGGCACATGGAACTGCTGCTCACCGAGGCCGGCGGCGTCACCGAGCTGCGCTTCGTGCACCACCTGACCAGCACCGAGGGTGTGGGCGAGGTCGGGCCCGGCTGGGAGTACTACCTCGACAACCTGGTCGCCGCCCGCGCGGGTGAGCCGCTGCCCGACTTCAACGACTACTACCCGTCGATGAAGGCGTACTTCGAGTCCCTGCGCGAGTCCTGACGCCGCGCCCTAGGATGGCCGTCATGACCAGTGACAAGACGGCTGACCAGCTGCGCCAGGAACTCAAGGACGTCGAGGAGGAGCTGGCCGAGATGCGCCGGGTGGCCGGCGACGTCACTGCCCGTCGCGGGCAGGACAGCGACACCTCGATCGGACTGCAGGAGCCGGAAGAGATCGCCACCGAGCTGACCGGCCTGGCCGAGACCGAAGCGGTGATCGACACCCTCGAGCAGCGCCGCGAGCGCATCGAGGCGCAGATCAAAGAACTGAGCTGACGGGCGTAATCAAAGAGGGAACGCCGGGCAGGGCGGCCGGGGCATAGGGGCAATACGACCTTAAAGTGACCTTAAAGATCAACATGGATGGGGTGGATCGGCGGGCGGCTTCCCAAGATGGGGCCCATGCGTCGCCAACGAAAGTTCATCCTGTCCGCCGTGGTCGCGGCGGTGGTCGGGGTCACCACCTGGGTTGCCCTGCCGGCTTCGGCCGCCGCGCCGACCGCCTCGCTGCGCACCGTCTCCGACTGGGGCTCGGGCTGGCAGAGCGAGGTGACGATCAAGAACACCGGCGCCGCCGCGATGTCGTCCTGGAAGGTCGAGTTCGATCTGCCGGCGGGCGGCGCGATCGGCAGCTACTGGGACGCCGACCTGGTCACCTCGGGCAACCACCGCACCTTCACCAACCGGGGCTGGAACGGCAGTGTCCCGGTCGGCGGCAGCGTGACCTTCGGCTTCGTGGGCTCGGGCGGCAAGCCGGCCGGCTGCAAGCTCAACGGCGTGGCCTGCGAGGGCGGCGCGACGACGGCCCCGACGACGACGGCGCCCACTGTCGCGCCGACCACGGCTCCGACCACAGAGGCGCCGACGACCGCGCCGACCACAAAGGCGCCGACGACCGCGCCGACGACGAAGGCGCCGACGACCGCGCCGACGACGAAGGCGCCAGACGCCCCCCAACCTGTGCCGCCGGCGGGCAGCACGCTCCCGGTCGCGGTCAAGAACGAGACCGGGCGGACCGACAACGTCTTCCTGTACGTGCTCGGCACCAACCTGACGACCGGCAAGCTCGGCTACGTCAACGCGGCCGGCGCCTTCACCCCGTGGACCGGCGGCGCGCCCGTCCCGGCGCCGGCCCCGGACGTCTCCATCGCCGGCCCGGGCAACGGCGCGACCACCACGCTGAAGCTGCCCAAGAACCTCTCGGGCCGCCTCTACATGTCGTTCGGCCAGAAGCTGGACTTCCGGCTCACCACCGACGGCCTGGTGCAGCCGGCCCCGTGGGCGGGCGGCGACCCCAACCGCGACATCCTGTTCGACTGGAGCGAGTTCACGCTCAACGACTCCGGCCTGTGGCTGAACAGCTCGCAGGTGGACATGTTCGCGGTGCCGCACGTGGTCAGCGTGACCGGTGGTGACGGGCGCACCTCGAAGACCGGTGAGGTCAAGGCGGGCGGCCGGCAGCGGGTCATCAACACGGTCAAGGCGTCGCCCGACTTCGCCAAGAGCGTGATCACCCGGGGCGACGGCACCGTGCTGCGCGTGCTGGCGCCGGGCAAGGCGGCCGACGCGGGGCTCATGAGCCCGACCTACCTGGACTCGTACATCACGGGTGCCTGGAACGCGTACACGGGAAAGAATTTGACTGTTGTTCCGTTCACCGACCGGCCGGACACCAAGTTCGTGGGTCGCACGTCGGGCAACGTCATGAACTTCACCGACAGCACGGGTAAGACGGTCGCCTCCTTCACCAAGCCGTCCACGGCGAACGTGTGGGGCTGCGACGGTGCCCTCGGCGCGCCGAACGACCTGGTGGTCGGGCCGATCGCCCGGACGCTGTGCGCGGCGCTGACCCGGACGACCCTGGGCCGGCTCGACACCCAGCCCAGCGGCACGGCGGCCGACTTCTATCAGGGCAACCCGAGCAACCTGTACGCCAAGGTCATCCACGACAACATGCTGGACGGGAAGGCGTACGCGTTCGCCTTCGACGACGTGCAGAACCAGGAGTCGCTGGTGCACAGCGGCGACCCGCGCCAGGCGGGGATCACGCTCTCGGCCTTCTGAGGTCGTCAAAGACGGAAGCGCCGGCGCCGCAGCGGGAGGGGACCGCAGCGGTGGCCGGCGCTTCTTTTTACGACAGGTACGTCGTGAGCCAGTCGACCGTCTCGCGCAGGTAGTCCGCCCGCGAGGTGCGGTGCAGCAGTTCGTGGCCCTCGCCCGGGAAAAGCAGGTAGCGGTGCGGAACCCCGCGCGCCGAGAGGGCGGCCACCACCTGCTCGGCCTCGATCACCGGTACGTTGCTGTCGTTCTCGCCGTGGACGATCATCAGCGGCGTCCGCAGCCGGTCGATGCGGGTGATCGGCGACAGGTCGGCCAGCAGCTCGCGGTCGGCCACCGGGTCGCCGTACTTCGAGACGGCGGCGGCCGCGATCCACGGCTCGGTGTGCTCGTAGAACGTGGCGAAGTTGCTCATGCCGCACACGTCGATGCCCACCGCGAACAGGTCGGGGAAGGTCGTCAGTGCGGCCAGGGTCAGATAACCGCCGTACGAGCGGCCCATGATCCCCATCGTGGAGGCGACGCCCGACTCACTGAGATAGCGCGCGCAGGAACGCACGTCCTCGATCGCGGCGTAGCGCAGCCCGAGGTTGTCGGCGTTGACGAAGCTGCGCCCGAAGCCCGACGACCCCCGCACGTTGGGCGCGAAGACGGCGATGCCCCGGTCGGTCAGTGACTGGAAGAGCGGGCCGTGCCCCGGCCGCTCTTGCGCCTCGGGCCCGCCGTGGAACCACAGCACCGTCGGGTGTGGCCCCTCGCCGGCCGGGCGGAACAGCCAGCCGGTCACCGTCAGCCCGTCGTGCGCGGCGAACGTCTCGAGCGTGGGCCGTACGGCGTTCGGGGCCGCCGGCTCGGCCGAGACCGCCTCGATCCCGCCGGCCGTCGACACCCACACGCCGTGCGGCTGGCCCGGCCCCTCGGCCGTGAAGGCCAGCGTGGACCCGTCGAAGCACCAGGCCGGCCCGCTGATCACCGAGCCCGGCAGCGGGCTGAGCGAACGCCGTCCGCCCGAGTCGAGGTCGAGCAGGGAGAGCTCGGACAGCCCGCCCCGCACGTTCCACAACACCGCGGCCGTACGCCCGTCGGCGGTGATCGTGAACGTCTCGACCTCATCGGTCTCGGACGCCGCCAGCACCTCCACGCCGCCCTTGGCCACCCGGATGAGCACCGGCAGCTCGCCCGACTCGCTGCGGGCGTACACCGTCTCGCCGTCCGGCCCGAAGACCGCCTGCTCGCCCGCCGTGACGAACTCGTCGACGCCGGTCAGCAGGTCGCGCACCACGATGTGCCGGTCGCCGCGTGGCCCGATCCGCAGCAGTGCCCGGTCGCGGCCCGGTGCGACGTCGAGCAGCGAGATCAGCTCGCCCCGGGCCACCACCGAGCGCTCGCCCGAGACCGGGTCGACCAGCAGGGCCGTGTTCAGGTTCTCGGTGAAGGCCAGCAGCGACCGGCCCGGCAGCCAGCGCATGTTGTCGGCCGTGCCGTCGCCGAAGCCGGCGATCTGGTGCAGCTCGGAACCGTCCGGCCGCACCAGCCAGATCTCGTGCCGGGGGGCGCCGCCCGGGGCCACCAGGCAGGCCAGCCAGCCGCCGCCGGTCGACCACTGCACGCCCGCGACCGGGGCCTCGCCCGTGTCGACCAGGAACGTCAGCTCGCTGCCGACCGGCTGCACCCAGATCTGCGGGCGGCCGCTGCGGTCGGAGACGTACGCGGCGTGCCGGCCGTCCGGCGACAGGGCCGGCGACCAGCTTCCGGAGACCTCGGAGGGGAAGGAGCCCGTCTCGCGATTCGTCCAGCCCATCGGCAGCACGGTGACGTCGACACGGTTGAACTGACCGGTCATACGGGTCCTCCCTCGATGACTAGATTCCCTTGTCCTGCAACCACATCTCCAGCAGGGCGAGCTGCCACAGCTGGTTCGCGCCGAGCGTCGTGCGCGGCGTGTTCGGATCGGCCAGCAGCCGATCCACGTACTCGGGCCGGAACAGCTGCCGCTCGCGCGCGGCCGGCGCGGAGAGCGCGTCCCGCACCTTCTCGAGCATCGCGCCTTCGAGGTGCCGGATGCCAGGAACCGGGAAGTAACCCTTGGTCCGGTCGATCACCTCGTCGGGCACGACGCCGCGGGCCGCCTGCTTGAGCACCCCCTTGCCGCCCTGCGCGAGTTTCAGAGCGGGCGGGCAGGCCGCGGCCAGTTCCACCAACTCGTGATCGAGGAACGGTACGCGAGCCTCCAGGCCCCACGCCATAGTCATGTTGTCGACCCGTTTGACCGGATCGTCGACCAGCATCACCTGCGAGTCGAGACGCAACGCCGCGTCGACCGCGGTCTCGGCGCCGGGCCGGCCGAAGCTGGCCGCCACGAACTCCCGGCTGACGTCTTTGTCGACCAGCCACTCGGGGCTGAGCTGCCGGGCCAGGTCGCCGTGCGGGCGGTCGAAGAATTCCTTCGCGTACGCGTCGACGGCCTGGTCGTACGGGACGTGCTCGAGGGGCGGATACCAGCTGTAGCCGGCCAGGATCTCGTCCGCGCCCTGTCCCGACTGTACGACCTTGACCGACTTCGAGACGTCCTCACTGAGCAGATTGAAGGCGATGCAGTCGTGCGACACCATCGGCTCGCTCATCGCCGCCACGGTGCGGTCGACTGCGGGCAGGAAGCGGTCTTTCCCGATCCGGATCTGATGATGCACCGTGTCGAACTGTTTCGCGACGATGTCCGAGTACGCGAACTCGTCCCCGGTCTCGCCGCCGGCCGCCTCGAAGCCGATGCTGAACGTGGTCAGCCCGCGCTGGCCCTGCTCGGCCAGCAGCGCCACGATGTAGCTCGAGTCGATGCCGCCCGAGAGCAGCACGCCGACCGGCACGTCGGCCACCATCCGCCGCTCGACCGCGATCTTCAGCTTCTCGTGGATCAGCTCGGGCCACTCGGCGTCGGCGATCCCGGTCCGGCGCGTATGGTCGGCCTCCCAGTAGACGTGGTCGGTCGAGGTGCCGTCGGTGCGGATGATCCGTACGGTGGCCGGCGGCAGCTTGCGGACGCCGTTGACGATCGTGCGCGGCGCCGGCACCACCGAGTGGAACGTCATGTAGTGCTGCAGGGCCACCTTGTCGATCGAATTGTCGACGTCGCCCGCCGCGAGCAGGGCCGGCAGTGTCGACGCGAAGCGCACCCGGCCGCGGGACTCGGCCAGATAGAGCGGCTTGATGCCGAGCCGGTCGCGGGCCAGCATCACCGTGCCGCTGTCGTGCTCGACGATGGCGAAGGCGAACATGCCGAGGAAGTGCTTGACGCAGTCGGCGCCCCAGCGGTGGTACGCCTTGATGATGACCTCGGTGTCCGACGTGGAGAAGAACTTGTAGCCGTGCCCCTGAAGCTCTTCGCGCAGCTGCTTGTAGTTGTAGATGCAGCCGTTGAAGACCAGGGAGAGGCCCAGGTCGTCGTCGGTCATGGGCTGGCCGCCGGCCTCGGAGAGGTCGATGATCTTCAGGCGGCGGTGGCCGAACGCGACCGGGCCGCGGGCCCACAGGCCCTCGCCGTCCGGACCGCGCGATTCCAGGCACGGCAGCATCCGGCGGACCGCCTCGGTGTCCGCGAGGTGACCGTCGTACCGCAGTTCGCCAGCGATTCCGCACATGATTTACCGAACCTCCCTGTCGTCGGTTTCGATGAGATCACCGGGCCGTAACGGCCCGGTCACCCCAGCAACCAGGTGTCCTTGGAGCCGCCTCCCCGCGAGGAGTTCACGATCATCGAGCCGGCCGGGGCGACCCGGGTCAGCGCGGCCGGGGCGACCACCGATTCCGTGCCGGTGAAGACGAAGGCGCGCAGGTCGACGTGCCGGGGCGCGAGCTGGTGGCCGTCGAAGACCGGGTGGGTCGAGAGGTTCACGACCTCCTGGGCGACCCACCGGTGCGGGGCGGTGCGGATCTGCCGCCGTACGGCCGCCAGGTCTTCCGGCGTCGCGTGGGGGCCGATAACGATGCGGTCGCCGCCGTAGCCGTCGACCGGCTTGCAGACCAGCTCGTCCAGCCGGTCCAGCACCTCGGCCCGCTGCTCCGGAATGCCGCACAGGTACGTCTTCACGTCGGCCAGCAGCGGCTTCTCGCCCAGGTAGTACTCGATCAACTGCGGCACGTACGCGTACACCGCCTTGTCGTCGCCGATGCCGTTGCCGAGCGCGTTGGCCAGCACCACGGTGTCCGCGTGCAGGGCGGTGACCAGGCTCGGGCCGAGCGGCATGCCGTCGGCGCCGGGGGAGTGGACCAGGCTGTCCTCGCCCATCCGCAGATAGATCACGTCGACCGGGTAGCGCTTGCCGTCGCGGATCCGGAACACCCGGGTGTCGTCGACGAACAGCTCGGTGCTGCGGACGACGGGCACGCCCATCTCCTCGGCCAGCATCCGGTGCTCGAACCAGGCCGAGTCGTCCGGGCCCTGGCTGAGCACCACGATCTTCGGGTCGTCGCCGGCCGCCGGGCGGGCCGCCTCGGTCAGGGCCCGGCGCAGCAGCTCGGGGGTGCGCTCGACGGAGATCAGGCCGTCCGGTTCGGGCAGCTCGGGCAGGACGCTCCGGGTGAGGCGGCGGTTCTGCATGGCGTACGCGATGCCGGAGGGCACCCGCAGGTTGTCCTCGAGCACACACCATTTGCCGTCGGCGTCGCGCACCAGGTCGACCCCGGCCACCTGGGCCCGGACGCCCTCGTGGGTGATCAGGGCGCCGCTGGGCCGCAGCTCGGGCGAGCCGTCGAGCACCCACTCGGGCACGATGCCGTCCCGGACGACGTTGCGGTCGCCGTACACGTCCTGGATGAACACGTCGAGGGCCTTCACCCGCTGCACCAGCCCGACCCGCAGCGCCGCCCAGTCGGCCGCGGGCACGATGCGCGGCACCAGGTCGAACGGGAAGAGCCGGGTGGCGGCCTCGCCGGCCACGCTGAAGGTGATGCCCCGCGCCCGCTGCTCGTCGTCCTTGGCGTCCTCCCGCCGGCGCAGACCGGCCGAGCCCAGGGCCGTCAGGACATTGGTGATTCCCGCGTACGCCGGGTCGACCTCACCACCGGGGAAGGCCTCATCACCGGCGGCGGCGTACGGGATCAGCCCGGCCGGCACGCTCTGCCCCTCGGGCCCGATGCCGGTCGCGCCGCCGCGGGTGTCCGCCACGAGCAGGTCGACCACGTCCGAGATGCGGCCGCGGCGGGCCAATGCCCGGCGCTGACGGGCGGCCGAGCTGCCCCGGCTGAGCGCCCGCACCGACAGGTCGAACACCTGCTCCCAGTCGCCCAGCTCCTCCAGTTGGGGGCGCAGGTCACCGACCAGCTGCTCGACGGCGACGGCGGCCGGCACCGGCTGCGACGAGCGCGGCAGGTCGAGCAGTTCGCCTTCCAGGCCGGAGCGGGCGGCGCGCCACATGGCCGCCCGGTGCAGCGGCGGCCGGGTCGGGGTGAAGGGCCGCTCGGCGCGGTAGTCCTGTTGGGCGCGCAGCACCAAGCCGCGGAACAGGCCGGCGATCAGCACGACGGTGTCGACGTCGGGGCTGGAGTCGGTGACACGGAGCTCCACCGTCGGCACATGGGCCGATGGGCGTACGTCGAAATAGACCATCTTCGGGTCGGTGATCGTGCCCGAGGCGATCAGGTCGGCCACGAGCTCGTCGAATTCGGCCGCGCTGTTCAGCGGGCCCGGGTCGCCCGCGGTCGGCCAGCGCAGCCAGACCAGCGAGCGCACGCTGGCATAGCCCGAATCCTCACCCATCCAGTACGGCGAACTGGTGCTCAGCGAAAGCAGGGTCGGCAGCGCGGAGGCGACCCGCTGGGTCACGGCCACCGCCTCGTCCCGGTCGGGCACGCCGACGTGCACCTGAGCGCCGCAGATCAACTGCTCGCGGGCCAGCATCTGGTAGTCGTCGAGCATCCGCCGGTAGCGCGAGGTGGGCGTCACGGGGAGTGATTCCAGGTCGACCAGCGGGACCGTGCCCGCGGCGACCAGGCCCAGCCCGAGCGACTCGGCGACGGTGATCGCGGTGCGCCGGCGCTCCACGATGGCGTCGCGCAGACCGTCCAGCGTCAGGGCCACCGGAGTGTTCGTCTCGACCACCGACCGGTGCAGCTCGGCCGAGAAGTGGGCCGGGTCGAGCTGGTCCAGGATCTCTTGCGCGCGCGGCACGAGTTCGCGGGTGACCAGGTCGACGACGTGCAGTTCCTCCTCGACGCCGAGGTCGAGCCCGTTGGCCGCCGCGTGCTGTTCTGGCGTGACGCTCAGGGACTCCGTCATTCCGACCGCCTCTCATCTGGCCCTCGTCGGAGCCTTCCCATCACATGTGCCGAATCTGTTCCGTGCCCGTTTCACATCCGTGCCATGCATGACTGTGACGACACAGCGGCCGGTTGCCGTGGCTGGTGCGCACACGCTGTAACCTCGGGCCGGACTCTCTCCAGGAGGTTGTTTGATGAGCAATGTCGTCGTGGTGACCGGATCCGCCGGTTTGATCGGCTCCGAGTCGGTGAGGCACTTCGCCGGCCTCGGCATGGACGTCGTCGGCATCGACAACGACATGCGCAGCTACTTCTTCGGCAAGGACGGCTCCACCCGGTGGAACCTGGACCGGCTGACCAAAGAGGTCGGCGACCGGTACACCCACCACGAGATCGACATCCGCGACCGGGACGGGCTGGCCAAGCTGTTCGCCCAGCTCGGCAAGAACATCGGCCTGGTCATCCACGCCGCGGCCCAGCCCTCGCACGACTGGGCGGCCAAGGAGCCCTTCACCGACTTCGACGTCAACGCGGTCGGCACGCTCAACATGCTGGAGGCGGCGCGCGCTCATGCGCCGAGCGCGCCGTTCATCTTCACCTCGACCAACAAGGTGTACGGCGACACCCCCAACCGCCTGCCGCTGATCGAGCAGGAGACGCGCTACGAGCTGCCGCCGGACCACCAGTGGTATCAGGGCATCGACGAGGAGATGTCGATCGACCAGACGCTGCACTCGGTGTTCGGCGCGTCCAAGGTGGCGGCGGACGTGCTGGTCCAGGAGTACGGCCGGTACTTCGACATGCCGACGGCGGTGTTTCGCGGCGGCACGCTCACCGGCCCGGGTCACTCCGCAGCCGAACTGCACGGCTTCCTGGCGTACGTGATGAGGTGCGTCATGGAGCAGCGGATGTACCACATCTACGGCTACAAGGGAAAAATGGTGCGGGACGCCATCCACTCCCACGACCTAGTGTCGGCGTTCGAGGCGTTCCACCGCGCGCCCCGCGTGGCCGAGGTCTACAACATGGGCGGCGGCCGCTTCTCCAACTGCAGCCACATCGAGGCGTTCAAGATCGCTGAGGAGATCACCGGTCTCGAGGCCCGCACCGACTACGTCGACCAGGCCCGCACCGGCGACCACCAGTGGTGGATCAGCAGCACGGCCCGCTTCGAGCAGCACTACCCGGACTGGAAGCTGACCTACGACGTCCCGGCCATCCTGCGCGAGATGTACGAGGCCAACCAGGACGTCTGGAAGGTCTCCTAAGGCGCTCAGCCCTTCAATCGCGCGGCCAGCTGCTCGACGCCCGGGCCGGTCAGGTCGGGCAGCGCGGCGCTCCGGCCGGTGGCGGCCATGCCCAGGGCCTCCATCCGGCCGGTGACCAGCGCCCCCGAGCCGCCGGACCAGTCGGTGTCGGTGGCGGTCAGGCGCAGGCCGGTGAGGCGGCCGGGCGGAACCAGGGCGGGCGCCGCGCCGGGGGAGCAGAGGTAGTCGAGCAGCAGACGCCAGTGCTCGACCGGCACGTCGGCGGCCAGGCCCAGCGGGCGGGCGATGTCACGCAGGTGCACGCACGTCTCGGCGAACGGGCCCATCGGCCCGACCCGGGGCGGATCCACCTGGTCACCGGCGTGCGCGCGGAGCAGGGCGATCAGCTCGGCGCGCGGTCGCCGGGCCAGCTTGCGGGTGAAATGGTCGACCGTGCGGTCGGTGTCGCCCCGGAACCGGATCGAGGCCAGGAAGAACTGCCCGAACCCGACCAGCATGGGCTGCACGAAGTGGGCGGCGAGGTGGCGTACGGTCCACCCGCGGCACAGCGTCGCCGCTTCCCACCGCGCGTCGTCCAGGCCGTCGAGCACGTCGGCGATCATCAGGCGGTTCCGGCGGGTCAGCTCGTAGATCACTGGTCGCCCCCGGCCCGCCGCCGCACGTCCCGGTTGAGGCTCCGCAGCACCTTGACGGCCGTGGCGATCTCGTCGTCGGTGCACTCGGCGGCCATCGCTTCGAGGCGTCCCAGCTCGTCGGCGCGGATCCGCTTGAACTTCGCCGTTCCGGCCGCGGTCAGCCCGACCAGCACCGAGCGGCGGTGCGCCGGATTCTCCCGGATCTCGACCAGCCCGAGCGCACCGAGGTCATTGACGTGCCGCTGAATCCCCTGCCGGGCCAGATCGAGCCGCTCGCCGATGGCCGGCACGGTGGCCGGCCCGTGCTCGGCCAGAATCTCCAGTACGGCTCGCATGCCCACGGTCAGCCCGTCGGCCGCCAGGTCCGCCTCGACGACCCGGGCCGAGTTGAGCACGAGCGGCCGCACGTTCCGCAGCACTTCGTAGAGCTGGGTTCCTCGCGACATGACAACAATGATGTCATGTTGTGAGGAGTTCCGCGAGGGTCGTGGCCGGGTGACCGGTGAGCTCGGGGATGGCAGTGCTCACGGCTTCCAGTTCACCGTTGGCGATCGCGGTGTAGGTGCTCACCCACGCCTCGACCTGCCAGTCCGGTGCGCCGTAGGACGAACGCGACGCGTACGCCTCGGGCAAGGTCTCGTTGTGGTAGCCGACCGGCCGCCCGGTGGCCGCGCTGATCGTGGCGGCCACCTCGGCCAGGGTCAGCGCCGCCGGTCCGGTCAGGTCATACGTACGCCCGGAATGCGCAACCGGATCACGCAGCACCGCCACCGCCGCGTCAGCGATACCGTCCTGCGCGACGACGGCCGCCCGGCCATCGCCCGCCGGACCGCGGATGATCCCGTCCTCGCCCACCATGAGCGGCAGGAAATCGGCATACAGGTTGTCCCGCAGAAACGTGAAGGCCAGCCCACTCCGGCGAATGTGCTCCTCGGTGGCCCAGTGATCCCGCGCGAGAGTGAAGGACGCGTCCGGTGCCGCCCCCACGAACGACGTGTACACCAGCTGCCGAACGCCGGCCCGCACAGCCGCGTCCACAAAGCTGCGGTGCTCCGCCACCCGTTCCGGCGTCTCGGCCGCCGACACCATGAAGACGGTCTCGGCCCCCTCCAGCCCCCGACGCACCGCCTCACCGTCCCGATACTCAGCAACGGCCACCTCGGCGCCATCGGTGTGAGGCGCCCGCGCCGCATCCCGCACCAGCAGCCGCTTGGCCCCGTCCAGCTTCCGAGCCACCCGCCCACCGAGGCGCCCGCTGGCTCCCGTGATCACGATCAAACCCATTTCCCCTTTGTACGCCGCCCGGCCACCCGCCACGGCCGGGCTCGGTTGTTCGGGTTGCCTTTGTGCGTTGCCCGGCCACCTGCCACTGCGGCTCGGTTGTTCGTGCGACCGGCCGCAGCCAGTGCTGCCGTGTCGGCGGCCGAATTGGTCGGTCGTTCGGGCGGATCTTGCGCTCGGTCGGCCGATAAAGCCCTGTTCCCGCCTCGCCACCCTCTGACATCCGATTTGTTGGACTTGACCGTTATGGGACGGTTATTGACATACTCGCCGCTGAAAGCGGTAATGGGTTCGAACGAGGGAACGAGATGAGCGCTTTGCTCCGGCGTGGAACGGGAACGCGGCTGGCCGCCGTCGCGATGGTGGTTCTGGTGGGTGGGCTCACCGGCCTGTCGGCGGCCCTGACCCCGGCGGTGGCCGCGCCCAAGTCGACGATCCCCGGCAACGGCACGTACATGGTGAACAAGGACTTCCAGGCCGGCGTCTACCGGTCCGTCGGCAACAGCTCTTGCTACTGGCAGCGGGGGTCCGACGCCACCGGCTCGACGGCCAGCATCATCGCCAACGACATCGGCGACGGCCAGCGGCTCGTCTACGTCAAGCCGACCGACAAGGTCTTCAAGACCAGCAGCTGCAAGACCTTCGCCAAGGTGACCCCGGCCGCCCTAGCCGTGAAGAGCACCAAGACCACGATCCCCGGCAACGGCGTCTACTTCGTCGGCTCCGACTTCGCTCCCGGCACCTACCGCTCGACCGGCAACAAGGGATTCTGCTACTGGGAACGTTCCCGCTCAGCCGACGGCGCCTCCAGCAGCATCATCGCCAACGAGATCGCCCAGGGCCAGCTGGTAGTCACGATCACCCCCGGCGGCGTCTTCAAGACGAGCAGCTGCACCACCTGGACAAAGATCGCCTAGGACCGGCCCGACGATCACGCTGACCCGCGGCCACTGACGGCTCTCGCTCCCATGCGATCGGCAGGGCGGCCCCTGTCAGGAGCCCAGGTAGCGAAGGATGGCCAGCACCCGGCGGCTGTAGCCAGTGGTGTCGGCCAGGCCGAGCTTGTCGAAGATGGCGTTGACGTGCTTCTCCACGGCACTTTGCGAGACGTGCAACCGGTCAGCGATCACCGCGTTGGTATAGCCCTCGGCCATGTGCCGCAGGACGTCACTCTCGCGGCCGGTGAGGCGACTAAGTGGATCCGTGTGGCTGGTGGCCGACATCAGCTGCCGCACAACCTCAGGGTCGAGCGCGGTCGACCCAGCGGCCACCCGATCAAGGGCATCGAGGAAGTCCTCAACCTGAGCCACCCGGTCCTTCAGTACGTATCCCACCCCCTCGGACCGGTCGGCCAGCAACTGAGCGGCGTACCGCTTCTCGACGTACTGCGACAACACCAGCACCGCCATGCCCGGCCACCGCCGCCGAATCTCAAGCGCAGCCCGCAGCCCGTCATCAGTGTTGGTAGGTGGCATGCGCACGTCGGTAACCACCACGTCAGGCTGGTGCTCCCCGACCGCCTCAACCAGCTGCCCAGCATCAACCACGGCCGCCACCACGTCATGCCCCTCGTCCCCGAGCAGCCGCACCAGCCCTTCACGAAGTAGCGTCGAATCCTCAGCCAGCACTATCCGCACGACAACCACACCCCACACCTCGACCGCGCCCACCCATGCCGCACTGGCGCGTGCCGGTCTGATTCGTGCTGTGCATGCTCCTGCCCCACCGGCCGATGCCGGGCTCGCTCGTACCAGGCCGATTCGTTCCGCGCCAACCCGCGGCGGGCTGACCCGTACCGTCCCCTCTCGTGCCACGCCGATGTAAGACGGACCGACCCGCTCAGCGCCGACTCGTGGCGCGCCGGCTCGTGGCGCGCTGACTCGTGGCGCGCCGACTCGCTCAGGGCCGGCTCGTGCCGCGCCGATTCGTGCCGCGCCGACTCGCGTTGCGCTGACTCGCGTTGCTCCGGCTCATGGCGCGCTGACTCGCGTTGCGCTGACTCGTGGCGCGCCGAACCGCTCAGCGCCGGCTCGTGGCGCGCCGACTCGTGCCGCGCCGACTCGTACAGCGGCGGCTCGTGCCGGGCTGACCCGTGTGGGGTCGACTTGTGCCGCGCCGGCTTGGGCCTGGGCGACCCGTGCGGGGCGGCGGGGAGAGGGCTGGTCAGGCGCATGGCAGCGTTACGTGGATGGTGGTGCCGGCATCGGCGGGGCTTGTGAGGGTGAAGCGGCCGTCTAAGGCGGCTACACGGCGGGCCAGGCCCTGCAGGCCGCTGCCGGTTGGGTCGGCGCCGCCCTGGCCGTCGTCGCGCAGGTTCATCGCCAGTTCCTTGCCGTCGCCGGTGATTTCGATGTGGATGACGGTAGCGCCGGAGTGCTTGGCGGCGTTGGTGATGGCTTCGCAGGCCACGAAGTAGAGCGCCGTCTCGGCCTGTGGCGGCGGACGGTCGGCCAGGCGGTAATCGATGCGCACCGGGACGGCGGAGCGGTGCGCCACCATGCTCAGCGCGTCTTCCAGGGTGCCGTGGTCGAGCGCGGACGGATAAACCCGCCAGGCCACCTCGCGCAGCTCGTCCAGCGCCCGCTGCGCGTCGTCGTGGGCCTGGCCGAGCAGGCGGGTCGCCTGGTCGGGGTCGCGGCTGCGGCGGGCCCGGCCCAGCAGCATGCCCAGCGCGACGAGACTCTGCTGAAGACCGTCGTGCAGGTCGCGCTCGATGCGGCGGCGTTCCGCGTCGACGGCGGCCATCACGCCCGCGCGTGTGGTGGTGAGCTCGGTGATCCGCTGCTCGAGGTCGTCCCGGTCGCTCGGCTCGAGCAGATTGCCGGCAAGCCACCGGTCGAGCCGCAGCACGCTGGCGATCGCCTGGATGTTGACCGCCAGCAGGGCCAACCCGATGACCACTTGCATCGCCACCTCGGGCACGTCCATCTGCCCGACGAGGAAGGCGTGGATCACGATGCCGGCCAGCACCAGCCCGACCCCGAGCAGACCCGCGGTGACCGCGCCCAGCAGCGCCGGAAGAAGCCGTGCGACGAGATAGCTCAGCATCCGCGGGCCGTCGGTGCCCACCGGCGGGAGCGAGAGCCGTCGCATCTCCCACGCGACGATCGCCTGAGCCCGTTCGAGCACGCCGGCCTGGCTCCGCGTCGCCCAGGCCAGACCCGCAATGATCAAGAACACGACCTCGGCCACCCCGCTGAGCGCGCCCAACGACACGACGGCCAGCGGCTGCCCGGCCCGCACCAGCACGCGAAGGACTCGGCCCATCGGGTGCCCCCTCGGGCGGGCGGCCACATCACGGGCCACCGGCCCGGACGGGCGAACGCGAAGAGGCATCTCGGTCACCGTACGCGATGCCGGCGGCTCAGGCGGACGGCGACGAAGGCGGCCACGGCCAGCACGCAGACGGCGATCACCACCTTTTGAAAGGTGGACGCGTAGGCCTCGACCTCGTGCCAGTTGGCGCCGAGGTAATAGCCGGCCAGGACGAACACCGAGTTCCAGATCAAGCTGCCGATGGTGGTGCAGAGCAGGAAGACCGGCAGCGACATGCGTTCGACGCCGGCCGGAATGGAGATGAGGCTGCGGAAGATGGGGATCATGCGGCCGAACAGCACCGTCTTGGGGCCGTGGCGATGAAACCAGGCCTCGGTGCGGTCGACGTCGCTCAGTTTGATCAGCGGGAGGCGGGCCGCGATCGCCCGGAGCCGGTCTCGGCCGAGCAGGACGCCCGCGTAATAGAGGGCGACCGCGCCCACGACCGAGCCCAGCGTGGTCCAGGCGATCGCGCCGGCCAGGCTCATCTTGCCCTGGCCGGCGGTGAAGCCGGCCAGGGGAAGGATCACTTCGCTCGGGATGGGCGGGAACAGATTTTCCAGGGCCACGGCGAGGCCCGCACCGGGCCCACCGAGGCGTTCCACCAGGCTGGTCACGAAGCCGGTGAGGCCGCCGTCGGCCGCATACGTCGAGGTCATGGCGAAAACGCTAGGGATCGGCGGCCGGCCCGGTAATGAGGCCGGCCGCCGAACTCACCTGCGGAAAACCACACCCCTATTCGGGCGCCGGCCCCAGTCCGGCCGGGCTGCCAGAGGAGCAGAGTGGGCGCCGGGAAGGGCGGGTGACTCAGGAATGCGGACAGGTGTTGCGGTAGTCGGAGATCGTGGTGCTGACCCGAGGCGCGGGGCAGAGGAACTGCTCGTAGCGCAGGTCGTCGTCCACGAAGCGCTTCAGCCACGAGATGCTGTATTGCGCGATCGTGGTGTTGCTGGTGTTGGGCGCGAAGTGCGAGGCGTTGTTCAGCTCGAGGTAGGCCTTGTCCAGCGTGGACGGCAGACTGTTGTAGAACGGGATCGCGTGCGACGAGACCGAGGCCACCGAGTCGTTCTCGGCGCCGACCACCAGCGTGGGGGTGCGCACCTCAGGCCAGCTCTTGTCCAGGTTCCACGGGGTCAGCGGCACGGCGGCCTGCAGGCTGGGACGAGACTTGGCCGCCTCGAGGGTGCCGCCGCCACCCATCGAGTGGCCCACCACGGCCAGGCGGTCGGCGTCGATGCGGGTGCGGACGGTGCTGCGCTGGGTCAGATAGTCCAGCGCGGCCAGCAGCTGGCGGCCGCGGCTGGCAGGCTGGTCCGAGCGGGTCAGGGTGTCGATGTTGAAGACCACGAAGCCCTGCGAGGCGAGGCGGGGCGCCAGCCAGGCCATGCTCGAGCGCGAGGCCGTGTAGCCGGGGGCGATGGCCACCGCGCCGAACGTGCCGGCGCTGGTGCTGGTCGGGTAGTAGATGTCGCCGCCGCCAAAGCCGCTGGCGGCCAGCGAAGACACGCTCGTCTGGGAGACCGCGAACGAGCCGCGGGTGGCCTGGATGCTCGACAGGGTGGGGGCGGGGCCGCGCTCGAACGGGTTCGTCGCGGCCTGGGCCGACGGCACCAGGGTGACGCCGCCGACGGCCATCGTCACCGCGGCGGCCGCGCCGACCAGGTTGCGCAGGCGGAGCACACGCCGGGGGCGCCGGTGGCGCTGGGCGGTCTGGGTGGGCTGCATGGGGGTTCTCCTCGTCAGTCCCGCGGACGGGCGGGATCCGGATCGTGGCGCAATCGATCCTGAAGCCGCTCCAATCCGTATTTCAAGACGAGCGGAAATCGTGAGACGGCGGTCGCAGCGGAAGTCTTCGATGCCTGGCGGCATTACGGACAAAGGAGCTTATGCGGATGAGATCCGGCGAAAGAAAAGTGCACATGGCCTGGGAAAATTGCTACAGTGAGCGCCGGGTCGGATGCGGGCGATGGTGACGGTAGTGGGCGAGGAAAAGGCGAGCCGCCGGGTCGTCACTCACGATCAGGTGGTCCAGGCCGGGGTCGAGCAATTCCTGCGCCGATCCACAATAGACATGGAAGATTTGGCCGCCGGAATGGCCATCAGCCGGGCCACGCTCTATCGAGTCGCGGGCAGCCGGGATGCCCTGCTCGACGACGTGCTGCGGGCGCTGACCGAGGTCATGTTCGCCGAGTCGCGGGCGGCCCGCACGGCGGCCGGATTCGACGGTGTGGTCGAGGTTTCGCGGCATTTCGGCGAGCAGTTGCGTTCGCCCGTGCTCGAGACTTTTCTGCGCCAGGAGCCCGAGGCGGCATCGCGAGTTTTATTCACACCGGCCGGCGGGGTGAACGAGAGCGCCGTCGCCAATCAGCTCGCCGTATTCCGCGAGACCGGTCTCGTCGACGAGTTGCCGCCGGGGGCGGACGTGCCGCATCTCGCTTTTCTCTACGTTCGCATGGTCGGCGCGTTTCTCTATGCAGAGTTCTTCACCGGCAAAAAGGCGGATTTCGACGAACTCGTCCCCGCCCTGCGCTCGCTGCTGACACCGGCCAACTGAGCGGCGCGACGCGGTAGGCCGCGTGGGGTGATGGCGGCGTCGCGCGGTGGGCGGCGCGACGCGGTGAGCGGCGTCGCGCGGTGGGCGGCGTGAGGTGATGGCGGCGTCGCGCGGTGGGCGGCGTGAGGTGATGGCGGCGTCGCGCGGTGGGCGGCGCGACGCGGTGAGCGGCGTCTCGCAGTGGGCGGCGTGAGGTGTTGGTGGCGTTTCGCGGTAGGCAGCGCGACGCGGTGGGCGGCGTTGCGTGGTGGGCGGCCTGAGGTGGTGGCGGCGTATTGCGGTGGGCGGCTTGAGATGAAGGGGCGGCGCGGCTGCTGAGCCGGTTGGCGGTGAGTCGGTTGGGGTCAGGTGGGGATGCCGATCTCGGTGCGGACGGCGTAGAGCTCGGGGAAGAACGTCAGGTCGAGGGCTGCCCGGAGGAAGTCGACGCCGCTGGAGCCGCCGGTGCCGCGCTTGAAGCCGATCGTGCGCTCGACCGTTTTCAGGTGGCGGAAGCGCCAGAGTTGGAAGTTCTCCTCGATGTCGACCAGTTCTTCGCAGGCCTCGTAGGCCTCCCAGAACTTCTCGGGGTCGCTGTAGATGCGCACGAACACCGGCACCAGGTCTTCGTTGTAGCGGTACGGCAAGGTGACGTCGCGTTGCAGCAGCTCGACCGGGACGTCGTGGCCGTGGCGGTGCAGGTAGCGCAGGAACTCGTCGTAGACGCTGGGGGCCTCCAGCGCCTCGGTCAGCATCGCCTGGGCGCTCGGGTCGTCGTTGAACAGCGAGAGCATCCGGCGGTCCTTATTGCCGAGCAGGAACTCGACCGCGCGGTACTGGTACGACTGGAAGCCCGACGACGTGCCCAGGAAGCTGCGGAACTCGGCGTACTCGCTGGGTGTCAGCGTGGCCAGCACCGACCACTGCTCGGTAAGCGTCCGCTGGATGTGTTTGACCCGGGCCAGACCCTTGAGGGCGGGGCGCAGGTCGTCGGCGGCGATTCGGCGGATCACCTCGCGCAGCTCGTGCATCACCAGCTTGAGCCACAGCTCGGACGTCTGGTGCTGCAGGATGAACAGCAGCTCGTCGTGGTGCTCGGGCACGCTGACCGGGTGCTGGGCGTTCAGGAGCTCGTCGAGGTGCAGGTATCGGCCGTACGAGAGGTTGACCTTGAAATCGCGGACGACGGAGTCCTCGATCGGCCGTTGATCGCCTTCCACCGGAGAATCCCCTCCTCAGATCATCTCTTGAAGGGAATCACACCAGCTCAGATGTTGCTCAGCGAGCCGTCGGCGAGGATCGGGCCCCAGTACACCCACTTGCCGTCGGACCGGACGAAACGACTGCGCTCCACCATGTCGCCGGCCTTGCCGTGGTCTTTGTAGTGGGCCCGGAACTCGACGACCCCCTCGGTGTCGAACAGGCCGCCGCCGGTCGACTCCAGGATTTCGAGGCCGGTCCAGCGCAGTCGCGAGTCGGGCTCGATGCGGGCCGGGCGGGTCTTCGGGTGCCACGACTTCAGCACGTACGAATCGTCGTCGAGCGCGAAGGCCGAGTAGCGCGAGCGCATCAGCGCCTCGGCCGTGGCCGGGGGATTGCCCAGGTGGGCCGGCTCGCAGCACTCGGCGTAGGGCAGCCCGCGGCCGCAGGGACAAAGCTTGGTCTTCGACGCCATGCGCCCATTTTCTCAGGCCAGGACCGTCTTCCGGACGGCGATACCGAAGCAGCCGGCCGGGAAACCCACGCAGGCCGGTCAAGGACAGCGAAGCGGGCCGGGGCGCCAACGCGGAAATCGGGCCGGGCGTCAACGAGGGAGCACGGCGGACGGCAACGCGGGAGCACGGCCGGCGGCAACGCGGAAGCAGGCCGGACGCCAACGCGAGAGCCAGCGTGGGAGCACGGCCCGCCGGGCAACGCGGAAGCACGGCGGGCGGCAACACGGAAGCAGGGTGGACGGCAACGCGGAGGCAGGGTGGACGGCAACGCGGAGGCAGGGTGGGCGGTAACGCGGAAGTGCGGCGGGCGGCAACGCGGAAGCAGGGCGGCGGCAACACCGGAGCAAGCCGGAAGGTAGGACGGAATCGGGCGCAGCAAGCCGACGCAGCGGAAAGTGACGACTTAAACGCATCAGCTGACACGCACCGCGACCATGCGGAACGGCTTGCAAGAGTGGACGCGCGGTCGCCGGTCAGGTTGAAAGAGCGCGTTCGAATTTTGCAGTTATTTGACGTACGCTGCCTCCGTGACCAAACGTCTGGCCGAGGTGGCCAAGAAGGCGGGCGTCAGCGAGGCGACCGTCAGCCGGGTGCTCAACGGTCGCAACGGTGTGAGCGAGGCGACCCGCGAGACGGTGCTGACCGCGCTCGACGTCCTGGGGTACGAGCGCCCGACCAAGTTGCGCGGCGAGCGCGGCCGGCTGGTCGGTCTCGTGCTGCCCGAGCTGCAGAACCCGATCTTCCCGGCGCTGGCCGAGGTGGTCACCGCCTCGCTGGCCCAGCGCGGGTTCACCCCGCTGCTCGCCGCGCGCACCATAGGCGGTGTCCCCGAGCGCGACTACATCGAGATGCTGCTCGATCATCAGGTCTCCGGCGTGGTCTTCGCCGGTGGCTCGTACGCGCTGGCCGACGCCGAGCACGGGCACTACCGGGCGCTGACCGACCGCCGCATGCCGGTTGTCATGGTCAACGCTGGGGTTTCCGACCTGGGCTTTCCGCACATCTCGACCGATGACGCGGTGGCCGTCGAGCAGGCCTACGGGCATCTGCGGTCGCTCGGCCACGAGCGCGTCGGCATGGTCATGGGTCCGGAGGACCACGTTCCCTCGCGGCGCAAGCTGGCCGCTCTGGAGGGAAAGGACATCCAGGTCGAGCGCACGAACTTCTCGATGGAGAGCGCGCGCCTGGCCGCGGCCAAGCTGATCGACCGCGGCGTCACCGGCATGATCTGCGCCTCCGACGTGCTGGCGCTGGGCTCGATCCGGGCCGCGCGCCGGCTCGGGCTCGACGTGCCGGGTGACGTGTCGGTGGTCGGCTTCGATGACTCGGCGCTGATGACCTGCACCGATCCGCCGCTGACGACCGTGCGGCAGCCCATCGAGCTGATGGGCCAGTCGGCCGTCGACCTGCTCGTCAACCAGATCGAGGGCAGCGGCGTCGAGCCCGACGAGCTTCTTTTCGAGCCGGAGCTGGTGGTGCGCGGGTCCACGGCGCCGGCCCGTAAGCGGGGCTGACCAGCAAGTTTCTTTTCTGAAGGGCGGGCCATTCGGCCCGCCCTTTGTCGTGCTCGCGGAAATCAAGGGCCGTCGCGTTTTTTCTTTCTCCAGTCGGCTTCTTGCGGTGACGGCGTTGGACTTTGTATCGTCACGTCCACGAAACATGCGAGACCCAAGTCACACGATCACGCATCCAAGCGATGGCCATGGATACCCGTTCCCGAAGGGATGGACAGATGTCCGTACCGCAGTACCGGAAGGCAGCGGCGCTCGCGCTCGTGGCCGGCCTGGGGCTCAGCCTCACGGCGTGCTCCACGAAGAGCGACGACGACGGCGGAACCGACGCCGGCGGCAAGGTCACCATCACTGTCGACTGCCAGCCGGTCGGCGCGCAGAAGGAACTGCTGGCGAACTGGAACGCGGACGTCGCCGAGTTCCAGAAGCAGAACCCCGACATCACGATCAAGAGCGTCAGCGTCGGCGAACAGTGCAACAACCCGCCGGACTTCACGGCCCGCCTGGCCGGCGGCACCATGACTGACGTCTTCTACGGCTACATGACCGACCTGCAGCAGGTGCTCGACAGCGGCCAGGCCATGGACATCACCCAGTACGCGACCAAGGACACCATCCCGACCTGGGAGAGCGTCGACCCCGCCCTCAAAGAGGTCTTCACCGAGGAGGGCAAGCTCTACGCCGTGCCCGTGAAGAACTACTCGATGGGTCTGGTCTACAACAAGGCGCTGTTCAAGAAGGCCGGGCTCGACACCGAGAACCCGCCCAAGACCTGGGCCGAGGTGCGCGCCGCGGCCAAGAAGATCTCCGCGCTGGGCGGCGGCATCGCCGGGTACTCGGAGTACAGCGCGGGCAACACCGGCGGCTGGCACTTCACTGCGATGACCTACTCGCAGGGCGGCAAGATTCTGAGCGAGGACGGCAAGAAGGCCGACTTCAACACCGCTCAGGGCAAGCAGGTGCTGCAGAACCTCAAGGACATGCGGTACGGCGACAACAGCATGGGCTCGCGCCAGCTGCTGCAGTGGGGTGACCTACTGACCAACGCCGGCGCCGGCAAGGTGGGCATGTTCATCGGCGCCCCCGACGCCACGCAGGCCATCGTCAGCCAGTTCCAGGGCAAGTACGAGGACTGGGCGATGGGCCCGATGCCCGGCCAGGACGGCCCGGCCAAGGGCACGCTGGGCGGCGGCGAGGGCTACTTCTTCAAGAAGGACCTCACCCCGGAGCAGGTCAAGGCCGGTCTGAAGTGGATCGCCTACCAGAAGCTGACGCCGGGCAAGGGCCAGCTCGACTACGTACGGGCGAAGCCGCAGAACTACCCGGTCGGCCTGCCTCAGCCGCTGCTGTTCACGAACGGCAGTGAGGCGCAGAAGCAGGAGCTCGAGCTCCGCAAGGCGAACGCCAACGTCGACACCGCCAACTTCAAGGTGTTCGAGGACAACCCGGTGCCGATCGTCGGTGAGCCCCGCAACGCCCAGGCCATCTACGCGGTGCTCGACTCGGCGATGTCCGGGGTCCTGACCAACCCCAACGCCAACATCGACTCCCTGCTCAAGACGGCCGAGACCAAGGTCAACCAGCTCCAGGCCGCCGGCAGCTGATCAACGTGAGGCGCGGGAGCCGGCCACGGCTCCCGCGCTCCTAAGGAGTCCACCTTGGCGATCATGACCGCCCCCAGCGCCGTCACGACGACAAAAGCCCCACCGGCAACGGTCTCGAAGAGAGGCCGCAAGCTGAGGGACAACCTCACCGGCCACGCCTTCCTGATCGGGGCGGTCGTCTGCTTCGCCCTCTTCATGTGGTACCCGATGATCCGCGGCATCGTGATGAGCTTCCAGCGGACCCGGCGCGGCGAGACCACCTGGGTGGGCTGGGACAACTACACCCGGATCATCGCCGACCCCAGCTTCTGGATCGCCTGGAAGAACACCTTCATCTTCACGATCATGGCTCTGGTCGTCGGCTATGTGCTGCCGTTCTTCGTGGCGATCCTGCTCAACGAGTTCCGGCACGCCAAGGGCTATCTCCGCATCCTGGTCTACCTGCCGGTGATGCTGCCCCCGGCCTCGGCGCTCTTCCTCTTCAAGTACTACGCGTACGACCCCAGCGACGCCGGCCTGTTCAACGCGATCCTCAAGTTCCTGCACCTGCCGACGTCGGAGTGGATGCAGTCGCCGACCATGACGATCCCGGCCATGGTGATCGCGTCGACGTGGATGAACATGGGCAGCGCGGTGCTCATCTATCTGGCTTCGCTGCAGAACATCCCGGGCGAGCTGTACGAGGCGGCCGAGCTCGACGGCGCGGGCATCTGGCGCCGCATCTGGAGCGTCACCATCCCGCAGACCCGGCTCATCCTGGCGCTGCTGGCCATGCTGCAGATCGTCGCCACCATGCAGCTGTTCATCGAGCCGCTGATCCTGGCCAACGGGGCCGGCACCCAGGACTCGGCGACTTCGGTGGCCTACCTGATCTATCAGCACGGCTTCTTCCAGAACGACCTCAACGGCGCCGCCGCGCTCGGCGTGATCATGCTGATCGTGCTGGCCGCCTTCTCCGCCGTGTACGTGCGACTGACCACGAAACAGGACTGAGAAGATGTCTCGAACCCTCATCTCGCAAGCCCAGTTGCGGCGCGGACGCGGCAAGTACCTCTACTGGACACTGCTCGCCGTCGTGGTCGTCGGCTTTACCCTCGTGTTCCTCGGCCCGCTCTACTGGATGGTCACCGGCGCGCTCAAGTCAGGCCAGGAGATCGCGCAGACCCCGCCGACGCTGTGGCCGCGGGACCCGCAGACGCAGAACTACGTCGATGCCTGGAACAACCTCGACCTGGCCAAGCTGATGTTCAACACCTTCTACTACGCGGCCGGCGCGGTGTTCTTCCAGCTCGTCTTCGACACCGCCGCGGCGTACGCGCTCTCGAAGCTCCGCCCCGCCTTCGGCAACGTGATCCTCGGGCTGATGCTGGCCACGCTGATGATCCCGGCCATGGTGCTGATCGTGCCGCAGTACGTGACGGCCATCGACCTGCCGATCATCCACGTCAACCTGCTCGACTCGCCGTGGGCCATCTGGCTCCCGCTGGTGGCCAACGCGTTCAACATCTTCCTGCTCAAGCGGTTCTTCGACTCGATCCCGGAGGACCTGATCGCAGCGGCCCAGGTGGACGGGGCGTCGCCGCTGCGCACGCTGTGGTCGATCATCCTGCCGATGTCGCGGCCGATCCTGGGCGTGGTCTCGATCTTCGCGGTGACCGCGGTCTGGAAGGACTTCCTCTGGCCGAAGCTGGTGATGCCGTCGCCGGAGACGCGCACGCTCAGCGTCGGCATCTACGCCTTCAGCGGCGGCACACCGCAGAACGTCGTCATCGCGGCGAGTGTCATCGCCGCGATCCCCACGGTGATCATCTTCCTGCTCTTCCAGCGCAACATCATGTCCGGCCTGACGACCGGCAGCCTCAAGGGCTGATCAGACCCCACGAAAACAGGGCGGCCTGAACAGGGGCCGTCGGACCCACTGTGCACAGAAAGCGGGTTTCCAGTGTCCGAACAAGACTCCCAGTGGTGGCGCGACGCGGTGATCTACCAGGTCTATCCGCGCAGCTACGCCGACGCGAACGGCGACGGCGTGGGCGACATCGCCGGCATCCGGGCTCGGCTGGGACACCTGCGTGACCTCGGCGTCGACGCGATCTGGATGAGCCCGTGGTACCCGTCGCCGATGGCCGACGCCGGCTACGACGTGGCCGACTTCCGCGACATCGACCCCGCCTTCGGCACGCTGGCCGAGGCCGAGGCGCTGATCGAGGAGGCGCACGAGGCCGGTATCCGCATGATCGTCGACATCGTGCCCAACCACATCTCGAGCGAGCACCCGTGGTTCAAGGCGGCCTTGGCCAGCCCGGACGCGAAGGAGCGCGACTACTTCTGGTTCCGGCCCGGGCGGGGCGAGAACGGCGACGAGATGCCGACGGATTGGCGAGGGGAATTCGGCGGCACCACGTGGACCCGTACACCGGACGGGTCCTGGTATCTGCACCTGTTCACACCTGAGCAGCCGGACCTCAACTGGGACCACCCCGACGTACGGGCCGAATTCGAAAGCATTTTGCGGTTCTGGTTCGACCGCGGCGTCGACGGCATCCGGATCGATTCGGCGGCGCTGCTGCTCAAGGACCCGGCCCTGCCCGAGGTGCTCGAGGACAACCCGCACCCGTTCCACGACCTGGACGGCGTGCACGAGGTGTACCGGGCGTGGCGGCGGGTCTCCGACTCGTACGGCGGCGATCGGGCCCTCATCGGCGAGGTGTGGATGCCCGAGGTCGAACGGTTCGCGAACTACCTGCGACCGGACGAGCTGCACGCGGCGTTCAACTTCGACTTCCTCGGCTGTGCCTGGGATCCCCGCCTGATGCGCGAGTGCGTCGACCGTACGCTGCACGCCCACGCCGCCGTCGGCGCGCCCGCCACCTGGGTGCTCTCGAACCACGACGTCACCCGCCACGTCACGCGGTACGGCCGGGAGGACACCACCTTCAGCTTCGACAACAACCTCGACGGCACCCCGGTCGACCTGGAACTGGGCACCCGCCGGGCCCGCGCGGCCGCCCTGCTGTCGCTCTCGCTGCCCGGCGCCACTTACATCTACCAAGGCGAGGAACTGGGGCTCTGGGAGAACGAGAACATCCCGCCCGAGGAGTTCCAGGACCCGATGTGGGGCCGGCGCGGGCACAGCCGCGACGGCTGCCGGGTTCCGCTGCCCTGGACCGGAGACGAGGCGCCGTTCGGCTTCACCACGGCCACGCCGTGGCTGCCGCAGCCGGCCGAGTGGAAGGACCGCACGGCCCAGGCCCAGACCGGCGACCCCAACTCGATGCTCGAGCTCTACCGATCGGCGATCGCCCTGCGCCGTACCGAGTCCTTCGCGGAATTCACCTGGCTCGACCTTCAAGAAGGCGTGCTCGCCTTCTGCCGCGGCGCGCAGTTCGCCTGCGTCGTCAACATGTCGGGCGCCCCCATCGCCCTGCCCGCCCACCAGTCCGTCCTGCTCGCCAGTGGCCCTCTCGACGGTGACCGCCTCCCCCCGGACACCGCCGTTTGGATGCGCCTTTCCTAAAACCTCGGGGGCTGGCCACCTGAGAAAGGGTTCCCCATGGCCAACCGCACGCTCCGGCGCGCGCTCGCTGCCCTCACAGCGGGCGCCGCCATCGCCACTGTTGTTGCGATCGCCCATCCGGCGCAGGCCGCCGGACTCTCCCCGTTCGACATCGCCGGTCGCGGCGCGACGGTTCCGTTCGTCGAGATCGAGGCCGAGAAGGCCGCGCACAACGGCACGTCCACCGGGACCGACCGCACGTACGGAAAGTTGTCGTCGGAGGCCTCGGGCCGCGAGGCGATCACCCTCGACGCGACCGGCGAGTACGTCGAGTTCACCCTGACCAAGCCGGCCAACGCGGTCACCTTCCGCTACAGCATCCCGGACAACGCGAACGGCACCGGCCGGGACGCCTCGATCGACCTGCGCACGGGCTCGACGTTGATCAAGTCGGTCCCGGTCACCTCGAAGTACAGCTGGTACTACGGCTACTACCCGTTCAGCAACAACCCGGGCGACCCGCTGCCGCATCACTTCTACGACGAAGCCCGTACGTTGTTCGGCACGACGTATCAGGCCGGCACCAAGATTCGGCTGCAGGTCTCGTCGACCGCGCAGTCGCCGTCGTTCACCATCGACCTGGCCGACTTCGAGAACGTGCCCGCCCCGGTGGCGAAGCCGTCAGGGGCGATCGACGTGGTGGCCGACTACGGCGCCGACCCGACCGGGGCCACCGACTCGACGGCGAAGTTCCAGGCCGCCGTCAACGCGGGGGCTTCCTCGGGCCGGGTCGTCTACGTGCCGCAAGGAAACTTCACGCTCTACAGCCACGTCATCGTCGACCGGGTCACGCTGGCCGGGGCCGGTCCCTGGTACAGCGTGCTCGGCGGGCGGCACCCGACCCAGCGCAATCTGGCCGCGGGCATCTACGGCAAGTACAACGGCCAGGGCGGCCCGAGCCAGAACGTCGTGGTGCGCGACCTCGCGGTGATCGGCGACATCCGCGAGCGGGTGGACAACGACCAGGTCAACGCGTTCGGCGGGGCCATGTCCAACTCGACCATCGACAACGTGTGGATGCAGCACACCAAGGTCGGCGCGTGGATGGACGGGCCGATGGACCGGTTCACGATCAAGAACAGCCGGATTCTCGACCAGACCGCTGACGGCGTGAACTTCCACATCGGGGTCACCAATTCGACGGTCACCAATACTTTTGTACGTAACACCGGTGACGACGCGTTGGCGATGTGGGCCGAGAACGTGCCCAACGTCGGCAACTCGTTCACCCGCAACACGATCGTCGCCCCGATCCTGGCCAACCATCTGGTCAGCTACGGCGGCCGGGACATCGTGATGACCGACAACGTGGTCAGCGAATCGGTGTCCAACGGCGGCGGTATCCACGTCGGCAACCGGTATCCGGGCGTCACCGGGCCGACCGCGGTCGCCGGCACGTGGACGCTGGCCCGTAACACGCTGATCCGGGCCGGGAACTCCGACTACAACTGGAACTTCGGCATCGGGGCGCTGTGGTTCTGGGGCGACCAGGGCCCGATCACCGGCGCCACCATCAACGTCACCGACACCGACATCCTCGACAGCTCGTACGCGGCCATCCAGTGGATCGGCAACCAGACGAGCGGGCTCAACCTGACCAACGTCAACATCGCCGGGGCGGGGACGTTCGCGCTGCAGGCGCAGGCACCGGCCTCGGCTCGATTCACGAACGTACGGGCGTCGGGGATCGCGCAGAGCCAGACCGTCTACAACTGCGCCGGCGCCGGGCTGCAGATCGCCGACGGCGGTGGCAACTCGGGCTGGTCGACCGCCAACTCGTACTGCGGCCCGTGGCCGGCCCCGCGCTACGGCAACGGCCCGACGACCCCGCCCACCACGCCGCCGACGACCCCGCCCACGACACCCCCGACCACGCCGCCCGCCGGCAACCTCGCCGCCGGTCGGCCCGCGACCGCCACGAGTCAAACCGACGTCTACGGCCCGGGCAACGTCACCGACGGCAACGCCAACACCTACTGGGAGAGCCGCAACAACGCCTTCCCCCAGTCGATCACGGTTGATCTTGGCCAGGCTCGATCGATCGGCCGCGTCGTCCTCAAGCTCCCGCCGCCCGCGGCGTGGGGAACTCGCACCCAGACGCTGTCAGTGCTCGGCAGCACGGACGGCAACTCGTTCGGCACCTTGAAGTCCAGCGCCGGGTACGTCTTCAACCCGGCGAGCGCCAACACCGCCACCGTCACCTTCCCCGCGGCCACCGCGCGCTACGTGCGGCTGACCTTCACCGGCAACACCGGCTGGCCCGCCGGCCAGCTCTCCGAGTTCGAGGTCCATCCCTCCTGAGCCCGTCCCGCTCTGCCTCTCTCGAAGCTGTGCCTATCCAAGAAAGGTGCGCTCCCGCATGTCCAGATTGAGACTCATAGCCGCGGCGGTCGCCGCGACAGTGGTCGCCGCATTGGTGCACGCACCAGCGGCGATGGCCGCCGGACCCAACCTGGCCGCCGGCAAGACCTTCAGCGCCAGCAGCTTCACCGACGTCTACGGGGCCGGCAACGCCGGTGACGGCAACGCCAACACGTACTGGGAAAGCAACAACAACGCCTTCCCGCAGTGGATCCAGGCTGACCTGGGCACCGCCACCCAGGTCAACCAGGTCGTCCTCAAGCTGCCGCCGGCGGCCGCGTGGGCCACCCGCACGCAGACCCTGTCCATCCAGGGCAGCACCAACGGCTCCTCGTTCTCGACGCTGAAGGCCAGTGCCGGCTACGTTTTCAACCCGGCCAGCGCCAACACCGTGACCATCGACTTCACCGCCGCGAGCGCCCGGTT
Source organism: Paractinoplanes pyxinae (assembly GCF_026626335.1). Lineage (GTDB taxonomy): Bacteria > Actinomycetota > Actinomycetes > Mycobacteriales > Micromonosporaceae > Actinoplanes > Actinoplanes pyxinae. Next base: position 142,609 of record NZ_JAPNTZ010000006.1, on the reverse strand, counting down.
CGTACGGGTCAATGTCACCGGCAACACCGGCTGGCCCGCCGGTCAGCTCTCCGAGGTCGAGGTCTACGGCCCCGTCTCGGGCGGCGACACCCAGGCGCCGAGCGCGCCCGGCAACCTGGCCTTCACTCAGCCCGGCAGCGACCAGATCCGGCTCACCTGGTCGGCGTCGACCGACAACGTCGGCGTCACCGGCTACGACGTGTACGCCAACGGCGTCCTGCGGACGAGCGTGGCCGGCAACGTGCTGACCTACACCGACTCGCAGCCGGCCAGCGCGACCGTGGCCTACCAGGTGCGGGCCAAGGACGCCGCCGGCAACACCTCGGCCTTCAGCAACACCGTGACCCGCAACGGCACCTCGGGGCCGGGCGCCAACCTGGCCCAGGGCAAGCCGATCGAGGCGTCCTCGGTCGTCCACACGTTCGTGGCCACCAACGCGAACGACGGCAACACCGCGACGTACTGGGAAGGCGGCGGTCAGCCGGCCACGCTGACGGTCAAGCTGGGCGCCAACGCGGCCCTGTCGTCGGTCGTGGTCAAGCTCAACCCGGACAGCTCGTGGGGCGCCCGCCAGCAGACGTTCTCGATCCTCGGGCGGGAGCAGAGCTCGAGCACCTTCACGACGATCGTGGGCTCGGCCTCGTACTCGTTCAACCCGGCCTCGGGCAACACCGTGACCATCCCGGTCAGCGCGACCGCGGCCGACCTCCGACTCTCGTTCACCGCGAACTCGGGCGCGCCCAGCGGTCAGGTCGCGGAGCTGCAGGCCATCGGCACGGCGGCCCCCAACCCGGACCTGACCATCACCGGCACCTCGGCCTCGCCGGCCTCCCCGGTCGAGACCGACGCCGTCACGCTGTCGGCCACCGTGCGCAACGCGGGCGGCGTCGCCAGCGCGGCTTCCAACGTCAACTTCTACCTGGGTACGACCAAGGTGGGCACGGCCAACATCGGTGCTCTGGCCGCGGGCGCTCAGGCCACCGTGTCGGCCTCCATCGGCGCTCGGGACGCGGGCTCGTACCAGGTCGTGGCCAAGGTCGACGAGGCCAACACGGTCATCGAGTCGAACGAGGCCAACAACTCGTACACCAGCCCGTCGAACCTGGTGGTGACCCCGGTCAGCAGCTCCGACCTGGTCGCCTCGGCCGTCAGCTGGTCGCCGGGCACGCCGGCCGCGGGCAACACGGTCACCTTCTCGGTCACGCTGAAGAACCAGGGATCGGCGGCCTCGGCCGGTGGCGCCCACGGCGTCACGCTGACCGTGCTCAACGGCTCGTCGGTCGTCCGCACGCTGACCGGGTCGTGGACCGGCACCCTGGCCGCGGGCGCGTCGTCGCCGGCCATCAACCTGGGCACCTGGACGGCGGCTAACGGGCGTTACACCGTACGCACAGTAATTGCCAACGACGCCAATGAGCTGCCCGTCAAGCAGGCCAACAACACCAGTGAAAAGGCCTTCTTCGTCGGACGCGGCGCCAACATGCCCTACGACATGTACGAGGCCGAGGACGGGCAGACCGGCGGGGGAGCAGCCGTCGTCGGCCCGAACCGGACCGTCGGCGACCTGGCCGGCGAGGCCTCCGGGCGCAGGGCGGTGACGCTGAACCAGACCGGCGCGTACGTCCAATGGACCACCCGGGCGGCGACGAACACCGTGGTCGCGCGCTTCTCGATCCCGGACGGCACGACCAGCTCGATCAACGTCTACGTCAACGGGACGCTGAACAAGACGCTGCCGCTCACCTCGAAGTACGCCTGGCTCTACGGCAACGAGACCGCGCCGCAGAACTCGGGCACCGGGCCGCGGCACATCTACGACGAGGCGAACATCCTGCTGAACGGGTCGTTCCCGGCCGGCAGCGTCGTCAAGCTGCAGAAGGACGGCGCCAACTCGGGCAGCATCGCGATCGACTTCATCAACCTGGAGCAGGTCTCGCCCAAGGCCAACCCGGATGCGGCCCGTTACGTCGTCCCGACTGGGTTCGACCAGCAGTCGGTGCAGAACGCGCTGGACACCGCCCGCCAGGACACGACCAAGCTCGGCGTCTACCTGCCGGCCGGTGACTACCAGACGTCGAACAAGTTCCAGGTGTACGGCAAGTCGATCCGCGTGGTCGGGGCCGGGCCTTGGTACACCCGCTTCTACACGCCGTCCACGCAGTCCGAGACCGACGCCGGGTTCCGGGCCGACAGCACCGCCAACGGGTCGACGTTCGCCGACTTCGCGTTCTTCGGCAACTACACGATCCGCATCGACGGCCCCGGCAAGGTGTTCGACTTCGCCAACACGGCCAACATCACCATCGACAACATCTGGACCGAGCACGTGGTGTGCCTCTACTGGGGCGCCAACACCGACAACATGGTGATCAAGAACAGCCGGATCCGGAACACGTTCGCCGACGGCGTGAACATGACCAACGGCAGCACCGGCAACCTGGTCGACAACAACGAGGCCCGGGCCACCGGCGACGACAGCTTCGCGCTGTTCTCGGCGATCGACGCGGGCGGGGCCGACGAGATCAACAACGTCTACTCCAACCTCACGTCGATCCTGACCTGGCGAGCCGCGGGCATCGCGGTCTACGGCGGGTACGCGAACACGTTCAAGAACATCTACATCGCTGACACCCTGGTCTACTCGGGCATCACCATCAGCTCGCTCGACTTCGGCTACCCGATGAACGGGTTCGGGGCCAACCCGCCGACCGTGTTCGACAACATCTCGATCGTCCGGGCCGGTGGCCACTTCTGGGGCAACCAGGTCTTCCCGGCCATCTGGGTGTTCAGCGCGTCGAAGGTCTTCCAGGGCATCCGGGTCTCGAACGTCGACATCGTCGACCCGACGTACTCCGGGATCATGTTCCAGACCAACTACGTGGGTGGGCAGCCGCAGAACATCGTGAAGGACACCGTCTTCACGAACGTCACGATCACCGGTGCCCAGCGCAGCGGTGACGCGTACGACGCCAAGAGCGGCTACGCCATCTGGGCCAACCCCATGCCCGAAGCCGGGCAGGGCCCCGCGGTCGGCTCGGCCACCTTCACCAACCTGCAGCTGAGCAACAACTACCGCGACATCGAAAACCCGACCTCAACCTTCACCATCATCCGCAACTAGTTGTCACGGAAGGGGCCCGCGTTGCCTACGCGGGCCCCTCTGCCGTGCACTTCGCGTAGATTCAGCCCTGTGGAACGCATCGTCCTGCCTGACGGCCGCACGCTGGAATACCTGGTGGAGGGCCCGCCCGGCGCCCTGCCGCTGGTGCTGCACCACGGCACCCCCTCCGGCGCTGTCCGCTTCGCTCCCATCGTCGACTCGGCGCTGCGGCACGGCCTGCGCATCGTCGAGGCCAGCCGCCCCGGCTACGGCGGCTCGACACCCCACCCCGGCCGCCGCGTGGCCGACGTCGCCGCCGACACCGCGGCCCTGCTCGACGGGCTCGAGGCGGCCCACTTCGTGACGGTCGGCTGGTCCGGCGGCGGCCCCCACGCCCTGGCCTGCGCGGCCCTGCTGCCCGGCCGCTGCGCCGGCGCGGCCACCATCGCCGGGGTAGCCCCCTACGACGCGTCCGGCCTCGACTGGCTCGACGGCATGGGCGAAGAGAACATCGCCGAGTTCCAGGCCGCGGCCGACGGCGTGCAACCGCTGGACAAGTTCCTGTCCGGCATGGCCGACGACCTGTCCCGGGTCACCGCCGACGACGTGGTGGCCGCCTTCGGCGACCTGCTGTCCGAGGTGGACAAGCGCGCTCTGACCGGCGGCTTCGCCGACTACCTGGCCGAGTCGACCCGGTACGCGGTCTCGGCCGGCATCGCCGGCTGGCGCGAGGACGACCTGGCCTTCCTGGCCGACTGGGGCTTCCCCCTGACCGACATCCGAGTGCCGGTAGCCATCTGGCAGGGCGACCAGGACAGAATGGTCCCGCCCGCCCACGGCCACTGGCTGGCCCACCACGTGCCCGGCGCCGAGGTGCACCTGAACCCGGACGAGGGGCATCTGTCGCTAATCGCCAACTTCGACGCGATCGTCGAAAACCTGCTGGCCCACATCACCGTCTGAGCGTTCGCGTGGACGAACCGTAGTGCTAGCCTTCTCGGCGTACGCCCCGGGACTCGCCTCTGCTTGCATGCGACCCGGGGCATAGCTATGCCTGGCGTCGGGGCCTTTCCGCGGTATGGCACGGGCCGCCGATCTGGAACGGATTCCGGAGTCGGCGCACACGCTCCAGACGCCGGTGGATCTAGCCGCGTGACCCACTGCAGGCGGGGCGAAATGCGCGGTAGAGCGCGGGCCGCCACATGGTCATCTGATTGCTCCGGCTGAGCGGCGAGACCCAGAACCCGCAGAGCATTGCGGGCACCACATCGTCGGACTGGAAGTTCAGACAATTGCCGTCGGACCGCTGTCCTCGTCGCCCGGAATGGCCATCTCGGTTGTGCCGGCACCCGCGGCTCTCATTCTGAGAATGGCATGATCGTTTTTGCGGGCGATCTTCTCGGCGCGGAATAATGGTTTATGGGGCAGCTCGGGTTGTTTTCCAGGTCGGAGATCGACGCTATGCGAGACCGGACCAGGTCGCGTCGTTATTCGCCGGAGCAGAATGAATTCCGGCGCGACCATGCCCGTCGACGGCGATGGGGTCTGGTGCGGCGCCACGCGGCGAAGTTGTGCCGGTCGCACGGGTGTTCGCGGGAGTGCGCGGTCGCGGGTCTGCACGATCAGGTTGATCGGGTGCCGCCATTGATTTGGGATCCCGAGGTGGCTTGGCAGCGGCGGCCACCCAGGCCGGTGCTGGGCGATGAGACAACAATCGGCCCGGTTCGGTCCGGCACCTCCGCCGAGAACCCAGCGGATCAGGCCCCGCCCGCAGATCTACCCCGCACTGCCGCCTCCGCGCAGCCCGCCGATTCACCTCGCTCCACCGCCTCGACGCAGCCCGTAGTTGCACCCCGGCCTGCGGATCCGCCTCAGCTGACCGGCTCCGCCCAACCCGGCGACCCGGACAAGCCCGCGGATTCGGCCCAGCCTGCTGGTTCGGCCCAGGCTGTGGATCTGACCCAGCTTGGCGGCTCGGCCCAGCCCGGCGACTCGGCTCGGCCCGCGGATTCGACCAAGCCGGCCGGCTCGGATCGGCCGATGATTCCGATCCCGTCATCCGGTCCGTGTCGGCGCGCCGATCGAGTTTGGTCCGCCAACGGCACGAAGCCAGCGGGTGCCGGGTCCTTGTGTCCACGGCCGGCGCGGTACCGACCATGGCTTACGGCGGGTGCCGGGAGTCTCTTGGATGGATCGCAGGTGCTTATCGGATCGCCGGAAGGCACCCGCGGTAATCGTAACGAACTAGTCGCGAGAAAGATGCTCCAATTCGATTGGCGGCGAGAAAAAATGGTTGGCGGATAGGTTGTCGACGCTCGACTCCCATATCTCATTGTCGGCGTGTGAATATCCCATCTTGCTGGTCAGGCTGGGCCGGGATCGCCAGCTTCCGAATTCCGATGAGAGCGAACGACACAGCAGCGCGCGCCCTTCTCGGAAGGCGGGCGCGCGCTGCTGCGTCGTGCAGTCAGACCTCGACCGGGCTCAGTTCGGGCAGGGTCTCGGCCCGCGGAGTGGGCTCGGGAGCCGTTTTGCGGGCCGTCGGCACGAGCAGGGCGACCAGGAAAGCTGCGGCGGCGACGAAAGTCAGCACCAGGAAGGCCTCGGTGAAGCCGGACTCGGCGGGGAGGCCTTGGGCGCCCGGGTGGCTGGTGATGATGGAGCTGACGACCGCGGTGCCGATGGAGGCTCCGATGGTTCGGATGTTGGTGTTCATGCCGCTGGCCACGCCGGTCTGGTGGCGGGGGACACTCTGGACGATCAGGTTGACCAGCGACGAGTAGACGAGTCCGAGGCCGATGCCGAAGACGCCGCCGGCCACCGCTACCTCCCACGGGGCGCCGTGCCGCAGAGCCAGCGACAGCGTGGCCACCGTGCTCAGCGCCGCACCCCACAGCAGTTGGGACTTGCTGCCCGCCCAGCGGGTGAGCGGGCCGCTCAGCGAACCGAAGACGGCCATCGTGACCAGCATCGGCAGCATCAGCAGGCCGGCCCCCGTCACCGTGGCGCCGAAGCCGTAGCCGGACGAGGCCGGGATCTGCATGAGCTGGGGGAGGAAGGCGAACACCCCGAACATGGCTGCCCCGAACAGCAGGGCGACCAGGTTGGCCGTCCAGACCGCGGGCAGGCGCATCATGCGCATGTCGATCAGGGGTTCGGCCGAGCGCAGTTCGGCCAGCAGCCACGCGGCCAGCAGCACCACCGCGGCGGCCAGCAGGCCCAGGGTGCGGGCCGACGTCCAGCCCCAGGCGGTGGCCTTGCTCAACGGCAGCAGCAGCGCGACCAGCCAGGCCGACAGCAGGGCGGCCGACAGCCAATTCACGCGGCCGGGGGTGCGTACGGGGGAAGCCGGAACCAGCCGCCAAGCGGCCAGACCGACCAGCACGACCACGGCCAGCGGCAGCCAGAACAGCCAGCGCCAGTTGAGCGCGCCGACGATCGGGCCGGCCAGGACGATGCCGAGGCCGCCGCCGGTGGCGATGACCGCGGCCAGCACGCCGATGGCCGAGGTGACCCGGGCCGGCGGGAACTCGTCGCGCAGGATGCCGAACGAGACAGGGAAGATCGCGCCGCCCAGGCCCTGCACGACGCGGGCGATGATCAGCACGGTGACGTTGGGGGCGACCGCGGCCAGCAGGCAGCCGAGGGCGATCGCGGCCAGGGCGACCAGCAGCGCCCGGTCCTTGCCGGTCATGTCGGCGATGCGGCCCATCAGCGGGGTGGCCACCGACGCGCTGAGCAGCCAGGCGGTGAGCACCCAGGTGACCGTGCCGGCCGAGGTGTGCAGGTCCTGCTGGATCGTCGGGAGGACCGGCGTGACCAGCGACTGCATGAGCGAGAAGGCCGCCGCGGCGGCGGCCAGGACCGCGAAGGTCGTTCGCGGCGAACGCTGGTAAAGTCGAGGCATGCCTCCACATTAGTGGAGGGGTGCCTCCGGTTCGCAACCGGATTACGTGTGAGGAGCGTCTCCGATGGCGGTTGCCGTACGCCGTCCGCAGCGTGCTGACGCGCGGCGTAACTTCGACGCGTTGCTGGTTGCCGCGCGGGAGGCTTTCGCCGAGAACGGCACCGAGGCGTCGCTCGAAGACATCGCCCGCCGCGCGGGTGTCGGCATCGGGACTCTCTACCGCAACTTCCCGACCCGGCAGGATCTGTTCGAGGCGGTCTATGTCGAAGAGATCAGCCAGCTGGCCCGCGTCGCCGAAGAGGTGGCCGAGTTGCCGCCGTGGCAGGCGCTCACCACCTGGCTCGAACAGTTTGTCTCGTACGCGAAGACCAAGCGAGCCGTTATCGAGGCGCTGAATCGCGAGTCCGAGATGTTCCGCTCGTGCCGCGAGGCGATGTACGAGGCCGGCGAGCCGTTGTTCCAGCGCGCTCAGACGGCCGGCGAGGTGCGTGGCGACGCCAGCTTCGACGACCTCTTGCGCCTGGTCTCGGGCTTGACTTCCGGTACGTATGTCGATGACGCCCAGCGCGACCGGGTGCTCATGATCGCGCTGAGTGGACTCAGAGCCTGATCGTCTGCCCGCTGCGGGCGCTCTCGCGGGCCGCGTCCAGGACTGTCATGTTGCGGACCACGTCGGCCGGCTCGACCGGCAGCGGCCCCTCGCCGCGCACCGCCGCCGCGAAGGCCGGGTAGTACAGGTCCCACCGGCCGCGCTCGCTGCGCACGCGGGTGCCCTCGTCGCCGCGGTAGATGCGACCCCACGCAGCCTCGGGCTCGACGCCCCACTCGTCGCCCAGATCGGCCGGGGACTGCCCGGCCTTGAGCGCCGCCTCTTGGCCGTCGACGCCGAGCACCACGAACGTGCCGGTGGTGCCCGCGACCCGGTAGCGGGGGCCGGGCGCGCCCTGGCGCCAGCTGCCCCACAGGTGCGACTCGACGCCGTTCACGTGGTGCAGGGCCAGGAAGAAGTCGTCGTCCAGCTCGCCGCTGCCGCGCACCTCGGCGTACGCCCGGACGGCCGGCCCGTTGAGCAGCAGCGCCTGGTCGACCAGGTGGGAGCCGAAGTCGAGCAGGGTGCCGCCGCCGGCCGCGCCGGGCTTGCGCTCGGGCGCCCACCGCTCGAAGCGCGACTCGAACCGCCGGACCGTGCCGAACTGCCCGTCGTCGATGAGCCGCCGCAGCGTGCGGAAGTCGGAGTCGTAGCGCCGGTTCTGATAGACGCTGAGCAGCACACCCTTGGCCTTGGCGGCGGCCACCACCTCGCGGGCGCGCTCGGCGTCCAGCGTGAAGGGCTTGTCGACCACGACGTGCAGCCCGTGGGCGATGGCCTCGAGCGCGAGCTCGGCGTGCGTGGTGACCGGCGTCGAGATCGCCACCGCCTCGGCCCCGGCCTCGGCCAGCGCGCCGATCGAGTCGTACGCGGTCGCGGTGGGGTGCTGTTCGGCCAGCTGTTTGCGCCGCTCGTCGTTGGTGGTGACGACGCCGAGGAATTCGATGTTGGCCGCCGACGCGATCAGGGGGGCATGGAAGGTTCGCCCACCCGAGCCGTAGCCGACCAGCCCGAACCGCACCGCGTCACTCATGCTTCGAAACCTTGCCACATCTTCGCCGCCGCCTGTCGGATGGGTGACGGGTACTTCAGCGCAGAGCTTCCGATGGGCCAACATTCGTCCCATGAAGCCCGCACAGATCGAACGCACGCCGTTCGCCGACCTCGACGGGCAGCCCCGCGAGATGACCGCGATGCTGCTGGCCGCCCTGGACGAGATGGGCCGGCACCCCGAGATCCGGCGGGTCCGGCGGACGGCCCTGGACGCGCTGCGCCCCGAGCCGGGCTGGCAGGTGCTCGACGCGGGCTCCGGGGCCGGTGAGGTCGCCCGTTGGCTGGCCCACGAGGTCGGGCCGACGGGCGGCGTGACCGCCCTGGACTACTCGGCCGCCACCATCGCCGCCGCGGTCGAGCGGCACGACGGCAGCAACGTGCGCTACACCACGGGTGACGTGTCGGCCATCGACCTGCCGGCGGGCAGCGTCGACGGGGTCTGGTGCGAGCGGGTGCTGCAGCACGTCGACGACGCCGACCTGGCCATCGCCGAGATGGTGCGGGTGACCCGGCCCGGCGGGCGGATCTGCCTGATCGACACCGACTGGAGCTCGCTGGCCTTCGACGGGGTGCCGCCGGCCCTGGCCCGCACGGTCGTGGCGGCCATGCACGGGCGGCTCACGCCGAAGCAGGTCGACATGGGCCGCACGCTGCGCCGCCGCCTCGTCGGCAAGGGCCTCACCGACGTGCGCGCGACCCCGGTCACCTGCGTCTTCGGCGACCCGGCGTCGGCCGCGGTGGTGCTGCCCATGGTCAACCCCATGGTCCCCGAAGCGGCTTGGACGACCCCTGCCGGCGTACGGGAAAAGTGGTTCTCGCACGTCGACGAGGCCGGCGCGCGCGGTGACTTCCTGGCCATCCTGACCATCTGGACCGTCGCCGGCACGGTTCAGGAGGCGCGCCGCCAGTACTGACGCTTCTTCTCGTCGCGCACCACGAAGCCCAGGCGGCCCAGCTCCTCGCGCAGCTCACGCGCATCGTCGTCGTCGCCCGCCGCGATCGCCTTCTGCCGGGCGGTGAACACTGCGTCGGGCAGGTCGGGCAGACCGGGCACCCAGCGCCGGTACGCCTCGAGGTACGGATCCTTCTCGGCCCAGGCCACCCCGCGCGCGCCGAACGCCGCGCTCAGCTTCTGCTTCGACAGGTGGTTCGGCTCGCGGGCCAGCTCGCGCCCGGTGCGCCCGAGCAGCACCAGCTGGTCACGGTCGGGGAAGGCCAGCGCGATCTCGCCCTTGGGCACCTCGCGCCGATGCCCGGGCCGGGTCAGCACGACCTCGGTCGGCGTGATCCGCACGGTCAGCGACTCGGCGTCGACCAGCGCCGCGAAGATCAGCCCGAGGACGAAGCCGATGCCGAGCGCCACCACCAGATCCCACGGCTCGGGCAGCTCGCGGACGAAATTGAACGGACCGCCGAAGGGCAGCCGGTCGATCAGCCAGAGGATCCCCCACAGCAGGGCGGCCCCGGCGACCGGCAGCAGCAGCCACACGAGCACCCTCGACCACCAGGGCGTCGGCACGGTCGTTTCCTGTTCCAGCACGCCACCGAGTCTTCCGGCGGCGGCGGGCCGGCCGATACCGACTCGGGTCGAGGCGGCGTAGACCAAAGTCGACTGCTTTTTGTCGTACGCCGTCGGTAGCGTCGGGGCATGAAGAGATGGCTGACCGAGATCGCGCTGGCCGCCGTGGCCGTCGCGCTGGGCCTCTTCTTCCTGGCCACCTCGATCGGCGAGGGTGACGGCGCTCCCGTGGCGGCCGAGGTCGCCACCGGCGCGCTGGCCGTGGCCGGTCTGGTCCTGTTCCGGCGCAGTCGTCCGGTCACGCTGGCTCTGGTCCTCATCCCGCTCGGCATCCTGTTCGCCATGCCGATGGGCGCCACCCCGATCGCGCTGTTCGCCGTCGGGCTGCGCCGCCGCCCGTGGGTGACGGCCGGGCTGGTCGCGCTGCACGCCGTGCTGGTGAGCTCGATCTACTTCCTCGCGCTGGGCAGCACCCGGCTCTTCTACGAGACCGTCACCTTCCTCGTCCTGCTGCACGTCAGCCTGGTGGCGATCGCCATGCTCATCCGCTCGCACCGCCAGCTGGTCGCCTCGTGGGCCGAGCGGGCCCGCCAGGCCGAGGAGGGTCAGCGCCTGCGCATCGAGCAGGCCCGGCTGGCCGAGCGCGAGCGCCTGGCCCGCGAGATGCACGACGTGCTCGCTCATCGACTTTCGCTGCTGGCCGTCCATGCCGGCGCTTTGGAGGTACGCCGGGAGGCGTCCGGCGACGAGCAGCGCGCAGCCGGGCTGATCCGCGAGACCGCGCACGACGCGCTCGAGGATCTTCGGTCCGTGATCCATATGCTGCGCGCCCCGGCTGAGGACCGGCCGCAGCCCACCCTGGGCGACGTTCCGGCCCTGGTGGAACAGTCCCGGTCGGCCGGGGCCGAGGTGGGCCTGGAACTCGACGGCGGCGAGGGGGTGCCCGTGTCGGTGGGCCGGCACGCCTACCGCATCGTGCAAGAGGCGCTGACCAACGCCCGTAAGCATGCGCCCGGCGCCCCGGTCCGGGTGGCGATCAGCGGCGGCGCCGGACACGGGCTCGATGTCGCGGTCCGCAACGTCCTCACCGCGCCGGGGCCGGCCATGCCGGGGGCCGGCGTCGGCCTGGCCGGGCTGCGCGAGCGGGTGCAGCTGGCGGGTGGGCGCCTGGAGCACGGCCCGACCACGGGCGGCGAGTTCCATCTGAGAGCCTGGCTGCCGTGGTCGACGTGAGCGACGAAAAGCCGGTGTCCGCGGGCGCTCCCGGTGCCGGGGCGCCGGCCGCGGCCGGCCGAACGACCCGGGTTCTGCTGGTCGACGACGATGCTCTCGTGCGGGCCGGGCTGACGATGATGCTGGGCGCGTTCGACGACATCGAGGTGGTGGGCGCGGTCACCGACGGCACCGAGGTGGCGTCGGCCGTCAACACCCACGGGCCCGACGTCGTGCTGATGGACATCCGCATGCCGGGCCTGGACGGGCTGAGCGCCACCGAGTCGTTGCGCCGCCGCCCGGACGCGCCTCAGGTCATCGTGCTGACCACGTTCGACACCGACGAGCACGTGCTGCGGGCGTTGCGCGCCGGGGCGGGCGGCTTCCTGCTCAAGCACACCCCGCCGCGCGAGATCGCCGACGCCGTGCGCCGGGTGGCCGCGGGCGAGCCGATGATGTCGCCCGAGGTGCTGCGCAAGATGATCGGCATGGTGTCCGGGGCCGACCCGGGCCGCGATCGGGCGCGAACGGCCCTGGCCCGGCTCAGCCCCGGCGAGAACGACGTGGCCCGGCTGATCGCCGAGGGCCGCACCAATCACGAGATCGCCACGGAACTCCTGATGAGCACGGCCACCGTCAAGGCGTACGTGTCGCGGATCTTCACGAAGCTGTCGCTGACGAACCGGGTGCAGATCGCCCTGCTGGTGCACGACGCCCGCTGACCTTGCGGCCGACCGGCACCATGCGGGCCAGCAGCGCGTCCAGCGGCATGCTGGCGAACCCGATGCGCACGTCGCTGGCCCCGTACGGCATCCAGAACCGCCCGTCGTGCACGAGCCCGCCGCACGAGTAGAGCACGTTCGGCACGTAGCCCTCGCGCTCGATGTCGTCCGGGTCGATCAGGCCCTCGGGCAGGTCGGCGATCACCTTCGACGGGTCGTCCAGGTCCAGCAGCATGGCCCCGATCGCGTACCGCCGCATCGGGCCGACGCCGTGGGTCAGCACCAGCCACCCGGCCTCGGTCTCGATCGGCGAGCCGCAGTTGCCGACCTGGATCAGGTCCCACCCGCGGTGCGGCATGAGCAGCGGCTGCGACGGCTGCCACCGGTGCTGGTCGTCCCGCACGGCCAGGCCCAGCGTCTCGCCGTCGGAGCGGCAGAGCGCCATCTTCTTGCCGTTGATGTAGCGGGGGAACAGTGCCACGCCCTTGTTGGCCGCGGCCGGCCCGCTGAGCCGGGTCACCTCGAAGTGCCGCAGGTCGCGCGAGAAGATCACCCGGCCCGAGATCTGCCTTCCGTCGTACGCGGTGTAGGTGGCCTGGTAGACGTGCCGGCCGTCCGGGTCGGTCACCCGCACGAACCGTGCATCTTCCATGCCGTTGCTCTCGGCCGGGGTCGCGGGCCACATCACCCGCTGGTGCAGCGGCACCGCGCACGGGAACTGCAGCGCGTAGTCCTCGCTGACGATGTGCCGGATCCGGTCGATCGTCTCCTGCGAGTGCGGCCGGGCCAGCAGCTCGCCCGGGATGTGAGCGATCGTGTCCTCGAACTCGACGTCGGTGAACCGCTCGGGCAGCACCGAGACCACGTACGAGGACGCCTCGTTGTCGATCTCGGCATCGATCAGCGCCGCCGCCAGCTGGTTCTTCCAGTGCGTGGCGCCGACCCGCTGGCCGACCAGGAGCGGGCCGCCCCGGTCCTCCATGCGCAGGGTGTCGCCCGGGCCGAGCACGGCCGAGCAGAACCCGATGGACGAGATGTGCCCCTCGCCGATCTGCCGCAGGCTGATCGCCACCCGCAGCTCGCCCGGCTCGAGGCCGGCCTGGTCGGGGTGCTCGACCATCGACGGGTTGCACAGCGCGGCCGCCTCGACGGCGAACTCGTGGCTGAAGTACGCGCCGATCAGCGAGCGCGCGGTCGGCGACAGCTCGATCTCGGGCGGCACCCGGTGCTGCACCAGCTCGTAGTGGTGCTGGAACGTGCCGAGCAGATCGTGGTGCCGGCCGCCGAAGCGGGTCAGCACGTCGTCGAGCAGCCGGCCGATCTCTTCCTCGTCGAGCTGCAGGATGCGCTCGATCAGGCGGCCGGCCCGGTTCTTGACGGTCTGCGAGTCCTCACCGGGGACGAACAGCTTGATCACGACGCGCCGGCCGTCCGGCTGCATGACGACGTCGTGGCGGGTGATCGTGTCTTGAGTATTCATGGTTGCGGTCACGCTAGGCCGCCTGACGGTCGGGTCGCGCTCCGGGTCGCCAGCGTGCGGGCATGCTGCAGCGTGGAGACGAGCGCGAGGGTGGATTCGGCTCCTTGATTCACATTAGGACCAGTTGCCGTCAGTCCGTCATAACATCCACCGGTTAGCGGGTCGTACATCGTCGTCTGACCGTCGTTGTCGCCCAGGAACCAGGCGATCGCCCGGAAAAGCTGCTCGTCCCAGCGCTCGTCGCCGGTGACCGCGGCCGCGGTGGCGCAGGCGTCGGCGGTGGCCGCGGCCTCGATCGGCTGCTGGTCGAAGCGGTGCTTGGGCACGCCGGGCCGCCAGCCGCCGACCGGCACCACCGACAGGTGCCCGCCGTTGTCCTGCTCCCGGCACAGCCAGGCCAGCATCTTGAGCCCCGAGCGCAGCAGGGTCTCGTCGCCCAGCAGGTCACCGGCGGCGATCAGCACCTCGGGCAGGGCCGGGTTGGCGTACGTCAGCTCGGGCTCGGGCCAGACCCAGTCCGGCTCTTTCTTCGACGGCAGCCCGATCACCGTGGCCGCGTCGGCCAGCACCTCGGCCGCCTCGCGGGCGCGCGGATCGGCCCGCAGCACCTCGGCCGCGCCCAGGCCGGCGAACGCCATGGCCCGCGACCACGGCGACCGGGCCCGGCAGCCGATGAGGAAAGCGTTCATCGCCTCGCGCCGGATCCACGGCACGGTCGAGCGGGCGGCCGCCGTGCCCAGCCCCCACAGCGCGCGTCCCCACCAGTCGCCCAGCGAGGGCTCGTCCTCCCAGCGCCGCTCGAACGAGAACCGGTTGCGGAAGCCGCCCTCCGGCCCCTGGGCGTGGGTCAGGAAGGCCAGGTAGCGCTCGGCCAGGCCGACCAGCTGGACCGTCGGCCGCGGCTCGCGGCTGATCAGCAGCAGCCCCCGGGACACGTCGTCCACGCAGTAGCCGTGCTCGCGCCGGACGATCGCGTTGCGGGCGTGCTCGAGCAATCCGGTGTCGTCGGACAGGCGGGCGACGTGACTCCAGTCGGGTGGCGGGGCGTCGGCCAGCTGGATCGGGGGCGGGACCAGGCGCAGCCCGCCGGCGGCCGTGATCACGCCGGAACCGACGCGGCCAGCGGGGACCGGGTGGCCAGCAGGCCGTTGGCCAGGGCCTGGTAGCGCGCGGCGACCGCGGGCCAGCGCAGGGTGGGGCCGCCGGCCAGGCCGGTGAGCCGCCCGGGCAGGCCCGGCTCGGCCAGCACGTGCCGGATCGCCGAGGCCATCGCCTCCGGGTCCTGGTGCGGCACGAGCAGGCCGGGGCCGTCGGCCAGCAGCTCCACGGCGTGCGGGAACTCGGTCGCGACGACCGGGATGCCGGCCCCGACCGCCTCGATCAGGACGCCCGAGGTGACCTGCTCGGTCGAGTCGTACGGCAGCACCACCACGTCGGCCGAGCGGATCAGCCGGGTCAGGTCGTCCTCTTCCAGGTACGCGTCGTTCCAGCACACCGAGTCGGTGATCCCGAGGTCGGCGGCGAGCGCCTTCAGCGAGTCGCGGTAGGCGTCGCCGAACTGCTCGAGAACCTTCGGGTGCGTACGACCGGCGACCGTGTAGACCGGGTTTTCCTTCTCGATCAAGGCCAGTGCCCGCAGCGCCCATTCGATGCCCTTGCCCGGGCCGAGCAGGCCCCACGTGAGCAGGTGCGGACGGTCGTGCTCCTCGCGTGGGCCGGTGCCGCGGCTGGCCGCGCCGTGCGGGATCACCGAGATCTTGCGCGGGTCGACGTCGTACCCGGCGGTCAGCCGCTGCCGGGCGGTGTCGGTCATGGTGACCACGGCGTCGGCGGTGGCCGCGATCTGCTCGAGCACCTGCCGCTGCAGCGGGTCGGGCGAGCTGAGCACGGTGTGCAGCACGACGATCGAGGGCACCTGCAGCGCGCGCAGCAGCGGCAGCACCTCGTTGCCGGCGTCACCGGGGTAGATGCCGTACTCGTGCTGCAGGATCGCCACGTCGAAGCGGTTGAGTGCGGCGGCCGCGGTGCGCCAGCCGCCGGGGGTGTCGGTGTGCCAGGTGTGCACGGTTCTGGGAGCGCCCCGGTCCAGTTCGATGCCGCCGCTGACACTGTCGCTCGCGAGCAGCCGGACGACGCCGGAGCCGCCGTTCGTGTTCAGATGCGTGGCCAGTGCGGCATTGAAGGTGGCCAAACCACATTGGGTCGGCGGATAGGTACTCAGAAAACCGTACGTCGCGGGCATGACTAGGCCTTTCTCGCTCTGCGGCTGCCTGTCCGCAGCACGGCTCAGCGCACCCGGACAGGGCTGTGCCGGGCGCGCGCAAACGCCATTGCGGAGATCCGGGAAATGGCCCGGATTAACACGCAATTCACATTACGACGTTAACAAGAAAGCCCATTCAGCCGACGATTTTCCGGTAAATCGCCAGGTAGTCCTCGACCATGCGATCGCGGGAGAAGCGGCGCCGGGCGCGGCCCGCGCAGGCCGCCCGGTCGAGGTCTCGCACCCGGTCGACGGCGGTGACCGCTTCGTCGACATTCGAGACCAGATACCCGGTTACGCCCTCGTCAACCACTTCCGGCATGGACCCCTTGCGGAACGCGATGACGGGCGTCCCGCAGGCCATCGACTCCACCACCGACAGTCCGAACGGCTCGGCGAACCGGATCGGGTGCAGCAGCGCCAGTCCGGAACCGAGGATCGCGCCCCGCTCGTCCGGGCCGACCGAGCCCAGATAGACCACCCGGTCGCCGTCGATCCGCGGCTCGATCAGCTCCTCGAAGAACGCCCGGTCCTGCACGATCCCGCACATCACCAGCCGCCGGCCCGCCTTCGCGGCGATATCGAGGGCCAGGTCGGTGCCCTTGTCGGGATGGATGCGCCCGAACAGGATCAGGTCCTCTCCGCCGTTCTGCGACAGCGGCAGCCCGTCGAGGTCGATGCCGTGGTGCACCGTGCCGAGGTAGTCCAGGTCGGGGGAGCGGTCGCTGTCCGAGATCGAGACGAAGGCCGAGCGGGCCCGCCGGTACGCGGGCAGGATGTTCGGCCCCGAGAAGCCGTGGATCGTCGTCACCATGGGCGCCTCGCACTGTTGCGAGAAGGCGAGAGGCAGCCAGTCCAGGTGGTTGTGCACGAGGTCGAACTCGCCCGAGCGGGCCAGCGCGTGTCCGATGTGCAGCGCCTCCCACACCCGTCCGTCCAGGTCGGCGTTCTCCTCGTACCCGCTGGGCGCGACTCCGTCCAGGGTGGCCTTGGTGATCGAGTCGAGGGTGGCGAACAGGGTCACGTCGATGCCCCGCTCGACCAGCCCCTCGGTGATCAGGCTGGTCACGAGCTCCCACGGCCCGTAGTGCAGGGGCGGCGTACGCCAGGCGATCGGGCCCAGCATGGCGACCTTCATGACAAATGCCGCGTACAGGTAGTTAACACGTGCTTAGTATGCCCAGCGGTTGGAGCCGGCGTTCTCGTGTTAGAGAAGACCCATGACGGATCTCTGGTGGAAGAGCGCGGTTGTTTACCAGATCTACCCGCGGAGCTTCGCCGACGCCGACGGCGACGGCATGGGCGACCTGCGCGGCATCATCGACCACCTCGATCACCTGTCCGGCCTCGGCGTCGACGTGATCTGGCTGTCACCGATCTATCCGTCCCCGCAGGACGACAACGGCTACGACATCAGCGACTATCAGAACATCGAGCCGGTCTTCGGCACCCTCGAGATCTTCGACGAGCTGCTGGCCGGGGTGCACGCCCGCGGCATGAAGCTGATCATGGACCTGGTCGTCAACCACTCCTCCGACGAGCACCCGTGGTTCCTCGAGAGCCGCTCCAGCAAGGACAACCCCAAGCGCGACTGGTACTGGTGGCAGCCCGCCCGCGAAGGCCTCGAACCGGGTACGCCCGGCGCCGAGCCGACCAACTGGGGCTCGGTGTTCGGCGGCTCGGCCTGGGAACTCGACGAGAAGACCGGCGAGTACTACCTGCACCTGTTCTCGAAGAAGCAGCCCGACCTCAACTGGGAGAACCCGGAGGTCCGGTCCGCGGTCTACGAAATGATGAACTGGTGGCTCGACCGGGGCATCGACGGCTTCCGGATGGACGTCATCAACATGATCTCGAAGGTGGTGCCGCTGCCGGACGGCCGGCTCACCGCCGGCTCGCTCTACGGCGACGGCTCGGCCGGCTTCATCAACGGCCCGCGCCTGCACGAATACCTGCAAGAGATGCACCGCGAGGTCTTCGCCGGCCGCGACGCGATGCTGACGGTCGGCGAGATGCCCGGCGTCACCGTGGACGAGGCCAAGCTGTTCACCGACCCTGAGCGGCACGAGGTCGACATGGTGTTCCAGTTCGACCACGTCTGGGCCGACCGCGGTGAGGACCCCTGGCTGCTGATGCCGCTGCAGCTGACCAACCTGAAGGCGATCTTCAACCGGTGGCAGGCCGGGCTGGCCGAGGTGGGCTGGAACAGCCTCTACTGGAACAACCACGACCAGCCGCGGGCGGTGTCCCGCTACGGCGACGACAGTGCCGAGTACCGGGTGGCGTCGGCCAAGATGCTGGGCACCGTGCTGCATCTGCACCGCGGCACGCCGTACATCTATCAGGGCGAAGAGCTCGGGATGACCAACTACCCGTTCCGGGCGATCGACGAGTTCCGCGACATCGAGGCGCTGGGCCAGTACGCCCAAGCCGTCGAGCAAGAGGGCCGTACGCCGGAGGAAGTGCTGACGGTGCTCCGGGCGCGGGGGCGGGACAACGCCCGTACGCCGATGCAGTGGAACGCCTCGGCGCACGCGGGCTTCACGACGGGCACGCCGTGGCTCGCCGTCAACCCGAACTACCCGGAGGTCAACGCCGAGGCGGCGCAGGCCGACCCCGACTCGGTGTACCACTACTACCGCAAGCTGGCCGACCTGCGGCACACCGAGCCGGCCGTGGTCGACGGCGACTTCACGATGCTGCTGCCCAACCATGAGCAGCTGTACGCGTACACCCGCCGCCTCGTAAACACGGAACTGCTGGTCATCGGCAACTTCTCGGGCTCCGAGGTGCACGCGGACCTCGAGGACGACTGGTCGGGGGCCGAGCTCGTGCTGTCGAACGTGGCCACGCCGCCCGACGGCTGGACCCTGGCCCCGTGGCAGGCGGTCGTTTACCGGCGCTCACTCGGATAGCGGGGTCTGCGAATCTTCCTCGCGATGGAGCGCGCCCCGATCCTCGTTGTCCACGGACCGGCCTGAGCGGTCAGGCCGGTGGCGGCGTAGGGAAGAGCGACGCGCCGGACGTTCGGACCGTAATACTGGCCATTCGTCGTAAATGTCGGGCTTCATTTCGGATTCCCGGGACGGGCGGTAGCGCAGGCGGCGAAGGTGGCACGTGGTCGATCAAGTGAGACCACGGGGGGACACGTGCATCGGAATCGGGCCATATCTCGCGCTGCGGCGGCGCTGCTGACCATGGTGGCGGGGGTGGGTGGCAGTCCGGCCGCGGCCGATCAGCGAGGGGGCGCCGCCAACCCGGCGTTGCAGACGGTCGCGCTCACCGGGGTCGCCAGTCCAGAGGTGATCAAGCCGTTCAGCCTGATCGGGGTGACGTGGGCCGATCCGGCGGCTCGGGTCGACGGGTTCGTGCAGGTGCGCACCCGCGACCTGAGCACCCGCCGGTGGTCGCCGTGGCAGACGCTCGAGACCGATGGTCGCGCTCCGGCTGACGTACGCGGCTCGTCCGACCCGCTGTGGGTTGGTCCGTCGGACGGCGTTCAGGCTCGCGTGACCGGTGCCCGGCGCCCGCTGCCGGCCGGGCTGCGCATGGACCTGATCAACCCCGACGCCGAGGACGCGGTCACACCGCGCCGCGCCTCGATGGGTAACGTCGCCGCGGCGGGGCGCGCCGGAATGGAGGGGCGGCTGGAGAAGGCGGCTGTGCCGCTGCCGGGCCGGCCCCACCCGCGCATCGTCACCCGGGCCGGGTGGCGAGCCAACGAGGCCATCGTCAAGGGGCCGGCCGAATACACCGGTCCCACGCAGGTCTTCTTCGTGCACCACACGGCCACCGGGAACGGGTACAGCTGCGCCCAGTCGGCCGGCATCGTGCGCGGCATCCAGGCGTACCAGGTGCGCAGCCGGGGCTGGGACGACATCGGCTACAACTACCTCATCGACAAGTGCGGCACCGTGTTCGAGGGGCGCGGCGGCGGGATCGCGCGCACCGTGCTCGGCGCACACACGCTCGGCTTCAACGCGAACGCCAGCGCCATCGCCGTGATCGGCTCGTACGGCGGCCGGGCGGTCTCGACCCGGGTCCGGACGGTGATCGCTGCCATGGCCGCTTACAAGCTCGGCGCGTACGGGAATCCGCCCGCCGGACGGGTGGTGGTCACATCCGGCGGCAGCGAGCGCTTCCCGGCCGGCCGCAAGGTTCCGCTGTACCGGATCTCGGGGCACCGGGACGCGGGGCAGACGGCCTGCCCGGGCAACGCACTCTACGCGCAGCTGCCCTCGATCCGGGCCATCGCCGGCGCCGCCCCGACCGGGCTGCGCATGACCGGCATGCGCGGTTCGGCCCGGGCCGGGGCCTGGTACTTCACCAAGGGCGTCATCCAGCCCGCCTGGAACGTGACCACGCCGCTCGCGCTGATCAACCGGTTCGAGGTGTGGGTGGACGGCGTGTTGCGGGTCGCCACGCCGGCCGGGAAGCACTCGGCCCCCATCCGGCTGGCGCCGGGCGGGCACACCGTGAGCGTGCGGGCGCTGCACCTGTCGGGGCGGTCGACCGTCGTGAACAGCAAGGTCTTCGCGGACACGAGCGCGCCCGTCTTCGGCCGGGAGCCGGACGTGGCGCTGCGGCCGGGCACCGTGAACCTGGGCGCCGTGCCGATGCACCTCGACTGGACCGTCCGCGACAACGCCAGCCTGGGCTCGGTTCGGCTGACCCGGCCGGCGACGGTGAACCTCGGCGTCCGGGCCCGCACCCGCAATGTCGGCGCTCCGGCCAACCGGCCGACCACGTTCACCGTGCGCGCCACCGACCGGGCCTTCAATGCCGTGAGTGCGTCGGTGACCCGTACGCCGGTAGTTGTCTCGGAATCGTCGGCGCAACGCAGCGGGACCTGGCGTTCCCTGCGCAACGGCTCCTACCTGGGCGGCACGGCGGTGGGCGGCAGCGTCCGCGGCACCAGCGCGACCTGGCGGTTCAGCGGCAGCTCGGCGGCCCTCGTGTTCAGCCGGGGTCCGCGGGCCGGACGGGTCGCGGTGATCCTCGACGGCCGGCCGCAGGGCACGATCGACCTGCGCTCGACGCGCGCCCAGGCCCGCCAGGTGGTGTGGTCGCGCTGGTGGCCGCAGAGTGGCGAGCACACCGTGCGGATCGTGGTCGAGGGAACTCCGGGCCGGCCCGGCGTCGCGCTCGACGGCCTGGTTTACCTGAAGTAACTGACAGCAGATGTCAGCCTCGGCGGGAAGGATCGCGTCCATGAGTGGATTCGCAAGCTTGGCGATGATCAATCTGGACGCGTCCGACCCGGCGGCGCAGGCCCGTTTCTACGCCGCCGTGCTCGGGTGGGAGGTCCTGCACGCCCAGGACGAGTACGCGATGATCGGCGACGGCAAGACCAGCATCGGCTTCGGCCAGGTGCCCGGGTACTCGGCCCCCGGCTGGCCCGACGAGCGTACGCCCAAGCGTTATCACCTCGACTTCTATGTCGACGACCTGGACAAGGGCGAGGAGCAGGCGCTGGCGCTGGGCGCGACCAAGCCGGACGAGCAGCCCACCCCCGACCGGTGGCGGGTGCTGCTCGACCCGGAGGGTCACCCGTTCGACATCTGCCTCAAGAGTTAGCCGCGAGGGCCTGCGTCACCAGGCCCGTGATGGTCCAGGCGGCGAGCCGGTCGAAGTCCGGCTCGCCGCCTTGTCCGCCTTCGGCCAGCACACTTCCCAACTGCGGGAAGTCCCCGGTCGCGACCGCTTCGGTGATCAGCGCGACCTGTTCCGGCACGGGCGCCGATCCGGCCAGCTCGGCCGTGACGAAGGTGGCCACGAGCCCGGTGACCAGCGCGACGATCTCGAGCTTGACCGGCCCGCCCAGCCCGGTCGGCTCCAGCGCGGCCAGGCCCTGTTCCAGGTACGCGAGCATGTTGCGCCCGGTGAGCCGCCGATTGGGCAGGGCCGCCGGCAGCCACGGGTGCGCCAGCATCAGTGAGCGCTGAGAAGCGGCCAGCGCCAGCAGATCCGTACGCCAATCGCCGGTCATCGCGACGGGATGCAGCGTGCCACCGACCCGGTCGACCATGAGATCCACCAGCCGGTCCTTGTCGGGCACGTACGTGTAGAGCGACATCGCGCCCGCCCCGATCTCCTGGGCGATGCGGCGCATGGTGACCGCGCCCAGCCCTTCGACGTCGGCTATCCCGATCGCAGCGTCCACGACCTGGTCACGGGTGTGCGCGGGCGGGCGTCCGCGGGCCATCGATGCCTCCTGCTAGTATTTCTCGTACGACGTACTGAAAATGCGGGGGTGGACCTATGCGAAGACTGCCACTGTCCCTCCGACTCCTGAGCCGCCGGGCCCCGGGCCCGTACGCCGTCCAACGGGAAACGGCCGTGCCGGTGCCCGCCGCCGACGGGGTGCCGCTGCTCACCGACCACTACGCCCCGGTCGGCGCCGAGCCCTGCCCGACCGTGCTCGTCCGAGCCCCGTACATCAGAAGCGGTTTTCCCTGGAATCTGCTGTACGGGGTCCGCTTCGCCGAGCAGGGCTTCCATGTGCTGCTGCAGAGCACGCGCGGAACCGAGGGCTCGGGCGGCACGTTCCACGCCTGGCGCGACCAGACGGCCGACGGCGTGGCCACGGTGGAATGGATCCGCAAGCAGAGCTGGTTCACCGGCGACCTCTACACGGTGGGCGCCAGCTACATGGCGTACACGCAGGCCGCCCTGGCCGTCGACCCGCCGCCCGAGTGGCGTGCCGCGGTGATGCAGCTCGGCCACACCGATCCGCACGACTTCTACTGGGCCGGCGGCGCCTTCGGGCTGGAACGGGCGCTGGTCGGCGGCGTGATGCTGAAACAGGACGGGGCCACCGCGGGCCAGGCACTGCGCGCGGCGATGAGGCTGAGACTCCGGCTGCGCCGCGCCACCCTCGGGCTGCCACTCCTCGACGCGTATCCGTCGGCTTTCGGGGGCCGGCGGCCGGCGCTCGAGGAGTGGCTGGCCCACCCGTCACCCGATCACTGGACTGAGGGAAACATGGCCGAGGCGGCCGGGGCCATGGAGGTGCCGGTCAGTCTGACGCTCGGCTGGTGGGATCTCAGCTTCGCCCAGGTGTACGACCAGTACGCCCGCCTGCGAGCGGCCGACCGCGACGTCGACCTGCTGATCGGCCCGTGGACCCACACGTCCGCCCTCGAAAAGGGCTGGCCCGAGGTCTTCGCCCAGGCGATGCGCCGGCTGCGGGGTGAGCCTCCGGCTTATCGCGTACGAGCTCACGTGGGCGGCCTGGACGAGTGGCGTGACCTGCCCGACTGGCCCCCGCCCGAGGCGCGCGCCGAACGCCTGCGGCTCGACTCGTTCCGGGCCGAGCGCGGCTGGAGTTTCCGGTACGACCCGGCCGATCCCACCCCGTCGATCGGCGGTCCGCTGCAGTCCCCGACCCAGGGCCAGGTTGACAACGCCCCGCTCGAGAAGCGAACCGACGTCCTGCTCTTCACCAGCGACCCGGTCGAACGCCCGCTGACGCTGATGGGCCCGGTGCAAGCTTCGTTGGATGCCACAACCACCGCCGCCAGCGGCGATCTGTTCGTACGCCTCTGCGACGTCGCCCCGGACGGCCGGTCGCTCAACATCTGCGACGGCCTGACCCGCTTCGACAGCAGCGGTCGGGTAACAGTCGACATGGGACACACGGCACACGTCTTCCGCCCCGGCCACCGCCTGCGGCTACAGGTGAGTGGGGGCGCCCACCCCCGCTTCCTGCGCAACTACGGCACCGGCGAGCCACCCGGCCCGGCCACCCGCCTGAACCCCACCGAAACCACCATCAGCCCCGACTCCGAGTTCGTGTTGACCTTGGTTTAGCCCGCCTCGACGCGGGGGTACAGGCAGCGCCGCCACCCCCACTATCGAGGAGCCTCCATGTCCATCCAGGGCATCTTCTACCTGATCGCGGTCATCCTGCTCGCGCTGGCCGCCCTGCCCATCTCGTCCCGCGGCGTCAGCCTGGCTTTGCTGGGCGCGGCGTTCGCCCTGCTCGGCTACTCCTGGGACACGATCACCGGCTGAGCGGGGCGCGCTGCCTGCGGCCCTCCACATCGGGCAATTGCCCGATCTGGAGGGCCGCGGCTCGTCGCCAGCTGGGATCCTGGACGAGGACGTCCCGCGGGTGTTTGTCAGCCATACTCTGACCCGGGAGCCCACGACTACTCGCATCTCACGGTTCTCAAGTCCTCCACCGGCTCCAGCCCGCCTTTTCAAAGCCGGGCAACCGAGACCGGCCTGCTGCCCTGGATGCGGCCGATCCCTGGAGCCGGACGGTGACCGTGGCCGGGCCGCGGCGGAACTGGAAAGACCGCGATCGTGTGCCGACTTCCGGCCGACCGTGCGCAGCCGCTGCATCACATGGCTCAGGACCCGAGAGCCTGCTGTAGGGCATCCAGTCGGAAATTCGTCCGGAAAGGACGGGCCCGGTCGTGATGCTGGACCACCCGGAAGCGATCCCCGGGACAACAATGGCGCGCTTGACGCTTGCGCCCTCGCGGTCTTCGGGCTTGTCGCGACCGGGCGCTCCGATGCCGTGTCCCACGCGGTGAACGCTTTGCGCCGGGGCGCGACGGGACACCGCCGCGCCGGCATCGTCGGCCGTTTCCTCGTGCTGCTCGATGGGATTGACGACACCGCCGCGAGCGTCAAGCTGGGCGAGTCCCCCCGGCGCATGCCCAGATCAAGGCCTTGACGCCGCGCGAGCCGCCGCGGCCGGGCCCGACTCCTGACCGGATGCGAGCGAACGGCCGGCCAGCTCGCTCCGCCGGCGCTGCAAGCCGGTCACGGCAACGTCTCGAGGCATCGGGTTGCTGGTCGACGTGCTGCGGCTCGCTTCCCCCGCCACCACTGGTTGATCAACTTCAGCCGGGAACAACTCCGCGCGTGCTCAGGTGGTTGGAGTGAGGGCGGGGTAGGGCTTCAGCGTGATGGCCTCCGCTTTGCTGAAGTGGCGGGCCAGTAGTTGCTTGCTGGGCCAGCGGTTCATCTGGCTCATGCTGAGCGCTTTCAAGCGGATCGCGAGGCGGGTGTTCGGGGCGAAAGCCGCCATGCCGCCCGGCGGTAGCTGGGTGCCGTCGGCCACGTACGCGGCCATGGCCTGTTGGTAACGGGTGAAGGCTGCGGTGGGTGACTTGGCCTCGGCCAGTTCGCCGGCCAGGACGTAGGCGCCGACCAAGGACATGCTCGTGCCCAGGCCGGCCAACGGGGAGCCGCAATAGCCGGCGTCGCCGAGCAGCACCACGCGGCCTCGGTGCCAGCGATCCACGTGCACCTGGTCGATCGAGTCGAAGTAGAAGTCGTCGGCGGCGGGCAGGGCGGCCAGCAAGGCGGGAACGCGCCAGCCGAGGCCCGCGAAACGTTCCGCTACGGCCGTCCGGTCGAGGCGGCCCAGGCGTTCCTTCGTGCGGAAGCTCAGACTCGCCTTGGCTGTGCCGGCGCGTTCGGGGCGTAGGGCGGCCACCCGGCCACCGGGCGCGTTGTGCATGAGGAACCAGCCGTCCAGGTCGCCTGGATCGGGAACCGAGAACAGGGCGCCGTAGCCGCCCAGCGGGCGGACGAATTGCTCTGAGGGGCCGAAGGCCAGGGCTCGCACTCCGGAGTGGACGCCGTCGGCTCCCACCACGAGGTCGTAGCGTTCGGTGCCGCCGCTGGCGAAGGTTGCGTCGACGCCGTCGGAGTCCTGGGTCAGGGCGGTGATGCGGTCGCCGTAGCGGTAGTCCGCCTTGTCGTGGGTGGCGTCGATCAGGATTCTGGTCAGGTCGCCTCGGGAGATTTCGATCTCGGCGGCTATGCCTTCGCCGCCGAACATGTCGGACGGCATCGCGGCCAGGCGGTGGCCGCGGGCGTCGACCAGGGCGAAGCCGCGTTCGTCGACCCGGTTGGCCAGGACCGTGGGCATCAGGCCCATGCGGTCGACGACGGCGCGGGCGGCGCCGCGGATGTCGACCGCGTGGCCGCCGGGGCGGGGGCCGGGCGCCCGTTCGACGATCGTGACGTCGGCGCCCGCACGGTGCAGCCACCAGGCCAGCGCCGGGCCCGCGATGCCGGCACCGGAAATCAGAACTTGCGTACGGTGTACTCGCATGTCCTGCGACGGTAGGCACGAGCGTCATGGCAAGCAAAGCACACTAGTACACACGCGGCAGCGGAAACCCGGTGTACTAGTACGGTGGAACCCGCCTACCGGCGCATCGTGGCCGATATCCGCCGGCGCATCGAGGCCGGCGAGCTGCGCCCGGGCGATCGGGTGCCCTCGGCCCGCGCGATCACCCGCGAGTGGGGTGTCGCGATCGCCACCGCCACCAAGGCCCACGCCGCCCTGCGCGAGGAAGGCCTGACCATCGCGCGACCGGGCGTCGGCACCGTCGTGGCGGGGCGGATGCCGCGGCGCGAGCACGAGCTGAGCCGCGACCGGATCGTCCGGGCCGCCATCGCGATCGCCGACGAGCACGGCATGGCCGAGCTGACCATGCGCCGGCTGGCGGCCGAGCTGGGCGTGGCCACGATGTCGCTCTACCGCCACGTGCCCAGCCGCGACGAGCTGCTCGTCGGCATGATGGACGCGGCGCTGGGCGCCATCCGCCTGCCGCCGCGCCGCCCGTCGAGCTGGCGGGCCGGCCTCGAGATCGTCGCCCGCGAGGAGTGGGCCGCGTTCAACCGCCACCCGTGGCTGGGCCCGTCGATGTCGCTGACCCGCCCGCAGATGGCTCCCAACGGCGTGCGGCTCAGCGAGTGGGTGCTGACCGTCTTCGACAACACGACGCTGACGACCGCCGAGCGCATGTACGTCCAGATCATGCTGTTCACGTTCGTCCGAGGGCTGGCCGCCGCCGTCGAGGTGGAGAACGAAGCCGTACGGGAAACGGGCCTGACCAGCGACCAGTGGCTCGAGACGCAGTCGGGCAACCTGGCCGGCCTCATCGATGCCGGCGCGCTGACCCACTTCCGCGAGCTCACCGAGCACGGCTTCGACTTCGACCTCGACCAGCTGTTCGAGTTCGGCCTGGCCCGCCTGCTGGACGGCCTGACGCTGTTCGTCGACGCCCGCCGAGCGGAAGCCGCCGCCTCCCGAGCGGAAGCCGACGCCTCCCGAGCGGAAGCCGCCGCCTCCCGAGCGGATGTCGACGCCGGCTGAGCGGATGTCGACGCCGGCTGAGCGGAGGTCGACGCCCGCCTAGAGGACGTCGACGCCCGCCAGCAGCAGCACGACCTTGCCGTCGCTGTGGCGGCCTTCGACGACGCGATGAGCCTCGACGACCTCGTCCAAGGGGAACGGCTGCACCGGCATGACCACCTGGCCCCGGGCGGCCAGATCGACGACATGAGCCAGGCGCTTCGGATCGCGACCGGCCCGCACGACTTGGGTGCCGTGTTCCGTGGCCGCCTTGTCGTCGACGATCGTGCCGACACGGTCGCGGGGAATGCCCAGCTCGACCGACTGCGCGATGGCGTCGCCGCCGGCAACGTCCAGCGCCACCGTCGGCTGCAGGCCCAGATCGCGTACTTCTTGAACCAGATCTTTCCCGTACGAGACCGGGACGGCACCCTGGCGGCGCAGGCGTTCATGGTTGCGCAGGCTCGCCGTGCCGATCACCGTGGCGCCGGCCAGCCGGGCCAGCTGGGTGGCCACGGTGCCGACGCTGCCCGCGGCCCCATGGACCAGCAGAACGTCACCCTCGCCCACACCGAGCTCGAGCAGTGCCCCGCTCGCCGTCTGGGACGCCGCGACCAGTGCGGCCGCGGTCGGGAAGTCCAGGGCGGCCGGCTTGCGTACGACGTTCTCGGCGGCCACGCACACCAGCTCGGCGGCGCCATTGAGCATGGCCGAGCCCAGCACCGGATCGCCGGGCAGGAAGTCGGTCACGCCCTCGCCCACGGCGTCGACCACCCCGGCGTACTCCTGCCCGATGGTCTGCGGGAACTGGATCTTGGCCCACGGCATCTGCCCCTGCCGGACGGCCACGTCGAAGGGCTGAACCCCGGCCGCCAGCACGCGCACCCGCACCTCACCCGGCCCCGGCTGCGGATCGGGCACGTGGACGACGTGCAGCACCTCGGGCGGACCGAACTCATCGAACACGGCTGCTCTCATGACGGGAGTCTGCAAGCTGAACTCAGGTTGAGGTCAAGGGCGCTGCACGCGCGCTGCACGCGGGGTGGCCGAAGGTGGCCGACATGACTACTGAAACCCAGAACTTGAGCGAGCGGCTGCTGACCGCGCTGACCGGCGCCGCCGAACTGTTCACCGTGGAACTCGGGCGCGAGCTGGGCCTCTACGCGGCGCTGCGGGACCATCCGGCGGGCGCGGCCGAGCTGGCCAAGACGGCCGGGATCGACGAGCGGTACGCCCGGGAATGGCTGGAGCAGCAGGCGGCGGCCGGCTTCCTGACGGTCGACGGTGACGAGTTCACGCTGACCGGCGAGGCGGCCGAGGTGCTGCTGGACGAGGGCGGCCCGGGAGAGTTCGCCGTCGGGCTGGGGCTGATCTTCCCGCGGGTGGTCGAGGTCTTCCGCACCGGCGAGGGCATCTCCTACGCCGAGTACGGGCGGCCCATCCGGCACGGGATCGCGGCCTTCAACCAGCCGATGTTCGACCACCTGCTCGCCCGGGAGTGGATGCCCGCGGTGCCCGAGGTGGAGTCACGGCTGCGCGCCGCTCCGGGCGCCCGGGTGCTCGATCTGGGGTGCGGCGCCGGCCGGTCGTCGGTGGCGCTGGCCCAGGCTTACCCCGCCATCACCGTACGGGGAATCGATCTGGACAAGGCGTCGATCACCGAGGCGCGGGCGGCCGCGGCCACGGCCGGTGTCGCCGACCGGGTGAGCTTCACCCTGGGCGACGCCGCCCAGATCGACGGAGAGTACGACCTGGTGACCATCTTCGAGGCCCTGCACGACATGGGCGACCCGGTCGGCGTGCTGCGCGCCGTCCGCCCCCGGCTGGCTCCCGGCGCCAGCGTGTTCATCGGCGACGAGCGGGTGGCCGACGAGTTCACCGCGCCCGCCGGCGAGGTCGAACGGCTGCAGTACGCGTTCAGCGTCCTGCACTGCCTGCCGGCCACCCGCGCCGAGAACCCGGTGCTGGCCAACGGCACCATCCTGCGCGCCCCGACGCTGCTGGCCTGGGCCCGCGAGGCCGGCTACGACCAGCCGCAGGTCCTCGACATCCCGAACGACTTCTGGCGCTTCTACCGCCTGCGCTGAGCGGTTGTCGATTTCGGGCCCTCGACGTTCGAGATCTCGACCATGGCCGCGCTTAAGTGAAGTTGAGGCCAAGGCCGCTGCCCCGCGGCCAAGAGTCGCCGCGGGGCAGCGCATGCCGGACCTAAGCGGTGATCCCGCTGAAGTAGACCGGGCTGGTGTACACGACCCGCCGCTTGCCGTCGACGCGGGGGAACTCGACCTGCACCCGGATGTAGCTCGACGGGTTGTGTGGAGTCGGCCGGGCGACCCGGGCCAGCGCCGGGAAGCCGGTCGCATCGACGTCGATGGTGACCTGCCCGGACGCCTTGTCCGACGACGACACGGCGAACCTCTTCTCATTCCGGCACCGCTCCGACCTCGGCGCCTCGTACGGGCTCCTCGTGCAGAGGAATTCCCTGGGGCTGACGGGGTCCTCGCGTTGACCGGCGACCACGGTGATCGACGTCGGGTCGCCGTACCCGTCGCTCTTGTTCCAGGCGACCTTGACCTGGTGGGCCGGACGCCACGGCAGGATCTCGGAATCGGGGGCCGCGCCGTCGACGGTCATAACGGCCAGCGGACCGTTCGAGGCGACGCTGGTCCCGTCGTGCAGGGCCACCCGCACCGGGTCGAATTGATCACGACTGTTGAAGCCGGCGCCGAGGCCGGCCCGGCCGGTGTAGACGTACGTGCGGGCCCGGCCGTCGGCACCGAGCTTCGCCGTATTGCCGCCACGCTGTTCGGCGGCGTGCAAGCTCGGCGGTCCGACCCGGGACACCGTGTGAGTGTCGCCGCCCCCGACCGCGGCGACCGGATAGCCGTTCCCCAGCTCCTGATCCCAGCGGCGCAGCAGATCCCCGCCGGGCAGGGCTTCCGAGGTGATGATTTCCATGGCACGAATGGTCTTCGGATACCGCCGGAGACAATCCCAGCATCCCCACGTGCTGCCATTGAAAGGATGATTGATGGCGCCCCAGCCGCCGTCCCGGCGGACGTCGCGAACGTAATACCCTTCGGCCGGATTGAGCGGGCCGTTACGAACGTAGTCGGGAACGTAGTACGCCGAGAAATGACCGGTCGTTCCGGTTGTTCCCATCTCTTCGCCGATCAGCATCCGGACCCGGTCGGTGGCGGCCGTGGCGCTGGCTTTGTCAGCCACGATGTTCCACTGCCTCCGGCCCTCGGCCGTGTTGTAGTCGGTGACGCCTTGCTTGCCGGGTGCGTTGATCCCGAGCCACGGCCCGTGCTCGGAGAGGACCACCCAGCTCAGCGGCGACGGCGTGATGCTGCCCTTCTTCTCCGGAGCCTTCATCCGGTCCACGACCATCCGCATGAGGTGCTGGGCGCAGGCTTCCTTCTGGGCGTCGGTCGCCTTGCCGTTCCGGGGAATCAGAGGCGGGTTGGTGTTGCGGCAGTAGAGGTTGTCCCGCAACGAGGTGTCGCCCACCGAATGCACATGCACGTCACCGGCTTCCCATGCGGCCGGGTCGAGAGCGCCGGATCCACCGGACACTGTGTCGTCGATGAGCTCGGCGAGGATGTCGCCGAGAGAAGTCGTGCCTCCTCCGGTCGTGGTCGAGCCGCCGGCCTGCTTGGTCCACCAGTCCCAGTACGGCTTGTATACCGACGATCCTGAGTAGAAGACCGTCGCAAAGATGATCCCCTTGGCCTTCAAGGCCGCCAGCGCGGCCTGCCAGTCGATGTCGTCGGCAGTTCCCGCCGTCCCGTCCGGCCCCGGATCGATCCCGGTGTTCCAGGGCGATGCCTGACTCCGAATGTCCTCCGGAACGCCCTCGTTCAGGTCGTTGTCGTGCGGCACATCGTCGTTGACGAGGATCAGGATCTGTTTGGCCCCGGACCGCCAGCCGATATCGCCGTTCACGGCCGCCTCGTGCAGGGCTCGGCCGTACGCCTCGGGAGAGTCCCCGCCGCCGTCGGCGCTCAGCGGACCGACTGCCGCCTGTAGCAGCGCCGGATCGTCGGTGATCTTCTGCTTGAGCGCCCACGGCGTGTCGCCGGGGTCGTAGTCACCGACCGTGGCCAGCCCGAACTTCGAGTCCGGATATTTCTGCCGGACCGATGCGATGGCGTCGGTCACCTGCGCCTTGGCCTCGTTGAGGGCCCCGCCCATGCTGCCGGTCGTGTCGAACACGAAGAGCACGTCGACCGCCTGCACCTCGGCCGCATCGGCGGCTGGCATCGTCGCGACCGCACCCGCGGCTATCGACAGTGCGGCGGCCGATAGAGCGGATATGAGAATCCGCCGGCGCCGTTTGGGTGATGACGATTTGATCGTTTCGTATCGGCGCACGTTTCTCCCCAGGTCTTGATCTCGAATTCATGACGTTCAACGAGAAAGGCCGACTCGAGTCGTGCTCCGGACTTTTTCACGGACGCATGCCGCTCGATGCCGTCCACCCGGGCGGCCATCGGAACCGACCAGCCGACCTACCATCGACTGGCCGATCGAAGGTCGGCCCGATCCGGTGGCAGACCGGTCCGCCCGGATGTCGATTTCGTGCACCGGGCGTTCGTCGGTGAAGTGACAGTGCCGGACGACGAGAAGGACACGACATGCCGAAGTACACCCTGCTGATCTACGGCGACTCCGCGCAGTGGGAGGCGTTGACCGTCGAGCAGCGCCGGGCTCATGACGCCGCCCACGCCGACTTCCGGGACGCGGCGGGGGACCGCGTCATCGGCGGGCAGGAGCTGGAGCCGTCGCCGAACGCGACCACGCTGCGCGGGTCGGTCACCTCGGACGGGCCGTTCCTCGAGACCAAGGAGGCGCTGGGCGGCTTCTACATGCTCGAGGCGGCCGACCTGGACGAGGTGCTGGCGCTGGCCAAGCTGCTGCCCGAGGTGCAGGCCGGGCACAGCGGCGTCGAGATCCGGCCGGTCGTCGAACACCCGTGACGTCCGACTTCGTCGCGGCGGTGGCCGAGGCTCACCGCCGCGACTGGGCGCAGGTGCTGGCGACGACGGCACGGGTGACGCGTGATCTCGACCTGGCCGAGGAGTGCACCCAGGACGCGTACGCGCAAGCCTTGGTCGTCTGGCCCCGCGACGGTGTGCCGAGCAAGCCCGGTGCGTGGCTCACCCGGGTGGCACGGAATCGGGCGCTGGACGAGATGCGGCGGGCCGCGGCCTTCCGCCGGCGCCTGCCGCTGCTGGTCACCGCGCCCGACAATCCCGGCGACGACCGGCTGCGGCTGATCTTCACGTGCTGTCATCCGGCGCTGTCCCGCGAGACCCAGGTCGCTCTGACCGCTCGCCTCGTCTGCGGGCTTTCCACGTACGAGGTGGCTCGCGCGTTCCTCGTGCCGGAGCCCACGATGGCGGCGCGCCTGACCCGGGCCAAGAAGAAGATCGCGACCGCCCGCATCCCGTACCGCACGCCCGACCCGGACGAGATGGAGTCCCGCCTCGGCCCGGTGCTGGAGGTGGTGCACCTGCTCTTCACCACCGGTCACACCGCCCCCACCGGCGCCGCCCTGATCCGTACCGACCTGACCGCGAGCGCCATCCACCTGGCCCGCACGCTGCACCTGCTGATGCCCCGGTCGGCCGCGGTCACCGCCCTGCTGGCGTTGCTGCTGGTCACCGACGCCCGGACGGCGGCCCGGGTCACCCCGGCGGGGCAGCTGGTGCTGCTCGCCGACCAGGACCGGAGCCTCTGGAACCGTACGCAGATCGCCGAAGGCATCGCGTTGCTGACCGATTCGCTGCGCCGTGAGTCGCCGACCCGTTTTGCCGTCGAGGCCGCCATTGCCGCCGTGCACGCCGAGTCGCCGTCGTGGGAGCAGACCGACTGGACCGAGATCATCGGGCTCTACGACGTGCTGCTGCGGCTGACCGGCGGCTCACCCGTGGTGGCCCTCAACCGGGCGGTGGCGGTCGGTTTCCGTGACGGACCGCGGGCCGGGCTGGACGCGTTGGCCCCGCTCACGGCCGAGCCCGCATTGGCCACGTACGCCTATCTGGCCGCCGCCCGGGCCGACTTCCTGCGTCGCCTGGACCGCACCGCCGAGGCGGCCGCGGCCTACGAGGAGGCCCTGGCCCTGACGGACAACGAGGTGGAACGAGACTTCCTGCACAGTCGCCTGCGCAGCCTTTAGATCGGTTGGCGTCCCGCCGATAGTTGGGGTACAAATGATTGGCGTGGCAATGATGGCTCGGGAGGGCGCAGCGATGACGAAGAACGCCGAGGGACGCGGCCGGTTCCAGCAGTGGCTGCACGAGACGTTCGACGACATGTGGTTCCGCTCGATGATCGGGCCGGCCCAGACCAAGAACGCCGTGCAGGGCTGCGACGAGGGCGCCCGCGAGCAGTGGAAGCGCGACCTCGAGAACCGCAAGCGCTACACCCGTGAGCAGCGCGAACGCAAGCGCCTGGCGCGCGAGGCCCGTTCCAACTAGCGCCGTACGTCGTCGCCGGTGAGGGCGGCCAGCTCGGCCCGGGTGGGTGCCCCCTCGCAGTCGCCGGGCACGGTCACCGCGAACGCCCCGGCCGTGATCGCCGTGGTCAGCCGCTCGGCCGGGGAAGCGCCGGCCAGGCGGTCGGCCAGGTAACCGGCCACGAACGCGTCGCCCGCGCCCACCGGGTCGACCACCGTCACGGCCAGGGCCGGCACGGTGTGCCGCTCGCCCTCGATCAGGGCCACGCAGCCGTCCCCGCCGTCCTTCACGATCACCTCGGCCGGGCCCAGCTTGGCCAGTTCGGCCGGCACGTCACCGGGGCCGACGAACAGCTCGGCCTCGGCCGGTGACGCGAAGACCACGTCGGCCCGCGAGGCCAGGTCGCGCAGGACGGGAGCGGCGTCGAACCGGCTCCACAACTTGGCCCGGTAGTTCAGGTCGACCGACACCGTCACGCCGGCCGCCCGAGCCGTCTCGATCGACTGGAACACCGCCGCCCGGGCCGACTCGCTGAGTGCGGGCGTGATGCCGGTGACGTGCAGGATCGAGGCCGCCGTGATCTCGGCCGAGGGCACGTCAGCCGGGGAGAGGCGGGAGCCCGCGCTGCCCGCCCGGTGATAGTCGACCTGGGCGAACTCGCCGGACCGGCGGTGCCGCACCATGAGGCCGGTGAACGACTCGTCGGTGATGGCCAGCGTGCGTACGCCGGCCGCCGCGACACGCGAGGCGATCAGCGCGCCGGCCGCGTCCGGGCCCACCCGGCCCAGCCAGGTGGCCTCGCCGCCGAGCCGGGCCACGCCCATGGCCACGTTGCTCTCGGCGCCGCCGATGCCGAACGAGAAGCTTTTCGCGTACGCCAGGGGGCCGATGCCGTCCGCGGCGACCAGCCCCATCGTCTCACCGAAGGTGAGCAGGCCGCTTCCGGGCGAGCCGCCCTCGGGCGACCCGCTCGTGGGCGGGCTGCTCATGAGCGGGCGAAGGCGACCGCGCTCACCGCGTGCCGGGCCCGGGCGGCCAGCGCGGTCAGGCTGCCCCCGACGACGGCGTCACCCACCAGCGGCCCGCCCAGCCCGACCGAGCGGGCCCCGGCGAACAGCCAGTCGGCGATGTCCTCGATCTTGATGCCGCCGGTCGGCATGACGTTGATCTGGGGCAGCGGGCCGCGCACGTTGCGCAGGAACTCGGGACCCAGGCCGGCCGCCGGGAACAGCTTGACCAGCGGCGCGCCGGCCTGATGGGCCGCGTACATCTCGGTCGGGGTGGACGTGCCGGGGAAGAACGGGACCGTCGCGCCGGCGATCAGGCCCGGGTCGAGCACGGGGGAGACCAGGAACTCGGCCCCCGCGTCGACCGCGGCCTTGGCGTCGGCGCCGGTGAGCACGGTGCCGGCGCCGACCGCCACCGAGGACGGCAGCTGACGGCGCAGCCCGGCCAGCGCCTCGAGGGCGCCTTGCGAGGTGAGCGTCACCTCGAGCGCGGTGACGCCGTTCTCGGCCAGGACGTCGGCCACGGCGGCGAAATAGTCGGCCGTGGGGGCGCGCAGGATCGCGACGATCCCGCTTTCGACCACGGCGGCGGACACAGCGTCGAGGGGAACGCTCTCATCGGTCACGCCTTCAGATCCTGCCCCACTTCGGCGTGACCATCCAGGGGTGCGGTGCGTGCGGGACGTCTCAACCGCGGCCACGGGCGGCCGCGCAGATCGGCCTCGGTGGCCGTGGGCTGGGTGGGTGGTGTCGTCTCGATCCGCAGCTCGTCGCGGATGGCCGCCTCGAACTGCTGCATGACCAGCGGCACCTGGGCCAGCAGCTCGCGGAAGTGGATCGTCGGCTCGACCCCGACCACGGCGGCCGGGTTCATCTCGCCGTGCAGCTTCTGCAGCAGGACGTGCACCGCCAGGGCGGCGCTGCGCACCGGCCCCGAGGCGAGCAGGCGCACCTGCATCAGGGCCGGGCCGACCTCGTCCATGTACGTGAGGACCGGCACCGGCTTCTCGCCGGCGTCGTACGCGGCACGCAGGCGATACGTGTCCCGCTCGAAGACCGAGAGCAGTGACACGTACGCGTCCTTGCGTTCCTCGTACCACCGCCGGGTGCGCTTCCGGCGGCTGCGCAGATAGTCGTTGCGAGCGGACGCGAGCTGTACCGCCCCGGCGCCGGCCAGGGCGAACAGGGCAGCGATGAGGGGGAGCCCCCACCACGGGATGTCAGACACGCGCTAACGGTATCGACGCCGCGCCCGGCGGTCGCGGCCCGCACGCCGATCGTGACCGGGCGGCGACCAAAGCTCACCTATCCGGCCATCCGGGACAGCGCAGCGTCGATGGCCGATGACGCTTCGTCGTGAACCTGAGCCGGGGAGAGGAGCGCCCCGCGCCGCCGCAGCGCCGCTTCCCGATCGGCTCCGAGCCGCTCCGCCGCGGCCGCCCGGGCCCGGTCGAGACGGGCCTGTTCGGCCGGATAGACGCCGGCCGGCGGCAGCGCGGCGTCGACCAGCACGGCCGTCTCGTCCGCGCCCACCCGCACCAGCAGCACGACCAGGTTGCGCAGCGCCGCGGCCCGCAGCGTGTCGTTGCCCACCCGCCGCCACATGGCCAGGACCTCGCGGAACGCGGACAGCGCGGCCGCCGGGTCGCCGTGCCGGCTGCCGATGGCCACCGCCGCCGTCTCGGCCGCGCCCAGGAAGAGCCGCTCGTCGACCGTCGCCGCCAGGTGAGCCGCCTCGGCCAGCAGGGTGAGGGCGCGGCCGGGGTCGGTGTCGCCCAGCGCCTCGCCCAGGCCGTACAGCGCTTCGGCCCGCGCGCCCGGGTTGCCGGTCGACGACGCGAGGTCCACGGCGGCCTCGGCCACCGCGACGGCCTCGGTCACCCGGCCCGACCAGCCCGGACACCCGGTGCACCGGTTCCGTGCCCATCGCGCGGTAGTGCCGCAGGGCGGTCGTCGCGTCGCACGACACCAGGGCGACGTCGCCCAGCACCTCATGGATGGCATCGCTCTCGAAGCCGTCGGCCAGCGCCCGGGCCTCGGCCAGGTCGCCGCGGCCCCAGGCGTGGGTGGCCGCGGCCGCCCACGCGTCGGGCTGATCCCCGGCCGAGCGGCCCCACGCCAGCACCTCGTACTGCTGGCAGCGGTAGCCGTACCGGTAGAGGGCCGCGGCCAGATCGCCCGCGCGGTCGGACCGCAGGACAGCGAGCCGCAGATCGGGCAGCAGGGCGTCGAGCTCGCGCACGGCCTCGGCCTGCGACGGACCCCGGAACGCACGGTCGAGCCGGCGGGCGGCCGCCAGCATCACGTCCGCGTGCCGGCGATACAGTGCGTCGCGATCGTCGCCGAGCAGTGACGACGCGTAGCCGCGAATGGTTTCCAGCAGGCGGAACCGGCCGGGCCCGTGCCGCACGACGAGCGACCGGTCGACCAGAGCCGCGAGCACGGCGGCCACCCCCTCCGCGGCCACCACCGCCTCGGCCTGCGCGACCGTGAAGGAACCGGCGAAGGCCGACAACCGCGTCAGCACCCGCCGCGATGACGGATCGAGCAGCCCGAACGACCACTCCACCACCGCCCGCAGCGTGCGGTGCCGCGCGGTGCTGGTCCGCCCGCCGCGAACCAGCAGGTCGAGCCGGTCGTCGAGCCGTTCCCGCAGCTCGTCCACGCCGAGCGCAGCCGCCTGGGTGGCCGCCAGCTCGATCGCCAACGGCAGCCGGTCGAGCCGCTCGACGATGACGGGGTCGCCGGTGGACACTCCGGCCCGGTCCGCGAACAGGCGCAGCGCCGCCGGCTGATCGAGCGGGCCCAGGGCGAGCAGGCGCTCGCCGTCCACGCGCAGCCTTTCCTGGCTGGTCACGACGACCCGTACGCCACGCATCGCCTCCACGACAGCGGCGGCCGGCTCGACGACGTGCTCGCAGTTGTCGAGAACGACGACCGTGAAGCCCGCCGCGTGCCGCCCGATCACCTCCAGCGCGTCGTCCAGCGGTCCGATCCGCGCGCCGACCCCGGTCGCCACCGCCGCGAGAAAGTCCGCGGCGCTCACGTCGGCCGCATCCACCCAGGCCACGCGGGATCCGGCCCGCACCGTCTCGGCCACCAACCGGGTCTTCCCGACGCCGCCCGGTCCGGTCACGGTGACGAGGCCGGGCTCGGCCAGCAGCCCGGCCAGCCGGCTCTGCTCACCCTCGCGTCCGAGAAAGCTGGAAAAGCGGAGGGGCACGCTTCTTTTCCGTACGGGCCCAGGCGACCAGCCGGAATCGGGAGTTCCCACCACGGGGGCCGGCGCGTCACCGCGGAGGATCGCCACCTGCAGCAGCCGCACCGCCTCGGACGGATCGAGCCCCAGCCGGTCCACCACCGCGTCAGCGTGCCGGCGCAGCACTTCGAGCGCTTCCCCACGCCGTCCGCCGTGCGCCAGCGAGGTGGCCAGCACGGTCGCCCCACGCTCCCAGCACGGATCGTCCGCCGCGGCGTCCCACAGCCGATCGACCGCCCCGCCCGCGTCGACGAGGTCGGCCAGAGCCTCGCGCCGCAACCCGGCCAGCCGTTCGGCCACGCCCCGGAACGGCTCACCGTCGAACTCGGGCAGCGGCGTCCCCCGCCACAGATCAAGTGCTTCGCCGAGCGCGCCCGCACGCACCAGATCCTCGAACCGCAGAACGTCCACCTGCTCCCGCCCCACGGCGAGGCAGTACCCGGCCGGGCTCAAGAGGATCACCCCTGGCGCGCCGAGGGCGGCCCGCAACCGGGCCACATGGGACTGAAGGCTGTTCCGAGCCGAGGCGGGCGCCCCGTCCGGCCACAGCGCGTCGGTCAGCGCGTGCACCCCGACCGGCCGCCCAGCGTGCAGCGCGAGCAGGGCCAGCACCGTCCGCTGACTCCGCCCGGCCACCACGACAGCCGCTCCCTCGGGCCCGCTCACCTCGAACGGCCCGAGCATCCGCACGAGCACCCGCCGAAGATACGACCCGCCCCGGCAAGATCGCCCCAGCTTTACCGTAAGCCGACAGCGGTGGTTGCCCGATCGCACGGTAAAAAGGGGCAGATACTTGTCATGCGTCCTCCCTAAGATCACCGCACGCCAGATCGGCGTCCGTCGTTCTCCACGGAGGATCTGTGAACCACCGCGCCCTCACGGTCGCCACCGCGACTGCTCTTCTGGTCCTCCCGGCCTCCGCCGCCTCGGCCGCGCCGGCCAACCACCGCCCGGACACCCCGGCGCCGCTCACCGTCGGCGGTTTCACCTGCACCCCGGCCGGTCTGTGGATCGGCAGCACCGCCCCGCGAATCACCACGCAGGTGACCGACCCCGACGCCGGCGACACGCTGACCACCGAGTTCGCCCTCTGGCCGGTCAGCCGGCCGCACCAGCGCGCCAAGTGGACCGCTGCCGCGGTGCCCGCACCCGGCTCCGTCTTCACGGCGCCGCCGTCCACACTGGCCGACGGCGTCCGCTACGGCTTGTCGGCCCGCACCGCCGACGCTGCCGGCGCCCGGTCGGCCTGGTCGCCGGTCTGCACGTTCACCATCGACACCCGCGTGCCGCACGCGCCAGTGGTCACCTCCCCGGACTACCCCGAGAACCAGGCCGGTGGCGGCCCCGGGGTGCCCGGCACGTTCACGTTCGCGCCCGCCGGTGGTGACACCGACGTGCTGAAGTACCGCTACTCCGGCTCCGGCATCGGCCTTCAGGAGGTGGCCGCGGGCGCCGACGGCCGCGCCACGGTCGAGATCACTCCCACCTTCTACGGCACGTTCCAGCTCACCGTCGAAGCCGTCGACCGCACCCTGAACCGGTCGCCCGAGACCACGTACGAGTTCAGCGTGATCGACCCGGAACCCCGGGTCATCGACCTCGGCCCGGGGGAAGGGGTCGGTGAGCCCCGCGAGATCCGGTTCTTCAGCGCCGTACCCGGGACAGTGTCGTTCACCTATCAGTTCAACGACGGCCCGGCAGTCACCGTCCCGGCCGGCGCCGACGGCTCCGCCTACGTGACGCTCACACCGGACCGCCCGGGCTCGAACCCCCTGGTCGTCACGAGCCGCACCGCGAGCGGCGTCGTCTCCCCGGAGGTTCGCACGGATGTTTATGTCTGGGCGAGCGTGCTGCCGGGAGGGGTCAGGTGACGGCGGGTTCGATGGTCAGGGTGCCGGCGTCGGCGTCCAGCACGGCCGGGGTGCCGATCGGGATGGCGCCCTGGCCGGTCGGCAGGCCGCCCAGGATCGGGACGTTCAGCGGGCCGAGCCGGTCGCGCAGGACTTCGAGGACCGGGCCGGGCTCGCAGTCGACGTAGCGGCCCAGCGCGACCCCGCTCACGCCCTTGAGCAGGCCGGTGCGTTCCAGCATGGTCAGCTGGCGGTCGATCTGGGTGGCGCTGAGCGACCTTGCCTCCAGCAGCAGGATCGCCTGGTGCAGGCTGGGCAGGATCCAGCCGGCGGCGGTGGCGATCTGTTCCTGGTCGCCGCCCAGCAGCACGCCGGTGGCCCGGCCGGTGGTGGTCAGCTCGGCCGTGTGCGAGTCGGGTTCGCGGTGCAGCACGGTCGGCTCGGCGTCGAAGGCGGCGGCCACGAACGAGCGGTCGGGCCCGCCGTAGATGCCGGACAGGCCGGCCCGCTCCCAGAACGCCAGGTGCAGGATCGTGCAGTCGCGCAGGGCGACCAGCAGCGTCGGCAGGTGGGCCGCGGTCGCGAAGTCGAGGCGGTCGGCTATCCGGTGGGCGTAGTCGCCGCCGCCGACCGCGATGATCGCCTTGATCGACACGTCGCGCAGGGCCTCGTCGATGTCGCCGATGCGCTCCTCGGCGGATCGGGCGTCCAACGTGTGTTGCCCCACCGAGACCTTGAGGCCCAGGCCCTCGAGCCATTGGGTCGTGCGCTCGACGTCCGCCCGTTGCGGCGAGCCCGTCGGCGACACCAGTCGCACCTGATCGCCGGCTCGCAGCCGCGGCGGCCGGACGATATAGACATACTCGGATGCACTCTGCACGTCCGCATTATCACTCCTGCAGGCGGGCGACCTCGCGTTCCGCCGGGTCCGGGGCCGGCCGTGGCCGCCACGCGCCACCGGGGCGACGGTCCGCCTCGGGGGCGGATCTTCGCAGTAGGGTGCGCAGCATGAAGGTGTTCGAGGAAGACGTACGCATTCCCGGGGCGGGACACGAGATCCGGGCCAAGGTGCTGACGCCCGACGGCGGCGGGAAGCGGCCCGGCATCGTGCTCTACTCCGACATCTTCCAGCTGACCGAGTCGACGCTGCGCACCTGCCGCCGGCTGGCCGCGACCGGGCTGGTCGTGTGCGTGCCCGAGATCTATCCGCGGGGCGAGCTGGCCGGCGTGGCGCTGGAGTTCGACGACGCGGGCAAGCAGGCCGGTCTGGCCGCCGCCGCCTCGATGACGACGGCCGAGTTCGACGAGGACAGGGTGAGCGTCCTCGACTACCTGGCCGGGCGGGACGACGTGACCACCCTGCACGCGGGCGGCTGGTGCCTGGGCGGGCATCTGGCTTTCCGGGCCGCCCTGGACGAGCGGGTCGCGTCGACCGTCTGCTTCTATCCGACCGGGCTGCACAACGGCGCGCTGGGCGCCGACACCGCCGACTCGCTGAGCCGGGCGGCCGAGATCCGCGGCCGGCTGATGATCATTTTCGGCTCGCGTGATCCGCACGTCCCCGCCGGCGCGCGCGTCCAGATCGTCTCCGCGCTCTACGAGGCGGGTCTGGAGGATCTGGAACTGCACGTGTACGCCGGCGGGGAGCACGCGTTCATGCGGGACGTCGGGCCGCGTTACGACCCGGCCCTCACCGACCTCGGGCTCGCCGAGGCGGTCTCGTTCCTGGGCGGCCGATCGCTTCCTTGAGCGGGCGTTCCACCCGCGCCGGGTTCCCGCGTACGAGTTGATCGTGCACCCGCCATCGGCCGGCCGCCGCGGTCCGTTCCGCCTCGGCGTCGCCCGCTTCCAGCCGTTCCCGCAGCAGGCGGAGCGCGATCTTCCGGTTGAGCCCGAACTGGCGCTCGGTGTCGACCACCACGACCAGGCCGGACGGGCGGTGGGTGGCCCGCACGGCCGTGCTGGCCTTGTTGCGGTGCTGGCCGCCCGGTCCGCCGGTGCGGGTGGCGACCACGTCGACGTCGGCCTCCGAGAACACCGTGTGCGGCACGTCCAGGCTGACCGGCTCGGCGATGACGTACCAGTTCTTGCGGCCGATGCCCGTACGGAAGGGACTGGAAGCCTGCCAGCACAGGGTGCCCGTCCAAGCTTGCGCGAACGAGCCCGCGTCGACCCCCTCGATCGTCACGAGCGCCGAGCGGGACGTGTCGGACGCGACCTCGACGCTCAGCCCACGCGCCTTCGCCTCGGCCCGCAGCCGCACCAGCAGTTCGACCAGCGCCCACTCGCACTCGCGCGGCCCGCGCCCGGCCGACAGCAACAGATGCACTCTCATCGGTGCCCCCGCGTCTTGTAGGTGACCAGCGGAACCGTGACCGCGACCGGGGTGGCCAGCTCGTGCGCCACCAGGTCGCCGATCACCTGCTCGATCCTCTTGTAGGCGGTCGGCGCCTCCTCGAACAGCAACTGCCGATCGCCGCAGACGACCAGAGACCCCACTTTCGTACGTCGTAATTCCGCCACAGTGTGTTTGGCCTTCCCGCGACGGAGGGCGTCCGAGCGGGACATCTTGCGCCCGGCGCCGTGGGCCACCGAGAAGTTGGCCGCCGCGCCCGCGTGCGCCGCGACCAGATACGAGGGCGTGCCCCGCGTACCGGCAATGAGAACTTCCCGCGAGTCGCCGCGAGCCGCCCCCTTGCGGTGCAGGTAGAGCCCGTCGCGGATCTCGACCAGGTTGTGGCACTCGTCGACGATCGGCTCGGTGACCTCGGCCCCGAGCGCGTGCGCGACCCGGGCCGCCATCAGCCGCCGGTTGAGCGACCCCCAGCGTACGGCGTCGTCGTGTGCCTTCAGGTACGCCTCGGGGTCGGCGGCCGGACCGGCGCCGTGCACCTCGGTGTGCTCGCGCAGGATGCTCTCGCCAAACCCGCGGGATCCGCTGTGGACGATCAGCACGAGGTCGCCCGTCCCGAGCGTCGACGGCTGCAGAA
The DNA here is from genome assembly GCF_026626335.1 of Paractinoplanes pyxinae. Taxonomy (GTDB): domain Bacteria; phylum Actinomycetota; class Actinomycetes; order Mycobacteriales; family Micromonosporaceae; genus Actinoplanes; species Actinoplanes pyxinae. The sequence goes on along the minus strand of NZ_JAPNTZ010000006.1, from coordinate 100,087 downwards.
CCTGGTCGACGCGGGCGAGCTCGACGAAATGATTGCCGCGCCCGACGGTGGCGAGGCTGTCGGTGTGCCCGGCCGGGATGTCGTCCGGCCATTCCTCGTCGTCCGGCGTCAACGGCCGGTCGAGGTCGGGGAACCGGGCGGCGATCCGCTCGGCGTTGGGCCGCTTGAGCCGGATCGGGAAGACGGCGATGCCGCACCCGATGTCGGACCCGACGAGGAACGGGTAGAGCACCGACGACAGCATGGCCGCGCCGATCGGCGCACCCTTGCCGGGGTGCAGGTCGGGCATCCCGGCCACATGGATCATCCCGTCGAGCGCGGCCACCTGGTCGCACTGCACGAGGGCGTCCGACTCGATCCAGCTGCCGGGAGAAGCGAAGACACGAACAGTTGCACGGGCAGACTGCTTGGACAAAATAACTCCGCAAGGAATGACGACATGACGGCGGCGCGCCTCGAGCGCGCGGCCACTGAAGAGGGCTGAGGGCAGTCCGTCAGTACGTCATGCGTCGACTGTCGCGGATCAAGCCGGCCGGGACAACCGAATTAACCGCCACATGTGCTCTTCCGGCAGGGCCGGGTTGGCCGCGGCCGCCTCGGCCAGCTCCGGATCGTCCAGCAGTTCGACGACCCGCTCGACCGGCAGCGGCGCGCGGGTGACCATCGCCCGGCGGACCTCGAGATCGGGATCGTCGAGGAGCCGGGCCACCTGCTCGGGCGTGAGGCCGGGGCGCTCGGCCAGCCGCTTGCGTACTTCAGGGTCGGCATGGTCGATGAGCCGGGCCGCCGTCTCGTCGGGCACGCTCGGGTTGACCACTATCTCGGCCAGGCGGCGCGGGTCGTCCTCGGCGATCAGCTGGTCGACCAGGCGCCTCGACAGCGGCAGAAGCGACAGCATGTAACGGATGTCGTAGCCGTTGCCCCGGATGTCGTCCCGTTCCAGCTCACGGCCGCGGCGCTCGGTCAGGTCGGCCACCACCCGCGCGGCCGCGTTTCGCACCTCGGCCGAGTCGTCCTCGGTCAGCGCCTGCAGGTACTCGTCGTCGGGTGCGGAATACGGGAACCGGAAGACGTGCAGCAGGGCCAGCCTGACAACCGGCTCCGGATGGCGGACCGCCAGGCCGATCCGTTCCCGGCCCCGGCGCGCCACCCACTCGGAAACCTCGGCCCCGAGCTCCGGCATGGTCATCAAGCCGCGGACGTGGAACGAGTGCAGCCGGTCGAGTTCGGCCCGGCCGACGGTGTCCGGTGTGCTCTGGTCCGGGCCGGCGAGCGCGGCCTCCGACGTCGAAGCCGGCAACTCGATCCGTACGGCCTCGGGCGCGGCCGGGTTGGCCGCGAGCCCGCGGAGCACATCCACTTCGTCCCAGCTGCTCACGAGCGCGACCCTAGCGCCCGGCCGTAAGCATTGACACGAGTCCATGAGGAAGGTGGGGTGGGAAGCGACATCCTTCAATGAAGCAGGGGGTTCGATGTCGCTTCGTCCTCGGTGGGTGGCCGCTGCCGCCGCCCTTGTTCTCATCGTCTCGCCGGTGTCCGTGCCGGCTCAGGCGGCGCCGGTCGCGGCGCCGTCGATCACGCTCGGCGCCGGGGAGACGGCGCTCGTCCGGTTCCGGCTGGCCGACGAGGCGGCGCTGCGCCGGCTCGTCAACAGCGGCGCCGACCTCGCCGCCCGGCCGCGCACCCAGCAGGGGGCGGTGCTGGTCGACATCGTCGTCGACGACCAGCAGTTCGCCGCGCTGACCGAGCAGGGCGCGGTGCCGGTCCAGGTCATCCAGCGCGCCTCGTCTCCGCAGCGACCGGCCCAGTCCCGGCTGGCCGTTCAGGCCGACACGCTGCACTTCCTGCAGGCGTACTGGTGGACCACCAACGGCCGCACGTTCCTGCAGACGCAGGTGGCCACGACGGCCAGCGACGACCCCGACGTCGAGATCACGGTGACCTGGCGGACCGCGGACGGCGCGACCGGGTCGTTCCCGCTCGTGCGGTTCGAGGACGCCGGCGAATACCAGTACCACTACGCGCTGCCGCAGCCCCTGCCGGCCAAGCCGGTGCAGGTGACGGCCACCTCCAGCCTGGGCGGCGCCGCCCGGCCCACCACCCCGGCGGCCTGGCCCGGGGCGACACCGCCGGCCGCACCGAGCGGGTACCAGAAGGACTTCATCGACGCCTACATGACGCCGGTCGACATCCGGGCCCGGATCAAGCGGCTCGGGCGGCAGTACCCGAACCTCGTCGACGTCATCAACCTGCCCAACAAGACCCAGGGCTACCGCCGTACGGCCGTGGCCTACCTGGGCGATCCGAACGCCGCCGCGGTGGTGGTCGAGTCGGTCAAGTTCGGTGATCAGAACATGAACGGCGTGCAGGTGCGCACCGTGGACCCCGGCCAAGCCAACCGGCCCCTCTCCGCCACGTACCGGGACAGGGTCTTGACCGTCAGACTGGCCACCGACTCGGGCGGCAAGGTGATCAGCACGACCGACGACGTCGCCGCGTTCATCACGGCCCGCTACCCGCAGCAGTTCCGCGCCGTCGTAGAAGCCGGATCGGCCGGCCTGCCCATGCCGATCGCCGGGCCGGTGCGGCTGGACGACGGGCTCAAGGGCACCGAGGTGCCGCGCGCACCGTGGACCGTGCAGGCGCTGCGCATCGGCAAGGTGCGCGACGGCTCGAAGCCAGGGGTCCTCGCGTACTCGCAGGAACACGCTCGCGAATGGGCGACGCCGCTCGTGACGCTGGAGTTCGCGGAGCGGCTGCTGGCCAACTACGCGACCGACCCGGCCACCCGTCAGCTGGTCGACTCGGTGGACGTGTTCGTGATCCCGACGGTCAACCCGGACGGCGCCAACTACTCGTTCAACGACTTCAACTTCCAGCGCAAGAACCTGGTCAACCACTGCACCGGCCCGAACCGCGACCCACGCAACCGCGACTCGTGGGGGGTGGACGTCAACCGCAACTACACGGTCGGCTCCTACTTCGACGGCTATGTCGGGGCGAGTGCCAACTGCCTTTCCGGCACGTACGCGGGCACGGCCGAACTGTCCGAGGCGGAGAGCCGCAACGTGATCGCGCTGGCCGAGGCCCACCCGAACATCGGGCTGGCCATGAACGTGCACAGCTACGGCGGGTACTTCATGTGGCCGCCCGGCGCCTACAAGGCCGACGGCCGGGTCACGCTGCCGCGCCCGTCGATCGACGAGTCGAAGTTCTTCCTCGACAGTGCCCGCCGCATCGTGGGCGCCATCGCCGCCGAGCGCGGGACGGTGACCTGGCCGTCGTACACGGGCCCGGTGGCCGACGTGCTCTACTCGGCGGCCGGCAACTCGGCCGACCAGCTGTACTACGAGCTGGGCATCGACGCCTGGGACTTCGAGGTCGGCAACGACCGGTGGAACGAGGCGACCCAGCAGTGGGAGGGCGTCGGCTTCCAGCCGCCGTTCGACGAGGGGCACGCCGAGGCCCAGGAGTACGCGGGCGGGCTCGTCGAGCTGGTCCGGGTGGCGCGGGACAAGGCGGCAAACGATCAGTGACGGACTACGCTTCGATCTGTGGCCGGGGACACAGCCGGGTTGGTACTCGCCGCCGGTGCGGGGAGTCGCTACGGCATGCCCAAGGCGCTGATCCCGTACCCGTCGAAGCTGCTGGTGGAACGGGCCGTCGACACCCTTCGTGAGGCGGACCTGGACCCGATCGTCGTGGTGCTGGGGGCGGCGGCCGAGCAAGTGCTCGCCGCCGCCCCCGCTCTGCCCACGCCGGTGATCAACCCCGACTGGCGGTCGGGCCTGGGCTCGTCGCTGCGCGCCGGCCTCCGGTCGCTGGAGTCGTCGCCGGCCGCGGCGGCGGTGGTCCTGCTGGTCGACATGCCGGGCGTCACTTCCGAGTCCGTACGGCGGGTGGCCGCCCACGCCGACGCCGGAGCCCTGGCGATGGGCGGTTACGGCGACCGCCGCGGCCACCCGGTCCTGCTGGGCCGCGACCATTGGCCCGGCGTGATAGCGAGTGCGACAGGTGATTCCGGGGCACGTAACTACCTCAAGGCCCATTCCGTACGGGTGATCCCCGTCGGCGACGTGGCCGACGACCTCGACCTGGACGTCCCGGAGCTGAACCCCCATGCCTGACCTGCCGAACCGCCCGTCACTTGGCGCATGTCGCTCTTTGCGGGCCGTTTTCCCCCGCGTGACGCGCGATTCGCTGGTCTGCGGGGCGATTCCCTATGCGTGACGTGCTGAGCCGGCCGCCGCGGGTGCCGCACGCTGGCTCGTGCTCGGGCCGATTCCGCATGCGTGACGTGCCGGCCCGCGACCCGCTCCTCCTGGTGGAGGTTCCTCATGCGTGAGGTGCTGGACAGCCTGCTCAAGTGGTGGGAAGCGGATGTGCCGGTCGGCCTGGCCACCGTCACCGCGACCTGGTCGAGCGCCCCCCGCCAGCCCGGCGCGGCCATGGTCGTCGGCCCCGACGGCGAGGTGGTGGGCAGCGTCTCCGGCGGCTGCGTGGAGGGCGCCGTCTACGAACTGTGCCGCGAGGCCGTCGAAACCGGCGAGCCCCGCCTGGCCCGCTTCGGCGTCAGCGACGACGACGCCTTCGAGGTAGGCCTGACCTGCGGCGGAACCATCGAGCTCCTGGTCGAACGAGTAGACCGCAATACTTTCCCGCAGCTCCCGGCCCTGGCCCAGGCCATCGCCGACGGCCACCCGGTAGCCCTGCTGACCCGCCTCGACGACGCCGCCCACCCGCCCGCCACACCCGCGACCGAGGACGGCGCCGGCCGGACCGGTGAATCGCTGGGCGGGGCTCGTCACTTGGTGATCACGCCCGACGGGCGGGACGGGACGCTGGGCAGCGACCGCATCGACGACGCCGCCACCGATGACGGGCGCGGTCTGCTCGCCGCCGGGCGGACGGCCGTGTTGCATTACGGCCCGTCCGGTGAGCGCCGCGGCGAGGGATTGTCGGTGCTGGTCGCCTCGTTCGCGCCGCCGGCCCGCATGTTGGTGTTCGGCGCGACCGATCACGCCGCGGCGACCGCCCGGATCGGCTCGTTCCTGGGTTACCACGTCACGGTGTGCGACGCCCGCCCGGTCTTCGCGACCACCCGCCGCTTCCCCTCGGCCGACGAGGTAGTGGTCGACTGGCCGCACCGCTACCTGACCGCCGAGATGGAAGCCGGCCGTATCGACGAACGCACAGTCCTTTGTGTACTCACCCACGACCCCAAGTTCGACGTCCCCGTCCTCGAGGTCGCGCTGCGCCTGCCCGTGGCCTACGTCGGCGCCATGGGCTCGCGCCGCACCCACGACGACCGCAACAAACGCCTCCAGGAAGCCGGCGTGACCGACGCCGAACTGACCCGCCTGGCCTCCCCGGTCGGCCTGGACCTGGGAGCCCGCACCCCCGAAGAAACCGCAGTCAGCATCGCCGCCGAAATAGTCTCCCTCCGCTGGGGCGGCACCGGCGCCCGCCTAACCGCCACCGACGGCCGCATCCACTCCGACTGACCCACCGCCCCACACCGAGCAGCCCACCAAACGGCAGCAATCCGCCGGCGTCGAACAGCTCGCCAGCACCGGTTAGCCCGCCGAGGGGGAGCAGCCCTCCGCACTGAGCCAGCCCTCCGCACTGAGCCAGCCCGCCGACACCGAACAGCCCGCTCGCGCTGGACAGCCCGCCCAGGCGCAGCAGTCCGCAGTGGTGATGGGCTTGTCAGTCGGCGAGCATTTGGGCGAACTCGGCCGGGTCGATGATGGGGATGCCGAGCTTGGCGGCCTTGGTGGCTTTCGCCGTGGTGGTTTCGTTGGTGACCAGGGCCGTTGTGGTGGCGGAGACGCTGCCGCTGGCTCGGCCTCCCAGTTGTTCGATGCGTTCGCTGACTGTGGTGCGGGTGTAGCCGGGCACGGTGCCGCTGACGACGTAGGTTCGGCCCTCGAAAGGCTTCTCGCCGTCGGTTTCGGGGACGCTCATGGTGACGCCCGCGGCGGCCAGGCGGTCGATCACGCCGGACATGGCGGTCAGGCCGTCGACGACGTGCTGGGCCTTGATCAGGCCCATCTTGTCGATCTCGGCGATCTCTTCGACGGTGGCGGCGCGCAGGGCGTCCATCGTCTTGAAGCGGGCGGCCAGCCAGCGGCCGACGCTGCGGCCGGTCATGCGGATGCCGAGGCCGGTGATGACGCGGTTGAAGGGCTGGCTCTTGCTGCGTTCGAGCGACGCCACGACCTTGGCCGCGTTGAGCTTGCCGAGCAGCACCACCCCGCCCGCCTTGGTGTTGCCCACCGGCAGTTCGGCCAGTTGTTCCTCGGTCAGCGAGTACAGGTCGGCCACGTCGTTGGCCAGGCCCGTGTTGACCAGGGCCACGCACAGCGCCTCGCCCGCGCCCTCGACGTCCAGCGCCTCGCGGCTGCACCAGTATTCGAGCGCGTTGACGGCGCTGCACGAGGCGGTGTGGCAGCGCCACAGCAGGCTGGACTTGTCCCACGGTTCGCCGCACTGCGGGCACGTCTCGGGCGGCGTCCACGGGGTGAGGCCGTGCGGCTGCTCGCCGATGGGCGCGGTGACGCGCGGGATCACGTCGCCGGCCCGCCACACGGCCACGGTCTGCCCGATGGCCAGGCCCTGATCCTCGACGAACTTCGGGTTGTGCAGCGTCGCGTACGTGATGGTGGTGCCGTCGACGAACACCGGGTCGAGCACGGCCCGCAGCGAGATGCGCCCGGTGCGCCCGACCCGGACCTCGATGTCGCGCAGCACCGTGGAGCCGGTGTCGGCCGGGTATTTGAAGGCGGCCGCCCAGTGCGGCGTGCGGCTGCCGGAGCCCAGCCGGCGGCGGGTCGATTCGAGGTCGGCCGTGAGCACCGCGCCGTCGATCGGGAACTCGAGGCTGCGGCGCACCTCGCCGATGCGCGCGATGGCGGCCAGCGCGGCCTCGGCGTCGCCGGCCACCTGAACCTCGCCGGTGGCGAGCCGCCCGGCCACGGGAAAGCCGAGCCCGGCCGCGTGGTCCATGCGCTCGCGATGCGAGGCGAAGTCGCCCGAGATGTCGTAGGCCGAGAACGTCATCGGCGCCTCGTACGCCCGGTCGACCGTGCGGATCGAGCCGGCCACCGCACCGCGCGAGTTGATGAACGGCTTGCCACCGGCGGCGACCCGGTTGGCCCCGGCCGCCTCGAAGTCGGACACCGTCATGTAAACCTCGCCGCGCACCTCACCCGTCCACGGTTCGGGCAGCCGGGCCGGCAGCCCGGCGACGCCCCGCAGCACCTGGGCGGTCACGTTCTCGCCGCTGGTGCCGTCGCCCCGCAGCGCAGCCAGGGCCAGCCGCCCCGACTCGTATTCGACCCGGATGGCGAGCCCGTCCAGCTTGACCTCGACCAGGCACGGCTCACCGCCCAGGCTCGCGACGAAGGCCCGTACGCCCTCTTCGCCGTTGATCTTTTCGAGCGACATCATGGGCACCGGGTGCCGCACGTCGCCCCCACCGGAGACACCGGCCGCGACCTGGGAGGTGAGGCCGCCGTCGTCCCACTCGGGATGCGCCCTCTTCGCCTCGGCGATCCGATCGAGCAGCACGTCGTAGTCGGCGTCGGTCATCAGCACCTCGCCGGTGTCGTAATACGACTTGGCGGCGGCCTGGGCCTGCCCGACGGCGGCGGCGAACTCGTCTTCGGTGAGCATGCCGACAACCTACGTCCCCCGTACGACAATTCAGCGGGGTACGTACTCGAGCAACACCACGCCCGACTCGAAGGCCTTGGTACGCGTGGGCGAGAGCGGCAGCGAGACCTCGTCGAAGAGCCGGATGCCGTGGCCCTGCACCACCGGATAGACGAAGAGGCGGTAGACGTCGACCAGGCCGGTCGGGATCAGCGAGCGGACGAGCGTCGTGCTGCCGGTGACGGTGATGTCCCGGCCGTCGGCGGCCTTGAGCGCGGCGACCTCGTCGGTCAGCGGGCCACGAAGGATCGTCGTGTTCCGCCACTCCGCTTTTTCGAGGGTGGTCGACACGACGTACTTGTTGACGCGATCCAGGTACGCGGAGATCTCGCCCTCCTGGTTCGGCCAGAAACCGGCGAATTCCTCGTACGTCGTCCGGCCCAGCAGCAGGCCGTCGGCGCTCGCGCTGTGTTCGTCGTTGACGGCGGACAATTCCTCGTCGGCGACCATCGGGTCGAACCAGTCGCCCATGGGCGCGATGATGCCGTCCACGGTGATGTTCTCGGTCACGATGAGTCTGCGCATCACCTGCACTTACCCGACGCGCGCACTCCACAACACGGCCGAGCGGCGCAGCACGAAATCGGGACGCTCGACCATTTCCTCGAGTAGGCGGGCGTGCATCTCGGCCCGGCGGTACGGGGTCAAGCCGTCGATGAAGCGGCCCGAACCGTGCGAGCGGCTCCAATTCCAGTACGTCTCACCGTCCGGCACGGGGATGGCGATCTCCAGCGTTTCCGCGCGCACGTCGGACAGGCCGAACCGCTCGAACTCGTAGTCGAAGTCGTTGCCGTGCCGCGCATTCCCGGAGGTGCGGTACTCCGCATAGAGGTCGATCAGCGGATCGTCGTGCTCGGGGGAGGGGCCGGGAACGGTGAACGCCACCCGTCCGCCCGGCGCGGTGACCCGGACGGCCTCACTGAGCACCGCATCGGGATCGGTCACGATGTGCAGCGCGAACCCGCACACCGTCAGGTCGAACGCCGCGGAGGGCAGATCCAGCTCGGCCGCGTTCATCACGAGGGCCGAAATGTCCGGCCGGGCCGCCTGGAGCAGCGCGATCATCCGGGGCGCCCCGTCGACGGCGGTCACGTCAGCACCATGATCGGCCAAGGCGACGGCCAGTGCGCCCCGGCCACAGGCCAGATCCAGGGCCCGTACGCCGGAAACGGGCTTCAACCGCTCGACGGTGAGCCCGGCGAAGGCGGCGAAGAACGGCAACACCTCGTCGTACGAATCGGCTACCCCGTCGAAGTGCTCGATCACCGCGTCCGTCACGGGAGGAAGCCTCGCACGGCGGCCAGCCCCAACGCCGTCCGCGGGTGATATGCGGTTCGCCACAGACCGCCGTGAGCTGCCGCAACAGCCTCGTCCTGCCAGGCCACGGGAGCGGCCGGCCGTGGCCGGCGGATCTGGTGCACCAGCAGCAGGGCCATCAGGCGGTTGGCCGTCTCGGGGCGGAAGATCTCGACGTCGAACAGGTGCGCGCCCGCGTAGGCCGCGGCCAGCAGCCGGTTGCTGGTCACCGAGCGGGTCCAGGTCGGCGGGGCCACGGCGAAGCTGACCACGCCGTCGCGCCGCGCCACCGAGGCCCGCCAGCGTTGGATCCGTTTGGCCAGCGCGTAGTTCGGTCCCTGCTGCGGCACCAGGCTGTCGTTGATGGGCTCGCCGCGGTAGTTCGGCTGCAGCAGCCGTCCGCCGGAAAGTGCCCCGGCCAAGCGGGCCCGTCGCGAGCGAGCGCGGAATCGTTGCTGCGACTGCTCGACCGCCGATTCCGGCACCGCGAACACGTCGGTCGGCGTGGCCAGGAAGGCCAGCGCGACGTCGCTTCGGCTCGCCCGCAGACGCGCGGCCAGAGCATCGAAGGCGACAGACAGCCGTACGTACGCGGCCCCGGGCGCATAGACGTAGTTGCCGGCGATCAGCCGTCCTTCGATCCCGTCGAGCCAGTGGGCGACCGCCCCGAGCTCGGTCAGCAGGTCGGCGCCGGGCGAGCGACCCGGCCGGACAGGCGCGATCAGCGTTCCGGCCGAAGGCACCGCCGCCACTCGTTCCCACACCGCGGGCAGGTCGACCGCCACCACCGTGCCGCCCCAGCCCAGCACGGCCGGCACCGGACCCATCTCGGCCGCCGCCCCGATCACCACCAGCCGCTGATCGGAGAGATCCAGCCAGTCCGGGTGGTCCATCACCTCTCGCACCGCGACGGCACACGACTCCTCGATCACCCCGGCCGCCACCCACGCGTCCAACCGCTTCCGCAGGGCGTCGCCCTTCAACAATTCTTTCCCGTACGGCAGCACGACCGCGGTCTGGCGGGCCTCACGACCGACGGTGGTCACGGTCTCGAACGGCTGCGCGGGGGCCTCGAGGGTGACCGGCATCCGTTTGTGCACCGACTCGAGTCCGGCCGCCGCCACCTCGTACCCGTCGGAAAGCCCGGCCGCCACCAGCGCGCGGAAATGCCGCAGGTAGCCGCGCCGCCAGTCGGTCTCGGCGGCAGCGGCGTCGGCGGCGGCCGGGTCGGCCGCGCGCAGGGCGTCGGCGACCACGTGGCGGCCGAAAGCAGCACTGCTGCGCCGGCCCGTCTCATCGGCGGGAAAGTCGATCACGCGCGCCAGTATCTCCTCCCCCGGGAGGAGACGCCGTCCGACCACCGGCCGCAACCGGGGCCCGCGGGCGGGCGATTCGGCCGCTGCAAGCGAAGACGCTGCGAGTATGACTTCCGTTGCGCACCGCACCACCGTCCGATGGCACCGGCCGCTGCTGGTGCTGACCGGCGCGATGGCCCTGCTGGCGATCGTGGCCGCCGCCGGCCTGGTGACCGACGACCGCACCCTGGTCGGCGCGGCCATCTGGGCCAAGCCGTTCAAGTTCGCCGTCTCGTTCGCCCTGTACGCCCTCACCCTGGCTTGGATGCTGGCCGTGCTGCCCCGCCGCAGCCGGCTCGGCGAGTGGTCCGGCACCGTGATCGTCGCCGTCTCGTTCATCGAGATGGCCATCATCACCGGGCAGACCGTGCGCGGGCACCGCAGCCACTTCAACAACACGAACCCGTTCGACAGCGTGCTGTGGTCGATCATGGGTGCGTCGATCATGGTGCTGTTCGTGGCCCACCTGATCATCGCCGTGGTGGCGTTGCGCCAGCGCATTCCGGATCGGGTGGCCGCGTACGCGATCCGGTGGGGCCTGCTGCTGTCGTTGCTCGGGCTGATCGTGGCCTGGCCGATGGTGATGCCGAACCGGGCCAGCCCGGCCGAGGCGATCTCGGGCGCGCACGCCGTGGGCGTGCCGGACGGTGGGCCGGGGCTGCCGCTGCTGGGCTGGAGCACCACGGGCGGTGACCTGCGGATCGGGCACTTCGTCGGTCTGCACGGGCTGCAGGCGATGCCGTTGCTGGCGCTGCTGCTGACCAGGCGGACCCGGCTCGACCAGACGACGAGCTCCCGGCTGATTGTGGTGGCCGGGTTCGCGTACGCGGGAATCACGATCTTGACGACCTGGCAGGCCCTGCGCGGTCAGCCGCTGCTGCGCCCCGACCTGCTCACCCTGGCCGCGCTGGGTGTCCTGGTGGCTGGAACGGGCCTGGGTGTGCGCGGTGTGCTGCGTGCTCAGCGCCTAGGCTGAGCGCCATGGGCTGGCTGGCTCGCCTCTTCGACAAGCGGGACACCTGGGCCCGGATGATCCTGCTCGACCTGAGCGGGCTCAGCTACCTGATCTTCCACCCGGGGGAGCAGCCGGCGCCGACCGGAATGCAGTGGGCGCTCGCCATCGCCGCGTTCGTGCTGCTGATCGCGCTGTCTCGGTGGCCCCGGGTGAACTTCGGGGTGCAGGTGGCGTTGCTCACGGCGGCGTTCCTGCTGGTCGACGACACGACGATCAACCAGGTGGGGGCGAGCTGGGCGCTGGGCGAGCTGGTCGTTCAGGCCAGCCGTCCGCGCGTCTTCGGCCTGGCGGCCGGTCTGCTGGCTGTCGTGCACTTCAGCCTCGACGTCCTCCCGGGTGACGGCCCGGTCCGGCGCGGGATCTTCGGGCTGGTCGTGCCGGTCGGGCTGCCGTTGCTTCTGGGCATGGTCATTCGTACGTCGCGGGAGCTGGGGCGGCAGGCCGAGCAGCGCGCCCTCTCGGAGAGCCGCGCCGCACGTGCCGACGAGCGCAGCGCGATCGCCCGCGAGTTGCACGACGTCGTCGCCCACCATGTGGCGTCGATGGTGCTGCGGGTGGGGGTGGCCCGGCACGTGCTGCCCGGGATCGATCCGCGGGTCGGGGAAGTGCTGGACGACGTGCACCGGACCGGCACGGCGGCGCTGGACGACCTGCGACGACTTGTCGCCGTCTTGCGGGACGAGGGTACGGCGACCGACGCCGCGCTGGCCGCGATCGATCCCGGCGCGCTGCCGGCCGCGTTGGGAGCGGCTGTCGACACCGCGCGGAGCACCGGGCTGGCGGTCGAGGCGGACATCGACGAGGCGGTCGGAGAAATTGATTCCGTACGGGGTCTGGCTGTGCTGCGGCTGACGCAGGAGGCGCTGACGAACGTGGCCAAGCACGCCGGCGCCGACGCCCGGGCGCGGCTGCGGGTGGCGGTCGCGGACGGCGACGTGACGTGGGAGGTCAGTGACGACGGAGGCGCCGGGCCGGCCCAGGGCGCGCCGGGTGGCGGGCACGGGCTGACCGGGATGCGGGAGCGGGTCGAGGTTCTGGGTGGCACGCTGACCGCCGGGCCCGACGGCGCTGGATGGCGAGTGGCGACCGTGCTGCCCGCCCACTCGGGGGCGACCGCGTGATCCGCGTCCTGCTCGCCGACGACCAGCAGCTCATCCGGGCCGGGTTGCGGATGCTGTGCGACGCCGAACCCGACCTGGAAGTGGTGGGCGAGGCCGGCAACGGGCGCGAGGCCATCACCCTGGCCGCGCGGCTGACGCCCGACGTGATCGTGATGGACCTGCGGATGCCCGGCGTGGACGGGATCAGCGCGACCAGCCGGGTGCTGGCCGACCGCCCGGCCACCCGGGTCCTGGTGCTGACCACGTTCGGCGACGACGATCACCTCTACCCGGCGCTCAACGCGGGTGCTTGCGGGTTCCTGCTCAAGGACGCGCCGCCCGAGGAGCTGCTGGACGGCATCCGGCGGGCGGCGGCCGGGGACAGCCCCTTCAGCCGGGACGTGCTGCGCCGGCTGGTGAACCGGGCGACCAGCGCCGGGGCGGCACCGCGGCGGCCGGTCGAGGGCCTGACCGCGCGCGAGCAGGACGTGCTCGACCTGGTGGGGGAGGGCCTGTCCAACACCGAGATCGCCGAGCGGCTGCACATCGGGATCACCACGGTCAAGTCGCACATCACGGCGCTCATGACCAAGACCAACAGTCCCAACCGCGTACGGCTGGCGTTGGTGGCCCACAGAGGCGGATGAGAAAAGCCGGAGCCCCCGTGGCGGCGGGAACTCCGGCTTTGTCAGTGCCAGGCTATCTCAGCCGGATCAGCCCTGTCGGCCGTTCCAGCGCGGGTTCTTCTTGTTGATCACGACCTGGCGGCCGCGGCGGCGGGTGACCACGCTTCCGGGCTTGCTCTTCAGCGACCGCAGCGAGTTTCGGACCTTCATGATCGGTACCTTCCTCAAGCGCCGGCGATGGCGTCCGCCGGTCGCGAGTGATGTAACCAACGTGGCAAGGCCGGTATTTCCGCGTTGCGAGCAGGGTTTTGCCTCATGTCGGGCGGGTGCGTCACCGATCACAGGGCCATGCGTATGCGCACCCTGGCCACCGCGGCCGCCACCGCCGCCGTCGTCCTCGCCGGCTCTGCCGTCCCCGCTCTGGCCGCCCTTCCGGAGGGCACTGTCCTCGGCGCCGGCCTGCCGGGAGCGATCCCCGGCCGGTACATCGTCACGCTCGACGGGACGGCCGGTGGCGACGCCTCCACCCTGTCCGTCGACGGCGGCTCCACCTTCGTGGCCGACATGAGCGCCACCCAGGCCCGCCGGCTCGCGGCCGAGAAGGACGTGCTCTCGGTCGAGCAGGACCGCATGCTGACCCTGCAGGCGACGCAGAACAACCCGACGTGGGGCCTCGACCGCATCGACCAGCGCGTCACCAAGGCGTCCAAGACCTACACGCCGACCGCGGACGGCGACTCGGTGCACGCGTACGTGCTCGACACCGGCATCCGGATCACCCACGCCGACTTCGGCGGCCGGGCCTCCTACGGCTACGACGCGCTGTCCGGCACGAGCAACGCCGGCGACTGCAACGGGCACGGCACGCACGTGGCCGGCACCATCGGCGGCAACTACTTCGGCGTCGCCAAGAAGGTCAAGCTGGTCGCCGTCCGGGTGCTCGACTGCCAGGGCAGCGGCGCGCTGTCGCAGGTCATCGCCGGCGTCAACTGGGTGACGGCGCACGCGGTCAAGCCGGCCGTGGCCAACATGAGCATGGGCGGCTCGAACAGCCCGGCGCTCAACGCGGCCGTGCAGCGCTCGATCAACTCCGGCGTCACCTACGTGGTGGCGGCCGGCAACGAGAACCGCAACGCGAGCACGATGAGCCCGGCCAACCTGGCCGCCGCGATCACCGTGGGCGCCACCGACTCGGCCGACCGCCGGGCCACCTTCTCGAACTACGGCTCGGCGCTCGACCTGTTCGCGCCCGGCGTGAACATCCGCTCCGACTACTACGGCGGCGACTACCTGACCGCCGTGGCCAGCGGCACCTCGATGGCGGCCCCGCACGTGGCCGGCGCGGCCGCGCTGGCCCTGGACGCCTCGCCCGGCCTGAGCCCGGCCGCGGTGCGCAACCTGCTCGTCAAGAACGCCACCACCAGCAAGGTCAAGGACCCCAAGGGCTCGGCCAACCGCCTGCTGTACGTGCCGCGTCCGCCCGCCAAGCCGGTCATCAAGAGCGCCTCGCTGACCGTGACGGCCGGGGTGGCGTACTCGGGTCAGCTGGCCCTGACGGCGGCCCGGCGCGGCACCTGGAGCATCGCCGGCGGCAAGCTGCCCACCGGTCTCACGCTCAAGTCGAACGGCCTGATCAGCGGCACCCCGACCGGCCCCGGCTCGGCCGCCGTCACGGTCAGGTTCACCGACTACGTGCCGCAGGCGGTCACCCGCTCGCTCAAGGTCACCGTCCGCACCACCACCCCGGTGATCACCACGGCCTCGCTGCCCGCCGCCACCACCAGCGACTACTACTACCAGCAGCTGGCGGTCGCGGGCGGCCGCACCGGCACCTGGTCGATCACCGCGGGCGCGCTGCCCGACGGCCTGACCCTCTCGGCCGCCGGCGTGCTCGAGGGCATGCCGACGACCGCGGGCAGTGCCGCCTTCACCGTGGCCTTCACCGACGGCTTCGGCGCCAAGGGCACGCGTGACCTGACGATCGACGTCAGCTGAACGAAGCCGCGTACTTCTCCGCGATCGCCGCGGAATCCGGAAGGTCTGCCTCGACGACGGGCAGGCCTTCCGCCACGTCCGCCCCCAGTTCGGTCAGCAGTTGCCGCAGCAGCGCTTCGGCCGCCGCGGCCTGAGGCGCAACACCGGCGGTCACGACCGGGACGGCCCGCTTCCCGGCCAGGGCCTGCGCCGGCAGTTGATCCAACAGCACCTTGAGTACGCCGGTGTAGCTGCCCTTGTAGGTCGGGGTCGCCACCACCAGGACGTCGGCCTCCTTCAGCGCCGCCACGGCGGCCGCGGTCGCCTCGTCGCCCGGCGTGAGCAGCCCGGCGCCCAGCTCACCGACCTCGATGATCTTCGGCTGCTCGAGCCGGGCCAGGGCCTTGCCGACGGCGGTGGCCAGGATCGAGGTCCGGGAGCCGGGACGCGGGTTCCCGGACACAACGACGTACTGAGTCATGACTCCCACCGTGTGCTGCCGACCGCGGGGTGTCAACGACCGTCCCATATCCTAGTTCGCCTACAGGCAATGAGAATTGTCGGCCGGCCCTCCTATGCTCGGGCGATGGCTTCGCGAGAGTGGACCGGCAGCTCCCACTGGGGTGCCTTCCGGGTCTCGAAGGACGGTACGGGCGGGCTCACGGTGACCCCGCGGCCGGGCGATCCCGACCCGGCGCCGCTGCTCGGCAACATCGCGAGCGCCCAGCGGCACCGGGCCCGCGTGGCCCGGCCCGCGATCCGGCGGCGGTCGGCCGGGCGCGGCTACGACTCGTACGAGGAAGTGCCGTGGGACGACGCGCTCGACCTGGTGGCCGCGGCGTTGCGGCGGACGCGGGAGCGCCACGGGGACAACGCGATCTTCGGTGGCTCGTACGGGTGGGCCAGCGCCGGGCGCTTCCACCACGCGCAGTCGCAGTTGCACCGGTTCCTCGCGCTGGGCGGTGGCTTCACGCGCTCGCGGAACACGTACAGCTTCGGGGCGTCCGAGGTCGTGCTGCCGCATATCGTCGGCAAGCGCGGGGCGGCCCGGGTGTTGTGGCAGGGCACCGACTGGCCGGTCATCGCGGCCCACACCGACCTGATCGTGGCCTTCGGCGGGCTGCGCCGGGACACCACCCGGGTGACGCCGGGCGGCCGCGCCACGCACACCGTGGCGCGAGAGCTGGCTTCGGCGAAGGCCCGGGTCGTCTCGGTCTCGCCGCTGCGCGACGACTCCTCGGACGCCGAGTGGTGGCCGATCCGGCCCGGTACGGACGTGGCTCTGATGTTCGCGCTGGCCCACGAGCTGGCCGGTCAGGTGGATCTTGATTTCCTGCGTCGCTTCACGGTCGGCGGTGATCGGTTCCTGGCTTCCGTACGTGACTGCACACCGGCCTGGGCGTCGGAGATCTGTGGTGTGCCGGCTCAGGCGATCGCCGATCTCGCGCGGCGGATGGCGGCCGGGCGCACCTTCATCACGGTGAGCTGGTCACTGCAGCGGGCGGTCAACGGTGAGCAGCCGCTGTGGGCCGGCATCGCGCTGGCGGCGGTGCTCGGGCAGATCGGGCTGCCGGGCGGCGGGTTCGGGCACGGGTACGGCTCGACCGGCAACACCGGGGGCGGGCGACTGCCGTACGGCCTGCCGACCTTCCCCCAGGCGCAGAACCCGGTCACCGACTTCATCCCGGTCGCCAAGATCGCCGACCTGCTGCTGCACCCGGGCGAGACGTTCGAGTACGACGGTGGCACCCACACCTACCCGGACACCAAGCTCGTCTACTGGGCCGGCGGCAACCCCTTTCACCACCACCAGGATCTGACCCGGCTGCGGCGCGCGTTCCAGCGGCCCGAGACGGTGATCGTGCACGAGCCGTTCTGGACCGCGACCGCCCGCCACGCCGACATCGTGCTGCCGGTCACCACCACGCTCGAACGCGACGACCTCGGGATCGGCCACGGCGACACGCACCTGATCGCGATGCAGGCCGCCGACGCGCCGTACGAGTCGGCCCGGGACGAGTACGACATCTTCGCGGCTCTGGCCGACCGGCTGGGCTACGCCGAGCAGTTCACCCAGGGCCGCACCAGCGAGCAGTGGCTGCGCCACCTGTACGAGCGGTGGCGGGCCGAGCCGAAGAAGCCGTTCGACGAGTTCTGGGCCGACGGCGAGCTGGAGGCGCCCGGGCGGCGCGACGACACCGTGCTGTTCGCGGACTTCCGGGCCGGTGCGCCGCTGGACACGCCGAGCGGGCTGATCGAGCTTTTCTCGTCGACCGTGGCCGCCTTCAATTACGAGGAATGTCCGGGTTACCCGGCCTACGCAGCGGCGCCACTCACTCCGTACGAAATAACTTTGATCTGCAATCAGCCCGGCTCGCGCCTGCACTCCCAGCTCGACATGGGGGATTTCTCGCAGGCCGCGAAGCGGTCGGGACGCGAGCCGGTGCGGATGAACCCGGCCGACGCGGCCGCCCGGAACATTGCCGACGGTGACGTGGTGCGGCTGCACAACGAGCAGGGCAGCGTGCTGGCCGGCGCGGTGCTCAGCGACGACTGCGCGCCGGGTGTGGCGCAACTCTCGACCGGCGCTTGGTGGGATTCGTCGGCGCCGTCGGTGGCGACGTGCGTGCACGGCAACCCGAACGCCCTGACGCGCGACATCGGCACCTCGCGGCTCGCTCAGGGCTGCACGGGCCAGGTGACCTGGGTCGATATCGACCGCTTCGACGGCCCGGTTCCGCCGGTCCGGGCGTACGACCCGCCGATCGGGTCTTAACCTATCTCGCAGATAGGAGATATATTGTTCGGGCCGTCACCGGAGGGAGAACCCCATGTCCGTGCTCGCCGTCGCCCACCCCGCCGTCCCGCGCCGCCGGCTCCACCCCGTGCCCGACCTGCCCGAGCCGCCCGTCACCGTCACGATCAGCATCTCGGGATCGGGGGCCGGGCGGGACCGCGTCGTGGCCGCTCTGCGCGACTTCGTGGACGCGGCCGGTCAGGCGGTCTCGGTCCAGGAGCCGCCCGAGCCCGGTGAGGGGCTGGAACTCGACCCCGGCGCCCGCACCGCCGTGCGCGACGGGCAGGCGCTCGACCTCAGCCGCCTCGAGTACGATCTGCTGCTGTTCCTCGCGCGGCACCCCCGCCAGGTGTTCAGCCGCAGTCAGCTGCTGGCCCAGGTGTGGGGGCACACGCACACCACCAACCGGACGGTCGACGTGCACGTGAGCCGCCTGCGCACCAAGCTGGCCGACCCCGAGGTCGTGACCACCGTCTACGGGCTCGGCTACCGCCTGGCCGACGACGCCGGCGTCACCGTGGTCGAGCGGTGAGCCGTCGCACCGTCGCCGTCGTGGGCGGGGGGTGTGCCGGCGTGCTGGCCGCCCGGGAGCTGGTGCGCGGCACCGACGATCACGTCGTGCTGATCGAGCCGGGCGAGCCGGGCGGGGGGCTGGCCTACGGGTCGGCCCGGCCCTGGCACCTGCTCAACTCGCGGGCCGGCGCCATGAGCGCCGACCCGGATGATCCCGGGCATTTCGCCCGGTGGGCCGGTTGTTCGCCCGACTCCTTCCAGCCGCGAACCGTGTACGGCCAGTACTTGCGCTCGGTCTTCGCCGACATTTCGGACAGGCTGGACGTCAGGCGCGCCCGGGCGGCCGGCTTGTCCGCCACCGGGGTGAGGCTGGCCGACGGGTCTTCGATCCGGGCTGACAGCGTTGTCGTGGCCACCGGCAACCCGGCCCCCGCCCAGCCTGCCGCGCGGCCCGACCACCCCGACTACATCGCCGACCCGTGGGCCAAGGGCGCCCTCGACGCGATCCCCTCCGACGTGCCGGTGCTGCTGGTCGGGGCCGGGCTGACCGCGATCGACGTCGCGCTCACGCTGACCGCCACCGACCGGGACGCCCCGATCACCGCGGTCAGCCGCCGCGGCCAGCTGCCGCTCACCCACACCGAAAAGGCCGCGCCCCCGGTCGGGCTCGCGCTCGACGACTGCACGACGCTGCGCGACATCGTGCGGGCCGTGCGGGCCGAGGCGGCCCGGGCCGGGGACTGGCGGGCCGTGGTCGACGGCCTGCGCCCGTACCTGGACGAGCTGTGGACCGCCTTCACGCCCGACGAGCAGGAGGCGTTCCTGCGCCACCTGGCCCGCCCCTGGGAGTGTCACCGGCACCGGATGGCGCCGACGGTCGGCGCGCGGGTCGCTTCGCTGCGCGAGGAGGGCCGGCTTGAGGTGCGGGCCGGGGGCATCCGTTCGATGACCGCGCCGGCCGCCGGTGGCCTGCTGGTCGAGCTGGAGGCCGGCGTGCAGTGGTTCGGCGCGGTCGTGAACTGTGCCGGGCCCGGGCGGCTGCCGGCCGCCGCGGGCTCTTTCGTGGGCAGCCTGCTCGACGCCGGGCAGGCCCGGGTCGGACCGCACGGGCTGGGGCTCGACATCGACCCGGCGGGCCGGCTGATCGGCGCCGACGGACGCGTCCAGCAGGACCGATGGCTGATCGGGCCGCTGCGCCGGGGCGCGAAATGGGAGACGACGGCGGTGCCCGAGATCCGCGCGCAGGCCCGCGGTCTAGCCATCCCGGTTGGATAATACGATTCGTGCTATGCGTGAAGTTCGCGCAGGTCAGACGGGTTTCGTTCACAGACGATGAAAATGTGAACACCTTGTATATCAATCGAGAACTCTCAATACTCCGAGGCAGAGCGGTACGTCGGTTCCGGCGTACCCCCACCCCCTGGGAGGACCCCCGTGCTCAACCGGAAGCTGCGCCGGCCGATCGTCGGCCTTGCTGCCTGCATGCTCGTCGGCACCGGACTCGCCGCCTCACCGGCGTCGGCCGCCCCCGCCGGCGACCCCTCGTTCGCACCCTCCGCTCTGTCCCAGAAGCTCGACGCCCAGTTCGGCGTGAACGCGGCCGGCTCGTACATCGACGACGCCGGCAAGGTCGTCGTCAACGTGACCGACGCCGCCACCGCCCGGTCGGTCAAGGCCGCCGGCGCCACCCCGCGCTTCGTCACCCGCACCGGCGCCCAGCTGGCCGCGGCCGACAACGCCCTCAAGTCGTCGCTGAAGACCCCCGGCACCGCGTTCGCCGTCGACCCGATCAGCAACCAGGTCGTCGTCGAGGTCGACAGCACGGTCACCGGCGCCGCGCTCGCCGCCGTCGAGGCCACCGTGGCCAAGCTCGGCGACAACGCCCGCATCCAGAAGGCCCCCGGCGAGATCACCACCCGGATCAGCGGTGGCGACGCCATTTACGCCGGCGGCGGCCGCTGCTCGCTCGGCTTCAACGTGCGCTCCGGCAGCACCTACTACTTCCTGACCGCCGGCCACTGCACCAACATCGGCGCCACCTGGACGAACGGCTCGACCACGCTGGGCACCCGCGCCGGCAGCAGCTTCCCCGGCAACGACTACGGCATCGTGCGCTACACGAACACGAGCATCACCAAGACCGGCGGCGTGGGCACCTCGGTGGACATCACCGGCGCCGGCACCCCGGCCGTCAACGCCACGGTCACCCGCCGCGGCTCCACCACCGGCACCCGCTCGGGCCGCGTCACCGCGCTGAACAGCACGGTGAACTACGCCGAGGGCTCGGTCTCCGGCCTCATCCGCACCACCGTGTGCGCGGAGCCGGGCGACAGCGGCGGCTCGCTCTACTCGGGTTCGACGGCCCACGGCCTGACCTCGGGCGGCAGCGGCAACTGCTCCTCCGGCGGTGTCACGTACTTCCAGCCGGTCACCGAGGCCCTGAGCGTGTACGGCGTCCAGGTGTTCTGATCCGCAATTTGATCAACCGTTCGATGGCAGCGGCCCCGTCATTCCTGGCGGGGCCGTTTCCCTGTACGCGTCACGTCCGGCCGCCGGGGTAGGGGCGAGGCCGGGGTAGGGCTGGCCCTACCCCGGATCGGGTGGCTCACCGGATCGGATGCGGGGATGCCGGTCAATAGCGTCAAGGCATGACGATCACCCAGCTCGAGACGCCCGCACCCGCCGCTCAGCTAGAAACGTCTCCCATCGCTGTTGAACTGCTCGAGCCGCCGCGCGCTGAGCTTTCCGGATCGGCCGGCGCGGGGGAGTTCGAGGTTTCGCTGGCTCGGCGGGTGGTGGAGGACTCGTGGTATGTCCTCGGTGGGCTTCCGGTGGCGGTGGCGTCGTTCATGATTTGTCTTACTGCCTTCACGGCCGGGGTGAGCCTGGCGGTCGTGTGGATCGGCGTCCCGCTGCTGGTGTTCGCCCTGATGCAGTCCCGGCGGTTCGCCGCTCGCGAGCGGGAGCGGGCCGGCGCGGTGCTCGGCGTCGAGGTGGCCGCGCCCGTCTATCGCACCGGGCGGCTGACCGCGCTGATCACCGATGGCCAGGCCTGGCGGGAGCTCGCCCACGCGGTTCTGCGGTTCATCCCGAACGCGGTCGCGGTGTCCTTCGTGGCCACCTGGTGGGCCGGCGTGCTGGGCGGGGTGAGCTTCGCGCTCTGGGGCTGGTCGCTGCCGGGTGATGACCTGCCTCAACTGCTCGGCCTCAGTGACACGTACGCGGCCTCGATCATCTTCTATCTGGTGGCCGGCCTTCTGTTCGCCGTGACGCTGCCGGTGGTCGTTCGCGCCGCCGCCCGCCTCGAAGCCCGCTTCGCCCTCCTGCTGCTCGCCCGCTGAGCGCCCGTCACCACGCACGAAGTTATCCACAGATCTGGATTCGGTTGTGCCGGCGCGGTCGCGACTCCGGCAGAATCAGGGGCGTCGCCGACGAGGGTGAGGGGTGGTGGCTTGACCGGTTCGCCGCCGGAGTTTCCGCAGTTGCACCCGCCCGAGCGCGAGACGCTGAACCAGTTCCTCGACCAGCATCGCGCGATGGTGCTGGCCTCGCTGGACGGGGTCAGCGACGAGGCGGCGGGTGCGCGGCTGCTGCCGGCCACCGACATGACCATCGGCGGGATCGTGAAGCACCTGGCCCACATGGAGGATCTCTGGTTCACCCACAAGCTGCTCGGCGCGGCCTTCCCCGAGCCGTGGACCGCCGTCGGCTCCGACGAGACCTGGGCCTGGGCCTCGGCGCCCGGGGATTCGGTCGAGTCACTGCGTCACCTGTACGAGTCGGCGTGCGCCCGCAGCCGGGCGGCCGTCGCGGGTTTCGGCGATCTGGACCGGCGGGCGGCGCTTCCGTCGTTCGGGAAGGCGCCGGTCAGCCTGCGGTGGATGCTCGTGCAGATGATCCGCGAGACGGCCCAGCACTGCGGCCACCTCGACCTGCTCCGCGACGCGCTGCGCCCACCCGTCTGACCGGCTGATCGGTCAGCGGGACTCCTCGACGCGCTCCTCGCCACGGCGGCGGAGCAGCTTCAGGCCGGGGAGGCCGGCGATGGCCAGGTGCAGGTCTTCGGTGACCTCGAGCAGCTTGTGCAGGTCGGGGCCGACCTGGTCGAGCTTGCCCAGCAGCGGCATCACGTCGTCGACCAGGTGGGCCCGCAGCGTGGGCAGCTGGTCGATCATGCGGATGGCGGCGGTGACCTCCTCGGGGGAAAGCTCCTCGACGAAGCGGCGGGCCAGCGGGGCGCCCTTCATGAGCGCTTCCGAGTAGGCGGCCAGCAGCATCGCCGCTTCCTTGGCGGTGGCGTCGGCCCGGCCCACGACCGACTCGGCTCGCGTGCTGACCTCGGTCGCCCGCTCGACCACGCCGGCCGCGGCGTCCGAGATGCCGACCGCCCGCAGCACGACCCCCTCGGCGCGCTGGCTGACCTCTTCGGCCCGCCCCACAACCGTCCCGGCCCGCCCGCTGATCTCCTCGGCGCTCCCGACAACCGTTCCGGCCCGCCCGCTGATTTCTTCAGCCCGCCCGACCACAGAACCGGCGCGCGAGCTGATCTCCTCAGCCGTGCCGACCACCGTGCCGGCGCGCGAGCTGATCTCTTCCGCGGTGCCGACGACGACGCCGGCCCTTCCACTGATGTCTTCTGCCGTGCCAACCACCGTGCCGGCCCGGGAGCTGATCTCTTCCGCCGTGCCGACCACCTTGCCGGCGCGCGAGCTGATCTGTTCGGCGGTGCCGACCACGACGCCGGCTCGGGCGCTGATTTCCTCGGCCGTGCCGACCACGGCGTCGGCCCGGGCGGCGATGGCGCGGGCCTCGGTCACCGTCGACTCGGCCGCCGTGACGATGGTGTTCACCCGGTGGATCAGGCCCTCGGCCTCGTCGGCGAGCATCGTCACCCGGCTCACGAGCAGCTCGGTCTGGCCCAGCAGCCCGATCACCCGTACCGGAACCGTGGCCGCGGCCGCCGCCGTCTCGACCACCTGGCCCACGGCGGATCGGGCCAGCTCGGCGAGCGCGGACGGTGACACGAACGGGATGCGCATGTTCCCATGATGCGCCAGGAATGCACGCCTCAAACGTGATCACCTTCGGTGATTCCGGGGCGCGCTCAAAGGAAAAAGCACCCTAGGACGCCCATGAACCGTCGCGACTTGGCACTATGGCAGGCGTGCGACGTACGCGAAATTGGATTGTGGCCACCGCGGCGGTGGGAGTCCTCGGGGGTGCGGGGTTGGTCGGCTTGGGCATGATGCGCGACTCCGGGGGCAGCGCGCAGCCGCTCGTCGGCACGTTCAGCGAGGCCGGCGCCCAGGCGGCAGCCGCCCCGCCGCAGAGGACCCAAGAGGCGACACCCACGCCGACGAAGACTGGCCCCAGCCCGGCCGAGGTGCGCGCCGCCCGCGTCAAGGCCCTGAACGCCGCGCTCAAGAAGTACGCCGCGTCGGCCCCCGAGTTCTCGGTCGCCGTGCTCGACCGCCGCACCGGGCAGCGTTACTCGTTCCGCGGCACCGAGAAGTACGAGACCGCCAGCGTCGTGAAGGTGCAGGTGCTCGCGTGCCTGCTGCTCAAGGCCCAGGACGCGAAGCGTGACCTTACGGCCACCGAGCTGTCGCTGGCCAAGCGCATGATCCGGCTCAGCGACAACGACGCCACCACCTCGCTGTTCGCGAAGCTGGGCCGGGCGAGCGGGGTGAGCGCCTGCAACAAGCGTCTCGGCCTCACCGAGACCAAGGTCAACAGCGCCTGGGGCCTGACCCGCACCACCGTGAACGACCAGGTGAAGCTGCTGGCCGAGCTGACCGACACGTCCGGCCCGCTCGACGCCGGCTCGCGCAAGCTCGCCTACACGCTGATGAGCACCGTCGACGCAAGCCAGGACTGGGGCGTGCCGGCCGTGGCCAAGAGCACCGAGAAGTTCACGGTCAAGAACGGCTGGCTGGCCCGCTCGACCGAGAACTACCGCTGGATCATCAACTCGGTCGGCCGGGTCACCGGCCCCGGCACCGACGTCTCGATCGCCGTGCTCTCGCACAACAACGGCACCATGTCCGGCGGCATCGCCAGCGTGCAGAAGGTCGCCAAGCTCACGCGCCAGCACCTGAAGTATTAGCGTCCGCGGCGCGGGCCTCGCGCCGCTTCGAGATCCACGACACGGTCTGGTTGACGATCAGGATCAGCAGGACGGCGGCGACCACGCCCTCCCACGGCTCGGGGAAGATCGAGCCGCCGGCCACCCCGATGCCGGCGTAGACGGCCGACCACAGCGCACAGGCCGGGGCGTTGGCCACGACGAACGTACGCCAGGGCATGCCCAGGAAAGCGGCCGCGAGCAGCACCGGCACCCGGCCGCCCGGGATCAGCCGCGAGACCAGCAGCACCGGGATCTGCTTCTCTTGCAGGCGCTCCTTGACCGAGACCAGGTGTTCCTCGTCACGCAGCCAGCGCAGGCGCTTGGCCAGCTTCTCGCCGCCGACGCGGCACATCGCGTACATGACCAGGTCGCCCACGTACGCCCCGGCCGCGCCGGCCGCGATGACGAACACGATCAGCACCGGGTGGTGCTCGTGGAAGGCCAGGGCGGCCGCGCCGCTGACCGCCGCGCCGGTGGGGACGATCGGGATGATGGCGCCGAACGCCACGACCGCGAAGAGCCAGGCCAGCGTGCCCAGGGTGGCCGTCACGCGGACGGCCCGATCGTCAGCGTCTCGCCCTGGCCGAGCACCCGCACGTGGGAGTCGGGGGCGGTGCGCTGGGCGACGCGGGCGAACTCCTCGCCGGGGTCGCGGAACATGTGCGGGCGGACCCGGCCCATGCCGACCGGCCACAGCGTGCCGTAGTGGACGGGCACCGCGTAGGCCGCCTTCACCCGGCGCAGGGCCTCGGCGCCGTCGGCCGCGTCCAGGTGGTGCTGCGAGCCGAGGGTGGGGCCCCAGCCGCCGACCGGGATCAGGGCCAGGTCGAGCGGGGCGAAGTCGTTCATCTCGTCGAACAGGCCGGTGTCGCCCGCGAACCAGGTGCGGGCCTCACCCTCGACGACGAAGCCGATGGCCACGGCGCGCTCACGGGACCACGGGCCGCGGCCGCCGTCGTGCGCCGCCTTGACCGCCCGGACCCGTACGGAACCGACGGTCGTCTCGTCGCCCGGCCCCAGCTCGACCGTGCGGGCGGCCGCCTCGAAGCCCAGCGCCTTGACCACGAACCCGCCGGCGCCGCGCGGCACGATCAGCTTGGGGGTGCCGCCCAGCTTGCGCAGCGAGGCGACGTGAAAGTGGTCGGCGTGCAGGTGCGAGAGCAGCACCGCGTCGGGCGGGCCGGGCAGCAGCGGCGTCGGGCCGGCCATCCGCCGCAGGTGGGCCACGCGCCCGGTGAGCACCGGGTCGGTCAGCAGGGACGTGCCGGAGTCGGCCAGCCAGACGGTGCTGTGGCCCCACCAGGTGACCGAGGTCATGCTCACGTAATTCACGGTACAGAAGCCGAGTTTCGATCCCCACCCAGGTCGGGCACACTGTCGCCGTGACTGGACCCCGCAGCGCCGTAGTAGTGAACCCCACCAAGGTCCCGGACATGGACGAGCTGCGCCGGATCATCGGCGAAGGCCTGTCCGGCGCCGGCTGGCCCGAGCCTTCCTGGTACGAGACCACCCCTGAGGACCCGGGCGAGGGTCAGGCCAAGCAAGCCGTACGCGATGGGGCCGAACTCGTTTTCGCCTGCGGAGGCGACGGCACGGTGATGGCCGTGGTGACCGCGCTGGCCGGCTCGGATGTGACCATGTCGGTGCTGCCGGCCGGCACCGGCAACCTGCTCGCGGCCAACCTGGGCCTCGGGGCCGACCCCGCGACCGGCGTGCAGGTGGCGCTCGAGGGCGGCCGCCGGCGCATCGACGTGGGTGTGGTCGACGGCAGGTGCTTCGTGGTGATGGCCGGCATGGGCTTCGACGCCCAGATGCTCGAGAAGACCTCCGACGAGGCCAAGAAGCGGATCGGCTGGCTGGCCTACATCGGGGGCGGCATCAAGGCGTTGCGGGAGAGGCCGATGCGGGCGCGGATCGTGCTCGACGGCGGCAAGGTCATGCCCCGGCGCCCCCGGACGGTGATCGTCGGCAACGTCGGGCGGCTTCAGGGCGGCGTACGGCTATTGACCGAGGCCGACCCGGCCGACGGCAAGCTCGACGTGGCCATCCTGAGCCCCAACAACCTGGCCCACTGGGCGTCGCTGGCCTGGGGCGTGATCCGCCGTCGCAAGAGTGTGCCGCTGATGGAGACGTACACGGCCGAGCACGTCGAGATCCACAGCCGGTCGACCCAGCCCCGGCAGCTCGACGGCGACCTCATCGAGCCCGGCCGGACCCTCAAGATCTCGGTCAAGCCGAAGGCGCTGCTGCTCAGCGTGCCCCGCCCGGCGAGCGACCCCGACCTGGCGTACGACGTGAGTTCCGCGGCCGAGGCGGCCGAGGACATCCGCGAGGCCGCCCGTGAGTAGTACCGAGCCCGTTCCCCAGACCCGCGACATGCGCGGGGACGAGCTCTCGGCCGACGACGCCGTGCACGCGTTGTGGCACTACGGCCGGTGGCCGCTGGTGCGCGACGCGTTCATCCGGTTCCGGTACGGCGACGGCTTCAGCCACGCCCGGGCGTTCGCGTTCCAGCTGTGCCTGGCCATCGTCCCGTTCCTCATTGCGCTCTCCGGTCTGGCGGCCGACCTGGGCGCCGAGGACGGCGGCCGGGTGGTGGCCGAGACCATCCTCGAGCTGACCCCGGGCGCGAGCGATCCGCTGGTCAGCGACCTGCTCGAGGACACTGAGGACAGTGACGACGCGGGCGAGCTGGCGCTGACCCTGGGCCTGATCACCGGCCTGTTCGCGCTGACCACCGCGATCAGCCAGATCGAGCGGGGCGCGAACCGGATCTACGGCGTCGAACGGGACCGGCCGGCGCTGTTCAAGTACATCCGGGCCTCGATCCTGGCCCTGATCGCGGGCCTGCCGGCCCTGTTCGGCTTCCTGTTGCTGGTGGCCGGGCGTCCGTTCGGCAACGCGGCCGCCCGGCACTGGCCGTGGGCCGAGGACGTGCGGGTGGCCTGGGACTTCGTCCGCTGGCCGCTGAGCCTGCTGCTGATCGTCTTCGCCGTCGGGTTGCTGTTCAAGTACTCGCCGCGCCGTCATCAGCCGGGACTCTCGTGGCTGCTGTTCGGGGCGGGGCTGGCCACCGTGTTGTGGTGGCTGGCCAGCCTGCTGCTGGCCGGGTACGTGCGCTTCGCCGAGGGCTTCGGGGCCACGTACGGGCCGTTGACCGCGATCATCGCCCTGCTGTTGTGGGCCAACCTGACCGGGATCGCGCTGTTCCTGGGCATCGCCTTCGCGGCTCAGCTGGAGGCGGCGCGGGTGGGCGCGCCCCGTCCGGCCAAGAAGGACAAATGGGACCCCAGGCAGGACGGTGTACGCGCTCGGCGTACCGGGTAAAAACCGGGCCGTGACCGACAACCGAGTGGTAGAACGGGCCGGCTGGGCCCCCTTGCGGCACTTCGCCGAACGCAGCGTGGCCGGCCTGGCCGCCGTCGTCCTGGCCGGCCTGGCCTTCGGCACACTGCTTCTTCTCGTACGAAGTGAGTGGAGCCCGCTGCGCCGGCTGGACCAGTCGATCGCCACCGGCCTCAACGACCTGATCGCGCCGCACCCCGCTCTGGTCAAGGTGCTGACCACCGTCACCTCGGCGGGCGGCCGCGGCGTGCTCGTGCCCCTGGTCGTGATGGTCGTCGTGCTGCTGCTGATCCGCCGCCTGCCCCGCCTGGCCCTCTACGTGGCGGTCACCGGGATCGGCGCGGTCGTGCTCGACCCGTCGCTCAAGGCCCTGGTCGGCCGGGTGCGCCCGGTGGTCGCCGACCCGGTCGCCTTCGGCGGCGGCAACAGCTTCCCGAGCGGTCACACGCTGGGAGCGACCATTGTGCACGGCATGTTCGCGCTGGTCGCTCTGTCGGCCACGCGCGGCCGGCACAAGGGCTGGATCCTCTCGGTGGCGGCGGCGATCGTCGTGGCCGTCGGGCTCACCCGCATCGCCCTGAGCGTGCACTTCCTGTCCGACGTCCTGGCCGGCTGGTTGCTCGGCCTGGCCTGGATCAGCGTCACCGCGTACGCGTTCCGGGTCTGGCGCCGCGAAGCGGGCCACACCGCGCCGCCGGTGACCGACGGCCTGGACCCCGACGCCGCCGATGACCTGATCCCCGCGCCGGCCGAAGAGAAGGTGCTGCCCCACCCGTGGGCCAAGGGCGCCGAGATCCTGGTCGGCTGGGTGTTCACGTTCGGCGTCCTCTATTTCGTCGGGTACGCGGTGACGCGCTGGGAGCCGTCCTTCGACGACGGCGTGCCGCGCTGGCTGCAGACGTTCCGCACCGAGCGTCTGGACTACCTCAGCTGGCTCGCCTCCAAGGCCGGCGACACTCACGCCGTACTCATGATCTGCCTGGTCTTCTGCCCGCTCGCCCTGGCGCTGTGGCGGCAGTGGCGGCCCGTCGTGTTCATCGTGCTGACCATGATGGGCGAGCTGACGCTGTTCCTGTGCGCCGCCGCCGCGACCGGCCGCGAACGCCCCTCGGTGGAGCAGCTGGACGGCCAGATGCCCACCTCGTCGTTCCCATCCGGTCACATCGCCGCCACCATGTGCCTCTGGCTCGCCATCGCGATCGTCGTCTTCCCCCGCGTACGCCAATGGTGGCGCTGGATCTTCCCGGTGCTCGCCTTCGTGATGCCGGCCCTCGTGGCGCTCTCGCGCATGTACCGCGGCATGCACCACCCGACGGACGTCCTGGGCGCGTTGCTGCTGACCCTGTGCTGGGTGGGCGCCCTCTACCTGATCATCCGGCCCAGCGCCCGCGCCGAAACAGTCAGCGAAGCGGCCCTGGTCGTGCGCGACCGCGAGGCGGTGGCGGCATGAGCCTGCGCTTCCTCACCTGGAACATCAAGACCGGCGGCGGCAACCGCCTCGACGCGATCACCGCGGTCATCCGCCGCGAACAACCCGACCTGCTGGCCCTGCAAGAACTGCGCAACTTCGACCGCAACGGAAGCCGCATCCTGCACGACTTGGCCGCGGCGGTAGGAATGGAACCCCACCTGGCCCGCTCCTTCCTGGGCCAGCCGGTGGCCGTGCTGGTGCGCCCACCCCTGAAAATCATCGACCGAGCCGAGGTCCGCTGGCGCCTCCACCACGCCGCCGCCGCGGTCACCGTCGAGACGGCAACGGGCCCCCTGCGCGTGGTCAGCGCCCACCTGAACCCGTTCTCCCCGTACCGCCGCATGCGCGAAGCCATCTGGCTGGCCCACCGCTACCGCCCCGACAAGCTGCCGACGGTCATCGCCGGCGACCTGAACGGCCTCGACCCCGGCACCGACCACACCGAGACGCTGGCCCCGCAGCCCGGCTTCCTGCGAGCCCGCCACCTGGCCCGCGACGGCTCAGCCGACACGAGGGCGGTGGCCGCCTTCCTGAACGCCGGCTTCACCGACCTGTGGAAGGTGGCCGGCTCCGGCAACCCCCTCACGGTCCCCACCACCAAGGGCGGAGGCCGCGAGTTCTCCCGCATGCGCCTCGACTACGTCCTGGCCAGCCCCGCCATAGCCGAGGCGGCCAAAAACATGACGGTAGTCCGAGGCGACGAAACCGAATACGCCTCCGACCACTACCCCGTCCGGGTCGACCTTCCCTGATAATGTTGGCTATGTTGGAGCCAGGCATACATGGCCAACATGGGAGGCTCCGGTGGGGGTTACTCAGATCGACCTCGATGACGACGCCCTGGCCGAGGCCATGAGGCTGTCCGGCGCCAAGAGCAAGAAAGAGACGGTCAACCTGGCCCTTCGCGAGTACGCGGCCCGGCACCGTCGCATCGCCGCCCTCGAACAACACTTGGCGGCCGCTCAGCATTGGGACTACGAGGGCTGGCAGCAGATGAACGCCGCCGGCAAGATGCCGCCGGAATGATCAGATACCTGGTCGACTCGTCCGCGGCCTGGCGAATCCTCCGCGATCCGGGCACGAAGAAGCGCTGGGCCGATGTGATCTCGGAACACGCGATCGGGTCGTGTCACCCTCAACGCACGGAGTTCCGCCGTTCGGCTCGCAACTCCGGCGAGTACGAGCAGATGACGACCATGTTCGCCGACCTGTACCCCGACGTCGGTGTGCCGAAGACGGCCTGGCAGTGGGTCGAGTCGGCGCAACACAAGTTGCTCAAAGCGGGCGCCCACCGTTCTCTCTCCTGTGTCGACCTGCTGATTTGCGCCTGTGCCGCCGCCCGAGGGCTCATCGTTCTGCACGACGACAATGACTTCGTCACCGCCGCCCGCCATCTGCCCGACCTGGCCGAGCGCCGGGTCCGAGAACAGGAGCCGAAATGAAGGGCTACTCGCGCTGGCAGGACATCCGGGCCGAGTACGTCGAGCGTGCCGGCGGGGAAGAGGCCGTCGCCGAGGGAAAACGGAAGTTGCTGGCCGAAGTGCCCCCAGATGATCGGACAGCCGACCCCCGGGGGCATGAGAAGCGGTAGTGGTGGGCATTGCCTCACTGGTGATCGATTTGATTGGGGCGTCCGGGTCGCTATCATCAGCGGACGCCGCACTCGGAAGCACTCCACTGCGGGAGTGCTCGAAACCGGAGGCGTTGGATGGCGAATCAGCGCTTCGCGGTGATGGTGGGCGTCGACGACGCCGGTTCTCGCCTGCGCTTCGCCGAGCGGGACGCCGAGGCGATGCGCGATCAGTTCGCCGCCGAGGGCTTCGAGACCTGCCTGTTCACCGGGGCTGACGCCACCGCTGGTGAGATCAAGGCGACGCTGCGTCAGGCTGTCATGCGGGCCGGCAAATCGGATGTCCTGGTTGTCTACTTCGCGGGCGGAACTGTCACGCCGGAGTGGAGTCGCGGCGCCGATACGTATCTGATCACCCACGATCTCGACGAATCGGCCCTTTCCGAAAATCCCGATTCGGGGGTTCGGATGGCCTTTCTCGAGCGGGACGTGCTGGAGTTCTTTCCTGGCACGGCGGTGCTGATCATCGACGCGGTGGGGGACGAGCCCGAGTTCCTTCGCCCGACCTACAGCGCGCTGGCGTCCTATGCGGGCGACGCGGCCGGCCGCGAGGATGCGGTCATCCGCCACGGCGTGCTGACCGCACACATTCTGGCCACCCTGCGTAGGCAGCAGTCCGTCACGTTCGGGTCGCTGGCTCAAGCCGTACGGGACCAGGGTCTGACGCCGCGGGTGATGAGCCCGCCGTGGGGCGAGGGTGTCGTGCTGGCCGGGCCGGCCGACCAGACCGGACTGCCCGCCTCGCGGCCGCTGGCCAACCCGATGGACGCCGCCGCGGGCGACATCCTGCACCTGATCGGCCGCCTGACCCACCACGCCCGGATGCCCCGGCACGCCGCCCCGCGCTCGTCCGGCAGCCGGGCCGAGGCCGGATCGGCCGCGCCCTCCCGCGTCGAATACCTGCGGGCCGCCACCGACGCCCACTCGACGGCGCTGCTCGAGTACACGCCCAACGGCTTCCAGACGATCGACTCGTCCAAGCGTTTCGACCTCGACGTGATCCGCCCGATGCTGCGTTTCCCGCCCGGCGCCGACTGGTTCGGTCACACCGTGCACGACGATCACCACACCGTGCTGTGTGTGCCGCTGCGCCACGCCGAGGGCCGGTCCCTACTGCTGGCGCTGGTCGACCCGGCCGTCGATCTGCTCGGGCTCGGCCAGCCGCTGGCCAAAATCCTCGAGACGATTTGGCGTACGGATTTCGCGGCGTCACCCGACGAGGCCGAGATCGAGGTTCTGACCGCTCTGCGCGGCGCGTTCGGCCGGCTGCCCGTGCCTCTCTACGAGCACTGCTTCGAGCTCTATCAGCGCGTCCTCGAGTCGTACTGCGTGGTCTTCCAGCCCGTGGTCACCCTCGGTAAGACCGCCCGGCGCGTCGGCGTGCACAGTTACGAAGCGTTGGCCCGGCGCTCGCCCAGCGACCAGCGCGCCCCGGTCGCCATGCTGCGGCTGGCCGAGGTGTGGGGCGACCGGTTCGTGGTCGAGCGGGACAAGGTGATTCTGCGAATGGCCCTTCGTGCGTACGCGCAAGCGCATGCCGAAGGCCCCTGGGCTCAGCCCAAGCCGGTCTCGATCAACGTCGCCGTACGGTCGTTGCTGAGCGACGCGTACGTCGATGTC
The DNA here is from genome assembly GCF_026626335.1 of Paractinoplanes pyxinae. Lineage (GTDB taxonomy): Bacteria > Actinomycetota > Actinomycetes > Mycobacteriales > Micromonosporaceae > Actinoplanes > Actinoplanes pyxinae. The sequence continues at coordinate 67,502 of NZ_JAPNTZ010000006.1, read as the reverse complement.
CTGCGTACGACGATCGCCGAACTCGCCATCGACCCGCGCACGGTGACGCTGGAGATCTCGGAGCAGGACCCGATCGAGCCTCGCCGCGGCGAGCAGTGGGCCGAGGCGCCGCACGCCTACTTCCACAACCGCCTGGCCGCGATCGCCCGCGACGTCGGCGTGGCGTTCGCGGTCGACGACTTCGGCGAGGGGTACGCGTCGCTGTCGCGCATGGCTGAGCTGCCGCTCACCCAGATCAAGGTCGACCGGGCGATCCTGCACCACCCGCTCGCGGCCAAGGAGCTCTCGCTGGTCATGGACACGGCCCGGTACGCCGGGCACGCCCCGCGCGTGGTCATCGTCGAGGGCGTGGACGACGAGTCGCCGCTGACCCTGCGCGAGATCTACGAGCAGCGCATTCGCCACGTGCAGGGCTACATCACCCGGCAGCCCGCCGCCCCCACCCTGAGCACCCTCTCGGCCGAGGCCAGCGAATACATAGCCGCCCTGGTCCGAGGCGACGACGAGCACCGCGACACGTTGATCACCCGGGCCGACGACCTGCCCCTGCAGCGCGGCGCGTAAATCGGTTTGACGCTCGTGTGACGATCGGCGCGATGCCAACACGTGTGCGTTTCGTGCCTTTGCCCCCAGCTGTGCTGTCCGCGTTGCTCGCCGGAGACCTCGACGCCGCGCGAGCGGCCACCGGAGTGCCGCTGACCGAGTGGTTTCTCAGCGACGACATCACCTGGTTGTGGCGGATGCGGCTGGACCAGATCGCGGCCGACCCGGGCGCCGCCGAGTGGATCGTGCGCGCGGCCGTCTCGGAACCCGACGGGGCGGTGGTCGGCGCGGCCGGCTTCCACGGACCGCCCGACGAGAACGGCATGGTCGAGATGGGCTACAGCACCGACCCGGCGTACCGCCGAAGGGGTTATGCCCGGGCCATGGTGACCGAGCTGCTGCGCTGGGCGGCCGCCGCGCCGGGCGCCGTGACCGTGCGGGCCAGCATCAGGCCGGACAACGTCGCCTCCCTCGCCACCATCGCCGGTTTCGGCTTCACCCACGTCGGCGAGCAGTGGGACGAGGAGGACGGAACCGAGCACCTCTACGAGGTCGCCGCCTAAAGGTCATGTAATGGCCGCAATGGCGGGCACTGTGGGGTCATGACTTCCTCGATCGACCGCGCCGGATCCCGGATCGACCACTTGAACATCGCCGTGCCTGACCTGGAGGCCGCGGTGGGCTTCTACGAGCCCGTGCTGGTGGCGATCGGGATCACCAAGATGCTCGAGATCCCGCCGAACGCCACGCCGAACCAGCCGACCGCGATGACCGGCTTCGGGCTGGCCGGCGTGAAGCCGTACTTCTGGCTCATCGACGGCGGCACCGTGGGCAGCAACATGCACGTCGCGTTCACGGTCGACAGCCGCGACGACGTGGCCACCTTCTACGAGGCGGCGCTGGCCGCTGGCGCCACGTCACTGCTGGCGCCGGCGGTCCATCCGGAGTACCACGACGACTACTACGGGGCGTTCGTGCTCGACCCGCACGGCATCAACCTCGAAGCCGTCTGCCACGCCGCCTAACTGGCCGACGCGGCGCGGCGCGGCAGCTTCCAGTCCGGGCGGGGGAAGTGACAGGTGTAGCCGTCGGGGATGCGCTCCAGGTAGTCCTGGTGCTCGGGCTCGGCCTCCCAGAACGGGCCGGCCGCGGTCACCTCGGTGACCACCTTGCCCGGCCACAGCCCGGACGCGTCGACGTCGGCGATCGTGTCTTCGGCGACCCGCTTCTGCTCGTCGGTCTCGTAGAAGATGGCCGACCGGTAGCTGGTGCCGATGTCGTTGCCCTGCCGGTTGAGAGTGGTCGGGTCGTGGATCTGGAAGAAGAACTCGAGCAGATCCCGGTACGACGTCACGGCCGGATCGAACGTGATCTCGATGGCCTCGGCATGCCCGTCGTGGTTGTAGTAGGTCGCGTTGGCCACGTTCCCGCCGGTGTAGCCGACCCGGGTCGAGACCACGCCGGGCCGCCGCCGAATCAGATCCTGCATGCCCCAGAAACAGCCACCGGCCAGGATCGCCTTCTCAGTAGCCATACCGCTCACCTCTTTGCTAGCTGATGGTCGCCCTCAAGAGTTACCCGCCGACCGCTCCACGGCTACTGTCACGTCCGTCACCGTTGCCGCGCGCCTCTTACGCCGCGGCCTGCTCTGCGCTCACCCCGGCTCCGCACACCGCTTAGGCGCCACCACGATGATGCGTCGATGCGGAGGTGATGCGGGAGGCTGATGGACCGGCCGGGTATGAACGTTTGGATGATCTTGAGAGCGTAGGTACCCGATTACCCTGCGTTGAAAGTAAACGGTTGCTTCGGGAGTGATCATTGGGCAGGTACCGACGTCGCGGTCACTGGCGTCGAGGACGCAACGGGCAGCGTCACTGGGTATCGCCCCACGATGTCCGGCGTGGCTCGGCCCGGTCAAGGGCCGGGAATTCGGCCTCGTGGCTCACCCGGTCGAGGCCCTACCGGCCGGCGCCCACCCGGCGCGTGACAGAGAGATGGGTGCGACCCAACGCGACCTGTCCGGTCTGCGGAGCGTCCGTCTACTTCTACGCGAACGAGTACGGCAGCAGGGTCTACTTCGACGAACTGGGTCCGCCGTGGCCCAAGCATCCCTGCACAGCCGGCGAGACCAAGCAGGCACCCCGTCCTGGTACCGCGCCGATGCGGATGCCGGTGCCGGTGCCGTCTGCTCCTGCTGCGATCAGCGGAGCCTTCGGGGCCAAGCCCGGGCTGGTATTCGCGCTCCGATCGCCCCAGGCTCCGCTCATCGCCAGCGGATGCTGGCTTCAGCCCGAGGGGTCGATCCTTCACGTGCACCCGCCGGATCAGCCGTGGAAGGTCTCGGTCTGGCAGAGCCCCTACGGGCTGGCCATTGCTCCGGGGGACTGCGTCTACCTCCGGAACGGCTGGGTCTCTTACTTCGACCGTCGCCTGTTCGATGTGCGCGTCACTCCGGTCGCCTACCTCGGCATCGTGCCGCGCGAGGAAGCCCCGATCGTGCGACTTTTCCGTCGCCTGACGGGTCGCTGACGAAGCCGAACTGTCGGCGCAAGGCGATCAGGCCGGGCGGACAAGATCATTGGGACGAGCGGGCCATGGTGGGGCGCACGGGGCTGCCGTTAACGTCAGACGATTCGTGCGCTTATCTGGGGGAGCCGGCGGTGGAGAACGAGATCGAGCTGATCAGTGACGGGGACGGGCTGGCGGTCATCGGGCACCCGGCGGCGGTCGAGCGGTTCCTCGCGGCCGAGAGTCTGCCGTCGAAAGACCTGGGGTTGAAGCGCCTCACGAGCGCTCTGGGCACTGGCTCCAAGATTGCCAAGGCCGGCGCCGAGATGAGTGAGAAGTCGGGTCGCTGGGTGCAGCTGACCGCGGAGTCGGCTCAGAAGATGAAGAAGTACGAGCTGATGAAGGGCTCGGAGAGTGGTCTCAGCCGGGCCGTGCTGACCGACCACGGCAAGATCACCGGCCTGCTCGAGATCGTGCGGACGCCCGGCGCGATGCTGACCAACCCGGCGATGCTCACCGGCGCGGCCGGGCTCATGGCTCAGCTCGCCATGAAGCAGAGCATGGAGGAGATCACCGAGTACCTGGCCGTGATCGACGCCAAGGTCGACGCCGTGCTCCGCGCCCAGACCGACGCCGTGGTGGCCGACATGATCGGGGTCGAGCTGGTCATCGACGAGGCGCTGACGATCCGCGAGCGGGTCGGCCACGTCTCCGAGGTCACCTGGTCGAAGGTTCAGGCCACCCCGATTCCGCTCGCGAGCGTCCAGGCGTACGCGCTGCGCCAGATCGACGCCGTCACCGAGACCCTGGACACCCGGGCCGGGATCGGCGACCTGGCCCAGGCCTCGAAGAAGGCCGAGACCAAGATCGGGGAGTGGCTGGCCGTCCTGGCCCGCTGCTTCCAGCTGCAGGACGCAGTGGCCGTGCTCGAACTCGACCGAGTGCTCGACACGACCCCCGACGACCTGGAGAACCACCGCGTGGCGATCCGGACCGGCCGCGAGAACCGCCTGGCCATCATCGCGACGACCACCGACCGCCTGCTGGCCCGCCTGGACGCCGCCGCGACCACCGCCAACACCGGCGCCAAGCTGATCCTGAACCCCACCGCCTCACCCGCGCTGGTCCACTCGACCAACCACATCCGCTCCGCGGTAATCCACTTCCACACCTGCCTGGGCCACGACCGCGAATCCCAGACCCGCGACGCCCGCCGCTGGCTCGACGCAGCCACAGCCGCCCGCAACCGAGTCCTGACCACCGGCACCACAGCCACCACAGCAGCCCTGACCGCCACGACTACAGCCGGCACCACAGCTCTAACTGCCACGACCGAAGCAAGCAGCAAGGCCCTGACCGCGACAACCGAAGCAGGCAGCAAGGCCCTCGACGCCGCCACCACAGCCGGCGCCGCCGCCCTGAACGCCACCTCCGAAGCAGGCAGCAAGGTAGTAAACGCAGGCGCAGAGGGCGTCAACGCAGCAGGCCGCCTAGGCCTGAAGGCCTTCGGCCGAGCCAAGAAGCTGCTGGGCGGAGACTGACCACAACCAAGATCGCCCACCCGGGTGACGAAGACGGCGCGGTAGTTGGCGAGGGCGTCCAGTTATCGCGTGGCGAGGCCGCTTCAAGCCGCCCGCGGCTTGAAGCCGGCCCGGCAAAGTTCCGGCTCAAGCGACGAAGTCGCAACGAGCCCACCCGGTGGCGAAGCCACCTTCCAGCCCAGCCCGAATCCACAGGATGACCGGCAGCGGGGGTGCGGGTGGCGAAGCCCCCGCCTGCGCGACGAAGTCGCGCGAAAGGAACGAGGCGGCAAGGTCTGCGCACTCCGCAGACACACTGCCGCCCCCGACTCGTGGGCGATACTGGGATCGAACCAGTGACCTCTCCGGTGTGAACGGAGCGCTCTCCCGCTGAGCTAATCGCCCTCAACGAAGTCAGACTGTACTAGACGGCCGCCCCCAACCGCGAGCAGGGGTCAGCTCAGCCATTCGCGCCCCTTGTCGATCAGGTCGATGTCGAAGCTGAGCTTGACCGAGAAGTAGACGACCACGCTCACGAAGATGAAGGTGGCCAGGCCGACCAGTCCTTTCACCGGCCATGACTGGCGGCCGATCCAGTGCGTCCAGGCCAGGACGTGCTTCTTGGTGAACTCGAGCAGGTGTCTGGCCCACGCGAATTCGATGGCCCAGATGGCCAGGCCGCCGATCACGATGGCCCAGCCGGGGCCGGGGAGCGGGATCGCCACGATGCCGACGGCGACGACGATGGCGCCGAGGACGGCGACCGAGATCTTCAGGGCGAGCTTGCCCGTCGGGTTGGCTCGGATCTTGTCCAGCACACCCGGGCGGGCTTCTTCGTGGTCGGGTTTCGTCGTCATTTCATCCCCCAGTGTCCCGGAGCCCCGTCACTACCCGGGAGGAATGGACGTTACCGGAGTAAGTCAACTGCTGGACCACCCGACGCCGGGCGGAACCGAGTACTTGGGCAGAACAGGACAAGATATCGCTTTACGTCTTGTGCTAATGGGTTTTCGGAACCGTCTTCCCACTACTGGGTGAGATCAGCGTATGGCGGAGCGTAACGACAGGGATCACCTGAGTATGGGAAACGCGGGGTTCACCAGCCTCGCAGCGGTGCCGGGGGGAGTTCGTCCATGAGTACCATTCGTCCAACGACCGTCGAGGTCGAGACCTCGCTGCGGCTCGTAGCGCCTGACGCCACGGCACTGCCCGTGCGCGCCAGTCTGCGGTACGACCCAGCCGACCCTTATGCGGTCCACGTGTTGTTCCACGCAGAATCAGCCGGTGGGGAAGCCGTGAGCTGGTCCTTTGCGCGGGAACTGCTCGTGACCGGGCTCGATGAGCCCGCGGGTATCGGGGACGTCCGGGTGTGGCCGTGGGCCACGCCGCGGGGCGACTTCGTGGCCCTCGCGTTGTCGTCTCCGGACGGCAATGCGCTGTTCGAGGTGCCTCGCAGCGTCCTTGTCCGATTCCTCCGTCGCACCTATGTGGTGGTGCCGCGGGGCCGGGAATCCGAACATCTGGACGTCGATGCGGCGGTGAATCGGTTGCTGGCGGGCCGATAACGAACGAATGCGATGGGGAGCGACTCGCGCGGACACTGCCGGTCCGTACGGGTCGCTTTTCCATATACCGAACTTAACGTCCATAACCGGACATTGGCTACCAGAATTCACGCCCGGCGATGCCCATTCGCTCAAGCTGTGTTTCAACGGGTGCATCGCTGGTCAGAGCCAGTTACCGTCAGCCCGATGTCCATTGCGGCTCCGCGGATCGACTCCGCGACGACGACGTTCCGCCCACCCGGCTGGGCGGGCGTCGGCACGTGCGCTCTGGACGCTGCCTCGGCCCAGCCGCCGATCCGGCTTCCGTATCACGTCCTTTTGCTGGCCACGGCCGGTCACGGCACGGTCGAGGTCGACTTCTTCGGGCACTCGTGCCGGCCCGGCACCCTGCTCTGGATCCGTCCCGGCCAGGCCCTGCGGGTGGGTCGCAACGGGCTGATCGCCTCGGTCGTCACCTTCGACCCGCGTCTGGCCGGCGACGAGGAGTATCTGAGCAGCCGCTGGCAGCTGCGCGGCGAGGACGAGGACGCCGTGATCAGCGAGTTCTCCCAGCTCGCGGTCGACGGTGAACGTCACCGGCCGGGCCCGATCGCGGCCGACCTGCTGCGTCACCAGCTGCGCGTGCTGTTGCTGCGGATAGCGCTGATGGCCTCGGCCGAGCCGTCGGGGCCGGAGAGCCGTACGTATACGCGGTTCCGGGGTCTGCTCGAGGCCGGGCATCCGCACAGCCGCCGGGTCGAGGACTACGCCGAGGAGCTGGGCTGTTCCGTCCGTACGCTGACCCGGGCCTGCCTGTCGGTGACGGGGCGCACGGCCAAGCAGGTGGTCGACGACCGGGTCGCGCTCGAGGCTCGCCGGCTGCTCGCCTGTACGCCGCTGTCGGTGGCCGAGGTGGGCCGTCACCTGGGGTTCCCCGAGCCCACGAACTTCGGCCGCTTCTTCCACCGCGAGGTCGGAATGAGCCCCGGTCACTTCCGGTCTGAGGCGGCCGCCGAGCCGCACGCCGCCATTCCGGCCCAGCGACGATCATCTGACTGAGCGTAATTCCCACAAAACCGTGGGGTATGTGCGACTCTGTGGCGCGGAGAGGGCATGATGAATGGGTGCAGATCTCCGCGCGCGGCGACTACGCGGTCCGGGCCGCCCTCAGCCTGGCGAGGGCCTACCCGGCATTGATGTCCGCCCAAGCCATCGCTCAAGACCAGGAAATGCCCCGCAAGTTCCTCGAGGCGGTGCTGGCCGATCTGCGCCGGGCCGGCGTCGTCCGAGCCCAGCGCGGTGCGGAGGGTGGCTACACATTGTCACAGTCCCCGCGCGATGTGACGATCGGTCAGATCCTGCGCGCGGTCGACGGGCCGCTGGCCGGGGTGCGCGGCCTGCGTCCGGAAGAGACGCGGTACACCGGCGCGGCCGAGAATCTGCCCAATCTGTGGGTCGCTGTCCGGGCTGCCGTACGCGAAGTGGTCGACGAGGTGAATCTGGCCGAGCTGATCAGCGGTCGGATGCCGGCTCACGTCCGCAAGCTGACCACGCGCCCCGACGCGTGGCAGCCGCGCTGACGTTTGCCGATTTGTCCAATCGGGAATCGATCTCTTATCCGACGCACCTTGGGAGGGAGCTCCGATGCCTGTCGTTTTCCGCAAACGCAAGAAGATCGGTCCGCTGGTCCTGAACTTCACCGAGAACGGCTTCTCGTCGTGGAGCCTCAAGATCGGCCGTTGGTCGTGGAACTCGCGCAGCCGCGCGCACCGCTACGACCTGCCCGGCCCGTTCTCGTGGAAGCAGGACAAGAGCCGCTCCTAGGCAACCGATATGACGACGTCCCCGCCGAGCCGTCCGGTCGACGGCCGGCGGGTGACCGTTCCCGCGTCGACGAGCGTGTGCAGCACCCGGGTCGCGTCGGCGGCCCGATAGACCGTCTCGGTCAGCGCGTACGTTCGTAACTCGGTCACCGTCGCCGGGCCCGCCTCGGTCAGGTGAGCCAGCAGTTCGCGCCGCAACGGGCCCGGGTGCGGCGTCAGCGAGATGTCGATCAGGTGCCTTTCCGGGTCGCCCGGGTCGCGATAGCGGACGCCGGCGAACTCGTCGACCGCCCACAGGGCCTCTTTGAAGCCTTCGAGGCTTTTGCCGGCCGTGGTGGCGTAGATCAGCAGTTCGCCTGGATCGTCCGATTCGGCCAGTTCGACCTGGGTGAACAGCGGCCAACCGGCGCGGTAGGGCTCGGCCGACGCGCCCGGCGGCAGCACCAGCAGCATCTCGGCCGGCTTGCCGGCGGTCAGCGCGGCCGTGGTGGCCGGCGCGGGCGGTTCACCCTCGGCGGCGTCGAGAAACCCCAGCACAGGTACGCGTTGAGCCCCGACCGCCTTCAGTCCGACCGGCAGCCGTCCGTCGGTTCCGCCCGAGATCGTGTGGACGGCCAATCCGGTGCCGGCCCCCGACTCGGCCTGGATGGTCTTGAGCCTCGGGTCGATCGCCCCCAGGTCGGCGCCCGTGGCCACCATGATCAGCTCACGGCCGCGGACGAGATCCGACTGTTCGGCCAGCACTCGCATGGCCGCCTCGACCGGGGCGCCGCCGTCGGCATCGGCGTACCCGTGGGCGTAAATCACCCGGCGGGCACGGTGCAGCGCCGCGGGGGCCCAGGCCTCGAGGTGCCTGACCAGCAGTTCCCGCTTGATCGCGGCGATCGATGAGGACGTCATATGCGAGTTCTACATTGTCCGAGAAGCGAGGACTTCGCAACCTTGCACTTGTACCTACAGTGGTCACGTGAGCACTATGGGAAATGTGGCCCCTCCGCAGCTCGCCGAACTGACCGCTCGCGCCCAGACTCTGACGTCTGAGGGCGACCTGGCCGGCGCGCGCCGAGTGCTGGCCAACGTGCTCGATCCGGTCGATGCCGCCGACCCCCGCCACGCCACCGCCGACCTGGCCCTGGCGGCCGCGCTGCACGCCCGCGTCCTCATCGCGCTGGGCGAAGCCCACGGTGCGCGCATGTGGGCCGAGTACGCCCATGTGGCTGAGGAACGACTGCACGGCCCGCACCACGACCGTACGGTGGGAGCGGCCGCGACCCACGCCGCGGTGCTGCACCGGGTCGGCCACTTCGGCCGGGCCGCCCAGGTCTACCGCCAGCTGGTCGGCGACCTCACCGAGATCGACGGCCCCGACTCGCCCCGCGTGCTCGCGGCCGAGGCCGACCTGGCCACCGCCGAACACGCGGCCGGCCACTGCACGGCGGCCCGCTCCCGGCTCACGGCGGCCTGGCGCCGGCACGTCCGCCGCTACGGCGAGGCGTCCGCCCCCGGCATCAAGATGCTGGCCCGCCTGGGCGCCATGGAACGCGAGTGCGGCCGTGACGCCGAGTCCCACGAACACCTGGCCCAGGCGCAAGAGCTGTGCGCGCGGTACCTGCCGTCCGACCACCCGCTGGTCCGCCAGGTCGCTGCGCTGGCGGCCGCCCCGGCCTCGGGCAAGCACGTCTGCGGCCGCGTCGAGCAGTCCGACGGCCCGGGCGTGACCACGGTGGGCGCCCCCGGCGTGCGTACGCTGCCGTTCCCGCGCCGCCCCACGGTGCCCGAGTCGTCCGGCGACCCGGCCCAGCCGCCGCCCGACAACCGCCCCACCGACCCCAACGGCACGGTCTACCAGCAGCCGCTCTACCTGGCCGACGTGCATCAGGAGGCGGGCGACCTGACCGGCCGGCACGAGCGGGCCGACACGCCGCCGCCGGTTCCCGGCCGCCGCGCCCCCGACTACGGTCCCGACGGCCGCCCGCAGCCGGTCGGTTCGGCCCCCGCCAGCACCTACACGCTCCCGCCCAACACCGAGAGACGCCTTCCCGTACGACCGGAGCCCGAGCCCACCGCCCCCGGCCGCCGCCGTCAGCCGTTCCTGCTGGCCGCCGTGCTGGTGGCCGGCGTGGCCGCCGCCGTCGCCGTGGTCGCGCTCACCCTGCCCGACGCGAACGGCGACGAGAACCCGCCCGCCGCCCCGGCCACCACGGCCCCGGTGGCGTCCGGGCCCGCTCCGGCCGCGTCCTCGGCCGCTCCCACCACCAAGCCGCCGAAGGCCGACCCCGGCGCCCCCACCGCCGTCAAGCTGCGCGACAACAGCGACAACGTGGTTCTGCAGTGGACCTACCCGAAGAACTCGGAGGGCCCGATCCTCGTCTCCGGCGGTCGCGCCGGCCAGCCCCAGAAGCCGTTCCAGCAGCTGCCCGCGGGCAGCGCCGACTACGTCGTGTACGGCCTGAACGAGCAGCTGAACTACTGCTTCACCATCTCGGTGGCCTACTCCACGAACAACATCGCCCGCTCGGTCCCGGTCTGCACCAAGCGCTGAGCCCGGCCGTCACGGGTCGAGCTGGAGTCGTACCTGGTCGTCATAGGGCACCACCAGCGTCCGGCTCTCGGTGGTCCAGTGGGCCGGGGTCAGGAACAGCCGGTCGCCCGCGGCCAGCAGCAGGCGCAGCCCGCGGTAGCGATAGCGGAACTCCTTGCCCGGCAGCGGCGCCTCGGTGATCCCAGCCGGCACGTCGATCAACTGCTCCCGCGTGTCCAGCACGACCTCCGGCTCGCCGGGCAGATCCAGTGCGTCCTGGACGGCCCGGCCCGACCCGAACGCGCCGGCGAACCCGTTGGCCGCCCAGAACAGCGCGACCAGCACCAGCCCGGCCACGGTCGCAGCCACGAACCGGCGCAACCGGATCATCCCGGCGCCCTGGTACCACCGCGCGAAGCTCTTCTCGCCGCGGGCCAGCACGGTGCCGGCCGCCCATGCCGCGTACAGGATCAGCACCGGTCCGACGGCGAGCGTCAACGGGCTCGTGAGCGGCCGCTCGGACTGCGACACCCGGAAGATGAGCAGCCCGATGACCCCGCGGGCCAGCAGCAGCAACCCGGCCACCGCGGCGACGCCGGCGAAGCCGAGGGCGGTCCAGGAACGGCCGGCCGCGTGAACCAGACGGCTGATCAGCGCGTGGCAGATCGCGGCCACCAGCACGACCACCAGCGACACCGCGGCCGGAACGTAGATCACCTCGAGGCCGTACAGGATCAGGCTCTGATTGCTCATCTCGGTCAGGTCGAGGTTGACCCCGAAGTACGCGAAGCGGGCCCGGGTGCCGACGTATCCGAAGTAGATGAGCAGCGCGGTGATCGCCGTGGTCGGCGCGATCAGGGCGGCCAGGTCCTTGATCCGCGTGCCCCAGTCCGGCGCCGGGTCCGCGGGTGGCGTGCCGCGGCTCCGGCGGGTCAGGCGGTTCATTCGTCGTCGCTGCAGAGGTGGTCGGAGCCCACCCGGTAGCAGACGTCGCGGCCTTTGTCGGTCCACTCCAGCACGGCGGGACGGCTCGAAGTCGGCGGCGAAGCGCGCAGCACGGGAACGTCGCAGGCCGCGGGTGCTAATGAGGTGCACCGGGCGCGCAAGCCGAGGGTCACCACACCGGGGTAGTTGTCCGGGTCTTCGGTGGTCGCGATGGTCTCGGCGAAGCAGCCGTCGCCGGTCGGCAGCCGCAGGCCCGGCCGGCAGGCCCGGCGGGGTTTGACGTTGTCGTCCCCGGCACACTCGCCGGCCTCGACCCGCAGCCGGCCGGTCACGTTCACGCCGGTCACGGTCACCGTCATGCCCAGTCCGCGGTTGTCGAAGATCGCGCACCACCCGCGCGGGCTGTCGTTGTCGAGGGTGGCCCCGCCGACCTGGATGGCGTGCGTCGGCACCGGCGGAGGCGGCGGGGTCGTCGCGCGGGTGGTCGGCGGAGTGAGTCCCGGAGAGCGCGTCGGTTCGGCGGTGCGGGGCCGGGTGGTGGTGACAGTCGGTCCCGGCGGCGGAGCTGTCTCGGTCCGCGGGGTGTCCGGGTCGTCAGTCACCCGGGCGCGCGTCGGTTCCGGCCCGGAAGACGTGGCCACCAGTTCGGTCGGCAGCGAGGCCGGGTCGCCCGGGGCCGGCGTCGTGGTGGTCGTGGAGGCGGCGGGGCCGGCCACGAACTCGGCCCGTCCGCCGTCGCCGGTCACCAGCCGGGCCAGCCAGATCACGCCCGCGACCAGGAGGACCGCGAGCGCGGCGATGACGGCGACGATACGACGGCGATCCACGGACATGGCCGCTCCCCTCGGGGGTGCTTCCGCCTGCGTACCACAGGCCGGGGCAGGCCGATGTCGGGTGCGCGACGGCCGGCGCCACCATCCGTCGATCGGTGGATCCGCGGGCGCGGCGGTGGAGGCGGGGGAGCGGTACATCGGTCGATTCGGGCCAGGGGTGGACGCCCGAACCTGGAGGCATGACTGTCAAGCGGGGAACTGCCATGGCCGGGCCGGTCGGAGCGCGGGAGCGGGACCTGGCGCCCGACCTGGCGCGGGGGCTCATGCTGGCGCTGATCGCGCTGGCCAACTCGGTCGTCTATCTGTATGCGAGGCCGTACGGGGTGCGGCAGCACATCGTCGAGCCGGGGCTCGTGGACCGGATCGTCAGCGTCGTCACGGTGACCGCCGTCGACGGCCGCGCCTACCCGATGTTCGCGGCCCTTTTCGCGTACGGCGTGGTGCAGATCCTGCAGAGGCAGCGCGCCGCCGGGGCGTCGCTCGCGGACGCCAAGCGACTGCTTCGGCGGCGCAGCTGGTGGCTCGTCGCGTTCGGGTTCGCGCACGCCCTGCTGCTGTTCCCGGGGGACATTCTCGGGCTGTACGGCGTGGCCGGCTTCGTCCTGGTCGCCCTCACGCAGGTGAGCGACCGGAAGCTGCTGATCGCGGCGGGCTGCTGGCTGGTGGTCGTGGCGCTGGTGCAGGGGGCCGCCTACATGGCTCCGCCGTCCGGGCAGCGCTCGTTCTTCTGGTCGTTCGAGACGGCGGATCCGTTGCGTGCCATGGCCTTGCGGCCGCTCGAGTGGCTGATGACGCCGGCCGGGGTGCTCGGCGTGGGCAGCGCGATCCTGGTCGGCACGTGGGCCGCCCGGCGCCGCATCCTGGCCGACCCGGCCTCTTATCGTGCGCTCCTCACGCGTACGGCAATAGTGGGTCTGACGACGGCGATTCTGGGCGGCCTGCCGGCGGGGCTGGCGGTCGGCCACTTCTGGACGCCGTCCACGACCTTCGCGCTGTGGGGGATCTCGGCGCTGCACGCGGTGACCGGTGTCGTCGGCGGTCTGGGCTACGCGGCGCTCATCGGCCTGGTCGCGATCCGGGCCCGGGGCCGGGTGGTGAATGCGCTGGCCGCCACCGGGCAGCGGTCGCTCAGCTGCTACCTGTTCCAGTCGGTGGTCTTCGTGGCGCTGCTCGCGCCGTGGACGCTGGGGCTGGGCGCGACCATCAGCACCTCCGCCGTGGCCCTGCTGGCGCTGGGCACCTGGCTCGTCTCGGTCGTGCTGTCCGACCTGCTGCGGCGGGCTGGGCGGCGGGGGCCGGCCGAGATCGGGTTGCGGAAATTGTCGTACCGGACCGGCAAGATGACTGTGTGACCACGACCGTGGAGGAGCTGCGCCGGGAACACCGGTGGAACCAGGCGTGGGCTTTGCTTCCGTACGGTTTGCTGGTCGTCGCGTGTGGGCTGGCGCTCATCAACGGCAGCGGGCCGCACGTCCTGGCCGTGGTCGCCGGCTTCGCGGTCTGGCACTGGTGGTTCGTCCTGGCCCACCCGCAGTGGCCCGAGCGCCGACCGTGGCTCATGGCGGTCTACTTCGCCGGCGTGCTCGGCTCCACTTATCTGTTCCTGCGGCTCGACGAGGCGTTCCAGCTCTTCGTGCCCGCCTGCTATGTGCTCGCATTCGTCGCTCTGCCCGGGTGGTACGCCTATGGAGGCCTGCTCGCGGCCAACATCCCGCTGCTGGTGGCGTCCGAGGCCAACCTGACCTCGCTCCTGATCAACGTCGCCATCATCACGCCGCTGGCCGGGCTGTTCGGCACGATGATCCGGCTGATGGAACGCGAGGCGATCCGCCGGCGCGAGGTTAACAGCGAGCTGGTCGCCGTGGCGGCCGAGAACGCCCGGCTCAGCCGTCAGGCCGGCGTGGCCGAGGAAAGGGCCCGCCTGGCCCGCGAGATCCACGATACGGTGGCCCAGGGGCTCACCGGCATCGTCACCCAGCTCGAGGCGGTCGGCGACCTGCCGCCCGCGCAGGCCCGGCGGCTCGAGACGGCCCGCACGCTGGCCCGCACCAGCCTCGCCGAGGTGCGCCGCTCGATCGATGCGCTGCGGCCGGGCCCGCTGCAGGACGCGCGTCTGGGCGACGCCGTACGGCTGGCCGTGACCGCCTGGAGCGGGCAGCACGACGTCCCCGCGAGCTTCACCGTGACCGGCACCCCCGTGCCGGCCCATCCCGAGGTCGAGGTGACGGTGCTCCGGGCCGCCCAAGAGGCGCTGGCCAACGTGGGGCGGCACGCGCGGGCCGGCCGGGCCGACGTCACGCTGTCCTACATGGAGGATGTGATCGTGCTGGACGTGCGGGACGACGGCGCCGGGTTCGACGTGCCCGCGGCCGAGGGGTTCGGGCTGGTCGCGCTGCGCCAGCGGGTTGAGGCGCTGGCCGGGTCGGTGGCGATCGAGTCGTCGCCGGGCGCCGGCACCGCCGTCAACGTGACGCTGCCGGCGATCGGGGCGGCGTGATGGCGGCGCTGCGGCTGGTCGTGGTCGACGATCACCCCGTCGTGCGGGACGGGTTGCGGGGCATGCTCGGCACCCAGCCCGACTTCGAACTGGCCGGCGAGGCCGCGACCGGCTCCGAGGCGCTGACCGTGGTCGCGGCGGTGCGGCCCGACGTGGTGCTGACCGACCTGCGCCTGCCCGAGCCGAGCGGCGGCACGCTGATCCGCTTGCTGCTCGAACGCGTGCCCACCGCCCGGGTGCTCGTGCTGACCACCCACGACACCGACTCCGATGTGCTGCCCGCGGTCGAGGCGGGCGCGATCGGCTACCTGCTCAAGGACGCGCCGCGGGAAGAGTTGTTCCGGGCGGTGCGGGCAGCGGCTCGCGGAGAAACCGTGCTGTCGCCGACGGTCGCGGCAGTGCTCCTGGCCCGCGTACGGCCTAAGAAGCTCGCACCGACCACCCAGCTCAGCTCACGCGAACGCGAGATCCTGGCCCTGGTGGCCGAGGGCCGCACCAACCGCGAGACGGCGGCGGCCCTGTTCATCAGCGAGGCCACGGTGAAGACGCATCTGCTGCACATCTACGCCAAGCTCGAGGTGCCCGACCGGGCCTCGGCGGTGTCGGCCGCCCACCGCCGAGGCATCCTCTAGTGCTAGATCAGCGGGATGAGAGTCTTCGCGACCTTCTTGGCGTCCGCCAGGTTCTCAGCGTCGGAGCCACCCCGCGAATAGACGTCGATCTGGACGGTCCCGTAGAGCACGTAGAGGTGGCCGGAGTGCACGAAGGCGTCCTCGCCGACGCCCTCGACCGGCTCGGCCTCGGCCACGGTGACCTCGAAGTCGGCCGGGGTGGTGCGGCTCAGGAAGACCGCCAGCTGGCCGCCCGACTGCTGCCACTGGCAGAAGCGGGTGATGTCGCCGGGGTCGCCGCCGTCCTCGTCGATCTGGGTGACCTCGCGCCCGGTCAGCTCCATGACCTCCTGCTTCGAGAGCAGCGTGCACGGGTCGGGGATGTCGCCCTCGTCCTTCACCGAGCCGAAGCCGGACTCGGCGGTGGGCGAGGGATCCGCCCCGGAGCCGGCCGTGGCGGTGGGCGCCGGCGTCTTCGGTGCGGCGGTCGCCGACTCGAGGAGGCTGCAGCCGGAGGTGAGCGAGACGGCGACGAGGGCGGCCAGGGCGACGAGGCTTCTTCTCATGGGGAGAACTCTGCGGCCCGGGCCCAAAGAAACCCCAAAGGCCTCACCCGAGCAGCGCGGCGACCACCTGGTCGAGGGACATTTCAGCGGACGATCGGTAGGCGCGGGCCACCTCGGCCGGGCTCAGCGCGCCCCGGGCGGCCGCCTCGGCCTGGTCGCGGTCGGCGATCTCGTCCGGCGTGAAGCTGGGTGCGCCCAATTCCGTACGTTCTCGCTCGGCCACCGCCAGCAGCCGGAGCCCACCCTCGGCGTCCCCCTCGAGGATGTCGAGCTGCGCCAGCCCCTCGACCGCGTCCAGCTGTCCCTCGGCGATTCCCAGCTCCGTGTAGACCGCCAGCGCCTCCAGCATCGCCTTGCGGGCCGGAGCGTAGCGGCCGAGACGCCGATCGGTCGTCGACAGGTTGGACAGCGCGGCCGCCTCCCCGCGCCGGTCGTTGAGCGCGCGGAACCCGTCCAGCGCCCGGATGAACAGCGGCTCGGCCTCGTCGAGGCGGCCCATGCAGCGCAGCGTCCCGGCCGTGTTGTTGGACGCGGCGGCGACCATCCGGGCGTCCCCGGCCTGCTCGGCCAGGTCCAGCGCCTCGTGCCCGAAGGCGAGCGAGGCCGGGTAGTCCTCCTGCGCCTGCGCGGTGATCAGCAGGTTGTTCAGCGCGGCGATGGTGCCCGTCCGGTCGTCGAGCGAGCGGAACACGGCCAGCCCCTCCTCGCCCAGCCGCCGGGCCGCCGCCAGGTCGCCCGAGTTGCGGGCCAGCGCGGCCGCCGCCCGCAACGCCCGGGCCCGCAGCGCGGACGGCTCGGCCGAGGCCGCCAGGGCCCGGTCGAGCCAGGTCAGGCCCTCGGCCATGCGCCCCGAGACCCACCAGTACCACCACATGGCGGCGGCGATCCGCAGGCCGTCGGCCGGGTCGCCCTCGCGCAGCGCCCAGTCCATGGCGGCCACGATCGTGTCGTGATCGGCCGCCGTTCCGGCCAGCCACTCGGTGTGCGCGGGACCGTCGACCGGCGGCGGCTCGGCCAGCCGCCGAGTCCAGTAGCCGACCAGGCGTACGAAGGCCTCGGAACGCTCGGCCGGACCGAGCCGCTCGCGGGCGTACTCGCGGATCGTCTCGATCAGCCGGTAGCGGCCGTCCCGCCACTCCACCATGGACCGGTCGACCAGCTGAGTGAGCGGGTCGAGCGGATCGGCCCCGGCCACCTCGGTCGCGGTGGCCAGCTCGAACCCGCCGGCGAAGACCCCGAGCCGCCGGAGAAGTTCCTGCTGCGGTACGTCAAGCAGCTCGTAGCCCCAGTCGATGGCCGCCCGCATGGTCTGGTGCCGGCGCACCGGCGACGTGCCGGTCAGCAGGTCGAGCCGGCGGTCGAGGCGGGACACGATCTCGGACAGCGGCAGCGCGCGCAGCCGGGCCGCGGCCAGCTCGATCGCCAGCGGCAGGCCGTCGAGCCGGCGGCACAGCTCGGCCGCCACCGCCAGCTCGGCCGGGGCCAGCCCGGCGCCACCGCGGGCCGCCGCGACCCGGTCGGCCAGCAGCCGTACGGCGTCGGTCTGATCGGCTGAGCCCGGCTCCGGTGTGGCCAGGCCGCCCAGCGAGAAGATCACCTCACCGCTCAGGCCCAGCTGCTCGCGGCTGGTGGCCACCACGCGTACACCCGGGCATTGCGCCAGCAGGGTGTGGGCCAGCTCGGCCGCCTCGGGCCGGACGTGTTCGCAGTTGTCCAGCACCAGCAGCACCCGGCCCGCGAGCTGGCGCGTCACCGTCTCGAGGACCGGCGTGCCGGGCTCCTCACGGATGCCGGTGGCCGCGGCCAGCCGGGCCGCCAGCGGACCGTCCCGGTGCTCGGCCAGCTCGACCACGTGCACGGCGTCGTGGTCGGCGGCCACCTCACGGGCCAGTTCCTGGCTGAGCCGGGTCTTGCCGGCCCCGCCCGGCCCCACGATGGTGAGCAGGCGGGCCGAGCCGAGCAGGTCGATGGCCCGGTCGAGCTCGGCCCGGCGGCCGATGAACCGGTTGCGCCGGCCGGGCACGCCGGGCGCGGGCCGGTCGAGGGTCGGGTCCTGCCGGCGGACGGCGGCGGCCAGCGCGTCCAGGTCGGGGCCGGGACGGGCGCCCAGACCGGCCAGGGCGGTGGCTGTCCGGTCGTACGCGGAAAGGGCATCACCGGCCCGGCCGGACCGGTAGAGGGCGAGCATGAGCTGCTTGACCAGGCCCTCGGCGGTCGGTTGCTCGGCCGTCCACGCGGCCAGTTCGGTCGCCGCGGCCACATGCTTGCCGTCGGCCAAAGCTTGCTGCGCCCACTGTTGCCGGGCGGCCAGGCGCAGCTCGGTCAGGCGCGCCGCAGCGGCCGCGACGGCTGGTCCGGCCGCCACCCCCTCGTACGCGTCGCCCTGCCACAACGCGAGGTCGCCGCCCTGTTCGAACTCGGCGGCGTCGAAGGTGGCCCCGGCCAGATCGAGCCGATAGCCGCCCGGGGCCGTGCCCACCCGCTCGCCGACGACCTTGCGCAACGCCGACACGTGCATCTGCAGCGTCGCTGTGGCCGTCGAAGGTGCGCCCTCGGGCCACAGCTCGCCCAGCAGCCTCTCGACCGTGACCGGGCGGCCCTTCGCCGCCAGCAGGACGGCCAGCAGCGCCCGGGGCTTCGGGGCCAGGGTGGCCGCCTCGCCGTCGTTCGCCAACACCCGTACCGGCCCCAGAACCTCGAACCGCACCCGCGCCTCTTTGGTGGTTTTTTGGCGGTGCCGGTCAGGCTTCCCGCACAGGTCGGACAGGGAGTGGGGACATGGTAAGCGCAAAATCACTGGGTACGGCGATGCTGACCTCGATCGTGTTGGCGACACTGACCGCGTGCGGCTCCGTCGCCGATGACAACGCCGCCGCGGCCGACGAGGACGCCGGCTTCTCGCTCGGCCCGCAGGTGACCGTCACCTTCGACGTCACCGGAGCCAAGACGCTGAAGGGCAAGCAGACCGCCCTGGCGCCCACGCTCAACGGCACCTTCAACGAAAGCTGCGCCGCCTACGCCAAGGGCAGCACGAAGGACGACAAGACGCTCTACGCGATCGCCGGCCTCTACAACGGCCCGGTCGACGGCAAGAAGGTCACGCTGGAACTCTGGATCGACGACTACACCGGCGCCGGCGACTATCCCAAGGACCAGCTGACGGCCCCCGGCTCGCGCCCCAGCATCGCCATCGACAACAAGGTCTACGGCACCTGGCCCGACTCGACGTCGAGCAAGGTGACCACCGACGCCAAGGGCGGCGGCACCTGGACCTTCAAGAGCCTGGCCACCACCGGCCCCGGCGGCCTCCCCGGCGACGCCCTGAGCGGCACCGTGAAGTGGACCTGCAGCGAAGGCTAGAGCTCGGCGACCAGGATGTCGTACGCGCCGCTGGGCGCCTGCAGGTTGCGCAGGTCGGGCTCGGCCGGCTGCACGTAGCCGAGCCGCAGGTAGAAGTCGCGGGCGACCGGATTGGACTGGTCCACGCCGAGCAGCACCCGGCGGTGGCCGCGGACGCGCAGGCCGGCCTCCGCCGCGCGGAGCAGGGCGGTGCCGACGCCGCGGCGCCGCCGGGCGGGGTCGACGTGCAGGTGCTGGATCATCGGCACGCCGGCCAGGTGGCGGCGCACCTCGGGTTCGGTGGCCAGGTCCCAGTTGAGCAGGACCCCGCCGACCGGGCGACCGTCCTCGAAGGCCAGCAGGATCTCGCCCAGACCCTTGTCCTGCAACGGGTAGCGGTTCAGGAAGAACTCGTGGTGGGCGGGGCCCAGGGAAGCGGCGAGCCCATCGAGGTCGTCGCGGTGGGCGGCGCGGATCTTGACTGCCACCCGCACAGCTAAACCCACGAAAGGCTGCGCCGCGATCCGGGTCTGGTCAGTGGTTGACCATCGAGACGAAGACGGCGCCGACCAGGGCGGCCAGCGAGAGGAAGAGCAGCACGACCACGCCGAGCGAGCTCAGCAGCATGCGGGTCATCTGCCAGACGGCCACCAGTACGGAGCGCGCCCAGCTGAAGGCGAAGCCGAGCAACATGATCGCGACCGCGATCGCGATGGTGCTCATCAGGTCGGTGGGAAGTTCGGGAGTGGTGCCGGCCGCCGCGGCCAAGGGGACGAGTGTCGACATGAGTCTGCCTTCCCTGCAAAGAGCCGGTTCGCGTCTGAGCTTCTTCGGGGCGGGCTGGCTGGAGAGCGGGCGATGGCCGGGCATCGGTTTCGCCCTGTCGGCGCCGGGAGGTTCAGCGCCTCTTGTAGACTCAGCCTAAACTTCAGCACTTCACTGAAGTAGCGTCGGCAACCGTCAATTTCCGGTCTCTTCGCGCGACACGCCAACGCTTCATTCGGCTTCACTCATGCTTTTCCCGGCGTTAAGGTCTATCCTTCAGGCGGAACTTCAGCATGGCACTGAAGCTGACTGAAGGGAACGGCGCCGATGCCCGCTGTGACGCTGGCCGACCGGCTGCGCGAGCTTCGCGGCTCCCTTACGCAGCGGCAGCTCGGGCGTGCGCTGGGGGTGAGCGTCCCGCTGATCTCGTCGTGGGAGCACGGCGTCGTGCCGCCGCCGGAACGCCTGGACGACTACGCGCGCTACTTCGCCTTGGCCGAGCCGGGTTCCACGCTGCCCACCCCCGAGCAGTTGAGTCCGGACGAGCGGCAGACCTACGACGTACTGCGCCGGGGTCTGCACAGGCTGCGCGGCAGCAGCGAGATCGAGCCGGAACTGCCGCACCCGTTGCGGTTCCCGCCCGGCCAGGCGATCACGATCGTCCCGTCGGAACTGCCCTCACACGTACGCGACCAGTTCGGCGACGTTTCCAAGCCGCAGGGTCCCGACTACGTGGACGCGTACAAGTACGCCGACCTCGACGCCCTGATCGAGCTGCTGTCGTTCATCCGGGGCATGAACCCCACCAACCCCACCACCGTCGGCGTCCCGAGTGAACTGTCGACCGACGACCTGACGGCACATCTCATCGCGCTCGGCGGGGTCGACTTCAACGAGGTCACCGAGGCCACCCTGACCGACCTCAGCCACGTGCCGGTGAAGCAGTTGCGCCGGGCGACGTTCCAGGACACGGGTTCGTTCTCGGTCGGCTACGCGGACGGGCGGCGCGTCGAACTCGCCCCCAAGCTGCGGCGTGACCAGCGCGGCACCACTCTTCGGGAGGACGTGGCCCACTATCTGCGCGCGCCAAATCCCTATAATCGTGAGCGAACACTGACATTCTTCAACGGCATGTACAGCCGGGGAAGCTACGGAATCGTCCGGGCCCTGACCGATCCGAAGATCCAGGAGCGGAACGCGGCCTACGTCGACCGTAGATTTCACGGCGCCGACACCTATAGCATCGTCTGCCGCGTGAAGATCGTCGCCAATGAAGTTGTCGTCCCCGACTGGACTGTGGACGACATTCGTCTACACGAGTGGCCGGAGGCCGAGCATGACCGCTCCAGCGGTGCTGCCGCCCACTGACGCGCGGCAGCCCCGGCAACGGGCCACGCACCGGCGGCTCCTCCAGCAGGTCGCCACGGCCGAGGCCGAGGCTCAGGTCGACGCCATCATCGTGCCCGCCGCCCGCCCGGCCGGCAGCCTGAACCACGCGACCCGGCTGGCCGCCGAGCTCGGCTGTCCGCTGCTGGTGCTGTGCAGCCTCGACGCGAAACCGGAAGACGTGCTGGCCCACACGGCCGGGGCCGGGGTCGCGGTGTTCGCCGTCGAGTCGCCGCCGAAGAGCAATGTGCCGGTCCTCGAGACGAAGGGCCTGCTCCCCGAAGACCTCAGGCGCCGGACCGACACGCCCGGCAAGCGGAACTTCGGCCTGGCCCTGGCCTGGATGGCCGGCTGGGAAAGGGTGCTCTTCCTCGACGACGACATCGACATCCGCGACGCCTCCGAAGTGCGCCGGGCGGCCGCGCTGCTCGACGAGTACGAGGTGGTCGGCCTCGACAACGTGGGTTTCCCCGACAACTCGGTAGTGTGCCACGCCCACCGCGACACCGGCGGCGAGCAAGGCACGTTCATCGGCTCCGGCGCGATGCTGTTCCGCCGCAGCCGGGCCACGTCGTTCTTCGCGACCATCTACAACGAGGACTGGTTCTTCCTGCTCGACCCGGACGGGCTGGCCCGCTGCGCGGTCTACGGCACCTTCAGCCAGGCCCGCTTCGACCCGTACGCGGTGAAGAACCGAGCCGCCACCGAAGAGTTCGGCGACTGCCTGGCCGAGGGTTTGTTCTCCCTGCTGGACGACGGCCGCTCGCTGGACGAGGCGGCCACCACCCACTTCTGGGAAGCCTTCCTGGCCGACCGCGGGCAGTTCATCGCCGGCGTCCTGAGCCGGCTCGAGACCACGCCCGGCATCTCGGTGTTCCGCCGCATGCAGATGGCCGAGGCGCTGCACGCCGCCCGGACCAGCCTGCACCAGTTCACCGCGGAGGAATGCGTCGGCTACCTGAAGACCTGGCAGGTCGACCGGCAGATGTGGCGCTCCTGGATCGAGGGCCTGCCGGTGGGCCTGACCATCGACGAGGCGCGGGCCCACCTCACCTCCTGACCGTGGTGTTGCGGCGCGATGCCGCCGGCCCGATTCTGCAGGGATGGACGGTCACCTTCTGCGCGACAAAGTCGTGCTGGTCAGCGGAGGCACGCGAGGCATCGGGGCCGGCATCGCCGCGGCGGCGCTGCGCGAAGGCGCGTCGGTCGTGGTGAGCGGGAGGCGGGCGCCGGCTGGGTCGGGGGCTTATTTCGTACGGTGTGACGTCTCGGACGTGGAAAGCGGGCGAGCAGCCGTCGCGGCCACCGTGGACCGCCACGGCCGGATCGACTGCCTGGTCAACGCGGCCGGCCTGACCACGCGTGGCACCCTGCTCGACACCACGCCGGAGCTGTTCGACGAACACGTGGCGGTCAACCTGCGCGGCCCGTTCTTCCTGATGCAGGCGGCCGTCCAGGACATGCTGCGGCGCGGCGCCCCCGGCACGATCGTCAACATCATCTCGTCGTCCGAGCTGGGCGGCCAGCCGTACCTGGCCCCCTACGTGGCGGCCAAGGCGGGGCTGGCCGGCCTCACCCGCAACGCCGCCCACGCCCACCGCTTCGACCGGATCCGCATCAACGGCCTCGACATCGGCTGGACCGACACCGAGGGCGAAGACCAGATCCAGCGCCGCTTCCACAACGCGGACGACGACTGGCGGGAAAGGGCGGCCGAGAAGCTGCCGATGGGCAAGCTGGCCCAGGTCGACGAGATAGCCGACTTCGTCGTCTTCCTGCTTTCCCCGCGCAGCGGAGTGGTGACCGGCTCGATCCTCGACTGGGACCAACAGGTCTTCGGCGCCACCGACTGAAACGCCTCGCCAGTTCGGCGTGCTATCCGGAAAGCGGCAACTTGCGGCGGCGTTTCTGCTCGTCCATTCCGGAAATCAGCTCCGCCTTGAGGGCTGCCGGATCAGCGATCAGACGATTGCGAAAGGCGCCGGCCTGCTCATGCAGCCTGCGCACCCAGTCGCGATCATCGGTCGGATGAGCATCGATTGCCTCTTGGACCGCACGGGCCGCCCGTTCAGCGTCTTCGGGGCGTTCGAGGATGACGGCGGTAGCAGCCTGGCGGTAGAGAATGTGCGGATTGCCGAGTTGGTTCGGATGATCGGCGTTGTAGCGCCGGCAGAGATCGAAGTAACCCTCCAAGCTCCCGTTCTCGGTGATGTAGGGGAGAACGGTCTCGACGACGGCGCCGGCCAAGTCGTGCATGTACTTCTCAGCTTCGGACTCATGGAAGCTCAGGCGGTGATAGGGAAAGACGCCGGGGACGTAGCTGCCGGGCGCCACCGTCCACGCCGCCGGCTCGTAGTCCAAGGGCATGAAGAGGGGTTCCAGAATTATGCCGAGGGTGCGGTCGTTGGCCCCGACGCCGCGCGCGATGAATCCGAATGGACGGAGGATGAGGGTCGCGGTCAGGACCTGCCATTCACCGGGAAGAATCGGGATCGCATATTTGCGCGCCGCGGTCTTCCACACGTTTCGGCGCCTCTTCGCGGGAGTCGATGGGTAGGCGTCGCCGGCGGAATCCGTCATCTCACCAGAATTCCGGATGGCGGCTTCGGGCGGGGCTCGGACCGAGAATTTCGATGCGGAGGTTGCCGCGCCGCAGTGATCGGGGCGATAAGGTTCGCGGCCGGTGAGCGCCGACCCCGCCGCGGCCGTGCAAGAAGTCGGCGCCGGCTTCGGGGAGATCACCGTGTCGCGACGGTTGGGCGACGGTCCGCGGCGGGTCACCACCAAGCGGGTCGCGTCGCGGGAAGGCCGGCAGTGGCTGCGGGCGGAGGTGGCCGAGCTGCCGGCCAACCTCAAGCTGATCACGGGCCGGCTCGACAAGACCGGCATGATGGTCGGCGCCAGCTTCAACGGCTACGTCGCCACTTACGCGGAGTCGCCCGGATGGGTGCAACTCCGGGCAACTGTCAACCGGTCGAAGTTCATCACCATGCAACAGCGCTGGGTGGACTTCGTGTTCTCGTTCGCCGATCGGGTCGACCCCGGGTACGGCCAAGTGACTTACTCGTACGACCGGGGAAAGTCCGTCGTCGAGGAGACGACCCAACCGCGTACGCCGGAGAAGTGGCGCCGGAATCCGGCGATCACGATCGGACGCTGCCGGGAGACGCTGCGCGGCTACAGCTGGTTGACCGTCCTGGCCCAGGAGCTCGCGGACCGGGTGGGCGGGGCCGACACGCTGCGGGCGACCGGTGCCTTCTCGCAGGTCCGGCAGTTGGAGCGGGGAGGGGTCGGCCTGCTCGTCACCGACAACCTGCAGGACTACACGGAGCAGACGGCCGAGCCGGCGTTCCGGGTGCTCGCCCCGCTGCTGCCGCCGGGCGAGCCGTTCACGGCGTACCGATCACCGATGCGGCCTCCCGTCATCGTTGTCTCGGCTGATCCTGCGAGCGTGCCCGAAGCAGGCTGAGCCGCAGGGGATGAAGTTGCACCGCCGCCCAGACGCAGAGGGCAAGCGCGGCGAGCAGATACGCGTTGCCGGCGATGTGCTCGATGAGGCCCCACCTGTACTCGCGGGTTTCTCCCCACGGCGGCCACACGAACGGGCGGGCCAGGAACACGGCGGTCCACACGATGCTGGCCCACCGGCTGTACGTCCACAGGGCCAGCCCGATGGGCACGGCCCACACCCAGTGGTGCGACCAGGAGACCGGCGAGGCGAGCAACATGGCCAGCGCCGCGAGGCCCGTGCCGAGTACGCGGTCACCACGGCGCCACCACAGGGCGCCGACGACCACGATCGCCAGAGCGACCGGCCCGGCGACGGCGAGCCACAGCGGAGTGGACGAGGGCGCGTCCAGCAGCCGGGTCAGCGCACCGAACACCGACTGGTTGTGAGCCAGTTCCGGGGGACCGACCCGGCCCGCCGAAATGAGATTTTCGGTCCAGTACGCCTTGGCCGAGCCCGGGACGACCGCGAACCCGACCGCGACGGTGCCGGCAAAGGCCAGGACCGCCCGTCCCGCCGTGGCCCGGCGACCGACCAGTATCAGCAGCACGATGAACACGAGCGGGGTCAGCTTCACGCCGGCGGCGACCCCCACGAGCACGCCGGACCAGCGCCGTTCCGGGTGAACCAGATCGATGAGCACGGCCAGCATCAGCAGCAGGTTGATCTGGCCGAAGGTGAGGTTCTGCCAAACCGGTTCCAGCGCGAGCGCCCCCACGGTCAGCAGCGCGGCCGGCCACCCCGGAAGGGGACGCCCGAGCGCGCGCCCCACCAGCCGGATGACCCCGGCCAGCGCGCCGACCGACGCCGCCGTCCACAAGGCCGTGGCGAGCCAGAACGGAAGCGGCGCCAGCGGCACCATCGCCACCGCCGCGAAGGGCGGATAGGTGAACAGCAGAGCGGTGTCCGGGTCACGGGACCCGTAGAGCGGCAGACCGTCGAGGACCAGCCGCCCGCCGTACCGGTAGACGGAAAGATCGACGAACTCCCCGTGCACGCTCAGCTTCGCGGGCACTTCGGCCCAGGCCACCACCCCGGCCACGACGCCCGCGGCGACGATCACGGCCACGACCGGCCCGAGCCCCCGCAGCCCGCGCGACTGCCTCACCGAAACAGACGCCGGACGGGCACGTCCAGAAACAACCTCATGATCGGACCTTAGCGGGCGGCGCCGGTCCCTCCGTCCACGACCGGCCACGGCGGGTCTTCAAGAGACTCGTCCCGGTCCTGGACGGTCTTGACCGCGCCGTAAACTCCGACTGCAGCCCCGAAAACCACGAAGCAGAAGCCGAAATTGCGGTAGTTCTCCGACCTCGTGCTCGGCGCCGCGTCCGTGTCCACGTTCAGATTCGCATTGTTCTCGACATGGATGACATGGCCCCGGTAGAGGGTGACCTCCACCGGGATGGCGGGAGGGGAGCTCGGGAGCTGCCCGCTGATCGTGACGTGCGCGCGGACGCTGTGCCCGTCAACGGTCACGTCCATCTCGGTGCTGGTCAACCTGGTGACCTCGCCGGCTACCTCGGCCCGGCAATCCGCCCCGGTCAGCAGCTGACCGTGCGCACAGGTCGGAGCCTCGCGCGACCGCTCCGCCCCCACGCCGATGCGCCAGGACGCCAGCAGCAGCGCCCCGCCGACCACCCAGAAGGCCGCGGCTGACGACAACCCGATGATCAGCGGCCACGACCGCCCATCTCGCACGTCCCCACGATGCCAGACAACGGCACGTTCGCGCGGTCACGCCTCGGATCGGGTGGCGGCGTCGTCGGCCAGGCGGTGCCAGAAGTGGGCCAGGGTGGCGGCGCCGTTCAGGAGCATGTGGATGGAGACTCGTTCGTCGTCGTCGTGCCAGCGGTCTTCGGGCAGGCCGATGCCGAAGAAGAGGACGGGGGCGTCCAGCTTGCGGCTGAGCAGTTCGGCCGGGCCGCCGCCGGCGTTGCCCATGCGGCCGGGGCGCCGGCCGAAGCCGTCCTCCATGGCGGCGGCCAGCACAGCCAGGGCGGGCAGGTCTTGCGGCGTTCGGTAGGGCTCCTGCGAGATCTGCTCGGCCACCGTGAGGTCGTAGGCGAAACGGTCGTCCAGGCGGGACGCCACCCACTGGCGCAGCTGCTTCTCGACGGTGGCGGCTCGCTGGCCGGATGCCGTACGGATGCTCAGGCGCGCGGTGGCCACGGCCGGCACGGCAGCGCGGGGCAGGCCGGTCGGGTCGCCCGCCAGCAGGCCGATCACCTCGATGGCGGGGCGTTCCCACAAGCGTTCCAGCAC
This sequence comes from Paractinoplanes pyxinae, assembly GCF_026626335.1. Classification (GTDB taxonomy): domain Bacteria; phylum Actinomycetota; class Actinomycetes; order Mycobacteriales; family Micromonosporaceae; genus Actinoplanes; species Actinoplanes pyxinae. Next base: position 40,325 of record NZ_JAPNTZ010000006.1, on the reverse strand, counting down.
CGTGTAGCCGTGCTCGCCGCCGATGCTTCTGGTCTCCGAGCGGGCCAGCCAGTCCTCGTCGCTGTAGGGCAGCGCCGCCAGTTCGGCCCGCCGGGCCTCGGTCAGTTCCTCGACGTCGTCGTAGAAGCCGGGGAACGTGATCCGGCCCTGGTCGTCGTGCAGCGCGCCGATCAGGGCTGACAGCTCGATCGCCGGGTTGACCGCCGGGCCGGACACCGCGCCGCTGTGCACATCGCGCAGCGGGCCCAGGACGCGCAGTTCGGCGCTCACCATGCCGCGCAGGCTGGTGCACAGGGCGGGGTGGTCGGCCCGCCAGGTCAGGGTGTCGCTGAACAGCACCAGGTCGCAGTCGAGCCGTTCGCGGTGCTGGTCGAGGGCGTCGGAGAGGTGGGCCGAGCCGCTCTCCTCCTCGCCCTCGATCACGAGCTTGAGGTTGACCGCCGGCGCCGTGCGGCCGGTGGCGGCCAGGTGGGCGCGGATTCCCCAGATGTGGCTGAGCACCTGACCCTTGGCGTCCGAGGTTCCGCGTCCGTAGAGATAGCCGTCGCGCTCCACGGCCGAGTACGGCGCCGTCTCTTCCCACTGGTGATCTTCGGTCACGCGTACGTCGTGGTGGCTGTAGATCAGCACGGTCGGCGCCCCCGGCGCCTCGCACCATTCGGCGTACACGGCCGGGGCGCCCTCGATCCGCCACACGTCGACGGTCGGGAACCCGGTCGCCCGCAGCGCCGCGGCCAGCCAGTTGGCCGAGCGGATCAGATCCGGCTCGTTCTCCGGAAGACCGTTCACCGAGCGCAGCCGCACCCAGTCGATCAGCTCGTTCACCAGCTCGTCGCGGTGCTGGTCAAGGTAGTCGCGCACGGCTGCGGACTACCCGGTATGCGCCGTTTCATACGACCGCAGGGCCTCCTCGAAGCGGCTGGCCTCCCATTTCTCGGCGACAGCCCGCCGTACGAGATCGGCCTGGGTCGGCGGCGCGAGCCCGTCGATCGGCTGGTCCCGGTCGAGGTTGGTGGGGAACGCGTAGCCCTCGGCCGAAGCGGCGATCACGTTCTCGACCGAGCCGCCGAAGTCGCGCAGCACCGGGTACAGGGCCCGCACCACGGCCGCCCGGTCGACCGTCTCCATGGCGCGGCCGAACCCGGAGGACACCTGCAGCAGGTTGGCCATCCGGCGTACGTCGGAAGATCTGTTGGTTCCCGCGCCGTGGAACAGGGCCGGGTTGAAGAAGGCGGCGTCGCCCTTCTTGAGCGGCAGCTGCACGTGATGCTCGTTGAAGTACGAGGTGAACTCGGGCTGGTGGAAGGCGATGTACCCGGCCGGGTACTTCTGCGAGTGCGGCAGATACAGCGTCGGCCCGGTCTCGATCGGCATGTCGACGTGCGCCACCGCGCCCTGCAACGTCAGCACGGGTGACAGCGCGTGAATATGGGCGGGGTAACGCAGCGCCTGCTCCTGCGACATGAAGCCCAGGTGGTAGTCGCGGTGTGCCACCTGCGCCTGGCCGCCCGGGTTGACCACGTTGACCTGCGACGTCACCTGGTAGCCGAGACCCAGCCAGGCCCGGCAGATCAGGGCGAGCGTCGCATTGTCGTAGTACGCCGCGAAGGCCGCCGGGTCGCGCAGGGCGAACTTGTCGAGCGCGCCCCACACCCGGTCGTTGGCGCCCGGCTTCGCGAAATGGTCCCCACCGCGTACGCCGGAAGCCTTCTGCTCTTCGATGATCGAGGCGAACACGGCCGTCGCGCGGTCGACCACCTCCGGCTCGAAGGCCCCGGTGAAGACGACGATGCCGGGCCCGTCACGCAGCGCCCGGATGAGTTCGCCCTGGATCTCGCGGGTGTCCGGCAGCGATCCGGGATAGATGAGCACGTTGTCGACGACGTCGGCCGCGTGCGGGTAGTCGCTCAGTTCCGTCTTCTGCTCGCAGACCGCCCGGAAGTCGTCCAGGTCGCAGTCGGCGGCGGTGAACCAGGTTGTCATGGGGTCACGCTAGGTCGCCGGGCGCCGCCGCGGGCCCTTGAGAACCCCTCAAAACCCCCTCATCGTGTACGCATGAAGCACCCCTACCGGATCCGGGAGATCGCCGTCCAGGCCGGCCTGAGCCAGGCCACTGTGGACCGGGCGCTGCACGGCCGAGCCGGGGTCCGCGAGAGCACGATCCGCGAGGTGCGCCAGGCCATCGCCGACCTCGACCGGCAGCGCGACCAGGTGCGCCTGGCCGGTCGCACGCTGCTGATCGACGTGGTCGTGCAGGCGCCTCCGCGCTTCTCGGCGGCCATCCGCGCGGCGATGGAGGCCGAACTGCCCGCCCTGCGCCCGGCGGTGTTGCGCGCCCGCTTCCATCTGCTCGACGGTTCCTCCGTACGCGAGGTCGCGTCAGTGCTGAATCGGACCGGCCGCAACGGTTCGCACGGCGTGATCCTCAAGGCTCCCGACCACCCGCAGATCGTCGCCGCCGCCGCGGGTCTGCCGGTGCCGCTGGTCACGCTGGTCACCGACCTGCCGGGCAGCCCACGCATCACGTACGCCGGTCTGGACAACCACGCGGCCGGTGCGACCGCCGCCTATCTGATCGAGCAGTGGCTGGCCGGCCGCCCCGGCGATGTGCTCGTGGTGCGCGGCCGGGGCACTTTCCGGGGCGAGGACGAGCGGGAGGCCGGCTTCCGCGCCGAGACCCGCCGCCGCATCCTCGAGGTCACCGACGACGGCGACAAGGCTGACACCGTACGGCGGGAACTTGACGCTCTTCTGTCGGTGAACCCGGCGATCCGGGCGATCTATTCGCTGTATGCCGGGGCCGGGGGCAATGCGGCAGTGGTCGAGGCATTCCGCGATCACTCGTACGACGTCTTCATCGCCCACGACCTCGACCGCGAGAACACGGCCCTGCTGCGTGCGCGCAAGCTGTCCGCCGTGCTGCACCACGACCTGCGCACCGATCTGCGCCGCGCCTGCCACGCCATTCTGCAGGCGCACGGGCTGCTGCCCGGCCCTATTCGCACCAACCCGTCGGCCGTGCAGGTGATCACTCCGCACAACGCCCCGCCGGTCGAGTTCTGACCGACAAACCTTGACCCGGACCTTGGGGTACGGGTTTAGGGTCGCGGCATGCGGGTGGGTGAGCTGGCGCGGCGAACCGGGACGACGGTGCGCGCGCTGCGCTACTACGAGGCGGCCGGCTTGGTCGTGCCGCGCCGCCTGAGCAACGGCTACCGCGAGTACGAGCCGGTCGCCGAACGCCAGGTCGCGCAGATCCGCGAGCTGATGGCCCTGGGCCTGAGCGTGGAGGAGACCCGCCCGTTCGTCGAGTCGATCGGCAACGGCGACGACGTGTGCGCGGCCGCCGTGGCCACGTTCCGCAGCACGGTCCGCGGATTGCAGCAGCGTATCGGCGAGTTGACCGCCCAGCGCGACGCGCTCGACGCGCGCATCGACGCCGCCGCACGACAGGTGATGACCGGCCCGCCCGCGGCCGGCTCCCTGCTCGGGGTGCGCCTGCCGGCGTTGCGCTTCTACGCCACCGACGGCCGCCCGGTCGATCTGGGCGATCTGGGTCCCGGCCGTACGGTCGTATTCGTCTATCCGTTGACCGGCCGCCCGGGCGTCGACCTGCCCCGCGGCCTGCTCGAGGTGGCGGGCGCCCGCGGCACCACCGATCAAGCCATCTGGCTGCGAGACCACCACGCCGAGATCCTGGCCGCCGGCGCCGCCCGCGTCTACGGCCTCTCGGCCCAGTCGACCGGCTACCAGCGCGAGCTGGCCCACCGCCTGCGCCTGCCGTACCCCCTGATTCCCGACCCCCGCCTGACCCTGGCCGCCGCGGCCGGCCTGCCCACCCTGACCACAGCCGACATGACCCTCTACGACCGCCTGACCCTGGTCATCACTGACGACGTGGTCGAGCACGTCTTCCACCCCATTCCCGACCCGGCCGCCCACCCCCTCGACGTCATGCGCTGGCTCACCCAGCACCCTCGAAATCGCATACCGTGAGCGGCATGGCTACGGAGTCGTCGTACACCATCGCGCCGCTCAGCGCCGAGACGTGGCTCGCCTTTGATGCGCTGGTGCAGCGGCACAACGGCATCTTCGGCGGCTGCTGGTGCATCTGGTTCCATCCCGACGGGCCCGAGCGCGGGCAGGGGGCGGAGGCCAACCGGGCGTTGAAGAAGGCCTACGTCGAGCAGGGCAAGGCGCACGCCGCCCTGGTGATGGACGGCGACGAGGCCATCGCGTGGGCCGAGTACGGCACCCCGGCCGAACTGCCCACCCTGCACCACCGCAAGCAGTACGACGCCACCAAGACGGCCGACCCCGACTACCGGATCACCTGCGTCTTCGTCGACAAGCGCCACCGCCGGCAGGGCGTGACGGAGCTGGCCATCACCGGCGCGCTCGACCTGATCGCCCGGGCCGGTGGCGGACGGGTCGAAAGCTATCCCCACGACCTGACCGACCAGACCAAGAAGATGTCGTCGTCGTTCCTCTACAACGGAACCCGGCGGTTGTACGAGCGGCTGGGCTTCGCCTACGACCGGCCCAAGGGCCTGAAGAACTGCGTCATGGTGAAGACGGTCGCCCCCGCTAGCTGATCTTCATGGCCCTTGCCTTCGCGGCGTCTCGAGCGGCGGGCATCTTCGCCCACTGCACGGCCACCTTGTCGATCTCGGCGCGGTTGGCGGTGGCCCAGGCGCTCAGCCGGGCGCCGCTGGCCGCGATCACTCGGGTGGACTCGGCGCCGCGGCACTTCCAGTCCGCGGCGGTGACCTGCTTCTCGAAGGCGGCCGCCTCGGCGAAGCCCTGGACGGCGGCCGGGTCTTTCACGTCGGCGGCCAGCGCCTGGTGCGGGAACTTCCGGGTGGCCCAGCCGTACGCGTCCGCGAGCTCTTGGACGCCGGGCAGGCCGGCCTTCGCCATGCAGGCGGTGTAGTCACTGCGCAGGGTCGGCGCCAGCTCTTCCTGGATCGCAAAGAGCTCGGGGACAAACTTCGTGTCGAGCGGGATCATGCCCTCGGACAGATGCTGCTCCTCGGTCGCGGTGGTGGCCGGGTTGCACTCCTTCTGAACCTTCAGCCACCGCGCGCGGGCGTGGCCGGTGAGCTTGTCCAACGCGGCATTGCCGGGCGGGCCGTCCTTGGCCATGTCAATGACGCGGCCCGCGATGCCGTACCCGTCGCGGCGTGGCGAGAAAGCCAGCACGTCACCCGGGGACACTGCCGAGGCCGTTGACGACCCAGGCGTCCACGCGGGAGCCGTGAAGGGGACACCCTTGCTGGTCATGCAGGCGCCCAGCGCGGCCTGCCAGGCGTAGTGCTGCCGCTCCTTACCCGCGTCCCGCTGCTCGGCGGTGCCGTAGATCCGGCCGACCAGATCGGAGTACACCTCGGCCCCGTCGGTGCGCACATCTGAGACGGCGGGCCGCGCACAGCCGGCGATAGCACCGACGGTGAGCGCGATCGAGGCGAGCGCCGCCACTCGAGTCATTCCCACGAAACCGTAACGACGCTCCCGGGGCTGCAGACGCGCGGTCGCGGGATGCGGTAGGCACATCGCATGACGACATCGGAGCCGGCGCGGCTGACCGTGGTGCCGCCGGGCGGCGGGCGCGTGGGCGAGCTCGGTGACATCGGCGTGCACTTCAAGCTGTGGGGTGAGGACACCGGCGGCGCGCTGGCCGTCGTCGAGCATCCGTTCCCGGTCGGCGCGCTGGTGACGCCGCACCGGCACACCCGCGAGGACGAGTACTCGATCGTCACCGAGGGCGAGATCGGCTTCCGCTCGGGCGACCGCGAGGTGGTTCTCGGGCCGGGCGGATACATCGCCAAGCCGCGCGGCGAGCTGCACGCGATGTGGAACGCCGGCCCGGCGCCGGCCCGGATGATCGAGATCATCAGCCCGGCCGGCTTCGAGCACTTCTTCCGCGAGGTGGCGGAGTTGATCGCGGCCGGACCGTCGGCGGCCGGCGATGGCGGCGACCTCGCCGAGCGCTACGGCCTGCAGTTCGGCGAGGCCGAGTGGCTGCCGGGAATCATCGAACGGTACGGCTTGAAGGCCTAGACATCACTGGCGAACGCTGATGATCGTCTTTCCCTTGATCCGGCCGGTCGGGTTGAGGGCCGCGACGGCCTCGTCGAGCGGGGCGACAGTGCCGATGTTCGTCCGCAGTCGCCCGTCGCGGACGCGCCGGACGATCTCGGTCAGCTGGGCCCGGTCGGCCTCGACGACGAAGTCGACAGCCAGGCCGTCCTCGGGCCGGGCCTCGGGCGGCCCGACGACTGACACCAGCGTCCCGCCCGCCCGGATCAGACGTGCCGATCGCTTCTGGATGTCCCCGCCGATGACGTCGAAGACCAGGTCGACCTGGCCGGCATCCTCCAAGGTGTCGTTCTCGAGGTCGACGAACTCGTGGGCGCCGAAGTCGAGCGCCTTCTGACGGTCGGCGGCCCGCCCGGTGCCGATGACGTACGCGCCGAACTCCCGGGCGAGCTGCGACACCATCGTCCCGACGGCGCCGGCGGCCCCGTGCACGAGCACGCTCTGCCCGGCTCGCAGGCGGCCGTGGTCGAACAGGCCCTGCCAGGCGGTCAGGCCCGAGATCGGCAGGCTCGCGCCGGCCGTGAAGTCCACATCGCCCGGCAGCGGGGCGAGGTTGCGGGCCTCGACGGCCACGTACTCGGCCAGGGTGCCGTCGCGATGCCAGTCCGTGAGGCCGAACACCCGCTGCCCCAGCGACAGGCCCGTCGTGCCGTAACCCAGGGCGCTGACCACGCCGGCCACCTCGTGCCCCGGGATCGGCGCGGTCCGGTCCCGGCCGGCCCGATCGGTCCACGTCGAGGGCCAGTCCGTCTCGGTCGGGACGAAACCCGACGCATGCACCTCGACGACGACGTCGTTGATCGCCGGGGCGGGTTCGGGCCGCTCCACCAGCGTCATTCCGGCCTTTCCGGCCGCCTGATCGGTCACCACGATCGCTTTCACAAGATCGTCTCCTCGGTCGAATTTCTCGCAGGTCGGGTAGCCTGGCGGCCGTGGTCGACCCGCCGGTCAGGAACGAGGGCGCCCGGCTGACCGCCCGTGGTGCGGCCACCCGGGAACGCATCGTGCGGGCGGCCGCCGAGCTGATGGCGGCCAAGGGCGTCGCCGCCACCACCCTCGACGAGGTTCGGCTGGCCAGCGGCACCAGCAAGTCCCAGCTTTACCACCATTTCGCGGCCAAGGAAGACCTGGTCCGCGCGGTCGTCGCCCACCAGGCCGGCGTGGTGCTGGACCGTCAGGAACAGTTGCTGCGCGGCGTCAGCTCGTTCGCCGGGCTGCGCCGCTGGCGCGACGCCGTGCTGCAACGCAACGAGCTGCGCAGCGGCGCCTACGGATGTGAGATCGGCACCCTCGCGGCCGAGCTGTCCGACACCGACGAGGCCGCCCGTCAGGCGCTGGCCGGCCACTTCGCCACCTGGGAGAAGCTGCTCGCCGACGGCTTCCGGCGGATGCGCGACAACGGCACCCTGCGCCCCGGCACCGACCCGGCGACGCTGTCGGTGGCGGTGATGGCCGCCGTGCAGGGCGGCTACCTGCTGGCTCAGACAGCGCACGACGCGGAACCCATGCGGGTGGCCCTGGACATGGCGCTGACCCACGTCCACACCTTCGAGGCGAACACAACTGGACTATAGAGTCCAACTCAAAGCCCGTCTAGCCGGAAGTGCTGTGCCATAGTTGGACTCAAAGGTCCAACCATTCTGGGGAGCAGCACGTGACCGGGCCGCGGGAAAACCGCAAACTCTTCGGCCTTCGCCCGGTGGAGGCGGTGGCCGGGCTCGCCCCTGAGCCTGCGTCATTCGGCCAGGGTCGCCTCGGCCACCTTCTTCAGGGCGGCGGTGACGCTGAGGTCTTCGAGCAGGCGTCGTTGGCGGGTGGCCCCGGTTCCCTCGCGGCGGATGCGGTCGAGCTCGGCGGTCACGGTGTCGAGGTCGCCGTGGCGGCGCAGCGACGGGGTGAGGTGGTCGAGCAGTTCGGCGACCAGGTCCCAGGCGGGGCGGGCGCGGCCCGTGCGCGGGTCGAGCAGCGTTCCCTCGACTCCCTGGCGGGCGGCGTTCCAGTGGGCCGCCTCCAGCACCACGTCGGGCACGACCGGCGCCGGCAGGGTGGTGTCGGCCAGGCCCCGGACCAGCGCGGCGATGAGCACGGTGTCGGCGGCTGACAGGCAGACGTCGGCCACTCGCACCTCGACGGTGGGGAAGGTGGCCGACGGGCGGGCGAACCAGAAAAGCATGCTGTGGTCCATCATCTCGCCCGAGGCGATCAGCGCTTCCACCGTACGCTCGTAGTCCTCCACCGAGGCCAGGTGCGGCCACGGTCCGAGGCTGGGCCACCGGTCGAGCTGGATCGACCGCCAGCTGGCGTAGCCGGTGTCCGCGCCCAGGAACAGCGGCGAGTTCACGGCCAGGGCCTGGATCACCGGCAGCCACGGCCGCATACGTGTGCAGATCCGCACCGCCTCGGCCGCGGAGGGCACGCCGACGTGCACGTGGCAGCCGCACACCGCCGGGTCGCGGGCAATCGGGCCGTAGTGGTCCACGATCTTGCGGAACCGGACGTCGTCCACCGGCTCGCGCACCGGCTCGGCGACCGGGGTGGCGCCCAGCGCGACCAGCCGGGCCCCGGTTCGGGTGGCCGCCGCGGCCGTCGCCCGGCGGGCCGTCAGCAACTGCTCGCGCAGCTCGTCCAGGGTCGTGCAGACGTCGGTCACCATCTCGACCATGCTCGGGCGGAACTCGCGGCGGTGCCGGTGGCGCAGCTCTGCGGGCAGCTCGGTCTGAACCTTTTCGGCCATCGGCGCGTTCTCACCGCTGTCCGGGTCGAGCAGCAGGAACTCTTCCTCGACCCCCAGGGTCAGCGGGGTCATCGCGGACGGGTGGCGCTCAGCAGCACCACGGCGATCCGCTCGGCCCGGTCGTACGCCGGACCGTCCAGCTCCTCGTCGTACACATCCGGGTCCACCTCGCGATAGGACCACGTCAGGTCCGTGCCGCTCAACCGTTCCGCCGCCGCCTCGCGCAGCGGGTCGTGGCCGTCGACGATGCCGCACCCGCTGAACAGCACGAGCGAGCCGCCGGGGGCCAGCCGCTGCGCCGCCACGTCGATGATCCGCAGCGAGAGGTCGCTGCCCTCGGGGCCGCCGCCGTCGCGGTACGTCCGTCCGGCCGGGTCGACCATGAACGGCGGGTTGGAGACGATCAGGTCGAACGAGCCGTCGACGTCGTCGAGCAGGTTGCTCGGGCAGGGAAGGACACGGCCGCGGACACCGGCCAGGGCGGCGTTGATCCGGGCGTACCGCAGTGCGTTGTCATTGATGTCGACCGCGAGCACCTCGGCCCCGGGCGCCCGCTTGGCCACCGTGATGGCGCCCGCACCGGTGCCGCAGCCGATATCCACCGCCCGCCGGACGGGCCGGCTGCTCGCGCAGGCCGCGGCGGCGTCGGCCATGCGATACGTGTCCGGGCCGAAGAACACGGAGTCGGGCGCGTCGGTCGGGAACGCCGAGTGGACGAACAGCTCTCCGTCGTACGAGGAAAAACGCACCCGGCTACGCCAGAGCTCGCCGCTCGTGTCGACCGCGTCGGCCGCCCGCAGCAGGTCGATGATCGGCGCCGGCAGCAGGCCGGGGACGAACGGCCGGCTCCAGCCGAAGACGTCGCGCTTGCTGCGGGCAACGGCGTTCCCCGTACGCCGGTTGACGCGCTCGTGGGTGGCCGGTGTGGTCGTGGTGAAGCAGTAGCCGTCCTGTTTCAGTGTCTCCCCGAGCTCCAGCAGCGCCTGATCGGTTCCGGTCAAATGATCGGCCACGGTCGTCGTCATGGGGCGCCGTGTTCCCTTCGATCGCCCGATTAATCCGGGCCGAACTCCTCCGTTCCGGAGGATGTCCGGCCCCCTTGCCGTGTGGGACGTTCGGCGTCGTGCGCACACAAACCAGGACGTTGATCGCCGGGGCGGTCGCGCTGTGCCTGGCGTCCGGGATTGTGGGTGGACTGCTGGGCGCCTGGTGGGCGCCCGGTGACCAGCCGGCGGCGGTCGCGCAGACCGCGACCGGCTGCGACGTCACCGATGTGGCCGGGCGGGTCTTCCCGTCGCTGGTCACCATCCAGGTGGCGGGGGCCGAGGGTTCGGGGCTGGGGTCGGGCTCGGTTCTCGACCGCGAGGGCAACATCCTCACCAACGACCACGTGATCTCCTCGGCGGCCGCCGGCGGCCGGATCACGGTGGACTTCGCGCGCGGCGCCGCCGGGGTGCCGGCCACCGTCGTCGGGCGCGATCCGAGCACCGACCTGGCCGTGCTGCGCGTCGCGCCCGGCGGAGCCACCCTCACCCCGATTGCCGCCGGCGACTCGTCGGCCCTGGTCATCGGTCAGCCGGTGGTGGCCGCGGGGTCGCCGCTCGGCCTGAGCAGCACGATCACCGCCGGCGTGGTGAGCGCGCTCAACCGGTACGTCGACGTGGGGCAGGGCGGGCAGCCGAGCGCGCTGGTCAACGCCGTGCAGACCGACGCCGCGATCAACCCGGGCAACAGCGGCGGCCCGCTGGTCGACTGCTCGGGCCGGCAGGTGGGCGTCAACTCGGCCGGGGCGCAGGTGCCGGGCGGCGGGGGCGGCAGCATCGGGCTCAACTTCGCCATCCCGATGGACTTCGCGCGCTCGGTGGCCGCCCAGCTCATCAGCACCGGGAAGGTCACCCACCCCAGCATCGGCGTGCTCGCCGTGACCGTGACCGACGAGATGGCCCGGGCGACCGGGCTGCCCCGCGGAGCCCTGATCGACCAGGCCCTGCCGGGGATGGGCGCGGCCCGGGCCGGTCTGCGCGAGGGCGACGTGCTCATCGACGTCGGCGGCAAGCCGGTCGACAGCGTGGACGAGATGCTGGTCGCGGTGCGGGCGCACAGCCCCGGCCAGTCGGTCCAGGTGACATACGTGCGGGACGGCAAGAAGCAATCGGCGCCTATTCCAGTCTCTGCGCTCTGAGCCGAGGGGAGAACAGCCCGTGGGCACCACCGACACCGTGCCGGCGGTCAGCACGCCGCAGAAACTGACCCTGATGACCATGACGGCGATGGTCGTCGGGTCGATGGTCGGGGCGGGCGTGTTCTCGCTGCCGCGGCGGTTCGCGCAGGAAACGGCGGTGCTGGGCTCGCTCATCGCGTGGGTGATCGCGGGCGCCGGCATGCTGATGCTTGCTTTTGTGTTCCAGACCCTTGCCGTACGCAAGCCCGAGCTGGATGCGGGCGTCTACGCGTACGCCAAAGCGGGTTTCGGCGAATATCTCGGCTTCTTCTCGGCCTTCGGCTACTGGGCGAGTTCGTGCGTCGGCAACGTCACCTACTGGGTGCTCATCATGTCGACGATCGGCACCATCGCCCCGGCTTTGGGCGAAGGGGACACCGTTCTGGCCGTGGTGTGTTCGACCATCGGCGTGTGGGCGTTCTTCTATCTGGTGCAGCGCGGGGTAAAGGACGCGGCGGTCATCAACCGGATCGTCACGGTCGCCAAGCTCGTACCCATCATCGCCTTTGTTTTTCTCGCCTTGTTCGCACTCGACCCGCAGGTGTTCGCCGACAATCTGCGCGGCGGCAGCGATCTGGGTTCGCTGTTCGACCAGGTGCGGGGAACCATGCTGGTCACCGTCTTCGTGTTCCTCGGGGTCGAGGGGGCCAGCGTCTATTCGCGGCACGCGGCCCGGCGGGAGGACGTCGGCCGGGCGACGGTTCTCGGCTTCCTCAGTGTGTTCGCCGTGTTCGCCTCGGTCACCATTGTCTCGTACGGCGTACTGCCCTATCAGGAAATCGCCCAGCTGCGGCAGCCGTCGATGGGCGGGGTACTCGAAGCCGCGTTCGGCGAATGGGGCAAGGTGCTGGTCAGCGTCGGCCTCATCGTCTCGGTGCTGGGCGCCTATCTCGCGTGGACGCTGATGGCGGCCGAGGTGCTTTACGTGGCCGCCCGCGACGACGACATGCCGCGATTCCTGGGCCGCACCAAGGGCGCCGACGTGCCGTTCAACTCGCTGCTGCTGACCACGATCCTCATTCAGGTCGTGCTGGTCATCACGTACTTCTCCGAGGACGCCTTCAATTTCGCGCTCGACCTCACCAGCGCCCTCAGCCTGATCCCGTTCCTGCTGGCGGCGGCCTACGCGGTGAAACTGGGCCGCGGCCGGGCCCTGACGATCCCGCTCATCGCCACCGCGTACACGATATTTCTGCTTTTCGCGGCCGGCCTCAAGTTCGTGCTCATCTCGTTCATCATCTACGCCCCGGCCACGATCCTGTTCGTCATGGCCCGGCGTGAGCAGGGTCGCCGGCTCTTCTCGCCGCGCGAACTGATCATCCTGGCCGTCTCGGTCGCCGGGGCGGTCGTCGGCATCGTGGCGCTCGCCGCGGGCTGGATCTCCATCTGAACCGTTGGGAGCCCAACCATGACCGAATCCACCCCCTACGGCGTCCATTCCGAGGTCGGCCGGCTGCGCAAGGTGCTCGTCTGCGCGCCCGGTCTGGCCCACCGCCGGCTCACTCCCACCAACGCCGACGACCTGCTGTTCGACGACGTCATGTGGGTCGAGAACGCGCAGCGCGACCACGCCGACTTCGTCAACAAGCTGCGCGAGCGCGGCGTCGAGGTGGTCGAGCTGCACGAGCTGCTGGAACAGACGATGGCCCTCCCGGACGCCAAGGCGTGGCTGCTCGACCGCAAGATCGTGCCCAACGAGGTGGGCCTGGGGCTGGTCGACGACACCCGCGCCTTCCTCGACTCGCTCACGCCGCGCGAGCTCGCCGTCTACCTCATCGGCGGACTGGCCACCTCGGATCTGCCGGCCGACTTCCGTTCCGGGTACGTGGCTCTGGCGCGCGAGTCGACCGGCGTACGCGAATATCTGATGCCGCCGTTGCCGAACACCCTCTACACCCGGGACACGACGTGCTGGCTCTACGGCGGGGTCACGCTCAACCCGCTCTACTGGCCCGCGCGGCACGACGAGACGCTGCTGATGAAGGCGATCTACCAGTTCCACCCGGACTTCGCCGGCGCCACCGTGTGGTGGGGCGACCCCGAGAAGGACTGGGGCCTGGCCACCTTCGAGGGCGGCGACGTGATGCCGGTGGGCAACGGGGTCGTGCTGGTCGGCATGAGCGAGCGCACCTCCCGCCAGGCCATCACCCAGGTCGCCAAGGCGCTGTTCGACCAGGGCGCGGCCGAGCGGGTCGTCGTGGCCGGCATGCCCAAGCTGCGCGCGGCCATGCACCTCGACACCGTGTTCACCTTCGCCGACCGGGACGTCGCCACGCTGTACCCGGCCATCGTGGACGGCATCCACTCGTTCTCGCTGCGGCCCAGCGACAATGCGCACGGCATCGAGTGCACCGACGAGGGCGACCGGAAGTTCGTCGACGTCGTGGCCGAATCGCTCAACCTGAAGGAGCTGCGGGTCATCGAGACCGGCGGCGACGTCTACCAGTCCGAGCGCCAGCAGTGGGACAGCGGCAACAACGCGGTCGCCCTCGAACCGGGCAAGGTCTTCACGTACGACCGGAACACGCTCACCAACACGCTGCTGCGCAAGGCCGGGATCGAGGTCATCACGATCGTCGGCGCCGAACTCGGCCGGGGCCGGGGCGGCGGGCACTGCATGACCTGCCCGCTCATCCGCGACGCCGTGACGTTCTGACCGCCGATGACCGAGCACAGCGCGCTGGTGCTGTTCCTGGCGTTGTTCGCGCTCTACAGCCCGGTCGCCGCCCTGGCGTCGTACCTGCCGATCGTCCGGCCCTACTCGGGAAGTGAGCAACTGCGGCTGGCGTCGGGGCTGACGATCAACGTCGTCGTCTTCGTGCTGGTCGCCATCTGGGTCGGCGAGCCGCTGCTCGTGCTGCTCGGGATCAGCACGGCGGCGCTGACGGCGACCGGCGGCATCGCGTTGCTGCTGGCCGCCGTGCCGCTGATGCGGGGGACCGTACCGGTCGAGTCGCCGGACGCGCCGGTGCGCGACGTGCCGTGGCGGTCGGTTCTCTTCACGCCGCTCACGTTCCCGCTGACCGTGGGCGGCACGACCTTCGCCTTCGGGGTGGCGGCGTCGGCCGAGGCGAACGACAACGGCGAGCGACTGTGGTTGTCGCTCGCCGCTCTCGCCTACGCCGTCGTCACCGGGGTGACGCTCTATCTCTCGGGACATGTCGAGCGGCGCGTCTCGCCCCGCATCGGGATGATCCTCGACCGGGTGGCCGGCATCCTGCTGACCTCGATCGCGGTGATCCTGCTGGCCAACGGGTTCACCGACCTCGTACAGGCCGCCTTGTGACCGCCGGTGTCAGACCGCGAAGCCGCGGTGGCGGCGCACCAGCTTGCGCAGCATGAAGACGGACTGGGCGATGGTGGCGATGTAGAGCATCGGCCAGCCGAGCGAGAGGATCGCCGACTGCACGCCCACGCTCTGCTGGGTCCAGGCGAAGGTCGCCCCGGCCACGATCGCGAGCAGCACGACCAGCGGCATGACGTAGGCCGAGCCCTTGCCCTTCTCGGCGTTGGCCTGGGCCGCCCAGTTGTCCTGGTCGGTCTTGGCCAGGAACTGCGCCCAGGCCGACACGAAGTGCCCCATCCGCACGAACATGTACAGCTCGGCCGGGATGAAGAGCGCGGCGTAGAGAATGTCGGAAGCGCTCTTGTCCTTCATGGACAACGCGAGCCGCAGGTTCAGCAGCATGGCGATGGCCGGCGGGATGAGCCAGATCGGGTTGAACACGAAGGCGTCGATGGACAGGGCGGCCACCAGCAGCAGGAGGAACCCCAGCCGCGAGATGATGTTGAAGGCCATCGAGATGTTCTCGAACCAGCGCAGCCGCAGGTTGGGGTGCAGCGGCTGGCCCTTGCTGTCGCCGCGCTGACCCGGCCAGAACAGGTCGATGGCGCCGAAGTTCCACTTGACCTGCTGGCCGTGCAGCGCGCGGAGGTTGGTCATCGGACCGACGTACGCGCGGGCGGTGGCGCTGATCTTCGTGCTGAAGCCGGCGTCCTTGATCTGCAGCGACAGCTTCGAGTCCTCGACCTCGCTGTCGCGGACCCACGGCGCCTGCTGGTAGTGCCGGACCATGACCGTCTCGAGCGCGCGCATGTTGAACAGCGAGCACTGGCCGCCCAGCACGGCCATGTTGCGGCCGCGCAGCAGGTTGTCCATGTTGAACGCGGCGAACTGGGCGCGCTGGCCGGCCACCAGGAACCGCGCCATCAGACCCTTGCGGTTCTTGTCGATGCTGTAGATGGCGCTGAGCCCGCCGATGCGCGGGTCGTCGGTCATCTCGAGCTCGAGCCGCTCCACGGCGTCGCGGGCCAGGGTGGTGTCACCGTCGACACCGAGGATGTAGTCGTAACCGCGCGACAGGAAGTAGCCGTAGTTGAGCGCGCCGACCTTCTTGTCGGGGTTCACGCCCATGTCATGCACGTGCACCGACGTCACAAATTCCTCACCCTTGACCGTACGGGTGTGGACGCCCTCGAACCGGCGGGCGATCTCGGGGGTGTCGTCGTCGGTGTTGTTGATGATCACGTGAATGATGTCCGGCAGCCGGGTCTGGGCCAGCAGGCTCGTCAACACGTCGGCGATCGTGTCCTGCTCGTTGTAGCAGGGGATGATGCAGCTGATGGTGGCGTTGCGCGGCGTCGCGCTGGTGGCCGCGGCCGCGATCTCACCGGCGATCGTCTCGACCGCCTCGAGCTCGTGCAGCTGCGGCACGGCCGGCGGCAGCGCCAGCGGCCCGGCCTTGGCGCTGCGGGGCAGCAGGATCTGGCGGTCGGTGGCCCGGCGCAGCCCGGGACTGGACTCGGTCATCAGTTGGCACCATTCGTGAGCAGCGGGAGGGTGAGGGTGTCGAGGGCGGTCGAGCGGTAGTAGCTGCCCGACTTGGGGGCGGTCTCGACCAGCAGGTCCAGCCGGATGGTGAGCGTGAGCGTCGTTGCTCCGGTCGTCGCCGCGGGCAGCGTCACCACGGTGTTGTAGGGGTAGGGCGGGGTGACGTCGAACTTGCCGTTGTCGGTGGCGGCGGTGACCCGCTTGGTGCCGTCGTCCTGGACCACCTGGAACGTGCTGATGGTGATCTGGTGAGTGCTGTCGGCGTCCTCGACGTGGGCCGCGACGTTGATGGTCTTGAGCGTCTCGGCGCTGTACAGCTTGGCGTTGTCCGAGGTCCAGTAGGTCAGCTTCACCGAGAAGGCACCCTGCTTGAGGCTGTGGGTGACCGTGCCCGTGTCGAGCGGGCCGCTGGCCCGGACCGGAAGCTTGACCGCGACGGCGCTGGGGGACGCCGACGGGGTGGGGGAGGCGCTGGGGGAACTGGCGCCGGCCAGCGGCTTGCTGCTGCTGGTCAGCTGCTTGAGGCTGCTGCAGCCGGTCAGGCTGCCGCACAGTACGGCGGCGGCCAGTCCGGCCGCCACGCTTCGGGGGAGGCGCACGTGGGGGAACCCTTCGCTTCTTCGACCAGCGCGGCACGCCCGCGCTTGCTCGACTCCTCATCGGTTCGAGGAGGTCCGCGCTTGAAGGTTTCGTCCCGGGTTCTTTTCGGTAGCTCGCAGCGCTCAAAAAAATGTCGGTGGCCCTTGGCAGAATGAAGGCACACCTAGCGATGGGTCGAGGCTCGACCGTCAGGGTGCTGGGGGCTGCGAGCCATGAGATCCGGCTACGGTCTGCCAGACCTTGATGCCGTCCGCTCGGCGAGTGATCAGGCCGTGCTCGAAGAACTGGATCATGTCGGGGCCGTCGGCGATCGGCTGTTCAGGATGCGTCGGAAAGCCGAGGTGGAGCTGAGCGAAGAAGTTGACGGGCGGCTCGGGGTGGAGCAGGGCCAGCACGTCGCCCCGCACGGCCACTGCGTCGTGCTCGGGGCTCCAATAGATGGCGCCGCCCTCGAAGGTCTGCACTCGGCGCTGGTTGTCCGCCGTCGGCGAGTCGTTCTGGGGCCGGTGTGAGTCTTCCGTCGGGAAGCCCAGCCAGCCGGGGGTGCCACCCATGCGCTCGTAGAGAATGCCGATGCCGCCGTCGACCTTGTACGTGCCGTGAACCGACGTGTAAATGGTGGCGCCACCCGGACGGTCGAAGCCGATGCAAGCGGCCACCAGGTCTTCGGGGTAGTCCCATGCACCCTCGAAACGCTGAAACCTGCCTTCGGTGCCTTGCGGTGAACGGCCCGCGGCGTGCGACTTCCCACGTGGGAAGCCGAGGCGGCCGGTCACGCCGTCGAGGGCGTCGAAGTGCTCGCGTATCGGGGACCAGATCTCGATGGCCCCGACAGCATCGGTGAAGACGATGCTGGCCTTCTCGAACGGCTGAATCCAGCCGCTGTCGCCGTCGCCGGGCCGGCGCGACGGACCTGCGGCAACCTCGGGACCCACTGGGAAGCCGAAGCGGTCCGCTCCACCTCGCCGCTGATAGTGCCAACCGATGCCGCCCCACGTGGCAAACATGCCGTGTTCTTCGGTCCAGTAGACAGACGCGTGGCCGGCCGGGTCCGCGCTCTCCGACTCGAAGTCCTGCCGGGTCGCCTCTCCCGCTGGGCGGCCCGCTGCACTCACCACTTCAGCCTCGGCAAGCGGGAACCCGAGCCGACCGCCAGTTCCGCCGTTGTCGCGGTGGAACGAGGAGAAGGGCTCATACGTAGCTTGGGCGCCGGTCTGCTTCGACCAGTGAACGACGCCCTCGGCGAAAACGCGGTAGAAGCCGGCGGTTCCCCGCGGCGAACTGGCCGCCCGGCGCACGATGTCGCTCTCGAGACCGAGGATTTTCCGCTCGTCGTGGCATCGGCAGATCGCCTCGGCCGCGACAGGCACGTCGCGCAGAGCCGCAAGTGCTGGACCGCCCTCGTCCAGGAGCGCCGCTGCCAGTCCCGGATGCATCTCGGATACGAGCGCGACGGAGAAGTCGTCATCCGAGTTGAGCAGCATTCCCAGGACCGCCGCCGCGTCCTCGGCCGAAGCGGCCGCCACGATCTTCAGGGCGTCGTCGATCGGCATCTGCTTGATCCGGTTGGCGGCGGCGCGAGGGGAGGACCGGCCGATGAGCCCGAGATCGAGCGGTTCGAAGGCGGCGTAGTTGTTCTGCGTGTTGCCGGTGCCGATCACGATGCCACGGCTGTCGTGGACCGAGGTCTCGATGTTTCGAGGGTCGGGCTCCACGGGTGCTCCTGACGGCGGCGGGGCATAGGCGCCAGTCAGTATCGCGGGGGACGCGCGGGTCGGAAACCGGACAAACGGCCGGTGTCACAGGCCGGGGGTATGATGGCTGGCGCGGTGAACGCAGTGGGTTTGCTAGGTTAACTCGAGGTGAACGACGCAGTTTCCGCTGCCATTTGTCAACGGGTTGTCGATGTGAGAAAGAGGTAGGTTTTGTTCAGCCGATTCGGGCAATGCGGGTCGGCATGCCAGATCACCAGGAACGCGGGCGAGCAGTGAGCAAAACAGCAGTGACCAGGTGTTTCTGGCAACCTCCGATGAGCAAGCAGGTCCCCAAGGTCGAGCTGAAGGTGGCCGTTTCCTCGGCCGACCTGCGCTCCCTCGGCGTCGACCTGAAAAGCGGCCTCACCCGCCGCATTTACTTTCTCGACACGGCCGATCTCGCCCTGCAGCAGCACGGCCTCATCGTCCGGCTGCGCAGCACCCGCGGGCGGGCCGGCGACGCCGTCGTGAAGCTGCGGCCGGTGCTGCCCAAGGCGCTGCCGGGCTGGCTGCGCAACGACAACGGCTTCGACGTCGAGATAGACGCCCTGCCCGACAACTACGCCTGCTCGGGCACGCTCAAGCGCACCCTGGGGCGGCACGAGGTCGAGCGGACGGCGGCCGCGCGCAAGCCGCTGAGCCGGCTGCTCTCCGGCCGTCAGCGGCGCCTGCTCACCGCGTACGCGAATGTGCCTCTCGACAGCTTGATCACGTTCGGCCCGGTCGAGGTGCGGCGCTGCCGGTTCGAGATGGCGGCGTCCGACCATCCGCTGGTGGCCGAGCAGTGGACGTTTCCCGACGGTTCCTCGATCGCCGAGTTGTCCATCCGCTGCCCGTCGTCGAAGGCGTCAGCCGTGGCCGCCGAGACGTCGAGCGCCCTGCGGGCCCACGGCATCGTCCCCGACGACGAGCCCCAGGTGACCAAGACGGAGGCGACGCTCCGGTATTTCAGACCTCAATTCGCGACCCCATGATCACCGTGTGGTCGCGCGGAAGGCTGAAGTATTCGGCGGCGTCGGCCGTGATGTACGACGTGGCGATGAACAGGCGTTTGCGCCATGGCGCCATGGTGTGCGACGTGCCGCGGGTCAGTTCGATCTTCGACAGGAAGTAGGACGCCTCCTCGACCGAGATCTGGCCCTCGGTCAGCTCGGCGTCCAGCATCTGCAGCAGCGCCGGCACGTCCGGCGTCTCCATGTAGCCGTAGCGCGCCGTCACGTGGGTGATGCCGTCGCCGGCGTAGCCCAGGTGGTCGACGACGATGCGCTGGTCGTCGGCGAGGCGGGGCACGGGCAGCGTGTCGATCGACAGAACCACGACATGCTCATGCCGTACGTGGTTGTGTTCGACGTTGGCCCGCAGGGCGAGCGGCGCGGTCACCTTGCCGCGGTTCAGGAAGATCGCCGTGCCCGGCACCCGGCTCAGCGGCCGCTTCCGGTTCTGCATGTCGTCGACGAACTCGCTCAGCGAACCCTCGGCCCGGTCACGTTCCGCGGTCACGATCGCCCGGCCGCGCTGCCACGTGGTCATCACGGTGAACGCGGTGATCCCGATCAGCAGCGGCAGCCATGCCCCGTGCACCAGCTTGGTCAGGTTGGCGCTGACGAACAGCAGGTCGATGGCGAGCAGCAGGCCGCCGCCGGTGAGCACCAGCCACAGCGGCGTCTTCCAGCGCACCCGGGCCAGATAGAAGAAGAGCAGCGTGGTGATCGTGATGGTGGCGACCACGGCCATGCCGAACGCGTAGGCCAGGGCGGCCGAGCTGCGGAAGGCGAACACCAGCACCAGCACCGAGACCATGAGCAGCCAGTTGATCCACGGCACGTAGATCTGCCCGATGGCCGACTCCGAAGTGTGTACGACGCGCAGGCGCGGAAGGTAACCGAGCTGACCGGCCTGGGACGCCACCGAGTAGGCGCCGGTGATGACCGCCTGGGCCGCGATCACCGTGGCCGCGGTGGCCAGGATGACCAGCGGCAGGCGGGCCCAGTCGGGCACGAGCAGGAAGAACGGGCTCGAGTACTTGCTCTCGTCGCCCAGCAGCAACGCGCCCTGGCCCAGATAGCTCAGCGTGCTCGCCGGCAGCACCAGGCTCAGCCAGCCGATCACGATGGCCTTGCGCCCGAAGTGCCCCATGTCGGCGTAGATCGCCTCGGCCCCGGTGACGGAGAGCACGATCGCGGCCAGCGCGAAGAACGCGATGTGGAAGTGCCCGGCCAGAAACCCGATGGCGTACGTCGGTGACAGCGCCTCGAGAATGCGGGGTTCCTGGCTGATGCCCCAGATGCCGGCCGCCCCGATGGCGGTGAACCAGGTGATCATCACCGGCCCGAAGAACTTGCCCACGGCCGCCGTGCCGTGCCGCTGGAAGGCGAACAGGATCACGATGATCACGGCGGTGAGCGGGACGACGATCTCGTCCAGCCCGGGCCGGACCGTCTCCAGCCCCTCGACCGCCGACAGCACCGAGATGGCCGGCGTGATCATGCTGTCGCCGAAGAACAGCGACGCGCCGAAGATGCCCAGCGCGGCCAGGAACACCGCGCTGCGCCGGCGGTTGGACGACCCCCAGCGGCGCAACAGCGTGATGAGGGCCATGATGCCGCCCTCACCGTCGTTGTTGACCCGCATCACCAGCGTGATGTAGGTCAGCGTCACGATGATCATGACCGACCAGAAGATGGTCGAGACGACGCCGAGGATGTTGCCCTCGCTGATCGGCACGGGGTGCGGGTCGGACGGGTTGAAGACGGTCTGGATGGTGTAGATCGGGCTCGTGCCGATGTCCCCGAACACCACGCCGAGGGCGCCGATCACCACGGCGGCCTTCAGCGTCGGGTGGCCGTGATGGAGTGCTTCTTGGCTCACCCGATCATTCTGCGCCCCGGCGAGTCGTTCGGGTGGCCTGTCCCGAGGTGTCGCTCGTTACCGGAGCCGGGCCTCGGCCACCACCCGGCCGCGCTCCGAGGCCGGGAAGCGCTCCAGCATCGCGCGCAACTCGGGCGCGGAGACGTTGGCCCCGAAAGCCTCAGTGCCGGGCTCCAGCCGTACGCCCTCGGACAAGGACCCGGCAACCACCGGATCGAAGCCCAGGTCGTCGACGAGAGCCGCGACCGCGGCGACGGCGGCCTCGTCATCCCCGGCCACCGCGATGGCCTTGCGATCGGGCGAGCCGGCCGGACGCGCGCCCTCCTCGAGGTCGTGATAGCCCATGTGGTTGAAGGCCTTCACCACCCGCGAATCGGGCAGGAACTCCTGGACGATCTCGCTCGACGACGTCCGCGGGTCGGTGAGGTCGTCGCGGATGCCGTCGACCTCCCACCAGTAGTTCATGGCGTCGACGACGAGTTTGCCGCGCAGCGCCTCGACCGGGATGCTCTGGTGCTTGCCCAGCGGCAGCGCCAGCACCACGACGTCGGCCCGGGCCGCCGCGTCCTCGGCCGTGGTGGGCTCGGCGCCGGGCGCCAGCACCCCGATGATCAGCCGGATCTTCGAGACGTCGCCGGAGCCGGCGATGAGCACCCGATGCCCGGCCGCCACCGCGAGCCGGGCCAGGACGGTGCCCACCTTGCCAGCCCCGAGGATGCCGATCGTCGTCATCGTCACGCCGCCAGCAGTTCGCGCGTCATCGGGAGCACCTTGCTGCCGAACAGCTCGACCGCGCGCAGGCGGGCGCTGGCGGGGGTCGACCCGGCCACGTAGATCAGGTCGAACCGGCCGACGCCGAGCGACTTGATCGCCCTGGCCATCTTGCGGGCCACCGTCTCGGGCGAGCCGATGTACAGCGAGCCGTGCTCGACCTCGTGGTCGAACTCCTCCTTGCGCAGCGGAGGCCAGCCGCGCAGCTTGCCGATGCGGTCGCGCATCACCTTGTACCGCGGGTAGAACACTTCCTTGGCCTCCTCGTCGGTGTCCGCGACGAAGCCCGGCGAGTGCATGCCGACCGGGTGCGCCACGGTGCCGAGCTGGTCGGCGGCACGACGATAGAGATCGACGTACGGGGCGAAGCGGTCGGGTGCGCCGCCGATGATCGCGAGCATCAGGGGCAGACCGTACCGCGCCGTGCGGACGACCGACTGCGGGGAGCCGCCGACGCCGACCCAGGTGTCGAGGTGGCCCGAATCGGTCTTGGGGAAGACCTCGGCGTCGGCCAGGGGCGCACGGGTCGTGCCGCTCCAGGTGACCGGCTTCTCCTTCAACAGCTCGGCGAACAGCTCGATCTTCTCTTCGAAGAGCTTGTCGTAGTCGCTCAGGTCGTACCCGAACAGCGGGAACGACTCGGTGAACGAGCCGCGACCCAGGATGACGTGGGCCCGCCCGTTGGACAGGCCGTCGAGCGTGGCGAACCGCTGGAAGACGCGGACGGGATCGTCGGAGCTCAGCACGGTGACGCCGGACGCGAGCTTGATGTTCTTCGTCCGGCCCGCGATGCCGGCCAGCACGGTCTCGGGCGAGGAGATCGCGTACTCGGGGCGGTGGTGCTCGCCGAGCGCGATGACGTCGACGCCGAGCTCGTCGGCCAGGACGGCCTCGTCGACGACCTGGCGCAGGGCCGCGCCGTACGAGAGCAGGTTGCCGTTGTCGTCCTCCGGCACGTCGCCGAACGTGTCGAGGCCGAAGGTGATGTCACTCATGTGAGCCTCCAAGCTGATTGACGTGTCAATTATGCCCGCTACGATTGACACGTCAACTACAGGAGGTGTGGCCGTGACCACCCGACGCTTCCCCACGCAGGAGGAACTGCGGATCTGGCGGGACTTCATCGAGACCGGCGAGAAGGTCCGAACCGAGATGGCCGCCCGCCTGCAGAAGGACGGGCTCTCCACGGGCGACTACACGGTGCTGCTGGCCCTCAGCGAGGCGCCCGGGCAGCGGCTGCGGTCGTCCGAGCTGGCCACCACGGTCGGGTGGGAGCGCAGCCGGCTCTCGCACCACCTGGGGCGCATGGAGAAGCGGGGGCTGATCCGGCGCGAGGAGTGCCTGACCGACAACCGCGGCGCCGAGGCCGTGCTGGCGCCGGCCGGTCTGGAGCTGTTTCAGCAGGTCAACCGGCCGCACCTGCGCGACATCAGGGAAATTTTCGTGGACGCGCTGACCCCTGCCCAGCTGCAAGCGGCGGGCGAGATCATGGCCGCCCTGCGGGAGCACCTCGCGCGGGAGTAGAAAGGTGGGCATGGCTCGAATCGCGGTGACCGGTGGCAGCGGCAAACTCGGCCGCGCCGTAGTGAAAGACCTGCTCGACCACGGCCAGCAGGTCGTCAACCTCGACGCTGCGGCGTCCGACGGGTCGTACGTCAAGGTCGACCTCACCGACTTCGGCCAGGTGGTGGGCGCGCTGACCGCGGTCGACGACCGCTACGACGGCATCGACGCGGTGGTGCACCTGGCCGCCATCCCCGCCCCCGGCCTGCGCCCCAACGCCGCGATCTTCCACAACAACGTGCCCGCCACGTACAACGTCTTCGAGGCGGCCCGCGTGGCCGGCATCAAGACCGTGGTGTGGGCGTCCAGCGAGACCGTGCTGGGCCTGCCGTTCGAGAGCACCCCACCGCCGTACCTGCCGGCCGACGAGAACTACGAGGCCCGCCCCAACTCGGCGTACTCGCTGGGCAAGCACCTCGAGGAGCAGATGGCGGCCCAGTTCTGCCGCTGGGACCCCGAGCTGACGATGATCGGCCTGCGCTTCAGCAACGTCATGGAGCCCCACGACTACGAGGCTTTCCCCAGCTACGACGCCGACCCCCACCTGCGCAGCTGGAACGCCTGGGGTTACATCGACGCCCGCGACGGCGCCCAGGCCGTCCGCAAGGCCCTCACCTACCGCGAGCCCGGCGTCGAAATCTTCGTGATCGCCAACGCCGACACCGTCATGAGCCGCCCCAGCGCCGCCCTGGCCGCCGAGGTCTTCCCCGACCTACCCATTACCAAAGAGCTGGGCGAACACGAGACCCTGCTCTCCATCGACAAGGCCCGCCGCCTCCTCGGCTACGAACCCGAGTTCAGCTGGCGTACGAAAGCCTGATCGTTTGCCCCTTCAGTCGCCGAACTGACTGCTGACCATTCGTGCTCAGTGGAAGAGTGTCGGCGGGCCAAGGGAGGTGGAATGGGCTGGCGAGAAATGGATCCGTATCCAGCTTGTTGGCGCTGGCCGGAATCTCAGGTCGCCTTGCAAGTAGTCGGGGAAACCAGCGCGCAAGCAGTAGGCCGATACAGAGTGGCATTGGAGGCCTGGCAGGCGGGTCGATGTGCAATCTGTGGTGGACGGCCAGGGCGTGACAAATGGGGATACAGCCTCGTCGACGACCATGACCACACCTCGATGCTGGTTCGCGGGTTGTTGTGCCGCAGCTGCAATACGGCCGAAGGCTGCTCACAGGGGCGGATCTTCCGCGCATACCGAAAGCGACATCCGACAGTTCTTCTCGGCATGACGATCCCTTACCGTGGCGGCTGCCTGGTTCCGTCTTGTGCCTGCGACGGAGGCATCCGGAAAGGTTGGCTTCTCGAAGCTACGGAGTCCGGAGTCGTGGACCCGTCAGACTTGGGGACCTTGACGGATCTGCTGTGGAGGAACGACGCCGAGAACTGCTTCACGACGGGTGGTCACGCGTGCTGCGAGCACGGACCGGTCACAGCGTGGCCGCCTGGTCCGGAGTGGTGCCCGAACTGTGAGAGGTCCGGTTACACCGACGATGGCAACGCTCTGTGTGGATTTTGCGGAGGCGTTGGGCGTTTGCCTGTGGCGACCGATGCCGTGATGGCTGAAATTCAGGCCTCCGCAACTGAAATCGAGACTGTTCTCCGTCGGCTCGTGCCAGCTTTCCAAAGCTTCCCTGGGCGGGTTCCGATTCTCGAGGTGGGCCTGGCGCATCGCTATCTCGCCATGGCAGCCCGAGCGCTTAGATCGGTCAGCGTCCAGTCTTGTGAATACGAAAGCGAGGGAGCGGCCGGGCGCCGGCTATGAGGTCGGCGGCCAGTTCGCCGATGGCGGGGGTGAACTTGAAGCCGTGGCCTGAGAAGCCGGCCAGCACCACCAGCGGGCCGGTGCGGTCGATGACGAAGTCGCTGGTCGGGGTGGTGGTGTAGGTGCAGCTGATCGGGGTGGTGGCGTCGGCGTCGACGCCGGGGAGCCAGTGGCGGGCGTAGTCGCGCAGCTGGGCGGCGTGGACGGGCTCCTCGGCGAAGTTGCGGTGGTCGGGGTCGACCTCGGGGCCGGTGCCGTGGAAGCCGGCCTTGATGCCCTCGCCGGGGGTGGCCAGGCCGTAGACGCCCAGGTCGGGGCGGTGGTGGATGAAGCTGGGCCACTGCAGCGCGGGGTCGAGTGGGGCGAAGTGGGCCGGTTGCTCTTGCGTGACGCGTACGCGTAACAGGCCCGGCAACAATGACGGGGTCCACGCGCCGGCGGCTACCACGACGCGGCGGGCGCGCAGGGTTTCGGCCGGCGTGACCACCTCGACGTCGTTCTCGGCCCGTACGGTCACCGACAGCACCGGTGTCTCGTGCCGCACGACGGCCCCGCGCGCGGCGGCGGCCGACTGCAGGGCGGCCACCGCGTTGTCGGCGTGCACGCGGCCGCTCGTCGGGTGGAAGTAGACCGGGCCGGCGAAGCGCAGACCCGGCCACCGTTCGGACGCCTCTTCCGCCCTCAGCCACCGGCCGGGAACACCCTCGGCGTCCAGGGCGCCGGCGATGTCCTCGATCGGCGCGAGCAGCCCGTGGTCCACGCCGCCGGTGAGGTCGAGCAGCGGCCTACCGGTCTCGGATTCGAGCTTCCGCCACAGGTCCAGAGCCCGGCGGGCCAGCCGGATGTAGTCGGGCTGCGCGTAGGCCAGCCGGAAGATCCGCGACGCCCCGTGCGAGGCGCCGTTGGTGTGGCCCGGCGTGAACCGTTCGAGCAGCACCACGTCAGCGCCCCGCCGGGCCAGCGACCAGGCGGCGGCCGAGCCCATGGCGCCGCCGCCGACCACGACGACGTCCGGCGTCACGGAAGCTCCAGGTGCTCGCGCAGCGTCGTCCCGGTGTACGCCGTCCGGTAGAGCCCGCGTTCCTGCAGCTCCGGCACCAGCTTGTCGACGATGTCCTCGATCGTGCCGGGCAGTTGCTGGGGCAGGATGTTGAAGCCGTCGACCACGTGGTCGTCGTGGTACCGCGTCCATTCGTCGGCGATCTGGCCCGGCGTGCCCACGAACGCATTGTGCCGCGGGGTCACCTGGATGACCGTCTCGCGGATGGACAGGCCCAATGCGCGCCACGACGCGATGCGTTCGAGCTTGCCGGTGCGGAACTCGATGGGGATCGTGCCGCGGGACGGGTCCAGTTCGCCCTCGGCCGGTTCGATGTCGGGCAGCGGGCCGTCGGGGTCGTACCCGGAAAGGTCCTTGCCCCAGTACTGCTCGAGGAAGGCGATGGCGCGCGGGCCGGTCGTCTGCTCGCGCTGGATCCATTCGGCCTTCTCGGCGGCCTCCGCGGGCGTGTCGCCCAGCACGACCATCGCGCCGGGCAGGATGCGGACGGCATCGGGGGAGCGGCCGTAGCCGGCCAGCCGGGCCCGCAGGTCGGTCGCGTACGCCGCCGCCTTGTCGTAGTCGGTGTTGGCCGAGAACACCACGTCGGCGTGCCGGGCGGCCAGGTCGCGCCCGCCGGGCGAGTCGCCCGCCTGGAACAGCACCGGCCGCGCGGCCACGGTCGGCGGCGCATCGATGTCGATGAGATCGTCGTGCTTTGCATAACGCGACCCGGCCCACAAGGCGCGAGCCGCGGTCACGAACGCGTCCGCGCGTTCATAGCGGCGTGAGTGCTCCAACCACCCGCCGTGCCGGAAGTTCTCGCCCGTCCACGCGTTGTCGGTGGTCACGATGTTCCAGCCGGCCCGCCCGCCCGACACGACGTCCAGGCTGGCCAGCCGCCGGGCCAGGTCGGCCGGGAAGTTGTAGGTCGTGTTCTGGGTGGCCACCAGGCCCAGGTGGGTGGTCTCGGCGGCCAGGGCGGCCAGCTGCGTGATGGCGTCGGGCCGCCCGGCCACGTCCAGGTCGTAGACGCGGCCCCGGTTCTCGCGGACGCGCAGGCCCTCGCCGAGGAAGAACGCGTCGAACAGCCCGCGCTCCAGCGTCTTCGCCGTGGCCACGAACGTGTCGATGTGGGTGTGGTCGGCGAAGTCCGGCGCGGTCCAGATCAGTTGCGGTCCGACGCCGGTGAAGAAGAGTCCGAGATGGAGCACGTCACCCTCCCTGGGGCAGGCCGAGCGTTTCGCGGAGGGTCGAGCCGGCCGGTGGCCGTGGCCCGAGGGCGTCGATGACCGGCGCCAGGCCGGGGGTGGCGCCGGTCAGGTGCAGCCGGACGCCGTCGACGATGCCTTCCAACCGGTCGAGGCGCGCCCGCACAGGTGCCGGGTCGTCCACCTCCACCTCGGCGAAGATCAGCCGGGCGCCGTCGGCCCGGGCCTGCGCCGACCGCTCGACCAGCTCGTCGTGGGTGGGGGCGTCGATCAGGGCCACGTCGAGGCGGCCGGTCACGCCGAGCGTGTCGGCGCCGATCACCACGATCTGGCCCTGCGGCGGCCGGGGCGTGATGAGCGGCCCGACCACCGAGAAGCGCGCGCCGGTGAAGTTGACGTGGTGCACCCGATCCGCGTCCAGAAACCGTCCACTCCCGACGTCGCGGATGACGGCGTCGTCCTCCCACGAGTGCCAGAGCAGCCGGGCCACGTCGATGACGTCCTCGATCTCGCGCCGCAGGTCGTCCCCGGCCAGCGGCGTGCCGCCCACCGCCGCGTACGCCGAAGGGGTGTTGACCGCCCCGACGACCCACCCGGCGCGCCCGAGCGAGGCGTGGTCGAGCGAGGCCAGCTGCGTGGCCAGGTGGAACGGCTCGGTGACCGTGACGTGAAGCTCCGGCGCCAGGCCGATCGTGCTCGTGCGGCGGGAGAGATACGCGGCCCGCACGCCGGCTTCGATCGGCCCGTCGTTCGCGATCGTCACGAAGGCGAACCCGGCCTTCTCTGCGTCCTCGATGTCCAGCGAACCGAGCTCCAGCGCGACATGGATCACGACTGACGCTCGTACGGAATCTTCTCGCCCGCCTCCACGGCGACCGGCAGCCGGTTCTCGGCCGGCGGCAACGGGCAGGTCGCGAAGTCGGTGTAGGCGCAGACCAGGTTGGTGGCTTTGTTGAAGTCGAGCGTGACCGTGCCGTCGCCGGCGGGCGCGTCGATGGCCAGGCTGCGGTTGGCCGCGTAGGTCGTGACGCCCGAGGTCTCGTCGGTGAAAAGAGCGAAGAACGATCCCGGCGTACGTCCATTGAAGACGGTCAGCGACAGCGGAGTGCCCAGCGCTTCGAACTCGACGCGGCCCGGCGACTCGTACACGTGCTCCAAGCCCTCGACCGCCGCGCCCACCGTGACGTCGCGCGGCTCCTCGAACGGCACGTAGCGCCCGGTCAGCGCCCACTTCTCGGTTGGCTCGTAGGCCGGCACGCCGTGGAACTGCAGCCGCAGCTCGTTGGAGGGGTGCCGCGGCCGGATGATGTCGAAGCCACCGCGCTTGGCCACTTCGACGACCGCTTCCCCGTACGCCGGGAAGACCCCGCCCCGCTCGGGCAGCACACCGAACTCGTGCCGCCCGGTGACCTCGGCCCCGTCGATCGTCAGCGACTCACCCTCGGCCAGCTCGACGACCACCCCGCCGGGCCCGGTGCTCCACTCGCCGGGCGCGTCGGGGAACCGCCGCGGCGTCGCGTCGAGGAAGTTGAGGCTGGTGATGGCCAGGAACCCGTGCGGGTCGGCCAGGTTCTTCTCGTGCTCGGCGTGCCATGCGGCCCAGGTCTGGTTGCTCATGGGCCGACCATATCCCTACCTAGCCTATAGGCGATAGAGGGTGTTAGAGTTCGTTCCGAAGGTCATGAGCGCCAGCGTCAAGCCCCGGCTCGCTGGCCGGCAACCCTTGCGTTCGCGATGGGGTGCCCCGGGTGAAGACCTGGCCTGTGCCCGTCCGGGCGCGGGCAAGCGCGAGCTCTCCCGGAGGCAGAGCCATGTCCGATCTTCTCGACATCATCGGCGCCGATCTCACCACCACGCTCCCGAACGGCGCCGCCGTGCGGTTCGCCCACCTCGACTACGCGGCCTCCGCGCCGGCCGTGCGGGCCGCCGCCGACGCCGTCCGCGACCTGCTTCCGTACTACGGCAGCGTGCACCGCGGCGCCGGCCTGCGCTCGCAGCGTTCGACCTTCGAGTACGAGCGCGCCCGCGAGACCGTGGCCGAGTTCGTCGGCGCCCGCGAGGGTGACACCGTCGTCTTCACCCGCAACACCACCGACGCGCTCAACCTGCTGGCCCGCGCCCTGCCCGCGGGCACCACGACGGTCGTCTTCGACGGCGAGCACCACGCCAACCTGCTGCCCTGGCCGTCGCCCGTGCGCCTGCCGGCGCCGGCCGATCCCGACGAGGCGGTCGAGGCCGTGCGGGTCGCGCTTTCCTCCGTACGAGGTCCCGCCCTGCTCGCCGTGACCGGGGCCAGCAATGTGACAGGTGAGATCTGGCCGGTGCGCCGCCTGGCCGACGTCGCGCACCAGCACGGGGCCCGCGTGCTGGTCGACGCGGCCCAGCTGGCGCCGCACGTGCCGGTCGACCTGGACGACCTGGGCGCCGACTACCTGGCCTTCTCGGGGCACAAGTTGTACGCCCCGTTCGGCGCGGGCGTGCTGGCCGGGCGGAGCGACTGGCTCGACGCCGCCGAGCCCTATCTGCGGGGCGGCGGGGCCAGCGCGTCCGTCGGCGACGCGCCCGGCGACGTCGTGTGGGCCACCGGCCCGGCCCGGCACGAGGGCGGCACCCCGAACCTGGTCGGCGCCGTCTCGCTGGCCGCCGTGTGTGAAGCCCTGCTGCGGGCGGATCGCGTGGCCTTGCTGGAACACGAGCAGAGCCTGCTGGCCGGTCTCGACGGCGGCGTCTCGCTCTTCGGCGGCCGGCAGCCGCGCGTGGGCATCGTCTCGTTCGCCGTGCCGGATCCGGCCGCGGTGGCCGACCGGCTGGCCCAGGACCACGGGATCGGCGTACGGGCGGGCCTGTTCTGTGCCCACCCGCTGGTGCGCCGCCTGGGTGGCGCGGGCACCTGCGACACCGGCGGCCTGCTGCGCGCGAGCTGGGGCCTGGGCAGCACGCACGACGACCTCGACCGCCTGAACACCGCCCTGCACGAGCTCGGCGTGTGCCCCTGATCACTTAGGGTGTCGATTGCTCTATCGCCGGGGGTAGTCGCGGCGATAGATTCGGCCGGACAGCGACCCTGCAGCCCACAGGAGGCTTCCGGTGTCCATCTCGCATCCTCCGACCCCGACACTCATGCGATCCGCCGAGCGATCCCTGTGGTGGCTGGCCGCGGCCGGCGCCGCCACCTCGATCATCCTCGGCGTCGTGGCCCTGGCCTGGCCCGACGAGACCCTGTACGTGGGGGCCGCGATCTTCGGCGTCTGGCTGCTGGTGCACGGCTTCATCAACCTCGTGCAGGCGGTGACGGCCACCCGCGAGGACGGTGCGTCGCGCGCCCTGACCGCGGTGATCGGCATCCTGTTCGTGGTGGCGGGCGTCATCGCCCTGCGCAACCTCGTCGTCTCGCTGATCGCCATCGCCACCCTGATCGGCATCGCCTGGCTCATCGGCGGCATCACCGGCCTGGTCAACGCCTTCACCGGCCCGTACGACGGCGGCGCACGGGTGGTGGTCGCCCTGCTGGGCGTCATCACGATCCTGGGCGGCCTGGTCGTGCTGCTCTGGCCCGGCCCGTCGCTGGCCACCATCGTCTGGCTGACCGGCATCTGGCTGGTCGTCATGGGTTTCATGCAACTGTTCCTGGTCTTCCGCCACCGCCCGTCGTCCTGAGCCGGACGGGGTCGACGAGATTGTCACGTTCGTCGATGCTTGGGCCATGTCTCCGCTCAGCCGTCGCACTGTCCTGGCCATGCTCGGCGCGGCCGCCGTCCCGCCCGTGGTAACGATCGGGGCGCGGCCCGCCGCCGCAGCCGACGACAACTATCTGTCCAACCTCGACATGTACTCGAAGACCACCGAGGGGGTCGACTACGCCCGTCGCTTCCGCCGGCACGCCGCGTTCGACGACAGCGACGCCCCCGGCGGCAGCTACCCCGACACCGCGATCCTGGCCGTGCACGGCGGCGGCATCGAGCCCGGCACCTCCGAGCTCTGCCTGGCCATCGCCGGCTACGACCCGGCCGACCTGACCTCGAGCGGGCCGGTCTACGACTACTGGATGCTCGAGGGCATCCGGACGTCAGGCAACGCGGCGCTGCACGTCACGGCAACCCACTGCGACGACCCGGTCGCCCTGGCCACGGCCGCGGCCAGCCGGCGGACGGTGTCGTTGCACGGCTGCTCGCCGGCCGAGGCCGAACAGGACGACGACGTGGCCGCCGTGCTGGTCGGCGGGCTGGACACCGACCTCAAGGCGGCGCTGATCCGGGCGTACCGGGCAGCCGGGTTAAACGCGATCGACGCCAACATCGTCCCGCCGCTGAGCGGCACCGACACCCGCAACATCGTGAACCTGAACGGCCGCGGGAAGGGCGTGCAGCTCGAGCTGACCACGCCGCTGCGCACCGACATGTTCTTCACCAATACGCGCAAGGACCGCAAGAACACGCTCAAGCCGCTCTTCGACACGTTCGTGACCGCCACCCGGTCGGCCCTGGCATGAGGTTGCGTCCGGCCACGGCCGACGACGCCGACCGGCTGGCCGACATCGTCATGGCGGCCACCAAGGCGCAGGGCCGCTGGCCGGACAACACCCCCGAACAGGACGAGCAGTGGCGCGCCGGTTTCGCCGAATGGAGCCGGAACCCGGAACCGGACAGCTTTCTGTCGGTGATCCTGCTGGACGACGAGGTGGTCGGCCGGCTCCGCGTGGTCCGGCGGGAATCGGCCCTGCACCTGGCCGGTATTCAGCTGCTGCCGTCCGTGCAGGGCCGCGGCATCGGCACGGCCATCATCCGCGACCTGCAGGGCGCCGCGGCCCGGGACGGCGTCCCGCTGCTGATCGGCGTCGAGAAAGACAACCCGCGGGCCCGCCGGCTGTACGAGCGGCTGGGCTGCGTCGTCGAGTCCGAGAGCGACGACGAGTACCTGCTGCGCTGGACGCCGAAGGGTTAGCCTGGCCCGGTGAGAATCGTGGTGGCCGGCGGCAGTGGGCACATCGGCACGTTCCTGGTGCCCCGGCTGGTTCGCGCCGGGCACGAGGTGATCAACGTCAGCCGCGGGCAGCGCTCCGGCTACGTCGACGACCCGGCCTGGTCGCAGGTGCGCCCGGTGACGGCCGACCGCGACGACCCGGCGTTCCCCGAGGCCGTGGCCGGGCTGCAGCCCGACGTCGTGGTCGACCTGATCTGCTTCACCCTCGAATCGGCGACGGCGCTGGTCGACCGGTTGCGCGGCCAGATAGGGCACCTGCTGCACTGCGGCTCGATCTGGCGGGCCGGCCCCAGCCTGAAGCTGCCCATGACCGAAGAGAACGGCCCGCCCCCGCTCGGCGAGTACGGCATCGCCAAGGACGCCATCGCCCGCATGCTCAAGGAAGAGACCAGCTCGGGCGGCCTGGTCACCACGTCGATCCACCCTGGACACATCGTCGGGCCCGGCTGGCACCCGGTGGGCCCGCTCGGCAACCTGGACCCGGCAGTGTGGCGCACCCTCTCGGCCGGGGAGCCGCTAGACGTACCGGGAATCGGCACCGAATTCATGCACCACGTGCACGCCGACGACGTGGCCCAGATCTTCGAGGCCGCCATCGCCCGCCGCGACGCCGCCGCCGGCGAGGACTTCAGCGCCGTCGCCCCATCCGCCCTGAACGTCCGCGGCTACGCCCGCATCGCCGCGGGTTGGTTCGGCCAGACGGCGCAACTGCGCCCGGTGACCTGGGTCGACTTCCGCCGCACGGCCGGCGAGGAGGCCGCCCAGACCAGCTGGGAACACCTGGTCCGCGACCACTACTTCAGCATCGACAAGGCCCGCGCCCTGCTCGGCTACCTTCCCGCGTACGAGCCGGAGCAGGCCGTCCTCGAGTCGGTGCGCTGGCTCATCGACCACGACGAGCTCGAGGTGGCCACCCCGCTCACGGTCTGACGGCCGCGTGCACGGCCACCGGCTGGTCGTACTCCGGCACCACGGTGTCGAACTCGTACGCCAGGCCCAGCTTCTCCATCACCCGGGCCGACCGCATGTTGTCGACGTGCCGGATGCTGATGACCCGCTCGAACCCCACCTCGTCGAACCCGAACCGCAGAGCAGCCGCAGCCGCCTCGGTCGCGTACCCGTACCCCCAGAAGCGCCGCCCCAGCCGCCACCCGATCTCCACCGCCGGCAACACCGCGGGCAGAAACACGGGCACCGCGAACCCAGCCCACCCGATCAGTTCACCGCGCAGCTCGACCGCGAACAGCCCGTACCCCTGCTCGTCCCAGTCCCGCCGCATCTTCCGCAGCCCGTCGGCGCTCTGCTCCCGATCCCGCACCGACCCATCCAGGATGTACCGCATGACCTCCGGGTCCGCGTTGATGGCAGCCAGCCCGTCGAGGTCATCGTTCCGCCACTTACGCAGCAGCAACCGTTCCGTCGTCAGCATCCCGCCATCCTCGCTCACGCCCGACGTAGGGTCGGCCGTATGGCTGTTGCTGTCGCTGCTCCGCATCCGGCTGCCGTGGAGGCCGCGCGAGCGGTGGTGGGGGACGGGGGCAACGCGTTCGACGCGGCGCTGGCTGCGGCCGGGGCGTTGGCCGTCGTGTATCCGCATCAGTGTTCGGTGGGTGGGGACCTCGTCGCGATGGTGCGGGCGGCCGGGGCGCCGGTTCGGGCGGTGGTGTCGGTCGGGGCGGCCGGGCGGGACGCGTACGTGGAAAGAATGCCGCTGCGGGGGCCGCAGACGGTGACCGTGCCGGGCGTGGTGGCGGGGTGGGCCGCGGTGCAGGCGCTCGGGGCGCGGTTGCCGTTGAGCCAGTTGCTGGCGCCCGCCGTGCAGCTTGCGGTTGATGGTGTCGAGATCAGCGCGGGCTTGCGTACGGCGATCAGTGCGGCCGCCGACGTGGTGCGGGCCGATCCGGGGCTGGCCGGCGTGATGCTCGGGCCGACGCTGGTGCAGCCGGCGCTCGCCCGGACGCTCGACGAGATCGGCCGGGACTGGCGGTCGTTCTACGCCAACGAGCGCCTGATCGCGGGGCTCAAGGCGTTGGGTGTCACGCTCTCGGCGGACGACTTCGGCGCTCACTCGGCCGAGGTGGTCGAACCATTGCGCCGTACGGTCGGGGAGGTCACCTGGCATGCGGCGCCGCCGCCGGTTCAGGGGGCCACGTTCCTGGCCGTGGCCGGCTCGCCGTCGCTGCTGGCCGACAGCCGGCGCGCGCAGGCTGCCCGTAACGCGCTGCTCGGCGATCCTCGTGGCGGCCCGATTTCGGTGGATGGGCTTCTCCTTCGTACGCGGGAAGCCTTTGACCTTGCCTCGGAGCCCCCGAAACCGACCGGCGACACGGTGGCCGTCACCGCCGTCGACGACGAGGGCAACGCCGTGACCCTGATCCAGAGCGTTTTCGAGAGCTTCGGCGCCGGCCTGCTCGAGCCGGGAACCGGGGTGCTGCTGCACAACCGGGGCACGTCGTTCAGCCTCGACCCGGCCCATCCCGCGCACCTGAAACCCGGAGTCCGCCCGCCGCACACGCTGTGCCCGACGATCGCGCTGACCTCCGGCGGCGTGGTCGCGCTGGGCTGCCAGGGCGGCCGGGCCCAGCCGTGGATCCTGGCCCAGCTCGCCCCCGACGTGTTCACCGCCGACCCCGCCGACCTGGTGACCCGTCCACGCTGGATCCTCCGCGGCGACGACCTGATCCTCGAACCGGGCGTGCCTCTCCCCGGCGACCCGACCGGCCTGACCGTCACAACCACAGCCGGCCCGCACGACGAGGCCGGCCACGTCCAACTGTCCCGCCTGCACGCCGGCGTCCTCGAAGCGGGCAGCGACCCCCGAGCCGACGGCCTGGCCGCCATCACCCCCTGACCGCTACTTCTGCTGTCCGGTCTCGTTCGACCACTCACCGTCCACGATGATGCGCTGGTTCTGCGCGGTGAGCCGGAACGAATTCGGCGGAGGGAGTTCGGCTGAGCGCAGCTCCCAGGTGCCCTTCTCGTTGCGTACGGCGGAATTGAGCACCACGCCCGTGCCGATGGCGGCCAGCGTGAGATGGTCGCCGAGGGCTGCCGGCGGGCGGGCCGGCTTTTCGATTTCGCGGCTCCAGCGCTCGGCCAGGCGCTGGTAACCCCAGGGCCACCGGGCCGCGCGGCGGGCGTCCGATCCGGCGTTCGCGAGCAGACCGGCCAACTCGTCGACCGGCACCTTGCCGACCAGCCGGGCGTAGCGCACCGACCGGATCCGGATCATCGCCTCGTGCAGGGCGGCCGCGGCGGCGTAAGCCCAGCCGTCGGGTTGACGCAGCTTCACCTCATTGCGCGGCGGCCGGGGCGGCGTCACCGCGTCCGCCCGCCGACCGGCCTGGGACAGATGCCAGGAGTCGTCGTCCAGCCAGTACTCGGCGCCGGCCGCGCGCACGAAGCCGTGCTCGCCGAGCTTCACCTCGCCGTCGGCCACCGCGACCCCGCGCCGGTCGTCATTGTCGAACCGGCAGTCGTCCAGCCCGGTCAAGTACACCTGCACGTCGGCGTTCCCGGCGACGCCGTACCGCCGCGGGACCTCCAGGCCGATGAACCCGTTGAGTGCGTGGCCGGCCTGCTCGACCCGTACGGAGGAAATTCGCGCCCGCTCGAGGTCGTAGTCCTCGCCGAGGCTCGCGTCCAAGGGCTGCATGCTGTGGCGCACCATTCCCCGGTAGTCGCGGTACGGCCCCTCGTCGGCCACCGGCAACGCCTCCAGCGCGTATCCGGCCAGCGCCACCTGCTCGGCCATCCACTGCTGACGCTTGGCCCCGAATCCCGCCATCCATTCGAGCGCGAGCCGGCCGTGAGCCGCCCGCTGTCGCCGTGGGGCGCTCAGGACCCCGAACAACGGCCCGCTGTTGTTGTCCCAGACGTCGGCGATCCGGACGACCTCGAGCCGATCGAAGTGGCGGGCGTCCGCCGTGAGTTCGGCGATCCGGGCCACCGACCGGTCCAGCAGAGCCGTCAGAACCTCGATCATGAGCACACGGTAGAGGCCGGCGGTGAACCGGACGGCGTGACCGCACCGTGTACTTTTCGCGAGCGGGACCTCTACGGGTGGGGTGGTTGATCGATGGACGACATGACCAGCATCGATGCGCCGGCGGTGCGGGCGATGGGCGTGGCGGTGACCGGGATCGGGGAGCAGATCGCGAAGGCGGCCGCGCCGATACCCGGATGGGAGTACGCCGGTAAGGGCGCGGTGGAAGGGGCCGAGGTCTGCGAGACCCGGATGGCCCACGCCGCCCGGTTCTGGCAGATCACGATCGAGAGGCTGGGAACGCTCGTCCGCGACTACGGCGGTGAGCTGCGCGCGGCGGCGGGGGACTTCGTCGCCACCGACGAGGCCGCGGCCGACCGCATCCAGGTCGCCGGGAAGCCGGGGTGACGTCGTGACGATCACGCTGAACGGGCTGCTCACCGCCGACCTCGGCCGGCTCGAGACCGTCGCCCGGCACTGGGATCAGCTGGCCCGCACCCTCGACGTCGCCGTGGAGGACCTGGGCCGCGACACCCGCGAACTGCCCAACCACTGGCCGGCCGGGCCCAGCTCGCAGGCCGCCCAGGACAAGGCGGCCGAGATCCGCGTCCAGGTCGGCAACGGCCAGGCGGGCTGCGCCGCCATCGCCTGGATCATCCGCGACTTCGCCCTCGATCTGGGACAGGCCCGGCGCCACCTGCAGGAAGTGGTCGCCGACGCCGAAGCGGCCGGGCTGCGGGTCGACCTGAAAGCCGGCCTGATCACCGC
Source organism: Paractinoplanes pyxinae (assembly GCF_026626335.1). GTDB lineage: Bacteria > Actinomycetota > Actinomycetes > Mycobacteriales > Micromonosporaceae > Actinoplanes > Actinoplanes pyxinae. Next base: position 3,139 of record NZ_JAPNTZ010000006.1, on the reverse strand, counting down.
GCCCCTCACGGTCGCCGCCTCGCAGGGCACGGTCGACGCGTACGCGCAGCAGATCGGCGAAGTCCTCACCTCGGTCAACGACCTCGACCGCAAGGCGGCCCAGGCCCTCAGCGACTACACGTACCGCGAGGACGTCCTGCCCGACGGCGAGCAGCCGCGCTACGACGACGTGAGCATCCTGGCCCTGGCCAACTGGACCGAGTTCAGCCAGACCGAGTACTGGAAGGGCCAGCACTCCCTCAACCAGGACAAGGCCATCGCCGAGCACCCCGAGATCATCGGCGCCGCCCGTGGCATCCCCGCCCGCGACCGGGACACGGCCAACCGCATCCTGCTGCAGCGGGCCAAGGACGAGCTGCTGGCCGCCCGCACCCGCCAGGGCGAGATGCACGACGGGGCCATGAACCGCGCCCAGCTCGACCTCGACCGCCGCCTGGCCGCCATCACCGACCTGGAACACCGGGCCGAGGGCAAACACCTTCTCTCGTACGAACCCGGGGTGGAGGAGGAAGCGGAGCTCACCAAACGGTGACTCGCGGGCGCGGCCGATCAGGGGAATATCGGGGCGGATAGCATCGTCAAGGTTCTGATGGGCTATTCGCAGCTGAAGGAGATCACCGTGTCCGCAACCCGTACCCCCGCTGTGGCCGACCCTCTCGTCGTCCCGGCCGGGACTACGGCCGCCGATGCGGTGGCCGCAGCCGGCCTGCCGACGACCGGCCCCAAGGCGATCGTGGTGGTCCGCGACGCCGCCGGCCGCCTGCGTGACCTCGACTGGCGGCCCGAGCTCGACACCGACGTCGCCCCCGTCGCCATCGACGAGCCGGACGGCCTCAACGTGCTGCGCCACTCGGCCGCGCACGTGCTGGCCCAGGCCGTGCAGGACGTGTTCCCCGAGGCCAAGCTGGGCATCGGCCCGCCCATCGAGAACGGCTTCTACTACGACTTCGACGTGCCGAAGCCGTTCCAGCCGGAAGACCTGACGAAGCTCGAGAAGCGCATGCAAGAGATCGTCAAGGCGGGCCAGACCTTCCGCCGCCGCGAGTACAAGTCGCTGGACGAGGCCAAGGTCGAACTGGCCGGCGAGCCGTACAAGCTGGAACTGGTCGACATCAAGGGCGACGTGGACGACACCGAGCTGGCCACCGTCGGCGCCGGTGAACTCACCCACTACGACAACCTCGACAAAGAGGGCAAGCGCGTCTGGGGCGACCTGTGCCGCGGCCCGCACCTGCCCACCACCCGGCTCATCCCGGCCTTCAAACTGATGCGCTCGGCCGCCGCCTACTGGCGCGGCTCCGAGAAGAACCCGCAGCTCCAGCGCATCTACGGCACCGCCTGGCCGTCCCGCGACGAGCTCAAGGCGTACCTGAACCGCCTGGCCGAGGCCGAGCGCCGCGACCACCGCAAGCTCGGCACCGAGCTCGACCTGTTCTCGTTCCCCGACGAGATCGGCTCCGGCCTGGTCGTCTTCCACCCCAAGGGCGGCATCATCAAGCGCGAGATGGAGGACTACGTCCGCGCCCGCCACATCGAAGAGGGCTTCCAGTACGTCAGCTCGCCGCACATCACCAAAGAGGGTTTGTTCCACACCTCCGGGCACCTGCCGTACTACAAAGACACGATGTTCCCGCCCATGCAGCTGGAAGGCGCGGACTACTACCTCAAGGCCATGAACTGCCCCATGCACAACCTGATCTTCAGGTCGCGCGGGCGGTCCTACCGCGAGCTGCCGCTGCGCTTCTTCGAGTTCGGCACGGTCTACCGCTACGAGAAGTCAGGTGTGGTGCACGGCCTGACCCGGGTCCGCGGCCTCACCCAGGACGACTCCCACTCGTACGTGACGAAAGAGCAGGCCCCGGCCGAGATCAAGCACCTGCTGAACTTCGTCCGGTCGCTGCTCGACGACTTCGGCCTCGACGACTACTACCTCGAGCTGTCGACCCGGGACCCCAAGAGCGACAAATTCATCGGTACGGACGAGCAGTGGGCCGTGGCGACGAAGGTTCTGGAGGACGTGGCCACCGAGTCCGGCCTCGAGCTGGTGCTCGACCCGGGCGGCGCCGCCTTCTACGGCCCGAAGATCAGCGTCCAGGCCAAGGACGCGATCGGCCGCACCTGGCAGATGTCGACCATCCAGTACGACTTCAACCAGCCGGCCCGCTTCGGCCTCGAGTTCCAGGCCGCCGACGGCACCCGCCAGGAACCGGTAATGATCCACTCGGCCAAGTTCGGCTCGATCGAACGCTTCTTCGGCGTGCTGGTCGAGCACTACGCGGGCGCCTTCCCGGCGTGGCTGGCCCCCGTCCAGGTGGTAGGAATCCCGATCCGCGACGACCACGCGGACTACCTGACGTCGTTCGTGGAGAAGCTGCGCGCCGCCGGGGTCCGGGCCGAGGTCGACTACTCCGACGACCGCATGCAAAAGAAGATCCGCACAGCCCAGCAGCAGAAGATCCCCTTCATGGCCATCGCCGGCGACGACGACGTGGCCGCCGGAACCGTCTCCTTCCGCTACCGCGACGGCTCGCAGCGCAACGGCGTTTCCGTTGACGAGGCTGTGGCTCACGTTGTTGAGATCGTGCGGTCGCGGACCAATGTTGGGCCGTCTGCCGCTGCGTGATCCTCAAAAACCGCGGCTTTCTTACGCTTTGACGGCCGGGGACGAGGGCGCTCACGCAAGCTGAAAACCGTCTCTATGCTTTGCGTGAGCGCCCTCGTCCCCGGCCTTGCCGGGTTTCTGCCTGCGGCTTTCGTCGTGGTCGGTGCTTCTCTGATTGCACGGCTGGGCTGGGGAACCCGTGCGGGTTCGGGGTCTGGCTTCCGCGTTGTGGACGAAGCTGGGCGGCTTGGTCACCCGGGCGGACCTTTGTGGTGTGTTTCGCGTTCGCACCGTGCCGGTCGCGCTTCCGGATGGTTGCGCGGTAACTCCTCGGCTTGGGCGGGCCACCAACTTCCGGGCCGGGTCTCTCAAGGTGAAGAGGTGGCTCAAGCCGGTGGCCGTCGAACGCGGAAACCGCTAATCCGACATGGGTGGCATGACGGTGGCGAGCGGCGCGCTCGGGAGTCTGACCCTCGCATGGGGCCCCTGGCTTGGATGATCTCCCCGGGGCGGCAGCCGTAGCTCATCGTGAGCTGA
>NZ_JAPNTZ010000005.1 GCF_026626335.1 Paractinoplanes pyxinae | reverse complement strand
GATGTGCCCGACCGCCGCGCCCACCTCACGCTTCAGGTCGCGGCTGAGTTTCCAGGCCACGGCGGCGGCCGCCCCGATCAGCAGCAGGCCGATGGCGACGATGAAGATGATCGCGGCGGTGGCCCGGTTCGAGGACTCGTCCCGGCGCGCGTCGACCACTGTCGACTGCCGGGCGATGAGCGCCTTGATGCTCTGCTGGACGGCGATGCGGGCCGCCTTCACCTGGTCGTTGCCGGCCAGCTGGTTCACGTTGCGCAGGTCGGTGAGGCGAGCGCGCTGCTCCATGACCGGGCCCAGGATGCCGGCGTGCTTCTCCTCGGCCGCCGAGACGGTGTCGAGCAGCTCCAGCGACTCCGTGTCGGTCATCGACTTGCGCAGGTTCGAGACCTCGTTGAGGAAGTTGGCGCGGTCCTGATTGGTCGCGTTGAGGTACTCGTCGGTCCCGGTGAGCAGGTAGCCGCGGTAGTCGGCGATCCGCGACTCCATCAGGGCGCTCAGCATCTCGGTGCCGACCAGGTTGACCCGGGCCGAGGTGATCACGCTGTCCTTGGTGGTCAGCACGTAGCGCAGGGCGGCCACCGAGGTCGCCGTCATCAGCAGCGTCAGCGCCAGGGTCAGGCCGAAGCCGGCGGCGAGCTTCGTGCCGAAGGTGCGTCCGGCCATCATGGTGCTTCTCCCTCGTCGGTGGCTTGCGCGTGCCCGGCCAGGGCGTGCACCAGGGCCCGCATGGCCGGGATGTCGATGATCGGGCGGCTGCCTCCGGGCAGGTCGACGAGCCCGCGCAGGGTGCCGCCGCGCCCGTGGCCGCCGTCGTCGCCGTCCTCGCCCGTCTCGCGGATGATGTCCGAGGTGGCCGCGCGCACGTGCCCGTCGAGCTCGTGGAAGGCCAGTCCGAGCGGCGGGGTGCCGGCCGCCAGCACCAGCCAGCGCGGAACCTCGGGAACCGGGTGGCCGAGCAGCGCGGCCAGGTCGTAGACGGGCACCACGGCCCCGGCGAACCCGGCCAGGCCGAGCAGCGCGGGCAGTGGTCCGGGCAGGGGCGTCACCGGGCGGTCGGGGTGCACGCCCGAGCTCTGCGAAAGCCTTATCGCGTACGGTCGTCCGCCCGCGCGGATGGTCAGGAGCTCCAGATGCTCCTGGTCGTGGCTGCGGGCCGGCTCGGCGAAGGACTGGTCGAAGTCCCGCCGCAGCCGGCTCAGCCGCCTCGAGACGGAGCCGGAGGGCGCGGTCACGGGTGCACCCCGCACGCGTCGAGCTCGGACCGGCACACCACGGTGAGGGCGATGCGCCCGAAGCCGCCGCCGAACAGCGTGATCCGCTGGTCGTCCTCGCGGGCGAGCAGTTCCAGCGCCCGTTCCAGCTCGCCGGCCGCGGCCCGGTCGTCGCCCTGCCGCCGGGCGAGCTGCCCCAGGCGCATCCGGGGCAGGGCGAAACCCGGGTCCAGGTACGCGGCCAGGCGGTACTGGCCGATCGCCTCGGCCACCGCCGAGCCGTCCTCCAGGCAGAGCCCGAGCAGCTGGTGGGCGTCCGGGTTGAGGCCGTTCTCGTCGCTGAGCCGGCGGGCCAGCGCGATCGCCTCGTCGAGCCGGCCCGACTGGGCCAGCAGCACGCCGTGCAGCAGCCGGTCGCGCTGGCGCACCGGGCCGGAGCGGGGCGCGGCGATCAGCTTGAGCGCATCGGTGAAACGCTCCTGGCGCAGCAGTTCCAAGGCTTGCTCGTACGCGTTGTCGTCGGCCGGCGGCGCGGCTTCCGGCACGTCGGGCCCCGGCGCGGGTTCGGTGCGGGTGGGCAGTGAGGCGATGCGCTGGGCCGGGGGCGGCCCGCCCGTACGGCGGTAGTAGAACGTGCGGTGCGTGTGCCGCAGCTCGAGCCCGGCCGGGTCGCGCCCGAGCGAGTCGGTGTGCCCGAGGAACAAGTAGCCGCCGGGCACCAGCGCCTCGGTCATCCGCTCGACCAGGGCGCGGGTCACGTCCGTGGTCAGGTACATCAGCAGGTTGCGGCAGAAGATCACGTCGTACTGGCCGGGCCGCCACAGCGCCTCGTCGGGCTCGGCCACGTTGGCCCGCTGGAACCGCACCAGCCGGCGGATCTCGTCGACCACCCGGTAGCCGCCGTTCTCGGGCCGGAACCAGCGCCGGCGCACCCCGTCCGGCGTCTCCCGCAGCGACCACGCCGAGTACCAGGCGCCCTCGGCCTTGCGCAGCACCGCCGGGTTGGCGTCGATGCCGGTCACGCTGATGATCCAGTCGGGGTCGGGCCGCACCTGCCGCCCGGTGATGGCCAGCGAGTACGCCTCCTCGCCGGACGAGCAGGCCACCGACAGCATCCGCATCGTCCGCTGGGCCGAGCGGGCGTCGGCGCGCTCGGGCAACGCGTCCTCCCGCAGCGCCGCGAACTGCTCGCCGTGGCGGAAACAGTACGTCTCGGTGATGCTCAGCCGCTCGATGAGCACGGCGCTCTCGGCCTCCCACCGGCGCGCGGCCAGCCGGGCCAGGTAGGCGTCGGCGCTCATCCCGTTGGCGGCCGCCCGCTCGCGCAGCATGGCCCCCAGCGGCTGGGCGTCGTCGTCGGCGAAGGTCCAGCCGAGCAGCCGGGCCAGCAGCTCCCGGAAGCGCGCGACGTGGGCCGGGGCGCTCACGCCGGCTCGCCCGAGTTCACGGCGGCGGCTTCCCACACCTCGTCGGGCACGGCCCGCAGGCTCTGCAGCAGCAGGAGCGGCTCGGCGCCGAGGGTGCCGACACCGGCCACCATCCGGGTGCTGCCCCCGCCGAGCAGGGCCGGGTGGCCGCCGGTGGGCTCGGCCTCGACGATCCGGATGCCGACGATCTCGCCGGTGGCCAGCGCGATGGCGCCCCGCTCGGTGCGCACGGCCAGGTAGCGTTCGGCCTCGGCCGGGCCGCCCCCGAGCAGCCGCGACACGTCGATGACGGGGGTGGGCACGCCGCGCAGCACGGTGATCCCGCGGACGAAGGCCGGGGTGCCGGCCAGGGCCCGGGTCTCCAGCGGGCGCATGGTCTCGATGACCTCGTCCAGCTGGAGGGCGCAGAGCAGCGGACCGGCCCGGAAGACGAGCGCGACCACTCCGGCGCCCTCGACCTCGCCGGTGTGCGCGGGCGCTTGTCCGTACTGCCGCATTCGCTCAGATTAGCGAGACTTCATCCCGCTTATCCGAGATTCCTTCACACGCTTCTCCAGCGCTAGTTCCCGCAGTCCCGTCCCGGCGGGAACAAGCCCTAATTGTCGCGGTCGGGGTGCGGCGGCTCGAACCAGCCTTCCCTCGGCCCGGCCTCCAGCGGGTCGACCCGGCGGCCGGCCACCGGCAGTCCGGGATCGTGCGGCGCCGGCGCATCCTCGGGCGCTGTCGTGCGGGGCAGCGGCGGCCAGTTGGCGGGCGCCCGGGTCATGGCGGCCGCGGCCGAGGAGCGGGCCATCGCCGCGCCGGCCGGCTGCTCGGCCGCCGGCGGTTCCGGTTCGGGCTCGGCGGACGCCGGGGTGACGGCGGGGGCGGTCTGCGGCCACAGGCGGGGGCGGCGGCGGGCGGCGACGTCCTCGGCCCAGCCGAAGGCGAGCATCGCGGCCAGCGTGAGAGCGAACGCCACGACCAGGTCGGTCGCGGCCCCGGCGCGGTCGCCCAGGTCGTCCAGCGCGACCACGGTCAGCACCGGCCACACGGCGGCGATCGCGGTGTTGTGCCACAGATAGATGGTCACGGCCCGCGCGTTGATCACCGATACGGCGTGGTCGAGCGGCTTCACCCGGGCCAGCCAGCCCATCGCCGGCTGCCAGCGCAGCACCACCAGTACGAACGCCAGCGACCACAGGGCCTGCGCCTCGGGCACGTCGTTCAGGTCGTACGTCCCGTAGTCGCGCACGTAGTAGGCGGCCCCGGCCGCCATGGCCAGCGCGATCGGGAAGGCCAGCCAGGGCTTGAGCGCCTTGAGGCGGCCGTCGTGGTGCGCGAACCCGGCGATCCAGCACGCGCCGTAGGTGACGAAGTCCCACAATGCGGAGTCGGCCGTGTCCGGCAGTTCGAAACCGGTGACGTCGAGCCCGGCCATGATCACCAGAGGGAGGGCGACTGCGGCCCAGCCGATGCGCTTCCACAGGGCGAACAGCACCGGCGAGAGCAGCACGAACCACAAGTAGGCGCGGATGTACCAAAGCGGCTCCCAGACGTCCAGGGCCAGGTCGCTACCGGGCGGATCGCCGAGCGGCAGGATCCAGAACGCCAGCCGGGGCAGGCTGAACGGGTGCTCGCCGTCGCTCTCGGCGGCCCAGCCGGCCACCAGCATGACCGGCACCGCGATCAGGCCCAGCAGCCACAGCGGCGGGAGCAGGCGCCGCAGCCGCGAGGCGACCACCTGGCCGGCGTCCCGCTTGGCCAGCGAGGCGGCGGTCAGCGAGCCGGCCAGGGCGAACATGACACCCATGGCGGGCAGCAGGACGGAGAGCCAGGGCCAGCCGAACAGGTGGTAGACGATCACCCGGACGATCGCGGCGGCACGGAGAAGATCCAGGTAGCGATTGCGCACCGCGACGAGGTTGCCAGCGCGGGCCCACGCGGTGCGACCTCCGCACGGACGGGAAGAAAGACCGGGCAGGCTTACCTCGTACGCATGAACTGTCCGGATTGTCTGTGCGTTTGTGCGACGCGTGTGCATGCCCCTGCAGAGGCATAACTCCTGCTGGACGGCCGTGTCGCAGTGATGCCGGCCGAAGCGCCCGCGGTGACGGCGCCAGATCCGCAAGTGACCCGGCCCGGCCTGTGACGTTGACCTCCGGGAGGTGACCCGGAGCGGCCGGGTGGCCGTGGAGGATCGGGGATTACTGGGCATGCGGAAACCAGTCGTGGTGGTCAGCGCGGCGGCGGCGCTCCTGCTGGGGGGCGGCTTCCTGGCGACCTCGGCGGCGGCCGACGAGAGGCCGGACTCGCCGGGCTGGAGCAGCTTCTGGTGGCCGGACCTGTTCGGTGACGAGGACTCGTCGGACGACCAGGCCGGCGACGACATGGCCGTCGACGATGCCGGCGGCGACGAGTTCAGCGGCGACGACGCGGAGCCGTTCTCGGATCGCGGCGCGGGCGAGCAGCCGGTGCTCGACGACGACGGCGAGGAGCCCGGGACGCCGGTCGGGAGCGATGACGGCGACGCCGAGCCGGAGGAGCCGGTCGCGGGCGACGACGGCGACGTCGAGCCCGACGCGACGGTTCCGGGTGATGACGGCGATCGGCGGGTGGAGGAACCGGACGCCGCGCAGCCGGACGGGTATGAGCTCCCGAGCCCGGCTGCGCCCCGGACGCCCGTACAGGAAAAGCCGCAAAAGCCCACGCAGCGCAAGCAAGCCGCCGACGTCATGGTCGGGGCGCGGCGGGCCGTCACCGCGTCCGACGTCTCGCGCAGCCCGTCCGCGCCGATGCAGCAGCGCGTCCTGCGGCTCATCAACCAGAATCGGCGACACGGTGGCTGCCGTCCGTTCACTCTGGACCGCCGGCTCATCGAGGCGGCCAACGAGCACGCGGCCGACATGGCCCGCCGCGACTACTTCGCGCACAAGTCGCCCAACGGCGAGGGTGCGGGGGACCGCGTCGAGGAGGCCGGCTATCGGTGGAAGCGGTACGGCGAGAACATCGCGCGCGGCGCCGACAGCGCGTACGAGGTGGTCAACGGCTGGATGAACAGCCCCAGCCACCGCGAGAACATCCTGGACTGCCGGCTGCACGAGATGGGCGTCGGGCTGGCCATCTCGCGCGACCGCACGCCGTACTGGGTGCAGGATTTCGCCACCCCTAAATCCTGACGAACTTCTCTTAAGCGGCGTGTGCGCGAACCGATGTGACCTACCGGATTCGCGCCACGCTCCTTCCCGTGGAGTCGTGTGATGCGTAGCTGTGCTTCTATGTGCGCACACGTTTCTGGGGAGGAACCACAGTGGGATCGAGACGGGTTGCGGCCGCCGTCGCCCTCGCGGCGATGGCCGGCGGCGGGCTCGGCGCGGTGACGCTGTCACCGGCCGGGGCCAGTGCCGCGGTGAGCACTTCGGTGGTCACCAAGGCCGCCGCGGCGAGTTGTTCGACCGGCAAGTACCAGAAGCAGGTCGAGGGCTACATCAACAAGCTCGGCATGTTCGGCAAGACCAAGGTCGACGGCAAGCAGTCCGCCGCCGACTGCAAGATCATCATCAAGTTCCAGAAGCGGTACGGCATCCAGCCCGCCGCCGGTCTGGCCGGTCCCACGACGTTCGACGTGGCCAAGCGCCTGGCGTCGACCAAAGTCGCGGCGTGCAAGCCCAAGAAGTCGGGCTACACGTTCTGCGTCAACCTGACGCAGCAGACGTCGTGGATCATGAAGAACGGCAAGCAGTTCGCCGCCCCGACGGTCGTCCGGTCGGGCATGAAGGGCTACCGCACGCCGTCCGGCACCTACAAGATCAATAAGCGCACGAAGAAGGAATGGTCCGACCCGTACGAGGTGTGGCTGCCCTACTGGCAGCGCTTCCAGGGCGGCAAGGGCTTCCACCAGACCACGACCTACATTCACGACAAGTGGCGCGGGTCGCACGGCTGTGTGAACCTGCTTCCGAGCGACGCCAAGACGTACTGGAACGTCGGCAAGATCGGGATGACGGTCAAGCTGATCGGGCGTCGTCCCGGCACCTGATCCGTGTGTTGTGAGGAAGGCGGGCCACCACGGGGGGCCCGCCTTCCTCCATTTCTTGTCGGTGGGCCGACATAGAGTGGCGTGCGTGTCTCAACGTTCGCGCCCTTTCGTGCTCGCCGTCGCCGGGGTTCTGCTGGTCTCGTCGACGGCCGCTTCCTGCGGTGACGAGCCGTCCGACGTGCGCCTGGGCGCGGCCGCGCGCGGCACGGTGTCCGAGATCGTCGAGGCGCCCGGCTCGGTGACCGCCCGGGCCGCGGCCACGGTGAGCGCGCCCGCCGCCGGCACGCTGGACGACCTGCGGGTCGAGCCGGGCCGCCGGGTCAGCCAGGGTCAGGTGCTGGCCGTGGTCGACGCGCCCGAGCTCGAGGCGCGGCGCGAGTCGGCCGAGCGGGCGCTCGATTCGGCTTCCTCGTCCTCCGGCGGGGTCTCGTCCGTCAGCTTCTCGTCGACGCGGCACGAGACCGACCGCAAGGCGGCCGAGGCCTTCGACGAGGCCCGGGCGGCCGCCGCCAAGATCACCGATCCGGTCCTGCGCGAGGTGCTGCTCAAGCAGGTCGACGCGGCCAACCAGCAGTACACGGCGGCCTCGGCGGCCGCGGGCCAGGCGCTGCGCTCGGTCGAGCAGGGCGTGGCTTCGCTGAGCGAGGCGGTCGGCTCCTTGTCGGCGGCCCAGCGGCTGCAGGCCCAGCAGGCGTACGAGCTGGCCGACGCGGCGGTCGAGGCGCTGACTCTGCGGGCGCCGGTGGCCGGGGTGGTGCAGTTCGGCGGCACGGCCGGCGCTGCTCCTTCGTCCCTGACCGACCTGCTGTCCTCCGGCGGCGCCCCGGCTGCGCCGGCCACCGGTCTCTCCGGCGTTGACACGGCTGTGCCTCGTGGGGCGTACGTGGCGGCCGGGACGCCGCTGTTCACCGTGGTCGACGTGAGCAAGCTGGGGTTGGTGGCCGAGGTCGACGAGACGGACGTGCTGCTGGTCAAGGCCGGGGTCAAGGCCACCGTCGAGCTGGACGCGGCCACCGGGTCGGAGTACTCGGCCGTCGTGCGCTCGATCGACTTGCTGCCGACCACCTCGGCCCGGGGCGGGGTGTCGTACAAGGTGCGGCTCGACCTCACCGCGGGCCAGGACGCGCCGACGCCCCGGCCCGGCATGAGCGCCGTCATCCGGCTGCAGGTGCGCGAGGCCGACGACGCCGTCACCGTGCCCGCCTCGGCGATCATCAACGTCGACGGGCGCGACACGGTGTGGGCCGTGCAGGGCGACCGCTACGAGCGGGTGCCGGTGACGCTCGGCGTGCAGGGCGAGGACGTCGTCCAGGTCACCGGCGGCCTCGACGCGGGCCAGCGGATCGCCGTCTCGGGGGCCGACGAGATCCAGCCCGGCGACCGGCCCTCATGACCGCGGCCATCGTCGCGACCGAGGTCAGCCGCACGTACGACCTCGACGGCGTCTCGGTGCCGGCGCTGCGCGGGGTGTCGCTGACCATCGAGCCGACCGACTACGTGGCCATCGTGGGCACCTCCGGCTCGGGCAAGTCGACGCTCATGCACCTGCTGGGCGGGCTCGACCGGCCCACCGGCGGCACCCTGCTGATCGGCGGGCGGGACGTGGCCGGGCTCAACCCGGGCGAGATGGCCAAGCTGCGCAACGAGACCATCGGCTTCGTCTTCCAGTCGTTCCACCTGCTCGCCCGCACCACGGCCCGCGACAACGTGGCCCTGCCGCTGGTCTACCGCGGCGTCGGCCGGCGCGAGCGGCGGGCCCGGGCCACCGAGATGCTCGAGCGGGTCGGGCTGTCGCACCGCCTCGACCACCGGCCCAACCAGATGTCGGGCGGCGAGCAGCAGCGCGTGGCGATCGCCCGGGCCCTGGTCACCGGCCCGTCGGTGCTGCTGGCCGACGAGCCCACGGGCAACCTGGACTCGGCCACCGGGCAGTCCGTGCTGGCCCTGCTCGAGTCGCTGAACAGCGAGGGCGTCGCCGTCGTGCTGGTCACCCACGACCGTGAGGTGGCGGCCCGGGCCGACCGGCAGATCGTCATGAAGGACGGCGTGATCATTTGAGACTCGCTGAGGCCTGGCGCGTCGCCCTCGATGCCCTGCGCGCCAACCGGCTGCGCAGCATCCTGACCATGCTCGGCGTCGTCATCGGCGTGGCCGCGGTGGTGGCGCTGGTCGGCATCGGCACCGGCACCAAGGGCCAGATCGAGCAGCAGGTCGAGGGTCTGGGCTCCAATCTGCTGCTGGTCGTGCCCGGCCGCCTCGAAGCGGGCTCGGCTCCCGCCGCGTCCACCATGACCATGGACGACGTCGACGCCGTGGCCCGCGTGGTCGGGGACCGCGACCGGGTGGCCGCCACCATCGCTTCGGGCGAGACGGTGCGGGCCGGTTCCCGCTCGGCCTTCGCCAGCATGCAGGGCGTGCTCGAGAACACGCCGAACGTCTTCGTGCGCCGGCTCGACCGGGGTTCCTATCTGACGCGTACGGATGTCACGACCGGCCGCCGCGTGGCGGTGCTGGGCGCCGGCACGGCCACCGCGCTGTTCGGCGACCGCGACCCGATCGGGCGCCAGATCACCATCGGCGGCGTCCGGTTCCGGGTGATCGGCACGTTCGAACGCCTCGGGCAGAGCCTGGGCGTCGATCGGGACAGCGAAGTCCACGTGCCCGTGACCGCGGCTCAGCGCCTGCTGGGCACCGACCGCATCGACGGCCTGGCCATCCGGGCCCCCGACCGCGAACGCATCAACCGGCTCAGCACGGCCGTGGTCGACACGCTGACCGACCGCCACCCCGACACCGACTTCAGCGCGGTCACCCAGGAACAGATCCTGGGCGTGCTGGGCGACATCCTCGGCGTGCTCACCGGCGTGCTGGCCGCCATCGCCGGGATCAGCCTGCTGGTCGGCGGCGTCGGCGTCTCCAACATCATGCTGGTCTCGGTGCGCGAGCGGACGAAAGAGATCGGCCTGCGCAAGGCGGTCGGCGCCCGCCCCCGCGACATCGGCGTCCAGTTCCTGCTCGAGGCGGTGCTGCTGACCACCATCGGCGGCGTGCTCGGCATGGCCCTCGGCGTGACGTCCGCGCTGCTGGTCGACGCGCTGTCGCCGGTGCCGGCCGCGATCACCTGGTGGTCGCTGGCCCTGGCCTTCGGGGTCTCGGCGATCGTCGGCATCATCTTCGGCGTGGTCCCGGCCCAGCGGGCCGGCCGCCTCGACCCCGTCGTGGCCCTGCGCACCGAATGAGCCGTATCCAGGTGCCGGCGCCGCTCATGGTGCTGACGGCGATCGCCTCCGTGCAGGTGGGCAGCGCGATCGCCACCGGGTTGTTCGACGATCTCAGCGCCTCGGGCGTCACCTTCCTGCGGCTGACGTTCGCCGCGCTGATCCTGGGCGCGATCACCCGGCCCAAGCTGCGGTCGTGGTCGCCGGCGGCGTGGCGGGCGGCGGCGCTGCTGGGCGTGGCCATGGCCGGCATGAACCTGATCTTCTATCTGTCGCTGTCCATGGTTCCGCTGGGCATCGCGGTCACCGTGGAATTCCTCGGCCCGCTGCTGCTCGCCGTCGTGCAGACCCGTCGCCTGCTCGACCTGCTGTGGGCCGGGCTGGCCGCGGCCGGGGTGCTGCTGCTCGGGTTCGACAGCGGGGGCTCGGCGCCGATCGGCGGGCTGGTGCTGGCCTTCGTGGCCGGGCTGTTCTGGGCGTCGTACATCGTGCTGAGCGCCCGGCTCGGCGGTCTCGTGCCCGGCACGGGCGGGCTGGCCGTGTCGCTCGCCGTGGCCGCGGTGCTCGTGCTGCCGTTCGGCTCCGGCGGAGTCACGGGGGTGATCGACCATCCGTCGCTGCTGCTCGGTGTGGTCGCCGTGGCCGTCCTGTCGTCCGTTCTCTCGTACGGGCTGGAACTGAACGCCCTTCGCCGCATCCCTACCCGCGTCTTCGGCATCCTCATGAGCCTCGAGCCGGCCGCCGCCGCGGTGGCCGGCCTGATCATCCTCCGCCAGCGGCTGGGCGCCCTCGAGATCCTGGCCCTCCTGCTGGTGACCCTGGCCAGCGCCGGCGTCACCCTGGCCCAGCGCGAGCGCGCCTCGGCCCGCGCGTCGGGCTCATGAATTCGCCGGGGCGGCCGAACGGTTCAGTGACGAGGGAGGGCGGACGGTGCGTTACCAGCTCCGCGACGAGCAGGGGGCAACCCACAGCGTCGCGTACCTGATGCTGGCCGCCGCGCCCGTCGTCTTCCTCACCGGCATCGTCCTGCCCGCCGAGCACCCGCCCGGCTGGGTGGCCGCCATCTCGCTGACCTGCGTCTTCATGGCGGCCGGGGGAGCGGTGGCGCGCTGGCGGGCGAGGTGGATCCCGCGGCTCTGGTGGCTGATCGTGCCGTTCATGGCCATCGCGATCATCGCCGGCATGAACTTCGCCTCCCACGACGCCAGCGCGGGCGCCCAGCTCTTCTATCTGTGGCCCGTCCTGTACGCCGCCAACTTCCTCAGCAACCGGGTCGCGGCGCTGGTGCTGGTGCTGATCTCGGCCGGGCACGCCGCGGTGGCGTTCTCGACGCTCACGACGACCAAGGCCCTGTCCGACTGGGTCTCGGTGACGGTCGCGCTCAGCCTCACCGCGATCGTCGTGGCCTCGCTGCGCAACCGCAACGACCGGCTGCGCCAGGTGCTCGAATCGCAGGCGCTGGCCGACTCGCTCACCGGGGTGGCCAACCGGCGGTCCTTCGACGGCGAACTGACCCGCGCGGTGACCTGGGCCCGCCGCGGCGGGGAGTCGCTGGCCCTGATCTCGGTCGACATCGACTACTTCAAGAAGATCAACGACACGTACGGGCACGGGGTGGGCGACCAGGCCCTGCAGGTGGTGGCGAACTCGCTGCGGGTGGTCGCGCGGCGCGAGGACGACCTGGTGGCCCGGCTCGGCGGCGACGAGTTCGTGGTGCTGCTGCGCACCGACCGGGTCAGCGCGGGCCGGGCCGCCGACGAGGTGCGCGCGGTGCTGGCCGCCGTCGACAGCCTGCCCTGCGGGCCGCCCGGGCTCAGCATCGGCATCGCCGTGCTGCCCGACCACGCGAGCACGGCCGACGAGCTGCGCGCTGCCTCCGACGCCGCGCTCTACGAGGCGAAACAGAAAGGCCGCGGCCGTACGGCGATGGCCCACCCACCGGCGCCGAGGCCCAGCCCCGACCGCTCCAACGAGATCAGCGCGGCGGGATGACCGGCTGCTCGGCGGTCGACTCGTCCAGCGCGGTCCGGATGCCCAGGATGTCCTCGCGGGTGCGCGGGTAGGGCCCCCAGCCGTCGCGCAGCACGTGGATGTAGACGGCCTCCAGGCAGACACCGACACGGGCGGCCAGCTCGGAATCGTCCGGCCGGCCCAGGCGCACGGCCCGGGCGAAGTGGTCCAGGGCCTCCATGTGCCGCCCCTGGTCGAAGCAGGAGCGGCCGGCGTTCTCGTGCACGACGCTGCGCAGAGTTGCCGGGACCTCGGAGCCGGTGGCCCGGGCGAACAGGCGGTCGGCCTCCTTGAAGTCGCCGCGCAGCCGCAGAATGTGGGCCAGCTCGGCCTGGGCGATGACCTCGGACTGCATGTCCCGAGCCGACTCGGCGTGGGCCAGGGCCAACCGGCTGGCCGCGGCGGCCATGCCCAGCTCGCCCAGCAGGCGGTACACCTCGGCCCGCACGCTGAGCAGCCCGGCCTTGGCCACGTTGTCGACCTCGTCGGCCAGCGGTCCGTCCAGCCGTTCGCCCAGCTCGCGCAGGGCCTCCCGGTCGTCCACGACCTCGCGCAGGGTCGCACCGTCGAGCCGCCACCGGATCGCCTCGAGGTCAGCCGCCGACAGCGACGGGCGCTCCTTCTCGGGCTCGGCCACCCGCTCCCGCGGCATGCGCGGGGCGGCCATCCGCTCATCGATCTTGGCCCGCACCGAGGCAGCGTCGACGGGGGGCTGGTCCTCGGGGAGGGTCACGCCCTTGAAGAGCGCGGACACGTCCAGGTCGATGACGACGCCGTCGCGGGGGTCGGGGGTTGCCTCGTCGGGTTGGGCGCTGAGGGAGTGCTGGCTTGCGGCGCCGGCTTCCCGCTGCTCCGGCTGCTTCCGGTGCTCCGGATGCGCGACCGGCTGGTGAGCCTGATCGGCCGGCGACATCCGCTGTCCGTTCCCATCAGGTAGCGGCGCCTGATCGACGGCTCGCTGGCCGTTCGGGCCTGCTGAGGGCTGGTGCTGGGCGGCTTGCTGCCCGTTCGGGACGGCCGGTACGTCGTGATGTGGCGTCGGCTGCTCGGTGTGAGCACCCGACTCATCGGGCTGGGCGGCCGAGCTGTCCGGTCGGCCAGTCGTCTCCGCGGCGGTCGGCTGTTCCGGCTCGGCATCCGGCGCCGAGCCGTCGTCCGAAGTTGCTTTGGAGCCGAACCACATGCCGCCGAACGCGGTCTCCGCGGTCCGCTGCGGCGCGTCCGCCCCCGAAACCGCGAGCCGCCCGATCGGCCGCAGGTTGTGCAGCGAGCCATCGGCGTCCATGTACGGCGCCGCGTGCGCCCCCAATCGCGTGGGATCGCTGGGCGTCGCCGGGCCGCTCTCCGAGCCATCGTCCGGGCCGGCGTGCCGCGATCCACGAGCGGATGTCCCCGACTCGGCGCCCTGCCCGGGGCCGTCGACCCGACCAGGGGCCCGGCCGTCGTCCGGTTGGCCCTGCTCGGCGCTTTCGCCCGAGCGCGGCGGCACCGCCGAGTCCCAGCCGTCATGGTTCCCGCCGACCGGCGCCGCCGAGGACGCGGCTGTCGGCGGCTGGGAGGGTGCGGCCGCCTGGGGCTCGTGGGATGCGGCTGTCGTTGTTTGTGAGGTCGCGGTCGCCTGGGCTTCGCGGGACGCGGCTGGCGGTGTTTGTGAGGATGCGGTCGCCTGGGCCTCGGCAGACGCGGCCGCCGGCATCCGGCCGTCGGTGGATGCCTGACGGTCGGTGGCCGGGGCCGGCGGGGCCACGTCGTCCCGCCGATCGCGCGAGGCGGGTGCCGTGGGCGCAGACTGGCTTTCGTAAGGCGGTTGCGGTGCCCAGTTGCCGTTGGACGGGCTCTCGGCCGGCGGCCGCTGAGTCGGAACCTCGGGCGTGCGCGGCTGGAAGTCTTGAGTATCCGAGCCGACCGCCGGCGGCGCCGAACGCGGCCGCAAGGGGAAGCTGATCTGCGACGACATTCCAGATGCACCAGAATCGGCCGGCGACTGCGGCGCGATCGCCTCCGGACCGTTCTGCGGTCGGCCTTCCGCGTCCCGCGGCAGGCCTTGGTCGACGGCTCGCTCATCCTCGGGCCGCTGTCCACGGTTGTCCCCGGGCGGCGCCCACGAATCGTCCTGCCACGGCGGTCGAATGCTGGCCGGAGCCCCGTCCGCCCTCGGCGCCTGCGGAACGTCGTGAGCAGTCCCACCCGGCCGTGCCGAGGTCAACGGCTGAGTAGGCGCCTCACCTTGCGGCTGAGCAGGCACCTGCCGCGGAACAGCAGGACTCTGCTGCGCCGCCGGAGACCCACCCCGCGCCGCGCTGACCGGAGCAGAAGCCAGCGACGTAGGCCGTTCTCCCGCACCCGGCGCCCAAGGCGATTCGGAGGCGCCGAGCTGCTCCGCCCCGTTCCACCCAGCCGGGCCCTGGTTCTGCCCGGCCGCCGGCTGACCGGAGTCGCGGTCCCAGGCCTGCTGTGCCGGCACGTGCGGCCCCGGGGCGGTCTGACCGCCCTTGAGCTGCTCGTCGGCCTGCGGTCCAGCTACCTCCCAGCCGGACTCGTGCCGCCCGTCGGGACGCCGGCCCGGACCGTTCTCGCCAAGAACATGCTCCGCAGGCGGGTACCGGCGCGGCGTCTGCTGGTCCGGCGCGTGTTGCGCAGGCTGAGCCGGAGCTTGCCGGCCCGTGACGTGCTGACCCTGGCCGTGTTCGTCGGTAGCCTGCTGGCCGGGGGCATGTTGGCCTTGGAACTGTTCGTCCGCAACCTGTCGGTCGGGAGCGTGCTGTCCCGGGAGGTGTTGGCCGGGAGCGTGCGTGCTCCGGACGTGTTGACCCGGAACGTGCTGACCGGCGACGTGTTGGCCGGGGGCGTGCTGGCCGGGGACTCGTTCGCCCTGGGGCTGCGGGCCCGGTGCGTACTGGCTCGGCGCTCGGCCCTCGGGTCCAGGGTGGACCGGTGTTTGCTGGGCGCCGGCCGGCTGTGGCTGCTGCGTGGGTGCGGGCTGCTGGGCCGGGGTCCGCTGGGTGGGGACCTGCGGCTCCACGACGGGGTGGCCGCCGGTCGGCCGGCCGCGGTCGGGGACCTGCCGTCCTGGCACATGCTTGTCGATGTCGTGGCTGGACGAGCCGCCGAAGAGCTTGTCGACGGCGCGGCGGAAGAACTCGCCGGTCTTGTGGACGCCGGAGGTGTGCGCGTCCGCGGGCGGCTGCTCGGTGGCCCGGGGCGCCCAGTCGGAGGCTTGCTGACCCGGCGCGACCGGGTGATCGCCGGCGGGGTGAGAGCGCGCCTGGTCGGCGGTCGGACCGCCATGGGGCGGTACCGGGTTCGCGGGCTTGGGCTGGACGTCCGGCGCTGCCGGAGGTGACGGCTGTGCCTGCGGAGGCGCCGGGTACTGCTTGATCGGAAGCTCGGAGGCCGGCTGCCCGGCGCCGCGCTCGTACGGAGGCTGGCCGTGCTGCGGCGGACCCTGCGGGGCGACTCCGGGTGCAGCAGGAGCGGCGTCGGGCCGGCCGGCATCGGGACCACGACGCGTCGGATCCTGCTGAACGCCGGGCTTAGCGGTCCCAGGGCTGCCCGGAACTGCGCCGTGGTGCTGCAGGCCGCCGGGCTGAGCAGGTGCGGGCGCGCCCGGACCGTTGCCGCGCTGCGACGGGTCGTGCGGGCCGCCGCGCTGGGCAGGTGCGGGCGTGCCGGGAGCGACGCCGCGGCGCGTCGGGTCCTGCGGATCGCCGGGCTGAGCGGCTGCGGGCGTGCCGGGGTGCGCCGGGCCGTGGGGGAAACCGGGCTGAGCGGCTGATGCGGTGCCGCGGGGGGCACCCTGCTGGGCCGGGCCCGACGCCGCCGGAGCATCGCTCGGAGCGTTGCCGGACTGGACGACTCCCGACGGAGCGGCCGCAGCAGGCGGTGGCCCGTAGGCCGCGGGCGACCTGTCCTGCGGCGCCGGACCCGTCGCGGCGTCCGGCGGCTGCTGGCCCGGGTGCGTCGCGCCCTGCGGCCCAGGGCCCTGGGGACGGCCCGGAGCGGCCGGCGACACCGGACGGCCGAGGCCGCCGCTGGGCAGCGCGGCCGGAGGCGCCTCGTCGGGCACCATCGACCACGGGTCGTCGCCGTCGGCCAGGAAGACGTGCGCGGTGCGCGGGCTCCGGCGGGAGCGCGGCATTTGCAGCCGGGGGTCGGTCGTCATGAGCGACGGGTCGACGGGCCTCTGCGGCGGCACAGGCCCGCGAGCAGCCTGGCCCGGCGTCGGCGAAGCCTGGTCGGCCGTGACGTTCGGCGGCACCGGTCCGCGCGGGCCGGGTTGCCCCTGTCCGTCCGGCGCCGGCGACGGCACAGAGCCACGCGAGGACGGCTGCCCGGCCGGGTTCAGCATCGGCCGCGGCGGCCGGGCAGCGCGTGCGCTGTCCGGCGCATGCGCGGGCAGGGAAGTGCGTGCGCCCTCCGGCTCCGGCGGCACGGGACCACGCGTACCGGGCTGGGAAGGATCGCCCGGCGGCACGGGACCACGCATACCGGCCTGAGAAGAATCGCCCGGCGGCACGGGACCACGCATACCGGCCTGAGAAGAATCGCCCGGCGGCACGGGACCACGCGTACCAGGCAGGGAAGAGTCGCTCGGCGGCACTGACCCGCGCGCGGCCGGGGCGGCGGGAATGTCGTGGCCGGGCGTCCGCTGATCCGAATCCCGGGCGGGCGGAGCCGGAACCAGGCCCGGCGGCTGCGGTGGCACCGACGGCCGCGCGGGAGCCGGCCGCGGCACGCTCGGCGCGGGCGTCGGAACCGAGGCGCGGGCAGCCGGAGCCGACGGCGGCCGCTCGGCCGAGGGCGGAACGGCCGGCGGAGCCGGGGTGGCCGGCGTCGGCGCCGGGTTGACCACCCGGGCGGCCGGCGTCGGAGCGTGCGTGCCGACGACGCGCGGCGCGGCCGGCGGGTCGGCCTTGACCACTCGCGGCGCTGGCGGCGGCTCTTCCTTGCCGACCACCCGCGGTGCGGCGGGCGGCGTCGCCTTGCTGATCACGCGCGGGCTGTCATCCACGCCGGCGCGATCGTCCTCCGGCTCGGCCGCCGATGAAGCTGCGCGAGCCGCTGGCGCGGGCGGCATCGGCGCCGACGCCGCGGCCACGGTGTCGTGCTCGGCCGTGCCCTCGCCGACCCAGGCCGCTCCCTCGGCGACCGGCTCGACCCGGGCCCGGCCGGTCGTGCGCTGCGGTTGCTCGGCCCAGCCCTGGCCGCCGACCGGGCGGCCGTCGTCCCAGCGCTCGTCCTCGACCCAGCCCTGCTGGTCGTCCCAGGTCTGGCGGGCGGCGGGAACCCGCCGGCTGTCGCGCGCGGGGCGGCGGCGTTCCTCGACGATCTCGCCCTCGATGGTGCGCGGGGCGCGGTCGTCGAGGATCTCGCCCTCGATGGTGCGGCGGTCGTCCCGCGCGGCCGGCCGGCCCCGGCCCTCGTCGGCCTCCGCGGGCCACGGGCGGCGCTCCTCGTAGCCGTCGCGCCGACGGCGCTCGTCATCGCGACGCGACTCGTCACGCCGGGACTCGTCCCGGCGGGGATCATCGCGGCGGACATCGTCGCGGCGGCGCTCGTCGAACTCGTAGGCGTCGGGCCGGCGTGACCCGCCCCGGCGCCGATCGCGTACGTCCGAATTGTCATAGCCTTCGTCGTAGCCCCGAGGCGCGGCGGCCGGCTCGTCCCAGATCATCTCCTCCCGGCTGCCGGAGCGCGACCGCCGCGGCCGGTCGTCATAGTCGTACGCCTCATCGCGCCGCGACGCCGGACGGCGGTAGAGGTTGTGCGAGTCGTCCGGACGGGCCTCGGGCACCTGGGCCCGGCCACTGGCGGCGGGTGCGGGCGGCGCCTGACGCTCCTCGCGGCGGGGGCGGCGCTCCGGCTCACGGCGGGGGCGGCGCTCGTCCTCGCGGCGGGGAGCCTGCCGGCGCCGGCCGACCGGCTCGTCGTCGCTGCGGCTGACGGTCTTGACGCCCGGGTTCGGGCCGTGACCGTAGGCGACCAGGTCGCGGTGGTCGTACGGCTCGTCGATGTCGTCGTGCAGGTCGTAGCGGTCGTTGTGCCGCCGCTGGGCCGAGTCGGCGAACGTGTCCGGCGCGTCGAAGTCGGCGCCCAGCTCGGGCCGGTTGAAGTCGACGTCCTCGAAGTCGTCGCCGGCCAGGTTGGGCTGCGAAGTGTCGACCGGCGCGAAGTCGGGGTCGTCGAGCCAGCTGGGCCGCTGCGTGTCGAACGCCGCCTGGGGACGCCCGTCGGCGCCCACATTGCCGTGGGCCCGCCGCTGCCGGCGCGCGGCCAGCTCGTCGACCGGACCGTCCGGGTTGCCGCGGCGGGTGGGAATCACGCCGTCGGGGCTCTCGCGCCGCTCGTACTGCCGTTCCTGGACGACGGCCGACTGCGGCATGATCGAGTACTCGGAGTACTCGTCCTCCCAGTATTCGTCGTCCTCGAAGCTCATGCGGCGCCCTCGGGGCGGACATTCCGCGAACGGGAGTGCCCCTCACCCCACTGCCGCATGCCTCGCCCCCCGTTCGTCACGCGTGCCCGGATCGTCCCCTCCCACGCGGTGGATGTGGAAGGTTAACCACGGATTTGCGGGCCGCGCCAGCACCCGGCCGAGCGCTTCCCGCGGCGTCGCCCCGGCGCCGGCGGCCCGGCCCGTGGCGAAGCCGTGTCTCTTCGTCGGCGGAGAGTACGCGGACCAGCGGCGAACAGTTCAAACGGTGTCATCGGGCCGACAGATCAGTAGGCGGAGCGATCATGGAGTCACCAAGAGTCGCGCGCCGAACTTAAGCAACTCTTAAACCCGTTCCGGCGATACGGACGAGTAACCTGCCCTTCCGGCAGTGGCGCATCACACGCTCCCCAGAAACGGATCAAGGTGCTATGCGGTGTCACGGTGGATGAGCGCCCGGGACGACGGTGTCCCGGGTGGAGCACACGACACCGAACGGAAGGAGCGACACCATGCCGCGCCTCGACCTCGGCGCCGTACGCGCCACCTGGCGGGCGGCCCTGCGCCGCCTCGACGTCTGGACGCTCGAGACCCTCAACTCCCCGGCCGGCGGCCGCCGCCCCCGTCTCTAGGGGCCGCCGCCGCGCATCTGCAACGCGAACGCTCACATCGTCCTGCCCCCATGCCGATGTGAGGTCGTGCCTGCGCGGTAGTGCCGGGACAGGAACGGCGGCGGGGTAGCTCCCCGCCGCCGTTTCGCCACTCTCATCGTTTTGTCACACCCACGGCGTACCGTCCCCGGTGTGAGTAGCTTCGAAGCGGATCCCGAGGTCGGCCTGGCCGCACCGGCCACCATGGAGCTGCTTGAGGGCGCCCCCGTCGCGCTGGGCGGCCCGCGCGGCTTCGCCGTCACCCGCACCCTGCCCAACCGCCAGCGGCGCATGGTCGGGGCGTGGTGCTTTCTTGACGCGTACGGTCCACACGATCTCGCCGCTTCCGAGGGCATGCGCGTCGGCCCTCATCCGCACACCGGCCTGCAGACGGTCACTTGGCTGGTCGCCGGCGAGGTGCTGCACCGCGACAGCCTCGGCAACCGGCAGTTGATCCGTCCCGGCCAGCTCAACCTGATGACGGCCGGCCGCGGCATCTCCCACTCGGAAGAGACGCCGCCCGAGCACACCCCGATCCTGCACGGCGTCCAGCTGTGGGTCGCCCTGCCGCACGCCGCGCGCGACATGCCACCGGCCTTCGCCCACCACGCCGACCTGCCCGTTGTCACCGTGGGCGCGGCCGCCGGCAGCGAGGCGACACACGGCGGCGCCACGGGTGTGACGGCGACTGTTCTCATGGGCACTTTCGCCGGCGCCACCTCGCCCGCCGCGTGCTACACCCCGCTGGTCGGCGCCGAGCTCGCGCTGGCTGCTTCGGCTCAGGCCACGCTGCCCTTGAACCCCGATTTCGAGTACGCGGTACTGGCCCTCGACGACGCCGCCCCCACAGTCGACGACGTAACCCTGAAACCCGGCCCACTGCTCTACCTCGGCTCCGGCCGCACCTCCCTGCCCGTCGCCACCGAGTCCCCGTCCCGCCTGCTCCTGCTGGGCGGCGAGCCGTTCGAGGAACGCTTGGTCATGTGGTGGAACTTCGTAGCCCGCGACCACGACGAGATAGTCCAGATGCGGGCCGACTGGTTCGACCACACGCCCCGCTTCGGCGAGGTGCACGGCTACGACGGCCCACCCCTGCCGGCCCCGCCCATGCCCATCTCCCGCCTGGTGCCCCGCGGCCGCGTCCGCTGACCCCGCCGGCCCCGCTCCCGCGCGTGCGCTGCGGCGTATCGGGCGGCGGGGCCTGTGCGTGGGGGCGTGTCGGGCGGTGGGGCCGCCTGCTTGGCGGCGCGGCTGCGTGAGTGGCGGCGTGTCGGGCTGGGCGGCCGCGTGCGTGGCGGTCCGGTCGGCGGCGAAGCGTGCCGCCGGTGCGCCCGAGTCGGGAACCGGACCGTCGGTGCGCCGAAGTCGGAGGCCGACCATCGGCGCGCGGGAGTCGGGACGCGGGCCGGCGGTGCCTCGGTCGGGTCGTGTTTTCGCACGTGACGCACCGCGGGTGCGTCGAGTGGGGCATTCGGGTTGACGCTCGTGCCGGTGCGACGGATGGTCGAAGTGCGGGCTCGACGCGTACGCGAGAGCACTTGATTCGTACCCGGGAAAGCACTTCGCAAGGAGAGCAGTGAACGTCTGGGATGTGGTGAAGCTGGCCCTGATCGTGGCCACCCCGACGCTGCTCGGGGCCCTCGTGGTCTTCGCGCCGAAGTGGTGCGGTGCGATAGCCGACCGCTGGCACGCCGCCCGTCCCCAGCCTCCGGAGCCGTTCGGCCCGCCGATCGAGCAGCTGGCGGCCGACCTGCGCCGGCTGCTGCGCCTGCACAGCGAGCTGACCGCGTCGGCCCACCTGGCCATGCGCGCGCACCGCCTGTGGGCGGTCGAGGCCGCGATCGGCACCCGTGGCATCGAGGCGGCCCGGGCCCTCGGCCTCGAGCACCCTGAGCTGGGCCCGCACGAGGCCCTGTCCCGCAACCAGCTGCACGATCTGCTGATGCGGCTGGCCGCCGCCGGCCTCGTCCTCCCCGCCCGCGTCGGCCCCTTCACCTCGGACGGCCGGATCTGATACGCCACGCGAAGCCGTCAGGCCCTACGATCCCGGGGTGACTACAGCGGCGACGGCAGAGACCGAGCTGAATCCTGACCTGCCGGCGGAGCCGAAGAACTCCGTGCCGGACGTCGTGCGGCGGCGGCTGGCCACCCTGGAGAACTGGCTCAACCCGTACTCGTGGCTCGTGACCGCAATCATCACGGCCATCGCGGCGGTTCTGCGGCTCAACGGTCTCGCCGACGCCAAGGGCTACATCTTCGACGAGGTCTACTACCCGACCGACGCCTGGGACATGCTCACCCACGGCGTCGAGTGGGACGCCGAGAAGACCAACGGTCCCGCGTACGTCGTTCATCCACCGCTCGGCAAGTGGCTCATCGCGCTGGGCGAGCTAGTCTTCGGCAACAACGAGTGGGGCTGGCGCGTCCCCACCGCGATCGCCGGCACGCTGATGGTGCTGATCCTGATCAGGGTCGCCTACCGGCTGTTCCACTCGATCGTGCTGGCCGGCGCGGCCGGCCTGCTGCTCACGCTCGACGGCTTCCAACTGGTGCTCTCGCGGGTGTCGCTGCTCGACATCTTCCTCGGCCTGTTCGTGCTGGCCTCGTTCGCCGCGGTGCTGCTCGACCGCGACCACTACCGGCGCCACCTGCTGCGGCAGCTCGAGACGGGCGACAAGCGGTGGTTCGTCCCGTGGTGGCTGCTCGTGGCGGGTGCGCTGTTCGGCCTGGCCTGCGGCGTGAAGTGGAGTGCGCTGTTCTTCCTGCCGTTCTTCGGCGCGCTGGTGCTGGCCTGGCGGATCCGGGCGCGGCAGTCGGCCGGTGTGCGCCGCCCGATCCTGGCCGACCTGGGCTGGGGCGTGCTCAGCGTCGTGCTGACCTTCATCTTCTACCTGGCCACCTGGACCGGCTGGTTCGTCACCAACACCGGCTACTTCCGGCACTACCGCGAGGCGAACGGTCTGAGCGAGCCGCCGATCCTGGGCGCGCTGCTCAACCTCCTGCACTACCACCAGGAGGCGTATTCGTTCCACAGCGGACTGACCTCGAAGCACCCGTACCAGTCGTGGCCGTGGCAGTGGCTGCTGATCGGCCGGCCGGTCAACTTCTACTGGCCCGGCTCGACCGACTGCGGCGCCCCCAGCTGCGCCCGTCAGATCATCCTGCTCGGCACGCCCATCCTGTGGTGGTCGTTCCTGCCCGCCCTGGCCGCGCTCGTCTGGTTCGGCCTGGCCCGCCGCGACTGGCGCGCCTGGGCCATCCTGGTCCCGGTGGCCGGCGGCCTGCTCCCGTGGTTCTACTACGCGATCAAGGACGGCCGGACGATGTTCTCGTTCTACGCCCTCCCGGCCCTGCCGTTCCTGATCCTCGCCGTCGTCTACGTCCTCGGCGCGATCATGACCCCACCCGACGGCATAACCCAGGGCAAAGCACGATCGGACCGCCAGCTCATAGGCACCATCGCCGTAGGCATGTATGTCGCCGTGGTCGCCCTCTGCTTCGCCTACTTCTTCCCCATATTCGTCGGAATTTCCATCCCGTACGAGGATTGGAGCGCCCGGATGTGGCTGGGGAGCCGCTGGATCTAGCCCCCGCCTTCGCCGCCACACCATCACTCGAGTGGCGTACCGGCGCCCAGCCGGGCTTCAGCGAGCGGTGCGGCGACGGGTGGCCTGGCGCTTCACCTTGGCGTCGACACCGCAGCCGTCCATCGTGCACCAGCGGCGGCTGCGGTTCTTGCTGGTGTCGAGGAACAGGCCGACGCAGCCGGCCGGGGCCGCGCACACCTTGATCCGGTCGAGCGGCCCGCCGGTGAGCAGCCGCACGGCGTCGACGGCGATCGGCCACCACGCGCGGTCCGGGTCGTCGCCCTCGAACCGCCAGCCGAACGTCCCGTCGTCGCCGGGGGAGAGGCGGGCCGCCGCCACCGCCTCGGCGTACCGCAGCCGCACCTCGTCCAGCTCGGCCACCGGCGCCGGCTCGCCCCGCCCGATTGCCCGGAAGACCTGGAAGATCGCCTCGCGCAGGCTCAGCGCCTGGTCCAGCGACGCGCCCCCGTCCAGCCGGCCCAGCCGCTCGGCGGTGGCGTCGTCGATCATCCCCATGTACGCCGACCAGGCGGCCAGGTCGGCGTAGGTGTGCAGGTATTCGACCGGCTGCTCGGTGGCGCGGCCGTCGACAGTGTTGGCGAAGTCGAGGCTGACCACCCCGCCGAAGACATCCAGGTTCTCGAACGCGTGCATTGATTCCACCAAAACGTGTTTGACTCGCATCACTTGCGGTACTTATGCTTCCAGTCAAAGCAGTTTAGCCCGCATCACGCGAAGGGAAAGACCTCCGATGCTCGAACTCGGCTACGTCCCGCTCGTGACCGCCGCCAACGCCCGCATCATGACCTCGGCCCAACCCGGCAGCCCGGTGATTCCGGAGTCGCCACCCGGCCGCCTCCGCCTGACCGCCGCGGCCGCCCTGCACCGCCTGGCCACCCGCCTCGACCGCGGCGCCCCCGTTCCCGCGGCCACCTACCGCACCCGCCCCGCCGCCTGACTGAGGCCGGCATCCGCGCGGCTGGGCCGGCTTGCCCGCCGCGCGGTGGCTTGCCCCGAACCGGGTCGCTGGTCAAGCTGGTGATCGTGCCGGGGCATCGCCGCGGCGAGCGCTCGACCGGGATGCGCACCTCCGGCCATCGTCGGCGCAGCGCCTGATCGACCTGGGAGGATCCGCCATGGCAGCCGGACCGCTCGACATCACCTTCACCGCGACGCTCGGCAAGGTGCGCGAAGGTGACACCTGGACGTGTGTGCAACTGCCCGGCTCGGCCGAGATCTTCGGGACCAAAGGGCTCGTCAAGGTGGCCGGCACGGTCGACGGGGTGCCGTTCGAGGGCGCGTTCATGGCGCTCGGCGACGGCACGCACAAGCTGCCCGTGAACGGCGCGGTGCGCAAGGCGATCGGTAAGACCGACGGCGACGACGTCACCGTGCATCTGACCCGCCGCCGCAGCTGAGGCCGAACAGCACCGACGCGGAATCAAGACCTGCTGAGGCCTGGGTACAGCGTCGACATCCACAGATGGGTCAGGGTGTCGACGAGGACTGTGCGGTTGTCGAACGGGGGAATGCCGCACGCGGCCAGGTAGTAGAGGCGCTCGCCGGTCCAGGTGAGGGTGGCGGCCAGGGCCGGCAGGTCGGCGTCCCGCAGGTCGGCGGCGGGATCGGCGGAAAGGCGGGCGACGGTGGCCTCGGTGAATGTCTGCATCTGGGTGAGCCACAACTCGCGCAGCTGAGGGTCGGAAGCCCAGTTCTCGACGATCGCCCGCAGCACGGCAGCGTTGTCGTGCCACAGTGCGGCGCCGGCTTCGATGCCGGCTCGCAGCGTCTCGGCCGGCCCGGCCTGGGCCCGCACCCACGGCTGCGCGGCCTCGTGCCCCTGGCCGACCGCGCGGCGCACCAGCTCGGCCAGGGCGGCCTGCTTGCCCGGGAAGTAGAAGTAGAAGCTGGCCCGGGAGACCCCGGCCGCCGCGATGATGTCGGCCACGCTGAGGGTGTCGAACCGGCGCTCGCCGAGCAGGTCGCGTAACGCCGTCAGGATGCGTTCGCGCAGTTCAGGAGCGGTCGATAGAGGGTTATTGCGGCGGGCGTGCACGGTCTCACCGTACACTATGACCAGACAGCGTGTATGGTCGTTTCATGGAGTACACGTCGTTCGGTCGTACGGGTCTGCGGGTCTCCCAGCTGGTGCTGGGGGCCATGACGTTCGGGGAGCAGGGCGGCGTCGGCGCCCCGATCGAGGAGTGCCGGCGCATCCTCGACGCGTACGCCGAAGCCGGCGGGAACGTCGTCGACACCGCGATCAACTACCGCGGCGGCGCCAGCGAAGAGATTCTGGGTGAGTTGCTGGCCGGGCGGCGTGACCGGTTCGTCGTCGCGTCGAAGTACACGGTGAGCCGCGATCCAGGCGACCCCAACGGCGGCGGCAACCACCGCAAGAACCTGCGGCTGTCGCTCGAGACCAGCTTGCGCCGGCTGCGCACCGATCACCTCGACGTCTACTGGGTGCACATCTGGGACAGGCACACCCCGATCGAGGAGACGATGCGCGCCCTCGACGACGCGGTCAGCGCGGGCCAGGTGCTCTACGTCGGAGTATCGGACGCCCCGGCCTGGGTCGTCGCGCGGGCCAACACGTTGGCCGAGTGGCGCGGCTGGAGCCCCTTCGCCGGTCTGCAGGTGCCCTACAGCCTGGTCAAGCGGGATGCCGAGCGTGAGCTGCTGCCGATGGCCGAGGCGCTGGGCATGACCGTGACGGCCTGGAGCCCGCTCGGCGGCGGCGTGCTCTCCGGCAAGTACAACGCGGGCCCGGCCGAGGGGGCCGCCCGGCTCAATGGTCAGACGATCAGCGACGCCGACCTGGGTGTGGCCAAGGTCGTGGGCGAGGTGGCCGCCGAGCTCGGTGTCACTCCGGCCCAGGTGGCCCTGGCCTGGGTCCGGCGCCGCCCCGGCGTCCTGCCGATGATCGGTGCTCGCACGGTCGAGCAGGTGCGCGACAATCTGGACTCGCTGCAGGTGACGCTGCCCGCGGAAGCGGTGACCCGTCTCGAGGCGGCGACTGGGTTCAGTCCCGGCTTCCCGGCCGACTTCATCGAGCAGACCGGCCCGTGGGTGCTCGGCGCGGCGGCGCTCTAGTCGGTGAAGCGGCTCGAGCCGAGGATCCTGGTGACCGTGATCTCGATGGCCACGCGGGCCGGGTTGGGGCGGGGCGTGCGGTACCGGGCGGCATAGCGTTCGACCGCCTCGGCCACCGCGGAAGGGTCGTCGCGGACCACGGCCAGGCCCTCGACGGTGGCCCAGCGAGGGCCCTCGACCTGGCAGATCGCCACCCGCTGCTGCCCGGCCCGGACGTGCTTCACGTGGGCCGAGGTCGACGACGAGATCACCCGGGCCAGGCCGGACGCCGGGTCGAGGGTCGCGCCCACCGCCACCACGTGCGGCGAGCCGTCGGCCCGCAGGGTGGTCAGCGTGCACAGGTGCCGCTCGGTCCAGAACTCCAGCAACGACTCATTGTCCAGGCGCACGCGACCACTCATGTGATCATCATGCGGGTCCGGGGTTCAGGCCGTCTCGGCGGGGAGGACGCCCTGGCGCACGGCCCGGACGAGCTCGGTGTGGTCGCGCTCGACCTGGTCGGCGTACGCGCGGGCGAACCGGCACAGCGCGTCGGCCAGCTTGTTGCTGCTGCCGATGTAGCCCGCGATCATCGAGGCCCCGCTGGTGCGGGCGTGCGACTTGGCCAGCAGGTAGCCGCAGATGCCGGCGTAGTCGCCCAGCGCGGGCGCGTCGATGCCCTCGACGACGATCGCGCCCTTCATGTCGCGGAACTGCCGCACGTAGAACTGCATGTCGCCGACCGTCGCCCAGCCCAGCAGCGGATCCGACACCGTCTGCAGCGCCTGCTGGTACTCGACCACCCGCTGGCCCTGGTGCCGGTGCCAGGCCGCGTCGCCGTGCTGGTGGTGCGCCACGACCGAGCGGCGGGCCTGCTTGAGCTGCAGGAAGACGACGTCGGACGGGCTCGACCCCTCGCACAGGGCCACGTACGCCCGCAGCCCCACCGACCCCACGCCGACCACCTTGTGCGCGATGTCGACGATGCGGTAGCCGGCCAGGATGCGCGCCCAGTGCGGCGGCAGCGTGTTCAGGTAGCCGTCCAGCGCCTCGGCCAGCATCTCCCGCTCGCCGTCGCTGGGCCGGGTGATCAGCGGCGGCTCCTCGACCAGCCGGGCCGTGCCGTCGTGCCGCTCGGTGAAGCGGGGGAGGGCCCGGTCGCTCGTACGCCGGCGGGCCCGCCGGGCGGCCCGGTCGATCTCGGCCCGGAAGCTGGCCCGGGAGGCCGCCGAGCGCAGCCGCCCCACGTTCATCTGGTCGAACGAGCGGCCCAGCAGCGGCTGGTCGGCCAGGTGCTGGATCTGCAGCTGGTACTCCTCGACGCAGTGCTGCACGGCGTCGGCGCAGGCGCTCTCTTTGAAGCCGTTCTGCCGGCCGGCCACGTGCACGCTGGTCACCAGCCGCCGCAGGTCCCATTCCCAGGCGCCGGGGTGGGCCTCGTCGAAGTCGTTGAGGTCGAACACCAGCTCGCGCTCGGGCGAGGCGTAGAAGCCGAAGTTGCCCAGGTGGGCGTCGCCGCAGATGACCGGGGTGATGCCGGTGGCGGGCAGGGTGGCGAAGTCGTCGGCCATCACGTTGGCCGAACCTCGCAGGTACGCGTAGGGCGAGGCGATCATGCGGCCCACTCGGACGGGCACCAGCCACGGCTGCCGGCCCTCGTTCGCTTTCATGATCTGCGTGACCGGGTCGACCCGGTGGTGCGACGCCACCCAGTGCGCCACGTCCGAGCGGTGCGCGCGCTCACGCAGGGAACGGCCCATCTCGTAACGTTCGGCGCGAGGTCGCGCGGGAAGGCGCAAAGAGGCGAAGCCCTCGTCGACCGCGGTGTCGAGGACGACATGACCGGTAGCAGGTTCCATCGAGGCCAACCCTAGAGCCGGGGAGAACTTCCAGTACCGCCCGCCCGGGTGAACGCTCGTTAAATACGAGGTGTCACCGGGCCGTCACCAGGCCGAACGTCGACGGCGCGACCGCCGGGAACACCTCTGCGAGGGAGCCGATCCCGCACCGCTTCTGCAGGATTTCCCCGATCACGGCCCGGTAATCGGTGGTCACCGCGAGGTCGCCCGCCACCAGTGCGTCCGGCTTCAGGCCGGGCCACTTGGCGTACACCTGACCGCCCTTGACCCCGCCCCCGAGCAGCAGCATCGCGTTGCCGTGCCCGTGGTCGGCCCCGCGCGAGCCGTTCTCCTGCACCCGGCGGCCGAACTCGCTGATCGTCAGCAGGGTCACCGAGTTCAGGCCCTCGGGCCCGAGGTCGGTCGCGAACGCCGCCAGCGCCAGCCCCAGGTCGGTCAGGTTGTCGTACATCCGCTGGCCCTTGACCGCCTGACCCAGGCCCTCGTGCATGTCCCAGTCGCCGCAGTCGACGGCCGCCGTGGCCAGGCCCACCTTGGCCTTGATCAGCCGGGCCACGTCGCGCAGCGCGGCGCCCAGTTCGGTCTCGGGATAGGCGGCGCCGTTGGCCGGCGTGTACGCGGTCGAGCGCACCGCGGCCGAAGCGGTCAGCGCCTTGTCGGCGGCCAGTGCGAGCGCCGCCTGCAGCAGGGGCGCGTCGGCGTACAGGGCTCGCAGCGCCGCCGCGCGGGGACGGGCGGCCGAGTCGCCGGCCAGCGTGAACTTGTCGATCCCGGCCATCGAGACCGACGGGGTGGGTCCGGCGAACAGCCGGTCGGGCATGGCGGCGCCCACCGAGACCCCGGCCAGCGCCCCGGTGGCCCCGGTCGCGCCCAGCATGCGGCCCAGCCAGCCCGTGCGCAGCGAGGTGCCGGGGGCCGCGTTCTCCATGGCCTCCATGGCGGCGAAGTGCGAGCGGGTCGGGTTGGACTGGCCGACCGCGTGCACGCCGGCCAGCTTGCCGCTCTTCCACAGCGGCAGCAGCGGGGCCAGCGCCGGATGCAGGCCGAAGCTGCCGTCCCCGGCGATGACCTGGGCCTTGGGCACGCCGATGTTGGGGCGCGCCTTGTAGTAGTCGGGATCGCCGATCGGGGCCAGCGCCGACAGCCCGTCGAAGCCGCCGTGCAGCGACAGCACGACGAGCGTGTCCCCGGTGTAGCCGGGGGCCGCGTACGCGAGCTGGGTCGACACCCCCGCGCCGGCCAGCCCGGCCAGGGTGGCCGCGCCGAGCAGGCCGCGCCGCGAGAGCGTCTTCTCGCCGCACTCAAACATGGATGATCACCTCAGCTGGAACGAGGGCGCGTCGAGCACGAGCGCGATCAGGTACGGCGCGTGGCCGGCGAGCGACTTGTCGGATGCGGTCAGAGGACTGGTCGGCAGCTTGCCCGCGACGCTGAGCACGGCGGCCGTGTGCGCCGGCGGCAGCTTGGACCCGATCAGCCGTACGGCCAAAGCGTCGACCAACCCGCCGTAGGTGCCCGGCAGCGCCGGGACCAGCGACTTCAGCATGTCGGCGGGCCGCGTGAGCTGCGACGGGTACCAGCCGGCGGCCAGGTTGAGGTGGTTGTTGCAGCGCATCAGGAAACCGGACGGCGACGCCCAGGCGGCGGCCACGTCGGGGAAGCCGTTGGGCGGGCTCCACCGGAACGGCGCGTTGCCCGCGTTGACCAGGCCGTTGTAGAGCGCGTCGAGCGCCTTGACGCCCGAGGTTTCCGGTCCCAGCCCGAGCGTGCGGATCGTCGCGATCAGGTCCTCGAACGGCGTACGAGCCTTCTGTCCGATCGCGCCAGCGAACTCGGGCGACGTGAACAGGGCCTTGAGCACGGGCTTGATCGCCGTGTCGTTGTCGAGGTAGACCTTGGCCAGCTTGGCGACCAGCGAGGCGGGCGCCTCGTCGGCCACGAAGCGCCGGCACAGCTTGGCCGCCAGGCGCTGCGCGGTGGCCGGGTGGCGGGCCAGGTGGTCGGCGAACGCCATCGCGGCCGACTCGCCGACGGCGGTGGTGGCGTTGGCGTGCTTGAAGCCGACGATCTCGACCGCGCCTGTGACGTGGCGCGCGCCGTCATAGACGTACGCACCCGAGGTGTTGACGGTCAGGCCGGTGAGCAGCCGGGCCGCGGCGTAGACGTCCTGCTCGGAGTAGACGAGCCCGACGGTGTGCAGCTCCATGAGCTCACGCGCGTAGTTCTCGTTGGGGTGGGCCTTGGTCGACGAACGGTTGTCGAGGTAGGTGAGCATGGCCGGGTGCTTCATCGAGGCCTTGAGCATGTCGGCGAACTTGCCGAACGCGTGCTTGCGGATGACCTGGGCGTCGTAGTCCGAGCGGCTGTCCCAGACACCGCTGGAGGGTGCGGCGATGTGCAGGTGGTTGGCCCAGAACGCGACCGTCACCTCGAACAGCTGCCGGTTGCTCCACGCGGCGCGGGCCACGGCGGCCCGGCCCAGCTGCTTGAACGCGTCGTACGAGTTCTTGGCGATCGACGAGCGCACGGTGGCGATGCTCGCGCCGGCCAGCGGCAGCCGGGCGACCAGCTTGTCGCAGGCGGCGTCGTCGATCGCGGTGTGGTTGAGCTGCCGGTCGAGCCAGGCCGAGACGCCGAGCTTGGCCGCCTCGGCCAGGGTGGCCGGGGTGGGGCCGAAGGTGGCCCGGCGCACCAGGTGCGCGATCGGGTCGGCCGAGACCAGCTGGGCCGGGCTGAGGGCGGCCGGGGCGGCGGTCGCGGCCGGAGCGGCCACGACAGTCGCGACAGCAGTGGCGGCACCGGCGGCGAGAAGCGTGCGTCGGGTCGTCATGCCAGTTCCTTCGACCCGTACGGGCCCGGCCGTCGCGGCTGCAACCGTGACTAACGGACCCGCAATCCGCCCGCACCCGTACCGCCGGGGCGAAGTCGGACGTACGCTCACCGGTGTGGATCAGGTTGAATCGGTTCGGACCCCCGCCTCCTGGGTCGTCGTCGGTCTCGACAACGGCGGCACCTGCAACAACGCCACGGTGCTGGACGCCACGGGGCGATATCTGGTCGACAACCTCGTCGAGAACCCGAGCCTGGTCACCGAGGGCCCGGAATCGGCGATCGACCAGCTGGCCCAGGCCTTCCACAACATCCTCGAGCTGACCAGCACCCCGCTGACCCTGGTCCGCGCGGTCGGCCTGGACACGCCCGGCCCGGCCAGCGCCAATGGCGTCATCTCGTCCAAGGGCGCCACCAACTTCAGCATGGTGTCGTGGCACGGCTTCGACATCCGCAGCGCGCTCGAGGCCCGCATCGGCCTGCCCGTGTTCTATCTGAACGACGCCAACGCGGCCGCCCTCTACGCCCATCACCAGCTGTTCGGGGCCGAGGCGATGACCAAGTCGTCGGTCGCCGCCATCGTCGGCACCGGCCTGGGCGGGGGAGTGGTCGAGGACGGCAAGGTGGTCAGCGGCGCGGCGGGCATGGCCGGCGAACTCGGCCACGTGCAGATCCCGCTGCACGGCGTGCTCGAGGTCGGCCAGCCCATCCCCGAATGCAACTGCGGCTTCTCCGGGGACGGCGAAAGCATCGCCTCGCTCACCGGCATCAAGAAGAACCTTCTGCCGTACTGGCTCACCCGTTTCCCCGATCACCCGCTGGCCGCCGAGCCCCTGCCGCAGGCGGCGAAACAATTGCGGTCGTACGGGGAAAAGGAAGATCCACTGGCGCTGGCCGTCTTCGAGCAGCAGGCCAAGGCGATCGGCAAGCTGTTCACGATCGCGGCCAACTTCACCGATCCCGACGCCTACCTGCTCGGCGGTGGCGTGGTCGAGGCGTCGCCGAAGTTCCGCCAGTGGTTCCTCAACACGGTCCGCGAGAACACCGAACTGCGGGCCGAGCAGCAGGCCGCCGCGACCTTCGCCCTGGTCGCCGACCTCGACATGGCCGGCGCCCGCGGCGCCGCGGTGGCCGCCCTGGAGGCCGTGCAGCCCGTCTGAGCCGCCTTCCGAAAGCCGCCCCTGAAGTAAGGGGCGGCTTTTCTTTACCTGTGTTTCGTCTTATCGACACGTATAGATATCGACGATCTTCTTCAGTAACGTCGGCGGTGCCGTCTTCGGCCGGGGGGCCGTCGATGGGCTGAAGGGGGAAATAGATGCGACGAAGCATCGCGACCGTCTCCGCGGCGGTTCTCGGCCTCGCGTTGATCACGCCCGGGGCCGCGCAGGCAGGGCCGCACTCACTCGCTCCGGCCGCTCCGTCGGGCGAGCTGAGCCCGGCCGACCAGGCTTCGCTCGAGGCCGGCGTGGGCGTCGCGCCCAAGGCGCCGTACGGGGCCAAGCCCAAGGGCCCGAACCCGTTCCTGGCCGAGGTGGCCGATCCGGCCAAGGTGGACTACTCGGGCTGGGCCAACTACATGAAGTCTCAGGCCAAGGCCAAGGCGGCGGTCCGGGCCAAGCAGACCAAGGCGCTCAAGGCGGCCGCGGCGCCCAAGCCCGCCGTGGTGGTCGATGAGGACGAGCTGCCCGGTTCCTCCGGCGGCAACGACGTGCCGGTCAACGCGCAGCGGATCATCGGCTACGGCACCGGGGCCGGCCAGTTCCCGAACATCCGCATCCTGGGCAGCCTGGACAACGAGGTCGTCAGCACCCCGACCGTCGCGCCCGCGCCCGAGGACAACGGCTCGATCCCGCTGGCCGGCCCGACCGGCATCGGCGTGGGCACGCAGAGCGGCGCGGTCATCACCTCGCAGATCGGCGACGGCCCGCACGGGCGCCAGACCGGCGACGGCAGCAACGACTTCGACTTCTACAAGCTGACCGCGCCGGCCGGCAAGGTGCTGACCCTGTCGACGGCCACCCCGACCGGCCCGCTCGACACCGTGCTGCAGCTCTTCACGCCGGACGGCACCCTGGTCGCGGTCAACGACGACTTCTCGGGCGTGGACAGCCGGATCGTCTACCGCGTGACCACCGGCGGCGACTTCTACCTGGCGGTCTCGGCGTACGGCGGGCTGCCCGCCGACCCGTTCGACTCGGGCAGCGGCGGCGGCATCGGCGACCCCACCCCGCCCACCGAGGGCCCGTACACGCTGACCCTGACCTCGGGCGGCGTGGACGAGGACTTCTACGCGGTCAAGCTGCGCGCGGGCGACGTCATCGGCGCCTCGGTCAGCGGTCCGGCCACGTACCTGACCGTCTACGACACCGTGCCGCGTGAGGTGCACGGCTCGCGTCAGGACGCGTCCTACATCTACCCGGTCGACTCCCCGCTGCCCGCGGGCGGCAACGCGGTCACCGACTACGTGGCGACCAAGGCCGGCTGGCACTACATCGGCGTGGCCAGCGGCTCCGGGGCCTACCAGGTGACGGTCGAGGCGTACCGGCCGGTGCTGCAGGGGGCCAAGCCGCAGCAGACGCTGTACCTGGACTTCGACGGCGCCCGGGTCAACACCGGCATCTTCGACGGCAACGGCAACCGCGACCTGTCGCCGCTGGCCTCGTTCCTGACCCGCTGGGGCCTGACCCGGGCCGACGAGGACGCGCTGATCGACCTGGTCGTCGCCGGGGTCACCGAGAACATCAAGAGCGACCTCGAGGCGAGCGGCCTGAACCCGAAGTTCAAGGTGAAGATCGCCAACAGCAAGGACAACGCCGACCAGTGGGGCAAGGCGAACGTCAGCCGGGTCGTGGTGGGCGGCACCATCGAGGAGTCGGGCGTCGACACGATCGGCATCGCTCAGAGCATCGACCCCGGTAACTTCGAGACCGAAGAGACGGCTCTGGTGCTGCTGGACGTGCTGAGCGACCCCGCCGGGTCGACCGCGGCGTCGCTCAACACGTACATCACGAGCGACAGCGACCGGCTCAAGTTCGTCGCGCAGGGCCTGGCCAACGTGATCTCGCACGAGGCCGGCCACTTCTTCGGCGACTTCCACACCGACAACCAGGACGCGCTGCCCAACCTGATGGACGCGGGCGGCACCGGCTTCGGCACGCTGTTCGGCGTCGGACCGGACGGAGTGGGCGGCACCGCCGACGACATCGACGTCGACTTCGGCGACAGCGCCTTCCTGCCGGCCGAGCAGTTCGTCGGCACCGAGGACACCCTCGGCCGGATCGTCTTCGGCCTGACCAGCTAGACAGCGTAGGGAAACCGCCCTGGAGCTACTTCAGGGCGGTTTCCACGTCAGGGAACAAGGCCAGGTAGTCGGTCAGGCCCAGCGTGTCGAACAGTCGCCGCAGGAAGCCCGAAGGGGCGGCCAGCCGCACCCACCCGTCGCGTTCCTGGGCCCGGCCGTGCGCGGTGACCAGGACGCCGACACCCATCGAGTCGCAGAAGTCGAGCCCCGAGACGTCCACCACGACGCGGGGCGAGGGCCGGTCGACCAGGCGGGCCAGATTCGCCTTGAGGACGGGCGCGGTGTCGATGTCGAGGGAACCTCGCAGCACCAGCACGGCCGTGTTCGGCGGGTGGTGCGCGACCGAGACCTGCATGGTGTGTCGCTTTCGGTGGAAATGTGCGGGGGACGGGGTGGCACTTCGATGCCTCTCACCCTAGGGGAGGCGACGCCCGATGGCCGAATCGCCTACCGGGCGGTAAGTTTTGCCGGTGAGCATCAAACCGGGTGACGTCGTCGACGATTTCGAGCTTCCCGATCAGGACGGCACGCCCCGGCGGCTGAGCGCGCTGCTCGCCGACGGCCCGGTGGTGCTGTTCTTCTATCCGGCCGCGATGAGCTCTGGCTGCACGGCCGAGGCCTGCAACTTCCGCGACCTGGCGGCCGAGTTCCGCGAGGCGGGCGCCCAGCGCGTCGGGATCAGCCGCGACCTGCCCGAGAAGCAGAAGCAGTTCTCGGACAAGCACGGCTTCGACTACCCGCTGCTCAGCGACCCGAACAGCGACGTGGCGGCGGCCCTGGGCGTCAAGCGCAAGCTGCCGCTGGGCCCGCTCAGCACGAAGCGGATGACCTTCGTCATCGGCACCGACCGGCGCGTCGTCGAGATCATCCACTCCGAAACGAACATGAACGATCACGCGGCAAGGGCACTGGAGGCCCTTGCCGCGGCCAAGAAGGCCTAAATACTGTTCTTCCAGGCGCGACCCGACCGGCCGATCAGGCGGTCGGCGTCGGCCGGGCCCCACGAGGCGGCCTCGTAGGTCGGGATCGGCGAGTTGTCCGAGGCCCAGTGCTCGATGATCGGGTCGACCACGCGCCACGACTGCTCGACCTCGTCGCTGCGGATGAACAGCGTCGGGTCGCCCAGCAGGGCGTCGAGCAGCAGCCGCTCGTACGCCTCGGGGCTCTCCTCGGCGAACGTCTGCTCGTACGAGAAGTCCATCGACGCCGTCCGCACCCGGAACGAGTGGCCCGGCACCTTGGCCCCGAAGCGCAGCGAGATGCCCTCGTTGGGCTGGATGCGCAGGATCAGGGCGTCGGCCTCGAGCCCGGTCAGCTGGTCCTGCGGGATGGGCAGGTGCGGCGGGCGCTGGAACTGCAGGGCCACCTCGGTCACCCGGGCCGGCAACCGCTTGCCCGTACGCACATAGAAGGGCACGCCCGCCCAGCGCCAGTTGTCGACGTTGAGCCGCATGGCCGCGTACGTCTCGGTGCGCGACAACGGGTCGACGCCCACCTCTTCGCGGTAGCCGGCCATCAGGTCGTCCCTGGTGCCGCCGCGCGTGTACTGCCCGCGGACGGCCAGGTCGGCGATGTCGCGGTTGGTGGGCAGCCGGATCGCCTGCAGCAGCTTCACCTTCTCGTTGCGCAGGCCCTCGGCCTCGAACGACGCCGGCGGCTCCATGAGGGCGAGCGCGAGCACCTGCAGCACGTGGTTCTGCACGATGTCGCGCATGGCCCCGGCGTGCTCGTAGAAGCCGCCGCGGGTGCCGACGCCCAGCGTCTCGGCCACCGTGATCTGCACGTGGTCGACCCAGGAGCGGTCCCAGATGGGCTGGAAGATCGAGTTGGCGAAGCGCAGCGCGAGCACGTTCTGCACGGTGTCTTTGCCCAGGTAGTGGTCGATGCGGAACACCTGGGGCTCGTCGAACGAGCCGTGCACGACGGCGTCGAGCTCGCGGGCGCTGGGCAGGTCGCGGCCGTACGGCTTCTCGATGACCAGCCGCGAGAAGGAGCCCTCCCGCGCGTGGTTGAGCCCGGCCCCGGCCAGCCCGTTGATCACCGGCTCGAACGCCTCGGCCGGGGTCGACAGGTAGAACAGGCGGTTGCCGGCGGTGCCGCGCTCGGCGTCGAGCAGGTCGAGGGTCTCGGCCAGCCGCTTGTACGTGTCGGGGTCGTCGTAGCCGCCGGATACGTACCGGATTCCGCCCTGGAGCTGCGGTTTGTCGAGCAGGCGGCGGTCGCCGAGCAGGCTGTCGGCGAACTGCTCGTCGCCCATCGGCGTACGGGCCACGCCGACCAGGGCGAACTGGCTGGGCAGGCGATTGTGCCGGGCGAGGCTCTCCACGGCCGGGAGCAGCTTGCGCCGGGTCAGGTCACCCGAGGCGCCGAAGATCACCAGTGTGGCGGGTGGGGCGCTGCGCTCCTGGATGAGCTGTGGGGCGTTGTCCATGGTTTTTACGTGTCCTCCGACCGTTGGGACCGTCCGGCAAAACTCTACGCAGCGTTGGGCCGGAAAGGTTCACATCCATCCCCGGATGCGACCCGGGATACACCGACAAAAGTGGCAAACTATGGCAATGAAGTATCGGCTCGTGACCCGTAGCGACTTCGACGGCCTGGTCTGCGCGGTGCTGCTGCGGCACCTCGACATGATCGACGACATCAAGTTCGTCCACCCCAAGGACGTTCAGGACGGGGAGGTCGAGGTCACCGAGAACGACATCCTGACCAACCTGCCGTACGCCCCCGGCGCGCACATGGTCTTCGACCACCATCACTCGGAGACGCTGCGCAACGAGGGCAACCTCACCAACCACATCATCGACGCCGACGCGCCCTCGGCGGCCCGGGTGATCTACGACTACTACGGCGGTCAGGAGCGCTTCCCCGACGTCTCCAACGGCCTCATGTACGCCGTCGACCAGGCCGACTCGGCCGACTACGCGCTCGAGGACATCCTCGACCCGCAGGGCTGGTCGCTGCTGAACTTCCTGATGGACAGCCGTACCGGGCTCGGGCGTTTCCGCGACTTCCGGATCTCCAACTACGACCTCATGATGCAGCTCATCGACGCCTGCATCGCGCACAACGACGTCCGCGAGATCCTGGCCCTGCCCGACGTGGCCGAGCGGGCCGACCTCTACCGGGCGCAGCACGATCTCTTCGTCGAGCAGCTGAAGCGGGTCAGTCACGTCGACGGCGACGTGGTGGTGGTAGACCTTCGGAACGAGGACGTGATCCACGCCGGCAACCGCTTCATGGTGTACGCGTTGTTCCCCGAGGCGCGGGTGTCGGTGCACGTGATCTGGGGGCGGCAGAAGCTGAACACCGTGTTCGCCTGCGGGAAGTCGATCCTCGACCGCACCTCGCCGGTGGACGTGGGCGAGGTGATGCTGCGCTACGGCGGGGGCGGGCACATCGCGGCCGGCACGTGCCAGGTGCCGCACGATCAAGCTGAACGGGTTGAGCGCGAGATCGTCGAAGCGCTCCGGTCACCTCGTACGGTTTCCGTCTAGCCAGAGGTACTCGAGGGGCGGAAGAAAGATTCCTCCGCCCCTCGTCCACGGGTCGCGCGCCATGCCCAATGGCTCCACCCGCAGGTCGTGAGCCGCGCCCCACGCGCGTCATCACGACGGTGTCCCGCGTCCACCATCGCGGGAGTCTCGCTGTCAGCCCTTGTAGGCCCACTTGCTGGAGCCGCTGCCGGCCGTCACGGGCTCTTTCTCCTCGGCGGCGGGCTCTTCGGTGCTCTCGTCGTCGTCGATCGGCTCGGGCTCCTCGGCCCGGTGCCGGCCCCGCAGCATCATGATCGCGCCACCGGCCAGGGCCAGGGCGGCGACGATCCAGCCCGCGTACGTCCAGACCGAGCCGCCCCGGTCGGCGTCCTCGACGGCCTGCTTGAACAGCTCTTCCTCACCGGTCGCGGCGGTGCCGCCGCCGCCCGTCGCGCCGCCGTGACCGTGGCCGGAGGCCTGCCCGCCGGTCGGGTCGGGGGTCAGCGCCAGGGTCACCGGGGGAACGGCCGGGCCGGGCTTGCCGTCCGCGGTCGTCGTCACGACGTCCATCTGGATCGAGCTGAGCGTCGGCAGCGGCCCGACCGCGAGGGTCAGCTCGGTGCTCTTGCCGGGGGCCAGGTCTTTGCCGGGCATGGCCAGCCAGGTGATCGACGCCGCGGTCTCGGTGGCCGGCGCGCCGCCGTGGATGGTGGCCAGCGGCGTGGCCAGGTCGCGCATCGCGATCTGCGGCGCCCAGTTCTCGACCGACAGCGGGTACGCCTCGGCCAGCGGGGTGTCGTCGCGGAACTTCAGCGTGATCTTGCGAACCGGCTGGGCCCCGTCGTTGGTGTACTTGAGGGTCAGGTTCTGCCCGCTGCCCTGGACGGCTGTCGCCGGCGACACCGTCGCGTCGGCCAGGGCCGGGGTGGCGACGAGCGCGCCGAGAGCGGCGGCGGCGACCGGTACGCCCGCGCGGCGGGCCAGCTGAAAGTGCCTCACGGGGGGTAGTTCGGATCACAGGCGGCAAAGGTTCAACGCTCATAGAAAAGTTTTGCCGCATGATGGCGGGATGCGTGACGTGCCGATCGACGGCGACATGATCAGACTCGGACAGTTCCTCAAGCTGGCCGACCTCATCGACACCGGTGGCGAGGGCAAGGTCCTCATCGCCTCCGGGGACGTTTCGGTCAACGGCGAGGTCGACACCCGCCGCGGCCGCCAGCTGCATCCGGGCGACGTCGTCGAGGTCTTCGGCAACCAGGCCCGGGTGGCGTCCACCTAGGACGTTCAGGGGAAAGCGTGCGTGCCCGTTTGTCTGACCGAGCGTGACGAACGGTTGACATCCTGTCGATCTCAGGCATGTACTGATGCCGGATGTTACCGGCGTCACAGCATTGGGTAGTGCCGCTGGACCAGCACGCCTCGCCGGGGAGGCCCTATGTCACGCAGGCACACACGCGCCGTGCTCGCCGCCGCCGCCACGTTCGTGCTCACCCTCAGCGGGTGCGCCGGATGGGGTGGCGGGCCAGGGGGTGGCGGACCGAACAGAATCAACGTCCTGATGGTGAACAACCCGCAGATGATCGATCTGCAGCGGCTCACCGCCGACAACTTCACCAAAGAGACCGGGATCAACGTCAACTTCACGGTCCTGCCCGAGAACGACGTCCGCGACAAGATCAGCCAGGAGTTCTCCAGCCAGGCCGGGCAGTACGACGTGGCCTCGCTGAGCAACTTCGAGATCCCCATCTACGCCAAGTCGAAGTGGATCGCGCCGCTCGACGACTACGTCGCCGCCGACACCCAGTTCGACCAGGACGACATCCTCAAGCCGATGACGCAGTCGCTGACCGCCGACGACGGGAAGCTGTACGGGGAGCCGTTCTACGGGGAGTCGTCGTTCCTGATGTACCGCAAGGACGTCCTCGAGCAGAACAACGTGCAGATGCCCGAGAAGCCGACCTGGCAGCAGGTGGCCGACATCGCCGCCCAGGTCGACAACAAGCAGCCCGGCATGCGCGGCATCTGCCTGCGCGGCCAGCCCGGCTGGGGTCAGATCTTCGCCCCGCTGACCACGGTGGTGAACACCTTCGGCGGCACCTGGTTCGAGCAGGACTGGACGCCCAAGGTCGACGGGCCCGAGTTCACCGAGGCCACCAAGTT
The DNA here is from genome assembly GCF_026626335.1 of Paractinoplanes pyxinae. Lineage (GTDB taxonomy): Bacteria > Actinomycetota > Actinomycetes > Mycobacteriales > Micromonosporaceae > Actinoplanes > Actinoplanes pyxinae. The sequence continues at coordinate 563,456 of NZ_JAPNTZ010000005.1, read as the reverse complement.
CTACGTCGACCTCGTGCGCGCGCACGGCGAGAACGGCGCCCCGCAGGCCGGCTTCACCGAGTGCCTGAACAACCTGATCCAGGGCAACGTGGCGATGTGGTACGACGCGACCAGCGCCGCCGGCTCGCTCGAGGCCGACGACTCGCCGGTCAAGGGCAAGATCGGGTACGCCCCGGCCCCCGTGGTCAAGACCGACAGCTCAGGTTGGCTGTACGCGTGGTCGTGGAGCATCCAGCAGGCCAGCAGCAAGAAGGACAGCGCCTGGAAGTTCATCTCGTGGGCCTCCAGCAAGCAGTACGAGGAACTGGTCGGCCAGCAGGTCGGCTGGTCCAGCGTCCCGGCCGGCAAGCGCGCCTCGACGTACGAGAACCAGGACTACCTCAGCGTGGCGTCGTCGTTCGCCGAGCCCACCAAGGCCGCCATCGAGGCCGCCGACCCGCGCAACCCGGGCGTGCAGCCGCGGCCCGCGATCGGCATCCAGTTCATCGACATCCCCGAGTTCACCGACCTCGGCACCCAGGTGTCGCAGTACGTGAGCTCGTCGATCGCCGGCCAGATGAGCGTCGACGAGGCCCTGGAACGGGGGCAGCGACTAGCTGAGGACGTCGCCGAGCGCTACCAGTCCCGTGAGGAGGGTCAATGACATCCGTCGCCGAACAGGCCGGGACACAGACCGAGGCCCCGAGACCGTCGCCGGGAGTCGCCCGCAAGGCCTCGGCCTGGGCTCGCCGCGCGCCGCTGCTGCCCGCGCTGATCTTCATGATCATCGTGACCCAGCTGCCGTTCGTGGCCACCCTGGTCATCTCGTTCATGGACTGGAACGCGTACTACCCCGACGAGCGCGGCTTCGCCGGGTTCGACAACTTCGTGCGCGTCTTCACCGACGTCAACATGCGCGACGCCGTGTGGACGACGATCCTGCTCACCGCCGGGGTCGTGCTCATCAGCCTCGTACTCGGTCTGGGAATCGCCCTTCTGCTCGACCGCAAGTTCCGCGGCCGGGGCGCGGTGCGCACGATGATGATCGCGCCGTTCCTGGTCGTGCCGGTGGCGGCCGCGCTGATCTGGAAGCACGCGCTCTACAACCCCGAGTACGGCCTGTTCAACGGCGCGCTCACCTGGGTCTGGGGGCTGTTCGGCTCGGACAACCCGCCGCAGCCGGACTGGATCAGCAACATGCCGCTGTGGGCGGTCATCTTCTCGCTGGTCTGGCAGTGGACGCCGTTCATGATGCTGATCCTGCTGGCCGGCCTGCAGGGACGCCCGCTCGACGTGATCGAGGCGGCCCGCATCGACGGCGCCAACAACTGGCAGATCTTCCGCAGCATGACGCTGCCCCACCTGCGGCAATATCTGGAACTGGGTGCGCTGCTCGGCTCCATCTACATCGTGCAGAACTTCGACGCGGTCTTCACGATCACGTCCGGCGGTCTGGGCACGGCCAACCTGCCGTACACGATCTACCAGATCTTCTACCAGGCCCACGACTACGGCCGGGCGTCCGCCGCCGCCGTCATCGTCGTCATCGGCACCATCATCATCGCGACGTTCGCCCTGCGTACGGTGTCGTCGCTCTTCAAGGAGGAGGGTCGCCGATGACCGCCACCGCTGTGCGCACCGCACCGCCCGGGCAGAAGAAGGAAGGCCGCGGCGGGGCCTGGCTCTCGCTGCTGGCCTGGGTGGTCGGCATCCTGTTCGTGCTGCCGGTGCTGTGGATGGTGCTGACCTCGTTCCACTCCGAGGCCAACGCCGCCCAGAACCCGCCCGCCGTCTTCGCACCCCTGACGCTGGAGGGCTACCGCGAGTTCTTCAGCGGCGGCGCCTCCCCGTGGCCGCCGCTGCTCAACTCGCTCACCGCCAGCATCGTCTCGACCGCGGTGGTGCTGCTGCTGGCCATTCCGGCCGCGTACGCCCTGAGCATCAAGCCGGTGCGCAAGTGGAGCGACACGCTCTTCTTCTTCCTGTCCACCAAGATGCTGCCCGTCGTGGCCGGCCTGCTGCCGCTCTACCTGTTCGCCCAGTACGCCGGCCTGCTCGACAACATCTGGCTGCTCATCATCTTCTACACCTCGATGAACCTGCCGATCGCGGTGTGGATGATGCGCTCGTTCCTGTCCGAGGTCCCCGTCGAGATGCTGGAGGCCGCCTCGGTCGACGGCGCCGGCCTGGTCAAGACGCTGCGCTCGGTCATCGCGCCGGTCGTCATGCCCGGCATCGCCGCCACCGCGCTGATCTGCTTCATCTTCAGCTGGAACGAGCTGCTGTTCGCCCGCGTCCTCACGGCCACGGTGGCCGAGACCGCGCCGGTGTTCCTGACCAGCTTCGTCACCAGCCAGGGCCTGTTCCTGGCCCAGCTCTGCGCGGCCGCCTTCGTGGTCTCGCTGCCGGTGCTCGTGGCCGGCTTCGCCGCCCAGGACAAGCTTGTGCAGGGCCTGTCGCTGGGCTCGGTGAAGTAAAGCGTCAACTCCGCCCCCGATGAAAGGTGGCCGGTCCGTTGCCGGGACCGGCCACCCATCCGTCTCAGGGGTTCGGTTGCCCTTCGCCGGGCGGATGATCCTGCGGCCGGTACGGGCCATCGAGCCACCTGAGCAACGAGTCGGCCCGCAGCCGATAGTGCGCGCCGATCCGGTTGCCTGGAATCTGCTGCTGCCGAATTGCGGTGACAACGTCGTCCGACTGCACCTGAAGCAGGTTGGCGGCATTTTCGGGCGTCAGAACCATAGGGAAGCCGGCCGTGTACGGCGGTGTCGATGCCACCGAAGCCGGAACCGTCGCGATCGGCGTTTGGCTCGGGCCGGCGACCGGAGCCGGCGCCGGAGTGGCTGGCGTTGGCGGCGCGGCTGCAGCCGGAGGAGCCGGTGTGAGGGCTGTAGGTGAGCGCTTCGGCGTCGCCCGGCGGCGAGTGGATATCAGAATGACCAGGCCGATCGTTGCGACCCAGGCGGTCAGCACCAGGCCGACCTGCTTGAGCGTCACAGCAAGCAAGAAGAGCCATCCCAGCGAGAGTGCGCCCAGGAGCCACGGTGAAAAGGGCGGCCGCAAGGGCGGGGGCTCGCGGTCGTCTGGCATCCCGTCATCCTCGCTCAAACAAGTCCTGTTCGGAACGTAGCGACACGGATGATTACGTTCATGGCCGTCGTTCCGTAGCGTGGTCCCAGAGCTGAGAAAAGGGGCCGGCATGGCGAAGGGGCATGGCGTCGGGCGAGTCGTGCGGCGGCTGCTCAGCCTGGCGACACTACGCCAGTCCGACCCGGGCTACGGCTCGACAGAGATCGATATCACGTTGCAGCGGACGTGGCCCGCGAACTGGAAGGCGTTTCGGTGCCGACGGTGCGACGGGGTCAAATGGGCGGCATACGCCCCGACCTGTCTGGGTATCCGCGGTGCGCATCAGTGGGAGCCCGAGGAAATGAAGACGGCTAACAGCAGTACGGCAGGACCGGACACTCCCGAGCTCAAGATCCAGGAATGAGCACGCCGGATGTGTTGACGTTACGGATCGGCTCGCGATTCCTCATCGTCACGTTGTTTCCCAACCTCGTCTTCGCGTTGCTCATCGGAGCGTTGATGTTTGCTGGCGCACCGTCCCATCGGCCCGACTGGCACCGGCTCGAGCAACGTCTCCAAGACTTGTCTGTCGTCGGCGTCGTGCTTCTGGGTGTGTCAGTTCTGGCCTTCTCGGTGGCTCTGCACCCACTCAACTACACGCTCGTGCAATTGATGGAGGGCTACTGGCGCGGCTTGCCGTTCGGCGATCAGCTTCAGCGGTCTGCGGAGGCGCGAGGAAACCTGTATCGGCGTGAGCTGCGCCGCCGCGGCGCGAACGGCGCCGATGTCGCTGCCTTGCTGTACTGGCTCCCACCAGGCAACAATCCGGTTCGTCCGACCATGCTGGGCAACGTGCTGTTCGCGGGTGAGGTTCGAGCAGGCAGCCGATACGGATACTGGACCGAGGTTGTCTGGCCGAGGCTTATGCCGCTTCTATCCGACCAGATCCGAAGCCAGCTGGGTGATGCGCGAAATCAGCTGGATGCCGCCGCACGGCTGGCGAGTGTGGGTTTGCTTGGCGTTTTGACTACCACTCTGTTGTTGATCCAATACGACGTCTGGCTTCTGGTCGCGGTCGGCTGTTATCTGTTCGCATGGACCTCCTACCGGTCTGCGGTCGCCGCGGCAAGGCGCTTCAGTCAAGGCCTCGCAGTCGCTTTCGATCTGCACCATCTGGCGCTGTGGGATGCGTTGTCCCTCGACCGTCCAGCCGATCTCGATGTTGAGTACGAGACTCGCGCCGAACTTCTGACCAGATTGTTCCGGGACGAGCACGACCTGGAACCGGATGAACGCGCGACCTTCAAGTACCTGCCTCCTCCGCCGCCCTGTCCACCTTGCCCCTGACCGGCGCTCAGCCGACGATCGCCAAGGCGAATCCGGCGGTCGGGATGGCGAAGAACAGCGAGAGGATCGCCAGGCGGGGGATCGACGGGCGGCGGGTCAGAATTGCGTACGCGGTGACGAGCACGGGAATCGTCAGGAGCTGACCGGTCAGTGTGGACCGGGGGACGACGGTGTCGAGGGCGGCGCAGACGACGCTGATGGCGAGGGCCGCCGACCACAGGGCGACGCCCACCGCGTACGCCGGGCGGGCTCCGAAGCGTACGGCGAAGGTTCTGTCGCCCGCCTTCTCGTCGGCCGGCAGGTCGGTGACGGTGGTGGGCACGTAGAGGGCGGCCGCGAAGAGCACGCCGATCAGGCCCAGCGGCCACGGGAAGTCCCAGGGGTCGCGGGTGATCGACCAGCCCGCGGCCGGCGAGACCAAGCCGACGACCAGCGCGTTCACGGCGACGTCCCAGCCCGGGCGGGTCTTGAGGCGCAGCGGGGGAGCGCTGTACGCCCAGCCCAGCACCAGCACGCCGGCCACGCCCAGCACGAACAGCGGGCCCACCAACAGGGCGGCGACCAGGCAGGCCACAGCCATCCGGAAGTACCAGGTACGCAGCGTCCGCTCGTCGACGGCGCCGGTGACCAGGGGCGCCGTCGACTTGCGGGGGTTGGCGCGGTCGCTGGCCAGGTCGTGCCGGTCGTTCTGGGCCAGCACGGCGCCCCAGACCAGCGGCCCCAGCACCAGCAGGGCGACGAGCGCCCGGGGCAGGTCGGCCGGAACCCACTGCCGTCCGGCCAGCACCGTGCCGAGGTAGGCGGGCACCCACGACACGGGCCAGAACCAGGGCCGCGACACGGCGACCACGAGGGTGGCGGCTGTCATGACCAGATCCTCGGCCCGCCCCGCTGACAGGGCGCTGAGAACATGTCCTGATGAGGGATCGCGTACGGCGTACCGCGGAACTGCTCGGACCGAAGCGGGACCGCGTGGTCGTCGCCGCCGTCGCCGGCGACACCGTGGAGATCGTCGGGGACGCCGACGCGGTCTACGAGATCGGCTCGATCACGAAGGTGTTCACGTCGCTGGCCCTGGCCCGGCTGACCCTCGCCGGCGTGGTCGCGCTCGACGAGCCCCTCGCCGATCTCCTGCCGGCCGCGCCGCCCCGGATCCGGCTGCGGGACCTGGCCACGCACACCTCCGGGTTGCCTCGCCTGCCGACCGGCATGCTGCTTCCGGCTCTTCTGCGACCCGGGCGGCCTGACCCGTACGCCGGCTGCGATGCCGAATTCCTGCTGGCGGCCCTGCGGCGTACGCGATTGAAGGCCCCGGAATTCCGCTACTCCAACTTCGGGGTGGGACTGCTCGGGCTGGCCTTGTCGCGCCGGACCGGTTCGGGGTACGACGAACTGCTGCGGCCGGCCGGCCTGGACTCCACCGGCGTCTTCCTCCCGCCGATCCAGGGGCACAACGCCCGCGGCAAGCCCGTTCCGCCCTGGAATCTCGCCGACCTGGCCGGAGCGGGCGGACTGCGCTCGACGGCGGCGGACATGGTGACGTTCCTGCGCGCCCAGCTGGCGGCCGAGGACGAGGCCATCCGTTTCACCCGCTCGGTTCGGCATGAGATCAACCCGTACGCGTGGGTGCATCTGGGCTGGATGGGGCGCCGCCTGCCCGGCGGCCGGGAGCAGCTGTGGCACAACGGCGGCACTGGAGGTTTCTGCTCGTTCGCCGGCCTGGAACCGGCGCGCGGCGTGGCCGTGCTGGCCTTGAGCAACACGGCGCGCATGATGGACGGCCCCGCCCTCGAGCTGCTCACCGCGATGGGAGAAGACTGAGCGTCGTGCGCATCGTGTTGATCCGGGAGTTCGCCGAGTCCGACTGGGCTCAGGTGTGGCAGATCGTGCGGCCGGTGGTCCGCGCCGCGGACACGTTCACCTATGACCCGGGGATGACCGAACGGGAGGCCCGCGCCGTCTGGATCGAGGCGCCGCCGGGTGAGACGGTGGTGGCCGTCGACGGGGACGAGGTGCTGGGCACGGCCAAGGTGGGCACCAACCGGCCCGGCCCCGGCTCGCACGTGGCCACGGCCAGCTTCATGGTCGCCCCGGCCAGCCGTGGTCAGGGCGTGGGCACCGCCCTGGTGCGGTACGCGCTCGAGTGGGCCCGCCGTCGCCGGTACGCGGGAATGCAGTTCAACGCCGTGGCCGAGTCCAACAAGTCGGCGGTCGACCTCTACCTGCGCGAGGGCTTCACCATCGTCGGCACGGTGCCCGGGGCGTTCGCCCACCCGATTCACGGCCGCGTCGGGCTGCACATCATGTACGCGCCCCTATGACCTTTCTCTACCGTTACGGCCGCGACGGACGCACCCGGTTCGCCCGCACCGGCCGGGTCGTCGCCGACAACGCGGACGGCGTGACGCTGTGGATCGCCCCCGGCTCCCCGCAGATCGAGTCGGTGCTCGCGGACGGCCGCCCGCTGCGCTCAGTTTCCCTGGCCGAGCGCTGCGACCTGCCCCGCATCCGCCGCGAGACCACGTGGCGCGGACCCGGCATAGTCCAGTTCGCGCCCACCAAGGGCGAGTACTCGATCTCGTGGTTCTTCACCGACACCGGAGAGTTCCGGGGCTGGTACATCAACCTGGAATCCCAGCCCGTCCGCCACCGCCTGGGCCTGGACAGCACCGACCAGGCTCTCGATGTGTGGGTCACCCCCGACCGTGTGCCCCACTGGAAGGACGAGGACGAGTTCGCCTTCCTGACCGGCCGCCCGGGCCGCTGGACTCCGGCCGAGGCCGCCGCCATCCGCGCCACCGCCACCGAGCTGATCGCTCTCGCCACCGCCGCCGAGCCCCCGTTCGACGGCCGCTGGACCACCTTCCGCCCCGACCCCGCCTGGCCCGTGCCGGCGCTCTCACCCGATTGGGATGAGCCGCACCTGTCGTAGGCCACGGACCACGGGGTGGCCACGTGGTTTCCGGGGCGCGACCCACCGGGACGTACCGCGACGGTAGGACCGTGAGCGTTGGGGAGGCGGAGGTGTTCGTCGCGGCGCGGCCGCGGCTGATGGCGTTGGCCCTGCGGGTGCTGGGGGACCCGGGGGAGGCGCAGGACGTGGTGCAGGAGGCGTGGCTGCGCTGGCGGCGGGAGGACCGGTCGGGGGTGGTCAACGCGCCGGCTTTCCTCGCGACCACGACCACGCGGCTGGCCATCAATGTGGCCCAGTCGGCTCGGAAGCGGCGGGAGACGACGGCGGGGTCCTGGATGCCCGAGCCGGTCGACCGGGAGGCCGACCCGGCGGCCGAGGTGGAGCGGCACGACGCGCTCGACGGGGCGGTCCGGTTGATGCTGCAGAAGATGACGGCGGCCGAGCGGGCGGCCTACCTGCTGCGCAAGGCGTTCGACTACCCCTACCAGCGGATCGCCGAGATTCTGGAAGTCAGCGGGGACAGCGCCCGGCAGTTGGTGCGGCGGGCGCACGACGGGCTGGGCTCGGAGCGGCAGCGGCCGGTCGACGACGACGAACACCGGCGGCTCGTGCGACTCGTGCTGGTTGCCGCGCGTACGGGAAGTCTGGCCGAACTCGAGCAGGAGCTGAAGCCCCGACCGGGAAGGGCGTGACCGCGGCGCTGCCCGCGAGGGACAGCGCCACGGTGACGGGTCACTGCACGCCGAGCAGATCCACCACGAAGATCAGGGTCTCGTTCGGCTTGATGACGCCGCCGGCGCCGCGCGCGCCATAGCCCAGCTGCGGCGGGATGGTGAGCTTGCGGCGGCCGCCGACCTTCATGCCGACCACGCCCTGGTCCCAGCCGGCGATGACCTGGCCGCCGCCGAGCGGGAAGGCGAAGGGCTCGCCACGGTTGTAGGAGGCGTCGAACTCGCGGCCCGTCGAGTGCGCCACGCCCACGTAGTGCACGTTGACGTACTGGCCGGGCGTCGCCTCGGGCCCCTCGCCGACGGTGATGTCCTCGATCACGAGGTCGGCCGGGGGCGCGCCCTCGATCGGACCGACGTCGGGCTTGTCCATGGGAACTCCATTCGTTGACAGTCGAGCCCCATGCAATCACACGCCCCGTCACAGTCGGTGGCGGACGTGCTGAACGACTCACGCGGATTATCCGTACTGCACGGGCGTGAGGATTCATCGTCTGGCCGCCGCGGCACTGGCTGTGACCGCGGCTGCCGCTCTCGCGCCCGCCCCGGCCGAGGCGCACGGGGCGCCCACCACGCCGATCAGCCGCACCGCCGCCTGCGCGAACGGCGGCGAACAGACGGACGCCGCGGCCTGCCAGGCGGCCCGGAAGGCGAACGGCCGCAGCTTCGGCAAGTTCGACAACCTGCGCATCGCTAACGTCAACGGCAAGGATCGCCAAGTCGTGCCGGACGGGAAGCTGTGCAGCGGCGGGCTGGACGCGTTCCGCGGTCTCGACCTGCCGCGCGACGACTTCCCGGCCACCAAGGTCACCTCGGGCAAGACCTTGACCATCCGCTACCGGGCGACGATTCCGCACGCGGGCGAGTTCCGGGTCTTCCTGACCAAGGCCGGGTACGACCCCACGGAGCGACTGAGGTGGGCCGACCTCGGCAGCAAGCCGCTCGTGTCGGTCACCGACCCGGCGCTGGAGGACGGCGCGTACGAGTTGAAGGCGAAGCTGCCCGAGCGGACCGGCCGCCACATCCTCTACATCGTCTGGGAGACGTCGAGCACCCCTGACACGTACTACTCGTGCTCGGACCTCACTTTCCCGGCGGCCGCGAAGGCGGCCGAGAAAGCAGCGACGCCACCGAAAGCGACAAAAGCCACCGAAGCCACTCAAGCCCCGAAAGCGCGACCTGCTGCGAAAGCGAAGAGCGTAGCCCCCGCGATCGTGAAGGCAACGGCCAAGCCTGTCGCCCCTCGGAAGACGCAAGCGATCCAACCGGTGAGTGACAACAGCCGAGTCACCCTCGGTCACTGGATAGTCGCCGCCGCCCTCCTTCTGGGAATCGGTGCGGCGGCCTGGGCAGGCACGGGATCAATTCTTCGCAGACGCCGCGAAAACCGTTGAACCGCAACGGTTCGCGCCTCGTACTGATGGTCGTCGACATCGCAAGCAGGTCCGTTCCTCCCCCCAAGGAAACACGAAAGGCCGAGCAATGAGGCGAGTTCGTTACGGTCACCAGGGTGTGAACCGGCGTCGCGTCCTGGCGATCGCCGCCACCGCGGGTGTCGGTGTCTCGGTGGCCGGCGTGGCCGGTCTGAGCCTGGCCGGCGAGTCCGGCGGCGAGGCCCCCAAGGGCGCCGGTCCGCTGGTCCTGTCGCTGCGCGACGCCGAGAAGGGCACGTTTGACGTGTTCGTCGGCGGCTCCAAGAGCACGCTCACCGACAAGAAGCTCGCCGCCAAGCTGCTCAAGTCGGCGAAGGGCTGAGGGGGAACCGCATGTCATCGCACCGCGAAGCGCCCGAGATCAGCAAGGATCCGGTGGCCGACAGCTCCGATCTGTACGCGTTCGTCAGCCCGGACGACCCGGACACCGTGACGATCATCGCGAACTACGTCCCGCTGCAGCTGCCGGCCAGCGGCCCCAACTTCTTCGAGTTCGGCGACGACGTCCTGTACGAGATCCACGTCGACTCGAACGGCGACGCCCGCCCCGACCTGACGTACCAGTTCCGGTTCCGCACCGAGCTGCGCAACGAGAAGACGTTCCTCTACAACACGGGGCCGATCGACGCGCTGGACAGCGAGAACTGGAACCGGCGCCAGTTCTATTCGGTCACCAAGGTCGACGCGTACGGCAAGAGCACCGTACTGGCCAAGAAGTTGCCCTGCCCGCCCTGCAACGTGGGCAAGCTGTCCATCCCGGACTACGACGCCCTGGCTGCCGACGCCGTGGCCAAGCTGAAGACGGGCGAGAAGGTCTTCGCCGGTCAGCGGGCCGACGCGTTCTTCGTCGACCTGGGCGCCATCTTCGACCTCGGCACCCTGCGCCCCTTCCAGGACAAGCACCTGGTCGGCTCGACGCTGTTCAATTACGCGGGCAAGGCGGTCAACGCCACCGACAAGCTCAACGTGCACAGCATCGCGATTCAAGTTCCTCTTTCCGCCGTACGCCGTGACGGTAAGAAGAAGGTGCGTGGGCGCGACCCCGAGGCGGTCATCGGCGTGTGGACGTCGGCCAGCCGGCGTCAGGTGCAGGTGCGTAACGGCGACAAGAAGAACGACGACGTCGTGGTCGGCCCGCAGGTGCAGGTCTCGCGTCTCGGCAACCCGCTGTTCAACGAGGTCATCGTGCCGATGGCCGAGAAGGACAAGTGGAACAGCCTGTCCCCGGCCGAGGACAAGCGCTTCGCCCAGTTCGTCGAGAAGCCCGAGCTGCAGACGCTGCTGCCGGTGCTCTACCCGGGCCTGTTCGACAACCTGGCCGCCCGCGACAAGAAGGACAAGGCCCGCGCCGACCTGGTGGCGATCCTGCTCACCGGCATCCCGGACGGGGTCATCGAGAACTTCCAGAACAACACCGGCGAGGTGCAGGCCGACATGCTGCGCCTGAACACCGCCGTGCCGCCGGCCAAGGAGCCGAGCAAGTTCGGGATCCTCGGCGGCGACCTGGCCGGCTTCCCGAACGGGCGGCGCATCGCCGACGACGTCGTCTCGATCTCGATCCGGGCCATCGCGGGCGCGACGCTGCCGCTGGTCGAGAAGGACTTCAAGCCGGACGCGGCGGCGACGCTGGTCGAGCAGGGCCTCAGCATCAAGGACGCGAGCGCCCCGCTGCTCAAGAAGTTCCCCTACCTCGGCACGCCCTTCGACGGATTCGGTAACCCCTCATGAACCACGAGCACTCCTGGCACAGCATGACCCCTTCCGGGCAGGGCACCGTCATGCTCAACATCGGGGCCGGAATCGGCGCGCTGATCATCAACACGCCCGGCGGCATGCACGGGCGCGAAATCGAGGTCAGCCCGGTCGAGGACCCGACCCGGCGCACGCACGCGGCCGTGCGCGCCCGCTACGTATGGGGCGGGGTCTGCTTCAGCGTCGTGCTCGACAGCCTGCCCGAGGGCCGCTACACCGTCTGGGACAACCCGGTCACGCCGCTGGGCGAGATCGATGTGCCCGGCGGGGCGGTCGCCGAGTTCACCTGGCCGATGGCTTCCGTCCCCGTTTAGGCGGTCGCCGGGTCTAGGGTGGACGCCATGGTCGGCGTCCCCCTGACGACTCGTCCGGGTTCACCCGGGTCGGACGCGCCCGTCCACTTCTCTCTCGCCACGACCGATGTGGACGAGGCGCGCACGTTCTGCCGCAGCATGTTCTACGGCCCCCTGCGGGTCGACCCGGTCGGTGACCGGTCCCGCTTCGCCTTCCGCGGTGACGTGGTGGCGCTCGGCCCGATCACGGTCGGCGAGATCAGCTACGGCAGCGACATCCACGTCGAGATCGCCGACCTCGAGACGTCCTACCACGTGCTGGCCCCGCTGACCGGCATGCTGCGGTCGCGGCACCGGGGCACGACGGTGCTGGCCGACCAGACCCGGGCCGCGGTCTACCGGCCGGTCGGCGACATCGACCTGGACTGGCCGGGCGAGTGCCGGCTGCTCAGCGTCAAGGTCGAGCGGGCGGCCCTGGAACGGGAGCTGGACGCCGCGCTCGACCAGCAGATCGTCACCCCGCTGCTGCTGGGCGACAGCTTCAACGTCGTCGAGGCGCCCGGGCGTACGTGGGTGTCGCTGGTCCGGCTCTTCTTCGGCGAGCTCATGCGGGGCCGGGGCCTGACCACGCAGCCGCGCATGGCCGCCCGCTGGCGCGACATGGTGGTCAGCGGCCTGGCGTTGACGGTCGAGCATCCGTACGGCGAGGAGCCGGCCGGCATGCGCGGGCCCAACCGCCCGCGGACGGTCAAGCGCACCCTCGACGCCATGCACGCCGAGCCGTGGCGCCCGTTCACCGCGACCGACCTGGCCGCCATAGCCGGGGTCGGCGTGCGGGTGCTGCAAGAGTCGTTCCGTCAGCACGTGGGCATGTCGCCGCTGACCTACCTGCGGCGATTACGGCTCGACGGGGTGCACGCGGAACTGTCGCGTTCGGACCCGTGGCAGGTGAACGTGTCCGAGGTGGCCTATCGCTGGGGGTTCACCCACCTCGGACGGTTCGCCGGCGCGTACCGGGCCCGCTACGGCGTCTCGCCGTCGCAGACCCTGCGCGAACGCCGCTAGAGCTCTACTTTCTGACCCTTGCCGATGACAACCACGCCATTGTCCGAGACCGTGTAGAGCTTCCGGTCGCGGTCGAGGTCGACGCCGATCTGGGCGCCCTCGGGCACGATGACGTTCTTGTCGAGGATCGCGTTGCGGATGACCGCGCGGCGGCCCACCTTCACGCCCTCCATCAGCACCGAGCCCTCGACGTGGGCCCAGGAATTGACCCGTACGTTGGGGGAGATCACCGACCGCTCGACGAGCGCGCCCGACACCACGACCCCGGGCGAGATCATCGACTCGATCGAGCGGCCCTGCCGGTCGTCGTAGCCGTGCACGAACTTGGCCGGCGGCCACGAGCCGTAGTTCGTGAAGATCGGCCAGTCGTGGTTGTAGAGGTTGAAGATCGGCTCGGTCGCGATGAGGTCCATGTGAGCCTCGTAGAACGAGTCGAGGGTTCCCACGTCGCGCCAGTAGCCGCGGTCGCGGTCGTGGCTGCCCGGCACGTCGTTGTCGCGGAAGTCGTAGACGTTGGCCTCGCCCCGCTCGACGAGCATGGGGATGATGTTGCCGCCCATGTCGTGCTTGCTGTCGGGGTCCTGCGCGTCCTTGGTGACCGCCTCGCACAGGGCCCGGGTGGTGAAGATGTAATTGCCCATCGAGGCGAAGATCTCGTCGGGGGCGTCGGGCAGCCCGTCGACCTCTTTCGGCTTCTCGCGGAAGGCCTTGATGCGCTTGCCGTCCTCGGCCACGTCGATGACGCCGAACTGGTCGGACAGCGACTTGGGCTGGCGGATGCCGGCCACCGTGACCGCGGCCCCCGAGGCGATGTGGTCGTTGACCATCTGCTTCGGGTCCATGCGGTAGATGTGGTCGGCGCCGAACACGATGACGTAGTCGGGGGACTCGTCGTTGATCAGGTTGAGGCTCTGGTAGATGGCGTCGGCCGAGCCGGCGAACCAGCGGGGGCCCAGCCGCTGCTGGGCGGGCACCGGCGTGACGTAGTTGCCGAGCAGGGTCGACATGCGCCACGTCTTGGAGATGTGCCGGTCGAGCGAATGGGACTTGTACTGGGTCAGGACGACCATCTTGAGGTAACCGCCGTTGGCAAGATTCGACAGCACGAAGTCGATCATGCGGTAGATGCCACCGAACGGGACGCCGGGCTTAGCCCGGTCGGCCGTCAGGGGCATCAGGCGCTTACCTTCACCACCGGCCAGAACGATCGCAAGCACCTTGACAGCCATGGAAGGACGCTAACTTTCCGCCAGCCGGAGCGCCAGCCGAAGAAGGGAACTCGCCGTGGTCATCGCGGCGACGGCCAGGGTAACTGATCTTGGTCCCCGAGCGCGAGACATCGGATCAAGCATTAGGCTGCGGGCGTGACCGAGAGACTGCGCGTGGACCTCATCACCCGGGAGTACCCGCCGGAGGTGTACGGCGGCGCCGGTGTGCACCTGGAATACCTCACCCGCGACCTGCGCGACCTGGCCGACGTCCGGGTGCACTGCTTCGGAGCGCCGCGCGACGAGCCGGGCGTCACCGCCTACCCCGAGCCGGCCGAGCTGGCCGGGGCCAACGCCGCGCTGCGCACCATGGGCGTCGACCTCGAGATCGCGGCCGGGGCCGAGGGCACCGACATCGTGCACAGCCACACCTGGTACGCCAACTTCGCCGGGCACACGGCCAAGCTGCTGCACGGGGTGCCGCACGTCGTCACCACGCACAGTCTCGAGCCGCTGCGGCCGTGGAAGGCCGAGCAGCTGGGCGGCGGTTACGCGCTGTCGTCGTTCTGCGAGCGGGTGGCCATCGAGAACGCCGACGCGGTCATCGCGGTGTCGGGCGGCATGAAGCGGGACGTGCTGACCGCGTACCCCTCGGTCGACCCCGACAAGATCCAGGTCGTCTACAACGGCATCGACACCACGCTCTACGCGCCCAACCACGGCACCGACGTCATCGAGCGGCTGGGCATCGACCTCAACCGGCCCAGCGTGGTCTTCGTCGGCCGCATCACCCGCCAGAAGGGCCTGCCCTACCTGCTGCGGGCCTGTCGCAGCCTGCCCCCCGAGGCGCAGATCGTGCTGCTCGCGGGCGCGCCCGACACCAAAGAGATCGCGGCCGAGGTCGAGGCGCTGGCCGACGAGCTGCGCGCCGCCCGCGACGAGCACGGCGTGATCTGGGTGCAGGAGATGCTGCCCAAGCACGAGGTCATCCAGGTGCTCACGCACGCCACCGTCTTCGTCTGCCCGTCGATCTACGAGCCCATGGGCATCGTCAACCTCGAGGCGATGGCCTGCGAGACGGCCGTGGTAGCCACGGCCACCGGCGGCATCCCCGAGGTGGTGGCCGACGGCGAGACCGGTCTGCTGGTGCCCATCGAGCAGGTGCAGGACGGCACGGGCACGCCGGTCGACCCCGACAAGTTCGTGGCCGACCTGGCCGCGGGCATGACCGAGCTGCTGCAGGACCCGGCCCGCGCCCGCGAGATGGGGCTGGCCGGCCGCCGCCGCGCGGTCGAGAAGTTCAGCTGGGCGCGGATCGCCGAGGAGACGATGGCGGTCTACCGGTCCGTCCTCTGATCGATTCCCCGAGGCACACTGGTCCCCATGCCCCGCGTCCCCCGGCCCCCTGTGAAGCTGACCCTGGTCGTCGTCTCGGTGTTCTTCGCGACCGCGGTTCTCGGGGTCGGCATGCTGCGCGCGGCCACCTACCAGCCGGAATCGGGGGCCGGCGTGCCCCGGCCGGTGGCAACCGCGTCGCCCGCGCCGCCCGGGGCCGAGGGCAAGTGCGGTTCGGTTCCGGTACGGGCCACCCGTCAGCTGCGGGGCATGTGGCTCACCACGGTCATGAACATCGACTTCCCGAGTCGCAAGGGGCTGAGCCAGGCCCAGGTCAAGGCCGAGTACCAGCGCTGGCTCGACCTGGCCGTGGCCCAGCGCCACAACGCGATCTTCGTGCATGTGCGGCCCAGCGGCGACGCGTTCTGGCCCTCGGCGTACGCGCCCTGGTCGGAATGGCTGACCGGCAAGCGTGACGGCAAGTCGCCCGGGTGGGACCCGATGGCGTACATGGTGAGCGAGGCCCACGCCCGCAACCTCGAGTTCCACGCCTGGTTCAACCCGTACCGAGGCACCCAGCCCGCCCCGGCCGGCCCCGGCGCCGACTTCGCCAAGCTGGCGCCCAACCACCCGCTGATCAAGCACCGCAGCTGGGCCATCTCGTACCCGAAGGGCAAGAACGGCCGCCTGTACTTCGACCCGGGCATCCCCGAGGCCCGCAAGTTCGTCGAGGACTCGATGCTCGAGGCGGTCCGCAAGTACGACGTCGACGGCGTGCACTTCGACGACTTCTTCTACCCGTACCCCGAGGCCGGCGAGGACTTCCCGGACGACGCGAGCTTCGCGCGCTACGGCGCCGGCAAGTCGCGGGCCCAGTGGCGGCGCGACAACGTGGACACCCTGGTCCGCGAGATGGACCAGCGCATTCAGCAGCTCAAGCCGTGGGTCAAGTTCGGCATCAGCCCGTTCGGCATCTGGCGCAACAAGACCAGCGACCCCGCCGGGTCGGTCAGCAAGGGGCTCGAGGCGTACGACGCGATCTACGCCGACACCCGCAAATGGGTGCAGCAGGGCTGGCTCGACTACATCGTGCCCCAGCTCTACTGGCACGTCGGCTTCGACAAGGCGGACTACGCCAAGCTGCTGCCGTGGTGGACGGCGCTGGTCAAGGGCACGGACGTGCAGCTGTACATCGGAATGGCCGACTACCGGGTCGGCGAGCCGGGCCCGTGGAGCGACCCGGCCCAGCTCGACCGGCAGATGACCATGAACGAGAAGGCCGGGGTGCAGGGCCAGGTGCACTTCAGCGCCAAACAGATCCGGGCCAACCGGCTGGGGTCGGTGGCGCTTTACCAGAGCAAGCACTACGCGTCGCCGGCGCTCGTGCCGCGGATGGCCCGGCTGCCGGCCGCGCCGCCGCCCGCCCCGCGGCTGGTGTCGGCGGCCCGCAGCGGCTCGGCGATGAAGTTCGAGACGGCGGCCACGGGAGCAACCAGCTGGGCGCTCTACCGGGTCGGCGGCGACTCGGCGGCGCTGGTGGCCACGGGCCGGGCCGGCACCGAGGTGGCCGACCCGGCGGCGCCGGACGGTCCGGCCACGTACTGCCTCAGCGGCCTCGACCGGTCGGGCAACGAGGGGCCGGTCAGCGCGCCCCTCGAGGCTGCTTGAGGGCCTGCTCGGCCAGCTCCCACAGGCGGTCGGCGGCGGCCGGGTCGACCGACCAATCGGCCACACCGACCATGGGCTCGGGTCCGCCCGGGACGACCTGGGCCTCCTGGTTGTCCTCGTCGAAGTAGCGGCCGGTGACGCCGGCCAGCAGCGGGGAGGCGGCCAGCATGACCTCGGCCGCGGCGCCCTGCTCGGGGGTCTTGTAGCCCTCGGGGTGCAGCAGGTTGCCGTCGTCGTCCATGGCGCCCAGCGCGCGCATGGTCGCCTCGTCGATGTGGCGCTGCAGATTGGTGTGGATGCGGCCGGGGGCCATCGCGTTGGCGGTCACGCCGTCCAGGTGGCGGCCGACGGCCACGGCCAGCAGAACCACGGCGGTCTTGGACTGGCCGTAGGCGACCCAGGGGTCGTACGGGCGGGTCTCGAAGTGGGGGTCGTCGAAGTCGACGCCGGCCCTGAGCTGGGCGCCCGAGCTCACCAGAACGATCCGGGCGCCTTCGGTCAGGTGGTTCTCGAGGCCCTTGATCAGCGCGAAGTGGCCCAGGAAGTTGGTCGCGAGCTGCAGCTCCCAGCCGTTGTCGGCGGTCCGGCGCTCGGGCACGGCCATGATCCCGGCGTTGGCGATGATCGCGTCGACGGGCCCGGTCCAGGCCTCGGCGTAGGCGCGCACCGAGTCGAGGTCGGAGAGGTCGAGCTCGCGGCGGGCCGGGGCGATGACCTCGGCGCCCGCCTCGCGCAGCGCGTCGGCGGCGGCGCGGCCCAGCCCCGAACCGCCCCCGGTGATCAGCATGCGCCGGCCGGTCAGGTCGACTCCGGCCAGCACCTCGGCGGCGGTGGACTGAGCGGTGAACGGGGTAATGATCCTTGTCATGGCTCTACTGTGCGGCGGCCGGGTTGGATCCTGAATGGCTCAGGGTCCAAGATAGTTGCGTGAGAGTCCAGGCCGATCCGCTCGATGATGTCTTGGCGCTCGTGGGCACAACCAGCAGCCTGTCGGCCGGTCTGGTCGCCGCCGGCGAGTGGGCGGTGGCGTTCGAGCCGCCACCGGCGGTCAAGTTCAACGCCGTACGCCGGGGGAGCTGCCTGCTGCGGGCCGAGGGGCAGGATTTCCGCCTCGAACCGGGCGACTGCTTCCTGCTCACCCGTCCGGTCGCGTTCACGCTGGCCAGTGGCCCCGACGTGCCACCGGAACCGGCCGGCCCCATCTTCGCCGCCGCGGGCGACGACGGCATCGCCCGAGCCACCCGCCGCGACAACGACAGTATGCGGACCGCCGGGGCGCGGTCCGGCTACGACGCCGGCGGCCTCGGCGGGGCGCGGTTCGGCCATGATGTCGGCGGCCTCGGCGGGGCGCAGCTCGGCCACGACGCCGACGACGTGTTCCTGATCGGCGGCCGCTTCGGTTTCGGCGAGCGGGCGCAGGAGCTGCTGCTCGACGCCCTGCCGCCGGTCGTCCACGTGCCCGGCGCGAGCACGGCGGCGGCCGCCGTGCGGTGGGCGCTGGAACAGATCGACGCCGAGCTGCGCGACCGCCCACCCGCGTCCAGCCTGCTCACCGAACACCTGGCGCTGGTCATGCTGATCCACCTGCTGCGCCTGCACCTGGCCGCCGCGCCGCCGGCCGGGGGCTGGCTGGCCGGCTTGGCCGACCCGGTCGTCGGTCCGGCCCTGCGGGCCATGCACGGCAAACCCGCGTACGCCTGGACGGTGGCCGACCTGGCCGCGGTGGCCGCCGTCTCGCGCTCCACGCTGGCCGCCCGCTTCAAGCAGGTGGTCGGCCAGGGCCCGCTCGACTACCTGACCCAGTGGCGCATCGAGCTGGCCGCCGCCCGCCTGCGCCACGGCGACCACACCGTGGCCGCGATCGCCCACGAGGTCGGCTACGGCTCCGAGAGCGCCCTGAGCACCGCCTTCAAGCGGGTGACCGGCCAATCGCCGCGCGCCTACCGCTTGTCCCGCGCCTGATGCAGTCGTCCGACTGAAGATTTCGGAGCCGGGGCGCTGCCAGGGTGGCGGCATGTCTCACCATCTCGATTCGCCGCTCGCCCGCCGCGACCCCCGGCTCAACATCACCGACCAGTACGTATTCGACGACGCCGGGGCCACGGTGCTGATCCTGAACGCCGGCACCTCGCTGGCCGGGCCGGACCAGCCCGCCGGCTTCCACGACGAGGCCCGCTACGAGTTCCGCGTATGGCTCGACGGCGCGCACGAGGACGCGCTCGCGTTCCGCGTCGCCTTCGAGCCCGGCCCCGAGGGCGCGCAGAACTACACCGTGCACCGCGTCGAAGGAGCCGCCGACGACGCAACACCGGGCGCCGCGGCGGGTCTCGACGACGCAACACCGGGCGCCGCGGCGGGTCTCGACGACGCAACACCGGGCACCGCGGTGGTCCTCGACGACGCTGCGCCGGGCGTCGAGGTCGCCCGCGGCCGCACCGGCGAGACCGTGCGCGGCGCCGACGGACTGACCGCCTGGGCCGGTCGGGTGCGCGACCCCTTCTATCTCGACCTCGGCCAGCTCGCCGCGATCGACCTGCTCGTGCAGCACGGCGAACCGGCCACGATCACCGGCTTCGTGCCCGGTGAAGCGGTCAACACGTTCGCCGGTTCGACGGTCAACAGCATCGTCCTCCGCATCCCGCACAGCGACCCGCAGCTCTTCCGTGACCGGATCATCCGGGTCTGGAGCACCACCCGGCTGGCCACCGACGCCGGCGGCTGGCGGCCGATCGGGCGGGCCGGCCTGCCGATGATCTGGCCGATCTTCCGCGACGCCGACAGTGACGCCGCGAGCGCGGCCAACGAGGCCCACCCGGCCGACGACTCTGCTGCCTACGGCAAGGGCATGCGCGAACTGGTGGCGGCCACCGTGCGGCGGCTCGGCACGACCGAGCGCCCCGAGGCGTACGCCGAAGCCGTGGTGCAGCGCCTGCTGCCGGACGCCCTGCCCTATCAGGTGGGCACGCCGGCCGTCTTCGGCTTCACCGACTTCAACGGCCGCGCCCTGGTCGACAACGCCCCCGAGGTCGTCTTCTCGCTCGTGACCAACTCGGCCGTCGGCACCGGCCTGCCCCCGGCCGCCACTGCCGACACCCGCCAGGAAGCGTTCCCGTACGTGGTGCCCGCTTAGCCGTTGGGCCGCGTCTCCATCGCCTGCAGCGACCAGCTGTTGCCGTCGGGGTCGCGGAAGTACACGAAATTTCCCCACGGCTGTTTGTCGACGTCGCTCGCCTCGACGCCGGCCTCGACCAGGCCGGCGCGGGCGGCCTCGGCGTCGGCCACCACGCACTGGATCTCTTGCGTGCCCGGCGTCTTTTCCGTGATGCCGTCGCCGATCACGATCGAGCAGGCCGAGCCCGGCGGTGTGAGCTGCACGAACCGCAAGCCCGGCTGCACGCGATGGTCGTGATCGGCGTGGAAGCCCACGCGCTCGTAGAAGGCCTTGGCCCGGTCGACGTCGGTCACGGGCACGGGGATGAGCTCAATCTTCATGTCCATGGCGACAAGGTAGGCCGGGGGTCCGACACTTTCCAGGCCCTGTGACGCGTACGCGGGAACGCTTTAGATCCTCAGTGGATGTGGGCGCCGAAGGCTCCGGCCGAGCGGTCGTCGCCGTCGATCGCGTCGGTGATCTCACGGCCCAGCTGGTCGGCCCCGACGACCCGGCCGCCCGGGCTCACCGCGTCCACCAGGTCGGGCAGCACCGAGGCGAGCTGCCAGGCCACGGCGCCGGAACTGCCACCGGCGAAGGTGGCCAGGTCGTCCAGGGGGCCGTCGCCGACCGTCCGGCGCACCTGATCGACAGTCATCGGCTGGTTGTGCGAGGTGTCCGACAGCCAGCTCCCGTACTGCTCGGGCGTGGTCGTCTCGGCCAGCCGCAGCACGACGGCGTGCAGATGGGCCGGTCCGGCTGCGGGCGAGCCGGTGTGCGCGAGGCCGAAGAGCAGGTCCCGCACCTCGGGGTCGTCGAGCAACGTGGACAGTTTGGCGATGTCGGGCATCACGGTCTCCCTCCGCACGGCTTCTGCCCTCTCAGACCGTGCGGGGGAGCGATTCGTGACAGGGCTCTAGTATTCGCCGCCCAGCGCGCTGACCAGCCGGTCCGGGGTCAGGCCGAGTTTGTAGAGCACGGCGGTGTCCTTCGGCTCGTCGAGGTCGAGCCGGTCGGGCAGCTGGTCCTTCACGGACTCGGCGTAGTCCGGCCCGTAGGCGCGGCGGAGGACGTTGAGGGCATGCGTCTTCGTGATGACAGCCATGCCTTCAAGGACACCACCGTACGCGAATTAGTGACAGTGACCTCGTCACAGTTCTGCGGGCTGTCCGGTCATGGCGGAGGAGGTTGCCCATCGGATGTGGAAGGCGGTCGCGTCATGCGGACCAGTCGGCTCGAGGCGTTCAGCGACGGCGTGCTCGCCATCATCATCACGATCATGGTGCTGGAGCTGAAGATCCCGGAAGGCCACGACCTGTCCGGCCTGCTGCACGAGACCGGCGACGGGCTGCTGACCTACCTGCTCAGCTTCGTCTGGGTCGGCATCTACTGGGTCAACCACCACCACATGTTCCATCTCGTACGGCGGGTGGCCGGCGGCGTCCTGTGGGCGAACCTGGCGTTGCTCTTCACGCTGTCGCTGCTGCCGTTCACCACGGCCTGGATGGACGAATCGGCCTTCGCGCGCACCCCGGTCGTCGTCTACGGCCTGAATCTGACGGTCGCCGCCCTGGCCTACCTCGTGCTGCAGAAGCTGATCATCCGGCAGCAGGGACCGGACTCGCCGCTGCGCAAGGCCGTGGGCGGCGACCTCAAGGGCAAGATCTCGCCGTTCTTCTACCTGGCCGGCATCCTCACCGCTTTGCTGGTCGAGCAGGCCGCGTACGCGGTGGCCTTCTACGTCGCCTGCG
Source organism: Paractinoplanes pyxinae (assembly GCF_026626335.1). Taxonomy (GTDB): domain Bacteria; phylum Actinomycetota; class Actinomycetes; order Mycobacteriales; family Micromonosporaceae; genus Actinoplanes; species Actinoplanes pyxinae. The sequence continues at coordinate 541,763 of NZ_JAPNTZ010000005.1, read as the reverse complement.
CGCTGCTGTGGTTCGTCCCGGACCGCCGCATCGACCGCGTGGTCCGGGACCTCGAACCGGTCGACTAGCGCTTGTTTCTGGGTGCGGTGATCGCCGGGCGGCAGCCCTGGCGGGCCGGAACGGACTCGGTCCGCTCCGGCCCGCGATCGATTCCGTCGTCCCCCGCGACGTCGTCGCGGCCGGAATCGAACGGCTCCCCGAGAGGAGTCATCGGTTCCCCTTGAACTGCGCGCAGCCCTTCTCGTCGGGCAGCAGCGGCCGGAAGGTGATCAGGTACTTCTCACCGCCGGCGGTCCACGGGGTCATCTGGTTGGCCTTCTTGGCCGCGGCCAGCACCTTGTCGGCCTCGGCGCCGCTCACGACGACACAGCCGATCTTGAAGGCCGGGTTGAGGTAGTCGCCGGGCAGGGCCGGACCGGGCCAGGCCATCTCGGTCTGCGCCGGCTGGTCGTCGCCCTGCTGCTTGATGTACGGGCGGGCCAGCACGGCCAGCGACTCGGCGTCGTACGGGGCGCTGGCGCTCGGCTCGGCGGCGGCCGGCAGGTCGCTCAGCTTGTCGACGAAGGCGGCCAGATTCTTGCGCGCCGTCTTCTGGGCGTCGGTGAGCATCGGGTCGTTGACCTGGGCCTCGTTGAGCGCCTCGACCGCGACCGACTGGGTGCCCTGGGCCGTGGTGACGGTGACCCGGGTGGTCGGCGCGTCGGCCACGTTGGGGCGGCCGAAGTCGGCGCCGGAGCGGACGCCGGCCTCGGTGGCCTCTTTCAGCAGCTGCTGCACCTGGTCGGGGCTGAGCGTCACGACCTGCAGGTTGGGCAGCGCGGGCCCGGGATAGATGGCGGGCGTGGGGCCCTGGGTGATCACCCGGCCGTCGGCGTAGACGCTGATCGCGGGCAGGGTGCCGACCGTGCGGTCCGGCGGCACGAAGCCCCCGACCGATTCCACGCGTGCGACGAGTTTGTCTCCGTCCTGGGTCTCGTCGCCGCCCTGCGGATAGGAGGAGGCGCTTTCCCGGGAGGCTGGCGAGCCCGCGCTCGTGGTGCCGGGCTGCGCGCACGCGGCGAGCAGGAACAGGGGAACGGCGGCGGCCATCAGGGTGCCGCGGAGACGAGTCATGCCCGTTCAGACGATTCGGGGCGGCCGGTGGTTCCGGTCGTTTCGAGAAATTCGCCCACCCCACGCTTGGCATTGCAGTCGTATCGGAAACCGGCTAGCCTTTGCGTTGCAGTCGTATTGGAAAAGGAGGGCCGATGGCGATCGTCGATCTGCGTGACGTCTCGGCCGGCATGGTCGCCCAGGTCGGGGGCAAGGCCGCCGGTCTGGGCGAGCTGTCGCGGGCCGGTGAACGGGTGCCGCCCGGCTTCTGCATCCCCGCCGGCCAGGCCGAACTGCCTGAAGATCAAATAATGGCGGCGTACGAACGTCTGGGCGGGGGAGCGGTGGCGGTGCGCTCCAGCGCAACTGTCGAAGACTCGCCCGGGGCGAGCTATGCCGGCATGTTCGACACCGTCCTCGACGTCCACGGCGCCGAGGCCCTGCTCGCCGCGATCGAAACCGTCCGGGCGTCGGCGTCCGGCCCCCGCGCCTCGGCCTACCACTCGGGCGATGTCCGCATGGGCGTCGTCGTCCAGCGCATGGTCGCCGCCCGGCGGGCGGGCGTCCTGTTCACGGCCAACCCGGTGACCGGCTGCCGCACCGAGATGCTGGTCGAATCGGCCGCGGGCTCCGGCTCCGCGGTGGTCGACGGCCGGGCCGAGGTGGATCGCCGCCTGGTCACTCCCGACGACCCGCTGCACGCCGTCGGCGAGCGGCTGCAGGCTCTGTTCGGCTCGCCGCAAGACGTCGAATGGGCGGTCGACGAGCACGGCGAGCTGTGGGTTCTCCAGTCTCGGCCGATCACCACCCTCTTCCCGGCGCCGCCACCCACCGAGGGGCCGCCCCGGGTCTACCTCGAATTCGGGCACGTGCAGGGCATGCTGCAGCCGGTCACTCCGATGGGCCTCGACACGCTGAAGCAACTGGTCACGGCGATGCTGGTGCCGCTGGGGCTGCGGGTCGAGATCACCGACATCGGCGGGCGGCTCTACGGCGACCTGAGCGACCTCGTCCGCGACCCGGTCGCGCGGCGGCGGCTGGTGGCCCTCATGGCGGTCGACTTCGGGCCGCGGGCACAGGCCGTCGTGCGCCACGTGCTCGACGATCCCCGATTCGCCCCGCGTAAGGGCGCCCGGACGAAGCGCGCGGGTGCGATGCCGCCCGTCGGCCGGGCCGTCCGCGGGGTGCTCGGCGCGCTGGCCAACCCCGATCGGGCGCGGGTCCGGCTCGACGACGCGGTCGACCGCATCCGCCGCGCGTCCGCCGGCAGCCCCACCGCGCTCTCCACGGCCGAGCGGCTGAAGCTCGTGCGCGAGCACGACCAGGGCGAGGGGCCCGATGCCCTCATCTGGCCCATCGTGGCCGGCATGCTGGCCAGTGCGCTGCCGCCGCGGCTGCTGGGCGACGTCGCGCGGCCGGGCGAAATCCACGCCGTGCTCGGCGGCATGCCGCACAACGTCACCATCGAGATGGACCTCGCCCTGTGGCAACTGGCCCGGGACGCCGACGACCCGGAGGCGGTCGACCTCTCGGGCTTCCTCGAGAAGTACGGGCATCGGGCCGCGGCTGAGGTCGACCTGGGCGTGCCGCGCTGGTCGGAAGACCCGGCGCCGGTGCGGGCGGCCGTGGCCAACCTGATGCGCGTGACCGATCCGGAGCAGGCGCCCGACCGCCGGTTCGCCCGCGCCGCCGAGCGGGCCGAGGCGACGCTGGCCGAACTCGGGCAACGGGCCCGGCGGCGCCGGCCGGTGCGCGGGCGGCTGGCGATCTTCCTGCTGGGCCGGGCGCGCCGGCTGGCCGGGCTGCGCGAGGCGGGCAAGTTCGCGGGCCTCTATCGGCTGGCCGAGATGCGCCGCCACCTGCTGGCCGTCGGCGCCGACCTAACCGAGGTGGGCGTTCTGCAGCGGCCGGACGACATCATGTTCCTGACGCTCGACGAGGCCGACAACGCGGCCCGGATTGCCCGCAAGCTGCGGGCCGACGACGCCTTCGACGGCGATCCGTCCGCCGGACACCGGCAGCTGGTCGCCGACCGGCGCGCCGAGTACGAGCGCGAGTCGCGGCGGCGGTCGGTGCCGGTGGCGCTGCTCTCCGACGGCACCGACGTCGAAGCGGTGCTGCCGGGCGCGGTCGATCCGTCGGCGCTGCACGGCGTGGGTGCTTCGGCGGGCCGGGCGACGGGTCGCGTCCGCGTGGTGCACGACCCGGCCACCGCCCACCTCGAGCCGGGCGAAGTGCTGGTCACCTCGACGACCGACCCGGGCTGGACGCCGCTCTTCCTCACGGCGGCGGCCCTGGTCACCGAGACCGGCGCGGTGATGGCCCACGGCCCGACGGTCGCACGTGAATACGGCATCCCCGCCGTCATCTGCGTGCCCGGCGCCACCCGCCACCTGCGCACCGGCCAGACCGTCACCGTCGACGCCGCCGCCGGAACCGTAACCGTCGCCGCACCGGAGGACGCCGCGGCCGATGTTGTCGTCGCGAAGGGAATGTCATGAGCGTTTGGCGTCGCGCCGCGGCGGCTGAGGCGGCCACCTGGCGGAATCTCTTCCTGTGGGTCGCCCGCAGGCCGGTGGAGCGGCACGGGGGTGAGGCGTTCGGGTATCTCGGGGTCGTGAAGCCGATCCTCGGGGTCTTCCTCGTGCTGTCGGTGGTGGAGATTCCGGTGCTCGACCTGATCGTCAAGCACGTGATCCCGTGGGGGCCGGCTCGCCTGATCATGCTGGCGATCAGTGTGTGGGGTCTGCTGTGGATGCTCGGCTTCCTCGGCGGGCTCATCCGGCATCCGCACCTGGTGGTGGCCGAGGGGCTGCGGGTGCGCATGGGCCCGGGGATCGACCTCACCGTGCCGTGGGAGGCGATCGCCTCGGTGAGCAAGCGCTACCGGTCGATGCCGTCCAGCAAGTCGGTGCAGTACGAGGACGGCGGGCTGCACATCGTCGTCGGCAGTCAGACCAGCATCGACGTGCGGCTGCGGCGGCCGCTGGCGTTCGAGCTGCCCCGGGGGTCGGGCGAGGCGGTCGATGAGGTACGCCTGTACGCCGACGACTCGGACGGCCTGGTGCGGGCCGCCCGGGTGCACCTCGAGGCATACGCGGAGTGACGACATGCCCAAGAAGGTCGACCATGACGAGCGCCGCCGCCTGATCGCCGACGCGTTGATGCGGGTGGCGGCCGAGCAGGGGCTGGAGGCGGTGAGCCTGCGGCACGTGGCCGCGGCGGCCGGGGTCTCGACCGGGATGGTGCAGCACTACTTCCGCACCAAGGACGAGATGATGTCGTTCGCGCTGACGGCGGTGAGCGAGCGCAGCGAGGCCCGGGTGCGCTTCGCCCTGGGTGCCCTCGCCCCCGATCCGTCGCCGCGCGAGCTGCTGCGCACCATGATCGCCACGTTGCTGCCGCTCGACGGCCCGGCCCGCGAGGACGGCCGGGTGGCCCTGGCCTTCCTCGCCTGGACGGCGGTGCGCCCGGCGGCGTCGGCCGAGCTGCGCCCCAGCTCCATGGAGTTCGTGCACTTCATCGCCTCCCAGCTGCCCAGCGGCGACCCCGGCCAGGCGGCCGGCCTGCTCGCGCTGATGGAAGGCCTGGGCGTCTACCTGCTCGGCGGCCAGTACGAGCCCGACCAGGCCCTGAACGCCCTCGACGCCCACCTCGACCTGCTCTTCGGCACCCGTGATCCCGCCGAGCCGAAGTGGGAGTTCCGCACCGGCCTGGCCGCATCCTCCGCCCCGGACGTGGAAGTAGCCGACGAACGCAAGGCCGGCCCGGCCCCATCCTCCGGCCCGGACGTGGAAGTGGCCGACGACAGCGAACCCGCCGGAGGACGGTAGCCGCAGGCGTGCAGGCGCCCGGCCGGACCTGCCCGATCGCGCCGACGTGTCTGTCCGCCGCCGTTCCTGTGATCGCCCGTTGCTCGACGCGATGGCCCGCGTGCGCCGACGCGGGCGTCCTTTCTCCGCACGTGATCGAACTTGCCCGTGGCGACGGCCCGCAGGCATCCCTTTCCGCACGTGATCGTCCCTTGCGCGAGCCGGCGGTCCGCGTGCGCCGACGCGGGCGTCCTCTCTTTGCACGGGTTCGGCCATTTCCCGTGGGGGCGGCCCGCGTGCGCCGAGGCGGGCGTTCGGGTCAGTGGCGGATGGACTTGGTGAACCGGGAGCGGTAGGTGGACGCGCTCAGGCCGTAGTGGGACTTGAAGCGGCGGGCGAAGTAGTTCTGGTCGGGCCAGCCGACCGACTCTCCTATGCGGTTGATGGGCTGGTCGGTGTGCAGGAGGCGGCTGGCGGCCAGCTCGACGCGGAAGCGGGACAGGTAGGCCATGGGCGGCAGGCCGGTGGCCGCCTTGAACAGGCGGACCAGGTAGCCGGGGGCCAGGTGCAGGTCGGCGGCCAGGTCGGTCAGGGTCCACTGGTGGGCCGGGCGGTCCTCCATCATGCGCATCGCGTCCAGCACGGCGGGGTGGGTGCCGGCCGAGCCGCCGGTTACCTGGTCGGTCTCGGCCACCACGCGGGCCAGGCCGCTCAGGAACAGCATCAGGCGGCCGATCAGGTCGCCCCGGTAGTCGGCCGGCGGGAGGGTGCGGAGTTTCTGCAGGCCGTCCAGGTGTTCCAGGCAGCCGGTAAGGGCGTCGTCGTGCAGGTGGGTGTAGAGGATCCCGCGGCGCTGGGCGGCGTACGGGCCGGTCCAGAGAAGGTGGCCCAGCTGGGGGTCCTGCCTGGTCCAGGCCAGTTCCCGCTGCAGCAGCTCGGGGGAGAAGCAGCAGTTGTAGAGGTCCAGGCGGCGGCAGTTCTCGTAGCCGTGCCAGACTCCGGGGCGCAGCAGAATAGCGTCGCCGACTTGCAGCTCCTGGCGGCCGGCGAGACTGTGGTGGACGCCCGACCCGCTCATGACCACGGCGATCTCGACGAAGCTGTGCGTGTGCACGGGATGCGAGTCCTCGTGCAGGTAGTGGCCGGCGTAGGCCACCGACCCGTCGATGAAGTGCAGCAACGTCCGGGTGTTCTCGACCGGGGGGTCTTCGGTCATGCCCCACCGTAGGCCCCGAGGTGAATTTCGTGCTACCTCCGGTTCATCACGGGCTATGTCGTGGGCCACACTGACCCAGAGGATCGGGGTCACGGCGAAACCTTCTCGCCACGAAAAAGAAACATTGAGCTCGTCCCTTCGTCGCGTTGGTTCTTGAATCGTTTCAGCGACGGATGGCGATACGTAACGCCCGCACAGGAGTGACATGCCGGACATCGCGCCACCCACCGCCCTCCGCTTCGACCACCACCCCGCCCCTGTGCTCGGCCTCGGCTCCGCCACCCCGCGCCTCTCGTGGCAGGTGCCGTCGGCCCCCGACAACTACACCCAGACCCGCTACGAAATCGAGGTCACTCGCGCCGGCGAGACGCAGGTGTTCGAGGTCGCGTCGGGGGAGCAGGTGCTGGTGCCGTGGCCGGGGGCGCCGCTGGGGTCGCGAGAGGCGGCGACCGTACGGGTGCGGGTCGGGGACTCGGCGAGCTGGAGCGACTGGAGCGAGCCCGCGACCGTCGAGACCGGCCTGCTCGAGGCGGGCGACTGGACGGCCCGCTTCGTGAGCGCCCGTGAGATCGGGGGCTGGGGCAGCCCGTCGCCGATTCTCAGCGGCACGATCGAGCTGCCCGCCGGCGTCGTCAAGGGCCGCCTGTACGCCACCGCGCACGGCCTGTACGAGGCGTGGCTCAATGGCACCCGGGTCGGGGACGAGCAGCTGGCCCCGGGCTGGACCGCCTACCAGCACCGGCTGCGCTACCAGACGCACGACGTCACCGGCCTTCTGACCGAGGGCGCGAACCGGCTCGAGGTTCAGCTCGGCAACGGATGGTTCCGCGGCTACCTCGGCTTCCGCGAGCAGCACAGCCTCTACGGCGACCGCCTCGCGCTGCTGGCCCAGCTCGAGGTCGAGACGGCCGACGGCCGGGTGCTCACCCTGGCCACCGACGGCTCCTGGACCGCCCGCGAGGGCGCCGTCGTGGTGGACGACATCTACAACGGCCAGCGCACCGACCTGCGCCGCGAGCCCGGGCCCGAGTCCGCGGTCGACGTGCTCGACGCCGACCTCGGCCTGCTGGTCGCCCCGGACGGCCCGCCTGTGCGCGTCACCGATGTGCTCCCGACGGTCGAGGTGACCACCTCGCCGTCCGGGAAAACGCTCGTCGACTTCGGGCAGAACCTCGTCGGCTGGGTGCGCCTCACCGTTCGCGGCGGCGCCGACGGGCAGACCGTCACGGTCAGGCACGCCGAAGTGCTCGAGGACGGCGAGCTGGGCGTGCGCCCGCTGCGCACCGCCAAGGCCACCGACGAATGGGTCCTGAAGGACGGCGACGAGGTCGTTCTCGAGCCCAGCCTGACGTTCCACGGCTTCCGGTACGCGGAGGTCACCGGCGTCGACGGGCTGCGGAAGGAGGACATCGAGGCGGTCGTGGTCGGCAGCGATCTGCGGCGTACCGGATGGTTCGAGTCGTCGCACGAGCTGCTCAACCGCTTCCACGAGAACGTCGTGTGGGGCATGCGCGGCAACTTCGTCGACGTGCCGACCGACTGCCCGCAGCGCGACGAGCGGCTGGGCTGGACCGGCGACATCCAGGTCTTCTCGCCCACCGCGTCGTTCCTGTTCGACAGCGCCGGCTTCCTCACCAACTGGCTCGCCGACCTGGCCGCCGAGCAGCAGAAGGACGGCTCGGTGCCGCACGTCGTGCCGGACGTGATCCGCCAGCCCGGCCCGGCCGCCGCGGCCTGGGGCGACGCCGCCGCCATCGTGCCCTGGGTGGTCTATCAGCGCACCGGCGACGCCGGCCTGCTCGAGCGGCAGCTGCCCAGCATGCGGGCCTGGGTCGATCGGATCGCCGGGCTGGCCGGGGACGGCCTGCTGTGGGCGGGCGGCTTCCAGTTCGGCGACTGGCTCGACCCGGCCGCCCCGCCCGAGGACCCGTTCCGGGCCAAGGCCGACCCGGACGTGGTGGCCACCGCGCACCTGGCCCGCTCGGCCGAGATCGTGGCCCAGGCCGCGCTGGCCGTCGGCGACGGGGAGGTCGCCCGGGAGTACGGCGAGCTGGCCGAGCGGGTGCGGGCCGCGTTCGCCCGCGAGTACGTGACCGACGGCGGCCGGGTGCTCAGCGACGCCGCCACCACCTATGCCCTCGCCCTGCAGTGGGCGCTGCTCCCCACCCCCGAGCAGCGTCAGGAGGCGGGGGACCGGCTGGCCGACCTGGTCCGCGCGGCCGGCTTCCGGATCAGCACCGGCTTCGTCGGCACCCCGCTGATGACCGACGCTCTGGCCGACGCCGGCCACCCCGAACTGGCGTACCGGCTGCTGCTGCAGACCGGCGTGCCGAGCTGGCTCTACCCGGTGACGATGGGCGCCACCACGGTCTGGGAGCGCTGGGACAGCATGCTGCCGGACGGCTCGATCAACCCGGGCCAGATGACCTCGTTCAACCACTACGCGCTCGGGGCGGTGGCCGACTGGCTGCACCGGCGCGTGGCCGGCCTGGCGCCCGGCGGGATCGGCTACCGCCGGATCGACGTGCGTCCGCTGCCCGGCCGGCTGCTCACCCACGCCGCCGCCAGGCACCTCACGCCGTACGGGGAAGCCTCGGTCGCCTGGAAACGGGACGGCGGTGAGCTGCGGCTCGAGGTGGTGGTGCCGGTCGGCGCGACGGCCACGGTGCACCTGCCCGGCCGTGATCAAGAGGTCGACGTACGCCATGGGACGCACGAGTGGGTGGTCGAGGACCCGTACGCCGGGGAAGCCGACCTGCCCGCCGAGCCGACCATCCGGCAGCTGATGGACCACGCACCCACCTGGGACAAGCTCGTCGCCACCGCTCGCGAAGCGGGCGTGGCCGGCGGCGAGGCCGACCTGGCCGACCGGCTCGAGCGCTACCTGGACGCGCCCGCCACCGAGTTCGCCGACGCCGCCACCGCGCACGGCTTCGTCCCCGGCGGCGACCAGCTCGCCGCCCGACTGACCGCCCTTCTCTCCCCCTCTTCCGACAAATGAGGAGTCAATCCATGACACGAAGCCGTATAGCGCTCGCCGTGTTGTCCGCCGCCACCCTGGCCCTCGGCGCGTGCAGCGCCGGCAGCCTCGGCAGCAGCGACGACGAGAGCGGCGGGGGCAAGGTCACGCTGTCGTTCCTGACCGACAACCAGCCCGAGACGGTCAAGATGGCGGAGGGCCTGGCCAAGGACTTCACGGCCAAGAACCCCGACATCACGATCAACGTCGAGACCCGGCCGCAGGGCACCGAGGGCGACAACATCGTCAAGACCCGGCTCTCCACCGGCGACATGACCGACCTGTTCATGTACAACTCGGGTTCGCTGATGCAGGCGCTGGCGCCGCAGAAGAACCTGACCGCGCTGGACGACTTCGCCGGGCAGCTCGACGACAACTTCAAGAAATCGGTCGGCTCGGACGGCAAGATCTACGGCGTGCCCTTCGGTAACTACATGGCCGGCGCGATCCTCTACAACAAGGACGTGTACGACAAGAACGGCCTCAAGGTGCCGACGACCTGGGACGAGTTCCAGGCCAACAACGCCAAGCTCAAGGCGGCCGGCGTCGACCCGGTCATCCAGACCTACGGCGAGACCTGGACCTCGCAGCTGTTCATCCTGGGCGACTACCACAACGTCGAGGCGGCCAACCCGGGCTGGGCCGACCAGTACACCAAGAACCAGGCCAAGTACGCGACGACGCCCGCCGCCAAGGCCGGCTTCGACCACCTGCAGCAGGTGCACGACGCCGGGTACGTCAACAAGGACTTCGCCTCGGCCAAGCTCACCGACGGCCTGAACAAGCTGGCCAAGGGGCAGGGTGCGCAGTACCCGATCCTGTCGGCCATGCTCAGCCAGCTGATCGCCGACAACCCGGGCACCGAGAACAAGATCGGCCTGTTCGCCATCCCGGGCTCCGACGCGGCCAAGAACGGCCTGACCGTGTGGGCGCCCAACGGCCTCTACATCCCGAGCAGCACCACCGGCGACAAGCTGGAGGCGGCCAAGAAGTTCGCCGGCTTCGTGGCCAGCCCCGACGGCTGCGCCTCGATGGGCAAGGCGTCGCAGCCCAGCGGCCCGTACGCGGTGACCGGCTGCAAGCTCCCCGACTCCGTGCCGCAGGCGGTCAAGGACATGCAGACCTACATCGACAAGCAGGGCGCGTCCAGCCTGGCCCTGGAGTTCCTGTCCCCGGTCAAGGGCCCGGCCCTCGAGCAGATCTGCGTCGAGGTCGGCTCCGGCATCCGCAAGGCCGACGCCGCGGCCAAGCTGTACGACGAGGACGTGAAGAAGCAGGCCCAGCAGTTGGGACTTGAGGGTTGGTAACCGTGGAGGCCCGGCCGCGCACCAGCGTGGCCGGGCCGGCCGCCCCCGGCCGCAAGAAGAGCCCGTACCCGAGCTGGTTCTACCTGCCGGCCGCCATCGTCTACGCGGTGCTGTTCCTGGTGCCCACGGTGACGTCGTTCTACTTCAGCCTGACCCGGTGGAGCATCTTCGACTCCCAGTTCATCGGGTTCGACAACTACGTCACGTTCTTCCGCGAGCCGGCCCTGGTCTCGGGCCTGTGGCACACCGTGGTCTACGCCGTGATCACGTCGGGGCTCAAGGTCGTGCTCGGTCTCGGCCTGGCCGTGCTGCTCACCTCGCAGATCATCGGCCGCGGCTACCTGCGCTCGGTGGTGTTCTTCCCGGTGCTGGTCAGCACGATCGGCGTCGGCCTGACCTTCACGATCCTCATGGACCCGGAGGAAGGCCTGATCAACGAGTCGCTGTCGCTGATCGGCATCCAGGGACCGGGCTGGCTCACCGACCCTTCGTACGCGTTGGTGTCGGTCGCCCTGGTCGACGTGTGGAAGGGCGTCGGCCTGGCCACGCTCATCTACATCGCCGGCATCGTCTCGATCCCGCAGGAGTACTTCGAAGCGGCCCGCGTCGACGGCGCCACGGCGTGGCAGAACTTCCGCCGCATCGTGCTGCCGCTGGCCCGGCCGGCCACGTTCACCGTCATCCTGCTCTCGCTGATCGGCGGCCTGCGGTCGTTCGACCTGATCTGGGCCATGACCCGCGGCGGTCCCGGCTTCACCTCGGACGTGATCGCGTCGGTGATCTACAAGCAGTACCAGGCCGGCTTCTACGGCCTGTCGACGGCGGGCAACGTGGTGCTGTTCCTGCTGGTGACGGCGATCATCTTCCCGCTCTCGCGGTTCCTGAACTCGAAGGAGGTGGACCTGTGACCGCCGCTGTCGAAGTCCGCCGGAAGCCCCGGAAGAACGTCACCCTCAGCATCGTGGCGATCCTGCTGTCCATCGTGGTGTTCGTGGTGCCGTTCGTCTTCATCCTGCTGACCGCGGTGAAGAGCCGGCAGGAGGCGTCGCGGCTCGACTTCTCGTGGCCCACGCAGTTCCAGTTCGTGCAGAACTTCGTGGACGTGGTGCAGGCCCGCGACTACATGCTGATCATCGCCTTCATCAACAGCACGATCCTCACCGTGGCCTCGGTGGCGATCATGGTGGTGCTGGCGGCGATGGTGGCGTTCGTGCTGCAGCGGCGGCGCACCCGGTGGACCGGGCTGGTCAACTTCCTCGTGCTCTCGGGCCTGATCATCCCGCCGGCCGTCGTGCCGACGATCTGGGTTCTTCAAAAACTGGGCTTGTTCCGTACGATGCCCGGCCTCATCCTCGTCGAGGTCGCGTTCGGTCTGTCGTTCTGCATCCTGCTGTTCCGCGCGTTCATCGCCACGATCCCGCGCGAGCTGGACGAGGCGGCGATCATCGACGGCGCCGGCCCGATGCGGCTGTTCTTCCGGGTGATCCTGCCCCTGCTCCGGTCGGTGATCATCACGATCGTGGTGGTGCAGTCGGTGACGGTGTTCAACGACTTCGTCAACCCGCTGTACTTGCTGCCGGGCGACCAGAACGCCACGGTCCAGCTGACGCTCTACAACTTCTCGAGCTCCTACTCGACCCAGTACAACCTGCTCTTCATGGACATCCTGCTGATCACGATCCCGCCGCTGATCATGTTCTTGTTCTTCAACAAGCGCATCGTGGCCGGCATGACAGCGGGCGCCATCAAGGGGTAGGGGAGAGACTGGGGGTCGCGCTGTTGCCTCAGCGCGGCCCCCTCGCCTTCGGAGGTCTTCATGCTCGTGTCCCGCCTGCACGCCGCCGGTGACGTGCGGCTCCACGACGAGCCCGACCCGACCGGCGACGGCGCCCTGGTCGAGGTGACCTCGGTCGGGATCTGCGGGTCGGACCTGCACTGGTTCACCGAGGGCGGCATCGGCGACGCGGTGCCGGCCAAGCCGCTGGTGCTCGGGCACGAGATGGCCGGGGTCATCCGGGGCGGTCCCGACGACGGCGTACGGGTGGCGATCGACCCGGCCGTCCCGTGTCACCACTGCGAGCCGTGCCTGTCCGGGTGGCCGAACCTCTGCCTGAACATCGTCTTCGCGGGGCACGGGGCGACCGACGGCGGGTTGCGGCAGCTCATGTCCTGGCCGGCGAACCGGCTTCACCGGCTGCCTTCCTCCTTGTCGGACGACGACGGGGCGATGCTCGAGCCGCTCGGGGTGGCGATTCACGCGTACGACCTGGGACACGTCCGGATGGCGTCGACCGTGGCCGTCGTGGGCTGCGGGCCGATCGGGTTGTTGCTGGTGCAGTTGGCCTTCCGCGGTGGGGCTACGCGAGTGCTCGCGGCCGAGCCCTTGCCACACCGCCTGGCCGCTGCCGTCGCCATGGGCGCGGCTCCGATCGAGAACGACTCGGTGGCCGACGTCGTCTTCGAGGTGTCCGGCGCGGAGCCGGCCGTCGATCGGGCCCTGCGGGTGGCCAAGCCGGGCGCCCGCGTCGTGCTGGTCGGCATTCCCGACGGGGACACGACGACGTTCAGCGCGTCGATCGCCCGCCGCAAGGGGCTGACGCTGGTCACGGCCCGCCGGATGGGTGAGGTCTACCCGCGGGCGATCGCCCTCGCGGCACAGAAACTGGTCGATCTGTCATCGGTCGTGAGCGACACCTACCCGCTCACCAACGTGTCCGACGCATTCGAAGCGGCGGCCGCGCGTACGGGCCTGAAAGTGGTTGTCCACCCCAACGGTTAATCCATTGTCCGGCGGGCGGCCGGACCCTACCGTAGAGATCACCAACAGGTCGGGAGATCGCATGTTTCTTCTCAAGTCGTACGGTGGCGTGGCCGCCGTGCGTCCCGACCGCATATCCGGGTGACGCCGTGGGCGCTTCCCGGACGCATGTGTCTATGAGGGAGGTGACCCGGTGAGTGATGTGCTGGTGCTCAACGCCGACCTGGGGCCGCTGCACCGGGTGAGCCTGCGCCACGCCGTGCGGATGCTCGTGCGGCAGGTGGCCGAGGTGCACGAGGCCCGCCCCGACAGCGTCATCGGCGTGTGGCCCGTGCCGACTGTCGTGCGCCTGGTGACGTACGTCGTGACCCGCTGGCGCCACAGCCGGGGCCCGTCCTGGTCGCGAGCCGGCGTGCTGGCCCGCGACGGGCGGCGCTGCGCCTACTGCAACCGAGCCGCCTCCACCATCGACCACGTGCTGCCCCGCTCGCGCGGCGGCGCCAACAGCTGGCTCAACACGGTCGCCGCGTGTTACCCCTGCAACCAGCGCAAGGGCAACCGCACCCCGGCCGAGGCCCGGATGCCCCTGCACGTCCAGCCGGCCACCCCGACCTGGACGTCGTTCGCGGTCAGCCGGGCGTGAGCGGTGCGCGTGATCGGGGCGGGGTGGGGCCGGACGGGAACCACCTCGCTCGCCGCGGCGCTCGACCGGCTCGGCGCGGGGCCGGTGCTGCAGATGCAAGAGACGTGGCCGCACCCGGAGCTGGCCGAGCTCTGGGTGCGCCACCTCGACGGTGAGCGGATCGACTGGCCGGCGGAGCTGCGCGGGTGGAACGCGACTGCCGACTGGCCCGGCTGCTGGCAGTGGCAGGAGTTCGCGGCGTTGTGGCCGCAGGCGCCGGTGATCCTCTCCGTCCGTGACCCCGACGAGTGGTACGAGAGTGTGCTGGCCTCGATCCACCTGTGGACCACGCCCGGCACCGACTTCGGGCCGCCGCCGGTGATCGAGCTGCTGGCTCGGCTGTGGGAGGTCGACTTCGGCGGGTGGGATCGCGTCGCCGCCGACCGGGCCGGGACGATCGACCGCTTCCGGTGGCACAACCAGTCCGTACGCGAGAACTGCCCACCGGATCGGCTGATCGAGTGGACCGTGGCCGACGGGTGGGGGCCGATCGCCGGGGCGCTGGGCGTGCCGGTGCCGGACGAGTCCTTCCCGCATCTCAACCGGCGGCCGTCATAGCGGGGTTGTCGTACCCCCGTGCCATGCTCGGGGCCGTGAACGTCGACTTCGAGAGTGAGCTGTGGCTGTGGGAGGCGCGCAAGACCGAGAGCTGGGTCTTCGTCAGCCTGCCGGTCGGCGCGTCCGACGTGATCCGCGAGCGGACGGAGGGGCTGCGGCGCGGGTTCGGCTCGGTGCGCGTCAAGGCGTCCATCGGCACGAGCCACTGGATGACGTCGATCTTCCCCGGCGGGGGTGAGGGCGCGTACGTGCTGCCGGTCAAGAAAGCCGTGCGTCAGGCGCAGAAGCTGGACGTCGGCGACGTGGCGACCGTCTCTGTGGAGCTGATTTTGTAGGGCGCGCCCGTCTTTTTTGTAGGGCACCCGTCTTTTGGTAGGGCGCGCCCGTCCGAAGCCGGGGGACAACGGACGGACGGCCCCAGCCTGTGCGGCGGCTACCAGCCGCGGCGCTTCTTGTAGTGGCCGTGGTGGCGGTAGTGACCGTGATGCTTGTAGTGGCCGTGATAGCCGTACGTGGGCGGCGGCCCGTAGGCGCCGTGGCCGTAGCCGCCCTGACGGTAGTGACCGTGGTGGCCCCGTTTCTGCAGCTTCGACGCGATCAGCGACATCAGCAACCTCTTGACGGAACCGCTCAATGTGGCCTCCTCGACTGGTGAGTACCACGGTAGGTGGCCAAGTCCAGTACACGCTGTGACCCGACTGGCGGTTTCCTGAGACCGGGGGCTACGGCACGCGGTACTGCTCGACGAGACCGGCCAGGATGTCACGCGTACGGTGCAAGTCTTGGATCTGCTTGGTCACCCGTTCGAGCTCCGAGGTGAGGCGGTCGGCCAGCCAGGGCGTGCGTATGGCCTCGTTGCTGATGCAGGGCAGCACGTCCTGAATGGTGGCGCTGTTCAGACCGGCCGCCAGCAGCGACTGGATCAGCGAGACGCGTTCCACCGCCGTCTCGGGATAGTGCCGCTGGCCGCCGCCGCTGCGCGTGCTCGCGAGCAGGCCCTGCTCCTCGTAGTACCGCAGGGACCGGGCGCTCGCGCCGGTGGCCGCCGAAAGATCGCCGATGCGCATCTTCCGAAAGTGCTTGACCCTTACACGGATGTCAAGTTTTACCGTACGGGCATGACCACCACCACCGCCCTGATCGAGCCGGTCACCCTGGCCGGCCTGCCGCTGACCAGCCCCTTCGTCATGGCCCCGATGACCCGCGAGCACTCGCCGGGCGGCGTGCCCACACCGGAGGTCGCCGCCTACTACCGCCGCCGGGCCGAGAACGGCGTCGGCCTGATCATCACCGAGGGCGTGCTCGTCGACCACCCCAGCGCCGGCCACCAGCGCGACGTCCCGCGGCTCACCGAGGGCGCGGCCGAGGACGGCTGGCGGCACGTCACCGCCGAGGTGCACGCGGCCGGCGGCCGGATCGCGGCCCAGCTGTGGCACCTGGGCAGCCAGTTCGAGGGGGACGGCGCCTGGACGCCGCAGACCATGTCGGGCGGCGATTTCGATGCGCTTCTTCGTGCGTACGCCGAAAGCGCTCGCGTCGCCGTCTGGGCCGGCTTCGACGCGGTCGAGGTGCACGCCGCGCACGGCTACCTGCTCGACGAGTTCCTGTGGCCGGTGACCAACCCGAGCGGCCGGCACCGCGACTTCCCGGCCGAGGTGGTGCGGGTCATCCGTACCGAAATCCCCGCCTGCATGCCGTTGATCGTCCGGTTCTCGCAGTTCAAGGAGCGCGACTACAGCGCCCGCATCGCCTCGACGCCGGATGAGCTCGGCGTTCTGCTGGAGGGTTTCCGGAACGCGGGCGCCGACGTGCTGCACGCCTCGCAGCGCCGCTTCTGGGAGCCGGTGTTCGAAGGCAGCGACCGCAACCTGGCCGGCTGGGCCAAACACCTCACCGGCCTGCCGTCGATCACGGTCGGCTCGATCGGCCTCACCCGCGACTTCGCCCGCTCCGCCCGGATGCGCGAACTGCTCGATCGGCGTGCCCGCGGCGAGTACGACCTGATGGCCCTGGGCCGGGTGCTGCTCGGCAATCCGGCCTGGGTGAAGCTGGCCGAGGCGGGCCGCCACGACGAGATCAACGACTACCGGAAGGCGGATGAGGAGCAGTACGCCTGAACCCCAGCGGGACAGGTGCTCGACTTGGTGCAATTGTCGCCATGGGGGCAGAAACGCCAAGAGCGGCCGTACGCGCCTGGCGTGACGGCCTGGTCAACCTCGACGCGGGCAACCGCCTGCTGAACTACCGCGCGTCGGCGGCCGGCAGCCTGACCATCGTCGGCCCGGCCACCCCGGACCTGGTGGCCGCCCTCAACGAAGACCGGGCGTACGGTTTCCTGCCGGCGGGCGCCAAGCCGGCCCCCGGCTGCCTGCTGCGCACCGGGCTGGGGCCCCTGCCACTCGGCACTACGCTGCGCCGGCTGCTGGGCAAGTCCCGCCAGGACTTCCTCGACCGCGGAGTGGGAACGCTGTACCTGGCGGTCGGCGCCCTGCACTGGCGCGACGAGGAAGAGACGTCGTACACCAGCCCCGTCCTGCTGCTGCCGGTCGAACTGGTGGCGCGGGCGCCGGGGGAGGTGCCCGCCCTGCGCTCCCGCGACGACGAGCCGGTGGTGAACCCGGCGCTGACCCTCCGGCTGCGCCGCATGGGGATCACGGTGCCGGGGCTGGGCAGCGGGCCGCTGGACGTGCGGGCGTATCTCGCAGCGTTACGGGCGACCGTCGACAACCGGGACTGGCGGGCCGACGAGAGCGTGGTGCTGTCGTGCTTCAGCTTCCACAAGGAGGCGATGTACCGAGACTTGTCCGACAACGAGTCCCGGATCGTGGGTCATCCGCTGGTGGCGGCGCTGGCCGGGCACGGGGTCGCGGAGTTGGGCGGGGCGGGCTTTGGAACGGGCGGACCGAGCGCGCCAAGTGAGTCGGGGGCACGAAGCGGTGCGGGCTTTGGAACGGGCGCACTGAGCGCGACGGCTGAGGCAGGAGGGCTGGCCGTGCGCTCGTCTCGGGCGGGTGCGGGCGACCCAGGTGCAGCCGGCCGGGACGTTTCTGAAGTTGGCACGGATGGAGGCGGCGCTGCCTGTGGACAACGGGATGACGGCGTTTCGAGCGGCGTAAAATCGGCCACCACCTCCCCCTCCCTCAGTGGGCGGGTCGTGTTCAGTGCGCCGGTCGTTTCCAGTGCGCCGGGCAGTGCGCCGGTCGTGTCGGGTGCGCCGGGCAGTGCGCCGGTCGTGTCGGGTGCGCCGGGCAGCGCGCCGGTCGTGTCGGGTGCGCCGGGCAGCGCGCGGATCGTGTCCAGAGCCGGCGACGAGCTGCCGCTTGTTCTTGATGCGGATGCCACTCAGCGGGCCTGTGTCGAGGCCGCCGTTGCTGGGCGCAGCTTTGTGCTCGACGGGCCTCCGGGGACGGGGAAGTCGCAGACGATCGCGAACATGATCGGCTGCCTGATGCATGCGGGGAAGCGCGTCCTCTTCGTGTCCGAGAAGGCGGCCGCGCTCGAGGTCGTGCGTAACCGGCTGGCGGCGGTCGGGCTGGATCCGTACCTGCTGGAGCTGCACAGCCACAAGGCGACCCGTCGCGAGGTGGCTCGCGCGCTGGCCGAGTCCGTCGAGCCGTTGCCGCGTGAGGGCGCGACCACGCGGATCGGCGTCGCGCTCGGTGGCGCGGCGTCGGCCTCGGGCGGAACCCCCCTGGGCGGCGCGGCGTTGACCTCGGGCGGAACCCCTCTGGGTGGCGCGGCGTTGACCTCGGGCGGAACCCGGCTGGGTGATGCGGCGTCGGCCTCGGACGGAACCGCGCACGGTGGCACGGGCGGATCCGAGCCGGGACCAGTGGCCGCCACGGGGGTGGATCGGGAGCGGTTGGAGGAGGTGCGGGCGCGGCTCGACGGCTATGCGCGAGCCATGAACGAGCGCCGGGAACCGCTGGGGAAGTCGCTGCATGAGGTGCTGGGGGAGTGTGCCCGGCTGAGTGATTCGCCGGCCGCGCCGATGCCTACGGTGGATCCGGGGCAGTTCGACGCCGAGCAGTTGCGGCGGATGCTCGACGCGGCCGATGAGCTGGCCCGGTGCCGGCGGGCGGCGGCCGAGGACTTTCCGTGGCGGGATGTGGTCGAGACCAGGCCGTTAGGGGACACGCTCCGGGAGGCGCAGGCGGCCCTCCGGGCCTTCGAGGCCGCGCTCGAGCCGTACGAGCGAATTGCTGCGACGTACGAGTTGAGCCTGCCCGCCGACGTCGGGGCTCTCGTTACTCTGGTTACGCATGCGGCGAAGCGGCCCGCACCCGTGCCGGACGAATGGCTGGGCGCCGAGGGCCCCGTGCTGCTTGATCGGGCCGCTGAGCAGCACCGCTGGTTCGAGGACGCCGCCCGGCAGGTGCGGGTGGCGGCCGGCGTCGAGTGGCACGAACTGCCCGAGGTTGAGCCGCCCGCCCTCGACCAGGCCACGCTGACCGCCGCCGGGGCCGAGTCGGCCGTGCGCCGCCACAGCACCGAGGCCGCGACCCTCGACGACCTCTTGCGCGAGGTCGGGCCGCTCGCCGCGCGGCTCGGACTGCCGGACGCCACCACGTTCGGTGGTCTGGCCGGGTTCGCCGCGGTGGCCGAGCTGGCGGGGCGGGCCAACCGGCCGGAGCCGTTCTGGTTCTCGCCGGGGGTGCTGGCCGGGGTGGCCGAGGCGGCGGCCGTGCTGCGCCGGTGCGCCGACGCCGTCACCGCGACCGGGCTGGAGTGCCGCCGCTGGTTTCTCGACGCGATCGTCGACCAGCCGGTGGAGCAGCTGGCCGACCGGCTCACCAACGAGCACCGCGGGCTGCGCAAGCTGCTGCCCGCGTACCGCCGCGACTGGGACGCCGTCGCCGCGTACGCCCTGCCTTCGGTTGCGCCGGCCGACGCCGTCGCGCATCTCGGCACGGCCGTGGCCTGGCAGCGTGCGCTGCGGGAAAGGGCGCTGGCCGAGCGGCGGTACGCGCCCTTGCTTGGCCGCTACCGGCGGGGAGGGGTGGAGGTCGACGACGCCCTGCGAACCGCGGCCGACCTCGTGCGGCTCAGCCCGCCCGACGCCCTGCCGGCCCTGGCCGATCAGATCGGCCGCCCGGCGCCGGATCCGGCCCTGGTCCGGCTGGCCACCCAGGCCCGCATCGTCGCCGGGTGGGAGCCGCCCACCGAAACCCTGATTCAGGCCGCCGCCCGTCGCCGCGCGCTGGTCGGCCCGTTGACCGAGGCGGCCGCGGCCCTCACGGCCTTCGACCGTGCCCTCGGCCGCCACATCGACCTGGCCGAGGCCACCCGGCTGGACGGTCTGCGCCGGGCCGCCGCCGGCCACGCCACCGCCTACGACGCCCGCGCGATCGCCTGGGCCCGGGAGGCCCGACGCCTGTATCAGGGGAAACCACTCCTCGACGGGGACGCCGACGCTCTGGCCGAGTGTGTCGCCGCTTGGCACAGCGTTCGCGACGAGTTGTCTGCGGCGGGACTGGGGGAGATCGACGGCGACCGGCTGGCGCGGCTGCTGGACGACCCGCACGGCCAGGACGAGTGGCTCGGTTTTCAGCACGCGCGCGGCCTGCTGGCCGAGGAGACCATCGCGTTCTGCCTGGAGCTGCCGTCCGATCAGATCCGGCCGGTGGTCGAGCGTGCCCTGTGGACGGCCTGGGCCGACGCCGTCCTGCGCGACGACGACCGCCTGCGCCCGGTCGACGGCCTCGAGCACGACCGACTGGTCGACGAGTTCCGCATCTTGGACGCCGCCCTCATGTCCGAGGCGCCCGCGACCATCAGCGCCGCCGTGGAATCGCGCCGGACCGCCGTACCGGAAGAAATCGCGCTGCTTCGGCGGGAGGGTCGCAAGCAGAGCCGCCACCTGCCCGTCCGCGACCTGATCGGCCAGGCCCGGGCGACCGTGCAGTCGGCCAAGCCGTGTTTTCTGATGTCGCCGCTCGCGGTCAGCCAGTACCTGCCGCCCGACCTGCGGTTCGACGTCGTCATCTTCGACGAGGCGTCCCAGGTGGCGCCGGCCGACGCCATCAACTGCGTCTACCGGGCCGACGCCCTGATCGCGGCGGGCGACGACCGGCAGCTGCCGCCGAGCACCTTCTTCTCGACCCGCGCCGACCGTGACGAAGGCACCGACGTCAACGACTTCCAGTCGGTGCTGGAGCTGGCCGAGGCCTGTGGCGCGTTCCCGGCCCTCGGGCTGGGCTGGCACTACCGCAGCCGGCACGAGGCGTTGATCGCCTTCGCCAACCACCGCTTCTATCAGGGCCGGCTGCTGACGTTCCCGGGCGCCAACGCCGACCCGGAGACCGGCGTCGAGCTGATCCCGGCCGCGGGCACCTATCGCCGCGGCGGCGCCCGTGACAACCCGGTCGAGGCCGAGGCGGTCGCCGCCCGCATCATCGCCTGCCTGACCACCCGGCCCGAGCTGTCGCTGGGGGTGGTCACCTTCTCGGTGGCGCAGGCCGAGGCGATCGAGGCGGCCGTCGAACGCGCGGCCGCCCGCCATCCCGGGCTCGACCGCTTCCTGGAGGGCGACCGGCTCACCGGCTTCTTCGTGAAGAGCCTGGAATCGGTGCAGGGCGACGAACGCGACGTGATGATCTTCTCGATCGGGTACGGGCGTGACGAGCACGGCCGGGTCAGCACCAACTTCGGCGCGCTCAACCAGCCCAACGGGTGGCGCCGGCTCAACGTCGCCATCACCCGGGCCCGGCGCAGGGTGGAGATCATCTCGTCGATCCGGTCGCGCGACATCCCCGAGTCGGCCAATCCCGGCGTACGTCATCTCGCCGCGTACCTGGAATACGCGGAGCGCGGCCTGGCCTCGACCCCGGCGACCACGCCGCCCGACCCGTTCGTGCAGTCGGTGCTCGACACCGTCCGCTCGTGGGGCTACGACGCCGACTCTCATGTGGGCAGTTACGGGTACCGCCTGGACATCGGCGTGCGGCACCCGACACCGGGCCACGGCTACGTGCTTGGTGTGGAGTGCGACGGCCCGCCCTACGGCTCGATCGGCTCGGCCCGCGACCGCGACCGGCTCGGCCCGGCCGTGCTGGCCGGGCTCGGCTGGCGGCTGCACCGCGTCTGGGGAACGGCGTGGCACCACGATCGGGTGGCCGAGGAGGACCGGCTGCGCGAGGCGATCAAGGCTGCCGTGGGGCCGCTGCCCGCTCGTAGGCCCGGATTGCTGCGTCTGCAACCGGTCGGCTGACCGACCGCTAAGGACCGAAGACGGTATTGACTCATTGCGGCTTGGTGTCCAGCATATGTCGCGTGACACCAGGGAGCGCCCCGGCGCCAGCCGCGCCGGTCAGCTGCGTTGCCTTCCGGGCCGACGGCCGGCGGCTGGCCAGTGGCACCGAGGCGGGCACGGTGACCGTCCAGGACACCAGCGATCCCGCCCGGCCGATCAGCCTGACCGAATTTGCCCATCGCTTGGCCGTGCTGGCCGCCTCCTGGAACCCGGGCGCGTCCGACCTGCTGGCCACCGGCTCGGCCGACGGCACGGCCGCCGTGTGGCGCGTCGTCGACGACCGCCCGCCACATCTCATGAAGGTCCTCGGTGGCCACCCGGCGGCGGTCACCGGCGTCTCGTGGATGCCCGACGGTCAGCATCTGCTCTGCCAGCTGGCCGACGGCCGCGCGGCCGTGTGGCAGGCCTTCGGCGAGACGTACCTGGGTGAGCTCGACGACTGCGTACGCCTGGACGTGAGCCCGACCGGCCTGGTGGCCACGGTCGGCACGAGCGGCTTCGTCGCCGTGCGCGACCTCGCCCAGGACAGGGCCCCGCTGGCCGGCCGCGCGGCGCCTGCGGTGGAGGCCTGCGCGTGGTCGCCCGACGCGTCGACGCTCGCGCTGGCCCGCCGCGACGGCGCGATCGAGCTGCGCAACACCCACCTCGACCCGATCCGCACCCTGCGCGCGGGCGAGGCGCCGTTGCGCTCGGTCACCTGGTCGGCCGACGGACGGCATGTGCTCGCAGGTGCGTACGACGGGGCGGTGTTCGCCGTCGACCCGTCGAGCCGTCCGGTGTGGCGGCTCACCGACCCGACCATCCGCACCGGATCGCTCGCCGTGGGCGGCCCGGTGCTGGCCACCGCCACCTTCGCCAGCCGGCCTTACCTGCTCGACGCGACCTCGGGCGTCCCGCTCACGCCCGGGCTGTCGCTGCCCGCGCTGCCCGCGCCGACCCGCCCGTTCCGCGACGGGGTGCTGGCCGCCGAGGGCCGCGTTGTCACGGCCGGCCCGGCCGGCAACCGCGTCGTCGTGGTCGAGCACGATCTTCGGGTGGGCGCGATCGACTCCCTGGACGACCGGGTGATCGTGTCGGCCGCGCACCACGCGGTGCGGGTGGCCCGGCTCGACCCGGCGGCCTACGAGGTGGAGCGGGGGATCACGCTGCGCGCCCCCGAACCGATCCGGACGGTGGCCCTGCTCGGCACGCCCGAGACGACCGTGGTGGTCGCCGCGTCGTACGAGTTCCGCCTGTTCTCGTGGACCGTCGACTGGACCGGTCCGCCGGTCGGCCCGACGCTGGCCGGCGAGTTCGGCGCCGGCGTGGCCGCCCTGCAGCGCCTGGACGAGCAGCGCCTGACCGCGACCGACCACCGCGGCGAGCTGGTCATTCTCGCCCTCGGGGCCGACGGCGCGCTGTCGAGCTAGAAGCGTGACGGGTCGCCCGCGCCGACCCGCAGGATTTCGGCCTCGCCCTCGGAAAGGTCCACGACGGTGGTCGGCTCGAGGCCGCCCTCACCCGAGTCGATCACGGCGTCGACCACATGGTCCAGGGTCTCCTTGATCTCCCAGCCCATGGTCATCGGCTCGTCCTGACCGGGCAGCAGCAGCGTCGTCGACACCAGCGGCTCGCCCAGCTCGGCCAGGATCGCCTGGGCCACCACGTGGTCGGGGATGCGCGCGCCGACCGTCTTCTTCTTCGGGTGCAGCAGCCGCCGGGGCACCTCTTTGGTGGCGGGCAGAATGAACGTGTACGGGCCCGGGGTGGCCGCCTTCACCGCCCGGAAGGCCGCGTTGTTGATCTGCACGAACTGGCCCAGCTGGGCGAAGTCGCGGCACATCAGCGTGAAGTGGTGCCGGTCGTCGAGGTGCCGGATCTCGCGGATCCGGTCCAGCCCCTCCTTGCTGCCCATCCGGCACCCGAGCGCGAACAACGAGTCGGTCGGGTACGCGATCACCCCGTCGGCCCGGACGATCTCGACCACCTGCCGGATGGAACGCGCCTGCGGGTTGTCCGGGTGCACGTCGAAGTACTTCGCCACCAGCGCAGCCTAGTGAGTCGGCTCCCGGAAGGCGTGCACAACCGCCGCCATGTCCGCCTGGGCGTGACCGCGGGCGGCGGCCGAGGCGTACAGGTCGCGGCAGGCGTCCAGCAGCGGCGAGGCGATGCCGCGGGCGCGGGCGGCCGCGACGATCAGCTCGTTGTTCTTGAGCACGTCGTGGATGGCCGCCTGCACCTCGAAGTCCCGGTCGGCCAGCTTGCCGCCCTTGCCGCGGGATACGGCGCTGGCCATCGGCCCGGCGTCGAGCACTTGCCGCAGCAGGGCCGCGTCCAGCCCGTGCCCCTCGGCGAAGTGGAACGCCTCGGCCAGCCCGGTCACCATGCTGATCAGGAACGTGTTGACGGCCAGCTTCATCAGCAACGCCCCCGGCACGGCGCCGCACGTGAACACCTGCTTGCACAGCGGCGCCAGCAATGGTCGTACGCGGGAAAGGTCTTCGGGGTCGCCGGCGATCATCCCGACGAGCTCACCCGCCTCGGCCGGCCCCCGCGACCCCGACACCGGCGCCTCGACATACCGCCCGCCCGCCGCCGCGATCCGCGCCCCCAGCCCGGCCGAATACTCCGGGCTGGTGGTGCCCATGTGCACGACCAGGTTCCCGTCAAGCTTCGCCGGCAGCACCTCGTCGATGGCCTGCTCGGTCGCCAGCATGAGAATCACAACCTCGGCCCGAGCGAACACCTCACCCACCTCGCTCACGCGCACCGCCCCCGGCGGCGTGTCCCCCCGGTCCGTACGACTCCACACGATCAGCTCGACGCCGGCCTTCACCAGATTGGCCGCCATCGGCCGCCCCATCACGCCGAGCCCGACAAACCCCACGCTCATGCGCAGACCGTAAGTCGGCGATCCGTCCCACCGCGCCAGCCAATCGGAGGGTCGTGGCTCACCGGTCGCGTCCCGGTTCATCCTCCTGGCCTCTCCGGCCTCCGCCCGTTCGGTCTGGGTGAGCCGTGAGGTCTCCTGGTGGCTGGACAACCGCCCGCCCGGCCGTCTGCTGATCGCCTTGACCGCGGGCACGATCAGCTGGACCGGTGAGGATTTCGACTGGGCGGTGACCGACTCGTTGTCGCCGGAGCTGGCCGGGCGCTTCCGCCGCGAGCCGCTGTGGGCCGACCTCAGGCCGTACGCGGGGAGGACCGGCCCGTCGCAACTCGGCGACATCGTGGCCGATCTGGCCGCGCCGGTCCTCGGCGTCGACAAAGACACTCTGGTCGGCGAGCACGTGAGGCAACGCCGCCGGACCACGCGCCTGCTCGTCTCGGTCGTCGCCGCTCTGTGCGTTCTGCTGCTGTCAGCAGTCATCGCCTTCGTCGACGCCCGCCGCCAGACCGAGCCGGCCGAACGCCAGACGGCCATCGCGACCTCCCGCCAGTTGCGGGCGCTGTCCGAGGCCGCGCTTCCGAGCGATCCGCGGACGGCCATCGGTCTCGGCCTGGCCGCCCATCGGCTGTATCCCGCCCCGGAGTCCAAGCACGCGGTCTTCCGGGCGCTCGCCGGAACCCGGTACATCAGCACGCTGGGCGGGCACCGGGAGCGCATCACCGAGGTCGCGTTCGCCTCGCCCGGCCGCCTCCTGGCGACCGCGGGCGCCGACGGTCTGGTCAACGTGTGGGACCTGACGGATCCGGTCCGGCACAAACGTGTCGCCGGACCGGTCGACGTGGGCATCGGGCGGATCGAGATGCTGGCGTTCCGTCCCGGTTCGACGTTGCTGGCCATCGGAGCGTGGAACGACCACGAGGAACAGCTGTCGACCCCGATAGTGCTCTGGGACGTCAGCCGACCGTTCGCCGGGGCGCACCGCGTCTATCGTCAGCCGGGCAGCATGACGGCGTTGACGTTCCTGCCGGGCGGCAACCTCATGGCGACGTCGACGACCGATGGCAACTCGCCTTCCGGCCAGGTCCATCTGTGGGAGGTGAATTCCTGGTCCGAGGCCCGCGACCTGTCGTTTCGTGACTCCGGCCAGGCCGGTGCGGTCACCAGTCTCGCGGCGACGCCGGACGGGCGGCTGTTGATCGCGGGAACGGGGGAGGGCGACGGAGACGACATCAGCGGCACTGTGACCGGCTGGCAGGTGCGGGACGGCACCCGGTTGCGCCGCCGCGGCACCGTACGGCTCGGCCCGGTCGCAGCGCTGGCCGTCGCGCCCGACGGGTGCACTGTGGTCGCGGGTGGGCAGCAGCGCAATTCGGACGGTGTCCTGACCCTTCTGGACATCAGCAACCGGGATCGCATCAAGCGCGCAGCCGCACCGGCCTGACATCACGCCCGGCTACTCGCCCGCTGCCTTGGAACAGCGGGAATCTGAACAGCTGGGCCGGCGCCACGGGAACAGAGTTCCTGGAACTCACTGACACGTGGGGAACACAGTTGTACGGGGATCTGCAGGCGACCACGGCACCGGACGGGCGTACCCAGGCCAGGATCGGCTTGGAAACCGCCGCCCTCTGGGACGTGACGGCGGGCCGACCGCCGAAGCGGCTGGCCGATCTGCCGGCGTCGGCGGATACGTGGCCCGGCATCGACTTGGACGCCTCCGGAATGTCGCGCTTCGACCCCACGTCCCGCTATCTCGTCGCGCCCGCCGCCAACGTCGACCGCAACGGGCAGGTGCGCGAGTACATGCAGGTGTGGGACATCAAGGATCGGACCCGTCCCCGGCGCCTCGGATCCCCGCTGCCGGGCCGACCAGCGGTGTCCGCGATGTCCGCCGATGGGAATCTGTTCGCCATCGATATGGTGGACGACGAATTGACCGACGGAGCGACGTCCGTCGCGCTCTACGACTTCCGTAGCAAGGTGTATCCGCGCCGGCTCGCCCGGATCAGCTCCACCGGCGGATCCGACTTCCAGTCCGTCGCTTTCGCTCCGAGTCAGCCTGTGCTGGCCGTGGCCGATGGGACCGACACCCGCCTCTATGACGTCTCAGACCCGGCCCGTCCGGTTCGGCTGGCCAAGACACTGGTCGGCTCCGGCGGCCTCGTCACGTTCAGCCACGACGGCACCATGCTGGCGGCGGCCGACCTGGACGGGCGGCTGAGCGTGTGGGACATGGCCGATCCGCTCGATCCGCGACAGCTCGGCCAGTTCGTCGCCGCCTTCCCGAGCGAACAGGTTTCCGCGATCGCCTTCGCGCCGGACGACCGGACGGTCTGGGTGGGCGGTTCGCCGACGGGCGCCGACCGGGTCGTCAAGGGCTGGGGACTGGACCGGGTCCGCCGGATGCAGGTGGACGCCCCGGCCATGGCGTGCCGAGACACCGACGCGGGCGTGGAACCTGAGGTGTGGCAACGCTACGGCGGTGGCTCCGCGTATCCCCGCGTTTGTCCCTGACAAGCCGCCCACCGTGCGGTTGGATCGAGAAATGGCTCTTACTCACCGGCTTGCGACGCGCGGCGACCTCGACGACCTCCAGGTGCTGATCGGCCTTGCGATCGCGGAGCTGCAGAAAGGGTTTCTCGACGACGAGCAGATCCGCAGCAGTGCGGCGATCATGGGGCTGGACACGCAGCTGGTCGACGACGGGACGTACTTCGTGATCGAGTCGGACGGGGTGCTCGCCGGGTGTGGCGGGTGGAGCCGGCGGGCGACGCTCTACGGCGGCGACCACTCTGCCTCGCGCGATTCGGCTCTGCTCGACCCGGCGAAGGACCCGGCCAAGGTGCGGGCCATGTACACGCATCCCGGCTTCGCCCGGCGCGGGGTCGGGCGGCTGATCCTGAGCCTGTGCGAGCGGGCCGCCGCGGCCGAGGGGTTCGGGCGGCTCGAGCTGATGGCCACCCTGTCCGGGGAGCCGCTGTATCGCGCCTACGGGTTTCGGGAGGTGGAGCGGACCGAGGACGCCCGGGGTGGCGCCCCTGTCCCGATTGTGCGAATGCGCAAGGACATCAGCCAGTGACCCGTACACAATGGACTGTGAGATGCTGCGGGCATGCCCGTCTCGGTGAACCTGGACGCCCTGCTCGACGAGCCCTTCCGTGACCTTCCCCTGACCGACCTGGTCAACGCGCCCGTGGCCGCCCTCTCCGGGGTGAGCGACGAAGAGGCCGAAGGCCTGCGCCTGGCCTTCGGCATCGCCACCATCGGCGACCTGGCCGCCAACGACTTCGTCCGTGCCGCCACCGCCATCGCCCGCCTGGCCGAGGTCGCCCAGATCCCGCCGCCGCCGGCCTGACGCTACTTCACGCCGCCCATCAGCCGGCGCAGCATCGGGGCCAGGGCCAGCAGGGCGCCGCCGAGCACGATGGCGATCGCGCCCAGGATGCCGAAGTACGGAACCTCGTTGTCCTCGCTGTAGTAGCCGGCCAGGGTGCCCGACAGGGCCGTGCCCAGGGCGATCGACAGGAAGAACAGCGCCACCATCTGGGTGCGGAAAGCCTCCGGGGCCAGCTTGGTGGTCAGCGACAGGCCGACCGGGGAGAGCAGCAGCTCGGCGATCGTGAAGACGAGCAGGATGCCGGTCAGCCCGAGCAGCGGCACGCTCTCGGTGCCCGCGAACGGCAGGAACAGCAGGAAGGCCACGCCCATGATGGCGGTGCCGGCCGCGAACTTGACCGGGGTCGAGGGCTGGCGGTCGCCGAGCCGGGTCCAGATCGCGGCGAACACACCGGAGAGAATGATGATGAACACCGGGTTGATCGACTGCACCCACGAGACCGGCATCTCCCAGCCGAACAGGTTCCGGTCGAGCCGCTTGTCCGAATAGATCGTCACCACCGTGAACTGCTGCTGGTAGAGCGACCAGAAGGCGGCGCTGGCGATGAACATCGGGATGAAGGCCAGCACCCGGCGGCGTTCCACGCCGTCGACCCGGTGGCTGGACAGGATCACCACGAAGTAGGCCACGGCGGCCAGGATGCTGAGCACGATCACGATGTTGGACAGCCAGTCGGCCTTGATCAGGCCGGTGAACGCGAGCACCAGCACGACGACGACCACCAGCGCGGCCAGGCCGAACACGAGCGGGCGGCGGGACGCGGGCAGCGGGTTGGCGATCTCGTGGGCCTCCGGCGGCAGGCCGCGCCGCCCGAACGCGTACTGGGTGAGACCGATCGCCATGCCGATCGCGGCCAGGCCGAAGCCCCAGTGGAAGCCGAGCTCGGACTGCAGCAGGCCGGTCAGCAGCGGCCCGGCGAAGGCGCCGAGGTTGATGCCCAGGTAGAACAGCGAGAAACCGGCGTCGCGGCGCTCGTCACCGGGCTCGTAGAGCAGGCCGACGATGGTGGTGGCCGTCGCCTTCACGCCGCCGCTGCCCAGCGCCACCAGCACCAGGCCGACGGCCACCCCGGCTACGCCCGGGATCAGGGCCAGGGCGATGTGCCCGGCCATCACCATGATGGCGCTGCCGAACAGCACCCGCTCGGGGCCGAACATCCGGTCGGACAGCCACGCCCCGACCACCGTCGAGAGGTAGACCGACCCGCCGTACGCGCCGACGATGCTGGTCGCCGTGGCCTCGTTGATCCCCAGGCCGCCGCGGGAGGCCTCGTAGTACAGGTAGATGAGCAGGATGCCCTGCATGCCGTAGAACGAGAACCGTTCCCACAGCTCCACGCCGAAGAGGTTGGCGAGGGGTCGCGGCTGCCCGAAGAAGGTCATGGGGCGTCGCTTACCCCGCAACCGTGGCGCTGAAAAGCGACCTGGACCATGCTGGGAGCTGTGGAAACTGATCTCTTCATCGCCGGCAAGTGGGTTCCCGCCTCCTCCGGGAACCGTTTCGACGTTCTGGACCCCGCGACGGGTGATGTGGTCGCCTCGGTCGCCGACGGCGGCGAGAGTGACGCGATCGCGGCGGTGGACGCGGCGGCCGAGGCGGGCCCGGCCTGGGCGGCCACCCCTCCGCGCGTACGCTCCGAAGCCCTGCGCCGAGCCTGGGAGCTCATGACCGAGCGGGCCGACGACCTGGCCAAGCTCATCAGCCTCGAGAACGGCAAGGCCCTGGTCGACGCGAAGGGCGAGGTCACGTACGCGGCCGAGTTCTTCCGCTGGTTCGCCGAGGAGGCCGTCCGCGGCGCCGGCGAGCTGAACACCGCCCCCTCGGGCGCCAACCGGATCCTGGTCACCCGCCAGCCGGTCGGCGTGTGTGTGCTGGTCACGCCGTGGAATTTCCCGGCCGCGATGGCCACCCGCAAGATCGGCCCGGCGCTGGCCGCCGGCTGCACGGTCGTGCTCAAGCCGGCCAGCGACACCCCGCTGACCGCGCTGGCCATGGCCGCCATCCTGGCCGAGGCGGGCGTGCCCTCGGGCGTGGTCAACGTGCTGCCGTCGCGCAGTTCGGGCAAGACCGTGGGCCGCATGCTGAAGGACCCCCGGGTGCGGAAGCTGTCGTTCACCGGCTCGACCGAGGTCGGCCGGATCCTGCTGGCCCAGGCGGCCGAGGGTGTGATCAACACGTCGATGGAGCTCGGCGGCAACGCGCCGTTCGTCGTGTTCGCCGACGCCGACCTGGACGCGGCCATCGAGGGCGCCATGATCGCCAAGATGCGCAACGGCGGCGAGGCCTGCACGGCGGCCAACCGCTTCTACGTCGAGGCCTCGGTCGCGGCCGATTTCTCGCAGCGGCTCGCCTCGCGCATGTCACAGCTCAAGGTGGGCCCTGGCACCGACGAGTCGACCCAGGTCGGCCCGCTCGTCAACGAAGACACGGTGGCCAAGGTCGACTCGCTGGTCCAGGGCGCCCTGGAATCGGGGGCCAAGGCCGAGACCGGCGGCAGCCGCCCCGAGGGGGCCGGCTTCTACTACCCGCCCACGGTGCTCACCGGCGTGGCGCCCGACGCGGCCATCCTGCGGGAAGAGATCTTCGGCCCCGTCGCCCCGATCGTCACCTTCACCGGCGAGGACGAGGCCGTGCGGCTGGCCAACGACACCGAGTACGGGCTGGTGGCGTACGTCTACACCGGCGACCTGGCCCGCGGCCTGCGGGTCAGCGAGCGGATCGAGGCCGGCATGGTGGGCCTCAACCGTGGCCTGGTCAGCGATCCGGCGGCGCCGTTCGGCGGCGTGAAGCAGAGCGGCATCGGCCGTGAGGGCGGACACGAGGGCCTGCTCGAATACCTCGAGTCGAAGTACATCGCGGTCAATTGGTGATGTTCTCGCCTCAGGGGCCGACGCTGCGGGAATTGGCCGTGCAGGCCCTGTCGTCGGTCGAGCGCGGCTACGACCTGCTGGCGCCCAAGTTCGATCTCACCCCTTTCCGTACGCCCGACAGCATCCTCGACGCCACGGCCGAGGCGCTGTCGGGCCTCGGGCCGTTCGGCGCCGGGCTGGACGTCTGCTGCGGCACCGGCGCCGGCCTGGGCGTGCTGGCGAAGGTGTGCGACGGCGGGATCACCGGCGTCGACTTCAGCGCCGGCATGCTCGCTCAGGCCCGCGCCGCGCACCCGGCGGCGTCCTTCGTCCGGGCCGACGCGCGGGCGCTGCCGTTCGCCGAGGGCTTCGACGTGGCGGTCTCGTTCGGCGCGCTCGGCCACTTCCTGCCGGCCGAGCGGCCGGCCCTGTTCGAGGGAATTTTCCGGGCGCTGCGGCCGGGTGGGGTTTTCGCGCTCGCCCTGGGCTCGCCGCCGCCGGTGACGTCGGTCGCGTACTGGGCCGCGGCCGGCTTCGACCTGGTCATGCGGGTGCGCAACGCGGTGTGGCGCCCGCCGTTCGTCATGTACTACCGGCCCAACCAGCTGCCGGAGGTCTCCGCGGACCTGAGAGCCGCCGGTTTCACCGTGCGGACCGTCCCGGGAATCGTGCTGGCCACCAAATCAGATCAACCCGATCGGCGATGATGGACACGTGACAAAAGTTGATTTCTACTTCGACCCGGCCTGCCCGTTCGCCTGGATCAGCTCCCGCTGGATCCTCGAGGTCGAGAAGCAGCGCGACCTCGACCTGCGCTTCCGGGTGATGAGCCTGTACGTGCTGAACGAGAACCGCGACCTGCCCGACGAGTACCGCAAGCTGATCGACCGCTCGCTCGGAACGGTTCGCGTGGTCATCGCCGCCGCCCAGCAGCACGGCGAGGAGGTGCTGCGGGACCTCTACACCGCGCTCGGTACCCGCATCCACAACCAGGGCAACAAGGACTTCGAGCAGGTCATCCGCGAGGCGCTGGCCGAGGTCGGGCTGCCGGCGAGCCTGGCCGAGGCGGCCACCAGCAGCGAGTACGACGAGGCGCTGCGCAAGAGCCACCACGAGGGCATGGACCCGGTCGGCGAGGACGTCGGCACGCCCACCATCCACATCGACGGGGTCGCGTTCTTCGGCCCGGTGCTCAGCAGCATCCCGCGTGGGGAGCAGGCAGCCAAGATTTTCGACGGCGCGGCGGCGCTGGCCGGGTACCCCGACTTCTTCGAGCTCAAGCGGACCCGTACCGGGGACCTGAACTTCAACTGACCGGAGGATGGACCGGCCCGGGCGACGATCGGGCCGGTCCACTCGTCCGTGTGTACCGATCTTGATCGTCTGTTCCGCCGCGGCACGGCTTCGGCGGCCCGGGCGGGTAGCCTCGCGGGCGCGGGATGACCAGGCAACATCATCAGGTTCTGCACAGTCTGTGATGCGAGTGTGCTCACGGACCGGAAATGAACTATTTTTTGTCCCGCCGCCGTACCCCCTGTCGGGCGCGCCCGGGTCTGCCTGATACTTGGTCGGCCCACCGCCCGGGCAGTGGTCGAGTTTCACCGGAGAGGACGACCCACCAGATGCGCAAGAAACTGTTGGCTATCGCCGCCGTCGGCCTGATGGCAACGGCCACCATGACTGCGTGTGACGACTCCGGTGATTCGGGTGACTCGGGTAGTAACGGCGGCGGTAACTCGTCGGGCAACGGCAAGGCCCGTATCGGCGTGATCCTGCCCGACACCGAGAGCTCGGCCCGCTGGAAGAACGAGGACCCGAAGTACCTCAAGGCGGCGTTCGAGGAGGCCAACGTCTCGGCCGAGATCGTGAACGCCCAGGGCGACCGGGCCCGGTTCGTGCAGATCGGCGAGCAGATGATCAACAGCGGGGTCAAGGTGCTGGTCATCGCCAACCTCGACTCGATCAGCGGCAAGGCCGTGCTGGACAAGGCCAAGGAAAAGAAGATCCCGACGATCGACTACGACCGTCTCACCCTCAACGGCGGCGCCGACTACTACGTCAGCTTCAACAACAACGAGGTCGGCAACCTGCAGGCGTACGGGCTGATCAAGTGCCTGCAGGCCAAGGGCGCCCAGAACCCGGTGATCGCGCAGCTCAACGGCTCGCCGTCGGACAACAACGCGAGCCTGTTCAAAGAGGGCTACGACATCCCGCTGAACGAGAAGTACGACAACGCCGAGTTCACCAAGGGCCCCGAGCAGTGGGTGCAGGACTGGGACCCGGACAACGCCACCAAGATCTTCGAGCAGATGCTCTCGCAGGCGCCGAACATCCGGGGCGTCCTCGCGGCCAACGACGGCATCGGTGACGCCGTCATCAAGGTGCTGCGCAAGAAGGGGCTGGCCGGCAAGGTCCCGGTCACCGGGCAGGACGCCACCCTCGAGGGTCTGCAGAACCTGCTGACCGGCGAGCAGTGCATGACGGTCTACAAGGCGACCAAGCTCGAGGCGGTCAACGCGGCCAACCTCGCCGTCAAGCTGTTCAACGGCGAGAAGCCGAACGTCACGAACACCCTGAAGGACCCGGAGTCGGGCGCGTACGTCCCGTTCGTGAGCCTTCCCCCGGCGGCGATCACGCTGGAGACCATCAACAAGGTCGTCGTCGACGACAAGTACATCCCGCAGGCCAACCTGTGCAAGGGCAAGTACCTCGCGCTCTGCCAGCAGCACGGCGTCGGCACGTTCGCCGATGACAAGAAGAAGGACGAGGACGAGGACCGCTAGGTCTCCGTCAGCGCCAGACCGTCCGGCTCGAGCGCGAGCAGCCACAGCCTCGAGCCGGTGCGAAGAATGACTTCCTCGCCTGTGCGGCCGTCGATATCGAAATCGGCGGCCGGCACCGGCTGCTCGTCCCGCCGGTAGGGCAGTGTGAGGTCGAAGACGCGACCGGCCGCCAGCACTGCCCGCGCCGTCCACCGGCCGGCCCGCTGATAGATCAGCACCGTGTCGGTCCGGCGGTCGCCGTCCAGGTCCGTTCGTACGGCCGTCCGGCACGACGCGTCGGCCGGCACGAACGCCCCGCCCAGCTCCGGCCGGCAGACACCGGGCCCCATCGCGCCGACCCGGGCCGCCTCGGCCGCCGGGAAGCCGCCGGCCGGCAGGTCGTGGGTGAGCGACGTCCAGGTGCCGTCGAGCGCGATGCACAGCCGGTAGTCCTGGCCGTCGGCCGCCGTCTGCCGCACGATTCCGACGTCCTCGGGCGGCAGGCCAAGGTCGGTCAGCCGGGCCGGATAGGTGAGCAGGTTGGGGTCGGCCAGGCCGTAGACGTAGCCGTCGCGGGCCGTCTCGTCGCACGGCCAGCGCAGCGGCGGCGTGGTGACCAGGGCGGCCACGGCGTCGGTGACCGGCCGGCCCGTGAGCGTCGTGTTCGACCAGGCCAGGCCGGCCGGGGGCAGCGCCTCGGGCAGGGCGTCGCGCATCGCCGCCGCGTACAGCTTCTCCTGCGTCGCCACCACTGCGGCCGGGATCGCGCCGCCCGGCTCGTTGAGCGCCTTGCCGGGGATGACCGGGCCGCGGTCGGCGACCACCCGCCACCCGTCGTCGTCCTGGTCGCCGCGGGCGGCCACCACGGCGGGCAGCCCGCGCATCGCCGCCAGCACCGCCTCGGCCGTCCCCTCGCGGTCCTCCCGGGCCAGCTTCTCGTCCGGGCCGGCGGCTCCGGGCGGCAGGATCCGCTCGCCTTCGAGTGCCCCGGTCACGCACGCCGGCACCCTCGGCCCGCTGGTCAGGGCGCTCGCGGGCAGGGCCAGCACGCACCGGACGGCCCCCACGGTCACCGCGGGCGGGACGAAGGCCCGGCTCATCACCTCGACGACGTACTGGGCGACGGTGACGTCGAGGCCGGTGCGGGTGACGAACTCGATCGTCCGGTAGCGGCCCGGCAGCGCCAGGTCGAGGATGCCCTTGCCGGGCAGGAACGTGTGGTTGCGGTCGGCCTCGGCCACCCCGCGCCAGACGGCGCCGGCCACGCTCGGCCCGCCCGGCTGCGGGATCGTGATCGGCGGGTAGGCGCCCAGCTCGGCGAACTGTCCGGACGCCCGGTTGCTGGCGACCCGCAGCAGGGCCGGCCGGTCCGTGGCGCCGGCGGCCACGCACGTCTTCACGGCGCCGCCCTCGGCCCGGGCGGTCCAGCGGCCGGAGCGGATGGTGCCGCACTCCGGGTCGGGCGCGTCGTAGGCCCCGGAACCCGCGGCGAGCTCGGGGCCGGCGACGTCGGCGCGCCCGGCCGAGACGATCGACAGGCGCCCGACGACCGTGGTGATCGTGCCGGCGGCCGGGTCGACCGTGCCGCCTTGGCCGTTCCAGACGCCGTCCTGGTCGCGGGCGACCACCGTGATCAGCCCGTCGGCGCCGGGGTCGCGCAGCGGCAGGGTGAGGGTGGCCGAGGTCAGCAGCCGGGCGTCGCCGAGCTCGATGCCGACCGGCTCGGTGAGCCAGGTGAGCCCGTGCGGCGAGGCGATGCTCGGCCGCGGCACGATCCGCACCTCGGCGTCCTCGCTCAGCGCCCCGGGCGCGAACCGCACGGACAGGCCCTTGTCGGTCGTGATCGTGCCGCCGCGGGCCGCGGTGATCGGGGCGGCCGTCACCGGCGACCGGAGGGTCCACACGACGACGCCACCGACCGCCAGCAGCACGGCCACCACCACCGCGGCCAGGGCCACGCGCACGAGTCTCCTCCTGGATCCCGGGGGACCCACGGTAGGAAGGGCGCTCAAGTGCGGTGACCTCCGGGCTGCTATTTGACGGCGAGCTCCCCGAGCTCGGACCAGCCGTCCTGGTCGACGTTCTGGCTCACGATCTTGGGCGTGGCCCGCAGATACTGTGGCAGGTCCTGCTGGGCCTGCTTGAAGTGGGCCGACCCGACGTGAGCGGCGCCCGCGTCGCCGTCCCGGAACGCCTCGACCAGCACGTACTCGGTCGGGTCGTCGAGGCTGCGGGACCAGTCGAACCACAGGCAGCCCTCCTCGCCCCGCGTCGCCGTGGTGAACGGGCCCGCGATCTCGGGCCAGCGGTCGGCGAACTCCGGCTTGATCGGGAACTTGGCGGTAATGAAGATCATGTCGATGTCCCTTTCGCGCGATCCGTCAACGGTCTTCCACCATCTCTACCAGGGCCCCAGGCTGGGGTGATGAACAAGGGCACCGGGGTTCTGCAGTCGGTCGAGCGGGCCATGCGCGTGCTCGACCACATCGCCGCCGCGCCGGGCCCGGTGCAGGCCAAGCACGTCGCCGCGGCGCTCGGGCTCACCCTGCCCACCACGTACCACCTGCTCACCACCCTCGTCGCCGGCGGCTATCTGGTGCATCTGTCCGACGAGCGGGCCTACGCCCTCGGCCACCGGGTCGACGACCTGGCCCGCGGCCTGCACCGGCAGATCGAGGCGCCGCCCGAGGTGCGGCGGGTCGCCTCGGTGATCCACCGCGAGGCCCAGGCCGCCGCGTACTACGCCGCGCTGCGCGACGCCGAGATGGTCGTCGCCCACGTGGCCGAGTGCGCCCTGCACCCACGCATCCGTCCCCTCACGATCGGCTTCCACCAGGCCCCGCACGCCACCGCCTTCGGCAAGCTGATGCTGGCCCGGCTGCCCGCCGACGACCGCGAGATCCTGCTCGAGCACACCGGCACCCCAGCCGTGACACCGGCCACGGTCACCGACCGCGGCCTGCTGGCCCGGCAGTTGCGCCAGGTCACCGGCACCGGCCTGGCCGTCGAGGTCGACGAGTTCCAGCACGGCCTCAGTTGCATGGCCGCCCCGGTCACCGACGCCGCCGGGCGCTTCGTCGGGGCGGTGGCCGTCTCGATGCCGACGACCCGGTTGCGGGAGGACAGGTGGTCGGTGGAGCGGGCGGTGCGGCTGGGCGCGGTGCGGGCCACCCGGGCCGTCGCCCTGAGCACGGCCGCGCGTACCGGCCGCATCACTCCACCTTGAGGTCGTACAGGCGGGCCGCGTTCAGACCCAGGATCTTCCGCTTCATCTCGGGCGTGACCAATCCGTACTCGCCCTGCATGTCCTCCGGGATCTGGAAGGCGGCGAACCGTTCGATCAGCCATTTCGGGTGCCAGATCGCGTACGCACTGCCGAACAGGATCCGGTCCTCGCCGATCCAGTAGAGCAGCTCGCCGAGAATGCGCGCGAAATAGCGCGGCCGGGTGTGCAGGAAGGGCAGGGCGGCCGCAAGACCGCCGTACACATTGGGCTCCTGCGTCGCTATCCAGCAGAACTCCTCGATCCGCGGGAGCCCGACGTGCTCGACGACGAACCGCAGCCCGGGGAAGGCGGTGGCCGCGTCGTCGACATCCGCCACGTCGGCGGCGTCCCGGCTCATCGGATAAAAGGCGGGTCCCTTCTGTACGTGGATGTTGCGGATGCCGAGCTCTTCGCACTTCTCGAGGTAGCGACAGGCCCAGGGGTCGCTCAGTCGCCAGCCCTTGCTCACTCCTTTCCACTCGGCCGTGCACACCATCACCCCCGGCAGTTGCCACCGCTCATGCAGCGCCTCCAGCCGGTCCAGCCCGGCCTCGCCGTCGCGCGGATCCCAGCGGCCATTGACCACGAACCGGCCCGGGTGCCGCTCGGCCACCTCGCCGTTCTGCTCGGTGGTGTCGAAGCCGTTGACGAACCAGTCGGGCCGGTCGGCCGGCTGCAGGATCGCCACGTCGTCGTACCCGGTCTCGAACAGGTCGTGGATCAGCCTTTCCTCGGGGTAGCGCTCGAACTCGGCCAAGCTCCACCGGTGCTCCGCGGGGGAGAGGCGGCGGTGGAAGTCGTGCAGGCAGCGCACGTAGCCCTCGCCGTACCGGTTGATCTGGTTGGCCGGGCTGCCGTCCCAGAACTGGGTGTGCCCGTCGACGACGAACCAGCTCTCCCCGTCCCGGCGGAACACCTCAGGGCACCAGGATGCCGCGTCCCTGCAGCCGCCCGGCCTCGAGGTCGTCCATCGCCTCGTTCACCGCGGCCAGCGGGTACTGCCGGGTGTGCAGCGTGACCTTGCCCAGGGCGGCCAGCGTCATGAGCTCGTCGAGGTCGTTGTACGAGCCGACCAGGTTGCCGATGATGTTGCGCTCGGTCGAGATGAGGTCGATCGTCGGGATGTTCACCGCGCCGCCGTAGCCGATCACGTAGTAGCTGCCGGCCCGCCGCGTCATGGCCAGGCCCAGCGATTCGGCGCCCTGCTCCCCGACGAAGTCGAGCACCACGTTGGCGCTGTCGGTCAGGTCGTTCCCGTTAGCCACGACTTCGTGCGCGCCCAGTTCGGTGGCGAGCTCGCGGGCCTTCTCGTTGGGGTCGATCACGACCACCCGGGCCGCGGTCATGGCCAGCAGGCACTGGATGCCGATGTGCCCGAGCCCGCCGGCGCCGATCACCACGACGGTCTGGCCCGGATAAAGCAAAGGCAGAGCTTTCCGTACGGCGTGATAGGCGGTCAGCCCGGCGTCGGCCAGCGCCGCCACGGCCGCCGGCTCGAGCCCGTCGGCCAGCTTGACCACCGGCCGGGCGCTCGTCAGCAACAGGTCGGCCATCCCGCCATCGGTGTCGATGCCCGGGAACTTCGAGTTCTCGCAGTGCACGTCGTCACCGGACCGGCAGGCCCGGCACAGCCCGCAGGTGACCAGCGGATGCAAGATGACCGCGTCACCCGGCGCGACGTTCGTGACCGCGCTGCCGACCTCGCGCACCCACCCCGCGTTCTCGTGCCCGATCGTGTACGGCAGCTGCACGCCCGACTTCTCGGCCCACTGCCCCTCGATGATGTGCAGGTCGGTGCGGCACAACCCGGCCGCGCCCACTTGCACGATCACGTCGAGCGGCCCGCCGATCTGCGGTTCCGGCACGTCGTCGACCGACGGCCGTTTCCCGTACGCGTGTACCCGGACTGCTTTCATCAGCTGTCTCCTCGCGTCGTCGCTGCCGAGGACTCTGCCCGGCACCGACGACGCGAGGTAACGACTCGTTCAAATGCTGACAACGGCGTCAGCCGGTGCGACGACGTATCTGGTCGACCCGGTCGGCGAGGGCCGAGACGAAGATGCCGACATCGGGGTCGTCCCGGCCGTAGCGGCCGAGCAGGCGGTCTGATTCCGCGGCGATCGGAACGAAGGAGCTCAGATAAATGCTTTTATAGCCGGAGTTCCGGCTGTAATAGTCCTGCAACGCGTACAGATTGGCGTAACACCCGATGACGCGGTGTCGTTTGACGCTCTGCACACGCAGGCGGTCGATCCGCGTCCACGCCGTCTCGGCCTCAGCGGCCAGCGTCCGGTCCTCCTTTGCCAGGGCGGCCAGCCGGGTCGCCTCGGTCGCGCGCTCCCGGCTCTTCGCCACGATCGCGGCCAGACGCGGGATCTCCTCCGGCCACTCGGCCGTGCGGACCTGCATTTCGAGCACGACGGCCAGCTGCAGAGCCGCCTTGGCGTTGCGCGGGTCGACGCGGCGGGCGTTGACGAAGAGCTGTTCGGCCCGGCGATAGTCCTCGTCGGCCAGCGCCTTGGCGCCGTGCTCGAACTCGTCTCGGCAGAGCCACCCGAGCACGGTCTGCAGCACCGCGTTGGTGAGCTGCGTGGAGGTGAACGGGGACCGGTGCTCGGTGGCCGCGGCAGCTCTCTCCCGCGCGTACGTCAGCCGCCCCGAAAAATCGGGATCGTCCCGCAACGCCGCCGCCACGTCGGCGAGCAGGGTTGCCGCCTCGCCGGACTGGTTGCGGCGCAGCGCCCGGCGGGCCTGCTCGACCTGCAGCGTCGTCCGTTGCCCGACGATCACTTCCAGCACACGTTCGACCTCGGCCCGGGCGGATGCCACGACGGCGGTCCGGGCGTCCCGCAGCACCTCGATGGCGCGGTCGGTGTTCCCGAGCCGGGCGAGGCTCTCGGCCTTGCACAGCCAGGCGTCCGCGCAGCTCCGGTCCTTGTCCAAGGCCTCGTCGGCCGTGCCGATGGCGGCCTGGAAGTCGTCCTCCTGATACCTGCGCCAGGCCCGCTCGACCAGTCGCCGGACGGGATCGCTCACGGTGCTCGCCGGCCCGCCGCCCGACAGCCCACCGTGGAGGCGTCGCGCCTGGTCGCGCCGCTCCGCGAGGTTCTCGGGCTCGGCCAGGCCGCCGCCGTAGTCGTCGGGGTCGCTCATGCCTGCCCGGCCTTCCCGAAGCGTGCCACCGCCGCCCGCACCAGGGCTATCTCTTGCGCGTGGTCGAGCTCGGCCACCTCGAGCACCACCCGCCGCAGCTCGAGGTGGCGCAGGTCCTCGTCGTCGGTCTCGTCGACGTCGAGCTCCGGCCGCTTGAGGCGGTCCAGCAGCCCGGCATGCCGCCGGGTGATCTCACGGTCCGCCGTCATGTCCCGCTCCCGTCCTCGTCGAAGTCCCCGGCCAGCAGTCGCCCGCCGATCAGGGCCAGCAGTTCGGCCTCGGTCGCCTCGACCGCGCGCGCCCGGCGGGTCAGCTCCGCGCTCTCCTGCTCCAGGCGGGCCGCCAGCGCGGTTGCCGCCGCGCCGGAGTCACCCAGGTCGGCGCCCATCGCATGCAGGCGGGCGGCCAGCAGTTCGGCCCGCTCGCTGAGCTCGGCCACGGTCGGCGCGGAGACCGGGCCGACCGGCGCGGCCGAGGTCACGTCGTCGACGGTCGGCGTACGCCCATATCGCCCGGCGTGCCCCGACCAGACGGCCCGGCGTCGCTGGGTCTGACGCTCGTGGCGGTGCAGGATCTCCAGCAGCAGCGGATCCCGCGCGCCCAGAGCCTGGGCCGCCTGAAGCTCGGCTATCGCCGTCCGCCGCTCCGACGCGTCCCGGGCCAGGTGGTGCCGCAGCAGGCCGACGACCAGGTACGGGTCGGCGAGTTGCCGGACGTCGGTCAGTGCGTAGGCGAGCCGCTCCGCCGTTCCGCCGAGCAGCTGCCGCTCGCTGCCGAGCAGCGGGGTCTCTTCGGCGAAGGCCCGCACGAGCGCACAGCCACGCAAAAGGTGGATGTCGGCCAGCAGGCGCGCCCGCTCCCGGTCGGCGGCGGGCGCCTCGCCCGCCCGGCGCACGCGGGAGATCTCGTCGGCCACAGTCTCGGACGGTGGACCGGGCCAGCGCCGGGTCGCCGGGCCGTCCGGATCGAGCAGGCGCAAGCAGCGGCTCAGCAGCTGATGCACCTTCTTGCCGGCGCCTGGCTTGTTCTCGGCCCAGACGGTGAGGCCGAGACCCAGTGCGGCCGAAGCCTGCTGGTCATCGTCGCCGCCGGCGTCACGCAACTCCTCGAAGTGCCGGCGGGCGGTCGCCGGATCCCGGTCGAGCAGGGCCCGGGTGCCCAGCACGATCTGCTTGCTGCGCAGGTCGGCCGGTACCCGGTCGCGGAAGTCGCCCAGCCGCTCGACGTCGCGGAACAGGGTCACGGCGTCGTCGATGCGTCCCTCGGACGCCGCCCGGCCGGCCAACTGGTACTGCACAACCCCGTACAACCGGCGAGCCTGGCCGACGTCGAGCCGGCCTCGCCGGTCGAGGGCGGCCAGCACCGGTTGCGCGCGCTCGAAGTCGCGGCGCTGGACGCGCAGGTAGGCCAGCAGATAGGCCACCTCGGACGACTCCGGATCCTCGCGATTCAAGGCGGCCAACCGGTGCTCGGCCTCGTCGAGGTCGCCCAGCTGGTAGAGGGCGAAGCCGCAGAGAAACCGAGCCTCGGCGCGCAGCGCGGGCGGGAGCTGGCTCTCGAGGCGGGTCAACCCTCCGACGGCGGCCTGGTACTCGCCCGCCTCGACCTGGCCGGCCAGCCGCTCGAACTCTCGGCGGCGGCTCCGAGGACCCCGCGTGGCGAGATAGAGGCCGGCCCCGATCCCGGCCAGCAGGACGGCGCCGCCCAGGCCGATCCACGCGCCGGGGCCGGAGTCCGGCTCGGCGGGCGGGCTCGGCGCGGCCGAGGGCGCGGCCGGCAACACCGAGCCGGTGGTGGTGATCTGGCGGCCGCCGCCGCGCAGGGTGACCTGATAGCGGCCGGGAGGCAGGGTGGCCCCGGCCGGAAGCGGCACGACCACCGTCGCCGCCGGCCCGGGAGAGGGCGCCGGCGCGGCCGCGGCCGGTGTCGCCCCGGCCACCAGCAGCAGGCCCGCGACGAGCAAGGCCCGGGTCACACGTCGTCGAACTGGGTGCGCCATCGCTGTGCCTCCTCCCGGCTGATCGCCTTGATGCGCAGCATCGTGTCGAGCCGCTTGCTCACGACCTGCCGGATCTTGTCCACCTCGGCCGCGTCGGCCCGCCCCTCGACTTCGCTTATGCGGCGCTGGCAGCGCGCGTAGCGCAGCAGGACGGCGAACGAGTCGGGTTCGCGGATCGTCGCCTCGTACAGGGCCCGGGCGGCGCGGTAGAGGCCGTCGGTCCCGGCCCGCTCGTGCACCTCGGCCTCCCGCAGCCACAGTTCAGCCGGGGGGAGTTCGCCGAACGGCCGCAGGAACGCCAGATCGTCGAGCAACGCCCGGGCCCATTCCGGCGGTGGATCGGCCGCGGCCTGCCACAGTGCCCACATGTCGTCGAACCGCTGCTGCCGCAGCCGGTACTGGGTCGGTGCGGTTTCGACCGCGCGCCGATACTGCTCGAAAGCCGTGGCCCCGTCACCCTCGGCCGTGGCGATGCGCGCGGCCAGCCAGTCGCTGCGGAAACCCGGGCCGGTCCGGGACAGGACCGACCGCGCCCCGGCCGGATCACCGGCCAGCCAGACCTCCTCGGCCAGTCCGGTGAGGTCGGCCATCGCCAGCAGCGCGCGTCGCAACCCGGCGCCGTCGGTCGGCCGGGCGTCCACTGAATCGTTACGGCATCGGCGAATCGTCGTCAGCAGCGCCTCGAGCCGCTGCGAAGTGTGCAGGAACGGCTCGACCACGGTGGCCGTCGCCGACACCTTGAGCAGCACTCCGCGGGCCTGCCGCTCGACGCGTCCGGGGCCGTCGCCGGACGCCTCGGGCCGGATGCCCAGGGCGAGCGCGGCCAGGGTGCCGAGGGCGTAGACGTCCTCCGCGCGCTGATGCGCCGGGAGGCCGCGAACGGCTTCCGGCGCCACCGCGGCCAGAGCGCCGGGGTCCAC
Source organism: Paractinoplanes pyxinae (assembly GCF_026626335.1). Taxonomy (GTDB): domain Bacteria; phylum Actinomycetota; class Actinomycetes; order Mycobacteriales; family Micromonosporaceae; genus Actinoplanes; species Actinoplanes pyxinae. The sequence continues at coordinate 498,853 of NZ_JAPNTZ010000005.1, read as the reverse complement.
GTCGGATAGATCGAGTGGCGAAGCCGGCCGCACCGGCGGGCACGGCGCGAGGCGGATGCCGCCCGATCCGGACTTGACAACGACGGTGTGCGCGTCGAGTCCCAGGCCGGCCGCGCGGCCCCGGTGCCAGACGTCCACGGCCTCGCACACGTCAGCCACCAGGATCAGCCGGCCCGACCAGTGCGTGACTGCCTCGAATGCCTCGGCCAGGGTCAGGATGCCGTCCGCGGCGTATTCGATGCGGTAGCCGTCGCCGGCCGGTCCGTGGGTGAGGATCGGGAGCGTGTCCGGCCACTCGCGGCCCCGGATCTCGGCCAGCGCCGTCCGGAACCGCTCGTCGCACTGCCGCGGGTCCAGCACACGCACAAGCCGGTCGTCCTCCCGCCGCAGAGATCCACGGCTGGAGTTCCCGAGCCGGGCCGTCTCCGGCGCCGCGGTCATCGCACCTCGATGTACAGGTCCTCCAGGGCGTCCCCGACGTCCTCGAGGTCGGAGGATCCGGACTCGGCCACGGCCAGCAGGGCCAGGTAGCCCTCGCGTAGTCTGGCCGCCGGCTCCGGGTCGAGGCGCCCGATCAGCTTGTAGGCCCGTCGCGCGATCGATTTGAACTGCTCGGGAACGGCGTCGGTGGGCGGCGGCAGCACCGGCTCGGGCGGCGCCGCAGGCGGCTCAGGTGGCGGCGGTGGGACCGCCCCCTCGGGCCGTGCCATCTCCTGCTCGGCCCGCTCCGCGCTGCGTTCCACCGTGGCCCGGTCGGACTGCACGCCGCAGTGCAACTTGGCCTGCCAGGCGTCCTTGTTGTTGACACAGACGACGTCGACGGTGAGCAGCCCGTCGACGTCGAGCGAGAACGTCGTGGCCAGATCCCAGTAGCCACGCTCGCGAGGCTCCGGAAACGTGATCGGGACGGTGCCGACCAGGTCGTTGTCGAAGGAGGCGGGCTGTTCGCCCTGGAAGACCAGGATGTCGAGGGCGGTGAACGGGCCGGCGTTGGTGTAGTGCTGAGTGGCCGAGCCCGGGATCCGGCTGTCCTTGGGCAGGATGATCGAGTACCGCCCGTGCTCGGTGTGCACGCCCAGGGAATGGCTTGTGACGTCCTGCAGGATGAGGATGCCGCCCTCGTCCTGCGGCGCACCAGCCGGCTCGGCCTGCGGCTCGGCGACCTCCTGGCCCTCGTAGCCGTCGGCCGGTGTGAACTCGCGGGCCACCATGCCGGCGCCCCGGGCCACGACCTCGTCCGGGTTGATGTCGCCGCGGATGTCGCGCATCTCCATCCCGAGGTGATCGGCGAGCATCGGCCGGATCCGCGCTATCCGGGTCGAGCCGCCGACCAACAGCACCTGCTCGATGTCGGCGCGCTCGATGCCGTTGCTCTGATAGGCCGAGTCGAGCGCCTCCTCCAGGCATTCCAGCGAGCGGTCGAGCAGGTCCTTGATCAGCGACTCGAAGGTGGCCCGGCTCAGCGGGATGTTCGCACTGACCTCGGCGGTCAGGAAAGGCAGGTCGAGCATGGTCGTGGTGGCGGTCGACAACTCCCGCTTGCGGATCTCGGCTTCGCGCTTGATACGGCGGCGGACCCGCTTGTCGCCGCTCAGATCGACACCGTGCCGCTTCTGGATCTCGGCCAGGGCCCACTCCACGATGCGATCGTCGAAGTCGCCGCCGCCCAGATGCGGGTCGCCGCCGGTGCCCACGACGCTGACGTTGCCCGGGCTGACCTGGATGAGCGAGACGTCGAAGGTGCCCCCGCCGAGGTCGTAGACGGCGTACGTGCGTACCTCGTCGCCCTCGGCCTTGTCGGCGCCGAAGCAGACGGCGGCCGAGGTGGGCTCGTTGATCAGCCGGCGCACGTTGAGCCGGGCAATGCGGGCCGCCTCCTCGGTCGCCCGCCGCTGCGGCTCCCGGAAGTAGGCCGGCACGGTGATCACCGCGTCGTGCACCGGCTCACCGATGAAATCCTCGGCCTGCCGCTTGAGCTCCTTGAGGATGAAGGCGGAGATCTCCTGCGGCAGATAGTCGCGGCCCCGGAACGGGATCAACTTGGGCTGGCCGGCGTCCGACCCGGTCGGCTGCCGGGCGTAGACACCCATGTCCCGCTTGACCTCGATGACGGTGTTCTCCGGATTGCTCACCATGCTGTTCTGGGCCGGGGTGCCGACGATCACCTGGCCCTCCGGGTCGAGGCCGACCACCGACGGCACGGCCCGGGTGCCCATCCGGCTTTCGATGATCACGGTGTCCCGGCCGTCCCACACCGTCACCGCAGAGTAGGTGGTGCCGAGATCGATCCCGATCACTTTGTGAAAGGCCATGTCGCGCTCCTCACTGGCCGTCGGCCTGAATTTCGACCTGGGCCGGGGCCAGCTGGCGCCGGCGCAGGTCGTATCCGTCTTCGACGACCCGCACCACGGTGTGCGGCCGGGCGTCCGGGAAAGGTGACTCGGCCGGCCGCACAACGCCGACGCAGCGGTGCCGGATCGGGTCGTACAAGTCGTGGCCGACGACCACCGGGATCACCTCGGCGCCGAGCCGGGTGAGCACGCCGCGCAGGGTCAGGGCCAGGCCGCGCACGTGCCCGGCGGCAAGGGCCGGGTCGGAGAAGTCGGCCTCGGCGGCCATCGTCTCGATCGCCGCCAGCGGGCCGGTCAGCGCCGTGCAGAGGTCACGCAGGGCGTTGTAGGCCAGAGCCGATTCGAGGTCCTCGCGCAGGCCGGCCACCGTGCGGGTCAGCGCGTCGGCCGATTCCTGCCGGGCGTGCTCGATGCGGCGCAACTCCGCCACCACCGAGGTGTTGTCCTCCGCGATCTCCTCCAGGTGTTGTTCGATCTGATCCAGTCGGGGGCCGAGGTCCGGTCGCTTGCCGAGGTTGCGCATCCAGGGGCTCGCTCTCGTCACGGGCGCCGCGGCGGTTCGCCGTCGAGCAGGGGATGGGGAGAGAAATCGGCCGTGAAGTCGTGCCGGTCGAGGTCGGTGGACGGCGGCGGAGCCTCGCCCGCCGCCTCCAGGTGGGCGTGGACGGCCGCTCGCAGTGCGACCAGGCGGTCGGCCAGGGAGACGAACATGGGTGCGGCGGCCGTGCGGACTGTGAAGAAGCGCAGGTGCGGGTTCTGCCGGTCGTACTTCTCGCGGCGGGCCGGGCGGACCAGCTCCTCCCCGGCCTCGATGATCGAGCGCTGGCGGGCGTCCAGCTCGTCGCGGTTGGCCGGTTCGCGCCGCTGCTGCGCGCGCAGCTGGGCCACGAGCCGGTCGCGGGCCTCGCGAATCTCGGCGACCGGTGCGTCCGGCTCGACGCCGAGCACGGAGTAGAGCGAGTCGGTCTCGATCTCAACCATGAACATCGGCGGCCCCCCTGGCCCGGTCGATCTCGTGCCGCAGCTCACGAATCTCGTGGTCGAAGCGCCGCGCCTGGGTCATCGCCAGGGCGTGCGCCAGGTCGTCGGGCGCGGCCCGGGTGCGGTAGTGCCGGATTTGACGCCGGACGGCGGCGTCGGCCGCCCGGGGCAGGGACCGGATCCGGGCGTACAAGCCGGTCCGCAGGCTCTCCGTGGGCGCCTGCCGGGCACCCGAGGAGAGCAGGTGGGCGGCCTCGTCGAGACGAGCCTCGCCACCCAGGCGGACGAGGCGGACGACGACAGCGGCCCGGGCTGCCGGGCTGAGCGGATAGCCGGCCAGCACGCCTCGAGCCGCTTCGAGACCAGCGTCGCCGTCCGGAATTCCGGCGGCGGCGGCGCCGCCGGCGTCGTCCAGCACGTCGGACTGCAGGTCCCGCACGACCTCCGGCGAGCCGGCGCGGGAGATCAGCTTCGCGCCCAGGGCGTACGCCTCGGCGCCCCGGCCGTTCCAGAGCAGCAGCCGGCTGTAGGGAACGGTGAGCCCGACCGGCTCGGTCATGGCCCGGAAAGCCGGCTCGACGTCGGCCAGCAGCTCGGCCGCCACCTCCGCGCCGTCCGGGCACTCGGCCGGCCAGGCGCGAACCACGAAGGCCGCCGAACCGTCGAGGATCGCGGTCAGCGTCTCGTCGGTGGTGATCAGCCCCAGCTCGGCGCAGCGACGGTCGAGTGCCGGCAACGGCAGCAGGAACAGCGACCGCAAGACCGTGCCGGCCAGCCGACGGCCGCGGGTCGTGGACAGGCGGGCCAAGTGCTCGAGAAGCCGGCGCAGCAGCAATGCCCGGTCCAGCGCCTCGCGCTCGAGGTCGTCGAACTCCGCTTGTTCGCGGGCGATCAGCGGGCCGTCGGCGGCATCGAGCCGCTCGCGGGCCAGCCGGGCGAACCGGGCGCCGTCGGGCCGGTCGGTGCGCACGAAGGCTGCGTCGAGGTGCAGCAGCATGATGCGGCGGGCCGCCCCGAGCTCGTCCGCGCCGGCCTCGGCGCCCACGCCGAGCAGCAGCGACGGGGAGCGGAAGCGCAGGCGGGCGTTGAGATAGAAAAGATCCCACTCGCGCAGCCACACCTCGACCGCGTCACCGTCGGCCATCCATCGCTCCAGCGCGTCGTCGTCGACCCGCCGGTCGCCGGCGGCCCGCAGGCTCTGGGTGCTGTGCGCCTTGTGCAGCGCCGTCCGATCGGCCGCCCGCAGATCGAGGTCACCGGCGGCGGCCGCCTGACGGTAGAGCAGCTCGGCGACCCGTTCCCAGGCCGGCCGGTAGGCCGGGGACCGGCTGCCGGTGGCGTGCATGGCCAGGTTGAGCGCGGTGTCGGCCCGTTCCGGATCGAGCCGGATCATCGCCCGCCACAGCACCGCCGCCTCGTCCGGGCGGCCCTCGGACCAGGCGCGCCGGGCCGGGCCGTCGAGCACCGCGATACGCAATTCGCGGAAACCGTCGAGCTCGCGGACAGACGCGGGATAGGCGTCCAGGAGCGCGATGCCCTCCAGGACGTCGAGCTCGCCCCACCGTTCGAAGTGGAGGGCCAGCACCAGCTCCGGCGGAAGCCACCGGCCGTCCAGCAGGGCCGCCGCCCGGGCGACGAACCGTTCGGGATCCGCCTCTTCTGCGAGCTCCAGGGCGGCCGCGAGGAGCCGGGCGGCCGGACCGTCCCGATGGGTCTGCGGGATGTCGGCCGGGGGAACGCCACATCCGACTAGCAGAGTCGCGGCCACGGCCGACTCGACCGATGCGGCGCCGGCGTCCAGGTAGGCCGTCACCCAGGCCCGTGGCGGCCGCTTGCGGACGAGATGTTCGTGCAGCAACGCCTGCCGGACTGGCGGAGTGGCCCGGCCCAGCAGCTCAGCCGTCGGCGCGGCCCGGCGGCGGCGCGGCCCAGCTTGGCCGCCGGTCGGCTCACCGCCGCCGCCCTGCCGTTCGATGTGCACGTCGAACTGCGCCATCGCCGCGTCGATCTGAGGCGCGTCGTCCCGGGCCACGGCCACCAGCAGCGCGGCGCCGATCTCGCGCTCCTCCTTGCCCAGGTCGAGCAGGCTGATCGCGGCCAGCAACGAGATGCGCCGGTTGCCGGGAGCCAGCCGGTAGGCCCGGCGGTAGGCGGCCAGGGCAGCCCAGAGCCGGCCGGTGCCGTGCAGCAGCCGCCCCAGGTGAAATTCCGCCTTCGCCGAGTACGGGTCGTGGCACAGTGCCCTGTGCAGCCGCTCGATCCGTTCAGGCGTAGAGGTCCCAGGCAGCAGGGCGAGCCGGAACTCGGCCTCGGCCAGGGCCAGCCGGACCTGCGGCGTGCGCGGCACACCGGACAACTCGGACACGGTGACCAGTAGGGAGTCGCGATCCCGGTTCATGCCGGGTCCTCCAGCAGCTCGACCCGCCCGGGCCGGCAGACGGCAAGACGGCGACCGTCGGCCGCGATGCCCGCGCCGGTCGCGTCCGGCCAGCTCGCCACCTCGGCGCCGTCCCGGCGGTAGACGACACCGGCCGGCCCACGCGTCAGCAGCCGGCTCGCGGTCGTGTCCGCACCGAGCACGGTCTCACCCGGACGTAGCAAGAGCTCGGGCACGTGCCGGTCGTACTCGTCGACGCTGCGCAGCTCGGCGCGCGGGCCCGGACCGGTCACCACAGCCATGCAGTGCGGCCGGTCGCCCACCGGCAGCAGCGAACTCGCGCCGGGCATAGGCACCGGGGCACTGAGCACTCCGTCGACCCGCCACCCGGCCACCGCCTCGTCGGTGAGCAGCACGAGCCGCGGCCCGGCGTAGGCGAGGTCTGCCACCGGCCCGCCGATCGGTACCGGATGGACCGGATGGTCGTCGTGGTAAACCGTGACGCGGCCGGTCAGTTCGGCCACGGCGAACCGGCGGCCGTCCCGGAAGATCGCGACGCGGTGCACGCCACCCTGCACCGGCCCGAGCCGCGTCCGGCGGCCGTGGTCGTCGATCCGCCACAGCGCGTGCCGCCAGCTGCCCGCGATCAAGCCGTCCGCCGTGCACCGCAGGTCGCCCACGGTCCCGTCCATCGACAGGGCGGCCAGCGGCTCGGGATCGCCGGCGAAGTAGCGCACCAGCCCCTCCCAGCCGCCCACGGCCACCCGGTCGCGCGTCCCCGTGGCGAACCGGCGCACCCTGATCCGGTCCGTGTCCTGCCACCGCACCTCGCCGCCGCGCAGGCAGCGCAGCCGCCCGCCGCGCTCGTCCCACACGAGCACGTCATCGCCCAGCGGCCAGGCCATGTCGGCGGCAACCGGCGACACCCGCACGAGCCGCAGCGCCGACGCCGCCTCATGCTCCACCGGCGCGAGGGCCTGCTCCGGAGCGGCCGCCGGACGGGGGAACATCCAGTCCCGCAGCTCCCTCAACGCGGCCAGCGCCCGTTCGACTGTCTCGTCGGTGTCGAGGCCGGGCTCGTCGCGCAGCGCCTGTCCGCCGAAGGCGCGCAGCCGGCCGAGAGCGGCCGCCGGGTCGCGGGGCAGCACGCCCGAGCGCAACAGATCGTCGGCCAGCGCCTCCAAGGAGCGTCCGCCCGGATCCTGGCCGAGCAGGTCGCGACACGCGCGCTGGGCCAGTTGCCGACCGGCCAGCCGGATCTTGAACAGGACGACCTGCGGGTCGTCGGGCCGGTCGAGTGCGTCGGCCACGATCCCGGCCACCTGATCCCGGTCCGGCGGAGGCGGGGGATGGGCCAGGCGCTCGCGGATGGCGTCGCGGATCAGGCCATACGACCGGCCGTAGGGGTCGTGTCGGGTGAGATCGAACTGGGTGAGGTGAGCCAGATAGGTCCGCGGGACCACCCCGTCGCGGTTGAACCAGACCGGAATGACGCGGCCGTCGTCACCGGCTGGATCCTGCGCGATGGCGATGGCGAGCTCGAAGCGGGGCCACGGCCCGCTCAAGTACTCCGGTGTCAGGCAGGCCACGACGTGGTCGGAGGCGGCCAGCTTGTCGGCCAGATTCATCGGCAGCGAGCCCAGCCCGACGCCGCGGTCCTGGTCGTAGAAGACCACGAACCCGTCGGCCTCCAACTGCTCGACGAAGGGCTGGATCAGCTCGCGGTTGCTGCCGGAGTAGCTGATGAAGAGCTGATAACGGCTGTCCGACCCCTGTGGCACACCGGCGGACCTCCCGGAATGTGCGGAGGCTCGGACATCGAGCTTGATCAGCACTTTACGCCCAGCGTAGCCGGATGGTCACCGTCAGAAATCGGACCACTTCGGCCGGTCACCGGACCGGCTCGGGCTCCGATTCGCTCGTCGCCGGGGGCGTTGCCGTGACGGGGCCGTCCCCGTCGGGGACGTGCATCAGCTTGCTGGGCCACCACATCCAGCGGCCGACGTCCAGGTTCAGCGCGGTGACCAGCACCGAGCGCACGATCAGCGTGTCGAGCAGGACGCCGAAGGCCACCGCGAAGCCGATCTCGGCGAAGGCGACCAGAGGCAGGCTGGCCAGGGCGGCGAACGTGCCCGCGAGCACGATGCCGGCCGAGGTGATGACGCCGCCGGTCGCGCCCAGGCCGATCAGCGCGCCGCGGCGGGTGCCGTGGGTATGCGCCTCTTCCCGGACCCGGGTCATCAGGAAGATGTTGTAGTCGATGCCCAGGGCGACCAGGAACACGAAGACGAACAGCGGGAACGACGTGTCCTCGGCCGGGAAGTCGAAGATGTGCCGGAACACGAGCACGCTCACGCCCAGCGCAGCGGCGAACGACAGCACCACCGTGGCGATGAGGATGAGCGGCGCCACGATCGCCCGCAGCAGCAAGCCGAGGATGATCAGCACGACCAGCAGCACGAGCGGGATGATCAGCCGGTTGTCGTGCCGGTTGGCGTCGTTGATGTCGACCACCACCGCGGTGTAGCCGCCCACCTTCGCGTCGGCTCCGGGTATGGCGTGCACCGCGTCGCGAACTTCTTCCACCGTACGCTGGGCCGCCGCGCTGTCCGGGGCGGAGTTCAGCGTGCCGTCGATCAGCACCAGCCCGTTCTTGCTGATCGGATCGGCCACCTCGCTGATGCCGGGCACCGCGGCCAGGGTGCTGCTCACCTGCTGCGCGCTGCCCGCGTTGGCGATCACGGTCACCGGCTGGCCCCCGCCGGCCGGGAAGTGCCGGGCCAGGGCCTCTTCGGCCACTGTGGACGGCTGCTCGGTGGTGAACTGGTCGGCCGAGGTCAGGCCGACGGCGTTCATTTGCAGCAGGCCGAGGGCCATCGCGCCCAGGGCCAGGGCGGTGGCGATCCACACCGTGCGGGGGCGGCGGGCGATGCGCAGGCCGAGCCGGGCCCACAGGCCGGTCGCGGTCGGCTCGGGCGTGCCGTACCGCGGCCGGACCGGCCAGAACAGCCAGCGCCCGCAGATCACCAGCAGGGCCGGCAGCAGCGAGATCATCGCGGCCAGGCCGACGACGATGCCGATCGCGGCGACCGGTCCCAGCCCGGCCGTCGAGTTCAGCTCGGCCAGCGTCAGGCAGCTCATGCCGACGGCCACGGTGGCCGCGCTGGCGATGATGGCCGGCCCGGCCCGGTGCAAGGCCAGCTGCATGGCCTCGTGTCTGTCCTCGTGGCGGCGCAGTTCTTCCCGATATCGGGCCACCAGCAGCAGCGCGTAGTCGGTGCCGGCGCCGAACACGAGCACGGTCAGGATGCCCGCGCTCTGCGCGTTCACCGCCAGGTCGGCGTACTTGGCCAGCAGATAGATGACGGCCTGCGAGCTGGTCAGGGCGATGCCCGCGGTGACGATGGGCAGCAGCCACAGGACCGGGCTGCGGTACGTGATCAGCAGGATGATCGCCACCACGGCCAGCGTGGTGTAGAGCAGCGTGCCGTCGATGCCGGCGAACGCGTCGGCCGAGTCGGCCGCGGCCGCCACCGGGCCGGCCAGGAAGATCTCGAGCCCCGGCGGGGCGCCGTTCTCGGCCGTGGACGTGATCGAGGCGGCGATGTCGGGCAGCGCCTCCCAGCCGTCGTCGTCGATCCGGACCGGGACGATCATCTCGATCGCCTGCTTGTCCTGCGACGGGATCGGCCCGACGATGTCGCCGGTGACGCCCTCGACGGTGCGCATGCGGGCCACGTCGGCCTGGGCCTTGGCCAGGTCGGCCGGGGTCAGGCCGCCGGTTCGCTCGTAGACGACGATCGCCGGCGCTATGTCGTCCGGCTGGAACTGCGCCTGCAGATCGGCGACCTGGGTCGCCTCGGCGCCGCCGGGCAGCCACGCCGAGTTGTCGTTCTTCTGGACGCTGGTGAGCTTGCCCGCCAGCGGCGCCGCCATGATGACGACCAGAACCCAGAAGGCCAGCACGATCCACTTCGTGCGCCGGCCGCAGACCAGCCTTGCCACCCCACCCGTAGCCATCTCGATCCCCCCGAGACTCCGGCGTCAGACCGGCGGAGCGTAAACCCGCGCGCAGGGCCACTTGAAGCCCCCGAAGGGCCACTCAGGGTAATTTAGGGGTGACCCCCGACACGTTCCGTCCACAATGGGGGGAGATGGGCGGGAAAATCCCGTCGATCGCTCAGGTCGCGGCGACCAAGGTCATTTCGGCATAATCGCACGGGTGACCAATTGGGAATTCGCCCGCCTCGAGTACCGCGCCGCGGGCACGCTCGGCGCCGACCGGTTCATGGACTGGACGGCCACCTTCCACCACCCCGGCGGCGTCCTGCGCTGGGGCACCGACGAGCGCTTCGACGACCTGCGCCATCTGAACCGGGCCGGGGCGGCCGGCTGGCAGGCGTACGACCGGGCCGCGATGCACGTGCACAACGAGCCCCACCGGCTGAGCAGCGTCACATATTCGATGCGGCGGCCCGTGCCGTAAAGCTAACCTTCCCTGCGTGGGCAGGGAGACCGGGCGCAAACTGATCGCCTCGAACAAGAAGGCGCGGCACGACTACGCGATTCTCCGCACGTACGAGGCGGGTCTCGTGCTGGCCGGGACCGAGGTGAAGTCGCTCCGCGAGGGCCGGGCCTCGCTGGTCGACGCGTTCGCCGGCGAGCACGAGGGCGAGATCATGCTCTACGGGCTGCACATCGCCGAGTACGGCTACGGCAGCTGGACCAACCACGCGCCCCGCCGCACCCGCAAGCTGCTGCTGCACAAGTCCGAGATCGTGAAGATCCTGGCTCAGCTGCGCGACGGCAACGGGCTCACCCTGGTGCCGCTCTCGATGTACTTCAACGAGGGCTGGGCCAAGGTCGAGCTGGGCATGGCGCGCGGCCTCCGGTCGTACGACAAACGGCAGGTCCTGGCCGAGCGCGACGCCAAGAAAGAGATCGCGCGCGAGATGGGCCGCCGCCTCAAGGGCCGCACCTCTCGGTAGAGTGATCATGGTGGAATTCGGACTGGACACCTTCGGCGACGTCACCGTCGACGAACACGGCAAGAAGCTTCCGTACGCGCGAGTGATCCGCAACGTGGTCGAGCAGGCCGTGCTGGCCGAGCGGGTCGGCGTCGACGGGTTCGGCCTCGGCGAGCACCACCGCGACGACTTCGCGGTCTCCGCGCCCGAGATCGTGCTGGCCGCCATCGCCGCCCGCACCGAGCGGATCAAGCTGGGCACGGCGGTCACGGTGCTGAGTTCCGACGATCCGGTACGGGTCTTCGAGCGCTTCGCCACGCTCGACGCGGTCTCGAACGGGCGCGCCGAGATCATCCTGGGCCGCGGCTCGTTCACCGAGTCGTTCCCGCTGTTCGGCTTCGACCTGCACGACTACGAGCGGCTGTTCGAAGAGAAGGCCGACCTGATGGTCAAGCTGCTCGGCGAGGGCCCGGTGAGCTGGGAGGGCACGGTCCGCCCGCCGCTGAAGGACCAGCAGGTCTATCCCAAGACCGAGTCCGGCCGGATCCGCACGTGGATCGGCGTGGGCGGCAGCCCCGAATCGGTGGTGCGGGCCGCGCGGCACGGCCTGCCGCTGGTGCTGGCCATCATCGGCGGCGAGCCGGTCCGGTTCGCGCCGTACGTCGAGCTCTACCAACGAGCGCTCGAGGAGTTCGAGCAGCCGTCGCAGCCGGTGGCCGTGCACTGCCCCGGGTTCGTCGCCGAGACGGACGAGGAAGCCGTCGAGACGCTGTGGCCGCACGCGCGCAACATGCTCAACCGCATCGGCCGCGAGCGGGGCTGGCCGCCGCTGAGCCGCGACCGCTTCGAGAACGACATCCGCGACGGCGCCTGGCACGTCGGCTCGCCCGAGACGGTGGCCCAGAAGATGGCGCACACCATCAAGCACCTCGGGATCCAGCGCTTCGACCTCAAGTACTCGGCCGGCACGCTCCCGCACGACAAGATGATGACCGCGATCGAGCTGTACGGCACCAAGGTCGTCCCGCGGGTGAAGGAGCTTCTAGAGTCGGGGGCATGACCGAACGCCTCGACTGGAGCGACCCCACGCTGCGGGAGTGGGACTGCACGGTGCTGTGGTCCGACCCGGCCGACCCGGAGGCGGGCATCGTGCTCGACCGTTCCGCCTTCTACCCGGGCGGCGGCGTCCAGCGCCACACCACGGCGTGCTGCTCTGGCAGGGCGTGCAGACCCGGGTCGTCGACGCCCGCAAGAGCGACGACGGCCCGCGGCTGATCCCCGCCCCCGGCGACCCGGTGCCGCCGGCGGGCGCGACGGTCCGAGGTGCGATCGACGACACCCGGCGGAGCACCCTCATGCGTACCCACTCGGGCCTGCACATCCTCTGCGGCACGGTCTTCCGCGACTTCGGCGCCCTGGTCACGGGCGGCAACATGCAGCCCGGCGAGGCCCGCATGGACTTCAACCTGCCCGAGGTGCCACCCGGCTTCAAGCAGGCGCTGGAGGACGCCGTCAACGCCGAGGTGGCCGCCGACCGCAAGATCGTCGCCCGCGTCCTGCCCCGCGAAGAGGCCCTGCAGATCCCGACCCTGGTCCGTACGCAGGACGCCCTCCCACCCCTGCACGAACCCGAGATCCGCATCATCGACATCGTCGGCCTCGACGTCCAGGCCGACGGCGGCACCCACGTCGCCTCCACCGCCCAGGTCGGCCGCGTCGAGGTGGTCAAGGTCGAGAGCAAGGGCCGCCAGAACCGCCGCGTCCGCATCCGCCTGGCCCCCGCCTGAACGGTCCGGAACCGGACTGCTGCCCGGCGGCTGAAGGTGTCTGCTGGAGGGATGAGCGAGCGGACCTACGCCCTCTCGGCGGATGGCGCCGAGTTCTACGAGTCGGCCTTCGTGCCGGCCTTGTTCGACGGGTGGGCGCGGCGGCTGATCGAGGCGGTGGCGCCCAGCGTCGAGGAGTCGATGCTTGACGTCGCCTGCGGCACCGGGGTGGTGGCGCGGGCTTCCACGGCCGGGTGGGTGGTGGGCGTCGACGTCAACCCGGCGATGCTGGCGGTGGCCCGGCGCAAGCGCCCCGACCTGGACTGGCGGGCCGGGGACGCCATGAGCCTGCCGTTCGCCGACGACGCGTTCGACGTGGTGGTGTCGCAGGCGGCGCTGATGTACTTCGCGGATCGGGTGGCCGCGTTGCGGGAGATGGCCCGGGTCGGCGGGCGGTTGGGTCTGCAGGTGCCGGGGCGGCTGTCGGCCAGCACCGGCTATGTGGCGCTGACCGAGGTGGTCGGCCGCCACGCCGTACCGGAAGCAGTCGAAGTGATCGGCGGGTACTTCGCCGTCGGTGAGCCCGAGATGCTGGCCGCCCTGTGCGAGGAGGCCGGGTGGCGGATCGACCGCTTTACCACCTACATGAGCGCCACGTGCCTGCCGAGCATGGACGATTTCCTGTACGCCGAGCTGCTACCGCTGGCAAGCCATGTTGACGACGCCACCCGTCGCCGGATCGTCGCGGACGCCCGGGTCGCCCTGGCGCCCTTCCTGACGCCGGCCGGCGAGGTGGCGGCGCCGATCGAGACCCATCTGATAACGGCCCACACCTAGGGTCTGTCTTCGTGGCAGGGGCGGGGCTGCGGCGAGGCCCAGGTCCCGCCTGGACCGCGCCTCGCTCCCACCGCAGCTGCGAAACAGACCCTGGGCGGGGTGCCCGGCCCGGCTGGGAACCCCGCTGGGTGAGCTGTCAGCCGAGGGCGGCGGCCAAGGCGGGGTACCAGCGGTTGGCGATCTTCACGTTGCCGGCGTCGTTGGGGTGGACTCCGTCGTAGGTGTCGGTGGCCGAGTTGAAGCCGGTGAACTGGTCGACGACGGTGATGGGGGAGGCGGCCGTCGACAGGCCGGCGGCCCAGGCGGGGATGGCGGCGTTCAGGTTGACCACGCGCTGGGCGCACTCGGCGCAGTTCGAGGCGTTCATGGGGATGATCTGGGCGACCAGGATCTCCATGGCCGGGTTGGACGCCCGCATCTGGCCGACCAGGCGGGTGAACGCGGCCAGGATCGTCGCCGGCGGCTGGTTGTTCCAGACGTCGTTCGTGCCGAAGTGCATGAGCACGATGTCGGGGTCCGTGGCGTCGAGCCAACCAACCAGTTGGTTCTGGTTGGCGACGTTCGTGGCGAGGAAGCCGCCGTGGCCCTCGTTCTCACCGTCGTACGGGAAACCGCAACCCTGACCGGGCAGTGTGCCCACGAAGTCGACCCGGGTGGCAGGCAGCTTCTGCCACAGCAACGCGCGCCAGCAGCCGGGGGAGCCGGTGATCGAGTCGCCGAGCGCCATGATCTTGACGGGGGAGCCGGCCGGGGGAGGCGTGGTCGTGGGCGGCGGTGTCGTCGGCGGCGGCGTTGTGGGTGGCGGTGTGGTGGGTGGGGGCGTGGTGCTCGGCGGGGGAGTTGTGGGGGCCGGGCCGTTGCAGGTGGTGCCGTTCAGGGCGAACGACGTGGGCACGGGGTTGCTGCCGGTCCAGGAGCCGTTGAAGCCGACGGAGGCCGTTCCGTTGGTGGCCAGCGCGCCGTTCCAGGAGGCGTTGCGGACGGTGACCGCCGCCCCGGACTGGGTGGCCGCGCCGTTCCAGAGCTGGGTGATGGTCTGGCCGGCCGGGAACGAGAAGGTCAGCGTCCATGACGAGACGGGGTCGCCCAGGTTGGTGACGTCGACGGCGGCGCCGAAGCCGCCCGGCCAGGAACTCGAGACGGTGTAGCGGACCTGGCAGCCGGCGGCGGCCGAGGCCGGGCCCGCGGCGGCGACGGCGAACGAGCCGGCCAGAACGGCGGTCGTGGCGGCGAGGGCGGTCAGGCGAAGTCTGGGCATCGGGCGCTCCGGTGGGCGAGGCGGGGGGATCGATGAAGACGGATAGAAGGCACTATGACATGGGAGCGCTCCCAATCCAACCTTGACCGATACGTCGCGATGCTCCACTCTGGGAACGCTCCCATTCACGTACCTCGATCTAAGGATCCGCTCGTGGTCAGAAGAGCAAAGATCGCGGCCGTCCTCGCCGTCGTCACCGCCGGTGCGGGCGTCATGGTCGCCACCCGGGCCGACGCCGCCGCCGGCTGCCAGGTGCGCTACGCCGTCACCAATTCCTGGCCCGGCGGCTTCGGCGCGAATGTCGACGTCACGAACCTGGGCGACCCGATCAACGGCTGGACGCTGGCCTTCACCCTGCCCGGCGGCCAGACCATCACGTCGCTGTGGAACGGCACCGTCACACAGTCCGGTTCGGCCGTCTCGGTGAAGGACGCCGGCTGGAACGCCGCCCTCGCCACGAACGCCACGACGAGCTTCGGCTTCAACGCCAACGGCGCCTCGGTCACCCCGGGAACGTTCACATTGAACGGAGTGGCGTGCACCGGCTCGACCCAGCCGACGACTCCGCCGCCCGCGACCACGCCCCCGGTCACGACGCCCCCGCCGACAACGCCACCCCCGACGACGCCGCCGCCCACGACGCCGGCCGACGGGAAGCAGCGCGAGCGCCTCGACCGCGGCGTGATCAGCGTCCGCTCCGGCTCGGCCAACCTGGTCAGCTGGCGACTGCTCGCCACCGACCCGTCCGGTGTCGGCTTCAACGTCTACCGCGGCACCACCAAGGTCAACGCCTCGCCCCTGACGGCTTCAACCAACTATTTGGATTCCGGCGCGGCGGCGAACAGCGCGTACACCGTACGCGCCGTGGTGAACGGTGTTGAGCAGGCCGCCGAGGGCCCGTCGCTCACCTTCGGCAACGGCTATCTCGACGTGCCGATCCAGAACCCCAACAGCTCCCTGTACGCCGCGAACGACGCCTCCACCGGCGACCTCGACGGCGACGGCAAGCTCGACCTGGTCCTCAAGTGGGATCCGCTCAACAGCAAGGACAACTCGCAGTCGGGCGTCACCGACCCGGTCTACGTCGACGCCTACAAGCTCGACGGCACGCGGCTCTGGCGCATCAACCTCGGCCGCAACATCCGGGCCGGCGCGCACTACACCCAGTTCCAGGTGTACGACTACGACGGCGACGGCCGGGCCGAGGTGGCCATGAAGACGGCCGACGCCACCGTCTCGGGCACCGGGCAGGTGATCGGCAGCTCGAGCGCCGACTACCGCAACTCGTCCGGCTATGTGCTCACCGGCCCCGAATACCTGACGATGTTCGACGGCCGCACCGGCGCCGCACTGTCCACCGTCGACTACGTTCCCCCGCGCGGCACGGTGTCGAGCTGGGGCGACTCGTACGGCAACCGGGTCGACCGCTTCCTGGCCGGCACCGCGTATCTCGACGGCAGCCGGCCCAGCCTGATCATGGCCCGCGGCTACTACACCCGCAGCGTGATCGTGGCCTGGGACTTCCGCAACGGCACACTGACCCGGCGCTGGACGTTCGACAGCAACAGCTCGACCAACAGCGGCACCGCGGGCCAGGGCAACCACCAGCTTTCGGTGGCCGACGTCGACCGGGACGGCCGCGACGAGATCGTGTACGGCTCACTGGCGATCGACGACAACGGCGCCAAGCTGTGGAACACCGGGTACGGGCACGGCGACGCCCTGCACGTCGGTGATCTCGACCCGTCGCGTACGGGCCTCGAGGTCTTCAAGGTCGACGAGGACTCGAGCAAGCCGTCGTCGTGGTTCGCCGACGCCCGTACGGGTCAGATCCTCTGGAGTACGCCGGCCAACGGTGACAACGGGCGCGGCGTCTCGGCCGACATCTGGGCCGGCAGCCCCGGCGCGGAAAGCTGGTCGTCCGCGGTCGACGGCGTGCGCGGACCGTCCGGTTCGGTTGTCGCCAGCCGCAAGCCGAGCTCGACCAACTTCGTGATCTGGTGGGACGGGGACGCCCAGCGCGAACTGCTCGACCAGACCCGGATCGACAAGTACGGCACGTCGTCCGACACGCGCCTGCTGACGGCGAGCGGCGTCCACTCGAACAACGGCACCAAGGCCACCCCGTCGCTGAGCGGCGACCTGCTCGGCGACTGGCGCGAGGAGGTCGTCTGGCCCACCTCGGACAACACGGCGCTGCGCATCTATTCGACCCCGATCCCGACCGACCGCCGGGTCGTGACGCTGCTGCACGACATCCAGTACCGCGAGGCCCTGGCCTGGCAGAACACGGCGTACAACCAGCCACCCCACCCGAGCTTCGCGATCGGATGACCGGTTCCCGGCCGGTCCCGCCACAGCCCACGGGATCGGCCGGGAACACCTAAGGTGTGGCCATGATCCTTCGACACGTGACGGTCGACAGTTCGGAGCCGTACGAGCTGGCCCGCTTCTGGAGCGAGGTCACCGGCTGGCCGCTGGGCGACGACGACCAGCCGGGCGACGACGAGGTGCTGATCGAGGCGCCGTCGCCGGTGCCGGGCCTGCTCTTCATCCGCGTGCCCGAGGCCAAGACGATCAAGAACCGCCTGCACATCGACTGGATGCCCGACGAACGCACCCGCGACGAGGAGGTCGACCGCCTCACCGCCCTGGGCGCCAAGCTCTTCGAGGATCACCGCACCCCCGACGGCCTGGGCTGGGTGACCATGCAGGACCCCGAGGGCAACGAGTTCTGCGTCGAGCGAAGCACCATCGAGCGCGGGCTCTGATCAATCTCGGGTGTGGAAGCCCCGGCACCGGCTGCAGTAGCGGCGGGGATCGGCCGCGGTCAGGGCGTCGGCCCGTCGGCCCACCGCGAGCAGCTGGTCGGTCGTGAGCCGGCGGGCGTCCCAGGCCAGGCCGGCCAGCTCGGCGCTGTGCGGGTGGGTCCGATTGCGGTCGGACGGCTCGACGCCGGTCAGCTCGGCCAGGTCGGCCGCCGGGATGCCCAGGATGTGGGCGAACCCGGTTACGTAGGCCCCGGTGACTCTTACGACGCACTGGCCGAGCTGATAGATCGTCGAGTCGGACACGTACGGACCCCCGCCCACCCACAGCAGCAGCCGGGCGTTCCACGGGCGGATGTTGCGGTTGGCCAGCAGGCGCACCAGCATCGGCCCCGGCCCGTCCGATGCCGGCCGCACCCGGACGTGGGCGGTCACCTGCTCGGGTCCCGGCGCGACCGGGGGGTGCTCGGGCAGGGAGCGGATGAAGGCCCGGATCTCGTCCAGCGCCTCGAGTTGCAAGTTCTTCATCGACACGATGAGCCGGCCGACCTCGCGCGAGATCGTGCTTCGCGCGGGGGCCAGATCGTCGGGCACCTCCAAGCCGGCCGCGACGAAGAGGTCGGCCGCGTGCCACCCGAGATCGGCGGCGGAGCGGCGCAGCACGTCGGGATCGGCGCCGGCGAGGCGGCTCAGGGTGAGGTCAGGCATCACCCCAGCGTGCCAGCAACTCGCCGGCGGCGACCGGCCCGCGGATCGAGGCGTCCAGCACCTGGGCGGTGTGGGCCATGGCCATGCCGGCGCCCTGACGGCGGAGGGCGGCGGCGACCTGCATCATGCACCCCGGGTTGGCCGTGACCAGCAGCTCGGCCCCGGTGGCGACGACGTTCCGGGCCTTGCGGTCGCCCAGTTCGGCCGCCGGGACGGGATTCAGCACGTTCCAGATGCCGGCCGAGCCGCAGCACAGCTCGGGGTCGGCGATCTCGCGCAGCTTCAGCTCGGGGATGCCGCGCAGCAGCGCGCGCGGCTGAGCCCGGACGCCCTGGGCATGGGCCAGATGGCAGGCGTCGTGATAGGCCACCGTGATCGGCAGCGGGTGGCGCGGGGCGACCGGGCCCAGCTCGTCGAGCAGTTCGGCCAGGTCGCGCACCTTCGCGGCGAAGGCGGCCGCCCGCCGCGCGTAGACCGGGTCGTCGGCCAGCAGCTCGCCGTACTCTTTCAGCGAGGAACCGCAGCCGGCCGCGTTGACCACGAAGTAGTCCATGCCGGTGTGCTCGAACGTCTCGATCAGGCGGCGGGCGAAGCCGACCGCCTCCTCCCGGCGTCCGTTGTGGACGCTCAGGGCCCCGCAACAGCCCTGGCCGGACGGGATCACGACGTCGCAGCCCTCGGCGGCCAGGATCCGGACGGTCGCGGAGTTGACCTCGGGGAAGAACGCGCCCTGCACGCAGCCGGTCAGCATGCCGACGACCGCGCGCCGGGTGCCACGGGCGGCGACCCGGCGCGGCGGGGGCGGAACCTTGCGCAGCCGCGGCGCCAGCGACTCGAGCGTGGCCAGCGTCGGGCCCAGTCGCTCGAGCAGGCCGCTCCGGCTGACCAGCTTTTGCAAACCCGATTTCTGGTACGCCATCAGAGGCCCACGCAGCAGCCGGAGCCGCCGTGGATAGGGGAACACCGCGAAGATCGCCCGCCGCAGCAGCGCATCGCCCCGATCCCGGGCGTAGCGCCGCTCGACCTGGGCCCGGGTGTCCTCGATCAGGCGGTCGTACTTGACGCCCGACGGGCACGCGGTCACGCACGACATGCAGCCCAGGCACTTGTCGAAGTGCTCGACCATCGAACCGCTCAGCGGCTCGCCGTTGACGCCCTCGTTCATCAGGTAGATGCGGCCGCGCGGCGAGTCGGCCTCGGCCCCCCACAACACGTACGTGGGGCAGGTGGGCAGGCAGAAGCCGCAGTGCACGCAGTCGGCGATCAGGTCGGCCCGCGGCGGATGGTGATCGTCGAAGGCCTGCCCGTCGGCGACCGGCCCGAGCACATCGCGCGGCGGCTCCCCGGTGCCCCACGTCGAGTCGACCATCAGATACCTCCCACAAAGATCGCCCGGCGCCTCGCGGCGGAGGCCATCAGATGTCGCCCACAAAGATCACCCCGACGCCTCGCAGCGGAGACCATCAGATGCCGCCCACGAATCGGCCCGGCGCGAAGCGGTAGCCCGGGTCGAACTGTTCCTTGATCCGGCGCATCACGGCCAGCCCCGGCACCGGCCCCCACATGTCGAGGATGTCGCGCACCTCGGCCGGCGCCGTCAGCACGACGGCGTGCCCGCCGCTGCGCACGCACAACGCCCGCAACCGCTCGACCTCGGTGATGTCGCGGGCCGCCGCGTAGAGGACCCCCGTGCCGGCCGACCCGCGCAGCGCCGAACCCGAGTCGACCAGCGCCGGCACCTTGGACAGCGGCACCGACAGCTTCAACCCGATCTCGTCGGGCGCCCACGGGTCGCGTCCCCACCAGCCGGGCGCCGTCTCGCTCACCTCGCCGGCCAGCAACTTCTCGATCAGGGCGGCCCTCTCCCGCACGCCGGACGCCGTGCCCTCGAGCAGCACCGCCAGCTCGCCGGTGGCGGTGTCGATCTCGATCGCCGTCGGGGCGACCTGCGCGGCCAGGATCGCGGACACCGCCTGAGCCGGGGCGGTCGACCGCACGTACGCCGAAGCCGCCGGCCGCGGATGCAGGCGGAACACGCACTCGGTGATCAACCCCAGGGTCCCGTACGACCCGGTGTAGAGCTTGCCGAGGTCGTAGCCGGCCACGTTCTTGACCACCTTGCCGCCCGACCTGGCCACCACCCCGTCGGGCCGCACGACGGTGATGCCGATCAGCAGGTCACGCGCGGTGCCGTAGTGCAGGCGCCGTGGCCCGCTGGCCCCCGTCGCCACGACGCCGCCGACCGTCGCGCCCGGATGGAAGTCGATGGCCAGCTGCTGATCGCCGAGCGCGAGATCGCCGAGCGGGGTGCCTGCCCCGACCACTGTGATCAGGTCACCGGCCGCGTGCTCGACCACGCCCGACAGCCGCCGCGTGTCGATGATCAGGTCGAGCGACCGCGGGGGAGGACCCCAGTGAATCTTGGTGCCGCCGCCCCGCACGACCACCGACAACCCTTGAGCGGCGGCGACCAGCGCCGCCGCCTCCTCGGTGGAAGCGGGCGAGGCCACCAGCCGGGCCGGCACACCGCCGACGTGGTCGTCGTCGCCGGCCGGCCGGGTCAGCTCGTCGAGCGCGGCCATCAGAAGCCCCCCACCCGGGCGCGAGCAGCGGCGAACGCGGCCATCAGAAGACCTCCACACCTGGGAACCGCTCGGCCAGATTGCTGCCGGGCCGCTCGCCGCACAGGCGGGGCGTGGGGAAGACCTTGCCCGGATTGGACAGATGATCGGGGTCGAAGGCGCAGCGCACCAGCTGCATCGTGTCGAGGTCGTCGTCGCCGAACATGCGGGGCATGTACTTCGCCTTGTCCATGCCGACGCCGTGCTCGCCGGTGATCGAGCCGCCGTACTCGATGCAGAGGTCGATGATGGCGCCGGACACCGTCTCGGCCCGTTCGGCCTCGCCCTCGACCCGGGCGTCGAACAGCACCAGCGGATGCAGGTTGCCGTCGCCCGCGTGGAAGACGTTCGCCACCCGGACGCCGTGGGAGTCGGCCACCTCGCTGATGCGCCGCAGCACCTCGGGCAGGGCGGTTCGCGGGATCACGCCGTCCTGCACGATGTAGTCGGGGCTGATGCGGCCCACCGCGGCGAAGGCGGACTTGCGGCCCTTCCAGAACAGGGCCCGCTCGGCCTCGTCGGCCGCGATGCGGATCTCGAACGCGCCCTCCTTGGTGCACAGCGCGGTGACCTGCTCGAACTGGGCCTCGACCTCGGCCGACGGGCCGTCCAGCTCGACCACCAGCACGGCCGCCGCGCCCGGCGGATAGCCGCAGGCGACCG
Source organism: Paractinoplanes pyxinae (assembly GCF_026626335.1). Taxonomy (GTDB): domain Bacteria; phylum Actinomycetota; class Actinomycetes; order Mycobacteriales; family Micromonosporaceae; genus Actinoplanes; species Actinoplanes pyxinae. The sequence continues at coordinate 477,556 of NZ_JAPNTZ010000005.1, read as the reverse complement.
CGGCCTCGGCCGCCTCGATGGCGAGCGCGTCCATCATCTCGATCGCCGCCGGCACCACGCCGGCCGCGATGATGGCCGAGGTGGCCGCCCCGGCGGCGTCGATGCTGGTGAACGCGGCCAGCAGCGTGCGCACCGACTCGGGCAGCCGGGTGAGCCGCACGGTCACCTCGGTGGCGACGCCGAGCGTGCCCTCGGAGCCGACGAACGCGCCGATCAGGTCGTACCCCGGCGGGTCGAGGGCCCGGCCGCCCAGGCGCACCAGATCGCCGTCGGGGGTGACGATCTGCAGGCCGGTGACGTGGTTGGTGGTGAAGCCGTACTTCAGGCAGTGGGCGCCACCCGAGTTCTCGGCCACGTTGCCGCCGATCGAGCAGATCTGCTGGCTCGACGGGTCGGGCGCGTAGTAGTAGCCGTGCGGGGTGGCCGCCCGGGTGACCTGCAGGTTGATCACGCCCGGCTCGACCACGGCCCGCTCGTCGGCCGGCGCGATCTCGACGATGCGGCGCATCTGGGCCGTGACGATCAGGACGCCCTCGGCGTGGGGCAGGGCGCCGCCGGACAGCCCCGTGCCGGAGCCGCGGGCCACGAACGGCACGCCGGCCGCGGCGCAGGCCTTGACCACGGTGGCGACCTGGGCGGCCGTGTGCGGCAGCACGACCAGGGCCGGAATGACCTTGTAGTGGGCGAGGCCGTCGCACTCGTACGTCCGGAGCGTCTGCCGGTCGGTCACGACCTGCTCGGGGCCCAGTTCGGCGCGCAGCGCGAGGGCGAGCGCATCGATGTCCGCCATGCGACCTCCTTCGGAGCCGACCCTGCCGACAACCTAACCCGGGGGTCCGACATTCGTCACCGAGAGTCTTCCGTTCTGTGCCGGTGCGTAGTAGTTCCGGCATCGCCGCCGGCCCCGCGCGCCGGTCTGGGAGGATGGCCCGATGTTCGTGACCGCAAGAGTTGCCAGGCTGGCCGCTTTGACGGTGTTTGCCCTGCTCGCGGCGGCCGGATGCTCGTCGGACGACGAGCCCGCGCCCGAGCCGACCGGCCTGATCGACGTGACCACGATGCGCGGCGCGTTCCTGCAGGCGGCCGAGATCGGGCCGACCTGGCAACCGCCGGCCCAGAGCCCCGACCCGAGCAAGCTGGTCAGCCTCTGCGGTGGCACGACGGCCGCGCCGAGCGTGCCGCCTGGCGGCGAGGTCGTGGCGTCGTCCTTCGTGGACGAGGGGCAGAAGGGCGCCCAGACGCTCGACCAGACCGCGCTCGTCTACGGCGACGCGACGCTCGCGACGGCGGCCCAGACGGCGTTGCGCGCGGTGGCCGACGGCTGTCAGGCGAAGGTGTCGGTGCCGGCCACCGTCAACGACCAGAAGTCGGAACCGGCGTACACCGAAACCGTCGAGATCAAAACGTTGGACGAGGCTGGGTGGAAGGGTTTCGTGGTGGTCCGGCACAAGACCTACGAGAAGGCTCACCCGGGTCTGGCCGACACCGCCGTCGCCGTCCTGAACAGCCGAAACGTGGTTCTGGTGGACCAGTACGCGCTCTACCGCCTGGGCACTGCGAGCGCCGCGAGCAACTTCGACGCCGACTGGCAGAAGCTCGTCGGCACCGTGGTGCAACGTGTCGGATAGCCGGACGGGATAGACACGACGGCCCGCTGTCGTCTAATGTTCCGAGTGCGCCGTTGCGAGTTCTTCCCCCGTGGAATTCGCAGCGGCGTCTTACTGTCTCCGGCTAGTTCGCCGTCACCGGCAGCATTTCGAAGCCGCGGATCGTCAGGCTGTCCCGCCGCTCGGCGCCCTCTTCCCGTCGCAGCTCCGGCAGCCGCTCGAACAGCCGCGGGAAGGCGATCTGCGCCTCGAGCCGGGCCATCGGCGCCCCCAGGCAGTAGTGGATGCCCCCGCCGAACGACAGCGACGCGTTGTCGGCCCGGTTCAGGTCGAGCCGGTCGGGATCGGTGAACCGGCGCGGGTCGCGGTTGGCCGCCCCCGTGTACGCCACGATCCGCTGGCCCGGTTCGAGCGGCACCCCGGCCACGGTCGTGGGTTCCAGCACCGTACGGTCGATGTTCTGCACCGGCGAGTCGAAGCGCAGAAGCTCTTCGACCGCGGCGGCCGGATCGGCGAGCAGGGCCGGCCGTTGCTCCGGGTGGTCGAGCAGCGCCGCCAGCCCGTTGGACAGCAGGTTGGTCGTCGTCTCGAACCCGGCCGCGAACAGCAGCCCGGCCATCGTCAGCAACTCGTCGGCGGTGAGCTTGTCGCCCGCCTCCTCGTGCTCGACCATGGCGCTCATCAGGTCGCCGCGCGGGTGCCGCCGCCTCTCCGCGGCCAGATCACGCAGGTAGTCGCGGACCGCCTTGGCCGCCGGGTCGGCCTTCAGCAGCACCTCGGGCGTGACCTCGTCGAGCACGGCCGACCAGTCCTGCACCAGGTGCTGGAACTGGGCGCGGTCGGCGTCGGGGATGCCCAGCAACTCGCTGATCACGTTGCAGGGCAGGGGAAACGCGAACGCGGAGACGAAGTCGGCGGTGCCCGCGGCGGCCATCGCCTCGATCATGGTGTCGATCATGCGGGTGGTCGCCGGGCGCAGCTGCTCGACCCGGCGGACGGTGAAGCTGGAGCTGACCAGCCGCCGCAGCCGGGTGTGGTCGGGCGGGTTGATGCCGAGCAGGCTGGTGAAGTAGCCGTAGAGCGCCGGGTGTTCGGCCCAGTCGGCCAGGCCGGCCTCGGGCAGCAGCTCGACCGGCATCTTGCCGAGCTTGTGATCGCGGGAGACGGACTGGCATTCGGCGAAGCGGGTCACGATCAGGGTGCCGTCCGCGGCGCGCAGCACTGCGCCTGCCTCGCGGAGCTTCGTGTAGTGGCCGTACGGATCTTCACGTCCCACCATCGTGGTGAGCTCATCCAACAGTGTCGAAACTTCGCGACTTTCCACAATGCTCGCCACGACTCCGACGATACAAGTTCGCGACTGCGAGCAATACAAGGTGAGTTTGCGCAGCCCTTGAGCGGGTGGTGGCCGTGTTCTAGGCTTCATCCGGTCCGTCAACGTCAGTTTATGGCGCCTGCATCGGGGGATGTGCATGGACGAGAGGCTCGCGTCCCTGCTCATGGCGTCGTAGGCTGCGTGGTGACCTAGGGGGAGGGAGGCGTGGGTGGGCGCCTTCTCTATCTCCGGACGCCTGGACAGGCTGTTCAAACAGCTGCGGCCCGAGCCGAGTTACATGGCCGTGGCTGAGGCCGTCCGCAACGACCAAAACGTGTCGATCTCACACACGTACATCTGGCAGCTGCGCACCGGCCGGCGCGACAATCCGACGATCCAGCATCTGACCGCGCTGGCCACCTACTTCGGCGTGCCCGTGTCCTATTTCGTGGACGACGAACAGACGGTCCGCATCGACTCGCAGCTCGACCTGCTGCGGACCATCCGCGACGCCGGGGTCACCGAGCTCGCCCTGCGCGCGGCCGACGTCTCGCCGCGCGGCCGGGACACGATCAGCGAGCTGATCCAGAGGGTGTGGGAGTCCGAGAAGGGCCTGCGAGACCGCGGCTCACCCGGCTGAGCCAGGCCACCTCGTCGGCCATCGTCGGGCCGACCGGCGCCCACGACCCGGGCGTGGCCAGCGGCGTTGTGGCCGCCCGGCGCTGCAGCGCCTCGACGATGGCGACGGCTTCCTCATCCGGCGAAGGCCCGTGCGGTGCCGCGTACGGGCGCAGGGCGAGCATGCCGTCGCGGATCTCGATGACCCGGCGATACAACCGCAGGTGCACATCGTCGACGCCGGCCAGCTCGATCACCGCGCGCCGCGGCGTGAAAAGGATCACCTCCGGAAAGGCGTCCCGCATGGCCTTCCAGAGCGGGCGCAGCACGAGCAAAGAGCGATAGGCCGCGTACGCCGCACGGGCCCGCCGCGTGGCCGGCACCAGCAGTCCCGCGATGGTCAGGATCAGACCGCTCGTCTGCACGGTGCGCCCGATCGGCTCGACGGTCGAGAAGGCGATGTGCGCGCCCAGGTTGTGGGCCAGGATCAGGCCGCCCTTGACCGCCGCATAGCAGGCCACCAGCCCGGTGCCCGCCGCCGTCACTCTCAGCCCGAACCGGGGCAGCAATGATCGGGCCTCGCCGCTGACCCGCCAGAAGAGCACCGACGCGGTGACGAGCACAGTGCCGAGATAGGCCTCGAGCAACACCCAGTACGCCACCACCGACCAGCCCTGGTCGCCGGCCAGCAGTTCGGCCTCGGTGTCGATTCCGCCGGCGATCACATCGAGCACCACCAGCGCCCCGAGCACCGACACCAGCAAGGTCAACTGCCTGGCCCGTACGCCCGTGTGCGTGACCAATGCGATGAAGCGCAGCAGGAAGTACGCCGACGTGACGCCGAGCAGGTGCGGCAGGATCGGAACGGCGACCCGCTCGGCCACCGGCCCGAACGACATCGTCTTGGCCAGCGCGATGGCGCAGACGGCGGCCCACAGCGCGCGCTGCCGCTGGTCGCGCCAGAGGGTCGGAACCCGGATGAGCGTCGCGCCCCACAACAGCACCAGCAGCGCGACGTCGAGGATCATTCGAAGCCCAGCGCGTCCGCGACCCGTCCCAGCGTCGTGCGCGGCCCGCGGGAGGACCGGCCGCGGATGAGCGAGGCCATCATCTCGGCCTCCCTTTCCTGCGCGTCCGTGTAGCCGACCCGGCCCAGCATGCGCCGCACGGCGGTCGGCTCGAGGTCGGGGAAGAGCCGCTCGATCGCGGCGTCGGCGCCGGAGTGTCCGCAGAGGATGTGCGACAGCTCGTGCAGCACGATGTGCTCGGCGTGCAGCGGCGACGTGCCGGGGTCGAAGAAGACGTGGTCGGCCCGCTCGGTGCCGATCCACAACCCGCAGGGCGCCTCGGCGCTGAGCCCGGGCACCGGCCGGCGGATCAGCGGGCGGCCGCGGCGGGCGGCGATCTCGTCGCAGAACTGGTCGAGGTCGAAGGGGTCGGGCACACGCAGGCCACGCAGCTTCTTCTCGCAACGCCGTCGCAGTCCCTCCACCGCGGCCACGCTACTCGACCGTTCCGCTGCGCGGAACTGCGCGGAGAAAGCGCTTACCGAACAGGGGGTGACGAACCGCTGTGGAAAACCCCACGGGACTGTTAACTATTCAGTACTTCTCTGCTTAGCCTTACGAACCTTGGGGCAGAAACCAGTACGGCCGAGGAATCAAAACCGGAGGTGGCTGGCGATGGCAAAGTACGTCTACGACTTCGCCGAGGGCAACAAAGACCTGAAGGACCTTCTCGGGGGCAAGGGCGCCAATCTCGCGGAGATGACCAATCTCGGCCTGCCGGTTCCGGCCGGCTTCACCATCACCACCGAGGCCTGCCAGCGCTTCCTGGCCGAGGGCTCGCACGTCGACGGGCTCGACGACGAGATCGACCGGCATCTCGCCGCGCTCGAGTCCGCGATGGGCCGGCGGCTCGGCGACGCGGCCGACCCGTTGCTGGTCAGCGTGCGCTCGGGGGCCAAGTTCTCGATGCCCGGCATGATGGAGACCGTCCTCAACGTCGGGCTCAACGACGAGTCGGTGGCCGGCCTGTCGCGCCAGGCCGGGGGCAACGACCGGTTCGCCTGGGATTCCTACCGCCGGCTGATCCAGATGTTCGGCAAGACCGTGTGCGACGTGCCGGGCGAAGAGTTCGAGGACGCTCTGCACAAGGCCAAACAAGCCAAGGGCGTCCGGGACGACGTGCAATTGGACTCCGACGATCTCAAATCGCTCGTGGCGGCGTACAAGAAAGTCTTTTCCAAGCACGTCGGCCACGAATTCCCGCAAGATCCGCGGCAGCAGCTCGACCAGGCCGTCGAGGCGGTTTTCCGGTCGTGGAACGCCGACCGCGCGGTGCTCTACCGGCGGCAGGAACGCATCCCGGCCGACCTCGGCACCGCCGTCAACGTGGTCGCGATGGTCTTCGGCAACCTCGGGCCCGATTCCGGTACGGGCGTCGCCTTCACCCGCGACCCGGCCACCGGCGAGAGCGGCATCTACGGCGACTACCTGCAGAACGCGCAGGGCGAGGACGTGGTGGCCGGCATCCGTAACACGCTTCCCCTGGCCGACCTCGAGAAGATCGACAAGAAGTCGTACGACGAGCTGCTGCAGATCATGGCCACGCTCGAGGGGCACTACCACGACCTGTGCGACATCGAGTTCACGATCGAGCGCGGCAAGCTGTGGATGCTGCAGACCCGCGTCGGCAAGCGCACCGCCGCGGCCGCCTTCACCATCGCCGCGCAGCTGGTCGAGGAGGGCATGATCGACCTCGACGAGGCGGTGACCCGGGTCAGCGGGGCCCAGCTGGCCCAGCTGATGTTCCCGCGGTTCGACCTCTCCGGTGACCCGACGGCTCTGACGCGCGGCGTCGGCGCTTCGCCCGGTGCCGCGTACGGGGAAGTGGTTTTCACCTCGGCCCAGGCGGTCGCTCTCGCGGGCGAGGGCCGGTCGGTGATTCTCGTACGCCGGGAGACCAACCCGGACGACCTGCCCGGCATGATCGCCGCGCAGGGCATCCTCACCGCCCGCGGCGGCAAGACGTCGCACGCGGCCGTCGTCGCCCGCGGCATGGGCAAGACCTGCGTCTGCGGCGCCGACCAGGTCGAGGTGGGCCGCGACCAGTTCACGGTCCACGGCCAGGTCGTGCACGAGGGCGACGTCATCTCGATCGACGGCACCACCGGCCGGGTCTACCTGGGCGAGGTGCCGGTGCGGCCGTCCGAAGTGGTGCAGTACTTCGAGGGCGACCTCGACCCCGCGCTGGCCAACGAGCCGCTGGTCGCCGCCGTGCACCAGCTGATGACCCACGCCGACGAGCGCGCCCGGCTGCGGGTGCGCACGAACGCCGACACCGGCCCGGACGCGGCCCGGGCCCGGCGCTTCGGGGCGCAGGGGATCGGGCTCTGCCGCACCGAGCACATGTTCCTGGGCGACCGGCGCGAGCTGGTGGAACGGCTCATCCTGGCCCACAACAAGACCGAGCGCGACGACGCCCTGGCCGCGCTGCAGCCGTTGCAGCGGGCCGACTTCCTCGAGATCTTCCGCGAGATGAACGGGCTGCCGGTCACCGTGCGGCTGATCGACCCGCCGCTGCACGAGTTCCTGCCGTCTCTCGAGGAGCTGGCGGTGCAGGTGGCGGTGGCCAAGGAACGCGGCTCGTCGGGCGAGGAGGCCGAACGCGACGAGCGGATGCTGGCCGCCGTGCGGCGCATGCACGAGTCGAACCCGATGCTCGGCCTGCGCGGCGTGCGACTGGGCCTGGTGATTCCCGGTCTGTTCGGCATGCAGGTGCGGGCGATCGCCGAGGCGGCGGTGGCGCTGGCCGCCGAGGGTGGCCGGCCCAAGCCCGAGATCATGGTTCCGCTGGTCGGGGCGGTGCAGGAGCTCGAGACCGTCCGCCACGAGGCCGAGCGGATCATCGCCGAGGTGGTCGGCGACTCGGGCGTCGAGGTGCTGATCGGCACGATGATCGAGGTGCCGCGCGCGGCGCTGACCGCCGGCCAGATCGCCGAGGCGGCCGAGTTCTTCTCGTTCGGCACCAACGACCTGACCCAGATGGCGTGGGGCTTCAGCCGCGACGACGTGGAGGGCGCGTTCTTCTGGCGCTACCTCGAGCTGGGCATCTTCGGCATCTCGCCGTTCGAGTCGATCGACCGGGACGGCGTGGGGCGGCTGGTCCGGATCGCCGGCGAGGAGGGACGGGCCACCCGGCCCGGGCTGAAGCTCGGCGTGTGCGGCGAGCACGGCGGCGACCCGGAGTCCGTGCACTTCTTCCACGAGGTGGGGCTGGACTACGTGTCGTGCTCGCCGTTCCGGGTGCCGATCGCGCGCCTGGAGGCCGGTCGGGCGGCGGTGGAGTCGGCCGGCTCCGACCACCGCTGAGGTGTTCCCGGCCCGCATTCGTCGGTTTCGACCGGGATGCGGGCCAGCTTTTCGGGTGCGTTCTCGCCAGGGGCTCAAAAATGTCGGAGGGCGGGTCTAGCGTCGGGGTCGTTCAGCAGCAGCAGTCGTGGCAGCAGCCAAGGGAGTCTGTGATGGCGTCTCAGCTCAACCCCTACCTGACCTTCGACGGCAACGCCCGCGAGGCCATGGAGTTCTACCACTCGATCTTCGGCGGCGAGCTGAGGGTCAACACGTTCGGCGAGTTCGGCGCGCCCGACCCGGCCATCGCCGACAAGGTCATGCACGCGATGCTCACCAGCGAGAAGGGTTATTTGCTGATGGCGTCGGACACGGCGCCCGGCATGGCCCACAACCCCGGCAACACGATCACGGTCAGCCTCAGCGGCGATCCCGGCGAGGGGCTGGAAGAGGTGTGGGAGAAGCTGGCCGACGGCGGCACGGTCCAGCTGCCGTTCGAGAAGCAGATGTGGGGCGACCTCTACGGCCAGCTCACCGACAAGTTCGGCGTCCCCTGGATGATCGACGTGGTCGTCCCGCAGTGACGACGCGCGGCCGGGCGCCCGCTGCGCCCGGCCGGCGTGGCGGTCAGCTGCCCTTCGAGGCCGAGGGCTTGCACAGGTTGGTCTTGGCGATGGCCACGATCTTCTGGCCCTTCTTGGCGTCCACCGAGAAGAGGCTGATCGCGTCGATGACCGTCTCGCTGGTGGTCATGCCGTTGGTGAAGTCGGTGCAGATGTTGTAGCCGTTGTCGAGCGCGGCCTGCTTGTCCGCGGTCAGCTTGGCGTCGAGCTTGGTCAGCGCCGCGAGGTACGTCTCCTCGTCGCCCTTGGGCAGGCTGGCCTGCTGCGCCTGCTTCTCGGCGTCGACGAAGGCGGCCTTCTCCGACTTGTCGTCCGAGCACGCGCTCAGCGTCCCCAGCCCGGTCAGAGCGACCAGAACGGTGCCCACCACGGCAAGACGTGCCCCCACGTTGCGTCCCCCTCGTTCACGTCGAAGCGATCTTCACGCCCCGTACCGCAGGCACGGTACGGGGCCTGCGCCAGCCGCGGCCACCGACACCCGGCCGACTTTCCCGGCCAATCGGCCAGCGCCGGACACACCGGCGGCCCAGTCCGGCCTGCTCGACGCCCCGCCGCGCCCCGCCGAGCGACGCCGCGCCTGCTACGCCGCGTCGCACCCGCCGCGCGTCGCCGCGCCGGCCCGCGCGCGCTGCGGCCCTCGGCCGCGTCAGTGGTAGTCGGGCGGGGGCTCTTCGTCGTAGTCGAGGTCGGGCGGCTCCTCGTCGAAGACGAAGGCGTCAGCCGGTTCGTCATCGCCGAAGCGGGAGCCGACGCCGGGCTTGCGCGCCGGCGGGGCGACCGCCGAGCTGTGCGCCGGTGGCGGCGGCGCGGACGACGCGGGCGCGCCATCGCCGTGCAGGGTGTCGAGCACCTGCTGGCCGAACTTGGTCAGCTTGTTCTGGCCGACGCCGCTCACCGTGCCCAGCTCGCCCAGCGTCTTGGGGTTCAGCGCGGCGATCGCCCGCAGTGTCGCGTCGTGGAAGATCACGTACGCGGGCATGCCCTGCTCTTTGGCCACCGAGGCCCGCCAGGCCCGCAGCCGCTCGAAGGTCGAGGCGTCGGCGGGGGAGAGATCGGCCGCCGGGGCCGCCGCCGCCCGCTGCCGGGGCGCCTTCACCTTGGCCGGGGCCTCGCGCCGCATCATCACCTTGGTCTCGCCGCGCAGCACCCCGGCGCTGGCGTCGGTGAGCACCAGCGTGCTGTATTCGCCCTCGACGGCCAGCAACCCCTCGGCCAGCAACTTGCGCACCACCCCGCGCCACTCGGCGTCGCGCAACTCTTGCCCGATGCCGAACACCGACAGCTCGTGGTGGCGGAACCGCTGCACCTTGTCGGTCTCTTTGCCGAGCAGGATGTCGATCGACTGGCCGGCGCCGAACTTCTGCCCCCGCTCGCGCTGCAACCTCAGCACCGTCGACAGCAGCTTCTGGGCCGGCACCGTGCCGTCCCACGATTCCGGCGGGGTCAGGCAGGTGTCGCAGTTGCCGCAGTTCTCGCCCGTGGCCGCCTGCCCGAAGTAGTTGAGCAGCTGCGACCGCCGGCACGTCACCGTCTCGCACAGCGCGAGCATGGCGTCGAGGTGCCGACCGGCGTTGAGGCGGTGGGCCAGGTCGCCGTCCGAGCTGTCGATCATCTTGCGCTGCTGCACCACGTCCTGCAGCCCGTACGCCAGCCAGGCGGTCGACGGCAGCCCGTCGCGACCGGCGCGGCCCGTCTCCTGGTAGTAGCCCTCGACGGACTTCGGCAGGTCGAGGTGGGCCACGAAGCGGACGTCCGGCTTGTCGATGCCCATGCCGAAGGCGATCGTGGCCACCATGACCAGCCCGTCCTCCCGCAGGAAGCGGGACTGGTTGGCCGCGCGCACCCGGTTGTCGAGCCCGGCGTGGTAGGGCAGCGCGTTGATCCCGTTCTGCTGCAGGAACTCGGCCGTGCGCTCGACCGAGGCCCGGGACAGGCAGTAGACGATGCCCGACTCGCCCGGGTGCTCGGTGCGCAGCAGGTCGAGCAGCTGCTTGCGCGGCTCGTTCTTCGGCACGATGCGGTATTGGATGTTGGGCCGGTCGAAGCTGGCCGTGAAATGCCGCGCGTCGGTCAGCTGCAGGCGGGTGGCGATCTCGTCACGGGTGGCCGACGTGGCGGTGGCGGTGAGCGCGATGCGCGGCACGTCGGGCCAGCGCTCGTGCAGCATCGACAGGCCCAGATAGTCGGGCCGGAAGTCGTGGCCCCACTGCGACACGCAGTGCGCCTCGTCGATGGCGAACAGCGAGATCTTGCCCCGGTCGAGCAGCCGCTGGGTGGCCGCCACGCCCAGGCCCTCGGGCGCCACGTACAGCAGGTCGAGGTCGCCGTTGACGAACTCGGCCTCGACCAGGCGGCGCTCGTCGTAGTCCTGCGCGGAGTTGATGAAGTTGGCCCGGACGCCGAGGGTGCGCAGCGCGTCGACCTGATCCTGCATCAGCGCGATCAACGGCGAGACGACCACGCCGGTGCCCGGGCGGACCAGCGCCGGGATCTGGTAACAGAGCGACTTGCCCCCGCCGGTCGGCATGAGCACCAGCGCGTCGCCGCCGCCGGCCACGTGCTCGATGATCTCGTGTTGCTGACCGCGGAACGACGGATAGCCGAAGACGCGGTTGAGGACGTCGACGGCGGCCGAATCGTTCGCGGGAACCTGGGAAGCCGAAGTCACCCCGCGACAGTACAGAGAAATGCCGCCCGCGTGCGAAGCCCTGTGGACAACGGCGAAATGTGGACAACCCGCAGGCCCGGGCCCGGCCGGAGCAGACTTCTCAGCGCTCCGGCAGCAACGCCACCAGCGCCAGAATCACCTGTGCGGGCGTGCCCGGCGCGGCGTCGAGCACGAGAGGAGCGTCCTGATTCGCATGCTGACCGGCCACGTGGTGCAGCGCCGACACCCCGGCGCTCGACAGATGGGTGACCCCCGACAGATCCACCGTCATCGGCATCGTGCCGCCCCGGCTGCGCCGCAGCAGCTCTTGCCGGGCCAGGCCGGCCGTGGTCAGGTCGAGCGGCCCCTCGAGCCGCACCCGGGTCTCGTCGTCGCCGGCCTGTTCGACGATCCGGAACTCGTCCCTGTGCTCCTGCGCCGCCTGCGGTTCCGGCGACGACAGGTCGAGCAGCCGGGCCGGCCGGCACAGCGGCTTGGCCACCCGGGCCACCGTGCCCGTCTCGTCGTGGTCCACCTTGAGCAGCGAGACCAGCTGGGCCGTCAGCGCCAGCCCGCGCCCGCGGTTGGCCTGCCGCTCCGGCGCCCGCCACTGCCCCCGGTCCACGACCGAGGCCTGCACGACGCCCGCCGGGTCCAGCGTCACCGTGACCGTGACGGTGGCCTCCGCCGCGCTGCCGGCGTGCTCGACGGCGTTGGCCAGCAGCTCACCCACCGCGTGCTGCAGCGCGAAGACGTCCTCGCCGGTCGCGCCGATCCGCGACAACCACTCGCCCAGCCGCTGCCGCACGGCCCGCAACTCGGCCGGGTCGGCCCGCACCTCGAGGGCCACGCCGGGCTCGACGGGAACACGCTGCACGGCCAGCAGCGTGATGTCGTCGGTGTGCCCGGTCGCCCGAACCAGCAGCTCCACCGTCTGCGAGCAGACCCGTTCGGCCGGCGTGGCCTGCGGGTCGTGCAGTGCCCGCCCGGCCGCGCTGTCGGCCGCCACGTGCGCCAGTTCCTCGGCACTCGACTGGTGATCACGTCCGGGCCGCTCGAGGATCCCGTCGCTGTAAAGCAGGAGCAGCTCGCCTGTTTCGAGGCTCTCCGCGCGTACGGGAAAAGAACCGCCAGTGCCCAGCGGGGCCCCACCGGTCAGCGGCAGGTATCGGGTGGCGCCCGATGCGCCGACCACCAGCGGCGCTGGGTGCCCGGCCGTGCAGTACGAGAACTCGCCGCTCGCCGGGTCGAGCGTGACCAGCGCCACGGTCGTCGCGTGCGCGGCCGGCACCCGGGCGGCGAACCGGTCGGCCGCCGCCAGCGCCTCGACGATCCCGGCGCCCTCCTCCAGCCTGTCCTGCAGCACGGCCCGCAACTGGCCCATCACGCCCGAGGCGGTGACCCCGTGCCCGACCACGTCGCCGACGATCAGCGCGATCCGCCCGTCCTGCTGCGGCACCGCGTCGAACCAGTCGCCGCCCGCGGCGGTGTCCGCGTCGGCGAGCAGATAGCTGGCCGCGATCTGGGCCCCCGGCAGCACGGGCAGCCCCGCCGGCAACAGCTCACGCTGCAGGGCGGTGATCACCTCGCGGCTCTCGTCGTAACGGCGCTGCAGGTGCGCCGTCCGCTCCGCCTCGGCCTGCCGCTGCCGCACCGCCTCGGTGACGTCGAAGCCGATGCCGATCACCCCGCGCCGCTCGCCGTCGACGACCCAGGGCGTGATCGTGAAGTTGGCGAACATCTCGTGCACCGAGCCGTCCGGCGCCGTGATGTGGGCCCGCCACTCGCGGCCGTTGATCGGCTCCCCGGTGCGGTAGACGTCGTAGTAGGCGTCGACGAACTGCTGGCCGGCCAGGTCGCTGATCACCTCACCGATCGGCCGGCCGTGGAACTCGCGGCCGGTCAGCACCGACCGCGTGGCCGCGCTGAGCGTGAGCACGCGCAGCTCCGGGCCCTCGCACACGGCGAGGATGAAAGGCACCTGGTCGACCGCGGCCAGCACCAGCGAGGGGTCGTCCACCATCAGCTCATCCTGCCCGACCCCCGGCCACGAGCGTCACTCGGCCAGCGGTAACTCGATCGTGTGAGCGGTGTGGGAGGCCTTGGTGGCCAGATAACGGACGTTCGCTGGGGACATGTGGACCCCGGTCGGCACCCGCTGGGTCACCTCGATGCCGCTCTTCTCGAGCTGGATCGCCTTGTCGGGATTGTTGCTCAGCAGCCGGATCCGGTCGGCCCCCAGCGCCAGCAGCATCTGGGCGGCGGCGGTGTAGTCGCGCTCGTCCTCGCCGCGGCCCAGGGCCACGTTCGCCTCGTACGTGTCCAGACCCGCGTCCTGCAGCGCATACGCGTCCAGCTTGGCGTACAGGCCGATGCCGCGGCCCTCCTGCCGCAGGTAGAGCAGGAAGCCGCCCTGCTCGGCGATGCGCTCGACCGCCTCGCGCAGCTGCGGCCCGCAGTCGCAGCGCTCGCTGCCGAACACGTCACCGGTCAGGCACTCGCTGTGCGGGCGCACCAGGGGCGCCCGGCCACCGGCGGCCGACTTCTTCAGCGCGCGCTGCCAGTCGCCCAGGCCCAGGGCCAGATGCTCCTTGCCGTCGACCAGGCCGTCGAAGGTGATGACCCGGGCGGTGGTGGCATAGCCGTCGCCGAACCGCAGCGGAACGGTCACCTGCTGCCGCAGCGTGGCTTCTAACATCGGTCCTCCTCGTTGGTTCCCCGTTGATCCGCTTTACCCGCCGGCGGAGTCACCGCACCGCAACAGAACGCGAACGTGCCAGTAATCGTGTCGCGGATTATCTTGGACGCAACTGTCGGACAGGGTGACGATCGTCGCTCTACTGGAGGCGTCATCAGTGGTCCCGCGTCCTTACACCTTGCTGAGCTGCGGCATGTCGATCGACGGATACCTGGACGACGCGGCGCAGGAACGGCTGCTGCTTTCCAACGACGCCGATTTCGACCGGGTCGACGCCGTTCGTAGCACTTGTGACGCGATCCTCGTGGGCGCGGCCACCATCCGGCAGGACGATCCGCGCCTGCTGGTGCGCTCGGCCGAGCGCCGGGCGGCCCGGGTCGCCCGCGGCGAGGCGCCCAACCCGCTGAAGGTCACCGTGACCGCCCGCTGCGACATCGACCCGGCTGCACGGTTCTTCACCGTAGGCGAGGTCGACAAGCTCGTGTACTGCGCGTCGGGCACCTGTCACTCGGCCCGCGAGCGGCTGGGCGCGGTGGCCACCGTCATCGACGCCGGCGATCCCGTCGACCTGAGCCGGGTGACCGCCGACCTGGCCGGGCGCGGGGTGCGCCGGCTGATGGTCGAGGGCGGCGGCACCATGCACACCCAGTTCCTCACGGCCGGGCTGGCCGACGAGCTGCAGCTGGTGGTGGCGCCGTTCTTCGTGGGCGACTCGCGGGCGCCGCGCTTCGTCAGCGACGGCAAGTTCCCGTTCGGCCCGGGGCGCCGGGCCACGCTGGCCGAGGTGCGCCAGATCGACGACGTCGTCCTGCTGCGCTACGCCCTCTCCGACCGTTTCGACGCGAACTGATCCGTTGAGCATGCGCTAGGCGCCGGCGCGGACCAGTTCGCGGCCGGCGGGAACCAGCGCGGGCTCGACCAGCACGGCCGGGGCGGCCGGAAGCCCGTACGGCACCGGCGAGATCGGGGCGGCCACGCGGACGGCGGCAGCAGTGCGCAGGCGGGCCAGTCCCCGGCCGATCAGCACCGCGGCGCCGGGCAGGGCGGCCACGAAGGCGAACAAGCCGTACACGACGGCCGTGGTCAGGCCCTGGGTGGCGCTCAGCCCGGCCGCGCCGAAAGCCCAGGCCGTGACGGCCTCGCGCGGGCCCCAGCCGCCGACGTTCAGCGGCAGCGACATCGCCAGCAGGGCCAGCAGCATCAGCGGGACCAGGCGGGTCAGCGACGCCGCCGAGCCGGCCGACCGGGCCGCCACGACGAACGTGGCCAGGTGACCGGCGACCACGACGACCGAGGCCAGCGTGACGCCCGGCCAGTTGCGGCGGGCCAGCAGCCCGGTGCGGATCTCGGCCAGGCCGGTGCGCACCCCGGCTGCGACCCGCGAGCCGCCCTGCCGCAGCTTGCGGAAGGCCAGCAGCAGGATCACGGCGGCCAGCGCCACGGCGGCCAGCACGACCACGACGACGAAGCCGTGTGTGCGCAGGACGGTCAGCACGGGGGAGGGGACGGTGAGGAGCACCGACACCGCGATGGCGAGGAAAACCAGCTGGCCGGCCGTGCGCTCGAGCACCACGGCCCGCACGCTCCTGGCCACGTCACCCTCGTCGCGGCCGTGCTGCACGGCGCGGTCCACGTCGCCGAGCACCCCGCCCGGAAGCGCGGCGTTGAGGAAGAGCGCCTTGTAGTAGTCCGCGATCGCGGTGCCGAACGAAAGCCGCAGGCCGAGGCCGCGCGCCACCAGGCACCAGCGCCAGGCGCTGAACACGGTGGTGGCGACCCCGATGGCGAAGGCCAGGCTGAGGGCGGGCAGCGAGATCACCCGCAGGCCGTCGACGAACGCGCCGGTGCCGAGCCGCCACAGCAGGAAGGCCAGGATCCCTGCCCCGCCCAGGATCCGTGCCCAAGCCCAGATTCGCCCCACGTCGCCGTTCCCTTCAAGTAGCCCGCTCTTTCCCCTAGTACGCCGGGGCGGGCACAAAGGGTTCAGCCGAAGGTCGCCAAAAGATCGACATGTCCGACCGAGGCTGTGGGCAGATGCTCCAGACGGTCCTCCAGATAGCCGTCCAGATCCGCCGAAGGCCGCTGCTCACGGGCCGCGCCGACCCAGCCCCGCAGCCATTCGGCGGTCAGTTCCGGCAGCTCGGGGCCCAGCCGCCACGCACTCGGCCGGGTGACGACCGTCGCACCGGCCTTCTCGAAGGCCTGTGCCGCGTACGCGGGAGCATCGGGCCCGAGAAGCCGGCGCCCGCCCACGACCCGGCGCTGGTGCTCGTCGAACGCCTCGGCCACGGTAGCGTCCTGCGGCCGGGCCGGGTCGAGGCTCACCTCACCGGCGACCGAAAGGGTGAACAGGGCCGTGACCTGGGCCGCCGCGAGCGTCGCGACCAGCGCGTCGATCTCGGCCTCGGTCAGCAGGTCGAGCAGCGCCGAGCAGGTCACCAGGTCGGTGCCGGCCAGGTCGGCGGCGGTCAGCGCGGTCACGTCGCCCAGCGCGCCCTCGACGGTGACGCCGGGCAGCCGCACGTGCGAGGTGGCGTAGTGCAGCAGCTTCGGGTCGAGGTCGGCCAGGATCCAGTGCTGCGGGGTGTCGAGCTGCGGGGCCAGCCAGCGCGCCATCGAACCGGTGCCGCAACCCAGGTCACGCACGACGTTGATCGGCTTCGGCAGCCGGGCCACCAGGTCGGTCGCGCGGGCGGCGGCGTCGGCGGGCTCGCGCAGGCCGAGCCAGGTGGTGCTGAACTCTCCGGTCATCGGGGGTCTCCTAAGCGGATGGCGGACAGCTGACGGGCGGTTCCGGCCCAGGTCGGGAGGGTTTCCCGGCGGGCCCGGGCGGCGGCGCGCAGGCGTTGGCGCAGCGCGTCGTCGGTGAGCCATCGGCGGATGGCGGCGGTCAGGGCAGGCCGGTCGTCCGGCGGGATCAGGATGCCGGGCAGCGTGCCGTCGGGCGCGGCGCCGAGGGCCTCGGGCACGCCGCCGACCGCCGTCGCGATCACCGGCAGCCCGCGGGCCAGGGCTTCGGTCACCACCATCCCGTAGGTCTCGGCGCGCGAGGGCAGAATCAGAAGATCGGATTTCCCGTACGCGCGATCGAGCGCAGCCGGAGGCAGTGCCCCCACGAAACGCGTGCGGTGGTTACGGTGCGGCACCGGGTGCACCAGCGCCCCCGCATAGGTGCACTCCCAGTCGAGCGAAGACAGATCCTCCTCGAGCGCCGCCACCAGCAGGTCTTGCCCTTTGCGCGGGCTGACCGAAGCCACGCACAGCAGCCGCCGCCCGTCCGCGCGCGGTTCGGCCAGTTCCGCCGGCTCCACCCCCGGGGCCGCGACCGCGATGCGAGGCGTTCCGTGCGGTGCCGCCGCGGCGGGCAGTGGTCCGTGCTCCGCGGCGGGCAGTGGTCCGTGCTCCGCGGCGGGCAGCGATCCGTGCTCCGCGGCGGGCAGTGATCCGTGCTCCGCGGCGGGCCGGGGCAGGCCGTGGAGGGCGGCGACGCGCTCGGCGGCGGCGTCGCTGGTGGCGATCACGACGGTGGCCAGGTGCAGCGCCCGGCGCTCCCGCTCGCGCAGGTCGGCGGCAACCCCGGGGGAGAGGCCCGTCTCGTCGCTGAGCGGCAGGTGCACCACGATCATGAGCCGCAGCCGACCGGCGTGCGGCTCGAGAATTTCCGGCACCCCACACCCGACCAGCCCGTCAATCAGCACATCGGACTTGTCGGGAATCTCCGCCAAGCCCGTGCTGAGCGCGCGCCGGGCGTCCGGCCCGGGCTGCGGCCACGAGCCGGGGACGGCAATCTCGTGCACGTCGGGCAGCAACGACAGCACCGCCCGGTCGTAGCGGTTGCCGCCGCTGGGCGCCGCCGGATCGTCGACGCCACCCGGCAGCACCGCCCACAACGGGCCGGGCCCCGACGTCACAGATCGCGCTCGTACGAGGCCCAGGCGATGTGCGACTCGTGCAGCGTGATCGTGAGCCCGGTCAGGCCGGCCGCGCCCGGGCCCAGATCCCCGGCCGCGATCCGGTTCGCGAGCCGGTCGGCGATCACCTTGGCCAGGAACTCGGTCGACGTGTTGATGCCCAGGAAGTCGGGCTCGTCGTCCAGGTTCCGGTAGCTCAGCCCGCCGCAGATGGCGTGCAGCTCCTGCGAGGCCAGGCCGATGTCCACCACGATGTTGTCGTCGTCCAGCTCGGGGCGGCGGAACGTCGCGTCCACCACGAAGGTCGCGCCGTGCAGCTTCTGGGCCGGTCCGAAGACCTCGCCGGAGAAGCTGTGCGCGATCATGATGTGGTCGCGGACGGTGATGCTGAACAAGGGCTACTCCTCGGGGTAGTCGATCACGTGGCAGAGGGCGCGCAGGCTGCCGTCGGCAAGGCGCGGCAACACCTCGGGCAGCTCCGCGAAGGGCGAGTGCCCGGTCAGGAAGGCGTCGAACCGCTCGTCCTTCAGCAGCTCGAGCGAGAGGGCGAGCCGGTCGGCGTACGAGCGGTTGCGGCCCGGCACGATCCCGCCGACCTGACTGCCGCGGATGGTGAGCCGGCGCGAGTGGAAGAACTCGCCCAGCGGCACGCTGACCGGCTGGTCGCCGTACCAGCTGAGCTCCACGACCGTGCCCTCGGCGGCCACCAGCTCGAGCGCGCGGGTCAGCCCGGCCGAGGTGGCGCTCGCGTGGATCACCAGATCGCAGTCGCCCCGGGCCTCGGCCGGGGTGGCGAAGTCGACGCCCAGGTGCGCCGCGAGTTGTGAGCGCCCGGCGTCGACGTCGACGAGCTCAACCCGTACGCCGGGAAAGCGCGCGAGAATCGCCGCCGCGCAACCACCGACCATGCCCCCGCCGACGACCGCGACGCGATCACCGATCTGCGGGCGGGCGTCCCAGACGGCGTTGACCGCGGTCTCGACAGTGCCGGCGAGAACGGCCCGAGACGCGGGCACCTCGTCCGGAACCAGAGTTACAGCCGTTTTTGGTGCGATAAAGCGGGTTTGGTGGGTATAGAGGGTGAACACGGTGCGTCCGAGAAGGTCGGGCGGGCCCTGCTCGACCCGGCCGACGTTGAGGTAGCCGTACTTCACCGGGGCCGGGAAATCACCCTCCTGAAAGGGGGCACGCATCGCCGACCACTGGCTCTCGGGCACCCGGCCGGTGAACACCAGAGTCTCGGTTCCCCTGCTCACGCCCGTGTGGAGAGTGCGGACCAGGACCTCGTCCGGGCCCGGCTCGCCCAGGGTGACCGGACGGATCTCGCCCCGGCCCGGCTCGGCGATCCAGAACGCGTACGCGTCACTCGTCATGGTTCCTCCCGCCGCTCATTCCGTCGCACGCTGAACCGAACGCTGCCCAGGCGCGTGTTAAGCGCTGACGACGGCAACCATACGCGGCGGCCGATCTTGCACATGGAGGCCTCGGTGACTTCAGTAACCGCACCCACCAGCGACTCCTCACGGGCGCCGGTGGTCGGCCTGGCCGCCCAGCTGGCACTGCTCGCGCTGCTCGGCAGCACCCTCGGACTCACCGCCACCGGCCTGATCGCCGGCGCGGCCTACGGCCTGGTCCTGTGCGGCCTGCTCGGCGCCGGCCTCGACCGGGCCCGCATGCACCACCTCGGCGCGGCCAACGCGGTCACCCTCGCCCGCGCGCTCCTGGTCGGCGCCGTGACCGCCATGGTTGTCACCTCGTTCGCCCACCCCGTCAGCACGCCCGCCCTGGTCGCGATCGCCGGCGTGGCTCTCGCCCTCGACGGTGTAGACGGCCAGGTCGCCCGGCGCACAAACACCACGACGGCGCTCGGCGCCCGCTTCGACATGGAGGTCGACGCCTTCCTGATCCTGGTCCTGAGCGTCTACGCCGGCGACCGTTTCGGCTGGTGGTGGATGGCGATCGGCGCCTTCCGCTACGCCTTCGTGGCCGCCGCGTGGGCCCAGCCCTGGCTCAACGCGGCCCTGCCCCCGCGCTTCTCCCGCAAGGTCGTGGCTGCGCTGCAGGGCATCGTGCTCGCCCTGGTCACGGCCAACCTGCTGCCCACCGCCCTCACCACGGTCGTGCTGGCCGTGGCCCTGACGTCGCTGACCTGGTCGTTCGGCCGCGACACGATCTGGTTGTACCGCGCGTCCCGCATCCGTGCGGCAGCTCGCGAACGCTGGTCGGCCCCGCACCGCCAACCGGCGTTGGCTCACTGAGCCGGCCGCTTCCCGCGCCCGCCGCGCCTGGTTCCCGCGCGGCGGGCGCACCCATGTGCTGAGTTGCTGCGCTCTTCTTACGGCCGTCCTTCCCGGCGCTTTTCTCGTACGACCTAGGGGCGCAGACGTTCGTCGGTGCTCACAGTCCTCGCCAGGCAAGGAGCCCGCTCAGCCGTTCGTCCTGAGCGCAGGCGGCGGTGGCGCTGACACTCCGCGCGGAGCGCGGGGTCGGGCTTGCAGCCGTTCACCCCGTGCGCAGGCGGCGGTGGCGCTTACACGCCACGCCCGGAGCCGGCCCACAGTCGTTCACCCTGTGCGCAGGCGGCGGTGGCGCTGACGCTTCACGTGGAGCGCGGGGTCGGCTCGCAGCTGTTCATCCTGTGCGTGGGCGGCGGTGGCGCTGGCAATCCTCGCGGGGCACGGGATCGGCTCACACTCGGCGGATCAGTTCACCCGTGCGCGGATGGCAGTGTCGCGCCTTCGGCCTGAGCGTCAGGCGGTGCCGGCCACTTCGTCGATGCCCACAGCTGACTGGCCACCTTCGCGGATGATCCGCCGTTGAGGGGCGCGAGTGCCGTTGGAGGTCGCGGTCAGGCGACGCGGGCGGCGGTGCCGGGCGGGGGTGGTGGCACCGCGGACGGGTGCAGGATCGAGGCGATCGCTTCGACGCCGTTGATCAGGCGAGGGCCGGGGCGCACGATGATGCCGTCGGCGTCGAGGGCCCACACCTGCGCGACGGGAAAGTGCGGCACCACTCGGCGGGCCTGCTCGATGGCGCCGTCCAGGTGGAAGCCGCAGGGGGTGACCAGCACGATCTCCGGCTGCGGCGCGGCCAGATCGGCGTACGTGGTCTGAACCGAGCGTTTGCCCCCACTCGCCGCGACCGGATCGCCGCCCGCCGCCGTGATGAGGTCGGGCACCCAGTGGCCGGCCGTGAACGGCGGATCGACCCACTCGACGACCGTCACCCGCGGCCTCGGCCGTCCCGCGACCGCCCGCGACACGGCAGCCAACCGCCCGCGCAGTTCGGTGATCAGCTCTTCGGCCCGTTCCCGGACGCCGGCCGCCTCGCCCACCGCGCGGATCGTGTCCAGCACCTCATCGAGCGAGTACGGGTCGAGCGACACCACGTCGGCCCGGCACCCCAGGTGGTCGAGCGCGTCGGTGACGTGCCCCGACGGCAACGCGCACACCCGGCACAAATCCTGAGTGAGGATCAGATCCGGCGCGAGCTCGGCCAGAGCATCGGCGTGCAACGTGTAAAGGTCACCGCCCTCGGCCAGCCGCCCCCGCACGTACGAGTCAATCTCCCCCGGACTCATCCCACGCGTGTCCTTGCCGCCAACCACCACGGTCTTCTCCACCCGCGCCGAAGCCGGCTCATCACACTCGAACGTCACCCCGACCAGGTCGTCCCCCAACCCGAGCGCGTAAACGATCTCAGTAGCTGACGGCAGCAACGAAACAAGACGCATGCCCCCATCCTGCCCCGCTCTCTCCTTTGACGATCGCGTTGTGTCGGGGGGCGTGGGTTGTGGTGAGGGGTCGGCCGAAAGTCGTAGGTGGGGTCCGGGATCCGGTCCGCGGGCCGATGTTCGGCGGTTGGTTGATCGCGATGCTGGTTCTACCGCGCCGAACAGTCAGGGGAGACAGGGATGACGACGGCACCGCTCGCTCACACGGACGTGATCGTCCTCGACTACCTCGCCGCGCTCTGGGCTCAGAGCGAGGACCTCGCGCCCGAGCTGCGGGACGAGCTGATGACGACCGTGGCCGACTACATCTCGTTGCGGCGCACCTCGCCGGCGTCACCGATCGAGGACCCGGCCGAGATCGTGCGCCGGTTAGGGCCACCGGAGGCCTTGGTGGCGGCGGCGCGAAGAGGACACCTGCCGCCCCACATCCGGTTGCCCGCCCTGGTCCCGCCTCCCCCGCCGGCCGCCACCGGTGGGGGAGCGGCCGAATACACGGCGATCGGCCTGATCACGGCGGGCGCCTTCGTTCTGCCCGGCCTCGGACCGGTGGCCGGCATGCTGATGGCCAGCGCCTCACCCCATTGGACGCCAGCCGAGAAGGCCGCCAGCTGGTTCCTGGTGCTGGGCTCGGGCGCGGCCTCGTTCGCGGCGCTCTTCTTTTTCGCGGTGGCCGGCGCCGGCCAGGCCGCGGCGATCTTCCTCTGCTACCTGATCGCGGTCGGCGGCTCGGTGCTCGCAGGCAAGCGCCTCATGGACGGCCTTCGCCGCTGAGGCAACGCTTCGACAAGCCATGCAGGCGCCCGACGCCGGCCGGTACCGCTGAGGCATAGGCGCTCGACGGGTGTTGGGTGCGGTGCGGGTGGGTTGATGCCGGCGTCATGTTGACTTGATGTGTTGATTGTGTTGACTGGATCAATATTGACGTCAACATTGATGCGTCGTCTTCACGCCGGTTGGGTGCGGCGGCCGGGCTGGGCGATGATCTCGTCGATCACCTGGGTCCAGACGGCGGCGGGTGGGAACTCGTGGCCTACGCCCTCCAGCCAGACCAGGCGGGCGCCGGGGATTTCGGCGCACAGCGCCTCGGCGTGGGGCGGCGTGAAGAACGGGTCGAGCGTACCGTGCAGGACCAGCGTGGGGGCGGTGACCGTGCCGAGCCGGTCGCGTACGGGCGGCCCTTCGGCGCAGATGTAGTGGTTGGTCTGCGACGCTGTCATGTCCTGGGTGCGGTCGAAGACGCGCTGGGCGAGACGGCGCAGTTGCGGCTCGTCGGCGGTGAAAGGGCCGCCCAGACGACGTACGGAGGAAACCAGCTCGTCGACCGCGGAGCGCCGATCGGTCCAGTCCGGCTGTTCTTGCTCGCCGTTGCCGGACCCGAAAGAGAGCTCGTACGCGGGTGGGACCGTGCTCGTCGACATCAGCGTCAGGGACAGCACGCGGTGGGGGCGTTCGACCGCGATGCGCTGGGCCATCATGCCGCCGGTCGAGAGCCCGACCAGGTGGGCGCGGTGGACGCCGAGGCCGTCGAGCACGCCGAGCGCGTCGTTGGCCAGATCCACATCGGAGTACGGTGGCTCGCCGGCCGGGAAAGACGTCGAGCGGCCCGTGTCGCGATGGTCGTAGCGGATCACGAACCGCCCGCCCGCGGCCAGGCGCCGGCAGAACTCGTCGGCCCACCAGTCCATCGAGCTGGCCGCGCCCGCGATGAGCAGCAAGGCCGGATCGCCGGCCTCGCCGAACGTCTCCACACACAGCTCGATGCCGTTGACCGGCATCATCGTCTCGGTCACCACACGGTCATTGTCGGGCATGGCCCTTGACGCGCGGGTTAAAACTCGGTGCGGCTCATGGTTTGATGATCGGGTGCTGCCTGATTTGAGCGGATATGAACCACACCGGACCGTGCTCGACGCCCCGTTTGAAGGCGTTCCGGTGCCGGGATTGCGAGCCGACTACTTCCGCCGGGCCGAAGGCGAACGGATAGCGACCGTCGGTTGCTACTCGATCGGCGACCGCGAGGTGCTGATGGCGTGGGGCTATGTGGACGAGGAACACTGCCGGCACAACGCCGTCCGCGACCCCGAAGGCGGGTGGCACGCGGCCGCGGACGGCTGTCCCGACGTCGAACTCGTGCGCGACGGCCAAACCGTGGTCGGCTTGGCCGTCCGCGCGCCGGACGGGCAGTGGATCAGGGCTTGAACGACGAGATGCGCGGGACGCCTTCACCCGCGCCGTACGCGCGGCGGACGGGCAGTGGATCAGGGCTTGAACGACGAGATGCGCGGGACGCCTTCACCCGCGCCGTCCGCGCGCGGGACGGGCAGTGGATCAGGCCTTGAACGACGAGATGCGCGGGACGCCTTCACCCGCGCCGTACGCGCGCCGGACGGGCAGTGGATCAGGGCTTGAACGATGAGATGCGCGGGATTCCTTCACCCGCGCACCCGCTGGCGGGCAGTGGATTCTGGGCTTGACCGGCGACTCGCCGGACGTCTGCAGCCGTGCACCTGCCGGGGGCGAGAAGAGCTGCGATTGACGGCGGGTTTGCGGGCGCGGCTGCAGTCGAGGAGCGCGCTGCGTAGATACGGGTCAGAACTTGACCGGGGCAGCGGCGGCCGCGGCGCGGGCCTGTTGACGGACGACGCGCAGCGAGACGGCGGTGAGCGTGATGGCGACCGCGAACAGGGTCAGGTGCAGCCACGGGTTGGCGATCGGCACGAAACCGATGATGGCGACAGGGATCTGCACGACGGCGATCAGCGCGGCCAGCCACCAGCGGCTGCCGCCGCTCCACAGCAGGGCCGTCCACACCGGGGCTGAGACGACGACCAGCGTCAGGCCGTCGAGCAGCGCGTGCAGGGCGGAATTGTGCACGGCGTTGTGGGCGAAGGCCTGCGCGGGCGTGGTTATCCACAGGCCGGCCAGGACGAGGGCGAGTACGGCGGCGGCACGACGCATGGGATCCTCCAGCGTGGTTGGACCGTTGCTCTGAGTCACCACGGTACGGGCGTGACTTCAGCGCCGTAAAGCTTCACTCACGAAGTCCATCCCGGCGGGGAGGCAGCGCGACCAGTAGCCGAAGTTGTGCCGCCCGTCCTCGAAACTGCCCGCGGCGGGCGGCTCGGGCAGGGCTTTCGCCAATGCGCGTACGTTGTCGAGAAGCCCGTCTTGGCGGCCGCACCACAAACCGACCGGCGTGCCGCGCAATTGGTCGGCCGCGGTGAAAATCTCGTCCCCCGGTCGTACGGCGGGGGAAAGCGCGACCACCGCTCGGGCGAACCCGGGATAGGCCTCGGCCAGCAGCAGCGACCCGTACCCGCCCATCGACCAGCCGAGCAGTGCGATGCGCTTGGTGTCGAAGCCGCGTGCCCGGCACCAGCGTGGGATCTCCTCGTGGACCATCCGCTGCGGGTCGTCGCCGCCGTCGGGGCGCCACCACAGTCGGTCGCCGGTGGCGCCGGCCAGCACGAACGGGGGCTTTCCGCGGCGTACGGCGTCGGTCAGGAACCGCCCGAAGCCGAGCGCAGCGAAGTCGGCCGCCGTCTTCGAGCCGCCGTGCAGGATCAGGCAGACCGGCAACCCTCGTCCGTCGCCGTGACCGGCCGGAACCGCGGTGTAGAAGTCGACCATCCGTCCGCGGGCGGTGGAATCGCGCCTTTCGAGGCGTTCGTCACCCACCGGGGCATGCGGGATGACCGGTTCCAGTTGGCCCGGTCGGCTGCGATAACCCACCATTCCGGCGACGCCGGCGGCGGTAGCTCCGATGGCCAGGAATGTTCGTCGTCTCATCGTCACCCACAACGGCGATCGACCGCGTTGCGTGACGTTCCTACGCTCACGACGTGCGCAGACTCGGGGTGGTGCTTCTCTTGGTGGCACTGCTGCTGGACGGGTTCGGCCCGGCGCGCCCGGCGTCGGCGCGCGGGTCCGTGGTGAGCCGGGTGCTGCAGCTGGCGCGGGGTGCTGACCGGCCCCTGCCGACGACGCTCTGGTATCCCTCGCCGCTCACCGGGCGTCACCCGCTCATCCTCTTCAGCCACGGTCTGGGCGGGTCGCCGCGGCAGTTCGCGCCGCTCGCGGCCGGCTGGGCCGAGGCCGGGTACGTGGTGGCCGCCCCGGCCTATCCGCGGACGAACGCGCGGGTGCGGGTCGACCGCCGGGACATCGTCAATCAACCGGCTGATGCAGCTTTCGTGATCGAGGCGGTGCGGGCGCTCGACGGAGTGTCCGGTGACGTGCTGGCCGGGCACCTCGACGTCGAGCGGGTCGCCGCGATCGGCTTCTCGGCGGGCGGCACCACGACGCTCGGGCTGTTCGGGCCGGGACACCCCTCGTACCTGCGGGCCGGCATCTCGATCAGCGGGCGGCGACCACCCGCGGGCTTCGGGGGAGCGCCGGCGCCGCTGCTTTTCCTGCACGGCGACCGCGACCGGGTGGTGCCGATCCGGGCTGGCCGCCAGGCCTACGGAATGGCGCCGACGCCGAAGCAGTTCGTGACCATTGCGGGGGCTCGTCACGGTGAGTTCCTGCGACCTGGTGACTCACGGTATCCACGCGTGTCGGGTCAGATTCTGGCCTTCCTCGCGGCGAAAGTCCCGGTCGGCTGATTCTTAGACCTTCTACCCAGAGTGATACTCCAGGTCAGAAGGCCTGACCGTTCGGCCCACCCGGCACGCTGCGTGATGACGACTAGGCTGCTGGAGTGCATGTCTCCCATATCGTCGTGGCCGCGACAGTCACGTTGAGTGTTTCCGCCGTTTGTTACTCACAGTTCGACTCGCGGAAGGCGGAGCAGCAGGCGCGAGCCGTCGCCGACAAGGCCACCTGCCGGGCGGTCGACTCCGCGATCCTCGCCTACGTCGGCGTCCACGGCGGCGCGCCCAGCTCGGTCAGCCAGCTGACCGGCTACCTCGACGGCGACATCACCGCCTACCGCGTCGTCCGCGGCCGGGCCGCCGGTCCGGGCTGCGCGTCAGGTGCTCGCTGACCGTCCGCGGCCAAGCCCCGGCCCGGGGCTGAGCGACAGCCGTTCGCGGCCGAGCCCCGGTCCGGCCTTCGCGGCGGCCGCTCGCTGACCTTCGGGGCCTCAGTACGCTGCCTGCCATGGCATGCCGGGGAATGTTCTTCGCGTTGACGGCGGATCAGGAAGCCGCGCTGATGGCGACGCGTGATGACGCCGAGGTCCGCGACCTCATCGACGATATCGAGATGGGCGACTGGGCCGGCGAGCCGTTGGATTGTGAGACGGACAAGGCCTGGGACGCCATCCACCGGTGCCTGAGCGACGGAACTCTCGGCTGCGGCCGGCACCTGTCACCGCTCGACATGGCCGTGCTCGGCGGCCTTCAGCATCACGAGGGCGAAGACTACGTCGTGGCGTACCTGCGCGACGGCGAAGTCGCTGAGGTGGCTGCGTCGCTCGCCGTAGTGGATCGGGAATGGATGCGCCGGCGCTATGACCGCATCGACGCCACCGAGTATCAAGCCGAGTTGAGTGACGAGGACTTCGACTACACCTGGCACTGGTTCACCCAGGTGCGCACCTTCTATCTCAAGGCCGCGGCGGCCGGCCGCGCGGTCATCTTCACCGTCGACCAGTAGGGC
This sequence comes from Paractinoplanes pyxinae, assembly GCF_026626335.1. Lineage (GTDB taxonomy): Bacteria > Actinomycetota > Actinomycetes > Mycobacteriales > Micromonosporaceae > Actinoplanes > Actinoplanes pyxinae. The sequence continues at coordinate 450,448 of NZ_JAPNTZ010000005.1, read as the reverse complement.
CCGCGGTCGATTGCCGGTGCTGCTGCTGGCGGCGCCGCGCGTCCCGCATGATCTTGGGGACGGCGGGCGCGGCCAAGCGAGGGAAGAGGTCGACGAAGCGCATCATCGGGGCCCGGCGGCGCGGCACGATCGTCACCGGGCGGGGACGTTCGGTCAGGCGGCCGACCACCCGGCCGATCTCGTCCGGGGTGAGCAGGGGCGCGGTGAAGGAGGCGGCCGCTTCGGGATCGTCGGTTTCGATCAGCGGGGTCCGCACTCCGCTCGGGCAGACCGCGCACACGTCGATGCCCCGGTGCCCGCCCCGCCGCAGGTCGAACAGCGTGCTCAAAGTGAAGGCCATCGCCGCGTGTTTGCTGGCCGCGTAGATCGCCTGACCCGGAGTGGCCACGATGCCGGCCAGCGAGACCAGATTGATCACCTGGCCCCGGCCGGCCGGGACCATGTGGCCCAGAGCGGCGACGGTGCCGTTGATCGTCCCCATGGCGTTGACGGCCAGGACGCGCTGGTTGCTGGCGTCGTCGACCTCCCACGCGTAGCCCACGGCCAGTACGCCGGCGTTGTTGACCCACAAGTCAAGATGGCCGTGCTCGGCGACGACCGCGTCGGCCACCGCTCGATTGGCACTGAGATCGGTGACGTCCAGCTCCGCCGCTCGGCAGTTGGGGCCGAGCCCTTCGATCGCCGCCTCGGCGCTGCCGAGAGCGCTACCGAGAGGGCTGCCGAGAGCGCTGCCGAGAGGGCGGCCGAGGACGCTGCCGAGAGGGCGGCCGAGGGTGCGGCCGGTCGCCCACACCGCGAATCCGCGTCGCGCCAGTTCTGCCGTGATGGCCCGGCCGAGCCCGCCACCGGCCCCGGTGAGGACCGCTGTCCTCATGGGTTGCCTTTCTGCCCGCCGAGCACTGAATCAACGGCGAAGCTACGGCGCGCCCGTGGACATCCACTGGACAAATACTGGACGCCCCTACATGCCTTGACGGTTATATGCCGCGCATGGCATGTTGAGCCCATGGACGCCCTGGCCGCGCTGGCCGAGCCCACTCGCCGGCGGATCGTGGACGCGCTCCGGGTCCGCGAGTGCACGGTCTCGGAGCTGGTGGCCTCGCTGGGCATGAGTCAGCCCGCCGTGTCGAAACATCTACGCGTATTGCGCGAGGCGGGGCTCGTCACCGCCCAGACCCGGGCTCAGCAGCGCATCTACCGGCTCGAACCGGGGCCTTTTCGTGAGCTTGACGCCTGGCTGGCACCCTACCGGCGCATGTGGACACATCACCTCGCCGAGCTGGAGCGCCACCTCGACCGCAAGGAGGACACATGACACTGGACGTGGGAACCGCGCGGGACGCACACCTGGAGGGGAGCGGGGAACCGTGGACGCTCGTCTTCATCCGGGAACTGCGGCAGCCGCCGGCCGTGGTGTGGGCGGCTTTGACCGATCCGGCCGAGCTCGACCAGTGGGCGCCGTTCAGCGCGGCCCGCAACCTGGCTGAACCGGGGCCCACCACGCTGACCATGGTGGACGGGGACCAGAAGCTCGACCTGCCGGCCGTGATCCGGGTGGCCGAGCCGCCCCGGGTGCTCGAGTACTCGTGGGGTCAGGACCTGCTCCGGTGGGAGCTGGAGCCGGCGGGCGACGGCACGAGGCTGACGCTGCGGCACACGCTGGTCGAGCCGTCCGACCACGCCTCGGTCGCCACCGGCTGGCACGTCTGCGTCGTGGTCCTGCAGCACCTGCTCGACGGGGATCCGCACGGCGTGATCCGGGGGCAGGCGGCCAAGGAGTACGGCTTCGACGAGTTGCGCGAGGAGTACGCGAAACTGCTCGTGCAACCTTCCTGACTCCTGCGTTGTCCTCATGGGTGACGGGGGGAGACGCCGATGGGGTTCGACGACTTCGTGCGAAGTCGATCGACGGGGCTGCTGCGGGTCGCGTACCTGCTGACCGGGGACCGGCACGCCGCCGAGGACCTGCTGCAGGAAGTGCTGGAGCAGATGTACGTGCGCTGGCGGCGCATCGACGGCGCTCCCGAGGCGTACGCGCGGAAAGCCCTGGTCAATCGGGCCACCAACCGCTGGCGCGCGCGGGCGCGGCGCCCCGAGACCCCGCTCGGCGACCAGCACGAGCAGCCGGAACCCGACCACGGCGAGGACGTGGCGATCCGCTCGGCCGTGCTCGCCGCGCTGCGTGACCTGCCGGCCCGGCAGCGGGCCGCCGTGGTGCTGCGTTATCTCGACGACCTGCCCGTGCACGAGGTCGCTGCCGCGCTCGGGTGCAGCGAGGGGACGGTCAAGAGCAACGCCGCGCGCGGCCTCGACCGGCTCCGGCGTGAGCTCGGGCCGTCCCTGATCCCGGAAGGGGTGGAGCTGTGACCGACACCGAGATCCGGGACGTGCTGAACCGGGCCGCGGGCGACGTGAATCCGGCACCCGACCTGCTCGACCGGGTGCGCGCCGGAGGTCACCGCCGGGTGGTGCGCCGGCGCGTGGCCCTCGGCGGGGCGCTGGCCGTTGTGGCCGCCGGTGGGCTGGCCCCGCTGGCCCGGCGCCGGTCCGCTCCGGCGATGTTCGACGGGCGCATCAGGGGTGACCTGGCCGGGGACACCGAACTTGCCGGGCGGGTCAAGAACGCGTACGGGCCGGGCAGCCAGGTCCGGTGGATCGGCGACACGCCGTACGGGCCGGTTGCTGCCGTCACCAAACCGTCCGGCACGCCCGGATACGACTTCCAGAGCTTCGTCGAGACCGTCGGCGGGGAGCTGCGACCGGCCGACGGCGCCACGATGGTGCCCGAGGGCTCGGTTCAGCCGGCCGCCATGCTGGCCGGGCCCGACCGCGACGTGCTCGTCGTGATCACCGGGCCGAGCGGCGTCACGTACTCGGAGAAGTTCTCGATCGACGCCGCCGGCCGGATCGCGCGGACGTTCGAGCCGCTGATCGAGACGGACGGGGCCGTCGTCCTTCGCATCCCCGCCCCGGACAGCTTCCTGCCCATCGCCCTGCGGTCGGGCGAGGTGCCGGACACGGTCTGGCTGGCCAATCTCGAGACAGTGGTGGATGCCAGCGGCCGCGCCGACAACCAGCTTCCGCCGCGGATCGACTGGTCGCTGCCGGGCCGTGAGAAGGCCTGGCGGGACGAGCCGACCGGCTCCGAGAAGGACTGGTGGGACGTCGGGACGCAGCCGGCCTACCTCGACCCGTTCGGCTATCACACCTGGACCGGGCCCACCGAGTGGCATCTGAGCGGGGCGACCGCCGACGGACGCCGGCTGGTGGTGCAGACCCTGCAGCTGGACGGCCGGGCCCGCGCCTTCTGGATGACCGGCCGCGCCGGCGAGAAGCCGCGGGTCAACTATCTGGGCCGGCTCGAGGACGGCCTGTCGACCGACGCCACCGACGGCTTCGGCGAGACCTTTCCCATCCTGCACGCGCGCCTGCCGCAGCAACTCGGCGTGGCGGTGGCCGCCCTCAACTGCCAACTGCGTTTCCGCGTACGCGGTGAAGCCTGGCTGCCGATAGCCGGGCACGCCGCCGTCGTCCCGGCCGCCGCGACCGAACTGGAGGCACAGCCCCGCCAGGGCCGAGCGATCCGCGTCTCCCTGCCTTAGGTTGGGAAGCAAGGCGACAAACGGAGGCCGCGCATGGACGTCGTGATCGGGATCGACACCGGAACCACCGCCACCAAGGGGGTGGCCGCCGGGCCCGATGGCTCGATCCGCGCGCTGGCCAGCGTCCACTATCCGCTGTCGGTGCCGGGGTCGGGGCGGGCCGAGCTCGATCCCGTCGCGTTGCGTGACGCTGCGGTCAAAGCGCTGCGTGACGTCGCCGAGATATGCCGCACCAACGGTGACCGGGTGATCGGGATCGGGCTGAGCGCCTTCCTGCACGCGGTGGTCCCCATGGACGCCGACGGCCTGCCCCTCGGGCCGCTGGTTACCTGGGCGGACGGGCGCGCCGGCGAACAGAGCGAGCGGATCGTGGCGGAAGGCCGCGGCAAGCGCCTGCAGGGGCGTACGGGAACGCCGGTCCACCCCATGTCGCCGCTGACCAAGCTGGCCTGGTGGCACGACAACGACCCCGAGACCCTGCGCAAGACGCCGCGCTGGGGCGGGGTGAAAGAGCTGGTGCTGGCCGCCCTGGCCGAGGCGCCGTTCGCGGTCGACCTCTCGATTGCCAGCGGTACGGGTCTCTACGACATCCACGAACGCCGGTGGGACCCGGAGGCGCTCGACATCGCGGGCGTCACCACCGGGCAGCTGGCCGAGGTGCTGCCGACCACCACGATCCTGCGGCTGCGGCCGGAAGTGGCCCGCGCGGCCGGGCTCGATCCGGCCACCCCGCTGGTCATCGGCGCGGCGGATGGGCCCCTGGCGAATCTGGGCGTCGGCGCCACGCCGGCCGGGGTGGCGGCGGTCTCGCTCGGCACCAGCGGCGCGCTGCGGACGGTGGTCGACCGGCCCACGGCCGACCAGGCCGGGCGGCTGTTCTGCTACGCGCTCACCGAGGACCGCTGGGTGATCGGCGGCGCGGTCAACAACGCCGGTTCGGTCGTGCGCTGGGCCGGGCAGAGCTTCGCGTCCGGCTTCGAACGGCCGGGCGCCGAGGGTGAGGACGCCGACGAGCGCGATGCCGCCCTGCTGATGGAGGCCCAGGGGGTGGCGCCCGGCAGCGACGGGCTGCTCTGCCTGCCGTACCTGCTGGGCGAACGCGCCCCCTGGTGGAAGCCCGGCCTGCGCGGCGCCTATCTGGGTCTGCGGCGCGAGCACGGCCGCGCCCATCTGGTGCGGTCGGCCGTCGAGGGCGTCTGCCAGCAGCTGGCGCTGGTGCTCGACTCGTTCACGGCCGAAGGTCACGCGATTTCCGAGGTACGGGCCACCGGTGGCGCGGTCGCGTCGGAGCTCTGGGTCGGCGTGCTCGCAGCCGCGCTGAACGTGCCCGTCGCCGTGGCCGACACCCCCGAGGGCACGGCGCTGGGGGCCTGCCTGCTGGCCCGGCACGCGCTCGGCGAGCTGCCCGACCTCGACCACGCGGCCACGCTGGTGCCGATCGGCGAGCCGGCCCGGCCTGACCCCGACAACGCCGAGCTCTACGCGCGGATGCGGCCCCTGATCGAGTCGTCGGCGCTGGCCGTGCTCGACGTGGTCAAGGAACTCGACCGCCTCGCGCCCCAGCCCCTGCCCACGACGGAGAAAGCGGTGCAGTCGTAGGGTTTGTTTCGTGGCAGGGGCGGGGCTGCGGCGAGGCCCAGATCCCGCCTGGCGGCGTCCCGTGAAAGCCCGGTTCCAACACCGGGAGCCGGGCTTCCACGGGCCACCACCAGACGAAATCTGGACCGCGCCTCGCTCCCACCCCTGCCACGAAACAAACCCTGCGGCTCACATCACCCCGCGTTGACGCGCCGGGCGGCCGTGAGAAAGCATGGCGGACGAGCGGTAGCGGAGGAACCCGGTGCGTAATCCGGGACGGTCCCGCCACTGTGACCGGGGAGCGACCCGCCATCAGAGGCCACGGCATCACCAGCCGGAAGGCGCGCGGCAAGCGACGATCCGGGAGTCAGGAGACTCCGGCCGCTCGTGACAACCGCCGCGCGGGCGTGGACACCCGCGCAGAAGGGGAACCCACGTGACGCCGTACCCGTTCTCGGCCGTGGTCGGCCTGGCCGACCTGCGCCTCGCCCTGCTGCTGACCGCCGTCTCGCCCGCCGTGGGCGGGGTGCTGGTGCGTGGCGAGAAGGGCACCGCGAAAAGCACTGTCGTACGAGCCTTGGCCGCGCTGCTGCCGCCGGTGTCCGTGGTGCGCGGCTGCCGCTTCGCCTGCGACCCCGCTCGCCCCGATCCGCTCTGCCCGGACGGGCCGCACGCTGCGGATTCCCCGGCCCTGAGCCGGCCCGCGACACTGGTGGAACTACCGGTCGGCGCGACCGAGGACCGGGTGGTGGGCACGCTGGACATCCAGCGGGCCCTGGCCGACGGGGTCAAGGCGTACGAGCCGGGCCTGCTCGCGGCGGCGCACCGCGGGGTGCTCTACGTCGACGAGGTCAACCTGCTGCCCGACCACCTGGTCGACCTGCTGCTCGACGCGGCGGCGATGGGCCGCGCCCACGTCGAGCGGGACGGGGTGTCGGTCAAGCACGCGGCCCGGTTCCTGCTGGTCGGCACCATGAACCCGGAGGAGGGCGAGCCGCGGCCGCAGCTGGTCGACCGGTTCGGGCTGGTGGTCAACGTGGCGGCGCCCCGCGACGCTCGCGACCGGGCCGAGGTGGTGCGGCGGCGGCTGGCCTACGAGCTGGACCCGGACGGTTTCGCGGCGCGCTTCGACGCCGACGAGCAAGAGCTGGCCGGTCGGATCGTGGCCGCGCGGGATCTGCTGCCGGCCGTGGTGCTGCCGGACCGCGAGCTCGACCGGATCGCGCTGGTCAGCCTCGCGTACGGGGTGGACGGGATGCGCGCCGACATCGTGGTGGCCCGATGCGCGGTCGCCCTGGCGGCCTGGCACGGCCGGTCGCGGGTAACTCCCGATGACGTACGCGATGCCGCTCGGCTGGCCCTGCCGCACCGCCGCCGGAAGGATCCGCTGGACCCGCCGGGAACGGACGAGCAGCGCCTCGAGGAGGCCCTGAACGAGGCGGACGCCAAGCTCGGCGACGACCCCGACGACACACCCCCCGGCGACGGCGGCCCTGATGGCAACGGCCCCGACGACGGAGCGGATGGCAACGGCCCGGACGACAGCGCGGATGGTGGCCCCGACAGCGGCGGCGCAGATGGCGGCCCGGACGGCGGCGGAGCGGGCGAGAGCGGCTCGAACGACGGCCGGGCGAAGGGCGCCCGCGCGGACGGGAGCTCGGCGGACGGATCGGCCGGTCCGGATACCGGCGAGCGGCCGTATACGGGACCGCCACCTACAGCATCCAACTCTTCCTCACCCGACATTTCGGAAATGTCCGAAGAGGAAGGGAGGCAGAGGGGCAGGGCCGAAGCAGCCCCGGTGGCTCCGGGCGCGGCCTTCCGCACCAAGAACTTGAGCATTGCGCGCCGGGGAGAGGGCGGCCACGCGGGCCGTCGCTCGCCCTCGTTGTCGCGGCGTGGGCGGGTCGTGGGCTCACGCATCCCGACCGGCCGCCTGGCCGGGGCGCCGCATCTGCCGGCCACCCTGCGCGCCGCTCTGCACCGCGCCGGCGTCGAGCGAGCCGAAACAGGCTCGAACTTACAACGCGGGGGCAGCGAGCAGACCGGCGTTGGTTCCGGATCGATCGATCGGAGGGCCGACCGGGACAACGTTTCGCCCGGCTTCGACCGGGCCGGCCGGAACGCCGCGTCGCCGGGCCTGGAGCTGGGTGGGCAGGGCGCCATGTCGCCAGGGCTGACCGTCGAGCGGGCTGAAGATGCGTCTGCGGCAGGCCGTGCTGGGCTGGGGCTGGTGCGCGAAGTGGGGGCGCGGGCGGTTGTGCTTCCGCGGGATCTGCGGGAAGCGGTTCATGTCGGGCGGGAGTCGAACCTCGTTCTGTTCGTGGTGGATGCGTCGGGGTCCATGGCTGCCCGTAAGCGGATGACCGTGGTAAAGACGGCGGTCTTGTCGTTGCTGCGGGACGCGTATCAGCGGCGGGATCGGATCGGGATGATTACTTTTCGGGGGCATGACGCCGAGCAGGTGCTGCCGCCCACGTCGAGTCACGAGGTGGGTGTGCTCCGGCTCGCCAGTTTGCGCACCGGGGGACGTACGCCATTGGCCGCAGGCCTTCGGACCGCGGCCGCGACCATCGCGACCGAGCGGCGCCGGGACCCGCGCCGGAGGCCGTTGCTGATCGTCGTCACCGACGGGCGGGCCACGAGCGGACCCGACCCGGCCACCGTCGCGCCGGCCCTCGCGGGAGTGTCCACAGTGGTGGTCGATTGTGAGTCGGGGCCGATCCGGTTGCGGTTGGCGGCCCGGCTCGCCACCGTGCTCGGCGCCGACCTCATGCCGCTGGAGAGTCTGGGACGTGTTGCCTGATGCCACAAGGAAAAGTCACCTCCGTGCCCGATGACGGCCTGACCACCCGCCAGCGCCGCCGCCAAGCCGTCCTGGCCGTCCACACCGGACACGGCAAGGGCAAGTCGACCGCTGCCTTCGGGATGGCGTTGCGGGCGTGGAGCGCGGGCTGGCCGATCGGCGTCTTCCAGTTCGTGAAGTCCGAGAAGTGGCGCGTGGGCGAGGAATCCGCGCTGAAGGCACTCGGCACCACCGGGGGCGCGCCGGTCACCTGGCACAAGATGGGCGAGGGCTGGTCGTGGATCCAGCGCGCCGGCACCGAACGGGACCATGCCGCCGAGGCCGCCGAGGGGTGGGCCCAGATCAAGCGGGACCTGGCCGCCGAGACCTACCGCTTCTATGTGCTCGACGAGTTCACGTACCCGATGAAGTGGGGTTGGGTCGACGTCGACGACGTGGTGGCCACGCTGGCCGGGCGGCCCGGCACGCAGCACGTCGTGATCACCGGCCGGGACGCGGCGCCGGCCCTGCTCGAGGCGGCCGATCTGGTCACCGAGATGACGAAGGTGAAGCACCCGATGGACGCGGGTCGCAAGGGGCAGCAGGGCATCGAATGGTGAGCATGCCGCGCGTCGTGATCGGCGCGCCCGCCTCGGGGCACGGCAAGACGACGGTGGCGACCGGGCTGCTGGCCGCGTTCGCGCGCCGCGGGCTGCCGGTGGCGCCGTTCAAGGTCGGGCCGGACTACATCGACCCCGGCTATCACGCGCTGGCCGCCGGCCGGCCGGGCCGCAACCTCGACCCGGTGCTGGTGGGGGAGGAGCTGATCGGCCCGCTGTTCGCGCACGGCTCGCAGGGCGCCTCGCTCGCGGTCATCGAGGGCGTGATGGGCCTGTACGACGGGCGTACCGGCGCCGGCGAGACCGGGTCGACGGCCCAGGTCGCCGGGTTGCTGGATGCGCCAGTGATCCTGGTCGTCGACGCGGCCGCGCAGGGCCGGTCGATCGCCGCTCTGGTGCACGGTTTCCGCAGCTTCGGCAGCGTGCGGATGGCGGGCGTGATCCTCAACCGGGTCGGCTCGGACCGGCACGAGGCGATCCTGCGCGAGGCCTGCGAAGAGGTCGGCACGCCCGTGCTGGGCGCGTTGCGGCGGGCTGACGCGGTAGCCGCTCCCTCGCGCCATCTCGGGCTGGTGCCGGCGGCCGAGCGCCGGGCCGAGGCCCAGGCATCGGTGGACGCGCTGGCCGCGCTGATCGAGTCGTCGGTCGACCTGGCCGAGGTGATGGCGATCGCCCGGTCCGCCCCGCCGCTCGACGCCGAGCCGTGGTCGCCGGTCGCCGCCGAGCCGGTCGAGGGCCGTCCGGTGGTTGCGCTGGCCGGTGGGCCCGCGTTTTCCTTCGCGTACGCCGAGACCGCCGAGTTGCTGGCCGGTGCTGGCGCCTCGGTCGTCACGGTCGATCCGTTACGTGACGAGGTCCTGCCCGAAGGCACGCGCGCGCTCGTGGTCGGCGGCGGTTTCCCCGAGGTGTACGCGTCGGAGCTGTCCGCCAACGAGCCGTTGCGCCGCTCGGTGGCGGCCCTGGCCGCCTCGGGCGGGCGGATCGCGGCCGAATGCGCCGGCCTGCTCTGGCTGTGCCGGACGCTCGACGGCGCCCCGATGTGCGGCGTGATCGACGCCGAGGCAGCGATGACACCCACGCTGACTCTCGGCTACCGCGATGCCGTCGCACTCACGGACAGTCCGCTCGCCCCGGCCGGCACCCGGGTCACCGGCCACGAATTCCACCGGACGACCGTGCACCCGCGCTCGGGCCTGCTGCTATCACCGGCCGGCGGCGCGGCGTGGGCCTGGCGGGGCGCCGATCCGGAGGGCTTCGCCACGGATGCGGTCCACGCGTCCTACGTGCATCTGCATTGGGCGGGCAATCCGGGCTTCGCCACGCGGCTGCTCACCGGTCTGTGACCTCGCGCGCCGGGACCGGTCCGGTGCCGGCCGGTGCGACGGTCGCGGTCGGAGTCGGCGCACGGCCGGGAGTGGCGGGGGCTGACCTTCATGCGGCGGTTCGGGCGGCCCTGACGGTGGCCGGTCTGGCTCCCGGCGACGTGACCGTGCTGGCCACCGTCGATCGCCGGGCCGGCGAACCCGCCGTACGGGAAACCGCTCTTGGCCTTGGTTGGCGGTTGCTTGCCCTGCCGGCCGCCGAGCTGGCACGCCAGAACGTGCCCAACCCGAGCCGAACCGTCGACGGGGCGGTCGGCACCCCGAGCGTCGCCGAGGCAGCTGCGTTGGTCGCGGCCGGCCCGGGCGGCACCCTGCTGCTGCCGAAGCAGGTGTGCGGCTATGTCACCGTGGCGATCGCCCGCTCGGCCGCGGCCTGACCCGCTCGCCGGCGACCGTACCGAGCCGCGATGCTCGGATTGGCCCGTTCCGCGGCGCGACCCCCTGACTAACGTCGATCACATGAGCACAGCGGAGGTCAACGGCGTCACGATCGACTACGACGACACGGGCGAGGGACGGCCGATCGTCCTGGTGCACGGGCACCCGTTCGACCGCTCGATGTGGCGCCCCCAGGTCGAGGCGCTGGCCGGCTCCGGGTGGCGGGTGATCACCGCCGACCTTCGCGGCTACGGCAAGACGACCGTGGTGCCGGGCAAGACGCCGCTGTCGACGTTCGCCCAGGACGTGGCCGCGCTGGCCGACCACCTGGAAATCGACGACTTCGTGCTGGGCGGCCTGTCGATGGGCGGCCAGATCGTCATGGAGTGCTACCGCCAGTTCCCGCACCGCATTCGCGGCCTGATCCTGGCCGACACGTTCCCGCGTACCGACACCCCCGAGGGACAGGCCGCCCGCCGCGCGGCAGCCGACCGCTTCGAGGCCGAGGGCAACGCCTGGTACGCCAAAGACAACTTGGCCAAGATGCTGGCCGCCTACAACGTAGAAGCCATGCCCGCGGTCGCCGACCACGTCACGACGATGATGACCGGCGCCCCGCCCGCAGGCGCGGCCGCCGCCCTACGAGGCCGAGCCGAACGCCCCGACTACCGCGACCTGCTCACAACAATTACGGTCCCCACCCTCATCGCAGTAGGCCGCGACGACGAGTTCACCCCGGTCCCCGACGCCGAAGAGATGCACGCCCTCATCCCCGCCTCAACCCTGGCGATCATCGAAGGGGCCGGCCACCTCCCCAACCTGGAGCAGCCGGTCCCCTTCAACGAAGCCCTGCGGGAGCTACTGGCCGGTCTGAGCTGATCGGTCACCTCCGTGGCCCGATCGGCCAGGGTGGGTGCTTCGTCGGATTCGCTAGTGTCGCCGAGATGCAGGCAGCGCTCTACTACCCGCTGATCAACGTTCCACAGACGGCTTGGTGGACCCGGACCCTCTTGTACTGGGACGAGGTCGGAACCATCGTGCCGGAGGCCTACCTGAGGCGGCCGGACTTCTACGACGACTACACCCGTGCCTTGGTCCGCGCCGAATTGGTGGTGCAGCGGCTTCCGTACGAGGTGCGCTCGACCGGTCGAGAATTCGGCCGGTTCATTGCCGGGATCCCGCCGATGGAGATCGACCGTCGGCGTCAAGCGTTCGCGCGTGGCGAGATGACACGCATTCACTATGACAAGACGCTCTATTACGGCCTGGGTTTGGAGGACCTGCCGAGCGGGCTGGCCGGCAGCGAAGGCCGCGGCCAGTTCGGACGCGAGTGGGTGCTGATCGAGAAGACCACCGCCGCGGAGTTCATGGCAGGACTGGCGCTTGCCCTCTGTGAGCCCGGAAGCCGGCCGTCCTCCTCCCGCTCGACCTGGGTGCCGACGACCGATGACCCGGGCGCCTTGCGGGCTCTGATGTCCGGCTTGACGCCCGTTCCGGAGGGCGAGGAGGGCGACCCGACCGAAACTCGAGCCGAATCGGAGATCAGGTACGCCCGCTTTCGCACCCACCTGCTCGAAGGTCTTCTGCCGGTGCCGGCCGAACCGCTGCCGGTCGAGAAGATCGTCAAGTTCCGCCGGCAGCGTGGGGATCTCCTCCCGCGGCTACGCCGGCACATCGAGGACCGGGTCGAGGAGATCTACGCGATCGAGGACCGGTTGCTCAAGTTCCGCAAGCTCGACCGGATCCGCGAGGAGCTCGAGGAGCAGGTTCAGCGGGCCGAACGCTACCTGGGGGAGATCGGGTGTGAGCGCGTCTCCCGCTCGCCCCTCATCAAGCTCTTGAAATTCATACCCGGCTTGAAGGATCCCATCGAGGTCGGCCAGGATGTCGCCGAGAGTTTGCGTAAGCACGGAGACGTCACTGCGCATACTCTCGCCTATCTGGCTTTCGCCCGTGTCGAGCTGCTTGGTGAGCAGCGTTTTACATCAGCGCACGAACGCGGACTCCCGTTGATCGACGCGATCGCGGCCGACTCTCGTCAGGTGTGACGGCCGGGACCACGGCGGTGGTCCCGGCCGGAACGGTCAGTGGTCCTTCGGGAGGTCGGCCGTGGCGGTCGCCCAGGTGGTGTTCGGGGTGGTGCCGAGGGTGAAGTCGAGCGTGCCGCCGGTCAGGGTGAAGGACTCGGGTAGCCAGGACCTGGTGAGGCGGGCGCCGTTCAGGCGGGCGCTCTGCACGTACTTGTCGGTGGTGTTGGCGTTGATGGTGAGGCGGACGTTGGTGCTGCGCTCCACGATCGCCCTGGGGAAGACGGGGCTGCCGAGCAGCAGTTCGGCCCGGCCGGGGGTCTGGGGGAACAGGCCGATCGCGGCGAAGACGTACCAGGCGCTCATCGTGCCGAGGTCGTCGTTGCCGGGGAGGCCGCCGGGGCCTACGCCGTACGCGGTGTCGACGATCTGCCGGACCGTCTCCTGCGTCTTCCACGGTTGGCCGAGGCCGTTGTACAGCCAGGGCGCGTGGATGCCGGGCTCGTTCGTGGGGTCGTAGCGCAGCGCGTTGCCGCCCAGCACGGCCCAGTTGCCGTTCTCGTCGTGGAACAGCGTGTCGAGCCGGTCGGCCGCCTTGGCCCGGCCGCCCATCAGCGTGGCCAGGCCGGACACGTCCTGCGGGACCATCCAGGTGTACGTGGCGCTGGACCCCTGAGCGAAGCCGACATCCGTGCTCGGGATGAAGCCGGGCTGCCAGGCGCCGTCGGCCCGCCGCGCGGCCTGGTAGCCGACGGCCGGGTTGTACGTGTTCTTCCAGTAGTCGCCGCGGGGCAGCAACTCACGGCTCCGGGCGGCGAGGCCGAGCTTCTGCGACCACATCGCCAGCGAGAAGTCGGCCAGCGAATTCTCCAGGGTCTCGGCCGCTCCACCCCAGCAGTGGCAGATGTCGTTGGCGGCGTATTTCAAAGCCAAGTACGTGTCGAGAGTCGCCCGCTGGCCGGTGCACTGCCCGGGGCAGCCGGCGTCCGACAGGGCCTCCGGATTCTGGATCGTGGCCTGCCGGTAGAGGGAGTCGAAGGCGGCCCGGGCATCGAAGTTCCTGACGCCCATGGCGTACCAGGTGGCCAGGGTCGGCGCGGCCGGGTCGCCGGTCATCACGTGGGTCGGGGCGCCCAGGTGCAGCCACCGGTCCCAGATGCCGTTGTTCTGCGCGGCGAAGTCGGCCATCGATGTCGCCATGTCCCCGGCGACGTCGGGCCGCAGCAGTCCGAGCAGCTGGATCTGGGCCCGGTACTGGTCCCAGCCGGAGAAGGTGCCATAGACCGCCTTCTGTCCCGGCCGCATCCGGTGCACCTTCATGTCGGCCCCCAGATACTGGCCGTCGACATCGTTCATCGTCTGTGGCTGCATGAGCGCGTGGTACACCGCCGTATAGAAGGCCGTGGTCCGTGCCTCGGTGCCGCCGCCGACCCGGATGCGCTTCAGTTCGGTGTTCCAGGCGGCCCGGGTGGCATCCCCGACCGTCGATGGCGTGGCGCCGGCCGGAATCTCCGCCTCTCGATTGGCCGCGGCGCCCTCGGCGCTGACGTACGAGATCCCGAGCCGCATGCGGACATCACTGTCGGTAGCCGTGTCGAAGCCGACCCAACCGCCCGAGCCCTTGCCGGCCCGGTCGGCTCCGGTCAAGTAACCCTCACCGCCTTCGATGGCGGTTCCTCCCGGATTCAGGGCCGAGTTCTGCCAGGTGCCCGTGCTGGCGAAGTCGCGGTCGAAGACGGCATCGAAGAACACCTTGTAATAGGAGCGCCGGTTCGGGTTGGTGGCGCCCCCGCCGTTGCCCCGCCGGCCGCAGAATCCGCCGGTCAGGACCCAGCCCTTCACCGTACGGGTTTCCGGGTCGATGGTGATTCCGGCGTTCTCGCTGCCGTTGAGCGAATTCGATGTCCGGAACAGCAGATTGGCGGGCTGCCCGGCCGGGAAGGTGAAATCACCGACGCCCGCCCGGGTGCTTACCGCGAGGTCGGTGCGGACCCCCGAGTCGAGGGTCACCGCATACCGCCCGGGGGTAGCCGTCTCGTTGGCGTGGCTGAACGTCGCGGCGTACTTGGCGTCCTTGGTGTCGGCCGTGGGGGAGGAGTCGACCGGGCCCGCGTACGGGAGGATCGGCACGTCGCCGGCGGCGCCCGGGGCGCACCCGGCGCCATTGACGTGCGTCAGGCTGAAGCCCCGCAGCTTGGTGACGTTGTAGTCGTACCCGTTGGAGGCCGGCGCCCCGGTCTGGTCGCCCGTGGTGGCGGTCGGGCTCCAGGCGATCATGCCGAACGGGCGGGTCGCGCCGGGCCAGGTGTTGCCGCCCCGGGTGGTGCCGATGAAGGGGTCGACGTAGGCCGCCGGATCGGCCACCAGGGCCGGCGGGGCGGCCTGAGCCGGGACCACCGCGCCCCATCCTACGGCCATTAGCGCCGCCATACCGGCGGTTAAGGTCAGACGAATCTTTGGCATCGACGTGCGCCTTCCTTTAGTAAACACCGGAAAACGTACGCGAAAAGGCCGTTCTCCGCTGCCTCGGGCCGGTGAACGTCGGGTGGACGCCACGCATCGGATATGGTCGATCGCCGACGCCGGAGAGCGGAAACCGTTGCAGCGTAACGCTCGGAGGCGTTTTCCCGGCGGCTCGCGGCGTGCTCGCGGGCGCCCGGCGGGTTCCACTGAGGAACCGGCGGCCCGGCGGCCGTAATTTGATATTCCGGGGTCTCGGGAGGGGCCGGTGGGACGGGTGTTATCAGAGTTGAAACGCCATTGGCTGGCAGTTGGCTGAAAGAAATGGCGAGACATTCGGCGAACGAAGGACTTATGGCGCGGGACGCCGTGAAAATCGACTCGTGCTCTTCCATTGGCGTATTCCGGTCAAGCAGCTGGCTCTCCTGGTGGTCGCCGTTCTGGCGCTCACGCTGTTCTGGGGCCCCGGCGCCGCGTACGCGGCCACGTCCGTCACCACCACGTCGAACGCCCTGCGGGTGGGGCTGACCGTGCTGGGCCTGCCGGTCAACGTGACGTTGCCGGCCACCGCCAACTGGAACGGGGGCACCGCTGTCAGCAGCACCCTCGTCAACGCCAACATCCCGAACGTGGCCACCACCGGCACTGTCGCGGCGACCGGCGGGCCGTCGGGCGACGGTGGCACGGCGGAGGGCAAGGTCACCGGGCTCAACCTGCTCGGCGGCACGCTGACCGCGGACGCGGTCGGCGCAACCTGCCTGATGAACAGCACCGCGATCAGCCACACGGTGAACACCGCCAACTTGCGGCTGTCCGGCCTGCCGGTGTCGATCCAGGCCGACGGGACGATCTCGCTGCCCGGGGTCCTCACCGCCGCGATCGATTCCGAGGCCGCGACCTGGAACACCACCTCCGGCCAGTTTGTCTACACGGCCAAGGCCATCGATCTCAAGCTGCTGGCCGCGCTGGGCAGCGTCGCCGGCGGCACCGTCGTGATCGGCGAGGCGATCTGCCGCGGCAACGTCAAGCTGGGCACGGTCACGAGCACCGGCACCACGGTGGCGCCGGGTCAGTCCGGAACGCCGACCGTCACGGTGAGTAACACCGGGGACGTCGCCGCCCCGAACACGACGATTCGGATCCCGAAGCCGAGCGCGACCTACTACCCGCTCGGCACCCCGACCGTGACCGGCGGCGGCACATGCGACAAGGACGGCAACGCGACCTATATCGTATGTACGGGCGTGACTGTCCCCGGCGGTGGCACGGCCAAGGTCTCGATGCCGGTGACATTGAAGGCGACGGCTACCGGCACCGCCCCCGCGTGGTCGCCCGCAGCGAACTCCATCACTGCGACGAGCACCCCGGTCGCGGCGGCCACCGACGCCACCATGACCATCAACGGTGGCGGCTCGGCCCTCGCCACGGCACTGCCCCGCACCACCACCGGCGGCACGATCACAGTGACGCCGGCCGCTCTGGCCGCCGGCAAGACCGCGCCGGCCACAGTCAAGATCACCAATGCCGGGCCGTCGGACGCGGACAGCGCGACAGTCACCATCCCGATCGGGAACGCCCCCTCCGGCGTACGCGTCACCTCGGCCACCTCGACCAGCGGAACCTGCGTCACCGACACGTCGAACGTCGTCTGCAGCAACGTCGCCATCGGCGCCGGCCAGGACGCGACGATCACCCTCAACACCGCCGCCACCCTGGCCACGCCGCCCGGCACGACATGGGACCTGGCCAATATCACGACCACCCTGAACAACAAGACGATCACCGGGTACGGCCGGGTGGCGGCCGTCAGCGACCCCGACGTCAACATCGACAACGGTGTCTCGATCACCCCGGTCGCCGGCACCCCGGGCGGCGCGAAGGTCAACGCCACCGTCAAGATCAACAACGTCGGCATCCAGCCCGGCACGGCCACCGTCACGTTCCCGGCCGCCCCGGCCGGCTACACGATCGACACGGCCGGCGCCAGCGCCGGCGGCGGCACCTGCGCCCTCGTCAGCGGCGCGCTGAAGTGCACCGGCGTCACCGTCCCGAAGATGACCGGCGGCACCCCGGGCAGCCTCACCCTGACGGTGCCGGTCACCCTCGGCTCCGGCGTCACCGCCGACTGGACCGGCACGGTCACGGCCACGACCACCGACTCGACCGGCACCGCCACCGGCACCCTGATCAACGCCGTGACCCGGGCCAACCTGGCCGCCGCGGCCCGCGGCCCGGCCGCCCGCACGGTCAGCCCGGGCCAGCCCACGACGATGACGGTCGACATCGACAATCAGGGCCCGTCCGACGCCGTGGCCACGCCGTTCGTGGTGGTGGCACCGCAGAACACGACCTTCGGGCCGCTCACCGGCGCGGTCGGCACTGCCTGCCAGACGCTGACCCCGACCACCGTGCGCTGCTCGGTGACCCAGAAGCCGGACGATCCGATCCTCTCGCTCGACCTGCCGCTGCTGGTCTCGGCCACCGCTGACGCCTCCACCCCGCTCGCCGGCGGCTGCGTCAGCCTCGACAACGACGCCATCTGCGGGGGAGCGGCCGACACGGCCCTGCCCACCATCACCCTGCGGCCCAAGCTGGCCGACCGGCTCACCGTGCTGGGCACCCCGGCCACGATCACCCCGGGCAGCAGCGGCACCGGCACGCTCACCCTGACCTCGATCCAGGCCGAGACCGGCGTCAAGATCACCGTGCCCAAGGCGGCGCTGCCGTCCGGCTTCACGGTGAGCGCGGCGACCGTCAACGGCGGCACCTGTGACATCACCGGCGCCACGGCGATCGTGTGCACCGGAATCCCGCTGGCCGCCAACACGCCCAAGGACGTGCAGCTCACCGTCCAGGTGCCGGCCACGGCGACCTCCACCCAGACGTGGACGGCGACCGGCATCACGGTCGAGACCGGCAACGAGAGCATGACCGCCACCGGCGCCCTGGCCACCACCGGCACCCCGGCCTACCGGCTCGAGGCCACCGTGGGCGTGCCCACGGCCGGCTCGGTCGAGCCCGGCGGCACCGCCAACGTCCAGGTCACGGTGACCAACAAGGGCCCGTCGACCGCCACCGGCGCCTCGTTCACGGTCGCCGCGCCGACCGGCACCACGTTCGGCACCCTGAGCTCGCCGGCCTCCGACATCTGCACGGCCAACGCGGACCGGAACCTGCTCACCTGTACGACGACGCTGGCTCTCAACGCGGCCACCGCCCAGCTGACCCTGCCCCTGGTGGTCGCGGCCAACGCCGACCCCGACAAGGCGATCAGCGGCAGCTGCGTCAACCTCGACGGCTACCCGGGCTGCGGCGCCGGCGACGCCACGATCCCGCCGATCACGCTCAAGGTGCCCGCCGCGGCCCAGGTCGGTTTCGCCTCGGACACGGTCACCGTCACCCCGGGCGACACCGCCACGACGGCCAAGCTGCGCGTCTCGGCCACCCGGGCCCAGCTCACGAACACCGTCGTCGCGATCCCGCTGACCCCGCGCCCGGCCGGCCTCAACGCGCCGACCGTGACGCTGGCCGGCGGCGGCGCCTGCCCGGTCAGCGCCAACATCGCCACCTGCACCATCCCGACCATCGACCCCGGTACGCCGCAGGAGATCAACCTCGGCCTGACCGCTACGGCCGGCGCGGGCACCGGCACGTGGACCGTGCCCGGCATCACCGCCACCATCCCGGCCGGCACGGTCACCGCGGCCGACCAGACCCTGGCCCGCATCGGCGACCCGCGCAACGTGGTGACCGCGACGGTCAACGTGCCCAGCACGCCGATCCTGCCCGGCGGCACCGGCTCGGTGAGCGTCGACGTCAACAACACCGGCCCGTCCGACGCGCTGGGAGCCAAGGTCAGCGTCATCGCCCCGGCCGGGGCCACCTTCACCGCCCTCACCCCGGGCAGCCCGACCGCCAACGCGTGCCAGCTGGCCGCCGACGGCAAGTCCGCGGGCTGCACCTTCGATCAGACCGTGGCCGCCAGCGCCACCACCTTCACCTTCCCGATCGCAGTCGCCGCCAACGTCCAGGCCGGGGCCGACCTCACCGGCGGCTGCGTCGACCTCGACGCCAACGGCATCTGCACCACGGCCGACGGCAACTTCCCGCCGATCCCGGTCGACGTGCCCCTGCAGGGCCGGCTCACCGTCTCCGCCACGCCGGCGACCGTCGTGCCCGGCGACCCGACGGCCAAGACCGCGACGCTGACCCTGAAGTCCGGCGCGAACATCAACGACCTCGTCGTCGCCACCTCGACCGCCGCGCCGACCGGCCTGCAGGTCACCGCGGTGACCGCGCCCGGCAACCTCGACTGCGCCCCGACCGCCACCGGCACCTTCAACTGCGGCGACGTGGACCTGACCGGCGTCAACCACAGCGCCGACATCACGCTGACGCTCAAGGCGGCGGCCAACGCCGACCCGGCCACCTGGACGCCGGTCCTCGCCATCAGCGGAGGCGGTCAGAACGCCACGGCGGCCGCCGCGGTCGCTGTGATCGGCGCGGCCCAGCCCACCCTGTCGGCCACGGCCACGGTCCCGTCGGCCGGCACGCTCAACCCCGGCGATACGGCAACGGTGAACGTGACTGTCGCCAACACCGGCTTCTCGGACGCCAAGAACCGCGTTGTCACCGTCACCGCGCCGGCCGGAACCACGTTCGACGCGGCCAACCTGCCCGCGGCGTGCCAGTCGCTCGTGGCCACCCGTGTCCAGTGCACCGTGACCGCCCCGGCCGGCCAGAACGCCGCGCTCGCCCTGCCGGTCGTCATCCCGGCCAACGCCGACCTGTTCACCAGCATCGGCGGCGGCTGCGTCGACTACGACGGCACGCCCGGCTGCGACGCGAGCATCCCGACCATCACGCTGCGGGCCCCGGTCGACCGCCGGGCCGCGGTCAGCGTCACCCCGGTCACGGTCACGCCCGGCACCACCGGCAACGCGTCCGTGCGGGTGACCGCCGAGAACGGCGACCTGACCGGCTTCTCGATCGAGGTGCCGCTGACCCTGGGCGCCGGCCTCACGATCGGCTCGGTGACGCCGGCCGGCCCCACCTGCACGGTCACCGGCAGCACGGTCAACTGCTCGCTGGGCAACCTGGCCAAGGGCGCCTCCCGCGACATCACCATCCCGGTGGTCGCCGCGGCCAACCTCGCGGCCGGGGTCACCGCCACCGCGGCCAACATCAAGATCCAGGACAGCACCGGTCCGGTCACGCTGACCGGAACTCGTCCGGTCGCCGTCACCGGTGCCCCGCAGGTCACTCTCACGCCCACCTTCGGCACTGTCAGCGCCGTCGAGCCGGGCGCCACCGGGACCATCCCGGTCACCCTCAAGAACGAGGGCACCTCCGACGCCACCAACGCCCGGTTCAGCGTCGTCGCGCCGGCCGGGGTCACCTTCGGCACGCCGCTGCCCGCCGGCTGCACGGCCGACGCGACCAGCACCCGGCTCAGCTGCACGGCCACCATCGCGGCCGGGGCCACCGCGCCGGCCTTCTCGGTGCCGGTGACCGTGGACCCGACGGCCGACCCGAGCGGCACGATCACCGGCGGGTGCTTCGACCGCAACGACAACGGCGTCTGCACCTCGCCGCCCGACGTCACCCTGCCCGCCATCCCGCTCACCACCCGCTTCGACCAGGAGGTGACGGTCCGCGTCAACCGGGCCCAGCTGGCTCCCGGCACGGCCGACACCGCCACGGCCCAGGTCGTCATCACCTCGACCAAGGCGCAGAACGTCGACGTCTCGATCCCGATCCCGGCCGCCGTCTCCGGTTGGACCATCAGCGCCGACAACGGCTGCACGAAGGGCGCCAGCGACATCACCTGCACCGGCCTGGCGCTGCCGGCCGGCGCCAAGACGGTCACCTTGACCATCACCACGCCGAACACCACCAGCACCGGCGACCTGTGGGACGCCGGGGTCAAGCTGACCGGCCGGGGCGCCGCCACCACGACCACCGCCAGCCAGATCGCGCTGGTCGGCACGTCGCCGTACGACCTGAGCGTCGCCGTCAGCGGCGTCCCGGGCAACAACAGCGTCCTGCCGGGCGACACCGTGCCGCTGACCGTCCAGGTCACCAACAGCGCGAGCTCCAACCTCACGTCGGCCACGATCAAGGCGCCGGTCGTCATCACGGCCCCGGCCGGCACGACGTTCGGCACCCCGCCGGCCGACTGCACGCGCACCACCCCGACGACGCTCAACTGCCGGGTGGACGTGTCCGACGTCGGCACCCGGGCCAACTGGACGGTCCCGATCGTCATCCCCGGCAACGCCAACCCGGCCACGCCCATCGCCGGCGGCTGCGTCGACCTCGACTCGACCCCGGCCTGCGACGCCACGATCGGCTCCTTCTCGCTGCGCAAGCCGCTGGCCACGGTCGTCTCGACCGGCACGGTCACGGCGGCGAGCCCGGCGCCGGGCCAGACCGGCACCGCCACCGTGAGCCTGGCTGCCGCCGAGGTGCGGCCCAACCTGGGTGTGACCGTCAGCCTGGCCGGGCTCCCGGCCGGGGTGGACGTCACCGCCGTACGGCTGGGTGGGCGCACTTGCACGATCGCGGCGGGCACGGCGACCTGCCCGGGAACCAACTTCCCGGACACCGGGACCACCCCGCTCGCCATCGACTTCACCACCGGCTCGTCGACCGCGCCCGACAGCACCTGGCGGCCCACGATCACGGTGACCGACCCCGGCAAGGACTCGGTCGTGCTGCGCCCGCAGGTGCTGGCGGTCGGCTCGCCCACCTCGGACGTCTCGGTCGCGCTGGTGCTGCCCCCGGCGGGCACGGTGCTGCCCGGCGGCACCGCCGACGTCCAGGTGACGATGACCAACAACAGCGTCTCGGACGACCCGGCCGCGCTGGCCACGTTCACCGCCCCGGCCGGCACCACGTTCGACCTGACCGGCACGACCGCGGCCGACTACTGCACCACCAGCTCGGCCACGCAGATCAGCTGCCGCACGGCCCTCGCCGCGGGCGCCAAGGCCCAGTTCCGCCTCAACCTGAAGGTGGCGAGCACGGCCGCCTCGGGCGCCTCCGTGGCCGGCGGCTGCGTCGACGTGCCCGGCGGCACCGACTGCGACACGGCCATCGCTCTCACCCTGGGCAAGCCGTTCTCGGACCAGGCCCAGCTCGGCTTCACCCGGGCCACGGTCGCGCCGGGCGCCATCGACAGCGGCTTCATCACCGTCACCACCGACCGTCCGCTGAGCGGCCTGACCATCACCGTCCCGCTGGCCGGCAAGCCGTCCGACCTCGAGATCGCCGGCGCCAGCAGCCCGACCGGCGCGCCCTGCACGGTCAACAACACCGAGATCACCTGCAGCGGCATCAGCCTGGCCTCCGACGGACCCGACCAGCGGCTGGTCGACGTCCGCCTGCACCCGGCGTCGCGGATGCCGGCCAACGCCACCTGGTCGCCCACGGCCACGCTGAGCAACGGCGCCGGCGGCACCAGCCAGGCCAACGGCGAGTTGCTGCGCACGTCGGCCCCGGCGCCGGACGTGAAGTACACGATGAGCGCGCCGACCACGCCGGTCGCGCCGGGCACGACGGCCGTTATCACCGGAACGCTCGACAACAAGGGCTTCTCGGACCTGACCAACGCGTCCGTACGGGTCAAGGCCCCCACCGGCACCACGTTCGGCACTCCGCTGCCCGCCGGCTGCACCGCGGCGGCCGGCAGCTCCCTGATGGACTGTGTCGTCAACCTGCCCGCCGGGGCGGCGGCGCCGGTCTCGTGGTCGCTGCCGATCCAGATCCCGGCCAACGCCAACCCGAACACGCCGGTCACCGGCGGGTGCGTCGACTTCGACCGGGACAACGTCTGCGAGCCGGGCGAGCCCGTGCTGCCGGCCGTCGCGCTGACCGCCACCCTGGACCAGGCCCTGACCGTCCGCACGCCGACCGGCGGCGGCGCGACCCTCACGCCGGGTGTCACCGGCACGGTCACCGTCACGGTCGCCTCGACCCAGAGCAAGAGCGGCCTGACCGTCACCATCCCGACCGACACCCTGCCCACCGGCATGCAGGTCGTGCAGGTGCGCAGCGACGCCGGCTCCTGCACCATCGGCGACAAGGCGGTCACGTGCACCAACGTCTCGGTCACGGGCGGCGGCACGGCCGACGTCGTGCTCACCACCCTGGTCGCGGGCAACGCCCCGGCCGGTGACTGGTCGCCCGCCGTGCTCGTGTCGCAGGGCTCGCAGTCGAAGGAGCAGACGGTCACCGCGGCCGCGACGATCGGCGCCCCGCGCACCGATCCCAAGCTGACGGTCAGCGTGCCCGTCTCGGGCACCGTGATGCCCGGCGGCACCGGCACCCTGACGCTGCTCGTCACCAACGACGGCCCGTCGCAGGCCACCGGTCTCACGTACACCGTGCTGGCCCCGACCGGCACCACCTTCCCGACTCTGACCGGCCCGGCCGCCAGCGCCTGCCAGCGGGTGTCGGACCGGCAGCTCAACTGCACGGTCAACGTGGCCGGTAACGGCCGCACCTCGGTCGCCATCCCGATCGCGGTCGACCCGACGGTCAGCGCGGCCAACCCGGTGACCGGCGGCTGCGTCCGCAACACGGTCGGCTCCACCTGCTCGCCGAGCGACTACCAGATCCAGTCGATCACCCTGGCCACCCCGCTCAGCGGCAAGCTGCAGATCGCCGGCGCGCCCGTGACGGTCGTGCCCGGCCGCACCGGCTCGGGTGTCCTGCGGATCACCGCCACCGGCGCGGTCAGCAACGCCACCGTCACCATCCCGCTGGCGGGCAAGCCGGCCGGGTTCACCGTCACCGGCGTGAGCGGGCCGCAGGGCTCGACCTGCACCAACGGCGCCACCGAGATCCGGTGCACCGGGGTCAACCTGGTCACCGGGGCCAACACGGCCGTCACGGTGACGACCAAGGTGGACGCGGGCGCCGCCGGCTCGCTGAGCTGGCAGGCCACCGGCATCACGGTCGCGGCGGCCGGCGAGACCGTCACCGGGGGCACGGCCCAACTGATCACCTCGGGCGACCCGGTGGCGGCGGTGACCTACAAGCCGACCACGCCCAGCCGCACGGTGAAGCCGGGCGAGACCACGTCGCTGACCGTCGCGGTGAGCAACGCCGGCCCGTCCGACGCCGCCCGCCGGACGGCCACGCTGATCGCGCCCAACAACACGAGCTTCGGCAACCTGTCCGGCCCGGCCGCCACCGCCTGCACGGTCACCAGCGCCAGCGTGCTGACCTGCACCTACGACCTGGCCGCGGGCGCCTCGACCTCGTGGACGGTGCCGCTGCAGGTGTCGGCCGGCGTCAAGGACGGCGACAAGCTCACCGGCGGCTGCGTCTCGGCCGACGGCAACCGCACCTGCGGCGACGACCTGGACGTCTCCATCGACGAGACGCCGGTCAACTCGTCGATCAGCGACACCGGCACCCTGACCCTGGACGGCGCCGTGGTCCCGGCCGGTGAGTCCGGCACCGCCCTGGTCCGGTTCTCGGCCACGGCCGCCTTCACCGGACTGACCCTGACCGTGCCGCTGGGCGGCCTGCCCACCGGGTTCAGCGTCTCGGCGGCCTCGATCGACGGCGCGACCTGCACCGTCGGCGAGTCGGCGATCACCTGCACGGGCATCGACCTGGCGGCCGGCGAGCCGAAGGCGCTGTCGCTCAGCGTCGACGTGGCGGCGGGTGCAGCGGCCACCGCGGCCTGGCGGGCCACCGGGATCACCCTCTCCGACCCGGACGACGCCGACGACAAGCTGACCGCCTCGGGTCTGCTGGTGAGCACCACGGCCGCCGCCTACTCGGTCGCGGTGACGGTCGGCAGCCCGTCGGTCACGGCGCCCGCGCCCGGCCAGACGACCGTCCTGCCGATCACGCTGTCCAACGCCGGGCCGGGCGACGCCGACCCGTACGTGGCCACGATCCGGCTCCCGGACGGCGCCGTGGCGGGCGCGCTGCCCAGCGGCTGCGTGGCCGGGACCGACACCCGCACCGTGGTCTGCACGGTCAAGCTGGCGGCCGGGGCCTCGCGCACCATCCAGCTGCCGCTGGTGGTGAGCCTCGACCTCAAGGGCGGCGAGACGCTCACCGGCGGCTGCGTCGACCAGGCGCTCAGCACCGACCCCGAGGCCGACGGCGAGTGCGGCGGCGACACCGACGTCGCGCTGCCGAGCATCCCGGTCGCGCGGCACAAGGTGAACCTGGCCGTCGAGTACGGCAAGCCGGCCGTGACGCTGACGCCGGGCGCGGCGGTGGTGATCCGGGTGCCCTACACCAACGACGGCACCGAGACCGCCGACGAGGTGCGGTTCACCGTGCGGCCGCCGGCCGGTGTGGTGGTCCGATCGGCCGCGATCCTGCTCGACGCCGCCTCGGCCGAATCGATCTCGGCCGCCGCCACGGCCAACACGGTCGCGGCCGCGTGCCAGCCGGCCGGCGGCAGCGAGGCCGCCAACGCGGTGGTCTGTGAGGCGCCGGACCAGGCCGGCCTGGACGGCAGCGAGCTCTGGCTGACGATCGACGCCTCGAACAGCGCCAAGTCCGGCACCCAGCCGATGCGGGTGACCGTCAGCACCAGCAGCGCCGACGGCAATTCGACCGACAACACCGTCGAGGTCATGCTCAAGCTCAAGGCCAAGGCGAGCAGCGGCAACGGCGGCGACGACGGCGACAACGGCAACGGGGGCGGCGGGAACGACGGCGGCGGCGACCTGCCCAGGACCGGCCCGCAGATCTTCGGGGCCCTGCTCACCTCGCTGATGCTCATCATCGCGGGTTCGCTGATGCTCGTGACGATGCGCCGACCGGGCGCCGCCGCCGTGGCCGGCCGGGTGCCCACGTCCTACCCTGCCCGCCACGTGCGGCCGGCGGCCCGGCCGTGGACCCGCCGCCGGCGCGACGACCGTCAGTCCGGATAGGGCCACTCGTGCACGGGGAGGTTCTCGTGCATGAGCGGCAGGTACCGCCGCAGCATCTCGTGCAGGGCGTCCTGGCGGTCGACACCGTCGGCCTCCAGGGCGTGCAGGGTCTGCACCTGCCAGGCGGCGCCGTTGCGGTGGGTCAGGCAGCGCTGCTCGATGATGCCGAGCAGGCGGTCGCGCTCGCCCTGCGAGACGCCCCACCGCTCGAGACCCTGGCGGGCCATCGGCAGCAGGCGGCGCAGCACCAGCTCGGTGACCTGGATGTAGCCCAGTCCGGGCCAGAACACGGTGGCGTCGATGCCGTGCCGGGCGCAGGTGTGGAAGTTCTCCTCGGCCGCGCTGAAGCTCATCTGCGTCCACAGCGGACGCTCGGCCTCGGCCAGGGTGCGGATCAGCCCGTAGTAGAAGGCGGCGTTGGCCATCGTGTCCACAACGGTCGGTCCGGCCGGCAGCACGCGGTTCTCGACCCGCAGGTGCGGGCGGCCCTTGACGACGTCGTAGATCGGCCGGTTCCAGCGGTAGACGGTGCCGTTGTGCAGGCGGAGCTCGCTCAGCTCGGGCACCTCGCCCCGCTCCAGGATCTCGGCCGGGTCGTGCTCGTCGCAGATCGGCAGCAGGGCGGGGAAGTAGCGCACGTTCTCCTCGAACAGGTCGAAGACGCTGGTGATCCAGCGTTCCCCGAACCACACCCGCGGTCGTACGCCCTGCGCCCTTATCTCTTCCGACCGGGTGTCGGTGGCCTGCTCGAACAGCGGGATACGGGTCTCGCGCCACAGCTCGCGGCCGAACAGCAGCGGCGAGTTGGCGCCCAGGGCCACCTGAATGCCGGCGATCACCTGGGCCGCGTTCCAGTACGCGGCGAACTGGGCCGGGCTGACCTGCAGGTGGAACTGGGTGCTGGTGCAGGCCGACTCGGGCGCGATCGTGTCGGTGGTGACGGCCAGCCGGTCGATCCCGTCGATCCGGATGTCCAGGTCTTCACCGCGGGCCGCGAAGATCTGCTCGTTCAGCAGTTTGTAGCGGGGGTTGGCCGACAGCGCGTCGTCGGTCATGTGCTCCCGGCGCAACGTCGGCAGGATCCCGATCATCACCGTGTGCGCGCCGACCGTACGGGAATGCTTCTCGGCGTTGTTGAGACTGGCCCGCAGGGAGCGTTCGAGATCGGCGTTTTCGTCCCCGGCCAGGCGTCGCGGCGGCACATTTATCTCGATGTTGAACTGGCCGAGCTCGGTCTGGAAATCCGGGTCGGCGATCGCGTTCAGCACCTCGGAGTTGCGCATGGCCGGATCGCAGTTCTCGTCGACCAGGTTGAGCTCGATCTCCATGCCGGTCAGCGGCCGCTCGAAGTCGAAGCGGGACTCGCGCAGCATCGCCGCGAACACATCCAGGCTGCGGCGAATCTTGTGCCTGTACTTCGCGCGGTCCTCCCGGGTGAAGTTGGCCTGATCGACGTCCTCGCCCACGGCACACCACCTCTCTGGACTTCCCTCACATTCACACACCGCAGGCAGGCGCGCCAGGCGACACCAAAGCATGAGATCGCACGCCCTGTCCTTCTCCCGCGGCACATACCCGGTGGAAGGTGAGAACAAGCGGGCCCTGCCTTTTCCTCCAGATCCGCACCCCTGGGGAGGCATGATCTTGAACGTGCGGCGGTTGCTGATCGGTGTCCTGGTGGCCTCGGTGCTGACCACGGTCCTGACGGTCTCGTGGGCGGTGCTCGGGCCACTGCGGTCCGGTACGTCGTCCCCGCAGGCGCCGGCCCAGGCCGCAGTGGCTCTCCCTGCTCCGTCCGGCCCGTCGTGGTCCACCGCCTGGGCGGCCGCGCCCTCGTCGGCCGGGCTGGACAAGCCGCTCGGGCACACGGTTCGCAATGTTGTGCACACGACCATCGGCGGTCCCCGGGTACGCGTACGGCTCAGCAATCGATTCGGCCTCGAGCCGCTGCGCTTCGGGCACGTGACGGTGGCGCTCTCGGCCCACGCCGGCGGCCGCCGCGACGGCTTCCTCGACCCGAGCGACGGCACAGCGGTCCCGGGCACCCTGCTCGACGCGACGTTCGGCGGGCGGGGGCAGGTGACCGTGCCGCCCGGCGGCGACGTGCTCAGCGACGCCGTGCCACTGGCCGTCCCGGCCGACGCCGACCTGCTGGTGAGCGTCTGGACCCCGCGCAAGCCGGCCGCGGGCACCATGCACGCCGAGCCCAAGCAGCGCTCCCTGGTCAGCCCGGACTCGCTGGACCGGGCGGGCGACGAGACGGCGACGGCGTTCAAGCGAGGTGTGTGGGCCTGGTTCTACGTGACCGCGGTCGAGGTGACCGGCGCCCCCGGCACGATAGTGGCGTTCGGCGACTCGATCACCAACGGCGCCGCCTCGACGCCGGGACGCAACCGGCGCTGGACCGACCTGCTGGCGGCCCGGCTGGCCGACGGGCCCGAACCCGACTACGGCGTGGCCAACGCGGGGATCAGCGGCAACCGGATCCTGCTGGACGCGCGCTACCCCCGCTACCGGACCACCGCGGTGGCCGGGCCGTCGGGCAAGTCGCGCTTCACCGAGGACGCGCTGGAACGCTCGGGCGCCCGCACGGTGATCCTGCTGGCCGGGATCAACGACATCATGCAGGCGCCCCGGCAGACCGACCCGGCCCGGATAGCGGACGGGCTGGCCGGGCTGGCGGCACGCGCCCAGGCGCAAGGGTTGCGAGTGGTCGCGGGCACCATCACGCCGTGGCAGGGCTATCACTCGTACACGAAAGCGGCCGACAAGGTGCGGCTGCGGGTCAACGCCTGGATCCGGGCCGGTGGCGACGGCGCGTTCGACGGGGTGGCGGACTTCGACCGTACGCTGCGAGACCCGTTCCAGCCGCTGCGGCTGAACCCGCGGTACGACGGGGGCGATCACCTGCATCCGAACGACGCCGGCATGGCGGCGCTGGCCGGTGCTGTGCCGCTCGATCTGCTCTAGACCATCACGAAGGCGGCCACCGCGGCCACCAGGGCGAAGCCGAAGGCGGCCTGCAGGAGCAGGGCCGGGCCGAGGTGCGACCACATCGTGGGGATGCGCGGGGTCAACGGCTGCATCGTCGTCAGGTTGACCACCCGGACCAGCCGTACGGGCAGGAAAGGGTCTTTCTGCGGGGTGGTGGTGACCTGCACGAGGTCGCCGCGGCGCAGGGCCGACTGGGGTAGCTGACCGTGCATCTCGACCTCGTAGGTCTGGCCCAGGTCGTCGCGCAGCCGCACGGGGGTCACCAGGAACTCCGGGCCCTTCTTGAGCTCCTTGAAACTGCGGCGGCCGGCCTTCATGCGCAGCAGCGAGCCGATCAGGTGGAAGACGCCGGAGGCCAGAAAAACGGCCGTGACCAGCGGTTGGCCGATGCGGACCTGACGGGTGTACGAGGCTCGGAAGCCGGCGAACCGGCCGGTGATGATGGGACCGACATGCCGGAGGATCTGCTCGCGGTGCAGGTCGAGGTCGTCCATGGGGGCACCTCCTGAGGGGTTCTCATATTGTACGGAGAGTTAAATTACAAGCACCGTGAGTGAATGCGTGAACGACGGTAAGCGGCGCGGATGCCCTCGTTGCTCATTCGTCACCCCGGTCGCCGAAATGCTGAAAACCCGGCGAATCCCCACCAATCGGCGGTGAACTGGTTCCGTGTCGGAGAGGCGCACGCCTCGCAGCGGAACGGGGGGCGGCTGACGTGGCACCGACGAAGGCCTACGTGGATCCGGACAGCCTGCTGGCCCGCACCGCTCGACAGGTGCTCGAGGCGCACGCCGGAGGCCTCGGGCCCTCGGGCGGCACGAGCATCTGCCCCTCCTGCGGCGAGCGTCTGCCCTGCGCCACCGGCCAGGCGGCGGCCGAAGTGGTGACGGCGGCCGGGCTGGCCGAGGAGTCGGGGCTGGTCGCCGCGTCCCGGCGCGGGCTGGGGGAGCCGTACGGCGATGGGGTGGCGCCTCTGGCCGGGGCGCTGGGGCTGGGTGCGGGCGGCGTGTCGCGGCCGCTGACGGCTTTCGGGTCACCGGACGCGGTCGATCAGTTGGCGGCGCTGGGTTCCGCCGACGTCTCCCGATGGTCCGACGCTGCCTCGCAGCCCGGCGACGTTTCCTCGCGACCCGGCGATGCGTCGCTGCGGTCCGGCGATATTTTCTCGCGGTCCGGTGATGCTTCGCTGGGGCCGGGCGATGTTTCCTCGCGGTCAGGTGATGCTTCGCTGCGGCCGGGCGATGTTTCCTCGCGGCCCGGCGATGCTGAGCCGCTGACGGCCTTTGGCTCAGCGGATGTGCTCGATCCGCTGACGGCCCTCGGATCAGCTGACGGGCCGGAGCCGGCGACGGCCTTCGGCTCGGCGGCGGACTCGGGGGAACCGCTGACGTCCTTTGGCTCAGGGGATGCGTCGGAATCACTGACAACGTTTGGCTCTGCGGATGCGTCGGAGTCGCTGACGGCGTTCGGGTCGGCGGATGCTGCTGCGCGGCCGACGGGACTCGGGGCCGCTGGCCTGGCCGAGCCGCTGCCGGGATTCGGGTCCGCGGACGGCCTCGGGCCGGCGACAGCGTTCGGGTCCGCCGATGGTCCGGGGCCTGCGACGGCGTTCGGGTCCGCCTCCGGGATGCCGTTCGCCTCGCCGACCAGCTTTGGGTCGCCGCTGGCCTTCGGGTCGCCGATCGACATGCCGGCCGAGGACGAGCCCGTCCGGTCCGAATACGCGGCGCGACGCCGGGCACCGGAGGACGACAGTCCGTCGGCCGGTCCGGGTTACCGCCAGGCTCGGCACGAGTCCCCGATCGGCCTCGCCTTCGTTTCCCCGGAACCCATGCCGCCCGAGCATGAATCGCCGTCTGCGATGCCGCTGCGGCATGGCTCGGCAACGGCGACTTCGGCCGACTCAGGGCGGGCGTCGGTTCTGCCGCCGGTCGAACTGGCCCATGACCTCGAGCACCGCGACGCAGAGGACGAACCGAGCGGGCCGCGCCTCGCGTTCAGCTTCCGCGACGGCTCGGACGAGCTGCAGGGCGCCGACCCGGCTCCTGCCCAGGGCGATGCGCGTGCCCCACTCGCCGAGGGGCGAGCCACAGTCCCACCCCTCGCCTCTTCCGAAGAAGGACGGGTCGCCGGCTCGTCTTTCGTTTCGCCTGCTGATGGGCCGTCCGGCTTGTCTGTTGCTTCGCCTCACGCCGGGCCGGTGGCGGGCCCGTCTTTTGTCAGGCCCGCTGATGGGCCGACCGGTTTGTCCGTTGCTTTGCCTGACGCTGGAGCGATGGCTGGCTCGGCCTTTGTTTCGCCCGCTAATGGGCCTACCGGTTTGTCCGTTGCTCCACCTGACGCTGGGCCGGCAGCGGGCCTGTCTTCTATTTCGCCGGCTGAGGGGCCGACCGGTTTGTCTGTTGCTTCGCCTGACGCCGGGCCGGTGCCGGGCTCGACCTTCGTTTCGGCCCCTGAAGGGCGACCTGGTTCGGCTGTTGCTTCGTCTGATGAGGGGCGGGTGTCGCTCCGACCGCACGATCAAGCTTCGGGCGGCCAACAGCCAGGCGGCGCGCTGAGTGACGGGGGGATCGGCGGCGCTCCGGCCGGTCGGGCAGCCGATGGTTCGGTCGCGAGGAACGCGGACGCTCCCGTTGACGGCGAGAACGCTGGAGCGGCCGGCGCCGGGAATTCGGCGGGAAGTCCGGCCGCCGAGGAGCCGCCGACGCAGCGCAAGCCGGCGCCGGTCCTGCCGCCGAACTGGCATCAGAACCGGCCGCTCGATGCTCCTAAGTTCGTCCCGTCCCGTCCGGTCGCGCCCCGTGCGCCAGGTGGCCAGGTTACCCCGACCGCCTCCACGCCGGGCGGCGCCGCAACACCAACTGCCGGCGCGCCGGGCGGCCCGGCAACGCCGGTCAATGGGATGGCGGGCGGCCCCGCAGCGCCGGGTGCCGGCATGGCGGGAGGTCCGGCAGCGCCGGGTGCCGGCATGGCGGGAGGTCCGGCAGCGCCGGGTGCCGGCATGGCGGGAGGTCCGGCAACGCCGGCTGGCGGCATCCCGGGTGGGCTCGGAGCGCCGGCTGGTGGCTTGCCGGGCGTGCCGGCAGCGCCGGGGGCCGGGATGCCGGGCGGTCCGGCAACGCCGGCCGGGGGGATGCCAGGCGGGCCCGCGTCGCCGCCGGTTGAAGTGGCGGGCCGGCCGCACGCGCCTGCTTCGCCGGCTGCCGCCCCGCCGGAGCGCACGCCGATCGCCGGTCCGATGACGCCTCAGCCGGTCGGCGAGATGGCGCATCCGCAGCCGATGCACCAGCCGGGAACGCCGCCCGCCGCGACTAACCAGCCGGGAATGTCCACCGCTGGACCTCTTCAGCCCGGAATGCTCAACTCCGGAACAATCCAGTCCGGAATGCCCAACGCCGGAACCCACCAGCCGGCCGTTCCGACAGGCTCCGAGCCCTCGGGCCTCGGTCTGCGTCCCGCCGGCGCACCGACTGAGATGCCTTCGTCAGCGCCCGAGCTTTCCGGTCTGTCCGGCGGATCATCGGGCCAGGAGCCGTCCGGCCTTCCCGGGCGGGCGCCCGCCGGTCAGCCGGTCAACGGGGCACTTGGCGGCCAAGGACTCGCGGGTGGTCTCGGTCTGGCTGCATCAGGTGGGCTGGCGGCACCGGGCGGTTCGGCCGGGCAGGGCGGTTCCTTCGCTCCGAACGGTCAGGCGCCGCAGGTGAACCAACACGGCGCACCTGGCCAGTCGACAGCGCCGGGCCAGTCGGTCGGGCCGGGGCAAGCGGGTGAACTGGGCCAGTCGACGACGCCGGGCCAGTTCGGCGCAGAGGGCCAGTCGAACACGCCGGGTCAGTTCGGCGCACCGGGGCAGTTCTCCGCGCAAGGCCAGTCGGCCGGGCCAGGCCAAACGGGTGGACCGGGACAGTCGGCCGCACCGGGTCATTCAGCCGCACCGAGCCAGTCGGGCGCGGCGGGTCAATCGGGCGCGGCGGGTCAGTCGGGTGGTGGGGCGGCGGGAGCTTTCGGGCCTGGAGCGCCGGGTGGTATGTCCGGTTCCGCCCAGGAGCCGTCGGGGCTGGGGCAGGCTCCCGGCTACTCCGGGCCGGTCAGCGCCGGTCAAGCCGGGCCGGCCGCGACGGAGGGGGAGGAGCCGTCCGGCCTGCCGGGCCGCCCCGCCGGGCCGGGGCCGTCTGCGCTGCCTGGGCTGGGCAACAGCTCCGCTCACTTCGGCGGGGCCACACCGGAGCAGAACGCCGCCCCGCGCGCCGCGCTGGCCAATCCGGGCCGGGCGCCGCTCGAGGCTCCGAACCCGGGCCAGGCCAACCGGCCTCCGGCGGCCGCCCATCAGCCCGCCACGCCGCCGACCGCCAACGCCGGTCGGGCCGATGCCGGCCCGCGCCCGGCCCGGCCCAAGCTGGAGGCGCCCAACATGGGTCAACTCAACAAGCCGCTGACCGAGAAGGACCAACCCGAACGGTGAATTCTGAGTATCGCCGACCCGGATGTTTGAGCGTTGATTGAACAGGGCAGTAGGGTCGGCGATGGGCGACTCGGGTCACAACCCGGTCGCCCCCATTGATATGCGGCGTCAGCTCGAGCAGCCGGTCGACACATGCCGGTTCTGCAGGGTGAGCCCGCCGATTGGAGAGCCGATGTCTCAGAGTGACGCCAACCGGCCTGCGGCCGACAGTCGTT
The DNA here is from genome assembly GCF_026626335.1 of Paractinoplanes pyxinae. Taxonomy (GTDB): domain Bacteria; phylum Actinomycetota; class Actinomycetes; order Mycobacteriales; family Micromonosporaceae; genus Actinoplanes; species Actinoplanes pyxinae. Next base: position 417,035 of record NZ_JAPNTZ010000005.1, on the reverse strand, counting down.
TGCTCGAGCGCCTGGCCACGCCCGCTACCGATGACGGTTTGGAAGACCTGGACGCGGCCGCTCTGGCCTACTCCGAGCGCGCCGCCGAGGCCGGCGCCGCCGAGCGCGCCGCGCTTCGCGAGAGCCTGACCCGCCTGTGCCTGCCCTTCGCCGGCCGGCTGGCCCGGCGCTACCGGGGCCGGGGCGAGACTTTTGAGGACATCGAGCAGGTGGCCCGGCTCGGCTTGGTGAAGGCGATCGACCGGTACGACCCCGAGCGGGGCTCCTTCACCGCGTACGCCGTCATCACGATCTCGGGCGAGATCAAGCGGCACTTCCGCGACAAGACCTGGGGCGTCCACGTGCCCCGCCGCGTGCAAGACCTCAGCCTCGAGGTCGGGCACGCCACCATGGTTCTGACCAGCATGCTTTCCCGCACGCCGACTGCCGCCGAGATCGCCGAGCGGCTCGGCGCGCCCCTGCCGGCCGTGCTCGAGGCGCAGGAGTCGGCGGCCGGCTATTCGCCCTCCTCGCTGAACGCGCCGGTCGGCGGTGGTGACGGCGCCGTCGAGTTCGGCGACCTGCTGGGCGGCGTCGACAGCGACCTCGAGCTGGTCGACGACAAGGTGACCGTGGCCGACCTGCTGCTGCGCCTGCCGGCGCGGGAGCGCCGCATGCTGGCGATGCGCTTCTACGGCAACCGCACCCAGGCCGAGATCGCGGCCGAGCTGAACATCTCCCAGATGCACGTGTCGCGTCTGCTCAGCCGGGCGCTGACCTGGCTGCGCGAGGCGATGCTGAGCGACACCCCGCCGCGCTGGGAAGGCGCCGAGAGCCGTTACGAGCGGCACCCGATGCAGGTCGAGGCCGTGCGCGAGGGTTCCGTGGTGGTGGCCCGGGTGCGTGGCGAGGTCGACCGGGACACGGCCGAGCGCATGCGGATCGGCCTGCGGCACGCGATCGGCCTGGCCGGACGTGACGCCGTGGTGGTCGACCTCTCCGGGGTGCCGCTGCTGGACGCGGCCGGTGTCGCCGTGCTGGTCGACGCCGCTTCGGCGGCCGCGGTGGCTGAGGTCCCGCTGACATTGGCGGGCGCCCAGCCGTACGTCGCCAGCATTTTGTCGGTGACGGGCCTGTCCCGCCTGCTGCAGGACTGACGCGGGTCAGCGCCGCAGCGACGCCCAGACCACCTTGCCGTCGGCCGACGGCACGCAACCCCAGGCGTGCGCGGTCGCGTCGACCAGCAGCAGGCCACGGCCCCGGCGGGCGTCGATCGGCACGTGGCCCGGCGGCCGCACCTCGGTCGCCGAGCCGTCGCGGACGGCGATCGTGAGGTAGCGCGGCCGCAGCGACAGCCGCAGGGTCATCATCGTGTGGGCGTGGTCGACCACGTTGCTGACCAGCTCGTTGGCGATCAGGGTGGCCGGGCCGGCCAGCTGCGGCAGGTCCCAGCGCAGGCAGGCGTCGGTGGCCAGGTCACGGGCGTGCCGGGCGGCCCCGCTGACCGGCAGCAGGTCGTCGGAGACGGTGGCCCGGCCCGCTTCCGGGTCGGCCACCAGCCGGGCGCGGGCCGCGTCCAGGCTGTCGAGGACACTCAGCCGCCGGTAGGCATGCCCGGACAGCAGCTCCCGCGTCGGCGTTGGGGGACCGAAGAGCAGAACCGGGGTTCCGGGCCAGCGCGCCGCCTGCCGGGCCGCCGCGCTGAAGACCGCCAGGGCCAGTGGATCGGTCACGTACATCTCGGACAGGTCGAGCAGCAGTGCCGAAGGCTGCTCGGCGAGCGATTTGAGCAGGTTCGTGTGCAGCGTCGTCACGTCGACGAGGCCCAGGGAGCCGGATATCGACCCGATCAGGCCCGCGTCGTCGCCACGGGCTTGGTACGCGATGGCCATTTCTCCCCGCCTTTCGAGTCCTGACCAACCGCTGCCGCATACCCACTGGCCGGAACGGCAAACGGAACGATCAGACCGGCTCGACCGCGCCGGTCTCCATCACGATGATGGCTCCCTCGGGCTGGATGCCGCCTTCACGCCGGCGCAGGGGTGTGCACGCCACCCGTACCGAAATGGCCCGGCCCCGCCGGTTGACCGCGTCGACCTGCAGCTCGGTGCCGGTTGCGTCGGCGCCCAGCGCGGCCCGCAGGATCGGCCGCAGCCGCTCGATGGGCAGGCCGATGTCGAGGTTGAGGAAGTGCTGGCCGATCACCTCGCCCGAGCGCAGGCCCCACAGGTCTTCGGCCCGGCGGTTCCACATGCGGATGCGCAGGTCCGGGTCGACCACCGCGACGCCGGCCTCCATGCTGGTCAGCACCGTCTCGAGGAAGTCGTTGGCCTCGTCGAGCTGGGTGCTCGAGATCCGCAGCTGGTCGTTGATGCTCTGGAGCTCGTCGTTGGTGGACTGCAGCTCCTCGTTCATCGTCTCCAGCTCTTCATTGGTCGACTGCAGTTCCTCGTTCGTCGTCTCGAGCTCTTCGACGGTCGATTGGAGCTCTTCGTTCGTGGTCTCCAGCTCTTCGTTGGTCGACTGCAGTTCCTCGTACGCGGCCTCGAGCTGCTGATTGGCATGCTCCAGCTCGTCCTTGAGCCGGCGGGCCGCAGTGACGTCGTGGAAAATGATGTTGACGCCGAGCAGGCTGCCGTCCGCCCCCACCAGCGGGCTGATCTGCACCTCGACGTTGACCTGGTCGCCCCCGCGGGGGAAGTCGACGTCCGAGATGCGCAGCGTGCGCCTTTCCAGCTGCACCTGCTCGATGTAGCGGCGCAGCTCGACCGGGCGGTACGACAGCTCGAGGTCGCGGAACGGCCGGCCGATGTCGCGCGAGGACACCCCGAACAGCTTCTCGAGCTGGCGGTTGGACAGCGCGACCAGGCCGTCCGAGGTGAGCGAGAGCTGGGCCAGCGGGCTGGCCGCGAAGGCCTCGTTGCGCAGCTCGTCGAGCCCGGTGACGGCCAGCTCGGCCGGGGGCGGCGCGTCGGCGAAGGCGACACCGGGCCGCGCGTACAACCGGGGAACCCGCCGGAAGACCCGCCGCTTGAGGTCTATCGGCGTGAACAGGCTGGTGTGGCTGAGCAGCATCTCGGCCTTGCCGAGGAAGAGCACGCCGTCGTCGCGCAGGGCGAAGTGGAAGCGTCCGAGAATCTTGGCCTGGGTCTCGGCGTTGAAGTACATCAGCGTGTTGCGGCAGGTCAGCAGGTCGATCCGGGAGATCGGGGCGTCCTGCACGAGGTCGTTGCGGCCGAAGATGACCGAGCGGCGCATGTCCTTGCGGAACGCGTACCGCCCGTTCGTGTGCTCGAAGTAGCGCTCGGCCAGCTCGGGCGGCACGTTCTCCATCTCACGGTCGCCATAGGTCGCCTGGCGCGCCTCGTTCAGCTGCTCCTCGTCGACGTCGGTGGCGTAGATCTTCACGCGGTCTTTGAAGGCCTCGAGGCCGAGCAGTTCGGCCAGGGCCATGGCCAGGGTGTACGCCTCTTCGCCGGACGCGCAGCCGGCGCACCACACCCGGATGGGGGAGTCGGCCGGCTTGGCCGCGATCATCGGCCCGAGCACGTCCTTGCTCAGGTAGTCCCATGCCTCGGGGTCGCGGAAGAAGCCGGTCACGTTGATCAGGATGGTGTTGAACAGGGCGGTGAACTCGTCCGGATGGACCTGAAGATAGTCGACGTACTCCAGATAGTCAGCCGCCCCGACCTGGCTCATCCGGCGATTGACCCGCCGCACCAGGCTGGAGCGTTTGTAACCGGTGAAGTCGAAGCCGCGCGACTCCTTCAGATAGATGAGGAGCGCTTCAAAATGCGGGTCGGTCGGCTGCACAGAGAGACGCTATCGCACCTCAGGACGCTCGCGTGCCGACGGTGCGGCGCGGGTCAGAACGTGTCCGGGTGCATCCTCGTCCAGACGACCTTCCCGTCGGTCACCGGCAGCACGCCCCAAGCGTCGGTCAGGTCCCGTACGAGCCGCAGCCCGCGCCCGCCCGGGTCGGAGAGCCTGGCGTCCTTCGGCTTGGGCATGCGCCGGCTGTGATCGCGCACCGTCATGCCGAGCCGGCCACCGTGCAGCGGCCGCACCGTGAAGTCCATGGTCGTCCGCGCGTGCCGCACGACGTTGGCCACCAGTTCGGTGGCGATGAGCGTCGCCGTCGCGGCCAGGTCGGAGCGTTGCCAGGCCGTGCAGGCCTGAGTCACCAGGTGGCGCACCTGCCGGCAGGCGTCGGGCACGGGGCGCATCCGCACCCGGATGTGCGGCGGGGTCGTCTCGGCCCGGGCCGAGGCCACGGCGGCCGCGAAGTCGTCGGCGTACCGGAGCTGCTCGCAGTCGGGCGTCGCCGTGATCATCGCCAGCGTGCGGGGGTCGGCGCCGCACAGCACGACCGGCACGTCGGGCCACTCGTGGGCCGCGCAGACGGTGGCGCTCAGCGCCGACAGCCCCATTGGGTCGCCGATGCGCAGCCCGGCCACGTCGAGCAGCAGCACCGTGGGCTGGTCGGCCAGCCGCAGCCGCACCGCCTGCTGGAGAGCGTCCCCGGTGACCTGATCCAAGGTGCCGCTGACACGCAGCGCGGCGACCGGGAATCCGCGTTCCGGCCGGCACACGAGCTGACTCGGCACCCTGCCTCCTTGTTAAGACTTTTCCGCCCGCCCAACGTGCCCGGCCGCAGCCCGACACAAACGCGGTGGGACGAGACAGTCGTCACCAACCGCTCAGGTAAATGAAGTACCGTTGCCCGCCATGGGTGTGTCGCAGCGGCTGAAGAGCCGGTTCCGCAAGTTTTTGCAGCGTCCGGGCACGACGGTCGACCTCGCGCCGTTCACCAAGCGCCTGCCGGCCATCGACGCGCGTGAGGAAGCGCTGCGCGAGCTCGACGACGAGGCGCTGACCGCGGCGGCCGGCGAGGCGTCCGACTTCACCGAGATCTGCGCCATCGGCCGTGAGGCGGCCCGCCGCGCCCTCGAGCAGCGGCCGTACGACGTCCAGCTGCTCGGCGCGATGGCCCTGCTCTCGGGCAAGGTGGCCGAGATGGCCACCGGTGAGGGCAAGACCCTCACCGCCGTCGTCGCCGCGTACGGGCACGTCCGCCTGGGCCACGGCCCGGTTCACGTGCTCACCGTCAACGACTACCTGGCCCGCCGCGACGCCGAGTGGATGCAGCCGGTCTACAAGCTGCTCGGCCTGAGCGTCGGCTGGGTCACCGAGGCCTCCACCCATGAGGAGCGGCGCGAGGCCTACCTGGCCGACGTCACGTACGTCTCGGTCAGCGAGGCCGGCTTCGACTACCTGCGCGACCAGCTGGTCACCGACGTGGAGGACCGGGTGCAGCGCGAGCTCGCCACGGCCATCGTCGACGAGGCCGACTCGATCCTGATCGACGAGGCCCGCGTGCCGATGGTGCTGGCCGGCAGCCTCGCCACCGAGGCCGACCCGGTGCACGGCGCGGCCGAGCTGGTGCGCGAGCTGCGGGCGGGCAAGGACTACGAGGTGGCCGAGGACGGCCGCAGCGTGGCCTTCACCGAGGCCGGGCTCAAGAAGATGGAGGAGCAGCTCGGCGGCATCGACCTCTACGCCGACGACCAGGTGCAGCAGCTGTCCGCGGTCAACGTGGCCCTGCACGCCGAGGCCCTGCTGCGCCGCGACGTCGACTACATCGTGCGCGACGGCTCGGTCGAGCTGATCGACGAGATGCGCGGCCGCGTCGCCCAGCGCCGCCGCTGGCCCGACGGCCTGCAGGCCGCGGTCGAGGCGAAGGAGGGGCTGAGCGCCACCGCCGAGGGCGAGGTGCTCGACACGATCACCGTGCAGGCCTACATCGCTCTTTACAAGACGGTGTGCGGCATGACCGCCACCGCCGTGCACGTCGGCGAGCAGCTGCGCGAGTACTTCAAGCTCGAGGTCGCGGTCATCCCGTCGAACGCCGAAAACATCCGCGACGACGAGCCCGACCGCATCTACTCGGCCCACGACACTCGCGACGAGGCCCTGGTCGAGGAAATCAAGATCGCCCACGAGAAGGGCCGCCCGGTGCTGGTGGGCACCCTCGACGTGAAGGCCTCCGAGCTGCTGGCCAAGCAACTGGCCGCGGTGGGCGTGCCATCGAACGTGCTGAACGCCAAGAACGACGCCGAAGAGGCCCGGATCATCGCCGAGGCCGGCGCCAAGGGCGCGGTCACCGTCTCGACCCAGATGGCCGGCCGCGGCGTCGACATCCGCCTCGGTGGCAGCGACGAGGCCGACCGCGACGAGGTCGTCGAGCTGGGCGGCCTGTACGTGATCGGCGCCGGCCGGCACGACAGCCGCCGCGTGGACGACCAGCTGCGCGGCCGGGCCGGCCGCCAGGGCGACCCGGGCGGTTCGGTCTTCTTCGTCAGCCTCGAGGACGAGCTGGTCACCCGGCACGCCGGCGACATCCTGCCGGCCTCGCCGCGGATGGACATGGACGGCGTCGTCCACGACGAGCAGGTCGACTACGCCGTCGAGCACGCCCAGCGGGTCGCCGAGGGCGTCAACCACGAGATCCACCGCAACACCTGGCGCTACAGCGTCGTCATCGAGCAGCAGCGGGTGGCCCTGGCCGAGCGCCGCGAGCGGCTGCTCACCTCCGAGGTGGCCGCGATCATGCTGCTCGAGCGCTCGCCCGAGAAGGCCAAGGAGCTCGACGAGGACGTGCTGTCCGACGCGGCCCGGGCGATCGCCCTGTTCCACCTCGACCGGCTCTGGGTCGAGCACCTGGCCGAGCTGTCCGAGGTGCGCGAGGGCGTGCACCTGCGCGCGCTGGGCAAGCTCGACCCGCTCGACGAGTTCCACCGGGCCGCCGTCCCGGCTTTCCAGAAGGTGCTGCTCGAGATCGAGAAGCGCACGATCGAGACGTTCGAGGAAACGGACTTCAGCGAGGGCTGGGAGCCCGACCGCGCCAAGATCGTGCGGCCGAGCGCCACCTGGACCTACCTGGTGCACGACAACCCGTTCGGTTCCGAACTCGACCGGCTCATCGCGGCCGTCGGCCGGCGTTTGGTCGGACGCGGCGAGTAAAAGAGGCAACGATCGATCCGGGCGTTCCTTCAGGAACGCCCGGATTCTTTTTGCACCGGCAACGAAGAATCGTGTGGCGCTCGTCTCAGAATGCTGCCGTGATCCGGTCGTGATACGTGCTCTCAGCTGCGAAAACGCTCGTCAGACCACATATGAGCAGCGAGCCATGCGTTCGGCAACGCGTAATCAGTCTGACAGACTTCGTTACCGGAATGCATTTTCCGCGGTGGAACGCTTTTCCCACATCGTGGTTGACGGGTTGACCCCGTTACTGCGCGGGCGGAAACATCATCCGCGGCTTTACGGAGGGTGATCGGACGTATTCGATTGCCGACACGCCTATTAGGTGCACCAGCTTTCAGGGGGATCAACTAAATGCCGGCCAGTGCGCTTTCACCACGGCTCGCCCGACATGCCACCGGGCCCGGCCGCGGCACCACCGCCACCCGTCGCCCGTCGGAACCCGCCCTGACCGTCACGGTCGCCATCCCGCTCACCGGTGACTCCATCTCTCCGCAGGCCCACAAGCTCATCGAGGCCGTCCGCGAGCTGGTCGAGGTCAGCCAGGGCACGGTCATGGTCGAGCCGGCCGCCGCGGCGGCCGAGCTGCCGGCGCCCGAGCCCGAGGCCGCCCCGGCCGACGGTCCCGAGGTGCGGCTGCTCACCGGCACCCGTCAGGTGATCGTCGGCGGCGCGCCGCTGCCGCTGACCCGGCTCGAGTTCGACCTGCTGCTCTTCCTGGCCGAGCGCCCGCGGCGCGTCTTCACCCGCGCGCAGCTTCTGACCGGTGTGTGGGGCTACGACCACACCGGCGAGCGCACGGTCGACGTGCACGTGCGGCGGCTGCGCCTCAAGCTCGGCGGCACGGCGCCGCTGATCACCACCGTCTACGGCGTCGGCTACCGGCTCTCCGACGACGCCCACGTGGTGATCAAGCCGAACGAGTAGCGTCGACGGGTGCGTGTCCGCCCCATCTCCACCGACGTCCTCGTCGAGGAGCTCGCCGATCTGCTGACAAGTCGGGAATCCGACAGTTACCTGCGGGTCGCCCTCGACGGCGCCCCGGCGGCCGGTCCGGGAGCGCTGGCCGACGCGTTGACCGGCCCCTTGCGGGCCCGCGGCCGTCCCGCCATGCGGATCGACACCGCCGACTTCCTGCGACCCGCGTCACTGCGCCTCGAGTTCGGCCGGCGCGATCCGGACTCGTACTACCAGGGCTGGTTCGACGAGGCCGGGCTGGCCCGCGAGGTGCTCGATCCGGCCGGTCCCGGCGGCTCCGGGCGGGTGCTGCGGCGGCTCTGGGACGCCACCGCCGACCGGGCGGCCCGCGAGCCCTACACGGACCTCGCACCGGGCACGATCCTGCTGGTCAGCGGTCCTCTGCTGCTCGGCGGCGGGCTCGGGTTCGACGTCACCGTGCACCTCGAGATGTCGGCCGCCGCACTCGCCCGCCGCACCCCGGCCGAGGACGCCTGGACGCTGCCCGCTTTCGGCCGGTACGCCGACGAGGTCGCACCCGCCTCCTTCGCCGACGTGGTCCTGCGCGTCGATGATCCGCGCCGTCCCGCGATGGTCCTCGAACGTTCATGAAGCGAGTCAGTAGCGCGACCGACCACTGACAGTTATGCTCCGGTTACTTTTTCAGCGGAGGCCCCGTTTGGGATCTTCGGCGGTGGGTATCAGGCGGCACCACGGTGCGATGGCGTCGGCTTCGGGGGCACCACCGGCAGGGGCAGAGGAAGGCAGGGGAGCGCATGCTCGTCAATCAAGCGGTCATCACGGGCAAGAGTGCCGCGAAGGGGCGTACGCCGGAAGAGATCGAGCAGATCCGTACGGTCCTGCGCACCCGGTTCGACGACCTGAACAGCGAGTACGAGGCGGCTGTGGTCGAGAACCAGAAGCTCCGGCTGGTCGAGATCGGCGACTCGGCCGGCGACGACCAGGCCGACAGCGGCTCCAAGACGGCCGAGCGCGACGCGGCGACCTCGCTGCTGCGCACTCTGCTCGATCGGCGCACCCAGGCCGAGCACGCGATGGCGCGGCTCGACGACGGCACGTACGGCAACTGCGAGGGCTGCCACAACCCGATCCCGTGGGAGCGGCTGGAGATCTTCCCCTCGGCCACGACGTGCGTCAACTGCAAGCAGAACCGCGAGCGCCGGGCCGGCTAGCTCGCCCCACACCCCCTTCAGAGACGTCCGGGTCCGCCGCGACTGCGCGGCGGACCCGCCGTATCCGGGCTAGCGTGCTCATCATGGGCACGATCGACGTGGGTACGGCGTCCTGGACGGACAAGACGCTGCTGGCCTCGGGGTGGTACCCGGCGAGTGCCGACACTCCCGAGAAACGCCTGGCCTACTACGCGAAGCAGTACCGGGTGGTCGAGGTCGACTCGACCTACTACGGCCCGCCTGCCGAGCAGACCAGCAAACTGTGGGCGCAGCGCACGCCGGACGGCTTCACCTTCAACATCAAGGCGTTCAGCCTGCTGACCGGCCACCCGACCAAGGTCTCGGCGATCTACAAAGACCTGCGCCCCGAGACGGACAAGAAGAACATCTATCCCGGCGACCTGCCCGCTCAGGCGTACGAGGAGGTCTGGAGCCGCTTCCTGGCGGCGCTGGACCCGCTGGCCGAGGCCGGGAAGCTCGGGGCCGTGCTCTTCCAGTTCCCGCCGTGGTTCGGCATCCGCCGCTCCAACAAGGAGTACATCCTCGAGGTGGCCGCCCGGTGCAAGCCGATCGTCCCGGTGTTCGAGTTCCGCAACGCCGCCTGGTTCGAGGGCGCCAACCAGAACGAGACGCTGGACTTCCTGCGCGCGCACAAGCTGAGCTTCGTCGGCGTCGACATGCCGCAGGGTCACAAGTCGTCGGTGCCGCCGGTGCTGGCCGCCACCTCGGGCCTGGCCGTCGTGCGCTTCCACGGCCACAGTGCCAAGTGGACCAGCAAAGACATTCACGAGAAGTTCGGGTACGAGTATTCGCGCCAGGAGTTGTCGGAGTGGGCGCCGCGATTGCGCGCCCTGGCCGACGACGCCGACACGACACACGCACTGTTCAACAATTGCTACAGCGACTACGCCCAGCGCAACGCGACCGAGATGCTCGAGTTGTTAGAGGGCGTCGAAGGGGACTGAGTCCCAGGCTTCGCCCAGCAACTCGGCCAGCTTGTCGCCGGCCGAATAGCTCAGGTCGTCGATCGACGCGATCTCTTGCCGGGCCGTGCGCGAATTGACCGCGACCGCCGCCGTGAAGTCCAGCAGCTCCGACATCGGCACCGGCCGCATCGTCCACGGCACGCCCCGCATGGTCAGCGCGATCTGCAGCAGCACCATCGTGACCCCGCGCAGCATCGGCGCCTGCGGCCAGATCACCTGGTCGCCGGTGTAGAACGCGACGTTCCAGGTGGTGCCCTCGCGCACCAGCCTGTCCGGGCCGACCGACAGCGCGTCGTCGTAGCCGGCCGCCCGGGCCAGCCGCTGCGCGCGGAACAGACCCATCGTGGCCGAGTGCTTGTGCTCGGGCCACTCGCGCCGGAAGTCGGGATCGATGCGCACCCGCAGCGGGCTGCCCGGCTCGTCCGGGGCCGGGTCGGCCACGGCGACCACCACGTCGGGCGGGCCGTCCGGGTCGGCCCCGGGCACGTAGGACACCCGTACCGAAGCATCTTGCTCGTCGCCCAGCGCGTGCAGGATCAGCTCGCGCAGGCGGTGCTCGTCGTCGAGCTCGGCCCGCCAGCCGAAGAACTCCTCGTTGCCGTCGGCCAGCCGGGCGAAATGCAGACCCAGGCCGCGTACGCCGCGCTCGCGCACCTGCATCGAGGTGAAGTGGCCGTAGTTGACCGTGGCGAGCCGATGGGTCTCGGCGAGGTCAGGGGTCCGGCCGTTCAGCTCGAGGTTGCGCACGGTCTCACCTTAAGGCGGGGCACCCGGGTGATCGCCAGACCCTGTCGCTCGGCTGCGGCCGCCATCACCCCCGCGTCGATCACCGCCGCGCCGCCGGGATCGTTGTTGAAATACACAAAAGCTTCCCGTACGCCGGTCAGACGCTGGACCCACGCCCGGAGCGCAGCCTGGCCGTAGCGCGGCCACGGCGTCGCCCGCCCCTCGTGCAGTCGCAGGTAAACAAAATCGGCGGTTTCCCACTGAGGAGTGATGGGACGGCTCTTCCGGTCGGCCCAGCACAGCGCGGCGCCGTGCTTCTCCAGCAGTCGCCGGCAGTCGTCGGTGAACCAGGTGTCGTGCCGCGGCTCCACGGCCACGCGCACCCCGGACGGGATGAGGCTCAACGTCTCGTCCAGCGCCCCGAGGTCGGCCTTCAGGGTGGGCGGCAGCTGCAGCAGCACCGGGCCCAGCTTGTCCTTCAGGGCCTCCGCGCGTTCGAAGAACCGGGCCACCGGCTCCTGCGGGTCCTTCAGCCGCTTGATGTGGGTCAGGTAGCGGCTCATCTTCACGGCCACGCAGAAGTCGTCCGGTGTCCGCTCCCGCCACTGCTCGAACGTCGACCGCTCGGGCAGCCGGTAGAACGCGTTGTTGACCTCGACGGTGGCGAACCGCTCGGCGTAGTGCTCCAGCCAGAGCCGTTGCGGCAGCCCACCGGGGTAGAGGTAGCCCGTCTCGTCCGCCCCGCGGGCCGGTCGCCAGTCCCGGTACTGCCAGCCCGACGTCCCGATGCGCAGCATCCGGGCTGGATACCCGGTCACAGCGTGATTAGACCAGATGATCACGGGGTAGCTAGCGGTCGCTGTCACCTCCACCGATGAAGGAGAATCTCATGTCTCTCAGCGACGACGACATCACCTCGACCTCGGGTCCCGGCGCGGGCGAGGGCCCGGCCGACGGTGGCGCGAACCCGGGTGGCCACGACGGCGGCGCGGACGGTTCGGCCGGCGGCGAGGGCCCGGCGGACGGTGGCGCCAACCCGGGTGGTCACGACGGCGGCGCGGACGGCTCGGCCGGCGGCGAGGGCCCGGCGGACGGCGGCGCGAACCCCGGTGGCCACGACGGCGGCGCCGACGGTTCGGCGGGCGAGGGCCCGGCCGACGGTGGCGCGAACCCCGGCGGTCACGACGGTGGCGCCGACGGCACCGCGTCCTGACAATGCCCGGATTCACTGACGAAGCGCCGGGCGGCTCCCGCCCGGCGCTGTCCCGTGCGGTATCCGTCGAGCCGGGCAAGTTCGCCGCCGCGTACTGGGGCAAGGCGCCGCTGCTGTCCCGCGCCGGCGAGCTCGCGGGCGCCGGCGGCTTCACCGACCTGCTCTCACCCGACGCCGTGGATGAGCTGCTGAGCCGCCGCGGCCTGCGCACCCCGTTCCTGCGGGTAGCCCAGCAGGGCAAGGTGCTGCCCCCGTCCCGCTTCACCGGCGGCGGCGGCGCGGGCGCCGAGATCAGCGACCAGGTGCAGGACGACCAGGTCATGTCCCTGTACGCCGGCGGAGCCACCCTGGTGCTGCAGGGCCTGCACCGCCTGTGGCCCCCGCTCATCGACTACACCCGCCAACTCGGCGCCGAACTCCGCCGCCCGCTGCAGGTCAACGCCTACCTGACGCCGCCCGGTAGCCAGGGCTTCAGCACTCACTACGACACCCACGACGTGTTCGTGCTGCAGGTGGACGGCACCAAACGCTGGCGCCTGCACGCCCCCGTGCTGCAGGATCCACTGGAGAAGCAGGCCTGGGGCGGCCGAGCCGACGAGGTCTCGGCCACCGCCCAGGGCGAGCCGGACATGGACGTGGTCCTGGCACCTGGCGACGCCCTCTACCTGCCGCGAGGCTGGCTCCACTCAGCCGAGGCGCAAGGCACGCGGTCCCTGCACCTGACCATCGGGGTACGGGCCCTGACCCGCTACGCCGTGGTCGAGGAACTGCTGGCCCTGGCCGCGTCCGACGCCCGCCTGCGAGCCACCCTGCCGTACGCGGTGGACGTGTCCGACCCCGAAGCGATCGAACCCGAACTGACCGAGACCGTTGAGGCCTTGCGCGACTGGCTCACGAGCGTCGACCCGGCCTCGGTGGCCGCCCGGCTACGAGCCCGCGACTGGCCGTCCGCCCGGCCGGAGCCGGTGAGCCCGTTGGCCCAGCTGGATTTCGCTTCGGGCCTGCAGGTCGACGACCACATTCGCGTACGCGAAGGGCTGCGCTGGCAGCTCGAGGACGATGGGCCGGACCATGTGTCGTTGCGGTTGGTGGGGCGGTCGATGCGCTTCCCGGGGTATTGCTCGGCGGCTTTGCGGCTTGCCTTGAGCGGGGAAGCGGTTCGGGTGGGGGATCTGCCGCTGGATGACGATGGTGACCGGGTTGTGCTGGGGCGTCGGTTGTTGAAGGAGGCGCTGGTCGTTCCGGGGCGCTGAGAATGTCGTAGGTCGGCCGTACTCTTCGGATTGCCGGAGGGTGCGGCCGGCTGCTGTCTGGGGTCGGCCTGGTGCCAGTCGGAAGTATGCGGCCGGTTGCGGCTGGTGGGTGGCTGGGGTTGGTTGCCAGGCCAGCGGCGTCGTGGTTTCGCTGATGTGCGGCCGTTTGGGGCTGGTGGGTGGCTGGGGTTGGTTGCCAGGCCAGCGGCGTCGTGGTTGCGCTGATGTGCGGCCAGTTGCGGCCGGTGGGTGGGTGGGTTGGACGCCAAGCCTGCGGCGTCGTGGCTGAGGTGGGCGTCGCTGCCTCCTCTGAGCGTGCCTCCTGCTTATGTTCATAATCGTTGGCGGGGCCGAATATTTGGATTAAGCGCCTTCATCATCGCTCGTGCCATTCAAAGGCCTTGAGCCGTCCGAAATATGGCGAGTAAAGCGTTCCTTACTGCTGCTCTGACGTCAGGTGGAGTGCGGGCCGTCGCGCCCGTTCGCCTTCTTCTTGGCGCTCGGGCTGTCCATGGCTTACTGCGGGGCAGGTGCGAAGATCCGGGCGCGCTGAGCTGCGAAAACGTTCTCCTGGCTGAGTTGATCCAGTTGTGCCGCGTCTCTCCGCTCGGAGCTCAGCCGTCCGTCCAATACGCTAGCCATAGAATTGTCGCGCCGTTATATTGGCATGATCGACTTGCTGTCGAATGAGCCCTTCTGCGAGACAATGTATGCATGCGGCAGCTACAGTTCTTCACCTCGGCAGAGTTGGCGAAAATGCGTGACCGAACCCGCCGCCGAAACTATTCTCCCGCAGGCGAAGAGTTCCGCCGCGAACACGAACGCCACCGCGCTTGGGGCCTCCAACAACGACACGCCGCCAAACTCGCCCACCTACGCCGAGCCGCAGCCACCCTCGAGGCAGCCAACAGCCCCCCGTCGGCGAGCCCACCCCGCGTCCCACCCGAGCGGCGACCCTCGCCACCACCAGCAGCACCCTCGCCCGCTCGAGTCGCCGACATCGTTCGTCCAGCCACACCAGCCGCCGCGCCCGCGCCGAGCGACAGGCCCACCGCTCCGCCCGCGAGCCACCTGGCCGTTCCAGCCACACCCGCCGCCGTGCCCGCGCCGAAGGGCAGGCTTAACGCACCTTCCGCCAGCCGCCTAGGCGTTGCCGCCACACCCGCCGCCGCGCCCGGGCCGGAAGACAGGCCCACCGCCCCGCCAGCTAGTCACCCGGCTGTCCCAGCCGTGCGGCGAAATGCGTACCTGCAGCAGCAACGCGACGCTTCCGCCGTGACTCAGCCGCCGGAAGCCGTTGTCGCACACCAAACCGCAGACCGCGTCGCGCCCAAGCCGGAAGCCGTGTCGCCGCCACGCCCGTCGACACCTCGTCCGAACGCCCAGCCGCGCTCGCGCCGCAGCCGCGCAATAGCGCCGCCCCGCCACTCGAATAGCCGCGCCCTGCTTCCGTTCTCCGCCACCGAGCGCCGAAGAAGCCACCCACCGGGTGCGTGCGGCCGTTCTCGAGGAAGCGTTGCCGCCAACCCCGGCAGCACGTCCGAGGCGCCACCGAACCGCACGCCGACCCACGGCCCAACGCCATTCCACGCAACGTCGCAGCCCGTCAACCAAGCCGCCGGCATCCGGAAAGCCCGCCTCGGCCGTCCTCGGGCCGCCACCCAGGCAGTCCGAGCACGCCGCTATCACCAGGGACGCCCGGCCGGATCGCACTCGCCAGGCCCGTCCGAGTGGAGTGCCGCCATCCCTGACCAGCCGAGAAAGCCGCCACCAATCCAGGCCGCCGAGCAAGCCGCCACCAACCCAGGCCGCCCGGCAAGCCGCCACGAACCCGGGCCGCCCGCAAGCCGCCACCAATTCGAGCGGCCCCGGCAAGCCGTCACCAACCCGAGTGGCCCCGGCAAGCCGTCACCAACCCGAGCGGCCCCGGCGAGCCGCCACCGTAAGAACACCCCGCAGCCCGGCCACCGGGGGAGCCCTCGCCGGTAATTATCGCGGAAATGGGCCGGGCCGCCTGGAGGGCTGTGGATAACCGACGACTGTGGACGAAGCTCGGTCAGGCGGTGCGTAGGGCGGCAACCAGCACCCCAGCAGTAACCAGCCCAGTGATCAAGACCGTAGCCACAGTGGTGGCGTCCAGGCCGGTTCCTCGGCGGTCGGCTACCCGCTTGGCGCCGACCACCGCGAGCACCGGGCAGGCCAGCAAGGCGAGCAGAGCCAGCACCGGCAAGGCGTCCTGCCAGGTGCCGTCCGTGGTGGTGTCGCCGGCCTGGCGTAGCACCTGATTAAGTACCGCGCCGGCCACGCCGCCCAGGAAGCCGAACACGGCGAACAGCATCTTCACGCCGCCGGTGATGGGGCGGGCCGGGGCCGTGTATTTGACCTTCGTGGCTACCTCGTCCAGGTAGTCGGTGGCGTCGCGGTCGGTTCGCTGGCGGGGGATGGCTGCGGGGGGCACCATGCGGCCGTAGCGTTCGGCGACCGGGCCTACCTTGTGCACGTACTCGGACCACAGGCCGGCGGCTCGGGCGTCCACCTCTTCGACCGTTCGCTGGGCGGCGGCGACGGCC
Source organism: Paractinoplanes pyxinae (assembly GCF_026626335.1). Taxonomy (GTDB): domain Bacteria; phylum Actinomycetota; class Actinomycetes; order Mycobacteriales; family Micromonosporaceae; genus Actinoplanes; species Actinoplanes pyxinae. Next base: position 401,114 of record NZ_JAPNTZ010000005.1, on the reverse strand, counting down.
CGTTTCGCGTCCTCTACCGCGTCGGTCGCGTTCTGCACTGCCTCGTCGGCGGCGGCCAGGCGGCCGTCGTGCCAGTGCTGGGCCTCGGCCCGCTGGGTGGCGGCCTCGTCGTCCAGCGTGGTCAGGCGGCGCAGGACGCTGCGGTAGGTGGCGGTGGCGAAGTCGGCCGGCTGCAGTCCGCTCTCGTTCATCAGCTGACTCCGTACGGGATGATCACCTCGGCGCCGCGGTGCACCGAGCGGTCGAAGTGCAGGGCGCGCCACGGGCGGGGATACCAGGCGGGCGTCGTCGTGCCGGGATAGAACGGGGCCAGTTCGCTGCCGTGCACGTCCAGCGCCACCCACGAGCCGATCGGGTCGGTGCGTGACGCGGGGCCGCCCAGCGCCTCCCGCAGCAGGGCCGCGCCGCGCCACCAACCCAGCACGTGGATACGCCTTTCCGGGCCTTGGCGCAGGATCGTCCGCAGCTGGTCGGCCGCGCTCTTGCCGCCCGGCAACGCGTCGGCCGCGTAGATCAGCAGGAAGTGGGGGCGGTCGGCCGGCCAGGACGCCTCCGACTCGGCCGCCGCGTCCTCCAGCACCCAGTCGGCGTTGTCGTGCTCGTACCAGCCGCAGTCGGGCAGTTGGGCGCAGAGTGCGGCCGCGGCTGGCCGGGCGTCCGGGTCGAGGCACAGGATCGAATAGCGGGCGCCGTCGGGCGGGAACTGCGCGGCCAACGACAGGGCGGCCGTGGCTATCACCGCGCACGCCTCTTCGGTCCGGGTTCCCAGTACGGCTAGATTCCGCCCGGGTGCGCGGCGTAACACCGTACGGGCGGAACGGGCCTCGACGTCGATGGTCTCACCCAGCAGAACCACCGGAGCCGGCATCTGCTCGGCCGGGGTCAGGCGCCGGAAGTCGGGGCTGTCGGCCAGGCGCGGCACCACATCACCGTCGAACAGCCGCGGCGGGATGTCGTCCGGACGGCGCCGCCACAACCGGTGCTGCAGCGCGTTCCAGCGTTCCCGGTCGCCCGCCGCCGGCACCCGCACCACCCGGTTCGCCTCGACCGCGCCCGAATCGGCGTTGACCACCGCGTGGTAGCGGGGCAGCGACTCGGCCGCCGTGTTCTGCTCGGCCAGCACCCGGCGGGCCCGGGGCAGGGCGATACGCAGCGAGAACTGGGCGACCAGGGCCGGCCGCCCCCACAGTGCCTCGATGCCGGACACGTCCTGGCTGGCCAGGATCATGTGGATGCCCTGCGAGCGACCCCGCCGGGCCAGGTCTTCGAGCAGGTCGACGGCCTCTTTCTCGACCGCGTCGCGCCCGGACAGCAGCACCTGGAACTCGTCGATGACGGCGACGATCCGCGGCCACGAGCCCTCCGGGTCCTCGGCCCGCAGCTCGGCCAGGTTGGTCACCTCGTACCGCTTGGCCGCGTCGGCCCGGCGGCGCAGCTCCTCGCCCAGGAAGCGCAGCAGCGCCAGCCCGAACTCGCGGTCGGTGTTGACGTTGACCCCGACCAGGCGCACGTGCGGCAGCCAGGTCTGGTCGCGGCGGCCCGGCGCGAACCGGGCGAACGACACGCCCTCCTTGAAGTCGAGCAGGTAGAAGGCCAGCTCGGCGGGGGAGTAGCGGGCGGCCAGCGAACCCATCCAGGCGTAGATGAGGTTGGTCTTGCCGGTGCCGGACGGGCCGGCGATCAGCGCGTGCGGCGGATAGTCGGACAGCGTCACCTGCACCGGCACCCCCTGCGGGCTGTCGCCGAGGGGCGCGGTCAGGCCGGCGGCCGACTTCTCTTGCCACTCTTCCTGCGGCAGCAGGCTGTCGAGGGCGACGGGGGCCGGTCCGGCGGCGACGGCTTCGGCGATGCGGCGGCAGGTCGCGGCCACGACCGCCTGCGGCGGGCCACTGTCCAGCCGTACGGGTAACGCCCCCGCACTGCTCATACTGGCCCGGTCGCCCGGCGCCGCGGTGATGAACTCGATGCCCTCGGCGGCAGCCACCGGCAGCCCCTGAATGATCAGATGCACGCCGCAGGCCGCCCCGGTGCGCAGCAGCCGCTGCAGCTGCGCCTGCTCGGCCCGGCTCAGCTCGCCCACGCCGAGCAGCACGGCGATCCGCCACGGCTCGGGCCGCCGGTGGGTGGCCGCGTTCAGCTCGCGCAGCGACGTGTACTCGCCGGCCAGCACAGTCTCGTTGATCCGGCGTACCTGGTCGGTCAGGTCGTCCAGCAGCGCGCCCAGCCCGCCCGGACCGACGAAGGTGAGCACATTGACCGGGGCCAGCGGCGCGAACCGGGCCAGGCCGCCGCCCAGGTGCTCCGGGTCGTATCCGATGATCTGCACCCCGCCCGGCGGAGCGGTGCCGAGCGCCCGCAGCAGCAGGCCGGCCACCACCTCGTCGCCCAGCGTCCGGTCGCCCCGCACCACCACGTGACCGCGGTCGAGCAGCGGCACCAGGGCCGGCACGTCCTCGGGGTGAGGTAGCAGCAGCCGGCCGATCCGCAGCTCGGCGGCCCGGTCGAGCGGGGTCGGCTGCCAGTCGTCCCAGGGGTCGCCGGCCGCGCCCGGGGCGGCCCGATCGGCCGCGGCCGCGGCGGCCTCGGCGTACGCGGCCAGGTCGGTCTTGTGCTGCTGGTCGATCTCGGCCAGCCGGGTGTCGCGGGCCGCGGCCACCTTGTGCCGGCGGGCCTCGGCCGCCTCGGTGACCCGGCGGCGGCGGTCGACCGCGCGGGCGTACTGCTCGCGGGCGGCCTGCAGGGCGGTCGACGCCGCGCCGAGCGCGTGCGACAGGCCGGCCCGGATCACCATCACCTGCTGTGCGGTCGAGTCAGGCATGGTTCGGCCCGTTCCCGGTCGTCGTCTCGTGCGTCATCGCTGGTCGGTGGCCTCGGTGGGGCGGCGCACCGGGTCGGGTGCGGACGCGTCGAGCGTGCCCGCGTCGCGGCCCAGGCGAGCCAGCAGGACGCCGGTGAGCACGCCGGCGGTGACGGCGCTGTCGGCCGGGTGGGTGGCCGGGCTGCCCGACGACCCCTGGGCCGGCACGCGGCAGATGCGGGCGATCAACGTTTCCAGTACGGCCGGGGAGGTGCCCGGCAGCAGCGATCGGACCCGGCCCTCGGCCGCCGAACGCAGCCGGGGCACGTCCTCGGGCCGGGGCTCGTGCCCGAGCAGGTCACCGGCCAGGCGGCTCAGCACCGGCGAACTGACCGCCGACAGGGCCAGACCGGTCGAGGCGTTCACCCCGTGCAACTCGCGGCCGAGGCGGGCGCGGTCGCCGGCCCGGACCCCCGAGGCGACCCGCCGCAGCAGCTCGGCCGTGTCCGGCCCCTTCTCGCCCTCACGCTTCTCGGGCGCCGGCTCGCCGGTCAGCTGGGTCACCCGCTGCTGCCACCACGGGCCGAGCTGCTCGGGCGGGGGAGCGGCCTCCGCCTCTTGCGGCTGCACCTTCTCGGGCTGTTCGAGGCCGGCCTTCCAATCGCGGTCGGGCGGAGCGGCGGCATCGCCGGACAGTCCGATGCTCGCGAGGTAGCGGGCGATCGAGTCCTGCGCGAGGCGGATCGCGGCCGCGGCCCGTTCGGCGTGCTCGGTGGCGTTGCCCAGCTGCGGCACGCCGACCGGGTCGACCGACGTCTCGCGCACCCACATCAGCAGTTCGGTGGCGCTGCGCAGCTTCTCGAGCGCGACGGTGATCTGACCGGTGGGCAGCTCCTCCGAGGTCGCGCGGAGCTGGGCGCCGAGGTCCTGGATCAGCGACATCTCGTCAGAGCTGCGCCGTGTAGGTCTGTGCCTGCTCGACGGCCTGCAGCGTCGCGCTCAGGCAGTCCTCGAGCGACTGGTCGGCCTGCGACAGCGAGGCGTGCGCGGTGCCGACCGCGTCGCTGCCGCTGCCTTCGAGCGCGGCGGCCAGGCTCTGCTGAGCCTCGCCCAGCTTCTCCCGGGCGGCCTGTATGGCCTGCTGCCCCTCGGTGACCTGCTGCAGTGCAGCATCCACAGCCGCTTTGACTTCAGCGACACTCGCCACCGCGTTGTGCCTCCTGCTAAGGGGAACTCGACTCTTCACGCCAGACTACTGCCACGCCCTTTCCCGGCTGCCCGGGCCGCCCCCCATCCGAGCGGCCCGATCGTCCCTATTGGAAAGGGTCATACCCGTACGCATCACCGGCGCCGCCCGAGTCCGAGATCCGACCGCTGACTGAACAGGAATGAATCCTGAGAGTTACTGCCCACCGGCCCCGCACGGAACCATCAGTGCAGCTCACGGGCGATCTTTTCACCCCCGCGAGCGCGGCTCCCGGGCGCGGTGGCGGGTGTGGACGGTGGCGGCCATGGCGGCGATGCAGAACAGGGCAGCCACGGGGGCGAAGGCGAAGCCGACGCGTACGCCGGTGTCGGTCAGCGGGCCGGCCGCGGCTGCGCCCAGGGCGCTGCCCACGCTGAACGCGGTCATGATCCAGGCGAACGCCTCCACGGCGGTGCCGGGCGGGGCCAGCCGATCGGCGTTGAGGAAGACGGCGGTCAGCAGCGGCGGGAGCATGACACCACTGAGGACCAGCAGGACGGTCATGGCGGCAGTGCCCGGCGCGATCAGCAGGGGCAGGTACCCGACGGCGAACAGGGCGGCCAGCAACGGCAGCCGGCGCGGGCCGCCGGGAGTCGCGCGGGTGTAGAGCAGGCCACCGACCAGCGCGCCACCGGCCTGCGCGGCCAGCAGCCAGCCGGTCAGCGAGCGGTCGCCGGCCGCCTCGGCGTACCCGGTCAGCACCACCGGGATGCTGCCGACCGCGGCCCCGGCGAACGCGATGCCGGTCACCATCACGGCCAGTCGCCGAGCCCGCAACGGACCCAGCCAGTGGCGGTGAGTGCTGGTCCCGCGCCATTCACGTACGGCCGGGGCGCGCACAAAGGCGACGACGCCCACCAGCTGGAAGATCGCCGCCGCGTAGAGCCCCGCCGTGGGGCCGCCGATCGCCACGGCGGCCAGGGTCACCAGCGGCCCGGCCACGAAGATGACCTCTTGCAGGGCGATGTCCAGGGCGTACGCGGCGTGCACGGTGTTCGCCGGCACCAGGGCCGGCCACAGCGCGCGCAGGCACGCCTCCAGCGGCGGGGTGCCCAGCCCGGCCAGCGCGGCGCCGAGCCCGATCACCAGCGGGCGTCCCGGGGCGAGCGAGACGATGACGTAGCCGACCGCCGACAGGGCAGCCGACCCGTACAGAATCGGGGGTTGCCGCCAGCGGTCGACCGCGCGGGCCAGCACGGGCGCGCCCACGGCCATCCCGGCGGTGAAGACGGCCACCAGCGCCCCGGCGACGACGAGGCTGACCGACTCGCGCGCGAACAGCAGCAGGGCCAGCGGCGCCGCGCCCAGCGGCAGGCGCCCGATCTGGCTGGCGGTGAGGACGAGGGGCACGAAGGGCTGGCGCAGCACGGCACGGGCGCCGGCCCGCTCGGCGGGCAGGGCAGACATGGGGGTTCACTCCGAGGATCGCGGACCGCGAGAAGAAAGAGAAAGGAGGCGGCTCAGGCCGGCCACGGGGGCCAGAGCGGCGGAGGCGCCCAGAGGGGCAGATCGCGGAGTGAACGTGCGGGCGCGAAGTCGCGGCGCTCGTGATCGTCGCCGTAGAGCGGCAGCGCGGGGGTGATCCAGCTCCCAGCGGGAGCCCAGACGCGGGTCACCGGGCGTGCGATCACGCTCACATCCTAGCGGCGCGGGACGCTTGTGGGGCCCCTCACCTCGGCGCCGAAGGCGGTGACCCGGTCGCGCAGCCCGCGGTCGGCGGTGATCACCACGACCCGCCGCGTGGGCGCCGAGACGCGTACCAAATCGGCGATCGCATCGTCGCCCGAGCCGGACGCCCGTACGACGGAAATGCCGTTGTCAGTGGCGCCGACTTCACGCGCCTTACCCTCGACGACCAGCGCGATCTCGATCGGGGCGGGAAGATCGGGGAGACCGGTGGCGAGCACCGGAGCCAGCGCGTCGCGCAACCGTTCGGCGGCCCCGGCGCGGTCGCGCCACCATCCGTCGGGGACGGAACCGACGACGTTGGCCCCGTCGACGACCACCAGAGGTACGGTCATGAAGTTGAGCCTACCCGAGTCAACTTTTCCCGGAAATCGGGAATGGAGGGCTGGCACACAGCGCTGATACGGGGCGTGCGCGGCGGGGTACCGACCCGTCACGGACGGAAGTTACGAGAAGAAGAGAAGAGAAGACGTATGAGCATCGGACCGATCGGACCGACTGGTCCCGGCCAGTGGGACGACTTCTTCGCGCGCTTCTTCGGTGCGGCGGACCCGCGCCGTTCGGCGCGCATCGACATCACGAAGTACATGAGTGGCGACGCCCGTGAGGTTCTCTCCGGGGCCGCCCGTCGCGCGGCCGAGCTCGCCGATCCCGACCGGCCGGTCGCCGACCTCGACACCGACCACCTGCTGTGGTCGGTGCTGCAGCAGGAGCCGATGAAGCAGACCGTGCGCCGCGCCGGCGCCGACCCCGACTCGTTGTTGGCGGCCCTCGGTCGTCCGGCTGGGGTCCGCGAGGACCTGCCCGCCCAGGTGGCGCTGACCCCCGCGGCCAAGCGCGCGCTGCTCGACAGCTTGCAGATCTCTCGGGCGCTGGGTTCCTCGTACGTCGGTCCCGAGCACATTCTGATGGCGCTCGGCCTCAACGCCGACTCGGCCGCCGGGCGTCTGCTCGCCGGCAAGCTCGACCCCCAGGCGCTGCAGCAGCAGGGCGGCTCCGAGCCCAAGGCGCCGCAGAGCCGGGGCGGCGCTCCCAGCAACCCCAACACCCCGACGCTGGAGCAGTACGGCGTCGACCTCACCGAGCTGGCCCGCCGGGGCGAGATCGACCCGGTGATCGGCCGCGCCGACGAGATCGAGCAGGCCGTCGAGATCCTGTCCCGGCGCACCAAGAACAACCCGGTGCTGATCGGCGAGGCCGGCGTGGGCAAGACCGCCATCGTCGAGGGCCTGGCCCAGCGCATCGTGGACGGTGACGTGCCGCTGACCCTGGAGGGCAAGCGGGTCATCCAGCTCGACCTGGCCGGCCTGGTCGCGGGCACCCGCTACCGGGGCGACTTCGAGGAGCGCCTGCGCAAGGTCATCGACGAGATCCAGAACGAGGGCGAGGGTCTGATCGTCTTCCTGGACGAGATCCACACCCTGGTCGGCGCCGGTGGCGGCGGTGGCGACGGCGGCGGCATGGACGCGAGCAACATGCTCAAGCCGGCCCTGGCCCGCGGTCAGCTGCGGGTGGTCGGCGCGACCACGCTCGACGAGTACCGCAAGTACATCGAGAAGGACGCGGCCCTGGCCCGTCGCTTCCAGCCGGTGCTGGTGGGCGAGCCGTCGGTCGAGGACACCGTGCAGATCCTGCGCGGGCTGCGCGACAACTACGAGGCGCACCACCAGGTGCGGATCACCGACGAGGCGCTCGACGCCGCGGCGGAGCTGTCCGACCGCTACATCACCGACCGGTTCCTGCCGGACAAGGCGATCGACCTGATCGACCAGGCCGGCGCCCGGGTGCGCCTGCGGGTCAAGACCCCCGACGCCGGTGTGCGCGAGCGTGAGCGCAGGCTCGACGAGCTCTCCCGCGACCGCGACCAGGCCGTCGCGGCCGAGAACTACGAGAAGGCGTCGGCCCTGCGCGACGAGATCAACCAGCTCAAGGCCGAGATCGAGAAGGGCGGCGCCGGTTCCGACGCGGTTCCGCACGTCACCGAGGCCGACATCGCCGAGGTCGTCTCGCGGGCCACGGGCATCCCGGTCGCGCAGTTGACCGAGGAGGAGCGCGAACGTCTGCTGCGTCTCGAGGCGCACCTGCACGAGCGGGTGGTCGGCCAGGACGACGCGGTGGCCGCCGTGGCCGAGTCGGTGCGCCGGTCGCGTGCCGGGCTGGGCGACCCGGACCGGCCCGTGGGCAGCTTCCTGTTCCTGGGCCCGACCGGTGTCGGCAAGACCGAGCTGGCCCGTTCGCTGGCCGAGGCGCTGTTCGGCGACTCGGACCGGATGATCCGGCTCGACATGAGCGAGTTCCAGGAGCGGCACACCGTGTCGCGGCTGGTCGGGGCGCCTCCCGGCTACGTCGGCTACGACGAGGCGGGGCAGCTGACCGAGGCGGTCCGCCGCCGGCCGTACAGCGTGGTGCTGCTGGACGAGATCGAGAAGGCCCACCCCGACGTGTTCAACATCCTGCTGCAGGTGCTGGACGACGGGCGGCTGACCGACAGCCAGGGCCGCACGGTGAGCTTCAAGAACACCGTGCTGATCATGACCAGCAACATCGGCTCCGATCTGATCAACGGCACGCGCCGCAGCGTCGGTTTCGGTGCGGCCGGCGGCGCCTCGCCCGACGAGGAGCTGCGTGACCGGCTCGACCGGCGGCTCAAGGAGCAGCTGCGGCCCGAGTTCATCAACCGGATCGACGAGATCATCGTCTTCCGGCAGCTGGAGCAGGAGCAGGTCCGCCAGATCACCGAGCTGATGCTCGACGAGACGCGGCGCCGGCTGCACAACCAGGACGTCACCCTGGAGATCACCACGGCGGCGGTCGACTGGCTGGCCGAGAAGGGCTTCCAGCCCGAGTTCGGCGCCCGCCCGCTGCGCCGGGTCATCCAGCGTGAGCTGGACAACCGGCTGTCGACCATGCTGCTCGGGGCCGACCTGGCGCCCGGTCAGACGGTCAAGGTGGACGCGGCCGACGGCAAGCTGACCTTCGAGGTCGCCTCGCCCGTCAGCGCCTGATCCACGTACGAGAAAGGGGCCCGGCATCGCGCCGGGCCCCTTTTCTATTTCTCGTGCGCCGTGGTCAAGCCGCGGACCACGCCCAGTTGCGGGTGGTCGGCCATCCAGTCGACGAAGTCGGGGTTGCGCTCCACGACCTCTTGATAGGCCTCCTGGGCCATCTCCATCATCTTGTCGGCGCCCAAAGCGGCCGGCGAGTCGGGATGCCAGCCCAGCACCAGCCGCCAGCGCAGCGGGGCGCCGCGCAGCGGGCGCGAGGTGAGCCCCGGCGGCGGCCGGAACGTGCCCTGGCAGAGCGCGAGCGCCATGCCCGACTCGACCATGTCGACGCAGCCGCGGACGTCGCTCTCGAGCATGCGCCGCGGGGTGAAGCCGGCCCGGGCGCAGGCCGCCGCGAAGCAGTCGCCGAAGCAGCCGTCCCCGGTGGCCGCCACCCACGACTCCGAGGCCAGTTCGGCCAGGTCGACGTCGACCTCTTTGGCGCCCGGATGGTCCTCGGGCATCAGCGCGCAGATGCCGTCGATGGCGATCGTCTGCCAGACTAGCCCGTAGTCGGCCGACGGGAAGGCGTCGCCGCACACGCCGACCTGGGCGTAGTCGAGCTTGCCGGCCAGCACCATGTTGGCCAGGTCGTCGACGTAGTAGGAGGCGTGGGTGGTGATCTGGGCCTCGGGCTGGGCCTGGGAGAGCCGGGACACCATGCCGCCGATGATCGGGCCGCCCAGCGCCCCGATGCGGTAGCGGCTCATGGTGTCGGCCCCGGACGCGCCGGCCAGGCGGGCCGCCTCGTCCTGCAGACCTTTCATGGCCGGCAGCAGCACCCGGGCCCGGGCCAGCACCAGCTCGCCCAGCGCCGTGGGCCGGGCGCCGCGACGGTCCCGCTCGAACAGCGGGCCGCCCAGAGTGCGTTCGATGCGCTGCAGCTGCGCGGTCAGGGCCGGCTGGGCCAGCCCGAGCTGCGATGCCGCCTTGGTGACGCTGCCGGTCTCCGCGATGGCGCAGACCACCTTGAGATGCCGCAGCTCCAGGTTCATAACGTGACGTTAGGACCTGGAAGACATCGAAGGCTAGCCCTATGGCGCGGTGAAAGATCCCCCACTTGTGACAAATGGGTTAACCAATCCGGTGTAATGCCTACAAATCCTTGGCGTACGTCGTCCGGCGCGTGACTGCATCGCGCAGTTTGTCCACAACGGCGACGGCCGGATCGACCACTTTGTTCCACGGCGGGGCCGACGGCGTGCCCGGATGAGGGCGGGTCGGCGCCGCCTCCTCGGCCGTCTCGAAGCGGTTGCCGACGCGGATCAGGTCCTCGATCGGCACCATCTGCACGAGGACGGGCAGCAACTCCTCGGCGTCGGCGTCCACGTGCCGGCGTACGGCGTCGGCGACGGCCCGGATCCTGTCGGCCGACAGTTCTTTCTGCAGTTGTTGCAGAGTGATCAACAGCTGGTGGTCCTCGGCCAGCTCGCGCTCGGTGAGCTCCTCGCCGCCGGGGACAGTTCGGCGTACGGCGGGGTAGAGGTATTGCTCCTCGGCGCTCAGGTGGCGCGAGAGCTCGGCGATCACGACACCGGCCAGGCGTTTGTCGTCGGGCGCGGCGACCAGGCGGTCGCACAGCTCCAGCAGCTCGCGGTGTTCCTCGGTGATCACGTCGACGACGTTGCGGCCGGTGGTCTCGCCACCCACCGGCGGCAGCGGAGGAAGATTCAAGGAAGACACGCGCGCCGCATTACCCCGACCACTGCTCCAGATAAACAGGCCCGTCCGACCGCCCCGCCCCCCGCCCTTTGATCTGACTAAAGGCTTGTTACATGCTGCTGGTAAGAAGGGGCGATGGAGACCACCGCCGCCGCCGACGAGGTCGTAGGCATCTGCCGTGACCTGCTGCGCATCGACACCACCAACACCGGCGACCCGCGCACCACGGTCGGTGAGCGCGTCGCCGCCGAGTACGTCGCCGCGAAGCTGACCGACGCCGGCATCGAGGTCGAGCTGCACGAGTCGGCGCCGAAGCGGGCCAACCTGATCGCCCGCATCCCCGGGGTCGACCGCAGCCGCGGCGCGTTGCTCGTGCACGGCCACCTCGACGTGGTGCCGGCCGACGCGAGCGAGTGGTCGGTCGACCCCTTCTCGGGCGAGGAGAAGGACGGCTACCTGTGGGGCCGCGGCGCGATCGACATGAAGGACTTCGACGCGATGATGCTCGCGGTGGTGCGCGACTGGGCCCGTACGGGCTACGTCCCCCCGCGCGACATCGTGCTCTGCTACACCGCCGACGAGGAAGCCGGCATGCAGTACGGCTCGCAGTGGCTGGTCGAGAACCACCGCGAGAAGTTCGAGGGCTGCACCGAGGCCGTCGGCGAGGTCGGCGGGTACTCCTACACGGTGAACGACGACCTGCGGCTGTACCTGGTGCAGACGGCCGAGAAGGGGCTGGACTGGCTGCGCCTGCACGCCACCGGCCGCCCCGGCCACGGCTCGTTCATCCACGACGACAACGCCGTCACCAACCTGGCCGAGGCGGTGTCCCGGGTCGGCCACCACCGGTTCCCGACCGTCGTCACGCCGACCGTGCGGGCCTTCCTCGAGCAGGTCGGCGACGCGCTGCACATCGACATCGACCCGGCCGAGCCCGAGCTGGCCATCGCCAAGCTGGGCCCGATCGCCAACCTGATCGGCGCCACCATCAGGAACACGGCCAACCCGACCCGCCTCGAGGCCGGCTACAAGGACAACGTCATTCCGGGCCGGGCGTCGGCCACGATCGACTGCCGCACGCTGCCCGGCGAGGCCGACTCGTTCCTGGCCGCCCTGCGCGATCTGATCGGGCCCGACATCGAGATCGAACACGTCCACCAGCAGCCGGCCGTGGAGACGTCGTTCGACGGCGCGCTGGTCGACGCGATGGGGGCCGCGCTGCGCGCCGAGGATCCGGGTGCGCGTACCGTGCCGTACCTGATGTCGGGCGGCACGGACGCGAAGGCGTTCTCGACTCTCGGCATCCGTTGCTTCGGGTTCGCCCCGCTGCGGCTTCCCGCCGACCTGAACTTCGCCTCGTTGTTCCACGGCATCGACGAGCGGGTCCCGGTCGAGGGGCTAAAGTTCGGCGTGCGTGTGCTCGACCGTCTGCTCCGGAACAGCTGACCTGTTGGAAGGACCCATACCGATGACCGACCAGAACCAGGAGCTCGACGCCGCCCTCGAGCGGGTGATCGAGGCCTCCCGGGCGCACCTCGCGGCGGTCAAGGCGGCCGAGGGCCGTGTTGACGACGACGGTGTCTGGCAGGCGTACGTCAACCTGAACAACGCCTCGTTCGCCTACGACGAGAAGCTGCTCGACGCGTACGGCGAGGTGACGCCGTGGGACGTCGAGTCGATCGATCCGGACGAGGCCGAGCAGCGTTTCGGCCTGGGTGTCGAGGGGGCCGACGGCGCCGGTACGGGTGACCCGTACCCCCAGGTGCTGTCGGTGCGTCAGCGCCGCGACTACCGCGTGCCCAGCGTGTCGGCCCTGCTGCGCCGGGCGGAGGACGCGCGCCGCTCCTCGGTGCCCGAGGACGAGGACGCCGGCCCGGTCGAGACGGTCGGCGAGGCCGTGCTCGAGCTGCTGCAGGCGGGTGACGGCTCGCTGTCGTCGCTGGACGTGCCCGAGCTGGAGCCGCTTGACGGCCTGCTCACCGTCAGCGAGATCGCCACGCCGCTCGACCTCGACGAGTTCGAGGACTCCGACGGCGAGGGCCCGTTCGCGCCCAAGGAGGGTGACCTGCTGGTCGGGCGGCTCGACGAGCACCCGTTCCTGCCCGACGAGGACGACCACGACCACGATCACGCCGGTCACCAGCACTGAGACGTCTGAAGTTGTGACCAGGAAAGGCCCGTCCGCACGGACGGGCCTTTCTCAGTAGCTCAGCCCCGGCTGAGGGCTGGGCTGGATGCGGCGGCGGAGCATCACCTTGCGGGTGCCGTCCCGGAAGAGCTGGACGCGGGCCAGCTCCCACCCCGAGAATTCCGCCTGAATGGCGAGCTGCGCCGCCGCGGTCAACCGATCGACATTCGAGGGCAACCGCAGCGGCGCGTATTCGTAGTCCATGGCGTCTAATATGCTCCCGCCTCCTGCCTGGGCACCAGTACCGGAGCCGGGTCGCCTCGGCCGCAGGTCACGCAGGCCGGACGCCGCCGGAGGTAATAGGCGAGAGTGGCCGCGCCCAGGGCCAGGCTCCAGAACGGCCAGGCCAGCATGGGCGCGACGACCAGCCCGTCCTCGGCCACCTTGGCCAGGAAGCCGGGCTCGGCGTAGAAGGCCACCGAGGCGGACATCACAAAGATCGTCACGAGCGTGGCCGGCACGGTCGCCAGCTTGATCGGCACCCGCCGGCCGGCCAGCCCGACCATCCATCGCGGGAAGGTCTCGCCCCACCGCTGGACCAGGCCCAGGGTGAGGATCGCGCCGGCCACGGCGAAGGACGCGAGCCCGAAGCCGGCCCAGACGAGTCCCGTCTCCTGCATCTCCCGCAGGAACTCGCGCGAGATGCCCAGCGGGATCCCGGCCACCCAGGCCAGGCGGACCACGGCGTAGCTGACCGGGATGACCGCCGCCACGCCCACCGCCCACCGGCCCCAGCGGGCCGCCGACTCGCGGGAGGTCCAGCCGGCGGCCCGCCGGTCGCGCCCGCACTCCTCGCACGCCCCCGTGACGGCGAAGTGCCAGCGCACAGCGGCCCGGACCAGCAGGAGCCCGCCGGCGACGGCGAACGCCTGGTTGGCCAGGGTCCAGGTGAAGACGGTGGAGTAGTCGACCGGCGGCCACCCGAACGGGAAGCCGACGATGAGCATCGGCAGATAGCCGGCCACGGTCAGCAGCCGGGTGTCCGGCAGCACGACCAGAAGGACGGCTGCGACCAGCCCGACGTACGCCAGAAGGGTGATCCGCAACGGCCGGGAGGCGGCCGGGCGGCCGCTCATGAACAGCAGGGCCACCGCGGTCAGCAGCAGAACTCCGGCGAACAGGGGCGCGCCGACCGAAGGGTCGAGCGCCCGCAGGGGGCTGGTCTGCATGTTGCGCTGACCCGGGCCGTACGGAAAGCCGCGGCCGGTCACCGTCCAGATCAGCGCGACGGTTCCGTAGAGGGCGGCCCAGCCGGCCGCGAGTTTCTGTGCCGTGTTCGTCATGTCTCGACGATCTCGGCGATCGGGGCGCGGCAGATCCCGGCGGAGGGGGAACGAGGTCCCTCCTCAGGGGGAGATGAAGCCCGAGCGGTACGCGGTGACGACCGCCTGCGTACGGTCGCGGACCCCGAGCTTGCCGAGGATGCTGCCGACATGGGTCTTGATCGTCTCGACGCCGAGCACCAGGCGGGCGGCGATCTCGGCGTTGGACAGGCCCTCGGCCATGAGCGCCAGCACCTCGGCCTCGCGCTCGGTCAGCCGCACGCCCGGCAGGCGGCCCTCGGCCGGACGCTGGTGGGCGGCGGCCAGGCGGCGCACGGCGGCCGGGAACAGCAGCGAGTCGCCCTGGGCGACCAGGCGCACGGCCTCGGCGATGCGTTCCGGACGGGCCCGCTTGAGCAGGAAGCCGCTGGCCCCGGCGGCCAGTGCCTCGTACACGTACTCGTCGTTCTCGAAGGTGGTCAGCACCAGCACGCGGGGCGGGTCGTCGAAGCGGTCGAGCAGCAGCCGGGTGGCCTGCAGGCCGTCGATGCGCGGCATGCGCACGTCCATCAGCACGACGTCGGGGCGCAGCTTGACCGCCTGGGGGACGACCTCGTCGCCGTCGGCCGCCTCGCCGACCACCGTCACGTCGCCGGTCGCAGTCAGGACGGCTCGCAGCCCGGCCCGGATCAGGTCGTCGTCGTCCACGATCAGCACCCGGGTCACCCGGCGTCACCCCCGTTCGGCAGGCGGGCCACGACCCGCCACACCCCGTCCTGAGCCCCGGCCTGCAGGTCGCCGCCGAGCAACCGTACGCGTTCGCGCATGCCCGCCAGACCCCGGCCGCCGGTTCTCGCCCGGGACGGCCCGATCTGATTGCTGACCTCGATGACGAGCTCGTCCTCGACGGTGATCCGGAGCCGGGTGCGGCCCCGGCCGTGCTTGGCCGCGTTGGTCAACGTTTCCTGGACGATGCGGTAGGCCTCCCGCGAGATCGGCTCGGGCACGTCCACGCCGCCGACGTCCGAGTCGACCTCGGCGGTGAGCAGGCGGTCGAGGTCGCGCAGGGTCGGCGCCTCGGCGTCCCGCAGCAGCCCGAGCACGGCGTCGAGCTCTTCCAGGGCCGTACGACCGAGCTCTTCGATGTTCTCCAGGGCTTGCCGCGCGAAGGGAAGGTCGCTGTCGAAGACCGTCCGGGCCGCGCCCGCCTGCAAGGTGACCGCGGTCAGCGCGTGCCCGACCGAGTCGTGCAGCTCGCGGGCCAGCCGGTTGCGCTCGGCCAGGCGGCGTTCCTGGGCCTCGAGGTGGGCCACCCGCTCGGCCGGCGACGGTCCGAGCAGCACCGGGGCCATGGTGGCGGCGAGCGAGCCCAGTCCGGCCGTCACGTAGAGCGTCACGACGGCCAGCGCGACGCCGACAGCGACGCCGGGCACCGGGCCGAGCAGCCGTTCCTGCCCGAAGATCGAGAGCACCGCGAGCGGAACCGCGATCAGCACGCCGGCCCCGATCACCACCCCGCTGAGCAGGTGCAGCCCGAACCACAGGGCGGCCCGCACGCGGGTCTCGCGGGCCATCGGACGGTTCCGGTCGTGCGCCGGCAGGTCGACGCCGAGCAGCGAGCGGGCCGCGGCGATCTCCAGCTCGCGGGTGCCGCCCAGGAACGGCGGGACCGCGGCGATGGCGGCGGCGACCACCCCGGTGGCGATGATGCCCGGTAGGTCTTCGTCCGCACCGGCGAACATGCCGACGATCAGCGCGCCGACCAGCACGTAGGGGAGGGCCACGACCGCGCCGAGAAGCAGGAAGACGGCCCGCCGATACGTCGTGGCGCTGATCAGCGGGCGGAACATTCAGCCTTCGCCGTCCGGGTAGCCGACACCCTCGCGTTCGGGGTAGCCGACGTCGATGGCCGAGACGTCGTCGAGCGCGTTCGCGATCTCGGCCGGCAGGGTCAGGTCCTCGCTCTGCAGCGCGCCCTGCAGCTGACCGGCCGTGCGGGCGCCCAGGATCGGCGCGGCCACCCCGGGGCGGTCGCGGATCCAGGCCAGCGCCACCTCGACCGGCGAGACGCCCAGCCCCGACGCGGCCGTGACGACCGCCTGCACGATGCTGGAGCTGCGCGGCTCGAGGTACGTCTGCACGAACGGGGCCAGATGCTCGGTGGCCGCGCGCGAGTCGAGCGGGCGGCCGTTGCGGTACTTGCCGGTCAGCACGCCCCGGCCCAGCGGCGACCAGGCCAGCACGCCGAACCCGAGCGCGGCCGAGGCGGGCAGCAGCTCGCGCTCGATGCCCCGTTCGAGCAGCGAGTACTCCATCTGGGCGGCCACGATCGGGGCCCGGCCGGGGTAGGCCGACTGCCAGGTCGAGGCCCGGGCGGTCTGCCACGCAGCGAAGTTGGACACACCCACGTACCGCACGCGGCCGCTGTTCACGGCGTGGTCGAGCGCCCCCAGCGTCTCGTCGAGCGGGGTCATCGGGTCGTTGCCGTGCACCTGCCACAGGTCGACGTAGTCGGTGCCGAGCCGGCGCAGCGACGCGTCCAGCGAGCGCAGCAGGTTGCCGCGGGAGCCGTCGCGGCGGCGGAAACCGTGCGGGGTGAGACCGGCCTTGGTGGCGATCACCACTTCGTCGCGCGGCACCAGATGGTCGAGCAGCGAGCCGATCACGGCCTCGGCGTCCCCGTCGCCGTACACGTCGGCCGTGTCGAGCAGCGTGCCGCCGGCCTCGAGAAACAGCTTGAGCTGGGCGGCCGCGTCGTCGGGGTCGGTGTCCCGGCCCCAGGTCATGGTGCCGAGGGCGAGCCGCGAAACCGCCAGCCCGCTACGGCCGAGCGGTCGTTGCAGCATGAGTGAACCTTATTCAGACGGCGCACATAGCGAAATGCCCGCACCCGCGTCAACCCCGTCGGTAACCGGACGGAAATCGGACTCGGGACAGTCAGTAGGCTTCGGGTGACGTTGTTCATGGGCGGAGGGGGACATCGTGCGGCTCGGACTCAATCTCGGCTATCAGGCGGCGTGGACGACGCCCGCCGACCATCTGGCCATGGCGCAGGAGGCGGACCGGCTCGGCTATGCCGTGGTGTGGTCGGCCGAGGCGTACGGGTCGGACTCGGTGAGCATGCTGGCCTGGATCGCCGGGCAGACGCAGCAGATCGACCTGGGCGCCGCGGTGATGCAGATTCCCGCGCGTACGCCGGCCATGACCGCCATGACCGCGGCCACCATCGACACGTTGTCGGGCGGCCGGTTCCGCCTCGGCCTGGGCGTCAGCGGCCCGCAGGTCTCCGAGGGCTGGCACGGCGTGCGGTTCGCCAAGCCGCTGTCGCGCACCCGCGAGTACGTCGAGATCGTGAAGATGGCCATCGCCCGGCAGCCGGTGTCGTACCAGGGCGAACACCACACCCTGCCGCTGCCCGACGGTCCCGGCAAGGCGCTGCGGCTCGGCTTCCACCCGCCGCGTGAGGCCGTGCCGATCTATCTGGCCGCCGTCGGCCCCAAGAACCTCGAGCTGGCGGGCGAGATCGCCGACGGCTGGCTGGCCATCTTCTTCGCGCCCGACGCGGCCGGCGAATACCTGCAGCACATCGAGCGCGGCCGGGCCAAGAAGGGCCTGGGGCTGACCGGCTTCGACGTGGCGCCCAGCGTGCCCGTCGTGATCGGCGACAACGTGGCCTGGTGCGCCGACGTCATCCGGCCCTACGCGGCGCTCTACGTGGGCGGCATGGGCAGTCGCGAGCAGAACTTCTACAACCAATTGGCCGTACGCATGGGGTACGCCGACGAGGCGGCCAGGGTGCAGGAGCTGTACCTCAGCGGCCAGAAGGCGGAAGCCGCCGAGGCCGTCCCGCAGGACTTCATCGAGCGCACCTCCATCCTGGGCAACAAGATCCAGGTCAAGGAGCGGATCAAGCAGTACGCCGCGGCCGGCGTCGGCACGCTGTCGATCAGCCCGTACGTGGGCGACCTGAAGAGCGGCATCGACACCCTGCGGATCGTCGCCGAGGCGTACGAAGAGTCCGGCGTGGCCGAGTAGTGGCCACCGTCCTGCTGCTGCGCCACGGGCGCACGACCGCCAACGCCACCGGCGAGCTGGCCGGCCGCCTGCCGGTGGAGCTCGACGACACCGGCCGGGCCCAGGCCGAGCGCGCGGGCGAACGGCTGCGCTCGCTGCCCCTGGCCGCCGTCGTGACCAGCCCGCTGATCCGTTGCCGCACCACCGTCGAGCTGGCCCTGCCCGGCCGCGCGCCGGTGGTCGACGAGGGGCTGACCGAGTGCGGCTACGGCGACTGGGAGGGCCGCCCCCTCAAAGAGCTGGCTAAAGAGCCGCTCTGGCCGGTCGTGCAGCAGCACCCCAGCGCCGCCGTCTTCCCGAACGGCGAGGCGATGGCGGCCATGTCGGCCCGCGCGATCGCCACCATCCGCCGCTGGGACGCGCAGATCTCGGCCGAGCACGGGCCCGACGCGCTGTGGCTCGCCTGCAGTCACGGTGATGTGATCAAGGCCATCGTGGCCGACGCCATGGGCCTGCACCTCGACCAGTTCCAGCGGATCGTGGCCGACCCGGCCTCGGTCAGCGTCATCCGCTACACCCCGACCAGACCCTTCGTCGTACGCCTGAACGACACCGCCGACCTGCAGTCGCTCATCCCGCCCCCGTCGGCCGACGCCGAGCGCTCCGACGCCGCGGTCGGCGGTGGCGCCGGCGGTGGGGTATGACCGTGTTTGACTGCTCTGTGTGACCGGCGTGTTACCGCCGGCTGGTGCGCGTTGCGCCCTCGGCGAACCCGGCCGTCCGGGCTGCGCGGGCCGTACCCTTCGCGGTTAGGGTTGGTCGCATGACCCACCAGGTGCACTCGTTCGAGCCGCCGGAGCGGTTCGTCGCCGGGACGGTGGGCGAGCCCGGCGACCGGACGTTCTTCCTGCAGGCCCGCGGCGGCGGACGGGTCGTCAGCGTCGCGCTGGAGAAGGTCCAGGTGTCGCTGCTCGCCGAGAAGCTCGAGGAACTGCTGGTCGAGGCCAACAAGCGCTTCGGCGTCTCGCTGCCCGAGGCGCCCGTGCTGGCCGTCCACGACAACGAGCCGCTCGACACCCCGGTCGACGAGGAGTTCCGCGTCGGCACGCTGGGGCTGGCCTTCGACGTCGACACCAGCACCGTGGTCATCGAGGCGATCGAGGCCGGCGAGGCCGAGGTCGAGATCGAGCTGGGCGGCGACGACGACGCCCCCGTCGTCGAGGACGACGAGGACGAGGACCCCGACGAGCCCGACGACGACCTCGACCGGCTCCGGGTGCGGCTGACCCCCGAGGCGACGCGCGCGTTCATCGACCGCGCCCGCCGGGTGGTGGCGGCCGGTCGCCCGCCGTGCCCGCTCTGCGGCCAGCCGCTCGACCCGGCCGGCCACCTCTGCCCCCGGCACAACGGCTACCACCGGTGACCACCGAGCCCGCCGCGGCGCTGGCCGAGGCCGACGCCCTCGAGCTGCTGGCCCGCGGCCGGCTCGAGATCGAGGGCCGTCTCGTCGACGCGTCCAACACCACGCTGCGGGCCGAGATCACGCTCGACGGCCTCACCCGCCGCTGCGTCTACAAGCCGGTGCAGGGCGAGCGCCCGCTGTGGGACTTCCCCGACGGCACCTTGGCCGGCCGTGAGGTCTCGGCGTACCTGGTGTCCAAGGCGACGGGGTGGGATCTCGTGCCGCCCACGATCCTGCGCGACGGCCCGCTCGGCTCGGGCGCGCTGCAGCTGTGGATCGACGAGCCCGAGACGGCCGAGTCGCTGATCGGCTTCGTGCCGGCCTACGACGTGCCCGAGGGCTGGCTGGCGGTGGCCAACGCCCGCGACGAGGACGGCGACGCGTACGCGCTGGCCCACGCGGACGACCAGCGCCTGGCTCGCCTGGCCGTGTTCGACGCGGTCATCAACAACGCCGACCGCAAAGGCGGCCACGTGCTCTACCCGGCCACCGGCTCGATTCACGGGGTCGACCACGGCGTCAGCTTCCACGTCGAGAACAAGCTGCGCACGGTGCTGTGGGGCTGGACCGGCAAGCCGCTGATCCCCGAGGCGGCCGAGGTGCTGCCCGCGCTGCTGTCGTCGCTCGACGGCGTACTCGGGGAATCGCTCGAAGAGCACCTGACCCTCACCGAGGTGCAGAACGTCCGGTTGCGGGCCAAGCGGCTGCTGCGACGGGGACGCTTCCCGGATCCGCCGCAGGACTGGCCCGCGATCCCCTGGCCGCCTGTGTAGTTTTGTTCACGCCGACGCGCTGGCGTACACAAGTGCTGGATAGTGTTCTGAGCATGGATTCATGGACCGGGCACGACGTGCCGACCCTGCCGGGCCAGGCCGAACTGCCGCGCCTCTACGACTCGGCCCGCCGCGAAGTCTCGTCCACGGCGCCCGGCCCCACGGCGACGATGTACGTCTGCGGCATCACGCCCTACGACGCCACCCACCTCGGTCACGCGGCCACGATGATCACGTTCGACCTGGTGAACCGGGCCTGGCGCGACGCCGGGCTCGACGTCAACTACGTTCAGAACGTCACCGACATCGACGACCCGCTGCTCGAGCGCGCGACCCGCGACGGCGAGGACTGGATCGTTCTCGGCATGCGCGAGACGGCCCTGTTCCGCGAGGACATGGAGGCGTTGCGGATCATCCCGCCGGCCCACTACGTCGGCGCGGTCGAGTCGATTCCCTCGATCGTCCAGCACGTCGCCTCGCTGATCGAGGCGGGCGCGGCGTACACGCTCGACGACGGCACGGGCGACGTCTACTACTCGATCGCGGCGGCCCCGCGCTTCGGGTACGAGTCGAACCTGTCCCGCGACGAGATGATCACGCTGTCCCGCGAGCGCGGCGGCGACCCCGACCGGGCCGGCAAGCGTGACCCGCTCGACCCGCTGCTGTGGCGCGGCGCCCGCGACGGCGAGCCGGCCTGGGACGGCGGCGACCTCGGCCCCGGGCGTCCGGGCTGGCACATCGAGTGCGCGACGATCGCGCTCGAGCGACTGGGCGACACCATCGACGTGCAGGGCGGCGGCAACGACCTGCTCTACCCGCACCACGAATGTTCGGCCGCGCACGCCGAGACGCTGACCGGGCAGGCGCCGTTCGCCACCCACTACGTGCACGCGGGCATGATCGGGCTCGACGGCGAGAAGATGTCGAAGTCCAAGGGCAACCTGGTCTTCGTGTCCCGCCTGCGCGGCGACGGCGTCGACCCGATGGCGGTGCGGCTGGGGCTGCTCTCCAGCCACTACCGGGGCGACCGCGAGTGGACCGACGAGGTGCTCAAGGCGGGCGAGGATCGCCTGGCCCGTTGGCGCTCGGCGGCGGCCGCGCCGGCCGGGCCGTCGGGGGAGGGGCTGGTGGCCGCGGTGCGTGAGGCGCTGAACGGGGATCTCGACTCGCCGGCGGCTCTGGCCGTGGTGGACGCCTGGGCCGAGGCGGCGCTGTCGGGCGCGGGGGACGACGACGAGGCGCCGGCGCTCATGGCCCGGACGGTCGACGCGCTGCTCGGCGTGCGTCTCTGACTTTGGGCTGGGCGCGGGTCGCCCCGCGACGACCCTAGACGGTCAAATGGGACTACTGGGCAGTTTCGGAACATCCAACGCGTATGGCTGGACTCGGCTCGAATAAGCCACAATTCGGTCACGACTTCAGCGAGACTTTCGGTGGTCCTGAAACCGTCCGAAAGGAAACACCATGCGTCGTCCGGTCCGTTACATCGCCGGTCTCCTGCTCGCCACCGCCGCCGGGCTCGCCTTCGCGGCCCCCGCCAGCGCCGCCGTCGCCGGCGACCCGTTCGGGGACGAGTTCTTCGTCGACCAGAGCAGCGAGGACACGTACAGCCAGTTCGCGATCCTGAACCTGCTCAGCCCCAACGGCCACGACAACACCGGCCTCAACCTGCCGATCATCGGCAACTGAGCACCGCCTGACGGCACGAGACCCGAGGCGCCCTTCGCACAGGGCACCTCGGGTCTTGTCGTTTTCCCAGGCCGCTCACCGGGCCCTCGGCTTCACGCGCCGCGCCGATCCGCCGTTGCCGGGCGGTGGCGGGCGCCCGTGCGCGAGGGTGAGCTGCCGGTCGGCTTCTTGCCCGGCGGGCGTCAGGCGAGGGCCAGGCCTGGGTCGGGGTCGGGGGCCGGCATCGGGGCGGGGATCTTGTACTCCTCGGTGAGGGTGGTCATCGGGCCGGGCCAGGTGGCCTGGGCGACCTCGATGGGCTTGCGCGTCTCGTCGAAGGCCACGTGCAGCAGGTGCAGCACCGGGGTGTCGGGCCGGATCTGCAGGATTTCGGCCTCCTCGCGGCTCGGCTGGCGGGCGCTGATCGTGTCGGTGGCGGAGGCGTAGCGCTTGCCGAGCACTTCCTCGGCTTCCTGGTAGAGGGGGCGGCCGAAGGCTTCGGCGCGTTCGAGCGACGTTCCGCTGGCGTCGGTCACCCGGAACCACGAGGCGCCGACCTCCACCGCCGCGTCGTCGGTGCGCACGATGTGCCGGCGGGCGAGCATTTCCGTGCCGTCGCGCACGCCGAATGCGTCGGCCACTTCGGGCGGGGCGGCTTCCCGCCGTACGGAAACAAGCTGCTGCCGATAGCGGGCCGCAAGATCGGCGTGGTACCCCCGATGGGCGCCGTAGCGGCCCCGGGAGAGCCGGTTGAGCCGCCGCCGCGTGCCCCGGACGTACGTGCCCGAGCCCGGCTTGGTGATCAGGATGCCCTCGACGCGCAGCTGATCGACGGTCCGCTGCACGGTCTGCTTGGCGACCCCGAACATCTCGGCCATGGCCGGAATGCTCGGCAGGCGCTCGCCGGGCTGCCAGTCCCCGCGCCGAATGCGTTCCTTGAGCTGCGCGGCTATCTGCCGATGCGGGAACTCGGCCGCCCCCGGGTTGATCGTCATCCCGACCTCCTAGGCCCTAGGTTCCTAGGATGCCGGACGCATTGTGTCCCACATCGCAACGACACGCCGTGCTCGATCGACTTCGACCGTCATCAAGCCCACAACGGCCCGGCATCAGAGCGCGGCCGGCATCTGAGGCGCTGAGCGCGTTCCCGCCGCGAAGACAACGATGACCGCTCGACGGTTCGAGGCGGCTGATGTGGACGCCGCCGCGGCCACTCGTCGCGTTGCCGCCCGGCGGCGTCTCGGTTGACCCGCGCGGTTGCATCCGCGGGCGGCGTCGGATTCGGCTAGTGCTGTTGGCTCCGCGAACGGCGTCAGGTTCGGCTAGCCCGGTTGCTCACGAGCGGCGTCGGGTTCGGTCAGC
Source organism: Paractinoplanes pyxinae (assembly GCF_026626335.1). Taxonomy (GTDB): domain Bacteria; phylum Actinomycetota; class Actinomycetes; order Mycobacteriales; family Micromonosporaceae; genus Actinoplanes; species Actinoplanes pyxinae. The sequence continues at coordinate 377,950 of NZ_JAPNTZ010000005.1, read as the reverse complement.
GCTGTCGGTTCCGGGGGCGGCGTCGAGTTCGGTCAGCGCTGTCGGTTCCATGAGCGGCTAGCGCGGGGTCAGGCGGATCACTGGGAGTTCGCGGTCGGTCTTTTGCTGGTACTGCGCGAAGCGGGCGGAGCTGGTGCTGATGGCGGTCCAGGCTTGGTCGCGCTCGGGGCCGGTCAGCTGCTCGGCGGTTACCGGAATCTCTCGGCCGGCCAGTTCGATGCGTACCTGGTCGGGGTGGGCGGCGAGGTTGTGGAACCAGGCGGGATTGCCGGCGGCGCCGGCGGCCGACGCGACGATCAGCCAGTTGTCGCCGTCGCGGTCGCCGGGGAAGTAGTTGACGGGATTCTGTCGCTCGACGCCGCTTTTACGACCGACGGTCGTCAACACCAGCATGTTCGAGCCGACGCCCTTGCTCTTGCGGATGCGTCGCATCATCCAGCGGTTGACCAGGGCCATCATGCGGCCGCCGGGCTGTCGCGCGCCGCGTGTGCCTCGCCGGGTGTCGAACGCCATGGTGGTCCCTTCGCCGCGGAAGTTCATGCCGTGAACCAAAGTAGTTCACGACATGAAGTTCTGCAACGTTACGATGTCGGCGTGGACGGTCACGGATTCGGCAACGCGCTGGTCGCGCTCTCGATCGTGATTCAGCGGCGGTTCGTGCAGATCTGCGGTGACCACGACCTGACGCCCGCGCAGGGGCAGCTGCTGTGCACGGTCAAAGACAGGCCCCGCCGCATGGCCGAGCTGGCCGCGGCGCTGGGCATGGCGAAAAACGCCCTCAGCCAGCTGGTCGATCGCACCGAACGCCGGGGCCTCGTCCAGCGGGAGAGCCCGGGCAGCGACCGGCGGGTGATCACCCTCTACGCGACGGCCGAGGGCAAGCTGATCGCCGACGCGCTCTACGCCGACATCGCCGAGCGGCTGCCCGACATCGCCAGCAGCCTCAGTCCCGACGACCAGCAGGCCTTCCGCCGGCTGGCCACCGCCATCGTCGCCGAACGCCTGCCCGGCCCGCTGACCTGCTGACCGCGCCGAAGTCGCGCCTCGGGAGACAGAACGCGGTGCTCACCGTGGCCGAGCAGCCGCTCGGTCCGACGACCGGTAAGCCGTCCGGCCACCGAGCCGAGCGCCTGCCCCGCGCCCTTGAGCGCGACCGACCGGCGCGAGCGAAACCGCGCGACCGAGCGGCGCGGACCGTGACCGGCGAGGGGCTACCAGGAGCCGGCGGTCGGGCCCGCGGAACCGCCGCGGCGGCGCAGGTACTTCTCGAACTCGCTGGCTATCTCGTCGCCGGTCAGGGGCTGGATGCCCTCGTCGCCGACGCGCTCTTCCAGCTCGCGGACGTATTCGCCCAGCTCGGCGTCCTGTTCGGCGGCGGCGCGGACTCGCTTCTCCCACTCGTCGGCCTCTTCGGCCAGGTCGGCCAGGGGGACGGGCAGGTCGAGCACGTCCTCGAGGCGGCTGAGCAGGGCCAGCGTGGCCTTGGGGCACGGCGGGTTGTTGGCGTAGTGCGGCACGTGCACCCAGAACGACAGGGCGTCGAGGTCGGCCCGGCCGGCCGCCTCGTGCAGGACGCCGACGATGCCGGTCGGGCCGTCGTAGCGGGTGGGGACGACCTTGTACTTGTCCTGGGCGTCGCGGTCGCTGGCCGAGCCGCTGATCGGCAGGGGGCGGGTGTACGGCACGTCGGCCAGCAGGGCGCCGAGCAGCACGATGCGGTTGACCTCGAGGCTGTGGCACACCTCGAGCACCTGCTCGCAGAAGGTGCGCCAGCGCATGCTGGGCTCGATGCCACGGATCAGCACGACGTCCCGGTCGGCGCCGGGCGGGCTGGCCACGGTGAACCGGGTGGTGGGCCACTCGATCTTGCGGGTCTCGCCCTCGGCCATGGTGATGGTCGGACGGCTGACCTGGAAGTCGTAGAAGTCCTCGGGGTCGATGGTGGTGATCTCGCGCGCCTGCCACACCTGCTCGAGATGTTCCACGGCCGCAGTGGATGCGTCCGCGGCGTCGTTCCAGCCCTCGAAGGCGGCGATCGCCACGGGGGAACGAAGCATCGGGAGGCCGTCGAACTCAGTCATGGGTAACAGCCTACGTGCGGCCGTGCGGAGCCACCCGTCGGCCGCGCCGCGCCGCGTACACCTCGGGGGAGAGGATCGCCGCGCAGCGCAGGTTGCGGTAGTGCCCGTCGTGATCCATCCCGTAGCCGACGATCAGCCCCTCGCCGACGTCGAAGCCGACATATGTGGGCGTGCTCGCGTCGAGGTGCACGGCCTCGGGCTTGCGCAGCAGGGCGCACACGGTGATCGACGCCGGTTCGCGCTGGGCCAGGTTGGCGATCAGCCACGACATGGTCAGCCCGGTGTCGATGACCCCGTCGACGATGACGACGTCCCGGCTGGCAATGTCGACGTCGAGGTCCTTGAGCAGCCGCACCGAGCCGGACGCGCGGTTGCCGGTGCTGTACGACTTCACCGCCATCCAGCCGATCTCGACCTGGGCGGGATAGGCCCGGGCCAGGTCGACCGTGAAGGTGGCGGCCCCGCCCAGCACGCCGACCAGCACCGGCGTACGGGAAAGAAATTGATCACGCAGGTCGGCGGCGAGCGCGCCGACCCGGGCGAGGATCTGCTCCTCGGTCAGGATCACTTTCTCCAGGTCGGCCGCGACATGACTAGCCTCCACCGATGGGCCTCCGTCCGATTTGTTAGCAGCGTCCTTTGCGGGGTGTTCAACTTCTAGTAAGGTCCGCGCGGTTGATCGTTCATGTTTCGGTAGCACCAGGAGATGCGGGATGACGCAGCGGTTCCCCCTTGAAGTGATCCGCGACCGCACATACAAACAGCGGGACGCGTGGTGGACCGTCGGCCTGGTCGACCCGCTGGCCTCCCGCCTGGTGTGGCTCGTCTCGCCGTGGCGGGCCGTCACGCCCAACCGGTTGACCATTCTCGCCTTCGTCGTCGGGCTCGGCAGCGCGTACGCGTTCTGGCGCGCCGACTATCCGTGGCTGCTCGTCGGCGCCCTGCTGTTCCACCTCAGCTTCGTCCTGGACTGCATGGACGGCAAGATCGCCCGCCTGAACGGGACGGGTTCGGCGTTCGGCTCGTGGCTCGACTACGTGTTCGACCGGCTGCGGGTGGCCGCCTGCGCGGTCGGCCTGTTCGGCGGGCAGTACGCGGCCACTGACAACCGCACCTACCTCTGGGTCGGCGGCGTCGTCGTGTTCCTCGACATGTTCCGCTACCTGAACGCGCTGCAGATGGGCAAGGTGCGCGCCGACGTCAACCAGGGCGCGGTTGTGATGACCGACGAGGACGCGCCGTCCGGCCCGGTGGTGGTGGCCGAGGCGACCGGCAACGAGTCGGCCGTGTGGCGGCTGCGCAACTTCCTCGTCCGCCACCGGATCCGCCCGCACCTGTTCAGCGGCATCGAGTTCATGATGTTCGTGTTCATCATCGGCCCGGTCGCCAAGCAGATCATCCCGGTCGCGATCCTGTCGTCAGTGCTGATGGTGGCGTTCGAGCTGCTGCTCATCGTCCGCCTCTACAGCTATCTGAAGAGCAAGGCGGCCAAGCCCGCGGAGCCTCGCGTGCCGGTGCCCGCCTAGAGGACGCCGTCCATCACGGTCACCTCGGGCAGGGCAGCGAATCCCGTACGGGCGTACAGCTCGATGGCCCGGACGTTGGCCGTCTCGGTCTGCAGCGAGAGGCGGTGCGCACCGCTGGCGCGCGCCTCCTCCGCGACGGCGGTCAGCAGGGCCCGGGCGACTCCGCGGCGTCGGGCGGCCGGTCTCACGTACAGGTCGCGTACGAGCCACACCGTGCGCAGAGTGAGGGCGGCCGGCACTACAGCGACGGTGCAGATGCCGTCGGCTTCGCCGGCCTCGCCGGCCAGGTAGACGCGGGCGCGGGCCGATTCGATCTGGTCGCGCAGCCAGGCGGCCACGGCCTCCGGCGCCGGGTTGGCGCCGTAGTGCTGGCGGTACTGGTCGAGGAGGTCGGCCGCCGCGTCGATGTCCCCCAGGCTGCCCAAGCGGGTCACGGTCACCCACCCATAATTGCCCACAGTCACCGCTAATCGGGGCATAATCCCTTCGTGACGCACATCGACGAGGTCCTCGGACCCGACGACGACACGGTGACGTTCTTCCAGCCCCGCGCGATGGTCTACGTCACGATGCTGTGGGTGGTCGCCGCCGTGTGGATCACCACGCTTGCCCTGTTCGCCCTGATCCGCGTGGCCATGGGCGATACCCCGACCGCCGGCGACCTGGTCGTCTACCTCGAGCTGGCGCTGATCGTGCCCGTCGTGCTGTCCGCTCTGATCCTGCTCACCGCCTGGAACCGGCTCGGCTGGCTGCACAGCTCGATGCGCGGCCTCGACTTCGCCGCCACCGGTCGCCGCCCCGTGCACATTCCGTGGGCCGGCATCGGCGAGGTGGCGCTGCGTTACCGCGGTCCCTTCACGGAACTCATCATCACCCCGGTCGACGCCGAGTTCGCCGAGCCCTTGCACGGGATCGGCCGCCCACCTCGCACCCGCCGCCGCGCCGGCCGGATCGCGTACCTCGTGGACGTGGGGCTGATGTCGCCGGCCCCCGAGGTGCTGCTGGCCGAACTGCATCGCCGCCTGCCCGCGAAAGTCTGATCAAGGGTCAAGGTCAAGAGCTTGATGTCGTAGCGGGGCGGGGGGTTGCAGACCGTCGCTCCCGCCGAGGGCCGCGGCGGGGTGAGCTGGCCGCTGGCGCGTCCAGAGCGCTCACCCCACCACGGCGACGTGCGTGAGTGGTTGCGCCCAGAAGCAAACCCGTGTTGCTTGACCGGAGTCGGGGGCGCGGTGAGTCTGGCGGGATGAGGGCGCAGATTCACTCCGTGCCGGCGGTGGTGTCGGCGGAGCCGTGCGAGGTTGCGGTCCGGGGTGTGCCGGTGGGGCTTCGGGCGTACGTGCTGGGACTTTCGGGGTTTCGGTCGGGGTCCGGCCGGCCGGTGGAACATCTGGTGCTGCCGCTGGCCTCGACGACGGTGATCGTCGACTTTGGATCGCGGTCGGGGATTGTCTCGGGGGCTCGGGAGGCTGCCTCTGCGCACGGGGGTAACCGGTGGGGGCACGGCGTCAGCGTGGGGCTCACTCCGCTGGGGGTGGCGACGCTGCTCGGGGTTCCCATGCGCGAGGTCGGCGGGAACGGGATCGAGCTGGCCGATCTGATGGGGTCTGTCGCGACCGAGCTTCCGGGGATGCTTGGTGCGCTCCGGAGCTGGGACGAGCGGTTCGACGTGCTCGAAGCCCTGCTCGGCGTCGCGTTCCGTGGAGGGTCGCGCTCCGTAAAGCTCGGCCGCGTCCGCGAAGGCGTCCGGAAGCACGGGGTCGAGCCGGAAGCGGCAGTAACCGCGGCCTGGTGGCGGCTGCAGCGGGCCGAACCGCCGCGGGTCGGAGTGCTCGCCGACGAGCTGGGGGTCAGCCGGCGGCGGTTGGAGCGCGGGTTCCGGCAGCACATCGGGATGTCGCCGGCCACCGTGGCCAGGATCGCGCGGTTCCAGCGGGTTGTCGGCCGGTTCGGAGCGGGAGCGTCGCCGGCGGACGCGGCGGCCGGCAGTGGCTTCGCCGATCAGTCGCACCTGGCCCGGGAGACTCGGGCGATGGCCGGGATGACACCGTCCGCGCTGGCTGCCCACCTGCGAACGCCGCCGATCGTCGTGTCGCAAACGTCCAAGACCGGCGGCGCCAGGCGGTTCTAGCGTGCGGGCATGACTCTCACGGGGAAGACAGCGCTGGTGACCGGGGGATCACGGGGCATCGGGCGGGCAATCGTCGAGCACCTGGCCGCCGCGGGAGCCCGGGTGGTGTTCACCTACCGGCAGGACGACGCCGCGGCCGAGAAAGTTCTCAACGACCTTCCCGGTACGACGGCCGTGCGCGCCGACCAGCAGGAGCTCACCGGGCTGGCCGCGATGTTCGAGCCGGTCCGCGACGGCCTCGACATCCTGGTCAACAACGCGGGCGTCGCCACCGCGGCGCCGATCAGCGAGCTGACGCCGGAGGACTTCGACCGCGTCTTCACGATCAACACGAAGTTCCCGCTGTTCGCCATCAAGGAAGCGACACCGCTGCTGCGCGACGGCGGCCGGGTCGTCAACATCTCGACGCTCAACACGGTCTCGCAGGCCGCCCGCCTGGCCCTCTACTGCGCGAGCAAGGCCGCCCTGGAACAAATCACGGCGGTCGCGGCCCGCGAACTGGGCCCGCGCGGCATCACGGTCAACACCGTCTCGCCGGGCGCCACTGACACCGACCTGCTGCGCTCGGTCAACCCGCCCGAAGCCCTGGAGACCGCGGCCAACCTGACCGCGCTCGGCCGCTTGGGCCGCCCGGCCGACGTGGCGGCGGTGGTCGCGTTCCTGTGCTCACCGCAGGGCGGCTGGGTGACCGGCCAGAACATCCGGGCCACCGGCGGGCTCGCGATCTGACCCGGGACCGCCAGGCCCCGCCTCAGCCCCGCCTCAGCCCCGCCTGGCCCCGCCTCAGCCCCGCCCGGACGTCGCCTCAGCCCCGCGTGATCGGCACGACAAGCCCTATAGTGCGCGCGTGCAGATCATCACGAGGAGCAACCGGCCCGACCTCGACGAGGAGGCGGCCGAGGCGTTCCGGGAGCGCTGGCCGGAGTTCATCTTCCACGACGACGTATCCAAGCGGCACCTGGAGCGGGTGCGACGCTGGTTCGGGCGCTTCGACGTGATGGCCCTCGACGACGACGGCAAGGTCATGGCCGGCGGGTGGGGTGTCCCGATCGCCTGGGACGGTACGGTCGGCGACTTGCCGGACGGCTACGACGGCGCTCTCGTGCGGGCGGTGGAGGGCCACGAGGCCGGCCGGAAGCCGACCGCGCTCAGCTTCATGGCGGCCGCGGTCGGCGCGGCTCATGATCGGCGTGGACTGGCCGGCGCCGTGCTCGGCGAGCTCAAGCGGAGGGCGTACGCGGAAGGCTTGTCGCATGTCGTCGCGCCGCTGAGGCCGACGTGGAAGCACCGCTACCCGACCGTACCGATGGCCGAATATGCGACGTGGGCCCGGCCCGACGGGCTGTCGATCGACCCGTGGATCCGGACCCACCAGCGCATGGGAGCCGTGGTGCTCGGCCCGGCCCGGCGGTCGATGGTGATCGCCGGGACCGTGGCCGAATGGGAGCAGTGGACGGACATGCTCTTCCCGGCGACCCGGGACTACGTCGTGCCGGACGCCCTGAACCTCGTGCACATCGACGTGGAGCAGGACCGCGGCGTGTACGTCGAGGAGAACCTGTGGGTCCGGCACTGACCGGCTAGATGATGGCGCGCCGGCTGGATGATGGCGCGCCGGCTAGATGATGGCGCGCAGGACGACGATCGCGAAGAAGACGATGATGAAGGCGAGGTCGATCGCGGCGCCGCCGACGCGCAGCGGCGGGATGACCCGGCGCACGGGGGCCAGGATCGGCTCGGTGACGGTGTAGACGCCCGACATGAGCCGGGCCCGGAAGCCGCCGGCCTGGGCGGGCCCGGCCAGCACGGTGCTCCAGTCGAGCACGGCCCGGGCGACCAGCAACAGCTGCACGAGCAGAAGAACGAAGTCGACGAGAGCCAGGATCAAGGGGTACCTCCGGTACCGAAAGAAGTGACCCCTCTACTGTGCGTCGCTCAGCTGTGCAATCGCTGTGCGCTTTCTGCGAGGAGCCGGCGGACCATGTCGTGCATCGACCGCTGCTCGTCGTCGTTGAGAACTCCGTCCAGAATTTCGCCCACCGCGGCGTCGTAGGAGACGGTCGCGGCGGCCAGCTGTGCACGGCCGAGAGGCGTGGTGGTGATCAGGCTGGCCCGCCGGTCGGCGGGGTCGACGGTCCGCTCGATGAGCCCGGCCGCGCGCACCCGGTCGGCCAGCTTGCTGGCGCCGCCGATCGTGATGCGCAGCTCGCGGGCCAGGTCGCCGATCCGGATCTCGCCCCCGCCGGCCACCGCCAGCAACGTCTCGTACGACGAAAGCGGCAGATCATGGTCGCGCTTGAGCCGGGCGTCGACATGCTCCCACAGCACGATCTCGAGCCGGATCAGGTCGTGGAGCCACCACACGCGCGCTGTCACCGATCCAGGTTACATTCCGCGGAATTAGATTCCATGGAATGTTGTTGGAGGCCGGCATGAGAGCCATCGTTCTGTCAGCACCCGGCCCCGTCGAGAATCTTGAGATCCGTGAGGTGCCGGTTCCGGCGCCGGGGCCGGGTGAGGTGCGCATCCGGGTCAAGGCGTTCGGTCTCAACCGGTCCGAACTTCACCTGCGCCTCGGGTACGCCGAGGGCGCCAAGCTGCCGATCGTGCCCGGCATCGAGGCGGTCGGGGTGGTCGACGCCGCGCCCGGCAGCGACCTCGAACCCGGGCAGCAGGTGGCCGCGCTGATGGGCGGCATGGGTCGCACCTTCGACGGCGGCTACGCCGACTACACCGTCGTCCCGCGGGCGCAGGTGGTCCCGTTCCGGTCCGAGCTGCCGTGGCCGGTGCTCGGCGCCGTGCCGGAAACGCTGCAGACCGCCTACGGCTCCCTGACCACCGGCCTCGACCTGCGCGCCGGTCAGACGCTGCTGATCCGGGGCGGCACCTCGGCCCTCGGCTACGCCACCGCCGCGCTGGCCCGCGACCTCGGCGCCACCGTGCTGGCCACCACCCGCCAACCGGCCCGACTGGACGAATTGGCGGCCAACGGCGTCGACCATCCGATCCTGGACGACGGCACGGTGGCCGCCCGGGTCCGCGAGCTCGTGCCGGACGGCGTCGACGCCGCGCTCGAACTGGTCGGCACGCCGACGCTGCCCGACACCTTGGCCTCGACGCGGGTGCACGGCACCGTCTGCTTCGCGGGCATGTTGTCCAACCAGTGGACGATCCCGGACTTCTATCCCATCGGGTACCTGCCCACGGGGGTGCGCCTCACGGCGTACAGCGGAAATGCCGGCAATCTGCCCGCGAGCGTTCTGCAGAGCGCGCTGGACCGGCTGGCCGCCGGCTCGCTCGTGCTCGGCCCGGTGACGTTTTATCCGTTCGAGCGCATCCGCGACGCCCACCGCGACATCGAGGAGAACCGCGTCAGCGGCAAGGTCGTTGTCCGCACCGAGTGATCGCGGCCGTCGGTAGCGGAAAGTAGTCAAGCGTTCGACGTATGGCAATCTTCGGGGCCGGGATCGATGATGACGGGAAGTTGTTACTACGAGGAGGCGCCCATGCCGGACGTGGTTGTCATCTCCGGACATCCCACTCCCGCATCGCGGACGTTGCAGCTGGCGACGGCTCTGGGGCAGCGGATCGCGCGCAGCCGGGGGAACGAAACGTTCGTCACGGTCGACGTGGCCGAGCTGGGGCCCGGCCTGCTGACGCCGGACGACGGGGCGACCGGGGCGGCGCTCATGGAAGTGCAGGACGCCGCGTTGCTGATCGTGGCCACGCCGACCTACCGCGGCACGTTCTCGGGGGCGCTGAAGGTGCTGCTCGACCAGCTGCCGGCCAACGCGCTGGCCGGGGTGCTGGCCGTCCCCGTGGTCACCGCCGAGGTGCAGTCGCAGGCCGAGACGGCCGAGGCTTTCCTGGCCCGCCTGCTGCGCGAGCTGGGCGCCGACGTCGTCGACTTCGGCCTGACCGCGACCGGGCCCGAACTGGCCGACCCGGCCACCGTCGCCGACCAGTACACGGCGGCGCTGATCGCCTGAGCGCTCAGTAGGCGTAGTTCAGGGTGCGCATCCGCTGCATGAGGGCAGTTGCCGTCTGCTCGCTCAGGTTCTCGGGGGTGAACTCGTAGCCAGGCAGCACGTCGCGCAGCGCCACGCGTAGCTGGGGGGACGTGCTGTCGACCAGGCCCATCGACCAGTCGGGGAAGCTGCGCTCGGGAATCTCGTGCACGGCGATCAGGGCTATCTCGCGGTGCCGGGGATCGTCGCTGATCGTGCGGAACGTCCGGGTCACGTCCTCGGCGTCGCCTTCGAGGCACTGCAGGAAGTAGTCGCGGTTGAACAGCAGCACGCCGGTGATGTCGTGTTCCGCGTTGTTGCGCCGCGCCTCGTCGCGGATCTCGAAGATCCCGTTGGGCGGCAGGCTGTTCTTGCGGCTGCGGTAGATCAGCTGCGTGACGCTCATTTTCCCAGGTTAAGGCCTATGTCGGGGCCAGCACGTGGGTCTGCCCGAACGCCACCGCCACGCCCGGCGAGTAGAGCACGCTCACCGGCGGCTCGGTCGGCTGGGGAAGCCCGGCCGCGCCGACCAGGGTGTCGGACAGCGACAGCAGCTCGGCCCGGTGCAGCGGCCACGGCGGGTGCTCGTTGGACAGGTGCCGGGTGCCGCCCCAGGCCGAGGTGTGCAGGCCCCAGCGCGCGGTCAGGAAGCACTCCAGCGGCGTCGGCTCGGCGATCGGGGCGCCCACCCGTACCGCCATCTGGCTGGTCGCCGCGCGCGGGCCCGGCCAGCGCCGCCGCGTCGTGTAGGTCAGCACGTCGCCGTCCCGGGTGATGCGCATGCGGGCCCACATGTACGGCAGCCGCAGCGACACCCGCGCGGCCAGCACCGGCAGCAGCCGTTCCGCCTCCAGGGACCGGAAGACCACACCCCGCCGGCCGCGCCCGTCGACGCTGTAGAGGCGCACGTTGGTCTCGGCGAAGGTTCCCAGGTACGGGATTCCGGGGCTCCCGAGGAAGCCGACCCCCTCCATCCGGAAGCCGATCAACCCCACGTATGTCACGCCGTCGAGCGTGTCGGGCGCCGTGCCGGCCGGCAGCAGCGGCGCGACCAGGGCCGGGTCGACCGCCCAGTGCAGGAAGGCCAGGTCGGTCCAGCGCTGCGCCAGCACCGACCGGCGCACCGGCCGCGGCGTGCTGAGCGTGACCGCTTCGGGGTTCAGCGCGCGACCTCGCTCATGTTGGCGTACCGGTCACCGACCGGCGGCCGGATGGCGGTGAGCCGCGACAACTGCTCGGCCGACAGGTCCAGCGCGTCGGCGGCCGCGTTCTCCTCGATCCGGACCACCCGCTTGGTGCCCGGGATGGGGGCGATGTCGTCGCCTTGTGCGAGCACCCAGGCCAGCGCGACCTGGGCCGGCGTGGCCCCGGCCTCACGCGCGACCGCCTCCACCTCGTCCACGATCCGCAGGTTCTGCTCGAAGTTGTCGCCGGTGAACCGCGGCGTGGACAGCCGGAAGTCGTCCTGGTCGAGCGCGGCCCGGTCGCGGATGGCGCCGGTGAGGAAGCCGCGGCCGAGCGGCGAGTACGGCACGAAGCCGATGCCCAGTTCGCGCAGCGTGGGCAGTATCTCGGCCTCGACGTCGCGCGTCCAGAGCGAGTACTCCGACTGCACCGCGGTGATCGGGTGCACGGCGTGGGCCCGGCGGATCGTGCCCGCGCCCGCCTCGGACAACCCGATGTGCCGGATCTTGCCCGCCTGCACGAGGTCGCCCAGCGTGCCCACGACCTCTTCGACCGGCACTTTCGGGTCGACCCGGTGCTGGTAGTAGAGGTCGATGTGGTCGGCGCCGAGCCGCCGCAGCGATCCGTCCAGCGCGGCGCGGATGTTGTCCGGGTGGCTGTCAATATTGCGCGTACGGTCGTCGCCACCGCGGTGCGTCAGGAGCCCGAACTTGGTGGCGATCTGCACCTCGCCCCACCGCCCGGCCAGTGCTCGCCCGACCAGCTCCTCGTTCGTGTACGGCCCGTACACCTCGGCCGTGTCGAAGAAGGTGACCCCGAGTTCGAGCGCCCGGTGGATCGTGCGGACCGACTCGGCGTCGTCGGAGTCCTTGCCGGTGTAGTAGGCCGACATGCCCATGCACCCCAGGCCGAGGCGGGACACGTCCAGACCCGCGAGCGATACGCGTCTCATGCCGCCGAAGTTACGCCTGCCCACGGGCCCGTGCCGCGACAGTGATGGAGTCAACAGCCGCGCGGTACCGGTCCCACGAGGGACAATGGTCGCCGACGCAACTTCTCGACCACGGAGGCTCATCCTGAACGCGCGACGACCGGCCGCGGTGCTCTTCGACATGGACGGCACGCTGGTGGACAGCGAGAAGGTGTGGGAGGTCGCGCTGCACGAGCTGGCCGCGCGGGCCGGGGGCACGCTGTCACCGGCCGCCCGGCACGCCATGATCGGCAGCAGCATGGCGAACAGCATGCGGATCTTCCGCGACGACCTGAACCTGCCCGACCGTCCCGAGGCGCCCGACGTCGAGTGGCTGACGAACCGCGTGTTCGAGCTGTTCGCCGGGGGACTGGTGTGGCGGCCCGGGGCCCAGGCCCTGCTGCACGCCGTACGGTTCGCCGGTCTGCCCACCGCGCTGGTCACCTCCACCGGCCGCAAGCTGGTCGAGGTGGCTCTCGAGACGCTGGGCCGCGAGAACTTCGACGTCATCGTCTGCGGCGACGAGGTCACCATGCCCAAGCCCGACCCGGAGCCCTACCGCGCCGCGGCCAAGCTGCTCGGCGTGGCCGTCGAGGACTGCGTGGCCATCGAGGACTCACCCACCGGCGTCTCCAGCGCCCTCGCCTCGGGCGCGGCGGTGCTGGCCGTGCCGTCCGAGCTCGAACTCCCACCGACCGACGGGGTCCACCTCCGCACCTCACTGGTGGGCGTGGACCCCGACTATCTGGCCGAGCTTCTGATCAATCGTGGGCTATTGCAGCCAGAACGTTGAGCCGGGCTGCCTTGATCGAAGGGAGCACGGCCGCCAGGACGCCGACCAGGGCGGCCAGGCCCAGGTAGAGCGCCATCTGGGTCCAGGGCAGGACCAGGTCGGTGATGCCCTCGCCGTCCAGGGCCTGTACGACGGCTGAGCCCAGGCCGGCTCCGACGATCACGCCCAGCAGGGCGCCGAAGACCGAGATGACCACGGCCTCGACGGTGACCATGCGCATCGTCTGGGCCCGGCCGAGGCCGACGGCTCGCAGCAGGCCCAGTTCCCGGGTGCGTTCCAGCACCGAGAGGGCCAGCGTGTTGATCACGCCGAGCACCGCGATCAGGATGGCCAGGCCGAGCAGCACCTGGATCATCGTGATGACCGTGTCGAACGTGCCCACCTGCTGGTTGATGTAGCTGCTGCGGTCGGTCGCGTTGACCTCGGGGCTGTCCGCCACCAGCGCCTTTACCTGGGGCAGCACCTGGGCCATGGTCGCGCCGTCGGCCAGGCGGACGAAGCCGAGCATGGGCTGGGTGATGCCGAACTCCTTGGACGCCGCCGCCGGCAGGAAGTACGTGCCGGGCATGGCGTCCTCGTCGTAGGTCGCGACGATCGTGTAGTTGTGCTCCTCGCCGCGCGGCAGCTGGATTCTCAGCACGCTGCCGACCGCCCAGCTGTGCTCGGCCGCCTCCTGCTGGCTGACCGCCATCTGGCCGTTCTTCAGCACCGGCAGGCTCGCCTGCCCGAACGCGTCGGCCATCTTGGCCAGGTTGTCCGTGGAGTCGACGTACGTGCGTTCGCCGTTGACCAGCGCCTGGTCGTTCCAGAGGCCGGCCGCCGCCCGTACGCCGGGCAGAGCCGCTGTCTTGGCCAGCACCGCGTCGTCGAAGGTGGGCGGGCGGGGCCCGTTCTGGTCGCCGCCGATCACGATCTCGGCCTTGACCGTGTTCTCGGCCTGCGCGGCGATGCTCTGCTTGGCCGAGTCCATCACCACGGTGACGCCGGTGACCAGGGCGATGCCGACCATCAGGGCGGCCGCGGTTATCGCCGTACGCCGGGGGTTGCGGCCCGAGTTGAGCCGCCCCAGCCGGCCGGGCACCGACCACGAGAACAGGCGCCCCAGACCGGCCACCACCGGCTTGCTGATCAGCGGCGTGAGCAGGGCGATCCCGATGAACGTGACCAGCACCCCGGCCAGGATCAGCCACAGCGAGCTGGTCCCGTACAGGCCGATGCCGAGCATGGTCGCGCCGGCCGCGCCGATGATCGCCCCGGTCACGGTCACCTTGGTCAGCGGGCGATCGGGTGTGGCGACGTCCTGCATGGCGGCGATCGGCGAGATCCGCGAGGCGCGCAGCGCGGGCAGCACCGCCGCGACCACGGTCACCACCACGCCGACGATCAGCGAGCTGAGGATCGCGGCCAACGGCACACCGACCGGCGCCGGATCGAGCCCGCCGCTCATCGAGCCGAACAGCGTGACCAGCAGCGCGCCCACCCCGACGCCCGCGCCCAGGCCGAACACGGCGGCGATCAGGCCGATCACCAGCGCCTCGACGAGCACCGAGTTGATCACCTGGCGACGGCCGGCGCCGAGCGCGCGCATCAGGGCGAGCTCACGGGTCCGCTGGGCCACGATGATCGAGAACGTGTTGAGGATGAGGAACGTGCCCACGAACAGGGCCACTCCCGCGAAGCCGAGCAGGATGTTGTTGAAGAAGCTCAGCGCCTCTTTGAACTGGGCGGCGCTGTCGGCGGCGAGCTGCTCGCCGGTCTTGACGTCGTAACTCCCGCCCACCCGGGCCGCAATTTGGTCCCGTACGGCGGAAGGCTCCCGACCTTTGTCGACGCGCACGGTGACCTGCGTGAAGACGCCGGTCTGGCCCAGCATCGACCGCTGCGCCTGCGGCGTGGTGAAGGCGACCTCCTGGACGCCGCCGATGCTGTCCCGGCCCTCGGTGTACCCCCACACGCCGACCAGCGTGAACGTCTTCTTCGGCAGCTGGGTGAGCACGCCCACCCGGTCGCCGACCTTGATGCCGGCCGCCTTGGCCACGGCCTCGTTGACGGCGATCTCGTTGTCCTTCTCGGGGCCGCGGCCCTGGCGCATCTGCATCAGGTCGTCGGTGCCGACCCAGTTCATGCCGATGCGGGGCGGTCCGTAGCTGGTCACCACCTTGCCGTCCGAGCCGATCACCCGGGCGCCGTCGTCGGAGATCACGCCGGTCGCCTTGGCCACGCCCGGAACGGCGGCGACCTGGTCGACCAGGGACGCGGGCAGCGGGGTCAGGACCTGCTCGCCCTCCATCTCGGACACCGCCACCTTGGGCTTGGCCATGACGGCCACGTCGGTCTGCGAGTAGCCCTCGGCGAACAGCTTGTCGAACGTACGCCCGAGCGTGTCTGTCGTGACGAAGGCGCCGGCCACGAACATGACACCGAGCACCACGGCCAGACCGGAGAGGACCAGCCGCAGCTTGCGCGCCAGCAGGCTCTTCAGCGTCGCGCGCAGCATCAGACCAGCACCTCCCCGGCCTTCATCTGCTCGAGCACCGACTCGGGGGTCGGGTTGTCGAGCTCGGCCACGATCTCGCCGTCGGCCAGGAAGATCACGCGATCGGTGTAGCTGGCCGCGACCGGGTCGTGGGTGACCATCACGATCGTCTGGCCGTGCTCCATCACGCTGCTGCGCAGGAAGGCCAGGATCTCGGCGCCCGCCTTGGAGTCGAGGTTTCCGGTCGGCTCGTCGGCGAAGATGACGTCGGGCCGGCTCATCAGCGCCCGCGCGCACGCCACCCGCTGCTGCTGGCCGCCGGAGAGCTGGCTGGGGCGGTGCCCGAGGCGGTCGCCCAGGCCCACCGTGCCGATCACCGTGTCCCACCACTGCGGGTCAGGCTTCTTGCCGGCGATGTCCAGCGGCAGCAGGATGTTCTCGGCCGCGGTCAGCGTCGGCAGCAGGTTGAACTGCTGGAAGATGAAGCCCACGCGGTCGCGGCGCAGCCGGGTCAGCGCCTTGTCGTTCAGGCCGGTGACCTCGGTGCCGCCGATGTGCACCGTGCCGCGGGTGACCGTGTCCAGCCCGGCCAGGCAGTGCATCAGCGTGGACTTGCCGCTGCCGGACGGGCCCATGATGGCCGTAAATCTGCCTCGTTCAAAACTCGCGCTCACCCCGCGCAGGGCGACCACGCGCGCCTCCTCTTTCCCGTAGACCTTCCACACGTCGTCGGCGCGCGCCGCCTTCGTCCCCATCATCTGTAGCCCCCTGGTCATGGTTTCCGCTGCGGCCCAGTGTTTCGGTGTGACAGCGTGATGACGTCAGCCCAGCGGCGTACGCGTACGCGGAGATTCGGGTACGGGAAGCACCCAGGGGTTTCTCAGGGTCGACCCTGAGATGTCAAAGTGACGGCGGACTGACACTTGACTGACGTCAGTCATGACGTCATAGTGGTGTCATGGACTTGACGCCGTACCTCGAAACACTCCGGGCAGACCTCGCGGCCGCCGCGGCGCCGGCCGGTCCCGAAACCACGCGGGCCGCCGAACTGCTCGGGCACTCACTCGAAGCGTCGGCCCGCCTGGCGCTGCTCGAGGCGCTGTCCGACGCGGCGGCCGAGATCACCACCCGGCTGCCCGACGCCAGCGTCGAAGTGCGGCTGCGCGGTCGCGAGGCCGACCTGGTGGTCAACCACCACGCCCCCGAGCCGCCGGAACCCCCGGTTCCGCCGGCCGCGCCCGCGGCGCCGGTGCCGCCCGACGGCGACCTGACCCGGCTCACCCTGCGGATGCCGGAATCGCTCAAGACCCACGTCGAGCAGACGGCGGCGGCCGAGGGCATCTCGGTCAACGCCTGGCTGGTGCGGGCGGTCACCGCGGCCGTCAACACGCCCATGCCGCCGCCGTTCCCGCCGCCGCCCTTTCCCGGCCCGGCCGGCCGCAACCCCAAGCGGGTGACCGGCTACTTCCAGGCCTGAGCAGTTCCACCCCTTGACCTTGACCCTCGGTGAGGGTCGAGCCTGATCGGCATGCCCGCAAACGGCAGGAAAGAGACCCCTCATGTACGAGTTCCAGCACCCCCAGCCCGTCACGGTGGCCCTGCACGCCCGCAGCGGCGTGGTCCGCCTGCTCGCCGAGGACCGCGACGACATCCAGGTCACCGTCGAACCGATGGACGGCAAGGACAGCTCCCGCGAGGCCGCCGACAAGACCCCGGTGCTGCTCGAAGGCGACACCCTGGTCATCGGCGAACAGAGCAGCTCGTGGACGCTGCGGCGCACGCCGAAGCTCGCCATCACCGCCCGGGTGCCCGCCGGCAGCTCGCTGGCCGGCAAGAGCGCCTCGGCCGACGTGGCCGCCACCGGCGCCTGGCAGACGGTGAAGCTCGACGTCGCCTCGGCCGACATCCAGATCGACCAGATCACCGGGGACGGCGACGTGGACAGCGCCAGCGGCGACCTGGCCGTCGGCCGCGTCGGCGGGTCGCTGCGCGTCGGCGTCGCCTCCGGCGACATCCGCGTCGGTTACGTCACCCGTGACGTCAGCGCGAAGTCGGCCAGCGGTGACGTCCGCGTCGACGCGGCCGGCGGCGCCGTCCTGGTCTCGACGGCCTCGGGCGACGTCCGGGTCGGCCGCCTGCGCGAGGGCCGCAGCCTGATCAAGACCGCCTCGGGCGACGTCCAGGTCGGCATCGAGCCCGGCGCCGGCGTCTGGCTCGACGTCAGCACCGCCTCCGGCCGAACCATCACCGACCTGACCCAGCCCGAGACGGCCCCGCCCGCCTCCGACGGCCCCGCCGTCGAACTGACCATCCGCACCGCCAGCGGAGACATCCACCTGCACCGCGCCACCGACAGGAAGGCTGCCTGAGATGCTGCCCGACAACCGCTACGGCCTCGAGAACTCCGTCCGCCGCCGCCTCCGCTCCGGCCTGCGCAAGCGCAGTGACCGCTTCACCCCGCCCGAGTGGCCGGTCAGCCGCGGCCCGACACCCAACCCGCGCCGCGAGGACTGATCCCGGCCCAGCGCCCCCGGACACGGCACCCGCCGTTCCGGGGGCGCTTCCCTGTCTCCGGTACGCGAGCGATCGCACGATGCGCTCGCCGGCCTGCGGCGCCGGCCGTCAGGCGCCGGGTTTGACGAGGCCGGTTTCGTAGGCGAGGGCGACGGCTTGGGTGCGGTCGCCGGCCGTCAGGCGCCGGGTTTGACCAGGCCGGTTTCGTAGGTGAGGACGACGGCTTGGGCGCTGTCGCCGGCCGTCAGGCGCCGGGCTTGACCAGGCCGGTTTCGTAGGCGAGGACGACGGCCTGGGTGCGGTCCCGCAGGCGGAGCTTGGTCAGGACGTGGCCGACGTGGGTTTTGATCGTGGTCTCGCTGACTTGCAGAGCGGCGGCGATCTCGGCGTTCGAGTGGCCGCGGGCCACGTGGACCAGGACCTCGCGTTCGCGGTCGGTCAGGGTGTCCAGCTTGGACGAGGTGGTGGTCTCGGGAGCGGGCAGGGCCTCGGCGACGCGGGTGAGGATGCGGGCCAGCACCGCGGGCGTGATGACGGCGCCGCCGGTGGCGACCGCCCGGACGGCGGCCACGAGTTCATCGGCCGGGGCGTCCTTGCTGAGGTAGCCGGCCGCTCCGGCGGCGATCGCGGCCAGCACGTCCTCGTCGGTGTCGTGGTCGTTGAGGACGAGCACCCGCACGGGCAGGCCCGCCTCGGACACCGCGCGCGTGACGCCCAGGCCGTCCACGCGGGGGAGGGCCAGGTCGGTGATCAGCACGTCGGGCAGCAGGCGCCGGGCCAGGTCGACCGCCTCGCCGCCGTCGCCGGTCTCGCCCGCCACCACGATCTCGTCGTCCGCCGCCCCGCCGGTAGCCAGGCCGCCGACGTGGCCACCGCCCGCCGTTGCGCCGCCGTCCCGGCCGACGGCCGGCGAAGCGCTGCCTGCCGTCAGGATGGCGCGCAGCCCCGAGCGCTGCATGGGGGCCGCGTCGGCCAGCAGGACGCGCAGCGGGCGCGGCGCTGCCGGCTGAGGACCCCCGAGCGGGCCGGACGGGGTCACCGGAGAGCCGGTAGGCGGGTGCGAGCCATGGCGGCAACCTTAGGGCCTGCGGCGAAAAGGGCGGCGCGCGGCGGCCCGCCGATCGGCCCGGTCACGCGGCGGCCACCTCGGTCACGGGGCGGGCTCGCACCGCGGCGCAGGCTCGCACCTGGTCCGGTCACGACGGCCCGCAACCCGGGTCGGGCTTGCGGCGAAAAGGGCAGCGCGCGGCGGCCCGCCCATCGGCCCGGTAACGCGGCTGCCCACCTCGGTCATGGGGCTGGCTCGGACCTCGGTGCGGGCTCGCAGCCTGGTCCGGGCACGACGGCCCGCAACCCAGATCGGGCCTGCGGCGGGGCGCGGTCAGGCCAGACGGTCGTCGTCGGTGGGGGTGGGCTGGAGCAGGTCGTCGGAGGTGGTGGGGTACGGCGGGGGAGTGCCGCCGAACTCGGGGCAGAAAGCCTGGTGGCTGCACCAGGCGCACAGGCGGCTGCGCTTGGGCAGGAAGGTCTGCTCGTGCTTGGCCCGCTCGATGGCCTGGGAGAGGGCGACCAGGGTGCGTTCGAAGCGTTCCAGCTCTTCGGCGTCGGGGCTGTAGTCGCAGACCTCGGCGTCCTTCAGGTAGACCAACCGCAGCACACGGGGGACGACGCCGCGGGTGCGCCACAGGACCAGGGCGTAGAACTTCAGCTGGAACAGGGCGCGGCCCTCGAACGCTTCGCGCGGGGCGCCGCCGGTTTTGTAGTCGACCACGCGCAGGTCGCCGGTGGGGGAGACGTCCAGGCGGTCGATGTAGCCGCGGATCAGCAGCTCGTCGTCGACCAGGGTGGACACCAGGGTCTCGCGCTCGGCCGGTTCGAGGCGGCTCGGGTCTTCCACCGCGAAGTAGCCGGGCAGCAAAGCCTGCGCGCCGGCCAGGAACGCGGCCAGGCGGGCCTGCTCGCCGGCATCGGGGCCGACGCCACCCGTCGCGTCGGCCTCGGCGTCAGCGGCCGCGGGGTCGACGAAGGCCGCGGCGAGGCCAGCGGAAGTCGCGGCGAGGTCGGCGGAAGTCGCGGCGAGGTCGGCGGAGGCCGCGGCGGGATGGACGGAAGCCCCGGAGGCACCTGTGGCCAGGCCGGGGGAGGCGGCAGTGTCGATCGGGCGGCCGGCCGCGTCGAGCAGAGAAGGGGGCTCGGTGGCGGCGGCGAAGATTTCGGCCAGCTCGGGCTCGTCGGCGAGCAGGCGCTGCCAGGAGGGGGCGACCAGGGCGGCGGCGGCCTCCGGCGTCCGCTCGGCGGCGGGCAGGTCGAACAGCGCCTCGAGGACGGCGTGGACCAGAGTTCCCCGTACCTGATCGGCGGTGGGTTGCTCGGGCAGGCGGTCGATCGTGCGGAAGCGGAACAGCAGCGGGCACGTCTTGAAATCGGCCGCGCGCGACGGTGACAGCGAGGGACCCGTGTGCGGGGCCGGGGAGTCAGCGGGGGAGACCGTCGGTGCTGTCATACCGGAAAGGCTAGGGCAGGGGTACGACAAAACGCGCTCCGGGAGTTCCCAGGGCGACTCCGTAGCATCGACGGCGTGAATGACAGCGCGGCGAGCAGCAACGGGGCCCGGCAGCGGCGCCGGACGGGGCGTGCGGCCCGCCCGGTGGGCCACGTGCTGGGCATCCCGATCTTCGTCAACGGATCGATGATCCTGCTCGCGGTGCTGGTCACGGTGGTCTACGGCAACTACGTGCGGGGTCAGCTCGACCTGCCGGAGCCCATCGCGTACCTGGTGGGTCTGGGTTTCGTCATTTGCCTGCTCGGCTCGGTGCTGCTGCACGAGCTGGGGCACGCGCTGACCGCGAAGCGCTTCAAGATCGGTGTACGCGGGATCACGCTGGAGTTGCTGGGCGGCTGGACCGAGATGGACCGGGACGCGCCCACCCCGCGGGTCGACGCCCTGGTCAGCCTGGCCGGGCCGGCCGTCAGCCTGGTGCTCGGCGGGCTGGCCACGGCGGCCTTCTTCGCCATCCCGGACCGCACGATGGCCGGTCAGATCGCGTTCCAGCTGGCCGCCAGCAACATTCTCGTCGCCATCTTCAACGTGCTGCCGGGCCTGCCGCTCGACGGCGGGCGGGCCCTGCGCGCCGGCCTGTGGGCGCTGCTGAAGGACCGCAACCACGCCACCGAGGCGGCCGGCTGGGCGGGCCGCCTGATCGCCTTCGGCACCGGCATGACCGCTTTCTGGTTCTACCGGCTGGGCACGATCACCCTGCTCGGGCTGCTGTTCGTCCTGCTGGTCGTGTTCACCCTGTGGCAGGGCGCCGGGCAGTCGATCCGGCTGGCCCGGATGACCCGCCGGTTCCCCCTGGTTGACCTCAACCAGCTGGCCCGCCCGCTGCTCACCGTGCCCGCCGGCACCCCGCTCGGCGAGGCCCAGCGCCGCCGCTCGGAGGACCCGAGACCCAACGTGGTGCTCGCCGTGTCGGACTCGGCCGGTAATCTCACCGCACTGGTCGATCCGGTCGCCGCCGAGCGCGTCCCGGTCGACCGGCGCCCGTGGGTGGCCGTCGACAGCGTGTCCCGCTCGCGCGACGCCGTGCCCGCGCTGCCGCTGGGGCTCAGCGGCGAGCAGGTCGTGCGCGCCCTGCAGGCGCACCCTGCCGCCCAGTACGTCGTCACCTCGGGCGAGGATGTGGTGGGGGTTCTGCGGGTGGGCGACGTCGCCCAGGTGCTGGAACCCCGCCGCGCCGGCCCGCCCGTGAAGCAGAAAGAGAAGTAGTGACCATTTCGCCAGCCACTGTCGTCGACGAGTCCCAGCCCGCGCACCGCGGGCCGTTCCGGGCGGGTGACCGCGTCCAGCTCACCGACCCCAAGGGCCGCATGCACACGATCGTGCTGGAACCGGGCAAGTCGTTCCACACCCACCGCGGCGCGCTGGAGCACGACGCCCTGATCGGCCTGCCCGACGGCAGCGTCGTCACCTCGTCCGGCAGCACGGCCTACCTGGCGCTGCGCCCGCTGCTCAGCGACTACGTGCTCTCGATGCCGCGCGGCGCCCAGGTCATCTACCCCAAGGACGCGGCCCAGATCGTGGCCATGGGCGACATCTTCCCCGGGGCCAAGGTGCTCGAGGCCGGGGTCGGCTCGGGCGCGCTGACCTGCTCGCTGCTGCGGGCCGTGGGAACCAGCGGCGAACTGCACTCGTACGAGCTGAGGGACGATTTCGCGGCGATCGCCCGCAAGAATGTGGAATCGTTCTTCGGTGGCCCGCACCCGGCCTGGCACCTGCACTCCGGCGACGTGGCGAGCAACCCCGAGACCGGTTTCGACCGGATCGTCCTGGACATGCTCACCCCGTGGGAGGCGCTCGACATGGTCGAGAAGGCCCTGGTGCCGGGCGGCGTGTTCATCGGCTACGTGGCCACCACCCCGCAGCTGTCCGAGCTGGTCGAGGCGCTGCGCGAGCGCGGCGGCTGGACGGAGCCGCGGGCCTGGGAGTCGCTGGTGCGCGACTGGCACGCCGAGGGCCTGGCCGTCCGGCCCGACCACCGGATGATCGCGCACACGGCGTTCCTGGTGTCGGCGCGCAAGCTGGCGCCCGGTGTCACGGCCCCGCCGCGCCGCCGCAAGCCGAGCAAGGGCGCCGAGGCGTACGCGCTCAAGCGGGCCGCCCAGGCCGCGCTGGCCGCCCAGCAGGAGCCGGACGAGGACGCGGCCGGCGACCGCTCACCGATCGAATGACGCCTCCTGGCTCGTGGATGTGACGCGGCGCTCGGCGTTCGGGTAGCTTCCAGTTCGGCAGTGGCACGGCTCGGGGAGGATCGGGTGGGCGCGATGAGTTCACCGCCGTTCGGCGGCAGCAACGAGATGCCGGCGGTCTTCCCGGACTGGTCGCCTTACCAGGATCTCGACTCGGCTGCCCGCGCCTACCTGCGCGACCCCGAGGTGGCTCTGGACGCGCTGTTCGGCGTGCTGCGCGGCGCCTCGGTGCTGTGCTTCACGCTCGAGCGCTTCGTCAACGAGGTCAACGGCGTCTGGCAAGAGGTCGTGATCTGCGACGGCAGCCGCCTGGTGCTCTGGCACGGCGAGGACGTCGCGCCCGGCGACGGCCCGGTCGGCTCGATGACCTCGTCGCTGCGCGTGGTGCCGCTCTCCACGGTGACCGAGGTGGGCTGCCGGCGGCGGCTGACCCGTACCTCCAACGGCCAGGCGCGGGTCGACAGCATCGACGTCTACCTGCTGCTGAGCTCGGTGGACGACGCGGTGCCGCCGCCCGGCATGGACGAGGGGGAGTCGCGCGCGACCATCCGCCACGACGCGCTGCGCTTCGGCAAGACCCTCGACGACGGGGGTCCGGGGCAGATCGCGCGGCTCGAGGAGTTCTCGCGCGTGGTGGCTTCCTTGGTGGGGCGCCCCACTTTGTAGGCTGCGACACAGGTTTCGCGCGTGTGACTTTTTCGGAGTTTCCGCCGTCGTCATCGACGCTTGTCGCCTTTCGGGGGAACGGCTCCCGTGTGCGCCGCAAGCGCCCGTTTCCGGTGACCCGTACTGATGCAAAGCTCCTGGCCTGGGGGTTGATGGCCCCCAATCCGGCGCGGCGGCCGAAGGGAAGCCGCCGACCGTACCGGAACCCCCCGACAAACTCCTTGCGCACACCGGCCGAATGGATCAAGACTCGGTGACGAGGGTGTTGCATGGGTCGAAATCCGGTCCGCAGCGGCTAGTGTTATCCCAAGACGTTCGAGCCCCCGGGGAGGTGGGACGTGGCACGCAGCGACGAGGCGGACAACCGCGCCGCACGTTGGGAAAAAGAGGCCAACGATCTCTCCAGCCAGGTCGCGTTCCTTCAGGAGGAACTCGCTCTTGTGCGGCGGAAGTTGACCGAAAGCCCACGACACGTCCGGCAGCTCGAGGAACGGCTCGCGGCAACGCAGGCGCAGCTGGCCCGACTGACCGAGAACAACGACCGGCTCGTGGCGACCTTGAAGGAAGCCCGGGCCCAGATCGTCACTCTCAAGGAAGAGATTGACCGGCTCGCCCAGCCGCCCAGCGGCTACGGCGTTTTCCTGACCGCCCACGAGGACGGCACCGTCGATGTCTTCACCGGCGGCCGCAAGCTCCGCGTGGCGGTCTCGCCGTCCCTCGAGGTCGAGGAACTGCAGCGCGGGCAGGAGGTCCTGCTCAACGACGCGCTCAACGTCGTCGACGCGTTCGGCTTCGAACGCAGCGGCGAGGTCGTGACGCTGAAGGAGGTCCTGCTGGGCCCCGACGGCGAACGCGGCGACCGGGCCCTGGTCGTCTCGCACGCCGACGAGGAGCGGATCGTCTTCCTGGCCGACTCGCTCGAGATCGGCAAGCTGCGGGCCGGCGACTCGCTCATGATCGAGCCGCGGTCGGCCTACGCCTACGAGCGGATCCCCAAGAGCGAGGTGGAAGAGCTCGTCCTCGAAGAGGTCCCCGACGTCGACTACACCGACATCGGCGGCCTGCACTCGCAGATCGAGCAGATCCGCGACGCGGTCGAGCTGCCCTTCCTGCACGCCGACCTGTTCCGGGAGCACCAGCTGCGCCCGCCGAAGGGCATCCTGCTCTACGGCCCGCCCGGCTGTGGCAAGACCCTGATCGCCAAGGCGGTCGCCAACTCGCTGGCGAAGAAGATCGCCGAGCGGCGCGGGGAAGAGAAGCACACCAGCTACTTCCTCAACATCAAGGGCCCGGAACTGCTCAACAAGTACGTGGGTGAGACCGAGCGGCACATCCGCCTGGTCTTCCAGCGGGCTCGGGAGAAGGCCGGCGAGGGCACCCCGGTGATCGTGTTCTTCGACGAGATGGACTCGATCTTCCGCACCCGTGGCTCCGGCGTCTCCAGCGACGTCGAGAACACGATCGTTCCCCAGCTCCTCAGCGAGATCGACGGCGTCGAGGGCCTCGAGAACGTCATCGTGATCGGCGCCTCCAACCGGGAAGACATGATCGACCCGGCCATCCTGCGCCCCGGCCGTCTCGACGTGAAGATCAAGATCGAGCGTCCGGACGCCGAGGCCGCGAAGGACATCTTCGGCAAGTACATCCTGTCCGACCTGCCGCTGAGCAGCGAAGACCTCAACGAGCACGGCAACGACCGCGACGTCACGGTGGCCGCGATGATCGAGGCGGTCGTGCTCCGGATGTACACCGAGTCCGAGGAGAACCGCTTCCTCGAGGTCACCTACGCCAACGGTGACAAGGAGGTCCTGTACTTCAAGGACTTCAACTCGGGCGCGATGATCCAGAACATCGTCGACCGCGGCAAGAAGATGGCCATCAAGGAGTTCCTCACCTCCGGCAAGAAGGGGCTGCGCCTGCAGCACCTGCTCGACAGCTGCGTCGACGAGTTCCGCGAGAACGAGGACCTCCCCAACACCACCAACCCCGACGACTGGGCCCGCATCTCCGGCAAGAAGGGCGAGCGGATCGTCTACATCCGCACGCTCGTCTCCGGCGGCAAGGGCGCCGAGGCCGGCCGCTCCATCGAGACGGCCAGCAACACCGGTCAGTACCTGTAACAGGCATTTCGAAGCGCGGGCCGGGGGTTTCCCCCGGCCCGCGCTTTCGTTTGACCCCGCATGAGGCGCCTGGACTGGCTCGATGCCCTGCGCGGGCTGGCCGCGATCACCGTCGTGCTGTTCCACCTGAGCCCGCAGGTGATCGGCGACGAGGCGCACCTGGCGGTCATGCGGCAGATCGACTTGGGCAAGTACGCGGTGCTGCTGTTCTTCCTGGTCAGCGGGTACGTGATCCCGATGTCGCTGGAGCGGCACGGATCGCTGCGGCGGTTCTGGATCGGCCGGCTGTGCCGGATCTACCCGGCCTACCTGGTCACCATCGGCCTGTTCGCGCTGCTGGCGGCGGCCGGGCTGCTGCATTGGCAGGCGTCGTTGCGGGCCGAGACCGGGGCCGGCGTGCTCGCGCACATCACGATGATGCCCGACCTGGTCGGGGTGCGCGGGGTCGTGCGGGTGTTCTGGACGCTGTCCTACGAGATGGTGTTCTACCTGGTGGTGGCGGGGCTGTTCGCCGCCCGGGCGCATCGGCACAGCGCCTGGTACGCGGCCGGGCTGGGGCTGGTGGCGGGGCTGGGCGGGGCGTATCTGCCGGAGTCGTCGACCGGGAACTCCTGGTCCGACCGTCGCCTGCTGGCCGCCGTACTGGTGCTGGTGGTGGGGTTGACCTTGATCTGGCAGGTCAAGGGTCTGGCGGCGGGGGCCATCGGGATCGCGTTCGTGTTGCTGCCGGCCCTGAACGGGCACGCCGGGCCGGGCAGTACGGTCCGCTCGTCGGCGCAGGGCCTGCTGTTGCTGGCGGTCATGTTCGCGGGCACGGTGATCTATCGGTGGCAGCACAGGCAGATCGGGGACGTCCCGGCCGTTCTCGCGCTCGTCGTCGTGACGGGGGCTCTCATCGGCGATCAAGGGCTCGGCACGGCGCTCGCGGTCGTGGCGACATTCCTTTTGGCGTACGTTTTTCGCAAGCGCGCGATGCCGCAGGGGCTCACGTGGCTCGGGCGGATCAGCTACTCGCTGTACCTGCTGCACGTCGTCGTGCTCTTCATGATCCCGCGCCTCGTCCCGGATCTCGGGACTCAGGGGCTCCCGACCAGGGTTGCGGCCGGGGTCGCGTACGTAATAATTGTCTTGACCTTGGCCGCGATCGGCTACCGCATCGTGGAACAACCGGGGCAGGCCCTCGGCCGCCGGCTCGCCGCGCGGATCGATGCATCTCATTTGCCGCACACCCAGAGTGCCGCGCCGCGCACCACGCGGGGCGATAACGCGCGCGAGAGCGTCTAGGCTCGATACATGAGCAACAGGGGCAACGTGGCGGGTGGGGTGGTCGCATGAGCGTTCGACGGATTATGGGCACCGAGGTCGAGTACGGCATCAGCGTCCCCGGGCAGCCCGGCGCCAACCCGATGGTCACCTCGTCGCAGGTGGTCAACGCGTACGGCGCGCGGCCCGAGCTCAACCGCGGCGGACGCGCCCGGTGGGACTACGAGGAGGAGTCGCCGCTGCGTGACGCGCGCGGCTTCACCTACTCCGGCGCCGCCTACGACCCGGCCGACGCCCTCGCCGACGAAGACCTCGGCCTGGCCAACGTGATACTGACCAACGGCGCCCGCCTCTACGTCGACCACGCGCACCCCGAATACAGCACGCCCGAGTGCACCAACCCGCTCGACGTCGTCAAGTGGGACAAGGCCGGCGAGCGCGTGATGGCCGAGGCGTCCCGGCGCGCGGCCACCATCCCCGGCACGCACCGCATCCAGCTCTACAAGAACAACACCGACAACAAGGGCGCCTCGTACGGGTCGCACGAGAACTACCTGATGCGGCGGCAGACCCCGTTCGCCGACATCGTCGCCCACCTCACGCCGTTCTTCGTCACCCGGCAGATCTTCACCGGCGTCGGGCGCGTCGGCCTCGGGCAGGACGGCAGCGGCTCCGGCTTCCAGATCAGCTCGCGGGCCGACTTCTTCGAGGTCGAGGTCGGGCTCGAGACGACGCTCAAGCGGCCCATCATCAACACCCGCGACGAGCCGCACGCCGACGCCGACAAGTACCGGCGCCTGCACGTCATCATCGGCGACGCCAACCTGTCCGAGATCGCCAGCTACCTCAAGATGGGCACCACCTCGCTGGTGCTCAACATGATCGAGGAGAAGGTGTTCAGCGGCGACCTGGGCATCGCCGACCCGGTCAGCGAGCTCAAGTCGGTCAGCCACGACCCCTCGCTCAAGCACCTGATCCGGCTGCGCGACGGGCGCAAGCTGACCGCGCTCGACCTGCAGTGGGCCTACTACGAGCGGGCCCGCGAATTCGTCGACCAGCGCGAGGGCGACGACGCCGACGAGCAGACGCGCGACGTGCTCGACCGCTGGGAGGACACGCTCGACAAGCTCGGGCGCGACCCCATGGAATGCGCCGACACGCTCGACTGGGTGGCCAAGCTGCGGCTGCTCGAGGGCTACCGCGAGCGCGAGAACCTGGGCTGGTCGTCGCCCAAGCTGCAGCTGGTCGACCTGCAGTACGCCGACGTGCGGCCCGAGAAGGGGCTGTACCACCGGCTGGTCGCCCGCGGGTCGATGAAGACCCTGCTCGAGCCGGACGACGTGCAGCGGGCCATGGCCGAGCCGCCGGAGGACACGCGGGCCTACTTCCGCGGGCGGTGCCTGGCCCAGTACGCGTCCGAAGTGGTCGCGGCCAGCTGGGACTCGGTCATCTTCGACGTCGGGCGCGAGTCGCTCGTGCGGGTGCCGATGATGGAGCCCGAGCGGGGGACCAAGAAGCACGTGGGCGCGCTGTTCGACAAGTGCGAGAGCGCGAAGGATCTCCTCGAAGTCATCACCGCGCGCTGAGTGGTTTTGTCACAGGCGCGAGGTAGGTTTTTCTCAACCCGTAGGCGCAGGCTTCCGGGTGGCGCAGAAGGGGGACACCGATGGCAACTCGGGACACCGGCGGGCAGTCGCAGTCGGGCAAGGGCCGGCAGGACGAGCAGATCGACGAGACCACCACTGAAGCCAACCCTGAGGTAGCCGAGCGGCACGCCGAGATCACCGAGGACGTCGACGACCTGCTCGACGAGATCGACTCCGTGCTCGAAGAGAACGCGGAAGAGTTCGTGAGGGGCTACGTCCAAAAGGGCGGAGAGTAGACCTGGTTGTCCGTTTCTGGGTCGGCTAAGCCCAGAGCGAAAAACGAGCCGCGGTGAGCCGCGGGGATCATGTGCGGCCGTCAGGTGCTTGTCTGCCTGGCGGCCGTCGCCATCAGGTCCAACACGTCGACCACGATCATCGCCTCGCCCCCTCGCCGCGGGATAGGGTTCGTCAACTGCACCGGCAGCTCTGGGGATGCCGGAGCAAACACGGAACTGAAAGGAACCACGTGGCAAAGGACTTTGATCCATCCGGGCGCATGCCGGATTACTTCACCAACGCGGGGACGTCCTCCTTCACGCAGTTCCTGACCCATGCGTCCCCGGAACTTCTGCCGGGCCGCCGGCCGCTGCCGCCGGGGCTCTCGGCCGACATCGCGCCCCACGCGACGACGATCGTGGCCATCGCGACCGCCGAGGGTGTCGTGATGGGCGGCGACCGGCGCGCGACGATGGGCAACCTGATCGCCAGCCGGGACATCGAAAAGGTGCACCCGGCCGACTCGTACTCGCTGATCGGCATCGCCGGCACGGCGGGCATCGGCATCGAGCTGATGCGGCTGTTCCAGGTCGAGCTCGAGCACTACGAGAAGATCGAGGGCACGATGCTCTCGACCGACGGCAAGGCGAACCGGCTGGCCGGCATGGTGCGCGGCAACCTGGGCGCGGCGATGCAGGGCCTGGCCGTGGTGCCGCTGTTCGCGGGCTACGACCTGGCGCCGGCCGACCCGTCCAAGGTCGGGCGCATCTTCAGCTTCGACGTGGCCGGCGGCCTGTACGAAGAGACCGGCTACGACGCGATCGGGTCGGGTTCGCTGTTCGCCAAGTCGGCTCTGAAGAAGAAGTACCGGGCCGGTCTGAGCACCGACGACGCGGTCCGGCTGGCGGTCGAGGCGCTGTACGACGCGGCCGACGACGACACGGCGACCGGTGGTCCCGACCTGACCCGCAAGATCTTCCCGGTGGTGATGTCGGCGACGGCCAACGGCACGCACCGGCTGACCGAGGCCGAGGTCACCGCGGTGGCCGAGGCCGTGGTGGCCGGGCGCATGGAGAATCCGGGCGGCTGAGTCCGGTTGGTGGTAACAGCCGAATTCACCTGGGACGAAAGGGAGTAGCCACCCGTGGCCATGCAGTTTTACGCATCGCCCGAGCAGGTCCAGCGCGACCGCTCGGAGTACGCCCGCAAGGGCATCGCCCGCGGCCGGTCGGCCGTGGTGCTGACGTATGAGGGCGGCATCCTGCTGGTCGCCGAGAACATCACGACGCTCCGCAAGATCAGCGAGATCTACGACAAGATCGGGTTCGCCGCGGTCGGGCGGTACAACGAGTTCGAGAGCCTGCGCCGGGCCGGCATCCGGATGGCCGACGTCAACGGCTACAGCTACGACCGTCGCGACGTGACCGGGCGGTTCCTGGCCAACGCGTACACGCAGACGCTGGGCGCCATCTTCACCGAGACGCAGAAGCCGTACGAGGTGGAGATCTGCATCGCCCAGGTCGGGGCCTCACCCGAGACGGACGAGCTCTACCGCATCACGTACGACGGTTCGGTGATGGACGAGCCGGGCTTCATGGCGATGGGCGGCCAGGCCGAGGCCATCTCGAACGTGCTGCGCGAGCGGCACGACTCGGCGGCCGAACTGCCGGTGGCGCTCGCGCTGGCGGCCGAGGCGCTGGGCAGCGTGGGCGGCGAGAACGGCCAGACCCGCAAGCTCGACGCCAAGCAGCTCGAGGTGGCCGTGCTCGACCGGCGGCGCAAGGGCCGCGCGTTCCGGCGCATCCACGGGGTGGCGCTGACCACCCTGCTCGAGGGCCAGAAGGACGTGCCCGAGCAGGACCTGGGCGACGTGGACGCGGCTCCGCCGCCGGCCGGCACCGACAAGCCCGCGGTGTCGGCGGCGTCCGAGCCGACCCCGACGCCGGTGACCCCGGCCGAGGGCGACCCGGCCGAGCCCACCGACGGTGTCAACGGCGACGGTTCCTGACGCGATCATGCCCCCGGTGGGTATACACCGGGGGCATGACTGACAACGTTCGTTCCTTCGCCCTGGCTTCCTCGTGCGCTGCTTTCGTCGGTGTGCCCTGCTTGGGCGCGCTGTTCGGCCGTGGTGAGCAGACGGCCCGCTACGACACGGTGATCACGCCGCCCGACTACGCGTTCGCGGTGTGGGGGCCGATCTTCGCGGGGTGCATTGCCTCGACGGTGGCCCAGTGCTTACCCGCGGGCCGCGGCGACCCGATGAGCCGGCGCACGGGGTGGCCGCTGGTCGGCGCCTATGCGGTCAACACGGCCTGGTCGCTGGCCGCGCAGAGTGGGCGCTTTGAGTTCACGCCGGGGCTGCTGCCTGTCGCTACCGCTTTCGCCGCTCTTGCTTACGGCCGGGCGCAGAGCGTCCCGCCTTCCGCCCGCCCCGGCCGTGCGCAGCGTGTGCGGTCGCTGTCCGGCCCGGCTGCCCTGACGCCCGCGAGCACCGGGTTGCTGCTCGGCTGGACGGCACTGGCCAGCACGGTCAATTTAGCCGCCGGCGCGGTGGCTGCCGGGGTCGGGAAGAACGACTCACGCCTGGTGGCGGCCTCGACGGCCGCTGTGCTTCTCGCCTCGGCCGCGGTAGCCGGAGGAGTGGCCCGCACTCAGCGGGGCGCGCTCCCGCTCGCGCTGGCGTCCATGTGGGGCCTGGCCACGACGGCCCTCACCCGCAGTCGTCCCAAGGTGGTGCGCTGGGCTGCGGCCGCGGGCTCGGCCACCATTGCCACGGCGGCCGCCGCTAGTCGCTCGTGAGGGGGCGCCACCAGTCGGGGTTGTCCCGGTACCAGCGAACGGTGCTGGTCAGGCCGGAGGCGAACTCCACCCGCGGGCGCCAGCCCAGGTCGTGGCGGATCTTGTCGTCGTCCATGGCTCGGCGCAGGTCGTGGCCGGGGCGGTCGGGGACGTAGGTGATGCGGGTGGTGGGCGCGTCCAGCTCTTCGAGCACCAGGGTGGCCAGGTCTTTGTGGGCTATCTCGACGCTGCCGGCCACGTTGTAGGTCTCGCCGGGGCGGCCGTCGGTGAGGACCAGGGCGACCGCTCGGATCAGGTCGTACACGTGCAGCCAGTCGCGGATGTGGGCGCCCTCGCCGAGCAGGGTGAGGGTTCCGCCGGTCAGGGCGGTGGTGGCGAGGCGGGGGATCAGATGGGTGGGGTGCTGGTTACCGCCGTACACGCTGCTGGGACGGACAATCGTGACCGGGAGGCCGTGCGTGCGGTGAGCGGCCAGGGCCAGCAGATCGGCGGAGGCTTTGGCGGCCGCGTATGGGGTTGTGGGCGACAGAGGCGCGCGCTCCGACCAGGCGCCGGTGGGGATCGGGCCGTACACCGCATCGGTCGAGATGTGCACAAATCGGGCCAGGTTATGGCGGCGGGCGGCGTCCAGCAGCACCTGGGTGCCCAGCACGTTCGAGGTGACGTCGGGGCCGGCGGCGAAGTGGACGATCGCGTCGTGGCGCCGGACGACCACCTCGGCCAGGGCGCTCTCGGCCACGTCGCCGGGGACGAAATCGAGACGCTTCTCGTGCGCGACCGGCCCGAGATTGGCGAAGCTCTCCGCGTACACAAGCTTGTCGAGAACCGTGACCCGCGCGCCTTCCAGACCCGGCAACCGGTCGGCCAGCATCGCGCGCACGAAGTGCGAGCCGATGAAGCCGGCGCCGCCGGTGACCAGAACGTTCATCCGTAACGACTCTACCGGCGCTGGGTGACTGCCAATGGGTGGCTTATGCGGCTAGTGTTTCGTCATGGAACGGCGAATTTTCGGCCTCGAGACCGAGTACGGCGTCACGTGTACTTACCGGGGGCAGCGGCGGCTGTCGCCCGACGAGGTGGCCCGCTACCTGTTCCGCCGAGTGGTGTCCTGGGGACGCAGCAGCAACGTTTTCCTCCGTAACGGCGCCCGCCTCTACCTCGATGTCGGTTCCCACCCCGAGTACGCGACCCCCGAGTGCGACTCCGTCACCGACCTGGTCGCGCACGACCGGGCCGGCGAGCGGATTCTCGAGGGCCTGCTGGTCGACGCCGAGAAACGGCTGCACGACGAGGGCATCGCGGGCGAGATCTACCTGTTCAAGAACAACACCGACTCCGCCGGCAACTCGTACGGCTGTCACGAGAACTACCTCGTGTCGCGCCACGGCGAGTTCGGCCGGCTCGCCGACGTCCTCATCCCGTTCCTAGTGACCCGTCAGCTCATCTGCGGCGCCGGCAAGGTGCTGCAGACCCCGCGCGGCGCCGTCTTCTGCCTCTCGCAGCGCGCCGAGCACATCTGGGAGGGCGTCTCCAGCGCGACGACGCGGTCCCGCCCGATCATCAACACGCGCGACGAGCCGCACGCCGACGCCGAGCGCTACCGCCGCCTGCACGTCATCGTGGGCGACTCCAACATGAACGAGGTGACGACGCTGCTCAAGGTGGGCAGCGCCGACATCGTGCTCCGCATGATCGAGGCCGGCGTGGTCATGCGCGACCTCTCGCTCGAGAACCCGATCCGGGCCATCCGCGAGGTCAGCCACGACATCACCGGTCGCCGCAAGATCCGCCTGGCCAACAACAAAGAGGTCAGCGCCCTCGAGATCCAGCAGGAGTACCTGGCCAAGGCGACCGAGTTCGTCGAGCGCCGCGGCGGCGACCAGACCGCCAAGCGCGTCGTCGAGCTGTGGGGCCGCGTGCTCAACGCGATCGAGACGGGCGACCTCGACCCGGTCTCGCGCGAGATCGACTGGGTCTCGAAGTACAAGCTGATCGAGCGCTACCAGGCCAAGCACCAGATCCCGATGAGCCACCCGCGGGTCGCCCAGCTCGACCTGGCCTACCACGACGTGCGCCGGGGCCGCGGCCTCTACGCGCTGATGGAGAAGCGCAAGCAGGTCGACCGCATCTCCAACGACCTCGAGATCTTCGAGGCGAAGGAGACGCCGCCGCAGACCACCCGGGCCCGCCTGCGCGGCGAGTTCATCCGCCACGCGCAGGAGAAGCGCCGCGACTTCACCGTCGACTGGGTGCACCTCAAGCTCAACGACCAGGCGCAGCGCACCGTGCTCTGCAAAGACCCGTTCCGCGCGTACGACGAGCGGGTGGAGCGGTTGATCGCCAGCATGTGAGGTTAGGCTGGTCGGGCCATGGACGGGCCCGACCAGCAACCGCGCTCCCGGGTGGAGCGCAAGCGCGACCGCATCCGGGCCGAGATCCGGCGCAATCGCGAGGGCGGCCATCGCGTCCCGACGTGGGTGCTGGCGGCTCTGCTGGGGGCGTTGCTGCTGGGCTGGCTGCTGCTGATCGTCACCTCTTAGTTCGACGAAGAGCGAAGGTCAAAGGCTGATGTCGTAGCGGGGTGGTGGGTTACAGACCGTCGCTCCCGCCGAGGGCCCGGGCGGCTTCCGCTGGCCGCTGGCGCGTCCAGAACGCGAAAACCACCCGGGCGACCTGCGTGAGTGGTTGCGCTCCTAGAACCGGACACCGTGGAAGCGCGTGATGGCCGTCATCCGGTCACCGGCCACGGTCAGGACGATGATTCCGGCCGGCTCGCCGGAGAGGGATGCCGTGAACGCTGGCTGGGCGTTGGCCCGGGTGGGGTGCAGCGTGAGGCCCCGGCCGGCGGCGTGGGACATGCTCGCCCGGAGGAAGGCCGTGATGGCGTCGCGGCCGTGGTACTCGTGCGGGGCGGGCGGCATGCGCAGCCAGGCGTCGTCGGTGAGCAGGGCGACCACTCCGTCGACGTCGCCCGCGGTGAACGCCTTCGCGAACCGTCGTGACACCTCGTCCTCAGCCCGGCGGAGTTCCGGCCGCCCCGCCCTGTTCGCGGGCCGGTCGGGTTGCGATCGTCTCGAGGCGGGAAACGACGCGGCGGGGGCGGCGGCTCGTGCACGTTGCAGGGTGCCCTTGACGGCTGTCTCGGTCGTGTCGAGCATCGCCGCGACGTCCCGCAGCGGGTAGCCGAGGACGTCGCGCAGGATGAGGGTGGCGGCCTGGCGGGGCGGCATGCGCTGCAGGGCGGTGATGAACGCCAGTTGCACCGCCTCCTGCGTCTCGTAGCGGGCGTCCGGGCCGGGTGTGTGCTCCGGCAGGCCTTCGAGCAGGCTGTCGGCGTACGGCTGAAGCCAGGTGACCTCGCCGCGCCGGGTCGGTGGGGGCACGGCGAACGGGGCGACGGGTTCCGGCGGTATGCGGCGGCCGGCGCGGAGGGCGTTGAGGCAGCGGTTCGTGGCTATGCGGTAGAGCCAGGTGCGTACAGAGGAGCGGCCCTCGAAAGCGGGCAGGCCGCGCCACGCGGCGAGCATCGTGTCCTGCAGGAGGTCTTCGGCGTCGGTCAGAGAACCGAGCATCCGGTAGCAGTGCAGCAGCAGTTCGCGCTCGTGCGGCGCGGTCAGCGTGCGAAAGGCGTCGGCGTCGCCGCTGCGGGCCCGGTCCAGCGTGCCTTGGTCCACCGGCGAATGGTGCCACGGGCAGTCCGCGAACCCGGGGAAATGTGCGCGGCCGGCGTTCCGATCTCGATGGCGGCGGTGTCAGTACCGGCGAAAGATCCTGACGATCGGAGATCACCGTGAGTACTGCCCTGAAGGTCGCCCTCGCCTACCACGAGGCCTGGAAGAGCCGGGACCTCGAACGAGCCATGTCCTACATCGCCGACGACATCGTCTGCGACGCTCCGGCCGGTCGGCTCGAGGGCGCCGACGCCTACCGGGCCTTCCTGTCGCCGTTCGTCCAGATGCTCAGGAGCGCGACCATGCTGGCCGCCTTCGGCGACGACGAGACGGCCCTGGTGATGTACGACGCCGAGACGGTTCCGGTGCCGTCGGCCCCGGGCGCCGAGTGCGTCACCGTTCGAGCGGGCCGGATCGTCTACAGCCGCTTCCTGTTCGACCGCGCCCCGTTCGACGCCGCCCGGCGCCAGGCGGTTTGATACGCCGTTGCGGCCCGCCGCTCGCCTCGGCGGGCGGGGCGAGGGGCGGGCCGTTCACTCCAGCTTGGCATGGCTCGAGATGGCGGTTCAGCGGGTGGCGGCAGCCAGGATTTCGGCGACCTGCCGCGCCACGGCAGGCTGAGCCAGCAGGGCGGTGAAGCGCTGCACGTCGCCGACAGCCGGCTCGGTCGGCTGGGCGGTGAAGCGCTGGACGTCGCTGACGGCCGGCTCGCCCAACTGGGCGGTGGAGCGCTGGACGTCGCCGGGCGGGAGGGGAGCGGGTTCGTCCACCCGGACGGCGATCTGGATGGGGACGCCGAGACGACGGGCCAGAGCCTCGGTGAGGACGGGGCGCAGGCGGGACTCGATGACGTCGCGGGTGAAGGCGTCGGGCACGGACACGAGCGCCACGCCCTCGACGATGGCCACCAGGCGGGTCGGTTGCAGAAAGGCCCGCTCCTGCCGGGAGGCGATCTGGCCTCGGCAGTCGCTCAGCGTCGCAGCCCACAACTCGGCCGGCGCGCCCGGCGAACCGGTTGATGAGCCGGCCGGGTCGGGCGGCGTCCCGCGCGGATCGGGTGGCGTGGCGGGCGAGGTTGAGGGGGTCGCGGCGGGCGAGGCCGAGAGGGTGGTGGCGGGCGAGGCCGAGGGGGTCGCGGGGGCGCAGCGGGCGCGGCCGGTGGCGGTCAGCCATTGGGCGACGCTGAGGTCGGCCGCCCGGGCCCGGGCCGCGAAGAGGTCGTAGTCGGCTGGGGCGATCTTCACCTTCGGCATCGGCCCATCCAAGACCTTCAGAGGCGCGACACGCGAGTCCGTGGCCGCGCGACACGCACCCGCATGAGGGCTATTCCGGGGCTGGGCCGGCCAGGCCGATCAGGTTGCCCTCGGGGTCGGTGAAGTGGGCGACCATGAGCGCCGTGCCGGGGGAGCGGACCGGGCCCATCACGCGGGCTCCGCCCAGGCTCTCGGCCTTGGCCAGCGCTGCCTCCACATCGGGCACTCCGACGTAGAAGACGGTCTGCGGTTTGTAGCCGGGACCGCCGCCCACGCCGCCGGGGATGTGCTCGCCCTCGGTGAAGCCGTAGTTGCCGGCCTCGGAGACGGGCTCGGCCACCGGGCCGCCGGTGGCGAACTGCCAGCCGAACAAATCTCCGTAGTAGCCGCGCAGGGCGGCGGGGTCGGTTCCGATGATCTCGAAGTGCACCACTGGCTGCGCCATGGCCATCATCATGCGGCATTCCCGGCCGGCGTGCGGGTCACGGACGCAGCGGAACCTCACGGCCCTCGACGAACAACCGCGCCTGCGGGGTCACGGCCTGGATGAGACGGGCCAGCACGCGTACGCCCAGGGCGGGATGCCGGCCGTCGAGCGCGCCGACCCGGTTGGCGAAAACCAGGTCGTACGGCTCCTCACCGGGGTCGAGAACGAAGTGCTCGGCGGCTACCTGCCGGACGCTCATGCGGCCCGACGCGATCTCGGCTGCCGAGCCCGCGGTGGCCTGGGCGATGGCGGTCGCCGAACGGTCGGTGGCCAGGATGTGGCCGGTGGTCAGGCGGGCGGCCACCAGCCGGGCCGCTACGCCGGGGCCGCAGCCGATCTCGAGCACACGCAAGTCGGGGCGCAGCGGCAACGCGTCGACGGCCGCGAGCAACCGGGGTGAGGCGGGCACGGCCCAACACTAGTGACGGTCGTGCTGAAGCTGGGCGTCGATGGCGTCGGGGGCTCCGCCGAACTCGTCGGCCACCTCGCCGGCCACGGCGGGCTCGGCGGCGTCGTGGGCCATGTGCGCGTCGGCGTCGGACAGCATGCGGTGGCCGGTGGCCAGCACCAGGACGCCCAGCAGGACGGCGACCGCGCCGGCCACGAAGGGGACGTGGATGTTCCAGTGGTCGACCATCTTGCCGGCCACGAAGGGGGCCAGGCCGCCGCCGATGAAGCGGACGAAGCCGTACGTGGCGGAGGCGATCGGGCGCTCCACGGGGGACACCAGCATGACGGCCTGGGTGGTCAGCGTGTTGTTGATGCCGACCGTGACGCCGGACAGGATCACGCAGGTGATCAGGGCCCACCGCACATCCGTGAACAGGCCGATCAGGAGCAGCAGCACGGAAAATGCGCCCAGTGCCCCGTACAAGGAAGGCGCCGTACCGAAGCGAGCCTGCAGCCTCGGCGCGCCGGCGATGGAGAAAATCGCGACCAGCAAGCCCCAGCCGAAGAACACGAAGCCGAGTTGGATGGCCGACAGTTCCATCGGGTACGGCGCGTAGCCGAGCATGGTGAAGAAGCCCCAGTTGTAGAACAGGGCGGCCACACACATCGTGAGCAGCGACCGGTGGCGCAGGGCCTTCAGGGGCTCGGCCAGCGAAATCTTGCGGGGCGGCGGGGGCGTCTTGTCGAGCAGCGTCACCGTGGCGATCAGCGCGATGGCCATCAGGGCAGCCACGCCGAAGAACGGGCCGCGCCAGCTGATGTCGCCGAGCAGGCCGCCGATCAGCGGGCCGGCCGCGATGCCGAGACCGAGCGCCGCCTCGTAGAGCACGATCGCCCCGGCGAAGCCGCCCGAGGCGGAGGCGACGATGACCGCCAGCGAGGTGGCGATGAACATGGCGTTGCCGAGGCCCCAGCCGGCCCGGAAGCCGACGATGCCGCCGATCGAACCGGACAGGCCGGCCAGCGCCGAGAACACCACGATGACGGCCAGGCCGGTGATCAGGGTGCGCTTGGGGCCGATGCGGCTGGAGACCCAGTTGACGCCGAGCATGGCCACCGCGGTGACCACCAGGTAGCTGGTGAACAGCAGGCTGACCTGGCTCGGGGTGGCGTGCAGCTGGGACGACAGCGCGGGCAGGATCGGGTCGACCAGGCCGATGCCCATGAAGCTGACCACGCAGGCGAAGGCCACCGCGAAGACAGCCTTGGGCTGCTTGAAGAGGGCAGGGGATGAACTCACCGGCAAAGCATAAGTGCCTTATGCATCCTGCCGCAAAGGGGTGAGACGTACCAGACTGGCGCGATGGACATCATCGATCCCGCCGTCAGCGACTACCTGCTCGAGCACTGCACCCCGGCCGACGACGTGCTGCGCGATCTGGCCGCCGAGACGCAGAAGGCCTTCCCGGACG
This sequence comes from Paractinoplanes pyxinae, assembly GCF_026626335.1. Lineage (GTDB taxonomy): Bacteria > Actinomycetota > Actinomycetes > Mycobacteriales > Micromonosporaceae > Actinoplanes > Actinoplanes pyxinae. Next base: position 339,538 of record NZ_JAPNTZ010000005.1, on the reverse strand, counting down.
CCGCCGGCATGCAGATCTCGCACGACGAGGGCGAGCTGCTGACCATGCTGGTGCGGCTCATCGGGGCCCGCGTCGCGGTCGAGGTCGGGGTGTTCACCGGCTACTCGTCGATCTGCGTGGCCCGCGGCCTGCCCAAGGACGGCCGGCTGCTGGCCTGCGACGTCTCCGAGGAGTTCACGAACGTGGCCCGGCGCTACTGGTCCCGCGCGGGCGTCGACGACGTGATCGAGCTGAACCTGGGGCCGGCCGTCGACACCCTGCGCGCGCTGAGCCCCGACCCGATCGTGGACTTCTCGTTCGTCGACGCCGACAAGATCGGTTACCCGGCCTACTACGAAGAGCTTGTTCCCCGTACGCGACCCGGCGGCCTGATCGTGCTGGACAACACGCTGCGCGACGGCCGCGTGCTCGACCCGACGCACGAGTGGGACATCGCGGTGCGGGATCTCAACGACCGCATCGTGGCCGACGACCGCGTCGAATCGGTCATGCTGCCCGTTCGGGACGGGGTGACCCTCGTCCGCAAGCGGGGTTAGCTCAACCGGCCCCGCCGCGCCCGGCCGTCATTTGTACTGGAGGCATGTCCAAGGTCTTCGCGACGGCGGTGGTCGCGGCGGTCGTCGTGAACCAGGTGCTGCCGGACGACCAACGGACGACCAGCGCCTTCCAGACCGCCGTGGGCTACGCGGCGGTGGCGGCCGTGTTGATCGGCGCGTCCCGGCTGCCGCGCCGCGACCGGCTGCCCTGGTGGCTGTTCGCGGCCGGGCTGGGCGCGAACAGCACCGGCATCGTGGTGCGGACGGTGCTGGGCGGCGAGGTGCCCGCGCCCAGCGACCCGCTCTTCCTGGCGCTGTACCCGTTCTGCGCGGCCGCGATCGCCGTGCTCATCCGCCGCCGCGAGATCGGCCGGGACCGGACCGCCGCCGTCGACGCGGCCACCATCACCACCGGCCTGGGCCTGCTGGCCTGGGTGTACGTGATCGCTCCGGCCGCCGCCGACGGCGGGGTCACGATGCTGGGCCAGGCCACGCTGGCCGCCTACCCCGTCGGCGACCTGATCCTGCTGGCCATGATGGTGCGGCTGCTGCGCGGTCGGGGCGCCCGCGGCGCGCCGTTCTGGTGGGTCACCGCCTCGATGGCCGCGTTCCTGATCGGCGACACGGCCTGGGTCGTGCTGCGCTACCTGCTCGAGGTCGGCTACGGGGTCGACCACGTGGCCACGCTCAACCGCAGCGTCGAGTCGTTGTTCCTGGTGGCGATGATGCTGCTGCCGGTGGGTGCGCTGCACCCGGACGCGCGGTGGATCGCCGCCCCGGCCGGGGCCGAGGGCACGAGGCTGAGCCGGGTGCACCTGACCCTGATGGCCGCGGCCTCGCTGATCGCCCCGGTGGTGCTGGCCGTGCAGCTGGCCCAGGGGGCGGTGGTCAACGGGACGGCCATCGTGATCTGCTCGGCCGCGCTCTTCCTGCTCGTCGTGTTCCGGATGTGGCAGGCGTTGCGCGAGGTGGAGAACCAGGCCCGGCAGGTGCGCGAGCTGGCGCGCTGCGACGAGCTGACCGGGCTGCCCAACCGGCGGGCCTGGAACGACGAGCTGCCCCGGGCCCTGGAGAGCGCCCGCCGCGACGGCCGCCCGGTCAGCGTGGCCGTGCTCGACCTCGACCGGTTCAAGCTGTTCAACGACACGTTCGGCCATCCGGCGGGGGACCGGCTGCTCAAGTCGGCCGCGGCGGCCTGGCACGGCAGCCTGCGCGCGGTGGACACGCTGGCCCGGTACGGCGGCGAGGAGTTCGTCGTGCTGCTGCCGAACGCCGGCGAGACCGAGGCGTGCCGGGTGATCGAGCGGGTGCTGGCGGCCACCCCGCTCGAGCAGACCTTCTCGGCCGGGGTAGCCGTCTGGGACGGCCGCGAGACCTCGGACGAGCTGATCGAGCGGGCCGACGCCGCCCTCTACCGGGCCAAGGCGAACGGCCGCAACCAGATCGCACCCGCGAACGACCCGGTTTCCAACCTGCCGGGGTTGTCCTGAACGGATGCCGATCGTCTTCGCGGTGGCCGCCGCTCTGGCCATTGCCGTGTACCAGGTGCTGCCCGACGATCCGTGGCTGATCGGCGGCTGGCAGATGGCGGTCGGCTACGCCGGCGCGGTGGCGGTGCTGGTGGGAGCGCGCCGGCTGCCGCGGAAGGACCGGCTGCCGTGGTGGCTGTTCGCGGTGGGCCTGGCGGCCAACGTGACCGGCATCGGCGTGGCGATCCTGTGCTCCGAGGTGTGGCACCTGGTCGACCTGCCGACGCCGGCCGACCCGCTGTTCCTGTTGCTCTACCCGTTCTGCGCGGCCGGCATCGCGGTGCTGATCCGCCGCCGCGAGAGCGGCCGCGACTGGACCGCCATGATCGACGCGACCACGATCACCACCGGGTTCGGGCTGCTGGCCTGGATCTACGTGATCGCGCCGTCGGCCGACGGCGGCAAGATCACCATGCTGGGCGAGGCGACGCAGTCCGCCTACCCGATCGGCGACCTCGTCATGATCGCGATGATGACCCGCCTGCTGCGCGGCAGCGGCCCTCGCGGCGGACCGTTCTGGCTGCTCACCGGGTCGCTGGGCGCCTTCCTGGCGGGCGACACGGCCTGGGTCGTCATGGGCAACCTGATCGACCAGGGCTATCCGGTGGAGGACATCGTCTGGCTCAACCGCGGCATCTCGTCCATCTTTCTGGTGGCGTTCGCGCTGTTCGGGGCGGCCGCCCTGCACCGGGACGCGCGCACGCTGGGCGCGCCGGCCGGACCGGCCGTGGCGCGCCTGGGACGCGTACACCTGGCGCTGTTGACCCTGGCCTCGCTGGTGGCGCCGGCCCTGCTCGCGGTGCAGCTGGCCCACGGGCAGGTGACCGACGGGATGGCCATCGTGGTCGCCTCGGCCGCCCTGTTCCTGCTGGTCGTGACGCGGATGGCCCAGCTCGTGCGGCAGGTCGAGCGGCAGGCCCAGCAGGTGCGCGAGCTGGCCCGGCGCGACGAGCTGACCGGGCTGCCCAACCGGCGGGCCTGGAACGACGAGCTGCCCCGGGCCCTGGAGGACGCCCGCCGCGACGGCCGTCCGGTCAGCGTGGCGCTGCTCGACCTCGACCTGTTCAAGCAGTTCAACGACACGTACGGCCACCCGGCGGGGGACCGGCTGCTCAAGTCGTCGGCCGCGGCCTGGCAGGAACAGCTGCGTACGGTCGACACGCTGGCCCGCTACGGCGGCGAGGAGTTCGTCGTGCTGCTGCCCGGCGCTGAGCAGGACGAAGCCCGTGAGGTGCTGCAACGCGCCTTGGCGGCGACCCCGCTGGGCCAGACCTTCTCGGCCGGCGTCGCCGTGTGGGACGGGCGGGAGACGTCGGACAAGCTGATCGAGCGGGCCGACCGGGCGCTGTACGACGCGAAGGCGGCCGGCCGCGATCAGATCATCGCGGCGGCGAACCGGCCCGCGACGGCGGCGGCCAGGAAGTAGGCGTGGTCCTGGTCGAGCTTGCGGCCCATCGTCGACAATGGCACCGGGCTCGCGCGCAGCGCCTCGTCCAGACCGTCGACGGGCACGCGGGGCAGGCGGTGCCTTTCCGCCAGCGGCGCCAGCGCCGCGTCGATCACGGCGGCCAGGCGGGGGTCGAGGCCGTCGGGAACGGGCAGGTCGGCGGGGAGCAGGGCCACTTTCCCGTACGCGGTGAGGCTGTGGTGGGAGACGCCGTGATGCCGTTCCCGCCCGTCGCCGGTCGAGATGCGGAGCGACCCGACCGGCCGCCCGCCCAGGATGCCGATCGCGTTGACCGCCTCGCCCAGCGCCACCCCGGAGAAGCCCCACGTGGTGCCCGTGCCCAGGTTGCCCGGCCCTTGGGCGACGACGGTGAGGTCGGCCTGCAGCACGTGCCGGGCGGCCAGCAGCCCGGTGTGCACGGTGCTCGCCTCGAGGTCGCCGCCGAACGCCTGCCCGGTGGTGACCGTGCCCACCAGGTGGCCGGCCAGCCCGTCCAGCGTCCGGGAGAACCAGGCCGGCAGCGCCCCGCCGTCGGTCATGACGTACGCGATCCGGGCCCGCGGCCGGTCGAGGTGCACGGCGGCGACGACGGCCGGCAGCGCGGAGTGCAGGTCGGCCGTGACCACGGGCATGCCGTCGAGCGAGGTGGCCGCGGCCATCACCTCGCGGTGCGGCGACGCCTCTTCGTCGACCCCGAGCCGGATCGCCTGCAACGGCGTGTAGCGGGCCTTGACCAGGTGACCCGAGTCGCGGGTGGCGCCATCCTCCGGCGGGTCGGCCGGCAACCGGTCGGGCAGGGCCACCACCAGCGCGTACCCGCCCGTGCCGAGGCCCATGACGAGCGCGCCGACGTTGAGCAGCACCCGGTCGCCCGGCTCGGGCTCCCCGGTGAGGGCGGGGTAGGCCAGCGCCTTGAGCGGCCCGTCGCCGGTCACGACCTCGAGCTCGACCGCGCCGCGCCACCGCCGCCGGATCGCCTGGACCGTCCCCGACCGCCACCGCACCATGGCACGGAACCCTATTCGACCCCGCCGTCGACGTGGTTGCGGCCCGCCGTGCCGTGCGTCGGGTCGAGGAAGACGTAGCGGATGCCGGGGAAGCGGGACCGCAGGCGGCGCTCGGCCTCGTCGCTGGCCGTCTCGATCTCGCCCCCGCTGACGTCGTCGTCGAAGTCGACCTTGGCCGCGACCAGGATCTGACCGGGCCCGAGCTGCATGGTGAGCAGGGTCGGCACGGACACCACGATCGGGATCGAGGCCAGGTCGGCCGCGATCTGGTTGTGGATCCGGCGCGGGACGGCCCGGCCGACCAGCAGCGACGCGTTGCTCTGGGCCAGGGTCAGGGCGACCAGCAGGAGCAACAGGCCGATGGCGATCGAGGCGATGCCGTCCCACATCCCGTTGCCGGTGAGCTGGGTCAGGGCCAGCCCGGCACCGGCCAGGAGCAGGCCGATCAGGGCCGCCGAGTCCTCGAAGTAGACGGCCTTGACGGTCGTGTCGGGCGTGAGCCGCAGGAACCGGGAAGGCGTGACGCCCCAGCGTCGCGACTCGCCCGCGACCTGGCGGCGGGCGCGCAGGAACGAGGTGCCCTCGGCCCCGAACGAGATCGCCAGCACGAGGTACGACCAGAGGAACTTCCCGGTCTCCTCGCCCTCCACGATCGTCTCGATGCCGTGGTAGATCGAGAAGCCGGCGCCGGCCACGAAGGTGAACACCGCGGCGATGAACGCCCAGACGAAGCTCTCCTTGCCGTACCCGAACGGGTGTTCCTCGTCGGCCGGGCGGGCGCCGCGGCGCAGCGCGACGAACAGGAACACCTCGGTGATGGTGTCGGCCAGCGAGTGCGCCGACTCGGACACCATCGCGGCCGAGCCCGAGATCAGACCGGCCACGAACTTGGCGATCGCGATGGCGAGGTTGGCCGCGCCGGCGATGACCACGGTGCCGACACTCTCGTTCTCCGGGGCTTCGGACTCTTCGGGCGTATCGACCGGGTTGAGCGGCTCGGCGGCGGCCAGGCCGACCGGGAGCTGGTCATCGGGGCTCTGTGCGGTGCTCACACGGCCTACCTTTCCGTCGCGGGGCCGGGGGAAACCGCCCGGCGATGGCGCGTACGTCACTTGACCGTCCAGGCTGCTAGCGTTGCCACTCGTGTCGCGCACCCGCACCGAGCGCCTGGTCAATCTGGTGATCTGCCTCCTGTCGACGCGTCGGTTCCTGACCGCCGCGCAGATCGCCGCGACGGTGCCCGGCTACGAGCACGACCCGGAGGACCCGCGCGACCACGAGGCCTTCCAGCGCAAGTTCGAGCGGGACAAGGCCGAGCTGCGCGACCTCGGCGTGCCGCTCGAGACGGGCACGGCCAGCGTCTTCGACCAGGAGCCGGGCTACCGCATCGCGCACCGCGAGTACGCGCTGCCCGACATCATCCTCGAGCCCGACGAGGCCGCCGCCGTGGGCATCGCGGCCCGCCTCTGGCAGCACGCCGGCCTGGCCGCCGCCGCGTCGTCCGGCCTGGCCAAGCTGCGGGCGGCCGGGGTCGAGGTCGACCCGCAGGCCACCCTCGGGGTCGAGCCGGTGGTCACCGTCGATCCGGCGTTCGGGCCGCTCACCAGCGCCGCCCGCGACCGGCGGGCGGTCACCTTCAGCTACCGGGTGCCCGAGGTGGACGACCCGGCCACCCGCAAGCTCGAACCGTGGGGCGTGGTCTGCTGGCAGGGCCGGTGGTACGTGGTGGGGCACGACCGCGACCGCGGGGCGACCCGCTGCTTCCGGCTCTCGCGCATCGTCGGCGCGGTCAAGCCGCTGGGCCGGCCCGGGGCGTTCACCCCGCCCGAGAACGAGGACCTGATCAGCCACGTCGCCAAGTGGTCGGGGCCGGTGCCGCACAACGGGCGGGCCACCGTCACCGTGCGGCCGGGCAAGGCGGCCGGGCTGCGCCGCTGGGCCACCGAGTCGCTGGCCGGGCCGGACGGCGACCGGCTGACGATCCCGTACGCGGACGCCGAGCGGCTGGCCTCGACGATCGTCGGCTACGGGCCGGACGTGCGCGCCGAGGGGCCGCCCGAGGTTCGCGAGGCCGTGATCCAGCTGCTCAAGGAGGTCGTGGCCCGGCACGAGGTGGCGGCATGACGGACTGCACCGGAGTGAGCGAAGCGGTCGTAGGGCCAGGACGGCATGCCACAGGAGGCACAGCATGACGGGCCCGCGGCAGAGTGCGGACCGACTGGGGCGGCTGCTGTTACTCGTACCTTATTTGCTGGCCCGGCCCGGCATCCTGATCGCCGAGGCGGCCGCCGAGCTGAACGTCAGCGAGCGCCAGCTGCGCGAAGACCTCGAACTGCTGTGGGTGTGCGGGCTGCCCGGCTACGGCCCGGGCGACCTGATCGACATGGCGCTCGACGGCGACCGGGTCACCATCAGCCACGACGCCGGTATCGACCGGCCGCTGCGCCTCACTCAGGACGAGGCCCTGGCCCTGGTGGTGGCGCTGCGGATGCTGGCCGAGACCCCCGGCACCGGGCACCGCGACGTCATCGAGCGCGCCCTGGCCAAGATCGAGAACGCGGCGGGCGACCTGGCCGACGCGCCGGTGGCCGTGAAGCTGCCCGCCAACAGCAAGCGCGTCGACAACGTACGGGCCGCGGTCGAGAGCGGCCACGCGCTGCGGATGACCTATTACACGGCCGCCCGCGACGAGACCACCGACCGGGTCGTCGACCCGATGCGGGTGCTGATGGTGGGCGGCAAGGCCTACCTGGAAGCGTGGTGCCGCAACGCCGAGGCGACCCGGCTGTTCCGGATCGACCGCATCGACGACTTCGCCGAGCTCGACGAGCCGTCCCGCCCGCCGGCCGAGGCGGTGCCGCACGACGTCACCGACGGCGTCTTCCATCCCACCCCCGACCTGCAGCTGGTCACGCTGCGGGTGGGCCGGGGAAGCCGGTGGATCACCGAGTACTACCCGGTGGAAGAGGTGACCCGCACCGGCGGCGAGGAGTGGGTGGTGACCATGCGGGTCACCGACCTGGGCTGGGCGCAGCGGCTGCTGCTCGGGCTGGGGCCCGACGTCACCGTGCTCGGCCCGCCCGAGCTGCTGCGGCGGATCCGCGAACAGGCCACGGCGGCGCTCGACCAGTACAGCACCCCCGGCCGGTAGGGTGGCCCGGTGCTGATGTGGATCTGGATCGCCGTGGTCGTCGTAGCCGTGATCATCATGGGGGTGGCCGGGGTGCGGCTGCTCGGCCGGCTCGACGGGCTGCGCCGCGCCGCCTCGCGCCTGCAGAAACGCCAGACCGAGGTGGCCAAGCTGCAGCAGAGCGCGCTCGCCATGCAGGAGACGGTGCTCGACGTGCAGCGACGGGCCGAGCTGATCCAGGAACACGCGGCGCTCAAGAAGGGGTAGCCTGCGGCGTTCCTTCCCTGTTGTCCAAGGATTTGGGCGATGGTGGCAAACCCACGAGGGTCCGTGGTCCGCATCACCAGAATTGACACGTACGATGGACCCCGCACACCTGATCCGGCTGACTGGAGTTAACCCATGGGCGCCCTCAAGCCATGGCACATCATTGTTTTCGTGGTCGTCCTCGTGCTGCTCTTCGGCGCGAAGCGGCTGCCTGACGCGGCGCGCTCGCTGGGCCGGTCGCTGCGGATCATCAAGGCCGAGACCAAGGGCCTGGTCGACGACAACAACGACGTCGCCGAGAAGGCGGAGCCCCAGCACGGCCGTCAGCCGCTGCAGGGCGACGTCTACCCGCCCGCCGGAAACCCTGGTTACCAGCACCAGGCGCCGCCGCCCCAGGGCTACCAGCAGGCCCCGCCGCCGGCCCAGCCCTACGTGGACCCGGTGCAGCAGCGCACCAACGACCGCTGACCCGCGGACATGAAGCTCGCCCTTCGCCGTCAGGGGCCTTCCAAGTTTCAGCAGGCCTCCGACGGCTCCATGACGCTGATCGACCACATCCGGGACCTGCGTAACCGCTTGTTCTGGGCGTCGCTGGGCATCGTGGCCGGCCTGATCGTCGGGTTCATCATCAGCAAGTGGACCTTCGACATGCTCAGCCAGCCCTACTGCTCGCTGGACACGTCGTGGGCCCTGAACCCGGTCAACAACCAGCTCGAGTGCCGCTTCATCACCCTCGGCGTGGCCGACCAGCTGATCCTGCGGCTCAAGATCGCGCTGTGGGTCGGCCTCATCGTCGGCGCGCCGATCTGGCTCTACAACCTGTGGGCGTTCATCGCGCCGGGCCTGCACAAGCACGAGCGCAAGTGGGCGTACGTCTTCGTGGCGATCGCCGCCCCGCTGTTCATCGGCGGCGCCGTGCTGGCCTTCTTCGTGGTCAAGCACAGCCTGGCCTTCATCATGGACGCCGGCGTGATCGGCGGGACGACCCAGCTCGAGGTCACGAAGTACATCTCGTTCGTGACCAGCATGATCCTGCTGTTCGGGGTGGCGTTCGAGTTCCCGCTGGTGCTGCTGATGCTCAACTTCACCGGCGTGGTCAGCGCGAAGAAGCTGCTCAGCTGGTGGCGGATCGTGGTCTTCCTGTCGTTCGCGTTCGCCGCGATCGCGACCCCCGACCCCGGGCCGTTCGGCATGACCCTGCTGGCGTTGTGCCTGGTGGTGCTGTATCTGATAGCCGTCGGCGTCGGCGCGATCTACGACAAGCGCAAGGGCCGCGGCAAAGAGATCTACGCCGGGCTGGACGACGACCAGATCTCGCCGCTGGAAGAGGAACGGGTCGCCGTCGGGGCGTCCGATCCGATCGAGGCGCCGACCCCGGTCGACGCGCCCACCCCCGTCGCGAGGCCGCGCCCGCTCGAGGGACGCTTCGACGACATGACGTAGGTCACCGGGCGGGCGCTATGCTGCCCGGCTGTGACGAGCTTTGAGATCGCGGTGCTGGCCAACCCCACGGCGGGGCGGGGCCGGCACCGCGATCTGCTGTCCGGGGTGCTGCGGCGGCTGGGCGATTCCGGGCGTACGGTGCGGCTGCTGACCGCCCACAGCGGCGCCGAAGCCACCGCGGCGTGCCGGGCGGCGGTCGCGTCGGGCGTGGAAGCGGTGGTGGCCGTGGGCGGGGACGGGACGGTGCACCGGGCGCTGCAGGCGGTCGCCGAGCAGCCGGTCGGCTTCGGGGTGGTTCCGGCCGGTACGGGCAACGACTTCGCGAACGGGGTCGGCCTGCCGCCGGACCCGATGCGGGCGGCCGGGATGATCGCGGCGGCGCTCGGCGAGGGGCGGCACGTGCCGATCGACCTGGCTCGGGCCGCCGGACCCGACGGCGAGCTGTCGTGGTTCGGGGCGGTGCTCGCGGGCGGGTTCGACGCGCTGGTCAACGAGCGGGCCAACCGGATGCGCTGGCCGCGCGGGCCCCGGCGTTACGACCTGGCCATCCTGCTCGAGCTGGCCCGGCTGCGGCCGCGCAAGTATCAGCTGGAGCTGGACGGCGAGGACTACAGCTTCGAGGGGATGCTGGTCGCGGTGGGCAACTGCGCCAGCTACGGCGGGGGCATGCGGATCCTGCCCGACGCCGACCCCACCGACGGGCTGCTCGACGTGGTGATCGCCGCGCCGTTCGGGCGGGCGGCGCTGGCCCGGCTCAAGCCCCGGCTGCGGCGCGGCACCCACGTCACCGACCCGCGGGTCACCGTCTACCGGGCCCGGAACGTCCGGCTGCGGTCGGACGGGATCGTCGCTTACGCCGACGGGGAACGCCTCGGCCCGCTCGACCTCGACTTGACGTGTGCCCCGGGTGCGATTCGGTTGCTCCGGTGAATTGTTCATCAGAACCCGGGGGAGCGGCCGATCGGGAGGGACATGCAGATCAACTCGCTCAGCTCGCTGGTCACCTCCGCCTACGACACCGCCCGCTCGAACCTCAAGAGCATGGCCGAGGCCGCTTCCGAGCAGCGCACCCCCGACGCCCCCGCCCCCGCCCCGAAGGTCGAGACCCCGTCTGAGGCCCCGAAGCCGGTGCCCGGCCAGCGCCAGGGTGTCTCGCTCGACGCGTACGCCTAATCGGGACTTTCCCGACACGTAAGGTCGGCAGCAATCTAATTCCATCTATGCCCGCGAGTCTGCGGGCATGGCACTCACCCGACGCACCCTGCTGCTCAGTTCGGCCGCCGCCGGTGCGGCGACCACCTTCCCCCTGGCCGCCTCCGCGGCCCCGGCCGCCGGCCCCTTACGCAGCGACCCCTTCACGCTCGGCATCGCCTCGGGCGACCCGGAGCCGGACGGCTTCGTGCTCTGGACCCGGCTCGCCCCCACCCCGCTGGCCGAGGACGGGCTCGGTGGCATGCCGTCCCGAGTCGTCCCCGTGCAGTGGGAACTCGCCGCCGACGAGCGCTTCCGCAAGATCGTGCGGCGGGGCGTGACCGTGGCCCGGCCCGAGTCGGGGCACACCGTGCACGTCGAGCTGCACCACCTGCTGCCCGGCCGGGAGTACTTCTACCGGTTCCGCGCCGAACGCTATGTGTCGCCGGTGGGGCGTACGCGAACCGCACCGCCCCTGTGGGCCGCCGGCGGAACCCTGGCCATGGCGTTCGCGTCGTGCTCGCAGTACGAGCACGGGTACTTCACCGCCTACCGCCACCTGGCCGAAGACGAGCCCGATCTGATCCTGCACCTGGGCGACTACCAGTACGAGTACCAGGCCGGCGTCTACACGATCCCCGGCGGCAACCCGCGCGACCACGCCGGGCCCGAGACGGTCACGCTGGCCAACTACCGGCAGCGGCACGCCCAGTACAAGGCCGACCCCGACCTGCAGGCCGCGCACGCCGTCGCGCCCTGGGCCGTGGTGTTCGACGACCACGAGGTCGAGAACAACTGGGCCGACGAGGTGCCCGAGCAGCCCGACCCCAACTTCCTCGCTCGGCGCGCGGCCGCGTTCCAGGCCTACTACGAGAACATGCCGCTGCGCCGCACCTCGATCCCGCGCGGCATCGACATGCAGCTGTACCGGCGGCTGCACTGGGGCCGGCTGGCCACCTTCCACATGCTCGACACCCGGCAGTACCGCGACGACCAGGCCTGCGGCGACGGCTACAAGGACTGCGCCGACGCGTACGACCCGGCCCGCTCGATCACCGGCGAGCAGCAGGAGAAGTGGCTGCTCGACGGGTTCCGCCGCTCGTCGGCCCGCTGGGACGTGCTGGGCCAGCAGGTGTTCTTCGGCCAGCGCGACAACAACTCGGGCCCGCAGGTGGTGACGAGCATGGACTCGTGGGACGGGTACGTGGCCTCCCGCGACCGGATCACCCGGGGCTGGGTCGACGCCGGCGTCCGCAACCCGGTCGTGCTCACCGGCGACGTGCACGCGCACTGGGCCGACGAGCTCAAGCTGGACTACGCCGACCCCACGTCGAAGACGGTCGGCACCGAGCTGGTCTGCTCCTCGATCACCTCGACCGGCAACGGCGCCGACGTGCCGACCGGCCAGCACCCGTGGGCCGCCTGGAACCCGCACCTGCGCTTCTACAACAACCAGCGCGGCTACGTGCGGACGCGGATCACCCCGGGCAGCCTGACCGCCGACTTCCGCGTGGTGCCGTTCGTGACCACGCCCGGCGCGCCCATCCACACCCGGGCCACGTTCGTCATCGAGGACCGGGTGCCCGGCCTGCAGCAAACGGCCGACAACCCCACCCCGGCGACGTTGCGCTCCGCCCCTGACCTGGGCGCGGACACCGTACGCCAGGAAACGGAACGCCCCTAACCGATCGGGGTGCCGGTGCGGGCCGCTCGCTCCAGACCCCAGTCGTAGAGCGCCTGCAACACCGGGGCCAGGCTGCGGCCCTCGTCGGTCAGCCGGTACTCCACATGCGGCGGCACGGTCTCGAGGTCGGCGCGGGCCACCAGCCCGTCGGCCTCGAGCTCGCGCAGCCGCTGGGTGAGCATCTTCTCGCTGATGCCGGGCAGCCGTCGGCGCAGCTCACCGTAGCGGTGAACCCCTTCTTTCAGGTACGAGAGGATAACCACCCGCCACTTGCCGCCGACCACGTCGACGGTGAGCTCGACCGGGCAGTGGTATCGCTTCATGTCGCCTCCCCGCACCGGAAAGTGCGTACTTGTCGGTCCGGTCGGCCGATGATGGGCTTCTCCTGTGGCTGATGAATACACCCTTTACGAGTGGGCCGGGGGCGCGGGGGCGCTCGAAAAGTTGTGCGAGGCCTTCTACCAGCATGTTTTGGCCGATGATGTGCTGGCGCCGATGTTCGCGGGCATGAACCCCGGCCATCCCCGGTACGTCGCCCTGTGGCTGGGCGAGGTCTTCGGTGGTCCGGCTGCCTACAGCGCGGAACGCGGCGGCTACCCGCACATGCTGCGGATGCACCTCGGCCGGGGGATCACCGAGCCGCAGCGGCGGCGCTGGGTCAACCTGATGCAGGACGCCGCGGACGAGGTCGGGCTGCCCGGCGACCCCGAGTTCCGGGCCGCGTTCGTTGGCTACCTCGAATGGGGCACCCGGCTGGCCGTGCAGAACTCGCAGCCCGGAGCCGACCCGCCGCGCGAGGCCTCGGTGCCGAAGTGGGGCTGGGGTGTGGCCCCGCCCTACCTAGGCTGAGCAGCCGGCCAGGGCCAAAGTGGCGCCGAGGCCGTTGGGGCGGCCCGGCTCGGCCGCGGGCAGCACGAGCGCGGCGCAGCCGGCCTTGACCGCGCCCGCGTCGGCCGGGGTGTCGCCGACCATGAGCGTGCGCTCGGGGTCGGCGCCCAGCATGCCGCAGGCCCGCAGGAAGATCGCCGGGTCGGGCTTGGTGCGGCCGACCTCGTAGCTCAGCGCGTAGGCGTCGATCAGCGCGCTCATGCCCCAGGCCTCGAACAGGGGCCGGATGTCGAAACCGATGTTGCTGACCACGGCCACCTTGATGCCGGCGTCGTGCAGAGTGCGCAGGGTGGGCTCGGTGTCCGGGTACGGCAGCCAGCCCTCGGGGGCCAGCAGGCGGTCGTACAGGGCGTCGGCCAGGCCCTCGACGTCGGTCGCCACCGTGGCGGCCAGGCCGGTGAAGGCGGCCCGGTGGCTGTGGGCGTACAGATCGCGGTCGGCCCAGTGCTCGGCCAGGCCGGGCGGCACCCGGTGCGGCAGCGGGCCGCCGGCGCGCCCGGCGGTGACCAAGCGGTCGGCCAGCACCGTGGCCTTGCCCCGGTCGAGCTCGCGGCCGCACGTCGCGGCGGCCGCCAGGACCCAGGTCACCGGGTCTTCCACCTGGGCCAACGTGCCGTGGAAGTCGAACAGCACGGCGTCGACCTGACGGTGGGACTGATGGGGAGGGTGATCGGTCGATGCGGCATCCGGCACGACTGCACCATACCGATCGCGCCCATGCTCTTTGTTGTCACACCCACGACCTAGTCTTGTGGTCATGACGAGTCCCGCCGAAAGGTATGCGGAGTCCAAGCGGCGGGCGGCCCGGGTGGCCCAGTTTCCGGCGCTGGAAGACTTCATGCTCGACGTCGGCTTCGACCTCGACGATTTCCAGCGGTCCGCCTGCGAATCGCTCGAACGGGGCAGCGGCGTGCTCGTGTGCGCGCCCACCGGCGCCGGCAAGACGGTCGTGGGCGAGTTCGCCGTCCACCTCGCTCTGCGGGCCGGCGAGCGCAAGTGCTTCTACACCACGCCGATCAAGGCGCTGTCCAACCAGAAGTACCACGACCTGGTGGAACGCTACGGCCCCGACAAGGTCGGCCTGCTGACCGGCGACAACGCCATCAACGGCGACGCCCCCGTGGTCGTCATGACCACCGAGGTGCTGCGCAACATGCTGTACGCGGGCTCGCCCGCGCTGAAGAACCTGGCCTACGTGGTGATGGACGAGGTGCACTACCTGGCCGACCGGTTCCGCGGCGCGGTGTGGGAAGAGGTGATCATTCACCTGCCCGCGTCGGTGACCCTGGTGTCGCTGTCGGCCACGGTCAGCAACTACGAAGAGTTCGCCGACTGGCTGGTCACCGTCCGCGGCCAGACCGAGGTCGTGGTCAGCGAGCACCGCCCCGTTCCGCTGTGGCAGCACATGCTGGTCGGCCGGCGCATGTTCGACCTGTTCCACGACGCCGACGCCGCCAAGAAGCACGACGTGCACCCCGAGCTGCTGCGCTACACGCGTGAGATGCAGCGCCGGCTGGAAATGACCGACCGTTCGTACGGTCCCGGCCGCGGCGGCCGCTCCCGCCGCTGGCAGCCGCCGCCCCGGGCCGAGGTGGTCGACCGGCTGGAAAGGGCCGACCTGCTGCCGGCGATCCTGTTCATCTTCAGCCGGGCCGGCTGCGACGCCGCCGTGCAGCAGTGCCTGGGCGCCGGGCTGCGGCTCACCAACGCCGACGAGCGAGCCGAGATCCGCCGCATCGCCGAGGCCAAGGTGGCCACCATCCCGCGGGAAGACCTGTCGGTCCTGGGCTACTGGGAATGGCTCGACGGGCTCGAGCGCGGCATCGCGGCCCACCACGCCGGCATGCTGCCCGCCTTCAAAGAGGCGGTGGAGGAATGCTTCGTCCAGGGCCTGGTCAAGGCGGTCTTCGCCACCGAGACGCTGGCCCTGGGCATCAACATGCCGGCCCGCTGCGTCGTGCTGGAAAGGCTGGTCAAGTTCAACGGCGAGGCCCACGTCGACCTCACCCCCGGCGAGTACACGCAGCTCACCGGCCGGGCCGGCCGCCGCGGCATCGACGTCGAGGGGCACGCTGTGGTGCTCTGGAGCCCCGAGGTCGACCCGCGCCACGTCGCCGGGCTGGCCTCGACCCGCACCTATCCGCTGCGCTCGTCGTTCCGCCCGTCCTACAACATGGCGGTCAACCTGGTCGGCTCCGTCGGCGCCGAGCAGGCCCGCGAGCTCCTCGAGTCGTCGTTCGCCCAGTTCCAGGCCGACCGTTCGGTGGTCGGGCTGGCCCGCCAGGTGCAGCGCAACGTCGAGACCATCCAGTCGTACGCCAACGACGAGGCCTGCCACCACGGCGACTTCGACGAGTACTTCGCCATCCGGATCGCCATCGCCGACCGGGAACGCGCCAACGCCCGGCAGGGGGTGGCCCAGCGCCGGGCCGCGATCGTCACCTCGCTCGAGCGGCTGCGCATGGGCGACGTCATCCGGGTGGCCCAGGGCCGCCGGGCCGGCCTGGCCGTCGTTCTCGAGGCGCCCAGCGGCGGCTTCGGCGAACCGCGTCCGATGGTGCTCACGCAGGACCGGTGGGCCGGCCGGGTCAGCCCGGCCGACTTCGCGGGCGAGGCCGAGGTGCTCGACCGCATCCGCGTGCCCAAGCACTTCAACCCCCGCTCGCCCGCCGCCCGCCGCGACCTGGCCGCCCAGGTCAGCGCGACCGGCCACGACCGCAACGGCAACAGCCGCCGCCGGTCGCGCGGCGGCACCGGCGAGGATCCCGAGATCGCCCTGCTCAAGGTGCAGATGCGGCAGCACCCGTGCCACGCCTGCCCCGAGCGGGAGGACCACGCCCGCTGGGCCGAGCGGCGGCACCGGCTGCAGCGCGACACCGACGCGCTGCGCGACAAGGTGGCCGGCCGCACCGGCTCGCTGGCCCGCACGTTCGACCAGGTGTGCGCGGTGCTGGCCGAGCGCGGCTATCTCACCGAGGCCGGCGAGGTGACCGAGACGGGCCGCATGCTGGGCCGCATCTGGAGCGAGGCCGACCTGCTGGTGGCCGAGTGCCTGCGCCACGGCGTGTGGGACGACCTGGCTCCCGAAGAGCTGGCCGCCGCCGTGTCGATGGTGCTCTACGAGTCCCGCCGCGAGACCGACGACCGCGCCTCGGTGCCCAAGGGCGCGATCACGGCCGCGGTCGACGCCTGCGGGAAGCTGTGGGGCGACATCGCCGGCGACGAGTCCGACCACGGCCTGTCGCTGACCCGCGAGCCCGATCCCGGTTTCGTCTGGCCGATGTACCGCTGGGCCCGCGGCGAACCGCTGGCCAAGGTGCTGGCCAGCGGCCACAACTACGACGCCGACATGCCCGCGGGCGACTTCGTGCGCTGGGCCCGCCAGGTGCTCGACCTGCTGGGTCAGCTGCGTGAGGCGTCGGCCGCCTCGCAGCAGCTGCGTGACACGGCTCGCAAGGCGATCACGGCGATCAACCGGGGGGTGCTCGCGTACCACGCCGGTCTGTGACGCCGGGTCAGTCCGGCTCGGGCAGGTGGGCCAGGGCCTGCCCGGCGTCGCGGGCCACCAGGTCGGCCTCGCCGGGCTGGGTGGCGCCGCGGCGGTAGTACATGGACAGCACGCCGAGCAGCCGGCCCGTGTCGTCCCGCAGGAAGTAGCAGCGCAGGGCGAACAGGCCGGCGGCGCGCATCAGGTCGAGTCCGGGCTGTCCGGCGAAGATCGGGCTGCGGGTGATGTCGGGGACGACGACCGGCCGGCCCACGGCGCGTTCCGCGAGCTGTTCGCGGCCGATCACGTCGGCCGACGCGCGGAACCCGGACGGGAGCCCGCGGCGGCCGGCGCTGCGCAGCATCGTCGCCCCCCTGTCGTACAGCTGCAGGTCGCAGGCGTCGGCCCCGCCGGCGATGGTGGCCGCGGTGAGGATGCCCGAGACGACCGCGGGCCGGTCGGCCACGGCGAGGAAGTCGAGGCCGGTCAGCGCCCGCGGCTCGGTGCGCAGCCGGTGCCGCAGGCGGGTGAGCAGATCCCGCCGGGTGGCCCGCACCTCGCCGTCGACGGCCTGCTGCTGCAGGCGGCGGCGCAGGCGGGCCTGGTCGTCCTCGGCGCGGCGGCGCTCGGCCGACGCGCGGCGCCAGTCCTCGTCCTCGCCGCCGAGCCGCATGGCGGCCCGGGAGCCGCGTTCGCGCACGGAGCCGCCCTCGCGCTCGGTCAGCAGGCGGCCCGTTCCGGCGGCCACAAGGGCGTGGCGGACGGTTCCGGTGGCGCCGACGACCCGGAGCCGGCGGCCGGACTCGAGGGCGGTCTGCTGAGCCTGGAGCAGCAGCCGGATCACGCGGGCCTCGATGAAGCGGGCCGCCTCGAGGTCGATGACGATCTCGTTCTGGCGGCGGGCCGAGGCGTAGGCCTGAGCCGCCCCGAGCACGGCGCTCACCCGGCTGAGCGCGCCGGCGTCGAGGCTGCCGGACAGCGCGAAGACGCCCGGCTGACTTGTGGTGGCGCTCGGGCGGGACTCCATGCTGGGCCGCCAATGCGTGGGGAACGGGCTCCGGAAATCAGGCTACGCTCCGGCCACCGGCCTGTCGAAAGGGCGGGATGTCGTTCGTATGAGTGGTGAGAAGACGACCACGAGGAGGAGCGATGAGGCAGTACCTGCTGAGCGTCTACCAGCCCGACGGTGATCCGCCGCCGCCCGAGGTGCTCGGGCCGATCATGGCGGAGCTGGGCAACTTGAACGAGGAGATGCAGGCGGCCGGGGCGTGGGTGTTCGCGGCCGGGCTGCACCCGCCGTCGACGGCGACCGTGGTCCGCGACAAGGACGGGGACGCGGTGCTCACCGACGGGCCGTTCACCGAGGGCAAGGAGCACCTTGGCGGCTTCACGATCATCCGGGCGTCCGACCTGGACGAGGCGCTGAGCTGGGGCGGCCGGATGGCGGCGGTGCTGGCGCCGCTCGCGATCGAGGTGCGCCCGATCGCGTGAGCGACATCGACCGGACCTTCCGGGCCGAGTACGGCCGGGCGGTCGCCGTCCTTATCCGCCAGTTCGGCGACATCGACCTCGCCGAGGAGGCCGTGCAGGAGGCGTTCGCCACGGCCGTGCTCCGCTGGCCCGGCGACGGGGTTCCGCCCAGCCCGGCCGGGTGGATCATCACGACGGCCCGGAACCGCGCGGTCGACCGGCTGCGGCGCGAGTCGACGCGCGGCGCGAAGGAGACGGCGGCGGTGCTGCTGGCAGGCGGCCATAGCGCGGAGGACGAGCACATCATGGACGACCGGTTGCGGCTGATCTTCACGTGTTGTCACCCGGCGCTGGCCCCGGCGTCCCGGGTGGCGCTGACCCTGCGGCTGCTCGGCGGGCTGAGCACGGGCGAGATCGCGCGGGCGTTTCTGGTGCCCGAGACAACCATGGGGCAGCGGCTGTCGCGGGCCAAGGGCAAGATCCGGGACGCGGGCATCCCGTACCGGGTGCCGCGCGACGAGGACCTGCCCGACCGGCTGGGCGCGGTGCTGGCCGTGCTCTATCTGATCTTCAACGAGGGGTATGCGGCCAGCGGCGGGCCGGGGCTGACCCGGGACGACCTGGCGGGCGAGGCGATCCGGCTCGGCCGGTTGCTGGTGGGTCTCATGCCGGACGAGCCGGAGGCCAAGGGGCTGCTGGCGCTCATGCTGCTGATCGAGGCGCGGCGGCCCGCCCGGACGACCGCCGGTGGTGACGTGGTGTTACTGGCGGATCAGGACCGAACGCTGTGGAATCGCACTCTGATTGCGGAGGGTCAGGGGCTGCTGCGGGAGTGCCTGCGGCGCGGGCGGCCGGGGACCTATCAGCTGCAGGCGACGATCAACGCGGTGCACGCCGACGCGGATTCGGCGGCGGAGACGGACTGGGCGCAGATTCTGCGGATCTACGACCACTTGGCGGCGATCAGCGGCGGGGCGGTCGTGGCGCTGCACCGGGCGGTGGCGGTGGCCGAGGTGCACGGGCCGGCGGCGGCGCTGGCCATCGTGGACGGTCTCGACGGGCTGGAGCGGCATTACGTGTGGCACTCCGTGCGGGCCGACCTGCTGCGGCGGCTCGGCCGACATGGAGAGGCCGTGGAGGCGTACGGCAAAGCGGCTGAACTGACCGGGAACCCGGCCGAACGCCGGTATCTGCAAGGTCGGGCGGCCGAGTTTCAGGGTCCGTCCGCGGCAGCACCGCTTGATCGGGCGGACAGATCCTGAGCGGCGGCTGGCTCGGCGGCACCGCGTGATTGGGCGGGCAAATTTTAGGCGGCCGGCTCGGCGGCACCGCTTGATCGGGCGGACAGATCTTGAGCGGCACCCGGCTCGGACCAGCGCAGGCCGGTGCCGAGGGTGGCGATCAGCGCGGAACCGGCCACCGAGCAGGCGAAGAACAGGATCGCGGTGGCGGGGCCGCGCCAGGCGAGCAGGGTGCCCGCCAGCAGCGGGGCGAGGGAGGCCAGGGACATCGCGGCGACCATGATCACGCTGATCACGCGGCCCTGCAGGCGGTCCGGGGTGATCGCGGCCTGGAAGCCGAAGAGGGCGGCGTTGGCGGCCGGGCCCAGGAAGACGGTCAGCCCCAGCGGGACGGCGGCGGCGATGCTCGACGTGAGCAACGCGGCGCTGGCCAGCAACGCGGCTGCCACCCAGCACAGCGTACGGACCAAGGGAACCAGCCGCAGCCGGCGCTGCAGGGCCGGGGCGGCGAGAGCGCCCAGCAGGCCCCCGGCGGCGACGATCGTCTCGGTCAGCCCGATCACGGCCGGCGCGGTGCCGTGCCGTTGCAGCGCGACGATCACGGTGAAGATGACGCCGTTGATGGCGAAGTTGAGCGGGGCGGCGACCAGCATGAGCGTGCGCAGGAAGGGGTGGGTCAGCACGAAACGAATGCCTTCGGCCAGCGCGACGCCGTACCCCTGCTTCTGTTCCTCGCGCGGCGCCTGCAGCGGCTTGCGGATGAACAGGACGGCCACGATCGACACGAGGTACGAGACGACGTTGGCGGCGAACGGGACGGCGTGGCCCAGCGTGAACAGGAAGCCGCCCAGGGGTGGGCCGGCCAGCGAGGTGCCGTACGAGCGGGCCTCGTTGCGGGCGACGGCATCCGGCAGCTGCTTGATGGGGACGATGCTGCGCAGCGACGCGTCCTCGGCGGTGGAGAAGACAGCGCTCGCCCCGGCGTCGACCACCGCCACGATGAGGATCAGCGCGAGCCCGGCGCGATCGGTGACGACCGCCGCCGTCAGGACGCCGAAGACGAGCAGCCGTACGGCGTCGCAGACGATCAGGGCGTGACGGCGGTCCACCCGGTCGACCAGGACGCCGGCCGGCAGCCGCAGCAGCAGCCGGGCGACCTGGGTCGTCGTCCCGACCACGCCGGCGCTCACCGGCGAGCCCGTCTTGACCAGGACGAGCAGGGAGAGCGCGAGAGACGCGATGCCGTCGCCCAGATCGGACAGCGACTGGGAGCTCCAGAGCAGGTTGAACTCGCGGTTGCGCCACAGGCTGGTCATTTCTGCGCCCGCCGGGGGTACGCGTGCACGATGACCACGACCGTCTCGGCGCCCGGTTCCGGGGCGTCGGCCTCCCGGATCGCCTCGACGATGCGCTCGCGCAGGCGTTCCAGGCCGGCCGGGGTCGTCCGGATCGTGTAGTCGGAGCTGGCAACCGCGCGGTTCCACTCCGGGCTCCAGCGCTCGTGCACGGCCTCGGCGTGAAACTGGTCGATGAGCTGGTCGTAGACGGCCCGGGCGGCGCGGTTGACGGCGGCCGCGTCCTCGGCGCCGGCCTCGTCGGCCCACAGCGTCGACTGGTGGGCCGCCTTCCACCAGCGCTCCCGGCCGTGGGCGCCGCGACCCTGCTCGGGGGCCTCGACCACGAAGCCGTGCCGGGCCAGCAGGCGCAGGTGGTGGCTGGTCTGGCCCGAGTCGGTGCTCAGGCGCCGGGCCAGGATGGCCGCGGTGGCGGGCCCGTCGAGCCGCAGCGAGCCGACGATGCGCATGCGCAGGGGATGGGCCATCGCCCGCATCATGGCGGCGTCGGTGAGCACCGCCCGGGAGTTCTCAGCCATGGCGTGGACGCTAGGCGGGCTCTTCCCGCAGCCACAAGCCTCTTATGCATAGGTCCTCTGCATCGGGCTTCGCTCCTATAGATAATCAATCACTTCCCGGCTAAAAGAACAAGACTTGTTTTGACCGGGCAAAACGGGCAGTTTGGTGCCCGTGAGATGGACACCGGACGGAACTGTGCGCAATGCGTTGTGGATCTGTGGCGGACAATGGGCCGGGAAGACCACGGTCGCGGGAATTCTCGTCGACCGGCTCGGCGTGACGCATTATCACTACGATTTCCATTCCGCGCGGGGGCACGAGGACAGGCGGGTCGCCGCCCTGGCCCGGCGCGGCGAGTACCGGGGCGAGACGGATTGGGAATCGGTGTGGATCGGGCCCACCCCGGCCGAGATGGCGGCCTCCGTGCTGGCCGACTTCCCCGAGCGGTTCCAGTGGGTGCTCGACGATCTGAGCGGGCTCGTCTCGCCCCGGCCGGTGCTGGTCGACGGCTGGGGATGCCGGCCGGAACTGGTCGCGGCGGTCACCGATCCGGCTCGGATGGTGGTCATGGTGCCCACCGACGAATGGCGGCTGAAGCAGGCGTCGCAGCTGCCGCGGGCGCGGGCCCTCGGGCATCGGGTGAGCGACCCGGAGCTGGCCGGGCGCAACCGGATCGAGCGGGACAGGCTGATCGCCCTGGACGCGGTGGAACGGGCCCGCGACTTCGGGATCCCGGTGATCGAGGTGGACGGGACCCGGCCCGCGGAGGCGATCGCCGCCGAGGTCGCCGGGCATTTCCGGCCGTTCCTGGAGGCGGTCCGGGCCGGCGACCATGTATGAGATGAGCGCGGGCGACGTCGTCCGGCTCGTGGCCGCGTTCCGGGGGCACGGGGTCGAGCTGTGCCTCGGCGGCGGCTGGGGAGTCGACGCGCTGCTGGGGGAGCAGACCCGGGAGCATGCCGACCTCGACGTGTGGCTGCCGGCCGAGCAGTTCGAGCAGGCCGTGGTGGCGCTGGCCGAGGCGGGCGTCGATCGGCTCTTCCCGTGGCCGGGGGATCGGCCGTGGAACTTCGTGGTGCACGACGGCGGGCGTCTTCGTATTGATCTGCACGTCTACGAGAAACGCGCGGACGGCGCCATTCATTACGGCTCTGCGGTTTCCTCGGAATCGTTTCCGGCCGAGGCCCTGGCCGGTACGGGAATGGTCGGCGGGGTGAAGATGCGGTGCGAGGCGGCGGAATGGTCGGTGCGGTGGCACACCGGCTATCCGCCGCGTGAGAAGGATCGGCACGACGTGGCGTTGCTGTGCGAGCGGTTCGGGATCGCGCGGCCGGACGGCTACCAGACGTCGCCGTTGCGGTAGTCGCAGGCCAGGGTGGCCTCGAGGTCGAGGTCGGGGCCGCCGGGCACGGGGCGCACGAAGGTGCTGTCGTCGTCCTCGGGGGTGGGTGTCAGGCCCTCGGGGGCGAGGACGGCCGTGCGGCCCCGCCACGGCAGCCAGCCCCGGTGCACGTACAGGCCGCGGCCGGCCGTCGAGGCGGAGAGCGCGCCCAGGTCGTAGGCGCGGTCGATGACCGCCTCGGCGGCCGCCATCACCTCGGCGGCCAGGCCCTGGCCACGGTGGTCGGGGTGGGTGGCGACGGCCTCGACGTAGCCGCACCGGTAGGCGCGACCCTCGTACAGGAAACTGCGTTGCACCACCGCGGCGTGGGCCACCAAGGTGCCGCGTTGCTCGACGAGGAAGTGGGTGCCGCCGAGGGCGTGATCGAAGTCGTCGTCGTCGAAATTGCCCAGGAAGGCCAGGTCCATGAGGCGGCGGACGTCGGCCCGCAGGCCGGCGGAGAGGTCGGCGGTCGGAAGCGCGCTGATCACGCCGCACCGTACCGTAACGACTTGTGAAAGAGATTCGGCTCGCCGCCCGGCCTGACGGGTGGCCCACTGACGACACCTTCGAGATCGCCGACGTGCCGGTGCCCACCGCCGGGCCGGGCGAAGTGCTGGTCCGCAACATCTACATGTCGGTCGACCCGTACATGCGGGGGCGGATGAACGACACCAAGTCGTACGTGCCGCCGTTCCAGGTGGGGGCGCCGCTCGACGGCGGGGCGCTGGGCGAGGTGGTGGCCTCGGAGTCGCCGGACGTGCCGGTGGGGGCGTTCGTCGTGCACGGGCTCGGCTGGCGCGAGTTCTCGGTGACCGAGGCGTCCCGCGTGCGGGTGGTCGACCCGGCCGCGGCCGACCTGTCGGCCTACCTGGGGGTGCTGGGGCTGACCGGGTTCACCGCGTACGTCGGGCTGCTCGACATCGCGCAGTTCAAGGAGGGCGAGACCGTCTTCGTGTCGGGAGCGGCGGGCGCGGTCGGCAGCATCGTCGGGCAGATCGCGAAGCTGCGCGGGGCCAAGCGGGTGATCGGCAGCGCGGGCTCGGCCGAAAAGGTGAGCCACCTTGTCGACGACCTCGGCTTCGACGTGGCTTCCAACTACCGCGATTCGCCCGTACGCAAGCAGTTGCGCGCGGCGGCGCCGGACGGCATCGACGTGTACTTCGACAACGTCGGCGGCGACCACCTGGAGGCGGCGATCGGGTCGCTGAACAAGTACGGCCGGGTCGCCATGTGCGGGGCGATCGCGGGCTACAACGAGACCGCCGCGCCGGCCGGGCCCCGCAATCTGGCGCTGGCGATCGGCAAGGAGCTCAATCTGCGCGGCTTCATCGTGAGCAACCACAACCGGCGCATGCCGGACTTCCTGGCCGAGGTCGGGCCGTGGGTGCGCTCCGGGCAGATCAAGGCGCGCGAGACGATCGTCGACGGTCTGGAGAACGCGCCGGCCGCCTTCATCGGGCTGCTGCGCGGCGAGAACACCGGCAAGATGCTGGTCAAGCTGGCGTCGTAGGGCCGTGTTACCGGCTCAGGCCGTCCTCGATCGCCCAGTGGAGGAAGGCCTCGGTGTCGCGTCCGCGCTCGGCCGGGTCGTCGTAGGTGGTGGGGTCGCCGGGGCGCTCGCGGATGCGCAGGGCGTCCCGGGCGACCCGGTGCCAGCGCGGGTCGAGCCGTTCGACGATGTAGCGGCCGGCGCCGCTCTTCGAGGTCAGCTCGCCCTTGGTCAGCAGGTGGTGCAGCCGGGCCACCCCGGGCACGACCCACAGGACGGCTGCCTCGTCCCGGCCGATCTCCTCGACGCCGGCCGCATCCACCTGGGCGGCGATGGACCGCCAGTACGTGTCGAGGTTGTCGCGGGTGAACGCGCGCAACTCGTCCCGGTCGGTGTGCACGGGCGGCAGCTCGCCCCGGACGACGACGGCCCGCTCGGCCAGCTCGTGCCAGGTCACCGGGTTGATGTCGAGCTTGCCGGCGGGATCGAACTTGTGGTTGAAGAAGACCGGCCGCTTCCCGACGGTCAGCGATGACACGGCCAGGTCGGCGGGCGAACAGTGGAAGCCGTCGAACACGACCTCCGGGTGCCGGTCCCGGGTGGCTTGGTGGGCCGCGGCCAGCGCCTCGTGGTCGGGAGGCTGCGACCACACGCCGACGAAGTCGACATCGCTGTCCGGGAAGAACTCGCCCCAGCAGAGCGACCCGTGCAGGAACAGGCCGGTGAGCGAGCCGGGCTGCCGGGCATCGGCCTCGGCCAGAAACGTCAGTGCGACATCCACGGCGAGCACGGTAACGGTTGCTGTCCATACGATGCAGGCGTGACGTCTCCTTCCGCGCACGCCCGCACGCAATACGCGACCACCACCGGCAATCTCTCGGCCCGGATCGCCATCTACGACTACAGCACCAATCCGCAGGACTGGTATTCGTGGGTGGGGGAGCGGTTGCGGCTGGACGGCAGGGTGCTGGAGGTCGGGGCCGGCACTGGTGCACTGTGGAGCCGCGTCGAGCCGCCGGCCGGGTTGACGCTGGTGGATTTCTCGGCGGCCATGTGTGCGGGGCTGCGCTTGGTTCCGGGCGCGCGGGTGGTGCGCGCGGGCGCGACCGAGCTGCCGTTCGCCGACGGGACCTTCGACGGGCTCATCGCCAACCACATGCTCTACCACCTGGACGATCCGGCGGCCGGGCTGCGCGAGTTCGCCCGGGTGCTGCGTCCGGGCGGCCGGTTGGCGGTCTCGGTGAACGGTCGCGACCACCTGGCCGAGATCGACGCGCTGCTGCCCAGACAATCGGTGCTCAACGGTGTCTCGGCCGAGACCGTTTCCGCGTACGTCGGTCAGGTCTTCGACGACGTCGGTGTCGAGCGGTATCCGTGCTCGCTGGAGATTCCGGACGCCGAGCCCGTGCTGCGGTACCTGGCCAGCCGGAACCCGGCCGCCCTGACGCCGGAAGCCGTGGCCCGGATCCGCGAGCAGGTGGCGGCCGAGGGCGTCTTCCGGGTCCGGCAGCACGCGGTGCTGGTGACGGCGACCGCCCGCTGACTCAGCTGTTGCGAGGGCGGCGGGCGACCAGGACGGCGTGGGTGAACGGCCAGTCGAGCGGGGCGCCGTGGTCGTCGGCCAGTGACGCCGTCGGGGCGATGCGGTTGTCGATGACCCAGTCGTTGCGCAAGGGATGGGAGGCGGGGTCGATGGTGAAGCCGGCCTCGGTCAGCAGGGTGCGCCAGTCGTCGAAGTCGAGGCCGCAGAACTGCTCCTGGGTCTCCGAGAGCCAGTTGTCGGTGTAGTCCTTGCGGGTCAGGAAGTCCATGGCCTGGCCCAGCTCGATCCGCACGACGTCGGCGCCGGCCGGCTCGTACGCGAACGGGAACGCGAAATCGACGGCGAACTGGTCGAGCCGGGCGCGCGTCGACAGCCCGCTCACGTAGGCCGCGACCTCGGCCGAGGACAGCTCGGCCAGATCCTTGCGCGGCTCGGCCGGGTTGGCGCCGTCGTCGGTGCGCAGCGTCAGCCGGACCGGGCGCCGCCGGTCGCCGGGACCGCAGACGTCGCTGTTGATCCAGACGCCGCCCGGGGTGGTGTGGTCGTGGATGCGCCGGGCGAACTCGAGCAGGGAGTCGCGCTTGTTGCCGTACGACCAGATCTCGTGGGTGAGCGCGAACGTCAGCGTCGTGTCGACCGACCGGTCCGGCAGCACGGCCCCGCCGAGCACGTTGCGCTGATAGAAGTAGACGTTCGCGTTGCGGAAGACGCCCTGCGCCTTCTTGTGCACGCATTCCTGGTAGAGGTGCCGGGCCACCTCGACGCCGATGAGGTCGCTCTCGTGCAGGGCGTCGTCGCGGTCGGCCAGCTCGAGCACCGCGCCGGCGCCGCAGCCGATGTCGACGATGCGGCCCGGTTGCACGTACTGGCGCACGGCCGTCCATTTGCGCGCGGCCGCGTCCGCGAAGGCTTCCACGTAGGTGCGGTAGTCGCGCGTGGCGGTCAGCCCGCCCTCGTCGCCGACCACCGGATCGTTCACCACCGACTGCACGTGCTCGCTCAGGCGATAGCGATCGAACACGTCGACAGTGCTCGCATGGGCAAGGTCGCGCCACGAATCGTCACTGGCGGCCAGTCGCAGCAGCACGTCCCACGGCCGCTCGGGTTCGGCGTCCAGGGCAGGGTCGGCCTCGACCGGCGCGATGGTGAAGCCGAGGGCCTCGTACAGGGCCGCCACCTGAGGGGTCGAACAGGCGACGACGGTGTCGGCCGGCGTGAGGCCGAGCCCCGTCGCCACGGTGACCGTCTTGAGCGTGACCTGAGCGAACTGATCGGTCGGGGCGGTGTCGAACACCGGCACGACCAGCGAGCGCAGCCCGGTCTCCACGCTGAAGCGCTCGATCGCCGCCTCGCGCCGGTGGTACGGCACCGGGTTGCGCTTGGTGTTCTCGTGGTTGGCCGAGGTCACCGCCCACACGATCGTCCCCGCGCCGCCGTCCACGAGCCGCCGCAGATAGTCGGCCTGGAACCGGGTCAGCAGGTGGTGCCGCCCAGGAAAGAGCACGTAGCGAGCCGTCGTCACAGCAGTTGATCTTAGCCGCGCCCGGAGGGCCGGGCTCAGGGTGCGAGGAGCCGGCTGACCTGGTCGCGTTGGGACGGGTCGGACAAGGCGGCGCCGAGCGCTACGACTTGGGCCCCCGCATCGAGGAAGGCCGGGGCGGTGGCGACGGATAGGCCGCCGGTGGCCACGAACCGGACGTCGGGGAACGGGCCGAGCAGGCCGGAGATCCAGGCCGGGCCGAGCGCGGCGGCCGGGAACGCCTTGAGCCAGCGGCACCCCGCCAGCCATGCGCGCTGCACCTCGGTGGCGGATCCGACGCCGGGCATGTGCGGCAGGCCGGCCGCCTCGCTGGCGGCGAGCACGTCGAGGTCGAGGCCGGGCGCGACGGTGTACTGCGCATTTGCGTCGGCGGCCGCGCGCACCTGGTCGGTGGTGATGACCGTTCCCGCACCGACGCGCAGGCCGCGCTCGGAGGCAGCGTCGGCTGCCGCGCGCAGCGAGGCGATCGCGTCCGGCGTGCCGATCGGGATCTCGAGGACCGTCACGCCCGCGTCCCACAGGGCCCCGGCCACGGTCACCGTCTCACGCGCCGGCAGGCCACACAGAATGGCCATGACTCGGCTCCCGGCGAAGATCTCGTCGAAGCTCACCGCATCTTCTCCCGACTCACGACGTTGCGAGTGGCCCACAGCACGGCCACCCGGCCGACCATGGCGCTGGCCCAAGTGGCATTTGCCCGAGGCGCGACATCGGTGCGGTGGTTGACGGGGAAAGGGCCGCTCCCAGTGTCACACCGTCGATTCTTCGCGTATGGCGGGCTCGGACTGGGGTGCGGGGCGATCGCGGGGGCGCAGTTCGCTGACGATGACGCCGGCCACGATCAGGGCGGCCCCGACGAAGGCCAGCGGCGGCAGCCGGTCGCCGGCGAGACGGCCGAACACGCCGCCCCAGACGGGCTCGCCGGCGTAGATGACGGCGGCCCGGGTGGGGGAGACGGAGTTCTGGGCCCAGTTCATGACCAGCTGGATCACGTAGCTGGCGGCGCCCAGGCCCACGGCGGCGGTCAGCCAGACCCACGAGAACGACGGGACGGACTCGCCCGCCACCGGCATCGCGGCCAGGGACAGGGCGCCGGCCACCAGCAGCTGGACGACGGTGACCCGGCCCAGGTGGACGCGGCCGGCGTAGTGGCCGATGAGCAGGATCTCGGCCGCGATGGCGACGGCGCTGATCAGGGTCAGCACCTCGCCGGTGTTCAGGGTGAGGCCGGTCGCGCCGGGGCCGGCCAGCAGCACCAGCCCGGCGAAGGCCAGTCCGATCCCGGCCAGCGCGGCGAGCCGGGGTGCGCGCCGGAACACGGCCCACTGCAGCAGCGGCACGATCGGCACGTACAGGGCGGTCAGGAAGGCCGACGTGCTGCTGCTCACCGACTGCAGGCCGATGGTCTGCAACCCGTACCCCAGGAAGACCGACACCCCGATGGCCGAGCCCGCGATCAGTTCACGGCGGTTCAGGCCGGACAGGGCGCGGCGGAAGACGAGCACGGCGATCAGGCCGGCGGTCAGGAAGCGGACGCCGACGAAGAACAGCGGGCCGCTGTACCGCACAGCCTCGTGAACGATCAGGAACGTGGCGCCCCACAGCACGGTGATGGCGATGAGGGCTAACTCCTGGCGGCGGATGTGCAACATACTGCACACGCTAGGTGTAGGATTCTGCACATGCAAGGGGATGGTGTGCTGGCCCACGTCGGCGACAACCTGCGGCGGTTCCGTCAGGACAAGGGGATGAGCCAGAGCGCTCTGGCCGTGGCGTCCGGGGTCAGCCGCCGGACGATCATCAACCTCGAGGCGGGCGAGGCCAACATCAGCCTCTCCGGGCTCGACCGCCTGGCCGGCGCGCTCGGGGCGAGCTTCGTCGAGCTGGTCAGCGCGCCCACCGCCTCCACCCGGGCCATCGACGAGCTCGCCTGGCGCGGCCGGCCGGGCAGCGAGGCCGTCCTGCTCGGCAGCGCGCCCGCCCGCCGCGAGGCCCAGCTGTGGTCATGGACGCTGGCCGCCGGCGACCGCTACGACGCCGAGCCCGACCCGGCCGGCTGGCACGAGATGGTCGTCGTCACCGAGGGGCGGCTGCGCATCGAGCGGGCCGAGGGGCCGACGACGCTCGAGGCGGGTGACTACGCCGTCTATTCAAGCGCCCAGAAGTACTCGTACGTGAACGCCGCCGACGAGGTCACGCGATTCGTTCGTACGGTCGTGTCGTAGTCAGGTTCTGCAGTTTCTCAGCCGAGGGAGAGCCGGGGTCGGCCGAGTAGATGATCACCGTCTGGCCGCTGTCCGCCGTGAGGGCCATCGTCTCGTAGTTCACGCGGATCTCGCCCAGAGCCTCATGGAAGAAGCGCTTGACGCCGTGGGTGTGCTCGTGGAGGCGGTAGTCCTCCCAGTGCCGCGCGAAGTCGGGCGACGCCTCGGTGAGGTCGTCCACCAACTGCCGCGAGGTCTCGGTCTTCTCGGCCGCGCGCAGGATCGCCACCATCTGCGCCGCGTGCTTCTCCCACTCGAGGTAGACGACCCGCGCGACGGGGTCGGTGAACATCCACCGGACGAGGTTGCGGGCCGGGCCGAACCGGAAGAGCTCCCGCGCGGCCGCGTTGGTGGCCAGGATCTCGAGCAGCGGGCCGTGCACGATCGCCGGCACGGGCAGGGCGTCGATCATCGACTGGACGGGCAGCCGGACGCGCGACTGCGACTGCGGGTCGCCCCCGCGGGCCGGGCGCACCAATGACCGCAGGTGGCGCCTCTCCTGCTCGTCGAGCCGCAACGCCCGCTCGACCGCGGCGAGCACCTGGTCGGAGACGTTCGTGGCCCGGCCCTGTTCGAGCTTCACGTAGTAGTCGACGCTGACCCCGGCCAGGATCGCCACTTCCTCGCGCCGCAGCCCGGGAACGCGCCGCCCCTCGCACGAAGCCGGCAGGCCCGCCTCTTCGGGGGTGATCGCCGCCCGCCGCGACGCCAGGAACTCGCGCAGGCTGCCACCGGTCATCCCGCCAGTATGGCCGCGCAAGCCGGGCGGCTGAAGGTCCTGGGTGGTACGGCCAGAGCCATGATCACTGGTACCAGCTCGTGCCTACCGCCCGTCCGGCCTCGCTGGTGACATCGAAGGCATGCCACTTCCGCAAACTCCGCCCACCGATGCCGCCTCGCCGTTCGCCTCGATGCGCGGCCACCACGCGGCCATCCGCTACCCCGATTTCGAGGCGGCCCGCGCCTTCTGGGTCGACACCATGGACTGGCGCGTGCTGCAGACCTGGCCCTACGGGAAGCTGACCCTTGCCTACGTCATGCCTCCGAACCAGGACGACTTCCACCTCGAGATCCTGGCCGGGCCGGGGGCCGCACCCCAGACCGTGTACGGCGACGTCGACGCGAGCCTGGCCGCGCCGGGGTTCAACCACGTGTGCCTCTCGGTCGACAGCGTCGACGAGACGCTGGCCGAGCTGCGCCGGCGCAATGTCGACGTGGTGAACCCGCCGTTCGAGATCGACGACATCAGTGCGCGGCTCGCGTTCTTCCGGGACCCGTGGGGCAACATGTTCGAGCTGTCCGAACGGACGGCCTGACCAGCCGCCTGAATCGCCTGATGTCCGTTATATGGTGAACATGTAGACCGCATCCGACCGATTCGCCTGCTGGGGACCGGGCCGCGCGCCGCGGCCCGGCAGGCCGGGGTGCTCCTGATTTTGGCTGGATTCCTGGCGCTGCTCGGAATCCTGAACGATCCCGGCAGCGCCGAACGGTTGTTGCTGGTGGCGGCGTGCGACGCGGTGCTGGCCATCGTGGCTTTGCTGTTGCCGTGGGGGCGGTGGCAGCCGAACGCGCCGGCCTGGCTCGGTCTGCCCTCGTTCGCGGTGCTCGGGCTTTCGACCTGGTCGTTCGGGGGCTCGGCCAGCGGCACCGGGCCCTTCCTGGTGCTGCTGTACGCGTGGGCGGCGCTGCACTTCCCGCGGTGGATCCTGATCGCGTACGCCCTGCCGGCCACCCTGGCCTACCTGGTGCCCCTGATCGTGACCCACCAGGCGCCGCTCGTGCTGGGCAGCGCCTTCATCCTCATGCCGATCGCCGTGGCCGTCGCCTTCCTGATCGAGGCGCAGGCCCGGCATCTGCGCGAGGACCGGGAGCGGCTGGAACGTATCGAACAGTGGCGGGCGGCCATGATGAGCACCCTCGCCCATGACGTGCGCTCGCCGTTGTCCACGGTGCGCATGGTGCTGGAGGAGTTGAAGGGGCAGGCGCCGCCGAACATCGCCCGCATGCTCGACGCGGCGCTGCGGCAGACGGCCCGGGTGACCCGGCTGGCCGAAGGGCTGCTCGACATCCAGCGCATCGACAGTTCGGGCGAGCTCAAGCTGGACCGGCAGCCGTACAACGCGCGCGCACTCGTGCAGGAAATGCTCACTTATGTTCGTGACGGCTCGGATGTGACGGTCGACGTCGACGAGGAACTGACCATCTATGTCGACAAGCAGCGTTTCGAGCAGATCGTGGTCAACCTCGTCACCAACGCCGCCCGGTACGGCCGGCCGCCGATCGTTGTCCGGGTCCGCACCGAGGGGCAGTTCGACCGGCTCGAGGTGCGCGACCACGGCGAGGGCATCCCCGAGGCCCTGCGCTCGCGCCTGTTCAGCCAGTTCGCGGTGGGCAGCGCGGAGGGCGTCGGCCTCGGCCTGTGGATCGTCCGGCAGCTGGCGGCGGCGCACGGCGGGCGGGCGTTCGCCGAGCATCGCGAGCCGGGAGTGGCCATGGTCGTCACCTTCCCGCGGCCGGTGGTCGTCTAGCGGCTCGTCTCGTCCGGCTCATCACGTCGGTGAGAGGTACCGACTGACATGGGGTGATTGACTGTCATCTATACAAGGCTGAGGGCACCATCCCCTCATCCCGGAGGTCGTTCATGAGACGACGCACGACTGTGGCCGCTCTGGCCGTCGCGATGCTGGGCGCCTTCCTCGCCGGGGTGCCGGCCGACGCCGCGCCGACCGTGAGCACCGAGCCCGCCCAGTACGAGATCTACGACGTACGCAATCAAGCGCAACGCAACACGATCGCCCGCACGGGCGTGGCCATCGACAGCGTGGAGCACGCCGTCGTTACGGTCACCGCCACCCCGGCCGAGGTGCGGAAGCTGCAACGCCAGGGCTTCACCGTGCAGCCCCTGCTCAGCACATTCGACTTCCCGCCGTCGGACGCGCCGTATCACAACTACAACGAGCTGATCACCGAGGTGAACCAGGTCGTGGCGGCCAACCCGTCGATCGCGAGCAAGCGGACGATCGGCCGCACGTACGAGGGCCGCGACATCGTGGCCGTGAAGATCTCGGACAACGTCGGCACCGACGAGAACGAGCCCGAGGTCCTGTACGACGCCAACCACCACGCCCGTGAGCATCTGACCGTCGAGATGGCCGTCTATCTGCTGCACCTGTTCACGGACAACTACGCGAGCGACAGCCGCGTCCGGGCCATCGTGAACAGCCGCGAGCTCTGGATCATCCCGTCGGTCAACCCCGACGGCTCCGAGTACGACATCGCGACCGGCAGTTACCGCTCGTGGCGCAAGAACCGGCAGCCCAACAGCGGCTCGTCGAACGTCGGCACCGACCTCAACCGCAACTACGGCTACCGCTGGGGCTGCTGCGGCGGATCGTCGGGCAGCACGTCGTCGGCGACCTACCGCGGGCCGTCGGCCTTCTCGGCGCCCGAGACCCGGGCCGTCCGGGACTTCGTGGCCGGCCGGGTGGTCGGCGGCAAGCAGCAGATCCGGGCCGCCATGGACTTCCACACCTACTCCGAGCTGGTGCTGTGGCCGTTCGGGCACACCACAGCCAACACGACGACCGGGATGACGACCGACGACTACAACACCTTCTCGACGTTCGGCCGCCAGATGGCCGCGACCAACGGGTACACGCCCGAGCAGTCGTCGGATCTCTACATCACCGACGGCGACCTGCTCGACTGGCTGTGGGGCACGCACAAGATCTTCGCCTACACGTTCGAGATGTACCCGCGGTCGGCGTCGGGCGGCGGCTTCTACCCGCCGGCCGGCGTCATCACCCGTGAGACGACCCGCAACCGCGAGGCGGCGCTGCTGCTGGCCGAGGTGGCGGACTGCCCGTACAAGGTGATCGGCAAGCAGTCGACCTACTGCTCGGCCGCCTGACCCGCGCGCAGGAAAGTCAGGTAGCGACGGGACGCGCGGTCGCCCAGGCGGGTCCGGATGCGCTCGGCCACGGCGTCCAGCAGCGGCTCGCGCACCTCGGGCGCGAGCTTGCGATAGATCGACTGTGACCGCATCAGGTCGGCGTATCCGGCCCCGTCGAGCCATTGCACGGTCGGGTACCAGCGCACCACCGGGGGCTGGAAGGGCACGTCACCCCAGTCCTCGGTGGTACGCAGCACCTCTTCCTTGAGCGGCGGGTGCCCCCAGTCGGGGTCGCCGGGAGCGAATTGCTCGTGCAGGTCGGCCGTCTCGGCGTACACGTCGGGCTCGCCGGGGCGCCGCACGACGGCATGTCCGAGCAGGGCCAGCCAGCCGTCGTGCCTGAGCACGGCGTGCGCCTTCGGCCACCCGGCCGCCGGGTCGACCCAGTGCCAGGACGAGGCGGCCACGAGCACGTCGAACTGAGCGTTTCCGGCGCTCCACTGCTCGAAAGTGCTCGTTTCCACGCGTACGTTGTCGCAATCGGCCAGCCGCAAGCGGGCCAGAGCCGCCAGTCGCTCACCGGGTTCGAGGGCGGTCACCGCATAGCCGCGCGCGGCGAGCGAGCGGGTCGCCTGGCCGGTGCCGCAGCCGACCTCCAGCACCGCCGATCCCGCGCGCAGACCGGCGATCGACGCCAGATCGGCGAACAACTCGTCGGGATAGCCGGGCCGGAACCGGTCGTACAGTTCCGGCACCTCGTTGAACACGTGACCGAGATCAGGCATCCGGCCATCCTCGCAGCGCCTCAGTCGAGGCAGAACTCATTTCCCTCAGGGTCGTTCATCACGATGAAGCCGAGGCTCAGCGGGGGAGCGGGCTCGGACCGGCTGACCCGCTTGGCTCCCAGCGCGACCAGGCGGTCGCACTCCTTCTCGAGCGCGGCCATGCGATCGTCACCCTGCAGGCCGGGCGCCGCGCGAACGTCCAGGTGCACGCGGTTCTTGGCCACCTTGTCCTCCGGCACCTGCTGGAAGAAGATGCGCGGGCCCTCGCCGTCCGGGTCCTCGATGGCCGAGGCCTGGTTGCGGGCCGCCTCGGGCACACCCTGCTTCTCGAGGAAGGCGTCCCAGGCGGCCAGCGGATCCTCGCCGGGCGCGAGCGTCACCCCGGGCGGACCGGGATGCACGTACCCCAGAACGTCCCGCCAGAAGGTCGACAGCTGGGCCGGGTCGAGGGCGTCGAAGGTGACTTGGATGTGGCGGCTCATCGGCCGGCTCCTCTCAGATAGAGGTCGCGCAGCAGGCAGACCTCGGACAGATGATGGATCAGCTCACGGTGGATGTGCAGCACCAGCGCGGCCATCGGCAGATCGGGGTGGGGCTCCTTGTCGCCGCACGGTTCGGTCAGGCCCTCCGCGCCGAGCGAGCGCACGCCTTCCAGCCAGAGGCCCAGCTGCTCCTCCAGTTGCTGCCGGGCCTCGTCGGCCGTCGCGGCCCAAACCCATTTCTCGTACGAGACCTCGGGCGCGCCGAAGTGGGCGGCGTTCCGCAACGCGAGCACCCCGACGATGACGTGCCCCAGCCGCCAGGCGATGGTCGTGAACGGGGCCGGCACCGGCTCCGGGTACGCGAAGTCGATGCTCCCCGGCCGGCCCGGGCGCACGGTCCACGCGTCCGGCACCGGCGACCAGAAGTACTCGTCGTCGGTCAGCCCGTCGAGCCGCTTGCTCAGCTGGTTGTCCCAGTGCCAGGTCCACTGCTCGCGCAGCGCCTCGTTCCAGTTGACGTCCATGGGCCCACCCTGGCACGGAACGAGGACAGGATCGGTCCGCTATGTCTGCGAGACTGAGAATCATGGACGAGCGGGGGACGACCGAGCGCGTGCTGGCCCTGCTCGGCCTGCTCCAGCAGCGGCGCGTGTGGACGGGGCCCGAGCTGGCGGACAAGCTCGGCGTCACGACCCGCACGGTCCGGCGCGACGTCGAGCGGCTGCGCGCCCTCGGTTATCCGGTGCACGCGGGGCAGGGGGTTGGCGGCGGCTACCAGCTCGGGCCGGGCCAGGCGTTGCCGCCGCTGCTGCTCGACGACGAGGAGGCGATCGCCACCGCGGTCGCGCTGCTGGCCGGGGCCTCGTCGGGCGATGCCGCGCTGCGCGCTCTGACCAAATTGGACCGGGTGCTGCCGACCCGGCTGCGTCACGAGGTGCGGGCGCTGGCCGGCTCGGTCGAGTCGTTCGGCGGTGACGGCCGGGCGCCCGTCGACTCCGAGGTGCTGATGACGCTGGCCCGGGCCTGCCGGGACGAGGTGGAGGCCGAGTTCGGCTATCGGGACGAGCGGCGCCGGGTGGAACCGTACCGACTGGTCGCCTCCGACCGACGGTGGTACCTGCTGGCGTACGACATGATTCGCGACGACTGGCGCACCTTCCGGGTGGACCGGATGAGCGACGTGAGCGTTCGGACCTGGCGTTTCCGGCCGCGCGAGGCGCCCGACGCTGCCGCGTACGTGCAGGAAAGCATTTCCAGCCGCGTCTACCGCCACCAGGCGCGTTTCCTCGTGCGCGCGCCGTTCGAAACGGTGCGCGCTCAGATCCCGGCGTCGGCCGGGCTCGTGAAGAAAGCCGACGGCGGCAGCGAGGTGGTGAGTGGGGCCGCCAGCCTGGACTTCATCCTCATGCACATGGTCCTGCTCGGGCACGACTTCGAGGTGCTCGAGCCGCCCGGACTGCGCGAGCGCTGCCGCATCCTGGCCGATCGGCTGCGTGCCGCCGGGGCTCAGAAGGGCGGATGATGGGCCGATGACCGATGGCGTTCAGTGGCAGCCCGTCGACGAGGACTGGCAGCGGGGACTGGCGATCGTGGCCCACCCCGACGACTTGGAATTCGGCGCGGCGGCCGCCGTCGCGCGCTGGACCGGGCAAGGCAAAGACATCGTGTACGTGCTGCTGACCAGCGGCGAGGCCGGCATCGACGCCATGGACCCGGACGAGGCGGGCCCGGTGCGCGAGGTCGAGCAGCGGGCGTCGGCCCAGATCGTGGGGGTCAAGCAGGTCGAGTTCCTGGGCCTGCCGGACGGCGTCATCGAGTACGGCGTGACACTGCGGTCCGTGCTGGCCCGGGTGATCCGCGTGCACCGGCCGGAGATTGTGATCACCAACAACTTCCGCGACAGCTGGGACCCGGACGGCACGGCGCTCAACATGGCCGACCACATCGCGACCGGTCAGGCCGTGCTGGACGCGGTGCGGGACGCGGCCAACCGCTGGGTGTTCCGCGACCAGATCGAGGAGAACCTGGAGAAGTGGGGCGGCGTCCGCCAGGTGTGGGCGGCCGGGTCCCCGCGGGCCAAGCACGGCGCCGACACCACGGCCACGTTCGAGCTGGGCGTGCGCTCGCTCGAGGCGCACGCGGCCTACCTGCGCGGGCTCGGCTCGGGCGACTTCGACTCCGAGGAATTCCTCGAGGGCTTCGCCCGCCAGGGCGGCAGCAAGCTGGGCACCAAGTACGCCGCCGGCTTCGAGGTGTTCCGCTTCGACCTCTACTGAGCCGTGTAGGTCAGCTCGACCACGAACCACTCACCCGGGCCGGTCAGCGTCAGCGGGCCGCCCGGGTGGAACGACACGTCGCCGTCGTTCCGCAACGCGGCGACGACGTGCGGAAGGTCGGCCAGGTCGAGCTTGCGCTGGTCGTCGACGGCAACAGTCCACACCTTGACGTGCGGGTGGTCGATCACCGGCAGACGGCCGTCCGGGGTCTGCGGCCCCGGGCGCTCACCCTCGACGCTGCGGTCACCGGCCCCGACATCCACCGGCGACGGCCGGTTCTCGCCGAGGTCTTTGAGCTCGACCAGCCGGTTCTGATAGAACCGGTCGCCGATGTTGGTGAGCCGGTGCACGGGCGACAGCGGCCGATAAACCGACCCGCCGCGATACTCGTTGAGAAAGCGCGGCTCGCTCCCGTCCAGCCAATCCATGCGCGCCTCGGAACCGGCCAAGCTCAGCACGACGTACGGGTTGTGGTGCAGATGCCAGGGGTGGGTCTCACCGGCCCGCAGCGACACGTCCCACACCCGCACGACCGGATTGTCCAGCAGCACCGTCTGCCCGACGTCATCGAGGACAACCGCTTCACCGGCGGGCGAGTGCACGATCTGACCCTTCACGGCCACCACCCCACCATCCGACCCCGTCGATGTCAAAAGGCGATGGCAGGATGCCCGGATGCGGCGCACCCTGATCTGGCTGAGTGGTCTGTTCCTTGTCCTGCTGGTGCTCGAGGCAGCTCTGTTGTGGAGAGCGTCCGCGCGGATCGACGTAGGGGCCGAGTTGGCCAAGGGACTCATGCCTCTGTGCGCCGCGGTGCTCGTCACCGGGATCATCACCTACACGCTCAATCAGCGGAACTTCGAACGGACCCGTGAAGCCGAGAAGATGCGCATCCTGACCGGCGCTTTGCAGGACCTCAAGGCCGGCTTCGAGCGCGCGTCGATCGCCCGGCATCTGCTCGCCGCTCACCCGACCGGCAAGCGATTCGAGGAGCAGATGAGGACGCTCGCTGAGGCGCGCGCCTTGCTGCAGCGGATGCAACGCGAACGCTTCGTGCTGCACGACGACATCGAGCAGCGGGTGGACGAGATGCTGCACTATCTGGCCGACCTCGCCCTGGAGTTCCGGGCACGATATCCCGCGATCATCGCCAGCACGGTGCTGGAAGAAAAGCTGCTGGCGGAGCTGCGGTCCGGTGGCCAGGCCGACATCACCGAAGCACACCTGACCCGTGGGAACCAGTTCCCGTTGCTCGCGGCCTTCGTCGACGACGACGAGTGGAACAGCAGCTCCTTCGTCAGCGACTACGACGGGGTGAAAGCGGTTCTGAAGAGCCGCATCAAAGACCTGGACGTCGCCCGGACCTTCTAGAAGCTCGCGACGATACGGGCAAGGGTGCGGCGGCCGGTTTCGGCCATGGGTGGGTTGGTCTGGTCGTAGTACCAGGGGAGGCCCATGGCCTGAACGAAGGCCCATGCCTGGCCTCGCTGCCACTGCAGGTCGTCGGTGGCCAGGGCGCGGCGCAGCGTCGCCCGCGGACCGTCCTCCAGCAGGTGCCAGGCGGCGACCAACTCGAGGGCGGGGTCGGCCGGGCCGAGACCGCCGACATCCAGGACGCCGGTCAGGCGGCCGTCGGTGACGAGGAGGTTGCCGGGGATCAGGTCGC
Organism: Paractinoplanes pyxinae; assembly: GCF_026626335.1. GTDB lineage: Bacteria > Actinomycetota > Actinomycetes > Mycobacteriales > Micromonosporaceae > Actinoplanes > Actinoplanes pyxinae. Next base: position 301,041 of record NZ_JAPNTZ010000005.1, on the reverse strand, counting down.
CGTGAGTCATGAGGTCGGCGTGGTCGCCGCGCGGGAGGTCGCGCAGGTCGGACCAGATGCGGCGAAGGGTCGGCACGTCCAGAAGAGACTCGCTGCGCTCGAAGCACGTCTCCATCCAGTCGTCGTGGTCCTTGAGGTCGCCGCCCCGGCCGCCGCCGCGGAAGGTGCGGCCGCGGGTGTCGATGGCGCGGACGCCGGTGATGAACTCGGCCAGGTCGAGCGCGAAGGCATCGCCCAAGGTTTGCGTGGTGACGACTTCGCCGGGCAGCCATGTCTGGACGGACCACGGTGAGGGGTAACCCGGGCCGGGCTCGCCCAGGGCGACCGGCTTCGGAGTGGCGAAGCGCGTGCGGCCCAGCAGTTCGGCGGCGGCCTCGGCTTCGGAGCGCAGCCACTCATGGGCGCCGGGGCGAAGCTGCAGGGGGAAGCGGGCCGTCAGGTCGTCGCCCAGGCGGAAGATCGCGTTGACCGTGCCCTGCGTGGACAGCGGCCGGACAGCGAGGTGGCGCCACTGCGGGAACTGGTCGTCGATCAGCGTACGGACAGTTGCGGGCGAGATCTCGAGCTGGTCGGCGTGCACGATCGTCCGGCGTCAGAGGTCGTTGCAGGTGTTGCGGACGTCGACGACCAGCTGGTTGACGCGCGTGATGTCGAAGGTGACGACGGCCTGCTGCACCTGCTGGGCCTGGGTGGCCAGGGCGCGGTACTTCTGGTCGCGCTGGCCGGCTGCCTGGGCCAGGGCGATCGCGCCGCCGAGCTGGTACGTGTTCTCCTCGGTGACCGTTTCCTGCTTCCAGTCGTCGGGCACCCGCTCGAAGACGCCGCAGGCGGCCGCGGCGTCCTGGGCCGCGTCGTCGTCCCCGGCGCCGCCGACGAACGAGCTGGCCGCCCACAAGATCCCGACGACGAGAGCGCCGATGACCGCGCCGGCGACGCCCGCGATCAGCCACGGCTTCGCTTTTCCGCGTACGGCGTTCTGGGGCGGCACCTGACCCTCGGCGCTCACCGGCGCCGGCCCTGCAATAAACGGGTCGCCGGGCGCGGGCGCGGCGTCCGGCCCGGGCTGCGCGGCCGGGCGCTGGAAGTTCTCGGGCGAGGGCGGCTGCGGCGTCGTCATGGCCGAAGAATCCCACATCGCCCGGATCCTGATCACTCCGGTGCCGAAATCCGATCCGGGGCCCGGCCGAGCAAATGATCCAGGGCGGCATTGAGCGCCGCCTGTTCCGCGGCGGGCAGCGACAGCGCCAGTTCCTCGTCCAGCTGGGCGGCCACCTCGGTCGCCGAGGCGAGCAGGCGCAGGCCGGTCTCGGTCAGGCGCAGGCTCTGCCGTCGGCGGTCGGCGGGATCGCGTACGCGCTGGATCGCCCCTCGCTCCTCGAGATGGTCGGCCAGCAGCACCACCAGGCTCGGCGCCACCCCCAGCAGCCCGGCCAGTTCCATCTGCGACTCGGCGCCGCGCAGCCGCAGCACGCACAGCAGCGCCACATGCTTCGGCTTCAGGCCGAGGCCGGCCAGCCGGGTCGCGTACAGCGCGTCCTGCGCGACCCCGAGCAGCCCCAGCCGGAACGAGACTGTCCCCATCGGAGTGACCGCATCGGTTGCCATGAGTTCACGATAACCACGGCGAATCATTCAAATCCTGCACGACCGCGCCCGCAGTGAGACGTCGGTTACTCGGGCCGTCGCGGGCGACCCCCGATTGTCACAGCCGGGGAGGAAGCTGAGGGGCACCAGCACGAGAAGGGAAAGACCCATGACTCGTACGACTCCTCTGGGCGCGGTTGTGCGCGGCCTCGTCGCCGGCGCGGTCGGCACCCTCGCCATGGATGCGTTGCTCTACTGGCGCTACAAGCGCGGCGGTGGCAAAGACGGCTTCTTCGACTGGGAGTTCTCTTCCACCGTGCACACGTGGGACGAGGCGCCTGCCCCCGCTCAGGTCGGCCGCCGTCTCTACGAGGGCCTGTTCCAACGCAAGCTCCCCGACAGCCAGGCCGCGCTGGTCAACAACATCACGCACTGGGGTTACGGCATCCTCAACGGCGCCGCCTACGGCGTGCTGGCCGGGTCGCTGCCGAAGCCGCGTGCCGCCTACGGCCCGCCGTTCGGGGCCGGCGTCTGGCTCACCGGCTACGCGGTTCTCCCGCCGGCCGGTCTCTACAAACCCATTTACGAGTACGACCGGGTCACCCTGGCCAAGGATCTCGGTGCGCACCTGGTCTACGGCTCCGCCACCGCCGCCACGTTCGCCGTCCTTCAGAAACGCGACTGACGGCGGTATTCGACCTCCGGCCGCCCCGGCCCGCCGTAGCGCGGGCTCCGCACGACCTGCCCGCTCTCGGCCAGGTGCTCCAGGTAGCGCCGCGCGGTGACCCGGGAGGCGCCCATCCGGGCCGCGACCTCGGCCGCCGACAGCCCGGTGTCGTCCCCGGCGCCGCGCAGCACTCCGAGCACCAGGTCGAGCGTGCCCTGGTCGAGGCCCTTGGGCAGCGAGTCGGGGGAGGCGCCGCGCAGCGCGGCCAGCGCCCGGTCGATCTCGTGCTGCGCCGCGACCGGTTCGACGCCGAGCATCTGCGCGCGATACCGGGCGTAGCCCAGCAACTTCTCGCGGAAGGTGGCGAACGTGAAGGGCTTGAGCAGGTAATGCGTGACGCCCAGCGAAACCGCCGAGCGCACCACGGCCAAGTCGCGGGCCGAGGTCACCACCAGCACGTCGGTGCCGATGCCGGCCGCGCGCAGGGCCCGGGTCAGCTCGAGGCCGTTCATGTCGGGCAGGTTGAGGTCGAGCAGCACCAGGTCGACCGGCGTGGTGCGCAGCGTGGCCATCGCCCGCTGGGCCGTGTGCGCCACGGCCGCCACCTCGAAACCCTCGACCCTTCCCGCGTAGGCGGCATGGGCCTCGGCGATCAGCGGCTCGTCCTCGACCACGAGCACCCGGATGGCCGCCGTCACGGGCGCACCGGCAGCCGTACGGTGATCACCGCGCCCCCACCCGGGCCGGCCGCCACGCCGATGCTGCCGCCGTGCCGGTCCACCACCTGCTTGACCAGGGCCAGACCCAGCCCACGGCCTTCGGCCTTGGTCGACCACCCGCGCCGGAAAGCCTCCTCCGACGACAGCCCGGGCCCGGTGTCGCCCACCCGCACCAGGATCTCGCCGTCCGCGTCGACCACCAGCACGGTCACCTCCCTCGGCGGCTCGGTGCCGGCCACCGCCTCGAGCGCGTTGTCGACCAGGTTGCCGACCACGGTCAGCAGGTCCCGGCTGGGCAGCGGGGCGCTGTCGAGCCGGGAAGTATCGTCCACGATCAGCTGCACGCCGCGCTCGGCGGCCTGGGCCGACTTGCCCAGCAGCAGGGCGGCCAGGGCGGGCTCGCTGAGCGCCCCCACCACCTGGTCGGTCAGCTGCTGGGCCACCTCGAGCTCGGCCGTGGCCAGGCGCACGGCTTCCTCCGTGCGGCCCAGCTCCACCATGGTCAGCACGGTGTGCAGCCGGTTCGCGGCCTCGTGGGCCTGCGCCCGCAGCGCCTCGGTCAGCCCGCGGACGGAATCGAGCTCGCCGGTCAGCGCCCGCAGCTCGGTGTGGTCGCGCAGGGTGAGCACGGTGCCGATCCGCTGCCCCTCCGAGCGGATCTCGCGCTGGTTGGCCACCAGGATGCGGTCACCCGCCAGCACCGGCTCGTCCTCGACGGCCGTCCGCGAGGCGACCAGCGCGCTGATCTCGGGCGGCAGCTCGCCCTCGCCCAGCAACCGGCGGCCCTCGTCGTTGACCAGGGTCACCGTGCCGGACCGGTCGGCCACCACCAGGCCCTCGCGCACCGAGTGGAGCACCGCGTCGTGATACTCGTACATTCTGGTCATCTCGGCCGGGCCGAGGCCGTGCGTCTGGCGGCGCAGGCGACGGCTGAGCAGCCACGACCCGGCCGCCGCGAGCAGCAGGGCCAGCGCCGTCGGGATGGCCACGGCCGGCGTACGGGAAAGAAGCTTCTGATTGATCGCCTCGGTGGTGATGCCGACCGACACGAGGGCGATCACCGCCCCGGCCGCGTCGCGCACCGGCACCACCGTGCGCACCGACTCACCCAGCGTGCCGACGCTCGTCTCGATCACCGTGCCGCCGTCGAGCGCGCCCCGGATGGTGCCGATGAACTTCTGGCCGATCAGCTCGGGCCGGGTGTGCGTGAAGCGGGTGCGGTCGGTCGCCATCACCACGATGAAGTCGGTGCCCGTGGCCTTGCGGACGTCCTCGGTGTACGGCTGCAACACCTGCGACGGGTCGGCGCCGCGCACTGCCGCGATGACCATCGGGTTGTGCGCGACCGCCTGGGCGATGCCCTTGACCTGGTCGATCGCGGCCTGCTCGGCGTCGTCGCGGGCCAGCAGCACCGCCCCGGTGGTGCCGATCGCCACCAGCGCCGTCACGACCAGCACCTGCAGGATGAAGAGCCGGCGGGCGATGCTCCAGCCTTGTGTCATCGGCATGTTTCGGTCTCGGTTCCCGGCGGTGAACGAAGCGGTAAACAGAATGAACTCAATCTCGCCCTCGATATGAGACGCAGGACACAGTCTGCGTCATGGAGACCCAGACCCCCACCCCCACCCCGCGGGTCCGGCGGGACAGAACGCACTACCTCTACCTGGCGGTCATCGTGGCGGTCGTGGCGGGCATCGTGCTCGGCCTCGCGGCTCCGGACGTCGCCAAGGAGCTCAAGCCGATCGGCACCGGCTTCGTCAACCTGATCAAGATGATGATCGCCCCGGTCATCTTCTGCACCATCGTGCTCGGCGTCGGCTCGATCCGTCAGGCGGCCAAGGTCGGCCGCGTCGGCGGGCTGGCCCTCGGCTACTTCCTGATCATGTCGACCGTCGCCCTGGCCATCGGCCTGGTCGTCGGCAACATCATCCACCCCGGCGCCGGGCTGCACCTGGACGCGGCCGCCGCCGCGGCCGGGCAGAAGGCGGTCGGCGACACCGGCGAGGAGGGCCTGGCCGACTTCATCCTCGGCATCATCCCCAACAGCCTGCTGTCCTCGCTGACCGACGGCGAAGTGCTCGAGACGCTGCTCGTGGCGCTGCTGGTCGGCTTCGCGGTGCAGGGCATGGGCCGCCGCGGCGAGCCGGTGCTGCGGGCCATAACCACCATCCAGCGGCTGGTCTTCAAGATCCTCGCCATGATCATGTGGCTGGCCCCGATCGGCGCGTTCGGCGCGATCGCGGCCGTCGTCGGCGAGACCGGCGTGGACGCGCTCAAGAGCCTCGCGCAGATCATGCTCGGCTTCTACGTCACCTGCGCCATCTTCGTCTTCGTGATCCTGGCCGTGATCCTCTGGGCGTTCGCCCGGATGAACATCTTCTCGCTGCTCAAGTACCTCGGCCGCGAGTTCCTGCTGATCCTGTCGACCTCGTCGTCGGAGTCGGCTCTGCCCCGCCTGATCGCCAAGATGGAACACCTGGGCGTCAGCAAGCCGGTCGTCGGCATCACCGTTCCGACCGGCTACTCGTTCAACCTCGACGGCACGGCGATCTATCTGACCATGGCCTCGCTGTTCATCGCCGAGGCGCTGGACCAGCCGCTCAACATCGGCGAGCAGATCTCCCTGCTGGTCTTCATGATCATCGCGTCCAAGGGCGCGGCCGGCATCACCGGGGCCGGCCTGGCCACGCTGGCCGGCGGCCTGCAGAGCCACCGGCCCGAACTGGTCGACGGCGTCGGCCTGATCGTCGGCATCGACCGGTTCATGTCCGAGGCCCGGGCGCTGACCAACTTCGCCGGCAACGCGGTCGCCACCGTGCTGGTCGGCACCTGGACCAACGAGATCGACCGGGACAAGACCCGGGCGGTGCTGTCCGGCGCCGACCCGTTCGACGAGGCCACCATGCTCGACGACTCCGACGACGAAGCCACGCAGGACACGACCCCCGAACCGGCGCCGGCCGGCAAGGCCTAGTTCCGCGGCCCGGCTTCCTCCGACCCAGCGGAGGTGGCCGGGCCGCTCGTTTTCCCCGGGTGAGTAGCATGTCCGGGTGCTGTCCCCGGGAACCATGCTCAACGACCGTTATCGCTTGACCCAGCGGATCGCCGCCGGTGGCATGGGCGAGGTCTGGCGGGGCGAAGACCTCATGCTCCACCGGCCGATCGCCGTCAAGACGATCCTGCCCGCGCTCATGGCCGACCGCGAGTTCCTGCAGCGGTTCCGCACCGAGGCCCGCATGATGGCCGCGCTGCGCCACCCCGGCATCGTCCAGGTCTACGACTACGGCGAGAACGCCCAGGTCGGCGCGAACCGCATCGACTACCTGGTGATGGAGTTCATCGAGGGCATCTCGCTGGCCAAGCGCATCGAGCAGGCGGGCCGGCTGAGCCCGGGCGAGACGATGACGATCGTGGCCCAGGTGGCCGACGCGCTGCAGGTCGCGCACGAGGCGGGCATCGTGCACCGCGACGTCAAACCGGCCAACCTTCTGGTACGGCGTAACGGCGCCATCGTGCTCGTCGACTTCGGGGTCGCCCGCTCCGCCGCCGGGGCCGGGCTCACCGGCACGAATGTCGTGCTCGGCTCGGTCAACTACATGGCCCCCGAGCAGGCCGAGGCCAAGCCGATCGGCCCGCAGACCGACGTGTACGCCCTGGGCGCCGTGGCCTACTGCTGCCTCACCGGCCGTCCGCCGTACGTCGGGGACAACCCGCTGCAGGTGATGTCCCAGCTGGTGTACGGCGATCTGCCCACCCTGCCGCCCGACGTGCCGCCGGCGGTGGCCGCGCTGGTGCTGCGGGCCCTGGCCAAGGAGCCGTCGCAGCGGTTCTCGAGCGCGGCCGAGATGGCGACGCTGGCCCGCTCGCCCGGCCGTCCGCCCAACACGCAGGCGACCCGCTTCCAGGGGCCGACGAACACCCAGGCCACCCGCCCGTACGGGCAACCCGGGCCGGCCACGTCGGGCCGCATGCCGGCCCCGCCCGTGCCGCCGCGCGGCTACCAGAACACCGGATCGGCCCGGCCGGTGTCGTCGGGCGGCTACCCCGTTGCCCCCGGCGGCCACCCCGCTTCCCCCGGCGGCCACCCCGCTTCCCCCGGCGGCTACCCCGCTTCTTCCGGCGGCTACCAGGCCGGTCGCGCCTCGGCCGGGGTGCCTCCGCAGAACACCTACGGCGGTCAGTCCGGGCGGTTTGCGGCTGCCGGCGCGGCTGACCTCGACCGTGGCGCCGGCTCTTCCTCCGAGGGCTCCCGCAAGCGCCCGCGCAACATCGTGCTGGCCTCGGCCATCGCCGCGGTGGTGGTCGGCGTGGGCGGCATCGGGGTGGCCTTCGCCATGTCCGACGGCGGCGGCGAGGACCCGTCGGCCGGCGGCGCGATCGTCGACACCAGCAGCCCCACGGCCAAGCCGTCCAAGACCCGCAAGCCGACCTCGAAGCCGCGCACCCAGGAGCCGGCCCCCGACCCCACCGAGACGACCGAGTCGCCCGACCCCGAGCCCAGCGAGATCGAGAACACGCTCGAGCCGGAACGCCTCTGCGGCGACGACTTCCAGGTGCTCGACCAGGGCAAGGTGCGCGGCGACGACGGCGAGGAGGTGGGCCAGGTCTACCTGCTCTCGCTGAACGAGGGCGAGCAGGTCTGCACGGTCACCCTGCGTTCGACCAGCGACGGCAAGAAGATCAACATGTCGGCCTACCTGGAGATCGACGGGCAGCCGCGGGCCAACGACCGGCGCAAGGACGAGTTCTACGCCGGCGGGGTGCAGGCCGGCCCGGTGGCCGACGGGGCGTGCGTCAAGTGGGGCGGCGTCATCGCCGGCGCCGAGTACGACGGCCGCTACTGCGCCGACTGAGCCCATGGACTGGATCACGCCCGTCGGGAGCGGGGTGGTGGCGGTGGCCGGCCTGATCTTCGGGTGGGCCACGACCGTCCGCAGCCAGCGCCAGACCGCCGAACTGGCCCGCGAGAACAACCGGCATGCGCAGGCCCTGGCCGAGCTGGCCGGCGAGCACGGGCGACGCCTGGAGGAGCTGCGGCACACTCAATCCGGGAGCGACCGACGGGACCGCCGGCTCGAGGACTCGTACGTGGAAATCGCCACGACGGTCGTGCGGGTCAGCGCCGGCGGGGACAGCGACGACGATCTGGTGCGGGCCCGCGTGCTGGTCGGCCTGTTCGCCGAGCCACCCGTCCGCGAGGCGTTCGAGGCCTGGCTCGACCGCCACGAGAAGCTGCGGTACGCGCTGACCAAGCAGTCCGAGGCCGGCGACGAACCCACCGAGAGCACCCGAGACCTGCACAGCCCGCGCGACATGTGGCGCCGCCAGGCCACCGACGCCCGCCTCAAAGAGGTCGACGCCCGCGAACGCCTGATGACCGCGATGGCGTCCCACCTGAGCCGAGCCTGATGAGCAATTCGCGCGTCGCCCGGATCCACACGACCGACGACCCCCAGGCCGCCCTCCGCCTGGCCCGGCAGCTGGTGGCCTGGTCGGACGACAGGTGCAGCTGCTCGCGCCACGTCCAGGTCGACGTCGAGACGACCACTCACGAGCTCGGACGCTACTTGGACCTGGGCGCCGGCGTGGTAGCGGTCGACCGCCCGGCCGGCCGCCTGCCGGAAGTGGTGTCACACCTGTTTCCCGACGGGAACCACAGTGCTTTCCTCGACCTGGTGCCCCAGGTGGTGACCACCTTGCGGCAGCTACCCGACCTGGCAGTCCGGGTTTCCACGACGGACCGGCCGGTGGACAGCGGCGTGGAGGACATCGCAGTGGCCGCGGCCGGGGAGGATCCGGTGTCGATCAGCTGGATGATCTGCTGGCCGATGGACCACAGCCTGGCCGGCTTCGAGCTCGGCCTCAACGGCGCCGACACCTGGTTCGAGGAGAACCGGCCCGGCCACAGCATCTTCGTCCACTCCAGCTGGGCCGAGGTGCTGCCCCAGGTCGCCGACGCCGTCGGCTGCCGCGTCCTGGGCGAGCCGGGCTGGGGCTGGTGAGCGGCCTCACGGCAGTTCGGCCGCCACCGGAGCGCGCAGGATGACGGTGACGGCCTGGCGGACGGCGTCGATCTCGGGGTGCAACGCGGCCAGCGCCTCCACCGCCGTTTCGAGGTCTCCCGCTCGGGCCTGGTCTTCCAGGTGGCCGCAGGCGTCGGCGGCTGTGGCGGCTCCGATGTTGGCCATGATGCCCTTCAGTTGGTGGGCCTCGTTGCGCAGCGTGGGAGTGTCGTCCAGGGCCAGGGCCTGGCTGATCTTCTCGATGTGGTCGGGGATGCGGTCGACCATCGTGCGGAGCAGGCGTTCGATGATGGGGGCGCTCTCGGCCGGGTCGGGGCCGCGCAGCTGGTTGAGGCGGGTCTCGATCTGGGCGACCACGTCGGCGCCGGTTGGGGTCGGCTTCGCCCACTTCGCCAGGGCGGCGGCCACGTCGGCCGGGACCAGGGGCTTGGCTATGTGTTCGTCCATTCCGGCTTCCAGGCACCTTGTCCTGTCCTCGGTCAGGGCGCTCGCGGTCAGGGCGATGATCGGGACGTGGCGGCCCTCGCCCTCGCGGCGGCGGATCTCCGCTGTGGCGGCGTAGCCGTCCATCTCGGGCATCAGGCAGTCCATGAAGATGAGCTGGTAGTCGCGCCGGCCGGCCATCTCGACGGCCTCGCGGCCGTTCACCGCCACGTCCGCGCTGTAGCCGAGGTTGGCCAGGATGCCCAGGGCCACCGTCCGGTTGATGTCGTTGTCCTCGACCAGCAGCACGTGACCGCGGCCGACGGGGGCCGGCGCCGGGGGTGAGGCGGGCTCCTCGCTCGGCACGAGCACGCCGACCAGGGCGTCGTACAGCTGGCTCTGCCGCAGTGGCTTCGTGAATGCGGCCGACACCGCCTGCGGGTCGGGCTCGGACGGCAGCGCGGTGGGGTCGTTCGTGAGCAGGATGGTCTTGGGGGTCGGTGTGCCCTCCGGCGCCGGTGTGCGCAGTCCCGCCGTACGCACGTCCTGAATGACCAGGTCGATCGGGCGCCCGGTGGCGGCGGCGTCACGCAGGATGTCGTACGCGGCCTCGCTGCTCTCCACGCCGGTGGCCTGCATCGACCACGCCGCCAGCTGGTCGGCCAGCACCGCGCGGTCCCGCTCGTCCTCGTCGACGATCACCACGCGCAGGCCGTCGAGCGCGTGACTCGAGGCCACGTCCACGCCGGCGCGGGCCGCCCGCAGCGTCACCGTGAACCAGAACGTGCTGCCCCGGCCCGGTTCGCTGTGCACGCCGATGTGGCCGCCCATCACCTCGACGAGGTCGCGCGAGATGGCCAGTCCGAGGCCGGTGCCGCCGAACCGGCGGGTCGTGCCCGCGTCGGCCTGCGTGAACGGCTCGAACAGTTTCTCCTGCTCGTTGTGGTCGATGCCGATGCCGGTGTCGCGCACCTCGAACCGTACGGGAACGGCGTCGGGCCCCGCCGGCTGGTTGGCGTCCGGCATGACAGTGATCGAGACATTGCCGTACGCGGTGAATTTGATGGCGTTTCCGGCCAGGTTCAGCAGCACTTGGCGCAGCTTGGCCGCGTCGCCGCTCACCGTCGACGGCAGGCGCGGGTCGCATTCGCCGGTGATGGTGACCGTGCCCCCGGTGCCGGGCGGCGCGACCAGGGCGACCACGTCGTCGACGAGGCGGCGCAGCTGGAAGTTGGTGTCCTCGAGCAGCACCTTGCCCGCTTCCAGCTTGCTGAAGTCGAGCACGTCGTTGATGACCGACAGGAGCGCCGAGCCGGCCGTGCTGATGCCCTCGGCGTACCGGCGCTGCTGTTCGTCCAAACTGGAGCCGAGCAGCAGGCTGGTCAGGCCGATGACGCCGTTCATCGGGGTGCGGATCTCGTGGCTCATCGAGGCCAGGAACTGCGACTTGAGCCGGGCCGTCTCGATCGCCTGGTCGCGTGCCTCGGCCAGTGCCTGCTCGGTCTCGCGGCGCGCGCTGATGTCGCGCGCGAATGCGTGGAGTTGCGCGTTTCCGTCGTGCTGGATGCGCCACATGGTCAGTTCGACCGGTCGTTCCCGTCCGTCGTGGTGCAGGGCCTGCATCTCGGTCGGGCGGTCGAGCAGCCACTCCCACCGGCCGTCGAGGAACCGCTGCAGCGCCGGGCGGTACCGGCCGGGCAGCACGGTGTCGGCCACGTTGCGCCCGATGATCTCTTCGCGGGGCCAGCCGAAGACCTGCTCGGCCTGGCGGTTCCACTCCTTGATGACCCCGCTCGCGTTCATCGAGAAGAACGGGTCGGCCGCCGCCGACATGATCATCTGGAGCTGTTCGCGCTCGATGCGCAGCCGCGTCTCCGCCTTGACCCGGGCGGTGATGTCGTGGGCGACGGTCGACGCGCCGATGATGTGTCCGTCGTCGTCGCGCATGGGGGCCATGCTCAGCGAGACCTCGATGATCCGGCCGTCCTTGCGCATCCGCCGGGTCTCGTGCTGCGGCAGCGTCTCGCCCTGGTTGACCCGGCTGAGCAGGTGTTTCTCCTCGTCGAGCCGGTCCGGCGGCAGCAGCCGGGTGACGTCGTGGCCGATCATCTCGGCCGCCGTGTAGCCGTACAGCCGCTCGGCCCCGGAGTTCCACGTCTGGATCGTGCCGTCGAGGGCCTTGCTGACGATCGCGTCGTTGGACGACTCGACGATGGCGGCCAGGCGCGCGTTGGTGTGGCCCTGCAGGCGGCGGGCGGTGACGTCCTGGATGGCCGCGAGCACCATCGTCTTGCCCTCGGCCTGCACGGGGGAGAGGCTGACGTCGACCGGGAACTCGGTGCCGTCCTTGCGCCGGGCGGTCAGCAGCATGCCCTCGCCCATCGGCCGGGCGCTCGGGGTGGCGAAGTAGCGGTTGCGGTGCTGCACGTGGACCTTGCGGCTGGCCCCGGGCACCAGCGTCTCGATGGCCGCGCCGGTCATCTCGTCGCGCCGGTAACGGAACAGTTCGACCGCACGGCTGTTGGCGTGCACGATCTGGCCGTCGCTGTTGACGCACACCATCGCCTCGGGCGAGGCGTCGAGCAGGCTGCGGAACTTGCCCTCGGCCAGGCGCAGCTGGGTCACGTCGACGCCGGCGCCGAAGATCGCGTACGGCCGTCCGCGCCCGTCCCGGAGCGCGTGCAGCGTGGTCACGAACCACCGGCCGTCCAGCTCCTCCTCGTACGCGACCGGGCCGTTGCCGATGAGCACGTCGGTGTCGTGCCGGTGGATCTCGGCCATCTTGTCGGGGGAGTGCACCTCGTGGTCGAAGCGCCCGGCGGCCTCGCCGATGCCGTGCAGCCGCTCGTAGGCGGGGCTGACGATCCGGTAGCGCCCGTCCAGCGTCTTGACGAAGGCGGGGGCGGCCGTCTCCTCGAGGATCGCCGCGAGGTGGATGTACCGCTCGAGGCGCCGGCGGTCGTGACGGCGGACGAGGCGGCGCCAGGCCCAGACCAGGGCTCCGGTGGCGACCGCCGCGGAGGCGACGTGTCGGCTACTCACGGTGAATAACCGTACAAGGGATCTTTCCTGCTTTAGTCTTATAACGGACATGAGCAGATGAGGAGCCGCCGGTGGCGACGGTGATGGTCGTGGATGACGTGGCCGCGAACCGCGACATCGTCCGTTTGCTGCTGGGGTATCGCGGCCACGAGGTGATCGAGGCCCACGACGGCGCCGACGCGCTCCGCCTGGCCCACGAGCATCATCCCGACGTGGTCGTCTCCGACGTGCTGATGCCCGGCATCGACGGGCTCGAGCTCGTGCACCGGCTGCGCACCGACGACGACGAGCTGGCCGCCCAGGCGCCGGTGATCTTCTACACCGCCAACTACCTCGAGCCCGAGACGCGGCCGATCGCCGAGGCGTGCGGGGTCAGCCAGGTCGTGCTGCGCTCGCAGGACCCGCACGAACTGCTCGACGCGGTGGACGCGGCGCTGGCCGGCGGTCCGGTCTCGATCGACGCCGTCCCCTCGGGTGATTTTGCGCAGGCTCACGTGCAGGCGGTGAACGCCAAGCTGATCGAGAAGGTGCGCGCGCTGCACCACACGGAACGGCGCTTCGAGGCGATGGCCGTGGCGTCCCCGGTCGGCATCGCGCTGATCGACGCCGACGGCGAGGCCGACTACATCAACCCCCGGCTGGCCGAGATCATGCGGACGCCGATCTCGGGCCTGCTCGGCCGGGGCTGGCTGGCCTGCCTGGACGCGCCGGCCCGCCGCGACGCGCTCGACCTGCTGCGCGGCCACGCGGCCGAGCGCCGGTTCACCCACCGGATGGAGTATCCGGATGGGGCGGTCCGGCACCTGCGCCTGCAACTGCGACACATCCAGGACGACGACGCCGAACTGGCCGGCGGCGTGCTCATGGTCGACGACGTCACCGATGTGATCGAGGCCGAGGAGCGGCTGCGCGACGAAACCAAGCGCCGGCAGGCTGACGCCCGGCGCCGCGATGCCGAACGGTTGGACAGCCTGCGGCGCATGGCCGGCGGGGCCGCGCACGACTTCAACAACATCCTGGGCGCGATCCTCGGCTACACCTCTCTCGCTATCGAGTCCATAACCGAATCCGTTACGGCCATTCCGGATGACCTATCCGCTTCGCTGTTGTCGGACCTCGACCAGGTGGTGAAGGGCGGCGAGCGGGCCAAGGCGCTCACCCAGCAGCTGCTCGCGTTCGGCCGGCGCGACATCACCCAGCCGGCCACCTTCGACATCAACGGCCTGCTGCGGGACATGCTCGGCACGCTGCGCGACTCGGCGGGCGAGGCGTCAGTCGTCCTGCAGCTCATGCCCGGGCCGGCCGACGTGCGGGCCGACCCCCGGCAGATCGGCCAGGTGCTGGTCAATCTGGTGGCCAACGCGGCCGACGCCATGCCGGGCGGCGGCACGATCACCATCGCGACCGAGGCCGCGGCCGACGGCGAGGCGGTGGTGACGGTCCGCGACACCGGGCGTGGCATGGAGGCCGAGGTGCTGACCCGCGCGTTCGAGCCGTTCTTCACCACCAAGCGCTCGACCGGGACGGCCGGGCTCGGGCTTTCGACGGCCCACGGCATCGTCAGTCAGGCCGGCGGCCAGCTGTCGCTGGCCTCGACTCCGGGCGAGGGCACGACGGCGACGATCCGGCTTCCCGGCGTACGCGACGAGCCCGCACCGCCCCTGTCGGACCCGGCAGTCCAAGCGGCGCCCGCTGTCCCACCCGCTCACGCCGACGCCACTGACGCACTCCCGTCACCCGGCGGCGAAACCCTGCTGCTGGTCGACGACGAGGCGGACCTGCGGGAAGTCACCGCCCGCTTCCTCGACGGCGCCGGCTACCGGGTGCTGTCCGCGGCCGACGCGGTCGAGGCGCTGAGCCTGCTCGACCGCCACCACGACCCGATCGCCGCGATGATCACCGACGTCGTCATGCCCGGCATGAACGGCCGCCAGCTGGCCCGGGTGGCCAAGCAGCGCCGCCCCGACCTGCGGGTGGTGTTCGTGTCCGGCTTCGCCGAGGCGCTGATCGACGAGGCCGGCAACAACCTCGAACCCGACTCGATGATCGTGGCCAAGCCGTACACCCGTGACCAACTTCTGGCCGGCGTCCAGTCGGTGCTGCGCCGGTCTTGAGGATCTGGCCGGCGGTCGTGGCCGTGCCGGCGCTGCTGGCCGCGGCCGCCTTCGTCCCGCCCGCCCCCGAACCCGAGGCGGACCCGTGCGAGGCCGGCTACTCGATCGAGAGCGGCCGGCGGATCCTCGTGTTCTGCGCGACCGCCGTCCTCCGCTACGAGAACGAGAACGCCCGCTACCCGGTGCCGGACGCCCCGCCGCTGCTGCCCTACCTGCCGTCGGTGTACGCGACGCAACCCTCCGACCTGCGCGTGGGCGGCGAGCCGGCGTGCGGGGCGGGCCCGGTCGGCACCACGGAACCGGTAACTCTGTCGGCTGCGTACACGGTCGTGCTCGGCCCGCCGCCCACCCGCGCCGTCTTCGAGTACAGCCCCGACTACCGCGGCCTGTACGGAAAGATCCTCGACCCGGTCGGCCGGGCTGTCCTGACGCTCAAGCCCGGCGAGCTGGCGCCCGGCGACTCGGTCCGCTGGCGGGTCAGCCTCACCGGCGACGACGACCGGCTGCCCATCTGGTCGCCGTGGTGCACCTTCACGGTCGCCGCCGACGCCCCCGACCTGCGCGGCCTCGAGCCGGACGTGATCGCCGCGCTGACCGAACTGGGCCTGCGCCCCGAACGCGAGTACACCGTGACGCTCCCGCGAGACCAATGGCGTACGGCGCTGGAGCCCTTCGGCATCTATCCCACCGACAACGCCGCCATCAACGAGGCGGACCCCGACAACCAGGACGATCCGACCTCGGACCTGCGCACCCAGCTGCCCGGCCCCGCCACCCTCACTGGCGCGCAGTGGTCCGACCTGATCACGTCGCTGGCCCAGTGGTCGGCCTACGACTGGGAGTCCTACGACGACTCCAGCCCGCCGATTGACCCCGCCGTCTACTGGGCCGTCGTCGACGAGATCTCCACCCAGCTGGGCGGCCCGCCGCACCCCCGGCTCGGGCTCCGCTGAGGCACTATCATCGGGTGGACCCGCTGACCGACGCCCGCGACCTCGTGCAGGCCCGCTTTCCCGACGCCGCTTGGGCTCTGCTCACCGGCAGCGTGCTCGGCCCATCTCGTACGGCCGGGTCCGACTTGGACATCGTGGTCATGCGCGCCGACGGGCCCGGGCGCGAGAGTCTGCACTTCCGCGGCTGGCCGGTCGAGTTGTTCGTTCAGACCCCCGACAGTCTGGCCGAGTACATGGCCCGCGAGCTGGCCGCCCGCAAGCCCAGCACGCACCGCATGCTCGCCACCGGCGTCCCGCTGCTCGGCGACCCGGGCGAGCTGGTGGCCCGCTGCGCACGAGTTCTGGCCGACGGCCCGCCCCCGCTGACCACGGCCGAACGCGACCGCCTCCGCTACCACCTGACCGACCTGCTCGACGACCACAGCCACGCCACCGACCCCGGCGAACGCGAGGTGATCGCCGCCGCCCTGTGGACCGAGACGGCGCGCGCCGCCCTCGCCTTCGGCGGACGCTGGCTCAGCAACGGCAAGTGGCTGCTGCGCGAGTTGCGAGAGCTCGACCCCGCTTTTGCCACCCAGTGGCTGGCCGCGCGCGACGACCCGTCGACCTTGGCCGCGGAAGTCCTGGCGCGGGCGGGCGGCCCGCTCTTCGACGGGTACCGGGCCTAGAAGCCGGCTTGTGAAGGTGTTGTGCAGGCTGTGGCCGCCCGATGGCACCGACTGCCTCCGCACCCGGGCGGCGACCGGCGTGAACCGGGCGTGCAACGTGGGGCACCGATGCTGGGGCGGTGAGAAAGCTGAAGACCGCCCTCCTGTCCGCCGCCGTGCTCGCCGGAAGCGTCGTCGCGCCCGCCTCGGGGGCGGTCCGGCAGCCGGTCGCGGTCACGGTCAAACCCGCTTCCGCGTACGGCAAGAGCCTGACCGTCACCGTGCGGGCCGCCAGCCGGCCGCGCACACCGGTCACCATCCGGGTCACCGCCGGCGGCACGACGCTCACCAAGACGGTGACCACCAACGCCTCGGGCGTGGCAACCTGGTCGCCGGCCGCGCACGGCAACGGCGTCGCAACGGCGACTTTCGCCAAGAAGCCCGCCACGGCGTCGGCTCGCTTCACCACGGCCGGCGCGACAGTGGTCAAGTTGAGCGGCTACGCCAAGGTCAGCAACGGGGTCGCGCACTACCGGTCGTTCGCCGCGGTGCGGGCGGCCATGCAGATCTTCCCCAAGCGCGCCGGCAAGGTCACCGTCAGCCTGCAGCACCGCAGCGGCGCCGCGTGGGTCACCGACCAGACCTCGACGTTCCCGACCTTCGGCACGGGCGGCGCCTGGGCTGGAATGGCGCAGGGAAACCGCAAGATGACCTATCGATACGTGGTGAAGGCGGCCGGCGACGCGGCGGCCGGAACCTCGCCCATCGTGAGCACCGTGTCCTTCATGGTCGATTGAGACTCGTACGGGATGTGGTCTTGAAAATCAAGGCGTAGCGTCAGGCCTCGGCACGCCCGAGGAGGTCACATGACCGCGGTCGAACCGAAGCCTGCCGCTCCGCAGCCGGTCGTCACCCGGCCCTGGCCGGTGCGGCCCCAGGTGCGGGGTTCCGCCCTGGCCCGCATCATCCGCACGACCGACGCCAAGCAGATCGGCCTGATGTACCTGGTCACGTCGTTCGTGTTCTTCATGCTCGGCGGCCTCATGGCGATGCTGATGCGCGGCGAGCTGGCCCGGCCGGGCATGCAGTTCCTGTCGCCCGAGCAGTACAACCAGCTGTTCACCATGCACGGCACGATCATGCTGCTGCTGTTCGCGACGCCGATCGTGTTCGCGTTCGCCAACTTCGTCGTGCCGCTGCAGATCGGCGCGCCCGACGTGGCCTTCCCACGGCTGAATGCGTTCGCCTACTGGCTCTACCTGTTCGGCGGCACGCTGGCCGTGAGCGGCTTCTTCGTGCCCGGCGGCGCGGCCGATTTCGGCTGGACGGCGTACTCGCCCCTGAGCGACTCGATCCACTCGCCCGGCGTCGGCGGCAACATGTGGGTGGTCGGCCTGGCCATCAGCGGGCTCGGCACCATCCTCGGCGCGGTCAACATGATCACCACCATCCTGACCCTGCGGGCGCCCGGCATGACGATGTTCCGGATGCCCATCTTCACCTGGAACATCCTGGTCACCAGCCTGCTGGTCATCCTGGTCTTCCCGTTCCTGGCGGCCGCGCTGCTGGTGCTGGCGGCCGACCGGACGCTCGGCGCCCAGGTCTTCGCGCCCGAGACCGGCGGGCCGATGCTGTGGCAGCACCTGTTCTGGTTCTTCGGCCACCCCGAGGTGTACGTGGTGGCGCTGCCCTTCTTCGGCATCATCACCGAGGTCATCCCGGTCTTCAGCCGCAAGCCGGTCTTCGGCTACAAGGGACTCGTGTCGGCCACCCTGCTCATCGCCGCCCTGTCGATGAGCGTATGGGCGCACCACATGTTCGCCACCGGCCAGGTGCTGCTGCCGTTCTTCAGCCTGCTCAGTTACCTGATCGCCGTGCCGACGGGCATGAAGTTCTTCGTCTGGATCGGCACGATGTGGCGGGGGCAGATCTCGCTCGAGACGCCCATGCTGTTCGCGATCGGCTTCCTGGTGACCTTCCTGCTCGGCGGCCTCACCGGCGTGCTGCTGGCGTCGCCGCCGATCGACTTCCAGGTGCACGACAGCTACTTCGTGGTGGCCCATTTCCATTACGTGCTGTTCGGCACCATCGTGTTCGCGGTGTTCGCCGGCGTCTATTTCTGGTTCCCCAAGATGTTCGGCCGCATGCTCGACGAGCGCCTGGGCAAAATCCATTTCTGGCTGACCTTCATCGGCTTCCACGCCACGTTCCTGGTGCAGCACTGGCTCGGCGCCGAGGGAATGCCGCGCCGCTACGCCGACTACCTGGCCGGGGACGGTTTCACGTTCCTCAACACCTTCTCGACGCTCGGTTCGTTCGTGCTGGGCGCGTCGACGCTGCCGTTCCTCTACAACGTGTGGAAGTCGTACCGGGTGGGCCAGCTGGTGACCGCGGACGACCCGTGGGGGCACGGCAATTCGCTGGAATGGGCCACCTCGTCACCGCCGCCGCTGCGCAACTTCGACAGGATGCCGCGCATCCGGTCCGAGCGGCCCGCCTTCGACGCCAGGTTCCCGCACCTGGCCGCGGGGGAGCAGACCGAGGCCGGCCCGCCCGAGGGTGGGGCCCGGCCGCTCACCTCGGAATCGACCGGTGGCGCGACCTATCAGGAGGACAAGTCGGACTGACTTTCGGCCGAGCGGGTCGACTTTAGTCGGCAGCGCCCGGCCGGTCGGCGGCCACACACTCGTACGCATGGGGCGACCACATGTGGCGGTGCGGATCGGCATAGTTTTCGGTGCGGCGACGGCGATCTGGCTGTTCCTGCACTGGGCTCGCGACGCCGTTTTCGGTGCGAGCGACTACGACCGCGGGGCGCACGTCTTCTCGGCAGTGACGGCCACCGTCCTTGCGGTGCCGCTGGTCGTGCTGGCCTGGCGCTACCTCAACCGGGTGCCCTGGACGAGGCTTCGACGGGCCTCACCTCGTACGGTGGGAAGGCTTTTGACGGCCGGCTCGGTGGGCTATCTGATTCCGGCGGCGGCCGCGCTCACGATCTTCCTCATTGCCGGGTGGCTGACGATCGACCTCGACGGCTCGATCGGTGACCTGGTGCTTTCGGTGCTGACGCTGGTCGTGCTGGTCTTTCTGTACGAGGCGCTGCCCGAGGAATTCATTTTCCGCGGCTACATCTTCCGGAATTTGGCCGCCGTGCTGCCGACATGGGCGGTCGTGTTCGTGCAGGCGCTGCTGTTCGCTCTGTTCGGAGTGCTGGTGGGCGCCGCGGGCAGCGTCGAACGGATCGTGATTTTCTTCGGATTCGCCGTCGTCCAGGGCTGGCTGCGCGCGGTGACCGACACGCTGTGGGTGCCGATCGGGTTTCACCTGGCCTTCCAGTCCTGCGAGCAGATCGCCGGCCCGAACTGGAACCGCTTCGTCGTCGACGACCTCGCCCTGCTGCAGGACCTCGTGCTCGGACTGATCCCCCTGGCGCTCGGTGTGCTGGTCGTGCAGTCGCTCGGCCGATGGGCGCGCCGCCCGGCCGTCCGGAACGAGGTCAGCCTGACTTAGACCCGATGCCGGCTGACTTAGACCCGATGCCGGCTGACTTAGACGCGATGCCGGCTGAGTCAGACGCGATGCCGGCTGAGTCAGACGCGATGCCGGCTGAGTCAGACGCGATGCCGGCCAGGAAGATGTCCACCCCGGCCAGGAACTGGGCGCGGTCGTCATGGTCGCGCAGCAATGACGCCGACTCCTGCACGAGCGGGTCGGCGTCCTGCTGCGCCCACTCGTGCGCGAGGCGATCGAGGTAGTCCTGGCGGGCCGCGTCGTCGGCGGCGCGCCGGGCGCCCGCCGCGTGCTGGGCGGCCGCGCCGAGCACATAGTTGACCAGCGCCGCGCCCGCGTCGGTCAGGGCCTTCCCGCTCAGGCCGAGTGCATGCAGCCGGCCGCCGAGGTTCTTCCAGATATCCAGTACGGCGATTTGCATCGGATCGCGATTGAGCTGGGCGCCCACCCACGGATGCCCGTCGATCGCCTCGAAGATCCCCAGCGTCAGGGCCCGGATCGCCCGCCTCGGGTCGTCGTCGCCGGCCGTCCCCGCCAGCACCGGGCCGATGACACCGTCGGCGGCCGCGGCCAGCAGGTCGTCCTTGTTCGTGACGTGGTGATAGATGGCGCCCCGCCCGGTCGACAGGCGGGCCGTCACCGCGCGGACGGTCAGGGCGCTCTCGCCCTCGCTGTCGAGGATCTGGATGGTCGCCTCGACTATCCGCTCACGGGACAGCGCGTCGCTTCGCCTGGGTGTCATGCCTCCATCTTGACAGACTTGGACCGCCGGTCCAATACTGGACCAGTGGTCCAAACGACTGGTGGAGGACGCATGATCACGATCATCGGGGCCGGGCTCGGCGGCCTCACTCTGGCCCGGGTACTGCATCTGCGCGGCATCGCCGTAACCGTCTACGACGCCGAGGCCTCGGCCGCCGCTCGCACCCAGGGCGGGCAACTCGACCTGCACGAACACAACGGGCAGCGGGCGCTGCAGATCGCCGGGCTCACCGAGGAGTACCGCTCGATCATCCACGTCGGCGGCGGCGCCCAGAAGGTCGTCGACCAGCAGGGCGCCGTGCTGGCCGAGCTTGCTGACGACGGCTCGATGGCGCGTCCGGAGGCGCTGCGCGGCGATATTCGGCGCATCCTGCTCGAGTCGCTGCCGGCCGGGACCGTGCAATGGGGCAAGAAGCTGCTCTCGGCGAAGCCGCTCGGCGGGGGCCGTCACGAGCTGACGTTCGCGGACGGTACGACGGCCGTCTCCGACGTGCTGGTCGGGGCGGACGGAACCTGGTCGAAGGTGCGGCCGCTGGTCTCCGGTGCGAAGCCGGCGTACGCCGGACTGAGCTACATCGACCTGTACTCGCACGACGTCGACGCGCGCCACGCCGAGGCGGCCCGGCTGGTCGGGAACGGCGCGATGTACGCCCTGATCCCCGGCCAGGGATTCCTGGCGCACCGCGAGGCGGGCGACGTCATCCACACGTACGTGGTTCTCAGCCGTCCGCTCGAGTGGTTCACCGAGGGTGGCGTCGCGAAGGAGCGGATCGCGGCCGAGTTCGCGGGATGGGCGCCCGGTCTGGTCTCGCTGATCACCGAGGCCGACACCGAGCCTGTTCTGCGCAGCATCTTCGCGCTGCCCAACGGGCACCGCTGGCCCCGGACGGCTGGCGTCACGCTGCTGGGCGACGCGGCCCACGTGACGGTTCCCGGCGGCGAGGGGGCGAACCTGGCCATGCTCGACGGCGCCGAGCTGGGGGAGGCGCTGGCCGCCCACCCCGACGACGTCGAGGCCGCCCTGGCCGCGTACGAGAAGGTGATGTTCGACCGCAGCGAGGCCGAGGCCGTCGCCGCCCACGAGACGATCGACCTCATCTTCGGCGCCGGCGCCCCGCACGGCCTGGCCGGGCTGCTGAACGGCACCACCGCCGAATAGTGAGAGGCACCCCGGTGACGGCGCCGGGTCGACAGGATGGGATGCTCTTGCACGTTTTCCTATCGAAATGGTAGGCACGATAGGCGCACCCCACATTCGTCCCCCACATGCGCCTGGACTGGAGCGACCATGAGAAAGCTGATCCTCCTGGCCCTCGTCGGCCTCGGAGCGCAACTTGTCGATGGCAGCCTCGGCATGGCGTACGGCGTCACGTCGACCACGCTGCTGCTGGCCATCGGCACGAACCCGGCCGCCGCCTCGGCCACCGTGCACCTGGCCGAGATCGGCACCACGCTCGTCTCCGGCCTGTCGCACTGGAAGTTCGGCAACGTCGACTGGAAGGTCGTCCTCAAGATCGGTGTGCCGGGCGCGGTCGGCGCGTTCGCGGGCGCGACGTTCCTGTCCGGGCTCTCCACCGAGACCGCGGCGCCCCTGATGGCGGTCATCCTGCTGGCGCTCGGCCTGTACGTGTTCATCCGCTTCACCACGATGGGCCTGCCCAAGGGCCGCCTCGGCCTGCCGCTGCGCAAGCGGTTCCTGGCCCCGCTGGGCGTGGTGGCCGGCTTCGTCGACTCGACCGGTGGCGGCGGCTGGGGCCCGGTGGGCACCCCGGCCATCCTGGCCAGCGGCCGGCTCGAGCCGCGCAAGACGATCGGCTCGATCGACACCAGCGAGTTCCTGGTGGCCATCGCGGCCAGCCTCGGCTTCCTGTTCGGCCTGGGCACCGAGAACATCAACTTCGCCTGGGTGGTCGCGCTGCTGATCGGTGGCGTGATCGCCGCGCCGATCGCCGCCTGGCTGGTCCGGCACATCCCGCCGCGCGTGCTGGGGGCCGCGGTGGGCGGCGTCATCATCCTCACCAACAGCCGCACGCTGCTGCGCTCCGACTGGATCGACGCGTCGGACGGCGTCCGCTACAGCATCTACGCCGTCATCTACGCCGTGTGGGCGGCCGCGCTGGTCTACTCGTTCCGCGAGCACCGCAAGAACGCCGCCGAGGAGCGCCGCATCCTGGAAGAGGCCGACGCCCGCGCGGCCGCGGACGACCGCCGCGAGCCCGAACTCGCCTGACCGGACCGCGTGCCGGCTCGACCGAGCTTGCGGTGGCCGCGTCGACGAGGGTCGGCGCGGCCATCGCCGTCAGGCGCCTCCTGGCCTCGCCGCAGCCCCGCGTTATCGGTCGGACAAGTCCTGGGCCGGGTGCCGGCTGCCCCAGCCGGCCAGCAGCAGGCCGGCCGCCGTGAGCACCAGATGGCCGGCCAGCTGAACGCCGAAGCCGCCCGGCAGTCAGCCGAGCAGACCCGCGTTGTCGTGGTCGACGAGCTGCCGGACGGCGCCTTGCGCTCCCACGACCAGCAGCACCATGCCGAGAACGAGCATCGCTGTTCGCACGTCTACCTCCCCGTATTCTGGTACGTCTGAACCATAACACTTGGTGGTACGGGCGTACCAGAACGGAGAGCCGATGCCCCGGCAGGTCGACCATGACGAGCGGCGCCGCCACATCGCGACGGCCGTGTGGCGGCTGGCCGCGGCGGGCGGCCTCGAGGACGCGACGATCCGCCGGGTCGCCGCCGAGGCCGGCGTGCCCGCCCGCCAGCTGCAGTACTACTTCGGCACCCGCGAGGACCTGCTGCTCGGCGCGCTCGACCTGCTCAACCGCGACGGCGAGGCCGAGGCCCAGCAACGCGTCGCCGCGCTCGGCCCCCACCCGGAGCCGCGCGAGATCTTGCGCAGCGTGCTGCTCGAGCTGCTGCCGCTGGACGATGGACGCCGGCAGCGCCAGCTGGTGCAGGCCGCCTATTTCGTACGTTTCATGGCCGACCGGACCCTGCGGGACCGCATCCGCGACACCCCGCCCGAGCTGGAGCAGCTGATCGCCCTGCTGCTGCCGGAGGGTCGCCGCGACGAGGCCGACTTCCTGCTCGCGGGCGCGGCCGGCCTGCAGGGCCAGATGCTGCTCGGCCACCTGACCGCCGAGCGGGCCGTCGAGCTGATCGACCACCAGCTGAACCGGATCTTCGCCGGTGACGACGCGACCGGCGGCGGGGCCTAGGTTGATGGTCATGATGAACGAACTCGCCCAGCGGATCGCCGAAGCGCTCAACGAGGCGCTCGACCAGCGCGTGGCGACCGACTACTACGTGGGTCACGTCGAGCGCGGACTGGCCGCCGGCGGCCCCGACGAGCCGATCATCGCGCTCACCGTGGACGAGGTGGCCCGGATCGCCGCGCGCACCGCGCGGGAAGCGCCGAAGGAGTAGACGACGTGCCGATCGGGACGCTGCGGGGGCGCCGCCGTGAGCTGGAAGAACTCGACCGGCTGATCACCGGGGTGCGCGGCGGGCGCAGCCGGGTGCTGGTGCTGCGGGGCGAGGCCGGGGCGGGCAAGACGGCGCTGCTCGACCACTTGTGCGCGGCCGCGCCGGGGCTGGTGGTGCGTGCGGCCGGCGTCGAGTCCGAGACCGAGATCGCGTACGCGGCGTTGCAGCAGCTCTGCTCGCCGCTGATGACCCATCTCGACCGGCTGCCCGAGCCGCAGCGTCAGGCGCTCGCGGTCGGCTTCGGGCTGGCCGCGGGCGACGCGCCGGACGCGCTTCTGGTCGGCCTGGCCGTGCTGAGGCTGCTGGCCGAAGCGGCCGAGGCGGGTGAACCGGTGATGTGCGTGGTCGACGACGCGCAGTGGCTCGACCGCATGTCCGAGGTGATCCTGACGTTCGTGGCCCGCCGCCTCGACGCCGAGCCGGTGGCGCTGGTCTTCGCCGCGCGCACCCCGGGCGACGAGAAGCTGCTGACCGGCCTGCCCGAGCTGCGGGTCGGCGGGCTGCCCGACGCCGACGCCCGCGCCCTGCTCGGGTCGGCGCTGCCCGGCCCGGTCGACGAGCGCGTCCTCGACCGGATCCTGGCCGAGACCCGCGGCAACCCCCTCGCGCTGCTGGAGCTGCCGCGCGATCTCACCCCGGCCGAGCTGGCCTTCGGCTTCGGCGGCCCCGGCGAGATCTCCCTGGCGAGCCGCCTCGAGCAGAGCTTCCAGCGCCGCATCGCCGACCTGCCGCCCGAGACGCGCACCTTGCTGGTGGCGGCCGCCCTGGAACCGGTGGGCGACGTGCCGCTGCTGTGGCGTGCCCTGGAACGCCTCGGAGTGCCGCCCGGCGCCGAAGCGCCGGCCGAGGCGGCCGGCCTGGTCGAGTTCGGCGCCCGGGTCCGGTTCCGGCATCCCCTCGTACGCTCGGCGAGCTGGCGGTCCACCGAGGCCGCCGCCCTGCGCACCGTGCACCGCGCGCTGGCCGACGTCATCGACCCGCACCAGGAGCCCGACCGTCGCGCCTGGCATCGCGCGCACGCCGCGGCCGGTCCCGACGAGGCGGTCGCGGGCGAGCTCGAACGCTCGGCCGGCCGGGCGCTGCGCCGGGGTGGACGGTCGGCGGCCGCCGCCTTCCTCGAACGTGCCGCCGAGCTCACCCCCGACCCCAAGCCGCGGGCCACCCGGGCCCTGGCCGCCGCCCAGGCCCACTTCCTGGCCGGCTCGCCCGCCCGTGTGCCCGATCTGCTGGCCGCGGCCGAGATCGGCCCGCTCGACCCGCTGGCCCAGGCCGGCGTGGAGCGGCTGCGGGCCCAGGCCGCGTTCTGGCTCAACCACGGCCGCGACGCCGCCCGCGCCCTGGTTGCCGCGGCCCGCCGCCTCGAAGAACTCGACCTACCGGCTGCCCGCGAGACGTACCTGTCGGCCCTGGGCGCCGCCCTGCACACCGGCCGCCTGGGCGAGGACGACGCCCGCGTGGTGGCCGAGGCGGCGCGGGCGGTGGAACCCGGCGACGACGCGGCCGGCCTGCTGCTCGCCGGGTTGATCACCTGGACGCTCGACGGCTACCAGGCCGCGGTCGGGCCGCTGACCAGGGCCTTGGCCGCGCTCGACGCCCGCGAGCACCTGAAGCTCATCTGGATCGGGGTGCCGGTCGCGCACGAGCTCTTCGACGACGAGGCCTGGAACCGGCTGACCGGGCAGGCGGCCACGTTTGCCCGCGACACCGGGGTGCTCTCGGTGCTGCCGTCGATGCTCACGTTCCGGGCGGGCGCGCTGGTGATCGCGGGCCGGCTGGCCGAGGCGTCCGAGCTGATCGGCGAGGCCGAGACGCTGGGCCGGGCCACCGGGCTGGTCACGCAGCCGTCGGCGTCGCTCAACCTGCTGGCCTACCGCGGGGCGGAGCGGCCGGCGCTCGACGTGATGGAACCGGCCGAGCGGGACGCCCGGACGCGCGAGGAGGGCCGGCTGCTGGCGCTGGCCGCGCACACCCGGGCCGTGCTCGGCAACGGGCTCGGCCGTTATCCGGAGGCGCTGGCCGCGGCCCGGCAGGCCGTCGCGTACGAGGACCTTGGCTTCTGGCACTGGGGAGTCCTCGAGCTGATCGAGGCGGCCGCGCGGTCGGGCGCGACCGGCGAAGCCGCCGAGGCCGCCGAACAGCTGCGCCGGCGGACGAGTGCGGCCGGGACGAAATGGGCGGTGGGTGCTCAGGCGCTGGCCGACGCGCTGGCCGGGCCGGCCACGCGTACGGAGGAGCAGTTTCGCGCAGCGATCGAGGTGTTGCCGGCGGATCACCTCGGCATGGTGGTGGCTCGCACCCGGCTGCTTTTCGGTGAGTGGCTGCGCCGCGAGAACCGGCGCGCCGAGGCGAGGAACGAACTGCGGATCGCGTACGAGGCCTTCGCGGGCATGGGCGCGGCGGGCTTCGCCGAACGGGCCGGGCGCGAGCTGACGGCGACCGGCGAGACCGTCCGCAAGCGGGGCGCGGCCGCTCGCGAGGAGCTGACCCCGCAGGAGTCGCAGATCGCGCGGCTGGCCGTGGCCGGTCGCACCAACCCGGAGATCGGCGCGGCGCTGTTCCTGAGCCCGCGCACCGTGGAATGGCACCTGCGCAAGGTCTTCGCCAAGCTGGGCGTGACGTCGCGCCGCGAGCTGGCCGGTGCGCTCTGACGCTCCATCAAACCGCCCTGTACGAGGTCATCCGCGAAGTGGCGGACCGGCTCGGCCTGCCCGTGCCGAAGCGGATCGCGCTCGGGCCGGATGCCCAGGTGCGTGCCCGGGTCACGCTGCGCGGGACCGAGCTGCTGGTCGGCTTTCCGGCCGTACGGGTTCTCGACCGGGCCGAATTGGCGGTGCTCATCGCCCACGAGCTCGCGGGCGTCGCGGCCGCGCCCGGCCTGCTGGCCAACGCCCGCTATCGGGCCTGGTCGCGCGCGATGGACGCGGTGGCGCCGTACGACGATGACGAACAGCCACCCCGGGTGGCCGCGGCCCTCGTGCGCCGGCTGCGCGCCCGGGACGCTCCCGTCGAGGTCAGCACTGCCGCCGCCTTCGCCTTCGTCCGGCTCAGCCGCGCCGACGGTGACTTCCTCGAGTACAGCTCCATGCTGGAGGATGCGCTGACCCGCTTCGGCGGCCTGCGCTACCGCATCACCGACCTGCACGAGGCCTGGCCGGCGGCCGTCGACGACGAGCCGGTCGACCCCGACGAGGCGGCGGAAGTCGCCCGCCGTCACCCGAGCCTGGCCGCGGTGGCCGCCGAGATCGCGGGCCGGCCGATGCCGCCGGCCGACCCGGTGCCGCTCGAGCCGCTGAGCCGGCGCCGGCAGCGGCAACTGTCGGCGCAGGTGCTCTCGACCACCGGTCGCGTGCCGTGGCGGACGCTGGCCGCCGTCCCGCCGAAGTTCTGGCAGCGCGCCGCCGCGCGGGAGGTTCGTCCGTTGCAGCAGGCGATCGCCCACGTGCTCGGTCGTCCGGCCCACGACCCGGGCGAGGCGGCCGACGTGATCCGCGTCCGCCCGGCCGAGGTGGCCGCCTGCCCGCCCGAGGACCTGGAGACGGCCGTGTTCCAGGCGCACGCGTGGCTCGTGCTGGCCGACGCCACCCTGCTGGCCGGGGACGCCGGCTGGATCCGGGCCCACCCCGCGGTCACCGGCGTGCTGGTCGACGCGGCCGGCTCCCGGCTCGATCTGCCCGAGCTGACGGCGAAAGCCACGACCGACCCCTTCGCGTACGCGCGACTGCGCTCCCTGCTGGTTCGATAGCGCCCGCTACGCTGGCCAGCGCCGGGCGAACGAGAGCGGGGAAGCACATGCACGACGACCTGTTCCGCCCGACCATCCGGGAGCAGCCGCCGCCGGGCAAGCCGCCGTGGCGGCCCGAGTCGATCGTCTACCCCGCCTTCTTCGGCGGCCCGCTCGCCGCGGCCACGCTCGGCCTGCTCAACGGTCATCGGCTGGCCCTGCCGGCCGGGCAGTTGGCGGCCATCGCGGGCGCCGGCGTGGCCGGCGTCGCCGCTCGGATCACGGTGGGCGCCTTCACCGAGGGCAATTCCCCGGTACGGCTGGCCGGCACCGTCTGCGGCCTGCTGGTCTGGCTGGTCGTGCTTTCCCTGCAGCGCCGCCCGTTCCGCGTGGCCACCCTGCGCGGGCACGGCCCGGCCCGCCTGATCGGCCCGGGCTTGCTGGCCGCGATCGTGTGCGGTTTGTTCGAGGCCCTGCTGATCGTGGTGCTGGTGCGATGAACGCGACCCTGCACCACGCCCAGGCGCTGCTGGCGACCGGCCGCCCCGAGCAGGCCCTGACCGAGCTGTCGAGGCTGCCGGCCAACGAGGTCACCGGCTCGTTCGCGATGCAGCTGCGGTGTGCCGCGCTCAGCCGGCTCGACCGCTGGGCGGAGGTGGGCGACGCCGCCCGGGCCGGGCTGGCCGCCAACGGCCCCGACCCCGGCCTGCTGCTGTGGCTGGGCCGGTCCGAGCACGAGGCCGGGCGCGACCCGCAGGCCGAGCGCGCCCTGCTCGACGGGCTGGCGATGGCGCCCGAGGACGTCGACCTGTTGTGCGCCTACGCCGACCTGTGCGCCGCCGCCGGACAGCTCGACAAGGCCGGCAAGCTGGTGGATCTGGCCGCCGCCCGGGCGCCGCAGGCCCCGGTGGTCTACGCGACCCGCATCCAGCTGGCCCACGCCCGCGGCGACGACCGCGAGGCGCAGCGGATCAGCCGCGAGTTCGTCGGCGCCCACCCCGAGAACCCGGTGGCGCACGCGCTGCTCGGCGGCACGAGCGCCGCCCGTGGGCACGTCGACGCCGCGTACGAAGGCTTCCGCCAGGCCGCCGCGGCCCGCCCCACCGAGCAGCTGTTCGCCGAGTCGGCGATGGAGCTGCGCGTCGCCCGGCACCCGTTGATGCGGCCGCTGCGCCCGATCCTTCGGTTCGGGGCCCTCAAGACCTGGCTGGTCGCGGTCGCGCTGATCATCGGTCTGCGCGCGATCGGCCTGCCCGTGCTGGGCGGCCTGCTGGGCTTCGTCTGGCTGGCCTACTGCGTGTACTCGTGGGTCGTGCCGCCGCTGGTCCGCAAATGGGTCATGCGTTCCTGGCGCTGAAGTGATCAGGGCCCGCCGACCCGCGACAACCGGCGACCGGAGAGGCACAGTAGGGGTGTGATTCCCGAGGGCGGCTCCGGGCCGGTCGTGGTGGCGCTGGTCGCGTCGGCCGGTGGGCTCGGCGCGGTGACCTCGGTGCTCAAAGAGTTTCCGGGCGACCTGACGGCGGCCGTGGTCGTGGCCCAGCATCTGGGCAGCCACGGCAGCGCGCTGGTCGACATCCTGGGCCGCCGGTCGGCCCTGCCGGTCGCCTGGGCCACCGAGGGCGCCCTGCTCATCCCGGGCCGTGTGCTCGTCGCCCCGCCGCTGACCGCCCTCGAGGTGATGCCCGACGGCACCGTGTCGCTCAGCGAGGCGGTCAACACGACCGGAAGCGGCTCGCTCGACCTGCTGCTGCGCTCGCTGGCCGACTCGTTCGGGCCGGACGCGGCCGCGGCCGTGCTTTCCGGGATGGGCCGCGACGGCGCCGCCGGCGCGCGGGCGTTGAAGGAGGCGGGCGGCACTGTCGTCGCCCAGAGCGAGGATTCGGCCGAGCACCCCAGCATGCCGCGGGCCGCCGTCGACAGCGGCGCCGTCGACCTGGTGCTCGACCTGCGCGACATCGGCCCGGTGCTGATGGACGTGCTGCGCGGCGGCGAGCTGCCCGGCCGCCGGGACGACCGGACCACGGCCGAGCGGACCTTCGCCGGGCCGGGCGAGGTGGCCTCGCTGATGCGGGAGCTCGACTGGCGGCGCACCCGGCTCGGCCCGGTCGGCGGGTGGCCGGCCGCCCTGGTCTCGGTGGTGCAGACCGTGCTGGAGAGCCCCGTCGCCATGTGCGTGCTGTGGGGGCCCGAGCACCTGCAGCTCTACAACGACGCCTACCGCACGGTGATGGGCGCCAAGCACCCGGCCGGGCTGGGCCGGGCCAACCAGGAGTGCTGGCCCGAGGTGTGGCACCTCAACGAGCCGCTGTACGCCCGGGTGCGGGCCGGTGAGGCGGTGTCGCTGACCGACGCGCTCTATCCGATCACCCGGCACGGCGACCTCGAGGATGCGTGGTTCGACCTGGCGTTCAGCCCGATCCGCGCGCCCGGCGGCGAAGTGGAGGGCATCCTCGCCACGGTTATCGAGAAGACCGCCGAGGTGCTGAGCAGCCGGCGGCTGCGGTTGCTCAACCGGCTCGCGACCGGCCCGGCCGGGGCGGGCACCCGCCGGACCAGCCTGGAGCGGTCGCTCGCGGCCCTCGGCGGCGGCGACCAGGACGTGCCGTTCGCCCTGGCCTATCTGGTCGACAAGACCCGCGGCAGCGCCGAGCTGATCGCCGCGGCCGGGGTGGGCGCGGGCGGCCCGATGGCGCCGCACACGATCTCGCTGCTCGACAACGCGGCGGCCTGGCCGGTCGGCCGGGTGACCCGCACCGGCGAACCGGCCACCGTGGACCGGCTCGACGAGACGTTCCGCGGCGTCACCACGGGCCGCAGCGCCCTGGTCTTCCCGCTGCGCGAGCACCACGACGCCGGCACCACCACCGGCGGCGTGCTCGTCCTCGGGGTGAATCCGCGGCTGTCGCTGGACACCGGCTACCGCGAGCTGCTGGAACTGGTGGCCGTGCAGGTCGCGGCCTCGCTGGCCGAGGCGACCGGCCGGCAACGCCAGCGCGAGCGCATCGACCGGCTGGCCGAGCTCGACCGGGTGAAGACCGAGTTCCTGTCGAACATCAGCCACGAGCTGCGCACCCCGCTCACGTTGCTGCTGGCGCCGCTGGAAGAGCTCGGGGGAGCGGAGAACGAGCTCTCCGAGCGGCTGCGGGCCGAGGTGGCGGTGGCCGCCCGCAACGCGCGGCGGCTGCTGGTCATGGTCGAGAGCCTGCTCGACTTCTCGCAGATCGAGGCCGGGCGGCTGCGGGTGCGCCCGGAACCGGTGGACCTGGCCGCGCTCACCGTCGACGTGACCAGCGCCTTCCGCGGCGCCGCGCAGCAGATGGGCATCGAGCTGCGGGTCACGTGCCCGCCGCTGAGCGCGCCGGTGATGCTCGACCCGCTGATCTGGGAGAAGGTTGTCGCCAACCTGCTCTCCAACGCGCTCAAGTTCACCTTCGAGGGCGCGATCACCGTCGAGCTGCGGGAAAGGCCCAAGCACGCCGAGCTGATCGTGACCGACACCGGCGTGGGCATCCCGGCCGACCAGTTGCCGCGCATCTTCCAGCGCTTCCACCGGGTGCCCGACGTGAAGGCGCGTAACCACGAGGGCGCCGGGATCGGCCTGGCCCTGGTCGACCAGCTGGTGCGGCAGAACCTGGGGCGCGTACGGGCGCAGAGCGAGCCCGGCCACGGCAGCCGCTTCACGGTCTGGCTGCCCAAGAAGCCCGCGGCCCCGGACGACAAGCCCGCCACCGGCGTGGACCACCCGGTGGCGTCCGCGCTGGCCGAGGTGGCGCGGTTCTGGGACGCGCCGGCCGGCCCGGCGGCCGAGGCCCCCGGCCCGTCGTCCCGCGCCCGGGTGCTGGTGGTCGACGACAACGCCGACATGCGCGCCTATCTGACCCGGCTCTTGTCGTTCGCCTGGGACGTCGAGGCGGTCGGCACGGGCGACCAGGCGAGGACGGCGGCCCGGCGGCACCCGCCCGACCTGGTGCTGACCGACGTCATGACGCCCAATGTGGACGGCCTGCAGCTGATTCGCCAGCTGCGGGCGGAGAGCGCCTTCCGCGGGATCCCGATGATCGCGCTGAGCGCCCGGGCCGGCGAGGAGGCGGCCGTCGAGGGCCTCGGCGCGGGGGCCAACGACTACCTGGTCAAGCCGTTCGCCGCCCGCGAGCTGCTGGCCCGGGTGGGCGCCCAGCTCGAGCTGGCCCGGGTGCGGCACGAGGCCGACCGGCGCTTCCGGGCGCTGGTCAGCGCCAGCTTCGACGTCGTCTACCGGATGAACCCGGACTGGTCGCAGATGCGGGCGCTGGACGGGCGGGGCTTCATCGCCGACACGGCCGAACCGAGCGGCACCTGGCTCGACACCTACATCGATCCGGCCGATCAGCCCGACGTGCTGGCCGCGATCGCCGAGGCGGTGCGCACCCGAAGCGTCTTCGAGCTGCGCCACCGCGTACGCCGGCCCGACGGCACCCTCGGCTGGACCCAGTCGCGGGCCGTCCCGCTGCTCACCGAGGACGGTGAGGTGATCGAGTGGGTCGGCACCGCGACCGAGCTGCCCGGCCCGGGCTGAGAGGACGCGCCCGCCGCGGGTCATCGGCAGGCCAGCTCGTCGAGGATGTCGACGGTGGCGGCCCAGCCGGCCTGGTTGGCCGCGTGCGACGTGGCGATCGAGCGCACGTCGAACTTGTTGCGCGGGGTCAGCCGGTCGGCCTCGGCGATCATCCGGTTCTGCAGGGGGAGCGGGATCATCCGGTCGCGGGTGTGCCGGATGAAGGTGCGCGGGATCGTGCCCCACGTGTCTTTGTGGCCGCGGGCGTCGGCCAGCGGCACCTGCGTCGACTCGTCGGGATGGGAGGCGTTGAGCATGGTCATGAACTCGGCCTCGGTGGCGTCGGCGCACAGCGCCTCTTTCATCTTGGCCAGCACGGCGGCGTCGTTCGTGCGGAAGTTGGTGCGGGTCGCGCCGATCACCGCCGCGTCGGCCAGCGAGGCGCCGCCCAGCTCGAGGATCAGCGTGCCGGCGGCCTCGGGGGTCTGCAGATAGTGGCCCATGGTCGGCAGGTCGACGCAGCAGAACGCGGAGCTGTAGACCAGCCGGTCGATCAGCCGCGGCACCGCGTTGGCGACCCGGCTGACCGTGGCGCCGCCCATGCTGCCGCCCCACAGGATCACCGGGCCGAGCCGGGCCGCCCGGCGGACCACGGCCACGGTGGCCTCGACGTAGTCGTCGAGGGTGATGCCGGCCATGGGGGACCGCTCGGTGGCCAGCGCGGCCAGGTTCTGCGGGGACTGGTAGGCCCGGCGGAACTGGCCCGAGGCGGGCCCGTGACCGGGCAGCTCGATCCCGACCGTGCGGTGGCCGCGCAGGGTGAGCTCGGCGTCGCCGCTGGGCGAGCCGTTCGCGCCGGTCACCAGCACGATGGTGGTGACCTCACGGTGGTGGCGCTCGGAGACGGGCCTGGCCTGGGCGGCCGCGGCCGGCGTGGTGATCATCGCCGCGGCGCTGGCCGCCGCACCCAGGAGCCCGCGCCTTGTCATCGTCGTCATGGCCTTCTCCCTTCGCTGTTTGTCGACTCCCATTCAGCCCGAGGGGGACCGGTCGGCGGCAGCGGAGAAAGTAGGTGACGGGCACCTACTTTGGTAGGGTCCGCCCCCGGCTCGGCCCCGGTAGCGTCGGGCCCATGAAGCGGCGTGACGTGCTGGTCGACGGCGTGCTGCTGACCGCGCTGGTCGCGGCGGCGGCGCTCGGCGGCGTGCTCGCCGTGCTCAGCATCGGCTCCACCACCGGCCTCGCGTACGTGTGGGTCTTCGTCGCCCTTCAGGTCTGCACCTCGGTCGTCGTGCTCGTGCGGCGGCTCCGGCCCACGGCCGCCGCCCTCGCAATCGTGCTGTCGGCGATAGCGCAGACAGCGGTGGCATTCGCTGCCCCGCTGCCGGTGGCCGAGGCGCTGCTCTCGGTCAGCCCGTGGATCCCGATCGCCCTGTCCGTCGTGGTCGAGAACATCACCGAGCGCGACGTGCCGCCGGCGTGGACGGCCGCCATCTGGTCGTTGATCGCGCTGCTGACCGTGCTCAGCGTCCGGCCCTGGGCTCCGACGACCAGCTTTGTCGTCAACGGGCTGCTGCACAGCGCGGTGGCGCCACTGTTCGCCCTCTACCTGGCCGCTCGCCGCCGCAAGATGGCGCTGCTGGGCGAGCGCGCCGAGCGGGCCGAACGCGAGCAGTGGTTCCGGGCCGAGCAGGCGCGGGCCGAGGAACGCGCACGCCTGGCGGCCGAGCTGCACGATCTGGTCGCGCACCGCGTCACCCTGATGACTCTGCAGGCCGGCGCGCTGTCGGTGCGGGCCCCCGACGACGAAACCCGTGACGCCGCGGAAGAGCTGCGGGCGCACGGCGCTCTGGCCCTCGACGAGCTGCGCGAGCTGGTCGGCGTGCTGCGCCGGGGTGGCCGCCCGGCCGAGGCCCCGCTCGACGAGGGGCCCGAGCCGCAGCTGGCCGAGCTGGTCGACGAGGCGGGCCGGGCCGGGCAGCGGGTCGAGCTCGTGCTGGCGGGCGAGCCGTCGGGCCTGTCCCGGGTGACCGGCCGCACGGCCTACCGGGTGGTGCGCGAGGCCCTGACCAACGCGCGCAAGCACGCCGGCGGGGCAGCGGTCCGGGTCGACGCGCAGTATTTTCCCGAGCAGGTGCGCATCATCGTCCACAACGGCGCCGGGCGCGCGTCGCAGTCCGCCCGGGGCAACGGCGCCGGGCTGGCCGGCCTGCGCGAACGGGTCGAGTCGATCGGCGGCACCCTGCGGGTCGGGCCCGACGGCGCGGGCGGCTTCCGGCTCGAGACAGTGATGCCGGCGAAGGTCAGGGGAGGGCCTTGAGCAGTCTCCGGGTGCTCATCGTGGACGACGAGCCGCTGGTGTGCCGGCACCTCGCGACGATCCTGTCGGCCGCGCCCGGCATCGAGGTGGTCGGCACGGCGTCGGACGGCGCCGAGGCGGCCGAGGCGGTCGTGCGGCAGACGCCCGATCTCGTCCTCATGGATCTGCGCATGCCGGGTGTCGACGGGCTTGCCGCCACCCGACGCATCCGGGCGCTGCCGCGGCCGCCGGTGGTGCTCGTGCTGACGACTTTCGACGCCGACGGGTACGTGATCCGCGCGCTGCAGGCCGGGGCCGCGGGCTATCTGGTCAAGTCGACGCCGCCGGCCGAGCTGATCGACCTGATCCGGGTGGCCGCGCAGGGGCACACGGTTCTCTCCCCGGTGGCGAAGGACGGTCTGGTGGCCGCCTCGGCCACGGCCCACGAGGAACGCGAGGCGGCCCTGGCCCGGGTGGCCGAGCTGACCGACCGCGAGCGGGACGTGCTCACCGCGATCGGCGACGGCTTGCCCAACGCCGAGATCGCGCGCCGCCTGTTCCTCACCGAGGCGACGGTCAAGGGCTACGTGTCGCACCTGTTCGAGAAGCTGGGCTGCGCCAACCGCACCCAGGCCGGGCTGCTGGCCCAGTCGGCCGGGCTGACCTCGAGCTGAGCGCGGCGGCCAGCGCCCCGCGGCGGCAATCAGCGGCAGCACCCGCCGGGAAGCATCCAGCGGCGATCAGCGGCAACACCCGCCGGAAAGCACTCAGCGGCAGCACCCAGCGGGGCCATCCTCCCCTTGATGGCCCCGACCGGGTCCTCTCTTCCGATGTCAGCGCCACAGGCCTAGGAATACCCGTAGTGAGACCTGTTAACGCTAACAGACATTGATGCACCTAAGCCAGAGCGGTGAGCAAATTGCTTGAGCGCGGCGCCGGTCAGCGGGTGGGCGGCGGGGCGACGCTGTCCCGCGTGACCAGGGTGGGGGCTATCGTGCGGCGGGCCGCCCCGTCGGGAGCGCCGGATTCGATCTGGGCCAGCAGCAGCTCGACGCCGGCCCGGGCCACCGCGTCGAAGTCGGGCCGGACCGTGGTCAGCGGGGGCGTGTAGTAGGCCGCCTGCGGCACGTCGTCGAAGCCGACGATGCTGATCTCTTCGGGCACCCGGCGGCCGTGCTCGCTCAGCGCCCTCAGCAGGCCCAGCGCAATGTGATCGTTCGCCGTGAAGACGGCCGTCACCTCGGGCAGGCGGGCCAGCAGCTTCCCGTTCTTGTAGCCCGACTCGGCGCTCCAGTCGCCCGTCAGCAGGGGCGGTTGCTCGGCCCCGGCCGCCCGCAGTGCCTCTTCCCAGCCGTGCACCCGGCCCGCGGCGTCGAACCAGTCGGCCGGGCCGGAGATGTGCCAGACGGTGGAGTGGCCGGCCGCCAGCAGATGCTCGGTGGCCGCGCGGGCGCCCGCCACCTGGTCGACCGTGACCAGCGTGCTGGCCCGCTCGGGGTCGCCGTCGATCGTGACCAGAGGAACGTCCTCGGGGAGGCGGGCCAGGGCCGGTCCGGCGCCGGCCACGGGCGCGATGACCACCAGGCCGGCCACCCGCTGGTCGAGGTGACGCTCGACGGCGTCGGCGATCGAGCGCTCGTTGAGGCTGCGGACGCTGCCCACGTTGACTGCGAAACCGCTCTCCTGAGCGGCCTGCTCGAAGGCCGTCAGCATCGACGCCGGGCCGTACAGCGCGGTGTTGGGCGCGACGACCCCAATCACCTTCGACGTGCCGGTGACCAGAGCCCGGGCCGTGCGGTTGGGGCGGTAGCCGAGTTCGGCGATGGCGGCGCGCACCTTGAGGCGGGTCGGCTCGCTGACGTTGGGGTGCTCGTTGAGCACCCGGGACACGGTCTGGTGCGACACCCCTGCCAGCCGGGCGACGTCCATCATGCCCGGCGGCCGTCCGCGTTTGACGCTCACCCGCACCCCGATCCACTGGTTGCGGGCAGGATATCCCCTTGCCGCCCACCTCGTTGACGTGCGGGTACGCCGCGCCGCCGAAATCACAGGCGGCCGACCGGCGGGAGCGTTCCCAGGCGAACTAAGGCTTGATACAAGTGCGGCCAAAGGGATCGCCGCGAGGGTCGAGGCATCCGGACGTCAGAGAGCTAGCGGGGACCGCTGCTCGTGCGGATCACGAGTTCGGGCGTCAGCAGAACCCGGTGCGGCGGCGGGGGATCGGTGGCCGGAGCGGTCGTCATGTGTTCCAGCAGCAGAGCCAGGCTGCGTCGCCCGAGCTCGCCGAAATCCTGATGGACCGTGGTCAGGGGCGGCACGAAGAAGCCCGAGTCCGGCATGTCGTCGAAGCCGACCACGCTCACGTCCTGCGGCACCCGCTTGCCCGCCTCGTGCAGCGCCCGCAACACGCCCAATGCGATCCGGTCATTGGAGCAGAAGATCGCGGTCACGTTCGGATCGTCGGCCATCGCCCGGCCCTGTGCGTAGCCCGATTCGGCGTCCCACCAGCCGTGCTCGACCCTCGGCACCACCGCGCCCGCCGCGTACAGGGTGCGGCGCCAGCCCTCGATGCGCTCGGCCGACTCGGGCCAGTCGGCCGGGCCGGCCGCGTGGTGCACCGTGGCGTGACCCAGGTCGAGCAGGTGCTGGGTGGCCAGGCGGGCGCCGGCCGCGTTGTCGATCGAGACCGTGGGCGCGGCGTCCGACTCGCCCGACCCGCCCACGGCCACGCACTGCAGCGACGGCGGGGCCTGGGCCAGGGCGTGGGTCACCGACTGCTTGGGGGCGATGGCGATCACGCCGTCCACCGAGTGCTGGGTCAGCCGGTCGACCGCCTCGAGCACCTGGCGGCGGTCGAGGTCGCGCACCGACGCGATGCTCACCATGTAGCCGGCGTCCCGGGCCGCGCTCTCGATGCCGTACAACATGGACGCGGGACCGAACAACGTGGTCTCGAAACCGATGATGCCCAGCGTGTCGGACTGCCGCGTGACCAGCGTGCGGGCGGCCAGGTTGCGGCGGTAATTGAGCGAGCGCATGGCGTCGAGCACCCGCTCGCGGGTCTCGGCGCGCACGTTGGGGTGGTTGTTGAGCACTCGCGACACCGTCTGGTGCGAGACGCCGGCGAGCTTGGCGACGTCGCGCATCACGGTCAGGCGGGGCCGGACCGTCGCGGCCGGAACGCCGTCGGCTGCGGGCTTTCTGGATGCCAAGTGGTACCCCCGAGTCCGCGGTGACTATGCCCGATGTGAGCGCGCACAGTGTACGGCTGAAGCGAGCCGTGTCCATCGATCTCACCGGGGTCTTGCTGCACCGGGCGGGAATCGGCAATCCGTCGGTAACAAACCGGTGTTGAGGCCTTGACTCGCGTGATGAGAACGGTAACACTTCCGGAACGCGAGTCCTGAGGGTGACGCCCCCGCGACTCGCCGCAACGGCACACTTCAACCGCCGGTCGCCCGTCGTCCCCGCGAGGCGCCGGAACTTTGCTCTGTGAACGTTAACAGGCGCGCCTTCACATCAGGAGGATCCAGTGCTCAGAAGACTTTCCATCGCGGTGGCCGGCGGGCTCCTGCTCGCCTCGGCCGTCGCGGGGTGCGGTGACAGCAGCGACAGTGGCTCCGGCGACGGCGGAGGCGGCGGCGACAAGATCACGCTCGGCTTCTCGCAGGTCGGCGCCGAGAGCGGCTGGCGTACGGCCAACACCAAGTCGATCCAGGAGTCGGCCCAGTCCTCGGGCATCGACCTCAAGTTCTCCGACGCCCAGGGCAAGCAGGAGAACCAGATCAAGGCCATCCGCAACTTCATCACCCAGCGGGTCGACGTCATCGCCTTCTCGCCGGTGGTCGAGAGCGGCTGGGGCACCGTGCTCAAGGAGGCCAAGGACGCCGGCATCCCGGTGATCCTGACCGACCGCGCGATCGACGACCCGGACACCTCGCTCTACAAGACCTTCATCGGCTCGGACTTCGTCGAGGAGGGCAAGAAGGCCGGCGACTGGCTGGTCAAGGAGTACGAGGGCAAGAGCGACCCGGTCAACATCGTCGAGCTGCAGGGCTCGCCGGGCGCCGCGCCGGCCAACGACCGCAAGTCGGGTTTCGCCGACGTCATCAAGAACGAGACCAAGTTCAAGGTCGTCGCCTCGCAGACCGGCCAGTTCACGCGGACCGACGGCAAGGCCGTGATGGAGACCTTCCTCAAGTCGCAGCCCAAGATCGACGTGCTCTACGCGCACAACGACGACATGGGCCTGGGCGCCATCGAGGCGATCGAGGCGGCCGGCAAGAAGCCCGGCACCGACATCAAGATCATTACGGTCGACGCGGTCAAGGACGGCATGACGGCGCTGTCCGAAGGCAAGATCAACTTCATCGTGGAGTGCAGCCCGCTGCTCGGGCCACAGCTGATGGACCTGGTCAAGAAGGCCAAGGCCGGCGAGACGATCCCGCAGCGCGTGCTCACCGAGGAGGGGACCTTCACCCCGGAGCAGGCCAAGGAAGCTCTCCCGTCCCGCAAGTACTGAGTCACCGGCCGGTGGGCCGCCCCTCGGGGCGGCCCACCGCTGAACGGAGCCCGCATGGCCGAGCAGTTGAAGATGACCGGCATCAAGAAAGTCTTCCCCGGCGTCGTCGCCCTCGACGACGTCGACTTCCGGCTGTTGCCCGGCGAGATCCACGCGCTGATGGGTGAGAACGGCGCCGGCAAGTCGACGCTGATCAAGGTGCTGACCGGCGTGTACGACATCGACGGCGGCGACATCGAGCTGGCCGGGCAGAAGGTGCGGTTCACCGGGCCGCTGCAGGCCCAGCAGGCCGGCATCAGCACCGTCTACCAAGAGGTCAACCTCTGCCCCAACCTCTCGGTGGCCGAGAACATCTTCATCGGCCGCGAACCGCGCAAGTTCGGCCGCATCCAATGGTCCGAGATGCGCAAGCGCGCGCAGGTCAGCCTGGCCCGGCTCGACCTCGACATCGACGTCTCGGCCCAGCTCGACAGCTACTCGCTCGCCATCCAGCAGATGGTCGCGATCGCCCGCGCGACCGACGTGGGCACGACCAAGGTGCTGATCCTCGACGAGCCGACCTCCAGCCTGGACGCCTCCGAGGTCGAGCAGCTGTTCACGATCATGCGGCGGCTGCGCGACGAAGGGGTGGCAATCCTTTTCGTGAGCCACTTCCTCGACCAGGTCTACGAGATCGCCGACCGGATGACCGTGCTGCGCAACGGCCGGCTCATCGGCGAGTACCGCACCGCCGAGCTGCCCCAGATGCAGCTGGTCAGCAAGATGATCGGCAAGGAGCTGGAGGCGCTCGAGCAGATCGAGGAGCACGCTCGCGAGGCGACGGTGACCGAGCGCGGCACGCCGATCGTCGACGCGCGTGAACTCGGCCGCACCGGCGCGATCGCGCCGTTCGACCTGACCATCCACGCCGGCGAGGTGGTCGGCCTGGCTGGATTGCTGGGATCCGGGCGTACGGAATTGGCGCGTCTGCTGTTCGGGGCCGACCGGCCCGACCACGGGGCGCTGCTGATCGACGGCAAGCCGCACACGGTCAAGGCGCCGCGGGAGGCGATGGCCGAGGGGATCGCCTTCTCGTCGGAGAACCGGCGCACCGAGGGAATCATCGGCGAATTGACCGTACGGGAAAACATGATCCTGGCCATGCAGGCCGCACGCGGCTGGACCCGGCCGATCCCGCGCCGCAAGCAGGACGAGCTGGTCGACCGGTACGTCAAGGCGCTGCAGATCCGCCCGGCCGACCCGGAACGGCTGGTCCGCGACCTGTCCGGCGGCAACCAGCAGAAGGTGCTGCTGGCCCGCTGGCTGATCACCGAGCCCCGGCTGCTGATCATCGACGAGCCCACCCGCGGCATCGACGTCGGGGCCAAGGCCGAGATCCAGCGGCTGGTGGCGCAACTCGCCGACGGCGGCATGGCCGTCCTGTTCGTCAGCGCCGAGCTCGAGGAGGTGCTGCGGCTCAGCCACAAGATCGAGGTGCTGCGGGACCGGCGGCTCGTCGAGGAGCTCGAGAACGGCGACGACGTTGACGCCGACCGCATCATGCAGACCATCGCCGGTGGAGCCACGACATGACCAACCTGGTAAGACATCGCCTGTTCTGGCCCACCGTCGTGCTGGTGGTGCTGCTGGTCAGCAACCTGATCTTCTCGGACAACTTCTTCCGGATCACTCTGCAGGACGGGCACCTCTACGGCTCGCTGATCGACATCCTGCGCCGCAGCGCCCCGCTCGTGCTGGTGGCGCTGGGCATGACGCTGGTCATCTCGACCGGCGGCATCGACCTCTCGGTGGGGTCGGTCATGGCCATCTCGGGCGCGCTGGCCTGCCTGCTGATCGGCGACCTGAGCAACCCGGACGCGGTCGGGCCGGTGCTGCTGGTGATCGGCGCGGCCATCGCGCTGTGCCTGGTCTTCGGTCTGTGGAACGGGTTCCTGGTGGCCGTGCTGGGCATCCAGCCGATCATCGCGACGCTGATCCTCATGGTGGCCGGGCGCGGCGTGGCCCAGCTGATCACCGACGGGCAGATCCTCAACGTGCACTCGGCGCCGTACCGGGTGATCGGGGCCGGCTACTTCCTGGGCGTCCCGGTCTCGTTCCTCATCGCTGCGGTTGCGGTCGGCCTGACTGTCGCGCTCACCCGGCGTACGGCGTTGGGGTTGCTCTTGGAATCGGTCGGCGGCAGTCCGACTGCCTCGAGACTGGCGGGCATCCGGGCGCGGCGAATCACGATCATGGTGTACGTGTTCGCGGCAGCGTTCGCGGGCGTGGCGGGCCTGATCTACAGCTCCGACGTGTCCAGCGCGGACAGCAACGCGGCCGGCAACCTGATCGAGCTGAACGCCATCCTGGCCGTCGTCCTCGGCGGGACGGCGCTCACCGGCGGCCGGTTCTCGATCGCGGGCAGCGTGCTGGGCGCGGTCATCATCACCACGCTCGACATCACGGCGGTCAGCGTGGGCGTGCCGGTCGAGACAACGCTCCTGTTCAAGGCGGTCGTCGTGATCATCCTGTGTCTGGCCCAGTCGGCCACGTTCCGGGCCAAGGTGTTCGGCCGGTTCGGCTCCGGCTCCCGGTCCGGCTCTCCGCGGGCGGAGGTGGCGGCATGACCGTCGTGACCACTCCACCGACACCCCAGCGGAACCGCTCGCTTCTGGGCGGGCGGCGCGTCTACCGGCCCAACACCAAGCACATCCCGGTGCTGGCCACGCTGGCCCTGCTTATCGTCATGTACTCGATCGGCGTCTACAACTACGACAGCTTCGGCGACACCCAGGTCTTCCTGAACATCTTCGTCGACAACGCGTTCCTGCTGGTCGTGGCCGTCGGCATGACGTTCGTGATCCTGACCGGCGGCATCGACCTGTCGGTCGGCGCGGTGATCGCCCTGACCACCACCGTGGCCGCCACCCTGCTGACCGCGGGCTGGCCGGCCGGGGTGGTGCTGCCGCTGGTGCTGCTGATCGGCACGGTGCTCGGGCTCGGGATGGGCGCGGTCATCCACTTCTTCAAGGTGGAGCCGTTCATCGCCACGCTGGCCGGCATGTTCCTGGCCCGGGGCCTGGCGCTGCTCATCAACCGCAACTCCATCCCGATCACGAACGACTTCTGGACGCAGATGGCCCAGAAGAGGTTCCGGTTCGACGACGGGGTGTTCATCTCGCTCAACGTGGTGATCGCGGCCGTCGTCGTGCTGATCGCGGCGCTCGTGCTGGCCTGGACGCGGTTCGGGCGCAACGTGTACGCGATCGGCGGCAACGCGGACTCGGCGCTGCTCATGGGTCTGCCGGTGGGGCGTACGCGCATCGCCGTCTACACGTTGAGCGGGTTCTGCGCGTCGCTGGGCGGCGTGCTCTACAGCTTCTACACCTCGTCGGGATACAGCCTGCACGGGCAGGGCCTCGAGCTCGACGCGATCGCCGCCGTGGTCATCGGCGGGGTGCTGCTGACCGGCGGATCGGGCTACGTGCTGGGCACCGTGCTCGGCGTGCTGGTGCTCGGTCTCATCCAGACGATCATCACGTTCCAGGGCGACCTGAACTCGTGGTGGACGCGGATCGTCGTCGGGATCCTGCTCTTCGCGTTCATCGTCCTGCAGCGGCTCGTCACGAGAAAGGCCAAGTGAACATGTCCGCGTACACCATTGGCGTCGACTTCGGCACGCTGTCCGGCCGGGCCGTCGTCGTGCGGGTCAGCGACGGCGAAGAGGTCGGCGCGGCCGTGCACGAATACGAGCACGGAGTGATCGAACGGACGTTGCCGGCCACGGGGGAGAGGCTGCGTCCGGACTGGGCGCTGCAGGATCCGGCGGACTACGTCCAGGTGCTGAAGACGGCGGTGCCGCAGGCGGTGGCGGCGGCGGGCATCGACCCGGCCGACGTGATCGGCATCGCCACCGACTTCACGGCCTGCACGGTGCTGCCCACGCTGGCCGACGGCACGCCGCTGTGTCAGCTCTTCCCGTTCACGGGGAGGCCTCATGCGTACGCGAAGCTCTGGAAGCACCACGCGGCACAGCCGCAAGCCGATCGGATCAACGAGCTCGCGCACCGTCGCGGCGAACCGTGGATCGACCGGTACGGCGGCAAGATCTCGTCGGAGTGGCAGTTCGCCAAGGCGTTGCAGGTGCTCGAGGAGGACCCGGAGATCTACGGGCGCACCGAGCGCTGGATCGAGGCGGCCGACTGGATCATCTGGCAGCTCTGCGGTCAGGAGACGCGCAACGCGTGCACGGCCGGATACAAAGGCATTTACCAGGACGGTACGTATCCCGCGTCCTCGTTCCTGGCCGAGCTCAACCCGGCATTCGCCGACTTCGCCGAGACGCGCCTCGCGCACCCGATCTCGGCGCTGGGTGACCGCGCGGGCGGGCTGACGGCGCAGGCGGCCGGGTGGACGGGGCTGCCCGAAGGAATTGCGGTCGCCGTCGGCAATGTGGACGCGCACGTCACCTCGCCCGCGGCTCAGGCCGTGGCGCCGGGCCAGATGCTGCTGGTGATGGGGACGTCGACCTGCCACGTCATGAACTCGTCGTC
The DNA here is from genome assembly GCF_026626335.1 of Paractinoplanes pyxinae. Classification (GTDB taxonomy): domain Bacteria; phylum Actinomycetota; class Actinomycetes; order Mycobacteriales; family Micromonosporaceae; genus Actinoplanes; species Actinoplanes pyxinae. Next base: position 257,503 of record NZ_JAPNTZ010000005.1, on the reverse strand, counting down.
GCGGGCCGCGGTGCCGGGCATCTGCGGGGTGGTCGACGGGGGGATCCTGGCCGGGCTGTACGGCTACGAGGCCGGCCAGAGCGGCGTCGGCGACATCTTCGGCTGGTATGTGGACAACGGGGTTCCGCCGTACGTGCATGAGGAAGCGCGATCGGCCGGCCTCAGCGTGCACGACCTGCTGTCCCGCCAGGCGGCCGCGCAGGCGGTCGGAGGGCACGGTCTGGTCGCGCTCGACTGGCAGAGCGGCAACCGCTCGGTGCTGGTCGACCACCACCTCTCGGGCGTGATCGCCGGCCTGACTTTGGCGACGCAACCGTTCGAGATCTACAAGGCCCTCATCGAGGCGACGGCCTTCGGCACCCGCAAGATCGTTGAAACGTTCGAGGCAGCCGGCGTGCCCGTGACCGAGTTCGTGGCGGCCGGCGGCCTCAAACGAAACCCCTTGGTCATGCAGATCTACGCCGACGTGCTGCGCCGGCCGATCAGCGTGGCCTCGTCGGAGCAGGCGCCCGCTCTGGGTTCCGCGATCCACGCCGCCGTGGCGGCCGGCGCCTACCCCGACGTGGCCACCGCAGCCGAGGCGATGGGCCGAGTCGAGAAAGACGTGTGGCAGCCGAATCTCGACGACGCCGCTGTCTACGACCGCCTCTACAACGAGTACACGCTCCTGCACGACTACTTCGGCCGAGGCGAGAACAAGGTCCTGCACCGCCTGCGAACAATCCGCGACGAAGCTTTCCGCTCAGACCGGCCCGCGCAACAACCGACGCCAAACGACGCCCAAGCGCCAACCCCGCGCACCGAACCGACCGAAAACCGCGCGACCGTGAGCGATCCCGCCGCCGAAGTGAGCGTTTCGCGCGCGAAGTTGAGCGAGTCAGCCGGGCAAGTGAGCGAGTTGCGCGCGGGAGTGAGCGATTCGGCCGACGGAGTGAGCGAGTTGCGCGCGGGAGTGAGCGATTCGACCGGCGGAGTGAGCGAGTCGCGCACTGGAGTGAGCGAACCGGGCGCTGCGGTGAGCGAAGCGCGCGCGGGAGTGAGCGAGTTGCGCGGTGGAGTGAGCGGGTCTGGTGTTCGGGAGGCGGGGGCGTGACGGTCATGCGCGTTTCTCAGGCGATCGCTCAGGTTCGGGCGGAAGTTTGCGATCTGCACGCTCACCTGACGCGGTGGGGGCTGGTCACCTGGACTGCCGGAAACGTGTCGGCTCGGGTGCCGGGGGAAGATCTGCTCGTCATCAAGCCGTCGGGGGTCGAGTACGACTCGCTCACTCCGGAAGCGATGGTGGTCTGTGACCTCGACGGCAAGTTGGTCGAAGGTGAGCACAGCCCGTCCAGTGACACCGCTTCGCACGCGTACGTCTATCGGCACATGCCCGAAGTGAACGGTGTCGTGCATACGCACAGTCCGTACGCCACGGCCTGGGCGGCGCTCGGTGAGCCCATCCCGTGCTCGTTGACCGCGATGGCGGACGAGTTCGGCGGGGACATTCCGATCGGGCCGTTCGCGCTCATCGGCAGCGACGACATCGGGCGCGGGATCGTCGAGACGCTGCGCGGGTCGCGGTCGCCGGCTGTGCTGATGCGTCAGCACGGGCCGTTCACGATCGGCCCCTCGGCCAAGGCCGCCGTGAAGGCCGCCGTCATGTGCGAGGACGTCGCCCGCACGATGCACCTGGCCCGCCAGCTCGGTCCGATCGACCGGCTGCCCGCAACCGCCGTGGACCGGCTCTTCGACCGGTACCAGAACGTCTACGGCCAAGCACCTGATGGAGGAAAGCAATGAGTGAGCACGAGGTCTGGTTCCTGACCGGCAGCCAGGGACTGTACGGCCCCGAGACCCTTGAACAGGTGGCCGCGCAGTCGCGGCGGATCTCCGAGACGCTGGACTCGGCCCTGGACATCAAGGTCGTCTGGAAGCCCGTGCTCACCTCGGCCTCGTCGATCCTGGAGCTGGTGCACGAAGCGAACGCGGCGCCCGAGGTGATCGGCGTGATCACCTGGATGCACACGTTCTCGCCGGCCAAGATGTGGATCGCCGGCCTGGACGCGCTGCGCACCCCGCTGCTGCACCTGCACACGCAGGCCAACGTCGAGCTGCCGTGGTCGTCCATCGACATGGACTTCATGAATCTGAACCAGGCCGCGCACGGCGACCGCGAGTTCGGCTACATCGAGGCGCGGCTGGGCGTCGCGCGCAAGACGGTGGCCGGACATGTCACCAACCCGCGCGTTGTTGAGCGAATCGCCACCTGGGTGCGCGCGGCGCGCGGTCTGGCGGCGCTCAGAACGCTCAAGCTTGCGCGTTTCGGCGACAACATGCGCGATGTGGCGGTGACCGAAGGCGACAAAGTCGAGGCCCAGCTCCGCTTCGGCGTCTCGGTCAACACGTACGGCGTGAACGATCTCGTGCAGGTGGTCGACCAGGTGCTCGACACCGAGATCGACAAGCTGGTGGGGGAGTACGCCGACATCTACGACATCGCCCCCGAGCTGCGCGACGGCGGTGACCGGCACGACTCCCTGCGGTACGCGGCGCGCATCGAGCTCGGCCTGCGCGTGTTCCTCGAGGCCGGCGGGTTCAAGGCGTTCACCACCAACTTCGAGGACCTGGGCGGCCTGCGCCAGCTGCCCGGCCTGGCCGTGCAGCGCCTGATGGGCGACGGCTACGGCTTCGGCGGCGAGGGCGACTGGAAGACCTCGGTGCTGCTGCACACGCTGAAGTCGATGGCCCCCGGCGGCACGTCCTTCATGGAGGATTACACGTACGATCTCACGCCCGGCCAGGAGCGGATCCTCGGTGCGCACATGCTCGAGGTGTGCCCGTCCATCGCCGACGCCACGCCGCGCCTCGAGATCCACCCGCTCGGCATCGGCGGCCGCGAGGACCCCGTCCGCATGGTCTTCGACGCCGCCCCCGGCCCCGCCGTCGTGGTCGGCCTGACCGACATGGGCGAGCGCTTCCGCCTGGTGGCCAACGAGATCGAGGTGGTCGCGCCCAGCGAGCCGCTGCCCAAGCTGCCGGTGGCCCGCGCGGTCTGGAAGCCGGCCCCCGACTTCGCCACGTCCACCGAGGCCTGGCTGACCGCCGGCGGCCCCCACCACACCGTCCTGTCCTCCGCGGTAGGCACGGAAGAACTGACCGACCTGTCGGAGATGCTCTCCACCGAGCTGCTGGTGATCGACGAAGCCACCTCGATCCGCCAGTTCGCCAAGGAAATCCGCTGGAACCAGGCCTACTACCGCCTGGCCCGCGGCTTCTGACGGACGCCGGTCCCCGCTCGCGCCCGAACCGCCTCCACACGGTCCGGGCGCGAGCGGCAGGCCCACGGCCCCATGTACGGTGCGCCCGCGCGCGGTCGACCGACCATTTGGTCCGGCATGGCTGCCTGCTCGCGCCCGGCGTGCTTTCGTCGTGCGGGCGTGAGTGATGGGCCAACGTCCTGAGCGCGGTGGGCAAGCAAGCGGTTGACCGACCGTTTGGTTTGGTGTGGCTTGCTGTTCGCGCCTGGCGGTGTTGGCGCGGTGCGGGGGCGAACAAAGCCGCGCGGTCGGGCGCACGTTTCGGATCAGCGGTCAGGAAGTGACCGCATGTCTTTCTAGCGTTTGGCCATGACCGACATCCGTTCGTTCCGTATTGACGTTTCCGATGACGAGCTGGCCGATCTGCGGGACCGCCTGGCCCGCACTCGGTGGGCCGACCAGCTGCCTGGGCCTGACTGGGAACGTGGCGTGCCCACCGCGTTTCTGCGCGAGCTGGCTGACTACTGGGCGACCAAGTACGACTGGCGGGCGGCCGAAGCCGGCCTGAACGCCTACCCGCAGTTCGTTACCGAAGTTGGCGGGCAGACAATTCACTTCCTGCATGTGAGGTCGGGTCGGCCGGGCGCGCTTCCGCTGGTGCTGCTGCACGGGTGGCCGGGCTCGGTGGCCGAGTTTCTTGATGTGATCGAGCCACTGACCGGTGGCGATGAGCCGTTCGACCTGGTCATTCCGAGCCTGCCTGGGTTCGGGTTCTCGGCGCCGCTGGCCGGGCCAGGGTGGGACAGCCGGCGGATGGCCACCGCTATCGCCGAGCTGATGGGGCGGCTCGGCTATGACCGGTATGGCGCGCAGGGCGGCGACTTCGGGGCGTTCGTGGCCCCGGATCTCGGCCGGGTCGATGCGGAGCACGTCGTCGGGGTGCATGTGAATGCGGCCACCGTCGGGTTCATCCCGTTCGGCGACGTGGATCTCGACAGTCTGGAAGACTTCGAGCGGGTTCGTTACGAGCGGATGCAGAAGTTCCAGAGCGACGGCAACGGCTACTTCCAGATCCAGGCCACCCGGCCGCAGACCCTGGCCCACGCGCTGACCGATTCGCCGGTGGGGCAGCTGGCCTGGATCGCCGAGAAGTTTCAGGAGTGGAGCCACGGCGGGTTTCCCGACCGAGACCGGGTGCTCACCGACGTCTCGCTGTACTGGTTCACGCGTACGGCGGGATCGGCCGCCAACCTGTACTACGAGAGCATGCACGGCGGGAACTGGCCGACCAAGAGCTCCGTCCCGACCGGTGTCGCCAACTTTGCCGAGGATGTCGCTATCCGTCGCTTCGCGGACCAAACGAACACCATCGTGCACTGGTCGGAGTTCGACCGCGGCGGCCACTTCGCGGCCATCGAGGCGCCGGACCTGCTCGTGCAGGACGTGCGGGAGTTCTTCCGCCCGCTGCGCTGACTAGAAGTTCCACCAATTCAGGACGGTCAGGGCGCGGGTGGTGTTCCATCGGCTGTCGCCCGGCGGCTCTATCCGGAACCACTGCTTGCCCGCGTACGGCGCATACGTCGACCAGCGTCCGTTCTTCTTGCGCGCTTGTTGCACGATGCTGATCGCGTCGCTCAGTCGCTCGTCCCTGACCCCTGAAGAGCGGAAGTATTCGAGCCCGCGCAACACGTCGAAGTGCCACTCGGGGAAGGCCGGGAAGCGCACACTGGCCGGGATGGCGACGGCGCCCGTACGGTGTGACTGGTACAGCTTGTGACGCAGGAAGAACTCGCGGCCGCGCTCCGACGCCTCGCCCGTGCGCACCGGTCCGTCGTACGCGGAAAGGGCTTCCAACGCCAGGATCGTGGTGTGGAATGAGCCGTGCAGGTCGACGGCGGCGGATTTGCTCTTGCAGTTCCAGCCGCCGTCGGACTGCTGCCGTTCGAGCAGGTGCATGACCAGCTCGTCGAGCCGGGGCGCCGGAAAGCGGAAATGACTGGTGATCCGTACGAGCAAAGACACGATGCACGTCTCCGGCGCGCGCCAGCCGGATTGCCACTGCCAGAGCTGTTCACAACCGCGCAACGCAGCCGGATGGCCCGGCGGCAACCCCAGCCAGATCAACCGCAGAAGCGTGTACGTGGTCGACGTCCACTTCGGAGAATAGACGCCCTCGCCCCACCCGCCGTCGGGGTTCTGCACGGCCAGCAGCCGAGCGCCCCAGCCCTCGGTGGCGACCCGTTGCCGCTCGCGATCGACCGAAGCGGCCGGCGCGCCGGTCAGATCCCGCAGCACCCGCCACCGGACCGCCGGATCACCCTCGAGCAGCCACTGCTCGGTCATCCCCCGACTTTAAGGCCCGATGCGACATCCAGGCAGCGGCGACGAGGCCGGCCAGGGTGAGGGCGAACAAGCCCGCGTGCACCCAGCGTCCGGTGGCCAGGCACAGCGCCAGAAACGCGCCGAACACCGGCACGCCGACCGCGAGCCCGATGGTGATGCCGCGGCGGCGGTCGGCCGTGGTGAGAGCGCGGCGGCCCTGTTTGTTGACCTTGTCGATCAGCCACGGAAACAGTCCCCAGATCGCACCGTAGAGGCCGCTGTTGGCCAGGATCGCGAGGATCGGATCGCCGTGGTCGAGCCACAGCCGCAGGGGGAACCAGAACGCGATCAGCGCCACCGCGGCCACCGCGTAACGGCCGGGAGGGCCGCCCAACCGGTCAGTCCAGTGCATGGCAGGCACGTGCCCGGCCGCGCCGGGATTTACACCCGCAGAGCCGCCGAGACCGTGCCTCGCGTCATCAGCACCGGCTCGAGGCGCACCGATTCGGCCTCCCGGTTGGCCGCACCCAACTGGCTGAGCAGCAGCCGCAACGCCTCCCGCCCGACGTCGGCGAATTCCTGCCGTACGGTCGTCAGGGCGGGATTGATGTAGCCGGCCTCAGGCACGTCGTCGAACCCGACCACGCTCACGTCCTCGGGGATGCGCCGGCCGCGCTCGGTCATCGCGCGCATGACGCCCAGCGCGATGTCGTCGTTGGCCGCGAAAACAGCAGTGCACGACGGGTTCTCGGCCAGCAGCCGGCCGCAGCGGTAGCCCGAGGCGGCCGACCATTCGGCGCGCACCGTCGGGGGAGCGGGCACCCCGGCCTCGGCCAGGGCGGCCCGCCAACCGGCCTCGCGCGCCCGGCTGCCGTGCCACTGTTCGGGCCCGGCCACGTGCCACACCGTGCGGTGGCCGTTGGCCAGCAGATGCCGGGTGGCCAGCAGCCCGCCGGCGTGCTGGTCGATCGAGACGTTCGGGGTGGGGCAGCTCGGCGGCCCGTCCACCGTCACCACCGGCATGCCGGTGGGCACCGCGTCGAGCACGGCCGCCGCCGCGTCGACCGGGGCGACGACGATGAGCCCGGCCACGCCCTGCCCGGTCAGCCGGACCACGAGCCGGCGGGTGGCCGCCGTCGAGTCGTAGCCGCAGACGTGCCCGACGGTGACCGGCAGGTCGGCGTCCAGCCCGGCGTCCCCGATGGCCTGGACCATGCTGGCCGGGCCGTAGAGGGTGGTGTTCTGGGCGACCACGCCGATGACGGGGGTGGCGCTGCCGCGGGAAGTGGGCGGCGCAGGACGCGTCCTCATACAACTGGTCCTTTGCTCCGGAGGCCCCCACGAAACCTCGGCCTGGGAGGTGGTGAACGCAAACATGCTTGCTTCCGGCGTATCCGGTCAAGCCCTCGTTACGTCCTTGTTACGTCATCCGAAAAAGGGCCGCTCCACTGCTCGGACAGATCGGCCGCCACCTCGCTCAGCAACCCGATGAAATCGTCGGCCAGCGGGTCCGGGCCGACCGAGACAGCAGCGATCTCGCGGCTCAGCCGGGGCGACACGAGTTCACGGTGGACGGCGCCGGGCGTGGGCCGCACGGTCAGCCGCGACAGCATGGTCACGCCGATACCGGTCCCGACCAGCGACTGAGCCACGTTGTAGTTCTCCGTCTCGAACTGCACCCGCGGCGTGAACCCGGCCGCCTCGTCGAGCTGCCGCCGCGCCGCGTGCCCCGAGATGATCACAATCCACGGCTCGTCGGCCATCTCGGCCAGCCGCAGCCGCCGCCGGCGGGCCAGCCGGTGGTCGTCCGGCAGGCAGATCACCATCGGGTCGGTCAGCAGGGGTTTTCGGGAGACCGCGGACGAGGGCGGCTCGCCGTACGAGGCGACCACGGCCACGTCCAGCTCGCCGGCGGTCACCATCGGCACGCCGCGGTGCGACGGGATCTCGACGATGGTCAGCTCGGCGTCGGGCCGCTGGTGGCGCAGGGCGGTGAGCGCCGGCGGCAGCAGGTGCTCGGCCGCGGCCTGGAACGTGCCGATCCGCAGCCGCCGCGAGAGGGGGCCGATCGCCGCCCGGAATTGCTGCTCGGCCCGCTCGCTGTGCTCGATGACGGCGTCACCGGCGTCGGCCAGGATCACGCCCGCGTCGGTCAACCGGGCGCCCCGTGGCCCGCGTACGACAAGTGCCGTTCCCCAATCGGCCTCGGCCCGCGTCACCTGGCCCGACACCGCCGCCGGGGTGACGCCCAGCTCCTGCGCGGCGGCGGCCAGCGAGCCGTGCGCGCGGATCAACGCCAATAGCCGCAACTGACCGGGATCGACCATCAAGAGATGCTAACGCTCGCCGTAATGGCATTAACTTCTTTTGTCACAGCGGGCGAACCAGGCTGGCGTTATGCCAACTCACTTCGCCGCCTTCGTCGCCACGGTCGCGCTTTTGGCCGTCCTGCCCGGCGCCAACAACGCCTCGATAACCCGGCAGACCCTGTCGTACGGACGTCGGGCCGGCCTGGCCGCCGTGGCCGGATCCTCGACCGGCATCGTCGTGTGGGCCGTGGCCGCCGCGGCCGGGCTCTCCGCCGTGCTGCTGGCCAACCCGGACGCGTACCTCGTCCTGCGGCTGGCCGGCGCGGCCGTGCTGGCCGGACTCGGCCTGCAGACCCTGCTGACGGTGAACCGGCCGGCCGAGCCCGGGGCGCGCCGCAAGGGCTTCCTGGTCGGCGTGCTCACCAGTCTGGGCAACCCCAAGGCGGGCGTCGTCGCCGTCTCGTTGATCCCGCAGTTCGTCACGCCCGGCGGCCCGGTGCTGCTGTCGTCGATCGCTCTGGGTGTCGTCTGGGCGGCTGTTTCCGGTACGTGGTTCGCGTTCTATGTGTGGGTCGTGGACCGCGGGCGGGCCCGCATCGCGAGCCCGGCCACGCGTAAGGTCGTGCGGGCGGCGACCGGTGTGACCATGCTCGGGCTGGGCGTCGCGGTGGCCATAGCCGCGTGAATGTCCGATTCGCAGAGAACTGGCCATTCGCCGTTTTCGGCGGTCACGGTGACAGAAGGTGTGTGGATCGCCGCACGGGGCATCGAAACAGGCGTGGACCTCTCGTCCTACGCACGAAGGCCTAAGCATCGTGACCTGCGCATGCACACCTCGGCGGGGCTGACAATACTCCGACCGAGCGACCGGATCACGCGTCTGTCCAGTACGGAATACATCGCAACTGCTGACGTACCAGCGGTGCCAGACTTCGTTGTCGAAGTCTTCGAGCACGTAAGAGCTATGGGAAACCGCGCCCCCTGATCGTCAGCGCGCACCCGCCGGCGGCCCCCTGACCGCGGCCGGTTCCGCGCACAAGGAACAGAGAGTGATGATGACCGATCTACCCACCGTCGTGTCGATTGCCGCGCTCCTCGCCGTCGTTATTGCCCTCGTCGTGCAGCAGCAGCAGGCGCGCACCGCGCAGATGGTCGACGTCCGCGAGCGCCACTTCGAGCTGATCAAGCTCATGCTCGACCACCCCGAGCTGGACTACAACGCGACCGACCGCCCGCCCTCGGACGAGCGGAAGACCGCGATCGGCATGAGCCTGTGGATGGCCCACTGGAACACCCTGTGGCACATCGGCAAGCTCGACGAGAAGGCCCTGCGCTTCAACCTGGAGGACCTGTTCGCCAACCCCGAGGCGCGCAGCTGGTGGCGCCGAGTGTCGAGCGCCTGGTCGTCCAAGGGCACGCGCAAGGAGCGCCGCTTCCTCGTGATCGTCGGCGAGGAGTGCGAGGCCGCCCGGGCCAAGCCGTCGGCCCAGCGCCGCGAGCCGGTCAACAGCGGTTCCGGCGTACGCGACTAAGCCTCAACCGGGCGCCGGGCTTGCCGATCAGGCAGATCCCCCCTGATCGGCAGGTGCAGCATGAGCATGGTCCGCTACGCCCTGAGAACCGCCGGCTTCGCCGCGCTCTACCTCCTGGCCACGGTGGCCGGGCTGGCCACTCCTGCGTCCAGTTCCGGCGTACGGCTGTTCTGGCCGGCCGCGGTCGTCGGCGCCCTGTGGCTCGTGGCGCAGGCCCGCTTCGGGCGGCGCAACCTCGACGTGATCGCGCTCGCCGTGGTGGCCGTGCTCGCCCCGGGCAGCGGGGACGGTCTGCTGCACTCGTTCGTTCAGGCTGTGCCCCAGGTCGTGCCGGCGCTGTTGTTCGCGTGGCTGTTCGACCGCTGGCTGCCCGGCTACTGGCTGGGCCACGGTGACCGATTCCGGCGGGTCGGGCCGTCGCTGGCGCGGCTGGCCGGAGTGGCGGCGCTCGGCGGTCTGTCGGCGGCGGTGCTGCTCAAGGTGGTCAACACCGAGCTGGGCTTCGGCGAGGCCGGGTACGTGCTGGTGCGGGACGCGGCGGCGTTGGTGCTGGTCGTGCTGGCGGCCCGGGGCGTACGCCGGCTGACCACCCGCCGCGGCGCCAAGCCGGCCGACCGGCCGGGCCTGACGCTGGTCCGCTGAGCGCAGTCCGCTGAACGCCGGCCGCGGCTGGCGGGCTCACGCCGTACGCGGGAAAGCAGTTAAGCGCCCGCGGCGAACACGGTCCAATTCTCGGCCAGCTCGAAGCCCATCGCCTGGTACAGCGGCAGGCCGTCGGGCGTGGCGTGCAGGAACGCGGTGCGCGCGCCGGCTTTGTAGGCGTCGCTGAGCACAGCAGCGGTGGCCAGGCGGCCGTAGCCCTTGCGGCGGAACGCGGGCGGCGTGGCGATGTTGAAGACTCCGACCTGATCGCCCACCTGCAGGCCGAACGAGGTGGCCACGGGCACGCCGTCCACCTCGAGCAGGTAGCCGGTCGCGCCCGGCAGCTCGATGACCGCGGGCTCGGCGAAGATCGTGAACAGCGGCTCCGGCGCCTCGAAGCCGGCCGCCATCGTGCGCTGGTAGGCGACGCTGTCGGCGTTGGTGATGCGGCGCGCGGCCGGGACGTCAGCCGCGTCGGCCTCGGTCAGCTCACGGATCATGAAGGGCAGCGGCATGCTGCCGGTGAGGCCGTGCTTGGCGGCGACCTCGACGATCCGCTCCTCGACGTCGTCGCCGCGCACGTGGATCGTCCAGGCCACCTCGGCCAGCCGGGGCGAGGCGGCCAGCTCGGCGATCTCGTCCGGCGACGGGTCGCGGGTGACGGCGGCGACGCCGTTCAGCGAGGGGAAGGGCGCGCCGGTGACGATCTCGGCGGTGCCTCCGGGCGTCTGGCGGAAGTAGCCGTTGCGCTGCGAGCCGGCGAGCAGTTTCAGGGCGCCCAGCCAGGCGCTCGCCGCGGTGTCCGCGGCATCAACCAGAGTCACCCTCTAAACGTAGGAGTTCACCGGCCCGACAAGGGCTGGTTATGGGCAGGCTCACGCGGGACGTGGCAGTCTGGCCGACGTGACGGCAGAGCTCGATACACCGACCAGGCGGCTGCTCGACGCGGCCAACGCCAACGACACCGATGCCTTCCTGGCCGCCTTCACGGCCGACGGCGTGGTCGATGACTGGGGCCGCGAGTTCCGCGGGGCCGAGGCCATCCGCGGCTGGAGCGACCGCGAGTTCATCGGCAAACAGGTCACCCTCGCGGTCGAAGAGGTGACCCGCGACGGCGACGAGACGGTGGTCACCGCCGCGGTCGGCGGCAACGGCTTCAACGGCCCGAGCCACTTCACCTTCCGCACCGCCGGCGACCGCATCGCCCGGATGACCATCCGAGCATGATCGAGGCCGTCCTAGCGGCCAACCGGGCGTACCTGCTCGGCTGGAACGACGGCCCCGCCGAGGGCGACATCTACCGCAGCGGGCTGCCCCACGCCCCGCTCAACGGCGTGGTGCGCCTGACCGGGCAGGATCCGGCCGACGCGTACCCGCAAGCAGTCGACCGACTCGAGGGCGTGCCCCGGGTGTGGTGGGTCGGCGAGGACAGCGACCCCGGCACCGCCGAAGCCCTGAGGTCGCTGGGCGCACGGCAACTGACCCGCATGCCGGTCATGGTGGCCGAGGTGGCGGCCGCCCCGGTGGTCCCCGAGCCGTCGGGCGTCGTCATCGAGGAGGCCCGAGACATCACCGAGTTCGTCACCGCGTACGCGAAAGCCTTGGGAATCCCCGACGAGGCGGTGCTCCGGGCTGCCGAGCGCGAGAAGACGTTCGGCCACACCGTGCTGCGGCTGGCCGCCCGCCTCCCCGACGGCCCGATCGCCGGCACCGCCGAGGCCTACCTCAGCGACGGCCTGGTGACCCTCTACTTCGTCGGCACGCAGCCGCCCTTCCGCCGCCGCGGCATCGGCGCCGCCCTGACCCAGGCCGTCCTGCGCCACGCCGCCGTCCGCGGCATCCCGATGGCCGCGCTCACCTCGACGCCGGTCGCCCTCCCCGTCTACCGTCGCCTCGGCTTCACCGAAGTGAGCCAGTACGAGCTCTTCACGTTCTGATCGTCGCTCAGACGACCTCGTCGATGACTCCGGAGCAGACGTCCCAGCACTTCCAGGCCGCTGCTCGCGCCTCAGCCAGCAATGACCCCTCATCGAGCGTATCGCCGTCCTGCAGAATCCAGCGCCACACCGGGAACGATTCCGACTCCGCTTCCCACGGTTGGCCGAGCGTTCTGCGGAGCTGCGGGGCCAGCCCACTCAGCCGGTCGGCGACGCGCTCGTCGCGTACACCGCGGTCGCCCACGCGAACACCCACATACATCGTGAACTCGCCGTGTCTGTTGATCGAGGGGTTGTGCCATTCGATCACGATCGCTGCGGGCGCTTGACCGGCGGCGTTCTGCCACCCGTGCTTCGACATGACAATGCGGGGTTTACGCGGGTTCGTCTCTTCGTCGGCGCGAACATCGATGTCCTTATGCCCTCGGGCAAGCACCTCTTGAGCAAGGGTGTCGACTTGATTGAGGAAGAGATTGTGCAGTTCTTCGTTGGCTTCGCCGCGTATCGCTGCCCATTCCTCGATGATCTTGAAATGGTCGAGGTAAAACCGGACTCGATCGTTGTGGATCGGGCGGAAGGCGGGTCCTGTCGCATCCTGAGTCATGAGTGTCGTGGTCTCCGTCCGACGAGTGCTTGAAGAGTCCGTCGGTATTCCTGGACGGCCGGGGCGATGACGGTGTCGTCCTGGCTCCTGATCGCGTCGTCGAGGAGGTCGGCGATCTTGGACCATGCCATTCCACGCCAGGCCTCCTGAGCCTGCGACGTGGTAGCGGTGATTGGGTTGCGGCCCGAAAGCGTCAGGAATACGAAGCGCGTCCCTGGGTCGCCGCGCCAGTCCTCGAAGACCCGTTGGCACTGGTCTTTCGATTCGCTCGCGTCGACCTTCAGCTCGGCTATCAAGCGCCAGCCGTTGCCGCTGATCACGATGTCTGCACGGGATCTCTCGCGAACGACCTCGGTGAAGGTCCGCGCGTCGGTCAGCGTCTCAGGAACGTCACCGGTCTCCTTGAGCAGCCGTTCGAGGAAGGCCTCACCCAGCGCATGACTGCCCGACGGATCGCACAGCCAACGGAGAACGGCGCTGTGCGCCAGCTCCCGGCGGTGAACGCGGGCGACGCTCATGAGATCGGCAGGTTCTCGCGTCCACCGACCCAGTTGGACGAGCCTGTCTCGCTCCGCCCTCATCACTTGGAATTCAGCTTCCCAAGCGACCACATCTCCACGGTCGGCAGCTCCGATCCGTTCCCACGCCTGCGCCATCTCGGCAAAGATTTCAGACCACTCGTTCGTCTGCACGGTCCCGCCTTCGCTCCAGGTCGGGCAAGGCTATGGGAGTGCCTGTTGATTGGGCGTCGTCCGAACGAACGAATTCGATTGATGTAGGGATGGCTGCGAAGCGGGGTTCCCTCGCGGGCCCCCTTCCCTGAGCGTGTGACGCTGATGACGTGTCGGGGTGTGTAGTGGTCCCTGCACAACCCCAGATACCTGCTCAGCGGCTGGACGTTAGTGCTTTCGGGCAAGGGAGGCGGGGTTTCCGGGATCCGGAGTCACACATCCGCGCGATGTGTCACGGGTGGGATGCGGGGACGGTCGTCATGTCAAGAGTTGTTGCGAGGGGGAGACGCACGATGCTCAAGAACATGGGGACTACCGCGCCGGGCTGGCAGCTGGAGGTCACGGCGATGGCGGCGCCGGCCGGGGCGCGGGTGGCGGGGGAGATCGACATGGCGACGATGCCGATCTTCGACCTGGCGCTGGAGTTGCTGGCCGGATGCGCCGGTGATGTGGTGATCGATCTGTCGGGGGTCACGTTCATCGACATAGGCGGCGCGCGGGCGCTGGCTCACGCCACCACGCAGGTGCGCGACGCCGGGCGTCGCCTGTGGATGCGGGAGCCGTCGCCCGAGGTGCGGCACCTGATCGACATGCTGGGGTGGGCCTCGCTCTACGACTGGGAGCCGGGCATGAGCCTGGCCACCAGCGCGGCCGTCGTGCCGCTGCGGGCCGAGCGGAAGCCGGTGCCCGCCCACAGGTTGATGCCGTCGGCGTCGGCGGCCTGAGCGGCGGCGGCCCGGATCGGCGCCGTCAGGTGGTGCACGGCCGGGTAGCCGATCGGCGCCGAAGCGGAGTAGGTGTCGGTGAACCGGTTGCGCAGCGCCCGCGCCGGGTGGCCGGTGAAGGCGCGGGTGATCACGGTTGAAGTGCCGCGGCCGGACAGCATGAAGTCGCGCTGGGCGGGGCGGGTGCCGGCCTCGTCGGCCAGCAGGAACGCCGTGCCGCACTGCACGGCCACGGCGCCCGCGGCGAGCAGCTGGTCGACGTCCGCGGCCTCGGCGACACCACCGGCCGCGATCACCGGGAGGTCGCCCTTGACCGCGGCCAGAACTTCCAGCGCGGTCGTGTCGCCGGTGAACCCGGCCGGGCTCGTGGTCGCCGAGTGGCCGCCGGCCGAGCCGCCCTGCGCGATCAACCCGTCCGGCCTCACGGCGGCCGCTCGAGACGCCTCGGCGGCCGACGTCACGGTGATGAGCACGCGCGAGCCGGCCTGCTGCAGCGCCCGCACAACCTCAGCTGACGGAGCCCCGAAAGTGAAGCTGACCAGCGGAACACCGTACGAGATCGCCAATTCGACCTTGGCCGGGAAGTGGTCGTCGTCGTTCAGCCGTACGGCCGGCAACTCGACGCCGTACCGCTCGGCCTCGGGCCGCAGCAGCTCGCGATAGCGCTCCACCGCTCGCGCGTCTTTTAAGAGACCGGGAACGAAAATGTTCAGCCCGTACGCCCCGCCGACCGCCCGAATCTCGTCCTCCACAGCCTGCGGAGTCTTGTAACCGGCGGCCAGAAAGCCGGTCGCTCCGGCCCGAAGAGCCGCGTTGACCAGGGCCGGCGTCGACGGCTCACCGGCCATCGGCGCGACCACCACGGGCCGGATCAGGTCACGCACGACGCCCCAGCACGCCCTCGATCAGGTCGGTCAGGGGGCCGACCAGGTCGTCCTTGGTGGCCGAGGCGAGCGGCTCGAGCTTGGTCTTCGAGCGCAGCATGGCGATGCCGAGCGAGGCGGCGATGGTGACCTGGGCCCGCAGCAGCAGCTCGTCGTCGCCCTCCTGCCAGCCGGCCAGGACGGCCAGATTCTGCGCGTACGACCGCAGGATGCCGGCCCGGATCTCGTCCGCCCGCGCGTCGCCCGAGGAGCGCAGCAGCAGCACCAGCTGGCGCGGGAAGCCGTCGGAGTCGATGCCGGCCGCCTGCTCGGCGATCCTTTCCGGCACCTCGGCCAGCGTCGCCGACCCGGCCGCCCGGCGCATGTCGTCGACCGCGCTGGTCAGGCAGGCCTCGAACAGTCCCTCTTTCGACTGGAAGTAGCGGCTGATCAGCGCGACGTTCACCCCGGCGTCGTCGGCGATGTCCCGCACCGTCGTGGCCGCGTACCCGTCGCTGGCGAACCGGTGGCGGGCGGCGTCGAGCAGCAACTGGCGCGTGCGGGCCGCGTCCCGGCGGCGGGTGGGCGAAGGACTGGTCACCCGACCAGCGTACCGGCGTTTCGCGGGAAGTAAACGGCCGTTGACGCTCCGTCGAGGTGCATGATCAGGGCATGAGCGATGACGCCACGAAGATCCTGCTGTCCGAATCGGAGATGCCGACCAGCTGGTACAACATCGTGCCGGATCTGCCCAGCCCACCGCCGCCCGTGCTGCACCCCGGCACGCTGCAGCCGGTCGGACCGGACGACCTGGCGCCCCTGTTCCCGATGGCCCTCATCGAGCAAGAGGTCACCACCGAGCAGTACGTGACCATCCCGCCCGAGGTGCTCGAGATCTACCGGCTGTGGCGCCCGTCGCCGCTCTACCGCGCGCACCGGCTCGAGAAGGCGCTGGGCACGCCCGCCAAGATCTATTACAAGTACGAGGGTGTCTCGCCGGCCGGTTCGCACAAGCCCAACACCGCGGTGCCGCAGGCCTACTACAACGCCTCGGCCGGAATCCGCCGGCTCACCACCGAGACCGGCGCCGGCCAGTGGGGCACCGCCCTGGCCTTCGCGGCCGCCCAGTTCGGGATCGACTGCGAGATCTGGCAGGTCCGAGCCTCGTACGACCAGAAGCCGTACCGCAAACTCATGATCGAGACGTTCGGCGGCACCATCCACCCGTCGCCCTCCGAGCTGACCGAGGCCGGCCGCAAGGTGCTGGCCGGCGACCCGGACTCGCCCGGCTCCCTCGGCATCGCCATCAGCGAGGCGGTCGAGGTGGCCGCCCAGCACCCCGACACCAACTACGCGCTCGGCAGCGTGCTCAACCACGTCCTGCTGCACCAGACGGTCATCGGCGAGGAGGCGTTGCTGCAGCTGGCCAAGGTCGGCGCCGTGCCCGACGTGATCGTCGGCTGCACCGGCGGCGGCTCCAACTTCGCCGGGCTGGCGTTCCCGTTCCTGCGCGAGAAGATGGCCGGCCGGATGGCGCCGGTCGTGCGCGCGGTCGAGCCCGCCTCCTGCCCGTCGCTGACCAAGGGCGTCTACGCGTACGACTTCGGCGACACCGCCGGGATGACGCCCCTGATGAAGATGCACACGCTGGGCCACGACTTCATCCCCGACCCGATCCACGCCGGCGGCCTGCGCTACCACGGCATGGCCCCGCTGATCTCGCACGTCTACGAGCTCGGCCTGATCGAGGCGGTGGCCAAGACGCAGCGCGAATGCTTCGAGGCCGGGGTCACGTTCGCCCGCTCCGAGGGCATCATTCCCGCCCCGGAACCAACGCACGCGCTGGCCGCCTGCATCGAGGAGGCGTTGCGCTGCAAAGAGACCGGCGAGTCGAAGGTGATTCTGACGGCGCTCTGCGGGCACGGGCATCTCGACCTTCCCGCGTACGGGAAATTCCTGTCCGGTGAGCTGGCCGACCACGAGCTGTCCGGCGAGGCGGTGGCGGACGCCCAGACCCGGCTGCCCGCCGTGCCGGCCTAGGAGCGGGCGCGGATAGAGTCGATCGGTGTCCCAAGGTCCCCGGAGGCTGAGCGCGCACCGCATGGCCCTGGCGCTGGCCCTGGTCGCGGCGGGACCACCCCTGGTCATCCACAACGGCTGGCCGGGGCTGGTCGTGGCCGTCGCCGGTCTTCTCTATGCCGCCTGGCTGCTGCTGGGCAAGCGGCTCCCGCAGCGGCGTCCGGCGGAAAGGCCCAACGCGATGCTGTCGGCTTGTGCGCGCGCGTTCGGCCGGCTGGTGGCGGGGGACGGGTTCGAGCGTGACCGGTACGTGTTCCGGCGGCACAACGAGGCCGGGGACGCCCTGATCATCGACTTCGAGCCGCTCGGCGCGGACCGGTTCGCCGTGCGGGTGGGCTTCCTGCTCGCCCCGTACTGGCAATGGGAGAAACACTCGTACGGCTATCCGCCCGAGAAGCGGCCGGACATGTCGCACGTCAACTGGGTGCAGCAGGTGGACGCCGAGTGGGTGATCACCGACGATCCGGCGGCTGTGGCTTCGCAGGTGTACGAACGGCTGCCGGATCTGTCGTTGTGGCTCGACCGGGATCTGTTGTGGCGGGCGGCCGCGGGCACGCCGACCGAGCTCGGCGCCATCTCCGACCAGCTCAAGCTGTGGTTGCTGGTCGAGCGGGGCCAGTCCGAGGAGCTGCGCCAACTGCTGGACGACGACGAGACCGACCGCGAGATCTGGGACTTCGCCAAGCGTCAGGCGGAGTGATCTTTTTCCGAGCGCTCAGGCGGAGTGACGCCATACGACGGGAGAGTCCAGGACCACGCTCAGTTCCACCGGCTCGGTTCCGGCGATCTGACGCAGCACCAGTTCGGCGGCGTGCCGGCCGACCTCGCGGGCCGGCTGGTGCACTGTGGAAAGCGGCGGCTGCGTGCGCAGGGCCCACGAGCTGTCGTCGAAGCCGACCACGCCCACATCCTCGGGCACCCGTCGCCCCGCCTCGCGCAGCGCCTCGAGCGCGCCCGCGGCCACCGCGTCCGAGGCGGCGAACACCCCGTCCACGGCCGGCTCGCGGTCGAGCAGCGCCCGCATACCCTTCACGCCGTACGTGTAGTCGTAGAGCGGCACGTCGGCCACCAGCCCCGGATCGAACCGGTCGCCCAGCGCCTCCTTGAACCCGGTGAGCCGGTCCGCCCCCGAGTCCCGGTCCAGCGCCGCCGCGATCATGCCGATCCGCGTACGCCCGGTCTGCATCAACCGCCTCGTGATCTCCCGAGCCGAGCCGATGTTGTCGATTCCCACGTACGGCATATCGCGCGCAAGATCGGGCGGGTGCCCGACAAAGGTGGTCGGCAGCCCGATCTCCCCGATCAGCCGGATGATCGGATCGTGCGACCGGGCCGACACGATGATCGCCCCGTCGACGAACCCGCCGCTCAGATACCGCCCGACCCGCTGCATGTCCCGGTCGGAGTCGATGACCAGGCTGACCATCTGATGGTCGGCCAGCGACAACGCCGAGTTCGCGCCGAGCATGATGGCCCCGATGTTGGGGTCCTCCAGCAGCAGCGAGTGCGGTTCCAGGGCCAGGAACCCGACCGCCTGCGACCGCTGCCGGGCCAGCATGCTCGCCGCCCGGTTCGGCACATAGCCCACCTTGGCGATGGCGGCTTCGATTGCCGTACGGGCGTCGGCCGACACATAGCCGCCGTTGAGCACCCGGTTGACCGTGCCGCGCGAGACACCGGCCGCCGCCGCCACGTCATGCACGGTGGCGCGGCGCGCTCTCCTGGGCCCGGTCACGGCCAACACTGTACGGGCATCGGGCCTGCTGACGCCGCTCAGTGCCACCCCGCGCGGCGCATGATCGGCCGTCGCACCGGGTCGCCGGCGTCGCTCAGGGCCGTGCCGCGCAGCGCATGATCGGCTGCCGCTCCGGGGCAGCCGGCGTCGCTCGCCCGGCTCAGTGCCGCTCCAGGCCCCGCATGATCAGCTGCTGCATCGAGCCCATGCCGTAGTGGTCGGTGTCGCTCGAGATCGCGGACACCTCGCGCAGCACCGGCCCGACGTCGATCCCGAGTCCGCGGGCCCGCTCGCACGCTCCCCAGAGGGCCACCAACTGGTCCCGGGCGTCAACCCCCTGGTCCACGGCCGAGATCCGGAGCACCTCACGACGGAACTCGGCGGGAGTGGTCCAGTCGTGCGGCAACCCCACGTCGCCGGCGAAACGTGTGTGCCGGTGGAGGATCTCACGCACCTGGTGCCGCGTCTCTTCCGGCCCAGCCTCGTACGCGTCGAGCAGCGCCCCGAGAGCGGCGGTGGCCTCGGCCCGTACACCGGCCCGATCGATGCTCGGCGGCTCGGCCCGCAGCTTCTCCCAGACGCCGGGGTCGCTCAAGTCCAGCTCCGGATCCGGCAGCTCGCTCAGCGCCAGCTCGACGAAGGCCACCTCGTCGCGGATCTGCCCGATGTCCACGGCCGACAAGCTACCAACGCCGCGCCGGGCGACGCCGGTCCCGCGTTCTGCGAATTCGCTATTGACCCTCGGAGCAGGGCCGCCCTAGTGTGTGCCCGTTCACACAATCGTCATCGGCGGTTGCTTGTGGCGAAGTGTGTGCACGTGCACACACGATGAGGAGAATCGATGCTGCGGCTGGGGTGCGACTACAACTTCGAGCAGTGGTCGCCTGCCGTCTGGCGCGAGGACATGGCGCTCATGCGCGAGGCCGGCGTCGACCTCGTGGCCGTCAACGTGTTCGGCTGGTCGCAGATCGAGCCGCGGCCGGGGGAGTACGACTTCACGGCGCTGGACGAGATCGTCGGCCTGCTGCACGAGGCGGGCATCAGACTCAACCTGGGCACCGGCACGGCGAGCGCGCCGCCTTGGCTGACCCGCCGCCACCCCGAGATCCTGCCCGTGGCGGCCGACGGCACCACCCGCTTCCCGGGCGGACGCCAGGCCTGGTGCCCGAGCTCGCCGGTCTTCCGCGAGCACGCCCTGCGCCTGGTCGAGCAGGTCGCCCGGCGGTACGGGCAACACCCGGCGCTCGACCTCTGGCACGTGTCCAACGAGCTCGGCTGCCACAACGCCCACTGCTACTGCGAGGCGAGCGCGGCCGCCTTCCGGGTCTGGCTCGAGCGCCGGCACGGGACGGTCGAGGCGCTCAACAAGGCCTGGGGCACCGCCTTCTGGAGCCAGCGCTACTCGAGCTTCGACGACGTGCAACCCCCGCGCGCCGCCCTGTCGATGCGCAACCCCGCGCAGCTGCTCGACTTCCAGCGCTTCTCGTCCGACGCCCTGCTCGACTATTACCGCGCTGAGGCCGAGGTCATCCGCCGCCACTCGCCGGCCCCCATCACGACCAACTTCATGGTCACCGCGCACATCCGCACCCAGGACTACTGGTCGTGGGCGGCCGACATGGACGTCATCGCCAACGACCACTACCTGGACCACCGCCTGCCCGACCCGGCGGCCGAGCTGTCCTTCGCCGCCGACCTGACCCGCGGCCTGGCCGGTGGCCGCCCGTGGATGCTGATGGAAACCTCCACCGGCGCCGTCAACTGGCAGCCCTGCAACGTGGCGAAAGAGCCCGGCCAACTCGTACGCGATGCCCTCACCCACGTGGCCCGCGGCGCCGACGCCATCTGCTTCTTCCAGTGGCGCGCCTCGACCCAGGGCGCCGAGAAGTTCCACTCCGCGATAGTTCCGCACGCAGGAACAGACACCGCCGTCTGGCGCGAAGTGCTCGAGTTGTCGGCAACGCTCAAAAAACTGAGCGAAGTTGCCGGAACGACGGTCAACGCCGACACCGCGCTCATCTTCAGCTGGGAATCCTGGTGGGCCACCGACACCGAGGCCCGCCCGTCCCAGGATCTGCGCTACCTGGACCAGGTCCACGCCGCCTACAACGCCCTGCGCGACCTGGGCATCACCACCGACATCGTCCGCCCCGGCGCCGACCTCAGCCGCTACCGCTCAGTCGTGATCCCGTGCCTGCACATGGTTTCCGACCAGGAGGCCGCCACCATCACCGACTTCGTCGAGGCCGGCGGCCACGCAGTAATCACCTTTTACAGCGGCATAGTCGACCCCGACGACCGCGTACGCCTGGGCGGCTACCCCGGCGCCTTCCGAGAACTGCTGGGCGTGTCCAGCGAGGAGTTCGCCCCCTTACAACCCGGCGCAGTTGCACCGTTGGCCGACGGCACCCAAGCCACCCTATGGACCGAACGCCTACGCCTCACCACAGCCAAACCCGAACTGACCTACGCCAACGGCCACCCAGCCGTAACAAGCAACCTTTCCGGCGCTGGCCAGGCCTGGTACATCGCCACAGCCCTACCAACCCCCACCCTGCGCGACGTACTAAATCGCGCACTCAGCCCGAATCAAGCAACCCCAACCATCCAACCCGCCCACCAAACCGCCGCCACCACCCACCCAACGACGGCGATCGCTCAGCCCGACCCCGCAATCGCTTACTCGCCGACGCCAACCGCCCAGTCCGCGCACTCAGGGCGCGACCTCGCCCAGCCCGCGACGGCAGTCGCTCAGTCCGCTCACTCGCTGAGCGGGGTTGCCCGGTCGGACGCCGCGACCGCTCAGTCGGCGACGGCAGTCACTCAGCCTGCTCACTCGCTGAGCGGGGTTGCTCGGTCGGACGCCGCGACCGCTCAGTCGGCGACGGCAGTCACTCAGCCTGCTCACTCGCTGAGCGGGGTTGCTCGGTCGGACGCCGCGACCGCTCAGTCGGCGACGGCAGTCACTCAGCCCGCCCACTCGCCGAGCGGGGTCGCTCGGTCGGACGCCGCGACCGCTCAGTCGGCGACGGCAGTCGCTCAGCCCGCCCACTCGCCGAGCGACGTCGCTCAGTCGAATGCCGCAATCGCCAAGTCGGCGACGGCGGTCGCTCAGTCCGACGCCGCAAACGCTCACCCAGCGACGCCAATCGCTCAGTCGGTCGGCGCGATCGCTCACTCGCCGGCGTCGATCGATCAATCTGCCCGCTCAGCGAGCCACGTCGCTCAGTCGGACGCCGCAACCGCTCACTCGCTGGCGCCAATCGCTCAATCCGCCCGCCCAGCGAGCGACATCGCTCAGTCGAACGCTGCAATCGCGCAGTCGGCGACGGCAAACGCTCAGTCGACGAGCGAGATCGCTCACTCTGACGCTGCAAACGCTCACTCGGCGACGGCAAACGCTCAAGCGAGTGCCGCGGCCGTTCATCTCGGCGCCGGCGGCGCTCAGGTGGATGGCGAAACTGCTCGTTTGGCGTCGGCGGGCGTCGGATCACGTGACGAAGGTGCGCGTTTGGTGCACGAGGCTGCGCGTTTCGGGGCCGAGGTTGTTCGGCGCGGGCCATTCGTCTTCGTGATCAATCACGGGAGCAAAGACATCGAATATCCGGTCACCGGGCGGGAGCTGGTGACCGGACAGGCGGTCGCCGGGTCGGTCGTCGTGCCCGGGGGCGCGGTCCGGGTCGTCCGGGAGGAGGCGTGACCATGACACAGACAATGACCACCGTTGACGTGCCTGAGGGGACGGAAGCGCGCACCAAACGTGCAAGAGCTGTTCGTTACGGGCGGGCGGTGCCGTTCTTCGTCGTGCCGTTCGGGGTTCTGTTCCTGCTCTTCTATGTGCTGCCGATCGGGTACGCGATCGTGCAGTCGCTGTACACGGTTGAGCGGTCGGGGACGTTCGGGCCGGCTCGGGAAGTGTTCGGCGGGCTCGTGCAATACCAGCGGGTCTTCGAGAACGGGCCGTTCTGGAGTTCGATCGGGCGGGTGCTGCTCTTCGGCGTCGTGCAAGTGCCGGTGATGCTGGGGCTGGCGCTGCTGCTGGCTCTGCTGCTCGACTCGGGCCTGGTCAAGGGGCGCCGCTTCTTCCGGCTGGCCTTCTTCGTGCCGTACGCGATCCCGGGTGTCATCGCCGCGATCATGTGGGGCTTTCTCTACTCGCCCAACCTGTCGCCGCTCAAGCCGATCACCAGCGCGGTCGACTTCCTCTCGGCCGGCTTCGTGCTGTGGGCCATGGCCAACGTCGTGACCTGGGTCTACGTCGGCTACAACATGCTGATCATCTATTCCTCGCTGCTGGCCATCCCGGCCGAGGTGTACGAGGCGGCCCGGATCGACGGCGCCGGGCCGGTGCGGATCGCCTGGTCGATCAAGATTCCGCTGGTCATGCCCGCGATCGTGCTCACCACCGTCTTCTCGATCATCGGCACGCTGCAACTGCTGGCCGAGCCGCAGGTCTTCCGCAGCTTCAGCTCCGCCGTCTCCAGTACGTACACGCCCAACCTGACCGTCTATTCGACGTCGTCCATCCCGAACTTCAACCTGGCCGCGGCTTTCTCGGTCGTGCTGGCCCTGGCCACGTTCGTCCTGTCCTTCGCCTTCCTGAAATTCACCCAGCGAAGGGGTGTCCAGTGAGCGTCCCAGCGCCGATGAAGAACGAAAAGTGCACGCAGCGAATGAGCGTCCCAGCGTCGGCGAACAACGAAATGTGCACGCAGCGGAAGGGTGCCCGATGAGCGTCCTCGCGCCGGAGAAGCCGAAGAAAATCCAGGAAAGCCTTCTTTCCCGTACGGGCGCCATGCTCATCATGGCCGTCTGCACCGTCTACTTCCTGACGCCGATCTGGTGGCTCTTCGTCGGCGCCAGCAAGAGCTCTGATCAGTTCACCAGCACCAATCCCCTCTGGTTCGCGGACTTCAACCTGTTCGCCAACATCGGCGACCTGTTCGCGTACCGGGACGGCGTCTTCCTGCGCTGGATGCTCAACAGCGTTCTTTACACCGGCGGCGCCGCCCTGATCGGGACTCTGCTCGCCGCCATGTGCGGCTACGCGCTGGCCAAGTACCGGTTCCACGGCCGTGAGCTGATTTTCAACGTGGTGCTCAGCGGAGTGCTCGTGCCGGCCACCGCGCTCGCTCTGCCGCTGTTCCTGTTGTTCAGCAAGGTGGACGCGACCAACACGTTCTGGTCGGTTTTCCTGCCCAGCCTGGTCAACCCGTTCGGCGTCTATCTGGCCCGCATCTACGCCACCGCAAGTGTCCCGGACGACCTGCTCGAGGCGGCCCGCATCGACGGGTCGGGTGAGATCCGTACGTTCTTCAAGGTCTCGACCCGCCTGATGACGCCGGCCCTCATCACCATTTTCCTGTTCCATTTCGTCGCCGTCTGGAACAACTTCCTGCTGCCGCTGATCATGCTCGGCGACGAGCGCCTGTTCCCGGTGACGCTCGGCCTCTATTCGTGGAACACCCAGGTGAACCAGATTCCCGAATTGCGCGGCCTGGTCATCATCGGCGCCCTGCTCTCGATCACGCCCCTTGTGGTCGCGTTCCTCTTTCTCCAACGGTTCTGGCGCAACGGCCTCGGTGCCGGCGCCGTCAAGTGAAGGAATCAGCCATGCGGAAAAGACTCAGCGTCCTCCTGATATCAGCACTCGCATTGTCGGCCTGCGGCTCCGGAGGGGACGACACCGGCGACACCACCAGTGCCGCCTCGTGCGCGCCGTCGTCCGGCCCGGTCAATCTCACCTACACGACCTGGATTCCCGGGATCGAGAACGTTGTGAAGGTCTGGAACGACAAGAACCCGAACATCCAGGTGAAGGTGCAGACCGGCCCCAACGGCAACGGCGGCACTTACCAGAACTTCTTCAACCAGCTCAAGGCGGGAAACACCCCGGACCTGGGCCACATCGAGTACGACGCCCTGCCCAGTTTCCGCGTACAGGACGGGCTCTTCGACGTCGCCGGCTGTGACATCGTGGCCAAGGCGAAGGACCAGTTCATTCCGTGGACCTGGAACCAGGTCAGCTTCGGCGACGAGAAGTCGGCCTGGGGCATTCCGCAGGATTCGGGCCCGATGGCGCTGTTCTACCGGGCCGACCTGTTCGAGAAGAACAACATCGCCATTCCGAAGACCTGGGACGAGTACGCGGCGGCGGCCGAAAAGGTGAAGGCGGCCGGCGGCTACATCACCAATTTCTCGCAGAGCGACATCAACCAGTTCGCGGGCTTCACCTGGCAGGCCGGCGGCCGCTGGTTCGCCAACGACGGCCAGCAGTGGACGGTCAATCTGACCGACGACAAGACCAAGAAGGTCGCCGATTACTGGCAGGGGCTGCTCGACAAGAAGCTCGTGTCGACCGTGCCGCCGTGGACCACTGAATGGGACAACGCCTACAATTCCAGCTCGGCCTGGACCTGGGTGTCAGCCGTGTGGGGCGCCAACTCGATTATGAGCGGTGCTCCGAAGACGGCCGGCAAATGGCGGGTCGCGCCCATGCCGCAATGGAGTGCGGGCGAGGACATCGCCGGCAACTGGGGCGGCTCGGCCACCGCCGTTTTCAAGAACTCGAAGCACCCGTACGAGGCCGCGCAGTTCGCCCTGTGGCTGAACACCAGTGAGGAAGCCCTCGCGCTGCTCAACAAAGAGGCGCAGCTCTACCCGGCCACCACGGCCGGAACCAAGTATTCGTACCTGGGCAACCCGGTCGAGTTCTATGGTGACCAGAAGATCTACGAGGTCTTCGCCGAAGCCGCCACTAAGGTCACGCCCGACTTCACCTGGGGCCCGACGATGACTTCGACGTACGCCAATGCCTCGGACGGTTTCAAGGCGGCGGTGTCCGGCCAGGGCACCCTGACCGACGCCCTCGCGGCGACCCAGAAGTCGACGGTCGAGACCCTCAAGTCCCAGGCCATCCCGGTCAAGGAGTAACCAACGTTGTTGATCCACCTGCAGGCCGCGGGCACCAGTTTCGTCCTGGACGCCCGCGGCCCGCAGCCGCCCTCGGTCGTGCACTGGGGCGCCGCGCTCGGTGACCTCACCGACGACGACCTGGCTGCGCTTGTCTCGTCCGCCGTGCCGGCCGTGCCGCCGAGTTCGCTCGACACTCCGCCGCGACTGTCTCTGCTGCCGACGCTGGGCGACGGTTGGAGCGGCCGTCCCGCCATCGGCAAGCCCGTCAGCCTCTCCGACGTCTCGCGACCCTCGCCCGCGGAAGTAAGGATCACCTCCGGCGCGGCCGGGCTCGAGGTCGTTACCGAGATCGAGATGAGCCCGCAGGGCGTCCCTGCGCGTGCGGCACCGGCTGACCAACACCGGTGAGCAGGACTTTGACGTGAGCCCGCTCGGTGTCGTCCTGCCCGTCCCGGCGCAGGCCACCGAGCTGCTCGATTTTGCAGGGCTTTGGGCGTACGAACGGAAACCTCAACGTACGTCGATGCGGCAGGGCATCTGGAGCCGGGAGACCCGCCACGGCCGCCCCGGTCACGACGACCCGTTCCTGATGATGCTGGGCACGCCCGGGTTCTCGTTCCGTGCGGGCGAGGTGTGGGCCACGCACCTGGCCTGGAGCGGCGACAAGCAGTTGTGGGCGGAGCGCTCAACGCTCGGGCCGACCGTGCTGGGCGCGGGGGAGCTGCTTGCGCCGGGCGAGGTGCGGCTGGCCCCGGGCGAGTCCTACGAGACGCCGTGGACGGTCGCCGTCTGGTCGTCCGAGGGCATCGACGGACTGTCCGCGCGATTGCACGAATATGTTCGTTCGTTGCGCGCACCGCTCAAACCACGGCCGATGGTGCTCAACACCTGGGAGGCCGTCTACTTCGATCAGTCACTCGAGCGTCTGATGCCGCTCGTCTCGGCCGCGGCGTCGGCCGGAGTTGAGCGTTTCGTGCTCGATGATGGCTGGTTCCTCGGTCGTACGGACGATCGGCGTGCACTGGGCGACTGGACTGTCGACCCCACCCGGTGGCCGGACGGTTTGACGCCGCTGATCGAAGCTGTCCGTTCGCGCAGCATGGAGTTCGGGCTGTGGCTCGAACCCGAGGTGGTGTCGCCCGACTCGCAACTGGCCCGGGCCCACCCCGACTGGATTCTCGGCGGCCCGGACGCGCCCACCTGGCGGCATCAGCTCGTGCTCGACCTGTCGATTCCGGCGGCGTACGACTATGTGCTCAAGAGCATCGCGGCGCTGCTGACCGAGTACGACATCGCCTTCATCAAGTGGGACCACAACCGCGACCTGCTGCAGGAGGGCAAGACCCACGGCCAGACGACCGCGCTCTACCGGATGCTCGCCACGCTCAAGCAGCGCTTTCCCGAGGTCGAGATCGAGAGCTGCGCGTCCGGCGGCGCCCGCATCGACCTGGGCATCCTCGAGCACGTCGACCGGTTCTGGACGTCCGACACGAACGACGCCCTGGAACGGCAGCAGATCCAGCGCTTCACGAGCATCCTGATGCCGCCCGAGCTGCTGGGCTCGCACGTGGGCGCGCCGACGGCGCACATCACCGGCCGCCAGGGCGACCTCAGCTTCCGCCTGGCCACCTCGCTGTTCGGCCACGCCGGCATCGAATGGGACCTGACGACCGCCCCGCCGGACGACCAGACCCGGATCGCCGAGTGGGTCGCGGAGTACAAGAACCGACGCGCGTTGTTGCACGGCGGCACCATCGTGCGCTCGGACGGCGACGATCCTGTTCGTTTGGTGCACGGTGTTGTCGCTTCGGACAAACAAACGGCCATCTACGCGCTGGTGAACTTGCGCGCGCCCGAAGCGGCCATTCTCCACCGGTACGTTTTCCCGGCCTCGATCCCGCACGGAGTTACACGGTGCGCCCGCTCGTCCTCGGCGCCCCGCCCCGCACGCTCCAGGACGCCCCACCACCGTGGCTGGCCGCCGGCGAGGTGACGCTGCCCGGCCGCGTGCTGATGGAAGTGGGCTTGCCGGTCCCGCTCCTGACCCCCGAACAAGCGCAGCTCTTCACAGTCGACGCCGCACCCTGAACCAGCCAACGCGGCGCCTAGGGCGGCCGACGCGGCGCGGTGGATGAGCCGGGCCGTCGCGGTGGACGAGCCGGGGCGTCGCGGTAACTGAGCCTGGGTGGCGTGGTGGATGAGCGGGGGCGTCGCGGTAACCGATCCTGGGCGGCGTGGTGGATGAGCCTGGGTGGCGTGGTGGATGAGCGGGGGCGTCGTGGTAACCGATCCTGGGCGGCGTGGTGGATGAGCCTGGGTGGCGTGGTGGATGAGCGGGGGCGTCGTGGTAACCGATCCTGGGCGGCGTGGTGGATGAGCGATGGCATCGCGGTGGACGAGCGGGGGCGTCGCGGTAACCGATCCTGGGCGGCGTGGTGGATGAGCGATGGCATCGCGGTGGATGAGCGGGGGCGTCGCGGTAACCGATCCTGGGCGGCGTGGTGAATGAGCCGGGGCGGCGTGGTGAATGAGCCGGGGCGTCGCGGGTGGATGAGCTTGTGCGGCGCGGTGGACAGGCTGGGCGGCGCGGTAAGAGGGCCGGGGGCGGCGCGGGTAGAAGAGTCGAGGCGGCGTCGTAGCGGAATCGGCGTGGCACGGGAGTTCGGGAGACGTCATGGGGAGTCGACGCGGCAGCCCGAGAAGTGTCGGCGCCGAATATTAGAAAGTTTCGTATTTTCAGAAGAGGTGCGGAGCTCTAGGCTCCACGGCGTGCAGAAAGTGACAGTGCTTGGCGCCGGGGCGGCTGGGCTTGCGGTGGCGGCCCAGCTCAAGACGCGCGGCGTGGACAGCGTCGTGCTCGAGCGGGGGCCCGGCGTGGCTACCAGCTGGCGCGGCCGGTACGACCGGCTGCGTTTGCACACCACCCGCCGGCTGTCGGGCCTGCCCGGGATGCCGATTCCACGGTCGTACGGGCGGTGGGTGCGGCGCGACGACCTGGTGCACTACCTCGAGGCGTACGCGGGCAATTTCGGTCTTGACGTTCGGACCGGCACGACCGTGCAGCGCATCCTGCCGGCGGACGGCCGCTGGACGCTCAAGCTCGGCGACGGCGACGGCGACGGCGACGGCGACGGCGACGGCGACGGCGGCAGCGGCAGCGGCAGCGGCAGCAACGGCGCCAACGGCGGCAGCGACAGCAATGGCGGCGGCAGCAACGGCAGCGGCGGCGGCAGCGGCAGCAACGGCGGCGGCGAGCTCACGACGGACATCCTGATCGTTGCCACCGGCTATCTGCATACGCCGCTCGTGCCGCGATGGCCCGGGCTCGAGGACTGGACCGGCACGCTTGTGCACTCCTCGCAGTACCGCAACGCGGAACCGTTCAAAGACAAGCACATGCTGGTGGCCGGCGTCGGCAACAGCGGCGCTGAGATCGCGACCGACCTGGCCGAGGGCGGCGCGGCTTCCGTCACGATCGCGATCCGCACGCCGCCGCACATCGTTCGCCGCGAGGTCGGCGGCTGGCCGGCCCAGATGAACGGCGTGCTGCTCGGCCGCCTACCGGCTCGTGTCTTCGATCCGGTGGCGGCGACGATGGCCCGCCTCGAGGTTCCCGACCTTCGCCCGTACGGTATTCAGCGGCCCACCGTCGGCCTGATGACGCGCCACCGGACCTCCCGCTACGTCCCCCTGCAGGATGTGGGCATCGTCCGCGACGTCATGGCCCGACGCGTCCGCCCGGTGGCCGCCGTCCGGAGCTTCACCGCCACCTCCGTGCAGTTGGCCGACGGGTCGACCGTCGAGCCCGACGCCCTCATCGCCGCCACCGGCTACACCTCGGGCCTGCGCGAGCTGTTCCAAGATCCGTCCCTGCTCGACGAGACCGGTGTCCCACTCGTGCACGGCGGCCCGCCCGCACGCCCCGGCCTCTACTTCACCGGCTACGACGTCAACCTCGGCGGCATGCTGCGCCAGGCCGGGATCGAGGCCGTCCGCATCGCCCGTCGCCTAGCTTCCTGACCATTCGGGGCCGCGGGCCAGGCGAATGGGCCCGGTCGCGGTCGCCACGTCGACGTCGGCGCCGCGCTGGCGGACGGTGACTATGCCGTCCTTGGCGAGTTCGGCGGCCACCTCGCGGGCCGTGCCCATCAGGTCGCGCCACGAGTCGCCGCCGGCCACCCGGGCCGCGTCGCTGGGGCAGATGGTGGATTCCGGTTTGCGGTGCCGCAGCAGCGCGCGCATCGCCGCCGCCAGCCGCACCCGCTGCCCGTCCGGTGTCGGCTCCCACCATTTGTCGCCGCGTTCGCCCAGCGCCACCTTGGCGTCTTGCACCCGGGGCCGGGCCGTCGCGGGGTCGGTGCGGACCAGCCGGCGGGCCGCCATCAGCTCGTTCACCAGCTCTTGGCGCAACTTCTCGGGGATGGCCGGGTCGGTGGCCCGCCACCGCCGGCCGTTGACGACGAGGTAGCGGCCGTCCTCCGTCAAACTGCCTTCGTCACCCGAGCTCACCAGGCCATTATCCCTCTGATGGAGCAGTGATTGGGTCCGGCCACGGCGGGCAAAGAGGGGTGTCATGAGCACGGCTGACGACGACGTCCACCTCGACGCGGCGACGGACCCCCTGGTCCTCGCGCTCGACATCGGGTCCACCGCCACCCGCGGCGGCGTGCACGACGCGTCCGGCCGCCGCGTGCACGGCCTGCAGCACAAGGTGCCGCACGCGTTCACGGTCGCGCCCGACGGCACCTCGGTCATCGACCCCGACCAGGTGACCGCCGAGGTCGAGCAGGTGATCGACGCCGTGACCGGTGACCCGCGGCTGGGCACCCGGATCGCGGGCGTCGCCATGGACACCTTCGCCGCCTCCCTGATCGCGGTCGACGCGTCCGGGCGTGCGCTGACGCCGTGCCTGACGTACGCCGACTCGCGCTGCGCGGCCGAGGTGACCGCCCTGCGCGAGGAGCTCGACGAGCACGCGGTGCAGCAGCGCACCGGCACCCGCCTGCACACGAGCTACCACGCCCCGCGGCTGCGCTGGCTCGCTCCCACCCAGCCGCAGGCCACCGGCTGGTGGTCGCTGGGCGAGTACGTCTGGAACCGCCTGATCGGGCAGCCCCTGGCCGGCACGTCCACGGTCGCCTGGACCGGCCTGCTCGACCGCCGCACGGGCGAGTTCGACGCCGAACTGCTGACCGCCGCCGGCCTGAGCGCCGACCAGCTCTCGCCACCCCGCGACCTGTCCGAGCCCGTCCCGGCCGCTGATTCGCGGTGGCCGGCGCTGGCCCGGGCCGCCTGGTTCCCGATCATCACGGACGGCTTCGCCAGCAACATCGGCGCCGGGGCGACCGACGCCACCGTGCTCACCGCGGCCACAGCCACCAGCGGCGCCCTGCGGGTGCTGCTCGACGGCCCGGCCGATCCCTTGCCGTTCGGCCTGTGGAACTACCGGGTCGACGGCGGCCGCACGCTGCTCGGCGGGGCCATCAACGACGTCGGCCGGGCCGTCAGCTGGGCCCAGAGCACGCTCCGGCTCAGCCCGGCCCTGGCCGATGTGCTCTCCGCGCCACCGAGCGCCGCCACACCCCTGGTGCTGCCGTACCTGACTGGGGAACGCGCGCCGGGCTGGATCGGCGGGGCGCGCGCCACCCTGACCGGCGTGTCGGCGGCCACCGACGCCGACACCATGTTCCGCGGGATCGTCGAGGGCGTGGCCATGACGTACGCGCGGGTGGCCGACGAGCTGCACCCGGCCGCCCCGCAGGTGGTGGAGGTCGCGGCGTCGGGCCGGGTCAGCAACGACCAGCCCGAGTGGCTGCAGGTCCTCGCCGACGTGCTGGGCCGCCCGGTCACCCACGTGACTCGGCACCGGGCGACCCAGCGGGGCACAGCCCTGCTGGCGCTCGACGTGCTGGCTCCGGATGCACCCCGCGCACCCCGCGCCACCGGAACGACGTACGAGGCACGGCCCGAACACGTCGAGCACTACGCGGAACGCCGAGCCCGGTTCGCCGAGGTCTACGACACCCTCGTCCGCGCCTAGGAAACGGTGTAGCCGCGGAGGGTCGTGCCGTCGGAGGTGTAGAGCCAGCCGCCGACGACCACCGGGGTCTGCCTGATGCCGGTGAACGTGGCCACGGCCCGGCCGGTCCGGGCGTCGAGGACGGCGGTCGGCTTCTTCTCGAGCGTCAGATAGAGCAACCCACCGGCGCGCACGGGCTGGCCGCCGCGAGCCGCCGTCGGGGTCACGCGCACGAGTCGGCCGCTTATTGCGTCGTACGTCTCGACAGTCTCGTGATAGGGCAGGAACACATGGCGGCCGTCGTCGGCGAGGGCGCCGTCGTGCCTCGTGCTCCACCGCACCCGGCCCGTGGCCGCGTCGACCGACGTGACACCGTCCCCGTCGGTGCTGACCAGGAACCGGGAGCCGTCCGGCGAGGCGGCGAGCGACGCCCACGGCTGGGCCTTGGCCCACACCAGCTTGCCGGTCGTGCTCGACACCGTACGGGTCGTCTTGTTGTCCGAGCTGCGCAGCAGCACCCGTCCGCCGGCCGCGACACCCCGGTCGAGGCGGTAGCCGGTGACCCGCCACAGCTGGGCGCCGTCGCTGACCCGGTAGCCGGTGGTGGTGTCCGGCTCGTCGCCGAAGCCGCCCCAGTTGCCGACCACGGCCACCCCGCGGTCGATCACCATGATGTTGGTGAACTGGTTCATCGTGACCCGCCAGCGCTGGGCGCCGGTCGAGGTGTCAAGGGCGGTCAAGTACGCGGCCTTGCCCCGGCCGGGGGTAGGGTCGCACGGGTTGGTCAGCGCGATGGCCCGGTCGCCGTCCAGCGCCAGCTGCCCGAAGTGCTCGTGCGGCACGCGGAAATCCCAGTGCCACAGCCGTTTGCCGGTGGCCGGGGCGAACGCGGTGACGCCGCCCGGGTCGGTCGTGATCAGCCGGCCGCCGGAGGCCAGGGGCGCGCTCTGGAACGTGCAGGTGCCGGGCTTGGCCGGCGTGGTGACCGCCCAGCGTGGCCTGAGCCGGCCCACGCTGGACGCGTTGATCACCGACTCGTCGGGGTTGTAGAAGTTGTGTCCCGGCCCGTAACCCTCCTGGGCCCAGGTCGGCGTCGCCGCGGGCGCGGGGACGGGCAAGGCCAGCAATGCGGCCAGAAGAAGCTTCACGCCAAGATCAACGTACGGCGCGATCCCCGGCTACGGGTCGGCGGGCTCTTTGCTGGTCCGGCAAACAAGCTTGCGGTTACGGCAGAGATGCGTAGCTTGGCGGGGATGGCGGAGATCGAGATCTCGGACGTCGTCCGGCGGCGGGTGCGCGAGGCGGGGCGGGCCCGCGGGTGGAGTCTGGACGCGCTGGCGGCACGCTGTCACATCAGTGCCTCGACATTGAGCCGGATCGAGACGGGGCGTACGCGGATGGACCTCGACCAATTGGCCCGGCTGGCCCGAGCCTTGGACGTTCCGGCTACGCGGCTGGTGCAGTTCGATGCCGCGCCCCTCCGGCCGATGCCCCGGCAGGAGGCGGGCCTGACCACCTGGCTGCTCTCGAACGACGGCGGCCGGCGGGTGTCGAAGATGCGGATCACCGGCGAGCGGCTCGGGAGTCCGGCCGTGCATCGGGGGCAGGAAAGACTCACGGTTGTCAGCGGGGTGGCGGTGCTGCGGCTGGGGGAGCAGCGGATCGAGCTCGGGCCGGGCGAGGTGGCCCGGTTCGCCACGTCGACGCCGCACTTCGTAAGCGCCCTCGGGGACGCGGTGGACCTCATCTCGGTCCATGACGGTGAACCTTGCAGTTCTGGCAAGGCCTGATGCCGTACGCGCAAAACGCAGTTAGCTTTTCGGGCATGTCTCAGTCACCACGGCAGCTACGCGCGATCCTGATCGCCGTCTGCGTCGCCCTCATGGCGGTCGGCGTCTGGACCGGCGTGGCGGGCGGGGGCGGTCTGCTCGGCATGTACCTGTCGGCGCTGCTGGTCGACGTGGCCAGCTGGCGCTGGCTCTTCGCGCTTCCGGTTGCGCTGGTCGTGGTGGCCGGCATTTTGGCCGTACGGTCGGTCCCGAACTCGCGCGAGGGGCAGGGGTTCGACGTCGTCGGGTCGCTGACCTCGGCCGTGGCCGCCGTTTCGTTGATCTACGCGCTGCACGAGGGGCTTGACCGCGGTCGGCCGTTCGCGGTGGTGGGCGTGCTCAGTGCCGCCGCCTTCGTGTGGTGGGAGCTGCGCCATCCCGCACCCCTGCTCGACGTCCGCCTGTTCCGTGACCGGCGGCTGGCCGGCGGTTCCGTGGCGCTGCTGGTCGTCTTCGGTGTGCAGGCCGGCATCTTCGTGGTGCTGTTCCCGTACTTCCAGGCGGTTCTCGGCTGGTCGGGGCTGCGCTCCACGCTGGCTCTGATGCCGATGGCGCTGCTCATGATGGCCGGTTCCGGCCTCACGCCGCGCCTGCGGTCGCGTGCCACGATGCCCGCCGGCATCGCCCTGAGCGGCGCCGGTCTGGCCCTCCTGGCGGTTCTGGTCTCGGTCGACGGCGGCTATCTCTCGGTGCTGCCCGGCATGCTGGCCATGGGGCTCGGCATGGGCCTGGCCATGACCCCGGCCACCGAGGCCATCACGGCCGCCCTGCCCACCGAGCGGCAGGGTGTCGCCTCGGCCCTCAACGACGTGACCCGGGAACTGGGCACCGCGCTGGGCGTCGCTCTGCTGGGCGCGATCGTGTCCGCCGGCTACCGGTCCGCCATCGACTCCCGGCTCGACGGGGTCGCGGCGGGCACGGCCGAGGCCGCCCGCGCCGGCATCGCCAACGCCCTGGCCGCCGCACCCGGGAACCAGTCTCTGGTGCGGGCGGCTCAGGAGTCGTTCGTCGACGGCTGGCAGCGGGCTATGTGGGCCGGAGTCGCCGTCATGGCCGTCTTGTTCGTCTTCGTTCTGGCCCAGGGGCCCCGGCGGGTCTCTCGGCCGAGGGTGCGCTCCAGTTCGGACTGAAAGCGCTCGAGCTCCCACTCGACAGCGCCCAGGCGCTGGACGTGCGGGGTCATCATCTGGCAGTCGACCAGGTCGAAGTCCCAGGCCTCGAGCTGGTCGAGCAGGGTGAGCAGCGCGACCTTGGACGCCTCGGACTCGAGCCGGAACATCGACTCGCCGAAGAACGCCGCGCCCAGCGACACCCCGTACAGGCCGCCGACCAGCCGGTCGCCGTTCCAGGCCTCGACCGAGTGGGCGAAACCCAGCTCGTGCAGCCGGATGTAGCCGTCGATCATCGCCTCGGTGATCCAGGTGCCGCCGTCGTCGCGGGGCACGGTGGCGCAGGCCCGGATCACCTCGGCGAAGGCGCGGTCGTAGGTCATGGTGAACGGGTTGCGGCGCATGGTCTTGCGGGCGCTGCGGCTCACCGAGATGCGGCCGGGGATCAGGACCGTACGCGGGCTGGGACAGAACCACGGCAGCAGCGGCGTGTGCCGGCTGGGCCAGGGGAAAATCCCGTTCGCGTACGCCACCAGCAACCGCTCGGGGCTGAGATCGCCGCCGACGGCGAGCAGGCCGTCATCGTTCGCCTTCTCGACCGGCGGGAACCCGAGGGCCTGGCGCGCCCGGCGCAGCTCGAGCCCGATCACACCGGGAGCGTACTACCGCACCGGCCGGCGTCCGTCCGGGCACACTGCGGTTCGCGAAAATGTCTGTACCTGTTTCATTCTGTTGACATCACACATGTGAATGCCTGAATGTGATCGCAATGCGTCGTTGATCGAAGGGAAACACTCGATGCCGCGATCTCCCCTGCGACCACTCCTGCTGGCTGTGCTGCTCGTCCTGTCCGTCCTCGTCGCGCCCGCGAGCGCCGCCACCGCCGCCGTGACTGTCCACGGCCTCAAGGGCGAGTACTTCCGCATGTCGGCGCCCGGAGCGCGCGATTTCGCGGAACTGGGCGGCGTCGCGCTCGACCCCAACGTCGACCTGCCCGGGCTGGCCGGCACGTTCGAGTCGCTGACCGGGCGGACCGAGCACACGACGGCCCGCTGGACCGGCAAGCTCACGGCCCCGGCCACCGGCGACTACACGTTCTCGATGATCGGCGACAACGGGTTCCGCTTCTTCCTCGACGAGCAGCCGGTGATCGACCATTGGGTCGGCGACTGGGACGTCGAGCAGACCAGCGCCCCGGTGCACCTGGTCGCCGGGGAGGCCTACACCGTACGCATCGAGATGTTCCAGGACGTGGGTGGCGCGAACCTGTTCCTGCGGTGGGCCGGCGCCGGGCTCGAGAAGCAGATCGTCCCGGAGTCGGCGTTCACCCCGCCGGACGGCTTCCAGGTCTTCCCGGTCGCCTTCACGGTCGACAAGAGCGGCACGACGCTGACCGCCGAGTTCGACGCCCGGGTGACCACACTCGCGCAATTCGCTCAGAAAACGACGGTCGAGGTGGACACCACGCCGTTCCCCATCGAGTCGGTGCGCCGGGACGGCAAGAAGATCGTGGTCAAGCTGGGCGCGACCGTGCAGCAGAACCAGCGCGTACGGGTCAACTACGACGGCACCGGCGGCCTGGTCGTCGGTGGCGAGACGGTTCCGCAGGTCATTCACTCAGCAACGAACAACTCCACGCATCGCCTGACCACTCCGTGGGGCGACAAGGTCGACAAGAAGCACCCGCTGCCCGAGTACCCGCGCCCGCAGCTGATCCGTAAGGACTGGCTCAACCTGAACGGCCAGTGGGAGTTCGCCGGCGCCGAGGCGGGGGAGCAGCCGGTCTTCGGTAAGAAGCTCGCCGAGAAGATCACGGTCCCGTTCCCGGTCGAGTCGCAGCTGTCCGGTCTCGAGCGGCGCGAGGACCACATGTTCTACCGCAAGCTCGTGACTGTGCCCGGCGGCTGGAAGAACAAGCGGATCAAGCTGAACTTCGGCGCCGTCGACTACCAGGCCAAGGTGTGGGTCAACGGCAAGCTGGTCACCGAGCACACCGGCGGCTACAACGCCTTCACGGCCGACATCACCGACGCGCTCACGAGGAGCGGCCGGCAAGAGATCATCGTCGGCGTCACCGACGTGACCGGGCCGAACCAGCCCAAGGGCAAGCAGTCGCTCAACCCGGGCGGCATCGTCTACGAGCCGTCGTCGGGCATCTGGCAGACCGTCTGGCTCGAGCCGGTGGCGCCGGTCTCGATCGACCAGGTGGTCGTCACGCCGACGCTGCACTCGGCCACCGTCCGGGTCCAGTCCTCGGCCGCCGCGACTGCGACGATCGTGGCGCGGGACAAGAAGGGCAAGAAGGTCGGCGAGGTGAAGGGGGCGGCCAACGCCGATCTTGAACTGAAGATCAGCAACCCGCACCTGTGGAGCCCCGACGACCCGTACCTGTACGACCTGGACGTCAAGCTCGGCAGCGATTCCGTCCGCAGCTACTTCGGGCTGCGCACGGTCGAGGTCAAGAACGTCGGCGGATTCCCGAAGCTCGCGCTCAACGGCAAGCCGATCTTCTCGCTGGCCACGCTCGATCAGGGCTTCTGGCCGGACGGGCTCTACACCCAGCCCAGCGACGCCGCGCTCAAGTTCGATCTGGTCGAGACGAAGAAGCTCGGCTTCAACGCGGTCCGCAAGCACATCAAGGTCGAGTCGGCCCGCTGGTACCGGCACGCCGACGAGCTCGGCCTGCTGGTCTGGCAGGACTTCGTCAGCTCCGACATCAACAGCACGGCCGGCCAGGACGCGTTCCTCAGCCAGGGCCGCGAGATGATGAAACAGCTGCACAGCTACCCGTCGATCATCGGCTGGATCGTCTTCAACGAGGGCTGGGGCGAGTGGGACCGGGCCGCCACCGGCCGCATCGCCGACGAGATGAAGGCGGCCGATCCGTCGCGCATCCTCAACGCGCACAGCGGCGTCAATTGCTGCGCGTCCAAGGGCGACTCCGGCCGGGGCGAGGTGATCGACCATCACGACTACAACAACACCGATCCGGCCTACCCGGACGCCACCCGCATCGCGATGGACGGCGAGCACGGCGGTTTCACCCTGCGGACCCCTGGTCACATGTGGCCCGGGCCGCCGGCCGTGATCTACAGCGGGGTCGCCGACAAGGCCGCGCTGACCGCCAAGTACGTCGACAACACCGACCGGTTCTACCGCGAGGCGGCCGGGGCGGAGCTGTCCGGCTCGGTCTACACCCAGATCACCGACCTCGAGACCGAGCTCAACGGGCTGTGGACGTACGACCGGCGGCAGATCAAGGTCAACCCCGGTCCCGTACGCGAGATCAATGCCGCCGTCATCAAGGCGGGCGCCGAAGCGGCCTCCGACGCCACGTTCCCCGGGCGGGGCGACTGGAATCTCGACGAGGGCAGCGGCACGACCGCCCGCGACGGCAACGGCGGCCCGTCGCTGGGGCTCACCGGCGACACCGCGTGGGTGGACGGCGTACAGGGAAAGGGTTTGAAGTTCGACGGTGACGGCGACTCGGCCGACACTGCGGCGCCCGTGCTCGACACCACCAAGGACTACTCGGTGGCGGCGTGGGTGACGCTCGACAAGCTGCCCGGCAACTACGCGAGCGCGGTCAGCCAGGACGGGCGGACCCGCGAGAACCCGTTCTATCTGCAGTACGGGCAGGGCGCGTTCGCCTTCAGCACGCCCGGCGGCAACCGGGCCCGGCTGGAGATCACGCCTTCGCTCAACCGTTGGTACCACCTGGTCGGCGTGCGGAACCACGCCACCGGCGAGGCCCGCCTCTACGTCGACGGCAAGCGGGCGGCGGCGGTCCCGGCCGGCCCGGACGTGATCAGCACCGGGGCGTTCGCGGTCGGGCGGGCCAAGTACGCGGGCAACCCGACCGACTTCTGGTCGGGCTCGGTCGACCAGGTGCACGCCTACAACCGATCACTGACCGATGAGGAGGTCGCGGCGCTTTACACGGCCGAGGCGCCCTGACGGTCTGGTGAAGAGGGCCCACCCGCCTGGGTGGGCCCTTTTGCGTGTGGTGCTGCTCGGCGCCGTCGAGGGCTCTACCGAGTTCCTGCCCGTGTCAGGTCGTCGCGACGTCGTCGAACCACACCGTGCCGGTGTTGTCGCCCGACTTCAGGTGCAGTTGGACGCTGGCCGCCCCGGCCGGGACGGTGGCGTCGACGAACAGCTTCGTCCAACCGGTCGTGCCGGTGGGCAGGCGGTTGGACGTGTTCTGGCCGACCCACGTGCCGTTGATGTCGAACCAGCTGAGCGCGATCTCGGTGATGCCCGTGGCCGCGGTTCCCTTCGCGTACGCCTCCGCGTGCCACGCCAGCCCGGGCTGCACGGGCGTGATGGGCGAGGTGAGCAGCGAGGGGAGTCCGCTCGACGTGCGGGTGGTGCCGGAGAACCGGGCCGACTGACTGCCCGTACGAGCCGTGTCGTTGACGATGACGGCGGCCCCGGCCTGGGGAAGGTACTGCCGCCAGGGCGAATCATTAGCCGTGGTTTCAAAACCAAGGTTGAGTATCGAGCTGGAAATGTTTCCGGTCGTCCACGCAGCGCCAACCACGGAGGCGGCGAGCTTCGGGGTGCCGTCGGTGCGGTGGAGGCCGAACTTGTACTGGGCGGGCTGGGTCGAGACCGAGGAGTTGGACGGGATGGCGCCGGGCGCGAAGTCGTTGAGGATCCACGGCGCCACCGAGCCGACGTTCGCCTCCTGGGCGGCGCGGAAGACGCGGGCCAGATAGGCGGCCTGCTCGCCCTCGGTGGCCGACACGGTGCTCAGGCCGGTCTCGCCGATGACCATCGGGTCGGGCGCCACCGCGGCCTGGGCGCGGCGGATCTCGGCCAGGGACCGCTCCGACGCGCCGTAGAAGTGGAAGTCGTAGAAGTCCAGCGGCGTGGTGGTGAGCTGCGCCTTGAGGTTGGCCATCCCGGCGGCGCCGCTCGTGCCGTCGACGGTCAGGGTGAGCGGCATGGTGGGCGCGGTGGCCCGGATGGCCGGGATCAGCTCACGGGCCCAGGCGATCGCGGTGGCGTTGGCTGGCGGGATCTCGTTCTTCAACTCGACGGCGATCACCCGCGGGTCGTTCACGTAGGGCGACAGCAGTGTGAGGGCCCAGATGACACTGTTGTCCACGTCGGAATAGTTGGACCACCAGTCGAACAGGGTGAGCTTGACGTCCAGCCCGTTCTCGTCGGCGATGTCGACGACCATGTCGAGCTTCGTGGCGTAGGCGGCTGTCGGCTCGGGATAGCCGAACGTCTGCGGGAAGACGATGAGCCGCACGGTGTTCGCGCCCAGTGCGGCCGCCTTGGCCAGGTCGGCGTTGATGCGTACGGGATCGAAATTGACCCACATGTTCGTCCAGCCCGCGTTCGCCGGGTAGTAGTTGATCGTCTTGGCGGCCCGCACATCGGCCATCCGGCTGGCCAGAGTGGGTGCCGCCGCCTGAGCCGGCAGGCCGGTCAAGACCGTGCTCAGCAGCAGAAAAACGGCGAGAACAAGGGCACGTACGCTGATTTTGCGCATGCGAAACCCAGCCTTCATGAGGTGGGAAAAGGACACCGCCGTGGTGCCAATGAATGCCGATCGGCATCTATTGACGACGGTAAGTTCCCCCGCGCGAGATCGCCATGACTGCCGTGTGCCAAGGCGTGCGACCGGCCATCGGCTAATGATCTATGTAGATGGAACTGTTGTATTCCGGAACCAGCCGATCGAACGACGGGCGGGTACGGTCCACAGGCGATCGGACGGGTGATATCCGGTGAAGTCCGGCCGGACGGATGAGGTTGCCCGCGTCCTGTCCGTCTAGCGTCGCTGTCGTCGTTGACGGGTACTTCTGACCGAATTGGCCCCTGCATGAAAATGATCACGACATCGGTTCTGGTGCACTGCCCGGCCACCGATGACGAAGGGTTGACCGAGCTGACGAAGGACCTGCAGAAGGTCGTTCTCGACGAGTCGGATGTCGACGACGTGCGGCCGGCTTCCGCCGGTCCGGTGCCCGTGGGCGGCAAGTCCGGCGAGGTCGTCGCCGTCGGGGCGCTCGTCGTGACGCTCGCGCCGATTGTGCTCGAAGGGCTGGTGAGCGTGCTGGCGTCGTGGCTGAGCCGCCAGCCGTCGGACGTCGAGATCGAGGTGGACGGTCAGCGGTTCAAGGGCCGGGTCACCCGGGCGCAGCGGGACGCATTGGTGGCGGCGTTCACGCGCCGCCTGGGCGAGTGACGACCCGGCGGGCGCTGGCGCTCGGCTGCTGCACGTTCAAGGACGAATCCCTGGCGGATCTGCGTTCGCCGCGTCGCGACGTCCGCGATCTCCGTGAGGTGCTGAGCGACCAGCACTATTCCGTGCGGGCCGAGATCGACTGTTCCAGCCGGACGGCGCAGCGCGAGATCGAGGGCTTCTTCCAGGCGGCCTCGGTGACCGACGATCTCAACCTGCTCTACCTGTCCTGCCACGGTGTGCAGGACAAACAGGGGCGGCTCTACTTCGCGTTCACCGACACCGAATGCGACTATCTCGGATCGACCGCGGTCTCGGCGGAATGGGTGCGCGAGTGCATGCAGTCCAGCCGGTCGAAGTCGACCGTCGTGTTGGTCGACTGCTGCTTCAGCGGCGCTTTCATCAAGGGAATGAGCGTGCGGTCGACCGGGCCGGGCGTGGAGGCGCTGGTGCAGGACCTGCCGCGGGGCAGCGGCGTGGCGGTGCTGACCGCGTCCGGCGCCACCGAGGTCAGCTTCGAGAACCGCGGCGACGACCGGCCGTCGTATTTCACCGCGGCGGTCATCGACGGAATCTCCACCGGGGCCGCGGATCTCAACAGCGACGGGCGGATCACCGTCGACGAACTGTACGAGTACGTCCACGCGCGAATGAGTGCTGGGCCGTCGCCGCAGCGCCCACGCCGCCTCGGCGCCGGGGAAGGCACCCTGGTGATCGCCGAGACGGGCGGCGGGCCACGGCCCGTACCCACGGCGCCGGGACGGACGACGCGCCGGCAGGCGACGGTCCTCGGCGCGGCCCTGGCCGTCGCGCTCGTTTCGGGCGTCGCCTGGGCAGTTCCCCATCTGCCGGGCAAGACTTCGGATCAAAACGACAGGGCCCTGCCGCCGGCCGCTCCGCAGACCAGCACGCCGGTACCGCCCAGCGCCTCCGGGGCGTCGCCGTCCCCGCCGTCGCCCACCCCTGCCACCTCGACCGGTTCACCTCCGCGGCAACCCACTCCCGAACTCACCACTCCCAGGCCCACCACTGCCACTTCCACGGCGACGGCCGCGCCGCCACCGGCCTCGAAGGCGCCGGTCGTCGTCTCCAGCGGCCGGATCTCGTCGCCCGGCGGTGGCACCGGCGTCCAGAACTGCTCCTACTTCACCGGCACGGCGAAGCTGGCCGAGGGCAAGACGCTCGTCCTGGCCAACCGCAACCTCAGCAACGGGGACGCGCACCGCTACGTCCAGCAGGTGTTCGGCTGGCGGGAACCGCAGAACCTCGGCTCCTGGCGCGGCCACCAGTACTTCCCCGGTGACAACGGCCAGCACTACAAGGTCGAGCTGATGTCCGTCGACCTGGCCGCGGTCAATGCCGCGTACGGAGGCAGCGACGCCGAGTGGGATGCACTGGCCGATCAGGGCACCACGCTGGCCACCCGCGAGGTGGTCCGGCAGCCCGGCACTGTCGGCAACGCCTGCGAAGGACCGTGACGGCCGGCGCGTTTCCAGGCCCTGCGATCCTCTTCGCGTGGACTACTTCTTCTACGGCCGCGACCGGGACGGCGCGGGCGAGTTGCGGGCGCGGCTCGTCGAGGAGCACTGGGCTTTCATGGACAGGTTTGCCGAGCAGATGATCGCGCGGGGGCCGACGCTGACGGACGACCTCGAGGACGCCACGGGCAGTGTCCACATCGCTGACCTGCCGGACGCCGAGACCGCGCGGGTCTTCGCGTTCGAGGAGCCGAACTACGTCGCCGGGGTATACCGGCACGTCCTCGTCCGGCGGTACGTCGACCTGCTCGGCCGGACGATGTGGGACTTCCCGGGCCCGCGCGACGAGGGCGGCGGCCGCTATCTGATTCTCGCCCACGCCAAGCCGCTCCGGGACTGGCCCGGCGCCGAGCCGGAACTCGACCGCGAGCAGCTGATCGCGTACGGCCGCCTGCTCTCCGAGAACACCGAGGACTGGGAGGGCGCCGCCGTCATCGGCGAGTTCCCCGACCCGCAGGCGATCCGGGCCGTCTTCGCCGCCACCGGCGACTACGAGAAGGTCGAGGTCCACCCATGGACGTTCGGCGGGCGGCGCTGACATGCGGATCCTGCTGGTGTCTACGCCATTGCTGCGAACTGTTCAGTCGATGCTCCCGTTGGGCCGGGCCCTGCAGGACGCCGGCCATGAGGTGCTGGTGGCGACGGCCGGTGAGGCGGCGGTCGCGGACCTCGACGGGTTGCCGGTCGAGGACGTAGCGCCGCAGTTCAGCTATCTGTCGACCGGGCTGCGGATGGCCCTCCGGCACCCGCTGCTCACCCGGGCCGAGCGGAAGGGCACCGCCGGAACCCGGGCGGCCGCGCTCACCTTCGGCTCGGTGAACGACCAGCTCGCCGACGGCCTGGTCGCCCTCGCCGAGCGCTGGCGTCCGGACCTGGTCGTGCACGATCCGCTGGCCGTCGCCGGCGCCCTGGCCGCCGCGACGGCCGGTGTGCCTGCCGTGCTGCTCGACAACACGCTCATCGGCGGTCCGGACCTGGCCGCAGTCACCGCCGCGCGCTTCCGCCGGAGCCGCGGATTACCGCCGGCCGCGGCGACGATCAGCATCGCCCCGCCCAGCGTCGTGGGTTCCCGGCCCGGTTTGCCGATGCGGTTTCTCCCGTACGGCGAACAGGCCGACCTACCCGACTGGCTGACCCGGCCGCCGAGTCGCCCCCGCATCGCGGTCGACCTGGGCCGGCCGGGCAGCCGCCCGCTGATGAGCCGCGCGATCGCCGCCGTCGAGGCCATCGACGCCGACCTCGTGCTGATCGAGCCCGAGACGCACCTGCCGCAGCCGCCGCGGGCAGGCAGCGCCGGCCCGGTTCCACTGGCGGCGGTGCTCCGCCACTGCGCC
Source organism: Paractinoplanes pyxinae (assembly GCF_026626335.1). GTDB lineage: Bacteria > Actinomycetota > Actinomycetes > Mycobacteriales > Micromonosporaceae > Actinoplanes > Actinoplanes pyxinae. Next base: position 213,839 of record NZ_JAPNTZ010000005.1, on the reverse strand, counting down.
GCCGTGATCCACCAGGCCGAGGCGTCCGGCGTCCTGGCCGCCCTGCACGCCGGCGTGCCGCAACTGGCCGTCAACGGCAACTCCGCCCACCGCCACAACGCAGCCGCGGTCGCCCGCCGCGGCGCCGCCCTGGCCGCCGACGACCTCGACATCACCACCGACCTGGTCACCCGCCTCATCACCGACCCCTCCCTGGCCACGAACGCGGCCGAGGTGGAAGCCGAGATGGCGGCCATGCCTGACCCCGCTCAACTGGTGAGTCACCTGGAGGAGGTGCGAGAGAGTGCGGCCCGCTGAACAAGGCTTGGCCCGCCCTCCGCTGTCGCTGGCGCCGGACCGCGGCCGTCATGCCGCCCAGCAGCCGCATCTTGCCCTTGCTGTACGGCCCCGGGCTCTTCGTCTCCTGAGTCATCGACCTGCCCCTCCGCCGACGTTGATCGCCATCCGTACCCGGGGCCTCTGACGCGAATATGCGAGCCCGCGTTCACAGCTCACGCCAGACGTGGGGTTCCTGGTAGGCGTGCCAGCTGCGGAAGAACCAGTCCGCCAGGTCTCGGATGCGTTCCAGGCAGTTGTCGTAGTACTGCTGCGGTTCCGGTCTCGGGAAGTTGGGGTGCGCCGTCCACTCGGGGATGAAGGTGGCCGCCTCCCAGAAGCCCTCGGCCACCCAGCGCGGCAGGTCGTCTCGGCCCTCGTGGTCGGCGCAGGCTGAGCGCATCGCTCGTTCGAGACGCGTGAAGGCTTCCTTGTCCCACCGCAGCTCGGTGCGCAGCCGCAGCATGAAGCTGCCCTCGGCGGACTCGAACTCGTGCCTCAGGTCGTCGGTCACGGCTGCATCTTGGCAGGGCGGTACGACATCCCGAACGGGGCTGGGCCGTTGGTCAGGTGACGGAGGGAAGTGGCGATGATCAGCCCGCAGGGTCAGAACGAGACGTATTTGCGTGATGTCGGGCGGCAGGGGGAGCGGAGCTGGGCCGGAACCCGCACGAGCACCACCACCTCGTGGTGGCTGCTGGCGCTGTTCGGGGTGATGGCGCTCGGGTGTGTGGTCTTCGCCGGTGCGTTGCAGAGCGCCGGCGAGGTGTGCCACGACATAGGGCGGAGAGCTTGCTTCTCGTTGGTGATCGACGACCTCACGGGGAAGCCGGTGCCCCATGTGCGGGGGCGGGGCGACTAGCGGAAAACGCGTGGAGTGGGGGCGGCGGGCGGCGGTACGGTGCGCCGGTGTCGAACTATCCGCCGTTGAACCTGCGGGTTCGCACGCCCCGGGTGACGCTCGAGGCGGCCACCGACGAGCTTCTGGAACGGCTCGTGCCGGTGGTGCGGGCCGGCCTAGTCGTGGACGGTCAGCCGTTGCCGTTCGACGATCCGATGACGCTGTACGACGAGAGCCCTCAGCGTGAATGGGGCTGGATGCGGCGGGTCTGGGCCGGCCGGTCGAGGGTGAGCGCCGAGTTCTGGCGGCTCTACTTCGTGGTGTGCGAGGACGGCGAGCCGCTCGGCATGCAGGATCTGATCGGGCGGGACTTCGCGGCACTCGGTACGGTGACGACCTTCTCGTGGCTGGCGCCCGGTGCCCGTGGGCGGGGGCTCGGCAAGGAGGCGCGGGCCGCGATCCTGCAGTTGGCCTTCGACGGGTTCGGGGCCCGTGAGGCGGGCAGCGAGGCGTTCGCCGACAACAAGGCGTCGAACGGGGTCTCCGCGGCGCTCGGCTACAGCCGCAACGGCACGGCGTGGGCCACCCGCCGCGGTGAACCGGCTCAGTTGCTGGGCTGGCGGCTGACACGGGACGACTGGGCGCCCCGCCGCCGCGCCGACATCGAGCTCTCCGGCGTCGAGGAGTGCCGCCCGGTGCTGGGCCTCTGATGACGGCGCCCCCGCCTCAGAAGTGAGACGGGGGCGACGTACGAGGGAAACTCAAGCCACAGTGGCCGGGAAGCGCTGCCAGACGCGGTGCTTGGCCAGCAGGGCCTGGAGCTCGGTCAGAGCGGTCGCACCGGCGTCGGCGGCCACCACTCCAGGCGTACCCGCAATGCCGGTCTGCTCGAGAACCGTGACACCAGCACCCCAGGCGCCGATGGCCTTGGCGTGCCGCCACGCCTCCTCGACCAGCAGCGTGACCCGGGGGTCGACGGCGGGGGAGGAGGGCGTGCCGGCCTTGGCGTCACGGGCGGGCAGGGCGTCGGGGGCCGGAGCGGGCGCGCCGGCCAGCAGGATCGCGTCGAACTCGATCGAGCGGGCGGTGGCGAACGTACGCTGCACCGTCACGCCGTCGACCACGCCACCGTGCGGAGCGATCACCAGCGGCACCATGCCGGCCGCGAAGATCGCCGTGCGTACCTCCTCGACTCCGTCCAGACCGGCGGCCGGGTCGACGACGATGCCGATCAGGCGACCGTCGGCCGGCCACTCGCCGCCGACCTGCGACAGCACCGGGCTGGCCTCGACCTCGGCGTCGTCGAACGGCACCGTCGGCTTCGGCACGGGCAGGCCGAGGCCGGTGGCCACCTGCTCGCACAGCACCGGGTCGATGTTGGCCAGGCACTGCACCTGACGTTCCTTGATGGCCTGCTCGTAGCACTTGGCCAGCTCGAAGGTGTACGCCCGGATGATGTGCTCCTTCTCGACCGGGCTCATGCTGCGCCAGAACAGGCGTACCTGGCTGAAGTGGTCGTCGAACGAAACCGGGTTCTCGCGCACCTTCGTCGACTCGGCCACCCGCACCGGGATGTCCAGGAAGCCGGTGTCGGTGGTGGACGGGTTACCGCCGTCGAGCGAATTCGGCCGGTACGGGGCGACGCCGCCGTGCACCGCGTGCTGGTGGAAGCCGTCACGGAGCATGTCGTTGACCGGCGCGTGCGGGCGGTTGATCGGGATCTGCGAGTGGTTGGGGCCGCCGAGCCGGGTCAACTGCGTGTCCAGGTACGAGAAGAGCCGCCCCTGCAGCAGCGGGTCATTCGTGACGTCGATGCCGGGCGGCAGGTGCCCGAGCACGAACGCCACCTGCTCGACCTCGGCGTGGAAGTTCGTCGGTACGCCATTGAGCACGAGCTTGCCGACCGGCTGTACCGGAGCCAGCTCCTCCGGCACGATCTTGGTCGGGTCGAGCAGGTCGATGCCCGCGAACGTCTCGTCCTCGGTGTCGGGGAAGACCTGCAGGCCCAGCTCCCATTCGGGGAAGGCGCCGGCCTCGATCGAGTCGTACAGGTCCCGGCGGTGGAAGTCGGGGTCGACACCACCCGCGAGCTGCGCCTCCTCCCAGTCCAGGGAGTGCACGCCCAGCTTGGGCTTCCAGTGGAACTTGGCCAGGACGGTCTCGCCGGCCTCGTTGATCAGCCGGAAGGTGTGAACCCCGAAACCCTCCATGTGCCGGTACGAGCGTGGGATGCCGCGGTCGGACATGTTCCAGATGGTGTGGTGCTGGGCCTCGGTGTGCAGCGAGACGAAGTCCCAGAACGTGTCGTGCGCGCTCTGCGCCTGAGGGATCTCGCGGTCGGGGTGCCACTTGCCGGCGTGGATGATGTCCGGAAACTTGATCGCGTCCTGGATGAAGAACACCGGGATGTTGTTGCCGATCAGGTCGAACGTGCCCTCGTCGGTGTAGAACTTGGTGGCGAAACCGCGGGTGTCGCGCACCGTGTCGGCCGAGCCCCGAGAGCCGAGGACGGTCGAGAATCGTACGAAGACCTGGGTCTCTTTGCCCTTGGCGAGGAACCCGGCCTTCGTGATCTCAGAAGCGGTTCCGTACGCGGTGAATGTCCCGTGGGCGCCGGCGCCCCGGGCGTGAACGACCCGCTCGGGGATCCGCTCGTGGTCGAAGTGCGAGATCTTCTCGCGGAAGTGGTGGTCCTGCAGCAGGGTCGGCCCGCGCGTCCCGGCCTTGAGCGAGTGGTCGGTGTCGCGCAGGCGCGCGCCCTGCGAGGTGGTGAGATAGGCGCCCTGCTGGCTCTTGCTGACCTTGGGCGCTCCGGTCTCGGCGCCGGTCGGCGTCACCGTCTCGGGCGCGTCCTGCTCGCTCTTGGGCGGCAGCGGCTCGATCGGGGTGGTCGGCTCGGCCAACGACGGCGTGCCGCTGCCCGGCGAGCCCGGGATGCGGTCGCCGGGCGTGACCGCCTTTTCGACGGCGTCCTTGATCTTCTTGACGGGCTTGCTGGCGTCCATCAGTCGGCACTCCTCCTGGTTTGTGATGCCGGCAAGGGCTACCCGCGATTGAGCCGGTCAAACTGGGCGCAACCGGTAAATATTGCCCAGGATTCTGCTCAGGCGGGCGGCCCGACGGGGCCACGGATGCCCCTAGGGGCCAAGATCAAACGAGGAAGGGTGAATGACTGACTTTTCACCAAGTTGCTTGCATGACGGCAAGCGAGGCGGGTAGGTCGAGGGCCGGAGGCGAAACGAGCGAAAAGGAGCCCCCCGATGATCAACCTCGAGCACGCCAACCGCCTGCACGGCACCGACGTCTACGACGCCGACGGCGACAAGATCGGCAGCGTCGGCCAGGTGTGGGACGACGGCAACGGCCGTCCCGCGTGGGCCAGCGTCAAGACCGGGCTGTTCGGCCTGAACGAGTCGCTGGTGCCGCTGGACAGCGCCGACCTGCGCGACGAGCGCCTGGTCGTGCCGTTCGACAAGGCGAAGGTCAAGGACGCCCCGAACATCGACGCGTCCCACGACGAGCCGCTGCAGGGCGAGGACGTCGACAAGCTGTACCAGTACTACGGCCTGAGCTGGGAGGACAGCTCCCGCGCGTACCAGGCCGGAGCGGCCACGGCGGGCGCCAACTACACCGGCTCGGAGTCCACTTACAGCGAGGGCCGCACGGCCGGCTACGCCTCGGACTCCAGCGCCGACTACTCCGCGGGCCGCACCGCCGGTTACGCCTCGGATTCCGCCGAGGGCCGCGCCGACTACGCCGAGGGCCGGGCGTCGGGCGACGACGCCATGACCCGTTCGGAGGAGCGGCTCAACGTCGACACTCGCGCCGAGCAGACCGGCCGGGCCCGGCTGCGCAAGTACGTGGTGACCGAGCAGGAGCAGGTCACCGTCCCGGTCGAGCGCGAGGAAGTCCGCCTGGAGCGCGAGCCGATCACCGACGCCAACCGCGGCGACGCCCTGGGCGGCCCGGCCATCACCGAGTCGGAGCACGAGGTGACCCTGCACGCCGAGCGCGCGACGGTCGACAAGGAGGCCGTCCCGGTCGAGCGGGTCCGCCTCGGCAAGGAGACCGTCCGCGACGAGGAGACGGTCGGCGGTGAGGTCCGCAAGGAGCGCATCGAGGCCGACCTCCCCGACGAGAACGGCAAGCGCAACTTCTCCTGACGTCCGCACATCAGTCCCACCCGCCGGGGCCTGCCCGAACGCGCAGGCCCCGGCACCAAACGCTCACCCCCGCCGACGGAACGAACCAAACGCGCAACAACCGACGACAAACGCTCACTTCGCGCAGCCGCCGCCGGCAAACGCGCACTAGCCGACGGCGAACGCTCACTTCGCGCAGGCGTCACCAGCAAACGCGCACTAGCCGACGGCAAACGCTCACTCCGCGCAGGCGTCGCCAGTAAATGCGCTGTCGTCGACGGCAATCGCTCACTTCAGCGCAGGCAGCGCCGGCAAACGCGCAACAACGGACGACAAACGCTCACTACGTGCCAGTGCACTCGGCAAACGCACATATCTGTACGGCGAACGTCTAACCGCGACGGCAAACGCTCAGTTCATGCAGGCTTCGGCCAGCACGCAAACGGCGAGCAGATGCACCGACGGCCATGAGGGTCGTTCCCAGGTGGTCTCGCGGGCCGTCCAGCCGCGGGCGCTCACTGTGTCGGCGACCCCGTCCGCGTAGGCGGCCAACGTTGCCGGGTGCACCCGTCCCCGCGAGTCGGCGACTACTGCGCGGATGTGCGCGACGTGCTGATCAACTGCCGCGTGCAGGGCCGGCAACGCGTGCATCGCGGCCATCCCGGCCCGTCCGACACGCTGCGCCCACTGCTCCAATGCGAGCGCCGACGCCGCCAGCACGGCCGTTTCGCTCTGCCGAGTGAGATCCATGGCGTCTCACCGTACGAACGTGATCGCCGCCTTTCAAGCTTTTGCCCGGTATTCAGCCCGTTCAGCCCGGGGCGGGGCCCGCCGAATCGCGGACCACCAGCGTGTGCCTGATCGAGCGAGCTCAGCTCCGGGCCGAACCGGTCGAATCGCTCCAGGAGCTGGTCGAGCGCCGTCAGTCCCGGCCGGACCGGTCGAAGCGGAACGCGTGCGTGTGCCTGGTCGAGCGCCGTCAGCTCTGGGCCGGACCGGTCGAAGCTGACCACAAGCGTGTGCTTGGTCGAGCGCCGTCAGCCCAAGCCGGACTGGTCGAAGCGAATCCAGCGCTTGCCCTATCGAGGGCTGTTCAGGCTGGGGCGGGGCCGGTCGAATCGCGGACCACCAGCGTGTGGCCGGTTGAGCGCCGCCGCGGCCGGGCGGCTGCTGGGCGCAGGGCCAGCGCCAGCGCCATCTTGCCCATTTCGGTCATGGGGAGGCGGATCGTGGTGAGGCTGGGGGCCAGGTCGGCCGCCACCGAGACGTCGTCGAAGCCGACTACCGACATCCTTTCCGGTACGGGGATACCGCGCGCCCGCAGCGTCGACAGCACGCCGATGGCCATCGCGTCGTTCAGGGCGATGATCGCCGTCGTCTCGGGGTGGTCGCGCAGGATGCGCTCGGTCGCGTCCACTCCGCCGTCGCGGGTGAAGTCGGTGTGCACCACTGGCAGATCGCTCATCGAAAGGCCGGCTTCGCTCACTGCGCGCGCAACCCCGCCTATCCGGTCGATGACCGTGTTCAGTTCGGGGCTGCCCGAGGCGATCGCGATGCGCCGGTGGCCGAGTTCGAGCAAATGCTGCCCGAGTGCGCGCCCGCCGGCTTCGTTGTCGGGCAGAACGGCGTCGACGCCCAATGTGTGGCGGCCGATGACGGCCACGCGCCCACCACCACGTACGAAACCGGAAAGCTCTTCCCGCGCGGCCGTCTCGTGCCTGGCGTCGGCGAAACCCGAACCGGCGACGATGATGATGCGCACCCGCTGATTGATCAGGTGGCGGATCTGGCGCAGCTCGTGCTCGGGGTCGCGGCCGGAGTGGCAGATCTGCACGAGCAGCCCCTGCTCGTCGGCGACCCGGATGACACCGCCCGCGATCTCGGAGAAGTACGGGTCGTCGACCTGGTGCACGACCAGCCCGACCGTCGAGCTCGCGCCGCCGGCCAGCGTTCGTGCGTACGGATTGGCGACGTACCCCATCTCTTCGGAGATCTGCCGGATGCGGGCCGCGACCTCTTCGCTCACCCCGTCCCGCCCGGCCAGCGCGCGCGAGGCGGTGGCCAGCGAGACACCGGCGCGCTCGGCGATGTCGACGAGCCGCAACCGCACACCGGGCTTGGGCATGTGTCCACTCTCCACGAGTCGTCGCGGGACGTGATCACCAGGCCGGGGGATCACCGGTCGGACTGCAAATAAGTTTCCGGGGTGTTGCAAGTCACGCATCGATCACTTTAGGCTACGTAAGCGCTTTCGCAAGCGCTTACGTCCCGGCAAAGGAGCTCCGAGGATGCATTCACCCGCGAGACGTACAACCTGGGCCGTCGCGCTCAGCGCCACCCTTCTCCTGGCCGCGTGCGGCGGGGGCGGGGACGACGAGGAAGGGGGAGGCTCCGGCGACCCGATCGTCGTCGGCATCTCCCTGCCCCTGACCGGCGACTTCTCCGAGCCCGGCAAGGGCGTGCAGGAGGGGTACGAGGCCTGGGCCAAGATAACCAACGACAAGGGTGGCCTGCTCGGCCGCCAGATCGAGCTGAAGATCCTGGACGACCAGTCCAACGCCGACCGGGTCGTCGCCGACTACGAGCAGCTGATCGGCAGCGACCAGGTCGACCTGGTCGTCGGCCCGTTCTCGACCCGCCTGGTGGTGCCCTCGGCCCGGGTCGCGCAGGAGTACGGCATGCTCTTCGTCGAGCCCGCCGGCGCGGCCGCCGAGGTGTTCAACCAGGGCTTCAAGAACCTGTTCTACGCTGCCCCCGCAGTGGCCGACGACCACTACAACCACCTGGCCGAATACCTGCTGGCGCTGCCGGCCGGGCAGAAACCGGCAACCGTCGCGTACGCGGCCATGGACGACCCGTTCGCGCAGGGCACGGCGTACGGGCTGAAGAAGAAGCTCGAAGCGGGCGGCGTCAAGACGGTCGTGAACGAGGTCTACCCGCCCAACACCACCGACTTCGGCAGCATCGCGGCGAAGATCGCGGCGGCCAAGCCCGACATGGTGGTCGGCGGCTCGCAGTACCAGGACGGCGTGAACCTCATCGTGGCCCTGCAACAGCTGAACTACCAGCCGAAACTCGCCGCGTTCTCGACCGCTCCGACCAGCCCGGAGTTCGCCAAGGCGATCGGCAACAAGACCGAGGGGATTCTCTCGCCCACCGGCTACAGCCAGGATGCCCCGTACGAAAGCAACAAGGAATTTGTCGAGAAGTTCAAGGCCCAGTTCGGCAAGGTGCCCGAGGAGGACCAGGCCAACGGCTACACGACGGGCCAGGTCGTCGCGGCCGCGGTGCAGGCGGCGGGCTGCGCCGAGCAGGGCGAATGCCAGCAGAAACTGATCGACTGGCTGCACGGCAACACGGTCGACACCGTCGTCGGCCCGCTGAAGTGGGACGCCACCGGCAAGCCGCAGGGCGCCCACATGATCCAGCAGTGGATCGGCGACGACATCAAGATCGTGCTGCCGGCCGACGCCAAGGAGGCCGACATGGTCTACCCGAAGCCGGCCTGGTGATCAGCTGATGCTCGTCTTCCAGAGCGTGGTCCTCGGTCTGCTCCTCGGCGGGCTGTACGCCCTGCTCGCCGCGGGGCTGACCCTCTACTTCGGCATCATGCGGGTGGTGATGATCGCCCACTCGGCGTTCCTCATCCTGGCCGCGTACCTGGCCTGGTGGACCAACGACCGGCTGGGGATCGACCCGCTGCTGTCGATGGTGGTGACCGTGCCGCTGTTCTTCGGCGCGGGGGTGCTGCTGCAGCGCGGTCTGCTGTCCCGGCTGCGCCCGGCCACGCTCACGATGATGTCGGTGCTCATCACGTTCGCTATCGCACTGATCATCGAAGGCCTTCTGGGGTACGCCTTCACGGGCACCCAGCGGCGCATTCAGCTCGGCTACGGAACGGCCAGTTTCGAGCTCTTCGGGGCCCGCGTGGCCGTGGTCAAGCTCATCGCGTTCGGCTTGGCGGTGGTTTCGCTTGCTTGCTTGTACGTGTTGATGAAGCGAACCCAATTCGGGTGGGCGCTGCGGGCCACGATCCAGCACCCCGACGCCGCCCGCCTGGTCGGCATCGACACCGAGCGGACGGCCGGCTTCGGCTTCGGCCTGGGCCTGGCCACCGCCGCAGTGGGCGGGACGGCGCTCTCGCTCGACACCACCATCTACCCGTCGCTGCACTGGCACTGGATCGGCCCGCTCATGGCCATCATCGTCGTCGGCGGCCTGGGCAGCGTCCCCGGCGCCGCCGCGGCCGCCCTGGTGCTGGGGCTCGCGCAGAGCCTGCTGCAGATCCCGATGGGCGCCACCTGGGCGCAGACCGTGTTCTACGTGGCCTTGTTCGCCACGCTGGCCGTCCGGCCACAGGGATTCTTCGGAGGCCGCCTTGCCCAACGCTTCTGACGCCGCCCCGCCCCCCGGCAATGCCCAAACGGCCGGCAACGCGCAAACGAGCAGCAACGCTCAATCGGCCAGCAATGCGCAAACGAGCAGCAACGCTCAAACGAGCAGCAACGCTCAAACGAGCAGCAACGCTCAAACGAGCAGCAACGCTCAAACAAGCAACATCGCTCAAACGAGCAACATCGCTCAATCGGGCGGCAACGCTCAAACGAGCAGTAACGCTCAAGGCGACGCCAACGCCCAAACGGCCGGCGGTGCGCGAACGGGCAGCAACGCTCATCAAGCGCGCAGTGCCGTCGCCGGGCTGTCCGGTCCGGGTAAGTGGGTGCCGCTCGGGGCGGCCGTCGTGTTGATCGTGGCGATCCTTGTGTTCCCGAGTCTGGCGCCGAACCCGTACATCCTGTCGTCGGGCGTCATCGTTCTGAACTGGGCGGTGCTGGCGACCTCCTGGAACTTCGTGGGCGGGTTCACCGGCTACATCTCGCTCGGACACGGGGCGCTGGCCGGGTTGGGCGGTTATGCGACCGGGCTGCTCATCACCAAGGCCGACATGCCGAGCTTCGTGGCGCTCATCGCCGCCGCCGTGCTCGTGGCCGCGCTGGCGGTGCCGATCGGGTTCGCCGCGTTGCGCGTTCGTGGCGCTTCGTTCGTGATTGTGTCCATCGCGCTCGTGCTCATCCTGTTGCTTGTCTTCCAAAGTTGGTCGTCGGTGACCGGAGGCTCGCGCGGGCTGGTCGTGCCTCGTCCGTTCCCGGGCATGTTGCGGCCCGAGCACCATCGCGTCTTCTTCTTCCTGTACGGCGGTCTGCTGCTCCTGGCGCTGGCGACGTGGTGGCTGCTCGACCGTTCCCGCTTCGGCATGGGGCTCAAGGCGATCCGCGAGGACGAGGACAAGGCGGAATCACTCGGCACGCCGACCTTCGCGTACAAGCTGACGGTGTTCGTCATCTCGGCCGCTTTCACGGCGCTGGCCGGCGGCCTGTATGCGCTGTGGTTCGGCGACCTCGACCCGGTCTTCCAGTTCTCGGTGCTCACCGGCTCGTACATCGTGCTCATGGCCCTGCTCGGCGGCGTCCGCAACCTGTACGGCCCGGTGCTCGGCGCGATCGTCGTCGGCATAGCGCTCGAGTACTTCAAGGTCGAGTTCGGCAACACGCCGCTGCACCTGGTCACGACGGGTCTGCTGCTCGGCCTGGTCGTCATGTTCATGCCCGACGGCGTCATCCCGTCCGTCACCGCCCTGGTCCAGCGCCTGCGCAACCGCGAACAGAGCTCGATCCGCGAGGTGACCGCAGCCGACCTGGCCGAGCAACGCAAACGCGAGCGCGAGGGGGCGAACTCATGACGCTCAGGCCGAAACGCGCATCCGACTGCGCGAAGTTGTTCGTGGCGGTCAAGCAGGACCGCGCGATGGTGGCGGTCGGTGGTTGCGCGTTTGGTGTGCGGTTGGTGCGCGAGTGTGAAGGAGTGTGCTCGTGACGCTTGAAACGCGGGAGTTGCGGAAGGCGTTCGGGGGCGTGGTCGCCATTGACGGGGCTGACGTCGAGTTTCTGCCGGGCAAGGTGAACGCGCTGATCGGGCCGAACGGCAGTGGGAAGACTACGTTCTTCAACTGCGTCACGGGCATGATCAAGCCGGACAGCGGGTCGGTTCTGTTCGGGGGGCGGGACCTCACCGGGAAGGCGCCGCACGTTGTTGCGCGGGCGGGGGTTGGGCGTACGTTTCAGCTCTGTCGTGTCTTTCCGCGCATGACGGCCGTCGAGAATGTGCTTGCGGCTGTTCGGCCGGGCGGGTTGGTGCACGGGCTGCGCAGTGCGCACCGGCGGAACGAGACCGAACGCGCCCATGGCTGGCTCACCCGGCTCGGCATCGAGCACCTGGCCGACGCCGAGGCGCGCAACATGTCGTGGGGGCAGCAGAAGCTGCTCGAGCTGGCCGGCGTTCTGATGGCCGAACCGGACACGATCCTGCTCGACGAGCCGGCCGGTGGCGTCAACCCGGCGCTGCTCGATCGCATCGGCACGCTCGTGCGTGAGCTGAACGCCGAGGGGCGCACGTTTGTGATCGTCGAGCACAACATGGACCTGGTCATGAGCATCAGCGATCACATCGTGGTGTTCGACCGCGGGCGGCCCATCGCGGCCGGGCCGCCGGCCGAGATCCGCGCCGACGAACGAGTGCTGGGGGCCTACCTTGGTGTCTGAGATCGAACTGGTCGACGTCCAGGCCGGGTACGGCCGGGCCGCCCCCGTGCTGCGCGGCTTCAGCGTCGAGGTCCCCGCCGGCACGGTGGTGTGCCTGGTCGGGCCGAACGGCGCCGGCAAGTCCACGGTGCTCAAGGTGGCCAGCGGCCTGCTCGGCCCGCGCTCCGGCAAAGTGATGGTCGGCGGCAAGGACATGACCGGCGCCGGCCCGCAGAAGATGCTCGCCGAGGGCGTCGCCTTGGTGCTTCAGGGCCACAGCGTGTTCCGCGAGATGACCGTCGAAGAGAACGTGCTGCTCGGCGGCTACACGCTCACCGACAAAGCCAAACGCGCGAAACGAGCGGCCTTCGTCAAAGAGCTGTTCCCCGTGGTGGGGGAGCGGTGGCATTCGCTGGCCGGCCTGCTCTCGGGCGGGCAGCAGAAACAGGTCGAGTTCGCGCGTTCGCTCATGGTCGACCCCAAGGTCGTGCTGCTCGACGAGCCGTCCATGGGGCTCGACCCCAAGGCCACCAGCACCATCTTCGAACAGGTCGTGCGGATGCGTGACGCCGGGACGGCGGTGCTGCTGGTGGAGCAGAACGCCCGGCGCGCGCTGCAGACCGCCGACCTCGGGTGCGTGCTCGACCTCGGGCGCGTGCACATCTCCGGACCGGCGGCCGACCTGCTGGCCGACCCCCAGCTCGGGGAGCTCTACCTCGGCGGCCGTCCCGCCGAGAAACCGCCCGTCGTCTGAGGCGGTCCACCGTACCGCAAAGCCGGCTCGGCCCACCGGTAGAGGAAGCGGACCGCCCGAGCAAGAAGCGCCGGGCGAATGCCAGGAGCCACCTGTCCCACAACGAGAGGTGCGTGTCATGCGAAGAACCGGACGCGTCGCCGTCGCGGCTGCCGCTGTCCTTGCGGCCACCGCGGCCGCGGCACCCGTCTCGGCCGGAAACCGGTCCGGCCCGGACATCGTCCACCCCGCCCTGCGATCGAGCCTGGTCGCCTACTACGACTTCGACCATCCGCTGCGCGGCGACCCCGCGCTCGAGCAGGACCAGGGCCGATCCAGCACCGAGATCGAACTGGTCAACGGCGGGACCGCCATGCGGGTCGCCGACCGCGCCTATCCCGGGGGTGGGCGCGTTCTCCTGACCAAGCAGGTCAACCCGGGCGTGACCGGGAACGACGACTGGAAGGCCGGCATCTATTCGGCCAGCGGCGTCCGTACGCTGCGACCCTTCAGCAACGCCGAGGGCGCCACGGTCATGGGCTGGTTCAAGCGTTCCATGGACCGCCCGGCGGCCGGCTTCAACGCGATCGGCCTGGCCGGCGTGCTCACCGGCGACTCCGACGGGCACGCCGTCCGGGCGCTGCTCGAACTCATCGACGTCAACGGCGAGCTGAAACTGGTCGCGCTGGGCCGCCGGATCGACGGCGGCAACTCGCAGACGTTCGCCGCGACCGAGGACTGGCGCACGCTGCTGCCCAAGGACAAGTGGGTGCACCTGACCGCCACGTTCGACTTCACCCAGGGGACGATGGCGCTCTACCGCAACGGGAAAGCGGTCCCCGGCTCGTACACCCGCAATGACGACCCCTGGCTGATCAACGGGCCCGGCCCGCACGTCACCAGCGCCGCCGACGCCCGCGGCATCAAGATCGGCGGGAGCTTCCCGCAGAACACGCTCGAACGCAATCCGTGCGACTGCCGGATGGACGCACTGATGTTCCTCGACCGCTCGCTCTCCGCTCGCGAGGTCGCGAACCAGTTCCGCCTCTTCTAGGAGTCTCCATGCGCAGGTTTGCCATAGCTGCCGCCGGTGCGGTGCTGTTGTCCACATTGGTCGGTGTGCCGGCGTACGCCGCCGACCCGGCCCCGATCTACGACCCGATTCCCACCGAGCCGGTCACCTCGAAGCTCGGCCTCGTCCTGACCGAGTACGCGCAGTTCCCCAAGAGCGAGACCAACCCGCCGCTGATCGACCAGCGGCTCAACCGGGTGGCCCGCATCAACACCATCATGGAGCTGCCCGACGGCTCCGGGCGCCGCGCGGTGCCCGACCTGAACGGCAACCTCTACATCGTGAAGAACGGCGTCCCCAGCGTCTATCTCGACGTGGCCGCCACCTTCGCCCCGCAGTTCTTCTCGGGCCGCGGGCTCGGGCAGGGCTTCGGCTACGTCGCGTTCCACCCGGACTTCAAGCGCAACGGCCTGTTCTACACGATCCACACCGAGCAGGCGTCGCAGACCACCGCGGTGCCCGACTACGCCCAGGCGAACGTGCTCTTCCACGGCGTCATCAACGAGTGGAAGGCCACGAACCCGGCCGCCGACACGTTCGCGGGCACCCACCGCGAACTGCTGCGGATCGGCTTCGGCGGGCAGATCCACGGCATCCAGGAAATCAACTTCAACCCGACCGCACGCAAGGGCACTTCCGAGTACGGCAAGCTCTACCTCGCCGTGGGCGACGGCGGCCAGGGTGTGAACAACACCGACCCGCAGAACCTGGCCATCCCGCACGGCAAGCTGCTGCGGATCGACCCGGCTGGGAACAACTCGCCCAACGGGAAGTACGGCATCCCGAGCGACAACCCCTTCGCCGGGCAGGCCGGCAAGGCGGGCGAAATTTACTCGTACGGCTATCGGGACCCGCACCGGTTCAGCTGGGACCGCGCCACCGGCCGGCTCTACCTCGGCCACATCGGCGAACACGCCATCGAGGCCATCTACGAGGTGCGGGCCGGCGACAACATGGGCTGGAGCGAGCGCGAGGGCGCGTTCGTCTTCGACAAGACGCCGGCCACCCCGTGCGACCGTCTGTTCCCGCTGCCGGCTGATGACAGCGGCTACACGTACCCGGTCGCGGCGTACGACCACAACCCGGCCCCCGGCTGGAACTGCACCTCCGACGTGGGCGTCGCGGTGGCCGGTGGCTTCGTCTACCGCGGCCACGACGTGCCGGCCCTGCTTGGCAAGTACGTCTTCGGCGACCTCGTCGACGGGCGGGTGCTCTACACCGAGGCGTCGGAAATGCGCCGGGGCCGTACGCCGGCCACGATTCACCGCCTCAACCTGTTCACCCCGGACGGCACCCCGGTGCGCATGCAGGACCTGTCCAGCCCCGGCGCGCCCGGCGACCCCAACCGCGTCGACCTGCGCTTCGGCACCGACGCGAGGGGTGAGCTCTACATCCTGGCCAAGGCCAATGGCAAGATCTGGAAGGTGACGGGAACCAGGACCTTCGCGGCGGCCTCGGCCGGGCACACCCGGATCGCCCCGGCCCCGCGGGCATCGAACTGGGCGCCGGTCACCCCGGCCAAGTGGCAGTTCACCAACGGCCAGGTGATCCTGGCCGAGGCGGGCAGCGAGCGCCCCGGCCCGCGCCGGCCGTTCGAGTACGCCGTACTGACCGCCGGCCCTGAATGGAAGTCGGTGGACATCCGCGCCCAGGTGCGGCTGGACGAGCCGGTGACGCTGACCAACCGCGACGTGATCATCGTGTTCGGCTACAAGTCCGACACGGAGTTCTACTACGCGCACCTGTCGACCGACAACACGATCCTGCCCCACAACGGCATCTTCAAGGTCAACAACGCCGACCGCGAGCGCATCGACTACCAGTGGAACGGCCGCTCCCGAGGAGCGAACCCGGCCATCGTCGACGAGCGCTGGCACGACGTACGGGTGAAGCACCTGCCCGCGACGGGGGAGATCGCGGTGTACGTGGACGGGTCGTCGGATCCGCTGATGACGGCCCGGGACACCACGTTCACGTCGGGGCGGGTCGGTTTCGGCTCGTTCGACAACCGGGGCCGCCTGCGCAACTTGACGGTCACGGGCACACCGGCGGCTTAGGCGCGGCTTTTCCACAGTTCCGGGTTGTCCACAGGCCATCAGCACGATCATGGGCACTTACGAGAAAATGACCACGGGGGCTCCCCCTTGGGAGTGGCGGGGTCGGATTCTTTATTGATCATGTGATGGTGCGATCTTGCACGACGGGCCGGCGCTCCAGCGGGAGCGTCGGCCCATGTCGATTCGGTACGCGGGTGGTCAGCCCACGGGCGCGGCGCCGGCGGTCGCGGGCGTTCCGGCGGTGCCGTTGAGCGTCGTCTCTGTGCCGGTGAGGTCCACGCCGGTGGCGTTCGGGCTCTCCGTGGTCGCCGGCTCCGTAGTCGTGCCGGTGGCGGTGTCGGCCGGCGGGTTCACGTCGGCGGGCGCTGCGGTGTCGGTCGGAACGGTTGCGCCGTTTCCTGCCGTGACCGGGGCCGTGGTGTCGACCGGGGCTGCGGTGTCCGTGGGCGCTGTGGTGTCCGTCGGGGCGACGTTGCCCGCCGGGGCAGTGTTGTCGGCGGGAGCCGTCGTGTCAGCCGGAGCGGTCGTGGGAGCGGTCGTGTCGGCGGGAGCTGTCGTGTCGGCCGGCGTGGTCGTATCAGCCGGGCTCGGCGTCGTTGTCGGAACGGGCGCCGTCGTGGGGTTCTGGGTCGGCTCGCCAGGAACGGCCGAGCCTGGCTCGGGCGCGCCGGCCTCATTATCGGTAGGGCCCGGGCCGCCAGGCTGAGAACTGGTCGGCGCCGGCCCGCCAGGCTGCGCCCCGCCAGGCTGCGCCCCGCCAGGCTGCGGGCCACCGGGCTGCGGGCCACCAGGCTGCGGGCCACCGGGCTGCGGGCCACCAGGCTGCGGGCCACCGGGCTGCGGGCCACCGGGCCAGCCGGGCTGAGAAGGCCACCCCATCATCTGCGGCAGGCCCTCCAGGCTGCCCAGGATGATCACCACGACGTTCGGGGCGTCGTGGGAGCCGCCTGCCGGGTCCGGCTCGTTGGCCAGCGCGGCCGAGGCCGGCCCCAGCGCGAGCACGGCTCCGGCCAGCAGGCCCGCGCCGGCGGTGAGCCGGCGATCTTTCTTGCGCATCTGCCTGATTCCTTTCGGGTTTCCGACTTCCTCGGGTCCGCAACAGCTCAGCACAGGAATGCGCTATTCGACGGCAATTATGGGGAACTCTCGAGACCGTGCATGACCTGCGCCGGAGCGGGTATTCCGGGCCTCCTCGGCGCGCTCGATTCGTACATTGAGGTCCGAAGTCGCACTCGGCCGAAAAGGCGTACGGCCCTGAAGTAATGGACGTCGCGTCTGGCCCGGTGTTTCCCATTTCGGCACCGGGGTACCCCGCACCCGGATTGGTGCTGCGGGAAGAAGGACCGGATGGCCTGGATCGACGAGGTACGCGAGCGGGCTCGGGCCCGGATGGAGCAGGCACGCTTGGGGGCGCAGCCGCCGCCCTTCCTCGACGAGTCGGCCGCCGCCACGGCCACGCCGGTTGTCATGGTCGACGCCTCGCCGCGTGACGAGGACGGCCTGCCCCGCCCGATCCGGGTGGCCGGCGCCTGGGCCTGGCGGATCGTTCTGTTCTTCGCCGTCGGCTGGCTGCTGTTGCAGGTGATCGCCCGGCTCGACCTGGTCATCATCCCGGTGGTGGTGGCCGTGCTGCTGGCCGCCATGTTCCAGCCGGTCGCGGCCTGGCTGCGCCATCGGGGCATGGGCCGGTCCTTGTCGGCCGCTCTGGTGCTGGTGACCGCGTTGATCGTGGTGTTCGGCGGCCTGGGCCTGATCATCAACACGTTCATCTCGCAGCTCGACGCGTTGAGCTCGCAGGTGGGTGACGGCGTCCGCCAGGTGCAGGACTGGCTGGCCCGCGGGCCGCTGCATCTGTCGCAGGATCAGATCAACAACGCGATCTCCGAGGCGCAGACCGCCATCACCTCGAACCGCGGGGCGCTGACCTCGGGCGCGCTGACCACGGCGACGACGATCGGCGAGGTCGGCACCGGCTTCTTCCTGACCTTGTTCACGTTGTTCTTCTTCCTGCGGGACGGCGACCAGATCTGGCGGTTCCTGTGCCGGCTGCTGCCGCGCGGCGCCCGGACGCCCACCGCCCGGGCCGGCCACTACTCGTGGCACACGCTGGTCTCGTACGTGCACGCGACCGTGCTCGTGGCCTTTGTCGACGCGATCGGCATCGGCATCGGCCTGTTCGTGCTGCGGGTGCCGCTGGCTCTGCCGCTGGCCGCGCTGGTCTTCCTGGGCGCCTTCATCCCGGTGGTCGGCGCCACGGTCAGCGGCGCCGTCGCCTGCCTGGTCGCCCTGGTCACGGTGGGCCCGGTGAAGGCGCTGATCCTGCTGGGCGTGGTCATCGCCGTCCAGCAGCTCGAGGGGCACGTGCTGCAGCCGCTCATCATGGGCCGGGCCGTCGCCCTGCACCCGTTGGCGGTGATCCTGGCCATTGCCGCCGGCGTCGTGCTGGCCGGCATCGTCGGCGGCCTGATCGCCGTACCGTTGCTGGCCGTTCTCAACACGGCGGTCCGCTATCTGTTCGCCCATCCGGACGGCGCGCCCACTCCGGACCGCGAGCCACCGGGCACAGAGGACCCCGGCGAGGACGACGAGCCGTCGACGGCCGAGCTGAACAACGATCCCGCCGTGCCGCCACCCGCGAGCACCAGCCTGCAGAAACCGGCGTAGACCTCAGCGCAGCCGGTCGGCGAGGTCGGTGCGGCCAATCTCGTCGAGGGCGCCCGGCATCTCGCCGAGGCGCCCGCGCACTTCGAGCCAGGCCCACAGCGAGCGCGGTTCGTCGCCGCGGGTGAACTTGTAGACGTCGAACGGCGGCACCCCGAGCAGGTCGGCCAGGTCGTGCCAGTCGTAGATCAGCCCGCGCAGCACCTGAAGTTTGGCGGCGCCCGGCACCTCTGCGGTGCCGTCGACCGGTAGCAGCCGGCTCAGCAAGGTGAACAGAACCTCGGCCGAGGCGCGCGCCGCGAACTCTTTGAAGCGGTCGTCCTTGCTCAGATCGGCGTGGTCCATCACGCCCTTGGCCACCAGCCAGTGCGGCACGTGGCGCTGATGAGCCACCGTGGCGACGGTCGCCGCCTCCATCTCGAGACCCAACAATTTGCGTACGCCCATCGAGCGCAGCCGGCTCCAGACGCCCTCGTCCCGTTGCACCGCGCTGCCGCTGGCCATCGGCCCGTCCAGCACGGCGAACGGCAGCCGGTCGGGCCCGTCCACGTCACGGGCCAGCAGGTGCCGGATGGTGGTGCCGCCGGCCGGGGTCAGCGCCAGCACCCCGTCGGCGAAAGTGATCAGCCCGGCTGCCGCCCATTTCTCGAGCCGGTGGGCCCACGTGCCCCGGGGGAAGTAGCGCTCGCGTGCCGGATGCAGGCGCGGATCCTGGCCGCGCAGAAGCCTTTCCAGCAGCCAGATCCGCGACGATTCCTCGGTGGCCGGCCCGTAGCTCGGCAGTTCGGTGGGGTCGAAGTCCTGAGCGGCGCGGATCCAGCGGGTGTCTTGTGGGTACTGCTGGTGGTCGCCCTGGAAGCCGCCCGCGGTCTGCAGACCCTCGTCGTACTCGTAAGCGGAGGACGCCACGATGACGTCGCCGGGCGCGCACTCGGCCGGGTTGCCCGCGCACACCCCGCTCATGGCCAGGCAGCGCGGCCGGAGCAGATCGGTCAGCGTGGTCGCGAGCGGGCCGGTGACCCGCGGGCCCATGCGCACCGGCCGGGCCAGGGCGATCGCGAGCGGCCCGAACTTGCCGGCCAGGTAGGGCAGCGAGCCGGCCGTCTGCGGCTGCCACTCGACGCCGCCGAGGCGATTGCCGGCCGCCTCGGCGGCTTCGAGCTCGCGGGGAAGCGCGGTGATGATCAGGGCGTCGATCAACATCGAGTCTGCGCTTCCTTCCGCGGGCAGCCCACGAGGCCGCCACCTCGTGAAGCAGAACCAGCATCCAGCCGCGACCTACCGTTTTCCTACCCGTGCTTGTCGGTCCGCAGGATCGGCGGGTTGAGGACGGTCGCCCCGCCCGCCCGGTAGAGCGCGGCCGGGCGGCCCACCTCGGGCATCCGCTTGCCGCCGGTGGCCTCGACGAAGCCGTCGGTGCCGAGCACCTTGCGGTTGAAGTTGCGCGGGTCGAGCCGCTGGCCCCACACGACTTCGTACACGTTGCGCAGGTCGCCGATGGTGAACTCGTCGCCGCAGAAGGCCGTGGCCAGCGTCTGGAACTCGAGCCGGCTGCGCGCCCGTTCGACGCCGCCGGCCAGGATCTCGTCGTGGTCGAAGGCGAGCCCGGCGGCCTTGGCGACCGGCGTCCAGGCGGCGCTGCTGGCGTCCGAGCCGGCCGTGGGCAGGGGCAGGTCGGGCATCAGGGCCAGGTAGGCCACGCTGACGATGCGCCCGCGGGGGTCGCGGCCGGGTTCCCCGTACGCATGAAGTTGCTCGAGATAAAGCCGGTGACCGTCGAGTCCCGTCTCTTCGTGCAATTCCCGGATGGCAGCCTGCAGCAGATCCTCACCCTCGCGCAGGAACCCGCCCGGTAAGGCCGCCTGCCCGCGGAACGGCTCGTTGGCGCGTGTGATGGTGAGAACCTGCAGCGCGTCGTCGCGAACGGTGAGGATCACCAGGTCGACGGCGAGCCGCAGGAGGAGATGGTCCCGCTTCGGCATCCCCCGAGCCTAGTGAAACTGTCTCTCTGACACAAAGACCGGCCGCCCGGCCGCCCAGATCTGGTCGAACTCGGCCCGGAAGTGCTGGTACCAGAGGTGGTCGCGGCCCGGATGCAGGGCCAGCGCCGGCTCGCGTCCCCCGAACGTGTGCGAGTAGATGTCGACGTGCAGGTGACCGTGCGGCTGGTGGGCGTCGACGGCGACCAGGCCGACCGCGGGCACGAAGTCGAGCAGCCGCACCTCGGCCCGGCCCGGCCCGGGCAACGCGCACAGGGTGGCCGCCAGGTCCAGAGTGGGCTGCAGGCGGTGGGCGAAGATTCCGGTGGCGCCGGGGAACGTGCTGCGCCGCGCCGCCTCGCCCAAGACCTCGCCGTCCGGGTCGATGACGGCGATGCGGACCGTGCCGCCACGCCGGACGCACTCGCGCAGCTCGACCGCGTGGTTGCGGACGGTCCGGTTGAGCGTGACGCCGATCAGCCCGATTTCCCAGGCCTGGGACAGGTCGACGTCGAGCCCGCTGCTGGAGGTGGTCAGCAGGCGGTCGGCCGACGGCGGTTCGGTGAAGTGGCGGCGGGTGATGTCGGTCAGCCCGTGCATCTGCACCCGGGCCGTGAGCGAGCCGGCGGCCAGCACTCCCAGGGTGGCCAGGGTGGCGCCGGCCAGCACGGACGAGCCGGCCAGGTTGAGCATGCCGAGCACGCCCACGACGAGCGCGACGGCCGAGGTGACGACGAGATCGAGGGAACGCCAGAGCCGCATGGGGATTCTCCGTCTCGGACGGTGGCGGGTTGATGCACCTAGCGTAAGGTAGAAAGTGTCAGTGTGACAATAATGATGTCCGGCAACGATCACCCGGCGCGTCGATGGCGTCACGCATCGCTCGCCTCTACGGTGGCGGTTCGGGGATCGCGTGTGGGAATAACTCTGGGGAACGACACATGATCTTTCGCATTCTCGGGGATCTCGAGGTGCGCCCGCCCGGCGGCGGTCCCGTCGTGCTGCCCGGCGGGCGTCAGCTGTCAGTGCTGGCGGCCCTGCTGATCAAGGCCAACCAGCAGCTGTCGACGGCCGAGCTGCTGCGGGCCGGGTGGGGCGATCCCGAGGTCAGCCCGGCTCAGCTGCACAAGGCCGTCTCGGCGTTGCGCCGCCTGGTCGCGCTGGCCGGCCGGCCCGGCTCGATCAAGACCCACAACCGCTTCGGGTACGAGTTGAAGGCCGCGACGGCCGACCTCGATCTTCTGCAATTCCGCTGGCACGTCGACCGGGCCGACGCCGAGCGCCGCGAGCAGCACATCCCGCAAGAGATCGAGCACCTGCGGGCCGCGATCCGTCTCTGGCGCGGCGCCAGCCCGCTGGCCAACGTGCCCGACGCTCCGTTCGCGGCCGAGATCGGCGCGCTGCGCAGCCGTCGCAAGCGGTCGGCCGTACGGCTGTTCACTCTGGAGCACGCGCGCGGCGAGCACGCCGCGATCCTCGACGACCTGGCCCAGTTCTTCGCCGAGGACCCGGCCGACGGGCAGCTGTGCCGGTTGCTGATGTTCTCGCTGTATCGCAGCGGCCACGCGGCCGAGGCCATGGCTGCTCTGGAGCGGCACGAGGAGGCGGTCGAGGGCGGCGCCGACAAGGGCCTGCGGCGCCTGGGCTACGCGATGGCGATGCACAACGACGAGCTGGTGGCCAAGGCCGACGAGGCGAGCGCCCGGACCCCGCGCGAGGTCCCGCTGCCCCGGCAGCTGCCGCCCGCCCCGGCGTCGTTCGTCGGCCGGGAGGATCTGGTGGCCGAGCTCGGCACGTTGCTGCGCGACCGGCGCCGTACGGTGCTGGTCATCTCGGGACCGGGTGGCATGGGCAAGACGGCGCTGGCCCTGCGCGCGGCGCACGACGCGGCCGATCTGTTCCCGGGCGGGCAGCTCTGGGCCGACCTGCGCGGCAGCTCCGACCAGCCGGTCGATCCGGGCGAGGTGCTGGCCGAGTTCCTGCGGGCGCTGGGCGAGACGACGGTGCCCGAGAGCCGCCGCGAGCGGATAGCCCTGTTCCGCACGCTCACCGCCGGGCGCAAGCTGCTGCTCGTGCTGGACGACGCCGGCTCGGTGGCCCAGATCCGCGATCTCATCCCCGGCGGCGGCACCTCGATCGTGCTGGTCACCGCGCGCCGGCGGTTGCCCGGCATCGACGCGGCGGTCCACCACGTACCCACCCTGGAAGCTCTCGATCAGCCGACCGCCGCGGCCCTGTTCCGCAACGTCGTCGAGGCGGCCCAGGTCGATGTCAGCGGCGAGCGGGAGGCGGTCGAGGCCGTGGTCCGGCTGTGCGGCGGGTTGCCGCTGGCCCTGCGGATCGCGGCCCAGATGCGGGTCGAGGACTTCCACCGCCCCACCGCCGAGCTGCTGGGCCGGCTGCGCGAGCAGGGTCCGGCCGCCTTCCGGCACGGCGACGAGAGCCTGGCCCGCACGATCGGCGCCGGGCTGGCCCCGCTCGACGACCTCGCCCGCCGATTGTTCCTGGGCCTCGGCCTGCTGGCCCAGCCCACGTTCGGCGAGTGGACGGCGGCCGCGCTGCTCCAGGAGCCGGGCCCGGCCGCCGGGGCCGCGCTGGCCCGGCTGGCGCTGGTCGGCATGGTCGACCCGGTGCATCCGGGCGCCCGCTACGGCTTCCACGACCTGACCCGCGACTACGCCCGCGACCGAGCCGCGGCCGAGCTGAAGCCGCCGGAGGAGAGCGTCGAGGCGCCGGCCCGGGTGTGCCGGGCCCTGCTGACCCTGACCCGCCGGGCCCACGACGCTCTCTACGGCGGACGGTTCGATGTGGTGCACAGCGACGAGCCGGATGTCGCCGTTCCGGAGGCCGAGACGGCGGCAATGGCCGGGGATCCGCGGACGTGGTTCGAGATCGAGCGGCTCAACATCAGGGCCGCGGTCGGCCAGGCGGCCGCACTCGGGCTGACCGGGGTCTGCTGGGACCTGGCCGTGTCGGCCCACGAGTTCTACGCGATCGGCCAGTACTTCGACGACTGGCGGGTCACCCACGAGATCGCCCTGGCCGAGTGCCGCCGGGCGGGCGACCGCCGGGGCGAGGGGGTCGTGCTGGTCGCCCTGGGTCAGCCGCCGCTGGTGGCCAGCGGCAGCCCCGGCGTCTCGGGCGTGGCCGAGCTGGAGCGGGCGCAGGAGCTGCTGGCCGAGGTGGGGGAGCGGCACGGCCGGGCGGTGGCCCTGCGGACGCTGGCCAACGCCCTGCGCCGCCGGGGCGAGATGGCCCGGCCGCTGCAACAGTTCACCGAAGCCCTGGTGCACTACCGCGAGAGCGGGGACGTGGTCGGCGTCCAGCAGACGTTGCGCTTCATCGGCCAGGCCCACCTCGACATGGGCCACCCGGACGCGGCCGTGGCCACCCTGCGCGAGGCCGAGCGGGTGGGGCGCGAGCTGGGCCAGCCGCAGGTGCTGGCGCCCACCCTGTACTGGATGGGTCACGCGTACCTCGCCCGCGGGAACCAGGCCGCCGCCGAGGCGGCGTTCGCCGAGGTGTACGCGATGTTCCCGGACGGCGGGATCGGCCACGCCTACGCGCTGCACGGGCTGGGCGATGTGGCCCTCGTCAGCGGCGACCTCGACATGGCCGCGGCCCGGCTCTCCCGGGCCGAGGAGTGCGCCCGGGAAGGCGCCGATGTCGTGCTGGAGGGCCGGATCTACCTGACCGCGGCGGCGCTCGAAGCAGCCCGGGGAGCCCGCATCGACCAGGAGGTTGATCTGCTCCGGGCGGTGGAGCTGTTCCAGTGGTGCGGCGCGGCCCATCTGGAGATCGCGGCCCAGGCGGCCCTGGCCGACGCGTACGCGCTGGCCCAGGACCAGCCGGAGGCCGAGGCCGCCGCCCGCGACCGCATCCGGGAGCTCGCGGCCGGCCTGCCGCCCGAGGACCGTCCGAAACTCTGACCCGGCATTAATGTCGCCTTGACACTAAGGTCTGCCGAGGGTTAACGTCATAGTGACAGTAAGACCTGCCGCGAAGGCCGGGACGTACGCCCGACCGGCTCGGCCGGCTTGCCGTCAACCGCGCGCACAGGCTCGCGCGGGGGAGGGAAGGCCACCCTCCACCGTCACCGCTCGGCCGGGCGGGACGGGCCCGCGAGCCCATCGTCCGAACACTCCGCAACCTTCCTCGAAAGGAAAGGTCATGCGCGCTCGCCATCGTCACTTCCTGGCCGCCCTCGTGTCGGCCGTCGCCATCGCCCTGTTCGCCCCGTCGGCCGCCTCCAGTGCCCAGGCCGTGACCTGCCCGGGCAGCACCAGCTGGGACAACATCCTGCAGCGCTGCGTCTGACGGGCCAGGTGCGCGCCGGGTCCGACCGGACCCCGGCGCCACCGGGCGACGACGGCAGGAAACCGGAAGGCTTCGCCGTTACCGTCCGCCGCAGCGCGCCCCTCATGGGAGAGAGAAGCTTGATGACACACCCCTTCCCGCGTTCGAGCCCGCCTCGCCTCGACCGCACGGTCCGGGCCGAGGTGGGGGTCCTGACCGTGCTGCCCGTCGAGATGCGGGCGGTCGTGAACGCACTCAAGCGCATGTACGACTACGGGCGCGCGCCCCTGGCCTACGAGGCCTGGCTGCCGGACTCGCGAGGGCGGCACGTACGGGTCGCAGCCGTCCAGTCCGCGCGGCCGGACGCCGAATCGGCCGCCCTCGCCTACCAACGCCTGGTCGAGGCGTACCAGCCCGACACGGTCGTCCTGGCCGGCATCGCGGCCGGGGTCGCGCCGCAGGTGGCGCTGGGCGACGTGGTCCTCTCCGACCGCCTGGTCACCGCCGGCCTGCCCCGCATCCCGGCCCAGGGCTTCGCGGCCACCCTCGGCTACCGCATCGAGGAATTCCTCACCGCGGTGCCGATCGTGCAGGAACGCCGCAACGGCGACTCGTTCCGCCTGCACCGCGGCCCGATCGGCGTCGGCGGCGCGATGACCGGGGACGCCGGCGCCGAGATCCGCCGCTGGCTGACCCAGGTCAACGACCGGGTGCTGGCCGTCGAGAGCGACGCCGCCGGCGTCGCGCCGGCCCAGCCGGCGGTCCCCGGCCGCGGCCCGGCCCGGCTCGCCGTCCGCGGCATCGCCGACACCGCCTACCAACACCGCAACGAGGACTATCGCGAGCTGGCGGCCCGCCACGCAGCCGAAGTGACAGCCATGCTCGTGCCGTTCCTCCACCCCGGACGGTGAGCACCGGCAAAATCGGCCGAAGACCCAACTTCGCCGGCCGGATCGACGACCTAACTCTCCCCGAGGTGACCAGGTGCACCAACCCCTTCGAGTGCTGGCGTCGATCGTTCTGGCCGTCGCGGCCGCCGGCTGCTCGTCGCCCGAACCGGACGTCGCGGCGCCGCCGCCGGCCGCGGTGACGCCGTCCGCGGTGGCGTCCGGGGCGGCCTCCGCTGTTCCCTCCGCGGCGGTCGGCGGCGGAACCGTGCCCGACGTGACCGGCCGCCGGCTGTCCGAGGCCGAACAACTGCTGGGCGACGCCGGCTTTTCCTCCGTACGGGCGGTTGACGGCACCGGAGCGGGCCGGCGCATCCTGCACAAGGACAACTGGGTGGTACAGAGCCAGGACCCGCCGGCCGGCAGCGAGGCGGCGGCCGGGCTCGCAATCACGTTGAGCGCCCGCAAGCCCACCGACGGCCAGGCCGAGCCGACCTCGGCCCGGGGCGTCGTGCCGGATGTCGTCTGCCAGAACCTGCAGACCGCCCAGGAGGCCTTGCGCGGCGCCGGCTTCTTCGTCATCACCTCGAAGGACGGGCTGGGTCAGGGACGCCTGGCCGTCGTCGACCGCAACTGGGTCGTGCTGGGCCAGTCGGCCGAGCCCGGCAGCAGCCCCGAGCCGACCGAGCTCATCACGCTGACCGTCGTCAAGTACGGCGAGCCGACCGGGACGTCCGGATGTCCGAGCTGACCCTTCCCGGCTGGGCCGAGTGCCGGGCGGCCGCCGAATCGGTGGAGTTCTCGCCCCGCGGGCGGCAGGTTCTCGCGATCGTCCGGCCGCGCGGGCCGTTCGGGCTGCTGCGCCGGCGCGGCCCGCTGGCCCTGCAGCTCTACGTGGCCGCCCGCGACAACCTGCTGGTCTGGCAGGGCCCGGACTCCCTGGCCCTGTTGCAACCGCCGGCCGAGAAGCGGTCGCCGCTGACCGCACCCGGCCTCCGCCTCGGCGTCCTGAGGGCGCTGGTGCGCCAGTGGGACACGATTCTCTACGCCGGACCGGCGCTCCTGCTGCTCGGCGGGGCCGGTGTCGCCGCTCTGGCCGTGGCCGGTGGCGCGGGCCGCGACGTGGGCTTGCTGGGCGTGGCGCTGGCGCTCGGGTCGATGCTCTACATCCTCGTCTGCATGGTCAGCGTGGTCGTCACCGCGCTGGTGCGGATGGTCGTGGGCCTTGCCCGGGGCGCGCCGAAGGCGGATCAGGTGGCCGTCGAGACCCTGCCCGGCCGCCGGTGGACCCTGGTGCTGGGCCACCACGTCGCCCGCGGTCCGGCCGGGCCGCTGCTCGACGCGGTCGACCGTCACCTCGAGCGGATCCTCGTGCGCAAGACCGAGGAGGAGGCCGAGGAGCGCGGTGTGAAGATCGTGACGGCCGTCGTGACCGAGAACGTGGTGGTGCTGCGCGGCGCGGCCACCAGCGAGCCGATGCGGGAAGCCATGGCCGGCTGGACCGAGCAGCAGCACGACGCGCCGATCGCGGTGCGTCTGTCGGAGTACCGGCCGGACGCCGCGCCGGCTCGCATCTTCGAGTCCGGTGGTTTCCTCGCCTGGTACCTCGGCGGCTCGGCCGTCGTGCTGGTGGTGCTGGCCTACGCGGTGGCCGAGTGGGAGCGCGAGGCATGCGGCAGCGACTGCGACGGGCGTCCGGCTACCTACGGCTCGGCGCTGCGCTGGCTCCTGCAACGGCTTCTGCTCTCCGACCCGTACGGTATCGGCCCGGCCAGTCGTCCCGCCTGGATCGTCGGCTGGCTGGTCAGCGTCCTGGCCGTCACCGGCCTGTTCGTCGCCGTGGCGGCGCTGCAACAGCGGCTGCGCCACCGCCGGGCCCAACTCGCCCTCTTCGACCGGAGGAACTCCGCTCTCATGCCCACCCACACGCTGATCATGGTCGCGACGGACGCCGAGCATCGGGCGGTGAGCGCCGCGGTGCACGCGGTGAACCACACTCCGCCCCGGGAGGAGTTCCAGCCGAGCCAGGTGGTGACCCGGCTCGGTACGATCGGGCGCACCCGGATCTCGCTGGCCCAGGTCGAACCGGGCAACGTCAATCCCGGAAGCGCTGCGATCTCGGCCGCCGCGCTGGTCACCCGGCTCCAGCCCGACTTCCTCATCCTGACCGGGATCTGCTTCGGCCTGCGCGAGAAGGAGCAGGAGATCGGCGACGTGCTCGTCTGCACCCAGTTGCGGGCGACCGGCCAGCGCAAGATGGCCAAGTCGGAGGACGGCGGGACCGTCGAGATCATCCGGGGCGACTCGGTGACGGCGTCACCGATGCTGCTGGGCCGGCTGCGGGCCGCGGCACGGCAGTTCGACGCCGGACCGGCCGTCCACTTCGGGCAGATGCTGTCGGACAGCGTCCTGGTCAGCTCCCGGCAGTATCGCGACGAGCTGCACGAGAAGCATCCGGACGCGATCGGCGGCGACATGGAGGGCGCCGGCGTCTACGCCGTCGCGGCGCAGGCCAAGGTCGACTGGGCCCTCGTGAAGGGCATCTGCGACTGGGGCTTCGACAAGACCGACGAGTTCCACCGGCTCGCCGCCGAGAACGCCGCCGCCGTGGTGGTGCAGGCGGCGGCCATGGGGGCTTTCGACCAGGCGCCGGCCCACGGCGCCCTCTGAGACACGTACGGGGAAATGGGAACTTCTCGAGGTGGTCACCACGCGTAGCCGGTACGCTGCGTCTATTGAAGAACAGCGATGGACACCATAGGTTCATCAGTCACGGGGAGCGGCGGCCCGACCACGGCCCCGCGTTCTCGCCGGATCACGAGCCGGATCGACGAGGAGGAACCTTTGGAGACGCACGAGCGCCCGTCCGCGGTCAGCCGCCGGCGCATGCTGTCCGTCGCGCTGGGTGGCGCGGCCGCGGTCACCCTGCCCGCGCCCGCCTGGGCCGCCACCGGGCAGCGTCCCGGCGCCGCCCGGCCGCCCGCCCTGACCGGCCGCGACATCGACGTGGCCCAGCGGGTCTCGGCGGAACGCGCCCTGGCCCACCTCAAGGTGTTGTCGATCGGCATCGGGCCGCGCATCGGCGGCACCCGGTCCGAGCTGGTGGCGGCCAAGTACATCGCCGGCGTGCTCGACGTGCTGGGCTACGACGTCGAGCTGCAGCCGTTCCCGGTCGCCGACAAGTTCCTGGCCCAGCTCGGCTCGCCGCGCGGGCTGCCCACCGACCTGAACTGGCAGTGCGGCGCCTCGCCGCACGCGGCCCTGGACGTCAAGGTGCGCGGCGACGTGCTCGACGCCAAGGCGGGCGGCGAGGCCGACTACCCGGCCGACGTCAACGGCAAGATCCTGCTCATCGACTACTCGGCCGACACGCGCGAGCAGGTCGTGGCCCTCGCGGTCGCCCGCAACGCGGCGGCGGTCATCTTCCTGCCGGTCGACCTGGTCGAGCCCCGCCGCGCCTCGGCCTTCAGCCCGCAGCTGCCGGGCCTGGCCACCACCCCGGCGCCCATCCCGGTGGTGGGCGTGGCCCAGGCCCAGAAACACCGTTTGCGTACGCTGCTCGCGTCCCGCCGCTTGACGCTGACCCTGTCCACGGCCGCCCACCGCAACCTGACGTCGCACAACGTGATCGCGAATGCGCCGCGCCGCACCACGGGCGGCCCGGTCGTGATGGTGAGCGCCCACTACGACACGGTGATCGGCGCCCCCGGCGCGAACGACGACGGCTCGGGCACCGTTCTGTGCCTCGAGCTGGCCCGCGCCCTGCGCAGGCTGCCGGCCAACGCGCAGCTGCGGTTCGCGCTGTGGGGTTCCGAGGAGCAGGGCCTGATCGGCTCCCGCTACTACGTGGCCCAGCTGCCCCAGGCCGAGCGGGACCGCATCCTGGCCGTCTACCAGAACGACATGGTGGCGACCAGCTGGGACCCGGCCACCCGCTACTGGCTGCTGTCGTTCGACGGCCTGGCCAACCGCGCGACCGACGGCGTGGCCGCGGCCGCCGCGCGTCTCGGCTACACCCCGCGGATCTCGCCGGTCACCCTGCGCGGCTCCAGCGACCACCAGAGCTTCCAAGAGGTGGGGATCGCCGCGGCCAACTTCTCGTGGCGTGGCGAGGAGTCGCCGGCTCTGCTCGAGCCGCCGTACCACAGCCCCGAGGACACGATCGCCAAGAACATCAGCCTGGAACGCCTGCAGGTGTCCCTGGAACTGATCGGCTCGGCCGCGTACGCCACCGCCACCGCTTAGTTCTCGGTGCGGCCACGCTCTTCCTTGGGGCGTGGCCGCAGCCGGGTTGCGGGCCGGTGACAGGCTGCGGTTGTGCTGTCGACGCGCGCCGCCCGGATGCTTCCGCTGGCGTGCGTCGTGGCGGCGGTGCAGATGGCCGTCTTCGTCACCGTGGCCGGTGCGGTGCGGCCGGGCTACGACTCGAGCCGCAACTGGATCAGCCAGTTGTCACTCGGCCCCGGCGGCTGGTTGGCCGATGTGAATCTGGCTCTGTGCGGGCTGTGGCTGCTCCTGGGCGCGGTGGGGCTGCGCCGGCAACTGACCGGCTCGGGCGCGGCGGCTGGGCTCGTCGGGTGGTGCGGGGCCTGCCTCGTCGTGCTGGCCGTGCTGCCGACCGACGCCGGCATCGGGTATCCGCCCGGCGTGCCCGAGGCGCACACCCCGATCGGCTTCGCTCATCAGCTGGTGGCGGTGACGCTCGGCCTGGCCGGCGTCGTGGCTGCGGCCCGGCTCGGGCTGGCCGTCCGACGACCGTACGCGGGAAGGGTTGTCGCTTGGATCATGGGGCTCACATTCGTGGCGGCCAGTGTGCTGGTGGTGCTCGACGACGCGGGCGTGTGGCCGGGCAATCCGAGCGGCGCGCTCGAGCGGGTCGCGCTGTTCATTGGCCTGGCCTGGATCGGCGTGGTCGCGCACGAGGTGACATCATCACCCGTTCGCGCGTACGACAGGAGTCCGCATGCCGCTGAACCTACGAATGTCCGCCCGCGCGATCATTCTCGACGAGGATGACCGCGTCCTGCTGTGCCGGTTCGTCGTCCCGCATCCCGCGGTTCCCGAAGGAGCACCGGCCGTCTGGTCCACTCCCGGCGGCGGCGTGGAACCGGGCGAGGACGGCTTGACCGCGCTGCGACGGGAGCTGCGCGAGGAGACCGGCCTGGTCACCGCTGCGGACCCGCCGCACGTCTGGCATCAGGTGATCGTCGACGCCGGCTTGATCAACGACTACTTCCTCGTACGCACCACTCACTTCGAGCCGCGGGGCGAGTTCACCGACGAGCAGATCGCCGCCGAGCACATCGCCGGCTTCCGCTGGTGGGCGCTCTCCGAGATTACTCGCTACAGCGGACCCGACCTGTTCTCACCCCGCGACCTGGTCACGCCGCTGACCGCCCTGCTCACGACCGGCGTACCCGCCGCCCCGATCCTGCTCGGCCTATGAGGCGTCATCCGGGCGCACAACGCGAGGCATTTCCGTGAGTACGATGCCGAAGTGTTCGCGATAGGCCGCGAGCACTTGTTCGTCGGTGCCGAGCGTCGTCTCCGTCCGCTCACCGCCGCCGGTCCGGATGAGCGTCCGCCCGCTGAGCGACACCCGCCCGTCCCCGTCGAGCCGCGAACACACCGTGCTACGCCCGAAGTGCGACTCCGGCGACGTCGCATGCCACCAACACGTCGGCCGGAAGTCGGCGAGCTCCCGCGCCCGCTGTTCGACCCGATACTGAGGCACCCCGTCCAGCACGACGTCCACATCACCGCCCGGCAGCTCGACCAACGTGAACACCCCAGCCGGATCCCCTTGGTTCACCCGGCTGCGAAAGTCGAGCGGTTCCACGCTGTTCCGCCCGAATCCCACGTCGGCCAGCCAGGGCCCGTCCCCATCGGCCGCCGTTACCAGCAGGGCCATGTGATCGAAGGGCGGCCCCATCCGCCCGCTCCCGCTGTGCACCCGCGCCCCGACCCGCTCGACCTGGAAGCCGAGCGCCTCGAGCAGGAGCGCAAACGTCCCGTTGAGCTCGTAGCAGAAGCCACCTCGCCGACGCCGCACGACCTTGTCGAACAGTGCTTCCGGCTCCAGCACGATCCGCTCACCCAGATGAATGCTGAGGTTCTCAAACGGCACGGTTTGGAGGTGCGCCCGATGCAACAAGCGCAACCCTCGCACGTCAGCACCCACCCCATCCCCGACGCCGATCCGATCCAGATACGCAGTGACGTCCATTTACCCACCCTAAGCGCGCCCCGCCTGTTCCTGGACGGCTCACCATCGAGCTGGTTCCGCCCGCCGTCCACGCCGCCCGTGCCGCTCGTCCGTGCCGCTCGCGCCGCTTGTCCGTGCCGCCCGTGCCGCTCACCTGTGGCGCTCGTTCGTGCCTTTCGTTCGTGCCGCTCGCGCCGGTTGTCCGTGCCGCCCGTGCCGCTTGTCTGTACCGCCCGCGCCACTTGTCCGTGCCGCCGCTCGTCCGCGCTGCCTGCGCCGTTCGTGCCGTCCGCGCCGCTCGCCTGTGCCGCTCGTCCGTGCCTTTCTTTCGTGCTGCTCGCGCCGCCTGCGCCGCTTGTCAGTGCCGTCCGTGCCGCTCGTCCGCGCTGCCTGGGCCGCTCGTGCCGTCCGCGCCGCTCACCTGTGCCGCTCGCGCGGCTTGTGCGTGCCGTCCGCGCCGTTCATGCCGCCCGCGCCGCTTGTCCGTGCCGCCCGCGCCGCTCGTCCGTGCCCTTCGTCCGCGCCGCTGGCCGTCCTGCCGTCCGCCCGCTGTGCCGCCGCCCGGCGTGGCCGCCCGGGCCACGCCGCCGCCTGCCCGCGCCGCCCCGGCCGGTCGGGGGAGCCGGGCCTTGGGGGAGCCGGCGGGGCCCAGGCCGGTTGCCTGTCCGGCGGACGTAGTGATGCGGCTCAGGGCTTACGGGCTACGGCGGCGTATTCGTCAGTCGCTCGAAGCTCATCAGGCGACGCGTCCTCCGGCGGTCGCCAACGGGCGCAGGGCACGAGCCCCGGCGGCAGCACTTCGAGACCTTCGAGGAAGCGAGCCAGCTCATCGGGGTGACGCAGGTGATAGGAGAGGGGCGCGTTAGCGTTCCAGACACCGATGGCCGCTTCGAACGCCGCCCCGTCGATAACGTTGGTGCCGTCCGCCGTGACCAGAAAACTCCCCGACGGCAACGGCGCCATCAGCCCCCGAACCACCGCCACAGCCTCATCCAGCTCAGCAACGTGGCCGAGGATGTTGGTCAGGATCAACCCCACCGGCCGCTCAAGGTCAAGCCCAGCCGACGCAATGATCGACCCCGGCTCACGCAGGTCGGCGTCCAGGTACACGGCCTCCCCGCCCAGCACGTCACGAGCGTGCGCCAAGACCAACGGATCGTTGTCCACGTAGACAACTTGAGCGTCCGCAGCAACACCCCGAGCAATCTGATGAGTGTGCTCAGCCGACGGAATGCCAGTCCCCACGTCAAGGAACTGCCGCACCCCTTCCTCTTCCGCCAGGTAGGTCACCGCCCGCTTGAGAAACGCCCGCGAGCTACGCGCCACCACCACGATGTCCGGGTAGAACGCCGCGAAGTCGTCCCCCACAGCCCGATCCGCCGCAAAGTTATCCGTCCCACCAAGCCAGTAGTTCCAAACCCGAGCAGAGTGCGGAACCCCGTTATCAAGCTGAGTCATGCGCAAAGTCTAGTTAGGACAAACGCCACGGTGAACGCCTACCGCGCGCCGCCCACCGATCAACCTCCCCACCGGCCCACCCCTCAACTCCAAGCATTGGCGCAAAGTGATCACCACGGCCATCCCGCCTTCTGCGACACAGCATCCATCCGCGTCTGAGCGTCGAGCCGGAGTCCGACCGTCCGCCATCGACCGTCTTGGACGAAGCTGAGCGTTTCGCTGTCCCAAACTGCACGCTGTTGAGCGTTTCCACGCGTGCGTAGGCCAATAGGCCATCCAGCCGGCCACGGCTGCACGTCGTTGCACATGAGAGCAGCCAGACGCCGAGCTTGCTGACCTGCGATTGATTGTTCGCGCGTGTACGAGCTGCGGCCGGCTGTCGAGTGGCCCCGGATGAGCGTCTTGCTCGAAGCTGAGCACTTGGCTGGTCGTCGAGCAGCCGGAGCTGAGTGTTTGCGCGTGGCTGAGTGTCTGGCTAATCGTCGAGTGACTGCAGCTGAGCGTTTTGCTCGAAGCTGCGCGTTTGGCTGGTCGTCGAGTGGCCGTTGTTGAGCGTTTTGCGCGTGGCTCAACTTCTAGTTGTTCGTCGCTGCACGCTCGAGAGCGTCGTTGGACGCGGGGCGTGTTGTTGGCCGTCTGGCTGATAGCGGCTGCTGCAGGTAGGAGCGGCCTGTCGCCATGAGTTCGGCTACGGCCTTGCGAGCAAACTGTGGCCGTGCGGGCGGGCTGGCCGTCGGGTCGGCTGTAGTTGTGCGAGTGGCTGTGGTCGTGCGGGTGCGCTGTGGGCTGTGCGGGCGGGCTGGCCGTCGGGTCGGCTGTGGTTGTGCGAGCAAACTGTGGCCGTGCGGGCGGGCTGGCCGTCGCGTCGGCTGTGGTCGTGCGAGTGGCTGTGGTCGTGCGGGTGCGCTGTGGCCGTGCGGGCGGGCTGGCCGTGGGTCGGGTGTGGTCGAGCGGCTGGGCTGTGGTTGTGGGTGAGCTGTGGCCGTGCGGGTGGGTTGTCGCCGTGTGAGCGGCTGTTGCGGTGTCGACGGCTGGCTGGTTGTCGGCAGTCCGCGGTTGCGCGTTGCTGTTCGTGTGACCGGACCGGTGGCTTTGGGGGCGGCTGTGGCTGAGGATTTGTGGGTCGTGGAACAGAGAGTTAGCCGAGCCGTGGGCGGTCACGATTTCTGACGGCGGTGAACCGTGCGATCGGGCGGTCTTCGCCAGGTCGCGACCGCGACCGGCACGGTGCGAACGCGCGACCCACCACCCAGGTCCGCCCGGGTGAGAAAGACGCCCAGCTTCGTCCACAGCGCGGCAGCCAGACCACCCCGCCGTACGGGTTTCCCCAGCTGGGCCATGCAGTCAGAGAAGCGCCGACCACGACGCTAGGGCGAGATTAGACCATGCAAGGACGGGTCCGAGGGTGAGCACGCAAGGCGTAGAGACGGTTTTCCAGCCTGGCGTGCTCACCCTCGGACCCGTCCGTCCCAGCGTAAGAAACGCGGTCTTGACCGACGCCACCGCAAGCGATTTGCGGTGTTGACCGACGCCGGCGTGAGCGATTCGAATCGTGACCGGCGCCGGCGCCGGCGTGAGCGAGTCGCGGTGCTGACCGACGGCTGACGTCGGCGCTAGCGGGACGCGGTGCTGATCGACCGGCGACGTCGACGATTCGCGGTGTCGATCGGCGGCTGACACCGAACCGAGCGAGCCGACCGACGCCCGGCGTCAGCAAGCGCCGGCTCGATGGAGGCCGGAACCGCAAACCCAGAACTCAGGCTCGCATTACCGTGGCGATCGGAATGCCGGCCGCTCGCAGCGCCGGGATGAAGCCGCCCAGCACCCCCGCTACCAGGCCGGCGATGATTCCGGCGACCCCCGCCTCCCACGGGAACTGCACGTCTTGCAGGATCGGCTCGGAATTGCCGACCATCATTGACACGACTCGCAGCCCGGCCACGCCGACCCCGATCGCTGCTGCCGCCGTGAACAGGCCGGTCAGCAGCGTCTCGACCAAGACGATGCCGGCCAGCAGGAACCTTGGCGTCCCCACGGCCCGGCGCAGCGCGAACTCTTCGACCCGCTCGCCTACGGTTGCCAGGCCCACGTTCAGGATGCCGGCCACGCCGATCAGCAGCACCAGCCCGGCCATTGCGAAGAACACGAGCTGCATCAGGTTCAGGGTCTTCTGCTGCTCTTTTCTGGTTTCGACCGTGTAGACGTACGGCTCGTTGCCCAGGGCCTTCAGTTTGCTGACCACCACCTGCTCGACCGGTGAACCCTGCACCATCATCATTCTGAGTTCGCTGTTGGTGTTCGGGTCGGCCAGTTTCGATGTCGGCAGCCAGGTTGCGAGCTCGTCCATGCGTACGTAGACCCGGGGTTGACTGTCTCCGTCGTCGACCACGCCGGTGAACTGGGGCGTGACGTTGTTCGCCGCTCCGCCTACTCGCATCTCGGCCGGCACCTTGTGGCGGTCGAACGCCTTGGCCGCCTCGCGGTTCAGCACGAGCCTGGGGGCCATCGCCGGCACCGTCGTGAAGTTGAGCCATTGGCCCGAGACCTGGTGGAACGGGCGGAACTGGCGGATGTCGCCGGTGAGCGCGGTCAGCCTGACCTCGACCGCCTCGCCTTTCGGGCCGCCCAGGGGTACGCAGCCGTTCTGGTCGCATTGCATCGGCGGGCCCCAGTCCTCGTCGATGGGGGAGCCGCCCGGGTTGACCGGTTGCACGCCGGGTTCGCCGATGATGCCGCTGACGGCCACCATCGCCACCGCGTCGGAGCGGCCGGCCACTGTGGACGTGACGATGTCGGCCGCTTCCTGCTGGGGCGGCATGTCCATGACTCGGGTGCCGTCGTAGCCGGCCGTCAATTCCAGGTCGGCCAGCAGTGCGCGTTCCGCGATGCTGGCGCCCGCCTGCACCACCACGACGGCCAGCACGCCGAGGAACAGGCTGATCATCGACAGGAGGGTGCGCAGTTTGCGGGCCCGGATGCCTTGCAGGCCGATGATCAGCGAGGACCGGAACCGGCCCGAGAACCTTCTCATCGCACGCCCGCCCGCTCGGTCAGCACCCCGTCGACGAGGTCGTGGATGCGGCCCATGCGCGCCGCGTGGTCGCGGTCGTGGGTGACCAGGATGAGGCCGCAGCCCCGGCGGGTCGCGGCCAGCAGGGCGTCGATGACGAGGGTGCCGGTTTCGATGTCCAGCGCGCCGGTCGGCTCGTCGGCCAGCAGGATCTTGGGGTCGCGGACGAGGGCCCGGGCGATGGCCACCCGCTGTTGTTCTCCGCCGGACATCTTGGCCGGCCGGCTCTTGGCCAGGTGCGCGATGCCGACTTCTTCGAGGGCCGACATGACCCGGTTCCGCCGCTGCCGGCGGGGCAGCCAGCCTTGCCCGTTGACCAGCGCCATCGCCACGTTCTGGGCCGCCGTCAGGTGTTTGAGCAGGAAGAACCGCTGGAACACGAAGCCGAAGTGGGAGCTGCGGAGCCGGGCCGCCCGCCTTTCCGGCAGCCGCCCGATCTCTTGCCCTTCCAGCTGGTAGCTGCCGGAGTCGGCCCGGTCGAACAGACCGATGACGCTGAGCAGCGTGCTTTTGCCGGAGCCGGACCGGCCGACGATGGCCAGGCTCTGCCCGGCTTCGAGGGTGAGGCCGACGCCGTCGAGGATGGTGCGCGGCTGTTCCTGGCCTTTGAGCACCTTGGTGATGCCGGCCAGTTCGATCAGCGCGCTCATCCGTTGGGGCCCTTGCCCGGTTCGGCGCCTTCCGCCGCCGCGGGCAGGTCGGGGCCCGGCACGGCGATGGTCTCGTCACCCTTGAGGCCGGACTTGATCTGGACGACCTTGCCGTCGGTGAGCCCGAGCACCACGTCCACCGTCTTGCGCTGCTGGTCCTTGCCTACGATGTCGACTTTGCCCTTGCCCTGGGTTCCGGCGACTGCCTCGACCGGCAGCACCAGCACCTTGGCCGCCTTGGCCGTCACCACCTGCAGTGTCACCGAGGCTCCGTTGATGAGTTTGACGTCCGTCGTCGGTACGCAGACCAGGCGCATCCCGGTTGCTTCGGAGCCCTCGCTGCCGCCTTGTTCCGGTTGTTCCGCCTCGGGCGGGGCCACCACCGGGGGAGCACCCGAGGCGCCGGGCGACGGCGTGGTCACGACCGGCGGCGGGGGCTCGGGGATGGTGCCGGCCGGCAGCGCCGCTATGGTGCCGAGCGCCGTACAGGAAAAGGGTCCGGGGCCGTTCTTGATCTGGGCGCGCACGTCGGTGACGGCGCCGGACACGCGGTAGGCCTGGGCGCTGTCGATCTCGGCCACGATGCCGTAGCCGGAGTGCCGGGCCGAGACGATGGGCATGCCGGTGGTGACGTCGGTGCGGTCGTCCATGAGGCGCCCGGCCAGGATCGAGTCCTTCGGGATCATCACCTTGCGCGGATCGCCGCTGTCGTCCCAGACGGTGGCCACCCACTTGGGCCGGACCGCGGCCGTGGTCGACGGCTTCTTGTCGAGGTAGCGCAGTTCGCCGTCGGCCGGGGCGACGATGCCGAACACCGGGTTGATGGCCACCGTGCCGCTCAGGCTGATCTTGTTGCTGAGGTCCTGCCGCTTCGGCTTGACCGTGGTGAGCACCGTGCCCCGCGCTTCCAGGCCGGGGGTGGACACGCTTTCCTCGCCCGAGTCGCACCCGCCGAGGACCGCGGCGACCAGCATCGCCACTCCCGCTCCGGTCACTCTGCGTGTGTCCACGTGTACCCCTTATGTCCGACCTATGGATCTCTCGGCGAGACCCGGCCGGGCAGAGGTTACAAGGACGGCGCAAGTGTCGATGTCCCAGCGGCGGAAGGCGGACGCGAAATACCTTCAGGTGATGACGAGGTGGCTCCGCGTGCTCGCGGATCTGGGCGTCCGGACGAAGATTCTCGGCGCCGTCTGTGTGGCCATCCTGGTGGCGGTGGTGGTCGGCGCGGTCGGGCTGAGCGCGTTGAGCCGGTCGAGCGACTCGGCCGAGACGATCTACGTCAGCAACGTGGCCGGGGTGAACGAGCTCGGCGATCTGCGGACGTCGCTGGCCAGCGCGCGGATGGACGCGGCCAACTTCATGATTTCGGCCACGGCGACTCTCAAGGAGCAGTACCGGCAGGCGTTCACGGCCGACTTCGCCGAGCTGCAGGACGCGTTGTCGGCCTACCGCAACAGCGATCCGGTGGTCGGGGACGCGGCGATCGCCGAGCTGGCCGACGACTTCGAGAACTTCCGGCAGATCGTGGAGAACCGGCTGTTCCCGGCCGGGGCCCGCAACGACCTGGCGGCCTGGCAGTCGGTGCGTGACTCGGAGCTGGCGCCGCTCATGAAAGAGGTCGAGGGCGACCTGATCGGCATGCGGGCGGCCGAGAACGCCGACGCCAAGGCGAATGCGGGCGCGGCCCGCGACGGTTACCACTCCAGCCGTACGGTGTCGCTGGTGCTGCTGATCGCCGGGGCGCTCATCGCGCTGGCGCTGGGCGCGGTGGTGGCCCGCCAGATCGTGCATTCGATGTCGCGCGTACGGCTGGTCTGCGAGGGCCTGGCCGAGGGCGACCTCACGCGGACGGCCGGGCTGACGTCCCACGACGAGCCGGGCCGCATGGGTCAGTCGCTGGACGCGGCGGTGTCCCGGCTGCGGGACACGGTGATGACCATCGACGGCTCGGCGGTGGCGCTGCGGGGCGCCTCCGAGCGCATGTCGGACGTGGCCACCGAGATCGCCGTCTCGGCCGACGCCTCCTCGGAACGGGCGCAGACCGTGTCGGCCGCGGCCGAGCAGATCTCGCGCAGCGTGGCCGCGGTCTCGTCCGGCAGCGACGAGATGGGCGCGGCCATCCGGGAGATCTCGCAGAACGCGTCCGAGGCGGCCCAGGTGGCCGGCGAGGCGGTCGGGCTGGCCGTCAGCACCTCGGCCACGATGACGAAGCTGGGCGAGTCGTCGGCCGAGATCGGCAACGTCATCAAGGTGATCACCGCGATCGCCGAGCAGACCAACCTGCTGGCTCTGAACGCCACCATCGAGGCCGCGCGGGCCGGCGAGGCGGGCAAGGGCTTCGCGGTCGTGGCGAGCGAGGTCAAGGATCTGGCCCAGGAGACCGGCCGGGCCACCGAGGACATCTCGACCCGGGTCGAGGCCATCCAGGCCGACACGTCGGGCGCGGTCACCGCGATCGAGGAGATCAGCCGCGTGATCGCCCGCATCAGTGACTTCCAGACGACAATCGCCTCGGCCGTCGAGGAGCAGACCGCCACCAGCGCTGAGATGAACCGGAGTGTGAACGAGGCTGCGGCCGGGACCGGCCAGATCTCCGGGAACATCGCCGGGGTGGCCGACGCCGCCCGCCGTACGAGTGAAGGCATCTCGCAGTCCCGTCAGGCGACCGCCGAGCTGGCCTCCATGTCGGGCGACCTGAGCGCGTTGGTGTCGAAGTTCCGGTACTGACCGCGGCTGAGTTCCCGCCCTCCCACGTGCGGGCGGGAAGTCGTACGGCTAGATCTTGCCGGTTCCCGCGCCGGCCGTGACGGTGGCCTTGACGGTGTTGTTGGCCTCGGGTGTGTACGAGTAGGGGATCGCCGCGACAGAGGCGCCGTTGCGGACCTGCTCGGTTCCCGAGTTCACCTTGTAGTTGTCGAGCACCTTGATGTTGCCCGGGTCGGAGTCGCCGGTCTGGGTGACCGTCGGGCTCTTCACGTTCTCGAAGTAGTTGCGCTCGACGAAGACGCCCGCGTTCTCGGTCGACGCGACGCCGTACGACCCGATGTTGCTGTAGTAGTTGTTGAGCACGTGCACCGGGTTGGCGAACCGCACGCGCGGGTGCCGCTGGTTGGTGCCCTCGAACCAGTTGTGCACGTAGGTCACCCGCAGGTGGCCGATGTCCTGCGAGCCGTTGCCGTCGTCGTGCCCGAGCAGCATCGACTTGTCGTGGTTGTGCAGCCGGTTCCACGACACCGTGATGAAGTCGGAGCCCCGCTTGATGTCGATCAGGCCGTCGTAGCCGCTGGCCAGGTCGTTGTGGTCGATCCAGACGTTGGTGGTGTTGGTCTGTACGTTGATCGAGTCGTCACTGGCGTTGCGGAACACCAGATTGCGGATGATCACGTTGCGGACGCCGGACAGGTTGAGCCCGCCGCCGGTGATGCCCGAGCCCGAGCCGACGCCGATGACCGTCTTGTTCGAGGCCACGTTGTACATGCCCGAGATCGGGATCAGGCCCGAGACGCGGACGGTCTGCGAGGTGCTGGAGCTGAGAGCCGACTTCAGCGCGGACGCCGACGTCACGGTGACGACGGTGCCCGACGATCCGCCGGACGTGCCGCCGTTGAGACCGGCGTAGCCGACCGGGCTGCTCTCGGCGGCCGACGCCTCGAGCTGGCCGACCCCGACGAGACCGCCGACCAGCAGGGCGCCGGCCGAGATCAGTGTCGTGCGGCGACGCCAGCCGGAGCGGGTGGTTGTGGACATGGACTTCCTCCGTACCTGGGGGGTGGGGCCGGCGCCGCGCGTCGGTGGAGGCGGGCGACGCCGGGCTGATCACTGCCAGGTAAGCGCTTACCTCGGCCGACCATAGGGCAGGCATTTATGAGTGTCAATGAAACTCGGAGGGCCTTTGCCGGCTGGTTCGACCAACCTTGTTAAACGGCGTGGTCAATCGGTAGCGGCCCGATCGGGCGACGGGTGTCGTTTGAGCGGCGCCCCCGGCGGGGAAGAGGATCAAGGTCAGAATCCACCGATTCGAGGAGTTGTGATGAGTGCGGTGACAGACCCCGCGACCGTGGGCCAGTGCCTGCGGGTCGGCGCCGGTTTCTCGCAGGGCGACCTGAACTGGATCGCCGAGCAGTTCGCCACGCTCGACGCGCGCCTGGCCGGCTTCCACGCGGACTCGACCGAGCTCGAGGTCTCGGTCAAGGACCGTGAGGCCCGCGGCCAGAAGGTCACGCTGGAATGCTGGATCGCCGGCCGTCAGAAGATCGTCACCACCTCGAGCGAGGAGGACCTGCACGCGGCGCTCAACGACGTGCGCGACGACCTGCGCCGCCGGCTGAACGACTCGAAGACCAAGCAGGAGCCGCGCCACAACCGCCACCTGCGGGAGCACGCGGACCTCGAGGGCGAGCCCGAGCTCGTCGAGTAGAACCCGTCAGCGCGGCCGGGCCAGGCCCAGGTCGTAGGCCACGATGGTGGCCTGGACCCGGTCGCGGACGCCGAGCTTCGGCAGCAGGGCGTTGACGTGGGCCTTCACGGTTCCGGCGGCGATGCCCAGCACCTCGCCGATCTCGGCGTTCGACCGGCCGGTGGCGATCTGGGTCAGCACGTCGCGCTCACGCGGGGTCAGGCCGGTCAGACGCGGGTCGTCGTCGCGGGCGGCGGTGACCGTGCCGGTGGCGAACGCGTCGATCAGGCGTTTGGTGACGGCCGGGCTGAGCATGGCCTCGCCCGCCGCGACAGTGCGGATCGCGGCCACCAGGGAGGCCGGGTCGGCGTCCTTCAGCAGGAACCCCGACGCACCCGCGCGCAGCGCCTGGAACACGTACGCGTCCTGGTGGAAGGTCGTCAGCACGATCACCCGCGGCGGGTTCTCGCCCGCGGTGAGCCGCGCGGTGGCGGTCAGGCCGTCCATGCCGGGCATGCGCACGTCCATCAGCACCACGTCGGGGCGCTCCCGGGCGACCAGGGCCAGCCCGGCCGCGCCGTCGCCGGCCTCGCCCACCACGTCGAGGTCGTCCTGCGAGGCGACGATCGCGCACAGGCCGGCCCGCACCATGGCCTGGTCGTCGACGACGATCACACGGATTCCGATGACGGCACCTCCGGGTTCCGCTGGGCCGGGCGCAGATCGTCGAGCAGGCCGCGCATCGCCGCCAGGGCCGCCTTGGCCGCGCCGACCACCCCGTCCAGATCCTGCCGGCCGGCCGCCTCGGTGACCTGCGCGGCCGAAGCCAGCACCGAGGCCTGCAGACCGGCCGCGACCCGGGCCCTTTCCGCACGGGCCCGCTGCTCGGCGTCGGCCGACACCACGGCCACCGCGCCTTCCTCGCTGCGCAACCGGTTCTCCCGGCGGCGCCGGGCACCCCAGCCGGCCAGCCAGGCCACGCCGAACGGCACGGCTAGAGCGAACCAGGCGCACACGGCGGTGAACACCACCAGCATGAGCGCCGGGGCCGGGCTGTCCGGGGGCGGCGTACCGGAATAGGCCTCGCCCGAGACGGCGAGCAGGACGGCGAAACCGGCGGCGGACGAGAACAGGACGGCGACGAGGCCGATCCAGGTGAGATCGAATCGGCGCGCGTACGCCGCAACCGCGTACACCGCGGCGGCGTCCGCACCGACGTTGAACACGAAGATCCACGTCTCGGCCGGCGGCACGACGTTCACGGCGGCCAGCAGCGGCCCGAGCCAGACGGTCAGCGCCACCGCGATCGCCGTCGTCCACGGGCGCTGCCGCCGCCACAGCAACGGAACGGCGTGCGCGACCACCGCCAGCAGCACCAGCGTGGCTGCCGAGCGGGAGACGGCCATGACGGCCACCCCGGACAGCGGCAGGAGCAAAGTCAGCAGGATCAGACCCGCGTCCAGGACGACCTGACTGCGCAGCCACACCCGGAGTCGCACCGGAGCCGCGACGGCCGGGAGCACCGCCCGCACCTGCCACCCACCCGCCGTACGGGGACCGGCCGTGACCGTCCCGCCCAGAGCCGCCGCCCGTTCGCGCATGCCGGTGAGCCCGCGGCCGCTGCCCAGCCCCTCGACCGGGGCCGCGGCGCCGTCGTCCTCGACCACCAGCGTCGCGCCCTTCTCGTCGTACGTACGGGAAACGCGCACAGTAGCCCCCGGCGCGTACCGCAGCGTGTTGGTCAGCGCCTCCCGCGCGATGCCGTGCAGCGCCTCGGCCTGCTCCGGCGGCGGTTCGCCGGTCACCTCGAGCTGCACGACCTGACCGAGCTGGCGGAAGTCGTCGGCCAGATCGGCCAGGCTGGTCGCCTCCTGCGCCTGGGGCAGCACGGCGACCAGCTGATGCAGGGCGGTCAGCGTCTCGCGGCCGGTGCGGGCGGCGAACTCGAGGGCGTCGGCGCGCAGCTGCGGCGTGCCGACGAACTGGGCGGCCGACGCGTTCACCACGATCGAGGTCAGGTGATGGGCGCTCACGTCGTGCAGCTCGCGGGCCAGGCGGCGCTGCTCGGCCGCGGCCGCGTCGCGCCGGGCCTGTTCGGCCTGCTCGAGCCGGTGGGCGGCCGCGTCCCGGTCGTCGAGCCAGCGCCGCCGCACCCGGCCGCCCGCCGCCACGATCGCGTAGAGGGCGAGCGAGACGAGGATGTCGAGCGGTTCGTCGTCGATGACCAGCACGGCCTGCACGACGAGAAGGCCGGCCACCACCAGCAGAGTCGTTCGGCGGGAGGTGCGCAGGGCCACGTGGAACAGGGCGACCGATTCCGCGGCGGCCAGCACGAGAAGGGCGTCGCCGGGGACGAAGTACTCCTGCTGCGGCGTGGCCCAGGTGCCGAGCGCGAGCGCGCCGGTGACGACAGCGGCCGCCACGACCGGCCGGCGCCGCCGCAGAACGAGGCCGCCGCAGACGACGGCCGTCACGGCGAGCCCGGCCGCCATCCGGGTCGGGTCGGCCCGGCCGAGGACGGGGGCGGGCCAGTACGCCAGCTGCGCCACCGCGAGCAGCGCGGGCAGCACCCAACTCCTCCAGCGACCCATGATGCGGACACCCTATCTATGCCCTGGGGCAGGGGTCGGTTTCCGGCCTCGGCCTGATTTGCCCACGCGCGGGCATCGACAGACTTCTCGCATGGACTATCACCGCCTTGCCCGCACCTCCGTCCACCGCTGGTGGCGGACCGTTCTCGGCACGTTGTTCATCCTCGTCGGCGGTCTGTTCCTCGCCGTGTTCGCCTATGCGGCGGTCACTCTGACCGTTCGCCTCGGCGCGCGGGCGGATCTCGCGGTCGCCTTCCTGTCCGTCGCGGCGCTGCTGCCGCTCACGCTGCTGGCGGCCCGGTGGATCCAGCGGCGGCCGGCCGGCACGCTGTCGTCGGTCACCGGGCGGCTGCGGTGGCGGTTCCTGCTCACGTTGCTGCCGGTGGCGCTGGTCGCCGTGGTGGTGCTGCTGGCCGGTGGGCTCGGGCTGGCTTCGCTGACCGGCGTCGAGGACACGGGATTGACCGACGAGCCGGCCGGGTGGGGGCCGTTCGCGCTCTCGATGGGGCTGTTGCTGCTGGTGGTGCCGGCGCAGGCGGCTGCC
The DNA here is from genome assembly GCF_026626335.1 of Paractinoplanes pyxinae. Lineage (GTDB taxonomy): Bacteria > Actinomycetota > Actinomycetes > Mycobacteriales > Micromonosporaceae > Actinoplanes > Actinoplanes pyxinae. The sequence continues at coordinate 169,361 of NZ_JAPNTZ010000005.1, read as the reverse complement.
GAGGAGTATCTGACCCGGGGCTGGCTGCTGCAGGCGGTGGGCGCGTGGTTCCGGCGGCCGTGGGTGCCGATCGCCTTTCAAGCGCTGGTGTTCGCGGCCGCGCACGGCTGGGGGACGCCGTGGGGCTTCGCCGACCTGTTCGTCTTCGGGGCGGTGACCGGGTGGCTGACCGTGCGCACCGGCGGCCTGGAGGCGGCCATCGCCCTGCACGTGATGAACAACCTGCTCGCCACGGGGGTGGCCGCGGCGTACGACCAATTGACCATCACCGAGACGGCGGCCGACATGCCGTGGCAGATGTTCGCCGTCGACCTGCTGGTGCTGCCGGCCTACGCCTGGGTGGTGCTGAGGCTGGCCGCCTCAGGCCACGTGGCGCGCCGGGCGCAGCATGGTGAGGGCGCGCAGGGCCTCGGCGCGGGAGATGGGCTGGTCGTCCTCGGCCTGGACGGCCAGGGCCATCTCGATCGCCTGCCGGATCCAGGTGGTCTTGGGCATGTCGGCCGCCTTGGCCGCGGCGGCGACGGCCTGCTCGAGCTCGACCGGCAGCCGCAGCGAGCGGACCACCATGACCGGTGAGCCGGACGGGGGCAACGCGTCGAGCAGGGCCTGCTCGTCCTGCGGCGGGGGCTCGAAGGTGAGGCCCTGCATGAAGTCGTGAAGCTGCTCGGGGGTCCGGGGCACATCGTTGTCGTGACTCATCGGGACTCCTCCCACCGGCTGAGTTCCTTCAGCTCGTCGTCCGCCATCTCCCGCGCGCCGATGACCTTCCAGGTGAAGCCGGTGGTCTGGTAGACCGCGACGATCAGCGGCCGGCCGGCCACCGTACGGCTCCACACCGTGAGGACCGGGACACCGGTGGCGCTCATCGCCTGCCGGGGCCACCGGCGACGGGCGTCGAGCGCCTGCCACACCTCGTAGGGCTCGATGCCGGCCAGGGCGGCCAGCGCCCAGTCCTCCCATTCGTACGGCACCTGACCAGCGTACTACGCGCGTGGTACGAGGCGGCGAGCTCGATGGGCGGCCATCCGCACCGGGTCGTTGGCGAAGCCGTAGCCGCGGTAGCCGCCGATCCGCTGCACGACCTCGATGAACACCCGGTGGCCGAGCACCGGCGTGAAGAGCTGCAGGTACCGGCCGTGGGCGTCCTCGTCGTAGAGGGCGCCCAGGGCGCGGGCGGTGCCGTCCGGGCGGTCGATGCGGGCGTCGAGGTCGTCGTAGTAGTTGGCCGGGACGGCGACGGTCTCGAGGCCCTCGGCGGTGCGGGCGAGGTCGTCGGTGAGCAGGGTGAGGCTCTGCGGGTGGGGGACGGCGGGAGCCCAGTCGCCGCGGCGTAAAAGGGGGACGCTGAGCGCCAGCCGGACGCTGCGGTCGTCGTTGCGGACGGCCAAGGTGCGAACCAGGCCGAACGGCGCCGCGAACTCGCCCGCCTCGTCGTCGGTGAGGCCGAGCACGCTGCGGTAGAACAGCGCCGCCTCGTCGTAGCGGTCGAACGGCTGGGCCAGCGAGAGGTGGTCGATCCGGGTGATTCCCGATTGCCGCGTACGTGTCTCGCCCGTCGGCAGGAAGTCGGCGAGCCACCCCTGGTCGCCCCGGCAGAAGAACACCTCGGTGCCGTCCGGAGCGGCCACGGCGGTCAGGTCGGCCTCGCTCCGCCGCCGGCGCCGGGGGAGCGGCCGGGCCAGAAGTTCGGCCGCGCGGTCGGCGGACGCGGCGGGGTCGGTGCTCTCGAGCGCGAACGCCCGGATGGCGGTGTCGCCGCCGGCGCCCGAGTTGAGCAGCACCCGGGCGTCGCCCTGCTCCCACAGCTGCACGGCCTTGGAACGATGCTGGCCGGTGTGCGCGAAGCCGAGGCCGCGCAGCAGGTTCTCGAGCTGTGGCCCGGTCTCCGCGTCCACGCCGAGCTCGGCGAACGCGATCCCGGTGAGCTCGGGCGCGGGCGTCAGAGTGTCGTCGGACAGGGCGATGAGGGAGCGGCGGGCGTCGACGGCCGTGCGATGGGGATCGGCCTGGCGGAAGACGTCGTTGAACACCTCGAGCGAGAGTGGGCCGTCGTAGCCGGCGTCGAGGACGGCTCGGGTGAATCCGGTCAGGTCGAGGCGCCCCTGCAGCGGGAAGAGGCGGTGGTGGCGGCTCCACTGCAGCACGTCCATGTCGAGGCGGGGCGCGTCGGCCAGCTGCAGGAAGAAGATGCGCTCGCCGGGCAGCTCGGCGATCTTCCCGTACGCGTCGGTGCGGGACAGGACGTGGAAGCTGTCGAGGCACAGGCCGAGCGCCGGGTGATCCGCGCGGCGCACGATGTCCCACGAGTGCTCCCAGGTCGACACGTGCCGGCCCCAGGCCAGAGCCTCGTAGGCGATCCGCATGCCCCGCTCGGCCGCCAGGTCGGCCAGCCGCCGCAACTGGTCGGCCGCGAGCCCGTCGTCGTCGATCGTGTCCGGGGCGACCGAGGAGCAGATCAGCACCGTACGGGTTCCGAGCCGGCCCATCACGTCGAGCTTGGCCCGGAAGCGGCGCTCGGCGGCGGCGAAGCGGGCCGGGGGAGCGCCCTCGGCGTCGCGGAACGGCTGGTAGAGGTCGATGGTGAGCCCGAGGCCGGCCGTCCGCCGCCGGATCTCCTCGGGCGAGCTGACCGACGCGATCAGGTCGTTCTCGAAGATCTCGACCGCGTCGAACCCGGCCGCCGCGGCGGCGTCGAGCTTGTCCTCGAGCGTGCCGGACAGGCAGACGGTGGCAATGCTCGTCCGCATCACGCCTCCTATGGACGAACCAGTACGTTCACACTAGGAAGCGGCCGGGCCGGCGGCAAGGCGAGGAGCAAGTGGGCCAGGATTTTAGGATGGGAAAGGCGAGTGCCGACCACCACGTCCACCGATTCCACGACCGGCTGCAATTACCCGGCGGTAATTTGCAGAGGCAATCATCCGACGTTTCGGCGGGATGACGGACGCCTTTACGAACGGCAGACGAAAGCGAAAGAAAAATCAGACCGTTGTTCGAGAAGCTTCAATGCGGGTTCGGTGCGCACCGTCCAAGACTCACCACGCAGGGTCGATCGAAGCCGGCCTAAACGCGGCGAATGCGCGGTGAGCGAGAAGGCGGGCCATCCGTCCATACCGGACAGACCGCCGCCTAAGCCCGCGAACCGGCGCGGCGGCCGGGGTCGGGTGCGTCGTCAATAGGAGGTGCGAACTATTAACGAAAATTTGCGACGCGGCCCGGAATGGCAAGTCAGGGCGGATCGGCATTGTTTAGACGCGGGTCGAACATAAAAGGCGGATACCACCAGGGACGACGGTGGTCAACATCCGGGAATGGTCGTCGTGGAGACAGGCCGATCGACCCCCGCCAATCCTTAATTCTTGCTTAGACTCGCCGTCGGCCCGCCCGCTCCGCGTTCCCCCCACCGCCCACCACTGTGGAGGCTGCCCGATGGCTGCTGCCCGCACATCCGTACGCGCCCTGATCGCCGCCCTGTGCGCCGGCGCTCTCGCCATAGCCGCCGTCCCGTCCGCGGCCGTGGCCAAGCCCGCCGGCCCCAAGGCCCCGCACGTTCCCGGTTTCGGCCAGGTCGCCCCGCCTCGGGTCAAGCCGCCGGCCCCGCTGCCCAAGCGCACCGGCAAAGTCACCATCGCCAAAGCGAAGACCGCAGCCAAGACCGCAACCAAGGCCGCCGGGCTCAACGACCGCACCGCCTTGCGCGCGCTGGTCGTCGCGACCAACCAGGACGACTTCGGCGTGCCCACCTGGAAGACCACGCTCGACCGGCTCGGCGCCGCCTACGACGTGCTCTACAGCGCGAGCACGCCGCTGACCGTCGACTCGCTCGTGCGGGCGGACGGCACCGGCAAGTACAACGCGATCCTGCTGACGAACACGATGCTCGTGTACGCCGACGGCGGCAGCTACCTCAACGGGCTCGACGCCGGCGAGTGGAACATTCTCTGGGCGTACGAAAGGAACTTCGGGGTTCGGCAGGCCGCGCTCTACACCAGTTACGGCAGCTGGCCCGAGGACTACTGCCTGCGCTCGGCCGGCGAGACGTCGATCGGTGACACCCCGCTCGACGTGAGCCTCACGAGCGCCGGCGCCGGGGTGTTCGACTACCTGAAGGCCGGCGTCACCGTGCCGGTCGTGCAGTCGTACGTCTACAAGACCTCGATCGCCCCGGGCTGCGCGGCCGATCCGATCGCCACCGACGGCACGAACGTCCTCGGGGTGCGCAGCACGTCGACCGACGGCCGGGAGCGGCTGGCCCTGACGTTCACGCTCAACCAGTACCTGCTGCAGTCGGACGTGCTCGTCTACGGGCTCGTGCGGTGGGCGACCAAGGGGCTGTTCCTGGGCGAGCAGCGGCACTTCCTGAACGTCGACATCGACGACTGGTTCAACACAGCCGACCACTACTACCCGGACGGCCACATCGAGTACGACCCGGGCTTCAAGGTCACGGCGCACGACATGGTGAACCTGGACCAGCGGCAGGACGCGCTGGGCAACGGCTTCAAGTACAACCTGGCCTTCAACGGGGCCGACATCGACCCGTTCGCGGGCAACCAGTGCAGCCCGAACGGCGGCATCAACGAGCTCACGGCCACCACCAAGTGTCTGGCCGGCGATTTCCGCTGGCTCAACCACACGCTCAATCACCCCGAGCTCAACCACACCAGCTACGCCGACACGTACGCCGAAATTCTCGACAACCGCAACGCGGGCGCGGCGATCGGCCTGACCGAGTCGGCCGGGGTGCTCAAGACGCCCGAGTACTCGGGTCTGGGCGTCTACACGGTCGACCCCGACGACGACACCGGCGTGCCGGTCGACCACGGGCTGCAGGGCTCGAATCCGGAGCTGCTGCGGGCGGCCAAGGACCTGGGCATCAAGTACCTGCACGGCAACTTCTCGTTCGCCAGCCATCAGCCCGCCCACTTCAACGCGTCGATCCCACACCCGCTGGAGCCGACCGTCGAAATTGTGCCGGACTGGCCCACGAACATCGCGTACTTCGTGACCACGCCCGAGGAGGAGACGGCGTTCTACAACTCCTTCTACGGACCGGACGGCAAGTTCCCGTACTGGCCGACCAACCGCACGTACGAGCAGATCCTCGACTACGAGACCGGGATCGCGTTGCAGCACGTGGCGGCGGGCGGGGTCAACACGCACACCTTCCACATCGCAAACGTCAACGACTACGGCAACGGACGCACGCTCGTGACCGACTGGACCGAGGCGGTCGCGGCGAAATTCGCCGAGCTGTACGCGGTTCCGCTGCTCAACCTGGACTGGGCCGACCTCGGCGCGTACGCGAGTGAGCGGACCGCCCACTTCGGGCAGCTGTCGGCGGGCGTCGAGGCCGTCTACGACCGGTCCACCGGCGAGGTGACGGTGTCGTCGCCGGCCGCGGGCACGGTTCAGGTCGGCGGTGTCCAAGGGGCGAATTCCCGTTCCTACGGTACGGATGTCACGACCCCGATCGTGCTGGCCGCGGGCACAGCCGTGACGGTGACGGCCGCGCCGCGGGCCTGAGAACGACCATGCGGATCGCGCTGGTGTCGGAGGGCACCTACCCGTACGCGATGGGCGGCGTCAGCATCTGGTGCGAGCAGCTCATCCGCGGGATGCCGGACTACCGCTGGGAGGTCGTCGCGCTCACCGTCGACGGCTCCGAGCAGTCGGTCTTCGACAGCCCGGCCAACCTGGACGGGGTGCACCCGATCCCGTTGTGGGGCGGGCTCCGCGCGAAGCGGCGGGGCGACCGGCACGGCAGCGCGTTCACCGGGCCGTACGAGATGTTCCTGCGCGCGCTCATCACACCGCTGGAATCCGTACGGCCCGAACAGGGGCGCGGCTTGTTCCTGCTCGCCCTGCGGGGCCTGTGGGAGTACGCCGAGTCGGGCGGCGACCTGGGCGAGGCGCTGGTCTCGAACGAGGCGGTGACGATGATGCTCGACGCGTGGCGCGACCTGCGCGTCGAGTCGACCGGCCCGCCGCCCACGGTGGCCGACGCCGTGCAGGCGACCTGGCTGCTCGAGCACATGCTGCGGCCGCTGAGCGCGCCGGCCATCGAGGCCGACATCGTGCACTGCTCGATGAACGGGCTGTCGATGCTGGTGGCGATGGTGGCCAAGTGGAAGCACGGCACGCCGCTGGTGATGAGCGAGCACGGCATCTACCTGCGCGAGCGGTACATGGCCTATCTGCATGACGACGCACCCCATGCCGTACGGGTCATGGCGCTCAGCTTCTTCCGGTCCCTGGCCGGCGCGGCGTACCTGATCACCGACGTGCTCGCGCCGCACTCGGCGTACAACCGGCGCTGGCAGTTGCACAACGGCGCCGACCCGGAACGCATGTGGACGATGTACAACGGCGTGGAGCCGGCCGACTTCCCGGCCGCCACCTCCGAGCCGGCCGTGCCGACCATCGCCTTCATGGGCCGGGTCGACCCGCTCAAGGACCTGCACACGCTGATCCGCGCGTTCGCCATCGTGCGCGCGAAGATCCCGGCCGCGCGGCTGCGCATCTTCGGCGGCACGCCCGCGGTCAACCGGCTCTACCACGAGTCGTGCCAGGCGCTGATCACCGAGCTCGGGCTGGACGGCGCGGCCGTGCTGGAGGGCCGGATCGAGCGGGCCGTCGACGCCTACCACGCCGGCAGCATCGTGGCGCTGACCAGCATCTCGGAAGGCTTCCCGTACACGGTGGTGGAGGCCATGGCGTGCGGGCGGCCCACGGTTTGCACGAACGTGGGCGGGGTGGCCGAGGCGGTCGGCGACACCGGCCGGGTGGTGGCGCCGCGCGACCACGTGGCCGTGGCCGAGGCCTGCATCGAGCTGCTGAGCGACGATCAGCTGCGGTACAACCTCGGGTTCGCGGCCCGGGCGCGGGTTCTCGAGCACTTCACGCTCGCGCAGTCGCTGCAGATGTACCGGGACGTCTACGAGCGGCTGGCCCGCCCGATCGAGGGACCGAACCCGTTGCCGCGCCTGCGACCGGCCGCCCCGGCCTGGGCTGGTCTGCGATGACCGTCGAGAAGGAGGCCCCGGCGGCGCCGGCGACCCACCCGGTCGTCCTGCCCCGCATCTCCACCGACCCGCTGGACACGCTCGTCGACCGGGTGCGGCCGGTGCTGGCCCGGGCGGTGGAACCGTTGCAGGTGGCGGCGGCGCTGGAGGCCGACGGCGTCACCGACCGCAACGCCCGCGTCGAATACGGCTTCCCGGACGTCTTCGCGCTGGCCCAGGAGGTGTTCCGCCGCCTCGGTCCGCCCGCCGACGACCCGCCGGCGCCGGCCGCCAGCGGGCACGGCCGCCGGCAGGTGACCCGGCTGCTGCTGCACGGGCCGCTCTACGCTCTGCCCAGCGCGGTGTTCCCGGCCGTGCTGGCGGTGCTGGGCGAGCGCAACGCGCTGATCGCCCTGACCACGGCCGGCGTTGTCGGCTGGGCTCTCGCTGGGACGGTCGCCTATGCCGCGTACAAGCTGCTGGGCGCGAACCGGCCGCACCGGGCGGCCCGGTTGCTCCGCTTCTCGGCGCTGGCCGCGCCCGCGGTCGGCGTGCTCATCGGGTTGTGCGTCGGCGGCACCTGGGAGCTGATCGTCCTGGCCGCGGGGCAGCTGAGCTACCAGCTGGCCGGGACCGTGCTCATGTTCTATCGCCGGGAACTGTGGCAGGCGCTCGCGATGGTGCCCGCTGTGGTGGCGGGCGTGGTCTATCTCGTGAACGAGGACATCCTGGCGCCGGCGCTGATCACGGGCGGGGCAGGGGTCGCGGCCGCCTATGCCGCCGCGCTGTGGTCGACCCGCGGGCACGGCAGCGGGGAGCCCGCGTTCGGGCACGACCGGAAGAAGCTTGCCGGCGTTACGGCGTACGGAATTCTTTCGGCCCTTCTGCTTCTGCACGCCGCCCTGCCGTACCTGCCGAACCGGATCGACATCGCGCTCGCCGTGGCCCCGCTGATCTTGTCGATGGGGTTCGTCGAGTGGCGGGCCGAGCGGTTCCGCGGCCGCGCGCTCGAGCTGACCCGGACGAGCCGCAGCCCGCGCGACTTCGAACGGCGGCTCGGGCAGCGCATCGGCCGGGAACTGCTCGTGTGCATGGGCGTGGCCGCCGCGCTCGGTCTGGTGCTGATTCTGGTGCTGCAGACGCGCGACCCGGCCGTGTTCGTGATGATCGGCGCGCACGTCCTGCTCGCCGGCGCCTACTACGTCGCCTTCCTGCTGGCCGGATTCGAGCACTTCGGCCGGCTCTGCGCCTCGCTGATCGCCGCCCTGACGCTGCACCTCGGCGTCGTGGCCCTGCTCGGCCGTCCGGTCGCCCCACTGACCGACACGGTGCTCTTCGGGGGCAGCGTGCTCGCCCTGCTGTCGCTGTTCCTGCTCGGCCTGGCCCCGTCCGTCCGCCAGGTGCGCCACTACCGGTAGACCACTGGAAAGGAGCGGATCTGCATGCACGCGGTGATTCTCGCCGGAGGCAAGGGAGTGCGGCTGCGCCCGTACACCACCACGCTGCCCAAGCCCCTCATGCCCATCGGCGACAAGCACGCGATCCTGGAGATCGTCCTGGAACAGCTCGCCTCGTGCGGGTTCACGTCGGTGACCCTGGCCATCAACCACCTCGGCCCGCTCATCAAGGCCTTCGTCGGCGACGGCGCCCGGTGGGGGCTGCGCGTCGGCTACATCGAGGAGGACCGGCCATTGTCGACGGTCGGGCCGCTGTTCGCGCTCAAGGACAGCCTGCCCGAGCAGTTCGTGGTGATGAACGGCGACGTGCTGACCGACCTCGACTACGCCGACCTGCTCAACCAGCACACGGTCTCGGGCGCCGGGCTGACCGTGGCCATTGCCGAGCGCACCCACAAGGTGGAGTTCGGGGTGCTCGACGTGGAGGCCTCGCAGATCGTCGGCTTCCGCGAGAAGCCCAGCCTGCGGTATCAGGTGAGCATGGGCGTGTACGGGATGAGCCGGCGTACGCTGGCTCCGTACCCGGCCGGGCGGCCCTTCGGATTCGACGAGCTGGTGCTCGATTTGCTGGCTCGACGGGACAACCCGTCGACGTACCCGTTCACGGGGTTCTGGCTCGACATCGGGCGGCCGGAGGACTACGACGAGGCGAACCGCAGCTTCGAACAGCTACGGCCCATCCTGCTGCGCGACCGGGCCGGTGAGCCGGTATGAGGATTCTTTGCGGGGTGCTTGCGGGCTTTCGGGGCGTCGCGCTCGGGGGCTTTCGGGACGCGGCTTGTTCGGCGGTGGCGGCATGAGGATTCTGCTGTTCGGGTCGTCTGGGTTCATCGGGCGGCACGTGCGGGCGGCGCTCGCGGACGTGGGCTCGTTGGTGTGCCCGGGGCGGGATCGGCACGACCTCGTCAACGGTGATGTCGCTTCGCTTAAGCAGCTGGTGAGCGAGGAGCGGCCGGATGTGGTCGTTTGCTGCGTGGGGGCGCTGACCGGCACCTCCGCGCAGCTTGTGCAGGCCAACACCATGGTGGCGGCGAAGCTGCTCGAAGCCGCGCCGGATGCGCGGCTGGTGCGTCTGGGGTCGGCGGGGGAGTACGGCGTGACGCCGCACGGATCCGCCGTCGGCGAGGACGACCGCACGGAGCCGGTGGGGGCGTACGGGATCAGCCACCTCGCCGGGACGCGGTTGTTCGCGCTGGCCGAGAACGCGGTGTCGCTGCGGGTGTTCAACCCGATCGGCGCCGGGCAGCCGGCCGAGAACGTGCTGGGGCGGGTGGCCGCGCTCATTCGCGACGGGCAGACGTCGCTGTCGCTCGGGCCGCTGGGGGCGTACCGGGACTTCGTCGACGTGCGGGACGTGGCGTCGCTGATCCGGGCCGTGGTGGTCGCCGACTCCGTGCCGTCGCGGGTCTACAACGCCGGCAGCGGGCGGGCGGTGACCGTACGCGAGGCGGTCGGGATGCTCACCGAGGAGGCCGGCTGGAGCGGCGAGATCCTCGAGGCGCTGGCCGGGCCGCAACGCTCGGCGGCGGTCAACTGGATCCAGGCCGACATCAGCCGGGTCGCCGCCGATCTGGGGTGGAAGCCCGCGCATTCGCTGAGCGCCTCGATCAGCAGCATCTGGACCGGCGCGTGAGAGGGGCGGTGACGGTCGCGGCAACGGTGCTCCTGGCCGTCGCCGCCTGCAGCACGCCGTCCGACCCGGCGCCCGCGCCCGACGATTCGCTCACAACCGCGCAGTCCGGCCCTGCACCTTCGCTCAACGAGACGCCCGACCCTGCACGTTCGCTCAACCAAACGCTCAACCCGACGGCCGACCCTGCACGTTCGCTCAACTCCGCGCATCAACCGACGGCTTGGGCCTATCAGCTGCAGAACTACAAGAACGACCGGCTCGACGAGCTGGCCGCCGGCCGGTATCAGACGGTGGTGATCGACCTTGCACGCGACGGACACTCCGGATGGTTCACTTCGGCCGAGATCGCTCATGTTCGTGCAACCGGCAAGCGCGTGCTCGCGTACTTCGAGATCGGCAGCATCGAGAACTTCCGGCCGGAGTACCCGGGGCTCGACCGGGACCTGATCGCCAACGAGTGGACCGACTGGCCGGGCGAGTACTTCGTGCGCTACTGGGATGAGCGATGGTGGCGCTCGGTTGTCCGTTCGCGCATCGATCGCGCGCTGTCGGCCGGCTTCGACGGCGCCTATCTGGACACCCCGTTGGCGTACGAGGAAATTTCGCTCAGCTTCGCTCAGGGAAACGACCGGAACGCGCTCGCGCTGAAGATGGCCTCGCTCATCGCGCGCATCAGCGCGTACGCGAAAGCTCGTGACCCTGACTTTCTGGTCGTCCCGCAGAACTCGCCGGAACTGCGGCACCAGCCCGGCTACACCGCCGCGATCGACGGCATCGGCATGGAGGAGCTGTTCTTCAAAGCCACCGACGAGCGCTGCGCCGAGGACTGGTGCGCCGAGAACCTGGCCGACACCCGGGCGCTGCGCGACGCCGGCAAGTTCGTGCTCAGCGTCGACTACGCGACGAGGCCGGCCGACGTGCGCGCCGCTTGCGACCACTACGCATCCGAACGCTTCACCGGCACGGTCACCGTGCTCGACCTGGACCGTCCCGGTCCGCCCTGCCCCAGGAAATGAGGAGAACCGCATGCCACAGACGATCGGAGTCGTCGGCCTCGGCTACGTCGGTCTGACGCTGACCGCCGCGCTGGCCGACAAGGGGTACGTCGTGCACGGCGCCGACGTGTCCAACCATGTGCTCGACACGCTCGCGCAGGGCCGGTCGCACATCTTCGAACCGGGCGTGGAGGACATCTTCGCGCAGCGGGTCGGCCGGAACGTGCACGTCGCCGAGACGCTGCCACGGGACACCGTCGACGTCGCCGTCATCAGCGTCTCGACGCCGGTCGACGAGGCCACCCGGCGCCCGAACCTGGCCAACCTGGCCGCCGCCGCGCGCAGCGTCGCCGCCACCTGCAAGCCGGGCACGCTGGTGGTCGTGCGCAGCACCGTGCCGGTCGGCACCAGCCGCCGGGTCGTGCTGCCCGAGCTGCGGGCCGCCTGGGGCGACGACGTGAAGCTGGTGATGGCGCCCGAGCGCACCATCCAGGGGCAGGCGCTGCGCGAACTGGTCGAGCTGCCGCAGGTCGTGGGCGGCCTCGACGAGGCTTCGACCCAGGCCGGGCTCGAGTTCTTCGGCGGCCTCGCGCACACCGTCGTGCCGGTCTCCAGCCTGGAGGCGGCCGAACTGGTGAAGCTGTCCAACAACTGCCACACCGACCTGATCTACTCGTTCGGCAACGAGATCGCGCTCATCGCCGAGCAGCACGGGCTCGACCCGCTCGAGGTGATCCGGGCAGCCAATGTGGACTACCCGCGGCCCGACCTGTCGAAGCCGGGGTACGTGGGCGGCGGCTGCCTGTCGAAAGACCCGTACATCATGCTGGACAGCGCCGGCGGCTACACGCCGTTCCTGGTCGGGCAGGCTCGCGCACTGAACGAGCACCTTCCCAAGCACGTGGCCGAGACTGTTGTTCGTTTGCTGCGCGAATTGCGCGGGGAGACGCGCGGTCTGCGGCTGGCGGTGCTCGGATGGGCGTACAAGGGTTGGCCGCCCACCGACGACATGCGCGGGACGCCGATCGCCACGATGATGCCGATCTTCTCGGCGGCCGGCATCACCGTCACCGGGCACGACCCGATGGTCACGGCCGAGGTGGTGCGGCAGTACGGCGGCGACCCGATCAGCCTCGACAAGGCGTTCGCCGACAGCGACGCCGTGCTGGTCATCAACGACCACCCCGACTACCGGGCGCTCGACGTGAGCGCTCTGCTCGGCGACGCGCGTCCGGCGCTCGTCTTCGACTCGTGGCGCATCCTCGACGGCGAAGCCATCCGCGAGCTGGGCATCCGCTACGCCGGGCTCGGCTACCTGCCGGCCGAGGTGACCGCATGAGGGCGCTCCTGCTCGGCGGGGCCGGCTTCATCGGCCTGCACCTGGCCCGGCGGCTCGTGGCCGACGGCTACGAGGTGACGATCGTCGACGACTTCTCGCGGGGGCGCTCGGACAGCGACCTCGGCGCGCTGGACGTGAACGTGATCTCGGGTGACCTGACCGATCCGGCCTTCTACGCCGGGCTGGAACACGGCTGGGACCAGATCTACCTGCTCGCCGCCGTCGTCGGGGTGCGCAACGTCGAGAAGGATCCGGCGCGGGTCGTCCGGGTGAACACGCTCGTGGCGATGCACCTGCTCGACTGGATCGAACCGGGGGAGCGGGTCTTCTTCGCGTCGACCAGCGAGGTCTACGCAGGCGGGGTCGACGCCGGCATCGTCCCCGTGCCCACGCCCGAGAAGATCCCGACCATGATCTCCGACATAACTGCACCCCGATTCGCGTACGCGGCCAGCAAGCTCCTCGGTGAGGCGGCGTTCATCCACACGGCGCGCGCGAAAGGGTTCGACGCTGTCGTCGGTCGCTTTCACAACGTGTACGGGCCGCGGATGGGCGCCGATCACGTGATCCCGGAGATGTCGCTCCGCGCGCGTTCCGGCGAGGACCCGTTCCGGGTGCCCGGAGCCGACCAGTTCCGCGCGTTCTGCCACGTCGACGACGCGGTCGAGGCGATGGTGCGGCTGATGGCCACGCCCGAGGCGGCCGGCCAGATCGTGCACATCGGCAACGACCGCGAGGAGACGAACATCGGCGACCTGGCGAAGCTGGTGCTACGCGTGTCCGGCACTACTGCCGCGATCTCGCCTTCGTCCGCGCCGCCTGGATCGGTGCGGCGGCGCTGCCCTGACCTGTCGAAACTGCGGGAACTGACCGGGTACGAGCCGTCGGTGACGCTGGAGGAAGGCGTGCGGACGACGTACGCCTGGTACGCGGAGCACGGGAGGCCGGCATGACCGAGGAACGCGCGCCGATCTGCTTCTACTACGGCAACGGCAAACTGCTGGAGCTGGCCGAATATCCCCGCGTGGTGCTGCAGCCCGACTTCTACAACGCCGAGGAGATCGCGTACCTCAAAGGCAAGGGCGTGCACTGCCTGGCCTACCTGACCCTGTCCGAGGACACCGGGCCGCCCGCCGACTGGCAGCGCGTCGAGGTGAACCCCGACTGGGGCGGCAAGTTCGTGCACGTGGACCATCCCGGCTGGGTGTCGCACGTGGTCGGGCAGGCCCGGGCGGCGCTGGCGGCTGGGTTCGACGGGCTGTTCCTGGACACGCTCAACGTCGAGCTGACCTTCCCCGAGGACGTGCCGCACCTGCTCACCCTGGTCGCGGCCGTGCGGGCGGTGTCGGAGTCGGCGTACATCCTGGCCAACCGCGGCTTCGGCATGCTGCCCCGGCTGGCCGAACTGGTCGACGGCGTGGTGTTCGAGTCGTTCTCGGCCCGCTGGACCGAGGACGGCTACGCCCCGTGGCCGCCCGACGTGCTGGAGTTCCACGCCCAGATCGCCGAGCAGCTGCTGCGGCTCGAACTAGACCTGTACGCGCTGGACTACGCCGACGACCCGGGCCTCACGGACTTCGCCATCCGCCGGGCCCGCCAGTTCGGCATGCAGTGCATCGTCAGCGACCGCGCCCTGTCCCGAGTCTGACCGTTCGCTCATCAACGCTCATCGCAAACGCTCACTCGCCGACCGCCCCGCCCGGAGCGCTCAGCGAGTGAGCGTTGCTGCGCGTTCGCTCACTGAGTGAGCGTTGTTGCGCGTTCGCTCACTGAGTGAGCGTTGTTGCGCGTTCGCTCACTGAGTGAGCGTTGTTGCGCGTTCGCTCACTGAGTGAGCGTTGCTGCGCGAACGCTCAACGAGTGAGCGTTGTTGGCGCAAGCGATCAGAGTGCGCTTTTGTACAGGGCGAAGGTTGTTCGTTTGCGCAGGCGGAAGCCGATCGACTCGTACAGGCGGATGGCGTTCGTGTTGGCGGCCGACGTGTGCAGGAACGGGATCTCGCCGCGGTCGCGGATGCCGGCGGCGACCGCGCGCACGAGGCGGGTGGCCAAGCCCTGGCCGCGGTGGGCCGGGTCGGTGCAGACGGCGCTGATCTCAGTCCAGCCCGGCGGGTGCAGGCGCTCGCCGGCCATCGCGATGAGCCTGCCCTCGCGCCGTACGCCCAGATACGTGCCAAGCTCGATCGTTCGTTGCCGGAACGGGCCGGGCTGGGTGCGCTCGATCAGGTCCAGGATCTCCGGCACGTCGGGCGGGCCCAGCAGCCGTGCCTCGGGGAACGGCTCGGCGCGCAACGACTCGTCCACGAGCTGCACCCCGCCTACCTCGCCGGCTAGCTGCCAGCCGGGGTGCTCCGCCGGGACCGGTCCGGCCACCGCCACCTCGGCGGCCGGACCGGTCAGCTCGGCGAGGTCGGCCCAGGCCTGCGGATCCTCCGGGTCCTCCAACGCATGGAACGGCGCCACGTCGACCTGATACCGCACCGCCCGGCCGTAGAACTGAGCGAACCGCGAGTGGGTGCCCCGCAACGACTCCCAGACCGCATTGTCCAGAACGGCGTACTCGGCGCCGCCGAGGTTGTCGGCAACGCGTTCCCGTCGGGGCTGGCTGCCGTCCAGGTTGGTGGACGACGAGACGGCCGTCATCGGACCACCTCGACCGGCCCGTAGTGGTCTCCGCCCGTCGGCGTCCTCATCACGCCACCTCGCGGATGGGGCGGTCGGGCACGGCCAGGCCCAGGTGGTCGCGCAGGGTGGGGCCGGAGTACTCGGTGCGGAAGACGCCGCGTTCCTGCAGGAGGGGAACCACCGTGTCGGCGAACTCGTCGAGACCACCCGGGGTTACGTGCGGGACCAGGATGAAGCCGTCGCTGGCGTCCTGCTGCACGAGCTCGTTGATCGAGTCGGCGACCGTGGTGGCCGAGCCGATGAACGTCTGCCGCCCGGTGACTTCGATGATGAGCTCGCGGATCGACAGCTTCTCGGCGGTGGCCCGCTCGCGCCACTCGTTGGCCACCGCGATCGGGTCGCGGTGCATGCGGACGCTGGCCCGGCCGCGGGCGATGTGCTGGTCGGACACGTCGGGGTCGACTTCCGGCAGCGGGCCGTCGGGGTCGTACGCGGAAAGGTCCCGGTTCCACAGCTGCTCGAGGAACTTGATCGCGGTGGCCCCGCTGACCTGCTGCTTGCGCACGATGCGCGCTTTCTCTTGCGCGTCTGTGTCCGTGTCGCCCAGAACGAACGTCGCCGCGGGCAGGACGAGCAGTTCGTCGCGCTCACGGCCGTACGTCGCTAGGCGGCCTTTGACGTCGGCGTAGAACTTCTGGCCCTCTTGGAGCGTGCCGTGCCGGCTGAAGATGGCGTCGGCGGTGGCCGCGGCGAACTCGCGGCCCGCGTCGGAGTCGCCGGCCTGCAGGATCACCGGGCGGCCCTGCGGGCTGCGCGGCACGTTGAACCGGCCCGCGATGTCGAAGTGCTGGTCGGTGTGCCGGAACTCGCCGGCGTGCGGATCGCGCAGGAACACGCCGTTCGCCTTGTCGGCCGCGATCGCGTCGGCCGGCCATGAGTCGAAGAGTTCCTTGGCCGTCTCGAGGAACTGCGTCGCCCGCGTGTACCGGTCACCTTCGGCCAGGAAGCCGCCGCGCCGGAAGTTCTCGCCGGTGAACGCGTCCCACGAGGTGACGACGTTCCAGGCGGCCCGCCCGTCGGAGAGGTGGTCGAGGCTGGCGAACTGCCGGGCCACCTCGTACGGCTCGTTGAAGGTGGAGTTGATGGTGCCGGCCAGCCCGAGGTGGGTGGTGACGGCGGCCAGCGCGGCCAGCACGGTGAACGTGTCCGGCCGCCCGACCACGTCCAGGTCGTAGATCTGCCCGCCCTGCTCGCGCAGACGCAGGCCCTCGGCCAGGAAGAAGAAGTCGAACTTGGCGCGCTCGGCCGTCTGGGCCAACTTGACGAAGGAGTCAAATTCGATGTGGCTGCCGGCCGCCGGGTCGCTCCAGACGGTGGTGTTGTTGACGCCGGGGAAGTGCGCGGCGAGGTGGATCTGCTTAGGCAACGCGGGCTCCTTCGGCGTAGCGGTTGGCCGGCCGTGGAAGACCGAGCAGGCCGCGCAGGGTGGACGCCTCGTACTCCGTACGGAAAACGCCGCGCGACCGAAGCTCGGGGACCAGCCCCCGAGTGATCCCGCGCAGGTCGGCCGGCAGCCGCCCGGGGCGCAGCCGGAAGCCGGTGAGCCCGGCCGCCTGCCACTCCAGCAGCAAGTCGGCGAGTTGTGACGGCGTACCGGAAAAGACCGCGGCGTCCGACGTGAACGGCTCGACCGTGAAGCCCGGCGAGGTCGGCTCGAGGAAGACCACCAGGTCTCCGAAGACGTGTTTCACGTCGACCTGACCGACGATCTGCCGGGCGTTGTCCACATCCGTCGGCGTCACATACGCGACGTCGGCCGCGCGTGAGGCGAACCGGTAGGGGATCTCGGCGTGGCCGAGCGCGGTCACGACCGGCTGGCCCTGCGGCGGCCGCGGCGTGATGGAAGGGCCTTTCACCGAGAAGAACCGGCCCTCGAAGTTCACGTAGTGAACCTTGTCGCGGTCGATGAACCGTCCGGTGGCGGCGTCGCGGATCTCGGCGTCGTCCTCCCAGCTGTCCCAGAGCCGCCGCACCGCCTCTACGTAGTCGGCGGCCTCGTCGAACAGATCGGCGACCACCTGCTGGTCCAGGTTCGCGGGATCGAGCGCCGGGATCTGCCGCCGGCCGAAGTGCGCGGCCTCGTTCGACCGCGCCGAAAGCTGCACCCGCCAGCCGGCCCGGCCCCGGCTCACGTAGTCGAGCGTGGCGATCGCCTTGGAGATGTGGAACGGCTCGGTGTGGGTGACGGTCGCGGTCGGCACCAGGCCGATGTTGTGTGTGAGTGGAGCAACCCGGGAGGCGATGAGCACGGCGTCCAGCCGCCCCTGCACGTGAGCCGGGTCGTCGCTCTGCACGCCCAGCGCGTCCTCGATGGTGACGAAGTCGAGCTTGCCCGCCTCGGCCTCGGCGACCAGACCTGTCCAGTAACGAGCGGTGAAGATGTCCGCCGGTTGCGCTTCTTGTTCGCGCCAGGCGGCGGGATGCCAGCCCGCGCCGTCCAGAGCGACGGCCAGATGCAGATTCGGCATGGGTTACTTCCCCTCGATCGGCAGGCCGGGCGGGTTGATCTCGGAGGTGTCCACGGTCTCGTTGGCCAGGTTCCAGCGGTCCAGGATCTTCTGGTAGTCGCCCGACTTGATCAGCTCGTTGATCGCCGCGGCGTACGCCTCGACCAGCCCGCTGCCCTTCTTCGTGGTGATCGCGATCTTGCCCTGCAGCGTGGAGCCGGCCCCGGAGTAGGTGCCGACGATCTCGGTCTGCCCGGCCGTGGCCACGTGGTAGGCCGAGGTCGGGTTGGGCCCGAGGTAGCCGTCGATCGCGCCCGACCCGAGGGCCAGGTAGGTCGCCTGGTTGGTCTGGTAGTACTTGATGTCGACCTTGGGCAGGCCCTGCTTGACGGCCTCCTCGCTCCACTCGACGAGGATCTTCTCCTGGTTGGTGCCGGAGCCGACGGCGATCTTCTTGCCGGCCACGTCCTTCGGGCCGGTCACCTTCCAGCCGCTGCCCTTCTTGGCCTCGAAGGCGAGCTCGTCCTTGCGGTAGGTGGCGAAGTCGTACTTCTGCTTGCGTTCCTCGGTGACGGTGATGTTCGAGGCGCCCAGGTCGTACTTGCCGCTGTCGAGCCCGATGAACAGGTTCTCCCAGCTGGTGTTCTGAAGGTCAGGTTCCAGGCCCAGTACGCCGGCCACGGCCACCGCGATGTCGGGCTCGCTGCCGATGAGCGTCTTGTTGTCGGTGGCGGTGAACGCCAGGGGCGGGAAGCCCGCACCGGCCGCCCCGACGCCGACCGTGAGCTTGCCCTTCGTACGGATGGCCTCGGGAACCAGGTTGGCGATGGCGTCGACCTTGGCCGGCACGATGCGCTGCTGATCGGGACCGTCGTTGATCTTCACGGTCTGACCCGTGTCGGTGTCGATGGCGGCAGCGGCCTTCGGTGCCTCCTCCGGGGCGGAGCAGCCGGCGATCGCAACGAGCCCGGACGTGAGCGCGGCGGCCAGCAGGACGGTTCTTCTACGCATGTGTTTCTCCTGAAGAAGGGGCGGTGCCAAAGGGTGGGGAGGCGGTCAGACCAGGACCTTGGACAGGAATGCCCTGGTCCGTTCGTGCTGGGGGTTGTCCAGGACCTCGGACGGCGGGCCTTGTTCGACCAGGCGGCCCTCGTCGAGGAAGACGACGGTGTCGGCCACTTCGCGGGCGAAGCCGATCTCGTGGGTGACGACGACCATGGTGGTGCCGGCTTGGGCCAGGTCACGCATCACGTCGAGCACCTCGCCCACCAGTTCGGGGTCGAGGGCGGACGTGGGTTCGTCGAACAGCACCAGCTTCGGGTCGAGCGCCAGAGCGCGGGCGATCGCCACCCGCTGCTGCTGCCCGCCGGACAGCTGACGGGGGTACGCGTCGACCTTGTCGGCCAGCCCGACCCGGGCCAGCAGTTCGCGGCCGCGCGGCTCGGCCTGCTTGCCCACCGCTTCGAGCACGTTCTGCAACGCGGTCATGTGCGGGAAGAGGTTGAACGTCTGGAAGACGAAGCCGATGTTCGCCCGCTGCTTGAGGATGTGTCGTTCGCTCAACTCGTGCAGCTTGTTGCCGACCCGGCGGTAACCGATCAGCTCGCCGTCGACGCGGACCCGGCCGCGGTCCACCTTCTCGAGGTGGTTGATGCAGCGCAGCAGCGTCGACTTGCCCGAGCCGGAGGGCCCGATGATCACGGTGACGCTGCCGGCCGGGACGGTCAGGTCGACGTCGTGCAGCACCTCGAGCGTGCCGAAGGACTTGGTGACACCGGTCAGCTCAATCATCGGACGTACCCCCGCGAGTAGTGCCGCTCGACGTAGTGCTGCAGCACCGACAGGGCGGCGGTCAGGATCACGTACCAGACGGTCGCGACCAGCAGCAGCGGCACGACCCGCCCGTTGCGGCCGTAGATGACCTGCACCTGGTAGAACAGCTCGCCGATGGCCAGCACGTAGACCACCGAGGTGCTCTTGAGCAGGTTGACCAGCTCGTTGGCGGCGTTGGGCAGGATCGCCCGCATGGCCTGGGGGAGAAGGATGCGGCGGAACTGGCGCAACCGCGGGATGCCGAGCGCGGCGGCCGCCTCGAGCTGCCGCGAGTCGACCGAAAGGATGCCGGCTCGGACGATCTCGGCGGCGTACGCGGCCTCGTGCAACGCCAGGCCCAGCAGCGCCGCGCCGAACGCGCTGACCAGGGTGGACGTCTCGAAGCTGAAGAAGCCGGGCCCGAACGGGACGCCGATCTGCAACCGGTCGTACAGGTAACCCAGGTTGGCCCAGAAGAGTAGCTGCACCAGCAGCGGCACCGAGCGGAAGACCCAGATGAAGCCCCAGCTCACCGACTTGAGCACCGGGTTCTTGCTGAGCCGCATCGGGGCCAGCACGATGCCGCCGGCGAAGCCGAGCACGGCGCCCGCGAAGGTGAGCTGCAGCGTGATGAGCAGCGCGTCCATCACGGACTTCTCGAAGAAGTAGCCGAAGAAGGTGCCCCAGTCCCAGCCCGGGTTGGTGATCAGGCCGTGCAGGAACTGGGCGACCAGGACGAGGACGGCGGCCGCGGCGATCCAGCGCCACGGGTGCCGGGCCGGCACGACGACCAGGTCGTCCGGTGGCGGCGGTTCGTCGCTCGGGCGGCCGGTCGCCGCGCGAGCCGAGGACAGAAGACTCACGAGGGTCCTTCCGGGGAGGGCTGTTGCCGATGACGCTAGGTGGGCGACCGCAAAACCCTCAAGTCCTATCGGGTGTATATGTTTAACGAACTTGTCAACGAGTCCCGGACGAGGTCGTGGGCGGCCACAGCGACGGCGGCGGCCAGCATGGCTGCGCAAATGCCCAATCCGTACGAGATGGGTGCGAGCCCGCCGGCGCCGAGGACCACGCCGGCCACCGCCGCCGTGCCGATCGTGGCCGACACGCGTTGCGCGAGTTGCAGGAAGGCGGCGGCCAGACCGGCCGAAGTGAGCGGCGCGTGCATCAAAGTGAGCGCTTGGTTGGGCGAAGTGATCAGACCGGACGCCGCACCGCTCGCGAATTGAGCGATGGCGAGCGAGACGCTCAACCACTGGTCGTTCACGACATGAAGCACGGCGATGGACGACAGCACGGCGATCAAAGATCCGATCAGCGCCCACAGGATGTTGCGACGGCCGGCGAATCGCCAGCCGACCGACGACAGCAGGGCGAAGCCGAGGGCGCCGGGCAGCATCGTGAGGCCCGCGTGCAACGCCGACCAGCCCAGCTTCTCCTGCAGATGGAGCGTGATGGCCAGCGATGCCGACAGTGCCGCTCCGAACTGGAAGGTCGCGATGAGCGTTCCCGTACGGTATCCGCGCGACCGGAGCAGCGCGGGCAGCAGAATCGGCGTCCGGCCGGTCCGCGCGTACCGGCGTTCCCAGGCGATCAGGGCGACGAGCAGCACCGGCGCGAGCGCGAGAGCCGCCTGGGCCCGCGGCATGGTGAAAGGCAGCAGCAGGCACAGGATCACGCCGCCGAGCAGGGCCAGGCCGGGCAGGTCGAGGCCGGCTGTTTCCCGGCGCGCCGGTGTGTGATGCGGGAACCAGCGGATCGCCAGCGGCACCGTGATCAATCCGAACGGCACATTGAGCAGAAGCACACTGCGCCAGCCGTACGCATCACCGAGCGCACCGATCAAGCTGCCGCCCACGATCGGGCCGATCACGCCGGCAATGCCGCCCACAATGGCGTACGCGCCCAAGGCTCTTGTTCGTTTCTGTCCTTCGAACGTCTCCTGGATGATCCCGAGCACCTGCGGATTGACCGTGCCCGCCCCGACGCCCTGCAGCAGCCGCGCCGCCGCGACCACCCACGCCTCCTGTGCCGTGCCGGCGACGATGGCCGCGCTGCTGAACAGTGTGATCCCGGCCACGAACAGCCACTTGCGGCCGTGCGCGTCGCCGAGCCGGCCACTGGGCACGAGGGCCAGTCCGAAGGTGAGCGAATAGCCCGCGACGATCCACTGGATCGAGCCCTCGCCGGCGCTCAGAGAGGCCCGAAGAGCTGGTACGGCGGTGTTGAGGCTGGACTGGTCGAGCAGCGTGGTGAACGCGGCGGCGAGACAGAGGGCAAGGGTGACCGCAGGTCGTTTCATGCTCACCGCTATCTGAGACAGAAGCCGTTGACCCCTTGCTTATATCCTAGTTCGGCTATAGGAAAAAGAGAGTCCGTTCACCTGGAGGTGGAGATGCGTCGCCGTTCCCTGTTGATCGCCGCCGTGGCAACCGCGCTCGTCGCGGGCTGCTCCGGCAGCGGTGGCACCGACTCCGCCGCAGCCGGCGAACCGGTCTCCGGAGGCGCCCTGACCTGGGGCATCGAGACCGAACCGATCACCCTCAACCCGCATCAGTACGCACAGGCCAAGGCGCGCCTGCTGGTCTGGAACAACTTCGAGTCGCTGCTGACCCACGACGACAAGGGCGGCTACGTGCCGTGGCTGGCCAGTGGTTACGAGGCGTCGGCCGACGGGCTCACCTACACCGTCAAGTTGCGCACCGGCGTCACGTTCAGCGACGGCACGACGTTCGACGCGGCGGCCGTCAAGGCCAACATCGATCAGCTGCTCGCCGACGGCTACGCCCCGGCCGTGGCCGCCGTACAACTCAAGAACTTGAAGTCGGTCGACGTCGTGGACGCCTCGACCGTCAAGTACAACCTCACCCGGCCGGACGTGCTGATCCTCGACTTCCTGTCGTCGCCGCAGGGCGCGATCGTGTCGCCCAAGTCGCTCAAGGAGGCCAAGAACCTCAAGGCCGGCGGCACGGACCTGGCCGGCACCGGCCCGTTCGTCCTCGACCGCTACACGCCCGGCCAAGAGATCCACTACAAGAAGAACCCCGGCTATCGCGACCGCCCGGCCTATCTCGACGAGGTCACCTACCGGTTCCTCAAAGAGAGTTCCGTACGCGTGGGGGCGCTCACCTCGGGCCAGGTGCAGGTGATCGAGGGCGTGCCGGCCACCGACCAGGCGCAGATCACCGGCAATCCGTCGCTGACGCTGAGCAAGGGGCTCAACTCGGGATCGGCGTACAGCTACTACTTCAACGTCACGCATGCGCCGTTCGACGACATCAAGGTTCGCCAAGCGTTCCGGGACGCGCTCGACGTCGACACCGTGCTGAAGGGTGTCTACCGCGGCACCGCCACCCGGGCCTGGAGCGTGATCGGGCCGACCAGCCCGCTGTACGACAAGTCGCTGGAAGGCACGTACGGCGGTAATGCCGAACGGGCCAACGCGACCCTCGACGCGGCCGGCTGGAACACCCGCGACGCCGACGGCTACCGGGTCAAGGACGGCAAGCGGCTCACCGTCCGGCTCGTGCAGTCGGCGCCGTTCGTCCGCGATCGCCGCGAGATCCTGGCCCAGGCCGTGCAGGCCGCGGTCAAGCAGAGCGCGGGCATCGACCTGCAGGTCTCGGTGGTCGACCAGGGCACGGCGACGGCGGCGCTGGAGAAGGGCGAGTACGAGGTCTTCGACAACTCGCGGGCCGACACCGACGCCGGCGCCGCGCTCAACCTGCTGCTCGCCTCGAACGGCGCCATCAACCGGCTGGGCGTGCAGGACAAGGGGATCGACGGGCTGCTCGACAAGGGCCAGGCGGCTCAGGATGCTACTTCTCGCGCGGCCGTCTACCGCGACCTGCAGCAAAAGGTGATCGCCGATGACTCGCTCATCCTGCCGCTGTACGCGCCGGCCGATCAGATCGCGGCGTCCAAGAAGGTGGGCGGGCTGCAGTTCGAACCGACCGCTGGCGTTCCCGGCAGCGCCTACACCGTCTGGCTGAGCAAGTGATCGTGCTCCGCCGCCTGGCCACCGGGCTGGTCGTTCTGTGGGCCGCCGCGACCGCCGCCTACCTGGCGCTGCTCGCGGCGCCCGGCGACACCGTGGACAGCATCATCGGCGACGGCGCCGACACCCCGCTGATCCGCGCTCAGATCGTCCGCGAATGGAACTTGGATCGGCCCGC
Source organism: Paractinoplanes pyxinae (assembly GCF_026626335.1). Taxonomy (GTDB): domain Bacteria; phylum Actinomycetota; class Actinomycetes; order Mycobacteriales; family Micromonosporaceae; genus Actinoplanes; species Actinoplanes pyxinae. Next base: position 145,815 of record NZ_JAPNTZ010000005.1, on the reverse strand, counting down.
CGTCATTCAGTACGTGGATTACCTGTGGCGGGCCGCGCAGGGTGACCTGGGCCGGTCGTACCTCCTGCAACGTCCCGTACGGGATGTGATCGCCGACCAGATCGGGCCGACGCTCACGCTCGCGGTGACCGCGGCGGTGCTGGGGATCCTGCTGGCGTTGGTGCTGGCCGTGACGACCCGTCGGCCGTGGGCCCGCCGGGTCAGCTCGACGGCGGAGCTGGTGCTGGTGTCGACGCCGTCCTTCCTGATCGGGATCGTGCTGCTCAGCGTGTTCTCGTTCCGGCTGGGCTGGTTCCCGGTGTCGGGCGACCAGGGAGTCGCGGCGCTGGTGCTGCCGGCTCTGACGCTGGCGCTGCCGGTGGCCGGGGTGCTGACGCAGGTGCTGCGCGACGGCATCGACCGGGCGCTCGACGAGCCGTTCGTGGTGACGGCCCGGGCGCGCGGCCTGGGCGAGCGGGCCGTGCTCGTACGGCATGCCCTGCGCCACGCCCTGCTGCCGGTGATCACGCTGATCGGCTGGCTGTTCGGCATCCTCCTGGGCGGCGCGGTGATCATCGAGACCGTCTTCGGCCGGCCCGGGCTGGGCCAGGTGACGCTGCAGGCCGTGACGAGCGAGGACCTGCCCGTGGTGCTGGCCGTCGTCGTCTTCTCAGCCTTCGTGTACGTCGTCATCAACACGGCGGCCGACCTCGCCTACCTGGTCATCGACCCACGCCTGCGCAGGAGCTGACATGACTGTGCGTTTGTTGCGCGTTCGTCGGCGTTTGCTGCTCGCTGTGCGGGGGTGGTCGTCGTGACTGTTCGTTTGTTGCGCGTTTGCCGGCGTTCGCTGGTCGCCTGTTGGACGTTGTTGCTCGTTGATGGGAGGAGCTGACATGACGATCGCCCTCGAGCGTCCGCTGTCGGTTCGGTTGCGGAGGCCGTCGGGTGGTGGCGTGGCCGCGGCGACCGGGTTTCTGGTGTTGGCATTGGTCGCGGCGGTTACGCCCTCGCTGTTCGCCGGCGATCCGCTGGCTGCCGATCCGTTGCACGTGCTTGAGGCGCCTAGTGCGGCGCATTGGTTCGGCACCGACCAGCTCGGGCGTGACGTCTTTGGGCGTGTCGTCCACGGCGCTCGCCACTCCCTGCTCATCGGCGTGGTGGCGACGGCTATCGCGGTCGGCATCGGGCTTCTGCTCGGTTTGCTGGCCGGGCTGGCCCACAAGTACGCCGACGAGGCGCTCAGCCGGTCGTTCGACGCGCTCTCCGCGTTCCCGTTGCTGTTGCTGGCGCTCCTTTTCGTGGCTGTGGCCGGGCCCGGGACGGTCGGCCTGGTGATCGCGATCGGCCTGGCCACGATGCCCAACTACGCCCGGGTCGTGCGCACCCAGACGCTCGTGGTGCGCCAGGCCGGCTACGTGACTCAGGCCGTGGCCTTCGGCGACTCCCGCCTCCGGCTGGTGCTGCGACACGTACTGCCGAACGTTCTCGGCCCGGTTCCCGTGCTCGCCATCATCGGCTTGGGCGAGGCCATCCTGGCCGCGGCCGGCCTCAGCTTCCTCGGCATGGGACCGCAGCCGCCGTCCCCGGAGTGGGGCGCGATGCTCTCCGAAGGCCGCGGCTACCTGAACGTCGCCTGGTGGACCACGGTCCTGCCCGGCGTGGTCGTCACCCTCACCGTCATCTCGCTGACTGTCGTCGGCCGCCGCCTGCAACGCCGCTTCGAGGGGAGGTCGGCGTGAATCTCCTTCCGGTGGTTGTGGATATCCGTTTCGAGAGCGTCGCTATCGCCCGCGGGCGCTTCAAGGGGAGGCAGGCATGAGCGATCTGCTGGTTTCGGTGCGCGACCTGCATGTCACGTTCCCGCACCGCCGGGGCGACGTTCACGCCGTACGCGGCATCGACCTCGACATCCACCGAGGCGAGTGCGTAGCCATCGTGGGGGAGTCGGGATCCGGCAAGAGCGTCACCGCGCGCACATTGGTCGGATTGGCCGGCCACAACGCGCGAGTGCGCAGTTCCCGCTTCGAGATCGACGGCCGCTCCGGCCCCTTCGACTGGCAGAAACTGCGCGGCGGTTTCGCCGGCCTGGTCATGCAGGACGCGCTCGTCTCCCTCGACCCGCTGCGAACAGTCGGCGCCGAGATCAGCGAGGTGCTGAAGGTGCACAGCATTGGCAACCGCAACGACCGACCGGCCCGGGTCCGCGAGTTGCTGTCGACCGTCCACGTCCCCGAACCGGAGCGCCGGGCCGCCCAGTATCCACACCAGCTCTCGGGCGGCCTCCGCCAACGGGCGTTGATCGCTTCCGCCATCGCCGCCGCCCCGCCCTTGCTGATCGCCGACGAGCCCACGACGGCGCTCGACGTAACCGTCCAGGCCCAGATCCTGAACCTGCTGGCCGAACGCCGCGCCACCGGCGACACACTCCTGCTGATCAGCCACGACCTTGCGGTCGTCTCCCGCCTGGCCACCCGAGTCCTGGTCATGAAGGACGGCCGAATAGTCGAGTCCGGCGAGACCTCAACCCTGCTGACCGCCCCGACACACCCCTACACCGCCCAACTGCTGGCGGCGGTCCCCTCAGCCGCCTCCCGCGGCCGCCGCCTCTCATCCCCAACCGCTCCGCCGCTGACAGCTCCCGCAGCAAAATCGCCCGCGTCCACAGGTGCGGCATCCACAGGCGCTTCGTCTATAGACGCGGCGTCGACAGGCGTTGCGTTGACCGTTGCTGCATCCATGAATGCGGCGTCGACAGGCGTTGCGCTCACGGGTGCTACGTCCACGGGCGCTGCGTCGACAGGCGTTGCGTCCACGGGCGATCCGCTTTTGAGCGTTGCGTCCACGAGCCCTGCACCAACTAGGAATGCGCTCACAACCGCTGCGTCGAGAGGCGCTGGATCCGCAGGCGTTGCTTCGACGGGCGCTTCGTCCACAGGTGCTGCGCTCACAGGTGCGGCGTCCACAGGTGTTGCGGTTGCGGGCGTTGCGCTCACAGGCGTCGCATCCACCGGGGGTGCGGCCGTGGCTGCGCCGTCCACAGGGCGCGCTTCGACCGTGACTGTCGCGGATGAGTTGGCGGTGGCACCCGCCCTGTTCGATTCGGGCCCTCCCGCCGTGATTGTCGAGGCCTCGGGGCTGCACAAGCGGTACGGGGCGCACACCGTCGTGGACGGGGTCGACCTGACGATTCGGCGGGGCGAGATCGTCGGGCTGGTGGGGGAGTCGGGTTCGGGTAAGACCACGGTCGCCCAGTTGCTGTTCGGGTTGACCGCGCCCACGTCCGGGACCGTGGCGTTCGAGGGCGCGCCATGGACCGGGCTCAAGGAGCGGCGGCGTCGTCCGCGGCGCCGCCGCCTCCAGCTCATCTCGCAAGACCCGCTGTCCGGCTTCGACCCGCGCTGGACCGTTCGCCGAATCGTCGAAGAAGCACTTCCGCCGGCTTCGCTCACGAACGGCCACTCACCGACTTTCGAACGCGCACAAACAGCCAATGTGAGGCGTCGGTCGTGGCCGTGGTTGAGCGAAGCTGCTCGTTCGCGCAGGAATGAACAAGTGGTGGAGTTGCTCGAGCGCGTCGGGTTGGGGGCCGAGGTGCTTGATCGGTATCCGCGGCAGTTGTCGGGCGGGCAGCGGCAGCGGGTCGCCATCGCGCGGGCGCTGGCCCCTCGGCCGTCGCTGATCATCTGCGATGAGCCGGTGTCGGCGCTGGACGTGTCGGTTCAGGCGCAGGTGCTCGACCTGCTGGCCGACATCCGCGCTGCCGACGGCACGGCGTTGCTGTTCATCTCGCACGACCTCGGCGTCGTGCACCACCTGGCCGACCGGGTCCTAGTCATGCGCGACGGCGCCGTGGTCGAGTCCGGCCCGGTCGACGACGTCTTCCACAACCCGCAACACGAGTACACCCGCGCCCTGATCGACGCGGTGCCGACCTTGGAGGTGTCGCGATGAAGTTCCCGCCGCACAAATACGACCGAGCGATGGTCCACGCAGTGCCGGCGCCGGAGGTGTCGGTATGAGGTGCCTGCCGCACGAGTACGGCCGCGCATTGATCGACGTGGCGCCGAACCTGGAGGTGTCGCGGGTGAGGTGCCTGCTTGGCGAATACGAGCAAGCGATGGTCCACGAGGTGCGGACCCTGGAGGTGGCGCGATGAAGTTCTTGCTCATAACCTTGATTGCTGAGAAGAACGCTGCGCGGGCGGCTCATGAGCGGTTCCGGGAGGTCGTCGACAACGCGTTGCTGGCGGAAGAGCTTGGATTTGACGGGTTCGGGGTGGGGGAGCGGCATGAACGGCCGTTCTTCTCGTCGTCGCCGCCTGTTGTGCTCAGTCATGTTGCTGCGCTTACGTCGCGCATTCGGTTGTTCACGGCGGTCACGACGCTCAGTTTGCTCGATCCGGTGCGCGCGTTCGAGGACTACTCGACGCTCGACAACCTGTCCGGCGGGCGCCTCGAGCTGATCATCGGCAAGGGCAACGGCGCCGCGCAGGCCAAGCTGTTCCACGTCACCGCGGACGACCAGTGGGACCGCAACCGGGAGAGCTACGAGCTGTTCCGCCGGCTCTGGCGCGAGCCGAAAGTGACCTGGGAAGGCCGGTTCCGCCCGTCGCTGGACGACGCGGAGACATGGCCGCGGCCGCTGCAGCAGCCGATCCGGGTCTGGCACGGCAGCGCCACCAGCCGCGAGAGCGTCGACCTGGCGGCCCGGTTCGGCGACCCGCTGTTCTCGGCCAACGTCACCAACCCCATCGAGCCGTACGCGGAACTGATTAGGTACTACCGCGAGCGGTGGGCCCACTACGGGCACGACCCGGCCGATGCGCTGGTCGGGGCGGGCAGCGCCGGCTTCTACGCCGCACCGACCTCGCAGGAGGCCGTGGAGACGTACCGGCCGATCTATGACGCCCGCATCGCGCTGTTCCGCAAGGTGGGTGTCGAGCCGGTGTTCCCGACGCTGGAGGATGCTGTCGAACGCAGCTCGATCCTGGTCGGGAGTCCACAGCAGATCATCGACAAGGTGCACCGCTACCACGCCGAGTTCGGCCACGAGGTGATGCACCTGCACGCCGACGGCGACGGCCTGACCGACAAGCAGCACCGGGCCACCCTCGAGCTCTTCCAGTCCGAGATCGCCCCCGCCCTGCGCCGCGACCTGCCCAGCCGCCCGTTCCCCACCCCGCTGCTGCCCGCCCGCTCCGCCATCGCCGACACGGCGGGCGACGGCAGTGTCGCGGCCGCCCTGCCCGCCGGCGGCGCCTTCACCGAGCAGCCCGCCTCATGACGTCGCTCGCTGGTCAGCCTGCCACCGAGCCCACCACGGCGTCTTTCTGTTCGTGCGCCGGCGAAGCCCACTCGTACCGTCTGCTTGGAGGAACCCCATGACCGTGCCCTTGTCGATTCTGGATCTCGCCCCGCTGGTGTCCGGTGGCACAGTCGGGGATGCGTTGCGCCGTACGCTCGACCTTGCTCAGAAGGCCGAACAGTTCGGCTACCGGCGCTACTGGGTGGCCGAGCACCACTTGACGCCGGGTGTGGCCAGCTCGCAGCCGGCGCTGCTGCTGGGGCAGATCGCCGCCGTGACCGACCACATCCGGCTCGGGTCGGGGGCGCTGCAGACCGGGTTCCTGACGCCGCTGGCCGCACTGGAGCAGTTCGGGTTGCTCGACGCGCTCTACCCGGGGCGGTTCGACCTCGGGCTGGGGCGGTCGGCGCAACGCCGTAAGTCTTCGCTGTCCGATGCGCCGCAGGAGGAGCCCCCGCCTCCTGCCGAGGCTCGGGTGGTCGACGGCCTGCTCATCCCGAAGCACTTCGACTTCGCGCCGCTGATGCGCTCGGCCCGGGCGCAGCTGTACGGGAAGCTGCTCAAGCAGCCCAACGCGGAGGCACTGGATCTGGACGACGTGGTCTCGGACATCCAGACGCTGATCGCCGGCGCCTACAACGACGGGCAGGGGAACGAGGCCCACGCCGTGCCGGGGGAGAGCGCCGACCTGGAGCTGTGGATCCTGGGCAGCAGCGGCGGCGAGAGCGCCCGTGTCGCCGGAGCCCGCGGCCTGCCGTTCGCGGCCAACTACCACGTGGCGCCGGCCAAGGTGCTCGAGGCCGTGGAGGCCTACCGGGCCGCGTTCAAGCCGTCCGAGGTGCTGACCCAGCCGCACGTGATGGTCTCGGCCGACATCGTGGTGGCCGAGGACGACGAGACGGCCCGGCGGCTGGCCTCGCCGTACGGCCGGTGGGTGCACAGCATCCGCGCCGAGGGCGGGGCCATCCCGTACCCGAGCGAGGCCGAGGCGGCCGCCAACCCGTTGACCGCCGAGGAGCGGGATCTGGTCGCCGACCGCCTGGACACCCACTTCGTGGGCACGCCGCAGGCAGTCGTCGAGCAGCTGGAGACGCTGCGTCGCGTGACGACGGCCGACGAGCTTCTGGTCACGACGATCACCCACGACCACGCCGACCGGGTCCGCTCGTTCGAACTGCTGGCCAAGCACTGGCCGGGCTGAGCGATGGGCGCCGGGCTGCCGTCCGATGAGGGAGACGGCAGCCCGGCGCCCCGGATCAGGCGACGGTGCAGGCGGTGCCCCGGAGCGAGTAGCCGGCCGGGGACGGGTTGGTGCCTGTCCACGAGCCCAGGAAGCCGAACGATGCCGACGCTCCCGGGGCCACCGTGCCGTTCCAGGAGGCGTTGGCGACGGTGACCGTCGCGCCCGACTGCGCCACACCGCCGTTCCAGAGCTGACTGATCTGCTGGCCGGCGGGGAACTGCCACCCCAGCGTCCACGACGTCCACGCTGTCGTGCCGGTGTTGGTCACCCGCACGTCGGCCTGGAAGCCGCCCTGCCACGAGCCGGTCACCCGGTAGGTCACCGAGCAGGCGGTCGTGCCGATCGTCGGACCGGGCGTGGTGGGGCTGGGCGTGGTGGGGCCGGGCGTGGTGGGCGACGGGCTGACGGTGGTCGGCGGCGGGGAAGTGCTGGTGCCGATCTTGGTGGGGTCGGCCACGCCCCAGTACGCGGACTTGGCCTGCAGCCGGGTGTCGAACAGCAGTGGCGCGTCCTTGCGGGTCACCGGGAACGTGTCGAGCCAGGTGTTGTCGTCGGCCAGGCCCCACAACGTCACCGAGGTGATCTCGCCTTCGTACTGGCGGAACAGCGCGAACATGTCGCGGTAGACGTAGGCCTGCTGGAGCAGCCGGTCGGCCGGGGGCGCCGGGAACGATTCGCCGTTGCTCGTGTAGATGCTGACGTCCATCTCGGTGATCTGCTGTTCGAGGCCGAGCGGGAGGAACTTGTCGAGCATGGCCTTCGTCTCGGCGACGCTCGGCCAGCTGACGTTGATGTGCATCTGGTGGCCCACGCCGTCGATCGGCACGCCCTCGGACTTGAGCTGTGCCACCAGCGCGTACAGCTTGTCGCGCTTGGCCGGCACGTTGGTGTTGTAGTCGTTGATGAACAGCTTGGCGTGGGGCGCGACCTCGCGGGCCACACGGAACGCCGTACGGATGTAGTCGAGACCGGCGACCGTGAACCAGGTGCTGCGGCGCAGGCCGTCCGCCTGGTTCTCGTCGATGACCTCGTTCACGACGTCCCACACGCCGATGTCGGTGCCGTAGTGGGCGGCCACGTTGCGGATGTGGTTCTCGAGCCTTTCCAGCAGCAGGGCCTTGTCTTCTGCGGTGGCGGTCATCGGCTGCCCGTCGGCGCCGGTGAAGACCCATGACGGCGTCTGGTTGTGCCACACGAGCGTGTGCCCGCGGATCGCCATGCCGTGCGCCTTGGCGAAGGCGACGAGCGGGTCGGCCTGGGCGTACGTGAAGGTGCCCTCGGTCGGCTCGGTGGCGTCCCACTTGAGCGCGTTGCCGGGAGTCACGCTGTTGAAGTGCTTGTCGAGCAGTTGGCCGTGCTCGGTGACGATCTCGGCCCCGGTGATGGACGCGCCCACCGGGAACTCGGTCACGACGTCCTTGATCGACGGGATGGTCGTCTGGATGGGCAGGGCCGGCACGTAGCTCGCCGTCACGTCGTCGATGAACAGATCGCCGGTCGACGACGCCGTCTCGACGTAGATCCGGAGGAAGTCGACGTCGGTGGCGAGCGTGTAGCGGCCGGTGAGGTTGACCCAGCGTCCGCTGTCGACTGCCGTGTTGCCCACGACCTGGTCGTAGGCGGCGATCCCGTCCGTACGCCGTTCGACGCTGAGCCGGGCGTTGTCCGACCCGGTCGCCAGGCGCACCCAGGCCGAGATCGTGTACGCCGTGCCCTTCTCGAACTCGCCCAGCACGTCGAGCGACGGCCCCTGCCAGGTGGCCGTGCGCCCGGTGACCGCGAGGCTGCCCGACCCGCCGTGCGCCACCGTCGTGCTCGCGGCGACCGCCTCGGAGGCGCGCCCGGCCCAGCCCTGTGTCGTACCGTCCTCGAAGTCGCTCGTCAGCACCGTGATGGGCGTCGGTTCGTCGGCCGCACTGGCCGCCGTGGTCGCGACCATGGCCGCCGCCACCGGCAGAGCAGCCGCGAGCGACACGAGAGCAAGCCGCAGAGAAGCACGCATGAGACGTCCCGTCGACGACAGTCGATATGTGACGCACATCGTGACATGGGAGCGCTCCCAGGGCAACCTGCTCATGCGTTCCGCCGGTGGAAGACCAGGGCGGCGACTACGACGGCCGCCACGGGCCAGGCGACGGCAGCAACGGCACCGCGTTCCGCCTGCAGCAGCTCGGTATCGGGCAGCCATGGCGCCGAACCGGCGAAGCGGCCGAGCATCAGCGGGCACACGACGAGATAGAGGATCAGCCCCGCCGCCACGGCGGCCAGAGCGCTTCGCAGAATGGCCCCGAGCCCGGCACCGACCAGCGCGACGCTCAGGGGATAAAGCGTGCCGGTCGGCGCCGCGAGGACGGCGACGGCTGCTATGACCGTGACGCCCTTGGCCGCCATCAGTCGCGGACGCCGTGGCGCGGCCAGCAACGTCGCCCTGATCTGGCCGCCCGGCTCGTACTCCTGCGTCGCGGCGAGCACCCCGACCACCAGGAAACCGGCCTGAGTCCACCGCAACGCCGTCCGGATCGGATCCTCACTGGGCGCGGCGTGATGAGCCGCGAGCGCGATCAGCGCGGTAGCTACCCAGGTCAACCCAGCCGCCCACCGCAGAGACGGCAGGGTCACCAGCTTGAGCAGTTCGGCCCCGATCATGCGGGACGCCGGGCGAAGAGCTTCGCCGCGAGGGCGAGGAGAGCGGCCACCCAGGCGGTCATCACCAAACCGGCCGTCACGGGAGGGATGTGAACCTCACCCGGGTTCGAGCGCAGGAACATGTGGGCGCCGACGATGTCGGGCAGGTAGGCCGCCCACGGGGTGAGCTTGGTCAGTAGGTACGAGACCGAGACGACCGAGCTGTTCACGATGAACACGGTCAGCGTGATGATGCCGTTCCGGAAGATCAGCGTGATGGCGTAGGCCAGCAGACCGAGCAGCACCCAGTAGAGGACGGCGGCGGCTATACGGGCCGGCTCGAACGGCGGGGCGTATTTCGGCAGCATCGCCTGGGTGAGCAAAACGGTGGCCGAGGCGGTCAGCGCGCCCTGTACGGCCACGACCAGCGACAGCGCCGTCCCCTTGGCCAGCAGAAGGCGGGAACGGCCGGGCATGGCCAGCAGCGTCGCGGTCATCTGACGGGCATCGGGTGCGTCGTCCGACGTGGACGTGTACTCGCTGCTGACCGTGACGACGCCCAGTATCAGAGCGCCGAGCAGGCCTATTCCGAGATTCTCGTAACCCAGGTCGGCGATCTGGCCCGACTCGAGCGCCCGGCGCAGGCCGGGTGTGTTGACGAAGACCAGGGCGGGCGCGGCGATCAGGCCCAGCACCAGGCCGACCCAAGCGGTCGGCAGGCCCAGCAGCTTGCGCACTTCGGCCCTCACCACGAGGCTGCGCCCGTCAGAGACAGGAAGGCGGCCTCGAGCGATTCGTGTTCGCCGCGCACCTCGGCCGCCGTGCCCTGAGCGACGACCCGGCCGCGGTTGATCACGACTACGTCGTCGACCGGGAGGTCGAGCAGGTGGCTGGAGAGCAGCACCGTGCGGCCCTCGGCGGCGCAGCGGCTCAGGAATTCGCGCATCCAGTGGATGCCGGCGGGGTCGAGACCGTTGAACGGCTCGTCGAGGACCAGCACCGGTGGGTCCCCGAGCAGGGCGGCGGCCAGGCCCAGGCGGCGGCTCATGCCCAGGGAGAACCGGCCGGCACGCTTGCGGGCCGCCTCGGTCAGGCCGACGATCTCTAGCACCTCGCCGATGCGGGCCCGGGGCAGGCCGTTGCTGGCGGCCATCCAGCGCAGATGGGCCCGGGCCGAGCGGGCGCGATGGGCGCCGCTGCCGTCGAGCAGCGCGCCGACGACGGTCAGCGGGCGGGGGAGTGACGCATACGGCCGGTTGTTGATCGTCGCCGTGCCGGCGGACGGGCGGTCGAGGCCGAGCAGGATGCGCACTGTCGACGTCTTGCCCGCGCCGTTGGGACCCAGGAAGCCGGTGACACGGCCGGGACGGGCCTCGAAGGACACCTCGTGCAGGATGCGGGAGCGGCTGACCCGGTCGATGGAAATCATGCCGAGAGTCAAGTGGAACGGGCGGCCGGCGTCGTCGGACCACGGTCCGGTTTTTGGGCGGCCCTCAGACCAGGGTCCGAGAACTACAGTCGGCGGAGGCCGTCCGCCGCACCCACCGCGGTGAGTCGCTGTTCGCCCCGGCCATCCTGACCCGACTGGTCCACCACTTCGTGTCCGCGCCCAACCCGTCGCCGCGCCGCACGACGCTGGGCGGCCTCACCGGTCGTGAGGTCGACGTGCTGACGCTGGTCGCCCGGGGCCAGTCCAACGACGAGATCGCGACCTCCCTCAAGATCTCGGTGAAGACCGTCAAGACCCACCTGACGCACCTGCTGGCCAAGCTGCGGGCGCGCGACCGGGCCCAATTGGTGATCTCCGCGTACGACTCGGGTCTCGTTCGCCCGCGGGTTGCGGGGCGCACAGTCCAACCGGGACACTCTTGCCGTGACCGATGATCTGTCGACGAAGCTGAACGTCGAGGTGCCGCACTCCGCCCGCGTCTGGAACTACTGGCTGGGCGGCGAGGACAACTTCGGGTCCGACCGGGCGGTCGGTGACCAGGTGAAGGCGGTGTTTCCCGAGATTGTCGACGCGGCTCGGCAGACCCGGGCCTTCCTCGGCCGCGCGGTCACGTTCCTCGCCGCCGAGCAGGGCGTCCGGCAGTTCCTCGACGTGGGCACCGGCCTGCCGACGGCCGACAACACGCACGAGGTGGCGCAGCGGGTCGCCCCCGACTCCAAGATCGTCTACGTGGACAACGACCCGCTCGTCCTCAGTCACGCCCGGGCCCTGCTCACCAGCACGCCCGAGGGCGTCACCACGTACATCGAGAGGAACTTGAAAGACGCGGCCGGCGTGATCGAGGAGGCGAAGCGGACGCTCGACTTCTCGCAGCCGGTCGCGCTCATGCTGCTCGGCGTGATGGGCCACGTCGAAGACCCGGCCGAGGCGCGCGCCTTCGTCCACGGGCTGGTCGCGCAGCTGCCGCCGGGCAGCTTCCTGACGATGTCGGACGGCACGGCCACCAGCGAGCGGGTCATCGAGTCGCACCGGCAGTACAACGAGAGCGGCGCGGTGCCTTATCACCTGCGCGAGGTCGCCGACTTCACCTCGTTCTTCGACGGCCTCGAGCTGGTCGAGCCCGGCGTCGTCCCGATCCCGGATTGGCGCCCGGACACCGATGAGAAGGTAGTCGTCGACGGGTACGCGGGGGTGGCGCGCAAACCTTAGGCGGCGAGTTCGAAATCCATGCGCCGGGCGCGCACGCGTCCGGCCGCGGAACGCTGCTGGGCGGCGACCTCGAAGCGGTGCAGGCGCGGCTGCAGGTCGTGAAGCACGGCGGCCAGCAGGTCGGTCATCGAGATGCCGAGCGCCCGGCAGATGGCCGCCAGCATCTCGGACGACGGCTCTTTGCGGCCGCGCTCGACCTCGGAGAGATGGCCGATCGACATGCCGACCGCGTCGGCCACCTCGCGCAGCGTGCGCCGTTGCGCCAGGCGCGTGCGCCGCAACACCCGGCCGATGAGCTCCCGCAGCATCATGAGCCGACCCTAGCGCCTGCCGCCCACCCCCGCCGACCCGAAACGCGCACGCCGCGACGTGCCGGCCTTGACCGCTGTGGATCGGTCAGGCGCTTGCCTTGCGTTCGCGGAAGGCGATCATGTTCATGCGGTTGCCGCAGCGGACCGTGCAGAAGCGCTTGGAGCCGTTGCGGGACAGGTCGAGCACCAGGCCGTCGCAGTCGTCGGCCTCGCAGATGCGCAGGCGGCTCATCTCGTTCATGCGGATCACGTCGGTCAGGGCCAGCGCGATCTCGGCCCGCATGCGCTCGGCCAGCGGCGCGTCGGGCGAGGTGGCGTGCATGTGCCAGTCGAGCTCGTCGTGCCGGGCCAGGAACGGCAGGGCGTTGGCCTCGCGCAGCATGCGGTTCACGACCTCGACCGCCTCGTCGCGCTCCAAACCCCAGACCGAGCGGAGCAGCGTCCGGGTCTCCCGCACCTCGTTCAGCTCGGCTTCGTCGTGGTCAATGCGTCCCGTGTACGTGTAACGGGTCAGCAGTGCGGCCAGCTGCTCGACGGTGGCCAGCTCGTCCTCACCGCTGCGGGAGGCGCCGGGCGACGTGTTGACCAGCGCCACCACGAAGTCCAGCGACTCCACCGTGTCAGGGGCAAAAAGCAATTTGACTCCTCACTGAGTCGGGCCTAGCGTCAGGGGTATACGTAATTTAGCCCATGACAGAGGAGGCGGAAGTGAAGCCGAAGCACATCGGTGTGGCCGCAATGGTTCTCTCCGCCGTCTCGTTCGGCACGTCGGGCGCGTTCATCAAGCCGCTCCTCGAGGCCGGCTGGTCCCCGGCCGCCGCCGTCACCGTACGCGCTCTGACCGGCAGCGTCGTCCTGCTGCCGATCGTGTTGTTCGCGTTGCGGGGCCGCTGGTCGGCGTTGTGGCGGGCCCGCTGGCGAGTGCTCGGCATGGGCCTGATCGCCGTCGCGTTCACCCAGTTCGCCTACTTCGCAGCGATCTCCCGCATCCCTGTCTCGACCGCCCTGCTGATCGAATATCTGGCCCCACTGCTGCTGGTCCTGTGGGCGTGGGTGACGACGCGGCACATGCCCCGGCCCATGGTGCTGCTCGGCTCGGTGCTCGCGGTCGGCGGCCTGGTGCTGGTCATCGGGCCCGGCGCCCTGCAGGCCGTCGACCCGCTGGGTGTGGCGCTGGCCTTCGCCGCCGCGATCGGCTGCGCGGTTTACTTCGTGGTCGCCGCCCGTCCCGCCGACGGCCTGCCGCCGGTGGCCCTGGCGGGCTCCGGCCTGCTGCTCGGCGGGCTGGCCCTGGGCCTGATCGGGCTGACCGGCGTCCTGCCGATGCGGACGGTCGGCGGCGACGTCGAGATGCTGGGCGCCACCGCGCCGTGGTGGGTGCCGCTCGGTGTGGTCGCCATCGCGGGCACGGCCATCGCCTACGCCACGGGGATCGCCGGGTCGTCGCGCCTGGGCTCCCGCCTTGCGTCTTTCCTGGGCCTGCTCGAGGTGGTGTTCGCCTCGATCTTCGCCTGGCTGGTGCTGGGTGAGTCCCTGACGTTCCTGCAGATCCTCGGCGGCGCCCTGATCCTGGCCGGCATCGCCGCCATCCCCTCGGAGACCACCGAGGTCCCCGTCACCGAGGACGAGGAGCCCGCGCCGGAGCCGGGCGTAGTGCCGATCGCCGGCTGACCGCCCGACCTGGAAGGCGTCAGGCGTGTGCGCCCACCTTCACCTCGCCGATCGTGAGGGTGGGGGTCGCGCCGAGGATGTCGCCCAGTCGTTCGACCTCGGCGTCCAAGGCGCGCAGGCGGGCGCGTGACAGCGGCGTCAGCGGCTCGACCGTGACGTGCACCTTGCGGCCTGCGAGGCGCTGGTGCCAGACTCCGGCCGCGCGCCCGTCGATCAGCAGCACCGGGTAGTTGCCGGCCTGTCCGCGGGCCAGCGCCCGTTCGAAGGCACGGCCCGGGAAGGTCACCGAGCGAGGATGCGCTCCCACCCCGTACGCGTCGAAATAAGGCAACAGCCGCACGCCGGGGACCAGCCCGGGGAAGTCGAGATCCCCCTCCAGCAGCCAGGTCTCGTCACCTTCGACCGTCACCGGCTGCAGGTCCAGCGTCGTGAACACGTCGGCGATGAAGCGCGGGGGAGCGGCCAGCCACCGAGCGACCTGCGCCGGTGTGGCCGGACCGTACGACCACAGGTAGCGCCGGATCAGTTCGCGCAGCGCGGCCATCGGCTCGGGGAGCGAGAACCCCGGCGCCCACAACGCGGGACTCGTGTAAGTGACGTTGCGCCCCCGCTGAGGTCCGAAGCAGATGACTCCTTGCGTCAGCGGTGACCCCACGATCGTCCGCCACCGCGGCCACATCGTCTGGAAGGCGGGCATGACCAGGTCGCCCGCCCACGGTCCGGCCCGGGACACCACTTCGGCCGACAGCTCGTCAACGGTCAAGCCGCCGTCGGCCGCACGCAGCGCGTCGTCGAGTGCCGCCACCACCTGCTCGTTCTGTTCCGGGGTCATCCGTACGTCGGCGGCGAACGGGTTCGAGTGCGGCAGCGCGGCCAGCGCGCCCGCCCACAACCCCAGCTCACCAGCCGGCAGCAGGTGCACGGTGCCGCGCGGCCCGAACGTCTTCACCAGCGTCCGGTCCGTCCACAACGCCTTCTGCACATCCGTCCGAGTGCCGTCTTGGAGGCGCATCGCCACCGAAGTCTCTGCGGCCGACAGGATCTGGGCGTGGGCCCCGCACATCGCGGCCACCACGCCCGCCGGATCGGCGCCGGGCGCCGCCAGGTAGTTGCGCTCGACCCGCCGGGCGATGACATCGGACCAGGTTGGCGTCATGGGACGAACGCTAGCCGCGATTGCGGTCAGTTTCCGGCCGCAGGAACAGCAGCACGGCGAGGACCCGGCGCGACTCGCCGCCGGTGGAGGGCAGCCCCAGCTTGCCGAACACGCTCGACACGTACTTCTCGACGGCCCGCAAGGTCAGGTAGAGCCGGTCGGCGATGCCCTGGTTGGAGTGCCCACTCGCCATGAGCTCGAGCACTTCCCGCTCGCGGGGCGTCAGGGTGGCCAGCGGATCGTCCGGGCGCCGCCGCGCGACCAGCGACGACACGATGATCGGGTCGACCGCCGTGCAGCCCGCGGCCACCCGGCGTACGGCGGCCAGGAACTCCGCGACGTCGCTGATCCGGTCTTTCAGCAGGTAGCCGGCGCCGGCCGCGGAATCGGCGAACAGCGTCATGGCCAGCGCGGGCTCGACGTGCTGGGACAGCACCAGGACGGCCGTGCCCGGGTGCTCGGCGCGGATGGTCACGGCGGCCCGCAGCCCCTCGTCGGTATGGGTGGGCGGCATCCGGATGTCGACCACCGCGACCTCCGGCCGCAGCGAGGCCACGGCCCCGAGCAGCGCCGACGCGTCACCGCAGCGGGCCACCACCTCGAAGCCTGCGTCGGTCAGCAGCCTGGCCAGCCCCTCGCGCAGCAGCACGCTGTCTTCCGCGATCGCTACCCGCACGGCAGCTCCGCCCGCACCCGGGTGCCGCCGCCGGCCGGGCTCCACACCCGCAGCGTGCCGCCGAGAGCTTCCACCCGGTCGGCCAGCCCGCGCAGGCCGCTGCCGCTCGCGGTGTCGGCCCCGCCCGCCCCGTCGTCGGACACCTCGACCACCAGCGTCTTCCTGGCCGGGGCCACTTCGACCGAAGCGCTCGATGCGTTCGCGTGCCGGCCCACATTGGTCAGGCTCTCGCACACCACGTAGTAGGCGGCCACCTCGACCGGCTCGGGCAGCCGGTCGTCGAGGCGGACGTCGAGCCGGACCGGCACGGTGGCCTGGGCGGCCACCGATTCGAGGGCGACCGCCAGCCCGTGCCCGCTCAGCACGGCGGGGTAGAGCCCGTGGGCGAGATCGCGCAGCTCGGACAGCGACGTCGCCACCTCGGCCCGGGCCTCGGCCAGCGCCTGCCGGACGGCCGGGTCGCCGTCCAGGTGCGATTCGAGCAGGCCGAGCCGCAGCGACAGGCCGACCAGCCGCTGCTGGGCGCCGTCGTGCAGGTCGCGCTCGAGGCGCCGGCGTTCCGTGCGGCCCGCCTCGATCACTCGCGCCCGTGACGCCCGTACCTCGGAAAGCCGGGCCCGCAATTCGGCCCGCAGCCGGGCGTTGTCGATCACCATCTCGACCGCCGCCGCCACGGCCCGCACCAGTTCAGCCTCGACGGACGGATGGTGGACGAGGGCGGCCACCGGCTCACCGTCGCGGGGGATGAGGGTCGCCGACGCCGGCAGCGTCACGGGAGAGCCGTCGTGGTCGACCCAGCTGCGGTACTGCGGCAGCCAGTAGAGCAGCGACGCGGTGGGGTCGCGCAGAGCCCGGACCAGGGCGGGGGTCAGGTCGTCGGGCTCGGCGCGCAGCTCGACCACCAGGTCGCCGACGGAGGCGCGGGCCAGCCGCGCGTCGAGCAGACCAGCGAGAAAAGCCACTGGGGCCAGCCCCAGCACGAACAACGTGAGCCGCTGGACCAGTGTGAACCCGGCCGCGACGAACAGACCCATGACCAGCAGCACGGCCAGCGCGACCAGACCCAGCGCGAACGACCCGACGAGCCAGCGCACGGCTCGGTGTTGGCTCCCCAGGCGTACGCCCAATAACCCGACACCGACCAGCAGCAACCCGCTCAGCGTGACCAGCTCGACCGCATGCACCGCGTTGGCCGCACCGGGCGCGTCGGTGATCGCGAGCAGGTTCCCGTCGCCGAAACCGCCCAGCAGCATGACGGTCAACTGCAGACCGATCGAGATTGCGTACGCCACCACGACCACCACCCGGGCCGGGCCGGCGACGCGCCCGCTCGGAAAGGCCAGGAACACGTGCAGGAACAGCGCCACCACCAGCAGGTCGACCGCCTGCCCGACGGTGAACAGCACCGGGTTGGCCGACCACGCGAGGTTCGACAGCGCGGCCCCGAACCCGACGACGACCATGAGCCGGCCGAAGCCGCTTTCCGGCCGCCGCGTCCATGCCAGCAGTCCACAGAACACGTACGCCAGAAGGATCCACACGAACAGGCCGGCCTGCACGAGGTGGCCGCTCGGACGGGCGAGGGCGATCGATGCCACCGCCGCGGCGAGGCCGGCCGCGGCCAGGCTCCATCGCAGCGTACGGCTGGGAACCGCGCGCTCGTCGATGCCAGCAGAATAGGCCGGTCGCCCGCTCGGGAACAGGCCAGAAAACCGCCCTGTGGACAACGTGCGTACACGCTGTCGGCGATGCCCCGGCGCGACGAGCGTGAAGGGCATGACAACACTTGCCGCGGCCATCCGCCGCCACCCGCTCGTCAGCTTCTTCGTCCTCGTCTTCGTGATCGGCTGGTCGCCGTGGCCGTTCGGCATCGACGGCACCGCCATGCTTCCGTGCGCGCCGCTGGTGGCCGCCCTGATCGTCGCCGCCGTCACCGGCACCCTGCGAGATCTCGGCCGTCGCGTCATCCGCTGGCGCGTCCCCTGGTACTGCTACGTCGCAGCCGTCGCCCTGCCGCTGGCCGTCATCTTCACCACGGCCGGGATCCACGGTGGCGCCTCGTGGACCTTCGCCTGGGCCGACCTGGCGATCCTGTTCGCGCTGCGCTGGATCAACCCGCTCGACGGCCCGCTCGGCGAGGAGCCCGGCTGGCGCGGTTTCGCCCTGCCCCGGCTCGACGCCCGCTACGCGCCCCTGATGTCGGCGGCCGTGCTCGGCTTCATCGCGGCTGTCTGGCACCTGCCGCTGGTCTTCGTGACTCAGGGCAACCCGATCGGCTGGGTCGGCCTGTGCACCACCTTCGTGATCACGTTCGTGTACTGCTGGCTGTTCCGTCGCTCGAACGGCAGCGTACTGCTGGTCATGCTCTTCCACGTGGTGCAGGGCACGGTCGTTCCCAAGACCTTCGGGTACGAGGGTCAGGACGTCATGGACGTGCTGGAGCTCGGCCTGTACGCGTGGATGGTGGTCGTCGCGGCCCTGATCATCTTCGACCGCGCCGCCTGGCGCCCCGCCCCGCGTGAGGTCGGCGCCCGTCCCGCGGCCGGCGTCCTGACGACCCCGGTGGTGCAGCCCTGAGCATTCTCAGGGTGATCTCGGGGTAGAGCCCGATGGTTCGGCGAGCACGGGATCGGCAGGCTGATCCCATGCTCGCCGACGTGATGAACACCGCCACCGCCTTTGTCGACTGGCTGTCCACTCTCGACCGGTGGATGGTGCTCGCCTTCACGTTCCTGTCGGCCGCCGTCGAGATGACGTTCCTGGCCGGCCTGTTGGTGCCGGGCGAGTCGGTGGTCATGCTGGCCGGGTCGCTGCCGGACGGGCCGGCCGGCTTCGCCGTCGTTCTGGCGGTGGGCACGGCAGGTGCTCTGGCCGGGCAAATTGCCGGGTACGCGGTGGGGCGCGCATTCGGTCCGCGGCTGCGCACCACGCGACTCGGCCGCCGCATCGGAGCGGCGCGCTTCGACCGGGCCGAGAACTACCTGAGTGAGCGCGGCGCCCCGGCCCTGGTGGCGGTGCGGTTCGTCGCCGTCGTGCACGCGGTCGTGCCGATCGTGGCGGGCGTGGTGCGCATGCCGTTCGGCCGGTTCGTGCTGTGGTCGGGGCTGGGCACGGCCCTGTGGGTGGGCGCCTTCGCCGGCGTCGGCCTGCTCACCGCCGGGGCCGACGCCACCGGCGGCCTGGGCCTGGTGCTCACCGCGATCGGCGCCACCTGCCTCGGCGTCGTCCCGTTCCTGGCGCGTCGCCTGCGCCGGCCGGCCACGCCCCGTCGCGACCGCCGCCCGGCGGTGGCATGCTGAGGTCTCGGTGGACCGAGGGGGCGACGGGATGATCGCGCGGACCTGGCGGGGCTGGACCAAGGCGGCCGAAGCCGACGACTATCAGCGGCACTACGCGACGGTGGTGGCCACCGAGCTGCGGGGCATCGGCGGTTTCCGGGGCGCGCGGCTACTGCGCCATCAGGACGGCGACGAGGTGCGCTTCACCTCGATCACGTTCTTCACCGACGTCGACGCCATCCGCGCCTTCGCCGGCGACGACTACGAGTTCGCCGTGGTGGCCGAGGACGCCCGCAAGGTCCTGACCCGATGGGATGACAGAGTCACCCTTGATGAAGTGGCGATTTTCGTCACCTAGGTCGCACACTGGGCAGCCGAGAGGCGCGCACTGTGGCGCGGCGGGGGCCGACCACGCGGCCCTGATCGCTCACCTCGACGCCCTCGACCTCGTACCAGAGGTCACCGTCCTGCTGGACGGGGGCGCCGGCCAGGATCTTCTCTATGCGCAGACGCAGGGGGCCGATGCCGTAGCGGTAGTCCTCTTCGGCGAAGGTCCAAATGGTGCCCGCGGGTCTGTCGTCGATGGTCATCTCACCTCGCGGGGCCGGGCGGCTCGCGGCCGCGTCAAGAATGTGGAACGCTGGCGTCCATCCTGCGCGGTCCTTTGCAGCTGCACAAGGGCGTCTGCACGTGCAAGTGCGCTTGCATGAGGGATTTATGTCCGATTGTCTTATGGATCGTCCGACGAACGCCCCGGCGAATCGGTGCTTTGGCTCCCGGTCGGTATCTTTCCCGTCACCCGCTGCCACACCCACCCGGCCGGAACCTCGCGTCCGGAGAGGACGTACTCGGCGACGACCCGGTTGGTGACCGTGTCGATCAGCGCCCGCCGCGAGTAGGGGCGGCCGACGAAAAGGACTTCGTCGCCGGGTCGCACCGGGACGTCGTCGGCCGGGCCGAGGATGGTCTCGCCGTCCCGGGCCAGCATCAGAGGTACGGCGTCGAGGCGCTTCTGCCGATTTCGGGGGCTCCGCAGCAGGTCGCCCACGGCCACGCCCGAGCGCAGCCACGGCTGCAGCGCCGGGGCCTCCCTCTCGGAGAGCGTCATCTTCCACAGCGCGCCGAGCTTGGCGCCGCAATAGGCCTGCATCCGGTCGAGGGTGTCGGCCGCCCAGTCGTCGCCCAGCTCCGGCATCTCTTGCAGGAAGCGCCACAGCATGGGCGTGCTCAACCGGGCGTAGATCTCGCGGGCGGCCATCTCGCTCGGCACCAGCAGCCAGTCGATCTCCATGGCGGCGAACAGGGGCGCGTTGGCCGGGCGGTTCTGACGCGCCCCGATGAACAGCGACGGGTTCGCCTTGCGGGCGGCGGCCACCAGCGACAGGTTCGTCGCGTCGTTGTCGGTGCCGGCCACGAAACCGGCCGCGCCGGCCAGGTCGGCCTCGGCCAGCACCGACGGCTCGGACGCGTCACCCTCGATCATGCCCGGGCCGGGCTCGGCGTCCAGGCGCAGGTCGATCACGGTCACCTCGAGCCCGTCGGCCCGCAGGTCCTCGGTCAGCTTGTGCCCGAACCGGCCGAAGCCGCAGACGATCCAGCGCCCCGCGGCCGGCGGGCGGCTGGGCTGCGGCATCTCGGCGCCCTCCTCGTGGACGAGCCACGACATCAACAGGTACGACGAGGGCTGGTGCAACGCCAGGCGCAGATGATCGCCGTACCGGTCGAACGGGTTGACGACCGTGGGTGAGCCGAACGCCCGCATCCGATGCTCGATGGCGGGCGAGACGGTCCGGGCGATGACCGGCAGACCCGGGCGTACGAGGGCCGCGGTCATGGCCACGACCAGGTTGGCCTCGTCGTCGTCGGTCAGCGCCACGACACCCTCGCAGCCCGGATGCTCCAGCCCGGCCACGCCCAGCGTGTGCGGGTTGCGGGCGTCGGCCACCAGACCCGGGATGTCGGAGTAGTAGGGGTCGATGTCGAGGGTGTCGATGTGCTCGGGCGAGCGGTCGATGACGACCATGCGGCGGCCCAGCGAGTCGAGCGCGTGGCCGAGCAGCTGACCGGTCTGGCCGTACCCGACGACCAGCAGAAAAGGCTCGCGCAGGCGCTTGACGGTGCCGGTGAAGCGGCGCAGGGCGATGGCCTCACGGAACGCCCGGTCGCGCAGGGTGGCCAGCAACGACCCGATGGCGTAGGCCCAGCCGATCACGGTGAGGTAGATGGTGGCGGTCACCCAGAGTCGCTGAGCACCGGTGAAAGGATGCGGGATCTCGCCGTACCCGATCGTTGTTGCCGTATAGCTCATGAAGTAGAAGGCATCGAAGAAGCCCACCCGTACGGGATTCCCGTCCGCGTCCTGCCCGGGGATCAGGGTGAGGCCGAGCACGCTGATCGCGAAGATGAGGATCAGCACAATGAGCGGCGCCCGCATGCGGCGCAGAACCAGGAAGACGGTGGGGGAGGCGCCCTCGGCCGGCCGGGCGATCGCCGTGTGCCGGTGGAAACGTCCGCGGGGGACGGGCCGCCTCATCGCCGCTGGAAGGTCGTCGTCTCGATGACCAGCAGGGCGACGGAGACCAGGTTGGCCAGCAGCGCGCCCCCGGAGAGCGAGACGACGCTGGCCGTGGCCTCCGGGGTCATGCCCGCGGTGGAGATCTGGGTGGCGTAGACCCAGGTCAGCGTGGCCGCGATCAGCTGCAGGTCGGCGACGAGGCTGGTGGCCAGGTGCACCGCCCCGATCTGGGTGCGGTCGCCGAACTTCAGCACGGTGGCGATCAGATTGACCACGACGGCGGCGAACAACTCATACTCGTTGTGCAGGGCCGGGTTCGAGATGTCGCCGATGAAGAACCCAAAGTTCAACGTGGCGGCGAGCAGCACGAAGAACCCGAAGATGACCTTCTCAAGACTCATGAGCTGCGCCTCGTCACGGCACACACGCTAGTGCCTCCGTGGAATCCCTGCAGGGCTCTCCGGCTCGCGTGCAGAAGTCCGCTGATGCAGGACGTCTTCGATCGGTCGGCAGCTCGACTTGATGCGGTGTTGTTACTTGGAGCCATGAGAAGAACACTCTCCGATGATCGGGAGCCCACTCAGTCGATCTTGACCATGCGGCCCTTTGTGGCGGGCCGGAAAGTTTCGACCGGCTTCCTGCTCATCATTGTGCTATTGCTCCTGCTGTTGATCACCCCCTTGGTGATTCTTCCTTTTGCGAGCCTTTCGAGAGACCAGCTCAGTGACATCAGCAATATAGGTCAGGCTTACGGCTCGATCTCCGCGCTGTTGTCAGCATTAGCGCTCGCGTCGGTGGCCGCTTCTCTGTTCTATCAAGCGCGACAGGACCGTGCTCACCGGATCGACGCCCTCCGGCAGGGGCAGCAACAGCTCTTGGCGTACGTGATCGCGGAGCCGTCCGTGTTCGGCCCCTGCATCGTTGACTTCGCCCGGTTGGAGTCGGACGAGGACGCTCGAAGATATTTCTTCACGACGCTGTGGCTGAACTATTGCCGCCAAGGCTACGAGATCGGTGTTTTCGACGAGAACCACATCCGCGCCGAATTCGCCGAAGGAATGTTCGAGAGTGAGGTTGCGGCCCGGCTGTGGGGTGTTCGTATGGCTGAGCTCCAGCGGCAGGGCGTGAAAGACATCGGCTCGTTCAATCGAATCTTCGCGCGGGAGAGTGATCGGAGAGCTGGTTCTGCTTCGAGGGGAGGGGTGGCGACCGGATCCTCCGAAAGCACCCAGGAATCGTCGGAGCAGTCGTCAGGAGATCAGGGGCAGGTCGGGGTTCGGGCGGAGGGTGACCTTGACGGCTGAGGCGCGGGGGCCGGCGGCGGCGGTCTGGAGGGCGGTGCGCCACTCGGGCAAGCCGTAGACGTGGGTCACCAGGCCGTCGACGGGGTAGGACGGGTCGGCCAGCCACTCGACGGCCTGGGTCATGGTGTGGCGACCGCCGAGGGTGGGTTCGGGGCCGAAGTTGACGGTGCCCTGCACGGTGAGCTGGCGGTTCCAGACCAGGGACCAGTCGACCGGTTGCTTGCCGGCCGCTCCGACCAGCACGAGCATGCCGGTGGGGCGCAGCAGGTGCAGGGCCAGGTCGATGGTGCCGGGCAGGCCCACGCAGTCGAAGACGACGTCGACGCCCTGTTCGAGCAGGGGGATCTTGGTCAGGCGAGGGCGGATGACGCGGCCGCCGTGCAGGTCGGCCAAAGTCTCGACGACCCGCGGCCCTGGCGGCAGGGTGCGATCGGCGCCGGCTCTTTCCGCGTACGTCGTACTGAAGCGGCCGGGGCCGACTGCAGTGATGTCGAGGCTCGGGTGCAACCGGCGCAGAGCGGCGATCACCAGCAGACCGATCGGGCCGGGGCCGATCACTACTGCGCGGTCGCCGCGGCGCTTCCAGTGCAGGGCGGCGTGCAGGGCGATCGAGGCGGGCTCGGCCAGCACGGCACGGCGGGACGGCGTGTCGTGAACCGGGTGCAGTTGCGAACGGTGGGCGACCAGTGATTCGCCCCAGCCGCCGCCGAGTGCGGCGTCGAACCCGACCGACGGCGCCTGGCACCCGGTGACACCGGGTTGATCGAAGCGCTCACAAACGTACGGGAAACCGTCATCACACGAACGGCAGAGCGGGAAGCCGCGGTGCGCGCACGAGATGATCGGGTCGACGACGACGCGCTCGCCCTCTTCGGTGACGGCGACGATCTCGTGGCCCAGGATCTGGCGGCGGGCGGCGTAGAAGGCGCTCAGCACCAGCGACGACTTGGCCCGGGCGACGCCGACGTCGCTGCCGCAGATGCCGGCCAGCTCCGGGCGCAAGCGCACCCAGCCGGGCGCGGCAGGCAGCGCGGGCTCGGGGACGTCGTCGCGCAGCGAGAGCATGAGGCCCATGCGGCGGGTGGCGGCGGTCAGCAGGTAGCGCGGCACGGTCAGTTCGGTGAGGACGGCTCGCATCCACCGACTGTCGGATTCGTGCGCCTCGATGCGCAAGTGTGTTCTGTGCTAGTCCGCGTGCACCTCGTCCTAGCGACGTGCGTCACTGCGCCCGCAGGATGAGGGCCAGGGGCGGAAACATTTCCGCCACTTGATCGAAACAGTTCGGCGTCCCGGTCGCCCTCGGTGAACCGGTGATGCTGCGCGCCCAACTCGCCGTCGCCACCAATGCGGCGAGTGTGTGAAACGTATCAATATCGTGGGAAGGGCATTGATGAAACGAGCACTCGTTCTGGCCCTGCTGGCCCCGGTCGCCGTCGCCGTCATACCGGCCGGAGCGGCGTCGGCCGCGCCGGCGTCGGCCGCGGCGGCATCTGCTGCGTCCGCGTCGGCACCGTCTGCGTCAGCGTCGGCATCGGCAGTGTCGGCCGCGGCGTCGGCGTCGTCGGCATCTGCTGCGCTGGCGTCGGCCGGATCAGCGTCCGCTGGTTCAGCGTCGGCAGCCGCAGCGTCAACGTCGGCGGCTGACTGCAAGAGTTATCCCTGGATGGACGTCCGCAAGACGCCGGAGAAGCGTGCGCAAGCGTTGCTCGCCGCCAGCACCCAGCACCAGAAGTACCGGTGGCTGGTGGAGCAGCCGGCCAACAGCCCGCAGCAGACCGAGTGGCAGGGCGGCGTCGTCTATCCAGTTCAAGTGCCATGCACCCCGACCGTCGTCTACTCGGACGGGCCGGACGGTGTGCGCTTCACGCCGGGCGTCACCGCCTTCCCGGCCACCATCGCCACCGCCGCCACGTTCAATCAGCCGCTCGCGTACGTGAAGGGCGCGGCCCAAGCGGCCGAGGCGTTCGACAAGGGCAAGAACGTGCTGCTCGCGCCCGGTCTGGCCAGCGGGCGGACACCGCTCTCCGGCCGCACGCCCGAGTACCTGGGCGAGGACCCGCTGCTCACCGGTCTGATGGCCGCGGCCGGCACGCGGGGCATCCAGAGCAGCAAGACCAAGCCGGTGCTGGCGACGCTCAAGCACTACGTCGCCAACGAGCAGGAGCTGGACCGGCAGACCAGCTCCTCGAACGCCGACGAGCGGACCCTGCGCCAGATCTACGACCTGCCCTTCGAGATCGCCGTCGACCGCGGCGCCCCGGAGAGCGTCATGTGCTCGTACAACCAGATCAATCATGTGTACGCATGTGAAAATGAGCGTTTGAACAAGGTGCTCAAACAAGACGTCGGTTTCGATGGCTATGTAATGAGCGATTTCGGTTCGGTCCATAGCACCGCGCCCAGTCTGGTCAACGGGCTCGACCAAGAGCTGAACCGGCCCATCTGGTTCACCCCGGCCCGCCTGGACGAGGCGCTCGCGGCCGGTCAGATCACGCAGAAGCAGATCGACGCCGCAGCGTTCCGGGTTGTTCGTTCGTACATCCGCGGCGGTCTGTTCGATCACCCGCTGGCGGCGACACCGGTGGAGGACGCGTCGACGCCTGTCCACAAGGCCATCGCTCGCACCACGGCCGAGCAGGGATCGGTGCTGCTGAAGAACAACGGCCTGCTGCCGCTCAAACCGCGCAAGGGCGATCAGATAGCGGTCATCGGAGCGACAGCATCGAGCACTCCGACCGACGGGATCAGCGCCAATTCGGTGTGCAGCCTGCCGTGGCGGTTCGGGAGCCCGACGACCCTGCAGTGTGAGGACCTGGTCTCGCCGGAGGACGGGATCCGTACGCGGGCAAGCAAGAACGGCGCCACGGTGGCTTTCAACAACGGCAGTGACGTCGCATCGGCTGCCGCGGCGGCGGCCTCGGCTGATGTCGCGGTTGTGTTCGCGTACGTCCGGATGGGCGAGTTCAACGACCTGACCGACCTGCGGCTGCAGGGCAACGGGGACGCGCTGGTGTCGGCCGTGGCCGCGGCCAACCCCCGTACGGTCGTGGTTCTGCAGACCGGAAGCGCGGTCGAGATGCCTTGGCTGGCGCAGGTGCCGGCCGTGCTCGAGACCTGGTACGCGGGGGAGCAGATGGGCCCGGCGATCGCCTCGCTGCTGTTCGGCGACACCAACCCGTCGGGCAAGTTGCCCATGACGTTCCCGAAGTCGTTGAGCGATACGCCAACTTCGCGCAGCATCGCGCAATATCCGGGCGTCGTCGTGGACGGCATCCGCCAGGTTGACTACAACGAGGGCCTGAAGGTCGGCTACCGCTGGTACGAGAGCGAGGGCATCGATCCGCTGTTCGCGTTCGGCCACGGCCTGTCGTACACAACGTTCAAATACGCGCAGTTGAAAGTGTCCGCATCGCGCAACGATGTGCGCATCAAGTTCCGGCTGACCAACACCGGCCGCCGGGTGGGCACCGAGGTCGCGCAGGCGTACGTGTCACTGCCCGCCTCGACCGGGGAGCCGTCGAAGCGGCTGGTCGGCTTCGAGCGGGTGACGCTCGCGCCCGGGCAGAGCCGGACGGTCGATCTGACGCTGTCGCGTGACGACCTGGCCGATCTGCACCTGCTGCAGTACTGGGACGGCCGGTGGAAGACGGCGTCCGGTCAGTACGGCTTGGAGGTGGGCGGCTCGTCGGACACCGCCGCATTGCGCGCGACTTTCCGCCGGTAATGCGGGCGGGGCCGCCCCTGGGGAGGGGCGGCCCCGTCGTCAGGCGGACCAGGTCGGTCGATCGTGAAGAACAACCCGCCCGGCAATTCGCGGACGTCGTCCGAAGGCTATTCGGGCAGCTTGACGTCGCTGTTGCCCTTCCAGTCCTGCGGCTCGCCCTCGCCGCCGGCCTCCGGGTCGCGGTGGCCGAGGGCCGTCTCACCCGGAAGCTCCTCGACACGCTTCTCGGCGATCTCCTCGAGCTGGGCCTCGGTGTCCTTGCTCAGATCCGACATCTCGCACCTCCGTTGTCTCGTTCTTGCTACGCCCACGCCTCTACCCGCCCGCCCCACCTCTCAGCGGCCGCCGAGACCAGGCTCACTTCCGCCGTCAGCGAGCTCTCCGCTGGTGGCGAGTTTCCCGCCAATGGCGAGCTTCCGCTGGTGGTGAGCTCTCCGCTGGTGGTGAGCTCTCCGTTGGTGGCGTGCTCTGAGCTAGTGCCGGTCGTTCCGTCGCAACCTTGTCATCCGCCGGGGGCGGGCTCGAACAATTGGCGGTTGGTGCGGGTCCAGTTGATGCGGGCGGCGGTTTTGTCCAGGAAGCCGGTTGACTGCCAGTCGGCTTGGGGCTGGCAACCCTGGTCGGCGAGCCGGCGGGCCCGCTTCCACACAGCCTCCTGCTGGGCAATCACCTCGTCAACCAGGCCGGTGGTGCTTTCCAAGCCGTACGCCTCGGCGAACAGCTCTAGGCGGCGCCGGCGGTTCGGCGGCTCGGGGAAGGACAGCCAGCGCACGCATGTCTCGTCGTCGCGGAACGGTGCTACGTATTCCAACGCGTACGCGATGTCGTGGATCGGTTTGGCGGGCCACGCGTAGTCCCAGTCGAGTGCGGCCACCGGTCGCGGGCCGTGCCACACCAGATTCCACGGGCCGAAGTCTCCGTGGCAGATCAGTTCGTCGTCGGCCTGCGGAGCGGTACGACCGGCCCAGCCGTCCACGGCGGCCGGCCGGAATCCGCGTACGGCGTCGTGATACTGGCGCAGCAGGCGGGCCATGGACTTGAGGCCGCGCTCGTCGACCACCTTGGCCCAGCCCGCACCGCCTGACTCTCCGTCGATGAAGGAGACGACCTCGCGGCCGTCAGCGTCGATGCCGAGGAACCGGGGCGAGTGCGGGTAGCCGATGCCTTCCAGGTAGCGCAGAAGCTCGTGAACGCTGGACGACCAGGGCTGCAGCGGCCGCCGTACGGTGTCGCCGACGCGCACGACCGTCCGGTGCGGCTTGTCCTGCAACATCTCATGATCATCCATGTCGCGACGGTACCGCTACCGTCGGCTCATGTTGCGCAAGATTGACTGCGTCCTGACCCGCGTCGACGACCTGGACGCGGCGGAAGCCTTCTACACCCGAGTCTTCGGCCTGACTCCGCTGTGGCGCGACGACTCCTCGGTCGGCCTCTCGATGCCGGACACGGACGCGGAGATCGTCCTGCACACGATGGACCTCCCACCCGACCTGACCGTGTACTACCTGGTCGACGACGTCCGGTCCGCGGTCGCCGCCTACACCGGGAATGGCGGCACCGTCCGCACACCGCCCTTCGATGTGGCGGTCGGCCAGTGTGCCGTGCTGGAGGACCCGTTCGGCAACGCCGTATGCGTCATCGACCTGACCCGGGGCCGGCGTCCGTCGCTCTGACCCCCTGTGGACAACTCAGCGATCGCCAATGTTGATCGCGTATGGTGCGCCCCTCAGCCCCGGGCGGGTGGGTTCAGTCCGCAGCCGCACGGCCCTGCGAGATTTGCTTCCGCTTGGCCGGCTGCGTGACCCGAGCGGGAGCGCCGAACGTGCCGGCGCTCCCGCGTCTCGCGTCAGCCCACCGGCTGGGGATCGCGGGCCGGTGCCGGCGGCTGGGGTGCCTCGATCTCGATGTGGGGGAGGGCGCGGTCGAGGGAGCGGGGCAGCCACCAGTTGGCCCGGCCGAGCAAGGTCATGGTGGCGGGAACCAGGACCATGCGGATGAGGGTGGCGTCGATCAGGACCGCGGTGGCCATGCCGAGGCCGATCATCTTGACGGTCACGTCAGGATCCAGGGCGAAACCGGTGAAGACGGCGACCATGATGGCAGCCGCGCTGCTGATGACGCGGCCGCTGGCGGACAGGCCGCGGATCACGCTTCCTTGGGCGTCGCCCGTGCGGAGCCAGTCCTCGCGTACGCGGGAAAGCAGGAAGACCTCGTAGTCCATCGACAGGCCGAACAGGACCGTGAACAGCAGCACCGGCACCCAGCTGGACACCGACACGGCGTGCGGCAGGCCGACCAGGCGCGCTGTGGTGTCGTTCTGGAAAATCAAAGTCATTACGCCGTACGCGGCTCCGACCGACAGCAGATTCATGGCCGCAGCCTTGACGGCGGCCACGGGCGCGCGGAACAGCACGGTCAGCAGCACCAGCGACAACGCCACCACGAAGACGACCACAATCCACAGGCGGTCGGCCAAGCGGTCGGAGACGTCGGCGAACACCGCGACCAGGCCGGTCACCAGCACTCCGCCGGGCAGCACGTCCTCACGCAGGCGGTGCAGCAGGGCGGTGGTCGCCTCGTCCTGCGGGCCGGTCGTCGGCTCGACCACGATGACGGCGGCGCCGCCCTCGATCGTCGGCGGGGAGACGGCAGCCACGCCGGGCTCGGCGCGCAGGGCCGCGGAAAGTGCCCCCAGGTCCGGCGTCTTCGTCAGGTCGACGGCGATGATCAGCGGGCCGTTGGCGCCGGCCCCGAACTCGGCCGCGACCAAGTCGTACGCCTTGCGGGTGGTGTGCGAGTCCGGCATGCTCCCGGCGTCCTGCGGCCAGGTGCGCATGCCCAGCATGGGCGCGGCCAGCACCACCAGCACGATCAGCGACGCCACCGCCGCCAGCCCGGGCCGCCGGCAAATCCGAGCCGCCCACCGCGCCGTCAACGTCGGCCGAGGCGCCGCCGCCCTAACCGCGCCGCTGTCGACACGACCCGCACCGGTTCCGGCCGCGCCGCGTCCGGTACGACTTGCACCGGTTCCGTTCGCGCCGCGTCCAACACGACTCGCTCCGAGCTCGGACGTGTCGCGACCGGAATGACCTGCCCCGATCCCGACCGGATCGCGTCCGGCACGACCCGCTCCGATCTCGGAGGCGCCGTGACCGGTGCGACCCGCATCGATCTCGTTCGCAGCTCCGACCGGACTCGGGGCGACCACTCGCCGGATGCGCCGCGGCAGGACTCTATGGCCGGCCAGGCCGCACAGCGCGGGCACCAGCGTGAGCGCCGCCGCCATTACTGCTGTTACGGCGAAGAACGTGGCGTAGCCGAACGACGAGTATGTGGGCAGCGTCGACAGCTTGAGGCCGAACAGCGACACCAGCACGGTCAGCCCGGCCACCACCACCGACACTCCGGCCGTGGCGTTGGCCGCGCCGGCCGCCGCTCGGGGTGACAGGCCGGCCCGCAAGCCCTCGACGTGCCGGGCTACCAGCAGCAGCGCGTAGTCGATGCCGACGCCGAGGCCGACCATCGTCGCGATCGTCGGGGCGATGGTACTGACGTCGGTCGCCCGTTCCAGCAGCGCGATGAGTGCGGCGCTGGCGGACAGACCGGCTACGGCCACGGCGATGGGCAAGCCGGCCGCCACGACCGACCCCAGCGCGAAAGCCAGAATCACGAGCGCCGCGACAATGCCCACCAGTTCCGCCGTACCGCTGGGGGCCTGGACGTTCTCGGCGACCTGGCCGCCGAACTCGACCTGCAGCCCGTCGGCCACGAGCGGCGCCGCCGCCGACCGGAGTGCGTCGATTCCCTCGGTGCCGGCGAAATCGGTGACGGGAATGTCGTACTGGACGCCGATGAGCGCGGTGTCGCCGTCGGCCGACATTCGCGGGGGCGCGACAATGGCCGCGCCCTCGACCTCGGCCAGCCGGGCCCGCAGCCCGTCCAGAGAGGCGGGATCGATGGGCCGGTCGGAATGCACGACGACGCGGGCATCCGTTCCGGACATCTGCGGGAAGTGCTTCCGCAGGAACTCCGTTCCGGCCTGCGACTGCGTGCCGGGAACGTTGTAGTCGTCGCGGGGCGTGCCGCCGAAAGCCACCGACAGCCCGGTGAAGGCGGCCAGAACGATCAGCCAGGCGCCGATCGTCCGCCAAGGGTGCGCGGCGGCTGATTCCCCGAGCCGCCCGAGCAAGCGAGACATTTTCTCTTCTCCTCCGTACGTTTCTCGGAGGAGACAGTCGCCCACCGCACTTGCGGTTCGCTTGCGCCCGGCCTAAAGCTTCTTGCAAGTCGCCAGGTCTTTGAGCAGCAACGCGAGATCGCAGACGGCCGGGCCGCGCGGGCGTGGTGCACAGCCGGCTCACTGCGGCCCAGCACCGCGCAGACCCGGGAGCACTGCCTCGTCCTAGTGGAAGCGGGAGGCGTGGGCCATGTGCAG
This sequence comes from Paractinoplanes pyxinae, assembly GCF_026626335.1. Classification (GTDB taxonomy): domain Bacteria; phylum Actinomycetota; class Actinomycetes; order Mycobacteriales; family Micromonosporaceae; genus Actinoplanes; species Actinoplanes pyxinae. The sequence continues at coordinate 114,929 of NZ_JAPNTZ010000005.1, read as the reverse complement.
CATGCGGTCGTCGTCCTCGGCCGTCCGGTCCGGCTTCTCGAGCAGCGTCCACACCCCGTTGAAAAGGTCGACGGCGAGTTGGCGGGTGTCCGTCATCGCTTTTCTCCCAAGGCTTTCCGCGTATCGGGTAAGAGGAGAAACACCGTGGCGCAGGCGGCGCCGATGAAGACGACGTAGGGGCTGAGTTCGCCCAGGAAGAATGTGGGGGACGGCTCGGTGGTGATGGTGGCAGTGGCGCTGTACTCGATCAGGCCGTCGGGGGCTTCGGTCAGGCTCTCGACGGCCTCGGACAGCCAGAACGCGGCCGGGACCAGCACAATCAGCGCGCTCACGATGCAGACGGCCAGCCAGGCCCGGAAACTGCCGCGCACCATGGCCACGGTCAGTACGGCCACGGCGGCCGCCAGGAACAGGAAGAAATAGCCGCCCGAGGTGGTGTTCGGGTCAGCGTTGAACGGGCTCGTCAGCAACGACAGACCGAGCCCGACAAGGCCGCACACCAGCGTCGCCAGCGCGACGACAGTCACCCGTACCGAGGCGGTCACCCGGGCACAATAGCGTTTCCGTCGGCCGTGGACCGCACCGTCACCCGTTCGCCGATGGGTTCGCCCTCGGTGAGCAGGTCGAGAATGGCGTCGGCGCGGGCCACGAAGCGGCGGCCGTCGCTTTCGAGGCGGCCGAGCACGATGCCCTCCGGCGGATGCTTGACCGTGTAGGTCTCGATGACGGCCGGACCGTCGGCGTTCACCGCCTCGGCCGGTGCCGGCGCCGCGTCCAGTTCGGCTTGGATCCGCTCGCTGTGGGACGGCTGGAAAGCGTACGGAATCGTGGTGTAAACGCCCGTCGAGTGCTTGCTCATGATGCCGCCGTTGGCCCCGACGAAACCGTACGAGCCGGGAGCCGACCGCACCCGTTCGACCACCGACACGATGGCGTGCATCGAATAGTTGTTGCCCGGCCCGCCGAAGAACGGCAGTCCGCCCGTGACCGTGAGCCCGCGCGGATCGTCGGTCGCAATGCCCAAGGCCTCGGCCACGATGAAAACCGGTGCCGCGTAACAACTGTAGAGATCCAGAACGGCCAGCGAATCCGACGAGATTCCGGCGACTTCGAGCGCGTGCCGGGCCGCCCGCACCGCCGCCGGCGAGGTGCCGTAATCGGCCCGATCGAGCAGATTCCGCTCGCGCAGATCGGCGTGCCCGGCCAGAAAGACCCAATTGCTTTCCGGTACGCCGAGACGCCGCGCTGCCCCGGTCGACATCAGCAGAACCGCGGCGCCCTGATTCACCTTCTCGCGCGCCACCACATAGCGCGTGTACGGGTCGGCGATCGGCCGGTTGGCGGCGGTGGGCGTCACCAGCGAAACGGAGTCGCGGAAAACCGGCGCCGCCGCATGCGGATTGGCTGCCGCGACCGCGGTGAAAGGCGAGAACAGTTCCCCGATGGCTCTCGCATAGTCTTCCCGCGACATCTTGAGCCGGGCCCGGCGCGCGTTCTCGATGAGCGCGTACTGCGACGGCGTGTCCGACAGCCCGTGCGCCACGTGGTGCATCGACACGATGCCGTCGAGCCCGTGCCCGCGCGCCTCGAGCGACCCGCCCGGGCTCTCGCTGAAGTCGGGCGGCGACGGAGTTCCGGCCAGCGCGGCGATCGTCGAGATGGCCTCCGATCCGAACAGCAGCACAACTTCGGCGTCGCCGGCCGCGATCGTCGCCGCGAACTCGTTCACCAGGTGCTGCGGGGCTTGACCGCCGCCGACCTCGAGCACCGCCCGCCGCGGCGTCGCCCCAAGGCGTACGGCCACCGAGCGCGGGAAATTGTCGGAGCACCCCAGCAGCGGCGTGGCCCACGGCAGCGAGATCTCGAACTGCGGCACCCCGGCCACCGTGTCGACGGCCGACGCCGGGACACCCGCGTCTTCCAAGGCGGCCCGCGCGGCGTCGGCGGCCAGGCCGACCGGCGAGCGCGCCTGATAGCCCGGCGAGTCGAGCCGCTCCGACACCTGACCCACGCCGACCAGCACCGGCGTCCGGGAATCGATCATCAGAGACGCCCGGCGAGCTCGCGGATCCGGGCCGCGCAGTCGGCCGCCATCGTGCGGGTGATCTCGCCGGCCGGGCGGATGTCACGGAACGATCCGACGACCTGCCCGACGAAGAACGACTCGAGTTCGAGCGCGCCCTGGTGCCCGGCCTCGGCCGCGGCGTCGATCCGCTGCCAGGCCTCGTCGACCAGCATCGGCTGCAGCGGTAGGGGCAACGGGGCGGGGCTGCCGGGCGCCGCCCACTCGTCGTGCCACGCCGTTCGCAATTGCCGGGCCGGTTTCCCCGTACGCGTGGGGGAGCGCAAGGTATCGGCCGAGCTCGCCGCCAGGAACTTGCTCTTGATCGCCTGGACGGCCACATCCTCTTCGCTGGACAGCCACACCGAGCCGCACCACACCCCGGCCGCCCCCAGCGCGAGCGCCGCCGCCATCTGCCGCCCGTCCGCGATGCCGCCCGCCGCGAGCACCGGCCGGTCGCCGGCGATGTCGACGATCTCGGGCGTGAGCACCATGGTGGCGATCGTGCCGGTGTGGCCGCCGGCCTCGGTGCCCTGCGCGACCAGCACGTCGACGCCGGCCGCGATCTGCCGCTCGGCGTGCTTGGCCTGCCCGACCAGGGCCGCCGTGACGACCCCGAGCTCCTTGGCCCGCGCCACCAGCTCGGGCGGCGGGGTGCCGAGCGCGCTGGCGATCAGCGAGATGCGGTGCTTGAACGCGGTGTCCAGCAGCGCGATCGCGCCCGGAGTGGTCAGCGAGGCCGCGACCTGCTGATGATCGACCGTGGCGGCGGGCGGGATGTCGTACTTCTCGAGCAGTTCGCGGACGAACGCGAAGTGCTCCTCGGGGATCTGGGCGCGCATGCTGGCCACCAGGTCGTCCGGGTCGCCGGGCACGAACTTCTCGGGCACCAGCAGGTCGACCCCGTACGGCTTGCCCTCGACCTGCTCCTCGATCCAGGTGAGCTGGGCGTCGAGCTCCTCGGGGCCGTAGACCGAGGCGGCGAGCACGCCGAAGCCGCCCGCATTGGTGACCGCCGCGACCACGGCGGGGGATCGGTTGAAGCCGACGATCGGGTGTTCGACGCCGAGCAGGTCGGTCAATGCCGTACGCATGGCGAGATGTTACCCGGCAGTCACTTGGGCCAGGCGCCGGATCTCGCTTCCCTGTTCCACGGCCATCTCGTTGGCCACCTCGCGCAGCTTCTCGTCGCTGCCGCCCTTGATCACGTCGGCCGCCATGCGCAGGGCGCCGCGGTGGTGATCGGTCATCATCGCCGCGAACTTGGTGTCGAAGGCGGCGCCGGTGGAGGCGGCCAAGGCGGCCATGTCGGCGTCGCTCTGCATGCCGGGCATCGCTTTGTGGTCATGCGCCGGGTCGTTCTCCGGCAGACTTCGTTCCTTCAACCACGTACGCAGGAAATTGATCTCAAAGGGCTGGGCCGCGGCGATCCGATCGGCCAAGGCGCCCAGGCGCTCGTTGGCGGCCCGGTCGGGCGCGAGTTTCGCCATTTCGATCGCCTGCTGGTGGTGAACGATCATCATGTGTACGAACGTGGTGTCGATGCCGTTGTAGGTCGACCCGTCGGGCGCCTTCACGGCGTCGGAATCGCTCACGACGGCCTCGTCACCGGGCGCCCCGGGCAGCACCACCCGGTGCGGCGGCGCGGCGCTGACGCTTGGGCGGGGCGCCGCGGCGGAACCGCCGGAGCCCATGTTGGCCGCGACCGCCACCGTCACCGCCCCGGCCAGCACGACCATGACCGCGACGAGTGTCGATGTCCTGACCCGACCCACCGAGCCTCCCGTATAGATCGTCCAATATGTTCCCGGATCCGCCCGCGGCCACTACTGTAGCGACAAAGATGAATACGCATCGTGCGTCGCCACCTCGCCGCGGGATGCGTCAAGGGAGGGAGACCCATGAAGCACACTGCCCCACGAGGGCGGATGCTCAAGCGCTTGGCCGCCGTGAGTGCGTTCGCACTGATCGCCGGCCTGCTGACAGCTCCGGGGAGCAGCGCGGCGCAGACACCCGTCGGTGGCAACACGATACCGGGCATCGACGAGATCGTCAGCAGCCCGAACCTCAAGCAGATCGCGCACCTCGACAAGTCGGGCCCGCTGACCGGCACGAACACCGATTGGGCGTTCCAGGGCCGGTACGCGTACGGCGGCAACTACAACGGCTTCTACGTGTACGACGTCAAGAACCCCAAGGCGCCGACGGTGGCCGCGCAGGTGCTCTGCCCGGGCTCGCAGAACGACATCTCGGTCAGCGGCAACCTGCTCTTCCTGGGCACCGACTCGCAGCGGACGAACGACACCTGCGACAACGCGGCGTCGACGGCCGAGGTGCCGGGCGACCGCTGGGAAGGCATCAAGGTCTTCGACATCAGCAACCCGCTGACGCCCAAGTACCTGAAGTCGGTCAAGACGGACTGCGGCTCGCACACGCAGACGCTGGTGCCCGGCAAGCGCGGCGAGAAGGCCGTCTACCTGTACGTGTCGTCGTACAACCTGGCCGGCGTCGACCTGCCCAACTGCGCGCTCCCGCACGACAAGATCTCCATCGTCAAGGTGCCGCTGCGCAACCCGGCGGCGGCCGCGGTGGTGGCGACGCCGGTCGTCTTCCCGGACGGCGGCTTCCCCGGCAGCGACAGCGGCAGCGAGACCACGGGTTGCCACGACATCACCGTGTACGCCGAGAAGGACCTCGCGGCCGGCGCCTGCATGGGTGACGGCGTGCTGTTCGACATCTCGAACCGGGCCAAGCCGCGCATCATCAACACGGTCCGCGACGAGGTCAACTTCGCGTTCTGGCACTCGGCCACCTTCAACAACAGCGGCACCAAGGTCGTCTTCACCGACGAGCTCGGTGGCGGCGGCGCGGCCACCTGCAACGCGGCCATCGGCCCCAACCGCGGCGCCGACGCCATCTACGACATCGTCGGCAAGGGGAACAAGCGGAAGCTGGCCTTCCGCAGCTACTACAAGATCCCCCGCTACAACGCCGACACCGAGGTCTGCGTGGCCCACAACGGCTCGCTGATCCCGGTTCCCGGACGCGACATCATGGTGCAGGCGTGGTACCTCGGCGGCGTCTCGGTCTGGGACTTCACCGACTCGCGGCGGCCCAAAGAGATCGCGTACTGGGAGCGCGGCCCGCTTTCCCTGGACACGCTGACGGGCGGCGGTTCCTGGTCGGCGTACTGGTACAACGGCCACATCTACTCGAACGACATCACCAAGGGTGTCGACGTGCTCGAGCTGAAGGATCCGCGCACCAACATCGCGAAGTTCTTCCGCACGGACACGTTCAACGCCCAGACGCAGGACAACTACCTGCGCTGGTAAGCGTTCCGGCGGCTCATCCGGCCAGTGCCCGCAAAAGCTCCGCGTGGAGGGCACTGGCCGGTGAGTGCCACGTGCACGCCACGTGGAGGGCCGCCACCCGGCCCGTGGCCAGCAGTCGTTCGCAGGCGGCCAGCAGGTCGCCCGTGGAAGGACCGCCCGGCACGGGGAAGCGCAGACCGGGCAGCTCGTCGGCGTCGAGAACGTCGGCGTCCACGTGGACCAGCAGCGGGCCCGGCGGGACGGTGTCCGGGTCGACCTCGGGCACGGTCAGGCGCCGGGTCGCCGACGTGAGCAGGTAGGCCGCCTCGGCCGGGTCGAGGTCCCGGGCGTCGGCCAGCACGGCCCGTTCCGGGGCGATCGGGCGCAGTCCGATGCGGTCGGCGTAGAGTTCGGGATGGGCCCCGTTGACCAGTCGTAGCGAGAGCCCGCCCAGGTAGCCGGACGTGGTCGTCTCGAGGGTGTGGACGTCGCCGTGGCCGTCGAACCACACGATGGCCGGGTCCACGCCCGCCCGCTGCAGGCCGGCGACCACCCCGCCGGCGATCAGGCAGTCGCCCGAGAACACCAGCGGGCGGTCGCCCGCGGCCGCCACGGCTTCGGCCGTCGCGTTGTTCAAGCGGGCCAGTTGCTCCCAGTCGTCGCCTTCGAGCTCCGGATCAACCGTGACGTCGGGCCGGACGGGAATCGTGTCGTCGGGAAAGCGCTCGTTGCCGTGATACGGAACCAGAATCGTCGTCACGCCCCACGCTAACGCGGGCCTCAGCCGATGACGAAGGGCTTGCCCACGGGCAGTTTCCGGCCGTCGGCGTCGTAGGCGGTCCAGTTCTCGACGTCGGGCAGCTCGCCCGGCGTCACCTTGCCCTCCTTGTAAGCGGGGCTGTTCTTGTCGGGCTTGAGGTAGACGTCGTCGAAGGTGAACCAGAACAGGACGACGTCCGGGTCCTCGCTCCAGACGGCGGTCTGCGCGGTCACCAGCTTGCCCCGCGACTCGACGGTGATCTTCGTGGCGGGGCCGACGTAATAGCCGTACATGGGCAGGTCGTAGTAGTCGAGGTTCGAGGGCAGGCCGATGGCGTGGAAGCCGGGGCTGCGGTCGGGGGCCACGTCGTCGAACTGGTTGTGGCAGGGGGCCAGGTCGCCGTCGAGGTCGGCGGCGCAGGCGCGTACGCCGAAGGTGATGTCCGGGTAGGCCGGGTTCACGTTGTGGAAGGCCGTGACCACGACGTCGCGGTCCTTGCTCCGCAGGCCGGTGGCCACCGGCTGCCCCCACGAGCCGTCGGGCTTGACCGCCGCGGCGGGCCACGCACCCCCGACCCGCTCGGGAGTTTGCGCCGGCCAGACGGCGACGGTGGTGGCGACCGCGGCTGCCAGCACCGTCGCGGCAACCGAGGCGGTGGCGAGACGACGGCGGCGCAGACGGCGGCCCGCCTTCATGATGTCGCCGAGCGCGGGCGGGCGGCCCTCGCCGGGCTGCCGCAGGGCGTTCCGGAAGGTGTCGAGGTCGGTCATCACACAGCTCCATTGCCTACGAGGTCGGACGGGGTGAGGGTGACCCGCAGCTTGCTCAGCGCCCGCGAGTTGAGGCTCTTGACGGTCCCGACGGCCACGCCCAGTTCGGCCGCGACCTCCTTCTCGCTCAGGTCGAAGTAGTGCCGCAGCACGACGACCGCCCGTTCGCGATCGGCCAGGTCGCTCAGCGCGGCCAGCAACCAGCGCTGGTCGGTCACGTCGCCCGCCACGTCCTGCGCGGACGCGCGTTCCGGCAGGTGGTCGTGGGCGTGCTCGCGCAACGGCCGGCGCCACTGGTCCTTCAGGTGATTGACCATGACCTTTCGCGCGTACGCGTAGGGGTCCTGCCGCCGGACCCGGCGCCACGCCGCGTACGTCTTGACCAGCGCCGCCTGGGCCGCGTCCTCGGCCTGCTGCTCGTTGCCGGTGAGCAGGAAGGCGGCCCGCCGGAGCCGGTGGAACCCGGCCGCTGCGAACTCCGAGAACTCCGCGTCACCGCGTGCCATCGGCCATCCTCTGTCGTGTCATATCCTCAAGACGCGCGAGGCTGCACAAAGGTTCGCAACCGCGCGGTCAGACGCTCGTCGGTGGCGACCTGGTTGCTCGACCAGGTGGTGCTGGAGACGCCGTGGCGTTGAGGGCGATCGAGTTCGGCCTGGAAGAGCGGGGCCAAGCCGGCGGCCAGCGGGCCGGAGGCGGCGTCGGCGATGGCCGGACGGGTGTGCGGGTTGGCGTTCCAGGCCGCGGTCAGCACGGGAAGCGCGCGGCCGGGCTCGGAGGTGAGCCGCCACAGGGCGATCGCGGCCCGCGTCGGCAGCCACCAGGCCTGGGCGTCGCCGTCCAGGAAGGGCCGGACCGCCGGGACAGCGGCGGAGGCGGCGGGGCCCATCGCGCCGATCTGTTCGAGCGCGTTGACGGTGGCCCGGCCGCCCAGCTGGTCCACGAGCAGCGGGAGAACGTCCGGGTCGCCGAGGATCCGCCACAGCGCCCCGGCGGCGTTGACCGCCAGCCGTTCCTCAGTGCCCGAAGCCGCTGCCCGCAGCGCCGGCACCGCCACCGAGGCGGCCGGCCCGATGGCGCCGAGGGTCAGGGCCGCGGCGTCGTCGAGCGGCATCTCGAGCAGGGCCGGCACGGCGGGCGCGGCCGCCGGACCGGCCGCCCGGAGCACGGCGTGGAAGTCCGGCGACGGCAGCAACGGCAGGATCGCCTCGATCGCCGCCTGCGGGTAGTGAGCGAGCAGGCCGGGCGTGCTGCGCGGGCGCTGATCGAAAGTGAGCGTTTCGAGCAGGTACGGCAACGCTCGCTCATCACCGAGCGCCCCCAGGATCTCGACCGCCGGGTGCAGTCCCGGCGGCCCCGACTGATAGCGGACGAGCCAGTCGGGCAGCGCGACGAGCGCGGCGTGCACCGGATCGGCGACCGGCGCGGTCAGCGGATACCAGTGACTCAGCAGGCGGGCTGCCTGGTCCCTGATCCGCCCGTCCGGGTGGGTCAGATGACCGGCGACCAGGTGGACGAGTACGCGGTAGTCGCCGCGCCACCGGTCGATCAGTTTGCCGGTGCCGAACAGCGCGTCCTGCACGATGTCGGCGTGTGGTGAGCGCAGAAGCTGCTCGAGCATCTCGATCCTGAGCGGAACGCGCGGTCCGAGCGCGTCGGTCAGCTGATCGATCAGCCTCGCGGCGTGCGGAGCGCGGCGGCCCGCGTCCAGCTTCTCGGTGGCCACCCGCACCGAGCCGATCAACGTGTCGGTGCGAAAGCCCGCGGACGCTGCCGGTTCGGCTTCCTCCGCATACGCCCGCTCCAGCCGGGACGCCAGCTCGTCGGCCGGGACCTGTTCCGGATCCTTGCGGGCCACGGCCACCAGCGCGGCCACCGAGGTCGACGCCAGCAGCGAGTTCGCGGCGGCGGCCAGCAGCAAATCGGTGGGGACGTCGGTCTCGCTGAGACCGTCGAGCAGCGCCCGCAGAACGACCGGGTCGTCCTCCACCGCGAGACGATCGAGCAGCACGTCCTCCGGCAACAGCTTGGCCATGGCCGCGCGCACGGCCGGATCGGGGTCGGCGGCGAGGACGGCCAGTGCGGGCGCGGCCGCCGCGATCAGCTTGCGGGCCTTCCGGATGCGCCGGTCCATCGCGCCACCGTCGCCGAGCTCGGCTCCCGCGATGCTCGCCAGCAACTCCGCTATGCCATGCCGGCCCGGCAGCGGCGACGCGGCCGTCGATGACGCGGCGCCCAGCCGGCCGGGTGACGACGGTGTGGCGCCCGGCCGGCCGGGTGACGACGGTGTGGCGCCCGGCCGGCCGGGTGACGACGGTGTGGCGGTCGTATCCGAGCCCGGTGACGGCGTGGTCAGGGCCTTGAGCAGGAACGGCACGGCCTCGACGGTGCATTTGTAGACGTCGCCCTGGTGGTGGACGGCGCCGTACATGGCGTCCAGCGACTCCTCGCGCACCGCGGGATCGAGGTCGACCAGGCCGCGCACCCAGCCCGGCACCTGGGTCGCCGGGCCGTAGGCGTGCCGCATCCGGCCCCAGTCGATGTCGTCCATGCCGCTGAACATGGCGGCATCGTAGAGGGTCGCTCAGTCCGGCCGGTCGTGGTCGCGGGGGACCAGGCCGGTGCGGACGGCGTGCAGGGCGGCCTGGGTGCGGTCGGCCAGGCCCAGCTTCATCAGGATGCTCGACACGTGCGTCTTCACCGTCTTTTCGGCGACGACCAGAGCGCGGGCGATCTCGCGGTTGGAGCGGCCGTCGGCGATCAGCGTCAGCACGTCGCGCTCGCGGGCGGTCAGCGCGGGGGAGTCGGCCGGCGCGGCCAGCAGCGAGGTGGCCACCTCGGGTTCGAGCAAGAGGTGGCCGGCGTGCACCGAGCGGACCGCCGCCACCAGCGCCTGCGGGTCGACGTCTTTCGAGAGGTAGCCGCGGGCGCCCGCGCGGACGGCGGGCAGCAGGCGAGCCCTGTCGGTGAAACTGGTGACTACTAGCACTTTGGCCGGCAGGGCGCGCCGGGCCAGTTCGCGCAGCACGGCCACGCCGTCCATGCCGGGCAGGACCATGTCGAGCAGGACGACGTCGGGCGCCGTCTGCTCGATCAGCTCGACCGCGGTGGGGCCGTCGGCCGCCTCCCCGGCCACCTCCAGATCGCCGGCCAGCTCGAGGAAAGTGCGTAGCCCCCGGCGTACGGCGGGATGGTCGTCGACGATCAGCACGCGGATCTCAGCCATCGGGCACCCCGGAGGCGCGACTCTCAATCACCGGGCACCTCCAGGCGGACCACTGTGCCGCCGCCCGGGGCGGAGGTGAAGGTGGCGCTGCCGCGGACCGAACAGGCCCGGTCGCGCATCGAGCGCAGCCCGAGGCTGCGCCCGGCCCGCAGGGTGGCGGCGACGTCGAACCCGGCGCCGTCGTCGGAGATCTCGAGGCGTACGCCGCACCGGCCCAGCCGCACCAGGCTGACCCGGATGACGGCGGCGCCGGCGTGGCGTACGGCGTTGTGCAGAGCCTCTTGAGCGACGCGCAGCACGACCGCCTGCTGCGTCGGCGACAGCACGGGTGGCGCCTCTTCGGTGTAGTGCAGCCGCGGACCGCCCGGACCCGACGCCCGGTCGAGGATCTGCACCTGTTTGCGCAGCACGTCGGGCAGGCCGTCCTCGTCGAGGCGAGCCGGGCGCAGCTCGAGCACCGCCGCGTGCAGCTCTTCGGCCGCCTCGCGGGCCAGCGCCGTCACCTCGGCCAGCCGGGCCCGGGCGGCGGCCGGGTCGCGCTCGATCAGCAGGTCGGCCGCCTGGGCGGTCAGCCGCAGGCCGAACAGCCGCTGGGCCACCGCGTCGTGCAGGTCGTGGGCGATGCGGGCGCGTTCCTCGGCGATGGTCAGCTCGCGGCTGCGCGCGTAGAGCCGGGCGTGGGTGAGCGCGATCGCGGCGTGCGCGGCCAGCACCCGCACCAGCTCTTCGTCGTGCGCGGTGAACCCGCCGGGCTTGTTGGCCAGGTAAAGCGCGCCCAGGATCTCGTCGCCGCTCGTGACCGGCACGCCCAGGAACGCCTTCAGCTCGGGGTGGGCCGAGGGCCACCAGTCGAAGCGCGGGTCGGCCCGGATGTCGTCGAGGCGCTGGGCAGCCGGCTCGCGCAACATCACGGCGAGGAAGCCGTGCTGGCGGGGGAGGGGACCGATCGCCGCTTGCTGTTCCGCCGAGACGCCGGACACCAGGAACTGGGCGAATGAGCCGTTGTCGTCGGGCACGCCGATGGCCGCGTATTCGGCCGCGGCGAGCTCGCGGGCCGTGTCGACGATCGTCTGCAACACCTCGGGCACGGTGAGCTGGTCGCTGACCGCCAGCACCGCCGCGGAGAGGCGGCGGGCGGTGCTCAACTGGTCGGCGGCGGTCACGCGGCCCACGATAGCCACGGGCGGCGAAAACCGCGTCGGTCCACGGTCCTAGGACCAAGGTCCGAAGCAAAGAGCAGACCTGGGTCCGAGGCCGCCGGCCGTGGAAAAGAGCAAGGTCGACGGCATGACGAACACAGCCGTGATCACCGGAGCCTCCCAGGGGCTCGGCGCCGCCCTCGCTCGTGGACTGGCCCGCACCGGGTGGAATCTGGTGGTCGATGCCCGTACGGGAAAAGACCTGGACGTTGTCGCGGAAGAGCTCGCCCGCCTGACCACCGTGGTGGCGATCGCGGGCGACGTGGTGGACGACGACCATCGGGCCGAGCTGGCCGAGGCGTCGTCCAAGCTGGGCGGGGCCGACCTGCTGGTCAACAACGCCTCGACGCTCGGCGGCAGCCCGCCGCCCGCGCTGGCCGCCTTCCCGCTGCCCGCGCTGCTCGAGACGTTCGAGGTGAACGTGCTGGCTCCCACCGCGCTGACTCAGCTCGTGCTGCCCCAGCTGCGCCTCTCGCCGGCCGGGGCCGTGCTGAACATCAGCTCGGACGCGGCGGTCGAGGCGTACGAGGGATGGGGTGGCTACGGCGCCGCGAAGGCCGCTCTCGACCACGCGAGCGCCGTGCTGGCCAAGGAGGAGCCGGGCCTGCGCGTCTGGTCGGTCGACCCGGGCGACCTGCGCACGCGGCTGCAGCAAGAGGCGTTCCCCGGCGCGGACATCTCCGACCGCCCGCTGCCCGAGACGGTCGTGCCGTATTTCGTGAAGCTGCTCGACGAGCGGCCGGCCTCGGGGAGGTACGTCGCCCGATGACAGTCGTGGATTTCGAGCTGCCCACCGGGTTGGAAGCGCGGGAACCGGTCGAGGCGCGGGGTCTGACCCGCGACGGAGTACGGCTGATGGTGAGCCGCGGCAGCGAGGTCAGCCATCACCGCTTCACCGAGCTGCCACGCCTGCTCAGCCCGGGCGACCTGCTCGTGGTGAACAACTCGGCCACGCTGCCGTCGGCCATCGACGCCTCGGCCTTCGACGCCTCGGGTGTCCGCGTCCACGTGTCGACTGAGCAGTCCGACGGCACGTGGCTGGTCGAGCTCCGGACGGGCACGCCGGAAGCCGGGCTCGAGCTGAAGGTTCCCGGTGGCTCGCTGACCCTGGTGCGCCCGTTCACCGGACGGCTGTGGGTGGCGAGGGCCGACGTCGGCGAGGGCCGGGTGGCCTTCCTGACGCGGCACGGGTGGCCGATCCGGTACAGCTACACCGATCAGGACTGGCCGCTGCACGTCTATCAGAACGCGTACGCGACCGAGCCCGGCAGCGCCGAGATGCCGAGCGCGGGACGCCCGCTGACCGGACGGGTGCTGGCCGAACTGGCCGGCCGGGGAGTGCTGGTCGCACCGGTCACGCTGCACACGGGGGTGGCGTCGGCCGAGGTGGACGAGCCGCCCTATCCGGAGTGGTATCACGTGCCGGCGTCGACGGCCCGGCTGATCGAGCACGTGCGGGCGTCCGGCCACCGGGTGATCGCCGTCGGCACGACCGTCGTGCGGGCGCTCGAATCAGCCGTGGCCGGGCCACCCTGCGGCTGGACGTCGCTCGTCATCGAGCCCGACCACGTCGTGCGGTCGGTCGACGGCCTGCTGACCGGGCTGCACGAGCCACGCGCCTCCCACCTCAAGATGCTCACCGCCGTGGCCGGCGAGCAGGCGTTGCGGGCGGCCTACGCCGAGGCCCTGCGCGAGCGCTACCAGTGGCACGAGTTCGGCGACGTGCACCTGATCCTGGGTGGTCACATGGGCGGGATCTGACGCAGGGAGGGATAAGGCACGGGACTGCCGCGGAGGATCGCTCCGCGGCCTTCCCGGCAGGGTGGCCGATCGGGGTGGAGGCCGCCGAAGTCGCGCAGCAGCTGATCGGCGGCGGCCCAGAACCGCTCGTCGTCGGGGCAGTACCAGTCGATGCCTTCGCTGTACGGGTCCCAGACGTACGCCCTCTCCTGCTCGGCCAGGCCCTCGCCGTCCCGGGCGATGACCTCGTCGTAGCCGGCCCGGCCCGCCCGCACGTCGTCGCGCAGGTGCTGAGCGTTGGCGAGCGCGGTCCGCATCCGCAGCCACAGATAGCGGCGGGTCTGCGTGGCGTCGCCGAAGCGGCGGCGCAGGCGCGCCCCGGCCAGCGCCCCGCGCAGGGCGAGCGAGGCGATGACCTCGCGCGGCATGTAGAGGTTGGTGCCGCCCTCGTTGCTGCGCTGGCGCACCCAGGCCACCCGCCCGCGGTAGCCGGGCATGCCGGTCTGCATGGTGTCCCGCCACGACCGGGCGGTGTCCACGAGCGCGGACAGGAACGAGGTGGCGGCCGGTCGCACTTCGCTGGAGGGTGCCCGCGTGGCCTGCCAGTCCTGGGGCAGCCACACATCTTGGTGCGGGTGTCCCTCGGGGTGGCTGCCGAGGTTGAGCCCGAACGTCGGCCAGCTGGGCAGGAGCGTGTCGAACAGGTGGACCGGAAAGTTCGAGGTGATCCCGCCGTCGGAGAACCACAGCTCCTCGGCCAGGGTCCGTCCCGAGGGCCAGCACAGATCGCCGACGCCGTCCGCGCGCAGGAGCCGCCCGAAGTCGTCATGGATCTGAGCCGGCCTCACCAGGCGGTACATCCGGACGGCCTTGAACAGTCCGGGCAGCGCCACGCTGAGCCGCACCGCGAACGCCACGGGCAGGTCCCAGGGGTCGGGCAGCCGGTGCAGGACGAGGTTCCGGCCGTCCGTGCTGGCACACCTCAACGGCTCGGGGTCGACCAGGGCGCGCAGCACGTCGTCGTCGAAGAACTCCGCCAGGTCGTCGAGGCTGACGTAGAGCTGTTCGCTCTCGCCGTCGTGCGGACCGATCGCGTCGAGCGGGAAGCGATACGGGCGCTGCCGGGTGAGGTCGGTCGTGATGAGTTCCAGATTGATCGACCGGGCGCGGGGATCGGCGGCCAGCGCCCTGATCTCTTCCGTGGCGGCGAGCCAGGCGTCGTCGGCCGCCCGGTCGGTCCGGTCCGCGGGGCGCCGCCCGGCCGGCCGGAACTCCGGTCCCTGCCACAGATGCCCGAACCGCAGGGGCTGGCCTTCGGGCAGTCCGGCCAGTTCGCGCAGGGTCCGGCCCAGCCAGGGCATCAGCGAGAGATCCACCGTCGGCTTCGCAGTCGCGGCCAGCAGCTCGGACAGCGATCGGGAGGAGGCGGGAGTCGCGCCGGCGATCAGGCCGTACCCGAACTTCCGGGCCTCGGCCTGATAGCGGAAGACGCTGGCGCCCACGACGGCCACGATCCCCGCGCTGAGCCCCGTGCCGACCAGCACGCCGACCGTCCACTGCCACAGCCCAAAGCCGGCCAGGACCAGGGGAGTGGCGAACAGCGCGGACGCGGTGACAGTGCGGAAGATCGGTGAACGTTCGCGGTCCGCCTGCGCGGAGGCGCTGGACACCTTCGACAGTTCGGTGAGCCATCCGGGCGGGTCGGCGATGCCGACCCGGGGGCTGCGGATCAGCGGCAGCAGCACCCACACGCCGGCGACGAGCACGAAGAACAGGCTGAGATCGAGGCACGCCCACAGGACGGCCGGGAACGCGGACGACCGATCGAGGGCCGGCCACGACCCGATCCGGGCTCCGACGGCCGCGGTCGTCGCGACGGCGCCGAGCACGAGCAGGGCCAGCACCAGCTTCGACCATCGGTAGAACGCGAGCAGGGCGATCAACGGCAGGGCCCACAGCCGCTTGCGCATGGCCGCGGTGGCCAGCGCGTACACCGGCCGGTCGCGCTTGGCCGGACGGAACAACTGCGCGAGCCGGTACTCGTCGTGCCGCTGCCCATCGTGCGGGCTGACCTGGCACAGCCACCCGACGATGTCGGCCAGGCCGGGGAAACCGGGCCGGAAATGCCCGTCGCCGACCGGCGGGGGATCGGCTGAGGGGTAGCTGCGGCCGTATTCCGCGGCGGCGGCCGCCGCGGCCGCGATCGCGCCCGCCGAGGCGCCGCCCACGTTGCGGATCCGGCGGTCGCGCGCGATCTCGCAGACCGCCAGCGGGTACACCACTCCCGAGGTGGTGCCGCCGCGCATGGTCAGATCGACGCTGTGGCGGCAGTACGTCCGCCTTTCCTCGGCGGTCACCCCGCTGTCCGGCGGCAGAACCTCGCTCGGCGCCTTCCAGATCACCGGCGGAGCGTCGAGCCGGTATTTCCCGGGCTTGCCGTACCCGCCGACATCGATGCACGAAAGGTCGTCGCCCCACACCCATTTCCGGTCGTCCTCGGTCGGGTCGACGGCCTCGATCTTCCACTTTGAGCCGGAAGCGTCGGCCGGCTCGGGAAGGTAGGGCTCGTGCAGGAGCGTCGTGGCGGGGCGCTCGCCGGTCATGAGGTCGCCGAGGACGGTCAGGGCTTCGCCGGAGCTGGGAACGGCCATGCCAGCAGCCTGTGCGGCGCCGGGGCGGGGGGACAGGCGCCTGTCAATTACGCGCCATGTCGCCTGTGCGCCAGCGCCAGGGGATTGGTTGTGCAACAAAGGCGGGCGAGGCTCATCGATCATCGTCTTATCGAAGGAGATGAACCTTGTCTCTGCATCAACGGCGCCTCGCGGCCACCCTCGCCGCGAGCGCGCTCCTGGCGGCCTCCGCGGCCTCGGTGCTCACCTCGCCGGCGGCGGCCGCGCCACCCGCGGCAAGAACCGGGCCGGCCGCGACGGTCACGCTCGTGACCGGTGACCGGGTCACCGTCGGGCCGGGCGCGTTGCGGGTCGAGCGGCCCGACGGCACGGCCTCCGGTTACACCCGGCGCGTCGAGGGCGACGCCACCTACGTCTACCCCGACGAAGCCCTCCCGCTGATCGCGAAGGGCACGCTGGACCGCCGGCTCTTCAACGTCACCGGCCTGATCGCCGACGGCTACACCGACACGCTGCCGCTTATTGTCCAGTACGGCGCGGGAGCGCGGCGGAAGCTTCCGGGCAGCACGGTCACCGGAGCCCTGGACAGCCTCGACGCCAACGCGGTGACCCGGGACCGCGCTTCCGCCGCCTCGTTCTGGGACGCGCTGAAGAGCCCGGCCGTCACCCACGTCTGGCTCGACGGCAAGGTGCGGGCCGACCTGACCGAGTCGACCGCCCAGGTCGGCGCCCCGCGCCTGTGGGCCGAGGGCGACGAGGGCGCGGACGTCGACGTGGCCGTCCTGGACAGCGGCGTCGATGCCGAGCACCCCGACCTGGCCGGCCAGGTCGAGGCGTCGGCCAGCTTCGTGCCCTCCGATGAGGACACCACCGACTACAACGGCCACGGCACCCACGTCGCCTCCACGATCGCCGGCACCGGCGCCGCCAGTGACGGCGCCGAGCGTGGCGTCGCCCCCGGCGCCCGCCTGCACGTGGGCAAGGTGCTCGACACCGAGGGCCGTGGCCAGGAGTCGTGGATCATCGCCGGCATGGAGTGGGCGGCCCGCGACCAGCGCAGCCGCGTCGTCAGCATGAGCCTGGGCGGGCCCGGCGGCGACGGCAGCGAGCCGATGAGCGCCGCCGTGGACGCGCTCAGCGCCGAGACCGGCGCCCTGTTCGTGATCGCGGCCGGCAACGGCGGCCCGGCCGACATCAGCTCGCCCGGCAGCGCCGACTCCGCGCTCACCGTGGGCGCGGTCGACGCCCAGGACCACCTGGCCGAGTTCTCGAGCACCGGCCCGCGCAACGGCGACGGCGGCCTCAAGCCCGAGATCACCGCGCCCGGCGTCGACATCCTGGCCGCCCGCTCGCACTACGTGCGCGGCGGTTCCGGCTACTACCAGACGATGAGCGGCACCTCGATGGCCACGCCGCACGTCGCCGGGGCGGCCGCGCTGGTCGCCGCCGCCCACCCGGACTGGACGGGCCAGCGCATCAAGCAGGCCCTGGTCGGCACCGCCCGGGCCACCCCGGAGTACACGGCCTACCAGGCCGGCGGGGGCCGCCTCGACGCCTACGCCGCCGCGCACGCCACGCTGTTCGGCACCGTGAGCGCGTACTCGGGCTTCTTCCCGTACGGCAGTGCCCCGACCGCCAAGGACCAGACGCTCACGTACACCAATGACGGTGACACCCCGGTCACGCTGAAACTCAAGGCCGAGATCGAGGCGGCCGGCGCGTTCAGCCTCGACAAGAACGAGGTCACCGTTCCGGCGCACGGCACGGCCACTGCCGTCCTGAAGGCCAAGCCCGAACTGGTGCCGGTCGACCGCCCGGTCAGCGGCATCGTCACGGCCACCGACGACACCGGCGCGCTGAGGACCCGTACGCTCATCGGCCTCAGCCGGGAGGGCGAGCGCCACAACCTGACCGTGACCGCCAAGGACCGCGACGGCAAGCCGGTCACCGGGACGGTCATCTTTACCGATGAGCACCTGTTCGGCGCCGTCGAGCTGGACGCCGAGGGGCGCGGCACGGTCCGGCTGCCCGTCGGGACGTACACCGGCTGGATCGACGCTGACGTGCGCGGCGTCGCCGGTCCGCGCTCCAAGGGGCTGGCCCTGCTGTCGTTCACCGACGTCACCCTCGACCGGGACCGCGCGGTCACCCTCGACGCGCGTCAGGCCCGCCGGGTCACCGCGAAGGTGCCGCAGGAAACCACACCCACGGCCGTACGCCTGGACATCCACCGTGGCTGGCCGAACGCGTTCACCGAGAGCTCCCGGCTGCCCGACGAGTCGTACGACAGCTCCTGGGCCCTGCCCACCGGCCGGAAGGTCACGAACGGCACCTTCGAGTTCGGCGCCCGCTTCCGCCTCGAACAGCCCGCGCTGACCGTGAACGGGCACGAGGACGTCCTGGTCCAGCGGTCCGAGCCACCCCTGCCGAAGGGCCGTCACAGCCTGACGGTCAGCACGAAACCGCAGCGTGGTAAGGCTTTGATCGTGCGCGACACCGGCGACATCGCCGGTCAGGCCGCGACCGCCGCGAAGGCCGGCGTCAAGCTGCTGCTCGTGGTCAACACGGGCGCCGGACGGCTGCACCCCTGGCCGGACGAGGTGATGTTCGGCCCCGACCAGCCCGCCCCGGTCACCGTCGTCACGCTCGGCGCCGACGAGGGCGAGGCCCTGCTGCGCCACCCGGCCCGAATCACCGTCAACTCCAACCCCACAACCGATTACCTGTACGACGTAGTGCACCACTGGACGGGCGCGGTTCCGGCCGACCCGTCGTTCCGGCAGGGCCCGGCCGACCTGGCCCGGGTCAAGGTGGCCTTCCGCAACCACCGGCCCGGCAAGGCCCTGGAGTTCCGGGGCGACGTCTGGCGCGGCTTCGTCGTCGGCAACCAGGTGCCGGCCACCGCCCAGGGCACTCGCACCGACTGGGTCACCGCGGGCACCACCTGGGTCGACGACGCGTTCCTGCCCATGGAGATGGGTCAGCACCTGATCGAGCCGGTCGTGTACCGGGCCGGAAGCACCGCCGAGGTCGACTGGTTCGGCCCGATTCTGCGGCCGCGTCAGGGCCCGCTCGGCTACCTGCCGCAGCGCTACCTGGACGGGCTCTACCTGCCCGTTCCCGGCTGGGGCGGCCAGGGTGCGGGTTATGTCGGCGAGACCGGCGGCAGCAACTTCGCCGTGTCCAACCGGGCCGAGCTCTACCGCGGCGACGAGCTGCTGAAGTGGGGCAATGCTGAGTATCTGCCGGTCACCGGCCTGCCCGCGGGCAGCGAGCCCTACCGCGTGGTGGTCGACAACAATCGGGCCGACTGGACCGGGCCCTACTCCACGCGTACGCGAACGGAGTGGACCTTCAAGTCGGCCGCCAGCGGGGCCGAGAGCGCGGTCGTCGTGCCGATGATCCAGCTCGACTACGCCGTCCCGCTCGACCAGGCGGGCCGGGCCGGGCGCGACGCGAAGCTCACGGTGACGCCGTCGCAGTTGCCGGGCGTGACGGCCAGGCTCGGGAAGCCCGACGTCGAGGTCTCGTACGACGACGGCCGTACGTGGCAGAAGGGCACCTCGCTGAAGGCGCCGCGCTCCGCCGCGTACGTGTCAATTCGGGTTTCCGTACGCGACGCCGCCGGCAACACGGTGAAGCAGGAGATCACCCGGGCCTTCGGGCTGCGCTGAGCAGGGGAGGTCCCGATCACAATTCGTGCGCGGGCCGCCTCCTCCGCGATAGGAAAGATGCCATGACAACCGTGGACCGGGCCGTTCTCGACAATCCCGTGTGGACGGCCCTGGTCCACGGCCAGCGAGACTTCGCCGAGGTGCGAGGTCAGGCCGGGCGCTTTCTGCCGTCGGTGTCGCCGTTCGTCGCGGTGGCCGACGCCGCCGACCCGGCTGCCTGGGCCGACCTGGCCGAGCTGGCCGGCCCGGGCGGCGACGTGCTGATGCCGGCCGCTCCCGACGGCACGCCGCCCGGCTGGGAGAGGACCGGCGGCGGCGTCGGCGTGCAGCTCACCGGGGAGGACCTGATCCCCGCGCCCGATCCCGAGGCCGTCCGGCTGACCGAGGCCGACGTGCCCGAGATGCTCGACCTGGTCTCTCGCACCCGGCCCGGGCCGTTCGGGCCGCGCACCCGCGAGCTGGGCACCTACCTGGGCATCCGTCGCGAGGGGGCGCTGGTGGCGATGGCCGGGGAGCGGATCCGCCCGCCCGGCTGGTCCGAGATCAGCGCCGTCTGCACCGACCCCGCCTTCCGCGGTCAGGGTCTGGCCGGCCGGCTCGTCCGGGCGGTGGCCGCGGCCATCCGGGACCGCGGCGACACGCCGTTCCTGCACGCGGCCGGCACCAACACCGGGGCGATCCGGCTCTACCTCGCGATGGGCTTCCGGCACCGGCGCGACATCAATTTCCATGCGTACCGGCGGCTTCCGAGCTAAACTCGCCGGAGTCTTCGAGAGCAGGAGCAGATCTGTGACGGGCAACGGTGACGACATCTCCGGGTGACCTCCCCGGCTGATGTCGTCTTTCTCCGGTCCCCGTCCGGCCCTTTTCTCTCGGAGCTCTTCATGTCCGACGCTTCTGTCGTCTGCACGTCCCTGTCCTTTTCCTGGCCCGACGACACCCCGGTCTTCGACGACCTGACGGTGTCGGTCCCGGCCGGGCGCAACGGCCTGGTCGCCGCCAACGGCACCGGCAAGACCACGCTGCTGCGGCTGATCGCGGGCGACCTGACTCCCACCGGCGGCACGATCACCGTGGGCGGCGTGCTCGGCTATCTGCCCCAGCACCTGCCGTTCGCCCAGGAGCAGACGGTGGCCCAGGTGCTCGGGGTCGACCGCACCATCGCCGCCCTGCACGCCATCGAGTCCGGCGACGCCGCCGAGGAGCACTTCGCCACGGTCGGCGCCGACTGGGACGTCGAGGAGCGCAGCCGGGCCGAGCTCGACCGGCTCGGCCTGGGCGACGTGGCGCTCGACCGGCGGCTGGGCACGCTCAGCGGCGGCCAGGTGGTCAGCCTCGGCCTGGCCGCGCAACTGCTCAAGCGGCCCGACGTGCTGCTGCTCGACGAGCCGACCAACAACCTCGATGGCGCCGCCCGGGAGCGGCTGACGGCCGTGCTGCGGACGTTCGGCGGGTGCCTGCTGGTGGTGAGCCACGACCGCGCGCTGCTGGACGAGATGGACCGGATCGCGTCGCTCGACTCCGGTGAGCTCCGGTGGTACGGGGGCAACTTCACCGCGTACGCGCAAGCAGTCGAAGCCGGGCGCGAGGTGGCCGAACGGCAGGTGCGCAACGCCGAGCAGGACCTCAAGCGGCAGAAGCGCGAGATGCAGCAGGCCCGCGAGCGTTCGGCCCGCCGGCAGTCGACCGCGGCCCGCAATCTGGGCAGCGCCGGCCTGTCCCGGATCCACGCGGGCAACCTGAAGAACAGCGCCCAGGTCTCAGCGGCCCGGGCGGGCGACGTGCACGCCTCACGGGTGGTCGACGCGCAGGCCCGGTACGACGAGGCGAGCTGGGCGGCCAAGCACGACGACCGGCTTGTCATCGAGCTGCCGCAGACGGCGGTGCCGGCCGGGCGGACGGTCTTCAGCGGCTCGGGGCTGCAGGTCACTTACGACGGACGGCCGGTGTTCCCGGACGGCGGGATCGACCTGACCATCCGCGGCCCGGAACGCATCGCGCTGGCCGGGCCCAACGGCGCCGGCAAGTCGACGTTGATGCGCCTGATCGGCGGCGACCAGCCGCCGCGGGGAGGCCGGGTGGCCTATCTGTCGCAGCGGCTCGACCTGCTCGACGACGACCTGACAGTGGCGGAGAACCTGGCCCGTTTCGCCCCGGCGCTGGCCGACGCCGACCGGATGAACCTGCTGGCCCGCTTCCTGTTCCGGGGCGACCGCGCTCATCTGCCGGTGCGGGTGCTCTCGGGCGGCGAGCGACTGCGGGCGACGCTGGTGTGCGTGCTGTTCGGCGAGCCGGCGCCTCAGTTGCTGCTGCTGGACGAGCCGACCAACAACCTCGACCTCGTGAGCGTCGGCCAGCTCGAGTCGGCCCTCACGGCGTACCGCGGCGCCTTTGTCGTTGTCAGCCACGACGAGCGGTTCCTGGACGCCATCGGGATCGACCGCCGCATCACCCTGGGCTGAACGGGAAAGCCGCGCCCGTTCGAGCAACGGGCGCGGCTTTCACCAGGCGAATCAGGCGGCGTACTTCTCCACCAGGGCGCCGAGGGCCGGCAGGGCGGCCTCGATGTGCTTGGCGGCGCCACCGCGCACGGTCTTGTAGGCCTTGACGACGACGGCCTTCTCGGAGGCGTTGGCCATGTCGTCGGTGACCAGCAGCAGGGCCGGGGTGACCTCGTCCTGACGCTTGACCAGGTACTCGCCGAACGAGCCGCCGCCGGCGACCTGGAAGTCGGTCCAGAACGGCTGCAGCTGCTCGAGCATCGACGGAACCATGATGTTCAGGGTCTCGACGTAGTAACCGGGCGCGAACGAGGTGACGGCCTTGTAGGCCAGCTTCACCGCGCCGGCCGAGATGCCCGACTTGTTGGCCAGTTCGGCCTCGACCAACGCCTGGGCGTCCTTGACGATGGCCTCTTTGGTGGCCGGGTTCTCGGAAAGCTCAAGAAGGTTCGAAACCATGGGTGTGCGCGCTCCTCATCAACAAGACAACGGCGAGCAGACTACTCAATGCAGAATCACTTTCAACTCCTGCCTCGGCCGTCACGCCAGATGCCCCGCCCCGGCTACGATCTTCGGTCTGAACGGCCGTCCGGATGACCCGTTCGGCCGGGGCGTTGGGCACCCGGGCGTAACGGAAGTCTGCTATCGCCCGCAGGCGGCGCACGTGGCGCGCGGCCGCAGCCGGTCGTACGCCTCGATGAGCTGCGGCCCGGGCCCCAGCCCCAGTTCGTCACCCAGCCGGCGGCGCACCTCACGGAACGTGTGCATGGCCTCGGCCTGACGACCGTCGGCGGCCAGGGCCGACAGCAGCCGTGCCTGCAGGCTCTCGTCGAGCGGATTGAGGACGGTCGCCTGGCGCAGCGCGGGCAGGATGAGCCGGACCGGCCCGCCGCGCAGGGCGGCGTCGGCCGCCTCGCGGGTCACCTGCCAGCGTTCGGCCTCGACGGCCAGGAAGCTCGGATGCTCCATCTCGAGTTCGGCCGCGCAGCGCCCGTTCCACAGCGACAACGCGGTGGCGTAGCGGCGCACGGCCGCCGCCGGGTCGTCGGTGCGCCGGGCCTCGGCGGCCAGCCGGCGGAACCGCAACAGGTCGAAGTTGTGCTCGTCGACCAGCAGCCGGTAGCCCGAGGCGTGCCGGACCAGGTGGTCGCCGGTCGCCCGGACCGGGAGTTCGGGTTCGAGGACGCGGCGCAGCACCCCGATGTGCCGATGCACCACGTTGACGGCGCTGACCGGTGGGTCCTCGCCCCAGAGGGTGTCCACCATCTCCGACAAACCCACCGTCGACCCGGCTCCGGCCAGCAGCAGCGCCAGAATGGTCCGGGGCTGCCGCCCGCCCAGCTCGAGGTCGACCCGGCCCCGCCGGACGCGCACCGCGCCCAGCAGGCCGAACCGCAAGTCAGGTCCGCGATCAATCACCCCTTCACCCTGCCCCGGCCACCCGGGCCGGATCATCCGTCGAGTGACTGCCCTAGGGGCTCGCGGGGCAGCTTTCCGGCTCGCGCAGCGGGGCGGTTCCCAGGGCGTCGAGGACAAGAGCCGTGACGTACGGGTCGGTCGGCAACTCGCTGTGGGCCGTGCGCGCGGCCGGGCAGATGCTCTGCAGCGACAAGTTGATCGCGCCGTCCAGGCGGGCCGAGTCGGGCGGCTGGACCGTCTCGTCGTTCTCGGTCCAGATGGACAGCCAGGGCAACCCGTCGGGCAGCGCGCCGTCGATGCTGTCGAGCACGTCGCTGCCGGGCGCCAGCTCCTGGCAGGCCTGCGGGCACCGGGCGCCGCCGAACCGGGCGCCGAGCCCGGCCAGCCGGGTGCCGTGCAGGGGAGAGCCCAGCGAGACCACCCGCCGGGCCCGCTCGGCGCCGGCGTGCCGGTCGACCCAGAGCCGGGTCACCACGCCGCCGGCCGAGTAGCCGATCACGTCGACCGAGGGCGCGCCGGCCGTCGTCGCGTCCCGCACGGCCGCGTCGAGCGTTTCGGCCTGGTCCTCGAGCGGGCCGGTGCCGTCGCCGGGCAGGGTCAGCACGGTCGCCGTGCGCCCCGCGGCCGTCAACCGCTCGGCCAGCCGGGTCAGCGCGGTGCGGCTGCCGCCGTACCCGGGGACCAGCAGCACCGTTCCCGGCTGAGCCTGATCGGGCCGCGGGCCGTCGTCCCCGCCGCCCAGCAGCCGGACGCCGATCAGCGTCAGCAGCACCAGCGCGACGGCGCCGCCCACGGCCGGCCACAGGTACCGCACCGGATCATCATGCGGCAGCGGCCCGCGCCGATTCAGGCGAACGGGCCAGCCCGGCCAGCGCGGCCGGGTCGCCGGTGCGGGCGGTGTGCTGGAAGGCGGCCAGCAGGGCCCGGTGCTCGTCGCGGGGCACCGGGTGGTCCGGACCGGCGGCCAGACGGCGGCGGGCCCGGCCGACCAGCTGCCGGGTGTGCGGCTCGGTGATGCCCAGCAGGTCGCCGATCTGCCGGTAGGGCAGCTCGAACGCCTCCCGCAGCGTGTAGGCCACCCGCGAGCGCGGCTCGAGCCGGGCCACCAGCAGGGCCAGGGCCGACCGGAGCTCGTCGGCCGCGGTCACCTGGTCGGCCGGGTCGGCCGGCCGCGCCGCCGTCGGGAGCGCCGGGGCGGGCCGGTGCTGAGCCCGGTTGAGCGACAGGTGGACCGTGGTGCGCGACAGGTAGGCCGGCGGGTCGAGCACGGTGTTGTGGTCGACGCGCTGCCAGCGCAGCCACGCGTCCTGCACGACGTCCTCGGCCTCGGCCCCGGCGATGCGGGTGGCGATGCGCAGGAGCCGGTCACGCACCTGAAGAAAGTCGGCGAGCATGGGTCCGACGCTAGGTTCGGTCAGTGCCGAACCAGTGACAGCTCAGGGCAGCAGCTGATCCAGGGTGGGCGCCTTGGTGAAGATGCCGTCGCGCTGGCCCAGCGTGGCCACCCGCTCCAGCGACCGGCGGTTGATGTCCTCGGGCCAGCTGGGCAGGATCATCGCGATGCGTACGGTGTCGTTGATCTGGGTGTACGTGCCCACGACGTCCCGCACCTCTTCGGGGTGGCCGGCCGCGTAGCGCATCGATTCCTTGATGGCCTCGGTGAAGTCGGTGACCAGCTGCGGCTTCGCGGTCATCGTGCCCCGGCTGGTGAAATAGAGCGCCACCGTCAGGTCGGGCGCGGTGTCGACGAAGTTCGAGGCGAGGATCTGGCCGCCCTGGGTCAGCACCGCGCTCAGCGCCGGCTCGACCACCCACGCCGCGTCCACCTTGCCCGCCTGCAGCGCCCCCGGCATGTCGGGGAACGGCATGGCCTGGAAGCTCAGGTTGTCGGCGTTGCCGCCGGCCCGGCGAACCGATTGCCGTACGGTCGTGTCGCCCAGGTTCTTCAAGGTGTTCACCGCGATCCGCTTACCGGACAGGTCGCGGGCCGACCGGATCGGGCTGCCGTCGCGCACCACGATGGCCGAGAAGTCGCGCCCGGCCCGTCCGTTGGAGGCCACGCCGCTGGCCACCGCCTTCAGCGGCGCGCCGGCCGACTGCGCGGCCATCAGCGAGGTCACGTTGCTGAAGCCGAACTGGTACTTGCCGCCGAGCACACCCTCGACGATCGGCGCGCCGCCCTGCTCGGGGGTGAGCGTCAGGTCGATGCCGCGCTTGGCGAAGAAGCCCTTCTGCTTGCCGAGATAGATGGGCGCCACATCGATGATCGGGATGACGCCGACGCTCACCTTGGTGCCGGGAGCCGCCTCGACCTTCTTGTCGTCGGTGCAGGCGGCCCCGGTGAGCAGCAGGACGGCGGCGATGGCAGCGGCGAGGATCCGGCGCATGGTGTGCCCTTTCGGCTACGCGGCGCGACTGCGCCGGGCGCAATTTACCGGATCAAGGGCGCCATGGCCTCGGGCGTAAAGGGAAAACTAAATGTCTGCCCGTACGTCCCGAAGATCGTCGATCCGGCGCTGCACGTCGGGGGCCGACGACCGGCCGGCCGCGTAGCTGTCCACCTCGTCCTCGGCGGCGGCCAGACGCTCGCGGACGCCGTCCGGATCGGACTTCGCCGCGCCGGGCAGGCTGAAGCGCAGCCGCCAGCCGGCCAGCTCGAGCTTCGACGCGTGCGTCACCAGCTTGGTCTCGGCGGCCGGCAGGTCGGCGGCGTGGGCCAGTTCCCGGTCGAGCTCGTCGAGGCCGCGGTCGAGCGCCGCCACGTACGAACCCCACTCCTGGGCGCCGACCGTGCTTCCGCCGTGGGCGAGATCGAGCCCGGTGCGCAGGCGGTGGAAGGAGCCACGAATGGCCTCGGCGTAGTCGGCGTGCCGCTCGACGGCGGCCTCCTCGGCGCCGGACAGGCGGCGGCTGACGTCCTCGTGCTGTGTTGTCACCGGCCGACTTTACGATCTGCGGCCCGTGCCTGGGCAACCATCAGATGAACAGACTCAGCCCGAGGCGGCCAGCTTCTTGAGCGCGGCCCCCGCGTTGGAGGTGAGCGGGGCGCCGTGACCGGGCAGGATCGTGCGCACGTCGAGGCCGGCCAGCTTCTTCATCGAGGCGCCGGCCGTGGCCATGTCCTCGCTGTACTGCGGGTCGGGGCCGACCAGGCCGTCGGTGGTGGTGCGCAGCGCGTCCCCGGCGACCAGGGTGCCCGTGTCCGGGTCGAACACCGAGATGTGGCCCGCCGTGTGCCCGGGTGTGCCGACGATCCGCAGGCCGAAGACGTCGTCGTCGTCCTTCAGGCCGATCAGGTCCTTCGTCGACGAGATGGACACGACGTCGGCCTCGCCGGTGTAGAACTTGGCGTTCGTGGCCAGCGGCTCGACACCGCCGAGGCCACCGGCGTGGTCGTCGTGCTTGTGGGTCATCACGACATGGCGCACGGCGGAGAAGCTGCTGCCGGCCGCGGTGAGCCCTTCGCCGATGGCCTCGGCCGAGCCGCCCGTGCCCAGGTCGACGATCGCGGCCGTGGAACCGCGGATCAGCAGATAGGCCGAGACGAACGAGAGGTCGACCCGTTTCCACGTCAGGGGGCCGGTGGCCTCTTCCTCGGACGCCGCGCCGGCGGTCGGCGCGGCAGCGGGTGAGTCTTCGTCAGCGGAACATGCGGAGAGCACAGCCACTCCCAGCACGCCGGATCCGGCCGTGAACAGAAGTCTTCGACTGATTCCCATGCCCTATCGTCCGCCTGCAAGCTGGTGATCGCACGGATTTCCCACCGCCGATCCTGGGTAAGGACCCGGCATGACGGAGTACGGAATCCATGCGTCCCATGAGCAGATCCCGCCCGCCGAGTTGCTCGCCGCCGTGGTGGCCGCGGAACGCGCCGGCTTCGACGCGGCGATGTGTTCCGATCACTTCTCGCCGTGGAGCCGCCGGCAGGGCGAGTCGGCGTTCGCCTGGTCGTGGCTGGGCGCGGCGCTGCAAGCGACCAACCTTTCGTTCGGTGTCGTGAACGCGCCCGGCCAGCGCTACCACCCGGCGATCATCGCGCAGGCCATCGGCACGCTGGGCGCGATGTACCCGGGCCGGTTCTGGGCCGCGCTGGGCAGCGGCGAATACAGCAACGAGCACATCACCGGCGAGCCGTGGCCGCGCAAAGAGGTCCGCGAGGCCCGCCTGCTCGAGAGCGTCGAGGTGATCCGCGGTCTGCTGGCCGGCGAGGAGGTGACCCGGGACGGTCTGATCAAGGTCGACCGGGCTCGCCTGTGGACGCGGCCCGAGACACCGCCCGCGCTGATCGGCGCCGCGGTGAGCACCAAGACCGCCGCCTGGTGTGCCCGCTGGGCCGACGGGCTGGTCACGGTGAACGCCCCCGAGGACCACCTGCGGGCGATGATCTCGCAGTACCGCGACGCCGGCGGCCGCGGCCCGATCTGCCTGCAGGTGCACCTGAGCTGGGCGCCGACCCAGCACGAGGCCGAGGCGATCGCGCACGACCAGTGGCGCAGCAACATCTTCCAGCCGCCGGTGTGCTGGGACCTCGAGACGGTCGAGCACTTCGACGTGGTCAGCGAGAACGTGACGGTCGAGCAGGTCGGGAAGGTCGTCAACATCTCGGCCGACCTCGAGGAGCACATCGAGAAGCTGCGCGGCTACGCCGCCCTCGGATTCGACCGCATCTATCTGCACCACGTGGGGCAGGACCTGATCCCGTTCGTCGAGGCGTTCGGGTCGAAGGTCCTGCCCGCGCTGCGGTGATCAGCCGGGGTTGACGCTGCAGTCACCCCGGAACTGGTACGTCGTCGTATTGGTCTTCGAGCCGCCGAGGTAGTCGATCTGCATGCCCGTGGCCGAGCCGTCCAGCGCTCCGCTGCGGCTCACCACGAGCAGCAGGTTGGCCTCCTCGCCGGCCGGGATCGTGGCCCCCTCGGCCGGCGCCCGGAAGGCCCAGGTCGGGTTGGCCGCCGGGGGATAGTTGACGTTCCCGATCGGGGTCCGGCCGCCGCTCAGCGGCACCACGAACGCCTTGCCCGCCTTGACGCCCTTGGCGCCGGCCCAGCTGATCTTCTGGATCACCAGATCCGAGCCGGCCGGCGCCCGCAGCACCTCGCCGACCATCATGGGGGCGCCCTCGGGCACACGCACACACTGCGTGACCGGGTCACCGCCGAACACGAGCTCGTCGCCGCCGTCCGACCCGCAGGCCGCGAGTCCGACCGCCAGAACAACACCGAGCGTGGCCAGGCCACTCCGCCGAATCATGATGCGGGACCGTACTGGCCGCTTGTTACGGGTTGATCTCAGTGCGTAATAATTTTTTCCGGGGCTCGGCGGCTGCGGAATCCGTCGTGGACGATCCCTCCGGGCGTCGTTTCCGGGGCACTCGAACAGTGTTCTGGTCAGGCCGCGGAACGCACGCAATGATGATCGTCGTGGTCTGGCGCAAGTACCTCTTGATCCCCCGGCTGACCCTGGCCGCCCTGGGCGCGCCGCGCTCGCAGTCGCGGGCGTGGGAGCGCTATTGGGCCGGCGTCACGCGCACCGGCCCGGCGGGCGACGTGCTGTGGGAGGCCGACGAGCCGGCCGAGAACGAGCTGCTGGCGGCCGTGCTGCGGCGGCACGCCGACCCGAGCCTGCCGATGGTCGACCTGGGATGCGGGTCGGGGCGTCAGGCGTACGCGCTGACGGGTTTCGCCTCGCGCGTCATCGGCATCGACGGCTCGGCGGCGGCGATCGCGCGCGCCACCGGCGCCTTCACCTCGGGGGTGGCCTTTCGCGTGGCCGATATCGCGTCACCGGGATTGGGAAAGCTCCTGCACGATGAGGCGGGCGACGCGAACGTGCACATCCGCGGGGTGCTGCACGTGCTCGACGACGATTCCCGGCGGGCGGTCGCCGCGAACGTCGCCGCGATGCTCGGTGGAACCGGCACGTTGTATCTGAGCGAGACCAACCACGTCGGCGACCCGCTCGACTTCCTGCTGGACCAGGGAGCCGGGCCGACCCGGCTGCCGCCGCTGGTGCATCGGCTGATCAGCGCGGGTGTGCGGGCGCCGCGGCGGTTCGGGGCCGAAGAGGTGGCCGAGGTGTTCCCGGACGACGCGTGGCAGGTGCTCGAACAGGGCGCCACGCACGTCTACGGAAATCCGCTGGAGCCGGACGGACCGGTGCAGCGGATCCCCGCGTACTACGCCGTCGTCAGGACGCGGCCGCGCCGTCCGTGATCACGTTCTCGGGGTGACGCAGCAGGAACTCGGGCAGCTTGTCGGCCGAGGTCGCCTCGAACAGGGCCCGGGTGTCGTCGTTGATCGCCTCGCCGCCGTCGCCGGGCGAGAAGGTGCCGCCGTTGGTCTTGATCGGGATCAGGTCGCCCGCGGCCAGGCCCTTGAGCCCGAAGATGAAGTTGTCGACCGGCACGTTGTTCGTGTCCATCTTCAGCGACTTGCCCGCCGCGGCCAGGATCTTGGCCACCTTGCTCGGGTTGCCCATGATGCCGGCGCTGCTGGCCTTCTTGGCCATCGCGCGCAGCAGTTGCTGCTGGTGCCGCTGACGGTCGTAGTCGCCGTTGGTCGAGTGGCGCAGGCGCGAGAACTCGAGCGCCTCCCACGGCTGCATCTCGCGGCAGCCCTTCTTGAAGACCAGGGCGTCACGCGGCTTGCTCTTGGGGTCGGCGCCGTGGGCGTACTCGATCTTGCCGTTCTTGACCAGATAGTGGCTGGACCACATCTCTTTGTCGACGCACAGGCGGACGCCGCCCATCGCCTCGAGGATGCCCTTGAAGCCGTTGAAGTCGATGACCACGACGCCGTCGAACTCGATGCCGGTCAGCTCGTGGATGGCCTTGGTGGCCAGCTTGGCGCCGCCCTGCCAGCCGCGCCCGTTCTGCGAGCCGAACAGGTAGGCGGCGTTGATCTTGGTGGTCTGCTCGCGCACGCCCATCTCTTCGTCGGCCGGGATCTTGGCCACCGTGTCGCGCGGGATCGAGATCATGTACGCCTTGTCGTGCGAGGCGGTGATGTGCAGGATCATGATCGTGTCCGACCGGGACTCGCCCTCGCCCCAGCCGGTGCGCGTGTCCAGCCCCAGCAGCAGCATGTTCATGGCGCCCTTGGGCAGTTCGCCGGCCTTGGTGGTGCTGTTGCCCAGCCCGCCGGACGCGTTCAGCACCGACGAGGTCGTCTGGATGTTCGAGGTGAGCTGCCCCAGGAAGTATTTGACGCTGACGATGCCGCCGACCCCGACCAGTGCCATGACGACGCCGAAGGTTGTCACGAGTTTTGCCCAGAGTGGCGCTTTGTGGCGCTTCGACTTCTTTTTGCCGGCCCCGCCGCCGCCCTGCGCTTTGCGCTGACCCTGGCGTGCGTCGCGATCGCCCCTCATGGCGGTCCCAGCCGGCATATGTGGTAGCTCCCTCGTGGTGACGCGGTGCGTTTGGCAACGCGCCGGGCTCAACGCCGTCAGAACAGATATATGGTCACGATCTATTAGTCAACCCCGCTGGACGGCGGGTGACGCCGCGACAACGTTTCGAATTCAAATGACCGAAATCCGGCACGGAGAGTAGCGACCCGACCGCGCCGGGATGCCTTCCCATTATTCGACGGGCGTCAAACGGTTGCCCACTCCATTGCCCGATTCGGGCGCTTTCTGATCTCTAACTGATAGCGGTTCCACCCTTTCTGGGAATTGTCTGAACGCCATTCACGGGAAGCTACTTCCGCCCTGGATACCAACTGCCCGCAAGCAGACCTGTGGACAACCTTCGCTTTTTGCTGAGGCGTCCTGTGGACGAAGGCCGGCCGCCGCGCGCCGCAGCGCGTAGTCTCCGGCCCGCCCCCTGGTCGGGCGGGGTGGGCAGGTTGGTTCAGAAACGTCTCTGTCCGCTAGCGGATCGGGGCGGTGCCCCGGGCACCCGGGCGTGCTGTGATCGGGCCGTTCCCGCCGTCAGCCGCCCGGGGGTGAGACCCCGTGTACGCCGTCCTGCTGCTCCTCCTGGCCGTGTTCGCCGCGGCCGCCGTGACCCACCTGCTGCGCCGCCGCCGGCGCCGCCGGGCCGCGGCCGCCGGCCTCGACGCAGCCGTACCCACGTTTCGCGTGGTCGCGCTCGGCCCGCGCGGTTCCGGCAAGACCCTGCTGCTGGCGAGCATGCACCACCAGATGCGCCTGCCCGGCGCCCGGGTTTGGTTCCTGCAGACCTCGCACGCCGACACCGTGCAGCTGAGCGGCTGGTTCAACCAGGTCGCCGACGTCGACTCGGACTGGCCGCACGGCACGGCCCCGGGCGAGACCCGTGACTTCACGTTCGACGTGCGCACGCGTGCCGCCTCCGGTGCCGTGCACACCGTCATGACCCTGAACTACCTCGAGTACGCCGGAGGAGTCCTCACCGAGCCTCGTCCGCCCGGCGAGGGCTTTCAGGAGGAGTTGCTGGCCCACATCCGCGACGCCGACGCCCTGTTCGGGATCGTCGACGGCTTCCAGCTGCGGCAGTGGGCCGACGGCAACCGGGCCGGCCGCGTCAAGCTGCAGCACTCCCTCACCACGATGGTCACGCTGATGCTGGGCGAGCACCGCCCGATCACCTTCGTGATCACCGAGGGGGACCTGCTGCGCGACCTCGACGCCGACGAGGACGGCCGCTTGGCCATGGTCCGCAAGCTGTTGATGACCAACCCGGACTTCCGCGAGCTGGTCAAGGTGCACGGCCGGCACCGGATCGTGCGGCTGATCCCGGCCAGCGCGGTCGGGCCCGACTTCGCCGGGATCGATCCCGAGGGGCACGTGCGGAAGAGGCCGGACGGCGAGGTGCGGCCGTCCAACGTGGACGCGCCGCTGCCGGCCGTCGTGCCGGACGTCTTCGAGCAGGTGGAACAGCGGGTCGACCATGCCCGGCGGCACGCGCTGATGGAGGACGTGCGCCGGCAGACGGCGGGCGGGCCGGGTGCGGCGCCGGCCGAGCTGGGCTCGTACGTGGCCCGGGCGGCCGGCACGCTCGACCCGATCTACTTCGTGTTCGTCGGCGAGGCGGTCACGGAACTGGAGCGTGGCAAGGCGGCCCGGCAGCGGTTGCGGAGCGAGGCCGAGGAGTTCCGGGGCGCCCGGTCGGCGGCGTTCGTGCTGCGGTCGCCGGTTCGTGGGCCCGAGGTCGTGCGATCCCGGCGGCCGCTCGTTCTCGCTGGGGTGGCGGTAGCGCTCGTGCTCGTGGCCGTCCTGATCCTGCTCGCGACAGCACGAAGCCCGGAACCGGCGTGTGAGCCGGCCCCGGGCCTCGAGGACTGTCAGACGCCGGCGGTCGAGGTGATCCAGGCGCGGTTGTAGGCGACGCTGCCGTAGTACTGGCGGGAGGTGCCGTCGGCGGTGGAGGCCACGCCGACCTGGGCGCCGTTGTAGACCTGGGGGCCGCCGGAGTCGCCGCGCCAGGCGTTGCCGTTGATGCGGCTGCTGCCGATCGCGCGGCCGCCGTAGGCGTCGGTCTGGTTGGTCGAAGTGACCTGGACGGTGGCCGTCTTCAGCGTGGTCGAGGCGCTGCAGCCGCTGTAGCAGGTCATGCCCCAGCCGTAGATGTTGTTGGTCGACCCGACCGGCGGGTAGGCGCTCGACAGCGGCATGTACGACGTGGTGATCGGCGAGGCGAGCCGCATCAGGGCCAGGTCGTAGCGGGTGGCCGTGCTGCTGACGGCGCGGGTGGTGCCGCCCGAGGTGCGGTTGACGCTGCCGACGCGTACGGACATCGTGCCCGAGATGCAGTGCCGCGCGGTCAGCACGTAGTTGGCCGAGATGATCGTGCCCGAGCAGGTGAAGCTGCCGTTGCTGAGCACGGCGGCCGCCCACGGCGCGGACGAGACCGTGCCGCCGCCGATGATGTTGGTGCCCGGGTCCTCCACGGCGGCCGAGGCGGCCGAGGGTGCGGCCAGGGCGCCGGTCAGGACTGTGGCAAGCGAAGCGACGACGATGCGGATGCGCACGCCGGACTCCTTTCGGGTGGTCGTCGACACGGCTGGGCCGGTCCGGTCCGGCACCGTATCGAAGGCTGTCGAAGTACCGTACGTGGTGTCAAGGTGAAACGGTTACAGCCCACTTCGCACCTATCACCGTGTGATGACCGCCGATAGCCTGGGCGGGTGGACCTCGCCATGTTCGTCGGCGGCGCCTGGACGCCCGCCCGTTCGCACGCCACCACCACGGCGACCAGCCCCGCCACCGGCGAGAAGCTGGGCGACGTACCGGAAGGGAACCGCGACGACGCCCGTACGGCCATCGCCGCCGCCCGGTCAGCGGCGCCCCGCTGGGCCCGGCTCACCGCCTACGAACGGGCCGCGCTGCTGCACCGCGTGGCTGACGTGATCGAGGCCCGGCGGCACGAGCTGGCCCGCACGCTGACCCTCGACCAGGGCAAGCCGCTGCGGGCCGAGGCCTACGACGAGGTGGACGAGCTGGTCACGTACTGGCGGATGGCGGCCGAGGACGGCAAGCGCCTGGGCGGTCTGGTGCCGAACTCGTCGTCGCCGGGCAAGCGGGCGCTGCTGATCCGCCGGCCGCGCGGCGTGGTCGGCGTGATCACCCCGTGGAACTGGCCCTACACCATGCCGGCCGAGCTGATCGCGCCCGCGCTGGCCTGCGGCAACACGGTGGTGTGGACGCCCGCGCCGTCGACCTCGGTGGCCGCCGTCGCGCTGGCCTCGTGCGTGGCCGAGGCCGACCTGCCGCCGGGCGTGCTGAACCTGGTCACCGGGCCGGGGCCGGTCGTCGGGGACGAGATCGCCCGCAACCCGGGCACTGACGCGGTGGCCTTCATCGGCTCCACGGCCACGGGCAAGCTGGTAGCGAACGCGGCGTCGGGCAAGGCGACGCTGCTTGAGATGGGCGGCAACGGGCCGGTCGTCGTGCTCGACGACGCCGATCTCGATCGCGCGGTCGAAGGGGCGCTGGTCGCCTGCTTCTTGTGCGCGGGTCAGAGTTGTACGGCGGGGGAGAGGCTGCTGGTCCACTCGGCGATCAAGGACGAGTTCGTGGCCCGGCTGGCGGCGGCCGTGCGGTCGACGGTCCGGCTGGGCGACCCGTTCGACGACACGACCACGATGGGCCCGCTCAACAACGCCGGGGTGGCCGCGAAGATGGACGAGCACGTGGCCGACGCGGTGGCCCGAGGCGCCAGCGTGCTCACTGGTGGCGTACGCGGGAAAGCTTTTCCGACCGACCTCTACTGGACGCCGACGGTGCTCGACGACGTGCCGGCCGACGCGCTGATCGCCACCGACGAGACGTTCGGGCCGGTGGCGCCCGTGGTGAGCATCGGCTCGCTGGACGAGGCGATCGAACTGACCAACGCTTCCCGGTACGGGCTGCTGGCCGCCATCTACACGGCCGACCTGACGAAGGGGCTGGCGTACGCCGACGCGGTCCGCACGGGTTGGGTGAACATCAACGAGTCGTCGAACTACTGGGAGAGCCACCTGCCGTTCGGCGGCCGGGCCGGCTCGGACAGCGGACTGGGCCGGGTGGGTGGCGCTCATCCCATGGAGGCTTTGACCGAGCTGCAAACGGTCATAATCTCGTGAGTGCCCGTCGATGAGCTTCTGACCTCGCTGGATCCGCTGCCGTACCGGGAGCGGATGCGCTTCCTGGCCGCATGGGCGCGCACCGCGCCGGACAGGGCCGAGGTCTGCGCCCGACTCGTGACCGGAAGCGCGTACGAGCGGCAGTTGGCTCTGGTGGCGTCGATGGTGGCGCGGGACGCGGCGGGAATCGTGGCGGCCGCGTCGTCGCCGCAACCGTTGCTGCGGAACAGGCTGTTCGACCTGCGCATCACGGAGTTGTCGGCGGCGGATCGGCGGAAGGCCTATCGGACGCTGCGGCACCTGCGCGACCCGCACACGGCCGACCGGCTGATCCGGGAGGTGCGCGAGCACTTCGGGGACGAGGAGGCGGCGGCCCTGCTGCCGGCTTGCGGGGCTTCGGTCGTACGGGAAATGCTGCCCGACCTGGAATTCGCGGCCAACCTCGAGGTGGTGGCGAGGCGGCACCCGGCGATTCTGCTGGAGGTGGCCGAGGAGCGCTTGGCGGCGGCGCCGATCGAGCAACGCCGGGCGGTGTGGGGGCACTTCGGCGCGGCCGTGTTGTCGTGCGAGCCGGCGCGGGTGCTCGACCTCGTGGAACGGTATCCGGTGGAGGACTATCTGCCGGGCGCCTTGACGGCGTACGGACGGCTGGCCGCCGCCGATCCCGGCCGGGTGGCGCGGCTGCTGGTGGACCGGAACGCCGCTCGGCCGTTGCCGCCCGCTGTCCTGCGCCGGTTGGTAGTGCTGCCGAACGAGGAACTGGTGCCGCTGGCGCGAACCCACTTCGTGGCGTTGCTGGAGGTGCTGGCTCCGTCGCGGCGGTTCGACCTCTACTCGCTGGCCTCCGACGAGCGGTGGCCGTCCGTGCGGGTCATGGAATTGCTGCCGGTACGGGATCGGGTGCGCTCGGCCGCGCAGGCCCTGGACCTGGTGGCACCGCCGCTACGCGCGAAGTACCGCTCGTACCTGGCTTGGGACGAGGTGTCGGACGCGCTCGTCGCCGGGACGCGGACGGGTGCCGTTGCCGAGCGCGAGCGCGCCTGGGCGTTGCTGATCGGAGCGGCCCGCCGCTCGCGCGACCCTCGCGCGGTGGGCCTCTTGCGGCTCGACCGTCTTGGCAACGAACTTGATTCCGTACGCTCGACCGCCCTGCACGCTTTGATAGGTGCGCATCTGACGCCCGCGCAGGCGTCGGCGCTGACCACCGCCGTGCTCGAGGCTCGGGACACGTCCGGCTCGACGCGGGCGGCGCTGGTCCGGCTGGCCGTGGACACCCTGCGCCGTCACTTCGACGAGCCCGAGCTGCGGGAGTGGGCGCTGGCCACTATCGCGCGGGTCGGCGAGCCCCTGCCCAGCTTCGAGGGGGTGCCGGCCGCGGCGGTCTTCGAAAGGCTGCGCGGGCACGTGCCGGTGCTCGCGCTCGCCCGTGCGCTAGGTCCTCGCGCGTACGACCTACCCGAACTGCAAGAGGCGGTGCGCGCGGCTATCACGACCAAGGACCGCGACGAGGCGATCCGGCTGTGGCTGGCCGACCGGCGGCGCCGCTCCGAGCGGGTCGAGGAGGTGCTGACCATCGACCCGTACGCGGTGAGCCTGCCGGAGGTGTGGTCGGTGATCAGCTCATCCCGGACCGACCTGCTGGGCCGGGCGATGGCGCCGCAGCCGCCGGTGCATGTCGAGCGCTGGCTGCCCCGCCAGCACGAGGCGTACGTGGATCTACTGGGCTCCATAGTGGACGACGCCACGCAGCCGCTGGCGCGGCGAGCCTCGATGCTGCGGATGGCCGCCGTGGTGCCGGTTCTCGGCCGCGAGCTAGTGCTGAGCTACCGCGACGGCGCCGGGGTGGTGACTGGTTCCGGTGGTGGGGTTACGCCGTCGGGCCGGGACGTGGCCGGTTTCGGTGGTGCTGTTACGCCGTCGGGCCGGGGCGTGACTGGCTTCGGTGGTGGGGGCGCGCCGTTGAGCCGGGACGATGCTGAGGCGGTGCCCAGCTTCGGCGGTGAGGGGGTGCCGCTGGGCCGGGACGCTGCCGGCGTGGTGCTCGCTGAGGCGGCGTTGGGTGCGTTGCCGTACACCGACCGGGCCGACGAGGCTTTGTCGACGCTGCTCGAGTACGCGGGTTCGGATCGCGCTCGGGTTGCCCTGTATGCCGCCGGTCGCGCGGCCGCGCACACCGTGCCGTCGCGGCTGCCCGCGTTGCTGGGCGGCGTTCTCGTGGGCCCGGCCAAGGTGACGAGCCGCAAGGCGGCGGCCCGGCTGCTGGCCCGCTACGCACCGGCCGAGGTGATGACCACGCTGCTGGAGGTCTTCCCGGACGCCCCGCCCGACGTTCAGACGGCGATCGTCTCGGGCGCCCGCCAACGGCTCGACGCCGAGGCGAGCTGGGCCATCCTGGCCATGGGGAAGGACATCTTCGACACCGTGCCGAGCCAGATCTCGGCCCGGCACCGGCCGCGCTACGCCGAACTGGTGGCCGGCGCCTGCCGCCGGGGCGAACGGGCCGCGTTCACCGCTCTGCCGCGCTGGCTGCCCTACGTGGCGGCGGAAGATCTGGTGACCAACTACTTCACCGATCTCGGACCAGAATTCTCCCACATCGCCGCCTTGATGCCGGCGCTCATCTCCTCCGGGCTGATCCCAGTCTTCACGACCCTCATCGAGCGCGGCGCCCGCCCGAAGACCAGCGGTTCAACCGAGCGCGGCGGCCTCGACGAGGGCGGCGACCTCATCGCGGGCGGCGACCAGGTTGCGGGCGGCGGCCTCAACGAGCGCGGTGAGCTCATCGAGGGCGGCGCTGAAGTTGCGCGCCGGCGGATTGAGGCTGTGGCGCGGGGGACGGTTGGCTGGGCGCGTACGGCTCCGGCGGCGGTCGACCGGTCGGCGTTTGTTGCTTCGGCCCGCTTCCTGGCGGGCCAGCCGTCCTATCGGCCGGTGGGGGTTCTGATGCTGGTGGGGCTGGGGCGGCTCGACAACCTGGACGAGCTGGCTGACCTGTGCGCCGGGCACCCCGTCCTGGCCGTACGCACCGCCGACCAGATCCGCGATCGGCTGACCGAACTGCGCCCGTACACCGACACCGCGACGATTCGTCGCCTGACCGCGCGGGGCGACCTGGCCGGCGGTCTGTTCGCCGTGGCCCTGTTCACCGATTCCCGCTTCCGGTGGCCCACGCTCTGGCACGACATGTTACGGACCCTGCGCGAGCACCCTGAGCCCGAAGTCCGCGACGAGGCCAACGCCATCGACGCCACCCATCGCTAGCCTGCCCTCAGCCCGAGGCCGCTCCGGCTCGAAAGCCCGCTTCGGCGCCTGGCCGGCGTGATTTGGCACCCGGTTCCGCTTGGGGCCAGATCTCGCTTGCCCTCAGCCCGAGGCAGCTCCGGCTCGAAAGCCCGCTTCGGCGCCTGGCCGGCGTGACTTGGCACCCGGTTCCGCTTGGGACCGGATCTCGCTTGGGGCCAGGTCCCGCTTGGCTCCGGGGCCCGCTTGGGCCCGGGTTCCGAGTGGGCTTCAGTCCGTGTTGGCGGCGTTCGTCGGCCGGCGGTTGCTTCAGGGTGCGGGTTCGGGTGCCGATAAGTGAGTGTGACCGTCCTTGCCGACGAGGTGACGCAGTCCTGGCCGACCTGGGCGCGGGCCGCTGAAAGCATCGATCGCTACGAGCTCGCCCTGACCTTGCTGGACGCGACTCCGGACGTTGATGACGACGTCACCCGCGCCGCGCTGCTGCTGCAGACCGGGCAGCCCGCGCGGGCGCTCGCGCTTCTGGCCGCTCAGGGGTACGGCGACCTGCCCGACGTGGCGCAAGCCGTCTGGCCCGACCTGGTGCTCGGGGCATGCCGGGCTGCCGCCGGGGACACGGAGGCGTACCGGTGGCTGATGGCCTGCGCGCGCCGGTTCGACGGCGCCGCGGACGGGTGGCGGCTGTGCTACCTGATCGCCGCGGCGGCCGCCGGCGGCAACGACCGGGCGACCGCGGATCAGGCGTGGCACGCCCTCGTCACCCGGTACGAGATCATCACTCCGGTCACGGTGGCCGAGTTCTGCGCGGCCCAGGTGGCCGCCCGTGACCCGTACGACGCCATGGCTGCGACGACGACGCTGGCCGGAGTCGTCGCCGATCTGCACGTCACGGCCGCCCTCGAGCGGAACCCGGCGCCCGCGCTGCGGACGGCCTCGGCACTGCGACTCCGGGGTGATGATGCCGGAGCACGGCTGCTGCTGCACGGCGTACGGCGCCGAATTCGATCCAACGCCGAGCTGGACGCGGCCCTGGCCGACCTGACCCCGGCCGCGCCGATGCGCCGGCACCGACTGCTCGTTGTCGTGTTGTGGTGCCTGGCGCCGCTGCTGTTCCCGCTCGGCATCGTCGGCGGGCTGCTCGTCCTCGCTTCCCGCCTGGCCTGGCAGCGCTGGGTGCCGATCCCGGGGCTGAACCGCACCGACAGCGTGGTGTGGCGGGCGTTTCAGAGCCTGAGCTACGACCCGCACACCGACCCGGCCGAGCCCCCGGCGAAGGACCAGACCGGCTACTACGGCGCGGCGGCCTTGCTCAGCCTGCTTTTCGTGGCGCTACCGCTTGGTGGCCCGACCGCCGCCGTGGTCGGGTTCGGCCGGGCCGGGGAGGTCGGCACCTGGCTGCTGCTGTGCCTCGGCATCCCGGCCCTGGCCTTCCTCGGCGCCCGCCAGGCGCACCGGGAGATGCGCGCCCGCCGCCACCGTCGCCGCCGCGAGGCCGAGCAACGCTCCCGGCTGAGCCAAGCCCGGCGCTGCCACTGCTGGCAGGTGCCCAGCACGTCAGGTCCGTTCGCCGTCGAGTACTACCGGCACCACCTGCACCACGAGCCGCTGCCGATGCCTTCACCGGTTGCCGCGAGCCTGGGTCGCTGTCCCACCACGGGCGCGTTGTGGCTCGCGGTCGACGCGGACGACCCGGCCCGGGCCGTGCTCCTGCGTGGAACGCCTCAGGCGGAGCCCGAGCCGGCGCCCGGGATGTATCTCTGAACCGGTGGGCGGTGCATGAAGACGTCCACCGGGTCCTCGGACTCGACGATGAACCCGTGCCGCTCGTACAGGCGGCGGGCCGCGCTGCCCCGCAACACGTTCAGCCGTACCGCGACGCCGTCCCGGTCACACCGCTTCAGCAGCCACCGCAGCACCGCCGTACCGAGACCTCGACCTTGATTTTCGGGGTGGAGATAGAAGTGTTCGAGCCAGTGCGCGTCCTCGGCCGGCCGTAACGCGACGCAGCCGGCGAATTCCGTGCCCACCTCGACGATCCAGGTGTGATCGGGCTCGTACGCGTCCCGCAGGCGCTGCCGAACGCGGTGCTCGTCGTACCGGCCGAGCCGTTCCAGATCGGCCCGCAGCACCACCGCCCGCAGCTCGGCGATCGTCGCGAGATCGGCCATCGATGCGGGCCGAGCCGCCCACGTTGCCGCGAGCCCGGACTTCGTCATGTCAACGATTCTCGCTGCCCGCGAGCGTCACAGGATCGATGGGGTTCGGCTCCGACCGGACGGGGCACTCCGACCACGTCTACGTCAGGAGAAATGTCATGCGTTCGCTGCTGGTCATGCTCGGAATCATCGCCCTCGTGCTGATCGTGCTGGGTCTGGTGCTCAAGGCCGTCAAGTGGCTCATCATCATCGGCCTGGTCGCCCTGGCCGTCTCGATCGTCATGGGCTGGTTCAACGGCCGCCGATCCGTGCGATGACCGCCCGGCCGGCCTTCGGGGCGGTGTCGGCTCGGGTCGTGCGTGACCTGAGACCGCGGCCGGCTCAGGAGTAGGCGATGCCGGCTATCTGGGTGTTGAAGGTGATGAACGGGCTGTGCAGGCGGTACGCCTCCACGTCGACCCGGCTGAAGCCGGCCGCGCGCAGCACCGTGGTCAGGTCGCGTTCGCACGAGCAGCCCTCGAACGTCCACGCCCACGGCCGGCGCAGCGCCCGCTGCAGCCCGCGCGTGACGGTGCCGCCGGGCGCCGCCACGTGCTCGACGAAGCGATAGGTCCCGCCCGGCCGCAGGATCCGGCGGATCTCTTGCAGCACCGCGGCCGGATCGCTCACGGTGCAGAGCACCAGCGACGAGATCACCGCGTCCGCGCTCCGATCCGGCAGCCCCGTACGTTCCGCGGTGCTGTCCCGCAGATCGAGCCGCACCCCACGACGCTCAGCCGCGGCCCGCAGCCGCCGGTGCATCGGCCGGTTGGGCTCCACGGCCACCAGCGTCGACCCCGCCCGCACGTACCTGAGGTTCGCGCCCACCCCCGGCCCCAGCTCAACAACATCGCGCGGCAGGTCCGCAAACACGCGCCCTTTGTGCCGCCGCACGTTCCACTCGATGTACGGCCCCATCAACCCGAAAAACGCGGCGTTGAAGGGCCCGCGCACCCTGTTCACTTCATACCCGGTCACCACTGACATGCCCTCAGCCTGGCCGGTCGACCCACCCTCGGTCAGGCGTAGAAATACCCCACTGCGCGCACTACAGGCTTCCTTCGTGTGCGCTGTGCCAGGCGGCTATCTGGGCGCGAGAGTGGAAACCGAGGCGCAGGGATGCGTTCGACGTGGCCCTCGGCTGAGCGTTCTACTTGCTGCCCTCGTGGGCGCTGTGCCAAGCCGCTATCTGGGCGCGGGAGCGGAAACCCAGGCGCAGGCGGATGCGTTCGACGTGGCCTTCGGCTGAGCGTTCGTCGATGTGGAGCCGGGTGGCGATCTCGCGGTTCGTCAGCCCTTGAGCGACCAGGGCGGCCACCTCTTGCTGACGGGCGGTGAGGCCTTCGAGGCGGCGGCGGGCCACGGGCAGGCCGAGGAAGCGGCGGACCACCCGCACCAGTTCGTCGCGGTCGCCGGCGTACGGCAGATGCGAGCGGCCGGGCAGCAGCGTCAGCTGGGCGCCGTCGATGCCGGCGGCGAGCGCTTCGGCCTGGGCGCCGGGCGCCGCTCGGTCGCCGGTGCGGTGCACGACCAACGTCGGCGCCTTCACTCGAGCCAGCAGGTCGCTGACGTCCAGCTGGTAGCTCAGCGCCAGCAGCTCGCGGGCGGTCGCGGCGCTCGAGCATTCACGCTGGTAGCGGGCCTGCTCGACGCGGGTCGCGCGGTCGGCATCGGGCGCGAAGATGTCGGTCAGCACATCCGACCCCAGCCCCCAATGCGCCTCGACCAAGCCCAAAACACTTTCCTGTACGCCGGGGGGCGACAGCTCGGGCCCGCGCGCCCAGCCCCCGTACAACACCAGCCGCCGCACAGTTTCCGGATGCGCCGCTGCCCAGGCCACCGCCACCGGCGCGCCCATCGACGCCCCCATCAGGTCGAACGGCTCACCCACGGACGCCGCGACCGCCCCCAGCTGCTCGAGCTCGAACGCCAGGGACGCCGGCCGGTCCACCGCCGCCGACAGCCCGCACCCGGCCCGGTCGTACCGCACCAACCGGCACCCCTGAGCCAGCGCCTCATAGAGTGCCCGTTCGGCCGGCAGCTCCCAGCCCAGCCGCAGATGCGTGAGCCACCCCATGACGTATACAAGAGGACGGCCCGACCCCACCGAGGCGTACGCCACCGCGGTACCGTCCTCCAGCACCACCTGACCGAGCCTCTGCCGCACCCCGCGATTCTCCTACGCGGGACGAGAAACGGTCATGTTGACTGGATCAATATTGACGTCAACATGTACGCCATCAAGACGTCAACACGAACGGAGCCGACGCAGCTCGCCAAGCACGGGCGCCCCGGCGATCGGCCGCTGCGTTACTCAGGCTGAATCAATCCGCTCGGGCACGTCCTGGACCGACATCGCACATCATCGGCACGTCGTGTCGTAGCGGCTGCTATAGCTGTTCTGGTCATTCGCGTTGTGGGTGGCTGTCAACCCAGCAAGTCCCAGCGGTTGCCGGCAATGTCGAGGAAGACCGCGACCCGCCCGTACGATTCGGCCCGCGGCTCGCGGACGAAGGTGACGCCCGCCTCGGTGAGCCTAAGGAACGTCGCGTCGAAGTCGTCGACGCGCAGGAAGAACCCGACCCGGCCGGCCGCCTGATCGCCGACGGCCGCGCGCTGGCGGTCGCCGTCGGCCCGGGCCAGCAGGATGCCGGTCTGGGCGCCGGGCGGCCGGACGACTACCCAGCGCTTCGGCCGGCCGTCGGTGGTCAGTGAGGGCGAGTCCTCCACGAGGTCGAACCCGAGCACGCCCGTGAAAAACGCGATGGCCGGGTCGTATTCGTCAACGATCAGGGCAACCAGATCAATCTGCACCGGGGCACTCTAGGCCGTGTCCGGGCGGAGGAGGTGGGCGCCGAGAAAGAGGGAGCGACGGGCGCTGAGCGAGGCCGGGCGAAGTCTTGGACGGTGTAGTCGATGACCTCATCGGCACCCAGGGAGCGGACCAGCGGGACATTCCGGGTGCTGTCGGCAACCCGGACTCGCCGGGTGGCGGGGTGACGGCACTCGGCCGGAAGGCGCCGCTGCTCGTACCGGGTGCTGTTGTCGACGGCCGCGGACGTCGCACCGGCCACCACGTCACCCGGCATCACCAGGGAATGACGTCGTCGTCGTTGGTGAACGTGCCGGTGAGGCCGTCGCACCGACCACGACGTCACCCGCCATCACTAGGGGATGACGTCGTCGTCGTCGTGGGTGAACGTGCCGGTGAGGGTGCCGCGCCGACCACGACGTCTCCCTGCATTACCAAGGGATGACGCCGTCGTCGTTGGTGAACGTGCCGGTGGGGCCGTCGTCGGGGAGGGTGGCCAGGCGGATCGGGGTGGCCGCTGCCTCGGGGACCGGGCGGCCGGTGTAGCCGGTGAAGTCGGTGGCCACCAGGCCGGGGCAGGCGGCGTTGATCAGGATGTTCGTGTCGGCCAGGCGGCGGGCGTAGTGCACGGTGATGGCGTTCAGGTATGTCTTGGTGGGGGAGTAGGCGGCCATGATCGGGCCGACCTCCACGGCCGGGTCGGACTGCCAGGTCAGTGAGGCGACGCTGCTCGACACGTTGACGATGCGGGGCGATGGCGAGCGTCGTAGCAGGGGCAGCATCGCGTTCGTCACGCGGATCACGCCGTACACGTTGGTGTCGACGACCTGGCGGACGATGTCGAGGTCGAGCGTGGTGGGGTCCTGCTCCCAGCCGGGGCCGGTGTCGCCCGAGATGCCGGCGTTGTTGACCAGGACGTCGAGGCGGTCGAGCCCGGCTGCGGCCTCGGTGACGCTGCGGTCGCTGGTGACGTCCAGGGGCACGGCGAAGGCGTCGGCGCCGGCCTCGCGCAGCGTTTTCACGGCCGCCTCGCCGCGGGCCCGGTCGCGGGCTCCGACTGCCACGCGGTAGCCGCGTGCGGCCAGGCCGGCCGAGATCTCGTAACCCAGTCCCTTGTTGGCGCCGGTGAT
Source organism: Paractinoplanes pyxinae (assembly GCF_026626335.1). Classification (GTDB taxonomy): domain Bacteria; phylum Actinomycetota; class Actinomycetes; order Mycobacteriales; family Micromonosporaceae; genus Actinoplanes; species Actinoplanes pyxinae. The sequence continues at coordinate 70,711 of NZ_JAPNTZ010000005.1, read as the reverse complement.
CAGCGCCGTCTTCTTGTCGCTCATGACGCCGATGCTGGCTCGCGAAACGGCCGTGTCCTTACACCGTTTAGGTCAGCGGTGATACCTGGGCGGTATCACCGAGCTATCGTCGGTCGGTGGACACGCTGGAGACGCGCGAGCTCCGATATTTCGTCACGGTGGCCGAGGAGCTGCACTTCAGCCGGGCCGCCGAGCGCCTGGGCATCGCGCAGCCGCCGCTGTCCCGGGCCATTCAGCAGCTGGAACGGCGTCTCGGTGTCACCCTGCTCGAGCGTGACCGGCGCGGCGTGGCGCTCACCGACGCCGGGCGGGTGCTGCTCGACGAGGCCCGCGTGCTGCTCGACAGCGTGGCCGCAGTCGCCCGCCGTACCCAGCGCGCGGCGTCCGCTCCCAACCGGCTGACCTTGGCCACGAAGGCCGGCGCCAACCACGACCTGCTGCGCAAGCTGCTCGACGCACATGCCGCCGAGCCGGATGCGGCCGAGATTGAGGTGGTGCTGTGCGGAATGGGCGACCAGGCGCGGATGCTGCGTGACGGCCGGGCCGACGTGGCGTTCATGCAGCGTCCCTTCGACGCGCTGGTCGGCTTCGACACCGAGGAGCTGCTGACCGAGCAACAGGTCGCGATCCTCCCGGCCGAGCACCCGCTGGCTGCCCGTACGTCTCTGACGCTGGCCGACATCGCCGACGTGCCCGGCCTGCCCGTCGCTCGCTGGCCGAATCAGGACGGCACCTACGAGCCCGGCCCCGGCCCCGAGATCAACGACCTGTCGCAGCTGGCCCAGCTGATCGCCCTCGGGCACACGTCGGCGGTCCTCTGCGCCTCGTCCCGCTCCTGGCTGTGGAGCGCCCATGTCGCCGTCCCGCTCACGGACGCTCCGCACGTCACCACAGTGCTCGCCTGGCCCGCACACAGCCGCTCCCAGGCAGTCGCCCGGCTCGTGAAAACGGCCGTCAACCTGTAGAGCTCGACGCGCGACGTTGCGCCGGAGGTGCCGACGACCCGCGCGAAGGGCCTTCCAACGCGCGACGATGCGCTGGAGGTGCCGACGGCCCGCTTTTCCGGTACCGGCAGCAGCGTGGACTGCTCGGCGTGAGGCGTGAGGCGTGAGGCGTGAGGCTCGTTCAGTGGTGGGCGCGGCGGTGCGCACCCAGCACGTCGAGGCCGAAGTCGTTGCTGGGGTTGCGCCAGACCGAGTGCGCGTGGTTGGCGTTGCGCTGGGTGTTGTCCCACTCGAGCAGCAACTTCGGGCCCTGCACGCGGTAGTAGTGCGGCGCCCCCGGTTCGGTGGATCCGGCCCAGGCCACATGCACGAGGTCGAGCGCGGCATCGTCGTACGTAGAAAGGGGTGAGACCGCTTCGGGCACCCGGCCGAAATATGTGCCCAGCAAGGCGTACAGAAGCTCGCGTTGTTCGCCGTTCAAGGCACTTCCAGGAATGCCTTTCGGCTCAGCGGTGTATTCGAGCGACCGATGCTCGGGCTCCCCGTATGCGGCGGCGGCGTCGATGGCGTCGCTCGCGCTCTGCAGCTTGGCCCACTCCACAGGGTCGGAGAAGCGTTCGTCGCGCCAGATGCCGGCCAGCGGGATGACGCGGTCGCCCTCGGCGATGTCGGTGCGGTTGCCGGTCACCAGGTCGGACGGCGCCTTCGGGGAGAGGACGGCCCGCCGCCGGTCGTCCGGGCTCAACGACCGTACGAGCTCACGGGCCAGGTCTTCGACCCGGGCCAGCGGACGGTTGACGGCCCCGCCCAGCAGCTCGGACACGGCCGGGTCGGCGCCCATGAAGCACGGCGTGGTCGAGACCAATCGGCCATCCACCACCAGGTTGTTCAACGAGACGTGGTGGCCGCCGAACCGCCATCCCCAAGTCCCAGTGCTGTCCGGCTCGCCGAAGACGCGCAGGTAGTACAGCCCGGGGTCGCGCCCGCGCTCGCGGTCGAAGCGGGCCACGAAGCCCTCGGTGTGGTCGAGCACGTTCTCGAGCCCGATGGTGGTGGCCACGGTGACGTAGCCGGCCCGCGACAACCCGGAGGCCACCAGTTTCATGGCCGCGCGCTGCTGCGCGGGCCGCTGCTGGTGGAACGTCAGTCCACCGTGGTCGGTCGGAGTGTAGAACCAGCGCCGCCGCTCACTGTCCGTCCCTTCAGCGTACGGCCCTTCGCCCATGGCGATCGCCCGTTGGTCGTCGGTCAGCAGCTCGAGCCAGGCCCGCGCGGACGAGGCCATCCGGGCCGCTACGTCATCCACCATGAACCGAACTTAGCCGTTGCGGTGGTGTTTCTTGACGAAGGTGTAGCCGGGCGCCAAGGGGCCGATGCCCGCGCTCTCGGCCGCGGCCTGCTGCTTGCCGGAGGGCTGGGCGCCGCGGGGGAGCTTCCGGATGAAGCCGCTGACCCAGTGGTCGCCGCGGTGCGACTCGGCCGGGATCGGCTCGACCATGGGCGCGTAGAACACCATCTCGGTCGCGGCGGCGCCCTCGACGGCGGGATAGGACGGGTGGCCGGCCGAGTCGACGCTGCCGGTCACCCGGGTCAGAAATCCCTCGCGGATGAGCTGGTCGACGGCGTTGCGCAGCAGGAAGGCGGCCTTCGCGCCCCGGCCGAACCGTTTGGCCAGCAGCTCCTCGCTGATCACGGCGCTGCCGTCGTCGAAAACCCGGCCGAGCTTGCGGACGGTGTGCAGGACCTTGGCGCGATTCGATTTATCCGGCTCGTAGTCCCGGGTGACAACCTTCGGGTCGTACGCGTGGAAGTACTCCACGCCGTCGACGGTGAGCGGCTCGTCGAGCGGCTCGCTGCGGATCACGAAGTCCTGCCGCGCCGGATGCCAGGTGACGGTGACCAGCACGCCGGGCCGGAAGATCTCGGGCCAGGTGAGCCCGGTGAGCTGCCACTCCACGTCCTGCTGCAGCTCGCACTCGAAGGTGCGCCGGTTGTCGAGGACGACCACGACCCGTTCCTGCTGCAGGCCGGCGGCCGCCTCTTCCGGCACCGCGCACACCCCGGCCTCGAGATCCGCGCGCCACAGCGCCAGCCGGCGGCTGACCGTCTTCATCCGGCGAATCTACCGTGACCGGGGACAACCCCCGGCCACGGCGCGTGCGCGTGTCAGTCGAGCGGGTCGCGGCCCGACGCGCTGTCCAGCTCTTGCAGCTGCCGCTGGACGTGGTCGCCCAGGGCCTGCTGGTAGGTCTGCGCCAGCCGGCCCAGCTTGTCGATCTCGTCGAGCAGCGCGTTGCGCTTGTCGACCAGGCCGTTCATCGCCTCGGTGTGCTTGCGGCGGGCGTCGCTCTCGATGGTGCTCGCGGTGAGCTGGGCGTCGCTGGTGACCTTGTCGGACTCCGACTGGGCGCCGGCGATGAGCGCGTCGGCCTCGTTGCGGGCGTCGCGCATGTGGTCGTCGGCGGTGCGCCGGGCCATCATCAGCACGGGCGAGTCCTGCCCGTCGCTCGCCGAGGGGGCCGGGGCGGCCGGCGTCTCGCGGCGGGCCCGCTCGAGCTGGGTCTGCATGCTGCGCGCGTTCTGCTCGGCGCGGGCGCGGGCCTCTTGCAGCCGGCCCAGCTGGGCCGTCAGGTCGGAGAGCTCGGCCTCCAGGGCCCGGCTGTTCGGACCGGCCGCGGCGGGGCCGCCCGGCCCGGGTCGCTGAACCTGGTCGTGCAGGGCGCGGTTCTCTTCGAGGAGACGCGTCAGTTCCTGCTCGACCTCGTCCAGGAACGCGTCGACGTCCTCCTCGTCGTATCCGCGCTTGCCGATCGCCGGCTTCTTGAACGCCACGTTGTGAACGTCGGCTGGAGTTAGCGGCATGTGCTCCTCGGTTCCCCTGCTGTTTCGACCTGCCGAGGCATCCTACGCACACACCCTTGGAGTCCGCTCAGGTGTCATAACATCTGTTCGCCGACTGAACACTTGCCGAAGGGTTTTCCGGTGGCCGACGCCGACGATGTACGCCGACTCGCGCTCGCCCTGCCCGATGTCGTCGAGATCGACAGCGACGGCTTCGACTTCCGGGTGCACAATCGGGGCTTCGTCTGGTCGTATCCGCAGCGTGAGCCGGGTAAGCCGCGTGTCATCCGCACCGATATCGCCGTTCTTTATGTGGGTGACGAGGCCGAGAAACAAGCCCTGGTTCTGGGCGAACCAGAGCTGTTCTTCACCATTCCCTCGTACGACGGACTGCCCTTGGTGATGCTTCGGCTACCAGAAGTGACAACTACGCGCTTGCAAGAACTTATCGGTGACGCCTGGCAAATGCGCTCCGAATCTCAGGGCTGATTACCGTCCGAGCTTGCGATAGCGACGCACCGCGAGCGGGGCGAAGATCACCAGCAGCAGCACCGGCCAGGCCACGGCCAGAGCGATGGCGTGTTCACTGTGAGCGCCGGGGTTGCCGAAAAGCTCCCGCGCGGCGGACACCGTGGCCGAGATCGGGTTCCACTCGGCGATCGCCCCGAGCCAGGCCGGCATGGCCTCCGGCGGCACGAAGACGTTGGACAGGGCGGTCAGCGGGAAGGCCAGCGGGAAGACGATCAGGCTGACCGTGTCCGGGTTGGGCACGACGCTGCCGAGATAGATGCCGACCCAGGTCAGCGCCAGCCGCAGCAGCAGGATGAGCCCGATCGCGGCCAGGGCGGCGCCGGCCCCGCGGTGCCACTGCCACCCGACGAGCAGGCCGCAGATCACAAGCACGAGCATTTCCAGAACGGCGCGAGTCAGATCAGCCGTGCTCCGGCCGACCATGAGCGCGGACCGGGCCGTGGGCATCGACCGGAACCGGTCGACCACGCCGCGGTTGATGTCGAGCGAGATGGCGGTGGCGGTGGCGCCCAGCCCGTACAGCTGAGTCATCACGAAAACGCCGGGCAGCAGGTACTCGCGGTAGCTGTCGCCGCCGACGGCCATGCCGCTGCCGAACACGTACCCGAAGACGAGCACGAACATGATGGGCAGCGAGAAGTACAGGATGATCTGCTCGGGCTCGCGGACGACGTGCCGCAGGTAGCGGCCGGTCATCACCCAGCCGTCGGCGAGGGCGGTGGTCATCAGTTCTCCTCAGGGGCGGAAGCGGAGGGGCGGTGGCCGGTCAGGGAAAGAAAGGCTTCGTCGAGCGTGGGGCGCCGGATGCCCAGGTCGTCGACGGTGATCGCGGCGTCCCGCAGGATCCGCGCGGCCTCGACCAGCGCGGCCACCCGGTCGGTGACGGCGACCCGCAGCCGGCGGGTGTCGGCGTCGACGTCCACCGAGCCGATCCGCCCGAGCAGGGCGGCCGCGTCGGTCAGCCGGTCGTGCTCGCGGATCACGACCTCGAGGCGGTCGGCGCCGATGGCGGCCTTGAGCTCGTCCGGCGTGCCCTCGGCAACGACCCGGCCGGTGTCGACCACCGAGATGCGGTCGGCCAGCTGGTCCGCCTCGTCGAGGTACTGCGTCGTCAGCAGCACGGTGGTGCCGTCGGCGACCAGCTTGCGGACGGTGTCCCACACCTGGTTGCGGCTGCGCGGGTCGAGCCCGGTGGTCGGCTCGTCCAGGAACAGCACCCGTGGCGAGCGGATCAGGCTGGCCGCCAGGTCGAGCCGCCGTTGCATGCCGCCCGAGTACTCGGTGGCCGATCGGTGGGCCGCCCCGGTCAGGTCGAACTGTTCGAGCAGTTCGTCGGCCCGCGCCTGAGCCGCGCGGCGCCCGAGGTGGTGCAGGCGCCCGAACAGGACGAGGTTCTGCCGCCCGGTCAACGAGCCGTCGACCGCCGAGTACTGCCCGGTCAGCGCGATGCGCTCGCGCACCTGCTCGGGCTGCCGGGCGACGTCGGCCCCGGCCACCGTGACCCGGCCCGCGTCGAAGCTGAGCAGCGTGGCCAGGATGCGTACGGCCGTGGTCTTGCCCGCCCCGTTCGGCCCCAGCAGTCCGCACACGCTCCCGGCCGGCACGCTCAGCCTGAACCCGTCGAGCGCCGCCACACCCCGGTAAGTCTTCCGCAGCCCCTCGGCCGCGATGGCGATGTCTGTCATGCCCCGAAGGCTGCCGCCCGCCGCTGACGAGCCACGCACGAGCCGCTGACGGCCGCCGTCAGTCGTGTTGACTGGATCGTGTTGACGTCAATATTGATTCAGTCAACATGTCCGCGGTTACGCCTGGTCGAGCAGTTCCCAGCCGCGGCGCAGCCAGGGCTCGGTGTCGCGGCGCAGCAGCTGGGCGCAGCCCTCGGCGACGACCCGGGCCAGCTTGGCGTCGTCGGCGCTCATGAAGCCGCCGCGCCAGGACTCCTCGTACTCGTCCTCGTCCTCGATCTCGACCCGGCCGTCGTTCTCGTGCCACACCGGGTCGAGCTCCAGATCAACGTACCGCCAGCCGTCGTCGGTCGTCGAAGGCGGCAAGCAGACGTCGATCTCGAGCCGCCGGCCGGCCGGGTCGCCGACCCACCACGCGGCCCACGGGCGGCCCGTCGCCAGCAGCACCACCACCGGCATGGTCGAGGTGCCGTCCTCGTGCGGCGCGTGCCAGGGCGACCCGATCGGCGCCCGCAGCCAGGTGCCGTCGGCATCTCGAGCGACCTGCTCGAAGCCGAACCAGTAGACGCCGCCGGGGCGCTTGACCTTGTGCAGGCGGACAGTGCTCACAAAGACTCCAGGGCGGCGCGGGCGGCAGCTACGACGTTGATGGCGTCCGGGCCGGACGCCTCTTCCACGACTTGGCGGTACCAGTGGGCGGCCTCCTGCGGATCGGCGGCGGCCTGCCCGAGGACGAGCTTGATGCTGAGGCGTACGCCGTCGGCCGTGTACCAGCCGCTCGGGCACTCGGCCAGCGCGATCCGGGCCAGCTCCAGCGCCTCGGCCCGGTCGCCCTGGTGCAGGGCCAGCCGGGCCAGCCCGAGGCGGGACGACGCCACCACCTCGGGCGCGCCGCACGCCGTGGCCAGGGCCATCGACTCGGTGAAGTCGGCCGCGGCGCCGTCCGGGTCGCCGCCGAGCATGCGGGCGTCGCCCCGGGTGCGCAGCATCTCGGCCAGGTCGACGTCGGAGTGCAGTTCGGCCGCCAGCCGCAGGGCCTCGTCCATCGGCGAGCGAGCCGCCTGCCGGTCCCCCCGGGCGATGGCCAGCTCGGCCAGGCCGGACTGCGCGAGCATCATGCCCCAGCGCTCGCCGAGCGCCTGAAAACTGACCAGGGCCAGGGCGAACTCGCGCTCGGCCCAGGCCGGGTCGCCGCGGAAGAGGCCGATCCAGGCGCTGCCGACCGACGCCAGCGCCTCGCACCACGGCGAGCCGCGCAACCGCGCCCGCAGACTCTCCTGCACCTCCATCAGGTCGTCGTCGGTCGATTCCGGCGGGCCCGCGGCGAACGCCGACAGGTACAGCAGGAAGGGTTGCGCGGGCGGGCGGTCCAGCGTCTGCAGATAGCGAGCCGGGTGCTCGTCACGCTGGGACGGCCCGGCGTTCAACCGGCACAGAAGGTATTCCTCGGCCAGGCCGGGTGGCGCCGACGGCCCGACGCGGCCGAGCAGCTCGCCGGCCAGCGCCGCCGCCTCGCCACGGGCCCCGCGCAGCCACCAGTAGAACGACAGCGCCGCCACCAGCCGCAGCGCCACCTCGCCGGATCCGTGCCGCACCGCCGCGTGCAGGTTGTCGCGGTCGGCGTCGAGCCGGTCGAGCCAGATCAGCTGGTCCGGCCCGCGCAGGTGGGCGTCGGCCGTGCGGGCCAGCTGCAGGAAGTAGGAGGCGTGGCGGTCGGCCGACGCGGGCCCTTGAGCGGCGCAGAAGGCTCGGATCGTCGACAGCATCCGGTACCGGGAGCCATCGCGTTCGATCAGGGACTTGCTGACCAGCCCGTCCAGCACGTCCAGGGTCTCGGCGCCCAGCCCGCACACCTGCTCGATGGCGTCGAGCCCGGCCCCGCCGCGGAACACCGTGAAGTCGCGCGCCAGCGACTGCTCTCCCGGGGTGAGCAGGTCCCAGCTCCACGCGACCAGATTCCACAGGGTCTGGTGCCGCGACTCGGCCGTGCTGCTGCCGCGCGACAGCACGCGGAACCGGTCGCCGACGCGGCGGGCCAGCTCGTCCACCGGCAGCACGGGCAGCCGCGCCGCGGCCAGTTCCAGAGCCAAGGGCAGACCGTCCAGCGTACGAACGATCTGGCGCACGGCCGCCTCGTCCGCCGCCGTCAGGGCGAACCCGGCGGCCGACGCGCCCCGCTCGGCGAACAGTCGCACCCCGGCCTCGATCGGCAGCCCGGCCACCGGCACCCGGACCTCACCGGTCACGCCCAGCGGCTCCCGGCTGGTCGCCAGCACCCGCAACCCCGGGCACGCCACGAGCAGCCGTCCGGCCAGAGCGGCCGCCGCGCCCAGCAGGTGTTCGCAGTTGTCGAGCACCAGCAGCAGCTCGCGTGTGGACAGTGCGGCCAGCAGCCGGTCGAGCGTGTCCGGCCCGGCCGACCGGTCGCGCAGTCCGGTGTCACGCAGCCCGAGCGCGTCGAGCACGGACCGGGCCACGTCGTCCGGCCCGATGCCGGCCAGCTCGACGAGGCACGCCTCGCCGGGATGCCGGCCCGCGACCTCGAGCGAGAGCCTGGTCTTGCCCGCTCCGCCCGGCCCGACCAGGGTCACCAGGCGCGCGGTGCGCAGCGCCTCGCGGGCCCGGTCGAGTTCCGGCCGGCTCACGAAACTGGTCAGCTGAGCCGGCAGCCGACGACGAGCCGGGCCGGCGTCGCCGCGCAGGATGCCGGTGTGGACGGCCTGCAGTTCGGGTGACGGGTCGACACCCAGCGACTCGGCGAGCACCCGCCGGGCCTCCTCGAAGGCGGCCAGCGCCTCGGCCGGGCGCCCGCCCGCGGCCAGCGCCCGCATGAGCAGGGCCCACGTGTGCTCCCGCAGCGGCGCCAGGGCCAGCAGCGTGCGGAGTTCGCCTTCGGCGTCGGCCGAGGGGCGTACGTGTAATTCGGCCTCGATCCTGTCTTCGGCGGCCTGGCGGCGCTGCTCCTCCAGGCGGTCGGCCGCCACCACGGCGAAAGGTGCGGACCGGACGTCGGCCAGCGCCTCACCCCGCCACAAGGCCAGCGCCTCGGTCAGAAGCGAGGCGGCGGCGGCGAAATCGCCCGTGCGGAGTGCGGAACGTCCGTCGGCGGCCAGCCGGGTGAAGCGGTGAACGTCCACCTCGTCGGGACCGACATCGAGCCGGTAGCCCGAACCGTCGTACGAAATGGGAACTTCACGCCGCAGCCGCGAGACGCTGGACTGCACCGCGTTGACCGCCCCGGCCGGTGGATTCTCGCCGTAGAGGTCGTCGATGAGCCGGGGGAGCGGCACCACCCGGCCCGCGTCGAGCAGCAGCCGGGCCAGCAACGCCCGCACCCGCGCGCCCCCCGCGGCCACGGCCGGGCCGGCGAGTGTCGGACCCAGCACCCCGTACGGCATGGGTCCATTCTTGTCCGAAGGCAAAATCGTCGCGTGATCCCGGGGGCGTAGCCCAGCAGGCTCGCGTGCCGCTCTCTAAGGTGATCGGCATGCCTGCCAAGCTCAACCCCGACAAGGCGCGGTCCGCGTTACGGACCTCGGCCTTTCTTTCCGCGCAGACACTGCTCGTGCTGCTCATGGCGTGGGTCGTGCTGTGGCTCATGGGCAAGGCCTGGTCGGTCATCTGGCCGGTGGTGGTGGCGCTGCTGCTGACCACGCTGACCTGGCCCATCGCCCGGTTCCTGCGCTACCGGTGGCACTGGAAGCCCGCGCTGGCGGCCAGCTTCGTCACCGTGCTGTTCCTGGCGGTGATGGCGGGCATCATCATCGTCATCGCCGTGCCGGTGGCCTCGCAGTCCGGTGAGCTCTCGACCAAGGTGGTCGACGGCATCCAGAGCGTGCGCGAGTGGGCGGCCGGCCCGCCGCTGAACTTCGGCGACGACGACATCACCGGCGCGCTCGACGCCGCCGTCGACCGGATCCAGTCCAGCGCCGGCAACATCGTCAACTACACCTTGACCGGCGTGAACACCGTCGTCAACGGCGTCATCACGACCGTACTGGCGCTGTTCCTGATGTTCTTCTTCCTCAAGGACGGGCCGCGCTTCCTGCCCTGGCTGTCGCGCCAGCTGCCGGGCCGGCTGTCCGAGGACGTGCCGGCCGTGGCCACCCGCAGCTGGGACACGCTGGGCGCGTTCGTGCGCTCGCAGGCCTTCGTCGGCCTGCTGGACGCGGTCTTCATCGGCCTCGGCCTGTGGATCGTCGGCGTGCCGCTGGTGCTGCCGCTGGCCGTGCTCACCTTCATCACGGCCTTCATCCCGATCGTCGGCGCGCTCTTCGCCGGCTTCGTGGCCGTGCTGATCGCGCTGGTCTCCGAGGGCTGGGTCGACGCGCTGATCGTGCTCGGCATCATCATTCTGGTGCAGCAGCTGGAGGGCAACGTCTTCCAGCCGATGGTGCAGAGCCGGGGGCTGGGGCTGCACGCGGCGGTGGTGCTGCTGGCGGTGACGCTCGGCGGCAGCCTGCACGGCATCATCGGCAGCCTGCTCGCCGTGCCGGTGGCCGCGCTGATCTCGGTCGTCTACGTCTATGTCCGTGAGCAGCTGAGCGACAATCCGCCCGAGCCCGAGCCGGAAGTGCCACCGGAGCCGGGGCCGGACGAGGAGCCGGCCGCCACGGTCTGAGGCAGTTCAAGGGGGCACACCGGACGGTGTGCCCCCTTGACATTGGGTCGACTTTGCCGAAACCATGCATCTGCGTCGATGTTAACGCTCACACCACCGAGGAGCGCGATGAAGATGCTGTCCCGATGGCTGGCCGCCCTGCTCGGCGCGGTCGCCGTCCTTGTCGTCCCCACGCCCGCCAACGCCGCCACCACGCTGGTCTACGCCACCTTCAAGGGCGACGCGCAGGCCGACGAGGAGCTGTGGCTCTACCAGTCGACCAACGGCGGCACGAGCTACAGCGTGCTGGCCGACACCAACTTCCACGGGCCGACCGGCGTCCTGCGCGATCCGAGCATCCTGAAGCACAACGGGCGCTACTACATCGCGTACACCGTGCAGTCCTGGACCACCAATTCGACGTACTTCAACATCGCGAGCAGCACCAACCTGACCAGCTGGACGAACACCGCCAGCGTGCCGTCGGGCATCGCCAACACCCGCTTCACCTGGGCGCCCGAGTTCTACGTCGAGGGCAGCACCGTCCGCATCATCACCAGCGTGGCCGCCACAACCTGTTCCAACTGCTTCCGCCCGTACGTTTACACGGCGCAGAATTCCGCTCTGACCTCGTGGAGCGGGCCGGCCCAGATGTGGGGTCTCGGCACCAACCACATCGACACCTCAGTGGTGAAGTCGGGCAGCACGTGGCACGCGTTCACCAAGGACGAGACCGGCAAGTACATCGAGCACTGGACGACCACGGCCAACCTCACCGAGGGCTGGGTCAACCGGGGCCGGCTGTGGTCCAGCGGCTACGAGGGCCCGTCGCTGGTGCGGCTGGACAACGGCAGTTGGCGCATCTACGTCGACCGGTACAGCACGGGCGGCGGCATCTACACCGCCACCAGCAGCGACCTCAACACCTGGACCGGGCTTACGTCCGTCGGGTGCTCGGGGTGCCGCCACGGAACGGCGATTCCGCGATGAGGCGCCGGACGCTTCTCTCCGCGGGCGTTGCCGCGGGTGCTGCTGCGTTTGTCCGGCCCGGCGCCGCAAACGCCGCTGCTCTCGTCCGGCCCGGCGCCGTGAACGCCGCCACCTACACCGGCTACGCGATGGCCTACTTCACCGAGTCGCCGACGATGGCCGCCGCCAGCTACAACCTGCACCTGGCGGTCAGCTCGGACGGGCTCAACTGGACGCCGCTCAACCAGAACCGGCCGGTGGCCGACCCCACCTCGGGCAGCGGCGGCCTGCGCGACCCGTTCCTGCTGCGCAAGCAGGACGGCACGTTCGTCGTGCTCGCAACCGACCTCAACGGCACCGACTGGGCCTACCAGAGTCAGTATCTGCACGTCTGGGACTCGGCCGACCTGCGTACGTTCACCAACTACCGCCTGCTGAAGGTGCACAACCTGGCCACCCACGCGTGGGCGCCGGAGGCGGTGTGGGACGCGGCCCGCGGCCAGTACGCGATCGTCTATTCGTCGGTCGTCGGCGGCCACAACGTGCTGATGGTCAGCTATACCACCGATTTCCGCACCGCCACGACCGGGCAGGTGTTCTTCGACCCCGGCTACGACGCGATCGACGGCAACTTCGTGACGGTCGGCGGGGTCAACTACATGTACTACAAGAACAACACCAACAGCACATTGCTGGGCACCCGGTCGAGCTCGTTCAACCCGGGCAGCTTCAGCGTCTACACCGGCGCGATCGGCCCCGGCCGCGGTGTCGAGGCGCCGCAGATCGTCAAGTCGAACACCGCCAACACGTGGCACATGTGGGGCGACACGTGGAGCCCGAACGGCCGCTTCTTCTGCTGGCAGTCCACCAACGTGCCGGGCGGCTCGTGGAGCCTGCTCAACGACCGGGCCTACACGCAGCCGCTCAACTCCAAGCACCTCGGCATCACACCGATCACGGCGGGCGAGTTGTCGGGGCTCACTTCCCAGTTCGGCACGCCCGCGTGGCGCCGGCTCAAGTCGTACAACTTCCCGGACCGGTACGTGCGGCACGCCAGCAACGCGGCCCGCATCGACGTGTACCCCTTCGACCCGTATCAGGATCAGCTCTGGACTCTGGTGCCCGGCCTGGCCAGCTCGTCGGGCGTCTCGTTCCGCTCGGTCAATTACCCGTCGATGTATCTGCGGCACTCGAACTACGCCCTGGTGCTGGCGGCCGACGACGGGACGGCCACCTTCCGGGCGGACGCGACGTTCACCCAGGTGGCCGGGCTGGCCGACTCGTCGTGGTCGTCGTTCCGGTCGTACAACTTCCCCGACCGGTATGTCCGGCACTCGAACTACGTGCTGCGGATCGACCCGGTCTCGACGGCGACCGAGAGGCAGGACGCGACGTTCCGGGTCGGCTATTGACAGCCTCGTGTTGACGACTGGATTGCCGTACATGTTGACGTCAATATTGATCCAGTCAACATGAGCCCGCGGCCGAGGCGGCCCGGGTCGCGTCGGCCGCGGTCAGCGTGAAGCAGTCCGATCGGCGGCGGCCGGGCATGCTTGACGGGTGAGTGAGCTCCCGTCGCGCCTGTTGCGCTCCAGCGACACCCTCGGATGGCGTCAGGTGCACGCCAGCACCTGGCGCGACCCGGCCGTCGCCGACGAGTTCCGCCGCGCGCCCACGCCCGACCTGACCGTCGTCCTGGTCACCAGCGGCAGCTACCGTATCGAGAGCCGGGGCGGCGGTTCCTGGCGGGGCGCTGCCTATCGCCCCGGCTCGGTCGGCATCACCGCACCCGGCCGCGGCGTGCGTCTGCGCTGGCGGGCCGCCGGGCCGCAACCGATGGAGTCGCTGCACCTGCGGCTGAGCGCCGGGCTGGTGAGGGAGACGCTTTCCGCGTACGGGCGGACCCCGGCCGACCTGCCCGACGCGCTCACCGTCAACGACGACTACGTGGCCGCTGCGGCCGGCGCCCTGGCCCGCGCTCTGCACGAGAGTGCGCCCACCCTCTACGCCGACTCGGTGGCGCAGGGCCTGGTCGCGCATCTGGTGCACCGCTCGGTCCCGGTCGCCCGGCCGGCCGTGGTCGCCTCGCTCGACACCGGCCGCGTCATCGAGCACATGCACGACCACCTGGGCGACGACGTCGACCTGGACGCGCTGGCGGCGGTGGCCGCGATGAGCAAGTTCCATTTCGTGCGCGCCTTCCGCGCCGCCACCGGCCTGACCCCGCACCGCTACCTCACGATGCTGCGCATGCGCCGGGCGGCCGACCTGCTGCGCACCACCGAACTCGGCGTCCGCCAGGTCGCGTACGCCTGCGGTTATCAGAGCCCGAGTCGCTTCGCCGCCGCCTTCCGCCGCGAGCACGGCACGAGTCCCGCTCTTTACCGCAACTTTGGGCTTCTCTAGCGCAAGATCGGGTCCGTGGGCGGGGCGGGCGGCGGGCAACGTCGAGCCCATGACTGGAAAACTCGCAGGTAGGACCGCCGTCGTCACCGGAGGAAGCGCGAACATCGGCAAGCTGTTCGCCCAGGCCCTCGCCGACGACGGAGCTGACCTCGTCGTGCACTACAACAGCCCGTCGCGGGCGGACGAGGCCGAGGCCGTCGTCGGCGACCTCAAGAACCGGGGCGTCGAGGCCATCGCGCATCAGGGCGACCTCACCGCCCCCGGGCAGATCGCCGCGCTGGTCGACGCCACGATCGACCGCTTCGGGCAGTGGGACATCCTGGTCAACACGGCCGGGATCATCGTCCGCAAACCGTTGGCCGAGACCAGCGAGCAGGAGTACGACGCCTCGTTCGCCATCAACGCGAAGATCCCGTTCTTCCTGATGGCCGAGGCAGCCCGCCGGATGGCCGACGACGGGCGGATCGTCAACCTGGTGACCACCCAGGTGGCCGTCACGGCCGCGACCTACTCGGCCTACGCGGGCAGCAAGGCCCCGGTCGAGCACTTCACCAAGGCGTTCGCCAAGGAGGTCGGGCCGCGCGGCGTGACCGTCAACTGCATCGCTCCCGGCCCCCAGAAGACGAACTTCTTCTACGACGTCGAGACCGACGAGACCATCGCCTGGCTCAAGAGCATGACCATCAGCGGCGACCTGGGCGACCCGACCGACATCGTGCCGGTCATGCGTTTCCTGGTCGCCCCGGAGACGCGCTGGGTCACCGCCCAGACCATCTACTGCAACGGCGGAATGATCTCGCCGATCAACTGAGCGGCCGCCGGGTCCGGGCGGAAGTCGGTGTAGGCGCCGTCGAACGGGAAGGCGCCGGCCTTCGCGAGCTCGATGAGCCGCTCACCCTCCGCCCGGATCGCGCCGGCCGTGGCCGCGTCGAAGTAGTCCGGGGCGCCGACGGCCGCGGCGAACTCGTCCTCGTCCTTCCACTCCCAGCTGCGGTCGGGGCTCACCACCACGTCCAGCACGAGGTCGGTGGTGTCGACACCCTCGGGGCGCCGGGTGAACGGCGTCTCCAGATTCACGTACCACCCGCCGAAGGCGCCTTCGGCCGAGAAGAACCACCAGACCGAGTACGCGGCTCCGGGCGGCATGAGCACCAGAATGCTCCAGTGCCGCCACTTCCTTCGTACGAGGGAAGGCTCTTTCATCTCATGCAGAGGGCGGTCGTGCAGTGTGCTGCCGTCGTGGTCGGTCAGCTGAGCCACCTCGGTGCCGACCGGCATCCACAGCAGCAACCCGTCCGCGTCGTCGCGCACCACCCGCATCGGCTTGGCGAAGGTGGTCCGCCCGGCCCGGACGTAGCGGCGCACGACCATCTGATTCGGGGCGAAAGGCATGCGCGCGACTTTACGACGCTGCCGCCAGCGCGCCCGCCAGCTGGCCGCGGCCGGTGATGCCGAGGCGGGGATAGATGCGGTAGAGGTACGAGCTGACCGTGCGGTGCGAGATGAACAGGCGCTGGCCGATCTCGCGGTTGCTCAGACCGCGCGCCGCCAGCTCGGCGATCTGCATCTCGCGGGCCGACAGCTGCTCGCTCAGGTGGGGGTCGCGGTTGGCGGCGGCCTCGCCGGTGGCGCGCAGCTGACTGCGGGCCATCTCGGCCCACGGCAGCGCGCCCATCCGGTCGAACTCGTCGCGGGCCGTCCGTAGCGGGTCGCGGGCGTCCAGGTAGCGGCGTTGCCGGCGCAGCCATCGGCCGTGGTGCAGCCGCAGGCGGGCCCGCGCGAGCGTCAGAGCGGGCGGCAAGCTGTCCAGCGCTTCGGCGTACGCCTGCTCGGCCTCCTCATCCGGGGCGAGCACGGCCCGGGTATAGAAGTGGGCCATCGTCATCATTTCCGTCGGCAGCTTCGCCGTCAGGCCGGGCAGGTCCGCCAGCACCGACCGGGCCTCGTCCACCTTGCCCGCCGCCACCGCCGCGTCGGCCAGGTCGGGCGCCAGCATCCACACGCTCACCGAGTGGTGGTGCACGTCGGCCGGGTCGAACGCCTTGGCCAGCAGCCGGTACGCCTCGTCGGCCCGGCCCTCGAACAACGCGAGCAGGCCGTCGGTCTGCTGCGCGATGACGGTCGCGAACGGCATCGCGGCGAACAGCCGGCTCGTGCGCAGCTCGCGGAGTACCCGGATCGCGTCCTCGGCGTCGCCGCGGGCCGCCGCGATCAGCCCCGCCGTCGCGCGCAGGCCGTGCGAGACAACGGTTTCGCCGGTCTCGTCGGCCAGCTGCAGACCTTCGTCGGCTTCGGCCCGGGCCCGGCCCAGCTCGCCCAGATAGAACCGGGGCCAGGCGCCGGCCAGCGTGCGCGAGAGCAGCCCGAGCTGACCCTGGGCCCGCCAGATGGCCGCCGCCTGGTCCAGATAGCGCGAGGCCCGGGTGAACTCGCCCAGCACCATCGCGCCCGAGCCCAGGAAGTGCAGCGCGCGCCCGTCGGACGGGTCCGGTTCGGCCGCGTCGAAGCGGGGCAGCACGTCCACGCCGTAGCGGTACGGTTCCGCGTACGCCCGGACGGTGACCAGATGAGGCGGCCTCAGATCCGAGTCCCACCGGGCCAGTTGGGCCGTGACCGCGGCCCGGGTCAGCGCGTCGCCGTCGAGGAAGAAGCAGCGCGTCCCGGCCCGCCACAACAGATTCTCGGCGACGTCGCGCGCCCCCGCCTCCATGGCCGCGCCGGCCGCCGTGACCATTTCGCGGATCCGCCGGTGCTTGTCGTCGGCCTCGAGCCCGGCGTTGTCGGAGACGATCAGCAGCCGGGCCCGGTCGACCGGCCCGAGCGCGTTCAGGTCGGCCCGGTCGAGCAGCGCCCGGGCGTGCCGGCGGTCGCTCAGCAGGCTGGCCACCTCGGCCGCGCGGATCAGCAGGCCGGTGCGACGGCGGCCGTCCCCGGCCAGTTCGGCTGCCCGGCGCAGGGCGGGCAGGGCGGCCGCCATCCGGCCCTGGGTCAACGCCGCTCCGGCGAATGTCTCGAGCCGGTCGGCCAGATCGTCGTCCGGTCCGATCGTCGCGGCGGCCTCGTGCGCGAGCCGCCGTTCGGGTGATTCGGCCAGCACCCGCGCCAGGGCCCGGTGGGCGGCCAGCCGCTCGGGGACGGTCGCGCTCTTGTAGATGGCCGAGCGCATCAGCGGGTGACGGAACTCCAGCCGGGTGTCGCTCAGGGTGACCAGCCCCGCGTCGACGCCCGGCTGAATGGCGTCCGGCCCCACCGCCGTGCCGGTGATGCCGCCCGCCGCCTCGAGCAGGCGGTCCAGCGGTGTTCCGGGTTCGGCGGCCAGCGCCAGCAGCAACGCCCGGCCGGCGGGGTCGGCGGCGTCGGTGCGAGCGGCGAAGGCGACCTCCAGCCGCCGGGTCAGCGGCAGCCCGTCGGGCTCGGCCGGCCCGTCGCCGACGGCCTTGGGCAGCTCGACCAGGGCCAGCGGGTTGCCGGCGGCCCGGTCCAAAATCAGCGAACGGGTGGTGGCGGGCAGGTCGGGCGCGCCCGCGTCGAGCAGCCGCTCGGCGGCCGCGCCGGCCAGCGGCTCGAGGTGCAGGTCGGGCATCAGATCCGGGCCGCGCCAGTCGGATTCGGGTCTGCGGGAGGCCCCGACGACCAGCAGGCGGTGGTTCACCGTGCGCCGGGCCACGAAGCCGAGCACGTCCCGGCTCGGCTTGTCGATCCACTGCAGGTCGTCCGCCAGCACCAGCACCGGCTGCCGGTCGGCCGCGTCGGCCAGCAGTTCGAGGACGGCCAGCCCGATCCGGTAGACGTCGGCGTCGGCCTCGGCGGGCCGGTTCGCCGCCTCCCGTCCGAGCGGTTGCAGCAGCAGGTGCAGGGCCGCGAACGGGAACCAGCGTTCGGTTTCGACGCCCGACGTGGACAGCACGAAGAAGCCGCGTTCGGCGGCCCGCTCGGCCGTCGTCCGCAGCAGGGCCGACTTGCCGAGCCCGGCGGCCCCGTGGATCCGCAGGGCGGTGCCCTGACCGGCCTCGGACGCGCTCAGCAGGGCGTCCAGGAGGCGCAGTTCGTCGTCCCGGCCGACCATGCGGTTCATCGTGGTTGCTTGCACAACCGCAACGATGACGCGCGTTCCTGCTCGGACGCCGGTTCGCGGCCGGGGTCAGCAGTCTCGGGCAAGAGCACCGCAGTGTGGGTCAAGCCCGCCATTCCGAGGGCGTCACGCCGTACGTCGTCTTGAACCGGCGGGTGAAGTGGGCCGCGCTGCGGAAACCGCGGCGGTGCGCGATCGCGGCGATCGACAGACCGGCGCACGCGGGATCGGTCAGGTCGGCCCGGGCCGCCGCCAGCCGCTTCTCGATGACCCACTGCTCGATGCTGAACTCGGCGCGCGAGCAGACGTCGTACAGATGGCGCACCGAGACGTTGAGGGCGGCCGCGATCGACATCGGGCCCAGCCCGGGCTCGTCGAGGTGATGGGCGATGTAGGCCCGGACCTGGGTCAGCAGAGTGCCGCGCTCACCCTCCTCGCCGGCCGCCGACAGCAGCAACGCCCGCACCAGTTCGATGCTGGAGCGGCCGACCCCGGCCGCCACCTCGGCCGCGCCGAACTGACCGGGGTCGCGGGTGACGGCGGTGAGGTGGGCGCTCGCCAGGTCGTAGAGCGGGCTGCGGGCCAGGTGCGGCGCGGCCCGCCGGATGACGTCGCCCGGCAGGCCCAGCCGGTCGAGCGGGATCTGCAGCGCGTAGCCGATGTGGCGGCCCGGCTGCCGGAACTGGTACGGCTCGGTCAGGTCGATGCAGGCCAGCGCGCCCCTCGGCACGATGCGCCGGACCCCGAACTGCTCCTCGTGGGCCGGGGTTACCGCGACGGCCAGCGAGACCATCGGCACGCAGGCCCGGCGAACCTGGCGTGGGGTGCGCACCAGGTCCATCCCGTGGCTGGTGCGGGCCTTGACGACCTGGGCGTCGCCGAGCCGCCAGGACTCGACCCGGGCCCGCACCGACGCCGGCGGCACCGGTTCGAACTCGACGCTGGAGGGGACGGTCTGGTCGACGAGCACGGCGCGCAGCGCCGCGAGCCGGTCGCGGACCGGCACGGCCTCGGTGTCGAACATGACGGCCACGGGCTGCATTCTAGGAACCACAGCCCGTGGCTCGCCAGGTTCCGGTTCTAGGCTGCGGCGCAGGTCACGGCCGGGGCGGTGTTGCTGCCGGTCCATGACCCGAGGAAGCCGAACTGGGTGCTCGCGCCCGCCGCCAGCGCGCCGTTGTAGCTGACGTTGCGGGCCGTGACGGCCGATCCGCTGCTGGTCACGGTGGCGTTCCAGGCCTGGCTGACGGTCTGGCCGTTGGAGTAGGTCCAGGTCACCGTCCAGCCCTTGATGGCGCTGCTGCCGGCGGTCACCTTGACGTCGGCCTGGAAGCCGCCGCCCCACTGGCCGGTGACGGCGTAGGTGGCGGTGCAGGCGCCGGTCGGCGGAGGCGGTGTGGTCTGGGTCGGCGTGGGCGTGGGCGTCGGGGTCGTCGGCGTCGGGGTCGGCGTCGTCGGCCCGGTGCCGAAGATGGTGGCCTGCTTGGCGGTCGCCTTGAGGCCGTTGGGGCCGTTCACGATCCGCTGGCCCCAGGTGGTGAGCTGGCCGGCGTCGAAGTTGGTGGTCATGTCGAGGATCGGGTCGGTGTTGCCCGACCACGACCAGGCCAGATAGCCGAGGTTGCGCTTGACCGCCTCGGACAGGATCGTCGTGTCGTCCACCTCGCCCGAGGCGAACTGCCAGCCGAACTCGCCGATCACCAGCGGCCAGCCGTTGCGCTCAAACGTGTCCAGGTAGCTGGTGATAGCGCTCGCCTGGTTGAACACGGCGTACATGTGAATGGACAGCACCGTGTTCTTGCGGGTGTCGGCGTCCAGGATCGTCTGCGCGTTGTCCCGCATGACGTACGTCCAGTCCTGACCCCAGTTGGGCGCGTCCACCATCAGCAGGTGCTCGAAGCCGTTGCTGCGCATCTTCTGGATGGCGGCCGTGGTCGCGGCCGTCCACTGGCCGGGGTTGGTGTTGCCGATCGGCTCGTTGCCGATGTTGATGACAACGTAGTCCTCCTGGCCGACCAGCACGCTCTTGAGGCCGATCCAGTAGTTGGCGGCCTGGTCGAGGGTGTACGCGGCGCTGTCCTCGCCGTACCCGGTCGTGTCGTGATTTTCGAGTACGCAGATGAGCTTGTTCTGCTTGCACAAGGTGATCACGTTCGACACGTCGGCGGCCGTGTTGGTGGTCCAGCGGCCGCCGCTGAGCACCACGCGGACGGTGTTGGCCCCGGCCGCCTTGATGTCGGCGAACGAGCCGGTGCGGCTGGCGTACCAGGCGTGCGGGTGGTTGACGCCGCGCATGACGAACGTCTGGCCGTTGGCCTCGACGATGTTGCGCCCGACGATGTGCAGGCCCGTCGCGGCGTACGCGGGACCGGTGAAGAACAGCACGGACGCGGCGGCGGCGAGCAGAGCGGCGGCGAGGACGGTGAGTTTCCTCTTCATGACCTACCTCTGGAGTGGGGGCGTGACTTCACGTCGACGTGCCCACTCACGCCGTTCACCGGGATCGCGCTCGGGCCGGGGGTGGTGGCCTCGCGCGCTCGCGGTGCCAACACCGTAGCTTTTTTGCGTACGCCTGGGAACCTCACGTGGTGCGCCCGCGTGTATCGGACATGGTGGTTCCCACGGCAGCGCCGCGATCCGTGTCCTCGTCCGATCCGGCGGTGGACGGGTTCGAGGCGTTCTACCGCGCGCACGTCGACCGGATCTACCGCGCGCTGGCGGTCACGCTCCGGCGGGACGACCTGGCCCACGAGGCGGTCGACGAGGCCATGGCCCGCGCGTACGCGAAATGGCCCGTGGTCGGCTCGCTCGACAACCCGGCCGGCTGGGTCTTCCGCGTCGGCCTCAACTGGGCGACGTCGTTCTGGCGCAAGCTGCGCCGCGAGAGCCCGCTCCCGGTCGACGCCGACCATCCGGTCTCGGACACCACTCCCACCGGCGCGCTGTTCATGCTGGCCGAACTGCCGCTTCCGCAGCGGGCCGTCATCACGTGCCGCGTCCTGCTCGACCTGTCCACCGCCGAGACGGCCGAGGCCCTCGGGCTGACCGAGGGGACGGTCAAGAGCCGGCTCTCCCGCGGCCTGGCCGTTCTCCGTACGCAGATGAGCTCCGAGGAGTGAGCATGGACCAGATTCCCCGCGACATCGAACTGGCCGTCCGCGCCGCGGCCGAGGACTCCAAGGGGTACGCCGGGGAGCTGCCGGGCGTCTACCGTCGGGCCCGCCGTCGCGCCCGGCGTCGCGTCACGGCCGTGGCGAGTGCCTTCGTCGTGCTGGCCGGCCTTGTCGGCGGCGGTCTGGTCGTGCGTCAGCGTCAGGCCGCGTACGAGCCGGCGGTCGCTCCTCCGGCGCCGGCCCAGCGGCTCATCCTGTCCGGCGTCGCGGGGGAGTACGAGGCGCCGCAGAACTTGCCGACCCCGGTCCGGCTGGGCGGCAACCTGCAGATCGGCGAGGTGTCGGCCGACGACCACCTGATCACGCATTCCGTCGTGGGCGGGGGCAGCTACGACCGTTCGATCGGCTTGCCGGACGGCCGGCTGGTCTCCCTGGGACCCCGATCCGGCGGGGCCATGCTGCTCACCGTCCAGTCCCTCGGCGGGGAGACCCAGCAGCGTGACATCCGGCAGATGGCCGAGCCGGTCGCCCTGGCCGCGGCAGACGCCGCGACGGCGTACCTGTGGCGGCCGCACGGCCTGTACGCGCACGACCTGGCCGGCGGCCTGGAACGCCTGGTCATCTCGTCGGCCATGCTAGACGTCTCCGAAGCCGATCCCGGAGCCGCCCTGGACGCGGCCGACGTGGTGGGCGACCGTTTGATCATCGCGGGCAAGAGCCGGTCGTGCCGCCCGTTGCTGCTGGGCATCGACCCGCCCGGAGGTGTTCGCTTCCTGCCGCTGACGTCGCTGGGGTGCTCGCGGGTGACCGATCTGCGCCTGTCCCCGAGCACCAACCGGCTGGCCGTGACCTACACGAAGGCGGCCGGCGGCGTGCGGGTCGCGGTGCTCAGCACCGAGGACGGGGCGATCCTGGCCGACCGGGAAGTGGCCACCGCCAGCACCTGCCAGGTGCGGATCGCCTGGCTGAACGAGCGAGTGGTGCGCGGCGTCACCGTGCCGCCCCGCTCGCCGGAGCCTCAGGAGCTGAGTCTGTTCCGCATCCCGACCTGACGCCCGCGGATTTCGGTTGACGCACGGCCGACGATGGCGATGTGGAACATCTTCGACGGCGGGCCCTGGACTACCTCGGCGAGCGTGGCAACGATGTCGACGGCGAACTGTTCGTCCTGACCGGCCCACCGTGGCCGCGGCCGCCGGCCGGCCCACCGGGCGTCGAGGTGGTGCTGCTCGACGAGAATGCGCCGGTCGCCCTGATCCGCGAGAACCTCGACGTCAACGAGCGCGGCTTCGACCCGTCGGCGGCCGCGGTCACCGACGAGCAGGCCAACGCATTCCGCCCGCAACTGGCCGGCGCCCGATCCGTCACGGTCCGGCTCGACGGCGAGCCGGCGGCCGCCGGCATGGCGCTGCCGGTGAGCTCCGGCGTGTCCGAGCTGGTCGGCATCACCAGCCTGGTCGGCCACCGCCGCCGCGGCCTGGGCCGCCTGGTCACTCACGCGCTCATCGAAGCCGTCGTCGGTCAGGGCGCCGACCTCGTTGTTCTCAGCACGTCCGACGGGGCCGCCCGCCGCCTGTACGCGTCGATCGGCTTCCGTTCCGTGCCGCTCGGCGTGGCGTGACGGCGCGGTTCTGTTCGACTGCGCGTTCTATTCGACGGCCCGGTAAGAGGCTCGGTCGAAGTCGGCGTAGGCCCCCTCTCGGCCCAGGTCCTGGACCCACAGGCCGACGAAGGCGCCGGTGAAGCCCCAGGCGGAGGGCTCGCCGTTGACGACACTCGCGGCGTACTCGTCGGAGAGCGTGGTGGCGTCCAATGTGGGACCTGCATCGTGAACGCCCGACGAATCAGTCGAGCCCGGGAACTCGTACGAGAAAGAAAGCGACGGACCCGCCAAGCGCAAGCCGAGTCGAACCGGCCCCGGGCCGGGGACGGGGGTGCGGACGCCGGGGACGATGCTGACGCGGCCGCTGTCGCAGGCGAGCAGGTCGAGCACCGGCGTGCCGTCGTCGTCGGCCGTGACGTGCAGGAAGTACCAGTTGCGGGTGTTGTAGTAGGCGGTGATGCCGGCCAGCTGGCGATAGTTGCGCGGGGTGAACTCCATGTCGGCCTCGAACTCGCTGCCGGTGGCGACCACGCGGCGGGCGACGAGGCTGGGCTGGTGCCGGCCCATCGGCGACCGGCCGCCGTGGATGCGCAGGTGGGACGGGCGCTCGGTGAGCGAGACCCAGTCGGGGGTGGCCGGGCGGCGCAGCGTCGACCAGTTCACGCCGAGGACGGGGGAGTCGAAGTCGTCGTCCTCCTGCTGTTCGGAGGAAACGGGAGCCTCGGCCGGCACCTCCACGCCGACCGGGGCGGGCACGGTGTCGGCGGGCCGGCCGTCGGCGATGCGGGGCCAGCCGTCCTCGGTCCAGGTGACCTCTTGGATGGCGGATTCGCGGCCGAGGACACAGCGGCCCAGCGGCGTGTACGGGCGGCCGACCAGATGGGCCAGGTACCACTGACCGCTCGGGGTCTCGACGAGGCTGCCGTGGCCGGCCTTCTGCAGCGTGAGCTCGGGGTGCCCGACCGAGGTGAGCAGCGGGCCGGCCGGATCGGCGAGATAGGGCCCGAGTACGTGGGACGAGCGGGCCACGGTGACCTGGTGCTCCCAGCTCGTCCCGCCCTCGGCCGTGACCAGGTAGTACCAGCCGTCCTTGCGGTACAGGTTGGGCGCCTCGGTGACCGCAGCGGCGGTGCCCGTGAAGATCATGTGCTCCGGGCCGGCCAGGCGGCGGGCCTCGGGGTCGTACTGCTGGATCGAGATGCCGCCGAAGCGGTTCCGGCCCGGGCGCCAGTCGGCCACCATCGACAGCATCCACGTGGCGCCGTCGTCGTCGTGGAAGAGCGAGGCGTCGAAGCCGCGCCCGTGCAGGACGACCGGATCCGACCACGGCCCGGTCGGCGTCGGCCCGGTGACCAGGAAGTTCTGCGGATCCCAGTAGCCGCCGGCGAACGTTGCGACATCGGAGTAGAGCAGGTGGAACTCGCCGTGCGCGTACGTGAGGTTGGGCGCCCAGACGCCGTTCGAGTCGCCGGTGCCGGTGAGGTCGAGCAGGCGCTTCTCGTTGAGCGCGCCGCCGAGCGGAGTCCAGTCGACCAGGTTGACCGAGTGGTGGATCCGCACGCCCGGGTACCACTCGAAGGTCGAGGTCGCGATGTAGTAATCGCTGCCCACCCGCAGGATCGACGGGTCAGGATGGAAGCCGGTCAGCACCGGGTTCCGGATGCCCCGGCTCGCGGTGGTGGCTCCGCTGAGCGTGCTCACTTCGGCGCTCGTCATCGATGTCCCCTGCCGCTCGACTTCCGCAACTTCCGGACTGTACCGCAAGTTCCATCGTTTCAGACCGGAAGTCCCTTATCCATTCCGTCGTCGCGCGCAGGCCGCCGAACGTGTAGAAGTGCAGCTTGACCCGGCCGTGCCGGTCGGGGTGGTAGTCGGTGGCGAGGGCGCGCAGGAAGGCGTCCGGGCCGGCGGTGGCCAGCAGGTCGGCGCCGTAGCGCTGGGCCAGGCCGGCGCTCGTGCCGACGCCGAACCGGGTGGCGAAGCGGAGCAGCCGTCGCACGCCGGCCGGGCCGGGCACGCCGACGCGGATCGGGACGTCGAAGCCGCGCTCGCGGACGGCGGCGATCCAGTCGAGCACCGGATCGGCGTCGAAACCGAACTGGGTGATGACCTCGGCGGCCAGGCCGCGGCTGTCGAGGGCGGCGAGCTTGCCGGTCAGCGTCGGCCACAGCACGTCACCGGGGATGCCGGGGTGACCCTCCGGATATCCGGCGATGCTCACTCGCCGTACGCCGTGGTCCTCGAGCAAGCCGGAGTCGATGACCGACCGTGAGTCCGCGAACGGGCCCTGCGGCTGGTCCGGGTCGCCGCCGGCCACGAACACGTTGTCGGCGGCGACCCGGACCAGCCGCAGGGCCTCGAGGAAATCGGCCAGCTCGCGTCGCGAAGACAGGCGGCGCGCCGAGATGTGGGGGACAGGCGTCAGCCCGTACGCCTTGACGGCCGCAGCCGCCGCCAGCCGCAGCCGGACGTCCTCACCGCCCAGGAACGTGATGTTCACCCGGGCGCCGGCGGGGAGGAGTTCGCGGGCGGCGCTGAGCTCGGCCACGTCCTTGCCGGTCATCTCCAGGGAGTAGTCGTCTAGCAGGCCTGCCAGCCGCGCAGCCGGGTCCATGGCCTCACCGTCCGATTCGAGGGTTTCGCTGCGCGGGGCCCGGCTCGCGTTCGTGCACGCGGCTTCGCGGCCGGGGCGATCTTCTGTTGGCCGTTGGCTGACCGCTGGTTGCTGGTCGCCGGTGGCAGTTCGCTAGCCGTCGGTTGCCGGTTGCCGGTTGCCGGTGGCTGATCGCCGGCTGCTGGTCGTCGGTGGCCGTTCGCTGGTCGCTGGTCACTGGTTGCCGGCCGTTGATCAGGGGCGCAGCAGGGTGGCGGCTATGGCTCGGCCGTCGGGGGTCCAGGGGGCTGGGCGCATGGTGGCGGGGTCGAGGCGGATGTTGACGCGGCGGCCCTCGGCGTACACGGTTTGCGCGTCGGCCGACGTGACCTGGAAGCCGTACTCGGCGCTGGTCGTGCCCATGCGGTCGAGCCAGAAGCGGACGTCGATCTCGCCCGTGCCGCGGATCGGTGTATGGAACGTGATCTGGTATTCGCGGACCACGTTGAACGCGTCCGGCGTGGTCGGGCGGCCGCCGGTGAACGACACGCGACGCTCGGCCCACCAGACGACGATGGCCCTTTCCACCAGAACGGCGTACCGGGAGTTGTGGAGAACGCCCATCGCGTCGAGGTCGTCGAAATGCACCGGCTGGGGGACGACGGCGCCGTAGGTGTGGACAGCGGTTGTCATGTCGGCTCCGGAAGAATCGTCGGGTCAGTGGCAACTGCTCGCAGGTGATCGAGCAGGGCGCGGCGGGCGTGCCGGAAGGTGACATCGGCGCCCAGCACCGGCGCCTGCATCACCGCGCACACCCCGAGGGATTCGGCCTCGTAGGCGAGACCGGCCGGATCCGTGCCGGCCCTTATTTCCTGGCGCGCAACAGCGTCGGCGGCCAGGCCGGTCAGGAAGCCCATCCAGTCCTTGAGTTCGACCGCCAGCCTGTCCTGCACCGGGCCCGGGCGGGCGTTGAACTCGAAATGCGCGTTCGCGAAGAAGCAGCCGCCGGGCAGGATCTCGGCCTCGTAGAAGTCGAGCCGCCGGTTGTGCACAGCCCACAGCCGGCGCACCCCGCGCGGGGCTTCCAGGGCAGGAGTGATGACCAGATCGGTCCATTGCGCCCGGGCGTGCGCGATGACGGCCAGCTGCAGCTCTTCCTTCGAGCGCCAGTGCGCGAACAGGCCCGACTTGCTGACGCCCAGCGAATCGGCGACCTGGCTGAGCGAGAGCCCGTCGAGGCCGGCCGAGGTGGCCAGCTGCAGGGCGCGGTCGAGCACCGCGGCGCGGGTTCGCTCGCCCCGCAGCAGCCTGCCGTCAGTCCCCATGACGACGACAATACAAAACGACCGACCGTTCGTAAATATAGTGTCGTGTTGACTGGACCACGTGGATCGTCAACGTGCCAGCGCCCTAGCCCACACCCATCACCCGATCGCCGCCCCGGTCGCCGGCGTCAACGTGAACAAGTTGCTGCGCCGAGCCGGCCGCGGACCGGCCGCCCGCATCCTTGATCTGGGCTGTGGACAAGCCGCGTGGGCACTCCAGGCGCTGGCGCACTATCCCGACGGCCACGCCGACGGCGTCGATCTGAGCGCACACGCCCTGGAACGCGCGGAGGCGGCCGCACACATGCGCGAACTCTCCGATCGCCTCACCCTGCACGAACGTGACGCGCGGGCATACGTCCCCGACGGCGATTACGACCTGGTTCTGTGCGTCGGCTCCACGCACGCGTTCGGCGGCTTCGCCGAGACCTTGGAGCTGGCCGGCCGCCACGTGAACCCGCACGGCGTGCTGATCATCGGCGACGGCTTCTGGGAGACGACGCCGACCCCGCAGGCGCTGGCCGCCCTGGACGCCAAGCCCTCCGACTTCACCGACCTCACCACGCTGATCACCACCGCCGCCGACGCCGGCTGGCACCCCGTCTACGCGCACGTGAGCGACGCCGCCGAGTGGGACGACTACGAGTGGTCGTGGACCGGTTCGCTGCTGGAGTGGGCCCTCGAAAATCCCGGGCATCCCGACGCCCCCGACGCCGCCCGCCTGGCCCACGACCACCGCGACCAGTGGCTGCGCGGCTACCGTGGCGTCCTCGGCTTCGCGACCCTCGTGCTGCGCCGCTCGACTCTCTAGAACGAGGCTCGCCTGGCTCACAACCACCCAGACCAGTGGCTGCGGGGCTACCCCCTGGCGTCCTCGGCTTCATGACCCGCGTGTTGCGCCGCTCGACCCTTTAGAACGCGGCTCGCCTGGTCCATGACCACCGTGACCAGTGGCTGCGCGGCTACCGTGGCGTCCTCGGCTTCGCCACCCTTGTCCTGCGCCGCTCGACCCTCTAGAACGCCGGCCGCCCGGCCCATGACCACCGTGACCAGTGGCTGCGCGGCTACCGCGGCTACCGTGGCGTTCTCGGCTTCGCCACCCTCGTCCTGCGCCGCTCGCGCGGATTGTGGCCGGTGGGTGCTTGCCCGGATGAGGTAGCCGACGAGGGTCAGGCCGGCGCGCTGGTCCGCAAGCGCGTCCTCCCGGACTTCGCCCGTAGGTCACGACAGGTGGTACTCCCAGCCTTCGGGTTGCCACTCGAAGGTGGCTGCGACCAGGTCGTGAACCGTGCGGCCGGTGGTCGCCTGTTCGAGGGCGCGGTAGGTGGCCATGTGGCCGATCAGCATGATTCGGCGGCCGGCCCAGCGGGTGGCCAGGTCGGGGAAGACGGAGGCCACGCGGGCGATCGCTTGCGTGTGGCTCTCGCCGCCGGGGTACGGGGTGTCGCAGTAGTTGAGGCGGTCGCGGCCTACTTGGGTTGAGGGCGCTCCGTTGTGCTCACCGAAGTCGCACTCGCGCAGGCGCCAGTCGTACAGGATGGGAATGCTGGTGTCGCCGAGGGCGATCTCCGCCGTTTCGGCCGCCCGCCGCAGGTCCGAGCTGAAGACTGCCGCGATCCCGTCGTCACGGCGCCGGCGCCCCATGTCGGCGGCGTTGGCCCGGCCACGCTCACTCAGGCGACCGGGCAACCACCCCGTGGCGAACCCGCGCTCATTGTCCTCGCTCAACGCGTGGGTCTCGAAGACGACGTCGATGGCCATCGCAGGCTTCTCCTTTGTCCGGCGTTCGGTCGACTGTTGGCAGCGCCGCGCGCGCCTGGTTATTCGACGGCGCGGGCGCGCTCGTTCGCGGCAACAGGTGTTCGTTTGCGCGTTTGGTGTCGTGTATTGCGCGACAGCGCTCGTTTGCGCGAGTTCGGCCGTCGCCTGTGTGCACGTTCGGCCGTGCGGGTGTGTTGCGGTTGCTCGTTTTTGCGCGCTGCTTAGCGAACAGCTCGGATGGGGAGTGGTCAGTCGAGGGCGGGCATGCTGGCCTTGCCCTTGTCGGCGATGACGAACGGGGTGTCGATGTCCGGGGTGCCCTCGCCGATTGTCACGGCGGCCACTCCGGTGCCGGTGTGGGCGATCTCGCCGGTCGGGTCCTGGATGACGTAGGTGTCCTGGCCGGTGCGGATTGTGTACGTGGGCTTTCCGTTCGACTCGCCGGTTTGGCGGAATCGGAACAGTTGGTCGGAGGCTGCAGCGTCGCAGGCTGTGGTCTTCACCGCGGCCGGCTTGCCGCCGGGGCCGAGCTTGGCCGACAGGCAGTACGGCTCGCCGCCGGCGCGCAGCTTGGCGGTCTGGATCCAGTACTGGTCGCCGCCGGGGCGTACGGGCTTCAGGACGAACAGTTCGTTGTCGCCGAACTTCTCCGAGAGGCCGATCTTGCCGTCCTGGACCACGCCCAGGGTCGCCTCGCTGTTCTTGGGGAGCAGGTTGACCTGGCGAGTTCCGCTGAAGACGCCACCGCCCCCGGACGAGGAAGTGCGGGTCGCCGTGGGCGAAGGGGACGGCGGTGGGGATGAAGGCGAGGGAGCGGAGGAGGCCGGCGCGGGGGCCGCTCCCGCGGAGTCGTCGGTCGCGCAGGCGGAGGTGAGCAGCAGGCCGCCGAGGAGGACGGCGGCGGCGGGGACACGCGAGGGCAGACGCACGGGAGAACTCCTGAGTCGGGGGGTATGGGTCAGGTGCTTGATGTGCATCTTTGGGGACAAGCCGACCCTGCTCCCGGTCCCACCGGTCCTGATGGCAGTAATGGGGGAGATCTTGCAACCGTGCTGACGGCCTTCGTGATCCTGCTGATGATCTGTGTGCGCGTCTGGAACTACCGTGGTCCGGGCGCGGCCCAGCCGATCACCGGGCCGGTCGCCGCCGGCCTGCTCCTGCTGGTCGCGTGGGCCGCTGGGCTCGAGCTCGGCCGGCCCACGGGCAGATCCGCGGCGTACGCGCTGGTCGGGGTTCTCGTGCTGGCCGCCTGCTGTGCCGCGGCGCTGGCGATTCCGCCCATCCGCCGGCTGCTCGCGCAAGCTACGCCGGCGCCCCACCCGTGGCGCTCGGCTCTGCGCGACATCCCGCTGGCCACCGTCACCTTTGAGGAGGTGGCCTTCCGCGGGGTTCTGTGGGCGTCGATCGCCCGCGACTTCGGCGGCGCCTGGGCCACCGTTGTGACGGCCGTGCTCTTCGGGCTCTGGCACATCAAGCCCCACCGCGAGCGCCCGGTCGTCGCGGCCGGAACGGTCGTCTTCACCGGTCTGGCCGGCGCCCTGCTGGCCGTGCTGTGTCAGGCCGGCGGCAGCCTGGTGGTCCCGTTCGCCATCCACTGGGCCGCGAACGCCTTCGGGGTCCTGACAGTGAAGGCCGCCCACACCGGAACCGATGAGGGCGGCCCTTGAAGCCGGCGAGCGTTACGGCTTGCGGCCGACCGCGCCGTAGGCCTCGATCGGCTCGATGCCGTCGCCGTCGGGGCGCCAGGAGCTGATCTGGGTGAGGCCGGGCTCGACCAGCTCGAGGCCCTCGAACACCGTGGCCAGCTGCTCGGGGCTGCGCAGGATGTACGGCACGCCGCCCATCTCGGCCAGCTTGGCCGCGCCCTCGACAACCGCCTCGGAGGTGTCGGTGCCGTCCCAGAAGACCAGGTAGCTGCCCGAGGGCACCTTCTCCATCACGGTGTTGACGATGGAGCGGACGACGTCGAGGTCGGGCTCGTAGCCCATCACGCCCATGAACATGACCACCACGGGCTGGCTGAAGTCGAGCGCGGCCGAGGCCTCGTCCAGGATCTTCTTGGGCTCGTGGTAGTCGGCGTGGACGTACGTCGTCACGCCCTCGCTCGTCGTGCCGACCAGCAGCGCGCGGGCGTAGGCCAGCACCATCGGGTCGTTGTCGACGTACACGATCTTGGACTCGGGGTTGATGCTCTGCGCCACCTCGTGCGTGTTCTGCATGGTGGGCAGGCCGGTGCCGATGTCGAGGAACTGACGGACGCCGGCCTCGGCGGCCAGGTGGCGGACGACCCGGATCAGGAACTTGCGCGACTGCTGCGCCATGACCACGATCTCGGGATAGACCTGGGCCACGGCGTCGCCGGCGCCGCGGTCGGCGGCGAAGTTGTCCTTGCCGCCCATCCAGTAGTTCCACATGCGCGCCGCGTGGGGCACGTCCGGCTGCAGTTCGGCGGGGGCCTCTTGGTCCGTCATGGGGAAGTTTCTATCGGGTGGCGTCACCGAGCACAACCACCCAATGTGGAGACTTACATGCGTTCCAGGTCGATCAGGACGGCCTTCAGGATGTCCGGCGTGCGGGCCGGTGGCGCGGCCTCGATGATGAGCCGGCCGAACGCCGCCGCGTAGTCGTCCACGTCCTCGCGTTTGTCCAGGTAGAGGGCGCTCGTCAGGTGCTCGATGTAGACGACGTCGTCGAGCTCTTCGTGCGGGAAGCGCAGGATGCTGAACGCCCCGCCCGCCGCCGCGTGCCCGCCCGAGTCGAACGGGATCACCTGAAGACGTACGTTGGGATTGTCGCAAGCCTCGAGCAGGGCCAGGATCTGCTCGCGCAGCACCTCGCGCCCGCCGATAAGCCGGCGCAGCACGGCCTCGTCGAGCACCGCCCAGAAGGTCGGCGATTCCGGCCCGGCCAGCGTCTCTTTGCGGGTCATCCGCAGTTTCGCGAGCCGTTCCACCTCGTGCTTGCTCGGGTTGTTGTGCCCGAGGCGGATCACCGCGCTCGCGTAGGCCTCCGTCTGCAGAAGGCCAGGAACGAACTGAATTTCGTACGTACGGATGAGCTCGGCCGCCTGCTCGAGATCGAGATAGCTGTGGAACCAGCTCTCGAGCACATCGCCGTAGGTGTGCCACCAGCTCGGTGAGTTGGCCGCCTTGGTCAGTTCGAGCAGCCGGGCGTGCTCCTCGGGGTCTTCGACGCCGTAGAGGACCAGCAGATCCGTCACGTCGCGGGCCTTGAAGCCGACCCGGCCCAGCTCCATGCGGCTGATCTTGGATTCGGACGCGCGGATGCGGTAGCCGGCCGCCTCCCGGCTCACGCCGGCCGCGAGGCGCAGCTCGCGCAGGCGTGCGCCCAGCTGCAATCGGCGGACGGTCGAACCGCCGCTGTCCCCTCGCCCGATCATGATGACCCGCTTGTCACTGTTGGTTACGGCTTGCGGCCGACGGCGCAGTACTGGGAGATCTGTGGACCATCAGATCGCCACCGGGTGACCGGGACCACCCCCGGATGGACAAGTTCGAGCCCTTCGAACAGGTGAACGATCCGCTCCGGACTCCGCAGATGATATTTCGGATTGGCCGAGACGTTCCAGATGCGGGTGGCCTCGCGCGTCGCCGGGTCGGTGTCGGCGCCGTCGTACATCGCCAGGTAGCTGCCGGACGGCAGGTCGCGCAGCAGCCGGACCAGGATCGAGCGGGCCGTGTCGTCGCTCTCGATGTGACCGAGCACCCCCATCAACGTCAGGGCGACGGGCTGGTGCAGGTCGAGGGTGCGGGCGGCGGCCCGCAGGATCGCCTCGGGGTCGCGCAGGTCCTCGTGGACATAGTCGGTCGCGCCCTCGGGCGTGCTGGTCAGCAGCTCGCGGGCGTGGGCCAGCACCAGCGGGTCGTTGTCGACATAAACGACGCGGGCGTCGGGCGCGGCGGCCTGAGCCACCTGGTGGGTGTTGTCGGCCGTGGGCAGCCCGGTGCCGATGTCGAGAAATTGGCGTACGCCGGCCTCGAGCACGAGGAAGCGGACGGCGCGGGTGAGGTAGGCCCGGGAGAGCCGAGCGTTGTCGGCCAGCTGGGGGAGTGTGGACATGATCTGGTCGCCCACGGCGCGGTCGGCCGCGAAGTTGTCGGTGCCGCCGAGCAGGTAGTTCCAGATCCGGGCGGTTTCCGGAACGTTGGTGTCCAGCCTGGACACGTCTTCGGCCACGCTGATCATCCTCACCTCGGTGGACCCCGGTGTCCAGTGTGGATCTGCCGTGATCGGCGCACGACGGCCTGTCCCGCCGGTCCCACGCGAGCGCCGGGCACGGACAGTACCGCACCCGGCGTTGCTTCGCGCCTACTCTCCGCCTTTTTTCTGGCGTGGCGCTCAAGAAAAGCCCGGTGACGCTCAGGCCGGGGCGGAGTATTCGCGGAACCGCTCGACGGCCTGGCCCGCGACCGCCTTGCCATGCCCGAACACCGCGTGCTCGAAGTTGTAGGAACCGAGCTTGGCCAGGCTGCGCCCCTGCTCGGCCGGGTCGGCCGACACCTGCTTCGGCCCCAGCGCCACCTTGCCGTCTTTCGTGCCCGACGCCGTGTCGCCGGCGAACAGGATGCCGCCGGCCCGGTCGAGCAGATAGGACACGTGCCCCCGGGTGTGCCCCGGCGTGTGGATCGCGGTGAAGCCGGGCAGCGGCTCCGACTCCTCACCGGTGATCACCTGGTCGAGCTTGGTCGGCTCGGCCGTGCCGATCAGGCGCACCGCGAACCGGGCCAGGCCCTTGGGTTCGGCCGGGCGGATCGCGCCGGTGATGGCCGGCGCGTCGGCGGCGTGCGCGAACACCCGGGCGCCGCTGCGGCGCCGGACGTCGGCCACGTTGCCGATGTGGTCGATGTGCTGGTGCGTCAGCAGGACGGCGGTGACGTCGCCGATCTGCTTGCGCAGCTCGTGCAGGGCCCGGTCGATCCGCTTGGCGTTGCGGGGGAGCCCGGTGTCGATCAGCACGACCCCGTCGTCGGTCACGACGAGATGCATGTTGACGAAACCCAGGCTCAGTTCGAAGACACCGTCGATTACCTCGCGCACACGCCCATCCTGCCAGGCGCGCCTCGCGGTCAGGCGGTAAGGCGCAGCACCGGCTCGGTGTCGGAAAGCGGCAACTCGGCGGCGCCGGCCCCGGCGATCGGGCGAGGACGCCGCGGATGGGGCTGGCCGTTGCTGCCGCCCCGGCCGGGATGGACGAACAACCCGTACGCGGGATCGGGCACCGCGTCGAGGGCGGCGGAGACCAGCGGCAGGGCCCGGTAGCCGGCCCAGGCCTCGTCGGTGCGGAACGCTATTTCGAACAGCACGCCCCAGGTGTGGGTGTGCCATTCCCATCGGTAGGCGCCGTGCGTGATGGCCGCCTCGGTCAGGGCATTGCCCAGGGAGTCGCGCCAGGCGCGCGCGGTGCCGCGGGGCCCGTCCAGGACCTCGATCGACCACCAGCGCAAATTCATGCCTCGACTGTAGATCCGCCGGGCCGGGGCCGGGATCCCTTCGCCGAACCTGGCACAAACGACCGGAACTGATCAGTTCCGGTGAGCACTAATCGGGGAGTCCTTTTTCCGCGGGGGCTGGCCGAAAGGACGGTTGCCGGGGTGCGCGGCACGTTCAAAGGTTGAGTTCGCTGACAACGCATAAACATATCTGTCGGGGGGACAGGATGAAATTCACGCATGCGTTGAAAATGGTCGCGGCGGTGGGGACGGGCGCGGCCACTGTGCTGGCCGGCGCGCCCGCTCTGGCTGGGGGTGGTCACGGCGGTTCCAAGCCGGCCATCAGGACCGTCACCACCAAGTTGAACGGTCCGTTCGGCCTGGATGTGCTGTCGCCGCACGTCGCGCTGGTCGCTCAGGCGGACGCCGGGAAGATCACGGCGGTCAATCTGAGAACCGGTAGCCGCACTTCCCTGATCTCGAACATGCCCGGGGTGACGGGGGTCGCCGCCGCGCACGGAAAGATCTTCGCGCTGACCGGCGGGCCGAATGAACAGGGCGCCACGCCGCCGTCGAAATACCCGGCGGCATCGGTGCTCGTGGCCGACCGGAATGGCAAGCACGTCCGTCCGCTGGCCGATCTTCTGAAATACGAGCTGAAGCACAATCCGGACCGCCAGAAACAGTTCGACAAGTCCGGAAAGCCCTATGACGCGTTGTCGAACCCGTTCAGCCTGGTCGCCACCCGGTGGGGGCTGCTGGTGGCCGACGGGGGCGCCAACGACGTGCTGCGGGTCAACCCGCGTACGGGCAAGGTGTCCACGTTCTTCGTGCCGCCCAACCCGCGTACGAAGGACTGTCTCAAGAAGGGCGCGCAGGCCAACCCCGGAACCGTGGGCTGCGACCCGGTGCCGACCGGCATCGCCGTCCTGGGTCGGCACGTCTACATCTCGACGCTGGGCGCCGAGCAGCCGGGCGCCGCGGCGATCTACAAGCTGGACGGCCGCAGCGGCAAGGTGCTGCGCAAGTGGTCCGGCTTCACGTCGCTGACCGGCGTGGCAGTCAGCCCGCGGGGCACGATCTTCGCCTCCGAGGTGCTCTTCGGCGCCCCGGCCGGTGAGGGCCCGCCGCCGCCCGGATTCGATCCGTCGAAGGTGGGCCGCCTGACCCGCATCGACCACGGCCGGGTCACGCACGCCGCCGTGACCATGCCGACCGGGCTCGAGTACGCGAACGGCAAGCTCTACGCGACCTCGTGGAGCATCGCCGGCCAGCTCGGCATCAAGGACGCCGGCCGCCTGGTCCAGGTGAACCCGAGCGCCTTCAAGTAAGGACACAGCGAACGCCGTTACGATCGGGCCCCGTCAGGTTGATCTCGAACCCAGGGGGCCCGATCGTGCAGCCGTACCGCATCTTCCGCATCACCGCCGTGGCGGAGGCGTTCTCGTGGGCGGGCCTGCTCGTCGGCATGTACCTCAAGCGCGTCGCCGAGGTGACCGACCTGGGGGTCTGGCTGTTCGGCCGGATCCACGGCGCGCTGTTCGTGGCCTACATCGTGGCTGCCCTGTGGGTGGCCAGCCGCGAGCGCTGGTCGCTGCTGCGCACGCTGACCGGGCTGGCCGCCTCGATCCCGCCCTTCACGTCGCTGATCTTCGAGCGCTGGGTCGCCAAACGCCGCCGACCGGCCGAAGCCGCCATTTCGGAAATGACTGTTCCGAGCTGAACGGCATTGGTCGCATCGGCCGTTCGGATGAACCCGGGCCCATGGTTTCAGGGACGCATTAAACGTCTTGTCGCACCCCTTGCCCACCGGCAATTGTCATCCCGCCGGGTCGGCCACGAGCCGGGCCGACGGGGTCATGTCGCATGACGGATATGCCGTTATCGGGGGTGCATATCCGAGACTTGCCCGATTCGTCGGTGCTGCTCGTGGCGACGCCCGCCCATCCGTAGGACCCGAGGGTCGTACGGATCTTTGTCGTGGACCGGTTAGACTTTCGGCCGTGAATCCTTGCTGAATGGCAAATGGGGGCCGACGTGTTGCGCATCCACTTCACGCCGGAGGATGTCGGCCGCGTGCGGATCGCGAGCGAACCCGATCCGCTGTGGGAGACGATCTTCAGCGTGTGGCGCCTGCGCCGCCCCGGGCCCGAGCTGATCTACGGCCGCTGGCGCGACCACGCTCTGCGCACCAGCCGCCGCGATGACCTGGAACTGCTGCTCCCGCTGGTCCGCGGCGCCTACTACCCCGACTTCCTCACTCCCGCCGAGGGTTCGCAGGGCCTGTCGGCCGCGCTCGAGGTGATCAAGTCGACCCCGGCCACCCGGCTCCGCGAGGAACTGGAAGAGCTGGTCCGCCACGCCGGCCCCAAACCGTCCTGGATGGCCCGCCTGGCCGAGGGCGAGAGCGAGATGATCCAGCGGCTGGCGGGCGCGCTGCAGTCGCAGTACGAGAGCGCGATCGCCCCGTTCTGGGCCGAGGGCCGCGCCCACATCGAGGCCGAACGCTCTCGCCGGGCCCGCGTGCTGCTCGACCAGGGGGCCGAGGGGCTGCTCGACAGCTTCCGCCCGATGATGCGGTGGGAGCCGCCGGTGCTCGAGGTCGACACCCCGTTCGACCAGACGCTGCACCTCGACGGCCGCGGCCTGGTGCTGCTGCCGTCCTTTCTCTCGTACGGCACCCCGGACGCGCTGCGCGACACCACGCTGCCGCCGGTGCTGGTCTATCCGATCGAGCACGACCTGACGCTCAACCCTGGGCTGCGGCCGGCCGACGGGGCCTCGCTGGCCGCGCTGATCGGCAAGACGCGGACGTCGTTGCTGGAATCGCTGGGCGACGGCCGCACCACTTCGGAACTGGCCCGGCGGGTCGGCGTCAGCGCCGCCTCGGTCAGCCAGCACACCGCGGTGCTGCGCGAGGCCCGGCTGATCCAGACCAACCGGGCCGGCAAGGCCGTCGTGCACACCCTGACCCCGCTGGGCGAGGCGCTGCTCGGTGATCAGCCCTAGTATTGAGTGATGTAGATCACTCGATCAAAGGGGCTGGTATGAACGGCGCCAAGACCGATGTGGAGAGCCGCCTGCTCGGCGGTGCGACCTACCGCAGCCTGGGCGAACAGAAACTGTCGCCGGCCGAGGAAAGATTCGAGCGGGGACGCCGTACGGTGGGGCTCTTCCTCGCCCCGGCCGTGACCCTGATATTCCTGGCTCTGCCGCTCAGCATTCCCCCCAGCCAGCAGGTGCTCGGCGGCCTGTTGCTGGGCGTCATCGTCCTGTGGATCACCGAGGCGGTGCCGATCCCGATCGGCGGGCTGATCGGCGTGGCCCTGATCGTCGTGTTCGGGGTGGCGGACGCGACCGATGTGCTGGCGCCCTTCGGCTCGTCCACCGTCTTCACCTTCATCGGCGCGTTCATCCTGGCCCAGGCGATGCTCAAGCACGGGCTGGCCCGGCGGTTCGCCTTCCGCATCCTGTCGCTGCCCGGCGTCGGCCGCTCGACGCCGCGGGTCATCGTGGCCTTCGGCGTGGTGACGTGCGCGCTGTCGGCGTTCGTCTCCAACACCGCCACGGTGGCGATGCTGCTGCCCACGGCGCTGGGCATCCTGTCGGTCATCGCCAAGCTGCTGCAGGACCGCGGCGTCGTCGAGGCCGGCTTCGACCCGACCCGGCTGCGGGTGGGGGCGGCGCTGATGCTGATGCTGGCCTACGGGGCGAGCGTCGGCGGCCTGCTGACGCCGGTCGGCTCGCCGCCCAACCTGATCGGGCGCGGCCTGATCGAGGAGGCCACCGGCGAGCGCATCTCGTTCGCACAGTGGATGGCCGTCGCGGCGCCCATCTGCCTGCTGATGTTCGTCGTCCTGGCGGTCGTCCTGCTGCTGCTCAACAAGCCGGAGATCCGCCGCATCGAGGGTGTGGCCGAGTACGTGGCCGAGGAGCGGGCCAAGCTCGGCCGGTTCTCGGTGGCCGAACGCAACACGCTGATCGCCTTCGCCGTCACGGTGACCCTGTGGATCCTGCCGGGTCTGGTTGCGCTGTTCGCCGGCACCGAGTCCGCCGTCTACGACACCGTGTCGGCCCGCCTCAACGAGGGCGTGGTAGCCGTACTGGGAGCCTCTCTGCTCTTTCTGCTGCCCGTGTCGTGGCGCGAGCGTGAGTACACGCTGAACTGGAGCGACGCCGCCCGCATCGACTGGGGGACGATCGTTCTCTTCGGTACGGGCATCATCTTCGGGTCGCTGCTGGCCGACACCGGGCTGGCCGAGACGATCGGCACCTCGAGTGCCGACGCGCTCGGGCTGAGCAGCACGTTCGCCATCACGGCGTTCGCGGTGGCGCTGGCCATCGTGGTCTCCGAGACGACCAGCAACACCGCCTCGGCCGCCGTGGTCGTGCCCATCATCATCCCGATCGCGGTCGCGGCCGGCGTCAATCCGCTGGTGCCGGTGCTGGCCGCCACCTTCGCGGCGTCGTTCGGGTTCATGCTGCCGGTCTCGACGCCGCAGAACGCGGTCGTCTACGGCTCGGGCGTCGTCCCGATCACCACGATGATCCGCTCCGGCATCTCGTTCGACGTGCTCGGCGCGATCATCATTCTGCTGCTCCTGCCGCTGATGGTGGCGGCGGTGGGCCTGGGCTGAGCACTGCTCGAAGTCCATACTGAACGGCATGGCTGACGAGCGGGTGCTCGTCGTGGGCGCCGGCATCTCGGGTCTGGCGCTCGCGCGGGCCTTGAGAAAACGCGATGTCCCGTACGTGGTGATGGAGCGGCACGCTCGGGCCGGCGACGCCGGGCCGGCCATCAACCTGCCGGGCAACGCGGTGCGGGCGCTCACGGCGCTGGGCCTGCGCGACGGGCTCGAGAGCTGGGGCGCCCGACGCGGCGGCGCGAGTACCGGTCGGAGCGGGGGCGGCTCGTACCGGAAGGCCTATGGCCCCTTACGAGTCGGTGGCGGCGTCGCGTAGGCGGTTGAGCGCGTCCGACCAGTATGCCTCGTAGCGAGCCACCCAGGGCGCCATGGCCTCGGCCATCGTGTCGGCGTCGATGGCGTAGCGCTGATGGCGGCCCTCACGCGTCGCGGTGACCAGGCCGGCCGCCCGCAGCGCCATCAGGTGCTTGGAGATGCCCGAGGCGACCAGGCCGGGGAACTCGGCGACCAGCTCGGCGACGGTCAGCGTGCCATGCTCGGCCAGCAGGTCGAGGATGCGCCGGCGGGTCGGGTCGGCCATCGCCCGGAACAGGTCGTCGCTGCGGTCAGGCACCGGCGCCCGCGTTCGCGACGGCCTCGGCCAGGCGCTGCAGCACCTGATGCTTGTCGGCGCCTCGTTCGTACGCCTCTTCGGTGCCCTTCCAGTCGGCCTTCCCTATCCCGGCGAACCCGTCGTGGACGAGCGCGACCCGGGTGCCCGCGGCGACCGCCTCGAGCGTGATGACCAGCCGGCCCGGATGCACCCAGCCCGCGTCCTCCTCCAGCCAGGACAGCACCAGCCGGCCCTCGGGCACCAGTTCGAGCACGACGCCGCTGATCCAGGTGCTGCCGTCGGCGCCCGGCATGCGGTAGGCGCCGCCGACCCGCAGGTCGATCTCGACCTCGGGGGAGAGCCAGCGGCGCAGCCCCTCCTGGGTGGACAGTTGCCGCCACACGGCGCTCGGCGGGGCAGCGATCTCCAGCGTGCGGGCGACCTCGGGCATGTCCTCACTCCTTACTGTCTGGTAATGCATTACCCTACAGTAAGGCGTCGGTCCGGCCAAGCTTCTGGCTCACCGCGGCTCCGGCCGGGTGCTGCAGGTCGTTGAACAGGGTGAGCGCGCGGCGCCAGGCGGCGGCCGCCTCGGCCGGGCGATCCATCGCGCTCAGCGTGTTGCCGATCCGGTCGAGGGTGGCGGCGTGTTCGTACACATCGGGCAGTTCCTCGTAGAGGGCCCGGGCCCGTTCGTAATTCTGGAGCGCGGCGCTGAACCGCTTGGCGCGGTGGTGGATCAGGCCGAGGCTGTCGCTGGCGGCCGCGATGCCGCTGCGGTCGCCCAGCTCCTCGAACAACTCCAGCGCCTGGGTGCAGCTCGCCAGGGCCAGCTCGTGCCGGCCGAGCACGGCGTTCCACCAGCCGACCTCGTTCAGCGCCACCGC
Source organism: Paractinoplanes pyxinae (assembly GCF_026626335.1). Classification (GTDB taxonomy): domain Bacteria; phylum Actinomycetota; class Actinomycetes; order Mycobacteriales; family Micromonosporaceae; genus Actinoplanes; species Actinoplanes pyxinae. Next base: position 30,693 of record NZ_JAPNTZ010000005.1, on the reverse strand, counting down.
CACCGCGCGCTGGTTCCCCGAGTCGCGCGCGGCGGCCAGGGCCTGCTCGGCGGTGTCCAGGGCCTCGGGCACCCGGTCGAGCAGGCCGAGCAGCCAGGCCAGCAGCGTGCGCAGCCGGTAGGCCCGGGCCGGGTCGGTGACCAGCGGGACCGCCCGTTCGGCCTCGCGCAGCGCCGCCTCGGCGCGGCCCTGCCAGCCCAGGGCCCGGGCCAGCTCGATCAACGTGTCGGCCACGTCGCCGACGTCGCCCAGCCGCCGGGCGCCGGCCAGCGCGATCCGCTGCGCGTCGTGGTATTCGTGCCAGCGGCCCTGCCGGATCTGGTAGTTGGCCGACATCCGCGGCAGCTGCACGGCGTACCGGGGAAGGCCGGCCCGTAGCGCGCGCTCGGCCACCGCGGCCAGGTTGAGCGCCTCGGCCCGCAGCCAGGCGGTGGCCGCGGCGTCGTCGGCGAGCGGGGTGACCACGACGCCGGGCGCGGGTGGCACGCCGTCGGCGACGTGCGAGTACGGCCCGAGCACGCGGTCGGCCGCGGCCGCGGTGTGCAGGTAGTGGTCGAACAGGCGAACCGTGGCGGCCGGGTCGTCGTCGTCCACCTCGGCGGCGTACTCCCGCAGCAGCGCATGCATCGCGTAGCGCCCCGGCGCGGGCGAACTGACCAGGTGCGCCGCGGTCAGCTCGGCCAGCGGCGGATCGGGCTCGCCGGTCAGGCTGGCCGCCGCGGCCACGGTGAAGTCGGGCCCGGGATGCCGCGAGAGCAGCCGGAACAGCCGCGCCGCGGGGGCCGGCAGCCGGTGGTACGACCATGAGAAGGTCGCGCGCGGGTCGGTCGGGCCGTCGCCGGTGGCGATCGCGTCGAGCCGCCGGCCCTCGGCCCGCAGCTGCTCCACCAGCTCGGCCAGGGGCTGGTCGGAACGTTCGGCGGCCTGCGCGGCGACGATCGCGAGGGCCAGCGGCAGCCCGGCGCACAGCCGGATCAGCTCGGCCACCACCTCGGCCGGCTCGCCGTCCAGACGCCGGCGGCCGAGCCGGGCGGCCAGCAGATCGCGGGCGGCCGGTTCATCGAGCAGTTCCAAGGTGAGCGCGGCGGCGCCCGGGGCGACGGCCAGGCCGTTCAGGCGGGTGCGGCTGGTGACGACGGTCAGGCACGAGTCGGACCCGGGCAGCAGGGCCCGCACCTGCTCGGCGTCGGCCGGATCCTCGAGCACGATGAGCAGGCGGCGGCCGGCGGCGAGGCTGCGGAACAGCCCGGCCAGCTCGGCCTCGCCCGAGGGCAGCCGGTCGGGCGGCACACCGAGAGCGCCCAGGAAACCACGCAACACCTCGCCCGGCTTCCGCAGGTTCGCGTACAGCTGCCCATGGGGATAATCGGCGGCGACCGACCGGGCCCAGTGGACGGCCAGGGTGCTCTTGCCGACCCCGGCGGTGCCGTAGACGAGGACGATCGGCGGGCGCGGGCCGGTCAGGTCGGCCAGCTCGGCCAGGCGGGCCAGTTCCCGCGCACGCCCGGCGAAGTGAGCCGTCACGGCCGGCAACTGACGAGGGACGGCGGTGTCGTGTCCGTCCCCGCCCGGAGTGCCCAGAAGCGGGTCGCGCACGCGGATACGGTCGGCCAGCGCACGGGTGGCCGGGGCCGGCGTGGTGCGCTGGGCCAATCTCTCGTACGCCTCGACGGCCGTACCGTAGTCGCCGGCCAGATAGGCCGCGTGCATCTCGAGCCGCACCACCCGCTCGTCGTCCGGGCTCTCGGCGGCCAGGCGTTCCGCGTCCGACCGGGCCTCGTCGACCAGCCCGCACCGCAGCCGCGCCTCGGCCAGCCGGGTCGACGCCTCACGCCGCTCCCGTTCCAGCTGACGGCGGATGCCGGCCGCCCAGTCGCCGGGCACGCCCTCCAGCGCGTTCGCCGAACCGTGCCACTGCTCCAGGCTGCGCTCGAGGTCGGCCAGCGCGGCGGACCAGTCGCCCCGGGCGATCAGCTGCCGTGCGGCCTCGGTGGCAGAACGGAAACCGTGCACGTCCACCCGGTCGGGCGGGACGTCGAGCTGATAGACGCCACCCTGCCCCTGGCGGGGCAACGTGAAACCGTACCGGCGAAGGGCGAGCCGAAGGTCGCCGATGTAACCCCGCCGGGTTTCCGGGTTGCGGGCCTCGGCGCCCCACAACGCGTTGTCGAGGAAGGTGCCGGTGACCGGCCGCCCGCGCGCGAGCAGCAGCGCGGCCAGGACACAGTGCACCTTGGGCAGTTCGGCGTCACGCCCCAGATGGATGCGGGTGTCGCCGTCGAACAGGCCGACCGGGCCGAGCAACCGGAAATCCATGCCCCCATGTTCCCCGCCGGATTCCCCGTTACCGAAGTCAATGTCTCCACATGGACATCGAGAGCAACGGCAGCCGCATCTTCGTACGGGTCGACCAGGACGAGGACGTGGTGGCCACCGTACGCTCGGCCGTCGAACGGCTCGACCTGTCGGCCGCCGTCGTGACCTCGGGCATCGGCCTGGTGCGCTCGGCCGAACTGGGCTCGGCGGCGGGCCGGCGATCATTTGCCGGCCCGCTCGACCTCAGCGCCCTGTCCGGGAGCGTCCTGCGCCGCCACGGCACCCAGGTGGCCCGGTTACAGGTGGTTCTGAACGACGCCCGCAACCGTACGATCGGCGGTCGCCTGCTCTCGGCCAAGTGCCACGGGGTGGTGGGCGTGCTGCTGGCCGCGGTCGACCTGTCCATGGACGTATCGACGTGAGCACGCCCTACCTGCCGCCGGCGCTTCGGCTGCTGCGCCCCGGGGAGCCCCTCGAACAGCAGTTGTGCTTCGCCGAGGCGTTGTGGACCACTTCCGAGTACGCGCGGAAGGCCGCCAACTTGCTCGAGCTGCACACCTCGTGGCGGGCGGTCGTCTACGGCGGTCCGGGCAGCGGCAAGTCGACGTTCGCCGCGCTGGCCGCGCAGGGCCTGACCGACCGCCGGGCTTCCGTCGTGCCACTGCTGTTCTCGATGAACTCGCGGCGGCACCCCGACGACCTGTCCGGCTGGCTGAGCCGGCGCATGGCCCGCGCGTACCCCCACCTGCCGCGCAACGCGGTGGCCCGCCTGGCCAACAGCGGCGAGTACCTGTTCATCCTGGACGGGCTCGACGAGATGCCGGCCCGGATGCGGCGCTGGGCGTTGGAAGAGGTCAACCTGCTGTTCGGCGTCGAGGCGCCCGTGGTGCTGCTGACGAGCGACGCCGGCCTCGACCACCCGCTGCGCCTCGAAGGCGCGCAACACATCGGCATCGACCCGGCCGGGCCCGCCGCGGTAGCCGACTATCTGGACGCTCTGGGCCGCCTCGAGATGCCGAACATCGCGGGTGCCACGGCCGGTTTCGACCGCCTGGCCAAGGCGGTGCGCGAGGATCCGTACGGCCCGGTCGGTCTGCTGTTGTGCCGGCCGCTCGACCTGGCCCTGACCGTCCAGGCGATGCGCCGCGGCCTGCTCTGGCCGGCCGACTTGACCGACTGCCTGGCCCGCGACGGCCTGGCGGGCGCGCGGGAAGTGCTGCTCGACCTCGAGATAGCGGGGGCGCTGAACGGCCGCTGGCCCCGCCGCCGCACCGCCACCCTGGCTCGCCGGTTGCGCGTCTCCGACGTCGGGCCGCGGCCTGGGCCTTTCCTGCCCGCCCTGCATGCCGCCGGCCTGCTCCGCCGGGAGGGCCGCCTGTACGACTTCCGCCACACCGAATTGCGCGACTACGCCGCCCTGGCGTTCAGCTAACTTCTCCGCGCCGAAGTTCAACGCTTCCTGCGTACGTCGTCATGCGCGCGTTTCTCAACTGAAGTTCAACCCGCTCAGGTCCGTCCGTGCTTGGCCGATGTCGACGGCCGGAGTCGTCAGCTGAGGTCGTGCTCCGTCGGGTTGGTGTTGAGGAGCCAGGCCAGCGGCATGGTCGCCCGCACGGTGTAGTGCCTGTCAGCGAGGGCGTGCATCGTCACGTTCTGCGCCGCATCTTGGTCTACCACCCAGTACTGCGGTATGCCCGCGGCCGCGTACTCGCTGCGCTTGGTGACGGTGTCGATGCCCTCTGAACCTGGCGAAAGGATTTCGATCACCAAAAGGACATCATCGACAGGCAGCCAGACGCCATCGCTCTGTTCCTTGTTCCAGACAACCAGGTCAGGAATGCGGCCGCCGATTCCGCCGGAGCGGCCTGGAATGCGAATACCGACCGCCTGAGCGATCCGTTCCGCCGGCACGCCCGCCGCCAGCAACCATCCCGTGAGCCGAGTCGCGATGATCGCGTGGATGTAGCCGGGCGGCGGCATGATCGAGAGGGCTCCCTCAGGACTGATCTCGTATCGATGATGCTCGTCCGCGGCCATCATCGCGGTCAGGTCGGCGAGCGTCACCACCGGGGGCATGTACCTGCCGACAGCTTCCGCACTCATGCCGACATCGTACTGATTTCTGAGCCACCGATGTCGTTCCCGCGTCGACCTGTGGATAACTCGCCAAGCGGTGAGCGTCACCGTCGCTCTCGGTATGGGGCGGGGGAGTGCGGGGCGTTGGTAGTTAGTGGCTGGGGTTCGTGGGTAGTCAGGTGCGTTCGCCGTGATGGTCGTTACAGCGGTTGGCGTGCGAACTCTCAGGCCGCTATCTTGTCGATGTCTCGAAATCTATGGGAGTTATAGGTTTTACGGGCTCGTCAACCACGCATAACAGGGATGTACGTGATTGAGATCGCAGGGCTCCGGAAGACCTACCGGGCCAAGGGACGACGCGACCGGGCGGTCGTGGCCGTGGATGGGGTCGACCTCAGCGTCGCCGAGGGTGATGTCTTCGGTGTGCTCGGGCAGAGCGGCGCCGGCAAGAGCACGTTGCTGCGCTGCGTGAACATGCTCGAGCGGCCGGATGAGGGCACCGTCAAGGTGGGCGGGGTCGATCTGACCGCTCTCGACCGGCGGGGGCTGCGCGAGGCCCGGCACGGGATCGGCATGATCCACCAGCATTTCGCGCTGCTGTCATCGCGTACGGTGGCGGGGAATGTCGCTTTTGCCCTTGAGGTCACGGGTGTGCCGCGCAATGAGCGACGCGAACGGGTGGCCGAACTGCTCGAGCTCGTCGGGCTCGGCGGTCGCGCTGACGCGTACCCCAGTCAGCTCTCCGGTGGGCAGAAGCAGCGTGTCGGCATCGCCCGCGCGCTGGCCGCTCGGCCCAAGGTGCTGCTCTCGGACGAGGCCACCTCGGCGCTCGACCCCGAGACGACCGACTCGATCCTGCGGCTGCTGCTCGACCTGAACCAGCGGCTCAACCTGACCATCCTGCTGATCACCCACGAGATGAACGTGGTCAAGCGGATCTGCCGGTCGGCCGCAGTGATGCGCGACGGCCGGTTCGTCGAGTCGGGGGCGATCACCGACCTGCTCGACCGGCCCGATTCCGAGCTGGCTCGCGGGCTCTTCCCGCTGGACGCCCCCACCTCGCTCGACGGTCACACCGTCGTGGACGTGACGGTCAGCGGCGACGGGGCCGACGCGCCGCTGCTGGCCGAGGTCGCACGGCGCTTCGACATCGACGTACGCATCATGGCCGGCTCGGTCGAGCAGCTGGCCGCGACCCGGGCCGGCCGGTTCCGGCTCGCGGTACCCGCCGGTGACGACGCGCCGCTCAATTATCTGAGCGAACGCGGCGCCCGGATCGGCCGGCCCACCGCCCCGTCCCCGATCGAGATTCAGGGAGCCGCGTCGTGACCTGGTCCGAACTGTCCGAGCTGCTGGCCGTCGGGCTGCAGGAGACGGCCTGGATGGTCTTCGTCTCGACCGTGCTCACCGCGGTCGGCGGGCTCCTGCTCGGCATCCTGCTGGTGCTGACCGCGCCCGGCGGCATGCTGGCCGCGCCCGCCGTGTCATCCGTACTGGGCTTCATCGTCAACGTCACCCGCTCGCTGCCGTTCATCATCCTGCTCGTCGCGGTCATCCCGTTCACGCGGGCCGTGGTCGGCACGACGATCGGCACCGACGCGGCGATCGTGCCGCTGACCATCGGCGCCATCCCGTTCTTCGCCCGCATCGTCGAGGCCGCCCTGCGCGAGGTGCCGCCGGACGTCGTGGCCGCGGCCACCGCCATGGGCGCCACCCGCCGCCAGATCGTCGGCAAGGTGCTGCTGCGCGAGGCCCGGCCCGGCCTCGTCGCGGGCCTGACGATCACGGTGATCGCGCTGGTCGGCTACTCGGCCATGGCCGGCGTGGTCGGTGGCGGTGGGCTCGGCGACCTGGCCATCCGATACGGCTACCAGCGCTTCGACACGCAAGTGATGATCGCGACGGTCATCGCGCTCATCGTCTTCGTCCAGCTTGTCCAGACCGCCGGCGACATCCTCGTACGCCGCTTGTCCCACAGATAGGAAAGTGCATGCGCCGCACCATCGCCGCCGTCCTCACCTCGGCCACGCTTCTGCTGGGGCTGGCCGCCTGCGGCTCTTCCGACGACGAGGCCGCTTCGAGCAGTGACACCCTCAAGGTCGGCGTCAGCCCGGTCCCGCACGGCGAGATCCTGAAGTACATCTCCGACAACCTGGCGTCGGCCGAGGGCCTGAAGCTCGACATCGTCGAGTTCAACGACTACATCCAGCCCAATGTGGCGCTGCAGGAGAAGCAGCTCGACGCCAACTACTTCCAGCACATCCCGTACCTGGACGAGGAGAAGGCGGCCAAGGGCTACCAGTTCACCGCGCTCAAGCCGGTGCACATCGAGCCGCTGGGCGTCTACTCCAAGTCGGTCAAGAACATTGCCGACGTCCCCAACGGCGGCGTGGTCGGCATCCCGAACGACCCGTCCAACTCGGGCCGCGCGCTCAACCTGCTCGCCGCCAACGGCCTGCTCACCCTGAAGGACGGCGTGGGCGTCAAGGCGACCGAGAAGGACATCACCGCCAACCCGAAGAACCTGCAGTTCAAGGCGCTCGAGGCGGCCCAGCTGCCGCGCAGCCTGGAGGACACGGCGATCTCGGTGATCAACGGCAACTACGCGATCGAGACCGGCCTCAAGCCGGCCACCGACTCGCTGGCGCTGGAGAAGGGCGAGGGCAACCCCTACGCCAACCTCCTGGTCGTCCGCACCGGCGACGAGGGCGACGCCCGCGTCGTGAAGCTCGAGAAGCTGCTGCACTCGCCCGAGGTCAAGAAGTTCATTGACGACAAGTACCAGGGCTCGGTGCTCGCCGCGTTCTGACGCTCGTTTCCTGAAAAGGCCGGGGCCGCGCTGCGGTTCCGGCCTTTTGCTGAGCGCCGCCCTCAGGCGTCGGGTGGCAGAGGTTCCACTGCTGTGAACGGCGCGCTCAGCAGGCCTGCGCTGGTCTGCACCTGGTAGCGGCTGCGCCCGCGCTTGGTGACCGTGCCGGCGAGGCCGTGATACTTGCCGGCGCCGGTCAGGCGTACGCGTTGGCCGACCCGCACCGCCACGGCGACCGGCGCCGGCGGCTGAGCCAGCAGGCGGGCCAGCTCACTCTCGTAGCGGGGGTGCATCGGCGCCGGGCGGCCGGCCCTGGTCCAGGTGTAACGGGCCGACACGTCGAAGCCGCGCGAGCAGGTGGGACACGACCGTACGCGGACGGGACGCCGATGGGCGGTGACCCGGTGACCGGCGGGACAGCTGCCCTCCCACACCCCCTCGACCCGGGGCGCGTCGGCCGGCACGCACCGCGTCGCCGAGCAGCCGATGCGCCGCGCGGTGGCCTGCCACACCCGGTCGTGGCCGTGGCGCGGACCGGCCAGGGCGTGCGCGATCTCGTGCAGGATCGTGTCGGTCACCTGCTCGACGGAGTGCAGCTCGGTCAGGACGCGGGAAAGACCGATCTCTTTACGGTCGAAGCGGCACACGCCGGCGCGGGTGCGGGCGTTGTCGAAGACCAGCCGCCAGCCGGTCAGGCGGTGCTGCGTCATCAGGTCGGCGGCGAGTGCCCTCGCGTCGGCCACCTTCACGTTCCGTGCTCCCCGTTCGCGTTCCTAATGCAGCATGCCCGCGGCGTACAGCAGTTCGCCCAGATCGGCCACGCACTCGCCGGTCCAGACTACCGACCCCGCGGCCACCGCCACGGGCACCGCGACCAGCATCAGCAGCCGGGCGGCGTAGCGCGGGGCGAGCAGCGAAGCCACCCGGCGCGGAACCACTCCGGCCCCGCGCAGGTCACGCCGGCCGGGCGCCATCGAGAGGCCGAGCCGGGCCTCCGAGGCGCGCAGGGCGGCCGCGCCGATCGCCCGGGCCACCACACGCCGGTCGCCCAGCTTCTCGGCCGCGCGTTCGTCGGCGGCCCGCTCGACCAGGAAGTCGATGCGGCGGGTCAGCCATCGGAAGACCGGGTGCACGGCGGCGGCCAGCCGCGCGTACAGCACGAGGGCGTGGTGGCGGGAGTCGAGGTGGGCACGCTCGTGGGCGAGCAGGGCGCGGTACTGCTTGTCGTCCAGAACCGAGCGCATGCCGGTGGTCACCACGACCCGCCCGGGCGGCCCCGGCACGGCGAACGCCTCGGCGCGGGAGTCGTCGATCATCGTGACCCGGTCGGCGTCGACCGGCAGCCCGCTGAACTCCCGGGCGATGCCCAGCTCGCGGCGGTGCTGCCGCCACACCCGGACCATGCCGGCGACGGCCACCACCAGCAGCGCGACCGACAACCAGGACACCCACGGCTCGTGGCCGGTGTCGGCCCGCACCATCGAATCCGAATAGCCGAGCCACCGGCCCACGGCGTGCACCTCGGCCACCGCCTTGAGGGCGAACGCCGTCAGGCTGATCAGGCAGGCGGCCGCCGCGGTGACGATCGACATCACGAGCACGGTGACCGCGGCCTCCGGGCGCAGGCGGTCGGCCAGCCACCGTACGGCCAGCGCCACCAGCACCGGACAAATCACGACGGAGACCACGAAGTGGTCGAACATGTCGCCTCCCAACACCCGAGCACCACAGTCTCACACCCGAAGTCGGTGGACCTGAAGCGTGCTTCAGGTCATAGGGTCGTGGTCATGGGGGCTATCCGGGGTCACGTGCGCGTCTTCTACCAGCTGCTGGTCAACACGCTGCTCGTGTCGGTCACCAACTTCACGGTGTGGTTCGCGATCACTTTCTACACCTACCTCGAGACCCAGTCGGTCTTCGCCACGGGCGTCATCTCGGGCGTGTTCCTGGTGCTGACCGCGCTCACCGGCATCTGGTTCGGCAGCCTCGTCGACAACCACCCCAAGAAGCTGATGATGCAGATCTCGGCCGGGGTGTCCCTGATTCTGTACGTGGTGTCGCTCGTCATCTATCAGCTGACCCCACGCGAGGAGTTCCGGAACCCGGCCGGCGTGCCCCTGTGGATCCTGATCGTCCTGCTGATGGTCGGGGTGATCGCGGGCAACATTCGCACGATCGCCCTGCCGACGATGGTGACGGCGCTCATCGAGGAGGACACGCGCGACCGCGCCAACGGCCTGGTCGGCACCGCGTCCGGAGTGTCGTTCCTGGTCACGTCGGTGATCAGCGGTCTGCTGGTGGCCCTGGGCGGAATGTTCTGGGTGCTGGTGGCGGCGATCGTCGTGCTTGCGCTTTCGATCGTGCATCTGGGTCTCGTACGCGTACCGACCGGCCTGACCGAGCCGGCCGCAGCCGCCGCCGCCCCGGCCCCCGCGCAGCCGGCCAACGTCACCGCGGCCACCGGCGAACCCGCGCCCGACCAGCCTTCCGTTAGCAAGATCGATCTGCGCGGCACGATCCGCATCATCAGCCAGGTGCCCGGCCTCACCGCGCTGATCATCTTCTCGGCCTTCAACAACCTGCTCGGCGGCGTCTTCATGGCGCTGCTCGACGCGTACGGCCTGTCGATGATGTCCGTGCAGGGCTGGGGCCTGCTGTGGGGCGTCCTGAGCACCGGCTTCATCGTCGGCGGCCTGCTCATCTCGAGGACCGGCCTGGGCAAGAACCCGGTCTGGCTGCTGCTGATGGTCAACATCGTCTGCTGGACGGTGACCCTGCTCTTCCCCCTGCGCGACTCGGTGATCTGGCTGGCCGTCGGCCTGTACGCGTACATGCTGGTCGTGCCGTACGCCGAGGCCGCCGAGCAGACGATCCTGCAGAAGGTGGTGCCCTACGAGCGCCAGGGCCGCGTCTTCGGCTTCGCCCAGAGCGTCGAACAGGCGGCGTCCCCACTAACCGCTTTCCTGATCGCCCCGGTGGCCCAGTTCGTCTTCATCCCCTTCATGACCGACGGAGCCGGCGCCCGCCTCATCGGCAGCTGGTTCGGCACCGGAGCCGCCCGCGGCCTGGCCCTGGTCTTCATGCTCACCGGCGTAGCCGGCCTCATCATCACCGCGATCGCCCTGCGCAGCCGTCCCTACCGCCGCCTGAGCAACCGCTACGCCGCCGCGCAACCCGAGCCGGTGGTGCCGTAAGCCATCCGGGACGGGTTGACAGCCCAGACCCGGCGAGCGGCGGCACCTGCTGTCGCGCGGCACAATCGACGGAACGCCGGCATCCGAAGGGGACTCATGGCGATCGTCGGGGTGCACGGATCTGGAACCGCAAGGACGGGATGACGCCGGAGGAAGCGGCGGCGGCCTTGGGGGAGGGATGGACCGCGAGCCTGGCCAAGGGCTATCGCGACGCCGGGCTCGGGCAAGCGGCGCCGGCCGTCGAAGCGGCCTACTACGCGCATCTTTTGCACGACGAGGCTCAAGGGGACGCGCTCGACCTGGACGATCTCACCCCGGTCGAGCGGGAGTGGGCCTGGCAGTGGCTGGTCGCCCACGGGGTGCCGGACGAGGCGGCTCAAGGGCCGGTGACCAAGCCGGTGCAGGGTCGCCGCTCGCCCTGCCGGAGGTGGTGTTCGAAGGGCTCGTGCCGGAGCCACGCGCAGGGCGGGGGCAGCGGCCGCCCAACGTGGGGCGGTGGGTCAACATCGCCGACCCCGGGGACCTGATCGCCGTGCCGAAAAGGCTGGGGGACCGGTTCGACGTCGATCACCACGACGAGGCGTACCTGGGGCTGGTGGATTTTCATCGGTTCGACGGCTATTTGAGTTCGGGGCTCATGGCGGCGGCGGTCGCGCCCTACGTCTGAGTGATGCCGCGCAGCAGGTTGCGGAGCAGGGCGTCGACGAAGTCCAGGGTCAGGGGCTCGGCGGGCATCAGCAGGCGGTGGTAGCAGGCGCCCCACAGCTGGTCGACGACTACCTGCAGATCGACGTCGGGGGCGATCTGGCCGTCCTGCTGGGCGCGGCGGAGGCGTTCGACGGCCAGGGTGCGCCGGGGCACTGTGTATTGCGAGGCGAGCACCGTGGCCAGGCCGGGGTCGGACTGGGCGGCGCCCACCAACGCCGCGATCACCGGGCCGCCACGGTCGGCCGTCAGAAGGCGTACGAAGGAACGCAGTTGATTTCGCAGGTCGTGCTCGATGTCGCCGGTGTCCTCGAACGCCAGCCGGGGCTCGACGGCCGCGAAGTAGGCCTCGAAGGCGAGCGCGCCGGGGGAGGGCCACCACTTGTACAAGGTCATCTTGCTGACGCCGGCCCGCTGGGCGACCTTGTCGAAGGTCAGGCCGGGCAGGCCGCTCTCGAACAGCATCTCGCCGGTCGCGGTCAGGGCCGCGGCGCGCACGGCCTCGGCCGGTCGGCGTCCGCGGCCGCGTCGCAGGCCGTTCCCCAGGTCACTCACCCTTGCAGTATATGGACAAGCCGTCTACTTTTAAATGGACAGCTTGTTTACTACTGAGGGATGGTCATCATGAGCAGGGTTGCGATCGTCACCGGCGGGTCGGGCGGCATCGGCCGGGCGGTGGCCGAGCGTCTCGCGGCCGACGGCCTGGCGGTGGCCGTGCACTACGCGGGCAACCAGGCCGCCGCCGACGAGGTCGTGGCCAAGATCCAATCCAACGGCGGAAAGGCTTTCACGTACGGCGGTGACGTGGCCGACGAGCAGGCGATGACCGCGCTTTTCGACGCCACCGAGGAGCGCTTCGGCGGGGTCGACGTGGTGGTCAACCCGGCCGGCATCATGCTGCTGGCGCCGGTGGCCGAGATGAAACTGGATGACTTCGACCGCATGATGCGCACCAACATCCGTGGCGCCTTCATCGTGTCGCAGCTGGCGGCGCGGCGGCTCCGGGCCGGTGGCGCGCTCATCAACGTGTCGACCTCGGTGGTCCGGCTGCAGCAGCCGACCTATGCGGCGTACGTGGCAAGTAAGAGCGCCGTCGAGGCGATGACCCTCATCCTGGCCCGTGAGCTGCGCGGCCGCGACGTCACTGTGAACACCGTGGCGCCCGGCCCGACCGACACGCCCCTGTTCACCGACGGCAAGCCGCAGGAGCTGATCGACCGGATCGCCGCGGCGAACCCGTTCTCGCGCCTGGGCACCCCCGACGACATCGCGCGCAGCGTCTCGTTCCTGGCCGGGCCCGACGGCCGGTGGATCAACGGCCAGACCCTGTACGCGAACGGCGGCGCCGCCTGACTCGTCTCAGGCGAACAGCTTGAGGTCGACCGCCGCGGCGAGCGCCTCCATCCCGGCGTCGTTCGGGTGGAGGTGGTCGCCGGTGTCGTAGCGGCTGTTGTAGCTGGTCGGGTCGCTCGCGTTGTGGGTGGCCGTGTCGAAGTCGATCACCGCGTCGCAGCCGCTGCCGTCGGCCTTGACGAAGTCGTTCCACGCGTCGCGGCCGGCCTCACCGTTCTCGCTCCAATAACCAGCTCCCTTGTACGGCGTGAGAGTGGCACAGAAGATCTTGATCCCGGCGTCGTGGCTGCGCTGGATCAGCTGCTGCAGCCCGGCGATCAGGTCGTCGCCACTGGGGTTGTCGCCGCCGAGGTCGTTGATCGCCAGGTCCGAGACCACGACCCACTTGACGCCGGTCTGAGCGAGTACATCCCGGTCGAACCGGTTGATGGCGCTCTGCCCCGATCCGTCCTGCAGAAGCATGTTGCCGCTGATCCCCGCGTTGAGCACGCCGACCGGCTGCCCGCCGCTGACCAGCCGCCGCGCGAGCTGGTCGGGCCAGCGCCGGTTCTCGTTGAACGTCGAGTCGAAACCGTCGGTGATCGAGGCGCCCAGCGTGACGACGGCGCCCGCCGACTCGGCGTTCTGCACGTCGATGCCGGCCAGGAACGCGTACTGGTCGAAGGTCTTGACGCCGGACAGCGCGCCCTTGGTGCTCTGGTTGCCCGAGGCGACGTAGTTGTTGCGGTTGGCGAACGCGTGCTGGGTGACCGAGCCGATGCGCTGCGGGACGTAGGCGCTGACCGCGATGTCGCCGCCCGCGGGCAGACTGAACTGGACCGGGTCGCTCACGGCGGTTTGGCCGGCCTCGATGGTCACCGAGTCGCCGCCGTCGAAGGTCACGTGCGCGTTGGTGCTCGCGTCGACCGTGCTGGCCTGCTGGTGGGCCGCGACGTAGACGGCGCTGACGGTCAGCGGGTCGCTGCCGAACTCGTTCGAGAGCTTGATGCGTACGGTGTCCCCGCCGATGCTCGTGCGGACCACCTGCCGTACGGTCTGCCGTTCGAAAGCGGGACCACCGTTCTGCACCGCGACCGCCCACGTGCCCGTCCACGGCGTCTCCGCCGGAGTGGCCGAAGCCGAGGGCTCATTGCCGGCCGGGGCCGGGGTCGCCGTGTTCTCATCGCTGCCGGACGACCCGCGCCGCACCAGCACGAACGCCACCACAACAAGGACCACGAGGGCTGCCGAAACCGCGAGCGTCGTCTTCCTGGTCCATTTCACCGCGCCCACGGTACTGGGTGCGATCACGCGTTCCTGTTGCGCCTGAGCTGGGAGATTCCTGACAGTACGGCGTACGCGTGACGTGGATCTCAAGCATCGGTGGGGCATGCTGTCCGGGTGACCGATTTGCGTGTGCTCAGCGGCGGCGAGACGTCGCCCACCTATCTGTTGCTGCACGGCCTCGGGGCCACCGCCAACGTCTGGCTCGGGCTGGCCGGCATGCTCGGGGACGCGGCGTGGGTGGCTCCCGATCTGCCCGGGCACGGGGGATCGGCGCCGCTGCCGTCGTACTCGTTCGCGAGCGTGGCCGAGGCGGTGGCGGGGTTGGTCGACCCGCGGGGAACGGTGATCGTCGGGCACTCGTTCGGCGGCGTGGTCGCGCTGCACCTGGCCACCCGGCCGGGAGTGCTGGCTGTGGTGGGGCTGGGCATCAAGGCGGAGTGGTCGGACGAGGAACTGGCCCGCGCGGCGGCGATGGCGGAAAGGTCGGCGCCGGTCTACGCGACCCGGGCCGAGGCGGCGCAGCGGCACCTGCGGGTGGCCGGGTTGGAAGGGCTGCTGTTCGAGGCGCCCGAGGCCGCGGTCGTCCAGACCGAGCACGGGTGGCAGCCGGCCTTCGACCAGCGGGCCTTCGCGGTGGGCGATCCGGGGGTGGCGGCGCTGGTGGCCGCGTCGCCGGTGCCGGTCGTGCTCGCGCGGGGCGAACACGACCGGATGGTGCCGGCGTCCAGCGCTCCGGTGGCGCTGCCCGGGCTGGGGCACAACGCCCACGTCGAGGATCCGGGCGCAATCCTCACCCTGCTGAGCCCGCCGCCCCTCAGCCCGCCGGTTTGACGCCGACCACTGCTCCGTTGGCGCCGGGGGCGTCGAAGCGGACGGTCCGGATGTCGGTGAAGCCCGCTGCGGCCAGCCAGCCGGCGTACTCGGCGTCGGAGTAGTTCCGGCCGCCAACCGTCTCGACCAGCATGTTCATGCCCATGAGCGCGGCCGGCGCCGGTCCGGTGCGGTCGGCGTCGAGCAGCAACTCCGAGATCACCACGCAGCCGTCGGGCTCCAGGGCCTCGTACGCATGGGAAAGGAGCCTTTGATTCGCCGGCTCGTCCCAGTCGTGCAGGATCATGCTGAAGAGCACGACGTCGTGACCGCCGGGCAGGCTGTCGTCCCGCAGGAAGTCGCCGGGCGTGGCGCCGATGCGGTCGCTCTGTCCCGCTTCGGCGACGTTGGCGGCGGCGATCTCGCAGACGTGCGGCAGGTCGAACACGGTGGCGGTGAGGCCGGGCAGCGAACGGCAAAGTTCGATCGCGTACGCACCTGAGCCGCCGCCGACGTCGAGCAGCCGCTTGCTGTGGCTCAGATCGACGTGCTGGGCCAGCGATTTCGCGGTGAAGACGGACGTGGAGTGCATCGCGCCCCAGAAGCTCTGCAGCATCACGGGATCGGCAGTGTCGAACATGGACTCCTGAGTGGCCGGATCCCACGTGAGCGGCCGATCCTCGCGCAGGGCCTCGCCTATCCGGTGCCAGGGCAGGTACGTGCGCTGGTCGCAGTAGGTGACCTGTCCGCCGAAGTAGTACGGCTTGCCCTTGACCAGGAACTCCTCGGCGAGCTCGGTGTTGCGGTAGCCGTCGCCGTGCCGTTCCAGCAGGCCGAGCGAGGCGCACGCGGTGAGCAGCAGATCGGCCGGGCGTTCGGGCAGCCCCAGCTGGTCTTCGGCCTCGGCGACGGTGATCGTGCGACCGCCGGCCAGCCGGGTGAACAGATCCAGTTCCACCGCGGCCGCGAACGTCTTGAAACTCCAGAACCCGGTGACCAGCCCCATCAGGGGCGTCGGTGTCAGCATGGGGGTCTCCCGAGGGTCAGGCGGACAGCACCAGGGCCCGCAGTGATCAGGGCGGCGACCTTGGCCACTTCGAGGACGATGTAGGCGATGTGGGCGTGCGACCGGGGACCGTCGTCGCCGGCCAGGACCTGTGCCGTCCGACGGCTCAGCCGGGGCCGGACGAGCAGCAGTTGGACCAGCAGCAGCGCCGGGGCAACACCGACGGCCACGCCGGCGGCCGTGCCGATGCCGCCCACCGCGGTTAACACGCCGATGCCGATCGCCAGCGCGACCTCGGCCACGTTCAGGGCCCGGAAGACCAGGCGCCCGATCCCCAGGCCGATCGGCAGCGTGACGCCGGGCGCCCGGAACTTCAGCGGGGCTTCCAGGAACGAGATGGCGAGGACCATGCCGAGCCAGACAAAGATCAGAGCGGCCGCGGTCCCGAGCATGATCCAACCTTAATCGCTACCGCCCGATCCACGGCGGTGGATAGTCTGGCCGACTTCCCCATTCCCGGAGGTGCGCCCATGCCCGACTATCCGCCCGAGGTCAGGAACCGCTTCGTCGGCGACAGCAAACCCGGTCTGGTCGGCGAGACGCCGCAGCGCTGGCTGGCGCCGGTGGTCATCGAGGACTACGACCCGGCCTGGGCCGAGCGCTACGCCCAGGTACGTGCGGGCATCGTGTCCGCGCTCGGCCCACGCGTCCTGGCCATCGAGCATGTCGGGTCGACGTCGGTGCCCGGCCTGGCCGCGAAGCCCATCATCGACGTCGACCTGCTGGTGAACGACTCGGCGGACGAGGACTCGTATGTGCCCGGCCTGGAGCCGCTGGGCTACCGCCTGCTGCTGCGAGAGCCCTGGTGGCACGGCCACCGCATGCTGATAGGCGGCGACGAGGACATCCACCTGCACGTCTGGTCGGGCGACGCCCCCGAACCAGTCCGCCACCGCCTCTTCCGCGACTGGCTGCGAACCCACCCCGAGGACCGCGACCTCTACGCCACCACGAAGCGCCGCCTGGCCGACGACCGGTCACCCGACTACACCATGGCCAAGAGCGACGTCATCGACCAGATTTTCGCTCGCATCTTCGCGGACTGACCGCGCCGGCCGGCGCTGTCGCGCTTGCTCAGTCGTCCCGCAGGCCCAGAGGTCGCTGAGCCTTGTCAGCTCTGGGCCGCGGCCGTTTGGGCGCGGCCGTTTGTTGCGCTTGGGCCGCGGCCCGTTCGTGGGGCTTGGGCCGCGGCCCGTTCGTCAGGCTTCGGCCACGACCAGGTAGAAGGTGAAGCCGGCGACGACCGGGCCTGCCTCGAGCCGGCTCAACCAAGCGTCGGCCCGGTCGCGGGTGATGTCGCCGTTGTCCACAGCGCGAGCCGAGTTCCGTTGCAGACCAAGTATCCGGTTCGCCGTGGGGTAGTCGCGGAACAGGACGGGGACGGGCTCCACAGCCCGGATGTGGAAACCGGCGTAAGTACACAGGCGTACGAGTTCACGGCCGATGGTGGCGTTGCGGACCTGACGGGCGTTGAACCGAGCGAAGGCCCGGCTGGTTTCCACATCCTCGTCCGCCACGGCGAGGGTGTCCCAGTCGGGTTCAGCCATCCCGAACAGCCCACCGGACCGCAGCGCCCGTCGTGCCTCCACCACCGCCGCCTGTGGATCGTCGGCATGTTGAAGCACCCGATCAACCTTGATGCAGTCAACACTGCCGTCCTCCAGCGGCAATGCGTGCAGATCACCGGTTCGGACGTCAACCCCCGGATGCCGGCGTCGCGCCTCGTCCACCATCCGAGCGTCCCGATCGACCCCGATCACCCGGCCGCCGTCGCCCACCGCTTCGGCCAGCGATCCCAGATCCGTTCCCGGCCCACAGCCGATGTCCACAGCCGTCTGCCCCGGCGCGATCGCCAGCAACTCGATCAGCCGCCGTTTGTAGGCCGTCCCCACATCGGTGGCCGCCGCATCATCCATGTACGCGATCTGGTCAGTCATCCACAGACTTCATCAGGTATCCGAGCGTTTCGGGTGTCGAACTTGTGGAGAACCGGAGGAGCTTCACCACCCTGGTTGGTCGGTCACAGAGTCAGGGCGATCTTGCCGGTTACTTGGCCCGTGGCGAGGTTGTGCATCGCAGTACGGGCTTCCTCCAACGGATACGTTCGCTGCAGGGGCGACGGAATAGAGGTAAGTGCAGCCAGGTCGGCGCGCTTGGCGATCACGACCGGGGCGCGCAGCGTCTGCTTGAGGAACGGCGAGATGGCCAACGCCTGCAGGTTGCGCTCGAGGCCGCCGAAGAAGCGTCCACCCTGTTCGCCCCCGGCGATGGACAGAATGCCGCGCGGCTTCAGCAGCGCCCGCAACTGTGCAAGCGATCGGTTCCCCGCGATATCCACAATCAGGTCGTACGACCCGGTCAGCGGTTCGCGCGTGTAGTCGATGACCCGGTCGGCGCCGAAGCCCCGCACGGCCTCCACCTTCCCTGTGCTGCACACCGCGGTAACCGTGTCGCCGTGCGCCTTGGCCAACAACACGGCGAACGACCCCACCCCTCCGCCGGCGCCGATGACCAACACATCGCGACCAGGAGGTGTGGGTGCGGACGGAGCCAGGAGCAGCATGTGGAGGGCGGTGGCGGCCGAGGTGGGGATTACCGCGGCCTGCGGGAACGTGAGGTGGGCAGGCTTGTGCAGCAGGCGATGCTGCTTTGCCTTGGCGTACTCGGCCCAGCTGCTGGAGCCCTCGCCGAAGACCTCGTCGCCGGGCTTGAAGTCGGTCACGTCGCGGCCTACGGCTTCTACTACGCCGGCCAGGTCGAGGCCGATGACGGGGTTGCGGGGGCGGCGGAGGCCGAAGCCGAGGCGGGCAATCTGAGGGAGGCCGGTCATCGCGTGCCATGCGCCCCGGTCGACGCCGGCGGCTGTGACCCGTACCAGGACCTCGTTGGGTTTGATCGTGGGTTTCGGCACGTCGGCCAGGTGCAGGACGTCGGCGTCGCCGTAGGTGTCGCGGACTATGGCTCTCACGATGGCTCCTCCGCTGGGTATTGGAAGACGTCGTCCAGGCCGACTCCGAAGACCCGCGCGATGCGGAACGCCGTCTCCAGCGATGGCGAGTATCGGCCCTGTTCGATGGCGATGACGGTCTGGCGGGTGACGCCGATGCGCTCGGCCAGATCGGCCTGCGTCATCTCGCCGGCCGCGAAGCGCAGCGCCCGGATCTCGTTGGTGATGCTGGTCGGTTTCACCACGGGTGGAAACCCCGGCGGTACGCGAAGATCTTGGCGGTCGAGCCGAGCACCGCCGACAGCACGAACGCCAGGTAGATGACGTTGGCGATCCAGAAGTAGCGCGCCTCGAACAGCGCCAGCAGCATCGCCGTCACCGCCCCGGCGACGACCATCGACTGTCCGATGTGGTCGCCGAAGCGGCCGATCTCGCGGTCGCGCTGATCGGGCTTCTGGCCGTGGCCGAAGGAGATGTCGACGGCGATGTTGACGACGATCGCGCCGCCGATCGTCCACAGCAGGGCCGGCACGTAATCGGCCCCGGCGAGGACGGCCACGAGGTACACCAGGTACGCGATAAGGCTGATCACGGCGAGACTCCAAGCCCGCCGCTCCTCACTTGTCATGCCCTCCAAGGTAAAGAAACTCGGACACGAGGTCGAAGTTTCTTTACACGTCTCTCAGCGGCGCCTCAGCTTCGCGTAGGGCGGACGATGCGGACCTGCGGCGTTCTGGCTGGTTGAAGCCGCAGCGGATTCGTGCGAACGCAAAGCGGCTCAGTTCCCCGGAACAGGGGAGCTGAGCCGCTGGTGAGGATCAGAAGCCGGAGAGGACTGTCTTGCCGATGGCGGAGCCCGACTCCTGAGCGGCGTGGGCCCTCTTCATGTTGACTGCATTGATTCCGTCAATGCTGACAGTCAATGTTGATTGGACAACATCCTTGTCGACCAGGGCGGCCACCTGCGTCAGGATCTCGTGCTGGGCGAGGCTCGTCGGGTCGTAGAGGGCGCGCGTGAACATAAGCTCCCAATGCCAGGCGATGCTCTTCGACTTGAGGGCGACAAGGTCCAGGCCGTCGGGCTCGTCGATGGCGACCACAGCACCGTACGGGCGAATGATTTCAGCGAACGTGTCGATCATGCCGGCCGAGTGCGGGCTGAAGACGTAGTTGACGCCGCCGTCAAGTTGAGCCGCGAGGTCGCCGTGGTGGTCGACGACGGAATGGGCGCCGCGGTCGAGCACGTACTGGCGGGACTCGGGACGCGAGGCGGTGCCGATCACTTCGAGGTTGGTCAGGCGGCGGGCGAGCTGGACCAGCACCGCGCCCACGCCGCCGGCCGCGCCCAGCACCAGCAGGCGGCCCGTGCTTTCGGAGGTCAGGCGCAGCCGGTCGAACAGGGACTCCCAGGCGGTGAGGGCGGTCAGCGGGAGCGCCGCGGCCGCCGCGAAGTCCAGCGACGCCGGCTTGCGGGCCACGATGCGCTCGTCCACCAGGTGCAACTCGGAGTTCGTACCGGGACGGGCGATCGAACCCGCGTACCAGACCTCGTCGCCCGGCTTGAACAGCGTGACCGCGGCACCCACCCGTTCCACGACGCCGGCCGCGTCGTAGCCCAGGATCTTGGGCTCGCCGCCGGGATCGGAGCCGGCCCGCACCTTCACGTCGACTGGGTTGACCGACACCGCCGCCACGCGCACCTGCAGATCGTGCTCACCGGGGGTCGGGACGGGAACTTCGAGGTCGAGCAGTGAGTCCGGGTCGGAGATCGGCAGGTTCTTGCGGTAGCCCACCGCGCGCATCAGATCGGTCATGAGCTGGACGGTATTCGGGTGACCCTAGTTACCCGCAACGGCTCTTAGTTCCCTTTGGGTACTACGATCGCCGGGTGCACACGACCAGCTGCGACCGTAAGCACGACGTCTACGACGCTTCCTGCCCGTGCCGCCAGGTGCTGGATCTGCTGGCCAACAAGTGGAGCGCGCTGGCGCTGGGCGCGCTCGAGGACGGGCCGCGCCGCTTCGGCGCCCTGCGCGACCGCCTGGACGGCGTGAGCCCGAAAGTGCTCACCGCCACACTTCGCCGCCTCGAAGACCAGGGGCTCATTGACCGTACGGTGTTCCCGAGCGTTCCCCTGCATGTCGAGTACTCGCTGACTGCCCTCGGCAAGGACGCGTGTGCCCCGCTGGCCGCCCTGCGCGCCTGGGTTGTGGACAACATCGAGCGCTTCCCGACCGCCGCAGTGAGCGCAGGCGACGGCCGTTAGCGCGGGTGGCCGCAGTCAGCGGAGGTGGCCGCGGTCAGCGCAGGTGTCCCACTTAGCGCGGGGCGGTCGCAGTGAGCGGAGGCGGCCGCGGTTAGCGCGGGTGGCCGCGGTTAGCGGGAGGCGGTCGCATCTAGCGGGCGGTCGCAGTCAGCGCGAGGGAGCCGCAGTTGGCGCGGGCGGTCGCGGTTAGCGCAGGCGGTCGCACATATCCTGGGCGGTCGTAGTTCGGGCGGGCGGTTGCGATTGGCGCAGGCAGTCGCGGTTAGCGCGCGCGGTCGCACATATCCCGGGCGGTCGCAGTGAGGGCGAGCGGTCGCAGTGAGCGGAGGCGGCCGCGGTTAGCGCGGGCGGTCCCGGTCAGCGCGAGGGGGTCGCGGTCAGCGCCGACGGCCGCGATCGACTTTGGCGGCCGCTGCAAGCGTCGGGCGGCGTGTGCCGGCGGCTGATTGTCGGTCGGGGCGGTTGTGGACGCGGCCGGTTCCGGGGACCGGCAATCGCGAATTCACAAAGGGCCGTTCTGTTATCGCGGCCGACACGGCGAGTAACTGACGGGGACATGTCGGGCGTTGAGTATCGCTGGGCATGAAGGCTATTCGGGTGGCCCACTGGGCCGCCGACCTCATCGAGGTGGCCGCCGTGTTCTTCGCGGTCGGCACGGCTCACCTGTTCGTCACGCTGCTGGGCGAGCGGGCCCATGGTCCGCAGATGCTGGCGGCGAGCGGCGTCATCGTCATCGCCGGAGCGCTTCTGCGGCGGCGCTGGAAACGACGTACGGCGCCGGTTGCGTCACGGCACGCCGCGATGCCGGATCTGCTCGGGTTTCCGGCCGCGCGTAGCGATCTGATGCGGGTGCGCACCACGCTGCCGGACCGGCCGGGCACGCTGGCCGCGCTCGCTGAACGGCTCGCCGGGCGGGGCATCAACATTCTGGCGATCCAGATACATCCGGGGGAGCGCGGCGCCGTCGATGAACTGCTGGTGGCTGTGCCCGCCGAGCTACCCGCAGCCGAAGTGGTCGCTACGGTGGCGGCCGGCGGCGGCGAGGCCACCGAGGCCAACCGGGCCGACGTGCACGACCTGGTGGATCCGGCGACGCGGGCCCTGACCCTGGCCCGGCACGCGGCCACCGGCGCGATGAGCCTGGCGGGAGCCGTCCACAGCCTGCTCGGCGCCGACCTCGCGGCGACCCGGCCGACGGGCCCGGCTCACGTCGCCGTGCTGCACGACGCCGGCGGCGATGAGCGTTATCTCGTACGGCCCGCGCCCGCGTTCACTCCGACGGAGATCTCGCGGGCGCAGGCCCTGATGGATCTGTACGAGGACGATCAGCGGCGCAGGTCGAGCCAGACCAGGCGGTGATCCGAGGTGGGGAAGCCGTTGACCGGGGCCCAGATCGGGTCGTAGACGCCGCTCAGACGGGAGAGCGGGTTGGCCTGCACCGGCCAGAAGACGCCGGAGCCGGTCACCTTGAGACCCTTGCGCGGCAGCACGTAGTCGGCGCGCAGGTTGCCGGGGGCGGTGTCGGCGAAGTCGGCCGTGTCGTAGCGCGGGTTGCCGGTGTGGGTGTGGTTGGCTCCGCCTTGCAGGGTGGCGGCCTCGGCGGCGCCCGCGCTCGACGGGGTGGTCCGCGTGTTGATCAGCGGGTGGGTCAGCAGCTGGTTGATGGCGTGGTCGTACGAGTCGCCGTCGTTCGGGTCGGCGTTCTGGTCGCCGGCGATCACGAACGCCTGACCGGGCTTGAGCCCGCCGCGGCGGCCCTTGTCGTCGTAGATGTACGCCGACCGCTTGCCGGGGGTGACGTAGTCGGCCCAGAAGCGGATCTCGTCGTGGTTGCGGCGGCCGTTGCGGTCCTCGGGGCCGTCGAACGTGGGCGGCGTCGGGTGCGAGACCAGATAGTGCAGCGTACGGCCGCCGACCCGGATCGGGACGTCCCAGTGGCTCTTCGACGACAGGCGCAGCACCTTCTGGGCCTCGGCCGAGTAGAAGTCGGTGGGGATCAGGTTGCCCGGCATGTCCTTCCACTTGAACAGCTGGAAGGTGCGGACAGCCTTGGTGTCGATCGGGTACTTCGAGTACACGACCATGCCGTACTGGCCGGGGAAGAGCCCGAAACCGAACGAGTCGTCGCCGTACGCCTGGTCGCCCGGGGTCGTGTCGGCCACGCCGTTGTTGTTCAGGTCGAGGCCGGACGAGATGCCCGTGTTCGACGGCGCCACGTACCGGTACGGGTAGCGCTGCGCCGGCGCGCCGTTCTGCGACACCGCCAGGAAGTTGCGCGCGAACAGCCGCGCCGCCTCGGGGTCGTAGTCGAACTCGTTGAGCAGGACCACGTCGGGGTGGGCCCGCTGGATCACCTCGGCGACGTTGCGCGCCTGGCGGCGGTAGACGTCGTCCACCGCCGGGTTGGCCAGATGCTCGCGCAGCAGCCCCTCGGACGGCCGGTTGAGCGAAAGGTTGTACGTAGCGACACGTAACGAGCGTTCGTGCGCGGAAACAGGAGCGGCGAGACCCAGCACCATGGCCGAGGCTGCTGCCGCACCGACAAGAAGTCGCCTCATGAATTCTGTGTCTACCGGACCGGCCACACCCACGCCACGCTGCGACGACCTCCGACGTGGACAGTTCACCGCACGGACACCCACTAGGGTCGGGCGCCATGCGGATCGACTGGGAACCCGTTCTTGAGCGAATCGGCGACGCGCGCGTGGTGGCGATCGGCGAATCCGCTCACTTTGTGCGCGAGTACCACGTACTCCGTCAAGAACTGATCGCTTTTCTGCACGAACGTGCAGGGTTCTGCACGGTGGCGTTCGAGTCGGGCTTCAGCGAGGGCCTGGCCGTGCGCGAGTGGATGCGCGAAGGTGTCGGCGACCCGCCCGCGGACGGCATGACCTACCGGTTCGCCCAGTGCGCGGAGATGAGCGATCTGTTGCGCATGTTGAACGAACGTGCAATCGAGTACTGGGGCCTCGACCTGCCCGGCGACCTGGCCTCGGCCGGTCCCGCGCTCGACCATCTCGACCGGCTCGCGGGTGCGCCTCGGCAAACCCTTTCCGTCGTACGTCGTCACATGTCGAAGTTCGCGTCGGCCTACACGATTCCGGCCTTCTCGGCGTACCGGGAAATGGCCCTCATCGACCGTGACGCGCTGACGCTGGCCCTGGCCGAACTGAGCGCGCGCTTCGACGCGACGCCCCGCCGGCCCGACCCCGTCGCCCGGCACGAGCTGCGCCTGCTCGTCCTGCTCGATCAGATGTTGCGCGCGCAGGCGGCCGCCGTCGAAGGAATGCACGAATATGCGCGTTTGAACGTTCGCGATGGTGCGATGGCGCGCACGGCCGAGTGGATCCTCGACCGCACGCCGGGGCGCCTGATCATCGCGGCCGCCAACTCGCACATCCAGCGCCGGCATCCAGCGTTCGACGTCCTGGGCACCCACCTGGCCGCCATGCTCGGCGACGACTACGTGGCGATCGGCGTGACGTGCGAGGGCGGCCGCGTGGCGACCCGCCGGCTCGCGCCCGACGCCCCGGCGATGGCCGAGACGGTGGAGGTCGAGCTCGAGCCGCCGGTCGAGGGAAGCATCGAGGCAGCGATGGCGAGCGCAGGCGTCACCGTCGCCGACCCGAGCCGGTTCGGCGCCGACAAGATCCGGCTGCTCGACACGTACGCCGAGGGCCCGGTCGCCGAGGCCTTCGACCTGGTCGCCTGCGTCCCCGTCAGCACGCCCACCGAGCAGGCCATCTGGTCCGGCGGCCGCCAGTGATCGAAACGCCCGGCTGAGGCGGCCGGTGGGGAGCCCGGCCGCCTCAGCGGGAGCGGTTACGTGAAGCGGGCGGCGATCCAGTCGGCGACCAGCGTCGTGCTTTGGAAGACGGCGCCGTCGTGGGTGGCGCCGTCCAGCTCTACGAACTGGACCGGCTGGTTGTAGGCGGTCAGCTGGGTCAGCAGGGGACCGGCGGTGATCACGTACGGGACGGCCTCGTCGGCGGTGCCCTGGATCAGCAGGATGGGGGAGCTGGGGGCCTTCTGGGCCGGGTTGGCCGTCTTGGACAGCTTGGCGATCACCGACTGCGGGAGGGCGCCGCCGACCAGCAGCTCCGAGGCGGTCAGGGACTGGTACGCGGTCAGGATGTCGTTCAGGCAGCCGCTCTGCAGCACGCCGGTGCGCTGGCGGGCGGGGGCGGCCAGGATCGTGTTCGGGTTGACCGTGGGGTCCACCGCCTGCAGGCCGTACAGGGCCATCACCAGGTAGCCCTGGGCCGGCGTGCCGGGGATCAGCGGCGCGAACAGGTCGGCGTTGGACACGGGAGCGACGGCCGAGACGCCGCGCAGCACCAGCGCGCCGTCGTACGAGGGGGCGAGCTCGTTGGCGAACAGCGCGCCCTGCCCGCCCTGCGAGTGCCCGTCGATCACGTACTGGGTGCTCAGCGCGCTGTCCAGGTTGCGGGCGGCCTTGGCGCTGTCGATCATCGAGCGGGCTTCGCTGAGGCCGACCAGGTAGGGGTGGGCCAGGGGAGTGCCCAGGCCGGGGTAGTCGGGGGCGGCCACCGTCCAGCCGCGGCGCAGCAGTTCGGCGATCGCGGCCCGCGCCTCGGGCCAGAACACCGCCTGGCTGGCCGAGGGGGCGCACTGGTCGGCCAGTCCGGTCGTGCCGTGTCCCCACACGACCGTACGGTTCTTCTTGTTGGTCTTCGGAGTCAGGATCAGGCCGGTTGCCGTTATCGGCAGCCCACTTGTATTGCTCGACAGGTACGAGATCTTCTTGCCGTTGGCCAGCGGCGCCAATTCGGCCGGAAGGGTCGCGGTGGCGCTGGTGAGAACCGTTCCGGCTAATACGGCGGCGCGCGCCGGCTTACCCGCGACAAAAGCCGCGGAAATGGCCAGAAGAACGGTCAGAATGGACGCGAGAAATGTTCTTCTCAGGGCAGGGTTCACCGATGGTTCCTTTCGAAAAGAAAGATTTCAGGCAGAATCGATCGCGCCGCCCGATGGGGCGGCGCGAAAGACGATCAGAAATCGCCGGACCTGGCCGCGAGAGGGCCAGGTCCGGTGGAGGAAAGAGAGCTAGCGCGTGGTGGCGAAGTGGTCGGCCACGCTGCGGAGGGCGGCGACGGTCTCGGCGTCACGGCGCTCGTCGTCCTGCGTGGGCCACGCGCTGCACTTCACGATGACGACCTCGGCGGCCGGATCGATGAAGAGGTACTGTCCGTGCACGCCCAGGCCGGTGAAAGCGTGGTGAGCCTCCGGGCCGAGCGTCCACCACTGATTGCCGTACCCGTAGTGGCTGTATCCGCTGGGGCCGAGCGCGCCCACGGCCAGGTGCGGGCGGTCGTCGCCCCGGCTGCGGCGCACCCATTCGACGGGCACGATCTGCTCGCCGTTGTAGGCGCCGTCGCCGGCCATCAGCAGGCCGACGCGGGCGACGTCGCGGGCCGTCGCGTTCAGTGAGCCGCCGCCGATCGCCGTGCGCGGGCGGCCGCGGGTGAGCCAGTAGTACGCGTCACGGTCGCAACCCAGCTTCCGCCACAGCCGCTCCGACGCGTACGCCGCAAGGGTTTGACCTGTCGCTGCCTCGAGCACCCAGCCCAGGATCTGCGTGTCGAACGTGGAGTAGTTGAAGCGCTCACCGGCCGGCGCGGTCCGCGTTGCCGCGCGGACCACGTCGGCGATGTCGCCCCCTCCCATGATCGTCTGCTCGAAGCGCTTGATGCCGCTGTCCGGCACCTCCCAGGTCTCGAGGTCGCCGACGCCGGTGGTCATGTCGAGCAGCTCGGCGATCGTGTTCTCTTCGTACGCCGTACCGAGGAAATCGGGCCGATAGTCGGTGATCCGGTCCTTCTCGCTCCCGATGGCGCCGTCGTGCAGGGCGATGCCGATCAGGATCGAGGTGACGGACTTCGACACCGAGAACAGCTGCATGCGCGAGCGAGGGCCGGTGAACGCGCCGGGGTACGTCTCGTGCACGATCTTGCCCCGGTGCAGCACGACGAACGCCGTGGTGTGGGTACGGCGGTGCAGCTCGTGCAGGGTGCGGTCGTAGCCGTCGAACCGGTAGGAAAGCGAGAGCGGCTGGTTGTCGACCGGCAGGGGAATGCCGGCGTCGCCGCTCGCGACCCGTTCCGTCGGCATCAGCCAGTTCATGTGAGTGAAGGTCCACTCGTTGAACGGCCGGCGCATGATCAGATCACCCTGCTTGTCCCACCAGGAGGGCTCCCGGTTGCCGTGGGGCCTCTCCGTGGTACTTGTCATGTCGGTCCCCCGTTGTTGTTCTTCGCCGATCGTTCGAACAGTTCGCGCAGGGTCAGGCCGGACGGTTCGTCGACCGGTTCCAGGTAGGCCGCCATCAGGCCGAGCACGCCCTTGCCGACCAAGTTCTCGGTCGGGCCGTGGTCGGCTATGTCGACGCTGGGGTCGCCCAGGTGCCGCACGGCCAGACCCTCGGTGACCGCGGCGAGCAGGTTGCTGAACTCCTGGATGGTGATGCCCGGGCGCAGCCGGTAGCCACGGGCGGCGATCGTCTCCTCGTAGATCTTCATCCACGGTTCGAGCGCGCCGGCGTAGTTGTTGGCGATCGAGCTGCGGATGCCGTCGTTGCGGTGTGCCGTCGCGACCATGATCAGCTGCAGTTTGAACAGCGGCATGCGGCACAGCGCCATGAGCTCGTGGTAACTGGACCGGTCGACCGCGTCGACGAAGCTCTCGTCGGTGGCCAGCCAGTCGCCGCGCGTCTCGACGTCGGCCCCGTACTGCGGGTCGTAGTTGATGGCGTGCAGCATGAAGGCGAGCAGGTCGTTCAGGTAGTCGTCGTGGCTCGCCCACGTCGACCGGTAGGGCCCGGCGCCTTTCTGCCGCAGGAACGGCAGCTCCAGCTCCTCGACCTCGGCCGAGAGCGCCCGCTCGGTCAGGAAGCTCAGGCCCGACCAGTACTGCTTGCGGCCGTCGCCGGTCGCGGTGGCGGGCCGTTGCGCGCCGAGGTTGCGCTCGATGAGGTTCGCGCCGGCCTTCAGGTACGACGCGACCTTGAGCGAGTTGACCAGGGCGGCCCGGGTCGACTCGCGCACTCCCTTGACGCGAGTCACGATCCCCGAGAAGTCCGCGCAGTACGGGTAGGGCAGATCCTTCTTGCCGTACGTCATGCAGGTGATTGTTGTCGGAATCCTCGGACCTTCAAGTGCGCACGTGCGTAGTACTCGCAGGCTAAGACTTCGGGCATTAAGCACGTACGCTCCGTGAGCGCACGGTCGCGCTGCGTGGATTTCCGCTGCTTGTTACGGGTGCAGAGCGCGGAGGTACGCGGTGGCGAGCGTACGCCGCGTAGGGGTGCCTGACTGGGCAAGTTGCGTCATCCGCGTGTCGAGACGCTGACACTCCGCCTCGGACAGGGCCATCGTCATCGCCTCGCCGTAGGTCGGCGCCAGCGGATTGGGGGAGACGTTCTTGCGGGCTTCCCAGTCGCCGATCGGCTCGGCCGGCACGTCGAGCTGCGCCCGGTAGTCGACCTCGACGCCGTCGAAGCCCGCCTCGGCCGCCCAGCGCAGCAGATCCCGTTCGTCGAAATCGGTCATCGGGTTCTCGCCGCGCCGCGCGCCGTCGCGATAGATGGCGACCACTTTGGCCAGCAGATCGGCCACCTCGGGATCGCGTAGCCCGAAAAGGCTGTCCGGCCGGTGCTCGAGCAGGAAACGGTTGATCGGCTCGAAAATGGAGAGCCGCCCGCCCGGCCGCAGCACCCGGAAGAATTCGTGGAAAGCCTGTGCCTTGTGGTCGCAATAGATCAGGACGGAACGGGTTGTGACAACGTCGACAGAATTATCCGGTACGGCTGACAGGTCCTCGGCCGGGGCATGCAGAAAGCTGCAGCGCTTGTCGTCGCCGGCGCGCTTGCGGCATTCCTCCAGCCCCGCCTCCGAGACATCGCTGAAGATGACATGGCCGTCCGGGCCGAGCCGCTCGAGGGCGCCGAAGGCGATCAGCCCGGTGCCGGCGCCGACGTCGAGGACGGTGTCGGACGGCGTGAGCGCCGCCCGATCAAGCACCTCGTCGCGGAAGACCTCCAGCGCGGTGGCGTGTTCCGCCCGCAGTGCGGCGTTACCGCCGTCGCGGCGCGTCAGCAGCCACCGCGTCCACTCGTCCGACCCCATCGGATCACCGTAGGGCACGACATCTCTCGATGGGTGAGACATACGCGGGAGGCAATGGAAACGTGATCAGTGATGGGGTTTCGATAACGTCCCCGATATGTTGCGGCGTTGATTCTCAGACTTCGACCACAGTGGGCCCGGCCCAGGTCGGCCCGGCCCAGGCGGCTCGGACGACGGTCGGTCCCGCCCAGCTGTCACCGGCGACGGTCGGCTTGCCGCGACCGGCGAGCACAATGGTCGGTCCGGCCCAGCTCGGCTTGCCACGTCCGGCGAGGACGACGGTCGGCCCGGCCCAGTCGGCCGTCGGTCCCGCCCAGTCGGCCGTCGGTCCGGCCCAGTCCGTTCCCGGTGCGCGGTCCCAGTTCGTGCCCGCCACGACCGTGTCCGTGCTGGTGGCGCCCTTGCCGGCGACGGCCGCGCCGCCCACCCCGGCCCCGAGCAGTGCGGAGCTCGCAATGGCGGCGCCCGTGCCGAGAACGATCAGGCTGCGGCGTGCGATGCGGTTCATGGTGTGCCCCCGTTTCGTCGATGTGGACACCAGCGTGTCGCCTACCCCGGGCGCTGACCAGCGGGAACGCTTGCCGGGAACATCCCGGGACGCGGGCCCTCAGCGCCGCCCGAGCGCCCACCCGACGGCACCCGACGCGGCCATCAACGCGCACACCCCGACGACCGGCCCGAACCGCCGCACTTCTCTCTCCTCGGGCCAGCGTGTCTGCCGGCGGGCGCGCCGCGCGGCCTCCCACTGCCGCCGCAACCGGGCGTGGTCACCCCCGCCGAGATCGGCCAGCACGACCACCACCTCCCACGGTGGTAGCGCCTGCCCGCCGAAATACCGTGACAAGGACGAGTCGCTGACGTGCGCCTTCAGGCTGAGTTCCCGCAGCGTGAGCCCCGCCTCGCTGCGTAACCGGCGCAACTCTGTGGTGAGTGCCGACATATCGCTCATGTTCATCCCCCGATGTCCGCGATGGCGTCCATTGTGGGTGTCAGAGCAAAGGCGCCGACAGATCAAGCTCGTGCCGGATGCACGGCTGCCCGCTCCGAACGGCGTCACCGACCTCGACGAACCCGGTCGCCCGCAGAACCGCCCGCGAAGCCCCGTTGCGAACTTCAGCGTCGGCAGTCAACCGCTCGAGCCCGTACGAGTCACGAGCGAGCGCGATAACCAGCCGCACGCCTTGTTTGGCCACCCCGCGCCCCGCCGACGCCTCGCCCACTCGAAACCCCAGCTCGGCGGTGCCGTCGGCCACGTCGAACAGGTTGAACCGCCCCACCACGCGCCCGTCCTCGCCGACCAGCACATGAAAGTGGCAGACGCCGGCCCGCTGCTCCTCCAACAGGGCTGCATGCCGCTCATCGAACCGAGCGAAGTACTCGTCCCCGCGATCGCGCACCGACCGTGCGAAGAAGGCCCGGTTCTCCGTCTCGAACCGCAGCAGTTCAGCCGAGTGCCCCTCCGCCAGCCGCTCCAACCTCAACACCTTGGTTACTGCTCCTATCCAGCCCACCCACCCGGGGGCCACCACCCTAAGGCGGCGCTGTCAAATGGGCGGCCCAATTATCCACAGCAGCCCGTTTCCGCGGTTTCGGGTTGTCCACAGGCCCGAGTCGATCCTCCTTCCTGATATGGGCCGCATTCAGCGCCCGACGGCGGTTCGGGCATTGCCGGCGGTCGCTCGGGGAGTCCCGGATGCGCATGGCGTCGGGCTATCGTGCCTCGGACCGTGGTTCCGGAATC
>NZ_JAPNTZ010000046.1 GCF_026626335.1 Paractinoplanes pyxinae | reverse complement strand
CCTCAGCCGCATCAAGGATTCGTTCCACGCTGCAAGCAGCTGTACTAGATCCTCGACCGTTGCCGAGTCGGACTAGCCAGTGTCTCCGCCTATGAGCACCCCGGTCTGGCATTCGCAGACCGCGGGCCACTGACCTGCTTTCGCAGGTTAGTTGCTCCTTAGAAAGGAGGTGATCCAGCCGCACCTTCCGGTACGGCTACCTTGTTACGACTTCGTCCCAATCGCCAGCCCCACCTTCGACGGCTCCCTCCCTTG
>NZ_JAPNTZ010000045.1 GCF_026626335.1 Paractinoplanes pyxinae | reverse complement strand
TTCTTCCGCGGAAACGCGGACAGAAGCCCACAGCAGCCGAACGCGTTGCTGGGGTGCTCATAGGCGGAGACACTGGCCAGTCATGCTGCCGGCAACGGCCAGCACCGTTAGTACAGCCCTCCGGGGCGTGGAACACGAGCTGGTGCGGCTGGCAGAAGGCGCACAAGATAGCACCCTGTTGGGTATCTGAAAGAACAACCAGATGCCGATGCCCCTTCAGTGGGCCGGCGCCTGCGATGCGGTATCCGCCGCAGGGGTTGT
>NZ_JAPNTZ010000044.1 GCF_026626335.1 Paractinoplanes pyxinae | reverse complement strand
GGGGATCCGCAACCAAACAGAGATGATGTTGGCGAGCACCTCCCGGCGAGGTCTGACCCACAACCAAACTGACCTCGGGTCCTGGCGCGGATCTGTCGGCCTTGGCCGGGAGGTGCTCGTGCACTCACCAGACGTGGCGTTGTGACCTGATAGGAGCCTGGCCAGAGGCCCCATCTCTGTTCTGTCCGCGTTGCCCGGCTGGTGCGTGCCGCCCTGCCCGCCATCACGCACGACAGGACGACGATGCCCCCTATTACACCGGATACCGCC
>NZ_JAPNTZ010000043.1 GCF_026626335.1 Paractinoplanes pyxinae | reverse complement strand
CGGATGAACGGCGCCGACGAGCAGGTGGTGCAGGCCACCCACGTCAGCCTGGTCGACATGCGGCGCGACGCGCCGGTGGTCACCCGGCTCGAGATCCCCTCCCGTGACCAGTCCACCTTCGAGGTGCTGGTCACCTTCACCTGCACCGTCACGGATCCGATCGCGGTGGTCCGGGGCGGGGTGAACGCCGAGGAAGCCTTGCTGGGTCACCTCAAGGCACACAACCGGATCTTCGAGCTGGGCCTGGACTATCCGCTGGCGGAGATCAACGAAGTCCGCCGGTTGGTCAGCGCCCAGGTCAAGGCGTACCTGACCATTCGCCCGCCGACCGTGCCGGGCATGAGCGTGGCCATCAAGAGCGTCGAGATCACCAGCCCCGAACTGATCGCCCGCTACGAGCAGGAACGGCTCGCCCAGGACTACCAGGTGCG
>NZ_JAPNTZ010000042.1 GCF_026626335.1 Paractinoplanes pyxinae | reverse complement strand
CCGATCTCGGTCGCCATCACCGTCGTGTTGACCGCGCCGCGCACGTCCTCGATGAGCGCCCGGATCTCCTTGGCCGATCCCGCCGTACGGTCGGCCAGCTTGCGGATCTCCTCGGCCACCACGGCGAACCGGCGGCCCCACTCGCCGGCCCCGCTGGCCTCGATGGTGGCGTTGATGGCGAGGATGTTGGTCTGCTCGGCCAGCTCGGAGACGAGGTCGACGACCCCGCCGATCTGCTGCGACTTCTCGCCCAGGGCCAGCATGTGCTGCACGATCTGGTCGACCTGGGTGCGGATGGCGGCGATCGACGCACGGGTCTGGTCGATCGTGGCGTCGCCGGTGCGCGCGGCATCGGCCGTCTCCTCGGCTATCTTGGAGACCCGCTGGGCACTGTCGGCGATCTGCCGCGAGGTGATCAGCAGCTCGCTGATCGTCGTGGTGATCTCGTTCATCGCGCTGGCCTGGTCGCGCCCGCCCGAGGCCTGCTGGGCCGCGGCCGCCTCGAGCTGGGCCGACGAGCTCTG
>NZ_JAPNTZ010000041.1 GCF_026626335.1 Paractinoplanes pyxinae | reverse complement strand
ACCTTGGCGAACAGGCGCTCGCCCTGGCCGTGGGTGTCCATGGTGTTGAACAGCCCTTGTGAGGCCGCGGTCTTGAGGAAGTCGTACTGCCTCTTCCGTTCCTCCTCGGCGTCCTTGCGGCGCGCCTCCTGATCATGGAGGCGGTCCTCACGGTCTTCCTTCTCGCGCCGGAGAGAGTCCTCGCGCTCCTGATCCAGGGTTTTCATTCGCTCCTCGTGCTCGCGGCGGCGCTGGGCTTCGGCGTCCTCACGGCTTCGGGTCTCCAGCTGCAGCCGTTCGTCCCGCTCGCGTTGCGCCTCCTCGATCGCGGCCCGACGGTCGAGGTCGTCGAGTTCCCGCAACCGCTCCGAAAGTGCCCGGGCGTCCATCCGTCCGTCCGCGAACGCGGCCATCAGCGCCCTTCGCGGATCGTGGCCGATGGTCTCCATGTCGAGGGCGAACTCGCTGCGCCGGAACGCCGAGCGCTGCGCCGCGATGTCGAGTTCGTGCCGGGCCTCCGCGCCGGCCTCGTTGCGCTTGTACAACCG
>NZ_JAPNTZ010000040.1 GCF_026626335.1 Paractinoplanes pyxinae | reverse complement strand
GTGTGGGGCATGCCGGGCGCCGTGGTCGGCGCGGGGCTGGCGGACGAGATCCTGCCGCTCGACAAGATCGCCGCGCACCTGGTCAACCGGGTCAAGAGCGGGCGCTCGGCGGCGGTGGCCCGATGACGCTGTCGCAGGCCGAGTTCAACTACGTGTCGCAGCTGGTGCGGCGCGAGGCCTCCATCGTGCTCGCCCCGGGCAAGGAATACCTGGTCGAGGCCCGGCTCATCCCGGTCGCCCGCGCGGTCGGGGCGTCCGGGGTCAGCGAGTTCCTGGCCGACCTGCAGCGCCGTCCTGACCCGGCCCAGCAGCGCAAGATCATTGACGCGCTGACCACCAACGAGACCTCCTGGTTCCGCGACCGGGAGCCGTTCGCCGCGCTCACCGACGTCGTGCTGCCCGAGCTGATCAAGTCGCGGTCGACGGCCCGCAAGGTGCGGGTGTGGTCGGCCGCCAGCTCCAGCGGCCAGGAGGCGTACAGCCTGGCCATCACGCTGCAGGAGGCGCTGCCCGCGGGCTGGTCGTACGACATCATGGGCACCGACATCTCGACCGAGATGGTCAAGCGGGCCGAGACGGCCGAGTACAGCCAGGTCGAGGTGAACCGCGGCCTGCCCGCCGCGCAGCTCGTGCAGTACTTCGAGCGGGCCGGCGCGCACTGGCGGATCACCCAGGCGCTTCGCCGCAACGTCTCGTTCCGGCTGATGAACCTGACCGCGCCGCTGCCGGTCATGCAGCCGTTCGACGTGATCTTCCTGCGCAACGTCCTGATCTATTTCGACGTCGCCACCAAGCGCACCGTCCTGCAGAACGTGGCCAAGCTGCTGCGGCCGGACGGCTGGCTCTTCCTGGGCGCGGCCGAGACCACGATCGGGATCGACGACAACTACGAGCGGGTGGCCGCCGGCCGCACCTCCGCCTACCGAGTCCGT
>NZ_JAPNTZ010000004.1 GCF_026626335.1 Paractinoplanes pyxinae | reverse complement strand
AGGGGGGGGGCCCCCCCCCCGGCCCGCCGAGCCGGCCCGGCGGCGGTCGAGCCGGCTGCCGTACGTGGCCGTCGTGGCCGTGCAGCTGCTGCTGGTTGCCGCGCTGCTCGGCCGCGGCGGCGACCTGCGGATCTGGGGTGTCGCCGTGGGCGCGGTGGCGATCACCGCGCTGGTGCTGTCCCGGCAGGTCGCGGCGTTCACCGACAACGAGCGACTGCTGGCCGAGCTGGACAACAAGATGGCCGAGGTGCGCGAGCTGCACGACGAACTGCGCCACCGGGCCACCCACGACGCGCTGACCGGCCTGGCCAACCGCAGCCTGCTCGAGCAGCGCCTCGGGGAGCTGCCGGCCGGCGAGCCGGTCAGCGTGCTGCTCGTCGACCTGGACGGGTTCAAGCCGGTCAACGACTCCTACGGCCACCACGCGGGCGACCAGGTGCTGGTGGCCGTGGCCGAGCGCCTGACGGCCTGGACACCGCACGACGGGCTGGCCGTCCGGCTCGGCGGCGACGAGTTCGCCGTCCTGGTGCCGGGCCCGGCCACCGCAGACGGGCTGGCCGCCGCCATCGAGGCGCCGATCATGCTGCCCGGCCTGGCCGACGTCACGGTCGGCGCCAGCGTCGGCCTGGCCACCGGCTCCCCGGCCGACGCGGGCCACCTGCTGCGCGAGGCCGACGCCGCCATGTACCGCACCAAGGCGCGGCGCAAGAGCGCGGAACCACTAAGTTTCTCTATGTGACCCAGGGGCAGGCGCGGCTCGCCGTGCTCGACGCCCTGCGCGCGGCGCACCGCGAGGGCATCCTGCACCGGGACGTGAAGCCGGCCAACATCCTGCTCGACGGCGACCGGGTGGTGCTGACCGACTTCGGCATCGCGGCCATCGACGACGCGACCGCGCTCACCGCCACGGGCCAGCTCGTGGGGTCGCCGTCGTATCTGGCGCCCGAGCGGATCAACGGCAAGCCGGCCACGACGGCGGGTGACTTGTGGGCGCTCGGCGTCACGCTCTATGCCGCACTGACCGGAACCTCTCCGTTCCAGCGGGAGGACACGCAGGCCACCTTCGCGGCCGTTCTCACGTCAAGACCAACCCCTCCCGCGTACGGCGGGAAGGTGTGGCCCGTCATCAAGGGACTCCTCGAGAAGGATCCGGCCCGCCGCCTCACCGCCGACCAGGCCCGGCCCCTGCTCGCCGCGGTGGCCGCCCTGCCACCGCAGAAGCCCCGCCGCAAGCCCACCTCCGACACGGTCGTCGCGCCCTCGGACACCGTGGCCGCCCCGACCGAAGCGCAGCGCGCTGACGGCCCGACCGCCACCGCCCACACCGTGCTGCTGCCGCTGAGGGCCCGCTCGCGCACGGTCGGGATCGCGGCCGGTGTGGCCGTGGTGGTGCTGCTGGCAGGCGGCATCGCGTGGGCCGCCGGCCGCTCCGGCGGCGACACTCCGGCCGCGGTCCCCTCGCCCTCGAGACCCGCACCGCCGTCCTCCTCGAAGCCGGCCCCCAAGAAGACGAACCCGCTGCTCGACGACTGCCTGGTCGGGCGGTGGCGGCAGACCACGATCGAGGTGGTCAACCACTTCGAGGGGGTCGACTCGCGGTTCATCGGCGGCCGCGGCGTGCTCATGCGGATCTTCCCGGACGGCCGGGTGCTGACCGACTGGAACAAGTCCGGGCCGCTGACCGCCACGATCAAGGGCGCCAGGTACGTCGAGACATTCCGCGGCACCGAGACGGGCCGCGTCCGCACCCGCAACGGCCGCATCTACTCGAGCGAGATCCGGGGCAGCCGCACGCTCACGATCACCCGCAACGGCCGCACGGTCATGGACAAGCGCATCGAGTCGGTGGGCGGCGACCTGCCCTACCTGTGTTCCGACACCACCCTGATCAGCTACGGCAACCGCGACGTCTCGACCGACACCTACGAGCGGATCAGCCGTACCCCCTGACCTGGATATCAGCCTTTCGGAGGGGCCGCGCCGAGGGATCTTCCGGGTACCTTACGGGCAGTGTTCCTCTCCGTTCTGGGCCCGCTGCGCGCCACCGTCCGGGGCGCAGCCGCCGACCTCGGTGGGCCGCGGCAGCGGGCCGTGCTCGCACGTCTCGCTGTCGCGGGTGGCGAGGTCGTCTCGGCCGACCGCCTCGTCGACGACTTGTGGGGCGGCGCCGACGCGCCGGCCAAGGCCCTGGCCACGTTGCAGGTGCACATCTCCCATCTGCGCCGGGCGCTCGAACCGGGGCGGGCCCCGCGCACCCCGGCCACCGTGCTGGTCAGCGCCCCGCCCGGGTACGCGCTGCGGCTGCCGCCCGAGGCCGTGGATGCGTGGCGCTTCGACGCCCTGGTACGCCGGTCCGCCACGGCCGCGCCCGCCGACCAGCTGCGACTGCTGACCGACGCGCTGGAGTGCTGGCAGGGGGACGCGTACGCCGAAGTGGCGGCCGAGCCGTGGGCCGTGCCCGAGGTGGCCCGCCTGGCCGAGCTGCGGCTGCTGGCCGTCGAGTCCCGGGCCGAGGCGCAGCTCGCGCTGGGCCGCTCGGCTGTGGTGGTCGCCGAACTGGAGCGCCACCTGCACGACAACCCGGGCCGCGAGGCCGCCGTACGCTTGCTCGCGCTCGCCCTCTACCGGTGCGGGCGCCAGGGCGACGCGCTGGCCGTGCTGCGCCGCACCCGCGACCACCTGGCCGACGAGCTGGGCGTCGACCCCGGGCCGGTGCTGCGCGCGCTCGAATCGGCCATCCTCACCCAGGCCCCGGCGCTGCTGGGCGAGGTCGCCGTTCCGGTCCTCGCCGCGCCGGCCACCTGGGGCCGCGAGGCGGAACTGGCCACCGTGGCGGCCGCCGCCGAGGAGGCCGCGCTGCACGGCGCGCGCGTCGTCCTGATCGGCGGTGAGGCCGGCGCCGGCAAGACCACCCTGGCCGAGGCGGCGCTGGCCATGCTGGCCGAGGTGGGCTGGCAGACCCGCCGCGGGCGCTGCCCCGAGGTGTCGGGCGCCCCACCCGGCTGGCCCTGGGCCGAAGCCCTGAACACGACCGGCCTGGCCGGGGCCGAATCCCCCAACCCGTTCGAGCTGGGCCGGTCGATCGCCGCCGCGCTCGACACCGGGCGCACGGCCGTGCTGCTCGACGACGTGCACCGCGCCGACGACCTCACCCTGCAGCTGCTGCGGCAGGTGGTCGCCCAGCAGGCCGGGCGACCGCTGCTCGTGCTGGTCACCTATCGCACCACCGACCGCGGCGACGAGCTCGACGCGACCATCGGCGCGCTGCTCGGCGCCACCGCGGCCCACCTGGTGCTGCGCGGGCTGGCCCCGGCCGCCGTGGCCGAACTGGCCCGCCGGCACGGGCTGGCCGAGGCCGGTCCCGAGCTGCTGGCCATGGTGGCCGAGCGCACCAACGGCAACCCGCTGTTCGTGCGCGAGCTGGCCCGGCTGATCGCGGCCGAGGGCGCCGGCGCGGCCGGGTCGGGCATCCCCGCGGGCGTACGGGAAGTGTTGCGCCGCCGTATCGCCCGCCTGCCCGACGCCGTGGCGACCACGCTGCGGCAGGTGGCCGTGCTGGGGCGCGAGGCCGACCTGGACGTGCTGGCCGCGGTGGCCGGGCGCGAGCCGGACGACCTGCTCGACTCGCTGGAGGCGGCGGTGCTGGCCGGGCTGCTCGACGAGCCCGCGCCCGGGCAGGTGCGGTTCACGCACGCGCTGGTGCGGGACACGCTCTACGAGGACACTCCCCTGCTGCGCCGGGCGCGGTTGCACACCCGCGCCCTCGAGACGCTGGACGGCCAGGCGGACGCGGCCACCCTGGCCCGGCACGCGGCCGCGGCGGCCGGCCCGGCCACGGCGAGTGAGGCAGTTCCGTACGCGGTAAACGCCGCCCGCGCGGCCGAGCGCGCCGGATCGTGGCGGGAAGCGGCCGGCGAATGGCGGCAGGCGCTGCGGTTGCGGCAGCTGGCCGGCACCCGGGCCACCGGTCCGGCCGTCGAGCTGCTGGCGCCGGCCGTCACCGCGCACGCGCGGGCCGGCGACTTCGTACGGGCGCGGTCCATCTATCTGAACGCGCTCGCCGCCCACGACGACACCGAATTGCTGGTGGCCTGGGACGCGCCGCTCATCTGGACCACCCGCGACGGGCGTGAACCGTCAGCGGCCGCCGTCGCCGCCATCGAAGCCCGGCTCACCGGCGACCTTCCCGACGACCTGCGCGTACGGCTCCTTCTCGCCCTCTTCCGCGAGCTGGAGGGATACGACGAGGCCGAAGCCCAGCGGGTCAGCGCCGGGGCCCTGACCCTGGCCCGCGGGGTGGACGACGCGCGCCTGCTGTGCGCGGCGCTCAACGTGCGGGCGTACGCGGCACTCGGCCCGGACCTGCGCGAGGAACGCCGGGCGGTGGCCGAGGAGTACCTGGCGTGCGCGGTCGCGGCCGGCCAGATCGACCACGAGGCGGTCGCGCACTGGCTGCTCTTCCTCGACTCGGCCGCCCACACCGAGCTCGACCGGGCCCGGGCCGAGATGGAACTGGCCGTGGCCCGCTCGACCACCGGCCAGCTGGGCAGCCTGCTGGCGGTGGTCGGCATCTTCACGGCGCTGCTCGAGCTGCTGGCCGGGCGGGTCGACGAAGCCCTCGACCGGTACGAGGAGGTGAGCCGGCGGCTGGCCGAGCACGGCGCGCTCAACGGCGCCGCCATGGCCACCGTCGGGCGGGTCGGGGCGGCGGTGGCCCGCGGCGACTTCGCCCCGCTGCGCGACGAGCTGACCGCGGTCGAGGCCGTGTACCCGGGCCGGGTGAGCGACCCGCTGGTGCTGGCGCTGCTCGACGCGGGCGACCCGGAGGTGGCCCGACAGGTGTGGGCCGGGCGCCGGCCGATCGACCGCAACTACTACTGGCTGGGGTTCACCACGCTGCGGGCGCACGCGGCGGCCCGGCTCGGCGACGTCGAAACCGGCGCATCACTGCTCGCCGAGTTGCTGCCGTTCGCCGGCCGGGTCGCCGGGCTCGACTCGGGCACCCTCTACGCCGGACCGGTCGATGCGGCCCTGCACGCGTTGACGGGCGATCCCGCGTACGCGAAATCAGCTGCGGCCCTCACCGAGAGCCTCCGAACACCAGGCTCTCGCGGCGCCTGAACGGCAGCGGCATCAGCTTGATCATCAGGGCGACCGGAAGGCCGCCCTCGCGCCGGGCCTCGGCCAGCTCGTCGCCGGTGCTCACGGCCAGGATGCGCGGCACCTCGAAGCTCATCTTGGCGCCCCGCTTGCGGATGGCCGCCTCGACCCGGTTCCACTCGTCGTCCGAGACGTACTGCTTGATGAGCGGCACGATCGTGCGCTCCTCGTCGGCGATGTGCTCGTGCAGCGTGTCCCGCAGGTCGGCCAGGTCGGCGGCCAGCTCGGGCGAGACGGTGTGGCCCGACTTCAGCGCGGCGGCCCCCTCGCGTACGCGGGAAAGCTTGGGATCCAGCACGGCGTGGTCGTCGGTCAGCTCGGTGAGGTCGACGTGGGCGCCGGCCGCGCGCTCGAGCACCGGCCACAGCACGTCGTCCTCGGCGCTGTGATGGTGGTGGATGCTGTCGCAGAAGTCGGTGATGTAGTCGGCGATCGCGACGGCCCTCTTGCGGTCCGTCTTCGTGGCGGTCAGCGACTTCGTCAGCTCGGCCAGGCGGTCGAGGTCGCGGAGCATGGCGCGGTGGGCCAGCAGCAGCCCGGTGGGTTCGTTGTTCATGCCCTGTACCGTGCCCGGCCCCACCTTTGACCGGCTGAAGAGCGACTTAAGATGCCTGGCGTACGGGGATGTCGGCGGCCAGCCACACCTCGGCCAGCATCTCGAGCGGGACGTCGAGAGCCTGGCTGAGCCCGACCACGGTGCCGAACGCGGGGGCGGGCAGGCGGCCCGCCTCGATCTTGCGCAGCGTCTCGGGCGAAATGCCGGCCGCGAGAGCCACCTCGATCAGGCCGCGGTCGCCGCGCGCGGTGCGCAGGGCGGCGCCGAGACGCCGGCCCGCGGCGATCTGTTCGGGCGTGAGGGGTCGGCGAACCATGCCCAGCACAATACCGCCGATCGCGCGTGGTATAAAAATACCGAGGGCGTCGCGAAGGAGACCACAAGTGATCGAGCTCAAGTCGGCCGACGAGATCGGCAAGATGGCGGTGGCCGGCCAGTTCGTCGGTGAACTGCTGGCCGAGCTGAGCGGTGTCGCCGCGGTCGGCGTCAACCTGATGGACATCGAGCACCACGCCCGCAAGCGGATCAAGGAGCGCGGCGCCGAGTCCTGCTACTGGGACTACGCCCCCTCGTTCGGCCGCGGCCCGTTCCGCAACGTGCTGTGCCTGTCGGTCAACGACGCCGTGCTGCACGGCCTGCCCCACGACTACGTGCTGCGCGACGGCGACCTGCTCAGCATCGACATGGCGCTGGCCATCGACGGCTGGGCGGCCGACTCGGCGCTGTCGTTCGTGGTGGGCACGCCCGACCCGGCCGACCTGAAGCTGATCGAGGCGACCGAGGTGGCGCTGGAGGCGGCCATCAAGGCGGCCCAGCCCGGCGGCCGCATCGGCGACATCTCCGCGGCCATCGGGAAGGTCGCCCACTCGTACGGCTACGGCGTGAACCACGAATTCGGCGGTCACGGCATCGGCCGCACCATGCACGAGGCGCCGCACATCTCGAACGACGGCCGGGCCCGCCGCGGCCTGCGCCTCGACCCCGGCCTGACCGTGGCCATCGAGCCCTGGCTGTGCAAGACCACCGACAAAATCAAGTACGACAAGGACGGCTGGACGATCCGCTCGGCCGACGGCTCCCGCACCGCCCACTCCGAGCACACGGTGGCCATCACCCCCGCCGGCCCCGAGGTGCTGACCCGCCGCCCCGCCTTCGTCCCCTCCAACGCCGCTTAGTGCGGGAACGCCCGCGGAATGCGGGTCGTGGCGAGCTCGTCACGGAAGGCCTGGATGCGGGTGATCACCTGGCGGCGGCCGTATGTGTTCTCGATGCGGTCCAGGTAGAGGCATCGGGCGGCCAACGCGTCCAGGCCGACGGTGAAGTACCCGGCCATCAGCGGATTCACGAACAGGGTGCTGCCGCTGGTGCGCCGGGTGAACTGCACGTTCCCGAACGCGCCGTCGGTGGCCGCCGCGATCTGCCCGTTGACGATGCTTGGCCGGTCCGGCGTGGCGGCGGCCGCGTGGGCGACAGCATCGCGGTAGAGGGTCGCTTCCTTGCTCGTACGGGGAATGAAAGCGCACCGAAGTAGGCGCCCGCACGATCGAGGGCGGCGATGTTCTCGAGCACCTGCACGTGGTTGACGCCGTCGTTGGCGTCGATGCCGAAGCCGAGACAGGTCACCAGCTTCACCGGCACGTCGAGGCCGGCCACGGCGGCCAGGCTGGTGATGTCCTCGACCGGCGTGCCGAGCTCGTTCTCGTCCCCGCGCAGCAGAATGTCGGTGCCGCCGTCGACCAGGACGATCGCGTCCAGCTCCAGCCGCTCGACCAGGTAGCGGTACGCCTCCCGCAGCGACTGGACGCCCAGCGGCGGGAAGGCGTACACGGTCGACGGCAGGTCATGCCCGTGCAGCCAGCGGCTCAGCGCGCCCTCGGGGAAGTACCAGTCCGGGCTGACCGACGCCGGCGTCACCGCCACGACGTGGTCGGCCACCCACGACTCGCGGTCGACCAGCTCCAGCTCGGAGAACGACAGGTTGGCCAGGTGCACCCCGGCGCCGCGCTCCCGCAGCGCCAAGGCCAGCGGAAGTCCGGCGTACACATCGAACCCGCCGCCGGCCCCCGCGATCAGCACATTTCTCGCCGAAGACAGCGCATCGAAAAGCGGTGGGGTGCCCAGCGAGAACGTCACCGCCTGCACTTCTTGGTCAGGCCGTGAAACGGGTGCGACGGCGACGGGCCGTCACGAACGCGGCCGCTCCCGCGGCCAGCAGCAGCACGCCCAGCCCGGCGGCGATCGTCACGTTGCTGCCGGTGACGGGCAGGCCACCGCCGTCGCCGTCGCCGCCGCCACCGCCCTGGCCCGGTGCCGGGATCACGGTCGCGGTCTCACCCGGGGTCGGGGACTCTCCGGGCGTCGTCGGCTCGGCCGAGGGCGTGGGCTCACCCGGAGTCGCGGTTGCGCTCGGCACCGGCTCGCCCGGTGTGCCCGGAGGCGTGGTCGTCGCCGGCGCGCCCACCGTGAGGGCGCCCACCACCATGAGGCCGGAGCTGACCGGCGCGCCGCTGCCCGCAGGGATCCGCCGCGGCGCGTTGATGCCGTGCGAGTACGCGTACATGCCCGGCAGCTGGCGGAGCGCGTCGGTCACGTTCTCGGCTCCCGGCCCGGCCCAGAACGTCGCCCGGAACGCGTACCGGTCGCCGAGCTCGCCCTCGGGCGCCATCAGACCGGAGTCGGTCAGCTCGTACGTCTGCCCCGGCTCCAGGTCGAAGTTGTGCACGTCGCAGAACATCTCCGGCCCGTAGAAGACCTCGCGGGAGACGCCGCCCCCGCCGTACCGGCAGTTCACGTCCGGGGCGGACGGCCGCCACCGCAGGCCGGGGTCGCCGGCGAAGGCGAACGTCAGATCGGAGACGGTCTCCCGGCCACGGTTCGTCACCTGCAGAACGACCTGGGCCTTCTCGGTCCCGTTGCGGACGGTGTACGTGGCGACGGGCGGCCCGGCGACGACGTCCACATCGGTGACCGTCAGCTTCGCCGTCGCGACCACCGGCTCGTACCCGTCGGCCCGGACCGTCACCTCGACCGACCCGGACGTCCCGACCGCCGCACCCGCCTTGGGCTTGACGAGCATCTGCGGCAGCCGCCACGTTCCCGGCGCGCCCATCGCCCCGAGGTCACAGCTGACCGAGCACTCCCGCGCCATGAACGAGACCGAGGCGAACCCGGCGACCTCGCCGGCGTCCACGGTGATCCGCACCCCGGCGAGCGACTGCGGAGCCGACTCCCCCGGAACCAGAACCGGCGGAACGTAGGACCCCGTAACGTTCGATACGCCCACATCCGGCACCACGAGCCGGAACGGCGCCTCCACCGGCGCCGCCACAGCCGGCGACGGCACAGCCCCGACAAGAGCACCAACAGCGGCCGCCGCCGCCACCAGACGGTGAAGCTTGAACACGAATCCCCCATGATCGATTGAAGCCCCGACCGTTATACGCGCGCCGGGCCGGGCCCGCTATGGTCCTTTCGGTCACCTGCTCGGGCGGCGGAAGTCGGTGACGGGTGGGTGCTGCTCGAAGCCCGCCGAGACGTACGTGGCCACGCCGCCGGTGTTGGCGGTCGGGGTGCACACCGTCGCGTGGGAGGAACCCATCTCTTGCAAGGCGGCGGCCGCGGCGACGGTGATGGCCCGGCCGTGACCCTGTCCGCGGTGGTCGCGGTGCACCCCCAGGGGTTCGAGCAGACCCGGTCGTCCCGGGCCGGCCGTCCAGACTGTCGCCGTGGCCACCGCGTTGCCGGCGTTGTCGTAGGCCACGAGGCATCGAGCCCGGCGGTAGGCCGGCGCGGCGGCCATCGTGCGCCAGCGCTCCACTGTGAACGTAGACGTGGGGAACGCCGCCCGCTGCACCGCGACCCGGTCGTGCAGAAGCTGATCCCGTACGTCGTGAGGGTCGATCGTCTCGACCCGGAGCCCGCAGTCCTCGACCGGCTTCGCGAGGTCACGCGTCAACGGGGTCCACGACTCGTCGGCCACCCAGCCGCTGCTGTCGAGAAGCGCCCGGAACGCCCGGCCCGACCG
This sequence comes from Paractinoplanes pyxinae, assembly GCF_026626335.1. Classification (GTDB taxonomy): domain Bacteria; phylum Actinomycetota; class Actinomycetes; order Mycobacteriales; family Micromonosporaceae; genus Actinoplanes; species Actinoplanes pyxinae. The sequence goes on along the minus strand of NZ_JAPNTZ010000004.1, from coordinate 653,599 downwards.
GGCCTCGACGGCGCGGTACCCGTCGGGCAGATCGTCCAGAATCCGACCCGCCAGTACGGCGTCGTCGCCGGCGCTCGGGGCGATGCCCATGCGGATCAAGCCGTCGTCGTCGCCCATGCCGACGGCCACGATTTCGCCGTCCCGGCTCCACACCCGCACCGCGTCGGCCAGCTTCTGCATGCCCAGGCTCCAGTTCCACCCGAGGTCGCCCGGATGAAGCTGCACCGGCCGCCCGGGTCGCTGAAAGCCCGCCACCGCCTCCACGATCTCGCCCAGCGCATCCGGCGTCGCCACCCGCATCACGATCGACATGGGCCGACCCAACCACCTCGCTGCGGTGACTGGTAACGATATTCCTACCGACAAGCGGCGCCTGGTACGGGCGTGTCGGCGGGCCGAGCATCGAGTCATGACCAACACCTTGATCACCGGGGCCAACAAGGGCCTCGGCTTCGCCACCGCGCGGCGGCTGATCGCGGCCGGGCACGACGTGTGGATCGGCGCCCGTGACCCGGAGCGCGGGAAGATCGCCGCAGCCGAGCTCGGCGCCCGCTTCGTGCAGCTCGACGTGACCGACGACGCCTCGGTCGAGGCCGCCGCCGCGTCGCTGCGCTCGGAACTCGGTCACCTCGATGTTCTGATCAACAACGCGGGCATCAACGCCGGCGGCAGCGTTCCGGGCACCGACCTGACCGTCGACGACTTCCGGACTGTCTTCGATGTCAACGTGTTCGGGATCGTGCGTGTCACCCACGCCTTCCTCCCGCTGCTGCGCGCGGCCCCGGCGCCGTCGGTGATCAACGTGTCCAGCGGGCTCGGCTCGTTCCATCAGATGACCGAGACCGAGTGGGGCGAGTGGGTGGTTCCCGCCTACAGCCCCTCGAAGGCCGCCGCGACCATGCTCGCCGTCTCGTACGCGAAGGCTCTGCCCGGCATCCGCTTCAACGCCGTCGACCCGGGCTGGACCCCGACCGACACCAACGGCAACACCGGCCCGCAGACCGTCGAGGAGGGCACGGACGCCGTCGTACGCCTGGCCACTCTCGGCCCGGACACGCCGACCGCCACGTTCACCGACCGCAACGGCACGGTGCCCTGGTAGCCGGGGTTTGACCCCGACGCGGCGTCATGGTTTGCCATGGGCGGCATGAACCGCGTGTCGACGGCCTACCTGGCCTCCTACGTCCTGTCCCTGCTGGGCAACTCCATCGCCGGGGTGGTGTTGCCGTTGCTGGTGCTGCAGACCACCGGCAGCGTGCTCGCCACCGGGACGGTGGCCGTCGCCTCGGCGGTGCCGGCGGCCGTCGCGGGGCTGGTCATGGGCGTGGTGATCGACCGCATCAACCGGCGGACGGCGTCGGTGCTGACCGACGTGATCTCGGCCCTCTCGATCGCCGCGCTGCCGCTGGTCGACGCCACGGTCGGGCTCGGCCTGGGCTGGTTCGTGCTGTTCGCGGTGGTCGGCTCGTTCGGGGACGTGCCGGGGCTGACCGCTCGCGAGGCGATGATCCCGGGCGTCGTCCGGGCCGGGCGGATGGGCGCCGAGCGGCTGCTGGGCCTGCGGGAGGCGCTCGGCGCGGTGGTCATGCTCATCGGTCCGGCGATCGGGGCGACCCTGATCGCGGCCTTCGACGGCGTCACCGTGTTGTGGGTGACCGCGGCTACCTCGGCCGCCGCCGCTCTGGTCACCTTGCTCATTCCCCGTACGGCCGGTGCGATCCCGCCGGGGGCCGGCCGGCAGCGGGTGGTGCTGCGCGACGGCTGGCGCACGCTGGCCGGCTCGCCCTTCCTGCGGACGACCACGCTGCTCAGCGCCGGCCTGGTCGTGGTGCTGGCCGGCTTCCAGGCGCTGGTCCTGCCGGTCTACTTCACCCTCGAGCAGCGGCCGGAGATGCTGGGCCTGGTGCTCAGCGCGCTCGCCGCCGGGCTGCTGCTCGGTGGCGGCACGTACGCCGCGGCGGGTGGCCGGGGCCGCCGGCGCACCTGGTTCGTGACCGGGATGCTGATCACGATCGGCGGCTTCGGCGCGATGGCGACGCTGGCCCACCCGTGGCTCGTGCTCGGCGCCGCGGCACTGGTCGGGCTGGGCAACGGCCTGTTCGGCAGCCTGATGGGCGTCCTGATGGTCGAACGCATCCCGGACGCGATGCGGGGCCGGATCATGGGCCTGCAGAACTCGATCCTCACCCTGGCTCCGGCGCTCGGCATGGGCGGCGCCGCACTGCTGGTCGACGGGTCGGGCGCTCGGACCGGCGCGATCGTCCTCGCCGCCGTCTGGCTCGTCACGGGGGTGGTCGCCATCGGCGTACGGGCGTTGCGCGACCTGGAACCGCGGCCGGCCGCCGAGCCCGAGCTCGTACGCTGACCGGGATGAACAGCGGCGAGATCGCCCGGATGGCCGGGGTCAGCGTCCGTACGCTCCGCCACTACCATCAGGTCGGGGTGCTGCCCGAACCGGCCCGGCGGGCCAACGGCTATCGCGACTACACGGTGGGCGACCTGGTGCGGCTGCTCCGGATCCGGCGCCTGGCCGAGCTCGGCGTCGCCCTCGACGAGATCCCGCCGCTGCTCGAGACCGGCGACCGGGCGGGCACGGTGCTCGACGAGCTCGACCGGGAACTCGCCCAGCAGATCGAGCGGCTGACCGCCCGCCGCGAGGTGATCGCCCGGCTACGCGCGGCCGGAGCCGGCCCGGACACGCCGCCGGATCTGGCCGGCGTGCTGGCGAGTCTGGGCGCCGCACCCGAGCTGCCGGCCCGGATGCTGCAGCACGACCGTGACGTCGTGATGCTGCTGCACCACCGCCTGGACGAGGACGGCCGGGCCGCCCTGGCCGGGCTGCTGCGGCAGGTGGCCGAGCCGGACGTGCTGGCGGCCACCACCGCGCTGACCGTCCGGTTCGCGGCGCTCGAACCGGACGCGCCGGACGCCGACATCGACCGGCTGGTCGCCGACTTCCACCGCGCGCTGGGTCACCTGAGCTACGACGGCTTCGAAGGCGTGGATCCGCGTACCGGTGCGCTCGTCACGGCGTACCAGGAAACGGTTCTCAACGACGCTCAGCAACGCTTCCTGGCCCGGCTGGTCGCGAACGCCGACGGGGCATCGGGACCGCGCCCGAACTGAAATACTCCGGTCCTCCATCGTGGACGGGAGGCACCCATCATGAGTGACGGCGGACCCCAGATCGACACGAGCGTGCCGCACAGCGCACGCGTCTGGAACTACTGGCTCGGCGGCACCGACAACTATCCGGTCGACCGGGCCGTCGGCGACCAGGTGCGTGAGGTGTTCCCCGAGATCGTCGAGAACGCGCAGGCTTGCCGCGCCTTCCTGGCCCGTACGGTCGGCTACCTGGCCGGCGAGGCGGGCATCCGCCAGTTCCTCGACATCGGCACCGGGCTGCCCACCGCCGACAACACGCACGAGGTGGCCCAGCGGCTGGCTCCCGAGTCGCGCGTCGTCTACGTCGACCACGACCCGCTCGTCCTGGCCCACGCCCGGGTCCTGCTCGACAGCTCGCCGCAGGGCGCCACCGACTTCGTCGACGCCGAGCTGACCGACACCGCGACGATCCGGCGGGAGGCCGCGCGGACGCTCGACTTCGAGCAGCCGATCGCGCTCATGCTGATGGGCATCCTGGGCCACGTCGAGGACGACGACGAGGCGCTGGGCATCGTGCGCGGGCTGGTCGGCCTGCTCCCGTCCGGCAGCTACCTGGCCTTCTACGACGGCACCGACACCAGCGCCAAGATCGTGGAGGGGCAGAAGGTCTCCAGCGACGGCGGCCACAACTACTATCTGCGCAGCCCGGAACGCATCGCGCGCTTCTTCGACGGCCTCGAGCTGGTCGAGCCCGGGGTGGTCACCGTCTCGCGGTGGCGGCCGGGGCCGGACGCCGACGGCGAGCCGGCCCACCAGGATTCGTACGGGGGCATCGGCCGAAAGGCCTAGTCATTTTTCCGTTTTTAATACTTTGGGGTTGTTCACAGCGAAATACTAGGATTCGCCCAGGTTACGTGGTCTTATCTTCCTCGACAGCGTCTGTCAAGAGAAGGTAGACATGAACCGACTTACTCGAATGCTCACGATGACCGGCATGGGCGTCTTCGCCGCCGTCTCGGTCGGCGCCGCTCCCGCCATGGCGACCACGGGTTCGACCCAGGCCCCGGCCCAGGGCGCGAGTTCCGCTGCCAAGACGACGACGACGGCCCCGGCCCGGAGCCGCATCATCGACATCTACTCCAGCCGCACCTCGTGCCACTACGCGGGCCGGCTGGGCGAGCGCCGCGGCGCGTGGGACGACTACGACTGCTACCGCGTCCGTGGCGGCTACGCCCTGCGGGTCAGCTTCGACTCGTGGAGCGACTGGAACAACTGGGACGACGACGACTGGAACGGCCCGTGGGGCATCCGCGGTCACCGCAACCACTTCCGGGGCAACGACTTCCGCGGCGGCCACCGCTTTAACGGCCACCGCTTCAACGGTCACCGGGGTAACGGTCACCGCTTCCCCAGCAACGGCGTCGGCGCCCGTCCGGCCCGCCCGGGCCAGGTCCCGCCGATCGGCACTCCGTCGCCCTCCTGAGGTCGACAACCGCACCACCGAGTCGAGCCGCATCCCCGCCGGGGGTGCGGCTCGCCGCTTTTCCCGGCCCTTCGGCACCGGGAACGAGGCGATTGATCCAAATAGGCGAGGACGCCTGCGGTTCATGTGAAGGCCGGCGAAAGAATCATTTCATTCGTGACCATGAAAGCGTCAATGCGATACCGGTGAGGCCGAATCCGCCCCATTCATCGACCAATTCACTCACGAGTCGCCGGGGTGAAATAGATTGACGTCGACCCGGAGGACGGGCAAGACTCCTGCTCAGTACAGCTGTATTTGCCGGTGATCGGCCGAACAACTCCCAGCGCGCGGGTAGTTGCACGGCGGCAATAAACGATCACGGCAGGATCTCGAGGCTCGCTCCGCACGATCTCCCATTCGTGCGTCCCTCCAATGAGGAGTCAATCAAAATGATCCGTAGAATGGGCGCCGCACTGGCCATCGCCGCCGGTGCACTGGCCGCAGTCGGTGTTGCCGCGCCGGCCGTCGCCGCGCAGGGTGACAAGATCATCGATTCCGGCGAGGTCGTGGTCTGGAAGGACACGGGCTTCACCGGGCAGTTCTACGACTTCGGGACCACCTCGCCGACGTCGTACCCGAACTTCACCACGCCGAGCTTCGCGAACTGCCCCAACCTCCAGGGCTGGTTCGTCAACGCGGACGAAACCGCCCGCGAGCCCGAGGCGACGGCGGCCGGTCTGAAGTTCGAGCCGGCCGACCTGATCCACCGCAACATCAGCGGCGTCACCACGGAAAACCTGACGCCGGGAACCTACGTCGCCTCCGTGGCGCCCAACCAGCCCTCGTTCTTCTCGGTCGAGGTGGACGAGGGACCCGGCACGTACGGGACGCTCCGCTACAAGCCCGCCACCAACACTTGGACCATGGTGACCGGCGGCGTCGAGTACGAGGACGCGGACCCGACCGTCGTGGTCACCGAGGCCGGGAAGAGTCACAAGGTCGTCCGGTTCGGCGTCGGCTTCACGCAGAACCCGCCGGGCAACGTCACGACGGTCGTCAGCTCGGTCACGTTCAAGGGCACCACGTACCCGCTGACCTGCAACCAGACGTTCGGCGCCCCGCCGAACGCGACGGCCATCGACAACAACACCAGCAGCATCATCAACTACTCGAACAGCTACGTGCGGGCGTACGCCAACGCCAACTACCAGGGTGCGTACATCCAGCTGCTGCCCTACGGGCAGTCGGTCGGAACCCTGAGCTACGCATACTCCAGCCTGGGCAGCCTCGACAACCAGCTGAGCTCCCACAAGGTGGCCGGGCCCTGACCCGGACGCGGACGTAACCGGATAACCGCAGCCCGGCCTGCCTCCGCGGGCCGGGCTGCTCCGAGCAGAGGAGCCGCCGCAATGATCAGCGCAAAGCGTGTTCTCATTCCTCTCGGTCTCGCCGCGACCGCCGCCACCATCGGCGCTTGTACTACCGGGCCGGCCGTGGCGCAATCGGGAGAACCGCCGATCGGGGCCATTCCCGCGGTCACCTCCGGCGCCGATATCGTCCTGCCGCTCGACGTTTATCTGCTGACCGGTGAACAACAGGCAAAGCTGAACGCGGCGGTGACCACAATCGGCCGGGATTGCCTGACCCGATTCGGCCTCGCGTGGCCCGTGAATCGGCGGGCCCCGGTCGACGGAACGCCCAGGAACGCGCGTCGGTATTCGGTCATCGAGGCGAAGAAAGCGGCGACCATCGGCTACCATGCGCCCGAAACGGCGCCGCCCCCGGTCGATCAGAAAAAGCCGACCGCCGACGCGATGAATGTGTGGGCGGGCCGGGGCGAACAGACTTTCCGCGGGCAACCGGTTCCGGCCGGCGGCTGCGCCGGGGAAGCCGTCCGGGAACTCTCCCGGGGTGCGCCCGAGGCCGATCCCGGCCTGGCCGAGCGGATGCAGCTCGACACGTACAAGCAGGCGAAGGCCGACAGCCGGGTCACCCGCGTGTTCGCCGAGTGGAACAAGTGCATGAAGGCCAGGGGCTACAGCTATCCCGACCCGTACACCGCGGCCGGCGACCAGCGCTGGCAGACCGCCCAGGCCGGTCCGGCCGAGATCAAGGCGGCCACCGCCGACGTGGCCTGCAAGACCGAGACCCGGGTGCCCGGCGTGATGCTGGCCGTGGAGACCGCCTACCAGAACCGGGTGGCGGCGCAGCAGAAGACCGAGCTGGCCGCGATCAAGCTGTACCTCGAGACGCAGCTCGCGAACGCCGCCGAGAAGGCCCGCTGAGGCTGATCAGGCCGGCGGCCGGGAGCGGTGCAGCCGGCGCAGGGCCAGGGCCAGCTGCAGGCGCAGGCGGCCGCGCGGCTCGCGGACGTCCCAGCCGAGCACCGGAATCGTGTGAGCCAGCCTGTCCTGCAACGTGGAGTGGTGCACGCGCAGGGCGGTGGCGGCGGCGCGCAGGCTGGCCGTCTCGGCCACCGCGTCCAGGGTGGTGAGCATCCAGGGCGCTGTCGCGCGGTCCAGGGCCCGTACGTCGGGCACGGGCTCGGTGCCGGGGCCGACCGCAGCGGCCAGCAACACAAGACCGCCCAGCTCGTCGGCGTGCACGACGCGGCGGCCCGGATCTTGCTCGGTGCCCTCGGCGGTGAAACGCAACGCGACCCGGGCGGCGGCCCACGACTCGGGCAGGGCGGCCACCGGGCCGGCCGGGCCGACGCCGGCTCGGTCCAGGGGTGGCTCGGCCGATTCGGGGTGCAGCGCGGCCGAGCCGTCCTCGAGCGCGATGGCCCGTACGCGATCGGTGGCCTTGTAACCGAGCCGGGCGGCCGCCTGCAGACGTGCGGGTTCGTCCGCCTCGGCGTCGACGACCAGCTCGATCAGGGCCGGGTCGGCCTGCGGCGGGTGGCCGCGGGTGCGGTCGAGCACTCCCTTGGCCGCGGCGGCCGCCCGCTCGAGCACCATCGCCTCGACCGGACCGGGCGGCCCCGGCTTCTCGAGCCAGAGAGTCGCCTCCCCCACCGCGGCCGACATCCACGCCGGATCCAGGCCGGCGGCGGGGGCCGTGGAGCCGTCGGGCTGGACGCGCACCTGGACGCGGCGGGTGTCGTCGACCAGCCGGGCGGGACAGCCGGCCAGGACGGCCGCCCCGCGCACGATCGTCTGCAGCCCGGCCCGGGCCTCGATCAGGCGGTCGAAGTACGCGATGACGCTCAGTGCGGCGCCCGCGTCGGGGTCGAGCGCGGCCAGGCGGACGGCGAGGTCCTTCACCGCTCCATCCTCCCTCGCCCCGAGCCGATCGCGGCTCAGCCGAGCAGCCTCTTGAGCCAGCGCACCCGGGCCGCCCGCGCCTCCTGCGACACGGCGGCCTGCGGGGCCATCATGTCGAAACCGTGGAAGCCGCCCGGCCACACGTGCAGCTCGGCCCGGCCGCCGGCCTGCCAGAGGCGGCTCGCGTAGGCCACGTCCTCGTCGCGGAACGTCTCGGCCGAGCCGACGTCGATGAACGCCGGCGGCAGGTTCGCCAGGTCGGTGGCTCGGGCCGGTGCGGCGTACGGGGAAACATCCGGTCCACCCCGGGCCGCGCCCAGCAGCGCCGTCCACCCGGTGTCGTTGGCCGTCCGGTCCCAGACGCCGCGCCCGGCCATCTGGACCGCCGACGGGGTGTCGTTGCGGTCGTCGATCATCGGGCACAGCAGCATCTGGCCGAACAACGCCGGGCCGCTCCGGTCACGGGCCAGCAGCGCCACCCCGGCGGCCAGCCCGCCGCCCGCGCTGGCGCCCGCGATGACGATCCGCTCGGCGTCGATGCCCAGCTCGGCCGCGTGCTCGGCGGTCCAGACGAGGCCGGCGTAGCAGTCCTCGACCGGCGCCGGGTCCGGGTGCTCGGGGGCGAGCCGGTACTCGACCGACACGATCACCGCGGGCACCTCGGTCACCCAGTCCTGCAGCGCGTCGACGCCGCTGCGGTTGTTGCCGACCACCATGCCGCCGCCGTGCGTGTGATAGATCGCCGGCAGCGGGGTGGTGTGGCCGGTCGGGGTGAGCACGAGCAGTTCGACCTCGGGATCGCCGGCCGGGCCGGGCGCGAGGTGGCGGGCCACGGTGAACGCGCCGCCGCGGGACAGCTCCTCGTCGCTGAGGTCGGCCATCACGCCGCCGGTGCGCATGGCCGGGATCATCTCGGCCGTGATGGCCGACGGCAGCTGGGCGCCGATGACGTCGAGGGCCGCAGCCAGCTCGGGGTCGAAGGGCGGAGGCGGGCCGACGGTGCCGCTGGTCTCGGGCAGAACGCTCGTCATGGGAACCCCTTTGTTACGAGAAGGTTTCCTCATTCTGTGATCCGGACCACCGCGGGCACAGCGCCAACCGGCGGAATCTGCCCGCCATCCGGCGGCGTAGGGTCGCGGTATGCCGACGATCACCAGTAGCGACGGGGTCCGCCTGAACTACGCCGACGAGGGCGCCGGGGCGCCGGTCGTGCTGATCGCCGGGTTCTGCGCGCCGCTGGAGAGCTGGGAGTTGCAGCGGGCGGCGCTGGCCGCCGCGGGCTTCCGGGTCATCGGCTTCGACCGCCGGTCGCATGGCGCGTCGGAGTCACCGCCGTACGGGCAAAGGTTGTCGCGCCACGGCCGCGACCTGCAAGAACTGCTGAGCGCGCTCGAGCTCGAGGACGTGACGCTGATCGGCGGGTCGATGGGCGCGAGCACGGTCTGGGCCTACTACGACCTGTTCGGCGCCGAGCGGCTGAGCCGGATCGTCACCGTCGACCAGACGCCCAGGATGGTCAACGACGGCGACTGGACGCACGGCTTCTACGGCCTGACCCGGCAGAACGTGGGCACGTTCTTCGACAACGGCATCCCCGAGACCGGGCGCGGGCGGCAAGGCGACCGGCTGACCGGCGTCCAGCGCGTCGCCGAGGCTCTGGGCCGCATGCCGGTGTTCGCCGATCCGCGTACGCCGGAACGAAGGGTCTTGCTGCAGAACCACGCCGAGCAGGACTGGCGCGACGTGATCGCCCGCGTCGAGGTGCCCAGCCTGTTCCTGGCCGGACGCGAGAGCCAGCTCTGGCCGGCCGAGCACGCCGAGGCCGCCGCCGCGACCAACAAGCTGGCCACCGTGGTGACGCTGGACGACTGCGGGCACGCGGCCAACCTCGACCAGCCCGAACGCACCAACGAGGCGATCCTGGAGTTCCTGAGGTGAAAGAGCTGCTCGAGGGGCTCGACGTCGTCGACGACCCGGACGTGCTGGAAAGCCTGAGCCACGACGACGCGGAATGGGCGCCCTACGGCCGGGCGGTCGCCGCGGTGCGGCCGAGAACCACTGATGACGTACGGCGAATTGTGGCCGCCTGCGCCGAGCGCAACATTCCGATCGTTCCCCGCGGCGCCGGCACCGGCCTGTCCGGCGGGGCCAACGCGGTCGAGGGCGCGATGATCCTCGACCTGTCGAAGATGAACCGGATCCTCGAGATCGACGCCGAGAACCTGACCGCCACTGTGCAGCCGGGCGTCATCAACAACGACCTCAAGGCGGCCGTGGCCGAGCACGGGCTCTGGTATCCGCCCGACCCGGCCAGCGCGCCCTGGTCGACGATCGGCGGCAACGTCTCGACCAACGCGGGCGGGCTGTGCTGCCTCAAGTACGGCGTGACGCGCGACTACGTGCTGGGGCTGGAGGCCGTGGTCGGCGGGCCGGCCGGGCAGTACGGCACGGTGGTGCGGCTCGGGCGGCGCACGACCAAGGGGGTCAGCGGCTACGACCTGGCCGGCCTGTTCACCGGGTCGGAGGGCACGTTCGGCGTCGTCACCGAGGTCACCCTGCGGCTCCGGCCGGCTCGGCGCGAGGCTCCGCGTACGGTCGTCGGGGCCTTCGCCAGTGTGGTCGCGGCGGGCGAGGCGGTGGCCGCGCTCACCCGGGCCGGGCTGCTGCCGGCCGCGCTGGAACTTCTCGACCGTACGTGCCTGCAGGCAGTCGAGGACTGGAAGCACTTGGGCCTGGAGGCGGACGCCGCCGCGCTGCTGCTCGCCCAGCTCGACATGCCCGGCGCAGCCGGCGACGAGGAGGCGAGCGCGGTGGCCGAGGTGTTCCGGGCGGCGGGCGCGCTGTGGGCCGAGCAGTCGACCGACGAGATCGAGGCCGAGGCGTTGTTCGCGGCGCGGCGGCTCGCGTACCCGGCCCTGGAACGGCTCGGACCCGTGCTCACCGAGGACGTCTGTGTGCCCCGGTCCCGCGTACCGGAAATGCTCTCGGCCATCGAAGAGATCGCCGGACGTCACGGCACGACGATCGCCACCATCGCGCACGCCGGCGACGGCAACCTGCACCCGCTGATCCTGGCCCCGGCCGGCGACGAGGGAGCGCGCCGAGCGGCCCAGTCGGCCTTCGAGGACATGCTGAGCGCGGCCATCGGCATGGGCGGCACGGTGACCGGCGAGCACGGCGTCGGGCTGCTCAAGCGGGCCGGCATGCGGCAGGAGCTGGACCCGGGCGTGCTGGCCATGCAGGTCGCGATCAAGCAGACTCTGGATCCGTTGAACCTCTTCAACCCCGGCAAAGTGATCGGATGAGCCCGTGCTCAGTCTGCTGCTCGCGGTCTCGGTCGGCCTGGCCGTCCTGGTCTGCACGAGCCTGGCCCGCCGGTTCCGCCTAGCGCCACCCGCGCTGCTGCTGCTGGCCGGCGTGCTGCTCGGTTTCCTGCCGGCGCTGCGGGCGGCCCACCTGCCACCCGAGGCGGTGCTGCTGGTCTTCCTGCCCGTGCTGCTCTACTGGGAAAGCTTCACGTCGTCGCTGCGCGAGATCCGCTCCAACCTGCGGGTCATCGTGCTGCTGAGCACCGTGCTGGTGGCCGCGACGGCGGCGGTCGCGGCGGTGGCGGCCCATGCGCTGGGCCTGCCGTGGGGGCCGGCCTGGGTGCTGGGCGCGGCCGTGGCGCCGACCGACGCCACCGCGGTCGGGGTGCTGGGCCGCTCGCTGCCGCGCCGGTTCGCCACCACGCTGCGGGCCGAGAGCCTGGTCAACGACGGCACGGCGCTGGTCATCTACGCGCTGGCGGTCGGCGTCACGGTCGGCGAGGACCACGTCGGGCTGGCCAACGTCTCGGGCATGTTCGTGCTGGCGTACCTGGGTGGCGTGGTGATCGGCGCGGCGGTGGCCTTCCTCGCCGTCCAGGCCCGCAAGCGGCTCGACGACCCGTTCCAGCACAACATCATCGCGCTGGCCACACCCCTGGCCGCGTACCTGATCGCCGAGGAGGTCGAGGCCTCGGGCGTGCTGGCCGTGGTGGTCAGCGGCCTGTGGGTCAGCCGGGTGTCGCCGCGCCTGTTCTCGGCCGAGTCCCGGCAGTACGTCGGCACCGTCATGGGGTTCCTGACGGCCCTGGCCAACGCGGCGCTGTTCGTGCTCGTCGGGCTCGAGGTGCAGTCGGCCGTCCGCGAACTGGACACTGTGGACCTCACGCAGGCGCTGGTGGCGGTGGTCGCCGTCTCGGCCGCGGTCATCGGGGTCCGCTTCGCCTGGATGTTCACCAGCCCGTACGTGATCCGCCTGCTCGACCGGCGCGAGGTGCAACGATCGAGGCGGGTCGGGGCCCGCGGCCGTACGGTCATGGCCGCGGCCGGTTTCCGGGGCGCAGTGTCGCTGGCGGCCGCGCTGGCCGTGCCGCACTCGCTCGAGGACCGCGACCTGATCGTCTTCGTCACGGCCGGCGTGATCGCGGTGACGCTGCTGGTCCAGGCGCCGCTGATGCCGCGGATCGTCCGCTGGTCCGGCCTCACCGACGACGGCAGCGCCGAGAAGGAACGCCGCCTGGCCGAGATCACGGCGGTCGAGGAGGCCATCGACGCCCTGCCCGCCCTGGCCGACCGGGAGGAACTGGCCGACCAGCTCCGGGCCCAGTTCCAGCAGCGCCTGGCCCTGCTCCGCGGCAACGGCTCGGACGCCGGCCTGAGAGCCGACCGCGACGTGCGCCTGGCCGCCCTGGCCCACAAAAGAGACACAGTGGTCCGCCTGCGCGACGAGGGCACGATCGACGACGAGGTGCTGCAACAGATCCTGACCGGCCTCGACTTCGAAGAGGTCCAACTACGCCACTACACCTTCGGCGACCACGTCGACCGGTGACCTTCGGCCCTGCCGGACGGGACCACTGCCCGCCTAGCGTCGAGGGCGAGGAGGTCGAGATGAAGACCTGGACCGTTGACGACGTGATGACCCAGGCGGTCGTGTCCGTGCGAGAGACCGCCTCCTATCGAGAACTGGTCGACCTGCTGATCGCGCGGCACTTCAGCGCCGTGCCGGTGGTGGACGAGGAGCACCGGGTGAGCGGCGTGGTCTCCGAGACGGACCTGCTGCGCAAGATTCAGTACGCGGGCGACGACCAGCCGCGGCTCTTCGAACGCCGCAGCCGCCGCACCGGCCGCGCCAAGGCGTCGGCGGGCACGGCGGCCGACCTGATGAGCACGCCCCCGGTCGTGGTGGCGGCCGGCACGCCCCTCGCCGCGGCCGCCCGTACGCTCGACGACCACAAAGTGAAGCGGCTGCCCGTGGTCGACGGCTCCGGCCGCCTGATCGGCATCGTCACCCGCGGCGACCTGCTCAAGGTCCACCTTCGCCCCGACGACGACATCCGCCGCGACGTCCTCTCGGTGGTCCTCGAACCGGTCGGCGCCGAGGTTCACCGCGGCACGGTCACCCTGACCGGCCGGGTCGACCGCTGGTCCGCCGCCGACCGGGCCGAACACCTGGCCCGCCAGGTGCCCGGCGTCGCCGACATCGTCAACGCCCTGACCTACGACTTCGACGACAGCGGCCTCACCGGCCCGGGCGCCATCATCGCCGTCGCGTAGACCGGAGGGCCTGGCGCTTGGCTCGGAACATTCGCCACAGGAAGGCTGGGGTGGGGGGCACCCAGCCCAGCTGGGTGGCCATGCCGAAATCGTCGCGGTTGGCCCAATGCTCGGCGACCAGGCCATCCCTCATGCGGAACCAGTGGGTCTGCGTGATCGCGAACGTGCGGCCCGTCGGTGGCATGGCCTGGGCGACCTCGCCGCGCTCGTTGTAGGAGATGAAGGGGCCGGTCTGGCGGCCGGACATCGTGCAGTGCACGGCTACCAGGTCGCCGTCGGAGACGACGTCGTGGATTTCGAAGGCCAGGTCGGCGAACCCCTCCCGCAGCCAGTGGGCGGTGGCGGCGAACGCGGCCGGGCCCTCGCCGCGGCAGGCCGGGGGCTCGTCCTTCGCTTCGCGGTTCGTTGCTTGCGGGTGTACGACCTGGGCCAGCTCGTCGAGGTTGCCGGACGCCATGATCGTCATGGATCGGATGCAGGCCTCGGTGTCGATGGTGCGCATGATTCCTCCACGGAGCGATATCGGATACAGTGGAGAAGTATTCGATACCAGTGGGCGGTAATCAATGACGCGTCGTGCATACGACAACACCCGCCGGACCGAGCAGGCCCGGCTCACCCGCCGGCGCGTGCTCGACGCGGCCCGCGACCTGCTGGTGGAACGCGGCCCCATCGCGGTCACCATGCGCGACGTGGCCACCCGGGCCGGCGTCTCGGCCGAGACGGTCTACAAGACGTTCGGCACCAAGGCGGCCCTGATCAAGGACGTGTACGACGTCACCCTGGCCGGCGACGACGAGCCCATCCCCATGATCGACCGCCCCGAGATCCGGGCCGTCCTCGCCGCGACCACCCCGCAGGACAAGCTCACCCGTTACGCGTACGCCGCACGAGGGGTCAGCGAACGCACCGGCCCGCTGCTGGCCAAACTGCTCGCCGCCGCCCGCAGCGGCGACCCCGTGCTGGCCGAGTTCCGCGAGACCATCAACCGGGAACGCACCTTCGGCGCCGGCTCCGTCGTCGGCCAGCTCGTCGCCATCGGCGGCCTGCGCCCGGGCCTCGACCCGGCCAAGGCCACCGACATCGTCTGGACGCTGATCGCCCCCGAGGTCTACGAACTGCTGGTCACCGACCGTGGCTGGACGCTCGACGAGTACGAGAAATGGCTGGCCCGGATGTTCATCGACGCGCTGCTGTAACAGCGGAGCGGGCTCGCGCGCTGATGCTGCATGGCGACACTTCACGTACGAGGAGAAATCGATCTGGCCACCCGCGACAGTTTCGAGCAGGCGCTGGAGCGTGCCATGCACACGGAGAGCGACCTCACGATCAACCTCAGTGAGCTCGTCTTCATCGACGGCGCCGGCCTCCGCGCGCTGGCCCGAACGGCCGATCTGCGGCGAAGACAGGGACAGCCGGTGCGCCTGGAACAGCCGTCGCGGCACCTGCGCCGCCTGTTGACCCTGGTCGGCGTCGACTACGTCAAGGCTTGAGCGGCTTCACCCAGCGCGACCAGTCGCCCTGCTGGCGGTAGCCGTGCGCGGCCCAGGCGCCGTGCGCACCGTCGTTCCCGTCGAGCACCATCGCGTCGACCCGGATGGCGCCCAGAGCCCGGAACCGTTCCTCGGCCGCGGCGATCAACCGGCTGCCGATGCCGGCCCGCCGCCGGTCCGGCGCCACCGCCAGCCGGTAGATGTGGCAGCGCCACCCGTCCCATCCCGCAATCACCGTGCCGACGATCTCCCCGTCGTCCACCGCGACGATCAAGGCGGAGGGATCGCGCGCCACCAACGCCTCGACCGCGGCCGCCGTGTCCGCCGGCCGGCTGCTGTTCTCGGCCGCCACCGACCAGAACTTCAGCACAGCGGCCAATTCCGAAGGCCCCACCGCCCGTACGATCATCGCCTCAGCCTAATTCGGGGCACCCACCCCGGAACGTTCCGGCGATAGGCGGTGTACTCGTCCCCGAACTGGCGCGTGAGGGCGGGCGGCGCGGTCGGCGACGGCCACCCGATCCGTGGTCCAATGTCGACGTGGCCACTGTCTGTGTCGAGGTTCTGGTCGACTCCCCCGCGCCGCAAGTGTGGGAGGCCATCGCCGACGTGGGTGCGGTGCACCGCCGGCTGTTGCCGGGGCGGGTGGCCGACGCCCGGATCGAGGGGGACGTCCGCATCCTGACGATGCCGGACGGCGCCGAGGTGCGGGAACTCATTCTGGCTGTCGACCACACGATCCGGCGGATGGCGTACACGGTGACCGGGGGCCAGCGGCTGCCGCTGACCTATCACCACGCCGCTTTTCAGGTGTTCGACGAGGGCGATCGGAGCCGCGTCGTGTGGACGACCGACGTCCTGCCGCACGAGCTCGCCGGCGTCGTTCGGGGACGTGTCGAACGCGGCATCGTGGAGATCAGAGACGTCTTGGAGGGCGCGGCCACGGGCGGCCGCGCCCTCTGACGCGTCACCAGATGCGGGTGGTGGCCTCTCCGGAGGCGAGGGTGGCGATCGGGCCGGCCGGGAAGTCGCCCGTCTGCTTGGGGGCGCCCAGCAGGTCGCGGTCGAGGACGGCGGGGGTGCCGTCGCGCTCCTCGAACTCGGCGTCGGCGAAGCGGACCCGTTCCAGGTCGAGGCCCGAGACGGGGGCCAGACGGACGGTGTCGAACTCGGCCGGCAGCGTGGTGACCAGGTGGACGGTGTCGCCCTCGTCGGTCACCGTCACCGAACCGGTGGGCACGACGACCGGGTCGTTCTCGCCGTCGAAGGGCTGGGCTCCGGCCGCGTACACGTTGGCCCGGGTCCACACCGGCTGCTGCACCGTCAGGTAACGCTGGTGGTCGCCCGGCGGCTGGGACTCGATGCGGGCGCGGTAGTCGTCGAACGAGACGGGGTAGCCGTTGTAGGCCGACGTGCCGCTGAACGCCGGCTCCGACCCTTCGGCCTCCGACCCGTACGCGCGGGAAGCGTCTCCCCCGACGAACAGGTTGCCGAACCAGCGGTCGTCGCCGGCCCGGATGTACGCGTAACCGGCGACCTGCGTGCTGTGCGGGCGGTGGTACGGGGTCGCCCTGTCCATGACGGCCTCGACGCGCACCGTGCCCGCGATCAGGTTGTTCACGAACGCGCCGCCCTGGCTGAACAGTTCGATGGCGGCCGGCGAGGCGAAGACGTTGTGCTCGACCAGGTACGGGCCGTGGCTCACTTCGATGAAGGCGTCGCGGCTGTTGTGATAGAACACATTGCGGCTGATGCGCGTGCCCTGCGTCTGCCAGTCGAGCCACAGGCCGAGCGAGCAGTCGTGAATGCGGTTGTGCCGGATCTCGACGTCGATGGCGGCGTGCAGTTTGATGCCGCCGATCTCGTAGCCGTAGAACTCCCGCTTGAGCGCGATGTTGTAGATGTGGTTGTCCTCGATGGTCGAGAACACACAGCCGAGGTGCCCGACGATGCCGTTCTGGCCGCAGTCGAAAATGGTGTTGCGGCGAATGACGTGCGAGCCGATGTGCTCCTTGTCCCAGCCGATCTGCCGGGCCGAGAACACCGATTCCAGCTGGTACTGATAGCCGGGCTTGTCGCCGCGCTCGGTCGAGTAGTTGTGGCCGGTCGAGGCCTCTTTGCCGATGCTGATGGCCGAGGTCTTGGCGTCGTGGATGACGTTGTCCTCGATGATCCAGCCCTTCGACCAGTTGGGCCCGATGAGCCCGGGCTGGTCGGCCGTCGGCGGTGTCCACGGGGTGGCCGCCTGCGCCAATTCGAAACCGCGCACGGTGATGTAGTCGAGGTGCGGCGCGACCGGGTAGAAGACCGAGCGGCGCACGTTGATCTCGACCAGCGCCGAGTTGGGGTCGGCGTCCTGGAAATTGGCCCAGATGGTCGTCGCGTCCTCGGCGACCGACGCGAACCACACGTACAGCGTCTGCTCGGGATTGCGAACGGTGTCGGTGGTCGTGGTCCAATTGTCGAGAATTTCCGTACGACGTGTCGGCGCGTCAACCTCGGCCCGGCTGCCCACTTCATAGAAGCTCAGCCCGTCGAGGTAGACATCACCCAGGTGCCTTCGGGGCGCCTTCTCGCCGTACACGATCCAGTCCCCCGCCACCTCCTCGGCGTACGGGTTGAAATCGCCGAACACCGTGTTGGGAACGGTCACCTTCCACACCGTGCCGCCGTCGTTCTCCCAGCCGGTGATCCGCTCGGAGCCCTTGATGACGACGTGCTCGCCCGGCGCCGCGCGGTAGGTGATGCGGCGCGTGTCGCTGAGGCCGCCGCGGCGGGGCTTGACCCACTCGCGGTACTCGCCGCCGTGCACGGTCACGGTGTCGCCGGCCTGCGCGACGGCGGCCGCGTGGTTGATCGTCCGGAACGGCTGGTCGGCCGATCCGGAAGCGGTGTCGGACCCGCTGGTGGCCACGTGGTACTCGAACGTCATCGAGAAAGCCCTTTCTGAGAGCCGGAGTTACTTGCCGAAGCCGGCGGTGAGGCCGCTGAGCAGCTGGCGGCGGCCGATGGCGTACAGCAGGACGATGGGGACGGTGGTGAGCACGACCGAGGCGGCGATCGCGGGGATGTTGACGCCGAACTGGCCCTGGAAGCTGGCCAGTGCGAGCGGGATGGTGCGCTGGTCGGGGCTCTGGGTGAGCACCAGCGGCAGCAGGAACCCGTTCCAGATGCCCAGTCCGTTGTAGATGACCACGGTGACCAGGGCGGGCCGGGTCAGCGGGAAGGCGAGGCGCCACAACGTGCCCCACTCGCTGGCGCCGTCCATCCGCATCGACTCGAACAGTTCCTTGGGCACGTCGCGGATGAAGTTCGACAGCACCAGCACCGAGAGCGGGATGGCGAAGGCGATCGACGGCAGGATGATCGCGCCCAGTGTGTCGTACATCTTGAGCCGGATGATGATCAGGTAGACCGGAATGATCACCGCCTGCAGCGGGATGGCCAGGCCGAGCAGGAACAAGCCGTTGACGGCCTTGAGCAGCCGGCTGCCGGCGCCGCGGACGATGGCGTACGCAGCCATGAAGCTGATGACTGTGGCCGGGATGACCGCCCCGACGGTGACCACGACGCTGTTGAGGAAGTACCGGACGAAGTCGTTGTCGATGACCGTCTTGTAGTTCTCGAACGTCAGGTCGGTCGGCGGCGCGAGAGGGTTCGTGACGAAGTAGTTGGCCTGGGTCTTGAAGCTGGTGATGACGATCCAGTAGAGCGGGATCATCACGACCAGCAGCCACACCCAGGCGAACGTGCCGCCGAGCCAGTTGAACCGGAGCAGGCGCGCCATGTCAGGCCCCTTCCAGCTGGCTCTCGTCGGCCCGGCCGCCGAGGCGCCGCAGCACCAGCGAGAGCACGAGTCCGACCAGGACCAGGATGACGGCGATGGCGCTGGCCGGGCCCATCAGGTTGGCCTGGAAGCCCTGCTGGTACATGAGCAGGGCCAGGGCGCGGGTGGCGTCGCCGGGGCCGCCGGCGGTGAGCACGTAGATCAGGTCGAAGAAGGTCAGCGACCCGACCACCATCAGCGTGGACGACGTGATGATCGTGTACTTCAGCTGGGGCAGCGTGATGCTCCAGAACTGTTTCCACCGACCGGCCCCGTCGATCTGCGCGGCCTCGTACATGGAAGTGGGAATCTGCCGTACGGCGCCCTGGTAGATCAGCGAGTGGAACGGGATGAACTGCCAGGACACGATGAAGATCAGCGTCGCCATGGCCAGGGTGGCGTTGCCGAGCCAGTCCTGGTTGAGCGCGTCGATGCCCAGGCCGCTGCCCAGGCCGAAGCTGGGGTCGAGCAGCGACTTGTACGTGATGGCGATCGCGGCCGAACTCAGCAGCAGCGGGATGAAGAACAGCACCGCCAGGAACTCGCGGTAGCGCTTGCGGCCGGCGATGAAGACGCCGATCAGGATCGACATCGGCGTCTGCACCGCCCACGACAGCGCCATGATGAGGAACGTGACCCAGAGGGCGTGGGGCAGACCGGGATCGCTCAGTGTCGCGCGCCAGCTGGTCGTCCCGGACGGGACGATCTCGCCGATGCCGTTCCACGTCGTGAAGCTGAGGGCCAGGACGCCCAGCAGCGGCACGACGCCGAAGGCGAGGAACATGAGGAACGCGGGCAGGGCCATCCACGCGACGTTGCCACCCCGCACCCGCTGGGCCGCGGCGGTCACTTCCCGATGACCCCGTTCATGCTGTCCACCCACTGCTGCGGGCTGACCTGCAACTGGAACAGCTTGGCGATGTTGTCCAGCAGCGTCTCGGCCGCGGTCGGGCTCAGCGCCTGGTCCCACGACTGCGCGAACACCTTCGCGCCGTTGGCGATGCCGGCCATGTCCTTCAGGAACTGCGCGTCGCCACCGGTGAAGAGGCTTTCGCTGTTCTTGAGCACCGGGACGCCACCCGACTTGACCCAGCCCGCCTTCTCGTCGTCGTCGACCAGAGTGGTCGAGAAGAACTTCTTGGCGACGTCCTTGGCCTCGGCGGTCGCCTTGGACGAGATCGAGAGGTACTGACCCGGGTTGCCCACGGTGTTCGACGGGTCGCCCTTGCCGCCCTCGACGGCCGGGAAGTTCATCCAGCCCAGCCCGCCGTCCTTGACGAAGTTGCCGCCGTTGGAGACCTGGATGCCGTACGACCACGAACCGTGCAGCATCATCGCGGCCTTGCCCGTGTAGAGCAGCGCCTGGTCGGCGTTCGAGTCGGCCGTGGTCGACGAGAAGCCCTTCTGGAACCCGTTGGCCTTCACCAGATCCTGGATCTTGGTCAGCATGTCCAGCACGGCCGGGTCGCTCCAGGCGTCCTTCTCACCCGCGAACACCCGGTCGAACACCTCGGAACCGGCCGTGCGGTCGAGCAGGAACTCGAGCCACATCATGTTCGTCCAGCGCGACTGACCGCCGAGCGAGAACGGAGCGATCTTGGCCGCATTGAACTTCGGCACCAGCGCCATGATCTCGCCCCACGACTGCGGGGGCTGCACGCCGACCTTCTCGAAGACCTTCTTGTTGTAGAACAGCACGATCGGCTGGACCGTCTCGACCGGCAGCGCGTAGATCTTGCCGTTGACCGTGGCGGCGCCGAACGACGAGGCGAGGATCTTGTCCTTCACCGCGGCGTTCTCGCCCAGCCAGCCGGTCAGGTCTTCCACCAGGTTCGAGTCGACGTACTCCTTGAGGCCGCCGCCGCCCCAGCCCCAGATCATCGTCGGGCCCTGGTTGGCGCCGAGCGAGGTCTTGATCTTCTGCTTGTACGCGTCGTTCTGGAAGAAGGTGGGGGTGATCTTGCTGTCCGGGTTGGCCTTGTTGAACCGGTCGATCGCGGCCTGGCGGACGGGCTCGCCGGGCGGGCCGCTCAGCGACCAGTAGGAGGCCGCGCCCCCGCCACCGGAACTTCCGCCGCTGCTGCTGCCGCCGCTGGGGCCCGAACTGCCGCAGGCCGCGAGCGCGGCGGCCGCGCCGGCGCCCACACCAAGACCGAGGAAATTACGCCGATTCATCACGTTGAACTCCGTACTCGAAGCCGGGAGGCGGGAAGCCGAGGGCGAGCTGGCGTTAACGTAAGATTGCGAAAAGGTCATGTCAAGGGTTCGAAAACTTTCGAAGGCCGTTCCGGAAAAATCAGACCGCGGCCGTCGACTTCCGGATGATCAACCGGGTGGCCAGCTCGATCCGGGGCGACGCCAGCTCCTCCCCCGCGACCAGGCGCAGCAGGTTGCGCATGGCGACCCGGCCCATCTCGGCGAACGGCTGCCGGACGGTGGTCAGCGGCGGCGCCGACCACTGGGCGGCCGAGATGTCGTCGAACCCGACGATGCTGACGTCCTCGGGCACGCGCAGGCCCAGCGTGCGGGCGGCCTCGATCGCGCCCAGGGCCTGGCTGTCGTTCGAGGCGAACAGGGCGGTCGGGCGCGGGCTGCGCCCCAGCAGCTCCAGGGCGGCCGTGAAGCCGGTGTCGAACTCGAACGGGCCGGCCATCATCAGCTCGGGCTCGCTGGTCAAGCCGCGCTGGGCCAGAGCGGCGTGATAGCCGTGCAGGCGGGCGATCGCGACCATGGCGCCCGGCGGTCCCTCGATGAACCCGATCCGGCGGTGGCCCAGCTCGAGCAGGTGGGTGGTGGCCGCCATGCCGCCGTTGAAGTTGGTGGCGCCGACGCTGGGCACGTCCGGGTTGGGCAGGTTGACCGGGTCGATCGTGACCACCGGGATGTGCTGCTCGGCGAAGTGCCGGGCCTGCTGCAGGTTGATGTCCGAGGTGACCAGGATCAGCCCCTCGCGGCGGGCGGCGGCCATCCGCCGGGCCCACGACGCGCCGAGCTGGTCGTCGGGCAGGGTGCCCACGACGACGTCCACGTCCTCGGCCGCCGCGGCCTCGAGCGCGCCGTGCATGATGTCAAGGTTGTTGGGCGTCTGCATGGCGTCGAAGACCAGGTCGACCGTGCGCGCCGCGGGCTGAACCCCGCCGGCGCCGCGGGCGACATAGCCGTGCCGTACGAGCAACGACTCGATCCTCGCCCGGGTCTCCGGGGCCACGTCCGTACGCCCGTTGACCACCTTGGAGACCGTGGGCACCGAGACCCCGGCCTCCCGGGCGACCGCGGCCAGTGTCGCGCGCTGAGCTCTCTCCACCCGGTGCCTCCGCTCGGCCGAAAGCAGTATCGCAACATTTCGGCCGCGTTAAGTCCAGAGGTTGTTCAAGTCGTCGTGATCCGCCACCGCCCGGGCCGCAACGGTGGCGGCTGTGCACATCCCCGCGGAGGCCGCGCGGTCCTCTACTTGGCCCATGAGAAAACTTCTGATCGCCGGCGTCAGCACGGTCGCTGTCGCCGCCCTCGCTCTGCCGGGAGTTTCGGAGGCCGCCGCCGGACGGCTCAACGCCTGCCGCGGAGACGGAGCCAAGGTCACCGTCGTTCTCGTGCACGGCGCCTGGGCCGACACGTCCAGCTGGAGCGGCGAGGTCAGCCGGCTGCAGCGGGCCGGCTGCAAGGTGCGGGCCATCGCCAACCCGGTCGAGAACCTGACCACCGACTCGCAGTACGTGGCCGACTTCCTGAAGTCGGTCAAGGGGCCGGTCGTGCTGGCCGGTCACTCGTACGGCGGTTCCGTCATCACCAACGCGTCGGCCCAGGTCAAGAACGTCAAGGCCCTCGTGTACGTGGATGCCGCCGCGCCGGCCGTCGGTGAGACGAACGGGTCGCTCAGCGGCGCCGACTCCATCCTCAACCAGCTGCCGGCCGCGCAACTGTTCGACACCACCACGTACCCGGGCGCCCCGGCCGGCCAGCAGGAGCTTTACCTCAAAGAGAAAATCTTCGTCAACCACTTCGGCAACTCGCTGCCCCGCGAGCAGGCCCGTCTGCTGTGGGCGTCGCAGCGGGGCGCCTCGACCGAGGCGTTCGGCACGCCGTCCAAGTACGCCGGGTGGAAGACCATCCCGTCCTGGTACTTCATCAGCAGCGGCGACCAGATCATCACGCCCGCGTCGGAACTGGCGATGGCCAAGCGGGCCAAGTCAGAGGTCACCGTCTACAATGGCGGGTCGCACCTGACCCTCGTGTCGAACCCGCAACCCGTCACGGACGTCCTGGTCAAGGCCATCCGGTCGGTCCGTTAACCGGCCTCGGCGTACGCGTCGGAAGCTCCCAGGGACCGCAGGTGCAGGGCGAGGCGCAGGCGCAGGCCGGCGACCCCGTCCTGCCAGCCGTCGCCGAGCAGCCGGGCCACCCGGTCCAGGCGCTTGGTCATGGTGTTGGGGTGGATGAACAGGCGACGCGCCGCCTGGCTGGCGTTGCCGCCGGTGGCCAGGAAGACGTGAACCGTCTGCACGAGGTCGATGCGGTGCTCCCGTTCGTAGTCGAGCAGCGGCCGCAACGCGCCGTCGAGCAGGTCACGCACGTCGCCCGAGCGCTCCGGGTCGAACAGCGGGCGGTACAGGGCGAGCTCGCGAGTGGTGGCGCAGCGGTGGTCCGAGCCGGCCGCGCGCAGCAGGGCCAGGCCGTGCCGGGCCGCCTCGAACGCCGCCGGCAGCGTGCCCCGGGCCGGGTCGGCCAGGTCGGAGGCGCACATCCGCGCGGTCCGGCCGGTGACCCGGCGCATCCGGGCCGCCAGCGCCTCGACCACCGCCTGCGGGTCGTCGCCGGGCAGGACGGCCACCGGCACCTCGTCGTGCCGGCCGCCCACCCCGCCCAGCAGCGCCGCGGCGTCGGCCACGACCCGGCCCAGCGCGGCGTCGCCGTCGATCGCCACCACCACGCACTGCCGGTCGAGCGGGAACCGGCGGGCCTCGGCCAGCACCCGCACCGGCCGGGACAGCGGGCGGCTCGCGGCGAGCAGCTCGGTCAGCAGGTCGGTGCGCATTTCCTCGTACGCCTGAAGCAAAGCGTTCTGCCGGATGCGGAGCGCAGCCAGGACGTGCGCGGCCCGGCGCAGCGCGGCCACTTCGTCGTCGGTGAGCGGGGTACGGCGGACGAGCAGCACAGTGCCCTCGGACCGGGCCACGGTCGCCACCGACACCGCGTACCGGAAGGAAACGCCGGCCTCGGCGATCACGTGGCCCGGATCGGCCGCCGCCTGCTGCACCAGCTCGGGCGCGGCGGCCACCGGACCGGCCGGATGCGCGGCGATCAGTCGGCCGCCCGGGTCGAGCAGCGCCGCCACCCCGCCCAGACCGGCGGCCAGGGCCTCGGCCACGGCGGCGGGCAGCGGCGGCTCGGGCGCCACGGTCAGCTCGAACAGCGTGTCCATCATGGACCCGGTTCGATCGAGGACTTCCAGTCGTACGGCCAATCCGGTGTCGCGCCCGGCCAGCCGGTCCAGGCCGGTCTCCAGATCGGCGGCGGCCTGGCGGACACGCCGCAGAACCTCGTCGGGCACCTCGGGGAAAGCGTTCATGGCCTCAATCTGCGGCACCGCCCAAGCCCCGGACATCGCTCAGATGCAGTATCCCCGGCCGCACATGACGCGCGTCACCTGAGACGCGGGATACGAAACGGCTCGGCGCTGTCGGCGTCCGGGTACCCACCGTTCGCCGGCGCCCGGTGGCCGTGTTCCACCTTGGCTCGGCCGTCCCGGCTTCCTGTACTGGAAAGACCGTCCCCTCACCTGACCGGAGGAACCCCCATGCGACAGCCACCGAGAGGAACCTGGCTTCTGGTCCTGGTGGCGGGCGGCGCCCTGTTCGAGATCCTGCGCCGCACGCTCGTACACACCCAGAACCCCAACCTCGTGCCGGCGTCGCTGCTGCTGGGCGCGGCCCTGGTGCCGGCGGTGTTCGTCACCTTCATTCGCGGCCGCCGGCTCACCTTCTCGGTCGACGGCGGCACGGTGGCGCTGATCGCCTTCGTCGGCGGCCTGATCGGCATCACCGCGGCCGGCACGCTCGAGTTCGACACCCTGCACGAGCTGGGCACGCTGCCGATGGTGGCGGTCGGCCTGATCGAGGAGTCGGCCAAACTGATCGCGCCGCTGGCCGTGCTGCTGTTCACCCGCCACCGCCGCCCGGCCGACGGCCTGCTGGTCGGCGTGGCCTGCGGCGCCGGCTTCGCCGCCCTGGAAACCATGGGCTACGCCTTTGTCGCGTTGGTGCAGAGCCAGGGCAACCTGCACGCCGTGGACGGCCTGCTCCTGCTGCGCGGCGTCCTCAGCCCGGCCGCCCACATGGCCTGGACCGGCCTGACCGCAACCGCCCTGTGGGCCGCCGCCAACCGCCGCTGGTCCCTACCCGGCTTGGCCACGTTCGCAGCCACCTTCGCCGTGGCGGTCGCCCTGCACGCCTCCTGGGACTCTTTCGCCACCATCCCGGCCTACATCATCATCGGCGCCCTCAGCCTGGCCCTGCTGACCCTGACCGCCCACCGCCTGTCCACCCGCGACCAGGCCCTCTCCCCCACTCTGGCCAATCCGCCCACCCCGACGGCAGCCTGACATGCGGCCCCGACCGCGGATCTCGGACACGAGTTCATGCGGCCGGCCAGGGCGTTGTCGGCCGAGCCACCGACCTTGCTCATCGACTGGCAGACTCCGGCCGAGGCGCAGGCGTCCGCGATCGCCTTGGACCGGTATCGGGCGCCGCGGCTTAGTCATAGGCGACGGAACGCATTTTGGCCCGGGCCACCGCTGGTCAGCGATCGAGTTCCCCCGTGTCTCGCCACACACGACACCGCGCAGCCCGGCCCGGCGCATGAGCCGTTCAACGGCAGGCTATGAGAGGGCGCCACCGGAGGATGGGCCGGCATGGACCGGAGGTAGGTCATTCCGTCCGCAACCGACACGGTGTAAGGGCGAAGCCCGCTGCCAAGACGGCCCAGTTCAGGCGTGTCTCCGTGAGAGACACGACCGCAAGCGGCACGGTGCGAACGCGCAACCCACCACCCAGGTCCGCCCGGGTGAGAGAGCCGCCCAGCTTCGTCCCCAGCGCGGCAGCCAGACCGCCCACCCGCACGGGTCTACGAGGCGACCCCATGCAACCAGAGAAGCGCCGACCACGACGCGACAGCGAGATAAGGGCCGTCCCAGCGCAAGAAAGCCCCACCCACCAAGCCGACGCCTCCGACGAAGAACCGACCACCGAACGAACACCGGGCGACCGTAACGGCCCCCGCAGACCACCGCGCGCTGATTTACGGCGGCTGATCGGTTCCAGGGATTGACCGGTCGGCCGAACTGCCTTTGCCGGGAAACGCCGTTAAGTGGTGCAGCATCATCTGGCTCCGTTCTATGTGGAAGGCAGACGCGGTGAAGAAGAAGTTTCTGGTTGGGGCCTCTATCGCGGCCTCGCTCCTGAGTGTTGCTGTGGCCACGCCGGCTTTGGCGGCTGAGGCTCCGGTCTATTTCAGCCGGATCTACTACGACTCGCCGGGCAAGGACACTCGCAGCAACGCCAGTCTGAACGCGGAATGGTTCCGGCTGTCCAACAGCACCAAGAAGGCCATTCAGCTCAAGGGTTTCACGGTCCGCGACGCCGCCAATCACGTTTACACCTTCGGCCCGTACGTGTTGAACCCCGGCAAGTCGGTGACGGTGCACACCGGTAAGGGCACCAACGGCAAGCCGGCCGCCACCGACCGGTACTGGGGTTCCGGCAACTACATCTGGAACAACACCGGCGACACCGCTACTTTGCGCAGCGCCACCGGCAAGACGATCAACTCGTGCAAGTTCAAGAAGGGCGTCGCCACCAACTGCTGAGCGCGTCCCGCAATGCCGCTCGTGACGTGATGCCCAGTTTCGGGAAGACGCGGTAGAGATGGTTGCCGACCGTGCGGGACGACAATCCCGTCTCAGCCGCGATCTGTTTGTTGGTCAGACCGGCCGCGGCCAGTTCCGCTATCCGCCGTTCCTGCGGCGAGAGGGCGCCTTCGGCTAGGAGGCCGGAGGCGCCGCCCTCGGCGCGTAGTTCGCCGGCGGCCTGCCGGATCCACGGGCGGGCGCCCAGCCGTTCGAAGATCTCGAGGGCCGAGGCGAGCTGGGCCCGCGCGGCTGCGGACCGGCGGTGGCGGCGCAGGTGCCGCCCGTACGCCAAGTGGACCCGGCCCAGGTCGAACGGCCACCTTTCGGCCTCGGGCACGGCCACCGCCGCCGCGTACGCGTCCGGGTCGTCCGACACCATGGCCGCGCAGCCGCCCACCACCAGAGCGAGCCGTGGCGAGACAGCCGCCAGCCCCGCCCGTCGCATCGCCTCGACGTGGGCTTCCGCCTCCTTGCGCAGGCCCGCGCCGAGTGCCCCTTCGACCAGTTCGAACAGCACCCACAGGGCGTGCGGCGTGTACGGCGCGAGCGTGCCGGCCCGACTGATCGCGGCCGCCTGCCGGTAGGCCTCGGCGTGATCCCCGGCCCCGATCGCCGCCAGCGCCCACACCTGGTTGGCGAACTGTTCGCCGACGGCCGTCCCGGGAAGCTCGGCCGGCGCCGCGTCGCCCCGGGCCACCGCCACCAGCGCCCGTAGGGAGCCGAGGACGGCTCGGTCGCGCCCGGCTGTTCCGGACGCGGTCAGGTCGAGCAGTTCGTCCCACTGCCCGGAGTGCCATCGGTCGAATCCGGCCGGGACGGTCGCGGGCGAAGCGAGGGCCGCCGGGCCGCCGTCGATCACCCGCGCCAGCGGCACCCGGCAGGCGGCCAGCCGGTCGGCATAAATGCAGGCCAACGCCGTACGCGTAATAGTGACCGGATCTTCGTCGTCGAGCCGGGCGGCGGCCGCGTCGATCTCGTCCAGCAGCTCCGCGGTCAGCGCCACCGGGTTGCCGAGGCCGGCGGCGACTATCCGCAAGCCGACCGGCGGGCCGGGATCACAACGGGCCGTCACGCGCTCGAACGCTTGCCACTGCGCCGGGTCGCCCGAGAGCCAGCAGGTGACGGCCAAGGTGTGCAGCGCGCCGGCCAGGGCCGGGTCCAGCTTTTTCCCGTACGTCTCAATGGCCGCAACCAGCTGCCGGTGCGCCGCCGCGAGATCGTCGTCGAGGCCGGCCCGCAGGCACGCTGCCTCGAGCGTCCACCGCGCCCGCAATCCGGCGTCCGGGGTCAGCTCGGCCGCCCGGGTCAGGGACTCGATCGCGGCCCCCGTCCCGCCGCGCAGGATCGCGGACTCGGCGGCGGTCCGCAGCCGGGCCGCCCGTTCGGCGTTCGTGCTGCCCCCGGCGGCGGCCAGGTGCCGCAGGTGCCGGTCCGGGTCGTGCGCCCACACAGCGGCCAGCGCCCGGTGGGCCCGCCGGGTCTGCGGGTCGGCCGCGTGCCCGACGACCGCCGCCCGCGGCAGCACCGGCCCGAACCGCAGGATGCGGGCGCGCTCGTCGACCCGGAGGTAGCCGCGCTCGACGGCCGGCGCCAGCGCGGCCAGGACGTCGGCCCCGCCCGCCGCGGCCCGGACGGCCGTCAGGTCGCCGGTCTCGTCCAGGGCGGCCAGCAGCAGCACCTCACGGGTGGGCGCCGGGAACCCGGCGAGGAGGGCGGCCGTACGGGCCCGGACTCCCTCCCCCACCGGCAGCGGCGACGGCACCGGCTCGGCCCCGGACAGCTGCCCGGCGGTGAGCGCGGCCGCGTGTTCGAGCAGGGCGCCCGGGTTGCCGCCGGCCTCGGCCACGATCCGCTCGAGCACGTGCCCGGCCACCGCCGGGTGCCTTTCCCTGATCAGCCGGGCCGCGGCCCCGGCGTCGAGCGGC
Organism: Paractinoplanes pyxinae; assembly: GCF_026626335.1. Classification (GTDB taxonomy): domain Bacteria; phylum Actinomycetota; class Actinomycetes; order Mycobacteriales; family Micromonosporaceae; genus Actinoplanes; species Actinoplanes pyxinae. Next base: position 625,034 of record NZ_JAPNTZ010000004.1, on the reverse strand, counting down.
TCGATCCGGTGCTCGGGCAGCCCGGCCCGCAGCAGCAGGTCGTGCGGCGAGCCGGCCCGCGCCGCGAAGATCATGGCGATCCGGCTGCCGGCCAGGCGGCGCGCGGCGAACGTCAGCACCCGCGCGCTCTTCTCGTCCAGGATTTCGCCCGCGTCGATCAGCGCCAGCAGCGGCTGCCGTTCCGCCGCGTGGCGCAGCAGGGCGACGGTCGCGTGCGAGACCCGCATCAGCGCCGGCTCGGGGCCACCGGCCAGGCCGAGCGCGATCCGCAGGGGGTCGTCCGGCCCCAACTCGTCGTGCAGCGGCGTCAGCAACTGGTCGAGCGCCTGGTAGTCGGCGGCGCCGCCGTGCGCCCACAACACCCGCGCGCCGTCCGCGCGTTCGGCCAGGGCCCTCAGGTACGTGGTCTTGCCCGCGCCGGGGTCCCCGGTGACCAGCAGGGCGGCTCCGAAGTCCACGAAGGTCACCCCCGCTCGCGTGTCGTCTGCCAAATGACTCAATCGGCCGTGACGTCGCTGGTCAAGACGTGGGCGGCGGCACGTGGGGCAGGCCACGGCGGGTCTGGGTCGGCTGAGGGATGTCCCGGGCGGCCCGGACGATCAGGCTGGCGGCATGGAGGTCCGCTCACCGACGACGATGACCGGCGTTCGCGGCCGCGGCTGCGAGATCGCGATCGCCGACGACCACCTCTCCGCGACCCGGTCCGGGGAGGGCTCGGTGCTGCTGCTCGACGGCCCGCCCGGCATCGGCAAGACCGCGCTGGCCGGCGAGATCGCCGCCCGCGGCGACCGGGCCGGGATGCGGGTGCTGCGGGCCGGCGCCCGCGGGCGGCTCGGGCCGCTGCCGGCCGCGGTGCTCGAGGCCGAGCCGCGCGCCTTCCGGGCCGAGCCCGGTTTCTGGATGGTGCACGACCTGGGCGACGCCCTGGCCGGAGCGGCGGCCCGCACCCCGCTGGTGTTCGTGCTCGACGACCTGCACACCGTGGACGGCGACACCGCCACGGCGATCCGGAGCCTGATCGCCCGCCTGCGCGACCGACGCATCCTGTGGCTGCTGGCCGGCCGGCGCGGCCAGGCCGGCCCGGCCGCCGGCGAGCTGATGACCCACCTGGAACGGGCGGACGCCGAGGTGCTGCGGCTGGGCCCGCTATCCGCCGAGGCCCGGGCCATCCTGGTCACCGACCTGGTGCCCACGGCCGGGCCGGCCCTGCGCGCCGCAGCCGACATCGCCGGCGGCCATCCGTTCTGGACCGCCGAGCTGGTCCGCGGCCTGCACGAGGAGGGCCTGACCGCCACCGGACCGCGCCGACTGACGGCCGAGCCGGCCCACGGACTGCACAAAGAAGGCCCAGCCGCCCCAGCGCCGCGCCGAATGACGGCGGAGCCAGTCCGCGGGCCGGGCGAGGACGGTCTGAACGCCGCCGGGCCGCGCCGGATGACGGCCGAGCCGGGCCGTGGGCTGCGCGAGGAATATCCGGGCACCGCCGAGCCGCGCCGGATGACGGCGGAGCTGTTTCGAGGGGTGGACGAGGAGGGCTTCGAGGCCGCCGTGCCGCGGCGGGTCACGGTGGCGCTGGTGGAGAGGATGTGTGCACTGACGCCGGCGGCCCGGCGGGCGGTACGGGTGGCGGGCGCGCTGCCGGCTCGGTTCACCGCGGCGCAGCTGGCCGGGCTGCTGCGGTGCGGGCCGGCCGACCTGATCGAGCCGCTGGACGAGGTGGTGCGGGCCGGGCTGTTCGCCGTCGAGGGTGGGGACATCCGCTTCGATCCGGCCTTGCTGCGCCGGGCGGCCCGCGCCACGCTGCCGGACTCGCTGCGCCGGGCGCTGGAACGCGAGGCGGCCGATGTGCTGCTGCGCACCGGGGCGGCCCCGGCCGAAGTGGCGGCGCTGCTGGCCGGCAGCGCCCGGCCGGATGACCGGGCGGCGATCGCGGCGTTGCGGGCATCGGCGCGGGCGGTCGGCGATCCCGGGGCGGCGGCCGGGATGCTGGTGCGGGCGTTCGAGCTGCTGCCGCCGGGCGACGGGGACCGCGGCGAGGTGGCCCTGGAGGCGCTGGACCAGCTGCGCCGGGCCGGCCACGCGGGCGGGGCCCGGGACCTGGCCGGCCGGGTGCTGGGTGGCGGCCTGCTGCCGATGGCTGAGGGGGCCGCCGTCCGGCTGGTCCTGTCCACCCTGCTCGACCGCCCGGCCGCCGAGCGCGCCGCCGAGAACAAGGCGGGACTTGCCCTGCGCGGCGTTCCCTTGGCCGTTCGGGCGCGGCACTCGGCGTGGCTCGCCTTCAACCTGCTCGAGGACGGGGAGCTGGGCGAGGCGGAACGGGTGGCGGTGGCCTCGCCCGACAGCTGTGACATGGCCCGGCTGGTACTGGCCGGGGTGCACAGCGCGCGCGGGTCGGGGGCGCTTGCCGCGGCCATAGTCGACCGCGTGCTCAGCACGGCCGATCCCGGCGATCCGGACGCGGGGCCGCGCGACCTGCTCACCGCCGTGGTGCTGCACCACCTCGGGCGAATCGGGGACGCGGAGGCCACCCTGGCCGAGTGCCTGCGCCGGGCCCGCGCCGAACGAGATGCGCCGCTGCTCGCGCGGGGCGTCCAGCTCTCCGCGATGATGCACCTGACCGGCGGGCGCCTGGCCGAAGCGCGGGCGCTGGCCGGCGGGCACCTGAGCGAGGCGCGAGCGCAGGCCGGCGGGCACCTGCCCGAGGCGCGAGCGCAGGCCGAAGCGCGGACGCCGGCCGAGCCGGACGCCGGGAACGACCTGCTCCGCATGATCACCCTGTCCTTCCTGGCCCAGCACCTGGGCGACGCCGCGCTGGGACGGGCCGCCCGGAAGCTGCGCACCGGCGACAGCCCGGCCGGCCGCCGCTGGGCCGCGCGCGTGCCGGCCCTGACCGCCGCCGGCCGCGGAGATGCCCACGAGGCGGCTCGGCTGCTCCGGGACGATCCGCTCCTCGGAGTCACGCCGCCGCTGCCGGTGGACTTCGCCTTCCTCGTCTCGGCCGGTCGCATCGCGGCGGCGGCCGGCGACGAAGGGCTGCGCGAGCGGCTTCTGGTCGTCTCGTCGCGGGCCGGCTCGGCGGTCGCGGCTCACGTGCAGGGGCTGCTCACCGGCGACGCCGAGCAGCTGTCGGCCGCGGCCAAGCTGCAGGCCGCCGCCGGTCGCCCGCTGCTCGCGGCGGGCGCCCGGGAGGACGCGGCTGCTGCGCTGCCGCCCGGCGACCGGGACGAGGCCGTGCGCCGGCTCGAGGAGGCGCTGGCCGGGTTCGCCGACGCCGGCGCCGAGGCCGATGTCCAGCGCGTGCGCCGGTCGTTGCGGGAGCACGGCGCCGGGCGGCCGGCTGCCACCCGTACGGGAAAGGGTTGGGAAAGCCTGACCGACGCCGAGCTGAAAGTGGTCCGCCTGGTCGCGGCCGGGGCGACCAACCGTCGCGCCGCGGGCGAGCTGCACCTGTCGCCGCACACCGTGAACACCCACGTCCGCAACGTCTTCACCAAGCTCGGCATCCGCTCGCGGGTGCAGCTCGCGCACGAGCTCCGCGACAATTCCTAGGAGAGAGACATGAGCGACTACGCCCGCGCCCTGGACACCGCCGAGAAGCTGCTCGGCTTCCGGCTCGAACGCTTTCTCGGGGCCGGCGAGGGCGAGCCGCCCAACGCCGCCGACTTCAAGCGGATCGCCACCGAGCACGCCTTCGGCGACGCCTGGCCCCGCACCGAATTCCTGGACACCCGCACCCGGGCGCTGGTCTCGGTCACCATCGCGGCCGGCCTGGGCATTCTCGAACCCCTGCGCGGGCAGCTGCGGATCGCGCTGAACAGCGGCGTCACGCCGGAGGAGATCGTGGAGGCGTTCATCCAGATCGCCGTCTACGCGGGAGTGGCGAGGGCCTTCGACAGCTACGCCATCGCGGCCGAAGTGTTCGCCGAGAAGGCTAGAACCGCGGAAGAAGGGCGATGACGGCGCTGAGCGTGACGGCCGAGGCCAGCGTCGCGAACAGCAATGTCGTGCCGGCGACGGCCGGCCGCACGTGGTAGCCGATCCCCAGCAGCACGCCGAAGAAGCCGGGCGGGACGGCCAGCAGCAGCACCGTCTCCTGAGCGAGCGGCCCGGTGAGCCCGAAGGCGAGGACGGCGAGATACCCCAGACCGGGCCGGACGACAGCGGCGACGACCGTTGACACGTACGCGTTGCGACTGAACTCGACGGCCTGGGCCGAGAGCACCAGGCCGGTCAGGAACAGCGCGACCCCGCCGGTCACCGAGCCGATCGCCGTCAGCGTCGCCCGCAACACGTCCGGCAGCGGCAGGCCGGACAGAGACCAGGCCAGGCCCAGCAGCGGCCCCAGCACGACCGGGTTGCGCAGTGACTTGCGGATCACCCGGCCCACCGCGCCGCCGCGTTCCCGTTCCAGAACCACGATGGTGTACGGCGTGAGCGTGATCGACCCGATGCCGAGCGCCGCGGCCACGCTGAGCACAGCGTCCGGCCCGAGCACCGAGCCGACCAGCGGCAACCCCACGGCGGCCAGGTTCGGGAAGGCCACGGTGAGCGCCTGCAACGCGGCCTCACCGGGCTTCAGCCCATGGATGCGCCGCTGCACCACGTACGTCCCGGCGTAGACCACCGCCATGGCCAGGAAGAAGCTCACGGCCAGGGGCCAGCGCGCCAGCACCGCGTCCCGGCGCCCGGCGGCCAGGCTGGTGAACAGCGCGATGGGCAGCGCGATGGACATGACGAGGGTGTTGAGCGTGTCCACATTGGTGTTGTCGACCAGCCCGCGCTTGCCCGCGCCGTAGCCGAGCGCCAGCACGAAGAAGACGGGCAGCAGGGCGGTCGCGATCTCACCGGCCATGCGGCCAGGATCCCCGATCGGGCCGCCCCGGGGCATCGCGTGAACGTGCTAGAGGGCCTACGGTCGGAAAGGGTGAGCGAGGCTTTCGTCGACGACCTGGGCGCGCTGCTGGTCACCGGTGAGCCCGGGGTGGGCAAGACCACGCTGCTCGACGCGGCCGCGGCCCGGGCCCGGCAGCGCGGGCGGCTCGTGCTGCGCGCCACCGGGGTCGAGCTCGAGGCCGATCTGCCCTTCTCGGCGCTGCACCAGCTTCTGCTGCCGCTGCGGGCCGGGTGGGACGACGTGCTCGAGGTCGCGCTGGGCGGCGCCGAGGGTGACATGCCGGAGCGGGCGGTGGTGGCCGAGGCCGTGCTCGCGCTGCTGCGCCGGGCGGAACGGCCGGTGCTGCTGGTCGTCGACGATCTGTCGTGGATCGACCGGGCCAGCGCGGCCGTGCTCGAGGTGGTCGCGCGCGAGGTGGCGTTTCTGGGGGCGGCGCGGCTGGGGCTGGGCAGCTTTTTCCGGTACGGCGACATGCCCGTACGGGAGATCCGGCCCCTCACCGGCGAGGCGGCCGATCGCCTTCTGCGTCAACGTTTTCCCGCCCTGCCCGCCGCCGAGCGGGAAAGGGTGCTGGCCGAGGCACAGGGCAACCCGCTGGCGCTGCTGGAATTGCCGACCGGTCCGAGCCGGCGCCTGCGCGAGCTGTTCGCGCCGCACGTGCGCGCCCTGACCGAGCCGGCCCGGTGGTTGCTGCTGCTGGCGGCGCTCGACACCACCGGCGACCGGCGGCTCGTCACCGACGCCGGAGCTCTCGGTGACCTGGAACGCGCCCGGCTGCTGCACCTCGACGACGCCACGGGCCGGCTCGTGTTCCGGCACCCGCTGATCCGGTCGACGGCGATCGACCTGTCCACCGGGGCCGAGCGGCGCCGGGCCCACCAGCGGCTGGCCGAGTTGTTCGCCGACCAGCCCGACCGCAGCGCGCGGCACCTGGGCGAGGCCACCGTCTGGCCCGACGAGAGCGTGGCCGCCCGCCTCGAGCGGTCCGCGCGCTCGGTGCTGGACCGGGGCGACACCGTCGGGGCAGTGGCCGCACTGACCCGGGCGGCCGAGCTCACCCCCGGTCCGGCCGACCGCAGCCGGCGTCGGGCGGCGGCGGCGTACGTCGGGGCCCATTCGATCGGGCGGCTGCCGCCGGCCCGGCAGGCGCTCCCCGTCCCCCGCGGCTCGCTGCAGATCGCCGTGACCGCCGCCCACGTGCTGCTCAACGGCGAGGGCGACATCGACACGGCCCACCGGCTGCTGGCCGGGGCGCTCGCCGACGACCGCACGATGAAGGACGCCGGGCGGGCGGCCGTCGAGGAGGCGCTCTACACGCTGGTGTCGGTGTGCTTCTTCGGCGGCCGGCCCGCGCTGTGGCAGCCGCTGCGGGCCGCCCTCGACGACGACAGTTCCGAGATCGTGCGGCTCAGCCACGACGTCCTGGCCGACCCGGCCCGGTTGACGCCCGGCGTGCTCGACCGGCTCGACGCCGCGCTGGCCGGGCTGCCACGCGAGACCGACCCGGCCTGGATCATCCGGCTCGGGCTGGTCGCCCAGGTCACCGACCGGCAGGACGCCTGCCACGACGCGCTGGAGCGGGTGGCGCAGGGCGACGGGCTGGCGGTCGGGCTGAACGCGCAGATGCTGCTGGCCCGGCACGCGTACGCCCGGGGCCGCTGGGACGAGGCGCAGCGGCTGGCCGACGACGCCGCCGCGCGGTGCCGCGAGCACGGGTACGTGCTGCTCGCCCTGCCCGGCCGGCACGTGCAGGCGCAGGTGGCGGCCGCCCGGGGCGACGACCGGACGGCGCTCGCGATCGCGGCCGAACTGCTGCACTGGGCCACGCCGCGCGGGGTCGGGCTGGTCCGGACGTACGCCTGGCAGGTGCGCACGGTGGTGGCCCTCGGCCGCGGCGACTTCGAGCAGGCCTACCTGCACGCGAGCCGGATCAGCCCGGCCGGGACGCTGGCCTCGCACGTCCCGTGGGCCGTGCAGACGCAACTGGACCTGGTCGAGGCGGCCGCCCGGGCCGGCCGCACCGAGGAGGCGGCGGCCCACGTCGCGGCCGTCGGGACCGCGGGCACCCGGCACGTCTCGCCCCGCCTGGCCCTGCTGGCCGACGCGGCGGCCGCCGTCACCGCCCCCGACGACCGGGCGACCGTCCTGTTCGAACGCGCGCTGGCCGCGCCCGGCGCCGACCGGTGGCCGTTCGACCTGGCCCGGGTGCGGCTGCTGCACGGCGAGCGCCTGCGCCGGATGCGCGCGGTGACCGCCGCCCGGGCCGAGCTGCTGCAAGCGGCCGAGACGTTCGAGCGGTTGGGCGCGGAGCCGTGGTCGCAGCGGGCCGCGGCCGAGCTGCGCGCGACGGCGCCCGAACGGCCCGGCGGTTCGGCGCTGACCCCGCAGGAGGGCGAGATCGCCCGGCTGGCCGCGGCCGGACTGTCCAACAAGCAGATCGGCGCCCGGCTGTTCCTGTCGCCCCGGACGGTCCAGTTCCACCTGCATCACGTCTTCGCGAAGCTCGGTATCAGATCGCGGGCGGCCCTGCGCGACGCCCTCGACCGGCCGTGACCTGCGCCCCTGAGTTGCCGAGGCGGTTTGATGCCCTCAGACTTCGTTGTTAGGTTAGGCACCCCTTACTTGAAGATTTGAAGACTGGAGAACGCGCATGCGCGCTCACCGTTTGCTGGCGGCCGCTGTCGCCACCGCGGCCACGCTGGCGCTCGCCGCCTGTGGCGGCGGTTCCGACGAGACCGGCGAGCCGGCCGCCGGCGGCAGCTCCGCCGCGACCGCCTCGTTCCCGATCACGATCAAGCACAAGCTCGGCACCACCACGATCGAGAAGAAGCCCGAACGCGTCGCCACCGTGCAGTGGGAGAACCACGAGGTGCCGCTGGCGCTGGGCATCGTCCCGGTCGGCATGGCCAAGGCCAACTTCGGTGACGACGACGGCGACGGCATGCTGCCGTGGGTCGGCGAGAAGATCAAGGAGCTCGGCGGCCAGACCCCGGTCATGTTCGACGAGACCGACGGCATCGCGTTCGAGGCGGTCGCGAACACCAAGCCCGACGTCATCCTGGCCACGTACTCCGGCATCACCCAGCAGGACTACGACACGCTGAGCAAGATCGCGCCGGTCATCGCCTACCCGGACGCCCCCTGGGCCACCCCGTGGCGCGACATCGTCAAGCTCTCCAGCCAGGCCCTCGGCCTGCAGGCGCAGGGCGACGAGCTGATCGCGAACACCGAGAAGGCCATGAAGGACGCGGCCGCCAAGAAGCCGCAGCTGGCCGGCAAGCAGACGATGTTCGTGACGCACATCGACCCGACCGACCTCAGCAAGATCGGCTACTACACCTCGCACGACACCCGGACCCAGTTCTTCAGCGATCTCGGCCTCAAGATCGCCGACGTGGTCGAGAAGGACTCGCAGGGCACCGACGCCTTCACGCTCAACAAGAGCTCCGAGCAGATCCAGGCGTTCGACGACGTCGACGTCATCGTGATGTACGCCGACAGCGAGGACCAGCTGGCCAAGCTGCAGGCCGACCCGCTGCTGTCCAAGATCCCGGCGCTCGAGCGGGGCTCGGTGGTCAGCCTGGTCGGCAGCACCCCGCTCGCCACCGCGGCCAACCCGACCGTGCTGGCCATCCCGTACGTGCTCGACGACTACGTCAACCTGCTCGCCACCGCCGCCGACAAGGTGTCATGACGCAGCTCGCCTCCCGCTCCGTGCCGGGTCCCGCCGCATCCCGGCGGCGCCCGGCACGGGTGCGTACGCTGTGGATCCTGGCCGGCCTGGTCGCGCTCGCGCTGATCATGATCGCGTCGGTCGCGTTCGGCTCGCGGATCGTCGGCTGGTCCGACATCGTGGCCGGCGTCCAGGGCCACGACGACAACCTGGGCCAGGCGTCGGTGGTCAAGCGCATTCCCCGTACGTTCCTGGCCGTCCTGGTCGGCGCGGCGCTCGGCCTGTCGGGCGCCGTGATGCAGGGCGTCACCCGCAACCCCCTGGCCGATCCGGGCATCCTCGGCGTCAACATGGGCGCCTCGCTGGCCGTGGTCACCGGCATCGTCTCGTTCGGCCTGTCCACCGCCACCGGCTACATCTGGGTGGCCGTCCTGGGCGCGTCGGTCACCGCGGTTTTCGTGTACGCCGTGGGCTCCCTCGGCCGGGGCGGAGCTACGCCGTTGAAGCTGGCCCTGGCCGGCGCCGCCATCTCGGCCGCCCTGGCCTCGCTGATCAGCGCGTTCGTGCTGCCCCGGAGCGACATCGCGACCGGCTTCCAGTCGTGGATGATCGGCGGGGTCGGCGGCGCCTCGTACGACAGCCTGCGGCACGTGCTGCCGTTCCTCGTCGTCGGCTTCGTCGTCTCGCTGCTCTCGGCCAAGGCGCTCAACTCGCTGGCCCTGGGCGACGAGCTCGCGGCCGGGCTGGGCGAACGCGTGGCCGTGGTGCGGGGCGTGGCCGCCCTGGGCGCGGTGCTGCTGTGCGGCGCCTCCACCGCCGTGGCCGGGCCGATCGCCTTCGTGGGCCTGGTCGTGCCGCACTTCTGCCGGCTGCTGGTCGGGCTCGACCACCGCTGGCTGCTGCCCTCGTCGGCCCTGGTCGGCGCGGCCCTGCTGACCGCGGCCGACGTGGTGGGCCGGATCGTGGCGCGCCCGCAGGAGATCGACGTCGGCATCATCACGGCGCTGATCGGGGCGCCGTTCTTCATCTACTTCGTCCGGCGGCAGAAGGTGCGCGAACTGTGACCACCACTCCGCAGGCCGTCGTGCACAACCGGGTGCGGCGCTCCCGCCGCCGCGTGCTCGTGATCGGCGTACTGGCAATTCTGGTCGTCGCCGTCTACGTCGTGTCCCTCATGGTCGGCGAGACCTTCTACACCCTGTCCGAGATCTGGCGCGTCGTCCTCGGCGAGACCGTGCCCGGCGCGTCGTTCACCGTGGGCGAGCTGCGGCTGCCCCGGGCGACGCTGGCCGCGCTGGCCGGGTTCTGCTTCGGCATCGGCGGGGTCACCTTCCAGACCATGCTGCGCAACCCGCTGGCCAGCCCCGACGTCATCGGCATCACCTCGGGCGCGAGCGCGGCGGCGGCCTTCGCCATCGTGGTGCTCGGGCTGACCGAGACCGGGGTGTCGGTGTTCGCCATCGTGGCCGGGCTCGGCGTGGCCATCGTCGTCTACACGCTGTCGTTCCGCGACGGGGTGGCCGGCACCCGGCTCATCCTCATCGGCATCGGGATCGCCGCCATGCTCGACAGCGCCACCGCGTACGTGCTCAGTCAGGCCGCCCAGTGGGATCTGCAGCAGGCCCAGCGCTGGCTGACCGGCAGCCTCAACGGCGCCACCTGGGACGAGACGCTGCAGGTGGCGCTGGCTCTGCTCGTGCTCGGGCCGCTGCTGCTGGGTCAGGCCCGCAACCTGTTCATGCTGCAACTCGGCGACGACACCGCCGCGGCCCTCGGCGTACGGCTGGAACGCACCCGCATCGTGGTGATCGTGGCCGCCGTCGGGCTGCTCGCGTTCGCCACCGCCGCCACCGGCCCGATCGCCTTCGTGGCCTTCCTGTCCGGCCCCATCGCGGCCCGGATCATCGGCTCGGCCGGCTCCCTGCTCGTGCCGTCCGGCCTGGTCGGCGCCCTGCTGGTGCTGGGGGCCGACCTGATCGGCCAGTACGCGTTCGACACCCGCTACCCGGTCGGGGTCGTCACCGGCGTGCTCGGCGCGCCGTACCTCGTCTACCTGCTCATCCGCACCAACCGCGCGGGAGGCTCGCTGTGACCGCAACCCACACCCTGCTCGTCGAGTCGCTGAAGCTCGGCTACGGCGACCGCACGGTCATCGAGTCGCTCGACCTGGCCGTGCCCCCGGGCCGGATCACCGCGATCGTCGGGGCCAACGCGTGCGGCAAGTCGACGCTGCTGCGCTCGATGTCCCGGCTGCTGGCGCCCCGGCACGGGCACGTGCTGCTCGACGGCCGCGAGGTGCACAAGATGCCGGCCAAGGAGCTGGCCCGCACGCTCGGCCTGCTCCCGCAGTCGCCGATCGCCCCCGAGGGCATCACCGTGGCGGACCTGATCGGCCGCGGCCGCAACCCGCACCAGCGGCTGCTGTCCCGCTGGAGCCGCGAGGACGATGAGGCGGTGGCGGCCGCGCTGGACGCCACGCACACGGCCGACCTGGCCGACCGCCCGGTCGACGAGCTGTCGGGCGGCCAGCGCCAGCGGGTCTGGATCGCCATGGCGCTGGCCCAGCAGACCGACCTGCTGCTGCTCGACGAGCCGACCACATTCCTCGACGTCAGCCACCAGGTCGAGGTGCTCGACCTGCTGACCGACCTGAACCGGAACCGGGGCACGACCATCGTGATGGTGCTGCACGACCTGAACATGGCCGCCCGGTACAGCGACCACCTGATCGCCCTGGCCGACGGCAAGCTGCACGCGGCGGGCGACCCGGCGTCGGTGCTGACCGAGGACTGCGTACGGGCGGTGTTCGGCCTGGACAGCCAGGTGATCACCGATCCCACGTCAGGAAAGCCGCTGATGCTGCCGCTCGGCCGCCACCACGTAGAGAGCTCGCGCATGGCTTGATCGGCTTCTCGGGCGAGAAGTGGGACAATTCGGGCATGGTTCTGACTGACTGGCACCGCCTGCTGACCACCGCCGTCGGCTTCAAGTTGCAGGCGGCGGCCACCGAGGAGGACCTGGCCCGGTTCGAGGAGAGGCTGCAGGCGAGCCTGCCGTTGCAGCTCCGGCGGCTGTACCTGGTCAGCGACGGCGTCTACGACGAGCGCGGCCGGTGGTTCGTCATCTGGCCGCTGGCCTGGCTGCCCGGGCGCAACGAGATGGACTGGGCCAAGGACGGCCCCCGCCGGCGCGAGCTGGTCGCGTTCGGCGACGACGGCACCGGCGGCCCGTTCTGCGTGCCGCGCGACGGCGGGCCGGGCGTGTTCCTGTGGGACGCGCTGACGCCGGCCCCGCTATGGATGGCCAACGACGTCGGCGACTTCTGGTCCGCCCGGACGCGCCAGGGCGTCGCCTAGCGCCGTGCGGCGGTAGAGCACCGAGCGGCCGGACCGGGCCCGCTCGACCAATCGGGAATGACGCAGTACGGCGAGGTGGTCCCCGACGGCGCCGGTCGACATGGCGAAGGCGCGGGCCAGCTGGCTGGTGCTGGCCGGGTGGGCCAGGGCGACCAGCAGCACGGCCCGGGACCGGCCGAGCAGCGCCGACAGGTGGCCCGGCGGGTCGGGCGGGCCGCTCTCGAGCAGGGTGCCGACGCCCCGGGCCGGATAGACGATCGCCTTGGGCCACGGCTCGTCGGCGAAGACGGCCACCCCCGGCCAGACGAAGACCGACGGGACGAGCAGCAGACCGGCGCCGCCCAGGTCGACCTCGCCGCCGGGCCGGCCGAGCAGGTCGATGCCCCCGTTGCGCCAGCGCACCTGCGAGTGCAGGCCGCCGATGGCGCCGGCCCAGCCGCCGCGGCTCAGTTCGCCCGTACGGTGCACGACGTCCCGCTCGCACAACAGCCGCAGCATCGGCCAGTCCTCGGCCAGCAGGGACTCCCACGCCGTACCAAGAAAATCCGCTAGCCGCCCGGGAGAGTCGGCCGAGGTGAGAATCGCGCGGGCCGCCGGGCTCACGTCGGGCCGCCGCCGCAGATAGAAGTCGATCTCGTTGCGCGCCGCGTCGGCCGGCGCTTCGCGGACCGCCTCGAGGTCGTCGGCGATCGTCTGCCCGTAGCGGCGCGGCGGCGGGGCCAGCAGCGTCGCGCCCAGCCCGGGCAGGAACAGCGCGAGCATCGCCTCGAGAGCCGGGTCGGCCCGCAGCGGTTCGAAGCGCGGCCGCAGCCGGCTCAGCCAGGCCCGGGGCACGCGTTGCCGGTTCGGCCCGGCCAGCGCCTGGATCAGGTGCTGCAACTCGAAGACGGGCGACAGCGCGAACCTGGTGCGCAACAGGTCCTCGGCGCCGACCAGAAACCGCAGCATCGGACGAGACCTTACGCCGCTGAGCGAAACATTCGTCGGCCTTCGCCGGTTGCCCGACCCTGATGGCATGACCGTCGCCGACCGTCCGGCCACCTATCGCGAGGTGTTCGCCGAGCGCACCTTCCGGGCTCTGTTCGTCGCCCGCACCTTCGCCATCAGCGCCACCTCGCTGCAGATCTTCGCGCTGTCCGTGCTGGTCTACGCGAGCACCGGGTCGCCGCTGCTGAGCGCGCTCGCCTTCGCCGCCGGCTTCCTGCCCCAGCTGTTCGGCGGCCTGCTGCTGGGCTCGCTGACCGACCGGCTGCGGGCCCGGCCGCTGATCGTGGCCGGGTACGCCGTCGAGACCGCGCTGGCCGCCACGCTGGGCCTGGCCGACCTGCCGGTGGCGGTCAGCCTGCTGCTGGTCGGCCTGGTGGCACTGGGTACGCCGGTGTTCGCGGGCGCGGCAGCCCGGGTCATCGCCGAAAACCTGACCGGTGACGCGTACGTGCTGGGCCGCTCCCTGACCAACATGTCCTCCTCGGCCGCGCAGCTGCTGGGCCTGGCCGGCGGCGGCGTGGCCGTGGCCGCGCTCGGCCCGCAGAAGGCCCTGCTGTTCGCCGCTGCGTGCCACGCCGTGGCCGCCCTCATCGTCTGGCGTGGCCTCTCCGCGTCCACCCACGGAGCTGCCCAGCCCGGAAACGCCGTCCGCGACAGCCTCCACGGCACGGCCGTGCTGTTCTCCGACCCGGTGGTCCGCCGCCTGCTGCTGGCCCAGTGGCTGCCGTCCGCACTGGTCGCCGGGGCCGAGGCGCTGCTGGTCTCGTACGGGGCGGCCCGCGGCTTCCCCGCCGGCGCGGCCGCCCTGCTGATGGCCGCCCCCGCAGTAGGCATGCTGGCCGGCAACTTCATCGTGGGCCGCTTCCTACGCCCCAGCCTGCGCGAACGCTATTCGGCGGCCTTCGTCCTGCTGCTGGGAGCGCCGCTGCTGGTGCTCCTGGCCGACGTCGCCCTGCCCCTGGTCTGCGCGCTCCTGGTCGTGGCCGGTTTCGGTTTCGCGTACGCCCTGGGCCTGCAACGAGCCTTCCTGGCCGCCGCCCCCGACGGCCGCCAGGGCCACCTGTTCGCCCTGCTGTCCACGGGCATGATGGCCTTCCAGGGCCTGGCCCCGCTGGCCTTGGGCGTCCTCGCCGAGGCCAGCTCGCCCGCCCTGGCCATCGCCACCGCCGGCGCCGCCACGATGCTGCTGGCCACCCTGATCCCCCGCCGGTAAGGCCTACTCACAACGAGTCGGGTGTGGGGTGCGACGCCTCGGGCACCGCACGAGCCTCCGCTGCCGACGTGAGCACGAACTCGCCACCCTGGATCCGGCCACGGAGCAGCGCCGGCAACTTGTTGCGCACACCGCCGACGCCGCGAAGCTCGAACACCGCTCCCTCGCCGTCGATGGTCGCCGCGCCGGCCATCATCTGGTATCCGTCCGTGCGGTAAAGCGCGAGATGGAAGCTCTCGCCGTCCTGAGGGCCGGCGAGCAGAACCAGCCGGGTCGCGTAGCTGCCGTCCGGCCCTCGCTGGGCGATCAGTCCGGGCATCATCGGCAGCCGTAACGGGCCGCCGGCGCCACGGCGGAGGAAGTCCTGCGAGTAAAGGAAGACCATCCGGCGCACGCCGCAGTCGATCCGCAGGCCGGTGTCCTCGGAAAGGGCCAGGCCGAAAGTGTCGTTGCGCAGGCTGACCAGCGTCGCGGCGCTCTCCTCGGGGCCGGCCCGGCCCACCGCCATCGGCGGGGCATGGTCGTCGTCGACCTCGAGCAGGTCCTGATCGTCCGGCCTCGGCACCTCGAATCCGGGCATCCCGTGGCGGTAGGCGACGACGTGCCGCGCGAACGCGCCCACCCGGCCGACCGCGGGATCGGGGTCGCCGGCCAGCCGGGCCAGGTCGTCCAGCACGAAGGGGCTGCCGATCCGGGCCAGAGCAGCCGCGATCCGGGCCCGCACAACGGCCGGCCCGGCCTCCGGCAACGCCCGCACCAGCGCGTCCTCCGCGTCGGGCCGGCCGGTCGCGGCCAGTTGCATCGCCCACGCGGCGCGCACCGCCGGATCGGCGCCGGAGTCCCGCAGCGTCACGGCGAGCAGGTCGACGACCCCCGGATCCCCGGCGACGACCAGCGCGTTCATGGCCGGCACGCGTTGTCGTCCGGGTTCGGTGGCCAGAGCCCGCAGCCGTGAGAGGTCGTCGGCCGAGAGCCGGGACGCCGCGTCCGGCGGCAGTCGATGGCTCGCGTGGAACACATCATCGAGTCGATCGGGCATCGCGCCCCTCCGGCGGTGTCAGGCCCTGACGAAGCAGTGGCGGCGCATCACCACGCCCTGCCAGGCGTGGATCCCGGTGAAGGCATCGGAGCTACCGTTGTTCCCGACGATGTTCCCGTCGTCCGGGATGTGCTCCAAGCCCAGATAGTGGCCGACCTCGTGGGCCAGCGTGTTGGCCGAGTTGGCGGCGTCGCCGTTGAGGGACACGACCGAACCCGTCATGCCCTTGGAGTTCTTGTCGCAGCTGCCGTCGACCGCCGACCAGCCGTCGGCATCGTTCATCACCCGCACCACAAAGACGTCGAGGGCGTCGTTGGGAACGGTCCAGTCCCAGGTGAGGTCCTCCGCCTCGGCGGCACTGTCGATGATCGCGTGCTCCGCCGCCTCGCTGACCGAGATGCGCCAGAAGGTGACCGTCCGCAGATTCAATCGCACCCTGGCGTAGATGGCCCTCGTCACCTGAATCGCATTGGCCAGCTCGGCGTCGTCCTCGGCGGTGAAATCCTCGAAGCCGACACGAATGATGTTGATGTCGAGGTGCCGGATCGGCGGAGGCGGAGGCGGGGCGCCGCCACCGCCGGTCGGTTCCTCCTCGTCCCGCGGCGGGCGTAACGGTCGCATCAGACCTCCCGTGGCAACGGCGATGGCGACAGTCTCCCGACGCTGGACAAGGGCACGCAGTCGCGTGGATGACTGAGCCGGACTCACGTCGGGATTCTGGCCGGCAGGCCGGGGGCGGCAGGCTGGGTCTAGGTTGCTGATTGTGGGCGTTGTCGCGGTGGTTCTGTGCGCGCTGGGTGGTGCTGCCTTCGTCGGGCGTGGAGTGTGGATCTGGGTCCGGGGCGGCCCGCTGGTGGCGAAGAACGGCGGGCCGGCCTGGGCCACTGCGGGTCGGGCGGCCACGTTCTGGCTGCTGATCGGCGCTGCCCTGCTGGTTGCCGGTCTTCTTCGCGCCGGCGCGCGGGCGGGAGTGATCGAGAGCGATTCCGGCTTCTGGCTGAGCCTTACTCCGCTGGTTCTCATCTGTCTCGCGTTGATCTTCTGCCGGCCGCGGCGCGTCGTCGGCCGGTCGCGGTAAGACTTCCCCGCACGAGTTCAGAAACGGTTGCCCCGGCCGGCAGCGGCCGCCGGCTGACACGGGATATGCGCGGGGTCTTCATCGGTTCTGCACAGGTTGGGCTCAGGGTCCCGGCCATGACAAGCAGCATGGTCGTGGACCGGCCGGTGGCCACGAAGGCGGCCCGGCTTCATGCGTTGGACGGGCTTCGGCTCGTGTGCGCGTTGGGGGTGGCGGGCTACCACTACTCGGTGTCGTGGCGGCTGGATGGGGTGCACGCGCCGGCGTTTCATCTGCCTTCGGCCAGTCATGTGTTGATCTACGGGTTTCTCGGTGTGGAGATGTTCTTCCTGATCAGCGGGTTCGTGATCGGGATGAGCGCCTTCGATCGGACGCCCCGGCAGTTCGCGGCGGCCAGGATCGCGCGGCTTTATCCGGCGTTCTGGGCCTGCGTCGTGATCACGGCGGGCGTCGTGACGGTGCTGCCGGTGAGCACCGGGGTGCCGGTGAGCGGCGTGCCCTCCGTACGGGAAATCGCCGTGAATCTGACCATGCTGGCTGAGCCGGCGGGGGTGCGGCTGGTCGACACCGTCTATTGGACTCTCTGGGCCGAGCTGCGTTTCTATCTGCTGTTCGGGCTGCTGGTGCTGTGGGGGCTGACCTACAAGCGGGTGGCCGCCTTCGCCACGGTCTGGCTCGTGGCGGCGTCGGCCGGGCCCCTGCTGCCGGACTGGACCGATCAGATCGTCATGCCGGCGTTCGCGCCCTACTTCGCGATCGGGGTGGCGCTCTGCCTGATGCGGCGGTACGGGCCGACGCTCTGGCTGTGGGCGCTGGTGATCGGCGGCTGGCTGCTCGCCCTGCCCCGGATGGCGGCCCGGGTGGCCGATCTGCGGCCCGGCTTCGAGGTGCCGGCCGCGCCCGCACTGATCATCCTCACGCTGGCCGTGGCCGTCCTGACCGCGATCGCGCTGGGCGGCACCGACCGCTGGAACGTGCCCGCGCTGGCCACCGCGGGCGCCCTCACCTACCCCTTCTATCTGCTGCACCAGCGGATCGGCTACAGCCTGCTGCGCAACGCGCACCAGCACACCGGCCTGCCGGCCTGGCTGCTGATCGCGGCCACCGTGGCGCTGCTGCTCGGGGTCGCCTGGCTGGTGCACCGGTTCGTGGAGCGACCGCTGGCGCCGCGGCTCAAGTCGCTAGTGGCAGGCTGATCGCGAAGGTGCTGCCCTCCCCGGGCGTGCTGCGCACCGAAACCTCGCCGCCGTGGTCGCGGACGATCTGCCGGACGATGGCCAGGCCCAGCCCGCTGCCGCCGGAGTCGCGCCCGCGGGCCGGGTCGGCCCGCCACAGCCGGTCGAAGACCAGCGGCAGATGCTCGGGGTCGATGCCGGTGCCGGTGTCGGCCACCTCGAGCACCGCCTGGTCGCCGTCGGCCCGCGCCCGCAGGATGACCGTTCCGCCGTCCGCGGTGGCCCGCAGCGCGTTGGCGACCAGGTTGCTGACGGCCTGCCGGATCCGGTCGGCGTCGACCTCGGCCACCAGCGGACCGTGCGCCTCGACCACCAGGTCGGTCCGGTACGCCGTACGCACAGTCTCGAGCAGTTCGGCCAGATCGGTCGGGGCCCGGTGGTAGACCAGGGCGCCCGCCTCGGCCAGGGCCAGCTCCTGCAGGTCGTCGACGATGCGCTGGTTGTGGATGACCTCGTCGTGCAGCGAGGCGAACAGTTCCGGCGTCGGCTCGAGCACGCCGTCCTGCATCGCCTCCAGGTAGCCGCGCAGGTTGGCCAGCGGCGTGCGCAGCTCGTGGGCGACGTCGGCGATCAGGCGGCGCTGGTCGGCCTCGGCCGCGCGCACCGAGTCGGCCATCTGGTTGAACGCCCGGGAGAGTTCACCCAGCTCGTCGCGGGCGGTGTCGGGCACCCGGCCGAACCGGTCGCCGCTGCCCAGGCTGCGGGCCGCCTCGGTCAGGGTGCCGATCGGGCTGAGTACACGCCGGCTGATCAGCAGCGCGCCCCCGGTCACCAGCACGGCCACTACCAGGGTGATCAGCAGGATGGGGGCCGGGTCGAGGTAGTCGGGCGGTTCGTCGCCGGCCCCGATCGTGAGGGTCAGCGGCTCCGGACCGGCCGCCGTGGCGTCGAGCTGCTGCCGGAACGTGGCCTGCAGGCAGGTCGTCACCGCGGCCGAGCCGCCCGGGCCGCACTGCTGAACCTCGCGACGGTCCTCCCGCTCCTGCGTCTTGTCGGCCGGTTCCGGGTTGCATCCGATGTCGGCCAGCTTGTAGAGGCCGTCCAGGCGGTGGCGGGGCAGGCCGTCCGGGCCGGTGACGACGGCGAACCCGTACCCGCCGCTGTGCAGGCAGGCGGCGAGCAGGACCTCCTGCCGGTAGTCGTGGATGGCCTTCAGCGTGGTGCTCTGCGGGGCGGTGTCGCCGGCCGCGAAGACCAGCGTCGGGGACGGGTCGACCACGTCCACGATCGGCCCCGGCGGCCGGCCGGCCCGCCCGTCGAGGTGGTCGCTGTCGACGACGACGGTGCCGAACGGGTCGACCAGGCGGATCCGCTGGCCGGTCTTCGCCCGCAGGTCGGACACGGTGATGTCGACGCCCTGCCAGGTGCCGTCGCGCACTGCCTTTTCGCGCAGCGTCGAGCGGATCAGCTCGGTGGTCTCCTGGGAGGCGGTCGCCGCCTCGCGGACCTGGCTGCCGGCCTGACGCAGGATGAGGGCGGCGGTGGCTCCCGTGGCGCCGAGCGCGACGAAGGCGACCAGCAGGAAGACCCGTACGCGGAAACTCATGACGGGTCGGCGAGCCGGTAGCCACGCCCGTACACGGTCTGCACGTATCTCGGGTCGTCCGGGTTGTCGCCGAGCTTGCGGCGCAGGTTGCGCACATGCGCGTCGACGGTGCGCTCCAGCACGTACTTGTCGAAGCCGAACGCCTTCTCGATGATCTCGGCCCGGGTGAAGGCCCGCCCCGGCGTCCCGGCCAGCACCTCGAGAATGCCGAACTCCTTGGCCGTCAGCACGACGGGGCGGCCGGCCACGCGTGCCTCGAACCGCCCGACGTCGACCTCCAGATCACCCGTACGCAGAACCGGTTGGTCTTTGTCGCGAAGCACCCCCGAGCGTCGCAGCAGCGCGCGCACCCGGGCCGCGAGCTCCCGCGGGCTGTACGGCTTGGTCAGGTAGTCGTCGGCGCCCGCGTCCAGCCCCCGCTCGACGTCGTCCTCCCCGGTCCGCGCGGTCAGCATGAGGATCAATATGTCCGATTCGGCCCGCAGCACCCGGCACACCGTGACCCCGTCGAGGACCGGCATCATCACGTCCAGCACCACGAGGTCGGGCCGCAGCTCACGATGCTTCTCGAGTGCCGCCGGCCCGTCCTCCACCCGCGTCACCAGGTGTCCTTCCCGCCGCAGATAGGCGACGGCCAGCTCCGCCTGCTTGGCGTTGTCCTCGGCGATCAGGATCCGGGTGGTCACCGGCCGATGAAAGCAAAGATCCGCAAGTCAACCCCGTTTCCCGCGTACGCCGAGGTAGTCCTGCCAGATCAGGCGAGCAGCCACCGCCCGCCACGGCCGCCACGCCTCAGCCCTTTCCGTCACCTCGGTCGTCGTCGGAAGCACCGGCAGCCGCCACAACGCCTTGACGCCGACGAGAATCGCCAAATCACTGGCCGGCCAAGCGTCCGGCCGCCCCAGCACCGACAGCCGATAGATCGCCGACGACCAAGGCCCAATTCCCGGTACGGCTTGCAGCAGGCGGTCCACCTCGTCGTCGCTCAGCCCGTCCAGCTTCCCGAAGTCCAGAGTCCCGTCCCGCACGGCGCTCGCCACCGCCCGGGCGTAGCGAGCTTTCTGCCGGCTGAAACCCGCTTCCCGCAGCTGTACGTCGTCCAACCGCAGCAGATTCTCGGGAGTCAACGGGTCGGCCAGCACCCGGAGCCGATCGAACACCGCCTTGGCCGAAGCCAACGACACCTGCTGCTCCAACATGATGTGCAGCAGCGACGCCATCCCCGGCGGCCGGGCCCACGTGGGCGGCACCCCGAACCGCTCCACCACCCCAGCGAAGACCGGCTCCCGCCGCACCAACTCCCCGACCCCGGCGCGCAGCAAGTCCTCGCTCATCACGCCCCGATGATGCCCCGTCCACCCCGCCCGAACCCCGGTTCCCGCGGTGTTCAGCGCAGCAGGACCTGGGACAGGTCGGTGCCGAGGGCGTCGACGACGGGCAGGTCCAGGCGGTAGAGCACAGACCGACCGTTCCGCTGGCGGGTGGCCAGGCCGGCCTCGTGCAGGGTGCGCAGATGCCGGGCCACGCGGCTGCGCTGCAGGTGCCACAGCCGGCTGATCTCGGATGCCGAGCGGGCCTCCGTGGCGATGGCCCGCGCCACCTGCAGCCGCTCGGGGTGCGCCAGCGCCTGCAGGCGCCGGTGCAGGACGCCGGCGACGACGGGCGGGGACTCGGTCAGCGGGTAGATGACCGTGATCGGCAGTGACGGCTCGTCGGCCAGGTACAGATGGGGCGCGACCACTGTCGAGGGCATCAGGACCAGGCCGGGGCGGTCGGCTGCGGACAGCCGTTTGCCGCGTACCTTGTCCAGCACCACCGTGCCGGCGCCGAGGTGGCTGATGCCGGGCAGGTCTCGCAACGCCGAGGAGAGCCCCTGGCGGTGCAGTACCTGGCGCCGGTGCAGCACCTCGTCGGCCAGGACGGCGCCGCGCCGCTCCCACCAGGCGCCGAAGAACTGCTCCCAGCAGGTCTGCAGCAACGCGATGAATTGCTCGCGGGCCGCCTGCGGGTCGGCCAGGACGCCGGCCACCGTCGCGGCGTCGAGGCTTTCGCGGCCTCGGTACCGTTCCGCGCCGGCCCTACCGCCGAGCGGACGCAGCAGCGCGTCGCTCATCTCCACCGCGTCGAGGCGCTGGACTGCCTCCAGACACGAATCCCAGCCGGCTCGACCGGCGATCGACACGTCGATGAAGATCCGCGCGCGGATGGCGCGTACCACGAAGGCCCACTGCCTCAAGGCGGGAAGCAGCTCGGCCACGGCCGGCGTGGCCGCCCACTGTGCGCCTTGTTCGTGGTGCTCGGGGGCCAGCACCGCGTGCAGGAGGTTGCCCAGCTCCACCAGCGCGCCGGCGGCGAAGTGCACGTTGGCGCCCGACGCCTCGTCGAGCCCTACCACGGTGACGGTGATGCTCGTCCTCCTGTGCTGGGATCCGGCACACCACGCCGGCTGAACCCCGGCGCCCCCTGATCATCACACCTGCGCCGACCAGACGAAGAGAGAGCTGTTGATGACCTCCAACGTAACGACCACGACAGGCATCCGTCCCTTCACCGTCGCGATCCCCGAGCCGGCTCTCGAGGATCTGCGAACCCGGCTCGCCAATACCCGTTATGCCAGTCCGGCCTCGGGCGACGGCTGGGAGTACGGGACGCCCGTGTCCTACCTGGCCGACATGGTCGCTCGCTGGCGGCAGTTCGACTGGCGCGCCGAGGAGGCCCGGATCAACGCCGTGCCGAACTTCACCACCGACATCGACGGCCAGACCATCCACTTCGTCCACCTTCGCTCGGCCCGCGAGGACGCGACGCCGCTGCTGCTCCTGCACACCTATCCGGGCTCGTTCACCGAATTCCTCGACCTGGCGCCGCTGCTCACCGGCGACTTCCACCTCGTCATCCCGTCGATGCCCGGGTTCGCCTTCAGCACCCCGGTCCTCGGCAGCGGCTGGACGATGGACCGGGTCGCCCGCACGTACGACGCCCTGATGCGCCGGCTGGGCTACGACTCGTACGGCGCGCACGGCAGCGACGGCGGCGCGATGGTCGGCCGTGAGCTCGCGGTGCTCGACCCCGACGGGTTCCTGGGCGCGCACGTGCTCCAGCTGTTCTCCTTCCCGTCCGGCGACCCGGCAGAGTTCGAGGCGTTCGGACCAACGGAATACGCCGCGCTGGAGTTCGCCGGCTGGTTCCAGTCGGTCGGCGGCTACAACACGATGAACGGCACCCGCCCGCAGACGATCGCGGCCGCGCTGTCGGACTCCCCGGTGGGCCAGCTGGCGTACAACGAGCTGTTCGAGAACTTCGGCAACGGCACCAGCCTGGTCACACCCGAGCAGGTGCTGGCCCAGGTCTCGCTGTACTGGCTCACCAACACCTCGGCCGGCGCCGTCCGCTACCACTACGCGGAGCAGCACCCGCCCCGGGAGACAGTGGTCAGCCACGGCCGGCTCGGTGTCGCCGTCTTCAAGGACGACTTCCAGACCATCCGGCCGCTCGCCGAGCGCGACAACACCGGGATCGCGCACTGGTCGGAGTTCGATCGGGGCGGCCACTTCGCGGCTCTCGAGGTGCCGGACCTGGTCGCCCAGGACCTGCGAGCCTTCTTCGGCCGGACGCTGTGACGCGTCCGGAAACAATTTCGAACGCTACGACTCTCAGGCCGACAGCTCGGACAGGTTCATGGCCAGCTTGCGCTGCAGGAAGCTGGAGCGGCCGGCCACCGTGAGCAGCGCGTTGCGGGCGGAACGGGCCAGCGGGTTGCGCACGGTGGCGACCCGGGTCATGCGGTCGGCCATGGCGACGACTCCCGCTGCGACCGGGCGGCGGGTGGCCTCGTACGAATCGAGGTTGTCGCCGGCGGCCAGCACCCGGGCCAGGGCCACCGCGTCCTGGATGCCGGTGTTCATGCCCTGGCCGCCGGCTGGGCTGTGGACGTGGGCGGCGTCGCCGGCGAGGAAGACCGGGCCCCGGCGGTAGGTGTCGGCCAGGCGGTGGTGGACGCGGAAGCGGGAGCTCCACGCCACGTCGGTCACCGTGCCGCCGGGGGCGCGTTCGTCCAGCAACGCTTGCACGTCGGCCGCGGTGGGGTGTTCGGGGGCGTCGTCGAGGGTGGCGACTATGCGGTAGCGGTCGCCGGGCAGGGGCGCGACCACGACCATGCCGCGCGGGGAGAAGAACAGGTTCACCTCGTCGCGTTCCAGTTGCCAGGTCATCGCCACGTCGGCCAGCACGAAGGACTCCTCGTAGCGGGCGCCGGTGAAACCTATGCCCGCCTGTTCACGGACGACGCTGTTCATGCCGTCGCAGCCGGCGATGTACCGAGCCCGTACGTGCTGGACCGACCCGTCCGGGCCGGCCACCGTCACCTTGTCGTGGTCGATGCCGGTCACGCGGTGGTCCCAGTGCACGGTCACGTTCTCGCCGAGGATCTGCTCGGTCTCGTTCTGCGGCAGCATCAGCGTGTACGGGTATTTCGTGGGCAGCCCGCCGAACGGCACCTGGAACAGGGCCCGCTCGCGGTCGCGGACGGTGAAGCGGGGCACGAGGATCCCCCGGCGCACCAGCTCGTCGCTCACGCCCAATGCGTCGAGCACTTCCAGCGTACGGGCGTGAATGACCGCCGCCCGCGAGGTGTTCGCGCCTTGCGCGGCTCCGTCCAGCAGCAGGTGGTCGACGCCGCGGGCGGTCAGCGCCCGGGAGAGGGTGAGGCCGGTCGGGCCGGCACCGGCGATGAGGACTTCGGTCGTGGTGTTCACAGGTAGCTCCAGGTGGCTGCGAGGAAGAGCAGGAATGCCGCCCAGGTGAGGACGGCTCGGATCCAGTTCAGGGCGAAGTAGCGCCGGCGGACGAGACGCCAGTCCGCGGGCACCGCGTCCGGGTCCCAGCCGAGGATCACGTCGTACAGCGGCTCGGACAGCCGGTTGGACACGAGCAAGGGCCCGATGATGGTCAGCGCCAGCCCGGTCGCGGTCAGCACAAATGGAAGTCCGGCGGAGCGGAGGCCGATCAAGGCCAGCACCGGCGCGAGGACCAGGCCGCCGACCAGCGCGTAGTTCGTCGGGGACTTGCGGGCCGTCGGCAGGAAGGCACGCAGCTCGAGGGCGAAGCCGCGCCCGTCCTGGGCGGCGTAGATGGGATGCAGGATGGTGGTCAGGGTCAGCAGCAGCCCGGACCACAGCCCGGCGCACACGATGCTGAGGAACAGTCCGATCTCGGCGAGCACGGCGCCTCCTCACGGGGTGTCGATCCGCTCGACGCGGGTCGCGGTGGTGGATGCGGCTACGTAGCGGGGCAGCTGGGTCAGGGCGGCTCCGGCGTCGGCCGCGGTGGTGTGCCACCAGATCTCGTGGCCGCCGCCGCGGCAGGTGGCCAGGGCCGCGGTGTGCCGCAGGGGGCTGGAGAAACCGCGGAACGCGGCGAAGACGACCCCGCAGTCGCCGGCCGTGTGTCGGTTGTGGAGCAGGAAGAGCGGCACGGACCGAGCTTGCTGCCCCTCGCGCGAGCCGACATCGGGGTGCGACCCTGAGCCTCATGGAAGGGCTGGTGGGGCGGGACGCCGAACTGGACGCGGTCGACACGCTGCTCGACGAGAAAACGAGCAGGGTGGTGGTGTTCGCCGGCGAGCCGGGCATCGGCAAGAGCCGCATGCTGACCGAGCTGGGCGCCCGCGCCGACGCCCGGGGCATGCTCGTGCTGTCCGGCAGCGCCTCCGAGTACGAGCGCGACCTGCCGTTCTGGCTGTTCGTGGACGCCCTCGACGAATACCTGCGGGCCACTCCGCCGGACGGGCTGGACGACGACGATCTGGCCGAGGTGCTGCCGTCGTGGAGAAAGGCGGCCCCGGCGACGGGCGATCCCCGCTACCGCGCCCACCGGGCGATACGCCACCTGCTCGAAGTGCTCGCCCGGGACAAGCCCGTGGTGCTGCTGCTGGACGACGTGCACTGGGCCGATTCGGCGTCGGTCGAGCTGGTGTGCGCGTTGCTGCGCCGCCCACCGGCCGCGCCCGTGCTGCTCGGGCTGGCCACCCGGCCCCGGCAGACCCCGAGCCGCCTGACCGCCGACCTCGGCCGGGCCGGCTCGCTGGTGACCCGCTTCGACCTCGGCCCGCTGAGCCGGGACGACGTGCGCGAGCTGCTGGGCCCGGACGGCGTCGCCCTCTACGAGGAGAGCGGCGGCAACCCCTTCTATCTGGGCCAGTTGGCCCGGACCGGCCGCCGGGGCGCGGTGGCCATCGCGGACGAGCTGGCCCTGCTCGACCGGGGCGTACGGCAGGTTCTCGAGGGCGCCGCCGTGGCCGGTGACCCGTTCCTGCTCGAGCTGGTCGCGACCGCCGCCGACCGGTCCGAGCCGGAAGTCGCCGACGCGCTCGACGTGCTGCTCGACCGCGATCTCGTCCGCCCGACCGACGCGCCCCGCCGGTTCCGGTTCCGGCATCCGTTGCTGCGCCGGGCCGTGTACGAGGCCGCGCCGCGGGCCTGGCGGGTCGGCGCGCACGAACGTCTGGCCCGGGCGCTGGCCGACCGGGGTGTTCCGCCCGCCGGCCGGGCCCACCACATCGTGCAGGCCGCGCGGCCGGGCGATCCGGACGCCGTGGAGCTGCTGCGGAAGGCCGGTGACGACGTCGTCAGGCGCGCTCCCGGCGAGGCCGCCCGCTGGTATCAGCACGCGACCGATCTGCAGCCCGGCTCCCCCGAGCTGTGGGCCGCGCTCGGCAGTGCTCTGGGCGCCGCCGGTCACCTCGAAAAGGCCAAGGATTCCCTCGTACGAGCCATCGAGCTCATGCCTCCGTCGGCCGTCACCAGCCGGGTCACGTTGATCGCGGCCTGCGCCGGCCTGGAACACACTCTCGGCCTGCACGACGCCGCCCACCGCCGGCTGACCACCGCCCTGGACCGGGTCGGCGAGGCGCACCCGGCCGAGGCGGCCACCCTGATGACCGCGATCGCCCAGGACAGCCTGTTCCGCCTCGAGTTCACCCGGGCCGTCGACTGGTCCCGCCAGGCCCGCGACATGGCCGTCCGCCTCGGCGAGCCCAACGGCGTGGCCGCCGCGGCCATGCGCCTCGCGTTCAGCGCCGCCTTCGCCGGAGACACAGCCACCGCCGCCGAGGCCTGCGCCGAGGCGGCCGCCCTGCTCGACGCCCGCGCCGACGACGAGCTGGAGCTCTCCCCCGAGCCGATCGTGGCCCAGCTGGCCGCGGCCGAATACCTGACCGGGCGGCTCGCCAAGGCCGGCCGGCACGCCGAGCGGGCCCTGGCGGTGGCCCGTCAGCACGTGCCCGTCATGTTCTGGACCGGCCTGGTGCGGGCCGCGCTGGGCCGCCTGCCGGACGCCGCCGCGCTGCTCGACGAGGCCGTCGAGATCGCCCGCGCCTCGGGCAACTCGTCGATGCTGGGTTGGACCCTGCTGGCCCGCTCCTCCGTGGCCGCCACCTGCGGCGAGGGCGCCCTGGCGCGGACGCTGGCCGAGGAGAGCGTCGAGGCGCACGGCCCG
Organism: Paractinoplanes pyxinae; assembly: GCF_026626335.1. GTDB lineage: Bacteria > Actinomycetota > Actinomycetes > Mycobacteriales > Micromonosporaceae > Actinoplanes > Actinoplanes pyxinae. The sequence goes on along the minus strand of NZ_JAPNTZ010000004.1, from coordinate 598,519 downwards.
GCCACGAACACGTTCCCCGGCGTGTGGTCGCGGCTGGCGCTGGCCGTCGCGCTCGTCGAATCGGGCGAGGCGGCCACCGCCGTCGTCCCGGAGCTCGACCGGATACCGGCGCCGCTGCGGCCGATGGCTCTGGACGCGGCCGTCCGCAGCGATCTGGCCGCCGGCCGGGCCCCGCGGGCCGAGGGCCTGGCCGTGGTCGCTCTCCACCAGGGCCGCCCCCGCGAAGCGGCCGAACTGGCGCTGGCGGCGGCTCGGCACGGCACCGTCGTGGAGGTGGCGGCCGCGCGCTTCCTGGCCGCCCGCGCGCTGGCCGAGGCGGGTGACACAGAGGCTGCGGTCCGGCTGCTGCGGCTGGTCTGTGAGACGTACGAACGAAGCGGCGCACCCCGCCGCCGAGCCGAAGCCGAACGTCTGCTCCGGCGGCTGGGTCATCGGCAGGTGCACCACCGCAGCGCACCCCGCTCCGGCCTGGCCACGCTGACCGAGCGCGAGCTGCAGATCGCCCGCCTGATCACCGATCGCCGCACCAACGCCGAGATCGCCGAGGAGCTGTACCTGAGCCGCAAGACGGTCGAGTCGCACGTCCGCAACCTGTTCCACAAGCTGTCGGTGTCGTCGCGGGTGGAGATCGCCCGCGCCGTCGAACGCCACGACCGCGAATGAGGGTGCGACCCTGATGTCCGGCTGATCCCGCCGCGCCGAGACTCACCGCCATGACCACACGTACCCTCACCGGCGCGGCGGCGCTGCTGTTCTCGATCGTCTATCTGGTCTCCGACGTGATCGAGCTGGCCCAGGGCGGCTTCTCGCCGTTCCAGCTGTCTCTGACTTACGCGGCGGAGGCGGCCATCCCGCTGTTCGTGCTCGGCCTGTACGCGCTGCAACGCCCGCGCATCAACGGGCTCGGGCTGGCCGGCGCGATCGGCTACTCCTACACGTACGTCTTCTTCACCGGCACGGTCCTGCTGGCGATCATCGACGACGTGCCCGACTGGGACACGCTCTCGGACCGGCTGGGCGCCTGGGGCGGCGTGCATTCCGTGCTCATGATCGTGGCCGGGATCGCCTTCGGCGTGGCGGTGGCGCGGGCCCGGGTGCTGCCGGCCTGGACGGGCGTGACGCTGATCGTCGGCATGGTGCTCTACGCGCTGACACCCATGCTGCCCGCCTCGTTCGGGATAGGCGCGGCCACCGTACGGGACCTGGCTTTCGCAGGCATGGGATGGGCGGTGCTCAGTTCGCGGCGGGTGCCGGAACCCGTCACGGCACCACGGTGACCGGCCAGCGGCCGCAGCGCACGAGCTTGTTGCCGATCGAGCCGGCCACCCGGTGCAGCACGTTGGCCGACCGCCCCACGATCACCGCGTCGGCCTGCACCTCACGGGCGGCGTCACACAGTTCCGTGTACGGCTCACCGGCCCGCACCACCAGCCGGGCATCGACGTCGACCCCGTGCAGGCGCTCGGCGAAGGCGGTGCGCAGCTCCTGCTCCAGCGCGTCCTGCGTGTCGATCACCGTGGCCGCCGCCCCGCCGGTGTCGGCCAGCGGCAGCAGGGCGGACGGCGGGGTGCGCACATAGACGGCGATCAGGCGGCTGCCCTGCCGGCGGGCCAGGCCCAGCGCGTACGCGGCGGCGCGCAGCGAGGACGTGGAGCCGTCGACACCCACGAGGATCGTGCTCGGACCATCTCGCATGACGCCCTCGACTACTACTCGAACGAGATTACTGAACGCTCACCGTTTACTTATCCACAGTGTATCCTGACGGTAACCGTTCAGCAATGTGGGTGACATCGATGAGTTCGTCCGGCCGGCCGCGCGACCCCGAAGTTGATCAGCGCATCACCCGCGCCGCCATGGACCTGTTCGGCGAAACCGGCTGGGCCGGCTTCGCCATGGAGGCCGTGGCCCGCCGGGCCGGGGTCGGCAAGGCCTCGCTCTACCTGCGCTGGAGCACCAAAGAGGCGCTGCTCACCGACGCCCTGACGGCCAGCCTGCCGCACGTCAGCGACGTCGACACCGGCACCCTGCAGGGCGACCTGATCGAGCTGGCCACCCAGATCCTCGACGTCTACGCCGGGCCGTCGAGCCGGGCCGCCATCCGGCTCATGGTCGAGGGCCGCACCATCCCCGGCGTCGCCGAGAACTACGCGGCCACCCGCCAGGCGCAGATTCTGGCCGCCCGGGCGATCATCCAGCGCGGCCAGGCCCGGGGCGAGCTCTCCCCCGCCGTCTCGGTCACGCTGCTGCTCGAGACGCTGCTGGGCGGGGCCATGATGCACGCGCTGACCGCCCCGCCCGACGGCAACGCGGCCCACGCCCGGCGGCTGGTGGACTTCCTGCTGAACGCGGGCATAACCTCGGCCCCGCCGGGCACCCGTACGGCATGACAGACACGACGAATCCGTTCGCAGTAGTCACCGGCGCGTCCAGCGGGATCGGGTTCGAGCTCGCCCGGCAGTTCGCCGAGCACGGCTACGACCTGCTGGTCACCGCCGAGGAGGACGGCATCCAGGAGGCGGCCACCGCCCTGCGCCGCGACGGGCAGAACCAGGTCACCGCCGTACGGGCCGACCTGGCCCACTTCGAAGGCGTCGAAGCCCTCTACGCCGCCATCCTCGAGACGGGCCGCCCGATCGACGCGATCGCCCTCAACGCGGGCCGCGGCATCGGCGGCGACTTCACCCACCAGACCACGCTCTCGGACGAGCTGAACGTGATCGACGTGAACGTCACGTCCACGGTCCACCTGGCCAAGCGCGTGCTGCCCGACATGGTCGCCCGCAACGAGGGCAAGGTGCTGTTCACCTCGTCCATCGCCTCGACGATGCCCGGCACCTACCAGGCCGTCTACAACGCCTCGAAGAGCTTCGTGCAGTCGTTCGCCGAGGCCCTGCGGGCCGAACTGAAGGACACCGGCGTCACCGTCACCGCGCTCATGCCCGGCCCCACCGACACCAACTTCTTCCACCGAGCCGAGATGGACGACACCAACGTCGGCGCAGGCAAGAAGGACGACCCCGCCGTGGTCGCCAAGCAGGGCTTCGAGGCCCTAATGAAGGACAAGGAAAAGGTCGTCGCCGGCTCCACCAAGACCAAGATCCAGGGTGCCGCCTCCAAGGTCCTCCCGGACAAGGCCAAGGCCGAGATGCACCGCAAGATGGCCGAGCCCGGCTCCGCCGACAAATAGCCTCAGCGGGCCGCCCGCGCCGGGCGGCCCCAAGGCACATCAGTTCTCACCCCGCCGCTGCGCCTCCTGGCGGGCGGCGGCGAGATTGTTCCGCGTGATCAGCGTCTGCGGGTGATCATCGCCCAGCAACGCCCGCTCGTCGGCCAGCACATTCTCGAGCTCGCCGATCGCCTCGTCCAGCCGTCCCGCCTTCAAATGAGCGACAGCGAGATTGTGTCGCGTGATCAGCGTGTGCGGGTGTTTCTCGCCGACCAGCGTCCGCTGGTCCGCCAGCACATTCTCGAGCTGGTCGATCGCCTCATCCAGCCGTCCCGCGGCCTGGTAAGCGCCGGCAAGCTGAGTTCGCGTGGTCAACGAGTACGGGTGATCTTCGCCGAGCAGCGCCCGCTGCTCGGCCAGCACTTCCTCGAACTCATCGATCGCCTCGTCCGGCCGTCCGTCATCGAGGTAGGCGCCGGCCAGATTGAGCCGCGTAATCAAGGTGTCCAGGTGGTGGTCGCCGAGCAGTCGCCGCTGGGCCGTCAGCACACGGCTGTACTCACCGATCACCTCGTCCAGCCGCTTAGCACCTAGATAGGCACTGGCGAGTTGATTCCGCGTGATCAGGGTGAGTGTGTGATCGTCGCCGAGCAGCCTCCTCTCGTCGGCCAGCACGCTCTCGAACTTGTCGATCGCCTCTTCCAGCTGTCCCGCCTCCCGCAAGGCGACGGCGAGGCTGTGCCGAGTCGCCAACGTGTCTGTGTCATCGTCGCCGAGCAGACGTCGCCGGTCGGCCAGCACACCTTCATACTGATCGATCGCGGCTGCGCCCTGGCCTTGATACTGCCGGTAGGTAGCGGCATGGTTCAGTACCCGAAGGATGTCGACGACCTGATGATCTTCGGCGAGCGAGGCGGTGAAGGCGTCGATGTGTGGCAGCAGAGCTGCCCACAAAGGCCAGCCCCGCACGTTGTTCATCGGATCGTCCGGGATCGCACGGTTGAGCAGCCAGGCTACCTGCTGCTGCACCGCCTCGGCAGCGCCAGCATCCTCCAGGCTCTGCCGTGTGACGGCTTGGACCAGCCGGTGCACGCTTACCATCCGGTCGGCCCGGCTGACCATGCTGTAGGAGGTCAGCAGGGCTAGGGCGTCGTCGACGTCGGCAGGATCCTCGGCCGCCAGGAACAACACCTTTTCGGGCAGGTCATCAGGCGCGAGCCAAGCCAGGACATCCAGCACGCGTGCCGCGAGCGCACTTTCCGCGGTGACGGCGGCCATGGTCAGCGTCCACACCGACGCCACGGCCCGATCGTCCTTTCCGCCGAACCCGCTGCTGCCGGCCACCCGTGCGAACTGGCCGCTCAGGAGAGTGCGGTAGTCGTCGAAACTCATCCGATCGTGCTGGCTGATGTACGCGGCCGCCTGCTCCAGCGCCAGCGGAAGATCGCCGAGGTCAACGGCGAGGCGTTCGGCGCCGTCGGCGGACCGGCCGGTCAGCCGGGTCAGCAGTTCCACCGACGCCGCCCGGGCCAGCACACCTAGCCGGAACGGGGTCAACCCGAGCACCGCCCACCGGGCCGCGCCCAGATCACGCCGGGTGGTCACCAGGACCTGCCCGTTGGCGCCGACGACACCCAGCAGATCGGCGATGTCGTTGACGTCCTCGACGTTGTCGAGCACCAGCAGCCAGCCCGTGTTGGCCTGCAGCCAGCCGACCGCGAACGCCTGAGCGTCGGCCAGCGTCGCCACCGGGTGCAGTCGCCGGGTCAGCGCCGCCAGTCCCAGCCCCAGGTTCTCGCTGCTGTCCGCGGTGATCCACCACACCAGCGAATACCGCGCCAGATACCCGCGGGCATAGTGGTTGACCAGCTCGCTCTTGCCGATGCCGCCCAGCCCGTGCACCGCACCGGCCTGCCCGACCACCACCCCCACGTCGTCGCCGCCCAGCTGATCGGCCAGCACCCGCAGATCCCGGCCCAGGAACACCGCCGACGCCGCCGGCAGGTTGTGCACCGTCACCCCGGCGCCCACGGTCTGCGGCGGTGGCAGCCCGCTCGGATCCACACCGACGACGTTCTGGACGTTGCCGGACCCGATCTGCACGCCCTGCCCGCCGACGACATCGACCTCGTAGTCGTCACCGCGCCCACCTGACGAAGACATATCGGCAGTCACGCCGGCGGCGAGGTGGAGACATTCTGCGCCGACACCCCGACGTCCACCATGGTGATCAACTCCTTGCCGCACGTCACCGCCAGGCCTACCAGAGTGCCGCACCCCCCTCCACCACCGCACTCACCCGTCCGGGCCCCCTTCGGAGAGAGTCATCACGTTGCCATCGGCGCGGCGAGGGACACCGTGAGATCTGTCGATGTCTTATCGTCCTCTGTGCACTGTCGACACGGGGGAGAAACGGTATGGCTAGGGGCTTGCGGGGCCGTTGGACGGCGGCGCTGGTGGCGGTGGCGGCGGGACTGACCGGGCTGGCGGCCGGTGATCAGGCGTTGGCAGTCGGGCGTGGGACGGCGGACGCGGCCTACGGGTACGTCGTGAAGGTGTCGGTGGGTGGCGAGCGCGGCTGCACCGGGGTTCGTCTGGAGCCGCAGCTGGTGCTGACGGCCAAGGCGTGCTTCCCAACCGGACAGGCGACGGGGGCGCCGGCGGTGGCCACCACCGTGGCGACGCGGCCCGACCAAGGGGCGGCCGTGCAGACGGTGGCGATCGAGCACCTGTTCGTGCGGGACGACCGCAACCTCGTTCTCCTGCGGCTGGCCAAGGCGCTGACCGGGCTGCGCGGGCAGGTGCCGTTGTCCGTCTCCGGGCCCGCGGCCGGTGAAACGTTGCGGGTGCTCGGTTTCGGCCGCACGGCCACCGAGTGGGTGCCGGATCTGCCGCACACGGCGCAGTTCTCGGTGGGCGGCGTCGCCGGGATGGACTTCGGCATCGCGCCCACGGCGGACGGGACGGTCTGCAAGGGTGACGCCGGTGGGCCGGTGATCCGCGAGAACGCCGACGGCACCTCGAGCCTGGCCGGCGTGCTCAGCCAGTCTTCGCAGGGCGGGTGCATCCGCGAGACCAGCACGGCCCGGGACGCCACCGTGACCCGGGTCGACGGCCTGGCCGAGTGGGTGAACCAGTTCCGCGACATCGAGCTGACCGGTGTCGTCGAGGCCGGCGCCGGCGGCTGCCTGGTTCTGCGGGACGGCGATGCGACGTACCACCTGGCCGGCGGCGACGCCGCGGTCGTGAAGGCCGGCGCCACCGTGCACGTGAGCGGCTATCGCGCGCCGGCCGCCGGCGACACCTGCGCCCAGGGCACCCGGTTCCGGGTCGTCCAGGCCTTCACCGTGGTGACCCTGGTCGGCACGGTCACGAGGGGCGCCGAGGGTTGCCTGCTGCTGTCGTCGGGCGCGACCTATCAGCTGGGCGGCGGCGACCCGGCCGTGGTGAAGATCGGCGCCGCGGTGTCGGTCACCGGATACCCGGCTCCGGGGTCGAGCAGTTGCCAGCAGGGCACGATCTTCCGGGTGCTGTCGGCTGTGGCGGCGATCCCGGTCAGTTTGCGGGCGCGGGTCAACAACAAGTTCGTCACGGCCGAGGACGCGGGGGCCAAGCCCCTGATCGCCAACCGCGACACGGTCGGCGGGACGTGGGAGGTGTTCGACCAGTTCGACCTGGGCCGCGGCGACATCGCGCTGCGGGCGCGCGTCAACGGCAAGTTCGTCACCGCCGAGAGCGCCGGCGCGGCCGCCCTGATCGCCAACCGGGACACGGTCGGCGGCACGTGGGAGAGGTTCCTGCTGGTCCGCAACGCCGACGGCAGTGTCAGCCTCAGGGCCGCGGTGAACGGCAAGTACGTCACGGCCGAGAACGCCGGCGCGGCCGCCCTGATCGCCAACCGGGACACGATCGGCGGCTCCTGGGAGCGGTTCGACCTGATCAACCGGTAGTCGTCTAGTCGGCGACGACGAGGGCCTGCGGGGCCGCCTGTTTCATGCGGCCCCGCAGCCACAGCAGCTGGATCGACGTCTCGGCCGCGCCCACCTCGACCACTTTCTCGAGGTCGTCGTCGCGCAGGCCCTTGGCCGCCTGCCCGACCAGCGTCCAGCAGATGTCGCACTCGGCCGTCATCAGGTAGAGGTCCTGCAGGTCGCGCAGCACGCCGAGCGGACCCTCGCGGGCGCCCCGGAACAGTTCCGAGTGCAGCCGTTCCGGCTCGTCCGGCGCCTCCTCGGAGTAGTGCTCGGCGAACGGCCGAAGGGCCTCAGCTCGTTCCCGGCACACCTGCGCCTGCTGCGAGCAGAGCTGCGCGATGTCGGCCTCGTCGGCGTGGGCCTGCCCGACCTCCAGCAGCGCGTCGGCCAGCACGTCCTGCGCCCGATGCAGCAGACCTAGATAGTGCGCAAGATGCATGTCAGCGGGTCTTTCTCAAGCGGACCGCGGCCAGCTTGAACATCGGCTGCTTGCTGACCGGGTCCCAGCCGGTGCGGGTGAGTTCGTTGGCCGCCTCTTCGGCGTAGTGGAACGGCACGAAAACCGTGCCGGCGCGGATGCCGCACAGCCGGGCCGGCGCCTCGATCGCCCCGCGCGGCGACTCGATCCGCACCACCGCGCCCTCGGTGATGCCGAGCGCGGCCGCGTCGGACTCGTGCACCTCGACCCAGACCGAGGGCGCGCGCTCGTTCAGTTCGGGCGCGCGGCCGGTCTTGGTGCGGGTGTGGAACTGCCAGATCGTGCGGCCGGTGACCAGGCGCAGCGGGTAGTCGTCGCTGGGCACCTCGGGCGCGGGCCGGTAGTCGGTGGCGAGCAGGAACGCGCGCCCGTCCGGTCGTTTGGCCCGGTGGTGTTCGGCCGGGAACTCGGCGCCGGTGCTCAGGTCCTGCCCGTACGTCTCGCAATAATCGGAATCGGTGTTGAAGCGGCCGTCGGTGTAGAGCCGCTCCCCGCCCCACTGCAGGCCGGACCCGCCGCGCAGCTTGTCGTAGGTGATCGCGGTGTAGTCGCAGGGCCGCCCGGCCGAGCACTTCTGCCAGGCCGCGTAGGCCGACTCGGGATCGGTCCAGGTGATCAGCGGGCGACCGTCCTTGTCGCGGAAGTCCATGCGGGCCGCGTAGTCCAGGAAGATGTCCAGGTCGGCGCGGGCCTCGCCGGGCGGGTCGACGGCTTTCTTGGACAGGTGAACCGTACGGTCGGCGTTGGTGAACGTGCCGGTCTTCTCGCCCCACGTGGCCGCGGGCAGCACGACGTCGGCGAACTCCGTGGTCTCCGTGCGGAACAGGTCCTGCGCCACTACGAACAGCCCGTCCTGCTGCAGGATGCGCCGGATCCGGGCCAGGTCGGGCAGCGACACGGCCGGGTTGGTGCCGCTGATCCAGAGCAGCTTGATCGAGCCCTGTTCGGCGTAGCGCCAGATCTGCATCGCGTGCGTGGGCGGCGACCAGTGCGGGATGGTGTGCAGCTCGACGTTCCACAGCGCGGCCAATTCCCGTACGTGGGAAGGGTTGTCCCAGTTGCGGAAGCCCGGGAGGTCGCCGTCGGCGCCGGTCTCGCGGGTGTTCTCGGCGGTCGGCTGGCCGTTCATCTGCAGCACGCCGGCGCCCGGGCGGCCGATCATGCCGCGCAGCAGGTGCAGGTTGTTCACCGCGACAGAGGCGGCGGTGGCCTGATGCGACTGGTAGAAGCCCTGCAGCACGGTCGACAGCAGCCGGTCAGCCGTGCCGAGAAGTTCGGCGGCACGCTCGATGTCGGCGGGAGCGACCCCACAGATGTCCGCAACCCGCGGCACCGGATAGGCGTCCACGACGCGTTCCAGGTCTTCCAGGCCGAGCGTATTTGCCGCAACATACGACAAATCAACCCACCCGCGACGCAGAAGCAGGCGCAGCAGGCCGTTCATGAGCGCCAGGTTGGTGCCGGGCCGCACCGGCAGATGCACGTCGGCCTCGCGGGCCACCGGAGTGTCACGCGGGTCGACGGCCAGCATCGCGGGCGGCGCCGAGCCGTGCCGGCGGTCGAGCATGCGCATCCACAGCACGGCCTGCGTCTCGGCGACGTTGTGCCCCCACAGCGCGATCGTGTCGCAGTGGTCGACGTCGGTGTACGAGCCGGGCTGCCCGTCGGTGCCGAAGCTGGCCTTGAGCGCGGCGGCCGAGGTGGCCGTGCAGAGCCGCGTGTTGCCGTCCATGTGCGGCGTGCCCAGCCCGGCCTTCCCGATCACGCCGAGCGTGTAGTACTCCTCCAGGAACAGCTGCCCGCTGGTGTAGAAGCCGATCTGGCCGGCCGTGAGCTGCTTGGAACGGCTCACGATCCGGCCCATCGCCTCGTCCCAGCTCGCCTCGACGAGCTTGCCGCCGGAGCGGACGAGCGGCCGGGTCAGCCGGTCGGGGCTGTTGTTGGCCTGCCAGCCGTACACGTCCTTGGGGTCGAGGCGGCCGCGGTTGACCCGGTCGACGGCCCGGCCGCGCACGCCGACAATCTTGCCGTCGCGGACGCCGATGTCGATGCCGTCGCCGTTGGAGTGCAGCACCGAGGCCGACTGGACCCACCGGTCCGGCTCCTCGACGCGATGCGAGTCGACCCGGACCGGCCACGACGAACCCGGGGCGTACGGGGTCCGCTCGCCCCAGGGGTCGTCCGGGATCACGGCTTGAGGACCACCTTGATGCAGCCGTCCTCCTTCTTCTTGAAGATCTCGTAGCCGTGCGGGGCCTCTTCCAGCGGGATCCGGTGGGTGGTCAGGTCGTCCACGCCCAGCGGGTCGTCGTCGCCGGTGAGCAGGGGCAGGATGTCGTCCACCCACTGCTTCACGTGGGCCTGGCCCATGCGCATGGTGACGCCCTTGTCGAACAGGTCCATCATCGGGAACGGGTCGGCCTCGCCGCCGTACACGCCGATGATCGAGATGGTGCCGGCCCGGCGGACCGAGTCGAACGCCGTGCGCAGCGCGCCCATCCGGTCGACGCCGAACGTCTCGGTCGCCTTGCGGGCCAGCCCATCGGGCAGCATCCCGGCCGCCTTCATGGCCGCCGCCTGGAACGGGGTGCCGTGCGCCTCCATGCCGACCGCCTCGATCACCGAGTCGGCGCCGCGCCCGTGCGTCATGTCGCGCACCGCGTCCCCGATGTTCTCGACCTTCGACGAGTCGAGGACTTCGATGCCGTGCCGCTCGGCCATCGCGTTGCGCTCGGGCACGCTGTCGACGGCGATGACGCGCTCGGCGCCCAGGTGGCGGGCGATCCGGGCCGACATCTGACCGATCGGGCCCAGGCCGGTGACCAGCACCGTGCTGCCCTTCTCGATGTCGGCCCACTGCGCGGCCTGCCACGAGGTGGTCAGCACGTCGGAGAGGAACAGGTAGCGCTCGTCGGGGTGGTGGTCGGGCACTTTGATCGGGCCGAAGTGGGCCTGCGGCACCCGCAGCAGCTCGGCCTGGCCGCCCGGCACCTGGCCGTACAGCTTGGTGTAGCCGAACAGCGAGGCGCCCTTGCCCTGCGACTTCACCTGGGTGGTCTCGCACTGGGCGAAGTAGCCCTTGCGGCAGAAGAAGCAGTGCCCGCACGAGATGTTGAACGGGATCACCACGCGGTCGCCCGGCTTGATGTGGGTGACCTCGGCGCCGACCGCCTCGACGATGCCCATCGGCTCGTGACCGAGGATGTCGCCCTCGTCGAGATACATGCCCAGAACGTCGTACAGGTGAAGGTCGGACCCGCAGATCGCGGTGGAGGTCATTCGCACGATCGCGTCGGTCGGTTCCTGGATCACCGGGTCGGGGACGGTCTCGACGCTGACCTTGCCGGTTCCTTGCCATGTCAATGCACGCATGTGTCGCCGGATACCCGGCGATCGGGCGGGTATGCAGTCCGGCCATGAGTTCACGTGTAGTGGTCCTGACCGGCGCGTCCAGCGGCATCGGCCGGGCGTCGGCGCTCGCCTTCGCGGCCCGGGGCGACCGGTTGGTGCTGGCCGCGCGAGGTGCCGACGACCTCAAGAAGGTGGCCGAGGCCTGCGGGAACGACCCGCTCGTGGTCCCCACCGACATCACCGACCGGGGCGCCCTCGACGCCCTGCTGAGCAAGGCGGTCGAACGGTACGGACGGGTTGATGTCTGGGTCGATTCGGCCGCCGTCATGGCGTACGGGAAATTCGAGGATCTGCCGCCCGAGGTGTTCGACCGCATGATCACCACGGATCTGCTGGGCTCGGCCAACGTCGCGCGCACCGCGCTGCGGCAGTTCCGGGCCCAGGGCCGGGGCACGCTGATCTCGGTCAGCTCGCTGCTGGCCCACGTCACCGTCCCGTACATCTCGGCCTACGTGACCGCCAAGTGGGGACTGCGGGGCCTGATCCGCACACTTCAGCACGAGACGCGGGACGCGCCGGACATCCACATCTGCACCCTGGCCCCCGGCAGCGTCGACACCCCCATCTACACCAGCGCGGCCAACTACGCGGGGTTCGTGGGCCGCCCGCCGCCGCCGGTCGACTCGGCCGAGCTGGTCGCGGGCCGGGTGGTGCGGCTGGCCGACCACCCCCGCAACTCGGCCTCGGTCGGCGTCACCAACCGCATCATCGAGCTCGGCTTCACGCTGATGCCGCCGATCTACGACGCCCTGGTCACCCCGCTCATGCGGCACGGCGGACTGTCCCGGCAGGCGATCGAGGGCACCGACGGCAACGTCTTCGGCTCGAAGCCGCGTGAGGAGGGCGGCCCCGGCCGCTGGACCCGGGCCCAGGTCGGCGGCGCACTCGCCGCCACCGTGCTCGGGGCGGGCGCCGCGGTGAGACGTCTGCTACCTCGCAACTAGGTTCGGTTGGAGGGGCGGGTTGCCGGGTACCAGCTTGGCCGTGCTCATGATCGAGACTCCCGACCTGCCGCTGCCGGGGCGGGGTGACACCGCGGAACGCCTCCGGCGGCTGGCCGAGCTGGGCCGGGCCGACCCGGTCGCGGCCCGGCTGGGCGAGGGCCACGCCGACGCGGTGGCGATCCGCGCCGAGCTGGGCGACGACGGCGAGAGCGCGGGCGAGCGCTGGGGCGTCTGGGCGGCGGTTCCCAAGTCCGTACGCGCCACCCGCACCGCCGGCGGCTGGCAGCTGACCGGGGAACGGCCGTGGTGCTCGGGCGCCGGCTGGTGCACCCACGCGCTGGTCACGGCCGAGGCCGAGGACGGCATCCGGCTGTTCGCGGTGGCCAACGAGCCGCCGCACGCCGTGCCCCTCGACGGCACCTGGCCCGCCGTCGGCATGGCGGCCAGCGACAGCCGCACGATCCGGTTCACCGGCGCGCCGGCCCGCCCGGTCGGCGGCCCCGGCGACTACGTGAACCGGCCCGGCTTCTGGCACGGCGGCATCGGCGTCGCCGCGTGCTGGTACGGCGGCGCCCTGGGCATCGCCGACGCCCTGCACACCTCGGCCAAGGACGACCCGCACACGCTGGCCCACCTGGGCGCGGCCGACGTCGCCCTGGGCGCGGCCCACGCCGTCCTGATGGAGGCGGCCGCGATCATCGACGCCGACCCCGCGGCGATCCAGCACCGGCTCGCCCTGCGCGTGCGGGCCACCGTCGAGGCGGCCGCGACCGAGGTGATCGACCGGGTCGGGCGCGCGCTCGGCGCCGGCCCGCTGTGCCGCGACGAACGGCACGCCCACCGCGTCGCCGACCTCACCGTGTATCTGCGGCAGAGCCACGCCGAGGCCGACCTCGAGCAGCTGGGCGGCCTGGTACGGACGGAGAAGTCGCCGTGGTGAGGCCGATCGAGGGCGAGGGCACGCCGGAACAGACCTGGCGGGAGTGGCCGGCCATGGCCGAATGGCCGGTGCTGCCGCTCGACGCGGCCGAGCCGCCGCTGATCGTGGCCCCGCACCCCGACGACGAGATCCTGGGCGTGGCCGGGCTGATGGCCATGCTGGACCGGGCCGAACTGGTCGCCGTGACCGACGGCGAGGCCTCGCACCCGCACTCGACCGTGCACACCCAGGCCGAGCTGGCCGCGATCCGCCGCGATGAGACGGCGGAGGCGTTGCGCCGCCTCGGCCTGGGCGACGCGCCCGTACGCCGGCTCGGCCAGCCCGACGGCAAGATCGACGAGGATGCGCTGGCCGAGGCCCTGACCGAGCGGCTGGCGCCGGGCCGGTGGTGCCTGGCCACCTGGCGCGAGGACGGACACCCGGACCACGAGGCGGTCGGCCGGGCCGCGGCCCGCGCGTGCGAGGTCACCGGCGCGGTGCTGCTGGAGTACCCGATCTGGACGTGGCACTGGGCCTCCCCCGGCGACACCCGGGTGCCGTGGCACCGCGCGCACCGGATCGAGCTGACCCCGGCCGCGCAGCAGGCGAAAGCCGCCGCCATCGACGCCTTCCCCAGCCAGATCGCGCCCCTGGGCCCCGAGCCGGGCGACGCGGCCATCCTGCCGCCGCACGTGCTGGCTCGGTTCGCGCGCCCGTTCGAGGTGGTGCTGCGATGACGACCCCCCAGAGCTACTTCGAGCACATGTACGCCCGCAGCAGCGACCCGTGGAGCTTCGCCACCCGCTGGTACGACGCCCGCAAACACGCGCTCACCGTGGCCTCGCTGACCGCCCGCCGCTACAAGTCGGCGTTCGAGCCCGGCTGCTCGACCGGAATGCTCACGGCCCGGCTGGCCGAGCGCTGCGACCACGTGTTCGCGGTCGACGCCGTGCCGGCCGCGATCGCCTCGGCCGCCACCCACCTGGCCGCCTTCCCGCACGTCACGCTGGGCACCGGCCGGATGCCGCACGACTGGCCGGACGACACGTTCGACCTGATCGTGCTGTCCGAACTGGGCTACTACTTCGACGACGCCGACCTGAACACGCTGATCAAGCGGGCGGTGGAATCGCTGGAACCGGGCGGCGACCTGGTGGCCGTGCACTGGCGGCGCCCGGTCGACGAGCACGCCCGCCCCGGCGACGAGGTGCACGAGCGGCTGGCGGCCACCCCCGGACTGGCCCGGCAGGCCCGGCACGAGGAGGCCGACTTCCTGCTCGAGGTCTACACCCGTACGCCGCCCGAGGCGCTCTCGGTGGCCCAGCGCGAGGGGCTCGCATGAACCGGATCGCCGTCGTCGTCCCCGCCCACGACGAGCACGACCTGCTCCCCCGCTGCCTGGCCAGCCTGACCGACGCCACGTCGCCCGTCCCGGTCGAGATCATCGTGGTCGCCGACGCCTGCACCGACGACACGGCCGAGCTGGCCGCGGCGGCCGGCGCGACCGTGCTGACCATCGACGCCCGCAACGTCGGCCGGGCCCGCGCGGCCGGCATGGAGCACGCGCTGCGGCACGGCCCGGACGGGCTGTGGCTGGCCACCACCGACGCCGACAGCCGGGTCGCGCCGGAATGGCTGCTGTGGCACCTGGCGCACGCCGGCTCCGGCGCCGACCTGCTGGCCGGCACGGTCATGGTCGACGACTGGGCGGCCTGGCCGGCCGCGCTGCCGGGCCTCTACGACAGCCGGTACGCCGCCTCGGACGCCCACGTGCACGGGGCCAACCTCGGAGTCTCGGCCGCGACCTACCGCGCCGTGGGCGGGTTCCAGCCCCTCGACCACGACGAGGACCGCGACCTGATCGAGCGGGTCCGGGCCACCGGCCGCCGCGTGGTCGCCGACGCCACCTGCCCGGTGGTGACCAGCGCCCGCCCCGACGGCCGGGCGCCGCTAGGCTTCTCGTCCTACCTGGGCCGGCTGGCCACGGACGTCCTCCCAGTCGAGCGTGATCATCTCGCGGCGTAACTCCTCACGCCACCGCGACCAGCGACGAAACCGTTGCACCCCACCATTCGGCCTGCACGGGCTGCGCGTATCCGCCCGGATTGAATCAACTGCGCGAAACGGAGCTCGTCCGCGGAACCGGTCGCTGCGGTGTAGGTGACGCGACATGCAGCTCGGCCCCGGCCACCAGGAAGGCGTCGCAGGTGACGGTTATCGGGCCGGCCATGGGGTGGTCGAAGGTCTTGGGACCGTTGCGGTGCTAGGCCACCGCGAACTCGGCCGTTGCGGCCCGACCGCCGGGTTCTTCCGCGCCGGGCTGACGCCGTACCGCTTCTAGAGGCCGTGCACGGCCAGCACGTCGGGCAGGGCCTTGGCGGGGACGCCGCGGGTGTCGGGGCGGGGCCAGTGGACGCTGACCTCGTCGAAGCCCAGGGCGGCCAGGCGGCCCACGGTGTCGGCGTAGCGGTCGCGACTCTCGAACGGCCAGTACGACTCGAGGCCGACGTTGACGATGCGGCGGATCCGGCGGCCCTCGAGCGCGGCGTCGAGCTGCTTGGACTGCTTCTCGAGGGCGGCGAACCACTCGTCGGGGCCGACGGCGGGACCGTACGGGCCGTACGTGACCCAGGCCTGGCCGTACTTCGCCACCAGCTTGAGCGAGCGCGGGCCGGTGCCGGCCACGGTGAACGGCACACGCGGCGTCTGGACGCAGCCGGGCAGCTGGTGGGCGTCGATGGCGCTGTAGCGCTCGCCGCGGGTGGTGACGATCGGCTCCACCAGCAGCTGGTCGAGCAGGCCGAGCCATTCGGCGAAGCGGTCCATGCGCTCGCGCGGGGTGAGCGGCGGCTCGCCCAGCACCAGCGCGTCCAGGCTCTCGGTGCCGGCGCCCAGGCCGACCTCGAGGCGGCCGCCGCTGAGCTGGTCGAGGGTCATCAGCTCTTTGGCGAACGGCACCGGGTGGCGGTAGTTGGGGGTGGCCACCTGCACGCCCAGACGGACCCGCTGGGTGGCGCCGGCGGCCGCGGCGAGCAGCGGCACACAGCCGTACCAGGGGTTGTCGCGCAGCAGCGGCCAGGTCAGGTGGTCGTACGTCCAGACCGCGTGCACCCCGGCCTGCTCGGCCTCGACCACCTCGGCCAGCCAGGTGCTGGTGGGGTGGCGGTCCGGCAGCACGAGTGCCGACAGGTCGGTCATGCCAGGGCCTCCACTACGGCGTCCGCGATCACGAGGTCCTCCCAGCCCATCCCCACGGTCTTGATCAGCCTGGGCCGGGCGGGGGTGGTTCCCCGGACCAGGTCGGCGAAGGTCACGAGCTCATCCTCGCTGATGCCGGCCTGAATCAGGTCCCCGGCCTCGCGTACGGCGGACTGGCGCGACTCGACCAGCGCGCCGCACCTCCGGACGGTCTCGGTGTCGACCTCACGGGCCTCGGGCTCGTGCGAACCGACCGCCACCACGACGGCGTCGTCCTTGAGCAGCCGGCCGTCGAACAGCGGCTCGCGAGCGGTGGTGCAGCAGGCGACGATGTCGGCCGTTTCTATGTGCGCACCGGCGCCCTCGTGGCGGCCGATCATGCGTACGGAAGCAATCGGGCGCACCGCCTTGATCGCCTCGACATGGGCGTACGCCTGCGGGCCTTTGCCGAAGACGACCAGCTCACGCGCGTCCGGCGGGGCCACCAGGTCGACGCCGAGGGCGGAGACGGCCGGAGTGCGCAGGATCGTGAGGGCGGCGCCGTCCAGAACGGCCCGCGGCGCGAGCGTGGGCGCGTCGAACAACACGTACGTGCCATGGATGCGAGGCAGGCCGCGCGCCGGGTTGCCCGGGGCGATGCCGACCAGTTTGATACCGGCGATGCGGTCGTCGCCGGACGGCATGATCAGGATCTCGCCGCCGCCGAGCTCGACCCGCGAGCGGGCGGGCTCTCTCTCGGGGTCGAGTCCGCCGGCCAGGGCGTCCCGCAGAGCCTTGATCGCCTGCGGAAAGCCGAGCGCGCTCACCTGTTCCGCCGAGATCATGCGCTGTACCATGTCACATACCACCAGGGGAGGCAACAGTCATGACGTCACCGCTCATCGGCCCGCTGCGCACCGCCGGCAGCTTCCGCCAGCACGTGGAGGACGCCGTGGCCGCCGCCATCGTCTCGGGCGAGTTCGCGCCGGGCACCATGCTGACCGCTCCCACTCTGGCGGCCCGGTTCGATGTGTCGGCCACGCCCGTACGGGAAGCGCTGTTGAACTTGGAAAAACGCGGCTTCGTCGAGATCGCGCGCAACAAGGGCTTCCGCGTCACGCAGGTCAGCGAGCAGGACCTGGCCGAGATCGTGCAGATCCGCCAGTGGCTCGAGGCGCCGCCGATGCGCCTGCTGGCCGGAAACATCGGAGCGCCGGATCTGGCCCGGCTGCGGGCCGAGGCTTCGGCCATCGTGACCAGCGCGGCCGCGTCCGACCTGCCGACCTATCTGACCGCGGACACCACGTTCCACCTGCACCTGCTCAGTCTCACCGGGATCGACCGGCTGGTCACCCTGGTCGGCGACCTGCGGCAGCAGACCCGGCTGGTCGGGCTGGCCACCATGCTGGGGTCACCCGAGCTGGCGTCCTCGTCGGAGGAGCATCTGGTGCTGCTCGACCTGCTCGAATCCGGGGACGGGGCGGGGGCCGAGGAGCTGATGCGCCGGCACCTCGGTCACATCACGGGGTGGTGGAGCGGGCGGGCCGAGCAGTGAAGGTCGTCGTCGTGGGGGCCGGGATCGTCGGCGCGGCGATCGCCCGCGAGCTGGCGGTGGCCGGGGTGTCGGTGACCGTGCTCGACCGGTCGGCGTCGGCCGGGGGAACGTCGTCGGCCGGCGAGGGCAACCTGCTGGTCTCGGACAAGGGCCCGGGCGCGGAGCTCGCGCTGGCGCTGCGGTCCTTGACGCTGTGGCGCTCGCTCTTGTCGGATCTTTCCGACATAGAGTACGAGGCCAAGGGTGGGCTGGTCGTGGCGACGACCGCCGCGGGCGCTGCGGCACTGCACGAGTTCGCTGCTTTGCAGAGGGCGGCCGGCGTTTCGTCGTCGGTCGTGGACGGGCTGTCGTACGAGCCCGACCTCAACCCCGACCACGCCGCGGCCGTCTTCTATCCGCAGGACGCCCAGGTGCAGCCGGCCCTGGCGACCGAGGCGCTGCTGGCCTCGGCCCGGCGGCACGGTTGTGTCGTGGAGCAGGGCGTCGAAGTGCTCGGCCCTCTGAAGATCGGCGAGCGACTGGCCGGGGTGGTCACGTCGTCCGGCTCGATCTCGTGCGATCACGTGGTGGTGGCGGCCGGTCCGTGGTCGGGCGAGGTGGCCGCGCGGCTGGGGGTCTCGTTGCCCGTCCGCCCCCGGCGCGGAACGATCCTGGTCACGACCCGGATGCGGCAGCGGATCCACCACAAGGTGTACGACGCCGACTACGTGGGGGCGGTCGGCTCGAACGACGCCGCTCTGCAGACGTCCAGCGTGGTCGAGTCCACCGCGGCCGGCACCGTGCTGATCGGCTCGTCCCGCGAGCGGCGCGGCTTCGACTCCCGCATCGAGGCCCGGGTGCTGTCGGCGGTGGCGGCCAAGGCGCTGGTGCTGTTCCCGTTCCTGGCCGACGTGGCGGTGATGCGGGCGTACGGCGGCTTCCGCCCCTACGTCCCCGACCACCTGCCCGTCATCGGCCCCGACCCCCGGCTTCCCGGCCTGTGGCACGCGACGGGGCACGAGGGCGCGGGCATCGTGCTCTCCACGGCGACCGGCGAACTGCTGGGCGACCTGATGCTGAACCGCCCGCCGCACGTCGACGCGGCCGCCTTCGCCGCCGACCGCCCCAGCCTGCGCGAGTAGGTTGGCGCGATGTCCATCCACATGATCGAGACCCTGCCCGAGCCGCCCGTCGCCGGTGACCGGAACACCATCGGCGGATGGCCGTTGCTCGCGGCGGGCGAGACGTGGCCGGCCTGTTTCTGCGGCAAGCCGATGGTCTTCTTCTTCCAGGTCGACCTCCCGAATTTCGGGGACGACCACCTGCTGGTGTTCCAGTGCCCGGAGCACGACGACGTGACCACCGCCCCGAACCCGCTGCCGGAACGCTACTGGGACGAGGTCACCGACGAGTACGACGGACCGTACTGGCGCTTCCTGCTGCGCCCGGCCGGTGGCACCCCGGCCGCGGAGGCCGACCCGCACGTGGAGCCGCACCGCCTCGCCGTGCACCCCGCCGAGGAAGAGGTGAGCGAGCACGGACGCGGCCGGCAGGGCTTCAAGCTGGGCGGCGTTCCCTCGTGGGCGCAGTATCCCGAGATGTACACCTGCTCGTGCGGCGCCGACATGGTCTTCGTGTGCCAGGTGCCCGAGAACTTCGGCTTCGACATGTGGCCCATGCGCGACAAGGACGCCCACGGCACCAGCGACAACCAGGCTCTGCTGTTCCTGGGCAACGAGGTCTACATCCAGGCCTGCCCGGCCCGCTGCCACCCCGAGGCCGCCTGGCCCGCCATCCAGAACTGAGCTCCGCGGTCACTTCGTGGTTCGTCCCGCCTCGCGTTCCGCGGCGAGAGCATCAAGCCGCCGCAGCGCATCGGCCGCCAAGGCGGTGGCCGCCCCGGGCCGATCCCTCAGGACGGCCCGGGCCCGGCTCAGGGTGGCGCCGAGCACCTGCAACTGGTCCTGGCGGAGTGGCCCGCTGCCCATCGCCAGCTCCCGGTCGTACAGCTGCTCGGCCTCGTTCAGCAGGTCCGCGGCCCGCGCGGCCAGAAGGGTGCCGCGGGGCGGCGGCCAGCCCAGCACGCTCGCGAGGGCGACCAGAGCCCGGACGACACGGGCGGTCTCACGCCACGACGCCTCAGCCGGCAGGCGGTTCCACAGCTCGTCCACAGTCGCGAGAAGCCGATCGCGTTCGTAGGCGTCATCGACCAGGCCGGCCAGTTCGGCGGTGCGCTGCAGCAGCAGCGGGCCGTAGTCGCCGGCCCGGGCCAGTTCGGTCAGCACGCGGCCGACCCGGACCAAGCCGGGCCCGTACGCCAGGCCCTTCATCGCGATCGAGGCCACCAGCAGGGTCAGATAGCCGGACTCCCCACCCGAGGAACGCCACGGCACGTCCTCCAGCGGCCACCGGCCCGTCCCGAACGTCGCGACCACGGTCCAGTAGGTGCGGGTCCGCTCGGCGTACAGCTGCAGTGCCTGGGAAAGTCGCTGCTGTTCCTCGTCGAGCAGGCCGAGCAGGCGCGTCCGCTCGGACAGCAGGTCCTCGATCGCGTCGAGGGCGGCGACCGTGGCGGCGAGATCGGGCGCCCAGCCGCACTCGAACAGATCGGCCTCCGGTCCGGATCCGCCGAGGGTCTCCCGCAACTCGGCGATCACCTGCCGCTCGGGGCGCATCTGCTGATTCACCGTGGCCAGCAACGCCCGCCCGGCCGGGGAATCGGCGTCGAACTCAGTGACGCGGAACCCGTGCACCAGACCCGTCAGCGCCGCGGTGAGCCGGGCGCTCGCTCGTTCCCGCAGGTCCGGTCGCTGAACGCCGGAGGTCGAGACGAACTCGAGGGTGGCCAGAGACAAAGCCGCCGAGACCGCGTACGAGTCGACGGTGTCGCCGTCGCCGGACGCGACGTAGTGGTCGAGCAGGATCGCGGCCAGCCGCTGGGGTTCGATCGGCGGGGCCGGCCGGAACTCGCTCAACCGGGTGACCGGCAGGAGCAGACAGAGCAACTGTTCGGCGTCGCCGGCCAAATCCACCGTGGCCGCCTCCCAGATGCCGGCGAGCTCCTCGAGCGGCCGCCCGGCCCCGCCGGGGCGCCTGGTGTCTCCCGCCGCCCGCCGCATCGCCCGCTGGTAGCGACGGTCGAGTTCGGACCCCTCGAGCCGGCTGCGGGCGGCCTCCCGGGCGGCGTCGACCGCGTACTGCATCGGCGGCAGGGTGCCGAGCAGTTCCTCCACCCACTGGTCGCCGGTGATCCGGTCGACGTCCGGGACCAGGTCGCCCAGCTCGGGCAGCCGGTCGGGCGGCACGGTGACGAAGCGGTGGTCGCCGCGATCACGGCGGATCTTGATGATCGTCCGCGGGACCGCCCGCCGCGCGTAGGCCGCCGGGTTCCTGATCTCGCCCCACCTCTCGCACATGGCCGCCATGACGGTGTCCACGGCGTCGTCGGCGTCGTGGTAGTCGCCGCACCAGAACATCGCGAAGGCGAGCAGCGGCTCGTACATGCGCTTGAAGAAGACCTCGAACGGCTCGGCCCTCCCGGCCACGTCGCCCTCCCGCGCGTTCAGGGTGCATCGGTCGGCGCTGCCCGGCGGCCGATCAGCGCGGACCCTACCGCGATGAGCACGGCGGCCGCGGCCGCGATCGCGGTGACCGGCACCGACCCGGTCAGCAGGAACACTCCGCCGAGGCCGGCCAGGACTCCGTTGATCAGCGTGAGGGTGCGCTCGCTCGATGTCACCGCGATCTCCATCCGTTGATCGCCCGCAGGGATCGGGCGCTTGGGAAGAAGAACCGGCTCGGCCCGCTCGCGTGAAGTTCCGCAGGTAAGAGCTCTCGTCAGCGGCTGTAGTGTGTGACATACTACTGGCGTGACAACGACCGGACCGGCTGGCCTGGAACCGCACCGCGACCCGGTGCGGCCGAGGCCGGCGGCGTCGATCACGCTGGTTGTCGACGGGGTGCCGGTGCCGGGCGTGGACGGGCAGACGGTTGCCGGGGTGCTGATGGGGGCCGGGCGGCTCACCTGGCGCACCACCCGCCACGGGCGGCCGCGCGGCGTCTTCTGCGGCATCGGCGTCTGCCACGACTGCCTGGTCACCGTGAACGGGCTGCCCGATGTGCGCGCCTGCCAGCGCCGGGCGGCCGACGGCGACACCATCTCGACCGAGGAGCAGGCATGACCGTCGAGACGCCTGACGTCCTTGTCGTCGGGGCCGGGCCGGCCGGGCTGGCCGCCGCCGACGCCGCCCGGAAAGCCGGCGCTCAGGTGGTGCTGCTCGACGCGGCGGGCGACGCGGGCGGGCAGTACTGGCGGCACCTTCCGGCTCAGCGGCCGGCCGCCGACGAGCGGATTCTGCACCACGGCTGGGATCGCTTCACCGCCCTGCGCGGCCAGGAGGTGCTGACCGACGCGCAGGTCTGGCTGGCCGAGCGCCACGACGACCGCCCGCCCACGCTGCATGTGCTCGTCGGGCCGGCGGACGGGCGTGACCGCGTACGAAGGACCTTCGCTCCGAAAGCTCTGGTTCTGGCCACCGGCGCGTACGAGCGGACCCTGCCCTTCCCGGGCTGGGATCTGCCGGGCGTCTTCACCGCGGGCGCCGCTCAGGCCCTGGCCAAGGCCGAGCGCATCGCCGTCGGGCGCCGGGTGCTGGTCGCCGGGGCCGGTCCGTTCCTGCTTCCGGTGGCTTCGAGCCTTCTGCGTACGGGCGCCGGGGTGGTCGCCGTGCTCGAGGCCAACGGCTGGCCGCGTCTGGCCAAGGCGTGGAGCCGCCGCCCCGCCGAACTGCTCGCCACCCGGCACAAGGCGGGCGAGCTGGCCGGTTACCTCCGTGATCTGGCCCGCCACCGCATCCCCTACCGCGCGGCCACCGCCGTCGTCGCCGCGCACGGCACCGACCGCGTCACCTCGGTCACCGTCGCGCGGCTCGACGACCGATGGGCGCCCATCTCCGGCACCGCTCGAGAGGTGGCGGTCGACGCCGTCTGTGTCAGCCACGGCTTCGTGCCGCGGGTCGAGCTGGCCGTGTCGGCCGGGTGCGGGCTCGACGCGTACGGCGCCGTGGTGACCGACCACGACGGACGCACCACCGTCCCGGGGGTCTACGCGGCCGGCGAGATCACCGGCATCGGCGGCGCCGATCTGGCCCTGGCCGAGGGTGTCGTGGCCGGGCTCGCCGCCGCCGGGGGCTCCGCCTCGGAAGTGCAACGCCGGCAGCGTACGGAAAATCAGCGTTTCGCCACCCGCCTCGAGGCCGCCCACGGCATCCGGCCCGGCTGGACCGGCTGGCTCGGCGACGACACGCTCGTCTGCCGCTGCGAGGAAGTCACCGCGGGCGACCTGCGCGCCGGGGCCGAGGCCACCGGTTCGCGCGGCCTGCGCTCGCTCAAGCTCAGCACCCGCGCCGGCCTGGGCGTCTGCCAGGGCCGCGTCTGCGGGCGCACCGTCGAAGAACTCTTGCACCGCCACACCGGCGGCCTGCTCGATCCCGGACGAACCGAGAGCCGCCCCCTCGCGGCGTTCGTCCGGCTGGGCGAGCTGGCCGCCGCCGAAGAGAAGGAGCCCCTGTGACCACCGACCTGCGCGGCGTTGTCGTCGCCACCGCCCTGCCGTACAAGGAAGACCCGTCCGCCCCGGCCGGGCTGGCCGTCGACTTCGACAAGTACGCCGAGCACGTCGACTGGCTGATGAGCAACGGCTGCCACGGCGTCGGCCCGAACGGCTCGCTCGGCGAGTACTCGTCGCTGACCGACGAGGAGCGCCGCCGGGTGGTGCAGGTGGCCGTCGAGGCGGTGGCCGGCCGCGGCAAGGTCATCGCCGGCGTGCACGGGCCGGGTTGGCACCAGGCCAAGCACTGGGCCGAGATCGCCGGTGAGGACGGCGCCGACGGCGTTCTCGCCCTGCCGCCGACGATGTACCGGGCCAGCGACAGCCAGGTCGTCGAGCACTACACCCGGATCGCCGAGGCCGGGCTGCCCATCATGATCTACAACAACCCGTTCGACACCAAGGTCGACCTGGTGCCGTCGCTGGTGGCCGAGATCGCGCAGATCCCCCAGGTGGTCGCGATCAAGGAGTTCAGCGGGGACGTGCGGCGGCTGTTCGAGATCCGCGAGAAGTGCGACCTCGACGTGATCGCGGGCGCCGACGACGTGCTGTTCGAGCTGATGGTCGACGGCGCGGTGGGCTGGTTCGCGGGCTTCCCCAACGTCTTCCCGGCCGAGTCGCGGCGGCTCTACGACCTCATGCTGGCCGGGAAGGTGTCCGACGCCCGCGAGCTGTACCAGCACCTGGTGGCGGTGTTCCGCTGGGATTCCCGGACGGAGTTCGTGCAGGCCATCAAGCTCAGCATGGATCTCATCGGCCGGTACGGCGGCCCGTGCCGCCCGCCGCGCGGCCCGCTCACCCCCGAGCACCGGGCCCAGGTCGAGGCCGAGACCAAGCGGGCCGTCGAAGCGCTGGGACGCTGACGTGCGCGCCTCGCGGATGTTCACCGCCGTCGACTCGCACACCGAGGGCATGCCGACCCGGGTCGTCACCGCGGGCCTCGGCACCATCCCCGGGGCGACCATGAACGAGCGGCGCCTGCACTTCATCGAGCACCTGGACGACATCCGGCTGCTGCTGATGAACGAGCCGCGCGGGCACTCGGCGATGAGCGGCGCGATCCTGCAGCCGCCCACCCGCCCCGACGCGGACTTCGGCGTCGTCTACATCGAGGTGTCGGGCTGCCTGCCCATGTGCGGGCACGGCACCATCGGGGTGGCCACCGTACTGGTCGAGACCGGCATGGTGGCGGTGACCGAGCCCGTCACCACCATCCGGCTGGACACCCCGGCCGGGCTCGTCGTGGCGACGGTTCAGGTGAAGGACGGGCATGCCGACTCGGTGACGTTGGAGAACGTTCCCGCGTACGCGGAACGCCTCGACGCCACGATCGAGGTGCCAGGCCTCGGCGCGGTGCCGTACAGCCTGGCTTTCGGCGGCAACTTCTACGCCATGGTCGACCTCGAGGCGGTCGGGCTGCCGTTCGACCGGGCGCGGCAACGCGACATCCTCGACGCCGGGCTGGCCATCATGGACGCCATCAACACGCAGGACCCGCCCAAGCACCCGCTCATCGACGGCGTCGACCACTGCCACCACGTCGAGTTCATCGCGCCCGGCTCCGACGCCCGGCTCTCCCGCCACGCCATGGCCATCTACCCCGGCTGGTTCGACCGTTCCCCCTGCGGCACCGGCACGTCGGCCCGCATGGCCGAGCTGTGGGCCCGCGGCGAACTGGCCGTCGGCGCCGACTTCGTCAACGAGTCGTTCATCGGCAGCCGTTTCACCGGCCGCCTCATCGGGGAGACGACAGTGGCCGGGCGTCCCGCCGTCGTTCCCACCATCACCGGCCGGGCCTGGGTGACCGGCCTCGGGCAGTATCTGCTCGACCCGTCCGACCCGTACCCGACCGGCTTCGCTTTCTGAGGTGTTCTCGCATGGAATCTGAACTCGCCGCCGCCACTGCGGCCGCTCCCGTCCTGGCCGAGATGGCTCCCCGCCAGCGGGCCGAGGCTTTGGTCGCCGCCGCCGACGCGCTGCTGGCCGCCGCCGACGAACTCGTCCCGCTGGCCATGGAGGAGACCGGTCTGGCCGAGCCTCGCCTGCGCGGCGAAATCAAGCGGACGGCGGTGCAACTCAAGCTGTTCGCCGACGTCGCGGCGGCGGGCGAGTTCCTTGACGTACGCCTGGACGCCCCCGATCCCGAATTCGTGCTCGGCCCCCGGCCCGACCTGCGCCGCTACCTGGTTCCGCTGGGCCCGGTGCTCAACTTCGCGGCCAGCAACTTCCCGTTCGCCTTCTCGGTGGCCGGCGGCGACACCGCCTCGGCCCTGGCCGCCGGCTGCCCGGTCGTGGTCAAGGCGCACCCCGGTCACCCGCGCCTCTCCGACCGCACGGCGCAGATCGTCGGCGCCGCGCTGCCGGCGGGCGCGCTGACCGTCATCCACGGCCAGGACGAGGGGGTGGCCGCGCTGCGCGACGAGCGCATCGCCGCCGCCAGCTTCACCGGCTCGCTGGCCGGCGGCCGGGCCCTGGCCGAGATCGCCGCCGCCCGGCCGCGCCCCATCCCGTTCTACGGCGAGCTGGGCAGCCTGAACCCGGTCGTGGTCACCCCGGCCGCGCTGGCCGAGCGGGCCGCCGGAATCGCGGAAGGCTTCGCGGCCAGCGTCTCCGGTTCGGCCGGCCAGCTGTGCACCAAGCCGGGCCTGCTGTTCGTCCCCGACGAGTTCGCGTCCTCGGCCGCGGAGGCGTTCCAGTCGGTGGCCCCGCACCCGTTGCTGCACCCGGGAATCGTCGACGGCTACACCCACCGCCGCACCGAGATCCTGCAGACGGCCGGCGTGACAGTCACGGTCGAGGGCGCGGTGACCGACGACGGTGTGACGCCCACCCTCGTCGAGACCGACCTGGCCACCCTGCTCAAGCACCGCGACACCCTGCTGCAGGAGGCGTTCGGCCCCCTGTCGATCGTCGTGCGCTACACCCCCGGCGAGCCCCTGGGCGCGGCGCTGATCGACCTGATCGAGGGCTCGCTGACGGCCGGCCTGCACATCGGCTCGGCCGAGGACTCCCCCTGGCTGCACGAGTTGGTCACCGACCTGCAGGCGCTGTCCGGCCGGGTGCTGTTCAACGGCTGGCCCACCGGCGTGGCCGTGACCCCGGCCATGCAGCACGGCGGCCCGTTCCCGGCCACCACCAACCCGACCACCACCTCGGTCGGCACGGCCTCGATCGGCCGCTTCCTGCGCCCGGTGGTCTATCAGGACTGCCCGCAGTTCCTGCTGCCCCTCCCGCTGCGCGACGACAACCCGTGGAACGTCCCGCAGCACCACTCCCCGGCCGGCGAATCCGCCGCCTGGGGTTCGCTCGCCTAGTTCCTGGGGTGGGCGCCGGGAGTGTGGCCGAAGGTGCGGCGGAAGACGTCGATGAACGCGCTGGCCGACGACCAGCCGCACCGGTGGGCCACCGCGGTCACCGGCGTCCGCCCGGCCAGCAGGATCAGCGCCTGGTGCAGCCGCACCTGGGTGCGCCACTGCGGATAGCTCAGGCCCAGATCGCGGCGGAACAGCCGGGACAGGGTGCGATCGCTGGCGCCGACCTCGCGGCCGAGGTCGGCCAGCGTACGGTTGGCGCCCGGGTCGGCCTGCACCAGGGCGCACACCGCCCGTAGCAGAGGATCGGCGGGCGCCGGCACGTGCAACGGCTGCTGCGGAGAGGCCCGCACCTGGTCGAGCAGCACGGCCCGCAAACGGTCGCGCTCCGGGCTCTCCGTCCCGGGCTCGCGGGTGTATTCGATGATCAGCTCGCGCAGCAGCGGCGGCACCAGCAGCACGGTCGGGGCGCCGAGGCCGAGCGGGTTGCTGGTGGCCGGCAGCCCCACCAGGTGAAGTTCGAGTTCGCCGTACGCGCGGTGGGCGTGAACCGTGCCGGCCGGGACCCAGATCGCCCGGGTGCCCGGCGTGACCCACGACCCCGCCTCGGTCGTCACGCTCAGCACGCCCCGGGCCGCGTAGACGATCTGGTGGTCGTCGTGCCGATGCGCGTCGATCCCGGCCCCGGAGGCCAGCCACTGGCTGCGGGTCGGGGCCACCGTCACGTGGCGGATTTCCGGCATCGTCTGTCACGTTATCGGAAGCCGGACAGGGGCCACGCCCGCGACGATCGGGCTGTGCGCAAGAAGACCTCCATCGCGCTGCTCTCGGCCGGCCACGCCTGCGTCGACGTCTACCAGGGCGCGGTCGCGGCGCTGGTGCCGCTGTTCGTGGCCGAGCGCGCCTACACGTACGCCGCCGCATCCGGCATCGTGCTGGCCGCGTCGCTGCTGTCGTCGGTCGCGCAGCCATTGTTCGGCGTCCTCACCGACCGCTTCGCGATGCCGTGGCTGCTGCCGGTCAGCACGCTGCTGAGCGGGGCCGGCATCGCGCTGAGCGGGCTGAGCGGCCACTACGCCCTCACCCTGGTTTTCGTGGCGCTGGCCGGGATCGGCGTGGCCGCCTACCACCCCGAGTCGGCGCGGCTCGCCCGCGAAGCCAGCGCCGGCAGCCACACCGCCATGGCCTGGTTCTCGACCGGCGGCAACATCGGGTTCGCGCTGGCGCCCTTGCTGGTCGCCGCCCTCAGTGGACTGAACCGGACCCCGCTGCTCCTGATCCCGGCGCTGGCCGGCGCCGCCGCGGCACTGCCCGTGCTGCACGCTCTGCGTCCTAAGGGTTCTACTGCGAAGACCTCGACGGCCGGACGCGACGACATCCCCTCGTTCCTGCGGCTGACCGTCGCGGTGGTGTTCCGGTCGATCACCTTCGTCGGGCTCAGCACCTTCATCGCCCTGTACGCCCAGCAGCGCCTCGACGGCAGCCCCGCCGCGGGAACCGCCGCCCTGTTCGTGCTCTACCTCGGCGGCGTCGGCGGCTCCCTGCTGGGCGGCTCGGCCGCCGACCGGTGGGGCCGCGTCGCGGTGTCCCGCTGGGCGTACGCGATGGCCGTCCTCGCCGTGGCCGGCGTCGTCTGGGCGCCCGGCCCGGCCCTCTACCTGTTCGTGGCGCTGACCTCGGCCGGCCTCTACGTCCCGTTCTCGCTGCAGATCACCCTCGGCCAGGACTTTCTGCCCAGCCGGGTCGGCACCGCGAGCGGCATCACCCTGGGCCTGACCGTCAGCATCGGCGGCCTGGCCGGCCCGGCCATCGGCGCCCTGGCCGACGCGACCTCGCTGCGCACCGCGCTCACGCCGCTGATCCTCATGCCGGCCGTGAGCTGGCTGATGTTCCGGACCCTGCGCGACCCCGGCGCTAGAACGGCAGCGTGACGCTGATCCGCCCGGTGCGCAGGAAGTTGTCGACCTCGAAGTCGGTCAGCTTCTCGCCGTTGGGCGCCCGCCACGGGAAGAGCCCGGCCGGCTTCTTGACGTACCAGCGGTCGAGCGTTTCATCGTGGGCGGTCGTGCCGTCCGGCATGTCCACGGACCTGAGGGTGGCGGTCAACTCAAAGCTCCTAGATAGCGAATGGGAACGTCCGGCCGCGCCGGCACTTTCCCCGGACTCGACGCTAACCATCGCGGGCAGCCGCCCGACCCGATATAACCCAGACGTCACCCTCCCGGCGGACCCGTTGCCGCCATCGCGGAAACCCGGCGCGGACGGATTCGCGTGATCGGAGTGACCTCGCTCTCGCCTTCGGCTGTCGCAGCGACTTCGGCCCGCTTTCGATTCGGACTGAAGCGAGATGACAAATGCCCGGTCGAGCGCTTTGCGCCCCCATCAATATCGCCTTATCGGTCGACCGGCGCTCGGGTGATCGGCTGCCTTACCGACCATTAGCCTGCCCGCATGCGCAAAACCGTTCTGCTTGTTGTCACCGCGGCCCTCATCGGCTCGGCCGCCGGCTGTGGCGGCGACTCGACCACGACGCCGCAGGCGCCGGCCACGCCGGCGACTCACCAGGAAGCGGTGCAGACGACCGCCCCGCCGGCGGTCGCGCGCAAGCCGCTGACGGCCGAGGCGATCGTCAAGAAATTGCAGACGGCCAAGCTCGGGCTCACCCATGGCGTCGCTCAAACGGAGGACACCGATCCCAACAACCTGCTCGGCCGGCCCAACGGTTACGCCACGCGCGCCTCGGCCGAGCTGCCTGGCGGCGACAAGGCCGGCGAGAAGTACTCGGTCGACCGGGGCCTGGTCGTCGAGGTCTTCGACACCGCGGACCTGGCCCAGCGACGCAGCGATTACATCAAGGGCCTGCAGGCGGAGAGCCCGATCCTGGGCACCGAGTGGCATTACCGCACTGCCGACGGGACCGGGCTCGTGCGGGTCAGCGGCAATGTCAAACCGTCACTGGCGAAGAAGATCGAGGCTGCGGTAGCGAACCTCTGACGGCCGGCCGGCCGGACGTCGTCGCCACCAACAACCACCTCGCTGGTAGCGTGACCGGCCCCGGGGAGGTCGAGCGTGGTTAATGCCGTTGTGGAGCGTCCGGCCCGAAAGGTAGTAGGGGCCGCGGTGGCGCTCGGCTTGCTGGCGTTCGCGGCCGACAGCGTGGAGGGCATGGCCGGGCAGGTCGTGATCACTCTGGTCAGCAGCGGTTTCGCCTGGGGGACGGCGGCGTTGCTGATGGGGCGGACGGCCGCCGACCGCCGCGGGGCGGTGGTGGACGCGACCGTGCTGCTGACGTCGGCCACCCTCGTCTACTACCTGTTGATCCTCGTGCTCAGCCGGCGCTGGAGTGGCGGCATGCTCTTCGACGGGTCCCCGGCGGACTGGCACGGACTGCGGTCGGTGGCGCTCATGACCGCGGCCTGGCTGGTGGTGTCGGCCGTCGCCGGACCGTCGTTCGGGCTGCTGGGCCATCTGACCCGCACGGCGCGGACGCCGACCGCCGCGCTGGCCGCGGGGGCCGCCTGCGGGTTGCTGTCAGGCCAGGCCTGGCAGCATTTCCCGACCCCTTGGCTACCTGGAGCCGTCCTGCCACTCGTCGTGCTGGCCTGGCTCGCCACCGTCCACCGCCTGTGGCGGGCCTGGCCCGTTCTGCTCGGCGCGACGGTCGCCGCCACGACGCTGAGCGCCCTGTTCTGGGAAGGGCTCCGCCTCGCCGAGCTGCGTCTTGCCGGGTAGTCAGCTCAGCGTGAAACGGACGTCGTCGACGTCGAAGGCGGCCACGCCGTTACCGGCGGTTTCGCTGGCGTAGAAGATGACGGTGGCGGATCGTTCGGTGGCTGCGGTTCCGGTCGAACCGCTGTACTGGTACCAGTCGGGCGAGCCGTCGGAGCGCAGCGCGAAGTAGGTCTTGGGCGGCACCCCGGTCACCACGAAGCTCACGTTCATCGAGTCGGTGACGCTCGTGTCGGTGGCTGTGGTGCGTACCCAGAATTTGACCGTCAGATTGCAGTTCGCGGGCACCGTCACGGTGGTGCGCAGCGAGTCGGTGTGGGTGACGTCGAGCCCGGCCAGGCTGGCGTAGGCGCGGCCGTTGTGGGCGTCGCCGAGCACGACGATGCGGGGGCCGGCCGTCCAGCCCGTGGTGCCGCGCTCGAATCCAGGGTTGGGGTGGATCTGGCCGGAGCACGGCTCGGCGGCGCGTTGCTCCTGAGCGTAGGCGGGGCTCCCCGTGGTGAGAAGCAGGACGGTGGCGGCGACGAGTGCTCTCATGAATCCAAAGGTATCGATTCCTATCGCGGTCCGCTGCCCCGTTCGGCGACGGCTCGCGCCTCCTTGGCCAAGGCCGCGCGTACGGCGTTCGCGGGCCCGCCCAGCGCGCCGATCCGGGCGAGCAGCAACCGGCGCCCCGTCCACTCCGGATCGTCGACCTCGAGGCTGACGACGCCTTCGGGCAGCGCACCCGCGGCGAGTGCCGGCACCGTCGTCACCCCGATCCCGGCGGCCACGAACCCGAGCCGGGTCGACCAGTCGGCCAGCTCGGCCACCACCCGCGGCCGCGCCAAGGTCGGCCACGCCCCGAACTGCGGCTCCCCGCGCGCGCCGCGCCCCGCGATCCAGTCCTCGCCGGCCAACTCGGTCACCGGCACCGGCTCGGAAGCGCGTGCGAGCCGATGCTGCCGCGCGACCGCGAGCAGCAGCGGCCCGGACGGCAACGGCTCCACCTCGACGCCGGTCAGATCCCATTCCGGCAGCCCTTCACCGGACGACAGCAACGCCAGATCGAGCCGCCCGGCCCGCAACCGCCGGATCTGCACGGGCGTCGACGATTCCTGGAAGTCGATCGCCACCGACGGGTGCTCGGCTCGGACCCGGGCGATCGCCCGCGGCACGAGTCGCATGGCCGTGGTCGGGAAGCCGCCGAGCGCCACCCGCCCGCCCAGCGGCGCCGCCAGGTCGTCCAGTTCGCGCTGCGCCGCGTCGTACTGGTCGAGGATCGACGCCGCCCGCGCCGCCAGCCGGTGGCCGGCCTCGGTCGGTTCGACCCCGCGCGGCCCCCGCCGCAGCAACTGCACACCCGCGGCGGCTTCCAGCGTGCCGATCTGCTTGGAGAGCGCCGACTGCGTGAAGCCGAGCCGTTCGGACGCGGCGGTCAGCGAGCCGGTCTCGAGCACAGCGCGCAGTGCGCGCAGCAGTTGCGGATGAACATCCATGCCATCAAGGAATACCTGACTTTACGATCATTCGCTGGTGGCATACCGGGATCGCGGCCAGACTCGATGGCATGAGCAAAATCTGGTTCGTCACCGGTTCGTCGAGCGGCTTCGGGCGCCTGTGGGCCGAGGCCGCTCTGAAGCGCGGCGACCGCGTGGTCGCCACCGCCCGTACCACCAAGAAGCTGGACGACCTGGTCGAGCGCTTCCCCGAGACGGTGCTGCCGCTCGAGCTGGACGTCACCGACCGCGAGGCCGTGTTCGAGGCGGTCGAGCGCGCGGCGCAACGCTTCGGCCGCCTCGACGTCGTGGTCAACAACGCCGGCTACGGCCACGTCGGCATGGTCGAGGAGGTGACCGAGCGTGAGCTGCGCGAGCAGCTCGAGACCAACTTCTTCGGCGCCGTCTGGGTCACCCAAGCCGTGCTGCCGGTCCTGCGCCGCCAGGGCGCCGGGCATCTGCTGCAGGTGACCAGCGAGGGCGGCGTCCGCGCGTACCCCGGCTTCGGCGCCTACCACGCCTCGAAGTGGGCGGTCGAGGGCCTGACCGAGGCGCTGGCGCAAGAGGTCGAGGACTTCGGCATCCGCGTCACCTGCGTCGAGCCCGGCCCGTTCGCCACCGATTTCGCCGCGCGGGGCCTCAAATCAAGTCAAGAGCTTCCCGCGTACGACGGCACGCGCGCGACGAAATCGCCGGAGTTCCGCATCGGCGACCCCGACGCCACTGTCCCCGCGATCCTCACTCTCGTCGACCACCCGAACCCGCCCCGCCGCCTCATCCTGGGCGACGTCTTGCCCGAGGTCGAAGCCATCTACGAGTCCCGCTTGCAGACCTGGCGCGAGTGGCAGGAGGTGTCGCTCCGCGCCTTCGGAACCCCTGCGGAGTAAAGGCGGAGATCACCGTAAATGCCTGTTCGCCGGTTCGGCGCACGATCATTGCTCCATCGTGGATCATCGATTAGCGTGATCGCGGGATCCCTGATCTTGTGCTGCTACCGAAACGAGGGCGGAATGCCGCACCGATTCAGGCAAATTTTCAGCGCTCTTGCCGTCGTTGCCCTGGTGTTGCTGGGCACCGTATCCGGCGCCAATCCGGCCCAGGCCGCAACGGCCTGCCCGAACAACTTCTTCTGTCTCTACCACTGGGTCGACCAGGGGGGTGGTCGTTGGCAGATCGAGAACGACGGCATCCTCGAGGACAAGTGCGTGAATCTGAACGGCAGCCGGTACACCGACGGCGATGTCGTCGCCGGGACGTCGGCGAGCCTCATCAACAACACCAACAGCGACGACTCGATCAACAACATCGTTCTGTACTCGAATTCCAATTGCACCGGCTCCAACACCGAGCAGTGGAACGAGACGGAACTCGACTCCGGTCACTACCGGGCGCTCAATCTGAACGACATCGGCTGGTACCACGAGGTCCGCAGCATGAAGTTCAAGACGGGCTTGACCGGCTCGCTGGATGCGGGCACGGCCCAGGCCGCGGTCGACCTCGACTGCTTGAGCGGAATCCTCTGCCTGTACGACTGGGTGGGCTGGGAACACGGCAAATGGCAGACGAATGTCAATAACTGGCCCACCGGCACCTGCTGGAATCTGTCGGGCAGCACGTTCAACAACGGAACCACTGTGAACAATTCAGCGACCAGTTTCGCGGACAACGCCGCCGGCACAGGCAAAAGGTTGACCGTGTACGACTGGGAGAATTGCGACGACGGCGCCGGCAAGTTCACGATCAATCTCGGTCTGCATCAGCAGGTTCCGAACATGGGCATCTGGTTCGAGCGGGTCAGCAGCATCAGAATTCAGTAAATGGCGGCCGGGCCCGGGGCGACGCTGCCCCGGGCCCAGCTTTCACCGAACCGCCTCAGGCGCCGATGCCGTAGCGGTTGCGGGCCGCCTCGGCCGTGATGTTGCGGTCGAGCACGTCGGCCCGCACGTCGTCGGCCGCGCGCTCGGTCGGGTCGCCGTAGCCGCCACCGCCGCCGGTCGCGCAGCGCACCACGTCGCCCTTCTTCAGCGGCATCCCGTTGATCTTCAGGATCCGCCGCTCGTCCTCGCGGCCCGGATTGATGATCACCTCGGGGCCGACCGCGTCCTCGCCGCCGAACAACCCCCAGGCCGGCTGCCGCGAGCGCTCGAACCACAGCGACACGGTCAGGTCGGTCTGCGCCTCGTACTCGCGGATCACGCCGTTGCCGCCGCGCCACTTGCCCGAGCCGCCGGAGTCGGGCCGGATCCGGTACTCGTTGATCCGCCACGGGTAGCGGGTCTCGTGCACCTCGATCGGGATGTCCTTGAGCGACCCGTTCACGTTGTTGATCAGCGCGCTCTCACCGTCCGAGCCGTTCCAGCCGCCCCAGCCGCCCACGGTGGCCTCGAGGCTGACGAACTCGCGCTTGACCCGCGGGTCGGTGCCGGCGGACAGGATGATCATGGAGTCGCCGTGGCTGGCCCCGGCCACCTGGTCGGGCAGGGCCGGGGCGAGCGCCCGGGCCACCATGTCGATCAGCAGGCCGAGGTGCGAGAAGTACCACTGGCAGGCGGCCGGCGACCTCGCGCCGAGCACCGAGCCCTCGCGCACCTGGGTGGTCATCGAGCGGAACGAGCCGCCGTTGCCCGGCAGGTCGGGGCTGACCAGCAGCTTGTAGCCGACCCGGAGCGCCGACACGGCCTGCGAGACGCCGCAGTTGACCGGGCCCACCGTCTGGTCGGCCGACTCGGTCACGTCGAAGTCGATCTCCTCGCCGGACACCGTGATCCGCAGCCGGATCGGCACCGGGGTGTCGAGGTCGACGCCGTCGTTGTCGAGCACACCCTCGGCGCTGTAGACGCCGTCCGGGATCTTCGCGATGACCGCGCGCTCCAGCAGTTCGGTCTGGTGGAAGATCTCGTCGCGCGCCTGCTCCAGAGTGCTCAGCCCGAAACGCCGTACGATCTCTTGCAGTCGCCGTTCGCCCATCTGGATGCACGCCATCATCGCGTGCATGTCGCCGGTGGTCGGGTACGGGAACCGTACGTTCGTCGCGATCGTGTCGGTGACCGAGCGCTCCTCGACGCCGCCCGAGACCAGCTTCTGCGGCCCGAGGCGCAGGCCTTCCTGGAAGATGTTGACCGAGTCCATCGAGCCGCCCGGGTCCTTCGAGCCCACGTCGATCCAGTGCGCCCGCGAGGCGGTGAACCCGACCAGCGTCTCGTCGACGAAGACCGGGCCGAAGATGGTGACGTCGTTGAGGTGGGTGCCGCCCAGGTAGCTGTCGTTGAGGATCCACACGTCGCCCGGCTGCCACACCTCACGGCCGAACCGCTCCTCGGTGGCCAGCGTGCACGTCTCCAGGTTGCCCAGGAAGATCGGCAGGCCGGCCGACTGGCCCAGCACCTGGTGGTCGGCGTCGAGCAGGGCGACCACGCAGTCGCCGCACTCGTAGATGATCGGGGTGTAGGCCGAGCGGATCAGCGTGGCGTTCATGTCGTCCGCAGCGGCGTTGAGCGCGTTGCGGATGATCTCGACGGTTACCGGGTCGATCACAGGGTGTCCCCTTCACTGACGATGCGGATGACCAGCGAGCCGATCTCGTCGACGCGCACCGTGTAGCCGGGCGGCACGACGGTGGTCGCGGTGTCCTCGATGACGACGGCCGGTCCGGCGAAGGTGTGGCCGACGAACAGGTCGTCCCGGCGTACGACGATGGTCTGCTGCGGCGAACCGTCGAAGATCACGGACCGCACCTCGTGATCGAAGTCCGATTTCTCCATGCGAGGCCACTGCTGCGGTGACGGCCGGCCCAGATCACCGAAGGCCGCGGTGCGCAGAGCCACGAACTCGATCGGCGCCCCCAGGTTGGCGTGCCCGTACCGGGATTTGTGCAGGTCGGCGAACCGCTGCGCCACATCGGCCAGGAACGTCTCCCCCAGCGGCTCGTCGGCGCCGGTCAGCGGCACGGTCAGCGTGTACTCCTGGGCCGCGTAGCGGATGTCGACCGCGTGCGAGGCGTGCCGCGCGTCCCCCGCCACCCCCTCGTGGCCGAGCCCGTCCAGCCCGTCCTTCTCCAGGCGGGCCAGCTGCGCGGCCATGTCGGCCGGGTCCAGGTCCTGGTCGAGGAAGAAGTACGGCTCGGTGTAGTCCTGCCGGATCTGGGTCTGCAGCATGCCCCAGGCCGAGAACGCGCCCGGGAACCGCGGCACCACGGTCTCGGCGATGCCCAGCTCGCGAGCCAGGAACACCGCGTGCATAGGGCCCGCCCCGCCGAACGCCACAAGGGCCGAGTCGCGCGGCTCGATGCCCCGCGACACCGTGATGGTGCGGATCGCCTGCGCCATCTTGGAGTTGGCGACGTCGCAGATGCCCTCGGCCATCGACGTGGTGGTCATGCCGAACACCTCGGCCAGCCCGTCGACCGCCTTCTCGGCCGCGCCGACGTCGAGCGTCATCTGCCCACCGGCGAAGCCGTCCGGGTCGATGCGGCCCAGCACCAGGTTGGCGTCGGTCACCGTGGGTTCCGTCCCGCCGCGGTTGTAGCAGGCCGGACCGGGCCGGGCGCCGGCCGAGCGCGGACCCACCCGCAGGCCGCCGGCCTCGGCCCAGGCCACCGAGCCGCCGCCGGCCCCCACGGTGTGGATGTTGACCACGCTCATCAGCATCGGCAGACCCTCGAGCTGGGCCTCGGCCGACACGTCGGGCTCGCCGTCGACGATCAGCGACACGTCGAAGCTGGTGCCGCCCATGTCGACGCCGATCAGGTGCGGGCGGCCGGTCTGCCGGGACAGCTCGGCGCAGGCGATCGCGCCGCCGACCGGGCCCGACAGAAGCGTCTGCAGCGGGCGGCGGCGGGCCGACTCCGCGGTCAGGATGCCGCCGGACGACTGCATGACGTGCAGCGGCACGCGCAGCCCCCGGTCGTCGAGGCGGCCCTCCAGGTCGAGCAGATAATTGCGGACGATCGGCCCGGTGTACGCCTCGACGACAGCTGACGAGGTGCGCTCGTACTCGCGCCACTCCTTGGCCGCCTCGTGCGAGACCGACACCGTGACGTCGTCGCCCAGCTCCTCCTGCAGGATCTCGCGGGCCCGCAGCTCGTGGGCCGGGTTCTTGTAGCTGAACAGGAAGGCCACCGCGATCGCGCCGTGTCCGCCGGCGCGGGCCGTGCGAGCGGCGGCGCGTACGGCGTCCTCGTCGAGCGGCGTGAGCTCGGAGCCGTCGGCGGCGATCCGGCCGCCGATGCCGAGCACGTCGCGCCGGGGCACCAGCGGCGTCGGCTTGCGGTAGTGCAGGTCGTACAGCCGGGTCCGGGGTCCGCGGGCGATGTGGTACGTGTCCTCGAGCCCGGCCGTGCCCAGCAGCAGCACAGGCACGCCGCGACGCTCGAGGAAAGCGTTGAGCCCCTGCGTGGTGCCGTGCACGAGGAAGTCGATGCCGGCCGGCTCGTCGACCACCGCGTCCAGGCCGGCCAGCACGCCCTCGCTGAGATCGCCGGGCGTGGTCGAGGCCTTGGTCGCCGCGAACGCCCCGCTCCGCTGGTCGTACGTCACGACATCGGTGAACGTGCCACCGATGTCCATCGCGACTCGATACCGCCCCATGTGATCTCCCTCGCGTGCAGGCCGGTCAGGTAAGGCGCAAGTTAGGGGGCGGCGGTGGGCGGGGAGTGTGCGGACGGCATAGCGCCCGGGCGGCCGCAGGTGCGGCGCGCACGATCGGCTTCCCGGCGCCTCCGGGAGGATGGCCGGACACCGGTGACCCCCTGGGAGGCTCTGTGACCAGCAGCGACAAGCGGGACCGGGCGGCCGAGATCGCGGCCGCCGCCGACGCCGTGGTGACCGGAACGGGACCGGTGATTGTCGATGCCGGAAAAGCGGACCGCCGCATCGAGTTCGTCCCCTCGGCGCCCGTGAGCGGCTGGTCGGTGGCCGACGGCACAGCGGTGGACGGCGACACGCTTCTGGTCGAACTGGGCGACGCCCCGACCGTCGAGACGGCCCGCCGGGTCGCCATTGCCGCCGGGGCTCGGCTGAGCGGCGGTCCGGTCGCGGTCTCGGCGCCGCCCGCGCTGATCGAGCCGATCATCGACGGGCTGATCACCGCCGCCCCGCCCGGCAACGAGGTCACCCTGCTCGTCGACGAAAGTCAACTGCCTTCCGCCGTACGCGGTCAGTTGGCGGCGGACGTCGCCCGGTTGGCCCGCCTGCTGGTGAGCGCGCCGGCCAACCTGCTCACCCCGAGCGCGGCGGCCGCCTGGGCCACCCGGATCGCGGACAACGCGGGACTGAGTTGCACGGTGCTCGGGCCGGACGAGGTGCGGGCGCAGGGCTTCGGCGCGCTCGCGGCGATCGGCGGCGGGTCCTCGGACGGCCCGTACCTGGTCACGTTGGACCACCTGCCGGAAGCTGGTGGTCCGGAGGTCGCGCTGGTGGGCAAGGGGATCACCTTCGACAGCGGCGGCCTGTCGCTCAAGTCGCCCGCGGCGATGCAGAGCATGCGGCTGGACGTGGCCGGCGCGGCCACGGTGCTGGCGGTGATGGCCGGCCTGCGCCGCGCGGGCTGCACGGTGCCCGTACGCGCGGTGCTGCCCTTCGCCGAGAATCTGCCCGGTCCCGGCGCCGCCCGCCCCGGCGACGTGGTCACCGCCTGGAACGGCACCGAGATCCAGATCCTGGACACCGACTTCGAGGGCCGCGTCATCCTGGCCGACGCCCTGGCCCTGGCCGCCGATTCCGAGCCGGGCCTGCTGATCGACCTGGCCACCCTGACCTACCAGGCCGAGATCGCGCTGGGCCCCGAGATAGCCGCCGTCCTGGCCCGCGACGACGAGGCCGCCACCCGCCTGCTGGCCGCGGGCGCCCGCTCCGGCGAGCCCCTGTGGCGCCTGCCCTACGACGAGCGCTACCTGAACCAGGTCAGGACCGCTTCCGGCGTACGCAACCACCCCCTGCACGATTCCGGCCGGGCGATCACAGCCGCCCTGTTCCTGGGCGAGTTCGTCCCCCGCACCGTCCCTTGGGTCCACTGCGACATGACCGGCCCCGCCTGGTCCGGCAACGCCTCCATCGACGGCGCCACCGGCTTCGGCGCCCGCACGCTGCTCGCCCTGCTGACCTGACACGCGCCGCACTCTTCGAGCCGCGGCTTTGATAGGTGCCGCGCCGCTGACCAGAGCCGCGCCGATGGCCTCGCCGCGACGCCGATCTGAGCCGCGCCGCTGACCAGAGCCGCGCCGCGACCCACGCCGCTGAGCAAGGCCGCG
The DNA here is from genome assembly GCF_026626335.1 of Paractinoplanes pyxinae. Classification (GTDB taxonomy): domain Bacteria; phylum Actinomycetota; class Actinomycetes; order Mycobacteriales; family Micromonosporaceae; genus Actinoplanes; species Actinoplanes pyxinae. The sequence continues at coordinate 559,541 of NZ_JAPNTZ010000004.1, read as the reverse complement.
CCGATGGGCAGCGCGCTGGTCTGCGCCGGCCGGTGAGCCGCGTCGCGGGTCCGGTCAGGGGTGCTGGGTCGCGAAGATTTCGGACGGCTTGAAGCTGCGGGTCTTGCCGTCGGCGTCCACGACGATCTTGACGCCGTCGGCCTTACCTCCCTCGGCTCCCGGCCACCAAGCCGCCCACCAGCCGTTCTTCAGGCTCGCGCGCACCTTCGTGCCGTCCGGCAGCTCGATCTCGACCTTCTCGACGCCGGCCCCGGCCCGCCCGATGAGGCTGGAGTACCACCCCTGGCTGCCCTCGGTCGCGCCCATCGAGTCATTGAGCACCCGACCGGCGGCCGGAGGCTCGGCCGACGTGTCGAGCAGGTCGCCGCCGGCCGGACCCTGGGCCGGGTCGAGCACGAAACAGCTGGTCAGTTCCGCGCCGTTCTTCACCAGCAGCAAGGTCGCGGTGCCGCGCCGCTCGGAGAGCACGATGTCAGCCGCGGTCGGCGCGGGCCGCCCGTCGCTCCAGCCGGCCGCGCACTGCCTCGCCTGGGCCAGGGCGTCGGCGTCGGGCACGGCCTTCGGGGTGGCCGTCCAGGCGTACGCCCGGTTGCCGTCCTCGCCCGGCACGAACTGCACGGCAGCCACCGCGACCGTCGCCGCAACAGCCAGTGCCGCGCCGCTGAACACCAGCCGCCGTCCGACCGGCCGGCGCGCCGAACCCGAGACGAACCGTGCCGTCTCGCGAGGACCGGCGGGACGGGCCGTCTCGCGAAGACCGGCGGGACGGGCCGCGAAGACGAGACGCATCCTCTCGCGGAGGCCGGCGGAGGCTATCTTTCGCCGCTCGACGTGCGACGTCGGGACAAGACGCATTGTCTCGTCGAGGGCGGCGGTGGCTCGGGCGCGGCGCTCCGGGGTGGGTTCGAAGTCGCGCATCGGGTCGAGGGCGGCCAATTGGTCCAGCTCGTTCAGGCTCGGCCTGCTCATGCTTCGCTCCAGGTTTTCAGGGGGGAAGTGGGTTCGGTGGCCGGCTCCAGAGCGGCGCGCAGTCGGTGCCGGGCTCGGTTGAGGCGCATGCGGAACGTGGCGCGGCGGCAGCCCAGCACGGCCGCCGCCTGGACGTCGGTGAGGCCGTCGAAGGCGACCAGCGCCAGCACCTCGCGGTCGGCCGCGCTCAGCTGCCACCACGCGCGTACGAGGTCGATGCGGGTCTCGACGCCGGGCGACCGGTCGGCCTCGACGGTGCTGAGGTCGGCCACCATGCGGACGTCGACGGCGCCGCGGCGCAGCCGGGAGCGGGCCTGGTTGGCCAGGATGTTGCGGGCGATGCCGAACAGCCAGGGCCTCGCGTCGCCGGGCAGTTCGCCGAGGCGCCGCCACGCGATGAGGAAGGCGGCCGACACGACGTCGTCGGCGTCGTCGTCCGGGATCCGCCGCTTCACGAAGCGCAGCAGATCGGTGTAGGTGGCCGCGTGCAGGGCGCGGAAGCGCTGCTCGGCGGCGTCGTCGCGGTTCACACCCTCTACCTGTCGTCGGACGGCCCAGTGTCACACCCCGATCTGAAGAAACCCGGCTTGAATAGACAACCGTTGATATTTCGGCACATCGGTGCGACCCTCGATGGGAGCGCTCCCAATCCCCCGATCCCCGAACAACGGAGGAGACACCGTGCGATCTCGAATCACTCAGGTGCTCGTCGTGCTGCTCGCCCTGACGGCCGGCCTGCTGCCCTCGGCCGGCGCCGCTCACGCCCACGGCACCGTGGTCGGCCCCGCGACCCGCGCCTACCAGTGCTGGCAGGCCTGGGGCAGCCAGCACACCAACCCGGCCATGCAGCAGCAGGACCCGATGTGCTGGCAGGCGTTCCAGGCCAACCCGGACACCATGTGGAACTGGATGAGCGCCCTGCGCGACGGGCTCGGCGGCCAGTTCCAGGCCCGTACGCCCGATGGGCAGTTGTGCAGCAACGGCCTGACCCGCAACAACAGCCTGAACCGCCCCGGCGCCTGGCGCACGACCAACCTGGGCCGCAACTTCACGGTCAACATGTACGACCAGGCCAGTCACGGCGCCGACTACTTCCGGGTCTACGTGAGCAAGCAGGGGTTCAACCCGGCCACCCAGAGCCTGGGCTGGGGCAACCTCGACTTCATCACCCAGACCGGCCGCTACGCCCCGGCCCAGAACATCTCGTTCAACGTCTCGACCTCGGGCTACACCGGCCACCACATCCTGTTCGTCATCTGGCAGGCCTCCCACCAGGACCAGGCCTACATGTGGTGCAGCGACGTCACCTTCACCTGAACCGGCGAGGCGAACACGAGCACGAGGCGAACATGATCAGAAGTCGGTACGTCGGAGTGGCGGCGATCCTGCTGGCGGTGTCGGCCGGCGCCGCCGCTCTGGCGAACCCGGGCGACCCCGAACCGGACGTGGACGCGCAGGTGGTGAGCCTGATGCGGACCACCCTCGAAAGCTCGGACCCCGGGCAGCACAACCACGCCGGGCACTCGGCCCAGCCGGCCACGCCCGCCCCCGTGATCTGCGGCGTCCGCGTCTACGGTCACGAAGCCGCCGACGCCGCGACCCTCGCCGAGGTGCGTACGGTGTACGGCTTCCACCTGTGCGGGGTGGCCGAGCCGAAGCGCCCCTGGGACGTGGCGGTGAAGCTGGCCGGCCCGGTGATCCTCGACCTCGCCACGAACCCGCCGGGCATCCAGGCCGTCGAGGCCACGGCCGACGTCACGTACGCCGACCGCCTGCGTCAGCTGTTCCCGCCCAAGTACGCCGATCTGGCCGCCCGGGAGGCCCTGACCGAGTCCGAGATGGCCGACGTGCGCCGCCGTTACGACGCGGCGGCCGAGCTCCCGTGAGGGCCGCCCAACTCGTCCAGCTCCAGCACGCCGTCCGCTGAATAGAAGTACTCGCGCCGGTACCGGGACCAGTCCTCGATCCTCGGATCCTCGGACTCGGCCAGCCACCGAACGAGATGGTCGTACTCGTCGGTGTGGCCGTTGGCCCGCAACCAGTCCAGCGTCTCGCTCCGGCCGGCGCCGAAGATGGCCTGGGCGTCGAAACCGATGCCCAGGTCCATGTCGCCGGTGCGGAACTTCGCGGCGTACAGGCGCGGCGAGTCGGCCGGGTCGCCGATCAGGAACAGCAGGAAGGCCGCCAGGTAGATCTGCTCGAACTCGTCGTCCTCGCCGTGATCTCGACCTTCCCGCCAGTCCCGTTCCAGGTCGAAAATCCTTCTGAGTACGTCGTGGTGCGGCCGTGGGTCGTCGACGTCCACGCTTCGCAGCACTTCACGGCGGGCAGCCGGACTCGAGAGGTCCACGGACTCGGGCATGGCTGCACGGTAGTTGCTCACCGCCCGAACAGTGCCGCCAGCGCCGCGTCCGAGGCGGCCAGCGCGTCCCGGTCGAAGGTGCTGCCGGCCGCGACCAATTCGGCCGCGCCCGTCCGGTCCAGCAGCTCGCCCAGCCTGCTCTCCACGTCTTTCGGCGCCCCCACGATCGCCGCCGCGGCGGTCTGCTCGAGGTACTGCTGCTGGCGCGCGGTCTTGCCGGCGGCCCGCACCTGGGCCACCGACTGCAAGGGCGGGAAGACCCCGGTCGTACGGCTCTGAGCCATCGCCCAAGCCTCGGGCAGCAGCAGGTCGGCGGCCTCGTCCGCGGTGTCGGCGACCAGCACGTCGAGGCTGACCGCCACCCACGGCTCCGCCAGCTGCGCCGACGGCCGGAAGGCCCGCCGATACCCGGCCAGCGCCTCCAGCCCCCGCGCCGGATCACCACCCACTCCGAGCAGCGGCCCGCCCACGATCACCGGCAACCCGAGCTCGGCCGCGATCTCCAGCCCGGAACCGGTGGCCAGCACGTAAAGCGGAACCGCCCCGTCCGGCCGCGGATGCAGCCCCACCTCGGACGTCCCGTCCAGATATCCCCGCAGCTCCCCGAGGTCGACGGCGAAGTCCCGATCAACCTGCCGCAACGCCCGCCGCACCGGCGGCGTGAACCCCGGCGACCGCCCCAGCCCCAGATCCACCCGCCCCGGCGCAAAGGCCGACAAGGTCCCGAACTGCTCAGCCACCACCAGCGGCTGATGATGCGGCAACATCACCCCGGCCGACCCGATACGAATGGTCGACGTGGCTCCCGCAACAGCCGCCAACAGCACAGCCGGCGCCGCCCCCGCGATTCCCGGCACCCCATGATGCTCAGCCACCCAGAACCGGTCGTACCCCAGCCGCTCCACCCGAGCGGCCCGCGCCACCGTCCCCCGGACCCCCGCCGATTCCGCTTCCCCCACACGAGTACGAGACCGGTCGAGCAACGAAAGGCGCAGGTCAGGCTTGATCACCTTTCGTGCAGCGCCACCCGGCAGGCGCTTGTTCCCCAGGTACGCGGGGGGAGTAACCTTCGACCCGGAACTCCACCTCCCGGCTCGGGAAACGCGTCGCAGAAGAGCCGGGGCCCGCCCCATACGCGGGAGGAGAGGGCGACAGCCGTTGAACGCTGCCCATCTCCGTAGGAGCACCCCATGCACTTCGGCCTAGGCCTGCCCATCACCGATCCGCGCCTGCTCATCGACTGGGCGCGACGCGCCGAGGCGTGCGGATTCGACACGCTCGCGCTGCTCGACCGGCTCGTCCACGACAACCCGGAACCCCTCGTCGCCCTGTCCGTCCTGGCCGGCGCGACGTCCCGCATCCGGCTGCAGACCGAGGTGTTGCTCGGCCCGCTGCGCGCCTCCGCCCTGCTGGCCAAGCAGGTCGCCACCCTCGACGTCATGTCCGGCGGCCGCTTCACCCTCGGGATCGGCATCGGCGTACGCGAGGACGACTACACCACGGCCGGTGTGCCCTTCACCGCCCGCGGCCGCCGGCTGGACGCTCAGCTCACCGAGCTCCGGCAGATCTGGCGGGACGGCCGCATCGGCCCACGACCGGCCACGCCGGCCGGGCCGCCCATCCTGATCGGCGCCTTCGCCCCGGCCGCCCTGCGACGGGTGGCCCGCCACGGCGAGGCCTGTTGTGCGCGGCCCCTCTCGCCTGGGCCGGCCGGCTGATCCGAACCGTCCGCGAGGACTGGGCCGCCGCCGGCCGCACCGGCCGGCCGCGCATCGTCGGCCAGGTGAACGTGGCCCTCGGCGAAGCCGCCACCCCGGCCCGACGAGCTTTGGCCGCCTACTACGGCCGAGAGGACTGGGGCATTCCGATCACCGACCCCGGCGAACTTGCCGACACCGTGGCCGCCTACCGCGCCCTCGGCGCCGACGAACTAGTCCTGTACTGCTGGGCCGGAGACCCCGCCCAGGTGGACGTCCTGGCCCAGGTGCTCGGCCTGACCCCAACCGCCTGACATCATAGGCGGCTCGGACCACCCGGGATTCATCTGACGGCGCACCGGGAACAGCCCGGTGCGCCGCATCCGCGGGCCTGCATCAGGCGATGGCGTTTCAGTCGCCACCGGGCACGCTGGTGCTGGCGGTACCTACGACCCACTGTCCACAGCGCCCAAGCCGCGATGCCGCCGAGCAGCGCCACGACGCGCTGCCGGCGCCATCGAAGCGACAGCTACGACGCCCAGGACGGCGGCGAAAACGGCCGACCCCATGCTGACCGGCTTGCCGTCCGAGCCATCGGCCAGCCACGAGTCGATCTCGTCGACCTCGATGGCCTTCTCGGCCCAGCCGGTCTAGGCCTCCCGTGCGGCAACAGCGGCCGCATGCCGCTTCGTCTGCTCCTGCGCCAGCTTCGCCGCCGCTGCGGCCGCCCGACGTTGCTCCAGCTTCTCCGACGCCTGCCGGTGCGCCGCCGGCGGCGATGTCGTCACGACATCCGAAGCCTGCCGGTGCGCCGCCTCGGCGGCGATGGGCATCAGCTCTTCCAGGGTCAGGTCAGGTCCGATCGGGTCTGGTGATGCACTTGATGTCGATCTTGACGATCCGTTCGACCTAGACCGTCAGTTGATCTTGTCAGGCAAACTCCGGGCCATGTCACATCCGCCGGCTGAAGATCCGTGGCCGCAAGCGCCCGGCGTGCCCCCGCAGAACCCGTACCCGCCGCACTATCCGCCGCCGACCGGGGCGATGCCGGCCGCCGGCCTTCGAACGTGGTGGAACAGGCGCGTCACCGCGACGCGGCAGTGGTGGTGGACCGTCGTGGGCGCCCCGGTGGCGCCGGTGGCCAGCTCCGCGCCGTGGTGGAACGTGGTGGCTCAGCGCCGCGAGAAGGAGGCTCACCGCAAGGCCGAGGAGGCTCGGCAGCGGCGGATCGGCATGGTCGTCTTCGGGGTCTTCGGGGTGCTCGCCGTCGTCGGCATCACGATCGGCGCCCTCACCGAGGACAACAGCGCCGGTCCGGCCGAGCAGCCGGCGGCCGTCGCCGCACCAGTCACCTCGTCCACAACCGACAACGTCGATGAGGACATCGTGGCTGCACCAGCGACGTCGGCCGCGTCCTCGCCGAGCGCGAAGCCGGTGTACTACGCCAGTTGCGCGGCGGTCGCCGCCGCCGGGGCGGCCCCGTTGGGTCAGACCGATCCGGGTTTCCGGGTCGCCCTCGATCGCGACGGTGACGGCCAGGCCTGCGAGCCGAACGGCGACGACAACCCGAAGCCCGCCACGAAGAAGCCCACGAAGGCGGCCGCCACCACTCCGCCCGCCCCGGCTGACGAAGACGAGGACGAAGGCGACGACGAGGGCGGCCTCGACCCGCAGTTCTCCACTTGCGCGAAGGCGAAGAAGGCCGGCTACGGCCCGTACTACCGCGGCGAGGACCCGGAGTACTCGTGGTATCCCGACCGGGACAAGGACGGCGTCGTCTGCGAGTGACGCGCTCTCAGTCGGCTGTGGTGTCGCTCCAGAGGGTGGTCAGGGCGTACGACAGGACGTGCAGGGCCAGGCGCTGGCCGGGTTCGTCGTAGGTGAGGCCCAGCTGGCGGGCCCGGGCCAGCCGAGCCAGGACCGTGTTTCGGTGTACGCCGAGACGTTGTGACGCCTGGCTCAGGGAACCGCCCGAGTCGAGGACGGCCAGCACCGTCTGCACCAGCGCCGCCCTGTCCTTGGCGGCCATCAACTCCTCCAGGGTCAGGTCGGCCACCTGGGCGATCTCGGTGGTGGGCAACCAGGCCAGGGCCGCGTTGGCGCCTACCTGGTCGAACCACTGCACGGCGCCCGGGCCTTCCTCGCGGGCCACGTGGGCGGCCAGGCGGGCCTCGGCCACCGAGCGCATCAGGCCGGCCACCCCGGCGTGGGCGCGGCCGACCCCGATGACCAGGCGGTGGGCCACCGCCGAGTCACGGAAGGCGGCCAGGGCGCGGCGCAGCGCGGTCACCTCGGACGGGTCGGCGCCGCTGTGCCAGCTGATCCAGCCGTCGCCCTCGGCCACCAGGGGCCAGGTGGTGTGGCCGCGCTGCCAGGAGGCGCGGATCAGGTAGGTGATCTCGGGCGGCGGCTCGCCGGACGGGCGCAGCGGGGCCAGCCACACCGCGCGGTTGGCCTCACCGACCTGCCAGCCGAGCTCGTTGGTCCAGCCGGGCACCTCGACGTCGGCCGGGGACGGCGCGGACGGCAGGCGCCGCAGCAGGTCGAACGCGGCCTGTTCGTGGGCGGCCCGGGTGGCCGTGTCGAGGCGGCTCTGCGCCCACGCCGCCTGCAGCGAGGGACGGGCCAGGCGCAGCAGCGACTCCACCTGCTCCACCGAGGCCGGGCCGGGCACGGGCACCGCGGCGACCAGGCGAGCCGCCGAGCGCTCGCCCGGCGCGTGCACCTCGACCTCGATCTGGCGCACCTGCGGGCGTTCGGTCAGGGCCGCGCTCTGCCCGCCGATCACCACGCCGCCCACCACGAGCGCCACCGGCACCTGTTGCAGCTCGCGGTTGAGCACGCCGAGCACCCCGCGGATGCCGGTCTGCTCGGCCAGCTGTTCGGCCAGCCGGGCCTGGCGCAGCGCGCGGGCCGCGGCGGGCGCGCTGACCTGGCCGGCGAGCTGCAGGGCGACCTCGATCGGGTCGTCGTCGATGACGATCAGCGACATGTGCAGGCGTTCGGCCAGCGCGACGCTGGAGCCGCCGGCCACCGACCGCGAGACCACCACCGCCGACAGGTTGCGTTCCCAGGCCAGGTGCAGGGCGGCGGCCAGCGACCAGCCGCCGGTGGCCGCCTCGTCGTGCAGCACGACCAGGTTGTGCGGGGTGCAGCGGCGCAGCCGGTCGAACGTCTCGGCCAGCACCACCTGCACGACCTGGCGGGACGGGTCGGCCAGGTGCGCCTCGGCGCCGGCCAGGGGCTGGATGCGGGCCAGCTCGCCCAGCGTGATGGGGAGGGTCGACGAGCGTTTCATCGGCGCCGCGGATGGGCCAGGGGGATGCCGTGCGAGCCCATGCCGACCATCTCCATCCCGCGCGGCGAGTACCAGACCGCGTCGGCCGGGGTCACCAGCACGTCGACCAGGTCGCCCGGTTCCAGGCTGTCCAGCGTGGCCAGCACGCCGCGGGACACGTCGAGCAGGCTGATCAGGTCGGGCGCGCCGGCGATGAGCGCGCCGTCGGCGAAGACGGCCACGATCTCGCTGCGCAGCTCGATGCGCAGCTGCCGGCCGAGCCCGCCCAGTTCCTCGACGACCAGGCTGGACGGGTGGGCCGGGATGGTGACGTCGCTGGGCCGGCTCAGGTGCTCGAGCTCGACGATGCGGCCGCGGGCCGGGCGGCGGCACCCGGTGATCGCGCCGAGCCGGGTGACCAGCAGGTCGGGGTCGGTGCTGTCGAGCAGCAGCCGGCCCACGTTGGCGATGCGGGACACCGTGCCGGGCAGGGCGGCCCGGCGCAGCACGCCCGCGGTGGTCGGGTACGCGGCCAGGGCGGCCCAGCCGCCCACGGTGTCCACGTTGGCCCGCAACATCCGGTCGGCCCGCGGCCCGTCCGGCACCTCGACCAGCACGCTCTCGCCGGTCGGGCCGACCGCGGCCAGCGGGGTCGGCGACACCCCGGACAGGTGCATCGCGGTGTGGTGGATCAGCGCGAAGGTCCGGCCCATGCCGTCCGCGTCGAGCAGCGGCACCCGCAGCTGGGCCGCAGTCACCACCGCCACCAGCGCGCTGATGGTCGCCGCGGCCAGCGGATAGACGGCCCCGAAGGACACCCGTTGCAGCCGCTCGATCTGCCGGACGGCCATCTCGAACTCGTCCCCGGCCGGCGGCAGGTCGGCCATCGCCGAGCCGGAGCCCAGCACGCAGACCGACACGCACGGCGTCTCGGGCGGGACGCCCTCGACCCGCAGCAGCGGCACCGGGCCGTTGCGGTCGAGCAGCCCGGCCAGCCACGACGTGATCGACGAGCGGTTGGCGTCGCCCACCGCGGGCGAGTAGAACTTGGCCCCCTCGTAGAGCGCGGGCACGTCCTCGGCGGTGATCGACGAGCTGGCGCCGATGTAGCCGGGCTGCCCGGTCATCGGCGGGCCAGCGACGTGTCGGGCGAGCCGGCCACCCGCACCCGGATGCGGATCGTGCCCGACGGGCTGTACGGCACGGCCACGGTCGAGACCTCGGCGACCCGGGTCGAGCCGGGGGCAGCGCCGTTGGCCATCACCATCGCGGTGGCCCTCTCCTCGGCCTCGCGCCGCACGTGGTCGAGTTCGGCCGCCGACTCGATGAAGGCGACTTCGTCGAGCCAGGAGGCGGGCTGGCTGATCGCCGCGCCGACGCAGGCCAGCACGTGCGGCGGCGCGTCGGGCCGGATGACGGGCACGTCGGCGCTGTCGGCGAGGGAAGCCTCCGGCACCGCGGTCAGCACGGCCATCGGCACCACCAGCTCGGTGCCGAGGCCGGGCGGTTCGGCCGGGCGCACCACGGCCAGGCCGTGCCGCACCTCGCCGGCCACCGGGCGCCCGTCGCGGGCCAGCAGCACACGGCAGTCGTCCAGCCCGGCCAGGTGGGCGGCGCCGCACAGCTCCAGGCTGTCGGTGGCGCCGAACGCCATGACCGGGGTGACCCGGATGCGCGAGGGGGTGCTGTAGCCGCCGTCGCCCCGGGCCACGCGCAGCTCGAGCGAGCCGGGCAGGCGGGCCAGCGTACGTTCGCACCGGTCCAGCACCCGTTCGGTGAGCGCGGTCAGCGCGCTGTCGATCACCACGGTCGCCTCCCGGGCCACCAGTCCCTGCCCGCCGTAGTCGCTGGCGGCCGAGATGCGCGCCCCCGGCACCGCGGCCAGGATCGCGTCGGCCACCTCGCGTTCGTGGGCCGGCCGGGCCTGCGAGCCGGCCGCCACGATCGCCACGTGCCGGATGCCGGTGCCGGCCAGCTCCTCGCACAGCAGGGCCAGTCCGTCCCGGTCGAGCGGGGAGAGCTCGTTGCCGAGCAGGTCGTGCCCGCCGGCCACGGTCCAGCGGCGGGCTATCCGGCGCTCGACCCGTTCGGCCGGCGAGCGGGCCAGGGCCGGGTCGGTGGCCGCACGCGGCACGATCCGGACCACCGCCACCGGCGGCACTTCGGCTTCGGGCCGTACGAGGGTGTCGAGCAGCAGCGGGGCGAGGTCGACGGTGACCGCGCCCGCGCCGCCGGGTGCGGCCCGCAGCGCCACCCCGACCGCCGCCGCGATCACGCCCTCGAGGTCGGTGCGGGCCGGCGCGACCGGTTCCACCGGCAGGACGGTCGCGCCGTGCACCACCGCGGCGTGCGCCCGATGCGGCCGCAGGGTCACCCCGATGTGGGCGACATCCTCGCCCTGAGCAGGCATTTGATGATCGTACTCGGGTCAGCGGGTGCGTTTTCGCAGCCAGCGGTCCATGGTGACGGCGAACAGGATCAGCAGGCCCTGCAGCACCTGCTGATAGATCGTGTCCCAGCCGAGCAGGTTGAAGCCGTTGCCGATCAGAGTGAGCAGCAGCGCGCCGACCAGGGCCCGCCACACCGCGCCCTCGCCGCCCAGGATGCTGGTGCCGCCGACCACGGCGGCCGCGATCGCGGTCAGCTCCATGCCGGTGGCCATCGTCGACTGGGCCGAGCCGGCCCGCGAGGCCAGGATGAGCCCGGCCAGCGCCGAGCAGACGCCGCTGATCATGAAGGCGGTGACGTGGATCGAGCCGACCCTGATGCCGGACAGGCGGGCTGCCTCCGCGTTGCCGCCGACCGCGTAAAGGCGGCGGCCGAACGTCGTACGGGAAACAACGACCGCCAGAATCGCGACCACCACGACGAACATGATCGTGGCGGAGGTCAGCCCGAACAGGGACGGCCAGGTCAGCATGCCGAAGGTCTCGGCACTTTGGGTGAGGGGGTAGACGATCGCGCCGCCGGTCACCATGACGGCCAGGCCGCGGTAGACCAGGCTGGTGGCCAGCGTGCCGACGAACGAGTTGACGCCGCTGCGCACCACCACCGTGCCGGTGACGAAGCCGAGCAGCGCCCCGGCCACGGCGGCCGCGGCGAAACCGACGTACACATCCGTGACCCGGCCGACCTGCACGCCGATGATGGCCGACAGGGCCAGCGTGGCACTGGCCGTCAGGTCGAAGACGCCGCTGATGATGCATATCGTGGCGCCGGTGGCCAGCAGGCCCAGCACCGCCGTCTGGTCGAGCAGGTTGACCAGGTTGCCGCTGGTCAGGAACGTGTCGGTGCTGACCGAGAGGGCGATCACGATGATCACCAGGGCGGCCACGATGCCGTAGTCGCGCATCCGGAACGCGAGGCGCGACATGTTGCCCGCGGCCGGCGTGCGCGCCGCCGCGGTCTGGGGCGTGGTGTCGACGCTCAACTGGGTTCTCCTTCATGCGAACCGAACGCGGCCGCGACGACGACCTCCGGTGTGGTGCCGCGCGGGAACTCCCCCACCGGTTCGCCGTGCCGCAGCACGAGCACCCGGTGCGAGAGCGCCAGCAGTTCCTCGATCTCGGACGACACGCAGACGACGGCCATGCCGTCGGCGGCCAGCCCGGTGATCAGGTGGTGGATCTGGGTCTTGGCGGCGACGTCGACGCCGCGCGTGGGCTCGTCGATGAGCAGCACCTTGGGTTTGCGCAGCAACCACTTGGCGAACAGGGCCTTCTGCTGGTTGCCGCCGGAGAGGGTTTCGATCGGGGCCTCGGGGTTGGCGGCCCGGATGTCGACCGACTTGGAGATCTCGCCGACCGCCGTCTTCTCGGCCGGGCGCTTGACGAACGGGCCGGAACGCCGGCCGGACAGCGACGACAGGGCCACGTTCTCGGCCACCGAGCGCTGCATGACCAGGCCCTGCTCCTTGCGGGACTCCGGCACCATCGCCACCCCGGCCGCCATCGCCGCGCGTGGGGTGTGCGCGGCCAGCGCGGCGCCGTCCACCTCGACGACGCCCTCGACCGGTTTGTCCGCTCCGAACAGCAGCCGCAGGGTCTCCGTGCGCCCGCTGCCGACCAGCCCGGCGATGCCCAGGATCTCGCCCGAGCGCACCTGCAGGTCGACCCCGTTGACCAGCCCGCGCCTGAGGTTCCGGGCCGAGAGCACCACCGGCGCGCCCTCCGGGACCGGCTGCGGATCGGGGTAGAGCACGTCGATCTCGCGCCCGACCATGTGCCCGACCAGCTCGCGGGGCGAGGTATCGGAGGCATCGACCGTACGGATGAGGGCCCCGTCGCGGAGCACGGTGATGCGGTCGGCGACCGACAGCACCTCCTCCAGGAAGTGCGAGACCAGGATGATCGTGGTGCCGCCGGCGGCCAGCTTGCGGATCAGCGCGAGCAGGTTGTCCTTCTCGTGCTCGGCCAGCACGGCGGTCGGCTCGTCCATGGCGATCACCCGGGCGCCCCGGGCCAGCGAGCGCAGGATCTCGACCTGCTGCTGGACGCCGATGGGCAGGGTGTCGACCCGGACGTCGGGGTCGACCGAGAACCCGGTCGTCTCGAGCAGCGCGGCCAGGCGCTTGCGGTCGGAGCGGGCGCTGACCAGGCCGCCACGGTGCGACCAGCGGGCCAGGAACACGTTGTCCAGCACCGAGAGCGCCGGCACCAGGGCGCCCTCCTGCGAGATCAGGCTGATGCCGTGGGCGATCGAGTCGCGCGGGCTGCCCACGGTGACCTGCTCGCCGTCGAAGCTCAGCGTGCCGGCGTCGGCCCTGATCGCCCCGCCCAGGATCTTCAGCAGAGTGCTCTTGCCGGCGCCGTTCTCGCCGACCAGCCCGTGCACCTCGCCCGGCGCGATGTCCAGGTCGATGTCGCGCAGCACGGAGACGCCGCTGTAGCTCTTGCCGACGCCGCGCACCGCGATCGACGGCGCTTTCTGACTGCTCATCAGCCCTCCTCACCACCGAAGGCGCCGGGGAGGGAAGCTCCCCGGCGCCCGCGCCGTCAGTCCGAGTAGTCCGCCGTCTTGCCGGCCAGCTTGTCCTTGGTGCCCAGACACGCGTAGTCGGTCAGCGTGGAGCACGCGTCGGTCGCCTCGGGGACGCTCTCGCCGCGGGCCTTCTTGATGCCGAGCTCGGCCGCCTTGGAACCCTGGGCCTTCTCGGGCATCGCGTACGTGCCGTACCAGGTGCCCTTCTCGACGAAGTCGTAGGCCTGCTGCGAGCCGCCGTTGCCGACGAACGTGATCTTCTTGCCGGCCGCCAGCGGGGTCGCGCCCTGCAGCGCCTGGGACGAGCCGATCACCACGTTGACGTCCGGGTGGGCCTGCAGCAGATTCTGCATGGCGCCGCGGCCGCTGTCCGGGGTGTAGCCGCCGACGAAGTTCGAGATGACCTCGGCCGCGCCGCCCGCCTTGAGCGCGTTGACCGCGGCCTCGGTGCGGGCGGTGTCCAGCGGGTAGTTCGCGAAGCCCTGGAAGTACGCGACCTTGCAGGCGCCGTCGGTCACCGTCTTGCAGCCCTCGAGCGCCATCTTGGCCAGGCCGTCGCCGTTGACCGTGGGCGGGTCGATGATGTTGACGGTGCCGGGCACCTGCGGCTCGATGGTGTCGTACTTGCCGCCGACCGGGGTGAACTCGACGACCACGGTGATGCCGGCGGCGACCGCCTGCTTGACCGGGTTGACCATCGCCGTGCCGTCGTTGGCCTGCACGATCACCACGTCGTAGCGCTTGGACGTCACGGCGTCCTGCAGCTGGTTGACCTGGGTCGGCCCGTCGAAGTTGGAGTCGAGGAAGGTCGCCTCGGCGTTGTTGGCGTTCGCGTACTCCTGCACGCCGGCCCACGTGGCCTGGGCGAACGAGTTCGCCTTGGCGAAGCCGAAGAACCCGATGCTGAGCTTCTTGTCGGCCGGGGCGGCCGAGGCCGCTCCGCCGGCGGCGTTGTCGCTGTTGTTGGGATTGCTGCAGGCGGTCAGGGCCACCGCGGCGGCCAGGCCGACGGCGAGGGGTCGGGCTACTCGTATCACTGGGGCTCCTCTGAGTTCCGCGAAAGAGGCTCGACGAGCTCGAAAACTCCGCCAACGAGCGGCTCGTCGTCGTTTTTGTCAAGCAGTGCGAAGAGCCCCTCGGACAAAGAGGCTCGCCACGGGTCGTTGACCCAGTTGCGGTAGTCCGCGGCCGAGTCCCAGTCGGCTATGACCAGGTGGGTCGCGGGGCTGTCGTCGACGGATCGCAACAGTTCGGCGGCGCGGCACCCGGGGAAAGCGCGGGACCGCTCCAGAATCCGCTGATCCGCGTAGAAGGCTTCCAGCGCGCCGCCGAGGCCGGCGGCTGCCTGAAGGGTGAGGACGCTGCGAACCATCGGTACCCCCGGTGTCTCGGGTGGTTGGAGTTGGCAAATGCTGACGGTGGCCGTTCCGCCACGGATGTGCGCTCAGCACAGCGGCGGCGCGGCTCGCTGTGCAGCGCCGGGCAACCGCCTGTTCACGCCGGCCGGCCACCTCACCAGCGCCGATTGACACCCCAGAAACGGCTGTGACAGGTTCGGGGCCTCGCCGACGCCAACCGGCGACGTCCATCCAGCTGATCCGCCCGCCGGACAACGGGCCGTCTCTGTCAGCTGTCACTTCCGCGTTTTCCGTACGCGAGCTGCCGCGCGCGGAAAACAGAGCGGAAAGGCGAAAGGCGATCTCACGATGACCACCAACAGCCGCGTCGCGATCGACGTCGGCGGCACCTTCACCGACGTCGTCGAACTCATCGCGGACACCGGGGAGATCCGGTTCGGCAAGGTGCCGACCACGCCGTCCCAGCCCACGGCGGGCGTCCTGGACGCCTTCGGCACGACCGAGGCGCCGATGGCCGAGGTCGGGATGTTCACCCACGGCACCACGCTCGGGCTCAACGCCCTGCTGACCCGCACCGGGGCCCGTACGGCGGTGATCGGCACCGCCGGTTTCCGGGACGTCTATCTGCTCGGGCGCACCGACCGCCGCACCAACTACGACATCACGTACAAGAAGCCGGCCTCGCTCGTCGAGCGCTACGACACCTTTGAGGTGCCCGAGCGCAGCCTGTTCGACGGCTCGGTGCACCGGCCGCTGGACGAGGAAGCCGCCCGTACGGTCGCGGCCACCATTGCCGAGCGAGGCTACGACTCGGTCGCGGTGGCGTTCCTGCACTCGTACGCGAACCCGGCCCACGAAGCGCGCATGCGCGAGATTCTGGCCGAGGTCGCGCCGGACGTGGTCGTGACCGTCTCGCACGAGCTGTCCCGCGAGTACCGCGAGTACGAGCGGACCAGCACCGCCGTGCTCGACGCCTACGTGAAGCCGATCGTCCGCCGCTATCTGGAACGCCTCGAGGGCGAACTGGCCGGCGGCGGCTTCGGCGGGCGGTTCCTGATGACCCGCTCCGGCGGCGGCGCCATGACGGCCAGCTCGGCCCGGGAGCAACCGGTCAGCCTGATCCTCTCCGGCCCGGCCGGCGGCGTCATCGGGGCCACCGCGTTCGGCGAGCTCATCGGCCAGCCCAACCTGATCACCATCGACATGGGCGGCACCAGCCTGGACGCGTCGCTGGTGATCGACGGCGAGCCGGTGCTGCACCAGGGGGCCGAGTTCGAGAACCTGCCGATCAACACGCCATCGCTCTACATCCACACCATCGGCGCCGGCGGCGGCTCGATCGCCTGGCTCGACGACGCGGGCGCGCTGCAGGTCGGCCCGCAGAGCGCGGGCGCCGACCCCGGTCCCGCGTCCTACGGCAAGGGCGGCACCCAGCCCACCTTCACCGACGCCGCGCTGGCGGTCGGTTACATGGGCACCACGGCGGCGCTCGGCGGCCGGCTCAGCCTGGACGACCGGCTCGCCCTGGGCGCGCTGGAACCGCTGGCCGAGAAGCTCGGCATGACCCCGCTCGGCCTGGCCCGGGGCATGATCCGGATCTCGACGACGAAGATCATGGGCGCCGTCCGGGCCATCACGGTCGAGGTCGGCCGTGACCCCAAGGACTTCGCGCTGCTGTCCTTCGGCGGCGGTGGCGGCCTGGTCGCGGTGGACGTGGCGCACGAGCTCGGCATCCCCACGGTGATCGTGCCGCCGGGGCAGGGCGCGTTCTCCGCCTTCGGCATGCTCTTCGCCGACGTCCAGCACGACTTCGCCCGTACGGCGGTGACCTCGCTGGCCGAGCTCGACTCGCCCGCCGTCGCCGCGAGCTACGCCGAGATGGCCGCCGAGGCCGCGGAGGCGCTGGGGGCCGAGGGTTTCGCGCCGGACAAGCAGGTGCTGACCCGCAGCGTCGACGTGCGCTACGCCGGCCAGGAGCACACGGTCACGGTTCCGGTTCCCGCCGGTACGACCGAGGTCGCCGCAGTTGTCGAGCGGGAGTTCACCGAGCTGCACGAACGGCACTACGGGCACGTGATGACCGACCCGATCGAGATCACCACGCTGCGGCTGCGCGCCTCGGGCCAGGTCGACAAGCCGACGCTCCCGGCGCTGGCCACCCGCGGCTCGGACGAACTGAAGGCCGAGGGCACCCGGGACGTCTACGTCTCGGCCGACCAGCCCGCGGTTCCGTACGCCCTCTACACCCGCGAGGAGCTGCTGGCCGGCGACGAGATCGCCGGACCGGCCGTCATCCACGAGCACACCGCGACCACCGTCATCCACGCCGGCGACGCCCTGCGCGTCGGGGACCACGGCGAAATGGTCATCACCGTAAAGGCAGGGGCATGAGCACCGTCGACTCGATCACCATCGAGGTCATCCGGCACGGCCTGCTGGCCGCGGCCGAGGAGATGGCCCGCAACCTGTGCCGCACGGCCTACAACACGGTCGTCTACGAGATTCACGACTACGGCATCGGGATCCACGACGCGAACGGCGACGTGGTGGCCGACGCCCCCGGCATCGCCGTCTTCACCCGCGGCAACGACCACGGCATCAAGAAGGCCGTCGAGTTCCTGGGCCGCGACAAGCTGCGGCCGGGCGACGTGATCCTGCTGAACTACCCGTACTGGTCGTCCGCCCACACGCTCGACCCGCTGGTGTTCGCGCCCGTCCACAGCGCCGGCGGCGAGCTGATCGGCTTCACCTCGTGCCGGATCCACGTGCTCGACCTGAAGCAGAAGGACGCCGGCTACGTCCTCGACTCCACCGACATGTACCAGGAGGGCATCTTCTTCACCGCGGCCAAGCTGTACCGCGAGGGGGAGATCAACGAGGACATCTTCAACGTCGTCAAGTTCAACAGCCGCATGCCGGAGCGCACCATCGGCGACCTGCAGGCCCAGGTCTCGGCGTGCTTCTCGGGCGTACGGCGTACGCAGGAAATCGCTGCGAAGTACGGAGCGGACACGCTGACCGAGGCGATGGCCGCCATCAACGACCACGGCGAGCGCCTGGCCCGCATCGCGCTGGCCAAGCTGCCCAAGGGCACCTGGACGGCGTACGACTTCGTAGACCAGGACGGCGTCGACCTCGACCGCATGATCAAGATGAACGTCACCGTGACCGTCACCGACGACGAGATGATCGTCGACTGGACCGGCAGCGAGAAGGACGTCCGCGGGCCGATCAACCTGCCGGTGGGGCAGACCGAGGCGTTCTGCAGCCTCATCTTCAAGTCGCTGACCACGCCCGACACCCCCGTGGTGGCGGGCAACTTCCGGCCGCTGCGGGTGATCACCGAGCCCGGCTCGGTCATGCACGCCGTACCGCCGATGCCGACCTTCACCCTGTGGACCGGGCTGCTCGGCGGCGAGGTGGTGCTCAAGGCGCTGGCCCAGGGCATGCCCGACCTGGTGCCGGCCTGCTCGGGCGGCGACGTCTGCTCGATGATGGGGCTGGGCGTGAACCCGCGCAACGGCGAGGCCTGGCTCGAGGCGACCAACGAGGCGGTCGGCTTCGGCGGGCACGCGGGCGGCGACGGGGCCGACGGGATCATGCACATCTCGGAGCCGGGCTGCCGCAACAACCCGGTCGAGGTGCTCGAGACCAAGTCGCCCATGTTCATCGAGTCGTACGGCTACCGGCCCGACACCGGCGGCGCCGGGCGCAACCGGGGCGGCGTCGGCGTGCAGCGGTCGTACCGGTTCACGGCCCCGTCGACCGGCATCTGCATCGTCTACAAGACCAAGACCAAGCCGTGGTCGATCGACGGCGGGGCCGAGGGCGACAACAACCACATCGTGCTCAACCCGGGCACCGACCGCGAGAAGGTCACCGGGGGCAGCTACAACCTGCTCGACACGGGTGACGTGCTGGTCAACAACACCGGTGGGGGCGGGGGTTACGGCAACCCGTTCGAGCGCTCCGTCTCTCTCGTCGCCGCGGATGTGCGCAACGGCTTCGTCTCGGTTTCGGCCGCCCTGCAGGACTACGGCGTCGTGGTCGACCCGGTAACGTTCGAGGCTTCGCGCGCATGACGTCGCTGTCGATCGTCAACGCCGCGATCTTCGACGGGGTGTCGGACGAGCTGACCGAGGGCGCGGTGCACGTCGTCGACGGCCGGATCACGGACGTCGGCGGCGCCCCGCAGGCGGCGGACACGACCATCGACGCGCGCGGGCGGACTGTGCTGCCCGGCCTCATCGATGCGCACTGTCACGCGTACGGAATCGGTCTCAACATGCTGGAGATCGAGTCGCGCCCGCTGAGCTATGTCGCGCTGGTGGCGGCCCGTCGTCTGCAGGCGGCGCTGTCGCGGGGCTTCACCACCGTGCGTGACCCCTCGGGTGGCGATGCGGGGCTGGACCGGGCGATCCGCGAAGGGCTGCTGCCGGCGCCGCGCTACCTGTGGACGGGGGCGGCGCTCAGCCAGACCGGTGGGCACGGCGACTTCCGGGCGGCCGACTCCGACGTGTGCGGCTGCAACGCGCACACGTGCGAGGTGGTCGACGGGGTGGACAACCTGCGGGTGGCCGTGCGCGAGCGGCTGCGGCGGGGCGCCCACGCCATCAAGATCATGGCGTCGGGCGGGGTGGTGTCGCTGACCGACCCGATCCGGATCCCGCAGTACTCGCCGGAGGAGATCCGGGCGGTCACGTCGGAGGCGGCGCGGCGCGGCAGTTACGTGGCCGCGCACGCCTACTCCCCCGAGTCGATCCGGCACGCCATCGAGAACGGGGTGCGCACGATCGAGCACGGCAACCTGCTCGACGCGCCGACCGCGGCCGCGATGGCCTCGGCCGGGGCGTTCCTGGTGCCGACGCTGGCCGCGTACGACGCCATGGACCGGCGCGGCGAATCGCTGGGGATGGCCGCCGTGTCCCGCGCCAAGAACCGCGAGGTGCTGGACGCGGGACGGCAGGCCGTGGTCCTCGCGCGGGAGGCCGGCGTGCGCGTCGGCTTCGGCACCGACCTGATGGGCGTCCTGGAGGACGAGCAGCTCAACGGGCTGCGCCTGCAGGTCGAGGTGGACGGGGCGCTGACCGCGCTGAAGTCGGCCACCTCGGTCAACGCCGCGTTGCTGGGCCGGGAGGGTCTGGGCCGGGTGGCGCCGGGTGCGGTGGCCGACCTGCTCATCGTCGACGGCGATCCGCTGTCTTCGCCGTCGGTGCTTTGGGGCGGGCCTTCGGGGCGGACTGTCATCCAGGGCGGCGTCGTCGTGTGATCGGGGCCGGGCCTGTTCCGCCTCGGGACAGGCCCGTCGCCGGTCACCCGGCGCAAGCCCGCCGCAGCAGGGTGATCACCTTGTCGTCGAGCTCGCGCGCGACCTGGAGAGCGCTTTCGTTCCCGTACGGCTCGAGGAGGCTCGCCGTCGTGTCATAGGCGACCCGCACCTCGTCGCCGTCCTCCCAGACGAGCAGAGTGACCGGCGCGTAGGAACCGGCCTCGGCGATGTGCCGGGTCATCAGCGTCATCGTGTACGGATTGCCGACGAGCAGGCGGACCAGCCGCTGCGGGGTCCGGCCGGGAATCTTGTTGAGCACCGCGTCCTGGTCGAGCCGAAGGAACTGCAGCAACCCCGACGGGCCGGCCGCCTTCGTCGCCAGTTCCTCGAATTCCTCGTACGAGGAAGCGGTGTTCCAGCCCTTCACGGTGGCCGGCAGGTCGGGGCGCGAGACGCCCTCGTAGATCCCGGCCAGCACGTCGTCGAACGTCTTCGTGGTCGTGAAGGTGACCCGCTCGACGGGCACCTGGATCCTGGTCTCGGTCATACGACCGACGTTAGGCCTGCTTGTCCTCCGCTACATCAGTCAGATGACGGGCCCTGTCCCGAAGCTCCTCGGGGACGAGCTCGACCAGCTGGTCGGGGCGCAGAGGCAGGTCGAGCACGCTCAGCTTGACCCGGGCCCGTGCGCCGTGCGTGCTCTGGTCGAAGCGGACGACGTTGGCCGCGTTCGGGCGCATGCGCAGAACCATGTCCGTCTCGGCCGGCACGGTGAGGATCGTGGCGCCGTCGAGCGAGAGCCGGGTCTCGTGGCCGGGTGCCCGCAGCAGCACGGTCTCGTCGCCGCCGAGCACAATCGGGCGGCTGATCCCCGCCATGGGAGCCACCGGGGTCAGGCCGATGAGCGGCGCCGACGGCGAGATGATCGGGCCGCCGGCGGCGTAGTTGTAGGCGGTCGACCCGGTGGGAGTGCAGACGACCACGGCGTCGCTGCGGAAATAGCCGTGCCGCACCTCGTTGATCTCGAGGTCGAGGCTGACCGCCGTCCACGGGGTGGTCGCCGTGAGCACCACGTCGTTGAAGGCCAGCGCGGCGTCGCCGTGGCCGGTCAGCTCGAGGCAGCTGTGCGGTTCGAGGCTGAAGTCGCCGGCGATCAGCTTCTCGAGGGCGCGCGGCAGCTCACGGGGCGTCACCTCGATGAGGAAGCCGATGTTGCCGTGATTCACCCCCAGCACGGGGGTCGGCCGCCCGGCGACCAGCCGCATGGCGCCGAGCATCGTGCCGTCGCCGCCCAGGCTGAACACGAAGTCGACGCCGTCGGCGAACTTGCTGTCGTCGAGCGCTTCGACGCCCGGGCCGAGCCGTTCGGCGTCGGACGGCCGCGCCACGACACGGATGCCGTGCTCGCTCGCGAGCGCCGTGACCGTCGCGACCGATTCGCTGACGTCGTTGCGGGGGTGAACAACCAGGCCGAGTACGCGGTTACCCATGCCTCGACGATGCCACGTCCCGATCTTCCGCGCCGCTCTTGACGGGCAGCAGCAGAAGGATCGAGAGCACGAGCACACCGCCGAGGCTGACCGCGTTGCCGACCTTGTCGACGGTAGCGAACATCTCGAGGTGCAGCATGTGCCACAGGAAGTGGATGGCGTTGAAGATCAGCCAAGGCCCACCGGTGACCCGCATGGCGTCGGCCGTGGGGCGCCGCCAGGCCCACACGCTGAGCACCAGCAAAGCCAGATAGAGCGCGCCGACGTCGCGGATCAGATGTTCGCTGTACGGGCCCAGCGTCGAAACCCAGCCGGTGCGGAATCCCGGGAAGTCGCTGTAGAAGGACATCGGAAACGCCGCCGCCCACGTGCCCGCGACCGCCGCCACGACGGCCAGCGCCGCGACGAGCCAGCGTTTGGCACCCAGCTTCATCGGGTGGCCGCCCACTTGTCGAAGGTGATCTCGCCCTGCCGGAAGTCGCCGGTCGGGAGCAGGCCGCCGTGCGCCATGGCCCGCGAAGCGGCGTCCGGAAGCGGCAGGGTCAGCACCAGCTTGCCCTTGGCGATCCGCTTCATCATGTCGCCCATCTTCAGAACCTCGGGCCCGGCGATCTCGGCCCCCAGCCCCTGAGCCGGCCCCTCGGCCAGCCGGACCAGCTCGGCAGCGACGTCGGCCGCCGCGACCGGCCGGGTCACCATCGTCGGGACGACCTTCACCGGCCCCGGCACGCGGGCGATCATCTGGGCCGCGAACTCGTGGAACTGTGTCGCCCGCAGGATGGTGACCGGGATAGGCCCGGCCAGCGCAAGCTCCTCCTGGCGGCGCTTCCCCGCGTAGTAGCCCGAGTCGACCCGGTCAACCCCGACGATCGACAGCACGACGTGGTGCCTGACGCCGGCCTTCTCCTCCGCCGCGAGCAGGTGGCCGGTCTCTTTCTCGAACCACTCGATCGCCACCTTGCGGCTCAGCGTCTCGACGTTGGCCACGTCGATCACCACCTCGACGCCGCGCAGAGCCTCGTCAAGCCCCGAGCCGGTGATCAGGTCGACACCCGTCGAGCGCGACATCACCACCACGTCGTGCCCCGCCGCCCGCGCCTGCTCGACGACCAGCTTGCCCACCCAGCCGGTGCCTCCGGCGACCGCGATCCTCATGGCGTCCATCCCTCTCATCGACCCGTCTCATCCGTCTGAACCAAGGACGAGACGCCAAAAGCCGATGTGACGCCGTGTGGCGCGGGCCATAGCCCAGCCGGCCCATCGCCGACCGGCCCGCGAGCGCGCTCCCAGACGCGGGCAGCCACCGTCAGCCGTGAGCAGGCACCCTTAGGCGTGGGGCAGGCGCCGTCACGAGCGGGAAGCCGCCAGGCGCAGGAAGCCGCCAAGCGCGAGCAGCCACCGCCAGGCGCGAGCAGCCACCGCCAGGCGCGAGCAGCCACCGCCAGGCCCGAGCAGCCGCCATCAGGCGCGGGCAACCCCCGTCAGGCGCGGGCAACCCCGTCAGGCGCGAGCTGCCGCCGTCAGGCGCGGGCGCCGATGGCGAGGGCGCGCAGCAGGAAGCGGGGCTCGGTCAGCGCACTCGGGTGGGCCAGCATCGTGGTGACCTGGCCCAGGCGCTGGTTGATCGTCTGGTCCCGCATGGACGCCTTGAACACCAGCCCGCTGGCCCAGCTGATGGCCTTGTAGCCCTTCGGGTAGGGCCCGTCGACGTGCGGCAGAGCCAGGTCGGCCATCGTCGAGACCTGCCAGGCCGCGTCCACGACGACTTTGACATCCTCGAAGTAGGAGGTGGCCGGCTTGGCCAGGTCCGCCCCGCCGCGCAGGTATTCGGACAACGCTGAGGCGTGCAGCGTCGCCGACGTCATCCCCTGCCCGTACACCGGGTTGAAGGAAGCCACCGCGTCCCCCACCGCGACCAGCCGCGCCGGGAACCGGGTCAGCTTGTGGAAGTCCCGCCGCCGGCTGTCCGCCTGGTGGTAGGTGATGACGTCGCCGACCTGCACGGCCGTCGTGGCCACCTCGCCGAACTCGGACGGAAAGTCGTCGACGCACCGCTCCCGGAACTCGCCCGCGTCCCGCCCCGGCCGGTCGTCGTCGTACCCGGAGACGAGCACCGTCCACCGGTCGCCCTCGATCGGCGTGAATCCTCCGATCCGCGCCACCTTGCCCGGCCCCGGGTTGGCGATCGAGATGCAGGTCAGCACCGTGGCGTCGGCCGGCCGCCGGAACAGGGCGGTGGCGTAGTTCAGCTTGATGCCCATCCGCTGCATCGGCGGCTTGGGGAAGCCGTGCGACTCGAGCCAGTCCCCCAGCCGGCTCGACCGCCCCATGGCGTCGACGACGAAGTCGGCCGGCACTTCCTGGTCGCCGTGGCGCACCCCGACGACCCTGTCCCCGTCGAGCACGATCCCCTCGGCGCGACCGTGGACCGTCCGCACGTTGGGCAGCGCCAGCACCCGGTGCCGGATCAGCGCCTCCAGAAACGGGCGGCTGGACACCAGCGCCTGGGCGGCCGGCCCGCTGGGCGGATCGTCGCGCAGCTTGCCGTCCATGTAGAACCGGTTCGTGTCCGGCGCCGGGTTGACCGCGCCCGCGGCCAGGGCCGCCTCGATGAATCCCGGGAAGAACCGCTCGAGCTGGTTCAGCCCCGACGGGAGCAGGGCGTGCACCTGGCTGCCCTGCGGCACCCCCGGCCGGGGCCCGATCGCGTTCTCGGGATCGGCCGCGATCCGCTCGTCGGCCACATCGAGCTCGACCAGGTCGTCCCGCTCGATGATCAGCACCTGCTCGGCGTGGTCGCTGAGCACCCGCGCCGCCATCAGCCCGGCGATGCTGCCGCCGAGCACCACGGCCTGCCGGAACAGCACCCGCTGCCCCTTCGGAGGCTCAGACGTCGAAATCGCGGCGAACCTACGCGCAGCAGTCACTCGAGCCCCCGTAAACGTGAAAGTTTCTTTCCGGCTACACGATAGCCGCGCATCGAGACCCGTCGCTACCAGCCCACCCGCCGGTCCCGCCCAGTGGATGAACCGCGCCGGCCCGCTGTTTGCATCGGGCGAACCGCGGTCACCGCGGTCACCGCGCAAACGGCGATCACCGGGCGAACGACGGTCACCGCCCGAACGGCAGTCACCGCCCGAACGGCAGTCACCGCGCGAACGGCGGTCACCGCGCGAACGGCGGTCACCGGGCGAACGACGGTCACCGTAGGTAGGAGGCGCCGTTCAGGTCGAGGACGGCGCCCGACGACCAGACCGCCTCGGGCGAGCTGAGATGCACGACGGCCGCCGCCACCTCTTCCGGCGTGCCGACCCGCCCGAAGGGACTCTGCCCGCGCACGGCATCGTCCAGCATGGCCTGCTGTCTTTCCGTGCCGATGAACCCCGGCGCCACCGAGGCGACCGCGATCCCGTGCGGCGCGAGGGCCACCGCCATGCTCTGCCCGAACGCGTGCAGCCCGGCCTTGGCCGCGCCGTAGGCCGGGAACGATGGCTCCCCGCGATACGCCCCGCGCGACCCGACGTTCACGATGCTGCCGCCGGCCCGCCGCTCGATGAGATGCCGGGCCACGCAGTACGTCACGTTGGCCGCGCCGAGCAGGTCGACATCGACCATGCTGCGCCAGACCCGTTGCCACTCCTCGTAATCCACCGAGGCGATGTCGTGCCGATTGCTGTCGCCGGGCGCGATGGCGGCGTTGTTGACGAGCACATCAACCCCGCCCAGACCCTCGACAGCCGACTGCACCACGGCCTTGGCCGCGGCTGGGTCGCCCAGGTCGCCGCTCACCAGCACGTGCCCCTCGCCCTTCAACGCATGAAGAGTGGTCTCGCCCTCGCCCCGGTCTGAGCCGTAGTGAACCGCCACCCTCTCGCCGCGCTCGGCGAAGGCCACCGCGATGGCCCGCCCGATCCCCCGCGAGGCCCCTGTCACCAACACACGCCTGCTCATGCGGCGGCTCCTCCCTGTGGCTGCCGGCCGGCCCGGAAGCTGGATCGACAATATCCCGCCCGACCGACAGAAATGAGTTATCCACAGGGACCCGTGTTATCCACAATCCGGCGGCGCGGGGTTGCCTTCGAGCAGCTTATTGAGTAACGGAAGCCGGCCCCAGGAAAGTGGCAGTAAATAGCGTTGCCAAGCGACGGCGGGCGGCCTACCGTAGTCATCACACCGGGGACGACAGGGAAGAGGAGAGACCGATGTCGCGGAACGTCACGATCACACCGCAGCTGCTTACGCCGCATGTCGGTGCCGTCCTGACGTGCGGCCTCGCACTGTACGGCAAGCCCTACCGGGCCCGGTGGCGCAGCTAGCGGATGCTAGCGCAGAACACGCCGCCGAACCCGACAGGAGACGGCGGTTTTTCGTTTCTCTGGATCATTATTCAACGGCACCGCGGGCCATTCCGTGCTGCCCCGATAATTGCGCCGGCCGCGCGGCCGGGTGCGATTGCTAATTGACAACTCCACAGCGGATGGCACGAAACAATCCGGAGCGAGGGAGACGGCAACCCGCGCGCCTTGGGAGCGTGAGACACCCCGTTCGACTCGGGGGCTCCGGACGAAGTTCAGTGCGGGCTTGTGGCGCAGCTGGTAGCGCACCGGTTCGGCAGACCGGGGGTCGGCGGTTCGAATCCGCCCAGGTCCACGCGGCACAGCGATGCGGTTGTAGCTCAGTCAGGTAGAGCGCCACCCCGCCAAGGTGGAGGCCGCCGGTTCGAACCCGGCCTGCCGCTTCCCGCCCTCGTAGCCCAACGGCAGAGGCACGACGTCGAGAACGTCGACAGTGCGCGTTCAAATCGCGCCGAGGGCACTCGCCGGCGCTGCACGACCCAGACCGTGCAGCGCCGGGCGGGCACAACAGGATCGCAGCATGCGACA
The DNA here is from genome assembly GCF_026626335.1 of Paractinoplanes pyxinae. Classification (GTDB taxonomy): domain Bacteria; phylum Actinomycetota; class Actinomycetes; order Mycobacteriales; family Micromonosporaceae; genus Actinoplanes; species Actinoplanes pyxinae. The sequence continues at coordinate 533,256 of NZ_JAPNTZ010000004.1, read as the reverse complement.
CGAACGCAGCCTGCGACAGGAACGCAGCATGCGACAGGAACACGGCATGCACAACAGGGGCAGCACGCACACAGGGGAACGCAGCACCACAACAGGAGCACAGCATCAGGCCGGTGCAGCACGAATGGCTCGTGCAGCCGACTCGTAATCGGCAGGCTGCGGGTTCGAGTCCCGCCGCCGGCTCACGCCCGGGTAGCCCAACGGCAGAGGCACGCCGCTCAGGACGGCGCCAGTGCGCGTTCGAATCGCGCTCCGGGTACGCACCATTTCAAGGGCTCGTAGCTCATCCGGTAGAGCGCCGCTCTCGCACAGCGGAGGTGGCCGGTTCGACCCCGGCCGGGTCCACGTCATCGGGAATTGTCGCGTAGCACCTTGACGGCCTGCACGGTGGCGTAGCCGCGCCATTCGAGGGCGGCCGCCGGGCTGAACGCCGTGAAAGAGACGTCCCAGCCGCCGTCCGGTCGCTGCTGGGCGGCCAGCCGGTCCAGGTCGGCCGCGATGGCGTCCTTGTCGAACAGCTCACGCGAGGGCGCGTCCGCTTCCGGCGTGAAGTCGAGCGGATGCAACACCTCACCATCGGCGCCCCCGGCCACCGGCGTCGGCCCGTCCACGCGTACGTGGGAAACGAATTTGTCGAGAAGCGAGCGCGCCCGAGGCGAGGCCGGCGCGACAGTGTCGAGGAAGTGCATCCCGAACATCACCTCGTGGGCAGCCGGCGTCGCGGACATCTGCTCGATCCCGTTCAGGCAGTAGTCGGTCACCGCCCGAGGCCACGGGTGCTCGGCGACGTCCTTGCGGTGCCGGGCCAGCCGGTGTGCCTGCGCGGCCAGCTGGGTCGCCATCTGAAGCGAGGAAGTCTTCGGGTCGGCGTTGACCCAGTGCGGAGCGCTGCCCTCCGTGTCCGCATAGGGCAGCGCGAACGGGATGCCGCCATCGGCGAGCGAGTGCGCAGCCAGCCAATCGCACAGTTCAACCGTCCGGTCACTCGTGTCGCGAACCTCACCCAGGACCTCGAGGGCGTGCATCGCCGCCACCGGCTGACTGCTCGCCGACCGCAGGTCCGGTTCCAGTGCCCACCCGTAGCCGCCGTCCGGGTTGCGATGGGCGTCGAGGGCGAACAGCACCTCGCCGGCCGAGCCCTGCCCCAGCAGGTGTCGCAGCCGGCGGCGTTCCAGCACGCGGGCGTGGGTGGTCACGAACGAGATCGCCGCATCGAGATCCAAGCTCATGAACAGACATTCTGGCCCAGTCGCCGTAGCTCAGCAGGTCGGAGCGCCGCCCTGATAAGGCGGAGGCCGGTGGTTCGAACCCACCCGGCGACACGCACGAAGCACGTCACGCGCCGCTGGCTCAACTGGTAGAGCAACGGACTCTTAATCCGTGGGTTCGGGGTTCGAATCCCCGGCGGCGCACGCGCAGGGTGGAGGAGTTCGGTCGTCCTCGCCGGTCTCATAAGCCGGAAACCGCGGGTTCGAATCCCGCCCCTGCTCCGTTCCGGTAGCTCAGCGGGAGAGCGCCGCCTCGACAAGGCGGAAGTCGCTGGTTCGATCCCAGCCCGGAGCACGAAACACCGTCCGTATGGCTCAGCGGGAGAGCGTCCCCCTCACACGGGGAAGGTCCCAGGTTCGAATCCTGGTGCGGGCACTGTGGCTGTAGCTCAGTTGGCGAGAGCGCCGGGACGTGGCCCCGGAGGTCGCCGGTTCGAATCCGGTCAGTCACCCGACGGCTGTCAGCAGCCGAACAGCCGTGCGCGTCGTGGACGGCGGCACGTCCAGCGGTCCGTAAAACCGTCGCCTCATGGCAGACCTGGGTCGGCACCAGGGACGCGCACCACAGTCGCATGCCCGAGTGGTCAGGGAGCCGCCTGCAAAGCGGATCACGCCGGTTCGAATCCGGCTGCGGCTTCGATGGCCATCCGCTGCGGAACGCCGCCGCGTAAGGTCAGGCGTCGTGCCCGAGATCATCACTGAGGTTCGTGACGGCGTCGGCTGGGTGACGATGAGCAATCCCGCCCGCCGTAACGCACTGTCGACAGCCATGCTGGCCGCGCTCGAGAACACCGTACGGGAAATGGACCTTGACCTCGGGGTTCGAAGCATCGTGCTCCGAGGCGACGGCGAGAGCTTCACGGCCGGGGCGGACATCTCGGAATTCGCGGCCCACCACGACTCGGCAGCGGCCCGCGAGACGTGGGAGGGCACGCTGACCGGGCTGTTCGAGACGATGAGCGGGCTGACCACACCTCTCATCGCGATGATCCGCGGGCACTGTTTCGGGGCGGGCATGGCGCTCGCGCTCAGCGCCGACCTGCGTGTCGCGGCCGAGGGCAGCACGTTCGGCATACCGGCGGCACGGCTCGGCATCGGCTACCCGTTCGCGCTGGCCCAGACGCTCGTGCATGTGGTCGGGCCAGCGCACGCCGGCGAAATGCTGTTCACTGCCCGGGCGTACGCGGATCGGGAAGCGCTGACGGCGGGGCTCGTCAACCGTCTGGTGCCGGCGGCCGAACTGGAGGCCGTTGTCGTCGCGATGGCGAGTGCGATCTCTGCCAACGCCCCGCTCGCGGTAAGGGCGGCCAAGGCAGCGATCAAAGCCGCAGCCCATCCGGCGCTGACGTCGCGCGCCCACCAGATGATCGCGGCCACCGTGGGCTCCGACGACGAGCGCGAGGGGCAGCGCGCCTTCATGGAGCGACGCTCACCGATTTTTCGGGGTCGCTAGATATATTGACGACTATTAGTAAGTCTTGCTAAAAGTTAACGACCCGAGTCATCCCCACGGCGCATCCCCCGCGCCGGACACGAAGGGTCACCATCCCCATGGCAATCAGAAGAAGCCGGTGGGCCGCCGCCGCGACCGCGTTCACGGTCGCCGCCGTCGGCACCCTCACGGCACTCGCCGTCCAAGGCACCTCCGAGGCGGCCGTACTGCCCAACGGGTTCAAGAGCGTCGGCTACATGCCGTCGTGGGCCGGCAGCGTCACCAGCATCCAGTACTCGAAGCTGACCCACATCAACTACTCGTTCGCGCTGCCCAACGCCAACGGCACCCTGCAGGCGATCGAGAACACGTCGAAGCTTCAGCAGCTCGTCACGCTCGGCCACCAGAACAACGTCAAGGTGTCGCTCGCGATCGGCGGCTGGAACGACGGCAACGACTCCGCCTTCGAGTCGCTCGCCGCGAACTCCGGCACCCGGACGGCGTTCGTCACCAACGTCATGAACACCGTTCGCCAGTACGGGTTGGACGGCATCGACATCGACTGGGAGTACCCGGACCCGGGCACCTCCGGCAACAACTACACAGCGCTTATGCAGCAGCTCAGCACCGCCCTGCACAACGAGGGCAAGCTGCTCACGGCGGCCGTCGTCAGCGAGGGCGGCACCGCCAACGGCGTCCAGCCGGCCGTGTTCGGCTACGTCGACTGGCTCAACATCATGGCGTACGACGGCGGCAGCCCGCACGCCAACTACGACTGGTCGATCGCCTCGGCCAACTTCTGGAAGAACCGGGGCCTGCCCAAGGCCAAGACCGTGCTGGGTGTGCCCTTCTACAGCCGGCCCGGTTACCTGACGTACGCGCAACTTGTCGCTCAGGACCCGGCGAACGCCAACCGGGACTGCACCCCGAGCGGCGAGTGCTACAACGGCCTGCCCACGATCCGCCGCAAGACCCAGTGGGCGCTGGCCAACGCCGGCGGCATCATGAACTGGGAGCTCTCGCAGGACGCGACCGGGGCCAACTCGCTGGTCAGCGCCATCTACGAGACGGTGATGGGCGGCAGCGGCCCGACCACCCCGCCGCCGTCGGGCCGCACCGGCCGGATCACCGGCGTCGCCGGCAAGTGCGTCGACATCGCGGCCGCCAGCAGCGCCAACGGCACCGCCGTGCAGCTGTACGACTGCAACGGCACCACCGCCCAGAACTGGACCGTCGGCACCGACGGCACGATCCGCGGCCTCGGCAAGTGCCTGGACGTCGCCGCCGCCGGCACCGCGAACGGCTCGCTGGTGCAGATCTACGACTGCAACGGCACCGGCGCGCAGAAGTGGACGGCCCAGTCCAACGGCACGCTGCTCAACACCGGCAGCAACAAGTGCCTGGACGCATCGAACAACTCGTCGGCCAACGGCACCCGCCTGCAGATCTGGGACTGCTTCGCCGGCGCGAACCAGCGCTGGACCCTGCCCTGACCGCCATCCGCTGCATCTGACGGCCCGCCTCCGAATGGAGGCGGGCCGTTTCGCTGCGCCCGTTTCCGTTCCCGCCTTTCGGGGTCGGCCGGTCGGGTGGCCTCCGGCGGGCGACTGACCTGCGGCTTTCCGGTCGGCATCATCGCCACATGCGCTTCTGTGTATCCAGCACCGGCTACCGGGACCCTTCCCCGTCGTGGCTCTGGTAATGACCGTGGCGGCGCTGGCCGCCGTGTCGTGGGGGATCTCCGACTTCCTGGCCGGGCTGCTGGCCCGCCGCGTGCCGGTGCTGACCGTCCTGATCGGTTCGAAGGTCGCCGCCATGCTGCTGGCGCTGGTCGTAATAGCCGTCCGCGGTGTGCCCCTCCCCCATGACCCGCGGCTGGCTCTGAGCATCGCCGCCGGTCTGATCGGGCTGCCGGCGATGGGCTTGCTCTACCGGGCCATGCGCGACGGTTCGCTGGTCGTGGTGGCCCCGGTGGCGGCCGGCGCCGCCCTGGTGCCAGTCGTGTGGGGCCTGCTCCAGGGCGAACGACTTGGTTTCCTGGCCGGCGTCGGCGTGGTGATCGGCCTGGCCGGCGTGACGATGGCGAGCTGGCCGGTCGCCGCCGCCCACCGCCGTACGCATCGGTCGGCGCAGTGGTGCGCTCTGGGCGCGGCCGTCGGCCTGGGCGTCTATTTCGTCCTGCTGCACGAGGCCGGCGCCGCCGACCAGATCTGGGCGACCGCGATCGCCCGCATCACCGGCGGCGTGCTGGCCTTGTTTTCATGATCGTTGTGCGCCACCGCCTCCCCCGCCCACCCAGGGACGTGGGCGAAGCTACGCGAAACTCAGCGGACAAACCGGGCTGTCCACAAGTCGGCTTTCGTCCACAGCCCGGCTTGCGCCCGCCTCCGTTGAGCCTCGATCGAGCCGGCGGCGCCCGGCGGTTCGGCTGGGGCATCGCCGTTCCGATCTTCCTCGTCGGCGCCACGGATGCCGTCGCTGACGCGGCCTTCATCGGGGCAGCCTCGGCCGCGCTCGCGCCGGCGGCGGTTGTCGCCTCGCTGTATCCGGCCGTCACGCTGCTGCTCAACCGGTTGCTGCTGCGCGAACGCCTCCACACAGTCCACCTTTACGGCGCGTTGGCCGCGCTGTTCGCCGTCGCCTGCCTCGCCCGCTGAGATGCCGCCGGCTCAGACGCCGACCGCTCGCTCCGGCGCCGCCTGCTCAGTCGCTGCCCGTTCGGCAGTCGCTGCCCGTTCGGCAGTCGCTGTCCGTTCGGCAGTCGCTGTCCGTTCGGCAGTCGCTGTCCGTTCGGCAGTCGCTGTCCGTTCGGCAGTCGCTGTCCGTTCGGGCGTCGCCCGCCGAGACACCGAGCGCCGGAAAACGGGACGTCGGCGGATGCGGCCCCACGGCTTGTAGACGGACAGGACCGTGGCCAGGGTCAACAGCGTGAGGGACACGATCGGCGGCATGATCAGGCTGCTCACGTCGAAGGTGGCGGCCTCCCCGGCCGACAACCTTTCCCCGTACGCCGCAATGTCCGGCATGCCGGGGCGGAGCAGCACAAGAATGAGTGTGCAGAGCACTACGGTGAGCGCCAGCTTCACCGCGACCCACCAGTAGCGGACGAGCCCCCACCTCGTACCCAGGCCCAGCACCACCCCCGTGACCAGGCAGATCAGCCCGGACACGAGCATCGGCCACACCACGAACGACCCCAGCGCCTGATAGGCCAGGCCCCGAAGGCCGCCGTCGTCGCTGAATGCGCCCACGCCGACGAGCACCGCCACCATCACGTCGACGCCGATCCACGCGCTCGCCGAGACGATGTGCAGGACGAGCCAGAATTTACGATGTACGGGCACCATGCGCTTCAGGATGCTCGGCGCGCCGGGCCGTGACGTCGGGGCACGGTCGTACGCCCGCTGACGTACGCGCCGCGGCCCCGCTCATGGCACGGTAGCTCCATGCGCGCACGCGACCTGGCCGTTCCCGTCGCCCTGGTGGCGGCCGGCCTGGCCACGCTGCCCGTGCTCGACGATCTGTCGGCCACCGACCGGCCGGTCGACGGGCTCGCCCCCGCGCTGATCATCGTCACCGCCACGCTCACGATGCTGCGGCGCCGCTGGCCCGGTCCCACTGTGCTCGCCGCGGCCGGCACCACCTCGGCGTACTTGATAATCGGTTTTCCGTACGGTCCGATCCTGCTGTCCTTCGCCGTCTGTGTGTACGGGGTCGCCCGCGCACGGCCCGTCCGGACCGCCGCCGCCTGGTCCGTTCCTGCCCTGGTCGTGTTGCTCCTGCACCTGTTCCAAGACTCGCTTTCCGGTCTGGCGCCCGGCATCGCGTGGGTGGTCGTCCCGTTCACGATCGGGGTCGCCCGCCGCCAGGTCGCCGACGCGCAGGCCCGCGAGAGGGCGGAGGCCGAACGGCACATCGCCGACGCCGAACGGCTGCGCGTCGCCCACGAGGTGCACGACGTCGTCGGGCACGGGCTGGCCGCGATCCAGATGCAGGCCGACATCGCCCTGCACCTGCGCGACACCCGCCCCGAGATGGCCGTCGAGGCGCTGACCGCGATCAGCGCCGCCAGCTCCGAGGCGCTGAACGAGCTGCGGGCCACCCTGGCCGGGCTGGCCGACACGCCGAACCCGGCCCAGGCCGAGGAGTTGTGCGCCCGTGTCCGCCGGGCCGGGGTGGACGTCGACCTGGTCGTCGACGGCGAGCCCGTGCCGCTGCCCGCCACCGCCTACCGGGTGCTGCGCGAAGCGCTCACCAACGTGGTGAAGCACGCCGCCGACCCGCGGGCCCGGGTGACGATCGAGCACCGGCCGGACAGCGTCGGCCTGCACGTCTCCAACCCGGCGCGGATCACCGGGCACGTCGACGGTTTCGGGCTCACCGGCATGCGCCGCCGCGTCGAACAGGCCGGCGGCACCCTGACCGCCGAGGCCGAGGCGGGCACGTTCGCCGTCCACGCGGTGATCCCGCGATGATCACCGTGCTGCTGGCCGACGACCAGCAACTCGTACGGCTGGGGCTGCGCGCCCTGTTCGAGGCGTCCGACGGTTTCTCGGTGGTCGCCGAGGCGGCCGACGGCCTGGCCGCGGTGGCCGAGACCCGCCGTACGGGCCCGGACGTCGTCCTCATGGACATCCGGATGCCCGGCATCGACGGCCTGGAGGCCACCCGCCGCATCGTCACCGACCCGGCCCTGGCCGCCACCCGGGTGCTGGTCCTGACCACGTTCGAGCACGACGAGTACGTCTTCACGGCCCTCCGCTCGGGTGCGAGCGGCTTCCTGCTGAAGAACACCAGCCCGCCCGCCCTGCTCGACGCCGTCCGCACGGTGGCCGACGGCGGCGCCCTGCTGGCCCCGTCGGTGACCCGCACGCTGATCCGCGAGTTCACCGCCGCCCCGCCCCGCCCGCTCACCCCGCACCCCGACTTGTCCCGCCTCACCGAGCGGGAACGCGAGATCGTCGCCCTGGTCGCCCGCGGCCTGAACAACAACGAGATCGCCGCCCACCTGACGGTCAGCCCGGCCACGGCCCGCACCCACGTCAGCCGGGCCATGACCAAACTGGGCGCCCGCGACCGGGCCCAGCTGGTCGTCTTCGCCTACCAGTCCGGCCTCGGCGCCTGACCGCGCCCCCACGCCGAAGCCGCCCGCGCACCCCTCATACCCTGATGCGGTGACTGACCTGGACGAGACCACCGCGCAGACCGACCTGATCGCCACGTACTACCTGACCAGCATCGACGAGGTGACCGAGCACCTGCGGGCCGCGAACCAGCTCGGCCTGGGCGTCCGGGTCCGCAGCTACCTCGAGGCCGAGGACGACAGCGAGACCCTGAGCGAGCGCTGGGAGGTCGAGCTCCTCACCGGCTCCCCCGTCCAGGAAGAGGAAGCCGCGGCGGTCACCGACCAGCCCTAGCGGCGGGCCGCACGTCAGCTGAGCCGGGCCATGGCCTCGGCGAGGCGGGCCCGGGCCCAGGCGTTGCGGTCCGGGTCGGTGCGGCCGCGGTAGACGGCCTCGATCACCATCGTGGTGGTCAGGTAGAGGTTGTAGAGGCGGCGGCGGATCCGTTCGTTCTCGGTGAAGGTGACCTTGCCGTAGCCGCGGACGAAAGCGGTGGGGTTGCCGAAGGCGGGTTGCTGGGTGGCGACGAAGCCCGCCTCGATGAGCGGGTCGCCGTAGAAGGCGCGCTCGTGGTCGATGAGGCATTCGATGCGGCCGTCGCGGATCAGGACGTTGCTGGGCCACAGGTCCCACTCGACGAAGCGGGGCTCGGTGACCTCGTCCAGGTAGCCGGCGTGGGCGGCGACCAGCGTGTGGATGCCGGCATAGTCGAGGTCGACGTCGCGCCGTTCGCCGTCGTGCAGGACGTCGGCGACCATGCCGAGGAAGCACTGTCGCCACGAGGGCACGCCGGGGCCGTTCAGCGGGCCGAACGCGGGACCGGTCAGGGCGTTCAGCGAGCGAGTCGCGGCGCCCACGGCCACGTCCAGCTTGTCCTGCTCGCAGGCCGACAACGTCGAGCGGATCACGCCGTAGTTGTCGGCATCCACGTAGCGCATCATGAACCAGCCGGCGTCGACCAGCTCGCCGGAGCTGTCGGCGAAGTCGACCACCGGCACCGGCACATCCGTCTGCTTCAGCAGCGACAGCGCCGTCAGCTCGTTGGCCATGGCCTGGCGCTCGTACGTCATCACCTCGACCCCGGCCGGCGGCGCGACCTTCAGCACGGCCTGATAGCCGTCGCGCAGCCGGAGCCGGTAGGCCACGTTGAACCAGCCGTGGCCGAGCTCCTGCACCCAGTCGCCCTCGGAAGACGTACCGGAAGGAACTTGGTCGTCACCGTAGGCACGCGCCACCATCGCTCGCAGGCTGTCGAGCGACTGCCGGTTCTTGGTGATGCTCTCCATGTTGAGTCAGGATCCTACGTAGTTCGCCAGGTGCTCGCCGGTCAGGGTGTTGCGGGCGGCGACCAGGTCGGCCGGGGTGCCCTCGAAGACGATCGTGCCGCCGTCGTGGCCCGCGCCCGGGCCCAGGTCGATGATCCAGTCGGCGTGGGCCATGACCGCCTGGTGGTGCTCGATCACGATCACCGACTTGCCCGACTCCACCAGCCGGTCGAGAAGGCCGAGCAGATTCTCCACATCGGCCAGGTGAAGACCGGTGGTCGGCTCGTCGAGGATGTAGACGCCGCCCTTCTCGCCCATGCGGGTGGCCAGCTTGAGCCGCTGCCGCTCGCCGCCGGACAGCGTGGTCAGCGGCTGCCCTAGCTTGAGATAGCCGAGACCGACGTCGGCCAGCCGGTTCAGGATCGTGGCCGCCGCCGGCGTTTTCGCCTCGCCCTCTTTGAAGAACGCGGCGGCCTCGCTGACCGGCATCTCGAGGACCTCGCTGATGTCCTTGCCGCCGAACTTGTACTCGAGCACCGACGCGTCGAACCGCTTGCCCTCGCACACCTCGCAGGTGGTGGCCATGCTCGCCATCACGCCGAGGTCGGTGTAGATGACGCCGGCGCCGTTGCAGTTGGGGCAGGCGCCCTCGCTGTTCGCGCTGAACAGCGCCGGCTTGACGCCGTTGACCTTGGCGAAGGCTTTGCGGATGGGTTCCAGCAGTCCCGTGTACGTGGCCGGGCTGCTCCGCCGTGAGCCGCGGATCGCCCCCTGGTCGACCGCCACGACACCCTCGCGCGGGGCCACCGAGCCGTGGATCAGTGAGCTCTTGCCCGAGCCGGCCACGCCGGTGACCACGGTCAGCACCCCGAGCGGGATGTCCACGTCGACGTCGCGCAGGTTGTGGCTGTCGGCGCCGCGCACCTCGAGCGTGCCCGAGGGCTGGCGCACCTTCTCTTTCAGCTTGGCCCGGTATTCCAGGTGGCGGCCGGTGAGCGTGTCGCTGGCCCGCAACCCGTCCAGGCTGCCCTCGTAGACGACCTGGCCGCCGCCGCTGCCGGCGCCCGGGCCGAGGTCGACGATGTGGTCGGCGATCGCGATGGCCTCGGGCTTGTGCTCGACCACCAGCACCGTGTTGCCCTTGTCGCGCAGCTGGACAAGGAGATTGTTCATGCGCTGGATGTCGTGCGGGTGCAGCCCGATCGTGGGCTCGTCGAACACGTACGTGACATCGGTGAGCGCCGAGCCGAGGTGCCGGATCATCTTCGTACGCTGGGCCTCGCCGCCGGACAGCGTGCCCGAGGGACGGTCGAGCGAGAGATAGCCGAGCCCGATCTCGACGAAGGAATCAAGCGTCTCGCCCAGGGCGGTGAGCAGCGGCGCGACCGAAGGCTCTTTGAGCTTGCGCACCCAGTCGGCCAGGTCGCTGATCTGCATCGCGCAGCAGTCGGCGATGCTGATGCCCTTGATCTTGGAGGAGCGGGCGGCCTCGCTCAGCCGCGTGCCGTCGCACTCGGGGCAGGTCTTGAAGACCGCGACGCGTTCGATGAAGGCCCGGACGTGCGGCTGCACGGCGTCGATGTCTTTGGACAGGTACGACTTCTGGACGTTGGGGATCAGGCCCGTGTACGTGAGGTTGATGCCCTCGATCTTGACCTTGGTCGCCTCGCGGTAGAGGAGGTCGTCCATCTCTTTCTTGGTGTACTTCTTGATCGGCTTGTCGGGGTCGAAGTAGCCGACGCCGCGGAAGATGCGGCCGAACCAGCCCTCCATGCTGTAGCCGGGGATCGTGATGGCGCCCTCGTTGAGCGACTTCTCCTCGTCGTACAGCTGGGAGAGGTCGATGTCGTTGATCGAGCCGCGCCCCTCGCAGCGCGGGCACATGCCGCCCAGCAGGCTGAACGTGCGCTTCTCTTTGACCTCGCGCCCGCCCTTCTGCAGCGTGACGGCGCCGGCCCCGCTCACCGAGGCGATGTTGAACGAGAAGGCCTGCGGCGAGCCGATGTACGGCTTCCCGAGCCGGCTGAACAGGATGCGCAGCATGGCGTTGGCGTCGGTGGCCGTGCCGACGGTGGAGCGGACGTCGCCGCCCATCCTCTCCTGGTCGACCAGGATGGCCGTGGTCAGACCGTCCAGCACGTCGACGTCGGGGCGGGCCATCGAGGGCATGAAGTTCTGCAGGAAAGCCGAATACGTCTCGTTGATCAGCCGCTGCGACTCGGCGGCGATCGTGCCGAAGACCAGCGAGCTCTTGCCCGAGCCGGAGACGCCGGTGAACACCGTCAGACGCCGTTTCGGGATCTCGACGCTGACGTCCTTGAGGTTGTTCACCCGTGCGCCGTGCACGCGGATCATGTCGTGGCTGTCGGCGTCGTGCATCCCCGCTCCCTCGTTCGTCGGCTTCCCTGGAAACCTTAGGCAGGGGGTGTGACAACCTGCTTCTCGATTCCTGATCAGGGGTCGAGCAAGTCTGCCAGGCCGAAGGAGCTTTCGCGGGCCGGAAGCAGAGGTTGCCAGTCAGGTTCCAGACTCAGGTAGCTCGCCGGGTCGGCCCGCAGCAGCCCCAGCAGCACCTCGGCCACGATCCGGCCCCCCACCGGGCCGAGCCGGTCGCCGTTCTCCGCCTCCTTCAAGATGTAGAACCAGAGCGGTGTGCCGTCCGGCCAGTCAGCCAGCTCGAGCGGCGGCACTCCCATCAGCCGGGCGACGGCCTCGCCGCTGGGAAGTTGGGTCGTCTCGCCGCGCAGCAGGTCGCGGACGGCCAGCGAGCGGTAGGCGCCGGTGTCCACGTCGCCGGTGACCTGGTGCGGCAGCCCGATCAGGCTGGCCGCAAGCGTGCCGTCGAGCCGCTTGGCGCGCTGCGCGGGCGGACGGCCGGGCACGTCGAAGATCCGGGCCAGGTCGATGCGCTGCTCGGGCCGGAGCGGGCCGAAGCCGACCAGGTCGGGAAAGAGCGGCACGTACGGGCCTCCCTCGACCAGTTGGTAGGTGTGCCGGATCTGGCCGTGCCCGTAACGGAAGGCGGCGTCGGCGAATTCGAGCGGGATGAACGCCTCGCGCGTCTTCGGCCGGAACCAGCGCCCGCCCTCGGCCAGAACCTCCTTGGCCAGTTCGGCGCCGACCAGCCTCGGCAGGAAATCGTGCACAACCGTCCACTGGTAGTGCCAAGTGAGCGCAATACGTGCACGATCGAACACTTCTGACTCGGGCGCTCGCTCATAAGTGCGCAAGTAGTCGACGATGCGGTTGTGCGCTTTGAGCAGCGCGACGTGCAGGGTGAGCGCGAAGCGGTGCACGTCGTTGCGCGAATCGCCGATGAGCGCGACACCCTGCTGGTTGCGCGGCACGTCGTGGCCGTCCGGAGAGAGCAGGAACTTGGCCGGATCGTTCGCGTCGAACAGGAACGGCGAGCCGACCGGGCCGTCCGAATAGATCATCTCCAGGTTGAGCATGGGCGCGCGGGCGTTCTTGAGAGCGTCGGTCGTGATGCCGCCCATGAGCGCCGAACGGTCGGCGGTGATGTCGTGCGCGATCAGCTGGCCGAAGAACGGCCATCCGGCGGCCCCGGCGGCGTCGTCCCCGTCCGGGGCGAGCTGGTCGAGCACGGCGGCGGCGTCGCACACCCCGCCGGCGTCGCCGGCCCGCATGAGCATCTGCGGGTCGGTGCCCAGCGGCTCCAGCCCGTCGAACATGCGGCCGTAGCGAGCGGCCGCGGTGGGCCGGTCGACGGCACGAACCAGGCTGAGGCAGTGGTTGACGGTCATGTCAGCTAGGACCGGACTGCCCCGCCGGCTGTGACCACCCCCGCCGGACGATTAGCTGCTGGCCGCCATTCCGCGGTGTCCGTTCGCGCAACTTCGCTCAACCGGCGGCCGTCACGGCCGGCGTTGTCCATTCGCGCAACTTCGCTCAACGAGCGAATGTCCTGTCCGACGGTGTCCATTCGCGCGACTTCGCTCACCAGCGGCCGCCACGGCTGGCACCGCCCATACGCGCAACTTCGCTCAACCAGCGGCCGCAACGGCCGGCACCGCCCATACGGGCAACTTCGCTCAACCGGCGGCCGTCATGGCCGGCGTTGTCCAATCGTGCAACTTCGTTCAGGCGGCGAGCGTCACTTCCGGTGGTGACCACTGTTGCAAGGCGGTCAGCTGGCGGGCGGTCACCGACGGCGGGGTCAGGCGGAGCAGCACGTCGCGCAAAGGGTTGCGGCTCTGCAGCAGGCGGCCCATCAGGCGGGCCTTGCGGGCGACCGCCTGCGTACGCGGGCGGCGGATTTCGTCGTACGCCGCAATTGCGTCTTTGATCGGCAGTGTCGACAGCACACAAGTGAGCGTGGCGGCGTCCTCGATGGCCATGTTCGCGCCTTGGCCGAGGTCGGGGGTCATGGCGTGGGCGGCGTCGCCGAGCAGCACGACACTGCCCATCACAAAGGACGGCAGCGGCTTCGCGAGGTCGTGGATGTCGGTGCGCACGACGGCGGCCGGGTCGGTGGCGTCCAGCACCTCGGCGATCGGCGCGTGCCAGCTCGCGAAACGGCGGCGCACCTCGGCGAACTCGTCCGGGAAAGGCGTGCCGGCCGGCATCGAGACGACGCCGAACCAGTAGACCCGGCCGTCGGGCAGCGGGGCCAGACCGAACCGCTCGCCGCGTCCCAGCGACTCGCCCGCGCCGCCCAGCAGGTCGACCGGGCGTGTCGTGACCCCGCGCCAGCTCGTGTAGCCGCTGTACCGGATGGCCGTTCCGCGCGTCGGCGACCGCAGCCCGTCGGCCGCCACCACCACGTCGAAGCCGTCCAAAGGCCCGTCAACTTCTTTCCCGTACGTCACCGTGCCCGGCTCGAGTTCGTCGGTGAGCACGCGGTGCAGGTCGGCCCGATGCACGACGCGCAGCTCGGAGATGAGCGAATGCGCAGTAGTGGCCAGCCAGCGGCCGTCGCGGCGGCGCTGCCCGGTGGTCAGGCGCTGCGGCGGGCCGGCGATGGCCCGTACGGCATCGCCCGCACCCACCGCGTCGAGTGCCCGGAAGCCGTTGCCGAACAGCGAAAGACCGGCCCCCACCTGCGAGTTCGCGCCGGAACGCTCGAAGACGGACACGTCCCAGCCGCGTCGCTGCAGGCCGATGGCGGTGGTGAGGCCGCCGATGCCGGCCCCGATGATCGCGACTCTACTCATGTAGAGGACTCTACGCGTGTAGAGTCACCGCTGTGAAGGTGTCACCGAACACAGATCGCCGCGAGGCCATCGCCGACGCGGCCATCGCCCTGGTCGCGGCCGAAGGATTGCGCTCGCTGACGCATCGGGCGATCGACCGCACATTGGAACTCCCGGCCGGATCGACGTCGTACTACGCCCGTACGCGAAGGCAGTTGATCGAATTGATGGTTCACCGGCTGGCCAACCGCACAGTGACCGACATGGCCCCCGCCTCCGGACCGGCCTCCCTGCTGGACCGGCTGGCCGCGCGGGCCGCCGACCACCGGGTGCGCTACGCCCTGCTGGTCGACCTGGCCGACGACCCCGAACTGCATCCGCTGCTGACCACCGAGTCGCCGGCCCGGGCCCAGTTCCTGGCCGCGGCCGAATCGACCCTGGCCAAGGCCGGCGTGGCCGACCCCGCACGACACGCTCCCGGCCTGATCGCCCTGGTCGACGGCCTGCTGTTCGACCGTGTGGCCGGCTCCCGCGTCGACAACGCCGACGAGGTGATTGCCGCCTACCTGCGGGGTATCCAATAAACATGGCCACCGGAAAACCACTGGACGCCGAGGACCGGAACGCGATGCCGGACAGCACTTTCGCGTTCCCCCGCGTCCGCAAGGAGCCCCTCAACGACGCCCGCCACGTGCGCAACGCCATCGCCCGCTTCGACCAGGTGCGAGACGTCAGCGACAAGGAACGCGACGAGGCCTTCACCCGTATCAAGAAGGCCGCCGCTAAGTTCGGCGTGGACATGACCGAGAGCAGCTGGAAAGAACTCGGCAAGCCCTCGAAGGCCCGCCGCTCCTCCGACAAGCCGAAACCTCAGGCCGCCAAGAAAGAGCTGTACGCCGAGGCCCAACGCAAGAAGATCCCCGGCCGCTCCACCATGACGAAGGACCAGCTCATCAAGGCGCTGCGCGGCGACTGACCGCGGGTGTGCGCGGCTCCACCGGGGTGGCCACGATGAACGAGCTGTGGGTCTGGCCGTACTGCAGGAACTGGTCCAGCACCGCTTCCAGGTCTTCGATGGCGGGGACGTGGACCTTGAGCAGGAAGCAGTCCTCGCCCGAGATGCGGTGGCACTCGCTGACCTGAGGGGTGCGGCCGGCCAGGTCGGCGATCTTCGGTAGCTGACCGGGGCCGGGGCGGATGCGGACCCAGGCGGCGACCGGCAGGCCGATCGCGGCGGGGTCGACGTCCAGCCGGTAGCCGCGGATGACGCCGCTCTGCTCGAGGCGGGCGAGTCTTTCCCGTACGGCGGGAGCGGACATGCTGACGCGGCGGGCCAGTTCGGCCACAGTGGCCCGGGGGTCGGCGCCGAGTTCGTCGAGCAGCCGTCGATTCACCTCGTCCAGCGGCGCAGTGCTTTCCGGAAGTGCCATATCGGGCCGCCTTCGCCTTCGATCGCTCATGGCCTCGTGCGGTTCGCTTTTCGACAATAGACGCATGGCCGGAACGCGGGTGGTGCAGCGAGTGCCGCCGCACCTCTACTTCGTGGTCAGCGCGGTCTTCCACTACCTCGGGCCGGCGCTGGCGGTGCTGCTGTTCGCGCGCATCGAAGTGCTCGGAGTGGCGTGGCTGCGGATCGCGACGGCCGCGCTGGTGTTCGCCGTGTGGCGGCGGCCGTGGCGGCTGTGGGCACGCCTCGACCGGCCGACCCGGTGGCTGCTGACCGGCTGGGCGACCGTGCTGGCCGTCATGAACAGCGTGTTCTATCTGGCCGTGGACCGGCTGCCGCTGGGTACGGTCGCGGCGATCGAGTTCCTGCCGGTCATCGTGCTGGCCGCGATCGCCGCCCGCACCGGCCGCAACGTGACCGCGCTGGCCGCCGCGGTGGCCGGGGTCTATCTGCTGACCGACGTGCGGCTGGTGGCCGAGCCGATCGGCATCACCTTCGCCGTCGCCAACGCGGTGTTGTTCGCGTTCTACATCGTGCTCGGGCATCGCGTCGCGCGCAGCCGCCAGGTGGACGGCATCGACGGCCTGGCCCTGTCGATGCTGATCGCCACCGTCGTCGCCCTGCCCCTGGGCGTCGGCCAGGCTGTGCCGGCCTTCGGCGAGCCGGTGCTGCTGGCGGCTGCGGCCGGCGTCGGCATCTGCTCGTCGGTCATTCCGTACGTCAGTGACCAGCTCGCCATGACCCGGCTCCCCCGGGCGACCTACGCGCTGATGGTGTCGCTGCTGCCGGCCACGGCCACCGTGGTCGGCGTCATCGTGCTCACCCAGATCCCGACCGCGAAAGAGATCATCGGGGTCGTCCTGGTCGTCGCCGGCGTGGCCCTGCACGAGAACCGTGAGCAGGACTAACGCGGCGGGCGAACCGGGAGGTCTTCGCCGGCCAGGAGGCGGCGGCCGCCTTCGATCTTGGCGTCGGTGGGGTCGCGGAAGTGCCACAGCCGGGCCAG
The DNA here is from genome assembly GCF_026626335.1 of Paractinoplanes pyxinae. GTDB lineage: Bacteria > Actinomycetota > Actinomycetes > Mycobacteriales > Micromonosporaceae > Actinoplanes > Actinoplanes pyxinae. The sequence continues at coordinate 516,562 of NZ_JAPNTZ010000004.1, read as the reverse complement.
CTTCTCGGCCTCGGTCCAGCTGTAGCCGGCGTTGAAAAAGGCGTCCAGCTCGGCCACGCCGGGGAACGGAGTCGGGCTCGTCGAGCGGGTGGGCGCCGGCGTCGGCGTCCGCGTCGGCGGCTCAGAAGCAGTAGGCGCCGGGGATTCGGAGATGGACGCGACGGGGTGGGCCGCGACGCCGCCCTGGATGAAGGTGTGCATCTGGACCAGGCCGGCCACCAGGCCCGCGGTGAGGACGGCGCTGCCGGCCGAGCGCAGGATCAGGCTGCGGCGGCGGTAGATCTGCGAGAGCAGTTCGATGCGGGCCCAGACCGTGGCCGGATCGGGGGCCAGGTACTCGTGCTCCTCCATCGTCTCGCGGAGCCGTTCCTCGTGGTCGCACACACTTTCTCAGACGCCGCCGGGGCTACGTCTGTGCAGTTCCGCGGCCGTCCAGCTCTTTCGTGTAGCCGGTCATGGCCGCGATCAGACCGGTCAGCAGGCGGGTGAACCCGGCGAGCTCCTCGGGCGAGTAACCGTGCATCGCCGTGCCCATGCGGGTCACCAGCGGGGCGAAGAAGTGGTCGAGCGGGGCGTCGACGTTCTCGCCCGCGTGCAGGGTGACCACCCGCCGGTCCGCGGTGTCGCGGACACGCCGGATGCGACCGGCCGTTTCGAGGCGGTTGATGAGGGAAGACGTCGCGCCGGGGGTGAGGCCGATCCGGCGGCCCAGGGCGGACTGGGTCAGGGGGACGCCGCGTCCGTGCGCGCTCAGGATCTCGACCAGGGCGGTGGCGTCGGTGACGTGCAGGCCGATGGCGGCGCCGAACTGCCGGCCCAGCTCGCTGTAGGCCATGCCGTGCTCGTGCAGGGCCGCGATCAGATCGCGCTGGGCGTCGGCCGCGGAACTTTCCATGGCCAAACCGTATCAGCGCTTGATAGTTTGACCGTGAAAGTTTCTAGGGGGCGTGGTGAGCACACGGGTATTGGTCACGGGGGCGAGCATCGCCGGTCCGGCGGTGGCGTATTGGCTGGCTGAGGCCGGTTTCGAGGTCACCGTGCTCGAGCGGGCGGCGGTCCTGCGCGAAGGCGGGCAGAACATCGACGTACGGGCGACGGGTCGCGAAGTCATCCGGCGTATGGGTCTTGAGGAGGCTGTGCGCGGACGCAACACGGGCGAGGTGGGCACCCGGTTCGTCAACGAGGCGGGCACGGTCATCTCGGAGTTCCCGGTCAGCGAGGGCGGGTCGGACGGGCCGACGGCGGAACTCGAGATCCTGCGCGGCGCGCTGTCGCACCTGCTGGTGGACGCCTGCCCGAGCAGCGTGAAGTGGCGGTTCGGCGACGAGATCACCGCCATCGAGCAGGACGAAAAGGGCGCCGACGTCACCTTCGGCAGCGGCGAGCGCGAACGCTTCGATCTGGTCGTCGTCGCCGAGGGCGCCGGATCGCGTACGCGCCAATTGGTCTTCGGCGACGAGCCCGAGGAACGCGAACTTGGCATGTACGTCACCTACGGCACCATCGAGCGCGAGCCGCAGGACGACAACTGGTGGCGGGTGCTGGTGGCGCCCGAGGCCCGGCAGATCTCGCTGCGGCCGGACGACGAGGGCACCATGCGGGCCATGCTCAACTTCCGGGCCGACACCCCCGTGCTCGAGGGCTTGAGCGGCTACACGGTCCGGCGGGAGCTGTGCAAGAAGTTCGCCGACCTGGGCTGGGAGGTGCCGCGCATCCTGGACGGGTTCGAGGTGGCCGACGACCTGTACGTCGAATGGCTGCGCCAGATCGTCAGCCCGACCTGGCACAAGGGCCGGGTGTGCCTGCTCGGCGACGCCGCCTGGTGCGTCACCCCGATCGCCGGCGGCGGCACGTCGCTCGCGCTGACCGGCGCGTACGTGCTGGCCGCCTTCCTCTCCCAGGGCGAGCCGGCCGAGGCGTTCGCGCGCTACGAGGAATGGATGCGCCCGCTCGTCGAGGACGCGCAGAACCTGCCGCCGGGCGTCCCCCGCATCGCCGCCCCCGAGAGCCGCGCCGGCGTCCAGGCGTTGCGCTGGGGCACCAAGGTGGCCGCGCTGCCGCTGGTCCGCACGCTCACCACCCGGCTGACCGCGGGCCCGGGCGCCGACCAGGAACTCCCCCAGCTGGACCGGCACTGACGGCTTGCGCTGGAGTGCGCTCCAGCGCCTAGCGTCGCCGCCATGAAGACGAAAGGCATGGCACTGACGGTTCCGGGTGGCCGCTGGGAGCCGTACGCGTTCGAGCGCCGCACGCTGCGCCCGGACGACCTCGCGGTCCGCGTCACTTGGTGCGGCCTGTGCCACAGCGACCTGCACGCGGCCGAGGCGCTGACCGCCGGGGCCGGACCGCTGGTTCCGGGGCACGAGTTCACCGGCGAGGTCACGGCCGTGGGCAGCGAGGTGACCGGCTTCCGGGTGGGCGATCCGGTGGCGGTCGGCAACATCGTCGACTCGTGCGGCGTGTGCCCGGCCTGCCGCTCCGGGGCCGAGCAGTTCTGCCGTGAATTTCCCACTACTACGTACGGCGGGAAGGATCGCGTCGACGGCAGTGTGACGCTCGGCGCGTACTCCAGGGACTATGTCGTGCGCGAGTCGTTCGCGTACCCGCTGCCGCCGGGCCTCGACCCGGCCGGTGTGGCGCCGCTGATGTGCGCCGGGGCGACCGTGTTCGAGCCGCTGCGCCGCTGGGACGTGGGCCCGGGGCAGCTGGTGGGCGTGGTCGGGCTGGGCGGTCTCGGCCACCTGGCAGTGAAGTTCGCCAAGGCGCTGGGCGCCCGGGTGGCCGTCTTCACCACCTCGCCCGGCAAGGAGGCGGCCGCGCGCGATCTGGGCGCCGACGAGGTGATCATCTCGGGTGACGGCGAGGCGATGGCCGCCCAGGGCGACCGGTTCGACTTCATGCTGGACACCGCGTCGGCCAAGCACGACCCGTCGCCGTACCTGCGGGCGCTTCGGATGGACGGCACCCTGTGCATGCTCGGCATCCCGGATCGCTACGAACCGGAGGCGATGGCATTGCTGTACGGGTTCAAGCGGCTGGCCGCTTCCGGCAGTGCGGGCCGGTCCCGTACGCGGGAAATGCTGGACTTCGCCGCCCGCCATCACATCGTCGCGGACGTCGAGAAGGTTCCGGCCCGCGACGTCGGCCCGGCGCTCGACCGGCTGGCCCGCAACGACGTCCGCTGGCGGTTCGTTCTCGACCTGGCCGACCTGGACTGAGGCCGCCGCGACGTACCGTTGCCGGGTGACGACCTCGGTGACTTCCGCGCTCGGCATCCGTGAGGTGTCCGAGCTGACCGGCCTGACCCCCGACACCCTTCGCTGGTACGAGCGGGAAGGGTTGATACCGCTGGTCGGGCGCACCTCCGACGGGCGCCGCCGGTACGGTCCGGGCGCAGTCCGATTCGTCCGGCTCGTTCAGGCGTTGCGGCGGACCGGCATGCCGGTGGCCGAGGTGCGGCAATTCGTGGCGCTGGGGCCGGGCACGCCCGAGCACTCCCGGCAGCGCCTGCGCATCCTGCAGGATCAGGAGCAGCGCCTGCACCGGCAGCGGGCCGAGCTCGACGACGACCTGCGGGTGATGCGGAACAAGATGGCCGACTTCGAGGATCTGATCGCCCGCGGCCGCAACTGCGAGGACGAGGACTGACCCTTTCGTCGCTGCTTCAGTGGTGGCCGTCTCGACCGGCGGGGCAGAGGCGGCCGTCTCGACCGGCTGGTCAGAGGCGGCCGGGGATGCGGACGGCCAGCATGGCGATGTCGTCGTCGCGATCGGCCGGCATCTCGCCGGCCAGGCGGGTGAGCAGGTCGCGCGGCATGCCGAAGTTGCGGACGCGCAGCCGCCGGTAGAGGCGGTCGAAGCTGTCGTCGATGGTCTGGCCGCGCTTCTCGACCAGGCCGTCGGTGTGCAGCAGGACCGTCGAACCGGCCGGCAGCGGAGCCGTGTACGTGTGGCGGGGACTGCCGCGGCGGGCCCCCAGCAGCATGTCGTTGCCGGTCAGCGGGCGCACCTCGCCGTCGGGCTGAATGATCACCGGCGGCGGGTGACCGGCGTTCGACCAGCGCAGACGGTAGCCGCCGTTGGGAGCCCGGTCGATGAACGCGACCACGGCGGTGGCCATCGTCGGCTCGCCCAGCGCGTGGTTGGCCGCGTCGAGCCGGCGCAGCAGGGCCGACGGCGGCTCGCGGCGGTCGACCAGGTAGGCCCGCAGCATGTTGCGCAGCTGGCCCATCTTCGCCGCGGCGGCCGTGTCGTGGCCGACCACGTCGCCGATGACCAGGGCCAGCCGGTCGTTCGGGCCGGGAATCACGTCGTACCAGTCGCCGCCGACCCGCTGGGCGGTGGCGGCCCGGTAGTAGGCGGCCAGGTCGTAGTCGTCGACGTCGGGCAGCTGCGACAGCATGGCCTGCTGCAGCGTGTCGGTGATGGCGGCGCGGGCGTCGTGCTTGACCGCCCGGTCGAGCGCCTGCCCGATGTAGAGGGCGAGCGTGGCGATGACGGCCCGGTCGAACACGTAGAAGGTCTGCGGCTCGTCCCACGCGATGAGCACGGCGCCGGCCTGGTCGGGCAGCGGCGCGCAGACGGCGGCCTGCCAGCCCAGGTCGTCGAGCGCCTCGGCCAGTCCCGGGTGGACGATCATGAGGTCCATCGGGCTCTCGTAGTACTGGGAGTGCCGGTCGCGGATCGCCGTGCCGGTCAACGCGTCCGAGACGGCCACCCCCGGGCCGCGCGGACTCGGCGTGATGCCGGCCAGCACCACCGCGGCGTGCGTCGCGGACAGCGCGTCCCGCAGCAGCGCCGGCACGGTCGCCAGGACGTCGGACGTGGTGGAGGTGGCGGCCAGCGCCTCGCTGGCGTGCAACAGCAGGCGGCTGCGGCGCAGGGCCGCGTCGCTCTGAACGGTTGGTTCCAGCAGTGCGGGATTTCGCTCGGTCATCATCTTCTCTGCTCCCCCCAAGTTTCTTGGTTAGAGCCTGCCGACCCGAGCGCAGCCGTGCATCCGCCATTTTACTGTCGTCTTACCTGGTGACAGTGGTGAACCCACCTGTCGACGCCCGTTGATTCCCGATTTGGCCGGATGCGCCCCGCGCCGCCCTCACTTCAGCAGCTCAGCGGCGTGTCGGGCGTCACGCGGCCGGGCCGGCGCCGCAGCGGCCGTCGCACTCGCCGATCTGCAGGATGAGGTCGGCGCTGTCCCGCTCAGGCGGAAAGAACGCGTCGAAACTGACCGCGACCCAGTCCCCCACCGCCGGCGTGCGGCCCCACTTCATCGTCAGGTCGTCGTTGTAGTACGAGACTGTCTTCCGGGTCGACGTCTGACCCTCGGGGATCGGGCTCCAGTACTTGATCGACAGTGCGTACCGGCCGTGGTCGTCCCCCGGGAAGTCGACGTGGCCCTCCTGCCGCGGAACCCGGAACCACTCGTCGAGCACCACCGTGTCCGGGGCGGCCGCGTCAAGCGAGGGAATGCCCTCATCGAACGTGACGTCAGCGAGCTTGCCGGCGCCGGTCTCGGGGTCGAACGGTTGCCCCGCCAGCTTCATACCGGTCTGCCACGGCTCACCACCGCGAGTCGGTGGTGGCGACACCACTTGGATCCTTCGGAACAGCGCCTCCGGTTCGGCGTTCTCGTCCGCGAGAGGACGGGCGTAGGGATAACCGAGTGGAGCGCCGAAGGCGAACCGCAAGCGGTGAACGCACGCGCCCGACAGCGCGAAAACAGCGTCGCTGGTGCCCACACCCATGACTTGATCCCCCATTGGCGACAGACGTGCCGAGAGTGATGATTGATCCTCGACGGTAGAATCAGAAGGGTGGCCACACAAGGCGTGACGCAAGAGCCGCCGGGGACCTCATCGTCACAGATCGTGACTGAATTGGCCGCGACCTGGCGTTCCTACCTGCCCGAACATACGTTGCGCCTTCTCCTTACTGCCGAGAGTGTCAGCAATCCGCCAGTCACACAGCGCGTTGAAGCGGTCGTACTGTACGCCGACGTCGTGGGGTTCACCGCTCTCGCTGAGAGCTTCGCCGGCTCTGGCAGCTATGGCACTGAGCAGCTCACCCGCATCATCAACAGCTGGTTCGCGGTTACCGCAGATGCCATCGCCGCGTCCGGGGGCAGCGTGGTCGATTTCGCCGGCGATGCCCTGGTCGGCATGTTCGACTACACCCCCGAAACGGCAGCTGCTGTTGCCCGCCGGGCGATTCGCTGCGCTCGGCTCATCCGCGAGGCCACGGCCGAAGTTCCGCCAGTGCCCACACCGGATGGAGCCCGCTCGCTGACGATCCGCGTCGGGTTGGCCGGCGGTCCTCTGCTTCTGATGCTGCTCGGCGATCCGGAAACCCGGCTGCAACATCTGATCGCCGGCCCAGCGCTCGCGAATGCGATCGACGCGCTGCATCGAGCCGACAGAGGCGAAATCGTGGTGGAGCCCGCGCTTTTGCAGGTCGCTGGCCCGCTGATGATGCCGGATGCCCCCTACGCCCCACCCGCACCGCATACCGCCGAGCTGGAACGGCTGATTGAACCATTCCTGCATCCGGCGATCCGCACCCGATTGCGCTACGGGAGACACGAACTGGTCAACGAGCATCGCAAGGTCACCACCGCCTTCGTGTTGTTGCCGGACCTGTTGATCGGCGAACCCTCCACAGTTGAGGCGCTGCAGAACTACCTGGCTGATGGAGTCAAGGTCATCGACAGATACGGCGGTCACCTTCGCCATCTGATGGCTGATGACAAAGGCACTGTGCTGGTGGCCGTCTTCGGCACACCCGTCAGTCACGAGGACGACGAGGAACGCGCTCTGCGCTGCTGTCTGGAGTTGCTGGCGCTACCCGGAGGAGCACGGAGCGGCGGTGTCACCACCGGCCCTGTCTTCTGTGGCGAGGTGGGTTCCGACGTGCGGCGCGAGTACGCCGTTGTCGGTGACGCTGTCAACCTTGCTGCGCGGCTCATGCAAGCCGCCCCGTCGGGCCATCTTCTCATCGACCGGTCCACCTTCGACCGCGTCCGTGATCTGGTCACGGTTGAAGCACCGATCGAGGTGACCGCCAAAGGCAAGACGGCGCCGGTTCAAGCCTGGGCGGTCCAGGCCGTGCACGAAACAGCCCCCAGCAGCCCGCTGGCTGTTCCCGACTCCGGCGCACTGGTCGGACGGGCGGCCGAGATGGCCCGGATCCGTAGGCTGGTCAATGAGGCGGTCGCAGGTCGAGGTCACATCGCCTGGATTCATGGCGAGGCCGGCATCGGTAAGTCCCGTCTCGCGGCCGAGGCGTGCCGGATGGCGGGGATGCTCGGGTTTACCGGCCACGGCGGCAGCTGCCGCTCCCACGGCACCAGCTCCAGCTATCTGGTGTGGCGTTCGATCTGGCGAGAATTGCTCGAGATCGACCCCATGCTGAGCCTTGACGACCAGCGAGCCGCGCTGACGGAGCGGATCGCTCGGTATGACGGCACCGGGCAGCGCGCGCCGCTGGTGGCCGCTGTAATCGACCTGCCGATGCCGGACAACGACCTCACCGTCCAACTGGATCAAGCCGGTCGCGATGTGCTGCTGCGTTCGACGCTGCTGGCTTGCCTACGAGAGCGGGCTGCTCGTGGGCCTCTTGTGCTGCTGCTCGAGGACTGTCATTGGATCGATCCGGCTTCCTTGAGCCTTCTCGATCTTCTCGCCGGCCGTCTCGCCGAACTACCAGTCTTGCTGGTAGCCACCTCACGAGAACCGGCACCCGCCGGCCTGACACGGGCCGCGCACACGATCGACGTGGGGCTCAAGCAGATGACAAGCGCGGACGCTCAGCGTCTGGCGACACTGCGGCTCCGTGAGCAGTATGGTCGTGATGCCGAAATTTCCGACATGCTGGTCACGCAGATCGACGAGCAGGCCCGAGGCAATGCGTTCTACATCGAGGAACTTGTTGCCTACCTGCACGGCACCGCCGTCAACCCCGCCGATCCGGCCGGACTGAGCGCGTTGCAGCTCCCTGACAGCCTGCAGCGACTGGTGATGGCCCGCATTGACCAGCTGTCCGAGGACGAGAAAGCTGCTATCAAGGTAGCCAGTGTCATCGGCCGTCGCTTTCAACCACCTTGGATAGCCTCGGTCTATCCGGCTGCCGGATCGCCGGCGCAGATCGCAACCCATCTCGGTCGGCTCCACACTCTCGATCTGACCCCTCGCGTAGCTTTCGATCCCGAGCCGGAGTACGAGTTCAAGCACCCGATCACCCAGGAGACGGCGTACCAGAGCATCACCTACGACACCCGGGCGACGTTGCATGAGCGAGCCGGGCTGATGATCGAAGAGCGGTACGCCGACCGCATCGCCCAATACGTTGACGTACTCGCGCACCACTACGCGCGCACCGATCGGTTGGACAAACAACGTATCTGGTTCCAGGCCGCCGGCGACCGTGCCAAGGCGATTTTCGCCAACGAGGCCGCAACCCACTTCTACGGTCGGCTGCTGCCCCTCCTGCCCGAAGCGGAGCAGGCGGCGCTGCATATCGAGATCGGCACCGTGCACCACCTCACCGGGCAATGGGCTGAAGCGGAGAAGCATTACCGACTGGCAATGCGGGCCGCCGAAGCCACCGGCCGTCGCGACATCGTCGCAGCAGGCCAACGGCAACTCGGTGACCTCCTGATGTACACGAACTCGCACGCCGAGTCGGTGAGCTGGTTGGAACGAGCCCTTGACGGGTTCGAGCGTCTCGGGGACGCAACTGGCCTGTCGCGGACCATGGACCGGATGACCTTCGTGCTCTACCGCCAAGGCGAGTACAGCGAAGCGATCGCCATGGCCCACCGGCATCTGGCTATGGCCACTGAGGCGGGCGACCTTCCCGCGATGTGCGCGGCCTTGAACCACCTTGGTCTGTGCTTGCTGAACACAGGTCGGCCCGAGGAAGCGCTCGATCATTTGAGCCGCGCATTCAGCACGGCCGAGCAGGCCGGGGACCGGCATTGGATGCTGCATGGCGCGAACAATCTGGGCTGGGCGTTTCATCGCAACGCCAACCAGGCACAAGCAATCGCCTCCTTCCGGCGAGCGTTGGACGTCGCGCGAGACATCGGCGCTCGCCCCACCGCCGGCATCACGGTCGGGAACATGGGAGAGATCTACAGGGAAGAGGGAGACTTCGCGCGAGCCCGCACATGCGCTGTGTATTCGCTACGGGTCACTGTCGAGCTTCGTGACTGGATACCCGTTGTTGACCAAGTAACCGGGCTCGGCGCAATCGCGGCCGCGGAGGGCCACCTGGACGAGGCGCAGCGACTTCTGGAACGCGCGATCTCAATGTCTCGAGCGCTTCATGCGCCCTACTACCTGTGCGAATCCCTGCACAGGCTGGCCCGGCTTCAGCTCACCGCAGGGCGCCCTGCGATAGCGGAACGGCTGAACTCCGAGGCGTTACGCGTCGCTGAGGAGCACGACGAACGAGACACCCAGGTCACCGCCTACATCCTTGCAGTTCAGCTCCGGATCGGCACAGGTGAGCTCGAACCAGCCTTCGCGGCGCGATCACTCCGTAAGGCGGCGGAGCGATGGACCGAGCCGCATGAAGTCGCGGCCTTGCTTGACGCCGCCTGGCAGGCCGACCCGGCCAACGACGACGCGCGGGGACGAGCCGCCGAGATCTACGAACAGCTCTACGAACGTGCTCCCAGTCTCGAATACCGCAACGCCTATGAACGACTTACCGGCGTTCGCCTTCCGCCTGGACCCCCTCTACCCGCGCTGCCGCAGTGGATCGTCGCCAGCACCGGACCTGACCTCGAAACTTTGCTTCAGCGAATCGACTCCTTAGTCACCTAACTCCTCGGCACCGGCGAGCCGCTGCAGGGCCGGGAGCGAGGGGGCGAAGGCGTAGACGGCGCCCGTTGTGGTGACGAAGCCGCCGTAGGCGGGTTTGGGGATCTTGTTGACCTCGTCCTTCGGCAGGCGCTTCTCGGCGTCCTGGCGGCTGTCGCCCAGGACGGGGTCCAGGCCGTCGACCACGGGGGGCTGGGCCGGGATGCGGCCGTACTGGGCCAGGGAGCTCGACGGGAAACCCGGGTCGTTGGCCCAGCGGCGCTGCACGAACTCGAACTGGTCTTCGATGCTGGTCAGGTACGAGTTGAAGATGATGCCCCGTTGTTCCTCGTCGGGGTGGTTGCTGTCGTAGCGGGGGCCGAAGGGCAGGCCGCGGCGGAGCATCTTGTGGTTGCGGTCGCGGAAGACCACGTCCTCGCGGGGGTTGACCTTGCGGATGTGGGCGTAGAACGGGGTCTTCTCGCCCTTGGGGTCGTCGGCGAAGTCGAAGTCGTTCTCCTGTCCGGGGGCGGCGTCGGGCTTGGCCAAGGGCTTGCCGTCGAGGCGGCGGCCCAGGGCGCGGGCGGCCGCGTCCTGCGGGGTCTCGCCGGGCCGGGCGAACTCGGCCATTCGCTTCCACCAGCCGGGCACGTCCTGCTCCAGGCGGCGGAAGACCTGGAAGGAGCCGCCGTGCATCCAACGCGCGGGAGCCGGGCGGGCCTTCCACGACGGCGGGCGGCGCTCCCCGGGGCTGCCGAGGATGAACTCGCCGGCCGCGATGACCGGGGAGCCGAAGACCGTCTGGCCGTCGGGGAAGCCCTGGACGGCCGGCTGGGAGATGCCGTCGGCGAAGCCGAAATGTTCGATGCGGTGCCCGTCCGTCCGGTCGCGGTGCACCACACCGAACTGGGTGTACAGCTCTTTCAGGCCCTCGGCGGAGGCCGCGTCGAGCTCGCGGCGCACGGCCTCGACGATCGTCTGCTCGTCGCCGGCGGCGATGGTCAGCAGCGCGTCGACCGACGGGCCGGGGCCGCCGACCACCCAGTGCTGCGGGTCGTTGCGGCCGGTGTCGCCGACCAGGGCCGGCGTGGTGGTGAGCCGGTTGGCGTCGTCGAGCCGCGGGCCGAGCGGGCCGGCCCAGAACGCCTCGAAGGCGGCCAGCCGGCCGGCCGTCTCGGGATGCAGCACGACCAGGCCGGACGCGGTGAGGCCGACATTCAGCAGGGTGCGGCCGGGGGCGAGGCGCGTCTCGCCCCGGGGCACGCGGGCCGGCACGTCGGTCGTGCCGGCGACGCGGGCGGCGACCCCGGCCAGCCAGCGGCGCGCGCCCTCCTGGTTGTTCGCGAACGACAAGGCCAGGAACGCCTGGCGTTCACCGCCGAAGGGACGCAGGATGTTGCCCTGGATCTGCTCCGGACGGGCCAGCGGTGAGTCGGCGGAGATCGCCATGGCTCGGGGTACCCCCTCGGTCGAGTTCGGCGCGACCGATGGTAGTCCCGGTTGTTACCGGCCAGTCAGGACTGTCGTGATTCGGTCGTTCGCGTAAGCGGGCGGGGTCAGGTTCATGGTGAGCGGGGCCGGGCGGATCGTGCGGTCGACGAAGATGGCCCACCACAGGCAGAACATGGCGACCGTCCACACCTTGCGCGAGTTGTCGGCGTGGCCGGCCCGGTGCTCGGTGAGCAGGCGCAGCGCGTAGTCGACGTCGATCAGGTGGCGGGGGCCGGAGCCGGCGATGAGGCCGCCGATCCAGTCGCCGATGCTGCCCTTCAGCCACAGGCGGGTCGGGGTCGGGAAGCCGAGCTTGCGGCGCTCGCGCACCGATTCGGGGACGATGCCGCGCATGGCCTCGCGCAGCGCGTGCTTGGTGGTGGTGCTGTGCGGGGGCAGTTTCTGCTCGGTCGGCAGGCCGGCCGCGGCGGCGTAGACGACCGGGTCGAGGAAGGGCACGCGCAGTTCGAGCGAGTGCGCCATCGACATGCGGTCGGCCTTGCACAGGATGTCGCCGGGCAGCCAGGTGTGCAGGTCGACGTACTGCATGGAGGCCACGTCGTCGACGTCGGCCGTTTCCGCGTACAGGTGGCTGGTGACGGCAGTGTGCGGGTCGGCCGTGAAGCGCAGCAGCTGCGCCTTCTCTTCCGGCGAGAAGATGCGGGCGTTGCCGTAGTAGCGCTCCTCGATCGGGGTGGTGCCGCGTTCGAGGAAGCTGCGGCCGCGCACCCCCTCGGGGATGGCGTGGGCCAGGCCGCGCAGGCCGCGCTTCATGCCGTTGGGCAGGCGCTCGATGGACGACAGGGAGGCCGGCTCGCGGTAGATGGTGTAGCCGCCGAACAGCTCGTCGGAACCCTCACCCGACAGCGTCACCGTGACGTAGCGCGACGCCGTCTGGGCCAGGAAGTACAGCGGCACCAGCGACGGGTCGGCCACCGGGTCGTCGAGCAGGTGGACGATCCGCGGGAGCTCGCGGATTACGTCGTCCTCGGTGACCACGGTGGGGGTGATGCGTACGCCCAATTGGGCCGCCGTGTCCTGCGCGATCTCGATCTCGGAGTAGCCGTCGGCCGCGAACCCGGCCGTGAACACGTGCAGGTCGGGCTTGACCTCGCGGGCCAGCGCGACGACGGCCGACGAGTCGACGCCGCTGGACAGGAACGCCCCGACCGGCACGTCGGCGTGCAGGTGCTTGTGCACGCTGTCGCGCAGCGCGTCGCGGATGGCGGCCTGGGCGTCCTCGGGGGTCTTGTGCAGGGGGCGCAGCTGGGGGCGGAAGTAGCGCTCGGTGCGCACGCCGCCGCCGGGGGTCCAGGTCAGGCGGTGGCCGGGCGGCAGGCGGCGGATGTGCTTGTGCAGGGTGAGCGGGTCGGGCACGTACTGGAAGGTGAAGTAGTGCGCGAGCGCGTCGGTGTCGATCGAGGGGCCGGAGCCGGCCGCGAAGGCGAGCAGGGCCTTGCGCTCGCTGGCCAGGAACAGCCCGTCGACCGTCTCGAGCAGGTAGAGCGGCTTGATGCCGAAGGGGTCGCGCGCCGCATGCAGCGTCCCGGTCCACTGGTCGTACGCGACGAAGGCGAACATGCCGCGGAGCCGGGGCAACGCCGCGGGGCCCCAGAAGTAAAAGGCCGCGGCCAGCACCTCGCTGTCACCCTCGGTAGCGAAGGTGGCGCCGTGCTCGCTGATCAGCTCGGCCCGCAGCTCGCGGTAGTTGTAGATCTCACCGTTGAAGACGACGGTCCACCGGTCGCGGTAGTGCACCGGCTGGGCGGCCTCCTCACGATCGATGATCGCGAGCCGCTTGAAGCCGAACGCCGCGCCGTCGGTGAACTCCACGCGGGTGTCGTCCGGGCCGCGGTGGTGCATGGTCTCGAGCGCGGCGGAGAACGCGTCGGCGGTCGCCTGGTCCGGTGTTCCCGCGGCCGGGCGGCTGCTCACGAAGACGTTCAGCCCACACATGGTCGGTCCTCCCCTGTCGGTTGACCGGGAAGTTAGGCCGGAATCTGTGAAGAACTTGTGGGCCCATCGCTATCGGTTCAGTTCTTCATCGGAATCTCACATTCTTTGATGGGGGTGGCGCGGCGAGGTCACAATCGCCTTCGTGACCGCACGCATCCTGGTGGCCGACGACGACCCGAAGCACGCCCAGCTCATCCGCCTCTACCTCGAGAAGGAGGGGCACCAGGTGATCACTGTGGGTGACGGCCGGTCGGCGCTCGACGTGGCCCGCGCCCGCAAGCCCGACCTGGTTGTGCTGGACGTGATGATGCCGCTGGTCGACGGGCTGGACGTGTGCCGGATCCTGCGGGCCGAGTCGCCGGTGGCCATCCTGATGGTCACCGCCCGCTCGTCGGAGAACGACATGCTGCTCGGGCTGGACATCGGCGCCGACGACTACATGCCCAAGCCGGTGAGCCCGCGCGAACTGACGGCCCGGGTGCGGGCGCTGCTGCGCCGCACGGGCGCGGCCGACGGCCCGTCGTCGATCCTGCGGGTGGGCGACCTCGAGGTCGACGCGGGCCGGTTCGAGGTGCGGGTGCGCGGCGAGGCGGTGACGCTGACGGCGAAGGAGTTCGGCATCCTCGAGCTGCTGGCCCGCGAGCCGGGCCGGGTCTTCACCCGGGGCCAGATCATCGACAAGACGTTCGGCTTCGAGCACGACGTCTCGGCCCGTACGGTCGACGCGCACGTGGTCAACCTGCGCCGCAAGATCGAGGACAATCCGGCCGAGCCCCGCTACGTGCAGACGGTCTACGGCCGGGGTTACCGGATGGCCGAGAAGTGAGTTTCCGCCTGCGGATCTTCGTGCTGGTGCTGCTGGTGGCGTCGACCGCGATCGGCGCCACGGCCTGGCTCACGCTCAAGCTGAGCTCGCGCGAGGTGTCCCAGGCGCTGGAGCTGCAGAGCCGGCACCGGTCCGAGATCATCTCGGAGATCCGGCAGTACGGGCTGCGGCACGGCCGGTGGCCGGGGGTCGACCAGGTCGTCGGCAACCTGTCCGAGCGCACCGGCCTGCACATCCAGCTGCAGACGGCCGAGGGCGAGGTGCTGGTCGACTCGGACATCCAGGCCAACCGCCCGTCGGGGCCGGTGCAACCCGTCGCGTACGACATCGACCCGCTCCCGGCGCCCCGGTTCGCACCGGTGGCGGCGACCGCGCCCGTGCGGCCGGCGGCCTCCCTGGCAAAGATCAACTACATCCCCCGGGATCTGTTCGGGCCCACCGACCCGGTGCGCAACGGCCCGGCCGAGATCACCCTGAAACAGGCCGCGCAGTACCGGGCCGGCCTGGTGCTGGTGCGCTGCCTGGGCGACGCCACCGGCGCCGATCCGGCGCTGGCCCGCGAGACGGCGCCCTACGTGACCCAGGCTCAGCTCACCAAGTCGCCCGAGTGTCTGCGCAAGGCGACCGACCGGGTGCTCGGCGACACGTACTGGTTCCAGGGCTATTGGGACTACCTGGTGCGGTGCGAGCGGCTGAAGCCCGGCGAGGGCATGGACGCCGACCTGACCACCACGGCCTGCCTGCGCGGCGCCTTCAACGACACGGTGGTCACCAGCTCGGCCGTGCCGCTGCTGCTGTACCTGGGCGGGCGCAGCACGGTCGAGGTGGCCGACTTCGGGCGCCCGGCGCTGGCCGGCGCGGCCGGGCTGCTGATCGTGGCGCTGGCCGGCACCTTCCTGATCGCCCGGCAGGTCAGCCGCCCGGTGCGGCGGCTCACCGGGGCCTCCATCCTGCTCGCGGCCGGCCAGCACGACGTGCGGGTGCGCGACGAGGGCCACGGCGAGCTGGCCCAGCTGTCCCGGTCGTTCAACGCCATGGCCAAGGCGGTGCAGGAGAGCGAGGAGAGACAGCGCCGGCTCGTGGCCGATGTCGCGCACGAGATGCGTACGCCGTTGTCGAACCTGCGCGGCTATCTCGAGGGCCTGGCCGACGGCGTGATCGAGCCGAGCCGGGAGCTGTTCGCCTCGCTGCACGAGGAGACCCTGCTGCAGCGCCGCATCCTGGACGACCTGCAGGTGCTGGCCCTGGCCGAGGCGGGCGACCTGGGCTACACCCGCACCCCGACCGACCTGGCCGAGCTGGCCGCGGCCGGGGTGACCGCGCAGCTGGCGGTGGCGGCCGCGGCCGGGGTGACGCTCGAGGTCGAGGCGGACACTCCGATCTGGATCTCGGCCGATCAGGACCGGATGCGTCAGGTGCTGGGCAACCTGCTGACCAACGCGATCCGGTACACCGACCGGGGCGGCCGGGTGGTCGTACGTACCCGGACCGAGGAGGGCTCCGCGGTGCTGTCCGTCGAGGACACCGGCGTGGGCATCGCCGCCAACGACCTGCCGCACGTCTTCGAGCGATTCTGGCGGGCCGACCCGGCCCGGCAGCGCGCCACCGGCGGCAGCGGCCTGGGCCTGACCATCGCGCAACGCATAGTCACCGACCACGGCGGCCGCATCGAGGTGGCCAGTCGTCCCCACCTGGGCACGACCTTCACGGTGCGTCTACCGCTCGCGTGACGCTGCTTTCGGCTGATGCCGCAAAAGTTTTGTTCGTCGATCCAAAAGTCTGGACAGGACAGTTCCTTACTTCATAACGTGAAGCCCACTACGGGATTGTTTCCGGCGCGTGACGGCCCCCACCGGCACGTGGTCGAAGCACGCCCGTGAGCCACAGCAATCCCCGGCTGCGGCGCGGCGGCACGCGCCTTGCCTGGCATCAGAGTCAGGAAGGGACCACGTGAACCAAAAGACCCAAATCCATCGAAGAACAGCGATGGGTACCGCTGCTCTTCTGCTCTCCTCCGTCCTCACGGTGGCGCTCGCTCCCGCCACCCCGGCCGCCGCGGTGATCAACCCGGCCGACTTCCAGCAGGTCACGCTGGCCAAGGGCGTCGCCGAGACCGGCGAGCCGATGAGCCTGGCCGTGCTGCCCGACCGGTCGGTGCTGCACACCGCCCGCAACGGCACCCTGCGGCGCACCGACGCGGCCGGCAACACCACGGTCATCGCCAACATCCCCGTCTACACCCACGACGAGGAGGGCCTGCAGGGCGTGGCGGTCGACCCCGGCTTCGCCACCAACCGGCAGATCTTCCTGTTCTACGCTCCCCCGCTGAACACCCCGGCCGGTGACGCCCCGGCCACCGGCACGGCGGCCACCTGGGCCACCTGGGCCGGGGTCAACCGGCTGTCGCGGTTCACCCTCAACGCCGACTTCTCGGTCAACCTGGGCAGCCAGGTCAACGTTCTGGATGTGGCCACCGACCGCGGCCAGTGCTGCCACGTCGGCGGCGACATGGACTTCGACGCGGCCGGCAACCTGTTCCTGTCCACCGGCGACGACTCGAACCCGTTCGACTCGGCCGGGTACTCCCCGATCGACGAGCGCACCGACCGCAACCCGGTCTACGACGCCCAGCGCAGCGCGGCCAACACCAACGACCTGCGGGGCAAGCTCCTGCGGATCAAGGTGAACGCCAACGGGACGTACTCGATCCCGGCCGGCAACCTGTTCGCGCCGGGCACGGCCAACACGCGGCCCGAGATCTACGCGATGGGCTTCCGCAACCCGTACCGGATCAGCGTCGACAAGGCCACCGGCGTGGTCTACGTGGGCGACTACGGGCCGGACGCGGGCACGACCTCGGCCACGCGCGGCCCGTCCGGGCAGGTCGAGTTCAACCGGGTCACCGCGCCCGGCAACTTCGGCTGGCCCTACTGCACCGGCACGAACACGAGCACCGAGACGTACAACGAATGGAACTTCGCCACTAATGCGACCGGCCCCAAGTACAACTGCACCGGCGGGCCGACCAACAACTCGTTCCGCAACACCGGCCTGACCACGCTGCCCCCGGCCCAGCCGGCCTGGATTCGGTACGCGGGCGACGCCGGCTCCCCGCCGGAGTTCGGCGGCGGCTCCGAGTCGCCGATGGGCGGCCCGGTCTACCGCTACAGCGCGAGCAACCCCTCGACGACCAAGTTCCCGCAGGTGTTCGACGGGCAGTTCTTCGCCGGCGAGTTCGGCCGCGGCTGGATCAAGCCGACCGTGGTCAACGCCAACGGCACGTACGGCGCGATCGACACGTTCCCGTGGAACGGCAAGCAGGTCATGGACCTGGCGTTCGGCCCCGACGGCGCGCTCTACGTCCTCGACTACGGCACCGGCTACTTCAACGGGGACGCCAACTCGGCGCTGTACCGCTACGACTACGTGGCCGGTGGCAACCGGGCGCCGACGGCCCAGGCCAGTGCGAACCCGACGTCGGGCTCGGCCCCGCTGTCGGTGACGTTCTCGTCGGCCGGCAGCAGCGATCCCGAGGGCGGGGCGCTCACCTACTCGTGGGCGTTCGGCGACGGCACCACGTCGACGGCGGCCAACCCGGCCAAGACGTACAGCAGCAATGGCACGTACACGGCGACCTTGACCGTCCGCGACCCGCAGGGCGCGACCGGAACGGCCAGCGTGACCGTCACGGTCGGCAACACCGCGCCCAAGGTCACCATCAACGCGCCGGCCGCGGGGCAGCTCGCCTCGTTCGGCGACAGCATCCCGTGGAGCGTGACCGTCACCGACCCCGAGGACGGGACGATCGACTGCTCCAAGGTGACCATGGCGTACGTGCTCGGCCACGACCAGCACGGGCACCAGATCACGTCGCAGACCGGCTGCTCGGGCACGATCACCATCCCGACCGACGGCGAGCACGACGACGCGGCGAACATCTTCCCGATCTTCGACGCCTCCTACACCGACAAGGGCGGGCTGGTCGGCAACGCGCAGAACATCCTCGCCCCACGTAAGCGCCAGGCCGAGCACTACAAGACCTCGTCCGGGGTCAACAAGTTCAGCAAGACGACGGCTGAGGGCGGGCAGACGGTCGGCGACATCAACAACGGCGACTGGATCCAGTTCGATCCGTACAAGCTGAACAACGCCACGTCGTTCACGGCCCGGGTGTCGTCGGCCGGCAGCGGCGGCACGGTCCAGGTGCGTACGGGATCGGCCACCGGAACCGTGATCGGCTCGGCCACGGTGGCTCCGACCGGCTCGTGGGACACATTCGTCAACGTCACCGGGACGATCAGCGGGGCGCCGGCCGGCACGACGTCGCTCTACCTGACCTTCGCCGGCACCGGAACGGGCGCGTTGTTCGACGTGGACAGCTTCTCGTTCACCACCGGCGCCACGCAGAGCCTGCTCTCGCTGAACAAGCCGGCCACGGCGTCGAGCAGCGAGAGCGCCACCTATCCGGCATCGGCGGCGGTCGACGCGAGCGCGACCACCCGCTGGTCGAGCGCGTTCAGTGATCCGCAATGGATCCAGGTCGACCTGGGGACGACCAGAACCGTTTCCCGCGTACGCCTGCAGTGGGAGGCCGCTTATGCGTCGGCCTACCAGATCCAGACCTCCACCAACGGCACCACGTGGACCACGGCCCGGTCGGTCACCGGCGGCAACGGCGCCGAGGACGACAACACGGGCCTGAGCGCGCAGGCCAGATACGTGCGCATCAACGGCACCACCCGGGCCACGGCGTGGGGCTACTCGCTCTTCAACTTCGAGGTGTACGGCAGCTGATCCTTCCCCTCAGGGGTGGGCGCCCGTTCCCCCAAGCGGGCGCCCACTCTCCCCCAGCACAGGAGGTTTCATGCGCAAGCTGATAGCCGGCACGGCGGCCCTGGTCGCCCTCGCCGCCTGCACGTTCACGGCTTCACCCGCGTCAGCAGCCGACGCCCCGTACGACGTACTCGTCTTCAGCAAGACGGCCGGCTTCCGCCACGACGCGATCCCGGTCGGCATCCAGACCATCCGCGACCTCGGAGCGGCCAACAACTTCACGGTCACCGCCACCGAGGACGCCAACGCGTTCACCACGGCCAACCTCGCCCAGTACGAGACGGTCGTCTTCCTCAACACCACCGGCGACGTGCTCAACGCGACGCAGCAAACGGCTTTCGAGTCGTACGTGCGGGGAGGCGGCGGGTACGCCGGGGTGCACGCCGCGGCCGACACCGAATACGACTGGCCCTTCTACGGCAACCTCGTCGGCGCCTACTTCGACTCGCACCCCGCCATCCAGACGGTCACCGCGCGCGTCCAGAACCGGGCCCACCCGAGCAGCGCGCACCTGCCGCAGAACTGGACCCGCAACGACGAGCTCTACAACTACCGGACCAACCCCCGCAGCAGCGCCGCCGTGCTGGCGACGCTGGACGAGTCGACGTACTCGGGCGGCAACATGGGCGCCGACCATCCGATCTCGTGGTGCAAGACGATCGACAGCGGACGATCGTGGTACACCGGCTTCGGCCACACCCAGGCTTCGTACGCCGAAGCGAATTTCCGCAGCCACCTGCTGGGCGGCATTCGCTACGCGGCCAACCGGGCCAAGGCCGACTGCCGCCCCGAGACCGGCTACACCGCGATCTACAACGGCAGCACCACCGGCTGGACGCAGGCCGGGCCGGGCAGCTTCACCAACACCGACGCCACGCTGAGCTCGACCGGCGGCATGGGTCTCTACTGGTACTCGGCCAAGCAGTTCACGTCGTACTCGCTCAAGGCCGACTGGCGGCTCACCGGCGACAGCAACTCGGGCATCTTCGTCGGCTTCCCCAACCCGAACAACGACCCGTGGGTGGCCGTCAACCAGGGCTACGAGGTGCAGATCGACGCCACCGACGCGGCCGACCGCACCACCGGCGCCATCTACACGTTCAAGTCGGCCGACATCGCCGCCCGCGACGCCGCGCTGAACCCGGCCGGCGAGTGGAACTCGTACGAACTGCTCGTCGAGGGCCAGCGCATCCGGGTCTACCTGAACGGGCGTCTGATCAACGACTTCACCAACACCGACCCGGCCCGCAACCTCGATGGTTATATCGGCATCCAGAACCACGGGGCCGGCGACCAGGCCGCGTTCCGCAACATCCGCGTCAAGGAACTGACCGGCCAGCCGCCGGTGACCAACCTCGCCCAGGGCAAGGCGGCCACGGCCTCCAGCGTCGAGAACGCCTCGTACCCGGCCTCCAACGCGGTGGACGCGTCGACGAGCACCCGCTGGTCGAGCGCGTTCAGCGACCCGCAGTGGGTCCAGGTCGACCTGGGCCAGACCTACAACATCTCCCGCGTACGGCTTCTCTGGGAGGCCGCGTACGGGTCGGCCTACCAGATCCAGACCTCGACCAACGGCAGCACCTGGACCACCGCACGGTCGGTGACCGGGGGCAACGGCGGCGAGGACGACCTCACCGGGCTCAACGCACAGGCCCGGTACGTGCGGGTGCTCGGCACCACCCGAGCCACGCAATGGGGTTACTCCCTCTTCACTTTTGAGGTCTACGGCAACTAGCACCAACGAAAAGGAGTTCGGATGACGACCGGCGTGTGGTTGATCGGAGCACGAGGATCTGTGGCGGTGACCAGCATGGTCGGGGCCACCGCACTACGCGCCGGGCTCGCCGAGCCGCTCGGCTGCGTCACCGAGCTGCCGGAACTGGCCGGCCCGGCCCTCCCGGGCCTGGCCGAGCTGGTCTTCGGCGGGCACGACATCAGCGACATCACCCTGGAGAAGAAGGTCGAGAACCTGGTCGCCGCGGGGGTGCTTCCGGCGCGCCCGGCGGCGGCCGTGGCCGACCAGCTGGACGGGCTGCAGCGCGAGCTGCGGCCCGTGCCGCAGGCTTCGACGCAGGCCGAGGTGGCGCGGTTGGTCGCCCAGGACATCGACGACTTCCGGCGGCGGCGGGGGCTTTCTCACGTGGTGGTCGTCAACGTTTCGTCGACCGAACCGATTGTTGTGTTTCAGCCGTCTTTCTCCAGCCTGGCCGCGCTGGAGGAGGCGATGGCTGCCGGCTCGCCACTTCCGCCGAGCTCGCTCTACGCGTACGCCGCCTTCACGGCCGGCTGCGCCTTCGTGGACTTCACGCCGTCGACCGGCGCCCGGCTGCCGGCTCTGCGCGAGCTGGCCGACCGGGAAGGCCTGCCCTACGCCGGACATGACGGAAAAACAGGCGAGACACTGGTCAAATCGGTTTTGGCGCCCATGTTCGCCATGAGGCATTTGCGCGTACGGACCTGGAGCGGCACGAATCTGCTGGGCGGCGGCGACGGCGCCAACCTGGCCGACCCGGCCGCCAACGCCGCCAAGGCCACCAGCAAGCAGCGGGTGCTGGCCGAAACCCTCGGCTACCAGCCCCAAGGAACCAGCCACATCGAATACGTCGACGACATCGGCGACTTCAAGACGGCCTGGGACCTGATCACATTCAGCGGCTTCCTCGGCACCCAGATGCGCATGGAGTTCTCGTGGCACGGCTGCGACTCCGCCCTGGCCGCGCCGCTCGTGCTCGACCTGGCCCGGATCACCGCGGCTGCCCACGCCGCCGGGCGCAGCGGCCCGCTGACCGACCTGGCGTTCTTCTTCAAGGACCCGATCGGCGAGGTGCCGCACGCGCTGGCCGAGCAGTGGGCTCGGCTGGCCGGCTTCGTGCGGGGGCTCCATGCGCCTGCGTGACCTGGCCGAGCTGGTACGGGCGCCGGCCGCCCTGTCCGTCCCCGGCGACACGGTGGCCGGGGCGGCCGCGTCGGGCGGGCTGCGACCATCAACGCCAGGCTTAGCGGCGGCGTCGGTGTGCCTGTACTGGGGCGGGATGGCCGCCAACGACTGGGCCGACCGGGAGCTCGACGCCGTGGAGCGACCGGGCCGGCCGATCCCGTCGGGACGGGTGCGGCCGGGGCAGGCCCTGGCCGCTGCGGCCGGGTTGACCGCGGCTGGTGTGGGCGTGGCGGCACTGGCCGGGGGGAAACGGGCGGCGGCGGTGGCTGTGCCGCTGGCCGGGGCCGTCTGGGTGTACGACCTGTGGGCCAAGAACACGGCCGCGGGGCCGCCGATGATGGCGCTGTGCCGGGGGCTGGACGTGCTGCTGGGGGCAAGCGGCGGCCGGATGCGGCGGGCTGTGGGGCCGGCGCTGACCGTGGCGGCTCACACGTACACGGTGACGGCATTGTCGCGGCATGAGGTGTCGGGGGCTACGCCGGCGCTGCCGTTGAGCACGCTGGCCGGAACGGCGGGGCTGGCGGCAGTGGTTGCGGCGACGTCGCGGGCCGGTCGAGCTGGATCGGATCAGGTCCTCGCTGGTCAGACCGAAGTCGATCATCCCCGTTTCCCCCACAAAGCCCGCCCTCCCAAGGGGGCTCCCCCTCGGTCATTTTCGCAGGGGAGCGGCCGGATTTGGGGCATCGGGACGGCGACCTGTGGACAACGCGGCTTTGTGGACAACGCTCGAGTCGTTGCGACCGGTGTGCTAGCTGCCTGGTATCTGGCCGGCTACGGGCGAGCTCAGCTCCGAGCGGCCGCCGATCCCACGGCCGGCCGCATCCGCGCGGCGGTCGGCGCGGGCATCACCGAGCTGCCGTCACTTCAGGGTGCCCTGACGGCCAGTGCCGGCTCCCCCGCGTACGGCATAGGGGTTGCTCTCGCCGCCCCGATCGCTCGGATCCTGGCCAGGAAGGTGTCGCCGACATGAGATTTGGTTACGGGACGAACGGCTTCACCAATCATCGGCTGTCGGAGGCGTTCGCCGTCATTGCCGACCTCGGCTATGACGGGGTCGCTCTCACGCTCGACACCAACCACCTCGACCCGTTCGAGGATGATCTGGCCCGGCGTACCGGTGAAGTCGCGAAAGAGCTGCAGCGCCGGAACCTGGCCGTGGTCATCGAGACGGGCGCCCGCTTCCTGCTCGACCCGTGGCGCAAGCACTCCCCCACGTTGATGGACGACAACCGGGAGAAGCGCCTCGAATATCTCAAGCGCGCCGTCCAAGTCGGGGCTGATCTGGGTGCCGAGGCTGTCTCGTTCTGGGCCGGCATCGGGCCGGCGGATAGATGGCATCGGCTGGTCGATGGCACCGCGCAGATCGTCGAGTTCGCCGCCCGCAGCAACGTCACGCTGGGGTTTGAGCCGGAGCCGGGCATGCTCGTCAACGACATCGCGGACTGGCGGCGGCTGCACGAAGACCTGGGGCGGCCGACCAACTTCGGCATCACTCTCGACATCGGACACTGCCGGTGCCTGGAGGAGTTGCCCGTGGCCGACTGTGTGACGGCGGTGGCCGATCACCTGGTCAACGTGCAGATCGACGACATGCGGCGCGGGGTGCACGAGCATCTTGAGTTCGGCACCGGCGAGATCGACTTCCCGCCCGTACTCGCCGCGCTCGAAGCCAATTACAGCGGCCTCGTCTCCGTCGAGTTGCCGCGCCACCCGCACGCGGCGCCCACGATCGCCGCGCAATCGCTGGACTTCCTGCGCAATGCCGCCAAAGAGGCAGGAGACCGACCGTGACCACATTGGACGAGCTACGCACCTTCTTACCGACCGATTTCAAGCCGGCCGACGTCCCGGCCCTGTTCCCGGCAGCGGGCCGGCGTTACGGGCGGGCGCCGCTGACCGAGGGCTGGACGACCGACGAGGCGGCCCGCGCGTTGATGCTGGCCGCAGTCCCTCCGGCCGAGGTTCAAGAGATTTACCGGTACGGCGATACGGCCGAGAAGCTGGCGGTGCTCAAAGCGTTGCCGCTCCTGACGATCGGCGACGAGGGCGTGCCGTTGCTGGAGGACGCGCTGCGCACCAACGACACCCGGCTGGTGGCGGCGGCGCTCGGCGGCCCGTACGCGGACCGGCTCGGGCCGGAAGCCTGGCGGCAAGCCGTTTTGAAGTGTGTCTTCATGGGCGTACCGCTCAACAACGTGCACCGGCTGCACGAGCGCGCCGACTCCGACCTGGGCGCGATGCTGCGCGCCTTCGCCCACGAACGTCAAGCCGCGGGCCGTGACATGCCGGCCGACGCGACCGCCCTGCTCGACCGGCTCCAGGAGGACTGATGCGCATCTTCGATCCGCACATCCACATGACGTCGCGCACCACCGACGACTACCAGCGGATGGCCGAGGCCGGCGTGCAGGCGGTGGTGGAGCCCGCCTTCTGGCTCGGTCAGCCGCGCACCAATCCGGGCTCGTTCACCGACTACTTCGACTCGATCATCGGGTGGGAGCCGTTCCGGGCCTCGCAGTTCGGCATCAAGCACCACGCCACCATCGCGCTCAACCCCAAGGAGGCCAACGATCCGCGCTGCCGGCCGGTGCTCGACCTGCTGCCGCGCTATCTCGCCAAGGACGGCGTGGTGGCGGTGGGCGAGATCGGGTACGACTCGATGACGCCGGCCGAGGACGAGGTGTTCGCGGCCCAGCTGGCCCTGGCCCTCGACCACGAGCTGCCCGCTCTGGTGCACACGCCGCACCGCGACAAGGCCCGCGGCACCCAGCGCAGCATCGACGTCGTCAAGGAGTCCGGCATCGCCCCGGAAAGGGTGCTGCTCGACCACCTGAACGAGGTGACCGTGGCCGCCGCGCTGGAGGCCGGGCTGTGGGCCGGGTTCTCCATCTATCCCGACACGAAGATGTCGCCGGATCGGATGGTGGCGATCCTTCGCGAGTACGGCCTGGACCGCGTCCTGGTCAACTCGGCCGCCGACTGGGGCAAGTCGGATCCGCTGCTGACCGTGCGCACGGCCGAGGCCATGCTGGCCGGCGGCTTCGACAAGGACGATGTCGACCGGGTGCTGTGGCGCAACCCGGTCGAGTTCTACGGGCAGTCGGGGCGGCTCGACCTGTCGGATCCGGCCGAGGCGGAGGCCACGTTCGCCGGCAACTCGATCCTGCGGGGAGGCAGCTGATGCATCTGAGCTACTGCACCAACGTGCACCCGGCCGAGGACCTGGCCGGCGTGATCGAGCAGCTTGACACGTACGCGGAACCGATCCGGCAGCGGCTGGGCTCCGATGTTCTGGGGCTCGGGTTGTGGCTGGCCGCACCAGCCGCGGCCGCGCTGGCCGACGATCCGGCGTTGCGGAGGCGGCTGCGGGCCGAGCTCGACGCGCGCGGGCTGGAGGTGGTGACCCTCAACGGCTTCCCGTACGAGGCGTTCCAGGCGCCGGTGGTCAAGCACGCGGTCTACCACCCGGACTGGACCTCGCGGGACCGGCTGGACTACACGCTCGACCTGGTGCGGGTGCTCGCCGACCTGATGCCCGAGTCGGCGACGTACGGGTCGATCTCGACCTTGCCGCTGGCCTGGCGCACACCCTGGGACTCCTCGCACGAGTCGGCCGCCCGGCGGAACCTGGACGAGCTCGCGGCAGTGCTCGAGAAGTCGGCCGGCGAGACCGGGCGGACCATCAAGGTCGGGTTCGAGCCCGAGCCGGGCTGCGTCATCGAGAACACCACGCAGGCGGCGGCCCTGCTGGGCAGCGTGGACACACGCTGGCTGGGAGTCTGCCTCGACCTGGCCCACCTGGCCGTCGCGTGGGAGCAGCCGGCACAGGCGCTCGACCGGCTGGCGGCGGCCGGCGTCCCGGTGGTGAAGGTGCAGGTGTCGGCGGCCCTGCAGGCTGACGACCCGGCAGCCGAGGGCGACGTGCTGCAGGCGTACGTGGAACCGCGTTTCCTGCATCAGACGCGCTCCTCGATCGGCGGGGCGACCGACAACCTGGACGAGGCGCTCCAGCAGCAGCTGCCCGGGCCGTGGCGGATCCACTACCACGTACCGCTGCACGCTTTGCCCTCGCCGCCGCTGAGCTCGACCGTTCCGGTGCTGCGGCAGGCGGTACGGGAACTCCTCGCGCGCACCGACTGCGAGCACTACGACGTCGAGACGTACACCTGGGGCGTCCTTCCGGAATCGCAGCGGCCGGCCGACGCTGCCGGGCTGGCCGACGGGATCGCGGCCGAGCTGGCCTTCGCCCAGGAACTTCTGACCACCGAGGTGAGCGCGCGATGACGAAGCTGATCGTGCTGGACGTCGTGGGGCTGACCCCGCGCCTGCTCGAGCACATGCCCCGCCTGAAAGCGCTGGGCGCCAAGGGTTTTCAGGCGCCGCTGGGCACGGTGCTGCCGGCCGTGACCTGCTCGGTGCAGTCGACCTTCCTGACCGGTGAGCTGCCGTCCGGGCACGGGGTCGTCGGCAACGGCTGGTACTTCCGCGAGCTGGGCGAGGTGTTCCTCTGGCGGCAGCACAACGCGCTGGTCGGCGGCGAGAAGATCTGGGACGCGGCGCGCAAGCTGTCACCGGGCTACACGGTGGCCAACGTCTGCTGGTGGTACGCGATGGGCGCGCAGGTCGACTGGACCATCACGCCGCGGCCGATCTATTACGCGGACGGACGCAAGGAGCCGGACTGCTACACGTACCCGCCCGAGCTGCACGACGAGTTGCCGCCGTTCCCGCTGTTCACGTACTGGGGGCCGGCCGCGGGCATGCCGTCGTCGCAGTGGATCGTCAACGCGGCGCTGCACCTTCGCAAGACCCGCGATCCCGACCTCACTCTCGTCTACATCCCGCACCTCGATTACGACCTGCAGCGCTTCGGCCCGTCCTCGTCTCAGGCGGCGGCGGCCGCGGCGGCGCTCGACGAAGTGCTGGCGCCCCTGCTGTCGTTGCCCGACACGACTGTGGTGGCTCTTTCCGAGTACGGGATAACCGACGTCAGCCAGCCGGTCGACATCAACCGGGTGCTGCGCGCGGAAGGCCTGCTCGAGGTCTACACGCAGGACGGCATGGAATACCTCGACCCGTGGACGTCGCGCGCCTTCGCCGTGGCCGACCACCAGGTGGCCCACGTCTACGTCCGCGACCCCAGCGACCTGGCGGCCGTGACGAAATTGTGCGCGGGCCTGCCGGGCGTGGCCGAAGTGCTCGACGAGACGGGCAAGACCGAGTACGGGCTCAACCACGACCGGGCCGGGGAGCTCGTGCTGGTGGCCGACCCGGACGCCTGGTTCACCTACTACTACTGGCTGGACGACGCGAAGGCGCCCGACTTCGCGCGGGCCGTCGAGATTCATCGCAAACCGGGGTACGACCCGGCCGAGCTGCTGTTCGACCCGGCCGGCCCGGGAGCGGCCAAGCGCCGGGCGGTCACCGCGGTGGCCCGCAAGAAGCTGGGGCTGCGCTACATCATGAATCCGGTCGGGCTCGACGCCGGGGCGCGGGCCATCCGCGGGTCGCACGGGCGGCTGCCGGACGACGCGGCTGACGCCCCGGTGCTGTTGTGTTCCGACCCTTCCGCCGTACGGGAAAGGGTCGAGGCCACCGAGGTGAAGGGCCTGCTGCTCGGCCTGGCGGGGCTGTCATGACGCTCGAGGCGACCCGCCCACCGGCCGCCCCTGAGCTGCGGCAGCGCTTCGACACCGCGCTGGCCGCGTTCATCGACCGGCAGGACCCGGCCTGGCCCGACGGCGCGCCCCGCGGCGCCCTGGACAGCCTGCGCCGGTTCGTGCTGGCCGGCGGCAAGCGGCTGCGGCCGACGTTCTGCTACTGGGGCTGGCGCGGCGGCGGGGGCGAGGACTGCGACGAGGTCATCAACGCGGCGGCCGCGCTGGAACTGTTCCACGCGTTCGCGCTCATCCACGACGACATCATCGACGGCAGCGACCGGCGCCGCGGCCAGCCCTCGATGCACCGCTTCTTCGCCACCGTGCACGACCGGCACTCGTGGCGGGGCGACTCGCTGGCCTTCGGCCGCAACACGGCGCTGCTCTGCGGCGACCTGTGCGCGGCCTGGGCCGAGCAGATGTTCCACGAGTGCGGGCTGCCGCCGAGGCAGATCCACCAGGGCTACGCGGCGTTCGCCCTCATGCGCACCGAGGTGATCGCCGGCCAGTACCTCGATCTGGTGTCCGGGGTGGGCGACGGCTCGGTGGCCAGCGCACTGACGGTGATCCGGATGAAGGCGGCCCGCTACACGGTGACCCGCCCCCTGCAGATCGGAGCCTGGCTGGCCGGCGCGCCGCGGGCGTTGTACCAGTCGTTCACCGACTTCGGCGACCCCCTGGGCGACGCCTTCCAGCTGCGCGACGACGTGCTGGGCGTCTTCGGCGACCCCACCGTCACCGGCAAGTCCACCCTGGACGACCTGCGCGAGGGCAAGCCGACGGTGATGATGGCGCTGGCCCGCGACGCCGCCACCCGCGAACAGGCGGCGCGGCTGGCCGTCCTCTTCGGCAACCCCGACCTGGACGCAGAGGGCGCCGCGGAGCTGCGCGCCATCATCGTCGAGACGGGTGCCCTGGACCAGATCGAACAGATGATCCGCGTACGAGCCGACGCCGGCCTGGCCGCGTTGGACACCGCCCCGCTCCCCACCTTCGTCCGATCCGCCCTAACCGACCTGGCCACCGCCGCCGTCGACCGCGTCACGTGACCCTCAGGAGCCGTCCTTGACCTCGTACTCCGCCCGGCCCGGCCCACCGACCGGCTTGGTCCAGTGCTCCGACAGGTCCCCCGTCTCCAGGTCGAACCGGGCGTGACCGAGCCGCCGAACCGTCCCGGCGCTGACCGTCGTCCCGGAACTGGCGTCCAGGAGGAGATAGGAGACCTGCAGTCCGCCGAAGTAGCTGTACCACCGATCCCGTCCGAACCGCTTGGCCGCATCCACAATGTCGACCCCGATCGAGTCGAGCGACACGAACAGAACGTGGGACACGTCCGGCTGGGCGGCATACAGCGCTTCGCGGAGAAGCGCCCCGAGCAAAGGCGGGTCGCCTCCGTCCTTGGGCGCCGTGCTGATCGCCAGCAGAAAAGCGTCCACCGCGGTCAGAACCTTGTCCGCGTAGCCGACCAGCGCCGCCCTCGCGATGTCGACCTCCTCCTCGGGCCGATCGGCGTCCGCAACGGCATCAGCCTTCGTGGGCCGGACTGCTGCCCGGTGCGTGCTCAGCTTCTCCTCGACCCGCATCCGGGCCTCACGAAGATCCTGAATGCCGGCCAGCAACTTCGACCCCCGGGTGAGCCCGAACCCGTCGACCACGCTCGGCACGTCGCGGGATCGCAGCAGGCGCGACATCTCGGCGACGACCGGCGTGCCCTGCGGCGACATCGAGCGCCCGGCCATCGCGTACTCGGTGCGGAACATGCCGACCACGTCGGCCACCGCACCCACGACCTTGGGGGCGGCGCCCACCGCGGCGATCAGGCCGGAGCCGAACAGCGTCGCGGCGGCCGTGGACCGTACTACCTCGGGCCGGACGGTCAGGCTCTCCGGGGCGCCTTGGTGGTGTCGTCGGCCATGTCAATCCTCTCTCGACGGTTCCGCCTGACGATGGGCCGGGCGCCGGCGTGATCGCCATGGCCGTCCGTGCGGTTCGTCCGGCCGCACCGGCGGACCGTTTCTCCCGTCGGACGAAGGGGTATCGCACGAAGAATTCACCGAACGTGATGGGATGATCACTGCATGACGGAGCAGGCGGCGCGGCGGGTGGTGGCGGGGCTCAGCTGCGCCGAGTGGGGGCCTAACGCGGCGCCGGTGGTGCTGGCGTTGCACGGGCTGACCAGCACCTCGCAGGTGTGGGCGGGGCTGGCCGAGGCGCTGCCGGAGTTTCGTGTGGTGGCGCCCGATCTGCCCGGTCGCGGCGGGTCGGTGCGGGTCGCGGCCGGGCCGGGGCTGGCCGGGCACGCCGAGGCGGTGGTGGCGCTGGCCGACGAGTTGCGGCTGGACGACGTCATCCTGGTCGGGCACTCGATGGGAGCCTTCCTGGCGCCCCTGGTGGCGGCGTCGCTGGGCGACCGCGTGCGCAAGATTGTGCTGGCCGACGGGGGCGTGGCGCCCGATCCCTCGTTGCTGATGCGGCGGCCGGTGGTGCGGGCGATCTTCACCGTGCAGGGGTGGCTGCTCGGGTGGCGGTGGCGCAGCCCGGACGCGTTCGTGCAGGCCATCGAGGGCAAGGCCGTGGTGCGGCAGCCTGATCTGCGGCCCATGGTGCGGGACTGGGCGGTCTATCTGCTCGACGGCAACGGGCGGGCCCGGCTCGATCGGCGCCGCCTCGTCACCGACGCGGTGGACAGCCTGACGGGCCGGTCAACCCTTCCCGCCGTACGGGATATGAAGGCGCCACTGCACGTCCTGGCCGCAACCCATGGGGCGCACGACGGGGCGGCGGCCTTCCTGAGCGCGAACGCCCTGGCCCGGGCGGCCGAGGTGGCGCCCCGCCTGACCAGCGAGCGGGTGCCGGCCAACCACGTCACGCTGCTGGCCGACCCGCGACTGGCCGCCGCCGTCAGGTCAGATCCAGTGTGAACTCGGCCCGGTTGACCTTGCCCTCGACCTGGAACTCGAGGAAAGCGCGGTAGCGGCCGGCCCCGGGCACCGAGACGTTGAAGCGGATCGCGCCGTCGGCCAGCTCCGGGTCGGGGTGCACGTGGACGTAGCCGAGGTCGCCCTCCCGCAGAACGACCAGGTGGCCGTAGGAGCCCAAGTAGCGTTCGAGCGTCGCCGGGCCGGGGGCGCCGGCGCGGGCCACCCGGAACGAGACGGGGACGGTGGCTCCCGCCTTGGGCAAGCCCTCCATCGTGACCGCGTGCGGTCCGGCCGTGGCCTGGGCGGCGGCGGCCGGCAGGGCGGTCCCGGTGGCGGCGCCGGGCACGGTGTGGTCGACGCCGAGCACGAGCGGGGTGGTGGCGCCGCCGGCGGTGGCCACGGTGAAGTCGGCGAAGACGCGGTAGGCGCCCGGCTCGGGCAGGGCCAGCGGCACCGACCACAGGCCGTCGGGCGACATGGTGGGGTGCAGGTGCTGGAAGCCGCCGAGGTCACGGCCGGCCACCACCAGGTGCAGGGGCTTGTCGTGCACGACGGCGAAGCGGGTGGCCGGCCGGCGGTCGGCGCCGACGATACGGAAGGCGTAGTCGAGGGTCTGGCCGGCCGGCTGCGAACGGCGTACGGGCTGCAGGGTGTACCCGCCGGAGCTGACCGTCGTGCCCATCGCCTCGACCGTAGCGGTTCCGCCGTCGCCGCCTCCGTGCTGATGCCCGGTCATGGACTGCGCTGCGGGCGCCACCGGCCTCGGCGCGGCGGCCGCGGTCTGCTGCGGCTCGGCGGTTGCCCGGCCCAGCGCGTAGCCGCCGATGAGCGCGACGACTACCGCGCCGACCGCGATCGGCACCACCGGAACCGGTCCGCGCGCCGTCGCCGCATCCGCCTTCGTCGCGCCGGCTTTAGGCGCCGGGTCCTGGGGCGTACGTCGCCGCCAGAGGACGAACCCGGCCACCGCCGCTAGTACGGCTGCCACGCCGCCCAGCCAGCCGAGCCAATTGGTGCCGCCGTCGGCCGGCGGCGCGCTTGCGAGCGGGGCCGCAGCCGCCGCGCTGGGAGCGGCCGGGGCGCCTCCGGTGAGGGCCGGGTCGGCCTGGTTGGTCGGCGGCGTCCAGCCGGCCGGGGCGGGCGTGGCCGGCCCGGTGTACTTGAAGGTCACCGTCCCGTGGACGTTGTCCCCGTCCGACGCCCGCGACTGGTAGTCGACCTTGTACTCCCCCGTCGCCGGCAGGTGAGCGATCCGCACCCGGGCCGGGAACCCGGTCGTGTACTGCCGCGGCTCGAACTTGCCACCCTCCATGAAGTACTCGGTGACCGGCTTGTCCAGCGGGCGCGGACTGGCGTGCTCCCACCCGTTGTCGACCCGTTCGCCGCCCGGCGCGGTGATCGTGAAGTACGCGTAGTCCGGCACCTTCTCGGTGAAGAACAGCTCCACACTCGCCGGCGGCGCGCTCACCGTCGACCCGCTGACCGGGTTCGACATGGCCAGCGTGCCGTGCGCGGAGGCCGGCGCGGGCAAAGCAAACGCGACGGCGACGGCGGCGGCGCACGCCAGGACAACTCGGCGGATACGTCCCATCGCCCCATCCTCGGAGAACGGAAGCTTTAGTCAAGCCATCGAGATCTTTTTATTCGCCAGACCGAAGTTCTGCTCCCGGCGGCGCAAGTCGGCGTCGTCAGCCGCCCGTCGATAGATAATCGACTTCTGTATATGTCCGGGCCACCTGGCGCCGTTAGCGTTCGCGCGTCTCCGACTTGCGAACGCGAGGGGTTGATCTCCGATGGCCGAACTGGATCGCCGGACTTTCCTGCAGATGCTCGGCATGCCGGCGGTGGCCTCGGCCGTGCCCGGCAGCCTCGACAAGGCTCTGGCCATCCCGGCCAACAACCGCAAGGGCAGCATCGAGGACGTCGAGCACGTCATCTTCCTGATGCAGGAGAACCGGTCGTTCGACCACTACTTCGGGACGATGCGCGGGGTCCGCGGCTTCGCCGACCCCCATCCCGTACGCCTCAATTCCGGCAAGAGCGTCTGGCATCAGCCTCACGGCGACGGCGAGCTGCTGCCGTTCCGGCCCGAGGTGCCGGACATGGGCGACACCTTCCTGCCCGATCCGCCGCACGGCTGGAACGACACGCACGACGCGTTCAACGGCGGCCGGTACGACCGCTGGGTGCCCAACAAGGGCGTGCAGACGATGACCCACCACACCCGGGCCGACCTGCCGTACCACTTCGCCCTGGCCGACGCGTTCACCGTGTGCGACAACTACTTCTGCTCGCTGCTGGGCTCGACCGACCCCAACCGCTATCACATGTGGACGGGCTGGGTCGGCAACGACGGCCAGGGCGGCGGCCCGGTCGTGGACAACGCCGAGGCCGGCTACGACTGGACGACGTACCCGGAAAGGCTCGAGCGGGCCGGGGTGCCGTGGAAGATCTATCAGGACACCGGCATCGGCCTGACCGCGGCCGGCTCGTGGGGCTGGACCAGCGACCCGTTCATCGGCAACTACGGCGACAACTCGCTGCTCTACTTCCACCAGTACCAGAACGCGCAGCCCGGCAACCCGCTGTTCGACCGGGCCAAGGTGGGCACCGAGATCTCGCAGCTGGGCCGCGATCCGGAAAAACTGCTGACCGATTTCCGTACGGACGTCGAGAACGGCCGGCTGCCGGCGGTCAGCTGGATCGTGGCGCCCGAGGCCTACACCGAGCACCCGAACTGGGGCCCGCACTACGGCGAGTGGTACGTCTCGCGGGTCATCGACATCCTCGCCGCGAACCCTGAGGTCTGGAGCAAGATGGCCCTCGTCATCACGTACGACGAGGAGGGTGGCTTCTTCGACCACCTGGTGCCGCCGACCCCCGACCCGGGCCGCTCGACCGTCGCCACCACCAACGAGATCTTCCCGGGCAGCGCGAACCACCCCACCGGCCCGTACGGCTTCGGCATCCGCGTCCCCACCATCGTGGTGTCGCCGTGGACGCGGGGCGGCTGGGTCAACTCGGAACTGTTCGACCACACCTCGCTGATCCGGTTCCTGGAGCGGCGCTTCGGCACCCGCGAGCCGAACATCACGCCGTGGCGCCGGGCGGTGGCAGGCGACCTGACCAGCGTGTTCGATTTCAAGCACCCGAACCGCCGCCGAGCCGACCTGCCCGGCACGGACTCGTTCAAGCCGGCCGAGCTGACCCGCCGGCCCGACGACGTGCCGGTGCCCCCGGCCGACCCGAGCCTGCCCGAGCAAGAGCGCGGCGTCCGCCCGGCCCGCGCCCTGCCGTACGAGCTGCATGCCGACGGCAAGGCCTCGGCCACCGGCTTCACGATCGAGTTCCGCAACACCGGCCGGGCCGCCGCGGTCTTCCAGGTGCACTCGGCCGACCCGGCCCACGAGCCCCGCACGTACACGGTCGAGCCCCGCAAGCGGCTCACCGGCATGTGGCCCACCACCGCGGCGTACGACCTGGAAGTTCGCGGCCCCAACGGCTTCTACCGCCACTACCAGGGCAGGGCCGGCAAGCCCACGGTCGAGGTGCGCGCCCACGACGACGTGCTCGAGATCAGCAACGCCGGCCCGGCCCGTGCCCTGGTCAAGGTGGCCGACCGCTACACCCGCCGGGTCACCACCGTGGCCGTCCGCCCCGGCGACAAGCACACCGAGAGGCGGCACACCACCAAGACCCACGGCTGGTACGACGTGACCGTGACCGCCGAGGGCCTGGAACGCCGCTACGCCGGCCACCTGGAGGACGGCCACGAGAGCATCAGCGACCCGGGAATGGGTGGCCTGGCCTGATCAGGGCGAGCTTGTCGCCGTCGGGGGTGCCCGGTTCGGCCGAGTGGATCAGCAGCCGCTGACCGCCGGCCTCCCCGACGTCGAGCGTCTCGTAGTCGAGGCACAGGCGGCCCACATCCGGGTGGTCGAAGAGCTTCCGGCCCGTACGGCAATAGGTGACGCCGGCCCGCGCCCAGAGCTCACGGAACTCGGCGCTGCGCACCGACAGCTCACCCACCAGGCGCTGCAGTGCCTCGTCGTCCGGGAAGACGCCGGCCGCCGACCGCAGCGCGGCCACGCACTCGGCGCGCACGTCGGCGGCCTCCACGTGCCGCCCGGTCACCACGGGATCGAGGAAGGCGTCGCGGACCAGGTTGCGGCCCTCTCGCCAGCCCGGGTGAACCAGCGGCGCGAGCTCATTGGCCCGCAGCACGGTCAGGGTGTGGTCGAGCAGCACCACCGGCCACGGCGACGTGTCGACGAGCCGGGCCACCGACGGGCGAACCTGACCCGTGCGCGCGGTCGCGGGCACGGACACCGAGGCCAGCCGATGCAGGTGCGCGGCGGCATCGGCGTCCAGCCGCAGGGCCCGGGCCAGGGCCGTCACCACCTCGGGCGACGGATGACGGTCGCGGCCCTGCTCGAGGCGTACGTAGTAATCGACGCTGATGCCGGCCACCAGGGCCAGTTCCTCGCGCCGCAGCCCGCGCACGTGCCGCCGACCACCGGCGACCAGCCCCACGGCCGCCGGCCCGACCAGCGCCCGGCGTGCCCGTAGGAACTCGGCCAGATCTCCACCCACCTCCCCACGGTAGGCCGGGCGGCGGCCGGAAAACTGGCCCCGCGACCCCCAGGAATGAGCGGGCCTGGGGAAACGCCGCCGCCGCGCCCAGGCTGGAGGGCATGGATCTGAAGAACCGACGCGCCCTGGTCACGGGCGCCTCCTCCGGAATCGGCGCCGCCACCGTGCGGGCCCTGCGCGACGCGGGAGCCCGGGTGGCCGCCGGCGCCCGCCGCACCGGCCGGCTCGACGGCGACCTGAACCTGGCCCTCGACGTCACCGACGAGGCCTCGATCCGGACCGCCGTCGCCGCCGCCGCGAAGGAGTTCGGCGGCCTCGACCTGGTTGTGAACGCGGCCGGCATCATGCCGCTGGGGCCCGTGCTGGGCGCCGACGTGACCACCTGGCGCCATGCGCTGGACACCAACCTGCTCGGCCTGATGCTCGTCACCCACGCCGCGCTCCCGCATCTGGCCGAGGCGGGCGGAGGCGACGTCGTCACCATCTCGTCGGTCGGCGGCCGGGAGACCTTTGCCGGTGCGGCCGCCTACAACGCGACCAAGTTCGGCGTATGCGCGTTCTCCGACGCCTTTCGCAAGGAGATCAGCGACCGGGGCATCCGCGTGAGCGTCGTCGAGCCCGGCTACACCGCCACCGAGCTTCCGGCGAGCATCGGCGACCCGGCCATCCGCGACGGCGTCGAGGGGGTCATGGCGGGCCAGCGCAACCTCGACAGCGAGGACGTGGCCGCCTCGATCCTGCACGTCGTGAGCCGCCCGGCCCACGTCGTCGTCAACGAACTGCAGGTCCGGCCGTTGAGCCAGATCTAGGCGGCGATCCGGCGTTGCGCGGTGGCCGGGCGGTAACCGGCCACCGCCGACGCCGGCATGGGGCGGCCGTAGTGGAAGCCCTGGGCGTAGCGGTAGCCGAGGCGCTGCAACTCGGCCGCCTGCTCGGCCGTCTCGACGCCCTCGGCCACCGCGCGCAGGCCCAGGCCTTCGCAGATGCCGATCAGCGCGGCCACCACCACGGCCTGCGGGCCGCCGCCGGTCACGTCATCGACGAACGACTTGTCGACCTTGAGCACGTCGGCCGGGCAGGTGCGCAGCAGGCCCAGCGACGAGTGGCCGGTGCCGAAGTCGTCCAGGGCGATCTTCACGCCCAGCGCCGCGATCGCCCGGACCTCGGTCAGCGCGGTGCCGCCGTCGAACACGGCCGTCTCGGTGACCTCGACCGTCAGCACCTCGGGGGGCAGGCCCGTGCGGCACAGGACGGCCGCCACCTCGTCCGCGAAGCCGGCCTCGCGCAGCTGGCGGGCCGACACGTTCACGGTGACCGTGGCCGGGGCGGCCGGGCCCAGCTCGGCCCGCCAGCGCACCGCCTGGCGGCACGCCTCCTCGAGCACCCAGGCGCCCAGCGGCACGATCAGGCCGGTGCGCTCGGCGGCCGGGATGAACACGTCGGGGCCGATCGGGCCGCGCTCGGGGTGCTGCCAGCGCAGCAGGGCCTCGACGCCGTACAGCTCGCCGCCCGGCATCGTGACGATCGGCTGGTAGAGCAGGGTCAGCTGGTCGGTGTCGAGGGCGATCCGCAGGTCGGCGGCCAGGCGGGACTGCTCGGCGGTGCGCTGGTCCATCGCCGTGGCGTACGTGACCTGGCGGCCCTTGCCCTGCCCCTTGGCCTCGTACATGGCCACGTCGGCCCGGCGCAGCAGCTCGTCGGCGGTGTCGCCGTCGCGGGCCGGGGCCAGGCCGATGCTCGCCTCGACGACCAGCTCGTGCCCGCCGGCGTGCAGCGGGCGGCGCAGGCGGCAGGCGATCGCGGCCAGCGTGCGGGCCGCGTCCCCGCGCAGCAGCAGCGCGTACTCGTCGCCGCCGAGCCGGGCCGCCACGCCGCCGGCCGGCAGCTCGTTCTCGACGGTCGCGGCCACCGCGGTCAGCAGCTCGTCGCCCACCGCATGGCCCAGGTCGTCGTTGATGGCCTTGAAGTCGTCCAGGTCGATCAGGGCCACGGTGACGTCGCCCGGGTCGTCGTCCAGGGCGGCGGTGATCTCGCGGGTCAGCACGGTGCGGTTGGCCAGCCCGGTGAGCGCGTCGTGGCCGGCCTGGTGCACCAGCTCGCGCTGCCGGGCGTCGAGGTCGTCGAGCAGCCGGGCGTTGTCGCGCAGGGCCACCAGCTGCCGAGTGGCGACCAGCAGCGTGACGGTGACCGAGCCGATGGCGATGGCCAGCTGGTCGGCCGAGTGCTCGACCGCGCTCGTGAGCAGCAGCCCGCCGGTGGCCAGCACGGCCGCGTACGGCATGTGGCTGAGCCGCCGCATGGGCGGTCGCGGCAGCGGATGGCCGACCCGGGTCGCCCGGATCTGCCGGTCGGCGGCCAGGCAGAGGAAGAGGCAGCAGGCCGGCAACAGCACGTGCGCGGTGTTCAGGTACGGCTTGTCGGCCAGCAGCGGCGCCAGCGACCCGCCGCCCGCCCCGATCGCGCCCGTCGCCGCCAGCAGGTGCAGCGCCCGCCGGTCGATCGGCCCGGTGCCGGTGAAGGCCACCTTGACGAAGGCGAAGACGCAGATGACACCGGCGGCCAGGACGATCGACACCGAGGCGGAGTCGGCCAGGCCCCCGCCCATCCACTTCTCCCAGCGCGGATAGGCCAGATGCCAGGCGAAGGTGAGGACGGTGGCCAGCACGGTGGCGATGTCGAGCCCGAACCGGATCCACTCGATGCGCGAGCGCCGCGCCCCCGGGATGCGCAGCAGCCCCAGCAGGAACACGGCCAGCCCGCTCACGTACACGGTGGCGGTGACCCCACTGATGTGCTGCCCTTGCTGGGCGCCGGTCAGATAGTCGTACGCGTTGGAAGCCGCGCCGAGGCCGATGAGCACAATTCCCGCCGAGGCGTACCGCCAGTAGCTACGCCCGTCGTGCGAGGCGCGCCACGAGGTGGCCGCGGCCAGCGGCACACTGACCAGCAACGGAAGCCAGCCCAGCAGCGTCGGGGTCTGCCGCAGCAACCCACCGGCGAACCAGAGGCAGGACACCACGAGGACGACCGCGGCGACGACGATCGCGCGCGTCAGGCGGAACGGCGGTACCGTCGCCGCCGCCATGCCCCGGGTCCTCTCCACATCGATCCCATCGGCTCGTCACCGCCGCGGTTGAGAAGATCGCGGTGCTGCCCGCGCCACAGGGTAAACCGCCCACCCGGGCGAAGCGAGAGACGAACGGACGATCGAACCAACCGGAAGGAGCCGGATCGCACCGGCGCGTCACCCCGTGGGAACCCGCTCGGCCGCGGAACGGACGGAGGAGCCGGCCACGAACCGGAAGTCTGCAAAGTCTGGGCGTGGCGGTACTTCTCAGGGCGCGCGTTTCACGGCATTATACGCGTGGTTCCCACCGAACGCACCCGATATGCGAGAAAACGCCCCATGGGCGGAATGATCGCGTTGCACTAAGGCTGGATTCTTCTACAGACCGTAGGTAGAGACGCTTCCGTGCAATAGGTTGCACACGACTAGTCCCGGACGATCGAGGCCGCCTCATGATCAAGCGCACCAGCGCTGCCGATTCGCACACCGAGATGATCTCCCTGGAGGGATACAGCCTCGGTGATGTGCGGGCCGACCGCAGCCAGGAGCTGGCCGAGGCCGTGCAAGTGGTGTTGCGCCAGGTGGCGCGCCCGCGGGCGAACCTGGGCGGCGCGGGGCCGCCCGGCCGGGCCGACTGACCCGTCCGCACCGACCTCGACCGACGAAGCCCGAGGAGCGTCCGATCACTGTGTCCCCCGCGCAGATCGAAGAATCCCCGCACCACATCACTCTGCCCGCGGCGGACTTCCAGGCCCTCGCGTCCGGCGGCGGCTCGCCTGAGGTGATCGGTAAGCTGCGCCAGGCCGAGCACAGCCGCCGCCTGGTCATGCTGCGCGCCCTGCTCGACGCGTCCCGCGGTGTCGCCCCGATCGACGAGGCATGGGTGGCCCTGGAGCGGGCCGAGAAGCACGACCCGTATGCGGTGGCCTCCGTCCTCATGCACCCGCAGGTGGGCGCCTGGCTCTCGTACGCGTTGCGACGCCACCACGGCGGCACGACGAGCACCGCGCCCGCCGGCCACGACTTCGCCCAGCTGCACGCGGTGGCCATCGCCGCCTCGGCCGCGACCGGTCAGGCCTACCGCGCAACAGTCCCGCTGACCGACGGCCGCGCCCTGATCCCCCAGTTCGGCTTGGCCTTCTTCGACGGCTGCCCGCGCTGGTCCGGGGCCGAGGCCGAGACCGAGGACGGCCGCATCCGGCTGCGCCACGGCGACCAGCTCATCGACGTCCCGCCCAGCGCGGGCGACGGGAACGGCTGGTGGCCGCTGCGCCGCCTGACGGTCGGTCAGGACGTGCGCCTCACGGTCTGGCTCGACGACCTCGACCCGATGCGCGACCTGGCCGACCCGGTGCCCCCGCGGCGCCTCTCCCCGCCCGAGTTCCAGTGGTGGGCCAACCTGCTGCGCGACGCCTGGGCCATTCTGGTCAGCGATCACCGCCCCATGGCCGAGGCGATCGCGGCCGGGGTCACGTCTCTGGTGCCGTTGCCGGTGGGCGACGGCTGGGGCACCCGCAGCGCGTCGACCGGTGACGCCTTCGGCGCCATCATGTGCTCGCCGCCCCCGGACGCGGTCGAGCTGGCCGTCTCGCTGGCCCACGAGTTCACGCACATCAAGCTCGGCGGGCTGATGCATCTGCACACCCTCACCGAGGGTTCAGGCCGGCCCTGCCTGTACGCGCCGTGGCGGGACGACCCACGCCCGGCCGGCGGACTGTTGCAGGGCATCTACGCCTTCATGGCGATCGCGGACTTCTGGCGTGTCCGGCCGTCGAGGGCGGCCGATGTCGCCACCGACTTCGAGTACGCCTACGCGCACCTGCAAACCACCGAGGCGCTGGGCATCGCCCTGCGGGACGGCAACCTCACCGAACGCGGGCGCGACTTCGCCGAAGGCCTCGGCGCCACGATGCGGCAGTGGCCCGACGACGTCGACCCGCGGGCGCGCGCCATGGCCCGCCTCGTCGCCGACGCTCACCGGGCCGGCTGGCGGATCAGGCATTGCCGTCCGCGCGCGGAGGACGTCGCCGCCCTGACCGAGTCGCTGCTGACCGGCAACGCCGATCCGGTCGCCGCCGGCGAGTCCGAAGTGCTACCCGACCTCGGTATGAAGCATTGGTCGGCCGCCCGGCTCGGCCTGGCCCGCCGGCAACTGCTCGCCCCGCAACGCCTGGCGGAGGCGCGTGACGAGGACTGGGGTGCCGCGCTGACCGCCGCCGACATCACGCTCTTCGCCGGCGAGCACGACAAGGCGGCCGCCGCCTTCAGCGAAGAAATCGCGTTGGATCCGGAGTCGGTCGACGCGTGGACCGGCCTGGGCCTGGCACTCGCCCGCGGGTCGCAGCAGCCGGCCGCGGCATCCGCTCTGCTGCGGCGACCCGAACTGGTGATGGCCGTCCACCGCGCGAGTGACGCGGCGCATTCCCCGGTCGCGGTGGCCGCCTGGGTGGCGGCGCGGTCTCCGCTTGAGGCGCAGGCCATCCATGAAGATCACTAGGAGCGTGAACCCGATTCACGTGTGACCACGTATCTGTACGCCGTCAGTGGTGTCGGTGATACTGATTTTCCGAGGCGGATTTCCGCACTCGTGATGTCAGTCGCCTTCGATCACTTGTGGCGGGACGGAGCGGGGCGTGTCGAACACGGAAGACGTCGGCTCGACGACGATCCAGCCCCATGAGGTCACGTTCGGCATCATGGCCGCCCTGCCGGTCGAGCTCGGTGCGCTGATCGAAGTCGTGGACGATGTCCGGACATACAAGGACGACGACGACCCCAACGACTACCGTCTGGGTCGGATTCCCAGTGGCACGGCCGGCCAGTTCCATTCGGTCGTCCTTTTGATCCCGCCACGCGACGGCACTCAACTGGCCGCGACCTGCTGCGCCCACATGCTCCGTACGTTCCCGAACATCCGAACGGTGATCATGACCGGCATCGCCGGCGGCATTCCTCGCCCACGCCAGCCCCACAAGCACGTGCGGCTGGGCGACATCGTGGTGGCGCACGAGGGCATCGTCAACTACGGCAGCGTACGGCGCGAGGACGGCACGACCAGTCTGCGCGGCCCGCAGGGCGCCGGTTCGATCTCGCTCCAGCTCGTGCAGGCGATGAACGAGCTGCGGATGGCCGCCGGTCGCGGCGACCGGCGGTGGGAACACTGGCTTGATCCCGTCCGGTCGCCCCGGGCCGCCGAGTTCCCTCGCCCTTCCGAAGAGACCGACATCCTTTACGCGCGCGGCTATCCGACCGCGCATCCGCCCCGACCCGAGAGCGACACTCCTGCGAACATGCCCCGCGTCCACTACGGAGTCATCGGCTCGTCCGACACCCTGATGGCCGACGAAGATCTTCGCGACGAACTGGCGAGCGAGTTCCCCAGCATGTACGCGGTCGAGATGGAGGGCGTCGGCGTCGCGGCCGGGACGAGCCTCATCGGCAAGAGCTGGTTCATGGTCCGCAGTGTCGCGGACTATTGCGAGCGCACAGGCAAGAACGACAGTTGGCATCCGTACGCGTCCTACGTAGCGGCCGCTTACGTCCGCGCGCTTCTTGGGGTAGCGAAGCCGGTGAGGGTCAGCCCGGCCCCGCAGAAGGCGTCCCCGTTGCCGCTCGTCGACGACACGGGTCAGCAAGCCCTCGACGCGATCCTGCGCAAAGTTCCGGCCGACCTCGACATCGAGCCCGTCTGGCAGGAAACTCTCCAGTCCCACGCTAATCCTGGCCCACAACAGGTGCCGAACGAGCCCCCGCACGTTCCGGCCGAAGCATTTCACAGCCTGGCCAGCCGCAACGCCGGAGCGTCCGGGTTGAGCCCGGCGATCGTGTTCCTCGCCTACCTCGCCGAAGTCATTCGGCCCACCGACACAGGCCTAGCCGATCGGCTCGACGCCTGGATCGCCGACTACACCCGGGACGCGGGTGTGGACGAGGCTCTGCGCGCACGCCTGCGATCCGGGTCCGGCGCACGGCCGGTCGCTCCCGGCGCCGGACCCGCACTGGTCATCGAGCTGGCCGTGGACGGCATCAACCGGAGGCGATTTCGCGTCACCTCCTTCATCCAGGAGCACGCCGGACCGTGGCGTCCCCGCCGGCTGACCGTGGATGACATCACCGAGCAGCAGATCGAGGAGGCGGTCAGCCGGCACATCGACGGTGCCGAGCGCACGTGGGCCGAGCTGCGGACGAAGGGGCAAGCGGGCATCGAGTTCGTGCTCCCGACCAGCATGATCAACTTGCCGGTCCAATGGTATCGGACATTGCGCATGGATGATCCTGAGCCGATCTGCGTCCTCTACGAGGTGGCCGTTCGCAGCGGCGAACGCATGCGGGCGCACAGCGTCCGGCGAGACTGGATCAACCGCTGGGAACGTCTCGAACAGCAGCCGTTCACTGGCCAGGTCCAATGGGGAACGCGTTACAGCTTTCCGCAAGCCAGTGTGGAGTCGTGGTCACACGAATTGAGCGGTAACGATCGACGCGTAGTCGTCGTGTTGAGCGCGCCGCCGGACGACGAACTGGGCGCCCGGGAACTGCGCGCTGCGCTCAAGGCCGGCGTGCCGATAATCCTGTGGGATCAGCGTCCGCGCCAAGCGCCGGCCGACACCAAAGGCAATCTGGAAGATCTCACCGAGAATCCCAGCTCTCTGCCGGCACACCTGAAGGTGGCGCGAGTCGAGGCCGCACGACGCGAGGTGGCCGAGCCACATCACTACGGCCGCTCGGTGGCTCTGCTCTGGGACGACCCGACCAGACTGGTCGACGACGGGGGCGGAGGAAGGCCGTGACGGACTTACATAGTTTCGACGGTCACCCGGTGAGGGCGCTGCCGAACAGCGACGACCTGGCGGCCGGCCTGCGGCGATTCGTCGCGCACGCGCCCAGCCTCGCGCTGGTGGTGGACGACAGCCCGTCGATGCGGGTGTGGCGGCCCACGGTCGACGCGTTCCAGGAACTGGCCGCGACCGTTTTCACCGACGTGAACGCCCACCACCTCACCGGTTTCCGAGACCCGGAGCAGTTCGCCCTTCCCGAAGGGCAGCTCATCATCGTGCTGACCGACGGGTTGAACGGGTTCTGGGCCCAGCGTGAAGCCGGAGTGCTGCTCCAATCGTGGGGCCGGGCCGCCCCGGTGGCCATAGTCAATCCGTATCCCCAGGAGCGCTGGCACCGCACCAATCTGGCGCCGCGTCTGCTCCGGCTGTCCGCGACCCGCGCCATGGCCACGAATGCCGAGCTGAGCATCCGCGAGCCGCTCGAGTGGATGAATCTCTTCGACCAGCCGTTGCACCAGTCGGCGATCGCTGTGCCCCTGCTCGAACTCAGCCCTCGCTGGCTCGACTGGTGGGCCACGCTCATCGCCGGCGCGCCCGAGCGCTGGTTCGACGCCGTCGCGTATGTGGCCGACCCGGAACGCTCCCCTGGGCCGGCTCACCACGCGACCCCGACCGAGCCGCCGCCGAGCGCCGACCCTGAGGAACTGGTCAGCCGGTTCCGCACCGAGTCCTCGTCGCAAGCGTTCCGCTTGGCCACCTTCATCGCCTCCGCGCCCCTCGACCTCGAGGCGTTGCGGGTGGTGCAGGGCGTGCTGCTGCCGGCCTCGCATCCGGTGCACCTGGCCGAGGTGGTCACCAGCCCGCTGCTGGTGCAGTCGGGGGCCGGCAACGAGCTGGCCTTCCGGCCCGGCGTGCGGGAGGCTCTTCTGGCCTTCGCCGGCCGGGACGAGACCGTGCACGTGGTCGAGATCGTGGCCGGGTTCTACGGTGACCGGCAACCAGCCGCGAGCCGGCTGCTGCACGTACTGGCGGAACCCGGCGAACGGCCGGAGACTGAGGTCAACGCCGAGACCCTGCCGTACGCCCAGGTCGAGCTCGCGGTGCTACGGGCTCTCTCCGGTCCGTACGCCGCCCGCGCGAACCGCCTCAAGCGGGTGATCGATCAGTATCCTGCCGCACAGGCACCGGAGGTGAGTGTCGTGCCGTCCACACCTGGCCCGCGCGAATCGGGTCTCTGGGAGTCCCCGGCCGCGCGGCCGGGGCCGACCGCCATCGCCACCTCGATCAACTCACTGCTCCGGCCCGAGACGGACGCGGTCATCTGGGGGAACGTGCCGCCCCGCAATGGAGATTTCACGGGCCGGGAAAGCATGCTGGATGCGCTGGACCTGCAGCTTCGCCGCGGCAGCGTCGCCGCCGTGCTGCCTCAGGCGCTCCACGGAATGGGCGGCGTCGGCAAGTCACAGATCGCTACCGAATACGCGTACCGCCACCGATCCGACTTCTCCGTGGTGTGGTTCGTGCCGTCCGAGCAGCCCAGCCAGATCTTGCGGGCTCTGTCCGATCTCGGTGGCAAGCTCGGTCTGGATCTGGGAGCGGAC
Organism: Paractinoplanes pyxinae; assembly: GCF_026626335.1. Taxonomy (GTDB): domain Bacteria; phylum Actinomycetota; class Actinomycetes; order Mycobacteriales; family Micromonosporaceae; genus Actinoplanes; species Actinoplanes pyxinae. The sequence goes on along the minus strand of NZ_JAPNTZ010000004.1, from coordinate 472,104 downwards.
AGCGGCGCCGCAGTGCGCGCGGTCAAGGCAGCGCTCAAGGCCGGATCGCCCTATCCGAACTGGTTGCTGATCTTCGACAACGCCGAGACGATCGACACCGTCCGGCCCTATCTTCCGCACGACGGCACGGGCAAGGTCCTCATCACGTCCCGCAACGAGGACTGGACCGACGTCGCCCACCCCCATCAAGATCGGCGTTTTCGAACGCGCGGAGAGCATCGCTCTCCTGCTCAAGCGGAACCCGGAGATGAGCGTCGAGGATGCGGGCCGTCTGGCCGAGGTCCTCGACGACCTGCCGCTGGCGATCGGTCAGGCGGCGTCCTGGCTGGCCACCACAGAGATGCCGGTCGCCCAGTACATGAACCTGCTTACCCGCAAGCGCCGGGAACTCGGCGAGCTGGCCCACCGCGAGGACTACGAGGTCGCCGTGGCAGCGGCCTGGACAGTCGCGCTCGAGCGGCTCGACCAGGAGAATCCGGTCGCCCTGCAACTGCTGCAGGCCTGTTCGTTCATGGCTCCGGAGCCGATCTCGCTCGAGCTCTTCCTCACCCCGCGCAACTTCAACATCTCGCCCGAGATGGACGCGACCCTGCAGAACCCGAGCAGGCTGAATCTCGCGTTCCGTCAGATCGAGCGGTACGGCCTGGCCCGCACCGACTATCGCGAACAGACCATCCAGCTGCACCGGTTGGTGCGGAACGTGGTGATCGACCAGCTTTCGGCCGACGACCAGGAAGAGATGCGGCACGCCGCTCACCTGCTGCTGGCCGGCGGCAATCCCGGCAACGCGGGCGGCGCCGCGCAGTGGCCCCGGTTCCACGCCCTCCTGCCGCACGTGTTCGCATCGAACATCATCGACTGCGAGGACGAGTGGGCCCGCCAGCTCGCCATCGACATCGTCGGTTTCCTGTTCTTCCTAGGTGATCAGCGCGGATGCCGTGAGTACGCCCTCAAGGTGGTCGACCGCTGGCGGACCATGCTGGCGCCGGAGGATCCGCAGATCCTCAAGGCCGCCCGGTGGCTGGCCTTCGTCGAGCGGCAGCTAGGCAACTTCGCAGCGGCCGCCGCAATCAACGCCGACTGCCTGGAGAAGCTGCGGGCGTCGGTCGGCCACGACGACGAGGAAACCCTGGACGCGATGATCCTGGTTGCGGACGACAGGCGGGCCGCCGGAGACTTCGCCGGCGCGGTACGCCTGGGATCTGAGGCCTACGAGATCTCGAACCGGGTCTTCGGGCCTGACTACCCACACACTCTCACCACGGCGCACTCGCTCGGGGCCAGCCTGCGTGCGGCCGGCGACTTCCGGACGGCACTGCAGCAGGACATGGACACCGTCCGGCGGCGGGTCGCCGTGCTCGGTCCCGATCACCCGCTCAGTCTGCTCACCCAGAACGGCCTGACACTCGATCTGCGTGAGTACGGCGAGTACATAGAAGCGCACAAGCAACAAGAGCTCCTGTACGAACGCACCCACCGCGCGCTCGGTCCGAGCCATCCGATCACCCTTTTGGCCGCGCGCAACCTCGCCGTCGCCCGCCGCCGGGCCGGTGACCAGACCGCAGCGCGCAAGCTGGCCAAGGAGACGATGGACGTGCTTCGCACGATGTCCGGTGAGCTGAGCCCGGAAGCCATTGCCTGCGCTCTGGACTACGCGGTCGACCTGCGTGAGAACGATCAACTGGACGACGCGAAGGAACTGGCCGAGCAGACCTGGCACGAGTACCGCGACAAGCTGCGGCCCGACCACCCGTACACGTTGTACGCCCGCACCAACCTGGGGATCGTGCTCCGGCTGCTGGGTGAGGCCGACGCGGCCCGCGATCACGACTCAGCGGCCTACGCCGGGTTGCGCGAAAGTCTGGGCCCGGATCACGTGCTGACGCTGACGTGCGCCACCAACCTGGCCAGCGACCTGGCCGCGGCGGGCGACCACGCGGCCGCGCTCGATCTCGACGCAGACACCATGACCCGGTCCGAGCGGATGCTTGGCCCGGAGCACCCGTCCACGTTGGCCTGCTCCCTCAACTACGCCTTCGACCTGATCGGGGTCGGCCGCGCGGAGGAGGGCAACCAGCGATTCAACGCCGTGGTGGACGCCTACCGGCGCGTGCTGGGGCGGGAGCACCCGGCAATCGCGGCCGCCCTGGCCGGGGAGCGCGCCAACTGCGACGTCGACCCGATGCCGCTGTAGCGGGCAACCGCTTTGACCCGGGGGCGTCCGCCCGCGACAGTGGGGGGCGTGAAACCGGCCATGGCCGCGCTGACCGTCGCGGCGTTTCTGACGTTGCTCGTCGACGTCGGCGGCGGTCACCGTGACGGCGTCGCGCTGCTGCCGGGCTTTCTGTTCGCGGTGGCCGCCACGCTCGGGTTCGCGTGGGTCGAGCGCCGGGGTTTCCGGTACGCGTATGTAGCCACGCTGTTCGGGCTGGGGTTCGCGGTCTTCGTGCTGTCGGCCGCCTCGGTCGGCGCCACGCTCATGCTTGTCGTGCTGGTCATCCAGGCCACCCTGCTGCTGCCGGTGGCCGCGGTCGCCGTCGTCGTGGTGCTGCTGCCGTTCTTCCACACCGGCATGGCGCTGGCCGAGGGTCTGCGCGAAGGGATCGGGCTGTTCGCGGTCGGCGCGTTCGCGGCCGTCGTCACCAAGCTGCTGATGCGGGAGCGCGACGCGCGTACGGCATTGGCGCAGGCCCAGCTCAAGGTGGAGGCGCTGGCCACCCTGGAGGAGCGCAACCGGGTCGCGCGCGACATCCACGACGGGCTCGGGCACGCCCTGACCGTCGTGCAGATGCAGATCAAGGCGGCCCGGGCCGTGCTGGCGGCCGAACCGGCACGGGCCGACGACATGCTGGGCAAGGCTCAGGAGCAGGCCGAGGAGGCCCTTCGCGAGGTACGGCGTTCGGTGGGCGCGCTGCGGGCCGAGCGTCCACCGGTCCCGCTCCCCGAGGCGTTGCGGGCGCTGACCGAATCGGCCGGGTTGCCGGCCGCGCTGGACGTCCGGGGCGACCGCCGTCCACTGCCCGCCGAGGCCGAGGAGTCGCTGGTCCGCGCCGCTCAGGAGGGCCTGACCAACGTCCGCAAGCACGCGCGCGCCACCAGGGCCGAGCTCGTCCTCGACTTCTCCGACCCTTCCCGCGTACGGCTGGAAGTGCGCGACAACGGCGCCGGAGTGACCACAGCGGACGGCCCAGGCGGGTTCGGCCTGCTCGGCCTGCGGGAACGCGCCGCCCAGCTGGGTGGCCGGCTGACGCTCGACTCGGCGCCCGGCGCCGGGGCGACCCTGCGCATGGAGGTGCCGGGATGACCCCCGTACGCGTGCTGCTCGTCGACGACCAGGCCCTGTTCCGGGAGGCCTTGGGTGTGCTCCTCTCGGCCAGCACCGACCTGGAGGTGGTCGGCGAGGCGGGCGACGGCGAGCAGGCCGTGCGCCGGGTCGCCGAGCACACCCCGGACGTGGTGCTGATGGACCTGCGGATGCCCGTGCTCGACGGCGTGGCCGCCACCCGCCGCATCCGCGACGAGCACCCGGCCACCCGGGTCATCGCGCTGACCACCTTCGACGACGACGCCGACGTGTTCGCGGCGCTGCGCGCGGGCGCCGTCGGCTACCTGCTCAAGGACGTGTCGTCGGAGCGCCTGGTCGAGGCGGTGCGCGCGGCCGCCCGCGGCGAGTCCGTGCTGCAGCCGTCGGTGGCGGCCAAGGTGGTGGCGCGCGTGGCCCAGCTGCCCGCGGCGGAGGCGCCGGCCGTACCGCTCTCGGAGCGGGAGCGGGAAGTGCTGAGGCTGCTCGCCGGCGGGCGCAGCAACCGCGAGATCGCCGCCGCGATGTTCCTGGCCGAGGGCACGGTCAAGAACCACGTCACCACGATCCTGGGCAAGCTCGGCGTGCGCGACCGCACCCAGGCCGCCCTGCGCGCCCGGGAGCTGGGCCTGCTGCAGTCGTGACCCCGGCCGTGACTTCCGGCACCTGCGACCATGACCGGCCCGCCGCGACGATTCAGGGCATGAGAACTCTCCGCTTCGCCGGCCATTACCTCGAGATGGTCGTCGCCATGTTCGTGGGAATGTTCGCCCTCGCCCCACTGTGGTCGATGGCCCTGCCCGGCCTGCACGACCACCCCGACGCCGCGGCCCTGGTGATGGCCACGAACATGTCGATCGGCATGGCGGCCTGGATGCGCATCCGCAAACACTCCTGGCTGCACATCGGCGAGATGTGCGCCTGGATGTCCGCCCCCTTCGTGCTGCTCCTCATCCCGTACTGGATGAATCTGATCAGCGGCGACGCCCTCATGACGGCCGGCCACATCCTGATGTTCCCGGCCATGCTCGTCCCGATGCTGCGCCACCGCCACTGACCAAGGAAGCGGATCAGGGGCGGACGGCGTCGGCCGCGGTGATCAGGGCGTCGCTGAGCGCGGCCAGGTGCGGGGACGCGCCGGTGCCGCGGGACAGGCGGTTGGTCACGTAGGCCACGACCAGATTCCGGTCCGGGTCGGCCCAGCCCAGGCAGACGTTCGAGCCGTTGTGGCCGAACGTGCGGCGGCTGCTCAGCCGGCCGAACGGGGAGACGCGGGCCGGGTCGTCGACGCCGCCCAGGTGGAAGCCCGCCGCCCAGCGGACGGTGCGGCCGAAGATGCGATCGATCTCGCCCTCGCTGGAGGGGGCGACGGCGGGGGCCAGGTCGTCGAGGGCGGCGCCGTCGAGCAGGGCCTGATAGAACCGGCCCAGATCGCGGGCCGGGGCCGACACCGAGGCGGCCGGGATGACGGCCTCGCGCAGGCCACGCCGGTTGAACAGGAACTGACGCGGGCCCGGCACACCTCGCAGCGGAACCCGGCGCCGCCACTGATCAGGCGGGGTGCCGAGGTGCGTGCGGCCGAGGCCGAGCGGTTCCAGCAGTTCGCGGCGCAGCACGTCCCGCAGCGGCCGGCCGGTGGCCCGCTGGATCACCTCGCCGAGCAGGAAGCCGTAGCTGAGGGTGTGATAGGCCGGTGCGGCCCCGGGTTCGTGCGCGGGACGAGCCGTGGCCAGCGCTCGCACCGACCGCGGGCGGGCTCGGGGACTGGCCACCCGGTCAAGATGCTCGGAGCGGGCGGAAGAAGGCTCGTATCTCTTCGGCCAGCACCGCGGGCTCTTCCAGGGCGGCGAAGTGACCACCGCTCGCATGCTCGGTCCACCGCCGTACGTCGAAAGTTCTTTCCGCCAGCTCGCGCGGGGGCCGGCCTTCGGGGACGAACTCGTTGGGGAAGACGGCGAACCCGGCCGGCACCGGCACCGGGTCGAACGAAGTCGACGGGTTCAGCCTCTCCTCGTAGTAGACGCGGTTCGCGGAGTTGATCGTCTGGGTGGCCCAGTAGACGGTCAGGTTGGTCAGCAGCTGGTCGCGCGGGAAGCGGGACTCGACGTCGCCGCCGCAGTCGCTCCAGGCGCGGAACTTCTCGACGATCCAGGCGGCCAGGCCGGCCGGCGAGTCGTTCAGGCCGGGCGCGAGCGTCTGCGGCTTCGTGGCCTGCTGCGCGTGGTAGGCGCCCTCGGTGTGGTGCCAGTGCTGCTGCGCCTCGGCGAAGGCCCGCTCGGCCGGCGTCCGCAGGTCGGACGGCAGCGGGAACGTGTAGGCGCTGAGGTGCAGGCCGAGCAGCCGCTCCGGGTGCTGCCGGCCGAGCGCGACGGTCACCCCGGCCCCGATGTCCGAGCCGTGCGCGCCGAACTTGCCGTAGCCCAGGCCGTCCATCAGCCGGGCCCACACGTCGGCGATGGCGGCCTTGGTCATGCCGGGCTCGCGCGGCCGGTCGGAGAAGCCGTAGCCGGGCAGCGACGCGACCACCACGTCGAACGCGTCCTCCGCGTTCCCGCCGTGCGCCGCCGGATCGGTCAGCAGCGGCAACACGTCGAGGTGTTCGAGGAAGCTGCTCGGCCACCCGTGCGTGAGGATCAGCGGGATCGGCCGGGTCCCGCGGCCGCGCTCGTGCACGAAGTGGACGCCGAGACCGTCGACGTCGGCCCGGAACTGCGCGAGGCGGTTGAGCTCCGATTCCCGGGCCCGCCAGTCGAACGCCGTGCCCCAGGCGGTGACCAGCTCGCGCAGATAGGCCGGGTCCGTCCCGTACGCCCATCCGGCCCCGACCGAGTCGGGCCACCGCGTCCGCGCGATCCGCTCCCGCAGATCGGCCAGCACCGCCTCGTCGACGGCGATCGTGAACGGTTCGATCAGCACCGCCTCAAGCTACCCGGCCCGGGACAGAAGTGCCGTGAGCAGCCCGGCCGGGGTCTGCGGGTCGTTCAGGGTGACGGCGAAGCGCCGGCCGTCGGTCTGGTGGAGCACCAGGCCCGGGCCGCGGCGCAGCACCAGGGCGGAGCGGCCCGGGGTCACCCGGTAGCCCCAGCCGCCCCACTCCAGCGGGTCGATCTCGGCCACCTCGACGGCGGCGATGTGGTGCAGCGGGATCGTCTTGAACGGGATGCCGAGCAGGCCCGCCACCAGCCGCAGGCCGCGCCGGTCGGCCGTGACCCGCACCTGGCCGAAGAGCAGAAGTGCGACCACGGGCACGGCGACCACCGGCCACAAAGCGGTCGGCCCGGCCGCGGCCACGACCGCGATCGCCACGGCGGCCACGAACGTGACGGCGATGATCAGCGGGGCCCGCAGCGTGGTGCTGTAGGCGGCCCGCTCGGTCGGGCCCAGGTCGAGCGGGGTGACGGCCGGAACCGGCGGCGGCGTCGTGGCCGGGGCCGGGCCGGCCACCAGCACGACCACGGCGCCCCAGGCCACGCCGGCCACGAACCACAGCAGACGCCAGCCCAGCCGGGCGTCGGCCGGGTCGGCCAGCGTGGCGGTGGCGGTGGCCACCCAGATGCCGGCCACTCCACCGGCCAGCGCCCCGGTCACGCCGAGCAGATAGCGCAGCCCGACCGCGCCCCCGCGGCGCAGCGCGGACCCGATGGCGGCCAGCCCGGCCACGATCCCGAGGGCAAGCATGGCGCCCCAGAACACCCGCGCGGAGCTGTAGCCGTCGGCGGGGCCGGTGCCGCTCCAGTGCGTGGCCATCCGCGCCGGCAACCGGTCGGACCACATCATCCAGGTCACCACGGTCACCAGCAGGGGCGCCCAGATCAGGACGATCGCCGCCAGAGTCCTCGGTCGATTCATGGCTGTGCCTCCTTCACCATCGCGAGCATTTCCGCATCGCCCAGGCCCTGCCGCCGCGCCTCGCCGACGAACTGGCGGGCCAGCTCGACCAGCCGCAGCCGGGCGGCGTCGGCGTCCCCGCGGACCACCGCGCCCCGGCCGCGCCGCAGCTCGATCAGCTCTTCGTCGCGCACCTTGGCGTAGGCCCGCAGCACCGTGTGCAGGTTGACGTCGAGCACGTCGGCCAGCTCCCGCGCGGCCGGCAGCCGATCGCCCGGCGCCAGATCGCCCCGCAGGATGCCCCCGCGCACCTGCGCGGCGATCTGATCGGCCAGCGGCTCGGCCGCCGCCACGTCCACCCGGAACAACATGTTTGCATTCTACTATAACAAGTCGATGTCCGTACGCCTGATCACGCCGCCTGCCCACGGGTAGGGTCGGGAGGTGATCACCGCGTTCGACGCCGCCGGTCCGCTGCGGACGGCCTACCTCGGCGTCGACTGGGCGGCCGGCCCGCTGGGCCCGGTCGACGGGTGGAGCCCGGCGCTGCTGGGCGCGGTCGACCTGCTGCTGCACACGCGCAGCGCGGTCACCCTGTTCTGGGGGCCCGAGTTCGTGCTGCTCTACAACCCGGCGTACGTGCCCATGATCGGCGACAAGCACCCGGCGGCGCTCGGCGCGCCCGCCCGTGAGGTCTTCGCCGAGATCTGGGACGAGATCGGGCCGATGCTCGAGACGGTGCGGGCCGGCGGCAACGCCACCTGGACCGAGGACATGAAGCTGCTGATGGAGCGGCACGGCTACAGCGAGGAAACGTACTTCACCTTCTCGTACTCGGCGGTGCGCGGCCCGGACGGCACGATCGAGGGTGTCATCGACATCGCGTCCGAGACCACCGGCCTGGTCGTCGGCCGGCGCCGGCTCGACCTGTTACGCCGGCTCACCGACCGGGTGGCCGACGTCGAGACGGTGGACGAGCTGGTGGATCAGGCGCTGCCGGTGCTCAGCAGCGTCCCCGACGACCTGCCGGGAGTCGAATTGCGGCTCGGCCGGGCCACTGTGGACGACGGCCGGGTGCGCCTGCCCCTGCCCGAAGGGCTCGAACTGGTCACCGGGCTCAGCCCGCACCTGCCCGACGACGAGGACTACCGCGGCTTTCTGCGCCTCGTCGGGGCCGCTCTGGTGCTGGGTCTCAACCGCGTCGCCGTACGCCGGGCCGCCGCCACCGAACGCCAGCTGGCCGAGGCGCTGCAGCGCAGCCTGCTCAGCCACCCCGCCCAGCCCGACCACCTCGAGGTGGCGGTGCGCTACCACCCGGCGGCCGAGGGCGCGTGGGTCGGCGGCGACTGGTACGACGCCTTCACCCTGCCCGACGGCAGCCTGGCCGTGGCGGTCGGCGACGTCACCGGCCACGACCGCGACGCCGCCGCGGCGATGAGCCAGATCCGCAATCTGCTGCGCGGCATCTCGTACGCCCTCCCGGTGCCGCCCGACCAGGCGCTCACCGCGCTGAACGACGCCATGACCGGGCTATCGGTCGACGTGCTGGCCACGGTGGTGCTGGCCCGCATCGACCTCGGCACTCACACCATGCGCTGGTCCAACGCCGGCCACCCGCCACCGGCCCTGCTCACCCCCGACGGCCGGGCTGCCTTCCTGCGGGCCCGGCCCGAACCGCTGCTGGGAACACGCATCGAGGCCACCCGCACCAGCCACGAGACCCACCTCGACCCCGGCACCACTGTCGTCTTCTACACCGACGGCCTGCTCGAACGCCGCGACCGCCCGATCGACGAGGGACTGGCCGTCCTGCTGGACACCCTGACCGGCCTGTCCGACCGGTCGGCCGAGGACATGTGCGACCACCTGACCGCCGCACTGGCCCCGAACGCCGAGGACGACGTGGTCCTGGCCGTCGTCCGCCGCCGGCCTACAGAGCCTTCGTGAGCCGTACGTCCTCCTCCTGATAGCCGCGGGCGGCGTAGAACTCCCGGGCGTGCCGGTTCGCCGCGCCGGTCTCCAGGGTGAGATGGCGCAGGCCGCGCTCGCGGCCCCACTGCTCGGCCGCCGCCATCAGCAGCGTCCCGATCCCCCGCCCCTCGGAGCCGCCGTCCACCACCAGCTCCCCCACATAGGCATCCACCTCACCGGCGAAGTGGCGCCGCTCCCCCACCGTCACGAGCCCGACGACACGGTCGTCCACCACGGCGACCAGCACCCCGCCGCCGTCGCCGCCGATCGCATCACGGATCCAGCCGGTCACCGCCTCCTCGACCGCTTCCTTGTCGCGCCACGGTGCGACACCGATGGTCAGGCGATGAGCCAGCCCCAGGACAGTGTCGCGATCGGACGGTTGATAGGGACGCACAATCGCCATGGGCAGGCCTCCGATCACGGGGCTTTGGTTACGGTCAGGGTGCTCAGCGGGGTGGCGTTGAGGGCGCTCATCGGGGTGCCCTTGTCGCCCCAGGACCCGTCGGCGATCGCCTTGTCCCGGGCGGCGACAAGTGTGGTGTACGTCTGGGCGGGCAGACGGTCGAGGCGGAGTTTCCAGGCGACGTTCGTGCCCTCGGGGCGGGTGGAGCCGAGGAAGACGGTGTACGGCGCGGCGGAGTCCTCGATGATGTCGAGCTTGCCGTCCAAATAGCACCGCCCGGCCACGCAGATCAGCAGCGCCACGACAGTGTCCTTCGCGCTCACATCGGCCGCGGCGACTGAGAAGCGGGCATCGAACGGATAAGGCACGCGGCTGTTGTTGGCCGGAGCAACGATCCGCGTGCGAACGACCGGGGCTTTGGTGGTCGGCTTGGCCTTCGTGGGCTTGGCCGCCGTGGGTTCGGCCGCGGCCGTGGTGGTTGCGGCGGTCGTGGCCGCAGGCAGCGACGGCGGCGACGCGGACGAGGGGCTGGGCGCCCGCGAGACGGGCGGGGCGATCGCCGCGGCCGAGGTGGTCGGCACTATTTCCTGTACGGCGGTAGCGGGCTGAACGGGGTCGTCGGGGCGCGTCAGCACGACGGCTACCACGACCGCCACGACCACGCCCCCGGCCACCGCACCGAGCACAGCCGGCAGCCAGACCCCACGCCGCCGCGAAGGCGGGGTGGGCGCAACGCGCGGTCCCGGTTCGTACACCGGTGATCCAAAGTTCAGAGGCGCCGGCGATGCCGAGGCTGCAGACGCCGGCGGGCCGGACACCTGGGGTGCGGGCGAGACCGGCGGCGCATCGGAGGTCGGCGGCTGCGGCGCCTCCGTTGTGACCGAGGCCAGGTAGGTGCGGGCTCGTTCCACCGTCCAGTGATCCTCGCCCAAGGCGGCCGGGCCGAACTCGGCCACCTTGGCGAAGTTGGTGCGGGCCACGTGGCGGTTGGCCAGTTCCTCGGCCACCACCGCCAGGTCGTAGGCGAGCATCACGGCCAGCGGGTCGCTACCGGTCAGGCGGCCGGCGGCCTCTTCGAGCACCCGGCGCGCGGACTGCGGGTCGCCGGCTGCGGCGTGCCGCCCGGCCAGCTGCCGCATCGTTTCCAGCAGCTCGGGATCGCCCTCGGCCAGCGCCACCCGGCCGTTCGCGACAACGCCTTCGAGCAGTTTCTGCGCCCCGGCCGGATCGCCGGCTTCGACGAGCTGCTGGGCCTGCTGGCGGGCATGGGCGAACGTTGATGACTCCGGCACTCCGCCATGCTGCCCGGCGGGCGCAAGCGGCGCCAATTCAGCCGGCGGCGAGCAGGCGGGCGGCCCGGAAGATCGACGCGGTCAGCACCGACGCACTGCCCGCGCGCACCCTCCGTACGAAATAATGAGGTCAGGCGGTAGCCACGGTCGTGACGCCGCCGACCACGATCACCGCGCCGAGGGCGACCAGCAAGGCGGTGCAGACCTTCTGCATGCGGGGGCTCGGCGGCGCCTGGTCGAGCGCGGCCACCAGCACACCCCAGACCACCGCGAGGCCACCGGCCAGGAATCCGAGCATCGTTGCAGAATGCCGTCACCGGCCGCCTTCACGTTCCAACGGCCGGTGACGGGCAAGTGAATACCGGGCTAGTTCTTCATGAGGGCGGCGGCCCGGTCGATGTCCGACTGCTTCACCGCGGCCAGCGACCCGAAGTTCTTCACGGCCTGGTAGTACACCCAGGCCAGGCTGTTGCAGGCGGCCCGCGAGACGGTTCCGTAGGTGGCACAGACCCGCTGCAGATCGGCGTAGAACGTGTTGTCGATCCGGGCCTTGTTGGCCGAGAAGGTCCCGATCGCCTTGTAGTTGCGGTAGCCGAAGTCGTGGTGCCAGCACGACAGGTCGAAATTGAAGCCGAGCGGGTTGTCCGGGCTCGACGAGCAGTAGTCGGTCGACCAGTCGAAGTTGTACGACGCCCACGGGGAACGGTTGGCGCGGGCGTCGTTCCAGGCGGCGGTGCTGGCAGCGGTCGGCTGCGTCCACCGGGCGAGGACGGTGGCCTTGGAGTCCGCGGCGTACGCGGAACTGGCCGGGAAGAGGACGGCGACGGCGAGGAGCAGAACGACGAGGATGCGTCGGGTCATGCCCGTAGATTCCGGTCACCCGGTGAACTAATCCATGCCGATCGATGAAATCCCCCGCCCGGCGGCTGAACTTACCGGCGAGTATTCCTTAACGATCCTTCATGTGCTTAAGGTCAGTATTTGAGGTGCTGCCGGGTCAGTTTGGCGATCTTCTCGACCAGGGCCACACCGTCGTCCATCGTCTGGTTGTTGTGCGACAGCACGGCCAGCGAGACGTTGACCTTGCCGTCGGGCGAGGTCACCCGGCCGATCGTGTTGATCGCCCACAGCCCGCCGTCGGCCGATCGCGTGTCCCAGCCGTTCTTCACCGTGGCGTTCTCGCCCGGCTTGGCCACCGCCGGCACTCCCCAGTCCTGGTCCTCGTTGACGGTGTTCATCAACGAGAAGGCGGTCTGGCGGGAGCCCTCGTCGAGCGGGCCCTTGCTGTCGACCAGCTTGTTGAGCAGCCGCACCTGGTCGGTGGCGGTGGTCTTGGTGAGGCCCCAGGCCCGGTTCACCGTCGTCTGGCTCAGGCCGAGGCGCTTGTTGCACTTCGTGATCGCGTTCTTGCCGCCGAGGTGCTGGAACAGCTCGGTGGTGGCGTCGTTGTCGCTGGCCTGGATCATCGGGGTGGCCAGGGCCATCTCGCCCTCGGTGGGCTCGCGGTCCTTGTCCTGCGCGGTCAGCAGCTCACACGCGAGGATCTGCGCCTTGACGATGCTGGCGGTGTCGAACTTCTCGGTTCCCTGGTACGCGTACGACTGACCGGTCTTCTTGTCGAGCACCGCCACCGAGAAGTCGGGGGTCTCGGCCGCGACCTGCTTGAGCGCCGCGTCGAGGGCCTTGGCCCGCTTCGCGCGCTCGATGCGGGCCAGTTCTTCGGCGCTCGGGCCGGCCGGTTTCGCGTTGCCGCCGCTGAGCGCCGCCGGCAGGACACCTTTGTCGTCGTCGGTCGCGCCGAGAACGATGAGTCCGCCACCGCCCAGGATCACGGCCGCCGCCACAGCAATGATGAGGTTTCGGGATCGCCGCACCGAAGCATAGTGCCGTCTCGATCGCGAAGACTCAAACCCTCGTACGCAGGGCCGCGACCCCGACACGGTCAGTGATCACATCAACCACCTTTGATGCCGACCGTCTCCACCTCGGTCGGCTCGTGCGTGTCGAAACCGGTGCGGTGCATCGTGCCCCACACCGCCGGCCGGCCGTGCCAGGCCGCGACCGCGCCCCACACCTGCCACGCGGCGAGCACCTGCCGGTACCCGAAGTTCTCGATCACCGCCGCCACCACGCCCCGCATCATGTCGCTCCACCGCGGGTACCGGTGGAACGAAACTTCCTCGATGAACAGGGCCACCAGGCTGACCAAAAGCCCATAGCCGTACGCGACCAAGGCGAAGCGCCAGGCGAAGGCTAGATCGATCGCGTCGGCCCACAAGCCGAGCGGCAGCAGGATGAGGGCGGCCAGCTCCACGAACGGCGCGAGCAATTCGAAGATCAGGTAGTACGGCAGCGCGACCAGCCCGATCCGGCCGTAGCGCGGGTTGAAGACCATGTGGCGGTGCTTGGTCAGGATCTCGGCGATGCCCCGGTGCCAGCGGCGGCGCTGCGAGCCGAGCACCTTCCACGTCGAGGGGGCCTCGCTCCAGCTGACCGGCTCGGCCACGAAGATCACGCGGTAGTCGTCGCCCCGGTCACGCAGGTAGTGGTGCAGGCGCACGACCAGTTCGGCGTCCTCGCCGATCGTGTCGTGGGCCATGCCGCCGATCTGCACCAGCAGGTCACGCCGGAACACGCCGAACGCGCCGCTGATCACGACCACGCCACCCAGCCGGGACCAGCCGGTGCGGCTCATCAGGAACGCCCGCAGATATTCGACCACCTGGACCCGTACGAGCCAGCTGCGCGGCATCCGCACGTCGACCACACGCCCCGCGACCACCTTGCAGCCGTTGGCGATCCGCACGACACCGCCGCACGCGGCCACCCGCAGCGGGTCGTCACCGAACGGCTTGGCCACGGAGAGAAGGGCGTCCGGGTCGAGCACGGAGTCGGCGTCGACCATGCAGACCAGCGGATGCCGGGCCAGGTTGATGCCCACGTTCAGGGCGTCGGCCTTGCCCCCGTTGGTCTTGCGAACGACGGTGAGCGCCCCCTTCTCACCCCGCGGCACATGAACGGAAAGCACGTGCGATTGATAGGGAACCTCGGCCGGCACCACCCGCGGCACCTCGACCAGGTCGAAGTGCTCCCGCAACTTCTCGAACGTGTCGTCCGAGGACCCGTCGTCCACCACCACGATCTCGAACCGCGGGTAGCGCAGAGCCGTCATGGCCTGCACGGCCGCGACGATGCCGGCCCCTTCGTTGTATGCCGGAACGATGACAGTGACGGGCAGGGTGACCGGGCTGCGGAACATGTCGTCGGCCCCCGCAAAGGCAGCCCGCCGCAAATGCTTGGCGAACTCCACCGAGGCCAGCACGATCATGATCAGGTAACTGCTGTTGAGCGCCACGAAGTACCCGAACACGGCATAGTCCGCGCCCCGCAACACCCCCAGCACGACTTCACGCACCGCCCCGCCCCCTTCGTCCCGACCCGCCTCGCGTCATTGGGCGCCGACCAGGTCCGGCTGGAGGAGGGCCAGGGCCTCGCGGCAGTGGTCGTTGTCGCGCTCCTTGAGGGCGGCTATGCCGGGCGGGCCGAGGCGGCGCAGGCTGTGGGCGGCCTCGTGGGCGATCTGGAACTCGCCGTCGTCGAGGTGCGCGGCGAGCGGCGGCACCGCGGCCGGCGCGCCCAGATCGCCGAGCGCGCGGGCGGCCGCGGCGCGCAGCGCGTCGGGATGCGGCGGGTCGAGCGAGTCGATCAACGGCTGCAGGGCGCCCCGCGCACCGAGCCGGCCGAGGTTAGTGGCGGCTGCGACGCGTACGTCAAGAATGTCGTCATCGGCGAGCACCCGCGCCATCCGGCTGACCGCGCCCGTCGCCCCGAGCAGGCCGAGCGCGTCGAGGCAGACCGCGCGGACGCGAGCCTGCGGATGATCGAGCGCCGCGGACAGCGTGACCTCGGCCCCCCGGCCCATCTGCACGAGCGCCTGGGTGGCGAGCAGGGACGGCACCGGGTCGCGCAGGTCGAGGCTGGCGATCATCCGCCAGGCCGCCTTGGCGTCCCCGATCCGCCCCAGGGCCCGCACGGCCACGACCCGCACCTCGTGGTCGCGGTCGGTGAGCAGCTCACAGATCTGCGGCACCGCCTCGCGCAGCTCGAGGTCTCCGAGCAGCTGAGCCGCCCGAGCCCGCCGCACAGCACTGCGAGCATGCAGGTCGGCCAGCGCGGCCCGAGCCGCCCCCCGATGCAGGAAGACGGAGACGAGCGCGGAGTGCGCGTCCCCGCGCAACTTCCCGAGCAGCCCGAGAGCCGCCGGCAGAGCGGCCCGCCAGGCGTCGTCCGGAATGGCGATCAGGTCCTCGCTGCCTTCCTCACCGTTCTCGGCCACGAAGGCCAGCAACGCCCGCCGCGGCCCGGCCGCCAGCGCGGCCCGCCGCTTCCCGCGAACCCGACGCCCCACCCGCACCACGATGATGCCGGCCGCGGTGCCCACCAGAACCCCCAGCAGAACGAGGATGGCGACCCCGAAAACCGCGAACACCGCCCACCTCCTCCACCACCGACAACGTGAGCAATATATCCGTTTTGCTCCACCCGGAGCCGCCGCTTCGCCGCTTGCCCCTCCACGCGAGCGAGTAGGCAGTGCACTCCTTTACTCCGGGCGGCCGGGGCCCTTTGTGTGGTCGGCGGGGTGCGCCTGCTCGGTCTCGTCGGCGTTGGTGGCGTCGGAGTGGGCGTTGCGTTCCGCGTGCCAGGGGTGGGCGGGGTCGGCGGTCTCGTCCTCCCAGTCCTGGTCCTCGGGGTCGGGCTCGTCGTCGTCCACGGGTGGGGTCTCGCGGGCGGTCAGGTCGGCCGGGAGCTCGATGGTGATGGTGGTGCCGGCGCCCTCGGCCGAGTCGATCTCGATGGTGCCGCTGTGGTTCTCGATGATGGTGCGGACGATGGACAGGCCCAGCCCCGTGCCGGGGATCGCCTGCTTGATCGCGTTGGTGGCCCGGAAGAAGCGGCCGAACAGCGCCTGCTGCTCCTCGACCGGGATGCCCATGCCCGTGTCGGCCACCACCAGCACGGCCTGGTCGCCGCGGCGCTCGGCGTGCACGGTCACCGTCCCGTCGGCGGGGGTGAATTTCACGGCGTTGGTCAGCAGGTTGTCGAGCACCCGGTCGAGTTGCGCGCTGTCCCCCCGTACGGGAAGGGGTCCTCGAACGTCCAGGTGCAGCGCTATCCCGCTTTTGGCGGCCACCGGCCCGGCGGTGATCAGCGCACGGTCGATGACCTTGGCGAAGTCGAGCGGGATGCGGTCGCTGCCGTAGCCGCCCGACTCGATCTTCGAGAGCGTCAGGATGTCCTCGACCAGGTCGCGCAGGCGCCGGGTGTTGCGCGAGATGACGTCGAGCATGCGCCGCTGCGGTTCCTTCAGGTCGCCCGGATCGCCGTCGCGCAAAAGCTCCAGATAGCCGGAGATGCTGGTCAGCGGCGTACGCAACTCGTGCGACACGGTCGACATGAAGTCCGTCTTGACGGTGTCGAGCGCCTGCAGCCGGTTGGTGACCTCTTCCTCGTGGCGGCGGATCTGCTCGCTCTGCTCGGCGGCCGCGTTGACCGCCTCGGCGAGCGCGCGGATCTCGGCCGGCCCGCTGGTGACGTCGGCCCGGGCGTTGAGCTCGCCCTCGCGTACGCGGCCCAGGGTTTCGACGACCGCGCCGAGGGGCCGGGTGAGGCGCCGGGTGGTGCGCACGGCCGTCACCGCGGCAGCCGCCGCGGCCGCTACGGTCAGCACCGCGACGAGCGCCATCGCGACGACTTGGAGCGCGTCGACCTGGCCGCGGAGGTCGGCCGAGCGGGCCTCGAGCGCCAGCCGCAGCTCGTCGTTGACGGTGACGAACGCCTGGAACAGGGCGCCGCCCCGCTCGGCGAAGTCGATCGCGGCCTCGCTGCGGGGCGCGGCGCGCCGCTGTTCCTCCGCGTTGACCCACCAGCCGTCGGCCCGGGCGATCTGCGTCGCGGCCGAGTCGGCGTGCTGGCCGCGGCTCAGCCGGCGCAGGTCGTCCTGCGCGACCGAGTAGTCGCTGCGCGCCAGGTAGTACGTGTCGAGCATCCGCTCGTCGCCGGTCAGCAGGTAGCCGCGCAACCCGCGCTGGGCGTCGGTGAGCACCGCACGCAGTCCGGCGTTCGCCAGCTGCAACGGTTGCACCTCGTCGGTGAGCTGCCGGACGACCCGGTGCTCGATCACCACGGCGGCCAGCTCGGCCGCGCCGGAGCCGACGATGAGCGCCACGACCACCGCGAAGGCCCTGCTCAGCAGCCTCCCGACGGATCCCTCACGTCGCATCGTCGCGGCGCGCGCCCGGCCGCCCGGCCCTCACGCCCGAGCCCGGCTCAGCAGGGCCTGGATGCGCGAGACCAGCTCCCGGGGGCTGAACGGTTTGGTCACGTAGTCGTCGGCGCCGGCGCTGAACCCGCCCTCGACGTCCTGTTCCTGCACCCGGGCGGTCAGCATGATGATCAGGATGCCGGCGGTGGCCGGTTCGGCCCGCAGCATCCGGCACACGTCGATGCCGGACAGCCCCGGCATCGAGACGTCGAGCACGGCCAGCGTGGGCTGCCGGCTGCGGGCCTGCTCGACCGCGGTCTGGCCGTCCTCGACGGCGATCACCTCGAAGCCCGCCTGCTCCAGTTTGAACGCCACGAGGTCGCGGATGTCGGCGTCGTCATCGGCGACCAGGACCACCGTCACGGCACTCTCCCTCGGTTGTCTGCGCAGTCGCTACTTATCGGGACAATATCCGGTTAGTCCGGGTTGTGAGGCCGCTCCGCGAATGCCGGGGCGCGCGCACGCGTGGCAACCGACGCGCACCCGCCACGCAGCAGACCTGCATCCACGCTCGGGTGTCCTGGAGTGCAGGCCCCACTTGCGCCGCCCGGCAGGAGGAATCCGATGAACACCGTCCTCGACTCCCTTCGCTCCGAAGCTCTCTTCGTCTCGACCTTGCAGAGTTCCCAGAGGCCCACCCCCGAGGTGATCCGCGAGGCCGTGACCGCCATGGTCGACCGCCTCGGCGAGGCCCGCTGCGCGGAACTGGTGGCCCAGGAGTTCGGCGAACACCCCGACTGCGCCCTGGGCCGCATGCGCTGGGCCAAGACCGCGGTCCGCTCCGCCTTCGCCTGACGCGACCCTCGGCCGGCCCGCCGCCGCGCGCGCCGGCCCGTTCGTGGGTCGCGCGGCGGCCACTGAACGACCCAGCCGACGGACACTCACCCGTCTCCCCGGCCGCCGCCGGCTGCTGAACGGCCCAGCCGGCGGACACTCACCCCGCCTCCTGGCCGGGGTCGGCCCGCTGACCGGCCCGGTCGGGGGAAATGTGGGACAGGGGTGGTGCGGGGTGGCGGGCGAGCCGTACGCTCGGCGCCATGCTGCACGCGCGAAGGAACTGGTGGCCCGCCTGACCGGCGGCCACTCCCCCCGCGCGTAGACAACCCACGCGGCCGCCTCCCCGAGGCGGCCGTTTTGCATGGTCAGGCCTCGGTCGGCGCCGCCGAGACCTGGAAGAGGACCCACCATGCAGCCTTTCGCCCTGCTCCACCGCGACGGCGCCGACCACGTCGAAGTACTCACCGGCGATGTCGTGACCGTCGCCTCGCTCGACGACATCCCGCTGCACCGGGGCCGCCCCACGCTGGCCGTGATCCCGTACCGGCAGATCACCGAGCGCGGCTTCGACTGCGTCGACGACCGAGCTCCGCTCGAATGTCTGGTCGTCCGCTCGTCGCGCCAGGAACCGCTCGACGTTTTCCCACCCGGGCCCCTCACCCTCGCCGGCGGCGGCTTCGACCTCTCCGACGACGAGTACGGCGCGATCGTCGAGGACGTGCTGCGCGACGAGATCGGCCACGGCGAGGGGGCCAACTTTGTCATCCACCGCGTCTTCACCGCCCAGGTCGACGGCAATCCGATCGCCGCCGCCCGGGCCGCCTTCGGCCGGCTGCTCGCGGCGGAACAGGGCACCTACTGGACGTTCCTCGTGCACACGGGCGCCCGCACGCTGGTCGGCGCCACGCCGGAACGGCACGTCAGCGTGGCCGACGGGATCACCATGATGAACCCGATCAGCGGCACCTTCCGCAACGGCTCGGGCCGCCTGCTCGACTTCCTGCGCGACCCGAAGGAGGTCGAGGAGCTCTACATGGTGCTCGACGAGGAGCTCAAGATGATGGCGACGGTGGCCGAGCACGGCGGCCAGGTCGCCGGGCCGTACCTGAAGCAGATGACCCACCTCACGCACACCGAGTATCTGCTGGCCGGGCGCGGCTCGCTCGACGTGCGCGACGTGCTGCGCGAGACCATGTTCGCCCCCACCGTGACCGGCAGCCCGATCGAGAACGCCTGCCGGGTGATCGCCCGGCACGAGCGCCGCGGCCGCGGCTACTACGCGGGCGTGCTGGCCCTGCTGGACCACGACGACGAGGGCCGGCAGACGCTGGACGCCCCGATCCTGATCCGGACGGCCGAGATCTCGCCCGAGGGTGAGCTGCGCGTGCCGGTGGGCGCGACGCTGGTACGCCACTCGACCGCGGCGGGCGAGGTCGCGGAGACGCACACCAAGGCGGCCGGCATCCTCACGGCGCTCGGGGCGGTGCCTTCGAAGCCCGCGCCTGCACGCACCGAGGCCGAATCGCCCGAGGTGCAGGCGGCCCTGGCCGCGCGCAACGACGGGCTGGCCCGCTTCTGGCTCGACTCGCGGGCACCGGGCGCGCTGACCGTTCCCCAGCTGGCCGGCCGCAGCGCCGTGATCGTCGACGCCGAGGACACCTTCACCGCGATGCTCGCTCACCAGCTGCGGGCGCTCGGCCTCACCGTCACCGTCGTCCCGTGGACTGTCCTGCTCCCGGCCGCGGCGCGGACGGAACCCGGCGCCGTGGCCGGACCGGTCGCCGATCCGGTCGAGGCGGCCCTCGCCCGGCTGCGGGCGGCCGACGTCGACCTGACCGGAGCCGACCTCGTAGTCGCCGGGCCGGGGCCCGGCGATCCCGAGGACGCGGAGGACCCCAAGATGGTGGCGATGCGCGGGCTGATCGCCGCTCGCCTCGCGGCCCGCCGGCCCCTGCTCGCCGTGTGCCTGGGCCATCAGATTCTGAGCGGGCTGCTCGGCCTGGCCCTGCACCGGCGGGACTCGCCGTACCAGGGCCTGGCGCGAGAGGTCGACCTCTTCGGCGAGCGGCGGCGGGTTGGCTTCTATTCGAGCTTCACCGCGATCGCACCGGCCGATCTCGCGGCCGGCGGCGGGCTCGACACCGCCTACGGCCGGGTCGAGATCGCCCGCGATCCGGCCGACTCCGCCGTGCACGCGCTGCGCGGACCCGGCTTCGCCGGCGTGCAGTTCCACCCGGAATCGGTGCTCAGCCGGGACGGTGTGGCCGTGCTCGCCGGCCTTCTGCCGAAATTGATGGCCGACGTGGTTAGCCCGGCCACGAACGGGTAGCGAAGAGGGTTGCCGGTGGTTCAAGGGGATCGAGAGCCTCCGCTTGGGCCACCGGCCCCGCCCGCCTCGCGGGCGGTCAGCCGGCCAGCGCATCGTCCAGCACCTCGACGAGTCGATCCGGCTGTTCGAAGAGCGCGGCATGGCCGGCGCCGGGCACGACGACCAGCTTCTTGCTGGGTGCCCGCAGTTGCGCGTACCAATCGTCGAAGACGACCCGAAGACCGCGCATTTCGTTGCCCCCCATGAGGAACCAAGCTGGCACCGGCAGGCTCGGCGCGTCACGGCGGAGGTCGATTCCCTGCATGCGGGGGTAGAGGACGCTCCAGGTGTCGAGGATCGCGTTCAGCACGTGGACCTTCTGGAGCAACGTGTACTCCCGGACGCCCAACCCGAAGCTCAACGGCTGCTGGCCGTACGCCTCAATCTCGTACGTCATGATCGGCTCGTAGCCCCAGACGTCGGGATAGGGCGGCGGGCCCTGCTCGGTCAGCTGCCGGACGACCTCGTCACGACCGGTAGACCGCGCCCAAGTCAGGATGTCGTCGTAGAAGATGCGGTCGCTCTCGGGCAGGTCGACGCCCTGGCCCGAACCGATGTAGGCGGCGAACTTCTCCGGATGCCGCCGCAGCGCCAGCACCGACAGGATCGAGCCGCCGGAGTGGCCGAGCAAATAGATCTTGTCTTGCCGGAAGCGCTCGCGCAGATAGTCGGCCACGTCGAGGATGTCCTCGACCATCCGGTCGACCGTGACGCGCGAGGCCGGATCGAGCGCCGGATAGGACGACCCGCCGCCGCGCCGGTCGAGCGTGGCCATGACGAAGCGCTGCTCGACGGCGGCCAGGTGGGTGCGGACGTTACCCAGCTCGGAGCCGCCGGGGGCGCCCGGAACGAAGAGCAGCACCGGCCGATCGGCCCGCTCGGCGCGGATCATGACGCCGAGGCGGCCCACCCGCGCCAGCTCGGCGACCCCGCCCGCGATCGGTGCGGTGCGGGCCGGAACGGCGATGGCGGCGGTGAGGAGCAGCAACCCGGCCGCGGGCAAGGCAACGAGCACCCGGCTCAGGCGGCGGTTGACGCCCCGGCCCACCGCGAGACCGATCAGAAGCGGCAGCAGGGTGAGCACCGCCTGCAGGCCCCGGCCGGTGACCAGCGCGATCACGCCGAACGGGCTGGCGTGGGGCGGGCCGGTGGAGGGGCCGGCCGTGCCGGTGCGCGCGATCTCGAGCGCCACGACGAAGAAGAGCGGAACGACCAGCCAGACCAGACGGGAGCGGCCGGAGCGGCCGGCGGCCCAGCCGAGGGCCGCGCTGACCGCGACCGAGACGAGCGCCTGAGTGATGGTGAGCGGGCCGCGCGGGGTGAGCCACCCCGCGACGGCACCCCAGGAAGCGGCGGCCAGACCCCAGAGAAGAGCGGGAAGCAAAGTCATGGCGATGAGAATCGACGCCCGGGCCGGAAAGCACAGCCGCCATCGGTCGGGGGTCGACCCAGTACTTTGGTAGGTCCTCAAGCGACTCGGTGGCTCGTAGGCTTCGTTCATGTCGTCGCTCGGATTCGCGTTGCTGGTTCCCGGTCCGCCGGGCAGCCGGCACGCGGTGCTGCGCGACCGTACGGCCGACGCCATCGCGGTGCTGATCGCGCTGGCCTACGGCGCGATCATGGTGCCGCTGGGCGATGCGACCTCGCCCCACGCGGCGGTGCCCTGGCCGGTTGACGTGGCGATCGGCCTGGCCGCCACGCCGGCCATGCTCCTGCGCCGGCGGTGGCCGCTCGGTGTCTGCGCAGCGCTGCTACCCCTCGGCGCGATCTCGGTGATGGCGACGGGCCCGATCCTGATGGCTCTGTTCACGGTCGCCGTCCGCCGGCGGGCCCTTCTCGTGATGGGCCTGGCCGCCGTCCACATCGGCACCGGCGTCGTCTACTACGCGCTGCAGCACGATCCGCCGTTCGACCTCTGGGTCGACCTGCTGCTGCGGTCGGTGACGGCGCTTGCGGCCGTCGGCTGGGGCCTGTTTCTGCAGGCCTATCGGCACCTCACATCCTCGCTGCGCGGCGAGGCGGCGAACGAACGCGCGCAGCAACAGCTCCGCATGGAACAGGCCCGGCTCACCGAACGCGCCCGCATCGCCCGCGAAATGCACGACGTGCTCGCCCACCGCATGTCGATGGTGAGCCTGCACGCCGGCGCCCTCGAGGTCCGCGCCGACGCCACACCCGATGAGATCGCCACCGCCGCCCGCACGATCCGCATCAGCGCCCATGAAGCCCTCGAAGAGCTGCGCTCGGTCATCGGCATCCTCCGCCAGCCCGACGCCGACACCCCCGGCCCGCCGCACACAAGCGGCCGCGCCGCCAGCGCCACAAACGCCCACGCCACCGCAAACGGCAACGCCACCGCGAACGGCAACGCTTCCACGAACGGCCACGCCACTGCGAACGGCAACGCCACCGCGAACGGCAACGCCACCGCGAGCGGCCACGCCATCGCGGGCGGCAACGCCGCCACGAACGGTGTCGCACGTCCCTCGGGTGGGGCTGTTGGAGCGGGCGATGATGAGGACTACGAGCCGGAGGTCGAGGGCATCCAGGAGCACTTGGAGCGTTTCCTCATCGAGCCGCCGCAACCGCTCTTCTCCGATCTGCCCGAGCTGCTGGACGGGGCGCGCACGGCCGGCATGAACATCGACTTCGCCTGGGTGGTGCCGCGGGCCTCGCCTTCGCAAGAGCTGGGCCGCACGGCCTACCGGGTGGTGCAAGAGGCGCTGACCAACGCGCGCAAGCACGCCCCGGGGGCCGACGTGCGGGTGATGCTCGACGGCGGGGGCGACCGCGACCTGCGGATCCTGGTCGACAACGCGCTGGGCGCCCGGCCCGGCGACGCGGCCGGCGAGACCCTGCCCGGCTCCGGCAGCGGCCTGGTCGGCGTGGGTGAGCGGGTGGCGCTGGTCGGCGGCCGAGTGGAGTACGGCGCCGCGGGCGACCGCTTCCGCCTCGAGGCGTGGCTGCCATGGCAGGAGTAGCACCGGACGATCCGACCAGCGCTGCAACGGGCGGCGCGACGGCAGATCTAGCGCCGGAAGATCGAGTGGCTGCGCGGGCCGAGGCTACGGGATCGGAGGCGGGGCGGCCGGTTCGGGTGGTGATCGTGGATGACGATCCGATGGTGCGCACGGGGCTGCGGTTCATGCTCGGCGGGTCGGTCGGCATCGAGGTGGTGGGTGAGGCGGCGGACGGGGCCGAGGCGATCGCGGCTGCTGACGCGCACTGGCCGGATGTGATGTTGATGGACGTGCGGATGCCGCGGATGGACGGGGTGGAGGCCACGCGGCGGATCCGGGCCCGGCCCCGGGCTCCTCAGGTGCTGATCCTGACGACGTTCCATGCGGACGAGTACGTGCTGCAGGCGATCCGGAACGGGGCCACCGGCTTTCTGCTCAAGGACACGCCGCCTGAGGAGCTGATCGCGGCCGTCCGGAAGGTGGCGGACGGGCAGAGCATCCTCTCGCCCCGGGTGATCGGGGCCGTCGTGAGCTTCGTCGCCGCCACGGGGGCCGGGTCGCGGCGGGCTCAGGCCCACGAGCAGCTCGGCAAGCTGACGGACCGCGAGCGGGAGGTCGCGATCGGGCTGGGGCACGGCTGGTCCAACGCCGAGATCGGGGACGCGCTGGGCATGGGCGTCTCGACGGTGAAGGGGCACGTGTCGCGGGTGCTGGGCAAGCTCGGCATGAACAACCGCTCGCAGGCCGCCGTGTTGGTGCACGACGCCGGCCTGGTGTGAACGGCCACGAACAGGGCGCGCCCCGGCTAGGAGGCCGAGCAAGAACAGAACACCCGGCAAGCAAGGCCGGGCGACAGCAGTGCGCCCAGCGAGGAGGCCGGGGAGAACAGAGCGCGCGGCGAGGATGGCCGGGCAAGAACAGGGCGCCCGGCGGGGAGGCCGGGCGCCCTGGGTGGGAGCGGGTCAGGCGGCGTTGACTCCCGCGGCCTGGCCCTCGTGGAGGGTGAGGTTGTGGCCGTCGCGGGGGTCGAAGAGGTGGATTTTGTCGAGGTTCATCCAGACCCGGGCGTCGGCGCCGTCGCGGACGCGGGACTCGGCTGACAGGCGCGTGACCAGGTTGTCCTGGGGTGGCAGGTCGGCTCCGCCGGCGTCGGCGGCCAGGTCTTCGAGGTCGGCGGCCACGGCGTGCTCGCCCTCGACCGTCAGGTAGACGTACTTGTCCGAGCCCATCGACTCGACCAGGTCGACCGGGGCCGTGAACTCGAAGCCCTTGGCCCGCTGGTGCTCCTCGATCAGCCGGGCGTCCTCGAAGTGCTCGGGCCGGATGCCCAGGATGACCTGCCGGGGAGCGTCCGCCCCGCTGAGCGCCCGCCGCACCCGGTCGCCCAGCGGCAGGTCGCCCAGCGGCGTCCGCAGCTTCGACTCCTCGACCGTGGCCGGCAGGAAGTTCATCGACGGCGAGCCGATGAACCCGGCCACGAACAGGTTGTGCGGGTTGTCGTACAGGGTCTGCGGGTCGCCCACCTGCTGGATGTAGCCGCCCCGCATCACCACGACCCGGTCGCCCAGCGTCATCGCCTCGGTCTGGTCGTGTGTCACGTAGACCGTCGTCGTGTTCAGCTGCTTCTGCAGGCGCGACACCTGCGTACGCATCTGGACCCGCAGTTTGGCGTCCAGGTTGGAGAGCGGCTCGTCCATCAGGAACGCCTTCGGCGAGCGGACGATCGCCCGGCCCATCGCCACCCGCTGCCGCTGCCCGCCGGACAGGTTGGCCGGCTTGCGGTTCAGGTACTCGGTCAGCTCCAGCACCTTCGCCGCCTCGGCCACCTTCTTGTCGATCTCGGCCTTGGGCATCTTGGCCAGCTTCAGCGGGAAGGCCATGTTCTCGCCCACCGTCATGTTCGGGTAGAGCGCGTACGACTGGAACACCATCGCGATGTCCCTGTCCTTGGGGGCTTTGTCGTTGACCCGCTCCCCGGCGATCCGCAGCTCGCCCGACGAGATGTCCTCGAGCCCGGCGATCATGTTGAGCGTCGTCGACTTCCCGCAGCCGGACGGCCCGACCAGGATGATGAACTCGCCGTCGGCGATCTCCAGGTCGATCTCGTGCACCGCGGTGGTCCCGTCCGGGTACTTCTTGGTCACCTTGTCCAGAACAATGTCAGCCATCGCTACCTAACCCTTCACGGCGCCGGAGGTGAGACCGGCGACGATGCGCCGCTGGAAGAACAGCACGAACAGGATGATCGGGATCGTGATCACCACGGCGGCCGCGGAGATCGCGCCGGTGGGGTCCTCGAACTGCGAGGCACCGGTGAAGAACGACAACGCCACCGGGACCGTGCGGGACTGCTCGGTCGAGGTCAGCGAGATGGCGAACAGGAAGTCGTTCCAGCAGAAGATGAAGACCAGGATCGCCGTGGTGAACACGCCGGGCGCGGCCAGCGGCGCGATCACCTTGCGGAAGGCCTCGCCCTGGGTGGCGCCGTCCATCTTGGCGGCCTTCTCCAGGTCCCACGGAATCTGCTTGAAGAAGGCCGACAAGGTGTAGATCGCCAGCGGCAGCGCGAACGTGATGTACGGCAGGATCAGCCCGAGCCAGGTGTCGAAGATCCCCAGGTTGCGCTCGATGTTGAACAGCGGCGACACCAGCGACACCTGCGGGAACATGGCGATCAGCAGGGAGACGCCGACGAGCGCCTTCTTGCCCGGGAAGTCGAGCCGGCTGATCGCGTACGCGGCCATGGTGCCCAGGACGACGGCGATCACGGTCGAGATGAGCGCGATGCCGATCGAGTTGACCAGGGCCCGTACGAACTGGTCGGTCTGGAAGATCAGTTTGTAGTTGTCCCAGGTCCATTCGCGCGGGATGAAGTTGCCGTCGGTGAGCGTCGCCGCCGTCTTGAACGACAGCGAGACGATCCACAGCACGGGGATCAGCGCGAACACGACGACGAGCGCGTCCAGCAGACCCCATTTGACCTTGGCGGAGGTGGTCTCGACGGCCATCAGCGCCTCCCATCGACGTCGTCGCTACCGGGGGCCGCCGTGCCGAACAGCTTCACGAAGATGAATGCGATGATCGCCACGGTGAGGAAGATGAGCACCGACATGGTCGAGCCGATGCCGAGGTTGAGGCCCTTCATCAGGTTGTTGTAGGCGATCATCGAGACCGAGGACGTCTCGTTGGCGCCGGCCGAGAGCACGTAGATGTTGTCGAAGATCCGGAAGGCGTCGAGCGTGCGGAACAGCAGCGCGACGAGGATGGCCGGCTTCATCACCGGCAGCATCACCTTGGTGAACCGCTGCCACCACGAGGCGCCGTCCATCGAGGCCGCCTTGAGCAGGTCGTCCGGCACGAGGGCGAGGCCCGCCATCAGCAGCAGGGCCATGAACGGCGTGGTCTTCCAGATCTCGGCGAAGATGATGATCGCGAGCGCGCTGGCCCGTTCGGTGAGGGGCGCGCCCTCCGGTGAGAACAGGTTGGCCAGATAGCCCGTGCCCGGCGTCCACGCGTACCGCCAGCTGAAGGCGGCGACCACGGTCACGATGCCGTACGGGATGAGGGCGCTGGTCCGCACCAGCCCGCGCCCGATGATGGTCCGGTGCATGATCAGCGCCAGCCCCATGCCGAGCACAAGCTCCACGGCGACCGAGATGACAGTGATCAGCATGGTGACGCCGAACGCCGTCCACCAGTAGTTGTTGGTCAGCACCGTGGCGTAGTTGGCCAGCCCGATGAACTCGCGGTTCTCGGGGAACTTGAGGTCGTAGCGCTGCAGCGACAGCCAGATCGAGTAGAGGATCGGGTACGCCGTCACCGCCACCATGACGAGCGCGGCGGGCGCGCAGAGCAGCCAGCCGAGCCGGCGTTCCTGCTTCTTGCCCTCGCTCAGCCCGGCGCGACGCGACGGGACCGCGGCCTCCGGGGAAGCGGCCTTCTGCCGGGAAACGACGGTCACGGCAGCACTCCCTTCGAGTCGATGGCGGCCTGGATCGAGTCGCGGAGCGAGTCAGCCGTCTGCTGCGGTTCGATCGACGCCGGTGGGGACAGCTCGGCCGACACCACGGTCGAGAGGTTCTGGTACGCCGGGGTCCGCGGCCGTGGCGCCGAGGTCTTCAGCTCCTCGAGCAGCACGTCCTTCATCGGGTAGGCCTCGGTCATCGACGGGTCGTTGTAGACCGACTCGATCGAGGGCGCCTGCCCCGACTTGGTGGCCAGGAACAGCTGGCTCTCCGGGCCGCGCAGGCACCGGATCGCCTCGAAGGCC
Organism: Paractinoplanes pyxinae; assembly: GCF_026626335.1. Taxonomy (GTDB): domain Bacteria; phylum Actinomycetota; class Actinomycetes; order Mycobacteriales; family Micromonosporaceae; genus Actinoplanes; species Actinoplanes pyxinae. The sequence goes on along the minus strand of NZ_JAPNTZ010000004.1, from coordinate 444,609 downwards.
AGGTCGGGGTGCTTGCTGTACGCGCTGACGGCCTGCTCGGAGCCGCCGATGGTCGTCTTGCTGGGCGTGTTGGCGTCGATCGCCGGGTAGCGGGCCCAGCCGACGTTCTTGGCCAGGTCGGGCGCCTCCTGCACCATCGAGGCCCACACGAACGGCCAGTTGAGCTGGAACGCGCCGCCGCCGGCCTGGAACGCGCGGCGGACGTCGTCCTCGACCGCGTTCGAGAAGGACGGGCTGGTCACGCCCGCAGTGGCGAAGGTCTTCAGGGTCTCCAGGCCCTTCAGCGCACCCTCGTCCATCACGGCCTTCTGGCCGCTCTCGTCGACCACGTGCCCGTCCGCGCTCGCGACCAGGCTGTTGTAGAGCACGACCAGGCCCTCGTACTGGGCCCCCATGGTCATCACCTGGTAGGTCTTGCCCTCGGCCTTGAGCTGCTGGGACATCTTGATCATTTCGTCCCAGGTCTTCGGCGGCGTCGGCACCAGGTCCTTGCGGTACCAGAGCAGCTGCACGTTGGTGTTGTTGGGCGCCGCGTACAGCTTGTCGTTGTACTGCGCGGAGGCGACCGCCGGTTCGAGCGTCTCGCTCTCCACCTCGTTCTTGAGGTCCCCGGTGATCTCCCGGATCCAGTTCGCGCTGGCGAACTCCTGGGTCCAGGTCACGTCCATGCCGAGGATGTCCATGCTGTCGTCCTTGGCGGCGAGCCGGCGGACCATCTGCACCCGCTGGTCGTCGGCCTGCCGCGGCAGCACCTGGTACGAGATCTTGTACTTACCCGCCGCCTCCTGGTTGCACCGGTCGACGACGCTCTGCATGTTCTCGACGGGTGAGTTGTAGAAGTTGAGGACGGGCACTCCCCCGTCGTCGGATCCGCAGGCTGCCATCGGCGCCGTCAGGGCTAGCGCGGCCCCCGCCGCGAGTGCCCGAGCACGCCGGGTGCGCCGTTGCGGATGCTGGTCCGTGATCGCCATTGACCCTCCATCCGGCCGGTAACACGTCAGTGATCTTGATCACTTGACGGCCAGTGGTTGTCCTGCCCCACACGGTGAAGTAACAAACCAGAAATGCATTCTTGTGATCCGCGGCCGCGCGGTCGTTTAGCGGCGTGACGCGGCTGGGTATCCGCGTCACGCCGATCACCACAGGGGGAGACGATGACCGCCGAGCCGCAGGTCACATTGGATCCGCGCACTCTCAATCCGGTCGAGGAGAAGCTGCGGGGCCCGCTCGAGGAGCAGTTGACCTCGGCGCTTCAGGCCGCGACGGAAAAGGTCCGGCACGCGTACGCCGGGGAAAGCGTCGAAGAGGTCACCCGGCAGCTGTTCGAGGGCGCCAAGGCGGGTCTGCACGCGGACATCGCCGCCGGCTTCCAGCCCGACCACGAGCAGCTACGTCGCGTGGCCGAGGCGGTCGTCGCCGGTCACTGAGCGACGAGCCCGCGGATCACATCCATCGCCTTCAGACGCTCGGCGCCCGTGCCGAGCAGGCCGTCCGGGACGATCAGCTCGTCGAGACCGATTTCCGCGTACGCGGTGACGTCCTCGGCGAGCTTTTCCGGTGATCCGCCGATGACCGGCGTGGTGCCCTCGGGCAGCGGACCGTCCACCACCACGAGCGCCTGTGCCGTGCGCGCGATCGCCGCCGGGTCCCGCCCTACGGCTGCGCAGTGCTCGTCCAGTACGGCTGACTTGTGCGCCACCAGGTCGGGCCGCCCCCAGCAGTTCCATTCGTCGGCGTGCTCGGCCACCACCCGCAGCATCCGCTTCTCGCCCTTGGCCCCGATCAGCAGTGGCATCGGCTGCCGCACCGGCTTGGGCTCGCAGACCGCGTCGGTGACCTGGTAGTACGTTCCGTCCACGGTGGTGCGCGGCTCGTTCAGCAGCCCGCGCAGCACTTGCAGCCCCTCGACGAACCGGTCGATGCGCGGCTTGATCGGGGGCAGCTCGATCCCGTATTGCTCATGCTCGTTGACCTGCCAGCCGGCCCCGACACCGAGCACGAACCGCCCGCCGCTGATCTGGTCGACGGTGGCCGCCATGTTGGCCAGCACGGCCGGGTGCCGATAGGTCATGCCGTAGACGAGCGTGCCGATCCGCACCCGCGGCACCGCCGCCGCCAGCGCCGCCACCACCGAGCCGCACTCGAGCACGGGCCACGTGTCGTCCTCCCCCGGCGCCGAGTTCGGCATGAAGTGGTCGGCGAACCAGACGCCGTCCCATCCCGTCCGCTCGGCGTGCCGGGACACCTCGAGCACGTCGGCAAAGCTCTGCCCGGCGCCGGGCCAGATCGAAAGTCGCATGACCTCACCCTGCCCGAGCTGCTACCGATTTGCACTCAACCGCACGCTCGCGATCTTTCAAGCGGGCCCGCCGGCAACCGAAGGATCCCTGAACGACGGCACCGTGCCGGTCGTCCGAGGGGAGCAGCGTTGTTCCGTAGCGGTAGACGCGCCGAGTCCGAGCGGATCAGCGCCGAGCTGTCCGAGTCCAAGGCCGACGTGGCCGCCATCACCGCGATCATGCGGTCGATGGAGAGCGCCACGTCGCCCGAGCAGGCCATCGGCAGCGCGCTTGACCAGGTGCGAAGTCTGTTCGGCTGGGCCTACGGCTCGTACTGGCAGCTCGACCCGGCCGGCAAGGTGCTCCGCTTCGCCCAGGAGAGCGGCACGGTCAACGAGGAGTTCCGGCGGGTCACCCTGGAGGCCTCGTTCGCCCCGGGCGTGGGCCTGTCCGGGCGCACCTGGCGCAGCCGCGACCTGGTCTTCGTCGGCAACATAGCCGACGTCACCGACTGCGTGCGGGCGCCGGTCGCGGCCCGCGCCGGTGTCCGCAGCGGCGTCTGCTTCCCGCTCGTCGAGGACGACAAGGTCGTCGGCACGATGGACTTCTTCGCCACCGAGGAGCTGCACCCGTCCGAGGGCCGGCTCGCCGTGCTGCGGGCGGTCGGCCAGCTGGTCTCGGGCGCGCTGGCCCGCCTGCACGAGGCGGTCCGCCAGGAGAAGGCGGCCCAGGACGTGCACGCCGTCTCCACCGTGATCCGCGAGCTGACCCAGGCCACCAGCCGCGACCAGGCCCTGCGGTCGGCGCTGGAGACCATCCGCCAGGACTTCGACTGGCAGTACGGCTCGTTCTGGCTGCTCGACGAGACCGGCTCCGAGCTGCGCTTCTCGCTCGAGTCGGGCGACGCCGGGGCCGAGTTCCGCCGGGTCACGATGTCGGCCTCCTTCGCCAAAGGCGTCGGGCTGTCGGGCCGGGCCTGGGCCCGCGACGATCTGGTCTTCGTCGAAGATCTGGGCGAACTGACCGATTGCGTACGCCGTCCGGCCGCACAGGCGGCCGGGGTCAAGTCCGGCGTGTGCCTGCCGATCAAGGTCGGCGGCCAGTTCATCGGCACCATGGACTTCTTCGCGACCCGGACGCTGATCATGTACCCGGGCCGCGAGGCCGCCCTGCGCAACACGGCCTACCTGGTCGGGCAGGCGCTCGAGCGGTTCGTCTCGACCGAGCACCTGCACACCGCCGGCCGTACGCTGCTCGACTCGATCGCCGAGGTCGAGCGCAACGTCACCTCGGCCGCCACCGTGGCCGAGCAGGGCGAACGGCTCACCGTCGAGGCCAACCAGCAGGTCGCCGCCCTCGGCCGGGCCAGCGCCGAGATCAGCCAGGTGGCGCAGACCATCCAGTCCATCGCCGCCCAGACCAAGCTGCTCGCCCTCAACGCCACCATCGAGTCGGCCCGGGCGGGCGAGGCCGGCAAGGGCTTCGCCGTCGTGGCCGGCGAGGTCAAGGCCTTGTCCGACGAGACCGAGCGGGCCACCGCCGAGGTCGGCACCAAGGTCAGCGCCATCCAGTCCCGCGTGGACGCCGTCACCGCGTCGCTGGCCGAGATCCACACCGCCGTCGAAGAGATCAACCAGACCCAGCGGTTGATCGGCGGCGTCCTCACCGAACAGGTCGCCGTCACCGGCGCCATCCTCAACTGACCGGAGTCCCCCCACATGGCAAGCAACGCATCCCCCTGGAACCGCCTGCTCGAGGGCAACCTGCGCTTCACCCAGGACCGCAGCACGGCCGCCGCCGACCGTGGCGCCGCCCGCCGGGCCCAGCTCAACGAGTCGCAGAACCCGTTCGCACTGGTGCTGGGCTGCTCCGACTCCCGGGTGCCGGCCGAGATCCTGTTCGATCAGGGCCTGGGCGACCTGTTCGTCGTGCGCACGGCGGGTCACGTCGTCGACGCGGCTGCGCTCGGCTCGGTCGAGTACGCCGTCGAGGTGCTGGGCGTCTCGCTGATCGTCGTCCTCGGCCACGAGGGCTGCGGCGCCGTCGCGGCGGCCACCCGGGTGGTCGACGAGGGCCTGGTGCCGCCCGGCTACATCCGCGACATTGCCGAGCGCATCGCCCCGAACGTGGCCCGCGCCCGCCGCGCCGGCGCCACCACCGCGGCCGAGATCGGCGCCCAGCACTCGTTGCACACCCTCGAGCTGCTGCGCGAACGCTCCTCCATGGTCGACGCCGCCCTGCGCCGCGGCGCCGTCACGGCCGTGCCCGCCCAGTACAGCCTGGCCACCGGCCTGGTGACCGAGGTGCAGGCCCCGACCCTCACGACTGCCTGACCCCCGCTCGGATGGCCGCGTTCCTCACCGGAGCGCGGCCATCACGTGTTGCAGCAGTCCTTCGGCGTACTCGTCGGTGAGCGGCCCGGTGCGCAGCAGCCAGCGATGGAAGATCGGGCCGAAGATCGACTCCACGGCGTGGTCGAGGTCGGCCCCGGCCCGGACGTGGCCGGCGTCGCGAGCGGCTTCCAGGCGGTCGCGCACGGCGTCGAGCTGCGGCCGCAGCAGCCGGTCGCGCACCTGAGCCGCGAGGTCGTCGTCGGCCAGCGTCTCGACGGTCAGCGCCCGGGTGGTCGCGGACAGCTTCGGGTCGGCGAACTCGGCCACGGTGGCCCGCACGACCGTCCGCAGGTCGGCCTCGAGGTCGCCCGAGTCGGGCAGCGCGGCCGGGCCGGTCGCGACGTTCTCGGCCAGCGCGTCGAGCACCAGGGCGGCCTTGCCCCGCGGCCACCACCGGTAGATCGTCTGCTTGCCAACCCCGGCCCGGGAGGCGATCGCCTCGACCGTCATCCGGGCGTACCCGGTGTCGCCCACCATCGACATCGTCGCCCACATGATCGCGCGGCGCGACTGCTCACTACGACGGTTCACATCGGGCACGCGCTCACCCTACCGGCGCCCGGACCGCTTGGCGAGACGAGACGTCTCGTCTTGACGGCGTCGCGAGACGAGACGTATCGTCTCGCCATCGACGACAGCGAGGAGCTTTCCGTGCCGCACATCGCCATGGTCAGCATTCCGTTCCACGGTCACGTCAACCCGAGCGCGGAGGTCGTACGCGAGCTGGTTCGACGGGGTCATCGCGTGACCTACGCCAACGACCCTTCCTTCGCCGAGGCCGTCACCAGCCTCGGCGCCGAGCTCAAGCCGTACGCGTCGACCCTGCCCCCGGCCGAGACGCACGACGACCTCGACCCGATCGCCCAGCTCACGATGTTCCTCGACGACGCGATCGCGATGCTGCCCCAGCTGCGGGCGGCGTACGCCGAGGACAGGCCCGATCTTTTCCTGTACGACATCGCGGGCGCCCCGGCCCGGCTGCTGGCCGAGCAGTGGGGCATCCCGTCGGTGCAGCTCTCCCCCACCTACGTGGCCTGGGACGGCTACGAGGACGAGATGGCGCCGATGGTCGAGGCGATGCGCGCCGACCCCCGCGGCGCCGCCTACTACGACCGCTTCACTGAATGGCTGACCGCCGAGGGCTCGTCCACCACGGACAGCATGGCCTTCCAGGGCCGCCCCGACCACGCGCTGGTGCTGATTCCGCGCGCCCTGCAGCCGAACGCCGATCGCGTGAATCCGGCCGTCTACGACTTCGTCGGGCCGGTCCTCGGCGACCGGTCGTCGCAGGGCACTTGGACGCGGCCCGCCGGCGCCGGGAAGGTGCTGCTGGTGTCGCTCGGCTCGGCCTTCACCAACCACCCCGAGTTCTATCGCCGCTGCGTGGCCGCCTTCGGGTCGCTGCCGGGCTGGCACACCGTGCTGCAGATCGGACGCGCGGTCGACCCGGCCGAGCTCGGCGACGTCCCGGAGTCGGTCGAGCTGCACCCGTGGGTGCCGCAGCTCTCCGTCCTCGAGCAGGCCGACGCCTTCCTCACCCACGCCGGCATGGGCGGCAGCAGCGAGGGCCTGTACTGCGGCACCCCGATGATCGCGGCCCCGCAGGCGGCCGACCAGTTCGCCAACGCCGAGCAGCTGGCCGCCCTGGGCGTGGCCCGGGTGGTCGAGTCGGCCACGGTCACCGCCGGCGAGCTGCGCGAGCACCTGCTGGCCCTGACCGCCGACCCTGAGGTGGCCGCCCGCAGCGAGCGCTTGAAGCACGACGTACGCGCCGAGGGCGGCGTCACTCGCGCGGCCGACCTGATCGAGAAGATGGTGGGGTGACCAGACCTCTGACCATCCTCGAGATGTCCCGCCGCAGCGGGTTCAGCGAGCCGACCCTGCGCTACTACGAGAAGACCGGCCTGCTGGGCACGGTCGGCCGCGATCCCGAGACGGGCCACCGCCGCTACGACGCGGCCACCGCCGAGCGGGTCGAGGCGCTCGCCTGCCTGCGGTCGTCCGGGGTGAGCGTCGACGGACTTCGCGATTACGTACGTCTTCTCGCGCACGGCACCGAGAAGGCCGGCGAGCTGAACGGGCTGTTCGCCGCCCAGGCCGGCCAGCTCGCCGCCGAGATCGAACGGCTCCGCGTGCGCCACGAATACCTCACGCTCAAGGCGGAGCTGTGGGCGGCCCGGGGCCGGGGCGAGGACGACGCGGCCATCGTCGAGCGGGTCGAAGAGGTCCTCAAACGCTTCTGACCAGGCCCAGCCGCAGCAGGCTGTCGGCGGTGTCGGCGATCGTCGTGGCCACCTCGCGCGGCCGCCAGCCGAGCACCTCACGGGCCTTGGCGTTGCTGATCACCGGCCTGGATCCCCGGTCGCCGGTCGGCTCGGCCGCAGGCACCCGGCCGGCGAGGTCCCGAAGATGCCGGGCCAGGATCTGCCCCATCTCGGCGAAGCTGATCGGGGGTCCGGCCACGCCGATGAACCGCTCACCGGCGGCGGCCGGGCTCAGCATCGCCCGCAGGTGCAGGTCGGCCACGTCGCGGACGTCGACCACGCCGAAGACCTGCGGCGGCAGCGCCACCCCTTCGAGGAGGGCCTTGACCAGTCCGGTCGAGGCCGACAGACGGTCGGTGAGCAGCGGCCCGAAGATGCCGGTGGGGTTGATGACGGTCAGCTCGGCGCCCGCGTGCTCCCGCGCGTACTGCCAGGCCGCCCGCTCGGCGATGACCTTCGAGCGGATGTAGGCGGGCAGGTCGTCGTCCGGATTCGTCCAGTCGGACTCGTCGTAGTGATCGCCCGGCTTGGGCGAGTAGCCGACGGCGGCGTACGAGGAGGTCAGGACGACGCGTCGCACGTTCGCGGCGCCGGCGGCGGCGAGCACGCGGAGGGCGCCGTCGCGGGCCGGGACGATCACCTCGTCGTCGTTCTGCGGCGGAGTGGACGGGAACGGCGATGCGTGATGCCAGACGTAGCGGACGCCGGCGACCGCCTTGTCCCAGTTGTCGTCGGCGGTGAGTTCGGCCGTCACGAACTCCAGGCGGTCGCTCGGGCCGGCGAAGGCGCGGACGTCCTGCTCCTGGGCGTCGTGCCGGACGACGACGCGGACCCGGTAGCCCTCGGCGAGCAGGCGCTCGACCGAGTGGCTGCCCACGTGCCCGGTGGCGCCGGTGACAAGAACGGTGGTGGCGGAATCGTTGGTCATGACACCCGAGTGTTCGCGCCCTCAAGCGCTTGAAGGCAAGGGTGATCCGCACTACTGCCCAACGATGACGGCCGGCTCCCGGGTGTCAGCGCCCCACGCACCAAAGCGCGAGTGTTGCAATACGGCGACGGCCGGCCGGTGAGAGCCCCACCGGCCGGCCGTTTCCCCATCCCCCACCCTTCCGGGGCGGGACTCAGGAGGAGGGTTCGCTGCCCTGGCAGTGACGCCAGAGCCACCGTCCCTCCACCTGCTCCACCAGGCCCGACACCCGGTAGGGGAAGTTCTCGTCGGCGCCGTCGTCGGGGCGCGCGGCGCCTTCGGCCTCGGCGAAGACGTACGCCCGGTCGCCGAAGGTGTGCACCGTGACGTCGTGCGCTTCCCACGCGTACGCCTCGGTCCGCAAGAAGACTTCGCCGAGCAGAGCCGTCAGTTCGGCCCGGCCCACCGCCGTCTCGGCCTTCTCGGAGCCGGCGTAGCCGACATCGTCGCCGGGCGCGAAGCAGGCCAGCGCCGCGTTCAGGTCGCGGGCCGCGAACGCCTCGCTGAGATCGCGCACCGCCTGCGCGGGAGTCAAGCTCATGCCGGAACCTCGGCTTTCTCGGCGGCCGGAGCCGGGGTCGAAGCCGCGACAGGAACACCGGGACGCTCGATGTACTCGAGCTTCTCGACCCGCCGCATGCCGGGCAGGAACAGGAAGCCGAACGTGACCACCGCGCCCAGCAGGCCGGCCCCGATCAGCGTCTCGCGCACGCCGATCCAGCCCGCGACCGGCGCGGCCAGCGCGTACGAGAGCGGCAGGAGCGCCGTCGAGACGAACCAGTCCACGCTCGACACCCGGCCCAGCATGCCCTCGGGGACGAACCGCTGCTTCGTGGTCGCCCAGGCCACCGTCCCGGCCGCCTCCAGGCCGTTGACCAGCACGCACGCCACGGCCAGCTGCCAGGTGTGCGTCGCCGCGCCGTAGCCGGCCACCGCAAGCGTGGCGACAGCCCAGACGCCGTACGTGTAAGTCATGAACCGCCGCGGGATGCCGAGCCAGCCGACGGTCAGCGCCGCGGCGATGGCGCCCAGCCCGCCCGAGGTGAGGATCAGGGCCAGCGCCGACGCGCTCAGCCCCAGCTCGTGCTTCACCACGTAGGGCAGCAGCACCTCGGTCGGTCCCACGAACAGCAGGTACGTGAACGTGGCCGACAGGAACGTGCCCCACAGCCACACGTGCTTCCGCACGTACGAAAGCCCGGCCCGCATCTCCTGCCAGATCGACTCCGCCGGCTCTTCCTCGTCCGCGGGAGCGGCCAGCGGCATCCGGCTCATCGCCAGCAGGCAGGCCACGGACAAGGCGAACGTGGCCGCGTTGACCGCAAACGCCCAGCCCGCCCCGCCGGCCGCGATGACCGCGCCGGCCAGCATCGGGCCGAAGATCTGCATGCCGGCCGGCCGGACGAACTGGTCGAGCGAGTTGGCCGCGATCAGGTCGTCCGCCGGCACCACCCGGGGCACCGTCGCGTCGAAGGCCGGGCCGAAGAACCCGGCCGCCGCCCCGTGCACCGCCGCGATTATCAGGATCGGCCACAGCGAGGTCAGCGACCCGGTCAGGGCCAGCACGGCCAGCGTGCTCATGGTGCCCAGCCGCACCAGGTCCGAGGCCAGCATGACCTTGCGCGGGTCGAACCGGTCGCTCACCACCCCGCCGAACAGCAGGGTGGCCACCTGGGGCAGGGAGAGGGCGACGCCCACCGCCGACATGGCGGCGGGCGCCCCGTACAGGTCGTAGACCTGCCACGCCAGGGCGACGAGGAGGACCCCGTCGCCCACCAGCGAGGCGCTCATCCCGGTCCACAGGAGCCGGAACTGGCGGTGCCGCAGCGGCGCCAGCGGACCGGCGAGCGTCATTGCGCCGCGGGGCGCAGCTTGCCGGCCGCGGCCAGCTCGCTGATCACGGCGTTCAGCTCGTCGATCTCCTCGTCGGAGTTCGCGGCCGTCACCTGGGCCCGGAAGCCGACCTGGTCCTTCGGGACCAGCGGGTACGCGGCCAGCGTGACGTAGATGCCGCGGTCCCACAGCAGCTTGCCGACGGCGTCGATGTCCTCGCCGGGAGCCAGCGGCAGCTCGATGACCGGGGTGTTGCCGGTGTTCGGGGTGTACACGCCCAGGGCGCGCACGTGGTCGAGCACCTTCATCGACTTGCGGTACAGGTCGGCGCGGATGTCGTCGCCGCGCTTCTCGTTGAGGTCGAGGCCGGCGTTGACCGTGGCCAGCGACGCGGTCGGGGCCGGGCCGGAGTACAGGTACGGCGGGGCCGAGACCTTGAGGTGGTTCTTGAGCCAGGTCGGCAGGGCCAGGAAGGCCATCAGCGACGAGTACGACTTCGAGAAGCCGCCGACGAGCACGATGTTGTCGTAGGTCTCGCCGCTGTACTTGACGATGGCGTTGCCCTTGAGGCCGTACGGGGACTTCTCGTTGGCGCCGCGCTCGCCGATCACGCCGAAGCCGTGCGCCTCGTCCACGTACAGCAGCGCGCCGTACTCGCGGGCGACCGCGGCGAACGCCTTCAGGTCGGGCGCGTTGCCGGTCATGCTGTTCACGCCGTCCATGGCCACGATCTTCGAGACGCCGGCCGGGGCCGCCGCCAGCAGCTCGCGCAGGTGCTCGTGGTCGTTGGCGCGGAAGCGCTGCACGGTGGCGCCGAGGCCACGGGCGTACATGGAACCGTCGTAGATCGTCTTGTGCGCCTGCGAGTCCAGGAAGATCATGCCCTTGCCGGCCAGGATCGGCAGCACCGACATGTGGATGTGGGTGATCGTCGGCATCACGAGGGTGTCGGGCGCGTCCAGCAGCGCCGTCAGCTTCTCCTCGATCTGCGGGTAGAGGGCCGGGTTGCCGAGCAGGCGGGACCAGCTCGGGTGGGTGCCCCAGCGCGAGACCTCGGGCGCGATGGCGTCCATGATCTCGGGCTCGAGGTCGAAGCCGAGGTAGTTGCACGAGGCGAAGTCGGCCAGCCAGTGGTCGCCGACCCGGATGCGCCGGCCCTTGATCTCCTCGATCGTGGCGTCGTACATCGGGTTGCCGCTGCGCAACCGCTCCAGGTCGGCCCAGCGTCCGTCGCGCTTGACGAACTCGAGTCCGGAACCGGCGAGGGGAGCGTCGTTCATGGGGGTGGGGATCCTTTCAGAGGGGGGAGACTGCGGAGCCCTGCGTGTGCAGGTACTCCAGGAATTCGTCGGAGGTGACGGGCTTGGAGAACAGGTAGCCCTGGCCGTACGAGCAGCCCATGTCGGCCAGTGCGGTGCGGTGCCCGTCGAGCTCGATGCCTTCGGCCACGACGGCCAGCTCGAGGGTGCGGGCGAGGCTGACGATGGTTTCCACCAGCGCCATCTGCTGCGGGTTGTGCAGGATGTCGTCGATGAACGATTTGTCGATCTTGAGAACGTCCACCGGCATGTTGCTCAGGTAGCTGAGCGACGAGTAGCCGGTGCCGAAGTCGTCGATGGCGATGCGCACGCCCATCGCGCGCAGCTCGCCCAGGTCGCGCCACACCTGGTCGGCGTCGTGCAGCACCAGGCTCTCGGTGACCTCGAGGAGCAGCCAGCGCGGGTCGGCGCCGGTGTCGGCCAGCACCTCGCGGACCTCGTCGACGAAGCCGGGCGTCCGGAACTGGCGGGCCGAGACGTTGACGCTGACGTACCGCATGAAGCTGCCGGCCTCGGTCGTGCGCCAGTGGGCGAAGGTGCGCAGCGCCTCGCGCAGCACCCAGCCGCCGATCTCGACGACCGAGCCGGTCTCCTCGGAGAGCTCGATGAACTCGTTCGGCCCGAGCAGCCCGCGGACGGGGTGCTGCCAGCGCACCAGGGCCTCGAGCCCGGCCACCTGCCCGGTCGGCAGGTCGATGATCGGCTGGAACCGCAGCCGCATCTGGCCGCCGGCCACCGCCTCGTTGAGCGCCGAGCGCATCTCGAGCCGGCGCAGCATCGCGTCGTGCATCTCGTCCCGGTAGCGCTGCCAGGTGTTCTTGCCCCCGGTCTTGGCGCCGTACATCGCCACGTCGGCCCGGCGCAGCAGCTCGCTGATGCCGGCCGCCTCGCTGCTGGTGGCCACGCCCACGCTGGCCGCACCCCGGATCAGGTGGGCGGCGCCGGTGGCGTCGAGGACCTGGATCGGGTCGGCCAGGGCGGCCACGATCCGCATCGCCACCCGCTCGGCGTCGGCCGGCTCGTTCACGTGCTCGATCAGCACCGCGAACTCGTCCCCGCCGGTGCGGGCCACGGTGGCCAGCGGGCCGGCCACGTCGATGATGCGGCGGCCGACGGTGGTCAGCAACTGGTCGCCCGCGGCGTGGCCGAGGCTGTCGTTGACCTCCTTGAAGTCGTCGAGGTCGACGAAGAGGACACCCACCTCCTGCCGGCGGTCGGGCGCATGGTGCGCCGCGCTCTCGAGCCGGCTCTGGAAGAAGGCCCGGTTGGTCAGCCCGGTCAGGGCGTCGTGGTAGGCCTGGTGGGCCAGGTCGGTCTCGAGGCGGCGGCGCTCGGTGACGTCGCGGATGGTGACCACCAGCCCGTTCACGGCCGGGTCGTCGCGCAGGTCGCGGCAGGTGCACTCGACCTGCAGCAGCAGGTCGTCGCCCGAGACGGCGGTCAGGTCGACGCCGTCGCGCGGGCCGCGGCCGTCGCGCACCTGGTCGAGCAGGGAGCGCAGCTCGGCGTGGTCGGTGCCGGCGATCAGGCGGGACAGCGGCATGCCGATCAGATCGGTGCGGCCGAAGACGGGCAGCGCCGACGGGCTGGCGTACCGGATGGTCTCGTCGTCGCCGACGATCAGGATCACGTCGGAGGCGCTCTGGATCAGCGCGCGGAAGTAGTCCTCGCTGCTGCGCCGGTTCACCTCGTCGTTCAGCGTGATGCGCTCGACGGCCATGGTGGTCTGGGCCATGAGCGCTTCGAAGGAAGGCTCGATCGCGGTCAGCACCTGCTCGCCGGCGGCCAGGAACACCTGGTTGTGGCGCAGCGGGCCGTTCGCGGTGCGCCCGGCCGAGACCGCCTCGGCCGACAGCGCCCACTCGAACCCGGCCAGCTCGGCCGCGACGTCGGCCGGCAGGTCGGCGATCCGCACCCGGGAGACGGACATGATCCCGGTGACCGCGCCCGGCTCGGCGTCGGCGCCCCGCATGTGCCAGCGGTGCTCCTCGCCGGTCGGGACGAGCGACGTGACAGCCTGGGTCAGGGCGGCGCCCGCCTGGTCGACGCTGCTCGCGGCGACCAGGTCGGCGCCGGTGATGCGCAGCGTCCGCTCGCGGGCCGCGGTCTCGCGCTGCAGCTGCATGAGCCCGGCCACGCGGGCCATGACCAGCAGGAACATCACACCGGAGGCGGTCGCGATCATCGGCGCGTCGGTGACGCCCTGGTTCAGGTCCTCGATCAGCAGAACGGCCGGGGCGATCAGCGCGGCCACCGACATCAGGGCCAGGCGGCGCCCGCCGGCGATGCTCTGCGGGATCTGCTCGCTCATCGTCAGCTGGCGCATCGACGGGTGCAGGGCCGACAGGGCGGTGGCGGTGTAGAAGAGCACCCAGCCGGCGTCGACCGGGCCGCCCACCTGCCAGGTGCCGTCGAGCTGGCGCAGGCCGTAGATGACGTCGGTGATCAGCAGGCTGCCGACGCCGGCCACCAGCACGTGCAGCGCGACCGGCTTGCGGCCGCCTGCCGTGAGCAGGCGGGCCAGCATGGCGAGGGCCAGCACGTCGCCCAGCGGGTAACCGGACGAGACGGCCTTCTCGACGAATCCGAGGTCGGTGTCCCGCACGTACGGGGAAATGAGGAACACCCACGAGAGCAGGCCGAGACCGGCGGTGGGCACCAGAGCGTCGAGCAGCGCCGCCCGGTTGCCGGCCCCGGAGCGGGACCGGATGAAGATCAGCAGGGCCCCGGCCAGCATCGGGTAGACCAGCAGGTAGAAGCCGTCGGCCAGGGAGGGGAACGGGTTCGCGATGTGCAGGAAGTCGGTGAGCACGTTGTACGCCGTGTCGCCGAGCGTGAAGCTGACCAGCACCGCCGACAGCAGGTACCAGGGCAGGCGCCGGGCCGGGCGGTGCACTCGCACACCGACCAGCACGGCGGCCGCGGCCGACAGACCGATCGTCGCCCACGAGTACATGCTGTACTGCGGCAGGGCGTAGAAGACGACGGTCAGGGCGGCGATCCACGCGCCGAAGCACGCCTGCATGCGTGTGGCCGACATCCGTGCTCCGATCCGTTCCAGGGGAGGTTGTGGCCCCTCGTATCGGCACCCGGATGCGTTCCCTGAAGAAGTCCTGGGTCAGCTCATTCGATGCAACGCGGCCCGCACCCGGTCCAGGTCGCGGCGACGGCGCTCCAACGTCGTCGCCAGCACCACCAGCACCAGGCCGGCCACCGCGAGCGGGATCCAGCGCGGCACCAGGTCCCACACCTCGGCCAGCTCGTGCAGCGCCAGCACGGCGAGCACCCCGCCACCGAGAATCACCGGCGCCCGCAGCTTCGCGAAGACCCCGGCGGTCACGATGGCCACACAGACCCCGCCCAGCAGCAGGCGGCGCAGGTATTGGTCGTCCTCAGTGAGGATCACGAAGAGATGCGGCAGCAGTCCGACGGCCAGGGCCGGGCTGTAGACGACCCAGCTCGAACGACCCTTCCCGAGTACGAGACCAGCGGCGAGCAGGGCGACGTCGATGATCAGGGCGGTCCACCACGGCAGGCCGAAGCCGGCCGGCACGGTCAGGGCCAGCACGGCCGCCGCGGCGAGCGCGCCCACCCGGCGCCACCCGGCCGGCGCGAGCAGCACCAGGGCCGCACCGAGCAGCACGACCGCGGCCGGCAGCTCCCAGCCCGAGGCGCCGGTCCGATCGGTCTCGACCGCCCGCACGCCCTCCCCGACGGCCAGCGCAAAGGCGACCAGGCCGGGCGCGGCGGCGAACGCCAGAGCGCCGAAGCGGCCGTAGAAGTGGCCGACCGCCGCCAGAACAAAGGCGACAACGGCCACCGTCAGCAAGGCGTCGCCGTGCACGATCAAGTGGGCGACCCGGCTCGCGGCAACCCCGACGGCCACGACCATCAGCCCGTCCGCGATCTCCCGGCCCGCAAGTCCGGTCGGAGGGGCCAGGAACTGCCGGAAACCGGCCGGACGGGCCGGGAACAACCGGAGGCCAGCCCAGACGACCCCGGCCGTGACCAAGAGTGCGCCACCAGCCGCGGTGGCATCGCCCGGGTCTTCGGTAGAGAACAGCCCGATCACCGCGAACCCACCGGCCACCAGCGCGGCCAGGCCCCCGGCCACGCTTCCGGCCAGCCGCAGACCACCCCGCAGCCGCACGAGCACGACTACATCGAGGGCGGCCACCGCCGCGAAGGTCAGAGCCCACCCGGTCGGGCCAGGCTCAGCCGCAGCAACCAGCAGCGGAATCACCGGATGGGCGATGGCCAGCGCGGCATAGCGGGGCCCGGTCAGCCCGGTGACGTGCTCGTACCCGGTGGCCAGGGCGGCGGTCACGGCGAACACCGCGCTCGCGTACCCCCAGCCGTTCGTCCCGGCTACCCCGAACAAATTCACGTGCCAGGCCGCGTACCCGTCAAGAAGCGTCAGCAGAAGGCCCACCGCGGCGAAGGTCTCGGCCGTGGCCCGCAGCCCGCGCCGAAGCGCGAAGAAGGGCACGCCGAGCGCCACGCCCGTGAAGGTCAGCAGCACCACCGCGCGCCCGCCCAGCCCGAACTGGGCCCAGGCCACCGCGGCGAAGACGATCGCGGCCACGCCCAGCAGCAGCCCGCCCAGCAGGAAGAGGACGTTCTGCGTGACCTTGTCCCGCGATGGCGCGGGAGCGCCCAGCGCACCCCGCACCCGGGCCGCGGCGGCCTGCCGGCGGTTCCAGACCTGGGCCAGCCGCGCCTCCAGCTGCCCCACCTGCTGCCGGGCCGTGAACAGCTGCTTGTTCAGCTCGGCGATCTCGGCGTCGGCCGTGACCACCTCGATCGCGTCGGGGTCGGGGCCGCGCCCGCAGGACGGGCAGCCGCTCTCCGGCGAGGCGGCAGCTCCGCAGGCCGGGCAGGGATACGTCATGCCCCTGATCCTTGTGCCCCGGCCCGGGCGAGCGGGTGAGCACACGTACTCAAAGGGGGCTGAGCATCTTGACGCGAGCCGCCATACTTCCCGGCAATGATCGAAGCCAAGGGATTGACGAAACGGTACGGCCGCACCGACGCCGCGCGCGACGTGACGTTCACCGCCGCCCCGGGCCGGGTCACCGGCTTCCTCGGGCTGAACGGCTCGGGCAAGACCACCACGCTGCGCATGCTGCTCGGGCTCAGCCGCCCCACCGCCGGTCAGGCGCTGATCAACGGGAAGCCCTACCGCGAGCTCAAGCACCCCTTGCGGCAGGTCGGGGCGGTGCTCGAGCAGGGCCTCATGCACCCCGGCCAGACCGGGCGCGGTCACCTGCGCACCCAGTCGCTGTTGTGCGGCGTCGGCCGGCAGAGGGGCGAAGAGCTTCTCGAGTACGTCGGACTGGCCGACGCCGCGGGCCAGCGCACCGGCGACTACTCGCTGGGCATGCGGCAGCGCCTGGCGGTGGCCACCGCGCTGCTCGGCGAGCCGTCGATCCTGGTCCTCGACGAGCCGGCCAACGGGCTCGACCCGTCCGGCATGGCCTGGCTGCGCGGGCTGCTGCGGGCTCATGCCGACGCCGGGGGCACGGTGCTCATCTCGAGCCACCTGCTCTCCGAGCTGGAACTGCTCATCGACGACGTGGTGATCATCGCGGGCGGCCAGGTGCGCCTCGTGGCCCCGCTGGCCGCCGTCGCGGGCGATGAGGCCGGCCGCCTGCGGGTGCGCGGCCGGGATCCGCACGCGCTGTGGCAGGTCTTCGAGCAGGCCGGGGCCCGGGTCAGCACGGACGGGCACGTGCTGTTCGTCGAGGGGCTGGCCGCCGAGGACGCCGGCGAGATCGCCCTGCACGCGGGCATCGCGATCCACGAGCTGACCGCCGAGCAACCCAGCCTCGAGCGAACGTTTCTGGAGCTGGCGGGGGCGGCCGAATGATCGCCGTCCTGCGCAGCGAGCTGCACCGCACGCTGACCATCCCGTCGAGCTGGCTGTCGATGGGGCTCGCGGTCGTCCTGGGCATGTCGTTCGCACTGTTCAGCGTCGACTTCTGGTCGCTGTTCGTGGCGCTCGGGGTGTTCGGCATCGCCGTCGTGGTCACCTCCCAGCACTACACGCACCGCACGGCCGTCCTGCTCTTCCTGGGTCAGCCGCGGCGGTGGCAGGCGCTGGCCGCGCAGTGCCTGTGCGCGATCGTGCTGGGGCTCGTGGTGGCGGTGGTGAGCGGGGTGACCACGATCGTCTCCGGTGAGTACGAGCAGTTCGCGGGCACGATGGCGGCAACGCCGCTGCTGGCCGTGTTCGGGGTGGCCAGCGCCACGGTCATCCGGAGGCCGGTTGCGCTTTTCATCGCGTACGGAACCTGGTTCGTCTTCGCCGAGGGCCTGGCCTTCCGGTTCAAGCAGCCGCTGCCGTTCACGACCTTCATGAGCGCGGCCGGTGGCAACCCGAAGGGGCTGCTGTTCTTCGCCGGGTACGCCGTGGTCTCACTGGCCGTGGCGGGCTGGTTCATCCGGCGGGACCTCACCGACTAGTGACCTGAGTCACCGCGGGTCACAGGCGGCCGTGCGAGGTCCGTCCCGCGGGCATGACTGACATCCTCATTCTCGGAGCGGGCTACGCGGGTCTGGCCGCCGCGACCAATCTGGCCGGCCGCGTCCGGGGCCGTGACGACGTACGCGTGACCCTGGTCAACGCCGGGGAACGGTTCACCGAGCGGCTGCGCCTGCACTCGACCGCCGCCGGACGCCCCACCGCCGACCTGCGTCTGCCCGATCTGCTGGCCGGCACCGGCGTCCGGCTCGAGTACGGATGGGTGACCGCGGTCGACGCCGACGCCCGCACCGTACGCCTGGACGACGAGCGCGACCTGCGGTTCGACAAGCTGGTCTACGCCCTGGGCAGCGTGGTCGACACCGCCTCGGTGCCGGGCGCGGCCGAGCACGCCTACACGTTCGACGACTTCCGGGGCGCCGAAGCCCTGGCCGCCCGCCTCACGCCGAACAGCACAGTTGTCGTGTGCGGAGGCGGCCTGACCGGCGTCGAGACCGCGGCCGAGATCGCCGAGCGCGGCTTCACCGTGCGACTCCTGAGCCGCGACCGGCCCGGCACCGGGATGACCGCGAAGGCTCAGGCGTACGTGACCGCCGCCCTGGACCGGCTGGGCGTCGAAGTGCGGATCGGCGAGATCACCAAAGTGCTGCCGGACGGCGTCGACCTGAGCGGCGAGATCGTGCCGGCCGACGTGGTCGTGTGGACGGCCGGCACCCGGATCTCCCCGCTGGCCCCGGCTCTGACCAATGACGAGCACGGCCGCATCGTCACCGACCGCTGCCTGCGGTCGGTGTCGCATCCGCACGTATATGCGGTCGGCGACGCGGCCGCCGTGCGCCAGGGCTTCGGCGTGCTGCACGGCACGTGCCAGAGCGGCATGCCGACCGGGGTGCACGCCGCCGCGAACCTCGCCCGCGAGCTCGACGGCAAGCAGCCTCAGCCGTTCCGGTTCGGCTACTACCACCGCCCGGTCAGCCTGGGCCGGGGGGACGCCGTCGTCCAGTTCACCCGGCCCGACGACAGCCCCCGCCGCGCGTACCTGACCGGCCGCGCCGCCGTCTGGTACAAGGAAACCGTGACCGCCTCCCCGTGGCCGACCTACGCCCGCATGCTCACGATGCCGGCCCTGGCCTCGTGGTGGCCGCACGGTGGCCGGTACACGCGATGACGGTCTTCGACGAGCACCGCCGGCTGCTGTTCGCCATCGCCTACCGCATCCTGGGCTCGGCCGGCGACGCCGAGGACGCGGTTCAGGAGACGTGGCTGCGCTGGTCGGCAGCCGACCGCGGCGAGGTGGCCGACCCCAAGGCGTACCTGGCCCGCATGGTCACCCACCAGGCGATGGATCAGCTGCGATCGGCCCGGCGCCGGCGCGAGACCTACATCGGCCCGTGGCTGCCCGAGCCGGTCGTCACCGCGGGCGATGACCTCACCGACGACGTCTCGCTGGCCATGCTGGTCGTCCTCGAGACGCTCAGCCCGCTCGAACGGGCCGTGTTCGTCCTGAAAGAGATCTTCGATTTCCCGTACGCCGAGATCGCGGCCGCCGTCGACCGGGCCGAGCCGGCCGTGCGCCAGGCCGCCCACCGGGCCCGCGAGCACGTCCGGTCCCGGCGTCCCCGCTTCCCGGCCGACCGTCGCCACCAGCGCGACGCCACCGAACGGTTCCTGGCCGCGGCGTCGGGCGGCGACATCAACGGGCTGCTGGAACTGCTCGCTCCCGACGTCACACTCTGGACCGACGGCGGCGGCAAGGTCCGCCACGCCCGGCGCCCTGTCGTCGGGGCCGAGCGGGTGGCGGCCTGGATGGCCGGTGTCAGCCGGGTCCCGTACGAGGGGGTCGCCCCGGCCGACATGCGGGCCGATCTGGTCGACCTCAACGGAAGCCCCGGCCTGGTCTTCACCGGCGCCGGCCGGGTGATCAGCACGCTGTCCTTCGACTTCGACGATCAGGGCCGCATCCTGGGCATCTACAACATCGCCAACCCCGACAAGTTGCACGCCGTGGCCCGCCCTGCGTCTCATGGGGTATGCCTGAAACCTCCGCCGAGAATCTGACGCCCCGGCGCCTGGCCGACACGTACGTCGGCGAGGTGGCCGACCTCAACCCGATCACCGCCGTTCAGCTGGGTCTGCACCTCGATCGCGACGACCTGCCCGACATGTCACCGACCGGGCTCGAGGCCGCGGCCGACCTGTCCCGCCGCACGCTGGCCCGGCTCGACGCCGTCGAGGCGGCCGAGCCCGACCCGGTCCCGGCCGAGGCGCGCTGTGCCCGCCTGCTGCGGGAGAGGCTGACCGTCGGCCTGGCGCTGCACGACGCCGGCGAGGATCTACGGGCGGTGCGCAGCCTGGCCTCCCCGGTGCACTCCCTGCGGGACGTCCTGCTGCAGATGCCGGCCGCGACCGACGAGAACTGGGCGGTCATCGCCGGGCGTCTGGGGCGCTTCGGCGAGGGGCTGGACGGCTACCGGGCCACCCTGACCCTGGGCCTGGAACGCGGGCTGCTCTCCGGCCCGCGCCAGGTCACCACGGTGCTCGACCAGCTGGAGACGTGGCTGGGCCCGGACGCCGGGAGCAGCTGGTTCGCCGGCCTGGCCGCGCGCGGGCCGGAATCGGTGCGCCCGCGGCTGGAAGCGGCGGCCGCGTCGGCCACCGCCGCCCTCGCCGACTTCCGCGACTGGCTGCGGGAGACGTACGCCCCGGCCGCGGCGGGCACTCCCGACGCGGTGGGCCGTGACCGGTATCGGACGTGGGCCCGGCTGTGGAACGGCGCCGACTTCGATCTCGACGAGGCGTACGCCTGGGCCTGGGACGAGTTCCACAAGGTGGAGGCCGAGATGCGGGCGGAGGCCGACCGGCTCATCAGCGGGGCCACGCCGGTCGAGGCGACCGACTACCTCAAGACCAAGGGCCCGGCCGTCGAGGGCGCCGAGCAGGCCCGGGAACACCTGCAGCGGATGATGGACCGGACGATCAACGACCTGCAGGGCTCGCACTTCGACCTGCCCGAGCCGATCCGGCGGGTCGAGGCGATGATCGCCCCGACCGGCAGCGCCCCGGCGCCCTACTACACGCCGCCCTCGCTCGACTTCACCCGGCCCGGCCGCACCTGGCTGCCCGCCACCGAGGACGACCGCTACCCGCTCTGGTTCATCACCTCGGCCTGGTACCACGAGGGCGTGCCCGGACACCACCTGCAGCTGGCCCAGTGGCTCTACGTCGCCGACGACCTGTCGAAGTACCAGGCCACGCTGGGGATGATCTCGTCCAATGTCGAGGGCTGGGCGCTGTACGCCGAGCGGCTGATGGACGAGCTCGGCTATCACAGCACGCCCGCCACCCGGCTGGGCTACCTGGCCGCCCAGATGCTGCGGCTGCAGCGGGTCATCGTCGACATCGGCATGCACCTCGGCCTCGACTTCCCGGCCGATTCGCCGTACCAGCCGGGCCGGCCGGTCACGCCGGAGGCCACCCGCGAGTTCCTGGGCCGGTACAGCGGGCTCGACGACGCCTTCCTCGACGGCGAAGTGGTGCGTTACCTGGGCGTGCCCGGCCAGGCGATCGGCTACAAGCTGGGCGAACGGGCCTGGCTGCGGGGACGGGCGGCGGCCCAGGCGGCCCGCGGCTCCGCCTTCGACCTGAAGGCCTGGCACATGGCGGCGCTCGCCCAGGGCTCACAGGGCCTGGACGACCTTTACGAAACCTTGGCCGCCCTCTAGGCCGTCCAGGTCGCCCAGCGCTCGACGGTGATCACGACGAACGGGCCGGCCGGGGGCTTCTCGCGATATTGCGGGTAGCGCCCGGCCAAGGCCTGCAGGCCTTCCGCGTACGCCGGAAGGAGGCGCGCCACGCCGTCGGCGCGCACCCACCACAGCTGCGACCAGTCCGGCTCGTAGTGGTCGGCCAGCACGCTGACCCGCGGCTCGTGCTCGATGTTGGCCAACCGGCGCAACGCCCGCGTCCGCTTGGGTTTGTGATCCACTGCGCTCACGATCTCGTCCTCGCCCACCAGGGCGAAGACCATCGGCACGACGTGCGGCGCGCCGTCCGGCCCGACCGTCGCCAGCCGGGCCACCGGCACGCTTGCCAGGCGCTGGGCCGGGGTCACCGGCCGGTCAGCTCACCGATGGCCGCTTCCCACTTCTCGAGGGCCGGCTCGACGACGCTCCACGGGCCGGAGGGCAGCCACACCGAGACCCGGTCGACGCCCGCCTGCTCGCACTGCTCGAGGGCCTTGGGGTCGGGCGGCACGCTCAGCATCTGCACCTGCACGTAGCGGTCGGCCCGGGCGCGCAGCTCGGCGATCCGCTCGAACACGTTCTCGTCGCGCCACTGCGGGAACCAGCCGTCGCCGTGGTCGAGCACCCGGTCGAGCACCGTGGGCCCGCCGCCACCGATCAGGATGGGCGGGTGGGGGCGCTGGGCCGGCTTGGGCCACGACCAGATCCGGTCGAAGTTCACGTGCTCGCCGTGGAAGCTGGCCTCGTCGTTCAGCCAGATCTCGCGCATGGCCTTGATGCGCTCGGTCATGATCGGCACCCGCTTGCGCGGGTCGGTGCCGTGGTTGCGCATCTCTTCCCGGTTCCAGCCCAGGCCCACCCCGAACTCGAACCGCCCGCCGCTGAGGTGGTCGACGCTGGCCACCTCTTTGGCCGTGGTGATCGGGTCGCGCTCGGGCACCAGGCACACCCCGCTGCCGATGCGCAGCCGGCTGGTCGCCTCGGCCGCCGCGGTCAGGGCCACGAACAGGTCGTACGTGTGCCAATACTTCTGCGGCAGCTGCGGGCCGCCCGGCCAGGGCGTCTCCCGGCTCGCCGGGATGTGTGTGTGCTCGGCGAAGTACAGCGCGCTGTGCCCGCGCTCCTCGGCCCGCCGCGCGATCTCGCCGGGCTTCACGCCGTCATGGGTGGGAAAGTATCCGACACCGAAGTCCATGTCCCCACTCTATGAACCGATCGGCTCCGAAGCCCGTGTGACAGAAAAGCGCGGGAGGAGTGTCCCATGATCCTCGTCATCGCCGTCGGATCGGCCCTGGTGGCCGGTTTCCTGGCCGGCTTCGTGTGCTTCAAGAAGACCAACGAGTTCTGCGGCCGCTGCGGCATCACCCGGGAATGCCCGGTATGCAGCGAAACTCCCCGCGCCGGTGGTGGGGACCGGCGCGGGGAGTTGATGAGGGCCGCGATCAGCTAGCGGCGTCTCGCGTCAGCGGTCAGCTGGCGGCGTTCAGCACGATGGCGCCGAGGACGAAGCCGAGCGCGCCGCCGAGAACACCGGCCGCGGCCGCGTACCAGCCGAGCGGCCGGTCACCCAGGTAACCGCCGACCAGACCGAGCACGATGGCGGCCGGGCCGAAGATGATCGGCGCGAAGAGGATGGCCACGGCGGCGAAGACGAACGCGAGAATCGTGCACACGCGGGCACCGGTAACACTGCCACTGCGCCGGGTCGTCACCTGAGTCATCGGAAGTTTCCTTTCCCCGTCGGATGGTCGTTCGCTGGTGTCCTTTGTGTACCCGCGACGGCGGAAAGCTAATCCTCAGGCCGCGTACGTCCTGACCCGCTGCCCGCGATCGGCTGCCTTGGCCGCGTACATGGCGGCGTCGGCCCGGCGCAGCACCGTGACGGCGTCCGCGCCCGGCTCGGCCCGCACCGCCCCGATGCTGAGCCCGACGTCGGCGGTCTCGCCGGCCACCACGAACGGCGTCTCGAACGCCGCCTCGATCCGCGGCACCAGGCCTTCGCCGTCGGTCGCGGGACACAACACGACGAACTCGTCCCCGCCGTACCGGGCGAGCGTGTCGCTCGTACGCACGCAGGCCGAAAGCCGATCGGCCACCAGTCGCAGCAGCTCGTCCCCGGCCAGATGGCCGAGCTTGTCGTTGACCGCCTTGAAGCCGTTGAGGTCGCAGAAGAAGATGAGCGGCGCCGAACCGGCGGCCAGTTCCGCGTCGAGCACGGCCAGGAACCGCTTGCGATTGGCCAGCCCGGTCAGCGGATCGTGGGTGGCCTCGTGGGCCAGCGCCGCCTCGGCCCGGGACCGTTGCGCCGCCAGCCGCCCGATCCGCACCATCACCAGCGGCACCACCACGGCCGTGCCCAGCGCGAGCAGCACCGCGTCGACCGGCCGCCCGGCCAGCTGCTGCACCCCGGCCACCACCGGGTTGAGCGCCAGCGCGCCACCCAGGAAGGCCAGCCGCCGCGGGCCGAGCCGGTCGACCGGCGCCGGACCGGGTCGCAGCAACCGCACCATCGAGGGGTCGGCCACCCCGGCCCCGGCCACCACGTAGCCGGCCAGGAACAACGCGTCGATCCAGCCCGGCCGCAGCAGCGGGTCGTCAGTCGCCGCGAAGGTCAGGCTGACGATGCCGACCAGCGCGAGCGGCAGCACGACGAGAAAGGCGCGCAGGGCCAGCAGCGATTCCCGCGCGGCCCGTTCGACCCGGAACAGCGCGCCCAGCATCCCGGCCAGGCACAACACCAGCACGAGCATCCCGGCCCGGGTGCCCGCGGAAACCGTGTCCGGCCGGGGCGGCAGCAGCACGGCCCAGAGCAGCGAGGCCAAGCCGACGGCCATCACCACCGCGTCGAGGATGCCGCCCACGTCGCCGCGGCCGCGCCGGAGCACGATCCAGAGCGCCGCGACCAGCAGCAACAGGTGCCCGGCGACGATGAAGGCCAGCGACGCCTGGTTCCGGTTCCCGGTGAAGGCCAGCTGCGCCGCCGCCCACAGCCCGCCGGCGTTGATCACGGCCAGCCCCGCGAAGATCAGCCGCACCGGCCCCTCCCGCCGGCGCAGCGCGAAGGCGGCCGGCAGCAGCGAGGACGACCCGATCAGGAAGTACAGCAGCGGCCGCACCCCGTCCGGCGCCAGCGGGAACGCCGCTACTGCCACAAGAGCCACGACGACGTACGTGAGCAGGGCAGGCGGCACATCCTTCAACATCGGCCGCCCGCGGCCCGCCTTGAGCGCGACGGTCCGGTCAGCGACCCGCGGCCCGGTAGGCCTGGCCGGCCGCGGTGGGCGTGGTGGCGTCGCGGTAGAGGCCGTAGTCGACCGAGTCGCCCACGGCGGGCAGGGAGAACCAGGCGTACCGCTCGACGTACGGGGCGGCCTGCAGCTGCCGGGTCGACTCGGTGATGAAGGCGGTGATCTGGGCCGTGTTCGGGAACTTGGGGGTGCCGGTGAAGTTCATCAGGCCGTACTCGGTGACCCAGATCGGCAGGCCGTAGCGGTCGTGCACCGCCTTGACGTAGCCCATGAACTGCCCGGCCGCGGCCGAGCTGAAGTCCGAGCCGTACCAGTGCAGGGTGATGAAGTCGACCCGCAGGCCGCGCTGCCTGGCGCCGGTCATGAACCGGTCGAGCCAGCCGCCCGGGGTGTTGCCGCCGAAGGCCACGGCCGGGCTGCCGAGCCGCATGCCGGTCGCCTGCAGCTGGGGCCACAGGTCGAGGGCCTGCTCGACGGTCATCTCGGCCTGGCCGGCCAGGTCGGGCTCGTTGAAGCCGAGCAGCGTGCTGCCCTCGGCCTTCACCTTGGCCAGGTTGGCCGCGGTGACCACGTTCTCGTCCCAGATCATCGGGACGAATTCGGCGTCGGCCGGCATGCTGTCGTTGTTGGTGCCCCAGTTGTAGTACCAGTTGGCCCCGACATCCTTGACCGCGCCCGTCAGCCCCGGGAACTGCCAGGTGCTCACGCCCTTCTTGGCCGCGGCCGGAGCCGGGGGCACGGTGGCCGGCGGCGTGTCAGTCACCCCGAAGGTCTGGTTCGCGTGGCCGGTGCACGTCCAGAGCTGCAGCCGGGTGCCGTCGGCGTCGAGGCACTTGCCCGAGCCGGTGTTGACCAGACGCCCGCCCGACGACGTCCACTGCTGCGCGCCGGTCCCGTTGCAGTCGTAGATCTGCACCCGCGCCCCGTCGGCCCGCGAGGCCGCCGCCACGTCGAGGCACTTTCCCAGCGCCTTGACGCTCGCCCCGTCGATCGTCCAGCTCTGCGCACCCGTGCCGTTGCAGGCGTACAGCTGCACGGCCGTGCCGTTGGCCGAGTTGGCCCCGGCCACATCGACGCAGCGGCCGCCGGGCCCGTTGATCGGCCCGGCCGTGGCCGCGAAGGCGTTACTGATGCCGAGAACCCCCAGCCCGGCGACAACCACACTGGAGACGACAACGGCGAGACGCTTGCGTGCTGACATGCCGCCGACGCTAACGGCGTGGCCGCCCTCGGAAGAAGCCACTTAACCAGCCACTAAGAACGTCGAGCCCTACGGGCACACTTCCGCAGAAACTGTTATCGGCGCAGGGTCAGGATGAGGTCGACGACCAGGGCGGTCCAGCCGGTCTGGTGCCAGGCGCCCAGGCCGGCCCCGTTGTCGCCGTGGAAGTACTCGGGGAAGGCGATCAGGTCTTTCCAGTCGGGGTGGTCCTGCAGCACGGGGTTGGCGCCGTAGATCGGGCGGTGGCCGTTCTCGTCCGGCAGGAACAGCGAGATCAGCCGGCGCGAGATGTCGTCGGCCACGGCGGCCAGCGGCATCTTCTGTTGCGAGCCGGTCGGGTACTCCGCCTTCATGTCGTCGCCGAAGAAGTCGGCGTACTCGCGCAGGGCCTCGATGAGCAGGTAGTTCACCGGCATCCAGACCGGGCCGCGCCAGTTCGAGTTGCCGCCGAACAGGCCGCTGGTGCTTTCGGCAGGCTCGTAGCCGACGGTGAAGTCGGAGCCGCCCAGCGAGACGGTGAACGGCTTCTCGAGGTGACTTCTCGACAAGGTCCTGATCCCGTACGCCGACAGGAACTCCTCCGGGTCGAGCATCCGGGCCAGGATCCGCAGCAGCTGGTCCTGGCCCACCATGGACAGCAGGCGCTGCTGCACCCCCTGCCCGGACAGCCGGCGGGCGCTGATGATGTCCGCGTACTCGCCCTGCGACGCCTGCAGCCAGCGCAGCCGCGCGTTCAGCTCGGGCAGCCGGTCGAGGGTGGGCTTGGTCAGCCGGGTGGTGGCGGCCAGCGGCAGCAGGCCGACCACCGAGCGCACCTTCAGCGGCAGCTTGTGGCCGTCGGGCAGCCGCAACTGGTCGTAGAAGAAGCAGTCCTCCTCGTCCCACAGGCCCTGCCTGTAGGCGGCCTCCGCGATGTACGCGAAGTGCTCGAAGAACTTGGTGGCCATGTCCTCGTAGGTGCGGTCGTGCAGGGCCAGCCGGATCGCCATGTCGAGCAGGTTCAGCGCGTACATCGCCATCCAGCCCGTGCCGTCGGACTGTTCCAGCACCCCGGCCACCGGCAGCGCGGCCGAGCGGTCGAACGGGCCCACGTTGTCGAGCCCGAGGAAGCCGCCCTCGAAGACGTTGTTGCCGCCGACGTCCTTGCGGTTGACCCACCACGTGAAGTTGAGCAGCAGCTTGTGCATGACCCGGGCCAGGAAGTCGAAGTCGCGCCCGCCGTCGATCTCGAACACGCGCAGCGCCGCCCAGGCGTGCACCGGCGGATTCACGTCCCCGAAGGCCCACTCGTACGCGGGAATCTGGCCGTTGGGATGCATGTACCACTCCCGGAGGAGCAACACGAGCTGAGCCTTCGCGAAACCCGGGTCGACGCGCGCGATCGAGACACAGTGGAACGCCAGATCCCACGCGGCGTACCAGGGGTACTCCCAGGGGTCGGGCATCGAGATGACGTCGAAGCTGTTCATGTGCCACCAGGCGTTGTTGCGCCCGTAGCGCCGGCCCGGCGGCGGCGGGGCCGAACCCGGATCGCCGGTGAGCCACTGCTTCACGTCGAAGTGGTAGAACTGCTTGCCCCACATGAGCCCGGCGATGCCCTGCCGGGCCACGGCCGCCTCCTCGGGCGAGGCGGCGGCCGGGATGAGCTCGGCGAAGTAGTCGTCGGCCTCGGCCCGGCGCCCGCGCATCACGTACGCCCAGTCGTCGCGCAGGTCGAGGCGGTCGATCGGCTCGTCGCCCTGGGCCAGGCGCAGCCGGATCGTGCGGCTCTCCCCCGGGCCGAGCGTGAGCTTGTAGTGCAGCGAGCCCTTGGTGCCCTCGTTGGCCGGGTTGACCGTGGGGGCGCCCGTGACGAGGTGGTCGTTGATGCCGTCCTTGGGGTACAGGCTCTTGCCGGGCTGGCCCCACAGCCGCTGCGCGTTGGTCTCGTTGTCGCACAGCAGCGGGGTGGCCTCGCCCTCCCCTTCGAGCAGCAGGTGGCCCAGCGTGCGGTGAGTGCCGGCGAGACGCCCGGGGCTGCCCGTGAGCGAGGGCACGGGACGGTTGGGCAGGCCCCACGACCAGGTGTTGCGGAACCAGAGGGTCGGGAGCACGTGCAGGGTCGCCTCGTCCGGCCCGCGGTTCGAGACGGTGACGGCGATGCACATGTCGTGCGGCGAGGCCTTGGCGTAGTCGACGGTCACCGCCCAGAACCGGTCGTCGTCGAAGACCCCGGTGTCGACCAGCTCGTACTCGGCCTCGGACCGTGAGCGCTGGCCGTTGACGCGCACCAGTTCGTCGTACGGGAAAGGGGCCTGAGGATAGTGATAACGCCAGCTCATCCACGAGTGGGTGGGCGTGGAATCGGTGTACCACCAGTACTCTTTCGCGTCCTCGCCGTGGTTGCCGCCGTCGCCGCCCAGGCCGAACATGCGCTCCTTGAGAATCGGGTCCTGCCCGTTCCACAGAGCCAGCCCGAAGCAGAACGTCTGCCGTTCGTCGCAGACCCCCGCCATGCCGTCGTCGTTCCAGCGGTACGCCCGGGAGCGCGCATGGTCGTGCGGGAAGTAGTCCCAGGCGGTTCCGTGCTCGCTGTAGTCCTCACGGACCGTGCCCCACGCCCGCTCGGCCAGGTAGGGACCCCAGGCCCGCCACGGCTGCTCGCCCGAGTCGGCCTGCGCCAGCCGTAAGCGCTCCGCCATGCCCTTGATTGTGCACGAGAACAGCAGGTCAGCTGATGGCTACAGGGAGTGGAGATCGGGGGCCGGCAGGGTCAGCGAGAACTCCGTGCCGCCGCCGGCCGCGGGCTTCGCCGTCAGCGTGCCGCCGTGGGCGTCGGCGATCGCCTTGGTGACGGCCAGGCCCAGGCCCGTGCCCTTGATGCCGGCCTTCTGGGCGTTGCTGGCCCGGAAGAAGCGGCTGAACAGGTGCGGGTACTGCTCGGCGGGGATGCCGATGCCGGTGTCGCTGACCGTGATGACCACGGCGTCGGCCACACGCTCGGCGGTCACCGATACCGAGCCGCCCGCGGGGGTGTACTTGACCGCGTTCGACACCAGGTTGTCCAGGGCCTGGCGCAGGCGCTGGGCGTCGGCGTGCACGTCCAGGTCCGGCTTGATCGAGGCGTGGATCGTCAGCTCCTTGGCCGCCGCGCTGGGCCGCTGGCCGTCCACCACGTCGCGCAGCAGGCCGTCGGCGGCCATCGGGCACGGGTCGATGCTGATGTGGCCGGCGTCCAGCCGGGCCAGGTCGAGCAGGTCGTCGACCAGCCCCTGCAGGTGCCGGGTGGTGCGGTCGACGACGGTGGCGTGCTTGCGCTCGGCGCCGTCCAGGGCCGGGCTGTCGAGAAGCACTTCCGTGTACGCCTTGATGACCCCGACCGGGTTGCGGAGCTCATGGATGACCACGGCCGACAGCTCGTCCTTCATCCGGTCGAGCTGCCGCAGCTTCTCGACCTGCTCGCGCTCCTGCTCGAGCAGGCGCTCGCGCTGCTCGGAGAGCGCGTGCCGGTCGGTGACGTCGGTCGAGAGGCCGTCGACGAAGAACCGGTTTCCCTCCGTACGCGCGGCGGCCCGCGTCCAGATCCAGCGAACCACCCCGTCGAACC
Source organism: Paractinoplanes pyxinae (assembly GCF_026626335.1). Taxonomy (GTDB): domain Bacteria; phylum Actinomycetota; class Actinomycetes; order Mycobacteriales; family Micromonosporaceae; genus Actinoplanes; species Actinoplanes pyxinae. Next base: position 415,271 of record NZ_JAPNTZ010000004.1, on the reverse strand, counting down.
CGACGACCCGGCACTCCATCTCCGCGTGCTCGCCCGCGGTGAGCTTGCGCTTGAACTCCTCGATGATCGCGATGTCGCCGGGGTGGGCGCGCTCCTCCAGCATGGCCGGCGCCTCGACGGTCACCTCGCGGCCGAACACCTCGCGGCCGTTGGGGCTGCTGTAGACGAGCCGGGCCTCGTCGCCGGCCACCGCCTCGACGGTCCAGACGTAGTCGTTGACCTGCGCGACGATGCGGTCGAAGTTGCGGCGGGCGTCGGCCAGGGCGAGCGACATGTCCTCGGCCCAGCGGCGCTCGACGAAGCGGCCCAGGTGCGCGGCCACCGCGTCCAGCATCTGCACGGTGTCGGTGTCGAAGGGCAGGTCCTGGTCGGTGTAGAAGGCGAGAACGCCCAACGTACGGCGGCCGGAGCGCACCGGTACGCCGACGGCCCGGCGGATGCCGACTTCGTGCAGCGTCGCGCGGCCCTCGTCGACCATGTCGGTCGGCATGGCGCTGGTGTCCCACCACACCTCGCGGTTGCGGGCCCAGACCAGGCCGGGCAGGCCCTCGCCGAGCACGAAGGTCAGCGCCTCGTCGCCGGAGGAGCCGGTGAAGGCGGACAGGTCACGGTCGCCGGTGGTGTGCGAGCTGTGCCGCACGATGGTCTTGCGATCCTCGGTGACCTGCCAGTACTCGCCGCACAGCCAGCCCAGCGACTTCGTCAGGGCGGCCACCGCCTCGATACCGGCGTCCTTGGCGTTGGTGGCGTCGGAGAGCACCTGGGCCACGGCGTGCCGGGCGCGGCGCAGCTCCTCGGCCCGGTGGGCCTCGGTGATGTCGTGGAAGGCGATGACGGCGCCCAGCCGGCGGTGGTCGGCGGTGTCGATCGGCCGGCCGTTGGTGACGAACCGGCGCCACGCGTCCTCGGTCTTGGCCAGCATCTGCTGACCCTCGACGATCTCGCCGGCGAAGGCGCGGGTCAGCGGCATGCTGGTGACCAGGGCCCGGCCGTCCGGCTGGAAGACCTGGTAGTTGCTCAGCCACTCCTCGATCGGGGTGTCGGGCGCCAGGTCGTGGCCGGTCACCTCGCGGGCGGCCCGGTTGAGCAGGGTCAGCCGGCCCTCGCTGTCGCAGGCCGCGATGCCGACGTCGACGCTGTCCAGCACGGCCTCGAGGAAGGCGTGCTCCTCGTCGAGCTTCTTGCGCTGCTGCTCCATCTCCGCGGTGGCGACCAGGCGGCCGGTGATGTCGTGCACGAAGGCGTGGCAGACCGTGCCGCCGGGCTCGGTCACCACCTGCAGCGTCATCTCGGCCGGGAACTCGCGGCCGGTGCTGGTGAGGGCGGCGATGCGCAGGTGCTGGCCGTTCAGCTGGGAGTCGCCGCCGAGCCGGACGCGGCGCAGGCCGGCCACGTGGTCGGCGCGGAAGCGCTCCGGGATGATCAGGTCGGACACGTTGCGGCCCACGGCCTCGTCGGCGCGGTAGCCGAACATGCGCTCGGCGGCGGCGTTCCAGCTCAGCACATCGCCGTCGAGGTCGGTCGAGATGTAAGCGTCGTGGGTTGCGTTGAGGACGGCGTCCAGCCGGGCCGCCGCGATGGCCTGCTCGGCCCGGGCCAGGCGCAGCGCCACCTCGGACTCGGCCGCCTCGGCCAGGTCGCGCAGCATGGCGATGTCGTCGTGGCTCCACTCGCGGGGCACCGAGTCGACCACGCAGAACGAACCCAGCACATGGCCGTCGGGCGAGCGCAGCGGAATGCCGGCGTAGGCGATGGCGTCGTAGTCGCCGATCGCCGGGCTGTCGTGCAGGCGGGCGTCGAGCCGCGCGTCGGCCACGACCAGCGGGGCCTGGTCCTCGACGACGTGCTTGCAGTACGAGTGCGACAGCGGGGTCTGGCGGGTCTCCTCGAGCTCGCCGGAGAGGCCGTACGCGCTGGCGAAGCGCTGCCGGTCCTCGTCGACCAGGGAGACGAGCGCGGTCGGCGCGGCCAGGGTGCGGGCGGCGAGCTTGGTCAGGCGGTCGAGCGCGCCGACCCGGTCGGCCTCGAGCAGGCCGGTGGCCCGCAGCGCACGAAGGCGCCCGGCATCCCGCCGCGACGTAACCGTTGAAGTCAGCACGATGCCTGTAATCGGTCCGGCCGGGCCGCACTTGAGGCATGCGGAGTGCTCAGGAAAAGGTGTCCAGCTCGAATTTCTGCAACAGGCCGGGCGCGAAGATGCCGGCGATCGCGAGCAGGGAGATCACCACGAAGGCCGTGCGCAGCACGATCGTCTCGACCTTGCCGCCGACCCGGATGGCCATGCCGTTGGGCACGCCGACCATCCGCCACAGCCGGCGACCGGTCGGCACCGGCCACAGGATGGGCACGCCGGCCGAGGTGATCATGTCGCCGAACAGGTGCACCACGCACCCCACGGCCACCGCGAACCCCAGCATCGGGTAGCCCCGGTCGCCGGGCAGGTTGGCCGCGGTGAACCAGGCGATCACGGCCGAGCAGACGGTCACGATGACCCAGCCGGCCCGCTCGGCCCACTTGTCGAACAGCCCGCGCAGCGCCAGACCGGCCATGAAGAAGACGATGCCGAGCATGGCCCACTTGCCGTAGTGGCCGCCCAGCCAGGTGGTGCCCCAGCCGATGAGCGCCGCGAAGGGCAGGGTGTGGGTGAACGTACGGTGGCCGTTGGTCCGTCGCGGGTCGCGGCTGAGCCGGGTCGCCGTGTAGATGCCGAGCGACACCTTCTCGATCACCTCGGCCACGAAGAGCGAGAACACCCCGAACGTCCGGGCCACGGTGGCGCCGCCCTGATTGCGGGTGACCTTGCCCGACAGGTCCAGGTCGGGCAGCAGCGCGCCGCCCGCGCAGACCAGCGTGCCGACGGCCACGGCGAGCGGCGACTGCTCGTACCCGGCGAAGTGGTCCAGCGCCCAGGTGCCGGCCAGCCAGGCGGTTGCCCCCGAAAGAGCGTGCGACGGACCCATCATCGGTGTGAAACCCTCCCCGTACGTCTGTTCGAGGAGGGTTTCAGGTCAGCTCCGGTTGATCAACAACCTCGATGTCCACTGTGGAATCGCTGCGGGCCGCCCCAGCCCGGGCCGTTCCACGGGGCCACGCCGTGCCCGAGGCTGTACTCCATCTGCCAGCGGCGGTACCGGGCGTGCTTGAACAGGCCGATGAGCAGGAAGGTCAGCGGGATGGCGGGCCAGAAGAACTGCGCCCCCGAGATGATCCACAGCCCGGTCAGGATCATGGCGATCGAGGCGATGATCCAGGCGTGCCGGCGCAGGCTGCGGCGTGTCGCGATCTTGGCCTCGGGGGTGTTGGCGAGGGCGGTCAGGCCGCCGTTGGGCAGGTCGGCGGTGAGCGGGCCGAGCTCGTCGCGGAACTTGGCGGCGTACGCCTTGGCCAGGCGCTCCTCGCCCTCGGTGAGGTCGAGCCGGCCCTCGGCCATGGCGGCCCGCAGGATCTCGGCCACCTGCTCGCGCTCCTTGTCCGAGGTGCGGAGGCGCTTGTCATTGGTCCAGCTCGCGGTGTTGGGTTGCATCGGGATCTCCTCGGTCGGCGTCGTGCTTCCCAGAGTCGGCCTTTCGCCGGCGCGTCGCGTCGGCCCGGCGAAGCATCTTCCGGGCGGCCTCGGGGTGGGTCACGGTCCTTTCTCGTACGACCCACGTCTCACTCGGTCGACCCGGAGTACGACGCGGGGAGTACCGGAAACCCATCCGTGCTCCGATGCCCACGCCTCCGCCGGTGCCGTAACTTCGGCAGTGCACAGACGCGCTGAGGGACCGGCTGATGCGACCAGAGAGGGGGGCGCAGGCGTGAGCAGAGGCAACTGGCACATGCACGGGCCGCCGACGCCGCCATGGGCGCGCGAGAACCGGACGGGCCGCTTCCACGGCCGGCCACCCGTCCCGGCTCAGTTCCGTGGGCCGGGCGCCGGCGCTGCCATCGGGGCCGGGTTGTTCCAGGCGCTGGGAGCCAAGCAGCAGGCCGGCGACGGGCACGTCCTGGTCGCCATGCGTCCCCTGCTCTACCTGTTGCTGCTGGTCGGGCCCGTCGCCCTGCTCCTGCGGCGGCGCTATCCGGTGGCCGTGTTCGCGATCGCGGCCGCCGCTTCGTTCGGCTTCGCCACGGTGGCCGAACCGCACTGGTTCTGGACTGTCGCGCCGATCGTCGCGCTGTTCCAGCTCGGCGCGTGCGGACGGCGCACCGTCGCCTTCATCTGCGCCGGGGTGGCGTACGCGGCCTATCTCGCGGTCTTCTGGGTCTTCGCCGATCCCATCAGGCTGCGGCCCGAGGTGCGCCCCGGGCTGCGCGAGGGGCTGCTGCTCGGCATCGCGCTGGTCGCGGCGATCCTGCTCGGCGGCATCGCGAAGATCAAGGGCGAGCAGATGGCCCAGATGGTCAAGGTACGCGCCGAACGCGAGCGGGCCGAGCAGGAACAGCAGCGCCGGCAGGCCTCGGAGGAGAGGCTGCGCATAGCCCGCGAGCTGCACGACGTGATCGGCCACCACCTGTCGCTGATCAACGTGCAGGCCGGCGTGGGCCTGCACCTGATGGACAGCCGGCCCGAACAGGCCCGCGAGGCGCTGTCGGCGATCAAGACGGCCAGCTCCGAGGCGCTGCGCGAGGTGCGCTCGGTGCTGGGCGCGCTGCGCACGGAAGACGAGGCGGCCCCCCGCCAGCCCGCGCTCGGCCTGAGCCGGCTCGACGAGCTGACCGCCAACGCCGGCCTGCCGGTCGAGACCAAGGTGAGCGGCGAGGTGCGCCCGCTGCCGGCCGAGGTCGACCGGGCCGCCTACCGCATCGTCCAAGAGGCCCTGACCAACGTCCGCCGCCACGCCGGTCAGGGCGCGACGGCCGCGGTCTCGGTCGACTACCTGCCGACGGCGCTGCACCTGGCGGTCCGCAACGACACGGTCAACGCGCCCGCTCCGGCCGAGGGCGGCCCACCCGGCACCGGCATAGCCGGCATGCGAGCTCGCGCGCAAAGCTTGGGCGGCACGCTCGAGGCGGGGCCGGTGACCGACGGCTTTCTCGTGTCAGTGCTGCTTCCCGCGACCGGCGACGGCGCCGCCCCGGCCGCCGGCGGAGCGGTCTCGACCGGCGGCGGCGGGGTCTCGACCGGCGGCGGCGCGGTTCTCAACGGCGGCCGGGCGGCCGGCGAAGGAGTGGCGGAATGATCTCGGTGGTGCTGGCGGACGACCAGCTTCTCGTGCGGGCCGGGTTCCGGGCGCTGCTCAACGCCGAACCCGACATCGAGGTGGTGGGCGAGGCGGGCGACGGGCTCGAGGCGGTCGCGCAGGCGCAGAAGACCAAGCCGGACGTCGTCCTGATGGACATCCGCATGCCCGGCGTCGACGGCCTGGAGGCGACCCGGCGCATCGCGGCCGACCCGTCACTGTCCGGCACCCGGGTGGTCATCCTGACGACCTTCGAACTCGACGAGTACGTGTTCGAGGCGCTGCGGCTGGGCGCGTCCGGCTTCCTGGTCAAAGACACCGAGCCGGTCGAACTGATCCGCGGCGTGCGCGCGGTCGCGGCGGGCGACGGCCTGCTCTCCCCCGGCGTCACCCGGCGTGTGATCGGCGAGTTCGCCGGCGGCGCCCACGCCCGCTCGGCAGCCACCCCGCCGGCCACCCTCGACCAGCTGACCGACCGCGAGCGTGAGGTCCTGGTGCTGGTGGCCGAGGGCCTGTCCAACGACGAGATCGCGGCCCGCCTGGTGATCAGCCCGGCCACCGCCAAGACCCACGTCAGCCGCACGATGATCAAGCTGGGCGCCCGCGACCGCGCCCAGCTGGTCGTCTACGCGTACGAGGCCGGCCTGATCCGCCCCGGCTGGCTGGCCTGATCCGCCGCTTTCCCGCCTTTCCTCGCGGGCCTGGTCCGCCGCTTGTCGCCCTCCTTGGTGGGCCCGGTCCGCCGCTTCCCGCCCTTCCTCGCTGGCCGGATTCGCCGCTCTTCTGCCTTTTCTTCGCCGGCCGGATTCGCGCTTTTTCGTCGGCCTGATCGTCGAGGGCCGGGGTATGCGCGGTTCATGCCTGCCAAGGAACCGTCCGAGATCGCGCACGCCGCCGTCGCCACCGGCGTCAAGAAGGCCGAGCTGCGCTGGGACAAGGTACTCATCGGCTCGTTCCTGGCCGGCGCGTACATCGCATTCGGCGGGCTCGTCGCCATCGCGGTGTCGTCCGGCCTCGATCCGCGCACCTGGGGCAGCCTGCCCACCCTGTTCACCGGCACGGCATTCACCCTGGGCCTGGTGCTCGTGCTGGTGGCCGGCTCGCACCTGCTGACCGGCAACATGCTGCTGGTGCCGATCAGCGCCCTGCAACGCCGGCTCACCAAGGCCGACGTGGCCCGCAACCTGACACTCGTACTGATCGGCAATGTGCTCGGCGCGCTCTTCGTCGCCTACTTCCTGGCCGTGCAGACCGGAGTGATCGGCCACGTCGGCAGCGACGCCGGCACCTCGGGCGCCATGACCTACGACCGCCTGGCCGCGATAGCCCAGGCCAAGGCCACGCACGAGAACAACTGGCAGATCTTCCTGCGCGCGGTCGGCTGCAACTGGCTGGTCTGCCTGGCCGTCTGGATGTCCCTGGCCGCCGACACCCTCTCGGGCAAGGTCCTGGTCATCTTCTTCCCGATCATGGCCTTCGTGGCCATGGGCTTCGACCACGTCGTGGCCAACATGTTCTTCCTGCCGGCCGCCATCTTCGCCGGCGTCCCCGGCCTGGGCTGGGACGACACACTGCGCAACTGGGCGTTCGCCTTCCTGGGCAACCTCGTCGGCGCCTTCGTTTTCGTAGCCACCTCGTACTGGTACCTCTACCTGCGCGACGAGCCCTCAACCGAGAAGCCGCGCGAACTGACCTGACGCCCGTCACCGCCCCGTTCGGCGTTTTCGAGACGCACGCAGCAGCGTTCGGGCGCGGGGTCGAGCACTGCGCGGTAGGGGGCCTCGGCGGCATCGGTCAGGCCGTGCAGCAGGTGCAGGTTGAGTCCGCACACGAGTTCCGTGTAGCTGCGCGCGAGCCGGTGGAACGGGCAGTTGGATAGAACCAGCCCCACTTCCGTCCTGCGCGGCTCATAGCCGGCCCTGGTCAGCAGTTCGAGCGTCACCGCCGAGGCGTCATCGCCCACCGGCCCTGACGCCTCCGGCCCCTCAGGTTCCGCCGCTTCTCTCCCAGCAGAGCCATGGCCGGCGGCGTCCCGATCGGACGGTCGATGGTCGATCAGCTCCCGCCGGGCGAGTTGGTGGCCCGTCTCGTAGGCGATCCGGGGAGCGACGTCGCCGATCTCGGCGCCGGTCGTCATGGCCTCGGTGACGGCGGCGGCCAGCAGGGTGGCGGCCAGTTCGTAGCGGCGATCGGGCACGGAAACCAGCAGCTCGTCGGGCGTGCGGGCGTACAGCTTGGCCGGGCGGCCGGCTCCGGGACCCCGGCGGTCGTGCAGGCGGCGGAACTCGATGGTCAGCAGCCCCTGGGCGGCGAGCTTGTCCAAGTGGGCGGCGGCGATGCGCCGGCTCACGCCCAGGGCTTCGGCGGCCGCGTCCCGGGTGACGGCGTCGGGCCGGCCCGCGACGTAGTCGAACACGGCGCGGCTGGTCGGATCGTCCAGGGCGGCCACGGAGGCGATGCGGTCGGCCCGGCTCTGGTATGCCATCCCTCGACTCTAAAGGACGCAAGCATTGACTTTAGAAATCGACGACGCCTACCGTCTCTAAAAAGCGTGAAGACGTACTTTAGAAGGAGGCACCGCGATGACCACCTCAACGTCGAAGGCAGCCACGCTCGTCCGAGGCGACCCCGCCCACCAGGCGTTCCTGCTGCTCCGCACTGTGTTCACGATCGCGCCCATCGCGTTCGGGCTCGACAAGTTCTTCAACCTGCTCACCGACTGGCCCGGCTACCTGGCCCCCTGGATCGACCGAATCGTCCCCGGCCCCGCCCAACAAGCGATGTATGCCGTCGGCGTCGTCGAGATCCTGGCCGGCCTGCTGGTCGCCCTGCGCCCACGCTGGGGCGCCCTGGTCGTCGCCGCCTGGCTGGCCGGCATCATCCTCAACCTGCTCACCCTGAGCGGCTACTACGACGTAGCCCTACGCGACTTCGGCCTCCTCATCGGAGCGCTGGCCCTGGCCCGCCTAGCCACCGCCGAGCCCTCCCGATGACCGCCCACACCCACTCGCCCACCGCCGCGACCCCACCCACCCGCCATCCCGCCCGCATCACCACCGTCCCGGCCGACGCAGTCACCGCCCCGGCCAACCACCACCACAACCACGTCGCCACGGCTCCGGCCATCCAGGCCGCCGCCGCCCCGACCGACCACCACCACGATCGCGTCGCCGCAATTCCAGCCCACGGTGTCGGCGGCGTCGGCTCGGCGAAGAGCAGCAACCGCGCCATCACCGTCTCAACCGGTCACGCAGCCGTTCCGGCCGACCGCGCCACCCTTATCTCACCCCGTCACGCCGCCATTCCGGTCGACCACGCCGCAACCGGCCCACCCGGCCGCGCCGCCGATCTAGCCGAGCGCGCCGCCACCAACCCACCCGGCCGCAACATCGTCCGGGCCGACCACGCCGCCACTGTCGTGACCGACATCCCCGCCGTTGTTCCAAGAGGCCGCGCCGGCGCTTGCGCAGCTGTTGGTGCCGCCGTTTCGGGCGACTGGCCCACCAACGCCTCGACCGGCCGCCGCCTCGTCGAGGCCACCGTGCCCGATGACCGGGCCGCCGCGGCCGGCCCTCTCGCTCGGGCGGCCACCGGCTTGGCTGGCCGACGGCTCTTCCGCGCGGCTTCCGTGTTGGCCGCCGTCGTCGTCGCCGCGTTGGTGGCGCCTGCGTCGGCGGGGGCTGCGGCGGTTGATCGGACGCCTCCGGTGGCGCCTGTCATCGTTTATGCGTCTGGGCTCAAGTGGCTCGGCGGCTGCCTGCCGCTCACTATCGGCATCCAGCGGACCACCGACAACGTCACGCCGCAGTTGTCGCTGGTCTATGAGGTGTTCGCGGATGGCGTGCGCCTCGGGTCTCTGCGTGACAACGGGGCCAACGCGGCCGTCTGGGGCACCCTGCATTTCCGCCGGCCGGGGCCGCAGACGGTCACGGCGCGGGCGGTGGACGCGGCCGGCAATCGGTCGACATCGAGCAACGCCGATGTGGTCACCGCGTACGGGTGCTGATCACCGGGGTGCCCGTTTGCGGCGGTTCCTGCCCCTAAGCGCATTGACAACGCTGTAAATCGGGTCGGATTCTCGGGGGAACCCCATCCCCCGGGAGTCCCCATGAAGAAGTTCCGATCCCTCGCCCTCGGCTCCGCGCTGCTGATAGCCGGAGTCCTTGGGCTCGCCTCGCCCGCCGCCGCCGGGCAGACCTCTCTGCGGGCGGCCGACCCCAGCGTGCTGCGCGTCGGCGGCACCTACATCTCTGTGCAGTCGACCGGCGGCGGCATCGCCGTGCGGCAGGCCTCGTCGACCGACGGGCTGGCCTCGGCGCCCTCGCGTCAGGTATGGAGCGACACCCGCAACCTCGGCGAGGTGTGGGCGCCCGAGATCGCCACCGACGCCGGGCGGTTCTACATCTACTTCTCGGCCGGCCGCGGGGCTGCGCACCGGATGTACGTGATCAGCTCGGGTTCGGCCGACAGCGGCTACACCGCCGAGACGCGGATGGCCCTGCCGGACGACCGGTGGGCCATCGACGGCGCCATGTTCGTCTTCAACGGGCAGCGCTGGTTCGTCTGGTCGGGCTGGGCCGGCACCACCAACGTCGAGCAGAACCTCTACATCGCCCGGATGAGCAGCCCCACCACGACCACCGGCGCCCGCTACGTCATCTCGCAGCCGCGGGAGAGCTGGGAGCGGGTGGTCGGCAACCCGTTCATCAACGAGGGGCCGGAGCCGATCCGCGACCCCAACGGGCAGCTCCACATCGTCTACTCCGCGAACGGCAGCTGGAGCGACCAGTACTGCCTGGCTGATCTGCGACTGCGGGCGGGCGGCGATCCCACGTACGTGTGGGACTGGTACAAGTCGAACGGCTGCCAGTTCGGCTCGAACCGGGCCACCATGATGGCCGGCTGGGATCCCACGCTCTATGCCAACGGGCCCGGCCACCACACATTTGTGCTGCTCAACGGCGACATCGCGACGAGCCCGCCGGCTGGGCCCCGCTTCCCGATGATGTACCACGCCGTACCCAAGGGAACGCCGTACGCCTGGGCGAACCGCTACTGGTACACCGGCACTTTCGTTTGGTGGGGCAACAGCACCTACACCCGGGCGAACGTTCCCGGCGCCACGTCGAACACGGGCTTCGGGCTTAAGTTCTTCGAGTGAAAAAGCATCACCGGTTCGGTTGATGCGCCGCCGGTATCCGGCGGCGCATCATGTTCGTTCCTGGATCAAGAAAGTGTGCCCATGTTCAAGACCGCCGACGCCGAAGCCCGCCTCGCCACCGCGAACGAGATCGCCGCGCTCCTGCGCGCGCAATACGTCGCCAGCGGGGACCGCGCGTATCTGCACGCCGCCACCATCGCCCTCAGCAAGGCGGGTCCGACGGCCACTTCGTCCACCGACGAGCTGATGGCGGTCTTTACCTCCTGAGGCACAAGGCGTCGGTCACGAACCGCACGATGCGGTCGTCCACGGCCGTCGATGAGGACGCCAGCCCGGTGGTGCGGTAGAGCACGACGGCCCGGTCACCGGCGCCTGTCACGCCGTTGAACGTGCTGGTGCCGATCACGTCGCCGGGGTGTCCCCAGAATCCGCCGCACTCGTTCGGCACGTGGAAGATGCCGAGCCCGTAGCGGATGCCGGGCGCGATGTCCTGCATGCCCTCGGCGAGGACCGTCTTGTGCATCTGGGCGGCCTGCGCCGGTCGCAGCAGCTCGCCGCGCTGCAGGGCGCGCCAGAACCGGGTGAGGTCGGCGGTGGTGCTCACCATGCCGCCGGCCGCGTCCGCCGCGCTCGGGTTCCACTCGGTGACGTCGATCAGCGGCGCGCCCGGCCCGAACTGCTGGTACGTCCGCGCGTACGGGCGGGGAAGGGTTGGTTCGTCGCCGGGGTACGACGTGTCGTGCAGGCCGAGCGGGCGCACGATGCGGGCGCGCACCTCGGTCGCCCACGAGTGCCCGGTGACGCGCTCGATGATCATGCCGGCCAGGATGTAGTTGGTGTTCGAGTACGCCCACTTCGTCCCGGGGGCGAAGTCGGGTTCGTGCTTCATCGCGAGGGCGACCAGGTCTTCCGGCTCGTAGTGGTCGAACCGGTGCGCCTGGTACGCCTCGGCCGAGCCGAGTGCGGCCAGGTCCTCGGTGTAGTTGTGCAGGCCGGTGGTGTGCTGCAGCAGCTGGCGTACGGTGATCCGGCGCCCGTCGTTGCCGTTGCCGGACACCACGCCGGGCAGCAGGTGCTCGACCTTGTCGTCGAGCGACAGCTTGCCTTCACCAACGAGCTGCAGCACCACGACCGAGACGAACGTCTTCGTGTTGCTGCCGATCCGGAAGCGGCCGTCGAACGGCATCGGCCGGCCGGTACGCCGGTCGGCCACTCCGCTGCGCGCCACGACGTCGCGGCGGCCGGCCGAGATCTCGCCCTGCGCACCGACCATGCCCAGGTCACGCAGGTCGTCCAGGGCGGTCTGCAGGTCGGAGCGGGGCGATGCGGCCGCGGCCGCCGGGACGGCGCCGACCGCCGAGACGGCCAGCACGGCGGCGGTGACGACAGCGCCCGCCCGCAGCACAGAATTCGCTTTCACGGGTCCTCCAGTTCCACATCGGAATGAGGACCCAAACGTACGAATTGGCAGGTCACCGGCGACACGGGGCTGACCCCCGTCTTTTTGGGGGTGCTACCACCCTGGCGGAAAGCGTGCGCCGATGCCCGCCCCTCGAGGCACCGGCGCACAGTCTCTTCCGACCGTCAGCCGCGAGACCGGCCGGCCACCCGGCGGACCACGGCGACCCCGAGAGCGGCCCCCAGCACCCACGGCGCGGCCACGATGATCGGGTCGAGCAGGTGATGCCCCCGGTCGGCGCGCCGGCCGTGCCTGGGCCCTTCGGCCAGGATGCCGGTCTCGGTGACCGGGTTGTCCGGGCGGCGCGACACGAACGAGCGCAGCGTGCCCTCGACCGTGTCGACCCGGTCGGCGGCGAGCAGCAACAGCCAGTGCGCCGCCCGGCCCTCGCTGTATTTGGCGTACGAGTAACGGCGGATCACACCGGAGAGGCCCTTGGGCGGGCAGGACGTGCCGAACACGGGGGTCAGGAAGGCATGCTCGATCGACCGCTCCCGCGGCGTGTTCTCGGGCTGACGCTCCGGGAACTCCCAGTGCGCGCCGCTGAACGACGGGTCGAACACCTCCCGCGGCACCGACGGGCGGTCCTTGGGGTCCAGGTCGGCGCCCCACCCGGGGATGCGGGCGCGCAACTGCTCGCTGGTCTCGGCCAGCTTGGGCTTGTCGGGCGTATAGGCCATGGTTTCTCCTTCAGGCCGGCGAACTCAGGCGGACGGGACGATGAGCGGCTTGATGCAGCCGTCGAGCTTGGCCGAGAACATGTGGTAGCCCTCGGCGATGTGCTCGAGCGGGATCCGGTGGGTCACGATCTCGTTCGGCTTGAGGTAGCCGTTGCGCACGTGCTCGAACAGCCGCGGCCACTGGCGCTTGACCGGGGTCTGGTTCATGCGCAGCGTCAGGCCCTTGTTCATGGCGTCGCCGAACTTGACGGCGCTGAACATCGGGCCGTACGCGCCCATCACCGACACCGTGCCGCCCTTGCGCACCGAGTCGATCGCCCAGTTGAGCGCGATCGGCGAGCCGCCCTGCAGCTTCAGCTTGGCCGCGGTGACGTGCTGCAGCAGGTTGCCGTCGGCCTCGGCCCCGACCGCGTCGATGGCCACGTCGGCGCCCAGGTGGTCGGTCAGCTTCTTCATGTGCACGACGATGTCGTCGTGCTCGGTGAAGTTGATCGTCTCGGCGTGGGCGAAGGTGCGGGCCTTCTCGAGGCGGTAGTCGAGGTGGTCGATCACGATCACCCGGCCCGCGCCCATCAGCCAGGACGACGCGGCGGCGTACTGGCCGACCGGGCCGGCCCCGAAGACGACGACCACGTCGCCCTCCTTGATGTCGCCCAGCTGAGCGCCGAAGTAGCCGGTAGCCACGGCGTCGGTGAGCAGCACCGCGTCCTCCTCGTCCATCCAGTCGGGGAGGAGGGTGGGGCCCACGTCGGCGAACGGCACCCGGACGTACTCGGCCTGACCGCCGTCGTACCCGCCGGTGGTGTGCGAGTAGCCGTAGATGCCGCCGACCGCCGTGGCGTTCGGGTTGACGTTGTGGCAGTTCGAGTACAGGCCGCGGGCACAGAAGAAACACGTGCCGCAGAAGATGTTGAACGGCACCATGACCCGGTCGCCGACCTTCAAATTCTGAACCGACGAACCCACCTCGTCGACCACGCCGACGAACTCGTGGCCGAAGGTCGAGCCGACCCGGGTGTCCGGCATCATCCCGTGGTAGAGGTGCAGGTCGGAGCCGCAGATGGCCGCGCGGGTCACTCGTACGATCGCGTCGTTGGGGTGTTCGATCGAGGGCCGGTCCTTCTCCTCGACGCGCACCCGGTACGGGCCGCGATAAACCATGGCTTGCACAAGAACCTCCCGGTCGGCACACGCTTGAGCGGTTCTGGCTACCCGCCGCCTCCGCGAGCAAACGCCGCGTGACCGGGACGGAATCTGTGAACTTCCTTTGATCCGCGCGGGGTCCCGGTGCGTATATCCGCCCAACAGGGGCCCCGCCGAGTGCAGTTGAAGGAGGTTGACGTGTTCGCCGTCGATCGCTTGTTCCGCCGCAGGCACCTGCTGGGGGTGGTGGTCGCCGCGACGGCCCTCCTCCTGCTCGCACCGAGCGCGGCGCAGGCGGAACCCGGCGTACCGCTGCCGCCCAACGGGCTCATCACCGACACCGGCGAGGGCCGGGTCGCCGCGGCCGACAAGGACTTCGCGGTCAAGGTGCGGCTGGCCGGCCTGTGGGAGATCCCGGCCGGCGAGATGGCCCAGGAGAGGTCGGACAACCCGAAGATCAAGAAGATTGGGAAGGACATCGCCGCCCAGCACGTGGTGCTGGACAAGATGGTCCGCGACGCGGCCCGCAAGCTCTCCATCGACCTGCCCGACAAGCCCAACGAGGACCAGCAGGGCTGGCTGGCCGAGATGCGCGAGGCCCAGGGCGAGGAGTTCGACCAGATCTACATCGACCGGCTGCGGGCCGCCCACGGCAAGATCTTCCCGGCCATCGCGACGATCCGCACGAGCACCCGCAACGACACGATCCGCAAGCTGGCCCAGCGGGCCAACCAGTTCGTGATGACCCACCTGACCCTGCTCGAGAGCAGCACCCTGGTCGACTTCGAGGCGCTGCCGACCGCCCCGCCGCCGGCCACCACCCCGGTCAGCAACAGCGGCGGCGGAAGCCAGGCGCTCGCCTCGTCCGGCTCGAGCACCGGAGGCCCGGCGGTCAGCCTTCCGCTGGTCGGCGGTCTGCTGGCGGTGATCGTCGGTCTGGCCTTCTTCGTCGGCCGCAGCGTCCTCAACGACCCCCGCCGCCGGCGACGCCGCTACCGATCCCGGTACTGAAACCGCGTCCCTCCGGGTAATCGACATCCATGAGGGACGGACGCCCTCAGTAGCGCACGTCCTCGGGGTCGGTGGTCGTGGGCAGGCCCGCGGCCACCCACGCCTCGAAGCCGCCGGCCAGGTCGGTCGCGTTGGGCAGACCGCAGGCGCGCAGCGAGGCGGCGGCCAGGCTCGAGCTGTAGCCCTGCCGGCACACCACCACGATCACCCGGTCGGCGTCGGTGGCCTCGGGGATGCGGTTGGGCGACCGTGGGTCGAGCCGCCACTCCATCACCGTGCGGTCGATGACGATGGCGCCGGGCAGCGAGCCCTGCTGGGCCCGCTGCACGTCGGTGCGGGTGTCGATGAGCAGCGCGCCGGCCGCGGCGGCAGCCCGCGTCTCGTGCGGGTCGAGCCGTCGCACGCCGGCGCGCGCCTGGGTCAAGAGGGCATCGACGCCCTGCAGATCGACGGAAGTCACCCGACGATCATGCCCGATCAGTCGATCTCGTACGCCAGGTTGGGGCGCAGCCAGCGCTCGACCTCGTCCTGCGGCATCCCGCGGCGGTGGGCGTAGTCGGCCACCTGGTCTTTCCCGAGGCGCCCGACGGTGAAGTAGCGGGACTCGGGGTGGGCGAAGATCAGGCCGCTGACGGCGGCAGCGGGCGTCATCGCGTACGACTCGGTCAGCCCGACGCCGATCTCGGCCGTGCCCAGCAGCTCGAACAGGTCTTTCTTCTCGCTGTGGTCGGGGCTGGCCGGGTAGCCCAGCGCCGGCCGGATGCCCCGGAACCGCTCGGCGTGCAGGTCGGCCAGGTCGGGCTGCGAGCCGGGCTCGAACCACTCGCGCCGGACCTGCAGGTGCAGGAACTCCGCGAACGCCTCGGCCAGGCGGTCGGCCAGCGCCTTGACCATGATCGCCCGGTAGTCGTCGTTGTCGGCCTCGTACTTGGCGGCCAGCTCGTCCGCGCCGTGGATGGCCACGGCGAAGCCGCCGAGGTGGTCGCCCTCGGGAGCGATGTAGTCGGCCAGGCAGCGGTTGGCCCGGCCGGCCGGCTTCTGGGTCTGCTGGCGCAGCATCGGGAACGTGACGCCGTTCTCCAGGACGATGTCGTCGCCCTCGCTGTGCGCGGGCCAGAACGCGTAACGGCCGCGGGCCTCGAACGACCCGTCCTTGATGATCTGGTCGAGCAGCTCGTTGGCGTCGTCGAACAGTTCGCGGGCCACCGGCTGCTCCAGGATGGCCGGGTATTTGCCCTTGAGCTCCCAGGCCAGGAACAGGAACTGCCAGTCGATCATCTCGCGCAGCTCGGCGATGGTGGGGCGGACGTCGCGGACACCGGTGAAGGCGGGCGTGGGCAGGTCGGTGAAGTCGACCTTCTCGCGGTTGGCCCGGGCCTGCTCGACGGTGAGCAGCGCCTGGGCGTGCCGGTTGGCGTGCTGCTCACGGAGGCGCTCCTGCTCGGCCCGGTTGGCCGTGTCCAGGCGCTCGGCCCGCTCGGGTTCGAGCAGGTCGCTGACCACGCCCACCACCCGGGAGGCGTCGAGCACGTGGACGGTCGAGGCGTCGTACGCGGGGGCGATGCGCACGGCCGTGTGCTGCTTGGACGTGGTGGCCCCGCCGATCAGCAGCGGCAGCTTGAGCCCGCGGCGCTGCATCTCGGCGCCCACCGCGACCATCTCGTCGAGCGACGGGGTGATCAGGCCGGACAGCCCGATGACGTCGGCCCCCTCGCTGATCGCGGTGTCCAGGATCTTGCCGGCCGGCACCATCACGCCGAGGTCGATCACCTCGTAGTTGTTGCAGCCCAGCACCACGCCGACGATGTTCTTGCCGATGTCGTGGACGTCGCCCTTGACCGTGGCCAGCACGACCTTGCCCTGGCCCCGCCCGGTCTCGATCCGGCCTTCGAGACGGGCCTGCTCCTTCTCGGCCTCCATGAACGGCTCGAGGTAGGCCACCGAGCGCTTCATCACGCGGGCGCTCTTGACCACCTGCGGCAGGAACATCTTGCCCGAGCCGAAGAGGTCGCCGACCACCTTCATGCCGTCCATGAGCGGGCCCTCGATCACCTCGAGCGGCCGGTTCATCTGCTGCCGGGCTTCCTCGGTGTCGTCCTCGATGTAGTCGACGATGCCGTGCACCAGCGCGTACGACAGGCGCTCGCGCACCGGGGCCTCGCGCCACGACAGGTCGACCTCGCGTTGCTTGCCCTTGCCGGTGACCGTGGACGCGAAGGTCACGAGCCGGTCGGTGGCGTCGGGGCGGCGGTCGAACAGCACGTCCTCGACCAGCTCGAGCAGGTCGGCCGGGATGTCCTGATAGACGGCGAGCTGGCCGGCGTTGACGATGCCCATGTCGAGACCGGCCTTGACCGCGTGGAACAGGAACGCCGAGTGCATGGCCTCGCGCACCACGTCGTTGCCGCGGAACGAGAACGACAGGTTGGAGATGCCGCCGCTGGTGCGCGCGCCCGGGCAGCGCTCCTTGATCAGCGGCAGGGCCTCGATGAACGCCTTGGCGTAACCGTTGTGCTCGGCGATGCCGGTGGCCACGGCCAGCACGTTGGGGTCGAAGATGATGTCGTCGGGGGCGAACCCGGCCTCGTTGACCAGCAGATCGTAGGCGCGGCCGCAGATCTCGACCTTGCGGTCGCGGGTGTCGGCCTGGCCCTGCTCGTCGAAGGCCATCACCACCACGCCGGCGCCGAAGTCGCGGATGCGGCGGGCCTGGGCCAGGAACGGCCCCTCCCCCTCCTTGAGGCTGATCGAGTTGACCACGCCCTTGCCCTGCACGCACTTGAGGCCGGCCTCGAGCACGGTCCACTTCGAGCTGTCGATCATCACCGGGATGCGGGCGACCTCGGGCTCGGTGGCGATCAGGTTGAGGAACGTGGTCATGGCCTGCTCGCTGTCGAGCAGGTCGGCGTCCATGTTGACGTCGAGCAGGTTGGCCCCGCCGCGCACCTGGTCGAGCGCGACGTCGACGGCGCCCTGGTAGTCGTCGGCCTCGATGAGCCGGCGGAACTTGGCCGAGCCGGTGACGTTGGTGCGCTCGCCGATCATGACGAAGCCGGTGTCGGGGCCGATCGCGAACGGCTCGAGGCCGCTGAACCGGGTCGTCTCGGCCGGCGGGTTGATCACCCGCGGTGTCTTATCTTTGACCTTGGAGGCGATTTGTCCGATATGTGCGGGCGAGGTGCCGCAACAGCCGCCGACGATGTTGACCAGGCCCGCGCTCGCGAACTCCTCGAGGAGCGCACCCGTCTGTGATGGGGTCTCGTCGTAGCCGCCGAACGCGTTGGGCAGGCCGGCGTTCGGGTGGGCGGCGACATACGTGTTGGAGAGGCGGGCCAGTTCGGCCACGTGCGGCCGGGCCTCGGTCGCGCCGAGCGCGCAGTTGACCCCGACGATCAGCGGCTCGGCCCGCTCGATGGAGCGCCAGAACGCCTCGACAGTCTGGCCGCTGAGCGTGCGGCCGGACAGGTCGACGATCGTCACCGAGATCCACAGCGGCAGGTGCGGCGCCACCTCGCGGGCGGCGGCGATGGCAGCCTTGGCGTTGAGCGTGTCGAAGATCGTCTCGATCAGCAGCAGGTCGACGCCGCCCTCGGCCAGCGCCGCGATCTGCTCGGCGTACGCGGCCTTGACCTGGTCGAACGTGACCGCGCGATAGGCCGGGTCGTCGACCTTGGGCGACAGCGACAGCGTCACGTTGAGCGGGCCGATCGAGCCCGCCACGAACTTGCCGCCCGCCTCGTCGGCCGCCTGCCGGGCCAGTTGCGCGCCGCGCAGGTTCATCTCTTTCACGTACGACTCGAGGCCGTAGTCGGCCTGGGCGATGCTCGTGGCGGTGAAGGTGTTGGTGGTGGTGATGTCGGCCCCGGCGGCCAGATATTGCCGGTGGACGTCGAGGATCACGTCGGGCCGGGTGAGGATCAGCAGGTCGGGGTCGCCCGTGACGTCCTGCGGGTGGTCGGGGCCGATCAGGTCGCCGCGATAGTCCTCGGGCCGCAGCTTCGCGCCCTGCAGCATCGTGCCCCAGGCGCCGTCGAGCACCACGATCCGCTCACCGAGTAGGCGCTTGAGCTCATCGATACGTGACGTGCTGGCTGTTTCCACACCGACCACCTCCGGTACAACGGAGGCGCCCTTGGTCGGTTTCCACCGAGCGAGCGTGGCGGGTGTCACCCCGTTGCAGCGCCTCTCGTCTCGGACCAACAAACTTACCCGATTTTCCTTTCCCTTCCCCGTACGCGGTCACTGGGTGAGACTTCCCAGGCAGGAGCGCAGCGCTCACGAGCACCAGCGCGCAACGCCCGCACCGCAGGAGCGCAGCGCCCACCAGCACCAGCGCGCAACGCCCGAGCCGGCCGCGGGGAAGGCGGCCACGCCTTCCTACTTCGCGTCCGCATAAGCGTCGACGACCGCCACATCGAGCGGGAAGCGCACAGCGGTGTCGCCGAAGAGAAGCCGGCCCGCCGTCACCGCGCTCTCTTGCACGGCCGCCACGATCCGCTCGGCGTCCTCGGCCGGGCAGTGCACCACCACCTCGTCATGCACGAAAAGCACCATTTCCGCCTTGCTGCCCTCCAACGCCGTGCGCAGCGTCGCCAGCAGCACCAACGCCCACTCGGCCGCCGTCGCCTGCACGACGAAGTTGCGGGTGAAGCGACCCCGCGCGCGGCCCGAGGCGCCCACCGGCTCCCCCGCCTCTTCCGGCGGATCCAGACCGGCATCGCGCCACGAAGCCGACGACGGCGGGCACGTGCGGCCCAGCCACGACCGGACCAGCCCGCCCGCCTCCCCGACCCGGGCCGCGTGCTCGACGAACTCGAACGCCGTCGGATAGCGCTGACGCAGCACGGCCAGCGCGGGGATGGCCGCCCCGCCGGTCTGCCCGTACATGGCCCCGAGCAGCGCGATCTTGGCCTTGGCCCGGTCGCCCTCGAACGAGTCGGCGGCCAGCGCGGCGTAGAGATCACCGGCCGCCGCGGCCGCCGCCAGCCGCTGATCGCCCGAGATGGCGGCCAGCACCCGCGGCTCGAGCTGCCCGGCGTCGGCCACCACGAACCGCCAGCCCGGGTCGGCCACCACGGCCCGCCGCACCGCCTTGGGCACCTGCAGCGCGCCGCCGCCGCGGGTGGCCCAGCGGCCGCTGACCACACCGCCCGGCACGTATTCCGGCCGGAAGCGCCCGTTGATCACCCACGAGTCGCACCAGGCCCAGCCGTGCGCCGTCCAGATGCGGTAGAGCTCTTTGTATTCCAGCAGCGGGCGCACGGCCGGATGGTCGACGTTCTTGAGCACCCAGGCCCGCGTGTTCGGGATGTCGATGCCGGCCCGGGCGAAGGCCCGCACGACCTCGGCCGGCGAGTCGGGGTGCAGCCCCCAGGCCCCGAAGGCGGCGTTGATCTCGGCCGTCAGCTCGGCCAGCCGCCGGGGTGGGCCGACCGGTTGCGGCGGGCCCAGCAGCCCGCGCAGCAGCTCGTCGTGCAGATCGGCCCGCCACGGCAGGCCGGCGTGGCCCATCTCGGCCCCCACCAGCGCGCCCGCCGACTCGGCCGCGACCAGCAGCCGGAACCGCCCCGGATGCTCAGTCTGCGCCTGACGCCGCAGCTGGTCGGCGTAGACCTCGCGGACCACGTCGATGCCCACGGCGGCGGCCGAGGAGCCCGCCGACTCGAACAGCGCGGCCTGGGCGAACCCGGGCGGCTCGGCCACGCGGGGCGGCGGGTCGGCCGGAACGGGCAGACCCCGCAACCGGGCCAAGGCCGCCGCCGGTGATCGTGGCTCACCCCAGCGCCCGGCGTGACCGGAGAGCAGCGCCTCGGTCAGCTCGAGATCGTGACAGCGGGCGACTCGCACCCCGGCCCGCAGCAGGCCCGGATAGATGTCGACGGTGGCCGCCCAGACCCAACGGGGGTGATCGGCGGCTTCCCGTTCGCCGATCGCCCCCGCCAGGTCACCGACCATCTGCACCGGCCCGGCCGCGGTGCCGTCAACGCGCAGCTCTTGCAGGCGGCCCCCTCGACCGCCCGCCTCCGCCTCCACCGCTGTCAGCACCCAGTCATTCTGTCCCAGGGGTACGACATCTTCCGCCTTCGCCGCCCGGGCCGTCTGCGTCTGACTTTGGTTCGGCCGAAAGACGAAAGAGTTCGCCAGCTGAATGCGGAAGGGCAGTTGAGGATGGTTGTTCTAGAGCTTCGCCCCAGAAACCGCTGTGCAGCGTCCAAGCGATCTCATGCGATACGGAGGGCAGATCAACGACAGTACGGCTTTGCCAAGCGTCACGCCGTTCTGTAATTGAAGAGCAACGCGAAGCTCGATGCAGAAAGTTTCCCGTTGTAAATAGTTGAGTCTGGCTAAATAGCTGGTCCACCGCCTAGGCGGGGAGGTTTGATGAACGCGCCGACGTCGCATGACATATGGCCGGAATCATGGGCCGTGCAGGCCTCGGTCGAGGCCGCGCGAATCGACCATCGCATGCAAAACGCGATGTCCGACAGCCGTGCGGCTGCCCTCTCAGCGAACAGGACAGCGATCGAGTACCACCTTGCCGAAGCACGTGAGGCCTGCCGATGCACCTCTCGCGTCAAACGTCGAGGGCTTCGAGACAAGTGGCGTGGAACGTCTGTCGAACGGGCTTACATGAATCTGCATGCGGCCAAAACCTTCTTGTCCGACCTCCTGCCCGATCCGGAGTTCGAGGCGACACTCCCCGAGGTGACAACTCGTTTAGCCATGGTCCTTGACCGGAATGACCCACGTCGCATCGAAATAGAGGGACTACTGAGAAGCGTCAACCCGGAGCTGCGCCGAGCCGCGCTGAAACAAGCCATGGAGACCGCATACGACGCATCGGATCAGGAATACGTCCGCCTCCGCAACTTCCGAAACATCATTCTGCTAACTGCTGCCGCTATCGCCCTGTTCACCGGGATATTGGTGGTCGCGGTCGCGCTGTCGCCGGCCGCCATCCCGCTGTGCTTTGAACCGAGCGTAACCAGTGCCGTCACCGATCCGCAGATCACGCAGCAGGTACAGACCGTGTGCCCTAGCGGTGATCGCCAACGACCCACCGGTGGGGACATCCTGATTGTTGCCGGGCTCGGTGCGGTCGGCGGAGCCCTAGGGGCCATCGTTGCCATACGCAATCTGCGGGGCACCTCGACACCGTACTCAGTGTCCACCGCGCTGGCTGTCCTCAAGGTCCCGGCCGGGGCACTGAGCGCAATTATCGGTATGCTGCTCCTATCCGGAGGATTTGTTCCTGGTCTTACCAACCTTGACAACCAACGACAGATTCTTGCTTATGCACTCGTGTTCGGGATCGCTCAGCAATTGGTCACCAGAGTGGCCGACTCTCGCGCGCAGCAAATTCTTGATCACCTGCCGAGCAAAGATCCACAAGCCAAGCCAGCGCAACCACCGGTCAGAGCCGCCGAGGGACCCCCAGAACCTTCTAGTTCCTCGACCTCCGGCACCCAGGCGAACGAGGTTGCCGACAGCGGACCGGCAAACCCTGAAAATGCCGAAGGCAAGAACCATGACGGTGCTCGCCGAACTGACCGCCAACCATGATTACCGTCTAATTAGAGGATTATGATGGAGACTGACGTCGGTCGACCCGCCGGAAATAATCCGCCAGCCGGACGACCTAGAGAGCTGGCTGCACTGCTGCTCAAGAAGGTTCGCGCCGCCGGCGAGATCGAGATCGAGGAGCTCCTAAAGGATGTCGCATCGGAGGCTCGAACCAGCAAGTTGGATGCGGCGGCGGAATTGTGGGACCGCATACATTGGGGCCAGATTCGATTGACCTCCAACGGTTGCCTAACTGCAGCAACCAAGGAGAAAAGAAGGCACACCACCTTGCCTATGGTGGGGCGCAACTCTCGCGCGTCCAAAGAAAAACGAAGGAACGAGAGCCGGTCCGAGGGGCGACTGGATCGGGATCGAGTACTCCATTCTTATGCTTTGCACCGGCTAGCGGGGGTTACTCAGATCGTCAGTCCGGACTACTCCGGCTATTTGATGCACAGCAGACTAACTCACTCGATAAAGGTCGGACAGGTGGGCCGAAGGATTGCCGACCTTCTCTCTCTATCAACGGAGTCCGAAGACATCGAGGCGGGCGGCGGGCTTGACCCGGATACCGTCGAGGCAGCCTGCTTGGCACACGATGTGGGACATCCTCCCTTCGGCCATGCGGGCGAACAAGCTCTCGACAAGTGCGCCCGCGAACAATTGGACTTAACGGACGGATTCGAGGGAAACGCACAAAGCTTCCGGATGTTGACTCAGATCGAATACCGATTTCAACATCAACGAGGCCTCAATCTTACCGCCGCCACGCTCGCCGCTCTAATCAAGTACCCGTGGCTGCGCGACGACCAGCCGAACAGCCTTAAATGGCGCAAGTTCAACGCGTACCGAACTGATGCGGAAGCATTCGACCGGGTTCGAGCCGACGTGCCGGTCCCCCTATTCGCGCAGACGCTTGAGGCGTCGATAATGGACACTGCCGACGACATCACGTACGCGCTGCATGATCTTGAAGATTTCTACTGTGCGGGAATGTTCCCACGCAACCAGATCGTTGCTCTGCTGCGTGACTTCATCGGCTCCCGCCGGCATCGCGGCTACGTACCCATCACCATGGACTTTCAGACGCTGGAGCAACATGGCAGAAAATTGGCGGAGGAGTATCCCGATGTCTACAGCTCTGACTCCTTGGCGGCTGCCGCAGAGAAAGTCCTGGTGCTTATCGACTACACCATGCTCCGACATTTCAACGGATCGCGGACCGCATTCACCATGATTCGCTCGGCTTTCGCCAGCCGCACCGACTCCTACGTCCGTGGCATAACGGCCGGACCACGCGGCTCACACAAGGCTGTCATCGCACGGCTTCAAGACGATCACTGGCATGAAGTACAGGTTCTCAAATGGCTGACCCGTAAGTTCGTCATAGACAGAGCAGAGTTGGCGCTCAGCCAGTTGGGCCAGACTCGCGTCTTGCGGGACACCGTGACTCGACTGGTCGAGTGGTCGGACAACGATCCCGATCGACTGCCGATGACTCTGCGCGAATACACGAAGGATCTCGCCGGCTCCTCCGCCGATCAACGCCGCGCAGTTTTGGACTATGTAGCTTCGCTGACTGACGCGCAATTGCTCAGCCTGTCGAAAGCACTGGCCGGCTCGGGTGAGCGGGGAATCGGAAACACCTATTTTATCTTGTGATTACCAGCCAGTCCGAGATGGTCGGTTGAAGCGGACTCTCGCTGCCGCCTGTCGCAAGATCCCGCAGTTGTTCCGGCACGCAGCAGGTCCGCGCGGCGCTACGTACGAGACGTGGAGTCTGCGTCCGGCCGAGAAGGGCGGAAAGATAACGGCATGAGCGAGACACTGACTGTTGGCGTGCTGGGCACCGGCATCATGGGCGCCGCGATGGCCCGTAATCTGATCAAGGCCGGACACACCGTACGCGTCTGGAACCGCAGCCCCGGCAAGGCCGAACCGCTGGCCGGCGACGGCGCCGTGGTCGCACCCACCCCGGCCGAGGCCGTCCGCGACGCCGACGTGGTGATCACCATGCTGTACGACGGCGACGCCGTCCGGGACGTCATGCGGGACGCCTTCCCCGCGGCGAGGAACGGCGCGATCTGGGTCCAGTCGACGACGGTGAGCCTGGAGGACGTCGACCGCCTGGCCGCCGACGCCGCCGACCACGGCTTCGCCTTCTTCGACACGCCCGTACTGGGAACGCGCCAGCCCGCCGAGGCCGGTCAGCTCACCGTGCTCGCCGCCGGCCCGGCCGAGCGCCGCGACGAGGTCACCCCGATTTTCGATGCGGTCGGTGCCCGTACGGTTTGGCTCGACCAGCCCGGCGCGGCCACCCGCCTCAAGCTGGTCGCCAACAGCTGGGTCCTGGCCCTCACCCACGCCGGCGCCGAGACGCTTTCGCTGGCCGAGGCGCTGGGCGTCGATCCCGACAAGTTCCTGCAGGTCATCGAGGGCGGCCCGCTCGACAACGCGTACCTGCGGACCAAGGTCGGCCTGGTCCGGGGCGACAAACTTTCCCCGGCCGCGTTCGCCGTGACCACGGCCGAGAAGGACGCCCGCCTCATCGCCGAGGCCGGCCGGCAGCACGGCGTCCGCCTCGACCTGGCCGAGGCCGGGGCCGAGCGCTTCCGTCGGGCTGCCGAGCAGGGCCACGGCGACAAGGACATGGCGGCCAGCTACTACGCGAGCTTCGAAAAAGATGAGGGAACAGCGGCTCAGACGCGGTAGACCGCGATCGTCCGGCGCAGGTCCTCGGCCATCCGGGCCAGCTCCTGGGCGGTCGCCTGGGTCTCGGTGGCCCCGGCGGCGGTGGCGTCGGCCGCCTGGGCCACGCCCGCGATGGTGCCGGCGATGTCGTGGGCGCTGGTCGACGCCTCGGCGACGCTGCGGGCCATCTCGTTGGTGGTGGCCGTCTGCTCCTCGACCGCGGCCGCGATGGTGGCGGCGTGGTCGCTGATCCGCGCGGTCACCTCGGTGATCTCGCCGATGGCCACCACGGCCTGCTCGGTCTCGTTCTGGATGGTGCCGATCCGGCGGGAGATGTCGTCGGTGGCCCGGGCCGTCTCCTGCGCCAGGTCCTTGACCTCGGAGGCGACGACGGCGAAGCCCTTGCCCATCTCGCCGGCCCGGGCCGCCTCGATGGTCGCGTTCAGCGCGAGCAGGTTGGTCTGCCCGGCGATCGCCGTGATCAGCTGCACGACGCTGCTGATCTCGGCCGAGGAACGGCCGAGCTGGGCCACGATCTCGTTGGTCTTGTCGGCGGTCTGCGCGGCCTGGGCCGAGACCGACGCGGCCTGGGTGGCGCTGGTCGCGATCTCGCGGATCGCCACGCCCATCTCGTCGGCGCCGGCCGCCACGGTCTGCACGTTCTGCGACACCAGGCCGGCGGCGGACGAGACGGTGCCGGCCTGGGCCGACGTCTCCTCGGCGGCCGAGGACATCTCCACCGAGACGGACGACAGCTCCTCGGACGCGGCCGCGACGTGGTGCGCGTTGTCGGCCACCTGGCGGACCATGGCCGCCATCGACTCGGTCGAGGTGTCGAGCGCCTCGGCCAGCCGGCCCACCTCGTCCTTGCCGTGCAGGCCGGTGCGGGCGGTCAGGTCGCCGTCGCGGATGGCCGTCAGCACCTCGACGGCCCGGGCCAGCGGCTTGGTGATCAGCCGGGCCACGCCGACGGCCAGGGCGACGCCGAAGGCCAGCCCGGCGATGATCAGAGCGATGATCAGGGTGCGGGCATTCTCGTACGCGGCCTGAGCCTCGGCCTGCTCCGTCTTCGAGTTGGCGATCGTCTGCGCCGACAGGGTGTCCATGGCCTCGCGGGCCTGCGCCACCAGCGGCTCGACCTCGTTCTTGCGGACGGACGCGACCAGGGCGTCGTTGTCGACCCGGCTCGCCGGCAGCAGCTTCTTGTCCAGCACGTCCACGTACCTGGTCCAGGCCCGGTCGAACTCGGCCAGCGCCGCGGTGCGGGCCGGCCCGAGCGGGAACGCCTTGAAGCGGGCCTCGGTGTCGGCCAGGGTCTTCCTGTCCTTCGCGATGGCCTTCTCGGCCTCCGCCTCGACGGCGTCGTCACCGGTGAGGAAGTGGTTGAGCGAGTCGATGCGGACGCGGTTGAACGCGTTGCGCATCTCGGCGATGGTCTCGAGCTGCAGGGTGCCGCTGTAGACCTCATCGGTGTTCTGGTTGATCTGCGACATCTTGACCGCCGCGAACGAGGAGACACCCGTTCCCAGCGCGGCCACCACCATCACCGACGTCAGGATCTTCGTACTGACCCGAAGATCGGAGAACCGCCCGATCAGCCCCATCGCTCTCTCCTCGCACAGGCGCCCCGGGAGTGCGGGCCGCGTTCGAGGAGTCAGTTCGTCGGTGGCCGCCCGAGATCGGAGAACTCGGGCGGCGCGAACCGAAATACAACCGTCAGATGCCGAGTTCGGCCAGGTCGTCGGCCGTCAGCTTCAGCTCCGGGGCCTGGGCCGAGTCCTGGATCGTCTCGGGCCGGCTGGCGCCCGGGATAGGCACCACCACGGGCGACTTGGCCAGGTGCCAGGCCAGGCAGACCCGCTGCGGGCTCACCCCGTGACGCTCGGCCACCGCGGCGAACCGGTCGGACTGCCCGCCCAGCTCGGACGCCTTGCTGATGCCGCCGAGCGGCGACCACGGCAGGAAGGCGATGCCGAGCTCGTCGCAGAGCCGCAGCTCGGGCTCGGACGAGAGGAAGGCCGGCGAGAACTGGTTCTGCACCGAGGCCAGCCGGCCGCCCAGGATCTCCTGCGCCTGGCGGATCTGGTCCGGGTTCGCGTTCGAGATGCCGGCCATCCGGATCTTGCCGGCGTCGAGCAGGTCGCGGATGGCGCCGATCGCGTCGGCGTAGTCGACCTTCGGGTCGGGCCGGTGGTACTGGTACAGCCCGATCGCCTCGACGCCCAGCCGCTTGAGCGAGGCGTCGCAGGCCTGCCGCAGGTAGTCCGGGGAGCCGTTCACCGTCCAGCTGCCGTCGCCCGGGCGCAGGTGCCCGCCCTTCGTGGCGACCAGCACGTCCGAGGTGTCCCCGCTGTAGGAGCCGAGCGCGCGGGCGATCAGCGTCTCGTTGTGACCGACCTCGTCGGCGCCGATGTGGTAGGCGTCGGCGGTGTCGATCAGGGTGATGCCGGCGTCGAGGGCGGCGTGGATCGTGCGGATCGACCGCTCCTCGTCGGGCCGTCCCTCGATCGACATCGGCATGCCGCCGAGCCCGATCGCGCCGACCGTCACGTCACCGATGCGGCGACTCTGCATGATCAAAACCTTCTTTCCCGTACGGGGACCGAGCGTCCCACCGAACCTGATACCCCGCCGAGATCAGAAAACGACTAGCATTGCCGCGTTTCCGGCGACGGTGGAGCGAGGCGGCATGCGGTGGTTCCGGCGCGGTTCCGGGCGGCAGAGTGATCCCGGCGCCGGTCAGGCGATCGTCGACGACGTGCGGGAAAGGTTCGGCGCCCACCTGCCCGGCTCGTTCCGCGAGCAGGCCGAGGCGGTCGTCCCGCTGCTGAGCGGCGACGAGGGGGTGGCCGCGGCGGCCGCCATCCTGCGCGAGTTCGCCGACGGCGCGTACGCCGACCTGGTGGCCCAGACCGGCTTCCCGATCGACCGCACCGACTACCGGTCTCTGTGGCGTGACGGGCGGGGCCGGCTGCGCTGGCAGCTGTTCACGCTGCCGTGCCGCCTCCACCCGTACATCCAGGTCAGCGCGGCCGCCGGGGTGCTCAGCACCGAGGCCAAGCGGGCCGTGCGCCAGACCGAGCCGGGCCCGCTGCTGGCCCACGTCCTCGAGGTGCTCGACCTGACGATCGACGGCTGGGAGTTCGCCCGGGTCCGCCCCGACACCGACGGCGCCATCCTGGCCCACCGCCTGATCGCCGCGGCCCGCGACCTGCGCGGCGCGATGAGCGACGAACCGCCGTTGCCCCGGCCGGTCCGTGAGCTCATGCGCCGCAACCACGTCGTCGACATCTACGACCCCGAGTCCCCGCAGGTCGTCGGCGGCTTCAACCCCGGTAAAGAGATGCGCGAGGCCCTGCTCGCCTAGCGCCTAGGAGTCGCTGGATCGGGCCCAGAGGTTGATGCCGGACTCGGTGGCGTACTTGTCGATCTCGGCCAGCTCGTCGGCCGTGAAGGCCAGGTTGCCCAGGGCGGCCACGTTGTTCTCGAGCTGGGCCACGCTGCTGGCCCCCAGCACGACCGAGGTCATCCGCGGGTCGCGCAGGGCCCAGGCGATCGCCATCTGCGCCAGCGACTGCCCGCGGCGCTGGGCGATGTCGTTCAGCGCCCGGATCTTGCCCAGGTTCTCGTCGTTGATCCAGTCCGCGGTCAGCGACTTGTGCTCGGTCGCCCGCGAGCCCTCGGGCAGGCCGTTCAGGTAGCGGTCGGTGAGCATGCCCTGGGCCAGCGGCGAGAACGCGATGCAGCCGGCGCCGTCGCGCTCCAGCTGGTCGAGCAGGCCGCCCTCGATCCAGCGGTTGAGCATCGAGTACGAGGGCTGGCTGATCAGCAGCGGCACGCCGTGCCCGCGCAGCAGGGCCGCTGCCTCGGCCGTCTTCTCCGGCGAGTACGAGGAGATGCCCGCGTACAGGGCCTTGCCCGCCTTGACGGCGTCGGCCACCGCGCCCATCGTCTCTTCCAGCGGCGTCTCGGGGTCGTGCCGGTGCGAGTAGAAGATGTCGACGTAATCGAGGCCCATCCGCTTCAGCGACTGGTCAAGCGACGCGGTCAGGTATTTGCGCGAGCCCCATTCGCCGTACGGGCCGGGCCACATGTCGTAGCCGGCCTTCGTCGAAATGACGAGCTCGTCGCGGTACTGGGCGAAGTCAGTGGCGAGCACCCGCCCGAAGTTGCTCTCGGCCGACCCGTACGGCGGCCCGTAGTTGTTGGCCAGGTCGAAGTGCGTGATGCCGAGGTCGAAGGCGCGGCGCAGGATGGCCCGCTGGGTCTCGAGCGGCCGGTCGTCGCCGAAGTTGTGCCACAGCCCCAGCGACACCACCGGCAGCTTCAGGCCCGAACGGCCGGTGCGGCGGTATTCCATGGATGCGTAACGGTCCGCGTCGGCGGTGTAGATCTCGGGCACGGCAAGCCTCCGCAGGGATGGGATGGAACATCACCAACCTAACCCGCGCCGGGGGAGCCGAAACGATGATCGGCCAGCCGTAATCGGCAGTTCGGCCGAGCGCCATCACGGAGTGACACAACTACGCTGCGCAGGGTGGCTGACCCGAACGAGCGTTACATCGACGCCGCGCGCGGCAACGCGGACGGCTCGCACGAGGCGACGTTCTTCCTCGCCGACCACTACGTGCTCTACGACCTGGCCCGGCAGCGGGTCGCCGACGGGGTCCACGACGTCGCCGGGCTCGGCTTCGGCCGGCCGTTCTCGCCCGTCGGCCCGCACCAGGGGCTCGACGCCGCGCTCAAGGGCCAGGGCCGGCACGCCCGGCTGGGCTTCCAGTTCCGCGGGGTCAAATACTCGCGCATCGACCTGATCAGCGGGCTCGGCGATTCGGGGGTCAGCCCGCTCTCCGAGTGGGCGCTGACCGGCGT
Source organism: Paractinoplanes pyxinae (assembly GCF_026626335.1). GTDB lineage: Bacteria > Actinomycetota > Actinomycetes > Mycobacteriales > Micromonosporaceae > Actinoplanes > Actinoplanes pyxinae. Next base: position 385,529 of record NZ_JAPNTZ010000004.1, on the reverse strand, counting down.
CTCGGCCACCGGGGTGGACGCGGCCGGCAACGGCGACGGCAAGGCGTTCTTCTTCCGCGGCGACCAGTACACGCGCTGGGACTGGGTCAGCGAGAAGCCCGATCCCGGCTATCCCCGTCCGATCGCCGCGATCGCGGGCATGGTGACGCCGTTCGCGGCCGGTGTCGACGCGGCCCTCGACGGCTTTCTGTTCAAGGGCGGGCACTATCTGCGGATCGGGTTCGGGCCCGACGGCGAGCCCCACGTGGACGGGCCGGTCCGCACCGTCCAGGACGACTGGCCCGGCCTGGTCGAGCTGCTGCTGGCCGGCCGGGCCAAGGCGCAGGTGCTGGTCTGGATCGCCGATGCCGTGCGGCACCTGACCGTGCCGTTCGACCCGCTGTTCGCCACCGCCCTGGCCACCCACTTCCACGTGGCGCCGACGGCCGGCGCGGCCGAGAAGGCGCGGGCCATCGGCCTGGTGCAGGCCCAGTTCGCCCGGGTGCTGGCCGCGCTGGGCGAGAGCTCGCTCCGCTTCCGGTTCCGCACCGCCGCCGAGTCGATGCGCCTCGATCACCGAGTCGAGGCGCCCCCGGCCTACTTCTGGGACACCAATTTCAACTTCACCCCCCATTACGCCGTACGCGGCCCGGCCGACCGCGCCGAGCTGCTGCTCCGCGAGTCGGTCCGTGCGGTCGACCCGGTCGCGGCCCAGACTCCTCAGTGGTACGTCTCCGATCCCGAGGCCGACCGGCTGCACCTGCCGCACACCCATGACGACCCGCGGTGGCCCGCCCGCTACGACCGCAGTCCCGCCGCCGCCGCGTTGCACAACCCTTGCGCGTACGCGGCATTCGCCCGTCACCTGTCCCTCGGCCGCGACGAACGAACGGCTCGGCAGCCATGACCGTCCGATGGGGAATGCTGTCCACCGCCTCGATCGGCCGGGTCGTCGCCGAGGCGCTTCGCGGCTCGGCCGAGGCGCAGTTCGTCACCGTGGCCGGCCGCGACCGGCAGCGCGCCGCCGCGTACGCAAATGAACTGGGTCTGCCCCGCAGTGCCGCTTCGTACGACGAGCTGCTGGCCGACGACGAGGTGGACGCGGTCTACATCCCGCTGCCGGTCGCGCTGCACACCGAGTGGACGATCCGGGCGCTGCGGGCCGGCAAGCACGTGCTGTGCGAGAAGCCGTTCGCGATGACCGCCGCCGACGCGGCCGCCTGCTTCGACGCGGCCGAGGCGGCCGGCAAACTGTGCGTCGAGGGCCTGATGTGGCGGCACCATCCGCACACCGCGCTGGTCCGGCAGCTGCTGGCCGACGGGGCGATCGGGCGGCTGTTGTTCATCCGGGCCGCGCTCTCCGTGGACGTGCCGCCGGGTGACATCCGGCGCACCGGGCGGCTCGGCGGCGGCGCCCTGCTCGACCTGGGCTGCTACTGCGTCAGCGCGATACGGCTGTTCGGCGGGCAGCCGCTGCGGGTGCGGGCCGAGCAGGTCGTCGACGCCGCCGAAGGGGCCGACGGCTCCGACCTGCGCCTGGCGGCCACACTGGCGCTGCCCGGCGACGTGCTGGGGCAGTTCGACGTGGCGCTGGACTACCCGCGCCGCGACGAGCTGGAGCTGATCGGCAGCGAGGGGATCATCCGCGTCCCCGACCCGTGGATCTGCCGGGTGGACCACGTCGAGCTGGAACGCGGCGGCGCCGTCAAGCGGCTGCCGGTTGCCGGCGAGGACCCGTACCGGCTGGAATTCGTTCTCGCGTCCCGCGCGATCGCCACCGGCACGCCGCCCGCCTTCGGCCGGGCCGACGCGATCGAGCAGGCCGCGGCGCTCGAGGCGGTCAGGGCGGCCGCCGGGGCGAATCTCCGACCGTAGTCCGATGCGTTCCGGCAGCCGCCCCGGAACACTGGCCGGGTGAGATTTCGCTGGATCGCCGCCGCCGTCGTCGTTCTGCTCGCGACGGCCGCCGGCGTCCTGGCCCTCGCCTACCCGTCGGCCGCCGCGACAACCTGCCCCGGTTGCTACGGGCTGGCCCGGGTGCAGGACGGCTTGTGGAGCGAACGCGGTCTCACCCCGGCGCAGCGGGAACAGCTGAAAACCCTGGTGGCCGAGGCCCGCCGCCGGGTCGCCGAGTTCTACGGCGGCCGCGAAACCGACCCGCGGCTGGTCGCCTGCTTCACCGACGACTGCTACGACCGTATCGGCGGCGGGGGCGAGAAGGGCATCGCCATCCTCAACCGGGCCTTCATGCTCTCGCCGCGCGGGCTCGACGCGGTCATCGCCTCGCACGAGATGTCGCACGTCGAGCTGCACCACCGGCTCGACGGCGAGGTGCCGCAGTGGTTCGACGAGGGCCTGGCCGTGGTCGTCTCGGCCGACCCGCGCTACCTGGGCGCACACTGCGACGGCCCGGCCGGCGACAACCCGCTGCCCGGGACCCTGTCCGCCTGGCTGCGGGCCGCGAGCACCGACCAGCAGGTCTACTCCCGGGCCGGCTGCAAGGTGAGCCGGTGGCTCGACGCGAACGGCGGCCCACCGGCCGCCCTGGAACTGATCGATGCCCTCAACCGGGGCGAACCGTTTCCTCCGGAGTTACGGTGAGGCCATGACGCTGCGCGAGACGCCACCGTTCCGGGCCGACCACGTCGGCAGCCTGCTCCGCCCGGCCCAGCTGCTCGAGGCCCGCGAGCGACGGGCCACCGGCGAGATCGACGCCGACGAGCTGCGCGCCGCCGAGGACGAGGCGATCCGCGACGTGGTGCGCATGCAGCGCGACGTGGGCCTGCGCTCGGCCACCGACGGCGAGTTCCGCCGCACGTCGTGGCACATGGATTACATCTACCGCCTCGGCGGCATCCACCCCACCGACGAGAAGATCCAGGTCCACTTCCGCAACGCCGAGGGCGAGATCGACTTCGAGTCGGCCGCGCTGGCCGTCGACGGCCCGATCCGGCTGACCGAGACGATCTTCGGGGACGACTTCTCGTTCCTGCAGTCCGTCGTGGAGCCCGGCGTCACGGCCAAGCTGACCATCCCGTCGCCCAGCATGGTGCACTACCGCGGCGGCCGGGCCGCCATCGATCCCGCCGTCTACCCCGACCAGGATCAGTTCTGGGCCGACCTCAGCGCCGCCTACGCCGAGCAGGTGCGCCGCGTCGCCGATCTGGGCTGCCGCTATCTGCAGCTCGACGACACCAGCCTGGCCTACCTGAACGACCCGGCCCAGCGCCGCCTGCTCACCGAGCGTGGCGACGACGCCGAACACCAGCACCTGCGCTACATCCGCCAGATCAATGCGGCGATCGCCGGCCGCCCCGAGGGCCTGGCCGTCACCACCCACATGTGCCGGGGCAACTTCCGCTCGTCGTGGACGGCCGAGGGCGGCTACGACTTCGTGGCCGAGGCCCTGTTCAACGAGCTGGCCGTCGACGGCTTCTTCCTCGAGTACGACGACGACCGGTCCGGCGACTTCGCCCCGCTGCGCTTCGTCCCGCCCGGCAAGCAGGTGGTGCTGGGCCTGGTCACCACCAAGCGCGGCCGGCTCGAGTCGAAGGACCAGCTGAAGCGCCGCATCGACGAGGCCGCCCGCTACGTCCCGCTCGAGCAGCTGTGCCTGTCACCCCAGTGCGGCTTCTCCTCCACCGTCGAGGGCAACGTGCTCACGTACGACGAAGAGGTGGCCAAGCTGGCCCTGATCGTCGAGACCGCCGAGGAGGTGTGGGGCTAAGGCAAGAACTCCCGCACCAGGTCCTCGCTGGCCGCCCACAGCTCCCGGCGCCGCTCCGCTTCCGGCGGCTTCAGCCGGGCGCCGCCGGGGCCGTAGAAGCCCGGCTCGTGGCCGTTCACGGCCAGCCCGACCGGCGTACGGGCCGCCCGTGCGGGGTCGGCGCCGAAACGCTGCTGCACGGCGTTCAGCAGGAACCGCAGCGTTGCGGGGACGCCCGGCGCGTCGCGGAACACACGCGTCGCCACCAGCCCGGGGTCGACGCAGCTCACCGCGAGGCCCGGTTCCCGCCGCGCCAGTTCCAGGGCGAACAGGTCGCAGGCGTGCTGGGTGCGCCCGGCGATCCGCAGACCCCGGCCGCCGCGCCGCAGGTTCAGATCGTCCATCGGTCCCAGCGTGTCGCCATAACGGCCCGCGTTCGCCACCAGCACCACCCGGCCGCCCGGCACGAGCCGCGGCAGCAGCCGGCGGACCAGCAGATAGCGGGACAGATAGTTGAGCACGAAGGCCCGTTCCAGCCCCTCCTCGGTGTGCTCGGCGCGCAGCGTGAAGATGCCCGCGCAGCACACGATCGCCGCGAGGCGCCCGCTTCCCACCTCGTCGGCCGCCCGCGCCGTTTCACTCAGCAGACTCAGATCGGCCCGGACGGCGCCGTTCCGCCCGACGGTCAGCGCCCGCTCCCCCAACGCGGCCGCGACCGCGCCGCCGATTCCCGTTGATCCCGTGACCAGCACATCCCTCATGCCTCGACGCTAGAAACGAACGGCGGGACACTCCATGTGTGTCCGTCCCGCGAAGCACATCGGACGTCCTGGGCTCGGTGCTGCGCGAGGTCAGCTTCGCCAGTGCCGCCTACCGGTGGGTCGAGATGGGCGCGCCGTTCCGCCTGGTCTTCGACCGTCCCGGCCTGCGCGGCGTCCACCTGATCGCGTCCGGCGCGTGCGAACTGGCCCTGGCCGGCGGCACGGTGACGCCCCTGGCCGCCGGCGACACGGTGATCCTGCCCCGCGGCGACCACCACGAGCTGCGCAGCGGCGCCGCCGCCACCGCCACCTCGGGCTTCGAACTGGCCGCCCGCACCCCCGGCGCCCGCCTGCGCGGCTGCGGCCCCCGGGTGACGGCGACGATCGTGTGCGGCGCCTTCATCGCGGGCGACCCCGGCCACCCGGCGTTGCGCGGCCTGCCCCCGGTGCTGTTCGTGCCCGGCGTGGACGGTCACCCGCCGTCCTGGCTGGCGCCCTACGTCGAGGTGCTGCGCCAGGAGGCGTTCGACGCCGGCCCCGGCAGCGACGTGGTGATGGCCCGTCTGTCGGACGCGCTGATCGCCCGGGTGCTGCGCGAGCCCGGCCCGGTGGCCGACCACCCCGGGTGGCTCGCCGGCCTGCGCGATCCGCATCTGGCCGCCGCGCTGGCTGCCCTGCACGCCGAGCCGGCCCACCCGTGGACGCTGGCTTCCCTGTCCGCCGAGGCCGGCCTGTCCCGGACGGCCTTCACCGCCCGCTTCGCGCGGACCGTCGGCGAGCCGCCCATGCGCTACCTGCAATCGCTGCGGTTGCATCAGGCCCGCCGCCTGCTCGCCGAAGAACGCCTCACGGTGGCCGCGGTGGCAACGCGGGTCGGCTACACCTCGGACGTGGCCTTCGCCGCCGCCTTCCGCCGCGTGTTCGGCGTTCCCCCGGCCGAGTGGCGCCGCAGCCTCGACAGCCCGCGCTGACGGCGGGAGACTCGGGACGTGGCGCTGGCCGGGCGGGCCGAGGAGCTCGCGGCGGTGCTGGACTGCGTCAGCGACGCCGCGGCTGGACAGGCCTCGACGCTGCTGGTGCGGGGCGAGCCGGGCGTGGGCAAGACCTCCCTGGTCACCGAGGCCTGCCGCACAACCGGCGACGGCGTCGAGGCCCTGTGGGCCCGCTGCCTGCCGCTGACCTCGATGACCACGCCGCTGCTCCCCCTGCGCGACGTGCTGCGGCGGGCCGGCCTGGCCGAGGACGTCTCGCTGACGGCGTTCGACACGTGGCTCGACCGGGCCACCGCCGACCGGCCGCTGGTGCTGGTCGTCGACGACCTGCAGTGGGCCGACCGCAGCTCGCTCGACGTCCTGCTCTACACGATCGCCGGCCGGCCCGACCGCGGTCTCGGCCTGATCGCCACCATCCGAGCCGGCACCGAAGGCGACTGGCTGGCCGGCTGGCTGTCCGACGTGCGACGGCTCCCCCGGGTACGGGAGGTGGCCCTCGAACGGCTCGACCGGGCCGGCACGGGCGAGCAGCTGACCGGACTCTTCGGCCGCCCACCCGACGAAGCCCTGGTCGACGAGGTGCACACCCGCACCCACGGCAATCCGTATCTCACCCGCCTGCTGGTGCGGGACCTCGACCCGCACGCCACCGCGCTGCCGCCGTCGCGCCCGGCCCAGCTGCGGGACGCCGTGATCCGGCCGTGGCAGGCCCTGCCCGCGCCGGCCCGGCAGTTGACGCGGCTGGTCGCCGTGGGCGGGCGTCCCCAGACGTACGACCGGCTGGCCCGCCTGGCGCCGGCGCTCGGATTCGCCGATCCGGTGCTCCCGGCCCTCCGCGAGGCGGTCGACGCCGGCGTGCTGTTCGTGGATCCGGACGGCCGGCACTGGTTCACGCACCCGCTGCTGGCCGAGGTCCTGGACGACGATCTGCTGCCCGAGGAAAGGCGGCGCATGCACGCCGCGTACGCGTCGGCCCTGGACGAGACCGAGGCGGTGGACCTGGCCGACCACTACGCGCGGGCCGGAATGACGGAGCCGGCCTTCCGGTGGGCGTTGCGTGCGGCCGGAACCGCTTCCCGGCCCGCCGAGCAACTGAGCCTCCTCCGGCGGGCACTGTCGCTGTGGGCCGGCGTCGGCGATCCCGGCGTGAGCCAGGCCGGCCTCTGGGAACGCATTCAAGTCGCCGCCCAGCGGGCCGGCCTGGAACACGAGGAGCTGGAGGCGCTGGCCGTCCTGATCGGACTGACGTCGGCGGCTCGGGAGCCACGCGGGCTGGGCCGCCTGATGACGCGTCAGGCGGTGCTGCGAATCTCGATGGGTCTCGCCGGGCCGGACCCGGGTCTGATGAGGGCCGCGACCGCAGTCACGGCGACGTGCCCGGACAGCGCGGAGCATGCCTTCGCGACCGCCGTGCTGGCTCAGTGGCTGCTGTGGGCGCACGATCCTGAGGGCCCGTCGGTCGCCGGGAACGCTCTCGAGCTGGCCGAGGCGAATGGCGACGAACAGGCGAAGGCAGAAGCGCTCCTGTCCGTGGCGTCGGCCTGTTTTCTCACGGCTCGTTCCGGCCACCACGAGGCGACAGCGCGGGCTTGGCGGATCGCCTTCCGCCACCGGCTGCCCGACGTGCTCAAAGGGGCCGCCTACGCGACGGCCAACCAGCACGAAGGGCCGTTCCGGGACGTCGCGGGCGTCTACCGGCGAGCCGCCGAGGACTTGGCAGCGATCGGAGCCGCGCACAGCCACGTCGCCGAGATGTGCGCGTGGGAGGCGGCCTGCCTGCTGTGGACCGGCGATTGGCGGACGTGCCGGCAACGGCTCCGGGTGGCGCTCGGCGCCCGGCCCGGCGCTCGCGGTGACGCCCTCGCCCGGCTGACCGCGGCCAAGCTGGCCTGCCTGCAGGGCCGCCCTGACGAGGCCGGCGCCCACCTGGCGCGAGCCGAGGAGATCTTCCCGTCCGCCCACCTCGGCCGGTCGTTTCTGGGCTTCGACGAGGTGCGGGTGCAGGTGGCGCTGGGGGCGGACGAGCCGGAGCGCGCCTTCGACATCGCCGTCGGCGGCCTGGAGCTGACCGGGAACGCCGAGGACATGCTGCCTCTCGCCCTGCGGGCGCTCGCCGATCAGGCGGAGGCTTGCCGGGACGCCGGCCGGGATCCAGGCCCGGCTCTGGAACGACTGGCCGCGTTCCGGCTTCGTTATCCCAGGGTCGTGGTCGATCCGGGGGCAGTGCTGCCGGACGCCGAAAGGCGTGCATTCGAGGCGCTGGCCGAGGCAGAGATCGCCCGCGCCCTGCGTGACCCGGACGAGCCGGAGCGGTGGCGTTCCGCCGCCGAAGGTTGCGCAGCCGCCGACCAGCCGTGGGACGAGGCCTACGCACGCTGGCGGCAGGCCCAGGCCGCCCTGCGGAACCGAACCACCCATCGCGAAGCCCCCGAGGCGCTCCGGGCCGCCCACCGCCAGACCGTCGAACTCGGGATGGAGAAGCTACGCACCGAGGTGGAGCGGCTGGCCCGCACCGCCCGCATCGACCTGACCCGCACGGACCGGCCCGAGCCGACGCCGCCCGCCTTGCCCGGCCTGACCGCGCGCGAGCGGGAAGTGCTTGCCCATCTCATGGCCGGCGGCACGAATGCCGAGATCGCGAAGACGCTCGTGCTCAGCGAGAAGACGATCAGCGTGCACATCTCGAACATGCTCCGGAAGACCGGGACCACCAACCGCGTCCAGCTGGCCGAGCTCGCTCGTAGGCACGGCGCTCGCAAATCTGAGGAGGACTGAGGCCCTTTCTGAGGAGTCGTTCCCGATGTGGGGCGGGTGGCCGGGACGCCAGCGTGGAGTCATCCCGACAAGGAGGACTCCATGTCCATTCGCACCGCACCCATCGCCCTGGCCCTGACCGCCGTTGCCGCCGCTTCTCCCGTTCAGCCGGCGTGGGACAACCCGCGTCCGGTGGCGCCGGACCGGGCCACCGTGGCCCACGGCGCCCCGGTCCGGCTGGTCCAGTCCACCGGCAACCTGTACTGGACGGCCGTTCGCGGCGGCCGGGCCGTCGTGTTCCGCACCTCGAAGGATGGCTTGCCCGGCCAGGAACGGGCGATCTATTCCGTCAGCGCGGCCAGGTACCGGCTCGGCGCCGTCACCTACGCCCGGGCCGGCACCTCGTTCCGCTTCTGGGTGGCCGTCACCGACCGGCGGACCAACCGCTCCTGGATCCGGCAGTTCGCCGGTCCGGGTCAGAGAACCATCATCTCGCCGCGGCCGATCGGCGACCGCGACCTGGCCACCAACGGCCGCTATCTGTTCTGGGCGGACACCGGCGGCATCCGCCGCGTGCCCGCGGCCGGCGGCACGAGGAGGACGATCTTCGCCGGCGCCGGTCTGCGGCACGTCGGCGTCGGCGGCAACTACCTCTACTTCTCGCAGGGGAAGCAGATCTTCCGCACGGATCTGAACGGAGGCGGCCGGATCAAGCTGATCCCGCGCACGACCGACACGGTGACCGCGATGCACGTACGGAATGCGACGGTCTATTACGGCCTCCGCAACGGCCTGGTCCGCAGCCGGACCGGCCTCAACCCCACGGTCGGCTGGCGGTCCTCGCCGACCAGCAGCGTCACCTCGATCTCGCACAACGGCGCGACCATCGTCTGGTCATGGTGCGCCCGCACGACCGGGAACAACTGCACGATCCGCTTCGTGGGGCGGGACACCGTGTATCTCGCCGGGAACAAGGTCCACGACGTGCAGGGTGACCTGCGGTCGACCTTCTACGCGAACAGCGCCGGCGTGCAACGGCGCTGAGAACAGACTGATCCCCCCGGCAGCAGGGATTGCCGGGGGGATCAGCCGTGCTTCTACTTGACGGCGCCGGCGGTGAGGCCCGCCTGGATCTGCCGCTGGAAAATGGCGTACACGATAATCATCGGCAGAATCGTGAGCACCAGCGCCGCGAACAGGGTCGACCATTCGGCCTGATAGCCGGCCGACACGCTGATCTGGGCGATGCCCTGGGTCAGCAGCAGCTTCTGGTCGGCGCCGGGGCCGCTCATGATGACCACCGGCAGCAGGTACTGGTTCCACTGGCCGACGATGTTGAAGATCGTGATGCTGACCAGGCCGGAGCGGGCCATCGGCATCATGATCTGGAAGAACTTGCGGACGTGGGAGGCCCCGTCGACGGTGGCCGCCTCCTCGATCTCGTACGGCAGGCTCTTGAAGAACGCGGCCAGGAAGAAGATCGTGAAGGGCAGCGAGTACGCGATGTAGACCAGGATGAGGCCGGTGAACGAGCCGAGCAGCCCGATCCCCTTCAGGATGTAGAACAGCGGCGCCAGCGCCATGAAGGTCGGGAACGCCAGGCCCGAGACGAACAGGTAGTAGATCGCGCGGTTGCCCGGGAACTTGTAGCGGGCCAGCACGTAGGCGGCCATCGCGCCCAGCAGCATCGTGCCGGCGGTGCTGATCACCACCACGAAGACGCTGTTGATGAAGTAGCGGCCGATGTGGGCGTCGCTCCACGCGTTGGCGTACGTGCTGAACGAGAACTCGTTGGGCAGCGCGAACGGCTTGCCCAGGAAGATCTCGGTGTTGCTCTTGAACGACGCGAGCAGCACCCACAGCAGCGGGCCGGCCGTGATCAGGGCCCACGCGACCAGGGCGACGTGCGACAGGCCGGTGGCGATCTTGAGGTCGCGCTTGGGCTCCGGCGGGCGGCCCGCCGAGCGGGCGGTGGTGCTGGGGGTCTTGGCAATGGTGGTCATCGTCTCGCCTCTCGCCGCTCAGGCTTCGACGGATTCACGCCGGGTGGCCGAGAGGGTCACCCAGGCGAACGTGAGGGTCAGGAAGAAGAGGACCACGCCCAGCGCGGAGGCGTAGCCGGCCTGCGAGAACTCGAAGGCGTTGCGATAGATCATGAGGCTGAGCACCGAGGTCGCGCCGTCCGGGCCGCCGCGGTCCACGGTCATGATGTTGACCAGGGCGAAGGCGTCGAAGGCGGCGATGCCGAGGTAGACCCAGGCGACCTGCACCGTGTTCCACAGCAGCGGGATGGTGATCCGGAAGAACAGGGTCATGCGGCTGGCGCCGTCGATCGCGGCCGCCTCGTACACCTCGGTCGGGATGTTGCCCATGCCGGCCGAGAACAGCACGACGTAGAAGCCGACCGCCTGCCAGACCAGCACGACCAGGATGCAGCCCATCGCGTACCGCTCGTCGGCCAGGAACAGCCAGGGCTGCCACGAGTCGGGGAACAGGCCGTTGATCATGCCGCTCTTGTCCGGCCCGAACACCCGGCCGAAGATGACGGCCACGATCGCGAGGGCCAGCAGCTGCGGGAAGAAGAAGATGATCCGGTAGACCTTGGAGCCCCACACGCCCCGGGTCACCCCGCCCTTGTGCCCGCCGCCCACGTTGAGCAGGAAGGCGAAGATCAGGGCGAGGACGACGGTGATGATCGGCAGGAAGACCAGCAGGAAGATGTTGTGCTTGATCGACTGCCAGAAGGTGGTGTCGTCCCACATCTTGCGGAAGTTGCCCAGGCCGACGAAGTTCTCGACCGGTCCCAGGCCCGACCACTCGTACACCGACAGATAGAAGGCCTGGATGTAGGCCCAGACCACGAAGGTCACGTAGAGCGCCACCGGCACGACAAGGAAGCCGATGATGAAGGGATACTTGCCGTGCCGCATGGCGTCTACCGTCCTGCCTTCGTGCTGTGGACCAGTTACGAGTTGATCAGCTGCGGGTGAACTTGGTGACGGAGCTGTCCTTGGCCACGGCCTGGGACGCCTTCTCCATGCGCTCGCAGAACTTGGCCGCGTCGTAGTCCTTGAACATCAGGTCGTTGGCGGCCGCGCGGGACTCGTCGTCGAGCTTCTTGTACCAGGTGTCGAACAGGTAGCCCATGAAGATGTCCTTGCCGGCCTTGGTCACCGCGTCGTTCGCGCTGGTCAGACCGGGCGAGATCGTCTGGCCGTCGGCAGCGCCCGCCACCACCGTAAGCGACTTCGTGAGCTTCGTGAACTCCAGCGCCGCCTCCTTGGAGAGCATGGTGCGCAGGTACTCCTTGCCGCCCTGCGGGTTCTTGCCCTTGGCGGCGGCGAAGTAGATCTCACCGGCGGCCGCGTTGATCGCCGTGGCCGGCAGCTTGTCGGACGCCGTCACGCTCGGGTACGCCGCGATCGCGTACTCGAAGCCCTTCGGGGTGTCCTTGGCCTGCTCGTTCTCGAGCCAGGAGCCGCACGGGTAGAACCCGACCTTGTCCTGGTTCTGCTGCAGCTGGACCTCGGTGTGGCGCAGGCCGAGGAACGTCTTGTTGATGTAGTTCTTGCCGATGCCGGCCCAGGCCTCGGCCGCCTGCTTGATGGCGTCGTTGGTCCAGGCGCCTTCCTTCAGGTTGTCGATGTCCTTCAGGACCTGCTCGGTGCCGATCTTGGCCGCGCTGGTCATGATGGCCCGCACCATGTAGTACGACGCGTTGGCGCCCGCGTAGCCGAACGGCACGACGCCCGCGGCCTTCATCTTGTCGCACAGCGCGGTGAACTCGGCCCAGGTGGTGGGCGGGGTCCAGCTGTTCTTCTTGAACAGCGCGGCGTTGTACCAGAGGCCGAACACGGTGTACGAGTAGTTCACCGCGAACGGCTTGCCGTCGTAGCTGCCCTGCTCGATCGCGCCCGGCACCAGGGTGTCGGCCACGGTCTTGCCCTGGATGTCGAGCGACGGCGCGGCGAACAGGTCGGTCAGGTCGGCCGCCTGGCCCGCCTTCACGATCGCGCCGAAGTCCATCAGCTTCGAGCCCGAGTTGTTGATCATGTCCGGCGGGTTGCCGGCGTTGATCCGGGGCTGGATGACCGTCGAGATCTCTTCGGTCTGCGAGTACGTGATCTTGGCGTCCGGCCACTTCTTGTTGAACAGCGGCGTGTCCACCTTGGTGGCGTAGTCCGTGCCCAGACCGCCGTTGAAGATCACGATCTCGACGCCCGACTTGGGGTCGATGCCGAGCGGGTTGTCCGCCGACTTCGTGCCGGTGGCCTGCTCCGGCGTGTCCTCGTCGGAGCTGCCGACACAGGCGCTGAGCATGCCCACGGCGGGGGTGGCCAGGAGACCGACGGCAGCCGCGCGACGCAGCAGCGTACGGCGGTCCAGTTCGGGCTTCGGGAATATGTCGGTCACAGCATCTCCTCAGTGCTTGCTGTTTTGCTGCCGTACGGGTGTTGAGTCCCGATCATCCCTTGACCGCGCCAGCCGTGAGGCCGGTCGCGATATTGCGCTGGATGATGAGGAAGAAGATCACCACAGGGATCGAGGTGATGATCGCACCGGCCATGAGGGGCCCCCAGGCGGTACCGCGCGTTGTCTGGTTCTGCAGCAGCCAGGCCATCAGGTTCTGCTTGTCCGGGCTGTTGAGCGTGTTGATGATGATGAACTCGTTCCAGGCCTGGATGAACCCGTAGACGCTGGTGGCCACCAGTCCGGGGCCGGTCAGCGGCAGGATGATGCGCCAGAACACCTGCCCCCGCGTGCAACCATCGATCAGCGCGGCCTCGTCGAGCTCCCGGGGAATGCCGGAGATGAAGCCGCGCAGAGTCCACACGGTGTAGGGCAGGATCAGCACGAGGTAGGTGATGCTCACACCGATCAAACTGTTGGTCAAGTCCGCGCTCTGCAGCATGAGGAAGAGCGGGATGAGCAACGACAGGAACGGGATCAGCTGCACCACCAGGACGACCAGGATGATCGCCTTGCGGCCGTAGAACGAGAACCGCGCGATCGACAGCGCCCCGAGGAAGCCCACGACCAGGGCGCCGGCCACCGCCAGCAGGGTGACGATGACGCCGTTGAGCATGTCCTTCATGAACAGCGGGGCCTTGAAGGCGGAGATGAAGTTGTCGAACGTCGGGCTGGTCGGCCAGAACGTCGGCTCCAGGGCCAGCACCTCGTCGGCCGGCTTGAACGCGGTGTTCAGCACCCAGTAGACGGGGAACAGCATGAGCACCGAGAAGACGACCCCGGCCGTGTTGGCCAGGATCGTGCCGGCCCGGCTGCGCCCGACGGTGATCACACCGTCGTCGCCCTTGGCCCGGCGGCGCTTGAGCGGGACGGTGGAGGCCGGCGCGGGCGCGGCGGGACTCGCTGCGGGGGCGACCATCAGTCCACCTCTCCGATCCTGAACATCTGCCGGATATAGAAGATCATCACGCCGAGCATGAGCAGCACCGTGATCACTGCGATGGCCGAGCCCAGGCTGTACCGGGACTGACCGAAGGCTTGCGTGTACGAGTAGGTCGCGAGCGTCTGGAACTGGGGTTCCGGGTGGCCGTCGCGCAGCACCCAGGCCTGGGTGAACAGCCCGAAGTTCCAGATCACGGAGAGCGTCGTGACGATCATGATCAGCGGCTTCAGGATCGGCAGGATGATGTTGCGCAGCGCCTGCCAGGGCGTCGCCCCGTCCACCGTGGCCGCCTCGAGCAGCTCCTTGGGCACCTGGGTCAGGCCGGCGTTGAGCGTGATGGCCAGGAACGGGATGCCCGCCCAGACCACCAGCGTGGTGATGACGCTCCAGCCCTGCCACGGGTTCACGAACCAGCTGTGGTTCTGGTAGTCGACCCCGGGCAGCTTGTCGATCAGATAGTTCACGACGCCGAAGTCGGAGTCGGTCATCCACCGGAAGATCTGGGCCGCGACCAGCTGCGGCAGCGCCCAGACGAACATCATGGCGACGACCATGAACAGCCGGACGCCGCGGCTGACCCGGCGCATCAGCAGCGCGATGCCCAGGCCGAACAGCACCGAGATGAGGACGGAGACGAAGGTGAAGGCGACCGTGCGCCCGACCACCGACCAGAAGACCCCGTCGCCGAGCACCTTGGTGTACTGGTCGAAGCCCACCCACGGGGGTGTGCGCCCGCTCAGCAGCTCGCGCAAGCGCATGTTCTGGAAGGACAGGACGACCATCCGGACCAGCGGGTAACCCAGCAGGCCGGCGATCAGCACGAGAGCGGGCAGGGCGAGCAGCCACGGGGTGCGGCCGCTCTCGCGCGAGCGGCGCTTCGGCTTGGCGTGGCCGGGCGCCCGGTGCTGCTGCGACCGGCCGGGGTCGTTCGGCCGCCGGGTCGCCGGGGAGTCGACGACGGACATCGGCTTTCCCTTTCTGAAGGGGCTGGCAAGCTGCCCGCCTCACGGGGAGGCGGGCAGCTCGGCGGATGTCAGCTCTCGTTGAGCGTCGAGTTGATCTGGTCGTCGGCCCACTTGGCGCCGTCAGCCACCGACTTCTTGCCGGTCAGGATGTCGGTCAGCATGGTCTGCAGCACCGCGCCCTTCTCGACGTCGGCCCACTTCTCGGCGTTCGGCGGGAACCAGCTGTTCTTCGCGGCCAGCGCGGCCGGGGCGATCTTCGGGTTGTCCGCGGCGGCCTGGTCGAGCAGCGCGGTCGCGTTCGGCAGCGCGTTGGCCTTCACCAGCCCGGCCATCGAGGTGCTGTCGGTGAACGCCTTGATCCACTGAGCGGCCAGTTCCTTGTTCTGGCTCTTCTCGGTGATGCCCAGGTTCGAGCCACCGAGGAACGACGGGATCTCCGGCATCGGCGCGGCGGCCAGCTTGCCCTTGACCTTGGTCGCCACCAGCGGCGAGTTCGGGTCGTTGGGGTCCTTCTTGGTCTCCTCGGCCGAGCCCTGCTCCCACGCGTTGCCGTAGAACATCGCGGCGGTGCCCTGGGCGAACGTGTTGGCCTGGTCGTTCTCGTTCTTGGTGGGGTCGGCCTTCGAGTACTTCTTGACCAGGTCGACCCAGCGCTGCAGACCCTCGATCGACTGCGGCGTCGAGAGCTGGCCGGCCCACTTGTCGCCGTCCTGCTTGGCGATCTCGCCACCGGTCGACTTGACCCAGCTCATCGCGGCGTACCAGTACTGGCCGGGCATGTAGACGGCGCCGAACTTGCTGTTCGCCTTCTCGGAGGCCTGCACCTTCTCGGCGGTCTGCAGGAACTCGTCGTACGTCTTGGGGGCCTCGGCGCCGACCTTCTTGAGCAGGTCGGTGCGGTAGATCAGCACGCGCGCACCGGCGTAGTAGGGCACGCAGTAGGTCTGGCCCTCGAAGTCACAGGCGCCCTTGAGGCCGGCCAGCCAGGAGCCCGAGTTCTCGTAGTCGGCCGGGTTGACCGCACCGAAGGCGCCGCTGAACACGTACTTGGGGAACTCGGTGTTGCCCAGCTCGACCACGTCGGGCACGTCGCTGCCGGCGAGGGTCGCGTCCAGCTTGGTCAGGTGGTTGGCCCACTGCTGGTACTCGACGTTCACCTGAGCGCCGGTGGCCGCGGTGAAACGCTTGCTGGCGTCGTCGACCACGCCCTTCCAGGCGGTCTGCGCGTCGACCATCAGCCAGACCTTGAGGGTCTTGCCGGTGCCGTCGACCTTGCCCGAGGCCGAGGTGGTGGGGGCGTCTTCGTCGTTGGAGCCGCAGGCCGCGGCCCCGAGCAGCGTCGCAGCGATGGCCGCGGCGGCAGCGATCTTGCGCTTCACGCTTCCTCCTGGGGAGATTTATCTACTGGGGATGATGCGATTTCAGGTGGTACTGCCGTCCTTGGCCGCCTTGTGGCCATGTACAGCCTGGGCGGTGCGCTGGAAGGCGGCGTGCGAACGTTCGTGGGTCCGCTGCGCGACGGCTACGTAGAGAAGATCGAGGACGACCAGCTGCGGGTGCCGGGCGCTGAGCGCGTCGGGCCGGAACGTGGTCGCTTGAGTCGCGGTGAGAAGGGTGATGTCGGCCAGCTCGGCCAGCGGCGAGCGCGGGAAGCTGGTGAGGGCGATGGTGGTGGCGCCCCGGCTGCTCGCCTCGGCGAGCATCTCGATCGTCTCGCCGGTCTCTCCGCTGTGCGAGATGCCGAGCGCGACGTCACCGGGCCGCGAGAGCGCGGCGCTGGCCAGACCGTTGTGCACATCGGTCCAGGCCCAGACCGGCACCCCGATGCGGTGCAGGCTGAACTGCATCTCCTCGCCGACCAGCGCGCTTCCGCTGGCGCCGAAGATGTTGACCCGGGTCGACGCGGCGATCGCCACCGCGGCCCGCTCGACCTCAGCCAGGTCGAGCAGCGCGGCCGTGTCGTGCATGGCCTGGGTGTCGGCCGCCATGATCTGGCCCAGAACCCGCTCGAGCGGGTCGTTCGGCTGGATCTCGCGCCCGATGTCGACCGTCCACCCGGCGGAACGGGCTCGCCCCGTCTCCGCCGCGATGCCCAGTCGCAGATCCGCGTACCCGTCGAAACCGAGTGCGCGGCAGAACCGGGTGATGGTCGCCGGCGAGGTGCCACTGCGCTCGGCCAGCTCGACGATGGTCGCCCGGGAAGCGGCGGCCGGGTCGGTCAGGACGTGCTCAGCGACGCGTCGCAGCGCCCCCGTGAACTCCGACTGCAACGACCGCACCCGGGCGAGCACGCCGTCGGAGTTGTGGCTGGTGGTGACCCCGGTACCAAGAACCAGGGAGTCGACGACCGCGGTCGACGCGGCGCCGTCCATCTCCGGCTCGCTCATTGGCCACCCTTTCAGGAAACAGTGTTTACTGTCGCGGTAAAAGTTCTTACTAACCGCCCCTCCGTGTCAAGGAGTTGGGCGAAGTTTTCAAACCGTTACCTGACCTGCGCCGATGAACGCGTGTTACGCCGGCACCGCTTGACGGTCATCAATCCGGAAATGCTCTTTACGACGTGACAGCCATCACATGCGGGGCTATGTCCGGGTTTGACATGGGCCTTTCGGCGGTGCGGCGGCCGATGATCGGCTGGCTCCGGACGTCCGATGGGGCCATCTCCGGGCGATCCTGAAACGTGATTTTTACTCGGGAAACAAGGTCAACATCGTTTCCCGTACGGGCATCGCGCCTGCCCGACAAGTCGGAGCACACACTCCACCCGTGGCCGCCGTTCGCCCCTCGCCCGGGTCGGTCGACGCCACCGCCGCTGTTACGCCGCTCGATGCGAACCCCGACCGCCACCGGCATCACGACGTAGACGATCATCACTGGGTGCCAGCCGAAGACGCCGCCCTGCCGCCGCACACTCCCCTGCTGACCACCGCGACCGGGGCGCAGGTCCTGGCCTTCGAAGCGCCGGCCGCCCAAGCCCTCACCTGGTGGCGCCGCCTGCGCGACGCCCACCCCACCACCGGCTACTGGCCCGTGCTGCTGGACGCCGACGCCCCGGAGTACTTCGCCGACGCGTACGAGTACGAGAGCCCGGCCGACGCCCATGCTCGCCTCAAGACACTCGACGGCGCGACGCTGCTGGCCGACCGCTGGGCCGCCAAGCTCGCGATCTACGGTCCCGAGCTGACCGCCGAGATCAACACCGACCTCAACCAGGAACGCCCCTGGCCCACCGCCCCCGAGCGGCGCGGCTCCGAGTTCGCCGACTCCGACTACAGCGCCGGCCCAGAAGCTCTTCCATCAGACGCTCACGACGCGAACACCAGCACCGAGGCGATCGCCGGCTCTGGCTCCGACGACACGGTGACCGTCGCGCTGGTGCCGGCCCCCGCGGGCTGGATGGTTCCGGTGGTGCTGCACTACGGCGGCTGGAACGACTACCCCGACCCCGCCGAGCACGCCGCGATCCTCCGCTACTGGCACGACCGCTACGGCGCCGACCTGGTCTCCATGACCGGCACGACCACCGAGTTCGCCGTGGCCCGCCCGCCCCGCACCCACCCCGACGCCCTGCGCCTGTCCTGGGAGTACCGCGCCTACAACGACGGCTACTTCGACTTCTACTTCGCCGACAACCTCACCGACCTGGCCGCCAGCCTGCTCGAGGCCCCCGTCTGGCGCTGCTGGTGGGACTGAGACTCAGGCGGTGGCCGCGATCGCGTCGGTGAAGGCCTGCGAGCGGTGCTCGAAGTTGCGGTACTGGCCGTAGCTGGGCGCGGCCGGCGACAACAGCACCACGCCACCCGCCGGCGTCAGCTCGCGCGACAGGCGTACGGCGTCGGGAAGGTCTTGCGCAGCCACGCTCTTGATCTTGTCGAGCCCGGCGAGCTCGGCCAGGATGCGCGGACCGCTGTCGGGAATGCCGATCACGGTGAGTTCCTTGCCGGCCAGAAAGTGACGCAGCGGCGAGTAGTCGAGACCACGGTCGGTGCCGCCCAGCAGCACGGTGAGCGGGCGGTCCGAGTAGGCGTCGATGGCGTGCATGGCCGAATACGGACTCGTGGAGAGCGTGTCGTCGACGAACGTCAGCCCGGACGGGTCGCTGATCTCGGTCAGCCGGTGCGGCAGCCCCTCGAACGACGCGACCGCCGCGGCCAGCCGCTCTTTCTCGCCCGGCACGTCGATGCCGATGCCGTCGAGCACGGCCAGCGCCACACACAGGTTGCGGCCGTTGTGCCCACCCTTCAGCCGTAGAGCCGAGCGCTGGAAAAGCGGCTCGTCGGAGCAGTAGACGATGTCGTCCTCGACCCGGAAGCGCGAGTCGTCGGCGGCGGCCGGGATCGGCGGGAAGCCGTTGGCGTCGGTCACTCCGCGGATCTCGTTCCGCAGCCGCTCGTCCGACCCGTTCACGACGATCATTTCCGGACTGTGGCGCAGCAGGTTGAGCTTGTCGCGGTAGTACTCCGCCTCGCCGCCGTGCGCATCGAGGTGCTCCGGGAAGAGCGACGTCACGACGGCCACCCGCGGCGAGTCGGTCAGGTCGGCGCACTGATAGCTCGACAGCTCGAGCACGTACTGCTCGGCGTCCGGCAGGTCGAGCAGCGGCACCCCGATGTTCCCACCGAAGATGTTGGGCCGGTCGACCGCCGCCAGCAGGTGACTGATCAGGCTCGAGGTGGTGCTCTTGCCCTTGCTGCCCGTCACCCCGATCGTTCGCGCCGCGTGATCGGCCATCCAGAGCGCGCTACCGCCAGTGATCGTGACCCCGCGACGGCGCAGCTCCGCCATCCACGGGTGGGTTTGCGGTACGCCCGGGGAGCGCACGACCACGTCGGCCGTCACCAGCGCCG
This sequence comes from Paractinoplanes pyxinae, assembly GCF_026626335.1. Taxonomy (GTDB): domain Bacteria; phylum Actinomycetota; class Actinomycetes; order Mycobacteriales; family Micromonosporaceae; genus Actinoplanes; species Actinoplanes pyxinae. The sequence goes on along the minus strand of NZ_JAPNTZ010000004.1, from coordinate 366,112 downwards.
GGAAGGCGTGGTCACCCCCGGCCAGCGGCGCCAGCTCGGCCAGCGGCCCGTCCCACGCGACCGACAGGAAGTTCGCGCTGTCATCGACCGCGATCAGCCGCGACGGCCCGTGCGGGGCGATCGCCGTCACCGCGGCCCGCCCCTCGCGGCCCGTGCCCCAGACCGCCACGGACCGGCCCTTCAGGTCTGCCAGGCGCACGTTTCTCTCCCCTTCGACGAGTCGGACTAGTATGGCCGGTCGGCCCTCAGACAGGAGTTCCCGGGTGCAGTTCGACGTCATGCGGTTCCCCTCGTACGCCTTCGACCCCACAACCGGGGTGGCGACGTTCGACTACGTGCTCGACGGCCCCGACCCGCTGCACTTCACCGAGACGATCACGCTGCCGGTTCCGGCCGGCGACCGCCCGGCGCCGCCCGCGCTGGGCCGGGTGCTCGACCTGCTGCACGTGGTGGCCGGGGTGAGCTACTACAAGGTCGGCGCGCCGCCCCGGGTCGTCGCGCCCAAGCCGGTGGCGCGCGAGGTCGCCGCGTACTTCACGGCCGTCTACACCAAGGGCCTGGCCGAGTACGCCTACCGCAACCAGCTCGCTCACGTCCTCGACCTGGTCGTCGAGGTGCCCGAGGGTGACGCCGAGCCGGCCGAGCCGGTCGACAACAGCCAGGGGCGGCCGCTGTCGGCGGTCGGCGGCGGCAAGGACTCGATCGTCACCCTGGAGATTCTGCGCGCGGCCGGGCTCGACCCGGTGCCGTTCTCGGTGAATCCGAACCCGGTGATCCAGAACGTGAACGCCGCCTCCGGCCTGGACGCGCTGGCCGCCCGTCGCAAACTCGACCCGCGCCTGTTCGAGCTGAACAAGGCGGGCGCGCTCAACGGCCACATCCCGGTCACGGCGATCAACTCGCTGATCGCGATCGCCACCGCCGTCTGGCACGGCCTGGGCCCGGTCGTGATGTCCAACGAGCGCTCGGCCTCCGACCCGAACCTGATCTGGAACGGTCACGAGGTCAACCACCAGTGGTCCAAGGGCGTCGAGGCCGAGGGCCTGCTGCGGGCCGCGGTGACCACGCACGCTGGCCTGACCGAGCCGTACTTCTCACTGTTGCGCTCGCTGTCCGAGCTGCACATCGCGCAGCTGTTCGCCCGTCACACCCAGTACGACGATGTGGTGACCAGCTGCAACAAGGCGTTCAAGCTGCACGACCCGACGGCCCGCTGGTGCGGCGACTGCCCCAAGTGCCGCTTCGTCTACCTGGCGATGGCCCCCGCGATGCCCCGCGACCGCCTCAACCACATCTTCGGCCACGACCTGTTCGCCGACGAGGCGCAGGTTCCCGGCTTCCTCGAGCTGCTGGGCATCGACGCCCACAAGCCCTTCGAGTGCGTCGGCGAGGTGGAGGAGTCAGTGGTGGCCCTGTCCATGCTCGACGACGACGCCCCCGTGCTGGTCGCCCTGCGCGCCGCCGTCCCGGCCGAGGCCTGGGCCACTGCCAACCGCGAGGACGTCCTCACCCCCGGCGGCCCCACCTACGTCCCGCCCGCCTACGCCAAGATCCTGACCGAAGCCCTGTGACCGAGCCCGACCCCGCCGCCGGCCCGCAGGCTGGCCTGCCGCCCGAGCCCGGAGCCGGCGGCATCTACGTCGGCCAGGCGGACCTCGACGCGCCCGGCGAGCAAGGTTGGCTGCTGGGTCACTTCCGCCCGGCCGGCGACCCCCGCCACAGCGCCGACGTCGAGATCAAGTGGGGCCGCCACCCCAAGGGCGACCGCCGCGCGAAGTGGGTGACCGGCGAGGAGCGCACAGCGTTGCTGGTCCTGATCCAGGGCCGCTTCCACATGGAGTTCCCCGACCGCACAGTCGTCCTCACCACCCCGGGCGACTACGTCGTCTGGGGCCGCGGCGTCGACCACTCCTGGCTCGCCGAGGAGGAGGACACGGTCGTCCTCACGGTCCGCTGGCCCTCGATCGCCGGCTACAAGGTCCCGCCGCCCGAATAGCAATCCCCACACTCTGCGGCGACAAGCCGACGAGTGCGCGACGGCCCAGGTTGAGCGCGGTTACTCCGGGGCGTCGTGGTGGATGCGGTCCGGGGAGACGCCGAGCTGCTGCAGGGCGAGGCTGGTGGCGGCCAGCATCAACGGCGGACCGGCCAGGTAGACCTCGTGGTCGGACCACTCGCCGTATGCCGCGACCGCATCGGTGACCAGCCCTGACGCGTACGGACCGGGGTCGCCTTCCGAGACCACGGGCACCACCGTCGCGCGGCGGGCGGCGCGGGCCACGGCGGCGATCTCGTCGATGTCGTAGAGCTCGTTCAGATCGCGTACGCCCCAGAACAGCACCGCCGACCGGGAGTCACCGGTGTCGGCCAGCTCCGTCAGCAGCGCCTTCAGCGGCGCCACTCCCGTGTCGCCGGCGATCATCAGCAGGTCGCGGGTGGACTGCTCGGGCAGGGTCATGCCGCCCTCGGCCCGGCTGATCCGGATCCGGTCGCCGGCGCGGGTGCCGTGGACGAGCGTGCCGCTCACCCCGGTCGTCGTCTTGGCCCGTACGTGCAACTCGATCAGGTCGTCCCGGCGCGGCGCCCCGGCCAGCGAGTACGGCCGCCAGATGGCCGGCTGCCCCGGCACCTGGAAGCGCGCGAACTGCCCCGGCCGGAACGGCATCGGCAGGTCGGGCCGCAACCGCACCACGGCCAGGTCGGGCCGCCGAAGCTCGTGCGCGACCACAGTCGCGTCCCATACAGGCGGGTCGTACGCGGCCCGAACCGCGCCGTGCGCTATCCACTCGTACACGTGCTGCCAGGTCGACCGCCAGGCCAGGTCGAAGTCCTGCCGCCATTGCCCCGGCGCCATGCCCGCCCGCATGGCCTCGGCCAGCGCCGCTCCGACCAGTCGCATCTGCCCCGGATCGATCCCGCACGCGGCCAGGGCCGCCCCCAGCCGTCCCGTGCCTTCGACGAGCACCGGCGGCCGGTCGAGGTGGTGCACCAGCCAGGTCAGGGCCCGGCCGAGCTGATCGGCGTGGGTTCGCGGCCCGCCCGGCAACGCCGCCATCAGCCCCGGGTGCGCCTGCAGCAGCGCGGCCCGCAACCGCTCGGCCACCTCGGCCGGCCCACCCGCGAACGTCAGGCTCGTGCTCAGCAATCGCTGCGTCTGCCGCAACAGCGCATCGTCGGCCGGATCCATCCCGTCCGCGGCGCCCCGATCCCGCGACACCATCGGCGGCGTGACGTGCGGAAGATCGAACCCCGGCAACCGAGGCGCCGGCGCCCCCGTCGCGCGAGTGCTCTCCCGCTGACCTTCTCCCCGCAAAAACCCACCTTCGTCCCGTACGCGGTCACCCCGCACCCGGCCCCCGCCGGCCCACTCAGGCCGTGGCCCCGCCTCGACCTCCGGCCCTTCCACCACCCAAGGAGCGACCACCGGCCGTTCCTCACGCTCCACCCGCCGAACCGGCAGCCCAGCGAACTGATTGCGGCTGGGCTTGCCCACAGCCTCCACGTCCGCGAACCGCCCCGCCTCCTCGGGTGTCACCAGCCCCATACCCGGCCGCGGGTCCCCCGAACGTGCAACTTCCTCAGATCCCCCACCACCCGCTTCGGCAGCGTCCGTCGTGAGCTCCCGGCCCACACCCCGAACGGCCTCAGCCTGGCGACGAGCTTCCGCCGCCGTCAGATACCCCTCACCCGGCTGGCGAGCCCCACCGGCAGCCTCCTCAACCAACCGAACGGCCCGACCCGACAAACCGGCCCGACGAGCCGCCTCCAGATACCGCTCAGCCTCCCCCGGCGTGATCGCCGAAAGCGCGGACCGCAGCTCCGCCTCGGAAATCTCCCCCACCTCGAACGAGGCCAGCAATTCCGCGTCGAAGTCAGCGTCGGCCGCGCGCTGCGTCAGCTCAGCCGCCCGCCTCCGAGTCGGGTCGATGGCAGGCATCCATCGCCGCCCCACCGCCGGACCAGCACCCCCACCGACATAGGGATCAGGTTCAGCCCCAGACGATTCCCGCTTGCCCCCCGGCGGCACCCCCCGCACCGACCGCCGATCCCAAAACGACCGCCCCGGCGCCGGCGCTACAGCCCCGCTAGCAGCCGCCTCCGCAGCTTCCCCGGTCGAACCGCCAGGTCGGCCGCCTCCCGACCCACCCCGGCCGCCGACCGTTCCTCCACCGTCGCGTTCCGTCCCAGACACATCCGCGTAGTCCGAGGTGTCCCCAGCCCCTTGACCAGCACCCGCCAGGCCACCACCGCCAACCGCGCCTGCAGCCCCTCGACCACCGCTCGCCACGCCGCCACCGCCAGCCGCGTCCACAGCCCAGCGACCAACACTTGCCACGCCGGCGCCACCAACCGCGGCCGCACCGTCCTGATCAGCGCCAGGTGGGCCGGCGTAACCACGCGCGCCCGCACTCCCACGGCCGCCAGGCGCGTCCGCCTCACCGGGAGCGCCGGTCGTTCCGTAACCGCCAGGCGCGCCGGCGCCAGCGGGGGCGCCGCCCGTCCCGCGGCCCCCGCCACTCGCGTCACCGCCACCCGGAGCGCCGGTCGACCCGCGGCCGGGGCCGAGCACACCAGGGTCGCCGGATGCGCCCGCTACCCCTCGACCGGTGCCTGGCGCACTGACGTCTCCGGCTCCGGGCCGGAGGCTGGCGGGCATGGCCCACCGCGGCCGCAAGGGCTGCTCAGGATCGTCATAGTGGGGCGGGGCAGCCGGAAGTCCGGGCCGCGACGCGCCCGGCGGCAGCGCCTCGTGATGCTCCCCCGGCGGCAACGGCGGAGCCTCTTCCCGCTGCTGGCGGAGGGCTTCCACCGTGTCGGCAATGCCCGCAGCCACCGCGTCCGGCGCGGCCTGGCGCAGCCGAATGGCCCGCAGCAGGGCCAGCAGATGCTGGTCGGCTGACGACTCCGAGCCCGATCCGGACGACACTGGAAACACCCCCGCTTCGCGGATCACACCGGCCACTTCAACCGTACTTCCGCAGGCAGCCCCGCGCCGCGCTACCGCCAGACAGGCCCTGTCCTGGCAACTAACGCGAGCCACCATCCCCGGCAATGCCGACCGCCCGGACACCGCTGCCCCGCCGCCCACTCGCCACGGACTACCGCAGACACCCGACGCAGTCCCCACCGGCTGATCCCAACGACCCTCGCGCCGGTCATCGCTGCCGGTCGATTCAACGCAGCAACCGCTCCGTCGCCGCCGCAGCCCGCCGTCCGATCGTGATGGTGCGGCAACTCGGCCACCGGATCATCGAACAACCCGGCCCCGCCTCGACCGCCACCTCCGCCCCGACCCCGCGTTGGCCCCGCGCTGCCCTTAGCTCCCAGTTTCCAGTTTCCAGTCTCCGGTCTCCGGTCTCCGGTCTCCGGTCTCCGGTCTCCGGTCTCCGGCGCAGCGAACTACTCCGTCCAAGCCACCACCCGAATCCGCTCACCCTGCTGAGCGCCCAGCCCACTATCCGACCGTGACAGGCGGCAGCTCGGTCACCGGATCGCCGAACACCTGCCGCTGCCCGACCCCGCCTCGGCCGCCGCTTTAGCCGGGCCGCGGCCCAGACCTAGCTCGCGCTGGCCTGCCCTCGCCCCGCCCCGCCGGTACGGCTCTCGCCGACGCTATGGCCGGCACGCGGCGTCTCCCCGGCACTGGCACCCCGGTCCCCGGTCCCCGGCCCCGGCCCCGGCCCCGGCCCCGGCCCCGGCCCCGGCCCCGGCCCCGGCCCCGGCAGCGATGATCACCACATCGCGGCGAGCTTCCACGCCAGCGGTCGAGCACACTCACCATCGGCCACCGCATTCGTGACGCCAGCCGGGCAGGTCGCGACAGGCGAGACCGCCATGACGCCCCGCATAGCAGCGAGCAACCGCAGCCTCAGCCGAGCACACGCGCCATGCGCGCCACCGCCTCGGCCAGGATCTCGGGGCTGGTGGCGAAGTTGAGGCGGACATAGCCCGAACCAGCCGCCCCGAATCGGGTGCCCGGCTCCAGCGCCACCCGGCCCTCGGTCAGGAAGCGGTCGCGCGGTTCGGCGTCGCGCCCCAGGGCTGAGGCGTCGAGCCAGGCCAGGTACGTGGCCTCGGGCGGCACCCAGCTCAAGCCCGGCAGCTGGGCGGCCAGCAGCGACGCCAGCTGGTCGCGGCGGGCAGCCAGCGTGGTGAGCAGCGTGCTCAGCCAGGCGTCGCCCTCGGTGAACGCGGCGACGGACGCGAGCACGCCGAGGTGGCCGGTGCGTTCGGTGACCTCGGCGACCAGGCCGTCGACGACGCGGGCCATGCGTGGCGAAGCGCTGACGACGGCCGCGCACTTGAGGCCGGCCAGGTTGAACGCCTTGCTCGCGGCGACCACGGCCAGAGCGACCTCGGCCGCGCCGGGCACGGAGAGCAGCGGCGTGAAGGTTGCCCCGGGCAGCACCAAGGCGCCGTGGATTTCGTCGCTGATGATCGGCACGTGGTAGAGCCTCGACAACCGTACGAGCTCAAGCAGTTCGTCTCGCGTATGCACGCGGCCGACCGGATTGTGCGGGTTGCACAGGATGTAGGCGGCGGGATGCGCGGCAAACGCGGCCTCGAGCGCGGGCAGGTCGAGCTTCGTGCCGGCCAGCGGCACCTCGACCACCCGGCCGCCCGCCTCGGGCACCCAGTCGAAGAACGGCGGATAGACCGGCGGGCTGATCACCACCGGATCGCCCGGGCGGACCAGGCGGCGCAGCAGCTCGACCACGCCGACGCCGACGTCGGTGACCTGGGTGACGTGGGCCGGGTCGACCGACCAGCCCCACTGCCGCCCGGCGAACCCGGCGAACGCCTTCCCCAGCTCGCGCCCGGGCGTGGAGTAGCCGACGTCGCCCCGGGCCACCGCCTCGGTCAGCACGGCGGCGATCGGCGACGCGAGCAGGTAATCCATCTCGGCCACGAAGAGCGGCAGCACGTCGGCCGGGAACGTGCGCCACTTGACGCTTTGCCGCAGGCGGAGGTCGGCGAGGGCGGGGACGGTCAGTTCTGCGGTCATGCCGACATCTTTCCCCGACCCTCCGACAGTTTTCCGGCCGCGGATTTCTGTGAATTCGCTGCGAGCTTCACCGCCCTCTGGAAGGCTGCACCCAGGATCCCGACGGTTGCCCCCGGGCCGCTCGGCTTGAGCCCACGCGAGGCGGAGCCATGAGCATCAGCCACCATCAGACGGCCAGCGGCCGACCGCTGCGGGTCTCGCCTGCGTGGGTCGGGGGCGCCGGCACGGCCAAGAACGAACACCTTATGCCCGTACGCGAGGCAGTGTGGGTCTGGAGCGTCAGGCGTTACGCCCGGCTGGCTCTGTGGGCCTTGCCGGCCGCCGCCTTGCTGCACGGCTGGACGACATTGGGCATCGACACCCCACCCGGCCCGCTGCTGGTCACCGTGGCCGCGGGGTGGCTGGCCGCCATCGCCATGATCGCCCTGGCCGGGCTGCTGGCCGGTTCCCGCACCCGCCGGTCCGCGCTGGCCGGCCTGCTTCTGGGCCTGGCCGGAATGGCGGTCACGCTGCCGTTGGCCGCGCTTCCCGCCGGTACGGTGGCCGCCGGCTCAGCCCTCAGCGTCGAGCAGCTGCGTCTGGTCGAGCTGGGCGCCACCGCCGCCGCCGGTCTGGGCTGGGTGCTGCTGGGCTGGGCCGTCTTCCGCTCGCGGCTGGTCAACCCGGCCGACGGCGTGCTGCTCATGCTGGCCGCCGCCGCGATCGGCGCCGGGGCCCACGCGCAGCGGCCGCTGCCCACCATCGGCGCGCTGCTGCTGCTGGCCGCGGGCACCGGCCTGGCCTGGACGGGTGGCCGGCTGGTCCCCCGGCACTGAAAACCCCGGGCGAGGAAACGTCGTACCCCGGTGGCATGCTCGCAGTCAGTCCCGGAAGCCTCCGGGGGCTGGTGGAAGGAGCTGCCATGGCCAAGGTGGTCGCCGACATCTCGGTGTCGCTCGACGGTTTCGTGACCGGTCCCGAGCCCGGCCCCGGTCAGGGGCTCGGCCGCGGCGGCGAGGCGCTGCACACGTGGGCGCTCGACGGCGACGCGATCGACCGGCGCGTGCTCGAAGAGGCCACCGTCGCCACCGGCGCCGTCGTCATGGGCCGCCACCTGTTCGACATCGTCGACGCCCCCGACGGCTGGAGCGACGAGATGGGGTACGGCGCGGGCCTGGCCGCCCAGCCACCCTGCCTGGTCGTCACGCGCACCCCGCCGGCCCACGTCCGGCTGGCCGACCGGTTCACCTTCGTGGTCGACGGCATCGGCAGCGCCGTCGAGAAGGGGCTGGCCCTGGCCGACGACCGTGAGGTCGTCATCATGGGCGGCGGCGCGGTCATTCGCGGCGCGATCGACGCCGGCCTGGTCGACGAATTGCGGCTCCACCTCGCGCCCGTGCTGCTGGGCGGCGGCGTCAAGCTGTTCGACGGCGCCGTGCCGCGCAATCTGCGCCAGATCCACGTGCAGGCGTCCGGTCACGCCACCCACCTCACCTACCGGGTCGACTGAGCGCCGTGCCCGAGGTCCACCTCATCACCGATCCCGGCGACGACCGGCTCGGCGACTATCGCGCCCTGACCGATCTCGAGCTGCGCACGAAGTGGGAACCGCCCAACGGCCTGTTCATCGCCGAGGGCGAGCTGGTGCTGCGCCGCGCGCTGCGGGCCGGCTACCGGCCACGGTCCTATCTGATCGACGAGAAGCGCACCGACCAGATCGCCGACCTGCCCGGCGACGCCCCGATCTACGCGGCCACGCCGGCCGTGCTCGAAGAGGCCACCGGCTTCCACGTGCACCGCGGCGTGCTCGCCTCGTTCCACCGGTCTCCCTTGCTGTCGGCGGGCGACGTCATCGCCACGGCCCGGCGCGTCGCCGTACTGGAGGACGTGAACAACCACACCAACATCGGCGCCGTGTTCCGGGGCGCGGCCGCGCTCGGCATCGACGCCGTGCTGCTCTCGCCGACCTGCGCCGACCCGCTGTACCGCCGCAGCGTGCGGGTCAGCATGGGCGAGGTGTTCGCGGTCCCGTACGCGCGTCTGGAACCCTGGCCCGCCGGCCTCGACCTGCTTCGCCAAGCCGGGTTCACCGTGCTCGCGCTGACGCCCGACGCCACAGCCGTGCCGCTGCAACGCCTCACCGACGACCAGCGCGCGAAGACGGCCCTGCTGCTGGGCGCCGAGGGCCCCGGCCTCTCGAAACACGCCCTGGCGGCCAGCGACGTCCCGGTCAAGATCCCGATGCGCCGCAACGTCGACTCGCTCAACATCGCCGCCGCGGCCGCCGTCGCCTTCTGGGAACTGGGCCGCGACGACCCCGACACCTGACCGACCCCACCCGCCCGGCCCCAGGGGCACGGGACGCGACGCAGCGCGCGGACGCGACGCGCGCCGCGGGCGCGACGCAGCACGCGGCAGCGCAGGGGCACGAGGCAACGCGCGGGCACAAGGCAACGCGCAGCAGCACGGGGACACGTGGCAACGCGCGGGCACGAGGCAACGTGCGGACGCGAGGCAACGTGCGGACGCGAGGCAACGTGCGGACGCGAACCAGCGCAGGGACCGAGCCAGCGCAAAGACGCGAGCGCCAGCGCGAGGCAGCGGGCTCGAGGCAGCGGGGCCCGAGGCAGCACGGAGCGGCGCGGGCGAGGGGCAGCGCGAGCGAGGGGCAGCGCGAGCGAGGAGCGGCGCGAGCGAGGAGCGGCGCGGACGAGGGGCGGCGCGAGCGAGGAGCGGCGCGGACGAGGGGCGGCGCGAGCGAGGAGCGGCGCGAGCGAGGGGCGGCGCGAGCGAGGGGCGGCGCGGGCGAGCGTCAGGCAGGCGAACGCCAGGCGGGCGTCAGGCCAGCACGTGCCGGTCAGGGTGCCGGGCAGCCGGCCTCGAGCGGGGAGCAAAGCGACACCCCGCCGGGCAGCGAATCGGCCGGTGGCGGACATGAAACGGCCGGCACCCCGTAGCGGGGAGCCGGCCGTTTACAAGGGAGTGCGTCAGGCGCGTTCGCGGTCGACGACGCCGTTGTAGTCGGCGCCGCCCAGGGCGGCCGACGGCGGGATCGGCTCGGGGGCCGGGAGGGCCGCCGTCTTGTCCGGGTCGCCGCTTACCTGCTCCTCGGCCAGACGTACCTGGTCGTTGACCTTCTGGGCCTCGGCGGCGGCCGCCTCGGCTGCCTCCACGGCTTCCTGCTCGACCGCGGCCGAGTTGACCGAGGCCTTCGGGATGTCGCCGGCCATGTTGGCCAGGCCGCCCAGCGCGCCGCCCATGCCCTCGAGGGCCTTGGTCAGCTCGGTCGGCACGATCCACACCTTGTTGGCCGTGCCGTTGGCGATCTGCGGCAGGGCTTGCAGGTATTGGTAGGCCAGCACCTTCTGGGACGGGTTGGCCGTGTGGATGGCGTCGAACACCGTGCGGATGGCCTTGGCCTGGCCCTCGGCCTGCAGGATGCGGGACTGCCGGTCACCGTCGGCCCGCAGCACCGCGGCCTGCTTCTCGCCCTCGGCCGTCAGGATCTGGGCCTGCTTATGGCCCTCGGCGTTGAGGATCGTGGCGCGACGTTCCCGCTCGGCGCGCATCTGCTTCTCCATGGAGTCGCGGATGCTCGGCGGCGGCTCGATCGCCTTGATCTCGACCCGGGTGACCTTGATGCCCCACCGGCCGGTGGTCTCGTCGAGCACCGTCGACAGGTGGCGGTTGATCTCTTCGCGGCTGGTCAGGGCGCGCTCGAGGTCGAGCGAGCCGATGACGTTACGCAGGGTGGTCACCGTCAGCTGCTCGATGGCCTGCAGGAAGTTGGAGATCTCGTAGGTCGCCCGCACCGGGTCGACGACCTTGAAGTAGAGCACCGTGTCGATCGACACGACCAGGTTGTCGGAGGTGATCACGGGCTGAGGCGGGAACGAGACCACCTGCTCGCGCATGTCCACCTTGCTGCGCACCGAGTCGACGAACGGCACCAGCAGGTTCAGGCCCGGCGACAGGGTCCGCTTGTACTTGCCGAGGCGCTCGACCACGTCCATGCGCTGCTGCGGGACGATGCGGACGGACCGGAGCAGCGTGACGATGGCGAACACCACGATCACGATGATGAGGACGCCGATCACAGCTTCCATGGCTCCCCTTTTCTATATGTTGGGCAGATCGTCGCGCCACACGATGACCGTGCCGCCGTCGACCTTGATGACCCGGACGCGTTCGCCGGGAAGGTACTTCTCGTGGCCGTCGAACGAGCGGGCCTGCCAGTGCTCGCCGTCGATCTTGACCATGCCGTGCGCGCCGTCGATCTCTTCGAGCACGGTGGCCTGCGTGCCCTCGATCGCCTCGACGCCGAACGGGGTGTCGCCCGTCTCGATGGCCGGCATGGCGTGGCGCTTGACGATCGGGCGCAGGGTGGCCACCGACAGGCCGGACACGACCGCGAAGACGATGATCTGCACGAGGAAAGGCGCGCCGAGAGCCGCCGCACCGGCCGCGGCGAAGGCCCCGACCCCGAAGAAGATGATCAGCAACGTGGCCGTGAAAGCCTCGGCGATCGCCAACGCGATGCCGAGCACGATCCAGACAACCGCTTCCACGCATCGATCGTGACACGTCCGCGCACGTCCGGCGACGCTGCGTGCGTCCTCGCGGAAAATGTCATCGAACTGCCATCCAAAGCCGAACCCGGCCCTCGCGCGGCGTAGCCATATCGGCCGGGCACAGTTATACCCACGAGTCATACATCGAGAGGGTCCACCGTGTCACTGCTGCCGGAGACCGGCCGACGGGTCGAGCAGATCGCCGTACGCGCCCAGGCCGAGGGGCGTACGCCGTCGCTCGTCCTGGCCGTCGTGCGTGATCGCGCCGTGCTGCACCAGGTCTTCGCGGGCGAGCATCCCCGGCCGGACGCGAAGACGCAATACCGCCTGGGGTCGATCACCAAGACGATCACCGCCACGCTGGTCATGCAGCTGCGCGACGAGGGCTTCTTCGCGCTCGACGACCTGCTCTACCGCCACCTGCCGGGCACTCCGATCGGCGGCGTCACGCTGCGTCAGCTGCTCGGGCACGTGTCCGGTCTGCAGCGCGAGCCGGACGGCGTCTGGTGGGAGCGGCACGCCGGCGGCGACGTCGACACGCTGCTGGCCGAGCTGGGCTACGACAAGGTCGCCGGGCCGCCGTTCCGTCGCTATCGCTATTCGAATTTGGCGTACGGGCTACTGGGCGCAGTGCTCGAGAAGGTGACCGGCGAGAGCTGGCAGCAGCTGGCCGGCAAGCGTGTGCTCGACCCGCTGGGCATGAAACGCACGACGTACGCGCCGGTGGAGCCGTTCGCCCGGGGTTACGTGGTGCACGAGCTGGACCGGTCGCTGCACGAGGAACCCCGCCTGGACTCGGGCGCGATGGCCCCGGCCGGCCAGCTGTGGTCGACGCTGACCGACATGGCCAAGTGGGCCGCTTTCTGGACCGATCCGGCCCCGGCCGTTCTGGCCCGCGAGACGGTCGACGAAATGTGCGCCCCGGTGGTCATCAGCGACCTCGAGTCGTGGACCGGCGGCCACGGTCTGGGCCCGCAGCTGTACCGGGTCGGCGAGCGGGTGTTCGTGGGGCACGGCGGCTCGATGCCCGGCTACGTGGCCCACTTCGCCGTCCACCGGCGCAGCCGCCTCGGTGTGGTCGCCTTCGCCAACTCGTACGGCCTGACCGGCACCACCATCAAGGACGTGGCCCTGTCCGCGCTGACCGCGGCCGTCGACGGCGAGCCGGTCGTCCTGCCGCACTGGCAGCCGCCGGCCGCGCCCACCGGCGAGGCGGCCACCCTGGTCGGCCGCTGGTGGTGGATGGGCCGCGAGTTCGAGGTCACCCCGGACGGCGACGCCGTGGTCATGACCGGCCCGCACCACCGCTCCCGGTTCACCCGCGAGGCCCCGGACCGCTGGCGCGGCGTCGAGGGCGACAACGAGGGCGAGATCCTGCAGATCCGCCGCGACGACGAGGGCCGGGTCACCGCGATCGACATCGCCACGTTCCTCTTCAAACGCGACCCCAGCCATCTGGCCTGAGGCTCAGTACCACTTGAAGAACGTGTACCGCATCAGCTCGTCCAGCACGGCGGAGTCCCCGTTGGGGAAGCGAGCGGTCACGGTGCACAGCTCCCCGTCCGTGGTGATGGCCGCCCAGACGTACCCGCGCTCGAGGTCCGAGATCTCCACCGGCCGCCCCGTGCCGGGCACCCGGCCGTAGTAGACACCGGGCTTGACGGCCGCGCTCGGCGGCGCCGCCGTGAGCTGCCGGCTCAACCGGCCCAGCACCTGGCCGACCAGCTTGGTCCTGGCGGCCGGGGTGCCCGGCACCTGGCCGAGCGGCAGCATCCGCAGCGACACGCGGTACCGGTCGTCGGCCGAGACCAGGTCGGCGCTGCCGGTCGTCTCGCGCTCCAGCGTCCACGTCTTGGGCCGGCACAGCGCCAGGCCGGTCGCGACGTCGTTGTACTGCACCAGTTCGAGGGCGGACCGCTGCTGCAGGACGGTCTTCGAGGCCACCTTGCGGTCGTCGACGTAGACGTCGACGCGGTGCTCGCCGTCGACCCGGCAGCCGGTGACGTAGAGCCGGTGCCAGTAGAGCCGATCCTGCGGCGAGATCTTGTTGCTCCAGGCCATCACGGTGGTGGTGGCCGGGATCTCGGACCATTCCTGTTCGCCCTCAGCCCGGTAGTACGCGACCAGGGCCACCCGGCTGCCCTCGGCCACCTTGTGCGGGGTGAACTGCATGCCCAGGTCCGAGCCGTTCGAGGCCAGGGTGAGGCCGGTGACGGTTCCGTCGGGTTCGGCCGGCGCCTCCGGAACCTCGTTGCGCGCCTGGGCCCGTACGGCGACGTCCTGCACCTTCTCGGCGAGCGCCCGCCTCCCGGGTTCGAGCTGCACGAGTGTGGCCAGCGTGGCCCGTACGCTGCCGTAGTTCTCGCGGCGTTCCTGCAGCAGCGGCCGCTGGGCGATCAGGGCCAGCACGTGCTCGACGGTGGCCCGCGCCGGCTTCTCCTGACCGCGCGCGACCTGGGCCAGCATCAGGTTGACCCAGGGCGTCGGCAGCACCTTGTTCATCGCGATGGCCCGCCGCGAGTACTGCTCGGACTTGTCGTACTCGCCCAGGTGGAAGTAGTTCGCCCCCAGGTTGGCCAGGGCGAAGTAGTTCTCGTCGCCGAGTTCGAGCGAGTGCAGCAGGTCGGCCGTGGCGGCCTTGCGCGCCTTCACCGAGCTGCTCGAGAAGACGAACGTGGAGACGTCGCGCTCCGGGCTGTCGGCCAGCATCGTCGCCGTGGCCCGCTGGCGGAACGCCGTCGCGTTGTCCGGGTCCAGCGAGATCGCCTCGCTGAACGAGGCCACCGCGCCGGTGAAGTCGCGGCTGCCGTGGCGCCGGTTGCCCTCGGCGATGGCCCGGATCGCCGCCTCGGGGGTGGCGGCCACCGGCCGGACCACGATGGCCAGCCCGCCCAGCACCCCGGCCAGCGCGATGGCCAGGGCCGGCCAGAGCAGGAAGAGCCGGGTGCCGGCGCCGACGGTGAGCGACAGGCCGAGCAGGGTGAGCGAGATGGCCAGCAGCGTGGCCACCCCGGCGTGCTGGTCGGCCTTGTCGTCCCAGTCGCTCGCGGTGGCCTGCAGCGCCTCCTGCCGCAGGGTCGCCTCGTCGGCCGGCACGAACATCTCGGACCACAACAGGTCGGCCCGGCCCTCGACCGGACCGGGCTGGAGCAGCCGCGACACGTCGTTGAGCTTGGATGCGGACTGCTGCCACGACATGGTGCCGGCCGAGGTGCGGCCGAGCAGTTCGGACGAGGTCTTGGCGATGTCCCGGGTGCGCCGCACGGTCGACGTCTCGACGAAGTTGCCGAACTGCTCGTTGACCCGGTCGGAGACCTCGCGCTGCTCGGCCAGGGCGGTCACGGACGCCCGCTGGGCCTCGCGCGCCGTCGTGGAGCGACGGGCGCTGGCGTCGGCCGCGGCATAGCCGGCCAGGCCGCCGAGGAGCGCCAGGAACGCCAGCAGCACGGAGACCCGGCGGTTGAAGGGCGCGTCGGATTCGTTCACGCGAAGCTCCACGCGGCAGCCAGAAGAGCACCGCCGAAACCGGCCGCGGCGCCCGAGAAAAGCAGGATGCGCAACCGCCGCCGCGCCTGACGGGCCACGGTCAGCACCAGCACGATGGCCAGCATGGCGACCGCGCACAGCGTCAGCCGCTGGCCGTGAGCCCGATGCCGGTCGGCCAGCGCGGCGGTCTGCTCGGCCTTCCCGGCCGCCAGCCCGAAGCCGTCGAAGCTGTGCAGCGCCATCAGGCGGTAGTTGTCGTAGTCGAACCGGTCGGACGCGGTTCCCTCGCCGACGAAGCCACCGATGTTCGACTGCAGCAGGAAGCTGTTCGCGACCGCCCACGTCATCCGGGCCCGCTCGGGATCCACGGCGGCCTGGGCCTCGGCCTCGGCCGCCATCCGGCGGTAGCGGGCCGCGAGCCCGCCGCTCGCCTGGGTCCGCGCGGTCGCGTCGGTCTCTTGTTGTTGCTGCATCACCGTCTCGGCCACCGCGCGCTGGTCGGCCGCGGCGGCCTTCGACTCCTGGCTGAGGGCGAGGTAGGTGACCAGCGCGCTGGACACCGTGATGAGCGCGATCGCGATGGCGATGGTCCGCTCCCAGCGGCGCTCGACCGGGTCCACCTCGGGCGCGGACGGCACCGGGGCCCGGCCGACGAACCGGCGCAGTCCCCGCGGGTGCGGCACCCGGGCGGAGGCGCCGGCACGAGGAACCGTTGTCATGCAAGAAGAGTTATCGGATCGCGGGTTCCGCGGCGTCCTCGATCCGCACTGTCCACAGTGACGGATCATCCGAAGGATGACGGCCGGACGGACTAATCCCCATGGCCAGGCCGGCCGCCACCACCGCCACGCCGAGCCAGACCGCCGGACCGGGCATCGGGCCGCCCGCGGCCACGCCCACGACGGCGGCCGAGACCGGGGCTATGCCGGTCAGCAGGCCGGCCCGGGCCGAGCCCAGGCGCTGGACGCACGTGTACCAGAGGACGAACGCCACCGCCGTTACCGCGACCGCCAGATAGATCCCGGCCAGCACGTCGTCCGGCCGCAGCCGCAGCACCGCGGCCGGGCCTTCGCCGACCAGGCCCCCGATTCCGAAGGCCACCGCGGCCATCCACGTCGAGTGGGCCGACACGCCGAGCGGACCGTGCCGCCCCAGCACCGGCACCGCCAGCAGTGTGAACCCGGCCTCGCAGGCGAACGTGACCAGCGCCCACACCAGCCCGGTGCCGTCGGTGCGGCCGAAGCCCTGCACCAGCGCGGCCCCGGCCGTGACCACCAGCGCGGCCACGATCAGCCGGCGGGCCGGGGCCTGCCCCTCGAGCAGCGGACCGGCCACCGCCAGCAGCAAGGGCACGCAAGCCACGGCCACCCCGAGCACGGCCGGTTCGGCGTGGCGGGAGCCCTGCACCAGCGCCACGTTGAACACCACCATGCCGGTCACCACGACGCCGGCCAGCCACAGCCACTCGGTGCGCCGGGGACGGACGAGGCGTTGACGGGTGACCCGGGCGAACAGCACGAGCAGCAGGCACGCCACCGCGTACCGGAGGGATTGAACGGTCAGCGAGGGCGCGCCGGCCAGGAAACCGGAGACGGCCACGCTGCCCCCGACGAAGGCCATGCCGGTGGCCCCGGCCAGAGCGGGCGCGAGATTTGTCTTCACACCACCGATGCTGGCCGCGATATGGTCCGGTTTGAAGGACCAATCCATCGCCACCGAGGGGGACCAATTTCCGGGTCGGACTTCCTGCAGCTGCGCGCCGAGGACGCTCCCGCCAAGGGGCTCACGACCTGGCTGGCCGACGGGTTGCGGGCCGCCGTGACGCACAAGCGCCTGGCGCCGGGCGAGAAGCTGCCACCGACCCGGGTGCTCGCGGCCGACCTGGGTATTTCGCGCGGCGTGGTGGTCGACGCCTACCAGCGGCTCATCGACGAGGGCCTGGCCTCGGCCCGCACCGGGGCGGGCACGACGATCGTCGCGCATCCGCACGTCCGGGACGCGCCCTCGGACCGCCGCCGCTCGCTCGACACGCTGCGCCTGCCGCTGCCCCCGGCCGACGGCATAGACATCGACCTGTCCCCCGGCGTTCCCGATCTGGCGGCGTTTCCCCGTACGGCGTGGCTGCGCGCCGAACGGGCGGTGCTCAGCGAGATGACCGCGGCCGACCTGGGCTACGGCGATCCCGGCGGCACCCCGGCCCTGCGCGGCGAGCTGGCCGGCTGGCTGGCCCGCACCCGCGGCGTGCACGCCGAGCCCGACGACGTGATCGTGGTCAACGGCGTCGCCCAGGCGCTGGCCCTGCTGGCTCAAACTCTCGAAGTGAAGCGGATCGCCGTCGAGGACCCGGGGTCGCGTGGGGCCCGCGACCAGCTCGCGCATTGGGGCGTACGCCCGGAGCCCGTCCCGGTCGACGGCGAGGGCCTGGTCGTCGGCGCGCTGACCCAGCCGGCAGCCCTGCTCACCCCGGCCCACCAGTTCCCCACCGGAGTCGTCCTCAGCCCGTCCCGGCGGCGCGCCCTGCTGCAGTGGGCGGCCGGCGGCGGCCTGGTCATCGAGGACGACTACGACGCCGAGCACCGCTACGACCGAGCCCCCGTGGCTGCGCTCCAGGGCTCGGCGCCGGACCAGGTGGCGTACGCGGGAAGTGTCTCGAAATCGCTCGCGCCCGGGATGCGTCTGGGCTGGCTGATCGCGCCCCGGCGGCTGCAGCCCGCGCTGCTGACGGCCAAGCACGACAGCGACCTCGGCAACCCCGCACTGCCGCAACTGGTGCTGGCCCGGCTGCTGGCGACCGGCGACTACGAGCGGCACCTGCGCAACGTCCGCAACCGGCAGCGCCGCCGCCGCGACGCCCTGCTGGCCGCCCTGCGTGAACACCTGCCGCAGGCCCGGGTCACGGGTGTGGCGGCCGGCCTGCACTTCCTGCTCATGCTGGACGGCGACGAGCCCGACACGCGTACGGCGGAAAGGGCGGCCGAGGACGGTGTGCTCGTCCATCCGTTGTCGTGGCACCGCATGACGCCCGGCCCGCCCGGCCTGGTGCTCGGCTACGCCGCCAACCCGCCCGACATGCTGGCCGAGGCGGCCCGGCGGCTGGGCCGGCTCATGGGACGGTGACGAAGTCGATCAGCCGCTCCATCGAGTTGATGAGCGGCGTCTCGACGTCCTTGTAGCTGCTCACCGAGGACAAGATGCGCCGCCACATGTCGTACGGCTCCCGCACGCCCACCGCCTTGCAGATGCCCTCTTTCCACGGCTGGCCGGGCGGAATCACCGGCCACTTCGACAGCCCGACCCGCTGCGGCTTGACGGCCTGCCAGATGTCGACGTACGGATGACCGGTGACCATGACGTTCGGGTCCGTCACGGCGGCCACGATCCGGCTCTCCTTGCTGCCGGCCACCAGATGGTCGACGAGCACCCCCAGCCGTCGCTCCGGTCCCGGGCGGAACTCGCGCACCGCGCCGGCCAGGTCGTCGATGCCGTCCAGCGGCTCGACCACGATGCCCTCGATCCGCAGGTCGTCGCCCCAGATCCGCTCGACCAGCGCGGCGTCGTGGATGCCCTCGACCCAGATCCGGCTCGCCTTGGCCACCTGGGCCTTCACGCCGTCCACAGCGATCGAGCCCGAAGCCGTCACCCGCCGCTGGGCCTGGGCCGGCGCCGCCGCAGGACGGCGAAGCGTGACCGGCTTGCCGTCCAACAGGAAGGCGGCCGGCGCCAGCGGGAAGTTGCGGCGCTTGCCGAACCTGTCCTCGAGCACCACGGCGCCCAGCTCGAAACCGATGACCGCGCCGCAGAACCCGGATTCCGCGTCCTCGACGACCAGGTCGCGTTCGGCGTCCACCTCGGGCGCGACCTTCCGCCGCCGCCACTCCCCTTTGAGCACGTCCTCCCCATACATGCTCCGCACCGTAACCCGTGCGTAGGGACACGGCGTTTCTGACTCTCCGGCCGAGACAGAGTTCCCGAAGGCCACGTACCCTTGCTCGCATGTCCCCCGCAGCAGATGCGGCCACCCGCGTCGCGCGGCGCTCCACCCGGTTCGTGGCCTGGGTGCGCGCCTGGCGCGCCGGGCTCGCCCCCTTCGACGAGCTGGCCGACGAGATCGCCCGCGACGAGGAACACCTCGTCGCCGACGTGCCCGGCACGTGGACCGACGTGCCGCTGCCGCAGGGCCTGCCGGCCTTCGCCAAGGTGCACCCCGACGACATCCGGCTCGTGCTGCCCGCCCCCGGCGACCCGCGCGGCCTGCCCGGCCCCGGCCCGCTGACCGGCGCGGCCATGCTGGCCGGCGAGGCCGTGATGACACCCACCTTCGGTGTCGTGCCCGAAGTACGCCGGCACGTCTCCGGCTCCGGCGTCGAGTTCGAGACGGTGCTGTGGCGCTGGTTCCCGGTCGAGAACTACCGCCCGGTCTTCCAGCTGGGCGCGGCCGAGGCCGAGGGCGAGCTGACCCTGGCCCTGAGCGAGGCGACCACCCAGCTGACCAAGCTCGACGTGGCCCAGTGGAAGCCCGAACTGGCCGGCGCCCTGCAGGCGTTGCGCCGCCCCGAGAGCACGGCCACCCTGCCGCCCGGCTTCGACCCGCGCGCCCGCCGCCTGTTCGCCCGCGCCTCCGTCCTCGACCAGGTGCTCGCCCTGGCGTCGTCCAATGCGCCGGGCGGGGCCATCAACGGCTACGAGGCCCAGCAACGCGACGCCGCCCTGCGCCCGCTGACCGACGCGTGCCGCCAGGCCCTGGTCGCCGCGTGCAACTCGCCGTTGCATGCCTGACCGCTTCAAGCACTGCACCTTCTGCGGCGCCCGCTTCGTGCCGGGCCAACCGTGGCCGCGCCGCTGCACAGCCTGCGCCGAGACGACGTACCGAAACCCGACCCCCGTGGCGGTCGCCCTCCAGCCCATAGCCGCCGGCCTGCTGGTGATCCGTCGCGCCATCCCGCCCGCCCTGGACAAACTGGCCCTGCCCGGCGGCTTCATCGACTACGGCGAGTCCTGGCAGGACGCGGCGGCCCGCGAACTCTTCGAGGAAACGGGCCTGAGGGCTGACCCGGCCACGGCCACGTTGTACGACACGATCAGCGCACCCGACAGCACGCTGCTCGTCTTCGCCTTGTTCCCGCCGCTCGCCTCCACGGACGACATGCCCCCGGCGGAACCGAACGACGAGACGTACGGCTGGGAAGTCCTGAAAGAGCCCGCCGAACTCGGCTTCAGCCTGCACACCGCCGTGGCGGCGCGCTTCTTCAGCTGATCAGCCCGGCGGTCACGAGTTCGGCGACCAGCAGTTGAATCGCCGGGGCGCAGCGGGCCGAGTCGGCTGAGGTGAACCAGGCCAGCTCGGCTATCTCGTTGGCGGCGACCGGCTCGTCCTCGGGTTTGCCGCCGGTGAAGCAGATCAGCCGTACGGTCGTGCCGGGTGGGCGGTTGTGGGCGGGCGCCACGATCTCGGTGAACAGCGTCAGGTCGGCCGGGTCGACGACGAGGCCTACCTCTTCCCGCGTCTCGCGGGCGGCCGCTTCGGCGTACGTCTCGAAGGGCTCGGGTTTGCCGCCGGGCAGATAGAAGGCGTCCAGGCCCCGTGGCCGCACCACCAGCACCCGGCGGTCGCGGACGTGGACCCAGGCGGCGGCGATCACTTCGCTTGTCACCGGACGAGCCTAAATCGTGGGCTTGCCGGAATCCTGAGCAGCGCTTGGCGTCGCGGCCTACGTTGGGCGGCATGCAGAAGCCGGAACTGGACGACGGGCAGCGGGTGCTGGCCGCCCGCGTCACCGCGATGATCGAGGGGCTGGGGCCGGCCGACGACCATTCGGACGCCCGGCCCGCGCTGCGCGAGCTCACCCGCGACCGGCTGGTGCTGGGCGACGTGCTCGGCGACTATCTGCACCGGGTGATGGCGGGCGGTCAGGCCGAGACCATTTCGCTCTGGCCGGTGCTCGAACTGCTGCGTTCGGCGGGCGCCGACGAGGAGCGGGCGGCGGCCAAGGCGGCCTGGCTGCGTACCTCGCCGGTCACTCCACCACGTTGACCGGCACGCCCTCGGGCAGGTGCTCGAGCAGCAGGCGTTGAACGTCGGGCGGCACGCGCACACAGCCGTTGGAGATGCTGCGCCCGAACGCCGACTCGTCGGTCCAGGCGTGGATCGCGGTGTGACCGTTGCGCAGCGAGGCCGACAGCGCCTCCCGATCGTCGGGCACGGCCCCCAGCACGAGCGCGTCGAGCCCGCCGTAGACCGAACCCTGCGTGATCGTGCGGCCCATCACGAAGGTGCGTCCCAGCGGCGTCGGCGTGCGCGACGAGCCCACCGCGACCTTCCAGTGCCCGCGCTGCCGGCCGTCGCGCAGCCAGGTCAGCTCGCGCCGGCTGCGGTCGACGACGAGCTGGTCCCGCAGGCGATGCACGGCGCCCGCGGACGTGGGAACCCACCCGATGCGCCGGTTGATCGACGGGATCAGCACGGCCAGCCAGCCCGGCCGCTTGTCGACGACGGGTGCGGTCACCGGCAGCCCGCTGATCGACCGGGGAAGGAAGGCCCTCGGCTCGCCGCCGGGCGCGTCGTAGATCGCCGTTTTCCCGTACGGCCGGAGCCCTTCAACCAAAGCCGAGCCCGAGTGGGTGGCCGGATCCCTCGGCAGGCCGGAAGCCGCACTCCAGTAGGAGATCTTCGGCAGCCCGGCCGGCGCCGGCGCGGCCTTGGGCACCACCACCTGGGCCACCGGCGTGCGCACCACGGCCGGCACCTGGCGCACGGCCAGCGTCCCCGCGCTCTGCTCCCGCGTGGCCGCCGCGGCCGCCGTGGCGCCCAGGGCTACCGCGAGCAGCCCGGCCGCGACCGCCCTACGGGTGTACATCGCACCACACTATGACAATTCGACCGCCTGCGAGAATGCGACGATGCGAAACGCGATCATCTTTCACGGGACGGGCGCCCACCCGGGCGTGGCTTGGTACCCCTGGCTCGCGGCACGGCTGGCCGAGCGGGTGTACGACGTCGAAGTTCCGCATTACCCCGGAATCAACGCCGACCCGGTCGCCGGGTTACTGCCCCGCATCCTCGAATCGCACCGCTTCGACGAGCAGACGGTGCTCGTCGGCCATTCCGGCGGGGCCGCGCTGCTGCTGGCGCTGCTCGAGCACGTGCGCGTGAGCCAGGCGATCCTCGTCGCCGGCTATTGCACCCGGCCCAACGATTCCGAGGAGCCCGTGCTGCAGGACAGCTACGACTGGGACACCATTCGGGCCAACGGCGGCGAGCTCTATTTCATCAATTCCCGCAACGACCCGTACGGCTGCGACGACCGCCAGGGCCGCGCCATGTTCGACAATTTGGGCGGCACGCAGATCGTCCGCGACGACGGCCACTTCGGCGACTACAACCAGGTCTACGACGAGTTCCCGCTGGTCGACCGGCTCATCCCCTAGCGGCGTCGAGCCGGGCCACCCTTCGTGGCCCGGCCGTGCGGCGATAGCTGGCGTCGAGCAGTTCGCCGATCTCGGCCCAGTCGGTGTCGTCGTCCAGATCGATCCCGATCCACCCGCTGGGCCCCAGATAGGCCGGCACGTAACAGCGCGAGTCGTCCACCAGCGCCTCGCGCTCGTCCGGTTCCAGCAACACCAATACCGACTGATGATGCCGCCGATATTCGCCGTTGACCTTCACCGAGCCGCCGTAATACGCGAACACTTTGGTGGTGTAGAAAGCCGGGATCCCGTGCGACACCTTCTCTGCCGCATCGGGAAATTCGAGGGCCATTTCCCGTACGCGGGAAAGCAGTTGATCTTCGTTGTCGAACATCACCGGATGGCCCATCGCGGTCAGATCTCGTCGATCAGGTCGGCCACCGAGTTGATGATGCGGGACGGCCGGAACGGGTAGCGCTCGGCCTCTTCCCGGGTGCTGATGCCGGTGAGGACCAGGATCGTCTCGAGGCCGGCTTCGAGGCCGCACAGCACGTCGGTGTCCATCCGGTCGCCGATCATGGCCGTGCTCTCGCTGTGGCCGCCGATGACGTTGAGCGCCGAGCGCATCATCATCGGGTTGGGCTTGCCCACGAAGTACGGGTCGACGCCGGTGGCCTTGCTGATCATGGCGGCCACCGAGCCGGCCGCGGGCAGCGCGCCCTCGTTGGAGGGGCCGGTCGCATCCGGGTTGGTGCAGATGAAGCGCGCGCCGCCGTCGATGAGCCGGATCGCCTTGGTTATCGCCTCGAAGCTGTAGGTGCGGGTCTCGCCGAGCACCACGTAGTCGGGGTCGAACTCGGTCAGCACGTACCCGGTCGCGTGCATGGCCGTGGTCAGGCCGGCCTCGCCGATGACGTACGCCGTGCCGCCCGGCCGCTGATCGGCCAGGAACTGGGCGGTGGCCAGGGCGGCCGTCCAGATCGACTGCTCGGGCACCTCGATGCCCATGCGGGCCAGCCGGGCCTGCAGGTCACGCGGCGTGTAGATCGAGTTGTTGGTCAGGATCAGGAACGGCTTGCCGGAGGTCTTCATCTTGTGCACGAACTCGGGGGCGCCCGGCACCGGCACACCCTCGTGGACGAGGACCCCGTCCATGTCGGTGAGCCAGCTCTCGACGGCCTTGCGCTCAGTCATCATGCTCCTCGTCGCTGTGGGGGTGGACAGCACGGGACCGGGCAGTCGTCCCAGACCGGCAGCGTACCGAGCCTCTTGAGCGGCGCCCCGTCGGTGCGCTCCTGAACCAGTTCCCGCACCATCGTGACGAACTGCGGATCGATGCCGGGGGTGGCCGCCCGCGCGTACCCCAGGCCGAGCCGCTTGGCCGTCTCGGCGGCCTCGTTGTCGAGGTCCCAGATCACCTCGAGGTGGTCGGAGACGAACCCGATCGGGCTGACGACGACATCGGTCACGCCCCGCTCCTTCAGGGCCTCGAGGTGATCGTTGATGTCCGGTTCGAGCCAGGGCACCTGCGGCGGGCCGGAACGGCTCTGCCACACCAGGTCCCAGTCGTCGTGACCGGCGACCAGCCGCGCCGTCTCGTGCAGTTGCGCCTCGTAGCGCCCACCGGTCGGCCCCGCGGTCTTGGCCATGCTCAGCGGGATCGAGTGGGCGGTGAAGACCAGGCGCGTCGTCTCGCGGCGGCTCTCGTCGAGGGTGGCCAGAGCGGCCCGTACGGCGTTCTTGTGCGGCCCGACGAAGCCGGGGTGATCCCAGAACTGGCGCAGCTTCGAGATGACCGGCGCACCCGGGCCGACCTTGGCCCGGGCGTTGGCGATGTCTTCCCAGTACTGCTTGCACGACGAATACCCGCCGTACGCGCTGGTGGCGAACCCGAGGGCGTGGGTGACACCGTCGTCGCGCATCCGGGCCACGGTGTCGGCGAGCATCGGGTGCCAGTTGCGGTTGCCCCAGTACGTGGGCAGGTCGACTCCGTTCGCGGCGAAGTCCTTGCCCACCGCGGCCAGCAGATCGCGGTTCTGCTGGTTGATCGGCGAGACGCCGCCGAAGTGGTAGTAGTGCTCGGCCACCTCGGCCAGGCGCTCATCCGGGACGCCGCGCCCGCGCACCACGTTGCGCAGGAACGGCATCACGTCATCGGGCTTCTCGGGCCCGCCGAAGGACAGCAGGACGAACGCGTCATAGACCACTCGTCCACTATTCCACCGGACTAGGCGCCGAGCGCGTGGTAGCCCCCGTCGACGTGCACAACCTCACCCGTGGTGGCCGGGAACCAGTCCGACAGCAGCGCGCAGATCGCCTTGCCGGCGGCGGACGTGTCGTGCAGGTCCCAGCCCAGCGGCGCCCGGTCGGCCCACGCGTCCTCGAACTGCTCGAAGCCGGGGATCGACTTGGCCGCCATCGTGCGCAGCGGGCCGGCCGAGACCAGGTTGCTGCGGATGCCTTTACCGCCCAGGTGCAGGGCCAGGTAGCGGTTGGCCGACTCGAGGCCCGCCTTGGCCACGCCCATCCAGTCGTAGACCGGCCACGCCTTGGTGGCGTCGAACGTCAGGCCCACGACGCTGCCGCCGGCCTGCATGAGCGGCAGGCAGGCAACGGCCAGAGACTGGTACGAGTACGTCGAGACGTGCAGCGCCTTCGACACGTCCTCCCACTGGGCGTTCAGGAACTCGCCGCCCAGCACGCTCTGCGGCCCGAACGCGATCGAGTGCAGCACCCCGTCGAGCCCGTCCACGTGCTCGCGCACCTTGTCCGGCAGCGCGGCCAGGTGCTCCGCGTCGGTGACGTCGAGCTCGATCACCGGCGGCGGCTCGGGCAGACGCTTGGCGATCCGCTCGACCAGCGACATGCGGCCGAACCCGGTCAGCACGACCTTCGCGCCGTTCTCCTGAGCGATCTTGGCCGCCGAGAACGCGATGGAAGCGTCCGTGATCACGCCGGTGATGAGCAGCCGTTTGCCGGCCAGCAATCCAGACACAGTGGTAATCGCTCCTTCTATAGGGATTCAGTGGCCCATGCCGAGGCCGCCGTCGACCGGGATGACGGCGCCGTTGATGTAGCCGGCCGTGTCACCGGCCAGGAAGGTGACGGCCGCCGCGACCTCGTCGACCGTGGCCAGCCGGCCCGCCGGCACCGCCTTGATGATCTCGGCCCGCCGGTCGTCCGACAGCACCTGGGTCATCTCGGTGTCGATGAAGCCCGGGGCCACCACGTTGGCCGTGATGTTGCGGCTGCCCAGCTCGCGGGTGATGCTGCGGGCCATGCCGACCAGACCGGCCTTGCTGGCCGCGTAGTTCACCTGGCCCGGACCGCCGTACAACCCGACCACGGACGAGATGAAGATGATCCGGCCCCACTTGGCGCGCAGCATCTTCGAGCTGGCCCGCTTGGCGACCCGGAACGAGCCCTTGAGGTTCGTGTCGATGACCCGTTCGAACTGCTCCTCGCTCATGCGCAGCAGCAGCGTGTCGTCGGTGATGCCGGCGTTGGCCACCAGCACCTCGACCGGGCCGAGCTCCTTCTCGATCTGGGTGAACGCGGCGTCGACCTGAGCCGGGTCGGTGATGTCGCACTGCACCCCGTACAGGCCCTCGGGAGCGCCGCTGCCCCGGTGCGTGACCGCGACCCGGTCACCCTGCTTGGCGAAAGCCTGCGCGATGGCGAGGCCGATGCCCCGGTTGCCGCCTGTCACCAATACCGTGCGAGCCACGACCTTCGCTCCTCATACCCAGGTAGGGGGTGCCGGATGGCACCGCGGGGGCACGACGGCGCGGTGCGCAGCGCCGTAACCTGCCGGAGTGGAGACTATCGGCCCGGTGACCCGGCGCAATGCCACGGGGCCGCTACGCCGCCTGTTCTGGTCCCGCGAGGTTCCGCGCCCGGCCCCGACGGCGCGCATCTGGATCTATGTGCTGCCCCTGGGCCTGCTCGCCCTGGCCGGCCTGGGCCTCGTCACCGGCGTCTACCTGACCGAGAACCGGTCGCTCGACCCGTTCTGGGTGGCCGTCGTCGCGGTCGGCTCGGTGCTGCCGGTCGTGCTCACTCTCCGTCGCCCCGTGCTGGCCTGGCGGCTGGGGTTCCTGATGCTGTTCCTCGGCGCGCTGCAGGCCGGCCCGAAGGAGTCGTGGCCCTGGAACTCGGTCCAGATCCTCGGCTTTTTGCTGGTCATGGGCCGCCTCGCGGTGGTCGAGGACGCCGGCCTGACCATCTGGGCCACCGCCTTCAACCTGATCCCGGTCTTCGTGTACGCCCCGTACGCGAACGCGTGGGGCGCGGCGATCCTGATGGTGACGATCGCCGCGCTGGGCGACATCGTCGCGCGCCGGCGCCGTACGAAGGCCCTGCTCGCCGAGAGCGTCGAGCTCACCGAGCAGGAGCGGGCCAAACGGGCCGTCCTCGAGGAACGCACCCGGATCGCCCGCGAGATGCACGACGTGGTCGCCCACCACATGTCGATGATCGCCGTCCGGGCCGAGACGGCGCCGTACCGGGTGGGCGACCTGTCCGACCCGGCCAAGGAGGAGCTGGCCACCATCGCCGACGCCGCCCGCGAGGCCCTGACCGACATGAGGCGTCTGCTGGGCGTGCTGCGAGCCGAACAGGACGAGGCGCCGCGTGCTCCCCAACCCGGCTTCGCCGAGGTGAAAGACCTGGTCGAGACGGCGCGGGCGGCCGGCATCAAGGTCAGCTACGACCAGCACGACGTGCCCGAGCTGCCCGAGACGGTGAGCCTGGCCGCCTACCGCATCGTGCAGGAAGCCCTGGCCAACGCCGCCCGCCACGCCCCGGGCCGCCCGGTCACCGTCGACGCCCACGGCTTCGACGACCGGCTCGAACTCACCGTGCGCAACCCGCTGACGACCGCGGTCACCCAAGGCAAGGGCCACGGCCTGGACGGCATGCGGGAACGGGCCGAACTGCTGGGCGGCACGCTCACCGCCGCCCCCGAGAACGACCATTTCGTCGTACGCGCGAGATTGCCATGGGGAGACCAGTGATCAAGATCCTGATCGCCGACGACCAGGCCATGGTCCGCCAGGGCTTCGGCGCCCTGCTGGCCGCCCAGCCCGACATGCTCGTGGTGGGCGACGCCGCCGACGGAGCCGCCGCGGTGGCCCAGTCCCGCGAACTCCGCCCGGACGTGGTCCTGATGGACGTACGCATGCCAATAATGGACGGCCTGGAAGCAACCCGCCGCCTCAACCAGCCCGACGGCCCCAAGGTTCTAATCCTGACCACATTCGACCTGGACGATTACGTGTACGCGGCACTGCGCGCCGGAGCGAGCGGCTTCCTGCTGAAAGACGCCCCCGCCGCCGACCTCATCAACGCCGTGCGCATAGTCGCCGCCGGCGAAGCCCTGCTGGCCCCGTCGGTGACCCGCCGCCTGATAGCCGAATTCGCCGCCCGCCCCGGAGCCGCCCGCCCGAAACCGGCCGCCCTCAACGCCCTGACCCCCCGCGAAACCGACGTCCTACGCCTCATCGCGCGAGGACAGTCCAACCAGGAGATAGCCGAAGACCTCGTCGTGGCCGAACAAACCGTCAAGACCCACATCGGCCGCATCCTGGCCAAGCTCAACCTGCGAGACCGAGCCCAAGCAGTCGTTTTCGCCTACGAAACAGGCCTCGTCATACCTGGGTAGCACCATCGATTGCGGTCTCTGGTGTGACGATCGCGGGGGTACTTCGGCCGGACGCTGCGGCCCATGCGAATCCTGCCGCTCGCCCTTGTTCTGACCAGCTTCCTCGCCCTCACGCTGCCCGTCCCCGCGCGATCGAGCCAAGCCCACGCCGCCGCCCCACCCAGGGTGGGCAGCCTAGGGGAATCGGACCAAGCACGCGTCGCGTTGTCCACAGGCACGTCGGTGGACGCCGGCTTCGCGCCGCCGTTGTCCACAGGCAGCCAAGCGCTCGTCGGCCTCTACCGCGCGACCGCCACCCGGATGCTTGCCACCGGCTGCCCCTACGCCAATTGGGCCGCTCAGGGCCGCCACTTTCTGTTCTTCGATCCGGCGGGTGACGGCCGCACCGCGGAAGTGCTCGGCGACCTCTCCACCGCCACCCGGGTCGCTGTGCTCATTCCCGGGGTGGACACCACGCTCGCTGACTTTGATCGTGGGCTTGGTGGTGTTCCGCGCCGGGCGCCCGGCGTCCAAGCCCGAGCTCTGTACGACATGCTCGCCAAGCTGGACCCGCACACCGCCGTCATCGCCTGGCTCGGGTATGACCCGCCGGAGGGGATCGGGTTGGCGGCGGCCACCGAGGGGCGGGCCCGGGCGGGCGCCGTCGCGCTGACCGGCTTTGTGCGTGAGTTGTTGCCCTCGAAGCACGTCACGCTGATCGGCCACAGCTACGGCTCGATCGTGGCCGGGCTGGCCGCCAAGGATCTGCCCGAGGTGGGTGACGTCGTCACGCTGGGTGCGCCGGGCATCGGTGTCGATCGGGCCGCCGAGTTGGGTGGGGCGCGGGTCTGGTCGGCTCTCGCGCCGACCGACTGGATTCGGCGGGTGCCTCAGGTGCGGGTGCTCGGGCTGGGGCTCGGCAAGCGACCGACCTCGGCCGGATTCGGGGCGTCGGCCCTGCCCACCGAAGGTGTCGCCGGGCACGATTTCTACCTTGTGCCGGGCAGTTCGACACTGAAGGCGGTGGGCGACGTCGTCCTCTCGGGTGGTCTCGGCCACGACGGGGCGGGCGACGTTTCTTAAGTTGGTCTTAAGGGGTATTGTTCCGGTCGGTCCTGACGCCGAACGACTTGCTGGAGGTGATCGCTGTGCGAGATAGCGATCCTCCTAGTCGTGGCCGGGCCGATATTCACTGAGCCCCGCATCCACCAGGCCCTCCGGGCCCCCAGTCGTGTGCGCCGCGACGAAGGATGCGTGGGCGCCGGCCGCGACGTGACGTGCGCTGAAAAGTTGCCAGTCACCAGCGGAAGAAGCCGTCAGATGAAGAACCTCATCGCACCCCTGACCTTCACGGTCGCCGCCGTCTACGTGGTCGTCCTTTTCGTGCTGGCCCACAGCACCCCCTAAGGCAGGCGGGACGTCCAGATCAGCGACAGACCGGCCGCCGCCAGGCCGAGCAGCAGGGCCAGACCCGCGTACCACTGGGTGACCTCGCGCGGCTCGACGCGGTGGCCGATCGAGCTGCCCATGTCCTCGTACACCTGCTTGAGCTCGCTGACCGACGCCGCCTCGTAGAAGTAGCCCTTGGTCTTCTCGGCCAGCTGCTGCAGCGACAACCGGTCGACCGGCACCCGCTGGAGCGCGCCGCGGATGTCGACCACGCCGGTGTCCGTGCCGAACGCGATGGTCGACACGGGCACGTTGGCCTGGGACGCCGCCGTGGCCGCGTCCTCGACCGAGCGGCCCGACGTGCGGTAGCCGTCGGAGAGCAGCACGATCCGGGCCGGTGGCGCGCCGTCGGCCCCGTCGGCCGGCACCGAGCGGATGGCGTCGAGCGAGGTGAACACGGCCTCGCCGGTGGCGGTCGCCTCGGCCAGGGTCAGGCCGTCGATGGCCGAGATCACCTCGGAGCGGTCCTTGGTCGGCGAGACGAGCACGTTGGCCGCTTTCGCGAACGACACCAGACCCAGGTTGTACGTGGGTGGGAGCTCGTTGACGAACGCCTTGGCCGCCTCCTGGGCCGCCTCGATGCGGTTGGGGGCCACGTCGTCGGCCTCCATCGACAGGGACACGTCGATGGCCAGCATCACTGTGGCCCGTTCGAGCGGTTCCTCTTTGTCGACCGACGGGCGGGCCAGCGCCGCGCCCAGGGTCAGCAGCGAGAGCAGGAACGCCGCCGCCGAGATGTGCTTGCGCCAGCCCAGGCCCTTGGGGGCGAGGGTGCGCAGCAGGTCGACGTTGGTGAAGCGCATCGCGTACGTGCGTTTGCGGAACTGCCGCCACGTGTAGATGCCGGCCACGGCCAGCACCGGGAGCAGCGCGAGGAGCCACCACGGCTCGAGGAATCGGATCATCGGGTGGTCCCCCGGGTGCGTGCGTGTCGTTGGGCGGCCACGAAGCGGACGATGTCCAGCAGCCAGTCGGTGTCGGTGCGCAGGCGCAGGTGGGCGGCGCCGGCCGCGCGCAGGGCGGTGGCGATGGCGCCGCGCTGCTCGGCCGCCGCCTCGGCGTAGCGGTGGCGCAGCTTGGGGTCGGCCGTCTGCACCTCGTGCAGTTCGCCCGTCTCGGGGTCGGCCAGGGTGAGCACGCCGACGTCGGGCAGTTCGAGCTCGCGCGGGTCGACGACCTCGATGGCGAGCACGTCGTGGCGTACGCCCAGTTTGCGGACGGGCCGGGCCCAGCCGTCGACCGGGGCCATGAAGTCGGAGATCACGACGGCCACCCCGCGGCGGCGGGGCGGCCGGTTGAGCATGTCGATCAGCGCGCCCAGGTCGGCCCGGCCGGGGCGGATCTCGGTGTGGGCGATCGCGCGCAGCAGGCCCTGGGCCTCTTTGCGGCCGGGGCGGGCCGGCAGGCGGATGACCGGCGCGGCCGCCGGGGCCTCGGGCGCACGGCGGCGGAAACGACTTTTCGGCACCGACCCCGCGCCCGTGCCCACGACAGCGCCGATGCGGTTGCCACCCCGTACGGTCAAATGGGCCATCGCCGTCGCCGCGGCGAGCACCAGATCGCGTTTGAGGTGCAGCGCCGTGCCGAAGTCGAGGCTGGCGCTGAGGTCGATCGCCATCCACGTCTCGAGCTCACGGTCGGCCACCGTCCGGCGCACGTGCGGCAGCGTGGTGCGGGCCGTGACCGGCCAGTCCATGCGGCGCACGTCGTCGCCCGGGCGGTATTCGCGCGACTCCCCGGCTTCGCTGCCCGGCCCCGGCAGCAGGCCGGCGTAGTCGCCCTGCAGCAGCCCGTCGAGTTTGCGGGTGACCAGCAGTTGCAGGCGCGAAAGGACGGCCTCGGCCCGCGCGGTGCCGGTGCCCGTGTCGCCGCCTAGTGTTGTGCCGGCCACACCGCACCCGCCTGGTTGTGCGGCTGCGGCCCGCCGCTGACCGGGGCGGCCGGGTGGGCGCCGTTGGGCGAGGTGCCCTGGCGGGCCGCGACCGAGGGCAGCGGGACGCTCTGCATGATGCGGGCCACGATGTGGTCGGCCGGGATGTCGTCGGCCAGCGCGTCGTAGCTGAGCACCAGGCGGTGGCGCAGGATGTCGGGCGCGATGTCCTGCACGTCCTGGGGCAGCGCGTAGTCGCGGCCGCGCAGCAGGGCCAGCGCGCGGGTGGCGCGGACGATGCCGAGCGAGGCGCGCGGGCTGGCGCCGTACTGGATCAGCTGGGCCACGTCGGGCATGCCGTGCTGGGCCGGGGCGCGGGTGGCCAGCACCAGCCGGACCGTGTAGTCGACCAGGGCGTTGTGCACGAACACCTGGTCGGCCCGGCGCTGCAGGCCGAGCAGGTCTTCGGTGGTGAAGACCGTCTTGGGCTCGGGCGCGCTCACGCCCATGCGGTAGACGATCTCGCGCTCCTCGGCGTCGGTCGGGTAGCCGACCAGGATCTTCATGAGGAAGCGGTCGCGCTGCGCCTCGGGCAGGGGGTAGACGCCCTCCTGCTCGATCGGGTTCTGGGTGGCCATGACCAGGAACGGGGTGGGCACCTCGTGGGTCTGCCCGCCGATCGACACCTGGTGCTCAGCCATCACCTCGAGCAGGGCCGACTGCACCTTGGCCGGGGCCCGGTTGATCTCGTCGGCGAGCAGGAAGTTGACGAACACCGGGCCCAGCTCGACGTCGAACTTCTCGCTGCTCTGGCGGTAGATGCGGGTGCCGACGATGTCGGCCGGCACCAGGTCGGGCGTGAACTGCACGCGCGAGAACGAGCCGCCGACCACCCGGGCCAGCGTCTCGACGGCGAGCGTCTTGGCCACGCCGGGCACGCCCTCGAGCAGGCAGTGCCCGCGCGCCAGCAGCGCCACGAACATGCGCTCGACCATCCTGTCCTGGCCGACGATCACCCGCTTGACCTCGAACATCGCGCGCTCGAGCTGGGACGCGTCCTGGGCGGGCGGCACGGGCGCGCCGCTACCGGAATTCGTCTCGGTCTCGGGCGTGAGCGGCTGAGCCACCGGTCCTCCACAGCGGTCGAAAATCGTCTGCCGACGCTCAAGACTTACACGACCGACCTGAGAGCGTGCTCGTGGTGTCGCATTACGCGCCGCCGATGCGCTCCGCCATGGTCCGCGCGAGTCGATCTTTATGCGCGATGCGCCGGAACGGGCACCTCCGCGGGGAGGATGCGCCGTGTCCCGAAGCGTGTAACATCGTCCCCGTCGCCGGGCGGCTTCCCCCGTGGTCGCCCGGCGCTCAATACTCTTGAGCGCATGAATGGTCCCGCTGAGCCTCAGTGCTCCTCCAAGGGATGTCGCGCTGATGCGAAGTGGCAGCTCCGGTGGAACAACCCCAAGCTGCACACCCCTGACTACCGCAAAACCTGGCTGGCCTGCGACGAGCACCGGGTCACGCTGGGCCAGTTCCTGGAAGTACGCGGATTCCTGCGCGAAGTGACGCCCTTCGGTGCGGCAACCGATGCGCCCATCTCCTAGGCTCAAGGGGTGAGCGTCGACGCCCTGACCCCCTGGCCCGACACCGTGGAATGGCGCTCGGTCTCGCCGAAGCTGATCACAGTGGAGCTGATCGTCCGCTGGAGCTGGACGGTGATCCTGGTCGCCGGCCTGTGCGTCGGCCTGGTGCTGCAGGGCCACTGGCTGTGGAAACTCGGCATCGCGGTGGTCGTGCTGAACTCGATCTGGCGCTCGTTCGTCACCTTCCGGGCCGTACGGGCGTGGGGCTACGCGGAACGCGATCAGGACCTGCTGGTCCGGCACGGGCTCCTGGTCCGGCGGCTGTCCATCGTCCCGTACGCGCGAATGCAGTTCGTCGACGTCACGGCCGGGCCCCTGGAACGCGCGTTCGGGCTGGCCACGGTGCAGCTGCACACGGCCGCGGCGGCCAGCGACGCGCAGATCCCCGGGCTCGAGCCGGCCGAGGCCTCGCGCCTGCGGGACAGGCTCACCGCGCTCGGCGAGGACCGGGCCGAGGGCCTGTGACCGCCGCCGGCCCCCCGCAACCGACGGCCCCGCCCGAGGCCGCCGTCGTGGAGCCCCGCCGCCGCCTGCACCCGCTGAGCCCGGTGCTGCACGGCGCCAAGAGCATCGCGGTGGTGGTGGCCGCCCTCTCGTGGCAGACGCTGTCGCAGGTCGGGCTCGAGCGGTTCGCGCTGGTCGTGGCCGTCATCGCGGTAGCCGTGGTGATCTTCTCGATCTTCGGCTGGCTCACCACGGGCTACCAGGTGGTCGGGCGCGAGCTGCGCATCTCGGACGGGGTGATCTGGCGGCGGAACCGGGCCATCCCGCTCGAGCGGCTGCAGGCGGTGGAGCTCCGGCGGCCGCTGCTGGCCCAGCTCACCGGGCTGGCCGAGCTGCGTCTCGAGGTGATCGGCGGCGGCAAGACCGAGGCGCCGCTGGCCTACCTGACGGTGCGCGAGGCGGCTGCGCTCCGGCAGCGGCTTCTCGCGCTCGCCGGTCGTACGCAATCAGTAGCGCAACCGACCGACCAGCCGGCCGACGCGGCCGCCACCGCGCCCACCCTCGAACGCCCGCTGCTGCGGGTCAGGAACCGCGATCTGGTGGTCAGCCAGCTGCTCACCCCGCAGGCGTTCTTCCTGCCGGTCGGCGTGGCGTTCGTGGTGCTGCAGTTCGTGATGGAGGGGTCGTGGACCTTCGTCGGCATCGCCAGCACGGTGACGGCGATGGCCGGCGTGCTGCTGCAGCCGGTGCGCCGCGTCCTGCAGGACTGGGACTTCCGCCTGGCCCGCGACCCGGAGGATCGGCTGGTCGTGCGGTACGGCCTGGTCGAGACGCGCAGCCAGATCGTGCCGCTCAACCGGGTGCAGGCGGTCGGCGCGACGTGGCCGCTGCTCTGGCGCGGCCAGGGCTGGCTGCACCTGCGGCTGGCCGTGGCCGGTTACGCGGGCGAGGGCGGCGGCGACTCCAAGCGGTCCGACCGTCTGCTGCCGGTGGGCGAGTTCGACACCGCCCGGTCGCTGGTGTGGGACGTGCTGCCCGGCGTCGACCTGGCCGCGCTGGCCACCTCGCCGCCACCGAAGCGGGCGCGCTGGCTCAACCCGATCGCGCTGCGGTCGATCGGGGTCGGGCTGACACCCGAGGTGCTGGTCACGCGGTGGGGGCTGCTGACGCGCGAGATGCAGCTGGTGCCGTACGCCCGCCTGCAGAGCGTCCGGGTGGTGCAGGGTCCGCTGCAGCGGATGCTGGGGCTGGCCACCGTCTATGCGGACACCGCGCGCGGCCGGTCGGGTCAGGCCAAGGACCGCGACCTGGCCGAGGCCTACGCGCTGGCGGCCGAACTGGCCGTACGGGCGCGGCGCGCACGAACGCCGCAGCCCTCACAGTCCTAAGCTCTTGTCATGGAGCTTCCGGAATTCCCGCCCGGTCTCAGCGCCCGGGTCGAGTTGACCGTCACCGATGCCGACACGGCGCAGGCGCTCGGCTCGGGCGACGTGCCCGTGCTGGCCACGCCGCGGGTGCTGGCGCTGGCCGAGGCGGCCACCGTCGCCGCCACCGCCCGCCACCTGCCGGGCGGGCTCACCACGGTCGGGGTGCGGGCCGAGATCTCGCACCTGGCGCCGACGCCGGTCGGGCGCCAGGTGCACGCGCTGGCCACGCTGGGCAAGGCCGAGGGCCGCAAGCTGCACTTCGAGGTCGTCGTCCGCCAGGGCGAGACGCTGGTGGCCGAGGTGCTGGTCGAGCGGATGATGCTCGACCGGCAGCGCTTCATCGAGAAGGCGATCAGCTGAGGGTGCCCCAGCGGGCCACCACTTCCTCGTTGGTCGGCATGGCCACGGCGCCGCCCCGGCGTTCGCACACCAGGGCGGCCACGGCCAGGGCGAAGCGCACGTTGCGCTGCCAGCCGTCCAGGTCCTTGGGCAGGCCGTCGGCGAGCAGGCGGCGCACCAGGGCGCCCATCACCGAGTCGCCGGCGCCGGTGGCGTCGATCGCGTCGACCTTGGGCGCCGGCAGCATGACCGCGCCCTCGCCGGCCGAGACGAACGCCCCCTTGGAACCCCACGTGACGACGACGGCCTTGGCCCCGAGGCCGCGGATGCGCTCGGCCGCCTGCTCGGGCGTCGCGCCGTCGTACAGCACCTCGGCGTCGGCCGAGCTGAGCTTGACCAGGTCGGCCGTGGCGAAGAACTCTTCGGAGAGCTCGCGCAGGTGGGTCACGGCGGCGCCGTCGGGCAGCAGGGTGGGCCGGGCGTTGGGGTCGAAGACGCGCAGCGGGCCGGGCGTCGCCCACGCGGCCCGGGCGGCGGCCCGGAACGGCTCACGCAGCAGGCAGATCGAGCCCGTGTAGACCACGTCGGCGCCGGCGATGGTGGCCGTGTCGAGGTCGGCCGGGCCGAGCAGCGAGTACGAGGGCGGCTCGCCGTAGAAGGTGAAGGTCGGCTCGGCCCCCACGAAGGTGGTGACGGCCAGCGTGGTCGGCACGGAGACGCGCTTGACGCCGGCCGTGCCGACGCCGCGCTCGGTGAGGAACACGGCGAGGCGGTTGCCCAGCACGTCGTCGCTCAGCGAGCCCACGTACTGCACCTGGCCGCCGAGCCGGGTGGCGCCGACGGCGACGTTGAGCGGCGCGCCGCCGATCGCCTGGCGGTAGACCACTTCACCGTCGCGCTCGGCCTCCTGCAGATCGATCAGCGCCTCGCCGAGCACCACCGCGTAGCCCATGGAAGTTCCTCCTGTGTCGTGGTGGGACCAGCCTCGCGGTCCGGGACGCGCCACGCCAGTGCTCGCACGAAATGTCCAAGTTTGGGAGGGTCGTACGATGATCAAACGCGTACTCGCCCTCACCGTTCCGCTGTTCATGATCACCGGTTGCACGAACTCGGTGCAGGTCGGGCCGACGGATCGGGCCTCGATGCTCACCTCGGCCTCGTCCTGGACGCTCTACCAGGGCTCGCCCAGCCCGGCCCCGTCCTCGTCGTCGGCGTGGGCTCCGGACCTGGTCGCCAGCGGCACGTTCCTGCCGTTCAAGCCGGGCTCGACGGCGATCACGTACGAGCCGAAGGCGGTTCCGCCCGGTGCGACGGCCACGGTCGCGGTCGCGCACGCCGCCAAGGGCACCGAGGTGCGGCTGGCGGTGGAGGGACTGATTCCGCGCCGCACGTACGGGGCCCACCTGCACACCGAGCCCTGCACCGCCCTCCCCGACCAGGCCGGCCCGCACTACCAGCACCAGAAGGACCCGAAGACCCCGTCGGTCGACCCGTCGTACGCGAACCCGCGCAACGAGGTGTGGCTCGACTTCACCGTCGACGGCTACGGCACGGCCACCGCGGCGGCCACGCAGTCCTGGATCTTCCCGGCCGGCCAGGCGGCCCGCTCGCTGATCCTGCACGCCGAGCAGACCAAGATTGCCGCCGGTGTCGCCGGCACGGCCGGTCCGCGGGTCGCCTGTCTCACCCTGCCCCAGCGCTGAGGGCTCGGGGAAGGCGGTAACGTCGGGTCAGCGACGATCGGAGGCGCCACCATGGCCGAGCAGAAGGCCGCGCAACCCGCGGCCAAGACGGAATCCCACGACCCCGCCTTCCCCGAGGCCTTCCTGCAGTTCATGCGGTCCGGCTGGCGAGAGGATCCGCTGGCCGTCAGCCCGCTGCCCGAGGTGCCCAACTACGCCAAGCGGCGCAACGCGCTCTCCGAGGCCTTCCCGGGCGAGACCCTGATCATCCCGTCCGGCAACGAGAAGGTGCGGGCCAACGACACCGACTACCCGTTCCGCCCGGGCAGCGACTTCGTCTACCTGACCGGCGACCGCGACCCCGACAGCGTGCTCGTGCTGCGGCCCAGCGGCTCCGGCCACGACGCCGTGCTCTACACCCACCAGCGCAACTCCAAGGACACCGACGCGTTCTTCCGCAGCCGCAACGGCGAGCTGTGGGTGGGCCGCACGCACACGCTGGCCGAGAAGTCGACCGAGCTCGGCGTCGAGACGGCCTCGCTGGGCGAGCTGGGCGCGGCCCTGGCCGGTTCCGCTCCCGGGCGTACGCGGGTGCTGCGCGGCCTCGACCCGAACGTCGACCGTACGGTGCTGGCCTACGAGCCCGACCGCGAGAAGCCCCGCGACCGCGAGCTGGCCTGGGTGCTCAGCGAGCTCAAGCTGATCAAGGACGAGTGGGAGATCGCCCAGCTCCAGGCGGCCATCGACGCCACCGTGCGCGGCTTCGAGGACGTCGCCCGGGTGCTGCCGGCCGACCGCGGGGTCAAGGAGCGCCTGCTCGAGGGCGTCTTCGGCCTGCGCGCCCGGCACGACGGCAACGACGTCGGCTACGGCTCGATCGTCGGCGCCGGCGCGCACGCGACGATCCTGCACTGGGTGCGCAACACCGGCGTCACCACGCCGGGCGAGCTGCTGCTCATGGACATGGGCGTCGAGGGCGACAACTTCTACACCGCCGACGTGACCCGCACGGTGCCGGTCAACGGCCGCTTCACGCCGCTGCAGCGCCAGGTGTACGACATCGTGCACGCCTCGCAGCAGGCCGGCATGGACGCGATCCGGCCCGGCGTGCTGTTCAAGGACATCCACCAGGTCTGCATGCGGGTGCTGGCCGAGGGCCTGAGCGACCTGGGCCTGCTGCCGGTGAGCGTCGACGAGGCGATGGACGAGAAGAGCACCGTCTACCGCCGCTGGACGCTGCACGGTTTCGGCCACATGCTCGGCATCGACGTGCACGACTGCAACAACGCCCGCAACGAGGCCTACCGCGACGGCCCCCTGCAGGAGGGCTACGTGCTGACGGTCGAGCCCGGCCTCTACTTCCAGCCCGAGGACGACCTGGTGCCGGCCGAGCTGCAGGGCATGGGCGTCCGCATCGAGGACGACGTGCTGGTCACGGCCGACGGCTGCACGAACCTGTCGGCCGGCCTGCCCCGCTCGTCGGCCGACGTCGAGACGTGGATGGCCGCCCAGCGCGAGGCCGGCCCGCGCCTGCCCGGCTAAGCCGTCTTGTAGTCGCTGACGTTCCAGCACTCCGGGCCGGAGCCGACATCGATGGTCACCTTCACCGGGTGGCCGTCGGTGTTGTCGAAGGCCTTGGTCACCGCGCCGCCGTCGTCGGTCGCGTTCTGCGCCATCTCGAGCAGTTCGTTCAGCGTGAAGGCCTCGATCTCCTCGCCGGTGTCGCCGGTGGCCGGGCCCAGGTCCTCCTCGGATCCGGCCGACGGCTCGACCGAGGTGGTGTCCAGGCGCTTGGAGTCGGCGACCGCGCCCGACTTGACGTCCACCTGGTAGCGGCCGACGGGCTTGGCCGCGTCGCAGCCCCGGGCCAGCACATAGGAGTACGCCGCCGGTTCGGTCCAGGCCGGCGGCGACTTCGGCGTGGCCGGCTCGTCGTCCGAACCGGAGGTGCACCCGCCGACCAGCGCCACCAGGGCGATCCCACCCCAGACCCATCGCTGCCGCACAACCGTCTCCCCTCGTCCGAAAACCGTGTCGCAATCTAGCGCAACGAAGCACCCCGGAAATTTGTCGCGGGCGGTGTCGATCGGTGGCATGCCCGTTCGACCTGAGGGTGAGAAGGTCGACTCGCGACCGGACCGGACACCGAGGAGAACGGCACCATGGCGAAGTACATGCTGATCATGCGGAACACCGACGAGAGCCTGGCCACGATGATGAACGCGTCGATGGACCAGATGCTCGAGCAGGTCGGCCGCTTCAACGACGAGCTGATCAAGGCGGGCGTGCTGGTCGCGGCCGAGGGTCTCGAGGACCCGTCGGACGGCGTGGTCGTCGACTACAGCGGCGAGACGCCGGTGGTCACCGACGGCCCGTACGGCGAGACCAAGGAGCTGTTCGGCGGCTTCTACATCCTCGACGTGAAGTCGAAGGAGGAGGCGATCGAGTGGGCCAAGCGCATGCCCGCCATCCCCGGCTCCAAGTCGGAGATCCGCCGCGTCCCCGGCATCGACGAGTTCCCGCAGGACAACGAGTGGGTCCAGCGCGAGCGCGTCTGGCGTGAGCAGACCGGCCAGCTGTGACCTCGCTCGAGGCCGTCTGGCGGATCGAGTCGGCCCGCATCGTCGGCGCGCTGACCCGGTTCACCGGCGGTGACCTCGACCTGGCCGAGGACGTGGCCCAGGAGGCGGTCGCCGAGGCGATCGTCGCCTGGCCCCGCGACGGCGAACCGGACAACCCGGTCGGCTGGCTCCTCAACACGGCTCGGCGGCGGGCCATCGACATGTTCCGCCGCCGGGCCGCCCGGGACGAGAAGTACGCCCTGCTCGCCCAGGCCGACTCGGACGGCGGCGACGGGCATCTGTGGGACCCGGACCGGATCGACGACGACGTGCTGGCGCTGATGTTCGTCGCCTGCCATCCGGTCCTGTCGCCCGAGGCCCGGGTCGCGCTCACCCTGCGTACGGTCGGCGGTCTGTCCACCGACGAGATCGCCCGGGCGTTCCTGGTCCCCGTGCCCACCGTCCAGGCCCGCATCACCCGGGCCAAGAAGACCATCGCGGCCGCTCAGGTCCCGTTCGAGGTGCCGGACCAGGCCGACCGCAAGGAACGCCTGGGCGGCGTGCTGAGCGTCCTCTACGTGATCTTCACCGAGGGCTCGACGGCGACGGCCGGTGACAGCCTGCTACGAACGGACTTGGCGTACGAGGCGGTGCGCCTGACCCGGACGCTGGCCGCCCTGCTGCCCGGCGAGCCGGAGGTGTTCGGGCTGATCGCCCTGTGCGAGCTGACCGCCTCGCGTTTCCCGGCCCGCACCGCTGCCGACGGGTCGGCGATCCTGCTCGAGGACCAGGACCGCCGGCGCTGGGACCGGTCGGCGATCCGCCGGGGGCTGGCCGCGCTGGGTCAGGCTTCGGCGGCGGGTCGCGGGCTCGGCCCGTACGGGTTGCAGGCCGCGATCGCCGCCTGCCATGCCGCCGCCCCGTCGGTCGCCGCCACCGACTGGGACCGCATCGTGCTGCTCTACGAGGCCCTGGGCCGGGTCGCGCCGTCCCCGATCGTCGCGCTCAACCGAGCCGTGGCGGTGGCGATGGCGGAAGGGCCGGCCGCGGGCCTGTTGCTGGTCGACGAGATGGTGGCGACGGATCGACTGCCCGGCTCGTACCTGCTGCCCAGCGTGCGGGGCGAGCTGCTGACCCGGCTGGGCCGGACCGGCGAGGCCCGCGCCGAGCTCGAGCTGGCGGCCCGGCTGTGCGGCAACGTTCGCGAGCGGGCGGTGCTGTTGCGGAAAGCAGCCGCCCTGAGTTAGCCCTTTTCGAGGACGAGCAGGTCGCTCTCTTCCTCGACCTGCCGGGGTTGCCGCTCGGCCCGCACCGCCGCCTCGATCGCGTCGAAGCCCTCGATGATCTCGAGCTCGGTGAGCCGTTCGAACGTGGACGATCCGCGCAGCTTCAGCCTGTTCTCATAGTCGGCGAGGCTGTCGGCGATGCGTTCCTGCACGCGTTCCACCGTCACGAACCGCAGGCCGGCGCCGGCGAACGTGACCAGCAGCGGATCGAGCCGCGGGAAGACCTGCTCGTCGATCAGGCGGGCGCCCGGGAAGTAGCTGTACCAGGGCAGTTCGGGCATGCGGTCGGGGAACAGGCTGCGGATCAGCACCCGGCCGCCGGGGCGCAGCACGCGGGCGACCTCGGCCGCCGCCGCGTGGTGGTCGCGGACGTGGTGCAGAACCAGGAAGAGCAGCACCAGGTCGCAGCTGTCGTCGGGCAGCGGGATCTCGGTGGCCGAGCCGGCCAGGTACGTCACGCCGGGGTGGTCGCCGTGCTGTTCGGCCACCGCTCGCATGTGGTCGGAGGGCTCGACGCCCCAGACCGGGCCGCCGAACTCGGCGGCCAGCGCGGGCGTGAAACGGCCCGTGCCGGAGCCCAGGTCGAGCACCGCCAGCGGCCGCCTTTCCGGAGCGTGCCGGGCGAACACGTGCAGCCACTCGGTCAGCCTGTCGGGGGTCAACGCGCGAGCCCGCGCGTAGACCAGATGTTGCCGATCGTCGTAGTTCACCTCGCGCAACAGCACACCCCTCCCCCGCCCATCTTTTCCCAGCGGGCGGTTCCGCGCGACCCCATAAACCCATCCGGGAGGGGACTCACAGCTGAACCTCAGGCAGCCTCGGCCACGAACACGGCGACCGAGCGGGCCGGGACGGTCAGGTTGCCCGCGGCGGCCTTGGCCGTCCGCAGCAGCGGATCGGCCGATTCCACCAGGTCGGGGTGCAGGCGCAGGCCCTCGGAGACGCCCGGCACGAACTGGACCGTGGACTCCTCGGTCGCGTTGAGGACGACCACGGTCTGGCTCCAGCGCGGGTCGAGGCCGGTGCCGTCCAGGCACATGACGATCACGCCGGGCGTCTCGGCCGGGCCGCCGAGCGGGAACGTCACCCGGCGCTGCACCTCGTCCGCCGTGGGCAGGCCGAACACCGGGGACGAGCGCCGGATGCGCAGCAGTTCGCGGTAGCGCTCGGCGGTCATCTCGATCACGTCGGGCGGCGGCACCAGCGCGGGATCGGCGAGCAGCGGGGCGGCCAGCGGCCACACGCCCTCGTTCTCTTTCGCGGGCGGCAGGCCGAGGCCGAAGCCGTTGCCCAGGGCCGGGTCCCACCGGATCTGGTTGAACCAGTCGCCGGAGTTGTGGCTGTTGCGGTCGAGCGACTTGGAACGCAGCCGCTCGCTGCCCAGCGCGACGAAGCCGGCGCCCTGGCCGAGCACCACCAGCGCCAGCGCGAGCACCTGCATGCGCGCGCGGTCGACCGGGCCGGTCGACTGCGGCAGCTTGAACGCCATCGCGTCGTACAGGATCTCGTTGTCGTGGGCGTCGACGTAGTTGATCACCTCGCCCGGGGACATCGCGTAGCCGCTGGGCGAGCCGTTGTAGTCGATCTGGGCGCCGCTCAGCTCGGCTCCGGTGTGCGTGGTGAAGCGGTAGGTCGCCAGGCCGCCGGCCAAGCCCACCTTGATCTGGTCGTGCACGTGCGGCGGGGTCGCCGAGCCCAGCCCGGTGGCGAAGCCGGGCACGCGGGGGTCGCCGAACGAGCCGCCGCCGCGGGCCGCGTCCCGCAGGCGGTCGTTGAACGTGCCGATGCCGGTGCCGGCCATGTTGACCTGGGTGGCCTGGGCGAACCGGGCGTCGTTGGCGACCTCGCCGAAGTTCCAGCCCTCGCCGTACAGAACGATGTCTTTGCCGTCGTCGAGGTGGTCGAGGTTGACCCGCACCTCGAGGATGTTGGCCCGCGGGTGGTGGCCCATGAGGTCGAAGCGGAACCCGTCGATCTTGTATTCGCGGGCCCAGGTGACCACCGAGTCGACCACCACGCGGCTCATCATCATGTGCTCGGGCGCGGTGTTGGGGCAGCAGGTCGACTCGGCGGTCGAGCCGTCGGCCAGCAGCCGGTGGTAGTAGCCGGGCACGAGCCGGTCGAGCACGCTGAACCGGTCGAGCCCGTCGCCCATCGTGTGGTTGTAGACGACGTCGAGCACCACGCGCAGCCCGGCCGCGTTGAGCGCGGCCACCATGCGGCGGAACTCGAGCACGCGGGCCGGGCCGGCCGGGTCGACGGCGAAGCTGCCCTCGGGCGCCGTGTAGTGCCACGGGTCGTAACCCCAGTTGAAGCCGTCCGACTCGGCGACGGCCATGACGGCGGCCTGCTGCTCGGGTGAATCGGGCGGCAGGGCGGCCAGGTCGCAGGCGGGGGTGGCCTGGTCGAACCGGCGGTCGGGCACGCTGCCGAAGTCGAAGGCGGGCAGCAGGTGCAGGTGGGTCAGCCCGGCCTCGGCCAGGGACCGCAGGTGGCTCATCGACGCCGAATCGGGCCGGGTGAAGGCCGCGTACGTGCCCCGCTCGACCGGCGGCAGCGAGTGGTCGAAGATCGAGAAGTCGCGGATCGACACCTCGCCGATCTGCATGCGGGCCGGGGCGACGGCGGGCGGCTTGGCCAGCGATTCCCACCCGAACGGCTTGAGCGCGGGATCGGCCAGGTCGACCAGCAGGCTGTGGGTGGAGTCGGTGGCCAGGGCCAGCGAGTACGGGTCGGTGACGCTGGTGGTGATCACGCGCTGGGCCGACGGGTGCCACACCTCGACCCGGTAGCGGTAGTAGCGGCCCAGCCACTTCGGCTTGAGCGCGGCCGTCCAGACGCCGGTGAGCGCGTCGCGTTCCATGGGGACCAGCCGCGGCTCGTCGGCCGGGCTCTTGAACAGCTCGAGCTCGACCGCGCGGGCGGTGGGGGCCCACACCGCCAGGCGGGGACGCTCGTCGCCCAGGATCAGGCCGAGTTCGGCGTCGGCGGCATCGGCGTACACATCGTCGAGCACGCCCGGGATCTGGACGCCGGTCAGCGCGGTGACCTGGCCCTCCGCGTCGCGCCCCTCGACCAGCACCGGCCCGCGCAGCAGTTCACCGAGCGGGGCGTCACCCATCTCGCGTACGGAAAAAGCACGGTAGGCCCGCAGGTGGGGGAACCGGCGGCTCTGGGCTTGGAAGAGCCCGCCCGGACGCGCGGTGAGCGGAACGGCAGCGTCACCCAGCAGCGAGAACGTGACGGCGCGATCGGCCAGCCAGCCGGGCAGCGCGATGGTCGTGCGGTCGA
This sequence comes from Paractinoplanes pyxinae, assembly GCF_026626335.1. Lineage (GTDB taxonomy): Bacteria > Actinomycetota > Actinomycetes > Mycobacteriales > Micromonosporaceae > Actinoplanes > Actinoplanes pyxinae. Next base: position 322,033 of record NZ_JAPNTZ010000004.1, on the reverse strand, counting down.
CGAACACCGCGTACGCCCGGGCCCGGTCGACCTCGGGACCGAGCGAGCCGAGATCGGGACGGACCGGGACCGCTTCGCCCGCACGGAGCCACACCTCACGGGCCGCGGTGAGATCGAGCCGCTGGTCGTCGGGGAGGTCTTTCTCGTCGCCGCGATGGAGCACGAAGCGCAGGCCGATGGCGTCGTCGCGGACCGGAACCGTGAACACGGCCCCGAAATCGTCGAACCCCGACGGGGCGAGCGGCCGGTGCCAGTCGGGCTTGGCGATGGCGCCTTCCCAGGCGTGCAGACCCCAGCCGGCGTAGTCGCCGTGGGGCCGCTGGTAATGGATCACCGCGACGTCGGGAGAGCTGATCACCTGGCCATACTCGCACCAGGGCCCGACAGTTTCAGTCAGTGGCAATGACCGTGGTGATTCTTGGCCCATCGGCGCCAACCCGGAGCAGATAGCTGTAACGCTCCCCGGGTACGGCATTTCCCCGCGAATCGAGATATTCCCACTCGACAGCGACGAGGCTCAGCGCCGGCGACAGTCGCTGCACGTCGAGCATCTGCGCGTGCGCGGCCACGATCTGACGCTCGTCGTAGCTCGGGGCGGCGCCCAGGAACGACAGCGCGACGGCGGCCGGCGTGGCGAAGGTGAAGCTGTAGGCATCGGAGACCACCATGCCCGGCAGCGCGTAGCAATTCGCGATGGCCGCCACGTCTCCGCTGGTCAGTGCGGTTCCGTAGCGGTCGAAGAACTCGGTCAGCCGGACCAGATCGGTGGGCGCCTTCACGGTTGAAAGATGTGCCCGGGCGCAGACCGGGGTAAACGTGAGAGAGGGCGACCCCGCCTTGCGCGGGCTTACAAGACGGACGTACGGTTTACGAACGAACGTGAACCGAGAGTTAGGTATGCCTAACCCGAAGGCCGCCCTTTCGGTGCGAAAGACTTGAACGACAGTCGCTGGGTGTGAAGGAGATGACGGTGGCCAGCCTCGACACCTTTGGTGCGAAGAGCGAGCTGCGCGTCGGTGACGCGAGCTACGAGATTTTCACGATCGACAAGGTCGAGGGGCACGACCGCCTGCCCTACTCCTTGAAGATCCTGCTGGAGAACCTGCTGCGGACGGAGGACGGCGCCAACATCACGGCCGACCACATCCGCGCGCTGGGTGGCTGGGACCAGACGGCCGACCCCAGCGTCGAGATCCAGTTCACCCCGGCCCGGGTGCTGATGCAGGACTTCACCGGCGTCCCCTGCGTGGTCGACCTGGCCACCATGCGTGAGGCCGTGAAGGACCTGGGCGGCGACCCGACCAAGGTCAACCCCCTCGCCCCGGCCGAGCTGGTCATCGACCACTCGGTCATCGCCGACCTGTTCGGCCGCGAGGACGCGTTCGCCCGCAACGTCGAGCTCGAGTACCAGCGCAACCGCGAGCGCTACCAGTTCCTGCGCTGGGGCCAGACCGCGTTCAACGAGTTCAAGGTCGTGCCGCCCGGCACCGGCATCGTGCACCAGGTCAACATCGAATACCTGGCCCGTACGATCATGGAGCGGAACGGTCAGGCCTACCCCGACACGGTTGTGGGCACCGACTCGCACACCACGATGGTCAACGGCCTGGGCGTGCTGGGCTGGGGCGTCGGCGGCATCGAGGCCGAGGCGGCCATGCTGGGCCAGCCGGTCAGCATGCTGATCCCGCGGGTCGTCGGCTTCAAGCTGAGCGGCGAGATGCCGGCCGGCACCACCGCCACCGACCTCGTGCTGACGATCACCGAGATGCTCCGAGAGCACGGCGTGGTCAGCAAGTTCGTCGAGTTCTACGGCCCCGGCGTGAGCGCCGTGCCGCTGGCCAACCGGGCCACCATCGGCAACATGTCGCCCGAGTACGGCTCGACCGTGGCGATCTTCCCGATCGACGACGAGACCATCAAGTACCTCAAGCTGACCGGGCGCTCCGAGGAGCAGGTGGCGCTGGTCGAGGCGTACGCGAAGCGGCAGGGCCTCTGGCTCGACCCGCAGGCGGAGCCCGACTACTCCGAGAAGCTCGAGCTCGACCTGTCGACGATCGTGCCCTCGCTGGCCGGCCCCAAGCGCCCGCAGGACAGGGTGCCCCTGAACGCGGCCAAGTCGATGTTCCGCGACGCGCTCACCAACTACGTGTCCGACCAAGGCCCGGCCGACGAGGCCTCCGAGGAGTCGTTCCCGGCCAGCGACCCGCCGGCCAACCACTCGGACTCCGAGGCCGACAAGCCGCACGTGTTCAGCGCGGCCGCCGGCGCCACCGGGCGTCCCTCCAAGCCGACCCGCGTGGTCGGCGAGGACGGCGTCGAGTACGAACTCGACCACGGCTTCGTCGGCATCGCCGCCATCACCTCGTGCACCAACACCTCGAACCCGCAGGTCATGATCGGTGCGGCGCTGCTGGCCAAGAACGCCGTCGAGCGCGGCCTGACCCGCAAGCCGTGGGTCAAGACCACGCTGGCGCCCGGCTCCAAGGTCGTCTCCGACTACTACGAGCGGGCCGGCCTCACGCCCTACCTCGACAAGATCGGGTTCAACCTGGTCGGCTACGGCTGCACCACCTGCATCGGCAACTCGGGCCCGCTGCCCGAAGAGGTCTCAGCCGCCGTGAACGAGGCCGACCTGACCGCGGTCAGCGTGCTGAGCGGCAACCGCAACTTCGAGGGCCGGATCAACCCCGACGTCAAGATGAACTACCTGGCGTCCCCGCCCCTGGTCGTGGCGTACGCGCTGGCCGGCTCCATGGACATCGACATCACCACCGAGCCGCTGGGCACGGGCTCCGACGGCCAGCCGGTCTACCTCAACGACATCTGGCCCAGCGCGAAAGAGATCGACGACGTCATCGCGTCGGCGATCGGCGCCGAGGGCTTCAGCACGGCGTACTCCGACGTCTTCGCGGGCGACGAGCAGTGGCAGTCGCTGCCCACCCCCGAGGGCAAGACGTTCGAGTGGGCCGACGAATCGACGTACGTGCGGAAGCCCCCATACTTCGAGGGCATGCAGCCGTCGCCGCAGCCGGTGTCGGACATCTCGGGCGCGCGCGTGCTGGCGAAGCTGGGCGACTCGGTGACCACCGACCACATCTCACCGGCGTCGTCGATCAAGCCCGACTCGCCCGCCGGCAAGTACCTGGCCGAGCACGGCGTGCCCCGGCACGAGTTCAACTCGTACGGCTCCCGCCGCGGCAACCACGAGGTCATGATCCGCGGCACGTTCGCCAACATCCGGCTCCGTAACCAGCTGGTGCCGGGCGTCGAGGGTGGCTTCACGGTCAACCACCTCACCGGCGACCAGACCACGATCTACGACGCGTCGGTGGCCTACCAGGAAGCCGGCGTCCCGCTGGTCATCCTGGCCGGCAAGGAGTACGGCTCCGGCTCGTCCCGCGACTGGGCGGCCAAGGGCACCATGCTGCTGGGCGTCCGCGCCGTCATCGCCGAAAGCTACGAGCGCATCCACCGCTCCAACCTGATCGGCATGGGCGTGCTGCCCCTGCAGTTCCCGCCGAAGACCAACGCCGAATCGCTCGGCCTGACCGGCGCCGAAACCTTCACCATCACCGGAGTGACCGCCCTCAACGACGGCGACACCCCCTCCACGGTCAAGGTCCGCACCGACACCGGAGTCGAATTCGACGCCGACGTCCGCATCGACACCCCCGGCGAGGCGGACTACTACCGCCACGGCGGCATCCTGCAGTACGTCCTCCGCAAGATGCTGAACAGCTGACCGTTCGCGTTTTCGAAACCCCCGTCTTTCGCTTTCGAAGGGCGGGGGTTTTGCTTTCCTGTCCCGTACGCCATCTGGGGCAAGACAAAAGCATCGACGTGATCACCGCCTTCGGCGGCTGGCGCTGCGATCTGAGCGTCCCCTCACGGCCGTGGCGCACGACCGGCCGAGGCGACGCCCTACGCTCAAGGCATGTCGCGCGCCGTGTTTCCCGGCACCTTTGATCCGCTGACGGCCGGCCACCTTGATGTCGTGGAGCGGGCCCGTCATCTGTTTGATGACCTGGTCGTGCTGGTGGCTGTGAACGCGGCCAAGAATCCGGCGCGTGAGGGTGAGGCTCGGGCCGCGGCTGTGCGCGCCGCCCTGCCCGCCGGCTGGGGGAACGTCTCCGTCAGCGCGTGGCGGGGGCTGACCGCCGACTTCTGTCATCGGCACAACGTGGACGTCATCGTCCGGGGCGTGCGCAACCCGGGCGACGTCCGCCACGAGCAGGAGCTGGCGGCCATGAATCAGTCGCTCGGCATCCCTACCCTGCTCATCCCCACCCGGCCGGCGCTGGCCACGGTCTCGTCGACTGCCGCGCGGGCGTTTCCGGCATGACGTTGCTCGACGAGCTGGGCGTGACGGCCACAGCTTGGGCGGCGCCATTGCCCGAGGGTGCGGGGGCCGGGTTCGCGGCGGACGAGTTGGTGACTCCGGCGTCGGTCATGAAGATTCAGGTTGCTTTGGCCGTTGCGCGCGACATCGAGGGGACGCGGCGGGTCGTTCTGCGCTCGGAGGGGCGTACGCCGGGACCTACGGGCATCGCGCTGATGCGGGATGAAGTGTGGATGTCCGTGCGCGACCTCCTGACCCTGATGCTGACGATCAGCGACAACGTGGCGACCGATGAACTGCTCGGGCTGGTCGGGATCGACCGGGTGAACGCCCTCACCGGCGGGCTAGGCCTCGCGCGTACGCACATCGACAGTGACCTGCGAACGACGCTGGACCGCATGGCCGCCGAGGCCGGGTTCGCGGACTACGCGGCGATGGCCCGGCTCGAACCGGCGCCACCGGGGCTCAGCGAGACGCTGGCGGGGACGGCGGCGCTCGACCCGCGGCGCGGCTCGCGCACCACTGCCCGCGACACGGTGGAACTGTTGCGCGCGGTGTGGTGGGATCCGGCCGGCGCACCAGTGCGTGAGGCGATGGGCAACCAGCTGACCCGGAACCGCATCGCTTCCGGATTCGGGGCGGAGGTGCGGGTGGCGGCCAAGAGCGGCGGGCTGATGGGGCTCGTGCGCAATGAGGCCGGCGTGGTCACCTACCCGGACGGCGGGCAGTTCGCCGTGGCCGTCTTCACGCGCCGGCCGCCGGGTGCGGCCGCCGATCCGGCCCGGATCGACGCCGGAATCGGGCTGGTCGCGCGCGAGCTGGTCGGCAGGCTTCGGGGCGGGCGGAACGGGTAAGCCGGGGCCATGCGTATCGGGAACACGGAAGTCCGGTTTCTGGGTGGGCCGCTGGGCTGCCTCGGCATGATTCTGCTGTCGGTGGTGGCCTCGGTCGTGCTGACGGTGCTGGTGAACGTCGTGTTCTGAGCGGGCTGTCACATCCGCGGGGCCGGCGGTGCTTACCTGGCATGGACTTAGCACTGGCCTACGGCGGGAAGGACAGCGTGACCCTGTCAAAAGCCCGGGGCGACCTGGAGCAGGTGTTCCGGGCCGCCTACCCGCGCGTGGTGGCGGTGGCGGCCCGCGTGCTGGGGTCGCGCGACGAGGCGGAGGACGTCGCGCAGGAGGTGTTCCTGACCTTCGGCCGCTCCGACGTGCCGGCGGGTGAGGCGCTGCCCTGGCTATCCGTGGCGGCCGCCCACACCGCGCTCAATCACATTCGTACGGGAAAACGGCGCGCCGGCCGTGAGCAGGCCGCACGGCCGCACGACGCGGTGGTGCCGGATGTCGCCGACGCGGTGGTGGCCTCGGAGGAGCGCCGCCGGGTGCGGGCGGCCCTCGCGCGGCTGCCCCGCAAACAGGCGGTCGCCCTCGTTCTGCGGCACAGCGGCCTCAGCTACGCCGAGGTGGCCGCCGCCCTCGACCTCTCCCCCGGCAGCGTCGGCACGACCGTGCGGCGCGCCGAACTCGCCCTGCGCAAGGAGTTGACCGCATGAAGCGCCACCCGGACGACGGCGTGCTGCGCCGGCTCGTGGACGAGCCGCTCGGCGTGGCCGACACCGACCGTGAGCACGTCGCGACCTGCCCGGTCTGCGCCGAAGGACTGGCCACCGCCCGGAGCGACGCCGCCTTCGCCGCCGGCGCCCTGCACATCGACGCCGACCCGGACGTCGACGCCGCCTGGCACCGGCTTGCCTCCGCAAAACCCGGCAAATCGCCCCGAAAATCGCCTCGCCCTTGGCGGAGCCCGATCATCGCCGGCGCCGCCGCGGCCGTCCTCCTCGCCGGAGCGGGCGCCGCCGCCGCGGGCGACTGGTTCCAGATCTTCAAGACCGAACGCATCGCCCCCGTCACCGTGCATCAGGCCGACCTGATGGCGATGCCCGACCTCTCCTCGTGGGGCGACGTCGAGATCACCTCGCGCCCGAAAATCCACCCCGTGGGGAACGCGGCCGCCGCCGAGAAAGAGAGCGGCCTCGATCTGCCCGGGGTCGCCGCACTCCCTCGTGGCGTGACCGGCGACCCGTCGTATCAGGCCGGCCAGCGGATCAGCGCGAGCTTCACGTTCCGGGCGGCCAAAGTCACTGCCTTCGCGAAGAAACAGGGCGAGACCCCGCCACCGATGCCGACCGGTCTCGACGGCAGCAGCTTCCGGCTGACCGCCGGCCCGGGCGCCGCCGCCGTGTGGTCGAGCAAGCAGGACGTGCCGTCGCTGATCGTGGCCCGGGCGGTCGCTCCCACCGCGTACTCGACGGGCGTGCCCTTCGCGACAGCCCGCGACTATCTGCTGTCGCTGTCGGGGCTGCCCGCCGACGTCGCCAAGCAGTTGCGCACCTTCACCGCCGACGGCACGACCTTGCCGCTGCATGTGATGCCGGAGGAGATGACCAGCAAACCGGTCGACGTCGGCGGCGCCCCGGCCACCCTGCTCACCTCGAGCGACGGGGTGCTGAGCGCGGTCCTCTGGGTGCGCGACGGCGTGGTCACCGCGGTGGCCGGTTCGCTCAGCGCGGACGAGGTGCTGACGGTGGCCCGGGGGTTGCGGTGAGCTCCCCCGCGGTGTGGGCGTCGGGCCTGCGCAAACGGTACGGGCGGCGGCAGGCCGTGGACGGCGTGACGTTCACGGTCGGCCGGGGCGAGGTGGTCGGCCTGCTCGGCCCGAACGGCGCCGGCAAGACGACGGTCATCAAGATGCTGCTCGGTCTCGTCCGCCCGGACGCGGGCGAGGTCATGCTGCTCGGCCGCCCCGGCACCGATCCGCAGTCGCGGGCTCAGGTCGGCTATCTGCCCGAGCTGTTCCGCTACCAGCCCTGGCTGACCGCGGCCGAGGTGCTGCGGCTGCACACGCGGCTGGCGAGCACGGCCGTGCCCGAGGCCGAGCAGCACGAATGTCTCGGCCTGGTCGGGCTGGCCGATCGGGCCGGCGACCGGGTAGGCGGTTTCTCGAAGGGCATGCAGCAACGCCTCGGCCTGGCGGTCGCGCTGGTCGCCCGGCCCCGGCTGGTGGTTCTCGACGAGCCGACCAGCGCACTCGACCCGATCGGCCGGGCCGACGTGCGGGACCTGCTTCTGAGTCTGCGGGAGCGGGAGGTCGCCGTGCTGCTCAACTCGCACCTGATCGGCGAGGTGGAGCGGGTCTGCGACCGGGTGGTCATCCTCGACCGCGGCCGGGTCGCCACCTCGGGCACCCTGGCCGAGCTGCTGGGGCAACGGGAGCTGCGGCTCCGGTTGGACGGGGTGACGCCCGAGGCCGAGGCCCGGCTGGGTGAGCACCGACGTGAGGGCGACATGTTCGTGGTGCCGATCGGCGACCTGGACGAGGTGCCCGACCTGGTGGCGGAGCTGGTGAAACTCGGCGTCCGGGTGCACGCCGTGGAACCCGGGCGGATCACCCTCGAGGAGCGCCTGCTCGACATCATCCGCGGCGGGGAGGACTCATGAGGATCGTGCTCACCGTGGCCGGTCTGACGCTGCGCGAGGCTGCTCGCCGACGGGTGCTGCGCTCGTTGGCCGTACTGACAATTCTTTTGCTCTCGCTCAGTGCCTGGGGCTTTTCGCGGATCAACGCCGAGTACGGCGGTCTGACCAGCGGCGAGTCGAAGCTGGCGGCCGCCCTCGTGCTCAACCTGGTGATGTTCGGCCTCAGCCTGATCGCCGCGCTCGGCACGGCTTTCCTGGCCGGACCGACCGTGGCCGGCGAGTCGGAGTCGGGCATCGCGCTGGCCGTGCTGGCCCGGCCCGTACGCCGGGTGCAGGTGCTGCTGGGCAAGTGGCTCGGCCTGGTCGGCTTCGGCGCCGGTTTCGTGGCCGTGGCCGGCGCGGCCCAGCTCGTCATCGTGAAGATTACGACCGGCTACTGGCCACCCGATCCGGTGACCGGACTCGCCCTGCTGGCGGCCCAGGCCGTCACACTGCTGACCCTGGGGCTGCTGCTGTCCACGGTGATCTCGCCGATGGCCTCGGGCGTGGTGGCGGTCGGCCTGTTCGGCGCCACCTGGATCGCCGGTGTGGTCGGCGGCCTCGGCAAGGCGCTGGGCAACGAGAGCGTCGAGCGCATCGGCACCGTCTCGCAGATGCTGCTGCCCACTGACGGTTTGTGGCGCGGCGCGATGCGCGCGTTCCAGGACCCGTCCCTGTTGTCGCAGTTCAGCGAGGCGTTCGAGGGCCATCCGTTCCTCAGCTCGGCCCCGCTGACCGTCGTGTACCTGCTCTGGGCGCTCCTCTGGGTCGCCCTCGTGCTCGCCCTGGCCGGGCTGGCCTTCCAGCGCCGCGACCAGTAGTGACCACGGTGACGTCCCACCCTGAGAGGTCAGCGCATAGGCTTCCCCGCATGGATGACAAGACTGTGCTGAGCCGGATCCACGGCCTGGTCGATGAGGAGCACAAGCTGCGCGAGCAGCTGGGCAAGGGCGAGATCTCCTCGAGTGAGGAGCACGCCCGGCTCAAGGATCTGGAGGAGGCCCTGGACCAGTGCTGGGACCTGCTGCGCCGGCGCCGGGCCGCCCGCGAGGTGGGCAACAACCCGGACGCCGAGCAGGCCCACAGCGTCGGCGAGGTCGAGGGCTACCTGCAGTGACGACGCACCGGCCGCGGCCGCCTCGTCGCAGGCGGCCGCGGCCGGAACGTCCGGCATCTCATTTGAGGCCCGCCTCGTAGAGCAGCCTTTCGAGCAGCTCGTCCGCGTCCACCTTCAGCCCGCGCTGGGTGAACCAGGCCGCCACGTTGCGCACGTCGCGGGCGATGAAGTCGCCACCCTGCGGGTTGGCCACCACGTCCACGATCTGCGGCAGGTCGATGAGCACCAGCCGCCCCTCGTGCACCATCGTGTTGTAGGGCGAGAGGTCGCCGTGCGCCACCTGCGCCCGGGCCAGCACCGACAGCGCGTCGGTCATCTGCCGCCACAGGTCGGCCAGCTGGTCGGGGTCGGCCCGCACCTGCGCCAGCCGGGGCGCCGCCTCGCCGGTCTCCCAGTCGCCGATGAACTCCATCATCAGCTCGGTGCCGATCAGCTGCACCGGGTAGGGCACGCGCACCAGGCCGCTCTCCTGGCCGACCTGCCACAGATGGGTGAGCGCGCCGAACTCGGCCATCGCCCACTGCCCGGCGATCATCTCTTTACCGAACGAGGTGCGGTTGGTCATGGCCCGCATCTCCCGGGAGCGGCGGACCCGGCGGCCCTCGAGGTAGCCGGCGTCGCGGTGGAAGAGCCGGTGGTCGCCGTCGCGGTAGCGCTTGGCGGCCAGCATGCTCACCTTGTCGGTGTCGGGCACTTCCCGGCGTACGAGGAACACGTCGGCCTCTTTGCCGGTCTTCAGCATGCCGAGCTCCGTGTCGACCGCGGCGTGCTCCGTGCGTACCCAATCGGGTCTGGGCACGGGACCGTGCAGCGCGCCGTCCCAGGTGGACCAGCCGTCACCGGTGTCGGGCAGGTCGGGGTCCTCCTGAAGCTGCGGCCCGGGACCGCTGCGCTTCTCGAAGGTCAGATCGTCGTCGTCGAACTTGCGACGGCCGCGGCGCATGGTGGCCGGGCCGAAAGAGTCGTGCTCACGCACTGGAGGGTCTCCTTGAGAGAGGAAGGAAGAAGGTGAATCCGGACGCGGGTCATCGCAACGACAGCCATGCGTTCACACCTCCCTCTCTCAGGCCCTTCTGCGGGCAACTGCGCACACTCTCCCGGACATCGCCGGAGGGCCGCAACCTATTTAACGGGCGGCGGCCATGATGGCCGAGATCCCCTGGATCACGTTGCCGACGATCTCGGTCGGGGCGAACCGGTTGTCCACCCATTCGCGGCCGCGGTGCAGCCACACGCTGGGCAGACCCATGGCCGCGGCGCCGCCGATGTCGGCCTCGGGACTGTCACCCACCACCCAGGCCCCGCCCAGCCGCATCCGCACCCGCTGGGCGGCCAGCGCGAAGATGCGCGGGTTGGGTTTGCTCACCCCGGCCTGCTCCGAGATCACCCAGTCGGCGACATAACGGTCCAGGCCCGTACGCCGTATGCGCACGTCCTGGATCTCGGCGTGCCCGTTGGTGACGACCACGGGGACGAGGCCGGCGTCCTTGGCGATCTGCAGCGCGCAGCCCACGAGCGGGTCGAGCTTCTCGTGAGCGAGCGGGCCCTCGTGCAGTTCCTCGACGATGTCGATCGACGGAATGGACAACTGATAGCGCTCGAGGATCAGGTCGGCCAGGTCCCAACGCGAGGTCAGGCCGTCCGCGTCGACGGAGAGTAACCAGTCGAGGTCGTCCTGTGGCGCCCCGATCTCATCGAGGAATCCCTTGGCCCACAGCCGGAACGCACCGCTGCGGTCGAGCAGGGTGTCGTCGAGGGCGATCAGGACAAGAGGCACCCGGGCACTTTACGTGAGCGGATAGGGCAGCGAACAGTCCGGAGCCGCGTTATTGCTGTCATCAGGCCGGGCCGTCCGGGCGCCTTGCCAAGACGTACGTACGGATTGCATGGCAAAGGGGGCACGTGACACGATCCAGAGCGTGCCCAGAGTGAGTCAGGACCAGCTGGACGCGCGTCGCTCCGAGATTCTCGCCGCGGCGCGCGACTGTTTCGCGCGGTTCGGTTACGAGGGTGCGACAGTCCGGCGGCTCGAGGACGCAACCGGGCTGTCCCGCGGTGCGATTTTCCACCATTTCCGCGACAAGGAATCGCTGTTCCTGGCCGTCGCCGAGGACGACGCGGCCGCGATGGTCGAGACGGTGGCCCGCAACGGCCTCGTCCAGGTGATGCGTGACCTGCTGGCCCGGGCCGGCGGCAGCGAGGGCGACACGGCCGGCTGGCTCGGCACCCAGCTCGAGGTGTCCCGCCGGCTGCGCACCGACCCGGCGTTCGCCAAGCGCTGGACCGAGCGCGCCGCGGCCATCGCCGATGCCACCCGCGAGCGGCTGCAGCGCCAGCGGGAGGCCGGCGTGCTGCGCGACGACGTCCCGGTCGAGGTGCTGACCCAGTTCCTCGAGCTGGCCTACGACGGTCTCGTGCTCCACCTGGCCACGGGCCGCCCGCCGGGCGAGCTCAGCCGGGTCCTCGACCTGGTCGAGGAAGCCGTCCGAAGGGCCTGATCACAAAGGTTGCGCGCGCCTGCACAATCAGGGTCAGACGCTGCGACGAGCAACGGAGGTCCGGTCCATGAACGACACCTGGGGTATCTCCGGTCCGACCTTTCTCACCTACTTCATCGGGGCGATGATCGCGATCGCCGTCATCGCCGCCGTCCACCGCAAGGCGCTGTTCCGGGGCGACCGCGGGGCCCGCGTCGACAACCTCGGCCCGCAGCAGGTGGCCTACCTCAACGGCGGCGACCGCCTGGCCATCTACGCGTCGATGGGCGGCCTGCGGGCGGCCAACGCGCTGGGCACCGGCCCCGGCCGCACCCTGGTCCGCACCGGCCCGCTGCCGGCCGGCGTGACCCCGCTGGACAGCGCGATCTACAACGCGGCCGGCCACGGCGTGCGCACCCGGGACCTGCCGAACGACCAGTGGGTCGCCTCCGCCATCGAGCAGCTGCGCGACACCCTCGAGCGCAACGGCCTGGCGGTCAGCGCGGGCAAGATGCGCGAGGCCCGGCTCTGGGTGCTCGGCGGTCTGGCGCTGGTCGTCGTCGGCATCGCCCGCATCCTGGCCGGGATCGGCAACGACAAGCCGGTCGGGTTCCTGGTGATCGCCACGATCGCGGCCTTCATCCTGACGCTGACCCTGCTGCGGTCGCGGCGCTGGGCCACCGACGCGGCCCACAAGGGGATGCGCGACCTGCGCTACAAGCACAACTACCTGGCGCCCAGCAACTCCCCGTCGTACGCGACCTACGGCGCGACCGGGGCGGCCATGGGCGTCGCGCTGTACGGCGGTGCGGCGCTCTACTCGATGGACCCGGCGTTCGCGGCCGAGGCCGAGGTGCAGCGCATCGCGGCCACGGGCGGGGCGGCGGGCAGCAGCGGCGGTGGCGGCGGCGACAGCGGCGGCAGCTCCTGCAGCGGCGGGTCCTCGTGCGGCGGGGGCGGTGGCTGCGGCGGCGGGGGCGGTTGCGGTGGCTGAGACGACGTACGGGGTCGGGATCGGGTGGCGGCCCGAGATCGCCGGCTTCGTCGAGGAGCTGCCGGGCCTGCGGTTCGCCGAGGTGGTGGCCGAGTCGGTGCACGCACACGGCGAGCTGCCGCCCGGGTTGCAGGTGCTGCTCGACCGCGGGGTCACGGTGATCCCGCACGGCGTGCGGCTGTCGCTGGGCGGGGCCGAGCTGGTGGACGCCGACCGGGTGGAGCACTTCGCGGCCGTGGCCTCGCGGCTGGGGGCTCCGCTGGTCAGTGAGCACATCGCGTTCGTCCGGGCCGGGGGCATCGAGGCCGGGCATCTGCTGCCCCTTCCGCGTACGAGGGAAGCAGTTGACGCCGTCGTGTCGAACGTCCGCCGCGTGCAGTCCTCGCTGCCGGTCCCGATCGCCCTGGAACCGATCGCCGCCCTGTTCGACTGGCCCGACGACGAGCTGACCGAGGCCCAGTTCCTCACCGAGATCCTCGACCGGTCGGGCGCCCGGCTGCTGCTCGACGTGGCCAATGTCTACGCCAACGCCCGCAACCGGGGCACCGACCCGCTCGACCTGCTGGACGAGCTGCCGCTGGAGCGAGTGGCCTACGTCCACGTGGCCGGCGGGGCCGAGCACCAGGGTCTGTACCACGACACTCACACCGACGCGGTGCCGCAGCCGGTGCTCGACCTGGTGGCCGAGCTGTGCGCCCGTCGCCGGCCGCCGGCCTTGATGCTCGAACGGGACGGCGACTACCCACCGGCCACGGTCCTGGCGGCCGAACTGGACGCCATCGCCAAGGCCTCCGGCTTCCCCGCGGTCACATGACCGGCCGCAGCCTGGCCGACCAGCAGGCGGCCCTGGTCGAAGCACTGACGGCCGGCCGCCCCGTACCGGAGGGCTTCGACAGCTTCCGGTTCGAGGCGGCCCGGCTGGCCCTGCTGCGCAAGCGGGCCGGCGAGGTCGCCCGCCAATGGCCGATGCTGGCCGCCGGCTTCGGCGACCGCTGGAAGCGTGAGTTCTCCGGCTGGGCCGTCACCCGCCCGACGCAAGGTTCCCTGCGAGACGGCTGGGACCTGGCCCGCGACCTCACCCGGCGCGGCGCCCTGCCCCCGGCGGCGGCCGCCGAACTGGCCGAACGAGAGGCCGCCTGGCACTACGACGGCGCCTCGTCCCCCCGCTCCCGCCGTTTCCCCGCCGTACGCATCGCCGCCGGCGCCGTGGCCGTGCAGGTGGCCGGCCGGGTCTGGCTCCCGCGCCGGCCTTAGGCCGGTGCTTTGTCGAGGAAACCGAGCACTCGGCGGATGCGGCCGCCGGCGTCCAGTTCGGCCACGTCGAAGCCGATCACCGGCGGGTCGCCCGGGCCGGCGGCCAGGGTCCAGGTGAAGCGCACCTGGTCGTGGTGGCCGTCGACCGGGCCGCCCGGGGTGAAGGTGTGGCCGGGGAACTGCTGCCGGACGGCCCCGATCAGGCCGTTGAGGGCTTCCCGGCCCTCGACGGCGGCCAGCGGGTCGACGTAGCGGATGTCGTCGGCGAACAGGTCGTCCACGGCCTTGCGGCGGGTGGCGTCGTCCGGCTCGTTCCAGACGGCCAGGTAGCGGTCGACAAGGGCGTCGAAGTCGGTCATCGTTCTGTCCTCCCTGTGGGTGTGGCAGAACCATCGCCCGCCGGCGGGAGGGCCGTCGATTACGTGCGAGGTAATGGCCGCGCTTCCCGGGCGCCGCCTACGCTGCGGCCATGAGCGGGGTGGGCGAGCTTCTGCGGGAGTGGCGGGCGGACCGGCGGCTGAGCCAGCTGGAGTTGTCGGTGCGGGCCGGGGTGTCGGCCCGGCATCTGTCGTTCCTCGAGACGGGGCGGTCGCGGCCGACCCGCGACATGATCCTGCGCCTGGCCGAGGAACTGGGGGTGCCGCTGCGGTCTCGCAATGAGCTCCTGCTGGCCGGCGGTTTCGCACCGGCGTACGCGGAATCGGGTTTGGACGGGCCGCCGCTGGCCACGGTCTTGTCGTCGCTGCGGGACGTGCTTGCCGGGCACGCGCCCTATCCGGCCGTGCTGATCGACCGGCACTGGACGATGGTCGACGCCAACGAAGCCGTCGGGCGCTTCACCGACGGCTGCGCGGCGTGGCTCCTCGAACCGCCGGTGAACGTGCTGCGCCTGTCGCTGCATCCCGACGGCATGGCCCCGCGCATCCGCAACCTGCCCGAGTGGCGGGCCCACCTGCTGCACCGCCTCGACCAGCAGGCGCGGGCAACCAACGACCCGGTGCTGCGGGAGCTGCGGGACGAGCTGGCGTCCTATCCCGGCGAAACGGCCGCTGCCGGCTCACCGCCGAACGGCCTGGTCGTGCCGTTGCGCTTCGACGACCTCTCCTTCTTCAGCATCACTTCGGTCCTGGGTACGCCGTTGGACGTGACCCTCTCCGAGCTGGCCATCGAGTCGTTCCTGCCCGCCGACGCCGCCACGGCCGGCGCCCTGCGCTTGTCGCCGGCGTGATGCGCCGGGCGGCAGCGCGATGGCAGGATCGACGGCATGGATCTCGGGCTGGCTGATCGCGTCTACGTCCTCACCGGAGCCTCGCGCGGGCTGGGGTTCGCCACGGCCGAGGCACTGGTCGCCGACGGCGCCAAGGTGGTGATCTCGTCGCGCGACGAGGCCCGGGTGGCCGAGGCGGTGGACGCACTCGGCGGCGACGACAACGCGGCCGGCGTGATCGCCGACCTGACCGCTCCCGAGACCCCGCGCCTGCTGATCGACACGGCCAGCGACCGCTTCGGCCGGTTCGACGGCGCCCTGATCTCGGTCGGTGGCCCGACGACGGGCGGCGCGGCCGCGATGACCGACGAGCATTGGCGCGAGGCGTTCGAGACGGTGTTCCTGGGCTCGATCCGGGCCGCGCGCGAGTTCGCGGCGGCGCTGCCCGAGAGCGGGGCGATCGGGCTGGTGCTGTCGACCTCGGTCAAGACGCCGCTGGCCGGTCTCGGCCTCTCCAACGGGCTGCGCCCCGGCCTCGCCATGGCCGCGAAAGACCTGGCCGACGAGTACGCCCCGCGCGGCGTCCGCATCGTCAGCCTGCTCCCCGGCAGCTTCCTGACCGACCGCAGCCGCCAGATCCACGAGGCCACCGGCGACGCCTCGGCCGCCGTGGCCGCGGCGTCCGCCAAGATCCCCCTGCGCCGCCTGGGCGAGCCCGCCGAGTTCGGCCGGGTCGCCGCCTTCGTCCTCTCCCCCGCCGCCAGCTACCTCACCGGCTGCGCCATTCCCGTCGACGGCGGCACCCTGCGCACCCTCTGACCAGAGCGCCGATCGGCCACTGGATACGCTCGTACGGTGTCAGCGCCCACCGCGGCGGAGGTGGCGGCGGCCGCCGGCCGCACCATCCCCGACCTGATCGGCCCGGACCTGCGGGTGCTGTTCTCCGGCATCAACCCGAGCCTGTACTCGGCGGCGACCGGTCACCACTTCGCCCGCCCCGGCAACCGCTTCTGGCCGGCGCTGCACCGGTCCGGCTTCACCGGGCGCCGACTTCACCCGTCCGAGCAGTTCGAACTGCCCGCGCTCGGCCTGGGCATCACTAATGTGGTCGCCCGGGCCACCGCCCGCGCCGACGAACTCGCCCCGGCCGAGCTGGTCGCCGGCGGCGAGATCCTGGCCGCGCTCGTCGCCCGATGGCAGCCGCGCTACCTGGCCGTCCTCGGCGTCACCGCCTATCGCGCGGCCTTCGGCAAGCCCAAGGCCGCGATGGGGCTCCAGGCCGACCGGATCGGCGGCGTCCCGGTCTGGGTGCTGCCCAACCCGAGCGGTCTCAACGCGCACTACACGGTGGACACCCTGGCCGCGGCCTATGCCCGGCTGCGCGAGGCCACCGAAGGGTGGCAGGGTCCCGCCGAGGGTGCGTCTTCGCTACGGTCGGGCCATGACTACCGAGATCAGCACGTTGATGGCGGCGGCGGCTGAGCGGACCGTCCCGATCGTCCAGGGCATCCGCGACGATCAGCTCGGCGATCCCACCCCGTGCGAGAAGTTCCAGGTGCGCGACCTGCTCAACCACCTCTTCCAGGTGGTCGTCAGCTTCCAGGGGGCCGCCCGCAAGGAGGCGCTCGACTTCTCGAGTACGCCCGACTCGCTCACCGAGGGCTGGCGGGACAGGTTCGCCACCGAGACCGAGCGCATGATCGACGCCTGGTCCGACCCGGCGGCGCTGGACGGCATGTCGCCCGGCATGGGTCTGCCCCAGCCGATCGTCGGCAACCTGGCCCTGGCCGACCTCACCGTGCACGGGTGGGACCTGGCCACCGCGACCCACCAGCCCTACCAGCCGGCCGGCGCCGCAGTCGACCACCTGCTGCCGTTCGTGCAGGAGATGGCGCCCACCGGCCGTCAGATGGGCGCCTTCGGCGCCGAGGTGCAGGCCCCCGAGGACGCCGGAACGTTCGAACGCCTGCTCGCCCTCAGCGGCCGCGCCGCCTGACCACCCCGCCGCCGCCGGCGACGCGGCCCGAGCGACACCCGCCGCCTGACCACCCCGCCGTCACCAGCGGCGCGGCCCGAGCGACACCCGCCGCCTGACCACCTGCCGCCACCGGCGGCGCAGCGCGAGCGACACCCGCCGCCTGACCAACCCGCCGCCACCAGCGGCGCGGCCCGAGCGACACCCACCGCCCGACCAACCCGCCATCACCGGCGACGCGGCCCGAGCGACGCCCGGGCGCACCGCTCGGTCAGGGCTCGATCTGGCCGGCCGGGACCGTGACGATCTCGACGTCGCCGGTGAAGGCCGGCGGCGGCGAGGCGGCCGCGAACTGTGTGCGGTAGAGCTCGGCGTACAGACCCCCGGCCGCCACCAGTTCCTCATGCCGGCCGCGTTCCACGATGCGGCCCTCGTCGAGCACCAGGATCTGGTCGGCGTCGCGGACCGTGGAGAGCCGGTGCGCGATAACCAGCGCCGTGCGACCCTGCAGGGCCACGGCCAGCGCCCGCTGCACCGCCGCCTCGGACTCGCTGTCGAGGTGGGCCGTGGCCTCGTCGAGCACGACGATCGACGGGCGCTTGAGCAGCAGCCGGGCGATGGCCAGACGCTGCTTCTCGCCGCCCGAGAATCGGTAGCCGCGCTCGCCCACGACCGTCTCGAGCCCCTCGGGCAGCGACGCCACCAGATCGGCCACCTGGGCGCCGCGCAGGGCCGCCCACATCTCGTCGTCGGTCGCCTCGGGTCGCGCGTACCGCAGATTCTCGGCGATCGTCTCGTGGAAGAGATGAGCGTCCTGCGTGACGACGCCGATGGTGTCGCGCAGCGAGTCGAGGGTCGCGTCGCGCACGTCGACCCCGTCGATCAGGACGGCGCCCGAGGTGACGTCGTAGATGCGGGAGACCAGCATCGACGTCGTCGACTTGCCGGCGCCGGACGGGCCGACCAGTGCGACCATCTGCCCGGGCTCGACGGTGAAGTCGACCCCGCGCAGGACCGGCGCGTTCTCCGTCCGGTCGAGGGTGGCCACGTCTTCCAGGGTGGCCAGCGAGACCTCGCTGGCGCTGGGGTAGCGGAAGTGCACGTCACGGAACTCGACCCGGCCCGCGCCCTCGGGCAGGGTGACCGCGTCCGGCTTCTCCTCGATGCCGGGCTTGAGGTCGAGCACCTCGAAGACCCGGTCGAACGAGACGAGCGCGCTCATCACGTCGACCCGGACGTTGCTCAGTGCCGTCAGCG
Source organism: Paractinoplanes pyxinae (assembly GCF_026626335.1). Lineage (GTDB taxonomy): Bacteria > Actinomycetota > Actinomycetes > Mycobacteriales > Micromonosporaceae > Actinoplanes > Actinoplanes pyxinae. The sequence goes on along the minus strand of NZ_JAPNTZ010000004.1, from coordinate 303,898 downwards.
GCCCGTACAGCCGGGTCAGCAGCAGCGCCAGGGTGACCACCGTGCCCGCTGTGACGCTGCCGGTGACCGCGAGCCAGCCGCCGAGCCCGTACGTGAGAGCCTGGGCCAGCGAGGCGACCAGCAGCATGGCCACGAAGAACGTGCGCGAGAACATGGCCTGCTGGATGCCGATGTCACGGACGCGGGCGGCCCGCTCGCCGAAGCGGTCGGCCTCGGCCCCCGGGCGGCCGAACAGCTTGACCAGCATGGCCCCGGCCACGTTGAACCGCTCGGTCATCGTCGCGTTCATCTTGGCGTCGAGGTTGTACGACTCGCGGGTGATCTCGGCCAGCCGCTTGCCGACCCGGCGCGCCGGAATGATGAACAGCGGCAGGAGCAGCAGCGAGAGCGTGGTGATCTGCCACGACAGGCTGAACATGACGGCCGCCGTGAGCACGAGCTGGATCACGTTGCTGACCACACCGGACAGGGTGGACGTGAAGGCCCGCTGGGCGCCGGTGACGTCGTTGTTGAGCCGGCTGACCAGGGCGCCCGTCTGGGTGCGGGTGAAGAACTGCAGCGGCATGCGCTGGACGTGGTCGTAGACCCGGGTGCGCAGGTCGAGGATGATGCCCTCGCCGATGCGGGCCGAATACCACCGCTGGGCGAGGGACAGGAAGGCGTCGGCCACGGCCAGCACCGCGATCATGACGGCGAGCCGGACGACGGTGGAAGCCGCGTCGGGGCCGCCGCCGGTGATGGCGTTGACCACGTGACCGGCGAGCAGGGGTGTCGCGACGCCGATGCCGGCCGCGAGCACCACAGTGATGAGGAAGACCAGGATGTCCCGGCGGTAGGGCCGGGCGTAACGCAGGATCCGCCGGGTTGTGCCGCGGCGAAGGCTATGTTCGGCCACCCGGTCCGAGTTCTGGATCGAGCGCAGCATGGTCCACGAGGGCATGCTCATCTCGTCACCTCCCGGGTGTCATGACTGGCGGGCAATCAGAGTGTGCCCGGCGGGTATGACAACTTCGGGAGGCGGAACCCCTATTCCGTCAGGTCGCGCAGGCGGCGGGTCTGCGCCTCGCGTTCGGCGCGGTCCTGCTCGGCGTACGTGCGCTGGACGGCCCCGGCGAGCAGGGCCTTGATCTCGGCCACGGCGCCCCGGTCGGCCGCGAGCACGGCGGCGGCCAGGTCGGAGACGGCGGCTTCGAGGTCGGCGCCCGGCACGACGGCGGTGGCGAGCCCGAGGGAAAGGGACTCCGCGGCGTCGATGCGGCGGCCGGTCACACAGATCTCGAGCGCTCGGGAAGGCCCGACCAGCTCGGTGAGCCGCTTGGTCCCGCCCAGATCGGGCACGAGCCCCAACGTGACCTCAGCCATGGAAAAACGCGCATCGTCGGCCAGGACGCGCATGTCACAGTTGAGCGCCAGCTGAAAACCGGCGCCGATCGCGTGGCCCTGAACAGCCGCGATCGTCACGATGGAGGGGTTACGCAGCCAGGTGAACGCCGACTGGAAGCCGGCAATCCGATCCGCGCACTCCTCGGGTGACAACTGCGCGAGCTTCGCGAGTGAAGAATCGCCTTCACCGCGCGCGGCCGACAGATCCAGGCCGGCGGAAAAGGAACGGCCGGCGCCTCGGACAATGACTACTCGCACGTCGCCCGGTAATTTCCGGGAAATGTTCGAGAGCTCGGCCCACATGGCCGGCGTCTGCGCATTGAGCACCTCGGGCCGGGACAACGTCACCGTTGCCACCGGCCCGTCCAGGTCGTAGCGAACGCCCGACTCGTCGGCGGGGAGGCCGGGTGCGGCGTCGCCGGTCGTCACGCCTTCTTGCGGCGACGAGCGCCGCCACGCTGGCGGAGCTGCACACCGGACTCGGTCAAAACCCGGTGCACGAATCCGTAGGATCGGCCGGTCGATGCGGCAAGGGCACGAATGCTCTCGCCCGACGTGTAACGCTTGACCAGATCCTTCGCCAATGACTGGCGCTCGCTGCCGACGATTCGGCGACCCTTCTCAGTGCTGGTGGCAGTGCCCGTGGCTGGCATCTTGAATCCTCACGTCCCAGACTGTGCGGTTCATACGGTCTCACCTATTAGACCGCCTCCAACGATCATGCGCTAGGTATCCAGGCGTAGCCAACGTGCCCATTTATCACTGTCAGGAACTTGACGATGACGGCGGCCATCAATGTCAGACAGTTAACAGTCCATTGCCGTGAAAGCTTTCACCGCGCGAGCGCCGATCCGTGAGCTTTTCCCCAAGACCATCGATCACCTGCGGAAACTCACGATCGAGGAGCATCGGCCGCCGGACATGACGGAGCGTCGATGCATCGCCTACCCACCGCTGCCGAACCGGTTGTGCCAACTTCGGGCTGCCCGGATCGATGCCCGACCTGACCGCAAACGCCCGAACGTCGCACTGTCTGTGTGGGCACTGGTTGACAAGAGACGATGGCGATGATCCGCGGATCACGCCAATTCGACGAGCTCCAGCAGGTCGTCGCTCCACGCGTCCTCGTCGCCGTCCGGCAGCAGAATCGCGCGATCCGGCTTGAGTGCCTGCACGGCGCCGGCGTCGTGGGTGACCAGCACGATCGCGCCCGGGTAGTTCGCGATGGCGTCCAGCACCTGCTCGCGGCTGACCGGGTCGAGGTTGTTGGTGGGCTCGTCGAGCAGCAGCACGTTGGCCCCCGAGCAGACCAGCGTGGCCAGGGCCAGACGGGTCTTCTCGCCACCGGACAGGACGCCGGCCGGCTTGTCGACGTCGTCACCCGAGAAGAGGAACGCGCCCAGGATCTTGCGCAGCTCGGTGTCGTTCAGCTCGCCGCCGGCGCTGCGCATGTGCTCCAGGATCGTACGGTCGACGTCGAGCGTCTCGTGCTCCTGGGCGTAGTAGCCCAGCCGCAGGCCGTGGCCCGGCCGCACCTCGCCGGTGTCGGGCTGGAGCAGGCCGCCGAGCATGCGCAGCAGCGTCGTCTTGCCGGCGCCGTTGAGGCCGAGGATGGCCACCCGGGAGCCGCGGTCGACCGCCACGTCGACGTCGGTGAAGATCTCGAGCGAGCCGTACGACTTCGACAGGCCGCTAGCCGTCAGCGGGGTCTTGCCGCAGGGGACGGGCGTGGGGAAACGCACCTTGGCCACCTTGTCGGCGACGCGCGCGTCCTCCAGGCCGCCCAGCAGCTTCTCGGCCCGCCGGGCCATGTTCTGCGCGGCGACCGTCTTGGTGGCCTTGGCCCGCATCTTGTCGGCCTGGGCCATCAGGGCGCCGGCCTTCTTCTCGGCGTTGGCCCTCTCCCGGCGGCGGCGGCGCTCGTCGGTCTCCCGCGATTCCAGGTACTTCTTCCAGCCCACGTTGTAGATGTCGACGACCGAGCGGTTGGCGTCGAGGTACCACACCTTGTTGACCGCGGCCTCGAGCAGTTCGACGTCGTGGCTGATGACCACCAGGCCGCCCTTGTGCTGCGCCATGTAGCCGCGCAGCCACGAGATCGAGTCCTGGTCGAGGTGGTTGGTGGGCTCGTCGAGCAGCAGGATGCCCTTGCCGTTCTGGCCGGAGTCGGCGAACAGGATGCGGGCCAGCTCGATGCGGCGGCGCTGACCGCCGGAGAGGGTTCCGATCGTCTGGGCCAGCGCGCGGTCGGGCAGGCCGAGGTTGGAGCAGATGCGGGCGGCCTCGGCCTCGGCGGCGTAACCACCCAGGGCGGAGAACTGGTCCTCCAGGGCGCCGTAACGGCGTACGAGCTTGTCGTCGGCGCTTTCCTCGAGCTCAATCTCGAGCTTCTGCATCTCGGCGATGATCGAGTCGAGGCCGCGGGCGCTGAGCACCCGGTCGCGGCCGGTGACGTTCAGGTCACCCGTACGCGGGTCCTGCGGCAGGTAGCCGACCTCGCTGGTCCGCTCGATGGCGCCCGTGTAGGGCTGCCCCTCGCCGGCCAGCACCTTGAGCGTGGTGGTCTTGCCCGCGCCGTTGCGGCCGACCAGGCCGATCCGGTCGCCCGGCTGCACCCGAAGGGTGACCGGGGACAGCAGGATGCGGGCGCCGGCGCGCAGTTCCAGTCCGGTGGCGGTGATCATGGTTGCTGACTCTCGCTCTCGAGGAAGAAAAGGGCTGACTCCGGACACACGAAAACGCCGGACGATGAGACAGGTCCGGCGCGGGGCAGGTCAGCCTTCGCAGAGCAGCACGGCTCAATAGTACCGGGCACCCCCGTGTGCCTCCCACCCGATTACCGACCAAGATCAACGGGTACGCATCGGACACCCCCGCCGCCCCGGCTCTGTGAGGATGAGATGGAACTCAACGAGAACGCCGACATCGATACCAGTCAGGTCGAGGACAGGCGTGGTTCCGGTGGTGGTGGCGGCGGGCTGGGTGGGCTGCCCATCGGCGGCGGCGGCCTGGTCGGCATCATCATCACGATCGTCGTGGCGGTGGTCGGAGGCTACTTCGGCATCAACCAGATCGGCGGCGGCAGTGACACAGGTGACAACACCAACATCACCCAAGCCTGTGAGCAGGACAACGCGACCGACCAGCTCGAGTGCCGCAACGTGCTCTACATCAACTCGATCCAGGCGTACTGGACCAAGGCGACGCCGCAGTACTTCAACAAGCAGTACGAGCCGGCCACGACCGTGATCTTCTCGCAGCGGGTCAACACGGCCTGCGGCGCCGCCGACTCCGGCGTCGGGCCGTTCTACTGCCCCGGCGACAACAAGGTGTACATCGACCTCACCTTCTACGACGTGCTGGCCCAGCAGCTGGGCGCGCCCGGCGAGTTCGCCCAGCCCTACGTGCTGGCCCACGAGTACGGCCACCACATTCAGGACATCACCGGCCAGGAGGCCAAGATGCGCCGGGCCCAACAGGGCGCGAGCGAGAGCGACCAGAACGCGCTGTCGGTGAAGCTCGAGCTGCAGGCCGACTGCTACGCCGGCGTGTGGTCGAAAGCGGCCACCGAAACCACCGACACCAAGGGCCAGAAAATCTTCAAGAGTCTGACCCAGCAGGACATCGAGGAAGGCATCCAGACGGCCGGCCAGATCGGCGACGACGTCCTGCAGAAGAAGAGCGGCAACCCGGTCAACCCGGCCGAGTTCACCCACGGCACGGCCGCCCAGCGGCAGCAGAACTTCCAGAAGGGCTACGACTCGGGCAACCCGGAAAGCTGCGCCACGTCGTTCTAAGGCTCCTTCACCAGTACGGACACCGCCCGGGCCCCGGCGATCGCGGACACCAGCACCGCATGCCGGGGCTCGGGCACGTCCAGGAACCGTTCGGCCCGGGCGGCGGCTACGGGAGCCAGCTGGGGAGCGGCCAGGATCGCTTCGACGGCGGCGTGATCCCCGCCCGTCACGAGTGCGGCCAGGTCCCGTACGGAAGGAAGGAGAATGCGCCCGACGATGCCGGCGCCGTCGGACGCAGCCGCTTTTGCCTGGTTGTCGCGGCGGCGGGCGAAGCGCTGCTGCGACCAGCCACCGGCCGCCGTCCGCCCCTGCACATAGTGCGTGTCCACCTTGGACGTGATCAGTTCCGGACCGTCGGCGATCCCGACCGCGACCGCGCCCTTGCGCGCCAGCAGCAGACCCAGCTTGCGCGGCCGTTGCGCCGTCTCGATCAGCTCGGCCACCGTCGCGACGTCACCGGCGCCGGGCGGCGACTGCCAGGTCGCCGAGGCGCCGTCCTCCGCAATCAAGGTCAACCCCGTTTCCCGGTACGGGCCATGGCGGCGCGCGAAGTTCTCGATCCACCGCCCCAGCCGCTCCGGCGCGACATCCACCCATTTCCCGCCGCCTGCGGCCGCCCGTTCGCCCATTCTTGTCAGACTACGGTGGCAGGATGCGGGCCATGACCGACCTGACCGCGACGCTGCTCGAAAGGCTCGACGAGCACCTGCTCCCGGCGGCCGACCCGGTGCGGGCCGAGGCGCAGGCGGCGTACATGAAGAACCACTTCCCGTTCCTCGGCCTGCCCGCCCCGGCCCTGCAGAAGCTGGAACGCGCGGCGCTGAAGGGCCTGCCCGCGCCGTCCGAAGATGATCTGCGGTCGATCGTGCTGGCGCTGTGGGGGCGGGATCAGCGCGAGTTCCAGTACGTGGCCTGTTCCTATCTCGTACGCCAGGTGGCCGTCCCCGGTGCCGGGTTCGTGCCCACGCTGCGCACGCTGATCACGACGAAGTCGTGGTGGGACACGGTGGACGCGCTGGCCACCCGGTTCACGGGCGGGCTCGTGTCGCGCCATCCGTCGCTGGTGGCGGTCATGGACGAGTGGTCGGCCGACGAGAACATGTGGCTGGTGCGGACGGCGATCCTGCATCAGCTGCACTACGGCGAGGCGACCGACACCGACCGGCTCTTCGGCTATTGCGAGGCGCAGGCCGGTCATCGCGACTTCTTCGTCCGCAAGGCGATCGGGTGGGCGCTGCGGCACTACGCCCGCACCGATCCGGCGGCCGTGCGCGCCTTCGTCGAGGCGCACCGGTCGACGCTGTCCGGCCTGTCCGTACGGGAAGCGACGAAGCACCTCTGACCCCTTCCGATGGGAGTTTCTCGTGCAAGAGATCACCGTTACCGATTCGGCCGCCGGCCCCTACAGCATCGTCGCCGGCCCCGACGGCAACCTGTGGATCACGCTGGTGCACGGCGGACGCATCGCCCGCCTGGCCGGCGACGACACGGTCGAGGAGCATCAGCTCGACTCCCCCGCGAGCGGCCCGTCGATCATCACCTCGGGCCCCGACGGCGCGCTGTGGTTCACCCGCAACCGCGACGACAAGATCGGCCGCATCACCACCGACGGCAAGCAGAGCGCCTTCACCGTCCGCGGCGCCCCCTTCGGCATCGCCACCGGCGCCGACGGCGCGCTGTGGTTCACCGAGATGAACGCCGACGCGATCGGCCGCCTCACCCCGGACGGCGAGCTAACCGAATACCCCCTGCCCGCGACCGGCGGCTTCCCCTCGATGATCACCCCGGGCGCCGACGAGGCCCTGTGGTTCACCCCCAACCAGGCCAACGCAATTGGCCGCATCACCCTCGACGGCCAGGTGCGGATGCACCAGCTACCCACCGAGGGCGCGGCTCCCGTCGGCATCACGCTCGGCCCCGACGGAGCGGCCTGGTTCGTCGAGATCGGCGCCGGCCAGGTCGGCCGCATCACCCCCGACGGCAACATCACCGAGTTCCCCCTGCCCGACCGGGCCGCCCGCCCCCACGCCATCACCGCCGACCCGACCGGCGGCTGCTGGTTCACCGAGTGGGCCGCCAACCGAGTAGCCCACATCGACCCAACCGGCAAGATCGAGGAACACGACCTCCCCACCCCCGCGTCCGAGCCCCACGGCATCACCATCGGCCCCGACAACGCCGTCTACGCAGCCCTCGAAACCGGCGCAGTCATCCGCCTCCCCCGCTGACCGTCCACTCCAGAAGTGCCTTGACCCCCGCAGGCGGATCGCCCTGGCTTTCCTGGGCGGACCGCCCCGACCCTGCCGGACGGACCGCCCAGGCTCACCCGCGCGAATTACCCTGACTTTCCCGCGCAGACCGCCCCGACTCTGCCGGGCGGACCGCCCTGACTCTCCTGGGCGGATCGCCGTGGCTCTCCCCGGCCGATCACTATGGCTGTCTCGGGCGGATCGCCCCGGCTCTTCGCGCGGACCGCCCCGCTCTCCCGCGGACCGCCTGGCCCTCCCGGGCGGATCACCCTGGCTGTCTCGGGCGGATCGCCCCGACTCACCCGGGCGAATCGCCCTGGCCCTCCCGCGCGGACCGCCCTAGCCCTCCCGGGCGGATCACCCTGGCCGTCTCGGGCGGATCGCCCCGACTCACCCGGGCAGACAACCCTGGCCCACCCGCGCGGACCGCCCTAGCCCTCCCGGGCGGATCACCCTGGTCGTCTCGGGCGGATCGCCCCGACTCACCCGGGCGAACCGCCCTGGCCCACCCGCACGGACCGCCCTGGCTCCCTCGGCGGATCAGCTGGGGAGCAGGAGGCGGACGGCTAGGATGGCTATGACGAGGCTGGAGACCAGCGCGGTCGCCGCTCGGCCGCGTAGGCCGGTCAGGAAGCGGCCGACGAGGGAGCCGCCGGCGGCGATCACCAGCTGCCAGCTGGCCGAGGCGAGCAGCACGCCGAGGACGAAGAGGACGCCGCCGCCCTCGCCGGCGCGGCCTAGGACCAGGGCGGCGAAGTAGACGACCGTGGCCGGGTTGAGCAGGGTCAGGCCGAGCACCCCGGCGTAGGCGCGCCACGGCGTCGCCGGGCGGCGGTCGACGGCGGCCGTGCCCGGCGGGCGGAAGGCGGCGCGTGCGGTCAGTACGGCGATCACCAGCAGGACCACCGCCGCGGCCCAGCGCAGTGGCTCGGCGACGGGCGCGATGACGCCCGCGACGGCTGCTCCGCCGGCCACCGCTATGGCGGCGAACACGCCGTCCGCCGTAGCCGCGCCCAGGCCGGCGGCCGCGCCGACGCGCAACGACGTACGTGCGCTGAGACCGGCGATGAGCACCCCGATGGCACCCATGGGCAGCGCGACTCCGTAGCCGGCGACCACGCCGGCCAGAAATGCCGCGCTCATGACCGCGGCTGACGGACCGCCGTTTCGCGCAGGCCGGCCCGCTGCTGTCGCCCGGCCCGAACGGCCGCAGCGACAGAGACAGCGGGATACAGCATCGGCTTGGTCACGCGACCATGGTGCCGCCCTCCCTACGCCGCCGCGACCGATTTACCAACGCGTCGCCCGGCTTGGTCGTCGGCTCCCCCGGCGACGTTGCGGCCCCCTCGCTCACCGAAGCGCACCGAAGCACGCCGATGCGATGCCGAAGCGCACCGAAGCTCCCCAAAAGCGGTGCCGAAGCGGCACCGAAGCACGCCGATGCCATGCCGAAGCGCACCGAAGCTCCCCCAAAGCGGTGCAGAAACGATTGACCACCGAACACCGAACAAAGCCGCCCGACGATTGCCGGTCGCAGCGAGAAACCCCGCCGGCCGGCTCGGTCTCTTCGCAGATGCCTGGCGACGCCAACGCAAACCTGCCCCGGCGGCGCGCTGACCGGCCGGATCGTGCTGACCCCGCCTGACCGGCACCAGGTGGCCCGCTGACCCCTTACTCCATCAACCATGCACAGCCTGCGCCCTGCCTCACCCGCGGCGCTGAACTCCTCGTGCGATCGACCAGATAGAGCCCCGCGCCCGGCCGCATCCACCTACTGCGTTGCCGGGTGGGGTTCTTGCAGGCGGTCGGTCAGGCCGGCGGCGGCGAAGGCGGCCCGTACGTCGTCGATGCCCTCGGTGAAGTGGGCCCAGCTGTCCACATGAGCCGGAACCACCGTCGAGGCGTCCAGGATGCGGGTGGCCTCGGCCATGTCGGCGGCGGAGAGCGTCAGGTTCGCGTCGCCGACCAGTGGGGTGCGGGCGGCCCCGCCGAACAGGATCGCCACGTCGATGGCGGGGAAGCGGGCGGCGATCTCGCGGACGACGTCGAGCGACGCGTTGTCCCCACTCACGTACACAGTGGGAAGGTTTTGACCCTCGACAACGAACCCGGTGACCGGGCCGGTCAGATGCTCGACGCCGTCGGGGCCGTGCTGGGCGGGCACGCCGGTCACGGTGACGTCGGCCAGCGTGACCGATTCCCAGTTGGCCAGGCCTCGGGCGGGCGCACCCAGGCGCGACGCGGCGGCGACGGTGGTGAGCACCAGCGGCGCCTTGGCCGCGAATTCTCGTCCGGCGTGGTCGAGGTTGTCCGGGTGCTGGTCGTGCGACAGCAGCACGACGTCGGCCGCGTCGGCGTGACCCGAGGCGGGCGCGGTTTTGGTCAGCTCGCGGTCGCCGATCGGGTAGCGGCCGGGCGGGTCGAACGTCGGGTCGGTCAGGAAGGTGTGGCCGCCGTAGCGGAAGGTCACCGTGGGGCCGCCGAAACCGCGGATCGAAAGCGTCATGGACGGAGTCTCGCCTCCGCCGGCGTCGGGCAGCAGTGGCTTGAAAGCCATCGTGCGATATGTTCAAGCCATGACCCGTGATCCGGCCACCGTGGGCATCGTCGTGGGCGACGACGCGCCGATCCTGGAGGTCGCCGTCGCGCCCCGGGTCTTCGGCATCGATCACTCCGGCCGGGGCGGACCCCGTTTCGACGTACGCGTGACCGGCGAGCACCCCGGCCCGCTGGCCACCACGGCCGGCATCGCGATCAGCGCGCCGCACCCGCTCGAGGCGCTCGATCAGGCCGGTGTCGTGATCGTCCCGGGCTGGCGTCTCCCGGGCGGTCCGCCGACCGATCCGCGGGTGCTCGACGCCGTCCGCCGCGCCCACGACGGGGGCGCCACCGTGGCCGGCCTCTGCCTGGGCGCGTTCGTGCTGGCCGAGGCCGGTCTGCTCGAGGGCCGCCGGGCCACCACCCACTGGCTCGTGCTGAACGAGTTCGCGGCCCGCTTCCCCGGTGTCGAGGTGCAGCACGACGCCCTCTTCGTCGACGAGGGTTCCGTCGTCACCAGTGCCGGCAGCGCCGCCGGCCTCGACGCCTGCCTGCATCTGCTGCGCCGCGACCACGGCCCCGAGGTGGCCAACGCGACCGCCCGGGCCCTGGTCGTGGCCCCGCAGCGGGCCGGCGGCCAGGCCCAGTACGTCGAGCAGCCGGTGCCGCCGCTCGACAACGCCGACCCGGTCACCGACGCCATGCGGCACGCCCTGGAACACCTCGACGACCCCGGGCTGGACGTCGCCCGGCTGGCCGAGGTGGCCCGTCTGAGCCGCCGCAGCTTCGACCGCCATTTCCGCGAGGCGGCCGGCTGCTCCCCCTTGCAGTGGCTGCTGCACCAGCGCGTCCTGCGGGCTCAGCACGTTCTCGCCACCACCGCCCTGCCGATCGACACGGTGGCCCGCACCTGCGGCTTCACCGACGGTGTGGCCCTGCGCCCGCATTTCCGCCGCATCGTGGGTGTCCCGCCGCAGACGTACCGGGCGGCGTTCGCGGCCGGATAGGGTCGGATCATGGGTGTAGTCGCCGAACTTCTTCTCGTCCGGCACGGGCAGAGCCTGGCCAATGTCGCTTTCCCGGCCGCCGACAAAGACGGACTGCTCGAGGCCGAGGTCAGCGGGCGTGATGCCGAGGTGCCGTTGACCGAGTACGGCGAGCAGCAGGCCGCCGCGCTCGGCGAGTGGATCGGGGACCGCCCCGAGAACGAGCGGCCCCAGGTGGTGATCACCTCGCCGTACCTGCGGGCCCGCGAGACGTGGCGGATCGCGGCCGAGAAGTCGGGGGTCGAGCTGCCCGAGCCGACGACCGACGACCGCCTGGTCGACCGGCTGCTCGGCGACCTCGAGATGCTGACCCGGGCCGCCGTGGCCCAGCGCTTCCCCGACGAGGCGCAGCGACGCTCCGACGCCGGCGAGTACCGCTACGCACCGCCCGGCGGCGAGTCGTTCGCGGACATCGAGGTGCGGCTCGGCTCTTTCCTCGACGACCTGCACCGCGACCACGCCGGCCAACGGGTCATCGTCGTCGCCCACGACGCGGTCGTCCTCATGATGCGCGCCGTCATCGAACAGCTCAGCTGGGAGAAGGTGCTCGAGGCGGAGCGGGCCGCCGGCAGCGTCCGCAACGCCTCGCTGAGCCGCTTCGTCGAAGTCGACGGCCGCCTCGAGCTGGCTTACTACAACCAGGTCGACCACCTGCCACCTGCCTAGTCCGGGTTCGACCAAGCCCGCAGCTGGGCCAGCACGTCACGATCGCCCTCGACGGTCAGGTGCTCGAACGGCATCCGGCCGTACAGGGCCAGCACCAGATCACTCGCCGACCCGCGCACGGTGACGACCGGATCACCGCCGGCTGCCGGATCGAGCCGGCCACCGGAAGCGGATAGATCGACCAGGTGGGCCGGCCCGTCGACCGCGTCGAACAAGACCCGGGCCGGGCGATGCGGCCACGCCCCGAGCGACCCCACCCCCACCTGCAGAAACTCGGCCACCCCGTCGACCGCGACGGCGTTCGGCAACGGCTCGGCCTTACCCACGGTCTCTTGCGCGTCGAAGGCGTGGACGGCCGCCTCTTGCACCTGGTGGCGGGCGATCGCCCCGACCGTGAGCGGCGCCGGCGACTCGCCCCACCAGGCCCAGGCCGGCGCCTCGGCCGACGACCCCCGCAGCGCCGCGAGCAGCCGATCGGTCGACTCGGCCGACCACTCCACGAGATCGCCGTGCGGTTCGCGGTCGCCCAGCGCCTCCCGCGAGGGCGGCCCAGTGGGATCGGCGGCGGCGACCACCACGGCCCAGAAGCGCTGGACCGCGCCCAGATGGGCCACGAGATCGCTCAGCGTCCACTCGGGACAGCCCGGCACACGGGCGTCGGAAACAGCAGCGGCGGCGACTGCGTCACGCAGCGCCGCCGACCGCTCATCGATCAGGGTTATGAGGGCCGGGAACTCCATGCCCTTTTTCTAGCAGTGGGGTACGACAGAACTCAGACGTTGAAGCCGAGCGCGCGCAGCTGCTCGCGGCCGTCGTCGGTGATCTTGTCGGGGCCCCACGGCGGCAGCCACACCCAGTTGATGCGGAAGTCCTTGACCAGGCCGCCGCCGGGGCCGGCGGTCAGCGCCGTGCGTGTCTGGTCCTCGATCACGTCGGTCAGCGGGCAGGCCGCCGAGGTCAGCGTCATGTCGAGGGTGGCGATGTTCTCGTCGTCGACGTACGTGTCGTAGACGAGGCCGAGGTCGACGACGTTGATCCCGAGCTCGGGGTCGACGACGTCCTTCATGGCCTCTTCGATGTCGGCGATCGACGCCTTGGAAACCTCGGCCGGAGCGGTCGCGGCAGCCGCGGCCGGAGCGGACTCGGCCGGGGCAGTCGTGGCCGGAGCGGCCTCGGGGCTGATGTCGGTCATGCTGTCACCTCTGAAGAAACGTCGATGCCGGCACGGGCGGCCGCATCCTTGAAAGCCATCCACGGCAGCAGCGCGCACTTCACCCGGGCCGGGAACTTCGCGACCCCGGCGAACGCGATGCCGTCGCCGAGCACGTCCTCGTCCGGTTCGACCTGGCCGCGCCCCTGCATCAGCGCCACGAACGCCTCGTGGATTCCCGCGGCGTCCTGCGGCGTGCGCCCACGCAGCAGTTCGTACAGCACCGAGGCTGAGGCCTGACTGATCGAGCACCCCAGACCGTCGTACGAAATGTCGGAAAGCTCCCCGGCCTCGAGGGCGGAGACGCGCACCGTGATCTCATCGCCGCAGGTCGGGTTGACGTGGTGCGCCTCGCCGTTGAAGGGATCGCGCAGGCCACGGCCGTGCGGGTGCTTGTAGTGATCCAAGATGATCTCTTGGTACAGCCCGTCGAGCATCATCAGCCGAACACCTTCTTGACGTGATCGAGGCCGCGGGCGAGGGCGTCGATCTCGTCCGTGGTCGTGTAGAGATAGAACGACGCGCGGGTCATCGCCGGCACCCCGAACCGGGCGCAGGTCGGCTTCGCGCAGTGGTGCCCGACCCGCACCTCGACGCCGAGCGCGTCCAGGATCTGGCCCACGTCGTGCGGGTGCACCCCGTCGACGCCGAACGACAGCGTGCCGCCGCGCCCCTCGGGGGTGGCCGGGCCGAAGATGCGAACTCCCGGCACGTCACTGAGGGTCTTCAACGCGTACGCGGTGATGTCCTGCTCGTGCTGGTGGATGGCCTCCATGCCCAGCTCGTTCAGGTAGTCGACGGCCACGCCGAGACCGACCGCCTCGGCGATCGGCGGCGTGCCGGCCTCGAACCGGGCCGGCGGCGGGGCGTAGGTGGTGCCGCCCATCGTCACCGTCTCGATCATCGAACCGCCGGCCAGGAACGGCGGCATGGCGGCCAGCAGGTCGTAGCGGCCCCAGAGCACGCCGATGCCGGTCGGGCCGAGCATCTTGTGGCCGGTGAACGCGATGAAGTCGGCCCCGAGCGCCTGGACGTCGACCGGCAGGTGCGGCACCGACTGCGAGCAGTCGAGCATCACCAGAGCACCGAAAGAGTGCGCCTGCTCGACAATCTGCGACACATCGTTGATCGTGCCGAGCACATTCGACATGTGCACGACCGAGACGATCTTCGTGCGCTCGTTGATCAAGCCCTCTTCGAAGAGAAGGCGGCCCTCGTCGGTCACACCGAACCAGCGCAGCGTGGCGCCCGTCCGCTCGCACAGCAGCTGCCACGGGACGATGTTCGAGTGATGCTCCATCTCGGAGATCACGATCTCGTCGCCCGGCTTGAGCGCCAGGTGCTGCCCGAGCGAGTGCGCGACCAGGTTGATCGCCTCGGTCGAGTTCTTGGTGAAGACGATCTCGTCGGGCGTCGCCGCGCCGACGAACGCCGCGACCTTGCCGCGGGCGTCCTCGTACGCCGACGTGGCCTCGGTGCCGAGCGTGTGCACCGAGCGGGACACGTTGCCGTTGTGCCGCTCGTTGTGCAGACGCATCGCCTTGATCACCTGCGCCGGTTTCTGCGAGGTGTTCGCACTGTCCAGATAGACCAGCGGGTGGCCGTTGACCTCCCGGCTGAGGATCGGGAAGTCGGCTCGGACCCGGACCACGTCGAACGTCATCGTTCAGGTTCTCCCGTCAGGAATGTCAGACGCGCGTGCCGACGTAGCGCTCGTAGCCCTCGGCCTCGAGCTGCTCGGCGAGCTCCGGGCCACCCTCCTGAACGATCTTGCCGGCCACGAAGACGTGCACGAAGTCGGGCTGGATGTAGCGCAGGATGCGGGTGTAGTGGGTGATCAGCAGCAGGCCGGTCTCGCCCGTCTCGCGGACCCGGTTGACGCCCTCGCTGACGATGCGCAGCGCGTCGATGTCGAGGCCCGAGTCGGTCTCGTCGAGGATCGCCATCTTCGGCTTGAGCAGCTCGAGCTGCATGATCTCGTGCCGCTTCTTCTCACCGCCGGAGAAGCCCTCGTTGACGTTGCGCTGGGCGAACGCCGGGTCCATCTGCAGCTTCTCCATGGCGCCGCGCAGCTCGCCGGCCCAGGTGCGCAGCTTGGGCGCCTGGCCGTCGACGGCGGTCTTCGCCGTACGCAGGAAGTTCGCCACGGAGACGCCGGGCACCTCGACCGGGTACTGCATGGCCAGGAACAGGCCGGCCCGGGCGCGCTCGTCGACGGTCATGTCGAGGACGTTGTCGCCGTCCAGCGTGACGGTGCCGCCGGTGATCTCGTACTTGGGGTGGCCCGCGATGGAGTACGCCAGCGTCGACTTGCCCGAGCCGTTCGGACCCATGATGGCGTGGGTCTCGCCCGACTTCACGGTGAGGTCGACCCCGGCCAGGATCGGCTTCAGGTCGCCCTCGGGCAGCTTGACCGACACCTGCAGGTCGCGGATCTCCAGGGTGCTCACGGGTTTACTCCATTACTCGGGGTTGTCGATACGTAGATGTCGCCGTCGCGGATCTCGACGGGGAAGGTCGCCACCGGGGTGAACGCGGGCGGGCCGCTCGGCTCGCCGGTGCGCAGGTCGAACCGGGAACCGTGCAGCCAGCACTCGAGCGTGCAGCCTTCGACCTCACCCTCGGACAGGGGCACGGCCGCGTGGGAGCACTCATCGCGTACGGCGTAGAAGTTGTCGTCGTCGGCGTGGACCACCGCGATGTCGACGCCGTCGAGCTCGATCGAGATCGCGGCGCCCTTGGCGACGTCGGTCACCGGACCGACCAGCTCGAAGCTCACGCGCCGCTCTCCGCCAGCCGGGTCTCGATCGCGTCGCCGAGGCGCTCGCGCAGCTCCTCGACCGGGATCTTGTTCAGCAGCTCGGCGAAGAACCCGCGGACCACCAGCTTGCGCGCCTCACCCTCGGGGATGCCCCGCGCCATCAGGTAGAACAGCTGCTCCTCGTCGAAGCGGCCGGTCGCGCTGGCGTGCCCGGCGCCGACGATCTCGCCGGTCTCGATCTCGAGGTTGGGCACCGAGTCGGCCCGGGCCCCGTCGGTCAGAATCAAGTTCCGATTGATTTCGTACGTGTCGGTGCCGGTCGCCGCGGCCCGGATCAGCACGTCACCCACCCAGACCGTGTGCGCGGAGGCGCCCTGCAGCGCGCCGCGGTAACCCACGTAGCTGCGGCAGTCCGGAACTGAGTGGTCGACCAGCTGGCGGTGCTCGAAGTGCTGGCCGGCGTCGGCGAAGTAGAGGCCCCACAGCTCGGCGTCGCCGCCACGGCCCGTGTACTCCACGCTGGTGAACTGGCGGACCAGGTCGCCGCCCAGCGCCACCTGCGCGTGGACGGCGCGGGCGTCCCGGCCGACCTTGAGCTTCACGTGCTGGGCCTGCACCGCGCCGGCGTCCCAGTCGGCCACGGTCACGAGGGTCAGCTGGGCGCTGTCGCCCACCAGGACCTCGACGTTGTCGGCCAGCGTGGTCGTGCCGGTCTGCTCGAGCACCAGGGTGACCTTGGCGAACGCGCCCACCTTGACAAAGGTGCGCGCGGCCGCGGCCTCGCCGCCCTTGCCCACGACGCGGACCACCACGGCCTGCTCGGGCTCGGTCTCGGGCGCGACCTCGATCAGGTTCACGCCCGAGGCCGCGCCGAAGGCCAGCGCGCTCACGCGGTCGAACGGGGTGAGCACGGGCTCGGCCTTCTCGACGCTCCGCACGCTGACGCCGGCCGGCAGGTCACCGAACTCGAGCTGCGGCGCGGTACCGGTCAGCGACGTGGCCGTGACCAGCTCGCGCAGGCGCTTGAGCGGGGTGAAACGCCATTCCTCCTCGAGCCCGGTGAGGGCCGGGAAGTCGGTGACGTCGAACGAGCGCAGCACCTGGGTCTTGGTGCTGGCCGGAGCAATCGTTGTTTCGGTGGTCATCGGTTAGCCGACCGCGCCTTCCATCTGGAGCTCAATGAGACGGTTCAGTTCGAGGGCGTACTCCATCGGCAGTTCCTTGGCGATCGGCTCGATGAAGCCACGCACGATCATCGCCATCGCCTCGTCCTCGGTCAGACCGCGGCTCATCAGGTAGAAGAGCTGGTCCTCGGAGACCTTGGAGACGGTCGCCTCGTGCCCCATCGCCACGTCGTCCTCGCGGATGTCGACGTAAGGGTAGGTGTCCGAGCGGCTGATGGTGTCGACCAGGAGTGCGTCGCACTTGACCGTGCTCTTGGAGGACGACGAGCCCTCCAGCACCTGTACGAGGCCGCGGTACGAGGTGCGGCCGCCGCCCCGGGCGATCGACTTCGACACGATGGTCGAGGAGGTGTGCGGCGCGGCGTGCACCATCTTGGCGCCCGAGTCCTGGTGCTGGCCCTCGCCGGCCATGGCGATCGACAGCACCTCGCCCTTGGCGTGCGGGCCGGTCATGTAGACGGCCGGGTACTTCATGGTCACCTTGGAGCCGATGTTGCCGTCGATCCACTCCATGGTCGCGCCCTCTTCGCAGGTGGCGCGCTTGGTGACCAGGTTGTAGACGTTGTTCGACCAGTTCTGGATGGTCGTGTACCGCACCCGGGCGTTCTTCTTGACGACGATCTCGACGACCGCGGAGTGCAGCGAGTCGGACGAGTAGATCGGCGCCGTGCAGCCCTCGACGTAGTGCACGTAGCTGCCCTCGTCGGCGATGATCAGCGTCCGCTCGAACTGGCCCATGTTCTCGGTGTTGATCCGGAAGTAGGCCTGCAGCGGGATGTCGACGTGCACGCCCTTCGGCACGTAGATGAAGGAGCCACCCGACCACACCGAGGTGTTGAGCGCGGCGAACTTGTTGTCGCCGACCGGGATCACGGTGCCGAAGTACTCCTGGAAGATCTCCGGGTGCTCCTTGAGCGCCGTGTCGGTGTCCAGGAACAGGACGCCCTGCTCCTCCAGGTCCTCACGGATGGCGTGGTAGACGACCTCGGACTCGTACTGAGCCGCGACGCCGGCCACGAGGCGCTGCTTCTCGGCCTCGGGGATGCCCAGCTTGTCGTACGTGGCCTTGATGTCCTCGGGCAGCTCTTCCCAGCTCGTGGCCTGTTTCTCGGTCGAGCGCACGAAGTACTTGATGTTCTGGAAGTCGATGCCGGTGAGGTCGGCGCCCCAGTTCGGCATGGGCTTGCGGTCGAACAGGCGAAGACCCTTGAGCCGCAGGTTGAGCATCCACTCGGGCTCGTTCTTCTTCGCGGAGATGTCGCGCACCACGGCCTCGGACAGGCCACGCTGCGCCGCGGCCCCCGCGACGTCGGCGTCGGCCCAGCCGTACTCGTACTTGCCCAGGGCGGCGAGGTGCTCTTCCTGGCTGACGATCTGGTCGGTCATGTATCTGTCCTAACCGTGGTTGCTGGCGTTACACGTGTGGGGGCAGGAATATGCGTGGTGCACACCCTGTCTCCGTGCGCGATGGTGGCGAGACGCTGCACGTGGGTGCCGATGAGGCGGGAAATAACCTCGGTCTCGGCGTCGCACAGCTGAGGGAACTCGGCGGCCACGTGCGCCACCGGGCAGGAATGCTGGCACAGCTGGCCGCCCGACGCGATCACGGTCGCGTTGGCAGCGTAGCCCTCGGCGGTGAGCGCCTCGGCGAGCGCCTCCGCCCGCGCGATGGGGTCGTCGCCGGCCTCGAGCAGAGCGGCCCGGCAGCGTTCCTCGAGCGCGACGACCTGGGACGACGCGAAGGCGGTGACGGCCTCGGACCCGTGGTGCTGCTGGATCCAGCGCAGCGCGGCGGTCGCGATACCGTCGTAGAAGTGCGGGTTGAGATCTTCCCGGGCGGCCACGGTGAGCGCGAACGCCTTGGCCGGGCGACCCCGGCCGCGCGGGCCGGTGTTGCGGACCTCGCGGGTCTCGACCAGCTGGTCGGCCAGCATCGCGTCGAGGTGCTTGCGGATCGCCGCCGGGCTCAGGCTCAGCTCGGCGCCGAGCTCGGCCGCGGTGGCCGAACCCCGCTCGAGCAAGAGCTGGGCGACCCGGTCACGGGTACGTCCGTCGGAAGCGGTGGGCGACGCCACCACTCCGCTCCGGATCTGCACCTCGTTTTTCACTACGACAACGTTACGTATTTCGGCGGAGCCCTGCAAACCGACCCCCCGGTGATCCATGCCACCGCTGCTCGCGGGCCCTTCCAAACAAGATCAATTGCCTGCGTACGATGCCAGAGGTGAGATTCCTGCCGCTGCGCCCCCTGGCCTTGGCGTCCCTGATCGCCAACGTCGCGCTTGTCGTCACCGGTGCGGCGGTTCGTCTCACCGGTTCGGGTCTCGGCTGCCCCACCTGGCCCCGGTGCACCGACAGCTCGTACACGACGACCGCCGAGATGGGCGTGCACGGCGTGATCGAGTTCGGCAACCGGATGCTCACGTTCGCCCTCGGCATCATCGCCGTCGCCTGCGTGATCGCCGCGCTGCTGGAGAAGCCGCGCCGCCGGGCTCGGGTGCTGCTGGCGATCGCGGTGCTGCTCTACATCCCGCTGCAGGCGGTGGTGGGCGGCATCACGGTGCTGACCGACCTGAACCCGTGGGTGGTCGGCATCCACTTCCTCATCTCGATCGTGATCATCGCTTTCGCGTACGCGTTGTGGAAGCGCGCCGCCGAGGGCGACGGAAAGCCGGTGCCGCTGGTCCCGCGCCCGATCAACCACCTGGTGTGGATCCTGTCGGCGGTCAGCGCGGCGGTGATCGCCCTGGGCGTGGTGGTGACCGGCAGCGGCCCCCACGCCGGCGACGAGGACGCCAAGCGCAACGGCCTCGACCCGGCCACGGTCTCGCAGGCCCACGCCGACGTGGTGTTCCTGCTGATCGGCCTGACCGTGGCGCTGATCTTCGCGCTGCGTGCGGTGAAGGCGCCCGCGGCCACCGTCCGCGCGGCCGTGGTGCTGCTGGCGGTCGAGCTGGGCCAGGGGCTGATCGGCTTCGTGCAGTACTTCACCCACCTGCCGGTCCTGCTGGTCGGCGCCCACATGCTCGGCGCGGCCCTGGTCTGGACGTCCACGCTGGCCGTCGTGTGGTCGCTGCGCGCCCGCCCCGACGTGCCCGCAGCCGCCGCCCCCGCCGGCGAGCCGACCCTCGGCTCAGCCGCCGAGCAGCCGGTCGCCACAGCCCGCTGACCCGCTCCACGCCCAACTGACGCCGCCGACTTTCGCCGCTGCGCCAGGCTCCCCCTCGGACGGCCATGCCGGACGCGGCCGCTCGAGCCGCCCGCTTTCGCCGCCGAGCCAAGCCTTTCCGCCCCCGGACGGCCATATCGGAGGCGGCCCCGTTTCGTCGCCGAGCCAAGCCTTTCCGCCCCCGGACGGCCATATCGGAGGCGGCCCCGTTTCGTCGCCGAGCCAAGCTTTCCGCCCCCGCACGGCCACGAACGAAACGCTCTGACCTGGGCTTGCGGGCACTGGGCCTGTGGACAACCGGCGTGTCGTCCACAGAAAAAACATCGGTCCACCTTTGATCGGCCCGGTTCGGCACGCTGTCCCCATGCCACACACGAGCCCCACCACTCCCCCACGCCGCACGGTTACCACCGGCGCCACGCCGCCTGAGCCCGCCCATCCGGCGCCGCCCGCCTGATCCCGCCCGGCCGCCCCAGACCCGGCAGGGTTGTCGCTCGCATTCGTCAAGCGAAGCGGCTCCCGCGAGCCCTGCCGAAGGGGTGGCGTCCGCCGCGAGCCGGCGGCCCGGAATCCCCACCGAGAACGGCTCGCCGGACGCCACCCGTCCCACTCGTCACTCCGCGCCGTGCCCGCCTGCCGCGACCGTTGTCGTCCGGTCGCGCGGCGCTGCCGGCGTTCTGTTCGCACGCCTCAGCAGGAAGGAGCTGGTTCTATACGCGGCACCCACAAAGTGCGGCGGTCGTTCCCCGGTGTCTCTGCGCGGCCGTCACACCGGACCCATCAGCGCGCGGGTGGTGGTCTTCTTCTTCTCTCTCCGGCCACCACCCGTCCGCGCGAGCGGTCCCCCCGGCCGCCGGCCGTCGACGCGAGCCGTCCCCTGCCCACGGCTGTCCGCGAGCGGTCTTCCGGCCGCCGACTGTCGACGCGAGCGGCCCCCCGGACCGCCGGCTGTTTAATCGGGCGGTCAGAGGCGGGCGATGACGGCTTCGGCCAGGCGGTCGGCCGCGTCGCCGCCCTCTTTCAGGAACAGGGTGGGCTCGGTCAGCTCGAGCTCGACCAGCAGCGGGCTGCCGTCGGAGCCGGGAATCAGGTCGATCCGGGCGTAGAGCAGGCGCCCGGCGCCGCCCGGAACGGCCTCGAGCACCCGCTCGGCCACCGCACGCTCGGCGGCGGTCGCGGTGCGGGGGTCGATCCGCTCGCTGCCGGGGGCGATCGCGCCCTCGTCGGGGCCGGTCAGCATCGCGCCCTTGCGGATGGCGTGGCTGTAGGTCAGCGCGCCGCCGGCGTCCGGCAGGTAGATGAGCGCGGTCTCGCCGGTCTCGTCGACCGCGGCCAGGTACGGCTGGATCATCGCCGTGCGGCCCGCGGCGGTCAGGCGGGTCACGTGGGCCTCGGCCAGCGCTTGCTGGGCGGGAAGCCGGTAGCGGCCCGTGTCCTGGCTGCCCGCGCTGACCGTGGGCTTCACAACCCACTCGCCGTCGGCCGGCGGCTCCCACTGCTCGCCGGGGCCGACGAACTCGGTCGGGGTGACCGGCAGGCCCGCGTTGGCCAGCTCGGCCAGGTAGCGCTTGTCGGTGTTCCACTCGAGCACGCCGGCCGGGTTGAGCAGGCGGGGCACGCTGTGCGCCCAGGCCACGAACTGGTCGCGCCGGGCCACGTAGTCCCAGGGCGAGCGGATCACCGCCAGGTCGTACGAGTCCCAGTCGGCCCCGGCGTCGGCCCAGCCGACGGCGTCCACCTCGACGCCGCGCGAGCGCAGAGCGTCGCGCAGCGGGAAGTCACCCTCCCACAGGTCCGGGAAGATCTCGCACGTAACGAGAGCGACCCGGGATCGCTCCCGGGTCGCTGGAGTAGGGAAAGCAGCGGTCAACTCAGCGGGCCATGCTCCGGCGCGACATCGAGCGCCACAGGTCGTTGCTGGGGCGCATCTGCTCCATGAGCTCGCGCTCCCACTCGTTCTCCACCTCGACGCCGGCGATCTCACAAGCCTTGCGGGCGGTGCTGGTGTCGTCGGCGAACTGGTCGGACCACTCGCCGTCCTCACCGACGAGAACAATGCGGGCACCACGCTTGCCGACGTACTCGATGACCGCCTTGGCACCACCGTGGCCGGCGGCGAAGGACTTGATCCCCGCGGTCAGTGTCGTATCGGAACCTTGAGCCATGAACGGAAGAGTAAGCACTGCACGTGCAGAGGCAAGTACCTCCACCTGCCTTTTGTGAGGGGAATTACCTGCGGGTTTAACCTCTGGACACTTCCCAATTAAATTGGTTTGCCCGATTTACCCGCATCCACAGGTTTCCATCTATTGAGTGACCTTCCGTAACCGCGAATGCGGCGAATTCGGTCGCGTTGTGCGACGCCGGTGACCCTGGGCTGACGTCCGGCCCCCTCCCGCACCGTCCCGTACGCCCGCCGAGGAGACCGGCACGCAGCCGCACCCTTGTGCCGCGTCCCGAAAAGTGGCACGCGCCGTGACGCAACAATCAAGCCCGCCGAAACGTCGCACTCGGCCGCCGGCGCCCGCTCGAGCCCGCGAGCCCGGAAACGGCAACGCGCGCCCGGTCCGCGGTCAGCGGGCGGGCGCGCGCGGCGCGTCAGCAAAAGCTCGGACGAGCGCGTCAGCAAAGGCTCGGACGAGCGCGTCAGCAAAGGCTCGGACGAGCGCGTCAGCGAGGACTCAGACGAGCGCGTCCACCGCCACGGCGATGAACAGGATCGTCAGGTAGGTGATGGACCAGTGGAACAGCCGCATCGGCTTGAGCGCCTGCCCGGCCCGCGACCGCCTCACGAGCAGCACCGCCTCGGCCAGGAAGGCCACGCCGGTGGCGATAGCGGTGATGCCGTAGATCAGCCCCAGACCCAGCGGCCAGGCCACGAGCGAGGCGGCCACGGTGAGCACGGTGTAGAGGACGATCTCGAAGTTGACCCGCCCGGCCGAGCGGACGACCGGCAGCATCGGGACGCCGGCGCGGGCGTAGTCGTCCTTGTACTTGATGGCGAGCGCGTAGAAGTGCGGCATCTGCCAAAAGAAGACAACCGCAAATAGCGCCCATCCCAGCGCCGACACCGAGCCGGTCACGGCGGCCCAGCCGATGATCACGGGCGCCGAGCCGCAGATGCCGCCCCAGAACGTGTTGGCCGGGGTGCGCCGCTTCAGCCACAGCGTGTAGACGACGTCGTAGTAGAAGATGGCGCCCGCGGTGAGCGCGGTGGCCAGCCAGTTGGTGAAGACGGCCATCAGCGCGACCGAGATCACGGCCATGCTCAGCCCGAAGATCAGCACGGAGCGCGGGGTGACGGCGTTGGCCGGCAGCGGCCGCCGCTTGGTGCGCCGCATGACCTGGTCGATGTCGCGGTCGATGTAGCAGTTGAGCGCGCTCGCGGCGCCGCCCGCCATCGCCCCGCCGATCAGCACGACGGCGAGAGTGCGCAGGTCAGGCCACCCGCCGGCCGCGACCATCATGGTCGGGACGGTGGTCACCAGGAGCAGTTCGACGATCTGCGGCTTGGTCAGCGCCAGGTAGGCGCGCAACAGGCCTACGAGATCGCGACGCGTCTTGGGAGGAACCGCGTCCGCGGTGCGCTCCGTAACGCCGACCGCCCGTTCGGGAACGGGACGCTCGGTGATCATGCTCACGGACTGCCACCTTCCGGCTTCGGCACTAGGCATTCCACGACCGTTCCGGCGCCAGCCGGCGGCACGCCCGGACAGCCTACGCTCAGCCATCTCCGCTGCTCCGGCGACCCTTGCCGGGTGCACGGCGTCACACGTCGCGTGTCCGCTCTCAGCGTATGGGCCTCGGGCGTTCCCCGGGCGCGGGTTTAACCCAAGTGGATAGGGTCAACCTCAAAAGAGGTTCAACGAATCCATGCCCCGAGGAGCACAACCGACGTGGCTGCCACAGATCCTGCTCTCAATTGGTCCGACCTAGACCGCAAAGCGGTGGACACAGTCCGGGTCCTGGCCATGGACGCCGTGGAGAAATCCGGCAACGGCCATCCCGGAACGGCGATGAGCCTCGCGCCCGCCGCCTACCTGCTGTTCAACCGGGTCATGCGGCATGACCCGTCCGATCCGCTGTGGGCCGGCCGGGACCGCTTCGTGCTCTCCTGTGGTCACTCCAGCCTCACCCTCTACATTCAGCTCTACCTGAACGGCTTCGGCCTGGCCCTGGACGACTTGGCCTCGCTGCGGCAGTGGGACTCGCTGACCCCCGGCCACCCCGAGTACGGGCACACCCCCGGCGTCGAGGTCACCACCGGCCCGCTGGGCCAGGGCATCGGCAACGCGGTGGGCATGGCCATGGCCGCCCGCCGCGAGCGCGGTCTGTTCGACCCCGAGCCCGACACCGGTGACTCTCTGTTCGACCACAACGTGTACGCGCTGTGCTCGGACGGCGACATCGAAGAGGGCGTCAGCCACGAGTCGAGCGCCATCGCCGGCGTGCAGAAGCTCGGCAACCTCACGCTGATCTACGACGACAACGAGATCTCCATCGAGGACGACACCCGTATCGCCAAGAACGAGGACGTCGGCGCGCGCTACGCCGCCTACGGCTGGCACGTGCAGCACGTGGACTGGCGCAAGGGCGACCCGTCCAAGGGCGGCGAGTACCACGAGGACGTCGAGGCGCTGTACGCCGCGATCCTGGCCGCCAAGAAGGTCACCGACAAGCCGTCGTTCATCGTCCTGCGTACGATCATCGGCTGGCCCGCCCCGAACAAGCAGAACACCGGCAAGATCCACGGCTCGGCCCTGGGCGCCGACGAGGTCGCCGCGACCAAGCAGATCCTGGGCTTCGACCCGAACGAGACGTTCGCGGTCGCCGAGGACGTCCTCGCGCACACCCGCCAGGTGGTCGAGCGCGGCCAGGCCGCCCACGCCGAGTGGGACGCCAAGTTCGAGACCTGGGCCAAGGCCAACCCGGAGCGCAAGGCGCTGTTCGAGCGGCTGTCGGCGCACACCCTGCCCGAGGGCTGGGAGAAGTCGCTGCCCGAGTTCCCGGCCGACCCCAAGGGCCTGGCCACCCGGGCCGCGTCGCAGCAGGTGCTGAACGCCCTCGCCCCGGTGCTGCCCGAGCTGTGGGGCGGTTCGGCCGACCTGGCCGAGAGCAACAACACCACGATGAAGGGCGAGCCGTCCTTCATCCCGGCCGAGTACGCGACCAAGGCCTTCCCCGGCAACGAGTACGGCCGCACGCTGCACTTCGGCATCCGTGAGCACGGCATGGGCTCGGTCCTCAACGGCATCACGGCCAACGGCAAGACCCGCCCCTACGGCGGCACGTTCCTGGTCTTCAGCGACTACATGCGCGGCGCCGTACGCCTGTCCGCGCTCATGAAGCTGCCGGTCATCTACGTGTGGACGCACGACTCGATCGGCCTCGGCGAGGACGGCCCGACGCACCAGCCGATCGAGACGCTGTCCGCCCTGCGGGCCATCGTCGGCCTCGACATCGTGCGCCCGGCCGACGCCAACGAGACCGCCTACGCCTGGCGCGGCGCGATCGAGCACAAGGACCGCCCGACCGGCCTGGCCCTGTCGCGGCAGAACCTGCCCACCATCGACCGCACGAAGTACGCGTCGGCCGAGGGCACCCTGCGCGGCGGCTACATCCTCTCCGAGGCGACCGGCGGCGAGCCCAAGGTGATCCTCATCGGCACCGGCTCCGAGGTGCAGTACTGCCTCACCGCGCAGGAGCGGCTCGAGGCCGAGGGCACGCCCACCCGCGTGGTATCGATGCCGTGCCTCGAATGGTTCTACGAGCAGGACACCGCGTACCAGCAGCAGGTTCTGCCCCGCGGCGTCAAGGCCCGGGTGACGGTCGAGGCCGGCATCCGGCAGAGCTGGGACAGGATCCTGGGCGAGGCGGGCGAGCCCGTGAGCATCGAGCACTACGGCGCGAGCGCCCCCGCCAAGATCCTCTTCGAGCAGTTCGGGTTCACCGCGGACAACGTGGTGGCCAAGGCCAACGCCGCCCTGGCCAAGGTCGGCGAGATCACCGGTCACACGACCGGTAACTGAGGGAGATAGTGATGACCGACAGGCTTGCTGAGCTTTCGGCCGCTGGTGTAGCGGTCTGGCTCGACGACCTCTCCCGTCCCCGCCTGACCACCGGCGGGCTCAAGAAGCTGCTCGACGAGCAGCACGTGGTCGGCGTGACCACGAACCCCAGCATCTTCCAGAAGGCGCTGTCCGACGCCGACGCCTACGACGAGCAGCTGCGCGACCTGGCCGCCCAGGGCGTGACGGTCGAAGAGGCCGTACGCCTGATGACCGGCCGTGACGTGCGGGACGCGTGTGACGTCGAGCGCCCGGCCTACGACGCCTCCAACGGTGTCGACGGCCGCGTGTCCATCGAGGTCGACCCGCGCAAGGCGCACGACACCCACAGCACCGTGGCCGAGGCCAAGACGCTCTGGTGGCTCGTCGACCGCGAGAACCTGTACATCAAGATCCCGGCCACCCTGGCCGGCCTGCCCGCGATCACCCAGGTGCTGGCCGAGGGCATCAGCGTCAACGTGACCCTGATCTTTTCGAACGAGCGCTACCGCCAGGTCATGGACGCGTTCCTCGACGGCATCGAGCAGGCCAAGGCCAACGGCCACGACCTGTCCAAGATCGGCTCGGTGGCGTCGTTCTTCGTCTCCCGCGTGGACACCGAGATCGACAAGCGCCTCGACAAGATCGGCAGCGACGAGGCCAAGGCGCTCAAGGGCAAGGCGGCCATCGCCAACGCCCAGCTGGCGTACGAGGCGTACCAGGAGGTCTTCGGCGCCGACCGCTGGAAGGCCCTCGAGAAGGCCGGCGCTCAGCCGCAGCGTCCGCTGTGGGCGTCCACCTCCACCAAGAACCCGGAGTACAAGGACACCATCTACGTCGAGGAGCTGGTGGCGCCGGGCACGGTGAACACCATGCCCGAGGCCGTGATCCACGCGTTCGCCGACCACGGCGAGACCCGCAAGGACGCGGTGACCGGCTCGTACGACTCCGCCCGCCAGGTCTTCTCGGACCTCGAGCGGGTCGGCGTCGACCTCCCCGACGTCTTCAAGGTGCTCGAGGACGAGGGCGTCGACAAGTTCGAGGCCAGCTGGAAAGAGCTGCTCGAGGGCGTCGACAAGTCGCTCAAGGCGGCGGCCAAGGGCTCGGACAGCCCGAGCGACGCGGCCTGACACATGCGATGAGGGGACTCGCTCGACGCGGGTCCCCTCCTCTGTCCCTGCTTAGACACTTGCACGACACCGAAAACTGGCAGGATGGACCACGTGGGCAATCCGCTGCGTACCGCACAGGACCGCAGGCTTCCCCGGATCCCCGAGCCTTGCGCTCTGGTGATCTTCGGAGTCACCGGTGACCTGTCCCGAAAGAAGCTCATCCCGGCCGTCTACGACCTGGCCAACCGCGGTCTGCTGCCGCCCGGTTTCGTGGTTCTGGGCTTCGCCCGCCGCGACTGGGGCGACGGCGACTTCGAGTCGCTGGCGTACGAAGCGGCGAAGAAGGGCGCCCGCACCCCGTGGCGCGAGGACGTCTGGCAGCGTCTGGCCAGCCAGTTCCAGTTCGTGCCGGGCTCGTTCGACGACGACGCGGCGTTCGACCACCTGGCCGAGACGCTCGACGACCTGCGCGAGCGCAACGGCATCCCGGGCAACGCCGCCTTCTACTTCTCCATCCCGCCGGCCGCGTTCCCGCTGGTGCTCAACCAGCTCGCCCGTACGGGCATGGCCGACAACGCCAAGTCCGGTGGCTGGCGCCGCGTGGTGGTCGAGAAGCCGTTCGGCAACGACCTGCAGTCCGCGATCTCGCTGAACCAGCTGGTGGACGAGGTCTTCACGCCGGTCGACGTCTACCGCATCGACCACTACCTGGGCAAAGAGACGGTCCAGAACATTCTGGCCCTGCGCTTCGCCAACAGCCTGTTCGAGCCGGTGTGGAACTCCAAGTACGTCGACTCGGTGCAGATCACCATGGCCGAGGACGTCGGCATCGGCACCCGGGCCGCGTTCTACGACGCGTCCGGCGCCGCCCGCGACGTGCTGCAGAACCACCTGCTGCAGCTGCTGGCCCTGGTCGCCATGGAGGAGCCGACGAGCTTCGACCACGACGACGTCCGGGCCGAGAAGCTGAAGGTGCTCAAGGCGATCGCCATCCCGAAGGACATCTCCAAGGGCTCGGTCCGCGGTCAGTACCTTCCGGGCTGGGTCGCCGGCGAGCGCGCGGTGGGCTACCTGGAAGAGAAGAACATCCCGGCCGACTCCACGACGGAGACGTACGCCGCGGTCCGCCTCGGCATTCAGAACCGGCGCTGGGCCGAAGTTCCTTTCTACGTACGCGTGGGCAAGCGCATGCCACGTCGGGTGACCGAGATCGCCATCCTCTTCAAGCGTGCCCCGCACCTGCCGTTCGACCCGGCCGACGTCGAGATGCTGGGCAACAACCAGCTCGTCATCCGCGTGCAGCCGGACGAGGGCGTGGTGCTCAAGTTCGGCTCCAAGGTGCCGGGCACCACGATGGAGGTCCGCGACATCGCGATGGACTTCCAGTACGGCGAGGCGTTCACCGAGTCCAGCCCCGAGGCGTACGAGCGCCTGGTCCTGGACGTGCTGGTCGGCGACCGGACCCTGTTCCCGGACGCGGCCGAGATCGAGCAGAGCTGGCAGGTCATCGACCCGCTGGAGGCCGCGTGGGCGGGCACCAAGCCCGAGCCCTACCGGGCCGGCGAGTGGGGCCCGCGCGCTTCGGACGAGATGCTGGCCCGTGAGGGCCGTGCCTGGAGGCGAGCATGATCGGCTTGTGGGACACCACCGGCAACGAGGTGGTCAAGGCGCTCGCCGCCGAGCGGCGCAGCGCCGGCGGTGTGGCCTCCGGCCTCGCCCTGACCCTGGTCGCCGTGGTGGAGGAGAAGAAGGTCCGTGAGGCCGAGGCGGCGGCGACCATCGCGGCCGCCGCGCACCCCTGCCGGCTGCTCATCGTGGTGCGTTCCGACCTCGAGGGCCGCAGCCGGCTGGACGCCGAGATCGTGGTCGGCGGTCGTCTCGGCCCGGCCGAGGCGGTCGTCATGCGCATGTACGGCCGGCTCGCGCTGCACGCCGAGTCGGTGGTCATGCCGCTGCTGGCCCCGGACGTGCCGGTCGTCTCGTGGTGGCACCAGGAGCCGCCGGACATGATCGCGAACGACTTCCTCGGGGTGGTCGCCGACCGCCGCATCACCGACTGCGCGCAGGCGCACGACCCGGTGGCCGCGCTGCGCCAGCGGGCGATCGACTACGCGCCGGGCGACACCGACCTCACCTGGACGCGCATCACCCTGTGGCGCACCCTGGTGGCCGGCGCGTTCGACACCACCGAGGCCCGGGTGACCGGCGCGACCATCGTGGCGCCGGCCAAAGACCCGACCGCTTGGCTGATGAAGGGCTGGCTGCAGTCCCGCCTGGGCATCGTGCCGGAGCTGCAGGCCTCCGACCGGGCTCCGCGCATGCACTCGGTGATGCTGACGTGCGAGAACGGGGACACGGTGACCGTGACCCGCGAAGAGAACACGGCGCTGTTCAGCCGTACCGGCCAGGAAGACCGCTACATGCCGCTGCCCAAGCGGCCGGTGGGCGACGAACTGGCCGAGGAGCTGCGCCGCCTGGACGCCGACCAGATCTACGCCGACGCGCTCGGCTCGATGGCCGGCGTGACCGGGCTCGACCACAAGCCGCCGATGCGCGTGCACGTGTGGAAAGACCCGGCGCTGGCCGCCAAGGCGGGCGACGAGTCGGCGATGGCCGGCCCCGGCGGCACGGCCGCTTAGAACTGAAGACGTACGGGGGCCGTCCACCATTCTCGGTGGGCGGCCCCAACCCTTTGACGCCGAGGAGTAGCACTGTGAGCAAGACCCTGGTGGTGGTCGTTCCGGACGCCGACACGCTGGCCGCGACCGTGGCGTCCCGGCTGATCGCCAAGATCGTGGACGCGCAGGCCGAGCGCGGCTCGGCCGGTGTCGTGCTGACCGGCGGCCGGATCGCCAAGCGGGTGCTGGCCGCCCTCAAGGAGCTGCCCGAGGCCAAGGCGATCGACTGGGCCCGGATCGACCTGTGGTGGGGCGACGAGCGCTTCCTGCCGGCCGGCGACCCCGAGCGCAACGAGACCCAGGCCCGCGAGGCGCTGCTCGACGCGCTGCCGCTCGACCCGGCCCGGGTGCACCCCATGCCCGCCTCGGACGGCCCCGACGGCGACGACGCCGAGGCGGCCGCCGCCCGCTACGCCGACGAGCTGCGGATCGGCGGGGCCGACCGGCCGCCGTTCGACGTGCTGATGCTGGGCGTCGGCGAGGACGGGCACGTGGCCTCGCTCTTCCCCGAACACCCGGTGCTGAACGAGACCGCCACCACCACCGCGGCCGTCCACGACAGCCCGAAGCCGCCGCCGACCCGGATCACCCTGACCATGCCGACCATCCAGTCGGCCGAAGAGGTGTGGCTCATCGCCGCCGGACCGGACAAGACCGACTCGGTCGGGCGGGCCCTGAACGGCGACAAGCTGCTGCCCGCGGCCCACGCGACCGGCCGCACGAAGACCTACTGGCTGCTCGACAAGGCCGCCGCGGCCAAGATGGGCTGATCGCGGCCCACCCGGGCGCGGATCTTAGAATGCATCGGTGCAGCCAGAGATCCGCGCCTACCGGCCCACCGACCTCGACGCCGTCTACGACATCTGCGTGCGTACCGCCGATGCCGGCGGCGACGCTCGCGGCCAGAACAGCTCGGACCGGCTGATCGGCGACATCTTCGCCGCGCCGTACGTCGTCCTGGAACCGGCCACGGCCCGGATCCTCGACGACGGTCAGGGCAACGCGGTCGGCTACATCGTCGGCACCACCGACACCGCGGAATTCGTCCGGCGCTACCGCGCGGAGTGGCTGCCCGCCACCGCCGGCCGCTACGGCAGCGACCCGCGCGACGACAGCTGGCTCGAACTTCACCACCACCCCGAGCGCATGCTCGTGCCCGAGCTGGCCGGCTATCCCGCCCACCTGCACATCGACCTGCTGCCGGAATGGCAGGGCCGGGGCATGGGGCGCGGGCTGATGTGGTCTTTCCTGGACGGGCTGCGGAAGGCCGGCGCGCAGCGGGTGCACCTGGGCGTGGCCCCGGCCAACACCGCCGCGCGCGCCTTCTACGACCGGCTGGGCTTCGAACCGATCCCCGTCCCGTCCCAGCCCGAGGCGCTGTACCTCGGCCGCGACACGGCCGTCTGAGGGGCCCTACTCGCCGCGTCGCTGCCGCAGCTTGGCCAGCGCCTCTTCCAGGATCTTGGCGCCGTCCTCGTCGGAGCGGCGCTCCTTGACGTACGCCAGATGCGACTTGTACGGCTCGGCCCGCGACCGCCCCGGCGGGTTCTGCCGGTCGAGACCGGCGGGCTGACCGCAGCGCGGGCAGTCCCACGAGTCGGGCGACGGCGCTTCGGCGGAGAACCAGATCTGGCTGGCGTGACCCGCCGCGCAGAAATAGGTGACCTCACGCCGCGGAGCGGGCTCGCTGCGTTCGTCGGGACGGACCGGGGAGGAGCCGACCCGGCTGCCGCGGATCGCACTGCCACTGGACACGGATGTCACTCCTGTCTCGAGGGCGTTGATTGACCGGCCGGAAATGAGGCCGAAACAGAGCAATAAAAATGCCGCGCGCCCGGCGGAACCGGACGCGCGGCAGATTCTACGACTATTACGCTCCGTCAGGAAGCACGGGGCGTAGGAAACTCAGGTGCTGGGGATGGCGAGCCGCAGCCACAGGCCGAGGCCCACGATGCAGGCGAACCAGACGATGCCCACCAGCACGGTGTAGCGGTCGAGGTTCTTCTCGGCGACGGAGGAGCCGGCCAGGCTGGACGTGACGCCGCCACCGAACATGCTCGACATGCCGCCGCCCTTGCCGCGGTGCAGCAGGATGAGCAGGGTCAGCAAAATGCTGGTGAGCACCAGCAACACGATCAACGTGTACGCGAACCACATCGGCATGGTCGGACGATTCCTCTCGAAGGGCACTGCAAGCGGTCCAACAATAGCGTGTGCCCGGGCGAACGGTACGCCCGGGCACACGTACGGTGTCAGCGCGCCACGTGCTCGCGGAACCGGACGATCGAGGCGAACTCCTCGGCGTCCAGGCTGGCCCCGCCGATCAGGGCGCCGTCCACATCGGGCTTGGCCATGATGGCCGCGATGTTGGCCGCCTTGACCGAGCCGCCGTAGAGGATGCGGACCGCGTTGCCGACCTCTTCGCCGTACTTCTCGGTCAGCCGGGCCCGCAGCTCGCCGCAGACCTCCTGCGCGTCCTCCGGCGTGGCGGTCTTGCCGGTGCCGATCGCCCAGACCGGCTCGTACGCGACCACGACCTGCTTGACCTGCTCGGGCTTCAGCCCGGCCAGGCCGGCCTCGAGCTGCGAGGTGCAGTGCGCGCAGTGGCCGTTCTCCTCGCGGATGGACAGGCCCTCGCCCACGCACAGGATCGGCGTCAGGTTGCTCGCGAAGGCCGCCTTCACCTTCGCGTTGACCACGTCGTCGCCCTCGTGGTGGTACTCGCGCCGCTCCGAGTGGCCGGCCAGCACGTAGGTGCAGCCCAGCTTCTCGAGCATGGAGCCCGCGATCTCACCGGTGTACGCGCCCGACTTGTGCTGCGAGACGTCCTGCGCCCCGTACACGATCTGGAGCTTGTCGCCGTCGACCGCGGTCTGCACGGTGCGCAGGTCGGTGAACGGCGGCAGGACGGCCACCTCGACGTCGGTCAGCTGCTGCTCGGTGAGACCGGCCGCGAGCTTCTGCACCAGAAGGTTGGCCTCGAAGTGGTTGAGGTTCATCTTCCAGTTGCCAGCCATGAGGGGCCGGCGAGCTTCAGCCATTTACTTCTCCAGAGCTTCGATGCCGGGGAGGGTCTTGCCCTCGAGGTATTCCAGGGAGGCGCCGCCACCGGTCGAGATGTGCCCGAAGGCGCTCTCGTCGAGGCCGAGCGTGCGCACGGCCGCGGCCGAGTCGCCCCCGCCGACCACGGAGAAGCCGTCGATCTTGGTGATCGCCTCGGCCACGCCCCGGGTGCCGGCCGCGAACGGGGCCAGCTCGAACACGCCCATCGGGCCGTTCCAGAACACGGTCTTGGCGCCGCCGACGGCCTCGGCGAACAGCGCGACCGACTCCGGGCCGATGTCGAGCCCCAGCCGGTCGGCCGGGATCCCGGACGCCGGCACGGTCACCGAGTCGGCGTCGGCCGAGAACTCGGTCGCCGCGACCACGTCGACCGGCAGCACGATCCGGCCCTGCGCCTCGGACAGCAGGTCGCGGCAGGTGCCGACCATCTCGTCCTCGAGCAGGGACTTGCCGACCTCGTGCCCCTGGGCCTTGAGGAAGGTGAAGCACATGCCGCCGCCGACGAGAAGCTTGTCGACCTTGGGCAGCAGGGCCTTGATCACCGCGAGCTTGTCGGACACCTTCGAGCCGCCGAGCACGACCACGTACGGCTGATCGGGGTTCTCGGTGACCTTCTTCAGGACGTCGACCTCTTTGATGACCAGGCCGCCCGCGTAGTGCGGCAGGATCGCCGGCACGTCGTACACCGAGGCGTGCTTGCGGTGCACGGCGCCGAACGCGTCGTCCACATAGAAGTCGGCCAGCGCGGCCAGCTCGCCCGCGAAGGCGGACCGGGCCGCGTCGTCCTTCGAGGTCTCGCCCTCGTTGAACCGCAGGTTCTCGAGCAGCAGCACCTGGCCGTCCTCGAGAGCACCGGCCTTGGCCGTCGCATCCGAACCGACGGTGTCGGTCGCGAAGACCACCGGCGAACCCAGCAGCTCACCCAGGCGGGTGGCGACGGGCTCGAGGGTGTACTTGGGGTCGGGCGCGCCCTTGGGGCGGCCCAGGTGCGACATGACGATGACGCGGGCGCCCGCGTCACGCAGCGCGATCAGCGTCGGCAGCACCGCCCGGGCGCGGCCGTCGTCGCTGATGACGCCGGGGTTGCTCTTGTCGAACGGGACGTTCAGGTCGGCGCGCACGAGCACGCGCCGACCCGAGACACCCTCGCCGAGCAGGTCGTCGAGAGTCTTCAAGATCAGGCTCCGACGAGCTTGACCAGGTCGACGAGGCGGTTCGAGTAGCCCCACTCGTTGTCGTACCAGCCGACGACCTTGACCTGGTTGCCGATCACCTTGGTCAGGCCGGCGTCGAAGATGCAGGACGCCGGGTCGGTGACGATGTCCGACGAGACGATCTCGTCCTCGGTGTAGGTGAGGATGCCCCGCAGCGCGCCCTCGGCGGCGGCCTTGATCGCGGCGTTGACCTCTTCGACCGACGTCTCCTTGGCGGCCTGGAAGGTCAGGTCGGTGGCGGAGCCGGTCGGGATCGGCACGCGCATCGCGAAGCCGTCGAGCTTGCCCTTGAGCTCGGGCAGCACCAGGCTGACGGCCTTGGCGGCGCCGGTCGAGGTCGGCACCACGTTGAGGGCGGCGGCGCGGGCGCGGCGCAGGTCCTTGTGCGGGCCGTCCTGCAGGTTCTGGTCCTGGGTGTAGGCGTGGATCGTGGTCATGAGGCCACGCTCGATGCCGATCGTGTCGTTCAGGACCTTCGCCATCGGGGCGAGGCAGTTGGTGGTGCAGGAAGCGTTCGAGATGATCGTGTGCTTCGCGCCGTCGTACAGGTTGTCGTTGACACCCATGACGACGGTGATGTCCTCGTTCTTGGCCGGGGCCGAGATGATGACCTTCTTGGCGCCCTTGTCGACGTGCGCCTTGGCCTTCGAGGCGTCGGTGAAGAAGCCGGTCGACTCGATGACGACGTCGGCGCCCAGGTCGCCCCAGGGCAGGTTGTTCGGGTCACGCTCGGCGAACGCCTTGAAGGTCTTGCCACCGACGGTGATCTCGTCGGCGGTCGCCTTCACCTCGTGCGGCAGGCGGCCCAGGATCGAGTCGTACTTGAGCAGGTGAGCCAGCGTGGCGTTGTCGGTGAGGTCGTTCACGCCGACGATCTCGATGTCCGCACCCGAGGCGAGAGCCGCCCGGAAGAAGTTGCGGCCGATACGGCCGAAGCCGTTGATGCCAACCCGGATGGTCACAGGTGGATCTCCTCGTTTCGGTCCGCCGGATTATGCGACCGGCGGAGGGTCTGCGTTGCCGACCGTTCGAGGGCCGGCACAGGGGTGTCCGGCCGCCGCGCCCGAGCTGAGGAGGCGCCGCGTCAGACTGGCGGCGCACAGCGCGGTCGGTCGTGGTGCCGGCACCGTCGCCGTCGAGACCGACCCTATCCGAGAGCTCACGCTGCTTTTGCGCGGGGTCGCAACCTGAGCGTTACTCAGCCCAGCCGTTAACCTGCGCTTCTTCTCAGAGAAAGACCCTTCCCCGTACGCAACACACCCATCACGAACCGCAACGGGATCAGCTTCCGGCCCGGCCCCGGAGGTCACCCGCCGGGGCCGGAAGTGTTGCTCACCGACCCGGGGTCAGGACTTGCCCTTCCCGGCGTCCCCGCCCCGCGCCTCCAGCAACTGCACGATGCCCGTCAAGCCCGCCTTCACCTCGGCGTGGTGCTTGAGCTGAGTCCGCCGGACGTCTTGCAGTTCGGTCCAGTGCTGCATGTTCGATTCTCGGACCTTCTCGATGTCGGCCTGTTGTTCGAGCTGCGTCACGCGCATCGCGTCCAGCGAGGTTGTGACACTCCCGACCAGCGCTTGCATCTGCGTCCACTGCTCAAGCTGCGTGACGCCCAACTCTGCGAAACGCGCGTCGAGCGTCTCCGCCAGACGTTCGAGCACCTCCGACTGCTGAAGCTGCGTCTTCCGCAACGCTTCCAGCGACATCTTGTGCCCCCGCAGAGCCGCCTGATAGTCGCCGGCATCCTCACTTGCTCCTGCTGCCAAGGTCCGCACCTC
Source organism: Paractinoplanes pyxinae (assembly GCF_026626335.1). GTDB lineage: Bacteria > Actinomycetota > Actinomycetes > Mycobacteriales > Micromonosporaceae > Actinoplanes > Actinoplanes pyxinae. The sequence goes on along the minus strand of NZ_JAPNTZ010000004.1, from coordinate 268,006 downwards.
CCCGACCTCTCGCCGCAACCTCACCAGCTCATCCTCCGTCGCCGCGACCCGCTTCTCGAGTTCCTTCATGCTGGACATGGCGAGGAGTCTTCCGGGTTTTTGAGCGGAGCGGTAAGAGGCTTTTGCCCGGTCGAATCGGCACTAACTGAACAAGGGACATCTTGGCACGCGTCGCCTTGTCGGGCAGCAACCCTCAGCAGGCCATCATCTCCGGGGTGACGGCGGCCTCGGTGTCGGGGATGCCCAGGTCACGGGCGCGCTTGTCGGCGAGGGCGAGCAGACGCCTTATACGGCCGGCGATCGCATCCTTCGTCAGCGGCGGGTCGGCCAGCGCGCCCAGTTCCTCGAGCGACGCCTGGCGGTGCTCCAGCCGCAGCTGCCCGGCAGAGGTGAGGTGGTTGGGGGCCTCGTCGGCCAGGATCTCGAGGGCGCGGGTGACCCGGGCCGCCGCGGCCACGGCGGCGCGGGCCGAGCGGCGCAGGTTGGCGTCGTCGAAGTTGGCCAGCCGGTTGGCCGTGGCGCGCACCTCACGGCGTACGCGGCGCTCTTCCCAAGCCAGCACGCTGGAATGCGCCCCGATCCGGGTCAGCAGCGCGGCGATCGCGTCGCCGTCCTTGATGACGACCCGGTCGACGCCGCGCACCTCGCGGTCCTTGGCGGTGATGCCGATACGCCGGGCCGCCCCGCGCAGCGCCAGCGCCGCCTCCGGCCCCGGGCAGGTGATCTCGAGAGCGCTCGAGCGGCCGGGCTCGGTCAGCGAGCCGTGCGCCATGAACGCGCCCCGCCACGCCGCGACCGCGCAGCACACGTTGGCCGAGACCACGTGCGGCGGCAGGCCCCGGACGGGCCGGCCCCGCACGTCCAGAAGCCCGGTCTGCCGGGCCAGCGCCTCGCCGTCCTTGACGATGCGCACGATGTAGTGGCTGCCCTTGCGCAGCCCGCCCGAGGCGAGCACGTGCACCTCGCTGGGGTAGCCATAGACGTCGGCGATCTCACGCCGCAGCCGCCGGGCCACCGCGCCGGTGTCGAGTTCCGCCTCGACCACCACCCGCCCCGAGACGATGTGCAGTCCGCCCGCGAACCGGAGCAGGGCCGCCATCTCGGCCCGCCGGCAGCACGGCTTGGGCACGTCGACCCGGCTCAGCTCATCCTTGACCGCTGCCGTCATAGCCATCGTGTTGTCACCTCATGCGCCGGATCTTGAACAGTGAGTGCCGCATTACGCTTTTGCTTTAACGATCGGCACCGAGGACAGGCACCAGGGCAACGCCCAACGATCCAGGATCATGCCTCGGGCTGCCGTCCGCAACGGCCACAGGTGCCAACACCAGGCGGGCGCCCAAAGCTTCGGCGGCCCGCCGCACCGGTTCGGGCTCGCCGACCCATTTTCCGTCGGCCAGCACCACGTCGACCCGCAGACCGGGCAGATACCAGTGCAGGGCGGCCAGGTGGTCGGCCGCCGAGAGGCCCAGCGTCTCGTTCTCGGTGGCCAGGTTGAGCGTCACCAGCCGCCGGGCCGGGCTCTTCATGATCGCCTCGGCCAGGCCGGGCACCATCAGGTGCGGCAGGACGCTGGTGAACCAGCTGCCCGGCCCGAAGATGAGCCAGTCGGCCTCGTCGATCGCGGCGATGGCCTGGGCGCACACCGGCGGATCGGCGGGCTCGATGCGGACCGCTTCGACGTGACCGTGCGCAACCGCGACCGCGTGCTGACCCCGTACGGTGACCACCTCGTGCGGACGGTCGGGATCGGCGCCGCGCACGTCGGCCTCGATGCCGATCGCGTGCCGGGCCATCGGCAGCACCCGGCCGCGGGCGCCCACCATGGCGGCCGCCTGGTCGAGCGCCTGCACCGGGTCGCCCAGCATCTCCATGAGCCCGAGCAGCAGCAGGTTGCCCACGGCGTGCCCGACGAGCGGGTCCGGGCCCTCACCGCGTACGGCGGGAATTTCCGCGAAGCGGTATTGCAGCAGCTGAGCGGTGCGCTGGGTGGTCGGCTGGTCGTCGGCCAGCGCGGCCAGGGCCTGGCGCAGATCACCCGGCGGCAGCAACGCGTCCCGCTCGGCCAGCAGCCGGCCGCTGGAGCCGCCGTCGTCGCCGACCGTGACCACGGCGGTGATGTCCAGTTTGAGCTGGGCGGCGCTGCGGCGCAGGGCGCGCAGCGAGGCGCTCAGCCCGTGGCCGCCGCCGAAGGCCACCACCCGTACGGGCCGCGTGGTCACTCCCGCCCCAGGTCGCGGTGGGAGGAGTGGGCCGACAGCCGCATGTCGCGCAGCTGGGCGGTGAGCTCTTCGGTGATGGCCACGCTGCGGTGCTTGCCGCCGGTGCAGCCGACCGCGACGGTCAGGTAGCGCTTGCCCTCGCGTTCGAAGCCGGCCGCGGTGGCGGCGATCAGACCGGCGTACGTCTTCACGAAGTCGCTCGCGCCTTCCTGATCGAGCACGTACGTGCTGACCGCCTCCTCCAGACCCGTGTGATCACGCAGGTCGGGCACCCAGAACGGGTTGGGCAGGAACCGGGCGTCCATCACGTAGTCGGCGTCGGGCGGCAGGCCGTACTTGAAGCCGAACGAGAGCACGGTGATGCGCAGCCGCCGCACGTCCTCGCCGCCGAACAGCTCCTCGACGCGGCGGCGCAGCTGGTTGACGTTGAGGTGGCTGGTGTCGATGATCACATCGGACTGCTCCCGCGCCTCGGCCAGCAGCTTGCGCTCGGCCGCGATGCCGTCGGCCAGCCGCCCGTCGCCCTGCAGCGGGTGCGAGCGGCGCACCGACTCGAACCGGCGGATCAGCACGTCGTCCTCGGCGTCGACGAAGACGACCCGCGGCGAGAAGCCCCGCTCGCGCAAGGCGTGGATGGCGCCGGCCAGGTCGGTCGAGAAGGCCCGGCTACGGACGTCGAGGACCATGGCCGTACGCCGGGCCGCGCCGCCCGCCTGGAAGGCGAGCTGGGCCATGTCGAGCATGAGCGCCTGGGGCAGGTTGTCGACCACGTAGAAACCGACGTTCTCGAGCGCGCGGGCGACCGTGCTGCGCCCACCGCCGGAGACCCCGGTCACGACCACCAGGTCGGTGGCCACCTCATCCGGATCGGTCGCGTCGGACACGAACTCCGGCATCGACTCCGTCACGTACGCCTCCCAGCGTCGCTTCGCCCGCGCCCCCGGCGGACACAACATCCTAGGCCGAAGCCGGCGCCGACTTCCGCTCGGACGGTGTCGTCCATCCGATCGGTGCACCGACTTCCACTCTCACAACACCAGCGCACCGCTCCGCGTTCCGCAGCCCACCCCTTTTGATCTTGCCCGCTCATCCCGCGCCATCCCGAACCCCCCTCCCACCCGAGGTCCAGCAGCCGTTGCAATATGCGCGGCGGTTTGGCCTGAAACCGCTGGATGTGCAGCGGAGCCGGAATTGGCGTTGCACCACCAGTTCACCTCGCCACCGGCATACCGGTCCACTTCTGCGCGCTGCGCTGACCTTTGGCAGCCAGTCCATCAACAGCCAAAAACATCTCGCCGCGTTTGTCCGCGGGCCGGCGTCGAGCCACTGGGCTTCCAGGGACGGAGCCGCCGTTAAGAACGCGAAACGCTATTGGGGGGCCGGCGCGCTGGAGCGGGGGCCTTGGAGCGGCCCGCCCCTCCGGCCGGCACTACGCCCGGGTCGGCGGCGTCGGGATCGACCGTGCACCGCTGGACGTGGCGCACCGCTGGAAATAGGCCCAGTCAGCCCGGCCGCCCCGGCCGACCTCGACCCGGTATCTGAGTCCGGCCGAGCGGGCCGTGGTCGCTGACCGGCTCCGCGAAGGGCCGCCCAGAACGCTGTCGCCGTCGAGCTGAGCCGGCCCGGGTGCACGGGCAGCCGCCAGATCCACCGCCAAGCCAGCCCAGCGGCGGCTACCAGACGTAGGCAGGCCGGGAGCGGATCGAGCAACACCGGCCACGACCCATCACCATCGCATCACCTCATCACCGGCATGCCGGCCTACTTCTGCGCCCCCACTCACCTTTGGCAGCGCGGCAGCAACGAAACGCCAGTACTTCTGCGGAGGCACCGCCCGTCCATCACCAGCCAAACCATCTCGCCGCGTTTGTCTGCGGGCCGGCGCCGAGCCACTGCGTTTCCACAAGAGGGCGGTGCCGGCCCGTACGAGCGCGAACGCTATTGGTGGGTCGGCGCGCTGGGGCGCGGGGCCTTGGAGCGGTTTGCGCCGGCCTTGGTGCGGCCCGCTCCCCCGGTCGGCACCACGCCCGGCTCGACGGCGTCGGGATCGGCCGGCGCGTCGGAAAGGGCTGGGTCGTTGCCGGACTGTTTGGTGGCGTCGGGCGGGTTGAGGGCCGCCAGCAGAGCCTCGGCGGTTCGGCGGCCGATGCCGGGGATTTCGGTGATCTCTTCGGGGGTGGCGGCGGCCACGCGTTTGAGGGAGCCGAAGTGGCGTAGCAGGGCCTTGCGCCGGGTTTCGCCCAGGCCGGGCACGTTGTCGAGGGCCGAGGTGGTCATTCGCTTGGAGCGGCGCTGGCGGTGGAACGTGATGGCGAAGCGGTGGGCCTCGTCGCGGACGCGTTGCAGCAGGTACAGGGCCTCTGAGGTGCGGGGCAGGATCACCGGGAAGTCCTCGCCCGGCAGCCACACCTCTTCCAGGCGCTTGGCCAGGCCGCACAGGGCCACGTCGGTGATGCCCAGGTCGGACAGGACGGCGGCCACCGCGTTGACCTGGGGCTGGCCGCCGTCGACGACGACCAGCTGCGGCGGGTACGCGAAACGGCGTGGGCGGCCGGTCAGGGGATCGATGCCGGGCAGGTCGTTGGTGGCGACCTCCGTGCCGGCGGCCGGCACGGTTCCCCCGGCGGCGGCCACGTCAGCCGCCGGTTCACCGGCTTCCTCGGCCGACTCGGCCGCCGCGGCCGCCTCGGCCCAGCCCACGCCGGCTGCCCGCGGGCCGACCGCGCCGGGAGCCGCGCCCGAGGGAGAAGCATCGTCGTCGGCGAAGACGGCCAAGCCGAGCTCGTCGGGGTCGGGCTTGTCCTGCGGGGCGTCGGCGCCGGGCTGGGCGCGGAAGCGGGCGAACCGCCGCCGCATCACCTCGCTCATCGCGGCCAGGTCGTCGGTGCCGCTGCCGTCGGGGTTGCCGCGGATGGCGAACCGGCGGTATTCGCTCTTGCGGGCCAGACCGTCCTCGAAGACGACCATCGAGGCGACCACGTCGGTGCCCTGGATCTGGGAGACGTCGAAACACTCGATGCGCAGGGGCGCCGAGTCGAGCCCGAGCGCCTCGGCGATCTCGTCCAGCGCCTTGCTGCGGGTGGTCAGGTCGCCCGCGCGGCGCAGCTTGTGCCGCTGCAGCACCTCGCCGGCGTTGCGGGACACCGTCTCCATCAGCGCGCGCTTGTCACCGCGCTGGGGCACCCGCAGCGAGACCTGGCTGCCGCGGCGCCCGGAGAGCCAGTCGGCCAGGGCCGCGGCGTCGTCGGGCAGGGCGGGCACCAGCACCTCGCGTGGCACGTCGCCCTCGCCCTCTTCCCCGCCGTAGACCTGGCTGCAGAAGTGGTGGACGAGGTCGCCCGTGGTCAGGTCTTCCACCTTTTCGACGACCCAGCCGCGCTGACCGCGGACCCGCCCGTCACGCACGTGGAACACCTGGACGGCCGCCTCGAGCGGGTCTTCGGCGAAGGCGACCACGTCGGCGTCGGTGCCGTCGCCGAGCACGACGGTCTGCTTCTCCATCGCCCGGCGCAGGGCGGCGATGTCGTCGCGCAGGCGGGCCGCGTGCTCGAAGTTGAGCTCTTCGGAGGCCTGCATCATGTCGCGCTCGAGCCGCTTGACGAACGTGTCGGTCTTGCCCGCCATGAAGTCGCAGAAGTCGTCGACGATCGCGCGGTGCTGTTCGGCCGTCACCGTGCCGACGCACGGGGCCGAGCACTTGCCGATGTAGCCGAGCAGGCAGGGCCGGCCGATCTGGCCGGAGCGTTTGAACACGCCGGCCGAGCAGGTGCGGGCCGGGAACACGCGAAGCAGCAGGTCGAGCGTCTCGCGGATGGCCCAGGCGTGTGAGTAGGGCCCGAAATAGCGGACGCCCTTGCGCTTGGCGCCCCGCATGACCTGCAGCCGGGGGAACTCTTCGTTCAGCGTCACCGCGAGGAACGGATACGACTTGTCGTCGCGGTATTTGACGTTGAAGCGCGGGTCGAACTCTTTGATCCAGGAGAACTCGAGCTGCAGCGCCTCGACCTCGGTGCCGACGGTCACCCAGTCCACACTGGCCGCCGTGGTGACCATCTGCTGCGTGCGCGCGTGCAGCGACCACGTGTCGGCGAAGTAGGAATTCAGCCGGTTCCGCAGATTCTTGGCCTTGCCCACGTAGATGACGCGGCCGCCCGGGTCGCGGAAACGGTAGACGCCGGGCGACTCGGGAATGGTGCCCGGCGCGGGGCGATAGCTGGAGGAGTCTGGCACAGACTCAACACTAGTGCGGGGGACTGACATGATTACCCGACCGGAGGTCCGTTCCCGCCGCCACGGGGCGGACCTCCGGCCGGTAAGGCAGGCATCTACTAAGCGGCGACGATGTTGTCGCCGTCCACCTTGACCTCGGTCGCGGGCAGCGCCTTGGTGGCCGGGCCGGAGGTCGGCTCGCCCGTCTCGATCGAGAACTTGCTGTTGTGGCAGGGGCACGAGATCTGGCCGCCGTCGATCTTGTTGACGTCGCAGCCGGCGTGCGTGCAGACCTTGCTGAACGCCTTGAACTGGCCGGCCACGGGCTGGGTGATCACGTAGTCGCCGGCGATGATGCCGCCGCCCTCGGGCACGTCGGCCGTGGCCGCGAGCGTGGCGCCGCCGGAGCCGCCGTTGTTGCCCGAGCCGCCGTTGTTGCCGCCGCCGGGGCCCGCGCTGCCGGCCGGGCCGGGGTTGTCGCTGAAGTCGGTGCCGTTCGAGTTGGTGGTCGAGGAGCCCGTGCCACAAGCGGCCAGGACGGCGGTGGCGCCCGCCGCACCGGCGCCGAGCAGGACCACACGGCGCGTGTTGCCCGGACGCGGGGTCGCGGGCTGCTCCTCGTGGAGCTCGGCGTCGGTCGTGGTCTGCACGTCAGTCATCGGTTTGTCCTCCAGTGCCTGGTCCGCGTGAGTCGTCACGCGGCGTCGCCTCTACATACGCTGCCGCGGCTCGCCGAGTTCAGGCGTACCGCGAAATTATCCGCCGCCGGGTGCGGCTTTCTGATGGGGTTCGACAGCTTTTGCCCCGCACAAAGCGATGCCCGGTCGAGGCTATGTCCCCGACCGGGCGTCGTAGCTATGTGTCACCTGTGACCTTGCTGAAGAGTCAGGCCTGAGACGCGGCCTTGGCGCGCGACCGCGTGGTGCGAGGCTTGACAGCGGCGCCGGCTGCCTTCGCGGGCGCCGCCTTGACCGGTGCCGCCTTGGCCGCGGCGGTCTTGCCCGCGGCCCCGTTCGCCTTGGCGGCGCGAGCCGTCGCCGCGGCTGATCCCTTGCCGGTGCCCTTGAGGCCCAGCATGTGCCGCAGGAACTGACCGGTGTGGCTCTCGGGCACCTCGGCCAGCTCTTCCGGCGTGCCGGTGGCCAGCACCAGCCCGCCCTTGCTGCCGCCCTCGGGGCCCATGTCGATCAGCCAGTCGGCGTTCTTGATCACATCGAGGTTGTGCTCGATGGTGATCACGGTGTTGCCCTTGTCGACCAGGCCGTTGAGCACCAGCAGCAGCTTGCGGATGTCCTCGAAGTGCAGGCCGGTGGTCGGCTCGTCGAGCACGTAGACCGTCTTGCCGGTCGACCGCTTCTGCAGCTCGGAGGCCAGCTTGACGCGCTGCGCCTCGCCGCCGGACAGCGTCGGCGCGGGCTGGCCCAGCCGGACGTAGCCCAGGCCCACGTCGACCAGGGTCTTGAGGTGCCGGTGGATCGAGGTGATCGGCTCGAAGAAGCCGGCCGCCTCCTCGATCGGCATCTCGAGAACCTCGGAGATGGTCTTGCCCTTGTAGTGCACCTCGAGCGTCTCGCGGTTGTACCGGGCGCCCTTGCAGACCTCGCACGGGACGTAGACGTCGGGCAGGAAGTTCATCTCGATCTTGATCGTGCCGTCGCCCGCGCAGTTCTCGCAGCGGCCGCCCTTGACGTTGAACGAGAACCGGCCCGGGCCGTAGCCGCGCACCTTGGCCTCGGTCGTCTCGGCGAACAGCTTGCGGATGTTGTCGAAGACACCCGTGTACGTGGCCGGGTTGGACCGCGGCGTGCGGCCGATCGGCGACTGGTCGACGCCGACCACCTTGTCGACGTTCTCGAGCCCGGTGATGCGGGTGTGCCGGCCCGGCACCATGCGGGCGCCGTTGATCTGGTTGGCCAGCACGGTGTACAGGATGTCGTTGACCAGCGTCGACTTGCCGGAACCGCTCACCCCGGTGACCGCGATGAACTGCCCCAGCGGGAACCCGACGGTGAGGCCGCGCAGGTTGTGCTCGCGGGCGCCCTGCACCACCAGTTCGCGGCCCGGCATCTGCGGGCGCCGGCCGGCCGGGGTCGGGATCGACTTGCGGCCCGACAGGTAGGCGCCGGTGGGCGACTTCTGGTTCTTGAGCAGGCCCTCGACCGAGCCGCTGTGCACGATGTGACCGCCGTGCTCACCGGCGCCGGGGCCGATGTCGACGATCCAGTCGGCGGTGCGGATCGTGTCCTCGTCGTGCTCGACCACGATCAGCGTGTTGCCCAGGTTCTTCAACCGCACCAGGGTCTCGATGAGCCGGTGGTTGTCGCGCTGGTGCAGGCCGATCGACGGCTCGTCGAGCACGTAGAGCACGCCGACCAGGCCGGAGCCGATCTGGGTGGCGAGCCGGATGCGCTGCGCCTCGCCGCCCGACAGGGTGCCGGCGCCGCGGTCGAGCGACAGGTAGTCGAGGCCGACGTCGACCAGGAACTGCAGCCGGGCGTTGATCTCTTTGAGGACCCGCTCGGCGATCATCTTCTGCCGGTCGTCGAGCTCGATGCTCGCCAGCAGCTCGGCGCAGTCACCGATGGACAGGTTGCAGACCTCGGCGATGCTCTTGCCGGCGATCGTCACCGCCAGCACCTCGGGCTTGAGCCGGGTGCCGCCGCAGACCGGGCAGGGCACGTCGCGCATGTAGCCCTCGTACTTGTCGCGCGACCAGTCGCTCTCGGTGTCGTTGTGCCGGCGCTCGATCCACTGCACCACGCCCTCGAAGCCGGTGTAGTAGGAGCGCTCACGGCCGTACTTGTTGCGGTAGCGGACGTGGACCTGGTCCTCCGCGCCGTGCAGCACCATCTTCTGGACCCGGCTGGAGAGCGAGCGCCACGGGGTGTCGATGCTGAACTTCTCGGACTTGGCCAGGGCCTCGAGCAGGCGCAGGAAGTATTCCTGGGTCTGGCCGCCGGACCAGGGCTGGATCGCGCCCTCGCGGATGCTGCGCTCCTCGTCCGGGATGATCAGCTCGGGGTCGACCTCTTTCTTGGTGCCCAGGCCGGTGCACTCGGGACAGGCGCCGTACGGGGCGTTGAACGAGAAGACCCGGGGCTCGAGGTCCTCGATGGCCAGCGGGTGGTCGTTCGGGCAGGCCAGGTGCTCGCTGAAGCGGCGCTCGCGCTGCGGGTCGTCCTCCGGCAGGTCGACGAAGTCGAGCAGGACGATGCCGCCGGCCAGGCCGAGCGCGGACTCGATCGAGTCGGTGAGTCGCTGCTTGCTGCCCGCCTTGACGCTGAGCCGGTCGACCACCACCTCGATGGTGTGCTTCTCCTGCTTCTTCAGCTTCGGCGGCTCGGTCAGCGGATAGACGACGCCATCGACCCGCGCCCGCGCGTAGCCCTTGGCCTGCAGCTCGGCGAACAGGTCGACGTACTCGCCCTTGCGGCCGCGGATGACCGGGGCCAGCACCATGAAACGGGTGCCTTCCTCCATGGCGAGCACGCGGTCGACGATCTGCTGCGGGGTCTGCTTGCTGATCCGCTCGCCGCAGACCGGGCAGTGCGGGATGCCGGTACGCGCGAACAGCAGACGCAGGTAGTCGTAGACCTCGGTGATGGTGCCGACCGTCGAGCGCGGGTTGCGCGAGGTCGACTTCTGGTCGATCGACACCGCCGGGCTCAGACCCTCGATGAAGTCGACGTCGGGCTTGTCCATCTGCCCGAGGAACTGCCGCGCGTACGACGACAGGGACTCGACGTAGCGCCGCTGCCCCTCGGCGAAGATCGTGTCGAACGCGAGGCTGGACTTGCCGGAACCGGACAGACCGGTGAACACGATCATGGCGTCGCGCGGCAGGTCCAGGTTGACGTCGCGCAGGTTGTGCTCGCGCGCGCCTCTAATAGTCAAACGGTCGGCCACCAGCCAGCCTCTCCGTACAGGTGTTTGAAAAGAGCAGAGCCGCGGCCACTCTAGCCATGGGGTACGACAAGTTTTGCCGCCGCCGGCACCAGGAGAGTGCAGCGCTTGTCACATCGCGCTAATTCCCGCACTCCAGGCCAGGTAATCGGCCTTCTAGTCCTTCTAAGGGGTGGCGGCCGGGGTGGTTGGATGGGGCTCACTCGTTCGGAGGAACCGGCAACGATCGTACGTCCCAGAGCCGTACGCCGCCCACCTGCTGCGGCTCGCCCAACGCCGACGTGAGCGTGTCGAGCAGCGGGCCCTCGTTGCGGCTGCCGGGGATCAGCACCACCACCGCGGCCCGCCAGAAGATCAGGTCCTCCGTGATGCGCGCCTTGTCGCCCGCGGAAAGCGCGGGCCGCCGGCCGTACTCGCGGACGGACCACAGCAGGTCGGAGGTGAACCGGCGGGGCGCGTTCCACGAGCCGGTGCGGTCGGACGGCGGGTTGACCGGGCCCATGAAGTAGCCCCGGGGCGAGCGGTATTCGAGCCCCGACAACGCCGACCAGCGCACCCCCGTACGCCCGGTGGTGACCTCGGGCAGCGGCACGGTCACCAGGCTGCGGTCGGCCGGCACGTACTGCCGCCAGGCGCCCTGGGTCAGGAACGGCGGCAGCGGGTCGGCCTCGACGACCGGCAACGGCTTCGGGAACAGCGGCACGAGCGCGAGCACCAGGCCCACCTGCCACAGCCGGCGCCCGCGCGGGGTGAAGGTGCGCAGGCGGTCGGTGGCCAGCGCGAGCAGCACCCCGGCGATCGTCGCCGGCACCATGGCGAACCGGGTCACGCTGACCAGGTCGATGACCGGCACGTGGCTGATCAGGCCGAACGGCAGCGGGACCGACGTGCGGTGGCCGAAGACGACCAGCGTGGGGCCCATCGAGGCGATGAGCAGCACGAGGGCGGAGATCGCGGCGGCCCGGGCGGCCACCGAGCGCCACAGCACCACCACCGAAGCGACGATCATGATCAGGCCGACCGGGCCGAAGAACATGTTGTCCTCCGTGCCGCTGACGCTCATCCGCCGGGTCAGTTCGGCGTTGCCGGCCAGCGACTGCCGCGCGAACCCGGCCAGCGAAGCCAGGTCGGTCGCGTACATGTCCGGCGCGAAGGGCTGACCGTGGTAGTTGCCCTTGCCCAGGAACTGCAGCCACAGCGGGTAGGCCAGCAGGGCGCCGGCGACCGCGATCGCGACGCCGAGACCGGCCAGCAGGGGCCGGGCGTCGCGCCTGGCCCGGGCCGGGGCCATCACCGCGTACGCAAGGACGAAGACGCCCAGGGCGAGCGCGGTGAACAGCAGGCTTTCCTCGTTGATGAACACTTGGACGACGACCAGCAGCGCGAGGATCACCCCACCGCGCCAGTGCCGCCCCGGCTCGCGCAGCCGTAGCACCTGCCAGACGATGAACGGCAGCACCCACTGGCTGACGAAGTTCACGTGGCCGTTGGCGTGCGACACCATCGTCGGCGCGAAGCCGCACCACAGCCCGCCGATCCAGGCCGCGACCCGGCTGGTCACCAAATGCCGCGACAGCACCCAGTACCAGGCGAAGGCCGTGCCGGCCAGGCCCAGCGTGAGCAGCAGAGCCACCGAGACGCCGGCGCCGAACCAGTGGGTGACCGGGGCCAGCGGCAGGCTCAGGGCCAGCACCGAGGTGTTGGCCATCATGTTCACGCCGTCGGGCACGTTGATGCGGTCGCTGAAGAACGGGTTGTCGCCGTGGAACAGCACCCGCTCGCCGTGGGCCAGGAAGAACAGGAAGACGCCGTGGTCGTCGTCGTTGCTGGCCAGCACCCGGCCGTTCGGGTCGCGCCACAACTGGATCATGACGAGAAGGGCCAGCGCCAGGTAGTTCAGGCCGGCCCAGAGATCGGCCCGGTTGCGCCGGGGAGCAGGCGTCACGGGCCGGGGATCGGCCTTGTCCTCGACGACTTCCTCCACCGCACGCACCGGTGCATTGTGACAGAGGGGTACGTCAGGAACGCCTGCGGCGGTGTCCGGCCGCCCCGGCCAGACGGGCCGACTGCCGCGCCGACTCCACCTCGATCTCGTGCCGCAACTTGCGCCAGCTGGCCAGCCGCCGGGCCGCGAGCGTGCCGTCGGCCACCGCCGCCGTCACCGCGCAACCAGGTTCGGATTCGTGCCGGCAGTCGTCGAAGCGGCAGTCCTGAGCCAGGCCGGTGAGGTCGGCGAAGGCGCGGCTCAGGCCCTCGGCCGTGTCGAGCAGGCCGACGCCTCGGATGCCCGGCGTGTCCAGCACGGCACCGCCCCCGGCCAGCAGCACCAGATTCCGGTACGCCGTGGTGTGCCGGCCCTTGCCGTCGACGTCGCGGATCTGCTGCACCGGCATGACCGCCGTGCCGGCGAGCGCGTTGACCAGCGTCGACTTGCCGGCCCCGGAACGTCCGAGCAAGGCCAACGTGTGCCCCTCCCCCGCGTACGACCGAATTTGCTCGACGCCCAGCGCCAGCCGCGCGCTGACCGCGACCACCGGCACACCCGGCGCGATCTCGGCGACCTGACGGGTGATCGCCTCGGGATCGGCGGTCGTGTCGGCCTTGGTCAGCACCAGCAGCGGCCGGGCGCCGGACTCCCAGGCCAGGGCGAGCAGGCGCTCGATGCGGGCGTCGTCCGGTTCGGGATGGATCGGCTCGACAACCGCCACGGTGTCCATGTTCGCGGCGAGCACCTGGCCGGTGCTGTCCTTGTCGGAGGTGCGGCGGATCAGACAGGTACGCCGGGGAAGAACAGCCTCGGCCGTGGTCCGCCGGTCGGGCCAGTGCCGCAGCACCACCCAGTCGCCGGCGCAGGGCAGCAGAGCCGGGTCTTTGGCCGCTTTGAGCAGCACGTTGCCGCCCAGGCTGGCCCGGGTGACGCCGCTCTCGTCGAGAACGGTGCAGACACCCCGGTCGGCCCGCAGCACGCGGCCGGCGGTGGCGTCGGAACGGTCGAAGGGACGGTACGCGGATGCGAGGAACTCGTCCCAGCCCAGCTGGGACAGAACGTGCGACATGGGAACCCGTTTCGCAGACGGGAGGCAGGCCTGACCGCTCGGGTCAGGCGAGGGCCTCCGGGTGAAGGGACGCCAGGACGAACAGCACGCTCCCCACCTCCTCCGCGGGATCTGATCGACGCGTCTGCACCGACGGTACGGTCGCCACTACTTCAGCGAAAGCGATTTCCGACCCACTAGGGTTCTCAAGGTGACTATGGATCCGCTCGTCCTGCTCACGGACGTAGACCGAGCCACCGACGACCTCCTGCGCACCGCGGCCGACCTCGACCCGGCCGCGGTGGGCTCGCCCTCGCGGCTGCCGGGCTGGACGGTCGGCCACGTGCTGACCCACGTGGCCCGCAACGCCGACGCCATGACCAACCTGCTGACCACCGCCCGCACCGGGGTCGAGACACCGCCGTACGCGTCGGCCGAGGCCCGCGACGCCGGCATCGCCGAGGGGGCCGGGCGGCCGCTGCGCGACCAGCTGGAGGACATCCGCGCCTCGCACGAGCGGTTCGCCGACGCCGGGGCGGCCCTGCCGATCGAGGGGTGGGCGTTCTTCCTGCCCTGGCTGGGGCAGTCGGCGGCGGCGGTGCCGTGGGCCCGGCTGCGCGAGGTGACGGTGCACCACGTCGACCTCGGGCTGGGCTACACGCCGGCCGACTGGTCGGACGCGTTCGCGCTGCGGCTGCTGCGCGAGATCGTGGCCGGCGCCGGTGAGGACTGGCCGGCCCTGCAGCTGCGGCCGTACGGCATCGAGCACGTGCTGACCATCGGCGATCAGCCCGACCCGCCGGTCGTGGGCGGTCCGACCAAGTCGATAGCGGCCTGGCTCACCGGCCGCGGGGACGGCGCCGACCTGACCGTCTCGCCCGACGGTGAGCTCCCGAAACCAGCGAGGTGGAAGTGATGGCGTACACCGGAGAAGTCAAGCGCGGCGGGCGGCCGGCCGTCCGCGACCTGGGCCGCCTGACCATCACCAAGGTCTCGGTGGGCGAGATGGACAACAACGCCTACCTGCTGCGCAGCGGCGACGAGCAGATCCTGATCGACGCCGCCGACGACGCCCGTACGCTGCTCGACCTGGTCGGCGAGGCCGGGCTCGAGACGGTGGTCACCACCCACCGCCACGGCGACCACTGGCAGGCCCTGGCCGAGGTGGTCGAGGCCACCGGGGCCGCGTCGCTGGCCCACGCGGCCGACGCCGACGGCATTCCGGTCGTCACCGGCACGGTCCGCGAGGGCGACCTGATCGCGGTGGGCGAGCACGCCCTCGAGGTGATCCACCTGGTCGGCCACACGCCCGGCTCGATCGCCCTGCTCTTCCACGACCCGGAAGGCATCGGCCACTTGTTCACCGGCGACAGCCTGTTCCCGGGCGGCGTGGGCAACACCCGCGGCAACAAAGAGAACTTCGAGTCGCTGCTGAATGACGTCGAGCTCAAGCTGTTCAACCGGCTGCCCGACGAGACCTGGTTCTACCCGGGCCACGGCAACGACTCCACCCTGGGCAAGGAGCGTCCGCACCTGGCCGAATGGCGCGACCGCGGCTGGTAGTTATCTTGAGCGGGGCTCGTTGATGCCGATGTAGTGGGTATGAGACGTGTGCCGGCTCTCCTGGTGCCGACGTTCGCCCTGCTGGCCGGTTCGGTCTCGGCGGTCGCGCCGGGCACGGCGGCGGCTCACTGGTCGTACCTGATCGCCTTCGCCGGCATGGTCGCCCTGGCCTGGGTGCGGTTGCGCAGCCTGCGGGGCCCGACCAGGTCCGGGTACGTCCTGATCGTGGCCGCGCTGTCGGTCTGGCTCGCGGGTGACCTGCTCTACGACGCGCTGACCGGGATCACCGGCGGCATGGGCGAGGTGACCCCGTCCGACGCGCTCTGGATCGCCGGCTATCCGCTGCTGGCGGCCGGGCTGATCCGCCTGACCCAGTTGCGCGCGCCCGGCCGGCTGCGTGAGGGCCTGCTCGACGGCCTGGTCATGGCGACCGTGGTGGCCTGGCTGTGCTGGCAGTTCATCATCCTGCCGGCCGCGGAGAACCAGCGCCTGTCGCTGCAGGTGGCGGTGGCCGCCTTCTACCCGTTCGGCGACGTGCTGCTGTTCGCCGCCATCGCGGTGCTCGTGCTGGTGCCGGGCACCCGGCGCGGCCCGACGCCGTACCTGGCCGGGGCGCTCGCCCTCACCCTGGTCGGCGACATCGGCATCTCGACGCTGCCGGAGCTGTTGCCCAGCCTCTCCCGGGCCGTGCAGGCCGAGCGTCTGGACGGCGTGCTGCTGCTGGCCAACAGCCTGCTCGTGGCGGCCATCGTGCACCGCGACGCCGAGCGGATCGCCGACCGGGCGCCCCGCGAGCAGCGGCTGCACCCGGCCCGGGTGGTCTTCCTGGGCATCGCCCTGCTGGTGCTGCCGACGATGGCCGGCCTGCACAGCTTCGAGGGCGCGCTCAGCCGCGTATCGCTGGTCGTCTCGGTGGTGCTGATGACGACGCTGATCCTGGTCCGCTTCGTCTTCGTGGTGCGGGAGCAGGAACGCATCCGGGCCGCGCTGGCCTATCAGGCCGAGCACGACCAGCTGACCGGGCTGGCCAACCGGCCGGCGCTGCGTTCCCGGCTGGAGGCGGTGCTGGCCGGTCCGCGCGGCGACGGCTTCGGCCCGGTGCTGTTCTACCTCGACCTCAACGGCTTCAAGCAGGTCAACGACCGGTACGGGCACGCGGCAGGCGACTTCGTGCTGGTCGAGTTCGCCCGCCGCCTGGTCGCCGAGGTCCGCCCGGGCGACATGGCGGCCCGCCTCGGCGGCGACGAGTTCGTGGTGCTGGCCGAGGACGTGGACGGCGAGGAGGCGGCCGCGGCCCTGGCCCTCCGCCTGCGCGAACTGGCCGCCGAGCCCGTACGCCGGGGTGACGAGGCCTACGAGGTCGGTGTCAGCATCGGCGTGGCCGCCGCCGCCCACGTCCCCCACCCCGACGCCGACACGCTGCTCGCCGCGGCCGACGGCCGGATGTACGCCGAGAAGACCTCTCACTCGCGAGCGAAGTCCCCCAGCATTCCGGTGTAGGGCTTGGGCGGGGGCGGGGCGTACTCGCCGCGGGCCGAGGTGCGCACGCCGAGCGTGATCAGCGATTGCACCAGCAGCGTGGCCGCGGCGACCCCGTCGATCACCGGCACCCCGAGCTCGGCCGAGGCGACCGCGGCGAAGCCGGCCATCCCCGCGCACCCCAGCACGATCGCGTCCGAGTCGTCGTGCTCCAGGGCGTGCCGGGCCAGCGCGACGACCTCCTTGCGCGCGGCCGGGTCGGACTCCAGCTCCAGGACGGGGATGTCGCAGGCGTGCACGCCCCGGCAGGCGCCCGCGGCGGCGTAACGCCCGGCCAGGTCGTGCGCTCTCCCCCGCGTACGGGAAAGGGTGGTGACCACGCTGAAACCGCGACCGACCAGCGTCGCCGCGTGCATCGCGGCCTCCGCGATGCCGACCACCGGACCGTTCGCCACCTCGCGGGCGGCGTCGAGCCCGGGATCGCCGAAGCAGGCCAGCACATAGCCGTCGGCGTCGCGCAGGACGGCCAGGATGCCGGGCACCGCGAGGGCCTCGTCGTAGTGGCTCTCGATCGAGGCCGGTCCCATGCTCGACGTGACCGCCTCGACGACGACGCCCGGACCGGCCACGGCCCGGGCGCTCGCCTCGATCAGCGCGGTCATCGACTCCGTGGTGTTGGGGTTGATGACCCGGATCCTCATACCCCCTTCAGCTCCCTGACCGGCGAACTCCGGCGGGTCAGCGCCAGGTGGACGAGGAAGCCGAGGCCCATGCCGATGAACCAGCTGTACTGGGCGGTGGTGTGCATGCCCGGTCCGCCGGTCCACAGCACCGGGATCATGGCGACGACCGCGCCGACGGCGGTGGCGATGATCGCCGGCGGGTTGTAGCCCTTCTTGTAGTGGTAGCGACCCTCGGGCGACATCGTGAACATCGCGTCGACGTCCACCTTCTGCCGGCGGATCAGGTAGTAGTCGGCGATCAGCACGCCGAACAGCGGGCCGATGAAGGCGCCCAGCGTCTCGAGCGTGTAGTGGATGACGTCCGGGTTGTTGTAGAGGTTCCACGGCGTGAGCAGCACCGAGCCGACCGCGGCGATCATGCCGCCCATCCGCCAGCTGATCTTCTGCGGGCTGACGTTGGAGAAGTCGAACGCGGGCGAGATGAAGTTGGCGACGATGTTGATGCCGATGGTGGCGATCGTGAAGGTCAGCGCGCCCAGGGCGATCGCGAACGTGCTGTCGATGCGCGACACCGTCTCGACCGGGTCGGTGATCAGCTCGCCGAACACCGGCAGGGTCAGCGAGGCGGTGACGACGACCAGGATCGCGAAGAACAGGAAGTTCAGCGGCAGGCCGAGCAGGTTGCCCCGCTTCACCGCGCCGAACGACTTGCCGTAGCGGGAGAAGTCACCGAAGTTGAGCATCGGGCCCGAGAAGTACGAGACCACGAGCGCGATGGCGCCCAGCATCACCGGCACCGCGTCCCAGCCGTGGTACCGCACGTCGCCCAGGTTGAGGTCGATCTCGCTCCAGCCCGCCCGGGAGATCAGGTAGCCGCAGAGCAGGATCATGACGACGTAGACGGCCGGGCCGCAGAAGTCGATGAACTTGCGGATCGTCTCCATGCCCCGCCAGAAGACCGCCGCCTGCAGGACCCAGAGGACCGCGTACGTGCACCACCCGAGCAGCGGGAGGCCGAGGAACCCGTACTGATCCACATCGGCGTACGGGGCCAGCCCGGGCCAGAACTTGAGCACCACGACGTCGAGGGCGGCCGAGGCCAGGTACGTCTGGATGCCGTACCAGGCGACAGCGATCGCACCCCGGATGATGGCCGGCACGTTCGCGCCGAGCACCCCGAACGCGACCCGGTTGATCACCGGATAGGGCACGCCGGTGACCTGGCTCGGCTTGGCCACCAGGTTGCAGAAGAAGTAGACGATCGTGATGCCGGCGACCAGCGACACCAGCACCTGCCAGCTGGACAGGCCCAGCGCGAACAGGCTGCCCGCGGTCACGTAGCCGCCGACGCTGTGCACGTCGGACATCCAGAAGGCGAAGATGTTGTACGAGCCCCAGTGCTGCTTTTTCAGCGGCGCCAGGTCCTCGTTGGTCAGTCGCGGGTCGTAGGTGGGTTTGATGACGCCGCTGCCGACCGGCATGCCGGCGGCTTCGACCACGTCCTGGGGCTTGCTCGTTGTGATGTCGGCCATGCCGTGACGCTAAGTATCGGCTGTTTCACCTGGATGAGCGGAACTGTATATCTTCCGGCTCGAACAGCCCGGTGTCCCGCGGCAGGGCCTCGATCGCGGCCTGCAACCGGTGGTGGTGGGTCTCGAACACCGCGATCAGCGCGTCGGCGTCCCGGGCGCGGAACGCGGCCAGCATGCCCGCGTGGTCGGCGTGCAGCAGCTCGCGCTCGGCACTGTCCAGATGCGACATGGGCTGCAGCGGTTCGGTCTGGTTCCAGGCCAGGTCGAGCATGTGCAGCAGCCGCCGCATGCGGCAGGGCCGGATGAGGGCGAGATGGAAGCGCCGGCTCTCGCGGTGGTAGAGCCTTCCGTCGTACGCCCGGATCGCCCCGTCGAGGGCCGCGTGCGCAGCCCGGGCCTGCTCGTCGTCGTCCGCACAGGCCAGCTCGACCGCCACGCGCAGTCCCGCCGTCTCGAGCGCCTCGCGCACCAGGTAGATCTCGGCGAACTCGCGCGCGGTCATCATGGCCACGCGGTAGCCGCCGTTGGGCCGGTGATCCACCAGCCCCTCCCCGATCAACGTCATCAGAGCTTCCCGCACGGGGATCCGGCTCACCCCGAACGCGGCCGCCACCGCGTCGACGGGGATGGCCGAGCCGGGCGGCACCTGCCCGTCCAGGATGATGCTGCGAAGCTCGTCCTGCGGGCTGCCGAGGGGCCGGTCGGTCAGCCGCGAGACCAGGATCGACCGGCGGCGGGGACCTGGCATGCCCGGACTCTAGACCGCCGGCGTTACAGAGCCTTTTCCGTGCTGGTCGAGGTGGTCGCGCATCTGCTGGGCGAAGCCCTCGGCGAAGGCCAGCTGGTCACGCAGCGCCTGCACGCGGGCCTCGGCCGCGTGGTGGAAGGCGGCCAGCCGGTCGAGCAGGGCCGCGCGGTCGCCCGTGCCCGCGGTCAGCTCGTCGAGTATCTGCAGCAGGTCGCGCATCTCGTCGAGGGTGAAGCCGAGCGGTTTCATCCGCTTGACCACGCGCAGCCGGTCGAGGTCGGGCTCGGTGTAGAGCCGGAAGCCGCCGTCGCTGCGGGCGGACGGCACGATCAGGCCGGCCTCCTCGTAGTGGCGGATCGTGCGGATGCTCAGGCCGACCCGTTCCGCCGCCTCGCCGATCTGCATGTGCCGTCCGGTCATGCGTTCAGTCTGCCCGCGAGGTTCCCGTGGAAGTTCGCGCTGGCCTCGTTGAGCCCGACGATCTCGACGTTCTTGCCGTGCGCGGCGTACTTGGTGTTGATGGCGTCGAGGGCGGCCACCGACGACGCGTCCCAGATGTGCGCGCCGCTCATGTCGATGACGACGTGGTCGGGGTCGCCCGCATAGTCGAACTGGTGCACGAGGTCGTTGCTCGAGGCGAAGAACAGTTCCCCGCGTACGGAGTAGGTGTTCCCGTTCTTGCTGACCTCGGTGAAGTGGGCGACCCGGCGCGCGAAGACGACCATCGCCGCCAGCACGCCCAGCACCACGCCGACGGCCAGGTTGTGCGTGGCCAGCGTGCCCGCCACGGTCACCACCATCACGATGATCTCGCCGGCGGGCATCCGCTTGAGTGTGGCCGGCGCGATGCTGTGCCAGTCGAACGTACCCACGGAAACGATGATCATCACGGCCACCAGCGCGGCCATCGGGATCAGCGCGACCACGTCGCCCAGCACCACCACCAGGATCAGCAGGAACGTGCCGGCTAGGAAGGTCGACAGCCGGGTGCGGGCGCCCGAGACCTTCACGTTGATCATCGTCTGGCCGATCATGGCGCAGCCGCCCATGCCGCCGAAGAGCCCGGTGACGATGTTGGCCACGCCCTGGCCCCACGACTCTCGGGTCTTGTCGGAGCGCGTGTCGGTGACGTCGTCGACCAGCTTGGCCGTCATCAGCGATTCCATCAGCCCGACCAGTGCGATTCCCAACGCGTACGGCGCAATGACCTTCAGGGTTTCCAGGCTGAACGGCACGTCCGGGAGCCCGAACGCGGGCAGGCTGCTGGGCAGCTCACCCTCGTCGCCCACAGTGGGCACCACGACGTGCGCGATCAGCGTGAACCCGGTGAGCAGCACGATCGCCACCAGCGGGGCGGGCACGGCCGTGGTCAGCCGGGGCAGCAGCACGATGACGGCCAGCGCGACCGCCACCAGCGGATAGACCAGCCACGGGACGCCGATCAGGTGCGGCACCTGGGCGCTGAAGATCAGGATGGCCAGCGCGTTGACGAACCCGACCATGACGCTGCGCGGGATGAACCGCATCAGCTTGGCCACCCCGGCCAGGGCCAGCACGATCTGCAGCAGCCCGCCCAGGATCACCGCGGCGATCAGGTAGTTGAGCCCGTGCTCCTTGGCCAGCGGCGCCACCACCAGGGCGATGGCGCCGGTCGCGGCCGAGATCATGGCCGGGCGGCCGCCGGTGAAAGCGATCGTGACGGCCATGGTGAACGAGGCGAACAAGCCCACCTTGGGGTCGACGCCCGCGAGGATCGAGAACGAGATCGCCTCGGGGATCAGCGCGAGCGCGACCACCAGGCCGGCCAGGACTTCGGTGCGGAGCACGGTGAATCTCATGGGCACGAGGCGGAACCCTACTCTTCCGTGAGAGGAGAGTAGGAGCTCATCCCGCAAGTGTGTGGAAGAACGCTCGCACGTCGTCGGCGAACATCTTGGGCTGCTCGGCCGAGAGGAAGTTGCCGCCGGCCGGCAGCTCGGTCCAGTGGACGACCGGGGTGTCGCGTTCGGCGAACCGGCGCACCGTGATGTCGGTGACTCCCAGCGCCACGCCCAACGGCACGGTCGACTTCTCTTTCGGCGCCCACGCCGACGGGTCGTGCGCCATCTCCCAGTACAGATTGGCCGACGAACCCGCCGTGCCGGTGAACCAGTACAGGCTCACATTGGTCAGCAGCAGATCGCGATCGACCGCGTCCTCGGGCAGGTTCGCCGCCGGGTCGGTCCACTCCTGGAACTTCTCGACGATCCAGGCCAGCTGACCGACTGGCGAGTCGTGCAGGCCGAAAGCGAGCGTCTGGGGCCGGGTCGACTGGATGGCGTTGAAGCCCATCTTGTCGTCCCGGAACTCCTGCAGGCGGCCCAGCCGGCCCTGCTCGGCCTCGGTCAGCCCCTCGAACTCGGCCGGGTCACCCGACGGGAACGTGATGTGGCCGTTGACGTGCACGCCGATCACCCGTCCGGGCTGCTGCCGGCCCATCTCGACCGCGATCGCGGCTCCGCCGCCGTTGCCCTGTACGCCGTACCGCTCGTAGCCGAGCCGGTGCATGACCTCGTTGAGCGCGGCCGCGCTGCGGGACGTGTTCCAGCCCGCACTCGTCAACGGACCCGAGAAGCCGACGCCGGGGTTGCTGGCCAGCACCAGGTGGAAGTCGGCGGTCAGATCCTCGACGACCGGCTGGTACAGGGCGAACGAGCCGGGCCAGTCATGGCTGATCAGCAGCGGGGTGGCCGCGGGGTTGGCCGAGCGGATGTGCGCGAAGTGCAGCGTCTGACCGTCGACCTCGGTGACGAACTGGGGCATCTCGTTGAGCCAGGCCTCGGCGGCGCGCCAATCGAATTCCTCCTGCCAGTAGCGGGCGAGGTCGCGCAGGTAGTCGACCGGGACGCCGCGCTGCCAGCCCTGGCCGGGGATCTCGCCGCCCCAGCGGGTGCGGGCCAGGCGGTCGCGGAGATCGTCGACGTCCTTCTGGTCGATGGCGATGCGGAAGGGGCGGATCTCGGTCATCTCGGCTCCCCTTTGGTGTTACGGAACGGAACACTTCGTTCCGTTTCAACGTACCAGAGGGGAACGTTCCGTTCCAGGGGTAATCTGTGCCGATGAGGACACGTGAGGCGGCCCGCAACAGCGAGGCGATCCTGGCCGCGGCGCGCGAGGTGTTCCTGGCCGACGCCCGGGCGCCGATCTCCGCCGTGGCCGAACGGGCCGGCGTCGGCATCAGCGCGCTCTACCGCCGCTACCCGGGCAAGGAAGATCTGCTGCGCACGCTGTGCCACGACGGGCTGCGCCGGTTCATCGCCGAGGCCGAGCAGGCCGCGGCCGAACCCGACGACTGGGCGGCGTTCGAGGCTTTCCTGCGCGGCGTGGTCGAGGCCGACGTGCACTCGCTGACCGTGCATCTGGCCGGCACGTTCACCCCGACGGCCGAGATGAACACCGACGCCGTACGGGCCTCGGAGCTCGGGGACGCACTGTTCGACCGGGCCCGGGGACGCATGCGGGCCGGCGTCGTGCCGGCCGATGTGACGATGCTGCTCGAGATGTGCGCGGCCGTCCGCGTGCCCGGCGACCCGGCCCGCACGACCGAGCTGCGCCGCCGCTACGTGACCTTCCTGCTCGACGGCCTGCGCGCCGGCGGCGAGCTGCCCGGCCCACCGCCGGCCGAGGCCGAGGTCAACTGGCGGTGGCGGGCGTGATCAGAACCCCTTGACGACCTCGCCCGACTCCATCGGCAGCGAGAACATCGGGAAGTCGTAGGCGATGGCGTTGTCGTGCTCCTCGGGCGAGGTGGCCGCCGTGCAGTCGGTCAGCGTGATGACCCGGTAGCCGTTCTCGTACGCGCTGCGCATGGTCGACTCGACACAGCAGTTGGTCAGGAACCCGGCCAGGACCACCGTCTCGATCCCCTTGCTGCGCAGGATGAAGTCGAGGTTGGTGCTCGCGAAGGTGTCGAGGCCACGCTTGCCCTCGATGACGATGTCACCGTCGGCCGGGGTCAGCTCGTCGACGATCGCCGCGCCCCAGGTGCCCTTCACGAAGGCGTTCCCGTCGACAACCCCTTTCAGAATCCCGTACGGGTGTCGCGACAGCTCGCCGTACCCGGCCGCGAAGGTGATCGGCGCGTGCATGATCGTCACGCCGGCGGCCCGCGCGGCCTCGACGAACGCCACCGTCTTGCCCAGCATCCCGGTCTTGTCCATCACCGCTGAGACCGCCGGATGCAGCACGCCGCCCTCGGATGTGAACTCGTTCTGGTACTCGATCAGCACCACCGCCGTCTTGGCAGGGTCCAGCCGCAGCGTCTCCGTCATCCCGTCCTCCTCGTCGTGGTTCGGGTCACCCCCTCCACGCAAGCACCCCTCTGCCCTCAGCGGAAGGGGGCGTCGGGATCAGCGGGGGTGGATAGGCTGAAGCACGAGTGGCGGGAGGTGCGCGATGCAGATGCGACACGATCCGGGGCGCTGGGGCCAGCCTCAGCAGCCGGAACCCTGGCCGCAGCCGGCCATGCCCGGCTGGCTGGAGGAGAAGCTGTTCGACCAGCGCATCGTCCTGGTCCGCGGTCAGCTCACGTCCGAGGCGGCCACCGGCATCGCGGCCGCGCTGCTCACCCTCGACTCGGCCGGCCCGGCGCCCGTGCAGCTGCACCTGGCCAGCCAGGGTGGGGAGCTCGGGGCCGTGCTGTCGGTCATCGACGTCATCGACGCCATGGCCTCGCCCGTGCACGCGGTGGTCACCTCGCAGGCCGGCGGGGCCGTGGTCGCCCTGCTCGCCGCGGCCGAACGGCGGGCCGCCTACCGGCACGCCCGGTTCAAGCTCAACGAGCCCCGCTCGACCGGTGTCACCGGCACCGCCGACGAGGTCGCCCGGGCCGCCGGGCAGCACCTGCGCGAACTCGAGGAAATCACCCTGAAGCTGGTCGAGGTGACCGGCCAGTCCCGCAGCCGGATCGAGGACGACTTGTCGGCCGGGCGCAGCCTCACCGCTCAGGAAGCTCTGGAGTACGGGCTGATCGACGAGATCATCGGCAAGGCATGAAAAAACCGGCCCCGGGATTCCCGGGGCCGGTTTCTAGTACGTCAGATCAGGAAGCGACCTTCACGCCCATGGAACGGGCGGTGCCGGCGACAACCTTGATCGCGGCGTCGAGGTCGTTCGCGTTGAGGTCGACGATCTTGCGCTCGGCGATCTCTTTGATCTGGGCCTGGCTCAGCGTGCCCACGGTCTGGGTCAGCGGGTTGGAAGCGCCCGACTGGATGCCCAGAGCCTTGCGGATCAGGAAGCTGGTCGGCGGCGTCTTGTAGGCCAGCGTGTGGCTGCGGTCCTCGTAGACGCTGACGATGACCGGGATGATCTCGCCGCGGTTCTTCGCCGTCGCCTCGTCGTACTCGACCTTGACCGCACGCATGTTGGCCCCGGTCGGACCAAGCATCTTGCCGAGGTCGACCATCGCGGCGTTACCCGCCTCAAGCGCGAGGGTTACCTCATGGGTCTTTTTCTTGGGCGGCATTGCGTAGGGCTCCTTAAGGTGAGCTGCACGGGCCGTCTTGTTTAAACGCAGCTCGCCAGCTTCTTCGACACACGACAACCCCGAGACCTTACACTCGCCGCTGGAAGCGGGTCAAAACAGGTCTCGGGTACTGTCACCTAGTGTATCTCGGCGCTCAGAACTGGTCGCACTCGCACCGGTTCATCAGGGAACGGACCGCCGCCACGTACTCGGGATTGGGCAGGGTCTTGCTCTCCGCCGCGGCCTCGATGCTGCCCTGACCGGCGTTGTAGCCCGAGATGACGACGTTGAGCAGGCACCATGACGTGTGCGACTTGCACTTGCTCGGGCTCAGGTTGTAGTTCTCGCCGAAGTAGTTCTGCCCGGCCCACCGCGTGAACCACGCGATGTAGTTGGCGCCGACGAAAGCGTTGTCCTTGTAGTTCTTGGCGTCGTAGTTCAGCCCGAACCGATTGTTGATCATTGACACGGTGTCCGGCATCACCTGCATGACGCCAGTGCCGCCGTCGCAGTTGTGGATGTTGGTCTGCCACCCGCTCTCCTGCCAGGCGATGGCCTTGACCAGCGGGTAGTTCAGCTTCAGGGTCGGCGCCTCGGTACGCCAGTAGATGCGCGTCGAGGCGGCCTTGAGCGCCTTCTTGACCGTCTTCTTCGGCACCGCCTTGGTCTTGTCGCGCCGGGCGCAGGCGGGCAGCTCGCTCCAGAAGGCGGGCTGCGTGGGTTCGGCCGCCTTGGTCGTGGGCTTCTTCGACGGCTTCTTCGTGGTCGGCGCGGGCGTCGGCGACTCGGTCACCTCGGCGATCGGCTCCGGCTCCTCCGTCGGCGCCACGCTGGCCTCGGTCGTCGCCGGGGCCGGGGCGGCCACGTCGTCGTCGCCCCCGCGGACCAGCCCGCACCCGCCGGCGATGACCAGAGCGGCCAGCGCCGCGCCTATCTTGACTCCTCGCGCCATCTCGTTCCTCCCCGTGGGCACCATGTCGCTGGCGGACGCTAGCCCTTCGTCCCGATTCCGCGCAGCACCCTTAAACGAGGACTGAAACGTCGATCGACCCCGGACCGCGACCGCAACTTTCTCCGGGGACAATGGGTGTATGCAGACCCGCACCGACCTACGCAACGTCGCCATCATCGCCCACGTCGACCATGGCAAAACCACACTGGTCGACGCCATGCTGCGCCAGGGGAGCCAGTCCCACGCGCGGGGCGAGATGGCCGACCGCGTCATGGACTCCATGGACCTGGAGCGGGAAAAGGGCATCACCATTCTCGCCAAGAACACGGCGATCAGCTACCAGCCCGCCGAAGGTGACCCGGTCACCATCAACATCATCGACACCCCCGGCCACGCCGACTTCGGCGGTGAGGTCGAGCGCGGCCTCACCATGGTCGACGGCGTCGCCCTGCTCGTCGACGCCTCCGAGGGCCCGCTGCCGCAGACGCGCTTCGTGCTCCGCAAGGCTCTGGCGGCCAAGCTGCCCATCATCCTGATCATCAACAAGGTCGACCGGCCCGACGCCCGCATCAAAGAGGTCGTCGACGAGACGTACGAGCTCTTCCTCGACCTCGACGCCGACGAGCACCAGATCGAGTTCCCGATCGTCTACGCGTGCGCGCGCGACGGCATCGCCTCGCTGACCCAGCCCAAGGACGGCACCGTCCCGGAAGACAGCACCGACCTCGAGGTCCTGTTCAACACGATCCTCGAGACCATCCCCGCTCCCACCTACACCGAGGGCGCGCCGCTCCAGGCCCACGTCGTCAACCTCGACGCCTCGAACTTCCTCGGCCGCCTCGCGCTGTGCCGGGTGCACGAGGGCACGATCCGCAAGGGTCAGACCGTCGCCTGGTGCAAGACCGACGGCACGATCAGCAACGTCCGCATCTCCGAGCTGCTGATCACCGAGGGCCTCGACCGCAAGCCGGCCGAGAGCGCGGGCCCGGGCGACATCATGGCCGTCGCGGGCATCCCCGAGATCATGATCGGCGAGACCCTGGCCGACGCCGAGAACCCGAAGCCGCTCCCCCTGATCACGGTCGACGAGCCGGCCATCTCGATGGTCCTCGGCACCAACACGTCGCCGCTGGTCGGCAAGGTCAAGGGGGCCAAGGTCACGGCCCGCATGGTCAAGGACCGCCTCGACCGCGAGCTGATCGGTAACGTCTCGCTGCGGGTGCTCAACACCGAGCGGCCCGACGCGTGGGAGGTCCAGGGTCGTGGCGAGCTCGCGCTGGCCATCCTGGTCGAGCAGATGCGCCGCGAGAACTACGAGCTCACCGTGGGCAAGCCCCAGGTGGTCACCCGGACCATCGACGGCAAGCTGCACGAGCCGGTCGAGCGCCTGACCATCGACGCCCCCGACGAGTACATGGGCGCCATCACCACGCTGCTGTCCACCCGCAAGGGCCGGATGGAAGAGCTGATCAACCACGGCACCGGCTGGCTCCGCATGGAGTGGCTGGTCCCGGCGCGTGGCCTCATCGGTTTCCGTACGGAATTCCTCACCGAGACCCGCGGCACCGGCATCATGCACCACCTGTTCGAGGACTACGAGCCCTGGTTCGGCGAGCTGCGCACCCGCAACAACGGCTCGCTGGTGGCCGACCGGGCCGGCGTGGTCACCCCGTTCGCCATGATCAACATCCAGGAGCGCGGCTCGCTGTTCGTCGAGCCGACCACCGAGGTCTACGAAGGCATGATCATCGGTGAGAACTCCCGCGAGGACGACATGGACGTCAACATCACCAAGGAGAAGAAGCTCACCAACATGCGCGCGGCCAGCGCCGACAACACCGAAAAGGTGATCCCGCCGCGCAAGCTCTCGCTGGAGCAGGCCCTCGAGTTCTGCCGCGAGGACGAGTGCGTCGAGGTGACCCCGGCCGCCGTCCGCATCCGCAAGGTGGTCCTGGACCAGCAGACGCGTGGCCGCGCCGCCGCCCGCCGCAAGCACCAGCAGTAACCGTCAGCAACTGCCCCTGGCGAAACCACAACTTCAAAGGCATAAGACCGCTGTCGTAGCGGGGTGGTGGGTACAGACCGTCGCTCCCGCCGAGGTGTCTGGGCGGGCTGAGCTGGCCGCTGGCGCGTCCAGAGCGCTCACCCCACCCAGACGCGTGCGTGAGTGGTTGCGCTCGAAAAGCAGACAACAAACAACCCCCTTGGGCCGCTCAGCCCGAGGGGGTTGCTGTTTGCCGTTGTCTTTGCCGTTGGGCGCGACCACTCACGCACGTCGCCGTGGTGCGGTGAGCGTCCTGGACGCGCCAGCGGCCAGCTCACCGCGCCGCGGTCCCGGCGGGAGCGACGGTCTGCCACCCACCACCCCGCTACGACATCAAGATCTTGACCTTGATTCCTATGACTTTGTGTCGACCAGCTCTTTCTTGGCGTCACGCGAGGACTTGATGAGGCTCGCGGCTGTGGCTATGCCCAGGGTGCCGATGATCACCAGCAGGCTCAGCCAGATCGGGATCTCGGGGGCCCAGTGGACGCCGTGGCCGCCATTGATGAACGACAGGTTGTTGGTGTGCAGGGCCTCGAGGAAGAGCTTCACGCCGATGAAGGCGAGCACCGCGGCCAGGCCGTAGTTGAGGTAGACCAGCCGCTCGAGCAGGCCACCGAGCAGGAAGAACAGCTGGCGCAGGCCCATCAGCGCGAACACGTTGGCCGTGAAGACCAGGTACGGCTCTTTGGTGATGCCGAAGATGGCGGGGATCGAGTCGAGCGCGAACAGCAGGTCGGTCGTGCCGATCGCGATCATCACGATGAGCATGGGCGTGAACAGGCGCTTGCCCGTCTCGGTCAGCACCATCATCTTGCCGTCGCCGAACGACGACGAGACCGGCAGGGCGCGCTTGGCCCAGCGGATCAGCACGTTCTCTTTGAAGTCGTCCTCGTCGTTCTCACCCTCTTTGAGCAGGGTGATCGCGGTGTAGACGAGGAACGCGCCGAAGATGTAGAAGACCCACGAGAACTGCGAGATCAGAGCGGCGCCGGCGGCGATGAACGCGCCGCGCATGATCAGGGCCAGCACGATGCCGATGAGCAGCACCTTCTGCTGCAGCCGGCGCGGCACGGCGAACCGCGCCATGATGATCATGAAGATGAAGAGGTTGTCGACGCTGAGCGAGTATTCGGTGAGCCATCCGGTGTAGAACTCGCCGGCGTACTGGCCGCCGGCGAAGAACCAGATGCCACCGCCGAAGACCAGGGCGAGGGCGACGTAGAAGGCGACCCAGGCGCTCGACTCTTTCATCGAGGGCTCGTGCGGCCGGCGCCCGATGATCAGCAGATCGACGGCTAGGACGGCGAGCACGGCAACCAGGGTGACGATCCAAACCCAGGCGGAGATGTTCAACTGAGGCCTCCGGCAGACACGGTCCGGCGCTGCGCCCGCACCGGGAGCGGCGGGAACAGCGTCGTGCGACTGTCGGAGGTCTCTTCCGCCGCCTCATCGGCGACCGCCGGCCCCGGGCGCGCCCTGTTGGGGGTCGGACGCTCCGTGTTGACGAGACCGGCACGGGGGAATACTCCCCTCCTACGGCAGCCATTGTGTCTCATCGAACGGCACAACGGCAGGGCCCCCCGGCAAACCGTGTCGAGTCTCATCCGACGGTAAGCCTCGGGAAGGCCACCTTCACGTTACCTGTCCCTAACCGATTCCTCCCCGGCCACTCCAGTTCACTCCTGCTCAGGGCGTCCTAGGAACCTAGCTCGTCGGCCCATGTGGCAGGCTGCGGCCATGGTTCTCGAGGTCGCGCTGATCGACATCACCCCCGGCTCGGAAGAGGCTTTCGCCGCCGCGTACAAGACCGCCCACCCGATCCTGGCCACCACCCCGGGCTGCCGCTCGGTGCGCATGACCCGTGGCGTGGAGTCGCCGTCCCGCTTCGTGCTGCTGGTCGAGTGGGACAGCGTCGAGGCCCACCTGCAGAACTTCCGGGACAGCGAGCGCTTCACCCAGTGGCGCGGCCTCATCGGCCCCTACTTCGCCAACCCGCCGCTGGTCGAGCACTTCCTCGACGTGCCGGCCGCCGGCTAGGCCCTCGCTCAGTCCGCGCCCGGGTCGCACCAGGTGAGGCCGCCGAGGCTGCTGCGGGTCTTGGATCAGTCCGTGGCGGGGTCGCCCTTGGTGAGGCAGTAGAGGCCGCCGGCCGGGTCGCGGAAGGTGGTCCAGTTGGGCCACTCGCCGACGAAGGTCGCGCCCAGGGATTCGTGCCACGGGCGGGCGGCCGGGATGTCCGAGCACGAGACATCCAGGTGCACCGAGGCGGCGCGCTCCTCGCCCAGGCGTTGCAGCAGGAAGCGGACGGGGACGGGCGGCTCGGGCTGCAGCCGGACGAACTCGTCGGCCCGCACGCCCTCGTCGAGGCGCCACTCGGTGAGTGTCTGCCAGAAGCGCACCTCGTCGTCGTACACCGAAGGCGCCAGGTCGAAGCAGAGCTGATGCGGCCGCAGGGTCACCCCGTCCGGGCCGTTGGCCGGCCGGGGGCGTACGCGTTGACCCCGCCACTCGGCCGTGCAGAACTCCAGCCCCGCGGGCGACCGCAGGGTCTGCCAGCTCCCGTGGTCGCTGACCACCGTGGCGCCGGCGGTGAGGGCGCGGCCGTTGAAGCCGGCCAGGTCGTCGACCCAGATGTCGGGGTGGTGGCCGCCCGGCCCCTCCCGGACGCCCTGAATCTCGATCCACTCGTCCCCCGCGGCGGTGCGCAGCCGCACGAACCCCGGATCCTTCTGCGGCTCCGGATCCGACCCCGTGACCGTGGCCCAGAACGCGACGGCCGCGTCGAGCCGGTCCATCGGCCGATCAAGGAACGCGTCCACCCACCGAATCATCGCCACTCCACCCGTCAGCCGATCGCCGGAGAAGTCCGTTTACCCCACCACCCGCGCCTGATGCCTGCCCAGCCGCACCACCGCCAACCCGCCCCGCCGATCGCCGGTCGCGCAACCCGTCACGCCGGTCGCCCAGCCCAGCGAACCGCCGCCGAGCCGCCCGCCACGCCGATCGCCCAGCCCAGCGAACCGCCGCCAGCCGCCCGCCACGCCGATCGCCCGGCCAGCGAGCCGCCGCCAACCGCCCGCCATGCCGATCGCCCGGCCGGCGAGCCGCCGGCTGCCGCTCTGGTGGCCGTGAGCTGGGTCAGGGTTGGTAGCGGGCTCGGCGGCCGCGGTCGGTGAAGCCGAGACGGCGGTA
The DNA here is from genome assembly GCF_026626335.1 of Paractinoplanes pyxinae. Lineage (GTDB taxonomy): Bacteria > Actinomycetota > Actinomycetes > Mycobacteriales > Micromonosporaceae > Actinoplanes > Actinoplanes pyxinae. Next base: position 236,935 of record NZ_JAPNTZ010000004.1, on the reverse strand, counting down.
GAGGGTGGCCGCGCCCGGGTTGTTGACGTTGACGGTCAGCCAGGCGTGGGTGCTGCCGGCCGCTCGCAGGCGGGACAGCGCCTCGAGGAGCAGGGCCGCGGCCAGGCCGTGCCGGCGGGCGGCGGGCACCACGCCGACCTGGACCACCCAGTCGCGGGCGGTGGTGATGAAGCCGGCGTCGCCCAGCCCGGGCACCGTGACCAACAGCGAGCTGTCCGGCCGGAAGTCGTCGTCGTCCTCGTTCTCGGCGATCCACTCGTCGGCCGGGTCGCCGGGGAAGCCCGGCCGATCCCGGAACGACGCGTGGTAGGTGGCATGGAACCGCTGGACGACCGCCCCGTCCCAGCTGACGACGGTCACGTCCGGCGGCCATTCCACCGGGGCCGGCAGCGAGTCGCCGAGCTCGATCCGCATGACGTCCTCGGCGAACACCTGCCGCAGCCCGCGGGACTCGAACAGCGCCGCCGCGTCCTCCGTCAACGACTCGGTCTCGACCGTGACGCCCGGCGCACTCAGCGGGCCGTCCTCAGCGGACGACCCGCCGGCGGCAGCGGAGTCGTCGACGGCCGCATGCTTCCCCGGCCCAGCGACGGCGCGGGCACCGGCCGCCAGCGACAGGCCATGGTCGAGCAGGGCGGCGCCCAGCCCGTGACCGCGGGCCGCCGGATCGACCAGGCCGGTGAAGAACGGCCCGCTCGGGGTGAGCCGGGCCGCCCCGGCCGCGGCGAGACTGCCGTCAGCCGCGACCAGCCCGAAAGCCGACACGCCCGGCGCCGCCCAGCGCCGCCCCAGAAAGCCGGGATCGGTCGCCAGCGGCATGCCGCCGTCGGCCGCGAGGCACCGCTCGGCGAGCGCGAGAAGCTCGTCCGGCAAGCCGGTCAGCTCGGTCCACACAGTCTGGCCGGGGGCAGTCATCCGGCCAGACTAGTCAGGGCCCCCGACCTACTTCACCCCGGCGGCGTCCATGCCCCGCAGCTCTTTCTTGAGCTCGCCCATCTCGTCGCGGATGCGGGCCGCCAGCTCGAACTGGAGCTCGCGGGCCGCCCCCAGCATCTGCTCGTTGAGGTCCTGGATGAGCTGGGCCAGCTCGGTGCGGGCCATGCCCTCGCGGGCGGGACCGGCCGGGGCCGGGCTGCGGCCCTTCGACCTGGTCTCGGGCACGGGGGCCTTGCCGCGCGAGATCTGCCGGCCGCCCCCGCCGACCATCGGGTTGACCTGGGCCTCGGTGTCCTCGGCCTCGCGGTAGATGTCGTCCAGGATGTCGTGGATCTTCTTGCGGAGCGCCTGCGGCACGATGCCGTTGGCCTCGTTGTGGGCGATCTGCTTGTCGCGCCGGCGGTTCGTCTCGTCGATGGCGTCGCGCATCGACGGGGTCATCTTGTCGGCGTACATGTGGACCTCGCCCGACACGTTACGGGCGGCCCGGCCGATGGTCTGGATCAGCGACCGGCCGGAACGCAGGAAGCCCTCCTTGTCGGCGTCGAGGATGGCCACCAGCGACACCTCGGGCAGGTCGAGACCCTCGCGCAGCAGGTTGATGCCGACGAGCACGTCGTAGTCGCCCTTGCGCAGCTCTTTCAGCAGCTCGACGCGGCGCAAAGTGTCCACCTCGGAGTGCAGGTAGCGCACCCGGATGCCGTTCTCGAGCAGGTAGTCGGTGAGGTCTTCGGCCATCTTCTTGGTCAGCGTGGTGACCAGGACCCGCTCGTCGCGTTCGGTGCGGAGCTTGATCTCGTGCATGAGGTCGTCGATCTGGCCCTTGGTGGGCTTCACGACCACTTGGGGGTCGACCAGGCCGGTCGGGCGGATCACCTGCTCGACGTACTCGCCCTGGGCCTCCTGCATCTCCCACGGGCCGGGGGTGGCCGACAGGAACACCATCTGGCCGACCCGCTCGAGGAACTCGTCGAAGCGCAGCGGGCGGTTGTCGGCCGCGCTGGGCAGGCGGAAGCCGTGCTCGATGAGGATGCGCTTGCGGGAGGCGTCGCCCTCGTACATGCCGCCGATCTGCGGGATCGTCACGTGCGACTCGTCGATGACGGTGATGTAGTCGTCGGGGAAGTAGTCGAGCAGGGTGTACGACGGCTCGCCGGGCGAGCGCCCGTCCATGTGCATCGAGTAGTTCTCGATGCCGTTGCAGAAGCCGACCTGGCGCATCATCTCGACGTCGTACGTCGTGCGCATGCGCAGCCGCTGGGCCTCGAGCAGCTTGCCCTGGCGCTCGAGCTCGGCCAGTCGCTCCTCCAGCTCGGCCTCGATCTGGTTGATCGCGCGTTCCATGCGCTCGGGGCCGGCCACGTAGTGCGACGCCGGGAAGATCACCAGGTGGTCGACCTCGCGCACGACCTCGCCGGTCAGCGGGTGCAGGTAGTACAGCTTCTCGATCTCGTCGCCGAACAGCTCGATGCGGACGGCCAGCTCTTCGTAGGCGGGGATGATCTCGAGCGTGTCACCCCGCACGCGGAACGTGCCGCGCTGGAAGGCCATGTCGTTGCGCGAGTACTGGATGTCGACCAGGCGGCGCAGCAGGTTGTCACGGTCGACCTCTTCGCCCACCTTGAGGGCGACCGAGCGGTCGAGGTATTCCTGCGGGGTGCCCAGGCCGTAGATGGCGCTGACGGTGGCCACCACGATCGTGTCGCGCCGGGTGAGCAGCGACATGGTGGCGGAGTGGCGCAGCCGTTCGACCTCTTCGTTGACCGACGAGTCCTTCTCGATGTACGTGTCGGTCTGCGCGATGTAGGCCTCGGGCTGGTAGTAGTCGTAGTAGCTGACGAAGTATTCGACGGCGTTGTTGGGCAGCAGCTCGCGGAACTCTTTGGCGAGCTGGGCGCACAGCGTCTTGTTGGGGGCCAGCACGAGGGCCGGCCGCTGCAGCTTCTCGATCAGCCAGGCGGTGGTGGCACTCTTGCCCGTGCCGGTGGCGCCGAGCAGCACCGTGTTGCGGTCGCCGCGCCGGACCCGCCGATCGAGCTCGGCGATGGCCGTCGGCTGGTCACCGGCCGGCTGGAATTCGCTGACGACCTCGAAGCGGCCGTCGAGTCGTGGAAAGTCGAGCGCCATGGGACCTACCGTACGTCGGGGGTATGACAAGTTTTCGGTGTCGCCGGGGCCGGGCGTTCACCCGTGCGGGACCGGCGTGCGCAGGGTGCACATTCGGCCCTGCCCGGCGGCATTGATGCTTGTTGCGCGGCACGCCTAACCTGTTCGGGTAGGCCGCTCGCGGCGGCCGCCCGGCACTGAGCGGGGCCACCAAAACGGTCCCCTCAGCCGGCCCGTGGTTGTTGCGCCCCGGTTGACGGCGAGCGCACCCGCAGGTGGTCGCGCCCAGCGCAGACCGGCCGCCGCGAGCGCCCTTATCTCAACCTCGGGGTCAACTGCTTTCTTCCGTACGCCTCACGCCCGCCCGTCAGTCCGACGGGCACCAGCCGGTCGCCTCGGCCCAGTCGTCGGCGGCCCGGGCCTCCTCGTCGAACCAGGGTTCCTTGGCGTCGGCGTACGCGTAGCGGTCCTGGTGCTCGGCCGACCACCGCACCTTGGCCTCGGCGTAGCCGTCGCGCGCCTCGGGGACGGTGCGCAGGTGGTCGCGCATGAGCAGGGCGAACCGCCAGCCGGGCGAGCCCGTCACCCGGACGTGCAGATTCACCGTACGGCCGGGGTCGGTGCCGCCGTGCAGGCGCTTCGGCCACGTCTGCCCGGGCAGGCCGCGCGCGTTGTCGACCCACTCCCCCGGCCGCCGCGGGAAGCCCGCGCCGCCCAGCCGGTCGGCCAGCGCGTCGGCCTCGTCGAGGGTGCGCACGGCCAGCATCAGGTCGATGATGTCTTTGGCGGGCAGCCCGGGAACCGCTGTCGAGCCGATGTGCGACACCGCCGGGCGGCCGGGCAGGGCGTGCCGGATCCGGGCGATCAGCCGCCCGGCCTGGTCGGGCCAGGTGGGGTCGGGCTCGGCGATGTGCAGCCGGCGGTCGGGCCGGGCCGACACACGCAGGCGCAGATTTTCCTCGTACGGCTTGAGCCTGGTCTTGAACAGCCGGTCGACCCGCTCGTTGAGCTCGTCGAGGCTGCCGTCGTTGACCAGCAGCACGTCGGCGGCACGACGGCGGTCGGCGTCGCCGGCCTGGGCGGCGATGCGGGCCTCGGCCTGCTCGGCGGTCATGCCCCGGGTCTCGATGAGCCGCCGGATCCGCTGGGCCCGGTCGGCCTCGACCACGATCACCAGGTGGTAGCTGGGGGCCAGCCCGGTCTCGACCAGCAGCGGCACGTCGTTGACGACCACCGCCTCGCCGGGCGCGGCGGCGGCCAGCTCGGCCGTCCGGGCCCGGATGCGGGGGTGCAGGATCTTCTCCAGCGTGCGGCGGGCGTCGTCGTCGCCGAAGACCCGGGCGCCCAGCGCCGGACGGTCGAGTTCGCCGCCGGCCGTGAGCACGCCGGGGCCGAAGGCGGCCACGACCTCGGCCAGGCCGTCGGTGCCGGGGGCGACAACCTCGCGGGCCAGCACGTCAGCATCGATGATCACCGCGCCGTTGCGGGCCAGCCGCCGCGCCACCGCGCTCTTCCCCGCACCGATCCCGCCGGTCAGACCCACCATCAGCACTCGCCCAGTATTCCCGGCTCGCGACCAACAGGACAGCCCGCCTCAGCGGAACAAAAGGCGCCAGGCCGAGGAGGACCGGCCGGCGGGAAAGGCGAAAGGCCGCCCCGACCGAAGTCGGAGCGGCCTTTCGAAGAACGCTCAGCGCACAGGCTGGGTCAGTTCTTGCCGCCGGCCAGCTTCTCGCGCAGAGCGGCGAGAGCCTCGTCGGTGGCCAGGGTGCCGGACGGCTCCTCGTTGGCGCGCGCCGGGGCCGGCGAGCTCGACGAGGTCGAGGACGAGGTGGACGACGACGAGCTGGTCGCCGCGCCGGCCGGGGCCGGGTTGAGCGCAGCCTCGGCGTCGGCGTCGCGGGACGCCTGCACCTGCTTGGTGTGGGCCTCCCAGCGCTCGCGGGCGTCGGCGTACTGCTTCTCCCACGCCTCGCGCTGCTTGTCGAAGCCCTCGAGCCACTCACCCGTCTCGGGGTCGAAGCCCTCGGGGTAGATGTAGTTGCCCTCGTTGTCGTACGTCGCGGCCATGCCGTAGAGGGTCGGGTCGAAGTGCTCCTCGCCCTCGACGAAGCCCTCGTTGGCCTGCTTGAGCGACAGGCTGATCCGGCGCCGCTCGAGGTCGATGTCGATGACCTTGACCAGGACGTCGGAGCCCACCTGGACGACCTGCTCGGGCAGCTCGACGTGCCGCTCGGCCAGCTCGGAAATGTGCACCAGACCCTCGATGCCGTCGTCCACGCGGACGAAGGCGCCGAACGGGACCAGCTTGGTGACCTTGCCCGGGACGATCTGGTTGATCGCGTGGGTGCGGGCGAACTGGCGCCACGGGTCTTCCTGGGTCGCCTTCAGCGACAGCGAGACGCGCTCGCGGTCCAGGTCGACGTCGAGCACCTCAACCTCGACCTCCTGGCCGACCTCGACAACCTCGGACGGGTGGTCGATGTGCTTCCAGGAGAGCTCGGAGACGTGCACCAGACCGTCGACGCCGCCGAGGTCGACGAACGCGCCGAAGTTGACGATCGAGGACACGACGCCCTTGCGGACCTGGCCCTTCTGCAGCTTGTTGAGGAACTCGGTGCGAACCTCGGACTGCGTCTGCTCGAGCCAGGCGCGGCGGGACAGGACCACGTTGTTGCGGTTCTTGTCCAGCTCGATGATCTTGGCCTCGAGCTCGCGGCCCACGTAGGGCTGGAGGTCGCGGACCCGGCGCATCTCGACCAGGGAGGCCGGCAGGAAGCCGCGGAGGCCGATGTCGAGGATGAGACCACCCTTGACGACCTCGATGACGGAGCCGCGAACGACGCCGTCGTCCTCCTTGATCTTCTCGATGGTGCCCCACGCGCGCTCGTACTGCGCACGCTTCTTCGAGAGGATCAGACGGCCTTCCTTGTCCTCCTTGGTGAGGACGAGGGCTTCGATGTGGTCACCGACCGACACCACTTCCGCGGGGTCCACGTCATGCTTGATCGACAACTCGCGCGAGGGGATGACACCCTCGGTCTTGTAGCCGATGTCGAGCAGGACCTCGTCCCGATCGACCTTGACGACGGTGCCTTCGACAATGTCGCCGTCGTTGAAGTACTTGATGGTCTCGTCGATGGCGGCGAGGAATGCTTCCTCGGATCCGAGATCGTCGACGGTGACCTTGTTGGCGCTCGAGGTGGCCTCGATGCTGCTCGTCATGTGGACTGTTGCTCCGAACGGATGGATTCGTGGTGTCTCTCGCGCCCCGCGGAACTGCCGGCGGGCACGGCACGAACGAGCAAATCAGGATCGGGCGACCGAAACGGACCAGAATCCTTGCAGTCGATCATGTCGAGACCGACGACCACGGAACCTGCTCCCTGCCGAGGCACACGATCCGCGAGCGCATCGACTAGCTTACCGTGCGCATTACCACAGGTTGCAAGCCCTCCTGACGACCCAGGCACAATGTTCGGCCGAAACCCCGCAGCATGCCCGTAATGTACGGAATCGGGACGCCGCCACGCGCTGCCGTACCGTGTCGGCGTGACCGAGATCAACCCGCCGGACCCGCGCTCGCCGATCACCGACGCCGAGAGCCGGGTCGCCAGCCGCGGCTGGTGGGACGCCGACGCCGACGAGTATCAGGCCGAACACGGCGCCTTCCTGGGCGATCTCGATTTTGTCTGGTGCCCCGAGGGGCTGCGCGAGGCCGACGCGCACCTGCTCGGCGACGTGCGCGGGAAGCGGGTACTGGAGCTCGGGGCGGGCGCCGCGGCGGGCGCGCGGTGGCTCGACGGGCAAGGGGCCGAGGTGACTGCGCTCGATCTCTCGGCGGGCATGCTGCGGCACGCGCGGGCGGCCGAGGCCCGTACGGGCGTACGGGTTCCGCTCGTACAAGCCGACGCGCTGGCCCTGCCGTTCGCGGACAGCGTATTCGACATCGTGTGCACGGCCTTCGGGGCGATCCCGTTCGTGGCCGATTCGGGCGCGGCCATGCGCGAGGTGGCGCGGGTGCTGCGTACGGGCGGGTCCTGGGTCTTCTCGGTCACCCACCCGATGCGCTGGATCTTCTGGGACGAGCCGGACGAGTCCGGGTTGATCGCCCGCAACTCGTACTTCGACCGCACCCCGTACGTCGAGACGGACGAGGGCGGGGTGCCGGTCTACGTCGAGCAGCACCGCACGCTGGGCGACCGGGTGCGCGAGCTGGTGGCCGCCGGGTTCGTGTTGCGCGACCTGGTCGAACCGGAGTGGCCCGACGGGCACGAGCAGATCTGGGGTCAGTGGAGCCCGCTGCGGGGGCGGCTGTTCCCCGGTACGGCGATCTTCGTGTCCGATCTGCCCGGCTGACCGTTTCCGCAGGCCGCCCGGGGGTACCCGGCTGTCATGGCGAGTGACGAGAACCTGAAAAAGGGCGACGACGTGACCTGGAAGAGCCACGGGCAGAACGTCCACGGCGAGGTCGAGCAGAAGATCACGAAGCGGACCGAGGCGGCCGGCCGCACGGTCGACGCGTCCAAGGACGACCCGCAGTACAAGGTCAAGAGCGACAAGACCGGGCGCGAGGCGGTCCACAAGCCGGGAGCGCTGAAGAAGAATGGCTGACACCGACACGTACGCCGAGTTCAAGGACGCGGTCAACATGACCGCGACCGAACTGGAGAAGTGGCTCAAGACCGACGAGTCGAAGGACGTCGGCCAGAAGTCGTCGTCGGGCGCCGAGTCGGTCGGCCACGACTCCGGCCGCAAGATCATCAAGATCCTCGGCAAGAAGAAGGCCGACCTGACCGACGACGACGAGGCGCACATGCGCAAGGTCGTCGGCTACGTGCACCGCCACCTCGCCCAGCACCCGAAGGGCGACGTCGAGGACACCAAGTGGCGCTACTCGCTGATGAACTGGGGCCACGACCCGCTCAAGAAGTGAGCGTCAGAGCGGCAGCCCCGTCTCGAGCAGGGTGCCCATGACGGCCAGCGCCGCCGGGATCATGCGGTAGTAGACCCAGGTGCCGCGGCGGTCGCTGTCGACCAGGCCGGCCTCGCGCAGCACCTTCAGGTGGTGCGAGATGGTCGGACCGGTCAGGTGGAACTCGCCGGTCAGGTCGCACACGCAGACCTCGCCGCCGCGGGCCGAGGCGATCATCGACAGCAGGCGCAGGCGCACCGGATCGCCGAGCGCCTTGAACATCGGCGCGAACGCGTCGGCCCGGGCCGGGTCGAGCGGCTCGCGGGTGAGCGGTCCCCCGGTGGCGTTTTCCATCGTCTGGCTCCCCATGGCGTCACCTTTGCAAAGCACCGCAACCCCGACCGGTCACGACACGCTGGCTCTGCGCGCCCGCGAGGACGCAACCGCGCAGAGCCTACGCCGCCGGCGCCAGTTCTAGGGTGGAGGCATGGCGGGCAACGGAGTGCGATCGGCGGTGCGCGAGCTGCTGCAGGTCACGGCGATGTGGTTCGGCCTGGGCGAGCCGGGGACGGACGGCAGGCGGACCCCGCCCGAGCAACGCGCGGCCTACATGTTCGTGCAGACGGCGGCCGCGGTGGCGCTGGGCGCGACGGCGGCCCTCGTCTACGCCCTCGTCAAGGACCAGCCGGTGCCGGTCGACTGGCCCGCCCCTTATCTGCCGCTCTTCGTGCCGCTGGCGATCGCCGTGGCCCGGCGCCCGGCGGCCAGCCTGTGGACGCTGGCCGCGGCCGTGCCGGCGGGCGGACTGGTCATCGTCGCCGTGCTGACGATGGTGCCCGGCACCGGCTTCTGGGCGTGGTTCAGCGCCCTGTCGGCCGGTGCACTGGCGGCCGCCACCTTCTTCGGAGCGGTCTCGCCGCGCCGCTAGCTCAGTGGTCGGCGCCGTTCCAGTCGCTGCCGTGACCGACCGAGACGTCCAGGGGCACCGAGAGCGGGTAGGCGGCGCTCATCTCGCGGCGGACGAGCTCTTCCAGCGGCTCGCGTTCGCCGGGGGCCACGTCGAAGACCAGTTCGTCGTGGACCTGCAGCAGCATGCGGGAGTTGAGCCCGGTCTCTTTGAGCGCCCGGTCGACCCGCAGCATCGCGACCTTGATGATGTCGGCCGCCGAGCCCTGGATGGGCGCGTTCAGCGCCATGCGGCCGGCCATCTCGCGCCGCTGGCGGTTGTCGCTGGACAGGTCGGGCAGGTACCGCCGGCGGCCCAGGATCGTGGCCGTGTAGCCGTCCCGGCCGGCCTGCCGCACGACCTCTTCCAGGTAGGCCCGGACGCCGCCGAAGCGCTTGAAGTACTCGTCCATGAGCTCCTTGGCCTCGTCGACCGAGATGGTGAGCTGGTTGGACAGGCCGAAGGCGCTCAGACCGTAGGCCAGGCCGTAGTTCATGGCCTTGATCTTGCGGCGCTGGTCGGGCACGACCTCTTCGACGGGCACGTGGAAGACCGAGGAGGCGGTGGCCGCGTGGAAGTCGAAGTCCGAGTTGAACGCCTCGATCAGGGCCACGTCCTCGGAGAGGTGGGCCATGATGCGCATCTCGATCTGGCTGTAGTCGGCCGTCATGAGCTGCTCGAAGCCCTCGCCGACGACGAACGCCCGGCGGATGCGGCGGCCCTCTTCGGTGCGGATCGGGATGTTCTGCAGGTTGGGGTCGGTCGAGGAGAGCCGGCCGGTGGCGGCGACGGTCTGGTTGAACGTGGTGTGGATGCGCCCGTCGTCGGAGACCGACTTGAGCAGACCGTCGACCGTCGACTTGAGCTTGGCCACGTCGCGGTGGCGCAGCAGGTGCTCGAGCAGCGGGTCGCCGGTCTGCGCGAACAGGCTCTGCAGCGCGTCGGCGTCGGTGGTGTAGCCCGACTTGATCTTCTTGGTCTTGGGCAGGTTCTTCTCGACGAACAGGATCTCTTGCAGCTGCTTGGGCGAGCCGAGGTTGAACTCGCGGCCCACCTCGGCGTGCGCGGCCTGCTGGGCCGCCTTGACCTCGGCCGCGAAGTGCGCCTCGAGCTCGGAGAGGTAGACCGTGTCGGCCGCGATGCCGAGGTGTTCCATCTCGCCCAGCACCTCGGACAGCGGCTGCTCGACCTCGACCAGCAGGGTCTGGGACTCGCCGCCGTCGCGCGACAGCTCCTCGGTGAGCACGTCGGCCAGGTCGAGGGTGGCCCGGGCCCGCAGCATGACGTTCTGCTCGGCCGCGCCGTCGTTGCCGTCGAGGCCCTGCAGCAGGTCGAGCTGGCCGCCGGCCGGTTCCTCGACCCGCAGCTCGCGCTTGAGGTAGCGCAGGGCGAGGTCGGTCAGGTCGTAGGCGCGCTGGTCGGGCTTGGCCAGGTAGGCCGCGAGCGCCGTGTCGACGCGCAGGCCGCCGAGGTGCCAGCCGTGGGCGCGCATGGCCAGCGAGGCCGGCTTGGCGTCGTGCAGCACCTTGGGCCGGTCGGGGTCGAGCAGCCAGGAGGCCACGGCCTGCTCGTCGGCCTCGTCGAGGGCGGCCGGGTCGAACCAGGCGGCCGGGCCGTCGCCGGTGGCCACCGCGACGCCGGTGAGGGTGCCCGTGCCGCGGCCGAACGTGCCGGTGACGGCCACCCCGACCGGCGCCTGGGCGGCGTGGGCGGTCAGCCAGCCGGCCACCTCGCCCGCGGCCAGCACCCGGCCCTCGAGGTCGAACCCGGACTCGGCCTCGGGCTCGACCGCCTCGAGGTAGGAGTAGAGCCGCTCGCGCAGCACCCGGAACTCGAGCGCGTCGAACACCTGGTGCACGGCCTCGCGGTCCCAGCCGTGCCAGCGCACGTCCTCGGGGCGCAGCGGCAGCTCGAGGTCGGTGCGCAGGGCGTTGAGCTCGTAGTTGAGCATCACCGAGGACAGGTGGGCCCGCAGGTTGTCGCCCGCCTTGCCCTTGACCTTGTCGGCGTTGGCGACGACGCCCTCGATGCCGCCGTACTCGGTGATCCACTTGGCCGCCGTCTTGGGGCCGACGCCGGGCACGCCGATCAGGTTGTCGCTGGTCTCGCCGACCAGGGCCGCCTTGTCGCGGTAGAGGTGGGGCGGGACGAGCTGCTTCTCCTCGACCAGGGCGGGGGTCATCCGCCAGACCTCGGAGACGCCGCGGCTGGGGTAGAGCACGGTGGTGTGCTCGTCGACCAGCTGCAGGGCGTCCCGGTCGCCGGAGGAGATCAGCACCTCCATGCCGGCCGCGCGGGCCTGGGTGGCCAGGGTGGCGATGACGTCGTCGGCCTCGAAGCCGGGCTTCTCGACGTACGGGATGCGCAGCGCGTCCAGGATTTCTTTGACCAGGCTGACCTGACCCTGGAATTCCGGCGGGGTGGCCGACCGGCCGGCCTTGTACTCCGGGTATTTCTCGGTGCGGAAGGAGACGCGGGAGACGTCGAACGCGACCACGATGTGCGTGGGCTTCTCGTCGCGCAGCATGTTGATCAGCATCGAGGTGAAGCCGAACACGGCGTTCGTGTGCTGACCGGTCTGCGTGCTGAAGTTCTCCTTGGGCAGCGCGTGGAACGCGCGGTAGGCCAGGGAGTGGCCGTCGAGCAGCAGCAAACGGGGGGTCTCGGCGTCGTCGCTCACGTCCAGGAACTCTAGTCGTGAGGTCCGACAAAAAACGGGACCACCCCGCCTGCTTAAAGCACCTTGCTCAGGAATGCCCTGGTTCGCTCATGCTGCGGGTTGCCGATGACGTCGCGCGGCGGCCCCTGCTCGACCACGACGCCGCCGTCCATGAAGATCAGGTTGTCGCCCACCTCACGGGCGAAGCCGATCTCGTGGGTCACCACGATCATGGTCATGCCGTCGGAGGCCAGGCCCTTCATGACGTCGAGGACCTCGCCCACCAGCTCGGGGTCGAGCGCGCTGGTCGGCTCGTCGAACAGCATCAGCTTGGGCCGCATGGCCAGGGCCCGGGCGATCGCCACCCGCTGCTGCTGGCCGCCGGAGAGCTGCCCCGGATAGTTGTCCATCTTCGCGCCCAGGCCGACCCGTTCGAGCAGGCCGGCCGCGCGGTCGCGCACCTCGGCCTTGCTCTCCCGCTTGACCCGGCACGGCGCTTCCATGACGTTCTGCAGCACCGTCATGTGCGGGAACAGGTTGAACCGCTGGAAGACCATGCCGATCTCGCGGCGCTGCTTCGCCACGTCCTTCTCGCCCAGCTCGTGCAGCTTGCCGCCGCGCTCGCGGTAGCCCATCAGGTCGCCGTCGACGAAGATCCGGCCGGCGTTGACCTTCTCGAGGTGGTTGATGCAGCGCAGGAACGTCGACTTGCCGGAGCCGGACGGGCCCAGCACACAGCACACCTCGCCCGGCCTCACCACGAGGTCGACGCCCTTGAGCACTTCGAGCGAACCGAACGACTTGTGCACGTTGTCGGCCCGCACCATCGCGTCTGACGATGAAGCGTTGGTCATGGCGCCTCCCCGGTGATCCGGCCGCCCTGCTCGACCTGGATGTCGCGCAACCGCTGCTTCGCCTTGGCGGCCGCTCCGTACCCCTTGCTGAAGTGCCGCTCCACGAAGAACTGGGCGACCATCAGCACGGTGCACAGGATCAGGTACCAGATGAGCGCCGCGACGATCACGGGCAGCACGACAAACGTACGCGCCGAGACCTGCTGCAGCTGGAACCACAACTCGAAGGTCACCGGCACGAACGCGACCAGCGACGTGTCCTTGACCATGGCGATGATCTCGTTGCCGGTGGGCGGCACGATCACCCGCATCGCCTGCGGCAGGACGACCCGGCGCAGCACCTGGCCGCGGGACATGCCCAGCGCCACCGCCGCCTCGGACTGCCCCTCGTCGATCGACTGGATGCCGGCCCGCACGATCTCGGCCATGTAGGCCGCCTCGGACAGGCCCAGCGCCAGCATGCCGGCCACGAAACCGGCGAGCAGGTCGCTGGCCTTGATGCTGTAGAACTGCCCGTCGAAGTTGTCCAGCCCGAACAGCTGGCCGATCTGCGTGCCGAACGGCAGGCCGAAGCCGATCCGCTCCCACAGGATGTTCAGGTTGCCGAACAGCACCGCCAGCACGAGCCGCGGCACCGCCCGGAAGAACCAGGTGTAGACGAAGGCCACCGACGACAGGATCTTGTTCTCGGACAGCCGCATGATCGCGATGACGATGCCGAGCAGGATGCCGATCGCCATCGACGAGATCGTCAGCAGGATCGTGCCGCGCAGACCCTCCAGGACGGGCTCGGTGAACATCACACCGCGCTTGCCGTCCTGGTACTCCAGGAAGATGAACGACCAGCGGAACCGGTCGTTGGTCACCAGCAGGTGCACGAACATCGCGACCAGGATCGCGATGACACCGAGCCCCACCCAGCGGGCGGGGTGCCGGACGGGCACAGCCTTGATCGCTTCAGGCCGTGCCCGTACGGATGTGGATTCGTCGCTCATGCGAGGGTCAGACCGACGGGTTCACTTCGGGGGTGGTGATGGCACCCGCGGCCACACCCCACTTGTCGAGGATCTGCTTGTACGTGCCGTCGGCGATCAGGGTCTGCACCGCCTCGCCGATCACGTCGGCGAACTCCTTCTGGTCCTTGGCGATCGCGTAGCCGTACGGCGCCGCGTCGTAGATGTCGCCGACCAGGGCCAACTGCCCGTTGGTCTGCTTCACCGCGTACGCCACGATCGGCGAGTCGGCCAGCATGGCCTCGTCCTTGCCGGTCACCACGGCGTTGGTGGCGTCCGACTGCTTCTGGTACTGGTCGATCGTGATCGCGGCCTTGCCGCCGTCGGTGCACTTCTTCGACCGGGCCTTCAGGTCGTCCACCTGTACGGTCGCGGTCTGCACGGCGACCTTCTTGCCGCACACGTCGTCCGGGTTGATCGTCACGCCGGTCTTGGCGGCCCACTGGGTGCCCGCCGAGAAGTAGGAGACCATGTTGACCTCCTTCAGCCGGTCCGGGTTGATCGTGAAGGAGGAGACCCCGACCGAGTACTTCTTGGTGGTCACGCCCGGGATGATGCTGTCGAACGTGGCCGAGGTCCACTCGGTGGTCAGGTTGAGCTTCTGCGCGACCGCGTTGAACAGGTCGACGTCGAAACCGATGACCGTCTTGCCGTCGCTGTCGAGGTACTCGTTCGGCGCGTACGACGAGTCGGTGCCGATGGTGAGCTTGCCCGCGCTCTTGATGTCGGCGGGCACCTTGTCGGCCAGAGCGGTGTCGGCGGACGCGCTCGGCGCCGGGGCGCCGCTCGAGCCCGAGTCGTCCGACTCCGAGCCGCAGGCGCCCAGCGACAGCGTCAGCGCCGCCGCGGCGGCCAGGCCGAGGATCGCCCGGCGGCCGGGGGTGGTGCGGAACATGATGACTCCTAGTAGTCGTGAAGCGTGTTACGCGACGCCGAGGTAGGCGTCCTTGACGGCCGGGTCGTTCAGGAGCTCGGCGCCGGTGCCTTCCTTCACGATCCGGCCCGTCTCCAGAACGTACGCGCGATGTGCCCGGGACAGGGCCTGTTGGGCGTTCTGTTCCACGAGCAGCACTGTCGTGCCCTGCTGGTTGATCTCCACGATGATGTCGAAGATCTGCTGGATCAGCATCGGGGCCAGACCCATCGACGGCTCGTCGAGCAGCAGCAGCTTGGGCCGGCTCATCAGCGCCCGGCCCACCGCCAGCATCTGCTGCTCACCGCCGGAGAGCGTGCCGCCGGCCTGCTTCTCGCGCTCCTTGAGCCGCGGGAACAGGGTGAAGGCGCGCTGCAGGTCCTCGTCGATCTCGGCGCGCACCTTGCGGGTGTAGGCGCCCATCTCCAGGTTCTCGCGCACCGTCATGCCCGGGAAGATGCCCCGGCCCTCGGGCGACTGCGACACCCCGCGGACCACCCGCAGGTCGGCCCGCATCTTGGTGATGTCGTCGCCGTCGAAGCGGATCGTGCCCTGCGACACCGGCCGCAGACCCGAGATGGCCCGCATCGTGGTCGACTTGCCGGCGCCGTTGGCGCCGATCAGAGCCACCACCTCACCCTGGCCGACGGTCAGGCTGATGCCGTGCAGGGCCTGGATGCGCCCGTAGGCCAGCGTCACGTTGTCGATCTCAAGCAGCATCGGT
The DNA here is from genome assembly GCF_026626335.1 of Paractinoplanes pyxinae. Taxonomy (GTDB): domain Bacteria; phylum Actinomycetota; class Actinomycetes; order Mycobacteriales; family Micromonosporaceae; genus Actinoplanes; species Actinoplanes pyxinae. The sequence goes on along the minus strand of NZ_JAPNTZ010000004.1, from coordinate 221,869 downwards.
GGGCACCCCCAGATACGCGGCGATGACCGCCGGATTGTCCCGCACCTCGGCCGGCGTGCCCTCGGCGATCTTCTTGCCGAACTCCAGCACCACGATCCGGTCGGTGACCCCCATGACCAGGCGCATGTCGTGCTCGATGAGCAGCACGGTCACCCCGGTGTCACGGATCCGGCGGATCAGCTGCAGCAGATCCTCCTTCTCGGCCGGGTTGAAGCCGGCGGCCGGCTCGTCCAGGCAGAGCAGGGTCGGGTTCGTGGCCAGCGCGCGGGCGATCTCCAGCCGGCGCTGCTCGCCGTACGAGAGATTACGGCTCACATCGCCCGCCCGGTGCGCGATCCCGACGAAACGCAGCAGCTCCAGCGAACGCTGACGGCCCGACTTCTCCTCCCGCCAGAACCGCGGCAGGCGGAACAGCGCGCTGATCACGCTCGTCTTGTGGTGCGCGTCCGCGCCCACCATGACGTTCTCCAGCGCCGTCATCTCGGGGAACAACCGCACGTTCTGGAACGTGCGGGCGATGCCGCCCCGGGTGATCTGGTGCTTCTTCTTCCCGACGATCGACTCGCCCTGGAAGCGGATCGCGCCCTCGGTCGGCCGGTAGACCCCCGTCATCGCGTTGAAGCAGGTGGTCTTGCCGGCGCCGTTGGGCCCGATGAGCCCGAAGATCTCACCCTTGCGCAGCGAGAAGCTGACGTCGTTGAGCGCCACCACACCGCCGAAGCGCAGGGTCACGTGGTCAACTTCGAGAAGAACGTCCCCGCGTACGTCGTTCCGCGCGGGCGCCGACGCCGGCTTGCCCGTGGGAGCGGCCTCATCGACCGGACGCGCGTTCTCCCGGTCCCATTCCTCCGGAGTCTCCTGATGCGGCTCAGTCATGACCGGCCCTCCGCTTCGCTCCGGGCGAGCATTCGCGTGACACTGAGCCCGATGGTGCCTTCGCTTCGCTCAGTCACTGGGGAGCCACCTCCTTCTCGCGGTCCTTCAGCTCCATCGCGCGACGCCGGCTCGGGATCAGACCCTGCGGCCGCAGCACCATGATCAGGATGATCGCGGCGCCGAAGATCGCGAACCGGTACTCGTACAGGTCGGTGTCGCCGAACGACAGACCCCGCAGCCGGTCCGGGATGTACGAGATGAGCACACCACCCAGGATCGCCCCGGCCATGTTGCCGGAACCACCCATGACCACACCGGCCAGCACCAGGATCGAGAACTGCAGCACGAACGTCTGCGAGTTGATGAAGCTCTGCTCACCGGCGAACAGCACACCGCCCAGACCACCGATGAACGCGCCGATCGCGAACGCCCACAGCTTGTACTTGAACGTGCGCACGCCCATGACCTCGGCGGCTTCCTCGTCCTCACGGATCGCCAGCCACGACCGGCCGACCCGGCTGCGGTCCAGGTTCCGCACACCCAGGATGACCAGGATGATGACGGTCAGGCCGAGCCAGAAGTACGGGATAGCGTCGGTCACTCCGAAGATCGGCTCCCCGCCCCAGCTGCCCGGCGGGTGCGGGATGCTCGCGAAACCGCGGTCACCGCGCAGCGTCGTCGTCGACGTGGCCACGATCCGGATGATCTCGGCGAAGCCCAGCGTCACGATGGCCAGGTAGTCACCGCGCAGCCGCAGCGTCGGCCAGCCCAGGATCACACCGGCGATCATGGTCAGCACCAGCGCCGCCGGCACCGCCATCAGCCACTTCCAGCCCGTGTCCTCGTACAGGATCGAGTCCGGCGAGGTCAGTAGGGCCGTGCCGTACGCGCCGACCGCGAAGAAGCCGACATAACCCAGGTCGAGCAGACCCGCGTACCCGACCACCACGTTCAGGCCCAGCGCCAGCAACACGTAGTAGGACATGTTGAACAGCGCGCTCGGCCAGTCGATGCCCTCGGTGACGATCTGCGGCCCGATCAGCGGCACATCACCCACGTACGGCAGCAGGTAAGCCGCCACGGCGGCCAGCAGGACCACCACGCCCCGGATGTACCAGGGCTGCCGGCCGAACCAGCCGCGCACACCACCACTCGAACGGAAAGACGCCTTCTCGCTCATGCTCGAGCCCTTCCCAGCGACTCACCCAGCAGACCCGTCGGCCGGAACAGCAGAATGACCACCAGCAGCACGAACGAAGCCGCGTGCAGCCACTGCGAACCGAACACGCCCGCCGCGTAGTTCTGCAGCACACCCAGCAGCAGACCACCCAGCAGGGCGCCGCGCAGGTTGCCGATACCACCCAGCACGGCCGCCGTGAACGCGTCGATGCCGAGCAGGAAGCCCGCGTCGTACCGCGTCACGCCGATCTTCAGGTCGTACATCACCGCGGCGATGCCGGCCATCAGACCGCCCAGCAGGAACACCAGCGCGATCACGCGCGACTTGTTGACACCCATAAGCGCCGCCGAATCCGGGTTCTGCGCCACCGCGCGGACACCCCGGCCCAGCCGCGACCCGTTGATGAAACGATCCAGCGCGAACATCATCACCAGCGCCAGCAGGATGATGAGGATCTGCAGGTTCGTCACCGTGGTGTCGCCGATCGTGAAGACCGGCCGCGCCTGGATGATCGGCGGCACACCCGTCTGGTTGCGGTGCGTCGCCACACCCACGACCTCGGAGATGAACAGCGACGCGCCGATCGCGGTGATCAGGAAGGCCAGCGGCGGCGCGTTGCGCCGGCGCAGCGGCCGGTAGGCCACGAACTCGACCGTCAGCGCGGCGGCACCGGAAACGATGATCGCGGCGATCAGACCGACCAGCATGTACAGCAGCATCGGGCCGACCGCGGGGGCGGCCGAGTTCTGGTCCAGGCCGAACAGGCCCCAGGCGAACAGACAGGCGTACGTGCCGAGGAGGAACACCTCGGAGTGCGCGAAGTTGATGAGCCGCAGCACACCGTAGACCAGCGTGTAGCCCAGGGCGAACAACGCGATGATCGCGCCCTGAGCCAGACCCGTGACGGTGAGCGGCCCGAAATTATCGATCAGACCGGAAAAATCCACAGAGGGGCTCCAAAACGACGAGGCCGGTGCGGCCGGAGATCATCCGGCCGCACCGCCCACCAGAAAGATAGTGCTCAGGCGATCAGGAGGTCTTGATCTCCACGTCGGCCTTCGCGTCGCCAGAGCTGTCGAACTTGAACGCCCAGACCTTGATGAAGTTCGGGTCCAGCTCACCGGTCTCGGTGAACTTGTAGGTGTTCGCGATGCCCTTGTAGTTGACGGTCTTCAGGTAGTCGTTCAGCTTCGCCGTGGTGTTGTTGCCCGCGTCGATGCCCTGAAGGAAGACGTTCGCGGCGTCGTAGGCGACGTCCGAGTACGTACCCGCGTCCTGGTTCCACTTCGCCTTGTAGTCGTTGACGAAGGTGCCACCCGCGGCCTCCGGCGGAGAACAGGGGCAGGTCACGACCGTGCCGACCGCGGCCTGGACACCCGACGCCTTCGACAGGCCCGGGTCCTTCATGCCGTCGCCGCCCAGCAGCGTGCCCTTCCAACCGGCCGCCGTCAGCTGCTTGCGGATGATGCCGGCGTTCGTGTAGTAGCCGCCGTAGAACAGCGCCGTGGCGCCGCTCGACTGCACCTTCTGCACCAGAGCCGAGAAGTCGGCCTGCTTGCCGTCACCCTCGGTCTTGTCGGTCGACACGACCAGCGAACCCAGCTTGCTCTTGACCACCTCGGCCAGACCGGCGCCGTACGCCGACTGGTCGTCGGCCACGAAGACCTTCGTCGCCTTCAGGTTGTCCTTGATGTACGCGGCGGCCGCCGGGCCCTGCGCGTCGTCGTTGGCGACCGCGCGGTGGAAGACCTTCCAGCCCTTCGACGACAGCGACACACGGGTCGCCGACGGCGTGATCGTCGGGATGCCGGCCGACTCGAAGATCGGGTCGGCGGCCTCGGACTCACCGGAGAACGGCGGGCCGACGATGCCGAGGATCTTCTTGTCCGCCACGAGGCTGCGCGCGACACCGGGGGCGACCGAAGCCTCACCCTGCGAGTCGAACTTCGCCACCTCGATACACGTGGAACCCTTGGCCTTGTTGTACTGGTCGATAGCCAGCTCGAAGCCCTGCTCGATGTTCACACCGAGGTTGGCGGCCGAGCCGGTCAGAGCGCCGAAGAACGCCAGCTTGTAGCCGCAGTTCCCCTCGCTCGCGGTGTCGTCGCTGCTCGAACCGCTATTACAAGCAGCGGCACCGGCGATGAGCCCGATGATGGCCACTCCGCCGATGGCTCGTGCGAGAACCTGCCTCAAGGTTGGAACCCTCCTCCATACCGAACCCACCGAGCCACTGCTGGCCGATTGGCACTTGCTGTGCCGGCGACCACAAGCGCCCCGTTATGGGGCGGGACGTTATCCCAGGTTCCCGGCCTGCCAAAAGACTTCACCTCGGCTTTCACCGAACCGTTACGTCCGGTGACCTGATGGCCAGGTTCGGTGTTACAAGAGGACTACCCCAAGATCAACTAGAGGCGGGTTGCGTGCCGTCCGCCTCCTGACCCTCAGCCAGGATCCGGTCCGCCACCTCACGCATCGTCATCCGGTGATCCATCGCCGTCCGCTGAATCCACTTGAACGCCTGCGGCTCGGTCATCTGATACTTGGTCATCAGCTCGCCCTTGGCCCGCTCGACCGACTTCCGCGTCTCCAGACGGTCGGTCAGACCGGCGACCTCGGACTCCAGCACGGCGATCTCGGAATAACGCGACAAGGCGATCTCGACCGCGGGCACCAGATCCGACTTCTGGAACGGCTTCACCAGATAAGCCATGGCGCCGGCAGCCCGCGCGCGCTCGACGAGGTCGCGCTGGCTGAACGCGGTCAGAATGACGACCGGCGCGATCCGCCCCCCGGCGATCCGCTCGGCCGCGGCCAGACCATCCATGATCGGCATCTTGATGTCCAGAATGACGAGGTCGGGGCGCAGCTCCTCGGCCAGGCGCACGGCGGTCTCCCCGTCGCCCGCCTCACCGACGACGTCGTAGCCCTCCTCGACGAGCATTTCGGCCAGGTCCAGACGGATGAGCGCCTCGTCCTCGGCGATCAACACCCGCTTGCGCTCGGCACCAGCCTGCGAGTCGGCCACGGAACCCCTACCCCCAACGTTCCCGAAGTCGCGACACCCCGGTATGCGGGTGTCGCCGCCCTAAGCGTAGTGGGTACGCTGTCCCCAGCTCATCTTGGCGGGACGAACTCGCGGCGGACGGGCGAGCCGGCCCCTGTATTCCAACCGGCAGAGAAGATGGTCTCAAACACCATACAGTGTGGGTTCGAATCCCACCGGGGGCACCAAAACTGTCATACCCGGCCGCGATAATTCCCGCGTGCATCCACCGCGACTGCGCAAAGAAGCGCTCAGCATGCACGCCGCCGGTGTGCCATTCAGCGATATCTGGCAGCGGCTCGGCCTGCCGCGCAACACCGTCGCCTCCTGGCTCTACAACCGCCGTCGGCTCGCCATCAAGATCGACGATCGATGTCCTCTTTGCGAGCGGCCGGCGCGTGCGATCGACGACCCGCGGTCGTATGCCTACCTGCTGGGGCAATACCTCGGGGACGGCCACTTGCTGATGACCCAACGCGTTCCCCTCCTGACTGTCGCCTGTGACGCGCGTTACCCCGGCCTCATGCACGAGGTGTCCTACGCGATGGAGGCGTGCGGAGCGAGGACGGTGGGCTTCCAGGAGCGGGTCGGCTGTGTGAGCGTCCGTGCGCATTGGACGCACTGGCCGTGCCTCATACCGCAGCACGGCGCCGGCCCGAAGCACCTGCGCGCTATCGAATTGTCGAATTGGCAGCGTGAAGTGGTCGACCGCTGTCCGGAAAGATTTCTGCGCGGGCTTTTCCACTCAGACGGCAGTCGCTTCACGAATCGTGTCGTGCGGAATGGTCGCACCTACAGCTATCCGCGTTACAACTTCGTAAATGAGTCGGCCGACATCATGCGGCTCTGCGCTCACTACCTGGACCGGGTGGAAATCGACTGGCGCATGGCCCGCCGCAACGTGTTGTCGGTGGCGCGGCGGGAGGCGGTGGCTCGGCTGGATGAGTTCGTCGGGCCGAAGTGGTGACCGTTCGCCCACTCGCCGGGGTGATGATCGGGCACGGGCGGTGACCGCCCGGGTTCCGTTGGGCTTCTCAGTCATCTTCGGCGGGCACGCTGCGCGCTGCGTTCTGCGGTGTGGTCACGGCTGGTGAGGGCGAGCTGTTCTGCTTCGTGCTCGTTCCTTGTCCACGGCTTTTGCTGGGTGAGGCGGCCTTCGAGGGCTTGGTGCTGGGTTTGCCGGTGTGGGTGGGCTTGGGGGGTTTCGTCGAGGGCGGCGCGGTGGGCGCGCGCCCGGGTTGGTCCGGCCGCCCGGGTTGGGCCGGCCGTCCCGGCTGCGGCGTGCCGGTCGGTTCGGCTGACACCGACGGCAGCGGCTCGACCGAGGTCGAGGGTGACGGCGCCGGCGACGTCGATGGCGGCGTGGTGGGCGCCGACGGCTGGGCCGACGCGGACCGGTGCAGGTCGCGGCAGTACTTCTCGATGCCCTTCTCTCCCCCGGCGGCCGCGCTGAGCTTGCGTTTGTCCTCGCGGCTGAGGGTGCGGCTCGGTCCCCCGCTCCATGCCTGGCACCAGCCGAGGGCGGCGACGTCGAGCGTGGGGCGGGGGCCGGACCGGCTGGGCGCCGGGGACGGTGTGACGGGGTTGCCTGTTCTCGGCGCAGGTACGCCCAGCGCCGAGAACAGGCGGTGCGCGTGCTGCTGGGCTCCCTGGGGGAGGTTGCCGGTGCGGGCGGCGACGCCGGTGGCGGTGAGAATAAGGAGAGCCAGACCGGCCGTGACGGGCACGAGCACAGCCCGGATTCTCGCCTTCGTGCGGTGTCGCCGGCTGCTTCGGGCAGCACGTCTGCGGTGGGCGACGAAGGCGGCGACCGTTTCTTTCTCGCCGGCCAGTTCCGCCTGGGTGGCGGGGGCTCGGGCGGCGTCGAGCAGGTCGGCGAGGCCGGGGTGATCGGTGGTGGCGATCGGGTCGGTCTCGTGGTGCCTGTTCCGTCGCGTGCGCAGCGCACGGAGGAGAGCGTGGAGGGAGCGCATTCTGTTACACCCCCTGCCGGGTGCGGATCTGGGGGTGGCCGGCGAGGCGGCGGAGCCCGCGCATGGTGGCGATGCGGACGGCGCCGGGTTTCTTGCCGAGGATGCCGGCGGTGGTGGCGACGTCGAGGCCGAGGACGACGCGCAGCATGACGGCTTCGGCCTGGTCGGCGGGGAGGCCGGCGATGACGTTCAGGGCCCAGGTGGTGGCGGCGCCTTCGGCGGCTTCGGTGGCCGCGTCGGGTGCTGTCCGGTCGGGCGGGGCGGGGGTTTCGCGCGTACGGGCCCGGCGTCTTTGTTCGTCGAGGCCGCGGTTGCGGGCGATGCGGAACAGCCAGCCCCGGAAGCCGTTGTGGTCGCCTTGGAAGTTCTGCAGGTCGCGGATGACGTGCAGCCAGGTTTCGCTGGCGGCGTCCTCGGCGTGGTCGCCCGCGATGACGCGCAGGTAGCGCAGGACGCCGGGGTGGTGGCTGCGCCAGAGCGTGGCGAAGCCGGCGGCGTCGCCTCGCTGGGCGGCGCGCAGGGCGTCGGTCAGTTCGTCTTCGGGCACGTCCGCTCCGGGGGTGGGGGCGGTCTGCTGGTACCCGGCTGTGAATCTGCGTGAACCTCGGTTTCGCCGGTCGGCTGGATGTTGTCATGGCAGGGACAGTTTCCTGGAGGCCTCATGTTGTGGTCGGGTTCTTCTCCCCTGTCGGTGATGCGGCGGAGCATGTGGGGGTTTCTGCTGTTCGCCGGGGTGGCGTGGCTGGCGATCGGGTGGAGTGTGCTGCGGCTGGAGCCGGCCGACGTGGTGGCGGTGGCGGGGCCGATGATTTTCTTCGCCGCGTTGTGTGAGGCGGTGCGGGCGCTGGCCGGGATGCGGACGTGGTGGGTGAACGCGTCGATGGCAGCCCTGTTCGTGGCGACCGGGGTCGTGATCGTGGTGGATCGGGATTCGACGTACGCGACGACGGCCGCGCTGGTGGGGTGGTTCCTGATGGTGCGGGGAGCCGTCGACATCGCGGTCTCGACGATGAACCGGGGCACCGACCGTACGTGGGGCCTGGTGGTGACCTTGGGCGTTCTGCAGGCCGGGCTGGGCTTTTATGCCGCTGGTCCGCTGGCCCGGGCGGCCGACCCGGTGATCTTGACGTTGGGCGCGCTGGGGTTGTTGCGCGCGGTGGCCGATCTGGTGACCGGTCTGCGGTTGCGGGAGGTGGCCACGGCCCGGCCGGACGTGTTGCGGTTGTCACCGGAGCGGGAGGCGGGGATGACCGGCTACGCGGCCGGGATCTCGGATTTCGAGGCGCATCCGCGGCACCGCGCCGACCAGATGGTGGAGGAGGGCGCCGAGCAGCGCCATTAGGGCTTTGGTCTCCCCTGCCCCGCCGGGCCGGGATCCGCGTCGGTCAGTCGCCGGGCCGGGATCCCGCCGGGCGGGGCGCCCTGTTATTTGCGTTCGCCGACCCGGCGCAGCAGGCCTTCCTGTACGGCGCTGGCGATGTGCACGCCGTCCTCGGTGTACATGCGGCCGCTGGCCAGGCCGCGGCTGCCGCTGGCGGACGGGCTGGTGCAGTCGTAGAGGAACCAGTCGTCGGCGCGGAACGGCCGGTGGAACCAGAGGGCGTGGTCGAGGCTGGCCCCGATGACGCCGCCGGGCCCCCAGCTCTCGCCGTGGACGGAGAGCACCGAGTCGAGCAGGGACAGGTCGCTCGCGTAGGTGAGGGCGCAGGCGTGGATGAGCGGGTCGTCGGGCAGTTTGCCGTTGATGCGCATCCAGACGCGTTGCTGGTCGCTGGCGTTGCGGTCGCCGGGCGGCACCCAGCCGGGGTCGTTGACGTAGCGGACGTCGACGGCGCGGGGCGCGGCGTTGAAGGCGGCCCGCCGGCTGGGGTATTTGCGCACCCAGTCGGCCATGGTCTGCACGTCGGCCGGCCCGGGGACGCCGTCGGGGGCCGGGGTGTGGTGGTCGAGGCCTTCCTCGCGGACCTGGAAGGAGGCCGACATGAAGAAGATGGTCTTGCCGTGCTGCTGAGCGGTGGAGCGCCGCACCGAGAACGACCGGCCGTCGCGGATGGTCTCGACGCCGAACTGGATCGGCTCGGTCGGGTCGCCGGGGCGCACGAAGTAGCCGTGCAGGGAGTGGACGAACCGTTCCGGGTCGACGGTGCGGCCGGCGGCGACGAGCGCCTGCCCGGCGACCTGGCCGCCGAACACGCGCTGGGCGCCGGTCTGCGGGCTCTCCCCGACGAAGGTGGCCGCGTCCAGCTGCTTGAGGTCGAGGACCTCGAGCAGCTGGTCGACGGCGGCCTGCCCGCTCAGCGGTTCGGTCACAGCGTGGCGGGGTCGACGAGGTCGCCGAGGCGGTGCACGCGCAGGGTGTTGGTGGAGCCGGGCGCGTTCGGCGGGGAGCCGGCCACGACGACGACGTAGTCGCCCGGCTTGGCCAGGCCGAGGCCCAGCATCTTCGCGTCGACCTGGCGGAACATGTCGTCGGTGTGCTGCACGAAGTCGGTCAGGAACGTCTCGACGCCCCAGGCAACGGCCAGCTGGTTGCGCACCTCGGCGACCGGGGTGAACGCGTAGAGCGGGAGCTCGCAGTGCAGGCGGGACAGCCGCCGCACGGTGTCGCCGGTCTGGGAGAACGCGACGAGCGCCTTGGCCCCGATGTTGCGGGCGATCTGCGAAGCGGCCACGGTGAGCGCGCCGCCGTGGGTGCGCGGGTCGTGCTGCAGGCGCGGGACCGGGATCGAGCCGCCCTCGGTGGTGCTGACGATCTTGGCCATGGTGCTGACCGTGAGGACCGGGTACTTGCCGACCGAGGTCTCGCCGGAGAGCATCACCGCGTCGGTGCCGTCGAGGACGGCGTTGGCGACGTCGGACGCCTCGGCGCGGGTCGGGCGGGAGTTCTCGATCATCGAGTCGAGCATCTGGGTGGCCACGATGACCGGCTTGGCGTTCTCGCGGCACAGCTGGACGGCACGCTTCTGCACCAGCGGCACCTGGTCGAGCGGGAGCTCGACGCCGAGGTCGCCGCGGGCCACCATGACGCCGTCGAAGGCGAGGACGATGGCCTCGAGGTGCTCGACCGCCTCGGGCTTCTCGACCTTGGCGATGACCGGGACGATGCGGCCCTCTTCGGCCATGATCTCGTGGACGAGCTTGATGTCGTCGGGCGAGCGCACGAACGACAGGGCCACCACGTCGACGCCGAGGCCGAGCGCGAACCGCAGGTCTTCGGCGTCCTTGTCGCTGAGCGCGGGAACGCTGACGGCGACGTTGGGCAGCGAGACGCCCTTGTTGTTGCTGACCGGCCCGCCCTCGACGACCAGGCAGCGGATGTCGGTGTGGTTGTCGACCGCGGTGACCTCGACGGCGACCTTGCCGTCGTCGATGAGCAGGCGGTCGCCCGGCTTCACCTCTTGCGGCAACTTGGTGTAGGTGCAGGACACCCGGTCGGCCGTGCCGAGAATGTCCTCGCTGGTGATGGTGACCAGGTCGCCGGTGTTCCAGATGTGCGGCCCGTCGGCGAACTTGCCGAGCCGGATCTTCGGGCCCTGCAGGTCGGCCAGGATGGCGACGGCCCGATCGGCCTGCTCACTGGTGGACCGCACGAGGTGGTACATCTTCTCGTGGTCCTCGTGGCTGCCGTGGCTGAAGTTCATGCGGGCCACGTCCATGCCGGCCTCGACAAGCCCGAGCATGCGCTCGGGGGAGGCGGTCGCGGGCCCCATCGTGCAGACGATCTTTACGCGGCGTGTCACGGCCATCAGGCTAGTCTCTCTTCTTCATCGGCCTGGCGGCCGACCCCCGTCGTGGGGATGAACTGCGTCTGTCGGGCGACGTCTTCCGATCTGTACGACCGGTGCGCTGCACTGCGACCCGCGGGCTTCGACGACCGCGACGAACAGCCTATCGGCCCGGCGCCCGCGTCATGACGAAAGGGCCCGCCCCGGCGGGCAGGCCCTTTCGACTGGTGTGGCTCAGACGCCGATCGGCTGGGCCGACGACTCGACGGGCGACGGCAGTTCGCCCGACGCGCCCAGGTAGTCGTGGATGGCTGACGCCGCGGAACGGCCCTCGGCGATCGCCCAGACGATCAGGGACGCTCCCCGGTGCATGTCGCCGGCCACGAAGACGCCGGGGGCCGACGTCTGCCAGGTGTGGTCGGCGTCCAGGACGCCCCGGCGGTTGCGCTCGATGCCGAACTGCTCGAGCAGCGGCTGCTTCTCGGTGCCCTCGAAGCCGATGGCCAGCAGCACCAGGTCGGCGGGGAGGTCGCGCTCCGAACCGGGAGCCACGGTGACCGTGCGGACGCCGTTGATCCGCTCGACCGTCACGTCGGCCACCCGGACGGCCTTGACCTGTCCTTCGCCGTTGTCGACGAACTCCTGCACGGCCACGCCGAAGACGCGCTCGCCGCCCTCCTCGTGGGCCGGGTAGTTGCGCAGGATGACCGGCCAGGTGGGCCACGGGTGCTGCTCGGCCGCGCGGGCCGAAGGCGGCAGCGGGTACTGGTCGAGCTGGATGACGTTGGCCGCGCCCTGGCGGTGGGCCACGCCCAGGCAGTCGGCGCCGGTGTCGCCGCCGCCGATGATGACCACGTTCTTGCCGGCGGCGTCGATCGGGGTGCCCTCCTGCAGGCCGGCCACGACCCGGTTGGCCGGCACCAGGTGCTCCATGGCCAGGTGGACGCCGTTCAGGTGGCGGCCCGGAGTGTCGGTGGCGTCGCGGCCGGCCAGGGCGCCGGCCGCCAGCAGGACGGCGTCGAACCGGTCGCGCAGGTCGTCGGCGGTGACGTCGGCTCCGACCTCCACCCCCGTCTCGAACACGACGCCCTCGGCAGCCATCTGGGCCAGTCGGGCGTCCACCACGTCCTTCTCGATCTTGAAGTCGGGGATGCCGTAGCGCAGCAGGCCGCCGATGCGATCGTCGCGCTCGTACACCGTCACCGCGTGCCCGGCCCGGGCCAGCTGCTGGGCCGCGGCCAGGCCGGCCGGGCCCGACCCGACGACCGCGACCTTCTTGCCGGTCGCGACCGGGGCCGGCTGCGGGCGCACGTAACCCAGGTCGAACGCGTGGTTGGCGATCTCGACCTCGACCTGCTTGATGGTCACCGGGTCGTCGGCGATGCCGAGCACGCAGGCCGCCTCGCACGGGGCGGGGCACAGCCGGCCGGTGAACTCCGGGAAGTTGTTGGTGGCGTGCAGCGCCTCGGCCGCCGCCTCCCACGCCCCGGTGCGCACCAGGTCGTTCCAGTCGGGGATGCGGTTGCCCAGCGGGCAGCCCTCGTGACAGAACGGGATGCCGCAGTCCATGCAGCGGGTGGCCTGGTCGCGGATCAGTTCCTCGCCGGCCGGCGGGTAGACCTCGCGCCAGTCCTGGATGCGGACGGGCACCGGGCGCCGCTTGGGCAGCTGCCGCTCGTACCGCAGGAAACCGTTAGGGTCAGGCACTTTGAACCCCCATGACCGCCTCGTCGACGTTGCGACCGGCGGCTTCGGCGGTCCTGATCAGTTCCATCACGCGCTTGTAGTCGCGCGGCACGACGGCGGTGAACCGTTCCACGGCCGCGGGCCAGTCCTTGAGCAGCCGCTCGGCCACCGCCGAGCCGGTCTCGGTGACGTGCTTCTCGACGAGGCCGCGCAGCTTGTCCTGCTCCTCGTCGGTCAGCGGGGTCAGGTCGACCAGTTCGGGGTTGACCCGGGTCGGCGACAGGTCGAGAACGAAGGCGGTGCCGCCGCTCATGCCCGCGGCGAAGTTGCGGCCGGTCGGGCCGAGCACGACCACGGTGCCGCCGGTCATGTACTCGCAGCCGTGGTCGCCGACGCCCTCGACGACGGCCTGGCCGCCCGAGTTGCGTACGGCGAACCGCTCGCCGGCCCGGCCGCGCAGGAACAGCTCGCCCGCGGTCGCCCCGTACAGGATGGTGTTGCCGGCGATGATGTTGTCCTCGGCCACGAACGGCGCCTCGTCGTCGGGCCGCACGACCACCCGGCCACCGGACAGACCCTTGGCCACGTAGTCGTTCGTGTCGCCGATCAGCCGCAGCGTGACGCCGTGCGGCAGGAAGGCGCCGAACGACTGCCCGCCGGTGCCGCGCAGCGTGAACGAGATGGTGTCGTCGGGCAGGCCGGCGCCGCCGTAGCGACGGGTCACCTCGCCGCCCAGCATGGCGCCCACACTGCGGTTGTCGTTGCGGATCGCCACCTCGGCGTGCACCGGGCTGCCCTCGGTCAGGGCGGGCGCGGCCAGCTCGATCAGCTTGTTGTCGAGCGCCTTGTGCAGCTCGTGGTCCTGGGCCACGATGCCGCGGCGGGCCGTGCCCTCGGCCAGCTCGGGCACGTAGAGGATCGGCGAAAGGTCGAGGCCGTGGGCCTTCCAGTGGTCGACCGCGGGCCGCACGTCGAGCACCTCGGCGTGCCCGATGGCCTCGTCGATGCTGCGGAAGCCCAGCTCGGCCAGGTATTCGCGGACCTCTTCGGCCAGGAACAGGAAGAAGTTCTCGACGAACTCGGGCTTGCCCGTGTACCGCTCGCGCAGCACCGGGTTCTGGGTGGCGATGCCGACCGGGCAGGTGTCGAGGTGGCAGACGCGCATCATGATGCAGCCGCTGACGATCAGCGGCGCGGTGGCGAAGCCGAACTCCTCGGCGCCCAGCAGGGCCGCCACGACCACGTCGCGGCCGGTCTTGAGCTGGCCGTCGACCTGCACGGTGACCCGGTCGCGGAGCTTGTTGAGCAGCAGCGTCTGCTGCGCCTCGGCCAGGCCCAGCTCCCACGGGGAGCCGGCGTGCTTGAGCGAGTTGAGCGGGGACGCGCCGGTGCCGCCGTCGTGACCGGAGATCAGGATGACGTCGGCCTTGAGCTTGGCCACGCCGGCCGCGACCGTGCCCACGCCGATCTCGCTGACCAGCTTCACGTGCACCCGCGACATCGGGTTGACGTTCTTCAGGTCGTGGACCAGCTGGGCCAGGTCTTCGATCGAGTAGATGTCGTGGTGCGGCGGCGGCGAGATCAGGCCGACGCCCGGAGTGGCGTGCCGGGTCTTGGCGATCCACGGCCACACCTTGTTGCCGGGCAGCTGGCCGCCCTCGCCGGGCTTGGCCCCCTGCGCCATTTTGATCTGCAGGTCGTCCGCGTTGACCAGGTATTCACTGGTGACGCCGAAGCGGCCGGAGGCGATCTGCTTGACCGCCGAGCGGCGCCGCGGGTCGTACAGGCGGTCGACGTCCTCGCCGCCCTCGCCCGTGTTCGACTTGCCGCCGAGGTTGTTCATGGCGATGGCCAGGGTCTCGTGCGACTCGGCCGAGATGGACCCGTACGACATGGCGCCCGTGGCGAAGCGCTTCACGATTTCCGACGCGGGCTCGACCTCACTGATGTCGATCGGCTCGCGGGTCGACTTGAACGAGAACAGCCCGCGCAGCGAACCGGCCTCGGCGGCCAGACCGTCCACCTTCTCGGTGTACTTGCGGAAGACGTCGTACTGCTTGGAGCGGGTGGCGTGCTGCAGCAGGAACACCGTCTCGGGGTTGAACAGGTGGATCTCGCCCTCGCGGCGCCACTGGTACTCGCCGCCGACCTCGAGGCGGCGGTGGGTGCGTTCGGCCGGGTTCGCCGGGTACGCCTTCTCGTGGCGCGCCTTCACCTCGGCGTGGATGTCGGCCAGGCCCGAGCCGCCGATGCGCCCGTTCGTGCCGGCGAAGTAGCGCTGCAGCAGCCGGTTGTCGAGGCCGACCGCCTCGAACACCTGGGCCCCGCAGTACGACGACACCGTCGAGATGCCCATCTTGGACATGATCTTCAGGACGCCCTTGCCGAGCGCCTTGACGTAGTTGCGCACCGCCGTCTTCGGGTCGAGCCCCGCGAGGGGTCCGGTGGCGATCAGGTCGTCGACCGATTCGAAGGCCAGGTACGGGTTCACCGCCGCGGCGCCGTAGCCGATGAGCACGGCGGCGTGGTGCACCTCACGGCAGTCGCCCGACTCGACGACGAGCGCGACCTGCGTACGGGTCTGCTCGCGGACCAGATGCTGGTGTACCGCCGCGGTGAGCAGCAGCGACGGGATGGGCGCCAGGTCGGCATTGGAGTCCCGGTCGCTGAGCACGAGGATGCGCACGCCGTCCTCGATCGCCTCGGACACGTGCCGGCAGATCTGGGTGAGCCGGGCCTTGATGCCGGCCGCCCCGTCGCGCAGCGGGTACAGCCCGGAGACGCGGACCGCCTTGAAGCCGGGCAGGTCGCCGTCCTCGTCGATCGACAGCAGCTTGGCCAGCTCGTCGTTGTCGATCACCGGGTACGGCAGCACGACCTGCCGGCAGGAGGCCGGGCCCGGGTCGAGCAGGTTGCCCTCGGGGCCGATGGTGCCGGACAGGCTGGTCACCAGCTCTTCCCGGATCGCGTCCAGCGGCGGGTTGGTGACCTGGGCGAACAGCTGGTGGAAGTAGTCGAACAGCAGCCGCGGGCGCTTCGACAGCGGCGAGATGGGCGTGTCGGTGCCCATCGAGCCCAGCGGCTCGGCGCCGGTGCGCGCCATCGGCCCGATGAGGATCTTCAGCTCTTCCTCGGTGTAGCCGAAGACCTGCTGACGGCGGGTGACCGAGTCGTGCGTGTAGACGGTGTGCTCACGCGGCGGCAGGTCGTCGAGCTGGATCAGCCCGGCGTGCAGCCACTCGTCGTACGGCTCGGCCGCGGCCAGCTCGGCCTTGATCTCGTCGTCGTGCACGATCCGGCCGGCCGCGGTGTCGACCAGGAACATCTTGCCGGGCTGGAGGCGGCCCTTGGCGACCACCTTGGCCGGGTCGAGGTCGAGCACGCCCGCCTCGGAGCCCAGCACGACCAGGCCGTCGGAGGTGTGCCACCAGCGGCCGGGGCGCAGGCCGTTGCGGTCGAGCACGGCGCCGATCATCGAGCCGTCGGTGAACGCCACGCTGGCCGGGCCGTCCCACGGCTCCATCAGACTGGCGTGGAAGCGGTAGAACGCGCGCCGCTTCGGCTCCATGCCGGGGTCGTTCTCCCACGCCTCGGGGATCATCATCAGCATGGCGTGGGGCAGGCTGCGCCCGGCCAGGTGCAGCAGCTCGAGCACCTCGTCGAAGCCGGCCGAGTCGGACGCGTCCGGCGTGTTGATCGGGAACAGCCGCTTGATGCTGCCGGGCAGGTTCTTCGACTGCAGCAGCGCCTCGCGGGCGGCCATCCAGTTCTTGTTGCCGCGGATCGTGTTGATCTCGCCGTTGTGCGCGATGAAACGGTACGGGTGGGCCAGCTTCCAGGCCGGGAACGTGTTCGTCGCGAACCGCGAGTGGACCAGGGCGATGGCGCTCGACACGCGCTCGTCGACCAGGTCGGGGAAGAACGCGGGCAGCTGGTCGGGGGTGAGCATGCCCTTGTAGGTGACCGTCCGCGACGACAGCGACGGGAAGTACGCCGCCACGTCGCGCTGGGACGTCTCGCGCTCGGCCTGCTTGCGGATGGTGAATGCCACCCGGTCGAGCTCGAGGCCGCTCAGCTGCTCGCCGGCCGGGCCGGCGGCGGTGCCGGTGAGCCGGTGCGCGGCCAGGAAGACCTGCATGATCGCGGGACGGGCGTCCTCGGCGGTCTGGCCGAGGCCCTCCGGGCGTACGGGCATCTCGCGCCAGCCGAGCACGTCGCCCCCCTCGACGAGGGCGTACTTCTCGACGATCTTGATGGCGCGGGCGCGCTCGTCGGCGTCGAGCGGCAGGAAGACCAGGCCGGTGGCGTAGTGACCGGCGGGCGGCAGCTCGAAGCCGGCCACCTCGCGGTAGAACTCGTCCGGAACCTGGATCATGATGCCGGCGCCGTCGCCGGTGTTGTACTCGGCGCCACGCGCGCCCCGGTGGTCGAGGCGGATGAGCGCCGAAAGACCCTTGGCGACCACATCGTGGGAACGGCGGCCGTGGAGGTCGGCTACGAAAGCCACACCGCAGGCGTCGCGCTCCTGAGTGGGGTCGTAAAGCCCCTGGGGGTGCGGAAAAGCCACCGGGCCTCCTGTCGTCACTGGTGTTTCACTTCAAGGTCGGGACGACGTCGGCCCTGCAAAGTCTCTGAAGTCTACGTTAGTAGATGCCGATCTCCGCCAGTTCAGATGGATCACACTTGAATCGGGCGCTCATCGACCTTCACGGCATAATGGGGTAGCCGACCGACCGTACAGGTTGGGTAGTCTCGCGCGGTGGCGCAACAGGATACCGACGTCTTCGTCAGGCTCGAGCGGTTTTACGACGCCTTGCCCCGGCCCTACGCACGGGCCGAGGATTTCGGCGGGCTGGTGCTCTTCGTCCGCGAGGGCGAAGGCTGGCCGTATTACGCCCGCCCCCGCATCGGGGCAGACACTCCCTCTGCCGCCGATATTACTGCCGTGCGGCAGCGGCAACGAGAGCTGGGCCTGCCCGAGGCGTTCGAATGGGTGCACGAGACCACCCCCGACCTGCTCGCCGTGGCCCGCTCGGCCGGGCTCGACGTGCTGCTCGCGCCGCTGCTGACGCTCGACCCGGCCGCGCTGGTGCCCGACCTTCCGGTGCAGGGCGGCGCCATCCGGTTCCTCGACCCGTCCGCCCCGGAGTTCGCCGCCGACCTGGCCGCCTCGCGCGCGGTCGCCCAGCTGGGCTTCGGGGCGCCCGCCGCGCCCGTGTCGCCGCTGGAAGGGGCGTTGCTCACCCTGCCCGCCGGGCCGGCCGAGCGCGACGCCGCGACCGGGGCGCTCAGCGAGGCCCTGGTCCGCAGCCAGCAGGAACGCAGCGCGTCCGGCGACTACTACACGGCCGTGGTCGACTCCCCCGAGGGCATCCTGGCCACCGGCGCCGTGATGCGCTCGGACGACGTGGCCGAGGTGGCCGGCGTGGCGACCCTGCCCTCGGCCCGGCGGCGCGGCTACGCCTCCCAGCTGACGGCGGCGCTGGCCCGGCGCTCGCTGGCCGACGGCGTGAGCCTGGTGTTCCTGTCGGCCGGGGACGACGACGTCGCCCGGCTCTACACCAAGGTGGGGTTCCGGCGGATCGGCACCGCCTGCATCGGGGAGCCGGCCGCGGCGCCGCTATGACCTGCGCCGGCGGCGCCGCTAGGACTTGCGCCGGCGGCGCCGCTAGGACTTGCGCCGGCGGACCCGTCCGAGGGTGGCGAACGCAACACCCAGCACCACCAGCAGGCCACCGGCCAGAGCGATCCACATCACCGGCGTGCCGGTGATGGGAAGGCCCCCGCCGCCACCCTCGCCGCCGCCGCTGTTGTCGCCACCTCCGCTGTTGTTGCCGCCGCCGGCGTTGTTGCCGCCGCCGGCCACGGACAGGACCTTGGAGAAGACGTACTCGCGGGCGTCCTGGCCCTGCTTGCCGTTCGTGGCCGGCGCGACCACCCGGTAGGCGCCGGCGCCGGTGAACGCGGCCGAGAATGTGTAGGCGCCGTCCTTGCGGGCGGTGGTGTTGGCCACGGTCTTCCAGTCCGCGCCGTCACGCTTCTGCAGCTGGAGCTTGCGGAACTCGTCGTCCCAGGTGAACCGCTCGCACGCGGCCAGGTCACAGACCCGGGTGTACTTGGTGGCCTTGCCACTGACCGTGAGCTTGTCGCCGGTCTTGACCGACGCGGTCAGGCTGCCCGCGAGCACCTGCACCGTCACGCCGGTCCAGCCGTACCAGCCGTTCTCGGCGGTCTTCAGGCCGACCTGCACCGGGGTCTCGCGCTTGGGGACGACGAACGAGGTGGCCGTCGTGGCCGGGGCCAGTTCGTCGTACTCGGGGAAGGTGGCCTGCGAAGCGACCGGGATGTAGCGGAACGGAATGTCGGGGGTGTCCAGCGGGTCGCCCGGGTTCGGGTCGGTCTGCACGCCCGGCTTCCAGGTCATCCGGATCGTGCCGTCGGGGCGCGGCACCACCGAGGTGATCACCGCGGCCGGGTCGCGGTTGGTGTCGAACTCGGGCGACTCGGCCGGCTCGCTCAGCTCGTTGCCGTCCGCGTCGACCACTGTCACCTCGACGTGGAAGCTCTCGTCGAGCAGGCCGCCCCACATCGGGGTCCGGTTGGGCTGCCCGGCCTCGACGAACTTGGGCTCGACGGCGGCCGGCCCGTTGGCGCCGACGAGCACGAGCTTGTTCCGTACGTCGCCCGTCTCGTTCCAGGTGATGACGGCCTCGGTCCGAGCGGCGGAGGTCCAGGCGAGGGTCACGTCGGTGGGCGCGGGCTCGGTGGGGGCGAGAGCCACCGGCGCCGGAATCATGGCCAGCACGGCCGCGAGATTGGCGAGCACGGCCGGATCGTAACGACGTCACGGCTCCGTCGCGACCCCCTCAATCAATCTGGTGGCTGCCACTCCGCAAACGGGGCGCTGAGGATGCGGGGGCGCATGTGGTTCAGGGCGGCGTCGCGGGCGCGCAGGGCCAGGCGGCCGCGGGCCTGCACCACGGCCGACATGCGGCGGGTCTGGCGGACGACAGTGGTGGCGCGGGGCTGCCGCAGGCGGCTGTAGGCCTCGATGGCGGCGGTCAGCGCGGCGCCCGGAGCGGCCTCGCCGGCCAGCGCGCGCAGGGTGGCCGCGTCCTCGAACGCGAGGCAGGCGCCCTGGCCGAGGTGATGCGGCATGGCGTGGGCGGCGTCGCCGAGCAGCACCACCCCGCCCGGGCCGGACGGGAAGCCGTACGCCCGGGGCAACGGCCGCAGCTCGCGGACCTCTTGCGGAACCAGCTCGTCGGCGTGGGTCGCGGCCAGCAGCTCTCCCACCGGCGGATGCCAGCCGGCGAACCAGCGCCGCAACAACTCGAGCTGGGTGGCCGGCGGCTCGGGGCGGGGTGCGCCGGCCGCCGTGGCGACCCAGTAGACGCCGCCCTGGCCGGCCGCCCGCTCACCCAGCGGGATGGAGACGAACCGGTAGCCGGCGCCCAGCGTCTCGCCGCCGGCCACCTGCTCGCGGGGCAGGGCGGGCACGCGGTAGCCGGGGATGACGGCCTGCCAGGCGGCGAAGCCGGAACCGACCGCGGCCGACTCGGGAGCCAGGACGCGGCGGATCGTGCTGTCGATGCCGTCGGCCGCCACCACCAGGTCGGCCTCGATCTCGGTGCGGCCGTCGCCGACCACCGGGCGCAGGCCGGGGCCGGTGCGGATGGTCGTGACGGAGAAGCCCGTACGGATCTCGACCAGGTCGCCGAGGCCGGCCACCAGCGCGTCGTAAAGATCTTCCAGGTGAACGGCGCCCGGGGCGGGCCCGGCGCCGCCGGCGCGCGGAGTGACCAGCCACTGGCCGTCCGGGCGGCGCACCCCGCCGTCGGGCAGCGGCGACGCGATGGCCGACCAGCCGCCGTCCGGGTCCAGCGTCTCGAGCGCGCGGCGGCCGTTGGGCCACAACACCAGAGCCGTGGGCGGGGCGGCCACCCGTTCGCCGCTTTCCAGCAGTACGACGTGCCAGCCGCAGCGCGACAGGGCGCCCGCGGTGGCCAGCCCGGCCAGTCCCGCTCCGACGACGACCGCGGTGCGCACCCCGGTCAGCGTTCGTCGCTGCGGGACTCCGGCTCGGCGTCGCCGCCTTCCTTGCCCGCGCCGGCGGCCTTGCCCGTGGCGAGCAGGGCGGCGCCGTTGCCGGCGGGACCGGCCGGGTCACGCTCGGCCGGGTGACCGCCGGCCGCGATCTCCTCGGCCATGTCGGCCGGGGTGTCGGGGGGCAGGATCCCCGTACGCCGATAGGCCTGGAACCTGGCCTCGCTGACCACCTGATAGCCCTTGGGGGTGGCGTTCGGCGACGGCTCGGGCGCGGTGACGTCGACCTGCGAGACGTCGCTCGCGGCGGACGGCTCGGGCGCGGTCTCGGGGGCGTCGTCGGGCACCACGTACGCCCGTGGGCCCCGGACGACCAGGAAGTAGATCAGCGCGCCGATGAATACGACGATCGAGGTGAACACGTTGAGCCGGATGCCGAACAGGTGGTTCGCCTCGTCGACGCGCAGCATCTCGATCCACACCCGGCCCAGGGTGTAGGCCATCACGTAGAGCGCGAACGCCCGGCCCCGGCCGAACTTGTACTTGCGGTCGGCCAGCCACACCAGCAGCGCGACGCCGAGGTTCCACAGCAGCTCGTACAGGAACGTGGGGTGGTAGAGGTCGGGCAGCGTCACCGCCTGGCCGTCGATGCGGGTGGCGTGGCCCGGGTTCGACCTGTCCATGTCGTGCACCTCGAGGCCCCACGGCAGCGTGGTGACCTTGCCGTACAGCTCGTTGTTGAACCAGTTGCCGATCCGGCCCAGAGCCTGACCCACCGCGAGGCCGGGGGCGAGCGAATCGGCCACCACACCCAGCGGCAGGCCCAGCTGGCGGGCGCCCAGCCAGGCGCCGACCGCGCCGCCGAGCACCGCGCCCCAGATGCCGAGGCCGCCCTCCCAGATGTAGAAGGCGCGGATCGGGTCACCGCCGGCGCCGAAGTAGTCCTGCGGCGAGGTGGCCAGGTGGTAGAGCCGGGCGCCGACGATGCCGAACGGCACCGCCCACACCGCGATGTCGAGCGAGGCCCAGCGGGCCACACCCCGGCTGCGCAGCCGATACTCCATGATCAGGCAGGCGGCGACGATGCCCAGGACGATGCAGATCGCATACGCCCGCACGGGCAGGCCGAGCAGGTGCCAGACCGACGTGGTCGGGCTGGGGATTGCGGCGAGGTCCACGGGTGCAGGCTACCGGTTTTACTTCGCCGGGTTGCGCACGCCCTCGGCCAGTTCGGCACTCAACGTCCGCAGCCGGGACAGGCCGGTCGCGCGGTCGGGCGCCTCCAGCACGCACCGGATGAGCGCGCTGCCCACGATCACCCCGTCGGCGAAGCCGGCCACCTCGGCCGCCTGCGCCCCGGTGCCCACGCCGAGACCGACGCCCACCGGCATGTCCGGGTTGGCGTGGCGCACCCGGTCGACCAGCTCGGGCGCCTGCGACGAGACCGACGTGCGGGCGCCGGTGACACCCATCAGCGCGGTGGCGTAGACGAAACCGCGGCACTGGGCGACGGTCATCGCGATGCGCTCGTCGGTCGAGGACGGCGAGACCAGGAACGTACGGTCGAGCCGGTGCTCGTCGGCGGCGGCGATCCACTCGGCCGCCTCGTCCGGGATCAGGTCGGGCGTGATCATGCCGGTGGCGCCGGCCGCGGCCAGGTCACGGGCGAAAGCGTTGACGCCGTACTTCTCGATCGGGTTCCAGTAGGTCATGAGCACGACCGTGGCCCCGGCGCCCGCGACCGCCTCGATGATCCGCAGCGTGTCCCGGCTGCGCACGCCCCGGCTGAGCGCGATGTCGCTGGCCTTCTGGATGACCGGGCCGTCCATCACCGGGTCGGAGTAGGGCAGCTCGACCTCGATGACGTCACAGCCGGCCTCGTGCATCGCGATCATCGAGGCGATGCTGTCGTCGACGGTCGGGAAGCCGGCCGGCATGCAGCCGACCAGCAGCGCCCGATCCTCGGTCCTCGCCTTGTGGAAGACCTCGGCGATGCTCACGCGTTCTCCCCCGGGACAAGCGCCTCGACCTGGTCGAGGATGCCGAAGTAGGCGCCGGCGGTGTGGACGTCCTTGTCACCGCGGCCGGACAGGTTGACCACGATCGTCGGCGTGCGGCCGAGCTCCGCTTTCAGCAAAGGCGCGATCCGGGCGGCGCCGGCCAGGGCGTGCGCGCTCTCGATGGCCGGGATGATGCCCTCGGTGCGGCAGAGCAGGTGGAACGCGGCCATCGCCTCGTCGTCGGTCACCGGCTCGTACTCGGCCCGGCCGGTGTCGTGCAGCCAGGCGTGCTCGGGCCCGACACCCGGGTAGTCCAGGCCGGCCGAGATCGAGTGCGACTCGACGGTCTGGCCGTCCTCGTCCTGAAGCACGTACGTGCGGGCGCCGTGCAGCACCCCGGACGAGCCGCCGGTGATCGAGGCCGCGTGCCGCCCGGTGGCCACGCCGTCGCCGCCCGCCTCGAACCCGTACAGCTGGACTGACTCGTCGGGAACGAACGCGTGGAAGATGCCGATCGCGTTGGACCCGCCGCCGACACACGCGGCGACCGCGTCGGGCAGGCGGCCCAGCTGCTCGAGGCACTGGGCCCGGGCCTCGACGCCGATGCCGCCAACGAAGTCCCGAACGATCTCGGGGAACGGGTGTGGGCCGGCCGCCGTGCCGAGCAGGTAGTGCGTGGTGTCGACGCTGGCCACCCAGTCGCGCAGCGCCTCGTTCAGCGCGTCCTTCAGCGTGCGGGAGCCGTTGGTGACCGGCACGACCGTGGCGCCGAGCATGCGCATGCGGGCCACGTTCAGCGCCTGGCGCTCGGTGTCGGTCTCGCCCATGTAGACGACGCACTCGAGGTCGAGCAGGGCGGCCGCGGTCGCGCTGGCCACCCCGTGCTGGCCGGCGCCGGTCTCGGCGATCACCCGGGGCTTGCCCATCCGCTTGGCCAGCAGGGCCTGGCCCAGCACGTTGCGCACCTTGTGGGCGCCCGTGTGGTTCAGGTCCTCCCGCTTGAGCAGGATCTCGGCGCCGAGCCGCTCGGACAGCCGCTCGGCCCGGTACAGCAGCGACGGCGTGCCGGCGTAGTTCTTCAACAACCCGGCGAACTGCGCCTGGAACTGCGGGTCGGTCTTGGCCGACCGGTACGCCGCGTCGAGCTCGTCGAGCGCCCGGACCAGCGCTTCCGGGACGAATCGACCGCCGTACCGACCGAAATGCCCGGACAGGTCGGGCAGAGCAGGCGCGCTCATCGCACCGGCCTCGGCGTTGCGGGGTGGTTCCCGGCGTTGACCAGTTCGGCCACCGCGTCGCGGGGCGACTTCTGGGTCACCAGGCCCTCGCCGACCAGCACGGCGTCGGCGCCGGCCGACGCGTACCGGATCAGGTCGTGCGGCCCGCGCACCCCCGACTCGGCGATCTTCACGACGTTGCCGGGCAGGCCGGGCGCGATCCGCTCGAACACCGACCGGTCGACCTCGAGCGTGCGCAGGTCGCGGGCGTTGACCCCGATGACCTTGGCGTTCGCCTCGAGGGCGCGGTCGGCCTCCTCCTCGTTGTGCACCTCGACCAGCGCCGTCATGCCGAGCGACTCGATCCGCTCGAGCAGGCCGACGAGCACGTTCTGCTCGAGCGCGGCCACGATCAGCAGCACCAGGTCGGCGCCGTGGGCGCGGGCCTCGTGCACCTGATAGCTGGAGACAACGAAGTCCTTGCGGAGCACGGGGATCCGCACCGAGGCGCGCACGGCCTTCAGGTCGTCCAGCGACCCGCCGAACCATCGGCCCTCGGTGAGCACGCTGATGCAGCGGGCGCCGCCTGCCGCGTACTCCCCGGCCAGCTCGGCCGGGTCGGGAATGTCGGCCAGCGCGCCCTTGGACGGCGACGACCGCTTCACCTCGGCGATCACCGCCACACCGGGCTTGCGCAACGCCGCGTAGGCGTCGATCGCCGGTGGCGCCGCCGCCGCCAGCTCCCGGACCTGCTCCAACGGCACCTGCTCCTGCCGGGCCGCCACGTCCTCGCGCACACCGGCGAGGATCTCCTCCAGCACGTTCTGCGGTCCGCCAGAACCCGCTTCCGCCTGCTGTTCGGATGTCACGAAACGACTCCCCTCTCCGGGTGTCCTCCGACCGATGCTAGGAGGTCGGGGTCGCGCAAGACCTCCCGGGGTATGGCGCGCCTCACCAGGGGGCCTGTTGCATAATGCCGCCTGCCTCGTCACGCGCTGTCTCCTCCGTCACAGCGGTCACGGGCCCTTCGGGGCGTTGTGCAGGGGCACCTCATCTGATCGGTGGATCCCCACGGCGCGTTGACACGACCGTCACTCACCGGAAATAGGGGCCGTTCATGATGAGTCCCAGGCAGACTGGTCCCGGCGTCCCGCACGCCGGCCAGCCCAGAGCGATCGATGTGGAGTTTGCCGTGACCGCCATCCGGACCGCTCCGACCGAGCCCGTCGGATTCGCGAACGTCTCCCGCGCCCTCGTCTCCGCCGCCGCCGACCTCGTCGTCGGCGTGCAGCGCCGGGTGGTGGGCGACGCCAACATGCGCACCGCCCGGGACAACGCCTGGGCGGCCACTCTCGAGAACCGAGCCCAGCACGAGGCCCAGGCCGAACTCACCCGCGAGGTGGCGGCCCTGGTCGCGCGCCGCCGGCTGGTGTCGGCCCGCTAGTCGGTCGGGTCGTCCCCGCGGTCGAGGGAGTCCCAGGCCGCGCGGTTGTCGACCGGCTTGGTGTTGAGACCGGCCGGCGCCGGCTCCCCGGACGGGGCTGCGGGTTTCCGGTCGTACCGGGCCGACATGCGCGGCCACCGGTGACCGTGACGCGCCGCGGTCAGCCCGCCCAGCGCGATGACGGCGCCGCCCAAGGCGCAGGCCACCGGCCAGAACGTGCCACCCGCGCCGGCGTCACCGGTGTCCAGACCGGCCCGGCCGGCGATCGCAGCCGCGGCCACCCCGAGGCCGGCCAGAGTCAGCAGGCCACCCAGACCCCGCCGGAGCCCGCCGTGCGTGGCCAGCAGCGCGCCCGTGCCGGCCAGGCCGACCAGGGCCAGGCCAAGCAGCCAGGGCGCGACGTCGGTGCCGGTCTCGGCCGTCCGCAGATCGGACAGGCCCGGGCGCTGGGTCACCTGCACGGACCAGGTGCGGGTGGCGCCGTACGCGGCCAAGCCCGCACCGGCCAGGCAGGCCAGCAGAGACAAGAGGTACGAGCGGCGGTTCATCGGGCGGTCGTTTCTCGGGCGGTCTTCATCGGGCGGTTTTTCATCGGGCAGCGCGCAGGGTCTCCGCGGAGGCGATCGCGGCCAGCACCGCCGCCGCCTTGTTCCGGGACTCCTGCTCCTCGGCGGCCGGGTCGGAATCGGCCACGATGCCCGCGCCGGCGCCCACATAGGCGACGCCGTCCTTGAGCAGGGCGGTGCGGATCGCGATGGCCATGTCCATGTCGCCCGCGAACCCGAAGTAGCCCACCGTGCCGCCGTACAGGCCGCGCCGGGTCGGCTCCAGAGCCTCGATGATCTCCATGGCCCGTACCTTGGGAGCGCCCGACAAAGTGCCCGCCGGGAACGTCGCCGCCAGCGCGTCGAACGCCGACCGGTCGTCGCGCAGCTCGCCGGTCACCGTCGAGACGATGTGCATGACGTGGCTGTAGCGCTCGATGCGCGCGAACTCGGGCACCTCGACCGTGCCGGCCCGGCACACCCGGCCCAGGTCGTTGCGGCCCAGATCGACCAGCATGACGTGCTCGGAACGCTCCTTCGGGTCGGCCAGCAGCTCGGCCGCCAGGGCGTTGTCCTGCTCCGGGGTGGCGCCGCGCCAGCGGGTGCCGGCGATCGGGTGCAGCAGCGCGCGGCGGGTGCCCTCCTCGTCGGCGCTGACCTTCAGATGCGCCTCGGGCGACGAGCCGACGATGTCGAAGTCGTCGAACCGCAGGAGATACATGTACGGGCTGGGGTTCGTCGCGCGCAGCACCCGGTAGACGTCGAGCGGGTCGGCCGTGGTGGGGCGCTCGAAACGCTGGGCCACGACGATCTGGAAGCACTCGCCGGCCCGGATCGCCTCCTTGGCCTCGTCCACCGCCTTCTGATATTCCCCGGGCGCCGTACGGCTGACCGGCTCGCCGGCCTTCCGGCGCTCCACCATGGAGATCATCGGCGGCGTGGGACGGGACAACGCCGTGGTCATGGCGTCCAGCCGGCCGACGGCGTTGTGGTACGCGGCCAGCTTCTCGCGGTCGTCGGCGTCGGCCGCGAGCACCGCGTTGGCGACCAGGATGGCCGAGCCGTCGTAGTGGTCGAGCACAACCAGATCGGTGGCGAGCATCATGCCCAGCTCGGGCAGCGCCAGGTCGTCGCTCGCCGACGCGGGCAGGCGCTCGAAACGGCGTACGAGGTCGTAGCTCAGATAGCCGACCATGCCGCCGGTCAGCGGAGGCAGGTCGTCCGGCGCCGGACCGTCGGCCAGGGCGGCCACGGTTTCGCGGAGAGCCACCACAGGGTCGCCATCGAGAGGTACGCCGGCCGGGGGCGCGCCGAGCCAGTGCGCCTCGCCGTCCCGCTCGACCAGGGTGGCAGCACTGCGTACACCCACGAACGAGTACCGCGACCAGGCCGCGCCGGACGGGCCCGCGCCCTGCTCGGCCGACTCGAGCAGGAAGGTGCCGGGGCCGCCGGCCAGCTTGGTGTAGACGCCGACCGGGGTCTCGCCGTCGGCCAGCAGCTTGCGCGTGACCGGTACGACACGCCGCTGCTGCCGCAGGAACTCGGCCTCACTGGGGAAAACGGCACCGCTCGTCACGACTGCTCCCCTTCGCCGTTCGACGCCAGAGGCAGATCGTCGAAGAAGCAGGTGTGCTCGCCGGTGTGGCAGGCCGCGCCCGTCTGGTCGACCGTGATCAGCAGGGCGTCGCCGTCACAGTCGAGGGCGACGCCGCGCACGTGCTGGTGGTGGCCGGAGGTCGCGCCCTTCACCCAGTACTCCTGCCGGCTGCGCGACCAGTACGTCGCCCGGCCGGTGGTCAGGGTGCGGTGCAACGCCTCGTCGTCCATCCAGGCCAGCATGAGCACGTCACGGGTGCCGTGCTCCTGCACGATCGCCGCGACGAGCCCGTCCGGCGTGCGCTTGAGCCGGGCCGCGACGGCCGGGTCCAGTTCGGTCTTGACTGCCACGCGAACGATTCTCCCCCATCGCCCGCCGCTGCCTTCGCCCGCCGCTGCCTTCGCCCGCCGCTGCCTTCGCCCGCCGCTGCCTTCGCCCGCCGCTGCCCGAGTTCTCCCGACGCGCTCCCGGATCCGGGCCGCACCCTTGCCGCCGGTCACATCCCCTATCCAGCCCACCCGCCCGGGGTGCCGGACTCTACGACTTTTCGCTGACGGGTGGATCGCGTTGTCCACAGGGCGGTCAACAACCCGACAGTGACGCCGGTCGGGCCGGTGCCGCCTCACCCTTCCGGCCCGCCGCGTCGGCTCCGCCAGCAGGTCAGAAGCACGGTGGCCGATCCTCGTTCCCGACGAAGGCAGGCCCGGCTCACGATCCGGGCACGGATAGTGCCGTCGGACCGGGTCTTAGGTACCGTCGTCGTGCGTTGCACCCAGTCAAGGGTGCTCGAGGCCGCCTCCCGAGAGGGTTACCGCAGCTCACACGAGCGGGTGGCGGAGCCGTAGCGACGGGAGTCTCAAACCGATGGAGCCGACGTCCAACCCCGACAACGCTCGGCCGCCGCGGGGACTGGCCCGATTCTGGCCCGTGCACCGCGACACCGAGGGCGAGGCGCCGACGTCCGAATCGTCCGAGATGCCGGGGACTCTTTCGGGTGAAACCGAGATGGTGGCGCTGGGCTCGCGACGCCCGTCGGAAGGGCTCGGCGCGGAGGGATCGGTCAGCGGACCGCCCGGAACCGGCCAGCCGCCGTCGAGCGACAACGGGCCCGTCGGGCCGAGACTGCCTTTCGCGGCCGGAACCTATGGCCCGCACGGCCCCACTCCTGCGTACGACTTCGGCCGCCCAGCGGCCGCACACGGTCACCCCGAGCCGGCGGCCTCCTCCGACCCGACCGGCGCCGGGCCACTCGGCCAACCCACCGGCGGCTTCGCCGGCACTGGCTCCGGCCCTTTCGGCGGCAACGGTGCGGCCGGACCCTCCGGCGGAAACGACCCGGCCCGTACGGGCGACCCGCTCGGCCCACGTGGCGCGAGCGGCCCTGACCCCCGCCGCGGCAACGACGCGCTCGGCCCGAACGACCCCGTCAGCGGCGGCCCGTTCGCCGCGAACGAATCACGCCACTCGGACGGCCCATCCGGCCCCGACGGCTCCCGCAGCGGTGACGGCCCGTTCGGAATCAGCGGCGCGCCGGGCACTGCCGGCTCCCGCGGCGGCGACGGCCGGATCGGCGAGGATCGCCAGCACCGGCCCGACAGCTTGCTCGGCACCGGCTGGCCCAGCGGCAACGAGCCGACCCGCGGCCGCACACCTCTCGACGCGGACGGCTCGCTCGGCGGCGACCAACCGGCTCGCGACGGCAACTCGGCGGGAGCGAACGGCCCGAAAGGCCACCTCAGTGACAGCGACCCGGCTCGCGGCGGCGACCTCCTTCGTGCCGACGACTCCAACCGGGGGGTCGGCAACCATCCGGAGCGTGACGACGCACTTCGCGCCGGCGGACCGTCCGGCTTCGACCGCCTCTTCGGTGGCGAAGGATCCACCGGCGACGACGACGCGTTCGGCGTCGGCGGTCGGCCGAGGCCACTCGGCAACAGCAACTCGGCCGGTGGCTCCGGATCAGCCGGTGCCAGCGGAACGCACGGACGCAGCAGCGCGTTCGATGTCCCCGGCGCGGACTCGAAGCAGAACCCAGCCAACAGCAACGGCCCGGCCCGCGGCGATGACCGATTTGGCGGCAACGGATCGGCCCACGCCGGCGACCCCCTCGGCAGCAACAGCCCGGCCCGCAACGCCGACGCGCTCGACGGCAACCGCCCGGCCCGCAGCGGCGACCCACTCGATGAATACCGCCCGACCCGTAGCGGCGACCCGCTCAGCGGCAACCGCTCGACCCACGGCGGCGACCCGCTCAGCAGCAACGGCCCGACCCGTAGCGGCGACCCGCTCGGCAGGGACGGCCTGACCCGTAGCGGCGACCCGCTCAGCAGCAACGGTCCGGCACGGAACGCCGACCCGCTCGGCGGCAACGGCTCTACGCGTAGCGACAACGCGCTTGGCGGCAACGGCCTGCGCAATGGCAGGGAGTCGCTCGGTGCGGACGGCTCGGGTGGGCTGGGTCCGTGGGACGGGTTCGGTGCGAGCGGGAAGCGCAGCGGCGGAAGTGGACCGAACGGTGCCAGCGTTGCGCGCGGCCTCGACGATCCGTTCGGCAGCAACGGCCCGGCCGGCGGAAACCGCACCTTCGACGGTGACCGGCCGGCCTCTGCCCCTGGTGGACCCGGCGCCGCCAACAATGTGAGCAGCGGTGGCACCCGCTCCGAGGCCTCCGGGGCGCACGGCGCCCTGCGCCCGACGAAGCCGATGAGCGGCCCGCCCGCATCGGCCGGCGGCCCTGCCCGGCCCATAAGCGGCCCTGCCGATTCCGTCAGCGGCCCCTCCCGCTCGGTCAGCGGCCCTCCCAGCTCGTTCGGCGGGCCACCAAGCTCGCTCAGCGGACCGACCAACTCGGTCAGCGGTGCACCCAGCTCGCTGAGCGGACCCACCAACTCGGTCAGCGGCCCTCCCAGCACGGTCAGCCGACCCACCAGCTCGCTCGGCGGACCCGCCGGCTCGGTCAGCGGCCCACCCAGCGCGGCCAGCGAACCCACCAGCTCGCTCGGCGGAACCGCCAACTCGTTCGGCGGACCCACCAACTCGGTCAGCGGCCCACCCAGCGCGGCCAGCGAACCCACCAGCTCGCTCGGCGGACCCGCCGGCTCGGTCAGCGGCCCACCCAGCGCGGCCAGCGAACCCACCAGCTCGCTCGGGGAAACCGCCAGTTCGCTCGGCGGACCTACCAGCTCGGTCAGCGGGCCTTCCAGCACGGCCAGCGAACCCGCCAGCTCGCTCAGGGGAACCGCCGGCTCGCTCGGCGGGCCCGCCGGCTCGGTCAGCGGGCCTCCTGGCTCGGTCGGCGGGCCTGTCGGCTCGGTTGGTGGACCTTCGGGTTCTGTGAGCGGGCCGCCGGCGTCGGTGAGTGGCACTCCGGGGCAGGTCAGTGGGCCGCCTGCGCAGCGGGAGGCTGAGGGACGCGATCCTGATCACTCGCCCGCTTCGGCGAACGGCGGGGGCGGTGGGGCGGTCGTAGAGTCCGGGCGGGGCAATCCTTGGGAACGCGAGTTCGGGGGCTTCGGGCTGGGCGGGCGCAGCAGCCGCTTCCTGTTCGGCGGGCGCAACACCAGCGAACGCCGGCCGGGGCTCAACGGCCATGGGCACGGGCCGGGCGAGACCAACGGCCGGTCCGCGGACCGGCCGGGCATCGGGCACGGGGAGGCTTCCGATCTGCGGGAGCCGCGAGACGAGAACGGGCGTGATGACATGAACGGACGGGCCGGTTTCCCCGGTGTTCCGACCTCCGGCGCCGGGCCGGCCGCGCCGATCTCCGGGCCGGGCGCCGGGCTGGACGACGACACGCCCGGCCGCCGTGCCGCCCACGACCGGGACCGGGACTTGGACCTGACTCTGGACCGGGAGCTCGACGAGCCGACCGGCCGCCGGGCCGCCCCGGACGCCGGCGACGCGACCGGCCGCCGCGCCTTCCCGGGCGACGACGACAGCCCGAGCCGCCGCGCTTTCCCGGGTGACGACGACACCCCGAGCCGCCGCGCCTTCCCCGAGTTCGACGACCCGTCGGGCCGCCGCGGCGCCCCGGAGGACGACCCTCGCCGGGCCGCGGCCGGCTGGGCGTCCGTGCCGACCTCGACGCATCCGATCGTCAGCCCGACCTCGGCCCCGCCGGTCTCCGCGCCGCCCAGCTCGGCGTCGCCGGTGTCCGCGCCACCCACGTCGAGCACACCGCCCAAGGTGGACACGTCGGACACGTCGAGCACGCCACCGACCTCGAAGCCGCCGGTCACGCCGGCCCCGGCTTCGGCTTCGGGCCCCGCCTACGGTCAGCCTCCGGCGTACACTCCGGCCCTGCCCGACCCGACCGCCGGTCCCGTCTCCGGCGTCCCGGCGCCGCGGGCCGCCGCCAGCATCCCGGTGCCGGTGGCCAAGCCGCAGCCGAAGCCGGCGGCGGCCGCCGAGAAGCCGCAGGCCGCGGGCTTCGGCGAGCAACCGACCGAGGACCAGACCCCGCGCCGGTCGGCCAGCCTGGAAGACGCCGAGCCGGCCCGCCGCGGTCGTCGTGCCGCGCCGGAGGAGCCGGAGCAGGCGCCCGCCCCGGACGAGGCGCCGCTGCGTCCGGGTGACGTTGCGGCCGGGCACATCGCGTTCTGGGACGACGACGCCGTCCGTCACTTCCGGGCCGCCTGGCACGAGGTGAAGGCCGAGTTCGTCGACGACCCCGAGACGGCCCTGACCCGCGCCCACGACCTGCTCACGGACGCGGTCAACGAGCTGACCGAGGCGCTGCTGGCCGAGCGCGACGAGCTCGACCCGTTGCGCGGTAGCGGCAGCCCGGACACCGAGAGCATGCGGATGGCGATGCGCGGTTACCGCGAGTTCCTGGATCGCATCCTGGCCCTCTGAGATAAGACCCCGGTCCGTGCGACCGGGGTCTTTTTTCGATCTCAGAATTCATCTACCGTTGAATTCATCGTCTGATGAGTTCTGATGAGTTGTGCGGAGGCCAAGATGGACAACGCGGTCGAGGTGCGAGACCTCGTCGTGGAACGCGGCAAGCGAACAGTGCTGCACGGCATCTCGTGCGACATCCCGGCCGGCCAGGTGACCGGCCTGCTCGGCCCCAGCGGCAGCGGGAAGACCACCCTGATCCGGGCCGTAGTGGGCGTCCAGATCGTCCGGTCGGGCACGGTCATGGTGCTGGGTCGCCCGGCCGGCAGCGCCCCGCTGCGGCGTGAGCTGGGCTATGTCACCCAAGCCCCCAGCGTGTACGCCGATTTGTCGGTACGCGAGAACGCCCGCTACTTCGCTGCCTTGCGCGGCCTCGGCGCCACCGAAGCCGACCGCGCGATCACCGATGTGGGCCTGGCCCAGGCATGCAACCAACTGGTGGGAAATCTCTCCGGGGGTCAGCGCAGCCGGGCGTCGCTGGCCTGCGCCTTGATCGGCCACCCGAAGCTGCTGGTGCTCGACGAGCCGACCGTCGGGCAGGACCCGGTGCTGCGGGCCGACCTGTGGGCCCGCTTCCATGAGCTGGCCGCCGGCGGAACCACGCTGCTCGTCTCGAGCCACGTGATGGATGAGGCCGGCCGCTGCGACCGCCTGTTGCTCGTACGGGAAGGGCGTTTGATCGGCGACGACACACCGGCCGCGATCCGCGCGCGATCCGGCACCGACGACCTCGAGGAGGCCTTCCTGAGGTTGATCCGTCAACTCGATGAGGTGGCCGCATGAGCCTGCACATCACCCTTGCCACCGCGGGGCGCATTCTGCGGCAGCTGCGCCATGACCGGCGCACAGTTGCTCTGCTGCTGGTTGTTCCGGCGCTGCTGCTGGCGTTGCTCTATTTCATGTACGACGGGTCGGGCGCGACATTCGACCGGGTCGCCCTGATCATGCTCGGCATCTTCCCGTTCGTGATCATGTTCCTGGTGACCAGCATCGCCATGCTGCGCGAGCGCACCACCGGCACCCTGGAACGGCTGCTCACCACGCCGCTCGGCAAGCTCGACCTGCTGTTCGGCTACGGCCTCGCGTTCGGTCTGGCGGCGGCCCTGCAAGGAGCTCTGGCCACCGGTGCCGCGTACTGGCTGCTGGGTCTGCAGACGACCGGGAGCGCCGGCTTGGTCGTGCTCATCGCGGTCGTCAATGCCGTCCTCGGGGTTGCGCTCGGCCTGTTCTGCAGCGCTTTCGCGCGTACGGAATTCCAGGCCGTACAGTTTCTCCCGGTGGTCGTCGTGCCGCAGATCCTGCTCTGCGGTTTGTTCGTGCCGCGCGAGCAGATGGTCGGCTGGCTCGAGGGCATCAGCAACGCGCTGCCGCTCACGTACGCGGTCGAGGCGCTGGCGCAGGTGGGCATCTCGGCCGACCCGACCAGCACGATGTGGCGCGACCTGGTGGTCGTGGCCGGCGCGGCCGTCATAGCGTTGGTGCTCGCCGCCGCGACCCTGCGACGCCGGACCCCCTGAGGAGCAGTGGATTGGTTAGGCGCAGCGGGCGGCGTCCCGGCAACCAGGACACTCGTACGTCCATCCTGGAGGCCGCCCGGGCGAGCTTCGCCGAGAAGGGCTACGACAAGGCGTCGATCCGGGGCATCGCGGGCGACGCCGGCGTCGATCCGGCCCTGGTGCATCACTACTTCGGCAACAAAGAGAAGCTGTTCCTGGCCGTCATGAACGCCCCGATCAACCCGGGCGAGCTGATCCCGCAGGCCCTGTCCGGTCCCCGCGACCAGGCCGGTGAGCGCCTGATCAGGCTGGCCCTCACCGTGTGGGACTCCCCCGCCGGCGCGGCCGCGCTGGCCGTCTTCCGCTCCGCGCTGAGCAACGAGTGGACGGCGCGGCTGCTCCGCGAGTTCGTGGTCACCCAGATCCTGCGACGCGCGGCCGGCGAGATCATCGACGACCCGGCCGAGGCCCCGATGCGCACCGCCCTGGTCGCCACCCAGATCGCGGGCACGATGGTGGCTCGCTACGTCCTGCGGGTCGAGCCGCTGGCCAGCGCCGAGCCGGAGGTGCTGGTCGCCGCGATCGGCCCCAACATCCAGCGCTTCCTGACCGAACCCCTGCCCGAGGTGTTCAAGCAGCCTTAGGCCAGGCGGCCATGGCCAGCTCCGCGGTGTCGGTGAGCTCGGCCGCCGTGGCGCCGTCGCGGGCCCGCTGGGACATGCCGTGCATGACGGCGGTGAAGTAGGCGGCCAGCTTCCGGGGGTCGGCCGTGGCCGGGATCTCCCCCTCGTCCCGGGCGGTCGTCAGGCGCTTCTCGAACGTGTCGACGCTGGCGTTGCGCAGGTCACGCATGTAGACGGCGACTTCGACGTCGGCCGCGGCGGCGCTGCAGAGCAGGTTGCCGGCCGGGGTCTCGGGGTCGGTGTACATCGCCGCCGCGTCGAGCAGGATGCGGTGGAAGGCGTCGTGAGCCGTGGGCTCGCGCTTCATGGCGGCCCAGACGAACTCGCCCGCCGGGGAGCGCCCGTACGCCTCGATGACCTCGTTGAACAGGGCCTTCTTGTCGCCGAAGGCCGCGTAGAGGCTGCCCGGCCGGATGCCCATGGCGTCGGTCAGGTCGTGGATCGAGGTCGCCTCGTACCCGTTCTGCCAGAACAGGCGGGTGGCGGCGGCCAGCGCGGCCGCCCGGTCGAAGGTCGGCGGCCGTCCTCGCCGCACTTCCGGTGTGGTCACTCCGTCATTTTAGAACGATCGCTCAAAAGATTTGTTGGACGATCACTCAAGAAGGCGTTACGGTGTTCGTGAGCGATCATTCAACAAAGGAGCGGGACATGTCAGCAGCACTGCAGGACAAAGTGGCAGTCGTCACCGGTGGCAGTCACGGGATCGGCCGGGCCACCGTCGAACGGTTCGCCCGCGAAGGGGCCGTCGTTGCCGTCGGCTACGGCCACGACGAGGCGGCGGCCGGCGACACGGTCGAACGCATCCGCAAGGACGGCGGACGGGCCTTCGCCGTACACACCGAACTCGGCACACCGGGCGACGCGGCCCGCTTCTGGGCGGCGTTCGACGAGGCCGGCCGGGATCTCGTGCCCGACGGGAAGATCGACATTCTGGTCCACAACGCGGCCAAGGGCAGCTTCGCCCGGCTGGCCGACCTCGGCGAGGACGAGTTCGACAAGGTCATGGCCGTGAACGTGAAGGCGCCGCTGTTCATCACGAAGCTCGCGCTGCCGCGCCTGCGCGACGGCGGCCGGATCATCAACCTGGCCAGCCTGGCGGCGACCGTGGCCAGCCCCGACCTGCTGGCCTACGGCATCAGCAAGGCGGCGCTGAACACGTTCACCCTCGACCTGGCGGCCGATCTGGGCCGGCGCCGGATCACCGTCAACTCGGTGGCCCCCGGCATCGTCATGACCCGGAACAGCCAATACCTGAGGGACAATCCGGAACTCGCGGAGCAGCAGGTGGCCCGGGTCGCCCTCGGCCGGCTCGGCGAGGCCGACGACGTGGCCGGCATCATCGCCTTCCTCGCCTCGGACGAGGGAGGCTGGGTGACGGGCCAGGTCATCGACGCCTCGGGCGGCACCGCGCTCTGAATCCGGCCGGGGTCAGTCGGTGCAGCGGTGGCAGAGCACCGGGTGCAGCAGATGGGCCAGGTCGTGGCGGTCGGTCACCGGGCGGGGGAAGGCCAGGCGGGCCAGCTTGTCGTCGAGCCGGACCATGAAACCGTAACGGTCCATGCGCACCACGCGGGGATCGGCGACCGGCTGGAACGTCCTGCCGAGCTGGCGGCGGACGTACGCGCTCATCTCCGCCTCGTGGTGGTCGGCCAGGTCAGCGATCAGGTCGAACTCGATCCGGCAGAGCGGGTCCGGGGTGGCCTCGGCGAACTCGTCGACGTCGACGTCGTGCAGGTTCTCGTTGCGTTCGTAGCGCACCTCGGCCACGTCCATGCGGTGCAGCACCTGGCCCTGGCCGACGTCGAGCAGGTCGCCCGAGGCGTCCACCTCGGCGTAGTCGATCGCCGCGGCCCGGGCCTCGTCGCCCTCCAGCGCGGTGGCCCAGCCCGAGATCCACACCCGGCCCAGCGCGGGCGAGCCGGCCATCGGCGGCACGTCCGAGATGTCGAGCACCATCGCGGTGTCGTCGGTGCCCTCCTGCGGGCGGAGGGCAGCGGCGAAGGCGCCGTCGGTGGGCGAGAGCAGGAGCACCCGGCCGTTCGCGTCGGTGACATGCCGTACGGGCAAGGGCCCCGGACGGCAAGCGACGTGCGCGACGCCGGGGAGGTGGCCGGCGGCGAGCGTACGCGCGATCTCGGCGTGGGTGGGCTGCATGGTCAGGACCTCCGGGCACACGTTAGGCTTGCCTTAGTAAGGTGAGGCTAACCGTAACACCAGCCTCAAGCGCAAGTGACTCGGAGACCTGATGAACAACTCCCGACCCAAGGCCAAGCTCTCGCGGGCGCTCGGCATCCCCCTGACGCCGAAGTGCGTGAAGTATTTCGAGAAGCGGCCGTTCCCCCCGGGCGTGCACGGGCGCTCCCGCCGCAAGGCCTCCGACTACCAGGTCCGGCTGCTCGAGAAGCAGCGGCTGCGGCACCAGTACAACATCAGCGAAGCCCAGATGCGCAAGGCGTACGACGACGCCCACCGCGCCGAAGGCAAGACCGGCGAGACGATGGTCAGCCTGCTCGAGCGCCGCCTCGACGCCACCGTGATGCGGGCCGGGCTGGCCCGCACGATCTACCAGGCCCGCCAGCTCGTCGTGCACGGCCACTTCACCGTCGACGGCAAGAAGGTGGACCGGCCGGCCTACCGGCTCAAGCCGGGACAGGTCGTCGAGGTGCGCGAGAGCAGCCGGCAGAAGCCGCCGTTCCAGATCGCGGCGACCGGGGCGCACATTGATGGGCCGACGGCTCCTTATCTGTCCACGGTGCTCGAAGAGCTGCGCACTACGGTCATCCGCCTCCCGCAGCGCTCCGAGATCCGCGTGATGTGCGACGAGCAGCTTGTTGTTGAGTTCTACGCCCGATAGGTCGACTGGGTAGGGGGCACGCGCCGGAGCTGAATTTCTGGCTCCGCTTCGCTTCGCGGGCGATCGCCCCTGGGTAGCTGATGAGGAGGCAGTCGGTTTTCCGCCGTCGCAAACCCCGCGACGTCGGAAAACCGACTGCCTCCTCATCAGCGGGGCGATCGCCGGTGGCCCACAGACCTGGGGCGCACTCATATAAATAAGTGCGGGAGGCTCACGGGGCTGGGGCGCACTAGGTTGCTAGCGGGTTTGTTCCAGCCAGGAGGCGTAGAGCTTGGCGTAGATCGAGTCCTCCTGGGTGACCAACTCGGCGTGGGGGCCTCGTTGTACTACTCGGCCGGCGTCTACGACTATGACCTCGTCGGCGGACTGGGCGGTCGATAGGCGGTGGGCGATGGCTACCGTGGTGCGGCCTCGGGTCACCGTGTCCAGGGCTCGTTGCAGGCGGACCTCGGTGGCGGGGTCGACTGCGCTGGTGGCTTCGTCGAGGACGAGCAAGTCGGGGTCGGCTACGTAGGCTCGGACCAGGGCTACCAGCTGCCGCTCGCCTACACTCAGGGCCTCGCCGCGTTCGCCGACCGGGGTTTCCAGGCCGTTGGGCAGGCCGGTCAGCCAGTCCGAGAGGCCCAGTTCGGTGAAGGCCGTGGTCAGCTGCTCGTCCGTGAGGGTCGGCTTAGCGAAGCGGATGTTCTCGGCGATCGTGGCGTCGAACAGGAAGCCGTCCTGCGGCACCATGACCACCCGCGAGCGCAGGGCGGCGAACTTCACGTTCCGCAGGGGCGTACCGGAAAGCAGAACTTCACCCTCCACGGGGTCCATCAGACGGGTGAGCAGCTTCGCGAACGTGGTCTTGCCGGAGCCGGTCTCGCCGACCACGGCCACCTTCGTACGCGCCCGCAAGGAGAGGTCGACGTCGGCCAGCACGATCGGGCCGCCCGGATAGCGGAACGACACGTCGTCGAAGCGCACCGACAGCGGGCCGGCGGGCAGGTCGACGCCCACCTCGTCCGGGTCCTTCACGTCGGGTTCCAGGTCGAGCACGTCGAGCACGCGCCGCCACCCGGCCACCGCGTTCTGCGCCTCGTTGAGCATGTCGGTGGCGATCTGTACCGGCTGGATGAACAGCGTTACCAGGAACAGGAACGCGGTCAGCCGGCCCACAGTCAGCCCGCCGTCGACCCCGATCAGCACGCCCACGACGACGACACCGGCCAGCGCCAGGCCGGCCCCGATCTCGCCGCTCGAGAAGCTGGTCACGCTTGTGCGCAGGGCCTTCTTCTGGGCCACCTCGAGCCGCCCGATCGACGTGTCGAGCCGCTTCTCGGTGCGCCCGGCCACGCCGTACGCGCGAATGACCATGGCCCCGACGACGCTCTCGGCGATCGCACCCAGCATGACGCCGGTCCGCTCGCGGACCGCGCCGTAGACGGCGGCCAGCCGCTTCTGGAAGAGCCGGATCACCGCCACGGCCGGGCCGAAGGCCAGCAGCACGACGATCGTGAGCTGCCACGAGTAGATGAACATCACGATCGTCGAGACCAGCAGCTGCCCGCTGGCCAGCAGCAACTGCACGCCGCCGGTCTGCAGGAACAGCGAGATCTGGTCGACGTCGCTGGTCACCCGGGACACCATCGTGCCCCGCCGCTCGGACTGCTGGTGCAGCATCGACAGGTCGTGGATGTGCCGGAACGTGCGCGAACGCAGCGCACCGAGCGCCGTCTCACTGACCGTGAACAGGCGCCGGGTCATCAGGTAGCCGGCCAGCGTCGAGATCATCAGCGCCACGAACGTGAACGCCACGACCTCGATCACGAAAGTCAGGTCGGGGCCGCCGGCGCCGCGGATGCCGTGGTCGATGCCCTGCTGCACGGCGATCGGCACGGCCACCCGGCCCGACATCTGCACCACGGCCAGGGCGATCGTGCCGCCCAGCCCGGGCCGCAGCTCGGGCGAGAGCGCCAGCCCGCGCTTGATGGTGGCGTACGTGCCGACGCTCATGCCTCGACCCTTTCGGCCTCGGCCTTCTCGGCCTCCGCCTTCTCGTAGGCGGTGACGAGCTCGGCGTAGCCCTCGTGGGCGGCCAGCAGCTCGGTGTGGGTGCCGGTGGCGACGACCTTGCCCTGCTCGAGGTAGACGACCTCGTCGGCCAGCGCGATAGTGGCCCGCCGGTAGGCGACGACCAGGATGGACGCGCCCGCGTCGTTGCCACGCAGGGAGGCCAGGATGGCCGCCTCCACCCGGGGGTCGACGGCGCTGGTGGCGTCGTCCAGCACCAGCAGGCGCGGGCGGCCGGCCAGTGCGCGGGCCAGCGTGAGGCGCTGCCGCTGCCCGCCGGAGAGCGAGGTGCCGCGCTCGCCGACCGCGGTGTCGAGGGCGTCGGGCAGCTTGGCCACGAACCCGTCGGCCTCGGCCAGGCGCAACGCCGCCCAGACGGCCTCGTCGTCGACGCCGTCCCGTTCGAGCGTGATGTTGCCCCGCACGGTGTCGTCGAAGACGAACGGCAATTGCGGTACGAGAGCAGACGCGCTGGTCAGGCCGGCCTCACTGAGCTCCGGCAGGGGCGTGCCGTCGAGCCGCACCGTACCGGCCCCGGGGTCGACCAGCCGCACGGCGAGCGACGCGATGGTCGACTTGCCGGAGCCGGTCGCACCCACGAGGGCCACCGTCCTGCCCGGGGGCACCTCGAAGCTGACGTCCCGCAGAACCAGGGGCCCGTCGCCGTACGCGAAATCGACCTTGTCGAAACGGAGCGTGGCCGGACCGCTGCCACCCGCCGTGCCCGAGCCGTAGACGAGATCACCCTCCGCCGCCAGCACCGCCTGCACGCGATCCCACCCGGCGACGCTGCGCGGCAGCTCGCCGAGCACCCAGCCGATCGCGCGGACCGGGAAGGCCAGCACGGTGAACAGGAAAGCGACGGTGACCAGCTCGGCCACGGTGATCGCGCCGTTCTGCAGCCGCCACGCGCCGAGCAGCAGCACCGCGAGCGTGCCGACACTGGGCAGCGCGTCCATGACCGGGTCGAACAGCCCGCGCAGACGACCGACCGAGATCAGCGAGTCGCGCAGCTCGTCGACGAACACCTTGAACCGGCGGGACTCGTCCTCCTCGCGGCCCATGGTCTTGACCACCAGCGCGCCGTCGAAGCTCTCGTGGGCGACCGCGCTGACCTTGGCCCGCATCTGCTGCGCCTTGATCTGGCGCGGGGACATGCGCCTCGCGTAGAAGGTGTTCAGCGCGAACAGGGCCGGGAACAGCACCACGCCGACCATCGCGAGCACCCAGTCGGTGAGGAACAGCGCCACCACCGCGGCCAGGATCATCACGATCGTGCCGACTGCGAACGGCAGCGGCGCGATCGGCACGAAGGACGCCTCGACGTCGGAGTTCGCGTTGGACAGCAGGCTGCCGGTGGCGTGCTGCTGATGCCAGGACGGCGGCAGCGACAGGTAGCGCCGGGTGACCGCGCGGCGGTAGCGGGCCTGCAGGCGGAACTGCATGTAACCCGCGCCGAGGCGGCGGCCGAAGATGGTCAGGACGCGCAGCGCGCTGAGGCCGAGGAAGACGGCGGCGATCAGGGCGAGCGTGCCGGAACTGGTGTCGCCGGAGCCGAACGCGGGCACCACGACGCGGCCGATGACGGCGCCCACGACGTACGAGTTCGCGATCACGAGCAGGCCGAAGAGGCTGCTGCCGGCCACACCGATGGTGAACAGGCGTGGTTCGGTGCGAATCGCCTGGCCCAGCACCCGCAGTCCCCGTACCAGCACGTCGCGGCTGGACCTGGTGCTCAAAATTCCTACCTGACTGGTAAGTGTTCGCCGGCGGTTCCGGCCTTACATACCCATCCTGCCGAACCGGTCGGCCTCGTTCACCTTCGTAACATGTGTCTACGATCACGTTTGTGACCGCCTATGCTCAGCGCGAACGCCGCCTGCTCGCCGACCTGCTGCTTCGCCTCGGCCCGGACCAGCCGACGCTGTGCGAGGGATGGACCACTCGCGATCTCGCCGCTCATCTGGTCGTCCGGGACCGCCGGCCCGACGCGGCGGCCGGGGCGATGATCCCGCGGCTGCACGACCATGGGGAACGCGTGCGGTCGCGAACTGCTTCCCGCCCGTACG
Source organism: Paractinoplanes pyxinae (assembly GCF_026626335.1). Lineage (GTDB taxonomy): Bacteria > Actinomycetota > Actinomycetes > Mycobacteriales > Micromonosporaceae > Actinoplanes > Actinoplanes pyxinae. Next base: position 180,481 of record NZ_JAPNTZ010000004.1, on the reverse strand, counting down.
CCGAGATCGTGCACGAGGTCCGGACCCCGCCCTGGTGGAGCCCCGTGAGCAATCCTCTGCTGGACGAGATGGCCAACACCATCGAATTCTTCGTGCACCACGAGGACGCGCGGCGCGGCCAGCCGGACTGGGAGCCGCGTCCGCTCGATCCGGCCTTCGAGGCGGCGCTGTGGCGCAACGTCAGGCTCACCGGCAAGCTGGTCCTGCGCCGGTCCGGCTTGGCGGTCACGGTCAGTTCCCCCGGGTACGGGTCGTTCACCGTCGGCGACGAGCCGGACAACACCCTCGAGGGCCCACCGGGCGAACTGGCGTTGTTCCTCACCGGCCGCCAGGCTCACGCCCGTGTGACAGTGGTCGGCGACGCCTTGCGCGAGGCTAAGCTGGGTCTGTGATTGGCCCAATTGATCGCGCCTTGATTGGACCAAACGGCGAGCCAATAGGCCCCTAATCTTGGCCCCATGGCTCAGACCTCCGGACTGTCCCTCGCCCAGGGCGCCGCACTCTGCGTGGGCGCCGTCCTCGGCACCGGCGTGATCTCGATGCCGGCGCTGGCGGCCGAGGTCGCCGGCCCGGCCTCGCTGGTCGCCTGGATCGCCCTGATCGTGCTGTCGGCCCCGCTGGCCTGGACGTTCGCGGCGCTCGGGGCCCGGCACCCGGACGGCGGCGGCGTGTCCACGTACGTCCGGCTGGCCTTCGGCCCGCGCCTGGGCGCGGCCGTGGGCTGGTGCTTCTTCTTCGCGGTGCCGCTCGGGGCGCCGGCCGCGACCGCCTTCGCCGGCGGGTACGTGGCCGACGTGGTGGGTGGGGGCCGCACCACGGTGCTCCTGGTCTTCCTGGCCATCGTCGGCACGGTTTTCGTCATGAACTGGTTCGGGCTGCGCGTCACGGGGCGCGTCCAGCTCGTGCTGACCGGCGTGCTGGCCGCGCTGCTGCTGGTCACCGTCGTGGCCGCGCTGCCGCACGTCCGGTGGGACAACCTGACCCCGTTCGCGCCGCACGGCTGGTCGGCCGTCGGTCCGGCGTCGGCCGTGCTGGTCTGGGGGTTCGCCGGGTGGGAAGCGGTCTCGTCGCTGGCCGGCTCCTACCGCAACCCGCGCCGGGACGTGCCCCGGGCCACCGCGATCGCCGTCGTGGTGGTCGGCGCCCTCTATCTCGCAGTCGCCGCCGTCAGCGTGCTCGTGCTGGGCCCGGCGCTCGGCGGCAGCAAGGCGCCGCTGGCCGACCTGCTGGCGTCCGGCTTCGGCGGCCCGGTCCGGGTGATCACCGCCGTGGTGGCGGTGCTGCTCACCGTCGGGGCGGTCAACGCGTACCTGGCCGGAGCCTCGCAGCTCGGGGCGGCACTGGCCCGCGACGGCGCGCTGCCGGCCCGGCTGGCCGGCACACCTCGCAAGGCCCTGCTCGTGATCTTCGGGGGCAGCGTGGTCTCGGCCGCCCTGCCGATCGACCTGCACACCATGCTGCTGCTGGTCACCGGGTGCTTCACGCTCGTCTACGTGATCGGCACGGCGGCGGCGCTGCGGCTGCTGCCGCGCGGCGGCTCGCGGGTCGTGGCCATGGTCGGGCTGGTGTCGGTGGTCGGGCTGCTCTGGCTCAACGGGGCGCCGGCACTGCTCAGCCTCGTGATTGTCGCGGCCTCGCTGGCGTATCAGGCGTGGCGGGCCAGAAGGGTGGCGAAGAGCGCCATCCCCTCGTCGATCAACGCCGGGTCGGTGGCGCCGAACCCGAACACGAAGCCCTGCCTGGTCGGTGAGTCGGAATAGGCCCGCAGATCGTCGAGCGCCAGCCCCTGCTTCGCCGCCGCCGCGACGACCGCGGTCGAGTTGACCCCGGTCGTCGCGGCGACATGCAGGCCGGCCGCGGACGGGACAACGTCCAGTTCGGACATTTCCGCCAAAGATCTCAGAATCGCCGCGTGCCTTTCCCCGTACGCCTTCCCGGCCCGCCGCACATGCCGGGCGAGCAGCCCCTCGTCGAGAAAACGGGCCAGTGCCGCCTGCACGGCCGGCTGCCCGTAGCCGTCGCCGAGCTGGCGGGCCGCGATCAGGGCGTCGCGCAGACCGGGCGGCGCCAGCACGAACCCCGTACGCACGGCCGGCAGCATGCTCTTCGAGAACGTGCCCACATAAAGCACCCGCCCGGCCGTGTCCAGGCTGTGCAGCGGCTCGAGCGGGCGCGCCGAGAAGCGGAACTCGCTGTCGTAGTCGTCCTCCACGATCGCGGCCGGCCGGCAGCGGGCCCACTCCAGCAACTCGCGGCGGCGGGCCAGGCTCATCGCGCGGCCGAGCGGGAACTGATGCGACGGGGTCGTGTAGACCAAACGGCAGTTCGCGGGCAGGCCGGCCACCACGAGCCCCTGGTCGTCGACCGGCACGTAGGTCACGCGGGCGCCGAGCGCGGCCAGGATCCGGCGGGCCGGCGGATAGCCCGGCTCCTCGACCGCCACGATGTCACCGGGTTTCACGAGCACCCGGGCGATCAGGTCGAACGCGTGCTGGGCGCCGTTGGTCACCACCACGTCGGCCGGGGTCGTCCGCACACCCCGGGAGACGCCGAGGTAACGCGCTATCGCCTCACGCAGGCCCGGGTGGCCCGCCGGATCACCGTACGTACCGGGATTGTTGGCCCTCAACCGCAACTCGGCGGTCACCAGGCGCCGCCACGAGTCGAACGGGAAAAGCCCGGCGTCGGGGATGCCGGTCCGGAAGTCGAAGCGCGGACGGCGTACGGCGCCGCTCGTCTCCAGAGGCTGCCAGGCCCAGTCGGCGCGCGGCCGCAGCGGATCGGTCGGCGTCCGGCGGCGCGACTTTTTCTGCGGAACCGCGGCCACAAAGGTGCCGGCGCCGACACGCGACGACAGATAGCCCTCGGCGGTCAACCGCTCGTAGGCGGCGGCGACACTCCCCCGGGCCACGCCCAGATCGGTGGCCAGGGCGCGGGTCGCGGGCAGCCGCTCGCCCGGCGGCAGCCGCCCGTCGACGATCGCCGCGCGCAGGGCCCGGTAGACGGCGGCGGTCTTGCCGTCCGTCCCGTCCAGCCGAATGATCAGGTCCACCAGGTCATTCTCCGCACTATGGCCCAACCGGTATGGCGGCGATCGAGGACCGGCGCGCCTAGGCTCTCCGTATTGAAGTGACAAACGTCAATTCAAGAGCTCCGGGAGAGGATCAGTATGGCGACTCGACGCACCCTGGCCGCCGGCCTGCTCGCCGCGGTCACCGCGGCCGTCGCGGTGGGCACCCCCGCCGCGGCCGCCCCCACGGGCGACCTGCGACTGGCAGGCGCCGCTACGGCGATTCCCGACAGCTACATCGTCGTTCTCCAGCCCGGCGCCAAGACCCAGGCCGCGAGCGTGGGCGGGCAGGTACGGCAGCAGCTGGGCATCATCAACGGCTACGAGGCGAAGATGAGCCAGGCCCAGGCCAAGCGGCTCGCGGCCAGCCCCGGCGTCGCCTACGTCGAGCAGAACCAGACGATCTCCCTGAACGCGACGCAGAACAACGCGACGTGGGGCATCGACCGCATCGACCAGCGCAACCGGCCGCTGAGCACCACGTACACGTACCCGACGACGGCGTCGAACGTCACCGCGTACATCATCGACACCGGCATCCGCTACACGCACAACGAGTTCAGCGGCGGCCGGGCCACGGCCGGCTACGACGCGGTCGGCACGGGCGCCGTCGACTGCAACGGCCACGGCACCCACGTGGCGGGCACGGTCGGCGGCACGACGTACGGCGTGGCCAAGCAGGTCCGCCTGGTCGGCGTGCGCGTCCTGAACTGCTCCGGCAGCGGCACCACGGCGGGCGTCATCGCCGGCGTCAACTGGGTCGGCCAGCAGACGGCCCGCCCCGCGGTAGCCAACATGAGCCTCGGCGGCGGCGTCAGCACCACCTTGGACAACGCGGTCAACAACGCGATCTCCCGCGGCATCACGTTCGCCCTGGCCGCCGGCAACTCGTCGGCCAACGCCTGCAACTCCTCCCCGTCCCGCGTGGCCGCAGCCATCACCGTCGGCGCCACCACCAGCACCGACGCCCGGGCCAGCTACTCGAACTACGGCACCTGCCTGGACATCTTCGCCCCCGGCAGCTCCATCACCTCGGCCTGGTACAACTCGAACACCGCCACCAACTCCATCAGCGGCACCTCAATGGCCAGCCCCCACGTAGCCGGCGCGGCCGCCCTGGTCCTTTCGCGCGACCCCAGCTACACCCCCACCCAGGTCCGCGACAGCCTGGTCAACAACGCCACCACCGGCGTAGTCACAAACCCGGGAACCAACTCCCCCAACCGCCTGCTCTTCGTAGTCCAGTAGCGCTTCGATGCCCGGCTCCGGCTTCTTCCCGGGGCCGGGCATCGTCTTTCCCCTGGCCTCGCACTCTTCGCGCATGGTTCCGCGCACGCAAAGCTGGACGCCGATCTTCCCCTCGCATCGCGGCTTCCACCCGGGCTGACTTCCCGAGCTTCGCCAGCAGAACCACAAGGTCAAATTCAGGATGTCGTAGCGGGGTGGTGGGTACAGACCGTCGCTCCCGCCGAGGACCGCGGCGGGCCGAGCTGGCCGCTGGCGCGTCCAAAACGCTCACCCCACCACGGCGACGTGCGTGAGTGGTTGCGCCCAAGCCCAACACCCAAGTCGCGCGCAGCCTCAACCAGCCCGACCCGGCACGATGCAGCACGGCCCTCAACCAGCCCTCCGCTCATCCGACCCGGCAGATCGCAGCGCAGCCCGACGCAACCACCACGGCTGGCGGTGCCGAAGCGGATTGTCCGGGTGTCGAGGAGATCCGGGAGGCGCGGATCCCGTTCCGCGTGCAGCAGGGCCGAACGCGTTGACGCCGCCAAAGCGTCGACCGCACACCCGAGTGAGCAATGACGCACGGCAATTTGCGAGCGGCCCGGCCACCGCGACCGCGACCGCGCGCTAAGTGGTCCGCCGCCGCCAGCAGCTCAGCACCGACATCAGCCACCTCGCCGACCTGCTCGGACCCTCGGTCACCGCTATCGCCCCCGCCCGGCGAGCCACAAACGGCCCAGCGTCCCGACGAACGCGACGACGTCGCCGGGCAACCGCTGGTCACGACCGGCGGAGATCACCAGCGGCTCGCCTCCGAAACGGCGTTCGCCATGCTCTGAGGCGTCGCCCCGCAACCGGCAACACCGCCCCGCTCGAAGTCGCAAGCTCAACCGTGGCAGCGACCGGCAGGCCGACGCGCCGCCCGCCGAGCCCAAGCCCGGGCCACCGCCTGACGGCACTGGCGTGAGCCGAACCGGCAACGCCGCACTAGTGGGCGGCCTCTCGAAAAACCGTCGGCAGCCTTCTTGGAGCGATGGCGTTGAGGGTACGCCGCTATCGAAGAACGAGGGCCGCGTTGTCCACAGGCGAGGGCGTCCCGCATCGAGCGGCCGGCCAGACCTGTGGACAAAGTCAGTGAACCTCGCCAAGGCCCGGCCGGAGGGCATCGATGCTGGCCCGAAGTGTGGGGGAACAGGGCGGGAAGCGAGGTTCGTTGATGCCTGAAGTCGGCGGACATCGGATGCAGTACATATCCTCCATGGCGTGACCATGAGATTGCGGAACGTGTTCTGGTCCGGGGTGGCGCCGTGAGCACGTTGTGGCGCAATCGTGAATTCACTCTGCTGTGGACGAGTCAGAGTTTGTCGGATCTGGGCGGGGCGATCGCCACGCTGGCGATACCGCTTTTGGTTCTCGACGTGACCGATTCGGCCGTCAAGGCGGGCGCGGTCGGTACGGCGGCGCAGGTGGCCAAGCTTGTCTGCCGGCTGCCGTCGGGGGTGCTGGCCGATCAGCTGAACCGGCGCCGGGCCATGCTCACCTGCGACGTCATCCGGCTGGTGGCGTTCGCGGCCCTGGCCCTGGCCGTCGCCACCGGGCGGGCGGGGCTGACCGAGATCGTCGTGGTGGCCCTGATCGACGCCGTCTGCGGGTCACTTTTCAATACGACGGAGCATGCGGCCCTGCGCAGCATCGTGCCGGCCACTCAACTGCCCGCCGCCGTGGCCCGTAACGAGGCCCGCAGTTACGGCACCTCGCTGGCCGGGCCGCCGCTCGGCGGTGTCCTGTTCGGTCTCACGCCGGCGCTGCCTTTCGTGGGGAACGCGCTGTCCTATCTGGCCTCGCTCATCGGCATCGCCCTGATCCGCAAGCCGTTGCAGGCGGACCGGCCGCGCGAGCACGCGGGGCACCGCGCGGCCCTGCTGCAGGGGTTGAGCTTCGTCTTCCGCAACCCGTTCCTGCGGACCGTCCTGGTCGTCGCCGCACCCCTGAACCTCGCGCTGTACGGCTCGATGTTCACGATCATCGTCACGTTGCAACGGCATGAGGTGCAGCCGGGGGTGATCGGCCTGACCGAGACCATCGTCGGGGCGGGCGGGCTGATGGGCGCCCTGGTCGCGCCCACGCTGCAACGCTGGTTGTCGTTCGCCGTGCTGATCCGCGGCTTGTGCTGGGCGGCGACGCTGTTCCTGGCGGTCAGCGCCTTCCTCACCTCCAGCGTGGCCGCGGCCGCCCCGATCGCGCTCGCCATCTTCGTGGGGCCGGCCTGCAACGCCGCGCTCTTCGGGTATCAGGCCGCCATCACTCCGGACCACCTGCAGGGCCGGGTGCTGAGCGTCATCTTCCTGGCCGCCATGTCGGCCGCCACCGTGGCGCCGCTGCTGGCCGGCGTCTTCGTCACGGCCTGGGGCGCACCGATCAGCATCGCGCTCTTCGCGGCGACCGTCTCGGTGTCGGCGCTGACCGCTTCCGTCGCCCCGGCGATCCGTGACATGAAGCCCATCGAGTCGATCACCCCCTGACCGGCATGCCGCCGGGGACGGCTCAACGGTCGTCGGCCAGCCGGTGGCGGTACTCGCGCATGGCCAGGGCGTACGTCTGCTCGTCGAGGGTCCAGTCGGCGTCGCCCGGTTCGCCGGCGCCGCGGTTGAGCTGGGTCTGCAGCGTCATGACGGCCGAGGAGAGGCCGCTGAACGGGCGCCCCCGCCACAGCTGCTCACCGGCCGGCGCCACCTCGACCAGGTCGTCCTCGACGAGGAGCAGGCCCGCGCCGGCCAGGCGGCGCACCGACTCTTCGAGTTCGGCCCGGCTGGGCACGCTGTGGTGCAGGAAGTCGGCCGCGGCGAGCAGGTCGGCCAGGCTGGCCCCGACCATGGGCAGGGCGGCGTGCTGGGCCCTGTCCCGCTCGAGGCGCTCGGCGATGACCGCGGACACGAAGATCCAAGCGTCGTTCCACTGCCAGTCACCAGCCCCCATGCGGCAATGATGCCGTGCCGCCGGGGTCCCGGGAAGCGAATGTGTCGTGATGATCACAAAGCTGTGACCGAGGATCTTGTGTGCTAAACCGAATCAGTAGGCGGATCGCCGGGCGAATCCCTCAGTCCTTTGTGGACGCGGGCGCGGCGTGAGTGAACGTGAGCCCGGGCCGCGCGGCGCCGCCCACGGTGCACCAGGGCAGGAACAGATGCACGAGCGGGCCGATGGCCAGAGCGTACGCGACGGTGCCGATGCCGACCGTGCCGCCGAGCAGGAATCCCACTCCCAGGACCAGCACCTCGATCGTGGTGCGGACCAGCCGGATGGACAGCCGGGGGAAGCGCCCGACGATCCCGGTCATCAGCCCGTCGCGCGGGCCGGGACCGAACCGGCTGCCGATGTACAGGCCCGTGGCCAGTCCGTTCAGCAGAATGCCGCCGACCAGATAGCCGATCCGGGCCGGGATCGTCCCGCCCGCCGGCAGCACGCTCAGGGCGGCGTCGACCGCGAAGCCGACCACGACGATGTTGGCCAGCGTCCCGAAGCCCGGGCGCTGGCGCAGCGGGATCCACAGCAGCAGGATCGGGATGCCGAGCAGGATCACCACCAGGCCGAAGCTGATCCCGGTGACCTTGGACAGACCCTGGTGGAACACGTCCCACGGGTTGAGGCCCAGCGCCGACTCGACCATGAACGCCATGCTCACGCCGTACAGCACCAGCCCGGCGAAGAGCTGGACGGTGCGCCGGACGAGACGACGATCTCTGTTGTCACTGGGGTCCATGAATGCCACTCTGAAGGCCAATTGTGCGAAGCTGAAGAGCCAATTCGCCGGAGGTGGATGTGACGACGACGATACGCGGGGGCCAATTGGCCCGGCTGCTCGGTCAGTGGCATTCGCTTCCGGGTCGTCACCGCAGCCCCGACTACGCCGCGCTCGCGGCCGCCGTACGGGGCCTGCTGTCTGACGGCCGGCTTCCTTTGGGCGTACGTCTTCCGGCCGAGCGGGAGCTGGCCGAGGCCCTCGCCGTGAGCCGCACGACCGTCAGCGCGGCGTACCGCACCCTGCGCGAGACCGGCCACCTGACCAGCCGCCGCGGCGCCGGCAGCTGGACCACGCTGCCCAACGGCCACCGCGTCGCCACCTCCGGCCTGTGGACGCCCGACGACGACCGCAACGTGATCGACCTCGGGGTGGCCGCCTCCGCCGCCCCGCCCGAGCTGGTGCCGGCCGCCCGCGCCGCCGCCGACGACCTGCCCCGCTACCTGGGCAGCGCCGGCTACCACCCGACCGGCCTGATCGAGCTGCGCGAGGCGGTCGCGGCCGGCTACCAGGCGCGCGGGGTGGCCACCTCGGCCGAGCAGATCCTGATCACCGGCGGCACTCAGCAGGCCCTCGACCTCGTGCTCCGGCTGCTGGCGCCGCCCGGATCACCCGTACTGGTGGAAGCCCCGACCTATCCGAACGCGCTGGCCGCCCTGTCCGCGCGCCGGGCCCGGATAAGCACGCACGGGCTGGACACGGCGACCGGCTGGGACGGCGAGATGCTGCTGGGGGCGCTGCGGCAGACCCGGCCGCGGCTGTCGTACGTGATCCCCGAGTTCCACAACCCGACCGGGCACCTGATGCCGGCCGAACTGCGCGAGCGCATGGTCGCCACGGCTCACAGCACCGGCACCGACCTGGTCGTCGACGAGTCCTGGGTCGACCTGCAGCTGGACGGGGACGGGATGCCGCCGCCGGTGGCCGTGTTCGACCGGCACTCGCGGGTGGTGTCGATCGGCGGCCTGAGCAAGGGCTACTGGGGCGGCCTGCGGATCGGCTGGGTGCGCGCCTCGGCCCCGCTGGTGCAGCGCCTGGCGGCCATCCGGGTCGGGGTCGACATGGCCAGCCCGGTGCTCGAGCAGCTCGTCGCCGTGCGGCTGCTGGAACACGCGCCCAAGATCCTCAGCGACCGCCGGGCCGAACTCCGGCAGCAACGCGATGTGCTGGCCGCGGCGGTGATCGAACTGCTGCCCGAGTGGCGTTTCGTGCTGCCGCCGGGCGGGGCGACGATCTGGGCCGAACTCGACGGCCCCATCTCGAGCGCGCTGGCGAGGGCGGCCGAGGACGTGGGCGTACGGCTGGCTCCCGGCCCCCGCTTCGGTCTGGACGGCACCCTCGAGCGCTACCTGCGCCTGCCCTTCGCCCTGCCGTCCGACCAGCTCACCGAGGCCGTCCGCCGCATCGCCTCGGTCCGCCACGACCTCGACCGGGCGACGATCCCTTCCTGGCGTACGCCTTCGGTCATCGCCTGACCCGGGGCTCACACCAGCCAGGCGCCGTCGCGCATCAGTTCGCGGCCGGGCAGTTCGTTCTCTTCACGCCAGGCCAGTACGCGGGCCGGGCGCAGCACGAGGAAGACGTACGCCTCGCCGGCCTCCCGCGGATCCCAGTCGTTCTGCTCCGCGTAGGCGGCGCCCTCGTCCACCGCTTCGGCCACCGGCAGCGTCGCCTCCAGCTCGGCCTCGATCAGGATGACGTCGCGGGTCGGCCCGAAACCGATCCGGGCCCGCCCGTTGGCGGCGATGTTGCGGACCGTCGGCGACTTGCGCCCGGTGGCGAGCAGCAGGCGCTCCCGGAACCAGGCCAGCGTGAACGGCACGAGATAGGGGCCGCCGTCGCCGGCCGTCGCCACCCAGGCGTCGGCCACCGGAGCGCTCAACCGCGCGAGCACGTCCGCCTTGCGCTGTTCCTTCGACCGCGGATCGTCAGCCATCGCCGCAGCCTACGACGAAACGGCCGGGGCGGTGGCCCCGGCCGTACGCGCGAGAAGTGCAGGGTGCGGACCGTCAGATCTGCGCAAGCGAACCCGCGTACATCTTGTCGATCTGCTCGGAGAAGTTGGTCTCGACCGACCGCCGCTTGATCTTCATGGACGGGGTGATCTCGCCGGCCTCGATGCTCAGGTCGCGGGGCAGGATGGCGAACTTCTTGATCGTCTCCCACCGGTTGAGCTTGCTGTTCAGCTCTTCCACGTAGCCGGCGACCATCTTCTCGGTCTCGGGCGCGGCCACGATCTCTTCGTAGCTCTTGCCGGACAGCGGTCCGCTCGCCGCCCAGCCCTTGATCGCGTCCTCGTCGAGCGAGATCAGCATGGTCACGAAGTTGCGGGCCTGGCCGACCACGACCGCCTGCGAGGTGTACGGGCAGACCGCCTTGAACTGGCCCTCGATCGCGCTGGGCGCGATGTACTTGCCGCCGGACGTCTTGACCAGGTCTTTCTTGCGGTCGGTGATCGACAGGAAGCCGTCCGCGTCGAGTTCGCCGATGTCGCCGGTGCGCAGCCAGCCGTCCTCGGTGAACGCCTCTTCGGTCTCTTGCGGCAGGTTGTGGTAGCCGCGCATGACCGGGGCGCCGCGCAGCAGCACCTCGCCGTCGGTGTCGATCTTGCATTCGAGGTCGCCCAGCGGCAGGCCGACCGTGCCGATCTTCAGCTTCTCGAGCCGGTTGACGAAGTTGGCCGCGCTGCTCTCGGTCAGGCCGTAGCCCTCCATGATCGGCAGGTTGGCCGCCGCGAAGAACTCGGCGATCTCGCGGCTGAGCGGAGCCGACCCGCTGACCAGCACCCGCAGCCGCCCGCCGAGGCGGGTCTGCAGCTTCGAGAAGACCAGCCGCTCGGCCACGCCGAACTTGAGCTTGAGCCCGGCCGGGACCGGCTTGCCGGCCTGTTCGAGGGCGACCTTCTGCTTGCCGGTGGCGACGGCCCAGTGGAAGATCTTGGCCTTGGCCCCGCCGCCGGCCAGCGCCGTGGTGACGGTCTTGTTGTAGACCTTTTCGAAGATGCGGGGCGCCGCGCACATCAGCGTCGGCTTGACCACCGCGAGCATGTCGACCAGCTTGTCGACGCGGCCGTCGACGTAGGTCGGCACGCCGACGTGGATGATGCCGCAGAGCAGCGTCTTGCCGAACGAGTGCGACAGCGGCAGCCACAGGTACTGCAGGTCGGACGACTCGAACAGACCGAGGCCCTGCTGGGCCACGCCCTCCCACGTCCAGCCCGAGTGCAGCAGCTGCACACCCTTGGGGCGGCCGGTGGTGCCCGAGGTGTAGATGAGGGTGGCCAGGTTGTCGGGGCCGATCGACTCGACGACCTCTTCGATCAGCTTCGGCCGCTCGCGCAGGACGGCGGCGCCCCGCTCCTCGAGCTCGGCCAGGGTGAGCTGGGGCGGCGTCGCGCCCGCGTCGGCCAGCCCGTCGATGAGCACCACGTGGGTCACGTCGGTCTCGACGCCGGCGATCTTCAGCGCCTGCTGCGCGTTCTCGGCGAAGAGCACCTTGGAGCCGGAGTTGGAGACGATGTAGCTCGCGTCCTCGGGCTCGGTGGTCGGGTAGACCGTGGTGGTGGCGGCGCCGGCGGCGTTGATGCCGAGATCGGCCAGCACCCACTCGTACCGCGTGCCGGACAGGATGGCCACCCTGTCCTCCAGGCCCACCCCGAGGTCACGCAGGCCCGCCGCGATGGCCGAGGCCCGTTCACCCACCTGCGCCCACGTGTACCACACCATGCCCGTGTCGTCGGCGTTCGGCACCGCGAAGGCCTGGCCGTTGGGGGTCGCGGCCACGCGCTTGAAGAACATGTCGGGGATCGACCGGTAGGGAACCTCGAGAGCCATCGGCGCCGCCTTATGGTCAGTCGTGCGGGGGGATTTAACTTTTGTGTTACCGCAGAGTATTGGGACGGTGGCGGGAGGGCTAGTGCCGCCCCGGCGCCGCTAGCGATCAAGCAGCATCACCGCAAGTGTATCGACCGCCACATCTCATCGTCCCACGACGTGAAACGCGCATTTCCCCACCAAAGTACTTGCCCCCAGGCAGGCATTTCTCAGCACATTGCCAGCTTCAGCGGACGGGATTGCCCGCCTCGCGCAGCGACTGCTTGACCTCGCCGATCGACAGGTCACCGAAGTGAAAGACGCTTGCGGCGAGTACGGCGTCGGCCCCGGCCGCCACGGCCGGCGGGAAGTGTCCGACCGCTCCCGCGCCGCCGCTGGCGATGACCGGGATGTCGACGACCTTCCGGACGGCGGCGATCAGGTCGAGGTCGAAACCGGCCTTGGTGCCGTCGGCGTCCATCGAGTTGAGCAGGATCTCGCCCGCGCCCAGTTCGGCCACCTTCGCGGCCCACTCGATGGCGTCGAGGCCCGCGCTGCGCCGGCCGCCGTGCGTGGTGACCTCCCACCCGCTGGGCTGCTCGGAAGATCGGCGCACGTCCAGCGAGAGCACCAGAACCTGATTGCCGAAGCGCTGGGCGATCTCTTCGATCAGCGACGGCCGGGCGATGGCCGCCGTGTTGACCCCGACCTTGTCGGCGCCGGCCCGCAGCAGCACGTCGACGTTCTCGACCGAGCGCACGCCGCCGCCCACGGTGAGCGGGATGAAGACCGATTCGGCCGTACGCCGCACCACGTCCAGCATCGTGCCGCGATCATCCGAGGACGCGGTGACGTCGAGGAACGTCAGCTCGTCGGCGCCCTGAGCGTCGTACGCGGCGGCCAGCTCGACCGGATCGCCGGCGTCGCGCAGGTCGACGAAGTTGACCCCCTTGACGACGCGGCCCGCGTCCACGTCGAGGCAGGGAATCACGCGCACGGCAACCGTCATGCCTCAACCCTAACGAGGCGGGGCGCCCGGAGCTTGACGAGGCCCAGCAGGATGCCGCCGACCACGAGCACTGCCCCGGTCACCTCGACGGCGGTGATCCGCTCGCCCAGGAAGATCGCCGCCGAGGCCAAGCCGAAGAACGGCACGAGCATCGAGAACGGCGCGACGGTCGAGGCCCCGTACGTCTGAAGCAGCCGCCCCCACACCGCGAAGCCGGCCAGCGTCGAGATCAGCGCGACGTAGAGCAACGCCGCCAGCGCTTCCAGATCGAACGCCCGCAGCGCCGCCAGATCGGCCGACGGGCCGTCCACCAGCAGCGACAGCACGATCAGGGGACCCGACGCGACAGCGCTGGCCCAGACCATGAACCGCAGCGTGTCCGGCGGGGACGCCTTGCGGGTGGCGATGTTGGACAGCCCCCAGGCGGCGGCCGCCCCGACGATCAGCAGGAACGCCCCGAGCCCGGCCCCCATCCGGGTGGCCACCAGGGCGACCCCGGCCGCCGCGACCAGCAGCCCGGCGATCTGGACCGGACGCGGCCGCTCGCGCAGCAGCAGCACCGCGAAGACCATCGTGAAGACGGCCTGGCTCTGCAGCACGAGCGAGCTCAGCCCGGCCGGCATCCCGGCCGCCATGCCGCCGAACAGCAGCGAGAACTTGGTGACGCCGAGGATCAGCCCGACGGCGACGATCCACCGCCACGGCACCTGCGGCCGGCCCACGAAGAACACCGCCGGGAACGCGGCCAGGGTGAAGCGCAGCGCGTTGAACAGCAGCGGCGGGAAGTGGTCGAGGCCGGTCTCGATGACGACGAAGTTGAAGCCCCAGACGGCCATGAGGCCCACGGTCAGGGCGAGATCACGCGGTTTCACTCCCTCAGCCTGGCCACGGCGACCGTTAAGCACCATCGAAATTTGCTACACCCAAGATGTAGCGTGGCTGCATGATGGATCTGGGCCGCCTGCGCGCCCTGCACGCCGTGGCCAGCTACAAGACGGTGCTGGCGGCGGGCGAGGCGCTGCACTGCACCCCGTCGGCCGTGTCGCAGCAACTGGCCAAGCTCGAGCGCGAGACGGGCGCCACACTCGTCGAGAAGGACGGGCGGCGGCTGCGGCTCACCGAGGCCGGCCGGGTGCTGGCCCGGCACGCCGAGAAGGTGCTGGCCACGGTCGACGAGGCCGAGGCGGCCCTGGCGGCGCACCGCGACACGGTCGTCGGGCGGCTCACGGTGGCGGCGTTCGCCACGGCCTGCCGCGCCCTCCTGCCGTACGCGCTGCATCGCCTGGCCCTGGAGCATCCGCAGCTCAGCACCGGGCTGGTCGAGGTGAACCCGCACGAAGGCCTCGAGGTGCTGCACCGGGGGCACGCCGACCTGGCCGTGCTCGACGACTGGCCCGAGGTGGCCCTGCGCTATCCGAGCGGCGTCACGCACGTCGAGCTGGGCTGGGACGTGGCCGACCTGATCGTGCCCAGCGGCCACCGCTTCGGCGACACCGTGCCGCGGTCGAAGCTCGGCGACGAACGGTGGATCGCGGCCCCGGCCGGCGACGTCTGCCACCAGTGGCTGCTGCGCGCGATCCCCGGCGTGCAGCCCGACTTCCACGTCGGCGAGTTCGAGACCCAGCTGACCCTGATCGCGGCCGGGCTCGGGGTCGCCGTCATCCCCCGGCTGGCGCGGTCGAGAGAACTTCCCCCGGGCGTACGCGTCGTCCGCGTCACCCCCGAGCCGAAGCGCCGGGTCGTGGTGGCGTGGCGCGAGGCCTCCACGGCCCGCCCCGCCGTGGGGGCGGCCGTGGCGGCCCTGCGCGAGTCGTGGAGCCGGGCCGTCGACGCCCAGTAGGCGCGCGGATCAGGCCCTTTTCTGCAGCCGGCGCGTCGAACGCCTGACGCACCGGCGAATCAGGCCGCGGCTTCGGCCAGCGCGTCGAGCGCCTGACGCACGGTGAACGCGCCCGCGTAGAGCGACTTGCCGGCGATCACGCCTTCGACGCCGACCGGCTCCAGCGCGGCCAGCGCCCGCAGATCGTCCAGGGTGGACACGCCGCCGCTGGCGATGATCGGCTTGTCGGTGGCCGCGCACACCTCGCGCAGCAGCTCGACGTTCGGGCCGCGCATCATGCCGTCCTTGGTGATGTCGGTGACCACGTAGCGCGAGGCGCCCGCCTTGTCGAGCCGGGCCAGCACCTCGTACAGGTCGCCGCCGTCGCGGGTCCAGCCGCGGGCCGACAGGGTGCGGCCGCGCACGTCCAGGCCGATCGCCACCCGGTCGCCGTACTCGGCCACGACCCGGTCGCACCACTCCGGGTCCTCCAGCGCGGCGGTGCCGATGTTGACCCGCGCGCAGCCGGTGGCCAGGGCCCGGGTCAGCGACTCGTCGTCGCGGATGCCGCCGGACAGCTCCACCTTGACGTCGAGCCGGCCGACCACGCCCGCCAGCAGCTCGGCGTTGGAGCCGCGCCCGAAGGCCGCGTCCAGGTCGACCAGGTGCACCCACTCGGCGCCGTCGTTCTGCCAGGCCAGCGCGGCCTCGAGCGGGTCGCCGTAGGCCGTCTCGGAGCCGGCGGCGCCCTGCACGAGGCGGACGGCCTGACCGTCCGCGACGTCGACGGCGGGCAGCAGCTGCAAGGTCATGGTTGCTCTCTCCAGATAGTTCGGCCGGCTTCACGGCCGTGGACGACGGGGTGGATCAGCCGGCCTTGCGGCCGAGGACGACGACCACGAGAGCCGGGGCGGCAAGGACCAGCACTGCGGTGAGCACGATCCGCAGCGACAGCTCGGGCACGAACAGCCACACCGCGGCGATGGCCACCGCCGGCACCAGCAGGATGCCGAGCCGTTCGCCCCGGCTGCGCCGATAGAGCTGGCCCGAACTGCTCCGCCGTCGAGGGCGGAGCCGATTCAGCACCTGGCGCCGCTGCTGCCGCCGCGCCACCTTGCGGGCGCGCGCGGCCTTCTCCTTCTCCAGCACGGCGAGACGCGCCTCGCGCCGCCGCGCACGCTCCTTCGACATCGTCTAGATTCCGGCGACCCAGTTGCGCAGCAGCGCGTAGCCGGCGTCGCCCGACTTCTCGGGGTGGAACTGCGCCGCGCTCAGCGGGCCGAGCTCGACCGCCGCCGCGAAGGGCTTGTCGTGGCTCGCCGTGGTCACCTTGCCGCCGGCCGCGCGAAGAAGGTCGACATCATTCGCCGCGTACGAGTGGACGAAGTAGAACCGGGAATCGTCGGAGAGCCCGTCGAACAGCCGCGACCCCACCGGCACGTCGACCGTGTTCCAGCCCATGTGCGGGATGCGCTCGGCCGTCAGCTTGTTCACGACGCCCGGCAGCAGGCCCAGGCCCTTGGTCTCGACGCCGTGCTCGACGCCCGCCTCGAACAGGATCTGCATGCCGACGCAGATGCCGATCACCGGACGGCCGGCCGCGACCCGGGCCGCGATCATCGGGCCGGCGTCGATCTCGTCGATGCCGGCCATGCACGCGGCGTAGGCGCCCACGCCGGGGACGACCAGGCCGTCGGCCTCGGCCGCGACGGTCAGGTCGCTGGTCACGGTGACGTCCACGCCCGTACGCGCGACAGCGCGCTCGGCCGACCGCAGATTGCCCGACCCGTAGTCGAGCACCACGACGCTCGTCATCAGACCGACCACAGGATGCCGCCGGCCGTGGCCAGGGCGGCGAGCACCCCGACCAGGCCGATGCTGAACTTGGTGGCCCCCGAGCGCACGAGCTGGATCACGCCGCCGACCAGGAAGCCGGCCAGCAGGAACAGCGCGATGGCCATCAGAGCACGCCCTTGGTCGAGGGCAGCTGGCCGGCGTTGCGGGGGTCGATCTCGACCGCCTCGCGCAGCGCCCGCGAGAACGCCTTGAACTGCGTCTCGACCACGTGGTGGGCGTCGGGCTTGCCGCCGTCGCGGGCCGCCCGGAGCACGCTGACGTGCAGCGTGAGCCGGGCCGCGTGGCCGAACGACTCGAAGATGTGCCGGGTCATGCTGGTCGGGTAGACCGGACCGATGTACGGCGCGAGCTCGGGCTCGTCGTGCACGATGTACGGCCGGCCGGACAGGTCGACCGCAGCCCGCACCAGCACCTCGTCCATCGGGATGGTGGCCGAGCCGTAGCGGCGGATGCCGGCCTTGTCACCCAGCGCACGCGCGAAGGCGTCACCGAGCGCAATTGCCGTGTCTTCCATCGTGTGGTGCGCGTCGATCTCGAGGTCACCCTCGGTGCGCACGGTCAGGTCGAAGCCGCCGTGCCGGGCCAGCTGGTTGAGCATGTGGTCGTAGAAGCCGACACCCGTGCTCAGGTCGCCCTTGCCGGTGCCGTCGAGGTCGATCTCGACGAGCACCTTGGTCTCGTTGGTGACGCGCTCGACGCGCGCGGTGCGGCTCACTGCAAGGCCTCCAAGAATGCATCGGTCTCTGCGGGCGTTCCGGCGGTCACGCGCAACCAGCCCGGCAGGCCGACGTCGCGGATGAGCACACCGCGGTCGAGCAGGCGCTGCCAAGCGATTTTCTGATCCCCGCCCACCTCGAACAGCACGAAGTTGGCGTCGCTGTCGGCCACCCGCAGGCCACGCTCGCGCAGCGTGGTGACGATGCGGTCGCGCTGCTGCTTGATCACCTCGACCGTGTCGAGCAGGGCCGCCCGCTGGGACAGCGCCGCGCGGGCGGCGGCCTGGGTGAGCGCGGACAGGTGGTAGGGCAGGCGGACCAGTTGCACGGCGTCGACCACGGCCGGGTCGGCGGCCAGATAGCCGAGCCGGCCCCCGGCGAAGCCGAACGCCTTGCTCATCGTGCGGCTCACCACCAGGCGCGGGTGCCCCGGCAGCAGGGCCAGCGCGCTGGGCGTGCCGGGACGGGCGAATTCGGCGTACGCCTCGTCGACCACCACCATGCCCCGGGCCGCACCGAGCACGGCGGTCACGACCTCGGGGTCGAGCGCCGTGCCGGTCGGGTTGTTGGGCGAGCACAGGAAGATCAGGTCGGGGTCGTGCTCCTCGATCTGGGCCAGCGCGGCGGCCGGGGTGAGCCCGAAATCGGGATCCCGCAGCGCTCCGACCCACCGGCTGCCGGTGCCCTGGGCCAGCAGCGGGTGCATCGAGTACGACGGGCCGAAGCCCAGGGCGGTGCGGCCGGGACCGGCGAACGCCTGCAGCAGCTGCTGCTGAACCTCGTTGGAGCCGTTCGCGGCCCACGTGTTGGCGCTGGTCAGGCCGTGGCCGAGGTAGTCGGCCAGGTCGGTCCGCAGGGCCACCGCGTCCCGGTCGGGGTAGCGGTTGAGGTCACGCAGCTCGGCCTGCACGGCCTTGGCGATCGCGTCGACCACCGCGTCGGGCAGCGGGTACGAGTTCTCGTTGGTGTTGAGCCGCACCGCCACGTCGAGCTGCGGGGCGCCGTACGGCGTCTTGCCCCGCAGGTCGTCGCGGATCGGCAGGTCGTCGATCGTCGTCACGCCGGGCCTCCCACCTGGTTGCGCGTCACCGCGGAATGGCCGGTCATGCCCGGGCCTCCCGCCTGGTTGCGCGTCACCGCGACGCGGCCGGTCATGCCGGGCCTCCCGCCGGGAAGCGGGCCTGGA
This sequence comes from Paractinoplanes pyxinae, assembly GCF_026626335.1. Lineage (GTDB taxonomy): Bacteria > Actinomycetota > Actinomycetes > Mycobacteriales > Micromonosporaceae > Actinoplanes > Actinoplanes pyxinae. The sequence goes on along the minus strand of NZ_JAPNTZ010000004.1, from coordinate 161,983 downwards.
CGGCGTCGCCGTGGGCGGGCAGATCCTCCGCGTTGGCCAGGGCGACCACGTGGCCGGCGACGTCGCGCAGCGCGGCCTCGTCGTACTCGACGACGTGGACCCCACGCAGGAACGACTGCACCGACAGGCCGGACGAGTGGCGCGCGCAGCCGCCGGTGGGCAGCACGTGGTTGGAGCCGGCCGCGTAGTCGCCCAGCGACACCGGCGACCACGCCCCCACGAAGATCGCCCCGGCGTTACGCACCCGCAGCGCCCACTCGCGGGCGTCGCGGGTCTGGATCTCGAGGTGCTCGGCCGCGTACGCGTCGACCACCCGCAGGCCCTGCTCGAGGTCGTCGACCAGCACGACGCCGGACTGCTCGCCGGCCAGCGCCGTCTGCACACGGGCCGCGTGCTTGGTGCTGCCCACCTGGCGCAGCACCTCGGCGTCGACCGCGTCGGCCAGGGCCGGCGAGTCGGTGACCAGCACGCTCGCGGCCAGCGGGTCGTGCTCGGCCTGGCTGATCAGGTCGGCCGCGACGTGCCGGGGGTCGGCCGTGTCGTCGGCCAGGACGGCGATCTCGGTCGGGCCGGCCTCGGCGTCGATGCCGACCGTGCCGCGCAGCAGGCGCTTGGCCGCGGTGACCCAGATGTTGCCGGGGCCGGTGATGATGTCGACCGGCTCGCAGCGGTCGCCCTCGTCGGCGCCGTCGGCCCCGTAGCCGAGCATGGCGATCGCCTGGGCGCCGCCGACCGCGTACACCTCGTCGACGCCGAGCAGGGCGCAGGCGGCCAGGACGCGGGCGTCGGGCAGGCCGTTGTTCTCTTTCTGGGGCGGGCTGGCCACGACCAGGGCCTCGACCCCGGCCACCTGGGCGGGCACCACGTTCATGACCACGGTGGACGGATAGACGGCCAGGCCGCCGGGCACGTACAGGCCGACCCGGCGCACCGGGATCCAGCGCTCGGTGACCGTGCCGCCGGGGACCACCTTGGTCGTCACGTCGGTGCGGCGCTGGTCGGCGTGCACCTTGCGGGCCCGCTCGATCACCACCTCGAGCGCGGCGCGCACCTCGGGCTCGAGCGTCTCGGCGGCGGCGGCGATGGCGGCGGCGGGCACGCGCAGCCGGTCGAGGGCCACGCCGTCGAACTGCTGGGTGGCCTCGCGGATCGCGGGGAAGCCGTGCTCATGGACCGACTCGACGACGGGGCGGATCTGCTCGACGGCCACGGAGACGTCGAGCTGGGCACGGGGCAGCAGGCCTCGCGGGTCCCGGTGGGAGCCGCGCAGGTCGATCCGGTTCAGCACGCCGCCAAGTTTAGGCGGCGCCCCCGACAGAACCGCGCCCGCGGCGGGCCGACCCAGGTGGTGGGATCTCGATCACTCCCGCGCGGTCGCCGGCCGGGTGACGCGGGAGTGACGGGTTGACCATGGTGGGGTGACCGATAGGCTGAACCCGTGAGCAAGCGGCTACCGGTGTTCCCGCTGGGTACGGTGCTCTTCCCCGGCCTGGTGCTGCCCCTGCACATCTTCGAGGAGAGGTACCGCACGCTCGTTCGTGAGCTGGTGGCCAGCCCCGAGGAGGGTCCGCACGAGTTCGGCGTGGTGACGCTGCGCCGCGGGGCGGAGGCGCCCGCGCCCGACGGCCCCGACGATCCCACGCCCGAGAACCCGCCCATCTCGGTCGACGACCTCTACCCCACCGGCTGCACGGCCGAGCTGCGGCAGGTCACCGAGCTGCCCGACGGCCGGTACGACATCATGACGGTCGGCCGGCGGCGGTTCACGGTCAAGGACGTGCGCCAGGGTGACGAGCCCTATCTGACGGCCGAGGTCGACTGGCTGCCCGAGGAATCGGCCGACGAGACGGCCGAGCTGCTGGCGCCGCGGGCGCTGGCCGCCTTCCGGGCCTACCTCGAGCTGCTGCGCCCCGACTCCGAGGTGCTGGACGCCGTGCCCGGCGACGCCACCGTGCTGTCCCACCTGATCGCGGCGACCGCCCAGCTCACCACCGACGAGCGGCAGCTGCTGCTCTCGGCGCCCGACACGGCGACCCGCCTGCGCACCGAGCTGAAGCTGCTCAACCGCGAGGCCGGCCTGCTGGCCCGGGTGCGCGCCGTGCCCGTCCCGCTCAGCGACCTGGCCCGCCCGGCCAGCCCGAACTAGCCGCGGGGCTCGCCCGGCTGATAGGCGCCCGGATCGCCCGGCCGGTAAGCGTTCGGGTCACCCGGCTGGTAGGCGTTCGGGTCACCCGGCTGGTAGGCGTGGTGGTCGCCGGCCGGAGGCGCGCCCTCGGCGTACTCGTTGTTCGGGCCGTAACCCGGCTTGGCGCCCGGCTGGTCGAGGTCGGGGTCGTTGGACCACCCGGCCATCAACGTCAGCACGATCGCCGCCGCGAAGGCCGGCACCAGCATCGGCCCGAGCGAGTGCACCTCGGGCGGCGCCGCGTAGGTCTGGCCCTGCTGGGCCGTCTCGATCCAGTGCCGGTAGTCGGAACGCCCGGCCAGCTCGCCCACCCAGGGCGCCACCAGCCAGCCCGCCCCGAGCGTCCCCAGCACGACGCTGAGCAGCAGGAACGGCCCTCGGTCGCGGCGCAGCAGCAGCCACGCGAGGATCGCCACGAGCAGGCCGAACCCCAGGCCGAGCAGCGTGAACCAGCCGTCGGCGGCGATGTACTCCTCGGGCGACGGGTCGTTGACCACCACGCCCGCCTGCCCGGCGTCGATCACCGGCACGGACGGCGCCAGCCAGCGCCAGAGCAGCCCCAGCGGGGCGCCCAGCACGAGAATCACCACCAGGCACGAGACCGCCACCACGACGGTCCTCTTCCACGGCCGGTGCGACGAGCCACGCAGGTCGAACGGCCGGCCGAAGAAGGTGCGGGCCGGCCCGGACGGGTGGGCCAGCTCGTAACCCTGCGGCGGGGCCTCGTAATCGAAGGCCGGGCGCTCGCCGGGCGGCGCCGGTTCCTGACTCGCGTTCACCCTACGATCCTGCCAGGTGACGACGGTCGTCGTCCCGCGTGCCCGGTCACGACGGTCAGACCACCGCGGACGGGCCGAGGATCATCTTGAGGTCGGCCCGCAGGGCCGGGGTGGGGGCGACCCGCACCGCGCCCAGCCGCAGAATCGTCGTGCGGCTGCCGTTCTGCAGGTGGACGTGCACCTCGGACTCGCCGGGGTGGCTCTTCAGAATGTCCTTCAGCTCGGACACCAGCGGCGGCGTGCAGCGGGTGATCGGCATGGTGAGGGTGACCGGCTTGCTGTCGGGGTTGTGGCTGACGTCGGGCAGCGACATGTCCATCGCCATGATGCGCGGGGTGTCGTCGCGCCGGTCGACCCGGCCCTTGACCACCACGATCGCGTCCTCGGCGATGAACTGGCCGATCACCTCGTAGGTGTTGGGGAAGAACAGCGCCTCGACGCCGCCGGCCAGGTCTTCCAGTGTGGCCGAGGCCCACGCCCGGCCCTGCTTGGTGATCCGCCGCTGAACGCCGGTGAGGATGCCGGCCAGGGTGACCACCTGACCGTCGGGCACCGAGCCCTCCTCGTTCAGGGCGGCGATCGTCGTGTCGGCCGAGTTCTGCAGCAACTGCTCGAGACCGGCGAGCGGGTGGTCGCTGACGTAGAGGCCGAGCATCTCGCGCTCGAACGCCAGCTTGTCACGCTTGTCCCATTCCGAGTCGACGATGGGCGGCATGGCCACCGTGGCCGCGCTGCCGCCGTCGGTGTCGCCGAACGCCCCGAACAGGTCGAACTGGCCGGCCGCCTCGTTGCGCTTGACGTCGGCGTAGGCGTCGATGGCCTCGGCGTGCACCGCGAGCAGGCCCTTGCGGCTGTGCCCCATCGAGTCGAACGCGCCCGCCTTGATCAGCGATTCAATCGTCTTCTTGTTGCAGACGACCGCGTCCACCTTGGACAGGAAATCGTAGAAGTCCTGGTACTTGCCCTTTTCCTCGCGGCAGCGGGCGATCGCCTCGACCACGTTGTTGCCGACGTTGCGCACCGCGGCCAGGCCGAAGCGGATGTCCTTGCCGACCGGGGTGAACGGGCCGGCCGACTCGTTGACGTCGGGCGGCAGCACCTGGATGCCCATGCGCCGGCACTCGGCCAGGTACATGGCCATCTTGTCTTTGTCGTCGCCGACGCTGGTGAGCAGACCACCCATGTACTCGGCCGGGTAGTGCGCCTTGAGGTAGGCCGTCCAGTACGACACCAGCCCGTACGCGGCCGAGTGGGCCTTGTTGAAGGCGTAGCCGGCGAACGGGACGAGCACGTCCCACACCGCCTGGATGGCTTCCTTGGAGTAACCGTGTTCCATGCAGCCCTGCTGGAACGGCCCGAACTCCTTGTCCAGGATCTCTTTCTTCTTCTTACCCATGGCCCGGCGCAGCAGGTCGGCCTGGCCGAGGCTGTAGCCGGCGAGGATCTGCGCGGCGCGCTGCACCTGCTCCTGATAGACGATCAGGCCGTACGTCGGTTCGAGGATCTCGCGCAGCGGTTCCTCGAGCTCGGGGTGGATCGGCGTGATGTCCTGCAGCTTGTTCTTGCGCAGGGCGTAGTTGGTGTGCGACTCGACGCCCATCGGGCCGGGGCGGTAGAGGGCCAGGACGGCCGAGATGTCCTCGAAGTTGTCCGGCTTCATGAGCCGCAGCAGCGACCGCATGGGCCCGCCGTCGAGCTGGAACACGCCGAGCGTGTCGCCCCGGGCCAGCAGCTCGTAGGCGGGCTTGTCGTCCAGCGGCAGGGCCAGCAGGTCGAGGTCCATGTCGTGGTTGAGCTTGATGTTCTTGACCGCGTCGTCGAGGATCGTCAGGTTGCGCAGGCCCAGGAAGTCCATCTTGAGCAGGCCCAGCGTCTCGCACGTCGGGTAGTCGAACTGGGTGATGATGACGCCGTCGGAGGCGCGCCTCATCAGCGGGATGTGGTCGATGATCGGCTCGGCCGACATGATGACGCCGGCCGCGTGGACGCCGGTCTGGCGGATCAGGCCCTCGATGCCGCGCGCGGTGTCGATCACCTTTTTGACGTCGGGGTCGGTCTCGTACAGCGTGCGGACCTCGCCGGCCTCGCTGTAGCGCTTGTGCTCCTTGTCGAAGATGCCCGACAGCGGGATGCCCTTGCCCATCACGTCGGGCGGGAGCGCCTTGGTGATCCGGTCGCCGACGGCGAACGGGTAGCCGAGCACGCGGGCCGAGTCCTTGATGGCGGCCTTGGCCTTGATCGTGCCGAAGGTGGCGATCTGGGCGACCTTGTCGTCGCCCCAGCGCTCGGTGACGTAGCGGATGACCTCGCCCCGGCGGCGCTCGTCGAAGTCGATGTCGACGTCGGGCATCGAGATGCGCTCGGGGTTGAGGAACCGCTCGAAGATCAGGCCGTGCGGCAGCGGATCGAGGTCGGTGATGCCCATGGCGTACGCGATCAGCGAGCCCGCGGCCGAGCCGCGCCCCGGGCCGACGGCGATGCCGTTGCGCTTGGACCACTGGATGAAGTCGGCGACCACCAGGAAGTAGGCCGGGAAGCCCATCGAGATGATCACGCCGAGCTCGTACTCAGCCTGCTTGATGTGCGTCTCGGGGATGCCGTCGGGGAAGCGCCGGCGCAGGCCCTCGAAGGCCTCGTGACGGAAGTATTCCTCTTCGGTGTAGCCGTCGGGGATGGGGAACCGGGGCATCAGGTTCTTGAAGGTGAACATGCCCTCGGTGTCGACCCGCTCGGCCACCAGCAGCGTGGTGCGGCAGCCCTCCTGCCAGGCCTCGGACGAGTCGACCGCGCGCATCTGGTCGGCCGACTTCACGAAGTAGCCGTTGCCGTCGAAGCGGAAGCGGTTGGGGTCGGCCACGTTGCTGCCGGTCTGCACGCACAGCAGCACGTCGTGGGCGGCCGCCTGCTCCTCGTACACGTAGTGCGAGTCGTTGGTGACCAGGGGCTTGATGCCCAGCTTGCGGCCGATCTCGAGCAGGCCGTCGCGGACCCGGCTCTCGATCGACAGGCCGTGGTCCATGATCTCGAGGAAGTAGTTGTCCTTGCCCAGGGCCTCTTGGTACATCGCGGCCGACTTCAGGGCCTCGTCGAACTGGCCGAGCCGCAGCCGGGTCTGCACCGTGCCCGAGGGGCAGCCGGTGGTGCCCATGATGCCCTCGGCGTGTTCCGCGATGATGTCGAAGTCCATCCGCGGGTACTTGCCGAGCTGGCCCTCGATCGAGCCGCGCGAGTTGAGGCGGAACAGGTTCTTCAGGCCGACGGCGTTGCGGGCCCACATGGTCATGTGGGTGTAGGCGCCGTTGCCCGAGACGTCGTCGCCCTTCTGCTCGGGACGGCCCCACTTGATGCGGCTCTTGGTGAGGCGGGACTCGGGCGCCACGTACGCCTCGACCCCGATCACCGGGGTGATGCCGGCCGACTTGGCCTGGGTGTAGAAGTCGTACGCCCCGTGCATGTTGCCGTGGTCGGTGATCGCCGCGGCCGGCATGCCCAGGCGCGACGCCTCGGCCAGCAGGTCTTTGACGCGGGCGGCGCCGTCGAGCATCGAATACTCGGTGTGCACGTGGAGATGCACGAACGAGTCAGACACCCCGGGCCCCCTTTAACTTGTCGGAACCCGAGAGACTCTAGCCGGGACCCCCGACGAGATTCGAGGGCTACACGCGTGTCATTCCGCGAATGGCTCGATCATCACACTGGCCGCCTTCTGCCACGCCGTCCGCGTCTCCTGCTGAAGATCGCCGTACTCGATCGAGGAGCCGACCTCGAGGGCCTGGTCGTACGGCACGACGGCGACCGCGCGGGTGCGCGTGGCGAAGTGCTTGGCGAAATCGTCGAGCAGCGGCAGCGGCCCCGGCGACGGGCACGAGATCAGCGTGACCGCGTTGGAGACCAGGTCGCCCATGCCGCTGTCGTCGAGCACGTCGAGCATCCAGTCGGCGGTGAACGCGGCGTCCTCGCGGGGCACCGTGGTGATCACCAGCTGGTCGGCCTGGCGCATGACCGTCTGCCAGTTGACGCTCTCGACGTTGTTGCCGGTGTCGACGCAGATCACGTCATGGGTGCGGCGCAGCAGGTCCATCACCCGGCGCACGGTGGCCTGGTCGAGCCGGGCCGCGAAGCGCGGGTTCTCCTCACCGGCCAGCACGTCGTACGAGCCGTCGGAGGCGTGCCGCAGATAGCCGTCGAGCTCTTGCAGCAGCCCGTCGCCGTGCAGGTTCTCGATCTGCGTGAGGTCGGCCAGCAGGTGCTTGATCGTGCGCGCGTGGCGGGCGCTGCCGGCCCGCAGGCCCAGCGTGCCCCGCAGCTCGTTGTCGTCCCAGGCGAGCACGCCGCGGCCGCGGACGCTGCCGATGGTGGCCGCGGCCAGCACGGTGGCGGTCGTCTTGTGCACGCCGCCCTTGGGGTTGGCGAAGGCCAGCACCCGGGGCTTGCCGAGCTTGCGGCGCATCACCGAGACGGCCCGCTCGAGCTGGTCGTCGGTGCGGCCCTGGCGCCACTCGATCCGGGCGGCGGCCGGCGAGGTGGGCTGCGGAGCCAGCGACATGGGCGGCGCCACCGCGGGCATGGGCGGCGGCGGGGCCGCGGGCATCGGCGGCGGGGCGACCGGCATGACCGGCGCCGCGGCCGAGGCGCGCACCTGCGGGTACTCGCGACCCGGGGGCGGGGCCGCCGGCGGCCGGGCCGACGGGCTGAAGAAGCTGTGCTGTTCGTCGGCCGGCGGGGCGACGGGCGCCGCCGGGGCCGGGGCCGCCGCGCGGCGCGGGGACGGCGAGGGTGGCGTCTCGGCCGGACGGCCCTGCCACCGCGGGTCGAGCGGGTTGATCGGCCGCTGCGGCATCGGCCGCGGCTCAGGCTGCGGCGGTTCCGGCTGACGCTGGTCGAAGCGGCCGGCGCCGTACTGCCCGCGGGATTCCAGCGGGTTGATCGGGCGGCGGGTCGGCAGGGGCTGGCCGTACTGCTGCGGCGGGGCCGCCTGCGGGGGCGGGGCTTCCCGCTCCGCCTCGGGCTGCTCCTCGGCCTGCCGGGAACCGTGCCGGGCGCGGTCGAGCAGCGCCCGCCATCGCGGGGCTGGTTCCGCAGGCCGGCCCCAGCCGGTCTCGGTCCCGTCCACGGCTCGTCCTCCCTGCGCTGCTTGACTGGCGGTGATCCACACCCCGGGCTCCTCGCCCCTGACAGGCTACGGAGCGAACCTCGATCGGGCCACTGCCCGTTCCGCCGAGCCGGACCCGCCCCCGGCAACGGCGCCGGCGCACGAGAGAACTAACGCCCGGACCCGGCTCAAGGTGCTGGTGACCGGCTCGCGGCATCGTGAGCAGGAGTCGCGTTCGATGCAGAGGGTACGGCAGAACGCTCCTCCGGCGCCGGGGTGGGAGGCGGCGCCGTGCGGACGGCGCCGGGCGATGAGGCAGATGTCACAGATGCCCCGGCCGACGACATTATCGGCGCGGACGGGCGCGAAGCAATGCCCTCGGGCCCGGTTGGCACAGCGGGCGAGCGCGACGGTTCGGCCGGAACTGTGCCCTTCTGCTCGGGCAGGGGCGGGCGGAATTCCGTACGGTCGAGTTGCCGCACTTCCGGCGCCGGGTCGACCGCCCGCACCCCCGGCCGGTCGGCCACCCCGCGCAGCGCGGCCGGCGCCGCCCGGACCACGGCCGCGAACACGCACGAACAGCCCGAGCGGTAGGCCGAGGCCTCCGCCGCGGCCGTGGCGGCCGCCGCCGCGTATGCCCGCCGGGCCCGCCGCTGGTTCTCGTCGTCGCCGGTGAGCCGCCGGGCCAGCTGCTCGTACTCGGCGTGCTCGCGGTCGCGTTCCAGGGCCGTGTCGAGCATGCCGGTGAGCACGTCGGCCGGGAGCAGATAGACCGGGATCCGGATGGCCGGGGTGTGCGCCTCGGGCAGCGGCACTCGCGCATACACCTGAGACACCCCGGTGCCCGCGAGCAGGCCGGGCAACAGACCGGCGGAGACGTAGCCCTCCAGACTCACCAACGCCCACGTCTCGCCCGCGGCGGGCGCGGCCGGATCGGTCAGGGCGTCCAGCTCGTCGTGGGCCGCGTCCAGATAGCCGGGCACCGACTGACCCTGGACCACGCCGACCCGCACCACGTCGCCCGGGTCACCGGCGGCCGGCGCCGCCTCGCGCCGGCTCAGCCAGAGCGAGCCGAGCAGCAGCGCGCCGGCCGTGGCCACCGCGACCGCCGCCACCATGCGGGCCGAGGGGACCCCGCGCAGCGCGTGCCCTCGTACTCGATGATCCGCGGGCCCCACCGGTGACCGCTTCCCCGGATCAGCTCGCGTCCTGCAGCACGCTCAGCGCGTACTTCAGGTCGTCGGGATAGTCGCTGACGAAACGCACCTCGTCGTGGGTGCGCGGGTGCAGGAAGGACAGCTCGCGGGCGTGCAGCCACTGACGGCCGAGCTTGAGCCGGGCGGCCAGGGCCGGGTCGGCGCCGTACTGCGTGTCGCCGACGCAGGGGTGCCGCATCGCCGAGAAGTGCACCCGGATCTGGTGGGTGCGGCCGGTCTCGAGCTTCACGTCGACCAGGCTGGCCGAGCGGAACGCCTCGACCGTGTCGTAGTGGGTGACGCTCGGCTTGCCGGTCGACATCACCGCGAACCGGTAGTCGGCCGTCGGGTGCCGGTCGATCGGCGCGTCGATCGTGCCCCGCAGCGGGTCGAGGTGGCCCTGCACGACCGCACGGTAGCGCTTGTCGACCTCGCGCTCCTTGAAGGCCCGCTTGAGCGCGCTGTACGCCATCTCGCTCTTGGCCACCACCATGATGCCGGTGGTGCCGACGTCCAGGCGGTGCACCACGCCCTGCCGTTCGGCGGCGCCGCTGGTGGCCACGTTCTGACCCATGGCGGCCAGACCGCCCACGACGGTCGGGCCGGTCCAGCCCGGGCTGGGGTGCGCGGCCACGCCGACCGGCTTGTCGACCACCACGATGTCGTCGTCGCTGTAGATGATGCCCAGGCCGTGCACCGGCTCGGCCACCAGGGCGGGCGCGCTGACCGGGGCGGGCAGCGTGACCTCGAGCCAGGCGCCCGCGCTGACCTTGTCCGACTTGGGGCGCGGGATGCCGTCGACCAGCGCGTCGCCCGATTCGACCAGGGTCGCGGCGGCCGTCCGGGACAGGCCGAACAGCCGCGAGACGGCCTGGTCGAGCCGCATGCCGTCGAGCCCGTCGGGAACGGGGAGCGAGCGTTGTGAGTTCACTTCTTCTTCCGTACGGAGATCCGGCTGCCGTCCCGCTGCCGGCCCGTCAGCTCGAGCAGCACCGCGAGCACCACGCCCACGCTGAGGCAGCTGTCCGCGATGTTGAAAACGGCGAAGTATTCCGCGTACGGGCCGAAGAGGCTCACCATGTCGACGACGTGCCCGTGCAGGAAGCCCGGGGCGCGGAAAAGCCGGTCGATCAGATTGCCGAGGGCGCCGCCGAGCACGAGGCCCAGGGCCAGCGCCCACGGCAGCGAGCGCAGCCGGGTCGCCATGTAGCCGATCCAGCCGATGACGATCAGCGTGATCACCGGGAACACCCAGGTGTAGTCGCTGCCCAGGCTGAAGGCCGCCCCGCTGTTGCGCAGGAGCGACAGGTAGATCAGACCACCGAGGATGCGGACCGGGTGGCCCTCCTCCAGGTTCTCGGTGGAGAGCCACTTGACCCACTGGTCGAGGGCCACGGCGACCACCGCGGTCGCGCCCAGCACCGCCACGGCACGGCCGCTGAGCCGGGGCCTCGGCCCCGGCGCCGGCTCGTCCACCGCGGTCGCGCCCGTTGCCTCGTCGGCGTTCAGCGTCGTTCCTCCAGCTGCTTGCAATGCACACACAGGGTCGCGGAGGGGAACGCCGCCAGTCGCTCGACCGGGATCGCGTTGCCGCACCGCTCGCACCAACCGTAGTTGCCCGCTCCGAGCCGGTCGATGGCGCGTTCCACCTGTGTGATCCGCTCCAGCAGATTGTTGGCCAGAGTGATCTCTTGCTCACGCTCGAACGTCTTGGTGCCGGTGTCGGCCTGGTCGTCGCCGGCCGAGTCGGCGAAGCGGTCACGCTGCAGCTCGGTGAGCTCGCTGATCGACGTGTCGTACTCGGCCTGCAGCTCGTCGCGCCGCTCGACCAGGGCCACGCGGATCTTCTCGGTCTCGGCGGCGCTGCGGGTCCGCTTGCCGGCGCTCTTGTCGTCGCTGGTCGCTGACGCCCTGCTGCCGGTTGCCTTGGTGCCGGTTGCCTTGGCCATGGTCGCTCCCTCATCCGCCCTGAGCGGCGATCAGCGTGCGTACGAGCCGCGGCCCCCGCCAGGAAGGCGCGCCGGCCCTTTTCCGTCGGCGTTGCTCGCCGGCCGGTTCCCCCACCGGCCGGGCAATGCCGTAGATCTTCCCCCACCGGGCACTGCGGCGCGGCCGAACCAGCCGCCAGCACTCCAGTGGGTGGCAAGGATACGGAACGTATACCGGACCGACAACAGCCCGTACCGGATCATGCTCCCTAATTCCGGCAAATCTTCCCGAAACATGCCGTCGGATACTAGATATTGGCGGGATCCTCCTCGCCCTCCTCACCGAACCAGCGGGCCAGCCGGCCGCGGCGGCTGACCGCCCGCAGGCGGCGCTCGGCGACGTCCCGCACGGCGGCGGTGGCCACGATCAACAGGGCGTCGCCGGTCCGCAGCCGGGTGTCCGGGCCGGGCACGAAACCGGCGCCGTCCCGCACGACCAGGGTGACCGACGCGCCCGCGGGCAGCCGCAGCTCGTCGATGTGCACCCCGGCCAGCCGCGACCCGTCGCTCACGTCCATCTGCAGCAGGTCGGCGTTCATGCTCTCCAGCGGCGCGGTCTCGACGTGCACCTCGGCCGCCTCGCCGGGAGCCGTCACCCCGAGCATCCGTGCGGCCGGGCCCAGGGTGCTCGCCTGCACCAGCGTGAAGATGATGACCAGCACGAACACGGCGTCGAAGAGCCCTTCGGCGCCGGGTGTGCCGGCCGAGAGCGGGATCGTGGCCAGCACGATCGGCACGGCCCCGCGCAGGCCGGCCCACGACAGGAAGGCACTCCCCCGCCAGCCCACCCGGTTGCCGGGGCGGCGCGGGCCGCGCACGGGCCGGGCCAGCACGGCCGCGATCACCACCGACAGCGGGCGGGCCAGCAGCACCAGGGCCACCCCGGCGACCAGGGCCGGCACCAGCGCCTCGTCCAGCCGGCTGGGCGAACTGAGCAGGCCGAGCAGCACGAACAGCCCGATCTGGGCGACCCAGGCCAGGCCGTCGGCGAATCCGAGGATGGCCCGGCGGTGCGGGATCCGGCCGTTGCCCAGCACCACGCCCGCGACATACACGGCGAGGAAGCCCGACGAATGGGCGACGGCCCCAGCCGCGTACGCGAGAACGGTGAGACCCACCGCCGCGATCGGATAGAGACCGGCCGACGGCAGGGCGGCGTTGCGCAGCAGCCAGCGCCCGGCCGCGCCCACCGCGAACCCGATCGCCGCCCCCGCCATCAGCTCGTAGGTGAGGATCAGCAGCTCGTACCACCACGGGTGCATCTGCGACAGGTCGGCGCTGAGCAGCACGACCAGCAGCACCACGGGCGCGTCGTTCATGCCCGACTCGGCCTCGAGCGTCGCCACCAGCCGGGGCGGCAGCCGCAGCCGGCGCAGCGTGGCGAAGACGGCGGCGGCGTCGGTCGACGACAGCACCGCGCCGTAGAGCAGGGCCAGCTGCCAGGGCAGGTCGAGCAGCAGGTGGACGACGACCCCGACCACCGCGATGCTGACCGCCACCCCCACCGTGGCCAGCGAACTGGCCAGGCCCAGCACCGGCCGCAGCGTGCTCCAGCGCGCGGTCAGCCCGCCCTCGGCGATGATCACGATGAGCGCGCAGAAGCCGAGCGTGCGGGTGAGCTCGGCGTCGTCGAAGCGGATGCCCAGCCCGGCCTCGCCGATGAGGATGCCGATGGCCAGATAGACGAGCAGGCTCGGCAGCCCGACCCGGGTCGAGACCCGCACCGCGGCCACCGCCACCAGCAGGACCGCGGACCCGATGAGGAGCGCGTAGTCCAGCCCGCCGGTCACGGCGTGGCCGTGCCGTCCCGCAGCGCGCTCAGCCGGCCCGCGACCCCGGCGCCGGGCGCGGCCACGGTGAACACCTTGTCCCGGCTCGTGGCGCCGAGCCGCAGCTCGACGTCGGCCGGGCGCACCCCGAGCGCGCCGGCCAGGGCCCGCCGCACGGCCTCGGTCGCCTTGCCGTCCACCGCCGGCGCCCCGACGGCGATGATCAAGGCCGGGCCGTGCGGTCCGTCGTAGCGTCCGCCGACGCGATCACGGCCCGCGCCCGGCCGCACTCGCACGGGCACGGAGAGGGCATCGACGTCAGGCGGAGGCACGCGGCGCTTGACCATGCCTCATTGTGCCGATCGATATCCGCCCCCGGGAGATCCCGAGCGCGCGGAACGGGCCGAAGCGCACGCGAAAGCCGACGCGAGCGGGAAGCGGAACCGCGCGGAACGAGCCCGAGCGCGACTGAGCCGAAGCATCAACTAGCCGAGCGCGCGGGAAAGCCGACCGCGCGGGAACGCGAGAACGGCCGAATTATGTGCGGGCAGCGCGAGGGCGGGGCCGGCGGCTCAGCTGCGGGCGGCCGCGCCGACCAGGCGGTCGACCGGGCGGCACAGACCGCACGGGCTGAAGCCGAGCTCGACCGCCTCGCGGACCGGGATCGGCTCGGTCAGGCGGCCGACCAGGCTCGGGCACTCGGGCACGTGGTAGCGCGGCCGGCCGTCGACCACCAGCACCTCGGCGTCGAGGCGGGCCACGCGCACGGCGTCGGCCGGCTGCACCGCCTGGGGCAGCGGCTCGTCGTCGGGGTCGTCGGCGGCAGGCTCGTCGAACTCGTCCTCGGCCTCGTCCACGTCGTCACGCCCGCCGACAGCGTCACGGCCACCAGAGACGTCCTGGGAGGTCTCGCGGTCGCGGAAGTCATCATCGCGACCGCCGGAAGCCTCGCGAGAAGCGTCCCCGCGGCCATCGGAAGCGTCGCGGAAAGCGTCGTCGTGGAAAGCGTCGTCGGAGGCGGAACTGCGGGCCGAGTTGATGGCGGCCGACGCGCGGTCGTAATCAGGATCTTCGGCGACGCGCGTCTCATCTGCTGACAAATCGCCCGCAGGCTGCTCGGACCGCTCGGCGGCGAAGCCGGGCTGTTCCACGAACTCTGTGCGGGCGGCCGAGAAATCGGGACCGGCGGACGGCTTGGCCGCGGCCACGTCGGCCGGGTCGAACTGGACCGTCTCGCGCTGGTCGTCGCCGTAGTCGCCGGCGGTGCGGCGGCCGGCCATCTCGTGGGCGGCCGCGGCGAACTCGGGTTCGGCCACGTAGACCGCGTTCTCGTCGGTGTCGTCCTCGGCGAGAGGGGGCGCGGCGGGCGCGGCCCGCCGCGCGGCGGCGGCCTGGCGGGCGCCGATGACCAGGAAGACGGCGGCCAGCAGACTGGCCACGATGGAGCTGATCAGCAGGGCGCTGGACCCGCCGGTGAGGCCCAGCACGAGCAGCGTCACCGCGACGAGGATGAGCAGCAGGCTAACAACGATCATGGCTCATCCTCGTCGGGGTTCCGGAGGGAGTGCGGAAGCTCAGCGCCCGGACTCGATGGCGTTGCGGCCACCGTAGGAACCGGCCAGGCCGGCCGCGGCGAGACCACCGCTGCCGCCGACGGCACGCCCGGAGTCGGCCCGCGACATCTCGGCCTCGAGCCCCTGGCCCCGGCCGTCGAGGTCGCGCAGCTGGCTCTCGAGGTAAGCCTTCAGGCGCGTGCGGTACTCGCGCTCGAACTGCTTCAGCTCCTCGATGTGCTTCTGCAGCGCGGACCGCTTGGCGTCGAGGCCGCCCATGGCCTCCTGGTGACGCTGACGGGCGTCGCGCTCGAGGGCGTCGGCCTTGGCGCGGGCCTCGCGGGTGACCTCTTCCGCCTTGGAGCGGGCGTCGGAGAGGAGCTTGTCGGCCTCGCGGCGCGCGTCGGCGACGTGGTCGTCGGCGGTGCGCTGGGCCATCATGAGCACCCGCAGGGCCTGCTGCTCGCCGTCGGCGCCGGCGCTCGCGGCGCCACCGCCGGCCGGACCCTGGGCCCGGACCTGCTCGAGCTCGGCCTGCATCTGGCGCGCGGCCTGCTCGGCCTGCGCCTTGTCGCGCTGCACGCGGTCGAGCTGGGCCTTGACGTCGTTGAGCTCGGCCGCGAGGCGCGGGTCGGCGCTCGGACCGGCTGGCGCGCCACCCCGACCGCCGCGCTCCACCTGGGCGCGCAGCTCGTTGTTCTCCTCGATCAGACGGGCGAGTTCACGCTCCACCTCATCAAGGAAAGCGTCGACCTCCTCCTCGTCGTACCCCCGCTTGCCGATCGGGGGCTTCTTGAAGGCGACGTTATGAACGTCGGCCGGGGTCAGCGGCATCGAAACTCCTCGGGTCAGTCGCGGCCGCGGTTGGGGCTGCTGTTTAGCTGAAGTTCAGGATCAATCTTTGAAGCACGAACCTCATGAGCACGAACAGGATAACCAGCAGCACGATGGAAGCCAGGTCCAAACTCACGTTACCAATGCGCAGCGGGGGGATCACACGCCTCAACGCCTTGAGGGGCGGATCAGTGACGCTCCACACCGTTTCGAGTCCCGCCGACGCCCCACGACCGGGTTGCCACCGACGACCGTACTGGAGTACCGCACCCAGCACGAACCTGGCAAGGAGGACCAAGAAGAAGATGTAAACGACTAAATACAATATTTGGAACACGATCGAGAGCACTCGTGCGGATCCCCCATCTGGGTGGCGGGCGCGCGGGCGCCCGCCTCAGGCCTGACCGAAGAACCCACCCTCAGCGATCTTGGCTTTGTCCTCAGCGGTGACCTGGACATTCGCCGGTGAGAGCAGGAAAACCCGGTTGGTCACGCGCTCGATCGTACCGCGAAGGCCGAAGGCCAGCCCGGCGGCGAAGTCGACCAGCCGGCGAGCGTCACCTTCATCCATTTCGGTGAGATTGATGATGACCGGCACGCCGTCGCGGAAGTGCTCCCCGATCGTGCGCGCCTCGCGGTAGGTGGTCGGGTGCAGCGTCGTGATCTGGTAGCGCTGCTCCTCCTCGACCGGGCGCGGGCGGGGCTCCGGCTGGTGCACGGCCTGCGGCGCCAGGGCGAGGTTCTCCCGCGTGGAGTAGCTCAGCGCGGACGAGCTGTCACTGACCGTGGAGGGCCGGGTGATCGACCGGACGCTGGCCCGCTCCGGACGCTCGGCACGTTCCACCCGATCGTGGTCGTCCACGTCGGCGTGCGCCGACAGACGGTCGGACCCGCGGCTGCGCTCCGTGCGCGCCCGCGGCACGGGGCGCTCGTCCTCGAGCTCTTCCTCGTCGGCGAACTCGTCGTCGGAGTACCGGCTTCCCGAGTACCGGTTCCGAGGACGGTAGGGGCCTTCTTCGTATCCGTTGTCGTACCCGCGGTCGTCGTCCTCCTCGACGAGGCCCAGCCAGACGCCCGCCTTCCGAAGCGCGCTCATGCCTTCACCCCATCACGCCACGACGCGTTGACCCGACCAGCCATGTGCCCCCACCTTCGTCCGCCGCGCGGAACGCACCCCCTCGGCGTTACCGCATTCCCCCTTTGCACGGTCGGAAGCTCCGATGCGGACCCTCGTCCCGTGGCGTGCCGCGCCGTCGACACGAGCGACCGACGCGGATGATCTTGAAACATTCCCGCGTACGGTTGTCGCGTAAACAACACCCATGTAGTTTGCTGCCCGCCGCAAGGCTACCGCAGCGGGTTTCGCATTCCGAGCAAAGAAGTGCCGATCCGGACGTGTGTCGCGCCGTGCCGGACGGCCGCCTCGAGGTCCCCGCTCATGCCGGCCGAGATGGCGGTGGCCCCCGGATGGGCCTTGACCAGCCGCTCCGACAGCCCGTGGAGCACTTCGAAGGCCCGATCGGGGTCCCAGTCCATCGGCGCCACCGCCATGACCCCGCCGAGTCGCAGGCCCGGCGCGGCGGCCACCGAGTCGGATACCCGCCAGAGATCATCACCGGCCGCGCCGCCGCGGGCCGGGTCGCCGTCGATGCTGACCTGAATCAGGATCTCGACCGGGGTGGTGCGCCCCTCGGCCGCTCGGGCCAGGGCCTCGGCCAGGCGCACCGAGTCGACCGACTCCACCACATCGGCGTACGCCAGAACCGAGCGGGCCTTGTTGCGCTGAAGCTGACCGATGAAGTGCCACCGCGGGGTGCCCCCGGCCGCGCGCGCCTCGGCCGCCTTGGGACCGGCCTCCTGATCGCGGTTCTCCCCGACGTCGGTGACGCCGAGCCCGGCGAGCAGCACGACATCGCTCGCCGGGTACGTCTTGGTGACCGCGACCAGGGTGACCTCGCCCGCGGTCCGGCCGGCCGCCTCGCAGGCGCGCGCGATCCGGCCGTTCACCTCCGTCAAGGCGGCGGCCAGCTCGGACCGCCGTCCCTCGTCCGTCACGACGACCTCGAGAGCCGTTCGTCACCGAAATGCGTCACGACAACTCCGTCATGCCGGCCTCAGGAGCCGTTCTTCAGGAAGTCGGGCACGTCGACGTCGTCGAAGAGCACCCGGCGCGGCGTCGGCGTGGTGGCCGGCGGCGGCGTCGTGGTGGTGGCGGCCGGGGCCGTCACCGTGCCGGCCGGGGCCGGCGGCGTGGTCGCCGCCCGCTCGGCCGGCTGCTGGATGACCTTGCGGGCCGGCTCGGACGGCTTGTACGAGGGCGTGCCCCCGTCGAAGCCGGCCGCGATCACGGTGACCCGCACCTCGTCGCCCAGCGCGTCGTCGATGACCGCGCCGAAGATGATGTTGGCGTCGGGGTGGGCCGCGTCGGTGACCAGCTGGGCGGCGTCGTTGATCTCGAACAGGCCCAGGTCGGACCCGCCGGCGATGGAGAGCAGCACGCCGCGGGCGCCGTCCATGCTCTGCTCGAGCAGCGGGCTCGAGATCGCCTTCTCGGCCGCCTCGACCGCGCGGTTGTCGCCGCGGGCGCTGCCGATGCCCATGAGCGCGCTGCCGGCGCCGCTCATGACGCTCTTGACGTCGGCGAAGTCGAGGTTGATGAGACCCGGCGTGGTGATCAGGTCGGTGATGCCCTGCACGCCGGAGAGCAGCACCTGGTCGGCCTGACGGAACGCGTCCATCATGCTTATTCCGCGGTCGCCCAGCGCGAGCAGCCGGTCGTTGGGGATCACGATGAGCGTGTCGCACTGGTTGCGCAGCTCGTCGATGCCGGACTCGGCCTGCACCTGGCGGCGCTTGCCCTCGAACGAGAACGGCCGGGTGACCACGCCGATGGTGAGCGCGCCGAGCTTGCGGGCGATGTTCGCGACCACTGGCGCGCCGCCGGTGCCGGTGCCGCCGCCCTCGCCGCACGTCACGAAGACCATGTCGGCGCCCTTGAGCACCTCCTCGATCTCGTCGCGGTGGTCCTCGGCGGCGTTCTTGCCGACCTCGGGCTGGGCGCCGGCGCCGAGGCCCCGGGTCAGCTCGCGGCCGACGTCGAGCTTGACGTCGGCGTCGCTCATCAGCAGCGCCTGAGCATCGGTGTTGATCGCGATGAACTCGACGCCTTTGAGCCCGACCTCGATCATGCGGTTCACGGCGTTCACGCCGCCGCCACCGATACCGACGACCTTGATGACCGCCAGGTAGTTGTGGGGAGGTGTCATGGGCTCAGCCTTCCCTTCCAGGGTTGTGGATGTCGTGGGGTCCCGTGCGGTCCGGCCAGACCGCACCTTCGACACCCGCTGCCGGACAAGGGAGGGCGAGGAAACCCTCACCCTCTACTAGAGGCTTAGGTTTATGTCAACCACTCAGCCCCTCGTGGCAACGTAAGCGGAGTTCCGACGTCAACCAAAGACCCGGCGCGGCGTGTCGGCGCCCGCTTAGGTGGCGAAAATCCGACCGACCCGTAACCTCAGGCGCTTTGAGACGTTTCGGCCCGAATGTCCGCTTAAGACCAGATGTTAGCGGATCGTCACCACGGACGGGGCGCTGACGTCGATCTCCTGCCCGTCCTTCTTCAGCAGGGCCGTCGCCACCTGGCTCTTGGTCTCGCTCTGGGTGTCGTCGCCCCACACCACCGTGCGGTCCTTGCGGAGCTCGAGGCGGATCTGGGCCGGCGTCTTCACCGACACCGCCAGCACCTGCTCGCGCAGCTCCTCACTGAGCGAGCCGAGCACGGTCAGCGCGGACAGCGTGTTCAGGTCGGACGGCCCGGGAAAGTCGACCCGGACGAGCGGCAGCCCCGCCGGCGCCTCTTTCACCTGGCGGTACGGCACACCGGCCCGGTCGATGACGGAGAACTGCCCGTTCTGCGGCACGACGGCCACCGGGGTCCGCTCCACCACCTCGACGATCAGGGTGGACGGCCAGCTGCGGCGCACCACCACCCGGTCGACCGGGGCCAGCCGGCCCACCCGGCCCCGCACGGCGCCCAGGTCGACCCGGGCCAGCGGCTGGTCGCGCGGCACGGCGGCGGCCTGCTCGACCTGCACCGGCGCCAGCAGCTGGACGCCGACCACCTTGACCTCGCGCACGCCGAGCACCGACGTGCCGTAGACCAGCCAGGCCACGCCGCCGGCCACGAGCAGGATCCCGGCGGCGACGGCCCACGGCAGCGCGGCCCGCATCTTGCGCTGGCGGGCGCGGGCCATGAACCGCCGCGCGGACGACGGCACCGCGTCGGTGCCGGCCCGGACCAGCCGCCAGTTGCGTCCCCCGCTCATGTCTTCCTAACGACGGTCGGCGTCGTCGAGTGCGGCCAGCAGCTCGTCGCCCATCAGCGAGATCGGCGGCGCGCCCATGGTGACCACCACGTCGCCGGGCCGGCTGCGCCGCACGACCTCGGCCGGCACGTCCTCCCAGTCGGGCACGAACACCTTCTGATCGGCCGGCAGGTCGATGGCCGCGGTGAGCGCCACCCCGCCCTCGCCCGGCCCGCGCACCTCGCCCGGCCCGAACACCTCCATGCAGATCACCTGGTCGGCCAGCCCCAGCCCGCGGGCCAGCTCGGCCTGCAGGTCGCGGGTGCGATAGACCCGGTACGGCTGGAACACCACCAGCAGCCGCCCGTCCCCGGCCACCTCGCGCAGCGTGCGCAGCGCCGCCTCGACCGAGGTCGGGTGGTACGCGTACTCGTCGTACACCCGAACGCCGGCCGCGATGCCCTTGCGCTCGAAGCGCCGGCGCACCCCCGGGAACGACGCCAGCGCCTCGACGATCTTGTCGAGCGGGAGGCCCAGCCGCAGCGCCGTCAGCACCGCGGCCGCACTGTTGAGGCCCATGTGGCGGCCGGGCAGCGACAGCCGGATCTCGCCCAGCGGCTTGCCGTCGAGTTCGGCCGAGTAGCGGACACCACTCGCCGTCGAGACCACGTCGCTGATCCGGAGGTCGGCTGACGCGCTCTCGCCGTACGTGTAAACGGTCTTGCCCTTGGCCCGCAGCGCCGCGATGAGGTCTTGCGTGCCCTCGTCGTCGGCGCAGGTGACCACGAAGCCGTCGGGCGCGGCGAGCTCGGCGAACTGCAGGAACCCGGCCTTGAGACCCTCGAGGTCGCCCCAGTTGTTGAGGTGGTCGCCCTCGATGTTGGTGATGATCGCGACGTGCGGCCGGTAGATCAGGAACGACTTGTCGCTCTCGTCGGCCTCGACCACGAAGTGCGGGCCGGTGCCGTGGTGGCCGTTGGAGCCGGCCTCGCTGATCTCGCCGCCGATCACGAAGGACGGGTCCTGCCCGGCGTGCTGGAAGATCACCGTCATGATCGACGTGGTGGTGGTCTTGCCGTGCGTGCCGGCCACGGCGATCGCCTGCCGGTTGGTCATGGCGGCGGCCAGCGCCTCGGACCGGTGCAGCACCCGCAGGCCGCGCCGGCGGGCCTCGGCCAGCTCGAGATGGTCGTACGGGATGGCGGTGGAGTAGACGACGGTGTCGACGCCGTCCAGGTTCTCGGCCACGTGGGCCATGTGGATCGTGCCGCCCAGCGCCCGCAGCCCGGCCAGCGCCGGCCACTCGCGCAGCTCGCTGCCCGAGACCGGGACGCCCCGGGTCAGCAGCAGGCGGGCCAGCCCGGCCATGCCCACCCCGCCGATGCCGATGAGGTGCACGTTGCCGAGGTCTTCGGCGGTCAGTTCGCCGGCCGGCCTGAGCTCCGCGGTGTTCACAGATCCACTCCCTTGATCAGCAGGCTCATCGCGCCTTGGCCACCGCTTCGAGAACGAATTCGAGCAGGGCCTCGTCACCGTCGCGACGACCGTACCGGGCGGCGGCGTGGCCCATCGCGGCGAGGCGCTGCCTGTCGCGCGCCAGCGGGATGATGTGCTGCTCGATCCACTCGGGAGTGAGTTCGGCGTTGTCGACCAGCACACCGCCGCCCGCCTCGACCACCGGCAGGGCGTTGCGCTTCTGCTCCTGGTTGCTGAACGGGTAGGGCACGTAGACGGCCGGAACGCCCAGCGCGGTCGTCTCGGCCACGGTGATCGCGCCGCTGCGGCAGAGCATGAGGTCGGCCGCCGCATAACCCAACTGCATGTCCGACAGGTACGGGATGACCTTGTACGGCACGGGCAGGTCGGCCGGCACGTCGAACGGGTCGTTACGCCCGCCCTGCACGTGCAGCACCTGAATGCCGGAGTGGGACAGCCGCTTGGCCGCCGCGGCGACGGCCAGGTTGATCGTGCGGGCGCCCGACGAGCCGCCCGAGACGAACAGCACCGGCAGGTCGGGGCGCAGCCCGAACTGGTAGAGCGCCTGCGGCCGCAGGGCGGCCCGGTCGAGGTGGGTCAGGGCGGTGCGCAGCGGGACGCCGACGACCCGGGCGTCCTTGAGCGATTCGGCCTGCTGGGGCTGCGTCGGGAAGCCGACGGCCACGTTCTTGGTGAACCTCATGCCCATCCGGTTGGCCACGCCCGGCGGCACGTTGACCTCGTGGATGACGATCGGCGTCTCACGCCGCCAGGCCGCCAGGTAGGCCGGCACCGACACGTAGCCGCCGAAGCCGACCACGACGTCGGCCTGCACCTCGTCGAGGATCTTGCCGGCCGCGTGGGCCGACTTCCACATCCGGTCCGGCGTGCGCAGCAGGTTCATGTTGACCGAGCGCGGCAGCTGGAAGGCCGGGATCACGCGCAGGTCGTAGCCGGCCGGCGGGATCAGTTCGTTCTCCATGCCCTTCGGGCTGCCCAGCGTGGTGATCCGCACCTCGGGGTAGTGCCTGCTCACCGCGTCGGCGAAGGCGAGCAGCGGATAGATGTGACCGCCGGTGCCTCCCCCGGCGAGCACGACCGACCGCAGCAGCCCCATCACCGTCTCCCATCCGCCCCCGCACCAGCCTTTGCCTGAGTCGGCTTCGCCGGCCGCCGCGACGGGGGAAGCGGCGGCAGCGGGGCCCAGACTAGCCGTACCCATCGAGCGGGCGGACGCGCGTTCAGCGCCAGTGACGCCTGCGGCTCGGCGCGGGCGAACGAGGCCAGCATGCCGACCGCCGCCATGGTGACGACGAGGGCACTGCCACCTGCGGAGATGAAGGGCAGCGGGAGGCCCGTGATGGGCAGCATGCCGGTCACGCCGCCGATGTTGATCACGGCCTGGGCCACCAGCCAGGTGGTGATGGCGGCCGCGGCCAGCCGGCGGAACGGGTCCTGGGAGCGGCGGGCGATCCGGAAACCGGTGTAGGCCAGCACCGAGAACAGGGCCAGGACGACCGCGCAGCCGACCACGCCCAGCTCCTCGGCCACCACGGCGTAGATGAAGTCGTTGTCGGCCTGGGGCAGCCAGTTCCACTTGAGCGCGCCCTTGCCCAGCCCGACCCCGAACCAGCCGCCCTCGAAGATCGCCGAGCGGGCCTGGATCAGCTGGTAGCAGGGGCCGTCGAGGTCGCACGACTCGATCGGCTGCAGGAAGTTGGTGAGCCGGGCCAGCCGGTAGTTCTCCTCGCCGGCCTGGCCCGAGCCGGCGCCGCCGGACGCGGCCGCGATCAGCAGGCTGATGCCGGCCAGGCCGAGCACGCCGAGGGCGGCGAAGACCCGCAGCCGTACGCCGGCCGCCCACAGCAGGCCGATGATGAGCGCCAGCAGCACCAGCATGCTGCCCAGGTCGTTGTAGCCGACCAGCACGAACAGCAGGCCGACGACGGGGAACAGCGGGCGCGACAGCTCGCGCCAGTGCCCCAGCGCGGGACCCTTGCGGGCGATGACGGCGGCCCCCCACAGCACCATGCCCAGCTTGGCGAACTCGGCCGGCTGGAGGCCGATCGGGCCGAAGTAGAGCCAGAGCAGCTCGGCGTGGACCGGGCCGATGCGCGGCTTGTCGAGCAGGCCGACCGACTTGAGCGCACCCAGCAGGTCGAGGATGCACAGCAGCACGATGGCCGCGCCGAGCACGATCTTGCCCAGGTCGCGCAGCGTGCCCGCGGGCAGCCGCTGGCAGACCCAGAACGCGACCAGGCCGAGCAGCGCGAACACGGCCTGGTTGGCGATCGCGCTGAAGGCGTTGCCGTTCTCGGCGTACGCCTTCACGCTGGTGGCCGAGAAGACCATGGTCAGGCCGATGAGCAGCAGCAGGCCGGAGCTCGCGAGCAGCAGATAGTAAGAGGAGAGCGGCCGTGCCAGGAGCCCGTGCACCGCGGGCAGCAGCTGCCGGCTCAGTGACGGGCGGGGTGCCTGCTCAGTCCGATCCGCCATGCCCTCATCTTCGTCCCGGCGACACGCCAAGCCCCGTCAAGAAGCCTGGCGTGTCGTCAAGAGAGATCTATCCCATGGTGGCGAGGAAGTCTGAATAGAACAGTCCCAGGCCGATGGCCACGCAGATGCCGGCCACGATCCAGAACCGGACCACGATGTTGACCTCGCTCCACCCCGCCAGTTCGAAGTGGTGCTGCAGCGGCGACATGCGGAACACCCGCTTGCCGGTGGTCTTGAACGAGATGATCTGGATGACCACGGACATCGTGATGATCACGAACAGGCCGCCGATGATGACCGACAGCAGCGTGGTGCGGGTGGCCACGGCCAGGCCGCCGATCAGGCCGCCCAGGCCGAGCGCGCCCGCGTCGCCCATGAAGATGCGGGCGGGCGAGGTGTTCCACCACAGGAAGCCCACACAGGCGGCCGCGGCCGCCGCGGCGATCATCGCGATCTCCAGTGGATCCCGCACCTGGTAGCAGTAGTCGTTGACCCGGGCGTAGTCCGAGTCGCCGCACCAGTGGCGGTACTGCCAGAAGCCGATCAGCGAGTACGACCCCAGCACCAGGATGGACGCGCCGGTGGCCAGGCCGTCGAGGCCGTCGGTGAGATTCACGCCGTTGGACATCGACATGATGACGAACACGAAGACCAGCACCGAGCCGACCTTGCCGACGTCGAGCCAGCTGATGTCGCGGATGAACGAGATGTGCTCGCTGGCCACCGTCTCGCCGTTGGTGCTGGGCACGTAAAGCGCCACGATGGCGAACGCGCCGCCGACGATCAGCTGGCCGAGCAGCTTGCCCTTGGCGCTCAGCCCGTCGGAGTTGCGGCGGCGCACCTTGAGGAAGTCGTCCAGGAAGCCGACCACGCCGCAGAAGACGAACAGGCCGAGCAGCACGAGCGCCGTCATGGTCGGCGACTCCTGCGCGATCTGCCGCTCGGGCAGCGTCGTCAGGGCCACGTGCCCGGCCGCGTAGGCCAGGACCGTCGCGATGATGAAGACGACCCCGCCCATCGTGGGCGTGCCCTTCTTGCCCTGGTGGCTGGCCGGTCCGACCGAGCGGATGGGCTGGCCGGCCTTGAGCGCCGTGAAGACGCGGATCGCCACCGGCGTGCCGAACAGCGAGATGATGAACGCGACCGCGGCCGCGACGATGACTGCCCTCACGGGCGAACCTCCTCGGGACGCAGTGAGTCCACCACGTCCCACGTGCGGTACCGGGAACCCTTGACCAGCACGACGTCGCCGCCGTCCAGGCCACCCGCCAGGATCTCGATGGCCGAGGCCTGGTCGGGCACGACGACGGCTTCGCCCTTCCAGCCCTCGACGGAGTGCGCGCCGTCGGCCACCGGGGCGGCTTCGGCGCTGACGGCGATCAGCCGGTCCACCCCGAGCTCGGCGGCCAGGCGGCCGACCTCCTCGTGCCCGGAGCGCTCGTGCTCGCCCAGCTCGGCCATGTAACCCAGCACGGCGGTGGTGCGGCGCCCGCCGGCCATCGAGGCGAGCGCGCGCAGGGCGGCCGCCGTCGAGGACGGGTTCGCGTTGTACGAGTCGTCGATGACCACGGCGCCGTCGGGCCGGGTGAAGACGTCCATCCGCCGCACCGAGGCGATGCCCACCTCGCCCAATGCCGCCGCCACGTCGTCGAACGGGAGGCCCGCCGACAACGCCACGCCGGCCGCGGCCAGGGTGTTGGCCACCTGGTGGCGCCCGGCGACCGAGAGCATCACCTCGGCCGATTTGTCCGAAAAGTGCAGTGAGTAGGACGCACGGCCAGCACCATCGACGACGACGTCCGAAGCCCGCAAATCCGACTTTTCCGATTCGCCGACAAGCAGCACCCGGGCGGAGGTTCGGGGAGCCATACCGGCGACCAGCGGATCATCGGCGTTGAGCACCGCCACGCCGGTCGAAGGAAGCGCCTCCACCAGCTCACCCTTGGCCCGAGCGGTGCCCTCGACGGATCCGAACTCACCGAGGTGCGCGGCCCCGATGTTGAGCACCGCCCCGATCGACGGCCGCGCGATGTCGGTCAGGTACCGGATGTGCCCGATCCCCCGCGCGCCCATCTCGAGCACCAGGAAGCGCGTCTCCTCGGTGGCCTGCAGCACCGTGTACGGGAAGCCCAGCTCGTTGTTGAGCGACCCCGGCGGCGCCACGGTCGGCCCGAGCCGCGCGAGCAGCTGGCCGATGTAGTCCTTGGTCGTCGTCTTGCCGTTGGATCCGGTCAGCCCGACCACGGTCAGCTCGCCGAGCCGCCCGACCACCGCCTGGGCCAGCGCGGCCAGCGCGGCCAGCGGCTCCTCGACGACGACGCCCGGCTGCCCGGTGTCACGCGTGCTCAGCACGGCCGCGGCGCCCGCGGCGACGGCCCGGCCGGCGTACTCGTGCCCGTCGACCTTCTCGCCCTCGAACGCGACGAACAGGCCGCCCGGGCCGATCTTGCGGGAGTCGTACTCGACTCCCCCGGTGACCGCGAGATCCGGTTCCGCGTTCACCACGCGGCCGCCGGTGATCTGCGCGATCTCCCCCAGCGTCAGACGGATCACGAGTTTCCCCCGGCCGCGGCGGTCAGCGCCGCGGCGAGCTCGATCCGGTCGTCGAACGGCAGCATCTGCCCGTTCACCTCCTGGCCCCGCTCGTGCCCCTTGCCCAGCAGCGCGATCACGTCGCCGGCGGCGGCCAGCCGGACCGCCTCGTCGATCGCGGCGCGCCGGCCCGGGACTTCGATGATCTTCGCAGCGGCCCCGGACTGCTCGGCCCCGGCCCGCACCGCCGCCCGGATCTCGCCCGGATCCTCCGTGCGCGGGTTGTCGTCGGTGACGATGACCAGATCGGCGCCGCGGGCGGCGGCCGCGCCCATCAGCGGGCGCTTGTCCTTGTCGCGGTCGCCGCCCGCGCCGAGCAGGCTGATCAGCCGCCCGCCGCGGCTGGTGGCGAGCTCGCGCAGGGCGGCCAGGGCGGCCACGATGGCGTCGGTCTTGTGCGCGTAGTCGACGACGCCCAGCACCTCGCCGGGCGCGCTCACCCGCTCGAGCCGCCCGGGCACTCCCGCGCAATCGGCGATGCCGTCGGCCGCCACCCGCGCGTCGATCCCGGCCGCGACCAGGGCGGCCAGGGCGAGCAGGGCGTTGGCCACGTTGTGCCGGCCGGGCAGCGCGACGCCAGCCTCGACCTCGACGCCGGGGCCGTGCGCGACGAACCGCTGGCCGAACTCGGACGGGCGGACGTCGGTGGCCCACCACGTCGCGGCGGGGTCGCCGGCCGCCGAGTAGCTGATCGTGCCCGGCTTGAACAGCGGCCGCAGCGCCTGGTCGTCGAAGTTGAGCACCTCGAACCGGCAGCGCCCGTCGAACAGCTTGGCCTTGGCCGCGAAGTAGTCGTCGGCGTCGGCGTGGAAGTCGAGGTGGTCGAGGCCGAAGTTGGTGTAGCCGCCGACCGTGAAGCCGATGCCGTTGACCCGGCCGATGGCCAGGGCGTGGCTGGACACCTCCATCACCACCGCGCCGACCCCGCGTTCCAGGCCGGCGGCGAGGACGGCGTGCACGTCGGTGGCCTCGGGGGTGGTGCGCACGCTGTCGACGACCAGGTCGCCGATGCGCGTCTCGACCGTGCCGATCAGCCCGGTGACCACGCCGGCCGCCCGCAGACCCGATTCCACCAGGTACGCCGTGGAGGTCTTGCCGGCCGTGCCGGTGATCCCGATCATCGTGAGCCGCCCCGACGGGTCGCCGTAGATCGCCGCCGCGGCCGTGCCCAGCACCGCCCGCGGGTCGTCGGCCACCAGCACCGGCAGGCCCGCGGCGACCGCGGCCGGGTGACCGGCGGCGTCGGTCAGCACCGCCGCCGCGCCGGCCGCGGCCACGTCGCTGATGAACTCGGCGCCGTGCCGGTGGGCGCCCGGGAGCGCCGCGTAGAGATCGCCCGGGCGCACCGCGCGGCTGTCGTGCGTCACGCCCGTGACCTCGGCATCGACGCCGGTCAGGGTGGCCGGCAACAGCGCGGCCAGCCGGGCCAGCCGGTACGGAGCGACGGAATCGGGACGGGGAATGCCGGGCACGGCGTCAGACCCTACCCCGTGCCCGGGTTCGTACGGAAAACGCCATGCGAAGCCCTGGGGTGGTTGACCGGGTCACGGGTGGATCTTGAACGTCGGCGCCTTGGAGCTCGACGGCGGCACCCGGTTGTGCAGCAGCGTGAACGCCATCATCTTGGCGAACGCCGGCGCCGCCACGTCGCCGCCGGTGCCCTTGGGCACATCGGCCGACACCGCGATCACGTACCGCGGGTTCTCGGCCGGGGCCATGCCGATGAACGAGCCGTAGTTGGCGCTCGTGTACTGCCCGTCGATGAGCCGCTTGCCGGTGCCGGTCTTGCCCGCCACCCGGTACCCGGGAACCGCCGCCTGCCGGCCGGTGGCCCCCTTGTTGTCGACCACTGCCTCCATCCACGTGCGCACCTGGGAGGCCGGGCCCGGGTCGAGCACCCGGTGCCGCTCCGGCGCGGCCGCGTTGGTCACCTTGCCGCCCTGACCCGAGATCATCGCCTTGATCATGTGCGGCTGGACGTACTCGCCGTCGTTGGCGATGGCCGCGTAGCCGGCCGCCATCTGGATCAGCGTGGCGTCCACGCTCATGCCGATCGGCACCGAGCCCGACGCCGAGCCGCTCCACTCGTCCGGCCCGAGGATCCGGCCGTCCGCCTCGCCCGGCATGCCCTCGCCGGTGGCCTTGCCCAGCCCGAACTTCTGCTGGTACTCGATGACCTTGTCCTTGCCGAGCCGGTCGGCGATCAGGATCGTGCCCACGTTGGACGAGTAGGCCAGCAGGCCGGGCATCGTCATCTTCGTGCCCTTGTCCTGCGGGTGGCCGTCCTGGAAGCGATAACCTCCGCGCTCGATGGCGGGCCCGATGGTCAGCACCGAGTCCGCGTTGATCACGCCTTCCTGCAGGGCCGCGCCGAAGATGAAGGCTTTGTGGATCGAGCCCGGGTCGGCCACGATGCTGCTCGGCACGTCCTCGCGCTCGGTCGGCTCGTAGTCGTCCGGCTTGGCCGCGTTGTAGGCCGGGTAGCTGGCCTGGGCCAGCACCTCGCCGGTCTTCACGTCGAGCACGACGGCCCCGCCGATGTAGGCCTTCACCTGCTTCATCTGCTCGGCCAGGATGCGCTGCACCTCGTACTGCAGGTCGCCGTCGATGGTGAGCTGCAGCGAGGTGCCGGGCTGGGGGTCGGTGTGCTTCTCGAACCCGCCCGGGATCGGCTTGTTCAGGTCGCCCTTGCCGATCTCGAACTTGCGCTGGCCGTCGGTGCCGCGCAGCAGCGAGTCGTAGCGCGCCTCGAGCCCTTCCAGGCCCGAGTTGTCGGCGCCGGTGAAGCCGATCAGGTTCGCGGCCAGGTCGGCGTTCGGCACGTCGCGCCGCTCGTCCTCCTTGACCACGATGCCGTCGAGCTTCATGGCGGCGATCCGGTCGCCCTTCGAGATGTCGACACCCTGGGCCAGGTATTCGAACCGGGACTCGCCGCCGCCGGGCCGGTTGTGCGGCGTCATCAGCGGGATCAGCTTGGACTGGGCGACGCCGATGATCGGCGACAGGATGGCCGCCGTGGCGGCCGGGTCCTTGACCAGTTCCGGGTCGGCGCCGACGAAGCGCGCCTCGACGCTGTGGGCGAGCACGGTGCCGTCGCGGTCGAGGATGCTGCCCCGGTCCGCGGGCAGACGCACCTCGGCCAGCCGGCTCTCGCGCAGTTCGAGCAGCCGCGCGGCGTCCTGATCGGATGCCCCCACCTGCAGAATCACCAGGCGGATGCCGATCATGACGAACATCGAGAGCGCGACCACGGCCCCGATCCGCAGACGGCGGGTGCTGTTGGCCAGCTTGGGCGGTTCCTGCGTGACCGCACGGACGGCGCGGTCGACCCGCGGTCCGCTCACGGTCCGTCGTGGTCCGGGTTTCCCCTGCGTACGTGGTGAGGCCGTGACACGCCCGGGCCGGGCCGCCTTGGTGGCGGTCGTCCGGCCGCGACCCTTGTCGGCCACCGTGCGTGCGGCCGAGCCGCCGCGGGCGGTGGTCCGGGTGGTCGCGCGGCCCCGCCGGCGGTCGAGCTCGTCGTCCACCTCGTCGTCGAAGTCCGGCTCGGGCCGGCGGCTGCGCGGTGGCTTCTTGTCCTTCTCCGGTACGGGCGGCGCCTCGCGCTCCACCGTGGAGCGGCCGCGCCGGGGCGGCTGACCGCCGTCGAGCACCTGCAGCGCCGGGCGGAACGGGTCGGAGGTGCGCCCGGCCCGCGGCGAGCGGGTGCGCTGGTCGCGTTCGGCCACGGTGCGCCCGCGCGGGGTGTAGGCCCGCGCGTCGCCGATGCCGCCGAAACCGCGGCTCGCCTGGCCCGTGCTCGCGTCGCCCTCGGCGGGCAGGTCACGAGACGTGCCGCGCCGGGGCTGAGCGCCCCGGCGCGGTGGAGTGTCGTCGGCCCGCGGCATCCGGCTACCGCCCGGCGCCGTCGGCGGGCGTCACGTTTCCGGCCCCCTTGTCAGTGACCGGGCTGGTCTCGCCCACGGCCTCCTGCGCGGTCGGCGAACGCTTGCCGGTGGCCGGCACCCCGAAGTTGATGATCTTCCCGTCGGGCAGCCGGATCTGGGCCACGCTGTCCGCCTTGACCAGCCCGAGCCGGCGGGCCGCGGCGTCCAGGTTGCCGATGCTGGACGCCTCGACCACCTGGTTCTCCAGGTCCTGCCGCTGGTTCTCGAGCGCGGTGTTCTGCTTCTGCATGT
Source organism: Paractinoplanes pyxinae (assembly GCF_026626335.1). Classification (GTDB taxonomy): domain Bacteria; phylum Actinomycetota; class Actinomycetes; order Mycobacteriales; family Micromonosporaceae; genus Actinoplanes; species Actinoplanes pyxinae. The sequence goes on along the minus strand of NZ_JAPNTZ010000004.1, from coordinate 131,541 downwards.
CGCTGATGCGGAACGAGTTCTCGTTGGTCTTCGTGTTGATCAGCAGGATGCCGAGCACCCCGACGACCACCACGCCGATGACCGACGCCACGAACGGCGCCCGCGGTCCACCGTGGATCGGCGGCGGCGGAGCCACCCGCAGACGCGGGGCGGCGGCCGGGTCGGTCACCTTCAGCGGCTCGGCCGAGAGGTCGATCTGCAGGGCGGCCGCCCCGTCGACCGGAGCCTCCACCCGGCGGCCCCGGCCCCGCACCGGCTCGGGCTTGCGCGCCGAGAGGCGAGCGCCCTCGGCGATGCGGCCCTTGGCCCGGACGCCCTCGGTATCCCTCGCCTTGGCCCGGACGCCTTCGGTGTCGCGAGCTTGAGCGCGGCTGCGGACCGCCTCGGTGTCGCGGGCCTTACCGCGTACGGAATCGGAACCGCGCGCAGCGGAACGCGCCTGACGCGCCTCGCCCCGCTCGCGGCCCGCGTCGCTCCGCGTCCCTGACCGGCGCGTGTCGGACCGGCGTGGAGCGCCGTCCTCATCCGCACCGGCGAAGCGCCGCGCCCCCCGGCCGGCGTTTCCCGGAGCGTCCGCATCGCGGCTGGTGCCCGTCGTGTCGCGGCGTCCGGTGCTCCGGCGCTGCGGATCCGCGGCCCGGCCCCCCGGCCGCGGCGCCTGGGTGCGCTCGCTCATGCTTGTCCCTCCCCCTCTTCCCGTGCCCCCGGGCGTAACCGCCCTTGTCCCCCGTGCGTTGTAGACAGTCGGGGCCGTTCGCGGGCGGCCCCGGTCGTGCCGTCGTGCCGATCGAGGCGCTCGACCGCGCGCAGCTTCACCGAAGCCGCTCGCGGGTTGTCCGCGACCTCTTGCTCAGTGGGCGGCTCCGACCCCTTTGTCAGCAGCCGCAGTGTCGGACCCGTCCCGGGCAGTTCGACCGGCAGGTCGACCGGCCCGGTGCTGCGCGTCCTCGCGGTGAGGGCGCGCTTGACGATCCTGTCCTCCAACGATTGGTAGCTCATCACCACAAGGCGCCCTTTCGGGGCCAGTGCGTCCAAAGCGGCTGGAACGGCCGCCTCGAGCGTGGCGAGTTCGCCATTTACCTCAATACGTAGCGCCTGAAACGTTCTTTTCGCGGGATTTCCACCCGTTCGTCGCGCGGCGGCCGGGATCGACGCCTTGACCAGCTCGGACAGCCGGGCCGTGGACGTGATCCGATCCTTCTGCCGCTCGCGCACGATCGTCGAGACGATCCGCGTCGCGAACTTCTCCTCGCCGTACTGGCGCAGGATGCGCACCAGCTCGCCCGGCTCGTAGTCGTTGACGACCTGCTCGGCCGTGAAGCCGGAAGTCTGGTCCATCCGCATGTCGAGCGAGGCGTCCTGCGCGTACGCGAAACCCCTGTCCGCCTCGTCCAGCTGCAACGAGGAGACGCCCAGATCGAACAGTCCGCTGTGGAACACGGCCAGGTCGAGCTCGTCGAGCACCCGCGGCAGCTCGTCGTAGACCGCGTGCTCCAGATGCGTACGGCCGGCGAATTTGGCCAGGCGATGACGGGAATGAGCCAGGGCTTCCGTGTCCCTGTCCAGCCCGACCAGCACCACCTCGGGGAACCGTTCGAGCACGGCCTCGGCGTGACCGCCCAGGCCCAGCGTGAAATCGACGTGCACGGCGCCCGGCCGCTGCAGGGCTGGGGTCAGCAGCTCGAGGCAACGCTCGAGCAGCACCGGCACGTGCGTGCCGCGAAGCTCCCCCATGTCGACCCCCACTCGCTGTCACGCGCGCCCCGCCCGGCACCGACCTGCCGGTTGTCTCGCCACACCGCCGCGTTCCTCACCGTTCCGCGGCGTTACCCGGACGACCGTCCGTACCGCCAGATCCCCATCCGCTCGTAGCCCCGTGCTCGCCCGTTGCCATCGGACTCACGCCGGGCCGGACACGCGCCTGGCGCCGGGGAAGAGGCGCCAGGAGCGGGAGCGGCTGGAGATCTCGCAGTACGGAAGAGGTGACGTCCGGGTCTTCGCGGCCCGGCCGAGTGCCACACCTACAGCCCGCCCGGCAGCACCCCCTCCTCGATGTCGGCGAACTCGTCCTCGCTCGCCGCGAGGTAGTCCTCCCACGACTGCTTGTCCCAGATCTCGACCCGGGTGCTGGCCCCGATCACCACGAGCTCACGGTCGAGACCCGCATAGCCGCGCAGGTGCGCCGGGATGGTGACCCGGCCCTGCTTGTCAGGGATCTCGTCGTGCGCGCTGGCGAAGAAGACCCGGCCGTAGGCCCGGGCCGCCTTGTTGGTGACCGGCGCCTCACGCAGCTGGCCGGCGATGCGCTGGAACTCCGGCATCGGGAACACGTACAAGCAGCGTTCCTGCCCCTTGGTGATCACGACACCTCCCGCCAGTTCATCTCGGAACTTCGCCGGAAGGATCAGCCGCCCCTTGTCATCGAGGCGCGGGGTGTGCGTGCCGAGGAACATCGGCGCCACCCCTCTGCCCCCGGGCGGTTCGCGGTCCGCCTGTCAACTCGGGTCGGCAGGTCGCTCAGGTGAGGTTCGCCATCGGCCCTGCCACTGCGCTCCACTCTACTCCACTTCCCTCCACTCGCAAGCGGAATGAGCGGGGTCGCGAAGGTTGCTCGCACGCGAAATCCCAGCTCAGCGAGGTGGGGGCGAAGTGGAGGGCCAAGCATGATCATCCCCGTCCGGTTTCCGACATCCTCTAGCTCGCGGTGTCAAGAACCGGCACGAACACGCCCGAAACGCCCAGACAACAAACCTGTCAACCCCCGCCGGGGAGGAAAGTGGAGGGGTTGGGGGCGCCTGGAAACAGCAGAGCGCGCACCGCCGAGGGGCGATGCGCGCTCTGCACGACAGAGGGGCGCGACCGAACCGGTCGCGCCCCGCTGAGTCCTGGCCCTGCTGCCTCTTAGGTGAGGCGGCGGACCACGTAGTTGCTGCCGATCATCTTGCGCTTGGAGACGCGGGCGCCCGTGTGCGGGGAGTCGTACATGTAACCGCTGCCGGCGTAGATGCCGGCGTGGTAGCCGTACGAGCCGTTCCGGAAGATGATCAGGTCGCCGATCTGCTTGTTGCCCTTCGAGACCGACTTGCCGTACTTCTGCTGCGAGTTCGCCTTGTGCGGCAGGCTCTTACCGATGGTCTTCTTGTAGACGTACATCGTGTAGCCCGAGCAGTCGAAGCGGGTGGGGCCGGCCGCGCCGAACTTGTACAGCGAACCGACGTGCTTCTTCGCCTCGTTGATGATCTTGTTGCCGTTGGGCACGACGCTCACGTACGTCTTGCCGCCGGCCAGCGAGGTGAACTTCGACGAGCCGGCGTAGACGGCACGCAGGTAGCCGCTGGCGCCGGGCTTGAACGACAGCGCCGCGGTGCCGCTGCTGCCCAGCTTCTTCGACGTCTGGTTGACCCACTTGCCCTTGCGGAACGCCTGCAGGCGGACCAGGCCGGACGTGACGACCTTGCCGTTGGCCGGGTTGATGTACTTGGCGGTCACCTTGATGCTGGCGCCGGCCTTCACCTTGCGGGTGGAGTACGTGGTCTTGACGACCGGCCTCACCTTGGCCGAGGCAGCCGCCGCCGTGATGGGGGTGGCGGTGGCCGCGCTGGCGGGCGAGCTGGCGATCAGCTGGCCGGCGCAGAGGCAGAGACCCAGAGACAGTGCGATGGTGCCGGCGCCGCGCACGCGGCGGCCCCGGCTCGAACTGTGTTCGTGCACGGTAGAGATATCCCTCCGGCACGCCTGCGAGGTTAGCTGTCGGGTTCGGGCGGGAAGGCTGCCCGGCCGCCTCTCGGCGACTTCACCCCAAGGCCTTCTCCGTGATCGCCACCGGAGCGGGTGGCGCGGAGCGGACCACAAATGGGTCCCCCGTCCCTGCCCCCGTTTGCCTGTGTTGGTGGTGCGTGGTGCTCGGGTGGTCGCGTCGACCGGCCCGGGGCAGGGCTCGGCGTGAACCAGGTCGTCGCGAGTCGGGCAGCGGGCGCTGCCGGCCAGACCTTGCTACCCGAAATTCTCGAAGGTTGCAGTATCCGATGTGGTGACACAGCGTGATTGGCACATGAGACCCTGTCCGATTTGTTACCAGGACGAAAGAATTGCCATGACGATTCGTAATGGGGGAACTACGGGGCGTCTAACGTTACGGGTGAATCAGAACACATAATTCTTCGCCACCATTCGGGTGACGGCACCCCGATATTCACTCTTCCGCCGTTTAAACCTCTGTCACCGGCCGAAATAGATTCCGTCTGACGGTTGATCTCAATGCCTTCCCGGCGGTGTCCGTCCACCATGCTGAAACCGGACTCACGGCAACTCGACGTAACCTCCCGTTCCGGTACCCTCGTCGCCGTGACGGACGGGAAAATGCCCCTGCGGGCCAAGGTCGCGACCTCCGTGTCGAAGACCGCGGCCGCGCTCTCCAGGGCCGCGGGACGCGGCGACGGCTCGGTCATCGGCGGCTGGATCGGCCTCAAGATCGACCCTGAGCTGCTGACCCACCTGGCCGCCGGCCGGGCGATCGCGCTCGTCTCCGGCACCAACGGCAAGACCACCACCACCCGGCTGGCCGCGGCCGGGCTCGGCGTGCTCGGCCCGGTGGCCACCAACTCGTTCGGCGCCAACATGCCCACCGGGCACACCTCGGCCCTGGCCAAGGCGGGGGCCACGCCGTTCGCCGTGCTCGAGGTCGACGAGCACTACCTGGCCCGGGTGATCGACGAGACCAACCCGCGCGTGGTGGCGCTGCTCAACCTCTCGCGCGACCAGCTCGACCGGGCCAAAGAGGTCGCGATGATGGCCCAGATGTGGCGCACCGCGCTGGCCGGGCACCCCGACGTGGCCGTGGTGGCCAACGCCGACGACCCGATGGTGGTCTGGGCCGCCCAGGGCGCCTCGCACATCACCTGGTTCAGCGCGGGCCAGCGCTGGCTCGACGACTCCTTTGTCTGCCCCGAGAGCGGCCACCCGATCGAGCGGGCCAACGGCGACTGGTGGTGCGCCGGCTGCCCGCTGCGCCGCCCCACCGCCCAGTGGCGGGTCGAGGACGACGGCGTGGTCGACCCCCGGGGCGACTGGCACCTGGTCAAGCTGCAGCTGCCGGGCACGGTCAACATCGGCAACGCGGCCACCGCGCTGGCCGTGGCGGCCGAGTTCGGGGTCCGCCCGATCGAGGCGCTCCCCCGGCTGTCGACGGTGGCCTCGATCGCCGGGCGCTACGCCCAGGTCGACCGGGACGGCCGCAACATCCGGCTGCTGCTGGCCAAGAACCCGGCCAGCTGGCTCGAGGCGTTCGACATGGCCGAGCAGTCCCCCACCCTGCTCTCCATCAACGCGCGTGACCCCGACGGCTTCGACACGTCCTGGCTGTACGACGTCGACTTCTCGCCCCTGCACGACCGCCCGGTGCTGATCACCGGCGACCGGGCGTACGACCTCGCCGTACGCCTCGAGGTGAACGGAATCGCCTTCCGGCACGTGTTGAGTTTCGAGGAGGCGATCCGGTCCGTCCCGATGGGGCGCCTCGAAGTGATCGCCAACTACACGGCATTTCAGGACATCCGAGCGGAGTTGGACCGTGTCAACTGAGCTTCCCCGCGGCGGAAAACATAAGGAAAAATCATGAGTGAGGCCCTGCGGATCGTCTGGATCTATCCGGACCTTCTTTCCACGTACGGGGACCGCGGCAACCTGCTGATCCTGGGCCGCCGGGCGGCGATCCGCGGCATCCCGGTCGAGACATACTCGGTGCGCTCCGACCAGCCGATGCCCTCGACGGCCGACATCTACCTGATCGGCGGCGGCGAGGACGGCCCGCAGGCCCTGGCCGCCCAGCGGCTGATCAACGACGGCGGCCTGCACCGCGCGGTCAACCAGGGCGCGGCCGTGCTGGCCATCTGCGCGGGTTACCAGTTGTTCGGTCACTCGTTCTTCGCCAAGGGCGCCAAATGCCCCGGGCTGGGCCTGCTCGACCTGCACTCCGACCGGGGCGAGACCCGCGCCGTCGGCGAGATCCGGGGCGACATCGACCCCCGGCTGGGGCTGCCCCCGCTGAGCGGTTTCGAAAATCACGGCGGCCGCACCCACCTGGGCCCGGACGTCGCTCCGCTGGCCCGGGTGACGGCCGGCATTGGCAATGACGGCCAGACCGAGGGAGCATGGCACGGGAAGATTCTGGGGACGTACTCCCACGGGCCCGCACTCGCTCGCAACCCAGCTATAGCCGATCTGCTACTGCGTTGGGCGATCGGCGCGGATAGTCTTTCCCCGGTCGACGACACCTGGGCCGACCGGCTGCGAGCCGAGCGTCTCGCTGCCGCCGGCGCCTGAAACCTGACCCGACGAGCCATTGGGCGGTACTACTGCATGACTGACATCCTGATCGCCCCGCGGGGCGCCAACCTCGCGGCCCCTCAGGTTCCTCAGCCTTCGCAGCAGGCTCTCCAGCTTTCCGAGCCGGCGCCGACCGCCGCCGGTATGGGATGGAAGCGCCGTTTCATCCGGTTCGGCATCCTCGGCGTGGTCGTCGCGGCCGTGGCCGTGGCGGCGGCGGTTCTACCGCTGCAGGACATCGCCGACCAGTTCGCCCGCCTGGGCCCGGCCGCCGCGGTGGTCATGGCCGTGGTCGGCGGCTTGCTGTTGTCGGTCCTGGTTCCCCGTACGGCCATCACGCTGGCCTGCGGCGCCGTGCTCGGTGCGGCGACGGGTGCCGCCACCGCGCTGGCCGCCGCCGTGATCGCGGCGGCCGCCACGTACTACGCGGGCCGCTGGGTCGGCCGGGGCGCCCTCTCGGCCCGTACGGGCGGCAAGCTCGAGCGTCTGGACGGCTGGCTCAACCGTCGCGGGCTGTCGGCCGTGCTGCTGGTCCGGTTCCTGCCGCTGGCCCCGTTCGGCCTGGTCGGCTACGCCTACGGCACCACCAGCGTGTGCCGCAAGCGCTACCTGCTGGGCACCACGCTGGCGTCCATCCCGTCGGCCGTCTCGTACGCCGTGATCGGCGCCGCGGTGGTCCGCCCGGGCGAGATGAGCCCGCTCTCGCTGGCTCCCGCCCTGATCGGCTTCACCCTCACCACCAGCATCATCATCTGGTGGAAGCGCTCCGCCAAGAAGGCCGCCGCAGCCGCCGCCTGACCGACTGAAAAGGAAACCCGCCGGCACGGATGCCGGCGGGTTTTCGCTTTCCCGGACGAAACGTCAGACGACGACGCTGACCAGGCGGCCGGCCACGACGATGACCTTCTTCGGGGTGCGGCCGGCGACCACGTCGTCCACCGCGGCCAGGGCCGCCTCGCGCACCTCGTCCTCGGTTGCGGTCGGCGACACCTCGACCCGCGCCTTGACCTTGCCGTTCACCTGCACCGGGTAGGTGATCGACTCGGCCTTCAGCTGCTCGGGGTCGGCCACCGGGAACGCCGAGTAGGCCAGCGTGCCGGAGTGACCCAGCTTGCCCCACAGCTCCTCGGCCAGGTGCGGCGCGAACGGCGACAGCATCAGCACCAGCGGCTCCACGGCCTCGCGGGAGACCGCGGGCAGCGGGGTCAGCGTGTTCGTCAGCTCGATCAGCTTGGCGATGGCCGTGTTGAAGCGCAGTTCGTCCAGGTCCTCGCGGACGCCGGCGATGGTGCGGTGCAGGTGCTTGCGGACGGCCGGCTCCAGCGGCTCGTCACCCACGCGTACGGCGCCGGTCTCCTCGTCGATCACCAGGCGCCACACGCGCTGCAGGAAGCGCTGCGAGCCCACGACCGCGCGGGTCTCCCAGGGACGGGAGACGTCCAGCGGGCCCATCGCCATCTCGTACACCCGGAACGTGTCGGCGCCGTACTGCTCGCACATCTCGTCGGGGGTGACGACGTTCTTCAGCGACTTGCCCATCTTGCCGTATTCACGGAAGACCTCTTCCGTGTTGCGGATGTAGTACCGGCCGCCCAGCTCCTCGACCTCTTCGGCCGGCACGATGACGCCGCGCGCGTCACGGTAGGCGTAGGCCTGGATGTAGCCCTGGTTGAACAGCTTGCGGAACGGCTCGAACGACGAGACGTGGCCCAGGTCGTACAGCACCTTGTGCCAGAACCGGGCGTACAGCAGGTGCAGCACGGCGTGCTCGACGCCGCCGACGTACAGGTCGACGCCGCCGCAGTCGCCGTCGCGCTGCGGGCCCATCCAGTAGGCCTCGTTGTCCGGGTCGACCAGGGCCTTGTCGTTGTGCGGGTCCAGGTAGCGCAGCTCGTACCAGCAGGAGCCGGCCCACTGCGGCATGGTGTTGGTCTCGCGGGTGTACGTCTTCAGCCCGTCGCCCAGGTCCAGTTCGACGTTGACCCAGTCCTTCTTGCGCGACAGCGGGGTCTCGGGCTCGCTGTCGGCGTCCTCCGGGTCGAAGGTACGGGGTGAGAAGTCGTCCACGTCGGGCAGCACGACCGGCAGCATCGACTCCGGCAGGGCGACGGGCAGGCCGGTCTCGTCGTAGACGATCGGGAAGGGCTCGCCCCAGTAGCGCTGCCGGCTGAACAGCCAGTCGCGCAGGCGGAACGTGGTGGCGCCCCGGCCGTGGCCGTGCTGCTCCAGCCAGGCGATCATCTCGGCCTTGGCCTCGACGACGCCCTTGCCGTCCAGCCAGTCGCTGTTGATCGCCACGCCCTCGCCGGTGTACGCGCCCTCGAAATCGGCGGGTGCCTGCACCGTACGGATGATGGGCAGCTCGAACACCTCGGCGAACGCCCAGTCACGCTCGTCCTGCCCCGGCACGGCCATGATCGCGCCGGTGCCGTAGCCGGCCAGCACGTAGTCGGCGATGAAGACCGGGATGCTCGCCCCGTTGACCGGGTTGGTGGCGTAGGCGCCGGTGAAGACGCCCGTCTTCTCCTTGCCCTCGGTGCGCTGCTCGTCGGTCTTGGCCGCGGCCTCCGCCCGGTACGCGGTGATCGCCGCCGCCGGAGAGTCGGCGCCGCCGGTCCACTTGGCGTTGGTGTCAGCGGGCCACGACGCCGGCGCGATCTTGTCGACCAGCTCGTGCTCGGGGGCCAGCACCATGTAGGTCGCGCCGAACAGGGTGTCGGGCCGGGTGGTGAAGACGGTGATCGTCTCGTCGCCGACCGGGAAGTCGACGTGGGCGCCCCGCGAGCGGCCGATCCAGTTGCGCTGCATCATCTTGACCGGCTCGGGCCAGTCCAGCGTGTCCAGGTCCTCCACCAGGCGGTCGCCGAACGCGGTGATCCGCATCATCCACTGCTTCAGGCTGCGCTGGAAGACCGGGTAGTTGCCGCGCTCGCTGCGTCCGTCCGGCGTGACCTCCTCGTTGGCCAGCACGGTGCCCAGGCCGGGGCACCAGTTGACCGGGGCCTCGCTGACGTAGGCCAGGCGGTGGTCGTCGATCAGCTTGCGGCGCTCGACCGGGGACAGCTCGGCCCACGGGCGGCCCGGCGCGATGCGGGAGCCTTCCTCGTACGCCGCGATCAGGCTGTCGATCGGGCGGGCCTTACGCACGGCCGGGTCGTACCAGCTGTTGAAGACCTGCAGGAAGATCCACTGCGTCCACCGGTAGTAGTCCGGGTCGGTGGTGGCGAAGGTGCGCCGGTCGTCGTAGGCCAGGCCCAGGCGGCGCAGCTGGTTCTTGTAGCGCTCGACGTTGGCCGCCGTGGTGACCGCCGGGTGGGTGCCGGTCTGCACCGCGTACTGCTCGGCGGGCAGGCCGAACGCGTCGAAGCCCATCGGGTGCAGCACGTTGAAGCCGGCCATCCGCTTGTAGCGGGTGTAGCTGTCGGTGCCGATGTAGCCGAGCGGGTGACCCACGTGCAGGCCCGCACCCGACGGGTACGGGAACATGTCCTGGACGTGCAGCTTGGGCGCGCCGTGCCGGGGGTGGGCCGGGTCGGCCAGCTCACCGGCCGGGTTGGGCGCCTGGAAAGTGCCGTTCTCGGCCCAGTAGGCCTGCCAGCGCGGCTCGATCTCGTTGGCCAGCGCGGCGGTGTAACGGAACTTCGGGGTCTCTGACTCGCTCATGGTCTCGACATCCGTCTTCTCGTCTGGAGGTGGCTGGGCTTTCTTGGGGCATGAAAAAACCCCTCACGCAGGAGGGGTCGCCGTGCTGTACGCCTTAACGGCGAATGCAGCACGGCCGGCTAAGAAGCAGGAAACGCCGAGCCATGGATTGCATGATACCGGTCGCCGCCCGGGAGCGGCGACCGGTATCTGAGCGAGGTCTTACGCCGCCGGTCCGTAGACCGCCAGCTCGGTGCTGTCCTGGAACACGCAGCCGCTGACCGTCGGCGGCTGGCCGGCCGGGCAGAGGCCCGCGTCCTGACCCTGCGTGGTCAGCATCGTGTAGCGGACGAACTGGATGCCGTCGCCCGTGCCCGCGGCCAGCGCGACCGGGGTGGGCGTGACGGTGCCGGCCGGGAAGACGCCGCTCGCGGCGACCGCCCAGGTCGTGCCGTCGACCGAGGTCTCGACGCGGTAGCCACCGGTCGAGGCGGTCTCGTCGTCACCACAGGTGGCCGACGGGTTGATGATCAGCTCGGACACGTCGACCGCACCCGAGAGCCGGATCACGGCGTTGACACCCTCCGGCGCCACGTCCGAGCCCCAGCCCGAGATCTGCGACTGGTCGATCAACTGCGCCGGGCCACAGCCGTACGGCGTGTAGTCGGGCCCGGTGAAGCTGACGATCCCGGCGCCGCCCGAGGAGGCCGCCCAGTCCTTGCGGACCGACCAGTTCTCGGTCTTGGTGCCGGAGTTGATCGACAGCGTCTTCACGACGATGTCGTAGCCGGCGCCACGCGCGAACACCTTGGCGTACGTGCCCGGGATGATCCCCGAGATCGAGTACGAGCCGTCGGCGCCCGTGGTGGCCCGGTAGTCACCGGCGAAGCCGGAGGCGTGCCCGCCGAAGGCGACGGTCAGACCGGCCACGGCGGCGCCGGTGTCCGAGTCGGTGGCCTTGCCCTTGAGGGTGCCCCGCGGGGTGTTGGCCGACGGCGGCGTCGAGAAGTCCTCGACCGGCTGCGCGTCGTCGCCGTCGATCGAGGCGGCGAAGTAGCCCATGCCCCGCTTGGCGAAGACCTTCCAGAGCGCCTTGGCGTTCTTGCCGTTATTGACGACCCGGTCGGCCGCGAGGATCGAGTTGCGCATGTCCAGGAAGGACGGGTTGGCCGGCGAGAGTTCCATGCCGCGGGTGATCAGCGACTGGGCGGTGTTGCTGCCGACCGCCGTGCGCAGGTCCCACAGCGTCTGGGCCCAGATCTCACCGTCGGCGTGCACCTCGGGGCCGCCGCCGTAGACCTTGCCGTAGTCGCCGTACGTGTAGCCGCCGGGACCCGCGGTCGGGCTGCCCGGGCAGGCCGTCGACGTCGAGCCGACCGGGCAGTCCAGACCCTCGCTGCGGATCGTGCTGCCCGCGGTCCAGTACTTGCCGACCAGCACCTCGCCCGGCTTGGCGGTGTCCTTCTCGAGGCCCTTGGCCACCAGGTAGTCCCAGCCCAGGAAGTCGCCCCAGGCCTCGCCCATGGCGCCGCCCTGCTGGTTGCTCAGCGTCGAGTTGCCGGCCGCGTCGACCACCAGGCGGTTCGACAGGCCGTGCGAGTACTCGTGGAACACCACGTCGGCCTCGTCGCCGGTGTTGGCGGCGACCGACTGCGGGCCCGGGGTCAGCAGGTACATCTGCATGACGGGCGGGATGCCGTCGGGCGGGGTGTTCATGTTGGCGTTGTCGACGTGGGCCGGGTCAGGCAGGCCGTCGGCGGTGTTCGCGCCGTCCATGGCCTGGCCCTGCACGGCGTCGCCGTCGCGGGCCTCGAAGTTGCCGGCGGCCCGGGTGAAGCCGATCGGCGCGGCCTTCAGGTGGTCGTGGAAGGTGCCCAGGAACGTGAACAGCTGCACCGCGTTCTGCTTGCGGTTGGTCTGCCACGAGTTGGGCGTCTCCGGGTCCCACGAGCAGGGGTACGCGTCGGAGCAGAGGCCACCGACCTCGTCGTTGAAGTCGACGAAGGGGTAGTTCCACTTGCGCAGGCCCGACGGACCGACCTCTTCGGACGCGTCGGGCAGGTCGTTGTCGTTCACGTCGGAGTACACGTGGGCGACGTTGCCGCTGAGCGTGCGCGCGTTGTCCGGCAGCCAGCCCTTGGCGGTCAGGTCGACCGGCTGCTGCTGCCCGCCCTTGGCGGCGCCCGGGTAGTTCTTCCACACGCTCGCCGAGTCGTTGGCGATCGTGCTCTTGCGGTACAGCACCTCGCCCGACGCGGCGTCGATGACGTGCACGTAGCCCTCGTCGACGACGATCGTCTGCCAGGCCAGGCGCGGGCCGGACGCGGTCTGGAACCAGACCTTCCGGACGTTGCCGTTGTCGCTGAAGACGGTCTTGGCGCCCTCGGTCCTGGTGACCTTGGCAGCCGACGTGCCGAAGACGTCCTTGACCGCGGCGGCGCGGGCGGCCGAGGCGGTCAGCTTGGCGGCGCCGGCGCTCGACGGCACCGACTTGAGCGGCGCGCCGTCGACCTGCACCAGGCGGCCGTCCTTGGTGACGTGCGCCTTCAGGCCGTTGCCGAACACCGGCACGCCCTCGGCCACCTGGACCCAGCTGAGGTGGTGGGTGCCCTCGATGTCGACGTAGTCCTGGCGCAGCTCGAGGCTGGCCAGGGCGGCCGCGTCGAGGCCGAAGACCTCGGGGTGGGCCTTGATGTAGTCGAGCGCGATCTTGGTCGGCTTCTGCTTGCTCGGGCCGGTGAGGAAGCCGTCGAGCTTCGCCACCCGGCGCGGGGTGCCGGACGCCTTGTCGATGTCGACGATGCCCTGGACACCGAGGGAGTCGCGCAGGGTGTTCACCGCGGCCGCGGACGGCGCCGGGACGGCCTTGCGGCTCAGGGTGGCGGTCGGCGCGGCGTCCGCGGCGGCGGCCAGATTCTGGCGGGAGTCGTAGTCGGCCCGCCGGTCCGACTTGCTGTCGGTCGCCCCGGAGATGGCCCCGGGAAGCGGTGCGGCCTGCGCCTGTGCGGGCAGTAGCGCCGCGAGCAGGACGACGCCGGCGGCTGCCGCCCCCATCCGCCGGGTTGCGGACGGTACGGATAACGGTCTCAATTCAGCCCCTCTCGACCGGGCCCCAGTTGTGAGACCCGTCGATGGCTGACTCTGGTTGCTGATCGGCAAATATAACTAGAGCGATGTCTGATTCTTTACCTATCCGATATACCTGTCCGGTTGACGGGTGTCGAATCAGCCCGGCGGCCGACCTCGGCGAGTTGCTGTGATCGGGCTAACCTGTGGTGACGGGGCGGCTCGCTCAGCCTTTTCGGTGATCTTTCGCCCCCGCGCCCCAGGATGGGCGCGCACACATACCTGGAGGAGGCCCGTGACAACCCCGACCTGGGACGAGCCCGGTGGACCGATGCCGAGCGAGGACTTCCGCGCCGCCACTTCGGCCATCATGACCAACATCGAACAGGTCATCGAGGGCAAGGGCGCGACCGTCCGGCTCGCGCTGGCGGTTCTGCTGGCCGAGGGCCACCTGCTCATCGAGGACGTGCCCGGCGTGGGCAAGACCAAGCTGGCCAAGGCGCTGGCCCGGTCCATCGACTGCTCCGTGCGCCGCATCCAGTTCACCCCCGACCTGCTCCCCAGCGACGTCACCGGCGTCAGCGTCTACAACCAGGAGCAGCGCGACTTCGAGTTCAAGCCGGGCGCGGTCTTCGCCAACCTGGTGGTCGGCGACGAGATCAACCGGGCGTCGCCCAAGACCCAGTCCGCCCTCCTCGAGTGCATGGAGGAGAGGCAGGTCACCGTCGACGGCACCACGTACGAGCTGCAGGCGCCGTTCATGGTGATCGCGACGCAGAACCCGATCGAGATGGAGGGCACGTACCCGCTGCCCGAGGCTCAGCGCGACCGGTTCACCGCCCGCATCGCCATGGGCTACCCCGACCCGCGCGCCGAGCTGGCGATGCTGAGCGGGCACGGCGCGCACGACCCGCTGAGCGACCTGCGGGCCGTCGCCGACGCCGCGATGGTGCGCCGCCTGATCGCCACGGTCCGCGACGTGCACGCCGCCGACGCCGTCCAGCAGTACGCGATCGCCCTGGTCACCGCGACCCGTGAGGCGCCCGAGATCCGTCTCGGCGCGTCCCCCCGGTCCACCCTGCAGCTGCTGCGCACGGCCAAGGCGGTGGCGGCGCTCGAGGGCCGCGACTACGTCCTGCCGGACGACCTGCAGGCGCTGGCCGTGCCGGTGCTCGCGCACCGCATCATCCCGACCGCCGACGCCCAGCTCAACCGGCGTACGACGGACGCGATCGTGGCCGAGATCGTGCACCGCCTGCCGTTGCCGCACGACCGCAACCGCTCGCCGTACGACACCCGCAACGGCGGCGGCGCGCCCACCAACCAGTACGAGCCTCGGGGGCGCTGAGCATGCGGGAGGCCCTGCGCGGCCTGACCACGCGCGGCCGGTCGTTCCTGGCGGCGGCCGCCGCGGCGGGCATCTCGGCGATCATCCTGGGCGAACGCGACCTGCTGCGGGTGGCGATCCTGCTGGCCGCGCTGCCGTTGCTCGCCGCCGCGTACGTGGGCCGCAGTCGTTACAAGCTGGCCTGCACCCGCTCGCTCGACCCCGGCCGGGCCCCGGTCGGCTCGAGCGCGCGGGTGATCCTGCGCCTGCAGAACATGTCCCGCCTGCCCACCGGCACCCTGCTGCTGGAGGACCGGCTGCCGTACGCGCTGGGCAGCCGGCCCCGCGTGGTGCTGGAAAGGCTCGGCGCCCACCAGGCCAGCAGCGTGGCCTACACGGTGCGGGCCGACGTGCGCGGCCGCTACCCGATCGGCCCGCTGGTGATCCGGCTGACCGACCCGTTCGGCCTGTGCGAGCTGACCCGCTCGTTCCCCAGCGTCGACCGGCTCACCGTGATCCCCCAGGTGGTCACGCTGCCGGCCGTCCGGCTGGCCGGCGAGTACGCGGGCACCGGCGACAGCCGTGCCCGGTCGGTGGCCGTGCACGGCGAGGACGACGCCGCCACCCGCGAGTACCGGCGCGGCGACGACCTGCGCCGGGTGCACTGGCGGTCCACCGCCCGCACGGGCGAGCTGATGGTCCGCCGCGAGGAGCAGCCCTGGGAGAGCCGGGCCACCGTGGTGCTCGACACCCGGGTCTACGCCCACCGCGGCGAGGGCCCGACGGCCAGCTTCGAGTGGGCCGTCTCGGCCGCCGCCAGCATCTCGATGCACCTGCGGGCGGCCGGTTACAAGCTGCGGATGGTCACCGGCTCCGGCGTCGACATCGACGCCGCCGAGACGACCGGCGAGGGCGTCATCCTGGACACCCTGGCCGACGTGAAGCTGGCCCAGAACGGCGACATCTCGGTGCTGGTCGAACAGGTCCGCCGCCGCTCCGACGGCGGCCTGGTGATCGGCATCTTCGGCGCGCTGACCGTGCCCGAGGCCGAGCTGCTGGCTCAGCTGCGGGGCAACGGCGCCACCTGCATCGGCTTCGCCATCGACAGCTCGACCTGGGTCAACCTGAGCCCGGGCGAGCGGCAGGAATCCGACCGGGAGCATTCCGCGGCGGCCCTCGCCCTGGTGCACAGCGGCTGGCGTTCGGTGCCGGTCGTGCACGGGTCGACGCTGCCCGCGCTGTGGCCCGCGGCGGCGCGGGGCTCGAGCGGCTTCGCGTGGCGCGCGGCCATGGCCGAGACTGTGAGTGGAGTGAACCGATGAGCGGCCGGCGCCGTCTCGGGCTCGTCGCGGCGGGGGCCACCCTGCTCGCGGCCGCGCCCATCTCGTCGATCTTCGACAGCTACACCTGGCTGATGCAGTGCCTGCTCACCGTGGGCCTGATCGCCGGGGCCGCGGTCGGGGCCCGCACGCTGCGGTTCCCGGCCTGGGCCCAGGCGCTCAGCATGATCGTGGTGCTGCTGCTGACGCTGACCTGGCTCTTCCCCAGCGGCGAAGAGTTCCTGATCCCCACGCCGTCCACGTTCGGCCACTTCGCCGACCTGTTCACCCAGGCCGGGCAGGACACCCGCTCGTACGGCGTGCCCGTGCCCGACCGCGACGGCCTGCTGTTCGTCACGGTGCTCGGGATCGGGTCGGTGGCCATCGCGGTCGACCTGCTGACCGTCGTGGCGCGCAAGCCGGCCCTGGCCGGCCTGCCCATGCTGGCGATCTACTCGGTGCCGGTCGCCGTCTACGTCGACAGCGTGCCCGTGCTGCCGTTCATCGTCGGCGCCATCGGCTTCCTGTGGCTGCTGGTCAGCGACAACATCGACCGGGTGCGCCGGTTCGGCCGCCGGTTCACCGGCGACGGCCGCGACGTCGACGTGTGGGAGCCCTCGCCGCTGGCCGCGGCCGGGCGCCGCCTGGGCGTCATCGGCGTGGTCGCGGCCGTGCTGCTGCCGCTGCTGGTGCCCACGATCAGCGGCGGGCTGCTTTCACAGCTCACCCAGAGCGGCTCGGGTGTCGGCGTCGGCCCGGGCAACGGCACCGGCGGGCGGATCAACCTGTTCGCCTCGCTCAGCGGCCAGCTCAGCCAGGCCGACGAGGTCGACCTGGTGCGGCTCAAGACCGACGAGAGCACCCCCTACTACCTGCGCTTCGGCGTGGCCGACCAGCTGACCACCAACGGCTTCGGCAGCACCAACCCGAGCGGCGAGAACATCGCGCAGGGCCTGCCCGACCCGCGCACGTCGACCGCGGGTGGCGCGTTCGCCGAGCACCGGGCCGAGGTGCAGATCAGCGACAAGCTGGCCCAGGGCATGCTGCCGGTCTACCAGAACACGATCGGGCTCGACGGGCTCGAGAACGGCTGGTTCTTCGACGACAACCAGCAGGTCGTCTACTCCAACCGGCGGTCGACCAAGGACGTGGCCTTCAGCTTCGACTACGTGCGGGCCCGGTACACCCCCCAGATGCTGCGCCAGGCCGAGCGGCTGAACCCCGACGACCCGATCGTCAAGCGCAACACCAGCCACCCCGACGACCCCACCGTGTCGGCGCTGGTCACCCGGCTTACCGCGGGCAAGCAGAGCGACTACGACAAGGTGCGGGCGCTCTACGACCACTTCTCGACCAAGAACGGCTTCACCTACCGGCTGTCGACGCAGCCGATCGCCAACAGCTCCGAGATCGCGTCGTTCCTGCAGACCAAGGTCGGCTACTGCCAGCAGTACGCGGCCGCGCTGGCCTGGATGGCCCGCGACGCCGGCATCCCGGCCCGGGTGGCGTTCGGCTTCACCCGGGGCGAGAAGGACGGCGACAGCTACGTCATCACCAACCGCAACGCCCACGCCTGGACCGAGATCTACCTGAAGGGCTTCGGCTGGATCCCGTTCGACGCCACCCCGGCGGCGAACGTGGCCGGCGCGGCCCGCTCCGACTACGCCCCCGACGTCGACCTGCCGGAGCCGACCTCGACGGCTTCCGAGGGCGCGGCGGCCGTGCCGGACGCCGACCCGTCGGCGGCCGCGGGCGGCGTCGAGCGGCCCGACCGCCCGGACTTCAGCGACCAGAGCACGGCCGGTTCGGCCGATTCGGGGACGGGTGTCCTGTCCGGCACGGCCTTCCTGATCATCGGCCTGATCGCCCTGCTGCTCGTCCTGCTGCTGGTGCCGGCCCTGCGCCGGGTCCTGCTGCGGCGGCACCGGC
Source organism: Paractinoplanes pyxinae (assembly GCF_026626335.1). Lineage (GTDB taxonomy): Bacteria > Actinomycetota > Actinomycetes > Mycobacteriales > Micromonosporaceae > Actinoplanes > Actinoplanes pyxinae. The sequence goes on along the minus strand of NZ_JAPNTZ010000004.1, from coordinate 113,934 downwards.
ACGCGGTCACCGCCCCGAAGGCGCCCAAGGTGCGGTCGCTGGACGGGCCGGGCGACATCGTGGTGACGGCCGAGACCGTGAAGGCAAGGGCCGACGCGCACGCCGCGTGGGACGAGCTGATGGACACCATGGTCGACTTCCGGATCCCGATCGACCCGAGCGAGACGCCGCGGGTCACCGCCCAGCGGCTGATCACCGACGCGGTGCTGCTCGAGGAGCCGGCCACGGCGGCGACGCTGCTCGGCACGGCTGAGGAAAAGGCCCGCTACGCCCGCAAGCCGCTCGAGGGCGGCGAGCTCACCGTGGCCCTGACCCGGGTGCGCAAGGGCCTGGCCCGGTCGGCCAACCGGCGTACGCGGCTGGCGGCGGTTCTGATGCCGCCGTCGGTGCTGATGCGCTGGCGGCTCGGTCTGGCCGAGGCTTCGGCCCGGCTGGTCACCGTGAGCGGCCGCCTGCGGGACGTTCTGGCCAAGGCCAGCCCGCGCCGGTTGCTGCCGCACCGCGGTCGCTGAGCCGCGGGCTTTCCGATGCCGTCCCCTCCGTGTGAGGGGGCGGCATCGTCGCTTTGCGCTCAGAACTCGCGGACGTCCTCGACCATGCGGCGGGAGGCGGCGAGCACCTGGTAGGCGCGGTCGATCACGGCGTCCCGCCGGGTCACCGACCGGACTGTGCGCTGCGCCGTGGCGCCGTCCCCGCCCCGGCGGTAGCCGCACAGGGCGGTGAAGGTGCCGGTGTCGATCAGGATCTGCGCCGTCGCCGGGCCGGGGTTCAGCAGGCGCAGGGTACGGCCCTGGGCCCGCGCGTCCTCCTCGCAGTTGACCAGGGCGTTCACGACGGAGGCGTCGATGAAGGTGACCTGCGAGACGTCCAGCATGACCGTGCGGTGCCCGTCGGCGAAGCTCGCCTCGACGACGCTGATCAGCTCGTTGCGGTTGTCGCGGTCGAAGGCGCCGCGCGCGGACAGCATCGCGTCACCGTGCTCGGACGAGGCGCGGGTGATGGCGCGCGGTGCCGGCGTTCCCCTGGCGTCCATGCTCTCCCCTGACGGTGAGCTGGCCTGCTTCCACCGTTCATCGTGACCCGGATGGGCCGAAAGGACTAGCGGAGACGCCAATTTGGCACGCGGAAAAGCCCGATGGCGGCCTGCGGCCGCCATCGAAGAGCTTGTGCAGGTGCCGCGGCTGGGGGTGGTGCCTTGGTCAGCCGCGGGCCTGATGTTCGGTCAGCGGTGACCCTCGGGCCGCTGACGCCAGCGGTCCTCCAGCCGGTCGAGGAAGCCGGACTTGCGGGTCTGGCGGGTGCGGCGGGTGGCCGTGCCCCCCACTGCCTGCAGGTCGGGCGCCGAGCCCTTGCGGCGCGACTGCATGGCGAACGCGGCGGCGCCCAGCATGACGACGAAGCCCGCGACGCCCAGCGGCGTGGTCCGGCTGACCGTGCCGTAGACGACCAGTGCCAGGCCGAGAACGATGACGAACGCGGCGACGAGGAGCCGGCGTCGCGCGTGAAAACGCGGGTCGCTGGCCCGCACAGCCGAGGCGAACTTGGGGTCCTCGGCAAGCGACCGCTCGATCTGATCGAACAGCCGCTGCTCGTGCTCCGAGAGCGGCACGGCATTCCTCCCCGGGCGCAGATCCAACCCCCCAGGCGGGGTCGGGGTGACACTAAGGTAAGTGGCGCGGGACAGCCGTTGGCTGCCTTACCGAGCAAGTCTACGAGGGGCTTGGCGGGTCGGAAAGCGGGACGACCGCCGAGTGCGGGTGATTTTCGGTTCTGCGTGGGTCGCTTCGTCCCAAAAGACTGGCCGGACCGAGGCCGGCGGGACCGAAACGGGCGATGACGGCGTCGCGCGCGGCCTCCGCCTCGCGCCAGCCACGCTCGGGCTCACCCAGGCTGAGCTGCCGCGATGTGGTGGCAGCGGGGGTCAGGCCCTCGACCCGGACCCCGACCAGGCGAATATGTTCGCGGGCGCCGAGCGCGGTGAACAGCGCCCAGGAAATCTCAAAAATCTCACGGGACATATCGGTGCTCGTGTGCACCGTGCGGGACCGGTTGACCGTCCGGAAGTCGGCCAGACGCACCTTGATCGCCACCGTGCGGCCGACGACACCGGCCCCGCGCAGCCGGGCGCCGACCTTGTCGGCCAGGGCCAGCAGGCTCTTGCGGATCACCGCGGGGTCGGCCACGTCGGTGTCGTAGGTCATCTCGGCGCCGATGGATTTCTCTTCCCGCTCGGGGCTGACCCCGCGCGGGTCGCGACCCCAGGAGAGTTCGTGCAGGTGGGCGGCGGCCGCCTCGCCCAGGGCGCCGCGCAGCATGCCGACCGGGGCGTGCGCGATCTCGCCGACCGTGGTGAGGCCGAGGCGGCGCAGCGTCTCGGCCGCGCGTTCGCCGACGCCCCACAGCGCGTCGACCGGCAGCGGATGCAGGAACTCGAGCACCAGGCCGGCCGGGACGACGATCAGCCCGTCGGGCTTGGCCCGGGTGGAGCCGAGCTTGGCCACGAACTTGGTCGGGGCGACGCCGACCGAGCAGGTGAGCTGCTGCTCGTCGCGCATGCGGCGGCGGATCAGGTGGGCGATCTCGGTCGGGGCGCCGAGCAGGCGGCGGGCGCCGGACACGTCGAGGAACGCCTCGTCGGACGAGAGCGGCTCGACCAGCGGTGTGACGTCGCGGAAGATCGCCATGACGGCCCGGGAGGCCTCGCCGATGGCAGGCCCGTCGACCGGCAGGAAGATGCCGCGGGGGCACAGGGCCCGGGCCCGGGCGGTGGGCATGGCGCTGCGCACGCCGAACCGGCGGGCCTCGTAGCTGGCCGAGCTGACCACCCCGCGCGGCCCGACGCCGCCGACGATCACCGGCCGGCCGCGCAGCTCCGGCCGGGCCCGGACGGCCACCGAGGCGAAGAACGCGTCCATGTCGACGTGCAGGATGTCGCAGCCCGCGTCGTCGGCGCCCGGGCCGAAGCGCGGGTCGCGCCCCTTGGGCAGTGCCTGGCTGCGTCCCACGTCAGGAGGCTAGCCCGGCCCCCTGACAAAAACGGATCAGCGCGCGAGCAGCAGGGGGATCTCCATCTCGGCCGCGGTGACCGAGGCGTGGTACGCGATCAGGCGCCCGACCGTTGGCGGCTCCCAGCCGCCGGCCAGGGCGATCGTGCGGCCCTGGCAGATCACGGCGACGTCGCCGATGCGGTCCCGGTGATCGGCCGGCACCGGCCCGAACCACCCACCGTCGATCGCCTCGTCCCGGGACAGCACCCAGGCCGCGTCGCCGAAGACGCCCCGCCAGGCCGCGAGCACGTCGTCGAGCGCGCCCGGCGCGGCGTACAGGTAGCGGACCCGGGGCTCGCCGGCGACCGCCACCACCCCGTCTTGCAGATCCGGAATGTCGGCCATGTCGAAACGTGCGTCAGACGGCACATTGAGCTGGCCGTGGTCGGCCACGACCAGCAGCGCCGACCGCTGGGGCAGGCCGTGCACGAGCCGGTCGAGCAGCGCCTCGACGTCGCGGGCCGCCTGCCGCCAGCGGGGCGAGTCGACGCCGTCGCCGTGGCCGTAGTGGTCGAGGTCGGCGTAGTACCCATAGACCAGGGCCGGGCCGGAGGCGGCGGCCAGTGCGGTCAGCATGTGATCGGCCAGCGCGTCACTGGCCGGCGCGTACGAGGCCCCGCGATAGGCCGAGACCGTGAGCCCGCTGCCCTCGAACTCGGGCAGGCTGACCACGGTCACCTCGACCCCGGCCGCCGCCACCAGCTCGAACCGGGTCGGCACGGGCTGCCACTGCGCCGGGTCGGGGTCGTGCTTCCACTGGATGTGGTTGAGGATCCGCCCGTCGGGCCGCTTGGTGGTGAAGCCGAGGACGCCGTGCGCGCCCGGCGGCGCCCCCGTGCCCAGGGTGACCAGGCTGACCGGGGTGGTCGAGGGGAAGCCGGCGGTCAACGTGCGCGAGCGCCCGGCCAGATCGGCCAGGACCGGGGCGTACGGGGAAATGAGGGGAATCTGATGCGCGCCGAGCCCGTCGACCAGCAGCACGGCGATCCGCTCGATCCCGTCGAGCTCGGCCCGCAGCCCCAAGGCGTCGTGCGCGCCAGGAACGCCCAGCACCGCTGAAACGCTGGGCAGCACGTCGGCCAGGCTGCCCGACCCGTACGCGGGCCGCACCGGCTCGAACGCCGACGGCGGCAGATGGTCGGCCGGCACGACCAGCGGCGCGGCGGTCACGCGGATCGCCCGGCGTCGGACGGCGCGGCGGTCACGGCTTGCGGGCGAACAGGTGCAGTTGGGAGGCGATGTCGCGGAACGGCGGGCGCGACGACAGCTCGAGTTCGAGGTCGAGCAGCGCCTGCGGATCCTCCTCGACCACCGCCGCCGGCAGCAGGTCGGCCAGGACCCGTACGCCATGGGTCTGCTCGATCGTCAGACCGGCCGTCTCGAGCAGGGCGGTCGCGCTGCCGGCGTCGTAGCGCCGGCGCAGCGTGTCCTTCACCCCGGCCCGGCCCTGCGGATCGGCCGCCACTGCGCCGGCCGCCCGCAGATGCCCGTTGATGGCCCGGCCCAGGATGGCCGCCGCCCGCCCCGCCACCAGCACACTGACCGCCCCGCCGGACCGCAGCGCCCCGGCCATCGCCGCGACCACCCCGGCCGGGTCGTCGACGACCTCAAGCACGGCGTGGCAGAGGATCAGGTCGACGCTGCCCGGAGCGACCAGGCCGGCCAGCGCGTCGCCGTCGCCCTGCACAGCCCGCACCCGGTCGGCCACCCCGGCGTCGGCCGCACGACGGGTCAGCGCGGCCAGCGCGTCGGGGCTGGCGTCGACGACGGTGACGGCGTGCCCCGCCTCGGCCAGCGGGACGGCGAAGCCGCCGGTGCCGCCGCCGACGTCGAGGACGGTCAGCTCACGGCCGGCGTGCCGGTCGAGCTCACGGCGCAGCACCGCCCAGACGGCGGCGGTGCGGGCGGAGACGAGCGGGCGCGCAGTCTTTTCCACACGGGCAGAGTAACGGCAGGCGGGTGCGGCTCTCAGAACCGGAACAGGTCGCCGGTGGCGCGGCGCATGTCGCACGTGTTGCCGAAGCGGTGCGTCCAGCTGACCTGACGGCCCTGCCAGGTGCCGGTCATGGTGGCGGTGACCGGCTGGTAGAGCAGGACGCAGAGCGTCGAGGCGCGCTTGATCCGGCTCGGGTCGGCGTCGACCCGCTCCAGGGTGGCGCAGGCCTGGACGGCGCGCGGGTGGCCGCCGCCGGGCGGGTCGCAGGTGAGCTTGACCGCCATGGCGAAGCCGGCCTGGGCCTGGTAGCTGAGCGTGATCTGGTTGTCGGCCGGGCGCGGCGGGGCGCCGTACGGCGGCGGATCGGGCACGGGCCCGATCAGAGCTGCGGCGAGCAGAAGCGGGAGCATGCCACTAAAGGTACAAAATCGGGCGAAAGCGATGTTCAGCGGAAGTCGCGGGAGGCCGGCGACACCGGCGGAGTGAGCGCCTCCAGCCGGTCCGCGACCAGGTTGAGCACGTTCTCGGCCGACTTCTCGAGGCGGCCGCGCACGATCAGCGCCGAACTGGTGCGGGCCACCCGCCGGTAGCGCTGCCACAACCCCGGCGAGCAGGTCACGTTCAGCATCCCGGTCTCGTCCTCGAGGTTCACGAAGGTCACGCCGCCCGCGGTCGCCGGGCGCTGCCGGTGCGTCACGATTCCGCCGACCCGGATGCGGGTGCCCGCCTCGACCCGGCCCAGCTTGTTGATCGGGATCGCGCCGGCCTGGTCGAGCTCGGCCCGCAGGAACTGGGCCGGGTGCGTCTCGGGCGACAACCCGGTGGCCCAGACGTCGGCCACCAGTTCGTCGACGGCGCTCATCCCGGGCAGCATCGGGGCGTCGGTGCCGGTCACCGTGCCGGGCAGGCGGTCGGGCCGGTCCTGCGCGGCCGCCCCGGCCGCCCACAGGGCCTCGCGGCGGGTGAGGCCGAACCCGGCGAAGGCGTCGGCGGTGGCCAGCGCCTCCAGGTGAGTGGTGGAGCATCCCGTACGGCGGGAAAGATCGGTCATCCCGGTGTACGGGCCATTGGCGCGGCGCTCCTGCTCGATGCGCTCGGCCAGGTCCTCGCCGAGCGTCCGGATGCTGGCCAGACCCTGGCGCACGGCCGGGCCACCCAGGCCCCAGGCATGCGGGGGCTCGCCGGGCAGAGCGCCCCACCGGGTCTTCGGCGTCGACTCGAGGGTGGCCTTGGCGTCGCTCAGATTGATGTCGGGCCGGCGCACCTCGACCCCGTGCCGGCGGGCGTCGTCGACCAGCGACTGCGGCGAATAGAAACCCATCGGCTGGGCGTTGAGCAGCGCCGCGCAGAAGGCGGCCGGGTGATACCGCTTCAGCCAGGCGCTGGCGTAGACCAGATAGGCGAAGCTCATCGAATGGCTCTCGGGGAAGCCGTAATTGGCGAAGGCGGAAAGCTTCAGGAACAGGTCGTCGGCGAGTTCACCGACGATCCCGTTCGCGGCCATCCCCTCGTACAGGCGCTTCTTGATTCTTTCCATCTTCTCGACCGACCTCTTGGAGCCCATGGCCCGGCGCAACTGGTCGGCCTCGGCCGGGTCGAAGCCGGCCACATCGATCGCGAGCTGCATCAACTGTTCCTGGAAAAGCGGCACACCGAGCGTCTTCTCCAACGCGTTGCGCATCAGCGGATGCGGATAGGTGATCGGTTCCAGGCCGTTCTTGCGCCGGATGAACGGGTGCACCGAACCGCCCTGGATCGGGCCCGGGCGGATCAGCGCCACCTCGACCACCAGATCGTAGAATTCGCGCGGCTTGAGCCGGGGCAGGGTGGCCATCTGGGCGCGGCTCTCCACCTGGAAAACGCCGACCGAATCGGCCCGGCAGAGCATTTCGTAGACCTCGTCGTCGGTGAGGTCCATGGTGGAGATGTCCAGATCCGATTCGATCATTTCGTACGCGTACCGCAGCGCCGACAACATGCCGAGGCCCAGCAGATCGAATTTGACCAATTCAATTGCCGCACAGTCGTCCTTGTCCCACTGCAGCACCGTGCGGCCCGGCATGCGTCCCCACTCCACCGGGCAGACCTCGATGATCGGGCGGTCGCAGATCACCATGCCACCCGAATGGATGCCCAGGTGGCGGGGGAAATTCTGCACCTGGTTGGCGAACTCGACCACCTGGGCCGGGATGTCCTCGACGTCGACCGTGGCCACACTCCCCCACCGGTCGATCTGCTTGCTCCAGGCGTCCTGCTGGCCCGGCGAGAAGCCGAAAGCCTTGGCCATGTCACGCACGGCCGAGCGCGGGCGGTACGAGATGACGTTCGCGACCTGGGCCGTGTGCTCGCGGCCATGCCTCTCGTAGACGTACTGGATGACCTCTTCCCGCCGGTCCGACTCGATGTCGACGTCGATGTCGGGCGGGCCGTCCCTTTCCGGGGCCAGGAAGCGCTCGAACAGCAGGTTGTGCGCGACCGCGTCCACATTGGTGATGCGCAGCGCGTAGCAGACGGCCGAGTTGGCGGCGCTGCCCCGGCCCTGGGCGTAGATCTTCTTCTCCCAGCAGAAGCGGACGATGTCGTACACGACCAGGAAGTAGCCGGGGAAGCCGAGCTCGTCGATCATGCGGAGCTCGTATTCGATCTGCTCGTACGCCCTCGGATGCGCCTCGGGCGGGCCGTAGCGGTCGCGGGCGCCGCGCATGGTGAGCTCGCGCAGCCAGGTCATCTCGGTGTGCCCTTCCTCGGGGATCCGGAAGTCGGGCAGGCGCGGGGCGATCAGCTCGATGTCGAACGCCAGACCCTCGCCGAACATCGCGGCCGCCTCCACCGCGCCCGGATAGGCGGCGAACCGGCGGGCCATCTCGTCGCCGCTGCGCAGGTGGGCGGCGCCGGCCGCGGGCAGCCAGCCGTCGATCTCGTCCAGGCTGCGGCGGGAGCGGACCGCGGCCAGGGCGGTGGCGAGCCGGCGGCGGGCCGGGGTCGCGTAATGCACGTTGTTGGTGGCGACGACCTCCAGCCGGCGGCTGCGGGCCAGGGCGAACAGGGCGTCGTTGCGGTCGTCGTCGTACGGGTCGCCGTGCGAGGTCAGCTCGACCGCGACGTTCGGGTGGCCGAACAGGGCGACCAGCCGGTCGAGCTCGGCCGCGGCGGCGTCGACACCCCCGGTGGCCAGCGCCGACGGAACCGGGCCCTTGCGGCAGCCGGTGAGGATCAGCACGTGGTCGCGCAGGGTCTCGGCGATGTCCTCCAGATCGCCGTACTCGGGCTTGCCCTTCTCGCCGCCGGCCAGCTGACCCCGGGAAAGGACGGCGGCCAGCCGGGCGTACCCCTCATGGCCGTGCGCCAGGGCGAGCAGATGGCGGCCCTCGGGGTCGGCCTCGCCGTTCTGCGGCTTGCTCAGGTCGAGCGAGAGCTCGGCGCCGAAGATCGTGGGCAGGCCGAGCTCGCGGGCGGCCTGCGAGAACCGGACCACGCCGTAGAAGCCGTCGTGGTCGGTGACGGCCAGCCCGTTCAGGCCCAGGCGGGCGGCCTCCTCGGCCAGCTCCTCGGGGTGGCTGGCGCCGTCGAGGAAGCTGAAATTCGTGTGACAGTGCAATTCCGCGTACGGGGTGACGTGCTCACGCCGAACCAGGGCTGGAGCCTCGTAGGGTTGCCGCTTCCGCGACCACGCGGGCGAATCGCCGCCGTCCCCGTCGATGGCCAGCGGGTCGACAACCGGGTGCAGGTGCCGCTCTTCCTGGTTGGCCCCGGACAGCGTCTTCTCGAGGTCCGACCAGGACATCTTGGGGTTATGAAAGCCCACGCCGGCTCCTAGTCATAGATCGCCTCCACCGCCCAGTGACCGCCGGCCAGGCTCAGCAGGAAGGCGCGGCCGTCGTCCAGCACCACCTGGAAGCGCGCCCGCCGCCGCGACTCGGCGGGGGCCCACCAGCGTTCCTCGACGGGCCACGGGCCGGCCCAGCCGGTGATGGCCACGGGCGGGGTCCGCTCGATGATCAGGGCGGCCGGGGCGCCGGTCAGTTCCAGGCGGGCGCTCACGCCGACCGGGTTGCCGTCCTGGTCGAGCACCACCGCGGGAAGAGGGCGCGCCGGGACCAGTGCGGGCGCCGGCTTGGGCAGTCGGCCGGGCCAGGGCGGCAGGGCGGGGGGCTTCGCTGCCCGCTTCCGCCGCCGGCCGACCGGCTGCACCGCCACCACGGTCACGCTGTTCTCGTCCTCCCTTTCGGCCGGGCTTCCGTGGTCGACGAGCCTTTCGGCCGGGCTTCCATGGTCGACGAGCCTTTCGGCCGGGCTTCCGTGGTCGACGAGGCGCAACTCCCGAGCGGCGCCGGCCGGGTGCTCACCGCGTACGTCGTTCTGAAAGGCCAGCACCGGGTGGGTCTTGATGCCGGGGACCGGGTCGGCGTGGGGGGCCGCGGGGCGGTGCGGGTCGCGTTCGTCGCCCCACGGGATCAGGCGGATCTGGTCGTCGGCGTTGCGGCCGCCGCTGAACACGGGAGTGACCACCGATTCGGGGCCGAGCAGACCCTGCACGCGGCTGAAGGCGCGGTGGGCGCGCTCGCGTTCGGCGCCGGCGTCGCCCCACAGGCCGGGCTGCAGTCCAAGGTGGACGAGCACACCGTCCGGGATCAGCCGCAGACGCACCAGGCCGGCCGTCGGACGGGCGGGGGCGCCGCGGCGGGCGCCGGTGAGCCAGCCGTCGAGCTGCCAGCGGACCCGTTCGGCGATGGCGGCCGCGGTGAGCGTGCCGTCGTGCCGCCAGACCCGGTGCAGTTCCTGCCCGTTGGCGGTGACCGCCTCGATGCCCAGCCGGGTGCAGGCCAGCCCGTGCGCGGCCAGCTTGTCGTGCAGCCGCTCGGCCAGCGCCCGCCCGGCGAACGCGGCCACGTCGACCCGTTCCAGCGGCTCGTCGTAGGTCTCGGAAACCTCCAGGTCGGGCGGGGGCCGGCGCACCGCGAGCGGCCGATGGTCGAGCCCCGCGGCGAGCCGATGCGCGAGCGCGCCGTCGAAGCCGAACCGGGTCAGCACGTCCCCGGCCGGCAGCGCCGCGAACTCGCCCAGCGTCTTGAGCCCGAGCCGTTTGAGCAGGTCGGTCAGTTCGGGCCGCTCGATCGCCTCGATCGGCTGGGCGCGCAGGAAGGCCGGGGTGCCACCGGGTTCGATCACCCGGCCGCCGCGGGCCGCGAGCCCCGCCGCGAACACCCCCTCGGCGATGCCCACCTGGCTTTCCACCTCACAGGCCTGGGCCACCTGCTCGACGATCCGCTCGGCCGCGGCCTCCTCCCCGCCGAAGTACCGGGACGGCCCCCGCGCCGCGAACGCCAAAGCGCCGGGCCGGATCACCTCGACCCCGACCGCCACCTCCTCGACGGCGGCCACAACCGGTTCGAAGGCCCGAGCGTCCCGCCCCGGGTCGTGCTCGACGGCGGTGAGCTGCGGGCATCGGCTCTGCGCCTCCCGGCGCCGCAACCCCCGGCGTACGCCTTCCTGCCGGGCCGCCTCCGAGCAGGCGATCACCCGATTCCCGTGCAAAACGATGACCGGCTGAGCCGCCGTCACCCCCAGCACGATCTCCGCAGCAACCACCGGCCAGTCCGGACACCACAGCAACATGGTCCGCCCACCCACACCCCCCGAAGCCACCTCAATTCACCGCCGCCCGGCGATCAGACTTCTCCTCCACGACCGCCGGCGCCCGCTCACCCTCCACATCGGATTCGACAACGGCTTCCCCGACCGGAGGAACGAGAACGAGCTGAACCGCACGATCCGCCCCCACCGAAGACGACTGCCGCGAATCACCCGCGGAACGCCTGACCGATCCCTGCAAACGATCCGACCCCGCCCCCGGGACCGACGACACCGGCAAGCCCGTGTCCGACGCCGGCCGCAACGCACGATCAGCCGCTCCCGGAGACGACTGCGACGCCGCAGCGGTTGCCGCCGCCGGCCGCAACGGGCGGTTGGTGTCGGCTTCCTGCGGAGGCTGCGTAGCAACGGCAGCGGGTGACGACGGGACCGGCCGCAACGAGCGATCGACGTCGGCCCCCGGCGAAGGCCGCGTGGCAACGGCAGCGGGTGACGGCGAGACCGGCCGCAACGAGCGATCGACGTCGGACCCCTGCGAAGGCTGCGAGAGCTGCGAGGCAGCGGCAGCGGGTGGCGGTGGGACCGCCCGCAGCGGGCAATCAGCGCCAGCCGACTGCGAGGGCTGCGAGACAACGGCAGCGGGTGAGGGCGAGACCGGGCGCGGCGGGCGATCGGTGTCGACCGACCGCAAGGGCTGCGAAGCAACGGCAGCGGGTGACGGCAAGACCGGCCGCAACGAGCGATCGACGTCGGACCCCCGCGAAGGCTGCGAGGCAACGGCAGCAGGTGACGGCGGGACCGCTCGCAGCGGGCAATCAGCGCCAGCCGACTGCGAGGGCTGCGAGGGCTGCGAGACAACGGCAGCGGGTGAGGGCGAGACCGGGCGCGGCGGGCGATCGGTGTCGACCGACCGCGAGGGCTGCGAAGTAACGGCAGCAGATGACGGCAAGACCGGCCGCAACGGGCGATCGACGTCGGCCCCTTGCGAAGGCTGCGAGGCAACGGCAGCAGGTGGCGGTGGGGTCGACCGCCGCGGACGGTCGGTGTCGGCCGCCGGGGAAGGGGGTGGTGGAGCGGCGGTGGGGACGGAGGGCAGGTGGGGGCGGGCGGGACGGTCCATGGTGGAGTCGGTGGAGGTGGGGTGGCCGGGGGCGGGCGGCAGGGTCAGGGGGCGGATGGTGACGCCGGGCATCCACATGGTGATCTCTTTGGGGCGGGCGGCGGCGCCGCGGCCTCGGGCCAGGACTCGCACCTGGCGGCGGCGCAGGCGGCCGTGGCCTTCGTCGAGTCCTTCCCAGCGGCCTTCGAGAACGCGCAAGGTGACGTCGGCGCCGGACCATTCGCCGTACGGGACCAGGACGCTGCCGCGCTGGCGGGCCCGGGCCACCAGGCGGGAGGCGATCGAGGCGGAGACGCCGCCGGGAACGGCCAGGACGATGAGGTCGACCCCGTCGATGAGGGCGGCGACCACGGTAGGCCATTCCGGTCCGGGGTCGGGCACCAGGGCCAGCCGGTCGAGGGCGACGCCGCTCTCGGCGGCCGCGATCGCGCCCAGTGAGGGCACACCGACCACCGCGCACCAGGAACCCGTCCGCGAAGCCTCGGACAGCAACGCCAGCAGCAGAGACGTCCCACCGGCGGCAGTAGCGGACCGCCCGGCCGACACCGCGACGGTGCTCCCGCGGCGCAGCCCGTGACCGGGCAGCAACGAGCTCAGCTCGGGCGCCACCGGAAGCGTCCGGTGCAGACCCGCCGTCTCCGTCTCACCCGCCGCCCGAACCAGTTCAGCCAGGGCGGCCGCACCGCTGATCATGCGTCCCGCCATGTGTTGCCTCGCTCTGTTGCTCAGTTTCCCGCCGGCTCGCCACGAGCCCCCCGGCCCCGGCCTCCTTCCTCAGGCCGTCCACCCGTTCTCCGCCACCACCCGGACCGGCTCCTCAGCCGCCCCGCACTCCCCCACCTCCGAAGCCATCGCCATCCACACACGAACCTCGCCACCTCTGAGCGACCTCAGCCGCCCTCACCAGAACCACTCACCCACCACCGCACGACCGCCGAACCGACCAGATCCGCCCCCGCCAGGCGCATGGGCAAGGAGCGACCGGCAAGAACATCGACCGTTGCCGCTCGCACGTGCACACCGCCTTTCGTGGGGCTGTAAGCCGTTACGGCCGCTTGAGACGTTTGCGGGCATGACGACGGGACGCTCGCCGAAGTTGGGGCGAGCGCTCGGCCGGGAGGGTCACGGGCTCGCCGGGTCGGCCGGCGAGGCGTGGGGGAAGATCAGGCGGCCAGCGGGGGCTGGTAGGTCAGGCCCAGGGCGGACTCGACGACGGCCACGAACTGTTCGGCGGCGCGCAGGAGGTCGTCGGCCTCACGGGGGCTGACCACGCGCGGGATGCCGGCCTCGGCCGCGGCGCGCTTGGAGGCGCCCAGGGCGAAGTAGTTGGCCCACTCGCCGAAGTCGGGAGCCACCATGACCAGCAGCGACCAGACGCTGGTGACCCGGCTGCGGCGGCTGGCCGGAGCGGGCCTCGCGCGGGCCGCGAGCACGGCGGCCGCGGCGCGCAGGGCGGCCAGATGAGCCGCCGCGTAACGCAGGCCGTCGGGCTTGGTGCGCGCCGCCTCGGCCAGGCCCTCACGGGCGATGGCGAGCAGCTGGGCGGGGGTGCGCTGGGGCAGCATGTGCGCCGGCACGGTGGGCGCGTCGGCCCGGGCGGCCGCCGTCGGCGCGTGCGCCAGACCGGGCACAACCGGGCCGGAACCCACCGCTTGAGGCACGGCTTGACGAGGCACAGCCCCGCCGGGAGACGTCTGACGAGGTACAGCCACGCCGGGAGACGTCTGATGAGGCATGGCCACGCCGGGAGACGTCTGGCCAGGGCGGACCGCGTCGGAGGCCGGCCAGCGGCGGGAAGCCGCGGGGCTGGAAACTGCCGGGCCGGAAGCTGAGCGAGGGGCCGGGAAGCCGGTGGAAGCGGAACCGCGTGACGCCGGGTCGGCATATGAGGCCCGGTCGGCATATGGCGCCGGGTCGGCGTATGGAGCCGGGTCGGCGTACGGGGCCGGGTCGGCGTACGGGGCCGGGTCGGCGTACGGGGCCGGGTCGGCATATGGCGCCGGGTGGGCGTACGGGGCCGGGTCGGCGTATGAGGCCGGCTCGGCGTGGATTGCGTTGGTCTGCGCCAGGCCGGGGATCGGCGGGTGGGCAGGGACCGGGCCGCGGGCTGCGGGGGCGGTGGAGGCCGGGGCGCGCGTGGGTGTGCGGGCCGGCGGGGCCGCCGAGCCGGCGGTGGCCGCGCTGGGGGCGGCCGGGCCGGGCCGGGTGGCCGGGGCCAGGTCGGGAGCCGGCCAAAGGCTTGGCGCTGTGTGGCTCGCCATGGTTTCTCCTCGCGTGTCTCGCATCCGACGTGCCGGGTCGAACCGAGGCGCTGCGGAGGAAGGCGCAGCAGCCCGTGGTGGGTGACCGGCCGGGTGTGAAGCTTCCCCACACCACACCCGGCCGGACCTGCCGGCGGGTCCGTCGCCCGCCACCCGGGGGTCGGGGGCGGCGGACGACGGTCCTGCCTTGTCTGAAGACACCGGGCCCGCGAATGCCCGGAGCCTCACGCGCGGCACTTCGCGGGTGCCACGCTTGAGAGCCGTGCCGCGAAACACCGCTCCCGTCGTCAGCCCGGAGGCTCGTGCCCTCGTCGTTCGAGTGAAGTTCGAAGGCGTTCGAACATCCGTTCTAACTACGGAGAAGACTAGCACTGACGTACGACAAAAACGCAAGACGACGAGCCCGAGCCGAACCGGAAGAGTTCACACTGTGATGACGACCTTGGCCCGGGCGTGCTCGGACTCCATGTACCGGATCGCCTCGGGCACCTCGTCGAGCCGGTAGGTGCGGTCGATCACCGGGGTCACCCGGCCCGCCTCGACCAGTTCCCGCAGGCCCGCGAGCAGCGTGCGGCTGGGCGGCACCTCCAGCACGACCGTCCGCCGCCGGCTGAAGCGCGCAGAGATCTGCGCCCCCATGATCAGCCGCAGGGGCCCGATCACCGACGGTCGCCCCCGGAAGGTTCCGCCGCCCGAGAGCACCACGATCCCGCCCGGCGCCAGCACCCGCCTCAGATCCCCCAGCGACCGATTGCCCACCAGGTCGAACACCACATCGAAGGGCCCGGCCGCCGAGGAGACGGACGGCGAGCCCACGGAGGAGGCGGCGGCCGACGCGACCGCAGAGGAAGCGGCAGGCGCGGAGGAGGACGGCGCGGAGGAAGCGGGCGCCGAGGAAGAGGGAATGACGGGCGCTGAGCGAGGCCGGGCGAAGTCCTGGACGGTGTAATCGATGACCTCGTCGGCGCCCAGGGAACGGACGAGTGGGACATTTCGGGTGCTGCAGACCGCGGTCACCGTGGCGCCCAGAGCCTTGGCGATCTGGACGGCGTACGTGCCCACCCCGCCGGAGGCGCCGTTGATCAGGACCCGTTGGCCGGGGCGCAGGCGGCCCACGTCGCGCAACCCCATCAGGGCCGTGCTGCCGGCCAGGGGAAGGGCGGCGGCCTGCTCGAAGCTGAGGTTGGCCGGCTTGAACTCGATGTCGCCGGCCGGGGCGCACACGTACGCCGCGAAGGCCCCGTGCGCGTTCCCCAGGTCGCCGAACACCTCGTCGCCGGGGCGGTAGCGGTCCACGCCTGGGCCCACTTCGGTTACCACACCGGCGAAATCAGTGCCCCGGATCGTCGTACGGGGCCGCCGGACCCCCATCATCAGCAGCCGGGCCAGATAGGGGTCGCCGCGCATCATGTGCCAGTCGCGGGCGTTGACGGACGCCGCCCGCACCTCGACCCGCACGTAGCCTCGTCCGCAGTCGGGCTCGGGGGCTTCCGCGAGCTCCACCTGGCCGTATCGTTTCTGCACAATCGCCTTCATGCCGCTCATGGTCGCCACCGGCGAGGACCGATCTCATCGGAGCAGCGGCCGGAGCCGACCCGGCACAAAGAACGGGTCAGGCCCGACCGGAAGTACGGCCTGTCTCGTAGGCCCACATGGCGATCTCGACCCGGTTGCGGACGACCAGCTTGGCCATCAGCGCCGTGATGTGGGTCTTCACCGTGCTCAGGCTGATGTGCAGCTCGGACGCGATCTCGGCGTTGGTGCGGCCCCGCGCCACCGCGGCCAGCACCTCTTCCTCGCGGTCGGTGAGCGGGTCGATCGGCTGCGGGCGGGGGCCGGCCGGTCCGGTGTCGGCGAACGCCTTGAGCAGGCGGGTGGTGATGCTGGGGGCGATCAGCGCGTCACCCCGGGCCGCGGCGTGCACGGCCTGGCTGAGCAGGGCCGTGCCCGCGTCCTTGAGCAGGAAGCCGCGGGCGCCGGCGCGCAGGGCGGCGTAGACGTGGTCGTCCAGGTCGAACGTGGTGATGACGACGACGGCCAGCGGGTCGGTCACGGCCGGGCCGGCCAGGCGGCGGGTGGCTTCGATGCCGTCCATGCCGGGCATGCGGATGTCGAGCAGGCACACGTCGGGGCGCAGCCGCTGGGCCAGTTCGACGGCGCGGCGGCCGTCGGGTGCCTCGCCGACCACACGAATGCCGGGCTCGGCGTTGAGAATCATGACCAGGCCCGTACGCACGATCTCTTGATCATCGGCGACGACCACGCGGATGTCCGCCGGCATGCTCAGGCCGCCACCCCGGTGCGCGGCAGTGCCGCCGTGACCGTCCAACCACGACCCGGGCCCGGCCCGGCCTCGCACGTGCCGCCGAGCAGACCGGCCCGTTCGGCCATGCCGGCCAGGCCGAACCCGGTCGCCGAGAAGGACCGCGTGGCCTCGCCGTCGTCGCTGACGTGCAGGCGCACCACCGAGTCGTCGGCGGCCACGCGGACGGTGACACGGGTGGCGTGCCGGGCGTGCCGCCGCGCGTTGGTCACCGACTCCTGGGCGAGGCGGTAGATGGCGGTGCCGACGGTGGCCGGAACGCCGTCGAGGTCGCCGGTCAGTTCCACCGAGACGGGCAGGCCCGGCGACGAGGCCAGGCCGTTCAGTTCGGTCAGGCCGGGGCTGGGGGTCAGCTCGTCGGCCTCGGACAGGCGCAGCGCGCGCACCATCGTGCGCATCTCGGCCAGGGCGCGCGTCGCCTCGGCCTCGATGACCCGCAGGGCCTCGACCGCGGCCTCGGGCCGGCGCTGGGCCACCGCGATGCCGGCCTGGGCCCGGATCGCCATGGCCGAGACGTGGTGGGCCACGGTGTCGTGCAGGTCGCGGGCCAGCCGTTCGCGTTCGAGCAGTTTCGCCTCGCCGAGCCGGCGCTCGAGCAGCCGGGCCCGGTAGCGGAACGTCGTGGCCAACGCGAACGCCGCGATCATGGCCACAAAGCCGAGCAGCATGTCGCTCACGCCGATGTGGCCGAGGGCGGCCGACACCGAGATCTTGGCGAAGATCAGCGCGGCCCCGGCCAGCGCCTCGCGCCCGGAGCCCCAGCGGAACAACGCGTACGGCAGGATCAGCAGATAGGCCAGCGTGCCGTTACCCGGATCGGACCAGAACAGGCAGACCAGGAACGCGATCGCCACCATCAGGAACGGCCGGGAGCGGCGCCACAGCAGGGTGGGCGCCAGCACGAGCCCGAGAATCATGCCCGACCAGGCCGAGGTCAGCACTCCTTCGAGGACGGTCGCGACGACCACGACGCCCAGCAGCACCCAGTCACGCCGGACGCGGACCGGCGCGCCCGGTGACCGCGGCTCGCGCCACACCGAAAGCCACACCGAGGAGAGCACGCCACGATCGTACGAAGAACGCCCTGGAATCGGACCGGCCTAAAGTACTAAGAGTCGAGTCGTAGTCGCCTACGGCTCTGACCGCCGGCCTGGATCGACCGACTCCGCTCAACGGGGGTGTGAGTCCGCGTGGTCCCGGTGCCGCGTGCGGCACGGATCTCATCGGGGGTGGCACACCCGTCTGCGGGGATCGTTTGTCCGGCAGAGGCCACCCGAAGGGTGGCTGCCGCCCCTACCGTCTTCCCCGTGGATACCGGGACGAGGGCGGGTGCGGTTGACCGGATCAGGGCCTCTTGCTGCCCTGCAACTCGTTGCCGTAGTAGAGCAACGAGAGTCACGTCCAAGCGTGCTGTGCGCGGATCATCTGGATCAGTCAGGCGCACACACGCGGCGAGTGCCGCGGACACCAGATCCCGATCTGCAACCAGCCCGCATGCGGCGCAGCGGTGAACACGCTGGGCGAGGGGCTTCTTCTGGCGATGGCCGCAGACACAATGCTGGGAGAGGGCGGTCTGGCCGGTGCCGGCCCGCACCAACCGCCCGCCCGCCGCGCATGCTTCCCGGCCGAGCGCGGTCACGAGCATGCCGGGGCTGAACAACGCGATACGGCGTCCCCACAAGTGAGCCCAGGAACTCATGTTCACGTGCTCGACAATCAAGTTGGGGCCGTGCACGCGCACGATCTGACCGGCGATGTCACGAGCGCGGTGCTTTTTCGCCTGTGATAAGGCACGGCATTCCGCGGCGTGAAGCGCGCGCGTCCGACGGTATGCCGCGGACAAGTTGTCGTGCCGGTACGCGCGTTTCGGACGGCCTAGTGTGTCACTCGCACGCGCCCCAGTCGGCGTGTCGATCGTCCGTGCCGGCAAGCCTGCACTTTGACGGCGCGCGGCTCGAACGGCTTGCCGGACGCTCGGCCGGTATTGGTCCGGATTGGTGTTGCGCCGAGACCGATCCAATGCGCGCTGCCGTCGCCGTGCGGTCGCCGCGGCATCCAGCGCGCCAGTACTCTGTTGGGCGGTCACGGTCACATAGCTGCTGGCCACGTCGCCCCCAGCAGTCGCAGGCATGGACACGACGGCGAGATTCGAGACGTTGCCGTCCACGCCGGCAACCCGGTCCCGAGGCGCGGCAGCACGGTCGGCGGCCACGGCTGAACTCGTCCAGCCTGGCGCGAGGACCATCAAGTGGGCGTAATAGCGCCAGCCGCCAGGAGCGCGATGATCTTGCACGCGAGTCAAGTCGATCTTGTGCCAAACTGACGGCTCCGCAAGGAAGTGGCGCAACCGCGGCCATCGACGCGCGCCCTGCGGAAGCCGCACGGGTAAGACGAGGTCTCCGGCGGGCAATCCCGTGAACACAACGGCGAGCGGTCCCTCGTACTGCCACCAGCCACCCTCGGGTTTGACCGGCGGCGGCATGACGGCAGGCTGGGTGACCGCGGATCCCAACAGTCGCGCCGGAAACGCGGCGGCGTGACCGTCGAGGGCTCCGACGAGCCGAAACGTCTCCCAGGTGCGTGGTTTCGTGTGCGACTTCGCGCGGCCGGGAATCCGGGTGAAGTCGAACCACTGACCTGCGCGGGGCCGGCCGTGCCTGCGGCCGCTGCTGTCCGGGAAAAGATGCCGGTCGCAGGACTCCCACACTTCGTCAGCGAGATGCATGGCGAGGGCCTTGGTCAGATGCTCGCGCATCCACCTGCTTGCTTCAACATGCCGACAGACCGCTGCTTCCAGCATCTTGCGCGACAAACCGAACCGAGCTCGAGCCGCCTTGGCATCCGATGCGCGCAGGCGCGGCGCAGCCCAATGGGCATCCACACGCGACCTGGCCTGTAGCTGCGCCGCCCGACGAAGCCGGAACGCGGCCATGAACATCTTTTCGACCCGGCGGCGAGCTCGCGCATCAGAGGCATCGAGTTCCAGCCGCATCACCGCGACGGGTGCGTCCCGATCGCGCCGCCAGTTCTTAGCCTTGGACCTCCCGCGGGTCCGGCGAACGAAAGGTGCATCTTTCACCAGCCTCACCTCCCGCAGGATCGACTTGGGACACGGTACCGGCGAGGTCCGACAAGAATCGTTACGTCGCCTGCAGTCGTTTCTCGAAGGCCAGCTGATCGTAGGGCGACGAGCCGTACGCCGGGATCGCGCGGTAGCCACTGGCGCGATAGAGGGCGATCGCCTCGGTCAGAACCGGATGGGTGCCCAGCCGGACCGTCGTGATGCCGTGGGCGGCCGCGTCCTGTTCGATCGCGGTCAGCAGCCGCCGTCCCAGCCCGAGGCCGCGCGCGTCCGGGCTCACCCACACGTGCCGGATCTCGGCGATCGGCCCGGCGCCCTGCCACAAGCCGCAGCCGACCGGCTGCTCGGCCTCGCGGGCCAGCAGGAACGCGCCCTCGGTGAGCGTTCCGGGCGCGATCAGCGTGGCCGGGTCGTATCCCTCGGGGAAGCGAAGGTCCAGTTCCCCGGCGTACGCGTGCAGGCAGGCCCGGGCGGAAGCGGTGTCGTCCGGCACGGCTTCGATCGTGATGGTGGCCAGCCGGGTCAGGCGGCGCACAGAGGCCTGCGCCTCCAGCAACCGCTCCCGCTGAGCCGGGGTGAGCGGGTCGAGCAGCGCGGCCACGCTGTCGCGGGAGCGCGCCTCCAGGTCGGCCCGCTCGCGGCGCCCGGCCGGGGTCAGGGTCGCTGTGCGCACCCGGCCGTCGGACGGATGGGACCCGACCGTGACCAGGCCCGCCGCGCCGAGCGAGCGCAGCATCCGGCTCAGGTAGCCGGAGTCGAGCCCGAGCCGGGACCGCAGCTCGCGCAGGTCGGCCCCGTCGCCGATCTCGAACAGCAGGCGCGCCTCGCCGAGCGGGCGGCCCTGCCCCAGGTAATGATCGTTGAGCACGCCGAGGCGCTGCGTGTAGAACCGGTTGAAGTCACGCACGAGCTCGATCTGGTCCACGACCTCTGACCATAGTCAGAGAAATATTTCAGGGGGAACCATGAGCCGGACAGTGGTCATCACCGGCGGCAGCTCGGGCATCGGGCTGGCGGCGGCCGAGCAGTTCGCCGCCGCGGGCGACGAGGTGGTGCTGGTCGGCCGGACGCCCGAGCGCCTCGAGCAAGCGGCACGAAGGGTACAAAACGCGACGGTCATGAAAGCCGACTTCGAGGACCTCGACCAGGTACGCGACCTCGCCGCGCAGATAAAAGAGCAGCACCCGAAGATCGACATCCTGGCCAACAACGCCGGCGGCATGGTCGAGCACTACCGCCGTACGAAGGACGGCTTCGAGGCCACCATCCAGGGCAACCACCTGGCCCCGTTCCTGCTCACCCACCTGCTCCGCGACCGGCTCAGCGGCGGCCGCGTGGTCAACACGGCCTCCCGCGCCCACATGCGCGGCGCGCCCGACCCGGACGACCTGGTCGGCGACCCGGCCAAGTACCGCGCCTTCCCCGCGTACGGCGCCGCCAAGACGGCCAACATCCTGTTCGCCGCCGAGGCCGCCCGCCGCTGGCCGGACATCACCAGCGTCTCGTTCCACCCCGGCGTCGTGCGCAGCAACTTCGGGGCGGGCAAGGCGACCCGGTTCTTCTACAAGTACGCGCCTTTCCTGGTCACGCCCGAGAAGGCGGGCGCGCTGCTGGTCTGGCTGGCGACCAACGGCAACGTGACCAACGGCGGCTACTACGACGAGAGCCGCCGCCTCAGGAAGCCGGCGCCCCACGCGAGCGACCCGGCCGCCGCGGCCGCGCTCTGGGCCGCCAGTGAAGAGGCCACCGGCGTCCGCGGATAACGGAAATCCGGCGAACCGAGGGCTTGTTCACGAGCCCCTGCCGCCGGGGCCGGCGGAAACGTACGGTCCGGCGGGTGCGCATCACGGCGGCCCTCTCCCTGCTCATCGTCACGGCACTGTGGACGATCGGGCTGGACGACGCGCCGGCCGGGCTCGCCGCGTGGGGGCGGCTGGCCGCGTTGTGGTCGGCCGACCTGCTGCTGCTCCAGGTCGTGCTGCTGGCGCGCATCCCGTGGGTCGAGCGGGCGTACGGCCAGGACACTCTCGCGCGGTGGCACCGGTGGACCGGCTTCGCGTCGTTCCTGCTGCTGGCCGGCCATGTCGTGCTCGCCGTCACCGCGTACGGGATGAGGGCCTCGGACCCCGGGATGCTGTGGGCCTATGCCGCTCTGATCGCGTTGATCCTGGTCGTGGTCACCTCGGTGCGGGGCGTGCGCCGGCGGCTGCGGTACGAGTCGTGGCACCTGCTGCATCTGTACGCCTACCTGGGCATCGGCCTGGCCCTGCCGCACATGTTGCTGCTGGGCAGCGACTTCCGCTCCCCCGTGGCGCGGGCGTACTGGTGGAGCCTGTACGCGATCGCCGCCGGCTCGATCCTCGTCTTCCGCCTCGGACTGCCGGCGTGGCGCACGCTGCGGCACCGGCTGACCGTAGAGCACGTCGACCCGGAGGCGCCCGGTCTGGTCTCGGTCTATCTGAGTGGGCGGCGGCTCGACCGGCTGCCGGCGCGGGCCGGGCAGTTCTTCGTCTGGCGCTTCCTCGACGGGCGGGGCAGCCTGCGCGGCCATCCCTTCTCGCTGTCGGGGCCGCCGCGCAGCGACAGCCTGCGGATCACGGTGAAAGTCGTCGGCGACGGCACTGCCCGGGTGGCCGCGCTACGCCCGGGCACGCGGGTGCTGATCGAGGGCCCGTACGGCCGGATGACCGCGACCACCTACGCCGGCGGCGCCGTGACGATGCTGGCCTGCGGGACCGGGGTGACGCCGCTGCTGGCACTGCTCTGGGACCTGCCGTACGAGCCGGGCCGGGCGACCCTCGTCTACCGCACCCGCCATCCGCACGAGGTGGCCTTCCTCAAGGAGCTCGAGTGGCTGGCCGAGCACCGCGGCGTGCGGCTGGTGCCTCTGGTCGGGCCGCGCGCCGAGGCGGGTTCGTGGCTGCCGGCCGAGTACGCCGACTACGACGACGCCGAGGCGCTGCGCTCGCTGGCCCCCGACATCGCCGGTCACGACGTGTACGTCTGC
Source organism: Paractinoplanes pyxinae (assembly GCF_026626335.1). Classification (GTDB taxonomy): domain Bacteria; phylum Actinomycetota; class Actinomycetes; order Mycobacteriales; family Micromonosporaceae; genus Actinoplanes; species Actinoplanes pyxinae. Next base: position 91,566 of record NZ_JAPNTZ010000004.1, on the reverse strand, counting down.
GGGCCCGACGCCTGGGCCGCGTCGGTGTTCCGGGCCGCCCGCCGGGTGGGCGTACCCCCGGCCCGCCTGCACCGGGAACGGTTCGGGTGGTGAGAATGGGCTGATGAGGGAACACCCCAACGTCATCGCCGTGCAGGACGCGCTGGACGCCGCGGGCGCGCACACCGCCGACGACGCCCCGTCCATGGTGATCGTGCTGGACTCGGCCGTGCACACCGCGGCGGCGGCCGCGCAGGCGCTGTGCATCGAGGTCGGCCAGATCGCCAACTCGCTGATCTTCGACGCCGACGGGGAGCCGCTGCTCGTCCTGACCTCGGGCGCCCACCGGGTCGACACGGCCAAGGTCGCCGCCGACCTGGGCATCGCGAAGCTGCGCCGGGCCACGCCCGAGTTCGTCCGCGAGCACACCGGGCAGGCGATCGGCGGGGTCGCTCCGCTGGGTCACCCCAAGCCCGTGCGTACGCTCGTCGACTCCGCACTCGAGCAGTACCGCGACATCTGGGCGGCCGGCGGGGTGCCGCAGGCCGTGTTCCCGATCACCTTCGCCGAGCTGGTGCGGGTCACCGCCGGCACCCCGGCCGACGTGGCCTGATGCCGGTCACGCTGCACGTCTGGCGGGTGCCGCGCCACCGGGTGGGGGTCGCGATGGTCCGCCTGGCCTTCCCCGGCCCGCACCGGACGAGCTTCGCCAAGTTCCTCGGCACGGCCGACGGCTTCGGCCCCACCGATGCCGATCTGACCCGATATGCGGCGGTGACGGTCAGCGAGCGCCCGATCGTCCTGCACAACTGGGACAAATTGGCCGTCGCCAAGGCCCGGATCGACCTCACCCCGCTGAGCAGCCGGGGCACCTGGTCGGGCCGGGAGCCGTTTGAGCCGGTACATCGGAAAACGGACGGTATGGTGCTCGCGCTGACCCGGGCCCGCCTCCGCCCGACCCGCGCCCGGGCGTTCTGGAAGGCCATCCCCCCGGTGGCCCGTGAAGTGGATCAAGCGCCCGGCCTGCTGGCGCACTTCGGCATCGGCGAGGCCCCGATCGGCTTCCAGGGCACCATCAGCCTGTGGCGCAGTGCGGCGGACCTGGCCCGATTCGCGTACCGTCAGCCGGAGCATCGGGCGGTGATCGCACGGACGCCGACCGATGGGTGGTACGCCGAGGAGCTTTTCGCCCGATTCGCGGTCGACGACATCTCGGGCGACCGCGACGTGCTCGGCTGGAACAAAGGGGCGTGACTCGACGATGAGGCTCGTGGCGTGGCAGCCGGACGACCTGCTGCGGCGGCTCGACGACGTGGTGAGCGTCTACGGCGAGGCGATGGGCTACCGCCAGGAGCTGCTGCAGACCCGCCGCGGGTACATCGGCGCCCACGTGCGCCGGGCCGGCTTCCGGGCGGTCGCGACCCTCACCACCGACGGGCGGCTGGCCGGCTTCGGCTACGGCTACACGTCCGGCCCCGGCCAGTGGTGGCACGACCAGGTGCGCTCCAACCTCAGCGACGACGACCGGGAGCGCTGGCTGAGCGACTGCTTCGAGGTCGTCGAGCTGCACGTGCGCCCGGCCGCGCAGGGTCACGGCGTCGGCGCCCGGCAGCTGCGCGCGCTGCTGGCCATGGCCGACGGCGAGACCGTGCTGCTCTCGACGCCCGAGGCCGACGAGCAGAAGTCGCGGGCGTGGCGGCTCTACCGCCGGTTCGGCTTCGCCGACGTGCTGCGCCACTTCCACTTCCCCGGCGACGAGCGCGCCTTCGCCATCCTCGGCCGCGACCTGCCGGTCGTCGAGCGCCCCGCGGAAGACGCACCCGGCATTGTCGGTCTTTAAAGCAAGGGCGCCCTGGGTTCTGCTCGGCGCCCTGGTCCTCGCTCAGATCTGCTATCCGCTGACCTCCGGTGCGACGCGGGCCGCCTTCACCGTGGCCACCGTGGTGATCGGCTACGTGTTGTCGGTGACGCACGCGCTGCTCAGCCGGGGTCCGCGGGCCGCGCTCGCCCTGGTCGGCACGGCCACCCTGGGCGGCTTCGCGGTCGAGGCGATCGGCGTGGCCACCGGCTTCCCGTTCGGCACCTACGACTACTCGGGTCAGCTCGGGCCGAAGCTGCTCGGCGTACCGCTGATCATCCCGCTCGCCTGGACGTGGATGGCCTGGCCGGCCTGGCTGGCCGCGCAGCGCCTGCCGATCGCCCGCTGGGCCCGCGTCGCCCTGGCCGCGTTCGGCCTGGCCGCCTGGGATCTCTTCCTCGACCCGCAGATGGTGGCCGAGGGGTACTGGCGGTGGCTCTCCCCCACTCCGGCCCTGCCCGGCGTGCCCGGCATCCCGGTCGGCAACTATCTGGGCTGGCTGGGCTTCGCGATCGTGCTGATGACGGCGCTGAGCTACCTCTCGCGGGTGCACGAGCCCCGGGCCGGCGACGCTCCCATGCTGGGTCTCTGGTTCTGGACGTACGCTTCCTCAGTGCTCGCCCACGCGGTGTTCCTGAGCCTGCCCGCCTCGGCGGCCTGGGGCGGCGTCCTGATGGGCGCGGCCGTCCTGCCCGTGGCGTTACGGCTGGTCAAAACGGCAAAACCGCTTGCCGGCGTACGCGGGGAGAGCCCGTGAGGTGGCTGGCCCTGCTGCCGTGGGCCGCCCTGACCGCCCACACCGCCATCAACGCGCTCCTGCTCCGCCGCCCTCGTGCGAAGCCGACCGGCGAGCGGATCGCCGTCCTTCTCCCGGTGCGCGACGAGGCCGAGCGGGTCGGCCCCTGCCTCGAGTCGCTGCTGGCCCAGCGCGGCGCCGAGAACCTGACGATCTACGTGCTCGACGACGGATCGACCGACGGCACGGCCGAGGTGGTGCGGTCGCTGGCCGGCGACAAGGTGCGGCTGCTCACCGGGGCGCCGCTGCCCGACGGCTGGCTGGGCAAGCCGCACGCCTGCCAGCAGCTGGCCGACGCCGCGGCGGACGCCGACGTGCTGTCTTTCGTGGATGCCGACGTGGTGCTCGAGCCCGATGCGATCGCGTCGGCCGTCGCCGAGGTACGCCGGGCCGAGGTCGATCTCCTCTCGCCGTATCCGAAAATCGTCGGCGCCGGGCGGCTGGTGCAACCGCTGCTGCAGTGGTCGTGGCTGACCTTCCTGCCGTTGCGTGCGATGGAACGCTCGCCGCGCCCGTCGCTGGCCGCGGCCGGCGGCCAATGGCTGGTCGTCGACGCCGCCGCCTACCGGAAGGCCGGCGGTCACGCGGCCGTGCGCACCGAGATCCTCGAGGACATCGCCCTGGCCCGCGCGGTCAAACGCACCGGCGGCCGCATCGCGCTGGCCGACGGCTCGCGGCTGGCCACCTGCCGCATGTACGACTCGTGGCGCGAACTCACCGCGGGCTACGCCAAGTCGCTCTGGGCGTCCTTCGGCTCGCGGTCCGGCGCGGCCGCCGTCGTGGTCGTGCTGCTTTTCCTGTACGCGTTTCCCTCGCTTGCCTTTCTCGGGATGACGGTGGCTGGTGCGTTCGAGTGGGCCGCCCTCGCCTTCTGCGCGTACGCCCTCGGGGTCGCGGGGCGTGCGGTGTCCGCCTCGGCCACGGGCGGCCGCGCCTGGCCCGACGCCCTGGCCCACCCGATCTCGATCGTGCTGTTCGCCCGCCTGATCATCCAGTCGTTCCGCCTGCGCGCCCGCGGCGGCCTGACCTGGCGCGGACGCGCGGTATGAGGTCGATGGCCATGACCAGCGCCGACGCCGGCCCGGTGAGCGCGGGGCAGTCCACATGAGCAATATCGTCGTGATCGGCGCCGGGGTCGGTGGGCTGACGGCGGCCGTGCGGCTGGCCGAGGCCGGGCACTCGGTGACCGTGTTCGAGCGCTCCGGCCAGGTGGGCGGCAAGCTCGCCGTGTACGAGCGGGACGGCTTCCGCTTCGACACCGGCCCCAGTCTGCTCACCCTGCCGCAGGTGTTCACCGAGGCGCAGCCCGACCTGGTGCCGCTCGACCCGGTGGTGCGGCACGTCTTCGCCGACGGCACGGTGCTCGACTCGTCGTCCGTGCACGCCGAATTCCTCGACCGCATCGCGGCCGCCCTCGGCCCGGAGGCGGCCCGCGACTGGGACCGGTTCTGGCACCGGGCCCGGCGCGTCTGGGACGCCTCGTGGCGGTCGGTGCTGCGCAAGCCGGTCACGCCGGCCTCGCTGGCCGGGCTGACCTGGCGGGTCGGCGACCTGGCGGCGATCGCGCCCGGCCGCTCGTTGCGCGCGCTGGGCCGGCAGTATCTGCGCGACCCGCGGCTGCGGACCATGCTCGACCGGTACGCGACCTACACCGGCGCCGACCCGCGCCGGGCGCCGGCCGCGCTGGCCGCCGTCCCCTACGCGGAGCTCGCCTTCGGCGGCTTCTACGTGCCGGGCGGGCTGGGCACGCTGGCCACCACGCTGGAGTCGCGCTGTTCGGCGGCCGGGGTGCGGATCGTCCGGGCCGAGGTCCGGCGGATCACCGCCGAGGGCGGCCGGGTCACCGGCGTACGGCTGGGAAGCGGCGAATTCGTGCCGGCCGACGCCGTGGTGTCGAACGTGGACGCGCTGACCGTCTACCGCGATCTGCTGCCGACGCCGCGCCGGCTGGCCGGGCTCACCGACCGCAGCCTGGGCGGGTTCGTGCTGCTGCTGGGCGTGCGGGGCGAGACCCCCGAGCTGGCCCACCACACTGTCTTCTTCCCCTCGCACTACGACGGCGAGTTCGACGACATCTTCGGCTCGGCCTCGCGGCGGGCCCGGCCGGCCGGCGATCCCACCGTCTTCGTCACCCGCGCGGCCGATCCCGCGGTGCACCCGGCCGGCTGCGAGGCGTGGTTCGTGCTGATCAACGCGCCGCGCCACGGCACCGACTGGCGAGCCGTGGACTGGCGGCGGCCCGGGCTGGCCGACGGGTACGCCGATCATGTGCTCGACGTGCTGGCCCGGCGCGGTCTCGACGTACGGGACCGGCTGGTTTTCCGCGAGACCCGCACGCCGTACGACCTGGCCGAGGCGACCGCCGCGCCCGGCGGCGCCATCTACGGCACCGCGGGCGGCCTGATGCGCCCGGTCAACCACGGCCCGGTCGAGGGCCTGCACCTGGTCGGCGGCTCGGTGCACCCGGGCGGCGGCCTGCCCATGGTGACCCTTTCGGCCCAGATGGTCGCCGACCGCATCGGCCCCGCCTGACCGCCGGCGCTCAACGCGGCCGACGCTCAACGCGGCCGACGCTCAACGCGGCCGACGCTCAACGCGGCCGGCGCTCAACGCGGGGCGTGGGCGGCGAGGAACGCCTTCGCGATGGCCGAGGAGAGGTCGGCCGGGTTGGTGGCCGGGAACGCCTTGCCCCCGGTGGCCTCGGACATGTCGGTCAGGGCCTTCATGTCGACGTCGGGGCCGTAGCCGAGGGACAGCACCGGCACCGGGCGGCTCGGGTCCTGCTCAGCCGCCAGCTTCTGCATGAACTGGGCGTGGGTCATCTTGTACGTGGACTCGCCGTCCTCGCCGTCGGTCAGCACCACGACCAGGGTGACCGTGCCGGGTGAGACCTTCTCGCGCATCTCGGCCACGGCGTCGAGCACGGACTTGTACAGCGGCGTGCCCGAGTTGTCGGCCGCCCGGTAGTCCTTCATGGCCTTGGCCAGCGCATCACGGCGCGGCTTACCGTCGACCGGCGCGGTGATCGGGCCGTACGAGACGACCTCGCGGTGCGGCGGGCTGCTCGGCGTGGGCTGGCCGAAGTACCACATGCCGACCGTCGTGTCCTCGGCGAACAGTTCGGCCGCGAACCGGCCCGACTCGCGCAGCAGCCCGGCCCGCGTGGTGGTGCGGCCGCCGGGCGCCGCGATCTTCTTGTTCATCGAGCCGGACGCGTCGATGAGCAGCAGCACCTGCGTGCTGAGCGACTTGTACTCGCTCCACATGGTGGCCGGGGCCAGCAGCGCGCTGGGCTGGGCCGGCAGCGGCAGCGTGCCGGGCAGCGGGGCCGGCCGGAAACCGGCCTTGGTCAGCGACGAGCGGGTGATCGCCGCGCGCAGCTGGGCGGTGAGCTCGATGTCCTGGTTGTTCTTGGCCACCGCGAACGGGTAGTCGGCCTCGACCTGCCCGTCGGCCGGGAACCCGCCCGTGAGCCGGACCGTGTTCTTGCCCCGCTGGTAGGTACGCAGCTGCTGTTCGGTGGTCGGGAAGACACCGACGTCGTAGACCACGCCGTTGGTGTTCCACTGCGCGGCGACCCGGGCCATCAGCTTGGCCGGGTCGGCCGTGGCCTCCTTGAGCCGGCTGCGCAGGGTCAGCGCGCGCAGCTGGGCGATGCCGCTGTCGGGCGTGGTGCGGGCCATGGCCGCGTTGACGCCGTACACCGAGAGCAGGCCGACCGTGCTGATTTGCGCGTCCGGCATGGTCACGGCGGCCACCTTGCCGGTGGCCACGGCCCCGGTGAGCTGGGCCCACGACGTCCGGCCGCCCTTGACCAGGGTGTTGGTCACCACGGAGGGGGCGGCCAGCACGATCGGCGAGTGGGCCAGCGGCTTGCCCTCGGCGGTGAAGGCGGCGCCGCCCGCGTTGGCGATGCCCAGCCAGGCGCTGCTGGACGGGATCCACACGTCGGGCTTGGCCGCGTTGGCCACGGTGAAGCCGGGCTCCTCGGCGACGACCGAGATGGGGTCGCACGCGTTGGCCGGGTCGTCGTCGAGCTTCTTGGCGGCCGCGCTCACCACCGGCGCGATCTCGGGAGCGGCGGCGACCCGCAGCTTGACGCCCGGGCAGGGCGAGGCCGACGGCGCGCGGGTGGCCGCGGTGGCGTCGTTGGTGGTGCGGGCCGGATCGCGGGTGTACATCCACCAGGTCGTGCCGCCGGCCACGGCGACCAGGAGCACCACGATGGCCGCGGCCAGCAGCACCCGGCCGGCGCCGCCACCGGGCGGTCCGTGGTGGGTGATCGGCTCGTCGCCCGGCCCCTGGTAGCCCCTCGGCAGCTCCGACATCGCACCCACCTCTCCCTCTTGATCCGGCGCGCCGGCCATCGAGCGGCCTCGCTTCAACGTGGCGAATAGTAATCACATATCGGCGAGGGACGCGGGTCGCCCCCTATTGGCAGGTTGCCGATAGACAGAGAGTCTTACATCACCTACCCTGCGGCCGCGCCATCGCAACTGCGATCAATTCCCCATCGTCACCTGTGCCAACAGGCTCGCGGGCCCACCCGCCGTACAGCCTGTCCACATCGAAGCCGGCCGCTTCGACGGTGATCCGGAGCTCGCTTTCGGACCGGAAGCGCAGTGTGGTGGAGCTCCGTCGCTCGTCACTGTGAGTAAATACATAGTGCCGAGTTACGTCGACCGTTGAACCCTTCACGGAATCCACGGTCATCCATGTGTCGACGACGTCACCGTCCGGCAGGACGACAGGCCGGCGGGAGTCGGCGGGATTCCACGCGACCCACGGGCGGCCCTCCGGGTCGCGGCTGTCGAAGATCAGGCGGCCGCCCGCGACGAGCGCCCGGCGCAGCACCCGCAAGGTCGACAACCACTGCTCGTCACTGACGAAGGACTGCGCCACGTGATTCGTCATGAGAACGGCCTCGAACGCCCGCGACGGCACCGCCTCGACCGCACCCGCGATCCAGTGCACCGCTTCGGCGCCGGGCTTGCGGCGGGCGGCGTCGAGCGCGGCCCGGGCCGGCTCGATCGCGGTCACCTCGTGGCCGGCCGCCGCCATGGCGATGGCCAGCCGGCCGGTGCCGCAGCCGAAGTCGAGCACGCGGGGCGCGTCCCGCTCGGCCAGCAACGCCATGAACAGGTCGTCGTCCCAGCCCCACACGGTCTCCGCGTCGTAGACCTCGACCAGGCGCGGATCCTCGAACTCCCCACGGTTCACCATTCAGACATTAGGGTCTGCAGGCATGGAATGGCTGGCCCCGGAACGGTACGCGGCGGAGCTCGAGGCGGAGGCGGGGCGGCTGGGCGCGGCGGCGGCCCGGCAGCCGGTGACCACGATCGTGCCGAACTGCCCTGAATGGACGATTCACGACCTGGTCACGCACGTCGGGTCGGGTCACCGCTACGCGGCCGACGTGCTCGAGGCGGGCGGCCCGGTCGCGTACGAGCGGGTCGGCGCACCGTCCGATCCGGACGTCTGGACGCCGTGGCTGCTCGACGGCGCGCAGAGGCTGAACGCGGCCGTGGCGGCCGTGGGCTTCACCGGCGAGACTTGGACCTGGCACCCGAGCCACCAGACGGCCGGCTTCTGGCTGCGACGCATGGTGCACGACCAGGTCGTCCACCGTTTCGACGCCGACCCGGACGGCGACCTGGCGCCCGACCTGGCCGCCGACGGGGTGGCCGACCTGCTGCTGAGCTTCGAGATGTTCGACGGCCTGAACGGCGACGGCGAGACCCTGCAGTTCAGCGCCACCGACATCCCCCGAAGCTGGCACGTCACGCTCACCAGTAGCGGCATCAAGTGGACCGACGGCGACCACGCGGCCGACGTGACGCTGACCGCCCCCGCCCGCGACCTGCTCCTCATCCTGAACCGCCGCCTCGCCGCCCCGAGGATCGACGGCGACCCGGCGCTGTGGGACCGGTGGCTGACCGCCTCCCGCTTCTGAGATCTAGAGAGGACGCACGCCGAGCGGCAGCTCTTCTGTCGCTATGTGATGGAGCAGTGTTCGACGAAGCGCCTCGGCGGCGTGCGGCAGCACCGAGCGCTTGCGGTGGGCCAGCGCGATGGTCCGGCGCATGCCGGGCGGCGCGAGGGGCGTGGCCCGCAGCAGCGGCCGGTTGGCCAGCACCATGCTCGGCACCAGCGCCACCCCCAGCCCGGCCTCGACGAACGCCAGCACCGCGTCCATCTCACCGCCCTCGACGGCGAACTTCGGGGTGAAGCCGGCCCGCTGGCAGGCCTCGAGGGTGACGCCGCGGATGTCGTAGCCGGCCCGGAACATGACCAGCGGGGTGTGCTCGAGCTCGGCCAGCGCGATCTGCGGGTTGGCGGTGGGCGGCGGGCCGTCGGCCACCGAGGCCACGACCAGGCTCTCGCGCAGCACGGGAGCGGCGCTCAGCGAGTCGTCGACACCCTCCTCGGGCTGCACGATCAGGGCCAGGTCGAGCGTGTGGGCCAGCAGGTTCTCGATCAGGTCCTGCGAGCCGCCCTCGTTGACGTACAGCTGGATGTCGGGGTGGTCGGCGCGGAACGTGCGCAGCACCTCGGGCACCAGCGACGAGCACAGGCTCGGTGTCGCCCCCAGACGCACCTCGCCCCGGCGCAGGCCGACGATGTCCGAGACCGCCTCCTGAGCCGCGTCGGCGTCGGAGACCATGCGCTGGGCGAGCGGCAGCAGGGTCTGGCCGGCCGCTGTGAGGGTCACACCGCCACGAATCCGCTCGAACAGGGGCGCGCCGAGCGTCGCTTCCAGCGTGTGAATTTGCTTACTGAGAGTCGGCTGAGAGACGCCCAAAATGTCCGCTGCCTGGGTGAAATGGCGGGTTTGTTCGACTGCGAGAAAGTAGCGAAGCTGCTGGAGCTGCACCTCGATAGCCTATCTCTATGAACGCTGCGTCGATCATGCATTAGACGAATCGTGGCCGGAAACCTACCGTCCAGAGTGTGGCGGTAGATACTTCGACCCGGAAGACGCCGGCGGTCTCGCCGGCGCCGGGCAAAACGACGCGGCGGCGTTCCTCGGTCGCCCTCAAGCTCTTCATGGCGGTGACCGGCCTGCTGCTCGTCGCCTTCCTGTACGTGCACATGATCGGCAACCTGAAGATCTTCTTCGGCGCCGAGACTTTTGATCACTACGCGCACTGGCTGCGGACCATCGGCACCCCGCTGCTGCCCGAGGCCTGGTACCTCTATATCCAGCGCGCTGTGCTGACCGTGGCAGTGGTCGGGCACATCGTGGCGGCGACGATCCTGGCCCGCCGGGCCCGGCTGGCGCGACCGGTCAAGTACGTGCACCGGCCCAAGGTGCAGGGCAGCTACGCCGCCCGCACGATGCGCTGGGGCGGCGTGATCGTCCTGCTCTTCGTGATCTACCACATCCTCGACCTGACCACGCTCAACCTGAACCCGCACGGCGTGCACGGCGAGGTCTACCGGAACGTCGCCGAGGACTTCGCCCCCGGCCGCTGGTACGTGACGCTCTTCTACACGCTGTCGATCGTCGCGGTGGGCTTCCACCTGCGGCACGGCCTGTGGAGCGCGGTCCGCACGTTCGGCCTGCAGAGCCCGCGCGGCGAGTTCTACGCCCGCGCCACGGCCCTGGTGCTGTCGGTCGTGCTGGTCGTCGGCTACCTCTCGGTGCCCTTCGCGGTTCTCGTCGGATTGGTGGACTGAAATGCCGGACTTCTACAACGACGGCGACCCGATCGCCGACACCGCCGCCCCCGAGGGCCCGATCGAGACCCGCTGGGAGCGCCGTCAGTTCAGCGCCAAGCTGGTCAACCCGGCCAACCGGCGCAAGCTGACGGTCATCGTGGTCGGCACCGGCCTGGCCGGCGGCTCCGCGGCGGCGACCCTGGCCGAGGCCGGCTACCACGTCAAGTCGTACTGCTATCAGGACAGCCCGCGACGGGCGCACTCGATCGCCGCGCAGGGTGGCATCAACGCCGCCAAGAACTACCGCAACGACGGCGACTCGATCTACCGGCTGTTCTACGACACGGTCAAGGGCGGCGACTTCCGCGCCCGCGAGTCGAACGTGTACCGGCTGGCCACGGTGTCGCGCAACATCATCGACCAGTGCGTGGCCCAGGGCGTCCCGTTCGCCCGCGAGTACGGCGGCCTGCTCGACAACCGCTCGTTCGGCGGCACCCAGGTGTCCCGCACGTTCTACGCCCGGGGCCAGACGGGTCAGCAGCTGCTGCTCGGCGCCTACCAGGCCATGGAGCGCCAGATCGGCCTGGGCAACATCGAGATGAACAGCCGGCACGAAATGCTCGAGCTGATCGTCGTCGACGGCAAGGCCCGCGGCATCGTCGTGCGCGACATGGTCACCGGCGAGATCAGCACCGAGATGGCCGACGCGGTCGTGCTCGCCTCGGGCGGCTACGGCAACGTCTTCTTCCTCTCGACCAACGCCAAGGGCTGCAACGTCACCGCCTCGTGGCGGGCCCACCGCAAGGGCGCGCTGTTCGCGAACCCCTGCTACACGCAGATCCACCCGACCTGCATCCCGGAGTCGGGCACGCACCAGAGCAAGCTCACGCTGATGAGCGAGTCGCTGCGCAACGACGGCCGGGTGTGGGTGCCCAAGCGGGCCGAGGACTGCCAGAAGCCGGCGGCGGAGATCGCCGAGGAGGACCGCGACTACTACCTCGAGCGGATCTACCCCTCGTTCGGCAACCTGGTCCCGCGTGACATCGCGTCGCGCGCGGCCAAGAACGTCTGCGACGAGGGCCGCGGCGTCGGCCCCGGTGGTCTGGGCGTCTACCTGGACTTCGCGGACGCGATCAAGCGGCTGGGCCAGAAGGCCGTGGAAGCCAAGTACGGCAACCTGTTCGAGATGTACCAGCGGATCACCGGCGAGGACCCGTACCAGGTCCCGATGCGCATCTACCCCGCGGTGCACTACACGATGGGTGGCCTGTGGGTCGACTACGACCTGCAGTCGACCATCCCGGGCCTGTTCGTCGTGGGTGAGGCCAACTTCTCCGACCACGGCGCCAACCGGCTCGGCGCGTCCGCCCTGATGCAGGGCCTGGGCGACGGCTACTTCGTGCTGCCCACGACGCTGGGCAACTACCTGGCCAACGGCCCGTTCGAGAAAATCGCGCAGGATCACGAGGCCGTGGTCGAGGCGCGTACGGCGGTCGAGAGCCGGATCAAGCGGCTTTTAGAGATCGACGGCGACCGTACGGTCGACAGCTTCCACCGGGAGCTCGGCCACATCATGTGGGAGTACTGCGGCATGGAGCGCACCGAGGAGGGCCTGACCAAGGCCATCGGGCTCATCCGCAGCCTGCGCGAGGAGTTCTGGCAGCGGGTCAAGGTGCCCGGCACCGGCGAGCAGCTCAACCAGAACCTGGAGAAGGCCGGCCGCGTGGCCGACTTCTTCGAGCTGGGCGAGCTGATGTGCATCGACGCCCTGCACCGGCGCGAGTCGTGCGGCGGCCACTTCCGGGCCGAGTCGCAGACCCCCGACGGCGAGGCCCTGCGCCACGACGACGAGTTCAGCTACGTCGCGGCCTGGGAGTACGCCACCGGCGAGAGCGCCAAGCCCACCCTCCACAAGGAACAGCTCGAATTCGAGTACGTCCACCCGAGCACCCGGAGCTACAAGTAGTGAGATTTATTCACGACGGTGGAGACCATCTGCCTCACCTCACCCTCACTGCAACTCACGGAAGGTCGTGAATAAACCTCAATGGACATCCAGGTACGCGTGTGGCGTCAGCAGGACTCTTCCGACAACGGCCGGATGGAGACCTACGACGTCAAGGACATCTCCCCCGACGCCAGCTTCCTCGAGATGCTCGATGTGCTGAACGAGAAGCTGATCCTCGACGGCGACGACCCGATCGCCTTCGACCACGACTGCCGCGAGGGCATCTGCGGCGCCTGCAGCATGGTCATCGACGGCGTGGCGCACGGCCCCGAGAAGGCCACCACCGCCTGCCAGCTGCACATGCGGCACTTCAAGGACGGCGACAAGATCGACGTCGAGCCGTGGCGGGCGGCCGCCTTCCCGGTGATCAAGGACCTGGTCGTCAACCGCGGCAACCTCGACAAGATCATCGCGGCCGGCGGCTACATCACCGCCCCCACCGGCGCCGCCCCCGAGGCGCACGCCACCCCGGTGCCCAAGGCGGACGCCGACCTGGCGTTCGAGGCGGCCACCTGCATCGGCTGCGGCGCCTGCGTCGCGGCCTGCCCGAACGGCTCGGCCATGCTGTTCACCGCGGCCAAGGTGGCCCACCTGGGCCTGATGCCGCAGGGCCAGCCCGAGCGCGACACCCGCGTGATCGACATGCTGCAGGCCCAGGACGACGCCGGCTTCGGCGGCTGCACCAACATGGGCGAGTGCTCGCAGGTCTGCCCCAAGGGCATCCCGCTCACCCTGATCGGCCGCCTGAACAGCGACTACCGCAAGGCCGTACGCAAGAAGATCTGACGCTTTGTCATCGGGGCCGGTCCTGGACGGGACCGGCCCCGATTCCGTTGTGTATGAACGTCGTCAGCGTCTCGACGGCGTCGTCATCCGCCGCCCACGGCTCGGCCAGTCCCGACACCAGCGTGGCGAAGATCGAGGCCAGCACGTACGGGTCCCCGGCCGGATCGGCCTTGGCGATGTGCTCGGCGAGGTGCGCGAGGTCGGGTTCCATCATCTGCCGGGACCGCTCGGCGAACCCCTCGTCGACGATGGCGGCCTGCCGCAACGCCTCGACCACCGCGCGGTGCCGGCGATAGAAGTCCCAGTACGCCGCGACGTGATAGCGCACCGCCGCCCGGTCCCGGAAGTCGTCGCTGTGCCCCTCGGCCGCGGCGCTCTCGTCCCCCTCGGCGAGCAGGTCGACCAGCAGCGCCTCGAGCAGCTGCTCCTTGCTCGCGAAGTGCTTGTAGAACGAACCGGTGGCGCGGCCCGCCTCGGCCGTGATGTCCGTGATCTTGGCGTTGAGATAGCCGATGCGCTCGAAGACCCGTACGGCGGCCGCCTTGAGTTCCGCCTCGGTCTGTGCCGCCTGCTGCTTCCGCACCCCTGCCACTTGACGCAGATTATCAGTCACTCGTACGGTGAATCCATGTTCACTGAATCTAAGTTCACTCTCATCGTCGGCGCCGGGCCGACCGGCCTCACTCTGGCGCGTGTGCTGCAGCGGCACGGGGTGCCGTTCCGCATCGTCGAGCAGTCGCCGGTGCCGCCTGAAGGCTCCCGAGGCAAAGGCATTCAACCGCGTACGCAGGAAGTTCTCGACGATCTAGGTCTGCTTCCGGCGTTTCTCGAGACCGGCGGCGACTACCCCGAGCTGCTGATCCACCTGCCCGACGGCGGCACGATGACGCAGCGCATGGACGAGCAGCACGACCCGACGCCGGCCGTGCCCTACCCGAACATGCTCATGCAGCCGCAGTGGCGGACCGCCGAGCTGCTGGCCTCCGGCGTGCCGGTCGAATACGGCGTCGGGGTCACCTCGCTGTCGCAGGAGTCCGTCACGCTCTCGACCGGGGAGACCGTCACGCCGCGCTATGTCGTCGGGTGTGACGGTGGGCGGAGCACCGTGCGCAAGGCCTTGGACGTTCCCTTCGAGGGCGAGTCGTTCCCGACCGAACAGCTGATCATCGCGGACGTGCGGGTGCCGGGCCTCTCGCGCGACAACTGGCACATCTGGCCGGGGGCGGATCAGCGCTCGCTCCGGCTCGGCCTGTGCCCCCTGCCGGGCACCGACGTCTTCCAGCTGACCGCGTCGCCCTCGTCGCAGTCGATCGGGGAACTGGTCGAGTCGGTCGGCTTGACCGTGACCGACATCGGGTGGACGTCGCTGTACCGCGCGAACATCCGCATGGTGTCGCGCTATCGGGTGGGCAACGTCTTCCTGGCCGGCGATGCCGCTCATGTGCACTCCCCCGCCGGCGGGCAGGGTCTCAACACGGGCATTCAGGACGCCTACAACTTGGGGTGGAAGCTCGCGTACGAGGAACTGCTGGACACCTACGAGGCGGAGCGCCTGCCGGTGGCGGCCGACGTGCTGGGCATCAGCACCCGCCTGCACCGCCAGGCTTCCGTGCGCCGCGACGACCCGGCGCTGCGGCAGCTGGGGGTCAACTATCGGGGCGGCCCGCTCTCGGCCGAGCGCCGCGAGTCACCCGGTTCGGTGCAGGCAGGCGACCGCGCCCCGGGGCCGATCCTCGATCTGCTGCGCGGACCGCACTGGACGCTGCTGGCCTTCCACTGGCCCGGCGACCTGCCCGCCGCGACGCCCGATCGGCACGTCCACCGCATCACCGACCCGGCCGTGGCCGCGGTCTACGACGTCGCCGAGCCAACCCTTTTTCTCGTACGCCCGGACAACTACATCGGCTGCGCGGCGTCCACCCTGGACGACATCACCGACTACTTCGTGAAGGTGAAGTAGTGGTAGGGGCCGTACGTGGAGATGTTGGCCGTGTCGCCTGACTTGCCGTTCTGATAGTCGGAACGCTCCCGATAGAAGACGCCGGTGGAGTGGGTGGTGCGCAGCTCCTTCGAGGACCGGCCGCTCGCGTCCAGCGGCACGTAGAAGTAGCCCCACAGGATCCACTTGCCGCGCGTGTAAACGTCGATCTGCAGGTACTGCTTGCGGCCCGGGTGCGGGTTCATGGTCGCCTTGAACACCGGGTGCGCGGTCCGGCGGAAGTGGTAGTACGGCACCGACCCGATCTTGGCGTACTTGTAGTGCCGGGTGACCTGCGTGCTGACGCTCGCCTTGTGCCGACGGACGACTTGACGGTCTTGGGCAGGGTCTTCACGTCGCCGCGGTAGACCGCCGACAGGGTCGTGTTGCGGGTCAGCTTGATCGAGGCGGTCAGCTTGCCCCGTGCCGTCGACGGTCAGCTTGCGCAGCAGCCGGTTCGGCTGGTCGCTGCCGGACGGGTCGGCCCAGATCTCGACGACGCGGTTGGGGCCGGTGGGGCCGAGCTTGGCGGTGAAGGTCACCGTCGAGCCGTACGCCCAGGACGTGCCGTTGCGGTCGAGCGTCAGCGTGGTCGACGGAATCACCGCGGCCTTCACCGACGCGGTGGCCGTCGCTGCGGCCAGGTGGTCGTCACCGGGGATGCTGACTGTGTAGGTCACCGTCCCGGCCGACCATTGCACGTCCTCGAACTCGAAGCCGGCGCCGTCAGCCGTCTCCGGTCCGACGCGCCGGCTGCCCGACGCGTCGGTACGGGTGATCACCAGAGGCCGGCCCTCGACGAGCCGGGTCGAGAACGTGCCCCGGACGAGATAGCCCTTGTCCGGCTGCGTTGTGGCCGGAACGGTGAGCTTGATGGTCACCGGAACCTTGGCCGGGTCGTTCAGCACCTGCAGCGAGTAGCGGCGATGATGGTCGGCCACCCCGAACAGCCGGTCCCCACCCGGTTCCCAGGCCATGGCCGGCTGCAGAAACATGACGCTCGTACCGGTCTGCTCGGTCGGCCGCAAGTCGAAGTGCTTGGCGGCAACGGTGGTCCCGGGGGTGAAGAGCGCGACGGCTTTGCCCGCCCCGCCGCTGTTGGCCAGGGCCAGGGCGCCGTCCGACCGCACCGCGACAGCGCTGGTGAAGGTGGTGGTCGAGTACTCCTCGATCGTCGAGAGATCGTCCGACGACAACGCCATCGTGGGAACCGTCGCGGCCGACACGATCAGGCGGGTGCCGTCCGCGCTGAACGCCAGGTCGTGGGCAAAACTGCTGAAGGCGCGGCGCGCGACCGGGGTCGGCGGGTCGGTCGAGACGTCGAGGAGGCTGAACTCGGCGCCGGTGGTCGCCGTCTGGACGGCGGCGACGATGTCCGGCCTGCCGGGCGTGGTGGCCAGCCGGGGAGCGTGCCACCAATAGGCGCCGGCGGGAAGATCGCCGTGGAATTCCGCGCCCCGGGTGACCACCGGAGCCGAGCCGGACAGGTCGAGGGAGCCGAGCCCCCGCCTGTCCTCACCGAACCAGATCTTGCCGCCCGCCGCGGCGAGCGACTGAGGCGCCCCACCGATCGCGTAGGTGGCGACCGTGGCTGTGGTGGCCGGGTCGAACGCGACAATGGCGCCCGCCCCCGGCACAGCGGCGTAGAGCCGGTCGGTCAGGATCAGATCCTGCACACCCGGCAGACCGGTGCTGGTGGCCAGCACCTCACCCGTGTAGCTGGTCGTGATCAGCTTGCCGCCGACCGGGTCGCTGATGAAGATCCGCTGATGCGCGCCGTCGACCACGAGGTCGGCCACCGAGCCGATCGGAAGCTCCCGCGCCTGGTCGGCGGCGGCGGAACCCGTCGCGAGCTCGAACCCGACCACGGTGGCGCCACCCAGGACAGCGACGGAAAGAGCAGTACGAATCAGACTCCGCTGGGCAGGCACGCGCGGAAGGATACGCAGTCATCGTCCGGAGTTGATCATCCGAACGGGCGAACCGACAGCGGTGCGCGGCACGACGAGGGCGGCCGAGACGCTGACCGCGGCCGCGATGACCAAGGGCAGGACGGCGCCCAGATGAATCAGGGCGGCGCCGAGCGGGATGCCGAGCGCCACCGGGCCGAACATGACCGTGTTGGAGGTGGCGGCGACCCGGCCCAGCAGGTGGTCCGGCGTCCGCGTCTGCACGGCGGTGACGGCGGCGATCAGCGCCCACGGCAAACCGACGCCGATCAGCAGGCTGCCCGCGATCATCGTGGGCCACCAGGGCAGGGCCTGGACCAGGCAACCCACGGCGAACCCGGCCGCCCCGACCGCCGTCACCGTGAGCGGCGTCAGGCGGGCCAGCACCCGGCCCACCACCACGCCCGCCACGATCGATCCCGCGCCCTGCGCCGTGCCGAGGTAGCCCAGGCGGGTCGCCGGCAGGCCCAGGTCGTGGACGAGGTGGGCCAGCACGGCCGCGTCCTTCAGGCCGGACGCCCCGATCGCCGCTGCCGCGACCAGCACCGGCCCGCGTACGGCAGGCACGCCGAACAATGCCCGCAGGCCGGGCCGGAAACCGGGCGAATCGCGTCGGGCCGGCTCCGACGGAGTCAGCCGCATCAGCGCGTAACAGACCGCCGTCAGCAGGGGCAACGCGGCACAGAGGAGGACGACGGCGGTGGGGCCCCGCCAGGCGTACAGGCTCGCGCCGGCCAGAGGCGCCACCAGCTTCATGCCCTCCTGGGCGCTGGAACGCCAGCCGTTGACGTCGGCCAGGATCTTCGGCGTCAGGGCCGACGGCAGGACCGCCGTCTCGCCGGCGTCGATCACGACGTAGCTGACGCCCCGGGCCAGCAGCACAACAAAAATCAGCCAGGACGCCTCGGCCGACCGGACGGCCAGCAGGGTCAGCAGGAGGGCGCCCAGGGCCAGGTCGGCCACGATGAGCAGGGGGCGACGAGGCAGGCGGTCGACCAGCGCACCCAGCCACGGCGCGGCCAGCGTGGGCACGTAGATGCAGATGGCGGTGAGCGCGGCCAGGCTGACCGAGCCGGTGAGATCGAAGACCCAGATGCCGGCGGCCAGGGTCATGGCCGTGCTGCCGAAGCCGGACAGCAGCGAGATCAGCACGAACAGGAGCGCGTTGCGCCGCATGACGCCTCCGAAGCCTTGAGTCGCGAGGACTCACATACTTCAGAGTTGAGCGGCAATCTGTCAATGTTCTGGTGACGCGGCGACCAGCGCCCGCCGTAGTCGGTCGGCGGCGGCGCGGGTCGGCGCAGGCAGGGGGCGCTCGGCCCCGTCGAGGTCGGCCACCACCGCCTGGGCCAGGGCGAACAAGGCGCCGCCGGTCGCGCCGGGCACCGCGGCCAGGGTCTCGCGCACGAGCACGGCCCGGGTGAAACGACGGTCCCAGCGACGGTCGGCGTCCACCCGCCGGTGCAGGTCGAGGGCACATTGCCGCAGATCAGCCAGGCCGTACTCGTCCGGAGCGGCCGGCGCGGCGCGGACCAGGCGCAGTCGGCGCTGCTCGGCCGCCTGCCGGCTGCCCAGGCCCAGCGCGTCGGCTATCTCGCCCCAGGTCGCACCCTCGCGCCGGGCCCGGTCGATCAGTTCGAGCTCTTCGGCGTCGAGCCGGGCGCGCGCGGCGGGAACGGCTCGCAGGTCACTCAGATCCGGCACACGGCCAGACTAGCAAGTTGTCAACGTTTTGTTGACAATGCTCAGGCCGGGCGGAGGGACTTCAGCAGGGCGATGTCGGCCGCGTGACCCTCGTGCTCGACCGACGGGGTCTCGACGATCACCGGGATGCCGGCCGTGGCCGGGTGGGCCAGCAGCTCGGCGAACGGCGCCGACCCGATCCGGCCCTGGCCGATCGTCTCGTGGCGGTCGCGGGTGGAGCCGCAGTCGTCCTTCGAGTCGTTGGCGTGGATCAGCTTCAGCCGGCCCTCGCCCACGGACGCGACCAGGGCGTCCAAGGTGGCCGTCATGCCGCCCGGGGTGGCCAGGTCGTGCCCGGCCGCCCAGGCGTGGCAGGTGTCGAAGCAGACGCCCAGGCGGGGATGGTTGTCCACGGCGTCCAGGTAACGCGCGAGGTCTTGCACCTTGGAGGCCAGGCTGCGGCCCCCGCCGGCACTCGGCTCGACCAGCAGCTGCGGCATGTCGTCGCGGTCGAGCAACGGCAGCAACGCCTCGCGCAGCTGGTGGAAGGCCTTGTCGTCGTGCGCCTCGTCGACCGAGCTGCCGGCGTGGTAGACCACGGCGGTGGCGCCGATCGCCTTCCCCCGCTCGAGCGCGTGGGCCAGCACGGCGACCGACCGCTCGACGGTCAGCTCGGTCGGCGAACCCAGGTTCACGAGCAGGGAGGCGTGGATGTAGGCCGGGATCGCGCGGGCGCCGATGCCGTCGCGGAACAGCACGTCCTGCTTCGGGTCGCCCGGGGGCATGGCCCAGCCGCGGGAGTTGGACACGTACACCTGAAGGGTCTCGGACCCCGCGGCGTCGACGTACGGGAGGGCGGCCTTGGCCAACCCGCCCGACGTCTTGGTGTGCGAGCCGATCCGGTTCAGAAGCACTGGATGGCGACCTCGGTCTGCGGCTCGACCTGCGTGTTCCCGCCCGGCTGCTGACTGCGGACGAAGGCGTTGGGGTTGAAATCGACCCGCACGCGCAGCCCCATGCCCTCGAGCGTGGCCTTGGCCTGCTGGCACGGCTGGTTGGTCAGGTCGGGCACGGTGACCAGCGGCGGGCCCTTGCTCACGTCGAGGGTGACCTGGTCGTCCTTGTTGGCGCCGGTGCCGGCCTTGGGCGTCTGCCCGATGACCGAGTCCTTCGGCTGGTCGCTGTCTTTGTAGCGCTCGACCGCGGCCAGGCCCAGCTCGGCCAGTTCCCGGCGGGCGTCGTTGATGTTCTTGCCGTTGAGGTCGGGCACCCGGATCGGGGCGCGGCCCTTGCTGAGCGTCACGGTCACCGTGGCGCCCCGCTTGAGCTGCGTGCCCGTCTCGGGGTTGGACGAGAGCACCGCCCCCTCGGGCACGGTGTCGCTGTACTGCCCCTCGCCCTCTTTCAGCTTCAGGTTGATCTGCTCGAGTTCGCCGCGCGCGGCGGCCAGTTCGAGGCCGGCCAGGTCGGGCACGGCGAAGCGCTCGGGGCCGAGCGACAGGTTCACGGTGATGACGCCGCCCTTGACGACCTTGCCGTCGGGGGCCGGGTCTTGCGAGACCACCGTGTCTTTCGGGATGGTCTCGCTGTACGCGCCGTCGCCGTAGAACAGCTCGAAGCCCTGCTGCTGGGCGCTCAGCTCGACCTGGGCCTTGGTCTGGTTGATCAGCGAGGGCGCGTCGGTGTAGCGGCCCAGCGTGACCCACCAGGTGCTGCCGATGACGACCAGCACCATGACCGCCACGGCAGCCGAGAGCAGGATGCGCCGGCGGTCGGTGCCACCGGCGCCACGCTTGGCCGAGCGGGGGATCCGGCCCGCCGTGTATTCCTGGCCGCGCGGGGCGGCCTGGTTGGGCAGGCGCGCCCACGAGGGCCGGTCGCCGGCGCCGACGGCGGGCACCACCGTGGTGGCGTCGACCATCGCGCCGCGGGCGGGCGGCGGCACCTGGCGCAGCAGCGCCGTCTCGACGTTGGCCGCGCCGAGGTCGTCGCGGACCGTCTGGACCTCGGCCAGCAGGGCGCCGGCGTCGGTGGGACGGGCGCCCGGGTCGCGCCGGGTGGCCCGCGCGGTGAGGTCGTCGAGCGCCTTGGGCAGGCCCTTGACCAGGCTGGAGGGCGCCGGGACGTCGTTGTCGACGTGTTCCCAGGCGACCGCCACCGGGTCGTCGCCGTCGAACGGCACCCGGCCGGTCAGCATCTCGAACAGCACGATGCCGGCCGAGTAGACGTCGGTGCGGGCGTCGGCGTGGCCGTCGGTCACCAGCTCGGGCGCCACGTAGGCCACGGTCGCCATGAGCTGGCCGGACTCGTCGGCGCTGCTCGCCTCGACGGCGCGCGCGAGACCGAAGTCGGCCACCTTGACCACGGCGTCGACCAGGTTGGCCACGCCGCCGCTGGGCGCCTCGGCGACGAGCACGTTCTCGGGCTTGACATCGCGGTGCACGAGACCGGCCCGGTGGGCGGCGGCGATCGCGGCGAGCATCTGCTCGAGGATGGCCAGCGCCTCGACCGGGCTCAGCCGGCGGCGCTGGGTGAGCAGGTCGCGCAGGGTGCGGCCCTGCACATATTCCATGACCAGATAGGGCAGGCCCTGGTGGCGGCCCTGGTCGTACACGGCGACGACGTTGGGATGGGTGAGCCGGGCGATCGTCTTGGCCTCGTCGGTGAACCTGTCCACGAAGTGGGCGTTGGTCGCTTGCGACGGGTGAATGATCTTCAGAGCGACGGTGCGCTCGAGCCGTTCATCGGTGGCGGTGTAGACGGTTGCCATGCCACCACGGGCCACGCGACCGGTGATCCGGTAGCGGCCGTCAATCGTCGTGCCGATCAACGTGTCGGCGACTGTGGTGTCCATCGGCGTGAAGTGTATGTGTCTTTCGCGTGGGGGCAGTCCAGGATGTCACAGCTGAGTCCAAACGGGTACGGAGGCATACGTCACCCGCGCCCGAACCACCCCGGCAAAAGCGGATTTAGTGGTGCCGTCGGTGCCGCTTCCCATCCCAGGAACGGCTCGGCGACGGCGATTCCGAGGGGTCCGCGGTCTCGCTCGGCGACGGGTCGGCGCTCGGCGGGGCGGACTCCGAGGGGGACGGTGACGGCGTCGGCGATGGCGACGACATGGGCGCGGTCGGCGTCGGCACCGGCGGCCGGCAGCGACATTCCTGATTTGTCGCCTTCGTCGCCCGGATCGGACTTGTCCGTTCGACGGGTGGCGGCGGCACCGCGGCCGCGGGCGGCTCCGGTGGCGGCGGCAGGACGGCCGCGGTGGTAGCGCGCCGGGTGGCCACCGGCGACCGGGGCGGAGTGACGGGACGGGTCGGGGGCGCGACCCCGGCGCCGGTGGTCACCACGACCCGCGGCGGGAAGGTGCCGGCCGCGGCCGTCGTCTCGCCCATCAGCGAGCCCAGCCCGTTCACCACGGCCAGGTACGCCGCGGCCGCCCCGACCACGGTCAGCGCCCCGAAGGCGGTCACCGCCACGGCCCGCCTGGGCCGCCGGGCCGGCGGGGCCGGATCGGGCCCGGCCTGCTCGACCAGGCCGTCCAGGCTCCAGGTGCCCATTCCGGTCGACGTCACGTCGGGTCCTCCGGCGGGCGGCCGGGCCGGCGCCCGGCCCAGGTCGTACCGCAGCGAACGCCAGGCGCCGGCCATCTCCGTACGGGTCCTGCGCAGCAGGCTCATCGGGTTCCTTCTCCGCTCTCGTACGCTGTAGGGGTGAGCGATTCCGTAACCGCCGGACCGGCCGAGTGGGTCACCCTGCCCGACGTCTCCGCGAAGCTCGATGTGTCGATCAGCAAGGTGCACCAGATGATCCGCGACGGGCATCTGCTGGCCGTGCGCCGCGACGGCGTCCGCGTGGTCCCGGCCGACCTGGTGGCCAACAGCACGGTGCTCAAGCACCTCCCCGGCGTCATCAACTTGCTACGCGATGCCGGGTACAACGACGAAGAAGCCCTCCGGTGGCTGTACGAGCCGGACGAGGCGCTCGACGGGAATGCCGCGAAGGGCCTCGGCGGGCATCGCGCCCGCGAGGTGAAGAGGCGCGCTCAGGCGCTGGGCTTCTAGACCGTACGGCGGGTGGCCGCGTCGGCGAGGCGGTGCAGCACGTCGTGCGCCTCCCCGTCGATCGACGCCGACTTCAGGGCAGCCAGCGCGGCCGTCATGAGCTCGTCGATGCGGCGCTCGGTGGCGGCCAGCGCGCCGCTGTCGCGGATCAGCGCGCGCAGCCGGGCCACCCCGTCCAGGCTGAGGCCCTGATCGCCCAGGCCCGCGTCCAATTCCGCACGGCCGGCGTCGTCCAGCTCCGCGAAGGCCGCCGCCACCAGATAGGTGCGCTTGCCCTCCCGCAGGTCGTCGCCCGCGGGCTTGCCGGTCTGCGCAGGGTCGCCGAAGACGCCCAGCACGTCGTCACGCAATTGGAAGGCCTCGCCCAGCGGCAGCCCGAAGCCGGAGTACGCGTCGTACACCTCGACCGGCGCGCCCGCCAGCGCCGCGCCCAGCAGGAGCGGCCGCTCGACCGTGTACTTGGCCGACTTGTAGCGGGCGACCTTGCCGGCCCGGTCGAGCGACGTGTCCGCCGTGGCCTGGGTCAGCACGTCCAGGTACTGCCCGACGGTGACCTCGGTGCGCATCTCGTCGAAGACCGGGCGGGCCCGGGCCAGGTCGACCGGGCTGACCCCCGAGGTGTGCAGCAACTCGTCCGACCAGACCAGGGCCAGGTCGCCCAGCAGCACGGCGGCGCTGTCGCCGAACGCGGCCGCCCCGCCCCGCCAGCCGGCCGCCGTGTGCCGCGCCTCGAACCGGCGGTGCACCGAGGGCTCGCCGCGCCGGGTGTCCGAGCGGTCCATCAGGTCGTCGTGGATCAGGGCGCTCGCCTGCACCAGCTCGAGCGCCGAGACGGCGGCCACGATCTGATCGGAGTCGGGACCGTGGGCGCCGCGGAACCCCCAGTACGCGAACGCGGGCCGCAGCCGCTTGCCCCCGCCCAGCACGAAATCCTCGAGCGTCTCGGCCACGGCCGCCAGCGCGGGGTCGATGCCGGTCAGGCGGGAACGCTGCTCGGCCAGGAAGGCGGCGAGCGCCTTCTCCACGCGGGCGCGCAGGTCAGCGGCTTCGAGGGGGGAGGTCACGGGACGACGCTAACCCACGGCGTCGGTACAGTCTTGTTGTGGCTCTCGGACTCCCTTCGCGTCTTCCCGGCACACCGGCCATCGGTGAGCTCATCCGCGGCGGCGTGCCGACGTTCTCGTTCGAGTTCTTCCCGCCCAAGACGCCCGAGGGCGAGCGGCTGCTGTGGCAGGCGATCCGCGAGCTCGAGCCGCTGCGGCCCAGCTTCGTCTCGATCACCTACGGCGCCGGCGGCACGACGCGCGACACGACAGTCGCGGTCACCGAGCGGGTCGCGACCGAGACGACGCTGCTGCCCATGGCCCACCTGACGGCGGTCAACCACTCGGTGGCCGAGCTGCGCAACATGGTCGGCCGGCTGGCCGGGGCGGGCATCCGCAACGTGCTCGCGGTGCGCGGCGACCCGCCCGGCGACCCGATGGGCGAGTGGGTCCGCCACCCGTCCGGCGTGTCCTACGCCGAGGATCTGGTGCGCCTGGTCAAAGAGTCGGGCGATTTCAGCGTGGGCGTGGCCGCGTTCCCGTACAAGCACCCGCGGTCGGCCGACATCGAAAGCGACACCGCCAATTTCGTACGCAAATGTCGCGCGGGGGCCGACTTCGCCATCACACAGATGTTCTTCGACGCCGACGAGTACCTGCGCCTGCGTGACCGGGTGGCCGCGGCCGGCTGCGACACGCCGATCGTCCCCGGTGTCATGCCGGTGACCCGCATGGCCACGATCGAACGCTCGTCGCAGCTCTCCGGCGCTCCCTTCCCGCCCGCCCTGCTGGCCCGCTTCGAAAAGGTGGCCCACGACGAGGCGGCGGTGCGCGAGCTCGGGGTCGAGATGTGCGCCGAGATGTGCGCCCGCCTGCTCGGCGAGGGCATCCCCGGCGTCCACTTCATCACGCTTAACCGTTCGACCGCGACGCGCGAGGTCTGGCAGCTGCTGGCGCCGTCGGACGTGGCCGCGGCCGCCTGACCCGTGCTCTGGGACGACTACGCGGCGGCCTGGTCCGAGCTGCACGGGGGCTTCGACCCGCGAAAGGCCAATTTCCTCGTACGGGGCTGGGTCCGCATCGCCTACGGCGTGGGCTCATGGTTGAGCGCGCGCCGCATCGGACCGATGGCCGTCACCACCATGGGCCTGTTCGTCTGCCTGCTGGTGCCGCTCTCGGTGGCTCTGCTCGACCGCGTCGGCATCTTCCTGGCGGCGGTCGTGGTGCTGGTGGCCGCTCTGGCCGACGGTCTGGACGGCGCGGTGGCGGTGATCTCCGGCCGGACGACCCGTTTGGGCTACGTCTACGACTCCGTGGCCGACCGCGTGGGCGAGGCCGCGTGGTTGGCCGCCTTCTGGCTGACCGGCGCCCCCGGCTGGCTGGCCGTCGCCGCCGGCGCGGCCAGCTGGCTGCAGGAGTACGCGCGAGCCCGGGCCACCGCGGCCGGCATGTCCGAGATCGGCGTGGTCACGGTGGCCGAACGCCCCACCCGAGTCCTGGTCGCCATCTTCGGCCTGCTGGCCGCCTTCGCCTACGCCCCCCTGATCACCGTCGCCACCGCCGTGTGGCTGGCTTTGGCCCTGATCGCCGGCGTACAGCTGCTGACCGCCATCCGCCGCGCCCTGGCCGCCTGACCGCTCTTTGATCTTGCCCAACAAACTCGCGCCATCCCTAGCCCCCTCCCACCTCGGGGCGTTGTGGGGGGAACTTACGCCGTGTCAAGGGCGGACCGGCCAGTTATCCACAGGATGCCGCGGTGGCTTGTCCACAGGGCGCGGTGATCGAAAATCGGTTGTAACGGGCGCCACACGGACCGTACCGTTGTCCACATCGGAGCCGCCGGGTCGGCGCGGCGGGCCGACACGGGGGCAGGTCCGCCGACCGTCCCGGCCCCGAATCGTCCGCTTCCGGATGATCCCGCGTTACCCTGGATCGGTGTCCGCCCCCGAACGCACCGAACGCGACGTCACCGGCCTGCTCAACATGGCCGGCCACGCCCTCTCCAACCGCCTGGCGGCCGCCCTGGCCGACGTCGACCTGACGCCGCGCATGCAGTGCGTCCTGGTGCACGCCCTCGAGCAGGAGCGCACCCAGATCCAGCTGGCTGCCCTGGCCGACCTCGACAAGACCACGATGGTCAGCACCGTCGACGAGCTGGAGAGCCGCGGCTTCGCCGAGCGCAAGCCGTCGGCCACCGATCGCCGGGCCCGCGTCATCGCCGTCACCGAGAAGGGCCGCCTCGCTGCCGAGGAGGGCCAGCGCATCGTCGATCGCGTGCACGCCGACGCCCTCAGCAGCCTGCCCGACGCCGCCCGGGCCGCCTTCGTCGAAGCCTTGGGCCAGTTGGCCGACACCACCCGCGACCCGGGCCCGCAGCCCGTCCGCCGAGCTCGAGGCCGATGAAGCGCCCGTAACAGATAGTCCGGTAGCAGATTATCTGTTACGGTCGGGCCATGAGTGCTTTCTCGAAGCGCGCGAGCGCCCTGGCCGTCCTGTGCGCGATGTCCCTGATGATCGTTCTGGACAGCACGATCGTGGCTGTGGCGGTCCCGGACATCCAGCGCGACCTCGGCTTCTCCGACGCGGGCGTGGCCTGGGTGGTCAACGGCTACCTGGTCGCCTTCGCGGGTCTGCTGCTGTTCGCGGGCCGGCTCGGCGACCTCGTCGGAGCCTGGCGGGTCTTCCTGGCCGGGCTGGCCGTCTTCACCGTGGCCAGCCTGCTGTGCGGGTTGGCGCCCACGGCGGGCGCGTTGATCGCCGGGCGGTTCCTGCAGGGTGCGGGCGGGGCGCTGGCCGCGGCCGTCGTGCTCGGCATGATCGTGCGGCTCTTCCCGCAGCCCGCGGAGCAGGCCCGCGCGATGGGCATCTACAGCTTCACCCAGGCCGGCGGGGCCGCGGCCGGCTTCGTGCTCGGCGGCGTGCTCACCGACGCGCTCGGCTGGCCCGTCATCTTCCTGATCAACGTGCCGATCGGGCTGGCCGTCTGGCTGGCCGGCCGCCGCCTCCTCCCCCGCGAGACCGGCCCCGGCCTGCGCCGGGGTCTCGACCTGCCGGGCGCCGCGCTGATCACCGGTGGGCTCTCGCTGGCCGTGTACGCGATCATCAGCTCCG
Organism: Paractinoplanes pyxinae; assembly: GCF_026626335.1. GTDB lineage: Bacteria > Actinomycetota > Actinomycetes > Mycobacteriales > Micromonosporaceae > Actinoplanes > Actinoplanes pyxinae. The sequence goes on along the minus strand of NZ_JAPNTZ010000004.1, from coordinate 64,649 downwards.
CCCCCGTCGCCGCCGTCGCCGCTGTGCTGCTCCTGGCCGGTTTCGTGCTGCGGCAGCACCTGGCCCGGCGCCCGCTGATCGCTCTGCGCGTCCTCGGCCGCCGCTGGCTGCTGGTGGCCAACGCCGCCGTCGTGCTGGTCTTCGCCACCGGCATGGGCTTCCAGTTCACGAACGCCCTGTTCGTACAGCGGGTGATGGGCTACGACGCACTCGGCACCGGCCTGGCCTTCCTGCCCACACCCATCGTGATCGGCCTCGTGTCACTCTTCGTGGCCCCCCGACTGACCGGCCGCTTCGGCCCGCGCCCAGTGCTGATCACCGGCCTGGCCCTGCTCTTCGCCGGCCTGCTGCTGCTCGGGCGCCTGCCGGTCGCGCCGTCCTACTGGGCCGACATGTTCCCGCCCCTGGTCGTCATGGGCCTCGGCGTGGGCGTCACCGTCCCCGCGATCATCATGCTGGCCATGGCCGGCGCCGCCCCGGCCGACACCGGCATGGTCTCCGGCTTCAGCAACACCGCCCAGCAGGCGGGCGGCGCCCTCGGCCTGGCCGTGCTGGCCGCGGTGGCCGCCGCCCGCACAGCCGACCGGGGCGGCGCCCCCGAACCGGTCGCGCTGCACGCCGGCTACACCCAGGCTTTCCTGGTGGCGGCCGGCTTCGTCCTCACCGCCCTGCTGATCACCGTTTTCGCGCTACGCCGAGCCCCCGCCCAGCCGGCCGAGCCCTCCGGAACCACGACACCCGCTCCCCGAGCCGAGCCGTCCCGGACAACCACGGCCGCTTCACAAGCCGAGCCATCCCGGACGACCGGGGCGCAGCGATCCGAGCCGCCGGTCACGGCCGCCTGCGGAGGCGCCGGCGCACCCCCAGCGCGATGACGACGGCCAGCAGCGCCACCCCCGCGCCGGCGATCCCCCACGCGTACGGCCCGAGCCCGGACGGCGGGTGGCCGTACCGCATCCGCCCAGAGATGATCACGTTGTCGGCGACGTCGACCGACTGCATGTCGCCCGAGGCCGCCGCCAGCACCGTCCGCTGCCGGCCGTCCTGACCCAGGATCCGCACCTCGACCGAGCCGATGCGGTCGGGATCGGTCAGCCCCTGGTGGCTCAGGCCGAGGGCGCCCGCGCCCCTCTCGAAACCGGCGGGCTCGGCTCCCGCCGCCGGCGTGAACGCCGCGTACACCGGTTCACCCCACGGCGACCACCCGAGCAGACGGACCGCCGCCGGGCCGGGAATCTCGGGGAACTTCCTGTCCCGCGGCTCGCCGTTGTACGCATGGACCAAGGTCACCTGCCAGCGGGCGGTAAAGGCGTCCCCGGCGCAGCAGTCGCGCCGGCTCAGCAGGGCCAGGTTGCCGCCCTGCAGGAATGCGCCCTTGCCGGCCAACCGGGCGCCGGCGGGCGCGTCGAACCCGCCCGGCACCTTGAACAGGCGCCCGGTATCCAGCGATCGCCGCAGGACGGTGATGCGGCGGCCGTCCTGATAGGCGAACTGGTTGCCGGTGAAGGCAACGGTGTGCCCGTCGACCACTGTCCGTGGGTTCAGCGGGGCGATGAACTCCTCGGTGCCCTCCACGAGATCGATCAGCCGCAGCGAGACCTCGGCCGGCACGGGCTCGTCGATGCCGCGGTACGCCAGCACGGCGATCCACCGGCCCTCGTCCGACCACGCCTGGGGCACCACCACATCGGCCTCGATCAGGGGGAACGCCTTGCGCCGGCCGGTCTCGAGGTCCAGCACCGAGCCCGGCACCGCCAGCTTCGTGCCGTCCGGCGAGATCAGCGCCTGCTCACCGGCGTACAGGAAATCGTTGCTCTTGACCAGGCGGTAGGTGTCGTCGAGGGCGCCGACGACGGCCAGTTCCCCCTTGCTGCCGAGCGGCGTCCAGTCGGTGGCGCCGAAGACGACACTGGCCCGGCCGGCCGGCTTCTTCTCGGCGGTCGCCGTGCCCCAGCGGGGAGCACCGACCCGATCCGGCAGCGAGGGCTGCTGCTGCTTCTGGATCGGCGACACGGTCATCGCGTCCGGGCGAGGCCAGCCCAGCGGCACGAGCACCACCACCGCGACCAGCAGTATCAGCGTGACCACCTGGGTGCGCCGGCGACGGCGCCGGGCCCGGGTCAAGGCGCCCGCCCAGAGCTCGTACGCCGGAACCTCGGTCGCCGTCTCGTGCAGGGCTTCACGCAGCCGGGATGTCATACCCGCCCCCTCAGCGCCGGAGTTTGTTCGTCGACCAGGTGGGGCGCCGTCGCGCGCAGCCGCGCCAGCGCGTCGTGGTGGTGCCGCTTGACCGCGCCGACCGAGCAGTCCAGCACGTCGGCCGCCTGGGCCTCGGTCAGGTCCTCGTAGTAGCGCAGCACGATCACCGCCCGCTGCCGCGGGCTGAGCACGGCCAGCGCACGCTGGAGGCTCATCCGCAGGGCGGTGGTGCGGTGGGGGTCGCTTCCCGGTGGCTCGGGTGGCGCCGCGGCCAGCCTCTCGGGCACGCGCCGGCGCCGCCACCATGACATCTGCAGGTTGTACATGGTGCGGCGGACGTAGCCCTCGGCGTCGCCGTCGCCCAGCTTGCGCCAGTGCCGCAGCACGCGGGCCAGCGCCGACTGCACGAGGTCCTCCGCCGCGTGATGGTCGCCGGTCAGCAGATAGGCCGCGCGCGACAACGCCGGCCCGCGCGCCGCCACGAAGTCGCGGAACCCCGGATATTGATCCTCACCCACATCCCCCAAGAACGCCTCCTGGCTCGGCAAAGGTTGGGGGCAGGTATTGTTCCTCCCCGGCTGGGGGAGGCAAAGGCACGTGGCTCAACTGCATTTCCGGTACGCGGCGATGAACAGCGGCAAAAGCACGATGGTGCTGCAATACCGGCACACGTACGCCGCCTGTGGGCGCAACGGGCTGCTGATGACCCGGCTCGACCGGGCCGGCGAGGGCATCGTCTCGTCCCGCATCGGGATAAGCGCCGACGCCATCGAGTTCGGCGCGGCCACCGACCTGGCCCACGTCGTGATGGCCCATCCCGGCGCCCGCGTCGACCACCTGATCGTCGACGAGGCCCAGTTCCTCTCGCCCGAGCAGGTCGACCAGCTGGCCTGGCTGGTCGACGACCAGGACATCGACGTGTTCACCTTCGGCCTGCTGTCGGACTTCCGCGGCGAGCAGTTCGCCGGCTCGGCCCGGCTGGTCGTGCTGGCCGACATCGTCGAGGCGCTGCAGGTCTATCCGATGTGCTGGTGCGGCCAGCCGGCCCGGATGAACGCCCGCGTCTCCAACGGCGTGATGGTGCGCGACGGCGACACCGTGGTCGTCGGCAACACCGACTCGGATGCCGACGCCGAGGTCAGCTATGTCGTGCTGTGCCGCCGCCACCACCGCGCCGGCCGCCCCTACTCCCCCGCGCCGGTCATCGGCCTGGTGGCGTGATCGGCCGGCCGTCGAGCACCAGGGGTGTTCCGGGCAGGTCGCCGGCCAGCAGCGCCGGCAGCCGGTCCAGCAGGCCGCGCGGCGAGAAGATGTCGGGTGACGCCGCGATGCCGGCCACGCTCCACCAGCGGAACTCGCCGACGTTCTCGGCCGCCAGTTCCTCGGGCGTCATCGTGCCGCGCGGCGTGAAGGCGGCCACCCGTACCAGGAAATAGTCGTTGATCACGCCGTCCCAGCCGGGCACGTAGTCGACGCCGGGCGTCTCGCGGTGCCAGACGTGCGGGGGCGTGCCCTCCAGCGCCAGCCCCGTCTCTTCGGCCAGTTCGCGGCGCAACGCCTCGAGCAGCGTCTCCCCCGGCTCGATCCCGCCGCCGGGCGGCACCCACAACGTGGCGTCACCCAGCGGCGTCGCGTACAGCAGCAGCCGGTCGTCCTGGTCGACGACCAGCCCGCGTACGGAATGACGCAGCCTCACGCCGAGCCGAGCACCCCGCCCAGCACGTCGATCGCCCGGTCCACGCCCGCGTCGTCCACGTCGAGGTGGGTGATGATCCGGGCGATCGAGGGCAGCATGGGCGAGATCAGCACGCCCTGCTCGGCCGCCCGTGCGGTCAGCGAAGGCGCGTCCAGCGTGGTCTTGGACAGGTCGAGCAGCACGATATTGGTGCGCACGGCGGCCGGGTCGACCACGCCGTACGGCGCCAGCGCCTCGGCCAGCCGTCGGGCCCGGGCGTGGTCGTCGGCCAGCCGGTCGATGTGGTTCTCGAGGGCGTGCAGCCCGGCCGCGGCCAGGATGCCGACCTGCCGCATGCCGCCGCCCAGCCGCTTGCGCAGCACCCGCGCCCGCGCCATGTTCTCGCGGCTGCCGATGATCAGCGAGCCGGCCGGGGCGCCCAGCCCCTTCGACAGGCACACCGACAAGGTGTCGAACAGTTCCCCGTACGCGGAAAGCGGAACGCCGTCGGCCACGGCCGCATGCCAGATCCGCGCGCCGTCACAGTGGAGACCGACGCCCGCTTTTTCCGAGACCTCCCGCAGCGCCCGCAGCACCGGCAGGGGCACCACAGTGCCGCCGCCGAGGTTGTGCGTCTGCTCGACCGCCAGCGCCCGCGTCGGCACCGACGGGTAGCCGGCCGGCCGGATCATCGCCGCGATCTGGTCGACGTCGATATCGGCGCCCACCGACGGCCACGTCCGCGTGGAAATGCCGCCCAGCGCGGCCGCCGCACCCAGCTCGTACGTCACGACGTGCGCGTCCGCCCCGGCCAGCAGCTCACCCCCGGACGGCACCTGCAGCTGCAGCGCGATCTGGTTGGCCATCGTGCCCGAGGGCGCGAACAGGGCCGCCTCGTGCCCGAACATCTCGGCCGCGCGCGCCTCGAGCCGCAGCACCGTCGGGTCGTCGCCGAAGACGTCGTCGCCCACCTCGGCGTACGCCATGGCCTGGCGCATCTCGGGGGTCGGGCGGGTGACGGTGTCGGACCGTAGATCAACCACGAAGCATCTCCGCAACCAGGAACGCGAGCTCGAGGCTCTGCTGGGTGTTCAGCCGGGGGTCGCAGGCCGTCTCGTACCGGTCGGGCAGGTCGAGGTCCTCGATGCCCTGCGCGCCGCCCAGGCACTCGGTGACGTCCTCGCCGGTCAGCTCGATGTGGATGCCGCCCGGGTGGGTGCTCAGCCCGCGGTGCACCTCGAAGTAGCCCAGCACCTCGTCGACGATCCGGTCGAAGTGGCGGGTCTTGTAGCCGTTGGACGACTCGTGGGTGTTGCCGTGCATCGGGTCGCACTGCCACACGACCTTGGCCCCGGCCGCGGTCACCTTCTCGACGATCGGCGGCAGCGCGTCGCGCACCTTGCCGTTGCCCATCCGGCTGATCAGCGTGAGCCGGCCCGGGATGTTGTCGGGGTTCAGCTTCTCGCACAGCTCGATCGCCGTCTCGGGCGACGTGCCGGGGCCGAGTTTGACCCCGATCGGGTTGGCGATCCGGCTGATGAAGTCGATGTGCGCGTGGTCGAGCTGGCGGGTGCGCTCGCCGATCCACAGGAAATGACCGCTGAGCCCGTACGCGCGTCCGTCGCTCACCCGGGTCAGGGCCCGGTCGTACTCGAGCGCCAGCGCCTCGTGCGAGCAGTAGAGCGAGACCGTCCGCAGGGCCTCGCTGTCGGTCATGCCGCAGGCCCGGATGAAGTCGAGGGCGCGGTCGATCTCGCGGGCGATGGCGTCGTAGCGCTCACCGGCGGGCGAGGCGCGCACGAAGTCCTTGTTCCAGTCGTGCAGCCCGTGCAGGTCGGCCAGGCCGCCGGCCAGGTAGGCGCGCAGCATGTTCATGGCCGCGGCCGAGTTCGCGTACGCGCGGATCATGCGCTGCGGGTCGGCCACGCGGGCCGCCTCGGTGGCCTCGAGCGAGTTGATCAGGTCGCCGCGGTAGGCCGGCAGGCCCAGCGAGTCGGTCGGCGACGAGCGCGGCTTGGTGTACTGCCCGGCCACGCGGGCCACCTTGACCACGGGCATCGAGGCGCCGTACGTCAGCACGACCGCCATCTGGAGCAGGGTGCGCGCGTTGGCCAGCAGGTGGCTCTCGGTGTTGTTGTCGAACGTCTCGGCGCAGTCGCCGCCCTGCAGCAGGAACGCCCGGCCCTCGCACACCTCGGCCAGCTTGACCCGCAGCTGGTCGACCTCGTAGGGCGCCACGATCGAGGGCACGTTGTCGAGGACCTGGCAGACCGACGCGACCTCGTCCAGGTCGGCCCACGGCGGCATCTGCACCCGCGGCAGGGAGCGCCAGCGGTCGAGGCCGAGCGCTTCGTCCTCGGCGGAGTCGGTCGACGGGCGGGAGGTCTGCAGGGCCGAGTTGCCCACTCCCGGGTAGCTGAGCTGGTGCCACTCTCGCTGCATAGGGGAAAGCGTACGGAAGCGGGGCACCAGCCTTGCGGCCGGTGCCCCGCTTCTCACTGAGGAGGAATATCGTCTTCAGTCCGCTTCAGGGGCGGTGGTCGGGGTGGTTGGACGGGAGGTTCAGAGGTTGTTCTTGATGGCGCTGATCAGCTCGCCGTTGCTGGTGTCGCCGGAGAACTCCCAGAAGAAGGCTCCGCCGAGACCCTGCTGCTTCACGTAGCCCATCTTCCCGGCGATGGTCGACGGGGTGTCGTAGCTCCACCAGTTGCTGCCGCACTTGGCGTACGCGGTGCCCGCGATCGTGCCCGTGGCCGGGCAGCTGTTCTTGAGCACCTTGTAGTCCTCGATGCCGGCCTCATAGGTGCCCGGCGCCGCGCCGGTCGCCGAGCCACCCGGGGCGGCCTGGGTGACGCCCGTCCAGCCGCGGCCGTAGAAGCCGATGCCGAGGAGCATCTTGCTGGCCGGAACGCCCTTGCTCTTCAGCTTCTGGATCGCCGCGTCCGACCAGAAGCCCTGGTTCGGGATGCCGGCGTACGAGGTCAGCGGCGAGTGCGGGGCGGTCGGGCCCTGCGCGGCGAAAGCGCCGTAGTAGTCGTAGGTCATCGGGAAGACCAGGTTCAGCTTCGCGATGCCGGAGGCGTAGTCGGCCGCGTCGAGCTTGCCGCCGTTCGAGCCGTCGGCCGAGATGGCCGAGGTGACCAGGAAGTTCTGGCCGAACTTGGTGCGCAGCGCGCTGATCACCTTGTTGTACGAGTCCGGGCCGGACGCGTCGCAGCTCAGGCCACAGGCGTTCGGGTACTCCCAGTCGACGTCGATGCCGTCGAAGACGTCGGCCCAGCGGGAGTCCTTGACCAGGTTGTAGCAGGAGTTGGCGAACGCGGTCGGGTTGGCCGCGGCCTGGGTGAAGCCGCCGGACCAGGTCCAGCCGCCGAACGACCAGATCACCTTGATGTTCGGGTACTGCTTCTTGAGCTTGCGCAGCTGGTTGAACGAGCCGCGCAGCGCGCCGGTGTCCCACGTGTCGGCGACGCCGTCGACGCTCTCGGCCGCGGAGTAGGCGCGGTCGTAGTCGGCGTACGAGTCACCGATCGAGCACTGGCCGCCGGTGGTGTTGCCGAACGCGTACAGGATGTGGGTCAGCTTGGCCGCGGAGCCCGACGTGACCAGGTTCTTCACGTGGTAGTTGCGGCCGTAGACGCCCCACTCGGCGAAGTAGCCGACGACGTTCTTGCCGCTCGTGCCGGGCGGGGTGGTCGTCGGCGGCGTGGTGGGCGGCGTCGTCGGAGGCTTGGTCGGCGGGGTGGTGGGGGGCGTGGTGGGCGGGGTCGTGGGGGGCGTCGTCCCGCCGCCGCAGGCACCGTTGTCGATCCAGACGTCCCACTGTCCGCTGTGCGTGGCCGGCGACTCGTTCTGAGTCCACCACTTGGCGGTGTAGTTCTTCCCGTTCTGGGAGGCCTGGTTGTCCTTGACGTAGGTGGCGGAAGAGGACCACGCGGGGGCACAGGCCGCAGCGGCCGAGGCCTGGGTGGCCGGGATCGCGCCGGTGGCGGCCACCAGCACGATCGCCGACGCCCAGGTGGCGCGGCGGAGGGATTTCTGCACTGGGTCTCCTCATTGAACAGTTAGGAAAGTTTCCAAAAAGTTCGTTGGAGTGACGGTAGTCATAGGAATTCACGATCGTCAAGATGCGCAGGCAGGAAAACGCAAACGCTTAACTTTGTCGCCCGGACGGCTACGGGGTGCACACTGACGGACACAGCGCGTAGTCTGCCGTCATGACCATCTCCGACGCTGTAGTCACCGAGGCCGCACGCCGCCGATGAGCATTCGCGTGATTGGAGTCGATGCGTACGCCCTCGGCTGGGTCGGTGTCGAGCTGCGCGACGGCGCGTTCGGCCGGGCCGTCCTGGCCTCGACGCTCTACGAGATCGTGGCCGGCAGCTCCGGCGCCTCGGTCATCGGCGTGGACATCCCGCTGGGCATGCTGCCCGACCGCTGGCGGGCCGCCGACACCCTGGCCGCCGACCAGCTGGGCCCCCGCCGCGGCAGCGTGTTCCGGGTGCCGCCGCGCGCCGTCTGGCAGGAACCCGAGTTCACCGCGGCCAACCGGCTCTGCCGCGAGCTGACCGGGGCCGGGCTGAGCCGGCAGTCGTGGGCCCTGCGGCCCAAGCTGCTCGAGGCCAACGCGATCTGGGAAAGGCACCCCGGCCTGCTCTTCGAGGCGCACCCCGAGGTCTCGTTCCGCACGATGGCGGGCGAACCCCTGCAGTACGCGAAGAAGACGTGGACCGGTCAGGCCCGGCGCCGCGAACTGCTGGCCCGCAACGGCATCGTGCTGCCCGACCAGATCGGCCCGGCCGGCCAGGCGCCCCCGGACGACATTCTGGACGCGGCCGCCGTCGCCTGGTCGGCCCACCGCATGGCCACCGGAACGGCCCTGAGCCACCCCAGCCCGCCCGAGGAGAACAACGGCAGCAAGATCGCTATTTGGTACTAGCGGCGATGCTCCGGGCCCGGTCGCGGGCCGCCTCGAGGGCGTTCAGGAAGGCCGTCCGGACGCCGCCGGCCTCGAGCTCGCGCAGCGCGGCGGCGGTGGTGCCCCCGGGCGAGGTGACCGACTCGCGCAGCAGGGCCGGGTGCTCGCCGGAGTCGCGCAGCATCACCGCCGAGCCGACCGCGGTCTGCACGGCCAGGTCGTGGGCGACCGTGCGGGGCAGCCCGAGCAGGACGCCGGCCTCGACCATCGCCTCGACCACCAGGTAGAGATAGGCCGGGCCCGAGCCGGACAACGCGGTGACGGCGTCCTGCTGATACTCGGGCACACGGAGCGTACGGCCGATCGGCTGGAAAAGCTGCTCGGCGGTCGCCATGTGCTCCTCGGTCGCGTGCGCGCCCGGGGAGAGCACCGACATCGCCTGATCGACGAGGGCGGGAGTGTTCGTCATGACCCGTACGACCGGGACGTCAGGGAGACGCTCGGCGAAGAAGCTCGTCGGCAGCCCGGCACACAGTGACACCACCAGTTTGGCTGCCGTGACCTGGCCGCGGACCTCGTCCAGCAGCTTGCCGGCGTCCTGCGGCTTCACCCCGACCACCAGCACATCGGCCTGGGCCGCGGCGGACTCGTTGGACACCGGGCGGATCCCGTAACGCTCGGCCAGCTCGGCCGCCCGCTCGGGGCGCCGCGCGGTGGCCAGCACCTGGTCGACCGGCCGCCCGGAGCGCAGCAGTCCGGCCAGGACCAGTTCGCCCAGCTTGCCCGTGCCCATCACCGCGACGCTCATGTCCGCCCCTTTCGACACGTAAGGGGCGACCACGGCGGCCGCCCCTTACATTCACTACAAAACCGTCAGCTGCCGAAGAAGACTTCAGCCTCTTCGTAGCGCGACAGCGGCACGGTCTTGAGCTCGCCGGTGCCGTCGATCAGCGGCACGCGCACGATGTCGGTGCCCCGCAGCGCCATCATCTTGCCGAAGTCGCCCTCGTGGACGGCGTCGATCGCCTGCAGGCCGAAGCGGGTGGCCAGCACCCGGTCGAACGCGCTCGGCGTGCCACCGCGCTGGATGTGACCGAGGACGACCGTGCGGGCCTCCTTGCCGGTCTTCTCCTCCAGCTGCTCGGCCAGCCACTGGCCGATGCCGCCCAGCCGGACGTGGCCGAACGAGTCGAGCTCCTGGCTCTGCAGCGCCATCTGGCCCTCGAGCGGGTGCGCGCCCTCGGCCACGACCACGATGGGCGCGTACTCGACCTGGAAGCGCTTGGTCACGTACGTGGCCACCTGCTCCACGTCGAACTCGCGCTCGGGCAGCAGGATGACGTTGGCGCCACCGGCCAGACCGGCGTGCAGGGCGATCCAGCCCGCGTGCCGGCCCATGACCTCGACGACCAGCGTGCGGTGGTGCGACTCGGCCGTGGTGTGCAGCCGGTCGATGGCCTCCATCGCGATGTTGACCGCGGTGTCGAAGCCGAAGGTGAAGTCGGTGGCGTTGAGGTCGTTGTCGATCGTCTTCGGAACGCCGACCACGTTGACGCCCAGGTCGTTCAGCTTGGTGGCGACGCCGAGGGTGTCCTCGCCGCCGATCGCCACGAGCGCGTCCACGCCCTGCTCGGCCAGGTTGGCCTTGATCTTCTCGACGCCGCCCTCGATCTTGAAGGGGTTGGTGCGCGAGGAGCCCAGGATGGTGCCACCCCGGGGCAGGATGCCGCGGACCTCGGCGATGCCGAGCGGCTTCGTCAGACCCTCGAGCGGGCCCTTCCAGCCGTCGCGGAAGCCGACGAACTCGTGACCGTAAGCGGCGACGCCCTTGCGGACCACCGCCCGGATCACCGCGTTGAGACCGGGGCAGTCGCCGCCGCCGGTGAGCACGCCGATACGCATGTTGCTCGTCCTCCCTGTAACGGGGTTTGCGAGAAGCTATTGAGCCGTCGAGCCCCAGGGAGTCAGACGTCGGCAGCGCTGCCGGGCCTGGGGCGGGCTTGCGACCCGAACTTTAGTCGCCGCCCGCCGCCCGGATGCAGCCGCCCCGCTTAAAGGCGGACTGTTTCGTTCTCGCCCGCGTCGGGGGTCTTTCCGGTTACGGCCGCCTTGGCCGCGCCGAGCACGGTGATCACCTTCGAGCTGTGCGCGGCCTCCCAGTACTCGGCCGTCTCGCCGTTCACCTTGACCAGGGTGAGGTTGGGCGTCTCGAGGCCATCCGGGAACCACGCCTTGAGGAACGGGTTCCACAGCTCCTTGGCCTTGGCCGGGTCGTCGGTGCGCACGGCCTGGCCGGCGATGGAGACCCAGTTGTTCTGCTTCTGGTCGCTGAACGACACGTTCACCTCGGGGTGCACGGCGATCTGCTCGACCAGGTCGGAGTCGGAGTACGTGAAGAACCACAGGTCGCCGTCGAACTCGACGTCCTGCAGGGCCATCGGGCGGCTCACGTGCTTGCCGTCCGCCGTCATGGTGGTCAGCATGCTGATCCGAGCATCCTTGACCATCTCTTTGACCTTGTCGCGGCGTTCCTGCTCGTTGTCAGTCATGCCTCGTGACCTTCCCGCAAATCGAGGGGCCAAACGAAGGCTCAGCCGCCCATGGCGCGCCAGCGGGCCAGGTTGTGCCGGGCGTCGACCAGCGCGTCGTGCCGGCCCGACATGGTGGGCAGCGTGGGCTTGCCCTTGTCGTCCCAGAGCTGCCGCAGATCTTTGGTGAAGCGCGGGATGTCCCGGGGCAGGGCCGGCATCGCGCCCCAGAGCTGGGCCAGCGCCACATGGTCGTACGCGGCGAACCAGGCCCACAGCTCGATCTGCTCGTCGCGCCCGGCCACCGGCTCTTTCAGGAACGCGTAGAGGTCGTCCCGGATGCGCTCGCGGGAGCGCCAGGCCGGGTCGGACGGGGACGGCAGCTTGTCGAGCACGTTGCGGCGCACCCACGGGATGGCCCGGCTGTCGTCGAACTCGGTGCTGACCGCGTAGAACTCGCGGCCGAACTCGTCGACCACACCGATCGAGACCAGGTCGACCAGGCGCCCGTCCTCGATGAACTCGCAGTCGTAGAAGTATCTGTAAGGCATCACTACCTATTCTTCCAGGGCCGTCTTCCTATTCTTCCAGGGCCGTCCTCGCCCGCTGCAGCCCCTCCGCACATCCCCAGCGAGCCGCCCGGTCGGCCTGCACGGCCCAGCGCAGACGCAGCAGCACCGGCAGCACGGCGTGCAGCTCGTCCGCCCCGACCGGCCCGGCCGCCAGGTAGCCGTCGATCAGCTCGCTCGACCTCGGCTCTCCCCCGGCGTACACCACCGCGGCGGCCACGTCGTAGGCCAGCGGACCGACCTCGCTGGCCCCGCAGTCGAGCAGCCCGGCCCGGCCGGTGCCGGGATCGACCACGAAGCCGCCCGGGGCCGGGTCGCCCAGCAGCACCCCGTACGTCAGCCGGTCGGTGACCGTGAGGCGCTTGGCCGCGGCCGACGCGTCGGCGACCGCCCCGCGCAGCCACGGCTCGGCGTCCAGATGGCCGGCGCCAGGGTCGACCGGCTGCCACGAGCGCAGCCCCGGGTGGTGGAAGCTCTGCAGCGCCCGGTGCACCGCCCCCAGCCGGTCGCCCCACCACTGCTGGTCGACCGGGTCGGCGCCGTCGAGGCGGCGGCCCGGCACCCGGCGCAGCACGGCGAATGCCCCGGCCCCGGTCTGCGCGGTGAGACCACCCGACAACGTGCGCACCGGTTCGCCGGCCGGGATGTCCCGCCCGCGCAGATGGTCGGCGGCGGCCAGGCCGGCCTCCACCGGCAGGCGTTCGCCGGGGTCGCTCAGCCGGACGACGTACTGGTCACCCCCGGCGGTCACCTCCCATCCGCGGGACAGCAGCACGTCGTCCAGGGCGGTGATCTCGCTGGGGACGAGATGCCACTCGTCCCGCAGCGTCGTTCGAAGCAGTTCGGCATCCGGCACCGCGGGATTGTCAGGGCAGATGACGTAAATCCGACGGACAACCGGGGTGACCCCCGTCCGGTGCTCACTCTTGGCATCGAGAGGTTTACAGATAGCGACAGGAGCGGAATGATCCTATAAGGCGCTCGCGGTGCAGGTGCGCAGAAATGGCGCCGGCGGGTTGCTGTGTGCTAAGAGTGATCGTTCGCGTCGTGGGGCCGGCGCGGCCACTCGCCGCCGCGGCTCCCACCGGGGGAGGGATGACGCCGTGGACCATCGCATGCCGGACAATGGCGACGCGCTGACCGGAGTGGACATGTTCGCCGGTCTCGAGCCTGAGGTCCGTCAGCGGGTGATCGCCACCGCGGTGCCGCGCACGTACCGCAAGGGCCAGATCATCTTCGTCGAGCACGACCCCGGCGAATCTCTGATCATTCTCAAGCGGGGCGCGGTCGCCATCTTCCGCACCGCGCCGACCGGCGAGCGCGCGGTGCTCACCGTCGTCCGCCCGCCCGACGTGCTGGGCGAGGTGTCCCTTCTGGACGCGTCGGCCCGCAGCGCCTCGGCCGAGGCGATCGAGGACTGCCAGGCGCTGAGCCTGTCCCGGTCGGCGTTCATCGACTTGGTGCACGCCAACCCGCGCATCCTCGACGCGGTGATGCGGTCGGTCGGCGCGCTGATCCGCCGGCTCACCGAGCAGAACACCGACCACGTCTTCCTCGACCTGCCGGGCCGGGTGGCCAAGACGCTCGTACGGCTGGCCGGCGAGAGCCAGGCGCCGATGATCACGATCGAGCTCAACCAGAGTCAGCTGGCCGAGATGGCGGGCGGCTCCCGGCAGAGCGTGAACCAGGCGATCGGCTCGTTCGCCAGCCGCGGCTGGCTGCGCACCGAGGGCCGCCGCATCGTCGTCACCGATCTGCAGGCGCTCCGGCGTCGCGCGGGGATGTCGGTGAATTGACCGGGGACTCGATCGTCGTCTTCAACTTGCTGGCGTAGACGTCGACGTACTCGCGGCCGCTCATGGTCATCAGCTCGAACATGATCTCGTCGGTGATCGCTCGCTCGACGAAGCGGTCACCCTTGGACGCCTCGTAGCGCGAGAAGTCGAGCGGGGCGCCGAACCTCATCCGGACCCGCTTGACCGTCGGAATCATCGTGCCGGTGGGCTGGATCTCGTCGGTGTTGAGCAGGGCCACCGGCACCACCACGGCGCCGCTCTCGAGCACCAGGCGGGCCACCCCGGTCTTGCCGCGGTAGAGCCGGCCGTCGGGCGAGCGCGTGCCCTCGGGATAGATGCCCGCGACCCCGCCCTCGCGCAGCACCCGCAGCAGCGTGTCCAGGGCCGCCTGGGCCGCCTTGCCGCCCGAACGGTCGACCGGAATCGTCCCCGTTCCGCTGAAGAACTGGCGCATGAGCCAGCCTTTGATGCCTTTACCGGTGAAGTACTCCGCTTTGGCGACGAACGTCACCCTGCGCCCGACCACCAGGGGTGTGAAGATCGAGTCGGAGAACGAGAGATGGTTGCAGGCCAGAATCACCGGCCCCGTGCGGGGCAGGTGGTGCAGGCCGTGGACATCGGGGCGGAAGAGGAGCTTCAGCACCGGTCCGAGCACCACATACTTGAGCAACCAGTAGAACACGATGTCCTTCCCTGGACGGCCGGGCCTGGGGGGAAGCGTACGAAGCGGGGCGGCGCGCCACAACGCACTCCCGCAGACTGTCCATGTCGTGTCACCATTCAAGGCACGGTCGGCGAGGGAGTGTGCAGGGGTGACAGCGGGTGGCGCCCGCCGCGGGCGGCGGGACAACGGGCTCGACGCGGCCGATTACGCGGTCGCGGGCGACGTGGATCCACGCGTCGGCGAACACCTCCTCGACGTGCTCGCGGCCGGCGGCATCGCGGCCTATCTGCAGCCCACGGCCGATCTCAATCCCATCTTGCGCGCCACCACCCTGCCCGCGCGCCCGATCGACCGTCTCTATGTCGACCGCACCCATCTCGCGGTCGCCCGCGAGCATCTGCACAAGGCGACCGGCGGCGAACCGCCCACTCCGCCGCCCGCTCCCCCGGCCGACCCGACCGCCGCCCCAGTCCCCGAGCCCGACATCGAGGCCGAATGGGCCAAGATCGTCGCCGGTTTCCACACCTCGGTCGACCCCACCGCCGCGCCCTGGCCGGCCTCCGAGGGCATCGAGGCGCCGAAAGAGCCGCCGCGCACCGGCGGCCTGTCGAACGCGTCCGACTTCTCCGGCGTCTCGCTCAACCGGCGCCGCACCGACCGCCCGGCCCCGCCCGAGGAAGACCCGTCGCTGCTCGACGGCCTCGACACGTTCGGCGCCGGCCTGCCCGACGACGACGAGGACGACGAGGACGAGCGGTACGTCCCGCCGCCGCCCCCGCCGTTGCCCCGCTTCTCGAAGTACGCGGTCATCGGCGTGCTCAGCGTGATCGTCGGCTTCCTGCTGTTCCTGTTCCCGACGGTGCTCCCGATCGACCGTGACTACGTGACCCTGCTCGGCTTCGCGGCGATCGTCTCGGGCGCGGTCATGCTGGTCTGGCGGTTGCGCTCGGGCGACGACGAGGACGACTACGACGACGGCGCGGTCGTCTGACGCATTCGTCGAAAATTAAAACCATGTTTAATCGACGCTCGTCGGTCTTCTTGCGAGTAGCCATCCGATAACCTTCGGTGATGCGTCAGAGCTCGCTGGTCGTGGTGGCCAACCGTCTCCCGCTCGATGACAACATCGCCCCCGACGGCGCGTGCGAATGGCGCCGAAGTCCCGGCGGCCTGGCCGGCGCCCTGCACGCCATCCTGGAACAGACCCCGGCCACGTGGGTCGGCTGGCCCGGCGCGATCGGCGAGGCGGCCCGGCTGCCCGACCTGGGCACCCTGCGGCTGCGCCCGATGTCGCTGACCGACGACGAGTTGCGGGGCTACTACGAGGGCTTCGCCAACTCGACACTGTGGCCGCTCTATCACGACGCGGTCGAGCCGCCCGTCTTCGACCGGGGCTGGTGGGAGTCGTACCGCTCGGTCAACCGGCGCTTCGCCGAGGCCGCGGCCGAGGTGGCCGAGCCCGGCGCCACCGTCTGGGTGCAGGACTACCACCTGCAGCTGGTTCCTCAGCTCCTGCGCGAGCTGCGGCCCGACGTGGTGATCGGCTTCTTCCTGCACGTGCCGTTCCCCCCGCCCGAGCTGTTCATGCAGCTCCCCCGCCGGATCGAGCTGTTGCGCGGCATGCTCGGGGCCGACCTGGTCGGGTTCCAGCGGCCGCAGGCGGCCCACAACGTGGCCCAGCTCGCCACCAAGCTGCTAGGTGCGCACGGCGCCGACGACGCGATCACATTGGACGGCCGCGTGATCCGCACGGGCGCCTTCCCGGTCTCTATCGATGTGGCCGAGATGCGGTCGCTCTCGGCCCGGCCGTACGTGGTGGGTCAGGCCCACCGGCTGCGGCACGACCTGGGTTCGCACAAGCGGGTGCTGCTCAGCGTCGACCGGCTCGACTACACGAAAGGCATCGAGCACCGCCTCACCGCGTATTCCGAGCTGCTGCGCGACGGCCGGATCAAGGTCCGCGACGCCGTGATGGTGCAGGTGGCCGTGCCCAGCCGCGAGCGCGTCGAGAACTACCGCGGCCTGCGTGACCGCATCGAGCGCGAGGTGGGCCGTATCAACGGCGAGTACGGGCGGGTCGGCGAGCCGGCCATCCACTACCTGAACCAGCCGTTCGACCGGGCCGATCTGGCCGCGCTCTACCAGACGGCCGACGTCATGGTGGTGACCCCGCTGCGCGACGGCATGAACCTGGTCGCCAAAGAGTTCGTGGCCGCCCGCCGCGACGACACGGGCGCCCTGGTGCTCAGCGAGTTCGCCGGCGCCGCGGCCGAACTCGAGGACGCGTTCCTGGTCAACCCGCACGACGTGGACGGTCTGAAAGAGACACTGCTGCACGCCTTGGCCGCCGACCCGGCCGAGCTGGCCACCCGCATGAAGGCGATGCGCGACCACATCACCACCCACGACATCCACGCCTGGGCCCGCGCCTACCTCACCGAGCTGGAGTTGGCTCGCCCCCTACTGAGCTAATTCCTTGTCGAGCCAGTCCAGGATGGCCTCGATGGGGTCGGCCCAGGCCACGTCGAGCATCAGGTCGTGGCCCATGCCGGGGAAGAGCAGCGGCGCGCTGCCGTAACGGGTGGCGGTGCGGTCGAGCGAGGTCCGCGGCACGATCCGGTCGTCCGGGCTGCCGACCACCAGCACCGGCGGCCGGCCGGCCGGGCGGGGCGGGGGTTCGTGCGTGACCAGTTCGCGCCGGGGCCGGGCGGCCACTCTCTCGACGTACTGCTGGGCCTGGTCGACCGGCATCTCGGGGCCGAAGAGCTGCTTGCGGCTGAGCCTCAGCCGCCCGCCGAACAGGGCCGGCAGCGTGCCGAACGGGTTGGTCCGCAGCGCCGCCCACAGCGTCGGCCAGCCGTCCATCACGGGCGCCGCCAGCACCGCCGCCCGGACCGGGTAACGACCCATCGCGTACGCCACCACGAGTGCACCCGCGCCCTGGCCCACCAGCACGGCCTGCCGCGGCAGCGACGCCGCCACCTGCACCACGTCGTGCACCTGGGCCCGCAAGTCGCCACCCGGTCGCGGGGTGAGCGCGTGTGCCGCGAAGCCGCGGGCGGCGGCGTGCGGCAGCCAGTGCTCGGCGAACGCCCACGCGCCGTGACCGAGCCCCGGCACGAACAGCAACGGCGGGCGGGCGGCGTCGGCGTCCCCGGTGAGCGAGACGACCTCACGCTCGGCCGGAGGCACCGGATCGGTCCAGTCCTCGAAGCGCAGCAGTGGCGAACTCACGATGCGCCCTCGCCGTCCTTCGGTGCGGCCGGGTGCCGCTCGGTGCAGTCGCTCATGCCGCTTCCATCTCGCGCAGCAGGCCCTCGACGGCCCGCAGGTACTCGACGTGGTCGACCTCGAACCAGTGCCTCGGAGTGGGCACCACACGGCGCCGCGACCAGCTCGCTACCGGGCGGGTCGATTCCTTCCGCTGTACGGCGGTGGCGCGCTCGGGGTCGGTCACGCGCAGCCGCAGCCAGCGCGCGACCGCCACGCTCTGCCAGTGCGCCAGCGGGAACAGCCCGAATCCGGCCTGGACCAGCCCCACCACGGCCAGTGTCGGGTGTCGGCGGGCGAACGCGTGCAGGTGCAGATCGGGGCGGCCGTCCTCCGCGATGTCCAGCAGTTCGGGCGCCAGGAAGTCGAAGCGCGGCCGGTAGCCGGTCGCGGTGATCACCAGCTCCGGCTCGACGCGGCGGCCGTCGGCGAGCACGGCCGAGGCGCCGTCGAAGGCGGTCACGTCGGGCACCGGGGTGATCCGCCCCAGCCCCAGGTAGTACGGCAGTCGGCTGTTGACGACCGGGTGACTCTCGTACGGCTGGTGGTCCGGCGCCGGAAGGCCGTGGCGGGTCAGGTCGCCGCTCGTCAACGTGACTGCCCGGCGGTAGAACCACTGGCGCACCCGCAGCGGCAGCCGCCGGGCGGTGATCTGGTCGAACGGGCGGCCCAGGACGTACTCCGGCGCGTGCCAGTAGCCGCGCCGGGTCGAGTGCCAGACCGTGCTCGCCTGCTGCGCCGCTTCGACCGCGATGTCACAGCCGGTGTTGCCGCCGCCGATCACGAGCACCTTGCGGCCGCGCAGCTGAGCCGGGTCTTTGTACTGGGCCGAGTGGATCACCTGGCCGCGGAAGTCGCCCGGGATCTCGGGGCGGGCCGGCGACCAGTTGTGCCCGTTGGCCACCACCACCCCGGCGTACCGCTGCACCCGCGACGAGCCGCCGCCGGTGCTCTGCGTCGTCACGTCCCACCGGCCGTCGCCGACCGGCTCGACCGACACCACCTCGGTGCCGAACCAGACGTCGTCCTCCAGCCCGAAGTGGGCCGAGTAGCGCTCCAGATAGGACAGCACCAGCTTGTGGTCCGGGTAGTCGGGCCACGTGTCCGGCATCGGGAAGTCGGGGAACTCGGTCAGCGGCCGCGAGGTGACCAGGTGGGTGCCGGCGTAGACCGGGCTGCGGTCGTGCCGCCAGTTCCAGGCGCCGCCGACCGACGTCTCCCGCTCGTAGCAGTCGACCTCGAACCCGGCCTCACGCAGGTTCTTGATCGCGGCGAGACCGCTGGCGCCGGCCCCGATGACGCACACGGCGTCGCGACGATCGGCGATGTCGGGAGTGTCGGGCACCCGGCGATATTGCCAGATCTAGGAAGGGATCAACAGGTCCGCGACGACGGGAAGATGATCACTGGCCCGGCGGGCCCGGTCGGACTCGACGATCTCGTACTTCTCGATGGAAATGTCGGGAGTGACGAAGATGCCGTCAATCCGCCGGTTCGGCAGTTTGGCTGGGAAGGTGGGCGCCGCGTCGGGCGACGAGACCAGCCCGTCCTCGACCGTGCGCCAGGCGCCGCCGCCCGGCCCCTCGTTGAGGTCGGCCGCCGCGATCACCGGGCCCTCGACCCGGCTCAGCTCTTCCTTCCACAGGGCGGCCTGGACGGGTCGCTCGGCCGGGTCGGTGGCCAGATGCGAGCCGGTGACCGTGAACCGGCCGTCGCGCACCGAACCGGTGACGAACGCGGCGCCCCGCAGGTGCCGGCCCGGCGTCAGCGGATAGCGCATGCACCACGTCTCGTGCACGGCCACCCGCAGGCTGACCAGCAGCAGGTTGCCCAGCGAGGGCAGACCGCCGGCCGCCACCACCATGCCCACGTCGTCGGCCAGCGCCGCACACTTGTGCCGCCAGCGGAACCGGCGCGGCGCCTCCTGCACGACCAGCACGTCGGGCGCCAGGTCGCGGATGACCTCGATCAGGGCGGCCCGGTCGTCCTTGAGGCCGTGGACGTTGTAGCTGACCACTCGCAGCCGCGCGCCGGACATCAGGCGCGACGGGCCAGGTCGGCCGCGCCGACGACGCCGGCCGTGTTGCCCGTCTCGGCCGCCGCGAGGTCGGCCACCGGGAAGCGGCCGCGCTGTTTGAGCTGGTCGCGGTACGTGGTGCGGGTCGGGCCCATCAGCAGGTCGCCCGCGTCGACCACGCCGCCGCCGACCACCAGGATCTCGGGGTCGAAGCTCTGCGCCAGGTCGGCCATCGCGACGCCGAGCCAGTAGCCGATCTGGGCGAACGCGTCGCGGGCCACGCCGTCGCCGGCCCGGGCCGCCTCGGTGATCTGCCGGCCGCTGATCGCCAGCGGGTCGCCGCCGGCCAGCTCGAGCAGCTGGGCCGCGCGTTCCGGCTCCTGCCGCGCGCCGGCCCGGGCGAAGCGGACCAGGGCGTTGCCGCTCGCGTACTGCTCGAGGCAGCCGAGCCGGCCGCAGCCGCAGGGGTGGCCGTCGGGCACCGACTGGATGTGGCCGAGCTCGGCCGCGATGCCGTTGGCACCGCGCCACAGCTTGCCGTTGATCACGATGCCGCCGCCGATCCCGGTGCCCACGGTGATCATCACCATCGAGTCGGCGTGCCGGGCCACGCCGTACCGGAACTCGGCCCAGGCGGCCACGTTGGCGTCGTTCTCGAGGACGGTGGGCAGGCCGACGGCCTTGGTCACGTAGTCCCGCAGCGGCTCGTCGCGCCAGGCCAGGTTGGGGGCGAACAGCACGGTGGCGCCGGGCGCGTCGATCCACGCCGCCGCGCCGATGCCGATGGCGGTGGCCTGCGGGTACTCGCGCGCGAGTTCGGCCGCGACCTCGACGATCGTGTCGCGGGTGCCGGCCGGGTCCTCGGCGGGGGTGTCCCGGCGGTTCGAAGCCAGCACCGTGCCGTGCTCGTCGACCACCCCACCGGCCACCTTGGTGCCGCCGACGTCGACTCCGATGGTCAGCGTCACGCTGCCCGTCCCCTCTGTCCGTTCACGCCGCGCCGTCGTCGCGGGCCTCGTCGCCCGTCCCGCCGCCACCCTCGGCGCCCGTGTCCCCGGACGCCACTTCCTCAGTCACCGCATCAGGCGCCACGACCTCGCCCTGCGCCGCGCCGCTCTTTCCGGACGCGCCGCCGCTCGCCACATCATGATCGGACGCCACGACCTCGCCTTGCGCCGTGCCGCTCTTTCCGGGCGCGTCGCCGCTCGCCACATCATGATCCACCGTCGGGGCGGAAGCCACTGAGGCAACACCCCCATCAGCGGTGGCCGCCGCCCAGACATCCAACCTTCGTGCGGTACGGGCCCCGGGCCCACCCGGCGCGGCGGTGTCGCCCGCCACCCCCGTGCCCGCGACCGTCCCGGCCGCGCCTGCCGCCTTAACCGCGTTCGCCGCCTCGCGGCGCGCCTTGGCCTGAGCCGCCGCCTCGGCCACGCGGCGTTCCGCCTCGGCCGCCGCTGCCAGCGCCGCTGCCCGGCGCGTGGCCAGCTCGGCCGCGTAGTCGGCAGCCGCGTCCGCCGCGCTGTCGGTCGTCGCCGCCGACCACGGATCACCGCCCTGAGCCCCGGCCCGCTCGCTGCCGCCACTGGTGGAGGTCGCGGCAGACCACGAGTCGCCGCCCACAACCCCAGCCCGCTCGTCGCCTCTGTTGGTGGCCGCCGCCCACGCACCGTCGGCGTTGTTGCGGTCGGCGCCCGCGGCCGAGCCAGTTCCCGCGGCCGAACCGGTGCCCGCAGCCGGGCCGGTCCCGGCGGCCGAGCCGGTGCCCGCGGCCGGGCCCCCACCGGGCCGGGCCGACCTGGTCGCCGCGGACCACGTCTGGTCGGCGTTGGGGGCCGGCGGCGGCGCGGGCGGCGTGGCCGGCTTCGGCCGCTCGCCCACGATCGCCGACACCGAGCGCAGCAGCCCCGCGACCGACCCCGCGAGGTCACCCGCGCTGCCGGCCAGCCGCGCCGCCGTCTGCGGGCTGGGATCGCGCATCGCCGCGATCGCCTTGCACACCGGGCACACGCAGCATTCCGGCTCGCCGGTGGCCCACTTCTCGCCGAACGCCTGACCCGTCACCGCCCGCGCCAGCACCGAGGCGACGAGGCGCTCGGCCTCTTCCCGCGCTGATCCGGCCATCGAACCCTCCCCGCTGCTCAGCTCACTCGGCCGGCAGGCTCTCGACCCGGCGCTTGAGCTGCTTCAGCGCCGTGTCCATGATCATCTTTTCGGCCTTGCGGCGGAACATGCCCAGCATGCCGATCGAGAGCTCGACCTCGAGCGTGTACGTCACCGTGGTGACGCCGCCGGGCCCCTCGGCCAGGTCGTACGAGCCATTCTGGGACTTCTGCGTCTTCGAGGGCTCGACCAGGTGCCACTCGATGCGGGAAAGATCGTCGGCGTACGCGTACTCGAGCGTGTAGTCGTCGGCCATCACCCCGGCGTCGATCACGAAGCGCACCCGGTAGGCGTAGCCGTCCTCGTACTCCTCGAGGACCTCCACCTGCTTCATCGCCTCGGCCCACTCGGGGTAGCGCGCGAAGTCGCTGATGACCGTGGCCACGCGGCCGAGGGGCGCATGGACCTGGATCGACTGCGTCGAGGTGTCCGCCATGCGTGGAGGCTACCTCCCGGCTGCGACAATCCCGGCGGCCGGGCCAGCCGGACGAGCCATCCGGATAGCAGGCGGCTACCATCCGTCAGGTGCCGCTCCTCGCCGACGTCAACGCGCGCGTCCAACCGCTCGCGGTGGCCGCGCGCATCGTCATGCTCGCGCTGGTCGCGGCGCTGACGCTGATCGCCACCGGCGAGCCCGCCCAGCTGGGCTGGATCGCTCTGCTGACCGTGGCCGCGCTGCCCGCGGTCCTCGCTCCGGACCATCACCTTTTCGCCCCGCTGGGCCGCTTCGCCGAGGTCGTCATCACGGGCCTCGCGGCCGGGTCGATCGCCGTGGCCAGCGACCTGAACAACACATTGGACGCGGGCTTCGGCGCCGAGGCGGTGCTGCCCTACCTGGCCGTCCCGCTGCTCACCGCCGCCCTGCGCCGGCGCCCCACCGAGGGCACGGCCCTGCTCGGCGTGGCGGCCGTCGCGATGGTCGTCGGCGGCACCCTGGTCGGCGAGGTCAGCCCGATCACGCAGCCCGGCTTCCTGGCCGCCAGCGGTCAGTGGCTGGTGCTGGGCGCGATCATCACCTTCGCCGCCGACACCATGCGGCAGTTCATGCAGCCGTCCGAGCCCACCCCCCAGCCGTACGCCGAAGCGACCCGCCTGCTCACCCAGCTCCGCAGCGTGGCCCGATCGCTGCCGGGCGCCACCCTCGACCCGGGCGGCATCTCCGAGCACCTGCTCGAGGAGCTGCGCCTGGTCAAGCCGTCCGACCGGGCGGCCGTGCTGTCGGCCAGCGGCGGCGGCCGGCTCGTCGTCCTCGCCCAGACCGGTGTCGAACGCGTCGACTGGGAGGTCACGCTCGACGCCGACTCCGCCATCGCCGACGCCTGGGCCAGCCAGCAGCCGCAGGTGGCCAGCCGCTCGCAGGCCCGGTCGAGCCGCCGCGGGGACGTCTCGTCGCTGGTCGTGCCGCTGGTGGCCGGCGTCCGCACGATCGGGCTCGTCATCCTCGAGAGCGACGTCGCCAACGCGTACCCGAAGGAAACCGTCAGCGAGGTCACCTGGGTGACCGACGCCGCGGCCTTGCGGCTGGAGGCCGCCCTGCTCTTCGACGACGTGCGCTCGCTGGCCACCAATGAGGAACGTCAGCGGCTCGCCCGTGAGATCCACGACGGCGTCGCGCAAGAGCTGGTGATGGTCGGCTACGGCATCGACAACGCGCAGGCGACCCTGCCCGAGGGCGCCGAAGAGACCGCCGAGGAGCTGCGAGCCCTGCGCGCCGAGGTGACCCGCGTGATCACCGAGCTGCGCCTGAGCCTGTTCGAACTGCGCTCCGAGGTGGATCGCAACGGCGGCCTGGCCGCGGCCATCGCGGAATACGCCCGTACGCTCGGCACCTCGGCCGGCCTGCGGGTGCACTTCACTTTCGACGAATCGACGGCCCGGCTGCCCGCCGCCACCGAGGCCGAGCTGCTGCGCATCGCCCAAGAGGCGATCACGAACGCGCGCAAGCACGCCGGAGCCTCTAATCTGTGGGTTACCTGCACCGTCGACCCGCCGTACGCCGAGATCGAGGTCTCCGACGACGGCCGGGGCTTCGCTGACGACCGCCCGGACGGTCGTTACGGTCTGACCATCATGGCCGAGCGGGCCGAACGGATCCGGGGCCGTTTGAAGATCACGCCGCGACACCCCAGCGGGACAACCGTTGCCGTAGTGCTGGGATCTTCCGCAAGGCGCGATAGCGTGCGGAATAGCGTTTCCGCTCCAGAAGGGGAGTAACCCGAGCATGTCGACCAGTCCGGCGCCGACGACGCGCACCAAGGTCCTCCTTGTCGACGATCATGACTTGATTCGTAAGGGGCTGCGACACGCATTCGAGCGCGACCGTCAGTTCGAGGTCGTCGGCGAGGCGGCCACCGCCGCCGAGGCGGTCCGTCAGGCGGGCGCCCTGCAGCCCGACGTCGTGATCATGGACCTGCGCCTGCCCGACGGCAGCGGCCTCGAGGCGACCAAGGCCCTGCGCAAGAACAACGCCAACATGGGCATCGTGGTCCTGACCATGTACGCGGGCGACGACCAGTTGTTCGGCGCGCTCGAGGCGGGCGCCAGCGCGTTCGTGCCCAAGACGGCCCCGGCCGACGAGGTCGTGGCGGCCGCCCGGCACGCCGCTTCTGCGCCCAGCGCCTTCACCGCGGCCGACCTGGCCGAGGCCATGAAGCGCCGGCTGGCCCCCTCGGGCCCGCAGCTCTCCCCCCGCGAGGGTCAGGTGCTGCGCCTGCTGGCCGACGGCATGAGCGTGGCCGGCATCGCCAAGCAGCTGTTCGTC
Source organism: Paractinoplanes pyxinae (assembly GCF_026626335.1). Classification (GTDB taxonomy): domain Bacteria; phylum Actinomycetota; class Actinomycetes; order Mycobacteriales; family Micromonosporaceae; genus Actinoplanes; species Actinoplanes pyxinae. The sequence continues at coordinate 40,089 of NZ_JAPNTZ010000004.1, read as the reverse complement.
TCGGAGTCCACGGCCAAGACCCACATCTCGAAGCTCTACGAGAAGCTGGGCGCCGCCAACCGGGCTCAGGCGCTGATGACGGCGCTGCGGCTGGGTCTGCTCGAGGCGCCCGACGCCCCCAAGTTCTGACCATCCCCGTTCCACCACGACGTCAGCGCCCGGTCCCCCCACCGGGCGTGTCGTGTTTCTAGGCGCTTCGAGGACGGCTCAGGCGCTTGATCGCCAGGTAGGCCTCGCAGCCCAGGCACAGGCCGAAGGCGGCGTTGAGGAAGGCCGCGAGCAGCGCGAACGCGGTGAAGACGACGCCCAGCGCGGTCAGCCCGGCGAGGTAGCCGACACTCGCGACAGCCAGAAAGCTAAAACCGACCAGCTGCGCGAACCGGACAGGCGCCACCGGCTCGCGTTCGGCCGGGGGCCCCAGCCTCGGGAGCAGCAGGGCGCGATAGACGTACGCGTAGGGACCGCGCCGCGGGTCGGCTGCCGTGATCGCGAAGACAACCGTCTGCGCGAGCGCCAGCCACCCCCAGCCGGTCGCCAGCACGACGACGAGGACGATGCTGGTCAGCGTGGCGGCGAAGCGCTGACCCCGGGGGTCGAGTTCCATCCGCCCAGCGTCGCACCCACGCTCCCGGAAAGCCCTGGTGAGAGGCATCACCGGCGCCGCGGTCAACTTTCCAGGTCGAGCACGACCTTGCGCAGCAGGCCGTTGAGCTGGATCAGCTCCTCGTGCGAGAGGGCCCGCAGCAGGCGCTGATCGCGAGCCATGCCCTCGAAGATGTACTTGTTCCACATCGCCCGCCCGGCCGCGGTCGGCCGGATCAGCACGCGGCGCCGGTCCGTCTCGTCGTTCTCGCGGGTCACCAGCTCGGCCGTGACGAGGCGATCGAGCCGGCTGGTCATGGCGGCCCGGGTGACCTTGGCCGCCTCGGCCAGCTGGGCCGGGGTGGCCTCGATCGGCCACGGCTGGATCATCAGCACGTGCAGGGTCTTGTAGTCCTCGGCCGTGAGCTCCTGGGACTCGGCGAAGGCGACGGCGTCGGCCCGGCGGGCCTCGCGCTGGATGAAGTTCATGCGCACCAGGGCGCCCTCGACCTCGGGGGCGAAGGCCGGTTCGTTCTTCCAGAAGGCCGACCACCGGGCCACGTGCTGGTCGACGCTGTCCTCATCCATGGCGCCATTGTGCCACCGTCTGATTTTTAGATTGCTAATAGTTAGACGGTGAACTAGTTTGCGGTCATGCGGTTCACCGATTTCCAACTGCTCGCCACCGGGCAGACCCTCTCGTGGGTCGGCAACGGCTTCCAGACCGTGGCTCTGGCCGTGGCCGTCGTCCAGGCCGGCGGCGGTCCCGGCGACCTCGGCCTGGTCATGGCCGCGTCGATCGTGGCCCGGCTGGTCTGCACCCTCTTCGGCGGCGTGTGGGCCGACCGTCTGCAGCCGCAGCACGTCATGGTCGCCTCCGACCTCGTACGCCTGCTGGCGGCAGGCGGCATGGCGGTCATGTTCTTCGGCGGCGCCTATCACCTTCCGCTGCTCATGGCCCTGGCCGCACTCTCGACCGGCGCCGCCAGCTTCTTCGACCCCGCCTTCAGCGCGCTGCGCCCGCTGCTGGTGCCGCCGGAGAATCGCCAGTCGGCCAACGCCACCCTGAGCATGCTGCAGACCGGCAGCCAGATCGCCGGTCCCGCGCTGGGCGGCGTGACGGTGGCCGCGTTCGGCGCCTCGGCCGGCTTCACCGTCAACGCCTTCAGCTTCCTGGCCTCGATGGTGGCGGCACTGCTTCTTCGCGTACGGGCGGAGCGCGGCGACCGTACGTCGATGCTCAGCGAACTGGCCGCGGGCTGGCGCGAGATCGCGAAACGCGACTGGCTGCTGTTCGGCCTGTTCGGCGCGACGGTCTACCACATCGCCAACGGCGTGATCCTGGTGCTGGTGCAGGTGGTCGCCATCGAACGGCTGGGTGGCCCGTCGGCCGCCGGTTTCATCGCCGCCGCCGAGGGCCTGGGCGGCGTCATCGGCGCCGCGGTCGCCCTGCGCTTCAAGCCCCGCCGCCTGCTGCGGGCGGGCTGGCTGACCCTGCTGCTGATGCCGCTGTGGGCGCTGGCCTACGTCTGGCCGGCCGAGCTGATCGCCGTCATAGCCGGCGCGATCATCGGCTACGCGGGCCTGATCTTCTTCGACGTGGCCTGGGAGACCGCGATCCAGGACAACGTCCCCCAGCGCATGCTGGGCCGCGTCTCCTCGTGGGACTACCTGACGAGCTTCCTGGCCATGCCCGTCGGCAACGTCCTGGCCGGCCCGCTCGAAGCGACCTACGGAACCTCGAAGGTCCTCACCGTCTGCGCCGCGGTCCTGTTCCTCTCGGCCGCCACCCAGTTCCTGGTCCCCGGCACCCGAACCCTCACTCGCGCCACGGCCGCGTCACCCGCCGACCCCGGCCCGGTGCCCGAACTGCCCGACGCCGTCAAAGAACCTCACCCAGAGCAGCAATCAACTGCGGTTTCCCCGGTACGCCGGTAGCCCTCTTGGCAACTCGGCCCTCACCGTCCAGCACCAGCAGGGTAGGCGTCCGCCAGATCCCCAGGGCCCGCACCGCGTCGAGGTGGCTCTCCGCATCCACCTCGACGTGCTGCACCCCCGGCACGATCGCGGCCACCTCGGAACTCACCCGCCGCACCGCCCGGCAAGGCGCACAGAACGCCGACGAGAACTGCAGCAGGGTGGCCTTGGCCTCCCCCACCCCCAGCTCCCGCAACAGCTCCGCATCCAGCCGAGCCCCAGCCCCACTCGGATCGGATCCGGCCCCCTCGATCACGCCCGGTTCCTCCCCCACATCAGCCACCACCAAGCCCCCGGCCCGCGCAGCCTGACCCTCGCCCGCCCCCGAAGCTACCTCGCCGCCCCCGCCCTCGGGCGTGCCCAGCACCACGGCCTCCGAAGCGCTCTGCACCACGCCCCCCGAAGCGCTCCGCGCGGCGGCACCTGAAGTGCTCCGCACTACGGCCCCCGAGCTCAGCGCCGCGGCACCTGAAGTGTTCCGCGCTACGGTCCCCGAGCTCAGCGCCGCGGCACCTGAAGTGCTTCGCGCTACGGTCCCCGCCTCGCCGACGGGCGCAGGCGACACTCCGCCGCCGCGCCGCGTCGAGTAGTCCTTCAGCCGGCCGTCGTTACGCCGCCGCAGAAGCCCGATCACTGTCCCGACGACCAGCACAGCCAGCACCACCCCAAGCCCTACCAGGTCCATAGGACAACAATGTCACGACACCAGCCCCGCAGCGAGCCCGCGCGTCCACCAGCCGCGCCCCATCCACCAGCGCTTCGCGCACCGCGCGGCGCCCAGCAGCGCAGCGCACCGCACCGCACCGCGTCCGCCAGCGCTTCGCGCACCGCACCGCATCCGCCAGCGCTTCGCGCACCGCACCGCACCGCATCCGCCAGCGCTTCGCGCACCGCACCGCACCGCGCCCACCCAGCGCCGGCTCGCCCCGCCGCCCACGCCAGCACTGGTCGCTCAGCCGTCCCCGCCGGTCCAGCGGCCCACGCTCGCCGCCAGCTCGCGGAGGCACCGACCGGCCCGCGACCCACCCACACCCGCCACCCATACCCGCTCGGCGCCAGTTCACAGAATCACCGACCGGCCCACGACTCACCTCCACTTGCCGCCAGCCGCCAGCCGCCAGCCGTTCAGCGTCTTACTCGGCAACGGTTCACCCAGCGGCCCACGCCCATCACTCACCGGTCACCGGCCCCCGCCCGCCCACCGACCACCGGCCACCGGCCACCGGCCACCGGCCACGGTCCCAAGCCTGCCGGCTCAGCAGGCCGTGCCCGTCTGAGGTCGGTGAGTTACGTCCCTGCGAGCAGGCGGGTCAGGCGGGCGGCCTGGGTCTCCCAGCGCCACTCCGCCTCGACCCAGGCGCGGCCGGCGGCGCCCATGACCTTGGCCTTGGTGTGGTCGGTCAGCAGGTCGGTGAGGCGGGCGGCGATGGCTTCGACGTCCGTGCCGCCGACGACGTAGCCGGTTTCGCCCTCGCGGACGGCGTCGGGGGCGCCGCCGGAATCGCCGCCGACGACCGGGAGGCCGGTGGCCGACGCTTCCAGATAGACGATGCCCAGGCCCTCGACGTCGAGGCCGGCGGCCCGGGTGCGGCACGGCATGGCGTAGACGTCGCCCGCCGCGTAGTGGGCGGGAAGCTCGGGCCAGGGCACCGAGCCGGTGAAGACGACGTCGCGGGCCACGCCGTGCTCGACGGCCAGGCGGGCCAGGCGCTTGCGGTCAGGGCCGCCGCTGACCAGCAGCAACGCGGCCTCGGGGACGCGGCGGCGGATCGTCGGCAGGGCCTTGATCAGCATGTCCTGTCCCTTGCGGGGCACCAGGCGCGAGATGCAGACGATGACCGGGCGCCCGGTCAGGCCGTGCCGGGCGCGGACCTCGCTGCCGTCGACGCCGGGGTGGAAGGCGTCGACGTCGACGCCGGGGGCCAGCCGCTCGAGCGACGTGAGGCCGTGCAGGGCCCGGTCGAGCCGGGTGCGCTGGTAGTCGCCGAGGTACGTGATCACGTCGTTGCCGCGGGCTATGCGGCGCAGCAGCGTGCGGGCGCCGGGCAGGGCGGCCCAGCCGATCTCGTGCCCGTGGGTGAGCGCGACCGCCCGTTCGATGCCGGCTCGCCGGCGTAGGCCCTCAGCCAGCAGGCCAAGCGGCGCCGCGGCCCCGAACCAGACCCGGTCGCAGTCGTGGGCACGCGCGATTTCGGCCGCCCGGCGGGCCACCGCGGGCGTCGGCAACAGGATGCCCGTCTTTTCACGCACCACTTCGAACGGCTGCTCGGCGTCGAAGGCGGCGGCGCCGCGCCAGGTGGACGCGTAGACGACCACCGAATCGGCCGGCTGCCGCACGGCCAGGTTGTGGACGAACTGCTGGATGCCGCCGGGCCGGGGCGGGAAGTCGTTGGTGATCAGCAGCGTGCGCCCCATCAGCGGTCACCCCGGGCGAAGGCGCGCGCGGCGGCCATCCGTTCCACCGTGGACGGGTGTGACGCGAACAAGACGTGCTCCCAGGCGGGCGGATCGGGGTCGGACAGGTTGACGGTGCCGAGGCGGCGCTGCATGGCCTCGAACGTCGCCGGGTCGCCGGTCAGGACGAGCGCGTGCTGGTCGGCCCGGGCCTCGATGCGCCGCGACACGAAGGCCTGAGCCGGACCGGCGACCAGCCCGGCCAGCGCGACCACGGCCAGCAGCAGGCCGATGGCTTTCGGCTCCCCGATCGTGTCGGCCCCGGCCCGGTTGAGCAGCCAGCCCCACGAGCCGAGCAGGAAGAGCGCGATGACCGCAGCCGCCGTGCCCAAGGCGCCGAGGAGCGTGCCGGTCAGGACGTCACCGTCCTTGGCGTGGCCCAGCTCGTGCGCGGCCACGGACACCACCTCGGCCGGCTCGGCCTCGGTGAGCATGGTGTCGTAGACGACGATGCGCCGGGTCGGCCCGAGACCGGAGACGTATGCGTTCACGGCCTTGGTGCGCCGGGACGCGTCGGCCACCAGCACGTCTTTCACCGGCACACCGTCACGGGCGGCCAGCTGGATCAATTCCGTACGCAAGGGACCGTCGGGCATGGGCGTGAACTTGTTGAAGACCGGCTCGACCAGCACCGGCAGCACGAACGAGAGCAGCACCACCAGGCCGGCCGCCCCGGCCGCGCCGAACGCCCACCACCAGCGCGGCGCGAAGTGGGTGACCGTGTAGAACCCGGCCAGGGCCAGGCCGCCGATGACCGCGCCGACCGCGAACGACTTCAGCAGGTCGACCGACCAGGCGCCCCAGGACTGGGTGGAGATGCCATAGCGGACGACGATGGTGTGCCGCCAGGCCGCGAGCGGCAGGGTCACCACCTCGGACACCAGCACCACCAGGAAGCCGCCGAGCACCGCCTGGGCCAGCCAGTGCCCGCCGAACGGCCGGCCGGCCTGGGTGACCAGCCACGCGCCGATCGGGGTGAGGCCGATGACCAGGGCGATCACCAGCCCCAGGATCATCGAGGCGTAGCTGCCGGGGCGCAGCTCGGACCGGAACTCGCGGGCCCGGGCCACCTTGTCGGCCGGCAGCTGCCGCAGGGCGTCGAGCTGGTCGGGACGCGGAGCGGGCGGACGGTGCCACGGGATGACCAGCAGGGCCACCACGGCCAGGGCGATCAGTAGGACCGCCAGCGTGCCGGCCGCCCAGAGCCGATTCATCCCCACCTCCACAACGCACCGTGACCGCCCATCCTAGAGACTCGCGATCACGCCACGTGACGCCCATGCGGGTACAGCGGGACCACCACCGGCGGCTCGGGCGTCTCGAGCAGCTCGACATCGAAGCCGGCCAACTCGAACACCTCGATCGCCCGCAGCTCGCCCGGAGTCAGGTCGGCGATGCCGTCGGGGGTGTTCATCAGGGCCCCGACCAGGCAGCCGGAACACTCGGCCGACGTCTGGTCGCACCGACCGCAGTCGATGATCATCACTCCTCCTCCCCGGGTGGCGGCGCGATCTTGGGGACGTCGCGGACCGACCACCATCGGTGACCATCACGGTAGGGGTGGGGTATGACAAAAACGGGAAACGGCAGTTCAGGAGCGTGACAGGCGGCGCAGCAACGAGTCCGCCCCCATCGGGTACGCGCCGTGCCGGCGCACGCCGTCGGCCACCTCACGGTCGGACGAGATGACCACGATCGGCCGGCCCGCCGGCTCGCCGCGCACCAGCTGGCGAATCAGCTCGTCGGCAGTGTCGCCCTTACGCGAGAACAGCACCCGCACCCCGCGCGGCGCCGGCGGCAGGCCGTGCACCCGCTCGGCCCCGTCGAAGACGACGGTCACCTCGTCCCCGGTCTGGGCCGCGATGCCGCCGAGCCCGGTGATCAGGCGCTTGCGCTGCTGCTCGAGCGACATCTCGGCGAAGCCACGCTTGGTGACGTTGTAGCCGTCCACGATCAGGTGGGCCCGGGGCAGGGCGAGCAGCTGGTCGAGGCGGCCGGGGTCGTCCGTGTCCTGCGCGCGGGCCTGGGAGCGCTCGGGCGAGCCGGGGCGGTCGGCCGCGGCGTCGGCCACGAAGTCGGCCGGCATCTTGTCGGCCGGGTTGAGCGCGAGCTCGCGGCGCAGCCCGGAGGCGGCCTGGCCGATCGTCTCGATCAGCAGCCAGAGCCGGGCGTCGTCGGCGGCGCGGGCGTCCTTGGCGGCGGCCTTGCCGGTGGCGGCCAGCGCCTCGGCCTCGGCCAGGCGGGTCTTCATCCGCCGGATTTCGGAGTCGTGGTCGGCCGCGGTGCGCGACGCGCGCCCCTTCTCGGTGGCCAACAGGTCGCTCGCGCGTTTCTGGGCGGCCTGGGCCTCGCGCAGCGCTTTGGCCGTGGCGCGCGACTCCTCGCGCAGCTGGCCCAGCTCCTCGCGGACGCGGGCGAGCTCGTCGCGAAGCTTGTCCGCCTCGACCTTGGCCACGGCCCGGTCGTGCTCGGCGCGGGCCGCCCGCTGCTCGGCGTCGCGCAGCTGGGCGGCGACGGCCGCACTGTCGGCCTCGGCCAGCACGGCGTGGCCGGCCGCCTCGACCAGCTCACGCCAGCCGTCGGGACGGGCCAGGTAGGCCAGCGCGGCCACCTCGACCGGGTCGGCCGCGGCCGGGGCCATGCCGGAGGCGACGGCGGCCCCCAGGTCGCCGGTGTCGGACACGACGCGGCCGCTGATGCGCTGGCGGAACAGCGGGTCGGCGGCGAGCTGGGCGGCGATCTCACGCCCGCCGAGCCGAGCCCGGCGATTCGGGGCGAAACGGGCGACCTTGCGCATCTGCGCCGGCATCTCGTCGGCCGGCAGGCTGGGCAGGGCGGCCGCGGCGAGGACGGTGATGCGCTGGCGGACCGGCTCGGGCAGCACAGGCTCGGGCAGAACCGGCTCGGGTGCGAGCTCCCCGTCCTGAACGGCCGCCCCCTGATCGGGGCGGTCGCCGGGTGGCAGGAGCTCTGACATCTACCCATTCTCCCACCGTGAGCCGGAGAAACGCTTGTCGAAGCAAGTGATCTTTTCTCCGGCCGCGCCCGTTCTTGTCATACCCCCGCTCTAATCTCCCCGCCGTGGCACAACCGGCATATGTCCAGGGCACTCTGGACACGCTTCTCAGCGCCGACGGGTCGGTCGACCCGGCGGCGCTCTCCCTCGCCGACACCACTTTCGTGGTGCTCGACCTCGAGACGACCGGCGGCGCGGCCGACGGCGCCGGCATCACCGAGATCGGGGCGGTCAAGGTACGCGGCGGGGAGGAGCTGGGCATATTCGCGACCCTGGTCAATCCGGGTGAGCGGCTGCCACCCTTCATCACCGTCCTGACCGGCATCACCGAGGCGATGCTGGCCCCCGCTCCCCCGATCGAGTCGGTTCTCCCCAGCCTGCTCGAGTTCCTGCGCGGCGCCGTGCTGGTGGCGCACAACGCGCCCTACGACGTCGGCTTCCTCAAGGCGGCCTGCGCCCGGCACGGCTACACCTGGCCCAACCCCCGCGTGCTCGACACGGCCGCCGTCGCCCGCCGCGCGCTGACCCGCGACGAGGTGCCCAATCGCAAGCTCGGCACGCTGGCTCAGTTCTTCCACGCCACCGTCCAGCCCACCCACCGCGCACTCGACGACGCCCGGGCCACGGTCGACGTGCTCCACGGCCTGATCGAGCGGCTGGGCAGCTTCCGGGTGCACACCGTGGGCGATGCGATCGAGTTCGCCAAGGCGGTCACCCCCACCCAGCGCCGCCAGCGCCACCTCGCCGACGGCCTGCCCCACGTGCCCGGGGTCTATGTCTTCCGCGCCGCCGACGACCGCCCGCTCTACGTGGGCAAGTCGAAAGACATCGCCACCCGCGTACGGAGTTATTTCACCGCCAGCGAGAAGCGGGCGCGCATCTCCGAGATGCTGGGCGCCGCCACCCGGGTCGAGGCGCTGCAGTGCGCCCACCCGCTCGAGGCCGAGGTGCGCGAACTGCGCCTGATCGCGGCCCACTCCCCGCCCTACAACCGCCGGTCGAAATATCCGGAACGCGTGGTCTGGCTCAAGCTCACGGCCGAGGCCTACCCGCGCCTGTCGGTGGTCCGCGCCCTGGCCGACGACAACGCGGCCTATCTGGGCCCGTTCTCGTCGCGCCGGACGGCCGAGCTGGCCGCGGCCGGGGTCTACGACGCCGTCCCCCTGCGCCAGTGCAGCCACAAGCTCTCGGTGCGCACCCCCACGCCGGCCTGCGCCCTGTCCGAGCTGGGCCGCTGCCCCGCGCCCTGCGAACACAAGATCACCCCGGAGGAGTACGAGGTGACGGCCGCGCTGCCGTTCCGCACGGCCCTCGACGGTGATCCGTCCCAGGTGGTCGACGCGCTGATGACCCGGATCGAGACGCTTTCCGACAAGCGCCGGTACGAAGAGGCGGCCGTCCTGCGCTCCCGATTGATCGCCCTGCTCCGGGCCACCGTCCGCATGCAGCGGCTGGCCGCCATGACCAGACTGGCCGAGATCGTGGCGGCCCGGCGCGACGGCATCGGCGGGTGGGAGATCGTGGTCGTCCGGCACGGCCGGCTGGCCGCCGCGGCCACCTCGCCGCCCCGCGAGCACCCTCGGCCCACTCTCGACGCGGTCCGCCTGACGGCCGAGACAGTCCTCCCCGGACGAGGCCCGGTGCCGGCCGCCTCGGCCGAAGAGACGGAGCGGATCCTGGCGTGGCTCGAACTGCCGGACACCCGGCTGGTGGAAACTTCTGGCGACTGGGTGTCACCGGTTCGTGGCGCGGCGCGGTTCACTTCCCTGCTCAACCGGGCCGAGGCGGCCGCTTCGGGTAAAGACTCGTCCGTTCGCTCATCGGTAACTGACCGTTCGGATGACGCTCGCTCGCTTAGGCTGTAAGGCAAGTGAAATCCCGGGTCTGGTTCGCGGGGCTTCACGACGATTTGGCCACCGGTTTCCCGCGGTCCCCCGCGGTGCGGCCGGCAGCCCGGTGGTGAGGGGGTGTCCAGTGGACGTCGACGCCGGCCACGGCGCCGCCCTTGGACGTGCCCTGCCGACTTCCGAGCGCGAGATGTCGCTCACACAGCGCCTGCGCTCCTTCCTGAGCCTGCCCGGCAACGATGACGATCCAGTGACGACGCTGACCCGGGCTCATCGCAATGTGCACCCGTCGGCCGACGCCGGCGTCCTGCGGCGCAGCTACGCGATCGCCGAGAACATGCATCGCGGCCAGATGCGCAAGTCGGGCGAGCCCTACATCACCCACCCGCTCGCCGTCGCCCAGATCTGCGCCGAGCTCGGCATGGACACGACCACGCTGGTCGCCGCACTGCTGCACGACACGGTGGAAGACACCAGCTACACCCTCGAGGCCCTGCACGGCGACTTCGGCCCCGAGGTGACCCACCTGGTCGACGGCGTGACCAAGTTCGACAAGGCGTTCTACGGCAAGGCGGCCGAGGCCGAGACGATCCGCAAGATGATCGTCGCCGCCGGCAAGGACGTCCGCGTCCTGGTGATCAAGCTGGCCGACCGGCTGCACAACATGCGTACGCTGGACGCTCGCTCGCCCGCGAGCCGGGCCCGCATCGCCACCGCCACGCTCGACGTGCTGGTCCCGCTGTGCGACCGGCTGGGCATCCAGGCCCTCAAGCGCGACCTCGACGACGTGGTTCTCTTCCACCTCGAGCCCGAGTCCTACGCGCGCATCGACGAGCACGTCAAGAACCGCCCTGGCTGGGACGACTACCTCGACGAAGTCAGCTCCCGGGCCCGGGCGGCGCTGCGCCGCCAGCGGGTGACGGCCGAGGTCACGGCCCGCCCGCGGCACTACTACTCGATCTGGAAAGACACGGTCGCCGGCGGCCACAGCGTTCCGTTCGACCTGCCCCGCATCGCGGTCGTGGTCGACGGGCCGGAAACCGACTGTTACGCCGCCCTCGGCGCCATCCACGGCCAGTGGCGCCCCGTGGCCGGCCGGTTCAAAGACTTCATCGCTTCCCCCAAGAACAACCTCTACCGTTCGCTGCACACCACGGTGACCGGCCCCGACGGGCGCCTGGTCGAGGTGCTGATCCGCACCGAGGCGATGCACCGCTACTCGGAGTACGGCGTCGCCACGACCTACCGGTATCCGAAGTACGCGGAAACCGCCGAGGCCTCCGGCGCCGACCAGCTGACCTGGCTGAAACGAGTGCTCGACTGGCAGCAGGACACGACCGACGCCGCCCAGTTCCTCGCGTCGCTGCGGTGCGACCTGGCCGAGGCTCAGATCACGGTCTTCGCCCACGGACACGCCTGCGAACTGCCCAGCGGCTCCACTCCGGTCGACCTGGCCTACGAGCTGAGCCCGCAGACGGGCGACCAGTGTCTGGCCGCGACGATCAACGGCCGGCTCGCCCCGCTCAGCTCCCAGCTCCGCGACGGCGACGTGGTCGAGATCTTCTCCGAGACCGACGGTCATGTGGAGGTGGAGCCGAACGCTCCTCGCGGCCCGCGTCGCGAGTGGCTCGGCTTCGTGAAATCGAGCCAGGCCCAGCTTCAGATCAACAAATACTTCGACGAGAAGAACGAGCCCGGCATCAGCATCGCCGACAAGGTGCGGCTGGGCCGGGCCACCATCGGGCTGACCCTGCGTAAGCACGACCGCGGCCTGGCCAGCGAGGTCCCCCTGCGCCGCCTGGCCGAAGAGATGGGCTACCCCGACCTCGAGACCATGCTGGTCGCGGTGTGTGAGCGCACCCTCGAGCCGGACACGGTGGTCGAGCAGCTCATCGCCCTGGTCGATCATCCCGACTGAGCCGCCTCCGGGCGGGCGGCGGCACCCCGCTAGCCTGGACGACGTGAGTTTTCCTCGGCGCGTGCGGGCGTACGCATATCAGGCGTTCTATCGCATGCCCAGCCCCCTGCGCCGAGCCGCCGTGATCCTGGTCGCCCCGAAATATCTGGTCGGCGCGGTCGCCGTGATCCGCGATGCCGATTCGGGCAACCTGTTGCTGCTGCGCCAGCCCTCCAAGGCCGGCTGGAGCCTGCCGGCGGGCCTGCTCAAGCGGCGTGAAGAGCCGGCCATCGGTGCGGCCCGGGAACTTCTGGAAGAGACCGGCGTACGCATCGACCCCGACGACCTGACCCCGGGCGTCCCCAACGCGATCGTCCACCCCGTGGGCGTGGTCGACACCGTCTTCTTCGGTACGGTCGACGCCTCCCGGGCCACCCTCCACATCGACGGCGGCGAGATCGTCGACATCGGCTGGTTCCCGATCGACGACCTGCCCCGCCTGACGCGCAACACGACCGACCTCCTCTCCCGCTACGACCTCGCCGGCCCACCGGCAAGCAAGGCAGACCGCGACGCGGCCGACCCGGCGAGGGCCAACGCGGACCGCGGCACGGCCGGTCCAGCGGAAACCAAGGCAGACCGCGGCACGGCCGACCCGGCGAGGGCCACGGCGGACCGCGACGCGGCCCGTCCGGCGGGAACCAAGGCGGACCGTGGCCCGGCCACCGTGGACGAGGAGCGGGCGTGACTTCCGTCGCCGGGGTGATCCTGGCCGCCGGGGAGGGGCAGCGGCTGCGGCCGCTCACCGAGCTGCTGCCGAAGGCCCTGTGCCCGGTCGGCAACGTGCCGCTGCTCGACCGGGCGCTGACCCGGCTGGCCGGTCTCGGCCTCACCGGCCCGGCCGAGGTCGCCGTCAACGCCGCCTACCTGGCCGACCAGGTCGTGCGGCACGTCGGCGACCGCGGCCACCTCTCGGTGGAGCCGGACGGCCCGGTCGGCACGTCGGGCGGCGTGGGTCGCCTCAAGTCCTGGATCGACGGCCGCGGCGCCCTGGTCGGCAACGCCGACGCCTACCTGGCCGATCCCACCCGCGAGCCCGGCAAAGACATCGCGGCTCTGCTGGACGGCTGGGACGGCGAGACGGTCCGCATGCTCACCAAGCCGACCCTCCCCGGCACCACGGGCGGCTTCAGCGGCCGCCGTTTCACCGGCTTCTCGCTGCTGCCCTGGCGCTACGTCCGTGCCCTCTCGACCGAGCAGAGCGATCTCGTACGCACGGTCTGGCGCCCGGCCGAGGCCGAGGGCAGCCTCGAGCTGATCCACTTCGACGGCGTCTACATCGACACCGGCACCCCGGCCGACTATCTGCTGGCCAACCTGCACGCCACCCAGGGCGGCTCGCTGATCGACCCCACGGCCTCCGTCACTGGCACGGTCAGCAACTCGGTGGTCGGCGCCGGGGCGCGGGTCGACGGCAACCTGCACCGCTGCGTGATCTGGCCCGGCGCTCAGGTGCTCCCCACCGAGTCCCTGACCAGCACCGTGCGCGCCCCGGGCAACCTCACCGTCCCGGTCTGAACGGGCGGAGCCGATGAGTTCGCGGCTCGGCGGCGGTCTTACCGGTGAAGGGAGACCACACTCATGCAGCGAGACGACGAGAAACTCATCACCGACCTGATCGAAGGCTGGGCGGCCGCCATCCGCGCCGGCGACCTGCCCGCCGTCGTGGCCGGCCATGCCGACGACATCGTGATGTTCGACGTGCCACCGCCGCAGGACGGCGTACGGGGAATCGACGCCTATCGCGAGACCTGGCCGCCGTTCTTCCGCTGGATCGAGTCCGGCGCCGTCTTCGAGATCGTCCGGCTCGAGGTCACGGCGGGCGACGACGTGGCGTTCGCCCATGCCCTCCTACGCTGCGGCGAGCCCGCCGAGCTGGCCGAGCACCCCGACCGCCGGTTGCGGCTGAGCCTGGGCCTGCGCAAACAGGACGGCCGCTGGCTCGTGACCCACGAGCACCACTCGTTCCCGATCACCGACGAGGGCCCCAGCACGGGCGAGGGCCAGGGCTAGTCGGCGTCGGGCAGGCCGATGGCGAAGGCGTCCTCGAGGTCGTGCTTGGAGTAGGCCCGGAACGCGATGTGCGACTCCGTGTTGAGCACGCCCGGCGTCTTGGAGATCTTGCCCGCGATGACCTCGGCGATGTCGTCGAACTTGGCCACGCGGACCACCGCGATGAGGTCGACGTTGCCGGCGACCGAGTAGACCTCGCTCACCCCGTCGAGGGCGGCCAGAGCCTCGGCGACCTCGGGAATCGAGTCGGTGGCGCAGTCGATGTGCACGATCGCGGTGTTCACCTGCGGGCTCCTCGGCTGGGCGGGCGGAGTGGTCGCGACCATGCTATCCGCCGCGGGACGACGGCAAACGAAAAGGGGCCCGCCGAAGCGGGCCCCTCGTCGTCGCTGTGTTACTTACTTACGGCCGGACGTGATCTCTTCGCGGGTGTCGCCGCTGACCGGCGGCATGCCGGGCGAGACCGGAGCCTCGGACGGCTTCTCGACCGGGAAGAAGAAGCCCTTGACCGCCGGCGCCAGGGCGCCGACCCGGTTCATCTTCTTCGGGACGACCCAGCCGCCGTACTCGATGGGCACCGGGTGGCCGTGCTCGTCGACCGGGCCGAGCGGCTGGTGCACCTCGACGAACTGGCCGTTCGGCAGGCGCCGGATGATGCCCGTCTCGACGCCGTGGGCCAGCACCTCGCGGTCGTGCTGCTGCAGACCCAGGCAGACGCGGACCGCGATGAAGTAGGCCAGCGCGGGCAGCACGATCAGTCCGATACGACCGGCCCAGGTCATCGCGTTGAGGCTGATGTGGAACTTGTCGGCGATGACGTCGTTGCCGCCGGAGATGGTGGCCCAGATGAAGAAGGTGACCGCCATCGAACCGATGCCGACCCGCTCGGGGTTGTCGCGCGGGCGCTCGAGCAGGTTGTGGATCCGCTTGTCGCCGGTCTTGCGGGCCTCGAGCCAGGGCCAGGCCATCGGCGCCGTGGTGAAGAAGCCCAGGCCGACCACTGCGGGCCAGAACAGCGGCGGGAGGCTGTAGTCGCCGATGTAGATCTGCCAATTCGGCATGAGCCGGACCAGGCCGTCCATGAACATGACGTACCAGTCGGGCTGCGACGCCGACGACACCTCGGACGCCCGGTACGGCCCGAACAGCCAGATCGGGTTGATCTGGAACAGGCCGGCCAGCAGCGCCACCGTGCCGAAGACAGCCATGAAGAAGCCGCCCTGCTTGAGCGCGTACCGCGGGAACATGCGTTCGCCGACCACGTTGGTGTTGGTCCGCATCGGGCCCGGCCACTGGGTGTGCTTCTGCTTGAAGACCAGGCCCAGGTGAACGCTGATCAGCGCGAGCAGACCGCCCGGGATCAGCAGCACGTGCGCGATGTAGAACCGGCCGATGATCAGGTGGCCGGGGAACTCGCCGCCGAAGATGGACGCCGAGATCCACGTGCCGACAACCGGGATGGACAGCATGATCGCCGAGGCGATGCGCAGGCCGGTGCCGGAGAGACCGTCGTCGGGGAGCGAGTAGCCCGTGAAGCCGGCCAGGAAGCCGAGCAGGAACAGGGCCATGCCGATGACCCAGTTGGCCTCGCGCGGCTTCCGGTATGCGCCGGTGAAGAAGATGCGCAGCATGTGCACGACGATCGACGCCATGAACAGCAGCGCCGCCCAGTGATGCATCTGGCGCATGAACAGACCACCGCGCACCTCGAACGACAGGTGCAGCGAGGACGCGTAGGCCTGCGACATCTCGGTGCCACGCAGCGCCGGGTAGGCGCCCTCGTAGGCCGTCTCCGACATCGACGGGTCGAAGAACAGCGTCAGGAAGACGCCCGTGAGCAGCAGGATGATGAACGAGAAGAGCGCGATCTCACCCAGCAGGAACGACCAGTGGTCAGGGAAGACCTTGTTGAGAAGGGCACGCAGAGGAGTGGAGGCTTGGAACCGCTCGTCTACGCCCTTGGCGAAGGTGACCGGCGCCTGCTGAAGATCGGCTTTGCCTGTTCGGCGCTTCACGGCCGCTCCCAGAAGTCAGGTCCGACTGTGTCTTTGTAATCGGACGTTGCCACGAAGTAGCCCTCCTCGTCCACCCCGAGCGGCAGCATCGGCAGCCGCCGGGTGGCGGGACCGAAGATCGGCTGCGCGTTCCGGGTGATCAGGAACTGCGACTGGTGGCAGGGGCACAGCAGGCGGTTCGTCTGCTGCTCGTAAAGGCTAGCCGGGCAACCGGCGTGCGTGCAGATCTTGGAGTACGCGACATAGTTGCCCCACATCGACCCGGCGTTGCGCCGGTCGGCGTCGGCGTTGTTGCGCGTCTCCTCCGCGTCGTCGGCCCGCAGGTGGATCAGCAGGGTCGGCGAGTCGGCGTACTCGTTGGTGGCGCCGTGCGGGATGCCGGGGAAGACCGTCATCTGGCCGCCGGTGCTGACGTCCTCGGGCCGGATCGGCGTGCCGTCGTCCCGGGTGAGCCGGACCAGGTTGCCGCCGTTCTTGGCCGGGCTGAAGCCGGTGGTGAACAGGTCGGGGTGCTCGGCCTTGTGCGGGTTCTCGATCAGGCCGCCGATCAGCGGGGCCGCCGCGACCAGGCCGATCGGCGCCAGGCCGAAGCCGATCGCGCCCTTGAGCAGCGGCCGGCGCTGGACGCCCTGGTTGAGCTCGTCACCGACGAACAGCATCGTCTGGCCGGTGATCTTCTGCTCGTCGGTCGGGGACGCGCCGTCGTGCCGGGCCTGGATCGACACCTCGTGCGGCAGCAGCTTCTTGGCCCAGGCCAGGATCGCGAAGCCGACCGCGAACAGCGCGATGCCGAGCGAGATGCCGAGCAGCGGCGTGTAGTAGTCGCTCAGCGTGTGGCCCAGCTCGAACCGCCACGGCCAGAAGATGTAGAAGCCGAGGAAGGCGAAGGCGGCCACACCGGCCAGGATGAACAGCAGGGCGATGTTGCGGACGACCCGCTTCTCGGCCTTGGAGTTGTTGCCCTGGAACTGCGACTCGTACGTGATGATCTCGATCTCGTCGCGGCGCAGTCCCTCCTTCACGACGTCGAAGCGGCTGAGCCGCGGGTCGTCGACGTCGACCGGCTCGGGAGCGTCGGGCGCGTCGTGATGCAGCGTGGTCATGACTTCCCCGCAATCCACAGCGACGTGAAGACCAGAAGCGTGATGCCGACGAGGAAGATCGCGACACCCTCGGTGGACGGACCGTACCGGCCGAGGTTGAACAGGCCGCCCGGGTCCTTGTCCTCCTGCAGCTGCAGGGTGATGTAGGTGATGATCTCGCGCTTCTCTTCCGGCGTGAGCTGGTTGTCGCCGAACACCGGCATGTTCTGCGGGCCGCTCAGCATCGCGGCGTAGATCTCCTCGGGCGTCGCGTCGTGCAGCGCCGGGGCGAACTTGCCCGACGACAGCGCGCCGCCGCCACCGCCGAAGCCGTGGCACGAGGTGCAGTTGACCCGGAACAGCTCGCCGCCGCGGGCGATCGCCTCGGGGTTCTCGTCCAGGTTCTCGACCAGCTCACCCGAGGGCAGCTGGGGGCCTCCACCCAGCTCCTGGATGTACTGGCCGAGCTGCTTGGTCTGGTTCTTGTCGAACACCGGCTTCTTCTGCTCGGCCTGAGCCTCCTGGCGGACCATCGGCATGCGGCCGGTGCCCACCTGGAACTCGACCGCCGCCGAGCCGACGCCGATCAGGCTCGGCCCGCGGTCCTCGACACCCTGGCCGTCGCGGCCGTGGCAGGTGATGCAGCTGTTGTCGTACAGCTGCTTGCCCTCGAGCGCGGTGGCCGAGAGCTGCTTCGGCTCGTCGGCGAACGCGCCCGGGGCGAAAGCGGTGTAGACGCCGCCGGCCAGCGCGAGGGCGGCGAGCATGCGCACCGCCGCGCCGATCCGCCGGCGCGCCCGGCTCGGCGCGCCGCGCCGCCGGGAGAACACCCGGAGGCGCCGGCGGGCGGGGGTGTCAGAAGTCATGGGTTGTATCCCTCTGCGTTTTGACCTGATGCTCATGGACGAAGGCGGGGTCTACTGCAGCCAATAGATCATGGCGAACAGCGCGATCCACACGATGTCCACGAAGTGCCAGTAGTACGACACGACGATCGCCGAGGTGGCCTGCGCCGGGGTGAACCTACCCATGGTCGTACGGATCATGTAGACGATGAAGGCGATGAGACCGCCCGTGACGTGCAGGCCGTGGAAGCCGGTCGTCAGGTAGAACATCGAGCCGTACCCGTCGCCGTTGAGCTTGATGCCCTCGTGGACCAGGTTGCGGTACTCGTTGGCCTGCCCGAGCACGAAGATCAGGCCCATCACGAAGGTGATGGTGAACCAGCGCCGCAGCGCGAACACATCACCCTTCTCCGCCGCGAACACGCCGAGCTGGCACGTGACCGAGGAGAGCACCAGGATCACCGTGAACGTCGTCGCGTACGGGATCTTGAGCGCTTCGGTATGGAGCTCCCACTGCTCCGGCGCCGCCGCGCGGATCGAGAAGTACATCGCGAACAGTGCCGCGAAGAACATGAGCTCGCTGGAGAGCCACACGATCGTGCCGACGCTCACCATGTTCGGTCGCGTCAGCGAGTGGATCCTGCTCTTGTCGATGGCTGAGGCCGCTGTCACGAGGCTCATTATTGCCCCGCGATCAGTGCAACGTGCTGCGGGGGGTCGAATTCAGGCACGAGTTGCAGCCCGGAATTACCGGCCGCCACCGGATAGGCCTAGCCTCGGGTGGTGCACCTAGCCGAAATGCCCACACTCGCCGCCGCCGGCGGGGATACTGTTCTTCCGCCGTTCACCGCGGGTGCGATCTTCACCGAGATCCACCTGGGCAGCCTGGTCGCCCTGTTCCTCGTGGTGGCGGCCGCGCTGTACGGCTACGGCGTGTACCGGCTGCGGCAGCGGGGCGACCACTGGCCGGCCGGTCGCACGGTGGCGTTCGTCGCCGGTGGACTCGGCTCGATCGCGGCCGTCACGGTCACCGGCATCGAGGCGTACGACACCACGCTGCTCTCGGTGCACATGGTCCAGCACATGGTGCTGTCCATGGTGGGCCCGATCTTTCTCGCGCTGGGCGCGCCGGTCACGCTTGCCCTGCGTACGCTGCCCGCCTCGCCGCGGCGGCGTCTGCTCGCCGTGGTGCACAGCCGGGTCGCCCGGGTTCTGACGTTCCCGCTGGTCGCCTTCGGCATCTTCGTGGCCAACCCGTTCGTCCTGTACTTCACCGACCTCTACCGGCAGACGCTGCTGCACTCCTGGCTGCACGAGTTCATCCACATCCACTTCATCGTCACCGGCTGCCTGTTCTTCTGGCCGCTGCTGGGCCTCGACCCGCTGCCCAACCGCTGGCCCTACCCCGGCCGCGCCCTGCTCATGGTGCTGTCGGTGCCGTTCCACACGGTGCTCGGCCTGACGATCATGCAGAGCTCGACCCTGCTGGCCGGCGACTACTACAACGGCCTGGGCCTGAGCTGGACCGATCCCAAGGCCGACCAGGTCACGGCGGGCGGCATCCTGTGGGCCGGCGGCGAGATCGTCAGCGTCACGATGCTCGGCATCCTGATCCTGCAGTGGGTGCGCCAGTCCGAACGCGAGGCCCGACGGATCGACCGCGCGCTCGATCGGCAGGAGGCCGAGGAGGCCGCCGGACGGGCCCGCGACGATGCCGCCAAGATCACAAACGGGGCCCCCGCCGACACCCGCGCACCGGGGTCCGACACCCCGTAGTGGTGTCCGTTACGATCGCCGTGCACCTACGACGTGAGCCGAGGCACAAAACAATGAGCGATGCGCAGGTCACTCAGTACACGGTCCTCCTCTACAGCGACGACCCCGCTGTGCGGGACAGGATCCGGCAGGCGATCGGGGTGCGTCCCGCGGCCGACCTCAAGGTCGAGTTCGCCGACGCGGCCACCTGGGAAGACTGCCGGAACCTGCTCGACAAGTACGAGATCGACCTGATGGTGCTCGACGGCGAGGCGGCCCCGGCCGGCGGCCTGGGCATCGCCCGGCAGACCAAGGACGAGTACGCGACTCCCCCGCCCGTCTGCGTCGTGCTGGCCCGCGCGGCCGACCGCTGGCTGGCCGCGTACGCCCAGGTCGACCAGACGCTGGTCATGCCGCTCGACCCGGTCACCACCGGCCAGACCGTGGCCGCCATGCTCCGGGCCCGCCGCAACGGCGCGATCCCGCTGGGCACCCTCGGCCAGATCCCCTGACCAACCCCCGCTGACCCGCATCCCCGGAGGGCCCCGCCATGGGCGCACGCACCTGGCCGAATCTGACGAGCGCCCTGCTGCGCGGCGAGGAACTAGGGACCGCCGACACCGCCTGGGCCATGGGCGAGATCATGACCGGCAACGCCACGCCGGCCCAGATCGCCGGGTTCGCGATCGCGCTGCGGGCCAAGGGCGAGACGCCGGGTGAACTGGCCGGCCTGGTCGACGCCATGCTGGCCAACGCGGCCCCGGTCACGCTGCCCGAGAACGTGCGCACCAGCGCGGTCGACGTGGTCGGCACCGGCGGCGACCGGGC
The DNA here is from genome assembly GCF_026626335.1 of Paractinoplanes pyxinae. GTDB lineage: Bacteria > Actinomycetota > Actinomycetes > Mycobacteriales > Micromonosporaceae > Actinoplanes > Actinoplanes pyxinae. The sequence continues at coordinate 19,718 of NZ_JAPNTZ010000004.1, read as the reverse complement.
CAACACCGTCAACATCTCGACGATGGCGGCGATCATCACAGCCGCCTCGGGTGTGACGGTGGTCAAGCACGGCAACCGTTCGGCCTCGTCAACCACCGGCACCGCCGACCTGCTCGAGCACTTCGGCATCCCGCTCGACCTGGGCCCCGAGGGCGTGGTGAGCACGGTGGACGAGGCCGGCATCGGCTTCTGCTTCGCCGCCCGCTTCCACCCCGGGATGCGGCATGCCTCGGTCACCCGGCGCGAACTGGGCGTGCCCACCTTCTTCAACGTGCTGGGCCCGCTGACCAACCCGGCCCGCCCCAGGGCGGCCGCGGTGGGCTGCTTCGACCCGCGCATGGCGCCGGTGATGGCGGCCGTGTTCGCCGCGCGAGGCGACTCGGTGCTGGTCATGCGGGGCGAGGACGGCCTGGACGAGTTCACCACGGCCGCGCCGACCCGGATCTGGCAGGCGGCGAACGGCAAGGTCGAGGAACACCTGATCGACTCCGTCGAGCTGGGCCTGCCCCGCAGCGAGCCGGACGCCCTGCGCGGCGGCGACACGAAGTTCAACGCCGACGTGGCCCACCGCACGTTCGCCGGCGAGCCCGGTCCGGTCCGCGACGCCGTCGTGCTGAACACCGCGGCCGCGCTGGCCGCCCAGGGTGGCCTTTCCGGCGACCTGAGGGACACGCTGCGGGCCGGAATAGCCCGGGCCCAGGAAACGATCGACTCCGGGGCGGCGACGGCTCAGCTGGCCCGCTGGGTCGAGGCGGCCCGGAAGGCCAAAGCGGCCGAATAAGCATTCTCACAGCGGACACGCCGGGCTCAATACTCCCAAAAGCCCCAAATACGTGGCAGCGTCGGAATCAGTTTCGGGTAATCCACCTTCCGGCGAAGAGAGGAGCCACCCGTGTCCGATCGCGAACCCCGCTGCATCATCTGCGACGGCGACATGATGTTCGAGGTACCGGCCGAGGAGCTCATCTGCACCCGGTGCGGCGCCGCCGAGGTCGTCGCCCCGGTAGTAGCCCACCTGTGGCTGGGCCTGAACACTCCGCCCCGCCGCATAGCCCCCTTGCAACGCCGCGCCGCGGCCTGAGAAACCACGAAGCCCGCGTCCCCTGGGGGACGCGGGCTTCGGCGATTCAGCTCAGTGCTCGGCGGGGTGCCGGGTGCCCGTGTAGTACTCGAAGATCATGGCGCTCGAAGAGACGATCACCAGGATGAGGCCGACCACCACGAGCCACCACATCCAGAAGACCAGGCCCAGGCCGGCGATCGTGGCGGAGAGGGCGATCCCGAACGGCCAGTAGCTGCCCGGGCTGAAGAAGCCGATCTCGCCCGCACCCTCGGCGATCTCGCCGTCCTCGCGGTCCTCGGGGCGCAGGTCGATGCGGCGGGCGACGAACCAGAAGAAGCCGCCGCACATGGAGCACAGCAGGCCCGACAGGATCAGCGCGACCGTGCCCACCCACTCGACGTGGGTGCCGGTGCCCCGGGTGTAGAAGCCGTAGACGATGGCCGCTCCGAAGAGGAACGCGGCGACGCCGACGAAGATCTTGTATTCGGTGCGCACGCTGTTCCCCTACTTCCCGGCCGTGGCGGCCGTGCCGGCGCCCGCGGCGACCGCGTCCCGCTGGTTCCAGCCGTTCTTCTGGCGCCGCGTGTTGAACGGCTCGGTGGTCGTCGCGTAGGCCGCGTCGCCGGTGTAGCCGATCGCCGCCATCGCCTCCTGCGTGGTGGCGCCGCCCTCTTTGGCCTGCAGGAACGTGTCGAACCGCTCGGGCGCGACCGAGACCAGCTCGAAGTTCATGAAGGCGTGGTACGTGCCGCAGAGCTCGGCGCAGCGGCCGACGTAGCGGCCTTCCTTGTCGAGAGTGATCTCGAAGGTGTTGCGCACGTTGCCCGGGAAGACGTCCCGCTTGAACAGGATCTCGGGGACCCAGAACGAGTGGATGACGTCCTTGCTGGTCTCCTCGAACCGGATCTTGCGGCCGGTCGGCAGGACCAGGATCGGGATGACGTCGGACGAGCCGACCGTCGACGCGACGGTGTTGGCCTCTTCACCGATGCCGTCGCGGTAGTTGAACTGCCAGTTCCACTTGAACGCGACGACCTCGACGACCTGGTCGGGGTTCTTGGACAGCTTGTCCACGTCGGTCTGCACGATGGCCGTGTAGTAGAAGAGCACCGCCACGATCAGCACCGGGGTGACCGTGTAGAGCACCTCCATCGGCATGTTGAACCGCGTCTGGACGGGCAGCTCGTCACCGCGCTTGCGGTACCGGATGATGCACCAGAAGATCAGGCCCCACACGAAGACGCCGACGATGAGGGCGGCGATCACGGAGGCGATCCACAGGTCGTACATCTTGTGGGCCTGCAAGGTGATGCCCTTGCCGGGCCATCCGAAGTGGCCGAAGGCGTCCCCGACCCCCTCGACGGAACACCCCGAGAGCACCAGCAGCAGCAACGACCCGCCGAGACCGAGCCCGGCGACCCGGACTGCCGCTCGCGGCCGTGCGGCCGAACCTTTTGCGCTCACCTGCTCTTGCCTCCTTAGCAGCGCCGCCTCCCGCCCGAAACGGACACGAGTGGCCAGGCGTTACCGACGGTCGCACATTACTCGACCAGGCCCTGTCCCACCGTTGCGGGGTCCGATCTTCAGTGGCGCGCGTATACCCGTCGACAATCGGACGATACCGTTTCGAGAGTGGAATTCACGGGCGATCCGGCCGGTCCGGCCTACCTCGATGCGGCCACGGCCGTCCCCTTGCATCCGGTGGCGCGTGAGGCGTTGCTGGCCGCGCTGGCCGACGGCTGGGCCGATCCGGCCCGGTTGTACTCCGCGGGCCGGCGGGCCCAGCAGCTTTCGGACGCGGCCCGGGCCGCGTTCGCCGAGGCTCTGGGCGTCCGTACGGATGAGGTGTCCTTCTGGCCGTCGGGCACCGCAGCCGCGCAGGCGGCCGTGCTGGGCGCTCTGGCCGGCCGCTCCCGTCAGGGCGACACGCTGGTGCATTCGGCCATCGAGCACTCGGCGGTGCTGCACGCGGCGGCCCGGGGCAAGGCCGTCGAGGTGCCCGTCGACCGCCTGGGCCGGCTCGACCTGGACGCCTGGGAGCGGGCCGTCTCGGCGCCCGGCGTGGCGGTGGCGTCGCTGATCAGCGCGAGTCATGAGGTGGGCACGGTGCAGCCGGTGGCGGCCGCGGCCGGCTACTGCGACGAGTCCGGCGTGCCGTTGTTCGTCGACGCCGCTCAGTCGGTGGGCCGGACGGACGTACCGCCGGGCTGGTCCTTGCTCAGCGCGAGCGCGCACAAGTGGGGCGGTCCGCCGGGCGTCGGCGTGCTGGTGGTCCGCAAGGGTGTGCGCTGGATCTCACCGTACCCGCAAGATGATCTTTATCGCCCGCAGTGGCCCGGCGGGGCCGATCTGCCGGCGGTGGTCGCGGCCGCGGCGAGCCTGCGGGCCGTGCGGGCCGAGGCCGCGACCGAGTCCGTACGCCTGAAAGCGCTGGTCGACCGCATTCGGGAGCGAGTGCCGGCGACGGTTCCGGACGTCGAGGTGGTCGGCGATCCGGAGCAGCGGCTGCCGAATCTGGTGACCTTCTCGTGCCTGTACGTCGACGGGGAGGCGCTGTTGCACGCGCTCGACCGGGCCGGTTTCGCCGTCTCGTCGGGCTCCTCGTGCACGGCGTCGACGTTGCGGCCGAGCCATGTGCTGGAGGCGATGGGCGTGCTCAGCCACGGCAACGTCCGGGTCTCGCTGCACCGGGGCACCACCGAGGCCGACGTCGAGCGGTTCCTGGCCGTGCTGCCGGGCATCGTCGCGGGGATCCGGCGAGAGGCGGGCATGTGATCGAGCTGGACTGCCGGGGTCAGCGATGCCCGCTGCCGGTGATCAAACTGGCCCAGAACATCGGCAAGGTCGAGGTCGGGGACGTCGTACGCGTGCTGGCCGACGACCCGGCTGCGGCCAACGACATCCCGGCCTGGTGCCGCATGAAGAAGCAGGAGTACCTGGGTTCTCCGGCCGAAAATGCGTTCGAGGTACGACGTACAACCTAATTCAGGTATTCGACGACCGGCCCGACCGGATCCTTCGCCAGGTGGGTGTCCACGACCAGGCGCGGGCCCAGGTAGGGCTCGTACTCGGCCTGGCGCTCGAGCACCCGCACCCAGTCCGGCACGCCGTCGTGGTCGCGGGTCTCGTAGCGCTTCTCGACCCGGCGGCGGTGCTCGGCGTCGTCACCGACCACCACCTCGACCACCCGCAGCGGCACGCCGGCCCGCTCGGCCACGTCGACCCAGAGCTGGCGGGCCGCCTTGACCGGGCTGACCGCGTCGATGATCACGTGGTGGCCGATGCCGAGCTGCACCTCGGCCAGCGCGGCCACCGCGCCGTAGGCGGCGAACCCCGGCCTCGGCTCGACCACCTCGTACCGCTGCAGGGCGAAGTCGACCGTGTCGACCGCGAGCACGCACGCGGGCAGCTCGGCGGCCACCCGCGCGGCGAGCGTGCTCTTCCCGACGCCGGGCAACCCGGCGAAGACGGCCAAAACCATGAAACCCCCGGTGGTTACGCAGGCAGGCTCAGCTTCCGGAAGGCAAAAACTGCTTGATCTCGGCGGCCGCGGCGTCGCCGTACGAGTCGGCGAAGCGCTTGGCGAAGTCCTCGCCGCGCACGTCGTACTCCTGGCCGCCGGCCGACTCGAGCACGAGCGCGGCCAGCAGCGAGCCGACCTGGGCGGCCCGCTCGAGGCCGAGCCCCCACGAGATCGCCGCGAAGAAGCCGCCCCGGAAGCCGTCGCCGACGCCGGTCGGGTCCTGCGGGATGACGTCGCGCGCGACCGGCACGTGGATGCGCTCGATGTCGCGGCCGGTGATCTCGACGCCGTCCTTGCCGAGCGTGGTGACCCGGATGCGCACCTGGTCGAGCACCTGGTCGGAGGTGAGCCCGGCCTTCGTCTCGAGCAGCGAGCGCTCGTACTCGTTGGTGAAGAGGTATTCGGCCCCGCTGATCAGCGTCAGCACGTCGCTGCCGTCCATGCGGGCGAGCTGCTGCGACGGGTCGGCCGCGAACTTGTAGCCCCGGGCCCGGCACTCCTGCGAGTGGCGGACCATGGCGGCCGGGTCGTTGGCGGCGATCAGCACCAGGTCGAGGCCGCCGGCCCGCTCGTTCACCGGAGCCAGCTCGATGTTGCGGGCCTCGGCCATGGCGCCCGCGTAGAACGAGGCGATCTGGTTGAGGTCGTCGTCGGTGGTGCACACGAAGCGCGCCGTGTGAGCCACCTCACTGATGTGCACCGAGTCGCAGTCGACGCCGTGCCGCTCGAGCCAGGAGCGGTAGTCGGCGAAGTCGGCCCCGACCGCGCCGACCAGGATCGGGCGCAGCCCGAGCTTGCCCATGCCGAAGGCGATGTTGGGCGCCACGCCGCCGCGCCGGACCACCAGGTCGTCGACGAGGAACGAGAGCGAGACCTTGTGCAGCTGGTCCGCGATGAGCTGGTCGGCGAACCGCCCGGGGAAGTGCATCAGGTGGTCGGTGGCGATCGAGCCGGTGACGGCGATCTTCATGTGGGCCCTCGGGATTTCGGGAACGGGGGGCTTACGTACGCAGCCTACCGGCTCGTGAACGCCAGCAGGCCGCCCCGTGAACGGGACGGCCTGCTGGAGGGTCGTGCTATGCGGCGGCGATCAGTGGAACGAGTCGCCACAGGCGCAGGAGTTCTGCGCGTTCGGGTTGTCGATGGTGAAGCCCTGGGCGTCGATCCGGTCGGCGAAGTCGATCGTGGCGCCGGCCAGGTAGGGCGAGCTCATGCGGTCGACGACGACCTCGACGCCACCGAAGTCGCTGACGATGTCACCGTCGAGCGAGCGCTCGTCGAAGAAGAGCTGGTAACGCAGGCCGGAGCAGCCACCGGGCTGAACGGCGATGCGCAGGCGCAGGTCGTCGCGCCCTTCCTGCTCGATCAGGGCCTTGACCTTCACCGCGGCGACGTCGGTCAGGATGACGCCGGACGGGGCGGTCGCCTCGACCGACTCGGTGTGCGCTTCAGTGGTCACGTGGTTACTCCCTGCCAGGTGCGGACATACTGCCGTACTGGCCAACGCTAGCCCGGATTCCCATGATTCCCAATCCGGGTGGCCTGTTTCACCGGCTCCACTGCTCAGAGATGCGCTCGGACAGCTCACGGAGGCCCCGGGCGGGCTCGTTCATCGCGGTGTCGGTGCTGCCGAAGTGCTCGGTCAGGGAGTACGTCTCGGTGACACCGGCCGAGGCGGCTTCCCGGTAGCCCGTCTCGTTCCGGCCGGCCAGCACGATGCAGGGCAGACCACGGTCGCGGGCGGCGTTGGCGATGCCGGCCACGACCTTCCCGCGCAGCGACTGGTGGTCGAAGGATCCCTCTCCCGTGATCACCAGGTCGGCCGCGTCCAGCTCGCGCTCGAGCCCGATGGCCGTGCTGACCAGGCCGATCCCGGACACGACGCGGCCACCGAGGGCGATCAGCGCCGCTCCGATCCCGCCGGCCGCTCCCCCGCCCGGGGCCTGCTGCAGATCCTCGACCCCGAAAGCCTTTTCCAGTACGCCGGCGAACTGCTCCAGCGCGGCGTCGAGCCGGTACACGTCCTCCCGGCTCGCCCCCTTCTGCGGCCCGAAGACGTTGCTGGCCCCGTGCAGGCCGGTGAGCGGGTTGTCCACGTCCGTCGCGGCGACCAGGCTCACCTGCCGCAGCCGGGGCGTGCCGCCCAGGGAGGCCGCCGCGTTCAGATAGGCGCCGCCGTACGGAAGCGCGTAGCCCGCGATGTCGACCGGCGGGGCGCCCAGCGCGGCCAGCATGCCCGCCCCGGCGTCGTTGACCGCCGAACCACCGAGCCCGATCACCACCTCGGTCGCGCCGGCCTCGACCGCCGCCATGAGCAGCAGCCCCAGCCCGTACGAGCTGGCCGAGTTCGGGTCGCGCTCTTCAGGGGTCAGCAGGTGCAGGCCGCAGGCGTGCGCGCTTTCCACGTACGCCGTGGGCCCGACCAGCAGGATCTCGCCCTCCACGGGCCGGCCCAGCGGGTCGACCGTCGGCACCGGGATGCGGCGGCCACCGGTCGCCTCGGCCAGCACCTCGATGAACCCCGGGCCGCCGTCGGACAGCGGCCGCCTGACCAACTCGTCGGGCTTGGTCCAGCCGGCCACCACAGCCTCGACGACCTCGGGAGCGGAAAGGGTCCCGGCGAACTTGTCCGGACAGATCAGCACGCGCACGCGTACGAGTGTGGCAGGCCACTCTCACGACCACCGATGCCCTTCCCGAGCTGTGCGACGATGGCTGACGTGACGTCGACCTGGACCGAACCCTCGAACACCGCCACCGCGCTGCTCCTGCTGGGCCGCGGCAGCGACCCCGCCTCCGAGCGCGGCGTCGACTGCCCGGGCGACCTGCCCGCGCCGAGCGACCCCGACCTGGTGGCCCGGGCCACCGCGGCCAAGGCCGCGCTGGGCGACCGCGTCTTCGTGCTCGGCCACCACTACCAGCGCGACGAGGTCATCCAGTTCGCCGACGTCACGGGCGACTCGTTCAAGCTGGCCCAGCAGGCCGCGGCCCGCCCGGACGCGGAGTTCATCGTGTTCTGCGGCGTGCACTTCATGGCCGAGAGCGCCGACATCCTGACCACGCCGGCCCAGCAGGTGATCCTGCCCGACCTGGCGGCCGGCTGCTCGATGGCCGACATGGCCGTGCTGGGCCAGGTTCAGACGGCGTGGGAGCACTTCGAAGACCTCGGCATCGCCGGCGACATCGTCCCGGTGACGTACATGAACTCCTCGGCCGACATCAAGGGTTTCGTCGGCCGCAACGAGGGTGTGGTCTGCACGTCGTCCAACGCCAAGCGCGCGCTGGACTGGTCGTTCGAGCAGGGCAGCAAGGTCTTCTTCCTGCCCGACCAGCACCTCGGGCGCAACACCGCCGTACTCGAAATGGGCTTCAGCCTCGACGACTGCGTGCTCTACGACCCGCACAAGCCGCACGGCGGGCTGACCGACGAGCAGCTGCGGAACGCGCGCATGATCCTGTGGCGCGGGCACTGCTCGGTGCACGGCCGGTTCACACTCGACAGCGTCAACGACGTGCGCGAGCGGGTGCCCGGCGTCAACGTGCTGGTCCACCCCGAGTGCCGGCACGAGGTCGTCCAGGCCGCCGACTACGTGGGCTCGACCGAGTACATCATCAAGGCGCTCGACGCGGCCCCGGCCGGGTCGGCCTGGGCGGTGGGCACCGAGCTCAACCTCGTCCGGCGGATGGCCCTGGCCCACCCGGACAAGCAGATCATGTTCCTCGACAAGACGGTCTGCTACTGCTCGACGATGAACCGCATCGACCTCCCCCACCTGGTGTGGGCGCTGGAGGAACTGGTCGCCGGCCGCGTGCCGAACGTCATCACCGTCGACGAGGAAACGGCCAAGTACGCGCGTGTCGCGCTCGACCAGATGCTCGCCCTGCCGTAACCGACCGTAGTCAGCAAGATCCGGACAGCGCGGCGTTTTCTTTCCGCTGTCTTAACTGTCGGCTTTTCACGGCCTCGTGGGCGTTGTGTGACTGGCGTCCTTGTCACTCAGCGCTATGCTCACCCGGTTGCAGAAACGGGGTAGGTCCACCCGTGCTGCCCCCTCGATCATCTTCGGGCGCTCCCCTCGCGCCCACCGGCTGGAGGTTACGTTGACCGACGACGTCTTGGTCGTGCACGGCGGAACGCCGTTGCAGGGTCAGATCCGGGTCCGTGGCGCCAAGAACCTCGTCTCGAAGGCGATGGTGGCCGCCCTGCTGGGCGAGTCGCCGAGCCACCTGTACGACGTGCCGCGCATCCGCGACGTCGAGGTCGTCCGTGGCCTGCTCGGCCTGCACGGCGTGAAGGTCAGCGACGGCGCCGACGACGGCGAGATCGTGATGGACCCGACCAACGTCGAAAGCGCCAGCACCGACGAGATCAACGTGCACGCCGGCTCCAGCCGCATCCCGATCCTGCTCTGCGGCCCGCTGCTGCACCGCCTCGGTCACGCGTTCATCCCGGACCTCGGCGGCTGCCACATCGGCCCGCGCCCGATCGACTTCCACATCCAGGCGCTGCGCGAATTCGGCGCGGTCGTCGACAAGACGCCCGAGGGCATGCACCTGAGCGCGCCCAACGGCCTCAAGGGAGCCAAGCTCGAGCTGCCCTACCCGAGCGTCGGCGCGACCGAGCAGATCCTGCTCACCGCCGTCCGCGCCGAAGGCGTCACCGAGCTGCGCAACGCGGCCATCGAGCCGGAGATCATGGATCTCATCTGCGTGCTGCAGAAGATGGGCGCGATCATCACGGTGCACACCGACCGGGTCATCGAGATCCAGGGCGTGCCCCGCCTGCACGGCTACAAGCACAAGCCGATCCCCGACCGCATCGAGGCCGCCAGCTGGGCCGCCGCCGCGCTCGCGACCAAGGGCGAGATCGAAGTGCTCGGCGCCCGTCAGGCCGACATGATGACGTTCCTCAACGTCTTCCGCTCGATCGGCGGCGAGTTCGAGATCACCGACGATCGCGTGGCCCGGCCGGGCGTCACCCCGGTCGAGGGTGGCATCAAGTTCTGGCACCCCGGCCACGAGCTGCAGGCCGTCGCGCTCGAGACCGACGTGCACCCCGGTTTCATGACCGACTGGCAGCAGCCCCTGGTGGTCGCGCTGACCCAGGCCCGCGGCCTGTCGATCATGCACGAGACCGTGTACGAGCAGCGGCTGGGCTACACCGACGCGCTCAACCAGATGGGCGCCACCATCCAGGTCTACCGCGACTGCCTGGGCGGCACGCCGTGCCGGTTCGGCCGCCGCAACTTCAAGCACTCCGCCGTCATCGCCGGCCCGTCCAAGCTGCACGCGGCCGACCTGGTCATCCCCGACCTGCGGGCCGGCTTCGCCCACCTGATCGCGGCGCTGGCCGCCGAGGGCACTTCCCGGGTGTACGGGGTGGACCTGATCAACCGCGGCTACGAGGACTTCGAGGGCAAGCTGGCCGCCCTCGGCGCGCACGTCGAGCGCTTGTAACGCACCTCAGTTTCATCACTATCAGCGGCGCGGTGTGAATCACACCGCGCCGTTTGGCTACTCTCTGAGCGTGCCCTCGCTCTTTCGCCGCAAGCAGTCCGACGTCGCCACTCCCGAGGAAGTCGAGGAGGAGGTGACGCCGTCGGCGCGCCCGAAGAGCTACACGCCCAGCAAGAAAGAGCTCGGCCAGGCCACACCCAAGCGGGTCGCCACCGGCCGCCGGGTCGGCGCCGAGGCAGCCGCCCCGGCCAACCGCCGCGAGCAGCTGAAGCAGATGCGCGAGCGGCAGCGGCAGGAAAGGGCCGAGGCCACGGCCGGCATGAAGGCGGGCGACGAGCGCTATCTGCTGGCCCGTGACCGCGGCCCGGAGCGCGCCCTGGTCCGCGACATCATCGACAGCCGCCGCACCGTGGGCACGTACTTCTTCGGTGGCGCGTTGATCGTGCTCATCGGCTCGACCGTGCAGATCCCCGCCGTACAGCTGGCCAGTAATTTGCTGTGGCTGCTGCTGGCCGTCGGCGTGGTGATCGACAGCGTGCTCATCTCGCGCAAGGTCAAGCGCCTGGTCAACGAGCGCTTCCCGAAGACCAGTCAGCGGGTCGGCTCGCTGCAGATCTACGGCGTGATGCGCGGCCTCACCTTCCGCCGCATGCGCGTGCCCAAGCCGCGCGTCGAGCTGGGCCAGGCCGTCTAGAGGTCTCGCTCGGGGCCTTGTAAGTGGTTGCGCTCGCCCTCGTGGTCGAGGATGCACAGCACTTCGGCCGGCCCCTCGTGGGCGCCGAAGGCGTGCGGCACCATCGTCGAGAACTCGGCCGCCTCATTCGTGCCGACCAGGATCGTACGGTCGCCGAGCCGCAGTTCGATCGTGCCCGACAGCACGGTGAACCAGTCGTGCCCCGGATGCACTCGTAGCTCGCTCGGCACCTTTCTGGTGATGCGCATCTTGGCCACCGTCTGACCGCTGCCGCGGGACAGCACCCAGGTCGTGATGCCGCGCTCCGGATGGTTGTGCGGACGGATCACCACGTCCTCGTCGCCGACCGGCTCGACCAGCTGGTCGATCGAGGTGCCCAGCGCCCGGGCGATCGCGGCCATCTGGTCGAGGGCGATGCGCCGGTGGCCGGTCTCGATCCGGCTCAGGGTCGACGGGCTCAGCAGCGAACGGGCGGCCATCTCGTCGAGCGACCACCCACGCGCCACCCGCAGCCCGCGGATGCGCTGGCGGACGACCGCCTCCAGATCCTGGTCTTGCTTCATACGCAAGATGCTATGCGAAGGGCGCAAGGCGCGGCTACCTTCGGGACATGGCCCACAACCACATGATCGAAATGCTCGACCTGGACGCCGAGGTCCTGCACGACTACCACAGCGAAGTGATCGCCTGGGTCGGCCGCGAGGCCGCCGGCCAGCCCCGCATCGCCGACCTCGGCGCCGGCAGCGGCACCGGCTCGCTCGCCCTCGCCCGCGAGCTGCCCGGCGCCCGGGTCACCGCGCTCGACGTCGACCCCGAGATGCTGGCCCACCTGCGCGCCCGCGCCGAGGCCGAGGGCCTGGGCGATCGCATCGGCACCGTCGAGGCCGACCTCGACCAGCCCTGGCCCGGCCTCGGCCCGATCGACGTCGTGTGGGCCGCGTCCTCGATGCACCACATGGCCGACCCGGCCCGGGCGCTGGCGTCGGCCTTCGGCGTCCTGCAGCCAGGCGGCCTGCTGGTCGTGGCCGAGCTCGACTCGTTCCCCCGCTTCCTGACCGGTACGCCCGACGAGCCCGTGGAGGACGCCGGCCACGTGGCCATGGACAAGCGCCGCCACGAGGCCGGCCTGCACATGCACGAGAACTGGGGCGCCTTGATCAGCCGGGCCGGCTTCGCCGAGGTGACCGAGCGGCACTTCGACATCGCGCTGCCCGCGCCCCTGCCCCCGACTGGTGCCCGCTACGCCCAGGTGACGCTGAGCCGCATGCGCCACGGCCTCGAGGACCGGCTGCCCGCCGCCGAGCTGGCCACCCTCGACCGGATCGTGACCGGGCTGCCCGGCCGGACCGACCTGAGCGTCCGCACCGAGCGCACGGTCTGGCTGGCCCGCCGCTAGGCCCGAAGTTATCCACATTCCGGGGTTGTCCACAGGCCGTGACCTGATCAAGGCGCTCAAGACGACAATGGACTGCGGGGGCTCCCCCTTGGGAAGGGTGGGCTCTGTGTGGGACCGGTGGGCTCTGTGTGGGACCGGTGGGCTCTGTGTGGGACCGGTGGGCTCTGTGTGGGACCGACTGCACTTTCCCCTGTTCGTCGACTGGCAAGGGTCGGGCGCTGTTTCGCAATGGGCGTTCGTCGGCCTGTTGACAACGGCCGGAAGATGCGACTCGCCCGGCCGGGACAGGCATTCCGGCACCGACTCTGCCGATGGGCCGTTGACGCAGATCCGTGCTTTACGAGGGACGGCGGGAGGCAGGCGCCAAGAGCCAAGGCGTTCCGGGCCACGTAATGATCAGGGCGCCGACGCGGAGATCGTGGGCACGTCGACCCGGCCGGTCTGCCGCTGCCCCTGACGGCTACGACGGGCGCTGCGGTGAGCCGCCGGTACGGTCGGGCGTCCGAGCTTCGCGATGGCGCTACACGGGCACGCTGGAACTCGGCGAGGCGAAGGCCGGGAGTCGCGGGGCTGCTGCCGGCAACGGCTGAGCAATTGCAGGCAACGGTGGTGCGCCGCAGTCCCTGACGTACGAGGCGACGGTGGATGGCGGCGGCTACCTGACCGAACCGAAGGTCACGCTGCCGACCTACGCGACCGTGGCTCTGATCTCGGGCTTCGGCGAGCCCTTGGCAGTCGCCCGGCTGAAGTCACCGAGGTGCCGGAGGAGTGCGCCGGCTTCTCGCCGGTTAGTTGACGCCGGCCAGACGGAGTAGGGCGGCCACCGCGGCCGCGGCGACCACCACGACGACGAACGGCGCCTTCCGCCAAGCCAGCAAGGCGCCTACGGCGACGCCGGCCGGGCGGGACAGGCCGGCGAAGCTGCTGCCGGCCATCAGGGTGGCCGTGCCGGCCAGGGCGCACAGCAGGGCGGCGGCGGCCATCGGGAGCAGGCGCTGCAGCGCGGGTGACAGGGTGAGGCGTTCGCGCAGCATGACTCCGCCGAGGCGCATCGTGTACGTGCCGATGCCGAGGACGAGGATGGCGGCGAGCAGCATCAGGACCTCCGGCCGAAGCGGATCAAGGTGAGCAGGCCCAGCAGCGCGCACAGCACGGGCAGGCCGGCCGGCAGGAAAGGCGTGGCGACGACCGCGACCGCGGTGCCGGTGAGGGCGACGACGCGGGTGGCCCGGTCGCGCAGGGACGGCAGGATCAGGGCGATCAGCGCGGCCGGGAAGGCGGCGTCCAGGCCCAGCGCCTCGTAGTCGCCGACCGCGGAGCCCAGCAGCACGCCGAGGGCCGTGCCGATGTTCCACGAGGTGAACAGCGTGATGCCCATCAGCCAGTAGGTGCGCCGGCGGCGGGCCGGGTCGTCCTCGGCCAGGGTGAACGCCACCACCTCGTCGGTCATCACGTGGCTGCCGATCAGGCGGCGCCAGCCGGCGCCCATGGCGCCGCCGATGGCCAGGCCGAACGGGATGTGGCGGGCGTTGAGCAGCAGGCCCGCGAAGACGGCGGCGATGGGGTTGCCCGCGGCGAGCAGGCCGACCGCCAGGAACTGCGCGCCCCCGGCGAACACGATCGTGGACATCGCAAACGGCACCCACGTCGGAAGCCCGTACGCGATCGCAATAGCGCCGAACGACGCGCCCACCGCGACCATGGCCGCCGCGATGGCGACGGCGTCGCGGACCTGGGCCCGGTCGAAGGCTTGCGTTCGCTGTATCGTACGCATGGTTCTAAATACTGAACGATGTCGCTAGCGTTCGTCAAACCGAACGAATCGATCGACGGAGCGAACATGCAGCAACCGGCGCCCCCGCTCGCCACCATCGCCGCCGCCCTGCGCCGGGAAAGGGAACGCACCGGCATCTCCATCGCCGAGCTGGCCCGCCGGGCCGGGCTGGCCAAGTCGACGCTGTCCCAGCTCGAGGCGGGCACCGGCAACCCGAGCATCGAGACGCTGTGGTCGCTCGGGGTGGCCCTGGGCGTGCCGTTCAGCCGCCTGGTCGAGCCACCCGAAACTCAGGTGCGGGTCGTCCGAGCCGGCGAGGGGACCCGGCTGCGGGCCGACCAGGCCGACTTCGTGGCCACACTGCTCGCCGCGGGTTCGCCGCACACCCGGCGCGACCTGTACGTGATGGAGCTCGAGCCGGGGCCGGCCCGCGACGCCGCCGCGCACATCCCGGGCAGCGTCGAGCACATCGTGGTCGGCGGCGGCCGCATCCGCACCGGGCCGGACGGCGACACCGTCGAGCTGGGCCCGGGCGACTACATCACCTTCCCCGGCGACGTCCCCCACCACTACGAGGCGCTCGAACCGTCCTGGGCCGTCCTCGTCATGGAGCACCGCTGACGTCGGTGTAGAGGCGGGCCACCACGTCCTCGATCTCCGGCTCGACCACCGAGAGGTCACGCACCGGCACGGCGCCGACCAGCGCGGCGACGGCGGCCCCGGCGGCGATCGACTCGAGGGTGAAGGTGACCCGATGGCCGTCGGCCTCGGTCGAGGTCAGCGTGGCGCCGGGCAGGGTGAAGCCGGGCGGCAGCGGCGTGTCGAGGTCGGCGACCAGGCGGCGGCGGGAACCGTACCGGGCGTGCAGCTGCTCGATCGTGCCGTCGTGCACCACGTGGCCGTGGTCGATCACCACCAGGCGGCGGCAGAGGCGTTCGATGTCGGCCAGGTCGTGCGTGGTCAGCACGAGCGTGACGTCGCCGGCGCGGCCCAGCTCGCCCAGGAACGAGCGCACGGCCTGCTTGCTGACCACGTCGAGCCCGATCGTCGGCTCGTCCAGGAACAGCACCTCGGGGCCGTGCAGCAGGGCCGCCGTCAGTTCGCCCCGCATCCGCTGGCCCAGGGACAACTGGCGTACGGGCGTGTCGAGGAAATCGCCGAGATCGAGCAGCTCCTGGCAGCGCCGCAAGCGGGCCGCGTGCTCGGCCGCGGGAACGCGGTAGACGTGCCGCAGCAGGCGGAACGACTCGCGCAGCGGCAGGTCCCACCACAGCTGGGAGCGCTGCCCGAACACGACGCCGATGCGCAGGGCCAGCCGGGTGCGCTGCGGAACCGGGCGCAGGCCGCACACCGACACCTCGCCGCTGGTCGGGGCGAGCACGCCGGTCAGCATCTTCAGCGTGGTCGACTTGCCGGCGCCGTTGGGGCCGATGTAGCCCACCATCTCGCCCCGGGCGATCGACAGGCTGACCCCGTCGACGGCCGCCACCTCGCGTTTCTCCCGGCGGAGGCGGCCGGCTTTGACCCGTACGGTGAAATTCTTGCGCAGTTCGCGCATCTCGATCATGAGCCGGTGCTCCGGTAGTGACGGACGCCGGACCGCCAGACGACGGCCGCGACGCTGACGGCGGCCAGCGCGACCAGGGGTGACAGATAGCCCGCCCAGCTCGGCAGGCCGAGCGGATCCGGCCGGCCGAGCAGCGTCAGGGCGGGTTGGTAACTGACGAAACCGAAGCCCAGCGCGTACGCGAAGGCGGTGCGGAACCACGAGCCGTAGACCGTGATCGGGTACGAGGTGAAGTCGCGGCCGCCGTACGTGAACCCGTGCCCCAGCTTGCCCGAATCGACCCACCAGAAGGCGGTGGCGGCGCTCAGCACGAAGATCGCCCCGAAGAAGACCGCCCCGCTGACCGGCGCGGACACCAGCAGCAAGGCCCGTGCCGGCGTCCAGTCGATGTCGTTGCGGCCCAGCGCCAGGCCGAGCACGCTGATCCCCACCGCCAGCCGCATGAGCTTGCGCAGCGGCAGGTCGGCCAGCATCAGCTGGGGCAGCACGGCCAGCGGGCGCACCAGCACGGCATCCAGGCGCCCCGTCCGCACGTACGTCTCGAGCTGGTCGATGTTTCCCACGGTCAGGTCGGCCAGCACGAACGCGAACGCGGTGATGCCGGTCATCATCAACGCCTCGTCGAGGGTGAACCCGCCCACCGACGCGGCCGCCCGGTAGAGCACGAATACGGTGACCACGTCGATCAAGGTGCCCGCCGCATTGGTCACCAGTTCAACGGCGAACGACGTCCGGTACGCCGTGGCTGAGCGCAGCCTCCCGCCGAACAATGCCGCGTACGCCCGCCATTCACCCACCCTGCACCACCAGCCGCCGCTCGGCCCGGCGCTGCACCCAGCGCGCCAGCGCGAGCATGACCACGGCCCACACCGCCTGCAGCGCGACCAGACCGGCCTGCAGCGCCGGCGGATCCCGCTCGATCAGCACGTCCAGCGGCGTCTGCAACAGGCCCGGCAGCGGGGTCGCCACCCACAGGGTGACCGTCGCCCACTCCGGCAGCAGGCGCAGCGGGAAGTAGAGGCCGGCCAGCACACCCGACCCCAGCGTCCAGAAGGCGAGCGGGCCGCGGGCGTCGTTCAGCCAGTACGCGGTCGCGTTGATCAGGTAGCGGCAGGCGAACGACCCGATCACCGCCAGCAGCACCGAAACCGCGAAAAGCGGCACAGTCTGCCAGCGAGACGGCGTGGCCAGCGGGAAGAAGAGGGCGCCGACCAGCACCGGCGGCCCGACCCGGGTGAGCAGCGCATGACACGCCCGGCCCAGGTCGGCGGCCAGATAGGCGGTCACCGGGGAGATCGGGCGTACCAGGTCGGCCACGATGTCGCCGGTACGGATCCGGTCGGCCAGGTCGGCCCAGCCCCAGATTCCGACCACGTTGAGTAGTCCCTGGCCCACCCAGACGAACGTCGCGAGCTGGCGCGCATCGTAGCCGCCGGGTGCCCCGCCCGCTGCCCCGGCGGCTACGGCAAGTAGCACGTAGCAGCGAAGAAAGCCGAAGACTATGTTGGTGAACGTTCCGGCCAGCGTGGCCTGCCGATAGGTCGCGTAGCGCCGGAAACCCGACCCCACCAGTGCACGGAACGTAGCGACGGAGGCGCTAATCGGACGTCTGGGAGAGATCGCCGGCACGCTGGCGTCAAGCGCGTCCACGCCGTTAATCTCCTTCCCTAAACTCCCTGTACCCCTAGTGCCGGAGCCGGCGACTCTAACCGGGTCTCCGCGGGACCGCCGCGCATTTTCGACCAGAAGTGGAAGTTCGCCGTGACGGAGCGTCGCCAATCGCCGGGCCTGACCCTGGGTGCCCGATGAACGGCTGGAGCTCCCTGGGCGACGGCTGGGGCGAACAGCCGGCCTGGGTCTACGAGGTCACCTGGGAATGGGAGCCGCAGCCCGGGCAGCGCTATCCCGGCGATCCCGGCCGCCGCAAGGCCGTGCACACGCCGGTCTACGAGGCGTCCGGCAGCAGTCCCGAGGGTCAAGATCCTTCCCGGTACGACGGCACGCCCGGCCGCCGGGAGCAGGCCTCAGGGGACGACGCCCACCCGCGTCAGCAGCCAGGGCGCACTTTCGTCGGTCCGGCCCGCTCCTCCTCGTCGTCGGGCCGCTCCTTTGACACTCCCGCGCCCTCTCGCTCCGCTGACTCGCCTGGTCGCTCCGCGGGCGGGGCTCAGCGTGACGAGCCGCTGTGGAACCGGCCGGCGGCCGCGCTGCCCGAGCAGCGTGGCTCCTCCGACCAGCAGCGTGGGGCGGCGCCGGTGTACGGCCGCCAGCCCGACCACCAGACGGGCGGCTCCTACCGGGATGCGGTCCAGTTCCGCGAGGCGCAGATGCGCGAGTCCGGCCCCCGGCAGCAGCCGTCCCGGCCGGGCGGCCAGGTGCCCGTCACACCTGGTCCTTCTTCCACCGGGGCCGGCCAGGCCACGCCCAGCGGTCCGGTCTCCCCGGCATCGTCCGGGGTCTACGGCGCCGCGCGACCGACGTCCGGCGATCCCGTCTACGGACGCCGGCCCACCCCCGACGAGCACCGCGGCCCCCGCCCCGTCTCCCCGGCCAGCGGCGTGTACGGCAGCGCCCGCCCCGCACCGGCCGACGCCTTCCCGTCCCGCCCCGGCGCACGCCCCGCCCCCGGCCAGCGCGAGGGCCGCGACGACGTCCCCTTCGACCTCCGCCCGGCGCCCCCCGAGCGCGGCACACCAGCCCAGGCTCGGCCCGCACCCCAGCCGACCCGGGTCACGCCGGCCCGCCCGTCCGGGCCGGAGCCCACCTACCCCCACACGCCGGCGCGGCCGGTCTCACCACCGGCCGCCGGCCCCGGTTCGCCGTCCGTCCCCGGCTCGGCGCAACCCGGCCGCCCGCAGACAGCACCGGACCACTCGGCCTACCCTCAGCGGCCGCCGGTCCAGCCCGGCCACGACCGCCAAGCTCAGGCCGGACCCGGTCACCCGCAGCCGACGCACCTGCAGCCTGCATCAGCCCAGCCCGGCCGGCCGCAGGCGTCGAACGCGCACACCGATCGCCCGGAGCAGTCCGCTGCGGCTCAGCCCGTCCTGGACCAGCGGTCCGCCCCGCAGGACGGCCCGCAGCCCAGCCGCCGGCAGCCGCCGTCAGCGTGGGCGAGCCAACCGTGGTCCGAGCCCGGTCGCTCACAGCCGTCCTGGGCGCAGCCTGCCCACCCCACCTCGGGGCAGCCCAGCCACCCGACTTCGCCCGCGCAGTCCGGCCACCCGACGTCGCCGGCACGGCCCGGGCACCCGCCGCACGCCGGCCGGCCGACGTCGCCGGCGCAGCCCGGCCACGCGCCGCAGTCCCCTGCACAGGCCGGCCACCCGACGTCGCCGGCGCAGCCCGGCTACCCGCCGCAGGCCGGCCGGCCAACGTCGCCGGAGCAGCGCGGCCAAGCGCCGCAGTCCCCTGCGCAGCCCAGCCACCCCACCTCGCCGGCGCAGCCCAGCTACCCCACCTCGCCGGCCCAGCCTGGCCGCCAGCAGCCCTCCTCCGCGCGGGCGGGCTACTCACGGCCCGAGCACGCCCGGCCCGGCGGCCCGCAAGCGGCGCCTGCCCAGACCAGCCACTCGGAATTTGGCCAACCGAGCCGCCCCCAGTCGTCCCAGTCGCACTCTGGCTACCCGCAGCCGGAACACTTCCGGCCCGGCTCGACCGAGCCCGAAGCGGCCCCGGCCGTCGGTCCGACGTCTCAGCCGGGTCGTCCTCAAGCGGAGGCGCCCGGCTACCCGCAGCCGGAGCACGCCGGCCCGGCCGAGCCCACATCGGCCGCTCCGGGCCAGTTCCCGGCGCCATCGAGGTCGGTGTCGCCGTCCACCGGCTCGGACCAGCACGCGCAACGCGCCGACGCCGACCTCGGCGATGCCCGTGACGCGGCCGGCTCGGTCGCGCCGTCCTCCGCGGCACCGTCGTCCGGGGCCGCACCGGGCGGCTCCATCTGGGACGCCGCCACCAAGAAGAGCGGCCCCACCACGCCGCCCACGTCCGCGATGCCGGCGTCTTCCGCCCCCGCCCCGGCCGAGGACGACAGCGAGCCGCACGGCCTGGGCTGGCTGCTCTCCCAGAGTGGCCTGGGCGCGGTGACCCCGCTGCCCCCCCCCCTCCCCCCCCCCCCCCCCCCCCCCCCCCGGGGCCCCCCCGGGCGGGTCCGAACCCCCTTCCTGCCCCCGCCCCCGCCCCCCCCCCCCCCCCCCCCCCCCCCCCCCCCCCCCCCCCCCCCGCCCCCCCCCCCCCCCCACCCC
>NZ_JAPNTZ010000039.1 GCF_026626335.1 Paractinoplanes pyxinae | reverse complement strand
GTGGCCGTGGTGGCCGTGGTGGCCGTGGTGGCCGTGGTGGCCGTGGTGGCCGTGGTGGCCGTGACTCCGTTGACCAACGGCGAAGGGGCTAATGAGGTGAGCTGGCGCGAACTCATCGAGTTACGCCCGGGTGACGGGCAGCGCGATATTTGGTTGACCGCCGGATGGGAGGCGTGGAAGTCTGCGGGCGTCCGCGCAGTCGGCGTGGACACTTTTGCGTGAGGGAATGACGCCTGTGATCTCAGCGCGCCCAGTGGCCGCCTGAGGTAGTTCGCGACGCCGCCGGTTGGCCGGCGTGCTTTCGTCTGTTCCGTGGCGGTCCGACGTGTCTTCGTCCGCGGTCGTCTTATGCTCAGAGGTTCATCTTGCTCATGGATTCTCGTATCCAAATGTCCGTCGTTGCCAATTTGT
The DNA here is from genome assembly GCF_026626335.1 of Paractinoplanes pyxinae. Taxonomy (GTDB): domain Bacteria; phylum Actinomycetota; class Actinomycetes; order Mycobacteriales; family Micromonosporaceae; genus Actinoplanes; species Actinoplanes pyxinae. The sequence goes on along the minus strand of NZ_JAPNTZ010000039.1, from coordinate 550 downwards.
CGGCCCGGCCGGCGCCGCTCGAGGTCGGCCCGTTCGTCATCGGGTTCGATCCGGGCACCGACAGCCCGCACATCAATTACGCCACTCCGCGGCCGGGCTCGGTCATCACGAAAGCCGACGTCGCCGATCTGGTGGCGGCCTTCCGGGACGCCGGCCGGAAACCGCGGCTGGAGTACGTCACCAGTTGCGCGCCCGCTCTCGAAGCCCTGCTCGCCGAGGCCGGGTTCCATGTGGAGGAACGGCACGACTACCTGGTCTGCTCAGCCGAACGCTGCAATCTCTACCGGCCCCTAACGGATTCGACCTGCGGGAACCGTCAACCGAGCAGCAGCGCCTCGCCCTGGTCAGCGCACAGAACGAGGCCTTCGGCGGTCCCTTCACGGCCACCCCGGCCGACGCCGCCCGCGTCCAACGTCAACAAGCCGCCGGCGGCATCGCCATCATGGCCGTGGCCCACGACACCAACCAACCCCACGACGGCGCCAGCAACCGCGACGGCGAGGGCAATCGCGACGGCGTCGGCGAGGGTAACCGCGACGGCGTCGGCGAG
>NZ_JAPNTZ010000038.1 GCF_026626335.1 Paractinoplanes pyxinae | reverse complement strand
GCAACCGGGGATGCTCCTATGGATGTCAAGCGAGGGTGGGCGGGGTGTTGTGGGTGATGAGTTGGTAGAGCTCTCGAGCGATGTAGCGTTTGAGGCAGCGGATGATTTCTTTCTTGGATAGTCCTTCGGTTGTGCGTCGCCGGGCGTAGGCCTGGGTGTCAGGGTCCCAGCGCAATCGGGACAGCACGACGCGGTAAAGCGCGGCGTTGGCTTGGCGGTCACCGCCACGGTTGAGTCTGCGCCGGCGGGTCTTGCCGGAGGAGGCTGGTAGCGGCGCTGTGCCGCAGAGCATCGCGAAAGCCCCTTCGGACTTGAGCCGGTCGTGGTTCTCGCCCGCGGTGACCAGTAGCTGGCCGGCGACGTCGGGGCCGACGCCCTGGGCGGCGCTCAGGGCAGGGTTGATGGCTGCTGTCAGCGGCTCGATTAATTCGTCGAGGTCAGTGATCTCGGCGCTGAGCTGATGATGGCGGCGGGCCAGTGAGCGCAGCGCGATTTTGGTGGCGGTGGCCGGGTCCGCGGCGCGGGCCCGGTCGGGCCGCAAGGACGCGCAGGCCGTGATCAGCCTGATCTTGGTCAAACCGCGTAGTGAGGTGCGCAGATCGTCGGGCGCGGTGATGATCAGCGTTTTGATCTGCCGCTGAGTGGCGGCACGTTGCTTGACGGCGCTGGCACGGGCCACCCGGAGATTGCGGAGAGCCTCGACGCGTCCGTCACGCTGCTTAGGGACACCGGTGCGTTCACCGGCCAAGGCGGTCTTGGCTGCTGCGACGGCGTCGATCGGGTCGGACTTGCCCTGCGATCGGCGGGTCTTGCGGCTCGGCCGGTCGACCTCGACCACCGTGACAGCTGTATCGCGTAGCAGACGTGTCAGGCCAGCACCGTAGGCGCCGGTCCCTTCGACCCCCACCGTCACGAGGTTGCCGAAACTGTGCATCCACTGCAGCAGGGTGTTGTAACCGGCCATGGTGGCGGGGAACTGCTGGGTGCCCAGCACCCTGCCGACGCGGTCGATCACCGCCGCGGTGTGAGTGTCTTGATGCGTGTCGACACCACCGGCGACGTCGATCAC
>NZ_JAPNTZ010000037.1 GCF_026626335.1 Paractinoplanes pyxinae | reverse complement strand
TGTTTCGCGCCGGGTTTGATGGAGACATCGAAACCTGGGAGAAGATTTAGCTATGCCGGCACCGAAGAAGTACCCCGATGAGCTGCGTGAGCGTGCGACCCGGCTGGCGGTCGAGGCCCGCCGGGACCCGGCATCGAGCGTCGGAGCGATCCGCAGGATCGCCGATCAACTCGGGATCCATCCTGAAGCGTTGCGTGGCTGGGTGAAGAAGGCCGAGGTCGACGCCGGTGACCGGCCGGGCACGACCAGCAGCGACGCCGAACGCCTCGCCGCTCTCGAGCGGGAGAATCGTGAGCTGCGGCGGGCGAATCAGATCCTGAAGTCCGCGGCGTCTTTCTTCGCGGCGGAGCTGGACCGTCCGTCGCGATGAAGGTCGCCTTCGTCGACTCTGTGAAGGCCGAACACGGTGTCCAGCCGGTCCTGCAGGCGCTCGAAAGCACGCCGGCGCAGATCGCACCGTCGACCTACTACGCCGCCAAAACCCGCCCCGACAGCGCTCGATCGCGGCGCGACGAACAGCTGACCGTCACGATCGAGCAGATTTACGAGGCGAACTACAGCGTCTACGGGGCTCGCAAAGTCTGGCATGAACTGCACCGCCAGGGCATACCGGTGGCCCGGTGCACCGTCGAGCGGCTGATGCGTGCGGCCGGGCTGCGCGGGCTGCTGCGGGACAAGTCGCCGCGCACGACCCGGCCCGCCCCGGAGACCGGACGGCCTGCTGACCTGGTCAAACGGGACTTCACCGCCGAGCATCCGAACCAGTTGTGGGTCGCCGATCTGACCTACGTGCGCACGAGCGCAGGCTGGGTCTATGCCGCGTTCATCCTCGACGTGTACTCCCGGCTGATCGTCGGCTGGCAAGTCGCCACGTCGCTCTACACCGACCTGGCGTTGGACGCGTTGAAGATGGCCGTCTGGCGGCGCGAGAACCAAGGTGCTGACCTGCGGAAACTGGTCCACCACTCCGACCGCGGAGTCCAATATCGAGCAATCCGCTACAGCCAGCGCCTCGCCGAGGCCGGCGCCGTCAGCTCGGTCGGCTCAAAGGGCGACTCCTACGACAACGCCATGGCCGAAGCGTTCAACTCGCTGTTCAAGGCCGAACTTGTCCGCAACAAAGGCCCCTGGCGCGGCCTCGACGATGTGGAGATGGCCACCGTCGAATACATCGACTGGTACAACAACCGCCGCCTGCACGGCGAACTCGGACACGTCCCACCCGCCGAACACGAAGCACTAGACGCGATGACCCAAGCGGTCACCGCAACCCTGGAAACCAGCTAACCAACTCTCCACCAAACCCGGGGCTTGACA
>NZ_JAPNTZ010000035.1 GCF_026626335.1 Paractinoplanes pyxinae | reverse complement strand
TCTTCAATGCCAGGCACGGCCTGGCCCCCCATACCGGTCATGAAGTGATGCTGGTGGAGGGCTGATCGGGTTGTGGGTTGGTCGTTGGTTGAGAATTGCACAGTGGACGCGAGCATCTTGTTTTCTGTGGTTAAGTTGTCAAGGGCGAACGGTGGATGCCTTGGCACCAGGAGCCGATGAAGGACGTGGGAGGCCGCGATAGGCCTGGGGGAGCTGTCAACCTAGCTGTGATCCCAGGGTGTCCGAATGGGGAAACCTGGCACGAGTCATGTCGTGTCATCCATGCCTGAATACATAGGGCATGTGAGGGGAACGCCGGGAAGTGAAACATCTCAGTACCGGTAGGAAGAGAAAACAACCGTGATTCCGTGAGTAGTGGCGAGCGAAAGCGGATCGAGCCTAAACCTTGCGTGTGTGATACCTGTCAGGGGTTGCACGTGGGGGGTTGTGGGACCTGCTTATCCCATCTGACAGTGGGGTGAAGAGTTACAAAGCTAGTTGTTAGTGGAACGGTGTGGGAAAGCCGGCCGTAGAGGGTGAGAGCCCCGTATGCGAAAGCATCTAGCCTCTTTGCAGTGTTCCCGAGTAGCAGCGGACTCCTAGAATCTGCTGTGAATCTGCCAGGACCACCTGGTAAGGCTGAATACTTCCTGGTGACCGATAGCGGACGAGTACCGTGAGGGAATGGTGAAAAGTACCCCGGGAGGGGAGTGAAATAGTACCTGAAACCGTTCGCCTACAATCCGTCAGAGCCTTAGCTGTAGCAATGCAGCGGGGTGATGGCGTGCCTTTTGAAGAATGAGCCTGCGAGTTAGTGGCACGTGGCGAGGTTAACCTGTGTGGGGTAGCCGTAGCGAAAGCGAGTCTGAAGAGGGCGATACAGTCGCGTGTTCTAGACCCGAAGCGGGGTGATCTAGCCATGGGCAGGTTGAAGCGTGGGTAAGACTGCGTGGAGGACCGAACCCACCAACGTTGAAAAGTTGGGGGATGACCTGTGGTTAGGGGTGAAAGGCCAATCAAACTCCGTGATAGCTGGTTCTCCCCGAAATGCATTTAGGTGCAGCGTCGTGTGTTTCTTGCCGGAGGTAGAGCACTGGATGGTCTAGGGGGCCTACAAGCTTACCGAAATCAGCTAAACTCCGAATGCCGGTAAGTGAGAGCGCGGCAGTGAGACTGCGGGGGATAAGCTTCGTAGTCGAGAGGGAAACAGCCCAGATCACCAGCTAAGGCCCCTAAGCGTGTGCTAAGTGGAAAAGGATGTGGGATCGCATTGACAACCAGGAGGTTGGCTTAGAAGCAGCCACCCTTTAAAGAGTGCGTAATAGCTCACTGGTCAAGTGGTTCCGCGCCGACAATGTAGCGGGGCTCAAGCACACCGCCGAAGCTGTGGCATTCACACATTCATCCGCTGAGTTCTTTCGAGCTCGGTGCAGTGGTGTGGATGGGTAGGGGAGCGTCGTGCTACCAGGGAAGCGGCGGGGTGACCCAGCCGTGGAGGTTGCACGAGTGAGAATGCAGGCATGAGTAGCGAATGAAGAGTGAGAACCTCTTCCGCCGGATGACCAAGGGTTCCAGGGCCAGGCTAATCCGCCCTGGGTGAGTCGGGGCCTAAGGCGAGGCCGAGAGGCGTAGTCGATGGATAACGGGTTGATATTCCCGTACCCGCAAAGGAACGCCCAAGACGAACCTATCTGTACTAACCACGCAAAGCCGGCGAGGACTTCGGTCTGACCTGGTGGAGTCTGGGACCTCGGGTGGTAGTAGTTTAGTGATGGGGTGACGCAGGAAGGTAGATGATCCCAGGCGGTGGTTGTCCTGGGGTAAGCGTGTAGACCGTGTCATAGGCAAATCCGTGACACATGAGGTTGAGACGTGATGCCGAGCCGTTTCAGGTGAAGTCATTGATCCTATGCTGCCGAGAAAAGCCTCTAGCGATGTTCCGAGCGGCCCGTACCCTAAACCGACACAGGTGGTCAGGTAGAGAATACCGAGGCGACGGGTGAACTGTGGTTAAGGAACTCGGCAAATTGCCCCCGTAACTTAGGGAGAAGGGGGGCCGGACGCGTGAAGCCCCTTGCGGGTGGAGCGTGGTATGGCCGCAGAGAGCAGGGGGAAGCGACTGTTTACTAAAAACACAGGTCCATGCCAAGTCGTAAGACGATGTATATGGACTGACGCCTGCCCGGTGCTGGAACGTTAAGGGGACCTGTTAGCCGGCAACGGCGAAGCGGAGAACTTAAGCGCCAGTAAACGGCGGTGGTAACTATAACCATCCTAAGGTAGCGAAATTCCTTGTCGGGTAAGTTCCGACCTGCACGAATGGCGTAACGACTTCCCCACTGTCTCAACCACAGGCCCGGCGAAATTGCAGTACGAGTAAAGATGCTCGTTACGCGCGGCAGGACGGAAAGACCCCGGGACCTTTACTATAGCTTGACATTGGTATCCGAATTTAATTGTGTAGGATAGGTGGGAGCCGGTGAAACTCGGACGCCAGTTCGGGTGGAGGCAATCTTGAAATACCACTCTGTTGGGTTTGGGTATCTAACTTGCGGCCCTGATCGGGTCGAGGGACAGTGTCTGGTGGGTAGTTTAACTGGGGCGGTTGCCTCCTAAAGGGTAACGGAGGCGCCCAAAGGTTCCCTCAGCCTGGTTGGCAATCAGGTGTTGAGTGTAAGTGCACAAGGGAGCTTGACTGTGAGACTGACGGGTCGAGCAGGGACGAAAGTCGGGACTAGTGATCCGGCACTTGCGTGTGGAAGCGGTGTCGCTCAACGGATAAAAGGTACCCCGGGGATAACAGGCTGATCTTCCCCAAGAGTCCATATCGACGGGATGGTTTGGCACCTCGATGTCGGCTCGTCGCATCCTGGGGCTGTAGCAGGTCCCAAGGGTTGGGCTGTTCGCCCATTAAAGCGGTACGCGAGCTGGGTTTAGAACGTCGTGAGACAGTTCGGTCCCTATCCGCCGTGCGCGTTGGATACTTGAGAAGGGCTGTCCCTAGTACGAGAGGACCGGGACGGACGAACCTCTGGTGTGCCAGTTGTCCCGCCAGGGGCACGGCTGGTTGGCTACGTTCGGAAGGGATAACCGCTGAAAGCATCTAAGCGGGAAGCTCGCTTCGAGATGAGGTATCCCACCACCTTGAGTGGGTAAGGCTCCCAAGAGACTATTGGGTTGATAGGCCGGAGATGTAAGCCAGGTAACTGGTTCAGTCGACCGGTACTAATAGGCCGAGGGCTTAACCACCCTAAACATATGAGCGCGTCCACTGTGTGATTCACAGCAAACGAACAACCAAGCACCACCGGCATCTGCCGGCTGTGTTTGCTGGTTGAGCGCCACGCTGATAGCTGTTTCGGTGGTCATAGCGGAGGGGAAACGCCCGGTCTCATTCCGAACCCGGAAGCTAAGCCCTCCAGCGCCGATGGTACTGCACTCGGGAGGGTGTGGGAGAGTAGGACGCCGCCGGACTCAACGTG
>NZ_JAPNTZ010000034.1 GCF_026626335.1 Paractinoplanes pyxinae | reverse complement strand
CTGCGGCGGCGGGCTCGGGGAGTCCCGGATGCGCATGGCGACGGGCCGTCGCGCCTCAAACCGTAGTGCCCAAACCCCGCGGCGGCCGGCTCGGCGAGTCCTGGATGCGCACTGCGACGACGACACGTCGCGCCCGGACCGAGATGCCGAAACGCGGCGGCCGCCACCGTCAGCCCGGCGGCCTGGAGGCGACGCCCAGGGTGCCGGCCAGGGATGGTGACCGGCTCGACCCCAGGCCCGACGGGGCAGGCTGAGGGCATGTCGATCATTCGTATGCATGCGATCACCAGCGCCACCCCGGAGCAGGTCCTGGCCGGGCTCACCGACTTCGGGCCGGGGCGTCGGGAACTGTTCGCCAACAGCGACGACGGGCAGCTCGTCGTTCATGAGCGGGGCGGGACCTGGGCTGATGTGACCGAGGGGGCCGGCGGCGTGTGGGAGCGGCTGCGGTACGACTGGTCGGAGCCGCGGCGGATCACCATGCGGACCGTCGACTCGAACGTGTGGGGTGGGGGCTCGGGGCACACCTACACGTTGTCGTCGCTGCCGGATGGGACTACCGCGGTGGACGCTGTTGTGGTGCGGGAGGGCAAGAACCTCAAGGGCAAGCTGATCGGGTGGCTGCTCGGGTCGGTGGGCAAGGGCACGCTGACCAAGGCGTTCGAGCGGTCGGTCAAGGCCATCGAGGGCCGCGACTACTCCACGCGGGCCTGAAGCAGATTAACGCCGGGGCCGGTCAGATCCTTCAGGTACGCGTGACGACCGGCCAGTGCCATGACGATGGCCAGCGTCGGGCCGCTCACCAGCGCGCCGTCGCCGCTCGCGAACGGGCCGTCGGTGGCCGCTAAGCGCAGGCCCCGGGCCGCCTTGCGGCTGTTCACGGTGAAGTTGCGGGCCACGAAGAAGCGGGCCACGTCGGGCAGGCCGAGCGGGCGGCGGATGTCGGCGCCGTGCACCACGACCTCGCCCAGCCAGGCCGGCATGTGTTTGGAGGCGGCCGTCGTGCCGTTGACGATCGCGCGGAACCGGTCGAGCGTCTCAGCGGGGGTGGCGCCGCGGTGTTCGGCGAGGCGGCGGCGGTTGTGGAGGTCGGCGTCGAAGCGGGCGGCGACGATGCTGCGGATCCAGCGGAGCGGGCCGATGCTGGCGCCGGCCGTCAGGTGGGCCACCACCTCTTCGACGGTCCACTCGCCGCACAGCGACTGGTGGCGCCACTGGTCGTCGGTGAGGGTTTCCAGGTCGGCGGCGAGTGCGGCCCGCTCGGCGTGGATCGCGGGCCAGAGATCGGTCATCGTGTCACCGCGGTGGATCGTGGGCCGGATCCGCAGGATCTCGCCGCCGTGTGCGGGTGGGTTGTGGTCACCGACGGCTTCTCAGGGCCACTGCCGCTCGTACGAGATCGGCATTTGAATTGGCAGTTTCGCCGTCGGGGAGGGCGACCGAATCCTCGAAGCCGACGCGGGTGTCGTGACCGCGGCGGAAAGCGTCGCGGACCAGCGGCCAGGTCCAGTCGTTCATGCCGTGGGTCAGCCGGGGGCAGGTCGAGCCGGCCTCGTCGAGCAGGTCGTTGACGCGCTGGGCGACGGCCTCGGGCGGGCCCTCGAGAAAGTACGGCTCGCCGGGGTCGAGCTCGATGCTGACCCGGGCCGCGCGCGGCAGGAAGCCGGAGGCGAGCAGCCGGGGCATCTCGGCCGGCGACCACAGGCCCACGTCGATGCCGATGCCGACGTCGAGCATCGCCCGCATGACCTCGTCGAACCCGTCCTCGGAGAGGTTGACCGTGGCGACGTCGACGCCCTCCCACTCGCGGATCATGGCGATGCGGTCGGCCAGTTCGGGCACGATCCAGGCGCCGGTGGTCAGGCCGATCTCGACCGGGCCGTCGGCCACCTCGCGTACGCGGCGGCAGGTCTCGTTCACCATGACCGGGTCGAGCGTCTCGGTGCCGGATTCGTCGCGGACGTGCAGGTGGACCCCGTCGGCGCCGGCGGCGAAGCATTCGCGCACCTCGTCGACGACCTCGTCCAGCGTGACGGGCATGGCCGGGTGAGCGTCCTTGCCCCAGGGGCCGTTCGGTGTCACCTGCAACATGGTCATGATCCTAGGCCGGGTGCCTCAGGCGCGGCGGTAGCGCCGACTGTCGGGAGTGCGGTGAACGCGGCCCACGGCATGCGCTCCACGTCGTCGGCTGTGCCGTCCTCGGCGATGGCGCGGTAAGCCTGGGACGCGGCGCGGACGGCGGCCAGCAACGCCGCCAGCGGATACAGGACGAGCCGCACTCCCAGGACCGCGAGCTCGGCGTCGGCCAGGGCCGGCGTGGCGGGTCCGGCTTCCGAGCGCGACAACACCAGAGGTACGCCGGGGAGCGCGGCCTTTAGCCGGAAGAGCTCTTCCGGCGTACGAACCCCGGCCGGCAGGACGGCGTCGGCGCCCGCACTCGCGTACTCCCGGCAGCGCTCGATCGCGGCGTCGAGACCACCCTTCCCGTACGCGTTGGTCCGCGCGATGACGGCGACGCCCGGTGCCTGCCGGGCCATCGCCTTGAGCTGCCCGCCCTCGTGATCGGCCAGCACCAGCGCGGAGATCCCGGCGCGCTCGTAGGACAGAGCCGTCCAGGCGGCGTCGCGCGCCGTTTCGAACCCGGCCCCGGCGTCGGCCATCAGCGGCACGCCCTCGAGCACCGGGCCCAGGGTGGCCGCCCGGTCGGCGATCTGGGTGGCCGGCACGAACTCGACGTCCGGCCGGCCCAGGGTCACCGCGGCCACCGCGTTCTTCGAGAGGTACACCGCCTTGTGGCCCGCGTGCACGGCGAGAGTCGCGCTCAGCGGATCGTGCACCCCCGGCACGTGGGTCACGCGATCGGCCGACAGCAGCTCTCGAAAGGCGTTCATGAACGACTATTTAACGCGCCCCGCGCACGCGCTCGACGAAGGCCTCGTCGGCGACCCACTCGGCGTACCGGTCCCGGCCCATCGCGCCGATCAGCGTGGCCGTCTGACTACGTTGAGCGGCCAGCGCCCGCACCTTGAGCTCGATCGTGTCCCGGTCGAGCACCAGGCCGATCGTGAGCGCGTCGTCCGCCACCATGACCGGGTAGCCCGGGTAGAACACGCTCAAACCGTCGTGCAGTGGCTTCCAGCGCCGCGCCCAGCGCTCGCCGACGGCGCTCTGCAGCAGTCGCGCGCTGCCCGGGGCAGCCTGGTCGAACGCCGCTTCGGTCCACTTCGCGACCGTACGGTGGTCCTCGTGCCCGGTGTTGCCGTCCGGCCCGAAGCTCAGAACGGTGTCCGGCCGCACCTCGCCGATCAGCGCGGCCAGCTTGCCGACCGCCTCGGCCACCGGCACGCCCGCGCAGCCGCCGTCCGGGTAGCCGAGCCAGTGATGCTCGCCCACTCCCAGGATCTCGAGGCAGCGGTCCAACTCCTCGGCGCGTCCCGGCTCGCCGCACGTCGCGGTCACGCACACCACGCGTTGACCGCCCGCGGCCGCCATCGCCATGATCCCGCCGGACAGGTACGCCTCGTCGTCCGGATGCGCCCAGATCCCCAGGATCGTGCCCAGCTCGCGAATCTCCATGATCGTCGTCCCTTCCTCAGTCGGGACGAGCATCAGCCGGGCCGCTTGCGGTTCCCTTGCCGGTCGCTTGCCCGGACCACGACCGCGGCGGTGACCAGCAAGGCCGCGCACAACGGCAGTGCCGGCAAAAACGCCACGGCCAGGCCGCACACGATCGTCCCCACGTAGTCGGCCTGGGCCAGCAGCGAATGGACCGTGGCGCGTACGGCGGACGTTGTCCGGCCGTTGACCCAGACCGTGCCGAAGCTACGGGTGAGCGGCAGCGCCCCGGCCGCCACGAGCACCGCGACGCTGGCGCTGACCGGATCGGGCGCGAACGCCAGGCCCAGTACGCCGATCGTCGCGACGGCGCAGGCGGCCGCATAACCGCGACGAACATCGCCCGGCTTGATCCTTCGCAGAACGGCCGCGCCGCCGAGACACATGACCACGCTCAGCCCGGTGAGCCACAGGACCGGGTCGACCGCCGGAGCCAGCTCGACCAGCCGCAGCGGATACAACCGCCCGAACGCACTGGTCACCCCGTTGACCAGCAGCGTGGCCGCGAAGACGGCGATCAGCACCCGATCGGCGCGCACCAGCCGTACCCCGCCGGCCAGCACCGACGACCACCGCTGCCTTGGGATTCTGCCCTCCGGAAAGCGCACGGCCACGACCAGGCCGAGCCCGATCATGGCCACTCCGGCCACGATCATCGCCGCCGGGCGTCCGACCAGCCAGGCCAGCCCGCCGAGGGCCGCCAACCCGGCGACGGTCCCGGTGAGCTGGGCCCGCTCGGCTCTGATCAACACATCCGGTACGCGGTCCGGGTCACCCAGTTCGTCGCTGATCCAGGCCACATCCGACCCGCTGGCCAACGTCCACGACAGCCCCCACAACATTTGAGTGGCCACCAACGGCACAAAGTCGCTGACCAGCGCGGTCGCGAGCATGGCGGTGCCCATCAACACGTGCGCCGCGACCAGCGACCACTTGCGGCTGAACGTGTCGGCCACGACCCCGGCCGGCACCTCGAACACCAGCCCCACCAGCGCCTGCGCCACCCCGATCAGCACGAGCTGCGCCGCCGTCAGCCGAGCGTCGGCCACCAAATAGATGCTGGTGACCAGCCACCACCCCCGGTGCAGCACCGCCCGGCACCACACCCACCGCACATAGACGCCGGCCACCAGCCGTTAGTACGCCTTTCCACCAAACGCAGCGACCCGGTTTCGGGGCGGGCCGAGGATATCGACATGATTCATTCCTTGGTTGCGGCCGCTCTGGTGGCGTCGACGCTCGTGCCGGGTGGGACGCCCGCGAAGGACCTGCCGCTCGGTGACTCCGGGCTGGCCGAGACGCGCACCACGCAGACGCTCGCGCGGGGCGTCACGCTGACCAGCATCGTGCGCGGGGACGAGCCCGCCCCGGCCGGCGAGATCGGGACGACCACGCGGGGGCCGTGGCGTGTGCAGGTGCTGACCATCGACCCACACCGCGCGAAAGGGCGCCTCAAGACCACGTACGGGCCGGACCTGGCCCGCACCGAGACGGTGACCGACCTCGTCGCCGCCGAAGGGGCGCTGGCGGGCGTCAACGCCTCGTTCTTCACGTTCACGGCGAGCCAGCTTTACCCGGGCACCCCGGTCGGTCTCGGCATCCACCGCGGCAAGCTGCTGAGCGAGCCGACCACCGATCCGGCCGAGGCCGACCTGGTGATCGACTCGGCCCGCAACCGGATGGCCGTCGGCAAGCTGTCGTGGGCGGCGACCGTGCGCAACCCGCGCACCCGCGCCGAGCTGCCGATCACCCTGGTCAACGATCCGCCCGCGGCGACCCGCGCCGTCGCCTCGTTCACGCCCGAGTTCGGCGCCCAGACCCCGTCCGGTGAGGGCGCCGAGGCCGTGCTCGACCGTCGCGGCTGCGTCGTGCGCACGGCGGCCACCCGCGGCACGGCGCTCACCACCGGTCAGACGTCCCTGCAGGCCACCGGCGCTCAGGCCACCGCCCTGGTCGCGCTCGCTCGCGGGTGCCTGCGTGTCGAGCAGACCGTGACCGACGCTGCCGGCGAGCGGGTGGTGCTGCGGCCCGGCACGTACGGCGTGAACGGGCGCTACCAGCTGACCCGGGCCGGCGAGGTTGTCGTGCCGGACGGGTCGGGCAGCTTCTTCGAGCGCAACCCCCGCACGATCGCGGGCACCACCCGCGCCGGGAAGATCGTGCTCGCCACGATCGACGGGCGCATGACCACCAGCGTCGGCACGACCATGGACGAGACGGCGGCCGTGGCCGACGCCCTCGGCCTGCGCGACGCCATCAACCTCGACGGCGGCGGATCGACCACCATGGTCGCGGCCGGTCGGCTTATCAACCAGCCCAGCGGCGGCGCCCAGCGTCCCGTCGGCGACGCGGTGATCTGGGACGACTAAACCTCAAGTGGGCCCCGCCGTGCCCGATCTTCCGCGGGTCGGCACGGCGAGGGGGCTCGGACCATGAGGAAGTGGCGTTTTCGCCGGGCGGTGACGCGGTCGCTGGCGTCCGGCCGGCACACCGCCGTGGTCCTGATCGACGTCGTTCAGCCCGCGCCCGCTCAATTCGCCCGCATCCTGGGCGGTTGCGTCCCGGTCTCGGCGCGGGTGTGCCGGCTCGGCGCGGACGAGTACGCCGTACTGCTGACCGGGATGGCCTTCCCCGAGCAGGCGTACGACGTGGCCGGCGAGATCGCCTCGGCGCTGAGCCCGGTGATCGCGGGTGGCCGGCTGGTTCCGCTCGCGGCCGCCATCGGGGTCGCCGTGGCCGGGCCCGGCGAACTGACCTACGACGAAATCATTGGACGGGCCCGCCAGGCCATGCTGCGCGCCCAGCGGGTCGGGCCGCAGACCCGCTGGGCGGTGTGGCAGCGCGAGGTCAGTCCACCGTTCGCGGCATGACCCGGCCGACCTCGACCGGGCTGCCGGGCAGACCACCGGCGCGTGACTTGTACTCGGGCACGCCAACGCACGTGAACAGCAGCGTGACGAGGTCGTCGGGCTCGTGCAGCAGCGCCGGCACCTCGGAGTCGAGGAACGTCATGCCGGTCGCGCTGGCGCCGATCGCGTAGGCGGCCAGATGCAGGCGGCCCTCGACCAGCCCGGCGGCCAGCTGGGCGGATCTGTAGGCGCGATCGTCGAGGTTGCCGGGGTCGGCGGCGGCTATCACCACGTACGCGGCCTCGGCCGACAGCGACTGACCGAGCGACACCCTTTCCAGCTCGTCCCGCAGGTCGCCCGTCGTGATCGGATTGGCCAGGTCGGGCCAGCGGTAGATGCCGGGTTCGACCCCGTCGACGCCGTGCACGGCCACCCAGTGCGGCACGTCGATGCCGCGCAGGGCCGCCGCCATCGGCCAGTCCAGCGCCTCGCGGGGAAGTGTCTTCGAGCGGTCCATGCGCCGCTGCGAGCCCCGGCGGCGAACCACCGAGTCGACCGTCTCCGTCGAGAGAGCGGGCGCTGCCACCTCGTCGCCGACCGGCCACGGGTCGCCCAGGACCGTGCCGTCGCCGGCCCGTTGCGCGGCGGTGACCAGAGGGAACTCGACCTCCGGAAGCTCGCCGGCCGTCGCCGGGCCGGTGGCTTCGAGGGCCGGCGTGCCGGGGCCGAACGTCAGCAGGGCGAGAGGGAACTCGTGCACGCCGTCGGCGCCGACCAGGGCCCGGACGGCGTCGTCGGGGAAGTCGGTGCGCAGCCGGTGATCGAGGCCGGCCGAGGCGGCCGCGGCGTCGAGCTGGGCGAGCAGTGTGCCGGCGTCCCAGTACAGGTGGCGGAAGCCGCGTTCCGAGTAGCGCCAGCCGGTGCGCCACGGGATGCCGGTGATCACCAGGGTCGTCGCGTCGCCGCGCGCGTTCGGGCCGACCCGGACGAGGGCGTGCGCGACCGGGTCGTACCAGTGAATGCCGTCCTCGACGCCGGCGACTCCGCTCGTCACCGCGTACACCTCGAGCGGGAAACGCGCGCCGGCCGAACCGGAGGCGCGGAAAAGCCAGGAGCGCCCGTTGCGGTCGGAGGTGCGGACGACGCCGGCGCCGAGGAACAGCACGCGACCCAGCTGGGCGGCGTCGAGCGGCTGCGGCGGCGAGGGCTTTCCCGACAGTACGGCGGCCGCGGGCACTCCCGGATCCGGGAGCTCACGCGGCAGGGCGACGGTGGGCAGACCGTCCGGATAGGTCTTGACCTGCGGCGGAAGGGTGGCCGGGTCGTTCGGCTTCAGGTCTTGGCGCACCCTTGGGTCGTCGGGCGGCACGTCCCATTCCCGCCCGGGCGCGTACGAGGTCAGAGCATGCAGGAGGCCGACGCCGGATTCGAGGTCCACGTCCCCACTCTGCCAGGCGGCACGCCTTAGGGTGGGGGCCGAACCCGACGAGAAGGACAGGCGATGGCGACCATCTTCACGCAGATCATCAACGGCGACATCCCGGGCCGGATCGTCTGGTCCGACGACCAGGTGGCCGCGTTCCTGACCATCGCGCCGCTCACCGCCGGGCACACGCTGGTGGTGCCGCGCGACGAGGTCGACGACTGGACGCAGCTGCCGGCTTCGCTGGCCGCGCATCTGATGACGGTGAGCCACCGCATCGGCGCCGCGATCAAGCAGGCTTACTCGTCGCCGCGGGTAGGGCTGGTGATCGCCGGGTTCGAGGTGCCGCACGCGCACGTCCACGTCTTCCCGGCCTGGGAGATGGCCGATTTCGACTTCGCCCGGGTCGACTCCAACGTTCCCGCCGAACGCCTCGACGAGGACCAGAAGCGGATCCTGGCCGCCCTCGACCGGGACTGAGCACACGCCATGGGGGACGTGCGACTGGCCGGGATGACCGAGGAGCAGTACAAGCCGTGGCGGGCGGAGGCCGAGGAGCATTACGCGGAAAGCTCGGTCAAGTCCGGCCGGTCGGCGCCGGACGCGGCTCGCGACGCCGCCGAGACGTACGCGCGGCTGCTGCCCGACGAGTTCGCCACTCCCGGGCACCATTTCTGGTACGCGTACGACGGTGATCGGCGGGTCGGCTTCCTGTGGATCAAAGTCACGCACGAGACCGCATTCGTCTACAACGTCGCCGTCGAGCCCGAGCTGCGCCGCCGGGGCTACGGCCGAGCGATCATGCTGGCCGCCGAGCGCTGGTGCCACGAGAACGGGCTGACCCGGATCGGTCTGCACGTCTTCGCCTACAACACCGGCGCGCGGGCCCTCTACGAGCAGCTGGGCTTCGCCGAGACCGGCCGCAACATGGCCAAGAACCTGCAGCCGTGACCGTCGAGCGCTTGCACGTCACGGACACGGGCGGCGCCGGCCCGACGATGGTGTTCCTGCACGGCAATCCGACGTCGTCGTATCTGTGGCGGCGGGTGATTCCGTTGTTGAGCGGGCGCTTCCGGTGCGTCACGGTCGATCTGATCGGGATGGGACGCTCGCCCCGGCCGCCGATCGGCTACGACTGGAACGACCACCGCCGCCATCTGACAGCCGAACTCGACCGGTTGCGCGGGCCGTTCCGGCTGGTCGGCCACGACTGGGGCGTCGGGCTGGGCATCGAGTACGCACGCACCCATCCGGATCGTGTCGGCGGGATGGCCATGATGGAGGGTCACCTGCGCCCCCTCGCGTCGTGGGACGAGTTCGACGAGGGCGGCCGCGATCTGTTCCGGCGGCTGCGCGACCCGGTCGAGGGACGGCGCCTGATCGAGGACGAGAACTTCTTCCTCACCACGGTTCTGCCCGGCGGCATGCGGCACCGGCTCAATTCTGAAGAGCTTTCCGCGTACGAGGAACCGTTCCCCACACCCGAGTCGAGGCACCCGGTCTGGAAGTGGGTCACGCAGATCCCGATCGGCGGCGAGCCACCCGAAGCGCATCGGGTCCTGACCGCCAACTGGGAATGGCTCACCGCGACGGAACGGCCCCTCCTGCTGCTCACCGCCGAACCCGGCGCAGTTCTCGATTCCGTACGAGTGGAAGAAGTTGCCCACGCCGCGCCGGGCCTGCGCATCCGGAATGTGGGGGAGGGCCTGCATTTCCTGCCCGAGGACCAACCCGAGGCGATCGCTAGAGAGTTATCGGAATGGATGCAATGACCTTAATGGCGAATCGTGGGGGAGGGCACGCGCGGGGTCCGTTCAGCGGGCGAGACTGACGACGCGACACCGCGCATCCACCTTGGACCGCGGAACGGGAGGTGGTCGCCATGCTCGCCCGGAGTCTGCTGACCGGAGTGCTGATCGCCGGGGCGCTGAGCGCACCGGCCGGCGCCGCCACCCGGGGGCCGGTGCTCGACCCGTCGTTCGGCACGAACGGGGTGGTGATCCGGGACAGCAGCGGCGGCGACGAGGTCCGCGACCTGGTCGTGCAGCCCGACGGCAAGATCATCTACATCGGGCTCGGCCGCGAGACCCAGTTCCTGATCTCGCGCCTGCTCCCCAGCGGCTACATCGACGGCTCCTTCGGCACGGTCATCACCGACGTCGACCCCGGCTCGGACTCCGACAGCCCGAACGCGGTGGCCCTGCAGGCCGACGGCCGCATCCTGGTGGCGGGCACGGTCACCCGGGCCGGGTTCGGCAATCTGGCCCTCGTCCGCCATCTCCCCGACGGGAGCCTCGACACTTCCTTCGGTACGGACGGCAGGCTCATCCCGGCGCTGGGCGACGCCGTCTACGCGTCCCGGCCCAGCGGTCTGGTGCTGCAGGCCGACGGCAAGATCCTGCTGGGCCTGTCCGCGGCCACCGACGACGGCAGCAACCCGCCGGTGCTGCTGCGGCTGCGGCCCGACGGCACGCCAGACCCCACGTTCGGCGCCGGCGGTGTAGTCCGCATCGACCTCGGCCCGCGCGAGTTCGACGGCGTCAGCGGCGTGCTCCTGGCACCGGACGGCGGCATCATCGTGGCCGGGACCACGAGCTACTGGAGTACCCTGCCCGAACCCACCAGCGACGTCCTGCTGGCCCGCTTCACGTCGCGCGGCCGGCTCGACACGTCGTTCGGCTCCGGCGGCCGCGTAGTCCGCGACCTGACCGGCCCGACCGGCATCGACGGCGTAGGCGGCCTGGCCGTGGCCCGCGACGGCCGCATCCTGCAAACCGTGACCATGGACGTCGACAACGTCCGCCGCCACGGCCTGCTGCGCTACCTGCCCAACGGCCGCCCCGACCGTTCGCTGGGCCGAAACGGCTTCCACCCGGTAGCCGGCCCGGTCGGTTCCCCGATCATCCGCCCGAACGGCCGCATCATCGCCACCGGCTCGATCGACGGCGACATCGCGCTGGCCCAGTACCGAGCCGACGGCACCCCCGACCCCACCTTCGGCACCCGCGGCGTCGTCACCACCGACCTGGGCGGCAACGACCGAGCCAACGTCCTACGAATCCAGCCCAACGGCCGCCTCCTAATAGGCGGCATCGGCGGCATCCCCAACGGCGACGCCTTTGCCCTCGTCCGCTACCTGCCCTGACCCGCTCCGGGGCAGGTGGCCCCGCCAGGCCGCCGCCCCGGAGCGTCCCACCGCCCGCCGGCACCGGACGGGCGGCTCTGAGAATCCGTGGCTTTCTTGCGGTTGACGGATGGGGCCGAGGGTGAGCAATCACTGCTTGGAAACCGTCTCTATGCCGTGATTGCTCACCCTCGGCCCCATCCTTGCGTGCGATCTACTCCTTCCAGGGTCGTGGTCGGTGCTTCTGCGGTTGCATGGTGCGGGCGCGTAGACCCGTGCGGGTGGGTGGTCCGGCTGCCGCGCTGTGGACGAAGCTGGGCGTCTGTCTCACCCGGGCGGACCTTGGTGGTGGGTCGCGCGTTCGCACCGTGCCGGTTACGCATGCGGGTGGTCGCCGGGGTTGCGCTGGGCGGTCTTCCGCCGGCAGGCGGGTGGCACCAGCAGCTGATCGCCGTCACTCGCATCGCTCTGTAGGCCTTCCCGGCGAGCGGCCGGAGGGGACGCCGTCACCTGTGCGACCGACGCTCCCGGCCCTGGGCTCCAGTAGGCCGAGCAGGCGGCCGCCACGTGTGGAACTGACCTTTCACAGGCACCGCCTGGCTGGCTCGAACCGGCGGATGTCACCTGCCGGACTGACCCTCCACACCCACCGCCTGGCTGACCCGAACCAGCCACCTTCACGCGCCGAACTGACCATTCACACCCACCGCCTGAAGCGGACTGAACCAGCCGTCATCACCCACCGGACAACCCGGACCGCGCCCGCCGCCTCAAGCAGCCCGAACCGGCCGTCGTCGCCTGCCGAACAGACCATCCACGTCCACCGCCCGACTGTCCGAACCAGGCGCCATCACCTGTGGAACAG
Organism: Paractinoplanes pyxinae; assembly: GCF_026626335.1. GTDB lineage: Bacteria > Actinomycetota > Actinomycetes > Mycobacteriales > Micromonosporaceae > Actinoplanes > Actinoplanes pyxinae. Next base: position 109 of record NZ_JAPNTZ010000034.1, on the reverse strand, counting down.
GCAATCCACGTCTACCGCCGGAAGGGGCCGAACCGGCCGTCGTCGCCTGCATAGCTGACCATCCGCGCCCACCGCCCGACTATCCGAACCGGCCGTCGTCACCCGCCGG
>NZ_JAPNTZ010000033.1 GCF_026626335.1 Paractinoplanes pyxinae | reverse complement strand
CGCAGAGCGCAGCAGCGTTACCTGTGGCACTGCCCTTCTGGTGGCCGGCGACCCTCGCAATCTTGTCACTGACAGTGACAGACCGGGCATTCAACCGAAGCTCAGCCGGCTGCTTACCCGAGCCCACGAGGCTCTGGCAGTCGGGCCGCTGCAATCGCCGTCATTCACTGGACATGTTCTGCCTGTCAGGGGCGCCGGCCGGCACGGCCGCGAGATCGTCACCCGCGCCTGCGTAGCGTGGAAGTTGGTGCAGCACATCGATGTGGCGAAGGTGATAGTTTCCGAACTAATCAGCCACACTGTGAGCCATGCATCGACGATGATGAGCGTTACGGCCCTCTTGTATCGAGAAACCGTATACCTCTGGGTCCGCGGCGGCACTCGATGGGACGTCACCCCAACCTTCGACACGGCAACCAACCTCAGTCTGCTGATCTTGCATGCAGTGGCCGATCATTGGGGCGTCATGGACGACCATAACGACACCGTGATCTGGGCTGCCCTACCTGTACGATGACAAGCAGCCTGACTGCTCATACGAGGCCACCCGACGTCGCCGCCACTTGACCGTTCTTTCCTGACCAGGACCGCCCAGGAGGTCCGCTAGTACGGCGGAAGGCTTCGGACATCCTCGAATCGAAGGATCCGCTCCCACTTACTATTGCTACTTCGGTGCAAGCAGATCGCCGATAGCACTGTTGATCAGGGATGCCGAGCTGCCCTTACCTAGTACTCCAGCCGTAGATCGTTATGAGTGTCGGAGTTGTTGCTGGTAGTGGCTGAGTTCGGCGCGGTGTTGGTGGCGGCGTCGCCAGGTCGACAGGTGTCGGGGCAGGCGATGCGGCGGGCTGGTTCGATGACGTGAATGACGAGCAGACGCCGGACTTCGTTGCAGGTCAACGCGATCAGCCCGTCTGGGCGCGTGGTGCGGCGCTGACTGGCAGTGGTGATCGCTAGCGGGGCGTAAGCGAGCATCGCGAAGATTGTCCAGCGGCGCCAGGGCTGCCAGCGGCGGTGCTGGTGCTAGTCGAGGCCGGCCAGGCCCTTGCCGGCTTGGAAGGTTTCCTCGACGCCAGCAGCGGCCGGCCACGGTGACCAGGACACGCGGGGGCATCGGCGCCGGGGCGTAACAGCGGTAGAACGCCAGCTCACCGTGACGGCGATGGCGGCGGATCAACAGCCACCAGCAGCCGGTGGCCGTGGTGTCGGGCGGCGAGCTCAGGGCGAGCAGCGCCCAGTCGTAGATCCGATCGCTTTTCGCGCCGCGGCCGCAGGACAGAGGCTGCCAGGCCTGTGCGGGCAGAGAAGCTGGGATCTGGTCAGCGCGCCAGGTGCCCAGGTCGGTGGTGACCCGCCGGTCGCAGCCAACGGCCAGGACATAGCCGATCCGGCGGTCTTCCAGCTCGCTGCGCAGCCGCGGGTCAGCGCCGTAGACCTCGTCCGCGGCGACCCAGGACGCCGGAACACCCGCGTCCAAGGCGCGGCCGATCATCGTCGTGGCAGCTGCGGTTTCGTCGCGAACTCGGTCTCGGCGGGCGCTCCGGCCGCGGCGCAGCGTTCGGTGTCGATGGTCCAGGACTTCGGCAGGTCGATCTCCCGGTCGAGCATCGCGTGCCCGTGCCGGCTGGCATAGGTCAGATAGACCGCTACCTGCGCGTTCTCGACCCGCCCAGCGGTTCCCGTGCATTGCCGCTGCACCCCGACCGTATGCGTGCCTTTCTTCACGTCCCCCGTCTCGTCGCCGACCAGCACCGCGTCCACGTCGCCAGGGTGTTCCACGACGTAATCGCGGAGTCCGTCGGTGTCGATGCTGGCCCGGTTGAGCAGGTGTTGCATCCCGTCCGGACTGCTGTCACCGGCGTGTTCGGCAATCGTCCAGCAGGTCTTGCGCGGCAGATCGACCAGCAACCCGAGCAGCAGACCACGAGCCCGCCGCCGGGTTTCCACCCGGGCGAAACGACCCGCGATCCGGCTCAGCAGCCCATCGACTGCCGCCGCTAACACAGGTTCTATGCTGTGGCCCGCGGCCACCGTTTGATCCTCGGAAGTCCACACAACCGACGATGATTATGCGCTGGCCGCTCTGCATCCGGGACCGCCACGCAGAGACCACGATCTACGGCTGGAGCACTAGGGCGCGTTGCGCATGTGACACCACGCAGTTCAGCTGCTGAGCTCTTCCGCCTGGCCCTTATATGGTAGACCTGTGGCAGCCACGCCAAAAACCGCCAAGATTCACCCCGCCGACGCCCGAGACAGGCAGCGACTTCACAATCACGGCCATCAGAACAGCCGATAGTATCTATTCTAACCCTGCCGAATTATATTGGAACAGATCCGTCAGTTCGCAGATGGTTAGTATCTGGTGAGCGTTTTCGTGCGCTTGGCTGATTTCGAGCCGGCTGCCTTGGCTTGCGGCGATGTCATGGCACTCAAGCAGCGCTCGAACCCCGGCACAACTCAAGAAATTCAGCTCGCTGAGGTCAAGCGCGACACGGCCGGCATTGCTACCCGACAGCAACATTATAATTTGATTCCGCATCTGATCGCTGTTGTCGAGGTCGACCTCGCCCGCCACCGCGATGACCGTCGAGGCGGCGGTTCCGTCTCGAAGCCGAACCACCAAAGGCGACTTACTGCTGATGGCGCTTGAGCCCATGAGGATCCCCGATCCATGATCGCCTCGCTGGACCCGCATGCGGCTGCAGAGCGGGTGCCGAGAAGACGACCTCCTAGGTCGGGAACTCGACGCACTTCTGTGCCTGCACGTTACGCCCACACGCAAGCGGGGGCTAGCGCAGGACTATGTTTAGGCAAGGTGAACACCGCCAGTCGAACCCACCCCCGGGAACGGAGGCGCGGGTCCAATACTCGTCGGACAGAACAGCAGAACCAACGGGCCCGAATCAGACCGTCGCGCCCGGTGCTCGCCCGAACATGGCAGGTATGACCGAACAAAAACGCGAGCTGATCTCAGGTCGCTGGTCAGATCGAAGCCCCAGGCCAGGCTACCCTGTCGCTCAACCGGGTATGGCAGGGCTGCGCGGGCGTCAGCCACACCACGAAGCAGTGATAGATCGTCGCCCTGGGCACATTGTGGGCGAGGCGGCAGAAACGAACTCAAACCTTGCGCGTCAACGGGTGCTAGAAACGTAGAGCCGGTCACGGCCGGCGCGTTTGGCCGCATACAGGGCAGCATCCGCGCGAGCCAGCAATTCCTCGGCTGTCTCGCTGCCGTTCCACTGGGCGGCACCGGCCGAGAAAGTCTGTCCGAGCGGGGTCGCAGACTGCAGCCGTTCGATGATGCGGTCAGCGTCAGCTAACCGGGCCTGATCCAAGATGACGCCGAACTCTTCGCCGCCGTAGCGAGCCAGTAGATCTTCTGGACGTATGTGTGCTTTCCATGCGACTGCGGCGATGGTGAGCAGTTCGTCGCCGCCTTGGTGGCCGTGTTCGTCGTTGTATCGCTTGAAGTGGTCTAGATCGATTATGGCAACGACCACGGGAGCGTCGTGGCGGCGGGCGGCGGCGACGCGTCGGTGCAGTTCCAAATTCCACGCACGGCGGTTGGGCAGCGCGGTAAGCGCGTCGATGTGGGCGACCGCCTCGAGCTGACGGGCTTTGTCGTGCAGCTGGCTGATCAGGTCGACCATTCGCAAAGCCAGTAGGGCGAAGAGGGTGACGCAGCCGACGCCTGCCGCCAGCCAGTCGACCCGGCCATGCTGCAGCACGCCTTGGGCGATGAGCAGAATTGGAGCGCCCATGCAGGCCAGGTTGACCAGCAGAACACGGCGCGGCGTCATATCGGCCACTGGGCGCAGCGGCTGCCTGGCAAGAGCACACATCGATGGGTGGATCGCGGCGCCGACCATGAGCAGGGCCGCCAGCGATATGACCGGCTGCAGGTCGGACGCGTTGAATCCCCAGAGCGGGTAAAGCAGTGTGGTCAGATGGGCGGTGGTCTGCAGTAATAATGAGACGCTGATCTGCCAGAAGGCGGCGTTGTGTACGCCTTGGGAGATGAAGAAGCGGATGAGCACGCTGAGCAGCAGTAGATCGCCGAAAGGCAACAACACGGTCCGCGGGCTACCCGGCAGTACGGCGTTCAGCCGCATGATGGGCGTGATGACGAGCAGCCAGCAGGCTAGTGCAAGCCCGACACTGATCATCGCCGTGTCCAGGAGTCCGGCGCGGTCGCGCCGCCACGATGCGCCTCGTGTAACAAGCAGCAATGCTGCAGCTTCGATGGGATAAACGCTCATGAGCGCCGCGAATGCCAGTGTGTCGGCGCCGCTCCACGAGATTGCTATTCCGGCGGCGGTTATGGCACCGGCGGAGGCCAGTAGGAGCCAGGGCCAGCGTGGCCGGGGCCGATTAAGCACGACGCCAGCCAAGATCCCGACGGTGAACAGCAACGGCATGGCGAGCGTCATGACGTCGGCTACCCAGCCGTCACGGCCTACGACCGTTTGCCCACCGCAGAACAGTACGGTTGCGCCGAGCCACAGCAGCCAGAGTCGGACCATGGCGATCTTGCGGTGTGCTCCGCACCCGGCTTCTGCCGCACCCGACGCAGCGGCACGGAAGACCGTTACGTCTACCGGGTGGGCACGGTGGTCGTTTCTGACCAATGACGGCGTCATTGATATTTCCTCAAGTCATACTGTCTATCTCATCAATGTTTCTTCAGCGGTGGAGCGCATCCATCCGGCGTCCGACAATCTACTCTGCTGTGGGCGATCTCCGGAGTGCCGGACCGGTCTGATTTAAAGAATTATTGACACTTTCGGGGCACTTATCCCGATCATTGAATCAAGACTTCCCTCAGCCACCACCGGCGAGACGGACGAACGGCAGAACCGCCTCGCCGGCACGGTCACCGAGGACCGCAACCGAGCAGCCATCGATTAAATATCTGCCTGAATCTGAATTATGCACGTCAGCATGGGATCAGTCTCTGCAAAACGCGCATAGCCCCTCGCAGGAAGCGAAGATGTAGCGCGGATCGAGAACTCCGCTCTTCGCTGATTGGCCACTTTTCGTTTTTGCCACATGTGACGTACAGGGCTGCGAACCGTTTCGGATTCTTCGCAGAACCGCTGCTGGAGCCGAGGCACAACCTTTCGCCCCCAAGATCGTTGATCTTGTGTACCCATCGACGATGCGAGGGCTGGCACACGGCTGCGCTGCCCGTTGGCCGGAGGGCCGGATGCGGATTGAGCTTGACACTGATGATCTTGACGTTGCCTGCCGCGCACTGACTGATGCCTATGAAGGTCTCCGCTTGGCCGTCGCCGGCGATTGTCATCGCCTGCGACTTGTTCGAGGCAGACTCGGGCCGGTCGAGCTGCGGCGGACGACTTTCACCATGGCGGTGACCGGCGAAGGTCAGCCGATCTGCCGGCTCGGCTTCGCCCGGTTGCGACGTGGCAGCGTGGCCCATGCCGAGGGTGGCGGTTTCACCGGACACGAAGCCGGTGACGTCTTTCTCATTGCTCAACCGGATGAACCGTACAAAGTTATGGCCGATGCGCCGGACGTCGAAACGGTGTTCATCGATCAAGCCCTGCTGGCAGAAGTAAGCGATTCTCGTTCGAGCTGTAAGCCGGAACCGGTGCGGTTCACAGGCCGACTACCCGTTTCACGGCGGGCCGCCGGTCTATGGAGGAATGCACATGCACATGTGCGTGACATCGTTGTGGACCAGTCGGCGGCTGACCAACCGTTGCTGGCCGGTGCAGCGGTGCGGATGTTAGCCGCCACCGCGCTGTCGGTATTTCCGAATACCGGTTTGCGGCAGCCGACGGTCGTGGACTCTCGCGACGCGCATTCTGCTGCGCTTGCCCGCGCCCTGCTGTTCGTGGATGACAACGCCCATCGCGACATTAGCGAGGCTGATATCGCCGGTGCCGCCCGGGTGTCGATCCGGAGTTTGAGGCTGGCTTTCGAACGTCATCCTGGTGTCACCGTGGCCGACCATCTACGTCGTGTCCGGCTGGCCCTCGCTCACCGTGACCTGTCTGCCGCCGATCCCACTGTGACGACGGTTGCGGCGATTGCGGCACGCTGGGGGTTCGCGGACGAACACAAGTTCGACCTTCTGCACCGCATGGCCTACGGCGTAGCACCTGACGCAGTAATTCCTCATGACTGACCCAGGCGAAAGCGCGCATCGAATGCGCTCACACGGGTCGGCGTCTCTCACCAGGAACGAGATCCGGACCCACGACTACGACGCTACGGTCGCGACCCTCAGGGGATTGGTGGCACACCGACCTCGCATCAGCACCACCACCGGCGGCGTGGATTTCTGGATCCGGTCAGCCCACTACGGCAGCTTCCGCGCCGACCTCGTGCGGGCCGAAGGCCTTCGCTACACGGCTGCGGCGGACCCGATTCAGCACATAGTCGGCGGTGTGGTCGTTAAAGGCCGGGGTATGCAGCGGACATCTTCGCGGGAATACTCAGTCGTCGCTGGCGACGCCTACTTGTGTCCGCTGGACGTACCCTTCGATGGCGAACACGAGGACGCCGAATTCGCGGTCGTCAGCTTGCCGCTGAGCGTTGCAGGGATGATGGCGGAAGCAGCCTCGGGTTCGCCGGCGGATCGGTTCACGTTCCATGACATGGCCCCGGTGTCACCGGCGATGGGCCGCCACTGGAGCAGCACCCTGTCGTTCGTGCATCGACAATTGGCAACGCCTGATCTTGTCCTTCCTACGCTTCTGGTTGACCATCTGGTCGAGCTTGTTGCTTCTGCCACCGTCGCCACGTTCCCTAACACGGCGATGACCGTGGCTCACCCGTCCAGCGATGGCTATGTCTCGCCTGCTACGGTCCGGCGGGCCGTGGACTTCATAGAGGCCCACGCCGACCAGTCGCTGACCGTCGCCGACGTTGCTGCGGCGGCCAGTGTGGGCCCTCGCGCCATTCAGGCCGCATTCCGGCGTACTTTCGACATGACGCCGATGGGATACGTCCGCCAGGTTCGCCTTGCGCATGCGCACAACGAGCTGTCGGTGGCCGACCCCTCTGGTGACGTCACTGTTACCGACATTGCCCGCGGCTGGGGATTCAGCAATGTTGGCAGGTTCACAAGCCTCTACCGCGCCGAGTACGGACAGTCGCCTCGCCGGACTTTGAGGACGTAGAACGTTGCAGCGACGCATGGCGACGTTGCGCCAAGCCGCGGCCGGCGACGCATCAGCTTCGCAGTGTCTGGCTGGGCAGCTCACCGAATACCTTGCGGTACTCCCCCGCGAAGCGGCCCATCTCCGCGAATCCCCACTGACGAGCGGTGGCTGACACGGTCACACCCTGGGTGGAATCAGCCTCGCGCAGCTGACGGTACACATGCTCGAGGCGGACTCGTCGTAGCAGAGCCATGGGAGTGGTGCCAAGGTGACGGCGAAATGCCACTTGGATTGCCCGGGTACCGACACCGGAGGCCGCAGCGATGTCTGCGACATCGAGGGGCCTGTCGGCGTAGGCCTCGATGAACGCCCGCGCCCGTTTAACTATCGCCGGGGTCAGTGCACCAGCGTCTCGAGAGTCATCGGCGGTCATGAGGGTGTTCGGGAACGTCGAAAGCATCGCAGCAGCGCTTAGACGCATCAACTGGTCGAGAAGAAGCGAAGATGGCTCATCCTCGTATGACCTGAGCTGGCGACAAACCCACAGCACAACCTCCGCATAGCGCTGGCGCATCGACTGCGATACGGGTGTGAGCGCGACGAACCGCAAGTCCGCACCAGCTGACCCGGCCTTCTCCTCGGCCAATCGCGCGAGAAGCGACATCGGTACGCGCAAGCTCAGGACCGTCGGGTTGAGATACTCGGCGCTGTACGCGGCATACCCAGGATGCATGAAGGCGTCCTGGGACCTCAGGCCGACAGTTTCGCGTCCAGACCGGAGTGTGGCTTCACCGGAGACGAGGACGCCGGCCCGGACAAAACCCAGTGGCTCCCCTTCGGCCAAGTATCGGACGCCGCCGGCGGTGACGGTGTCGGAGAAGAATCCCCCGTAGGATGCTGAGTCGATGTGGAAGTGAACGGCCGCATAGTCGTCGATGGCCACCGCAGCCCGATGCGGCGTGATAGACCTGATCCGCTCAACCGCCTCTGCCGGATCCTTCGTTCTTAGAGCCGTCCGCGCGACAGCAGCCGACGTGATAGCCATAATACGAAGTTATCGTCCCTATAGAACCCGTTGCGGTCAACGGCCACCCGCTTCGGTTTCCGTACAGCTGGCCTGGCTCGTGTTCGCTTTCGGCGCACCTGTCTAGGCAGATGCGCCACGCTACGTGATCGTGAGCCACGACAGCCGGATAGCTGAGATTGGAAACGTCGTACGATAAAGGCATCCCGGCCCTGTCACGCGAACCTTGCTGTCGGGGTCGGCCGAATCAGCATTCCCGGTTGCCGCATCCCTGCAGCCCACCTCAGCTCAGCGATACGGCTGAGCCGCTGAAGACTCTGATGAAAGCGCCGCGCAGTCCGGACCTGGTGCGCTTCCGTAGTCTGGTGGCAGCCTCGACAACCAGTGAGCGTCGCCATCACCGCTCGTCTGGATCGCGCCGTAGCCGAACGAGGCGTTGAAGTCTGGGCCGATTCAACATCACGCCCGTAGGGCTATCGGGTACAGCGACCTCGATCCCCGCTCGCAACCCGGCACCGTATCGCGGCCGCGACGATCTTCGAGAAGTCGCTGTCCTGAAGGCGAGTCTGTGCTAAGGCAGGTGGCTCAGCAGTGCCCGGGTGATTTCAGCGACGGCGGGCAGGCGCTCGGAGACGACCAGCTGCGGTTGCTGTCCGGTCCGGGCGCAGACTGCGGCCCCGTGCCCGGCGGCGATGACGGCGACGGAGAATTCGTCGGAGATCGGGGTGCCCAGGACCAGCAATGATCGAGCGCGGCCGACCAGTTCCTGCAGTGAACCGCTGATACCGGGGAGGGAACCGCTGACGGAGGCGACGACCACGATGGCGGCGTCGGTTGCGACGATGTGCCGCAGGAGCACTAACGCGCTGGTGACCGCGTCGCCGCTCGCCGGTCGCGGCGTCGATTGCCGGACGGCGATTCGAAACGGGGTGCCCTCGCGCTGGTGGAAGCCTGGCCGAGGCGCCCGCAGCAGGCGGACACCGTCTTGGTCATATGCGTGGCGGGCGTGTTCGAGACGTTCCAGCCTTGTCCCCGCCGGGCACCCAGCTGGCGGGCGGTGATCAGGTCGGCTTCAGTTTCGATGCCTTCGGCAATCACCATTGCCCCGTGCGGTACGCCTCGGCATGTACTAACGCGCTGACGGAACGGATGTGGGCGGTGTCCGGTTTGCGGATCAAGCCCATATCAAGTTTGATCACTTCCGGTTCCAGGACCGGCCGGAAAGGCAGCGACATCGGGTCCACACCGACGTCATCAAGCGCAAGGCTGTTTCCCCACTGCTGCACCATGGCCGCGATCCGCAACATGCTGCCCAGTACTGCCGGTAACGCCCGCTTGGTCAACTCGAGGACTTCCCGCAAGGACAACCCGTCGCGCACCAGCTCGATCAGCCGAGGTGACAGTGGCTGGTTCAGCATTCCGGGATCGGCGTTGACGAACACCAACGTTGGGGTTATCAGTGCTGCGATCGCGTATTCCAAGGCTCTCTCGCTGCACAGCAGGTCGAGCTCGCCGGTTATACCGGCGGCGAACAACCGATCCGGAAGCTCCAGCGCCGTACCCTCTGAGCCACGCGCAAGCGCCTCCCCCGGCCACCACCGCCCCGGTGTTCAAGTCCACGATCGGCCGAAATAACGGCTGTACCTGTCGCCTTGTCAGCGCATTACGCACCGCTAATGCAGTGGTAGTCAGTGCCGACGTTGACGCCGCAGCGGCAGGAGACATCGAAGCTTCTCGTATCGGAAGGCAGGCACATCGGCAGCCAGACCATCGACCAAAGAGCAACAGCCCCGGTAATAAATCAGCGGTAAGCTCGACCTCCGGACCTTGTACCACGGCTCGCCCTCGTGAACCTGTGGGCTCGCCCAGTTGACACTTTCGACGGACAGGTGAAGGTCGCCAGTCCCATAGAGGTAATCCGTCTCCGCCAGCACCCACACTCGGGCACCGGACTGCTCACGGGTTCCATGTTTGTCTCCGCAGACCGGTCAGGCGAGGTGCTTTCTCATGCAGACTCCCCCTTCACTGTTCAAAGGTTCAACCTGAAGTGAATGTCTGCTCGATTAACGTTGAAGCTGCACTGAGTCTCCGATCGGTTCGTCCGCCACGTCCCCGATTGGTTGTGACTGCCGGCAGGGTCCGGGACAGTGATGAAATCCGATCCAGGACGGTGTCTAGTGCAACCTCCAGCGGTCGGACGTCGCGATGAATCTTTGTCATAAGCAGTCCGCCCTGCAGGGCCGTGAGCAGCGCCAACGCCAAGTCGTCGGGGTTGCCGTTCAGGTTTCCGCGGCTGTACATGGCGGTGAGGCCGGCGCGGATCGCGTTCTCCCAGCGCAGGTAGCCGGAGGCGACGGCGAGCCGCGCCTCGGGATTGGTTTCCGCCGTCTGGCTGCCGAGTGTTCCGATTGGGCAGCCGCCGCGGCATTGCAGCCGTTTTTGGTTGCCCACCAGTAGGTCACGCCAAGCCCGCAGGCCACTGATGGTGTCGAGGTGATCGAGGTGTGGTGCTTGCAGGTCGAGGACGGCCCCGGTCTGGTAGTCGATCACAGCGAGCAGCAGTGCCTGTTTGTCGGCGAAGTAGTGGTAGATCTGCGAGCTGCTGGCACCCGTCGCGGCTCGCATGTCTTCCATGGTCGTGTCGCTGATGCCTTGCTCGTACATGAGTTGTGCGGCTGCTACGACGATCCGGTGGCGAGTCGCCTCGCCCTTGGCGGTGAGCCGTTTCGCTGACATGCCGCGAACTTTACCTATTTCTGGATCGGACAATCCATTTTCTGCCGACGATCGTGGACCACATCGTCTACTCGATCCGCAGGAAGGGTTTGCACGTGGGAGCTCACAGGCAAGGTTGCAGTCCTGATCGGCGCGAGAAGCCGCAGCGCCGGCGCCAACCACACTGACCGACCGCTAGGACCAGGTGTCTATCCAAAGTCGACCAGAGGCAGGCAGAACTGTTGATTCCGCAAGCGTTTCGGGATCTACTTGTCCGGTCCGTGATTCCTGAGGAGATGACCGGCGCGCTATGCAGCGAGGATGACCGCTATGGACACGACCCCGGCTCCTGTCGCCGGCGACGAACTGCCGTTCGACGTGCTCCTCCAGAACGTTCCTGGTGCTCTGCAGTGTGTCTACCAGTCTTTCGTCGACGTGGACAGCGGTTCGGTGCTCGCTTACGAGGCCTTACTGCGCGGACCGGCCGGCACCCTGTGGGAGTCCCCCCTGGCGTTGCTCGATGCCGCCCGTACGGCTGGCCGGCTCGCCGACTTGGAATGTGCATCATTGCGGGCGTCGCTCGCAGACGCGGCGTGGATGACCGGTGGCAGTCCAGTGACGTTATTCGTCAACATCGAACCTCGCACACTGACCAGAGATCTCGATGTCGTTCTCAGAGAGCTTGCCGCTCGTCCCGACCATGTCCAGGTGGTCGTGGAAATCACCGAGCGCGCGCTAGCCGAGGATCTTGCTGGAGTGCTCAAAAGCGCGGAACAGTTGCGGTCCGCAGGTTGCGGCATCGCCTTGGACGACGTGGGAGCCGAACCCGCTTCGCTGGCTTTTATCCCGTTGCTGCGTCCCGAGGTCATCAAACTTGACCTTCTGCTGCTCCGTACGATCACTGATCCGGCGGCCATCACCGTTGCCGGAGCCGTGCGTGCGTATGCCGAGGAGTCCGGCGCCGAGGTCGTTGCCGAAGGCGTGGAGACCTCGGCTGACTTAACTCGCGCACTGGTGTTGGGGGCGACGCTGGGCCAAGGGTGGCTGTGGGACCGGGGCGTTCGCCAGCTGCGGCCGACGGTGTTCGACCCGGAACGGTTCGCTGCACGCCCGGTTGTGTCGTTCCCGCACACCACGCCGTATGACCTTATCGGCACGGCTCGGAAAGCCCGCCGGGCTCCGAAAAAACTGCTAGTTCCGATGACCAAGACGCTCGAGATGATGGCCTTGCATGCTCGCGTGCCACCCGTGCTTCTGGCTGGTTTCCAGCGCGCTGAATTTTTTCGCCCATCCATTGCCCGCAGATACGCCGACCTTGCGGCGCATCTGCCGTATGTAGGTGCCTTCGGCACTGGTATGCCGACCGAGCCGGCACCGGGGGTGCGGGGAACGGCATTGAGTACTAGTGACCCCCTCACGGACGGATGGGCCATCGTCATCCTCGGCGCACACACGTCCGCGGCGTTGGTCGCCCGCGATCTCGGCGACATTGGCCCTGACGACGAACGCTCGTTCGAGTTCGTCGTAACCTACGACCGCAATCTGGTCACCATGGCCGCACACGCGATGGTCGGCCGTCTGTCTTCGTCTTGATTGTCGCCAGTCCCCTGTGGCCGCCGACGGTCTTCCACCGATCAACCTCGCATCTTGAGAAACAAACCCTGCTCGTTCGCGCCAAGGTGACGTCGCCGACCTCAGTCGCCACCGCTTGGCGCAGTACGTCACGCGAGTTCGGGCGGCCCACTGACATATGGCCTCTCATATGCAGACACCTCACCCATCAGATCCGCCGTCAGGCCGAGGTCCCACGGGACGACCCTGCCCTGCTCGAGAAGCAAACCGTCGCCGCCCGGGCAACGCGAGACTGCCAGCGTCGACGCGATCCATCAGACTATCGAGCAGGCTCGCCTCGATCATCCCTCATTTATCGTCTCGCTAGCCGTCGCCGTCAGCGTTCCCAACGCCAGACCCTTCGTCTCGTGCCCGGGCAAAACGGTCCTCTGAGTGACGTTCGAGTCCTCGCCGGCGCCGGGCAAGGGGCTCCGGACACCGGCGGTTAAGTGCAGATATCTCGGCCTGGACCCGCCGAGGATAACATCCACCAACGTGGATGGAAACTGTTTCCATTGCCCTGAAGAACGTCGATCTCGACAGTCCTGGGAAGATCTGCGGCGATTCTGCTGCTGGTAACAATTATCCGCTGGCGAGAAGTAGTCCGGCCCTGCCGTTTCCCGAACACAGGAAGCCTTAACGCTGGCTTGCGCCGGACCGGCTGCGAAGGGCTCCGAGCAGGCGATATACGAAGGGGTTCAGCAGCGCGCGCATTCCCGTACCGCCGCAGACGAGGTCGTTATACATTCCGGGGCATTGGTGGAATTACTCTGGTTCGTATCGACAGGGGCGCGGATGAAGACAGTCGACTTTCGGGGAACGTCGCGGGCTCGCGGCCCGCTCGGCCAGCTGAAGAACCTCCGTGTGGCCAGCAAGCTGCTCTTCAGCTTCGCGGCAGTCTGCGCGTTGACCGTTGTCGTCGGTGTCGCCGGGATGCTGCAAGTGCACGCTGCCAATGACCGTATGCAGGACATGTACCGGTCCAACTTGAAGGCCATCGGTTACCTCGGAGAGACAAGCACCGCCATCGCTCAGATGCGATTCCAACTCGTCAACCTGCTCATCACGCCGGACAAGGCCGGCATGGACGAGGTGCAGGAAAAAATCGATTCCCTGGACACCCAGATCGACACTCACTTCACTGAGTACAAGTCAACGGGCGTCCACGGACGCGAACGCCAGGTTTCTGCGTTCGAGCAAGCACTGGCCGGCTACCGGCAAGTGCGCGATGAACAACAAATCCCTCTCGCCCGCGCGAATAACGTATCTAAGTTTGTCACAGTACGTGCCACTATCGCGCAGCCGCTGGTCGAGGCGCTCGACGAAGCGCTGGCGCAACTGAACCAGATCGAAGATGCCACCGCGATCCAAACCCAGAACGAGTCAGACGAAGCAGCCGCCCGAGCCACCATTATGATCACAGTAATCGTCGTGGCCGCTGTGATCCTGTCGGCGACCATCATCGTCATCATCAGCAGGGCAGTGGCCAGGCCACTCGGCCGTGCTGTGACCGTCCTGGAACGGGTTGCCGAGGGCGAACTCGTCGGACGGCTCCCGGTCGACACCGCCGACGAAGTCGGGCGGATGGGCGGAGCATTGAACACAGCGCTCGACCGCATCAGCGGCGCAATGCGCGACATCGGCGGCAACGTGGACACGCTGGCCTCGTCATCGGAGGAACTCGCCGCTGTCGCGGCGCTGGTCAACCAATCGGCCGACCGATCGTCGGCGCAAGCACACACAGCCTCCGCAGCCACGGAACACATCAGCATGAACATCAGCACCATCGCTGCCGGGTCGGACGAGATTGGTGCATCCATCAGCGAAATCGCCCGCTCGACGACCAGTGCCGCCGGTGTTGCCGCCGGCGCAGTGAGGGCATCGGCCAGAGCCGGCGAGATCCTCAACAAGCTGGGCACCTCGTCCAACGAGATCGGTGAGGTAGTCAAGCTGATCACTTCCATCGCGGAGCAGACCAACTTGCTTGCCCTCAACGCCACCATCGAGGCCGCTCGAGCCGGCGAACTCGGCAAAGGCTTCGCCGTAGTCGCCGGCGAGGTCAAGGAATTGGCGCAACAGACCGCCCGCGCCACCGAGGACATCTCCACCCGGGTCTCGGCGATCCAGGACGACTCGGAGGCCGCCGTCGTAGCCATCGCAGATATCAGTCAGGTCATCGAGCAAATCAATATGACGCAGTCGGCGATCGCCGCGGCTGTCGAGCAACAGACTGCGACAACTAGCGAGATGAGCCGCAACGTGAATGAAGTTGCAACCGGCTCATCTCAGATCAGTGAAAGCGTGGCCGCCGTCGCCGCAGCCGCGGCCGAAACCACCAGTGCCGCCGCCAACACCGCACAAACCTCAAACGACCTTGCCCGTGTGGCCGGCGCCCTCCAGAGCAGCCTCTCTCGGTTCACCTACTAGATCGAGAGGCTTGACATAACGAGCAGCGGTATCTCGGATGGACTCGGCGCACGAACCAACATGGCGGACGGAGCGCGAGCATGGCAAGAATCGCAGGCGCCGATGTGCTGGCCCAGGACGAGGCCACCTCGGTG
>NZ_JAPNTZ010000032.1 GCF_026626335.1 Paractinoplanes pyxinae | reverse complement strand
GCCTGGCCGATGTGACGCACGGCGTCGACCAGGGCCAGCGTTACGTACCGCTGAAATTCACGACCTCGGGTACGACGATCACCGCCACCGGACCGCCGAGCGGCGGCGTCGCACCGCCCGGCTACTACATGCTCTTCGTCGTGGACGCCAACGGCGTTCCCTCGGTGGCGAAGATGGTGCAGGTGGCCAAGGGCCCCAACCCGTTGATGAGCCAGGTCAAGAACAACACCGGCCGCTGCCTCGACGTCCCCACTTCGTCGCTGCTGCCCAAGACGTACCTGCAGACCTTCACGTGCAACAGCTCCAAGGCGCAGGCCCTGAGCCGGATCCCCGGCGACAAGACCCTGCGCGTCCTCGGCAACTGCGTGGACGTCCCCTGGAGCCGGCTCAACCCCGGCCAGAAGGTCTGGACCTACACCTGCAGCCGCTCCGCCGCCCAGACCTGGCAGTTCGGCGCCGACGGCACGATCCGCCCGACCTCCAACACCAAGGTCTGCCTGGCCGCCGCCTCCAACGCCGAACGAGCCGCCGTCTCGCTGGCCACCTGCTCCGGCGCCGCCCTGCAGAAGTGGACCTGGTAGCGGCTCGTCTCCACCCCGATCTCCACCCTGCGATGGTGCCGATCCACCCGGGTCGATTCGTAGCGTTCCTGGCATGAACGAACGAACCAGGGACGTCGTCGAGACCACGAGCTATCTGCTGAGCGGCAACCGGCGCAGCCGGGCCGGGCGGATGGCCGGCGCGGTGCTCGGCAAGGCGATCGAACAGGAGGGTGGAAAGGTGACCGGGCGCTTGGTGGTGGCGATTCTCGTCGTGCTCGCGGTGGTGGGGGTGGCCTTCGTCGCCTACCGGCTGCTGATGCTTGATCTAATCATGGGCGTGCTGGAGAACCAGGGCTGATGCTGCGCCGGCTGGGCCGTCGGGGTCTTCGGCTGATCCGCGCCGACGACCCCGAGACGGGCTGGCTGGTACGGATCGTGCTGACCGGGCTGCAGATCTGGTCGCTGGTGTTCTACCCGGGCGTGCACAGCACGTTCGTCCGCCCGGCGCTGCTGGTCAGCTTCGCCTGCTGGGTCTTCTGGATGGTTGCCGACCAGCGCTTCCCCGTTCCGGCGCGGGCGGCTCTGGCGGCGGCCGCTCTGCTCCCGGCCGCGGTGGCCGCGCTGCCGCACAACGGCGCCGCGCACCTGTTCCTCTACGGGTCGCTGTTCACCTTCGTGCTGCTGCCGCGCATGCCACTGTGGGCGATCCTGTGGCTGACCGGCGCGCTCATCGTCGTGTTGTCGGCCGGGCTGTCGCTGGCCGGGCACGGGCCGACCGCCTTGCTTACCCAGCCTGCTTTGGTGCTGCTGGTGGTGCTGTTCAGCCTGCATCGGCGGGAATACCGGCTCCGGGGTGAGCAGATTTTGCGTACGCGGGAAGCGCAAGCCAGAGCGGCCGCGCTGGACGAACGGGCCCGCATCGCCCGGGAGCTGCACGACGTGCTCGCGCATTCGCTGGGCGCGCTGGGCGTACAGCTCGAGGTGGCCGAGGCTCAGCTGACCGAGCGCGGCGACGTCGAGGCAGCGGCGGAACGGGTACGGCGGGCCCGGCGCCTGGCCGCGGACGGGATGACCGAGGCCCGGTCGGCGGTGGCGGCGCTCCGGTCGGACGTGGTACCCCTGGCCCGCGCACTCGACGACCTGATCGCCGTACACAAGGAGAATTTCGCGGCGACGGTGACGCTGCAGGTCATCGGGACTCCACGCGCCCTGCCGTCCGGCGCCGAGGTGTCTCTGCAGCGCACAACCCGCGAGGCGCTGACCAATGCGGCTCGGCACGCTCCCGGTGCGCCGGTCACGATCACGTTGGAGTACGCCCCGGCGAAGGTCCGGCTCACGCTGACGAATCCCACCACAAACGCGCAGACCAGGACGGGGTACGGCTTGATCGGCGCCCGGGAGCGCCTGGCACTGGTCGATGGCACGCTGGACGCGGGCGTCGTCGACGGCGTGTGGCGAGTGACCGCGGAGGTGCCGGGATGACCGACGAGCCGTTGCGCGTGCTCGTCGTGGACGATCAGCAACTCGTCCGCGAGGGCCTGACCGCCCTGCTCGAGCTGACCGACGGTGTCGAGGTCGTCGGGTCGGCCGGTGACGGCAAGCGGGCCCTGGAACTGATCGCCGGCGATCCCCCGGACGTCGTCCTGATGGACCTGAATATGCCGGTGCTGGACGGGGTGGCGGCGACCGCGCAGATCCGCGACCGGTTCCCCGGCGTGGCCGTCGTGGTGCTGACTACGTACGCCGACGACGAGTCGATCGCGGGAACTTTGGCCGCCGGAGCTCGTGGTTATCTGACGAAGGACGCCGGCCGCGCCGAGATCGGCATGGCCCTGCGCGCGGCCGCCCGCGGCCAATCCCTGTTCGACCCGGCGGTGGCCGCCCGCCTGGCCAAGGCCATGAGCCGCCCGGCCGCGCCGCCCCGCCCGGATTCCCTGCCCGACGGCCTGACCCAGCGCGAGGCCGAGGTGCTGAGCCAGATCGCGCGAGGCCGGACCAACGCCGAGATCGCGGCCGCTCTGTTCGTGGCCGAGGCCACCGTCAAGACGCACATCAACAACGCCTTCGCCAAGATCGGTGCGCGCAACCGCACCGAGGCGGCAAGCTATGCCAACGAGCACGGCCTGACCCTCTGAGGAGCGATCGTGAGCGACGAAGAACCGGACGACGACGCCGACACGTACGAGGTCGACGGCGACACGATCAAGAGTGACGTCTCGCTCGAGCCGGACACCGAGGAGCCCGGCCCGAGCGAGTGGCGTCGCGACGAGGACTAACCGCGCGGCCCGAAGACGATCGGGTCGGCCTCGGAAGCGACGGCCGGGTAGATCAGAACCGTGCCCGACGGGTCGCGGGCGACCAGGCTGTCCCGGCCGGTGGCGGCCGACCGGACAGCAGCCAGGTCCCGGCTGCCGAAGCCGGCGCCCACACTGTCCACCGTGGTGGCGGTGTCGAGAGCGCCGGTCGCCGTTCCGGGGTAGAGCCGGATCTTGCCCGACGTCTCGACGGTCACCAGGTCGAGGTAGCTGTCGTCGTTGAACTTGCCGAAGACGTTCTGCTTGCAGCAGCCCCAGCCGCCGCCGACCTGGGTGCGGGTGGTCGAGAAGGCCCCGCCCGCGGTGGTCTGCGGGAACTTGACCCAGGCCCCGGTGGACGACTCGATCGCGTACAGCGCGTCGTAGATGTCACCGTCGAGCCGGCCCACCGTCAGGTCGCGGTATCCGGCGTACGAGATGGTGCTGATCTGGCCCTTCGGGTTGAAGCCGCCGGTCGTGGTGCCGGCATAGAGCAGCAGCTGCCCGGAGTCGGTCAGGATGAGCAGGTCGTCGACGGCGTCCCGGTCGATGCGGCCGACAACCAGTTCCTTGTACGTGCCCCAGGTGCTCGACAGCCGGGCCGGGGCGCCCCAGGTGCCGGCCGCCGTGCCCGGGAACAGCCAGCCCCAGCCCTCGGCGTCGATCCCGATCAGGTCGGGGTAGCTGTTGCCGTTGAACTCGCCGCCGACCAGCCGCAGCATGTCGTACGGCTGCCGCTGCCACGCCGTGCCCGGCAGCTGAGCCCGGTCGGCCCATCCGCCGTCGGCGGTGCGCCGGTGCACGGCGAGCGCGCCGGCGCTGTCGATGGTGAGCAGCCCGGCCAGGCCGGTGCTGTCGAACGTGCCCGCCGCGACGTCGATGGCGCTGTCCCACGTGGTGCCGGCGCTGTCGATGGTCGCCCCGGTGCCGAGCGCCCCGGTAGCCGTGCCCGGATAGATACGCAGTTTGCCGGTGGACCCCTCGATCGTCAGCAGGTCGAGGTAGGCGTCGTCGTTGAACTTGCCGAACACGTTCTTCTGGCAGCAGCCCCAGCCGCCGCCGACCGACACCGGAGTGGTCGAGAACGCTCCGCCCGCGGCCGTCTGCGGGAACTTGACCCAGGCGCCGCTGGACGCGTTGATCGCGTAGAGCGCGTCGTACGTGTCGCCGTTCAGCTTGCCCAGCGCCAGGTCACGGTAGCCGCCGTACGAGACGGTGCTGATCTGCCCGCGGCCGGTCACGCCGCCGGCCGCGTTGCCCGTGTAGAGCAGCAGCTGGCCCGAGTCGGTGAGCACGAGCAGGTCGTCGTAGGCGTCCCGGTCGACCCGGCCGACGATCAGTTCCTTGTACGCGCCCCAGGTGCTCGACAGCCGCACCGGGGTGCTCCAGGTGCTGGCCGACGTGCTGCGGTACCACCAGCCCCAGCCCAGGTTGTCGATCCCGATGACGTCCTGGAAGCCGTCGCGGGTGAACTCGCCGAGCACAACCGAGCGCAGCCCGGCCGGGCGCGCGGAAGTGCTGCCGGCGATCCAGCCCGCCAGGTCGTCGACCCGGGTCTCGTAGCCCTGGCCGCGAGTCTCGGAGGCCGGCTCGCCGATGCAGCCTTTCTGCCACGACGAGTCGCTGATGCCGACCAGCTCGACGCCGTTCGACGTCTCGCGGAAGGCCGGGCCGCCCGAGTCGCCCCGGCACAGCGTCGCCCCGGCCGACGCGCCGATCACCTCGAACTTCGTGGCACTGGCCGACTGCACGGTGAATGTGCCGGCGTGCAGCCGGTTCGGCACCCACTCGGTCGCCGTACGGCCGTAGCCCGCGATGCGCAGCGTGTCGCCCTCGGCCGGCGCCGTCTTGCTGATCGCCACCGGAGTGATCCCGGTGGCCGCCCCGGACAACTGGGCCAGCACCAGGTTCCGCTCCGGGTGCGGCACGAGCGTGGTCACCGCCAGCCGCTTGCCGGCCGTGGTCGAGACATCCGTCCGTCCGAGCACGACGGTGCTCGGCCGGGCGGGCGAACCCGCGGCGACCGGGGCGTCACCGTTCGCGAAGCACTCCTTGGCGGTGGCGATCCACTGCGGCGCCACCAGCACGCCGCTGCAGGCCCGGACGTCACCGAAGCTGACCTTGGCCACAAAGGGAAGCCCGCCGTCTGCCACCTCGTCGGCCCCGGCCAGAGCCAGAGCCGTGCCCCCGCCGAGAAAACTCGACGCCAGGGCCGCTGTGAGCAGGAAACTCCCCCATGCATGCGCACGTTTGCGCACGTTGACTCCCTCTACTCAGACATGATCCGGCTGCGCCCGGCATCAACCGGGTTCGACGCAGTTCGATGGCAGCCTTCAGACGGCAGAGTAGTTGATCGATGTCCGGCCGTGGTCGCGGCCGGCGGTGACTGATCTAACAGGGTGCTCCGATGACCGCCAGCAGCTGCAACTTCTCGTAGCTTTCGCCGCCCGGCACGGCCGTGTAGACCAGCAGCGAGTGCCCCTGATCGGGGTCGAGAAGGGCCTGGCAGTTCAGTTCGAGGTGGCCGATCTCGGGGTGCACGAACCGCTTGACGTCCTGGAAGCCGACGCCGATCTCGTGCTCGTTCCAGACCGTACGGAACCTCTCGTTGCTTTCGAGCAGCAGATCCCTGAGGTGGGCGGCCCGGGAGCCGGCGCCGCGCCGCGTGACGATGGTCCGCAGCCCCGAGGCGAAGACGCGGTCGTGCAGCTCGTGGTCGTCGGGGTGGTACAGGGCGCGAGTGGCCGGGTCGGTGAACCAGCGGTAGCCGATGCTGCGGGCCGGGCCCGTGAACCGGGTGGAGTCGCCGGTCAGGGCCACGCCGAGCGGGGTCTGCCGCAGCGTCTCGCCGAGCTCGGTCAGGATCTCGGCCGGGGTGTCGGTCAGCCGGTCGAAGATGCGCAGCAGGCCCGGGCTGATGTGTTCGCCGGCCGCGCCCCGGGCCGGCGGGTTGTGCCCGGCCAGGCCGAACAGGTGGTCGCGCTCGTCGCGGGACAGGTGCAGCCCCTGGGCGATCGAGGCGATCATCTGCTCGGACGGGTGTGGGCCGCGTTCCCGCTCGAGCCGGCTGTAGTAATCGGTGGAGATGTGACAGAGCGTGGCCACCTCTTCGCGGCGCAGGCCCGCCGTCCGCCGCCGGCGGCCGCGGGGCAGGCCCACGTCCTCGGGCTGCAGCGACTCGCGGCGGCGGCGCAGGAACTCGGCGAGCCCGGCTCGATCAATCATGGCTTCGTTCTATCAAGCCCGGGCGGGGCCCAACCACGGATTGTCGATCCGAGGCTACGGGCCCGGGGTCAGGCGGGAGCGCAGGTCGGCCTTGAGGATCTTGCCGACCTTCGACCGCGGCAGGTCGTCCCAGATCTCGATCTGCTTCGGGGTCTTGACGCTGCCGATCCGCTCCTTGACGAACGCGGCCATCTCCGCCTTGTCGACCGTGGCGCCCGGGCGGAGCTGGATGACCGCGGTCACCCGCTCGCCCCACTTGTCGTCGGGCAGGCCGATCACCGCGCAGTCCTGCACCGCCGGGTGCTGCATGAGCGCCTGCTCGACCTCGGTCGAATACACGTTGAAGCCTCCGGTGATCACCATGTCCTTGGCGCGGTCCACGATGTACAGATAGTTGTCGTCGTCGAGATAGCCGATGTCGCCGGTGTGGTGCCAGCCGTGCGCGCCGGCAACCGCGGTCGCCACCGGGTCGCGGTGGTAACCCCGCATCACCAGCGAACCCCGCACCACGATCTCGCCGGTGGCGCCCCGGGGCAGCAGGTCGCCGTCCGGCCCCATGATGGCCACCGTGACCAGCGGCGACGGGCGGCCGGCGGAGGACAGGCGGGACACGGCAACGCTGCCGTCGGGCCGGAAGTGGTCACTCGGGGCCATGGTCGAGATCATCATCGGCGCCTCGGTCTGGCCGAACAGCTGCGCCATCACCGGGCCGATGCGCTGCAACGCCTCTTCGAGGCGGGCCGCGGACATCGGCGCGGCGCCGTACCAGAAGCACCGCAGCGAGGACAGGTCGGTCTCGTCCAGCGCCGGATGGGACAGCACCATATAGATGAGCGTCGGCGGCAGGAACGTGTGCGTCACCCGGTGCTGCTGAATGAGCGCGACGAACTCGGCCACGTCGGGCCGGCGCATGATGACGATCTCGCCGCCCTTGGCCAGGACCGGGAAGCACAACACCCCGGCGGCGTGGGTGAGCGGGGCCAGAGCCAAGTACACCGGCCGGTCCGGCCAGGGATAGCTCATCAGCGTGATCGCGGTCATCGCCTCGAGGTTGGCCCCGGTCAGCTCGACGCCCTTGGGCCGTCCGGTGGTCCCGCCGGTGCCGACGATCATGGCCAGGTCGTCGACCGCCGGGCGGTCCGCGTCGCCCTCGGCCGAAAGGAATTCGTCCCATTCCGTCTCGAGGCACACCAGCGTCCGCAGCGACGGCAGCTCGCTGCGGATCTTGGCGACCAGTGGCGCGTACGCCTCTTGATAGATCAGCGCCACGCAGCCGAACAGCTCCAGCAGCTCGCGGTTCTCGCTCGCCTCGTTGCGCGGGTTGATCGGGCACCACACCGCGCCGGCCCGGCTGATCCCGAACACGCAGGTGAAGGCGGTCGGGTCGTTCCCGGAAAGCACCGCCACACGCTCTCCGGGAACGACCCCCTGGGCGGCCAGGGCCGCGGCGACGCGCACGCTGAGTTCCCGCACTTCCCCGTACGTCCGTGTCTCCCCCTCCGTGGTCAGGCACGGCGCGTCCGGGTCGAGGGAAGCCCCCTTGTCCAGGTACTCGACGAGGCGCATGGCTCAGCGCTCGACCGTGACCGTCGGCTCGCGGACCAGGCCGAAGCTCTCCAGCACACCAAGCAGCTCGCGATGCCCGAACGCCTGGCAGCCTGAGGCGAAGCCGACCCGCCGGGGTGGCTGCTGCAGCAGGTGGTAGGCCGCGTACGCCTGCATCAGCCCGGTCTGCTTGTAGTTCGAGTTGCCGTAGATGACGCAGTGCGCCCGACCCAGCGGCCCCGAAGCGTGCACCGAGTCGACCGACTTGTTCAGCCGTGGGTTCTCGCGGGGCGGCATCTGATTCATCACCTGGGCCGCAGTGGCGGTGAGAGCCGCGTACCGCTCGTCCGGTGGCATGTCCTTGGTCGCCTCGACGGCGTTGGCCACGATCTGCGGGACGCCGTTCATCAGCGCCCGGTTGAACACCCCGCCCAGCACCTTGACGTTGGCCACGCGCGGGTCCTTGCGGTACCAGACCGGGTGCGAGGTGCCGCCCCACGGCAGGGCCAGGGCCAGCTCGTGCTGACCGGGCAGCACCAGCTGGTAGAGGCCGGCCTCGGGATCCCAGGCCTCGTAGCGGTTCTGCTCGAGCCGGTACGCGCCGGAGGTGGCCGCGTTGACCAGGATCGTCAGCGTCGACGCGATCGTCGGGCTGCCGCCCCAGAACACCGCGATGTCCAACGTGTCCAGTCCCGGCTTCTCGAGGCACAGCTCGGCCGCGATCTCGCCGGTGGTGTACATCTGCGCGATGCCGGGCGCGAGCAGCAGTCCGGCCGCCGCGAAGTCCGGCCCGTACTTCTCGTCGCAAGTGATCATCCAGTCCTGCTCGCCGGTCGTGTCCAGGTAGTGCGTGCCGGCGGCCAGGCACGCCTCGGCCACCTCAGGTCCGTACACGCTGAACGGCCCGACCGTGTTGCACACGACCGACGCGCCGGAGAACAGCTCGGTGAGCGCCTTGACGTCGTGGGTGACCTCGGCGATCTCGTAGTCGGCGGTCTCGATGCCGGCCACGTTCTCCTGCATCGACTGCTTGAGCTTGGCCGCGTCGCGACCGGCGGCGACGAACGGGACGTTGTACTCGCGCAGGTACTCGCAGATCAGCCGGCCGGTGTAGCCGGAGGCGCCGTAGACGACGACGGGCTTGGTCGCCATGTCACATCCCCATTCCGCCGTCGACCGGCAGGCCGGCGCCGTTGATGAAGCGCGACGCGTCGGAGGCCAGGAACACCACGGCGTCGGCCATGTCGGCCACCTCGCCCAACCGGCCCGACGGGGTGAGCTCGACGACCGCGCCGACGGCCTCCTCGGGCGAGGCGAACAACCCGAGGCGGGCGACGTCGTTGGCGAGTCCGGCGCCCATCGCGGTGGGCACCAGGCCGGGATAGACACAATTGACGCGTACGCCGTAACCGAGCTTGCCCGACTCCATGGCCGCCACGCGGGTGAGCCGGTCGACGCCCGACTTCGTCGCCGAATAGACCGAGATGCCGGGGAAGGCGATGGTCGCGGCGACCGAGGCCACGTTGATGACCACGCCGCCGTTGCCGGCCGCGCCACCGGGACGCATGGCCCGGAAGGCGTGCTTGATGCCGAGCGCGGTGCCGAGCAGGTTGACGTCGAGCATCTTGCGCACGGCGGCCGGGTCCAGGTCGACGATCAGGCTGGTGATCTCGACACCGGCGTTGTTGACCACGATGTCGAGCCCGCCCAGGATCCCGGTCGCCTGCTCGACGGCGGCGGCCCAGTTCTCGTCGTCGGTCACGTCGAGGTGGACGAAGCCGTGGCCCGCGCCGAGCGACTCGGCCACCTTGGGCCCGAGGTCGTCCTGCAGGTCGGC
The DNA here is from genome assembly GCF_026626335.1 of Paractinoplanes pyxinae. Lineage (GTDB taxonomy): Bacteria > Actinomycetota > Actinomycetes > Mycobacteriales > Micromonosporaceae > Actinoplanes > Actinoplanes pyxinae. Next base: position 15,861 of record NZ_JAPNTZ010000032.1, on the reverse strand, counting down.
CACGACGACGGAGGCGCCCGCGGCGGCCAGTGCACGGGCCATGCCTTCGCCGAGTCCTTGGGCGCCGCCGGTGACGAGCGCTCGGCGGCCGGTGAGATCGATCTGTGCCATGAGGTGCTCCCGGGGTGCATGAGGATGCTGAGGAGACCTACATCACATGCCCGTTCTTGACAGTTGTCAAGAAAACTTTGGACAGCTGTCAAGCCGTACGATGGCGGCATGCCCCCAGTGAAGACCCGCCCGGTCGACAAGTTCGACCGCCGCCGCGACGAGCTCGCCGAGTCGGCGCTGCTGACGCTGGGCGAGATGGGGTACGCACGGGCCAGCCTGCGCGAGATCGCCGGCAACTCGCCGTTCAGCCACGGTGTCGTGCACTACTACTTCCAGGACAAGCTCGAGCTGGTCATCTACAGCGTCCGCTACTACAAGGCCCGCTGCGTGACCCGCTACGACGCCGTCGTGCGCGACTCCACGACGCCGGACGAACTGATCGACGCCTTCGCCGCGAAGCTGGCCGAGACCATCCGCGACGAGGCGCCCATGCACCGCCTCTGGTACGACCTGCGCACCCAGAGCATGTTCGAGGACGGCCTGCGCGACGCCATCACCGAGATCGACGCCGCCCTCGAAGCGATGATCTGGCGGGTCATCACCCGGTACGCCGAACTGGCCGGGCTTTCGCCGTCGGTGACCTCACCGGCCGCGTACGGCATGCTCGACGGCCTCTTCCAGCAGGCCCTGCTCGCCTGGACGACCACCGGCGAACCGGTCCTCGACGCCCTCACCACACAGGTCCGCACCGTCCTGCCCCTGCTCGCACGCTGAAAGGGCCGCCCCGCGACGTGGGACGGCCCTGACAATGGCGCCGGTCAGCAGGACAGGTTGCTGCCCGGGCTCACACCGAGGATGCCGGTGAATTTGTTGTACGCGTTGACCCGGCTCTGCACCTGGGCGGGGTTGCCGCCGTTGCACTCCAGCGAGCCGTTGATGCTGCGGATCGTCTCGCCGAACCCGCGGTTGTTGACCATGGCGTCGTGCGGCGTCATCGAACCCGGCCCGCGCTGGGTCATCCAGTACCAGATCGCGGTCTGGTAGGCCACCGACGCCTCGTTCTTGACCCGGTCCGGGTTGTTGAGCAGGTCGATGCCGAGCGCGTCGCCCGCCGCCTTGTAGTTGAAGTTCCAGCTGAGCTGAATCGGCCCGCGCCCGTGGTAGGCGCTCTGTCCGGCCGGGCAGCCGTACGACTGGTTCCGGTCACAGTAGAGCGGCCAGTTCGCCTGGTTGATCTCCTCGACGTAGACCAGGCCACCCGACTCGTGGTTGACGTTGGCCAGGAAGGCCGCCGCTTCCCGCTTGCGGGTCTCGTCGGTGCCGGTCTTGGTGAACGCCGGGAACTTCTTCATGGCGTCGACCAGACCCGCGTACGAGTAGAACGGGATCCGCCCCGGGAACATCTGATTGAACTGCGCCTCGCTGACCAGGAAGCCGCCGGTGTTCCCACCCCCGTTACCGGGCGGCGGAGGCGTCGTCGTGCCGCCACCCCCGGTGCCGCTGCAGCTGAACGGCGACCAGTACCAGGTGCTGATGACCGGGTCGTACCCCGGGTTGGCGTTGGTGGCCTTGTAGTACTGCCCATTGGTGTACCGCACGATCGCGCCGGCGTTGTAGTACTGCCCCGCAACCCAGTTCGGGTGGTTGCACGCCGTACCCCCACCACCGTTACCCGGCGGCGGCGGAGTGGTGCCACCCCCACAGGCGCCGTTGTCCGCCCACACACCGGACCCGCCGGTGCTGGGCTTCTCACCCTGGGTCCACCACTTGGCGGTCCAGTTGCGCCCGTTGAACGAAGCACGCGTACCACCGGTATAAACGGCGGAGTTGTTGTAAGCCGCAACGCAGGCCTCAGCCGCGTTGGACGTAGTCATAGGCAAAATGGCCGCCGCAGCACCGGCCAAGCCGACGCCAACAACAGCCAGAATCGACAAGACCCTCTTCTTGGACATGCAAAACCTTCCGCGCGCCGGGGAGCACGCTGGCGTGTGGGGGATGAGAGCGCCCTCGACTCAACTGCACCCACCCACACGCCGTCAAGGAATCAGTAAGGAAACTTCAATATTTCTGCCCGCACACGTCACGCAACCTGCGCGGGCGCCCGTATGTCGAAATCCGGCCCCTCCTTGGAACTCGATGCGGATCCGGGCCGAGGAGGCAGTCGGTCCAAGCCCACGATCACCGATCGCGAAACCTGGCAGAAGCAACTCGACAGCTCCGTGCGCGGGAGAAGGCCCACACCCGTGACGGCGATGCCATTGGCACGGCGCGGCGGCGGCTGCCGATGGTGGAGGTTGGTCCGTCCACGCCGTTGACCGCAGCGGGCGGGCCGGTTCCCCTGATCGACGTCTTCGAGGGCCGAAAGCAGCAGGCCCCATGTCACCTGTCCATGGCCCACAACCTCGCCTTCCAGGCGGTCGGGCACTACTACGCCCACCGCCTCAACGGGCCACGCATGCGCTACGACGATGTCGCCCGCCGGCTCGGTCTACAGCACCGGACCAAACTAGCCAATCGCTCGGTCCTGAGCCGGTACGACATTGTCCGGCACGCCTTCGCCACGGTCCGCCGGTATTGTCAGGCGCCCGAGGACACACTGCTGGTCAAGCACGTGCCAGAGGCGCGTGTATTGAGGGCGACGTACGGTCCGAGTTCGCGGTCGCCCGCACCGCTCCCCCGCCGATCCGGCTGCATGACCTGCGGCACGTAGCCGCGACCGTCGCCCTCGCTGCTGGCGTCGACATCAAGGTTATCTCCGAGCAACTCGGCCGCTCGACGACGACACTGACCCGCGACACATACCAAAGCGTCCCGCGGAGCCTGCATCGCGAAGCCGCGAATGCAGTAGCTGACGCCTTTAGGCGTGGACGAGCAGACGGACGGCCTTGCCAGTCTTACTCCTGACGCCGCCGATAGCTTCCATCTCTGCCCATCGAGGGAGCGTAAGCTGCCCAAGCACCATGAAGCGAAGTCCACTCATCTGGCATATCCTTACAGTGTGGACCGTCCAGAAGCTTCTCGTGAGCTCCTGCACGAGTGGGAGCGGCGCTGCAGGGTAAACATCGACACACACGCTTGGGCCGAACGCTCGCTAGATAGATTGAATACAACGTGTGCAGTTGTCTCTATTGGCAGCATGGTTCTCCTTGGCGTGATCGCTTCTGGATACGATCTTACCGATGGTTATGCTCAGACCTTCGTTGTGACTCTCAGTGTAGTTGCCGCCTTGGTGTCCGTTATAGGAACCGTTCGCAACTATGGACTGCTGGCTTCATCGCATCGGAACGCCGCTCGACAATATGGCGCCCTTCGCCGCGATATTGAATTACTAAGGCTGTCCCAAATGAAGCAGAGCGACGAGTTCGACGCTCGCGTTCGAGAGCTGCAACGCCGCTGGGACTGGGTCGCCGACATGGCGCCCAATGCTCCGAAAAGGATACGGGACAAAGCTCGCGGAAAAGTGCGGTCACCATCTGCAATATGGAGTCCTTCGGCACTAACCGTTAAAGCGAACGACGCTCAGCCGCAGGAGGAAAAGAGTGCCGCTGAGTCCACTCAGAAATCCGCATGATCCGAGAAGTGCGGCTGGGTCTATCTGTATCGCTGCAATAGGCAGGAGTAGGTACCGAAATGACTTCACCCGAGAAAAGCTGCGATAGCGCATCCACTCAGCCGCCCGCCGATACACCTTCTGAGCTGCAAGCCGCTAAAGAACGCGCTGACTGGGACCGCGTATCCCAGATCTATGATCAATGCCTGACAGCAGCTAGCGATTCGGAACCATACCTTCCCGATATCCTTCCAGGCTTCTTAGCCGAGGTTCTGGCGCGCGTTTCGGCGAACTACTTCGGCGCAGAGGACCAATTTGTACGCGATGCCGAAAACGTTCTAGCGTCAAGGTCGGCGAGAGACGTAACGCCGTCCAAGCTGTCGTTCAATGAATTGTATGCGGATACAAACTTCATCCGGCTGCCGGCGTACAAAGACGCGCCCGGCGTGCGTCGAAGGCCCACGCCGTTTGAGGCAACAGTTGAAACGGCCCGTCGACTACGTGATCTAAACTCCGTCGAGTCTGTACTTAAGGATGTAACAGAGGGAGCAATTCTAGGCGGCAGCGCAAGCTATGGACGTTTCTTCAATGTAAAGGGGGCCATATCGGGAAAGGCTTCCGATCTCGACCTGCTAATCGTCATCGACGATTTCGCGCACCTAGCGGATATGTGTAAGCAATTCGAAAAGGTTAGATCGGCCGACGCCTACGCGGTTGAACGCTTAGTCCATCGAGCCCAATCCTTTGTCCACAACGGCGTTCATCTGCAGGGATTTCCGATCTTCTCAGGGAAGGTTACATTCTGGTCGTCGGTTGCCGATCCCGTAATGAAAGGTTCATCCGTCGATAGCAAATATGATGTGAGTATCCACGTTGCGTCGAGACCCGTTATGGACCATATCTTGCTGCGAGATATGCCGAGGATATCGGTGGAGCCCGCAGGTAAGATTCGAATGACTTCGGACTTTAGAGAGACGCAACCGTCCAGGCTTGACCACCAGAGAAACTTCGGTGGCGGGGACCTTCGGCTTGCGATTGAGACGGAGCCATTAGGTGAGTCGTTTTTGCGAAGAAGTCACACCTACTTTATTGATGATCGCGATCGTTACTATCCGGGAATGTTCCAGAATTTGATCCTTCCCCAGTTCGACGTCCGCTGGGGCTCAACGTCGCTACGACGTGGGGTCGATTCTTTTCGCTGGAAGATGGTGGAGCGGCTGCGCTATGAGCAGCGTGTAAGGCCCCACGATCTACTTCGGCTGAGCCTTTCGCACACACGCAGTCAGGTTTTCGCGCCACACACCATCCGTAGCGTCGACAACAGCACCCACATGTCGTAGAGTCAGCAACTTCTAACGGCGATCAGGAGTTGCGAGTGACATCTACGGATTGGCTGCAAGCATCGGATCTAAGGCCGGAAGGGGCGAACAACTGGACCCCACGTGAAGCTGCCCATACCGTGAGTGTCTTCGTGTCAGGGCAAATCGGAGAGAAAGCACGAATTCGAGAAGTCTTTTCCGACCTGGTCGCCGAGGGCTGGCGGATCACTCACGACTGGACGACCACGGACGATCTAGGCAAAGTACTCGAATCTGGTGACGAGGCGAGCCGGCGTGCAGCCGCTGACATCACGGGTGTCCTTGATGCTGACGTCTACCTCCTTGTGTCCGACAACAAGGCTGCCGGGAAAGGAATGTATGTCGAGTTAGGCGCAGCGCTGGCGATGGCTGAATCGCGGGGAGCCCCAGATGTTTACATCGTCGGACCAATGAACCATGCTTCCATCTTTTACCTTCATCCCCTTGTTCGTCACCTTCCCGATGTAGCAGCAGTCGTGAAAGACGTTCAAGACCGAAGAAACCTAAAAGCGGCCGAAAGCTAGATCCGCCGGCTATCAGCGACCCTATTCCACGTCGGAATATCCGTCGAAACGACGTACGATCACCAGACAACCGCACGTTCTTCACCCGCCGGTCGCCCAGGCAGACATCCCTGTATTCGCTTACGGCGGCGCAAAGTCTCCGCCGCGACAGACGGCCAGCCCGCATGCCCAGACCGCGCCAGTCATCGGCAGACGCGGATCGGGCCAGTCCGACCGAGGTCATCCCTAGGCACCACGGCTGGGGCATGTCTGCCGATCACCGCAGCCAGATCTGAGCGACGATAAGCAGCAACGATGACCGGTAGAGGGCTGCGCGAATGGCGTAGCAGGTGGCCAGGGCTTACCATTGCTTAAGCCGGTTGAAGCAGCGTTCCACCACGTTTCGCTGCCAGTAAACCTGCCGATCGAAGACCGGTAGGCGTCCACTGTGGCTGCCGTTGGCGGCCCGGCGGCCGACCTGGTCCATGCGTTCAGGGATGGTGCGACAGAACCCGCGGCGGCGTAGTTCGCGGCGGGTCGGGTCGTAGGTGTAGGCCTTGTCCGCGATCAGCTTGTCTGGCTTCTTGCGCGGCCGGCCCGGGCTGCCGTCGTGGACCCGGATAGCGTCGAGCAGCGCGAACCGCTGCGGGTTGTCCCCGGCTTGCCCGGCGTGAGCAGGACCGATAGCGGCCGCCCCCACCCGTCGAGTGCGAGGTGGATCTTCGTGGTCAGGCCGCCCCGCGAGCGACCCAGCGCTTCACCGTCCGCCGCCGGTATCGCGACACCGCCGGCAGATCCCGCTTTTTTCGGCTCCAGCGGCGTGCGGATGAGCCCGAACGACGCTGGAGTCCACGCTGATGACCCACTCGACCGGCTGACCGTCGTCATAGACCTGCGCTTGGAGTCGGGATTAGCTCCTAGGTGCCGTCGTTAGTTCACCGGCGTAGCCGTTCATGGCAGGTCTTCCACGGCCCATAACGCTCGGGCAGATCTCGCCACCGGCCTGACCTGCAACTCGGCACCGGCAGCAGCGGTTTGATCACCGCCCATGCCTTATTCGTCAGTTAACCGTGCCCCACGGCCGACACATCAACCAGAACTGATCAACTGACGGGCAGGGCACTGCTTAGCCTGACGCCGAACCGAACGAGGTTTCGCTTTGACCGATTGTCGTATCCAGCATGACCCTCGGTAGCGAGCAGGTCGATAATGTTCAATTCCGTCAGGTTGCCAGTTCATGACGCTTCGGGCGTGGAACGAACTCCAGTGAGGTTCGATCGGCGGCGAGTCCGGATGCGCTGCAGAAGGGCAACGGCCGCAGCTGCTTGTGGTGCGGTCAGCTATAAGGGCTGCCCCATCGCCGCGCTGAAGGTCTTGGTCTAAGTGATCTTCGGGTCGCGCAGGACCGTGCCGTGACCCTCGACATGGCCCCTGGTCAGGTCCATGCACGGATTGTTTACGCTATTTGAGGACCGCAGCAGCCAGTACGGGCGGCCGCAAGCTTACCCGTCAGCGAAGCGACGCCGTCGGTCAAGGTCGCTACCTGGAGCACCAGACCACCCTTCTGACCTGTATGGATGGCCCCGACGCCTCGACTGACGCGCATTCTTCAGGGATCTGGTCAAGCCGACTTTCGAACCATTGGCAGCCGTAGCGGCTGTTGGCCCGAATCTTGCGGCATAGCGCCGATCCCGCCGCCAAGCAACTGGGCATCAAGGTCTTCGAACAGCGGCAGCGCAAGTATGTATGTCGGCCAGCAGCTGCGAGCGCCATCGCTGCCTACTTGCTTCAGCAAGCCGTTCGTCAGCCGAGACGCCAGGTGCCAGGCTCTGACGAGCCGTTCCCTCGCTCGGACCGGCACAGCGAAGTTCGAACATGGCGGCATGCGGGCGGCAGATCGAGGTGAAAGCTGACCGTCAAGGGCCGAGCTGCTCCGGAAACCAGCCAAACGGAGCAACTCACCGGGTCGGCAAGACGGGAAAGACACTTGTTTTCCCTGGTCAGACGAGTGGGCCGCCGGGGACTCGAACCCCGAACCTATGGATTAAAAGTCCACAGCTCTGCCATTGAGCTAGCGGCCCGCGATCATAGAGTACCTGCGACGGCTGCGGCTGCCGTACAGGTATACGGCATTGAGTCGTTTCCGCAGCTCATCCCCTGTGTCAGGAGCGGGGCAGCACGCCGAGCAGAGTTGCGGTCACGGCCTGCTTCAAATAGTCGTCGGGGTCCAGGTGGAGGCGGGCCAGGTCGGGCTCAGCCTGGTAGGCCGCCTGAAGACTGGGCGAAGGCGCGGTGTACGCCGGCAACGCACCGGCTGTGAGCATGGTCTGCAGGCTGCAGAAGGTCGCGTTCTCGCCCAGCTCCGGCAGGTACTTCTCGAGCAGCGAGGCCATGGTGGCCAGGTGGTCCAAGGAAGCCCGCTTGTAGCGCGCCACAACCTCTACCGACACGTTGTGTTCGAGGACGCTGCCCTGGGCGCCGAACAGGTCGCACATCACCACCCGGCCGGACAATGAGCCGCTGAGGACCTCGGCCACGGCCGTCGCGCGTTCGGCCATGGGCCGGCCTTCTTTGACGCGGGCGGCCAGCTTCTCGGCCAGCTCCGTCAGCCACTCCTGCAGGAAGCGGTCGAGCAGTTCCAGCAGCACCGCCTCGCGGGATTCGAAGTAGCGCAACACGTTCGGCTTCGCGAGGCCCACCCGGCGGCTCAGCTCGTTGAGGGTTACCGCGGCCACCGGCATCTCGCCGAGCATCGCTGAGGCCGTGTCGAGGATCGCCCGCCGGCGGACTTCGCGCTGCTCCTCGGTCCGCGCTCGCTGGAACGTCATGGTGACCACCCTAACTTACGTACCCCCGGTACGTTGACAGCGTACCGGAAGTACTTTAACGTCTTGTGCAGAAGATACCTCCGGTACTTAAGGTTAGGGAGTCCGACATGACTGACAAGTGGACGACGGCGAACATCCCGGACCAGCGTGGACGGGTGGCGGTGGTGACCGGGGCCAATACCGGACTCGGGTTCGAGACCGCCAAGGCGCTGGCCGAGCGCGGGGCGTCGGTGGTGCTCGCGGTGCGCAACACCGAGAAGGGTGCGCAGGCCGCAGCCCGCATGGCCGGCGACGTGACCGTGCAGGCGCTCGACCTGACCTCACTCGACTCCGTCCGGAGCGCGGCGGCGGCGCTGCGGTCCCGGTTCGACCGCATCGACCTGCTGATCAACAACGCCGGCGTGATGTACACCCCGAGGCAGAGCACCCGCGACGGCTTCGAGATGCAGTTCGGCACCAACCACCTCGGCCACTTCGCGCTCACCGGGCTGCTGCTGGACAAGATGTTGCCGGTGCCCGGCTCGCGCGTGGTGACCGTGAGCAGCACCGGCCACCGCATCCGGGCCGCGATCCACTTCGACGACCTGCAGTGGGAAAGGTCCTACGGCCGGGCCGCCGCCTATGGTCAGTCCAAGCTGGCCAACCTGATGTTCACCTACGAACTGCAGCGCCGGCTCGCCGGGCACGGCACCACCGTTGCTCTGGCCGCGCACCCCGGCCTGTCCAGCACCGAGCTGGTCCGCAACTCGCCCGCGGCCCTCCGGCTGCCGCTCACCTGGCTCGCGCCGCTGATCACCCAGACGCCGGCGATGGGCGCGCTGCCGACCCTGCGCGCCGCCACCGATCCCGCCGCGCTGGGCGGCCAGTACTACGGTCCTGGCGGCCGCTTCGAGATCAAGGGCTACCCCCGGCTGGTCACCTCCAGCTCGAAGTCGCACGAGGTGGCTGTCCAGCAGCGGCTGTGGACCGTCTCCGAAGACCTCACCGGAGTGACCTTCCCCGCGATCGAGCCCGCACGGACCGCCCGATGAGCTAGAGCGTCGCCCGGGTGCTCATCGAACCCGGCCACGAAAACCCGATGAGAATCGGTGCCGTGGCTCCGAGCGGACGACCGCTCGCCGAAGTGGCCACCGCCGTCCTGTCACAGCAGGTCAAGGGACATCTCGGCGCCGTGGGCGGCGAGGAAGCCGTGGACCGAGCGCTCCCACGGGAACAGCTCGGCCTGGGCGCGGGCCTGGGCCCTTCGTACGGCTTCGGGGCGCGACATCAGCATGCGCACCGCCTCGGCGTAGGCCGGGCCTTCGCCGGGGACGGCCACGCCGGCGTCGCCGATCACTTCGGGGAGGGCGCTTTCCGCGCTCACCACCACCGGGGTGCCGCTGGCCAACGTCTCGAGGGCGGCCAGGCCGAACGTCTCGATCGGGCCGGGGGCGATCGCCACGTCCACACTGGCCAGCAGGGCCGCCAGTTTGCGGCGGTCACCCACATGGCCCAGGAAGCGTACGGGCAGGCCGCGCTCCGCCGCCTCGGATTGCAGGGCGATGCGCAGCGGCCCGTCGCCGGCCACCACCAGCACCGCGGGCACGCCCGACTTGCGCAGGCCGGCCAGCGCCTCGAGGGAACGGCGGGGCTTTTTCTCCGGCGCCAGGCGGCCGCAGTGCAGCAGCAGCACGTCGTCGGCGGCCGACCACATGGTGCGCATCCGGGGCTCGTGGTTGGCCGGGGTGAAACGGTCGAGGTCGACGCCCAGCGGCACCTGGGTCAGGTTCCGCACGCCGAGACGGGCGAACTCGGAGGCCGCCCACTGCGTGGTGCAGACGATCTGGTCGTGCTCGGCCGCCGTACGGGCATTGAGCAGGTCGCCGACGCGGCGGCTGGGGCCGGGGCCGAACAGGCGCAGCAGGCCGTCCAGGCTTTCGTGCGAAACCATCATCGACGGGATGCCCCGGCCGCGGGCCCAGCGGCCCAGCCAGCGCAGCGTCGCCCGGTCCGAGATCTCGAGCCGGTCGGGGCGCAGCGACTGCAGGGTGGCGCTCAGGCGGGCGCGGTCGAGCAGCACGCGGTAGCCGCCCATGCGAGGCACCACCGGGCCGGGCAGGGTGATCACCCGGCCCTGGTCGGTCATCTCGTCGGATTCGCCGGCCCCGGGGACCACCAGCACCGGTTCGTGACCGGCGGCCAGGTAACCGGCGCCCAGGTGGCGGAGCGCGGTGCGCAAGCCTCCGGACCGTGGGGTCACGAAGTTCGCCACCCGGACAATTCTCACGCGGCGACCGCCCTTCGTTCGAGGAAACCGACGCTACACGCCTCGCCGTAGTGGCCCAGCAACTCCTCACCCACGGCGTACCAGCTGCGGCCCTCGATGGCTTGGCGCCCGGCCGCCCCGAAGGCTGCGCGCCGGGCGGGGTCGGCCACCAGGTCCCGTACGGCGGAAGTGAAGCCCTCAGCCACGAACGGGGGCACCAGGTAGCCGGTGTTCTCGTGGTCGACCAGATCGACCGGACCGCCTGCCCGCGGCGCGACGACCGGCAGGCCGCTGGCCATCGCCTCCTGCACTGCCTGACCGAACGTCTCGTACGGGCCGGTGTGGGCGAAGATGTCGAAGCTCGCGTACAGCTCGGCCAGCTCCTCACCTCGGCGCACACCCAGGAACGTGGCGGCCGGCAGGGCTTTGTGCAGCTGCGGCGCGGCCGGGCCGTCCCCCACCACGACCAGGCGAACGCCGGGCAGGCGGCTCACGTCGGCCAGCAGGTCGATCTGCTTCTCGACGGCCAGCCGGCCCACGAACCCGACGACGACCTCGCCGTTGGGGGCCAGCCGGCGGCGCACCTCGTCGCGGCGACGGTCCGGGTGGAACAGCTCGTCGTCGACGCCCCGCCGCCACAGGTGGACCCGCTCGACGCCGTGCGAGTTGAGGGCGAAGGCCGATTCGGACGACGGCACCAGCGTGCGCGAGGCCAGATTGTGCACCGTCTTGATCCACTTCCAGGCGGCGCCCTCGGTCATGCCGACCTTGTACGCCCGGGCGTACGCGGCCACGTCGGTCTGATAGACGGCCACCGTGGGCAGGCGCAGCGTACGGGCGGCCAGCATGCCCCACGCGCCGAGCACGAACGGGCTGGCCAGGTGCACGAGGTCGGCGCCGAACGCACGCAGGGCGCCGGTCAGCGTCGGGGTGGGCAGGCCCAGCCGGATCTGCGGATATCCGGGCATGGGCAGGGAGGCGACGCGGACCACCGGGTACGGCACGTGGACCGGGGTGTCGCGGACCGCGGGGGGTGGCTGCGGGGCGATCACCATCGGCTCGTGCCCGCGGCGCAGCAGATGGTCGGCGGTTCGCACCACCGAGTTGGCGACGCCGTTCACATCAGGCAGGAACGACTCCGTGACCAGAGCTACTCGCATGCAGTCACGATGGGCCTGCGTCGATGTCCAGCACACCATCCAGGTCGTGGCCGGATCCCTAACGCTGATCGAACGAACGACTAGGGGCGACGGTCACGGGGTAAACCAGCGAGGGTGAGATACCGGTCGATGGCTCTGGTGCTGAGTGTGCTGCTCGTCGGCGCCTGCGACTTCAGGGGTGGCGACGGCCGCGACCACAATCCCGAGAACCGTCCCGGCTATTACCTGAGCGAGAGCCGCGACGCTGTGTCACACCGGGTCCGCGGCGACGGCGACGTGTCCTCGTTCCTGCTCGTCAGCGGAGCCGACGTGGTGCGGGTGCGGCTCGGCGATCTTGGCGGCGACCTTTACGAGTTCTCGACGCCGGACGATTCCAAGGTGGCGCCGACCGCTGCCATCGAGGGCGCCGACCTGGTGGCCGGGCTGCGCGACACCGGCGGCAGCGGTCCGGCCGTGCTCAGCGTCGTGCTCAGCGACGACATGCGCTGGCAGGTCCGGCTGGCCGGTGGGGCCAAGGACGAGTCCGTCGATCTGACCGGCGGCCGCGGCGGCGACGTCGACTTCAGCTCGGGCACCGAACGCGCCGCGGTGGTGCTGCCGGCGGCCGAGGGCACGCAGCGGGTGGTCCTCGGCGGGGGTGCGAGCTTGTTTTCCGTACGACTGACCGGCCAGGCCCCCGTCCGGGTCTCAGCCCGGGGTGGCGCAGGCAGCGTCACGATCGACGGCCAGGCGCATACCGGCGTCGCGGGCGGGTCGGTCTGGGCGCAGGACGGCTGGGAGGGCGCAGCCGCCCGCTACGACGTCGACGCCACCTCCGGCGTCGGGACGGTCACCGTCGACCGCTCCCGATGAGTCGCACGCCGCGCACCACCTGATCGGTGCGGTCGACGGCGTCGACCTGCCTGACCTGCAGATAGACGCCGCGTCTGCTTGCTTCGGTCAAAAGAATTTCGCTGTACGAGGTGGAGGTGCCGGAACAAGCCGTCCACCGCTGCACCCGGCCGCTGAGACCGTCGACGACTATCCGCCGGTCGGGTGCTCTCGTGCAGTCGGTGTGGGCCGGAGCCACCGCCGCCGGCATGTTGTCACCGATTCCGGCAAAGACCCCGGGTGACGTACGACCGGGAACCGCCCAGGCCGAGACGTCGGAGCTCACCACCAGTCCCGGCGCCTGCCCGGCCGGCAGGCCGACCGCCGCCGGATCCCAGCCGCCGTCGGTCAGCTGCCGGGCCCAGGACGCCGGAACCGCCACCGACAAGGCACCCGTAGCGTCGGTCACCCGGTGCCAGCCCTCGGCCGTCGGCTGCGCCAGGGCTCCGCTTCCGGTGGCCAGCACGGCCGTCATCGCCACCGCAGCCCCTACCACCCGCAACGGCCACCGAATCGGAGCCCGGGCCGGCCTCGCCGCCTCCTCGAGCGCCACCGCCAGCGCCTCGGCCGACGGCCAGCGCTTGGCCGGGTCGGTTTCCAGGGCCTTCTGTACGACGCGGTCCAGACGAGGCGGAACGCCGGGGCGCAGCTTCGACGGCTGGGCGGACGTCCTGGCCGGTGTCCGCCCGGTCAGCATCTGGAAGAGCATGGCGCCGATCGCGTGCACGTCGGCCCGCACATCCAGCCCACCGCCCGGTCGCAGTTGCTCCGGAGCCATGTAGCCGGGCGTGCCGGCGACCACGGTGAACCCGGACGCGTGCGCGATCTCTTTGGCCAGCCCCAGATCGGCCACCAGCACCCGCCCCTTGCCCGCGGTCCGGCCGTGGTGGAACAGCACATTGGACGGCTTGAGATCACGGTGCAGAACGCCCGACTCGTGCAGCACGGCCACCGCCCGCGCGATCTCGAGGGCGATCTGTACGGCCTCGGCGATGGGCAGCGGGCCGGCCTCCAGCCGCTCGGCCAGCGTGCCGCCATCGGCGTACGTCATGACCAGGTACGGACGGCCATCCGGGAGCTCACCGATGTCGAACACCCGGACCAGGCGCTCGGAGTCGGCCCGGCGCAGGATCTGGGCCTCCTGCTCGAACCGCGCCCGGACGTCCGGCTGGTGCGCCCAGTTGTCGGCGAGCACTTTGATCGCGACCCACGATTCGAGCGCCTCGTCGTCGGCCAGCCACACCGTGGCGAACGCGCCGGCCCCGATCCGGCGTTCGACCCGGTACCGGCCGATCTTGCTGGGCATGGACACGACCGTCATTATGAGGCCGCGATTATCGACTACGGGGGCCGGTGTGCGCGACGAACAACAGGAAGAGCTGGCGCTTCGGGCGGCCGGCGGAGATGCGGCGGCACTCGATGCGCTGCTGGGCGCCATCCGGCCGCAGGTCGTGCGGCGGTGTGCCCGGTTCCTGCCGTGCTGGCAGGACGCCGAGGAGGCCGCTCAGGACGTGTTGCTGCAGGTGGCCCGCAACATCGGGCGGTTCGAGGGCCGGTCGCAGTTCTCCACCTGGCTGCACGTGATCATCGCGAACTGCTCGCGCCAGACGTACCGGTCGTTGAAGCGGCGCGCGGCCGAGCAGGCACACGCGCTGCCGCCGGTCGACGTGGCCGACCCGCGGACGACCAGCGTGATCGCGGGCTCGCGGCTCGACCTGCTGGACGCGCTCGAACTGCTCGAGTCGAACCGGCCCGAACTGGTCGCGCCGATCGTGCTGCGGGACATCTGCCAGCTCGACTACCGCGAGATCGCCGGCCACCTGAACCTGCCCGAAGGCACGGTCAAGTCCCGCATCCACCAGGCCCGCACTCAGGTACGGGCCACGCTGCTTCAGTGACGGCTGCCCGGCAAGTTGAGCGCGCTAGTCGATCAGGCCCGCACTCAAGTACGGGCCACGCTCCTTCAGTGACGACTGCCTCGTAGGTTGAGGGCGCGCCAGTCGACGTACTTGAAGTTGGTGCTCACGCGGCCATCGTCGGGCTTGTTCTCGCCGTCGTGGAGCACGAGCAGCCCCTTCGGGTAGCCGGGCAGCGACACGCTCGTGGCGGCTGCGCCGTCCGAGTGCTGCACGCCGTCAGTACGGGTGCCGTCCAGCACCTGGAAGCTCGACAACGGGCGGTTCGTGCGGCGGTCGTACACGTAGAACTTGCTGTCGCCCTGGCTCGAGACGACGAGGTAGCCGTCGCTCTTGCCGGTCGGATAGATCGAGGCGCCCTCGACGTCGGCCCGGATCCGCCCGGCCTCGGGCGCGGGGTCACCCAGTGCGCATTCCTCGGTCTCGGGGTCGTACGTTCCGGGGGCCCCGAACTCGGCCACGCGCTCGACGATCCGCGGCACCCCGGCGAACCGGTCACGGTCGAGGCGGATCTTCCACAGGGCCACGTCTTCCTGAGCCGCGTAGAGCACGCCGGCCTGACTGTCGACCACCATGCCCTCGATCTGCGGGTCTTCGCCCGGCTCGGAGCACGGCGTCCAGGTCGCGCCGGTGGAGAGGCGGAACTGCTTGGGCAGGTCGAGCTTGTCGGTGACCCGGTAGGTGACCGTGTTATTGCGCTCCTCGAGCCGGAAGATGCCCAGCGTCGTGCTGTGCCGCCGGCTGACCACCGCGTACCGCCCGTACGTGGCCAGCCCGTAGCCGGTGGCCTGCGTCTCGACCTCGGCCTGGTCGCGCGAGAAGAGCAGTGGCGCGTCGGCCGCGGTCACGTCGGTCAGCTTGCCGGACGCCTCAATGCGGTAGATACGAAGCTTGTCCTGCCCGCGGTCGGTCACAACGGCGTAGTCGTGGCGCTTGGCGCCGAACCCGGTCACCAGGTCGACGTTGTTGAAGCGGCCACCCTCGGGCGGCAGGATCGACTGCACCTCGCGCCCGGCCAGATCGTAGACCCGCAGGCCGCCGTTCTTGGCCGTGCCGATGACGCGGCTGCGGGACTTGTCGGCCCGGTTGACCCAGATGGCCGGGTCGTCAGCGTCGGCGTCACCGCCGGCCTCGTCGTCGAACAGCGCGGGTGTCTCGACGGCCGCCGTGACCTCGAGCAGCGGCCCGTCCCCGGACGACCCACCGGCCCAGGCCGGCCCGGCCACGGCCGTGGTGCTCAGAACGACGAGGGCCACGACCCCGGCTGTACGACGCATAGCTGCCAACCTGCCCAACGAAGGCAGCCTTCAGGTTGCCCCCACCTGAATCTTCGCTGTGCGCCGGCGCCTAACCGGAAACGACAGTAGGCCCACCCCGTCA
>NZ_JAPNTZ010000031.1 GCF_026626335.1 Paractinoplanes pyxinae | reverse complement strand
CTGTAAGCGGCGAGGATTTAGTTGGGGTGCCGGTCGAGGTTCTTGCGGGCGCGGTCGTAGCGCATCGTGGTCTTCGGGTCGGCGTGTCGGGCGGCGACCTGTACATTGCGGAGGCTGACTCCCGCGTCCAGCATGGTCGTGACGAACGTATGGCGCAGCATGTGCGAGTGCATCCGTGGCATCCGGATCCCGGCCGTCGCGGACAGCTGCTGGAGGCGGCGGGTCGCGGCATGCCGGTCCATTCACCGACCCAGCGTGTTACGCAGTACCGGCCCGTGCTCGCGATTACCGACGGTGTGCTCGATGGCTCGAGCGACCGCCGGCGGCAACGGGACCAGCACGATCTTGTCGCCCTTGCCGTGAACCTTCAGGACGCGGTGGCCGTGTTCCTCGCCGAGGTCGGCGATGTTCGCCCCGCAGGCCTCGAAGATTCGCAGTCCGAGCAGGCCGAGCATCGCGATCAGAGCGAAGTCATTGCGGTTGGCTGAGAGCCTGGCGGTCGTCGGGAGGGCTTCGAACTGAAGGTGCCCGAGTCCGAGGGTGGGTGAGTCGGTCGGCATCGGTGGCCGACGCACATAGTCGGCCGGCGAGTGGGCGAGGATCTGGTCGATGACGCAGACCCGGTAAAAGCCGACGACGACCGAGACACCGTTGAGGGCTGGTAGCAGCGGACCTCCTGCAGCCAGCGCACGTAGCGCTCAATCGCGGCCCGGCCCACCTTCAGCGGATCAAGTTCCTGCCCTGCACACCAGGTCAGGAACACCTTGAGATCGGAGCCGGTGTGAACGCGGGACTCACCGCAATACCGGCCCAGGTACGCGGCTACCGCGGCCCGCAGCACACGCTCATCGACGACGGCAACAACTTGATCAGAAACAGGAAAGGCGTCCATGACTTACGGTGCGTCACCGCTACCAAGAGCGCCAGCGCCCTCGACGCGGAAGAGTACGCCGAGTTGCGCACTGTCCGTTGGTCGCCCGCGTGTGGGGAAGAACAGCCATGCTCCCGGTGGCCGGAGCGGGCTAGGCCCCGCCCCATGCCGCTCGATGTTGTTTCTCAGCGAGCTCGGCCAGAACCAGTCGTCTCACGCTTGGAGGCGCTGCGGCGGGTGGCAACTGGCCTCGGTGTCTCCGCCACCATGGTCGCCATAGTGGGATTGCTGTGGCACGAGGGACTATATTTGGCTCTTTCGTTCCTTGTCGCCGGATGCGTTCAGTGGCTCCACGAGCCGGACGACCGCCATCACCGGTCGGCGGGATGGATAGGCGGAGCGGTGACAGTGACCGTCGTGGCGGCAGGGGTTGTGCTGTTCCGAGACGCCCCACAGGACTTCTCACGCGACATGGCATGGGCTGCCTTGGGCGCGTTGGCCGGTAGCCAGACGTATGCCGCCATCACTCGCCGGCCCTGACTCGCAATACCAAAGTGGTGCTGGTCGTCGTCGACCCGAGAGGGGTCATGAATGACGGTGGGCGGTGCGTCATGCGGAACGGTCCACAGCCGGACGCCCCGCGCGCGCAGCGGCTGACCAATGCAGTCGATCACCGTTGTCTGGTGCAGTCTGCTCTCTGCTTCAATCCCGCAGCCGTGAGCACGGTTTGACGCGCGGTCGGCCTGTTTGCCCCATGCTTTCGTCCGTGCAGTTCATCAGCTCTGTGTGGCGGGTCGGGCTACCCGTCGTCGTGGTCGCGAGCGCCGCCTTGGTGTTGGCGGCCGCTATTCGGCCCCGGAGAAAGCCTGCGCCGGTATCGCGCGCTGTCGCCGGGCTCGCCGTGCTCGTCTGGCTAAGGCTCGCCGGTGAGGCTGCCCTGGGTGAGCAGCGTCCGCTGTTCGAACGGCAGTGGAAAGGTGCCGCGGCTGCTCTTCTCGCGGTGGCCGCAGCCGTTCATCTGTGGCGGCGTTGCCGGCGGCCAGAACCCACTCCGGTAGACCCGGTATCAACTGCGTATGAGGAACCGATGCCGGTGGCCGCAGCAACGCCATCCCCGCTGTATCAGGTCACGATGCCGACACTTGCGGCGGATGTCGTCGAGGTGAGGGTGACCCGGTGGCTGAAACAGGTCGGTGATCGGATCGAGTCAGGTGAGCCGCTGCTGGAGGTCTCGACCGACAAGATCAACGTCGAGGTTCCCGCTGATGCCTCGGGCCGTCTCTATGAGATCAGGACCTCGCCGGGAACGACCGTGCCGACCGGGAGCATCATCGCCGTGATCGAGCAGTCCACCGCCGTCATCCCGTGAGGCGAACGGGATCGTGTTCATGGAGTTCGCCAGGACAGCATCCGGCGCACCAAGAAGCGTTACGGGGCATGGCGAGCGGATCGCGGCATGACCGGATGCCTACGCAGACCACTGCGGCGGAAATCAATGACCGTGCCATTCGCCGATTGCCGTAACTGAATGACCGCCATCGCCGGCGCACCACCAGACGGCGGCCTTAGCGCGATCGCGGGCATTTACGCCGATCTGATGGACGGGACACGCCGGCCATACCGACCAGAGCGCCTGCATCACCGCGTCCTGCGCATCTTCGGCTACCGCTGTCAGCGCTGTCACCGGATCGGCGCCTGAGGCAGGGAAGATGCCTTGCCCGGTGCCCGTGTGCCCGTTCCAGGTCTCGATGTAGGCGTTGCCGGTGAGCCCGGGCCCGTCCTCTTGTACGCGAAGCAGGCAGGTCTGGCACAGTCCACTCGCTGCCAAGTCTTGGTTCACCAAGCGCAATGCATCTTCGATGCGCGCCAGCCACAGGGGTTCCTCGGAGAAGCCCGGGACGAACTCGATTGCCTCGAGCACCGTCAGGGCGAGCTCAGCCATTCGCGGTCGGCTCGTCTGCTCGCAGCCGATGCTGAGCGACGCAAGCTCGGAGACATCACGATCCGCCGGTCTCGCGGTCAGCAGTGAAGCAGCTAGATCAAATGCATCCGCGCACCCGACCACGCCTGCCCGGCCCGCAACGTACACCGTTCGGCACAGCCGATCGAAAGCCACGACATCGTCCACCGGCTCATGATCAGGCATGAGCGTCCCCTCAGGCCAGACAGTCCAATGCGCTCACGTCGACACGAGCCTGCATGAAGCCGCCTTCGACGTCCATCACGCGTAGTCAAGGTAGGCCGCCGGGCATAGTCTGCGGCAGATCCGGACACCTTGCCGGCGCTACACCGGTTCCCGTACGCCGCCCTCCTCGCCGTCGTCCGGCAGCGGCTCGACCGGCGCCTCCGGCAGTTCATCCGGAGTGTCCGGCAGCAACTCTCCGGCGTCGTCCGGCGCGGCCTCGCCGGGATCGATCGGCGGATACTCATCAGGGTCCAGTCCCGGCAATGACATGACCTCATTATCGGTCATGCAGCGCTCAAGCGCTTCTCGGCACACCGGCAAGAGGCTGTCGGCGGCTCGGGGCTCCGCTGGCCCGCGCCGCTACCCGGCCGCTGGGCGGATCCGGACGTTCGATCAGCCATGGCGTCGTGGTGCTGTACGCAATGACTCTCGCTCGGGGCCGGCCGAGAGTCCATGAGTCACTCTGGCGGATGTCTACCATCCCCGCACAGCGGATTCGTCGTGGAAACCACGACGGTCGCCTATAAGGCGGTGGCAAGCGACGACAGCACCTGCGTACCACCCTGCGGGCGGCGCTCAACCTTGCTGTCAAGGAGGGTGTGCTGGTCTGCAACCCGGCCCGGCACATTGAAATCACCGGCTACCAGCAGCCGCATGCCAAGGTGTGGACCGAGGCCCGCGTCGGATCGTGGGAGCAGACCGGCGCGCTTCCGGCGGTCGCGGTGTGGACCGCTGACCAGCTCGCCGGGTTCCTCGGTAGCGTCAACGACGATCCGCTGTTCGCCCTCTGGTGGCTCGCCGGGCTGCGCGGCCTGCGCCGCGGTGAGCTGTGCGGACTGCACTGGGCCGACATCGACCTCGACCGCGGCACGCTGACCATCGAACGCAACCGCACCACCGCCGGCTACGAGGTCATCGAAGGCGACCCGAAGACCCCGGCCGGGTGGCGGGCCGTCGCCCTGGACAAACGCAGCGTCCAGATCCTGCGCATCCACCGCCGCTACAGGCAGGACCGGCGGGCCGAAACGCTCGAGAACGGCAAACCGTGGTTCGACACCGGATACGTCTTCACCCGCCGCGACGGCAAACCGATCAACCCGAACTACGCCACCACCCGGTTCCGGCTCCTCGTGCGCCGGGCCGGGCTGCCGCCGGTGCGACTGCACGACCTGCGTCACGGCGCCGCGTTCCTGGCCCACGAGGCCGGCGCCGATCTGAAGACGCTGCAGGATCTGCTCGGGCACTCCAGCATTCTGGTCACCGCCGACACCTACACCAGCGTGCTCCCGCAGATCCAGCGCTGCTGCGCCGACGCCACCGCCCAACTCGTGCTCAACGCGGCCCGCCGCACCCGCAAGAAGATCAAGACCAAGGCCCGCAAGAACCGCCCGACTGCGGCCCAAAACGGCCAGCCCCAGCCCGGCGAAACCGAAAACAGGTGCTTCCACCCCGGCCAAACGCAAGTCGCCCGCAAAGCCCCCAGTCAGCAGGCCGTCAGCCACGACCGACGCTGTTCCGGTGGTGGCACCCACGTCGCACCCACGAGATCGATGTTTCATCGCCACCGCCGTCGAACAGACGCCCGGACGCATCCAGGAGGACACCCCAGCCCCAGTTGCGGCAACGGCAGGTCCGGCACCATCTGTTGCAACCCACCGGCTACTTGCGCTCGGCCGCTACCGCCGGCAGGGCGTACCGAACGTGACGACAGAACAGGACACCTTGCTCGATCTGCGGCAGATCAGTGCGTAGTTAGCTTCGGCTATGAACAAGCGGCCCGGTGATAGACGGAGGTGAACGCTTGACAGGTTGGCCGCGACCCATTGTTCCAACGGCCAGGTGTTTTGCTATCGCTCAGGCTGCAGGTACGACGGCGAACGGTCGGACACCGACCTGCTCGACCTCGTTTATGACGTCCCACAGGATTCGCGGGGCGCGTGCGCCCTGCACGGCAGTGACGGTTTGGCGGTAGCCGCCGCGGTACGACTCCGTGACGCGGTAGGAGAGATGATCGCAGCACGGGTTGTGAGGCTGGTAGGAGCTACGCAGCCGCAGGAACCGGTGGCTCTCAGCCATTCGCAGCGGACGTTGCCCGCCGACGGTCGAGCGGTCCACCGCGAACGAGGTCTGTCACCTGTGAGACCGCCCGTGCGCGCCAGCACGATGCCAGTGGCGGAGTCCAACCCGCCTGGCGCGGCCGCTGCCGGTGTGGCCGGTACCAGCGTCGCGATTGCACAGACCGTTGCCAGCACGATGCCGATGTTACGTGTGGTGTTGCGTCATATGGTGTCCCCCCGTATATCGGTATCGCTGTCTGGCGCCTCCTCAACGACGACACCACGCCGGCACTCTGAGATACGCATAATCAGTAAGAAATGGACCCCCTCGTCGGACACCTACTGAGCCCCGGCTGCAGCAAGCCCGCACGACACACTCCAGACCTCTCCATTGATCGAGGCGGAGCCCGGAGCGTCCAACGACGTCCGATAGTCAGCATCAGCAGGTAGCCGGGCGTCCAGGCCTACGCGTACGCCGCGCGACGAGTCCGCGGGTCGCCGCGCACGGGCGGCGGCAGATCCGTGCACTCGAGACTGACCGATGGCTCTCTCAATCAGGGTAAGAGTGGTCCATGCGTGACTGGATCGCGATAGGTGTCTCTTTACTCGGGTTCGTCTTGATCGTCGTCTCCATGGTCCGGATCGTCCGGGCGAGGGCATACCGTCGATCTGAGCTCGCGCGACCCAGCGTTGACCGCCGGCCCACGGTGCCATTACGGCAAGACGATTGTGCAGGCGCGAACCGGGCAGACCTTGCCGAGGTCCCGGAACCAGCACGCAGCCTGACCGCCCGGCTATTACTTCTTCAGCTCTGCGGAGGGCTGGTGGTCGTAGAGGCCGGTCAGCCAATCCGTGCGCAGAGTTGGATTGGGGTGGTTCTGCCTGTGATCGTCATCGGGCTGATCGGCGCCGGGTCGTTCCTACTCCACCGTGATATGCGAGCTGCTCGCCGAAACCGATGAACACGGCACGAACCGCGGCTACGAAGTCTCCCCCGGCACGAACGGCGTCGGGCCGCCAGCAGCCCGCGTCACAGCGTGTGACGGCCTGCTGCTGGCCAGCGCGCACAATCGGCGGCAGAAGCGGACCCTCGGCGAGGCCGTGCCGCGTAGGCCTTAGGGTCGCTTGGGTGAATGACGTGACCCTCGGCCGTGGCAGCCTTGCCGGGAAAGGCGTCTATGCCGCGCGCGACTATGCCGCTGGCGAGGTGGTTGTGGCGTATCACCTCCGACGGCTGGAAGAGGCCGATTACTACGCGCTACCCGCCGGTGAGGATCTCTTCGTGCACAGCTTCGGCGGGCATCGCTACCTATGTCCGGCGCCAGCCCGCTTCGTGAACCACTCCGACGACCCGTCCTGCTATCAGGACTTCGACCTATGCTGCGACATCGCTCTGCGGCCTATCAGCCGAGGTTAAAAGATCACGATCGACGCCAACGCGGAAACCGATCGCGAGCTGAGCACCTTCGCCGAGGCCTACAAACACGCGCTCGAACGACGATCGGTGCGTGATGTTGCCGCCTTGATTAGTGGTGAGGCCGTCCTGTGGCTGGACAATGACGTCGCCCGTGGCCGTGACGCTGTCGTCGCCGCACTGCTCAATGCCCGCCTGGCGTCGTTGTCGCAAGTCGAGTGGTCCATCGGCACGGGCCGTTGGGAGGCCTCTGCTCCACCACAGCCCACACGGTTCAAGGTCGCCGGTACCTGACCATCTTGCTCGAAGTCCTTGCCGGGAACTGGCAGATCGTCTACCAGCACGTGTAATAACCACGTCGTCGGCGCCGAGTGCACTGTTCTCGGCTACTTGCGGACGTGCAGGCCTGCTCACCGGCAGCTTCATGCAGCAGGAGAGCGCTGCTGGCCGCAGAGGTGACGCTCGACATCATCGAATTCGGCCGCCTGGTCGGTGACCGCCGTGAGTCGGCCCGATGCCGGCCGAGTTGACCAGTGACGCTGGCCCGGCTTGGGAGTTTCTCGCCGCGGCACCGGCGTTGCCCGCGGTGCCGTGACCCAATGGGCGGCATCGTCCGCCGGATCAGCCACCTGGGTAATATCCCACGTTCGGACGGTTAGTCAGTTTCCGGGGGCGGGTGGGGTCGCGGTGGGCGCAGCTGTGCCGACCGCCTTCGGCTCGGCCATGGACTTCGTGGCTGCCGCCGTCAGGGATGTTGCCGAGTTTCTTGATGTCGACGTGGATCAGGTCGCCCGGTGAATCGTGTTCTTAGCGGCGAATCGGCCGGCCCGTGGCCCGGTCGAGGTAGGCGAGCCGCGTGAGGTGGTAGCGGGTCAGGACCCGCCTGCACGGTGGCTGGGTTCAGACCGAGCAGGTAGGCGATGCGGGCCGGTCCCCAGCGGCGCAAGACCCGGACTTTGACGATCCGGTGTTCAGTACGTGTCGAGGTCCGGGCCGGGCTGCGGTGCGAGCGGGACGAGTGGTCGGACGTGCCCTGCTGGTCCATCACTGCGATAGCGGTCGGCCCAGCGTTTCGCCGTGGTCAGTGAGACCCGGAAACGTTCCGCAGCGCGGCGCAGCGGCCAGCCGTCCTCGACCACGCAGCGGGCCAGGCGCAGCCTGCCGGTCTCGGACAGCGGTGCATTACGGTGGGGCATGAGGGCCTGCGCAAGTTCGAGGTAGGACGCCGCAATCCACACCGAACCCGAAGGCCCTCATCTATTCAAGATCTTCCCGTCCCTAACGTCCGTAGTCAGGACAGCTAATCAGCTGCCACAGGTAAGGTTAGTCGAGAGGGGTGGGACCCAGCAGCCGGATTTCTTCGATGTCCATGCTCGCTTGGAGGTCGCGGAGCACGTAGTCGTCGATCTTTCCGTCATCGCGCAGTTGGGTGATCGTCTGACGTTTGTGCTGCAGTACAGCGAGTCGTAATCGGTGTTCCTGCTGTTGGTAGCGCACGGTCCCACGCTCGTCGTCGCCGCCGTTCTCGGCCCGCAGGTCGGCGATGTGGGCTTCGTAGTCGGCTCGGATCCGCGACACCATGTCGTCCGGTGCGTTCATCGACTGCGCGAATGCGGGTAGTGCTGCTAGAGCAGCCTCGGACGCCTTCACGCTTGCCTTGCGGGTTTCTTTCCTCCGCGCTTGATCACCGCCGTCGAGTCCGGCCCATCGCAGCACGTAGGGCAGGGTGAGACCTTGCAGCAGGATTGTCACGACGATGACGGTGATGGTGGTGAACACGATGAGGTTGCGCTCTTCATACGGCGTGCCGTCTGCCAGCGTCGACGGCACCAGGAGCGCCGCGGCGAGCGATACCGCCCCGCGGAAACCGGCCCAGCCGCTGGCGGTTCGGACCTTCCAGTTCGCGCGGCGGGTGCGCTGAACCGCGCGTCGGTCGACCAGCCGGATGATCCACGTGATCACGTGCACCCAGGTCAGCCGGCTGAGTATGACCACGGCGCTGGCGGTGAGGGCGACGACGAACGCATGGCTGAGGGTCGAGCCGTCGATGCTTCGGAGCGCCTGTGGTAGTTGCATCCCGACCAGCACGAACAGGCCACCGTTGAGCAGGAACGTTGACAGGTCCCAGAATGCGAAGGTCCCGAACCGCGATCGGGCGCTGATCACGCGCGGGCCGTAGTAGGACAGGATCAGGCCGGAGACGACGACCCCGACCACGCCGCTGGCGTGGACCACCTCGGCGGCCAGGAACGCGACGAACGGGGTAAGCACCGACAGGCCGCCCTCGACCAGCGGATCCTCGAGACGGCGACGCGTGAACACCACGAGCGCGCCGGTCAGCGTCCCGGCCAACATGCCGCCGGCGAACGACCAGAGGAAACGTGCGGCGAGCTCCGGCGGGCCAGGTACTGACCCGCCCTCGAGCGCGGTGAGAGTGACGGCGAACAGCACCAGGGCGGTGCCGTCATTGATGAGACTCTCGGTTCGCAGAGTCGTCAATGTGCGCCGAGGCATCCGCTTCGCTAGGCCGGCGACAGCGGCGGCATCGGTCGGCGCGAGAACGGCGCCGAGTATCCAGGCCGCGCCGGCCGGGACACCGACCGCTTGCAGGGCGTAGGAAATGGCGACCATCGTGGCAACGACCAAAGCAATCGCACTGAGCAGAATGACGCGAAGATTGGCGCGGATCTCACGCAGACTGGTGTTTAGGCTCTCGTAGTACAGGATTGGCGGCAGAAAGAGCAGCAATACTGCTTCGGGTGGAAGCGTGACGTCCGACAACAGGGGGATGAGTGCCAGTAGCGCACCACCGACGATCAACAACACCGGCGGGGCGACGCTGTATCGTCCGCCGACGGTGGTGCCGATGAGCACCGCGGCGCTCAGGACAACAACGAGCAGTAACGCTTCCATACTGTCCTTCAGATCGTTCTGAAGCATGCGTGGCCAACTTCGGCGAGCAGCACTGTTACGGCGTGCCGGTCCTCGGCAGGGCAGATTCGGCGGGCAGCAGCAACAAATTCCTCACCCATGTCGGTGGCCTCGCGATGCGCCCCAGCCTCACGGGGTCACCAGGCTAGCTCAGCGTCGGTCTCTCGTTGATCGACAGCCCGTTCCCATTACGCAACGACTCGCTCCCATTCTTGTATGAGGCGTTCACGGACCTTGAGCTTGTCGTCTCGCTCCTCCAAGAGGCGTTGCCGGGTATCCATGAGCTGCTTGCGTCTTGCCGGCGTCTGCGACCTGTGGAGATCGACCGTCTCTGGGCAGCCGCATCCTGCCGTCTCGGCCTGATTCGATACTGCGTCTCGTCGCGTCGTCTCGCCCTCGGAACTAGCGTTATGCATGCCCGGTCGCGCCGCGCTACCTATCAGGATCGCAGCTGACAGCGCGACTTCCGCATCGCCCTCCTCCTGCTGCCAGCAGTGATCGTCCTCATCCATAAACCTGAGCATCGCACCGTCTCGCCCCGCCCGCCGTGTCAGCCTTCGACCGGAGCTTGTCAGCGCAGGAGAAGCCAGCCAAAAACACGAGGATGACATTGCCATGCTCATGCCGGCTGCTCGAGTGGACCGCAACGACACACAGATATCAATAAAGATGATCATCGGCATCCTGTAGCACGTTGACGCCCAGCCGGCGGGTGAGATCGTGACCGGCACTCTCGGCGCTGGGGTCAGGCGGCGCGGTAGGAGGCGTTTCGCGGTGTCGGAGTCAGGACGAGCGTAGCGTCGCGATTATGGCCGGGGGGCGAGGGCTGATCGCAGTCCTGCGGGGTACGGCGGTGAAACGCTGGCGATCGCCGAATCTGCTGATAGCCGTGGTACTGCTCGGGTTATTGGGGACATGGTTGTCGGCGGCGGCGATCCGGCGAGGTGATGAAAACCGGGCCGCGCAAGCGTTGTCGGAGCAGACCGACACCGTGTCGCAGACGGTATCGGCCGAGGTCCGCCGATACGGCAACACACTACGTGACGTCGCGGCTGCCATCGGCGCTCAAGCTGTGCTGCAGGCTAATGAGTTCACGGCAATCACCGCCCCGATCGACCGGTCCCGGCTACCCGGTGCCTCGGGTGTCTCGTTGCTGGTGCCGGCCAGCACGGCGCAGATCCCGGCGGTGCAGGCCGGCTGGCGAGCACGCGGCGCGACCGATCTGACGTTGCATCCGGCGGATGGCTTTGACAATCACGTGTTTGCCGTGTTGATGCGGCCGCTGGATGGCAACCCACCCTCCGTCGGACAGGACCTGGCGATAGCACCAGCGGCGATACGGGCACTGACTTTGGTCCGCGAGTCACGACATGTAGCCGCGAGCCAGCCATACCATTTGCTGAGAGATGCGGCCCTGCCGGTAGCACAGCAGCAGTTGTCGACCCTGATGGCCGCGCCGGTCTATGCAACGTCGGCGCAGGCGACCGACCGGGGCCAGTTCCGGGGTTGGGTGGTGCTCGGGCTACGCGGGGGTGACTTCCTGCGCCAGAGCATCGGGGTGGTTGCCCGCGACAGCGTGGCGGTGACGTTACGCGACACCACCGGCGACGGGCGCCATATCGTGCTGGCCGCCTGGCAACCGTCCGAGGTCACTGTACGCCCGGATACCACCCGCACCGTGACAGTGGACGCCCCGCAACGGACCTGGCAGTTGCAGATCACCGCGACCACCCGGCTGCTACCCGGGTCGGCTTTGCATCTGCAAGCGGCAGCGTGGCTGGTCGGGTTGATGCTGACCGCTTTGCTGGCCGGATTGACCGCCACCGTCACCACCTCACGTGACCGGGCCCTGCGCCATGTTGAGGACGCCACCGCCGCACTACGCGACGACATCACACGCCGCGAGCAGGTGGAAGAGCAGCTACGCCGCCGCGAAGCCGAACTTGTCGGGTTCGCCGGGGTCATCGCCCACGACCTACGCAGCCCCCTATCGCGCATCAGCGGCTACGCCGACCTGCTCCACGACGAAGCCGGCCCCGAAGTGAGCGCCGATCACGACCGCTACCTGCAACGCCTACGCACCGGCGCGGCACAGATGTCGACGTTGCTGGATGACCTGCTCGACTACGCCACCGCCGACAACCGGCCTCTCACTCGCACAGCGGTAAATCTGGACACGATGGTCGCCGACATCGTCACCGAACGCACCACGCTCACCACCGGCGACACCGATCAGCCACCGACGCTCATTGTCGGACCGCTACCCACCATCGTCGGCGACCCGAGCCTGCTACGACAGGTTCTGGACAACCTTATCGGCAACGCCATCAAATATACCCACCACGGGCACACACCGCACGTGGAGATCAGCGCCCAGCAGCACCCCGGAATCTGGCGCCTCGAAATCAGCGATCACGGCATCGGCATCCCCGAGCACCAACGCGACACCATCTTCACTCCCTTCACCCGCGCCTCCGGCAGCGAAAGCTACCCAGGCACCGGACTAGGCCTGGCCATCGTGCACCGCATAATCGAACGCCACCACGGCCACATCACCGTCACTGCGAACACGCCCAGCGGCAGCCGGTTCACCATCACCCTGCCCGACATGGTCACCAGCACACCCGACCGCATCCCCGCCGTAACCAAGGAACTTCTGCCGACAGCAGACATCGCGCTCAGCGATCGAGCCAGGGCAAGGACCGCCGCCGGCGCATCTCCTGGACAATGGCGAGCAACCACTCAACCGCATGACAAGCCCACTCAATGACGTCTTGCGCCGCACGGGGCCCCGCTAGGCAAAGCTACCCGCGTTGGGTGACACCCGGCCGGCCACCGTGTCCCTCCTGCGGGGGGGATCCCCCGCCCAAGCCCAAGGCGTCACGCTCGATACCACGAGCCCGAAAGTGGAGGATGGCGATGACCAGCACCGGCAAGACCGTCAAGCGATGTGGATGCCGCAACAACCACGACCAGCGCCTCGAGCAGCACTGCCCGAAGCTAGCTGAGCGCGGGCACGGCTCCTAGTAGGACTTTGTTAGGTGGGGACGGGTTGGTGGCAGTGTGGGCAGAAGCCGAGCCAGGTGGCGAGTTGGTATTGCAGGTGCCGTAGGACGGCGTAGAGGCTCAGGGCTGCCCTGCTGCTTTTGGGTCGGCCGCCCGTAGCTGGCTGAGGAACAGCTGGGCGGTGGTGGCGAGGGTGACGTGGCGGTGCCAGCCGATCCAGGATCGGCCTTCGAAGTGGTCGAGGCCGAGGCCGGTTTTGAGTTCGCGGTAGTCGTGTTCGATACGCCAGCGGCTTTTCGCCAGCTGGACCAGCTCGGGCAGAGACATGTCGGCGGGTAGGTCGGACAGCCAGTAGTCGCTGGGCTCGGGTTGTCCGGGCGGCCATTGCACCAGCAGCCAGCAATCGGGCAGGACCCCGTCGTCGGCGGGTGGCAGGCCTTCACGGACGGTTCTGCCTGCGGGGCGGACCCGCAGGGTGGAGAAGTGCCCGGACAAGGTGCCGGCGGGTCGATCGCCGCCCTCAGCTGAGGGAAGGCGTTCACGCCAGTGCACGAGGGTGGCCTGGCCGGCGCCGTGTCCGAGGGCGAGGTCTTTGATGCTGCGGGCCGGGTCCGGATAGCGCGGGGTGGGATATTTCCCGACGCCGGCGTAGGTGACCGCGGTGGGCTCGGCGTGACCGGGCTGGGCGGTGGTGGTCGAGGTGGTCGCCACGACGAAGCTGATACCGCGGTCGGTGAGTCCTTGACGGAACTCGGCGACCTGCCCGTAACCGGCGTCAGCGGTCAGCAACGGCGGATACAGCTCCCAGCCGGCCAACTCGTCGATCATCTCCAGGGCCATCAGCCATTTCGGTCGGTACCGTTCATCGTCGGGGATCCTCGACGCCGACCGCCGGGCGAGGATCTGGGCGATCCGTTCTTCACGTGGGACCTCTTTACGCAGGTGAGGTTTCTTCTTCCCGGCCTCGTCCAGGGTGACCGGCTGCCGCCGCAGACGTCGGGCGTGGGTGTTGGCGACCTTGCCCGTCTCGTCAGGCACGCAGGTCTCGTCCCAGGACTCCGGGACGAACAATCGCCAGTCCAGCACCGCCGACGCCGTATCGGTGGCCGCGTGGACGCTGACCGCGATTTGACAGTTGCCGACCTTGCCGAGGGTGCCGGAGTACTGCCGGGCCACACACGCCGACGCCGGACCGTCTTTCGCGAAGCCGGTGTCGTCGACTACCCACACCTGCGGCTCGATCAGAGCGACAGCAGCGGTCGCAACCCGGCGCCGGACACCGGTCACGTCCCACGTCGACGAGGTCAGGAACTGTTGCAGCTGCTGGTGATCAACGCCCAGACGGGCCGCCATCGGCTGCATCGACTTCCGCTGCCCTTCGAGCATCAACCCGCGCAGATACCGCACCCCGGTCTCCCGCTGATCGATCCGCTTCAGCCCGGCGAACACCTCAGCAGCGAACTCCTGGAGTTGCACCCGGACCTGCTCCAGCCCGCCCTCATCCACACCGGGCAGCCAACCATCACCACACGGCCACTACAAGCAACACGCCGCAACGACCTAACAAGGTCCTACTAGTTCTTCCACTGCTTCGCACCGAACCTGTTCGGCCGCTCTGAGCGCATCCGCCTAGGCGGCTACCCCTCCCAGACCGCGGCCCGGCGAGCCCGTGACGACACCCTCGCCGACCGTGCCGCCCGCCGCTGCGGCGACGGCTGGACGCTCGAGCGATGGCTGCGGCACTGGCTCGACAACCCCGCACCTGGATACGGCCGACCACCTGCCTGGCCCACACCCGCGACGTCGAACTCGTCCTTATCCCTCACCTCGGCCACTACCGGCTCTCGGACCTCGACGGGCCCCTGCTGCGCGCCGTGTTCGCCGATGTCGCCCAAACCACCAACGCCAAAGGCAAACGTCAATCCGCGTCGGCGCCCACCCACCTGCGCACCACCCTGCAGACCGCGCTGAGCCTGGCCGTCCGGGAAGAGCTGATCGAGTTGAACCCAGCCCGGCACATCGAGATCCACGGCTACCAGCGCCCGCACGCCCAAATGTGGACCGAAGGCCGCGTCGGAACGCACCGGCGAACATCCCGCGGTCGCCTTCTGAACCGCCAGGCAACTGAGCAACTTCCTCGAGTGCGTCGTCAACGACTCGCTGTTCGCGCTCTGGTGGCTCGCCGCCCTGCGCGGGCTACGCCGCGGTGAACTCTGCGGCCTGAAATGGGCAGCCATTGACCTCGACCGGGGGCTGCTGTTCGTCGAACGCAACCGCACCACCGTCGGCTATGAGGTCGTCGAAGGCGAACCGAAGACCGCCGCCGGACGGCCGGCCGTCGTCCGCGACAAACACACCGTCGCCGTCCTCGCGCACACCGCCGCCAACTTGACCGCCGCGACCGCCGCCACGCCGCCCACCAGACGTGGACCGACTCCGGCTACGTGTTCACCCGC
Source organism: Paractinoplanes pyxinae (assembly GCF_026626335.1). Classification (GTDB taxonomy): domain Bacteria; phylum Actinomycetota; class Actinomycetes; order Mycobacteriales; family Micromonosporaceae; genus Actinoplanes; species Actinoplanes pyxinae. The sequence goes on along the minus strand of NZ_JAPNTZ010000031.1, from coordinate 15,426 downwards.
AAGGACGGCGAACCGATTAATCCCAGCTACGCCACCACCCGGTTCCGGATCCTGATCGACCGCGCCGGCCTCCCGCCGGTCCGGCTGCATGACCTGCGCCCACGGCGCTGCGTCGCTGGCTCACGAGGCCGGGGCGGATCTGAAGACGCGGACGATTCTTCGCTGTCTTCTGCATGATGCGTTGCCGGGTGTGTCGAGCGGCGGCAAGGACCAAGGCGGCGGTAGCGTCAGCGCAGCGCCGCTGGGAGTCGGGCAGAATGCCGAATACCGCGGTGCGGACCGTGGGTCAGTTCTCCTCGGGCCGGGTGCGGCCTAGGTTCTGTCCCGCGGATCATGTCCGTCCGGGACGGCGCGTAGCCAGTCGAGCAGTTCGATCAGGTCGAGGGTGGCTTGGTAGTTGGTGCCGAGCTTGTCGTAGCGGGTGGCCAGTCCGCGCCAGTGTTTGCGCCGGTTGAAGCCGCGTTCGACCTGGTTGCGATGCCGATAGGCATCAGGGTCGAACGCGGGTGGGCGACCGCCGCGAGAGCCGCGGCGTTGCCGGTTGGCGATCTGGTCGTTGGGTTCCGGGATCGTCGTGCGGATCCGCTTGCCGCGCAGGGCCTGCCGGTTAGCGCGAGAAGAGTAGGCCTTGTCGCCGGTCACCGACTCCGGCCGGCTGCGCGGCCGGCCGATCCCGCCAGGCCGGGCGACGCTGACCTGCTCGAGCAGCGGGATCAGCTGGCGTGTGTCAGCAGCTTGACCTGGGGTGATGAGGGTGGCCAAGGACCGGCCACGACCGTCGGTCAGGGTGTGAACCTTCGTGGTCAGCCCGCCGCGGGACCGGCCGATGCCTTCGCGTGCCTGCGTTTCGGCAACCGTCAGCCCCTTTTAGCAGCTCCCGCAGCGTGCTGGTGAGTACGCACGATCGTGGCGTCGACCTGCGCGTTCCAGTCGACGTCATCGTTGAGTTTAGCCAAAGCGATGACCTGGGCCTTCATCCGCGCCCACGTGCCGTCGTCCGCCCACCGCGTGAACCGTTGATGTGCTGTTTTCCACGGCCCGTAACGCTCGGGCATGTCCCGCCACGGAGACCCGGTCCGCTTGACCCAGCAGATCCCGTTGATCACCTGCCGGTGATCACGCCACTGCCCACCACGGACGGGCTGAGCCGGCAGCAACGGCGCCAGCACAGCCCATTCCTCGCTACTGAGATCACCACGCGCCACACAGTATCCAACGACCGTCATCCATGATCGCCACGCATGATCCGCGGGACAGAACCTAGGCGGGCTTGTAGCCACAAGCCCGCCAACACCGCGGCGATCGTCAGCCCACCTGCAATCGCGGCGGGAGGCCCGGAAGCAAGTGCACCGACCAGCACCGCCGACATCACGGCCAGGACGCAGATGATGATGGATGCCGCACGTGAACGCGGCCATCTTCGGTGGCGTGACAGCGTCCGTGCCAGCCGAGGATCGGCGGCGGTCAGGCGCGCGTCGATCTCCGCCAGCCTGCGGCGTTCCACGTCATCCAGCACGACACACCTCCACACCGGGTGCGCTTTCAAATAGCTTACGACGCTTCACCACTAGGAGACACTGTTGCGGAGCCGACCCAACGCAATACAAGCAGCCATTCCGGCATGACCCGCCGCTCATGAGCTGGGCGATGATGCCGATGGGTTGAAGGTGCGTGGCGTCGTCGCGCGGTGGACCTCGTCTGCTTGGAGTCGCCGGAATGACTCAGCGTGCCCACGCCCTGCAGCGATGGTTGACGCGGGTGATCTGGGCGGACCCGGTGACGCGCTGGTGCGCCGTGGTCTGCCTGGCGGCCGCGTCGTGGTTTGTGTACGTGGTGCTGGTGTCACCGGTTGAGCCGATGCTGGCCGGGTGGTGCCTGACGCCGGTGACAGCCGCTCTGGCGGCGTCGGTGTGCTGGCGGTCCGGGTCTACAGCGGGCCGGTCACCGGCGTCGCGGGACTTCTGGCGGCGGGTCGCGGTCGCCTTGTCGGTGTTCAGCGCGTCAATGACGGTCATGACTGTCGACGCGGTGAATCCGGACCTGTCGATGACGACCCGGCTAAGCGTGACCAGTGCGACACTGCACGCCGCCGGGCTCGGTCTACTGATGTGGCCGCTGTTCACACTCCCGGTCGGGGCGCGTAGCCGTACTCAGCGGGTGGCATTGTGGCTGGATCTTGGCACGGTCGCTGTCGCCGCGATGACGTTCGCATGGCATTTCGCCGCTGATGCGATCCTGGCCGCGCCGGGACGTAGCACCGTGACAACAAGTATCAGCATTGCTTTGATCTCCGGCGGCCTGGTGTGCGTGCTGATCATCGCCAAGGTCGCGCTGGGCGGAACCCCGGCCTTGCACCCGCGGGCGCTGTACCTGCTCGGAGCAGCGCTGGGCGTCGGCGGGCTGGGAACCGCTCTGGTGGTCGTGTTCGTCCAGGAAACGTCGGTCGACACCAGCCTGCTCGTGGTACCGGTCGCGGTCCTGCTGATCGCGGTGGCCGCCCAACAAGACCTGATCCGCACCGGCGATCCCGCGCCCGCCGCTGTGACGCGTCCGCGGCGGCGGTTCAGTGTCCTGCCGTATGTGGCGGTAGCCGCCACCGACGCGTTGATGATCGTGGCGATAGCAGATGATGCCGATGACCGGTTGCTGGTCGCCGCAGCCGGTGTCGGCCTGACCGCGTTGGTGGCGTGCCGGCAGATAGTCGTGTTCCGGGAGAACGACATCCTGCTCACGCGGCTGGATGCCGGACTACTCGACCTGCGCCACGCCGAGCAGCGATTCCGCTCCCTGGTGCAGAACTCCACCGATGTCGTATCGATTGCCGACGCCGCCGGCAACCTAACGTACGTCAGCCCTTCAGTGCACCGCGTTCTCGGACGTCGTCCCGAAGTTCTGGTCGGTATGTCGTTCACCGCGCTGACCCACCCCGACGACCAGGCCACAGCCGCTGCAGCTACCACCCGGGTCACCGCTGAGCCGGGTGCGACCGACTTCTGTGTGCTGCGTCTGCGGCACGCCGACGGGTCCTGGCGATGGCTAGAGGTAACGAGCGCGAACCTCCTGCACGATCCGAGTGTCGCGGGCGTTGTCAGCAATGCGCGGGACGTCACTGAGACACGGCTGGCTCAAGATCGGCTGCAACATCAAGCTACCCATGACGATCTGACCGGGCTACCGAACCGGGCGTTGTTCACCGAACGACTGGCCGCGTGCACCGGCCAGGACGCGGGCAAACGGTTCTCGGTGATCATCGTGGACCTGGACGGATTCAAGACGGTCAACGACACACTCGGCCACGCCGCCGGCGACGGACTGCTGATCGCAGTAGCCGGTATGATGCGAGCCGGCGTACGAGCGCAGGACACCGTAGCCCGGCTCGGCGGTGACGAGTTCGTCATCCTGCTCGACGGCATCTCCGGCAGCGCCGTCGACCAGACCGTCGCTCGGATCATTGCCGCTTTCACCGCGCCGGTAGTAGTCGACGAGCATCGCCTTGTAACGCGGGCCAGCTTCGGAATAGCCGAAGGGCGCCCCGGTGACGACCCCGCACAGGTGATGCGGCATGCAGACATTGCCATGTACAACGCGAAGACACGCGGTAACGGTGGCTACACGCACTACCGCGACGGTATGCGACCGCCCAGCAATCCTGACCCCGATCCGCTCCATGTGATGGCAATGACGACAGGCAATACCGACGCCACCTGAGCATGACGTCTGTCGCCGTCCGTCAGCGATCCCAGCAAGCCGGTCGAGGCGCATCACCTCGAGTGCATCTGGATCTTCGCGCGCGAAGGCGGAAGCCACCTCTCAGCTGGTGGGGATGAGGCGAGAATCCTGCCCCACCCCCATAGAACCGTCGGAGACGGTTGCTAGCCGCACCTCGCGAAGCAGTTACACCGATCGTTCGAAAGCCGTGGCTGGTGCTGTACGCGCACGGGAGGGGCCGCGTCGCGATGCGCGGCCTGCCCCGAGCGAGTCGTCGGCCGGTGTCGTGTCCGCTTGTAGCGGATCATCGGTCGCCGTCGAGGTGGGCGTAACAGCGGTGTCGGAGTGCGACGCGGCCGTGTCGCTCACCGTGCCCAGCAATTTCTCGGCCTTCTGCTGGACCTGCACCACCGTGAGGTGATCTTAGGATCCGCGGGCGGTGGCGACGATCTGCTCATACTTCTCGCGACCCGCGCGGCTGCCGAGCACGTACCCGACGGCGAATCCGGCGGCGAACTTGAGAACTCTCATGCTGTTTCGCTCCTGAAGACGGTGAGTGGGTGTTTCAACCGGGCCCTGGCTGGCGGCCTTCTGCACACCGGCGGCGCCGGCACTGTCGACGGCAGCTTTGACGACGGCAAAGGTCGCCCCTTGCAGCGCGGCCGCGAGCAGGATTTCGGTCCAGCCGCGGTCCTGGTCGGTGGCGTTAGGTGCTGTCCCGTGCATCATGTCCGTCGGAGACGGCGCATAGCCAGTCGAGTAGATCGACCAGGTCGAGGGTGGCTTGGAAGTTGACGCCGAGCTTGATGCCCCTATGGATGTCAACCCGTCGGCTGGACCGTCGCTGCGGCGATGATCTTGCGGATCTGACGCGAGATGAACCATTTGAGGCGAGTCTTACTTTAGAGCGGCGCGTCTCCTAGACGGAGTAGGCAGCGGTTTGACCGGCACCAAGTGCCGCAGCGACAGCCGCACCTCGAACTCGTGCCTCGACTCACCTGCCATTAGAGGTGATGCCTTGACCTTTGGTCGAGAGGGTCGTGCCCCTTTTCTGCCGCCTGTCGAACTGTAAGTCGGCGGGCGGGGTTGAAGTCAGCTGGGCTAGCTCTGTTACCCATGAAGAACGCGCTTTCGGCACCGCCACTGGCGATCAAGGCTTCATCTGCCGGGTCGTCGGGAGCCGGAGCGCCGGCCGCTACGCGAAGGCCCAGAATTGCGCGGTCGCGTCGGCTGGTCAATCGAACCATCGACGGCACCCGGACTGGAGAACGACACCGCGGGCGCAGACCGAGGGGCGGCCGGTGGCGGCCATTGCACCGCCGTGATCTGCTCTCCTGTGACTGGCACCGCGGGTGAGATGTGGTCTAGGTGGCTGGTGTTAAACGGCGGTTGGTCGGCGTAGCCGACCGGCCGCCGTTGTGGTTTGGTGGCGCGGGTGGCTGGTCGGGGTGAGGCTCAGAGGTTTAGGGTCCAGCCGGTGGTGAGTCCGAGGGTGGCGAGTCGGGCGAGGTTGGTGGCGGCGGCCAGGAGGGTGAAGTCCGCGTTGATGCGGTCGCGGCCGCGCATGCGGGCGCGGCGGCCGCCGTGTCGGCGGCGCATGAGGTGGGCGAGTTTGCGTTCGACTTTGGGGCGGGTGGCGCGGTAGTCGGCCTGCCAGACCGGATCTTGTTGCCGGGTTCGGGCTGCGGTCAGATGGGTTTCCCAGCGACTGATGGTGATCTGCCGGCCGGTTTTCGAGGCGGTGCACTGCTCGCGCAGGGGGCAGGCGGTGCAGGCTTTGCCGAAGTCGGCTTTGCCGGCGTGCCGGGCGTGGCCGGTCACCGGCCGGATCGCGATAGTGATGCCGTTCGGACAGGTCACCGTGGTTGTGCCGAGATCGATGATGAACAGCTCTTTGGTGAACTTGCCGGCCGGCGCGTTGGGCGGCTGGACCTTGGTCTTGATGTCGATGTCCTGCTCGTGCAGGTGGGCGAGGACCTCGCCGGCGCCGTAAGCCGAGTCGCCGTAAACCGCCGCGTCACCCTCACCACCGGCGGCGGCAGGCTGGGCCAGGTCAGCGATCAGCTCGGGGACGGGCTGGGCGTCACCGGTATTGCCGGCGGTCACGCCGGTGGCGGTGATGATCTCGCTGTCCGGGTCGATGGCGATGTGGGCTTTGTAGCCGTCGAAGCCGCGGTGGCTGGTCTTGTGTCCGTGCCGGGCCTGCGGATCGACGGTCGAGATCACCCGGTCGGTCGCGACTTTGCGGGCGATGCGCAGCAGCCCGTCCGGGTCGGTTTCGAGATCCTGGCCCAGGACGGTGACCAACAGGTGCATCGCTTGAGTGACCGGCTCGCCCAGGCCCTCACGGCCGGCCAGCAGGCTCAGCAACGCGTAGCCGTCCCGGGCCCTCGAGTCGATCAAAGCGTCCCGGGCTGCCTTGTCGTCCCAGTCGACAGCCGGCTTCGCCGAGCTGGCGTAGTCGTCGCCAGCGGTCAACACTGCCCGCAACGGCCCGGCCATGTCTGAGCCGGCCGCTTTGAGCAGGCCACGAATCGCCGAGCGGATCAGCGTGACGGTGTCCATCGTCGCGACCGCGTCATAAAGCGGGGTGGAGTCCAGCACCCGCCGCCGGCCGATCAACCCGGCCTCACTCGCGGCCGCCAAGGCGACCTGAAAGATCCGGTCCGGGCGATCCGAACGGCGTAGCCGTTCGCGCATGTCGACCAGCACGGTGTGGGCGAACCCTGTCCGGCCGATATCCCAGCCGCCGGCCCCGGCGGCATAGCGCCAGCGGGCGTCGAAGGTGAACCGGTCGACCGCTTCTCGATCCGACAGCCCTTCCAGGCGCTGCAGGACCATCACGACCGCGACCACCGACGGTGGCACCGACCGGCGGCCGGTCCGCGCGAACAGATCGCTGAACAGGCCATCGGGAAACAACCGGTCGCGGTGGGCGTGCAGGAACACGAAAATCGAGTTCGGCGGCAAGGCCTGGCCGCAGAACCGGCTGATCGGATCAAGAAGATCAAGCTGCTGCGACGCCCTGCCCAAAGCCATCACAGCAATCTAGTTGATATAGATAGAAAACGATGGCTGCCACACCGTGGCAAGCCATCGTTTAACACCAGTCACCTAGGAGGCGCTGCGCCAGAGTGGCATCGATCTTGAGGTCCGCGCTGATACGTACATCGGCGGCGGTCGCCAAGTCCGCGACGTCATCGCTGGCGAAGGCAATGGGGCGGAGAGTGCTGAGTCGCCGAGCGAACTCTTGAGCATCGATCATCTGCAGCCATGTCCCCCGGGTTGCTTTGGCCCAGCATAACCGCCACATCTATCGGCTGCCTCTGTACCCGCCCCAGGTGATCGGGGAGTCTCATGCTCAGCACATAGAGGCTCTGCGCTGCCTGGAGAATGAGGGTTATGGAGGCGCGCCGGGCTTTCCAGCTCCCGACGTCTGCTTCCTGTGACGTTTCCGGCTCTGCACCGCTCACCGACTGCGCGCTTTTCATGACCGACGAATGTGTCGGCCGCGATCGTCGGCACCTAGGTCGTCTCCGCCGAGATTTGTGCCCTATCGGCGCTTTCGCCACTGGACCGATCGTTTTGGACGTGCCCTTCCGCGTGTTCGTCAGCGGGTAGCGCGGACGAGGTTCTGCGTCGCCGAGGAAACAGGTGGCAGCCGCATACAGAGCGCTGATCGAACATAGGTACGATACGCGTGGACAGGTGATCCGGGACGGCTACCGGACGGGGCGCTTGGTGAGCGAGTCCGCGACTTACCTGGCGGGCGGCGTTCGGGCGCAGTAATTTGTACGGGTTTCTGAGCTCAGCGACGGCCGGTGGACGGTGTTCTTACTGGCGTTGCCTTGGGACGATCACGGGGCGGAGAAACAACCTTTGCCACGGCTGAGCGTGCGTGCGAGGCGGCCGACGCGCTGTACGCGATGGGTCTTGACGGCGGTCGCTGGGATGTGCGCCGTTGGGGCTGGCAGCGCCCCTGGGGCCGTTGACCACACCAAGTAGCGCGTCTGACCATCACTGAAGAGGTCGGTGGACCAAGCCTGCGCAGCGATCGATTGCCGCGTTAGTAGCCGAGTCGACGCACTCGCCGCAGGAACGACTTGAGGTCGAAGACCGGGATGCGGGGGGTCTGCCGCCGCCGTACGAGGCGGGGCAGACGGAACTGCACCCAGACATGTTTCTGGTCCTGTTCGACATACCAGCCCATGTCCGAGGCCAGCTCGTGAGTGATGTGCAGTCCGCGGCCACCGGCTTCCAAAGAGCCTGCGTCGTGGATCTGCGGCGCGGCGGCGAACGCATCATCGGCGACATCGAGCACCAACGCGACCGGTGAGCGACTCAATTGCACTGGCACCGTAGACCGGCCGTGCCGCAACGCGTTGGTCGCTAGCTCGGTCACGACGATCGTCATCCGCTCCACGAGATCGTCGCGTTCAGGACCCGCCATCGGCACCTGTGCGTCAATCGCCTCGCACAGCGATGCCCTCAACGGCCCGAGGTGGGTGTAATCGGCCACAACCCAATGCCGGATTGCCTCGGCAACCGGAGCAGGCGTGAACCGCAGACTCGCCACGACTCTTATTTACCCGAGCCCGGCTGCGTCACACTCCCCGGTCGTTTCGCGTGCCACGGCCCCGGAAGGCCTCAAGGCCAGCGGTCGTCACGTCAGCCCGGCCCTTCACTGAGGTCGTCGGCAGTGCCGGTCAGCAGTCCAAACACGCCGGTGATTCTCATGACGCGGGCTACCGCGCCCGCTGGATTGGTGACCCGAAATTCCTGCCCGGCCTCGCGGGCATAGCTATAGGCGTTGATCAGCGCCCCCAGCCCGGCGGAGTCGATGAAATTCAGCTGCGTCAAGTCTGCAGTCACCGTCGTAGTACCGGGTTGCTCGAGTTCAACGATCAGCAGAGCACGCACCGCATCAGCGGCGGCCATATCGATCTCACCAGCAAAATGCACAGTGTGTGTCTCACCATCGATGCCGATGCGCGAGGTCCATGGCGGTGTCTGAGTCATCGTGCTGCCTCACCTCGAACCGGCTCGCCGCGTATGGAACGCCCAGTCAGTCTGACTACCCCCTGCCATAGCTCCAGCAGCCTGCAGGGGAGCGTTCCAGCCGGGCGGTGCGCACGATGATGCACCGCCAAGCCCGCAAAGTCACGCATCAGCTGCTAGAGACTTTTCGTGGTCAGGGTCAGGTCGGCGCTGGTGGTGATAGACCCGTTCCGGTGAGGTAGGCGTCGATCGGGCCGTGGCGGTATTGCATCTTCTTGAGACGGTTGTTGACGGCCGCTGAGAGAGTGCCGGCTTTCCGGGCGGGCAGGTTTCCCAGGCTGCGTTTCATCGCTGACCAGATCTTTTCGACCGGGTTCGACTCAGGCGCGTATGACAGGCAACTGGTAGACCCGAAGCCACGGCCGGGCCGAGATCAGTGTGCGCATGCGAGCGGACTTGTGTGCGTTCGGGCCGTCTCAGATCAGCACGATGGGTGCCTGCAGCTACTGGTAGGCAGCGTCGAGCAGGCGGGCAAAGTCGTGTTCGCGGAACCCTTTCGGTTCTCCTGTGCGGCCGCGGTGGGTCATCGTGCCGTAGATCAGCCGGCTGCGTTCGCCGGGCCGATACCAGACCAACCCAGCCACTGACACCCGGGCGTTGCCCGCGGCGGTCACCGCGACGATCGGGGTGATTCCGAGTGGCACCCAGGTGCCAGGCCTTGAGTGGTCTTAGCTTCGCGTTTAACGTCTGAGGCGGGTTCAGTCGCCCGGCGGGGGGACTGGCATGGAGCGGCCACCTGATCACTCTGAGGAGAGGCGAATCTTCTCGGGAGGATCAGGTGGCCGTTGTTCGTAGTGTCGCGCAAGCCGGGTGGGCTGACCAGGGTGAACTTCACCGGTTCCGGGGCGAGGTGTACGACTGTTTCACCGCTCGGGCGGACGCGTTGTTCGATTTGGTCGATGGGCTGTGCACCCCGGTCACGGTCGGTGGAGTCGCCTATCTGAGTCTGGCGCCGGGTGCCCGGCGTGGGCACGGCGCCGCCTATGCCGCGGTGGCGGCGGGCCGGATTGATACGGACATGCTGCGCGATCTGCTCGCCGCGGCCCGGCCGGACCACTGGCAGGCGGACTTCGCCGTGGACACCACGGTGTGGATGCGCAGCGACGCCGAGTGCTCACCGCAGCGCGGTTTCTCCTACCACCCGTCACGGCACTCGGCCGGGCAGCCGATCGTGGCAGGCTGGTGCTATTCATGGCTGGTCGCTCTGTCGGCAGGCGCCGACTCGTGGACGGCGCCGCTGGACACCCGCCGGGTGCTGGTCGGCGAGAACGCCAATGTGGTTGCTGCGCAGCAGATCCAGCAGGTGCTGCCCCGGCTCGGCAGGTTGTCCGCACCGGCGTTGTTCGCGTTCGACGGCGGCTACGACCCGGTCCAGCTGACCGTCGAACTCACCGGCGCCGGGGCACAGATCGTGGTCCGGGTGCGTGACGACCGGGTGTTCTTCGCCCGCCCGCCGACACGCCCACCAGGTGGCCGCAGCGGCGCGCCGCGCCGGCACGGCGCCAAGTTCAGCTGCACGGATCCGTCGACCTGGCCGGTGCCCGATGTCGCCCTCGACATCACCGACGACGTCTACGGCCAGGTGAGCGTCGCCGCCTGGCATCAGCTGCACCCTAAACAGCGCACCTACCGCGAACCCGGCGGAGCACTGCGCATCATCGAGGGAACCCTGATCCGGCTGCACGTGTCCCGGCTGCCCGGCCGCCGTGACCGGGAACCGAAAACAGTGTGGCTGTGGTGGCACAGCGACGACCCGGCGAGCCTGGACCTGAACCGTGTCTGGCGGGCCTACCTGCGCCGCTTCGACATCGAGCACACGTTCCGCTTCGCCAAACAGAGTCTGGGCTGGACCACCCCGAAACTGCGCAGCCCGGAACAGGCCGACCGGTGGACCTGGCTCTCCTCGCCGCGTTCACCCAGCTACGCCTGGCCCGCCCGCTGGTCAGCGATCACCGGCTGCCCTGGCAGCCACCGCAACCAGCACACGCCTTCACCCCAGGCCGCGTCCGGCAGGGTTTCGGCCATCTACTACCACAGATCGGCACCCCGGCCAGCCACCCGAAACCCACCCGGCCCGGCCCCGGACGCCCGAAAGGCTCCCGATCCGCGCCCGCCCAACGCCACCCCGCCATCAAGAAAAACCAGGTCAAGACCCCGAGCCAGCGAAACCCACGTTAAACGCGAAGCTTAGGGTTTGGCCGCATTCGTCGGCGAAGTAGATCCACGCTCCTCACCGGGCGGCGACTCTTTAGCGCCGGCCACTGATAACGGTGCCACCTCGCGATGGCCTGTTTGTCACGTTCGGCTGCCCGGAACGTGGGCATCTGCGCGGTGCAGCCGAGCCGGCGCATCGCCTGCCATGCCGTGGTGAGCCCAACCCGCAGGTGGAACATCGTTGCGATCAACGTGACCACCCGCATCAAGGTCCATCGCTGGTCCTCACCGTGCCCGGCCGGCCCCAGCCGGGCCTTCAGCCAGGCCAACTGCTCGTCCGACAGCTTCGGGTCCGGGCCGCTGGCACCACGCGACACCAAGCCCGAGCGGCCGGCAGCGACCCACACCCGGCGTCACTGATACGCCGACGTCATCGACACCTCCAACATCGCGGCCACCTCAACTGCCGAAATACCCTGCTCGAACAGCTCCGCTGCCCGAGCGCGGACCTGTTCCCGCCGATACGTTGTGCCTAGTCCAGACCACCGCCATAGCCGTAGCGCGTGTGATCAGCAGACGCGAGGCATCCACCCAAAACGATCACCCGAAAGTGTCACAGTGGATCAGAACCAGACCCTCGCACGAGAGGTCTCTAGCTACGCGGAAAACGAGGCGGTGCTGCGCTCGCTCCACCCCCGCCGCCGGGCCGACAGCACCGGGCTGGGTGAGCTGGGCCGTGGTGAAATCGGGATACCGCCGGATGCTGGGCCGCAGCGGCATGGGCGCACGAACTCGCAGGCGTCACGAAGGAGCAGCTCGGGTGGCGCCGCCGGATAAGCGTGCCGCCATGGCCGACTCCCCGGCTAAATTCCTGGCTTGAAATCTTCGGCGGCCAGCGGTGGGAGCGAGAACTGGAGATGGGCTGCGTCGAATCTGACAGCCCATCTCCGCGTGCGCTACATCAGGACTTGAACGCGTCCTTGATGTTCTCGCCGGCCTGCTTGAGCTTGGAGCTGCCCTGGTCGGCCTTACCCTCGGCCTCGAGGTCTTTGTCGTCGGTGGCCTTACCGGCGCCTTCTTTGACCTTGCCGCCGAGTTCTTCAGCTTTGTTGTCGACCTTGTCGTCGAAAGCCATAGCAAACCTCCATAACATCGGCTGGCTTTTTAGTACCCGCTAAGGCCAGTCTCAACCCGCGGAAGGGCACGGGTCGTGCTTCTACACGTTGGGCTATGTCAGGTACAGCAGTGCGGTGTCGTCGTTGTGTTGCTCGATGTTGTGACGTCGAACTTCATCCCGCGGGGTGTCGTGCAAGCCAATGCGGGCGATCTTTTTCAGGGCAGGTCGGCGGGCCTGGCGAGGTGGTAGCCCTGACCGTAGGTGACGCCGAGTTCGGTCAACCGGGTATGTTCGGCGGCGGTTTCGATGCCTTCGGCGATCAGGCTGGCGCCGATCCTGGCGGCCTCGAACGACGCAAAGCTGGCCTTCACTCGCGCACCGCTACAGCTGTCGGCGTACGGCTCAAATACTTAAGGTCGGGACTAGCAGAACCTAACCAACCGACCGAGTGCATGTGGCAGGAGATCCCCATGCCCTGTCGAGACTGATGAAGGCCCCGCCCGCAGCGCGCGGGCCAGGGGCTTTCATCGCGTCCGACGCGCGCGTCTCCGTCGTCAGGCGATGTACAGCAGGGCGGTGTCGTCGCTGTGGCGTCCGCCGTCGTGGCCCTGGACCTCGGCCAGAACCGCGCTGAGGTATTCGGCCGGATCCCGGATCGAGGCCAGGCGTGAGGCGAGCTCGAGGAAGCGTTGCTCGCCCAGGCGGGTGCCGTCGCCGGCGAACCCTTCATAAATGCCATCGGTGTAGAGCAGCAGCCCCGCCCCCGGCGGCAACGCGATGGGGGTTTCCTGCCATCTTCCGCGACCGGGGAACATGCCCAGCGCGAGATGGGAACGTACCGGTGCGGGCGAGGCGCCGTCGCGGGTGACGATCAGGGGTGCGGGGTGCCCGGCACTGACGAAGACCGCCTGACTGCGGTCAGGGCTGAGACGGACGGTGCAGGCGGTGGCGAACATCGCGTCATGAGGGCGTTCGGCAACGAGTACCTGTTCGAGCAGCCGCATCCGGTCAGCTTTGCCGACGCCGGCGAGGGTCAGGGTACGCCAGCCGACACGCAGCCCGACCCCGATCGCGGCCTCGTCCGGGCCGTTGCCGCACACATCGCCGATCAAGGCGTGCACGGCCCCATCCGAATCCTGAACGACGTCATAGAAATCGCCACCGAGTAAGGAGCGTCGCTGGCCGGGAACATACCGGCTGGCCACCACCAACGCAGGGTCGGTCAGCAAGGGCTTCGGTAGCAGGCCGCGCTGCAGCCGCAGACTCTCGCTGGCCTGCAGACGCGTTTCACGCAGCTGCCGTTCGGTGGTCTGGGCATGGCGGCGCTGCACGGCGTACTGGATGGCGCGGCCGAGCAGACTCCCGTCGACGTGCCCCTTGACCAGGTAGTCCTGGGCGCCGGCCGTCACGGCTGCGTTACCCATGGCCGTGTCGTCCAAGCCGGTCAGCACCACGACAGCGGTGTCCGGCCACCGGGTCAGAACCCGGCCGAGCGCGGCCAGCCCGTTACCATCGGGCAGGTTCAGATCAAGTAGCACACAGTCGGGTGTATCGGTGCTGGCGGTTGCCTCAGCCAACGTTCCGGCATGCTCGAAACGGTTCGCCAAGCCACTGTCGTCGAGGTACTCACGCGTCAGGAACACGTCAGCCGGATCGTCCTCGATCAGCAGAATCCGTACCCACGGGGCGCTCGGCGCCGCTGCCACGCTCACGTCCACCCCGTAGCCCCTACACTCCGGAACCGCTCCAGGCATCGGGCCCGAAGCACATCGCAGTTTACGACCCATCGCTGATCAGCCCCACCGCGGCGCATCACGACCCAACACGAGAGAGACCTTCGAATAGCTGCTCGGCACTGCAGTAGCCCTGCTGGTAAGACGCGGCCGGCCGGGTAACGGGCACAATCTGACACCACCCCCGCTAAGGTCGTCGCAGCCAGGCGGACGTCGGGCCTATCACGGCAGGCGGTTCATCACCGCTCTGATGAGGGCGGCGACCGTGGGCAGGTGGTCGGTGCTGATCAGCTGGGGTGAGGACTCCGTCTGGATGCAGACCGCGGCGCCGTAGCCGGCCCCGACGACCGCGACGACGAGCTCGTTCGTGATCGGCTCGTCCAACATCATTACCGAGCGCGCACGGCCGACCAAGTCCTCCAGTGATCCCGGAAGCCCGGCGACGGAGGTCGCCGGGCAACTCACGATGACCATGGTGTCAAGGTCAGCGGCGACCAGGTCGCGCAAAGACGCCGCCGCGGCAGCAACCGCGTCAGCGGTCGCTGCGCCGGCCGGTTGACGTCCGGCCGCAATTGCCCAGGGGGTACCGGCGGGCTGATGAAATCCTGGTCGGGGCGCGCGTAGAGCACTCGTGCCGGTGTGGTCGAACGTGTATCCGATGTTTGTCAGCGGGGCCGGCCGGCCGAACAGCCAGCCCTGCCCCCAATCCGCGCCTAGGGCGCGGGCGGTGACCAGATCGGCCTCGGTTTCGATGCCTTCGGCGATAACTACGGCGCCGGTGCAGTCTGCCTCAGCGCGCACCACCGTGCAGACGGTGGTGGTGTCGGCAGCCTGGGGGTGGCGGAGCAGGCTCATGTCGAGTTTGATGACTTCCGGTTCCAGGACCGGCAGGAAGGCCAGTGACATCGGGTCGACGCCGACGTCATCGAGGGCTAGACCGTTGCCGTATTGCTGCACCTGTCCGGCGATGCGCAGCAAGCTTCCCGGCACAGCGGGCAGGGCCCGTTCGGTGAATTCCAGGATTTGACGAAACGGCAGACCGTTGCGGACCAGCTCGATTAGGCGAGGCGACAGCGGTTGATTCATGACACCAGGTTCACCGTTGACGAACACCAGCGGCGGCATTACCGAGGCGGCGATCGCGTCCTCGAGTGCCCGTTCGCAGCACAGCAGATCGAGCTCACCGACGACTCCGGCGTCGCGGGCTGTGGCAAACAGCCGGTCGGGGAATTCCAGCGTTGAACCAGCCGGTCCGCGCGCGAGTGCTTCGACACCCACAACGGTGCGGCTGGCCAGATCCACGATCGGCTGGAATACCGGCTGCACCAACCGGTCCGCCAACACCGTATGAATAGTGACCGCACCTACCGGCGACACTGGCTCCGGCGTTGCCACAGCGGTAGACGCTACACGCATGGTCAAGTCCTTCCAGCCGGTCGTGTCATCGTCATCGGCACGCCGATCAACGGCTTGAGCAGACCCGAGCAGAGACTTCCCGACGTTGCCGCCGAACAGAATTCATCGCAACGAGTTGCACTCTCAGCGTCGCTCAGACCTCGTCAGCATCAGAAGACCGCAGTTGGGCCAAGACCGGGTTGCGTTATGCGGATCCTCCGCCGCGAACACTGGCGGGCCGACGGGCGGTCAGCCGATATG
>NZ_JAPNTZ010000030.1 GCF_026626335.1 Paractinoplanes pyxinae | reverse complement strand
AATGTGACCGACGGCAGCGCCCACATCACGACGCAAACGCCGGCGCAGGCGGACGGTGACCACGACGGCCGAGACAGCCGACAACGCGCCCAGCGTACAGATGAGGATGATGGCCCGGGTGCCGCTCCGTGTCGAGGCCTCACCCTGGCGTTGCACATCTGCCTGTACCTGGGCAATGAACCCGGCGATAGCGTTCTGAAGCTTCAGACGTGCGGGCGCGATTTTATCGGCGTTGAGCTGCGACAGAGTGATCAAACTGCCGATTTGTACCCGCCGTTTGATCGACGGGGTCAAGGCCGCATCGTAGGCCTCTTCGGCCGCGGAGACTTCGTTGAGCAGCGCGGCCTGCCTCGCATCGTTGATCAGCGTACGTAGTTGATTGACCGTGCCGAGGAATTGGGCCCGGCTATCGGCGATAGCTGCCAGGTGCTCAGTAGTTGGATTCAAAATATAGAATCGGTAGTCGCCGATTCGTCTCTCTGCCAGAACGTTCAGCTGTTCGCTCGCTGACAGCCGGTGGGTCGCTGACGCAATCACGGCGTCTTTACTGTTGGTGACCGAGGTCAGCATGACCACGCCGGCTGCACCCATCGACACCGTCAGCCCAACGGTCAGGATCAAACCCCCGATGAGCATGGCACTGAACGTTTTTCTGGCTCTTCTCACGGTTGCTCCTCGGCGAGAGTTACCAGACGATCGAGCGTCGAGCATGCTCGGTGGCCAAGCAGGCAACTCCGATAGTCGCAGACAGAAGCCGCAGGCGAGCACCGTTCGGCTACATCCCCTGATCGGCGCCGTCCAGGCGTAGACACGCCGCCAACGCCGTACCAGCCAAAAACCGCACACCCTCTCACTCAGTGCATCCGTGAAAGTCGCTCTGGGCGACGGCAACTCGCTCGCAGTTCACAGCACGGCTGTCGAAAAGATTAGCGAGGCTGACGCCCACGCTGCACCGGATGGGGGTCCCTGGCGGTAGACAGCTCTGCTGATGCTTCTCAGTGGCGGAACCGGCCGGAGAGCAAACGCAGTTCTTGCGACAAGGACGCCAGTTCAGTGGCTGCCGCTTCGGTCTGCGTAGCTGCCTCGTGAGTGAGAATTGTTGTGTTGGCCACGCGGCTGATCGAGTCAGCCACACCGGTGGCGGAGCGCACCGCAGAGTCGATGCTGGCGACGATCTTACCTGTTGCATGTGTCTGACTCGTGACCGCCGACGAGATGGTGCCCTGCAGATTATCGACGCGATCGATCACCTCGGTGATCCGGGTAATGGCTTCGAGCGCACCGGTGGTGTCGCGTTGCATGGCAGCAACCTTGGCGGTGATGTCGCCTGTCGCCGTGGCTGTCTCCCTCGACAGGTCCTTGACTTCGCCGGCGACCACCGCGAAGCCCTTGCCCTGCTCACCGGCCCGGGCCGCCTCGATCGTGGCGTTGAGGGCCAGCAGATTGGTCTGTTCGGCGATTGCCGTGATAATGCTGACGACCGCAGACACCTGCTCGCTGGAAACACGAAGACGCTCGATCGTCTGATTGGTGGAAAGGGCCAGCTCGACCGCCTCACGGGCGACGGAGCCCGCTTCGGCAACCGCCGCGGTGATGTCGTCGATCGACATCTCGAGACCGTGCGCGGATGCGGTGGCTCCATCGACGCTAGCCGTCACTTCCGTAATCTGCCCGCTGGCTTGACCCGCCTCCGACGAGGCGGTACCCGCGCCCTCGGACAGCTGACGGCTCGTGGCGCTCAACTCCTCGGAGGCGGCGGCCACCGCACTCGCGTTGTTACCGATCTCCTTCATAGCCCCGCGCAGGGAACGAGCGATGTCGTCCAGACTGCCGCCGAGTTGCGACAGTTCGTCGCCGCCCGCCAGAGTCGCGTCGACGGTCAGATCGTATCCGGCGATGGCCCGGGCCGCCGCGAGGCTGTGATGCACGCGTCGGGCGATGCGCCGCGCGAGCAGCAGCGCCGCCCCGCCCAGCAGAACAGCCGACACGAGGCCGGTCACCACGGTGAGGCGTTTAGCGTTGGCCGCCACTGTTGCCGCCTGCTCGGAGGACTGCTGGACGCGTTGATTGATGGCCGTGGCCAGATCGGCGACGGCCAGTGCGGCCTTGGCGTCGACCTTGTCGTAGGCGGAGCGGGTGGCCAGTGCGGCCGTACGTCCGGGATCGGAGGCGACACGGCTGGCCAGCGTAACCATACGCTGACCGGACGCGATCAGTTCATCAAGAACGGGGAGCACCGCATCAGCCGGCGCGCGTAGGTCGGGAACGTAGCGGATGACGTCGTCAACGCCGGTACGAGCCTGGGCGACGTTGTCCCCGAGCCGGTCCAGAACGCTCTGACGTTCGGTTGCGTTATTGGTCACCAGGGTAGCGAGGACGTTGCCCCGAAACAGCGCACGGGCGATGTCGATCGACTGGGCCGCCTGCGATGCGCGTGCGGCATCACGGGCCAGTACCTGCTGGTCGGCGATGGAAGAGGTGCCGCGGTAGCCGATGGCTCCGGCCACGATGACCAGCACGAACCCGGCCACGGCCAAGGTCGCGATCTGACGGCGGATGGTGAACTTCATATCGCCTCCTGTCCCTGCAGGCACGCTATCGCCGTCGCCGGCCCGGCATGACCAGATCGGCTAAGGGCTGTACCGCAACGGTCGATGAAACATAGGAGGCGACTCCGGAGGCCCGTCATGCGTATCGTCAACGTCCTTGCCGTCCTGGTCGTCTCCGTCGCAGGCTTGACGGGATGCGCAGCGAGCGAACAGGCCGAGCATTCCATCGACCGGCTCGCCGAAGCACGCACCGCGCTCGCCGGCTCCGTCAACCGAGGTGGCGTCCTGGTGTTCGGAACCGACCCGACGTTCGAACCCATGACGTTCAAGCGCGGCTCCGCCTACGCCGGGCTGGACATCGACATCGCCCAAGCCATTGCAGCTAAGCTGGGCGCCCGCGTCGAATGGCGCACCGTGCCTTTCGGTGATTTGCTCAAGCAGGTCAGCAGCAAGCAGATTGACGCGTCGATCTCGTCGATGTTCGACCGGGCCGAGCGGCAGAAGAAGGTCGACTTCGTCGACTACCTCAATGCCGGCACCTCCATCGTCGTGCCGAAGGGCACGGGCGATATCGGAGGCATGCCGGGGCTGTGCGGCCGGCGGGTAGCGGCTCAGCCGGACACCGTCTTCGTCGACATGGCAAAGGCTCAGAAAGCTGCTTGCGGCCGCAAAAACCTTACTGTCGTGCTCACCGACCGGCCCTCAGCCTCGGTACGTGACGGGAAGGCTGACGCCGCGCTCAACGACTTCCCCATCGCTGCGCTCGACGTCGAGAAGATGACCTCGCTCGAGCTGTCGGGGCCACAGATCGAAGCCATCCCGTACGGCATCGGCGTGGCCAAGGACCGTAAGCCGCTCACGGCTGCGATCCAGGCCGCCCTCTACTCGGCGATCAGTGACGGCACGTACGACGCGCTGCTGACCAAATGGAAAGTCAAGGAGGGCGCCCTGCGCACCGGCGCCATCAACGGAGGAGCCTAGGTCTCCGCAGATCTCTACGGCGGTTGCGAGAACGGCACCGTCGAACAGCGCGGCGTTGGACGAGCATGCCGGCGCCTGAAGGTGGTGGGCGAAGCGCGGGAACACGAGCGACACCCGTCGTACGGCAGGCTCAGCGGACAGTCACAGCCAGTTATGGAACGGACGGCCGATGATCGCCTATTATGGTCATCACCTCAGCTGTAGACACGCTGAGCTGTGCCCCAGCACGACAGCCGCTGCGCCTGGTGGCCGACGTGAAGTCCTACTGCGTTGTGTCCGAGGCGCTGGGGGCAAATATTGC
This sequence comes from Paractinoplanes pyxinae, assembly GCF_026626335.1. GTDB lineage: Bacteria > Actinomycetota > Actinomycetes > Mycobacteriales > Micromonosporaceae > Actinoplanes > Actinoplanes pyxinae. The sequence goes on along the minus strand of NZ_JAPNTZ010000030.1, from coordinate 30,056 downwards.
AGATCCCTGAGGCGCCGACCTGCCGCAGGCAACCCCTGCGTCACCCTCCTGCCCTCCGGACGGTGCGAAGCGGTGACCTGGTCATACAGCCGCATGACAAGACTTGCCCGCACGACACAGCGCCGTGTACGGGTGACTTCTCGGGCCGGGTGGTTTGACGCCCTGATGCTTGCGGGCATATCAGGTGGCGCCGCAGCGGGACTTCCTTCCGCTGATGCCACCAGGGAGCCTGACACATGACGGTCATCACCGCCTCCGCCCTACCCGCCGAGAACGCCGCGGCCGGTGCGACCAGTACCGACACCGCGAGCGAGTTGATCGCGGCGATGGTGGCCTTGCCGGCCGGTCATCCTTGCCGGGCGGCGCTGCGTGACAGGACCATCGAGGCGTGGTTGCCGCTGACCCGTCACCTCGCCCAGCGCTATGCCGGGCGTGGCGAGCCGGTTGACGACCTGTTCCAGGTCGGCGTCGTCGGATTGATCAAGGCGGTCGATCGGTTCCAAGCCGACCGCGGCATCGACTTCATCGGATACGCCATTCCGACGATCATGGGCGAGATCAAGCGTCATTTCCGTGACCGCACCTGGTCCGTCCGGGTTCCACGGCGGCTGCAGGAACTGCGCCTGGCGATCACCGCGGCCAATAACGAGCTCACCACCAAGCTCGGCCGGGCGGCCACCGTGACTGACGTTGCCGCCCATCTCGGCGTGACCGAGGAGGAGGTGCTGGAAGGGTTGGAAGGGGCACGCGCGTACAACGCGACCAGCCTGTCCACCCCGGTCAGCGCGGAGGGCACCACCGAACTCGGTGACACCCTCGGCGGCGAGGACCGTGAGTACGAGATGACCGAGTTCCGCATCGCGCTGGGGCCTGCTCTGGCGACGCTCGACGAACGTGAGCAGAAAATCATCCATCTGCGCTTCTACGGCAACCTGACTCAGACGCAGATCGCCGAACATGTCGGTGTCTCCCAGATGCATGTCTCGCGTCTGCTCACCAAGGCTCTGGTCAAGTTGCGCGCTCAGATGGGCGACTGCTGAGTCCGCTGCGGCGTGTCACCTGTCTAACGCCGGTGCCGTCCGACGTCTTCGCCGCCTCAGACACTTGCCTAGGTGGCCTTACACAATGCTTCAGCGCCAGTCGGCGTCGCGCTGTCGTATCGACGCGCTATGACACCGGCATCTCCGGGTTCACCGGGCCCTGCCACTGCAAAAGCAGGACTGTGGCGTCGTCCTGAAGGCAGTCGTCCTGGTGCTTGAGGATGGCGTGCACCAGCCGCCGCGCGGTTTCGGCGGCGGGCAGACTCTCCGACAGGGCCCGTTCGGCAAAGCTGATGAGCCGGTCAATACCGAAGGCGTCGCCGTCGCGGTCGCGTGCCTCGATGATGCCATCGGTGTACAGCAGAATTTGGTCGCCGGGCTCGAGAACCTCTTGGACGATGACGGGTGGCCGCCGGTCGCCGAGGGTGACGGGCAGGGCAGTGGGTGTGGGCAGGACTGTGACGACCCGGCCACGGCGCAGCACGATGCCACTGGGGTGCCCGGCCGAAATTACTCGAAGGATGCCGGTGTGCTGGTCGAGTTCCGCCAGGACCGCGGTGATCAGGCCAGTGCGGTCGTGTTCACGTACGGCGTTGTCGAGGTGATGGTAGGTGGCCGTGAGGTCCATGGCGGCGCGGCGGGCGTTGCGGTACGCGGCTATGGCAATGCAGGCGAGCACCACGGCCCGCATGCCGCCGGCCGAGCCGTGGCCGACGGCGTCGAACAGCGCCAGGTGGGCGGTCTCGCCGTTGACGGCATAGTCGAAGGCGTCACCGCCGACGTCGTAGCACGGCTCGAGGATGCCAGCGATAACCGTGCGGCTGGTGGCGAAGGTCAACGGGGGGAGCTGGGCGCGCAGCATCTCGGCGGCTAGCCGCATGGGCTCACGGCGGCGCAGTCGTTCAATGGTGTCGCTGTACAGGTCACCGGTGACCACAAGCTCGCCCACCAACGCAGCGACGGTGGCGCAGTCGGCGACCTCCTGATCGGTAAGCGGCCGATCGGCAAAGACCTGCAAGACACCCATGCGTTCGCTGCCGTCCAGCAACGGAACCCAAAGCACCTGCTCGCCGTCATCCGGCCGGCTCAAGGTAGGGGACACGGTGCTGTATGCCCGGCCGGCCAAGGTGCCGTCGATCGGTTCCGGCTTACCGGCCGGTGACCGGTCGCCGGTTAAGGGCAGGAGCGTCCGCTGCTGATGGTCGACGACGTAAATCACTAAAGCTTGCACGCCGAGCAGCGGGGCCGCCTGCATGGCCATGTCAGCCAGATCCTCGGGGCGAGCGCGGTATCCCTGTCGAATCAGCTGCCGTACCGCTTCGAGCGCGCCCACCGCATGACCTTCCCTCCGCCGGTTCGCACCCCGATCGATCGCCGAGCTAATCCGACGTGGACACGATAACGTCCGGCGTCATTATTTGCGGTGGCAGACACCCGAGAGCCTCTTGCCGTAGAGGCGCGGGGCCGTGACTTTACAGCAACGAAACTCTAGGACCGGATCAGGGGTAGGGCAAGCAGCGCAACGCAACGAAGGGGAGACTGTCACACCGCCCTCTGCAAGTATGCAGTTTACGGCATAAACATCGAGTTATACGTGCGCTGAGCTGCAACCAAGCATCGACGCCCGATGTGTCACCTGCGTCGTTTATGTCATAAACGATGCTGAGGCCGCCATCTCGTCGCATTGGAGAGTGTCGAAGACAGCCCATGAAGGCAGCGCGCACGACTGAAGGTGTATGGCTAGCAATAATCGTCCATAACGAGTTTGCCTTGGCTGCTCGAGAGGGTAATCGACGGCTCGGCTTCATCCCCGAGCCCTTAAATCGAAGGACCCTAAATGTCAGACAGAATCACTGACGGCGTCGGCGACATGCTGCGCTCCATCCTGCTGTTCCTGCCCAAGGCGCTGGCATTCCTGGTCATCCTGCTGGTGGGCTGGCTCATCGCCAAAGCCGTCCGCAAGCTCGTCGACAAAATCCTCGAGCGTGTCGGATTCGACCGGTTGGTGGAGCGCGGTGGTGTCAAGACCGCCTTGCAGCGCTCGAAGTACGATGCCAGCGACATCATCGCCAAACTGGCCTACTACGCAATCCTGCTGTTCACCCTGCAGCTCGCCTTCGGGATCTGGGGACCGAACCCCATCTCCGACCTGATCACCGGCGTCGTGACATGGCTGCCCCGGGCCTTCGTGGCCATCCTCATCATTGTGGTGGCCTCCGCCATCGCCAAGGGCGTCAAGGACCTGATCACCGCCAGCCTGGGCGGCCTGTCCTACGGCAAGCTGCTTGCCAACATCGCCTCGGTATTCATCCTGGGCCTGGGCATCATCGCCGCGCTCAACCAGATCGGTGTCGCCACCACCGTCACGACTCCCATCCTGATCACCGTCCTGGCGATCATCGCCGGCGTGCTCATCGTCGGCGTCGGCGGCGGCGCCATCAAGCCAATGCAGCACCGGTGGGAACGCTGGCTCAACACCGCCGAGCAGGAAGCCTCGAACCTGACCGCCCGCTCGGCCGGCGGCTACCCGACCGGTGGCGGCGTCACCAACACCCAGCCGAACACCCTGCCATCCCAGTCCGCCTACCCGGCTACCGAATCGCCCACCGTGCCGATCAACCGCAACAGTGGTGGCACTCTCTGATTCAACCGGCGCGCTGCGGGCTGGTCGCCAACCGGCCAGCCCGCAGTGCGCTGGATCAAAATCGCCGTGGTGAAGCGGCGTATGCAGCGATCAGTTCCTTCCGACAGGAACACCGGTGCGAGCACAGCTGTCGGATCCGCATATATTTGCTGGTAGGCAAAGGCCGCACGTCGAGAGGTCATGTCGAGTGGAAGCCTCACCGATGACAGTGTTGGTCGTCGACGACGACGACGCCGACACCCTCATGATCCGAGAAGCGCTCGAGTCGGCGGATCATCCCCCCACCGTGTACCGCGTCGTCGACGGGCAGGAAGCGCTCGATTACCTGTATCAACGGGGCGAACATGCCGAGTCGCAGCGCCCGGACCTGGTGCTGTTGGACCTCAACATGCCTCGCCTCGGAGGCCATGAGGTTCTGGCGCATATCAAGAGTGATCCCGGTCTGAAGACGATCCCGATCGTCGTGCTGACTACTTCCAGCGCTGCCGAAGACATTTTGGCGAGTTACGGCGAGCACGCTAACGCGTTCGTCACGAAGCCGATGGACCTCGACTCGTTCGAGTCGGTCGTCCAGCTGATCAATCGCTTCTACTCAGAGATCGCTGTTCGGCCCGGCGTCTGACGGCGGAGGGTTCGCCGAGGCGGCCGTCGGCGATGGAAGCTTTGATGACACTCGCACTTCATCGAGTGAGCGGTCTGCGCGCGGGTAGACGCAGGCAGGCCGTGGTGCCGTCTGCCTCGGGTGAACAGGTGAGCGTCAACGAACCGCCGTGTGCCTCCACGATGCCGCGGGCGATGGCCAAACCCAGACCCATCCCGGGCACCGCGTTGCGCCGTGCCTGCTGACCGCGATAGAACCGCTGCGTGACATGCGGTAGTTCATCGGCGGGGATGCCCCGCCCGTAATCGACGACCTCGATGCACGGCCGCTCTGAGGTTGTCACCCGCACGAGGATCGGGCTCGTCGCCGGGGAGTAGAGCACCGCGTTGCGCAGCAAATGCTCGGTCGCCTGACAAAGCCGGGTGAAGTCGCCCTGCACGGTTGCTTGCTCGCCCACCGTTTCAATGGAGATGTCCGCCGGGCGGCCGTTGAGGTGATTGACGCAGAGGACTGCTGCTGTCTCCGCGACGGCGGCCAGATCGACCGGTTCGCAGCCGAGATCCATCGCCGCGCCTACCGGCACGGCGCCGGCCAGCAAGTCGTCGACCATGCGGACCAAGCGGGCTCCGTTGCGGCGCATCGGCTCGAGGAACGGCTGATAGGCACCGGAGGAGTCCTCGTCGACGAGCAGCTCCAGATAGCCGAGCATGCTGGTGACAGGAGTCCGTAATTCGTGCGAGACGGTGGCGACAAGATCCTCTTCCCGGCGAACGAGACGAGACAGTTCCTCACCGACCTCGGTCAAAGCGAGACGGCTACGGATTGCGGCGAGATGACCGGCGGCTTGTCCAGCAAGCCGCTCGAGAAGGTCACGCTCACGGTCGTCGAATTGCCGGGCCTGGTGACCCGCCACGGACAGGACACCGACGACGTGACCGTCCTCGTCGACGATCGGGGCGCCGGCGTAAGAGCGGATGGAAGACTCGCCGACGGGATCACTGAACGCCTCAAGCCATGGCTGCGCCCGGATGTCACTGATGATCAGCGCGCGGCCCGTAGCAACGATGCGTGCGCAGATCGACCGGGCAGCCGGTGCATCATCGCTGGTCAGCCCCACCGCGCCGGCAAACCACACGCGCTGCTCATCGACCAGAGACACAGCGGCGATCGGTAGGTCGAACATCGACGAGGCCAGGTGAGCGAGGTCGTCGAGTATTCGCCGCCGTGGCTGGTCGAACAGCTGATAGCGGTGCACCGCAGCCAGCCGAGACTGCTCCGCCACGTCAACTGGCAGCCGGCGAGCGCCACGCTGATCACTCAGCTCCGCCTTCGGCTCTGCGGAAACAGACGCGTGCGCTGCTGGTTGCAACCGAGCAGAAGCAGACCCGCCGGCGATCTTTGGTCGCGAACGCTGATTTGCCAGGCAGGATGTTGCGCTGCCGACGTCCGACGGCTGTCCCATGGTCGTCTCCGCGGTCTAGGCGAACGTGTAGTGCCAGAACACTCGGCAGAGAGAACCGGTTCACACAGCAAACCAGCAGGTGCAGATCAGGGGCAGCCATCGGCCGACGACGTGTCGAAGCTCTGCAGCGTGACAATGAGGCACTGCAGCATGACAATGAGGCACTGCCGAAGGTGGCGGAAACCGCTGCCCGCATCTGCGGCACGTCTATGGCTGCAGTAAGCCTCGTCGGTCTGCAATACCAGCACTTCGTCGCTGGGCTCGGCTTCGACCTTTCACCCATGAGATCGCCTCGTCATTCTGTGTGACGGCGCTGTTGACGCCGCACGATGCGCTGCTGATCCCGGACGCCTCCCGCGACCCTCGATTCGCGCACTTCCCGGTGGTCGCCGGCGCACCCCATGTCAAGACGTACGCGGGTGTGCCGCTGTTGTCAGACAAGGGCGTACGCTAGGAACCGTCTGCGTCCTCGACAGCCGGGCGAACGCTGTGCCAGCCGATCGGCTGGCCGACCTGACGGCGCTGGTCCAGATCGCCGAGCGGGGGGTTGCAAGCCGAGCAGCTGGCCGATGAGGTGGCTCGAACGGTGCGGATGCTGGCTGTCGCCAACGAGACCGAAAGAGCGTCGAAGGAACAGCTCCGAACGGCATTCGACCACGCCACGACCGGACTGACGCTGGTCGACGACTCAGGAAGGTACGTACGCGTCAACCGTGCCTTTGCAGACCTGCTCGACTACGGCACCGAGGAGCTGGTAGGCCGCAGCTTCCGCGAGATCACCGCGGATACCGATCACGACGCCGACGTTGCCGTCGCCAACGACTTGATCAGCAGGTCGCGCCGGGCTGCGCTCAGAGAGAAGCGGTACGCCGAGAGGGCTCGCTGATGCCCGTGCCGGTTTCGAACTCTCTGATCCAGCCGACGGCGGGCTGTCCCTGGCAATTGCTGAACACCGTCGAGTCGCTCGCCGAGCGGCGCGCCGCCGAGGCGCGGCTTCTCGAAGTGCACTCTGCAGTCGACGGCATCTTCAGCCTCGACGAACGCAGCCGCGTGATCGCCTGGACCCTAGGCGCCGAGCGGCTGCTCGGCTATCCGGCAGCCGACATGCTGGGCCAAAACCTCGATCGTCTGGTCCCGCCACGCTGCCGCGACGCCCACAACGCCGATGTCAGCCGCGTCGCCGCCGGAGGAAAGGCTCACCTGGTCGACTCCACTGTCGAGGTCCCGGTGATCCACGCGGACGGCCGGGACCTGATAACCGAACTGTCGCTGTCGCAGTGGTCTCAGAACGGCAAGCCCCATTACATCTGTGCTTCGCGCGGCACGCGTCATCCTGCGTGACATCAGCGCCCAGCAGCGCACTGAACGGGTAACCGCGCTGATCCGCCACGCCGCCGTGACGGCCAATGACACGACCACCTTCTCTGAGGCCGCCGCTACCGTCATGCAGCAAGTGTGTTCCCGGCTGGGCTGGGTGGCCGGGCGCGCCTGGGCTCCCGACGGCGGGCCGGCCGTGTGGCACGTCGACGAGAACCATCACAGCTCCGCGCTGTGCAGGCTTCGAGAGCTCGCCGAACGAGGCGGCGCGCCGACTCATCAGGAGATGGCATTTGAGGCCGAGTCGAGAGTCGCGACCGGCCCGGAGGACCTGAAGCCGATGGGGCCGGCGGTGCAGCTCTGCGGCGTCGGCGCTGCAGTGGCCGTTCCCGTCCTGGCCCGGGGCGATGTCTGTGGGATCCTGGCGTTCTACCTTCCTGGACAACGCGTCGATCCATCAAGAGATCGTGGCCGGCCTCAAGCAGGTCGGGCTGGTGCTCGGCCGGGTCGTTGAGAGGCAGCGGGCCAGTGAGTCGCTGGCCTGGCAGGCCACGCACGACCCGGTGACCGCCCTCGCCAACCGGGGCCTGCTGCTGGAGCACATCGGCCTCACCCAAGACGACATTTTCAATCCTGCAGAGGTGCGTAGCGCCGTCCTGTTGATCAACATTGACCGGTTCCGCCAGGTCAACGACTCTCTGGGCCATGTGGTCGGCGATCAGGTGCTCAGGCTGATAGCCGAGCGCTTACGCAGCAGTGTCGGCCCCGACGATTTGGTGGCCCGGCTCAGTGCCGACGAGTTCGTGGTGCTCAGCTACCAGTCGGCAGATGCCAACTTCTGTGCGCTCGCCGAACAGCTGCAACGGGCCGTCAGCCAACCCCTCATGGTCGGGGGACATCAGATGCGGCTGCGAGCCGGCATCGGCATCAGCCTGATCAGCTTCGAGCAGAACCTGCCCGCCGCTGTGCTGCGCAGCGCCGATTCCGCCTTGCGCCATGCCAGAACGCGCGGATCTGAGCAGGTGTACATGTTCGACGCCAAGCTGGCCGCCGCAGTGGAGCAGCGAATCAAGGACGAAGCCGGCCTCGCACGAGCGATAGCTGCGGTGAGCTAATCCTGCACTACCAGCCGGTCATCGCCCTTGATACCGGCCTGCCCGTCGGCGCCGAGGCACCGGTGCGCTGGCAACGGCCCGGTGAAGGCATGGTGCCGCCCGACCGGTTCATTGCCCTTGCCGAGGACAGCGGACTGATCGTCGAGCTGGGCACGTGGTTACTGCGACAAGCCTGCCACGATGCCGCAGCCTAGCCGCACGACGTGCCGGCCCTCGCCTCCGCCTCCATCAGCGTGAATGTGTCCGCCCGCCAACTGACTCATCCGCGCTTCGTCAGCGATCTGCAGGCTGCGTTAGCTGACAGCGGACTTGACCCGCAGCGGCTGATCCTCGAGGTGACGGAGACCGCGCTCATCGGCGAGCCTGACGTCGCCATCGAGACGCTGCATGCAGTCCCGGCCTGCAAGGTGCAGATCGCATTGGACGACTGCGAAATCGGCTAGAGCTCCCTCAGCTACGTGCAGAACCTGCCCGGGACAATCCTTAAAGATCGATGAGAGTTTCGTCGACCCCATCGTGAACTCGGCCTCCGGCACCGCGCTCAGCGAGGTGGTCATCAAGGTGGCCCAGGCCACCGTTCTGCGCGCGGTGGCCGAGGGAGTGGAAACCCTGGAGCAGGCCGCCGCATTGCGGCACCTCGGCTGTCACCGTGGCTAAGGCTTCATCCGGTCCCGGCCAGTGCCGCAGAACGACCTTCGAGCCGCACTGTCCAAGATCGCAGCGGTTCAGGTGGTTGAAGCGCGGGTCAGACAGCAATCACGCAGGGCACTTCGTACGCAGACGACTTCTGCATGCTGCCAGATCCGCGAAGCGGCTAGCTGCAGCTGCAGTGGCTGAACCAGCAAGTCCCTCGAGCTCAGCGGTTGCTGACGAAGGTGCCGACGGAGTCTGGATGCCCAGCACTGACGGCCATGGCGGCTCTCTGCCATGGGCTTCAACCGCCCGCGCTCAGGGCTGTGCGCAACGTTGCCGGCGTGAAAACCTCCGGGGAGAAACCGGCCGTAGGAGCCGCTGTGAACGAGCGTGGCGGCGCCTATCCACAGCGGCGCTCCCCATCCGACGGTAGGCCTCATATCAACGGTCGTCCAGCACTTCGCCAAGCCTCGTTCTCTATGGGCCACACTCGAGCGCTCGGGCACTGCCTCGGCTTGAGCGCGGACTGGCCGTCTGTCGTCATCGGCATATCGGAATGTCGGCCCATACAGTCTCTCCCGCGTCACGGTGTTGAACACTCCAGTCACGGGGCATAGCGGCTACCAGTAGCAGACCTCGTCCTCCGACACGACGAGGATCCGGCGGGTATTGCCTGGACCGGTCGTTACTGGAGTCGAACACCTCAACTCGGATCACGTCACCATGGCAGCGGACGTGTTGTCGGACGCCATGGCTTACTGGGCCGCGTTTCGGGCTATGCGGGCGGCTTGCGTGGCTGCGATGATGTGGTGAGCCCTGGAAAGGGTGGCGCGCGAACGAATCATTGTGATGCGAGCTTGAGTAATGGCGGACCGTTTACGGTCAGGCGTGACAGCCAGCCGGTGCGGTCCCTTGTGCAGGTGTGCGATGTGGAAGGCCAGCAGGTCAGGTAGCAGTTGTGTTGCCGTATCGACGGCCCGAAGTTCGGCTGTACACCAGAAACGTGGCCATGGTGCGCCAATCGTCAGCGTTGCGAAGACTTCACCGCTGTCGTCGCGGACCGGCAAGGCAGCGTAGGAGCGAAGGCCATACTCGCCCAAGCCACGGGCGACTGTGATGCCATGGCGAGAGTCCGTATCCTCGACGATTAGCGGAAGTCCGCCACTCGGCACGTTGCCGCTCAGGGGAACCGCGTCGGGGAACGTGGAGCCAATCTTCAGCGCACCGATTCCTCGACACGCCAGTACGACCTGGTCACCGTCGTGCGTCAGCGACACCACGGCCGCCGGTACGTCACAGGCGGCCACCACTAGCTGGAGAAGCCTGTCCAAGGCTGGTAAACCCTGTGTCTCCGGCGTAGGGCGCTGCCTCGTCTTAGAAGTCACGTCAATCTCGTCGGTAGGAGTGTTCACCGCTGCTGGTGCATGCCGGTAAAGCATCTCAATGCAGTATGCATCACGGCCTGTAAAACCGTGTCGTGCTTGCCAATAAAGGGGGCACCAGCCGCATGCTTCACCTGCGTGCAGACAGGGCGTCGCCGGCCCCTACATGCCCAGCGGCTAAGCCTTCCAGGCAGACGGACTGATTATGCGGCACCGGATCGATCTGGATGACGGCGATCTCGGAGCCGTCGTGGCCGGTGACCGCCGCGACGTAGCCGTCAGCCGCCGTCGGGCCTGGCCCGGGTCGATGTCCGGTAGCCGACGGGGGCGGTCTGGGCGGTGCGTAGTTAGTCCGCCAGCGCGGACGCCAACTGTCCGACTCGGATCCCGTGGCCTATTCGCCGGATTCCCATAATGGGAGAGGCCATCGCGGGTAGAACGGCGGCTCGTGGACCCTGGCCCGGGGTACTGCAGAGGAGTTTGCCGCCTCCAAGGAGCTCATGGCGCCAACAGAGCTGAGGCCGAAGACGTTTCCGGTGTCCGCCTTGGTCAGCATAGTGTCCAGGTCCTCAACCTTGCGGGCGATGCACTGACGATCCTCGTAGGGCCTCTGGCTTCCTCTGCGACCGCGGGATCGCGGAGTAGACGGTGAAGCTCGGCGTGAATTTGCTGCGATGTCCCCGTCATTCTGGGTAGCGCCGTTGCACGGGTCGCTGCAGTCATAGACGCTTCGGGGAGAAACCATTACGCGACGGTGACACAAGCGCCCGCCTGAGGCGTTGCGCCACCGCCGCATGCATTGGCTTAGCCAGCGATCTTGCTCAGGTGAGTAATTCCCTGAGCCGCAAGTACATACTTGTTGCTCGCCAAGTCAGCGATCGTCTTGATGTCGAAGGCCTTCTGCAGCGCCTCAGCGTCGGCCTCGCTGACGCCAGCCAGCGCAGACACTGGAGCGTTGGCAAGCTCGGACAGTGAGCTGGACTCGTACGCCTTGTCCAGCGTCTTGTCGAGGTTCACCGAGATCGGCATCGTGACTTCCTTCCAGTCAGAGAGCGCGGATGTGCCACGCCCAGTGCCTCAGCGACTTTGCCGCCGAGGCGCCAAATGAAACCTGTCAAGGTTCGACACCTCCCATGAGGGGTCACCAGCGAGTGATCTGGAAGGATCCGGGCCTGCGGCGGCGATCGTCGGGGGGCGCGGTTGGTGCCGCGCGCCTTCTGTGCGGCGTAAGCTGCGCGGCCCCCATCTCACCGCTGGCTTCGTACGCGAGTTTCAGCGCGGGTGTCGCTCAGTTAATGCACCACTGAGATTCGCCTCTCTCGACCTCGCGAGTCAGGTGCCACCCCACTGCACGTCCGGCTGACGTGGCGACGGCAGCACACCGTTCACGCAGGGCGCGCATGCCTGCGGCGAAAAGCGAATGCCAGCACAAGCGCGCAACTCGCCGGCAGAGGCCCATCTGTACGTTTGCGTCCCGCCTGTGGTGGGCCGTTGAGCTGTTTAACAGTGAGTTTGTGGTTGACGTCAGTCAGAAGACCGAGGAACAAAGCGATCTGCGGCTGCGCCGGGTCATCGCGCTCGCAAAGATGGTCGTGCATGACGGGATCTGGTATTTCCAGGAGTCGCGGTCTCGAGCCCTCCGCCGCTGTCGGATGACACTCTTGCTGTGGTGCGTGATCAGCAGTCGTGGAGTACTCTGGTGCCCCTCGTACGGGTGCCGCCCGAGGCGGTCGAGCGCTTTGGAGTGTTCTCGTTCCACTTCCCCGTCGGCGTCGATAACAGCGGTTTCGTGGGTTGGCTTGCCACTCATCTGAAACGCCGTCTGGGTACAGGCGTTGTCGTCGTGTGCGGCAGCAACCGCGCGCGAGGCGGCATCTACGACTACTGGGGCTGTTCTTACCACCTCGTGCCCCAAGTCACGTCAGTCATTAAAGAGCCGTCCGTACGGTAGAGAACCGACCGGGGAGGGCCAAGCCAGGCCCTTCCCGGGAGTCTCTGTCGGCCGTGCAGTCCGTTCCCTCGCCGTACTGCCTCAGTACAACAGCCAGCTAGTCATCCAGTGGCCGAGTTCGACTACGGCGGACATTTCCGCCTCAGCCAATCCGCCAGGGCGACGTGGATTGACGTGATAGAGCAGCTTGGTCACCTCGACGATGAGCCCGCTCGTGATCCTTAACCCTTAGGGTCCCGGCAGGGACTACGGCGATCCGGGCGACATGCACGTCCAGGTAGTGGACAGCGCCCGGCCTTCCCTCGGGAGTCCGGTACCGGCTAATCGAACGGCTGCCCGCGCCTACCGAGGCTCCACCACCGTCAAGGGAACCGGACTCGGCAACTACATCGTTCGGGGACTCGCCCACGCCAACCACGGCGACGTTCACTGCGAATACAATCGCCGGCGGCGGGACGATCTTCACTCTCGCCCTGCAAACGGCACACCACCCCAGATCCTCAGAAGGCGAGCCACCTGCCGGATAAGCAAGCTCGTCTTGCTACGCCGAATTCGCCGACGACGACGAATGATTAACGAGCTCCGCCGATCGATACCGAGAAAATGCCAGCTCCGCCTTAAATCACGTCGCAGCACGGCCGTGATGTTTGCCTACTCCTTACACGAACAACATATGCGATTTGTGTCTTCGGCTCAGCCGCGGTCGCTACCGTCCGATCTTTCAACTATGGGCATACACCTCGGCCGTACCCGCCTCAAAAGCAACGTGTCTGCCGTTGAAAAGTCGGCGACGCCAGCGGTGCAGCCCACGGTGATGGCGAGAGCTGTCGTGGCGTTGCCAACCGCCGGGCCGGGCGTGCTCGTTGAGGCAAACGAGGCATTTTGTATATTAGCTGGCCACCGCCAGGATGAGCTCATCGGCCAGCCATACACCGCACTCATCGCTCGCGTACACGCCATCCGAGTCGCCGTACTGATCTCAGCGATGGCTCACGGCGAAATCAACCATGTCGCAGAGACCTGGCGTCTGATGCGTGCCGACGGCTCAACCGTCGACGCGTCGGTTTGCATGATTATGGCGCACGATGGTCAGGGAAAGCAATATGCGATCATCGAAGCTGTCGCCACCTAGAGTGGCCGGTACGGGTGCGACAGCCACGCAATCCGACGATTTCTAACTTGTCAGATTTTCGGCGAGATGATTGGTGCGCCACGGCAATTACCGAACGTCAGCCACGAAGGCGTTCATGGCGCAGGCGAAGCCGATCAATCAATTCACACTGATAGCGAATAGGGGAGTCCCTGGTGGCCGGGGCATCTTCTCGATGTCGAGTCGTTCCCGCGAACCAGACGCCGCTGCACACGGACGTCAGGCTGACCTACCCACTACGCGAGCAACCATCGAACGAGTGGTTAGGTCGAGCACACCCATCACGTCAAGAACGCGCCGCGCGACGCCGTGAGAACCGACGAACCTGTAACCGAGACCCCGGTTCCAGCGCTGCCCGGCGGTGTCGCCTTCGACGAGGAAGATCAGCCGGCTTTGCGAGCTGGCGCCGATCTTGGCAGCGATCGGGTGTAGGTGGCGAGTAGGGTGCTGTCCTCATCGCCGCTGGGCGTGGTCGGCGCCGTCTTGAGCGACAGTACAGGAATGGACACTCCGAGCAGCACGGCGGCGGTGACACCGGCACTAGTCCGGGCCGGCTCACGACGGTACGGATTTCCCATCCAGGAAGCCCAGCCGTGCAGAGCGCGCGGTCCGCGCCGCGGCTCCGCGACGAGGCGGGACGCGGCCCATGGCGCGGGTCAGCGCGGGCCGTACGGTCAGCGCCATCAGGACGGCGATGGCGACGGTGATCGCCCCGGGTAGCCCCATCTCGGTGAGGAAGCCGATGCCGACGAGCGACAGTTCGGCCAGATGATGATGACGGTGGTTCCATGTTGGCGCCGGCGGCCACCAGCGATCCGTCGGTGATCAGCAGGATGACGAAGGTGAGCATCGCGCCGGCGAGCTCGGTGGACATACCGCGCCCTCGCCGATCAGGTTGCCGATAGAGCCACCCACCTCTGCGTCCTAGTCCTTGGGTGCAGGCCTTCTCCACGATGGCGGCCACTAGTTCGTACGCGGCTGCGGCGGTGTCATCGTCCAGAGCGGTTAACGACAAGGTCGCGACCACCGGCCGTGACCAGAGGGACCACTCATATGGCAACGTCAGCAACGCCGCACCTCCGACGCTGACAGCCCAGGTGGTGAGGACGGCCCGCCGGCGTGCCAGCAGCAACACCGTCGAGGCTGCCGCCACGCACATGCTACCGAGGACGAAGCCGTCGTCGTCGGTGCGCGACAGCGGCGTAGAAGCGGACGTGCGGTTCCCCGGTGACGATGGTTCGGTGCTGGACGGTCGCGTCAATGCGGGCATCCTGGATGACAAGCATGCGCGGTCGTCGATCAGGCGTGCGCCGAACGAGGTGTCGCGCGGGCCTTGGGGTCGGGCATCCCGGTGCTGTCGGCGAACCACCGCCGATCTCGATTAACCAGCGTCACCGTGGAGATCGCCGTTTCGAAGACGTAGGCGGCCAAGCGAGTCAGCTCATCGAGAACGACGGCGCGAGCCGCGTCTAGCAGTCCGTCGCCGCGCACTGCCGCCATGCAGGCGTGTTCGTCTGTCGCATAGGTCATGCCCTTCCTCTGGGCTGCGGATAATTGACACCGTTACCACGGACGTCGACGACCGCGCCTGCAAAACCCCGGGCCAATGCGGCGCCCGATAGCCAGATTCGTCTAAAAATAGCGAATTGACGCCGGCGCAGACCGCGTGAGGCTCGCCTACCTGTTCCCACAATCCAAGCTCAGCGAACGTCGCGGCGAACGACCCGCCTGTGAAAGCCGCGTGCGTATTTAGCACATTGGCGACTCCCTGCTGAGGCTATGGGCGGCACGCCCGGCCGCGCACGGTGATCGATCCGGTGTACCGGATGACGCCTCGGATTTAGGGAGATGAGCGTCCATGAACAACGGTAGAACTCCAAAATGCTGATTTTTATGGTTCTAGCTGTTTAGGTTCAAGGCGGCGCCGCCCTCGTCGGTGCTTGCGCTGCATTCGCGGCGCCTGTGCCCACCGTCCGGTCGTCCGGAGGACCCATGCACTACTCGTCAGCCCGCCGTCGTCGGCGTCCCTCGTTGCTGGCCTCGGCCACCGCCATGATGATCGCGATGTCGGCGGGGATCATCGGTGCGCCGCCGCGGGCGAGTGCCGCTCCGCCGGCTACCGGACCGCAGAACGTGCGGGTGACCTCCACCGGTACTGGCTTCGCCAACCTAGCCTGGGACGCACCGGACTGGGGAGGCAACGTCAACGGCCGGTACAGCGTGCTGATCAACAACGGCGCCTTCGTCAACTGCACGGCTATCGCGGCGACGACATGCAAGGTTACCGGGGCCAACGCCGCCACCGTGAGCCTGGTCGTGCGGGCGCTCGGCGACAATCCCGCCGAGTACCTGCAGTCCGACGCGGTGCAGACCACCTTGCTGCCCCCGCCGGACAAACCGACCGCGGTGAGCGCCACGGCCTCCGGAGACCTTCGGGCGACGGTGAGCTGGACCGCCCCGGCCAGCTGGCGGCTGAACACCGTGCGCAAGTACGACTTGCTCGTTGACGGCGCCCCCCACAACGACTGTCGCAACCTGGCCGCCGCGACGACGACCTGCAGTTTCGTTGGCTTACTAGGTTCCCACTCGGTCAAGGTCCGGGCCGTGGGCAACACCGGGCTGTCCAACGACTCCGATCCGGCGGTCACCGTAAAACTGGTGAGCGCGCCGGGTAAGCCGACCGACATTCACCTCACCGCGAGCGATGCAGGCACGGGCACCATCGTCTGGACGTCGAACCCGAACGGCAACCTCACCCCGAGTTTCACGGTCAAGGTCAACGGTGATCCGGCGCCCGGCTGCATCGGCATCACCTCCACGACCTGCTCATTCGAGGCGGACCAGATCGAGGCGCAGGTCGTGGTGACCGCGATCGGCGATGCCCCTGACCTGAAGACCGATTCGGACCCGGTCGATCTGACGCTGCTTTCGCCGCCGGACGCACCGACGAACGTGCACGCCGTCCCGTCAGCTTGGGGCGTGGGTTCGGCCACTGTGGCATGGGACGCGCCGTCCTTCAACGGCAGTGAAAACAACAAGTACGCGGTTCTGGTCGACGGCGCGGTCTACGCCGGCTGCGGAAACCTCGACGCCACGCAATGTGAGATCACAGGAACGCCCGGCACCACGGTGTCGGTGGTGGTGCGCGCGATCGGCGATGTCGGCCTGCAGAGGGATTCCAGCCCGGCCGTGACCCTCGACCTGCCCGACCTGCCGGCCGCGGTGACGAACATCCGCGTCACCGCGCGGACCCTAGGCCATACCCGGGTCGAGTGGGACGCCCCGGCCAACTGGCACCAGAATAACTTCAGCAAGACGTACACCGTGAGCGCCCCGGGAGTGTCCGGTTGCACCGCCGTCGCCGTCCTGTACTGCGATGTCACGGGCGGTGCGAACACCACCCCGGCGGTAACGGTGACGGCGATCGGCAACAGCGCCGTGCTGCACCGCGACGCGACCCTGGCGAACGTGAGCATCCCGGACGTGCCGGGCGTGCCGGTGAACGTGCGCTCGGTCGCGACCCGGGCCAATGAGGCCGACATCGTCTGGGATGCCCCGGCCTGGAACAACAACACCAACCGGAAGTACATCGTTTTGGTCGACGGCGGGGTGGAGACCTGTGCCGACGAAGAGGCCGAAGCGTGCACCATCACCGACTCGGGCACGGTCGAGGTCGAGGTGCAGGCCGTCGGCGATGACGCCGCCACGCTGTCCTCGGCGTTGTCGGAAGCTAAGTCCTTCGCGCTGATCGCTGCTCCGGACGGCGTGGTCAGCACGGTCACCGTCACGGCGCCGGACAACCAGGCGACAGTGACTGTGGCCTGGCCGTCGCTGACCGACACTCCAGGCGACAGCTGGAGCGGTGGGGCGACCCACAAATACCGGGTGGACATCACCGCCATGCCGGTCGGCGCGACATTGACCACCAACGGCTGCGCCGTGCTCATCGACGACGCGACGCCGACCTGTTCGTTCGACACCGACAAGGGCGGCACTTACGCGGCTACCGTAACCGCTGTCAATGAGGCGGGCGAGGGCACCGCTTCGACGGCAGGCACGGCGGACCTGGTCCGCAGCGCGCCGACCGGCGCCGTCACGGACCTGAACGCGGTCAGCACCTACGATTCCGGCTCGCAGACCGCATCTGTGGTCGTGACCTGGGACCCGGTGGCGGCGGACGCCTGGAACGGCGGAACCCTCAACAACAAATACACGGTGAGCGTCGATGAGCCGGCGGGCACGACGCCGACGATTACCGGTGACTGCACCGGAGACCTCGCGGACGTACTTGCTCCGACCTGCACCTTCGTCACTGACACACCGGGCGGGTACACCGTCCACGTCACGCCGAAGAACGAAGCCGGACCGGGCACCGAGCAGACGTACACGGTGTTCGTCGCCACCGTGGTGCCCAGTGCGGCCGTGACCGACCTGACCGTTGCCCGCGTCCCCGGCACGAGTACGGTCAAGGTGAGCTGGACGAAGATCGCCGAAGCGGCCTGGAACGGCACCACGCGCCACTACGACGTGCAGATTACCCCGACCCCAAACGATGCCGGCATCACCGACAACACCTGCGCCGACCTGGCCACCGGTGACCAGACCGACACCGTCGAATGCACCTTCGTGACCGACAAGACGGGCAGCTACGAGGTCTCCGTCAAGGCCGTCAACGAGATCGATGCCGGCGTTGCCGAAACCGAGACCCAGCAGGTGACCCTGCTGGGCCCGAGCGGTGCGGTCACCGGCCTGACTGCGGTCGCCGCCCCGGTCACCGGTGTGGTGAACGTGACCTGGGCGCAGCTGACGGGCAGCGCGTGGAACGCCTCTGTCGACCGCGACTACACCGTGACCGTCACCGGGCCGGCGGCGGTGACCGGCAGCGATTGCACGACGGTTGCCGACTCGGTAACTCCGAGCTGCTCGTTCACCGCCGGCATGGCCGGCGCGTACGAGATCACGGTCGTGCCGACCAGCGAAGCCGGTGACGGCACCGCGGCCGCCACGACCGCCCACGTCGTCCTCGAGGTGCCGACCGGCATCGTCTCCGGCGTCCAGATCGCCGCCCCGACCACGGCCGGGGTGGTGGACCTGAGCTGGTCCCAGCTGACCACCGGATGGAAAGAGGCGCAGACCAGGCAGTACACGGTCGTCATCGGCGGCGGGCTCAATATCACCGCCAACACCTGCGACGTCGTGGCCGACTCCGGCACGCCGGGCTGCTCGTTCACCGTGAACCAGCCCGGGCCGTTCACTGTCTCGGTGTATGCGGAGAACGAGGCCGGCGTCGCGGCCGGCGGCACTGCGCCGGTGAACGGCACTGTCGTCTTCAAGCCGACCGTGACCGTCGCCGACCTGACTGCCGTCACCGCCGCTCCGCCCAACTCCTCGACCGTCACTGTGAGCTGGACCCAGCTGACCGGCGCCGGCTGGCAGGGTGCGACCAGCAAGAAGTACCGCGTGACAGTGGCCGGCCCCGCCGGCACTGTCTACACCGACAACACCTGCACCACGGCCGACGCCGACGACTCGGCCACCCCGAGCTGCCATTTCCGAGGCTCGATCAGCGGTGTCTACACGGTGACCGTCAATCCGGTCAGCGAGGCTGGACTGAGCACAGCCACCGCCGCCAGCACCACGGTCACCGTCGTCCAGAAGCCGGTGGCGACCGTTTCCGGCGTCAAGGTGCTGCCCGAAGCGGGCTCGGGCGACGTCCAGGTGATCTGGAACAAGGCTAAGACCGCCGACTGGAACGGGCCTGCCACCACCAAGCAGTACGTCGTCACCATCACCGGGCCCAACGGCGCGTCGGTGACGGCCAACGACTGCACCACGGTGACCGAACCGACGTACCCCGCCTGCACATTCTCCACGGACGCCGGGGGCGACTACACCGTCCACGTCGCCCTGAAGAATGAGGCCGGGGTCAGCGACACCCCGGGCACTGCGACCGCGCACCTCACCCTGACCGCGCCGGTCGGCCAAGTCGGCCCGGTCACGGCGACCGTGGTCGCCGGGTCGGGCACGGTTAACCTCAGCTGGCCCGCGCTGTCGGCCGCCGATTGGAGCGAGGGCCTGACCAAGAGCTACGCGGTCACCATCGCCGGCGTCACGCCGTCGGCGAACACCTGCACGTCAGTCCCGGCCACGGCAAACCCGTCCTGCTCGTTCACGGTCACCACGCCCGGCGCATTCTCGGTGGTCGTGAAAGCGGTCAACGATGCCGGCACGGCGGCGACCGGCGGTTCCACCAACGGCAACGTGGTCTTCCTGCCCACGGCCACGGTGACCGGCCTGACCGCGGCCACCACGCTGGGCTCGGCCACCGTCGCGGTCTCCTGGGACCAGCTGGGCGGCGGCGCCTGGCAGGGTGGGGCCGGTAAGACGTATGCCGTGACCGTGACCGCGCCGACCGGAGCGACCCTGTCCAACGACACCTGCACCGGGTCGGCGGTGGCCGACAGCTCGACACCGGGCTGTGCCTTCGACGTGAGCGTGGGCGGCGACTACGTCGTCCAGGTGGCGCCGAAAAACGAGGCCGGCATCGGCACGGCCGCCGACTCCACCGCCCACGTCAAGCTGATCCCGACCGTGGCGGTCGCCGACGTGACGGTGGCCGCCGCGCCCAGTTCGTCGACGGTAAACGTCAGCTGGGCCAGCCTGGCCGCCACGGCCTGGAACGGCGGCACCACCCACACGTACGCGGTGACTCTGCAGACGCCGGCGGGCGCGGCGGTGACGGGTAGTTGCACCGCCGTGGTCGCCGACTCGGCCACCCCGTCCTGCAGCTTCACCACCGACAAGCCGGGCGCCTACACGGCCTCGGTCGCCGCGAAGAACGAGGCCGGCACCTCGCTCGCCGCCGGCACCGGCAACGGCACCGTCGTGCTGACGCCGACCGCCGCTGTCACCGGTCTCACCGCGAGCACCACCACGGGCTCGCCCACGGTCGCGGTCAGCTGGAACCAGCTGTCGCCGGCCGCATGGCTCGGTGGCTCAGCCAACACGTACGCGGTGACAGTGGCCGCGCCGACCGGCGCGGCCCTGTCGAACAACAGCTGCACGCCGGCCGCGGTGGCCGACAGCGCGCTGCCGGGCTGCGCCTTCGACGCGAGCGTGGGCGGCGACTACGTGATCCAGGTGGCGCCGAAGAACGAGGCCGGCACCGGGGTCGCCGCCGACGCCACCGGGCACGTCACGCTGGCCCCGGTTGCGACGGTCACCGGCCTGCAGGTGACTACCACGGCCGGTTCGCCGACGGTCGGCGTCAGCTGGGACCGGTTGGCCGGCACTGCGTGGAACGGCGGCAGCACCCACACATATGAGGTCACCCTGCAGAACTCGGCCGGTGCGACCGTCACGGCGGGCACCTGCACCAATGCGGTGGCCGACTCGGCCACGCCGGGCTGCAGCTTCACCACCGACCGGCCCGGGGCCTACACCGTATCGGTCGCGCCGAAGAACGAAGCGGGTGCCGGCACCGCGGTTCCGGCCAACGGCACGCTCGGCTCGGCCGCTCCCGCCGCCGCGACCGGCGTGTCCGGGGCCGCCGGCGTCAACGCCATCGAGGTTTCGTGGTCCGCGCCGGTCTCGACGAGCTTCGCCTCCGTCATTTCACTTGAGGTGTCGGCCACCGCGACCGGCTATCCTACGGCCAGTTGCACCGGCCCGGTGACGGCTAGTCCCTGCACCATCTCGGATGTCGCCGCCGGCGTGCCGTACACCCTGCACGTGACGGCCCAGGGCCCCGGCGGCTCCACGGATGCCACCGCAACGGCCACCCCGACGGGCCTGCCGGTCGCGCCGGAGCAGGTGCCGGTGGGCGCGGTGCCGGTCGCTCCCGGCAGCACCACGACTGGCGGCACCATCACCATCACCGGCAACGGCTTCGAGCCGAATTCGACGGTCGTGCTGTCGCTGTTCAGCAACCCGGTTGACCTCGGTACCACGGTCGCCGACGGGACCGGCGCCATCTCGGTCACGGTGACCCTGCCGTCCGGGACGCCGACGGGCAGCCACACGCTGCTGGCCACCGGCCTCGACGAGAACGGCGACGTGGTCCACCTGGCCAAGTCGGTCGCCGTGGCCCCGGTTGTCACGACGCCGCCGGTCACCAACCCGCCGGTCGTCACACCTCCGCAGGCCGAGCCGCCGACCGGTGCCGTCGGCGCGCTGACGGTCAAGCAGTCATCGGCCGGGACCCGGACCGTGACCGTCACGTGGTCCGCCGGTCAGGTCGTATGGAACAGCACCAGCAACCGTATGTACCGGGTCACCGTCGACGGGCCGGACCCGGCCCTGATCGCCGGGTCGTGCACCTCACCGGTCGCTGCGCCGGCTACGTCCTGCAGCTTCACGACCGACCTCAATGGTACATACGCGATCCGCGTCGCCGCCGCCACCAGCGTGGGGACCAGCTCGAACAGCACGGCGGCGACTGTGACCGTCAACTCGGCACCCGCCGCGCCCACCGACGTGACCGCCTCGGCCAAGACCAACGCTGTCACCGTGTCTTGGACGGCGCCGTACCCGAGCGGGCCGGCGATCCGCGCCTACACGGTTACCGTGACTGCGCCCAACTACCCGAACCGGTCCTGCACCGGCGTGGTCACCCGCAGCCCGTGCACCATCACGGGTTTGGCCGCCGGTGTCCGTTACACGCCGTGGGTAGTCGCCAACGGAGTGGTCGGTAACTCGCCGCTGGCATCAGGGAAGACCACGGTCATGCCGACCGGGTCGGCGCAGGCGCCGCTGTCGGTGCCGACCGTCGCGGTAATCAACATCAGCCGCTCGGCCAAGGCCGGATCCCGCCTCGCGGTCACCGGCACCGGTTACCGCCCGGGGAGTAGGGTGCTCCTGAATCTCTACCCGGGTGGGGCTCTGCTCGGTACCGCGACCGCATCGTCCACAGGCACGGTGTCGGACACGGTGACCATTCCCACCGCCGTCACAGGCGGGGTCGCCGTCTTGGCCACCGGTCTCGACAAGGTGGGCCAAGCCCGTTACGTCAAGACCCCGGTGCGGATCGTCAAAGCTGTAGCGGGAGTGATGTCGACCGTCGGCGGTCCGACCGGCAAAAACGGATCCACGACGCCCGGCTCGAGCGAACACAAGTCGCCTACGACCGGCCAGTCCATCGCCGGATCCTCCTCAACTGGCGCGATGGCCTTGACCGGGTCGGCCACAGGACCGGTCATGCTGGCCGGACTCGTCATCCTCATCATCGGTTTGCTGCTGGTCGTGACGACACGCAAACGAAGGGCGGCCAGACACGGCTAATCACCGACGGCACACCGCCGCCTCCGGGCCCGTTTGGATTCGGAGGCGGCCGGTTGAGGCCACGTAGATCCTGCAATTACGCCCGCAGGTTTGGGGCGGAAACCGGCAGCCGGCACGCGGTCCAACGGCCGGTGTTTCAACTGGTGTCCAGAATGCCGCTCAGCAACGGCGGGCGCGCGGATGGTGTGGTCAACTCCGATTACCTACTCCACGAACGTCTGCCGCTGACCGGCGGCGTTGTCGCGGAAGAAACGGCGAAACCCGCGATTTCAGCAGCGTCCGCCAGCCACCGATCGCCAAATCCGCGAGCGTACGCGGGTAGCGGCTGTGTAGCCGTGACGACCGACAGCTGCAGTATGTACACCGCGATTCACCAACAGAAACGTCAGCATGACCAACACGCGGCAAACACGATCATCTATATGAGACAACCACTGGCCTTCGGGGTCGCGTCTAATTCACCAACTTTGTGCCAGAGCCAGTATTCCGTAGCCGCGGGGCAGTATGTGTCGCCGCAACGACGTCGCCTTTTGACGCCGCTCGGATCCAAGTGGTCATCGGCGGACAGATGTTACCGGTTGTGTGGATATGGTCGGAGTGTCGATCCTGTGGGCGGCGGGCAGGGTGAAGGTGAAGTGGGTGCCGCCGGTGGGATTGTCGGTGGCCATGATGGTTCCGCCGTGGCGGTGCACGATGCGTTGGCAGATGGTCAGCCCCAGGCCGGTGCCGGCATATGGCTGGTGGGGGTGGGCGCGGTGAAAGTTGCCGAAGATAGCGTCGTGGTGGCCGTCGGGAATGCCGATGCCGTTGTCGGTGATAGTGACCGCAATTCGGCCGTCCTGCTCATTTGCCGTGATCTCGATGGCGGGGATGGTACCGGCGGCGGTGTACTTGATTGCGTTGCCGATGAGATTGTCTAGCAGTTGCCGTAGCAGTGGCGGGTCGGCTTGTACGGCAGGCAGAGCGGCGATGTCGAAGCGGGGTATTGGTGCCCCGGCGGCGACGGCGGCATCGGCGCGGGCCGCGGCGATGTCGGTGACGACCTGCTCAAGATCGACGGAGATGAGACGTACGGCGGCGTCGCGGGCGGTGGCATAGTCGAGCAGGTCGTCGATGAGCACGCGCATCCGGGTACCGGCGCGCTGGGCGCGTAGCAGGCTGCTTTCGGCCTCGGCGAGGTGTGGGTGCCGCGGAACCTGTAACAGCGCTTCGGCGGCGGCTTCGTTCCAACCTTGCACCGCGGTGAGCGGGTTTTGCAGGTCGTGAGCCACTACGCCGGCGAAAGCGGCGAGTTCGTCGCGGTGACGACGTTCGGCGGTGACGTCGTGCACGAGCACAACGGCGCGGACCGCGCCGTTGTCGTCTTCGAGGCGGGTGCCGGTTACGGACACGATCCGAGTCTCTGACAGGCCAGGATTGCTGACGAGCACATCCTGGTGAGCATGGTGCTCGCCGGCGATGATGCGGGCGTACGCGGTTTCGTTATCGGGCAGTATGCTCCCGTCGGGACGCAGCAATCCGTAGTAGGCGGTGTCGGTGATCCGGTCGCCGGGGCTGGTACGCCCGCCGAGCAGTCGCTCACAGGCGGCGTTGCGCAGCAGTACGCGCCCGTCGGCGTCGATGACGGCGAGCCCGTCGGCCATCGAGTCGATGATCGCGTTCATCAGCTTTCCGTGTCGCTGGGCGTGGTCCTTCTGCACCGCGAGTTCGGCCTTATCGGCGGCTAACTGCTCGAGCAATGTCTGCCTTTCATCGCGGCCCAGCGCCAGCGCAAGGCCGGTCACGGCGACCACAGCGACGAAAAGCTGGGCGACCAGCGCACGGACAGCGTTGTCGCCGATGGCGGCGAAGGAGCCGGTGCCGTGCAGGGTGAACAACACAGCGATGGTCCCGACGATCAGATCATGCACGACCACGAACGTTGTGGGGGTGCGCATCGCGGCCCACACCGTGACCACGATCAGGAGGAACGCGACGGGAAGGCCGTGCGCGACGGCAAAGGTAAGCCAGTAGGCCAGCGCCGAGCAGGAGATCAAAGCGGTGTATTCGGCGACTCGCCACCAGGCGGTACCTTGCCACATCGTGCGCGCCCACCGTGCCCAGGTGGTCCACCCGGTGCCTCGGGTGCGGGTGTGCCAGACATAGCCGATGCGCAGACCGACCGCGCCGATCAGTAGAACGCTGGCAGTGTTGCGGGCTAACCACACGGCATACGATGACCACGAGACGTGTCCTGTGATCAGCCACATCCCGCCGGTACCGATTGATGCTCCGAGGCCGGTGCTGATCGTGGCCGCCCCTAACAGAACCCACAAGTCTCGCAGTCGGGTTAGGCCTCGACGACCGCCAGCGCCCCATAGCGACGGCTGCCAGCAGCGAAACAACCACATAAACAGCGCGATCTGTCCAAGGTTGGCGGCCACGAACACCACCGCAAGCCGGCCGCTGGCCCCGGTCGCTTTGTTCACCAGCAGAGTGATCACGACCAGCGCCGCCACATCGGCCCACCGGGCCCGCGCCTGGCGCTGCGCGCAGAACCACAGCACCAGGACGCCGGCGGCCGGCCACACCATGCTCAAATTCGTGCCGTCCATCACCGTCAACCGGCCGACGAACGTGGCCAGGACGTACACCAGCGCGAATACCATGGTCCGCATCAACGAGCGGCGCACGGTCATCGCCTTCGGCGCACGAATGTCAGCCTGAGTCGACGTCATACAAACTGATTCGCCTGTCATCCCTGCGGCGATGAGCGCGACATGCGTGTTGCACCACAACTACAACCGACCAAGCATGAATCCTTAGCCGACCAAGTGTGCGACTGCGGTCGACGGGTCGCGCCTGCGAACTCGGCGGCGCGCACAGCACCGCTTTTGTCCGGTCATCTCGAGCGATCGAAGTTCAAGAATGACGGCATCGCCGCGTGGTGGCCTCGGGGTTGTCGCTGGCCGGCCTAGCGGCCGCTGGCACCTCGATGGTCCGGACGACCTCGTGAGCCGGTCCTGCGCCGGCTCATAACGAGTATGCCGCGCCGAGTCGAACGAGCCGTCGGGTGATGGCCGTCCCTGGACAAGGCGACCTTCTGGAACGTTTCGACCGCTCACGGGGAGTTCTCCCTGCTTGACGGAGCGGCGGTTACCTGCTTCGAGTCGGGGCAGGGGCAAGGTTATCTGGCTGGATCTGGGCGTGGTAGATGGTCTCTTACTCGTCGGGTCTGAGGTAGCCGCGCTCCTTCTGGATGCGGTGGGTGTCGTACCAGCCCTCGATGTAGGTGCAGATCGCGTTCTTAGCTTCGTAGCGGGTCCGCCGGCTCGTGCGCTCGACCAGTTCAATCTTGAGCATTGACCAGAAGTTCTTCATCAACGCGTTGTCGAACGAGTCGCCGACCGAGCCCATGGACGGCCGGGCTCCGTTGTCCTGCGAGCGTTGCGAAAGCGGAAACTCTTATAGTTCGAGCCCGGTCGCTGTGATGGACGAGCTGGCCGTCGCGGAGGTTACGCGACCAGATGGCGTTCTCGAGGGCGGCCAGGATCAGATCGGTGTCACCCCGTTCGGAGGTCTTCAAGCCGACAGTCTGGCGGGAGAACACGTCGCGGACGGTGGCCAGCCAGAGCATGCCTTCGCCTCCGGGGATCCTGGCGGCGTCGGCGACCCAGAGCCGATTCGCGCCGGCTGCGGTGAGGGTGGCGGTTGACCGGATCCGGCGCCGGTGTGTGCCGCCGGTTCTGCCGGGGTGAGCCGCCGCGCCAGCCGGGATGCAGCAACGCCCCGTGCCTGCCCCGGCCGGCCATCAGCCGCTCGACCCAATTACGACCCACGCGGGATCCCGTCGCGGCTCAACTGCCGGTGGACGAGGTCAGCGCCGTGGGTGAATTCGGACGCCCCCCGGAAGTCATGAATGTTCGACAGCAGCCCGAGGTCGACCAAGTCTCGGCCACAGGGCTGTTCGACCTGCTTAACCCGCTGGTGGTGGGTCGCCCTGGCGATGGGCAGGACCCGTAGTGCCGTGACCAAGAACGTTTGAGGTGTTGAGGTCAGGCTGCTCGGGTGGTGGGTTGGCTCGAGCCTCGTTGGCGTTCGCTGCGGATGCGGGCACGTTCACAGCGCTGGGGCGGCCAGGACGTCGGGATGACGGGCGTTGGCATTGCGCCGGCGCAGATAGTTGTGCAGGTGGCGGGTCGGAGCGGGATGGTTCGGGTGGTCCCAGCCGGCGATGACGAAGGTGCGTAGCGGCCCGAACTGGGCCTCGATCGGGTTCGCCCGGGACGCGTAGGTCGGTGTGAAACACAGCTCGACCTTGTTCCGGGCCGCCCAGGCCCGGATGGCCTTGTCTTTGTGGGCGGACAGGTTGTCCAGGATGACGTAGATGGGTGCTCCGTCCGGCCGTTGCCGGCGGATCGACTTGAGCGCGGACAGGGTGTTCGCGGCGCCCTTGCGGCGCCGGACGACACCCCAAAGTTGGTCGTCCCGACTGAGTAGCAGCCATGGAACTGCCGGACACCGTGCAGCTTGTGATAGTTCGCGGGCAGCCTGCGCGGATGACCTTTGCGCGCCCAGCCGGCGCCGGCCTGCGGGCGGATGACCAAGGCCCCGAACTCGTCGAAAGCGAACACCCGCTGCGGGAACTGGCTACTGACTTGCCCGATCCGGGCGAGCTTCGCCTCCCGCTGCGGGTCGTTGGATTCCTTCCACGTCTTGGTCCACTGGAACGTGATCTGGTGCCTGATCAGCAGAAGTCGCAGCCGTTCCCGCCCGATCTCGATCGGGCGGGCGGCCAGCGTATTGAGATGCTCGGCGAGCTTACGAACGCTCCACCGGGTGAACGGCCGCCCCAGACTCTCGGGGCGGGTGTTGGCCGTTGTGACGATGAACTGCTCGTCGTCAGGACTGAGAAGGCGGGGACGGCCACCACCGAGGGTCCAGGCTGGGCATCCCCATCTCGTTGAACCGGTGGATGACCTGCCGGATCGTGTCCTCATCAGCCCGAACGAGCCGAGCGATTGCCGGCACCGTGTTCCCGCCGGCCGAGGCGAGTACGACCATCGGCCGCCGTAATCGGATCGGGGAACCGGTGCCCCGGCGAGTGATGCGCAGTAGCGTCTGACCTTCCTGGTCACTGAGCCGCCGCACGCGTACCAGATCTGCCACCACCACAGTCTGGCCGCCGCCCGGCCCTCAGCCCAGACGGTGTGTCACCCAACACCGTGAACGTTCTTGGTCAGGGCAGAAGCTGTAACGCGACCGCGAAGCGGTCACGGTGTTCGTCGACGAACCCCATGACTGTTGCCGGGTCGGGCCGAGCTCCGACGCGAGATAGCTGCTCGCCGCACGCAGGATCTCGTTGATCCGGCGCGGCTCGGCGACCTCGTCACGCAGCCGGCGGTTCTCCTCGGCCATCTCACTGATGGGCCGGTCATGACGCTCGCCCGCGTCGGTCTCGGCTTGCCGGATCCCTGTGATGCCTTGTCCGCAATTGATGTGATCATGTGATTGACGTCAGCAATGAAATCGATCAGGTCAAGTCGGCAGGAGCAGGCCTCAACGCATGTAGGACGTCGCGGACGGCAGCATCAAGCTGATCGCAGGACGCGTCCAACGGCAGAGTGTCGGCGACCGACGCCCCGTGTGCCTTCAACTGCACCGACAGTTCACGTAGAAGGAGCACCTGCAGATCACCAAAAGCCGCGGAGATCGAGGTCTGGACATGCAGGAGCTCCTCGAGTTCCTGCCTAGGATCGACCTGCACCCACTCACCATAAGGTGCCGACAAGGCTCGGCCAGCGAAAACCGTGGCCGAGGACAGGGCTAACACCGCATATGTTGTTCGTTTAAAGAGCGGGCTAAACGAATCAGCCGAGTTGAGACGCCTGATCGACCTCGATCTCGATGCATCGTTCATGACAGGTCGCCCGGCCGACGGTCTAAAGCTGCCAGGCCGATGTGACCATTGTTTTGCGGTCGCCATGGGTTGCCCGAGGTTTGATGTCGACCTCGACACACCGTGCTAACGAGTTCACGAGGGTGCGTCCACGTCACCTTCTCGGGCGAAAGCATGCAGAACAAACCCCGCCGCTCGAATCCTGAGCGGATCCTCGATGGCGAAGGACCAGCTTGGCCCGACCTCTTGGAGCGGAAAATGGCCGTGTTACTGATCGCCGAGGATGATGACGACGTGCGCACCATTCTGGGGGTGTTGTTCACCGGCCACGGCTTCACGGTGGTGACCGCGCGTGACGGTAGCGAGGCGCTGCAACTGGCGCAGCAGCGTCGTCCTGACGTGGTTCTAACCGATATAGACATGCCCGGCTTGGATGGCGAGGGACTGTGTAAGGCGTTGCGGGCCGATCCGCGGCTACATACTGTGCCAGTCGCCATCCTGAGCGGGTCGCAGATGGATCGTAGCCTCCGTGCGCACGATCTGGCATTCTGCGAGCTTATGATCAAGCCGACTTCGAATCGAATTCTGATTGCCAACATTAAGCGCCTCGTCGAGCGGGGTAGTCACGAACACGGCGTCGGATCCGCCGAGTGCCGTTTTGCCGCCTGACCGGTGCAGACGCTGTCGTTGTTCTGTCGGTGGGTAATGAGCATCGGCAGTGCTATGGATCGCCCGCCAGAGGATCGCCGGACAAATTTTCGCGGCCGCTAGGCAGATCGTCGTTGGGGAGGTACCCAATGGCGGTGCCGTGAAAGTGCCCCCGCGCGGAATCGACTCGAAAATTAAATTAGGAGTCGGCGCTTGAAGAGGCACGATGGGTCTTCATAAGTGAGGAGTACTGCATCTGCGGCTCTCTGCAATACGTCGAGCAAAGTTGTATTGGCTGAGAAGCTTACGGATTGTATCGACACTGAAACCGTTTCGGGCGGGCGATCTGTGGGCAGGCCAGCTCCTCTTGCAGGTGAAGCTTGAATAGTACTTCCTTTGATAAGACAAGACGTGCCCGCGCCTAGAGCCCGGTGTTCGGCGTGAGAGCCGGTAACGAGCCAGTTTTTATCGGACCTGCCTGTCCGTAAGACCAGTTAATGAAGCTATCTGGGCTACGGTGAATTTGCCGTATGCACAAATCGCCTAGGAGGCGCTCAGGCGATGGATCCCTAGGTGAGCCGCCGGCGAAGTAACTGCGGCGGGAGCTTAGGACGTTGGCGGTGATCAGCCTCTCGCGGACGGCGTTCGCGGGCGGGTTGGCGTCAACAGCCAGCTCGTCGGCGGTTCCGCCAGATCGCCAACGCTGGACGAGAGGGGCCCGGGCGACGATCGGACTCCCCGCAGTATTGCCGTAACGGTGTAGCCATGCATATCCAGTTGCTGGGCTCACGCCCAGCAGGGCACCTATCGGGCTCGGACTCGGGGCAACTCCGTCTACTGTCACACACCGCTGCAACTGATCGGGATCCGGTCGCGTGTCATGTCGTCTCCGGTGATTAAGCTGTATACCTGCAGGCGCGTGGCTGGGATGCGGTACCAATGACTGGCGACCCGGT
>NZ_JAPNTZ010000003.1 GCF_026626335.1 Paractinoplanes pyxinae | reverse complement strand
TGGGCCAGGTGGCGGCGGCCGCGGGGGTCAGACGGACTGGGCCAGGTGGCGGCGGCCGCGGGGTCAGAGGGACTGGGCCAGGTGGCGGCCGGCGGCTCGGCCGCTGAAGAGGCAGCCGCCGAGGAAGGTGCCTTCCAGGGCGTTGTAGCCGTGGACTCCGCCGCCGCCGAAGCCGGCTACCTCGCCTGCGGCGTAGAGGCCGGGGATGGGGGTGCCGTCCGAAGTCAGGGCGCGGGAGTCCAAGTCCGTTTGGATTCCGCCCAGGGTTTTGCGGGTCAGGATGTGCAGCTTGACGCCGATCAGCGGGCCGGCCGCCGGGTCCAGCAGGCGGTGCGGGGCGGCGGTGCGGCCGATGCGGTCGCCCAGGTAGCGGCGGGAGTTGTGGATGCCCTGGATCTGCGCGTCCTTGGCGTAGGGGTGGCCGATCTGGCGGTCCCGGTGCTCGATCTGGGTGCGCAGGTGGGCGGCGTCCAGCAGGGGCTCGTCGGTCAGCTTGTTCATGCCGACCACCAGGTCGTCCAGCGTGGAGGCGACCACGAAGTCGGCGCCCTTGCGCTTGAAGGCCTCCACGGGAGCGGGGGCGCCCTTGCCGAGGATGCGCTCCTTCAGGAACGCGCGCTTGTCGCCGGCCGTGATGTCGGGGTTCTGCTCCGAGCCGGAGAGCGCGAACTCCTTCTCGATGATCTTCTGGGTGAGGATGAACCAGGAGTGGTCGTGCCGGGCGATGTCGGGGGTCGTCCGCAGGTGACGCAGCGTGCTCATCGTGTCGTAACCGGGGTAGCACGGCGCCGGCAGCCGCCGTCCCAGCGCGTCGAACCACATCGACGACGGCGCGGGCAGGATCCGGATGCCGTGGGCGGGCCAGATCGGGTTCCAGTTCTGGATGCCCTCGGTGTAGTGCCACATGCGGTCGCGGTTGACCAGGCGGGCGCCGGCGTCGGCCGAGATCTCGAGCATGCGGCCGTCCACGTACTCGGGAACGCCGGTGATCATGTGCTTCGGTGCCGTGCCTAGACTTTCGGGCCAGTACTTTCGTACCAAATCGTGGTTGCCGCCGATGCCGCCGGAAGCCACGACGACTGCCTGCGCGGTCAAGGTGAAATCGCCGGCTGTCTCGCGACTGGACGGCTCGCCGCGGGCGCCGTCCGAAGGGGCCAGAACCTTCCCGCGTACGCCGGTGACTGCGCCGTTCTCGACCAGGAGCTCGTCGACCCGGTGCCGATGACGGAACGTGACGAGCCCTCGGGCCGCCGCCTCCTGGATCGACCGGACGAAAGGCGCGACCACCCCGGTGCCCGTCCCCCAGGTGACGTGGAACCGCGGAACCGTGTTGCCGTGCCCGTCGGCCCGCAGACTGCCCCGTTCGGCCCATCCCACGGTCGGCAGCCACGACATGCCCAGCGACGACAGCCAGGCCCGCTTCTCCCCGGCCGCGAATTCGACGTACGCGCGAGCCCACCGCACTCCCCAGGAGTCCTGGTCGTCCAGGCGGTCGAAGCCGGCGCTGCCCTGCCAGTCGCTCCAGGCCAGGTCGAACGAGTCGGCCACCCGCATGCGCCGCTGCTCGGGAGTGCCGACCAGGAACAGCCCACCGAAGGACCAGTACGCCTGGCCGCCGAGGTTGGCCTCGTTCTCCTGGTCGACCAGGATCACCTGCTTGCCGGCCGAGGTGAGCTCGTGCGCGGCGGCCAGACCGGCCAGGCCGGCCCCGACGACGATGACGTCTGCGTCCATGGCCCGGCAATGTACCGGAAATCCTGAGGAAGTTTCAGCTTCCGGTCGGCAACACGGCGTCCAGCCCGGCGAAGGCGTCCCGCACATGCTCGATCAGGGCGGTGTCGGCCGGGTCGGTCACCCAGCGCGTGAACGCGACCTTGAACGCCGCCACACCGACCTCGGCGGCCAGCGCGGCCGGCAGGTCGTCGACGCCGCGCTCGCGCAGGACCGACGCCAGGGCGGCGGCGACGCGGTCGAGCTTGGCCAGCTCACGCTCCTGCAGGGCCGGGTTGGCGTCGATCACCCGCTGCCGCTGCCGCGAGTACTCGACGGGCGGAAAGTAGTCGGCCGCCGCCGCCTCGAACGCCGCCGCCACCGCCGCGACAGCCGACGAGCCGGCGAAAGGAGCGGTGGCGCCGACGGACAGCGAGGATGCGGCGACCGAGTCGATCAGCAGTTCTTGCAGGCGTTCGGAGCCGGCGAACAGCACCTCGCGCTTGTCGGTGAAGTGGCGGAAGAAGGTGCGCTCGGTCAGGCCGGCCCGTTCGGCGATCTCGGCCACCGTCGTCTGGTCGAAGCCGTGCTCGGCGTACAAGTCCATCGCCGCCTGTCTCAGGCGTGACTTGGCGTTCGGTTCCCAGCGGCCCACGAGGCCCAGCATAGGCGACGACAGTTCCTGACATCACACCCCGCGAAGTGATGACAGCGCCTGACATCCCGGTCTACGCTCATGACAGCGACTGACATCCTCGTCAAGGAGAAAGCAATGCGCGTATTCGTCACCGGCGCCTCGGGCTGGATCGGCTCCGCCGTCGTCCCCGAGCTGCTGAAGCACGGCCACGAGGTCACCGGCCTGGCCCGCTCCGACGCCTCGGCCGAGCGCGTCGCCGCGGCCGGCGCCGACGTCCTGCGGGGCGACCTCGACACCCTCGACGTCCTGCGCGAGGGCGCGAAGAACAGCGACGCCGTCATCCACCTGGCCTTCGTGCACGACTTCGGCAACTTCGCCGACTCGCTGCGCAAGGACCGAGCCGCCATCGACGCGATCGGCGACACCCTGGCCGGCACCGGTCGCCCGTTCGCGATCGCCTCGGGCACGCTCGGCCTGATCCCGGGCCGGGTCGCCACCGAGCGCGACATCCCCGACCCGGCCACCGCCCACCCGCGCCAGCAGAACGCGGCCGCGCTTCTCGCTCTGGCCAGCCGCGACGTGAAGCCCATCGCCGTGCGCCTGGCTCCCACCGTGCACGGCGACGGCGACGGCGGTTTCGTGCCCGAGCTGATCCGGGTCGCCCGCGAGCGCGGCGTGGCCGGCTACATCGGCGACGGCTCGAACCGCTGGACGGCCGTGCACCGCGACGACGCGGCCACCCTGTTCCGCCTGGCCGTCGAGCAGGCCACGGCCGAGCCGGCGATCGTGCACGCCGTGGCCGACGAGGCGGTCACCGGCCGCGAGATCGCCGAGGCGATCGGGCGCGGGCTCGGCGTGCCCACGGCCGAAGCGAAGCCCGAGGACCTGGGCTGGATCGGCCCCATGTTCGCCGCCGACAGCCCGGCCTCGAACGCGCTGACCCGCGAACGCCTCGGCTGGACGCCCACCGGCCCGTCGCTGCTCGACGATCTCGCCGCCGGCCACTACTTCAAGTAAGAGCCGCCGGCTCAAGCAGAAGCCGCCGGCTCAGGAAAGGGCTGCTGTTCAAGCAGAAGCCGGCGGCCACTACTTCAAGTAAGCCCTGAACGAAATCCTTAAGAGACACTTAAGTCGGTCGATATCGCCTTGACCGGGATCTCCCGGGGTGGGAACTGTTAACTACCTTTTCGGTTCCTCCACCCCAGGAGATCCCCATGCGCAAACGCGTACTCCTGGCCGCGTTCACGGCATTAGCCGCAGCGACCGCCACCTTCGGCGTTCGCCTCGTGACAGCCGACGCAGCCACCACGGCCACCGCCGCCGCAACCACCGCGGCCCAGGTGAAGGCACCCGCCGCCTTCACCCACCCCGGCGTCCTGGTCAGCCGGGCCCAGCTCGACTTCGTCAAGGGCAAGCTCGCCGAGAAGGCGCAGCCCTGGACGGCCGCCTACAACCAGATGGCGGCCAGCCGGTACGCCTCCCTCTCGCGCACGCCCGCCCCCAGGGCCACCGTCGAGTGCGGCTCCTACTCCAACCCGAACAACGGGTGCACCGACGAGCGCGAGGACGCGATCGCCGCGTACACGGACGCTCTGATCTGGTACTACACGGGCAACACGGCCTATGCCCAGAAGTCGATCGCGCTGATGGACGCGTGGTCGGCCACCATCAAGTCGCACACCAACAGCAACGCCCCGTTGCAGACCGGCTGGGCCGGTTCGGTGTGGCCGCGCGCCGCCGAGATCATCAAGCACGCGTACGGCACCTGGCCCAACCAGGCCCGCTTCGCCACCATGCTGCGCAATGTGTACCTGCCAGTGGTCATCGCCGGCAGCAGCAGCAACGGCAACTGGGAGCTGTCGATGATGGAGGCGGCCGTCGGCATCGCCGTCCACCTCGACGACAAGGCCAGCTACGACCGGGCCATCGCGCGCTTCCAGGCCCGTACGGCGGCTTATGTCTACATCGCGGCCGACGGCAGCCAGCCCAAGTACCCGCCGGTCGGCAGCGTCGACACCCGGGCCGAGCTGATCAGCTACTGGCAGGGCCAGAGCACCTTCGTCGACGGCCTCTCGCAGGAGACGTGCCGCGACTTCGTGCACACCGGCTACGGGCTCAGCGCGATCAGCCACGTCGCCGAGACCACCCGGATCCAGGGCCAGGACCTGTGGCCCACGGTCTCCGAGCGGATGCGGCACGCGCTCGGTTTCCACACCAAGTTCGAGAACGGTACGGCCGTCCCGAGCACCATCTGCGGCGGATCAGTGGTCAAGGGGCTCGGCCCGGTGACCGAGGTGGCCTACAACGCGCTGGCCAACCGGCTCGGCATCGCCATGAGCAACAGCCGCACCTACACCGAATCGCGTCGCCCCCAGGGCACGAACAATCTGTTCGTGGCCTGGGAAACGCTCACCCACGCCAACAACCCCGCGTAAGGATCAGCGATGAGAAGAAGGATCTTGGCGGGCGCGGTCCTCAGCGCGACCGTCATCGGGCTGGGCGTCGTCGGCGTCACGCAGGCGCTGGCCGCAACGACCGGCACAGTCGTCAGTGCCGCCAACGGCAAGTGCCTCGACGTGACCAACGGCAGCACCGCCAACGGCAACCAGCCGCAGATGTGGACCTGCTCCCCCGGCCCCAACCAGACCTGGACGCTGGGCGACGACGGCTCGGTGCGCGGCCTCGGCAAGTGCCTGGACGTGGCCAACGGCGCCACCACCGACGGCGCGGTCGTGCACCTGTGGGACTGCTACAGCGGGCTGACCAGCCAGCAGTGGACGCTGAACGCGGCCCGTGACCTGGTCAACGTCAAGGCCGGCAAGTGCCTCGACATCACGAACAACAACCTGGCCGACGGCGCGAAGCTGCAGCTGTGGACGTGCGGCGGCGGCGCCAACCAGAAGTGGACCGTCAACGGCAGCAGCACCCCGCCCCCGACCACCGTGCCGCCCAACCCGAACAACCCCGACCTGGGCCCGAACGTCAGCGTCTTCGACCCGTCGATGTCGGCTTCGACCATCCAGAACCGGCTCAACACCGTGTTCAACCAGCAGGTCGAGAACCAGTTCGGCACCCAGCGGTACGCGCTGCTGTTCAAGCCGGGCAGCTACAACAACGACGTCAACGTCGGCTTCTTCACCCAGGTCGCCGGGCTCGGCCTGAACCCGGACCAGGTGACCATCAACGGGCACGTGCACGCCGAGGCCGACTGGTGGCACGACGGCTCGCAGAACGCCACCCAGAACTTCTGGCGGTCGGCCGAAGGTCTCAGCGTGACCCCGCCGGACGGCCTGGACCGATGGGCGGTGTCGCAGGCCGCGCCGTACCGCCGGATGCACGTACGCGGGAACCTGGCTCTTTCCGACGGGGGCTGGTCGTCCGGCGGGTTCATCGCCGACTCCAAGATCGACGGGCAGATCCAGTCCGGCAGCCAGCAGCAGTTCCTCACCCGCAATTCGCAGATGGGCAGCTGGAACGGCTCGAACTGGAACCAGGTCTTCGTCGGCTCGCCCGGCGCCCCGGCTCAGAGCTTCCCGAACCCGCCGTTCACCACGATCGGATCGTCCCCGACGATTGCCGAGAAGCCCTACCTGTACGTGGATTCGGCCGGCGCCTACCAGGTGTTCGTGCCGGCCCTGCGCAGCAACGCCAGCGGCACCACCTGGGCCAACGGCAACCCGGCGGGGTCGTCCCTGCCGATCACCACGTTCTACATCGTCAAGCCCGGTGACACCGCCACGACGATCAACGCCGCCCTCGCGTCCGGCAAGAACCTGCTGGTCACGCCGGGCGTCTACAACCTCAATCAGACGCTCAACGTCACCCGGGCCAACACGGTGATCCTGGGACTGGGCCTCGCTACTTTCGTGCCGGTCGGCGGCGTGAACGCCATGCAGATCGCCGACGTGGACGGCGTCCGCCTGGCCGGGGTGCTCTTCGACGCCGGCACGACCAACTCGAACACGCTGCTGCAGGTGGGCCCAGCGGGGTCGGCGGCGAGCCACGCGGCCAACCCGACCGTGCTGAGCGACGTCTTCGTGCGGGTCGGCGGCTCGATCGCCGGCAAGGCCACGGTCAGCGTCGAGGTGAACAGCGACAACGTGATCGGCGACCACGCCTGGATCTGGCGGGCCGACCACGGCAACGGCGGCACGGTCGGCTGGACCATCAACACCGGCCGCAACGGGCTGATCGTCAACGGCGACAACGTGACGTTCTACGGCCTCTTCGTCGAGCACTACCAGCAGTACCAGACCATCTGGAACGGCAACGGCGGGCGGACGTACTTCTATCAGAACGAGATGCCGTACGACCCGCCCAACCAGGCGGCGTGGATGAACGGCTCGACCCGGGGCTGGGCCGCCTACAAGGTGGCCGACTCGGTGACCACGCACGAGGCGTGGGGGCTGGGCAGCTACTGCTACTTCAACGTCAACCCGTCGGTGGTGGCCGCGCGGGCGTTCGAGGTGCCGGTCAAGTCGGGCGTCCGGTTCCGCGACATGGTGACGGTCTCGCTCGGCGGCACCGGCACGATCACCAACGTCATCAACACGACCGGCCAGACGGTGAACAGCGGCCACCAGGTCACGAGCATCACCAGCGGCCCGTAAGAGCCGTCCGAAGGAAGCGGCAAGTAACCCGGTAAACCCGCTCCGCGACCCGGCACCGTCGATGACCATGAAGTCATGCGTCCCCTGTTACGCGTGGAATCGACGGTGCCGGCCGCCGGCCTGGTGACCTTCCTGCTGGTCTTCGGGCTGCTCGGCGGTCCCTCCGACCCGGCGCCGGCCGCGCGCTGGGTCGGGCTGGGCGTCCTTCTCGCGCCCGCGATCATGGTGTACGCCCATCGGGGCGCGGCGGCCTGGGCCGGCGTCCTGGGCGCGGTGCTCTGGACGCCCCTCGCCACCGGCTTTCCCACCGTGCTGCTCGCCTGGCTCTACGCGGCGGCGGCCATTCTGGTCGCCCGCCTCGACGCTCCCCCGGCCCCGCTACCCGTTCCGCACCGGCGGCCGCCACCTCCGTACGCCCTGCCCCACGTGGCCGCCCCGGCCGAGGTGGGCGGCTTCGCGCTGCTGGTCGCCTCGGCGGCCGGCGTGATCTGGGTGGCGGTCGACGACGCCGCGGTGCCCTGGCTGGCCGCCACGATCGCCGCCTTCGGACTGGGTTGCGCGCTGCTGACCCGGGCCGTCCGGGCCCAGGCCGCGCTGCGCCGCCTGTTCACCGTGCCGCAGCCCGTGCACTCGGTCCGCGCGGTCGAGCAGGAGGGGTATGTGCACGTGCTGATTCCGGTGGACGACGGGCGTACGGCGCTGGAATTCGCCTTCGACGTGGCCGAGCCGGAGCCCTGGCACGACGAGGACGACATCCACACCGAGGCGGCCGTGCTCTACGGCGATCCCCGGCCGGGCTCGTGGTGCGCGCTCGAGGTCGGCGACCGGTTGCACGTGCCGGTGGGCCCGGTCGGGACGGTCGTCGAGGTGCCGTACGACGTGGTCGAGGGCCTGCCCCGCGAGATCGAGGACGACGAGGAGCAGCTGGTCGACCCGGAGGCGCTGCGCCCGGCCGACCGCGACGCCGACGCCTTCCAGCCCCGCGAGCACCGGATCTCGCCCCGCCGCGCGTGGACGGCCACGATCGCCATCGGGCTCGGCGCGGCGCTGGCGGTGGCCGAGGTGAGCCGGTTCGCCGGGCTGCCCCGGACGGCCCTGATCGTCGCGTCCGCGCTGGCCGCCGCGGCCGGTTTCGAGTACGCCTGGCGCTCCCAGCTGCGGCCGCGGCTGCGCTGGCACGTGGGCGGGGTGGCGTCGGTCGGCTTCCGCGAGCGCACCCGCCAGCCCTGGGCCACCGACAGCGCGATCGTGCACGACGACGAGGGAACGGTGGTGCTGACCGCGGGCGAGGCCGTGCTCAACGTGCCTGTTCCGGCGCCCTGGCCCTCCCGCTCGCACCAGCGCACGGCCGACCAGCTGGTGGCCGCCCTGCGCGACACCCGCATCCGCGCCCTCGAGATCAGCCCGCTGCCGCCCCCGCCCTGGATCGACGCCCCACGCCGCCCGGCCGCGCTGTTCCTGCTGTGGGCGGCCACTGTCACAGCCACGACACTGATCGTCAGGTAGCTGAAACACGACGCGCGTAACGTACGAACGTGGACCTGAACACCGTCGCCGAAGTGATCAGCCCAGCTCGGGTGGGTCAGTGGCGGCCGGGCGACGCCTGGCTCGGCGGCGGCACGGCCCTGTTCGGGGAGCCCCGACCGCATGTGACGAGGTTGCTCGACCTGACCACCGCCGGCTGGCCCGCGCTCACGCTGCGCGAGGACGGTCTCGAGGTCGCCGCCACCTGCACGATCGCCGAGGTGGCGGCCAGCGGGTACGACATCGCCGAGAAGTGCTGCCACGCGTTCCTGGCCTCCTTCAAGATCTGGAACGTGGCGACCGTGGGCGGCAACCTGTGCGCCGCGCTGCCGGCCGGGCCGATGATCGCGCTGGGGGCCGCGCTCGACGGCACTGTGCTGCTGCAAGGGCCCGACGGCGAGCGCACCGTCAAAGTGGCCGATTTCGTGATCGGTGAGGGCACCACCGTGCTGGGTGAGGGCGAGTTGCTGCGCTCCCTGCATCTGCCGGCCGAAAACCTCCGCTCTCGAACGGCGTACCGGCAAGGGTCTTTGTTCGCCCACGGCCGCTCGGGGGTGCTGGTCGTCGGGCGGGTGGCCGGCGACGGGCTCGTGATCACCGTGACCGCGGCGACCAAACGCCCGCACGTGCTGACCTTCCCCGAGGCTCCGAGCGCCGAGTTGCTGCAGGTGGCGCTGGCCGAGCGGATCGCCGACGAGGACTACGTCGACGACGTGCACGGCCTGCCGGTCTGGCGGCGGCACCTGACCCGGCTCTACGCCGAGCAGATCCGGGCGGAGCTGGCCGCATGAAAATCAACGGCAGCGAGCACGACCGCGCACCCCGTCCGGGCCAGTGCCTTCGTACGTATCTGCGCGAGCAGGGCTGCTTCGGGGTCAAGAAGGGTTGCGACACCGGCGATTGCGGCGCCTGCACCGTGCACGTCGACGGCGTCCCGGTGCACTCCTGCGTCTACCCCGCTTTCCGCGCCGCCGCGAAGAGCGTCACCACCATCGAGGGTCTGGCCGGCGACGACCTGCACCCGGTGCAGCAATCCTTCCTCGACGCGCAGGGTTTCCAGTGCGGCTTCTGTACGGCCGGACTGATCATGACGACGGCGGCCCTCACCGACGACCAGCGCTCCGACCTGCCACGCGCCCTCAAGGGCAATCTCTGCCGCTGCACGGGTTATCGCGCGGTCGCCGACGCCCTGGCCGGCCGGGTCAACGTGACCGAGCCCGCCCCCGGAGCCGCCGTCGGTTCCAGCCTGGGCGCCCCGGCCGGCCCCGACATCGTCACCGGTCAGGCCCGCTACACGTTCGACCTCGACGTGCCGGGCGTGCTGCACCTCAAGGTGCTGCGCTCGCCGCACCCGCACGCGCGCATCCTGGCCGTGCGCACCGAGGCCGCCTTGGCCGTGCCCGGCGTCGAACTGGTGCTGACCCACGCCGACGCCCCGGCCAAGCGGTTCTCGACCGCCCGGCACGAGCACGCCACCGAAGATCCGGCCGACACTCGAGTGCTCGACGACGTGGTCCGCTTCGCCGGGCAGCGGGTGGCCGCGGTGGTCGCCACCAGCGAGGCGGCCGCCGAGGAGGGCTGCCGCGCGCTCGCCGTCGAGTACGAGGTGCTGCCGGCCGTCCTCTCCCCCGGCGACGCGATGGCCGAGGACGCGCCCCGGCTGCACGCCGACACGCCAGGCAACGTCGTCGCCGAACGGCACGCTGAACTGGGCGATGTCGAGGCCGGGTTCGCCGAGGCCGACGAGGTGTACGAGCAGACGTTCCGGACGCCGCGGGTGCAGCACGCGAGCCTCGAGACGCACGGCGCGGTGGGCTGGCTCGACGACGACGGGCGGCTCGTGATCCGTACGAGCACGCAGACGCCCTTCCTGACCCGGCGCGCCCTGGCCGTGCTCTACGACCTGCCCGAAGAGAAGGTGCGCGTGATCGCCGGCCGGGTCGGTGGCGGGTTCGGCGGAAAGCAAGAGATGCTGGTCGAGGATCTGGTGGCGCTG
Organism: Paractinoplanes pyxinae; assembly: GCF_026626335.1. Taxonomy (GTDB): domain Bacteria; phylum Actinomycetota; class Actinomycetes; order Mycobacteriales; family Micromonosporaceae; genus Actinoplanes; species Actinoplanes pyxinae. Next base: position 699,330 of record NZ_JAPNTZ010000003.1, on the reverse strand, counting down.
GCCGTGCTGCGGCTCGGGCGGCCGGTCAAGCACGAGTACACGCGGGCCGAGCAGTTCACGTCGGCCACCACGCGGCACCCGTTCACCGTGACGGTCAAGGTGGGGGCGCGGGCCGACGGCACGCTCACGGCGCTGGCCCTGCGCGTCGTGTCGGACACCGGCGCGTACGGGAATCACGGTCCGGCCGTCATGTATCACGCCTGCCACGAGTCGGTGGCCGTCTATCGCTGCGCCAACATGCGCACCGACGCGTGGTGCGTCTACACGAACACCGTGCCCTCGGGCGCCTTCCGCGGCTACGGCCTGGGGCAGGTGTCGTTCGCGGTCGAGTCGGCGCTCGACGAACTGGCCCGCCGGCTGGGGGCCGACCCGATCGATTTCCGCTTGCGCAATGTCGTACGGCCGGGGGACGACCTGACCGCGCCGGGTGACCACGTCGACGACCTCACTATCGCGTCGTACGGCCTCGACCAGTGCCTCGACCACATGCGTACGGCCGCGGACTCGCCCGCCGAGGAGGCGCCCGAGGGCTGGCGGGTGGGCGACGGCATGGCGATCACGATGATCGCGGCCGGACCGCCGGGCGGGCACTACGCGGACGCCACGGCCACCCTGCGGCCCGACGGGCGTTTCGAGATCGCGGTCGGCACGGCCGAGTTCGGCAACGGCAGCACGACCGTGCACGCCCAGATCGCGGCCGACGCCCTGGGCACCACACCCGACCGCATCACCGTGCGCCAGTCCGACACCGACGTGGTGCGGCACGACACCGGCGCCTTCGCCTCGACCGGCGTGGTGGTGGCCGGCCGGGCCGTGCTGGACGCCGCCCGCGGCCTGCACGAGCTGCTGGTCTCGTCGGCGCGCGGGGCCGCCCTGACCGAGACGGTGCTCAAAGAGCTGGCGGCCGGGGCTCGGCAACCGCTGAGCGCCGAGGGGCACTGGGCCGGCAGCCCGCGCTCGGTCGCGTTCAACGCGCAGTGGTTCCGGGTGGCGGTCGACCCCGATACCGGCGAGCTGCGCATTTTGCGCAGCGCGCACAGCGCCGACGCCGGCACGGTGATGAACCCGCTGCAGTGCCGGGGTCAGATCGAGGGCGGGGTGGCCCAGGCGCTCGGCGCGACGCTGGCCGAACACGTCGACATCGGATCGGACGGGCAGGTCACGACGACCGGCCTGCGGCAGTACCACCTGCCCACGTACGCCGACGTGCCGCGCACCGAGGTGCTGTTCGCCGACACCGACGACGCGATCGGGCCGCTCGGGGCCAAGTCGATGAGCGAGAGCCCGTTCAACCCGGTGGCCCCGGCCCTGGCCAACGCGGTGCGCGACGCAACCGGCGTGCGCCTGACCGAGCTGCCGTTCACCCGCGACCGGATCTGGACGGCTCTGCGAGACGGTTCAGGATCAGCGGCAGCGTCATCGTGAAGGTGCTGCCCCGGCCCAGCTCCGAGGTCGCGGTGATGGTGCCGCCGTGGTCGCTGACGATGGTGCGCACGATGGCCAGGCCCAGCCCGTTGCCCTGCACGGCCTGATCCATCGCGTTGGCCGCCCGGTGGAACGGCGTGAACAGCCCGGGCACGTCGTCGGCGGGGATGCCGATGCCGGTGTCGCTGACGGTGACGACGGCCCGCTCACCCACGCAGTCGAGGCGGCAGTCCAGGTGCCCGCCGGGCGCGGTGAACTTGACGGCGTTGTCGAGCAGGTTGCGGACCGCCCGTTCGAGCTGGACGGCGTCGCCGCGCACCCAGGCCGGCTCGGTCGTCAGCGCGCATTCCAGGCCCTTGGCCCGCGCGGCCACGCCCAGCGTGGCGTGCACCTCGCGGACCAGCCGGGCCAGGTCGACCGGCACCTGGGCCCCGATGCGCTCCACGGACCGGTCGAGCAGCAGCAGGTCGGCCACGGTGGCCTCGAGCCGGTGGGCGTTGCGCAGGATCGCCCCGACGCCCCGGGCCTGGGCCGGCGACAGGCCCCGGCGGTGCTCGTCGTCCTCGCTGAGCATCTCGCTGTAGCCGAGGATGCTGGTCAGCGGCGTGCGCAGCTCGTGGGTGACGGTGGCGACGAAGACGTCCTTCTGCTCGTCCAGCACCCGCAGCTCGTTGATCAGGCGGGTCTGGCGCAACCGCAGCCGCTCCTGGTGGGCCGCGTGGTCGATCTCGCGGGCCAGCCCGATGAGCAGCCGCCGCTCCTCCTCCGACCACTCCGGACGGTCCGGGCGGACCACGCAGATCAGGCCGGGCGGGCAGCCGGCGTCGCCGCTGAGCGGGACGGCGATCGCGCCCGGCAGCCCGGCCGGGCGCAGCGAGCCGCCGGGCGCGCACGACCGCGCCTGCTCGACGATCGACTCGTCGAGCGGGCCGGCGCCGGGCGGCCAGTTCGCCCCGAGCGGGACACCGGCCTGGATGGTGATCCGGCTGTGCACGCTCGCCGCGCCGAGGGTCGTGCCGATCATCCCGGCGATCCGCTCCGCCGTCGCGGCCGGATCCTCGGACTCCTGCAGCTCGTGGGTGACCGCCTGGCGCAGCTCGATGCGGGCCACCCGGGCCTGCTCGGCGCTGAGCAGCCGCCCGGTCTCGGCGGCCAGCTCGTTGAGGGCGCCGGCCACCGCGCGCAGCTCGCCCGGGCCGGACGGCACGACGCGGGCCGCCAGGTCGCCGTCGGCCAGCCGGCGCAGGGTCTGCCGGATGTGCTCGAGCGGGACGAGCAGGTGCCGCTGGTGCAGCATGGCCAGGCCCAGACCGGCCAGCACGACGAGGGTGGCCAGGCCCGCGAAGAACAGGGCGGCCAGCTGCGAGCTGTCGCGCGCGTCGGCGCCGGCGCCCTCCTCGTAGCTCTCGACCGCGGCGAAGACGTCGGCGTTGGCCGTACGAAGGTGGTCGAAGAGGTCTTTGCCGCGCAGCGCCCGGGCCGGGTCGGCGTCGGCCACCCCGGCGTTGACGATCGGGATGGCGTAGCCGTAGAGCCAGTCCTCGGCGGCCAGCCGCTCGATCCGCTGCAGCCGGGCCGTCTCGTCGTCGAGCGGCTGGGCGTCGAGCCGTTGCAGGGCGCTGAACGCGCCGGCCCGGCCGCTGAGGTAAGGCTCCAGGAAACCGGTGTCGCCGGTGATCTGGAAGCCGCGGATGCCGGTCTCGGCGTCGGTCATGTACTGCAGCACGGCCCGGTTGGTGTCGCGGGCGACGTCGATGCGCTGGGTGACCCGCTCGTGCCGGACGCGCTGGCGTTCGGTCACGGTGAAGTGGGCGACGATCAGGGTGAGGAAGAGCAGGAGGAGCACGACGAAGCCGCCCGCCACGCGGTACTTGAGCTTCGTTATCTTGATCATGACGCCGTGATCGGCAGGGTGAAGACGACGGTGGCGCCCCCGCCCGGTGTCTCCACGGCCAGGATCCGGCCGCCGTGCCGGTCGACGATCCGCTCGCACGTCGACAGGCCCACCCCGTACCCCTTGCCGGCGGACGGGTCGACTTGGGCGAACATCTCGAAGACGCGCTCGCGCTGGGCCTTGGGGATGCCGACCCCGTTGTCGGCCACGGTCACCCGCCACTGGCCGCCGTCGCGGCTGGCGCCGACCTCGACGTGGCACGGGCGGTCGGTCCGGCGGTACTTGAGCGCGTTGCCCAGCAGGTTCTGCAGCAGCTGGCGGATCAGGGTGGGATCGGCCTCGATAACCGGCAGATCCGGCTGCACGACCACGGTGGCGCCGTCCAGGTGGCCGCGCAGGTCGTTGAGCGCCTGGTCGACCAGGTCGCCGAGCCGGGCGGGCTCGGCGCGCAGCGGCGCGTGACCGGCCCGGGCGTAGCTGAGCAGAGAGGTGATCAGGCGGTGCATGCGGCCCACGGCGCGCACGGCCGAGCCGATCCAGCGCTCCGACTGCTCGTCCGAGCCCCGGATGTTCTCCTCGAGCAGCTCCAGATAGCCGTTGACCACGGTCAGCGGGGCCGCCAGGTCGTGGCTGACCACGCCGGCGAACTGCTCCAGCTCGTGGTTCGAGCGGCGCAGCTCGGCGATGGTGGCGGCCCGCTCGGCGTGGGCGCGGCCGAGGTCGGCGTGCGCGCGTTCGAGCTCGTCGTGCTGCTCGCGCACCTCGGTCGCCAGCTCGGCGTTGACCCGGCTCTGCCGGCGGCACTCGAACAGGCCCAGCAGCACCTGGGCCAGGTCACGCAGGCGGTCGATCTGCTCGTCGCTGAGCTCGTGCCGTTTCTCGTCGAAGACGCACAGCGACCCCAGCGCGTAGCCCTGCGGGGTGACCAGGGGCGCCGAGAAATAGAACCGTACGTGGCCCAGCAACCCGGTCACCCAGGGGTTGAAGGTGTAGGCCAGGTCGAGGCTGGCGTCGGGCAGATAGGTGACCTGGCCCGTCTCGAAACGCACGGCGCACATCGAATCGGTGCGGGCCGAGTCGGCGCCCTCGAAACCGGTGGTGGTCAGCTGGCACTGCCGGTTCTCGTCGATCAGGTTGAGCGTCCCGAAGGGCACTCCGGCCACGAGAGCGGCCACCCGCACCACGGCTTCCAGCTCGTCCCCGGCCGGCGTGTCGAGCAGCTCGTACTCGTGCAGGGCGGCCAGGCGTCGCTGCTCGTGGGCGGCGGTCACAGGGTTCAGTTCGGCAGCTATCCGGCGTTCACTGAGTTTTAGTGGCCGCACGCCCGGGCGGTGATCGACAGCGCTTTTCAGTCGCCGTAGGCCCGGACGGTGCTCGGGGGCGGGAAGCCGTCGTACCGCTCATCGCCGACCGCCGCACGCAGGGTTCGCGCGACGGCCGTGACCACGCGCGACTCGACGCCGCTGCCGACCCGGTCGGAGGGGTCGGCCGGGTCGTTGGCGATGCCGGCCGCGGCCATGGTGGGGGTGAAGCCGACGAACGTCTCGGTGCGGTTGTCCTCGGTGCTGCCCGTCTTGCCGGCCACCGCCCGGTCGCCGAACAGCCCGGCCACCTGCTCCGCCGTGCCTCCGTCGCATTTCCCGTACGCGCTCTGCTGGCCGACCGGGCAGCGGGCCGCATCGGCGGCGGCGCGCGCGACCTCCGGGTCGAGCACCTGCTTGCAGCTCTTGCCGACGGCGGCCCCGTTCACCGTCTCGACCGGAAGCGGCGCGCAGTACGTGCCGTCGGCCGCCACCGTCGCGTAGGCCGAGGCCAGCTCGAGCGGGGTGGTGTCGATGACGCCGAGCGTGAACGAGCCCCACGAGTCCGGGCTCTCGGCCAGCTTCGCGTCGGACGGTGAGCTGAAGCTGATGCCGAGCCGCTTGGCCATCGCCACCACGGCGGCCGGGCCGACCTGCTCCTCCAGGTGCACGAAGTACGTGTTGACCGAGCGGCCGAACGCGTCCCACATGGTGCGGTAGCCGTCCATCCAGGCCGGGTTGTCGTTGCCCGGGCAGTACTTGCCGTCGCAGTTGCCCGGCCCGTCGTCGGACCACTCGGTGACCAGCTTCGCCGGCGAGTCGTAGCCGGAGTTCAGCGGCATCCCGGCCTCGAGCGCGGCCAGCATCGTGAACATCTTGAAGGTCGAGCCGGACGGGTAGCCGTTGATCCCGCTCCCCCCGCTGATCAGCGGGTTCACCGTGTTGCTGCCCGACTTGCCGGTGCCGTACGTGCGGTTGACGGCAAGCGCGAGCACCTGGCCCGTGCCGGGCTGGACCACGGCGATCGGCAGGGTCTTCTTGTTGTCGAGCCCGTACACCTTGCGCGACTGCTTGGCCGCGACCTTCTGCACGTCCGGGTCGAGCGTCGTCACGATGTTGTAGCCGCCGCGCCGCAAAGCGTTCTCGCGCTCGGCCTTGGTCGCGCCGAACTGGGCCTGACCGTCCCACCAGCGCTCGAAGTAGTCGCAGAAGAAGCCCCAGCCGTCGGCCTGCCCGGTGGCGCCGACGCAGCCGTTGGGCTGGGTCGCGCCCGAGTACGTGAGCTTCTCGGCGGCGGCCTTGTCGTGCTGGGCTTGAGTGATCGTGCCCGCCTTGAGCATGGCGTCGAGCACGTAGCCCTGGCGCACCTTGGCCTGGGCCTTGTCGCCGCTGATCGGGTTGTCCGCGTCGGGCGACTGCACCACCCCGGCGATCAGGGCCGCCTGGGCCAGGTCGAGCCGGGCCGGGGTGACGCCGAAGATCCGGCGGGCGGCCGCCTCGATGCCGTACGCGCCGTCGCCGAAGTACACGATGTTCAGGTAGTTGCGCAAAATCTGCTGCTTGGTCAGGCGGTTCTCGAGCTCGACCGCGTACTCGATCTCGCGCAGCTTGCGGCCGGCCGTGTCCTGCGTGGCCTGGGCCCGCTCGGCTGGCGTCAGGCTCGGGTCCTCCTTCAGGACGTTGCGGACCAGCTGCATGGTGAGCGTCGAGGCGCCCTGCTCGGCACTTCCGCTGCGCGCGTCGGAGACCACAGCCCGCGCCACGCCCTTGAGGTCGACGCCGCCGTGCTCGTAGAAGCGGGTGTCCTCGGCGGCCACGATCGCCTTCTGCATGACCGGGGCGATCTGGGTCAGCGCGACGTCCTGCCGATCCTCGTCGTAGAACGTGGTGATCAGCGTCTTCCCGTCGTTCGCGTACACGCGGGTGAGCTGCGCGCTCGACGGGTTCAGTAGTTGGGCGGGAAGCTCGGCGCGCTGCCGCCGGCTCCACTGGGCGCCGGTGCGCAGAACCGCGCCGACCGGGATCGCGGACAGCCCGATCAAGGCTCCGACCAGCACCAACAAGCCGCCGAGGCGGGCCACTCTGACAACCATCACCCAGTCGTTAACACCGTTTTCTGAAAGCGAGCTGGGTTTCGTTATCCGACCGTGACTCTGTACGCGTGGTGACCATCACACCGCTTCGACGCGCAGTATTCGGCGTCGATGTAACTCTTCGTGACCACCGCGCGCTCGCCATGGTTACCCGTCGGTAGCTCCCGCTCTTGAACGGAGGAGGCGGCAGGAGCAATATTTCCCGCACGTCAACGGGGCATCGACAGATTTCGCTGCAGTTCGAGGAGGACCCGTGCAGGACGATCCGGCCTACGGGCGCACCAACTGGCGTCGTTTCGCCGTGGCGGTGGGTGTGCCCGCCGTGGTCGCCGGCGGTCTCGTCATCGCGCTGGCCAACGGCGCCCTGGCCGCCAGCTTCTCGGTGTCCGGCACCCAGTTCAAGCTGTCGGCCGACCGGCTCGTCGGTGAGGGCTTCACCCAGTACAGCAAGAAGCTGCCGACCGAGACGGTGCAGTCGTCGACCGGGCAGAAGTACGTGGTCGCCGCCATGTCCGGCATCAAGTCGGCCGACATCTACAAACTGTGCCAGTCGGTCACGGCCGGGCCGGTCGTGCTGCGGATCGAGGCCGGCCGCAACCCCGACAAGCCGGCCGAGGCCGAGGACCTGCTGATCGGCATGTCGGAACTGAGCGGCGACGCCACATTCCAGAACATCGACATCGGGCAGGACGCCTCGACGCTGGACGCCGACGGGCAGAAGGAGCACGGTGAGGTCACCGGGTTCGGCCAGCAGGCCACCGACGTGACGATCGTGGGTCTCAAGCAGAAGGCGTACATGACCTCGGCTTCGACCTTCAAGCTGACCGGGATGAGCCTCGAGCTCCACCTGAACGACCGCAGCCAAGAGTGCTACCAGGGCTGATGACTGCGTTCCGGGCCTGGCGCCGCCGACGGCCCTTCTGGGGCGGCCTCCTCCTCGTGCTGGCAGCGCTCGAGCTGCTGTACACGGCCAACATGAACCTGGGCCGGCTGGAGGTCCACCTCGGGCCGCAGGGCTTCCTGTCGTACCTGCTGCCATTGCTGCTGTTGCTGTGCGGGGTGCTCTGCTGGGTCACGCCGGCGCAGCGGATGTTCTACGGGATCATCGGGGTGCTGACCGCCCTGTACACGTTCGTCGGGCTCAACCTGGGCGGGTTCTTCGCCGGGATGCTGCTCGGCATCGTGGGCGGCGCGCTCGTGATCGCCTGGGGCCCGCCGCGGGCCAAGCCGACTGCGCCTACCGAGACCGAGCCTTCCGACGAGGGGCCCACGCACGTCCCCTCCCCCGCCGACGCCGAAACGGCTGTGGTGCAGGACGTGCACGACACGACCATCGCCTCGCCGCGCGACCACATCCGCCGCCCGATGCAGGACGGCGACACCGCCTTCCTTCCCGGCCTGAACGATCCGCCACCTCCGTCCCACCGGCGCGGGCCGCGGGCGCTGGGCGTCATTCTGTTGCTGGTGGCCGTGACCGGTGGCCTGCTGGTGGCCGGACGCGACCTGCCGGCCAGCGCGGCGGACTGTCCCAAGGGGCTACCGTCACGCTCCTCGGTGACCCGTTCGGCGCCGGCTCCGGCCGGGACGCCCTCCTCGCCGGATACCCCCGCCGGCAAGGAGCGGCGGCCGGCCCGGAAGTCGTCCGCGCCGACGCCGGCGCCCACACCCACCGCGTCCGCCACGCCCGGGAAGACAGGAAACCCGGTGCTGGACGGGATCGGGGACTTCTTCGACGGCATCGGCAATCTGCTCGGCATCGGCGGCGGCTCGTCGCCGGCGCCGAGCACGTCGCCGACGTCGTCGCTGTCGCCTTCGCCGTCAGCTTCCGCGCCCACTGTCGTCCCCACACCGACCAGGTCGGCCACGCCCTCCTCACCGTCGTTCGCCAGCACGGCGCCCGTCCCCGAGGTTCCGTGCCTGGGGCCTCGGGTGCTCGGCCTCGCGGCGAACGCGATCGGCGTACCCCGAATCGCCGTGAAACCCGGCGTGATGAAGGTCGGCTCGCTGACGATGTACAACTCGACGTACGACGGCGTGGTCGACATGCCGACGGCCAAGGGCACCCTCCCGGCCCTGAAGTTCAGCATGGACAAGGCCGTGAACAAGCCGTTCACGCTGACCATGGACGAACCCGGCCGGGCCGAGACAGTGATCAAGAGCAAGGAGCTGGTCACCGACGGGAACGTGCGTTTCTACACGCCGAACTTCAAGGGCAAGCTGTTCGGCGTGATCCCGGTGACGTTCACGCCCGAGCAGCCGCCGCCGCTGACCCTGCCGGTGCTGTGGTTCACCGACGTGACGATCCAGCTGGCGTACGTCCATTGCGACACCCTGACGGCCGATCCGCTCGACATCCGGGAACGTGTCGCGTCAGCCTCGTGACGCCCGCCGAGCCTTCCAGCCCGCGACCACCTCGTCGGCGTCGCGGGGCTTCAGGATGACGGGCGGCCCGTCCATCAGCCCGACGTTGGCCTTCCCGATCCGCTCGTTGAGGCCGGCCACGTACTCACGAACCTCACGCTCGCCGGTCAGCCGATCGACCTTGTCGTCCAGATCTTCCGTCTCGCGCCGCAGGGACAGCGTGGGCGGGATGACGCCGGCGGTCGCGCCCTCACGCTCCAGCCAGTCCTTCACCCACCAGTCGTCCTCGTACTCCCCGCCGTGCCCGCGGAGCGGTTTGCCCTTGCCGGGCAGGTTGTCGAACTCGCCGCGCTCGGCCGCCTCGCGGAGCTGCCGATCGATCGACGACTCGTACCAGTGCGCCATGAACCCATCGTATTTCGTCGTACCCCTGGCGTAACTTGTCAGACGTCCCGCCCCACCTTCCCGGAGGTCGTCCGCCGTGTGCCGCAACATCCACCAGCTGCACAACTTCGAGCCGCCCGCCACCCACGACGAGGTCCACGCCGCGGCCCTGCAGTACGTGCGCAAGGTCGCCGGCAGCACCCGCCCGTCGCAGGCCAACCAGGCCGCGTTCGACCAGGCCGTGGCGGCCGTCGCCGCCGCCACCGAGGCCCTGCTGGCCGAACTGGTGACCACCGCCCCGCCCAAGAACCGCGAGGTCGAGGCGGCCAAGGCCCGCGCCCGGGCCGAGAAACGCTACGCCAGCTGAGCCCACTGCATCGAGAGGCCGCTCACCTCGCGCTCGGTGCGGATCTCCATCCTGGTGCCGAGAATCGTGGCCCGGTCGGCGACCAGGGCCCGGTCGTCCAGGCCGTAGGTGATCCGTTCGGAGAGAAAAGCCGGAGTGCCCGCGGGCTGGCGCAGCAGGGTGGCGGTGGCCTGGTCGAGCACGCCGGGCCGCACAGCCTCACTCGCCCGGTGGACGGCGATGCCGTGATCGGCCAGAGCGGCGTACAGAGAGACGTCGCTCAGGTCGGCCTGGGCCAGTTCGCGGCCGCGGATCCACGAGACCTGGTGCACGACAGGGTGGCCGGCCAGCAGGCGCAGGCGTTCCAGGCGTACGGCGTGGGCCGTGTCGCCGAGGTGCGCCGCCGCCCAGGCCGGGGGCTGGGCCACCGTCTGGGCGAGGATCTGGGTCGTGACCAGATGCCCTTGGGCGCGCAGGTCCTCGGCGAAGCCGCGCAGCGAGTCGAGGCGATAGGCAGCCCGCGGCTCGGCCACGAACGTCCCACGGCCTGGTTGCTGTGAAAGCAGCCCTTCGTCCTCCAGCTGCTGCAACGCCTGCCGCAGCGTGGCCAGCGTGACGCCGTAGCGGGCGCTCAGCTCTTTCTGCGGGGGCAGCGCCGACCCCGGCACCAGCTCCCCGCCCCGGATCTTGCTGCCCAGGTCATCGGCGATGACCCGATACTTCGGCGTACGCGGTGCGGTCAGCGGAGGCCTCCTAGTCCAGGGCATCGAGGGCGCCACGCAACGCCGCCACCTCAGCCCCGAGGTCACGCGGCGTGGCCCCGTCCAGCACCCTACGCATCAACGCCGACCCCACCACAACACCGTCCCCGGCGCGCCCCGCCGCAGCCACCTGCTCCACCCCCGAGATCCCGAACCCCACCAACACCGGCACCCGTTCCGTACGGTCCTCGCCCGCAGCCTCGCGAGACGCAACCCCTCCCGCATCCAGCATCGAGTCGCGGCCAGTCAGATCCCGAGCGGCCGGGTCGCTGCCGCCCCTCCGATCGCCGGGTCGAAGCGCTCGGCCATCGACCTCGGTGAGCACCGCTCCTGGCGCAGCGCCCGCCCCGATCCCGCCGGCGCGCGCCGGGCGGATCTGTGCGGCCTTGACGCGGGCGGCGACGACAGCGGCGGACGAGGCCAGGGAGTCGCGTTCGCCGGTGGTGCCCATGCGGCTGACCGCGTAGATGTAGCCGCGGCTGCGGGCGACGATTTCGGCGAGCCGGTCGTCGGGAGTCACCGGCGCTACCAGCAGGGTCAGCTCGATCCCCACCGCGGCGGCGGCCGCTTCGACCTCGTCCGCCTCCTCGACCGGCAGGTCGGGCACGATCAGGCCGCGGACGCCCGCCTCGGCCAGCTGCCGGCAGAGCGCGGCCGGCCCCGGGCGAAACACCAGGTTCGAGTACGTGAAGGCGATCAGCGGGACGCGCACCCGATCCCGCACCTCGTGCAGCTCCCGCAGAATCGACGCGACGGTGACCCCGCGAGCGAGAGCCCGATCCGAGCTCTGCTGAACAGTCACCCCGTCCAGCATGGGATCCGAGAACGGCAGCCCGACCTCGATCGCGTCCGCCCCCGCCTCCTGCATCGCGAACAGGTACTCGACCCAGTCCGCCGTGACACCCGCGGTCACATAGGTCACCAGCAGCTTCCGCCCCGGCCCGACATCGCCGCGACCCATCACTCGCTCGCGCGGCCCCGACGTCCCCAGGCGGCCGGCCGGATTGCCGTCGCCCGCCGGGTCCGCGCCGTCCGGCCGTCCGGCCGGATCGCTTCCACCGCGCGAATCCGGTGCCGTCGGTTCGCCTGGAGGGCTCCCGTCCCCACGTGAGTTCGGCACCGCGGGATCAGCGGGGGAAGCGGCGCCCGCGTCTGATGAGCAGCCCGGGTGGTCGCGTTCCGACCGCCGCGTGCCGTTGATGCCGTGCAGCTCAGCCACCGCGGGCCCTCCGTGGGAGCTACCCACCGCGCTACCGGAGCACGTCTGGGCCGGCGAAGCTGGGCCGAGGGCCGCCGCTCCGGGATCGCCGTCGGGCGGGGATGTGCGAGCGGTTGACGTAGTGCCGTCAGTCGAGGCGGCACGGCGGTTGGCGGGGTGCGCGGGACCGAGAAGGCTGCGGCCGGCCGCGTGGGTGGTCATGCGACCGCTCCCACAGTGGCCATGTCCTTGTTGCCGGAGAGGGCCGGCGCGATCCGGGTGGCATCCAGGTGGGCGTCGCGGGTGGGAACCCGGGGCCCGGGAACGAACCGGCCGCCGTAATCGCCAAAGCGACCGGCGGCCGGCTCATCAAACAGGGTGGACATGCGCCGCCTCCAAAGTTCTAGAACTCCCTTCGGCAGTGTTGCATAAGACCAGAGGGAGTTCTAGAACTATTGGGCGGCTTACTTCTTGGCGGCGGCCTCGTACAGCGACTCCGGGGCGACGGCGCCGGCGAAGACCCGGCCGTCGTCGGTCACCAGGACGCTGAACAGCGAACCGGAGAACAGGCGGCCCTTGCCCCACGTGCCGCTGGCTTCCGGCAGCATGTTCAGCAGGCCCTCGGCCTCCTTCGAGTCGGCGCCCGCGGTGGCCGGCAGCTTGGCGGTCAGGATCGACGCCCAGCCCTCCCCGATCACCTTCGGCGCGGCCTCGGCCCGCTTGTCGGCGGCGGCCGGCGGCAGCGCCTTCCCGTGCTCCTTGGCCGCCTTCTCGGCGTCCTTCTCGAGCTGAGCCGGGTTCGACTCGTTCACCTTCGCGCCCGGCGGCGGGTTGAAGGCGAACTGCTGGGCGTCCGGCTTCTCGAAACTGATCTGCGTGAACGCCACCCGGATGGCCGGGCTGGTGGCGTTCTTGGCGTACACGTCGACCCGCAGCGGGATGTGCTTCTCGGCGTCGACGGCCAGGCGCACCTGCCCGATCAGCGACTGCGTCGCCTTCGGGCTCAGCACCAGCTCGTACGCGTCGCGGTCGGCCACCTTGGCCGCGCCCGTCGTGGTGACCTTGGTGCTGTCGTCGATCGCGGCCAGGGCCGCGGCCGCCGCGTCCTGCGGGGTCGACGGCACACCGGTCGGCAGCGACTGCGGCTTCTTGCCCGCCTCGGCCGGCAGCTTCAGGTGCGTGGCCGTGTTGCCCTCGCTCTGCCAGAGCCACACGTCCGACCCGTTGCGGATGACGTCGTTCTCGCCCGTGGTGCCCATGAGGGCGACCCGGGCCTTGTCCTCACCGGCGTACCAGACCCGCGCGGTGTTGCTGCCGGCGACCAGGCTCATCAGCCCGGCGTCGGCCGAGGCGCCCTCGGTGATCCCCTGGATCTTGGGCAGACCGAGGTCGGCACTCTGCACGATGGTGCCGGACAGCCCGTCGACCTTGGCGTTCTGCAGGTCGACCAGCAGTTGAGCAGCGCTGCGCTCGGGCAGCGAGGGGTCGGCGCTCGCCACGATCGTCCCCGCCGCGGCGCCACCCCCGATGACGACCACCGCCGCAGCGGACGGCACGAGCCAGCGCAGCGCCGGCCTTGACCTGAACACGGACACGATGTCCACCTCCCGTTGATCTGCCACAAGAGTGCGTCAACGCCGCTGTGACCGGGCTGAGAGCCGCCCCTAGGGGTTGCCCCTCGCATGCCAAGGTAGTGGGGTGCGGTTGCTGGTGGTGGAGGACGAAGCGCGGCTTGCCGCCGCGCTGCAGCGTGGGCTGCAGGCCGAGGGTTTCGCGGTCGACGTGTCGGGCGACGGGCAGGACGGGCTCGAGATGGCCCGCCACGGCGGCTACGACGCCATGATTCTCGACGTGATGCTGCCCCGGCTGAGCGGCTATCGGGTGGTGCGGCAGTTGCGGGCCGAGCAGAACTGGGTGCCCGTGCTGATGCTGTCGGCCAAGGACGGCGAGTACGACCAGGCGGACGGCCTGGACTGCGGAGCCGACGACTATCTGACCAAACCTTTCTCGTACGTCGTCCTTCTCGCCCGGCTGCGTGCGCTGCTGCGTCGTGGGGTGCACGAACGGCCCACGGTGCTGCGCCACGGCGACGTCGAACTCGACCCGGCCGAGCGGCGCGTGACGGTGGCCGGCGAGGAGGTCAGCCTCACCGCCCGCGAGTTCGCCCTGCTCGAATACCTGCTGCGGCGCCCGGGCGAGGTCGTGAGCAAGATCGAACTGCTCGACCACGTGTGGGACGCGGCCGACGAGACCGCCCCCAACGCCGTCGAGGTGTATGTCGGCTACGTGCGCCGCAAGATCGGCCGGGAGCGCCTGGAGACGGTCCGCGGCGCGGGCTACCGGCTGGCCGCGATCTAGATGAGGCGCCCCAGCGAGATCAGTTTGCGGGGCCGGCTCGTCCTGTTCTCGGTGCTGGCCCTCACCGCCGGGCTCGCCTTGGGCGGCGTGCTGCTGGTCGGCGTACTCAATTTCGCCCTGCTCCGCGCCGTGAACACCGAGGCGCTGGAGACGGCGCGCGGCGTCGCCAAGCTGGTCGACCAGAAGTCGCTGAGCGAGCGCATCGAGGTCAACCCGGCCATGCAGGTGCAGGTCATCGACTCGAGCGGCCGGATCCTGGCGCTCTCCCCGGGGGCCGACCGGCTGACCCCCATGCTGTACGTGGAGGAGCTGCGCAATCTGGCCGATGGGCAGGTGCGCGACATCCCGGGCAGCCGGATCGGGATGTCCGGGGGCGAGGCCCGGGTGGTGATGGTGACGGCCGGCCCGCCCACCGATCCGGTGCGGGTGCTGGTCGCGCGGTCCACCAATGACCTGAGCCAGGGCGTGCACATCCTGCGGCTGGCCCTGCTGGTGACGTTCCCGCTGCTGATCGCGCTGCTGGCGCTCGTGTTGTGGCGGGTGCTGGGCGCGGTGCTGCATCCGGTGGACGCGCTCCGGGCCGGGGCGGAAGAAATTACCGGGGGTACGCGCGAGGGGCGGCTGCCTGTGCCGGAGTCCCGCGATGAAATACACCGGCTGGCGGTCACCCTGAACGGCATGCTGCACCGGCTCGAGTCGGCCCGGGTGCGCCAGCGCGCGTTCGTGGCCGACGCGGCCCATGAGCTCCGCAGTCCGTTGACCAATATGCGTACGGAACTGGAAGTGGCCCAGCGACTGCCGGACACCGACTGGCCGGCACTGTCGCACGACCTGCTCACCGACGTCGACCGGCTCAGCCGCCTGGTCGACGACCTGCTGCTGCTGGCCCGCGCGGACGACGGCGGCGGCCGGGCCGTGGCGGCGCCGTTCCGCTCGGTCGACCTGGGCGCGCTGGTCGGCGACGTGGCCGACCGGTACCCCACGGTCACGTACGTGCGTCCGGCGGCGCCGATGGAGGTGACCGGCGAGCCCGACGCGCTGGGCCGGGTCGTCGCGAACCTGCTCGACAACGCCGTACGGCACGCGAAGTCGCAGGTCAATGTGCAGGTGACGGCGAACGGGACGCACCGGCTGATCACCGTGACCGACGACGGCCCCGGCATCCCGGCCGCCGACCGCGAGCGCGTGTTCGACCGCTTCACCCGGCTCGACGACGCGCGGGCCCGGGACGCGGGCGGCTCCGGGCTGGGGCTGGCCATCGTGCGGGAGCTGACCCGGCGGCACGGAGGCACGGTGTCGCTGGCCGACGCCGCGCCGGGTCTGCGGGTCGACGTACGGCTGCCCGCACTTCGGTGAAAACACCGGGAACTAATTCGCGGCGGGGAGCGACCAACGGAGAATGCCCGAGACCGGGTGAATCCCCCCTGCGGAAGGTTCGACAAGGATGTCCCTGTTCAAGCGCTCGGCACTGGTGGGCGCGGCCGTCGCCGGCCTCACCCTGGCCCTGGCCGCGCCGGCCGCCGCCCACGTCACGGTGAACCCCGACACCGTGGCCGCCGGCGGATACGCCAAGGTCACCTTCCGGGTGCCCAACGAGAGCGACACCGACTCGACGACCAAGGTCGAGGTGAACCTGCCGGCCGACCAGCCGGTCGCCTCGGTGTCGGTCAAGCCGATCACCGGCTGGGACGTGGCCACCACGGTCTCGAAGCTGGCCAAGCCGCTCGAGGCGCACGGCGCGTCGATCACCGAGGCCGTCTCGAAGATCACCTGGACGGCCAAGGCGGGCTCCGAGGTCAAGCCGGGCCAGTTCCAGGAGTTCGACGTCTCGATGGGCCCGATCCCCGAGTCCGGCCAGATGATCTTCAAGGCGCTGCAGACCTACTCCGACGGCACGGTCGTGCGCTGGATCGACGAGCCCACCACCGACGGCACCGAGCCCGAGTCGCCCGCCCCGGTCCTGAAGATCGGCCCCGCCGCCGCCGAGGGCAGCGACACCGCCGCCGCCGCGCCGACGGCCACCGCGGCCCCCGAGGCTGCTCCGGCCGACGAGTCGGACGGCGGTTCCAACGCCTTCGGCATCGCCGGGCTGGTCGCCGGCGTGCTCGCGCTGATCGTGGCCATGCTGGCCTACGCCCGCTCCGGCCGCCGGGAGACCGCGCCCGCAACGGCCGCCGCACCCGCGTCCGGCGACAAGCCCACCACCGGCAAGTAAGCCCGGTCGAAGCCGGCCACCGACAAGCAGCCGAGAAGACGAGGCGTCTCGCCGCACACCACGACGAGACGTCTCGCCTCATTGCGCCGCCGCAATCAGGGAGACGCCAGAACGCGGGAGCGGCGTCGTAAATCTGGGGGCAGGACGCGGGAGCGGCGTCGCAAGTCCGGGGACGCCAGGACGCGGGCGTGGCGTCGCAAATCTCGGGACGCCACGACGCGGGAGCGGCGTCACAAATCCAGGGACGCCACGACGCGGGAACGACGTCGCAAATCCGGGGACGCCAGGACGCGGGAACGGCGTCGCGAATCCGGGGACGCCCGAAACGCGGGAGCGGCCCAGGCCGGGGACCTTGAACGGCGCGGTCAGCCGGGTGAGGGGAAACGCGCCCGAAAGCGCAGGGGATCCCGTGTTCGTGTCAGGGGACGTCGGCCGCGTTATGCGTGGTCAGCATGACCGGCACCCCGTCGGGGCGGCGTTACTCGTTCTTGCGGGGCGGGTCTCCGTCTTTCCAGGTGTCGCGCAAGTCTTTCTTCGTGGTGCGCCACCACTCGCGCAGGTCGTCGGTCCAGGTGCGCAGGGCGACGCGGGTGCCCGGGTCGTCCAGGCCCGCGCCGAGCAGTTCGGCCAGGCTGAGCAGCCACAACACCGGCGTCAGGGCCAGCGCGATGACCGGCAGCGGCGGCCACGCTATCCATGCGTACAGGAAAAGCAGGAGAAGCGCGGCGCCCGTGACCGCCAGCGCGGCGGTGTCGGCGCGGCGCATGAGGCGCGGCAGCAGGGCCAGACAGCGCCACGGCAGCCGGCCGGCCGGGATCAGCACGCGCGCGGCGAAGCCGGTCATCGCCGCCGCCAGCACGCCCGACACGACCTGACCCAGGGCGGCCGCCGGCTCCCACCACAGGGCGCCGACCAGCGTCAGCGCGCAGACCAGGGCCGCGCTCAGCGCCAGCCCGCGCCGCAGACCGCTCAGCACGCCGCGGATCGGCCAGGTCATCGAGACGACGTCGGCCCGGCCGGGATTGTCGCGGGCCACCTCGCGCAGCGCCCGCATCGACCGGCGCACCTTCAGCTTCTCGGCGTCCAGCATGGCGACCAGCCACCGCCCGTACGCGTTCTCGGGCTCGATCGCCAAAGCAGCGTGCGCCGCGGCCAGAGCCACCTCGCGATGACCCGCGTCCCGCTCGACGTCGGCCACCGTGAGCAGCCCCTCGACGGAATGCGGGTCGAGCGTGCGGCCGTGCGCCGCCGCGGCCCGGGCCTGATCGAACTGCCGCCCCGCGGCCAGCGCCCGGGCCAGCACGAAGTGCGCGGAGGCCATCGACGGCGCGAGCCTCACCGCCTCGGACGCCGCCTCGAGCGCCTCGCGCGCCCGCACCAGGACGATCAGGTCTTCGGCCCGTTCCAGATGCGCGTCGGCCAGCGTGGGCGCCGCCGCGATCGCCGCGTCCGCCATCGTCAGGGCGGCCGCGTAGTCGCGCCGGAGCCGCAGCACCGAGGCCAGCAGCGTGAGCAGCCACCCGTCGCCCGGCGCCTCGGCCAGCCCCTCGCCAGCCACCCGCTCGGCCTCGGCGTAGTGCCCGACCTCGGCCAGTTTCTGCGCCCGCCAGTACGCGCCGGGCGGCGTGCTCACCGCCGGCGCTTCTTCAGGTAGGCGGCCAGGTCGTCGTACTCCCCCGACTCGTTGGCGAACATGGCCACGTTGCGGGCGGTGGCGAACCAGCCGTCGGTGGACGGGCGGATCTCGCGCACGGCGTTCAGCATGTCCTGCTGGTTGATCATGCGGATCTCGCCCGAGGTGATCGAGTCGCGCATGGCGAACTCGGCCGCCGTCTCGCACACGTGGGCCAGGTCGGCGCCCGAGTAGTTCTCGGTGGCGTCGGCCACCCGGCCCAGGTCGACGCCGGCCACCGGGCGGTCACGCAGGTGGTACTGCAGGATCGCGGCGCGGGCGGGCTTGTCGGGCGGGAGAACCAGCAGCGTCCGGTCGAGCCGCCCGGGACGGCGCAGGGCCGAGTCGATGTCCCACGGGGCGTTTGTCGCGGCCAGCACGAAGACGCCGTCGTTGTTGCCGTCGACGCCGTCGAGCTCGGTCAGCAGCTGGTTGACCACCGTGCGCATCGACGACGAGTTGAGCTGACTGCGCTTGTGGCCGAGGGCGTCGATCTCGTCGAGGAACAGCACGCACGGGGCGTGGCCGCGGGCCGAGTCGAACAGGTCGTGCAGGTTGCGCTCGGAGCTGCCCACCCACATGTTGAGCACGTCGGTGATCGACAGCGAGATGAACGCGGCCCCCATCTCACCCGCGACGGCCCGGGCCAGGAAGGTCTTGCCGCAGCCGGGCGGCCCGTACAGCAGGAGACCGCCGCGCAGCGACTTGCCGAACAACGTACGCAATTTCGGGTTTTTCAAGGGGCCGAGGAACGAGACCTCGAGACGCTTCTTGACCTCTTGCATGCCGCCCACGTCGGCCAGCGTCACCGTCGAGCGTTCGACGTCGAACGTACGGTCGTCGTGCCCCTGAACCGGCTCGGGCTCATGCGAGAAGCGCGGCGGCACGATGTCGCCCAGGTCTTGCTCCATGGCGGCCCAGTCCACGGTTTCCGGCGGAGAAGACGACGGTGGCGATGGCTTGCCGAGCGCGGACGTCATGAGCTTCTGCGCGACCTCGTTGCCCGGCTCACGGGCCAGCACCTGAGCCGCGTGCCCGATCGCCTCGGCCCCGCGCCCCGCCCCCACCAGCAGCTCGGCCAGGTGCAGGCGCAGCGTCAGGTCGTCGGGCCGGGCCTCGACGGCCGCGGTCAGGCTGTCGATCAGGGGCGAGTCGCTCATGACAGCGAATTATGCCCGCCGCCTGTGACAAGAAGAGGCCGCCGGGTAGCTGCCCCGACGGCCTCTTCGACAACAAACTCAGCCCGGTCGTCGATAACCCGCGATCGGGCCGCGGTCGATCGTCGCCATGCGCACATGGTCGCCCGTGTGCGGGGCGTGCACCACCATGCCGCCGCCTATGTAAAGCGCGACGTGGTGCAGGCTGCCCGGGTAATAGAACACCAGGTCGCCCGGTTGGAGCTCGTCCTTCGAGACGGGCCGGCCCTCGTTCCACTGGTCCTTCGTGTAGTGGTCGAGGTGCACGCCGACGCTGCCCCAGGCCTCCTGGGTCAGGCCCGAGCAGTCGTACGAGTTGGGACCGGCCGACCCGAAGACGTAAGGCTTGCCGATCAGGTCGCACGCCTTCTGCGCGGCCCGGCCACCCTTGTCGTTGGTGTAGTCGACCGGGCACGGCCCGAGCCGCAGCGGCCCGTCGTTGGCGTCGGCCGAACCGTAGGCCGCGATGCGCAGCTTCTGCAGCGAGTCGATCTTCTTCTCGATCGCCGTCTTGCGCTTGGCCAGGTCGACGTCGCGCGCGGCGACCGACTTGGTCACCACATCCAGGTCGGCCTTGGACGCGGTCAGCTTGTCCCGCAGCGCTGCCACGCCGGCCACCTGGGCCCGCTGGTTGCGGGCGAGCTGGTCGAGGTAGAGCAGCTTGTCGGTCAGCCCGGTCGGCGACCCGGTGACCAGCAGCGCGTTCACCGCGTTGGGGGCGCCCTGCTTGTACGCGTCGACCGCCAGCCCGCGCACCTGCTGCATGGCCAGGTCGACCTTCACCTGCAGCGGGGTGATCTGGGCGGCCAGCTTCTTCTGCTGCGCACGGTTCTTGATCAGCTTGCCGTGCACGTCGTTGTACTGCTCGATGACCGGTTCGAGCTCGTTCCACTGCTTGTCGATCTGCGCCTCGACCGTTCCCGGCGAGGGAGTTGCGTGCGCCACCGCGGGCCCGGAGAAGATGATCCCGACCGCGGCCAGAGCGCAGAGCAAGGCACGACGCACTCTGCTGTGGTTCCTTTCTTCCCTCAGCCGCCTACCGGGTTAGCTGCCGGGTTCGGACGGGAAGCGCGTCCGGCCGCAAAATATCGCGGCTTCACCCCTACTACTCGGGTCCCCGGTTCACTCACAGTGATTGGGCGGTGATCCGCCAGATCGACCGGGCGGTCGATGGGGGGCTGCCGGACCGTGCAACACCGTACTCCCGATCAAGCAAAAGATCACTACAGGGGCCAGGCCTCCAGAGCCTGGTCGAGCCACGGCACGATCAAAATCACGGTGGGTAACACGAGGAGACTCACCGCGACGAAAACGACCAGCGCGTTGAGCGCGACGGACGGAGTGTGCGACTCCGTGAGCCGGGCCAGCCGACGCCGGCGCGCGTCACCCCGGGGATCGGCCTTCACGTCCTCGGCCAAGGGCACTGCGTCGGACAACTGCTCGAGGGCGGCGCGCAACGGCGCAGCACCCACGCGGCGGCGGGCGACGTCGTCGGCGATCATCTCGAGCAGCAGGTGCACGGCGTCGAGCGGCAGCCGGCTGCGCAACGGCCGCGGCACCGCGCGGTAGAAGGCGGTGAACGACTCCATCACCACCTCGTGCCGGTGCCGCAGGTGGGTCTGCTCGTGGGCCAGCACGGCGTCGACCTGTTCGCGGTCGAGCACCTGCAGGACGCCGTTGCTGAGCACCACCCTCGGCTCGCGCCCCGGCACGCAGTACGCCAAGGGAAGCGGCCCGTCGAGCACGCGCAGATTGTCCGGGCCCAGCTCGCGGTGCTGTTCGGCCCGGTCGAGCAGGTCGACCAGCAGCCGGTGCCGGGCGCGGCGGGCCCGCGAGCGCCGGCTGACCCCGATCAGCGAGAGCAGCAGCCGCACGATGATCACCGCGGCCACCGCCAGAGCGCCGATGACGGCCGCCTCGGCCACCGGCTGCCCCGAACCGGCGATGCGGGTGACCTCTTCGGGCGCGGCCAGCACGACGCCGAGGGCCGCGAGCACGGCGGTCAGGGTGATCGACTGCCACAGCAGGACGGCCGCGATCGGCGCCCGGTCGGGCCAGCGCGCGTTGGCCAGGAGGCTCGGCACGACCAGCGAGAGGGTCAGGCCGAGCGCCCCCAGCAGAAGCGCGGTCACCGGTTCTTCTGAGCGGCTTCGATTGCTGCAGCTAAGGCGTCGGGCGGCAGCTGCCCGACGAAGTACGCCAGTGCGGCGTCCTGATCGTCGCTGGACGTCAGCGCGTCGAGCATGACCGAGGCGGTCATCTCTTCCCGCGTCTGAGCCGGCACGTACTTGTAAGCGCGGTCAGCCTTCTGCTGGGTGACCACACCCTTCTTCGCCAACCGGTCGAGCACGGTCATCACCGTTGTGTAGGCCAAGTCGCGCTGACGGCTCAGGCGCTCGTGCACCTGCCGCACGGTGAGCGGCTCACCGGCGTCCCACAACTGCGTCATGACCTCGCGTTCCAGATCCCCGAGAGCCATGTGAGCAAGCATACCCACCCTACTGCACAGCGTCGTACTACGAGGCGTAGTATCTACTACGAGACGTCGTAGAGGGGCATCCACATGGACGTGCTGGACTGGACCCGGCTGCAGTTCGCGGTCGTGACGATCTATCACTACTTCTTCGTGCCGCTGTCGATCAGCCTGGCCGCGACCGCCGCCGGCCTGCAGATCGCCTGGCTGCGCACGAAGAAAGAGCAGTACCTGCACCTGACCAAGCTGGTCGGCAAGCTGCTGATCGTGACGTTCGCCGTCGGCGTGGTCACCGGCCTCGTCCAGGAATTCCAGTTCGGCCTGGGGTGGAGCGCATTCGCCCGGTTCTACGGCGACGTGTTCGGGCCGACGCTGGCCATCGAGGGGATGCTCGCGTTCTTCCTCGAGGCGACGTTCCTCGCGCTCTGGTACTTCGGGTGGGACCGGCTGCCCCGCGCCATCCACACGGCCTGCATCGTCATTGTCGCGGTCGGCACGCTGCTGTCGGCGTTCATCATTCTGGCCGCCAACTCCTTCATGCAGAACCCCGTCGCGTACGCGTTGGACCCCGTCACCGGACGGGCCCGGCTCACGTCGTTCACCGAGCTGATGCTGAACAAGGTCAACCTGGCCGCCTTCCCCCACACCATCTCGGGCGCGGTCATGGTCGGGGGCGCCCTGCTGCTGGCGGTCGGCGTATGGCGGCTGGCGGCCGACCCGGCGTACGGAATCCTGGCTCGCCTCGGCGCCTGGCTGACGCTGGCCGGCGGGGCGGCGACCGCGCTCACCGGCGACCACCTGGGCAAGGTCATCACCGAGGTGCAGCCGATGAAGATGGCCGCGGCCGAGGCGCTGTACGAGACCACGGCCGGCGCGCCGTTCGCCGTCTTCGCGACGGGCAAGCCGCTGCCCGAGTTCGCACTCGAGATTCCGTGGCTGCTGTCGATCCTGGCCAAGGGCAACCCCAACGCGACCGTCCAGGGCATCGACGACCTGCAGGCGCAGTACGCGGCGGAGTTCGGGCCCGGCTCCTACGTGCCGATGATTCCGGTGGCGTTCTGGACGTTCCGGCTCATGATCGGGATCGGCATGCTCGCCGCCTTCCTCGGGGCGCTCTACCTGTGGCGTACGAGGAAAGGTCGTCAAGCCCCGCGCTGGCTGACCCGATGGCTGCCGCTGATCCCGCTGCTACCGACCGCGGCCAACACATTCGGCTGGATCTTCACCGAGACGGCGCGCCAACCGTGGATCGCGTTCGGCATCTCCAAGGTCGCCGACGGCATCTCCCCCGGGCTGACCAGCTCGGAGGTCATCGTGTCGCTGGCCGGGTTCACCGTCATCTACGGGGTGATCGCCGTGGTCTGGCTTCGTCTCGTACGTCATCTGGCGCGGCAGCCGCTTTCGCCTTCGGCCGCGTCGGCTGAGAAACCCGAACTCGCCCCGGTCTACTGAGGAGCTTCGACGTGATCACCTTCTGGTTCTCGGTCGTCGTGCTGGCCTGGGTGCTGTTCTTCGTGCTCGAGGGCTTCGACTTCGGCGTGGGACTGCTCGGGCCGGTGCTCGGCCGCGACGACCACGAGCGAGGCGCGGCCGTGCGCACCATCGGCCCGTTCTGGGACGGCAACGAGGTGTGGCTGGTGGCGGCGATCGGCGTGACGTTCGCGGCGTTCCCGGCCTGGTACTCGGCGCTGCTGGCCGGGCTGTACCTGCCGATGGTCCTGCTGCTGCTCCTGCTGGCGGTGCGCGGCGTGGCCCTCGAGTTCCGCGGCAAGGGCGACGGCCCGCGGTACCGGCGGCGGGCCGACATCGCGCTGGCGCTCAGCTCGCTCGGCATCGTGCTGGTGTGGGGGGCGCTGCTGGCGGCCTTCGTCCGGGGCCTGGCCATCGACGCCGGCGGCGACGTGGTGGGTGGCGGTTTCGCCCGTACGGTGGGTCCGGTGCTGACGCCGGCGGCCGGGCTCGGTTCGCTGGCCGCGCTGTACGCCGCGCTGCTGCTCGGGGCGACGTTCCTGGCCCTGCGCACGAGCGGCCCGGTGCGCCGCCGGGCCCGCACGCTCGCCCAATGGCTGGGCACGGGCGGGGCAGTCGCGCTTCTGCTGCTGGGCTTGGGTACGGGTTCGGTCGTGGTGCTGATCGCCGCGGTGCTCGCCTTCGTGGCCGGCCTGCTGGCCCGCACCGGCCGCGAGGCGCTCGCCTTCGCCGCCACCGCCGTGGGCGTGGCCGGCTCGGTGGTGGCCGTCTTCACCAGCCACGGCTCGGTCGTGCTGCACAGCACCATCGACCCGGCGTACGCCCTGACCCGCGACGCCGCGGCGGCCACCCCGCAGGCCCTGGAACTGCTCACCTGGGCCGGCGTCCTCATCCTGCCCGGCGTGCTGGCCTACCAGGTCTACTCCTACTGGGTCTTCCGCCGCCGCGTAGCCAGCGAACGGGTCCCCTCATGACTGCCTCTCCTCCTGCTGCCATCGCACCTTCCCCTCCTGCGGCCGCGGTTTCCGCGCTTCCCTCCTCTCCGGGTCCGGAAGCCGTGGCGTCCCAGCGATCCGCGCCGCCTCGCGGGCCGCTGGACCCCCGGCTGGTGCGGCACGCCCGCACCAGCCGGGGTGGCATCGCCGGCCTGGCCCTGCTCGGCGCCGGGCAGGCCGGCGCCACCCTGCTGGTGGCGGTGGCTCTGACCATGCTCGTGACCCGAGGCCCCGGCTGGGCGGCGCTCTTGCTGGCCCTCGCGTACGTGGCCCGGGCGCTGCTGTCGTGGGGGGAGCAAGTGGTGGCCCGCCGGACCGCCGCCCGCGTCACCGACGAACTTCGCCGCTCGATGCTGCGGGTGCTCCCGCAACGCGGCCCGGCCTGGGTGGCCACGTTCGGCGCGGGCCGCCTGACGGCCGTCCTCACCACCGGCCTCGACGCCCTGAAGCCCTGGTTCAGCGGCTACCTGCCGGCCCTGGTGCTCGGCGTGGCCCTGCCCCCGCTGGTCATCGTGGCGATGGCCGTCGTCGACCCCACCTCGGCCGTGATCGCGCTGGTCACCCTGCCCCTGATCCCGGTGCTGGGCGCGCTGATCGGTTGGGCCACCCAGGCCCGGGCCCGCCAACGCTGGCAGGCCGACGCCCGCCTGGCCGGCCACTTCCTCGACGTGGTGCGCGGCCTGCCCACCCTGCGCGTCTTCGGCCGGGCCGACCGCCAGACCGAGGTCATCGAAACCCTGACCGACCAGCACCGCTCGGCCACGCTGCGCGTGCTGCGGGTCGCCTTCCTCTCCTCCACCGCGCTCGACCTCGTCGGCACCCTCTCGGTGGGCCTGATCGCCGTCGAGGCCGGCCTGCGCGTGGCCGCCGGCAACCTCGCCCTCGGCCCCGCCCTGCTGGTGATCCTGCTGGCCCCGGAGGCCTACCGCCCGCTACGCGAAATGGCCGCCCGCTACCACGCCTCCACCGACGCCACCGCCATCATCACCGACGTCGACGAGATCCTCACCGCCCCGGCCCTGGCCACCGCGGCATCCACGGTCGAAGAAGCCGTCGGCGCCTCAGCGACCACCAACCCGGCCGCCGAATCCTCAGCCTCCGCCGCAGCCGGCGACACCGAGGCTCGCCCGGCGACTCCCGGCCTCTTTCCCATCGGTGTCGCAGGCGGCACGGGCACCAGCCCGGCTGGATGCGGTGCTACCGCCGGCCCTTCCGACACCGGCTTCGGCCCGGTCGCCGGCGGCCTTCCTCCGGCGGCGGGTGTTGTGGTCAGCGGATTGCGATCCCGCTATCCCGGCGCCACGCGCGACGCGGCCGCGCTGGAGCAGCTGGTCGTGCGACCGGGCGAGATAGTCGCCCTGGCCGGCCCGTCCGGCGCCGGCAAGACGACAGTTCTCCGCGTCCTGGCCGGCCTGCAGACCGCCCACACCGGAGCCGCCCACGCCACCAACCCGCTCTACCTGCCGCAACGCCCGGCGCTGCCGCACGCTCGAACGGTCGCCGACCTCTTCCCCACCGGCACCTCCGCCGCCGACATCACCGACGCCCTCACCACCGTCGGCCTGGCCACCGACCTGACCCCGGCCACCCAGCTCGGCGAACGCGGCACCGGCGTCTCGGCCGGCCAACGCCACCGCCTGGCCCTGGCCGCCCTGCTCCACCAGGTCCTCACACCGACCGCCGCCACTCCGCAGCACCCGGACACGACGCCGAACGCAGGCGTCCGGCATCACCCGGCCACGGGGCCCAACGCAGCCGCTCCGCAGCACCCGGCCGCGGCACCGAACGCCGCCACTCCGCAGCACCAGGCCACAACACCGAACGCAGCCGCTCCGCAGCACCCGGACACGACGCCGAACGCCGCCGCCTCGCACCACCAGGCGACGACACCGAACGCAGGTGCTTCGCCGCACCGGGCCGGCACACCGACCGCCCGGCAACCCGGAACCGGCGCGCTGATCGAGGCCGCCCTACTACCCCTATCCAGCCCACCCGCCCGGGGTCGGGACGACTCTACGATTTTTCGGGCGCCCACGTCGGCGTCGTCCACAGGTGGCGTCGCTGCCCACAGTTCTGTCGAGCGGCCGGACAAAGCGCCCGCCACCCTGCTACTCGACGAGCCGACCGCCCACCTCGACCCGGCCGGCGAAGCACTGGTCATCGCCCGCCTGCGTGAGGCCGCCCGTGCCGGATGCGCGATTCTCGTGGTCGCCCACCGCGCGGCCCTGCTCGCCGCCGCCGACCGCGTGGTCCGGCTCGTCCCGCCGGCCACACCCGGAACCGAAACGCCCTTCCTCGCCACGGCCGACGTGCCGCTGCCGGGCCACGCCGGGCTCGCCACAGCGGGAACCGCGGGCACGAAGGCCAACTCGCAGGCATCCGCCCCGACCCGGACGCTCACGACCGGCACGGGGAACGCCGTCCGGCTCGCCACCGCCGAGACACCCCTCACTTTGGAAGCGGCCGCGTCCCCCGCCGGGACGGAACGGGCCGAAGCGTCCCCCGCCGGGACGGAACCGACCGAAGCGTCCCCCGCCGGGACGGAACCGGCCGAAACCGAAGCGGCCACCGAAGCGGCCGAAACCGAAGCAGCGGCCACCAGGCACGACGCTTACCGATCGGACTCGCCAACCCAGCGGCCGTGGTGGCGGCGGGCCGGCGTGGCGGTAGCGCTCGGCAGCGGCTCCTCGCTGGCCGGCCTCGTCCTGACCGGGGCGGCGGCCTGGCTGCTCGTGCGGGCCTCCTTCCTGCCGCCGGTGCTCACGCTGTCGACTGCTGTGGTGCTCGTGCGGGGCAGTGCCGTCGCCCGGCCGCTGCTCCGGTATCTGGAGCGGCTTGTCGCGCACGACGTGGCCTTCGCGCGCCTGGGCGTCTGGCGGGCCCGGGTCTTCGCGGCCCTCATCCCCCGCGTGCCGGGGCCTCGGCTGCGCCGCCGCGGGGACCTGCTCACCAAAGTGGCCGACGACGTCGACGCCCGGGTCGACGGGCTGCTGCGGGGGCGGATGCCCTTCCTCGTTGCCGCCGCGACCGTCGCGGTTGCCGTGAGCGCCGCCGTCCTGCTGAGCCCGCTTGCCGCGCTCCCGCTGATGGCCGGGGTGTTCATCGCGGGCGTTCTGGCGCCTGCGCTGGCCGCCCGCCAGGCCGCCCGGGACGAAGCCGCCACCGGTGAGGCGCGGGCCCGGCTACGCGACGCGATGGTCGAGACGGTGGACGGCCTGGAGGATCTGCGAACGGGTGACGACGTACCGCAGAAGCGAAGCCGCGACCTGGCCCTGCTCGAAGCGCGGGCCGCCCGGACGGCCGGTTGGTCGACCGCGCTCGCGCACCTCGGCTGGGGTGTGGCCGTCACCGGCGTCGCGTTCGCGCTCGGCGGTCTGAGCGCGGAGTGGGCCGCCGTGCTGCTGCTGGCCACCGTGGCCCTGGGCGAGATCGTGCTGACGCTGCCCGACGCCGCAGTGGCCCGGCAGCGCGCGGCCGGCGCCGAAGTCCGCCTGGCCGGCCTGACGTCCGAGCCGCCCGCCGCGACGCCCCGCGACAGCAGCGGCTCGACGGGGTTCCGCCTCGAGCGGGTCACCGCCGCCTGGGCCGACCCCGTGCTCGACGGCCTGGATCTCGACCTGCCGGCCGGTTCCCGGGTGGCCGTGCTGGGCCGCTCCGGCTCCGGCAAGTCGACGCTGGCCGCCGTGCTCGCCGGTTTCCTCGACCCTCGCGACGGTGTCGTGACGCGAGGCCGCGGCCGCGTCGTTCTCGTGGGCGACGACACCGGGCACATCTTCGCCTCGACCGTGCGCGAGAACCTGCGGCTGGCCCGCCCCGGCGCCACTGATGACGAGCTCCTTGCGGTGCTTCACCGCGTACGGCTGGGAACTTGGTTCGATGCCCTGCCGCAAGGCCTCGACACGTGGCTGGGCGGTGGCGGGACGACGATGTCGGGCGGTCAGGCCCGGCGGTTCGCCGTTGCGCGGGCCCTGCTGGCCGGGCCCGCGCTGCTCATCCT
Source organism: Paractinoplanes pyxinae (assembly GCF_026626335.1). Classification (GTDB taxonomy): domain Bacteria; phylum Actinomycetota; class Actinomycetes; order Mycobacteriales; family Micromonosporaceae; genus Actinoplanes; species Actinoplanes pyxinae. The sequence goes on along the minus strand of NZ_JAPNTZ010000003.1, from coordinate 671,191 downwards.
GGACGAGCCGACCGAGGGCCTCGACGCGGAGGTGGCCGAGGAGCTCATGGCCGACCTGCTCGGGGCGGCCGACATGAGCGTGCTCGTCCTGACCCACCGCGCCGAAGGCCTCGACCGGGTCGACCGGGTGCTCGAGCTCAGCGCGGGGCGAGTGCGTCCTGCAGGAATCGCAGTTGCGGCGTGAGCAGGTCGACGTCGGGCGGCATGTGGCTGGCGCCGGCCAGTGTCAGCAGCGTGTGCGGTTTTCCGGCGGCGAGCAGGGCCGCCGAGAGCCGCATCGTGTGCGCCGGGTAGACGTTGTCGTCGGAAAGTCCGTGGATCAGCATGAGCGGCCGCTCCAGGTTCGGCGCGTCGGCGATCAACGACTCTTTCTCGTACGGCGTGGGGTCGACGCGGGGATCGCCGAGGAACCTTTCCTGCCAGTGCGTGTCGTACAGCCGCTCGTCGGTCACCGGCGCCCCCGCCACCGCCGCGTGGAAGACGTCGGGCCGGCGCAGCACCGCGGCCGCCGCCAGGTAGCCCCCGTCCGACCAACCGCGCACCCCGACCCGGGACAGGTCGAGCTCCGGATACAGCGCGGCCACCGTCTCGAGCGCCTCGATCTGATCGTCGAGCACCTTGCCGATGCGTTCGCCGCGCGCCTCCCGTTCCCAGCGCGGCCCGCGCCCCGGCGTGCCCCGCCCGTCGGCCACGATCACCGCGAAGCCCTGATCGGCGAACCACTGCGACACGTAGAACTGCCGCCGGTTCGCGACGACCCGTTGCGCCGCCGGCCCGCCGTAGGGATCCAGCAGCACCGGTAGGCGTTCGCCGCGCTGCCACACCGCCGGGAACAGCACGGCCGTACGCAATTCGTTCTTGCCCGCACGCAGCAGCGACACCTTCGGAACCACCGGCGAGCTGAGGGCCAGGCTTCTCACCGTACGGCCCTCGCACATGGCACTGAAGCCGGAGAGCGTGTCGCTGCTGATCACCGTCGCCCCACCCGCTCGCGTGCCGGTGTGCTCGCCGGGTTCGGTGGTGAGCCGGCGCAACCCGTCGGCGGCCGACCACGACCACAGGTGCTGCTCGGTGGGCTCGGACGATCCGGTGAACAGCACGGTGTCGCCGTCGACCCCGCACAACGCCGCGATTTGCAAGCCGGGCGGCGTCACCGTTTCGCCGGCCACCGTGAGGTGCCGGGTGTCGCCACGGTCCTCGGTCCAGACCAAAGACCCTTCCCTCGTACGCCGGGGAAAGCCGGGCACGATGGTCGTCCACAAGGGATCGTGGGTCTCGGCCAGCACGTCCCCGCTGTCGGCGTCGACCACGCGCATCTTCGTCTGGGGCCGGTTCTGCAACACGACGAGCAGCCCGTGCTGGTCCCACACGACGTCGACCAGATACTCGTACTCGTCCCAGCCGAACTCGACGGCCCGGCGCTCGCCGTCCAGCCCGAGCACGAACAGCTCGACGACGGCGTTGTCGGTGCCGGCCCGCGGGTAGCGCTGCGCGGTCGGCGGCGCGGCCGGATCGGCCGGGTCGCTCAGGTACCAGATCTCGAGCGGCGAGTTGTCGACCCGGGCTACGGCCAGGTGCTGCCCGTCGGGCGCCCACCAGAACCCGCGCAGCCGCTCCATCGACTCCGACGCGACGTGCTCGGCCAGCCCGTACGTGACGTCGTCGCCCTCGGGCGTGGCTAGCGCCCGGTCCCCCGTACCGTCGCAATTGATCACGCGAAGCGCACCCTCGTGCACATACGCGACGGCGGTCCCGTCCGGGCTGATGGTCGCATCGGTCAGCGGCGTCAGAGCGGGCAGCTCCCGCGACTCGCCCGACTCCGCGTCGGCAACGAACAACTTCTGACCAGCCGTGTACGCGATGACGCGCGCGCCCCGGTCGGTGCTGTAGTCGGAAATGCCGGCCGACCGATCACGGGCCCTCTCGCGCCGGGCCCGCTCAGCCGCCGACATCGGCCCGGCGGCGCCCGCAGACCCCGGATCCCCCACGAGCCGTTCTTCCCCGCTGGCGAGCTCGAGCTCCCACAACAGCCGAACCGGATCCTCCCCACCGGCGCTGCGCAGAAACAACACCCGCTTCCCATCCGGAGCAACCGTGAACCGATGCGGCCGCCCCAGCCCGAACCCCTGCGTCCGAGCCAGCAACGGCGGAAACGACACAAGCATGGCTAAGTCTTACTCCGATCAATGCTCGAGCGGGAACCAGCGACCTGATCATGTCGCGACGAGCCGCCCAATGCACTATCGGAAAGGCGCCTTTCTCCTGTCGCCGGCGGCCGTCCACTCCGAGCCGGGCCGGCGGGCCACGTGGTCGCGGGGCTGACCACGCCCCGCGACCACACTGCGTCAGTCCTCCATCACGACCTTCCAGGCCAGGCCGGCCGGGTTGCCGTTGGGATCGTCACCGCCGTTGTTGACCGTGTCGAAACTGAGGATGTTCGGCCCGGGCTGGAGCCGTACGGCTGCGGAGACCGGGGCGTTGTACCCAGCGTTCAGGACGACGTCACCGTTCACCGAGGCCGTCACCAAGTCATCGGCTGCGGCGTAGAGGCGGACCGGGCGTTCGGCCTGCGCCGCTGTCGCGGTGATGGTTGCGGTGAACGTCGCCCGGTACTGCCCCGGCGTGGTCAGCCGCTTCGTCCAGATCCACGGCGCGTCCGGCACCACGGTCCAGGCGCCGCTCGTGCAGCGGTTGCGCGTATCCAGGCCGGCGCAGCCGGTGTGGCCGTAGGTCAGTTCGCTGACGCCGGTGACACCGGCCGCGTCCCGCCAGGGCTGTCCCGCCTTCGACGCCCCGAGCACCCGGCCATCGCCGGCCGAGCCGGCCGACTGGGCGACGATCGCGGCCGCGGCGGCGTTCTTGTCACCGCTGAGCGCTACGTCGAGAGTGCAAGCGTCGAGCAGCGTGGGCTCCGTGATCCCGGCGGCCGCGCACGCCCGGCGCGCGGCCTCGCGGTTCTCGTCGGGAAGACTGTTCAGCGGCAGGTCCGCGTAGGGAAACGCGGTGTCGGTGTAGGTAGAGGTGTCCTCACCCGGCGCATAGTCGAACAACGAGTCGTCCGGTGTCACGCGCCAGGCCGAAGGATCGTCACCGACCGCGCCGAGCAGACCGTCCAGGAAGCCCCGCTGCGACTCCGGCGCACCGACGGTCAGGTTGAGCGCCGAGCCAGGGTCGTAGTCCACGCCCAGGTAGGAGCCGTCCGGACCGCTGACAGTCACCCGCCGGATGCCGGCATCGAGCATGATCGTGCCACCGCCGGGCAGCTCGAGCGGATCGCTGCCTGGATTGACCACAGCTCCGTCGACCATCGTCCGCACTCCGGTGTCGGTGAGGTAGACGCCGACGCGGTGTCCGCCGACCCGCAGCGCCACGGCCGAGTTGACCGCGACCACCCGCGACGACCCCCACGGGCGCTGCCGGACCTGGATCTCGAGGTCATCCACCGTGGACCGGACCGCGGTGAACTCGCCGACGCGCTGGAAGTCGTAGGCGACGCCGTCGAAGGTGCGCAGGTGCGGGTCGCCCCAGGTGGTCGTGCAATAGGTGCCGCAGCTCGGCGCGGGCGGTCCGCTGACCACGCCGCCGCCGTCCACCGGGGGCGGCAGTTCGGCATTGACGGTGAGGTCGAGTGTGCGGGTGACGGTGGTGCCACCCGCGTCGGTGAGCCGGAAAGTGACGGGGCCGGACCCGACGGCGGTGGGGCGCCCGGCGATGGAGCCGGTCGTGTCCATCGTGAGACCGTCCGGCAGGCCGGAAGCGGTCCAGGTGTAAGGCGGCGCGCCGCCTGCACCGGCTACGCCGCCGCGATAGTCGATGCCGAGGAAGCCGTCGTTCAGCCGGCTGGTCGTGATGGAGAGGGCGGTGGAGTCGGGGTTGACCCGCAGACGCACGGTGCCGTCGGCGGTCTGCCCGCGGGCATCGGTGACGCTCACCGCGATCTCGTAGTCGCCGGCACGGGCCGGCGTGCCGATCAGCATGCCGTCGCGCACAACCAGACCGTCGGGCATCGATCCGGTGCTGCGCCAGGTGTAGGGCTCGGTTCCGCCCGACGCCAGGAGCTTTTCCTCGTACGCCCGCCCGGCCTCGCCGGGTGCGAGCGGCTGGTCCGAGACGGACAAAGGATCGGCACAGCCGGGCCCGGGACGATCGATCAGCAGTTTGCGGATCTCGGCCACGGTCGCCTGGAAGTTCGCGATCGTCAGCGTGAAGAACTTGATGTCACCGCTCACCTTGGCCGCCAGGTAGGGACCGAACGTCTCGCTGCCGGGGCACGGCAACGTGGCCTTGAGCTCGAGCCCCACCTCGGGGTGCACGCTCGGGCCGAGCAGCCCGTTGATGGTCGCGCCGAAATGCGGATCGGTGTAGACCTTCTCGGAGGCCGACGCCGACACCTTGGCCTCCAGCGGGCCGGTGACCTCACCGGACAGGCTCGCGTCGCTGAGGTTGGTGATCTTCCCGTCCTGCCACCGGAATCCGGCGCCGACGGTGGCGTTGCTCTTGGCGCCGACCGAGATCTTGCCGTTCACCTGGGCCGAAGCACCGATCTCGGCACCCGCGCTGGGCACCAGCACCAGCGGCGGTGTGGGAGTGATCAGGACCGGGGCGAGCTGGACTTCGGGCACAGCACGGGGCAGCTTCCAGTCCAGCTTGCCCGAGCCGGAGATCTCCGCTTCCAGGCCCGTGTCCACCGTGCCGCTGACGCGCCAGCTGAACGTACGAAGCTTGCCCTTGATCCCGCTCCAGGAGACGTCGATGTCGATCTTGAGGCTGACGTCGAGGGCCACCCGGGCCGAGATCGACGCGCTGCCCTTGATCTCGACCGGCTTGGCCGACGATGCGATCGCGACTGTCCGGGAGAGCGTGAGATTGCTGGTCAAAGCCTTGGACCGAGTGCCCGCCGCGCCCGGCGGGGTCAGCGGGACATCGGTCAAGTTGATGTCGGCCTGCAGCAACGCCTCGTCGATCCCGGCGGGAACGGTCTGCACCACGGTGCTGGAGCCCTTGCGGCCGACCGAGGCGACCCGCCGCAACAGTCCTTCCGGGGTGGTCGGACTCAGACCAGCCACGATGATGTCGCCGGACTCGAGGCCAGGCGATCGGGAGAAGGTGATGCTGCGATCGGCAGTCTTGGTGATGGCGGACAGCACCGACGCGGACGGAGTCACCACATCAGGTGACACCACCGTTGCCCCAGCCGGCGGAGCTTTCACGGTGAAGGTCAGCCGGGCGGCCGCAGTCAATCCGCCCCAGGTTCGTACACACGCGAGCAGAGCGTGCTTCCCGGCCGGCGCCGACGTCCGCAACGACCAGGTACGGCTGCCGTCCCGCGCCGGTTGGCGAGCGATCTGGGCGGCCCCGATGCTCTGGTCGTCCGCGTACAACTCGACCCTGCGGGCGAAGGAGGCCAGGCCGCCCCGGAAGACGCCGGTGATGTCGAACTCGGGTTGTTTCGCCAGATCGATCGTCCCGTTCGCCCGCGGGGTGCTGATCGTGAGCGTGAGCGCCCGAGTGGGGGCGGTGCCGGGGCACGAGGGCTTCGGCTTCGCCGGACGGCTGACGGTTCGCGGAACGCCGGCCGCTTGACCCGCGAAGGAAGCCTTCCCCTCGCTGGTGGCCGCGTCCGCCGTGGCGATCCCACCGGCGACGAGACCACCGACTACCAAGGCCGCGGCGATGGACGACGCCACACGACGCCAGGGTCTGGACATGCTGAGTGCTCCTCTGTTCGCGACGCGGCGGCTTCCGAGTCGCATCGACGGAGTGAACAACCGGACACGAACAGACAGGGACACTCATCAGTCCATGATTCGACCGCGAAGGTCCGCGGCTCCGGGACGATCTACGAGCCGGCTCACCTCACCGGCTGAGCAAGACCACCGGTCCGGCCGAACCCGTTCGGCGCGTGCGGCTGGTCGCTTCGACCCGGCACGGACAGCAGGTGGTCGAGCGTGCCAACCCTATGTAGGGTGCGTACATGGGTGAGCCGCGGATTACCGCTTCTGTGCTTAAAGTGCTGGCCGGGCTGCTGGCCGAGCCGGGGGCGCAGCGGTACGGGCTCGAGCTCATGCAGGACACCGGGCTGCCCAGCGGCACGCTTTATCCGATTCTGGCGAGGTTCGAGCGGGCCGGGTGGGTCGAGTCGCGGTGGGAGCAGATCGATCCGGCGGCCGAGGGGCGCCCCAGCCGCCGTTACTACGTGCTGACGGCCGAAGGGACGGTGGCCGCGCGGCGCGAGGTTGCCCTGATGCGGCAGCAGATGTCTCGGGCGGCCGGGCCGCTCGGTCAGGCGCAGGAGGCGTGATGGGGGCGGTTGACCGGCTGGCCCGCGCGGCCGTTCTGGTGGCGGCCCGGCGGTGGCCGGACGACCTCGCCGGGGTCATGCGGGACGAGTGGCTGGCCGAGCTGGCCGTGATCGGCGAACCGTGGCGGAAGCTGGCTTTCGCCGGGTCGCTGGCGGTTTCGCCGGGTGTGGACGAGCCGTCGTGGCGCGAGCGGGCCGAGAATGCCGGACGGCTGGCGGCGGTCGCGGCGGGAGTCACGTTGCTCGCCGCGGTGGCGACCAATCTCGCGCGAGCTACGGAGGCTCTGGCCCCCGTGATGCTGCTGCTGGGCGCCGCCGGGCTAGCGCTGGCCGGCCGGCGGGTTCGCGGGTCAGTCGCCCTGGCCGGGGTGGCGCTGTTCGCCTTCCTGTTCGCGGGCAATCCGGTGCCGATGATGCCGTTCATGGGTGCGCGTGACATCGCTCCGGCGGTCGCGGTCTGGACGATCGGGATGGCCGTCGCGCTTCGGGCGAGGCGGCGGTGGGTGGCCGTCGCCGGCGGTCTGGTCACGCTTGATCTCGCGGTGGTCGCGGGGTCGGCGCATGCGGCGGCGGCACTCGGCGTGCCCGCGTGGACGGCTCCGGCCTGGTTCCCGCTCGCCCTGCTGCCCGGCGGCACCGTGTCGTTCGGGCCCCACCTCGGTGACGGCCCGGCCTTCCACGCCTCCGGGATCCTGCTGGCCAACGCTGCCGTATCGGCCGGCCCGTTCCTGCTGTGCACCGCCTTCCTCCTCGCCTCGGCACTCACGGGCAAGACAGGTGAGCCGGCACGAAGCAGCGGGCACCTGACCCGGCGTGTCACAGACGCTGCCCGCGCGGCGGTGTCGCGACTCGGTGTGAACGCGCGCCGGGGAGCCGCCGGGGCGGTGACGGCGCTGGCCACGCTGGCGGTGGCGCCCGCTCTGCCGGCGGCCGGCGGGGATCCGGATGTGGTGTTGCGGCGGCTGCTCGACAACTCGACGGCGTTCGGGTTCGGGTTTGTCGAGCACCCGGTCGGCCTGGGCGCCGTCGCCCTCCTGGCAGCCCTGCTGGCCATGCGGGCCACCGACTCCCTCACGGCCGCATAACAACCGAGCTCGCGGCTCGACAAGCAGCCCAGACCCTATGTAGCGTTCCGACTATGGGTAAGCGATGGATCTGGTTCCTCACGGCGGTGGTCGCAGCAGCCACGGCGGTCGCGGCCTTCTGGAAGCCTGCGGGAAGCCGCCTCACCGACCTTTCGGTCTACCTGGGCGCGGTCTCCGGCCTGGCCGACGGCGCCGGCCTCTACGACTTCACCCGCGGCGCCGCTCCCTTCACTTATCCCCCGTTCGCGGCCCTGCTGTTCACCCCGCTGACTTGGCTCCCGGTCGGCGTCGTGCAGATCGCCTGGACCCTGGCCTCGCTGGCCACCGTCGCCGGTCTGGCCGTTCTGGTCACCCGCCGGAACCAGCCAGTCGTCGCGCTCGCGCTCATGCTCTCGGCGCCCGTCTCGTCCGACGTCAAATACGGCCAGGTGAGCCTCTTTCTGGCTGCTCTGGTCGCGGCCGATTTCCTGGCCTTGCGCCGTACGCCCTGGCACGGCGCACTGGTCGGCCTGGCCGCAGCCGTCAAACTCACGCCGCTGATCTTCATTCCGCTGCTCTGGCTGGCCGGCCGCCGCACCGCCGCGGCCGTCGCCACCGCCACGTTCGCCGCCTGCGGCCTGCTCGCTGCGGCCACCTTGCCCGGCGACTCGTGGGCCTTCTGGACCGACAAGGTCTTCCAGGTCAACCGGCTCGGCTACATCGACGGCGTGGGCAACCAGTCGCTCAACGGCGCCCTGCTGCGCCTGGGCATCGAGGCCGACGCCCGCCGGACCCTGGTGCTGTTCGTCGGGGGCACCGTCGCCGCCGTCGCGCTCGCTCGAGCCGTACGGCTGGCCCGTCGCCAGGACTGGCTGAGCGCCGTGATTGTGGTCGGCGCGGCGAGCATTGTCCTCAGCCCCGTCTCGTGGACTCACCACCAGATCTGGCTGGTCCTGGCCGTCCTGCTGCCCATTGGAAAGGTTCAGAAGGCGGTCGTCCTGGCCGTCATGATCCTGCCCGTGCCGGTGCTGTTCGCCGAGTCACGCCTGCTGCTGGCGGTGGCCGTGGCCGCCCTGATCCCGCTTCACGACGACGCGGGCCCCGGCCACCGGACGCGCATCCCGCTTCACGACGACGCGGACCGCGGAACCGGAATGCGCACCCCGCTGACCGAGACGGGCGGCCGCAGCGCGGTCACCGTGGCGTAGCCGTCGGCCAGCAACGCCAGGTCGGTGCCGGGCACCAGCTTCTCGCCGCTGCGTTCGATGGTCGTCCGCACGTACCCCTCGCCCGACTCGGCCACCGCGAGGCCCGCCTGGCCGAACGACGCCAGCGTCGCCTCACGCACCTGCGGCGCCTCGGGCCGGTCGGGCACGTTCACGTTGAGCACCGTTCCGGCCGGCGTCGACGAGGCCATCTCCATCAGCGAGGCCGCGACCGCCGCGGCCGTCGGCCAATGCAAATCGTCGTCGGACGGCAGGATGATCGCGTTGCCCCCGGAGGCGGCCGAGATCGCGGCGTCCGGGTTGAGCACGTCGAGCGAGACCGCCATCGCCCGCATCCCGTAGTTGGCCGCCGTCAGCGCCGCCCCCACCGTGCCCGAGTGCAGCACCGCGCGGCCCGCGTTGGCGCCCCGGTTGATCCCCGAGAGCACCACGTCGGGCGGCGGGCCGAAGACCCCCAGGGACGCCAGGACCACGATGTACGCCGGTGAGGCGGCCACCCCGTACGCGGTGATCCCCGGCATCTCGTACTTCGAGATCAGGATCTGCCCGTCCGACACCACCGCCGTCAGGGCGGCGCTCATGCCGCTCGCTTCTTCCTGCGGCGCCGCCACGACCACGTCGTACGTGCCGGAGACAGCCGCCGCCAGGGCCAGGATCCCCGGCGCGGCCACCCCGTCGTCGTTGGTGATCAGCACCCGGGTCATCGCTTCTCGATCCGCACTCGGCTCATCAGCTCGCGCACCGCCTCGGCCCTTCCCGTCCCCAACCCGTGCCGCGTCACGTTGAGGGCCCCGGCCGCCGACCCGGTCCGCAGCGCCTCCTCGAACGAGCCGCCCCGGGCCAGCACCGACGTCACCCCGGCGGTCATCGAGTCGCCGGCGCCCCGGTGCTCGTTGACGGTCAGCGGCGGCGGGTGCACCTCACACTCATGGTCTTCGTAAAGGGCCAGCGCCGCGTCCCCCGCCCGGCTGATCAGCACCGCGTCGAGCCCGCGCTCGCGCAGCTTCCGCCCGGCGGCCAGCAGCGATTCCACGCTGTCGTCGTCGGCCAGCCCGTCGTCGAGGAGTTCCTCGTGGCTGACCTTCACGACCGAAACCCCTCCTTCGAGCACGGCGGTCAGGTAGTCACCGGAGAGGTCGGCCACCACCCGTACGCCGTTGGCTGTCAGGTCCGAGGCCAGGCGCTCATAGACGTCGGGCGCGACCGCCGAAGGCTTGTGCGGTCCGCTCAGCAGGGCCACCGACGAGCGCAGGCCCTCGGTGAGCGCGACGTTGTGCAGCTCGTCCAGTTCGTGCCGGGTCAGCGGCGGCCCGGGGTGCTCGGCCACCGACTCGCGCTGCCCCTCGCGGCGGTCGTGCACGTACCAGCCGCTGGCCGAGTGCCGGGGCACGGCCCGGACGTCGAACCCCTCCGCGGCGAGCGTCGCCTCCAGCAACGACCCCGGCTCGCCGCCCAGCGCCACGCACAGGTTCACCGGCACGCCGAGGGCTGAGATCATGCGGGCCTGCCAGACGCCCTGCCCGCCCGGGTGGACGTGCAGGTCGGGTTCGTCGCCATGTTGTTCGATGGTCACGGTCAGGATCGGCGCAGGAGCGAATACCATCACCCGGTCGGTCATGCCGGAGGCTTACCCAGCCCGGCCGCTCCGATCGGCGGTGACCGCTGTGAATCGCCTGGGAACCGGACGCTTCAGGCCACGCGGGTCAGCTTGAGGTACCGCTTGCCCACGGCGTGCCGGGCTCCCCGCGGCTCGACGCGCAGCCGCACGGTCGCGCCCGGTCCGAGGTGGACGGGCACGTCGTCGCTGCCGGTCCAGTCGAGGCGGGCGCGGACGGTGTGCGGCCCCGGCGGCAGCGCCAGCGACAGTTCGCGGCCGCAGCGCACGACGCCCTTGACCGCCCCGTCGACGACGATCTGGTACGCGCGGGCCCGGTCGATCCAGTGCCCGGACGGCCGTTCGACGGTGAGTGTGGCTATGACGGTCATACCGACGATGCTCCCACCGGGGTGCGGGAACCGCAGCGCATGATCACTCCTCCAGGAGCTCGAGGACGGCCTTCTCGCCCGGCTCGTCGACGACCTCGCCCTCCTCGAACGCCTCGACCACGCGCGGGTCGACGTAGGACGCCCTCGCCACGGCCGGCGTATTGCCCAGCAGGTTCGAGACCTCCTTCATGGCGTGCGAGACTGCCTTCTTCCGCTTGCTCTCGGTGGGCTGCGGGCCGACCTCGGCCAGCGTCTCGGCCGCCTTGACGGTGCCGTGCCACGTACGGAAATCCTTGGCCGTCATCTGCTCGCCGCTGATCTCGCGGAGATAGTCGTTGACCTCGTCGGCGTGGATCTCGTGCCACCGCTTGGCCGACTTGTCGTAGTACGCGAAGAGGCGGTTCTCGCTGCGGCGCCGGCGCTTGAGGTCCTTGAGCACCTGGCACACCTCGCCGTCGCCGATCGTGCCCGAGTGCTGCACGCCCGACTTGCCGGTGAACTCGAGCAGCACACAGCCGCCCTGCGTGCGCACGTGCTCGGGCCGCAGCGTGGACAGCCCGAACGACGGGTCGTCCTCGCGGACGGCCGACTGGTCGCCGCCGATGCGGAACATGCCCATGTCGAGCAGCCGGACGATGGCCGCCAGCACCCGGGCCCGGGTCAGCCCGCGCTCGTCGGTCAGGTCGCCGCACAGCTTGTCGCGGATCTCGGGCAGACGCTCGGCCACCTCCAGGGCGTGGTCGAACTTCGCCTCGTCGCGGGCGGTGCGCCAGGCGTCGTGGTAGCGGTACTGCTTGCGCCCGGCGGCGTCGATGCCGGTGGCCTGGATGTGCCCGCGCGGATCGGGCGATATCCACACGTCCTTCCAGGCCGGCGGCAGCACCAGCTGCTTGACCCGCTCGACCTCGTCCGGGTCGGTCAGGGCCGACCCGTCGGTGTCGCGGTAGCGGAAGCCCTTGCCCGACTTCTGCCGGGTGTAGCCGGGCTTGCTCAGGTCAGAACGCTTGAGCCGCATCGATCACCTCGCCGGGCTCGATGGCCAGCAGGGCCGGGTGGACGCCGGGCTCGGTGCTGTCGCCCGGTTCGCTGCGGGTGCCGTGCCAGATGGTCTTGTGCTGGGGCAGCGCGGGCGGTCCCCAGCGCTCCGGCGACATCGGGCCGAAGAGGACAACTGACGGCGTACGGTACGCCGAGGCGAGATGCGCGATGCCGGTGTCCCCGCTGATCACGATCCGGGCGTGGGCCACCAGCCCGGCGAGCTCGGCCAGCCCCGTGCTGGGAACGGCGTCCCGGCCCAGACCGGCCCGCTCGGCCACCCGTACGGCCAGTTCTTTCTCGGAAGCGGAACCGGTGACCAGCACGCGGTGACCCGCCGAGCGCAACTGCCGCGCGACGGCCGCATAGCGGTCGACCGGCCAGCGCCGCGAGGGCGACTTGGCCCCGGGATGAATGATCGTGGCCTTCTCGACGGGAGCCACCGGCGCCGCGATCCGAAGGTCGGTCTCGTCGGCGGTGACGCCGTAATGGCGGACGAGCCGGCACCAGCGATGCACCTCGTGCTCCTCTGCGGTCCAGGTGGGACCGTCGAGATGCCCGGCCTCGGCGTTGGCAAACGCCCACAGCTTGGCCGGTTCCGCCGATTGCAGCAGCCGGTGCGACTCCGGCCCGCTCCCGTGCAGGTTGACCGCGATCTCGGCCGGCGGCAGGGTCACCGGATCGAGCGACGACACCTCGACGATCCGGTCGACGCCGCCGATCAGCTCGATCAGCGGCGTCAGCCAGGCCGGCGCGGCCAGCGCGAGCGTCTGCCGCGGGAACGCACCGCGGAGCCCGCGCAGGGCGGGCACCGCGGTGAGAAGGTCGCCCACGCCCAGCGCGCGCAGAGCGAGGATCACGGGTACGAGCTCTCCTGCTCGGCCGCGATGACCAGCTCGCGGACGGCGCAGCCGCGGGGCTGGCCGAGCGCGAACATGATCGCCGAGGCGACGTGGGCCGGGTCGTTCAGGATGGCGTCCGGGCCCGGCTTGTACTGCGCGTCGCGGTCGTCGAAGAACTTCGTCCGCATGCCGCCCGGGATGACCAGGGTGACGTTGACCTGCCCGGCCAGCTCGGCCGAGAGGGCCCGGGTGAAGCCGACCACGCCGAACTTGGCCGCGCAGTACGCGGTGGCGTCGCTGACCGCCTTCACGCCGAGCGTGGAGGCGACGGTGACGACGCCGCCGTGCGACTGCTTGAGGGCCGGGATCGCGGCCCGGATCACGGCCGCCGTCGACAGCAGGTCGATGGTGACGATCCGGTCCCACGTCTCGCCCGGGATGTCGGCCAGCGCGCCCGGCACGTCCATGCCGGCCGCGGTGACCACGCCGTCGATGCTGCCGCCGGCCTGCTCGATGGCCTGCCGGGTGGCGGCCTCGGCGGCGCGGGTGTCGGCCAGGTCGCACTCGATCCAGGCCACGCCGTCGGCCGGGGCCTGACGGTCGATGACGAACGGGCGGCCGCCGGCCTTGACCACGGCGTCGACGACGGCGGCGCCGAGGCCGCTCGATCCGCCGGTGACGATCACTGCGTCCATGTCTTTCTCCTACTCAGCTGGTGGCGGCTTGAGCCGCGGCGATGGTCCGGGTGGTGGAACGGCCGTCCAGGTAGGGCACGAAGACGGTCTGGCCGCCCCAGCGCTCGATGAGCTCCGACTCGGGCACGGAGTCGTAGTCACCGCCCTTGACCCAGACGTCGGGGCGCAGCCAGGTCAGCGCCGCCTCCGGGGTGGACTCGTCGAAGACGACCACGGCGTCGACGCAGTCGAGGGCGGCCAGCAGGCGGGCCCGGTCGTTCTGCGGGTTCAGCGGGCGTTCCGGGCCCTTGAGCCCGCGCACCGAGTCGTCGCTGTTGAGCAGCACGATCAGGCAGTCGCCGAGCTTGCGGGCGGCCCGCAGGGTGGCCAGGTGGCCGACGTGCAGCAGGTCGAAGCAGCCGCCGGTGGCCACGACCGTGCCGCCGCGGGACCGCACCTCGGCCGCGAGCCGGCCGGCCGCGTCGGCCCCGATGCGCTCGGGCGCCGCTTCGGCCACGACGGGCGGTGCGAGCGCGGCGGTCACCCCGCCCGACGCGACGTACGCCGAGGCGGCCGCCACCGCCTGCTGCACGGCCTCGCTGACCAGGGCGCCGCCGGCCAGCGCGAGCGCCGCCGTGGCCGCGAACCGGTCGCCCGCGCCGCAGGTGTCGCCGTCGCCGACCTCGGGGGCCGGGACGACCAGCGGCGTCGAGCCCGAGTGGCAGAGCACCGCGCCCTCGGCCCCGCAGGTCACGACGACCGCGCCGGCCCGCCAGTGCTGGCGCATCGCCTGCCCGCCCCGCTGCGCGGCGGCCAGTGTGGAGCCGCCGCCCCCGTCGCCGGAGAGCTTGCGCACCTCAGCCAGATTGGGCGTGACGAGCCGGGCGTTGGGCACCGGCTGCGGCCCGTTGGGGTGCGGGTCCCAGACGATCGGGGCCTTGGTCTCGCCCAGCGCGCGACGCAGCTCCGGGTGCCGGGCCACGCCCCGCCCGTAGTCGCTGACCAGGATCGCCTTGGCCTGGCGGAGCAGGTCGAGGGCGGCCTCGGGCGCAGCACCGGGCGGCTGGGGCTCGCCGCCGCGGTCCAGGCGCAGCAGCACGTGCTCGCCGGAGCGCAGGCGCACCTTCTCGGGCGTGGCGCCGGGCAACGGCAGCGCGTAGACCTTCACGCCGGCCGCGGTGAGCAGTTCGCTCAGCCGGGCGCCGCCGGCGTCGTCGGCCAGCGCGGTGACCAGGGCGACGTCCTGGCCCGACTGGGCGGCGAGCAGGGCGGCCAGGCCGGCGCCGCCGGGGCGCTCGTTGACGTCCTCCTCGTCGAGCACCGGGGCCGGCGCGTCCGGGGCGACCCGCCGCACGCTGCCCTGCACGTCCTTGTCGAGCAGGGTGTCGCCCACGATGACGAGACTGCTCATACGGCCACCTCCACCTTGAAGTCGGCGAAAGGGGCGTCGCTGCCGCCTCCGAGCACCGAGGGCAGGGTGCGGTCGAGGTATTCGCACATCAGGTGGACCGCGACCAGGTGCAGCTCCTGCACGACCTGGCTCTCCGGCGACGGGCAGCGCAGCGCCTCGTCGGAGGCCTCGGCCAGCGGGCCGGACGGGCCGGTCATGGCCCAGGTGCGCATCCCGCACTCCTTGGCCGCGCGCACGGCGGCCAGCAGGTTGGGGCTGCGGCCGCTGGTCGACAGGGTGATCAGCACGTCGCCCGGGCGGCCGTGGGCCCGTACCTGCCGGGCGAAGATCTCCTCGAAGCCGTAGTCGTTGCCGATCGCGGTGACCGCCGAGGAGTCCGGGGTGAGCGCGATGGCCGACAGCGGCCGCCGCTCGTCGCGCAGCCGGCCGACCAGCTCGGCCGCCAGGTGCTGGGCCTCGGCCGCGCTGCCGCCGTTGCCGGCCACCAGCAGCCGGCCGCCCTGCCCGAGGTGCCAGGCCAGGTCGGAGCCCCAGCGGGCCAGCTTGCCGGACATGGCCCGGAAGGGGACGATCGCCGCGGCCAGCGCGGTCAGGTGGTCGTCGGTGGGGGTGAGATCGTGGTCCATCAGGCGACTGCCTCCCGGGTGGGTTCGGTGGCGACCCCGGCGACGCTCGCGTAGACCTGAGCGAGCCGGTCCGCGATGCGGGGCCAGGCGTAGGAGTGGAGGGCGCGGTCGACGGCGGCCGCCGCGTACGACAGGCGGCGCACCTCGTCGGAGGCCAGCCGGCGCAGCGCGACGCCGAGCCGGGCCGGGTCGCGCGGCGGCACGAGGTCGCCGGTGACCCCGTCGACGACCGTGTCGGCCAGCCCGCCGACCGAGCTGGCGACGACCGGCACCCCGCACGACATGGCCTCGAGCGCGGTCAGGCCGAACGGCTCGTACCAGGGGGTGGCGGCCACGATGTCGGCCGAGCGGTACCACTGCGGCATCTCGTGGGCGGGCACCGCCCCGGCCAGCACGACCCGGTCGGCCACCCCGGACTGAGCGGCGGCCCGCCGGAGCTTCGTGGCGACCTCGCCCTCGGCCGGGCCGCCGACCACGACCAGTTCCGCCCCGGGAACGGCCGGCAGGGCGCGGACGATGTCCTCGATGCCCTTGCGCTCGACCAGCCGGGCCACGGTGAGGATGCGGGTCCGCTTGGGGTCGCGGGCGACGGCCGGGCCGTCCGGGCTGAACCGCTCGACGTTGACGCCCGAGGGCACCAGCGTCATCTGCGAGCGCGGCACGCCCAGGCGCAGCAGCTCGCGGATCTCGTCGTGGCACTGCACGATGACCCGGTCGACCGCCCGGCCCAGCTCGCGCTCGTAGGCGATCCGGCGCGGCGGGCTGGTGTCGGCCGAGCCCTGGTGGCGGCGCTTGACCGAGCCGAGCGCGTGGTACGTCTGCAGCACCGGCACGTCGCACCGGCGCCCGGCGGTCACCGCGGCCAGCCCGCTCATCCAGAAGTGGGCGTGCACGACGTCCGGCCGCCACTCGGTGCGCCAGTTGGCCGCCAGCCACTCCGCGAACTCGCCCATGAACGGCAGCAGCTCGTCCTTGGGCAGCACGCAGGCCGGCCCGGCGGGCACGTGCACGACGTCGATCCGCTCCCCCATCGGCATCACGGCCGGCAGGTCGGCGCTGTCCCGGCGGGTGTAGACACGCACCTCGTGCCCGGCCGCCGCCAGCGCCCCGGCCAGCTCCGCCACGTGCGCGTTCTGGCCGCCGGCGTCGATGCCGCCCAGCGCGGCCAGCGGGCTGGCGTGTTCCGAGATCATCGCGATGCGCATGTTTCCTCCTCGAGCAGCCGGTCCCAGTCCGCGAGGAACCGGTCCAGCCCGTAGCGGGCGAGGGCGACCTGACGGGCCCGGGCGCCGAGGCTCACGGCCGCGGCGTCGTCCTCGAGCAGCCAGTGCGCGGCCTCGACCAATGTGGCGACGCGGGTGTCCAGCACCCCGGCGTCCGGTGGCACGGCGACGACCGCCTCGGTGGTGGCCAGGCCGATGACCGGCATGCCCATCTGCATGGCCTCGATCAGGCTCAGCCCGAGCGAGGTCCAGCGGCACAGGTGCAGGTAGGCCCGGCGCTGAGCCACGAGCCGGTGCATCTCGTGCTGCGGCGGGTCGTCGTACGGGGTGATCCGCTCGCTGCGGAGCCCTTCGACGCCCATGCCGAACACGTCCAGCGGGGCCACCGCGGCGAACCGGCCGAACAGGTCGGTCCCGGTCACCCGCTGCCGCCGTACGGGCTCGTTGGTGACCACGGCGAAGTTCTTCAGCTCGCCGGTCCAGCGGGCCTGGGGCTCGACGATGCCGTGCTCGATCACCGTCGTACGGGTGGCGCCGGTGTCCCAGAAAAGGTCGTTGAAGTCGGTCACGTGGGCCACGATCAGGTCGTCCCGGTCGGCCATGGGATGCCGGCTGACCGGCACGTCGCCCTTGGGGGTGTTGTGCTCGACGTAGATCACCGGCACGCCCTTGGGCACCAGCTCGAGCTCTTCGGGCCGCTGGACGATCGCCACATCGACGTCGTGGATCTCGTCGAGCGGCAGCTCCTCCACGGTGGCGGGCCAGTCGAAGGTCTGGGCCCGGCCCCGCCCCCAGGCGTCCCGGGCGTCGTTGACGGGGATCAGGTAGCGGTGCTTGCCCTGGACGAACGAGGTGGTCCAGGAGCCGTGCACGTGCCAGAGCAGGATGTTCACGCGGCGGCCTCGGCAATCTCGGCCGGGGTGGTCAGCCGTGCGACGGCGGCCACCACCTCGGCCGGTTCGATGGTGGACAGGCAGGGATGGCCGTCGATCGGGCAGGTGGTGGCCCGGCTGTCGCGGCAGGGCGCGGCGGCGTCGCCGAGGCGGATGTTCGGGACGCGGTAGGGACCCCATTGGCCGTACGGGACGGTGGGGGCGTAGAGGCTGACGACGGGAGTTCCCACGGCGGCGGCCAGGTGGGCCGGGCCGGTGTTGGCCACGATCAGGGCCCGCGCGCCGGCCAGCAGCGTGGCCAGCTCGGGCATCGAGGTGCGGCCGACCTGATCGGCGGTGTCCCCGGCGACGTACGCGGCCAGGTGGCGCTCGTCGGGACCGCCGGTGATCAGCACGCGGTGGCCGGCCCCGGCCAGCGCGGCCACGATCCGGCGCAGGGTCTCGGGCGGGCAGGAGCGGGCCTCGCAGCTCGCTCCCGGGTGGACGACGACGTAGTCGCCCCGTTCCGCCGGGGCGGCGGTGACCCGTAGGCGGCCGTCGTCGCCCGGGGGAAGGGCGAAACCGGCGGCCGCGGCGACGCTGCGCGCCCGCTCGGGTTCGGGCAGGCCCACCGGTACGCCGCGGTGGCGCACGTCGAGCAGGGAACCGGGGTAGTCCTCGCTGATCGCGGTGATCCGGCCGATGCCGGCCATCCGCATGAGCAGCGCCAGCGGGAGGGCCGACTGGTGGAACGAGGTGAACACCACCGCCTCGTCGATCTTCTTCGACCGCAGGAGCGCGACCAGCTCCTCCATGCCTTCCACCGGCCCGGGCTGCGCATCGATCCAGGGCAGCCGCCACTCGATGATCTCGTCGACCCCCGGCAGCAGCTCGGCGGCACTGCGCCCGCGCGGGCCGCACAGCATGGTCACCCGCTCGGCGCCGGCCGCGACCGCCCGGATCGCCGGCCCGGTGACCAGCACATCGCCGGCCGAGTCGGACCGAACAACCAGGACATTTCCGGCGGCCGCCGACCGCGCGACCGGAGCCACCAGAGCTTCCCGCTGAAGGATCAGATCCGCGGCGGCTGAGATGGTGGGCGCGACGGCCGGGGCGGCGGCGACCTCGGCGGGCAGCGTGACCGGCGTCGGCACGAGGATGGCGGCGGCCCCGGCGGCCTGGGCGGCCTCGGCGTCGCGTCCGATGTCGCCGATCATCACGCAGCGGGCCGGGGTGGTGCCCAGCGCCTCGGCGGCGGCGACGACCATGCCCGGCGCGGGCTTGCGGCAACGGCACCCGGCCGTCTCGTCGTGCGGGCAGATCTGCCAGTCGTCGAACGGGCCCAGCAACTGCTCGACCCGGGCGTTGACCGCGTCCAGCTGCTCGGCGGTGAACCGGCCCCGGGCCAGCCCCGACTGGTTGGTGACGACCCCGATCCGCAGCCCGGCCGCGCGCAGCCGGTCCAGCGCCTCGCGGGCCCCCGGCATCGGCTCGACCAGCGCCGGGTCGCCGTTGTAGGGCACGTCGACAATGAGCGTGCCGTCCCGGTCGAACAGCACCGCCTCGAACAGCTCAGCCACGGGCGCGCCACCGCCACCAGCCGCGCAGATAGTGCAGGGTCGCCACCGGCGGGATGACCGCGCTGGTGACCAGCATCGTGCCCACCTCGCGGGCGTCGCGGGGGCCGGGCGCGATGCGGGCCGCGGCGAACTCGGCGGTGCCGGCCGCCCAGGCCAGCCCGGCCAGTGCGGCCAGCCGGGGGCGGCGGGCGGCCGCGGCGGCCAGCGCGGTGAGGCCGGCGACGGTGACGGCCAGGTGCCGGGGGCGGCGGCCGGGCGGGATCTCCAGCAGCTCCCGCCACTCGGGGCCGTAGAGGCGGCGGAGCAGGGCGTCGTCGGCGTTGCCGCGCTGGGTGCGGACGCTGACCCACGTGCTCTCGGGCCGCACCGGGTGGGTGACACGGCGGTTGCCCCGCTGCAGGGTCCAGCCCTCACGCCGTACGCGATAAGCCAGTTCGGCATCCTCGCGGAAGGCCCGCGGCAGGCGCTCGTCGAAGCCGCCGCACCGCTCCAGCGCCTCGCGGCGGTAGGCCATGTCGGCGGTGATCCAGGCCCCGTCGGCCAGCCCGGCCGTCACCCGCTCCCAGTCGGTCGGCCGCCGGTCGTCCGGCAGCGGCACCCGCAGCACGCCCTGCACGCCGCCCACCTCGGAACCGGCCGCGGCCAGATCCAGCACCAGGCGGTCGGCCCAGTCCGGATCGGGCACCACGTCGTCGTCGAGGAAGGCGACCCAGTCGTGCCGGGCCGCCCGCCAGCCCACGTTGCGCGCCGCCGCCGGACCCCGGGCCGGTCCGGTGAGGACCTTGGCCTCGACGTCCAGCGCCGGCGGATTGCCCGGCCGGTCGTCCACCACCAGCAGCTCGAGGTCGTGCTCGGCCACGCCCGCAGCCAGCGCGGCGAGCAGGACGTCCAGGCTCGGACGGCCGAGCGTCGGCACCACGACGGTGACGGTCACGCGCGTTCCGCCTGCTCGGCGACGACACCTCGCGCGTCCGCGCCGAACGCCTTCGCGCGGTGCACCGCGAACGGCCCGATCGCCAGCAGGTCGACCGGCGCCGAGCCGAACAGCTCCATGGCCTCGCGCGGCGTGTCGACCATGGGCCGCCCAGCCGTGTTGAGCGACGTGTTGACCACCACCGGCAGCCCGGTCAGCCGCTCGAACTCGGCCAGCATCTCGGCCACCAGCGGCTCGGTCTCGGTGTGCACGGTCTGCACGCGGGCGGTGCCGTCGACGTGGGTGACCGCCGGGATGCGGTCCTTCCACTCCGGTTTCACCTGGTGCACGAAGAGCATGTACGGGCTCGGGTAGACGCCTTCGAAGATGTCGCCGAACCGCTCGGCCCGCACCATCGGCGCGATCGGGCGGAACTGCTCGCGGCCCTTGACGTTGTTCATCCGGGTCTGCGTGTCCTGGTCACCGGGGTGGGCCAGCAGCGACCGGTGGCCCAGCGCGCGCGGGCCGTACTCGCTGCGCCCCTGGTACCAGGCGATGATCCCGTTGTCGGCGAGCACCTTGGCCGCCTCGGCCGCGATGGACTCGGGCCGGGTGTAGGGCAGCGCAGCCCGCTTCAGCTCCGCTTCCAGCTCGTCGTCGGACCAGCCCCGGCCCAGCGCGGCGGTGCCGAACGGGATGTTCTTGCCATGGACGGCCAGGGCGGCGCCGAGCGCGGTGCCGGAGTCGCCGGCGGCCGGCTGCACCCAGACCCGCTCGTACGGGCCCTCGGCCGCGATCCGGGCGTTGGCCACGCAGTTCAGGGCGGTGCCACCGGCCATGGTCAGCGTCTTCAGCGTGCCGCCGGAGGCCTCGAACGTCCATCGGGCCAGGTCGAGCAGCACTTCCTCGAGCCGCACCTGCACGCTGGAGGCCAGGTCGGCGTGGGCCTCGGTCATCTCGCCGTCGGCCGTGCGCGCCTTCGCGAGGGCGGCCCAGTCGATGCGCTCGACGACGAAGCCGCCGTCCTCGGTGGGCCGGACGAGCTCCCGCAGCAGGTTGAGGAACTTCGGTTTCCCGTACGAGGCCAGCGCCATCACCTTGTACTCGTCGCTCGAGTGCATGAAGCCCAGGTGGCGCGTCAGGTCCTCGTAGAGCAGCCCCAGCGAGTGCGGCAGCTCCTGGCTCTTGAGCACTTCGAGCTCGCCGCCGCGGAAGGCACCGGCCAGGTGGCTGGCCACCTCACCGCGCCCGTCGAGCACCAGCACCGCGCTGTCCTCGGGCACCGACAGGCCGGCCGAGGCGGCGTGCGCGACGTGGTGCGGCACGAACCGCACCTGCTCCGGGTCGAGCCCGGGCAGCGCCGCGGCCAGGAACTGCGGGGCCCGCCGCGCGTAGTCGACGCGCAGGTGGTCCCACGGGTCGGCCAGGCCCAGGCTCTCGGCGTCGCGGCTCAGGCCGGGGTCGAAGGAGTAGGCGACCGCGTCCAGGTCGTCCGGGCGCAGTCCGGCCTCCTCGAGGCACCAGGCGGCCGCCAGTTCGGGCAGCTCCCAGGCCGAGAAGGGAACCGGGCGCTTGCCGTGCTTGCGGCGGCTGAACCGCTCCTCCTCGGCCGCCGCCACGACCTGACCGTCGACGATCAGCGCCGCGGCCGGATCATGGAAGATCGCGTTGATTCCCAGGACTCGCATGGCGCGCCGGATACCCGGCTATCCCGCGCTTACTCCCAAGATCGTTGACTTCCTGCAAATAAAATTCCCGACGGCGTGAGCTGCACTGATAACCGTGTTTGTTTTCTTTGCCGTGGGGCAAGCGCCCGACCATGTACGACGTGGAGCAATACGTTGACGGCGCCTGGAACCCGGGCAACTCGGGCCGGACCCTGACCGTTATCAACCCTTCGGATGACACTCCGGTGACCACCGTGCGTATTTCCGGTGAGCCCGACGTGGAAAAGGCCGTGCAGGCCGCGCGGAAAGCCGCCGCGCCGTGGGCGGCGACCGCGCCCGCCGCCCGCGCCGCCGCCCTGCACGCGGCCGCGACCGCCGTCGAGGAGGCCGCCGGCGAGCTGGCCGAGATCATGACGGCCGAGATGGGCAAGCCGGTCGACGGCGCCCGCGAGTCGATCCTGGCCGGGGTGGGCACGCTGCGGCAGTACGCCGAACTGGGCCCCACCCACCGCGGCCGCACCCTGGCCGGCAACGACGAGGCGATCGACCTCATGGCGTACGGCCCGCGCGGGGTGGTCGCCGTGATCACCCCCTGGAACGACCCGGTCGCGGTGTCGTGCGGTCTGCTCGGCGCGGCCCTGGTCACCGGCAACACGGTCGTCTACAAGCCCAGCGAGCGCACCCCCGCCACCGGCTGGCGCCTGGCCCAGCTGCTCGCCCCGCACTTCCCGGCCGGCGTGCTCAACCTGCTCAACGGCGACGGCCAGGTCGGCGCCGCGCTGGCCGCCGCCCCGGTCGACGTGGTGGCCCAGGTCGGCTCGACCGCGACCGGCCGATCGATCGCCGCCGCGTGCGCCCGCACCGGCGCCAAGGCTCTGCTCGAGAACGGCGGCAGCGACCCGCTGATCGTGGACGCCGGCGTCGACCCGGCCTGGGCGGCCTCGCAGGCGGCGCTGGGCTCGTTCGTCAACTCCGGGCAGATCTGCGTGGCCGTCGAACGCATCTACGTGCACCGCGAGGTGGCCGACGCGTTCGTCGAGGCCCTGGCGGCCGAGGCCGACAACTGGGCGCCGCAGATCGGCCCGATGGTCGACAAGCGGATGCGCGACGCCGTGGACGAGCAGGTGCAGCAGGCGGTGAAGGCCGGAGCGCGGGCGCTGCGGGGTGGATCGGCCCCCGCCGGCCCCGGTTCCTACTACCCACCGACCGTGCTGGCCGACTGCACCGACGAGATGGCCGTCGTCCGCGAAGAGACGTTCGGCCCGGTCGCGCCGGTCGTGACGGTCGACTCGTTCGACGAGGCTTTGTCGCGGGCGGCTGACTCGCCGTACGGCCTGGCCGCCACGGTGCTGACCGCGTCGATGAGCAATGCGCAGCAGGCGTGGCGGCGGTTGCCGGCCGGAACGGTGAAGGTCAACGCGGTGTTCGGCGGCGCGCCGGGCGGGGCGGCCCACCCGCGCGGGGGCAGTGGCCAGGGGTTCGGTTACGGCCCTGAGCTCCTGGACGAGATGACGGCCACCAAGGCCGTACACATCGAAGCCCCGCCGACCGGCTGGTGATCAGCTCAGCCGCCGCAGGTCCTCCTCGACCTGCGGCGGCAGCGCACGCCGCTGCCGCCAAGCCCAACCCGCCTGCCGCAACGCATCACGTGCGCCACCCGGGTTCTCACGCCACGCCCCAGCCAAAGTGCGCCGCACCACAGGCATAGGCCGCCGCAACATAGCTGTCAGCACGCGGTTCCGTGTCTCGACACGGGCGCGCGCCCCGTTGTCCCGCCCCGAAGGCAGCGGCAGGTGCCGGACAACCAGCTCGTCCACGTACGACAATTCGTGCCCCGCCGCTGCGAGGTCCATCGCCAGCAGCGCTTCCTCGCCGTACACGAAAAGCCGCGGCTCGAACCCGCCGGCCGCCAGAAAGGCGTCCCGCCGCACGATGATCGAGCAGGCGAGGAACCCGAGCACCGATGGCCCGGCCGCGCCCACCGGCGTACCCAGGGGCGAAGCAGCCATCTCACGCGAGACCGGATCGACCCGGCCCGACTCGCCGACCAGTACCTTCGCCGCCAGCAGCGCCGCCCGGGGATGCTCGCGCATCAGCGCGGCCGCCCGGGCCAGCGATCCGGGCGTCCAGTAGGAATCGTCGTCGGCGAAGGCCACGTACGGCGTACGGGCCCGCTGAACTCCCACGTTGCGCGCCGCCGCTCCCATGTTCGCGGGCAGGCGCACCACGTCGACGCCCGGGAACAGCGGCTGCGGCGTGTCCGAGGCGTTGTCGACCAGGATCGTGCGGGCCCGGTGGTGCGGAAACGTCTCGATCAGGCGGTCGGCCCGGTTCCGGGTCGCGACCACGACGGTCACCTCGTCGGTCTCGATCTCGGTGCCGTAGTACTGGGGGGTCAGCGTCACGAAGATCGCCTATACCCCGCTGACCCCCGCGCAAGCGCCTCTTACAGGTGACCCTTCAGTTCTTTGGCGAAGAAGTCGATGAAGCCGTCGGGGTCGGGACCGGCGTTCATCAGCACGATGTGGTCGTATCCGGCGTCCTTGTACTCGCCGACCATCTTCACGTACGGCTCGGGGTCGGGTCCGACCGCGAACTGCTCGGCGATGTCCTCCGGCCGCACGGTCGCCGCGGCGGCCTCGAAGTTGACCGGGTTGGGCAGCTCCGACATCACCTTCCAGCCGGTCAGTGCCCACCTCGTGGTCTCGTGCGCGGCCTTCACGGCCTCGTCCTTCGAGGGCGCCCAGGCCACCGACGCCTCCGCGTACTTCGGGCCGTTGCCTCCGGCGCCGGTGAACGTCTCGACCAGGTCGGCCCGCGGCTCGGTCGCGAACAGGCCCGTGCCGTGGGTCGCGGCCAGTTCGGCGGCCTGCTTGCCACCGGCGGCGACGGCGATGACCGGCAGCTTCGACGGCAGGTCGAACACCTGCGCGTCTTCCAACTGCAAATGCTTTCCCTCGTACGACTGATAGCCGCCCTGCCACAGCAGGTTGATGATGTCGAGGGCCTCCACCAGGCGCTCGTGGCGCCCGCGCACGCTGGGGAAACCCTGGCCGACGACGTGCTCGTTGAGGCGCTCGCCGGCGCCGATGCCCAGCGTGAACCGGTCGTCCGAGATGATCGCCAGTGTCGCCGCGGCCTGCGCGATGATCGCCGGGTGGTAGCGCACGGTCGGGCAGGTGACGCCCGTGGCCAGGCCGAGCTGGTCGGTCTTCATGGCGATCGCGCTCAGCACGTTCCACGCGAACGGCGAGTGGCCCTGCACGTCGAGCCACGGGTGGTAGTGGTCGCTGATCTCGACGAAGTCGAATCCGGCCTGCTCGGCGCGGACCGCCTGGCGGATCAGTTCCTTGGGTCCGAAGGCCTCCGCGGCCAGCTTGTATCCGAGTTTCATACTCGTTGAGCTTCCCCGCACGAACCACCACAAACGCCTTCGAGCCGGTCCCCGTGGGGACCGGCTCGAAACTCGCGGAGGATCAGGAAGCGGCCGACTTGGCCTGCTCCTTCACGTCCTGCGCGTTGGACTGCGCGGTGTCCTTGGTCGTCTGCACGGCCTCCTGCGCGGTCTGCTTGACCTGGCCGACCGCCTCCTGGGCGGTGCCCGCGAGGTCGTCCTTCATCTCGGTGGCGACGTCCTTGACCTTCTCGGTCAGCTCGCCGCTGTTCTCCTTGATCTGGGCGCCGGCACGCTTCTCGGCGTCGGTGACCGGGATCAGGGTCGAGGCGAGCAGGCCCACGCCGAAGGCGATGATGCCGGCCGCGAGCGGGTTGCCCTGGGTCTGCGCGGTGACCGCCTGCGGCGCGCTGCGCACGGCGTCGGCCGCCTGGTGCGCCTTCTCGCTCGCGACGTCGCTGACCTGGGACGCCTTGTCGCTGACCGTGCTGCCCACGGACGACGCCGTGTCGCTCACGGAGCTGCCGACCGACGACGCCTTGTCACTTACGGTGGAACCCACCGAAGAGCTGGTGCCCATCACTTTCTCCTTCACCGACGTCCAGCGCCGCTGCGCGACCTTGGTCGGGCTCGTCTTCTCGGCCAGAAGGTCGACGTCGCGGGTGAGCGACGCCCGGGTGTTCTCGATCTGCTGCCTCAGCCGGTCGGGTTCTTCAGCCATTGGGCGTCCTCCTTGAGCGTGTCGACGGTGCGGCGCGGCACGGGGTCGACGGTCTTGAGCTTGTTCTTGCCGATCACGTAGAGAACGCCACCGATCACTGCCCACAGGACGGCGACGATCAGGGCCGCCCAGCCCGCGGGCATGACGGCGTCGAGCGCGAACACCAGCGCGAAGCTGAGCAGCACGACGGCCAGGTAGGCCGCGAACGCGGCGCCGCCGAGCATGCCGCCGGCCTTGCCGGCCTTCGACGCTTCCTGCTTGAGCTCGGCCTTGGCCAGCTCCACTTCCTGCCGGAACAGCTGCGACAGGTCGTTGCTGATGTTGCCGATCATCTCGCCGACCGAGGTCTCCTGGACCTCTTCGGCGTCGATCCGGCCGTGCGGGTGCGGTGCGGTCATCGCAGGCGCTCCGGGCTCTCGACCACGTACTCCTCACGCACGGCGGGCGTGCCGGTGCCGGTCGAGGAGTACTCGGTGGTGCTCGCGTAGCCGGCGCCGGTGGTGTAGTCCGGCGTCACTGGCGGCGTGACGGGAGGCGTGGTGACCGGCACGGTCGTCTCGGTCGTGGCGTACGTGTCGGGGCGCGACACGAACGAGTCGGTGCTCGGCTTGACCGACTGACCGGCGTCGGGGTCGGCCTTGGCCACGACCTTGCCCAGGCGGCCGACGACGAAGCCGGCGGCCAGCGCGGTGGCCAGGAAGGCGCCGGGGCGACGGCGGGCGAAGTCCTGCACCTCGCGCAGCACGCCCTCCGGGCCGTTGCGGTCGAGGTAGTCGGCGAACTGGCGGCCACCGTCGGCCACCCGCGACACGACGGCCGCGGCCGGGGAGTCGCCCCGCTCGCCGCGCATCTCGTCGAGCTGGTCGGCGGTGCTGCGGATCTGGTTCACCAGCTTGTCGTTCTGGGTGCGCGCCTGGTCGTTGACCCGGCCCTTCACCTCGGACGCGAGGTTGCTCGCCTGCGCCTTGGCCTCCTGGCCGACACGGGCCGCCTGCTCCTTGGCCGTGTCCTTGACGTCGGCGGCCGCCTCCTTGGACGCCTGGCCGGTCTGGGCCGCGACCTCCTTGGCCTTCTCCTTGGCGCCGCTGCCGCTGCCGCTCTCGCTGCCCGACTCGTAGGTCGTGTCGTACGCCGTGGTGGTGGTCGTGGCGTACGGGTCGGCCGGGTAGCCCGGCGTGGGCGGCACGTCGAGCGGATAGGTGTCGTCCGGCCGGCGAACGCCCGATGGCACGTCACTCATGGGGATTCCTCCAAAGGGGATTCGTCATTGTGCCTTCGCCCTCTGAGCTACCCGATTCACGTCTGGACCATTCATACTTTCCGCAGTGCAATAAAGAGAAAACCGACAGGAATAATCAGCCCAGATTCGGGTACACCGTCGTTCCTTTCTTATTTGGGCACCGCTCGAAAACCGCCGTTGCAGCCCTGCTAACCTGCACAATCGTGAGTGAGCAGAACCGCGCGCGGGTCATCGGGGGCCGCTCGTTCGATTTCTCCCGGCGCGTCGCGGTGATGGCGATCGTCAACCGTACGCCGGATTCCTTTCACGACCGGGGCCGCACGTTCGCGCTGCGGAAGGCGGTCGAGGCGGTGACCGCCGCGGCCGAGGCCGGCGCCGACTGGATCGACATCGGCGGCGTGCCCTTCGCCCCCGGCCCCGAGGTGTCCGCGGCCGAGGAGCTGGACCGGGTGCTGCCCGTCGTCGAGGCGGCGCGCTCGCTGGCCGTCGTCTCGGTCGACACGTTCCGCCCCGAGGTCGCAGCCGAGGTGATCAAGGCCGGCGCCGGGGTCGTCAACGACACCTCCGGGCTGCGCGACCCGGCGATGGCCGACGTGGTGGCGGGCACCGACGCCCAGCTCGTGATCACGCACAGCCTGGCCCCGCCCCGCACGCTCTGGCCGAGCCCGCAGTACGGCGACGTGACCACCGAGGTGGCGAAGTTCCTGCGCGAGCGGGTCGCGGTGGCGCTCGAGCGCGGCGTACGCCCGGACCAGATCATCATCGACCCGGGGCACGACCTGAACAAGAACACGCGGCACTCGCTCGAACTGACCCGCCGGCTCGACGAGATCGCCGCGGTCGGCTACCCGATGCTGGCCGCCGTGAGCAACAAGGACTTCATCGGCGAGACCCTGGACGCGTCACAGCCCGACCGCCTGGCCGGCACGCTGGCCGCCGTGGTCTTCTGCGTGCTGCACGGCGCCCGCATCGTGCGCGTCCACGATGTACGAGCCACAGTCGACGCCGTACGCATGACGGAGGCGATGCTGGGCTGGCGGGAGCCCATCCTCGCCCGCCACAACGTCTAGCGCCTCGCCCCGCCTCGCCCTTCGCCGCCCCCGGTCCGCCGCTCCCCCGCCCGCCGCTCTTCGCCTGCCGTTTTTCGCCTGCCGTTTTTCGCCTGCCGTTTTTCGCCTGCCGTTTTTCGCCTGCCGTTTTTCGCCTGCCGTTTTTCGCCTCACCGCGCCGCGTTCGGGCCGCCATGCCTGGCCACGCCGCGCTTCGCCCCGCCGCGTTCGCCAAGCGACGCTGGGCCGCCACGCTTGGCCGCGCCGCGCTTCACCCCGCCGCATTTCGCCCCGCGACGCTCGGCCGCGCCGCCTTCACCCCGCCGCATTTCGCCCCGCGCACGGCCGCGCCGCGTTCACCCCGCCACGCCACGCCGCGTTTCGCCCCGCGCACGGCCGCGCCGCGTTCCACCCCGCCACGCCACGCCGCGTTTCGCCCCGCGCACGGCCGCGCCGCGTTCCACCCCGCCACGCCACGCCGCGTTTCGCCCCGCGCACGGCCGCGCCGCGTTCCACCCCGCGACGCTGGCCGCGCCACGCCGCTTTTCGCTCGGCCGCGCCGCGTTCTGCCGCGCCGCGCCTTGCCCGTCCCGCGGCTACAGCTTCTTGTCGAGGCCCTCGAACGTGCCGAGCAAGTCGGCCGACCAGGGCTGGGGCGGCACGGCGTCCGGGCCGAGCACGCGCATCGCGCCCAGGCAGGTGAGCAGCATGCCGACGGCGAAGAAGTCGCGGGCCTCGGCCGCGGTGGCGCCGGTCAGTTCGCGGACCACCTCGTAGAGCCGCCCGAAGCAGGCCCGCACCGGGTCGCCGATGGCCGGATCGCCGGCCGCCGCGAAGCCGTGCAGCAGCATGGTGATCAGCTCGGGCTGGGCCAGCAGCTCGCCATAGGCCTCCCCCAGGCTCTCGAGGGTCGGTGAGCGGTCGGCTGCCTCGCGCCATGTGGCCTCTATGCGGTCGCCCGCGTGCTGCACCCCGGCCAGGAAGAGCTCCTGCTTCGTCCGGAAGAGACGGATCACGTACGGCTGGGAAACGCCGGCCAGCCGGGCCACCTGGTCGGTCGTGGTGCCGGCGTAGCCGTTCTGGCTGAACGCGGTGACGGCGGCGACGATCAACTGCTCCTGGCGTTCCTCGGCGGTGAGGCGGGTTCGGGTCACGGTTGACATGTTATCAGTCAATAACTAACGTCGCGATCGAAGTTATCAGCGGATAACAACTTGGGGAGACCTGATGACCGCCGTTCTCGAGGCACCCGCCGCGGCACCCCGGCGCCGCACCCGCCCGCTCGGCTGGGTGCTGGCCGCCGTCGGCATCCCGACCTTCATGGTCACGCTCGACAACCTGGTGGTGAGCACGGCGCTGCCGGTGATCCGCACCGACCTGGGCGCCTCGCTCACCGACCTGCAGTGGTTCGTGAACGCGTACACGCTGCCCTTCGCCGCCTTCCTGCTCACCGCGGCCGCCCTGGGCGACCGCATCGGACGCCGCCGCATGTTCGTGGCCGGCCTGATCGTCTTCACGCTCGCCTCGGCCGCGGCCGCCCTGGCTACCGAGTCGTGGCAGCTCACCGCGGCCCGGGCGGTGCAGGGCCTGGGCGGCGCGGCAGTCGCTCCCCTGGCGCTGACCCTGCTGGCCCAAGCCGTACCCGACCGCTTGCGCACCATGGCCGTCGGCATCTGGGGCGGCATCAGCGGCCTCGGCGTAGCGGTCGGCCCGGTCGTCGGCGGCGCCGTCGTCGAAGGCCTCGACTGGCACTGGATCTTCTGGCTGAACGTCCCGATCGGCGTGGTGGCGGTCGTGCTGGCCCTCACGGTCCTCGGCGAGTCCCGCGGCGGCGCCCGCCGCCTCGACCCCCTAGGCCTGGTTCTCTCCGCGGCCGGCATGCTGCTGGTCATCTGGGGCGTGGTCGACGGCCCCGACCGCGGCTGGACGTCCGCCCGCATCCTCACGATGCTGATCGGCGGCGGAGTCCTGCTGGCCGCGTTCCTGGCCTGGCAGGCCCGCAACCCCTCCCCCATGCTGCCGCTGCGCCTGTTCCGCTCCAGGGGATTCAGCCTGGTCAACGCGGTCACCCTGACGTTCTCGGCCGGCGCCTTCGGCTCAGTGTTCCTGCTGGCCCAGTTCTTCCAGGTGGTGCAGGGATTGAGTCCCCTCGACGCCGGCCTGCGCACCCTCCCGTGGACGGCCGCCCCCATGATCGTGGCCCCGCTGGCCGGCCTCTTCGGCGACCGCATCGGCCAGCGAGCCCTGATCTTCACGGGCCAACTGTTCCTGGCCGCCGGCATCCTGTGGATCGGCCTGGCCACAAGCCCCGACGTGACGTACGGAAGCTTGGTGGTCGCCTTCGCCCTGGCCGGAGTTGGCATGGGCCTGACCTTCGCCCCGATCAGCACGGTGGCCTTGGCCAGCGTCACCGAGTCGGACCGAGGCGTGGCCTCCGGCGTGAACAACACCATCCGCGAGGCCGGAGTAGCCGCCGGAGTGGCCGTCCTGGCCTCCATCTTCAGCTCATACGGCGGCTACAGCACCCACCAAACCTTCGTCGACGGCCTCCGCCCAGCCGTGATCGTAGGAGCGGTGATCGTGGGGGTGGGGGCTGTGCTTGCTCTGTGGCTGCCCCGGCGCAACGCTGCTTGAGAATGGGTTAGATGCGGGGCGGGCTTTCTCCGGAAGCCCGCCTCGTCTGGCCCTATTACTTGTCCAAGTCCCCAGCCCGCAGCGGCCCGGCGGTAGCCACCCGCCCCTCACTCACTGCAGCTGTCTAAGGTCCACTTCCAGCCCATGCCACCACTCACCCACTACGGACGGTCAAGGCCGGCATCCCAGCGTGCAGCGTCGTGGGCCGGGCCCTGCCGCCACTCGCCGTCGCAGTGGTCAGGCTTGCATCCCAGCCAGCAGCGTCGTGGCCCAGGCCCTGCCGCCACTCACCGCCATACGTGGTCAGGCTTGCATCCCAGCCAGCAGCGTCGCGGTCCAGGCCCTGCCGCCACTCACCGCCGCAGACGGTCACGGCCCGCTTCCCAGCCAGCAGCGTCGTGGCCCAGGCCCTGCCGCCACTCACCGCCGCAGACGGTCACGGCCTGCTTCCCAGCCAGCAGCGTCGTGGCCCAGGCCCTGCCGCCACTCACCGCCGCAGACGGTCACGGCCTGCTTCCCAGCCAGCAGCGTCGTGGCCCAGGCCCTGCCGCCACTCACCGCCGCAGACGGTCACGGCCCGCATCCAGACCGCGGCGTCGCGGACCGGCCCGCGCCGCAGTCGCGGTGGGCGGACGTCGAATAGCCGGTAGGCGTCCGAATCGCGGATCGAACGAATTGCCACCGCTCTTGTTCAGCTAAGCGCGATTCATTCTCCACCCCTTGCTGGAACAGCATCCGCTCGATGACCTTCACATTTATGACTACCCAGATCTTAGCGTCACTCCACCTGACGAGGTCCCCAAATGTGCCACTGCATGAACTGATCAACCGGCCTGCCGAAGCTGACAGCCTTGATATTGCCCTCTGTGAGTTTCGAGCTGCCAGCCGACACGGCGTGGCGTGGATTCATATGGCGAAACCGGCTTTAAATGGCGCACGCTCTCAGCAGCGCAACCCAGTGACGCACGCCCAGGAGCGCACGCCTAGGAGCGCACGCCCAGCAGCACACCTGCAGCAGCAGACGGCCTACCGCGCCAAAACGCGCACAAGTCAAGAACACGGGATACGTCGTATCGCCGAAAGCGTCGTTGTCTACATCAGAGAAAGACTCGCCAAGTCGGACACGCGGAAGATGGTTGACAGGCCGACATGCCAACGAATCCCCTTCCTTCATTTGGCATGATCGACTTCTCGCGAGAGTTCCTTTCCCTCCATCGACGCGGGATAATTGGGTATGCGGCAACGGCAGCTACAGTTTTTCACCTCGGCCGAGCTGGCCAAAATGCGCGACCGAACCCGTCGTCGAAACTACTCGCCCGCAGGCGAAGAATTCCGCCACGAACATGAACGGCACCGCGCCTGGGGCTTACAACAAAGACACGCCGCCAAGCTGTGCCGCCTACGCCGCGCCGCGTCCGACCCGACGAGCACCCTCGCGCCGCCGACGTTCCCCGCCGTCCTCGCCGCCGCGTTTCCACCCGCGCCAACTACGCGGCCAACCGCGACCAGCGCACAGCCAACCGCCGCTGACGCGCCACCCACCGCGACCAACCCGCCGCCCGCCACGACTGACGCCCCGCCCACCGTGACCAACCCGCCGCCCGTCACGACTGAGGCCCCGCCTACCACGACCAACACGCAGTCAGATCCAAGCGACCCACCGTCGAACGCGACCAGCACCCAATCACCCGCAAGCGACTCATCGTCGAACGCGACCGACGCGCAGCCGAACGCGACCAGCACGCGTTTACCCGCAAGCGACTCGCCATCGAACGCGACCGACGCGCAGCCAAGCGCGACCAGCGCGCGTTCACCCGCAAGCGACTCGCCGTCGAACCCGACTGACGCGCAG
The DNA here is from genome assembly GCF_026626335.1 of Paractinoplanes pyxinae. Taxonomy (GTDB): domain Bacteria; phylum Actinomycetota; class Actinomycetes; order Mycobacteriales; family Micromonosporaceae; genus Actinoplanes; species Actinoplanes pyxinae. The sequence goes on along the minus strand of NZ_JAPNTZ010000003.1, from coordinate 638,881 downwards.
CCAAGCGGGACCAGCACCCAGTCACCCGCCGACGACTCACCGCCGAAGGCGACCGACGCGCAGCCGACTGCCGGGGGCTCGAAACTCGCCGCGACCGATAATCAGCCGACTGGAGTTACTTGCACGACTCCTGACTCTCACGCCGAAACGACGAGCGAGGCGCCCCAAACGCGCTACGTCTCCTTCAAGCTTGGCACCGCCTCGGCTCACAGCGATTCAGCTGCGCGAAGTTGCCCGGACAACCCTCGGACTCGCTCTCACACCAATCGCGACGCAGCGGGAAGCGACCAACCGAGGCGCCGCTGTCCCTCACCCAGCTGCGGCCGGCCGGGCGCGACGCCAGCGCCCTCATCCATCAGCCCGTCGGCTTCGGCTCGAGCACGACAACGGCGCGCACAGTCGCCGGCGCCGCATTTCGGCCGACACTCATGGCGAGTACGACGCTCAGAAGCAGCGCCACGCGAAGTCTCCGAGGGCTGCGCTGCCGGCTTCCGGCCCCACGTCCATGTGCCCGACCGGCGGCAGCCACCACAAGCGCGGCACCTGCAAGAACGATCCCCACCAGGCCGGTTGGCGAAGCAGCTGCCACCGCCGCCACCACGCCGCACGCTCGGCGATCTGTGGCCTTGCGCTTTCAACCGAGGGTGCGCGCCCGGCTCGCCGGCAACTGCACGCAAGTCTGGCTGCCTCACGATCCCGCCGACAAGTCGATCATCAGGGCGGGTCGGGCGAAACCTTGCCCACTATCAGCACCGAGATCTTCGCTTCCTCGCGACGCCCGAAGGTGCCACAGATCAGAGGTGTCCGGTTTTCGAGCCGCACCGTCGCGGACGGCGATCGCGGTGCACGATCAGCGAGGTCGCCCGCGACCGGCCACCGCGGGCATGGGGCTAGGGAACGTAGCGGCCAGCCACCGGCCACCAGCCACCAGCGACCTGTGAAAGGCGACCAGCGACCGGCGACCCGCGACCGGCCACCAGCCACCAGCCCCCGGCCACCGGCCACCGGCCCCCGGCCCCGGGCCCCCGGCCCCCGGCCCCCGGCCCCCGGCCCCCGGCCCCCGGCCCCCGGCCCCCGGCCCCCGGCCCCCGGCCCCCGGCCCCCGGCCCCCGGCCCCCGGCGATGATCAACCCAGCGCGGCATAGGGCGGGCGGTCGCGGCGGCGGTCGGGTGGTGTGTTGGGGTGGCGGGGTTGGCGGTCGCATACGATCTTGGGGTGAGTGAGTTTGCGCAGGCTGCGGCAGATTTTGGCGGTCTGTATGTGGTCGCGGGCGATGACAGTGCTCGGCTGGCCGATGAAGCGCCCGCCCCCGCCTACTTCCCGGACCTTCACCTTGATCAGCTTGTTGAGGCCGTTACCGGTGGGCGGGAGAGGCACAACCTGCAGCCGGCTTATCGGGCTCGCCTCGGCAGTGTGAGTGCCGTTCGGCGGCGGCAGGCGGTGTTTGCCGATCTGGCCGACGAAGGGCTGCGGGCGGCGATGCAAGCGTTCTGTGACGGGCTGGATCGGGTTGAGCGGCAGCTTGCGGCGGCGGGGCGGGTTCGGCATCGGCAGCGGTCGCAGCGGCTTCGGCTCAACGCCATTGCTGGGTATGCGGACGTCATTGATGCGGCGGCAGCGGCGCTTGAGGGGGCGGAGCCGTCGTCGGAGGGGATGCGGGGGTGGCTGGCCTGGCTGCGGCAGTACCAGGCGGGCTCGGGCTTCGCGGGGCTGGCTGCGGGGGCTCGAGGTCTTCTGACAGAGCTTGGCGAACTCGAATACACCTTGACGCTGTCGGGGGCTGAGGTGGTCGCCGGGCCGTTCTCGGGGCAGGAAGACCTGGGCGCGGCCACTCTTTCGCTCTTCGCGCGGTTCGGCAGTGATGGCGCAGTGGCGGCGCACGAGTTTGATCTGCGGGCCGGGGCCGAGATGGGGCAGCTGCAGGGGGCGGTTCTCGACCTGGTCGTGCAGCTGTTCCCGGACGTGTTCGAGCGGGTCGGGAAGTTCCTGGACGACCACCCCACGGTGTGGCCGTCGGCGGTCGGTGTGGTGGAGCGGGACCTTCAGTTCGCGCTGTCCTGGCTCGCGTTCACGGCGGCGGAACAGACGTGCCTGCCCGAGATGAGGCCCGAGCCCGCGCTGCACGTCACCGAGACGTACGATTTGATGCTGGCCCGCCGAAGCCCGCCCGTCACCAACGACGCCGACCTGGCCGAGGGCGAGCAGATGCTGGTGGTCACCGGGCCCAACCAAGGCGGCAAAACAACGTTCGCCCGTACGGTGGGACAGCTCTACCATCTGGCGGCGCTCGGCCTGCCTGTGCCGGGCTGCTCCGCGGTGCTGCACCCGCCGGACGCCATCCTCACCCACTTCGACCGGGGGGACCGCGCCGGTGACCTCGAGAGCCGGCTCGAGGACGAGGTCAACCGCATGGCGGGGCTGCTGACCGAGGTGGGTCCCCGCTCGGTGGTGATCCTCAACGAGATGTTCAGCTCGACCACCTGGGTCGACGCGCGGGCCATGAGCACCGACGTGCTGCGGACCGTTCTCGACGCGGGTGCGATCGGCGTGTGCGTCACCTTCATCGACGAGCTGTCCCGGCTCGACCCGCGGGTCGTCTCGCTGGTCGCCGGCATCGACGAGCACGACGTGACGGCCCGCACCTTCAAGGTCAGCCGGGGCCGGGCCGACGGTGCGGCCCACGCCGTCGCCCTGGCCGCCAAGTACGGGCTGACCCGGGACCAGCTACGGAGTCGTTCATGAAGCCCGGCCTGGTGAACGCCGGCGACATCGCGCCCTTCGCGGACCGTACCGCCGAAGACCTGGGACTCGACGCCGTGATCGACGCCATGGCGGCGGGCGACGCGGAGATCGCCGAAGCGGCCCGGGCTGTGCTGCTCGCCGTGCCGCCCGGCGCCGGGCAGGTCGCTCGCCGGCAGGCTGTCCTCAGCGACTTCGAGCAGCGGCCCGAGCTGGGCCGCCGCCTCTACGACCTGGGCGGACGGGCCGTCGACGCGCAGCGGGAAGCGGCCCGTGCGGTCTTCTTCACCACGCCGGAAACGGTGCTGAACCGCTCGATCGCCACCCTGACCGCCTTCGTTCCCCTGCTGCGGGAACTGCGCGAGGTCGCCGAGCAGAACCGGGCGCGCGTGTCGTCAGCCGGCCTCACCGAGTTCTTCGCGACGGTGACCGACCAGCTCGACGAGGCCTACCTGAGCTCGGTCACCACCCTGCTCGGCCGGCTGAACATGCGCGGTGACCTGCTCGTCTCGGCTCGGCTGGGCGCGGGCAATGAGAGCGAGTCCTTCGCCGTACGCCAGCCCCTCCCGCGGTCGCGCGGGCTCTTCCGTCGCGGCCCGGCCGCCGGCGGCCCCACCGCGAGCTACAAGATCCCGCACGGCGACGAGGCCGGCCACCGCGCCGTGAGCTCGCTGCGCGACCAGGCACTGGCCGGGCTGGCCGGGGCCGCCGACCACTCGGCCGCTCAGGTGCTGTCGTTCTTCACTTCATTGCGTACGGATGTGGCCTTCTACCTGGGGTGTCTGAACCTGCGCGAGGCTCTGACCGCCCGGGGCGCGCCCGTCTGCCTGCCGGCGGTGCACGACGCCGAATCGGGCGAGTTCAGCGCCCGCGGGTTGTACGACCCGAGCCTGCAGCTCCGCCTCGACCAGCCCGTGGTCGGCAACGATCTCGACGCCGACGGCATGAAGCTGATCATGGTGACGGGGGCCAACCGGGGCGGCAAGTCGACGTTCCTGCGCAGCGTCGGCCTCGCCGGCCTGATGGCCGGGGCCGGCCTGCACGTGGCCGCCACCAGCCTCACCACCTCGGCCCGGGCCGGCGTGTTCACCCACTTCACCCAGGACGAGGACGCCGGCAGCAAGTTCGACGAGGAGCTGCGGCGCATGTCGGAGCTGACCGGCGTCCTGGGACCGCACAGCCTGCTGCTGTGCAACGAGTCGTTCCAGTCGACGAACGAGCGCGAAGGGTCGGCCGTCGCCCGCCACCTGGTCGACGCCCTGACCGAAACCGGCGTCACCGTCGTGTTCGTGACCCACCTGCACGAGCTGGCGAGCAGCGGTTACGAGGACCGGGACCGCTTCCCCGCCCTATTCCTGCGGGCCGACCGCGACCGATCGTTCAGCCTGCGCGCGGCCGCCCCCGAGGCCACCAGCCACGGCGCCGACCTGTGGAACCGCCTGCGCCACGGCTGAACCCAGCAGCGCCAGCTTGTCGGCGTCGGCCGTCCCGGGCTCGGGGTGGTAGATCACCAGCATCATGCCGTCGGTGTCGCTGATCTGGAGCTTCTCGCGGTGCAGGGTCAGCCGGCCGACCGACGGGTGCTCGAACGGGACGGCGGCGCCGCCGCGGTGACGGACGTCGTGGCGGGCCCACAACCGGCGGAACAGCGGGCTGGCCACCGAGAGCTCGCCGACCAGCTCGACCAGGCGCGGCTCGTCCGTGTCGGCGCCGGCCGCTTCGCGCAGGTGAGCCACCATGATGGCCGCGCCCTCTTCCCAGTACGGGATCAAGGCCTGCTCGCCCTCGTCGAGCAGCACGTCACGCAGGCGGTTGGCGCCGGGCACGATCCGCGGCGAGAGCGCCGTGGCCAGCGGATTGGCCGCCAGCACGTCCATGAACTTGCCCTCGACGAAGGCCGGCAGCGGCAGCATCGCGACCAGGGCGGCCGTGCTCGGCGGCACGACCTCACGGCGGCGGGCGCGGGCACGGCGGGGCCGCGGCGAACCGAGACCCACCAGGTGCGTACGGGAATCGTCGTCGAGCCGCAGCACCCGGGCCAGCGCCTCGAGCACCTGCACGGACGGATGACGGACGCGGCCCTTCTCGAGGCGCAGGTAGTAGTCGGCGCTGATGCCGGCCAGCAGCGCGACCTCCTCGCGGCGCAGCCCGGGCACCCGGCGCACCCCCACCACCGGCAGGCCCGCCTCCTGCGGAGTCACGAGCTCGCGCCGGGCCCGCAAGAAGGCTCCCAGCTCGGTCATGCCCTCAACCGTAGGCGGAGCGAACGCGATGTGAGGGGGTCTGACGAACCCCTCCCTGTGCCCCGGCGGCGGGGCCACCATGGTCGGCATGACCACTGTTCTTGTCACCGGCGGATCCGGCTTCATCGCCGGGCACTGCATCTCCCTGCTGGTCGAGCGGGGCTACGACGTACGGGCGACCGTGCGCTCCCTCGACCGGGCGCCCACCCTCGACGGGGTCACCTTCGTGGCGGCCGACCTGCTCAGCGACGACGGGTGGGCCGACGCCGTCCGCGGCTGCGACTACGTGCTGCACGTCGCCTCGCCCGTCGCCCCCGGTCACGTGGAGAACGAGGACGACCTGATCGTCCCGGCCCGTGAGGGCACGCTGCGGGTGCTGCGCGCCGCCCGCGACGCCGGCGTCCGGCGGGTCGTGCTCACCTCGGCCTTCCACGCCGTGGGCTGGGGGCACCCGCACGACGACCACGTCTTCACCGAGGACGACTGGACCGTGCTCGACGGGCCGGGCACCGACGCCTACGGCCGCAGCAAGACCCTGGCCGAGCGGGCCGCCTGGGACTTCGACCGGGGTTCCATGGAGCTGACCACGATCCTGCCCGTCGCGGTGATGGGGCCGGCCCGGGGCGGCGCGGTCTCGGGGGCCAACCACATCGTGCAGTCGATCCTCTCCGGCGCGATGCCCGGGTTCCCCGACCTGTGGATCCCGATCGTCGACGTCCGGGATGTGGCGAGCGCCCACGTGGCCGCGATGACCGCCGAGGGCGCGGCCGGCCAGCGGTTCCTCGTCGCGGACGGCCCGGCGATCCCGATGGCCGAGATCGGCGCCATCCTGCGCAGGCATCTGGGCAGCGCGGCCGACAAGGTGCCGACCCGGGTGCTCGCCGACGACGAGGTGCCGCCGGCCATGCGGGCCGACCTCGGGTACGCCCGCCGGGTGTCCAGCGAGAAGGCCCGCCGGGTGCTCGGCTGGACCCCGCGCAGCGCCGAGGAGGCGATCGTCGCGGCCGGCGAAAGCATGGTGTGACGGGGGCACCACCACAAAGTGCGCATCGGTCCGACATCTTCTAGCGTCGATGGCGTGGGAAAGGAACGAGGCGTCGACGGCGCGGGAAAGGAACGCAGCGCCGACGGCGTCGGGAAGGAACAAAACGTCGGGCGGGCCCGGGTCGGGCGCGCGGTGGGTAAGGCGCCGCTGCCCGAGAACGCCAAGACGGAGATGTTCGCCGTCGGCGCGGCCGGGCCGCCGCCGGTCTTCGTCGATCCCACCGGCGGCCGGCGCCGGTGGCTGCGCCGGACGGCGTACGCGATGGGGATTGTTCTTGTCCTGGCCCTGATCACGATCTGGGTGACGCAGCTGATCGAACCGGCCCGGCCCCCAGCGCGCCAGCCGTGCCCGAGCGCCGCGCCCGCCGCGAGCTGCCCGCGGTGACCGTCTACCGGTCCTCCCCGCCGCCGCACGACCCGGGCGAGGCGACCTCGCTGCTGCCCCCGTTGCAGCGCAAACGGCGGATCCGGCGACGCCGGGTGCTGGCCGGCGCGCTCGGGCTCACCGTGTTGCTGCTGCTGGCCACCGTCATCCTGGTCTCCGTCTACACCGACGCCGGCTTCAGCCCGGACGGCACCAGCCCGGCGTCGACCGCCAACGGCGCGGTGCCGGCGAACGTCCGGGACGGCGGACCGGTGATCGACCTGACCGAGGGTGGCGGGCTCAAGACGTACGAAATGCCGGCCCGGACCATCGCGCTCACCTTCGACGACGGCCCCGATCCGCAGTGGACTCCCAAGATCCTCGACGTGCTGGCCAAGCATCACGCCCCGGCCACCTTCTTCGTCGTGGGCTCGCAGGTCGCGCGGCACCCGGGCCTGGCCGAGCGGATCGCCCGCGAGGGGCACGAGCTGGGCGGGCACACCTTCACCCACCCCGACCTGGCCGAGCTGCCCGAGTGGCGGCGCGAGATGGAGAACTCGCAGACCCAGCTGGCCATCGCCGACGCCACCGGCGGCGCCACCCGGCTGATGCGCCCGCCCTACTCGTCGTTCGCCGACGCGCTGACCGACAAGGACTGGCAGACCGTGCAGGCGGTCGGCGCGCAGGGCTACCTGACCGTGCTCGACACGATGGACAGCGAGGACTGGAAGCGGCCGGGCGCCGACGCCATCGTGCGCAACCTGACCCCGAAGGGCACCGCCGGTCAGATCGTGCTGCTGCACGACGCGGGCGGCGACCGCTCGCAGACCGTGGCCGCCCTCGACCGGCTGATCCCGCAGCTGCAGAAGCGCGGCTTCCGGTTCAGCACGGTCAGCGCGGCGATCGGCGGCCAGGTCAACCCGCCGGCCACCGACGACGCCGTGTGGCGCGGGCGGGCGCTGGTCGGGACCATCCGGGTGGCCGACGCCGTGCTGGCGGTGCTGTGGGTCCTGCTGATCACGGCGGGCGGGCTGATCGTGATCCGCACGCTGATCCTGTTCGCGTTCGCGTGGCGGCACTCGCGGCACCGGCGGGGGCCGGACTGGTCGTGGGGGCTGCCGGTGACCTCGCCGGTGACGATCGTCGTGCCCGCGTACAACGAGGAGAAGACGATCGGGCCGGCCGTACGCTCGCTCGCGCTCTCGGCCCATCCCGGCGTCGAGGTGCTGGTGGTCGACGACGGCTCGACCGACGGCACGGCGGCCGCGGTGCGGCAGTTGAAGCTGGGCAACGTCCGGGTCGTCAGCATCCCCAACGGCGGCAAGGCCAACGCGCTCAACGCCGGGGTGGCGCTCTCACGCAACGACCTGATCGTCATGGTCGACGCCGACACCGTGGTCGAGCCGGACGCGATCCACCGGCTCGTACAGCCGTTCGCCGACCCCAAGGTGGGCGCGGTGGCCGGCAACGTCAAGGTGGCCAACCGGCGCGGGCTGATCGGCAAGTGGCAGCACATCGAGTACGTGATCGGCTTCAACCTGGACCGGCGGCTGTACGACACGTTCGGCTGCATCCCGACCATCCCGGGCGCGCTCGGGGCCTTCCGCCGCGCGGCGCTGACCGGCGCGGGCGGCCTGAGCACGGACACGCTGGCCGAGGACACCGACCTGACCCTGGCCATCCACCAGGACGGCTGGCGGGTGGTGTACGAGGAGACCGCGCGCGCCTACACCGAGGCCCCGGCCACCATGAAGCAGCTGTGGCGCCAGCGCTACCGGTGGAGCTACGGCACGATGCAGTCGATGTGGAAGCACCGCGGGGCCGTCAAAGCCCGCCCTGCCCTGATCTTCGTCGCGCTCTTCAGCGTGCTGCTGCCGCTGCTGGCGCCGCTGGTCGACCTGATGGCGGTCTACGGCCTGCTCTTCCTGGACCGCGAGATCACGATCATCGGCTGGGTGACCATGCTGGTCGTGCAGGTGCTGACCGCGGTGCTGGCCTTCCGACTCGACCGCGAGCCGCTGCGCCCGCTCTGGAGTCTGCCGCTCCAGCAGATCGTCTACCGGCAAGTGATGTACCTTGTGCTGCTGCACTCGGCGCTGGCGGCGGTCACCGGGCGCCGCCTGAAATGGCAGACGATCCACCGCACGGGCGATCTCAGCTCCGCGCCCGTTCCCGGACGTTGACCGTGATCGTTGGACCGCCGCGTATGTTGTGATCGGCTATCGGGCAGAGGAGGTGGCATGCCGTCCCCAGGTGAGTTGATCGGTGACCGGTACCGGCTGGACGACCGGATCGCGGCCGGCGGCATGGGCGAGGTCTGGCGGGCCGCCGACACGGTGCTCGGCCGCGACGTCGCGGTGAAGACGCTGCACGCCGACCGGGCCGGCGACCCCGGCTTCCAGGAGAGGTTCCGCCACGAGGCCCGGTCGATGGCCGCGCTGCACCACCCGGGCGTGGCCGACGTGTACGACTTCGGCGAGACCGCTGACGGCACCGACGCTTATATCGTGATGGCCCGGATCGACGGCCAGCCGCTGACCGAGCGGATCGCCGAGCGGGGCCGGCTGACCGCGGCCGAGACCATGTCAGTCGTGGCGCAGGCGGCCCGGGCGCTCGAGGCGGCGCACGAGGCGGGCATCGTGCACCGCGACGTGAAGCCGAGCAACCTGATCATCCAGGCCGACGGCACGGTGGTGCTGGTCGACTTCGGCGTGGCCCGCTCGGCCGGCTCGTCCACGCTGACCGGGGCCCGCGAGGTGGTCGGCACGGCCATGTACATCGCGCCCGAGCAGGTGTCGAAGGCGACGACCGGGCCGCCGGCCGACATCTACGCGCTGGGTGTGGTCGCGTACCACTGCCTGGCCGGGCACCCGCCGTTCACCGGCGAGAACCCCATCGCCATCGCGATGCAGCACCTCAGCGAGACGCCACCCGACCTGCCGGACGACGTTCCTCCCGCCGTGCGCGCGCTGGTCATGCGGGCGATGGCCAAGAACCCGGACGACCGCTTCCCGACCGCGGCGGCGATGGCCGAGGCGGCCGACCGCGCCGTCTCGGGCGGCGACACGACGGCGATCCTGGCCGCTCCGCGTTACGCGGCGGCGCCCGCGCCGACGACGCTGGCCGAGCCGATGGGGGCGCCGGTCGCGACGCCGGGCCCGCGCCGCACCACGATCGTGGCCACTGTGGCCGGTGCGCTGGTGCTGATCGCGGCCATCGCCGCCACCGCGTACGTCCTGGCCAACCGCGACGACAACCAGGCGCCCGGACCGGTCACACCCTCGAGTTCGGTGCGGAGCTCGGTCGGCACCGGCAACGCGCCGGCCGAACCGACGGAAACCCGGGGCCAGGACCGCCCCACTACCGAGCCGACGAACCGTCCCACCACCACGCGGCCGACACCGACACCCACGCAGACCTCCGAGCCGGCCTCGGAGCCGCCGAGCGCGCCCGACCCGGACGAGTCGGAGCCCGCGGACCCGGGCACCGAACCCGGGGATCCGGGCAACTCGGCCGAGCCGCCCGGCAACGGGAACGAGGGCCCGGGCGGAGGGAACGACGACCCCGGCGACGGGGGCGGGGACACCGAGGCCGGGACGGTCAGGACGAGCGGTTCGCCGTGATCTGCGAGCTGAGCTCGGCGACCTGCTGCGAAAGCTGCTCGACGGCGTCGCGCAGCTTGGGCATGTAGTCGTTGGCGATCGCCCCGGCGCGGATGTTGGCCGTCACCAGCGCGCCGTCGGCCCGCTGGGACGCGCTGCCCGTCGCCTTGCCCACGTTGAACGCCCAGATGTCGTCGACCTGGGCCTTGACCTGCTTGGCGATCTCGGCCGAGATCCACTTCTTGTCGTCGGCGGTGAGTGCCACGGGTACGTCCTCCAGGTGCCAGGAAGCCGTCGAGGCTTCGTGGGAAGTCGTGTACGAGGATGAGAAGTGCGCGTGGTGGTCATGCGCGTTGGCGCCGGTGTAGGCCTGCTGCCGCCAGCCCGTGCTGGCCGACCAGATCCGGCGGTTGTAGATGATGTAGCGCAGCCGCTTCTCGGCGCCCGAGCGGCACCGGGTCAGCAGGAACTGCACCACGTTCTCCATCGACAGCCCGGGCACGCGCAGGTCGACGTCGACGTCGATGGCGTGCACCTCGTTGACCTTGTCGGCGTCGCGGATCGGAACGTTGCCGGTCTCGTCGGGGTTGTGATCGGACTGGCTGTTCTGATGCGCTGTGTCCCCGACCGAGCCGTCGCTGGACTTGTCACGGTTCGGCGCGATCGCGTTGAACTCGGAGCGCAGCTTCACCAGGCAAGGCACCAAGATCCAGCTGGCCATTCGTCAGCTCCTCACGCTGCGTAGACAACGGCGGGCAAGATTACCAGTACCCGAGCGCCGTGGTCATTACTCCGATCAGGGGCAGACTGTCACATGTGGGAAGTTCCACTCTCCACTGTGATCATCACCGACAGTGACCAAGCGATCATCCGATGTGGATCCAGACGTCGTCCAGCGCGCCGTGGAACTGGTCGTTGTTCGGGCCCACACCCTTGCCACCCAGGCTGAACGGCTGTTCGGAGTCGATCGACAGCTCCGGCGGGACGGCGGCCGACGCCTGCTCCTGATCGTCGACGACGATGGCCAGAGCGGGTCCGGTGCGCCGGCATTCGACGGTGTGCCAATCGTCGTCGGCGATCGAGGTGCGGCTCCGGGCGACGTACGAGACGTCACCCGTACGGCCGGTCAGGACGCAGCTGGGCTTGCCGCTGACCCCGTCCACCTGCAGCTTGTACTGACCGCCGGCCGCCGCGTACCCCTTCTGCAGGATGTTCTGCCCGTCCGGGCCGGTGGCGCCGTCCGGCGGCGAGGCCAGGCGCACGCTCGCGCCGTAACGCAGCGGCTTGTCCTGCGGGTTGAGGTCGCCGGTGGCCTCGGCCCGCAGCACGACACGAGGACAGTCTTGACCGGAGCAGCGGGGCGGGAAGGTGACGGCCTGACCCGAGCCGTGCGGTTCCGTCGAGAGCTTGCCCTCGTTACGGGTGACCGTGCGCAGCAGGTGGCCGTGTCCCGAGCCGTCGTCGAAGGTGCCGTCGGCGATCGTCGAGTCGAAGTTGTACGAGGCCACGGGTCCCTCGGCCGGCGCCGACTCGACCCGCGGGCCACCGCCGGCGAACGCCACGTACCGCTTGCGCTGCACCGCGCCGACCGTGGTGAAGTCGCCGACCGCGCTGATCGAGCCGAGGGAGGGGCTGGTCGCGATCTGCCGGGTGCCGACCACGCCGTTGGCCTGCGGCGCCCACGGCAGCAGGTTGCCCTGGGCGTCGATGGCGGCCAGCTTGCCGCGCGGCACCGAGCCGTCGGTGCACAACCCCTTGACGCCGTTGTTGGTGGTCGTGCACGCCTTGTCGAAGTGCCCGCCGACATAGGTCGTGCCGTCCAGCGTCGCGATGGCCTGCGCGTCGCCGTCGAAGACCCGCGTCCACCGGGTGGCGCCGTCCGGGGCGTACGCCACCGCGCGCCCGCCCTGGCCGCCGAGCGCCGCGTAGACGCCCGAGGAGTCGGCGGCGAGCGCGAAGACCTGTGACACCGGCTTGGCGGCGAACGTCGGGTCGAGCTTGCCGGTGGCCGGGTCCACCGCGGACAGCCGGATCGTCGAGCTGACGTTGTTGGTCCGGTGGAACCGCCCGCCCACGTACACCCGCTTCGTCGTGACGGCGACCGCGTTCACCACGTCGTCGGTGGTCGGCGCCCAGGGGTCGAGCGCGCCACTGGTCAGGCTGAACGCGGCCAGGTTGCCGCGCGCCTGACCGTCGACGGCGGTGATCCGGCCGCCGAGGTAGAGGCGGCCGTGGCCGGCGGCGATCGAGTTGGGCTGGCCGTTGACCGCGTGCCGCATCGGGGTCAGCGTGCCGGTGGCGGCCTCCAGACCGGCGACAGCGTCGCGGGCCGTGCCGTTGACGTTGTCGAAGTCGCCGGCCGCGTAGACGACATTTCCGGCCACGGCCAGGGCGCGCACGTTGGCGTCGGCGCTCGGCTGCCAGTCGAGCAGGGCGCCCGAGCGGGCGTCGAGCGCGGCCAGACGCGTACGGGAAACGCTCTTGCCGCCGACGATGGCGCTGGTGAAGTTGCCGCCGACGTAGACGGTCGAACCCCGATAGGCCACCGCGTACACCGGGCCGTTGAACGACGGCGAGGTCACCGGCTCGGGCGTGACCACCTCGGCGATCGCGGCGCCGCCGGTCGCGATCGCGGCGACGCCGAGGGCGACGATCAAGCTACGACGGACGGCGTTTCGGATGTATGGCACATTGCTCGTTAACTACACTTCCCCGCCGAAGATGCGCGCCCGATCAGGTGGTTACACGACCAGGCTGAGCAGCATCACGCAGGCGAAGCCGACCACCGAGATGATCGTCTCCATCACCGACCAGGTCTTGATGGTCTGGCCCACGGTCATCCCGAAGTACTCCTTGACCAGCCAGAAGCCGGCGTCGTTGACGTGCGAGAAGAACAGCGAGCCGGCCCCGATGGCCAGTGCCAGCAGCGCGACCGTGGGCTTGTCGAGGGTCTGGGCCAGCGGCGCCACGATGCCGGCGGCGGTGATGGTGGCCACGGTGGCCGAGCCGGTGGCCAGGCGGATGCCCACCGCGACCAGGAAGCCCAGCACCAGGGCGTTGATGTTGGCGTCCTTGGCCGCGTCGGCCACCACGTTGCCGACGCCCGCGTCGACCAGCACCTGCTTGAAGCCGCCGCCCGCGGCCACGATGAGCAGGATGCCGGCGATCGGCGGCAGCGCCCCGCCCACGACCGACGAGGTCTGCTGACGGTCGAAGCCGGCCCGCTTGCCCAGCGTCCACATGGCCAGCAGCAGGCCGAGCAGCAGCGCGACGACCGGCTCGCCCAGCACCTCGAAGAAGCCGCGGACGCTGTTGCCCTCGGCCAGGGTCAGCTCGGCGATGGCGCGGGCCAGCATGAGCACGATCGGCACGAGGACGGTGCCGACGGCCGCCGCGAAGCCAGGGTTGCGCCGGCCTTCCGGCAGCTGCTTGTCCACGAGCTCAGCCGGCTCGCCGGTCGCGGGGTTGGCCACGTCGTCGCGGTCGACGAAGTCCCGGCCGCCCTCCGGCCTGCCGCCGGCGCCGGCGCTCGCGCCGACGAGGGCGGGCACCGGGACGTGGACCCGCTTGGCGATCCAGTTGCCGAACACCGGCCCCGCGACGATCACGGTCGGGATCGCGCAGATCAGGCCGAACAGCAGGGTCAGGCCCAGGTCGGCGTTGAGGTTGGCGATGGCCACCAGCGGCCCCGGGTGCGGCGGTACGAGTCCGTGCAGCACCGAGAGGCCGGCCAGCGCCGGGATGCCGATCCGCAGCAGCCCGATGTCGGTGCGCCGGGCCACCAGCAGCACGATCGGCACCAGCAGCACCACGCCGACCTCGAAGAACAGCGGCAGCCCGATCAGCGCGGCCACGCCGGCCATCGCCCACGGCAGGGCCGAGCCGGTGACGCTGTTGACGATCCGGTTCACGATGCCGTCGGCCCCGCCCGACTCGGCCAGCAGGGCGCCGATCATCGAGCCGAGCGCGATCAGCAAGCCGACGTTGCCGACCGTGCTGCCCAGCCCCGCGGTGAACGAGTCGATCGTGTCCCCCGGCGAGGCGCCGGCCACGATGCCCAGCGCCGCCGAGCCCAGAATCAGGGCCAGGAACGGATGCCACTTCGCCCAGGCGATCAGCAGCACCACAACCACAATGCCCAGCACGGCGGCCAGCACGAGCTGCCCGGTCCCCGCGTCGGTGATCGCCTCAGCGCCCAACGTCATCATGGTCGCGCGCTTACCCAGACGAACGATCGTTCAACCACCGCGATCAGTACGGTGGAACCCGATGCGCCTGTCCGTCCCGCCCGACCTGCACGCCGCCACCCGGGTCCGCCCGGTCGACGCGGCGTGGGCGTTCGCGCTGCGGGCCGGGCTCGCGGTGGCGGTGCCGCTGGTGGTGCTGACCGCGACCGGTCACCCGTCCCTGGCCGGCGTGGCCACATTCGGAGCCTTCACTGCCCTGTACGGCCGGGATGAGCCCTACCGTCGCCGGGCCCTCATAGTCGCCGCGGCCGCCATGGGCCTGGTGGCCTCGGTGGCTGCCGGAACGCTCGCCGCGCTGGCCCCGCAGTCCGAGATCGTCGGCGTGGCGGCCGTGGCTCTGGTCGGAGCCACGGCGACAGTGCTGTGCAACCGCTATCGGGTCGGGCCGCCCGGCGGTCTGATGTTCGCCTTCGCCACCGCCGTGACCAGCGCCCTGCCCGCCACCGCGCCGGCCGACCTGCTGCGCAACGCCGCCCTCACCGCGGGCGCCGCTGCCGTCTCGTGGCTGATAGTCATGTCCGGCTTCCTGGTCGCCCCGGGCGCGCCCCGCCGCCTCGCCATAGCCCGCGCCCTCCGAGCCGCCGCGGCTCTGGCCGATGCGCCCGACGGACCCGCGGGCCTGACCGCCCGCCAGCAAGCCGCCCTGGCGGTCGAACGAGCCTGGCGGGCAGCCGCCGGTCGAGCCGACGAAGAGGTGCTCGTCGCGCACGCCGAGACCGAGTTGAGCGGCGTGCACGGGCACGACCCGGCGGCTGCGGCCGAACTGCGCGAGTTGGCCGCCCGGCTGACCCCGCGCGGCCCGGTCCCCCGCCTCGCCGCGACCGCCACCGAAAACCGCAAGATCGCCGAACGCCGCCGGGCCGCCACCCTGCTGCGTGACCTGCCCGCCCGCCGGGGCGGCCCGCTCTGGCCGGCCGCCGCCCGCGTCGCGCTGGGCGCCCTGGTCGCCGGGGCCGCCGCCGGTCTGCTGGTCCACTACACCGGCCTCGGCCACCCCTACTGGGCCGCCGTCTCGGCCGTGGCCGTCCTGCAGGGCGCGTCCCTGCGCCTGTCCCGCCACCGCGCGATCCAGCGCGCCGGCGGCACCACCATCGGCCTGCTGATCGCCGGCGCCGCGGTGGCCGTCCCCGGCGGCCCGTGGGTCCTGGTCGTCGAGATCCTGATCGCCCAGGTGATCGCCGAACTGCTGGTGGTGCGCAACTACGGCCTGGCCATGCTCGCCGTCACTCCCCTGGCCCTGCTGGTCGGCGAACTGGGCCACGAGACGCCCCCGCTCGACCTGATCGGCGACCGCCTGATCCAGACGGTCCTGGGCTGCCTGCTCGGCCTGGCCGCCGCCGCGCTGATCCGCAACCGGGCCGCCACCCGCCACCTCGGCGAGGCGATCACCGCGGTTGAGCAGGCCACTCACGACCGGCAGGACGCCCGCCACCTGGCCGCCCTGGTGGCCACCATGCGCGAGGCGTACGAGGTGGCCGCCGGCGAACCAGCCCTCAACCCCGCCACCACCGACCGCGTCCTGCACGCCGAACGCGAGGCGCGCCGAGCCCTCACGTCGGCCGACTGAATGTACCTTGCTGGTTACGTAACCAACGGGGTACATTGACGGCATGGAAGCGGTGTTGCAGGCGCTGGCGGATCCGAGCCGCCGCACGGTGCTGGGAATCCTGCGCGATCGTCCGGCGACGGCGGGCGAGCTGGCCGAGGCGTTGCCGATCGCCCGGCCCGGCGTGTCCCGGCACCTGCGCGTCCTGCGCGAAGCCGGCCTGGTCGACGTGCGTCAGGAGGCGCAGCGCCGCATCTACACGCTCCGGCCGGAGGCGCTGGTCGAAGTGGACGAGTGGCTGGAGCCGTACCGCGCGTTGTGGCGCAACCGGCTCGACGCCCTGCACACCGAGATCGCCCGAGGAAAGGCGCACAAGTGACAATCATCGGAAGCATGCGACCCCTGGACGACGCGCACGGCGCGGTCCGGGTGGAAGACGTCTACGACACCGGGATCGACGACCTGTGGCAGGCCTGCACCGATCCGGAGCGGCTGGCGCGCTGGCTGGCCAAGGTGTCGGGCGACCTGCGCCCCGGCGGCACGATCGACGCCGTGTTCACGAGCACCTGGAGCGGTTCGGGCCGGATCGAGGTCTGCGAGGCGCCCCACCACTTGCGGCTCACCATGGAGCCGGGCACCGACGAAGAGACCGTGCTCGAGGCCTGGCTCACCGCGGACGGTGACCGGACGCGGCTGGTCGTCGAAGAGCGCGGCCTGCCCCGGGACCGCCTGCACTTCCACGGCGCCGGCTGGCAGGCCCACCTCGAAGACCTCGCCCGATCGCTCACGACGGAGGGCGCCGGGGAGTGGAGCGGCCAGGCGGCGGAACCCGGCTGGCGGGCCCGCTGGACCGAGCTCACCCCGGTCTACCAGAACATGGCGGCCGCCCGATGACCGGAACGATCCGGCTCAGGGCTCGAGCGGCGCCAGGTGTTCCCGCACGCTGATCAGGGCCGTCCGGACCCGGTCGAAGTCGTCGGCGTGGAAGCCGGCCTCATTGTGCGGATAGAGGAACGCCAGCATCACGCCGACCAGGGCGCCGGTCAGGGCGCGGGCTCCGGCGTCGTCGGCGGGCACGTTCAGGCGCTCGGCGATCACGCCGGCGAGCATGTCGACCGCGTCCAGCGTCTGTTGCTGCTGCCGGGCCCGCAGTTCGGGCACGACCCGGAACAACGCCTGGCGGCGGTGCTCGCTGATCCACTCCTCCTCGGTGAAGCCGTCGAAGACGTCGCGCATGCCCTGCAGCACCGCCTCGACCACCGGGGTCGAGGCGGGCTGGTTGCGGATCGCCTCGACGATCAGCGGGTCGTAGTCGTCGGTGAGGACGACGTCTTCCTTGGTCGGGAAGTAGCGGAAGTACGTGCTGGGCGAGACCTCGGCCGCCTCGGCGATCTGCTCCACCGTGGTCGCGGCGTAGCCCTGCTCGGTGAACAGGCGCATCGCGGCGTCGCGGATGGCCGCCCGCGTTTTGGCCTTCTTCCGCTCGCGCAGCCCTGAGGTCATACCAGCGATTCTGCCAGCACCTCCGGCTCCGGCTCGGTGGCGGCGCGCTTGGGCAGCACGACCAGCGCGAGCACCACCCCCACCAAGGCGAGCGCCCCGGCGACAAGCAGAGACCTTTCCATCCCGTACGCGAAAGCCTCCCGCACCGTGGCCAGGAGCTCGGAGTCGCCAGTCCGCCGAGCGACCGCCACCCCCGACGTGACGCTGTCCCCGGCCGAGACCGGCACGCGGGACCGGTACGCCGAGTTGAGCACCGTCCCCAGCACGGCCACCCCGATCGCCCCGCCGACCTGCCGCATCGCCTGCAGCAGCGCGTTGCCGACCCCGCTGCCCGAGGGCGGCAGCGCGCCCAGGGCCGCGGCCAGCGCCGGCGGCATGGACAAGCCGAGCCCGACCCCGGTGATCGTGATCCAGACGGCGATGTACCCGTAGCCGGTGCTCGCCGTGGTCTGCATGCCCAGCAGCGACGCCACGGCGATCAGCCCGAGCCCGCCCGCGATCACCAGCCGGGCCCCGAACCGCGCGACCAGCTTCTCGGCCGATCGGGCGCCGACGATCAGCCCGCCGATCACCGGCAGCAGCCGCAGCCCCGAGCCGAACGCGTCGTGCCCGCCGACCGCCGAGAACAGTTGCGGCAGCGAGAACAGCAACCCGAGCATCGCGAAGCTGGCCACCGTGGCCAGCACCGCCCCGCCGGTGAAGGCCCGGTTCCGGAACAGCGCCAGGTCGACCAGCGGGTGGGCCGCCCGGCGCTGCCACAGCACGAAGGCGGCGAGCAGCACGACCCCGGCGGCCAGGGTGATCAGCGACCGCGCGTCGGACCAGCCGCGCTCGCCGGCCTCGATGATCCCGTACGTGACCCCGACCAGCCCGGCCGCGGAGAGCGCGACACCCGGCAGGTCGATGCGGGCCCGCGGCCCTCGCGACTCCGGCAGCCACAGCGTCAGCGCGAGCACCCCGGCCACCACGACCGGCACGTTGATGAGGAAGACCGAGCCCCACCAGAAGTTGTCGAGCAGCCAGCCGCCCAGCAGCGGCCCGAGCGGGATCCCGAGCGCGCTCGCGGTGACCCAGATCGACATGGCCCGGGTGCTCTCACCGGCCGGGAAGAGCACGGTCAGCACCGCTCCGGAGAGCGGCATGATCACCGCGGCCCCCAGGCCGAGCACCGCCCGGGCGGCGATGAGCTGGCCCGACGTCTGCGCGTAGGCGCAGGCCACCGAGGCGACGCCGAACAGCACGAGCGCGCCGATCAGCAGGCGTTTGCGGCCGAGCCGGTCGCCGAGCAGGCCCGCCGGGAGCAGCGCCGCCGCCAGCACCAGCAGGTAGGCGGTGGTGAACCACTGCAGGTCGCCGGTGGTGGCGCCGAGATCGCGGGCGAGGGTGGGCAGGGCGACGCTGAGCACGGTGGTGTCGAGCGCGACAGCCAGCGTGCTCAAGGCGAGGGCAGCCAGCGCGTACCAACGAGAAGTGGAAGTCAGCATAATTTGATAGTAGCTGTCATTTCATAGTGACTGTCAATGCATAGACTGGCGGGGTGATCGAACGCTGGGGTCTGCCGGGGCTCGCCGACGTCCATACGCACTTCCTGCCGCCGCGCATGCAGCGCCGCGTGTGGCACCACTTCGACCAGGCGGGGCCGCTGATCGGCCGGCCCTGGCCGATCACCTATCGCGGCTCCGAGCAGGAACGCGTCGACACGCTGCGCGGGCTCGGCGTCACGATGTTCAGCGCCTTGGCGTACGCCCATCGCCCCCACATGGCGGCCGACCTCAACGACTGGACGCTCGCCTTCGCCGAGCGCACCCCGGGCTGCCTGCCCAGTGCGACCTTCTTCCCCGAGGCAGGCGTGACCGCGTACGCGCAAGAAGCTCTTGACCGTGGCGCCCGCATCTGGAAGTTGCATCTGCAGGTGGGCGGCTTCGACCCGCGCGACGAACAGCTGGAGGCGGTGTGGGGTCTGCTGGCCGAGGCCGGCGCCCCGGTCGTGGTGCACGCCGGATCAGGACCAGTGGCGGCCGGCTTCACCGGGCCCGGCCCGATCGGCGAGGTGCTGGCCCGGCACCCGCGGCTCGGCGTGATCATCGCGCACGCGGGCGCACCCGAGTACGAGGGGTTCCTCGAGCTGGCCGAGCGCTACGTGAACGTCCGGCTCGACACCACGATGGCGTTCACCGACTTCTTCGAGGAGATGGCGCCGTACCCCCGGGAACTGCGACCGCGTCTGCGGGAGCTCGGGCTCGGCGGCAAGGTGTTGCTCGGCAGCGACTTTCCCAACATTCCGTATCCGTACGAGCACCAGCTGGAGTCACTGGCCCGGCTGGAGCTCGGAGACGACTGGCTCCGGGCCGTCTGCTGGGCAAATGCGCGTGCCCTGTTCGCGCCGCGCGGGTGAAGGTGCGCGAAAGGCGTGCGCGGGCATGCCACGATCATGTAGGCAGACGCCCGCACCGGGAAAGGAGCCGGTCCCATGAAGAAGGCCCTCGGCTGGATCGTGCTCATCCTGATCATCTTCTACATCGGCACCAACCCCGGGCCGGCGTCGGAGATCGCCCAGGGCATCGGCGACGGCATCGCCGAGGTGTTCCGCAACATCGGCGTCTTCCTGCGCGAGTTGTCCAACTGACCCGATGGCGTTCTGGCTCCTGCAGCACAATCCGGCCCGCGGCATCTGCGGCAGCGGCGACTGGACGGTCCGCCGCTACCGCGAGCTGATCACGGTCGGCGACGGCGTGGCGCTCCGGCACAGCGGCCGCGGCGGCGGGGTGGCGGCCGTCGGCACGATCACCGAGGGCCCGCACGACGGCGTGATCACCGTCGACTTCGCGCGCATGTTCACCGGCCGGCCCATCCCCCGCGACACGCTGCGGGCCGACGAGCGGTTCCGCGACGCGCTCGTGCTGCGCATGGCCGGCGGCAGCAACCCGTTCCCGCTCACCCCGGCCCAGTGGCAGGCCGTTGTCGACCGCGTGCCGCCGGACAGTCAGCCGGCCGCCACGACCGTCCGGGGTGCGGCGGAACGCGCGGTCGCGGAATGATCCTCTGCGTCGGGCTGGCCACCGTCGACCTCATCTATCGGGTTGATCGGATTCCCGGCGCGGACGAGAAGGCGCAAGCGACCGCGTTCGAGGTGGCGGCGGGCGGTCCGGCCGCCAACGCGGCGGTCACGGCGGCGGCGCTGGGCGCGCCGGTCACCCTGGTCACCGCGATCGGCTCGCATCCGCTGGGCGAGCTGATCCGCTCCGACCTGCGAAACCATGGCGTACTCGTGATCGACGCGGCCGCCTCATCCGGAGCTCCGCCGCCGGTGTCCAGTATCGTGGTGGCCGGCCACGAACGCACGATCATCAGCCGCAATGCCGGTGAGCTCCAGGTCGCCGTGCCAGGGGAAGGGTTGCCCGACGCTGAGCTGACGCTGATCGACGGCCACCATCCCGTGCTCGCCGTCGCCGCCGCGAAGTCCGCCCGCCGCCTGGTGGTGGACGCGGGATCGTGGCGCCCGGTCTTCGCCGACATTTTCCCGTATGCCGAGGTCGTCGCGTGCTCGGCCGCGTTCCGCCATCCGGCCGACGCAGTCGACGCTCCACATGTGGTCGTCACCCACGGCCCCGGCCCGGTGACCTGGACCTCCGGTGGCGTCTCGCGATCTCTTACGGTGCCGCCGGTCGACGCTGTCGAGACCTCGGGCGCGGGCGACGCGTTCCACGGCGCGCTCGCCTTCGCTCTCCACGAGCAGTCCGCGATGGACGCCGCGCTGGCCGAAGCGATCCGGGTCGCCGGGGTGCGCGTGACGCACCCCGGCGCCCGGGAGTGGCTGGCTTTCCTCTAGACCGTGCGGGCCAGGCGGTCCGCGAGGAGCTTGGCGAAACGGGCCGGGTCCTCCAGGTCGCCGCCCTCGGCCAGCAGCGCCGTGCCGTACAGCAGCTCGGCCGTCTCGGGCAGCGCCGGGTCGTCGGCCCGCGACTCGTGGGCCGACCGCAGACCGCCGACCAGCGGGTGGTTCGGGTTGAGCTCGAGGATCCGCTTGACCCGCGGGCCCTCCTGGCCCATCGCCCGGTACATCTTCTCGAGCGCCGGCGTGATGTCGTCGGTGTCGCTGACCAGGCAGGCCGGCGAGGTGGTGAGCCGGTGCGACAGGCGGACGTCCTTGACCTGCTCGGTCAGCTGCTCCTTGAGGTAGGTCAGCAGGGGCGCGAAGTCGCCCTCGGGCTCCGGCTCCTCTTTGTCCTTGGGCAGGTCGACCGAGCCGCGGGCGATGGACTGCAGCTTCTTGCCGTCGTAGTCGGGCACCGCCTCGACCCAGATCTCGTCGACCTGGTCGGTGAGGATCAGCACCTCGTACCCCTGGGCCTGGAACGCCTCCATGTGCGGCGAGTTCTCGACCTGGGAGCGGCTGTCGCCGGT
Organism: Paractinoplanes pyxinae; assembly: GCF_026626335.1. Lineage (GTDB taxonomy): Bacteria > Actinomycetota > Actinomycetes > Mycobacteriales > Micromonosporaceae > Actinoplanes > Actinoplanes pyxinae. The sequence goes on along the minus strand of NZ_JAPNTZ010000003.1, from coordinate 617,188 downwards.
CAGGTAGTAGATCTCGTCCTGACCCTCCTTCATCCGCTCGATGTAGGCGGTGAGCGTGGTCGGCTCGCTGCCCGCGGTGGAGGCGAAGGTGGCCACGTCCAGGATGGCCTTCTGGTTGTCGGGGTCGTTGAGCAGACCCTCCTTGACCGCCCGGCCGAACTCGCGCCAGAAGGTCGCGTACTTCTCGGCGTCGTTGTTCATCAGGTCTTTGACCGTCGACAGCACCTTCTTGACCAGCCGCCGGCGGATCATCTGAATGTGCCTGTCCTGCTGCAGGATCTCGCGCGAGATGTTCAGCGACAGGTCGGCCGCGTCGACCACACCCTTGACGAAGCGCAGGTAGTCGGGGATCAGCTCGCGGCTGTCGTCCATGATGAAGACGCGCTTGACATAGAGCTGCAGGCCGCGGCGGGCGTCGCGCTGGAACAGGTCGTGCGGGGCCCGGGACGGCAGGAACAGCAGGGCCTCGTACTCGAAGGTGCCCTCGGCCCGCATGTTGATGATCTCGAGCGGCTCCGACCAGTCGTGGCTGATGTGCCGGTAGAACTCGTGGTACTCCTCGTCGGACACCTCGGAGCGCGGCCGCGCCCACAGCGCCTTCATCGAGTTGAGCGTGTCCTCGCCCATCCGGATCGGGAACGAGATGAAGTCCGAGTACTTCTTGACGATCGAACGGATCTTCCCGGTGTCCGTGTAGTCGTAAAGCGCGTCCTCTTCGTCCTTCGGGCGCAGGTGGACGGTGACGGTGGTGCCGACCGGGGCGTCGGCCGCGTCGTCGATGGTGAACGTGCCCTCGCCGGTCGATTCCCAGCGCGTGCCGTGCCCCTCGGTGCCGGCCTTGCGGGTCAGCAGCGTGACCTTCTCGGCCACCATGAAGGTCGAATAAAAACCGACGCCGAACTGGCCGATCAGCTCGGGGCTCTCTTTCGCCTCGCGCAGCTTGGTCAGCAGTTCCGCCGTGCCCGACTTGGCGATCGTGCCGATCAGCTCGACGACCTCGTCGCGGGTCATGCCGATGCCGTTGTCGCGCACGGACAGCGTACGGGCCTCGGGGTCGGCCTCCAGCTCGATGTGCAGGTCGGAGGCGTCGGCCTCGAGCCCGTCCTGCAGGGTGGCCAGGCGCAGCTTGTCCAGCGCGTCCGAGGCGTTCGAGATCAGCTCGCGCAGGAAGATGTCCTTGTTCGAATAGATCGAGTGGACCATCAACTGCAGCAACTGCCGGGCTTCGGCTTGAAACTCCAACGTCTCCATGCGCTGATGTTACGAAAACGCCCCGCCGGATCTCCGGCGGGGCGTTGAAACTTCGTTCGATCCGGTCAGCGCTTGTCGATCGCGACGAACTCGCGCTCGGGCGAGCCCGTGTAGAGCTGACGCGGGCGGCCGATCTTGTTGGCCGGGTCGTTCATCATCTCGGTCCACTGCGCGATCCAGCCGGGCAGCCGGCCGAGCGCGAACAGCACCGTGAACATCTTGGTCGGGAAGCCCATCGCCTTGTAGATGAGGCCCGTGTAGAAGTCCACGTTCGGGTAGAGCTTGCGCGAGACGAAGTAGTCGTCGCTGAGCGCGATCTCTTCCAGCTGGAACGCCAGCTCGAGCAGCGGGTCGGGCCGGTCGAGCGTCGACAGCATCTCTTGCGCGGCCTTCTTCACGATGGCGGCCCGCGGGTCGTAGTTCTTGTAGACCCGGTGGCCGAAGCCCATCAGCTTGACGCCCTTCTCCTTGTTCTTCACTCGCGTGACGAAGGAGTTGACGTCGCCGCCGTCCTTGCGGATCTGCTCGAGCATCTCGAGCACGGCCGCGTTGGCCCCGCCGTGCAGCGGGCCGGACAGCGCGTTGATGCCGGCCGAGACCGACGCGAACAGGTTGGCCTGCGCCGAACCGACCAGCCGCACGGTCGACGTGGAACAGTTCTGTTCGTGGTCGGCGTGCAGGATGAACAGCATGTCCAGGATCTTCGCGACCTTGGGGTCGACGTCGTACTGCACCGTGGGCAGGCCGAAGGTCATCCGGAGGAAGTTCTCGACGTAGTCGAAGCTGTTGTCCGGGTACGGCAGCGGGTGGCCGATCGACTTCTTGTACGCGTAGGCCGCGATGGTCGGCAGCTTGGCCATCAGGCGGATGCCCGAGATCTCGACCTGCTCGGGGTCGAGCGGGTCGAGCGCGTCCTGGTAGAAGGTCGACAGCGCGGTGACGGCCGACGAGACGACGGCCATCGGGTGCGCGTCCCGCGGGAACCCGGAGAAGAACGTGCGCATTTCCTCCTGCAGGAGGGTGTGCACACGAATCTTGTCGGCGAAATCCTTGAGCTGCTGGGGGGTGGGCAGCTCGTCGTGCATCAAGAGGTAAGACACCTCGAGGAACGACGACCGCTCGGCCAGCTGCTCGATCGGGTAACCGCGGTAGCGGAGAATGCCGGCGTCACCATCGATGTAGGTGATCGTCGACGTCGTCGAGGCAGTATTGACGAAACCCTGGTCGAGGGTGACGAAGCCGGTCTCCTTGAGGAGGGCGCTGACGTCGATGCCGCCCGGGCCCTCGACCGCCTCGCGTACCGGCATCGACAGCTGCCCGCCAGGGTGGTCGAGCTTGACATCCGTCATGTATTTCCCTCACTTCACCGGCAGATGTCCCACAAATTTTGTAGTTCACCGTAAACCCTCAACCTGAATGGGTCATCAGGCGGATCCCTGCTGAGGGATTGATCACGAAGAGTGGCGCTCTTGTATAGATAATGGTTGTAGTCGAACGCGGAGGTGCAAGCCAATGCCCGTTCCGAGTCCGTCTCCTGTGGTTGTGGGGGTCACCGGCACCTCCGCGAGCCTGGCCGCCGTGCGGCTGGCCGCCCGCGAAGCCGTGTCACGCGGTCGCGAACTTCGGATAGTGCACGCTTTCACCTGGTCGCACCCCCGCCTCGATCAGCACTACGACCGGGCCCGGCGGGCCGCCTCACAAGTGGTCGACGCGGCCGTCGCCACCGCCCAGCGTTCCACACCCGGCGTCCGGGTGCAGGGTCAACTGGTCGACGGGCTGCCCGACCAGGTGCTGCTGCGCCTGAGCCGCAGCGCCGAGATGGTCGTGCTGGGCGACGACGACCTGGCCACCCTGCCCTGGCTGCCGACCGGCTCGGTGCTGGTGCAGACGGTGGCCCGGGCCTGGTGCCCGGTGCTGGTCGCGCGCGGGCCGCGGCCCCAGGCCGGGCCGATTCTGGCCGCGGTCGACGGGTCCGACTGCTCGCTGCTGGGGCTGCGCCAGGCGGCCGTCGAGGGCGCCCGCCGCAACGTCGGCGTGGTCGTCGCCCACGTGGTCGAGCAGCCGGGGCCGGCGGCCGAGGCGGCGGGGCGCGAGATCCTGGAGAGGGCGGTCGAGGCCGTGCCCGAACTGGTCGACTACCAGCTGCGGCTGCTCACCGGGGCGCCGGCGGCGGCCATCGTACGGGCCTCGGCGCGGGCCCGGGTGACGGTGCTCGGGCCGCGCGGGACGAACGACGTGGGCCTGCTGGGGTCGGTGGCCCGGGCGGTGCTGCGCCGGGCGGCCAGCCCTACGCTGTTCGCCCACGGTCCCAGCGTGCCGTCGCCCGCTCCCCGGCTGCCCCAACTGTCTGGACAAAGCGGGCTCAGCTAGCGGCGCCATCGTCCGACATGAACAGAGATGACCAGGAACTGGCGGCTTTTCGCGTCGCTGGGTTTGCTGGCGACCGTCGTCTACACCGTCAACGTGTCGCCCGTGGTCAACGCTGCCTGCATGCTGGTCGTCGCGGGCGGCTCGGTGTGGGCCTGCTTCGCGGGGCCGCGCCGGCACCGGGCCGAACCGCCCGGCGCCTGGCTGCTGCTCGGCGGGGCGGTGCTGGGCTGCCTGGCCGGGGTGCTGCTGCGCCCGGCCGTGGAAGATCTGCCCGGGCTGTGGCCGCTGCTCGCCGACTGCGCCACCATCAGCGGCTACGCCATGCTGTGCGCCTTCCTCACCACCATGCTGCGGCAGCGGCAGAGCATCGACCGCAACGCCGTGCTGGACGGCCTGATCGTCTGCGTAGCCGGCGCTCTGGTCGTCGGCCTGCTGCTGGCCGCGCCGGCCGCCGAGATCTCCGACCGGCCCGAACCCGTCTCGTTCGTGGCCGGGCTGTACCCGCTGTTCGACGTGGTCGTGCTGATGCTGCTGATCAACCTGACCTTCACCGCCACCACCTGGCCGGTCAGCCTCATCACGCTGATGTGCGCGATGACCTCGATGTTCGTGGGCGACACGGCGTACGCGGTGGTCGGGGCCAACGGCATCACGTACGCCTCGCCGCTGTTCGACGCCCCCTTCCTGCTCGGCTTCGTACTGGTCGGCGTGACCGCGCTGCACCCCTCGGTGACCCGCTTCGGCCTGGCCGCCCGCCCGCCGGTGCAGGCCTGGTCGGCCCGCCGCATCGCCGTGCTGGCGCCCGCCCTGGCCAGCCCGTTCGTGCTGCTGACGCTGCTCGACTCGACCGCCGAGCGGGCCACCATCGCGCTGGCCGGGCTGGTGATCGTCGCGCTGCTGATCGCCCGGGCCGTCAGCGCCGTACGGTCCCAGGCCGCGGCCCAGCTGCGGGCGGTGCACCAGGCGATGCACGACGCCCTGACCGGCCTGCCCAACCGCTACATGATGGGCGAGGAGATCACCCGCATGCTCGCCGACGGCCGCCAGGTGTGGGTGCTGCTGCTCGACCTGGACGCGTTCAAGCTGGTCAACGACGGCTGGGGGCACGACACGGGCGACCAGCTGCTCATCGAGGTGGGCGAGCGGCTGCGCGCGGCGGTCCCGCCGGCGGTGCCCGTGGCCGCCCTCGGCGGCGACGAATTCATGCTGGCCACGGTGGGCGGCCAGGCCGAGGCCGACGCGCTCGCCGACGCGGTCCGTAACTGCTTTTCCCGTACGTTCCCCGTGCGCGGCACCGAGCTGACGATCACCTGCTCGATGGGCATGGCGTCCTCGCCCGCTGCTCTACTGCCAACGTCCTCTGATGCTCTAATGCGCGACGCCGATACGGCTATGTACCGAGCCAAGGCCGAGGGACCCGGCAGCTGCACGATCTTCGACGCCGCCATGCACGCGCAGGTGCGCGAACGGATCGACCTCGAGGTGGCGCTGCGCAAGGCGCTCGGCGAGAACCAGCTCAGCGTGGCCTACCAGCCGATCGTCGACCTGATGCCCGGCGTCCCGGCCGGCGCCGAGGCCCTGGTCCGCTGGACCCACCCCGAGCGCGGCCCGATCAGCCCCGCCGTGTTCATCCCCATCGCCGAGGACGCCGGCCTGATCGGCGCGATCGGCGACTGGGTGCGCCAGGAATCCCTGCGCCAGGTAGGCGAGTGGCGAACCGACGGCACGGTAGGCGACACGTTCTACGTCTCGGTCAACGTATCCGGCCGCCAGCTGCTCGACCCCAACCTGCCGCTCGTGCTGGCGGCCGAGATGCAGACGTACGGGGTGCCGGCCCGCTGCGTGGCCGTCGAGATGACCGAGTCGGTGCTGGTCGACTCGACCGGAGTGGCCGGCCGCGTGCTGTTCGAGCTGCGCGAACTCGGCTGCCAGGTCCTCATCGACGACTTCGGCACGGGATTCTCGGCCCTGGGCTACCTGCGCCGCTTCCCGGTAACCGGCATCAAGATCGACCGCTCTTTCGTCACCGGCCTCGGCAGCAGCACCGAGGACGACGAGATAGTCCGAGCCATCGTCTCCCTCTGCCGCGCGCTGGGCCTGAGCGTCATCGCCGAGGGCGTAGAGACCAGAGTCCAACGAGACGCCCTGGCCGACGTGGGCGTGACCAGGGGTCAAGGTTGGCTGTGGGGGCCGGCCGTGCCGCCGGCCGAGTTCGCCCGCCACTGGCACATCAAGAACGCGGCCGCCCTGGCCGGCCACGACCGCCCCGACTGATTCCAGCCGAGCCCGGCCCAGCCGAGCCCGGCCCAGCCGCCCCGGCCCAGCCGCCCCGGCCCAGCGGCCCTGGTCCAGCGGCCCTGGTCCAGCGGCCCCGGCCCAGCCCTTCTGACCCAGCCGCCCCGGCCCAGCCGCCTTTGGTGCAGCCGCCTCTGGTCCAGCCGCCTTTGGTCCAGCCGCCTTTGGTCCAGCCGCCTTTGGTCCAGGCGGCAACGCTGCCGAGGACGCCGCCGGACTGCGGGGTTCGCGCCCTCGCTGTCGCTTGTCCACAGGCCGGCACCAGCAACGGACTCCATCCGCCGGCGTCCGCGCACGCAGTTGTGGACAACCGTCCTCCGTGCGCTTGACATGGCGCTACCTTCCCTTCCTATTCCCCTGGGCGGGCGGCGGGCTCGGGATGGACACGCGCGAGAGCTGTCGATCCTGCGAAGTTCGCTTTTGGGGCGTTTGGGGTGGGCGGGTCGGTGAGCGGATGCTGAACAACGCGGCGGAATGGGTGGATCGTTCGGCCGGGGTGCCGCTGGTGGACCGGTTGCAGGACGGAGTCGGCCCAGCTCAGCGGCGACAGCCATCGGAGTGGCGCCCTCGCGGAGCCGGTCAGTGCACGATCCGCTCGTCCACCCTCGGATGCCGGGCCGAGACCACCCGCGGCGGCTAGGCTGCCTCGGCCGGTTCCCGACTGCGCCGCCGGTCCAGCGGTGTGCGGCCGAACCGCCACGCATGCCCCGGTTCGACGATCCATGCTCAACTGCCGGCGCTGGGGATGGACGTGCGCGACGGCTGCCGATCTTGCGGGGTGGGTGAAGTTCGCTTTTCGGGCGTCTGGGGTGGGGTGGGCGGGGTCGGTGATCGGATGCTGAACAACGCGCGGGTGCGAACTGGCATCGCGTGCGGGAGTCAGGCATTATTCGCTGGCCGGGTTCGCTGGTAACGCGGATCACATTCGGCTTATGTTTGATGGCGGAAGGGAGACGGCATGGCGACGCTGGTGGGCTCCGAGGGGGCTGTGGTCTGGATGGTCGCGGTGCTTCTCGTTCTTACTGCGGGCCTTGCGGTCGCGCTGCTCGCCGCCACCCGCGCCACCCGCCGGCCCTGAGGCTCGCCGCGGGCCGGGACGACACCGTTCGCTTGCGCGAGGTGTCCCCAGCACGTCCGCTCGGGAATCTGGGCTGCTTCTGAGCGCTGCTCGCGCCGCATCCCCGCCCCGGTCGCTGTCCGCGCCGCATCCCCGCCCCGGTCGCTGTCCGCGCCGCATCCCCGCCCTGGTCGCTGTCCGCGCCGCATCCCCGCCCTGGTCGCTGTCCGCGCCGTGTCCGCGCCGCATCGCCGCTGTCCGCGCCGCATCCTCGTGCTGAGGGCTGTCCGCGTCCGAATCTCACCCTCAGCGCCGCTCGCGTCGCATCCTCGCGCTGAGCGCTGCCCACGCCACATCCCCACCTAAGCGTTGGCCCGCACCGCGTTCTCGCCGTGAGCGCAGTCCGCGCCACACCCTCACCCTGAGCGCTGTCCGCGCCGCAAATCCCTTCTACCGGTCTCTCCGGCGTTCGAGCAGGCCCGCTCGCCTCGGCCGGCCGCTCGAGGACGCCGGACGCCCGCTCGTCCCCCAGGCACGGCATCGGCAACAAAGCGCCGCTCGGGGTCGTCCGGCGGCGGCTTGCGGGGTGGCAGGAGGCGGGCGGGCGGCTGATGTAGCAGGCTGGGTGGATGCGCTTCGCTACGTGGAACGTCAACTCGGTCAAGGCCCGGCTGCCCCGCCTGCTGGAGTGGCTGGACGGCACCAAACCGGACGTCGTGTGCCTGCAGGAGACGAAGGTCGCGGCCGATGGGTTTCCCGAGGCTGAGGTCCGGGAGCTCGGGTACGAGACCGCCGCGTACGGGCAGGGGCGTTGGAACGGGGTCGCCCTGCTGTCGCGGGTCGGGCTGGACGACGTACGGCACGGTTTTGACGGGGAACCGGGCTATCCGGAGGCGGAGGCGCGGGCCATCAGCGCTCTCTGCGACGGCATCCGGTTTTATTCGATCTACGTTCCCAATGGGCGTACGCCGGACGACCCGCACTATGTCTACAAGCTCAGCTGGCTGGCCGCATTGCGCACGGTGCTTGCGGGCGAGGTGGAGAAGGGGCCGCTGGTCGTAGCGGGCGACTTCAATGTCGCGCCCACGGATGACGACGTCTGGGACCCGAAGGTCTTTGTGGGGTCGACTCACGTGACCGCGCCCGAGCGGGACGCGCTGGCCGAAATACGCGCGCTCGGACTGCGCGACATCGTGGGGCGGCCCCTGAAAGGGGACCACCCGTTCACCTATTGGGATTACCGCGCCGGGATGTTCCATCAGAACAAGGGGATGCGGATCGACCTGGTGTACGCGACGCCGTCGGTGGCCGACCGGGTCGCAGATGCGGTGGTGGACCGCGAGGCGCGCAAGGGCAAGGGGCCCAGCGATCATGCCCCGATCGTGGTCGATCTTGGCGCGGGCGCCCCTTGATCAACCACCTGGGCACGGCCGTCGAGCCCGTGAGCACGTAGTCTGGGGTTGGAGATCGTGTTGGGCGGGGACAGACGGGAGGGACCATGACAGCGCTATCGCCGGCTTCGACCGGCGAACAGCTGACAACTCTGCTCCGGGCCGCGCTCGACGCCGCCAGCGAGGCGGTGGTGCTGTGCGACGCGGCCGGCGACACCATCTTGATGGTCAACTCGGCTGCTCAGACGCTGGTGCCGGGTCTGGTCGCGGGCGGCACCGCCGTCGACGGTCCGCTGGCGGGTATGGCCGGCGCGCTCGCCGCCGGTGACGACTCGTTCACTGACTTCTACGACGGCCGCCACCTGCAGGGTCAGCGCCGCATGCTCGGGCCGGACCACTACGGCTGGTATCTGCGCGACCGCACCGACGAGGTGGCGCGGGCCGATGCCTTGCGGGCCGAACGCGCCCGTACGGCGTTCCTGGCCGAAGCCGGTCGCCGGCTCTCCTCCTCGCTGCATCAGGGCCGTTGCACGCGCATCACGGCCGAACTCGCGGTGGCCCACCTGGCCGACGCCGCGATGGTCGTCCTGCCGGTCAACCGCCGTCAGGCCCAGTGGGTGCGGCTGGTCGCCGGTGAGTCACCCGAAGAGGGTGTGCTCCGCGAGCAGGCGCTGGCCGAGGTGCCGGGTCTGGTCGAGGCGCTCGGCGGCTTCCCGCCCATCCCGAGCAAGTGGCTCGACGCGTCTCAGGCGCCCGAGTGGCTGCTGCCCGCCGGCTTCGGGCCGATCGGGGCGCTGCTGGTCACTCCCCTGCCGGGCAACGCCGAGCCGGCCGGCGCGCTGATCCTGGCCCGCCGGGGCGACCACGCCGAGTTCGGCCCCGAGGACGAGATCCTGGCCCGCATCTTCGCGGCCCGGGCCGGGGCCGCCATCTCGGCCGCCGGGCTCTACCGCGAGCAGGTCGACACCACCGCCGTGCTGCAGGCCGACCTGCTGCCGCCTGAGCTTCCCCAGCCCGACGGCATCGAGCTGGTCGGCTCGTACCAGGCGGCCCGCGAGACGATGCGGATCGGCGGCGACTTCTACGACGTGTTCGGCCCGACCGAGAACAGCCCCGACACGGTGATCGCGCTGGGCGACGTGTGCGGCAAGGGGCCCGAGGCGGCCGTGCTGACCGGCAAGGTGCGTCAGACGCTGCGCGCGTTGCGGCTGGTCGAGGCCGCGCCGGACGAGATGTTGCGCGTACTGAACCGGGCCCTGCTCGAGTCGGGCCGCCAGCACCGGTTCGTCACGATGGTGGTCGGCTCGGTGAGCCGCGGCGAGCACGGGCGCGTACGGCTGAACCTGGCCACCGGTGGCCATCCGCCGCCGCTGGTGCTGCGGACCGACGGCACGGTCGAAGAGGTGCCGACCAGCGGCACGCTGATCGGGGCGGTGCCGCGCACGGTGGTGCGTCCGGCCGAGGTCGAGCTCGCCCCCGGCGAGTTGTGCCTGCTCTACAGCGACGGCCTGACCGAGGCGCGGGGCGGCCCGACCGGCGACGAGCAGTTCGGCGAGGCCCGGCTGCACGACGCGCTGGCCGAGTGCCGCGGCATGCCCGGGGTGGCGACCGTCGAGCGGGTGCGCCAGCTGGTCAGCGACTGGGTGCACGGCGGCACCCGAGACGACATCGCGATGCTGGCCGTCCGCGCCCCGGCCCGGGCCCAGCTCAGCCTGCGCAACGGTTCCCGTAACCAGTCGCCGTTCGCGATCGACGCGCGGCGCGGCGACCGGCGCGTGCGGCAGCGCTCGTGAGCGTCGTCCCGCGGCGCTCGATCGACGACCCGGGGCTGGCCGACGAGTTCCTGCGCCTGGTCGGCGACGGTGACGAGTACGGCGCGGTCGAGGTGGTCACGGCCCTGCTCGACGACGGGGTGGCGCCGCAGCGGATCATGACCGAGCTGATCGCGGGCACGCAGGCCCGGGTGGGCGAGCTGTGGGCGGCCAACGAGTGGTCGGTGGCCCGCGAGCACGCGGCCACGGCGATCAGCGAGCGTGCCCTGGCGGCGGTCGCGGCCCGTACGAACGTCCGGCCCACGCGGGGCCGGGTGACCATCGCCTGTGTCGACGGGGAGTGGCACGCGCTGCCCACCCGCATCCTGGCCGAGATGCTTCGTCTGGACGGTTGGCGGGTCGACTTCCTGGGCGCCAACGTGCCGGGCCCGCACCTGATCACCCACCTGCACCAGACCGGCCCCGACGTGGTCGCGCTGAGCTGCATGATCGCCACCCGGCTGCCCCGGGCACACGCGGCCATCACAGCCTGCCGGGCGGCCGGGGTGCCGGTCATCGCGGGCGGGCGGGGCTTCGGGCCGGGCGGCCGCTATGCCCAGGTGCTGGGGGCGGACGCCTGGGCGGCCGGCGCTGAGGAGGCGGTGCGCCGCCTGGCCCGCAACTGGCCGCCGCACGGCCAGGATCCCCAGCTGTCGGCCTTCCTGGGCGACGACGAATACACGTATGTCGTGCGTAACCGCGGCCAGCTGATCAGCACCGCGATGAGCCGGCTGACCGACGCCTACCCGGCGATGCGCGAGTACAACCAGCGCCAGCTCGACTCCACAGCCGAAGACATGGCTCACATCGTCGACTTCCTGGCGGCCGCGCTCTACGTGAGCGAGACGCCGATCTTCACCGACTTCGTGGCCTGGACCAACAGCGTGCTGCAGGCCCGCGGCGTTCCCGCGGTGGCGTTGCGGGTCGGTCTCGATTCCGTACGGTCACAGCTCCGCGATTACCCTCGGGCCTCAGCCATCCTCGACGCCGGAGCAGCCGAAATTAAATAGCTGGCGCGGCTTCCAGCGGCCGCCTAGTGTCTGTCCCATGCGCATCTGATGCTCCCGGCCGTTGCGGCCGTCCACCGTGCTCGGTTCCGGGTGCTCCGGCGGGGTTGTCCGCCGTGGAGCCGCCTCCGTGCCCGACATCCGGAGCGTCACGCTTTCTCTTCCCCGGCTCCACCGCACCTCGCCCTGTCCTGAGCAGGGCTCAGAGGAGGTCCGCATGCCTGGCCAACGATTCACCGTTCAGCTCCCCGAGGCTCCCGTCCTCAGCGAGCTCGCCCTCCCGGGCAAAGCCCGCCGCAAGTCCGAGCCCGAAGCCAAGCACCACGGCGCCGGCGACGAACGGCAGGCCGCCCGCCAACGCTCCGAGCAGGCTCGCGCCGGCCGCGCGGCCGGCGCCGGCGGCGGCCGCTCCTACGCCTTCCGCCGCAGCTAGGCCACCCCGAAGCGACAGCGCAGCTAGGCCACCCCGAAGCGACGGCGCAGCCAGGCCACCCCGAAGCAACGGCGCAGCTGGGCCGCCGCGAGGCGCGACGAGAGCCGACCGGAAGGCGTGACGCGCCGATCGGAACCAACCGGATGAGGCGCCCGAGCCAGGCTCGGGCGCCTCATCGCGTACGGGAAAAAGGATCAGCCCAGCTCGGCGTAGACGTCGTCGAGGCGGCCGTGGAACATGTCGGTCTTGGTCTTGAAGTTGGGGCCGCCGATGCGCAGCGGCAGCGTGTTGCTGATCGAGAGGGTGGCCGGGACGGTGGCCTGGCCGCCGAGCTTGTCGTCGACCCAGACCTGCAGCGCGGTGCCCCGGCGCTGGCAGACGATCTTGTGCCAGGCGCCGTCGGCCACCGACGCCGACGAGCGGGCGATGTAGACGGTGGGCGAGCCGGCGCCGACGATGACGCACTGCGCCTTGCCATTGGTCTTGCCGACCTGCATCTTCCACTGGCTCGTGGTGTCGGCCACGCCCTTCTGCATGATGTTGGCCGAGCCGGTGACCTGCGTCTTGATCGTCAGCATGCGAGCCGACCACCGGAAGTTGCGGGTGCCGGGGTTGAGGTTGGCGATGCTGGGCGTCTCCAGCAGCGCCCGCGGGCAGGTGGCGGCGTTGCCGGCGCAGGCCGTCGGGAACGAGACGTAGCGGCCGCTCGGGGTGGCCGTGTCGAAGCGGAGCACGCCCTGGTCGGCGGAGCGGGTGGTGAGCGCGGGGCCGCCGCGGCCCGAGGCGTCGGCCACGCGGCCGTTGACGGCGCCGGCGTCGAAGGTCCAGCGGGCCACCAGCTGGGCGGTGGCCGGGGCGGCGACGGGCGGCGTCGTCGTCGCCGGGGTGGGCGTCGGCGCGGCGGCCGCGGGCGCGGCGGGAACGACGAGGCCGGTGATCGCGACGAGCGCGAGGGCGAGCTTCATACGTACTAGGTTGGCGTATTGACCGATTTCGCCGCAACACACCCCTATAGGCGTTTCGGGCGAGCCTGAAAGTGGGACAGACCCGCCCGAAGCCCCAGGAACGTCAGAGGACGCCGTTCTCCTCGGCGATCATGCAGATGGCGACCAGGCGCAGCAGGTGCCAGTCGGCCGCCTTCCATTCGGCCGGAGCGTCCGGGGCCTGGCCCGGCTCGGGCAGCCCGCGGCTCATGCGGCGGGCGCCGGCGACGATCGCGCGGGCGTACCCGGCCAGACCGTCGGCGTCGGCGTCCCGGCCGGCCGACTCGAGGGCGTCCCGGACGGCGGCGGCGTGCTGGTCGACCAGGGCGAGCAGGCCCGGGTCGGCGAGCGCGGCGACGATACCGTCGACGCCCACCCGCGCCATCATCTCGTCCAGCAGGCCGGTCGCCGGCGAGGCCGGAACGAGCGCGGAAATCGGGGCGAAGGCGAGGAATTCGTTCGTCATGGCCAGAACGCTAGGGCCTCCGGAAGCCCCGCGACAGGGGGGTAACCGAACGGCACCCGAGCGCCAACGAGCGCGCTACACGGGGAGCTGGTCCATGGCCTTGAAGATCCGTTTGTCCGATATCGGATAGGCGGTTCCCAGCGACTGGGCGAAGAAGTTGATCCGCAGTTCCTCGATCATCCAGCGGATCTCGCGCAGCCCCTCCTCGGGCGCGCCCAGCTCCTTCAGCTCGCGGAACTCCGACTCGATCTCGTGGATCTGGGCCATCAGCTGGCGGTCGCGGGCCAGGTTGCCGCCCACCCGGTCGAGCCGGTAGACCATGCCCCGCAGGTAGCGCGGCAGGTGGTGCAGCTGGCGCCAGCCCGTCTCGGTGACGAAGCCGGCGTGCACCAGACCCTTGAGCTGCTGACGGATGTCGGCCAGGGCGGGCAGCAGGGTCGGGTTGCGCTGCGACTTGAGGCGCTGCTCGATGTCGTACGCCGTCGACAGCACCTGCCGCACCTGGGTGACCACGTTCGCCACGGCGTCGACGAGGTCTTGGCGCACGGTGTCGCGCAGCGAGGCGAACTCGATCGACGACCACACCGGCCCGCCCGCGTCGGCCACCAGCCGGTCGACGGCCGCGCCGGCGCAGTCGTCCAGCAGCTCGGCGATCGACCGGTACGGGTTGCCGCGGGTCAGCTCGAGCTTGGCCTGGTTGTCCAGCCGCCCCTGCAGGTAGCGCGCGGCCGGCGGCAGCGTGAGCAACAGCAGCTTCCGGGTGCCGGCGATCATGGCCGTCCGCTGCTCGGCCTCGGTCTCGAAGACCTTGATCGCGACGCTCTCGCCCTCGTCGACCAGCGCCGGGAAGACGTTGACCTCGTACCCGCCGCGCACCTGGACGACCCGCCGGGGCAGCAGGCCGAAGTCGTTGGTGGTGATCCCCCGGCGCTCGATGTCGCCGGCCGCCTTCGAGATCGTCTGCTGCACCTTGGGGGCCAGCGAGCGCCGCAGCACCTCGAGGTCGCGGCCCTCCCCCACCACCTTGCCGTCGTCGACGATCCGGAAGTTGACCCGCAGGTGGTCGGGCACCTCGTCCGGGCGCCAGGCGTCGCGGGGCACGATGGTCCCGGTCAGCCGCCGCAGCTCGTTGCCGATCGCGTCGGGCAGCGGCCCACGGCGCGCCGGCACTGTGCCCAGCACGGCGTCGGCCCAGTCCGGCACGGGTACGAAGTTCGTGCGCAACGCCTTGGGCAGGGCCCGGATCAGCGCGATCACCACGTCGCGGCGGAAGCCCGGCACCGACCAGCCGAAGTCGTCCGGGTCGAGCTTGTTGAGCAGCGCGATCGGCACCTCGACGGTGACGCCGTCGGCCTGGGTGTTGGGCTCGAACTCGTACGTCAGCGGCAGCCGCACCCCGTTGGCCAGCCAGGCGTCCGGGTACGCGTTGGGGTCGACCGCGTCGCGGCCGGCGTTCACCAGCATCTCGCGGGTGAAGGTGAGCAGCTCGGGCTGGTCGCGCCGGGCCTTCTTCCACCACGCGTCAAAGTGCCGGGCCGACACCACGTCGGCCGGGATGCGCGCGTCGTACAGGGCGTACACCGTCTCGTCGTCGACGGCGATGTCGCGGCGCCGGGCCCGGTTCTCGATCTCTTCGATCCGGGCCAGCAGCTTGGCGTTCTCGGCGTAGAACTTGTGGTGGGTGTCCCAGTCGCCCTCGACCAGCGCGTGCCGGATGAACAGCTCGCGCGACACCACCGGGTCGACCTTGGCGTAGCCCACCTTGCGCCGCGGCACGATCGGCAGGCCGTACAAAGTCACTTTCTCGTACGCCATGACGGCGCCCTGCTTCTTTTCCCAGTGCGGTTCGCTGTACGAGCGTTTCACCAGGTGGGGAGCCAGTTTCTCGGCCCATTCGGGCTCGATGCGGGCGTTCACCCGGCCCCACAGGCGACTCGTCTCGACCAGTTCGGCCGACATCACCCAGCGCGGCTGCTTCTTGAACAGCGCCGAGCCGGGGAAGATGGCGAACTTGGCCCCGCGGGCGCCGAGATATTCGCGCTTGTCGCCCTCTTTGAGCCCGATGTGGGAAAGCAGACCCGACAGCAGGGCGGTGTGCACGTGCTGCCCCTCGGCGACGTCTTCTCTGTCCTCCACGAGAGACAGTCCGAGGGTACGCGCGACTTGGCGCAGTTGCGCGTAGATGTCCTGCCATTCCCGTACGCGAAGGTAGTTGAGGAATTCGCTCCGGCAGAGCCGCCGGAACTGGTTGCCGGACAGCTCCTGCTGCTTCTCGCGCAGATAACGCCACAGGTTGAGGTAGCTGAAGAAGTCCGATTCCTTGTCGGTGAACCGGGCGTGCTTCTCGTCGGCCTGCTGCTGCTTCTCGGTGGGGCGCTCACGCGGATCCTGGATGGACAGCGCGGCCGCGATCACCATGACCTCGGCCAGGCACTCCTGCCGGTCGGCCTCGATGACCATGCGGGCCAGCCGCGGGTCGACCGGCAGCTGCGCGAGCTGACGGCCGAGCGGGGTGAGCTTGCGGTCGTCGAGCGCGCCCAGCTCCTCCAGCAGCTTCACGCCGTCGGTGATGTTGCGGCGGTCGGGCGGGTCGATGAACGGGAACTTGGCCAGGTCGCCCAGGCCCAGGTTGGTCATCTGCAGGATGACGCTGGCCAGGTTGGTCCGCAGGATCTCGGGCTCGGTGAACTCGGGGCGGGCCTCGAAGTCCTCCTCCGAGTAGAGCCGGATGCAGATGCCGTCGGCCACGCGCCCGCAGCGGCCCTTGCGCTGGTTGGCGCTGGCCTGCGACACCGGCTCGATGGGCAGGCGCTGCACCTTGAGCCGGTGCGAGTAGCGGCTGATGCGCGCGGTGCCCGGGTCGATGACGTAGCGGATGCCGGGCACGGTCAGCGACGTCTCGGCGACGTTGGTGGCCAGCACGACCCGGCGCTGCGAGTGCCGCTCGAACACCTTGTGCTGTTCGGCCGCCGACAGCCGGCCGTAGAGCGGGACGATGTCGGTGTTGCGCAGGTTCCGCTTGCCCAGCGCGTCGGCGGTGTCGCGGATCTCGCGCTCGCCCGACAGGAACACGAGAATGTCGCCGTCGCCCTCACGGCCCAGCTCGTCCACGGCGTCGGCGATGCCGTCGACCTGGTCCTGCGGCTCCTCGGTGTCGTCCTCGGTGGTGGTGACGAGCGGCCGGTAGCGGGTCTCGACCGGGAAAGTACGGCCGGACACCTCGATCACCGGGGCCGGCTTGCCCTCGGCGTCGGCGAAGTGCTCGGCGAACCGCTGCGTCTCGATCGTGGCCGACGTGATGATCAGCTTGAGGTCGCGCCGCCGGGGCAGCAGCTCGCGCAGGTAGCCGAGGATGAAGTCGATGTTGAGGCTGCGCTCGTGGGCCTCGTCGATGATCAGCGTGTCGTACCGGTACAGGTTGCGGTCGTTCTGGATCTCGGCCAGCAGGATGCCGTCCGTCATCACCTTGACCATGGTGTCGTCGCTGACCTGGTCGGTGAAGCGCACCTTGTAGCCCACGGTCGTGCCCAGCGGCCGCCCGACCTCTTCGGCGATGCGCTCGGCGACCGTGCGGGCCGCGATCCGCCGCGGCTGGGTGTGCCCGATCTGCCCGCGGATGCCCCGCCCCAGCTCCATGCAGATCTTGGGAATCTGCGTGGTCTTGCCCGACCCCGTCTCACCGGCCACGACGACCACCTGGTGGTCGCGGATGGCGGCCAGGATGTCGTCCTTGCGCTGGCTGACCGGCAGCGACTCGGGATAGCTGATCGGCGGCACGCTCGCCACCAGGGCGGCCACGCGCCCGGCGGCCTTCTCGATCTCGGCCGAGATCTCGGCCAGCGCGGACGCCCGGGCCGCCTCGTCCTTGATGCGCCGGGTCCCCTCCAGACGGCGCCCGAGGCGCCGCTCGTCCCGCGGCAGGAGGTCAGCCAGGCGTTTACGCAGTTCCGGCAGAGCAGTTGTTGTCGACATCGCGCAGCAAGAATAGGCGGATCCTGCCGCAAACGCCTGGTGATTAACGCCGCCCCAGGGCGTCGATCGCCCGCATCTCTTCGTCGGTGAGGACGAAGTTGGTGATGTCGGCGTTGCGGGCGATGCGCTCCGGGGTCTTGGACTTGGGGATGACGACGATCTCGTGCTGGATGTGCCAGCGCAGGACGACGCGGGCCGGGTCGACGCCGTGGGCGGCGGCTATGCGGGTCAGGGCCGGGTCGTGCAGATTGGTGGTCTTGAACGGGCTGTAGCCCTCGAGGACCACGCCGCGCTCACGGTGGGCGGCCAGGACGGCCGGGTCGTACAAGGCCGGGCCGAAGCGGATCTGGTTGACCGCGGGGGTCTGGCCGGTCTCGGCCGTCAGCTCGTCGATCTGGCCGTTGTCGTAGTTGCTGACGCCGACGGCCCGGGTCAGCCCGGCCTCGCGGGCCTCGATGAACGCCTGCCAGACTTTCACCGAGCGGCCGCGGTGCGGCGGCCAGTGGATCAGCCACAGGTCGACCGCTTCGACGCCGAGGTCGCGCAGGCTGGCCTCGATCGTGCGGCGCTCCTTGCCGGCCCGCTCGGGCGGCAGCTTGGTCGTGATGAAGACCTCGTCGCGCGGGACGCCCGAGTCTTTCAGGGCGCGGCCGACCTCGGCCTCGTTGCCGTACATGGTGGCCGTGTCCAGGTGGCGGTAGCCGGCCTCGAGCGCGTCCCGGACGGCCTGGTACGCGGACTCGCCGCGCAGCTGCCAGGTGCCGAAGCCGAGCAGGGGCATCTCGACCGGGGTGCCGTCGGCCGCCTTTCCCAGCGGCAGGGCGGGAATCGTCATGACTCTCATCCTGCCCCGCCGCGGGCCGGGCGACTACTCGTGATCGGCGCGGGGATGGTGGTCGGGCACGGGAGCCCGCAGCCGGGCCGCGGCCGGGTCGTGCGACGACGGGTCGGCCGCGGGCAGCGCGCTCAGCCCGGGCAGCCGGGCGTTCTCCATCGCGGCCCGCTCGGCCAGGGCCCGTTCCAGGGCGGCCCGGGTGGCGGCGTCGTCGTGGTCGGCTCTCATCTCGTTCTCCTTCAGAAGCGGCAGGGTGAATTGGAAGCGCGTGCCGCCGCCGGGGTTGTCGGACACCCCGATCTCGCCGCCGTGGCGCTCCACGATGCGTTTGCAGATGGCCAGGCCCAGGCCGGTGCCGGCATACCCGGCCTCGGCGTGGGCCCGGTGGAAGCGGTCGAACACGTCGTCCTTGGCGTCGTCGGGGATGCCGATCCCCCGGTCGGCCACCTCGATCCGCGCCTGGCCGTGCTCGGTGACGCCGGAGACGCCGACGCGCGGGTCGGTGCCGGGGCGCACGTACTTGAGGGCGTTGCCGATCAGGTTGTCCAGCACGTGCCGCAGCATCGCCGGGTCGGCCGTCACCTCCGGCAGCTCGCCGACGGTGATCTCCGGGTGGTCCTCGGGGCGCAAGTGAGCCGTACGGTCGTGCACCACCTCGGCCACCAGGGCGCCCAGATCGACCCGGCGGAGGCGCAGCGGGGCGTCCCGGGCGGTGCTGTAGGCCAGCAGGGTGTCGATCAGCCCGGCCATGCGGTCGACGGCCAGGATGATCCGCTCCAGGCTGCGCTCCACGCCCGTACCCGGGGGAAGGTCTTCGACAGCGGCCTCGGAGTGCCCGCGGATGACGGTGAGCGGCGCCTTCAGGTCGTGCGCGACCACCCCGGCGAACACGGCCAGGTCGTTCTCGTAGCGGCGCAGCTCGGTGATGTCGTGGAAGACGGCCACCGCGCCGTGCCGGTCGGCGCTGGTGTCGAGCGGCCGCCCGTCCACGCTGACCAGCACCCCCTCCGGCCGCCGGTCGTTGCGGACGATCATCTCGACGCCGTCGCAGGCCTCGCCGTGCAGGGCCCGGATCAGCGGCGTCTCGTCGACCGGGAACGGCGTGCGGCCGTCCGGGCGGAACAGGCCGTAGTGCTTCTGCCACTCCTGCGGGTCGTTCTCGTCCTCGGCCACCCCGAGCAGGTCCCGCGCGGCCGGGTTGTGCAGCAGGAACGCTCCGCGCTCGTCGACCACACCGACCGCGTCGCTGATGCTGGCCATGATCGCGCCGAGCAGCCCGGCCTGGCGGCGGCTCTCCTCCTCGGCCGCGCGCAGGTCGGTCGTGGCCTCCTGCACCTTGGCCCAGGCCCGGGCCCGGCCGGTGGCCAGCACGTAGACGAGGCCGGCCAGCAGCACGGCCAGGGCGATGCCGGTCAGCAGCACGGTGAGCGGCAGCCGGCTCGAGGCGCCGGGCAGGTGCGAGGCGTCGGCCCGGGTGATCAGGGTCCAGCCGCGGTCGGCGACCACCAGGTCGGCCGTACGGTCCAGGTCGGTGCGGCCGGGGACGGTGTACTCGGCGACCACCGGTGTCCGGCCGTCGCGGTTGGTGGCCAGCAGCGCGCCGTCGAGCTGGTTCTGGCTGACCGTGCGCAGCATGCCGGTGAGGAAGTCCTGCCCGCGCAGGCCGAGGACCAGCCAGCCGCGGAACTGGGGCGTGTTGGCCTTCGTCCAGATGGGCGCGGCGAAGACGAACGAGCGCTGCTGCTGGGCCGCCGGCAGATTGCGGTCACGCAGCAGCACGTACGCGTCGGAGACACTGGGCTGGCCGATGCGCCGGGCGTCGGTGAGGGCGGCCGCCGCCTCGGGCGCGGCCGCCACGTCGAGGCCGTTCATCGGGCGGCCCTGCGCGGCCAGCTGACGCGTGTAGATCGAGAAGAAGTGCTCGTCGGTCGGCACGGCGGCATGCAGCTCGAGCCCGCTGGCGCCCCGCGAGCGCCACAGCGCCTGCTGGGCCGGGATGTCGCTCGTCCGGACGGGGACGACGTAGGCCAGCGAGGCCGCGCCGATCAGGTTGGCCGTGGCCAGCGGGGCCGTCGCCGCGTCGAACTCGGCCCAGGTCAGGCCGGCGTCGGTGCTGATGCCGGCGGCGGCCGTCTCGACCAGCGACCGGTAGCGCTCGGTCTCGGTCTGCACGGCGGCGCGGGCCATCTCGGTGCGCTGGTCCATCACGCGCTCGGCGTTCTCACGCTGAGCGCCCCGCATGACGGCGTACACCGAGATCACGACGGCGAGCCCGGCCAGCAGGACAGCTCCGGCCAGCAAGAGACCGGTGAGGCGCCCGCGGCGGGCCTCCGAGGGCTCTCGTGGCTTCACCAAAGCCAGCATAAGACGCAAATCGCCCCCGTCGGCCGGGTTCGGCCGACGGGGGCGGGGTCTCGCGGTGTTCTTACTTCCAGGTGTCGTACTGGTACAGCTTCTGCTGCGCCATCAGCGTGGTGACCTTGGTGTAGTAGTTCGGGTCGGTGGCGTAGCCGGCCTTCCACACGTTCCAGATGAAGGCGTTGGCGTTCTTGGTGTAGTTGAAGGCCGGGGCGTAACGCGGGTTGACCTTCAGGAAGTTGCCGTGGTCACGGAACGAGTGGCCCATCGAGGCGTACGTGCGGAAGGTCGCCGTCGTGGTGAAGCAGGTGCCCTCCTTGGTGCACTCCTGCGTCTTGTACTCGTGGCAGCCGTTGGCCAGCGTGCCGTACTTGCCGCTCTGGCACTTGATGCCGAAGTAGTTGCGGTCGACCGACGACAGGCCGCTGCGGCCCCAGCCCGACTCCAGGATCGCCTGCGCGATGGTCACCGAGGCCGGGACGCCGTACTCGCGCCAGCCCAGCTGCGCGCCGGGGACGGCCGCCTTGATGAACTGCTCCGGCGTGAGGGTGGTGGCCGGCGCCGGCGTGACCGGGGCGGCGCCCGGGCAGGCCTTGAGAGCGGCCGTCGACACGTACGCGTGCGAGATGTAGTTGCCGTCGGAGAGCTTGTTCCACTGCGCGGTCGTGCGGACCGTGCCGGCCACCATCGAGCCGGACACGTAGCAGACGCCGGTCACCTTGGCGCCGCTGGCGACGATCCGCCGCACGGGCGCGGTGGTCGACGGGCCCGAGCGGATGTTGACCTTGCCGTCGGAGCTGCGGACCGTGCCGACCTTGTTCGTCGTGGCGATCGGCTTGCCGGGCTTGGTCTTCACGGCCTCGGCCTGGGGCGACGTGGTCGCGCAGCGCTTGATGGCCGCGCTGCTGCGCACGTACGCGTGGGTGACGTACCCACCCGTGCTGAGCTTGTCCCACTGGGCCGTCGTACGCACGGAACCGCGCACGCTCTGGCCGGTGACCGAGCAGACGGTGGAGACACGCTGGTTGTCCCGCAGCGACCCGAGCACCTTGTCGGCCAGCGAGGGCCCGGACCGCACCTTGAGCGTGGTGCGCACGTCGATCGTGGCCGAGACCGCGGCCGCGTTCGCCGTACCGGGCGCGGCGACAAGACCGGCGCCAACGGCGAACACGAGCAGCGGGCCGGCGAACCGGCGGGCGTACTGCTTCATCTGGTACGTCTCCTTCTTCACGGGCGGCGTCCGTTAGAAGGTGGCGGCGCGGCGTTGCGAGGCAAGAGCGCGCCAGGGTGCAGACAAGTTGCGACGAGACGCACACGTTGCGGATGTGTCGCCGTGAACCTGCTGAGACTTATGATTCGACGCGCTTAGAAAAGCAGCCGGTTGGGCAAAGGCCTAGCGCCCTGCCCAGCCCTCCCGAAGGACACCGCCCATGACGGTCCTGGCGTCGCCCCAACCGGCGACAGCCGCGCGCGCCAGCGGCTCCTCCCGGCACCTGCTCGCCCCCCTCGGCATCGCCGTGCTGGCCACGCTGGCCGTGCCGGCGCTCTATCAGGTCGCCGTCCGCAGCACCCTCGGCCAGCAGGTCGACACCCTCGTGATGCGCGGCGCCGACGTCCACCACGCCCGCGTGGTCGGCGTGCTCGAGCGCACGCTCAACGGCACCTCGCTGGCCAGCCTCGTGCTGGTCTGCCTGTTCGCGGCCGTCTTCGGCGTGGTGCGCCGCCGGCTCGACCTGGCCCTCGGCGCGGCCGTGCTGGTGATCGGGGCCAACCTGACCACCCAGCTGCTCAAGACCCAGCTGCCCCGCCCCGACCTGGACGGCTCGGGCATGGCCAACTCGTTCCCCAGCGGCCACACCACGGCCGCCGCGTCGGTGGCGTTCGCGGTGATCCTGGTGCTGCCGCAGGCCCTGCGCGGCACGGTGGCCCTGGCCGGCTTCGCCTACGTCACGATCATCGCGGTGGCCACGGTCTGGGCCGAATGGCACCGCCCGAGCGACACCGTGGCGGCGCTGATGGTCACGCTGGCCTGGGGCGCGTTCGCGGTCTTCGTCATCCGGCTGCTCAAGCCGATGGACACCCAGCCGGCCAGCCGCGTGGTCCGGCTGCCGCTGCTGGCCGTCGGCGCGGTGACCGCCGCGGCCGGCCTGTTCGGGCTGGCCTCGGTCGTCCTCTCCGAACGGGCCATGCCCGACCTGGTCTCGGGCCGCTTCGCGTTCCTGGCCGGCTCGGCCGCGATCACGGCCGTCGCGGCCGGCGTGTTCCTGCTGTGGGCCCGCCTGGCCGCCGCCTACCCCGCGTCCGAAGTTTCAGTGAGTAAGAAGCCCGGCGCCCCGGCACCAGCCGGCCGCCGCGTCAAGGGAGGTACGAAATGACCGCGCCCACCCCCGGATAACCCGACAGCCCCCGGCGGCGTCCCCACCGGCCCGGCCGGAGTGCCCAGCCTGCCCGCGCAGACCCTGGCCGGGGGCGGCTCCCCCACCGTCGTGGTCGGCACCTACCCCGACTACGCGCAGGCGCAGAAGGCCGTCGACACGCTCAGCGACAACAAGTTCCCGGTCGAGCGCACCGCCATCATCGGCACCGACCTGCGCCTCATCGAAAACGTGCTCGGCCGCGTGACCGTAGCCCGGGCCGCTTTGGCCGGCGCGGCCAGCGGCGCCTGGTTCGGCCTCTTCGTGGGCCTGCTGTTCGGCCTGTTCAGCGACTCCAGCTGGTTCGCCGTCATCCTGGTCTGCCTCCTGATCGGCGCCGCCTGGGGCGCCGTCTTCGGCGCCATCGCCCACGCCGCCACCGGCGGCCGCCGCGATTTCGCCTCGCGCTCCTCCATCCAGGCCGGGCAGTACGCGGTGGTCACCGACCCCGAGGTCGCCGAGCAGGCGCGTCAGCTGCTGGTCTCCCTGAACTGGCAGGCGTCGGGCGCCCAGTAACCCAACTTCAAAGTCGGCAACCCCCTCGGGCTGGGCGGCCCGAGGGGGTTGTTTGTTCTTGGTTTTCGAGCGCAACCACTTACGCAGGCCGCCCGGGTGGGATTCGCGTTCTGGACGCGCCAGCGGCCAGCGAAGCCCGCCCGGGCCCTCGGCGGGAGCGACGGTCTGTAACCCCCCACCCCGCTACGACAGCTGCTTTCAGAATTTGATCTTGCCTCTGAAAGAGCCGTCAGAAGCCCTCGTGCAGCTCTGAGCGCAGCTTTGCCAGCGCCCTCGTCAGCAGGCGGGAGACGTGCATCTGGCTGATTCCCACCTGGTCGGCGATCTGGGACTGGGTCAGGTTGCCGTAGAAGCGGAGCGTCAGGATCTTCTGCTCGCGGTCGTCGAGGGTGGCCAGGGCCGGGCCCAGCGCCACTCGTGTTTCGGCCAGCTCGTACTCGTAGTCCTCGCCGCCCAGGGTGTCGCCCAGCTCGGTCGAGCCGTCGGCTGTGATGGGGGTCGACAGGGACGTGGCGTTGTAGGCGCGGGCGCCCTCGAGGCCTTCCAGCACGTCTTCCTCGGAGACGCCGAGGTGGGTGGCCACGTCGGCGACCGTCGGGGAGCGGCCCAGGCTGTGGGTCAGGGTGGCGTTGGCCTCGGTGATAGCCAGGCGCAGCTCCTGCAGGCGGCGCGGCACCCGGACCGACCAGGTGCGGTCGCGGAAGTGGCGCTTGATCTCGCCGATGATGGTGGGAATGGCGTAGCCCGCGAAATCCACCCCGCGGGCCGGGTCGAACTTGTCGACCGCCTTGATCAGGCCGACCGTGGCCGTCTGGATCAGGTCGTCGGTGGGTTCGCCGCGGCCGGAGTAGCGCTGGGCCAGGTGGCGGGCCAAGGGCAGCCAGGCCTCGATCGCGCGGTCGCGCAGGTGGGCTCGGGACGCTGAGTCGGGCTGGGACGCGAGTTCGACCAGCAGATCGGATGCGGTGGGCTCGGCGTGGGACACGGCCATGGGAGGGTCCTCCAGAGGGCGGGCAGAGAGCCGTGCCCGCACGCGGCGACCGTTCAGTTCTCTCACGCTAACCGAGAAGACGAGGCTTGCCTAGCCGAAAGTACGAGGGTCACCCCGCAACCGCCAGGGGATTTAATGTCGGGGCTCCGTGGTAAACAGCGGAAGCACAACCAGGCACCTCAAGACGGGAAACACAATGGCCATTCTCGGCATCGACATCGGCGGCTCCGGGGTCAAGGGGGCTCCGGTCGACACCGTCCAGGGCGAGCTGCTCGCCGAGCGGTACCGGGTGCCCACCCCGCAGCCGTCCGACGTCACCAGCGTCGTCGAGGCGGTCGCCGAGGTGGCGGCCCAGTTCGAGGGCCAGTTCGACCGGGTCGGCATCACCTTCCCGGGCGTGGTGGTCGACGGGGTGACCCGCACGGCGGCCAACGTCGACAAGTCCTGGCTCGACGCCCCGGCCGCCCAGCTGTTCACCGAGCGCCTGGGCAAGCCGGTCTCGGTGCTCAACGACGCCGACGCGGCGGGCGTGGCCGAGGTGGCGTTCGGCGCCGGCCGCGACCAGACCGGGCTGATCATGATGCTGACGTTCGGCACCGGCATCGGCAGCGCGCTGTTCCTCGACGGCACACTCATCCCGAACACCGAGTTCGGCCACCTCGAGCTCGACGGTCACGACGCCGAGACCCGGGCCAGCGACCGCGCCCGCGAGCAGGACGACATGAGCTGGGAGAAGTGGGCCGGCCGGGTCCGCGACTATCTGGCCCACGTCGAGATGCTGCTCTCGCCGCGGCTGTTCATCATCGGCGGCGGCGTCAGCAAGAAGTCCGACCGCTTCCTGCCGCTGATCGACATCCGCACCCCCATGGTGCCGGCCACCCTGCTCAACAACGCCGGCATCATCGGCGCGGCCCGCATCGCCGAGATCGACGGCCGCAAGCCGGCCGACGACGGCGTGACGCCGCACGAGGCCGGCGCCCGGGTGGTGGAGTGACGATGGCTCGCACGATCGCCACCAACACCGAGGTCAGCCGGGACGAGCTGCTCGAGTTCCTGCGCCCGCGGCACAAGGCCATCCTGATGACGACCCGGCGCGACGGCCGCCCGCAGGCCTCGCCCAACACGTGCGGCGTCGACACCGAGGGCCGCATCGTCATCTCGACCTATCCCGAGCGGGCCAAGGTCTACAACCTGCGGCGCAACCCGCTGGTGTCGGTCTGCGTGCTCTCCGACGACTTCGGCGGCGCCTGGGTGCAGGTCGACGGCACGGCCGAGGTGATCGACCAGCCCGATGCGGTCGAGCCGCTGGTCGAGTACTTCCGCGTCATCTCGGGCGAGCACCCGAACTGGGACGAGTACCGCCAGGCGATGCGCGACCAGGGCAAGTCCCTGATCCGCATCACCATCGACCGCTGGGGGCCCATCGCCACCGGCGGTTTCCCGGCCCGCCTGGCCTAGGGATCATCAGCCCGGGCGCCGCCAGGCCTTCAAGCGCTTGGCCAGGGCTTGGCCGAGCGTCCGGGCTGTCTCGACTTCCGAGGCGGCGTTCTCGTAGCCGCGGCAGTCGATGAGGGTCACCGCGTCGCCGATCCGGACGGCCGCGATGTACGTGTTGCGCCAGCGGCCATTGTCCAGCGGCTTGCCCTCGGCGTCGACCTCCTCGTACGACCGCTCGATCAGCACCGACTCGTCGCCCACGCCCAGCGGCGTGAGCAGGCCGAACCGCACGTCGAGGCCGCGCACCTGGCTGGTCGCGCAGACCTCGGCGGCCCGCCGCAGCTCGGTCAGGTAATCCTCGGCGCCGTCGCCGTGGTAGACGCCGACAGTGTTGTAGACCGCGTCGTCCGGAATGCCCTTCGGGGGCGGGTTGTCCGGCTTTCGGTAGCGCGAAATGATCGACGCGCTCACGCCGAGCTGCTTCTGGCTCGGGAACTTGGCCGCCGGGCAGAACTCCGGCACGCCGAGCGGCTCGAAGTACGTGACGGTCGCGTTGGCGTCCTCCTGGCGCAGCGTCACCTGGTACGGGATCTCCGCCGGCATCGGTTCGGCGGTCGCCGGCCCGCTCGTGGGCGGCGGCTCGGACGACGGCGTGGGCGACGGCGGTTCGCTGGGGGGCGCCGGGGCGGACGGCGGGACGCTCGGGGGAACCGATGAAGGCGGCGGCGGCGCGAGGCTGCGCGCGTGGCTCACCGAGGGGGCCGGACCGGCGAGGCTGCCGGTCGACGGCGACGCCGCCGGGCGGCCGTCGGCCCTGGTCACCGCCCAGCCGGTGCCGATCGAGGCGGCGGCCAGCACCACGATCGCCGTCGCGGCCAGCCCGGCCCGGCGGGAGCGGCGGCGGGCGGCCTGGTAGCGCAGTTCGGGGCCGGTCAGCAGCAGGCCGCGCTCGCTGTCCGACGACAGCGCCGCGAAGGCCTGCCGCACGTCGTCCGGCATCGATCAGCCTCGCCAGTCCTGCAGGCGCGCGGCGGCCCGGCCGGCCAGCTGCCGCTCGAAGTCGGCCCGGGCGGCGCCCCAGCCCTCGTAGCCCCGGCCGTCGACCAGGGTGACCGCGTCGCCGACCCGGATCGCCGCGATGTAGGTGTGGTTGCGCGAACCGTTGTTCACCGGCTCGCCCTCGCCGTCCCGGGCCTCGTACGAGCGGTCGATCAGGATCGACTCGTCGCCGGTGCCGAGCGACCCGAGCGAGTCGAACTGGGCCTCCGAGGTGCCCACCTTGCCGGTCGGGCAGGCCTCGACGGCCCGGCGCAGCTCGGTCAGGTAGTCCTCGGCCCCGTCCCCGCGATAGACGGTGACCGTGTTGTAGACCGTGTCGTCGGGAACGGACGTCGGTTCCGACTTCGGCCCGCGGTAGAACATGCGCACGGTGGCCCGCACGCCCACCTCGCCCTCGCTGGCGAACTTCGCCTTCGAGCAGAACTCGAGCGGCTCGAACTCGTCCTCGACGCGGGCGAGGTCGGAGACGCCGGTGTCGGAGTCGGCGAGCAGCGCCCGGGCCGGGACGGAACCCGGGATGGCCGGCGGCTTGGTGGTGGGCGCCGTGGTCGACGGCCGGGTCGTGGTGGGCGACGCCGGCGCGGTCGACGACGACGGCGGCGCCAGGCTCGGTGCGGAACTGGCCGGCGCGGCCGGGGTCGACGCCGCCCCGGTGCCGCTGACCGCCGGGGGCAGCGAGGTGTTCGGATCGTCGCCGGTGTTCGTGACGGCCCAGCCCGCGCTGACCGCGCCGACGACCAGAACCACGGCGGCGCCGGCCGTGACCGCTATCCGCCGGGAATGGCGCTTGGCGGCCTGGCGGCGCAGCTCGGGGCCGGCCAGCAGCAGACCGCGTTCGGCGTCGGAGGAGAGGGCGGCGAAGCCACGCTCGATCTCATTCGGCATTCTCCACCTCCGGGGTGCGGGTGGGGGTCTCGAGCATCGCGGCGAGCTCGGCCCGGCCCCGGAACAGCCGCGAGGTCACCGTGCCGACCGGGGTGCCGGTCTCGGCGGCGATGGCCGCGACGGGCAGGTCGAACAGGTAGTGCAGTGCGACCGCCTGACGGGTGGGTGCGGGGAGCTTGCGCAGGGCGGTGATCAGCCAGACCGCGTCCTCGGTGGGCGGGCCGGCCGGTTCGGGCGGGCCGGCCCGGCGCACGGCGGCCCGCCACCCGCTGAGGCGGCGCCACCGGTCGGTGGCGAGCCGGCCGACGGTCAGCCGCAGCCAGCCCTCGGGCGCCGGGTGGGCGGCCACCTTCCGCCAGTGGCGCCACGCCCTCGTGTACGCCTCCTGCACCACGTCCTGAGCCTCGGCGAGATCCCCGGTCAGCGCGTAGCCGTAGCGCAACATCCTGGCGGACGTGTCCCGGTAGAACTCGTCGAAGCCGTCCGCATCCCGCATCCGCGAACTACCCCCGCTCGTCCTCATTCGTGCACCGGTAACGTCCGGCCCCGCAAGGATGCTGCATCCGACTGCAAATTTTCTTCCCGGATTCGGGCCAAGCGCCAGAAAAGGCCGGCACCCCGTCGGGGTACCGGCCTTTCGGCGCAGCGAAATCAGGCAGCCAGCTGCTGCTCAGCGTCGAGCAAGTAAAGCAGCGAGTCGCGGTGCATCGAGGCGACCGGCTCGAGCAGGTCGGGGTGACGCAGCAGCGCGGCCGCGTCCAGGTCGCGGCGGTCGGGCTCGAGCAGGCGGCGGAACTCGGCCGGCGCCTTGCCGGTACGGGCGTAGGGCAGCGGCCGGTCCTGGGCCAGCGGCACCGCCGCGATCACGGCGTCGACGCCGCGCCGGGCCAGCTCCGGGTCGGCCAGCAGGCAGGCGGCCCAGCTGACCACGGTCTCGTCGACCCAGGTGCGCCAGCCCTCCTCCTCGGCCTCCTCGTCCTCGGGCTCGCTGCCGACCCGCCAGTCGAGCACCGCCGAGCCACCGGGGCCGGCGATCGCGACCAGGGCCGCGTCGACCTCGGTCGGGTAGCGCAGCCAGGCCGCGACCGTGACGGCCTGACGGGCCTGCAGCTCCGACAGGGTGTGCGCGATCGTGTCCGCGCTACCCGAGGGGTAAGCACGCGACAGCCAGTGCGTGCTCGCCGCGATGACGGGCGACAGCTCGACAGACGGTCCGGCCACGTGGGAACTCCTCCGCTTCGGCGCGGTACCGGTCGGCCCGCGTCACACCGGATCACTCGGCGGCCGCAGAGGGGTATCTGAGTAGGGTCACCAAGGTGGGACCACACGGCAACCGACGCGCTCCTGTCCACGCCGCGGTCGACCTGGGGACGGCCGAGCTGAGCCCCGATCCGGCCCGCCCGCAGGGCTGGACGCTGCTGGTCGACGGGGTGCCGCAGCCGTACGTCGACCTGGCCGACCCCGGCCACCTGGAGTTCCCGGTCATGAAAGATCTGGGCTCGGTGGTGCGGCTGGTGCAGCCGAGGAGGGTGCTGCACCTGGGCGGCGGCGCGCTCACCCTGCCCCGGCTGATCGCGCACCTGCACCCGGCGGCCGAGCAACGGGTGATCGAGCGCGACGCGGGCCTGCTGGCGCTGGTCGAGCGGTGCCTGCCGTTCCCGCCGTTGATCACCGTCGAGGTCGGTGACGCCGCCGACGCCGAGCTTCCCGGCAGCGACCTGATCATCATGGACGTCTTCGAGGGCGCCGCCATGCCGGCCCGGGTGTCCACAACGAGCTTCGCCGAACGGCTCCGGAAGGCGCTGACCCCGGACGGTCTGCTGGCGGTCAACCTGACCGACGTGCCGCCGCTGGCGCACACCCGGGTTCAGGCCGCGACGATCCGCACCGCCTTCGAGAACGTCGCCCTGCTGGCCCCGGCGGCGGTGCTTCGCGGCCGACGGGCGGGAAACATTATTTTGCTGGCCGGTAACGTTCCGATGATCAAACTCGGTAAGCATGAACGGATCATCGGCGGGGCCGAATTGGCGGAATTCATCGGCGGCGCGCGGCCTCGCCTGGATGAGCCCGCCTGAGCGGACTCCGGTAGGTTGAGCGCATCGGCACGGCACCGTTTGCGGCGCCTCCACAGCGGAGAAGTATGCCCTGACGGCGGTCTGTATTCGCCGAACCCGTCCGCGCACTGAAGATTACGGTGGAGATCATGACCGGTCGCTTTCCCATCGAAGACGTGACGCCCTCGGTGTCGTGTGGCCGCTATCCGGCAAAGGCTGTTGTCGGCGAATTGGTGCCGGTTTCCGCGGTGTCCTATCGAGAAGGTCATGACGCTCTCGGCGTCAACGTGGTATGGCGTGGCCCCGACGGCGAGTCCGAGCCGTTCACCCGCATGCATCCGGGCGAGCCCGGGCTCGACCAGTGGCACGGCGCCATCCGGCCCGACAAGGTCGGCCGGTGGACGTTCACGGTGGAGGCGTTCGACGACCCGTACCGCACCTGGCGCGACCGGGTGGTCAAGAAGATCGGCGCCGGTCAGGGCCTCGAAGACCTGGCGAACGACCTGGCCGAGGGGGCCGAGGTGCTCGACCTGGCGACCAAGGTCGTCCCCCCGCACGACGAGGAGCGGGTGCGCGACGCCGCGGCCGCCCTGCGCGACGAGCAGCGCTCGCTGTTCGCCCGGGTCTCCCCCGGGCTCGACCTGGAAGAGCTGCTCTGGCACAACCCGGTCCGCCAGCTGGTGACGACCACCCGCTCGTACGCCATCTGGGTCGACCGCAAGCGGGCGCTCTACTCGGCCTGGTACGAGTTCTTCCCGCGCTCCGAGGGGGCCGAGGTCGGCCCCGAGTCGACCCCGATCAAGCACGGCACGTTCGCCACCGCGGCCGAGCGCATCCCGGCCGTGGCCGGCATGGGCTTCAACGTGCTCTACCTGCCGCCGATCCACCCGATCGGCAAGGTCAACCGCAAGGGCCGGAACAACACGCTGGTGGCCCGGCCGGAAGACGTGGGCTCGCCGTGGGCCATCGGCTCCGACGAGGGCGGCCACGACGCGATCCACCCGCAGCTGGGCACCCTCGAGGACTTCCGCGCGTTCATCGCCACCGCCGAGGCGCACGGCCTCGAGGTCGCCATGGACCTGGCCCTGCAGGCCGCGCCCGACCACCCGTGGGTGAAGTCGCACCCCGAGTTCTTCACCCGGCGGGCCGACGGCACCATCGCGTACGCCGAGAACCCGCCCAAGAAGTACCAGGACATCTACCCGATCAACTGGGACAACGACTACAAGGCGCTGCGCGAGGAGGTCTACCGCGTCGTCAAGCACTGGGTCGACAACGGCGTCAAGATCTTCCGCGTCGACAACCCGCACACCAAGGCGCTGAACTTCTGGCAGTGGCTGATCGCCAAGGTCAAGGAGTCCGATCCCGACGTGCTCTTCCTGGCCGAGGCGTTCACCCGGCCGGCCATGATGAACGGGCTGGGCAAGGTCGGCTTCACCCAGTCGTACACGTACTTCACCTGGCGCACCACGGCCTGGGAGATGCGCCAGTACATGGAGACGCTGCTGACCACGATCGACTGGATGCGGCCCAACTTCTGGCCCAACACGCCCGACATCCTGCACGAGTCGCTGCAGCACGGCGGTCCGCCGATGTTCAAGATTCGGGCCGTGCTGGCGAGCATGCTCACGCCGTCGTGGGGCATGTATTCCGGGTACGAGCTCTTCGAGCACGTCCCGCGGCCGGGCGCCGAGGAGTACATCGACAACGAGAAGTTCGAGCTCAAGCCGCGGGACTGGGCCGCCGCCGAGCGCACCGGCCGGTCGCTCGCGCCGTACATCACCCGGCTCAACCAGATCCGCGACGAGAACCCGGCGCTGCACTGGCTGCGGAATCTGAGATTCCACGACATCGACAACGGAGCACTGCTGTGCTTCTCGAAGCGTGACCCCGACACCGGCAACACGGTTCTGGTCGTCGTCACCTTCGACTCGTCGACCGTGCAGTGGGGCAACACCGTGCTGAACATGCCGGAACTCGGCCTGGACTGGCACGACCGGTTCACGGTGGTCGACCAGATCACCGGGGCCACGTACGAGTGGGGGCAGCACAACGCCGTGCGGATCGATCCGTACGTCGAGCCGGCGCACGTCTTCGTGATCCAGCCGGCTAGTTAACAAGTACCTGCGGGTGGGTAGGTGGGGAACCTGATGGACCAGAACGAACTCAGCCTCGAGCCGGATCCGACCGAGGGCAGCCACGTCGAGCAGGGTGTGGTCGAGCACCCGACAGCGGAGGACTTCGAGCACGCCCGGGCCCTGCCGGCCGACCGGACGTGGTTCCAGCGCGCCGTGTTCTACGAGGTTCTGGTCCGGGCGTTCTACGACTCCAGCAACGACGGCTCGGGCGACCTGAAGGGCCTGATCGAGCGGCTCGACTATCTGCAGTGGCTCGGCGTCGACTGCCTGTGGCTGCCGCCGTTCTACGAGTCGCCGCTGCGCGACGGCGGCTACGACATCAGCGACTTCTACAAGGTGCTGCCCGAGTTCGGCACGGTCGAGGACTTCGTGGCGCTGCTCGACGCGGCCCACAAGCGCGGCATCCGCGTCATCACCGACCTGGTCATGAACCACACCTCCGACCAGCACCCGTGGTTCCAGGAGTCGCGGCGCGACCCCGAGGGTCCGTACGGCGACTTCTACGTCTGGAGCGACACCTCCGACAAGTACCAGGACGCCCGGGTCATCTTCGTCGACACCGAGGAGTCGAACTGGACGTTCGACCCGGTGCGGCGGCAGTTCTTCTGGCACCGGTTCTTCTCGCACCAGCCCGACCTCAACTACGACAACCCGGCCGTGCAGAACGCGATGCTGGACGTGCTGCGGTTCTGGCTCGACCTGGGCATCGACGGCTTCCGGCTGGACGCGGTGCCGTACCTGTTCGAGCGCGAGGGCACCAACGGCGAGAACCTGCCCGAGACGCACGCCTTCCTCAAGCACTGCCGCAAGGTGATCGACGACGAGTTCCCGGGCCGGGTGCTGCTGGCCGAGGCCAACCAGTGGCCGGCCGACGTGGTCGAGTACTTCGGCGACTCGAAGGCCGGCGGCGACGAGTGCCACATGGCGTTCCACTTCCCACTGATGCCGCGCATCTTCATGGCGGTCCGGCGCGAGTCGCGCTTCCCCATCTCCGAGATCCTGGCCCAGACCCCGGCCATCCCGGACAACTGCCAGTGGGGCATCTTCCTGCGCAACCACGACGAGCTGACGCTCGAGATGGTGACCGACGAAGAGCGCGACTACATGTACGGCGAGTACGCCAAGGACCCGCGCATGAAGGCCAACGTGGGCATCCGCCGGCGGCTGGCCCCGCTGCTCGAGAACGACCGCAACCAGATGGAGCTGTTCACCGCCCTGCTGCTGTCGCTGCCCGGCTCGCCGGTGCTTTACTACGGCGACGAGATCGGCATGGGCGACAACATCTGGCTCGGCGACCGCGACGGCGTGCGCACGCCGATGCAGTGGACGCCCGACCGCAACGCCGGCTTCTCGACGGCCCACCCCGGACGGCTGTACCTGCCGGCCAACCAGGACCCGGTGTACGGGTACCAGGCGGTGAACGTCGAGGCCCAGCGCGACAGTTCCACGTCGTTGCTGAACTGGACGCGTACGATGCTGGCGGTGCGACGCCGCCACGAAGCGTTCGCCGTCGGGACCTTCCGCGAGCTGGGCGGATCCAACCCGTCGGTGCTGGCGTACCTGCGCGAGGACGGCGACGACGTCGTGCTCTGCGTGAACAACCTGTCGCGCTTCCCGCAACCGATCGAGCTGAACCTGCAGCACTGGAACGGGTACACGCCGGTCGAGCTGACCGGGCACGTGAACTTCCCGCGTATCGGCCAGCTGCCCTACCTGCTCACGCTCCCCGGGCACGGCTTCTACTGGTTCCAGCTGTGCGGGTCCGAGGAGAAGCAATGACGTTGCCTTTCGCCGAATGGCTGCCGCTGCAACGGTGGTACGCCGGCCGATCCCGCACCCTGTCGTCGGTCAAGGAGGCGTCCAGCACGGCGCTCGACGACGACCTCGACCTGGTACTGATCGACGTCGAATACACCGACGGCAGTTCCGAGCGGTATCAGGTGGTCGTGGCCTGGGAGACCGGCCCGATCATCGAGTACAGCGAGGTGGCGACGATCGGCACCGACGGCGACCGGACGGGTTACGACGCGCTCTACGACACCAGCGCCGCCCGCAAGCTGCTGGCGCTGGTGGCCGAGGGCGGCACCCGCGGCGACGTCACGTTCGAGCCCGAGCCCGGCGCGACCTTCCCGGTCGAGGCGTGGCCGCGGGTCTTCGACGCCGAGCAGAGCAACACCAGTGTGATCTTCGAGCAGGACGCCATCCTGAAGGTGTTCCGCCGGGTGTCGGCGGGCATCAACCCCGACGTGGAGCTGAACCGGGTGCTCGGGCGGCGGGACAACCCGCACGTGGCCCGGCTGCTCGGCTCGTTCCAGACTGTGCAGCCACCGATGCCTGGTCCTTCGGACGGCACGGAGAACCCGGGCAAGTTGGGTGAGGGCGGCGAGCCCTGCCCCCTGGGCATGGTCACGGCGTACGCGGGAAACTCGGC
Organism: Paractinoplanes pyxinae; assembly: GCF_026626335.1. Lineage (GTDB taxonomy): Bacteria > Actinomycetota > Actinomycetes > Mycobacteriales > Micromonosporaceae > Actinoplanes > Actinoplanes pyxinae. Next base: position 583,034 of record NZ_JAPNTZ010000003.1, on the reverse strand, counting down.
CGAGGGCTGGGCCATGGCCACCGCCTCGGCCCGTGACCTGTTCGCCGACGCCGAGATGCGCGCCGACGAGGTGGGCGGCGACTTCCAGGGCGAGTCGTACCGGCTCGGCGAGGCGGTCGCCTCGGTGCACGCCGACCTGGCCGAGGCGCTGGGCTCGGGCCCGTCGGTCTTCCCGGTCGACGCCATGCTGGCCCGGCTGCGCGAGGCCGCCCAGGCGGTGGCCGAGATCCAGCAGTACGTCCCGTCCATCGAGGCCCGGTTCCGCGAGCTCGACACCCAGACGGTCGAGGTGCAGCGCGTGCACGGCGACCTGCACCTGGGCCAGGTGCTGCGGGTGCCCGAGGGCTGGCTGCTGATCGACTTCGAGGGCGAGCCGGGCCAGCCGCTCGACCAGCGCCGCCAGCCCGACTCGCCGCTGCGCGACGTGGCCGGGGTGCTGCGCTCGTACGAATATGCGGCCTACCAGCTGCTGGTCGACCAGGACGACGACGAGCACCTGGCCGCCCGCGCCCGCGAGTGGGTCGACCGCAACCGGGCCGCCTTCTGCGACGGCTACGCCCATGTCGCCGGGGCCGACCCGCGCGAGCAGGGTCCGCTGCTGGCGGCGTACGAACTCGACAAGGCGGTCTACGAGGCCGCGTACGAAGCCCGCCACCGGCCGGGATGGCTGCGCATTCCGCTGCGCTCCATCGCCCGGCTGGTCGGCTGACCAACCCGAAGGAGAACCCCCTCGTGATCGGCCACACCGCCAACTCGCTCGCCGCCGACCAGCGCGCCCTGAACAGCGTGGTGGCCGGCGACACCCACGACCCGCACGGCGTCCTCGGCGCCCACCCGGGCGGGGGGAACACCGTCATCCGCACGCTGCGCAAGGGGGCCAAGGCGGTCGTGCTCGTGTACGAGGGCGAGCGCGTCGACATGACCCTGGTCCACCCGGACGGCGTCTTCGCGGCCGAGGTGCCGGGCCTCGTGCTCGACTACCGCCTCGACGTCGACGGCGAGGTCGTCGACGACCCGTACCGGCACCTGCCGACGCTGGGCGAGCTCGACCTGCACCTGATCGGCGAGGGCCGGCACGAGAAGCTGTGGAAGGTGCTCGGCGCGCAGCCGCGCGGCCCCGAGGGCGTGGGCGTCGGCTTCTCGGTGTGGGCGCCGGGCGCCCGCGGCGTCCAGGTGATCGGCGACTTCACCGGCTGGGGCCCGTACGCCGGCTGGCCGATGCGCTCGCTCGGCTCGAGCGGCGTGTGGGAGATCTACCTGCCCGACGCCGAGGTCGGCCACAAGTACAAGTTCAAGATCCTGGGCCGCGACGGGGTGTGGCGCGAGCACGCCGACCCGCTGGCCCAGCACACCGAGGTGCCGCCGGCCACCGCCTCGGTGGTCTACGACTCCTCGTACGAGTGGGCCGACGAGCAGTGGATGACCGAGCGCGCGGCCAAGAAGTGGCACGAGGAGCCGATGAGCGCCTACGAGGTGCACCTCGGCTCGTGGCGGCCCGGCCTCTCGTACACCGAACTGGCCGACCAGCTCGTCGAGTACGTCCAGGAAATGGGTTTCACCCACGTCGAGCTGATGCCGGTCATGGAGCACCCGTTCGGCGGCTCCTGGGGCTACCAGGTCACCGGCTACTACGCGCCGACCTCGCGCTTCGGCTCACCCGACGAGTTCCGCCACCTGATCGACAAGCTGCACCAGGCCGGCATCGGTGTCATCTTCGACTGGGTGCCCGCGCACTTCCCGAAGGACGAGTGGGCGCTGGCCCGTTTCGACGGCACCCCGCTCTACGAGCACGGCGACTGGCGCCGCGGCGAGCACCCCGACTGGGGCACGTACGTCTTCGACTTCGGTCGCAAAGAGGTGCGCAACTTCCTGGTGGCCAACGCGCTCTACTGGTGCGAGGAGTTCCACGCCGACGGCCTGCGGGTCGACGCGGTGGCCTCGATGCTCTACCTGGACTACTCGCGCAAGGACGGCGAGTGGACGCCCAACCAGTACGGCGGCCGCGAGAACCTGGACGCGATCAGCTTCCTGCAAGAGATGAACGCGACGGTCTACAAGAACTACCCGGGCGCGATCACCGTGGCCGAGGAGTCGACCGCGTGGCCCGGCGTCACCCGCCCCACCCACCTGGGCGGTCTCGGCTTCGGCTTCAAGTGGAACATGGGCTGGATGAACGACACCCTGTCGTACATCGAGAAGGAGCCCATCTACCGCCAGTGGCACCACCACCAGATGACCTTCGCGACCGTGTACGCGTGGAGCGAGAACTACATCCTGCCGATCAGCCACGACGAGGTCGTGCACGGCAAGGGCTCGCTGACCGGCAAGATGCCCGGCGACCTGTGGCAGAAGCTGGCCAACACGCGCGCCCTGCTCGGCTTCATGTGGGCCTTCACCGGCAAGCAGCTGCTGTTCATGGGCAGCGAGATGGGCGACCTGCGCGAGTGGAGCGAGGAGCGCGGGCTCGACTGGGAGCTGCCCGACGACCCGCAGTTCGGCGGCATTCAGACTCTGGTGAAAGACCTGAACCGGGTCTACAAGGAGTCGCCCGCCCTGTGGACGCAGGACACGTCGGCCAGCGGCTTCCGGTGGATCACCAGCGAGGACTCGCAGCACAACACGTTCTCGTTCGTCCGGTTCCCGCCGAACGGCGACCCGGTGGCCTGCGTGGTCAACTTCGCGGCGGTGCCGCAGGAGGGCTACCGCATCGGCCTGCCCCGAGCCGGCCGGTGGGAAGAGGTCATCAACACCGACAGTGAGCTGTACGGCGGTTCCGGCGTGGGCAATCTGGGCGAGGTGCACACCGACGACACGCCGTGGCACGGTTTCGACTACTCGGTGTCGCTGCGGGTGCCGCCGCTGGGCGCGGTCTGGCTTCGCCTCGCGTCGTAAGGGTGGTTGACGGTCGCATGTAGAGTGCGGCGCATTCCATTTCCTCACTGGAGGTGATCAATGCGTCGCACTGAGTCCGCTCTGGTGCGCGGCGGAGCGGGGGCCGTCGCGATCCTGGCGGCCACGCTTCTCACCGTGCCGAGCCCTGCGCACGCCGCCGACCCGCAGCCGAACATCGTGGTCACGGCGGCCGATCTGAACACTCCCGGCACCCGGGTGGGCGGTGGTGACAGCCGCCCGCTGCAGGCCGAGATCCGCAACGACGGTGACGCTCCGGCCACCGGGCTGACCTACACGATCAGCCTGACCGACGGCACCCGGCTCTCGGGCCCGTCCGAGGGCTGCACCTACACCGACTACTGGCCCGACGACGACGGCGGCCCGTGGGTGTACGGCCCGTCCGAGGCGACCTGCACGATCGACTCGCTCGCACCGGGCGAGTCGGTGCCGCTGCCGTTCACGGTGAGTTTCGGCCGCAACATGTGGGGCCCCGACCAGTTCTACGGCTACATCTTCGTCCCCTTGGGCGACGACCAGGTGTCGGACGACTTCTCGTGGTGGAGCAAGCGCAACACCCATGACGTCGCCGTCACGGTGCCCACCGTCCGGGGCTCGGTGGGTCAGACCGCCGATCTCACGTTCACCGTCGTCAACTACGGCCCATCTGACGGTGGCGGCCCCGACGTGCTCGTCACCGCGCCGAAGGGAACGGCTCTGCTGCCCACCGAGTGGTGCTGGACCGAGGGCACGCCGCACGAGCAGCGGCCCGAGTCGCGGCAGGTGCGGTGCAACTTCGAGAGCTTCTTCCCGACGGTGCACTCCGGCTACGGCCGGGTCTCGCACACCATCCCGCTGAAGATCAAGGCACGGCCGGGTCAGAACGGCCGGGTGTACGCCGAGGGCGACATCGTCGACGGCACGGAATCGCGGCCGGCCAACAACACGGCACGCATTATCGTCCGGCCGTAGCCCGCCTTTAGTCCTCTGTCACGAAGTTGACAGGCGGGTTCAACCGTTCGACGTTCGTCAATAGGTTCGAGGAAAGCCCGCCGGGGTCCGCCCCGGCGGGCCACCGATCTGACGGAGGCGGAACATGGATCAGGCGCTCGAGGCGACGGAGCTCGACCAGGTCGACGACGAGCTGCTGGCCGAGCTCAGCCCCGCGCTGCGCGCGGCCGTCGAGCGGGTCTACTCCCCCGACGACCAGGGCGGCGCGGGCGGTTTCAACTCGTTCGTGGACGCCGACCTCTAGCCGAGCCCGTCCCGTGGATCTCCGCTGGCCCGGCAACCTGGACGTGACCGCGCTGACGGCGGACGGGTGGCGGCCGAAACGCTTCAACCAGTTCGTCATCAAGATTCACAGCCGGTGCAACCTGGCCTGCGGCTACTGCTACGTCTACGAGTCGGCCGACCAGAGCTGGCGCGACCAGCCCAAGGTGATGACCGAGGCCGTCTTCGCCGAGGCCGTCCGGCGGATCGACGAGCACGCCGGGCCGTCGGTCAGCCTGGTCTTCCACGGCGGGGAGCCGCTGCTGGCCGGGGCCGCCCATCTCGACCGGCTGGCCCGGGTGGCCACCGAGGTCCTCGGGCCCGGCCGCCGGTTGCGGCTGGGCATGCAGACCAACGGGCTGCTGCTCGACCCGTCGGTCATCGAGGTGTGCGACCGGTGGGGCATCCGGGTGGCGGTCAGCCTGGACGGCGACGAGGCCGGGCACGACCGCCATCGGACGTTCCGCGACGGCAGCGGCAGCCACGCCGGTGTCGCGCGGGGCATCCGGCTGCTGCAACAGCATCGTCACCTGTACGCCGGGTTGCTGTGCACGGTCGACCTGGCCAACGAGCCGGTCACGACGTACGAGGCGTTGCTGAAGTTCGCGCCGCCGACCGTCGACTTCCTGCTGCCGCACGCCAACTGGCAGACGCCTCCGGCCGGCGCTCCCGCCGCGTACGGGAAATGGTTGGCTCAGATCTTCGACCGCTGGTTCGACGCGCCGGTGCGCGAGGCGGGCGTCCGGCTGTTCGACGACATCCTGGCCCTCACGCTCGGCGGCACGGGCACGTCGGAATCGGTCGGGCTGCAGCCGATCCGGGTCGCCGTGATCGAGACCGACGGCACGATCGAGCAGGTCGACACGCTGAAGACGGCCTTCGCCGGGGCCACCAAGGTGCCGGCGGCGGACTTCGACCAGGCGCTGCTGCAGCCGCAGATCGTGGCCCGGCAACTCGGCCGGGAGGCGCTGTGCCAGACCTGCCGGGAGTGCGAGATCCACCAGATCTGCGGCGGCGGCAACTACACCCACCGCTTCCGCCCCGGCAACGGCTTCCTCAACCCGTCGGTGTACTGCCCCGACCTGGCCTTCCTGATCGGCCACATCCGCGACCGGGTGTCCGGCGAGCTCGCGAGGCTCCAGACGAGGAGGCCGCCCGGTGCAGACCAGGCCTGACCCGATGGTGCGGGACGTCGGCTCGGGCTTCGGCTCGCCCGAGAGCCTGGCCCGGCTCGCGGCCGGCCAGCGGCAGAAGCGCCGGGTGCTGCTGCGGATGCTGGTCAACGACGCCGCCGCGGTCGAGGGGTCCGGCCTGGCCGAGGCGGCCGAGCACGTCACCGACGACATGCTGGACCACCCGCACTTGGGCGTCTGGCTCGTGCACTGCATCCGGCGCATCGCCCACCCGAGCGACGACGCCATGCCGCTGTGGGCCGATCTCGGCTATCTGGGCTGGCTGCGGGCGGCCGCGTTCGTCACGTCGGGGTCGGCCGGCCGCGTCGACGTGGTGGTGCGGGACGGCGTCGTGATGCTGCCGGGGCTCGGGCTGGCCCGGCTCGCGCTCCCGGGCACGCACGGGCACGCGACGCTGAGTGGCCGGTTCGAGTTCACGATGGGTGACACCCGGCTGGTGGTGCGCGATCCGGGGAGTGAGGGCGACGAGCGGTGGCTGCCGCTGCGCAAGCTGGGCGCCACGTACTCGACGCTGCGGACGGTCCACCTGGATGATCTCGACCCGTTCCGGGACTTCTCCGACCCGTACACGAAAGCGCAGTTGAAGGCCCCGCCGCCGCGCCTGACCGCGACGCAGGCGGCCACCTGGAAGAGGGCGTTCGCGGGCGCGCTCGAGATCCTTCGGCGCCAGTACGAGGACTACTCCAACGGCATCGACGAAGTGCTGCGTACGGTCGTCCCGCTCACCGCCGACCCGGTGAGCAACGGGGTCAGCAACACCTCACTGCACGCGTACGGCGGGGTCAACATGAGCGCCGCGGGCGGGCCGCACCAGTTCGCGCTCACCCTGATCCACGAATGCCAGCACGCCAAGCTGACCGCGCTCACCGACCAGGCCGAACTGCAGAAACCGTCAACCGTCAAAGACCTGTACGCACCCTGGCGCGACGACCCGAGGCCGCTGTCCGGGCTGCTGCAGGGCATCTACGCGCACATCGGCGTCACCGACTTCTGGCGCATCTACCGGAACGACGCGGGCGCCAAGTCGCTGATGGCCGAGGTCGAGTTCGCCCGCTGGCGCACCCAGGTGCGGCAGGCGCTGCTCGTGGCGGCCGCGTCGCCGCTGCTCACCGAGGCCGGCACCACCTTCGTCGAGGCCATGGGCGCCGCCGTCCAGCACTGGTCGGGCGAGACCGTGCCGGCCCACCTCGAGGCGCTGGCCCGCGAGTCGTCGGCCGGTCACCTGGTGGCCTGGCGGGTGCGCAACATGAGCGTCGACGTCGACGACCTGCTGTCGCGATGGACGCGCGGACTGGACGCGGGCGAGCTGCCTCCGGCCGGCGTGGAGGCCGGGGTCGTGCCGCCGCGCGACCGGCTGCCGGTGGGCTACGTCAAGATGAACCGCGCGGCCGGCATCGAACCCGGCCCGTCGACACCCGCGGCCGACCTCGCCTACATCGACGGCGACTACGAGGGGGCGCTCGGGCTGTACAAAGCCTCCCTGGCCGAGGGCCCGGAGTCGTGGGCCGGCCTGGCCCTCTGCCTGCGCCAACTGTCCGACGAGCAGTCGGTGTCGGCGTTGTTCCGGCGGCCCGAGGTGGTGGCCGCTCTGTGGCGGGTCACGGGGGCCGACGTCGTCCAGCTGACCATGTGGCTGTCCTCTTGATCCTGCGCAACCGGCGCTTCCTGGCGCTGTGGAGCGGCAACGCCCTTTCGCTGGTCGGCACGTCCGGCGTGCGCATCGCGTATCCGCTGCTGGCGCTGGCCCTGTTCGACTCGCCCGCGCTGGCCGGCTGGGTCGCCTTCGCCGCCACCCTGCCCAACCTGCTGCTGCAGGTGCCGGCCGGGCTGGTCGCGGACACGGTCAACCGCCGGACGGTTCTGCTGACGGCCCAGGCGACCGGTCTGCTGGCCACGGCCGCCGTGCTGCTGGCGGCCGCGGTCGACTTGCGGGGGATGGCGTTTCTTCTGGTGGTGGCGGCGGTCGTCGAGGGCTCGGCTTTCGTGTTCTTCAACATCGCCGAGGTGAGCGCGGTCCGCGACGTCGTGGACGAGCAGGACCGGACTGTCGCGTTCTCGTTCCTCGAGGCCGAGCAGCCGATCGGCAACCTGGCCGGGCGGGCGGCCGGGGGTGCGCTCTTCGACCTGTCGCGGTGGGCGCCGTTTCTCCTCAATGCTTTCTCGTACGTGTTCTGCCTGCTCACCCTGGCGACGATGCCCAAGCGGGTCTTCGCACCGGTTCCGGTCGCTCACGAGGAACGCCGGCTCCTGCAGGGCCTGGTGTGGCTGTGGCGCATCCCGTACCTGCGCCTCACGAGCCTGATCACCGGATTCACCAACGTGCTGTGGCAGTGCGTCATCCTGCTCGTGCTGGTGGTGGCCACCCGCGACGACCGTCCGGCCTGGACGGTGGGAGTCGTGCTCGCCGCGGCCGGGGTGGGCGGGTTGCTGGCCGCGCTGGTGACGCCGCGGCTGTCTCGCCGCTTCCCGCCGCGCGGGCTGTTCCTGGGCTGCGTGTGGGTGTGGACGGGGCTGCTGGCGATGATCGCGGTGAGCACCCATACCGTGGTGCTGATGATTGCCTGGGGTGGAGTAGGCGCGGTCGGCACGGTGGTGTCGGTGACGCTCACCGTCACCCGGGCCCAAGCGGTGCCGGACAACATGCTGGGCCGGATCGTCAGCGCGGCCGGCGTGATCACCGACGGCGCGGTGCCGATCGGGGCGCTGGTCGGCGGTTATCTGCTGGCGGCGGCCGGGCCCACGGTCACCGCGCGCGTTCTGCTGATCGCCATGCTCGCGGCCGCGCTGCTCTGCACGCGCTTCCTGCGGCCTGCTCCCCATCCGGTCACGGAGAACGCGGCATGATGCGCGGCGGCCGGATCGGCTTCGGCGCCATGCAGCTGCCCACCTCCCCTTCGTCGGTGGCGGTGCTCCGGCGGGCCGTCGGCCTCGGCGTGCCGTTGATCGACACGGCCTACCTGTACGGCGGTGGCGCCAAGCTCAGGTAGCGCTGGCCTGGCTGCTGACCCGCTCCCCCGTCATGCTGCCCATCCCCGGCACGTCGAAGCTGACCCACCTGAAGCAGAACCAGGCCGCCGAACACCTTCACCTGAGCCCCGAGCGCCTGGCCCGCCTCGGCTGAGTTGTCCGCCGTTGTCTGCCTCCCGTTGTCCGGCCCCACGATCGGGAAGCCAGACAACTTTTCGCCGACTAGACAGGGAGAGGGTCGGCCGCCGGTTAACGGGGGCGGCGGCCGGCCACTCAATCGGACTCGCGCAGGTATCGGGCTCGTTCCTCTTGGGTGAGGTCCCGGGTGGCTCGCCGATCGGCCAGCTCGACCACCTCGTCGATCGGCCCGCACACCTCGCACGGGACGAAGCGGACCGTCGCCTCGGTCGCGGTGACCAGGTGCCGGCCGTCGGCGCTGAAGGCCAGTTCGTCGGCGCCGGCGGGAAGGTCGACAGTCAGCGGCTCACCGCCGCGGGTGTCCCACAGGCGCGCGACCGCGTCGCCGCCGAGACCGGCGATCAGGCGTCCGTCCGGGCTGAAGGCGATCGCCGTGATCTGCCCGGCGGTGCCGGTGAGGACGACCGGGTCGCCGGCCCGGCCGACGGTCCAGACCCGGACCGCGCCGTCGTCGCCGGCCACGGCCAGCAGCCGCCCGTCGGGGCTGAACCGGATGTGATCGGCCCGCGCGGTGAAGCCGGGAAGGGTCCGGGCCGGCCGCCCGCCGGCCGGGTTCGCCAGCGAGACGCCGGACAGATGCTGCGAGGCGGTGGCCACGGTGAGGTCGGGACCGACCGCGAACGGTCCGTAGCCGTCGACCCGGCCGGCGATCCGGCCGGCGCCGGTACGCCACACGTAGATCTCGCCTTCGCCGCAGTCGACGGCGAGTGTCCGGCCGTCGTCGCTCAGGGCTGGTGTGTTGCTGGTCAGCTGGCTGTCGGGCCGGCGCGGGCAGTCCAGCACGGCCGGCTGGTCGCCCGTCGCACCGCGCCACCAGTGAATCCGCTCGTCCTCGGCGGACGTGGCGGCTACGTCGCGCCCGTCGGCGCTGACGGCGAGGGTGAGAGCACCGGGCGGTGCGTTGCTCAGCGCGACCGCCTTGTCCGGTTCGCGGCTGGGAAAGACGGAGATCGTGCCGGGCCGGAGCGCGGCCGCGGTGAAACTGCCGTCGCTGCTGAGGGCCGGCCAGGTCGGGCCGCCTGGTACGGCAGTGGTGTCGAACCCGGTTGCGGTGTCCCACACCCGTACGGTCGAATCGGCGCCGCCGGAAACCAGGGTGCGGCCGTCCGGGCCGAAGGCCACCTGGCGCACGGCGCCGTGGTGACCGCGAAGCGCCAGGCCACGGGTGTTGTCGGTGTCCCAGACCCGGACGGTCCGCTCCTCCGTGCCGGCGGCGATCCGCCGCCCGTCCGGGCTGAAGGCCACGCTGGTGTAGAAGGTTTCCGGACCTCGGTACGTCTGCGGCCCGGCCGAGCCGTCGGCCCGCCACACGGTGACCTGCTTGAAGCCGCCGACGGCGATCCGGCGGCCGTCGGGGCTGATCGCCACCGCGCCGGGATAGGAGTCCGCCGGTTGCCTCAGGACGCGCGGAGGCTGCGGAGAGGCCAGGCTCCAGATCCGTACGGCGCCTTCGTGCAGGACCAGAGCCAGCTGCCCACTTGGGCCGAGGTCGAGGTCGAGAGCGGTTCCGGTGTAGCTCAGCGATCTCAGCGGTCGTTCCCGCGTGGTGTCCCAGACATGGACCTTCGAGTCGTCACCGATGGCGGCGACCCAGCGGCCGTCCGCGCTGTAGGCCACGCTCGCCGTCGAACCAGGCATCGACGGCTCCAGGGCCCGGGTCCGGCCCGGATCCTCCGGTCGCCACAGCATCATCCGGGTGGTCTCGCCATCCGCGGCCGGGACGGCGATGGCCACGCTCCCGGCCGGGCCGACGGCCACCGCCGACCCGCTGACGGGCGCGGTGACCGGTGCGGTCCGGCCCGACAGATCCCACGCCTTGACCACCGATGCGTCGTCGGCCCCGGCGACCAGCGAACCGCCGGCGTCGAGCGAGAAGATCTCCGCTTCGAACGGTTTCGTCACCGACACCGAACGCACGTCGGACGTGGCCTGGCGCAGCACCCGCTCGGTCTCGGCGTCCGGATGGAGGCGGTAGGCCCGCGATGCGAGCAGCAGGGCGAGCTCCGGATCGGTCAACCGCTCGGCCCGGGCGCTCGCCGCCAGTTGCAGCGCTTCGGCCCGGTCCCGCTGGGCCACCGCGCGCCGGGCCGACACGGCCGCGACGGCCGCGAGCACGGAGACGACGGCCAGCACGGCGACCAGCCCCGCGAACAGGCCGCGCGTCCGGCGCCGGTTCCGGCGTGCCTCCCGCCGCTGCGCGGCCCGGCCGGCCTCGAGGAATTCCCGTTCCACGCCGGTCGGCTCGAGCACGCCGGTGTCCGCCGCGTCCGTCGCCGTGGAGAGCCGCAGACCCCGGTACAACGCGCTCTCGTCCCTTTCCAACCCGACCCAGGCGGCCGTCGCCTCGGTGAGCTGGCGGTGCAGTCGCAGACCGGCCCGGCTCTCGTCGACCCAGCCCCGCAGCCGCGGCCAGGCGCTGATCAGCGCCTCGTGGGTCATCCCGGCCGTGTCCCGGTCCACGCTCACCAGCCGGGCGGCCGCGAACGCCTCGATCACCTCCGGCGCCAAGGGGATCGAGCCGTACTCGGCCCGGTCCAGCCGCCGCCGGGTGATCAGGCCGTCCGGCCCGACGTCGACCATCCGCAGCAGCACCCGCCGGGCGACGGCCCGTTCCGGTTCGGTCAGCGACTCGTAGACCTGCTCGGCCGAATGAGCCACCGCCCCGGCCACACCGCCCGCGGCCTGATAGCCGGCCAGCGTCACCATCGCGCCCTGGCGACGCTGCCAGGCCTCGCGCAGCGCGTGCGCCGCCAGCGGCAACGCGCCGGGCGAATCGCTCGCCTCGGCCACGACGGTGGCCACGAGCGCCCCCTCGACCCGGGCGCCGCGCTGCTCGGCCGGCCCGGTCACCGCCTCGCGCAGCTCGGCCGGGCTCATGCCGCCGATCAGCACCTGGGCGCCGGTCAGCAGCTCGGGATGCTCGGCGAACCGGGCGTAGTGATCGGCCCGCACGGCCAGCACGACCCGGGTCCGGCTGTCCGGCTCGCGCCACATCGTCAGCAGGGCCTCGACGAAGGCGGCCCGCTCGGCCGGGTCCACGCCGGTCGCGAAGACCTCCTCGAACTGGTCGACCACGACAAGCAGGCCGACATCGGACGGCACGATCAGATGCGCCCGTTCCGGCTTCTCGCGCAGCTCCGACAGCAGTTCGTGGGCCGGCACACCGGCGTGCCGGCTCAGGTGCGCGGCCAGCTCTTTCATCGGCGACGTGCCCGGGGTCAGCACCACGGCCGGCCCGCGTGCGGCCGGAACCAGCCCGGCCCGCACCACGGACGACTTGCCGGCCCCCGACGCGCCGAACACCACCAGCAGCCGCCGCTCGTCCAGGCGACGCACCAGGTCGTTCACCAGCGCGGCCCGGCCGAAGAACACGTCCGCGTCCTCGGGCTGGAACATCGCCAGCCCCGGATAGGGCGGACGCCCGTCCTCGTCCGCCGGCGACAGATCCGGCACGCTGCGGCGTTCCGCCTCGCGCCAGCGCTGTTCCCAGTCGTCGCGGTCACCGCCGCAGGCGGCCACATAGGCCAGCGTGACGTCCAGGGTCGGCAGCCGCCGCCCCGACGCGGCCGCGGACAGGGTCGCCACCGAATAGTTCGCCCGGGCCGCCATCTGCCGGTAGCCCGGCTTGCCGGCTTTCTCGCGCAACTCCCGCAGCCCGGCCGCCAGGTGCTCGACCGGGCCGCCGCGGCCGTCCAAGGGCCGCTCGGGTCTCGGCATCCGCTACCCCCGCGTGACGTCGTCCATAGAGGATGACAGCTCCGGCCCGGATCTCTAAGCGAGTGTCAGCCGCAGGACCGGAATCCCTCGGCCACCGGCCCGGTCACGAAAGCGGAGCCAGCCCGGATTCACGCGCACGGCCAGGGCGAAACAGCGGTCACGTTCCTCGCCGGTCAGCTCGACGGCGGTGTAGGCGCGGGTCGAGCCGTCGTGGCGTACGGGTGCGCCTTGAGATTGTGGTACCAGGCCGGGTGGCGGGTCTCGCCGAAGTTGGCCGCGATGCCGGCCTCGGCGAAGCCGTAGGTCGAAGGATCAACCACGCGGGCCACGCTACCCGTTGGCGGTTGGCGACCATGGGGTCATGAGGCATCTGCCGCACGTGACGCTGGTGCCGTTCACCGAAGAGTTGCTGCCGGCCGTGCAGGTGTGGTTCGAGCACGCCGAGGTGCAGCGGTGGCTGGGCGGGCCCGACTGGCCGGCCCAGTGCCTGCGGATGCGCGGGCAGGGCATCGGCGAGATCTTCCGAGGGCGGAGGGTGCTGCGCGACCATACGTGGGTGGCGCTCGACGTCGGCAGGCGTCCGGTGGCGCTGATCGGCGGGGACGTCTACGACTCCGGTCCCGAGCTGGGCTTCGCCTACGTCGTCGACCCGGCGCGGTGGCGGCAGGGCTACGGCACCGCGGCCCTGCTGGCCATGATGGAGCATCCCGACCTGGCCGACGTCGTCGTCTTCAAGGCCGGCATCGAGCCGGAGAACGTGGCCAGCACCCGCTGCGTGACCGGCGCCGGCTTCCGGCCCGACGACCCGGAGCCGGACTTCGAGGGCATCGTGCACCACCGGCTGCGGCGCGACCTCAGGGCCAGCTAGTGGCCAGGCGGTCGAACGTCTCGTCGTCGCTGTGGCGCGGGATCACGCAGGCCAGCTGGCCGCCGGGGATGCGCAGGATGTGACAGTCGAGCCACTGGTCGATCTGTTCGGCGCCCAGGCCGATCAGGCGGGCCGTCTCGGCCTCGACGTCATCGGTCTCGAAGTCGAGGTGGTAGCGGGCCTCGCCGTCGATCGACTGGAGGGCCAGCGTCAGCCCGGGCAGCACCCCCGGCAGCGACCGGAACTGCGGCTCGCCGGGCGGCGAGACGGTCTGGACGCCGAGGGCGCCCTGCCAGAAGGCGGTGGCCGTGTCCGTCTGGTCCTGCGGCACGTCGATCAGGATGGTGGACAAGCGGCTGCGATGGGCCATGGCCTGCGCCTTTCTAGGCGGACGGGACGAGCGCGGTCAGTCGTGGGTAGCGGCGCAGCTGCTCGGCCGGGTCGTCGAGGTCGAACGGCTCGTCCTGCGGGTCGGGCGAGCTGAGCAGGCGTACGCCGCGCGCCTCGAGGGCGTCGTCGAGGTCGGCGCCGCCGGTGACCTCTTCGTAGGCCTCGCAGGCCACGTAGTCGAGATCTTCCCAGTCGAAGTCGTCCGGGTCGGACCGGACGGCGGGCAGCTCGGCCAGGGCGTCGGGATCGGCCACCACGCGCTCGAAGACCTCGCGGCCCTGCCCGATCAGCCACGCCTGGAAGTACCAGAAGGCGTCGTCCGAGGCGCCGTCGCACACCAGCGCGGCCGCGCCCCACAGCTGCCACGTGTCGGCCCGGGCCCGTTCGCGGTGGAAGTGGACCTCGAAATCCTCGATCTCGCCTGGTTGCAGCTTCGCGAGCTGGGTGATGAGCCACTCGGCCCGGTCTTCGGGGTGGCTTTCCTTGCGGCCGCTGCGCTCGATCAGCGCCCAGAACCCATCGAGATCCATGCGCGCACCTAACCACATGGGTGCGACAAGATTTCAGGGCCCCGGGATCAGCCACTCGGTCGACAGGAGGCCGTACAGCGCGTCGTCGGTCCACTCGCCCTTGATGTACGTCTGCTGGCGCAGCAGCCCCTCGCGGGTGAAGCCGAGTCGCTCCATCAGCCCGGCCGAGGCCACGTTGCGGGCGTCGCACTCCCCCGTCACCTTGTGCAGCCCCTGCACCCGGAACAGGTGATCGAGCACGGCCCGGACCGCCTCGGACGCGTACCCCTGCTTCTGATGCTCGCGGGCCAGGGTGAAGCCGATCTCGGCCTGCTTCAGGTTGTCGTGCAGGTGGACGGCCACGTCGCCGATGAGCAGGCGGTCGGCGGTGCGCTCGATCGCGTACTGGAACCAGCCGGGCCGGGCCGGGTCGGAGGCCATGAAGTTGGCCACGGCCGTCTCGGCCCGCAGCATCGGGAACGGCGCATCCCATGACTGGTACCGCGCCACCTCCGGATCCGACCGGTACGCGGCCAGCGGCGCCGCGTCCGCCTTCCGGAACCGCCGCAGCACGAGCCGCTCGGTCGCGATCAACATTCGCCGAGCTTAAACCCCGACAGTGCGGGCGAGGGGCGGGACGCCACCCGTTACAGTGACGTCTTCAGATTTCTCCGGGACTGGGGGCGGTCATGCGTCCGGAGCCATTGCGTCCGCACGATCCGGTCCGGCTGGGCTCCTACGAGCTCGTCGGCCGGCTCGGCGAGGGCGGCATGGGCACCGTCTACCTGGCCAAGACCGCCGCGGGCACGCAGGTCGCCGTCAAGGTGGTGCGGGCCGACCTGTCGCCGGACGACGAGTTCCGCCGCCGGTTCCGCAGCGAGGTGGCCCGGGCCCGCCAGGTGCCGCCGTTCTGCACGGCCGAGGTGTTGGACGCCGACCCCGACGCCGACCACCCGTACCTGGTCGTCGAGTACGTCGACGGCCCCACGCTGGCCCAGGTGGTCGACGACCGGGGCCCGCTCACCGCGGCCAACCTCCACAGTGTCGCCATCGGCGTGGCCACCGCGCTCACCGCGATCCACGGCGCCGGCGTGATCCACCGCGATCTCAAGCCGCGCAACGTGCTGCTGGCCCCGGGCACGCCCAAGGTGATCGACTTCGGCATCGCGCGGGCCGTCGGCAGCACCGCCACCGGCAACACGGCGCCCGAGTTCATGATGGGCACGGTGGCCTACATGGCGCCCGAGCGGTTCGGCGACGCCGAGGTGCCGCTGACCGCCGCGGCCGACATCTTCGCGTGGGGCGGCGTCGTCATGTACGCCGGCACGGGCCGCACCCCGTTCGGCGGCGATTCGCCACCGGCCACGGCCGGGCGGATCCTCACGCAAGAGCCCGATCTGTCGGGCCTGCCCGATCCGTTGCGCGAGTTGGTCGCGTACGCGTTGAGGAAGAACCCGGCCGAGCGGCCCTCCGCCCGGGAACTGCTCGACCTGCTCGTGGCCGGCCCGTCCCGGCCCGCCGCCACCGCCGCTGCCCTGGCCGGCCAGCCCGACCTGCGCGCCGCGGCCAGCCAGGCCCAGTCGGTGACCGGCGTGCTGACCGCGCCCGCCCCGGGAACGCCGGCCGGGCTCGGTCAGCCGGTGGCCACCGGGGAGCCGCCCGTTCCCGAGGGTCCGACCGTGCCGGTCTCGGCCGTGCCGGGACTGGTCGAACCGGATCGGCCGGACGGCCGTCGCCGCCGCTGGTTCCTGCCGGCCGCGATACTGGTGCTCATTCTGGCCGTGGTCGCGGGCACGATGATGATCGTCTTCGGTTCGCCGGCCGACCCCACAGCCGGCCCGGCCGGCACCACACCGGCCACCACATCGGCCCCCGCCCCGGCGCCGCCCGCGGGCCCGGTCCTGATCACCGACGACCTCGACAAGAACCGGTTGTGGCTGGCCAAGACCGAGCCCGACGGCCGCTCGTCCTGTGTCTTCACCGGCGGTGAGCTGCACGTCCGGATCGTGGCCAGGCCGCTCTACAAATGCCGCGGCCCGCAGGACACCTTGCCCGAAGACCTCACCATCGACGTCGGCGTGCGTCTGCTCACCGACGGCGCCTGCGCCGCCGTCTGGTACCACTTCAAGCTGCCGCACGGTGGTCGCCTGGTGCGCATCTGCCAGGACAACATCTTCGTCGGCACGCACCAGAGCGCCGAGGTCACCGTGACCCGTACGCTGCCGCTCGACAACCCGATCGCGGTGGGCGGTCCGCCGACGCGGATCGGTCTGCACGTCACCGGCGAGACGGTGACCGTGACCCGGGACGGCGTGTCGCTGGGCGACGCGCCGCTGGGAAACGTCGAGATCATGGGCAACCGGGTGCTGCTGGGCGTCTTCCTCGACCGCGACACACCCGACACCGGGTCGGCCGAGGTGGCCTTCGACCACATCGAGGTGCGGGGACCGAGCGCGCCCGGCCCCCGCTGAACCTCGTCAGTCCTTGGTCAGGCCGGCCCGGCGCAGAGCGTCGGCCATCGCCCCGCCGTTGAAGCTGGTCTGCGGCTGCTGCTGCCGCTGACCGCCACCCTGACGCTGACCGCCACCCTGCCGCTGTCCGCCACCCTGCCGCTGACCGCCGCCCTGACGCGGCTGCCCCTGACGCGGGCGCCCCTGACCGCCCTGACCGCCCTGGCCGCCCTGACCGCCCTGCTGCGGCCGGTCCTCCCGGGGTTTGCGGGCGGGCTCGTCGGTCAGCCGCATGGTCAGCGAGATCCGCTTGCGCTGCTCGTCGACCTCGACCACCCGCACCTTGACCACGTCGCCCGACTTGACGACCTCGCGCGGGTCCTTGACGAACGTGTTCGACAGCGCCGACACGTGCACGAGCCCGTCCTGGTGGACGCCGATGTCGACGAACGCGCCGAACGCGGCCACATTGGTCACCACGCCCTCGAGCACCATGCCCGGCTTGAGGTCGGCGATCTTCTCGACGCCCTCGGCGAACGTGGCCGTGGTGAACCCGGGGCGCGGGTCGCGGCCCGGCTTGTCCAGCTCACGCAGGATGTCGGTCACCGTGAGCACGCCGACCGTGTCGGTGACGAACTGCTCGGGCCGCAGCGCCTTGAGCAGCGGGCTGTTGCCGATCAGCGACTTGATGTCCGTGCCCGCCGAGGCCAGGATCGTGCGGACCACCGGGTACGACTCGGGGTGCACGGCCGAGGAGTCGAGCGGGTCGTCGCCGTCCGGGATGCGCAGGAAGCCGGCGCACTGCTCGAACGCCTTGGGGCCGAGCCGGGCCACCTTCTTGATCTCGTTGCGGTTCTTGAACGGGCCGTTGCCGTCGCGGTGCAGCACGATGTTCTCGGCCAGACCGGCGGTGATGCCGGAGACCCGGGACAGCAGCGGCGCCGAGGCGGTGTTGATGTCGACGCCGACCGCGTTCACACAGTCCTCGACCACGGCGTCGAGCGACTTGGACAGCTTCGACTCGGACAGGTCGTGCTGGTACTGGCCGACGCCGATCGAGCGCGGGTCGATCTTCACCAGTTCCGCGAGGGGGTCCTGCAGGCGGCGGGCGATCGACACCGCGCCGCGCAGCGAGACGTCCATGCCCGGCAGTTCCTGTGACGCGTACGCGGAAGCGGAGTAGACCGACGCGCCCGCCTCCGACACCATCACCTTGGTCAGGTTGGCCTCGGGGTGGCGCTTGATCAGGTCGCCGGCCAGCTTGTCGGTCTCGCGCGAGGCGGTGCCGTTGCCGATCGCGATCAGGTCGACGTTGTGCTTGCTGGCCAGCGCGGCGAGCCGGTGGATCGACTCGTCCCACTTGTTCTGGGGCACGTGCGGATAGATCACGTCGGTGGCCACGACCTTGCCGGTCGGGTCGACCACGGCGACCTTCACACCCGTACGGAAGCCCGGGTCGAGACCCATCGTGGCGCGCGTTCCGGCCGGCGCAGCCAGCAGCAGGTCGCGCAGGTTGGCCGCGAAGACCCGGACGGCCTCGTCCTCGGCGGCCTGCCACAGCCGTACGCGCAGATCGGCCCCCAGGTGGATCAGCACGCGCGTCCGCCAGGCCCAGCGGACCGTGTCGAGCAGCCACCGGTCGCCGGCCCGGCCCTGGTCGGAGATGTTGAACCGGGCAGCGATGCGCGGCTCGAAGGTGGACTCGTCCTCCGGCTCGGGCTCCATCGTCAGGTCGAGAATGTTCTCTTTCTCGCCGCGGAACATGGCCAGGATGCGGTGCGAGGGCAGTTTCGCGTACGGCTCGGCGAAGTCGAAGTAGTCGGAGAACTTGGCGCCCTCGGTCTGCTTGCCCTCGGCCACCTTGGCCACCAGGCGGCCGCGGGTCCACATGCGCTCGCGCAGCTCACCGATCAGGTCGGCGTCCTCGGCGAAGCGCTCGATGAGGATGGCGCGGGCCCCGTCCAGGGCGGCCTGCTCGTCGGCCACGCCCTTGTCGGCGTCGATGAAGCTGCCGGCCGACAACCGCGGGTCGAGGGTCGGGTCGCCGATCAGCATGTCGGCCAGGGGCTCGAGGCCGGCCTCGCGGGCGATCTGGGCCCGGGTGCGCCGCTTGGGCTTGTACGGCAGGTAGATGTCCTCGAGGCGGGCCTTCGAGTCGGCCGCCAGGATCGCCTGTTCGAGCGCGTCGTCGAGCTTGCCCTGCGAGCGGATCGACTCCAGCACGGCGGCGCGCCTGTCCTCGAGCTCCCGCAGATAGCCGAGGCGTTCTTCCAGCGTACGCAATTGGGTGTCGTCGAGAGCGCCGGTCACCTCCTTGCGGTAGCGGGCGATGAACGGCACCGTGGCCCCGCCGTCGAGCAGGTCGACCGCCGCGGTGACCTGGCCCTCACGGACGCCGAGTTCGGTCGCGATGCGCTGATGGATGGCTGTCGTCACGACGACGATTGTCACCGACGGGCCCGACGCTTGTCCCGCCGCCCCGCGCGAGGTAGTCCTCAGGTGTGGTGCGGCCCCGCTCTTCGCCCAGTTCCTGGCGGCTTGCCCGCTCTTAACACAAACTCCTGCGCGCACTACGTAGGAGGTACTAGAGACATCTGATCGGGGCTTTGGCAGTCTTGTTCCATGACGCTTGTTGTCCGGGCGGTCGCCGCCACCGATCAGGGCCTGGTGCGATCCAACAACGAGGACGCGGTCTTCGTCGGGAACAGGCTGCTGGTGGTCGCGGACGGCATGGGCGGCCTGCCCGCCGGCGAGCTGGCCAGCGACATCCTGGTGCAGGCGCTGAGCGTGGTCGACTCGATGCCGGACACCGGCGAGCCGCTGCAGGACCTGATCGCCGCGCTCGAGACGGCGAACGGGCGGATCGAGGCCGCCGTGGCCGACGACGACGCCCGCGACGGCATGGGCACCACGGTCACGGCGATCATGCTGGCGGACGACCGCGTGGCGGCGCTCAACGTGGGTGACTCGCGCTGTTATCTCGTACGCGATGGGGAACTCACGCAGCTCACCCGGGACGACACGTACGTGCAGGCGCTGGTCGACCAGGGCGTGCTCACCGCGGCCGACGCCCGCCGCCACCCGCAGCGGGCGCTGGTCACCCAGGCCGTCCAGGGCGGCCCGTTCCGCCCGGCCGGCCGCATGATCCCGGTCCGCGCCGGCGACCGTTTCCTGCTGTGCAGCGACGGCCTGTCCGACTACGTCGAAGACAGCGTGATCGCCGAGACCCTGCTGACCAACGCCGACCGCAAGACCGCCGCCGCCGAGCTCGTGCACCGTACGCTCGAGAACGGCGCCCCCGACAACGTGACGGTCATAGTCGCCGACATCACCGAGGGTTAGAGCTCGGGCAGGTCGTGCATCGTCCGTAGCGGGGAGAACCAGATCCAGAGCACGCCGAGCAGCGCTCCGACGGTGGCGATCCACAACGACGGCCGTACGCCGATGGTGGCGCCGAGCGCGCCGCCGATCAGCGCGCCGATGGGGCGGATGCCGTAGTTGACGGTGCGCTTGAAGCCGGACACCACGGCCAGCATCGTGTGCGGGGTGGCGGCGGTCTGCACGGAACCGACCGTGATGTCGAGGACCATGACGCCCAGTGCGGAGAAGAACTCGGAGACGACGAGCACGCCGAAGATCAGCCACTGCGGGCCGGAGACCCACGGCACCAGGATCAGCGGGGCCGGGAAGAGCAGGAAGCCCAGGATCACCGCGGGCCCGATGCCGAGGCGGCGGCTCAGCGGGCCGGCCAGCACGGCGCCGAGCAGCCCGCCGATCGAGCCCAGCCCGATGATCAGGCCGAGCGTGCCCGGGGCGACGTGCAGGCTCGTGGTCAGGTACAGGACGAACAGCGCGGCGAAGATGTAGTTGAACAGGTTGAGCGTGGTGGCGCCGAGCAGAACGGCCCGCAGCACGGGTGAACGAGCCACATACCGTACGCCGGAAGTCATGCCCTTGACCTCGGTGCCCGTCTCGGCCGGGGCCTCGGCGACCCGCACGCGGCCCAGGAAGGCGGCCGACGCCAGATAGGTGACCACGTCGGCGATCAGGGCCAGCGGCGCCGACAGCCACTGCACGAGCAGCCCGCCGACGCTCGGCCCGGCCACGAACGAGGCGGCCCGGCTGCCGTTGAGCAGGGTGTTGGCGTCCACGTAGTCGGGCCGGCGCACCAGCGAGGCGAACAGGCTGGCGTGGGCCACTTCGAAGAGCAGCGAGAACGCGCCCACCAGGAAGGCGACCAGATACAGCACCGGCATGGTCAGCACACCGGCCCACCACAGCGCGGGCACGGCCAGCAGCAGGACGGCCCGGCTCACATCGGCCACGATCATGATCCGGCGCTTCTCGGGCTGCCGGTCGGCCCAGGCCCCGGCCGGCAGCGAGAGGAACAGGTTCGGCACCAGCGCCGCCGCGGTCAGGTAGCCCATCTCGGCCGGGCCGGCCCCGATGGCCACCACGGCCAGCAGCGGCAGGGCGATCAGGGTGATCTGGTCGCCCAGCAGCGAGACGGTCTGCGCCGACCAGTAGCGCCGGAACTCCGCCTCGCGCAGCAGCCGCACCGGCCCGGTGCGACCCGTCTCCACGCCGGCCGCCGTCATCGCGCCGCACCTCCCTCTTCCGCCGCGTTCTCGTCCGACGCGCGCTTTCCCGCCGCGCCCTCGTCTGGCGCGTTCTCGTCCGGCGCGCTCTCCTCCAGGGCGGGCGCTTCCGGCGCGGGCGCCGGTGGGACTGGGCCGCGGGGCACGGCCATGTGGATCAGCTGGATCGGCCGGGAGCCGGCGGGGCGCGCGGCCGGGTCGGTCGCGCGGTCGGCGAAGCGGGCGGTCAGGGCCTCCATCTGGTCGACGAGCTCGATCAGCTCGGCCGCCGTGACGTGGACGAGCGCGTCACCGAAACCGGCCGCCGCGCGCCACTCGGAGGGCTCGTCGGCCCGCGAGGCCAGATAGTCCTGGGCGCGCTGGGTGAACACCCCGAGCAGCACGCTGTTGAGCTGGTCGGTGGCGGCCCGCATGGCCGGGTCGTCGCTGTCGTCGTCCCACGAGGTCATGCGGGCGGTGGCGCGCCACGGCCGCTCGCGGGCGTCGGCCCCGGGCACCCGCTCGGCGAAGCCGTACTTGGCCAGCTGGCGCAGGTGGAACGAGCAGTTGGGCACATTGTCGTCGAGCGCGGCCGCGGCCTGAGTGGCCGTCATGGGCCCCTCGGACCGGAGCAACCCGATCAGCCGGACGCGCAGCGGATGCGCGTACGCCCGCAGCGTGCGGGGATCGGTGATCTTCAGCTCGTGCGGTGTCGCATCGTCCGGCGGCATTCCTAGAGAATGCTTTAGAAAGACTTCTCTAGCAAGTGTGGGTCTCAGGGTTGGCACATCAGGGTCGAGCCAGGGCAGATCCCGATGTTGCCGGGCAGGCAAAAAGCCGACGATTGATGCATCAGGCCGAACGAGCCAGAAGGAATGAGAGAGACAGCCATGAACACCGTGCACGACAGCATGTCCCGCCAGGGCCTCACCCGGCCGCGCGAGGGCCGGCTCATCGCCGGTGTCGTCGCAGGACTCGCCCGCCGCTTCGGGATCGACCCGTGGCTGGCCCGCCTGCTCTTCGTCGTGGTCCTGCTGGCCATCCCGGGCAGCCAGATCCTGATCTACCCGATCCTCTGGATCCTGATGCCGTCGGAGAAGCCGGCCTTCGCGACCACCCCGTACCCGCCGGCCGTCTGACCTAGTTCCTGCTCTGAGCCGGTCGGCCGCCCACCGCCGGCTCGGAGCCCGACACTTCAACTCTTTCGCTGGAGAACGGCCCGCCTTGTGCGGGCCGTTTCTTCGTCACCAGGAGGATCAGCAGCGCCACGGCTACGACGGCTAGGAACGGCCACGCGCCTGCGGCCGAGACCACGCCGCTCAACGAGCGCTGGATCTCGGCGGCGGCGTTGATGACCGGGTCGGTGCCGGCCAGGCGCAGGTTGCCGGCCAGGCGGATCTCGTACCAGCCGTAGTACGCCACGTAGAGGCCGCTGATCACCAGCACGGCGCCGCCCAGGCGGGGCACGATCGCTAGCAGGCTGCGCATCCGGCCGATTACCGAGACGCGCACGAGGGCTACGGCTACGGCTGTCGCACTGACGACAAGGGCCATTCCCCCGGCGTACGCGAGAAAGAGCGCGACACCCGAGCCGATGGACCCGGCGCGCAGGCTGGACACCACGAGCGCCAGGAAGGGGCCGACGGCGCAACCCAGGGAGGCCACTGCGTACGCCATGCCGAACAGCACCGTGGACGCCGCCGACCCGGTCAGCGCGGGGGCCCGTACGGTCAAGGACGGCAAGCCTCGCCCGGCCAGCAGCCAGATCCCGAGCGCGGCCAGCGCCAGGCCGAGCACGACCGTGAGCCAGGGCAGACGCGGCTGCAGCACCCCGGCCACGGGAGTGAGCACCAGGCCGAAGGCGCCGAACACCACCGCGTACCCGATGGCCAGCAGCACACCGGCCCGCAGCGCCCGCCAGACGGCTGCCGCGGGACGGCCCGGTTCCGCCGCGACCAGCACCGACAGGTAGGCCGGGAGCAGGGCGAAGCCGCACGGGTTGACCGCGCCGAGCATGCCGGCGGTCAGGGCCAGCAGCAGCTCGCCGCCCACGTCAGGCGACCAGCGACTTCACTTGCCTGGTCAGCTGCAGGTCGTCGAGGTAGCCGGTGGTGACGACCTGGCCGGTGCGGTCGAGGACGACGTACAGGCTCTGCTCGGTGATCTTGAATTTCTTCCAGATCTTGCCGGCCTGGTCGTCGAGGTGGGTCACGTTGCTCACCTCGAGGTCCTTGACGAACTGGTGCATGTCCTTGTTGCCGCCCATGCCGGCGATGCCGAGGAAGTTGAGGCGGCTGCCGAACTCGTCCTGCAGGTCGCGGACGCTCTGGGCCTCGCTGGCGCAGGTGGCGCACCACGGGGCCCAAAACCACAGGATGGTCGGCTTGCCCGCGAGGGTGGTCGCGTCGAACGGCTGCCCGTCGAGCGTCTTGCCACTGAATTTCAGGGTGGCGGGGACGACGATCGGCGCCGCCGCTGGTGAGGAAGACGCAGTCGGGGCGGACGGAGGCGGCTGGACGAAGGCCGCCTCCTGCTCCGGCGGCGCGCTGCTGCAACCGGCCAGCAAAAGCACCGAGGCGAGCAACGCGCGACGTTTCACTTCGAGGCCTCCTCGGTGAGGCGCAGGGCCAGGGCCGGGCAGACGTTGACGGCCTTGCGGGCGCCGTTCTCGAGCCACGGCGGCAGCGGCGTCTGCGGGAACGCCGGGAAGCCGTTGGCGTCGAGCCGGATGATCTCGGGGGCGACCGCCGAGCACAGGCCGTGCCCGTCGCAGCGCGACCAGTCGACCGCGAGCCGGCGCGCGCCCTGCTCGGCCGTGTACGGCAACGGCAGGATGCCCTTGACGCTCTTGCCGCAGCCCTCGCCGTTGGTGTGGGCCTCGACGTCCTTGGCGAACACCTCGAGCGCGGACAGCGCGAACCGGGCCGTGCCGTCGGGGTGGCTGCACGCGCCGCGGCCCTTGACCACGCCGGCCGCCTGCCGCACGTTCTCGACCGCGTTGCCGCCCAGCGACACCAGCGTCACCGCGCGGGCCAGGTCGGGCAGGCCCAGCCGGCACGGGCCGCACTGGCCGGCCGACTCGCCGGCCAGGTACTGCACGACCTGCGAGACCTCGCCCAGCGGGCAGGTCTTGGAGCCGATCGGGATCAGCATGCCGGCGCCGAGGGTGCCGCCCACCGAGGCGAAGCCCTTGCGCGAGATGGTGACGGTCTGCGCGGCCTCGGCGGTGATCCACTTGCCGTGGTAGCCGCCGACCAGCAGGCCGGGGCCGATGTCGGCGCCGCACATGTTGAGCACGTCCATGAGCGGGGTGCCGGTCGGCGCCTCGACCACGGCCGGGCTGGTGGCCGAGCCGCCCACGGTCAGCATGACCGTGCCCGGCTCCTCGGGGATGCCGACCGCGTTGTACTCCCACGGGCCGAGCCGGGCCGCGATGGCCAGCTGCGAGAACGTCTCGGCGTTGGAGAGCAGGGTGGGCAGGCCCATCACGCCGTTGTCGCTGGAGCGCACCTTGCGGCCGGGCGGGATGTGCGCCTCGCCGTTGATGCCGCGCACCAGCGCGCCGCCCTCGCCGCTGATGAACCGGTGCGGGACGGTGACGATCCGGGTCGGGCAGGGCATCCGCCGCTCGGACAGGGCCGCGGTGATCGAGCTCTCGCCGATGCCGTCGTCGGCGATGCCGATGACGATCTCCTCGGCGTCGAGCGCGGCCGCGGCCAGCGCGGCGCCGTCCAGGATCAGGTGCGGACCGCGGGTGAGGACGGCCTTGTCCTTCCAGGACGGCGGCTCACCCTCGGTCGCGTTGACCACGATGACCGGCGGGAGCTCCTGCCGGCGGCACGAGTCGAGCACGGCGCGCACCTTGCGGGCGAACGGGAAGCCCGCGCCGCCGCGGCCGCGCAGCTCGATGCGGTCGGCCAGGCCGATCAGCTCGCCCGAGGACAGCGCGGCGAACCCGCCGTGCACCTCCTGGTGGGCGAGCAGGTCGAGCCGGCCGTACTCGTCGAAGCCCGCGGTGATGCGCGGGGTGCCGATCGCGGTGACCGGCGGAACCTGCGACGTGCTCAATTCGATTCCCCTCGCAGCTGCGACCAGTAGCCGTCGTCAGTTGCCTCGTCGTCCCGCCCGCGCCCACCGCGGCGGCCGGCCCGGCCCGCCTCGACCCGCGAGGACTCGCCCCGGCCGCGGCGGCCCGGCGCCATGTCGACCAGGGTCGGCGTCTCGTCGGACTCGACGTAGCCGTCGCCGTCGACGAACCCGGCCCGGCTGTGCCGTCCCGAGTCCTCGCCGCGGCGGCCGCGCGGGGCGTCGTCGTAGTCGTCCTCGTAGCGGGCCGGCTCGGCGTAGCGGCCGCCACGCTGGCGGGGCACGTCGTCGTACTCGTCGCGGGCGTCGTACCGGCCGCCGCGGGGCGCCTCGTCGGCCAGCGGCATGTCGCCCCGGCGGCGCGAGCGCGGCGCGGGCTCGTCGTCGTCGGCGTACCGGCGGCGGCGCGGGGCCGGCTCCTCGTACTCGTCGAAGCGCATGCGCGTGCCGGTGGTCTCGAGCTCGTCGCGACGCATCCGGGTGCCCGTGTCCTCGGGGCCGGGCCGGCGCATCCGCGTGCCGGTGTCGTCAAGACGCATCCGGGTGCCGGTGTCGTCCAGACGCATCCGGGTGCCGGTCTCGTCGGGGCCTGGGCGGCGCATGCGGGTGCTGGTGTCCTCGCCCGGGTAGCGCCGGCCGCGCGGCTCGTCGTACTCGATCTCTTCCTCGACCCGGCGGCCACGGCGCGGGCGCTCGTCGTCGTACTGCGGCATCATGCCGGTCGGCTCGTCGTACATCTCCTCGGCGCGGGCCCGGCGCTGCCGGGGCGCGACCAGGTCGTCCTCCATCGGCGGGGGCGCCATGGGCGGCGGGCTGACCGGGTTGGCGGCCGGGCGGAAGCTGTCGACGACGGCGACCGGGCCGAGCGTCTGCGGCTCGACGGGGGCGGGTTCGCGACGGCCGGGGCGCTTCATGACCGGCGAGCTGGTGGGCACCAGCGAGCCGACCGGCTTCACGCCGCCCGACGCGGCGGTCGACGAGAAGTCCTTGCGGCGGTTGAGCGAGACCGAGAGGCGGACGGCCAGGCCGACCAGCACGCCGAGCACGCAGACGATGTAGCTGACGATGACCCAGGTGGCGGCGGGGCGGCCGGCGCTCAGGCCGTGCATCAGGGCGGTCGGCCAGATCAGGTACGAGATGGAGTGGATGCCGCGCCACATCCAGGGGCTGCCGCGGCCGACGAACCGGGAGCGCGCGATGCCGGTCCACATGACCAGCACCATGACCCAGCCCGAGATCGTGCCGAAGCCGATCCACACCCGCTTGTCGCCGGCGTAGAGGAACGGGATGAACGCGTCGATCACCGAGGCGTGGTTCTCGACGATCTTCATCCACACGTGCAGGAACAGCGAGGTCACCGCGATGACGCCGGTGGTGCGGTGCGCGGACTGCAGCAGCACCCGCTGGCGGATCGAGAGGACCAGCCGGTCGGTGGAGACCAGGCCGATCATGATGGTGATGGAGAGCGAAACGAGCGTGATGACGCCGATGTAGTACTCGGTGTAGGTGAACACGTACACGTAGCCGACCCGGCCGGGCTTGGTCAGCATGGCGACCGCCCAGAGGGCCGCGATCACGCTCACGGCCAGGATGGCTACTGCTCCCCTGGAGGGCTCACCCTTTCCGGTAGCTCCGACATCGACGGCCACACGATTGGCGGATCGCTCGTTGTTCTTCGACCTGGCCATTGACTCCTCGTTCTCCGCAGCGGTCACGTCCCGTGGGCGGTGGGACGCAGGCATCCGTGGGGAATGCCCCCTGCTTCACGTTGTTGCCGGGCAGCGATCGGCGGTCGGCCGGTCCCTGCCCATCCACCAACTACGTGCTGCGAACGGGATCGGATGAACGCTCGGACCGACTTTTGTCGCCGGACCGGCTCGCGGAGGCACCGAACCGCCGCTGAGCTGCGCGGACACGCCGAAGAAACTGTTGCCTAAGCGAAAATTAAGGCGTCACGGTTCAGTGACTCATCGCACCCGGTGAACCTTTCGGTGCGTATCTGCGAACCATCTTCCGTGCAGGCGTATCGACTGCCGGGCGAGAAGGAGATGATCGGCATGCGGCACCTGACCCGGGCCGGGGGCCGGATCGGCGCTGTTCTGGTTCTCATGGTGGCGACGGTGGCGGCTTGGTGCGCCCCGGCGTCCGCGGATGTGCCCGGCTTCGAGGTGAAGGTCGGTAGGGCGCCGTCGACGTTCACGATCGGCAAGGACGCCAAGACCCTCACCGCGGTGGCCTCCACCGATCGCGGCCGGCGCTGTCTCAAGGTGCGCTGGGCGCTGACCGTCGAGACCAAGGGCATCAGCCTCGACCAGGTGCGGGTCACCCGGGTCGAGAACAACCAGTCCTTCCCCGTACGGGCCTCGGTCCAGGACGAGGCGGCGACCATCGTCGACGAGCGCTTGGACCCCGGCCAGCTGTGCCGCGACCGCACGGTGACCGGGCAGTGGAGCGTCGCCTTCACCGGCCCCGACAACGGCGAGGTGACCTTCCAGGCGCAGGCCTTCGACGGCGTCGGGCGCCTGCTCAGCTCGACCGGCTCGCAGGCCCAGGTGGTCAGCCCGGTCGCGGCCAAGCCCAGCCCGAGCCCGACCCCGTCGCCCACCCCGAGCGAGACCGAGGCGGCGCCCGAGGTCGACGAGGAGGCGGTGGCCGAGGAGCCGCAGGCCGACCCGGCCTCGACCGAGGCGGCCGCGCTCAACCCGGCCTCGAGCAGCTCGAACGTGCTCGGCATCGGCCTGATCGTCGGCGCGCTCATGGTCTTCCTGGGCGTCGGCATGCTGCTGCGGCTGCGCTCGCGCAACCGCCGCCAGCTCGCCGCCGAGTCCTCGCTGCCCACCGGGTTCTACAGCATGCCGGACCGCCGCCGGCGCTAGCTCTACTCGACGGAACGCTCGACCCGGACGACGACGGCGGTGGCGTTGTCGGCGCCGCCGGCCGCGAGCGTGTCGTCGAGCAGGGTGTGCGTGGCCGCCGCGGGGTCGTCGGCGGCCAGGATGCGGGTCAGCCGCTCGTACGTCAGCTGGTCGGAGACGCCGTCGGTGCACAGCAGGTACACGTCGCCCGGTCGCAGGGTGACGTTGAGCAGGTCGGGCTCGGGGTCGTCGGGGTGGCCGACGTACCGGGTCAGGCGGTAGCGGGCCGCCTTGGCCTCGTCGGAGTCGGCCGCGAACCAGCCGTGCAGCACGCCCAGCCAGGCGATCGTGTGGTCGACGGTCAGCAGCTCGAGCAGGCCGTCGCGCAGGCGGTAGACGCGGGAGTCGCCGAGCTGCACGACCCAGGCCGACGAGTCGTCACCGGCCGCCACGAACGCGGTCAGCGTGCAGCCGGTCAGCTCGTCGAGGTTGCTGCCGGCCCGGCGTACGGCGTCCTGGGCCTGGGAAACGGCCTTTCGCAGGGCCGCCGGCGGGTCGCCGACCAGGACCTCGCGCAGGAAGACCTCGACCGCCGTGGCCCCGGCGACCGTGCTGCCCGGGCCCGAACCCATGCCGTCGGCCACCACCGCCAGCGGCCCGCCCGGGTCGAGGTGCACCACGTCGTAGTTCTCGGTGTAACGCTCCCCCACGACGCTGCCGGCCGCCGCGGTGAGGCGACGGCCGGCAGTGGTCCAGGCGACCTTGCTGATGTCCACCTGTCCTTTTTACACCCGTTCAGGAAACGCGTGTCTGATACACCGGGCCCCGCTCCTCGTGGGTTAGAGCGGGGCCCGGCGGTCCTATTTACCCGTCAGCGTCAGAGCGCCGGGTAAGCGTTGGCCATCAGCTGGCGGAACTGCGCCGAGAACCAGGCGCCGGAGATCGGCGCGTTGGGCAGGGCGCCGCTCAGGCTGTTGCCGTTGCGGGCGTTACCGGTGTAGGTCGGGTCGCACATCCGGTCGAAGCCCTTGCCCTCGTCGTTCGGGATGAGCGAGGAGGAGCCGTCCGACTCGCCCGGGGGCTTGACCCAGACGTAGGCGTCGATGCCGCTGGCCGGGGCCGCGGTCGGGCGTTCGCCCAGGCCGGCGCCGGACTGGTTGCACCAGTTGCCGGCGTGGATCCGGCGGTCGATGCGCGACTCGTTGACGTAGGTGTCGACGCTGGTGGAGGTGCTGGCCGCGGTCGGGCGGGCCGAGCCGCCCCAGCCGTTGCGGCTGGTGTCGATCAGCATGCCGATGTTGGAGTTGAAGCCGACCGAGACCAGCTTCTGGCGGAAGGCCTGGGCGAAGGTCAGCTCGTCGGTGTACTGGTTCCAGTCCACCCACTTCGATTGCCGGACGCTCTGGCCGCCGACCGTGGTGGTCGGCTGCACGAACGGCTCGCGCAGGGCCGAGTAGTTGGCCGTGTTGGTGATGAAGCCGGTGACGTTGTTGACGCTGCCCGAGGCCTGGGCGGCCTGCAGCATGATGTCGGCGGTGGGGCCGAAGTTCGAGTCCCAGCCGATCCAGCCGTGGTGGGCGGCGTCGACGTAGTTGTAGGTGTTGGACAGCGCGCCCAGCTTGTTCAGCGCGTAGCCGATGCCCTGGACGTACCCGCCGTTGGCCTTCATCGTGTCGCAGGTCGCGGTGCCGCCGGCCTGGCCCGAGGTGTTGGTGACCAGGTTGGGCAGCGAGTCGATCTCGATGATGTTGATGATGCGCAGGCTGCGGTACTTGGCGTCGGCCTGGATCGCGGCGATCGGGTCGATGTACTCGGCCTTGTAGCGCGGCAGGTCGTTCGGGCCGAGCTCGCCGTTGGAGGCCAGCGCGGCGCAGTCACGGCCGGGCAGGTTGTAGATGACGAGCTGGATGTAGCCGGCGCCCTGGGCGACAGCGGCGTCCAGGTGGTCGCGCAGACCCATCGAGCCGTTGGAGCTGCTGTCGTCGGTGCCCTGGATCGCGGCGATCCGGTCCAGCCAGACGGCGGTCGGGTTGTTCGAGACCCGGCTGCCGCCGGGCTCGGCGTCCGCCTTGGCCTTCCACTCCGGGTTGACGTAGCCCTTGGCGCCCGCGTACGGGTTGTCGACCTTGCTGCCGGCCGGCGGCGGGGTGGTCGGCGGCGGAGTCGTGGGCGGGGGTGTGGTGGGCGGCGGGGTCGTCGGGTTCGGGGTGCTGGGCGGAGGCGAGGTGGGGCCGGTGGAACCGGTGCACGCCGTCCCGTTCAGCGAGAAGGTCGCGGGCGCGGTGTTCGTGCCCGAGTAGCTGGCGTTGAAGCCGAAGGTCGCGTTGCCGTTGGTCGGCAGCGAGCCCGCCCAGGACGGGTTGGTCGCGGTCACGTTCGCGCCGGACTGCGTGATCGTGGCGCTCCAGCCCTGGGTGACCTGCTGGTTGCCCGGGAAGGTCCAGGTCAGGCGCCAGCCGCCGGAGATCGGGTCACCGAGGTTGGTCACGCTGACGTTCCCGGTGAAGCCGGTGCTCCAACTGTTGGCGGTGTAGTCGACCCGGCAGCCGGCCGCGGCGCTCGCACTGGTCGCGGCGAACACGCCGAGACCGGTGATGAGCGATGCGGCGGCAGCCGCGGTCAGACCGCGGATGAGGACAGGTCTCATGTGGTGGCTCCTCGAGACATGCGGCGGCGCCCGTAGCGCCCGGGGATAAGCCGGAGTTACATCGAGGGGCATCGCTCCCCGGCTGTTTCGACAGCATGACATGGGAGCGCTCCCACCGCAATCGTCTGTTAACAACGGGCTCAACTTGGATGCATCGGCTATAACAGAGCCGTGCAGGTATGGGAGTTGACCGAGGCGCTGGCCGAGGTTCCGGGCGTCGAGGTCAAGGTTCGCCGGGGTTTTCTCGAGATCCACATGCCCGCGCTGGGCGACACGGCCCGGCTCGATCCGGACGAGATCCTCGCTGCTGAATCCGTCTTCGTCCCCACCCGCGAGCCCGCGGTCCAGCTCGACGTGCGCGACGGGCGCGCGGTGCTGCCGCTGATCGTCACGGTCGGCGACATGGTGTTCAACCCGGCCTACGCCGACGATCTCGTCGAGCCCGGCGCCCACCGCCGATTGCCGGCGATGCCCAATCTCATCTCATACTCCGAGATGCACCGCGATGTGCGCGCCCTCGGCAAGGCGATCGACGACGCGACCCTCCAGCTCGACCCGGAAACCCTGGCCGCGACGCTGCTCGCGCACCGATGCTTTCTCGCCGGCGCGATGCGGGTCGGTCTCTGGCCCGTACGCGTGGCGGCCTGGTGGGAGTACGCCAATGCCCGCGTCGGCGGTCCGTCCGGCGTCGCCCCGCTGCGCTCCGACCCCGACTGGGACGACCTGATGGCCGACGTGGCCGAGGCCCGCCGCCAGACCGCCGCCTCGGAGTCGACGATCTCGTAGCAGCGCCGCACCGGACCTCACGTCCGGTGCGGCGCTCCGCTCCGAGAACTACTGGTTGGACGCGTAGAGCTCCCGGATCTCCGTCGGTGACAGCGCCCGGTCGTACAGGTGCACCTGGTCGACCGTGCCGTCCAGGTAGTCGACCGGGTTGCCGTTGTACTTGCCGCGGCCGATCACCGTGTTGCCGGTCGGTGCGCCTTGCGGCAGGCAGGCCCCGGCCGTCCCGGCGAGCTCACCATCCACGTACAGCCGCAATTCGCCCTTGACCGTGTCCCGGACGCCCACGAGGTGGTACCAGCGGCCGACCTCGGGCTTGCTCGGGCCGAGCGCCCGCACGCCGGCGAAGCTCATCGCGAACCGCTGGTCGGCCCCGGAGTACTGCAGGAAGAAGTCGCTGACCGTGGGGCCGTCCTGCGACACCACCGTCTGGAACGCGCCGTCGGCCTTGTCGAGCTTGACCCAGGCCGCGGCCGAGTAGTCCGACGCCGTGTTCAGCACCGGCTTGCCCGCGTCCAGGAACTCGGACGAGCCGTTGAGCGCCACGCCCTGGCCCGTGTGACCCTCGACGAAAGTACCGGCCGGCGTCAGCGACCCGTACGAACCGTCCAGCGGCCAGTACGCGACACCCTCCAGACCGGGGGTGCCGGCGGGCGGCGGCGGCACCGAAGTACCGGATCCATCGGCCTCGCGGACGATCTTCTGGTTGATCGCTTTGACCTGGCGCAGATCCATCTTCGTGACCTGCCGGTCATACGTGAAGAAGCCGTTCAGCTCGGCCTCGACGTCCGTGATCTGGGTGTAGATGGCCGCGCTGATGCCGCAGTGCTGGGCTGAGGTCAGCACGTCCTGCTGGTTCGCGACGTACTTGGCGGTCAGCGTCGCCTTGTCGGGCGTCATCTCGTACGCCTGACCGTCGCCGAACCACATGTGGTTGGAAACCTTCAGGCCGTAGCCGCCGTGCTCGCCGTCGATCGCCACCCGCGTCTCGGACGGCGACGGTGAGGCCGGCCCGAGGTACTGGTGGAAGTCGATCACGTCGCCTCGGCCGGAGTCACCCTTGGAGTTGCAGCAGTTCACGCCGCTGTGCGCGTTGACCAGCCGGGACGGGTCCTGCGCCTTCACCGAGTCGGCGATGCGGCCGGTGGCGGCGCGGTCCCACTCGCCCCAGCCCTCGTTGAACGGCACCCAGGCGACGATCGACGTCCACGACCGGTGCTCGCGGACCATCTCGTGCAGCTCGGCCTCGAACTGGTCACGCCACTCGGCCGGCAGCGGGCCGGTGTTGCCCGACGGCATGTCCTGCCAGACCAGCAGGCCCAGCTTGTCGGCCCAGTAGTACCAGCGGTCGGGTTCGACCTTGATGTGCTTGCGGACCGCGTTGAAGCCCATGGCCTTGTCCTGCTGCAGGTCCCACTTCAGGGCGGCGTCGGTCGGCGCGGTGTAGAGGCCGTCCGGCCAGAAGCCCTGGTCGAGGTTCATCATGTTGAACAGGATCTTGCCGTTGACCGTGATGCGGAGCTTGCCGTCGGCCCCCTTCTTCGAGCCGATCGTCCGGAGCCCGAAGTACGACCCCACCTTGTCCACGGTCTTGCCGGCGCTCAGAAGCGAGACGTCCAGGTCGTACAGGAAAGGCTTGTCGGGCGACCACAGCTTGGGCTTGCTGATCGGCAGCCGCAGTGGGGTCCCGGCCGCGCCGGTCACCGAGCCGACCGTACGGCTGCCGTCGCGGGCCACGGCTTTGACCGTCGTTCCGGCCGGCGCCGCGACCTCGACTGTCACGTCGGAGAGCGACGGCGTCAGGGTCAGACCGCCGATGGAGTCGGCCGGAACGGGTTCCATCCAGACCGTACGCCAGATGCCGGAACTGCCCTGGTAGAAGATGCCGCGGTCGCTCGTGCGGCGCTGCTTGCCGATCGGCTGCCCGGTGGCGTCGGTCAGGTCCTCGGCCCAGACGATCAACTCTTGCGGGCCGGTGCCCTTGAGCGCGTCGGTCACGTCGACGTCGAACCCGTCGTAGCCGCCGCGGTGGGTCGCGACCTGGGTGCCGTTCACGAAGATCTTGGAGTCGTAGTCGACCGCCCCGAAGTTGAGGCGCAGGCGGTTGCCCTGCCCCACCTTCCAGCCCGTGGGCACGGTGAAATTGCGGCGGTACCACATGCGGTCCTCGCGCCGCTGGATGCCGGAAAGAGCGCTTTCGATGGGGTACGGGACCAGGACGCGCTCACCGAGGCTCTGCCCCGTGGGCACGGCCTGCCCGACGTCCGCCTTGGCGAACTCCCAGACGCCGTTGAGGTTCTGCCACTTGTCGCGGGTGAGTTGCGGGCGGGGGTACTCGGGCAACGCGTTGTTCGGGCCGACCTTGTCGGTCCACGGGGTGGCGATGGGCGGGATGCCGGCGTGCCAGGTGGGGGCGGCGTAGGCGGGGGTGGCGGCGCCGGCGAGCAACAGTCCGGCGATCAGGCCGACGGCAAGATGTTTCTTCACGCGCGATGTTCCCTTCGGTGGCAGGGGTTGCGCTCGGGGTCACTCATGACCAAACACATCTCAACAATCTGCTCCAGATGACGTCAAGGTTTCATGAGCGTCAATATCTGCCCGTCTGCACCCGAACTGCGACCCCTTGCTCGTCAGACCCGCCGGGCCGGTGCCGACCTTTCTGGCATGACCTTGAGCAGCGGTACGGGAACGGCGGGCGCCGTCCTGGGGGCGGACCCCCAGGACGCCCTGCTCGGCGACCTCGTCTCATTCATGACCAAGGACACGCCCTCGGTGCAGCACGTGCTGGACCTGTGCGTGCCGCACCTGCGGGAAGCGGCCGGGCTGACCGCGGCCACCGTCTTCGAGCTCGACTCCGAGACCGGCCTGCTCACCGTGACGGCCCGCGTCGGGCCGGCCGGCAGCCGCGACACCCTCACCGCGGGCAAGATCTTCCGGATGGCGGCCGGCGCCAAGCCCCTGGTCAGCGGCGAGCAGATGGCCGTCCGCCTGCGCATCGGCGGGCAGACCGTCGGCGTCCTGCTGCTCACCGGCGGCGACCTGGGCGCGCTGCGGGCCGACGTGCTGGCCCCGCTCGCCCTGCACTTCGCGGCCACCCTGCAGGGCTTGGCCGCCGAGAAGCAGCGCCAGTTCGTCTCGCACACCACCAGCACCATCCGGCGCCTGTTCGAGCAGGGCATGGCCGCCACCAGCGTCGAGGACGCCGGCCGGATCCTGGCCGCCTCGTCGGCCGAGGGGTTCCGCACCGAGCACGCCGCGGTGATCCTGGTCGACCCGGACAGCACCGTCCGCTACGTGCACAGCGTGGGCCTGCCCGAGGGCGACGCCACGATCGCCGAGGTGGTGGGCAAGCCGGCCACCGAGTCACCGGTGTGGCAGGCGATCCAGGACGGGAAGATCGCGCTGGCCAACGACTCGGCCACGTCCGCCGTACGGCCCTGCGACCTCGCCCTTCTGATGAAGCTCAAGTCGTTCGTGGCCATGCCGCTGATGTCGGCCCAGGGCCCGGTCGGCATGATCATGTGCGGCGACTCGGGCGCCACCCGGGAGTGGACGTTCCGGGACCGGATCCTGGCCGAGCAGCTGTCGGTCGAGGGCGGCCTCATCGTCGACAGCGCCGGCATGCGCCAGGCGGCTCAGGTGCACGTGGCCGAGCTCAGCCACCAGGCGTTCCACGACTCGCTGACCGGACTTCCGAACCGTACGCACCTGATCGACCGGGCCGAGGCGGCCGTCCGCGACGCCGGGGCCGTCCGCGACCGGGTGGCCCTCATGGTGCTCGACCTGAACGGCTTCAAGCAGGTCAACGACACCGCCGGGCACCAGGCCGGCGACGTGCTGCTGCAGCAGGTGGCCAAGCGCCTGCTGGGCGCCGTACGCGACAACGACGTGGTGGCCCGGCTCGGCGGCGACGAGTTCGCCATCCTGCTCACCAGCGACGCCGACGAGGCCGTGGCCAGCGTGGTCGCCGGGCGGATCTGCGACCGGCTGCGCCGGCCCTTCGCCATCGACGGCGAGGAGGTGTCGATCGGCGGCAGCGTGGGCATCGCCCTCTACCCCGACGACGCCACCGACTACGAGGCGCTCATGAAGGGCGCGGACGCCGCCATGTACGAGGCCAAGCGGGCGACCAAGCGAAGCGGGGGCGGCTACCGCCGGGCGCAGGCCAGTTTCTAGATACCGGGCGGAACCTGTCCGGTATCGCGTTTAGCGTCGTCGTCATGAACTTCGCATCAGTACGGATCATCACCGACCACGTCGACCGCCTCACCGGCTTCTACGAGCAGGTCACCGGCCAGGCCGCGAAGCGGCAC
Organism: Paractinoplanes pyxinae; assembly: GCF_026626335.1. GTDB lineage: Bacteria > Actinomycetota > Actinomycetes > Mycobacteriales > Micromonosporaceae > Actinoplanes > Actinoplanes pyxinae. The sequence goes on along the minus strand of NZ_JAPNTZ010000003.1, from coordinate 547,320 downwards.
ACACCCGACTTCGCCGAGATCGCGCTGCCCGGCGCCACGCTCGCCATCGGCGGCACCGCCACCGTCAAGCTGTTCGGCGAGGGCTCGGCCGAACCGGCCGCCAACCGCACGGCCATCGTCGAGTTCCGCGTGGACGACGTGGACGCCGAGTTCGCCCGCCTGCGGCCAATGCTCGACGACGTGGTTCAGGAGCCGACGACGATGCCCTGGGGCAACCGGTCGCTGCTGTTCCGCGACCCCGACGGCACCTTGGTCAACCTGTTCACGCCGCCCGCCACGTCATGAGAACACCCACGCGACCATGACCCCGACGAGGGCGCCGCTGCCCAGCAGCCCGGCCCCGAAGCGCCGCGTCTCCGGCCGCCACACGGAACCCACGCCGATCAACAGGTAGAGCGGAACCCAGGCCCAGAACGGCCCCGACCAGCCCGCCATAGCCGGGAAGAGCGTCATCGACCCCATCGCCCCGCACGGCCCGACACACCCGAGGGCCAGCCCGGCCACCAGCCCGGCCAGCAACGGAGGGTCAACCAGCCGGGCCTGCTGCGGCGGCGAGGCCACGGTCAGGACGGGGTCGTCACCCGGGTGCTGGGTCAACGTGATCACATAGCCGGCCGGGTCGTTGACGATCAGGGTGCGACCGTCGGCCGGCCCGGTCTCGTTCACCCGGCAGCCGGCCTGCTGCCACAGGTCGCGCGTGACCTCGTACACCTCTTGCGTGTGGTCACCCAAGCCGGGCAAGCGGCCACCCCGCAAAATCCGAGTGGCCGGCGGCGGCGCTGTGAGCAGGGCGGCCGGAATCGGGTCGAGGCGCAGCCCGGGGAACGCGTGCAGGGTCGCTTCGAGGCGCTGCTCAACACCCCGGACCAGCTCGGCCCGCCCGCTCTCACTCACCCCGTCAAGCCTGGTCGAGCCGACGGTCGGCCGCCCGTTTATCCGAGAATTCGACCGTTTCTGGAACCGGGCCGCGCCATCCCGCCGGATTCCAGGTCGTTGCAACACTGCTGCTGGCCGGCGGTCTGGGGGGTTCCATTCCTGGGGGTCAGCCGTTGGGACTGGCGAAGCAGGCCGTTGGCGTTCCCGTTGCCGCCATGTCCGATGGCGGACCGCCGTTGTCGGCGATGGACATTTCGCCTTCCCAGTGCCCGGGAATCGCCCAGTCGTCAGCCTCGGCCTGGCGGTCGCTGATCGTCATGCCGGGACGCGCGACCCGGGACTGGCACTGGCCTCGGGATACCGCGCGACTGCCGATGAGGCGGGCTAGCAAGGGCTTGCAGGCGTCGAAGTAAGGCTGTTCCGGTCCATCCGTTGCACGACCGCTCGTTGTCGAGGTGGGTTCGCCGTGTAGCAGCCGGTGGAGAGTCATTCCGGCGCTGGGCAATGAATCCAGATGATGCAGGGCCACGAAGGCGTGGCGGTGCCTGCCTTTCCAGGTGCAGCCCTCGTAGTGGTTCAGGCCGAGCCCACGGGGGTGTCGGCTGCCTGGGGGCTGACCTCGTTGCTGAGGGTGGGGCGGGCCGGCATGTCGTTGAGGTGTTCGGCCAGGACGGCCAGGTGGGTGGCTCGGGCCTCGTTGTGGCGTAGGCGGCCGGCCTCGGTCAGCTCGACGACCACGCCGCGGCGGTCGGCCACGCAGTGGATGCGCTCGACGAGGCCGCCCTTTTCCAGGCGGGCCACTGTGCGCGACAGGGCCGACTGGCTCAGGTACATGGCGGCGGCCAGCTCTTGCATGCGGGGCTTGTCCAAGGCCTCGGCGAGACGGTCCAGCGTCTCGAACTCACTCAGCGTGAGGCCGTGCCGTTCCTGCAGCGCGCGTTCGAGGTGGGAGGCGACCCCGTTGTAGCTGGACAGCAGCGTCCGCCAGCGGTCGACCAGGCAGCTCTCACCCTCCATGCCTGCATCCTACTCACCGACAGCTCCATGCCCGCGCATCTGTTACTTACAACTCTTATGCGTGCGCATTGAATGCATGTGCATGTAACTTCCTCGGCATGACAACCACTGAAACCGGTTTTACCGGCGTCAACCCACAGGTCGGCTGGTCGTTACGGCTGTGGGGCGTCCTGGCGGTGCTCTGCATCGTCGTGTTCCTGGACGGGCTCGACATCTCGAACATCGGCGTGGCCCTGCCGTCCATCGGCGCCGAGCTCGGCCTGTCCACCACCTCGCTGCAGTGGGTGGTCAACGGCTACGTGCTCGGCTTCGGCGGCCTGCTGCTGCTCGGCGGCCGCACCGCCGACCTGCTCGGCCGACGCCGGGTCTTCCTGGTCGCGGTGGCCGTGTTCACCGTCGCGTCGCTGATCGGCGGCCTCGTCGACGACGGCGGCCTGCTGATCGCCACCCGGTTCGTCAAAGGTCTGGCCGCCGCGTTCACCGCGCCGACCGCCCTGTCGATCCTCACCACGACGTTTCCCGAGGGGCCGGCCCGCAACCGGGCGCTGGCCATCTTCACCGCGTTCAGCGCCAGCGGCTTTTCGTCCGGCCTGCTGCTGGGCGGCGTGCTGACCAACATCGGCTGGCGCTGGAACTTCCTCGTCCCCGTCCCGCTCGCCCTGGCCGCGCTGGTCGGCGGCCTGCTGCTGATCGCGCGGGACAAGCCCGCGGCCTCCGGCCGGCCGGATCTGGGCGGTGCGGTCACCCTAACCGCGGGCATGCTGCTGACTGTGTACGCGGTGGTCACGACCAGCTGGCTGCTGCTGATCCCGTCCGTGGCGCTCCTGGCCGGCTTCGTGCTGATCGAGAATCGCGTGCGGCACCCGCTCGTCCGGCTCGGCATCCTGCGCACGGGATCGATCGTCCGGGCCAACGCCAGCATGGTCGCGCTGATGGGCTCGTACGTGAGCTTTCAGTTCATCATGACGCTGTACCTGCAGGACGTCCTGCGCTGGACACCGCTGCAGGTGGCGCTCGCGGTGCTGCCGCTCGGCCTCGTCGTGGTGGCAGGATCCCCGTACGTGGGAAAGCTTGTCAGCTCGTGGGGAACCGCTCGCCTGATCACCGTCTCGATGGTGCTGCTGACCCTCAGCTATCTGTGGATCCTGCTCACGGCGGGCAGCCACCCCCACTACCTGGTCCAGATGCTGCCGACCATGCTGCTCAACGGCGGCGCGTTCGCGTTCGGCTACGGCACGATCATGACGCAGGCCACCGACGGGGTCGCGGACGCCGAGCAGGGGCTGGCCTCCGGGCTCGTGCAGACCAGCGCGCAGGTCGGCATGGCCCTCATGCTCGCCGTGACCAGCACGCTCGTCGCCTCGGCCACCGCCTCCGGCAGTTTCACCAGCTTCCGCCCCGGGCTCGTCCTGGTCACCGCGGTGGCGGTCGCCGGTCTTCTGCTCAACCTGTTCGCCGTCGCGCGGCGGTCGGCCTGATGTCCGATCTGTTCGAGCCGCTCCCCCTGCGGCACGGGCCGGCCCTGCGCAACCGCATCATGCTGGCGCCGCTCGTCAACCAGCAGAGCGAGCACGACGGGTCCGCGTCGAAATACGACCAGGACTGGATGGAGCAGGTCGCCCGGGGCGGCTACGCGCTGATCCAGACCGGCGCCACCTATGTCGAGGCGGGCGGGATCGCGTACGAACGGCAGCTAGGCATTCAAAGCGAGGCTCAGGTGGCCGGCCTGGCCGGAATGGCGTCCGCGATCCGCGAGGGCGGCGCTCTGTCGGCGGTGCAGCTGCACCACGCCGGGCACCGCGCCAACCCGGCCATCGGGGGAATCCCGGCACCGGCCTCCATCCTCACAACGGAAGAAGTGGAACGGATCCGGGACAGCTTCATCGCCGCCGCGCTGCGGGCCGAGCGGGCCGGGTTCGACGGTGTCTCGCTGCACGGCGCCTTCGGCTGGATCCTCTCGGAGTTCCTGTCGCCGCTGCTCAACCACCGCACCGACAAGTACGGCGGCAGCACCGAGAACCGGGCCCGGCTGACCCTCGAGGTGATCGAGGGCATCCGCCGGGTCAGCGGGCCCGACTTCCAGATCGGCTGGCGCCTGTCGGTCGAGCGCTACGGGCTGCGCCTGGAGGAACTGCGCGAGATCACGGCGGACATTCTCGATCGGGAGCTGATCGACTATCTCGACCTGGCCCTGTGGGACTCCGCCCAGATCGTCCAGGCGGGAGCGTTCCGCGGACGGACCATGCTCAGCGTGTTCACCAGCCTGCCCCGGCGGGGCGTCCGGGTCGGGGCGGCCGGCAAGATCACGAGCGCCCGGCGGGCCCGGCAGATGCTGGACGAGGGCTGCGACTTCGTGATCGTCGGCCGGGCCGGCATCCTGCGGCGCGACTTCCCCCGGCAGGTGGCGGCCGACCCTGCCTACCAAAGCCCGAAGCTGCCCGTGACGGCGCAATATCTGCGGGACGGCGGCCTGAGTGAACGCTTCATCGACCACCTGCGGCGGTGGCCGTACTTCGTGAACCCGAGAGAGGCTTGATCATGGCTGACATCAACTTCTACTTCGACCCGATCTGCCCGTTCGCCTGGATGACCAGCAAGTGGATCCGGATCGTGCAGGCCCAGCGCGACTACACCGTCGACTGGCGGTTCATCTCGCTGCGGCTGATCAACGCGCACATCGACTACGACAGCCACTTCCCGCCGGAGTACGAGGCCCAGCACACGGCCGGCCTGCGGCTGCTGCGGGTGGCCTCGGCCGTGCGCGAGAAGCACGGTCGTGAGGCGATCGGCCCGCTGTACGCCGCGTACGGCGCCCGCATCCTCGAGACCGGCCCCGACGAGGGGCGCGAGCCGGGCTGGCAGGGCGCCCCCGAGCTGGCCGCGGCCGCGCTCACCGAGGCCGGGCTGCCGTCCTCGCTCACCGAGTTCCTCGACGACACGTCGCGGGACGCCGAGATCCAGGCCGAGTCGGACGAGGCGCTGGCGCTGACCGGCAAGGACGTCGGCACGCCGATCGTGCACTTCGAGCCGCCGGCCGGTGTCGCGTTCTTCGGGCCGGTGATCAGCCGGCTGCCCGACGAGGAGCAGGCCGGGGTGCTGTGGGACCACGTCGTCGGGCTGGCCCGGTTCCCCGGGTTCGCCGAGCTCAAGCGCAGCCTGCGCGAGCAGCCGCAGCTGCCGTCGTTCGGCGTGACGACGAGCGAGCCCGGCAAGACGGAGGACTGGCACGCCGGCAGCCGCCGCCTGAAGAAGTAGGTCAGGTCGCGCCGTCGGCCACCCGGGCGACGCGGGTGCGCAGCTCGTCGCCCGGTTCGGGACGGCCGGTGATGTTGGCCAGGTCCTCGCGCAGGCCGTCCAGCCAGGCGCGCAGGTCGGCCACCACGTACAGATCCTGGCCCAGGTCGTCGGGCCACCGCGGGGGCGGCGGGCGGTCCGGCGGGTGGGCCGGGGTCTCGTTGCGCAGCAGCCGCTCGGCCGACCGGTCGTAGCAGGTGGCCACGTCGTCGGCCAGGGCGGTGAGCTGGTTGACGCACGGCAGCAGACCACCGGCGGGGCACGAACGCACCAGCGCCTCCGCCCCGCGTACGGCGTGGTGGCCCGCGACCAGCGTGGCCTGCCAGTCGAGCATGGCCGCCGGGTGCCGTTCGCTCTGGTAGAGGGCGAACGACGCCTCGGCCAGCTGACCGGCGAAGCGCGCCTTGGCCAGCGCGTTGCCCGGCGTGGCGCCGTTGGCCATGACGGCGATGGTCTCGCGCACCACCTCGGCCGCCGAGGCCAGGAACGTGCCGGTGGCGCGGTGAAGCTCGCCCGCGCCGCCGCGAGGCCACGCGAACAGGCCGACCAGCACGCCTACGACGGCGCCGAGCAGCACGTCGGCCACCCGCTGCTCGGCCAGCCGCCAGTCGACCGGCGTGACCTGAGCGAAGATCAGGGTGATGACCAGCGTGAACAGCGCCTGCGACCAGCCCAGCCCGAGCAGCGGGCCGGCCGCGAACCCGGCGATCATCACGACCGGCAGGGCGATCGCGAACACGAGCGGGTCGGCCCCGAGCAGCAGGAGCAGGGCGGCCACGACCGAGCCGGCGACCGTGCCGACCAGCGCCGGCCGCAGCGTCGAACGGGTCTCGGCGGCCGAGGTGCGCAGCACGGTGAGGATCGTCAGCAGCACCCAGAAGCCGTGCGACAGGTCGAGCGCGCCGGCGATCAGCCGGGCCACGGCCAGCGCGGCGGCCAGCCGCAGAGCGCCCTGGAAGGCGACGGACCGCGGCGTCAGGTTTTCGCGCAGGCGGTGCCAGTAAAGAGCCGGGGTGCGGCGGTACGCGTACCAGAACTGCCCCGGTCGGGCCGTCACCGGCGTCGGATCCGGATGCTTGGGTGGCTCCCCGGCCGCGATACGCACCGCCACGACCAGCGTCTTCGTCCACTCCCCCAACGACAACGCCAGCGCGCCCAGCCGCAGCCTCTCCGGCGGCAGCCCGTTGGGGTCGGTGTTCATGCGGGCCGCGCGGAAGTCGGTGATCGCCGCCGCGACCAGGTTGGTGTCGGGCAGCGGCCCGTCCCCGCGCAGCCAGGCGCCGGTGGCGTCGACACAGCCGGCCGTGGTGCGGAGCAGATCGATGGCGGCCGACCGGGTGATCGCCTCGCGGTCGGCCGAGAAGTACAGGTCGACCACGCGGCCCAGCAGCAGCCGGGCGGTGCCGGCGGCCGACGAGAGGGCGCGGTCGTGGCGGCCGGCCGAGGCGGGCCGGTCGATCGGCGGCAGGTGCGAGGGCCGCAGGGCGTCGGCCGCCTCGGTCGCCTCGGGCACCAGCGCGGCCAGCCGGTCCCGGCCGGTCTTGTCGCCCGACCAGTCGTCGGCCAGCGCTTCGAGGCAGGCGGCGAGGGCGGAGACCGCGTCGGCCAGCCGGTGCCGGTACGGCGTGGGCGCCGGGTCGGGCCACACGGAGAGCTCGGCGAGGGCGAGCAGGAGCACGGCGAGCGTGATGCCCGCCAACCGCTCGGGCAGCGAACCCGGATCGTACGGCGGGAAACAAGGAAGGATGTAGAGCAGCTGCATCCCGGCGGCCAGCCCCACCAACCGGGGCCCGCCCACCCCCACGAAGCTGACGGCGAAACCGAGCACGAACATGCCGGCCGCGGCCGCCCAGTCGCTCACCGACAGCAGCGTGCCGAGCGAGATCAGCGCCCACCCCACCGGCAACACGGCGACGAGCGTCCGCGCCCGCTGCTTGGGCGACCCCGGAATCTGCGACAGCGCCCCGAGCGCCACCGCCCCGAACAACGCATACGGCGCCGCGTTCGCGCTGCCGATCACATACCGGCACAGATAGAACCCCAGGCAGGCGACCAGAGTGACCCGAACCGCCCGCCGAACGACAAGCAGCCGCGGGTCCCGCCGGCGCACCCACCCCCACATGGTCAGCACCTTTCCACCGTCCGTCGGCGGTGGCCAGCGACGTGAGGCGAGTCTCGCTCCCCCGTTCGAGCGACAGCGACCCCTGAGTAGCGGCGGTAACCTCGCACTCATGTGGCGGAAAAGCTCTTATTCGGTGGCCAACAGCGCTTGTGTGGAGATCGCTTTCGCAGATCAAGGAAAGACGGTCATGATGCGTGACTCCAAGAACCCAGGCGGAGCAGTCCTGTCCTATTCGGCTGCGGCCTGGGAACAATTCTTGAAAGAGGTCCGATCCGATCGGTTCACCCGGCCGTAGCGCGACTTGCGAAACGGTGTGCCATCGCCGCCGCAGCGCCGCCGAGGATCAGACCGGCAACTATCCACCGAGCGGGCCGGCCTTGCAGACGCAAGCGGGCGGCCTGCGAACTTGATTCGGCTCGTGCATGCTCAGTCGCGATGATGGCAACGAAACGCCGCCGCTCAGCCTTCGCGCGGGTTCCGATCCACTTATCGCCCACCCGGCCCCACCAGAGTCGCGCCACATCACCGGTGAACATTTCCGCTGCCATCGCACGAAGTTCTTCATCGTCGATCTCGCCCAACTCCCAGATGGCGAGCCAATACATCATCATCAGGTTCGCATACAATTCGTGCCGGGCATGCTTGCCCGCCGCCGTGGCCGGGCTGAGAACTTCAATCAGTTCCGGGTTGTCGATGGCGAGCCGCAGCAATTCGATGTGCTGTTGGCGGTCGATGTCGGCGAACTCCTGGCGGACCTGTCGCTGCTGGAAGATCAGCGAAGCTCCGAAGCCGGGCGGCCGACCCGACGCCGTTCGACGAATCGCCATAAGGACCCCTAGAAGACGACAACCCCCTTCTGCAGAGTGACTACTCAATGCAAGGGAGCGATTCCCCTGAGTACTTTCCTCTAGACGAAGGCGCTCTCTCCGGTGATGGCGCGGCCCACGATCAGGGTGTTGATTTCGCGGGTGCCCTCGTACGAATACAGGGCCTCGGCGTCGGCGACGAAGCGGCCGATGTTGTAGTCGAGGACGATGCCGTTGCCGGCCAGCAGTTCGCGGGCCCAGCCGACCACCTCGCGCATGCGGGTCGTGCAGTAGGCCTTGGCCAGCGCGGAGTGCTCGTCGCGGTACTGGCCCGCGTCCTGCAGCTGGGCCAGCCGCACGCACATGCCGAGCGCGCCGGTCACGTTGCCCAGCATGCGGACCAGCAGGTCCTGCACCAGCTGGAACTTGGCGATCGGGCGGCCGAACTGCTCGCGCTCCTTGGAGTAGTTCAGAGCGATCTCGTACGCCGCGAGCATCACGCCCACCGCTTCCCAGGCCACGCCGCTGCGGGTCTGCCGCAGCACCTTCGCCGTGTCCTTGAAGCTGTTCGCGTTCTGCAGCCGGTCCGCCTCGGGCACGCGCACCCCGGTCAGGCGGATGTCGGCGTTCTGCACGGTACGCAGGGCGATCTTGTTCTCGATCTTGCTGGCCTCATAACCGGGGGCGTCACCGCGTACGACAAAGCCTTTGACCTGGTTGTCGGCCTCGTCGCGGGCCCACACGACAACAAGGTCGGCGAACGTCGCGTTGCCGATCCAGCGCTTCTCGCCGTCGAGCACCCACTCGTCGCCCTCGCGGCGGGCCGTCGTGCGCAGGCCGGCCGCCACATCGGAGCCACCGGTCGGCTCGGTCAGGGCGAACGCTCCCACCTGATCGAACGTGGCCATCGCGGGCAGCCAGCGCTCCCGCTGCTCGGGCGAGCCGCACATGGTGATGCTGCCCATGGCCAGCCCGGCGTGCACGCCGTAAAAGGTGGCCATCGACGCGTCGGCCCGGGCCATCTCGAGCGCGAGCCAGCCGTTGAGCAGCGACGACGAGCCCTCGCGACCGGCGATCCCGAGGTCGGCGTACTTCTTGATCAGCTGGGTCGGGAACTCGGCGCGCTGCCAGCAGTCGTTGGCGATGGGCACGACCTCGTCGTCGAGGAAGGCGCGCACCCGCTCCACCACGGCGGCCTCGTCGCTCGAAAGCAGGTCCTGAAAGGCGTAAAGATCTCCGGCGAGCATATTGCGTACCTACCCGCGAGGAGCCCGCCTTAGGCCCCCTCTGGCAAATCACGCGGGGCTGCGGCGTGGCCCAGGCGGCGCCTGACGGCGTCCGCGGAAAGGCCACATACAACACCGGTATGAGGCCTTTCCGCGGCCGACGCCAGCCACCACCTGGACCTCGCCTCGCTCCCACGTGATTTGCCAGAGGGGGCCTAGACTTCCAACCCATGCTCACCATGCAGGACGCGCTGGCCCGGTTGACCGCGTACTGGACGGCTCAGGGATGCCTGACCGTCCAGCCGATGAACACCGAGGTCGGTGCGGGCACGCTGAACCCGGCGACTTTCCTGCGGGTGCTCGGCCCCGAGCCGTGGCGCGTCGTCTACGTCGAGCCCTCGGTGCGCCCGGACGATTCGCGGTACGGCGAGAACCCGAACCGGCTGCAGACCCACACCCAGCTGCAGGTGATCCTCAAGCCCGACCCGGGCAACCCGCAGGAGCTCTACCTGGGCTCGCTCGAGGCCATCGGCATCGACGTCAAGGCCCACGACGTGCGGTTCGTCGAGGACAACTGGGCCTCGCCGGCGCTCGGCGCGTGGGGCCTGGGCTGGGAGGTCTGGCTCGACGGGCTCGAGATCACCCAGTTCACGTACTTCCAGCAGGCCGGCGGGCTCAACCTCGAGCCGGTGTCGGTCGAGATCACGTACGGCATCGAGCGCATCATCATGGCTCTGCAGGACAAGACCCACTTCAAAGACATCGAGTACGGCGATGGAGTCTCGTACGGCGAGGTGTTCGGGCAGAGCGAGTACGAGATGTCGCGCTACTACCTGGACGACGCCGATGTGGCGGCCAACCGGCAGCTGCTCGAGATCTACGCGGCCGAGGCGCAGCGGCTGATCGACGCCGGGCTGCCCGTGCCCGCTCACACGTACGTGCTGAAGTGTTCGCAAGCCTTCAACGTGCTCGATTCGCGCGGCGCCGTCTCGACCGCCGACCGGGCCGCCGAGTTCGCCCGCATGCGGCGGCTGGCCGGCGACGTGGCCCGGCTCTGGGTGGCCCGCCGCGACGAGCAGGGTCATCCGCTGGGCCTGGTCCCGCCGTTGACGCCGGCGGTCGCGCCGGCCGCCCCGGCTGCGAAGACCAATCCTCGTACGCTCGTCTTCGAGATCGGCACCGAGGAGTTGCCGCCGTCCGAGGCCCGGACCGCCCGCGACTACGTGCAGCGCGCGCTGACCGAGGGCCTGGCCGGCACCCGGCTCGAGCACGACGAGGTGCGGGTGTTCGCGACACCCCGGCGGCTGGTCGCGCTGGTCCCCTCGGTCGCGGCGGGCGAGCCGGACCACGTACGCCAGGTCCGTGGCCCGAAAGTCGGTGCACCCGCGAAAGCGGTCGAGGGGTTCGCGCGCGGCCAGGGCCTCACCGTTGATCAACTTCTCGTCGCTCCCTACGGGGATGCCGAGCACCATGTCGCTCGCAAACACGAGGCGGGTGGCGCGGCGGCCGAGGTCCTCGCGCCCGTCCTGGCGAAGGTCGTGACCGGTCTGCGCGGCGCCAAGAACATGCGCTGGAACGACCCTCAGCTCTCGTTCAGCCGCCCGATCCGCTGGCTGACCGCGCTGTGGGGCGACGACGTGGTCCCGGTCGCGGTCGGCACTCTGGCCGCCGGTCGTCAAACCCGATTGCTGCGTACGGCTTCAGAGCCGACAACCGATATCGGTTCGGCCGAGACGTTCATGGAGACGCTGGCCCTCAGCGGCATCGTGGCCGACCCCGAGGACCGCCACGACCTGATCGTCACCGGCGCCCAGGACGAGGTGTACCCGGAGGGCCGCATCGACGTGGCGGGCGAGGCCGCGCTGATCGAGCAGATCACGTACCTGGTCGAGGCGCCCACCCCGCTGCTGGGCACGTTCGACGAGAGCTACCTGTCGCTGCCGGACGCGGTGCTGACCACCGTGATGCGTAAACACCAGCGCTACCTGCCGGTGCGGTCGGCCGACGGCTCACTGCTGCCGATGTTCGTCACGGTGGCCAACGGCCCGGTCGACGTCGAACTCGTGCGCACCGGCAACGAGGCCGTGCTGAGGGCCCGGTACGAGGACGCGGCCTTCTTCTACCGCGCCGACCGCAACACGCCGCTGCCCGAGATGCGCGAACGCCTGCAGCGCCTCACGTTCACCGACAAGCTGGGCTCGATGGCCGACCGCTCGGCCCGGATCGCCGCCCTGGCCACGTCACTGGCCGTGCAGCTCGGCCTGTCGTCGGCCACGCTGGGCCGGGCCGCCCGCCTGGTCAAGTTCGACCTGGGCTCCCAACTGGTCACCGAGATGACCAGCCTGGCCGGCCTGATGGCCCGCGACTACGCCCTGCACGCGGGCGAGCCGCACGACGTGGCCCAAGCCGTCTACGAGGCCGAGCTGCCCCGCAACACCGGCGACGACCTGCCCGCCTCCATCCCCGGCGCGCTGCTTTCGCTGGCCGACCGCCTCGACCTGGTGGCCGGCCTCGCGGCAACGGTCGGCCTGCCCACGGGAAGCAGCGACCCCTTCGCCGTACGCCGGGCCGTGCTGGGCCTGTTGGCGGTGCACCGCGCCCACCCCGCCCTGTCGGGCCTCTCACTGGTCGACGCCCTGCGCACGGCCGCCGCCCAGCAGCCCGTACCGGTCCCGCCCACGGTCATCGACAGCGCCGCCGAGTTCCTGGCCCGCCGCCTGGAGCAGGCCCTCACCGAGGAAGGCAAGCCGGTCGACCGCGTGCGGGCCGCCCTCCCCCACTACGCGCGCCCCTCGGTGGTCGACACGCTGCTGACCCAGCTCGACACCCTGGTCGGCAACCCCGACTTCGTAGCGGTGGCCGCCGCCATCCAACGGGCCCGTCGCATCCTCCCGCCCGGCACCCCCGCCGGCTACGACCCGGCGGCGCTGGTCGAGCCGGCCGAACTGGCCCTGCACGAGGCGGTCGCCGGCGTGAAGCCCACCTACGGCGCCGACCTGGCCGCCTTCACCGCCGCCGTCGAGCCCCTGGTCGAGCCTTTGTCCCGCTTCTTCGACGAGGTCTTCGTGATGGCCGAGGAGCCGGACTTGCGCGCCGCCCGCCTCGGCCTGCTAGCCACCGTCCGCGACCTGGGCGAAGGCCTCCTCGACTGGCCCGAACTCCGCCTCTGAACCCGCACTGCTCAGCACGACGCGTCGGATCGTCCGGAAGCACCTCGATCCACGTCGGGGTCAGCTTCCTCCACGCTGCCGGGGCCGGGTGGAAGCGGGAGTCCTGATGCGGGGGCGCCGAGCTTGCCCAGGACGCTGATGAGCAGGCGTTCCTTGTTGATGGAAAGGAAGTTCAGGGCGGGGCCGGCGTCGATGATGGGCCGTTCGAGCACCTGCTCACGGCCTTGATGCCGTGCCGGTAGCGCCGTCGTCGGCACCGAGGGCGCGATCGAGCGCATCAAGGTCGACCTGAACGGCGGGCAGGTCTGCGGGCTCCGACCAGGTGGCGATCGGCTGGGCGGGATGGGCGCCGGCTTCGCGTAGTTCGGCGGCGGCGGTGGGATGCCGCGCATTCTGTGTTGCCCTTTACGGCGCTCATCGCTGGTCCCTGCTCCTTCGAACCAGCGTCGGCCACGTCGATGCCGGCCGGGCTCGATGACGGTCGCGAGACCACCCAGCGGGTGCAACTCGAGCCGATGATTGCGGCGGAGTCGCACGGCGGCTTCGCGCCCCTCCCCTCGGGGTTCACGATCGCCGTCCGGGCCAGGGGGAGCCGGGATGGCCTGCTCGTGGAGACAATCGTCCAGCTCGAGAAGGTGCAGCAAGGACTTGCGCATCTTTGCCAGGCCGGAGCTGTTCGCGGCCCGTGCGGGGGCGTTGCAGGCGATCAGCCACCGATCCGGCCCCGGTCGCCTCGCTGAGGGGGCTGGGGTGTGCGGGCCGGTGTGGGCGCGGCGGCTCGGTGGGGGCGGCGGATGATCCATTCAGCGAAGGCCAGGTTGATGAGCCAGGCCAGGATCATCAGGGCGGCTCTGGGGGCGGGGGCGGGGTCGCCGCCGGCGAAAATGGTGTACGGAGCCAGGGTGAAGGCCTGCGTGCCGGCGCCCAGGGCGAGGGCGTACGAGCGGATCATCCAGGCGCGGTGGCGGCGCACGTCGCGGCGGCGGATGGCCACGACGGCGACGATCAGGCCATACGTCATCGTGGCTGAGACAAATAGGCGGGCGACGTTCACCACGGTGTGGTCGTTGGCCGGCAGGTCGGAGAAGAGGGTCATCCAGGCGCCGCTCAAGGCCACCGCCAGGCCGGCTACGACCAGGAGGCGGCCGGCTCGGCGGTGCCAGGTGCGGTGGTTGCGGCGGAAGCCGGCCTCGAACTGGAAGACGCCGAGCAGGCTGTAGATCAGCGCGCCGATGATGTGCACGACCGCGGGGGCGGGCATCTCGGTGAAGCGGGCCGGCGCGGGTGCGCCGGAGGCCAGGGCGCCCAGGCGGGCGGCGCCGGCGATGGACGGGACCAGCGCCAGGGCGATCAGGCCGGGGGGAACGAGCTTCGACATGGATCGATCGTCGGGGATCGGAAGGACCGGGCCATCGGTCCGGGGGCTCGAACGGACCGGGTCCGAAGTCGTACGGCCGGGCCGTACTTAAGTGCGGGGCGGCGGAAGAGGCGGGGCGGCGGGAGTTGAAGGGCTGATCTAGGCTCGCCGGAATGTGGTTGAGGCGGATGTGGGGCAGGCACCACGAAGCGGCGAAGTTTCTCCTCGTGGGCGGCGTCTGCTTCCTGGTGACGACGGTCATCAACTACGCGCTGAAGCTGACCGTTCTGCACGAGAAGCCGGTCACCGCGCTCGCCATCGCCACCACTCTGGCCACGATTCTGAGCTATGTGCTGAACCGGGAGTGGTCGTTCCGGCACCGCGGCGGGCGGGAAAGGCACCACGAGGCGGCCATGTTCTTCGCCGTCAGCGCGATCGCCATCGTGCTCAACCTGATTCCGCTCGGCGCCTCCCGCTACTTGCTCGACCTGCGCGTGCCGGATGTCAGCCGGCCGGTGCAGGAGATCGCCGACTTCGTCAGCGGCATCGTGCTGGGCACGCTGGTCGCCATGGTGTTCCGGCTGTGGGCTTTCAAGCGGTTCGTCTTCCCGCAGGCTCAGCCGCGGGCCCGCCGGACGCGCACGACGCCGGGGCCGCGCAGCGGAAAGCTGCTGCACGGCCGGGACCGCGCCCGCACCAAGCGGTAGCTAGCGGGCCAGCACCAGCCGCAGCAGGTGCTCGCCGTCGGGTGCGTACTGGGCGTGCATGACGAACCAGGGGAAGGCCCACTCGTCCGCCGCGCCGCCGTGCTGGGTTCGGGCGGGATCGGTGCTCTGGGTGGGGCGGCCCAGCGAAGCCCACAGGCTGCTGCGCCGGCCGATCGTGCCGCCGCGGCCGGGGATGGCGCCGCGGAACGGCTGGAAGCCGGTGGAGTCGTCGAAGTGCAGCACGACCCAGGTGACCCGGTCGTACTCGTCGACGGCGACCGACACGCCGTGTTCACGTGACTCGTAGGTCCGGGCGCCCTGCGTGGCCATCAGCCCGTATTCATGGCTGACGGCCAGGGCCTGCCCTTCGAGCAGGTTCTGTCCGAGCAGCTGGGTCAGGTCGCTTCGCGGGACGACGTTCGGCTGCATGGCGTCACTCCTGGTCAGGGATTCGCGGGTCACTGTAAGCAGGTCGAGTTAACTGCGCGTGAACCCGTGCAGCCTTCCCGATCCGTTTCCGTGATCGCCACGCCAAGGATGCCTCGGCGTCGGCTTTGTCCCTTCGACTCGTGCGGGGACCCCGGCGACGGACGCCGCGGCGAATCCCGTGGAGGATGACGTGGCCGACCGACGTCAGGTGCTGCGCATGGGGGCCGTCGCCGCGGCCGCTCCGGCGCTCGCCGGAACGGTTGCCGCCCCCGCGCTCGCGCACGGGTCCAAGCACAAAGAGCCCGAGATCTTCGGGCACCGCGGTGCCTCCGGCTACCGGCCGGAGCACACTCTCGCCTCGTACGAGCTGGCCGCCCGCATGGGCGCCGACTACATCGAGCCCGACCTCGTGTCGACCAAGGACCACGTGCTGGTGTGCCGGCACGAGCCCGAGATCGGCGGCACCACCGACGTCGCGACCAAGCCCGAGTTCGCCGCCCGCAAGAAGACGGTGCTGCTCGACGGGGTCAGTGTGACCGGCTGGTTCACCGAGGACTTCACCCTGGCCGAGCTGCGGACGCTCCGCGCGATCGAGCGCCTGCCCGCCGTACGCCAGGAGAACACGATCTTCGACGGCCTGTTCCGGGTGCCGACGTTCGCCGAGGTGCTCGAGCTGCGGGCGCGCCTGTCGAAGGAGCTGGGCCGCGACATCGGCGTCATCCCCGAGACCAAGCACCCCACCTACTTCCGGCGGCTGGGCCTCGACCTGGAGACCCCGCTCGTGAACACCCTGCGCAAGTACCGGCTCGACAAGCGTGGCGCCAAGGTGTGGATCCAGTCGTTCGAGGCGGCCAACCTGAAGGTGCTGAACCAGCAGTACCGGGTGCAGGTCAACCTGGTCTTCCTGACCGGGGCGACCGGCGGGCCGTTCAACGACACCAGGACGTACGCGCAGTACCTGACCCCGGCCGGGCTGAAGGAGCTGTCGTCCTACGTGGACGGCATCGGCCCGGACAAGAACCAGGTCATCCCGCGCAACGCCGACGCCACCCTGGGCACGCCGAGCACGCTGGTGCGCGACGCCCACGCGGCCGGGCTCAAGGTCATCCCGTACACGTTCCGGGCCGAGAACCAGTTCCTGCCGGCCGACTACCGCACCGGCACCGACCCGAACGCGTACGGCCGGGCCATCGACGAGCAGATCACGTTCCTCAAGACCGGCATCGACGGTCTGTTCACCGACCAGCCCGACATCGGCGTGCTCGCCCGCAGCCTGGCCGACTGATCCTGCAGGCGGCCGTGTCCCCCGGGGCGCGGCCGCCGTCCAGTAGGGTTCACGTTCATGTCCACCCTGGTGAGGCTGCCCGGCGGGGGCACCGCCGTCGCGGCGTACGTCTCCCGGATCGAGGCCGTGCCCGCCGCCGTCGCCTCGCTCGATCTGCCCGTGCCGAGCCCCGTCCTGGTGCTGGTCGGCGGCGCGAACGCCCTGACCGATGAGATCGCCGAGAGCCTGGCCCCGCTGTTCGCCGACGTGATCGCGCCGGCCGTCCGCCGTCATCACGCGATAGCCGTCGACGGCGGCACCGACAGCGGCGTGATGCGCTTGATGGGGCGTGCCCTGAACGGGCATCCGCTGGTCGGCGTGGCCGCGCTGGGCACGGTCAGCTTCCCCGGCCACCCCGGCGAGCCCATCGCCGACTCGGCCCCGCTCGACCCCCACCACACCCATTTCGTGCTGGTCGAACCCGGCCGCGAGTGGGGCGAGGACGTCCCCTACATCGCCGCGGTCGCGTCCGGCCTGGCTGGTTCCGCGCCGAGCGTGACCCTCCTGATCAACGGCGGCGACGTCAGCGTGACCGACGCCGAGGAGAGCCTGGCTGCGGGCCGTCCCGTGCTGGTCGTATCAGGCACCGGCCGCACCGCCGACAAGATCGCGGCCGCGGCGTCCGATCCGGCCGGCTGCGGCGACGAGCGCCTGGTCGCGATTGCCGCTTCCCCCCTCGTACGCGTCACAGCCCTCACCGACCACCCGGCCCTAGCCGCCCACCTCGCCGAGGCCCTGGCCGGCTAACGCGGGCGCCAGCATCTCGAAGGCACGGTCGGTGAGCTCCAACGGGTCGGCCTCACCGTCAGTGAGGGCCCACCGTTCCAGCGCGGTGTTGAGAGCCACGAAGGCCAGCCGCGCCGCCACCTCGGGATAGAGGGCGTCGACCGGCAGGTTCAGCCGGGCGGCCAGCACGGCGGCCAGGTCGGCCTGCCACCCGGCCTGCCGTTCCAGCGAGCGGGCGTGCAGCACCGGCGTGCGCAGGATCAGCCGGACCACCGCGAGCGTCTTGGCCGCGTCGTGGTGCCCGGCACAGAAGTTGATCGCCACCGTGACCGCGCGCCGCAGCGACTCGGCCGGCGGCTCGCTCTCGGGCCGGCCGCCAAGCTCGGCCCGCATCTCGGCGCCCAGGTCGGCCAGCAGCTGGATCACCACGTCCTCTTTGGACGCGTAGTACCGGTGGAACGTGCGTCGGGACATGCCGGCGGCGGCCACGATGTCGTCGACCGTCGTCTCGTCGTAGCCCCGCGCGGCCAGCAGTTGCAGCGCCGTCTCGCGCAGCTCCTCGCTGACCATCTGCCGCTTGCGCGCGGCCAGCGAAGGCGGCGAGGCCGGCGAAGACCGCGGAGCCGGCGAACGCAGCGAAGGCGACGGCGACGGCGACCGATCCGGAACCATGGCGCGATGGTACGCCATGACGCCGTTGACACAGTGTGCCATCGGAGGCACGATGAGCCGCATGACGAACCGCACCTTTGTTGTCACGGGGGCGAACAACGGACTCGGCTTCGCCACCGCCCGAGCGCTCACCGACCGCGGCGAGCACGTCATCCTCGCCGTACGGGACGAACGGAAGGGCCGCGCGGCGCAGGCCGCGCTGACCGGCGGCACCACCGAGGTCCGCCGCGTCGATCTGTCCGACCTCGACGACGTGCGCGCCTTCGCCGACGGCATCGAGAAGGTCGACGTGCTGATCAACAACGCGGGCGTGATGGCGCCACCCCGCACGCTCAGCAAGCAAGGCTACGAGCTGCAACTCGCCGTGAACCACCTGGCTCACTTCGCGTTGACCGGCCTGCTGCTCGACCGGCTGGCCGCCGGCGCCGATCCCCGGGTCGTCACGGTCAGTTCGGAGCTGCACAAGAAGGGCCGGCTCGACTTCGACGATCTGCAGGGCGAGCGCCGCTACCGGGCGACTGCCGCCTACGACAACTCCAAGCTGGCCAACGCCGTCTTCGGCCTCGAGCTGCACCGCCGCCTGACCGCGGCCGGTTCGCCGATCCGCAGCGTGCTCGCCCACCCGGGTTACGCCGTGACGGGTCTGCAGGCCGGCGTGCAGCCCGGCCTCTACCGCACCCTGCTGACCAGGATCGGCAATCCGCTGATCGCCGTGAGCGCCGAGCGGGGCGCGCGCCCGATCGTGCACGCGGCCACCGCGCCGCAGGTGCAGGGTGGCCAGTTCATCGGGCCCGGCGGGCTCGGCGAGATGCGCGGCGCGCCGGACGTGGTGCGGCCCGCCCCGGTCGCTACCGATGCCGGGACGGGCCGCCTTTTGTGGAATGTGTCGGAGGAGCTGACCGGTGTCCGGTTCCCGCTCCCCCAGCCGGTCTAGTCCTGCGGGGGGTCGGCCAGGGGCCAGCCACCGGCCGCGAGGCGGGCCGAGACCCGTACCACGTCCTCGGGGGTGGCCTGCTGCATGACGTTGTCGTTGATCATCGCCTCGATGTCCTCGGCGTTGATCGGGTCGTCGGTGCCCAGCGACTGCTCCGCGAGGTCGTTGGCGATCTTGCGGATCTCCTCCTCGGTGAGCTTGCGGCGCAGCACGCCGAGCAGGGCGACGTAGTCCTGGCGGGGCACGCCGGTCGGGTAGCCGGCGCGCAGCCAGTCGACGGCGCGGACCATGAAGTTCGAACGGTTCTCGGCCATGGCCCCTGCCTACTTGTCGACGATCGTCGGGTAGATGTGCTCGAAGCTCAGCGCCTTGCCGAAGCCGCTGGCCACGATGAACACGATGCCGAGCAGCGCGATCAGGACGACCAGGGCGAACAGCACGTACGCGATGACCCGGCCGGCCGGGTGCGGCGCCGCGTGGTCGACCTCGGTGTCACCGCCGGCGCCGAACGCCATCGAGCGGATGCCGAGGGCGAAGATCGCGGGCAGTCCGGCCCCGAGGATCAGGCCGGCCAGCAGCACCTTCCAGGCGCCTTCGAGGGCGAATCCCAGGTTGCTCACTTATGCCGCCGTTCCCGCGGGCTCGCGGCGCTCGGCCGTCTCGTCCCACTCGTCGTTGACGTTGTTGTGGTCGACCGGCGTCTTGCGCGAGTGCCAGTACATGTAGCCCGCGGCCGCCAGCAGGATCAGGAAGATCACGAGGGCGCCGGCCAGGCCGCCGATGGCGTCGCCGATGAACCACATGAGCGCGCCGACCACGGCCGCCGAGGGCAGGGTGATCAGCCAGGCCAGGACCATGCGCCCGGCCACCCGCCAGCGCACCTGGGCGCCCGGCTTGCCGACGCCGGAGCCGAGGATCGAGCCGGTCGCCACGTGGGTGGTGGACAGCGCGAACCCGAGGTGGCTGGAGGCCAGGATGACCGCGGCCGAGGCGGACTCGGCCGCCATGCCCTGCGGGGGCGCGATCTCGACCAGGCCCTTGCCGAGCGTACGGATGATCCGCCAGCCGCCGAGGTAGGTGCCCAGCGCGATGGCCAGCGCACACGACGCCTTGACCCAGAACGGGATGTTCTTGGTGTCGGTCCACTCGCCCGACGCGATCAGCGCCAGCGTGATGACACCCATGGTCTTCTGCGCGTCGTTGGTGCCGTGGGCCAGCGAGACCAGCGAGGCGCTGCCGATCTGACCCCAGCGGAAGCCGTTGTCGGTGAAGCGCGCGGCCACGCCGACCGTCACCCGATAGATGATCCAGGTGCCGACCGCGGCCACCACACCGGCGATCACCGGCGACATGAGCGCCGGGAGGATCACTTTGCCGACCACGCCATCGAGCTTGGATCCGTCGCCGTTCCAGTTGACCCCGGCCCAGCCCAGGCCCGCGATGGTGGCGCCGATGAGGCCGCCGAACAGCGCGTGCGAGGAGCTGGAGGGCAGGCCCAGCAGCCAGGTGAGCAGGTTCCAGACGATGCTGCCGACCAGGCCGGCCAGCACGATCAGGAGCAGTGCCGTGCCACCGTCGCTGGTCAGCGACTCTTTGGGCGTTCCGTCGGAGTTCTGGATCCGGACGACGGCATTGCTGACGGTCAGCGCGACCTCGACGGAGAGGAATGCGCCGATCAGGTTCAGGATGCCGGAGAGCGCCACGGCCACCTTCGGCCGGAGGGCGCCTGTGGCGATGGACGTGGCCATCGCGTTCGCCGTGTCGTGGAACCCGTTGGTGAAGTCGAACCCGAGGGCCGTGATCACCACCAGGACCAGGATGACCGTTGTCTCTGTCACGTGGTCAGCGTTATCCGCAAAAGTCAGACCTGAAAGGGGCCTGGGAGAACGAATCCAAGCTTCGGCCGCCGTTGGGAAAACACACACCGGCCGTTAACCGAATGGTCATCTGTCTGCAGGTTCGGCCGACGAGGAGACCCTGCGCAAGCGACCAGCGAGCAAACTGTTGCCGAACGCTACCGGGAAAGGGCCGGACCCAGCGGGTCCGGCCCTTTCTGCTCAGACAACTCTCAGTTGCTGGGTTCCAGCACGACGGTCGCCGTGCCGGTCTGGGCCGGAGAGCCCGTGTCGGTGTACGAGGCCACGAACACCGCGGTCAGGTTGTCGGCCCCGGCGTGGCCGGCGTCGAGGAACGTGGTGATCGAGCCGGTGCAGCCGGACGCCGTGGACAGCGGGTGCCCGTGCTGGTCGTGCCCGAGGACGTAGGTCACCGTGACCCGCGAGCAGTCGACCGGCGCGTCGTCGGTCACCGTCACCTCGAAGTTCACCGTGTCACCGAACTGGAAGGGCTGGCCCTCCTGCGGCGTGACGAACGTGACGACCGGGGCCGCCGTGCCGACCGGCAGCCGCACCTCGGCCGAGGACGACCGGCCGGTGCTGTCGGTGACCTTCAGCGTCGGGCGGTAGTTGCCGTCCTTGGTGTAGGTGAACGTCGGGTTGGGCGAGCGCGAGTCGACCCGGTTGTCGTTGTCCAGGTACCACTCGTATCGCAGGGCGTCGCCGTCCGGGTCGGCCGTGCCGGCGCTCGAAAACGAGACCGTCAGCGGCGACTGCCCGGAGGTCGGCGTGGCGGCCACCTTGGCGATCGGCGTGCGGTTGCCGCGTACGTAGTCGAACCGCGACAGTTGTGCGTCGGGGTTCTCGGCGAAGTAGCCGTCGCCGTACTCGAGGACGTAGAGCGCGCCGTCCGGGCCGAACTCGAGGTCCATCGGGTTGTCGAAGACGAGCTCGGGCAGCACCGACTCGATCTTCGTCACCTGGTTGCGGCGGTCGAGCGTGAGCGCCTTGACCCAGTCGCGGGTCCACTCGGCGAACAGCGGCTTGCCGTCGAACGCGGCCGGCCACTTGAACACCGAGCGCGAGCGCTTGTCGTAGTCGTACGCCGGGCCGCCCATCGGGCCGATGCCACCGGTGCCCAGCTCCGGGAACTGCGCGCTGGCGCCGTACGTGTAGGCGATCTCGGCCTTCTCGACCGGCGGCAGGTTGCGCAGGCCGGTGTTGTTGGGCGACTCGTTGACCGGCGCCGCGCAGTTGAACGCGGCGCCCGAGGTGCCGGTGGCGAAGTCGTAGTCGACGTACGGCTTGTCGGAGTCGGCGCAGTACGGCCAGCCGTAGTTCGCCGGCTTGTCGATCGCCAGCCAGCGGCCGTGCCCGGCCGGGCCACGGGCCGGGTTGGGCTGTTGCGCGTCGGGCGAGTAGTCGCCGAGGTAGATGACGTCGGTCTCCGGGTCGATGGTGAACCGGAACGGGTTGCGCAGGCCCATCGCGTAGATCTCGGGCTTCGTCTTGGCCGTGCCCGGCTTGAAGAGGTTGCCCTTGGGGATCGTGTAGCGGCCGTTCGAGCCGACCTTGATGCGCAGGACCTTGCCGCGCAGATCGTTGGTGTTGGCTGCGGAGCGCTGGGCGTCGAAGACCGGGTTGCGGTTGGCCCGCTCGTCGATCGGCGCGTAGCCGTCGGACGAGAACGGGTTGGAGTCGTCGCCGGTCGACAGGTACAGGTTGCCCTTGCTGTCGAAGTCGATCTTACCGCCGACGTGGCAGCACTGGCCGCGGTCGACCGGGACCTGCAGGATCTTCTGCTCGGTGTTCAGGCGCAGCGTGCTGCCGCTGAGCTTGAACCGGGAGAGCTGAAGGTGACCCTTGAACGGCGCGAAGTCGGCCGCGGTGCCTTCGGTCGGCGCGTCGCCCTCGTTGACCTGCGGGGTCAGCGGGTCGTCGGAGGGGGTGTTCAGCACCGGCGAGTAGTAGACGTAGACCCAGTTGTTGCGCTTGAAGTCGGGGTCGATCGCGATGCCCTGCACACCCTCCTCGTCGTGCAGGTAGACCGGGATGTTCGCGGCCAGCACGTTACGGCCGGTGGCGGGCTCGTGGATGCGGACCTCGCCGCCGCGGGCGGTGTGCAGCACCCGGCGGTCGGGCAGGACGGCGAGCGCGATCGGCTCGCCGGGGAAGTCGTTGAGGGTGACCTTCTGGAAGTCGGAGGACGGCGGCAGCGGCTGGTTGGAGGACCCTCCCCCGGCCACGGCCACAGAGGGGGTGACAAGCAACGCCGCCCCCGCGACACTGAGAACTGCCAGACGACGCAACATCAGAAACGAAGCCCCTCCAGGTAGGTGTAAGCGCGCTGGGCGGTGACAAGAGCGTCGGCGGGCGTGCGCGGCGGCGAACCGGCGTCGTCACGCTCCACGATGTACTCGATCAGGCCGGCCTCGCGGGCGTGCTCGAAGATGCGGCCGAAGTCGATCAGCCCGTCGCCGGCGTCGGCGAAGCTGGCGTTGATGTCGAGGTCCTTGACGTGCACCTGCTTGATGCGGCCGCGGTTCTCCTTGATCAGGTCGACCGGGTCGTGCGCGCCGCGGAAGGCCCAGAACAGGTCGACCTCGAAGTGCACGTAGCGGTTGTCGGTCTCGTTGAACAGGATGTCCATGCCGGTCAGCTTGGTGCCGTTCTGCCGGAAGAACTCGGCGTGGTGGTTGTGGTAGCCGAACGAGATGCCGGCCCGCTTGGCCAGCTTGCCGGCCTTGTTGAGGTCGGCCGCGAAGGCGCGGTAGACGGCGGCGTCCCGGATCGGGCCGTTCGCGCCCTGCCCGAAGAACGGGTGGACGATGAACTTGTTGCCGACGATGTTCGCGTCCTCGAGGGCAGCCTCCCACGTGGACGCGTTGAACGGCTGCGGGATGCCGACGTGGCCCGAGGTGGCGCGCAGGCCGGCGGCGTTGAGGGCGGCCCGGAACTGGGCGGCGGTGCGGCCGACGAAGCCGGCGTGCTCGACCCGGGTGTAGCCGATCTCGCGCAGCTCGGCCAGGGACTCCTCGAGGTTGATGCTCAGCTGGTTACGCAGCGTGTAGAGCTGGACGCTGATCTGGTCGCGCGGGACACGGCGCGACGAGTGCGAGCCGCCCGCCTGCGCGGCGCCCGGGACGGCAATAGTTGCGGCGGCGCCGGCCGCGGCCGCGGCGCCCAGAAGCTGGCGACGGTTCAGGGATTGCGGCATTGCTTCTCCTTCGAACGACATCGTTCGATGAGGTTACCGATGTGTTTCGTCCGAAGGGAAGGGAACTTTGATCGAAAGAATCAAAAGTTTTCATCATGGATGCAAAACGCCCCAGCCACCCAAGGTGACTGAGGCGTTTGTGTATGTAACGGCCGGTCAGGCGATGCGGGCCTCCGAGTCCACCAGGGACAGCGCCTCGGTCAAAATGGACAGTCCCTCGCGGGCCTCGGCCTCGGTCAGCGTAAGGGGCGGCCCCATGCGCAGCACGTTGCCGTAGAGCCCGCCCTTGCCGACGAGCAGCCCGCCGGCCCGGCACTCGTCGAAGACACGCACCGTGGCCGCCGGATCGGGCTCGGTGGTGCCGGGCCGGACGATCTCGATGCCGATCATCAGCCCCTTGCCACGCACCTCGCCCACACAGGACAGATCGAGCGCCCGCAGCCCGTCCAGCAGGATCGCGCCGACCCGGGCCGCGTTGCCCTGCAGGTCGTGGTCGAGCACGTAGTCGAGCACGGCCGACCCGGCCGCCATCGACAGCGGGTTGCCGCCGAACGTCGAGAAGCTGATGGCCGGCACGGCGTTCATCACTTCGGCCCGGCCCACCACACCGCCCAGCGCGAAACCGTTGCCGATCCCCTTGGCGAACGTGATGAGGTCGGGCGTCACCCCGTGGGCCTGATAACCCCAGAAATGCTCGCCCGTACGCCCCCAGCCCGTCTGCACCTCGTCGGCGATCAGCAGGATGCCGCTCTCGGTCAGCACCTTCTGATACGCCTTGAGCACCCCGTCCGGCCCGGCCACGAACCCGCCGACCCCCTGAATCGGCTCCGCGATGAGCGCCGCCACATCCCCCGCGGTAACTGTGGCCAGCACTTCACGCAGGTCATCGACCGCCGCGTCCAGGATGTCGCCGTCGGCCAGCCCGGCCATCCGCCCGCGCAGCCGGTCACCCGAGGCCAGCCACTGCACCTGCAGCGGACTGAGCGAACTGGACGACCAGCTGCGGTGCCCGGTGACCGCCATGGTGGCGAACGTGCGGCCGTGATAGCTGTTCTTGATGGCCAGGATCTGGTTGGAGCGGCGCACGTTGGCCGCCATCAGCAGCGCCGCCTCGTTGGCCTCACTGCCCGAGTTGGTGAAGAAGACGCGCGCGTCGGGGATGCCGGAGATCCGGGCGATCTTCTCGGCCAGCTCGACCTGCTGCCGGATGAGATAGAGCGTCGAGGTGTGCACGACGCCGGTGGCGAGCTGGCGCTGCACGGCCTCGTTGATCTCGGCCACGTCGTAGCCGATCATGTTGGTGAGGACGCCGCCGAAGAAATCGAGATAGGTGCGGCCGTCAGACCCGGTGACCCGGCGATCCTTTCCGGCCACGATTTCGAGCGCGTCATCGCCGTAGTAGATGGGCATCCAGGAAGGCATTACGGCTTGGTGCCGGGCCAGCAGGTCGCTCATGTGAGTCTCCCTCGTTGAAGATCAAGGTCAAGATCTGGATGTCCTGGCGGGGTGGTGGGTACAGACCGTCGCTCCCGCGGGGACCCGCGCGGCTTTCGCTGGCCGCTGGCGCGTCCAGAACGCGAAAGCCACCCGGGCGACGTGAGTGAGTGGTTGCGCCCAGAAGCCAGACCCGACTTCGTGGCGGCCGCGCGGGTCATCGCCAGCCTCGCGGATGTGGGCGGGCTCGGGGGCCGCTTCCGCGGCTTTCCAGCAGCGCGGCGTCGGCCAGCACGTCGGCCAGGTCGTCGAAGCCGTCGGCGACCAAGCCCACGGTGACCCGCACATGGTCGCCGGCGAGGGGCGTCACGCAGAAGGGCGCGCCCGGTGAGACGGCGATGCCGTGGGCGGCCAGCGTGACCATGGCGATCTGCTGGTCGTCGACGGTCATCCACAGGTTGATGCCGTCGGCGGCGGTCGCGGTGACGCCCCGCTCGTGCAGAGCTCCGAGCAGGGCTGCGCGCCTGGTGGCGTACCGGGAACGGGCCTTTCGAATGTGCGCCGTGGCGCCGGGATCGGTCAGGAGGTCGAGCAGCACCCCCTGCAGCAGACGGCTGGACCAGCCCGGACCGAGCAGCCGCCGGTCGGCCACCGGGCCGATCACGCTCGCCGGCCCGCCCACCGCTGCCAGGCGCAGATCCGGTCCGTGGGACTTCGAGAAGCTGGCGACGTGGACCGTACGCTCGCTCAAGAAACTCCCGAGGCTGACCGGTTCGGCGGTGGCGATGTCGCCGGCGTGGTCGTCCTCGATCACCAGCACGTCGGGGAAGTCGCCCAGCACCTCCGCCAACTCGGCCGCCCGTGACGAAGACATGCTCACGCCGGTCGGGTTGTGGGCTCGGGGCTGCAGGAAGACGGCGACGGCGGGATAGTCGGCGAGCACCCGGCGCAGCGCCGGGGGACGCAACCCGTCCGCGTCCATCGGCACGCCGACCACCGTGGCGCCGACGGTCTGCAGCAGGTCGAGCAGCGGTGGGAAGGCCGGGTTCTCGACGACCACGTGATCGCCGAAGCGGACCACCTCGCCGATCACCCGGTCGAGGGCGTCCAGGGCGCCGTCGACCACGGTCAGCCGCTCGGGCGGGAAGGGCCACCGCTCGCGCAGCACCGCCTCCAGGGCGGGCAGCACCGGCTCGTCGAGATAACTCGTGGCCAGCCGCCCGTCCCCGATCCGTTTGAGCGCGTCGGTCAGGTCGGGCAACAGGTCGTGATCGGGGACGCCGGTCGAGAGGTCGCGCGACACCGCGGCGGCCCGGCCACCGAGCTGGGAATAGCGCAGGCGCTGACGAGGCAGGACGGGCGCGGACACGTACGTGCCCGACCGGCCCCGGGTCTGGATGGCGCCCGCCCGGGTGAGGCTGCGCCAGGCCTCACTGACCGTCGTGGGGCTGACGCCGAGCTCGCGCGCGACGTCGCGGACGGTCGGCAGCCGGGTGCCGGCCGGCAGCTGCCCGGCGGTCACCAGGCGGCTCACGGCCGCGGCAATGCCCCGTGCGCTGCGGTCGTCGACAGCGCCCGTGATCAGGGCCAGCAAATTACCTCTCCGAAACAGTCCGTTACAACGAGGCAATTGTTCGCCTCGATGTGTGTCATTAGTGTCCTACGGCATCTGAAGCTGACATTCAAGCCCTAGCGCAGCTGGTATGACGGGGAGTAGACACACGATCACGGGCGCTTCCACCGCGCCGCCGCACGAAAGAAGGGGCCGTCATGAGCGACATCGTTCGCGCCGCCCTCGTCCAGACAACGTGGACGGGCGATAAAGAGTCGATGATCAAGGCGCACGAGGACTACGCCCGCGACGCCGCCGCCCAGGGGGCGAAGGTGATCTGCTTCCAGGAACTGTTCTACGGCCCGTACTTCTGCCAGGTGCAGGAGGCGGAGTACTACGAGTACGCCGAATCGATCCCCGGCCCGACCACCGAGCGCTTCCAGGCGCTGGCGGCCGAGCTCGGCATGGTGATGGTCCTGCCCATGTACGAGAAGGAGCAGGAGGGCGTCCTCTACAACACCGCCGCCGTGGTCGACGCCGACGGCTCGTACCTCGGCAAGTACCGCAAGCACCACATCCCGCAGGTCAAGGGCTTCTGGGAGAAGTTCTACTTCCGCCCCGGCAACCTGGGCTACCCGGTCTTCGACACCGCGGTCGGCAAGGTCGGCGTCTACATCTGCTACGACCGGCACTTCCCTGAGGGCTGGCGCGAGCTCGGCCTGGGCGGCGCGCAGATCGTCTTCAACCCGTCGGCCACCAGCCGCGGGCTGAGCAGCTATCTGTGGCAGCTCGAGCAGCCGGCCAGCGCGGTGGCCAACGAGTACTTCGTCGGCGCGATCAACCGGGTCGGCACCGAGGCGCTGGGTGACAACGACTTCTACGGCCAGAGCTACTTCGCCGACCCCGAGGGCAAGTTCGTGGGCGACGTGGGCGACACGCACGACCCCGAGCTGATCGTCCGCGACCTCGACCTGGGCCTGATCAAGACGGTCCGCGAGCGCTGGCAGTTCTACCGCGACCGCCGCCCGGAGTCCTACACCCGGACGGTGGAGCTGTGAGCACGCTGATCAGGGGCGGCACGGTCGTCGGGCCGACCGGGCCCTACCCGGCCGACGTGCTCGTCGACGGCGAGAAGATCGCCGCCATCTTCGCGCCCGGGCAGGCGCCCGAGGGTCCCGAGGTCATCGACGCCACCGGCAAGTACGTGATCCCGGGCGCGATCGACGCCCACACCCACATGCAGATGCCGTTCGGCGGCACCGAGGCCAGCGACACCTTCGACACCGGCACCCGGGCCGCCGCGATCGGCGGCACCACCACGATCATCGACTTCGCCATTCAGCGCTACGGCGAGGTGGTGCAGGACGGGCTGGCCGCCTGGCACGCCAAGACGGCCGACCAGTGCCACATCGACTACGGCTTCCACATGATCGTGGGCGGGGTCGACGACGACTCGCTCAAGGCGATGGACCAGCTGGTCGCCAGCGAGGGCATCACGAGTTTCAAGCTGTTCATGGCGTACCCGGGCGTCTTCTACTCCGACGACGGCCAGATCCTGCGGGCCATGCAGAAGGCGCGCGACAACGGCGCGATGATCATGATGCACGCCGAGAACGGGCCGGCCATCGACGTGCTGGTCAAGCAGGCCCTCGAACGCGGCGAGACCGATCCGATCTACCACGGCATCACCCGGCCGCAAGAGCTCGAGGCCGAGGCCACGAGCCGGGCCATCTGGCTGGCCAGCGTGGCCGCCGACTGCCCGCTCTACATCGTGCACCTGAGCGCTTCGAAGGCCCTGGAGCAGGTGAAGGCCGCCCGCGACCTGGGCCGCAACGTCTTCGCCGAGACCTGCCCGCAGTACCTCTACCTCACGCTGGAGGACCAGCTCGGCGCGCCCGGCTTCGAGGGCGCCAAGTGGGTCTGCTCGACGCCGCTGCGCAGCAAGCACGAGAGCCACCGGGCCGACCTGTGGCAGGGCCTGCGCACCAACGACCTCTCCGTGGTGTCGACCGACCACTGTCCCTTCTGCATGAAGGACCAGAAAGAGATGGGGATCGGCGACTTCTCGAAGATCCCCAACGGCATCGGCAGCGTCGAGCACCGCGTCGACCTGCTGTACCAGGGCGTGGTCGACGGCAAGCTGTCGCTGGCGCGCTGGGTCGAGACGATCGCGACCACCCCGGCCCGGATGTTCGGCATGTACCCGCGCAAGGGCATCATCGCGCCCGGCTCGGACGCCGACATCGTGCTCTACGACCCGGACGGCCGCACCCGGATCAGCGTCGAGACCCACCACATGAACATGGACTACTCGGCCTGGGAGGGCTGGGAGATCGCCGGCCGGGTCGACACCGTGCTGTCCCGCGGCGAGGTCATCGCGTCCGGCGGCGAGTACACCGGCCGGGCCGGCCGCGGCAAGTACGTGTCGCGCGGCCTCTCCGACTACCTGGTCTGACCGAAGGAGCCGCGCATGGACATAGGTGTGGTGCTGCAGAACAACCCGCCGGCGATGGCGGTGGTCGAGCTGGCCAAGATGGCCGAGCAGAAGGGGTTCAGCCACGTCTGGACCTTCGACTCGCACGTGCTCTGGCAGGAGCCGTTCGTCATCTACTCCAAGATCCTCGACGAGACCGAGCGGGTGATCGTCGGCCCGATGGTCACCAACCCGGGCACCCGCGACTGGACGGTGCTCGCCTCGCTGTTCGCGACCCTCAACGAGATGTACGGCAACCGCACCATCTGCGGGATCGGCCGGGGCGACTCGGCGCTGCGGGTGCTGGGGGCCCAGCCGCAGTCGCTGGCTCAGCTGCGTGAGTCGATCGGGGTGATCCGGGGGCTGGCCAACGGCGAGAAGGTCGAACTGCGGGGCACGGAGCAACAGTTCGCGTGGGCTCCCGACAGCCGCCTGGAAGTGTGGGTGGCCGCGTACGGACCGAAAGCCCTGGCCCTGACCGGCGAGGTCGGCGACGGCTACATCCTGCAGCTGGCCGACCCGGACATCGCGGCCTGGATGATCGGCGCCGTGCGGCGGGCGGCCGAGCAGGCGGGCCGCGACCCGATGGCCATCAAGTTCTGTGTGGCCGCCCCCGCGTACGTCGGCGACGACCTGGCCCACCAGCGGGACCAGACGCGCTGGTTCGGCGGCATGGTGGGCAACCACGTGGCCGACATCGTGGCCCGCTACGGCAGCGACGGCACCGTGCCGCAGGTGCTGACCGACTACATCAAGGGCCGGCAGGGCTACGACTACGCCGAGCACGGCCGGGCCGGCAACACGCACACCACGTTCGTGCCGGACGAGGTGGTCGACCGGTTCTGCATCCTCGGGCCGGTCGAGAACCACCTCAAGCGCCTGGAGGAGCTGCGGGCGCTCGGGGTCGACCAGTTCGCGGTCTATCTGCAGCACGACGCCAAAGAGGAAACCCTGCGGGCGTACGGCGATCACATCATCCCGGCGCTCTCGTGAGGAGACTTCTGTACGTCGTCCTGGGGCTCGCGGTCGCCGTGGTGCTCTGGGAGGGCTACAAGGCCGTCGGCAACCCGGACGGCACGGTGCTCTTCGGCGTGCGGATCCTGCCGCGCGCCGACGACCTGTCGATGCCGCACCTGTGGAACGTGCTGGAAAGGCTGGGCCGCCCGGAGCTCACGGGCGGCCGGCCGGTCTGGATCGTGGTGCTGCAGGCCTGCCTGTTCACGCTGGGCATCACGGCCGCCGGGTTCGTCATCGGCGCGCTGGTCGGGCTACTGCTCGCGGTGGCGATGGAGAGGTTCCGCATCGTCGAGCGGGGTCTGCTGCCGTACGTCATCCTGAGTCAGACCGTGCCCCTGGTCGCCCTGGCGCCGCTGGTGGCCGGGTGGGGCGGCACCATCATGCCGTCCTGGGCGACCGTCTCGGTGATCGCCGCCTACCTCGCGTTCTTCCCGGTCGCGGTGGGCATGCTGCGCGGCCTGCAGTCGCCGTCGGCGGCCGGGGTCGAGCTCATGCGCAGCTACGCCGCCGGGTGGTGGCGCACCTTGGTCAAGCTCCGCTTCCCGGCCTCGCTGCCCTACCTGTTCCCGGCGCTGCGCCTGGCCGGGGCGGCAGCCGTCGTCGGGGCGGTCGTCGGCGAGATCTCGACCGGCACCCGGGGCGGCATCGGCCGCCTCATCATCGAGTACTCCCGCGAGGCCACCTCGGACCCCGCGAAGGTCTACACCGCGATGCTCGGGGCGGCCCTGCTCGGCCTGGTCGTCGCCGGACTCGTCAGCCTGCTGGAACTGCCGCTGATGCGGCACCGCCGCCACGTGGAGGTGGTCACGCTATGAGCGCGGTCGTCGT
This sequence comes from Paractinoplanes pyxinae, assembly GCF_026626335.1. Lineage (GTDB taxonomy): Bacteria > Actinomycetota > Actinomycetes > Mycobacteriales > Micromonosporaceae > Actinoplanes > Actinoplanes pyxinae. The sequence goes on along the minus strand of NZ_JAPNTZ010000003.1, from coordinate 516,304 downwards.
TTCGTCAGTGACGAAGACCTTCAACCCCGGTCGCCCGGACGAGGTCGTCGCCCTGTCCGATGTCGACCTCACCGTCGGCGACGGCGAGTTCGTCTCGCTCATCGGGCCGTCCGGCTGCGGCAAGAGCACCCTGCTGCGGCTCATCGCCGACCTGATCGCACCCACCACGGGCACGGTCACGGTGGCCGGGAAGCCCGCCGGGGTGGCCCGCAAGGAACAGGCCTACGGCATCGCCTTTCAGCAGTCCGGGCTGTTCGAGTGGCGGACCGTGCTCAGGAACGTCGAGCTGCCGCTCGAACTGCGCGGCCTGGCCAAGGCCGAGCGCAAGGCCAAGGCGGAAGAGATGCTGGCCCTGGTCGGCCTGGAGGAGTTCGCCGGCCACTACCCGGCCCAGCTGTCCGGCGGCATGCAGCAGCGGGTGGCGATCGCCCGGGCGCTGGCCGTGCAACCGCCGCTGCTGCTGATGGACGAGCCGTTCGGCGCGCTCGACGAGATGACCCGCGAACGGCTGCAGTCCGAACTGCTGGCCATCTGCGCCAAGACCGGCACGAGCACGGTCTTCGTCACCCACTCGATCTCGGAGGCGGTGTTCCTCTCGGACCGGGTGGTCGTGATGTCGGCGCGGCCGGGCCGGATAACCGCGTCGATCCCGGTCGGCCTGCCCACCCGCGACGAGGCGGCCCGGCAGTCCGAGCACTACTTCGAAAGCGTCACGGCGGTGCGGCAGGCGCTGCGCGGCACTCCCCTGAAGAGCGCCTCATGAGGTACGCCCGCAGTGTGCTGCCGCCGGTGGTCGTCGGCGTCGTCGCGATCATCCTGTGGCAGGTGACCGTGACGGCCGGGCGGATCGCGCCGTTCATCCTGCCCGCGCCGTCGGCCATCTGGGACGAGTTCGTCGTCCAGCGGGCCAACATCTGGGAAGCCGCGCTGGCCAGCGGGGCCAACGCGCTGATCGGCCTGATCGCCGGCGCTGTGCTGGGGGTGCTGGCGGCGATGGCGTCCAGCCGGTTCCGGCCGCTGGCCGAGGTGTCGCTGCCGTTCGCGGCGGTGCTCAACGCGCTGCCGATCATCGCGCTGGCCCCGATCCTCAACAACATGTTCGAGTCGACCAGCAGCATCCCGCGCCGGCTGGTGGCCGCGATCATCGTGTTCTTCCCGGTCTTCATCAACACGCTGCGCGGGCTGCGCGAGGTGAACCCGATCCACCAGGAGCTCATGCGCACGTACGCGGCCAGTGGCTGGACCTTCGCCCGGAAGGTGCGGCTGCCGGGCGCCCTCCCCCACGTCTTCACCGGCCTGCGGCAGGCGTCGTCGCTGGCCGTGATCGCGGCGGTGGTGGCGGAGTATTTCGGCGGGCTGCAGAACGGGCTGGGCTCGCGGATCACCTCGGCCGCCGCCTTCACCGCGTACCCACGGGCGTGGGCCTTCGTGGTGGGCGCCTGCCTGCTCGGCCTCGTCTTCTATCTCACCACGCTGCTGCTGGAGCGCCTGGCCATGCCCTGGCGCACCCGCCTCATCGCCTGATCAAGCCAGACCCCGCAAGCCAGACCCCGCAAGCCAGGCCCCGCAAACCAGGCCCCGCAAACCAGGCCCCGCCCTCCCAGGGGGCCCCCATCCAACACAGCCATCCTTCCAAATTTCGCCCGATCCGGCCGGGGCCCTGTGGACAACCGCCCCGGTGCCCTGTGGACAACGACCCCCGAAACTACGGAGGCATCCATGCGACGAATCCGAATGATGACCGCGATAGCCGCCGCGTCCGCGATGATCGTGGCCGGCTGCGGCACCGCCGACCAGGACTCGACCACCCCGGCGCCCGGCGGCAGCGGCGGCGCCCTCGCCCCGGTCAAGCTGCAGCTGCAGTGGTTCTTCCAGGCCCAGTTCGCCGGCTACATCGCCGCCGTCGACCAGGGCTTCTACAAGCAGCAGGGCCTCGACGTGCAACTGCTCGAGGGCGGCGTCGACATCGTGCCGCAGACCGTGCTGGCCCAGGGCAAGGCCGACTACGCCGTGGCCTGGGTGCCCAAGGCGCTGGCCTCGCGCGAGCAGGGCGCCGGCATCACCGATGTCGGCCAGATCTTCGGGCGCTCGGGCACGTACCAGGTGGCCTGGAAGGACAGCGGCATCACCAAGGCGGCCGACCTCAAGGGCAAGAAGGTCGGCAACTGGGGCTTCGGCAACGAGTACGAGTTGTTCGCCGGCATGACGAAGGCCGGGCTCGACCCGGGCAAGGACGTGACCCTCGTCCAGCAGCAGTTCGACATGCAGGCGCTGCTGAAGAAAGAGATCGACGCCGCCCAGGCCATGAGCTACAACGAGTACGCCCAGCTGCTCGAGGCCAAGAACCCGGCCACCGGCAAGCTCTACACGGCCGACGACTTCTCGATCATCGATTGGAAGGCCGAGGGCTCCTCGATGCTGCAGGACGCGGTCTGGGCCAACACCGAGAAACTGAACGACCCGGCCTACCAGCAGCAGACCGTCAAGTTCCTGACCGGCACCATCCAGGGCTGGGCGTTCTGCCGCGACAACGCCGAGAAGTGCCGCGACCTGGTGGTGGCCAAGGGCTCCAAGCTCGGCAAGAGCCACCAGCTGTGGCAGACCAACGAGACCAACAAGCTGATCTGGCCCGCGCCGGCCGGGATCGGCGTGATCGACGAGGCGGCCTGGAAGCAGACCGTGGACATCTCGATGACCACCAAGAACCAGACCGGCGACACGGTGCTGACCAAGGCGCCGGAGGGCCTGGCCTTCACCAACGACTACATCAACCAGGCGATCACCGCGGCCAAGGCGGCGGGTGTCGACGTCAACGGCACGTCGTTCCAGCCCACCACCGTCACCTTGACCGAGGGCGGCGCCTAGGAACCGTCCCCCTAGATGGGGACCATCCGCGCCGCCAGCGCCACCGCGGTGAGGTCGCCGCCGCGCAGCTTGCCCGCTGCGGCGACCGCACCCAGGCTTTCGAGCCGCTGCGCCGTCGCCTCGACCAGTTCGTCCTCGCCGCCCAGCAGCCGGCGGGCGATCCGCGCCTGCCACGGGCTGAGGTCGGCGTAGGCGCACTGGTCGAGCGCGGTGATCGTGGCGGCGTCCAGCGTGCCCTGCAGAGCCCGCTCGGTGACGACGCCGAGCAGCCAGTCGGGCCACCACCCGTACTTGCCGACGGCCAGACCCGACCGCACGGCCGCGGCCGGGGTCTGGCCCGCGCCGATCAGCCGCATCGCGAGGCCCATGTCGAAGCGTTCGAGCCGCATACCCTCGACAAAGACCCGCAGCAGCGGCATCGTGCCGACGAACCGTTCCGCGGCGGACGCTCCCTCGGGGTACCGGCCTCGCAGGACGTCGAGCAACGCGTACGCCTCGTTCAGGCCCTCCTCGTCGGCGGCGCGCTCGCGCAGCCGGTCGACTGTCGCCTCCAGACGGTCGACCGCCCGCCCGGCCCGCTCGCTGAGCTCGCTGCTGGCCGGCCGTTGCAAATGCCGCACCATCACGTCGGCCGCCAGCTCGGCCTCGCGCCGCAGAAGCCGCGAGGTGATCTTGGGCATGATCTCGTCGCTGAGGCCCTCGGTCACCGACGCGCCGTCGAAGCGTTCGGTCGCTTCGAGGAACTGGGACCACCAGGAGGCCGGGTGGCTCGCGGTCATGATCGTCCTCCGTCCGGAATCCGCGGGGTGAGCATCCCGGCCTTGACCAGGGTGCGGCTGAGCTGCCGGGTGATCTCGGCCAGGCGGGTGCAGGCGTCGGCCCCGATCGCGTCGTAGGCCGGTTGGGCCAGCCGGTCGGTGGTCGCCTCGATGCCGGCCCGCAGCTCGCGACCCGTCTCGGTGAGCCCGCCCTCGGCGTCGAGCAGGCCGCGGGCCCGCAGACCGTCGGCCGCGGCGGCCCACGCCTCGCGCCGCCAGCCCCGGGTGATCCGCAGGAACCGCTCGTCGGCCTCGCCCGAGGCGACGTGCAGCAGCAGCGCCTCGATCCCGCTGAGGCCGGCCGTGACCAGGGCGGCCACGTGCCCGTCGCCGCGGAACTCGCGCAGCAGCGTCTGCGCGTGCCACAGCACCAGGTGCGGCTCGTCCGGCCAGGGCAGCTCGGCCTGGGCGGCGAACAGCGGGCGGCCCTGCGGCCAGGCGGTGGCCGCCTCGGCCGCCGCGCGGGCCAGGCCGGCCGCCTCGGCCACCTCGGGCGAGGCCAGCGTCTCGGCGCCCAGCCCACGGGTCAGCGCGGCATCGACCGCGCACAGCCGGGCCTCGGTCATCGCGGCCGGGGTCGTGTTCTCCCAGACCGCCGGCAGCGCCCGGGCGACCAGGGCCGGGTTGAAGTTGTAGAAGGTGGCCGTCACGATGCCCGGGCCGCACTCGCCGAACGCGGCGCCGCGGGACGCGAAGTAGCCGTCCTGCGGGGCGACGCCCAGCTCGGCGTAGCGCTCGTCGGCCTCCGGCGCGAAATAGATCATCGCGTGGATGGGCTCGGTCACCCGCCACGCCCGCCTCTGCGGCGACTCGTTCACTGCTGCACCCCTTCTGTCCCGTCCCACGGCAGTTCCTCGGCCACAGCTTCCTCGATCGGCGCCGCCGAATGCCGCGGCGGCGGCCGGTCGGTGACGGTGTGCCACGTGCCGGCCGTACGGGCCGCCGCGCGCGTCACCATGTGCACCGGCAGCGGTGGCGGCGTGAACGGCCCGGCGCCCCAGCGCACCCAGATCGCCACCCGCCCGGCCGCGGCCTCGGCGAGCAGCTTGTCCACCGTGCGCGGCCGGTCGAGCCGGTCGACCTCGACGGCGATCGGCGGGCCGTCGGGCCGGGCGCAGGCCACGTCGAGCACCGAGTGGCCCCGCAGCGGTGGCGGCAGCGGAAAGACACTGGGCGCCCGGCGGTAGACCCGCCAGCCCAGACTCACGGCCCACTCGGCGATCGTGTCGATGACGCGGGCCGTCGCCTGGTCGTTGGTCAGCTCGGCGAAGTGCAACGCCTCCAGCCGGTCGGCCAGGGACCGGGCCGTCCGAGTGCCGTCGTCCGCTGTGTCCATCGCCAAACCCTAAGCCCCGGCCCCGACGCGCTCGGCCCGCCGCGACAGCATCTCGCCCATCAGCTCGGCCGGCATCGGCCGGGCCATGTGGTAACCCTGGCCCAGCGTGTATCCGAGGCTGCGCAGCCGGTCGGCCTGCTCCTGCGACTCGATGCCCTCGGCCACGGTGTCCAGGCCGAGCGCGCCGGCCAGCTGGGCCACCGCGTGGGCGACTGCCTGCCGGGCCTCGGCCGCGGGCGTGCCCGGCTCGTCGAGCTCGATGCCGTCCACGAACGACTTGTCGAGCTTGATGATCGAGGCCGGGAACGAACGCAGCAGGCTCAGCGACGACTCGCCCGTGCCGAAGTCGTCCAGCGCCAGCCGTACGCCCATCGCGTGCAGCTCGTGCAGGGTGCGCGAGACCTGCTCGCCACGCAGCACGGCCGACTCGGTCAGCTCCAGCACCAGGCGGTCGGCGGGCAGGCCGGTCTCGGCCAGCGCCTCGCGCACGTCCTCGACGAAGTCCGGGTCGTGCAGCTGGCGCACCGACACGTTGGGCGCGACCTTCTGCAGCGCGTCCGGGCCGTACTCCTCGAGCCAGGCCGCGGCCTGCCGGCACGCCTCGCGCAGCACGAACCGGCCCAGCGGCACGATCAGCCCGGTGGCCTCGGCGGCCGGGATGAACTCGGCCGGCGCCAGCAGACCCCGGGTCGGGTGGTCCCAGCGCACCAGCGCCTCGACGCCGATCACCTGTCCCTCCCCGAGCGCGACGATCGGCTGGTAGTGCAGGCGGAACTCGCCCGCCTCGAGCGCCCGGCGCAGGTCGCCGCCGATGCGCGCGTGGGCCAGGACGGGCTCCTCCATGCCGTCGTGGAAGCGGACCCGGTTGCCCTTGCCGCGCTGCTTGGCCGCGTACATGGCCAGGTCGGCCTGCCGCAGCAGCTCGTCGAGCTCGATGCCCGGGGTGGCCGTGGCGATCCCGACGCTGGCGTGGGTGAGCAGGCGGTGGGCGCCGATCGGCTCGCACAGCGCGTCGAACAGCCGGTCGGCCACGGTCTCGCCGATGGGGTTGGGCCGGGTCAGCAGGATCGCGAACTCGTCGCCGCCGAGCCGGGCGGCCAGGCCGTGCGGCCCGGCCACCGTCCGCAGCGTCGCCGCCATGGCCACCAGCAGCTCGTCGCCGACGTCGTGGCCGAGCGAGTCGTTGACCGCCTTGAAGTCGTCCAGGTCGACCAGCAGCACGGTCGCCTCGCCGGCCGCGACGGCCTCGACGACCCGCTCGCGGAACAGGCTGCGGTTGGCCAGGCCGGTGAGACCGTCGTGGCTGCCGTCGTGCCGCAGCCGCTCCTCGGTGGCCCGCTTCTCGTCCATCAGGCGGCGGTTCTCGCGGGTCGCGGCCAGCTGGCGCACCGCGATCAGCGCGGTGAGCACGACGACGGCCAGCACGACCACCCGGTCCTGCCACGACAGGCCGCCGCGCAGCACGCCGAGCAGCGAGAAGTCGATGGCGAGCACGGACAGGTAGGGCAGCCAGGTGTTGAGGCCGCGAGACCGCGAGCCGGCGTTGCTCCACTGCTGATGCACGGCCCCCGCGACGAGCAGGAAGGCGGCCGGCATGACGACCGACTGGGCCAGCAGCGCGCCCTCGTCGCCGTAGAGCGACAGCACGGCGATGCCGCCGGAGGCCAGCGCGGCCGCGGCGATCAGGCGCAGGGCCCGCCGGTCGACCGGTCCGCCGGCGATGTACGACACCTTCACCACCGCGCCGAGGCCGATGAGCCCGGCCAGGCCGGTGAGCACGAGCGACTGGGTGGTCCAGCGGTCGGCCGCGGTGGCCATGGGGACCAGCCCGAAGATCCAGATCACGCTGCCGCCGCCGACGAAGGCGATCGCCCGGTCGACGAGCTGCTTGCGGCGGGCGTTGGCGCCGGAGACGCCCAGCGGCACCCGGACGACGGCCCACATCGAGAGCAGGAGCCCGATGCCGGCGGGCACGGCGGTGCCGTAGGACATGTACGGCAGGGCGGGCGCGGTGCGGAAGGCGTCGACCGCGAACCAGGCGTACCCGGCCGTGATCCCGGCGCTGCCGGCCAGCATGAACTGCCAGAACCGGCGCCCGGCGGGCTCGAGCCGGGTGCTCCGCAGCAGCGCGGTGATCGACCCGATGGCGGCCAGGCCGGCCAACGGGTTGAACAGGTAGGCCAGGGCGTCCGGCCCGGGGCGGGTCAGGAACCACAGCCCGCCCACCAGCGTGACCACGAAGGCAGCGAGGACGTACCGCAGGGGTGCGCGCTGGTCGATGGTCACCTCGACGGAATCGGCAGCGCCGAGCGGCATCGTAGACATCCGCACTGCGACCTCCTTCACGGCTTCGAGCTTCACGGGGAAACGGGCCCGGGGAAGGGCGGTGGGCAGCAGGATGGAGCGCATGGAGCGCAGCCGGGAGGACGAGGTCCGCGACCGTATGGCCGACATCGCCGGGCCCGACCCCGGCCCGGCCGAGCAGGCGCTGCTCGGCCGGCTGATCCGCTCGTACCTGGAGAAGACGCCGGCCGCCGTCGACCGGCTGGGCGAGTTGCTGCGCGGCGGCGACCCCGCCGCGCTGCGGGAACACGCGCACGCCATGAAGGGCTCGGCGTCCAACATCGGGGCCGCCACCCTGTCCGCCGTCCTGGCCGAGGTCGAGCAGGCCGCCCGCGAGGGCGTGGTGCTCGATCCCGACCTGACGCTTGGCCGGATCGCCTGCGAGCAGGCGCTGGTCTTCCCGATCCTCGAGAAGCTGGCCGCCGGCGGTTAGAAGCGGCGGGCGCCGGGCACGGCGAGCACCGGCTCGATGATCTCGATCATGCGGGCGAAGTTGGTCAGCCGGTCCAGCAGCAGCTCGGTGACGACCATGCCCCGGCCGATCAGCACCAGGCCGTTGGTGGCCACGATGTCCTCGGCGACCCGCATGCCGACCTCCAGGTCGACCACGCGCAGCCCGCGGACCTTCTCCTTGACCTGGACGCAGCCCTTGACCTTGCGCAGCGCGGCCAGCACGTGCAGGGCGCTGTGGTCGCGGCACTCGAGCACGGTGATCGCGCTCTCCACCTCGAGCCCACGGCTCTCCAGCGTCTCGAAGTCGATCGCCGTGCGGATGACGTCGACCGCGGCCTCGACCAGCGGGCTGGGATGCGGCGGCGGGTTGAGGCCCAGCCCGCGGACGATCTCGATGACGTCGGACAGGTTGGGGATGTTCTTGAGCAGCTGGACGGCGACGCCCGGCATCGCGTCGACCATGGCCTGCTCGTCGTCGGTGCAGGGCAGGCCCTTGTCGAGCTTGGCCAGCACGGTCGGCGGCAGGGTGACCGCGCCCAGCTGGGAGGCCATGGCGGCCACCTCGATCTCCCACAGGGCGTCGAGCTGCATGTCGTGGCAGAGCTCGGAGACCAGGGTGCGGATGCGGCCGGCCCGGGCGAAGGCGAGCGGGCTGGCCAGCTGCAGAACGCCGAACAGGGCCTGCAGGCTGGCCTTGAGTGTCTTGTCGAGCAGCTGACGGTCGGCCGTCGCGCGCCCGTTGAGCTCGACCGCCTCGTGCACGGTGCCGCGCAGCTCGTCGGTGCCGACCGGCTTGGCCAGGTAGCGGTAGACGCCGCCGTCGTTGATGGCCGCGATGGCCGAGCTCAGGTCGCTCTGCGCGGTGTGCAGCACGCGGGTGGTGTCCGGGTACTCGACCTGGATGCGGCGCAGCAGCTCGACGCCGTCCATCTCGGGCATGCGCAGGTCGCTGATCACGGCGGCCACCGGGCCGGACTCGGCCAGCAGGCGCAGCGCCTCGGCCCCGCTCCCGGCCACCAGCACCTTGTGGTCGCGGCGCAGCTGCAGCGAAAGCGTCTCGAGGATGGCGGTCTCGTCGTCCACGAGCAGCACGGTCGGCCGTTCGGTCATTTCTTTGTCCCCCGCGAAACCGTCAAAGTGTCGTCCCTGTGCAGCCCTGATCGGACGACCGGCGAGGACGGCTAAGCGTTTTCGGCCCCGGCAACGATCGGCAACCGGATGAGCACCGTTGTGCCATGTGGCGGGTGACCGCTGAGGCGGATGGTGCCCCCGTGCAGTCCGACGATCGTCCGGGCCAGGCTCAGGCCCAGCCCCTTGCCGGCGATGCCCTGGTGACGCACGTTGCTGGCGCGGTAGAAGCGGTCGAACACCCGGTCCCGTTCGTCGGCCGGGGTGCCGATGCCGTGGTCGGCCACGGTCAGTTCGGCGCAGCCGGCCCGTTCGACCAGCACGACCTCGGCGTCGCCGCCGCGCGGGCTGTACTTGATCGCGTTGGCCAGCAGGTCGTCGACGACCTGCCGCAGCCGCCGGGCGTCGCCCTCGAGCAGCAGCGGCTCGTCGCGCTGATGCACCAGGCGCACCCCGCCCGCGGCGGCGGCCGGGCGGGCGGCGGCCAGCGCGTCGGCCACGATCGCGGCCAGGTCGACGCGTTCCTTGTGCAGCGCCACGTGGCCGGAGTCGAGGCCGGCCAGGTCGAGCAGGGTGTCGACCACGGCCCGCAGGCTGGTGGCGTTGCGGTGCACCGCGTCGACCATGGCCCGGCTCTCCTCGTCGAGCGCGGAGCCGTCGTCGCCGAGCATCGACGCGCTGGCCACGATCGAGGTGAGCGGCGTGCGCATCTCGTGGCTGACCAGCGCGATGAAGTCGTCCTTGGCCCGGGAGAGCTGCCGGGCCAGCGCCTCGGCCCGGCGCAGGGCGACGTAGACCCCGATCCGGGCGGCCACGCCGTCGAGCAGCAGGGCCAGTAGGTCCTCGTGCGGCTCGGGCGCAGTGCCGTAGCAGGTGAGCACGCCGAGCACGGTGTCCGCGTCGCGCACCGGCACGGCCAGCACGGTCCGGATGCCCGCCCGCAGGCAGGCCGCGGCCCGCCGGCGTTCCAGCGGGCTGCGCAGGCTGGCCGAGTCGGCGATGTCGGGCACCCAGATCGGCCGGCCGCTCGCCCACACCCGGCCGGTGATGCCGGCGCCCTTGATCGGCGCGAAGTCGAGCACTTCCTCCAGGCCGCTGCCGGGCGCGCACCAGCGGCCGCCGAGGCCGGGCTCTCCCGTGTCCTCGTCGGCCAGCCACAGCTCGGCCGCGGGCCAGCCGAGGGTGCCGCCGAGCGCGGCCAGCACCCCGGGCGCGGCCTCGGTCGCGCAGTCGGCGGCCCGCAGCGCCTCCTCGACGGCGCGGTGGCACTCCCGGAACCGCTCGGCCCGGCGCAACGCGGTGACCTCGCGAGCCACCGCCACAGCGCCGAGGCGCTGCCCCTGATGGTCGAGGATGGGCTGGGCGGTGGCGGCGATGATCCGCTCGCGCCGGCCGGTCACCCGCACGATCAGGTCGGTGTCGACCCGCTCGCCGCGCGCGGCGCGCTGGATCGGCGACTCCCGCCACGGCACGGCCCGGCCGTCGGCGTCGAACAGGGCCCCGGTGGCCCGGGTCGGATAGAGCCGGGCCGCGGCGTCGGCGGGCAGCCCGATCAGCTCGCGCACCGAGTGGTTGACCACGGCCACGTCCCCGTCGGCGTCGCACGCGATGACGCCGACCGGCAGGTTGTCGACCAGCGCGGCCAGGAAGGAGTCGCTGCCGGCGGGCCGGGCCAGCGCGGTCAGCTCGGTCAGGATGCGGGCGTGCTCGCCGGTCCAGCGGCGGGCGACCGGGTCGAACACGGCGAGGGCGCCCACCGGCCGGCCGGCGTCGTCGCACACCGGCACGGCCAGGAAGGACGGGGACTGCTCGCGCTGGACGGCTCGACCGGCCGAGACGGTCCAGCGGGCGACGTCGGCGTCGGGCGGGCTGTCGCCGCCGGCCAGCAGCACACCCTCCCGGTCGACCAAGGTGAGCTGGGCCTCGGGCGTGGCCAGCAGACGGGCGGCCAGCCGGGCCAGCGCGGCCGGGGCGAGCGGCAGGGCCGGCAGCGTGTGTTTCGCCGTGCGGACCGCGCCGAGGCGGTCCGGATCGGCCAGGACGGCCTCGTCGACGACGACCATGGGTTGCCCGATCCCCCGCGCGGCACGCCCGCCACTGACCTCCCGCACACCGCGGGCTCGCGCTATTTATACCCTAGGCCCGCTTTCATATGCTTTATGACAACAATGTGATTCACGCCGATACCGGCCACATCGCCGGGCAACCCGAGTCGGCGCCGGAGTGCCCGTGCGCCCCGAGCTCGGTCAGCTCGTTGACGACCTCGCGCAGCCGGTCGTTCGGGCACGGCTTGAGCAGCACCACACAGACCCCGGCGGCGATCGGCGCGCTGTCGCCCGGGTGCAGGTGGCCGCTGAGCATGATGATCGGCGTGTCGCGCAGCTCGGCGTGGGCCCGGATGGCCTTGGTCAGCTCGAGCCCGTCCATCCGGGGCATGCCGAGGTCGGTCAGCACCACCTCGGGCCGGTGGGCCACGGCCAGCTCAAACGCTCGCTGGCCGTCGGGCGCGTGCAGCACCGTGTAACCGGACCGTTTGAGCAGCCGGCTCAGGATCAGGGCGATGTCTTCGTCGTCCTCGGCGATCAGTACTGAGGGCATCTTCGCTCCGCTGTTCGGGGCCACTTCATCAGGATGCGCCCGGCCCGGACCTCGATGTGGTGGTTTCACGTTATGGCTTGCCGGCCACCCCGACGAGGAAGGCGCTCTCCGCGGTGTTGCTCTCGCACCGGCGGCCGGGCATCGAGCACCACTGCCCGAACGACTGCACGCCCGGCTCCCGGATCTGCCAGTCGCCGAAGAGCGCGCTCGTCTCGCTCTCGTCCCGGGCGACCATGGGCGCGGTGGTGTTGTTGTAGATGCGCCGCACGTGCTCCACCTGCGGCGAGGAGGCCTTGCGGTTGGCGTGGGTCACCGCCAGCAGGCTGCCGGAGGGGACGGCCGCCCGGTAGGTCTCGAGGGCCGCCAGCAGCCGGGCAGTGTCGGGGATGAAGTGCGCGACCGAGATCAGCAACAGGCACACCGGACGATCGAGATCAATTATTGCCCGTACGGGCGAAGAGCCCAGCACCTCGCCGGCGTCCAGCAGATCGGCGTACAGGACGTCGGCCGCCGGATCGCCGTCGGTCTGCTTCCGCCCGTGCACGAAGGCGACCGGCTCGAGATCGACCCCCACCACCCGGCTCGCCGGGTTGATCCGGCGCGCCACGTCGTACGTGCTGCCCGCGGACGGGATGCCGCAGCCCAGATCCAGGAACTGGTCGATGCCGGCCTCGCCCGCCAGCCGCACCACCTCGCCCAGGAACTGACGGTTGAGCCGCAGGATGGCCGGCAGTTCGGGCATGGCGCCCCGGGCCGCGGCGGCCGCCTGCCGGTCGGCCGCGAAGTGGTGCTTCCCGCCCAGCAGGAAGTTGTAGATACGGGCCACGCTGGGCCGCTGCGGGTCCACCTCGGGCAGCACGGCCGCCTGCTCGCCGAGCACGTTCATGGCCCGAGCGTAGGCAAAGCACCCCGCCGGACCGGCCCGAATCGATAAGGTGGTCCGGTTATGGGCGAAACGTACGGATCGACCGGTGTCGAGGCGACAGCGCTCGTCGACGCCATGGTGCGCTCGGCGCACGACGCGATCTGGACGGTCGGCCCCGACTTCACCGTACGGTCGTGGAACCCGGCCGCCGAGAAGCTGCTCGGCTGGGCCCCGGGCGAGATCGTCGGACGCGCCTTCGACCTGCTCGTGCCGCCCGACCGCCGCAACGACCAGCGCGAGATGCTGACCCTGCTCGCGGCGGGGGCCCGGCTCGAACGCTTCCGCACCCAGCGCCGGCACCGCGACGGCCACTGGGTGCTGGTCACCCTCTCGATGTCGCCGCTGACCGACGGCGACCGGCCGCTCGGCTTCACCGTCATCGCCCGCGCCGTCGGCCACCGGGAACGCCTCGAGTCGAGCCTGCAGGCCCTGCTCGAGGCGGCGCCGGACGCCTTCGTCGGAGTCGGCGACGACGGCCGCGTAGTGCTGGCCAACGTGCAGGCCGAGCAGCTGTTCGGCGAGTCCCGCCACGGACTGCTCGGCCGCCCGATCGACGACCTGATCAGCCCGCCTTTGGGCGACGGGCACGACCCGGTGGCCGACGACACGATCGCCCGCCGGATGGACGGCAGCACCGTGCCGGTCGAGGTCTCGATGAGCCCGCTGCCGACCGAGGAGGGCCGGCTGCGCTGCGCGGTGATCCGGGACATCACCGAACGCGTCCGGGCCCAGGACCGCGTGCGCCAGCTGCAGGCCGAGGCCGAGCGGGCCCGGGTCGAGGCGCAGCTGCAGCGCACCCAGCGCCTGGAGGGCCTGGGCCAGCTGGCCGGCGGCGTGGCCCACGACTTCAACAACCTCATCGCGGTGATCGCCAACTACGCCACCTTCATCGCGGAGTCGGCCGCCGACGCCGGGCTGGACGAGATCGCGGGCGACGCGGCCCAGATCACCAAGGCCGCCCAGCGCGGCGCCGACCTCACCCACCAGCTGCTCGCCTTCGCCCGCCGCGAGGTGGTGCGTCCCCGGCCGCTCAACATCAACGACGTCATCACCGACATCGAGCAGATGCTGCGGCGCTCGATCGGCGAGCACATCGACCTCTCCGTCCGCCTGGCCGAGCCCCTGCCCTCGGTCACGGCCGACCCCGGCCAGCTCGACCAGGTGCTGGTCAATCTGGCCGTCAACGCCCGCGACGCGATGCCGCGGGGTGGCCAGCTGAGCATCGAGAGCCAGGTCGTCGACGTCGACGCCGACTACGCGGCCGGCCGCCCGCACCTGCGCACCGGCCGCTACGTGCGGCTGCGGGTCAGCGACACCGGCACCGGCATGCCGCCCGAGGTGATCGAGCGGGCGTTCGAGCCGTTCTACACGACCAAGCCGGCCGGGCAGGGCACCGGTCTGGGCCTGGCCACGGTGTACGGCATCGTCACCGCGGCCGGCGGCGACCTGCACATCTACTCCGAGCAGGGCATGGGCACCACGTTCACCATCCTGCTGCCGACCACCGACGCCGCGCCGGCCCGGATCGAGGACGAGGACGAGGCCCCGCCCCGCGACTCCCGCCGCGGCACGATCCTGGCCGTCGAGGACGAGCCGGCCCTGCGCGGCGTGCTGACCCGCATCCTGCGCGCGGCCGGCCACGAGGTGCTGGTGGCGGCGGACGGGCCGGCCGCCCTCGAGCTGGCCGCCGCGCACGAGGGCACGATCGACGTCCTGCTGACCGACGTCGTGATGCCGCACATGCTGGGCCGCGAGCTGGCCGAGCGGTTCGCCGAGCGGCACCCCGGCACCAAGGTGCTCTTCATGAGCGGGTACGCCCGGCCGGTGCTCGCCTCGCAAGGCACCCTGGCCCCCGGCGTCACCCTGGTCGAGAAGCCGTTCAGCAAGAACCAGCTGCTCACGGCCCTGCAGAAGGTGATGGAAGGCTAGGGCCTAGTTCAGCCGGCTCTCGGTCGCCGTGACGAAGTTGTCGAGCATGCGGGACAGCCCGTTGAGCGACTGCCCGGGCAGCACCTCGGCCGCCGCCCGGCGGAAGGCCTCGTCGCCCAGGGCGGCCCGCAACCGGCTCAGGTCGGCCAGCTCGAGCGGCCCCTCGGGCGTGCCCAGCGCGAGCTCGGTGGCCAGCGCCCGGCAGTGCAGCGCCACGGCCGCCGGCAGCCGCCCGGTCAGCGTGCACACCAGGCCCAGCCGGTGCAGGCCCGAGGCCATGCCGGCGTGGTTGCCGTGCTCGGCGTCGAAGGCCAGCGCCTGCCGCAGGTGATGCTCGACCGCGGCCGGGTCGTCCGCGCCGTCCAGCAGGCCCAGCCTGTCCCAGCCGGCGAGCCCGGCCCGCTCGCCCAGCCGCTGCTCGACCACGGGATCACGGACCTCAAGCAATTCCCGCACCAGCGCGTCGTCGACGATCGTGGTGACGGCCTCGGCCAGTGTGCGGGCGGCGGCAGCCTCTTCGGGATCGGAGTTCAGGCCGGCCGCCCACCGGGCCGGGTCGGCGATGCCGTTGGCGGCGAGGGTGTCCTCCAGCCGCTCGGCCAGCTCGGTGAAGGCGGCGCCCCGGCCGAGCAACGTGTCGAGGTCTTGCAGGGCGCCCGGGTTGCCGCCGCAGAACGCCCAGGCCCGCGTCTGCTCGTCGGCGTCGAGCGGGCCCAGCCCGGGCATCGGCTTCATCAGCAGCCGGGCGTCGGCCGCGGCCAGCGGGCCGAGGTGCAGCTCGGCCAGTCCGCGGTGGGCCTGGCCCGGCAGCGCGAACGGGTAGCGGCTGGTCACCAGCAGCCGCCGCGGTCCGGACTCGCGGATCCAGGCGGTGAGGAAGCCGGCCACGCCGGCGTCGACCGGCTCGGACCGGCCACCGGCGCCCGCCCGCGGCACGGTGGCGAAGTCGTCGACCACGAGGATGATCGGCTCGGTGACCGGACGGGGCTCACCCAGAGCGATAACGACGTCGGCCACGGTGGCCGACCCGGGCACCCGCACCACCCGCCCGCCCGGCCGCTCGCGCTCGAGCAGGGGCAACAGCTCGGCGATCAGGCGGCTCTTGCCGATGCCGGCCATGCCGTGCACGACGAGCCCGGGACGGCAGGCGTCGCCGAGCAGCCCGCGCAGCTCGGCGTGGCGTCCCACGAACTCGCCCATCGACGACTCCCGTCGGAGCGCGGCCCGGGCGAGCCGCGCATCACCGACGGTAAAACCCGGACGCCAGTCAGTCCATAACTGAAAGTGGCGGGTTCACTTCTTGTCGGCCCGCTCCTCCGGCTTGACCTCGTCCTCCTTGCTGTGGCGCTGCGTGGGAACGGCCTCGTCGGCCTCGCCCGCGCCGTGCCGCGGGGCGGTCGCCTCGGGGTCGACGTCGCCGACCACCTGGGGCTGGTCGACCCAGAGGGCGCGCAGCTGGCCCTGCATGAAGGTGGTCAGGCGCGAGCGGTACTCCCGGTCGAACTGCTCGAGCGCCTCGATCTGCTGCTGCAGCGCCTCCCGCTTGGCCCCCAGGCTGCCCACCACGTCGTCGTAGCGCTGCCGGGCCTGCAGGTTGAGGTGGTCGGCGTTGGTCTGGGCGTCCTCGCCGATCGACTCGGCCTGGGCCCGGGCGTCGCTGACGATCTTCTCGGCGTTGCGGCGCGCCTCCTCGGTGCGGGCGTGCGAGTCGCGGGCGATCTGCTCGGCGGCGGCGCGGGCGTCGGAAAGGATCTTCTCGGCCTCGCGGCGGACGTTGTGCCCGTGCACCTGAGCGTCGCGGGCGACCTGCTCGGCGGCGGCCAGGGCGTCCGTACGGATCTTGTCGGCCTGGTGGTGGGCCCGGGCGACGTGCTCCTCGGCCGTGCGCTGGGCCAGGGTCAGCACCTGCAGGGCCTGGTTGCCGGGCTGGGCGGGCGCCGCGCCGGCCGGGGCGGCGGCGGGCTGACCGGCCTGGGCCCCGGACGCCGGCGCCTGACCCGGCTGGGGGGCGACGAGGGCGTGCTCCGAGGTCTGGCTGTCCGGTGACGTCCCATTGAGCAGCACTTTGACACGATCCTTCATGCGGTTGTCGGACACTGGATAGACCTCCGTTGCTGCGAGCCCGGGTCTTACCCACTCGCACGGGGCTGGCGTGATCCGCGGGATGCTACCAAGCTGAGCAGGCGATAGGCGAGGGCCCGGCGGGCGGTATCGCGGCCTGACCGACCGGCCCCACTAGGCTGACCGCATGGCCGACGACGAGGTGGCCCACGTCGTACGCGAAATGCTGTCCGTCATCCCGGCGGGCTGCAGCTGGCTTCTGCCCGAGACCGGCCCGGACGGCGAAGTGAACGACTTCCGGGTGGCCGCGACCAGCGGCCGGGGCCACGACATCTACCGCCGGGGCACCAGCCGCATCGACCAGCTTCTCAGCCGGCTCTACCCGAGCATCGTCGGCGGCCCGCTCTGGCTGCTCTACCTGCGGGTCATGCGTACGGGTGAACCGGCCGAGCTCCGCGAGTTCCGGTACGAGGAGAAGAAGGCCGGCGTCGTCGCACATTCACTCTTCGACGTGACCGTCCATCGGGTGCTGGGCGGACTGATGGTGTGGTGGCAGCGCCTCGACGAGGATCGCCGGCGCCTGCAACGCACCGAGGAACTGGCCCGCCTCGGCTGGTCCGAGTACGACCTGATCACCGGCGACGTCGTCTGGTCGCCCGGCATGTACGAGATCTTCGGGCGCGACCGCGGGCTGGGCCCGATGAGCCGCGGCGAGCAGGCCGCCACCATGCTCGACGAGGACCGCCGGCTGGCCGAGACGGCCTGGCAGACCCTCGACAGCGGCGCCGCCTCGGACATCACCTCCCGCTTCCGGGTCGCCGGCCAGGTGAAGCACCTGCGCATCCTGTCCGACGTGGTGCGCGACGCCGACGGCGCTCCCCTGAAGATCAACGCAGTCGTGCAGGACGTGACCGCCCGCGAGGACTCCCGCACGGCCATCGACCGCCTGCGCGACCAGCTGCGCAGCCGCGAGATGACCGCGCTGGCCGAGCATCGCCTGGCCGCCCAGCTGCAACACCTGATCCAGCCGGTGCCGCGCGAGCCGCTGCCCCTGCCCGGCCTGCGGGTGCTGGTCAACTATCTGCCGGCCGAGAACAGGGTGCAGGTCGGCGGCGACTGGTACCACGCCGAGCGGCTGGCCGACGGCCGGGTGGTGCTGGCCGTGGGCGACGTGGCCGGGCACGGGCTGGGGGCGGCCAACGGGATGGCCCACCTGCGGTTCGCCCTCATCGCGTGGCTGTCGATCGGGCTGCACGACCCGGCCCAGCTGCTCACCCACCTCAACCGGCTGAGCGCGCAGCTGGGGCTGACCGGCACGGCCGTGCTCAGCCTCTACGACCCGCGGTCGCGCGAGCTGGCCTGGGCCCGGGCCGGGCATGCGCCGCCTCTGCTGGCCCGGGCCGGCCGGGCCGGGCCGCTGGATCGCCCGGCGGGCCGGCTGCTGGGCGCCGACGACCACTGCGTGTACGAGGTGTGCCGCCCCACCCTGACCCCGGGCGACCTGCTGCTGCTCTACACCGACGGGCTGGTCGAGCGCCGCCACGGCCCCGCGCTGCTGCCCGGGGTGCTCGACCTGCTGGCGGCCGCGTCGGCCGAGCCCACCCGCACGAGCGAGCTGGTGGCCGGCCTCAACCGCCCCAGCCCCGACGACGACACCTGCACCCTGCTGGTCGAGGTCCTTTAGTTCGGGGATTCCAGATCGAGGGCGAGGCGCACCCGGGTGCCCTCGTCGGCGGTGTCGACGCCCACCTCGTCGCAGACGCGCTCGACGATGGCCAGCCCGCGGCCGCGCAGCGCGTCCGCCGCCGGCATGGTGCGGCCCAGGGTGCGTACCGGCCCGCCGTCGATGACGTCGCAGATGATGCGCCCGCCCGACGCGTGAAGCCGGACCACACCGCCGCCCGCGGTGTGCTGCAGAGTGTTGGTGGCCAGCTCGCTCACGGCCAGGGTGAGCAGCTCGGCGCGCTGGTCGGGCAGGCCGAGCCGGGCGGCGTGGCCACGGACGAACTCGCGGACCTTGGCCAGGTCGCCCGGTTCGGCGTACGTGATTTCCGCGTACGAGGTGTCGCCGCTCATCCGCCCGCCGCTTTTTCGTCGCTGACCGTGCCGAGCAGCGTGCCGACGCCAGTGATGTCGAGAACGTCGGCCACCGAGCCGCTCGGGTTGACCAGCGCGACCCGGCCGCCCCGGGCCTGGGCCTCGAGGTGGGCCACGACGAGACCGTGCACGCCGCTGGAGTCGAGGAAGTCGAGCCGGCCGAGGTCGACGATGACCAGCGGCGCGGCGTTGACGGCCGACTCGAGCACGGAGTGGAGCTCGTCGCGGACCGCCAGATCGCATTCGCCGGTCAGGGTCACCCGCACATGGCCGGTGCCCTCCTGGGTTGTCGCCTCGAAGTTGGGCATTCCCTCCCCTTGCTTGCCGGGTCACATCATGTCACCCGCGCTGCTGGTTCCCAACGATGTCCGGCGGGCGGGCGAATCCCCCGGTGATCCCTTGTGCGCCGGAACAGGCGTCCGCCTAGGATCAAACCGTCAAATACGGCAATAAACGTTCAACGGGGATGAACCATGCAAATGTCGCGCTCGTGGATTGTCTCTGTCGTGGCGGCGGGCCTGCTCGCCACCTCGGGCGGCGCCGCCACCGCCTCGCCCGACTACGAGCTGGCCTACTGGAACATGAACGAGGGACCCGGCTCCAGCGTCATGCACGACGTCAGCGGGCACGGCTTCCACGGGCGGATCGGCCGCGAGGTGGCCACCGGCATCCAGTCGGACGGCCGGACGGCGTACGGCTTCGAACGCCTCGAACCCGACACCCCGCCGGCCCGGCCCGGCCACCTGGTGATCGTCCCCGACGACGAGCGGCTCAACCCGGGCAGCCGCGACTACTCCATCGAGATGCGGCTGCGCACCCGCGACCACTTCGGCAACATCGTGCAGAAGGGGCAGGCCACGGTCCGCGGCGGCAGCTTCAAGCTGCAGATCCCCAACGGGCGGGTGCAGTGCTGGTTCCGGGGCTCGCGCACCTCGCTGCTGGTGACGGCGCCGCGCCCGATCAACGACGGGCGCTGGCACACCGTACGGTGTCAACGAACCGGCGACGGCGTGAGCCTGGCCGTCGACGGCGACGTAGTGGCCCAGCGCGAGGGCTGGACCGGCCCGATCGCCAATTCGTGGCCCATCGCGATCGGCGGGAAGACGGACTGCGACCAGGTGGACGTGGGCTGTGACTACTTCGCCGGGGACATCGACTTCATCGCGATCGACGTGGAAGATCCCGGCTGGTAACAGGAGTTGACACCCGTCCCGATCCGGGCGAATGTTCCTCAGGTGAGCGACGAGTGGCCGATCGCGGGAAACCTGCTGGCGGCAAGATACCGGCTGGTCACGCTCCTCGAGACGGGTGGGATGGCCCAGATCTGGCGGGCCGACGACGAGCTGCTGGCCCGCCCGGTCGCCGTCAAACTGCCCAAGGGATCGCAGGTCGTCTGGCGCGAGGCGCGGATGGCGGCCAAGCTTCAGCACCCCAACATCGCGGCCGTCCACGACTACCGCGAGGCGGTGCGGGCCGACGGCACGGTGGCGCCGTTCGTGGTGATGGAGCTGCTGGCCGGCGAGAGCGTGGCGGCCCGGCTCGAGCGGGAGCCGATCGAGCTGCCCGAGGCGGCCCGCATCGGCGCCGCGGTGGCCGACGCGCTGGCCGCGGCCCACGCCAACGGGGTGGTGCACCGCGACATCAAGCCGGGCAACGTCATGCTCACCCCGACCGGCGTGAAGATCCTCGACTTCGGCATCAGCGCCACGGCCGGCGAGCCGGACGACGACGAGTCCGGGTCGACGTTCGGCACCCCGGCCTACGTGGCGCCGGAAAGGCTGGACGGCATGCCGGCCGAGCCCGCGACCGACGTGTACGGGCTCGGCGTGCTGCTGTTCGAGATGGTGACCGGCGACCCGCCCTACCCGGTGGACACGTGGGAAGAGCTGGCCGCGGCCCGGGCGACCGGCCCGAACGTGCTCCCGCCGGATCTGCCGGAGAGTTTCCGTACGCTGGTCGGCCGCTGCCTGGCCGAGGACCCGGCCGACCGCCCCGGCGCCGACGAGGTCCGCTTCGACCTGACCGCCCTGTGGCTCAAGCCCGAGCCCTCCGACGCGGCGCCCGTCCCCAGAAAGGACACTGCCGACGCGCCATCGGCCGTCGCGATCGCCGCCCCGGCCCGGTCGCGGCCCACCACGGCGGCGCCTCAGCAGCGCGCCTACGCCCCCGGCCGGGCCTCCGCGGCCACCGTCGCCCTCACCCCGCCGCCGGCGAGGCGCTGGGTGCTCGGTGTGGCGGTGGTGGTGCTGCTGGCCGCGGTCGGTGGCGCCGTCCTGGCCGTCAACTGGCCGCGGGCGAACAACGAGACCGCCGCCCCCGAACTGCCGCCGCCGGCGATCCTGACCGAGTCGGCCGCCCCCGCCACGACGCCGCCCAGCGCCCCGCCCACGACCACCAGCTACTCCCCCACTCCGAAGCCGTCGCCCACGCTGACCTTCGACGACGCGGTGAGCCGGTTCCGCAGCGCGGTCGAGAACGCCGACATCCGCTCCGACGTGGCTCTCGACCTGTTCAACCTGTTCGACCCGCTGGCCACCGGCGACGGGCGGAACGTGGCCGGCCAGGCCGGGGCCGTACGCCGGAAGATCAACGACCGGGTCCGCGAGGGCAGCCTCACCCCGGCCCAGGGCAGCCTGTTCCGCTCCCGCCTGGCCGACGTGACGCGTGCGGCCGGCACTTAGGACCAGTTCGGCCGAGCACGCGGGGGCTGCGGCTCTCCCGTGCCGGCCGCACAGGCCCTAAGCCGTGAGGCAGCGACCGTCCGGCAGCAGCCCGGCGTACCACTCGTGCCACCGTTCGGCCGGGGCCGGCGTCACGTCGCCGAACACGCACGCGTCGCCCACCCGCACGGCGTACAGCAGGGCCCCGGGCACGCTGGGGTCGCTGTCGCGCGCCAGCCGCACCACGGCATCGGGGTAGCCGCCGGTGGTCAGCGCCCGCCGCACCTCGGCCGCGTCCTGCTCGGTGGCCGACAACTCGCCCGCCCCGGCATCGTGCACCTTGAGATGCACGGCCACCGCGGCCTCGTCGAGCGCCTCGCTCTCACCGATGCGCGGCACATTCGTCCGCCGGTCGCTGTCCTTCAACTCGTACGCGCAGTGCCCGTCCTCGTCGTTGACCGGGTCGGAGCAGCCCATCGTGACCGCGTCGACCTCGACCATCGCCGGCTCGGACGGGCCGCACCCGGCCACCATGGTCAGCGCGGCCGCCGACAGCAGCCACCCCAGCCTGGGGCTCACGCGGAGCCGCGGATGACCAGGCGGGTCGGCAGCACGATCTCGGCGTCGCCCGACTCGCTGCCGTCGATCTTGGCCAGCAGCAGCCGGACCATCTCGCGGCCCATCTCCGCGATGGGCTGGTCGACGCTGGTCAGCGGCGGGTCGGTGTGCCGGGCGATGACCGAGTCGTCGAAGCCGATCACGGCCACGTCCTCGGGGGTGCGGCGGCCGTAGCGGCGCAGCACCTGCAGGGCGCCGGCGGCCATCATGTCGGACGCGGCGAACACGGCGTCCAGGTCGGGGTACTGCTCGAGCAGGCGGTGCATGGCAGCCGCCCCGCTTTCCTCGCTGAAGTCGCCGAACGCGACCGGGCCGTCGCCGACCACGTCGCGGTAGCCCTCGAGGCGGGCGATGCCGGCCGCCATGTCGAGCGGGCCGGTGATGGCGGCGATCCGGCGGCGGCCCTGCGACCACAGGTACGACACGGCCTCGCGGGCGCCGGCGCGGTTGTCGGCGTCGACGTAGGTGCCTCGCTCGGCGTACATGGGACGGCCGACGCGCACGGTAGCCACCCCGCGCTCCTCGAGGACGGCGGGCAGCGGGTCGTCGCCGTGCAGCGACAGCAGCAGCGCGCCGTCGACGTGCTGGCGGGTCAGGTAGCCCTCGAGCCGGCGGCGCTCCTCCGGGGCCTGCGCGATCATGAGGACCATCTGCAGGTTGCGGGCGACCAGCACGGTCGAGATCGACTGCACGATGCGCCCGAAGAACGGCTCGGCGAAGAACCGCTCGCCCGACTCGAAGATGACCAGGGCGATCGAGTCGGTGCGCTGGGTGACCAGCGTGCGGGCGGCGCGGTTGGGCACGTACCCGAGCTCTTGGATCGCGTCTTCCACGGCCTGCCGCGCGCGGGGGCTCACCTGTTGCGACCCGTTCACCACGCGGGACACGGTGCCCCGGCCGACGCCGGCGCGCACCGCGACCTCTTCCAGGGTCGGCCGGCCGCTCGCCCGGTTCCGCTCCGTCGTCATCGATGGCACCTCCCCGGCGCGCCGCTGGTCGCGCGCCCGATCAAGGCGCGATCGGTGGCCGCGCCCGACACAAGGTACCTGCCCAGCGCTTGCCGCAACATGATCGCTCCGGTCAATCCCGGGACGGAGTGTCGCCGAAGCTCGCAAAACGGGGCGTCCCGGCGCTACGGAGCGTGTCGGAAGCGCCGGAGCTGGGGTGCGGTGGCGGCGATCGCCGCGGTGGCGGCCACGGCGGTGAGCCCACCCAGAACCAGTGCGGCCCCGCCCGAGGTGGCCGCGGCGACCAGGCCCGCCCGCACGGTGCCAAGCTGGGGGCCGGCCGCGCCGGCGATGTGTTCCAGCGACGAGATGCGGCCGCGGTAGCCGGGCGGGGTCACCGTCTGGACGACCGTGCCGCGCGAGACGACCGCCCAGGTGTCGGCGGCGCCCGCGATCGCCAGGAGCAGCAGGAACAGCGCCAGGTTGCTGGTCAGGCCGGCCGCTCCGAGCGCGGCGCCCCACACCGCGCCGCAGATCAGCATGAGGCGGCCGGGGCGCGGCTCACGGGTGGCCGGGCCGGACAGCAGCATCGCCAGCACGCCGCCCACGGCCAGCGCCGTCGTGAACAGGCCCAGCACCTCGGGCCGGCCGCCGAACTTCTCCGCGTTCACGATCGGGAACAGCGCCACCGGCATGGCGAAGGAGGTGGCGGCCAGGTCGGCCAGCAGGGCCCCGCGCACGGCCGGGGTCCTTCCCGCGTACGCGAAACCGGCCCGCACCGACCGCCAGCCGGGAGCCCCCTCGGCCGCCGGCACCCCGGACGGCAGACCGGCCAGCCCGGCCAGCGCCGCCCCGAAGGTGATCGTGTCGAAGACCAGGCACCAGCCCACCCCGGCCACGGCGGTGAGCACGCCCGCCGCGGCCGGCCCGAGCAGCATCGCCACCTGGAACGAAAGGTGGTTGAGGGCGAGCCCGGCCGCGAGCCGGTCCCCGGTCAGAAGAGCCGGTACGAAAGTCTGCCGGGCCGGGCCGACCAGCCCGCCCAGCCCCGCCTGCAGCGCCACCAGCCCGAGCATCGCGGGCACGCCGCCGGCGTCGGTGAACGCCACGAAGGCCATCGCGGCCGAGATCACGATTTGGGCGACCGTGCAGCGCAGGGCCAGCCGCCGCCGGTCGACGTGGTCGGTGAAGGCGCTGCCGGCCAGGGCGACGACGATCAGCGGCAGACCGGTGGCCAGCCCGACCAGGCCCAGCGCGGCGCCGCTGCGGGTGCTGTCCCAGACGTAGAACATGACCGCGAACACGCCGAACTGACCGCCGAAGCCGGACGCCGTCGTCCCCAGCCACAGCCGCCGGAACGTCCGGTTCTCGCGCAACGGCCGCAGATCGGTCAGCACGTTCACGAGCGCAGCCGCTCCGCGAACGGCTTGGTGGCCAGAAGCTGCCGCAGGTCGGCCACCACCTGCGTCATCGAGTACGGCAGTTCCTCGTCGAGCCGCCGCACCGCCGCCTCGGTCGACCGCCACTCGGCGACCATGAACGGCATGAGCTCGCGCGAGCGGGCGGTGAGACCGATCGGGCGGGTCCGGCCGTCGGCGCCCGCCGTGCTCTCGACGAACCCGGCCCGGGCCATGGCGGCCGCGGTCTGGCTCATCGCCGAGTGCGACACCCCGCGCCGGTCGGCCAGCTCGCGGATCGTCATCGGCCCGAACCGGTGCAGGGCGATGAGCGGGCCCACGAAGCGGGTGCGCATGCCCTCGATGCCGGCCTTGGTGTAGAGGGCGGCGACGTCCCGGTCGAGCTCGGCCAGCAGCGCGTGCAGGTCGCTCCAGTGATTGCTGTCGAGCAGGTCCACCGGAGCAATGTAACAGCGCTTATATATTTCCTGCGAGCCGCGGCAGCGTCACGATGACCGCCGTCCCCCGCCCCGGTTCGCTCTCGATGCGCACCGAGCCGCCGTGGCCGTCGACGATCGCCTTGACGATGCTCAGCCCCAGGCCGGCCCCCTGCACCTCGGCCCGTTCGGCGTCGGCCGCGCGGCGGAACGGCGCCAGCACACGTTCCCGGTCGGCCGCGCTCATGCCGATGCCGGTGTCCCGCACGACCAGTTCGACGTGGTCGCCGCGGCCGGCCGCGCTGACCGTGATGCCGCCGCGCGGGGTGAACTTGACCGCGTTGAGGACCAGGCGCTCGATCACCTGGATCAGCCGGGCCTCGTCGGCCTCGACCGGAACCGGTTCGGGCGCGTCGGCCCGGATCTGCAGACCCCGGCCTTCGGCCAGGACCCCATTGCGTACGACCGCCGCGCGCGACAATTCGGCCAGGTCCAGCCCGCGCTTGGTCAGCCGCAGCTGGTCCTGCCCGGCCTGCGCGGCCAGCAGCATGTCCTCGACCAGGGCCATCAGCCGGTCGGAGTTGCGCCGGATGCGGGTCAGGAACTCGACCCCGGCGGCCGGCTCCACGTCGTCGTCGGCCAGCATCTCGAGGTAGCCGTTGATGGAGGTCAGCGGGGTCCGCAGCTCGTGCGTCACGCGCGAGAGGAACTCGTCCTTGACCTGGTCGGCCTCGCGCAGCCGCTCGTTGGCGGCGTCCAGCCCGCGGGCGTACTGGCGCAGCTCGAGCTGGGCCACCACGTGCCGGGCCAGCGTCTTCAGGCCCTGACTCTCGGCCGGGGTGAGCAGCCGGGGCTCGTGGTCGATGACGCACAGGCTGCCCAGCACTTCGCCGGTCGACGTGACCAGCGGGGCACCGGCGTAGAAGACGATGCCGGGCGCGCCGGTGACCAGCGGGTTGTCCTCGAACCGCGGGTCGAGGCGGGCGTCGGGCACCTGCATGACGTCGACCTCGTACATGGCGTGCGCGCAGAACGAGTCCTCGCGGGCCGTCTCGCAGAGGTCCAGCCCGACCCGCGCCTTGAACCACTGGCGGTCCGAATCGACCAGGCTGACCAGGGCGATCGGTGCGCGGCAGAGCTGCGCGGCGAGCACCGCGATGTCGTCGAAGTCGCTCTCCGGCGCCGTGTCCAGCACCCCGTAGCCGCGCAGCGTCGCGAGACGCTGCTGCTCGGCTGCGTCCGACTCGACCAGTACGACTGACATGTCCCGCCCCCTTCGTTGATGATTGGCCTTGATCCCGTCGGGGGTTAACGGTCGGCGACGGCCTCAGCGGCCTGAGCGGACCCGCGGGTGCAGGACAGTGCTCACGGGTTGCCTCTGCGGTGCTCGAAAATCAGATAAGTTTCCGTGCCGGCGATCAGGCGCGTCCCGCTCAGGCGTTCGGTGATCACCTCGCGCAGGTCCTCGACGTCCGCCGTGGCCACGTGCAGCAGGAAGTCATAAGAACCAGAAACGAAATACACGTCCCGTACGGCGGGGATGCCGGCCAGTGACTCGGCGAACTTGCCGATGGCGTCCCGCGACTCCGAGCGGATCCGCACCGCGATCATGGCCTGGATGGGACGGCCGATCCAGGCCGGGTCGACGTCGGCGTGGAAGCCCCGGATCGCGCCCAGCTCGCGCAGCCGCCGGATCCGGGTCAGGCAGGTCGAGGGCGCGATGCCGACCCGCTCGGCCAGCGCGTTGTTGGGCATGCGGCCGTCGACCTCGAGCAGGGCGAGCAGGTCGCGGTCGATGTGATCCAGACCTCGAAGATCCTTCGGTACGTCGGTCATTTGAGCCCCGCCTGTCGCAGCATCTTCACCTCATCGCGTACAGGCAGAATCTTATTCGCTCGTCTTGCGGGCAAACAGCACATCGTTTCACGCTGATGCCGACGCGACGAGAGGACCTGAGATGCACATCGGTGTGCCGGCTGAGATCAAGAACCACGAGTACCGGGTGGCCATCACCCCCGCGGGAGTCGCCGAATTCGTGCGCCGCGGCCACAACGTGCTCGTCGAGGCGGGCGCGGGCGCCGGCTCGGCCATCACCGACCAGGACTTCGTGGCGGCCGGGGCCGAGATCGCGCCCGACGCCGACACCGTGTGGCAGCGGGCCGACCTGCTGCTCAAGGTCAAGGAGCCGATCGCCGCCGAGTACCACCGCCTGCGGGCCGGGCAGGTGCTGTTCACCTACCTGCACCTGGCGGCCGACGCCGACGGCACCAAGGCGCTGCTGGCCAGCGGCACCACCGCCATCGCGTACGAGACGGTGCAGTTGACCGACGGCTCGCTGCCGCTGCTGGCCCCGATGAGCGAGGTCGCCGGCCGGCTCGCCCCCCAGGTCGGCGCGTACAGCCTGATGCGCAACTCGGGCGGCCGGGGCGTCCTGCCCGGCGGTGTTCCCGGGGTCAGCCCGGCCAAGGTGACGGTCATCGGCGGCGGCGTCTCCGGCGTCAACGCGGCGACGATCGCGCTGGGCCTGGGGGCCGACGTCACCGTGCTCGACCTGAACATCGCCCGGCTGCGGCAGATCGACGCCCAGTTCGGCGGCCGGGTCAAGACGCTGGTGTCCTCGGCGTACGCGCTCGAGCAGAGCTGCCTCGAGGCCGACATGGTGATCGGCGCGGTGCTCGTGCCGGGCGCGAAGGCCCCCAAGCTGGTCTCGAACGACCTGGTGAAGCGGATGAAGCCGGGCTCGGTGCTGGTCGACATCGCGATCGACCAGGGCGGCTGCTTCGAGGACTCGCGGCCGACCACCCACGAGAACCCGGTCTACAAGGTGCACGAGTCGGTGTTCTACTGCGTGGCCAACATGCCCGGCGCGGTGCCCAACACCTCGACCTACGCCCTGACCAACGCCACCCTGCCGTACGCGTTGAAGCTGGCCGACCTGGGCTGGAAGGCCGCGTTGAACGCCGACCCGGCGCTGGCGCTCGGCCTCAGCGTCCACGACGGCACCCTGACGAACGCCGAGGTCGGCGCCGCGCTGGGCCTCCCGTCCGTCGAGATCGGTTCGGTTCTGAATTGAGAACAAGGGGGCGGGGCATCCCGCCCCCTTGTTCTGCCTACAGGTAGTTGGAGATGTGCGACAGGTCGGCCGCGCTCAGGCGGTCGGTGCTGGTGTTGCGCTGGTGCCAGTACGGGTAGCGCAGGTTGTCGCCGCTGGCGTCGTCGAGCGCCTTGATCTCGTCGGGGGTCAGCTCGAGCTCGGCCGCGGCCAGGTTGTCGCGCAGCTGCTCGGTGGTGCGGGCGCCGACGATCAGCGAGGTCACGCCCGGCTTCTGGGCGATGTAGGCCAGCGACACCTGGGCCGCCGACACGTTGTGCGACTCGCCGATCTTCACCGCGACCTCGATCGAGTCGTACAGCTTGTCCTCGTCGTAGATCGGCGGCTCGCTCCACTCGGACAGGTGCCGGCTGCCCTCGGGCGCCGTCACGCCGCGCCGGTACTTGCCGGAGACCAGACCACCGGCCAGCGGGCTCCAGATGAGCAGGCCCACGCCCTGGTCGAGCGCGGCCGGCACGATCTCGGCCTCGATGTCGCGGTTGGCCAGCGAGTAGAACACCTGGGTGCTGGCGAACCTCTCGATCTGCCGGGCGTCGGAGATGCCGAGCGCCTTGACCATGTGCCAGGCCGAGTAGTTGGAGCACCCGATGTAGCGGACCTTGCCGCTGCGCACCAGGTCGTCCAGCGCGGTCAGGGTCTCTTCGAGCGGGGTCTGGCCGTCCCACTCGTGCACCTGGTAGAGGTCGATGTAGTCGGTGCCGAGCCGCCGCAGGCTGGCCTCGGCCCCGCGGATGATGTGGTGCCGCGAGAGCCCGGCGTCGTTCGGCCCCTCGCCCATCGGCATCCGCACCTTGGTCGCGATCAGCACGTCGTCGCGGCTGTCGCCGAGGGCCTCGCCGAGGATCTCCTCACTGAGCCCGTCCGAGTAGACGTCGGCCGTGTCGATGAGGTTGACGCCGGCGTCCCGCGCGATCGCGATCTGCTCCCGCGCCCCCGCCACGTCGATCTTGCCGACCGGGGACGCCCAGCCGGTGCCGCCGAAGCCCATCGTGCCCAGGGTGAACGTCGAGACCCGCAGACCCGTACGGCCTAGCTGCCGGTACTGCATCCTGATTCCCTCTTCCTTGCCATAGGTAGCGCTCCGCCCAGCCTTACCCTCCTCAGGCCCGGTGTCCACCGGAACGGGTGCGATCAAGAACGCATCGGAGTAGACCCAGTGACATGACCCCATTGATGCCGGTCGTGCTGGTCGCCACTCTCGGACTCGCTGCCCCTGCTGCTTCCACCGCTCCGGGGACGCCGGGCGTTGATCAGCAGTATCTGCCGGCGTCGAAGGCGGGGCTGATCACGTCGCGGACCACCGAGAGCAAGGTGTGGGCGACCGTGCAGCGGCAGGGTGGGCTGGGCGAGATCTTCTACCCGACGATCGGTGGGCCCAGTGCGCGGGCGCTCACGTTCGTGGTGACCGGGCGGGACGGGATTGAGGCGTCCCAGGTGCGTACGCAGCAAGTCGGGCCGCTGCGGTTCCGGCAGACCTTCGACGGAGGGCGGTGGAGGCTGACGGCCGACTACACCACCGACCCGGGCCGATCGTCGGTGCTGGTGGATCTGAAGTTCTCGGGCGGCCGTTCGTACGGGCTGTACGCGGTCTACGACCCGGCGTTGGGGAACTCGCGGGGCGGCGACTCGGGGCGGACCGTCGGAAAGGCGCTGGTCGCCACGGACGGCGGGGTGTCGAGCGCGCTGGCCGGGGACTTCGCGGGCACGTCGAGCGGGTTCGCCGGGGTCAGCGACGGGCACACCGACCTGCGCGACGGGCGGATGGACTGGCACTATCCATCGGCGGGGGCCGGAAGTCTGGTGCAGACCGCGCAGCTGCGGGGCAGGCATTCGGTGCTGGCACTTTCGTTCGGCGGGACCCCCACCGAAGCGCTGGCCGGCGCCCGTAAGTCGCTGCACTCCGGCTTCGAGCGGGTCGCGCGCGATTACGCGTACGGATGGAAGCGTTATCTGGCCGGGCTGAGTGACCCGCCGCGGGTGCTGCACAGCGCGGCCCAGCAGCAGCTCTACCGCACCTCGGCGCTGGTGCTGGCGGCGGCCGAGGACAAGACCCACCCCGGCGCGTACGTGGCCGCGCCGGCCTCGCCGTGGGCGTTCGGCACCGATGACCCGTCCGGCCCGTACCACCTGGTGTGGTCGCGCGACCTGTACCAGATAGCGACCGGCCTGATCGCGGCCGGCGACCGGGCCGGGGCGCGGCGGGCGCTCGACTTCCTGTTCGGCGTGCAGCAGAAGCCGGACGGCTCGTTCCCGCAGAACTCGCAGCTCGACGGGACGCCGGTGTGGGGCGGCCTGCAGCTCGACGAGGTGGCGCTGCCGATCGTGCTGGCCTACCAGCTCGGCGCACCCCACTGGTCCGGGGTCAAGAAGGCGGCCGACTTCCTGGTGTCGTATCCGCAGGCGCCGTTCACGCCGCAGGAGCGCTGGGAGAACCAGTCCGGCTACTCCCCCAACACCATCGCCACCGCGATCGCCGGGCTCGTGTGCGCGGCGTCGATCGCCACCGCCCAGGGCGACAAGGCGTCGGCGGCCCGCTACCTGGCGACGGCCGATTCGTGGCGGGCCAACGTCAAGAAGTGGACGGTAACGACGAACGGCCCGTACTCGTCGAAGCCGTACTTCCTGCGGTTGACCAAGGACGGCAAGCCGGACGTCGGTACCAAGTACAACATCGGCGACAGCGGCCCGGTCGGCGTCGACCAGCGCCGAGTGGTCGACCCGGGCTTCCTCGACCTGGTACGGCTGGGCATCCTCAAGCCGTCCGACGCGGACGTCGTGAACTCGTTGCCGGTGGTGGACAAGCAGCTCGGCGTGGCCACCCCGCGCGGCTTCTTCTGGCACCGGGCCAGCTTCGACGGCTTCGGCGAGCAACTGGACGGCAGCCAGTGGGAGTACAACGAGCCCGACGGATCCCTGGTCAGCCGGGGCCGCGCCTGGCCCCTGCTGACCGGCGAACGCGGCGAGTACGAACTGGCCGCCGGCAACCGCCGCACCGCCTTCGAGCGCCTGGCCACGATGACCCGAGCCACCGGCCCGGGCGGCATGCTGCCCGAACAGGTCTGGGACCGGACGTCCCCCGCCGGCCGGCCTGGCTTCGCTCCCGGCACGCCGACGTTCTCGGCCACGCCGCTCACCTGGGCCCACGCCCAGTACTTGAGGCTGGCTCGCAACCTGCAAGAGAACCGCATAACCGAACAGCCGGCCGCCGTGGCCGACCGCTACCTCCACTGACCCGCGTATTGAGGAGGCGGTAGGGCGGCCCTGAGCGCTACCGTGCCCGGGTGTTTGTGACGTCGGAGGATGGCACGCGGCTGGCCGTGAACCGGACGGGCGAGGGGCCGCCCGTGGTGCTGATACACGGTTCGGCGGGCGGGCTGGACTCGTTCGACCCGATCCTGCCGCTGCTGCGCGACCGTTTCGAGCTGTTGACGTACGCCCGCCGCGGCTACGCCCCCAGCGACGGCTGCACACGGGCCAAGACGTTCGCCGACGACGTGGCCGACCTCCGAGCCGTGGTCGCCGCGGCCGGCGGCGCGGCGCACGTGGTGGGCACGTCCTACGGCGCCACGGTTGCGCTGCATGCCGCTCTCGCGCTGGCCGGCCAACCACCAGCCGCAACGGAAGAAGGCACCGCTACGTCCGCCTCCGGCAGCGGACGAACCGTCAGCCGGCCTCCCGCCGCTGGCAAGATCGACAGCGGGATGACCGTCAGCGGCGGCACAAGCAGCGCGGCCGCTAGCCGTGGCGGAGCCAACAGCGCGGTCGCCGCTAGCAGCGCAACTGGCGGCGACGGAGGCGTCGGCGGCGGGAAGGTTGCCGGGGGCGTGGTGATCCGGTCGTTGGTGGTGTTCGAGCCGCCGATTTTCTCGGCCGGGGCGGGGCTGGCGGATGCGCTGGGACGCTATCGCGGGCTGCTTGAGGCCGGGGACCTGCTCGGCGCGGCCCGGTTGCTGGCGGCGGAAGTGGCCCGGGTACCCGCCGCAATTCTTCCCGCCATTGCCGCCCCGCCGGAGTCGGAGGCCGTCGGCTGTCTGCACGACCTCGAAGCCATGACGGCCGACACCACGGACGTCGAGCGTTGGTCGGCCATCACTGTCCCCACCTTGTTACTGCAGGGCAGCGACACGTGGCCCCCGATGCCGGACACGATGGAGGCGCTGGCCGCCGCGCTGCCTTCAGCCGCCCGCACCGTCCTGCCCGGCCAGTCCCATTTCGCGAGCCACACCGCCCCCGGCCTCTTCGCCGGCGCCCTGACCGATTTCCTGCGCAAGCAGGCATAGGAAAGCAGAGCACCGGGCGGACCCGCGTCTCAGGCCGGCCACTGCGGCCGGGCACTGCGGTGGTCGGGCTCAGCACCTGCGCCCGACGCTTACCTCGGCCTTCTGTTCCCGGCCGTTCGAGCGCACAGTCAGCGCTACGCACGTCGGCTCAGTGACCGTGTAGCCGCCGGCGAAGGCCAACCAGCCGTTGGGGTTCGGGCAGGCTGGTACGCGGATCGTGGTGCCCTCCGGGCCGGGGCTGCCCCAGCCGATGGTCACGCCGGGGGTGGTCACGGTCAGCTCGACCGCCCTCCCGGCCCGGACGAGCAGGCCGGTCTTGGCGAACAGGCGACCGGGCTCGCCCGAGTCGTTCGCCTGCAGCACTCCGGTGGGCAGGGCCACCGCGTCCAGCACCAGGCGGTAGCCGGAGTCCGGCGGGCGGCCGCCGATGTCGTGGGCGCAATCCACAACATCCGAGCCGGCGCTGCTGGGCGTAGCCGGCGACGCGGGCGCGGCACTGCCCGGCGCGGTTGGTGACGCGGCGGGGGCGGCGGTAGGGGGCGTGGGTGGCTCGGCTGAGCAGGCGGCCAGCAAAGGCACCAGCAGTGCGGCGCGCCAGCGTTTGTGGGTCACGCCCGAAAGACACCGGCGCGGGGTGCGAGGTTCCGCGGGTGGCTCACTTCTCGAGGATCTGCTTGAGGCGGGCCAAGTCGTCGGTCACTCGGGCGACGTCGCCGGTGAAGTCGGCGTCGGGGGTGCCGGGCGGGCGGCGTACGGAAAAGACGATCTCGCAGCCGTCGCCGTAGGGGACGACGCGCAGCGGGTTGAGGAACTGCTGGCCGGACTCGAGCGTGACCACGTGGTCGAGCACGCCGAAGCCGTTGCGCGGGGCGAACTCGACGCGGACGCGGCCCAGGGCCTCCGACTGCACGTACCAGTCGCCGTCCTGCCGCTCCACGGACTCGCCGAGGCCGGGCGCCCAGGCCATCAGGTTTTCCGGCTTCGAGACGTACGCGTAGACGTCGTTGGCGGAGCGGTCGATGCGCTCCGCGACGTGTGCCGTATCGGTCGTCATGCCCTGATCATCCGCTTCCGGTTCTCAGCCGGCCAGCCGGAACACCTCGGCGTGGCGCTGCCGGGCGGGCACCCGCAGCTCGCGCAGGCTGCGCAGCACGGCGTCGGTCATGGCGGCCGGGCCACAGACGTACACGTCACGCTCGGTGATGTCGGGAACCAGCGCCTGCAGATGGCCGGGGCTGAACGGCTGGTTGCCCTCGGCGGTGCGGCCGGTCAGCAGCTGCAGCCGGGCACCCCGCAGGTGAGCCAGATTGCGCAGCTCACCGAGCAGAACCGCGTCGGCCGATGTGCGTACGCGGTAAAGGACCACGATGTCGCCGTCGAGCGTTTCGTCCTCGAGCAGGGCACGAATCGGGGTCACGCCGATGCCGCCGGCGATCAACAGGGTGTCACTGCGGGTGCGTCCGGTCGCGGTGAAGGCGCCGTACGGGCCCTCGGCGAACACCCGCGTGCCGACCGGCAAGTCGCGGAGCCCCGCGCTGGTCGTCCCGATGCCCTTGGCGGTCAGGCGCAGCGAGTGACCGTCCGGCGCGGCCGACAGCGACCACGGATTCACCTGCCACCAGGGGTTGTGCCCCGGGAAGCGCCACAGGAAGAACTGCCCGGCACGAGCGTGCAGCTTGTGGAGTTCACGACCGGTCACATGCACCGAGACCACGTCGGGTGACTCGGCGATCACGGCCGCTACGCGCAGTCGGTGCCGGGCGTTACGGATCAACGGCAGGATCAGCCGCCCGGTCAGCAGCGCCCCGATCGCGAAGGCCCACAACCCCCACCAGTACGCCTGGGTGAAGTTGTTGGTCTTGAAGGCGCTCCCCTCGTACACCTGATGGACCACGCCGAGCACGACAACGACATAAACCAGCAGGTGAATGGCGTGCCAGACCTCGTACGGCAGCCGTCTGCGCGCGACCCGCACCGAGGTCACGGCGATGACGCCGACCAGCCCGGCCGCGATCATGCCGAGCAGGACGGGCATCTGCCGTGCCAGGGTCGGGATCTCGCTGAGAATCGGGATCCGGCCGGGCTGCGAGTAGCCGAGCAGCACAAATGTCGGATGCAACACGACGAGCCAGAAGATGGTGAACCCGGTCCAGCGGTGCCAGCCGGCCAGCTTGTCGAACCCGAGACGCCGGTCGAGGAACGGAAGCCGGCTGATCAGCAGCAGTTGCAAGGCCAGCGCGAACCCGAGGTGCAGGCCCAGGACGCGCCCGATCGTGGTCAGCGTGTTGTGGGCCGGGGTGTTCGGGCGGGCCAGCATGAGCTCGACGATCAGCAGGTTGAGCAGCAGAAAGGCCCAGAGCAGCAGGTACGCCGTCCGGGCCTGACCGGTGCGCCGCAGCTGCGGCCGGGCCAAGGTGCTCATCCGTACCTCCCGGGAGTGGGCCTAGTCTCCGGCCGCCCACAGCGGCGAAGCAATCACCCACACGACACCAACTCAGCGACGGTTCAGGGCTGCGGAGGAGATCAGCTCAAGCCACGCAAATCGACGGGAGTGGCGGGCGACAGCGATACTTGCCCCGGCGCCCGGGCAGACGGGCGGAGAGGGGCAAGTAGTGACGCAGCCGGCCAAGCCGACGGACGAAACCCAGCCGATCCCGAAAGCGGATGACCCCACCGAGGCCATCCCCACACCGGACGCGGCCGTTTCGTCATCCGCCGACCCCGAGAAACCGGCCCCCGCTTCCCCACCCCGCGACACACCCACAGCCGCAGGCCGGCCCGCAACCGCGGAGTCGCCAGCGACGACCGTCCGCGACCCGAAGCCGGCCTCCGACGCAGAGAAGGCCGACAACCGCTCCGGTCAGCAACCGCAAGCAGCTGTTGCTCCGCCAGAGACCGCCGACGGCCGCACCGCAGCCCGCCCATCCGAAATCGACGACCAGCGCACAGCCACCACCGGGCCAACGTCCACCGCCCGGCCAGCAGTCGGCGCCGGGCCAGCAGACGCCGCCGGACCACCACCCGCCGCTCAGCCAACAGCCGGCGCCCGGCCAACGTCCGCCGCTCAGCCAGCAGCCGCCGGAACATCAGCCGCCGCCGGACCAACAGCCGCCGCCCGGCCATCAGACGGCGGCGGGCCAACGTTCGCCGCCGGGACGTCAGCCGCCGCCGGACCAACAGCCGCCGCCCGGCCATCAGACGGCGGCGGGCCAACGTTCGCCGCCGGGACGTCAGCCGCCGCCCGGCCGGCCGTCGCCCGGCCGACAGTCGTCACCCCGCCCACTAAGGGAGGGGGAGGTGGTGGCCAATTTTACGCCGATCAAGAAGCTTCAAAGGCTTTGTCCACAAGTGACGCCGGCCGCTCAGCGAGTTATCCACAGACGCCGGGCGATCCGGCCGATCGAGACCCTGATCTGACGGCGACGCTCGGGGTGGTTTCGTCCGCGAGCCGGTCCCAGGCGGCCGAGCCGGATCTTGATCGGACTACTGCTCTGCCCGCAGTTTCGGCGGCGGCGGATTCGGATCGCGCAGCCTCCCGCGAGGCGGCGGAAGCGGGCGCTGAAGAGCCGACGAGCCGCCTGAGTCCCGTCGAAGCGCCGGATCGTTCGAAGACCCGCGGCACAACGGACCCCTCCGGCAGCGCGACTCCTACCGGCCCGACGGGCGTCGACCGGCCGACGGATCTCGCGAGCGCGTCGAGGCCGACAGACCTCGCGAGCGCGTCGAGGCCGGCAGACCTCGCGGGCGCGTCGAGGCCGACAGACCTCGCGAGCTCCGAACCACCGACGGTCGCCCACCGCCCGGTTCAAGACGCGGACGCCACCACAGTCATGCCGCGGACGCAGGATCCGTCCCGCGAAGAGCCACGTCCCCCTAGCTCCGTGCCGATGCCGGCCCCGCCACGCGATCAGCCGCGGAACCCGGGCCGCACCGCGATGATCTCGCCGGGTGTTTCGAACCGGCCGGCCAGCCCGCCGGCGCCGGCGAAGGACCGGCCGGCCAATCCGTCGGCACCAGAGATGGACCGGTCGGCCAATCCGTCGGCACCGGCGACGGATCGGCCAGCCAATCCGTCGGCACCGGAAACGGGCCGACCGGCCGGCTCCCTCGCTTTCCCGGCCACGCGCCCTGAACCGAAGGCTGTTCCGATCCCGGCGCCGAGGCCCGCCCCCGCCTCGGAGCAGCGCCCCGGCAAGGTGTACGGCGGTTCACCTCAGCCCGGAACCAGCGGCCCACAATCCGGAGGCCCCACTGAGTACGGCCGCCCAGCCACCACCCCCACAGAACCCAGCCGCCCCACCGAATACGGCCGCCCAGCCACCACCCCCACAGAACCCGGCCGCCCCACCGAATACGGCCGCCCAGCCACCACCCCCACAGAACCCGGCCGCCCCACCGAATACGGCCGCCGAGCCACTACCCCAGTGGACTCCGGCCGCCCCACCGAATACGGGCGGCCTCCACAGCAGGCTGCTGCCGCGCCGGCCCAATACGGCCGCGCCCCGAAAAGTCGCAAGCGCCTCATCGCCGTACTCGCAAGCCTGTTCCTTCTTCTGGCTCTCCTGGGAGCCGGCGCCACCATTCAGCTCACCCGATCGCTGCCTGAGGCGACTCTTGCCACCAACGTGGCCGCCACCATGAAGATCCCCGGGGCGGCGGTCAAGCTGCCCTGGCCCGACCAGGGTTCGGCCGAGCTCATGATCGAGGGCCTGGGCCGGCTCGGCGGCTCCGGCAGCAGCGCCGCGGCTCCCATCGGCAGCGTCGCCAAGGTCATGACCGCGTACGTCATTCTGCGTGACCATCCCCTCAGCGGCGACGAGGAGGGGCCAACCCTCACCGTGACCGCCGCCGACGTGGCCGACTATCAGGCCCGCATCGCCAGCAACCAGTCGCTCGTACCGGTGCAGGTCGGTGAGAAGCTCACCGAGCGCGACGCCATCGAGGCCCTGATGCTCCCCTCGGCCAACAACATCGCCCACCAGCTGGCTATCTGGGACGCCGGCTCGGAGAGCGCCTTCGTCGACAAGATGAACGCCGCCGCCGACGAGCTGGGCATGGCCGCCACCCGCTACACCGATCCCAGCGGCTATCTGCCGACCACCGTCAGCACCGCCCCCGACCAGGTCAAGCTGGCTCGGGCGGCGCTCAAGTCGGAGGTCTTCGCCGAGATCGTCGCGTTGCCCAGCGCCACCATCCCGGTCGCCGGGAAGATCCGGAACTACAACGACCTGCTGGGTGTGCAGGGTGTCTTCGGCATCAAGACCGGGTCGACCGACGAGGCCGGCGGCTGTCTGCTGTTCGCCGCGCGTCTGACTGTCGGCGGCCGCAAGCTCACCATCGTCGGGGCGGTCTTCAATCAGCCGGGGCTGAACACGCCCGAGCAGCTGGCCAACGTCAACCGCGAAATCAAGACCTTGCTTCGCGCCGTACGCCAGTCGGTCAAGCAGTACACCCTGCTCCCGGCCGAGCCGGTGGGCGAGATCCGTACGGCGTGGGGTGACACCACCCAGGTGCGACCGGCCGCCCCGCTCAAGGTGGTCGGCTGGCCCGGCCTGAGCGTTCCGGTGAAGGTCACCACCTCGGCTCCGGGCGCCACCGTGACCGCGGGTCAGCCGGTCGGCGTGGTGCAGGCGTCCGGCGTACGAGTGAACCTGCAGGCCGACGCCGCGACCTCCGACCCGTCCGTGTGGTGGCGCCTGACCCGTACGAGCTAGCGGTAGAGCGACCGCAGCACGGCGTCGGCCACCACGCCGTAGACCAGGTGGGGCAGGGCGTCGGCCAGCCAGTCGGAGGCGGACCACGTACGCGGGTCGCTGACGCCCAGCGAAGCCATCGACAGGTTGGTCGACGCCATGGCGGTGGCCCCGATCAGCGCGGCGCCGACGGGAGCCGGCGGCCGCACCCCGGCCCGGCGTAGCAGCCCGAACGTGACCCCGATGCCGACGCCGGTGACGATGCCGCTCAGGCTGGCCAGGCCGGCCACCCGGTGCTCGCGCGTCTCGCCCTCGCCGGGCACCGTGACCGGCAGGTGCTCCTCGATGGCCTCGACGGTCTGCTCCGGCGTCGTGCTGCTCGCGCGGCCGCGGACGGCCATGTCGAGGTACGTGACGGCGTTGAGGGCCGCGGTGCCGGCCGCACCCGCGGCCGCCCCGGCCAGGATTCCCGTTCGCATGATTCAGCCGTGCCCACCCCGGCCGCCGCGAAACCTAGTGCCGGTTGACCAGCACCCGGCCCAGGACCACGGTCACCACGCCGGCCAGCACGACGCTCAGCAGGCCGACCCGCAGGCTGGACTGGTCGGCGACGAGCCCCACCAGCGGCGGCGACAGCAGGAAGCCGCCGCGCAGCAGCCAGCTCACGATCGTCAGGCCCGTGCCCGGCGCGAGCCCGGGCAGCTCGTCGGCAGTGTGCATGGCCGCCGGCACCAGCGTCGCCACCCCCAGGCCGGCCAGCGCGAACCCCGCCAGAGCCGAGGGCACCGACGGAAAAGCCAGGGCGGCCCCCATGCCGAGCGCCGCGAGCGCACCGCCCGCGCGAACGACCGTACGCTGTCCGAACCGGTCCACGACCCGGTCGCCGGTCAGCCGCCCGACGGTCATCGCCACCTGCATGGCCACCACGGCCAGGCCGGCGGTGGCGGCCCCGGCGTTCAGGTCTTCGCTGAGGAACAACGCGCCCCACGAGGCCCCCGCGTCCTCGACCAGGGCGCCGGCCGCGGCCAGCACACCGAGCGCGGCCAGCATCTTGATCACCGCGCCGGAGAACCGGGGCCGCGGCGAATCATCAAGAACGTCAGGCCGCTCAGCATCCTCGGCGCCGGGCAGCAGGAAGCGATAGGCGACCAACGCGATCGCGCTGAACAGCACCGCCGAGATGGTCAGATGCACCCCGAGCGGAAGCGACAACCCGGCCGCCGCCGACCCCATCAGCCCGCCGAGCACCGCCCCGATGCTCCACACGCCGTGCAGCGAGTTCAGGATCGACCGCCCGTACAGCCGCTGCACTCGCAGCCCGTGGGCGTTCTGCGCGACGTCGATGATCGAGTCGAGCGCCCCGATGACGAACATGACCGCCGCGAACACCGTCCAGTGCGGCGCGATAGGCAGCAGCAGCGTGGCCAGCGTCAGCAGGACGATGCCGAACGAGGCCGTGCGCGCCGAGCCGAGCCGCCGGATCACCGCGCCCGCGAGCAGGCCGGCCAGCAGCGCGCCGACCGGCATGGCGGCGATCGCCGTGCCCAGGATCGCGTTGGACACGCCCAGGTCGGCCTTGATCTGCGGATAGCGCGGCACGACGTTGAAGAACACGGCGCCGTTGGTCAGGAACAGCGCCGCGACGGCCACGCGGGCGTTGCGAGCCTGCCGCGTGGGAGCGGCCGACAGAGTCGACATGCGGACGAGCGTACACACGTTATGTACGGTCGTACACAGCCCCCGCCATGAGCTGCGCTACATCGGCGTCGGTGAGCTGCTCGAAGTTCTCGTACCACTGCCCGACCGCCCGGAAATCGACCGGCTCGCTCAGGCAGATCACCGTATCCGCCCCCACCGACGCTTTTGCCTGCGCCGCACACACCGGCGTCGCCAGGACCAGCCGCGCCGGATGCCGCCCCCGCAGCCACTGCACCGCGGCCCGAGCCGTCACCCCGGTCGCCAGCCCGTCGTCGACAACCACGACTTCCCGGCCGGTCGGGTCCGGCGGCGGCTGATCGCCGCGATATTCCCGTACGCGTCGAGCGAGCTCCTGCCTTTCGCGGACGACCGCTTCCTCGAGATCCGCCGGTTCCAACCCCAGGTGAGCCAGGCTCTGCCCGTCGAAAACCGGTGGCCCGTCCTCGGCTATCGCACCGATGCCGTACTCGCTGTGCCCCGGCGCCCCGATCTTGCGCGCGATGACGATGTCGAGCTCGGCCCCGATCCGGGCCGCCACCCGCACGGCGACCGGAACACCGCCTCGCGGCAGCCCCAGCACCAGCGGCGCCGGCCCCGGATGCTTCGGCACCTGGGCCGCCACCGCCTCGGCCAGCTGACGTCCGGCATCGTCCCGATCGGCGAACTTCATGCACAGGGCGTACCCCGTGGGGCACGCCCTATACGTCCGACTTGGCAGTTATCGCCGGGCCGCGAAGACCAGGTTGAAGCCGGTGTCGGCAGCCACGACCGGGTCGGTGAAGCCCGCCTGGGCCAGCAGCGCCAGACGTTTGGCCGGCCCGCCCTGCGTCCCCAGCCCGTACGCCCCCGGCTGCGACAGCGACCCCGGGGTGCACAGCGCGGTCGACGCGTTGTAGTTGGCCCGGACGAGCGGGTTTCCGATCACGGTCGTGAAGTCGTCAGCCGACCACGGCTCGACCGCCACCAGAACGCCGCCGTCGGCCAGTGACTCGTACGCCGCCCGAAGCGCTGCTTGCGGGTCGCCCAGGTCGTGCAGCGAGTCGAAGTAGACGACCACGTCGAACTCCCCGCCGAGCGACCCCGAGTCGCCGGTCCGGAACGACACGTTGGCCGGGCTGCCCGCCTCGACCGCGTTGGCCCGGGCGGCCGCGATCGACGGCGCGTGGTTGTCGAAGCCGGTCACGGTGGACGCCGGCCAGGTCTGCCCCACGAGCAGCGTGGCCACGCCGTGCCCGCACCCGACGTCGGCCACCCGGGCCCCGGCGGAAAGCTTCTCGACCAGTCCGGGCACCGCCGGGAACCAGGCCTGGGCGAGGTGGTTGACGTACGCCGTACGGAAGAACCGCTCGATGCCGTGGTGCAGGCAGCCCGGCATCTCGCCGTAGGCCAGCCCGCCGTCGCCGCGGAACGCCTCCTCCAGCTTGTCCAGCGTCAGGTAGTAGCCGGCGATGATGTCGGCGCCCCCGATCACGTACGCCGGGGAATCGACCACCGACAACGCGAGCGCGTGTTCCGTGGGCAGCTCGAAGGTCTCGCCGTCGCTGGTCAGGTGCCCGCTGACGGTCTGGGCGGTCAGCCATTCGGTGACCAGGCGGGGGTTGAGCCCGGTGGTGGCGGCGAGCTTGGCCGCCGTGGTCGGGCCGGCGCCGGTGAGCGCGCGGTAGAGCCCGAGCCGGTCGCCGAGCACGGTCAGCGC
This sequence comes from Paractinoplanes pyxinae, assembly GCF_026626335.1. GTDB lineage: Bacteria > Actinomycetota > Actinomycetes > Mycobacteriales > Micromonosporaceae > Actinoplanes > Actinoplanes pyxinae. The sequence goes on along the minus strand of NZ_JAPNTZ010000003.1, from coordinate 475,213 downwards.
GGTCGTGCCGGCCCCGGCGAAGTCGTTGAGCAGCTGCCCGGCGAACGCCTCGACGCGGGCCTCATCGATCTGTGTGTGAGTCATGCTCCGGACGATGCGCCGCGCCGCTTGCCGCCGGCTTGCTCGCGCCTTGCCGCTCCAGCCGGGCGAGCGCGTATTCCACGATGTCCTCCGGCCTCTCCGCGGGCACTCCCGTCCGCAGCGAGGCCAGGCGCTCGACGTCCGGACCCATGACCACCGGCGCGTACGGGTCGTCGTCGGCCGCCGCCACCAGCACCGCCGCCGCTTCTCGGTCGCCCCGATCGGCCAGCAACTCAGCGGTCAGCCGCAGCGTCGTCCACAGCTGGGCGGTCATCCCCGCTGCCCGCACCAGCACGATCGTCCGCCGGCAGGCCTCGGCCGCCTCGTCGTGCCGGCCCAGCCGGATGAGCACGGCCGCCCGGGCCACCCGCGCGATGTTGGCCGTGTACTCCAGCCCGGCCCGCGCGGTCCGCCGCAGCGACTCGTCGTAGCAGCTCAACGCCGCCTCCGGGTCGGCGCCGGCCAGCAGTTCGCCCCGGGTGAACGGCACGAACCCGTCGAGCCGGTCGGCGTTCAGTTCCTTCCCGTACGCGTCGAGCCGGCGCAAACCGGCAGCCGCGTCCCCGCCGTAGGCGTCCATGAGCGCCGCGCAGCACAGCCCGGTGGACCGGGTCCACGCTGGCGCTTCCCGGTTCTCGCGCAGCCGTTGCGCGTCGGCCCGCACGAGGTCGGCCCGGCCCACGAACATCGAGTTCGAGATGCGCAGCAGCAGCGCCGCCCCGGTCAGCGGGTGCCCCTCCGGCAACCGGTCGATCGCGGCCGTGAGCAGCCGGTTCGCTTCGCCGAGGCGGCCGTCGAGCCATTCGCCGGTGCCCGCGGCCAGTGCACACAGCGCGTCGGTCTCGGTCTCCACGCGTACGGGCGTGAAGCGCAGCAGTTGAGCCGTGAGCCCGGGATCGGGCGCGTCCGAGCCGGCGACGGCCGTCCACGCGGCCAGCCGGGCTCCCTCGTCCCGGCCCTCCAGCCAGGTCAGGGCCTCTTGCAAGTTGCCACGTTCACGCCGCAGGGCCGGGGTGGTGTCCGGGTTGCGGACGCGCTGGCGGCGCAGCAGATCGGTGATGAAGTCGAGCATCCAGCGGGCGTGCGCGTCCCGATCGGCCCGCCCGTGGGTCAGCGCCACGTGCCGGACGGTCTCGAGCAGGCGGTAGCGAGGCGGATCCCGGTCGACGTCACAGATGACCAGTGACGCGTCGACCAGCTCGGCCAGCACCCGGGCGTCCGCCGACAGGTAGGCCAGGATGCTGAGGTCGAAGCCGCCCCGGCACACGGCCAGGCTGTCGAGCAGCCGCTGCGCCTCCTCGTCGAGCAGCCGGTACGACCACTCGACGGTCGCGCTCACCGCGGTTCCGCGATCCCCGCCCCGGATCGGGTCGAGCACCTGCAACCCCGCACCGAGCCGGTCCCGCAGATGGGCCAGCCCGAACACCGCCTCGCGCCGGGCGGCCAGCTCGACCGCGAGCGGCAGCCCGTCGACCAGCCCGCACACCTCGGCCGCGAGCGCCCGGCTGCGGGCATCGTGCGGGAACTCGGCCCGCAGCAGGGAGGCCCGGTCGCAGAACAGCGCCACCTGGTCCTCCGGCGGCAGCGGCCCGAGGCGCAGCACCCGCTCCCCCGGCACGCCCAGCGGCTGCCGCGAGGTGGCCAGAATCCGTACGCGGGGACAGCGCACCAGGATCTCTCCGACCAGGTCCCGGACGGCGTCGAGCAGGTGTTCGCAGTTGTCCAGCACCAGCAGCGCCGGGCCCGAGCCGAGCCGGTCCGCAACGGCCGCCACCCCGCCGCGCGGCGCCGCCCGCAGCCCGAGCGCCCCGGCCACCGTGGCCGCCACGTCGCCCGGCGCCGAGCGCTCGGCCAGCTCGACCACCAGTTCGTCGCCGCTCAGCGCCTCGGTCATCAGCCGCGTCTTGCCCACCCCACCCGGCCCGGTCAGCGTGGTCATCCGCCCGCCGGCGAGCGCGCTCCGCAGGGCGGCCAGCTCGTCGACACGCCCGAAGAACCGGTCGGCCCGCCTCCGCGGCGTCCCCGGCCGCAGCAGGGGATCCTCGGCCAGGATGCGGCGCTGCAGCTCGTCCAGCGCCGGCGACGGGTCCACACCGTGGCCGTCGACAACCCTTTCCCGGTACGCGCGACCCGCACCGAGGGCGTCGGCCGTCCGCCCGGTGTGGTGCAGGGCGCGCATGTGCAGCAGGCAGGCCCGCTCCCGCATGGGCTCCGCGGTGGCGTGCGCCTCGATGTCCGGCAACGCCCTGGCCGCCTCCCCCGCCGCGAGCCGCTGGTCGAACCACTCCTCCCGCAGGTGCCGCCGCCACTCCGCGAGCCGGGCCACCTCGGGCGCGAAGGCCAGCCGATCGGCCACGTCGGCCAGCGCCTCGCCCCGCCACAGCTCGAGTGCCTGAGCCGGCTGTCCCGCCGCAACCAGACGTTCGGCCCGGCCGATGTCAGTGCCCTCATCCGACAGCCGGTAGCCACCCGGCTCGCGACGGATCGCGATGTGCCGCCGCAGCTTCGACACATAGCTGTGCAGATTGCCTACCGCGTTGCCAGGCGGGTCCTCACCCCACAACGCCTCGATCAGCTCACCAACCGGAACGACGCGCCCACCGGCCAGGGCAAGCCGTGCCAGCACAACCCGCTCCGGCGCCCCGGACAGCGCAACCGCCCGCCCGTCGACCCGCAACTCGACCGGCCCCAGCAGCCCCACCTCGACCCGCACGCCCCATTCTCAGCACCGCGCGCCACGCGAAGCCAGCCCTTATCCGCCCGCCGAACACCGCCGCGCGCGCATCCGCCCGGCTAACCTCGCCGCGCCTAACCGGCCGCCCATCCAACACCGCCGCGGCCATCCGGTCGTCCGCTGAACACCGCCGAGCGCGCATCGCCGCCTGACCCGCCGCGCCTATCCGCCGCCCGCCTGACGCCGCGGCGGCTTCCCGCCGCCCGTCGACGCCGCCGTGCCCGCGGAACACCGCTGCGCCCATCCGGCCGCCTCACCCAACACCGCCGCGCCCGCCGACGACACCGCGCCCACCCAGAACCGCCGCTCGCGCCGACGCCACCGCGCTCATCCGGCCGTCCGCCGAATATCGCCGCGCCCCATCCGGCCGCCCGCTGAACACCGCCGCGCGCGTGCGCGTCAAACGCCGTACAGATAGAAGCCGTAGACCGCCAGGGCCAGAATGGCCACCGCGGTGAGGGCGGCGACGGCGGTGACGACGGGCCGGCGGCGGCTGACGACGGCCATGTCGGTGCTGGGCTCCTCGGGCACCTCTCGCAGCATGCGGACCAGCTTCTCCGCCGTGCGAACCCGGCGGCGGGAGTTCATCCAGTAGCCCCGCGACGTGTACTCCATGATCGGCGAGTCGACGCGGATGTCGACGTAGTCCCGGTTGCGCAGCCGCAGCCGGATCTCGAGTTCGCTGTGCTCGAAAGTGCCGATCAGGTGCCGCGGTACGGTCGTGCGCCACAGGGCCGTGTCGATGCGCAGGTGCTGGGGCGTGACCACGTACCCGGCGACCGGCCCGACCAGCACCCCGAACCAGACGAGGGCGAGCCCGCACGCCACGAAGAAGTACTCCAGCCCGTACGCGTCCTCCGCCGCACCTCCCGCGAGCACGACCAGAACGCCCAGCGCCACCGTCACCCACGGCACCCCACTGCTGCGCCGCACCGACCGCCGCCGCGCCGTCGCGTGATGCGCCACGGTGCCGGGCTGGGCGAGCGGCATGGCGCCGTACCGAAGCTCCAGAACCGACCCGATCCGCCCGCTGACCGCGACGAAGACGATCACCCCGCCGAACACGCCGACCGGCGCCGCCCACGACACCAGCACCGCCGCCGCGATCAGCAGCGCGCCCACCGCCCCCACGATCAGCGCGAGCGGCCGGCTCCACAGCAGCGACTCGTTGTCGTGAAAGTCGATCTCCAGACCCATGCACCCTCCGCCCGCCATCCCACTCCATGATCGAAGTGACGCGCAACGCCCGCCCGGTCGGCGGAATCGGCCCGACCGGCGGGTAGCTTTCGACAGGTGTCGAATGGCGTTGCCGGGGCATCCCGGCGGCGTCGGAGGGAGACGGCGATGGATGCACGGCGGCGGGTCCCGCGTACGGACGTCGTCCTGGCCGACGCACGGCTGTCCGCCGCCCTGGCTGCCGAGGGCCGCACGGCTGTGAAGTCCGCCGTCGTGGCCACCCTTCAACGCGTACGCGAAGGAAGCCTCGAGCCGGAAGCGGTGATCGACGCCGTCCTGGCCGCCCTGCCCGGCGGTCTGCGCCCGGTGCTCAACGCCACCGGCGTGGTTCTGCACACCAATCTGGGCCGGGCCGCGCTCGCGCCCGCCGCCCGCGACGCGGTGGCTGCCGCCGCCGGCCACACCGACGTCGAGCTCGACCTGGCCACCGGCCGCCGGGCCAAGCGGGGTCGCACCGCCCTGGCCGCCCTGCACCGGGCCGTCCCCGCCGCCGGCGACGTGCACGTGGTCAACAACGGCGCCGCCGCCCTCGTACTGGCCGCGACCGCCCTGGCCGCTGCCGGCCGCGAGATCGTCGTGAGCCGCGGCGAGATGGTGGAGATCGGCGACGGCTTCCGCCTGCCCGACCTGCTCGAGTCGACCGGCGCCCGCCTGCGCGAGGTCGGCACGACGAACCGGACGTCGCCGGCCGACTATGCCCAGGCTCTGAGCGAGAAGACCGGCTTCATCCTCAAGGTCCACCCCTCGAACTTCGTCGTACGCGGCTTCACCAGCTCGGTGTCGATCCGCGAGCTCGCGGCCCTGCCGGTCCCGGTCGTGGCCGACATCGGCTCCGGCCTGCTGGCCCCCGACCCGCTGCTCCCCGACGAGCCCGACGCCGCCACCACCCTGACCGAGGGCGCCGCTTTGGTCATCGCCAGCGGCGACAAGCTGCTCGGCGGCCCCCAGGCCGGCTTGCTGCTCGGCACCGCCCCGCTGATCGAGCGCCTGCGCCGCCACCCCCTGGCCCGGGCTCTGCGCGTCGACAAGCTCACGCTGGCCGCCCTCCAGGCCACCCTGACCGGCCCGGTCACCCCCACCTGGGAGGCCTTGCGGCTCTCGTCCGACGCCCTGCTCGCCCGCACCCAGCACGCCCAGTCCCTGCTGGCCAAGGCCGGCATCGAGGCCGAGGTCGTGCCTTCGGAGGCGGTAGTCGGCGGCGGCGGCGCGCCGGAACTCACCCTCCCGTCGTGGTCTTTGGCGTTGCCGCCCGCCTACGCGTTCCCGTTGCGGGCCGCCTCCACCCCGGTGGTGGGCCGCGTCGAACGGGACCGCCTGCTCCTCGACCTGCGCTGCGTCCCGCCGTCAGCCGACCACACGCTCATCGACATGGTCATCGCCGTCGCCGCAGCGGACCCCGATCCAGCGACGTCGGCGTCCGCGGGCCCTGCCACATCGGCTTCCCCGGAACCGGGGCCTGCCACGCCGGCCCCCGCAGGCCCAATCCCTGCCGCATCGGCTTCCCCGGAACCGCGGCCTGCCACGCCGGCCCCCACAGGCCCGATCCCTGCCATGCCGGCCCCGGCCGGCCCGATCCCTGCCACATCGGCTTCCCCGGGACCGGGGCCTGCCACGACGGCCGCCGCGGCACCGGCCCGGCCGGGCGGGGACGGCTGACCATGCACGTGCTGGCCACCGCCGGCCACGTCGACCACGGCAAGTCGACGCTGGTGCGGGCCCTCACCGGCATGGAACCCGACCGCTGGGCCGAGGAACGCCGCCGCGGCATGACGATCGACCTCGGCTTCGCCTGGACCGAGCTGCCCTCGGGCGAGACGGTGGCCTTCGTCGACGTCCCCGGCCACGAGCGCTTCGTCCCCAACATGCTGGCCGGCATCGGCCCCGTCCCCGCTGCCCTGCTGGTGGTGGCGGCCGACGAGGGCTGGAAACCCCAGTCGGCTGAGCACCTGGCCGCGCTGGCCGCTTTGGACGTACGCCATGGTCTGCTCGTAGTCACTCGGAGCGACCTGGCCGATCCCGCCCCCGCCACCGAGCAGGCCCGAGCCGAGATAGCCAACACGCCGCTCGGCCACGTTCCAGCCGTGGCCGTGAGCGGCCTGACCGGCGCCGGCCTCGACGACCTGCGCGCCGCCATCGACACGCTGATCGCTGACTTGCCGGCGCCCTCGACCGACGAACCCGTGCGCCTGTGGATCGACCGCGCGTTCACCGTGAAGGGCGCGGGCACGGTGGTCACCGGAACACTGGGCGCGGGCACGCTACGCGTGGGCGACGAGCTGGCGCTGGGCAATTCGACCGTACGGGTGCGCAATTTGCAGTCGTTGGGCGCGAGCCACGATTCGGTGGCCGCCGTCGCTCGCGTGGCGGTCAACCTGCGCGGCACCCCCCGAACAGACGTGAGCCGCGGCGACGCCCTGCTCACTCCAGGCCGCTTTCGCCATACAGACCTGATTGACGTACGGATCCACGGCGACCCGGCGGACAGTCTGCCCGCCACGATGACCCTGCATGCCGGCTCAGCCGCGGTCCCGGTCCGCGTACGCCCCCTGGGTGACGACACCGCCCGCCTGCGCCTTTCCCGCCCGCTCCCCTTGCGGATCGGCGACCGCGCCCTGCTGCGCAACCCCGGCCTCCACCACGTGGCCGGCGGCGTGACGGTCCTGGACGTCCAGCCTCCCGGCCTGCAACGCCGAGGCGCCGCCGCCACCCGAGCCACCGAACTGACCAAGCTGGACGGCCACCCTGACCTACCCGGCGAGCTGGCCCGCCGCCACCTCATCCGAGCCGCGGCCCTGGCCGAGATGGGCGTCCCCCTGACCCCCTCCGACACCCCCGTGGCGACGGATTGGTACGCCGACCCTTCCTACTGGGCTTCCTTGCTGGAGCGCCTGCCCATCGAGGTGGCCGCCTACCTGGCGGAGCACCCGCTCGAACCCGGCATGCCCCTGGAAGCGCTGCGCCACCGCCTGTCCCTACCCGACCGCGCCTTGGTCACCGCCCTGATCCGCCCACCTTTGACCACCCGCGACGGCCGAGTGACCACCGCCGCTTCCGGCCCACCCGCCGAGCTAGTGGCCGCCGTGACCCAGGCCTTCAACGGATTGACGCCTTTCACCGCCCCCGAAGCCAACGCCCTGACCGCCCTGGGCCTGGGCCCCCGTCAACTGGCCGCCGCCGCCCGCACCGGCCTGGTCATCCAGCTAGCTCCCCAGGTGATCCTCGCCCCCACCGCAGTCGAAGAGGCCGCCCAGGCCCTGGCCCGCATCCCGCAGCCCTTCACCCTGAGCGAGGCCCGCCAGGCGCTCAACACCACCCGCCGGGTAGCAGTCCCCCTCCTGGAACTCCTGGACAGCCGCGGCCTGACCCACCGCCTCCCCGACGACCGTCGCCGCCTGAGTTGACCTTCCGCTGCTGATCAGCCGACGACCGCGGTCACCTCGACCTCGAGCACAGCCCCCGGCAGGAACAGCCGGCTCACCTCGACGGTCGTGCTGGCCGGCGGATTCTGGCCCGGCGCCGGGAAAAGGCGGCGCCGCACCGCGCCGTAGGCGGCCAGGTCGCCGAGGTCCGTCATGAACGTCCGGATGAACGACACATCGGCCAGGCTCGCGCCGTGCGCCCGCAGCTACCCGTCCACGATCTCGAAGATCCGTTCCGCCTGAGCCCCCGCGTCCCCTGGTGCCACCACCGCACCTTCGTCGTCCACCGCGACCTGCCCCGCCAGCTGCAACAACGCGCCGCCGCCAGGCAGGTCCACCCGAGCCACGTGCGCGAACCGATCCCCGAACGGCGCCGCCACGGATTCGGGATTGTCCAACGTCATCCTCACCATGCCGAAGACGCTAGGCACCCGCTTGCCATGCCACCAGCGAATGTCACGCATACCTGCCATGCTCACGAGTCATGGATACGGTCCTGCTGGAGGTCTTCCGTACCGTCGCCCGCCTGGGTTCCCTGACCGCAGCCGCGCAACGCCTGCAGTTCACGCAGTCCGCGGTCTCCCGTCAGATCGCCACCCTCGAGGCAGACCTAGGCACCCAGCTCTTCGACCGTCTCCCCAGAGGAGTAGCCCTCACCGAAGAGGGCCGAGCCCTTCTCCCCCACGCGGAAGCCATCCTTGACCGCGTCACCACGGCCCGCCGAGCCGTGGACGACCTGCGCACGCTTTCAACCGGCCGCCTGCGAGTAGGCGCCTTTCCCACCGCGGTGGCCGCCCTGGTCCCCCGGGCTCTGGCCACGTTCCGCCAGACCTACACAGAGATCACCGTGAGCCTGATCGAGGGCCTGACCCCAACCCTGCTGACCCACCTGACCACCGGCGAGGCTGACATAGCCGTGGTGAGCGAGTCCCCCGCCGGCCCGATCGACGAGACCCGCTTCACTCTCCACCACATCCTCGACGAACGCCTGCTGGTAGCCGTCCCCCGAACCCACCCGTTGGCCCGCCGCCGAACAGTCCGCCTGCAAGAACTGGAAGCAGATTCGTTCATAGCCGGCTCAGCCAACGCCGAAGAAACCCTGCTGCGAGCCAGCCTCCCAGCCGGCTTCACCCCGCGAATCGACATAGTGGCCGCCGACTGGACAGCCAAGCTGGGCTGCGTAGCCGCCGGCCTGGGCGTGGCCCTCATCCCAGCCCTAGCCATGCGCACCAAGCCGGCCGACGTAGCCCTACTACGCCTCCACCGAGACGACGAACCCACCCGCCGAATTCAGGCCGCCACCCTCGCCGGCCGCACCCCTTCGGCGGCAGTGGGGCGTTTTCTGCCGCTGCTTCAAGCCGCTGTAGATGCTCGCTGGACGCGATGACAACGCAACTACTTGGGCCACGTCAAGCCGACATCTTCCGCGTAGTTCGCGAGTTCATCGCTGTAGTCCTTCAATGCCTCACTTCGAATACCCGTCGCTGCCAGCTGATGCATCCGGACAGCTTTCAGGTTGTTGCGGAGGCAGTCTCTCTCGGACGGCGACCCGGGACCAACGGGCGATCCGTCTTCGGCATAGACGGCGCCGGTCTGTCCGCCGATGCCGAGCATGCTTACCTTTCCCACCTCGAGCTTGGCGCCATTGTCGTGCCGGAGAGTCAACGTGAACGAGTAAAGCCATGGCATGGACATCTCAGGGATGGTTTCCGGACCGACGGTGAGAGTGAACCTCTCATGCTTGCCCGGTGCCACGACGAAACGCATCTCGCGTTCCACCACGAAGGGCGTTCTGAGGCTTTCGTAACCGAAGGGATCACCCCAGGGAGCGGGCACCTTGACGTCGTAGTTCGCGGCTATCTGCACCTCTCCGCCGACCTCCCTGCAGCGGGCCAGCCGGGTAGCCACGGAGAACTCGAGATCGGCGCGAGATATCAGAGCTTCACCGGATCCAGAATTCACCACAGTTATGTCGACGCGGTCGCCCGGCACTCCGTCAGGATTGGGGGCGATAACTCGACCGTCCTGGTCGAGGTCCTGAGCGTCGATGTTCTGAACTGCCGCAGCCGACACGGCCGCCACCCTCAACGCAGGCTTCTTGTTATTGTTGCTGTACGTCTGCCACAAGCCGAGTGCGGCCAAGACGAGAGTGCCTATCCCTAAACCGAGCGTGAGCTTGTCGGCCCGATTCCACGGCTTTCCGGTTTCTCCCAACGTCCGCAAAACCGGCAAGCGACGCACTGCAGCCACGCCGGCCTCCGTAGTAGATACCCATTTGCATCCACTGTGCCCGCAAGGGACGGGCCACGGAGTTGATGGTCGTTGATCCGACCGCGGCGTTGGTGCTGCGCTGCACGGCCTGTGCTGGTTGGCGGAGGCGGACGGGAATCGAACCCGCCTGGCCCGGATGCCGGGCCACACCGGTTTTGAAGACCGGGAGGGGCACCAGCCACCTGAACGCCTCCGTAGGGAACTCTAGTCTCCTGGAGGGGCGGTTCGATCGGCGGCGTGCCAGAGTGGGGCTGTGACTGCTGTTGATGCGCCTCGTCTGACCCAGTACGCCCACGGTGGGGGTTGCGCCTGCAAGATTCCGCCCGGCGAGTTGGAAGCTGTGGTGGCCGGGCTGGTCGGCACGGGTACGCCCAAGGGGCCCGGTGAGCTGCTCGTCGGGCTGGATGACGGGGATGACGCGGCCGTCGTGAGTTTGGCCAACGGCACCGCCGTGGTGGCTACGGCCGACTTTTTCACGCCTGTCGTCGATGACGCGTACGACTGGGGGCGCATCGCGGCGGCTAACGCGCTTTCCGATGTGTACGCCATGGGTGGGACGCCGGTCGTGGCGGTGAACCTGCTGGCCTGGCCCCGGGACCTGCTTCCGATGGAGCTGGCGGCCGAGGTGCTGGCCGGTGGGCTGGCCATCGCGCGGGACGCCGGCTGTCACCTGGCCGGTGGGCACAGTGTGGACGACCCGGAACCCAAGTACGGCATGGCGGTCACCGGCATCGCCGACCCGGACAGGCTGATGCGTAACGACGCCGGGGCCGCGGGCGTGCCGTTGACGCTGACCAAGCCGCTCGGTGTCGGCGTGCTCAACAGCCGGCACAAGGCCACCGGCGAGGTCTTCCAGAACGCCATCGACGCCATGACCACGCTCAACCTGGCCGCCTCGGTCGAGGCGCTGAAGGTCGGCGCGGTCTGCGCCACCGATGTGACCGGCTTCGGGCTGCTCGGGCACCTGCACAAGCTGGCCCGGGCCAGCGGGGTCACCGCCCGCGTCGAGGCGTCAGCCGTGCCGTACCTGGAAGGGGCCCGCGAAGCTCTGCGGGACGGGTACGTCAGCGGGGGCACCCGCCGCAACCTGGACTGGGTGCGGCCGCACCTCGACAGCGCCGTCGGCGAGGACGAGTTGCTGCTGCTGGCCGACGCGCAGACGTCCGGCGGGCTGCTGGTGGCCGGCGAGATTCCCGGCTTCCCCGTCATCGGCGAGTTGATTCCCTCCACCGGTGAGGGCCGCACTCTCGAAGTACGCGCTTGACTTCGAGTGCACTCGAACTGCGAGGCTGACGGCATGGCGAACGGACTCACCGTCGGCGAGGCGGCGGAAACGGTCGGGCTCACCGTGCACACGCTGCGCTGGTACGAGCAGGAAGGCCTGGTCGAGCCGGTCGAGCGGGACACGGCCGGCCGGCGCCGCTACTGCGACCGCGACCTCGACTGGCTGCGCCTGCTGATCCGCCTGCGCGGCACCGGCATGCCCGTGCGCGACATGCGCCGCTACGCCGAGATGGTCCGGGCCGGCGACCACACCGTCGGCGACCGCCTGCGCCTGTTCGTCGAGCATCGCGAGCGTGTGCTGGCCCGCATCGAGGAACTGCGGCAGGACGTGGCCATGCTTGACATCAAAATTGCCCTGTACGGCGAAATGGACCGAGCCCAGCAGGAGCAGCACGAGCAGCAGGCCGCCGACTTCCAGCGGGCGCGCCACGAACTGGGCCTCGACCGCCTGGACAACGAAGTCACGACGGCGACGGGCCGCTGACCTTCCGGCCGCCCGCTTTGTTGAGCCCTTCGCGCTGCGGGATCACGGTGTAGCGCGGATCCTTGGCCGATTCCACGCCGCCCTCGAACACCCCGAACCGGGTCAGCACCGAGCCGGCCAGCAGCGACACCCCGGCCAGGGCCGACACGACCCGGCTGCGCCGCCCGACCACCGCCCCGACCGCGCCCACCGCCGTCAGCACCCGCGCCGCCTTCAACAGCTTGCCCGGCCGCCCGTTGCGGTAGGGCTCGCTCAGCAGCCCGTGCCCGTGCTCCACCCGATGCCCGGCCGCGAGTTCGATCGCCGCCCCCGCCACCGCCATGCGCCGCATCGGCCGGCCCGGCGCCGCGATCAGCCCGACTCCCGCCCCACTGGCCAGGGCGCTCCCGGCGAACATGAAGGGCAGGTCCGGGTACGCCGCATTCCAGCTCGGCACGGCGGTGTCGGCGAAAAGCACCGCGGTGTACGTGGCCAGCCCTGGAGCCAGCGCGGCGGCGCCGTACCCAGCGGCTGCTCCGACCGGCGGCAGCACCTTCCGCGCCACTCCGAGCAGCCCGCGCTCGGGCAGGAACGGCGCCACCTCGGCCGCCGCCGCCACTCCGGCGGCCCCGCCGAAGAAGCTCAGCAGCCAGGTGCCCATCGACATCGGCGACGTCGGCTTGGCCACCCGCAGCATGTGGTGGAAGCGGTCCGGCCGGCCCAGGTCCTTGATCAGGAAGAACGCGCTGGCCCCGAGGGCGGCCAGGGCCGTGCCCCGTCCCGCCACGCGCAGAACCGGGTCTTTGCTGGCCTGCCCGCCGGCCGCGATCAGCGCCGACCCCGCCGCCAGCCCACCGGTGAACAGATAGATCGCGATGTCGTGCGTCCATACCGGCGGCCGCACGATGGGCCGCCCGTAGTAGGACTGGAAATCCGCCTTGGGCACCATCGACCGGTCCCCGCCGCGCTTGCCGCCGCCCCGCCGCGAACCGCCACGCCCCTCGCCCTCAGAAGCACGAGAACCGTCACGAGACGAAGGGAGGCCGCCGCCCCGGCGCGGCCCGCCGTAACCCTCGTCCCGGGAGAGCCCACTCCCCTGGTTCCCGGCCGGCGGCGGAGAAACCGAGCTCACTTGCGCCTCCCGGCGAACGCGACAACCGCCGTGGCCGCCATGGTCAACGCGGCCAGCCCCGCCTTCTTCCACATCGACACGACATCGCGCGTCGGCACGTGCGGGTCCGGCGGCAGCCCGTACACCTCGGGCTCGTCGAGCAGCAGGAAGAACGCGCCGTCGCCGCCCACCCCGTCGGAGGGGTCGTTCCCGTACAGCCGGGCCTCGGCCACGCCCTGCGCCTGCAACGTCTCAACGCGCCGCGCCGCCCGCTCCCGCAGCTCGTCCAGCTCACCGAACTGGATCGACTCGGTCGGGCAGGCCGTGGCGCAGGCCGGCATCAGCCCGTCCCCGATCCGGTCGTAGCAGAGCGTGCACTTCCAGGCCCGCCCGTCGTCGTCCCGCCGGTCGATCACGCCGTAGGGGCAGCCCGAAATGCAATAACCGCACCCGTTGCAGATGTCGTCCTGCACCACGACCGTGCCGAACTCGGTGCGGAACAGCGCTCCCGTCGGGCACACGTCGAGGCACCCGGCATGAGTGCAGTGCTTGCACACGTTCGACATCATCAGCCAGCGGAAGTCCGACCGCGGCGCCTCGTTGACCCGCCCCGGCAGATCAGTCATCGGCATGCCCAGCATCTGAGCGCCGCCGCCAGAGGAGGAGCCACCGGAAGACGAGCCGCAGCCCCCGGAACCGCAGCCACCCGAAGGCGCAGCGCCAAGAAACTCACTGCCCGCCGTGGCCGCCGCCGACAACGCGTCGACCGCGGGCAGGATGCCCGGCGACGTCCCCGTGTCGGCCGAGGTCTGCGCGGCGATCACATTGGTCGCCGGCACGGAGGACGGCCCGACCGGCAGCCCGGCGAACGCCCCTGGCGTATCGGTGGAAGCACCCGAGGACGACCGCGGCTGCTCGATGAACGCCACGTGCCGCCACGAGTTGGCCGTCAGCCCGCCCGTGTTGTCGTACGAGTGCCCGAGCAGGTCGAACCCGTCGTCCGGCACCGCGTTCCACGTCTTGCAGGCCACCTCGCACGCCTTGCACCCGATGCACACCGACGTGTCGGTGAAGAACCCCATCCGCGGCGGCGCGTCGGTGTATCCGGCCTCCGGCGCCGGGTCGAGCGGCCCGTACAGGCTATTGCTCTCCATCAGCGCCCCTCGGGGTCTCGATCGGGGTGTGGTGCCCTGGTGTGAGCCCTGCCCGATCACGGTAGCTCTGCACGTACGCCAATAGTTCAGGGCCCGACGGCCGGCGCCCCGGCTGAATGTCGCAGGTGCCGACCTTGCTCTCCTGGATGAGCACGTTCGGGTCGAGCGTGATCCCGATCAGGTCGTTGGCCGAGTCGCCCGTGACCAGGCCCTCGCTGCCCCAGTGGTAGGGCATCCAGAGCTGGTGGACGATCCGCCCGTCGATGCGCAGCGGGGCCAGCCGGTCGGTGACCATCACCCTGGCCTCGATCGCCGCGCGCGCCGTGACAATGTGCGCCCACCCCATGTGCTCGAGCTCCCGTTCGGCCGCGAGTTCGGGCGACACCTCGACGAACATCTCGGGCTGCAGCTCGGACAGGTAGGCCAGCTGCCGGCTCATGCCGCCGGCCGTGTGGTGCTCGGTGAGCCGGCTCGTGCTGAAGACGAACGGGTAGACCTCGGAGTGCTGCTCGGGCGGGCTCGGGTTGGTCAGGTTGTCCGACCGCTGGTACACCTTGCGGGTCGGGTTGGCCTGCTGGGCGTAGAGCGGGTTGCGCACATTCGACTCGGCCGGCTCGTAGTGCGTGGGCATCGGCCCGTCGATGAGCCCGCTGGGCGCGTACAGCCAGCCCTTGCCGTCGCCCTGCATGATGAACGCGTCGTCGCCCGAGATGGCCTCGACCCCGCTCGCGCCCTCGGGCGGCCGGTACGACGGTGGCTTCGTCTTCTCGAAGTCGGGCACGTCGTCGCCGACCCACTCGCCCTTCTCCTCGTCCCACCACACGTACTTCTTGCGTTCCGACCACGGCTTGCCGTCGGGGTCGGCCGAGGCGCGGTTGTAGAGCGTGCGGCGGTCGGACGGCCAGGCCCAGCCCCACTCGCGGGCCACGTAGTTCTGCTCCCTGCCGGGCTTGCGCCGGGCGGCCTGGTTGACACCGTCCTTGTAGACGCCGGTGTAGATCCAGCAGCCGCCCGAGGTGGAACCGTCCGGCTTCATCTCGGTGAAGTTGCTGAGCAGCTTGCCGGTCGTCAGGTCGTACCCGTTGATCTCTTTGAGAACGTCCTCGCCCCGGGGTTCCTGCAGCTCACCGTGCAGCTCGTAGTCCCACGCCAGACGACGGATGCCCTCGTCGCGCGGCAGAGTCGAGTCGGCCAGGCGCTCCCGGATGATCCGGCCCAGGTGGTAGAAGAACCACAGTTCGCTGCGGGCGTCGCCCGGCGGCTCGACGGCCTGCTCGCGCCACTGCAGCATGCGCTGGGTCTGGGTGAAGGTGCCCGACTTCTCGGCGTGCGAGGCGGCCGGCATGAAGAAGACCTCGGTCTTGCACTCCTCGGGCACGATCTCGCCCGTGCCGATCTCGGGGCCGTTCTTCCAGAAGGTGGCGCTCTCGATCATGAAGAGGTCACGCACCACGAGCCAGTCGAGGTTGGCCATGCCCAGCCGCTGCGCCTTGCCGTGGGCCGAGCCGACGGCGGGGTTCTGCCCGAGCAGGAAGTACCCCTTGATCTTGCCGTCGATCATGTCGAGGACCTGCTGATACGTGCCGTGATCACCGGTCAGGCGGGGCATCCAGCCGTACCCGAAATCGTTCTGCTCGGTCGCCGCGTCGCCCCAGTAGCTCTTGAGCAGGCTCACCGCGTACGACTTGGCGTTGGCCCAGAAGCCGGACTGCTCGGGATGCCGGATCGCGTCGATCCACTGGTCGAAGCTTTCGTGCTGCTTGAAGTGGGGCATCGGCAGGTAGCCGGGCAGCAGGTTGAACAGCGTCGGGATGTCGGTCGAGCCCTGGATGCTGGCGTGCCCGCGCAGCGCCATCACGCCGCCGCCGGGCCGGCCCATGTTGCCCAGCAGCAGCTGGATGATCGCGCCGGCGCGGATGTACTGCACGCCCACGCTGTGCTGCGTCCAGCCCACGGAGTAGACCAGAGCGGTCGTCTTCTCACGGCCCGAGTTCGCCGTCCAGGCCTCACAGACCTCGAGGAACTTCTCTTGCGGCACGCCGCAGAGGCGCTCGACGACCTCGGGGGTGTAGCGGGCGTAGTGCCGCTTGAGCACCTGGTACACGCAGCGCGGATCCTGCAGCGTGGGGTCGCGGGGGACGTCGGCCGGGATGGGCGGGCCGTGCGACTCCTGCTCGAGGCCCGAGGCGGTCTCGCGGTCGGCGTGCGACTCCTCCTCTTCCTGCCCCTCGTCCTGCTGACCGGCGTACTGCCAGGAGCTCTGGTCGTACGTGTTGGTCTCGGGGTCGTAGCCGGAGAACAGCCCGCTGAGGTCCTCGGTGTCCTCGAACTCCTCGCTGACGAGCATTGACGCATTGGTGTACGCGACCACGTACTCCCGGAAGTCCTTCTCGTTGCTCAGGATGTAGTTGATCACGCCACCGAGGAACGCGATGTCGGCCCCGGCCCGCACCGGCAGGTAGGTGTGCGCCAGCGCGCTGGTCCGGGTGAAGCGCGGGTCGACGTGGATGACCTTGGCCCCGCGGTTCTTGGCCTCGACCACCCACTGGAAGCCCACCGGGTGCGCCTCGGCCATGTTCGAGCCCTGGATGACGATGCAGTCGGCGTTAGCCAAATCCTGGAGGAAGTTGGTGGCCCCGCCCCGGCCGAAGGAGGTTCCCAGACCGGGAACCGTGGCGGAGTGTCAAATACGCGCCTGGTTCTCGATCTGGATGGCGCCGATGGCGGTGAAGAGCTTCTTGATCAGATAGTTCTCTTCGTTGTCGAGCGTCGCCCCGCCGAGGCTGGAAATTCCCAGCGTACGGTTGAGGGGCCGCCCTTCCTCGTCGGCGTCCTGCCAGGTCGCGTCGCGCGCGGCGAGCACCCGGTCGGCGATCATGTTCATCGCCGTGTCGAGGTCGAGTTCTTCCCAGTCTTTCCCGTACGGACGCCGGTAGAGCACCTTCTGCTGCCGGCGATCACTGGTGACCAGGCTCAGGCTGGCCGACCCCTTGGGACACAGCCGCCCGCGCGAGACGGGGCTGTCGGGGTCGCCCTCGATCTGGACGATCTTCTCGTCCTTGACGAAGATCTGCTGCCCGCAGCCGACCGCGCAGTACGGGCAGACCGACTTGGCCACCCGGTCGGCTGTCTCGGTGCGGGAGGTCAGCGACTTGGACTTGGGAGACTGCGCGGCGGCGCCGCGGCCCAGCGGATCGGTGCCGGTGAGCTGCCGGTAGACCGGCCACCCCTCGATCCACGTCTTGACTCCCACGCTGACGACCCTAACCCAGGCGCGGGCGGGCCGCACGGCGACATACTTCGAGGATGGCTGTTCCCGATCGTCCCGTCGCGATGCGGCGCTGCCCCCGGTGCGGGCACCAGACCCGCGCCGACCGCATGGTGAAGGGTTTCGGCCGCGACTGCGCCGCCCAGCTGGGGTTGATCGGGCGCTCGGTCGACACCGGCCACGACGGTCCTGACCTGCTCGACGTCCTGCGCTCCCTCGACGAGGAGGACTCGTGCGACGGCTGGGATCGCCCGGCTGACCGTCCGTACGAATGGTGAACGCCGACAAGCAGAATGCATTCTGTTTCGACGGTATTCTCCTGCGCCATGCGCAGGCTCGCGAGCACCGCCCTGATCGTCCTCCTGGCTGTGCTCGGCGCGCCGTCGGCGTCTCAGGCTGCCGCCCCGTGGACCATGACGGCGGGCAAGATCAGCGTCGTGCCCGGCGGCGGCGAACGCGGCATGCCGTTCGGCCTGCGCGCGCCCGGCGGCGGCTCGACCCGCTACGACCTCGACCTGGTCTTCGACATCACGGCCGCCCGTGACCTCCTCACGTTCAAGCTCACCTTCTACACCTGCACGGCCACGGCCACCACGCTGACGTGCCCGGTGAACACGGGCGGCATGTCGAGCTACCTCATGGCGACAGCCAAGCCCGAGGCTCCGGCCGGCCTGACGGTGCCCGTGCCGGTCCGCGCCGTGCTCGACGGCAAGACGGTCGCGAGTGCGACCGGCACCGTCACCGTGGCCGAAGAGGTCTCGCTGGCCGCGGTCGAGGCGCAGGACGACATGGCGATCGCGAGCGGCCGCACCTACGGGCTGGCGGCCGGGGTCCGCAACACCGGCAGCCGCCCCGTCACCGGCGTGGTTCTGCAGCTCAAGACGGTCGCCGGCATCCGGACGAATGACTACGCCAACTGCACGAACGTGGTGACCGACCCGAACATCCCGCCCGACTCCGGCGCCATCTGCCTGTTCGACGCCGAGCTGGCCCCCGGCCAGGAATACCGCCTGGCCACACCGTGGCGGGTGACCGCGACCGAGCTGGTGTGGGCGCCCAGCCAGTGGCTGGCCTCGTTCGAGTGGTCGACCGCGCAGGACTTCACCGACCGGGGCGGCAAGCTGCCGTCCGGCGGCAGCGGGCCCGAGCTGGAACTCGCCGCCGTGGCCACCGCCCGGGCCGTTCCGCAGACCGAGCCCGAACTGATCTACAACAACGTCGACGAGTGGCAGCTGAGCGTCACCGGCCGCAACACCTCGACCCTCACCGTGCGGGGTGACACGGCGAGCGGCCAGGTCGGGAAGAACGTCACCGTCGGCGTCAGCGTCCGCAACAACGGTCCGGCCCGGCTCGAGGGCTACAACCAGCTCGAGGGGTCGTATTCGCTCACCACAGTGACCCTTCCCCCGGGCACCAAGGTGGTGCGGGCCGACCCCGACTGCCACCTCTTCAGCATCGACTTCCCCACCCCCGGCGGCCCCTACCCGGTCGACGCCGAGCTGGGTGACGGCAAGTACTACTGCTGGAAGGGCTCCTGGCTGACGCCGTGGAACCTGCCCGGCGAGACCTACACCTACAAGTTCACGCTGCGCATCACCAAGCCCGGCACGCTGCGCGGCGGAATCCGGACCACGCTGCACGACGCCGGGCGCGGCAACAGCGGGCTCGGCCCGATCCCCTACCGCGCCCCCATCGTCATCACCGCAACCGGCGTTCCCGTCACCGGCGGGGACGGTGGTGGTGAGGGCGGCGGCGGTGGCGGCCTGCCGATCACCGGCAGCAACACCACAGCGGTGGCCCTGATCGGCCTCGCGCTTCTCATCGCCGGCGCCGCGGCGCGCCTGGCCACCCGCCGACGATAGAGGTCACCTCATGCGCAGACTCGCCAGTGCCGCCCTGATCGTCCTGCTGGCCGCGTTGATCGCCCCGGCGCCGGCCCAGGCCGCGGCCACACCGTGGAAGCTGTCCCTCGGCCGGGGCAGCGTCGTGCCCGGCGCCACGGGCGTCCTGCGGCTGAGCGTCGACACCGCCAACGCGGCCCGGGTCAAGTACGACCTGGTCTTCGACATCACGGCCGCTCAGGGCCGGATCACCCTGAAGCCCGGCTTCCCGGTCCCGTGCACCACGACGGCCACCACGGTCACCTGCGCGCAGGACGACCGCGGCTTCTCGGGTGGGATGGAGGTGACGGCCGAGCCCGACGCCCCGGTCGGCACGGTCATCACCCTGCCGGCCCGGATCGTCGCGGGCGGCCGGACGGTGGCCAGTGCGACCGGCACCGTGACCATCGCCGAGGCCGTGTCCCTGACGAACGTACAGGCGCAAGACGATGTTTCGATCGCCACCGGAGCCACCGGCCAGCTGGCGGCCGGCCTGCGCAACACCGGCGACACGCCGATCACGGGGGTCGTGCTCCAGCTGCAGACCGCCGTCGGCATGCGCACACCCGACTTCGCCAACTGCAGCCCGATCGAGGGCCGCGGCGCCGTCATGCCGACCGCCGGCGCCGCCTGCCTGTTCGAGGGCGCGCTGACCCCCGGCCAGGAATACCGGCTGGCGACGCCGTGGCCGCTCACCGCCACCGACGCCGTGTGGGCGCCGACCCAGTGGCTGTCGTCGTTCAGCTGGTTCACCGCGCAGGACTGGATCGACCAGGGCCGCCCCCTCCCCGGCGGCGACGGCGACACCGAGCTGGGGCTGACCCCCGCGCCCGCCCCCGTGACCGAAACGGTGCCGCAGACCGACGTCGACACCGAGGGCAACCCCACCAACGCCGACGAGTGGAACCTGCTCGTCACCGGCCGCAACAACTCGACCTTCACCGTTCGCGGCGACGAGGCCACCGGCAAGGTCGGCCAGACCGTCACCGTACGCACCAGCGTGCGCAACAACGGCCCGGCCCGCATGGAAAGCTGGGGCAACGCCTTCGCCCCGTACCTGACGGTCACCGTCACCCCGCCCGCCGGCACCAAGGTCGTCGGCCACTCGCCGCTGTGCCAGCCGTTCAATGTGGACTACCCCACCCCCGGCGTGCCGTGGCCCGACGGAGCCGACTTCAACGACGGCAAATACTACTGCTGGACGGGCATGTTCGAAGGTCTCCCCTACTTCCCCGGCGAGACAGTCAATTTCGACTTCAAGCTCCGCATCGACAAGCCCGGCACGCTGCGCGGACAGATCCGCACCGTGCTCACTCCCGTTGACGCCCCGAGGATCACCCAGGAGGAGCCCATCGTCGTGACCGCAACGGGAGCCCCGGCCACCGGCGGCGGCAACGATGGCGGCGACGACGGCGGAGGCGGCGGGGAGGGCGGAGGCGGCGGCCTGCCGATCACCGGCAGTGACACCACAACCGTGGC
Source organism: Paractinoplanes pyxinae (assembly GCF_026626335.1). GTDB lineage: Bacteria > Actinomycetota > Actinomycetes > Mycobacteriales > Micromonosporaceae > Actinoplanes > Actinoplanes pyxinae. Next base: position 454,833 of record NZ_JAPNTZ010000003.1, on the reverse strand, counting down.
GCTGATCGGCTTGGCCCTCTTGCTCGTCGGCACGTGCGCTCGCCTGGCCACCCACCGCCGGTAAGACCGGACGCCATCCTTGTGGCGTCAGGGTTTCGCGCGGCCGGCCAGTGCGGCGGTGACGCCGTCGTTCAACGGGCGGCCGACGCTCGAAAAGTCTGACCACCATACGGCCCGTTCAGGCAGTACGCTGCGGCCACCACAGTGGACGTACGGAAGAAGCCAGCCGATGCGCAGGTTCGCCAGCGTCGCCCTGATCGCCGTGTTCGCCGCCCTCATGCCCGCGGCGGCCGCTCAGGCTGCCCCCGGATGGACCCTGACGCTGAGCAACGTCAGCGTCCAGCCCGGCGGAGCGGCCCGGGGGATGCACGTGCAGTACCGGTTCCCGGATCAAACGCCCCCCGGCGAGCTGGTGTTCGACCTGACCGCGCTGAACGCGATCGCCACGGTCACGCCGCCGTCGGGCATCACCCGGTGCACGGCCGCCGCCACCACGCTCACCTGCGACGGCACGAGCGACGCGTTCGACCTTTCGGTTGCGGCCAACCCCGGCACCCCGCTCGGCGCGAGTGCGCTGGTGACCGTACGGGCCGTGGTTGAGGGCACGACCCGGGCCACCGCCACGGGTCGCGTCACGATCGCCGAGCAGGTCGCCCTCACCGCCGTCGACACGCAGGGCGACGTCTCGCTGCCCACCGGCACGAGCACGGACGTGACCGCCGCCGTCCGCAACACCGGCGACTCCCCGGTTCGCGGGGTGGTCCTCGAATGGAGAGCGGTCCGCGGCATCACCAGCACGCCGCACCGCAACTGCGCCCCCACCGAACGCGGCGCCGCCTGCTTGTTCGAGACCGAACTGGCCCCCGGCGCCACCTACCGCCTGGCCACGCCGTGGCGGATCACCGCCTCTCGGGCGGTGTGGGCGCCGAGCCAGTGGTCCAGCTCGTTCATCTGGCACACCGCGCAGGACTGGATCGACCCGGGCCGCGCGCTGCCGTCCGGCTCCGGCCCCGAACTCGAGCTGACCCCCGCGACGTCCACCTTGGCCGACCCCCAGACCGAGATCGACGTGCGCGACAACGCCGACGGCTGGGACCTGGCGGTGACCGGCGTCAACCAGTCCAACTTCACCGCGATCGGCGACACCGCAAGGGCGAAAGTCGGAAAGACCGTCCCCGTACGCCTGGGCATGCGCAACAACGGTCCGGCCGGCATTGAAGGCTGGGACCGGGCGCAGGGCTCATACTTGGTCATCACCTTCACCCCGCCTTCCGGCACCACGGTGGTCGGCCGCTCGCCCCTGTGCCGGTCGTTCCCCACGCTTCCGTTCCCCGGTCCCTACCCGCCCGACGGCCACCCCGACGACGGCAAGCTCTACTGCTTCACCTCGGAGCTGGACGGCGTCCCGTACCTCCCCTACCGAACGGTGAACTTCGACTTCATCCTGCGCGTCGACCAGCCCGGCACCCTCCGCGGCAGCATCAACGTCAGCCGCCAAGGCCCACCGCCGGCCGGTGACCCCGACCCCTCGGACGACACCGCCGCCGTCATCATCAACCCCGCCGGCCCCACCCCCACCCCGGGCGACGGCGAGGGCGGCGGCAACGGCGGCGGTGAGGGCGGCGGCCTCCCGATCACCGGCACCAACACGACAGCCCTGGCGCTGATCGGCCTCGCCCTGCTGCTCGCCGGCGCCACCGCCCGCGTCGCCACCCGCCGCCGTCCACACCCCGAGAACTGAGGTCAGGCGGGTCCCCAATCCGCGCCGTAGTCGAAGACCGGCGACGTCGACACCCGGCGCCGGTCGGAGCCGTCCGGACGCATCGTCCACACGTCACCGTTGAGGTCCGCCGTACCGGTACGGAAGCTGAAGGCGATCCGGCGGCCGTCCGGCGACCAGCTCGGGCTGGTGGCCCGCCCTTCCCCGCCGGTCAGGTACTTGACCTTGCTCATGCAGTCCGCCTCGTCCCGGCAGGTGGCGGGCACGGTGGCGATGTCGAGCACGTCGGTGCCGGGCCGCCCGATCTGGAAGACCACCAGGTCTTTGGTGGGTCCCCGCCGGGCCGGCGACAGGTCCGCGCTCTCGGCCGGCACGCTCCAGCTGGTGAGCTGCCGCACCCGGCGCGACGGCAGGTCCATCCGGAACAGCGCGGTGGCGAAGTCCTCGTTCCGCAGGCGGCCGTAAACCAGGTAGCCGGCCCCGGGCACGGTACTGGCGTGGTAGTCCTCGATCAGGCCGTCCGGTCCGGGCGGCGACAGCCGCCGCACGCCGGTGCCGTCGGGCCGGGCGGTGTGCAGCACGGCCGAGCGGGCCGAGCCGTTGGGCTGGTCGAACGGCCCGATCACGCGGGTGAAGTAGATCCGCCCGTCCGGCAGCCAGCCCGGCTCCAGGTCGTCCTGGCACGGGTCGTGACACCCGGTGTCCACGGAGTGGTCGTTGCGCCCGGTCACGTCCACGATCCGCAGGTCGGCGAAGTCGCCGCTGTCGCGTTGGTAGACGACGCGGCGCCCGTCGGGTGAGATCGAGGGCAGCAGGTCGCGGGCGCCGGGCGTGTCCGGCGTGAGCCGGCGGGCGCCGCGCCCGTCCGGCCGGGCGATCTCGAGATGTCCGGTGGTGAAGGTGGTGTCCGGCGCATTGGTCCAGACGATGCGCCCGCCGGAATCCGACCGGCCGCCAGCCCAGGCCGGCTGGGCGCCCGCCATCAGGGCGGTCACGGCGACTGCGATGACGATGTTTCGTCTCATGGCTCCTCCCGTCTTCGGAGGGCCACCGCCGCCGGGAAAGGCCACGACGACGGCGGCCCGCACCTCCCGAAGTCTGCTCTGCGCGTTGATGGCGGTCGAGGTGCGAAACGGCAGGAGTGGCTCGGCCGATCATCGGGTCGCGCAAGTGAGGCTTTGGCTTTAGGCCGGCTTAAGTAGTTGCATCGGTAGTGACAAAAGTTGATCGAGCGTCCATCATGGCTCGATGCCTGGCCGTCACCGCCCGCTTCAGCGCACCGGACTGATCGTCACCGCCGCCGCCGTCGCCGTCGTAGTGGTCGCCGGCGGCGCCTGGGCCGGCTATCAGGAGTGGTCCAAGAACGGCTGCGCCACCACCGTGCAGCTCAAGGTCGCCGCCGCCACCGAGATCGCGCCCGCCGTCCGGGCCGCGGCCGACGCCTGGAGCAAGCGGGAGGACACCTGCGCCCAGGTCGCCGTGGCCGCCGCCGACCCGGCCGCCATCGCCGCCGCCGTAGGTGGCAAGCACGGCGTGAACCTGGCCGGCATCGGCACCGGGGCCCAGTCCCAGGCGGACGGGGTCGACGCCTGGATCCCGGACTCGGCCACCTGGCTGGTCCGCATCTCGTCGGAGGCGCCCGGCTTCCGGCCGACCGTGCTCGGCTCGATCGCCACGAGCCCGACCGTGCTGGCCGCGCCCGAGGAATCCGCCGCGGCCTTGAAACAGGCGAAGATGGCCGACCTCGTCCCGCGGCTCTACGCCGACAAGACGCTGCGGCCGGGCCTGGTCGAACCGTCGCGCGACGCCACCGGGCTGACCGGGTTGCTCACCGTGGCCGGCGCGACCAAGTCGGCCGCCCTGCGGGTCGGGGTGATGCGGGCGCTGGCCGCCAACAGCTCCAGCATCCGCAAGGACCTGCTGCTCAAGGTGGGCGACAGCGTCGGCCTGGCCGTGCTGTCCGAGGCTGATGTCATCGAGCACAATGCGAAGACCCCCGGCAACCGGCTCACCGCGATCTATCCCAGCCCGGCCACGGCGGTGCTGGATTACCCGTACGCGATCATGCCCGGGGTCGACCCGGAGAAAGCCGCCGCCGCGACCAGGCTGCGCGCGGCCCTGGGTGGCATCTCCACCGACCTGGCCCGGGCCGGTCTGCGTGGCCCGGACGGCTCGACCGGCACCGGTTTTCCCGCCCTGCCCGGCGCGCCGGCCACGGTGACCCCGCCGCCCGCTGCCGGCGCCGCCGCCATCACCCCGCTGCTCGGCAGCTGGACGGCGATCACCCAGCCGGGCCGGATGCTGGCCGTGTTCGACGTGTCGGGCTCGATGAAGGCCAAGGTGCCCACGGCGGGCGGCCTGACCCGGGCCGAGGTCACCCAGCGGACGGCGCAGCAGGGCCTCGCGCTGCTGGACGGGCGCTGGTCGGTCGGCAACTGGACGTTCTCCACGAACATGGTGGGCACGCGCCCATGGAAAGAGAACGTGCCGATCAGTTCGGTCGCCACCCACCTGCCCGAACTGCAGGCCGGCATCGGCCGGATCGTCCCGAAGGACGGCGGTGACACCGGCCTGTTCGACACGGCGCTGGCCGCGTACGCCGCCGTGAAGAAGGGCTGGAAGCCGGGCGTCTCCAACTCGGTGGTCATCTACACCGACGGCAAGAACGACAACCCGGGCGGCCTGACGATCGACGAGCTGGTCGCCAAGATGACGAAGCTGCGCGACCCGGCCAAGCCCGTCCGCATGATCATCATCGGCATGGGCACCGCCATCGACCGCGACGAGCTGGAGGCGATCGCCAAGGCCTCCGGCTCCGGCGGCGTCTTCGTGGCCACCGACCCCGCCAAGATCGGTGAGATCTTCCTGGAGGCCATCGCCAGCCGCCGCGGCGCGTAAAGCCTGTCCTAGACCGTCAGGGTCAACGCGTCGATCTTGTCGTCACCGGCCCAGGACAGCCGCATTCCTCCGCTCGCGTCCGCGGTGCGCCAGGCGTACCGGACGACCGCTTCGGCCGGACCGGCGCGCTCGACCGGCGTCACGTCGATGAAGTCGCCGGGCGGGTTCGCCCGGTAGGCCTCCGCGATCTCGGCCGGGCCGCGGAAGGGGCCCACCGGCACACCGTCGAAGACCATCACGGCGTCCGGCGCGAAGGCCGCGGCGAACCGCGTGAAGTCTTTCGTGGCGACACCGGCGTTGAACCGGCTGACGTGCTCGGCCACCAGCCGATCGATATCCGCCATGACCCGATTATGCGCCGGTCGCCCCGGCCGGTGTGATCAGAGTCGCTTGATCTTGCGTTGACTTGAAGTGCGGTTGAAGTTTTAGGTTTGAAGGCCAGTCCCGAGAGAGGAATCCGATGCGACTGCCCCGCCTCTTCACGCCGCGCACCACGGTGAGCGCCCACTGCGACCTGCCCTGCGGCGTCTACGACCCCGCCCAGGCGCGGATCGAGGCTGAGTCGGTCAAGGCCATCTGCGAGAAGTACCAGGCCAACGAGGACCCGGAATTCCGTACGCGTGCCCTGATCATCAAGGAGCAGCGCGCCGAGCTGGTCAAGCACCACCTGTGGGTGCTGTGGACCGACTACTTCAAGGCGCCGCACTTCGAGGCCTACCCCCAGCTGCACACCCTGTTCAACGAGGCCACCAAGCTGGCCGGCGCGAGCGGGGCCAAGGGCTCGGCCGACCCCGAGGTCGCCGGCCGCCTGCTCGCCAAGATCGAGGAGATCTCCACGATCTTCTGGGCCACGAAGAAGTGACTGCTCTGCGAGTCGCCGTCGTCGGCGCCGGACCGGCCGGCATCTACGCGGCGGACATCCTGACCAAGGCGGCCCCGGACGCGACAGTCGACATCTTCGACCGGCTTCCCACCCCGTACGGGCTCATCCGGTACGGCGTCGCGCCCGACCACCCGCGGATCAAAGAGATCATCACGGCGCTGCACCACGTGCTGGAGGATCCGCGCATCCGTTTCATCGGCAACGTCGACTACGGCGTCGACGTCAAGCCCGAGGAGCTCACCCCGTTCTACGACGCCGTCGTGCTCGCCACCGGCGCCGACAAGGACAGGGAGCTCGACATCCCCGGGATCGAGTTGCCGGGGAGCTTCGGAGCGGCGGACTTCGTCTCCTGGTACGACGGCCACCCCGACGTACCGAGGGAATGGCCTTTGACCGCGACAAAGGTGGCGGTGCTCGGCGCCGGCAACGTGGCCGTCGACGTGGCCCGCATCCTGGCCAAGACCGCGGACGAGCTGCTCGAGACCGAGATCCCCGACAACGTGCACCGCGGCCTGCTGGCCAGCCCGGTGACCGACGTGCACCTGTTCTCGCGGCGCGGCCCGGGCCAGGTCAAGTTCACCCCGATGGAGCTGCGCGAGCTCGACGAGTCGCCCAACGTCGAGGTGATCGTGCACCCCGAGGGCATGGAGTTCGACGAGGGCAGCCTGGCCGCCATCCGGGCCAGGCGCTCGCTCAAGATGTGCGTCGACACCCTGCAGAACTGGTGCGCCCGCGACCCCCGCGACCGGCCGCGCCGCCTGCACCTGCACTTCCTGCAGGCGCCGGTCGCCATCCTCGGGTCCGACCGTACGGAGGGACTGCGCACCGAGACGCAGGAGCTCACCGGCGACGGTTCGGTCCGCGGCACCGGCCAGTTCACCGACTGGGACGTGCAGGCCGTCTACCGGGCCATCGGCTATCTGAGCCGCCCGATCGCCGACCTGCCGTTCGACCACGCCACCGGCACGATCCCGCACGACGCCGGCCGCGTGCTCGACCTCGACGGCGAGCGGGTGCCCGGCCTGTACGCGACCGGCTGGATCAAGCGCGGCCCGGTCGGCCTGATCGGGCACACGAAGAAGGACGCCAACGAGACGATCACCAGCCTGCTGGCCGACGCCGACGGCCTGCCGCCGGCCGTCCACCGCGACCCGGCCGAAGTCCTGGCCTACCTCGACCGCCGCGGCCTCGGCTACACCACCTGGGCCGGCTGGAAGCGCCTGGACGAGCACGAGATCGGCCTGGGCAACCCGCACGGCCGCAAGCGCATCAAGGTCGTGCCCCGCCAGGACATGATCGACATCAGCAGCGGGATCTAGCCGGGCGACGGGCGAGGCTCCAGGACCACGACCACCGCCTCGGTGGAGCGCAACGCCGCGTACACGTCGAGCTCTTTGTCGAACGTGCGCCAGCGGTCCCAGAGCCTCGCCCGCTCGTCGCCCTCGGCCGCCCGTGCCCGCACCGGCCGGGCGGCGGTGCCATCGAGCTCGACTGTCGCCTCGGGCGCCGCCCGCAGGTTGAGCCACCAGGCCGGGTGCCCCCACGCCGTACGCTCCACCCACCGGGGCGGCACCCGCACACTCACGCCAAGGATGCCACTGAGCGCCCGCAACTTGGCTACCCTGCGTGAGTGGACGGCAGTTGCGCGAGCTGGCGTGGGCACATCATCGTCTGCGGGCTCGACGACGTGGGGCTGCGCACCGTCGAACAGCTGCACCTGGCCGGCGTACGCATCGCGGTGGTCGAGGACGACGCCGACCCCCGTCTGGTCCGGGTGGTCCGGGGCTGGGGCGTGCCCGTGGTGGTCGGCAGCCCCCGCCTGATCGAGACGCTGGGCGAGGCCGGCCTGCCCGGCGCGGCCGCGGTCATCTGCGTGCTGGCCGACGACCTGCACACCATCGAGGCCGCCCTGCTGACCCGGGAGAACCGCCCCGACATCCGCGTGGTCGTGCAGCTGCGCAATCCGGCCGTCGGCCGTGCCCTGGCCGCGCTGTCGATCTCGGTGCTGGACGTGGCCGGCCTGTCCGCGCCGTCGCTGGTCGAGGCCTGCCTGCGTACCGGCGCCCACGACCTCGACCTGGACGGCACCCGGTTCGTCGCCGTGCAGGTGGTGGCCGATGCGGCCGGCCCGCTGCGGGCCCGCTACGGCGCCCTGGCCCCGCTGGCGGTGATCGGCGAGGACGACATCGAGGTGTGCCCCGGCCGCGACCACCAGGTGCGCCCGGGCGACCTGGTCACGCTGCTCGGCACGCCGGCCGAGCTGGCCGCGGCCGGGCTCGGCGACGCCACCGCTCCTCCGTCCTCCGTACGGCCAAGTTGGTTCAGAACGAAATGGCACCTGGCCCAGACCGTGCTGACGACTGTCGACCGCCGCCTGGCCTACGTGCTCGGCGGCCTGTTTCTGCTGCTCACGGCCGCGATGGTGGTGCTCCGCGTGGGCTATCGCGAGCCCGACGGCACCCGCATGACGATCCTCGACGCCGCGTACTTCTCGGTCGAGACGATCGCCACCGTCGGCTTCGGCGACTTCTACTTCCGCGAGCAGCCGACCTGGCTGCGCGGCTTCGCGATCGCCCTGATGATCCTCGGCGTGCTGCTGGCCACCACCTTCTACGCCCTGCTGACCAACACCCTGGTCAGCATCCGCCTCGAGGAGGCCCTGGGCCGTCGCCGCCTCACCCAGCTCACCGATCACGTCGTCGTCATCGGCCTCGGCTCGGTCGGCGTCCGCGTGGTCGAGCGTCTGGCCGACGCCGGCATCGACGTGGTGGTCGTCGAAACCAAAGAGAATTGCCGGTACGCCGCACAGGTCCGCGACGCGGGCATCCCCGTGGTCTTCGCCGATCCGACCCTCCCCCGCACGCTCGACCGGGTGCAACTGGCCCAGGCCCGGGCGGTGGCCATCCTGACCAGCGACGACCTGGTCAACCTGGAGACCGGCCTGGCCATCCGCGACCAGCTGGGCGACCGCGGCGGCGAGGTGCCCGTCGTCCTGCGCCTGTTCGACCGCACCCTGGCCGCCACCGTCGAACGCCACTTCGGCCTCGGCCTGGCCCGATCGACGGCCGCCCTGGCCGCGCCCTGGTTCGTCGGCGCCGCCCTGGGCCTGGACGTCATCGCCACGTTCTACGTCAGCTCGCAACTCATGCTGGTCGGGCGGCTCACCGTCGCCCGCGGCGGCGGCCTCGACGGCCTGGCCATGCAAGACCTTTCCGCCCGTACGCGGGTAGTGGCCATCAGCCGAGCTCCGGGCGACACACCGCTGGAGCACCCGCCGCGCCGGGACACCCGCTTCGCGGCCGGCGACCGCGCGTACCTGATCGGCCCGTACGAGGAACTGCTGCAGGTCCTCCGCCGGGACACCCTCAGCCCGAGCGCCCTCCCCGACCGGGCGGACGTCGAGACGCGCTGACGCCGCAAGCACCTGTGCTGCACCCGCCGGACGACCATCCGCGCACCCGCGCGGGCCGATCCGTTCCCATGTGAAGATCCCTGCCGCCCTCGCGCTCGCCGTCGCCACGATCCTGGCCGCCTCGCCGACCGTCCCGGCCCACGCCGCCCCGGAGCCGGCCGGACCGCTCAAGGTGATGCCGCTGGGCGACTCGATCACGTACGGCAGCGGGTCGGCCGACTCGCGGATCGGCAACCGCACCGGCGCCCCGACGGCCAGCGGCTACCGCATCGACCTGCAGAAGCGGCTCGGGGCGGCCGGCCTGAACGTCGACTTCGTGGGCTCCCAGCAGGCCGGCCCGAAGGGTGCGGACCGCGACCACGAGGGCCACCCCGGCTGGCGCATCGACCAGATCGCCGCCAACGTCGACACCTGGCTGGCCACCTACCAGCCGGACGTGATCCTGCTGCACCTCGGCACCAACGACATGGCCCAGAACAAGAGCGTCGACCCCACGGCCACCCGGCTGTCCACGCTCATCGACCAGATCCGCGCCGGCCGCCCGGACGCCGACATCTTCGTGCAGCAGCTGGTTCAGGGGCACATCGAGCCGTACAAGAGCCGGATCGCCGCCTACAACAAGCGGATCCCCGGCATCGTGGCCGGCAAGGACGACAAGGTGCACCTGGTCGACCAGTCGTCGATCGGCGGCCTGTCGGAGTTCGACCAGCTGCACCCCAACGACGACGGCTACGCCAAGATGGCCTACAACCTGTACCGGGCCATGACCAAGGTCTATGGCGACGCCGGCTGGCCCGCGGGCCGCAACCCGTACGCGGGCACCGCCACCACGCTCTGCTTCCGCATCAACAAGACCGTGGCCGGCCGGCCGGACTGGCACTCCGAGTGCAGCCGCTGGACCCTGCGAGCCGGCCGGTGGCAGCGGCCGGGCACCGCCACTCAGACCTACCTTCTGCACATCAAGGCGCGAGTCGTCACGGCGAAGGCCCGCAAGGTCGTCGTGAAGGACCGGTACCTGAAGCGCACGCGCGTGGTGACCACCTGGCTGTCCGACGACCCGTACCTGACCAACGCCGGCAAATAGCGCCGCCGGGCGTGAACTGTGCGCCCTCGCTTTACGTGAACTGGGAGGTGAGCTCGAAACGGGTGGCCGGGCTGGACGGCCTGCGCGGCCTCTGCGCCCTGTACGTGGTGTTGTTCCACTGCTGGGCGTACACGTTCCGCGGCTTCCCCCGCTATCAGGGCCCGCAGTGGCTGAGCTGGCTCGGGTTCGGCCGGCTGGCCGTGGTGATGTTCCTGGTGCTGTCGGGCTTCTCGCTGGCGTTGACGGCCGCGCGTAATGGCTGGCAGCTGGGCAGCCTGGCCGGCTACGCCCGGCGGCGGGCCTGGCGGATCCTTCCGGCGTACTGGGCCGCGCTGGTGTTCAGCCTGGTCATCGCCTGGACGATCGTGCGCCAGCCGCACTCGGCCGAGCCCACCACCGGTTCCGTGCTTGTCTACACGTTCCTGCTGCAGGACCTGGTCGCCGTGCCCACACCGAACGGCGCCTTCTGGTCGATCGGCGTCGAGGCTCTGCTGTACGGCGTACTACCCCTGCTGGTGCTGCTGTGCCGCCGGATCGGCATGGCCGCGATGCTGGCCGTGGTGACCCTGCCGGTGGTCGTGATCGGGTTCGTCGTGTTCGACGGGTCGCCGCCGCAGGGCGACAACTGGCTGGCCCCGCACCTCGTACCGGCCTTCGCCGCCGGCGTCGTGGCGGCCGGTGTGGCTGCCGGGCGATTCCACCGAGCGCCCTGGATCCCGTTGGCGGTGCTGGCGGCGGCGCCGGTGGGCGTTCTGATGCTGCTTCAGGGCGGCCGGTGGATGGTCAACAACTACTACTGGCTCGACCTGGCGGTCGCCCCCGCGATGACCCTCTTCCTGCTGGCGATCGTGAGCGGGCGGCCCGCCGGGCTGATCCGGCTGCTCGACTCGCGGCCGCTGAAGTGGCTCGGGTCGATCTCGTACAGCCTGTACCTGGTCCACCTGCCGATCGTCGTCGTGGTCACCCTGAAGCTGGCCATCCCCCGGCTCGGCCGGGACACGATCTCGTTCGCGGCCACCACGCTTATCGCCGGCGGGGTGTCGCTGGCGCTCGCCTGGCTGTTCGCCCGGCTTTTCGAGGCGCCCTTCCAGCAGCGCCGGCCGGCATCCGGCCTTCTCGGCCGCCGGCCGTCACTCCAGTCGGTAGAGGTACGCGCCGTCGATCTCCTCGCGGGTGATGCCGAGGCCGTCGAACGGCCGGTTGGGCAGGCCCTCCCACGGGGTTCCACCCAGCCATTCCGGCAGGACGACGACCGACTTGATGCCGTCCGCCCGCAGTGACGCGATGCTGGCCGAGTCCGGGAAGGTCGCGCTGCTCGAGCGGATCCGTTGCTGCCCGGTCGGCTCGAAGGTCACGATGCCGTTGGGGATGCGCGGGAACCCGTTGGTGGACCACAGCATGATCGACATCTCGAGGCTGCCGCCGCTGGGCAGCACCAGGATCGGCTCGGGCGCCACGCTCATGGCGGCCGGATAGCGCAGCACCTCGGGGTGCGCGGTCCGGTTCACCCCGTCGAGGGCCACCCCCAGCAGCGGGAGCACCAGCGCGAGGCGCAGCACGACAAATTTCGCGCGCCCCAGTCGCTTCGACCACGCGGCGCCGTCCTTGCGCCAGGGCGCGATCTCTTTCACGTCGCCCACGACGGCGCTGACCGCGCCGGCGGCCAGGACAGCCATGAACAAGGTGGTCCATAACATCAGGCGCCCGGGAGTGCGCAGGGCCGCCCAGCCCGGCAGGTGCTTGGAGAGCGTCAGATAGCCCGGGTCGCCGTGCCACGGCAGCTTGGAGCCGAGCATGAGCAGAACCCCGACGAGGACGCCCAGGAACAGCAGGATCCGATGGCGGATCCGGAAGACCGAGAAGAAGACTCCCGTGATGGCCAGCACGAACAGGGCCACGCCGGGCAGCAGGGCCATCTCGGGCGGCCACGAGAGCTCGGCCCGGGCCGCCGCGTGCCGTTCACCCCACAGCCAGGACGTCTCGGGCGCGACGAGCAGACCCCGCCAGGGCGGCGAGTACGCCTCGGTCCAGGCCAGCGACCGGTCGGCCTGCGGGTTGAGCTCCACCACGCGGGAGTAGGCGATGCCCATGAACAGCGTGACGGCGCCGAACACCAGCCCGCCGATCACGTCGGCCACCAGCAGCCGGCGGCCGAAGACCGGCCGGCCGCGCCGCCACCAGACCCAGCCGAACCGCGCCGCCACCACGAGGCAAAGGGCGATCATGACGTACGCGAACACGAGCCCGATGGCGAGGCCGAGGCTGATCTGCCAGGCGGCGACCAGCCACCCGGCCAGCGCCCACCCGGGGCTGTGCCTGTCCGGCCGGTGGCCGCGGCGCAACGACCAGCCGTGGCCGCGGGCGATCATGGCCAGGCTCAGCGCGATGCCGCCGGTCGAGATGACGTTCAGGTGCCCGGCGTGGGCGAGCTTCCACGGCGCGTACGCCCAGGCGACGCCGGCCACCCACGCGCCGAGCGGATGCGCGCCCAGCTGACGGGTCAACGCGTACGCCCCGACGAAGGCGAGCGCGTGGACCAGGACGTACACGATGTTGTAGCGCAGGACGGCCGCCTCCATGCCCGACCCGAACATGCCGAGCGGGGCGTACCCGAGGACGGTGTCGGTGAAGGCCAGCGAGTGCGGATCCGGATAGAACGTGTTCGAGTCCCAGAAGTGCAGCGGGTTGTGCAGCAGGGCGTGCCCGCCCCAGGCGATCTGCCAGGCGAACAGGGCCGGATCCCCGATGTCCCCCGGCACCGTGTGCCGCGGATCGCGCAGCGTCGGCCAGGTCAGCAGCGCGGCCAGCGCCAGCCCGCCGAGGACGACGAGAATCCACTCCCGCCGAGCCCAGACCCGCTTCAGCACACCCCTGGACGCGGGAGCGCTCCCAACCTCGGTCCGCTCCTCGCCCGCGGTCGCGGTGGCGACGCCCCCGACCTCACTCACCCAAGCCCCCCGGATCAGCCCACTCACCGACGCGACGGATTGTCACACATCAATGTGCTCCGCGTCACCGACCGGCCGACAGGTGACGAGGGTATGGCCCGCCCGCACCGAAGAGCAAGGCGCGTCACCCCACCCTCCGGAACGGGGCCAGCGTCGAGCGGATCGATCCGGCCGCGCCCCAGTCGTCATCGAACTGAGCCAGCACGGCGAGGTGCTGCCGCAACTGGATGATCGGCATCCGCTCCACCCAGCCCGCGTCGAGCCCGGTCAGCTCGGCGTAGAGCCCGAAGAACCCCCCAGCCTCAGCCGGCGGCGAGGTCGTCCACACATGAGCCAGATCAACCTCGGCCCACATGTACGACACGGCCGGGTCGATCAACGCCGGCCGCCCGTCCGCGGTGGCCATCAGGTTCTGCGTCCAGAAGTCGCCGTGGGTCAGACAGGCCGGCCGCCCCGGCAATAACTCAGGCAAGAGGTCGCACAGCCGCTCCAGCGCCGCCCGGTCACCGGAATCCAGAGCCGCCTCGACGCGAGGTTCCCCCACCCACCGCAACAACCGATGCTCGGCAAAGAACGAAAACCCGTCCTCACTCCAGGAGTTGACCTGCCGCCGACGCCCCAGCCAGTTGTCCCGCCACCACCCGAACCGCGGATGAGCCGTCCCCAGATGCAGCCGAGCCAACGCATGCGCGAGCTGTTCCCAGAACCCCTCACCCCGTGGCCGCGGCCGCAGCACCGACAACACCAGCAGGTCCCGCCCAACCCGAATCACCTCGGGCGTAGCCACCCCGCCAAGCTCCCGCAGAGCCGTCAGCCCCTCCGCCTCCGCCCCGAACACGTCCCCGTCCGCCGGTTCCTCGAAGGCCTTGACGAATACCGCCGTCCCATCCCCGAGTGCGGCAACCCCGGCGACCGCAGCCAGCCCACCGGCCACCGCCTCAACCGAGACAACATCCCGAATGCCGGCCCGCCGCAGACACCCCAGAAGAAACTCCGCCGTGCCCGCCATCCGAGCTCCTTTGCTCGCGGCATATCCGCCGCCGTTGAAGCCATTGCCCAGGTGATAGTCACACGACTATAGTCGTGTGATGCATCGCGAGGATTCGACGCAGGCGCAGCGATTCTTCCAGCCGCGCTATGGTGCCTTCATGGCCGAGCTTCACACCGTCACCGTGCCGATCGTGGTCGAGCGCGACGAGGACGGCGTTTGGTGTGCTCACGCCCAGCTGCGCCCGGGCGTCGGCGCACACGGCGAGGGCGACACCGAGGAAGCCGCGCTCGAAGATCTCCGTGAGGCGCTCATCGGTCTGATCGAGGAGTTCGGCGTCCCCCGGGAGCTTTCGGTCACCGTGGCTGCCTGATGCCGCCGCTCCCCTGCGTGCCGGGTGCACGGATCGTTCAGGCTCTGGAACGGCACGGTTTCAAGGTCGCACGGCTGCGCGGCAGTCATCACGTCATGCGCCACCCGGACGGGCGGGGGACCACCGTCCCGGTGCACGGCAACCGCGACGTCGGCCTGACCATCGATCAACTCGACCTCTGACGCCGGCAGGCGCAGCCTCCCGGCTTCGCGCCTCAAGGCACGAGGGGGCCGTGCAGCACGTCGCGCGCTTCGGCTTCGTCACCGGAGAGGCTGCTCCACGGGACAGGCCGGCGGCCCCACAGCATCAGCAGCAGGTCCGCGGCGGGCCCGGACAGCTCGGCGACCGGGTCGCCGGGCCCGAGGATCCAGCACGCGCGCAGGTCGGTGGCGGTCAGCCGGACGGCGGCCCGCAGCGGAGCCATCCGGCCGAGCCGGATCTGCCTCGGCACGAATCCGTCGACGACCTCGGCGATGCCGTCACCACTCAGCTCGGGATCGAGCGCGCCCGCCCGGCCGACGGCCTGCTCGGCGTCCCAGCGATGCACGAGCGTCTCGAGGCAGCGCCGGCGTCGCCAGAAGGCAACGGTCCGCGGCGGAAAGAACGTCCACGCCTCGGTTGATGGGTCCACAGCCAGCGCATCCGTGAGCGTGCGGGCCGTCTCGCCGAACCACGACACGACGTCCACCGGCGGCGGCTCCGCCATGTAATCTCCGCGCCGCTCCCGAACCGCCGCGGCCGCCCACAGATTCTCCTGCCCCAGGTGCACGCCCAGATCCCGCAGCGTCCAGTCCCCACAGTGCTCAACGGGCGCGGAAAGGTCGCCGCTCAAGCACTCCTGAAAGGCAGCCAGTTCCTCATGCAGGAGCGCCAGATGGTCAAGACCCATGCCGCGAGCATCCCGCACCTTCACACCGGCCCGCCACACATGCCGGTCGCGCAGACGCATTATCTAGGAACGCAACTCCGCCAAGGTCGCACCGCCGACGATGCGGACGATGTTCCCGTCATGGTCGCTGTCGGTCAGCTGCTGAGCGAGATCGTCCAAGTCGTCGACGTTGCCGTACTTCGCCCGCAGAAGCGTCCACATGGCGTCGACGTGACCTTGCCTCCAGCCGTCCTCGAGGACCTGCTCGAGGACCTGCTCGAGGCCCTCCGAGAGCCGCAGCTCCAAGCTATGCGAAACACCCTTCGCGTAGATCTGAGCAAATCCCTTCCGCCAGCCCCGGCGAGCGATCTCGCGGCCCGCCTCTGATTGCTCGAGGATGTTGGTCATGCCCACCCTTCACCGGCATCGCAGTTGAAGTCGTCGAGGCACCCACGATCAGCGCGGAAAGCATCCACCGCCAATCTAGGAACGCAGCTCTTCCACCGTTACGTCAGCGACGATACGAGCGATGTTCTTGTCGTAGTCGCTCGCGGTCAGCCGCTGAGCAAGGTCGTCCAGGTCGTGGAGGTCGCCGTACTTCGCTCGCAAGAGCCTCCGCATGCCGTCGACTTGGCCCTTCCCGAAGATCTCGCGGCCTGACTCTGATTGCTCGAGGACGTCGTTCATGCCTCTCCCTCGCAATGCTTCGAGAAACTGCTCCGCCAGTGGGCCTCCCACGAGCATACCCAGCTCGATCTGCACCAATTGCTCCTCGAGCGGGCCGGTCACGGCGATGCGATCGACCACCCGTTCCGCCACGTCCGGCGGTGGTTCGTAGGACCACAACGCCAGCGGGGCCAGCGGGCCGGCCAGCAGCGCGCCGGGGTCCAGGTCGTCGGGGACGTTGACCGACCGGTAGTCGAGCTGGGCCTTGTCCTGAACTTCGACGTGGAAGATGTCGGTCGGCCTTTGCCGTGGCGGACCCCGAACACCTTGTCGCGCTGACGACTGCGTTGCCGCGGCTGCTCGGTCGGGCCGTCGAGAACCACCGTCCCACCGTCCAGCCGAGCGCCGCACAGCAAGTGCAGAGCCTCCCGCGGGTGGGCCTCCAGCAAAGCCTTGTACAGCCCGTTGAAGTCGCGGGTCGGCGCCGAACCATCGGTCACTGTTCCTCCCCTTCCGGCGGAGGACAGGATGCCTTGTGACACGACTACTAGTCAAGTGACGGGTTGTCGCGCGAAAAGCGAAGCGGCCACCGGTGCGGGTTGCACCGGTGGCCGCTTGCTTCAGATCGGATCAGGGGTAGGCGACGACGTTGCGCGGGGTGGTGTTGCCGGCCGGGTTGGGGACCGAGCCGCCGGTGTCGTTGACGACGTTGGCGATGGTGCCGACGTCGCCCAGGGAGACGGTGAGGACGCTGCGTAGCTGGACGCCGGCGCGGTTGGGCACCTCAAAGGCGCGGTCCACGCGGACGCTCGGGTTGACGTTGAAGTACGCGTACGAGCCGCCGCCCCAGAGCTGGTGGTCGGTCACGTTGTCGGCGACCTTGTAGGCGGCGTAGCCGTTGCCGCGGGGTCCGATCCAGGCCGCCTGGTTCGGCACGTCGTACGGCTTCTCGTTCTGGAAGAAGATCGTCTTGCCGCGGTTGCCGTTCCAGATCACTTCGTACTTCTGATAGTGCTCGACGAACAGACCGGTTGCCAGTACGTCGTCCCCGTTCACGATCAGGCCGGTGTCGCCGGTGTTGACCGTCCAGCCGGTGGGCGCGCCGCCGTGGTCGGCCCGCCAGGCCCAGATGTGGTCGATGATCGTGTCGTCGCTGTGCACGGCCAGAGTGGTGGTGGCCTTGCCCTGCACGCTGCTGCCGATGCGGAAGAACACGTCCTGGATGCTGGTCGGGTTGGCCGCGTGGTCGGTGTGGACGCCGGCCCGGCCGACGGTCATGAGCGTCGGGCTGTTGGTCGTCCCGGCGTCGAAGGTGATGCCGCTGATCTTGACCCCGTCGACGTCGGCGACGTTCAGGGCTTCGACCCCGCCGGTCGGGATCAGGGTCGGGTAGCCGATGCCGGTGACCACCGTGTTGGCCCGGGTGACCCGGATGGTGTCGTTGAGCGAGTAGGTGCCCGGGGTGAAGAACAGGTTGAGGCCCTGGGCCAGCGCCTGGTTGATCCGGGCCGCGCTGTCACCGGGCTTGGCGACGTAGAACTCGCGCATCGGGATCGAGGCGCCGGCGGTGTTGGGCCAGCTGGCGCCGGCCGAGTTGCGCCGCAGGGCGGGCACGAAGACGCGGTAGTTGGCCGAGCTGTCGATGTAGAGGAACGGCTTTTCCCGGGTGACCGGGGTGGTGGCCAGCGTGGTGTGCGGCGGGTTCGGGAAGGCGTTGCCCGGGGCGCCCTGGACGCCGGAGAAGACCATGTTCCAGACGCCGCCGTCCCAGCGCGCGACCCGGCTGTCGCGGGTGTACCACTGCTGCTGCGAGCCGGAGGAGACGACGCCGTCGACCACGGAGTCGGCCAGGTAGCCGCCGCTGGAGTAGCCCTGCCCGTTGTCCTGGTTGGACGGGGCCAGGGTCAGGTTGCCCTTGATGTGCACGCGGCGCATGGGGGCGGCCTGCGAGACGGCCCACCGGTTGGTGCCACCCTCGGGCACGATGGACAGGTTCTCCATGCTGCGCCAGAAGTTCTGGGTCGCGTTCTTCTCGTCGCCGTAGTTCCAGCCGGAATCCACGTTGACCGCGCCGTTGATCGTCACGTCGTCGGGGTTGATGCCGAGACCGGCCACCGTGGTGTAGAAACCGACGTTGGCCCAGACCCGGCCGTACGTACCCGGCTTGAACAGGAACACGTGGCGCTGGGTGCCGAACTGCGCGGTCGGGCTGCGCAGCTGCGCGTTGAACGCCTGGTCGACCGCCGACTGGATGGTCGACGCGGCCGTGCCGGGATCGAAGATCCGCACGTTGGGCCCGAAGTCGGGCCGGTCCGAGGTCGGCAGGGCCGGCCCGGTCGGGGTGGGCGTGGGCGTCGTCGGGGTGACGCTGTTGCCGAAGACCTGGAACTCCCAGAGCGAGTAGCCGTACGGGGTGGCCCGGGTCGTGCCGTTCATCCGCACGTACCGGCCGCTGCCGGAGACGGTGAGGGTCTGCTCGCCGGCCCGGCCGGTCGTGACCGGGCTGATGTTCGTCCAGGCGGTGCCGTTGGCCGACGTCTGGATGGTGAAGGCCGAGGCGTACGCGGCCTCCCAGTTCAGCACGACGCGGCTGATCGTCTGGGTGCTGCCCAGGTCGACCTGCAGCCACTGCGGGTCGGCGAACGTGCTGGACCAGCGGGTGCCGGCGTTACCGTCGACCGCGGCCGAGGCCGGGAAGGCGGCGCTCTCGACGGACGAGGCGGTGGCCGGCCGGCCCTGCGAGAGCGGCACTTCGGCGGCGCTGGCGTTCGTGGCGACCGCGACGAAAGTGACGCCGAGGCCCGCGGCGAGGACGGCGCTGAGCGCGACCAGCCCGCGGCGTCTCGGTTTCTGCGGAGGAGGGGAGGTCAGTGTCGGGGATGTCATGAGCCTGCCTTCTCGGGGCGAGGGTGCCGCGCGTCCGTTGGGGACGGACGAACGGCGAAAGGGGGAGATGACCGTGCCGCGCTTTCGGGAGAGCGCTTTCTGGATTGTTACTTCCACGTTGCGACGCGTCAATATCCCGGCAACAAAGGACCCTCTGACCTGCCCCTTCGACTCAGATTCACGTCAATGGCGAGGGTCGATCGGCCACAAATTGTGAAAAGCATTCGACGAGAAAACCGTTATCGCACGCGATAAGGGTGGTTGGTCCGTATCAGGCGGATCACCGTGATACACCTCGCAACACTTGCCTCTGACGTCAACGTGAGGTTCTACCGTGGCGGCATGCAGATCAACGGCAGGAAAGTTCTCGTGACCGGCGCCAACCGCGGTCTCGGCAAGGCCTTCGCCGAGGCCCTTCTGGCTCGCGGCGCCACCACCGTCTACGCCACCGCCCGCCGCCCCGAGCTCATCGACATCCCGGGCGTCGTCCCCCTGCGGCTGGACCTCACCGACCAGGCCTCGATCGACGCCGCGGCGGCCGAGGTCGGCGACCTCGACATCCTGATCAACAACGCCGGCATCTCGACCGAGGCCCCGCTACTCGGCCCCTCCACCGACAACATCCGCCGCGAGTTCGAGACCAACTTCTGGGGCACCCTCGCCGTCACCCGCGCCTTCGCGCCCCGGCTGGCCGGCGGCGCCATCCTCAACGTCATCTCGGCGCTGAGCTGGTACGCCTTCGCCCCCGCGAGCAACGGCTACGCCGCCTCCAAGGCCGCGGAATGGTCGCTCACCAACGGCGTTCGGCTCGAGCTGGCCGACCAGCAGACCCAGGTCACCGCCCTGGCCCTGGCCATCGCGGACACCGACATGATGGCCGCCTACGACATCCCCAAGCTCGCACCGCACGCGGTGGTCGCCCAGGCTCTGGACGGGCTGGAAGCGGGCAAGCTCGAGGTGATCGCGGACGCCCCCACCGCCAACGTCAAGGCCTCCCTCGCCGGCGACCCCGCCCTCTTCTACGCCGACATCCCGGCCGCCCTGTTCGGCTGACCCAGCACCCCAGAGCCGGCCGGGGGCCGAAGAGGGCCGCGGGCGAAAGAAGGCCGCGGGCTAAAGAAGGCCGCGGACCAAAGACGGCTGACCGGGTCAGACGTGGGCCGGGGCGAAGCGCACCCCAGTGAGCTGCTCCGAGACCGTCCACAGGCGACGCGCCACGTCGGCGTCGCGGGCGGCCCGGGAGCGCCTGACCAGCTCGGGAGCGCCCCGCCCCTCGAGGAAGCCGCTCGGCCCGGCGTAGCTGTTGCCCGGAACATCGGCCACGGCGGCGTACAGGGTGGGCAGGGCGCCGTCGTCCTCGCTCTGCGCCAGCCACCGCACGAGCGGGCGCTGCATCGCGGCCATCCAGCCCGGCACGCCCTGGTGGTGCAGCAGGTTGGTGCTGGCCAGCCCGGGGTGGGCGGCGTTGGCCAGCACCGGCGAGCCGGCCGCGGTGAGGCGGCGCTGCAGCTCGGCCGTGAACAGCAGGTTGGCTAGCTTCGACTGCCCGTAGGCGGCCATCGGGCGGTACCGCCGCCGCTCCCAGTTGAGGTCGTCGAAGTCGATCTTTCCCGCCCGGTGGCCGCCCGACGAGACCGTGACCACGCGCCCGCGTATCCGCGGCAGCAGCAGGTTGGTCAGCGCGAAGTGCCCCAGGTGGTTGGTGCCGAACTGCAGCTCGAACCCGTCGGCGGTGCGGCCCAGCGGCGGCACCATCAGGCCGGCGTTGTTGATCAGCAGGTCGATCGGCTCGTCGAAGGTGTCGGCGAATTGGCGTACGGAGGTCAGGTCGCCCAGGTCGAGGCGGTGAACCACGGTTTCCCCGGTCATGGTCGCCGCGGCGGCCCGGCCCTTGGCGATGTCACGCACAGCCAGCACGACCCGGGCGCCGCGGGCGGCCATGGCTTTGGCCGCGGAGCGCCCGATGCCGCTGTTGGCCCCCGTGATGACGACGGTGCGCCCGATCTGCGGAGGCAGGGTGGCGAACGAGAAAGTAGGCATGAGCAACAATGTAGGCGCTGACAACAATGTCGTCAATGCCAACAACCGGCTAGGCTGTGGTCGTGCCGCCCTATCACCACGGACAACTCCGCACGGCCCTGCTCGAGGCCGCCGAGCGCAGCCTGCGCGAGAACGGCGAGGAGCAGCTCTCGCTGCGCGAACTGGCTCGCGAGATCGGCGTCAGCCACGCCGCGCCCCGCCGGCACTTCCCCGACCGGCAGTCCCTGCTCTACGCGCTGGCCGAGACCGGGTTCGCGCGGCTCGACGAGCAGTTGCGGGCGGCGGTGGCCGCGGCCGGCGAGGGCTATGTGCCGCAGCTGCGCGCGACCGTGAAGGCGTACATCACCTTCGCGACCGACGACGCGGCCCTGCTCGAGCTGATGTTCAGCAGCAAGCACCGGCCCGGCGCCGAGCAGGTGGTGGCGGCGGCCGAGCCGGCCTTCACGCTGTTGTACGGGCTGATCGTGCGCGGTCAGGCCGAGGGCCGGCTGGCCGCGGGTGATCCCGAGCGCATCGGGCTGGTCATGTTCGCCACCATGCAGGGCATCGCCACGCTGATCAACACCGGGCTGGCCCGGCCCGAACTGCTCGACGACCTCGTGGAGACGGCCGTCGAGCAGTTCGTCGGGAACGTCAAGGCGTCCAGCGTACGTTCGGGTTGACCCGCCCGTTCCAGTCGAAAATGGCCATGTTGTCCCAGCCGTCGCCGGTGCCGTTGATGTTCGCCGGGTCCCAGCCGTTGCCCTTGATGGCGTACCAGGTCGGCTCCCAGTAGAAGACGCCGACCGCCCCGGCGTTGCGGGCCGTGTTCTGCACCCAGGTGAACTGCTGCGCCTGCCCGGCCCAGGTGGCCGGGATGTTGTCGCACAGCACGGTGCCGGGGATCGAGTTGGGTTCGTTGTCGGCGTCGGCCGTCGTGAACTGGTACGCCGTCTCGGCGATCACCACGGGCTTGCCATAGCGCGTACGAGCGTCCGTGATCACGTTGTAGAGGTTGGCCAATGTGCCGTGCCACATGCAGTAGTACGACAGCGCCGTGACGTCCCAAGGCACGCCCTGCGCCTTGATGCCGTCGTAGAACCAGCGCATGTTGGCCATGCTGTCGGCGTCGGCCACGTGCACCCACACCTGGGTCGCGCTGTGGCACGACTTGGTCGCGTTGTAGCCCTGCTTGAGCAGCGAGGCCAGCGGCGCGAAGTTGTTGTTCACGACCTGGCCGCGCGGCCACAGCATCCCGACGTTGATCTCGTTGCCGATCTGAACGCTGTCGGGAGTGGTGCCCTGCGACTTAAGTGCGGTGCAGACGTCGTACGTGTAATTGAAGACGTCACTCTGCAGCTGGGTCAGCGAGTGCGAGGCCCAGGCTGCGGGCGGGTACTGCTTGCCCGGGTCGGCCCACGTGTCGGAGTAGTGGAAGTCGATCAGCAGCTTGAGGCCCTTGGCCTTGATGGCCCGCGCCTGCTGCAGCACCGTGGCCTTGTTGTTGTAGCCGCTGGCCGGGTTGTTCCAGATGCGCAGGCGGGCGTAGTTGACGCCGGCCGACTTGAGGATGTCGTACGGGTCGGCCGCGTTGCCCGCGGCGTTGTAGTACTTGCCGCCGAGGTCGAGCGTGCGCTGCAGCGACGAGACGTCGGCGCCGCGCATGCTCAGCGTGTTGGCGGCGTGGGCGGGAGCGGCCAGGCCTGCTGTGGTCGCCAGGACGGCGGCGACCACGGCAGCGCAGGCGCGCAGGGACAGTTTCATATGGCTCCCTCGCGAGGGGGTGAGCCGGCGACGGTGGAGACGCCGGTGTGGAGCCGTTTCGTCAGCCCGAGCGGGGAAGACCCGGGGTGGAGCGGCCGGCCTGGAAAGTCAGGCCGGGGAGGATTCGCGCACGACCAGCGAGGTCGGCACGGTGATGGAGAGCGGGGTGCGCCCGGCGATCACATCGGTGAGCAGCCGGACCATTTCCTCGGCGACGCGGTCGAGCGGATGCCGCACGGTGGTGAGCGGCGGTTCGGTGGTGGCGGCCAGGCCGGAGTCGTCGAAGCCGACCACCCGGACGTCGCCGGGCACGTCCCGCCCGGCCTCGCGCAGCACCCGCAGCGCCCCCTCGGCCATGGCGTCCGAGGCAGCGAACACCGCGTCGAGGTCGGGCGCCTGGGCGAGCAATTGCCGCATGGCGGCCGCCCCGGCGTCCCGGCTCCAGTCGCCGTGGGCGATCAGGCCGGGCTCGATGGTGAAGCCGTGCGCGATCAGCGCGTCGTGGTAGCCCTGCAACCGGTCGACGCCGCCGCCCGTGTCCTGCGGCCCGGTGATCGTCGCGATGCGGGTGCGGCCGGCCGCGATCAGATGCTCGACCGCCGAGCGCCCGCCGTTACGGTCGTCGGCCATGACCGAGCTGATCACCTGCTCGTACCCGAGAACCCGGCCGCAGGCGACGATCGGCACTTCGGCCCGTACGAGTTGACCGAGCAGCGGATCGCCGGAGTGCGGGGATACCAGCAGAACACCGTCGACGTGCCCGCCGGAGAGGTAGGCGATCGTGCGGCTGCGCTCGACCGGCGTCGACGCGATCATGAGGATCAGCGTGAGCTCACGGTCGGAGAGCGCCTGGGCCACCCCGCGCAGCAGCACCGAGAAGTTCGGGTCCTCGAACAGCAGGTGCTGGGGCTCGGTGAGCAGGAACGCTATCGATCCGGAGCGACCCGTGGCCAGGGACCGGGCATGCGGGTTGGCCGTGTAGCCCGTACGGGAGATGGCGTCGGTGACCGCGCGGACCGCCTCGGGGCTGACCCAGTCGCGGCCGTTGAGGACGCGGGAGACGGTGGCGTAAGAGACCCCGGCCTCGCGCGCGACGTCGCGGATGGTGGGCCGCTTACGCCCTGGTGAGGGCGATGTCGGCACGATGGGGATCATAGCCGTCATGCTGGGCCCCAGTTGGCAAGCCCTCTTGGCCCTACGCCCGCTTCGCCCGCTCCGGTGCAATCGGTCATGCCTTCACCGCACCCGCGCCGAGGTCGACCCGCCAATACCGCTGCAGAGTCAGGAACAGGACGACGAGCGGGACGATCGACAGCAACGCCCCGGTGACGACCGACGTGTACATGGCCGGCTGGGTGGCGCCCTGGTTGAGCAGGCCGCTGAGGCCGACGGTGACCGGGAACAATCTGTCGTCGCCCAGCATGATGAACGGCAGCATGTAGTTGTTCCAGATGGCCACGAACTGGAACAGGAAAACGGTCACCAGCCCCGAGCGCATCATCGGCAACGCCACGCGGTAGAAGGCGCGCCAATCGCTGGCGCCGTCCATCCGGGCCGCCTCGAGCACTTCGGTCGGCACGGTCGCGGCCGCGAAAATCCGGCACAGATAGATCCCGTACGGGCTGATGAAGCTCGGCAGCAGCACGGCCCAATAGGTGTTGGTCATCCCGACCTTGGCCAGCAGCAGGTATTGCGGAACGGCCAGAATGACGGCCGGCACCAGCACCCCGGCCAGCACCAGATTGAAGGCCAGCCCCTTGCCGCGGAAGTCGTACTTGGCCATGGCGAACCCGGCCATCGCGCTGACGAGAGTCGAAACGGCCGCTCCCCCGCCCGCGAAAATCGCCGAGTTCACCATCCAGCGCCAGTAGAGGCCGTCGCGATAGCTGTTCAGGAAAGCGATGTTGTCGAACAGGTGGGTGCTGGGCGCGAAGGTGAACGTGTTGAACAGCTCGCTCGCGCTCTTGGTCGACGCGATCAGCACCCACAGCACGGGCAGCAGACAATAGGCAGCGCCCAGCAGAAGCAGCACGGTGGCGGTCGGGCTGGTGTTCCTCTTCGGCGCCGGAGCCGGTTGAACGACCGGCGGGTGCTCGGTCAGAGTCGTTACGGCCATGGCTCAGTTCTCCTGGCTGAAGGCCCGCGAGCCGACGATTTTGAGGAAGCCGTACGAGATGACGAACGTCGCGGCCGCGATGATCACTGAGGTCGCCGCCGCGGAGTAGATGTCATTTCGTACGAAGGCATCTCGATAGACCTTCATGAGGGGTGTCCACGTGGTCGAAATGGTGTTGCTGAGCGGCCGCAACGTCATCGGCTCGGCGAACACCTGCAGGGTGGCGATCAGAGAGAACAGGAATGTCATGACCAACGACGGCCCGATCACCGGAATCTTGATGCGCAAAGCGATCTGAATGTCCGAGGCGCCGTCGATCCGGGCCGCCTCGAACAAGTCGGTCGGAATGGCCCGCAACGCCGTGTAGAGCACGATCATGTTGAAGCCGGTGCCGCCCCAGATCGCGATGTTGGCCACCGCGTAGAGCACCCAGCCCGAGCTGAGCGCGTCGGGCGCGGTGATGCCCACGCCCGACAACACGTCGACGATCGGGCTGACCCGCGGCAGATAGAGGAAGCCCCACAGCAGCGAGGCGATCACCGCGGGCACGGCGTACGGCAGGAAGATCGCGGTGCGGGTGAAGGTGCCCACCCGGGTGCGCCCGGCGTCGAGCAGCAGGGCCAGCACCAGCGCCAGCCCGAGCATGCAGGGAACCACGATCAGCCCGTACGCCCCCACGCGCAACACACTCGGCACGAACTCCGGGTCGGTCAGCGAGCGGCCGTAGTTGCTCAGCCCCGCCCACACCTCACTGCGGGCGCCGGCCCCCAGGCCGAGGCCGCTGACCTTGACCCGGCGCAGGCTCAGGTAGCCGGCGTAGCCGATCGGCGCGGCCAGGAAAGCCGCGAACAGCACCAGCGCCGGGGTCAGGAACAGGTACGGCGCGCTCGACTTCCTCATGAGGCGACGGTGAATCCGGCGTTCTTCAGGTCACCCACCGTGGCCTGCTGGATGGTGTCGAGCGCGGCGCCGAACTGGGCCGCCTTCTTCGACTCGGCGGCCTTGCCGAAGGCGTCGTTGTAGGAGCTGTACGCCACGTTGACGTTCGGACCGTACGTGAAGGGTTTGGTGATCTTGCCGGCCTCGGCCGCGAGAGCGTAGAAATCGGTCTGGTTGCTGAAGAACGCGGGCGGCTCGGTCAGCGCGACGCTGGTGGCGTCGTTGGCGGCCGGGTAGACGTTGGCCGTGCCGGCCAGGGCCTTGATCGCGGCCGGGTCGGTGTTGAGCCACTTCACGAATTCGGCGGCCTGGGCCTTGTGCTTGCTCTGCGAGGTGACGCTGGTGGCCGACCCGCCCCAGTTGCCGTTGGCGGGCGCCGCGGCGTCCCAGTTCGGCAGCAGGGCCGTCTTCCACTTGCCCTTGGTCGAGGCCGCGTTCCCTTCCAGGACGCCGGGACCCCACACCGCGCCGAGCCAGCCGACCTGCGTGCCGTCGTTGAGGGCGGCGTTCCATTCCGGCGTGTACATCGGCTTGTTGTCGATGACGCCCTCCTGCACCAGGCCACCCCAGTAGTCGGCGACCTTCTTGGTGGCGGCGTCGTTCACGGCCACCGTCCACGACTCGCCTTGCACGCCCCACCACGAGGCGCCGGCCTGCTGCGACAGCCCGGCGAACCAGCCCGGGTCGTTGGACGAGAACGTGCCGAGGTACTGCTTCGGGTTCGCCTGGTGAATCTTGCGGGCCGCCGCGGCGTACTCGTCCCAGGTCTTCGGCACGGCCACCCCGGCCTTGTCGAAGACGTCGGAGCGGTAGAAGAACATCATCGGGCCCGAGTCCTGCGGCACGCCGTAGACGGCCTCGCCGCCCAGGGTGACCGAGTTCCAGGCCGACTCGGGGAACTTGGCCTTGAGGTCGCCGGCCTCCTTGGCGATGTCGGCCACGGCGTCCGCGGCGACCAGCGTCGGGATCTTCTGGTACTCGGCCTGCATGACGTCGGGGGCGCCGCTGCCGGCCTTGATCGCGGTGAGCAGCTTGGCCACGGCCGGGTCGCCGCCGTCCTGCTTGTTCACGGTGACCTGGATGTTCGGGTGCGCCGCGTTCCAGCCCTGGACGACCTTGTCCATGTTCGGGGCCCAGCTCCAGTAGGTGAGCGCGACCTTCTCGTTCGGGTCGGCCTGGCCGGCGGAGTCGTCGCCGTCGTCGCTGCTGCAAGCGGTGGCCGTCAGTATCAGCGCCGCGGCGAGCACCCCGGCGAATGTCCTCTTCATCGTTGCTCCTTGGTGGCGCGCGTCACTCGAATGGACCTGTGACCGGTTACAGTGCTGCGCGCTTTCATGATTGTCAAGGTCTTGCGTCCTGCCCGTTACAGCGCGGTATCGTGCGAGCTCAGCAAGCTGTGACCGGTTACAGGGGGCATCGTTGTTGTTTGTCGAACACCGCCCGTGGTCCGAGCCCGAGCGCCGGCCGCGGATGAGCAACGACGAGGACGTACGGCCGGGAGTCGCCCTGACCAGCCGGCACCTCACGCTCGGCGGCCGGCCGGTCGTCCCGGTCTCGGGCGAGCTGCACTACAGCCGGGTGCCGCGCCACCGCTGGGCCGAGCGCCTGCGCCAGATGCGCGCCGGCGGGGTCACGGTGGTGGCCAGCTACGTCTTCTGGCTGCACCACGTTCCGGAACGCGGGAAGCCCCGCTTCGACGGCAACCTGGACGTCTGCGCGTTCATCGAGGAAGTGCGCGCGGCCGGGCTCGAAATGGTGCTGCGCATCGGGCCGTGGTGCCACGGCGAGTCCCGGAACGGCGGGTTCCCGGATTGGGTTCAGCAGGCGCCGGTCGCGCACCGCACCGACGACCCGGCCTATCTGGCGCTGGTCGAGGAATGGTTCGGGCAGCTGGCCGGTGCGCTCGGCTCTGGCGAGCTGCTGGGCATCCAGCTCGAGAATGAGCTCTACGACCAGCCCGGGCACTTGCTGACTCTGAAAAGGCTGGCCCGGGCGGCCGGCCTGTCGGCACCATTGTGGACGGCGACCGCGTGGGGCGGCGCCGACTTGCCGGCCGATGAGGTTCTGCCGCTTTACGGCGGCTACGGCGACGGCTTCTGGGTCGACGCGGACGCCCCGTGGGATCCCACTTTCCGCGACCACTATTTCTTCTCGCACGTCTGGGACGACCCCGGCATCGGCGCCGATGTGCGGCGGCTGCACGAGGCCCGATTGAGTGCGCCCCAGCCACGTACGCCGTCGCCTTTGTTTCCCCCGGCCACCTGCGAACTGAGCGGCGGAATGGGCACCGCCTACCACCGCCGGCCGTGGCCCCGAGGCTTGGACGTGGCCACGATCGCCCACTGCAAACTCGGCAACGGCTCGGCCTGGCAGGGTTATTACATGTACGCCGGTGGAACCAATCCGCCCGGCGCGCAGGAATCGCACGCCACGGGTTACCCGAACGACATGCAACGCCGCGGCTACGACTTCCACGCCCCCATCGGCGAAGCCGGCCTCCTCGGCGAAAGCCACGCTCTTCTGCGCCGGCAGCACGCTTTCCTGGCCGCCTTCGGCGACCGGCTAGCCGAAATGCCGTCGACCCTTCCCGCCCTACGCCCGGACGGCGTGGACGACACGTCGACGCTCCGCCACGCGCTGCGCAGCGACGGCGACAGCGGCTTCCTGTTCATCGCCTGGCACCAGCCGCATTTCCCGTTACCCACGTATCGGCAGGCGCAATTCCGGATCGAGCTCGACGCGGTGACGCTCGTCCTGCCCCCGGTCGACGTCCCACCCGGAACACTCGCCTGCTGGCCGCTGCGCCTGCGCCTGGGCGGCGCACTTCTCGACTGGGCCACCGCCTCGGTCCTCACCGTGCTGCCCGGCGACATCCCGACGCTCGTGCTGGTCGCTTCCCCCGGCATCGACGTCGCCTATTCAGTGAACGGCGAGGCGTCGACCGTCACGCCCGGTTTCGAGCCCGTACGGCTGCCCGGCCTCGATCTGCTGATCCTGCCCGCCTCAACGGCCGACGCGATCTGGGTCGACTCCCGCCGCCGCCTGCTGCTCTCCGACGACGAATTGCGCTGGGGCCCGGACGGCCGAATCGAGGCGCTGTCGACCGGCTCCCCTTCGGTGCAGGTCTACTCGTCCGGCCAGTTCCACCCGCTGCCCCTCTCCTCCAGCGCCGTCGGCTTCACCGCACCGGCCACCTTCACCCAGGTGCGCCCGCCCGCAGCGACGGTCCCCGTGGCGTACGGCAAATTCGACGGCCGCCAGTCCGCCCCCTCCCCCGAAGCATTCGACGACCTGGCCGCGATCTACCGCATCGAGCTCCCCACCACCACCGACCTAGACGTCCACCTGCACATCGATTGGGCAGGCGACGTAGCCGAACTACGAGTGAACGGCCAAACCGCCACCGACCGCTTCTGGGACGGCTCCCCCTGGCTGGTAAACCTGCGCGACGCCGGCTGGCACCCCGGCGCCGATCTGACCCTGCACCTGCTCCCCCTGGCCGCAGGCTCCACAGTGTCCCTCCCCGCGGAGGCCCGAAACCGCCTGCTCGCAGCCGACGGTCAACTGCTGGACCTCACCTCAGTACGGCTGGTCGCCCGCCAAACCGCCCACGAAGTCACCGACCACTGAACGTCCAGAGCGGCGCCATTCCTCGACTGGGCTCGTGCGTTCTCCGTTCGGCATATCGACCTCGCCCTGCCGGGACGCAGCCCAGACGGATACGCGAGGTCGCCGACGAGTCGACAGGGCGCACGGCGTCCGCGCAACGACGTGGACCTTGACGTGCCCTCACTGGCACCAGATCGGGTGGCGGCTGCTCACTTATGCCAGATGCTCGACTCCGGCGCGGTCACCGCATTGGATGCGCTTGTCTGGACGCGGGAGGTCCAGGCGCCGGCATGACTGCCGGGGACGAGCCGGTGCCCCGATGAACACCGCCGACCCTCTTTGTCGCAGCCGCCGCCGACCTGCTCGTCGGGGGCGGGAAGCCGCCATCACTCTCCGGGGAGTCAGCGCCGCGATCGGTGTCTCCCACAACGTCCCTTACAAGCACCGCCGCGCGAGGCGGCCCGCTGACGACCGCCGCGGCGGGAAGCTCGGCGCCTTCACCGCCATCGTCAAGGACAGCCAAGCACCCGGCGTCCTGCCCGACGGCTCAGGTGGGCTTGGTGTCGGTGGCGGTCAGTGGGGTGGCCAGGTCTTCCAGGCTCTTCTGCTCGGCCTTGACGCCGAGGACGGCCTCGACCAGGCCGGCCGCGATCATCAGGGACGCGCCGATCGCGAAGGCCAGCACCGTGTCGCCGACCTGGCCGGTGCCGACCAATTCGGCGAAGAGGAGGGGGCCGGTGATGCCGCCGGCGGCGGTGCCGACGGCGTAGAAGAAGGCGATGGCCAGGGCTCGGGTCTCCATGGGGAAGATCTCGGAGACCGTCAGGTACGCCGAGCTGGCGCCGGCCGAGGCGAAGAACAGGACCACGCACCAGCACGCCGTCATGGTCACCGCGTTGAGCACGCCGGCGCTGAACAGCCAGGCCGTCACGAGCAGCAGGATGCCGGACAGGACGTAGGTGCCGGTGATCATGATCTTGCGGCCTAGGGAGTCGAAGAAGCGGGCCAGCAGCAGCGGGCCGAAGAGGTTGCCCACGGCGATCACCGCGAAGTAGTAGCCCGTGCTGCCCGGCGGGACGTCGAAGAACGTCTGCAGGATCTGGGCGTACCCGAAGGTGATGGCGTTGTAGAGGAACGCCTGACCGATGAAGAGCGACAGGCCCAGCGCCGACCGCTTCGGGTAGTTCTTGACCAGCGTACGAGCGATCTCGCCGAAGCCGATCGTGCGGCGCTGATGAATGGTGATGTACTTGTCGGCCGGCTCGAGCGAACCCCCGACCGTCTTCTCGACGTCGTCGACCAGCTTCTCGGCCTCGTCGCCGCGGCCGTGGATGAACAGCCAGCGCGGGCTCTCGGGCACGTGGCGGCGGACCAGCAGGATGACGAAGCCGAGCACCACGCCCAGCCCGAACGCGACCCGCCAGCCCCAACTGACCGGCAGCGCGGTCAGGATCGGGACCGTGAGCAGGGCGCCGAACGCGGCCCCGGCCCAGTAGGTGCCGTTGATGACGATGTCGATCCGGCCCCGGTACTTGGCCGGGATCAGCTCGTCGATGGCCGAGTTGATGGCCGCGTACTCGCCGCCGATGCCGGCGCCGGTCACGAAACGGAAGATGAAGAACCACCACGCGTCGAAACTGAGCGCGGTCATCGCCGTACCGAACAGATAGACGGCCAACGTGAGGATGAACAGTTTCTTGCGGCCGAAGCGGTCGGTCAGCCAGCCGAAGAAGAGCGCGCCGAAACAGGCGCCGAGCACGTAGATCGCCGCGCCCAGGCCGGTGACCTGGCTCTGGGTGATGTCCAGGCCGCTGCCGGGCTCGGCCAGGCGGCCCGACAGGTTGCCGACGATGGTGACTTCGAGACCGTCGAGGATCCACACTGTGCCGAGACCGATGACGATCATCCAGTGCCAGCGTGCCCAGGGCAGGCGGTCGAGCCTGGCCGGCACATTCGTGCGCACTTCTGCCATGCGCGCCGATCTACCCCAGCCCATCGACGATAACCGTCGGCGGGGCGGCGGGAAGGGGTTTTCCTCGTGCCGCGTGGGGAAACAATCAACGCCGAGGGCCTCCACAGTGTTGATACTCACGGCATAATCGGCCTGGTCAGGGTGCTCTACTAAGTGAGACACCGAGCACCGAGGGAGTGGTAATGCAGCGGCATCGGGTGGCAGTGATCGGGGCCGGCTTCGGGGGCCTGTTCGCGATCAGGGCGCTGCGCAACGCACCGGTCGACATCACACTCATCAACGGCACGGCCTACCACTTGTTCCAGCCCCTGCTCTACCAGGTGGCCACGGGCGTGCTCTCCGAGGGCGAGATCGCTCCGCCCATCCGTGAGGTGCTCAAGCGGCAGGACAACGTCGACGTCAAGCTCGGCTGGGCTCAGCACGTCGACACGGAGAACAAGGTCATCTCCGTGCACGGCCCGAGCATCGACTACACGGTCGAGTACGACACGCTCATCGTCGCCGCGGGCGCCTCGCAGTCCTACTTCGGCAACGACCAGTTCAGCGAGTTCGCGCCCGGCATGAAGAGCATCGACGACGCTCTCGAGCTGCGGGCCCGCATCTTCGGCGCCTTCGAGATCGCCGACCTGCAGACCGACCCCGAGGCGCAGGAGCGCTGGCTGACCTTCGTGGTCGTCGGCGCCGGCCCCACCGGGGTCGAGATGGCCGGTCAGATCGCCGAGCTGGCCCATCGCAACCTGCCCGGGCAGTACAAGCACATCGACCCCCGCAAGGCCCGCATCATCCTCATCGACGCGGTCGGCGCCGTGCTCAACACCTTCGGCGACCACCTCTCCACCCGGGCGCTGCGCCAGCTGCACCTGATGGGGGTCGAGGTCGAGCTCAACACCAAGGTGGTCGACGTCGACCTGACCGGCATCGAGGTCGAGTCCGAGCGCGGTCACCAGCGCATCCCGTCGATGACGAAGGTGTGGGCGGCCGGCGTGCAGGCCCCGGCGCTGGCGCGGCAGGTGGCCGAGTCGGCCGGCGCCGAGACCGACCGGGCGGGCCGGATCATGGTCAACCCCGACCTCACCGTCCCGGGCCACCCCGAGATCTTCGCGCTGGGCGACATGATGAACCTGGCCGGCCCCGACGGGCGCCCGCTGCCGGGTGTGGCCCAGGTGGCCATCCAGGGCGGCAACTACGCGGCCAAGGTGATCGAGAAGCGGCTGCGCAACAAGCCCGCGCCCGACCCCTTCAAGTACTTCGACAAGGGCAGCATGGCCACGATCTCGCGGTTCTCCGCGGTGGCCAGCGTCGGCAAGTTCCGCCTGTCCGGCTTCTTCGCCTGGATCATGTGGCTGGTCGTGCACGTCTTCTACCTGGTCGGCTTCAAGAACAGGTTCACGACGGTGGTGCACTGGGCGGTCAGCTTCCTGGGCCGCGGCCGCTCCGAGCGGGTGGCGACCGAGCAGCAGGCCTTCGCCCGGCGGGCCATGAAAGAGTACGGCGACCCGTACCAGTTGGTGCGCGCGGCCGAAGAGGCCGAAGCGCTGAAGGCCGCCGACCCGGTGCCCACCGAGAAGCACCCGTCCGAGCCGACGACGTACGCCGAGAAGGCCACCGCCGCCAAGTGACGACTCAGCGGGGGCAGACGGTCGCCCAGACCATCTTGCCCTCGCGGGTCGGCAACGCGCCCCACGCCGCCGACGCGGCCTGAACGATCCGCAATCCCTGGCCGCGGGTGTCCCACAGGCTGCTCGGCGGCTCGTCCGTCTGGTCGATCATCACCGGCATGCGCGGATCGCCGTCGCACACCATCAGGTGCAGGGCGGCGCTGCGGCGCGTCACGATCACCGCGATCGGCGTGCGGGCGTGCTCGACAGCGTTGCTGGCCAGCTCGCTCATGACCAGGCGGGCCGGATAAAGAACTTCGGGCAGCCCCCACGCGCCGCACGCGTCGGTGACCAGATTGCGGGCCAGAGCCGGCGCGTCCGGATGGGGCGGCAGGCTGAGCCGCAGGCGATCGGTGACGGGCCCGCCCGCGGCCACGGCGGCCTCGGCGCCCGCCCGGTCACCGAAGACCGGCAGGAAGTACGACCCACCCATGCGCACGAGCCGCCCGTTGAGCGCGGTGCGCGGGGACAGGCAGGCCGCCACCCGGACCGGCGGCTGCATGGCGGCGGCCACGCGCGAGACGGTCAGCCAGGTCGAGGCGCCGGCGGCGTGCCGGTCCTGGCAGTCGCAGAGGTCGAGGATCAGCGCGGCCGGATGCTCGCCGAGCACCTTGCGCACCGCCACGAACGCGTCACTGCGCAGCGCGTTTCCCCAGATGCCGCGCACGGTGACGACCGTGACGGCGGTGTCGGCGTCCGCCGTCACGACCACGCCCGCGGCGTCGTCGCGGTCACCGGGGCGGACCAACGTATGGCGCGATCCCATGCTCGGCCAACGAACAGTGTCCATAAGCGGCCACGGCTACCCGCCGAACAGATCACCATGCGCGAATATCGGCGTTTCACCCGATAGTGTCGCTCGACTCCGGCGGCAGCAGTTCGCCCGAGATCGCCCGGTACGGCGGCCACTCCGGCATGCCCAGCTGGTCGACGCCCACCGGGTCGGCCAGGGCCCGGTCGATCGCCGCCCGCAGCCGGTTCTGCTCCTCGGCCGGGTTCTGATACCAGGCCACCGACCAGATCCGGTGCATGTGCCAGCCCAGCGCGCGCAGCTCCTCGTCGCGCAGACGGTCCCGGTCGCGGGTGGACGGGATCGCCTGGTACTCGGGGCCGTCGAACTCGATGCCGATGGCGAACACGTCGTTGTCCTGGTCCGGGTGCAGCACGGCGAGGT
Source organism: Paractinoplanes pyxinae (assembly GCF_026626335.1). GTDB lineage: Bacteria > Actinomycetota > Actinomycetes > Mycobacteriales > Micromonosporaceae > Actinoplanes > Actinoplanes pyxinae. The sequence continues at coordinate 420,856 of NZ_JAPNTZ010000003.1, read as the reverse complement.
CGATCCAGTGCCCGGCGGCGCCCACCCTCCGGCGTACGGAATAACCCCAGGACTCCAGGCTGGTGAGAACGGCTTCCTCGAACGGCAGAACGCCGTCGCGGTCGCTCCCGTCGCGGCCGAGCGTGGCTGCGGCCCTCTCGGCGTACTCCAAATAGGCCTTGAGATGACGGACGGACTCGTTGCCCATGTCGGGCACGTCGCCGGACCGGATCGACGAGACCACCTCGACGCGCTGGCAGGCCCGGGTGATGGCGACGTTGAGCCGGCGCCAGCCCTGCGGCCGGTTGAGCGACCCGAAGTTGGTGCTGATCTTGTCGTTCTCGTCATAGCCGTAACCGATCGACAGAATGATCACGTCGCGCACGTCGCCCTGAACGGCCTCCAGGCTCTTGCAGAAGAAGCCGGTCAGCCGGTCCGGGTCGTCCAGGTGATGTTCCAGATCGGGGCGCTCGGCCATGGCCCGGCGCACCGCCTCGTCGACCGCGTCGGCCTGCGCCACCGAGAGCGTGACCACGCCCAGCGTCTGGCCGGGCCGGGTGGCGTAGTGGTGCAGCACGCGCTCGGCCACCGCGTCCGCCTCGATCGGGTTGTCCGACGTCGTCTGGCGCCGGTACACGCCGTCGACCAGGAACATCTCGACGCCGTGGTCGGGCTCCTGGGGATAGCTGCGGGTCAGCCCGACCAGCCGGCCGTGGTAGTAGGCGAGGTCGGCGAACGCGAACAACGCCTCGTGCCGGCTGCGGTGGTGCCAGCCCAGGTGCAGGATCGGGAACGTCTCGCGGGCCAGGTCGAGGATGGACGGGAAGTCGACGACGTCGTCCTCGACCCGGTCGTAGAACGAGGTCGGCGGTAGCTGCCGGTCGTCGCCCACCACCACCAGCGCGTCGCCGCGGTAGATGCAGTTGATCGCGTCGGCCGTGGTCACCTGGGACGCCTCGTCGAAGACGACCGTGTCGAACTCCATCTCGGGCGGCAGGTAGCGGCTCACCGCCAGCGGCGACATCAGGAAGCAGGGCTTGAGGCCCTGGGCCGCGTGCCGGGCCTGCGCCAGCAGTTCCTGTACGGGCAGGTGGCCGGACTGCTTGTTCCCCTCGCGCCGGATCACGCCGGGCTCGCCCGCGGCGGAGGCCGACGGTCGCCGCGCCTCCACGGCGTACACGATGTCGGCCAGCGCAGCCCCGTTGAGCTCGCGGTCGAGCAGGCGGTAGACGTCGACCAGGTGCGTACGATCCTCGGCCGACGTCGGCTGCAGGCCCGGGTCGTCCCGGATGACCGCGTCGGCCCACCCGCGCAGCAGGGCCCGTTCGAGCACCGGCCACACCTGCTCGATCGGGATCTCCTCGTCGGCGCAGAACTCCAGCGCGTCGTCCAGGCCGTGCTCGACCAGCACCCGGCGGGCGTCCTCGTGCCGGAACCACTCGTGCTGGCCCTCCGGGTCGTGCAGCAGCTCGACCAGCAGGTCGCGGGCGTTGTCGTAATCGCCCAGCCGCTCGGTCAGCTCGCCGTGCCGCTCCGGGCCGAACGCGTCCAGCACCTGCGCCCGCGCGGTCTCCCAGCCGGCCACCGTCGCCCCGAGCCCCTCGGTGGGCTGAGCCACCATCAGCGCGTGGGCCTGCTCGGTCGTCATCGGCGCATCCTCGCCGGTGGTCAGCCGCCGGGCGTGCACCGTCCACGCGACGACCTCGTTCATCGCCTCGTCGTCGGTCTTGGCGCCCCGGTAGACCGAGCCCAGCACGGCCGCGTGGGCGGCGGCCTCGGCCCAGATCGCCTCCTCGGCGTCGGTGGCCGCCCGGCGCTGCTCGGCGATCTCCTTGGTCTCGGCCAGCGTGAGGTCGCGGCCGGTGGGCGCGCTGTACGACCGGATCATCTCGGCCGCCGCGTGCAGCGGGGCGATGTGCGCGCGCAGCCAGGTGACCGCGTCGGCGATGGCCCCCTCCCCCAGCTCGGGCCGGGGTGCGCGGGCCGGGGCCGGGCGCAGCGTGGTGCGGAAGCGGGTGAACTCGTCGCGGGCCTCGGTGACGATGCGCAGCAGGGCGCTGTTGGGCCGAGGCGCGCAGACGTGCACGGTGACCGCGGGCAGCGCCTCGGCCGGCACCTCGCGGATCACCTCGTCGGCCGTGTGCATCGCCTCCTGGATGGCGTGGAAGTCGGTGTCCAGGCCGTTCCAGTGCCGGCCCAGCTGCTCGGCGTACTCGGCCTCGGCCTCCTTCAGGTCCTCGACGGCCTGCTTCCAGGCGGCCGCGTCCTCGACATTGGCGATGGCCTGGGCCGGCTTCACGTCGGGCAGGGCCGCCTCGACCGCCTTCTGCTTGTCGCGCCGGTAGGGGCGCAGCAGCTTGCGCGGGCCCCGGTTGCGGGTGAGGCGGTCGGCCACCTCGGTGATCGGCTCCTCGAGCACCGCCTCGTCGAAGTGCCGGCGAGCTTGCGTCTCGGTCTCGCGTACGCGGTCAATGGCGAGACGCAGTGCGCGGACCGCAGCGTGCGCCGCCGGCATGCCGCCGGTCTCGAACCAGGCCGGCTCGGGCTTGTGCTCGCGGTTGATCAGGTCGGCGACGGCGATGACCCGGGCCGAGTCGGCGAACGTGACCACGTTGGGCAGCCCGAGGCGGGCGGTCACCCGGTCCAGGCTCTCCTGCCGGCTCTCGAGGCGGTCGGCCTCCTCGGCGAACTTGTTGGCCAGGTGGTCGGCCTGGGCGGCGTTCAGCGGGGCCAGGTCGATGGCCTCGGGCACCAGGTGCGACAAGTCGGGCACGGCCGAGAGGTCGTCGGCCGAGGGCAGCTCGGCCCACGGGATGCCGCCGTAGCGCAGCGCGGCCAGGTGGCGGGTGAGGTCGGCCGCCGCCTTCTGCACCGGCTGGATGCTGTCGACGGTCATCCAGTCCTCCTCAACCTTCGGCGGCCGCTTGCCCGCGTGGGCCGAGAGGGCGGCCAGCTTGGCCGCGCCGGACGGCTCGTGCAGGTCGAAGGCGTCGGCCAAGGTCGAGTTGGCGATGACCGTCTCGGCCAGTTTGCCCAGCGCGGTCATGGCCTGCCGCAGGCGAGCGTCGAGCGGCTCGCGGTCGATCGCGTGTTTCCATACGTACGTCTCACTGCGCACACGCCCGAGCCGGGCCACCGCGTCGCGCAACCGGTAGAGCGCGTCGCCGGTGAGCTCCTGCGGCGAGATGGAGGCGACCGGGGCCGCGGGCACGTCGAGCAGCCGCGCGCACAGGCCCAGCACCTCGAACAAACTGCGGCCGAGCGGCTGCCGGACCCGGTTCAAGGCTTCCGCGTACGCGGTGAGGGTCTCACGCCTCTCCCGGGCCGCACGCCGGTCGATCGGATCCATCGTGGCCAGCGGCACCGGGTCGGTGTCCAGCGCCGAGGCCAGCGCGCCGGCCACCTCGCGCCGCCCGACCAGGTCGCTGTGCAGGGCGAGCAGGTAGTTGCCGAGCCCGGCCTCGGTCAGCCGCCGCTGCACGGTGTCGAGCGCGGCCGCCTTCTCCGAGACGACGAGCACCCGCTTGCCCGCGTGCATCAGCCCGCCCACCATGTTGGCGATCGTCTGCGACTTGCCGGTGCCGGGCGGCCCGTCGAGCACGAAGCTGCGCCCGGCCACCGCCGCCGCGATGGCCACCCGCTGCGTGGCGTCGGCGTCCAGGATCAGCGGCACGTCCTCGGGCGGCGCGACCACGTCGATCCGCTCGGGCGGGGTCGGCTCGAAGGCGAAGGCACGGTCGGCGTCGCGGGTGGCCAGCGCCCGCACGACCGGGTGCTCGACGATGTGCGGCTCGTTCTCGTAGAGGTCGTAGTACATCGCCTCGCGGTGCACGCTGAGACAGCTCAACGTGACCGTCTCGTCGGCGTACCAGCCGCGCCGCTCCCCGATGGCCACGTCAATCTTGGCCCAGAGCACGGTGACGTCAAGCTCGGCCAGCGAGTTGATCTCCGGGATGTCGATGTCGAGCTCGCCCATCCGCACGACCAGCGCCGGGTTGACGATCGGGTCCTCGGGCCGGGCCACCAGCCGCGGGCCGGCCGCCTCGATCTGCACCGGGACGAGCAGAATCGGGCTCTCGTACGGGGTTCCGTCGTCGTCCGACCAGTGCAACATGCCAACGCCGAGGTAGAGCGGCGAGACGCCCCGGTCGAGCAGTTCCAGCCGGCTGCGCCGCCAGAAGTGGTGCAGCAGAGCGCCCAACTGCTCCTCGGGCAGCTCGGTGCGCAGGACGTGGGCCGTCGCCTCGCCCTCGTCATGGAAGGCGTACCCGCCGCCCTCCTGCAGCACCTTGACGATCGCCTTGGGCGACGGCCCGGTGATCTCGATCGACCCGGACGACGCACGGGCGAAGTTCAGCAGGGGGTTCGTGCCGGTCAGATCGACCAGGCCGGAACGCCAGCTCTCCAGGGCCGACCGCACGTCGGCACCGGGGAGCTCGCTTGAATCCGCTTCATGATCCGGCCACATGCCTCAATTTCAGCAAGACGGACGCCCGTTACGCTGGGGATTCGGCTACGTGCTTCAGGATATTTACGGCATAACGGTCTCGCAGGCGTTTAGGGCCGCGGCCGCGGACCCGGTGGCGCGCCGGTTTGACGCCCGCCGTCACGGTGCCGGTGAGGCGTCGCGAACCTCCCCGGCACACGATCGGTTCGTCAGGCGCTCAGCTTTCGTTCGTGATGGAGACCGGCGCCGCGGCGAAAGCCGCCGACAGGTCATCGGCCCGGCCCCGACGACCGCCGTTATCCACAATTGGAGCTCGTCCACAGAGCGGACGTGCAGCAGACGCCGAGACCGCCGATTTCCGCGACAATGGTTGCGGGGGCTTCCCCCAGGGAGGGTGGGCTCTGGCCGGGCAATCGCTGGCCCGGCGGTCCTTTCCATCTTCTCGAAGGCGGGTCGCGCTCGACTCCCAGCACGACGGAACCCCGACGCGACCAGCGGCAGGTCTGGCCGGCCGGTTACGGAACCGGGCCGCCCCTCACCCCCGGCCGGCGCCCTGACAGCCGAGGGCTGCCCTGTCGCATGCACCGCCCGATTCGCCATCGGCACGCTGGCTTCCGGCCACAGGGCACCGCAGACCGCCGCCCAGGTCTGCTCCCGGAAATAACCGGACGGCAGACCTGGGCGGCGGCTGTTCCCACTCAGGCGGCGTGCGCGTGCTCTTCGACGTCGCGGGGCTGCTCGGGGGCTTGCCGCTCGAGAGCTACGCCCTCGACGTCGACGACCGGGAGCCAGGACAGCCAGCGCGGCAGCCACCAGGCGGAGCGGCCGAGCAGGGCTATCGCCGCCGGGACGATGATCATGCGGACCACGATGGCGTCGAAGAGGATGCCAATGGCCAGGGCGAACGCGATCGGCTTGATCGTGTCGTTGCCCTCGGGGACGAAGCCGGCGAAGACCGAGAACATGATCGTCGCCGCCGCCACTACCACGGGAGCGGCCTGCTTGAAGCCGGTGACCACCGCGTCGATGGGCCGGGCGCCGTGGGCGTGGGCCTCGTGCATCCGCGACACCAGGAACACCTGGTAGTCCATGGCCAGGCCGAACAGGATGCCGACGATGATGATCGGGGCCAGGCTGAGCAGCGGGCCCGTCGTCTGCGCGTTGACCAGGTCGGAGAGCCAGCCCCACTGGAAGACCGCGGTGGTGGCGCCCAGCGCCGCGCCGATCGTGAGCAGGAAGCCGACCACGCCCACCACCGGCACGAGCAGCGACCGGAAGACCAGCACCAGCAGCACAAAGGCGAGGCCGACGACGAGGATCAGGTAGATCGGCAGCGCCTGGTCGAGCTTTTCCGAGACGTCGATGCTGACGGCCGTCTGCCCGGTCACGTAGACCTGCGCGTTCGGCCCGTCGGCGACGTCGTCGCGGATGGCGTGGACCAGGTCGAGCGTGGCCTGGTCCTCCGGGCCGGAGCCCGGGATGATCGTGATCAGGGCCGCGTTCTGCGCCTCGTTGACCTGGGGTTCGGCGACGAACGCGACGTCCTGGAGCCCGGCGATCTTCTCGCGCACCGTGGCCGCGTACGCCGGGGAACCGGAACCGTCGACCAGGACCAGCAGGGGTCCGGCGAAGCCGGGGCCGAAGCGCTCGCTGATGATCGCGTCGGCCTTCTCCTGCGTGCTGCCCTCGGCCGCCCGCTGGATGAGTGTGGTCTGCATCGAGAAGAACGGGATGGCGATCACGGCCAGCGCCGCCACCGCGACGATCAGGCTGAGCACCCGCTGGTGGGTGACCATGTGCGCCCAGCCGCGGTAGAAGCCCCGGTCCTTCTTCGGGCTCTCGACCGGGTTGCCGCGCTCCTTCTTCGGCAGCGCCCGCAGGCCGATCGCGCCCAGGAAGGCGGGCACCAGGGTGATCGCCACGAGCACGGCGAAGACGATCGTCGCGGCGGCGGCCAGGCCCATCTCGGTGAGGAACGGGATGCCGGCCACGGACAGGCCGCCCAGGGCGATCACCACGGTCAGGCCGGCGGTGACGACAGCCGAGCCGGCGGTGCCGACCGCGAGCGCGACCGCCTCGGGCACGGGCAGGCCGCGGCGCAGCTCTTGCCGGAAGCGGGTGACGATGAACAGCGCGTAGTCGATGCCGACGGCCAGGCCGAGCATCACGGCCAGGATCGGGGTGGTCGACTGCAGCTCGGTGAAGCCGCTCAGCGTGGTGATGCCGAGCGCGCCGATGGCCACGCCGGCCAGGGCGGTCAGCAGGTTCATGCCGGCCAGCACCAGCGACCCGTACGTGATGGCCAGCACCACCAGGGCCACGACCACACCGAGGATCTCACCGGCGCCGCCGATGTCGGCCCCCGACTCCTGGGTCGCCTCGCCGCGCGCCTCGATGATCAGGTTGGCCGAGCGGGACTCGTCGACCACCGCGGTCAGCGCCTCGCGCTCCTCGGCGGTGATCTCCGAGGCCTGCACGCCGTACGTGACTGTGCTGTACGCCGCCCGCTGATCCTGCGAGACAGTGGGCGCCTGCGGATCGAGCGGGTTGCTGGCCGAGACCACCCCCGGCAGCGTCTTCAGCTTGGCCACCACGGCCGCGACCTGGGCCGCACTGGCCTGGTCGGTGATCTTGCCGGTGCCCGGCGCCTCCATGACGACCTGGGCCGTGGCGCCGGACGAGGCGGCGCCGAAGCGCTGGTCCATCAGGTCGAGGGCCTTGGTCGACTCCTGCCCCGGGATGGAGAAGGAGTTGACCATCGTGCCCGAGAGGGTGGCGGCGCCGGCCCCGAGGGCGATCACGGCCACCAGCCAGGCCACCATGACCAGCGCCTTGTGGCGTACGGCCCCGAGGCCGAGACGATGCAGCAACGTTGCCATGTCAGTCCGATTCCTTACTGGTGGGGAGCCTCGCGCCCGTGGCCGAGCGCGTCGTAGCTGACGTCGATGAGGTCGTCGAGGGTGGCCGCCAGCGGCTTCTCGCGCAGGGCGACGCCGGCGACGGCCAGGGCGCCGAGGGCGCCGACCACGCGGACCGCGCGAATCGGGTCGGCCTCGGGGTCGACGGCGAAGGCCTCGAAAACCGGTTCGCCGATGCATTCCATGGCCGCGCCGAGTTCGTTCTCTTCGGTGCCGGCGAGCCCGCTGAGCAGCAGGGCCACCGTGCCGGGGCCCTCGGCGGCGAGCCGGGCGACACCGGTGATGACGGCACGGTCGCGCGCCGGGCCGGGCGGCAGATCGGCCACCTGATCGGCGACCGCGCGGATGTCCTGCAGCACGCGGTCGAGCACCGCCTGCTGCAGCGCCTCTTTGGTCGGGTAGCGGTGCAGCAGGCCCGTCTTCGAGTAGCCCACCGCGTCGGCGATGCGCTGGATCGACGTCTCTTTGAAGCCGTGGCGGGCGAACAGCGTCGCCGCCGCTTCCAGGATCTCGTCGTCTATCTGCTGCTTGGTCGGCCGCGGCATGGGGACCAGACTAGTCGGTTAGGGACCAACCTGGTCGGTAACCGACCGTGGCGGTCCTCACAGTTGGTGATCTCATTCCTCTGGCCTACCGCAAAGGAAAAGGCCGGCTGCGGGTTTCCCCGCAACCGGCCGTCGAACCCTCTCTGGTTCTAGCTCACAACGCTCTTGATCCAACTGGCGATGTTGTCCACCCGCGCGGCGCTCTCGATCTGAGTGTGCGGGCAGGACGGGCCGTTGCTGACCACGGCGACCAGGGCCGGGCCCTTCTTGCCACGCTCGGCGAAGAACGGGCCACCCGAGTCGTACGGGCACGGGGTCGTGTCCGCCTGCGGCGAGTTGCCCCGCATCTGGGTCACGGTGTCGGTGAGCCCGACAACCTCCATCTTTCCGGTGCGAAGCCAGGTCACCGGGGCCGGATTGGTGCTGGTGGTCGAGCCGTAGCCGGTGACCCGCACGAGGTCGCCCACCGCCGGCGCCGTGCGGCTCACCCGGATCGGGCGGACGTCACGGATCGGTTCGGCCAGCTTGGCCAGCGACACGTCGGCCGTCGTCGACTGCCGGACCGCGACGATCTCGAGCTCATGACCACGCTTCGTGTTCGTGAGATCGGTACGGCCGACGGTGGCGACGGTCGAGTCGGCCACCGGGCGTTCGACCCGGACGCCGTTCGCGTCCCGGAAGCAGTGCCCGGCCGTGATCACCCACTGTGGTGCGACGAGCGCGCCGGAGCAGGCGCTGTTGCGCTTGCCGCCGTCGGCCGTCGGGATGCCGGTCATGGTCAGCTTGACCGAGAAGGCATACCGTCCCGGCTTGACCTGTTCGCCGTTGGCGATCGCGTTCGCCGGGGCGGCGAACCCGAGCAGCCCGACGGCGACAGCACCGGCCGCGGCGAGAATCGATCTCTTTCTCTGTCCCATCTGGACAACCTAACCCCGTCGATCAAGCCCGGCGAATCAGGGAAGACCCCGGGGGATCCCTGAGTGTTGCGGGGCGTTGTGCGCCGATCCGCGGCTTTTCCGGTGTGGTCGCGGCGAAATCCCGTCTCGAGGTCGGGCGGGGGTTCGGCCCGGATGTTCCCAGCTCATCAGCTGCCTAGGTTCAGGTTCGACACAGGAAACCAGGTTCGGGGGGAATCATGGGCAGGCGACCGGTAACGGTGCGCATGGCGCGCTGGAGCGCCGAGCATCCGTGGCGCGCGATCGCGCTCTGGGTGGTCTTCGTGGCGGTGTGCTTCGTCGGCGGCAACGCGGCCGGACTGAAGGAGGCCACGGCTCAGGACGACGCGATCGGCGAGGCCGGACGCGCGTACGTGATGATCGAGGAGGGCGGGTTCGCCGACGAGCCCGCCGTCGACAACGTTCTGATCACTGCCCGATCGGGCAAGCTCGACAACGCGGCCGCTCAGCGCGCCGCCACCGACGCCACCAATAAGCTACGTACGGTCACCGGCGTGGCCGAGGTGGGCAAGCCGATCCCGGCCAACGACGGCTCGGCCCTGCTCGTGCCGATCACCATGGCCGGCGACCCCGACGACGCCTCCGACCGCGTGGAACCGCTACGGTCGGCGACCGCCGAGGTGCAGCAGGCGCATCCCGACCTGCGGGTCGAGCAGGTCGGTGGCCCGTCCATCAACAAGGCCCTCGACGACACGCTGGGCGACGACTTCCAGCGGGCCGAAATCCTCAGCCTGCCCGTCACGCTGGCCATCCTGATCCTGGTCTTCGGTGCGCTGATCGCCGCCGGCGTACCGGTGCTGCTGGCGTTGTCGTCGGTGGCGGCCGCGATGGGCCTCTCCACGCTGGCCTCGCACCTGATCCCGTCGACCGACGTCACCTCGAGCGTCATCCTGCTGATCGGCATGGCGGTCGGCGTCGACTACTCGCTCTTCTACGTACGGCGGGAACGTGAAGAACGGGCGAAGGGGCGCGGTCACGTCGACGCGGTGGAGGTCGCCGCCGAGACGTCCGGGCACGCCGTGGTGGTCAGCGGCACCGCCGTCGTCATCGCGATGGCGGGGCTGTTCCTGGCCGGGGACTCCACCTTCTCGTCGCTCGCCGTCGGCTCGATCCTGGTCGTCGCGGTGGCCGTGCTCGGCTCGCTGACCGTGCTACCCGCCATCCTGGCCAAGCTGGGCCGCTGGGTCGACCGGCCGCGCGTGCCGTTCCTGTGGCGGCTGAGCGCCCGCAAGTCCGGCTCCTTCTGGGGGCGCGTCCTCTACCCGGCACTGCGCTGGCCGGCCGCGACCCTCATCGTCAGCGTGCTCGCGCTGCTGGCCCTGGCCGCGCCGGCTCTCAACATGAACCTCAAGTTCCCGGGTACGGAGGACTTGCCCCGGACGACGCCGGCCATGCAGGCGTACGACCGCCTCACCGCCGCCTATCCGAGCAACGGGACCACGCACATGATCGCCGTGCAGGCCCCGGCCGCCCGAGCCGGTGACGTGAAGGCGGCTCTGACCAAGCTGGCCGAGAGCACCGAGGGCAACCGCCTGTTCGCGCCGCCGGAGCAGACCGGTCCCGACATCGAGGTCTCCCCCGACAAGACGGTGACCGTGCTCGACCTGGCCACCCCGTTCACCTCGCGCAGCGACGAGGCCGCGGACTCGCTGCACGAGCTGCGCGAAACGCTCGCCCCGGCCGCTCTCGGCGGTCTGGACTACGCGGTGGGCGGCGACGTCGCCAACAACGAGGACTACGCCAAGCACATCTGGCAGACGCTGCCGATCGTGGCCGGGGTCGTGCTGCTGCTGACGTTCCTCATGATGGCCTGGACGTTCCGCTCGGTCGTGGTGGCGGCCACCTCGATCGGCCTCAACCTGCTCTCCGTCGGCGCCGCGTACGGCCTGCTGGTGCTGGTCTTCCAGGGCAGCTGGGCGCCCGACCTGCTCAACTTCACCTCGATGGACGCGATCGTCAGCTGGCTGCCGCTGTTCCTGTTCGTGGTGCTGTTCGGCCTGTCCATGGACTACCACGTGTTCGTGGTGTCGCGGATCCGCGAGGCCGTGCTGCGCGGCGTCCCGACCCGCGAGGCGGTGGCCGACGGGATTACCGGCTCGGCCGGCACGGTCAGCAGCGCGGCCCTGGTGATGGTCGCGGTGTTCTCCATCTTCGCCACACTGTCCACGATCGACATGAAGCAGCTCGGCATCGGCCTGGCCGCCGCCATCCTGCTCGACGCGACCATCATCCGGGCGGTCGTGCTCCCCTCCGCCATGACCCTGCTGGGCAAGGCCAACTGGTGGGCGCCCCGCTTCATGCGCCCCCGCGGCCGTCACGCCGCCCAGCCCGCCGTGGCCCCGCCCGCTCCCGAACCGGAACTGGCCGGCCGCCACTGATTCTTCCCTTTTATGGCGGGAGGCTTCCGAACGGGAGCCTCCCGCCGGCGTCACAAGATCCAGAAATCGTGACGTTGGCGGCCGGGCCGGAAGCCGTGCGCCTCGGCCATGTCGGCGGCCTCGCGAAAGCCTTCGGCCAGCCCGCCGGGATAGTGGGCGTCGCTGCCGAACGAGACGGCCCGGCCACCCTCCTCCCGCCACCAGCGCAGAACCTCGGGATGCAACGGCACCCTCGAGTTGACTTCCAGCACGCGCCCGCCGTCCGCGATCGCCCGCAACGCGCTCCGAAATTCTTCCTCGAACGCGTACGGGTCGAACGGCGCACTTTCGACCGGCCAGAACCGCACGGGATAGTCGATGTGCGCGAACACCGCGAAGACATCACTCCCGGCGACGACAACGGGAACCTGCCGCAGATACCGCCGGAAGGCTTCCTCGTGCCCGTAGTGCTGGAACGCCATGGGCGGCTCATAGAACTCGTCCCCCACCGGCAGCGCGTGCAGCGACCCGAGCACCCGATCGAACGACCCCGCGCTCAACACCTTCGCCACCGCGTCCGTGTGCAGATGAGGCTCCCCGATCTCGAGCCCGCTCAGGATCCGCAGCCCCGGAAACCGATCCCGGCACCGCTCGACAGCCGCGAGATACCCATCGGCATCGAACGGCGGCGCGCTGACCCGCCCACCCGCGTCGGCGAAGGAAGCCAGATGAGAGCTCTCCTCCAGCGTCTGGTCATCAGCGGTCCACACGATGTGGTCGAGGTGCTCGGTGAAGGCCACTGCCGTCAGGCCGATCTCCACCGCCCGCGCGCAAGTCCCTTCCATGTCCCCGATCGCCGCATCCCACGACCATTCGGTGTGCACATGGCTGTCCCCCGGTATCGCCACCATCCCTAGAACCTAACGGCCCTGGGCTTTCCCGGCCGAACTCCGGCGAGCATCCGTCACGACCGGCGGCATTGCCTGCCCCGCCGTTCCGCCGCCTCCACCTGGGCCGGTGAACGGCTGCAGACCGTCGGCGCTCGGCCTAGAACTCACGGATGACGGCGGCGAAGGCGCAGGCCGGTGATATGAATGTGAATGCCGTCGCGGAAAAGCCCTGCGCAGAACCGTTCCCGCGATAGAGGGACGAGCCGCCCGATCTGATTAATACGCCCAGCGCCTGATCACCATCCGATCATCACGATGCATCGTATAAGCGAACGGTGACTGGCAGGGGTGAGCCAATTACGGTCAGTTCATGCTCGTTGTCATGGTGTTCACCGCCGGCAGTGCGGTCGCGTTCGCCGTCGCGGCCCTGTCCACCCAATACGGACGTCAGGCAGTACGCCGCTTGACGAGAATCGGTGCGCACCGCGCGATCAGCCGCGAATGGCCCACACAAACCTCAGAGACCGAAAACGCCGCCCACGAAAACCAGCCCACCGCTCGCGTGGTGAGTTCATGCCGCGTGACGTCAGACAGGCTGATGGACGCCCCCACGGGCCGCCTCCACCCTTCGACCCGCCACCGCGTACCCCCATGGGTGACCAAGAACTGACCCACCAGACGCGCAACCGGCACGGTGCGAACGCGAAACCCCCCACAAAGGCCCGCCCGAGTAAGAAACAGTCCTGGTTTCATCCCCCACGCGGCAGCCAGACCCCGACCCGCACGGGTTTCCCCAGCCCGGCCATGCAATCAGAGACACACCGACCACGACGTAAGAGCGAGTGGAAACCATGCAAGGACGGGCCCGAGGGCAACCACGCAGGGCGTATCGCCTTTCAGCCCAGCGTGGTTGCCCTCGGGCCCGTCCGTCCACCGCAAGAAAGCCACGGTTCTTTAAGACGCCGAAGCCGGAACCCCATTCTCCGAAGAGACCGGATGCGGAATCCCAGGAGCAGGCGAAGACCCCGGCAGGTCACCCCGGGCCACAGCCCCCGGAGCATCAGCAGGATCAATCCCCGCAGCAGCGTAAGCGTCGGCCTCGTCCAGCGTCTCGGTCTGCAACAACCGATGAGCCAAGCTGTCCAGCTGCCCCCGATGCGACCGGAGCAAGGACAACGCCTCGGCATAGCATTCGTCGACGATCTTGCGGACCTCGGAATCGATCAGTTCCTTGGTCGCCGGCGCCACCCCGTCCCCGAACGGCGACTCCTGCCCCGGCGGCGGCAACACTGTCACCGGCCCGATCGCGTCGGACATTCCCCATCGGCCCACCATCTGCCGGGCGATGTTGCTGACCTGATCGAGGTCGCTTTCCGCACCCGTGGTCTCGTCACCGAACACGACCTGCTCGGCCGCCCGGCCGCCCAGCGCCCCGATGATCCGCCCTTTCAGGTACTGCTTCGAATACCCGTACCGGTCGCTCGACGGGCTCTGGAATGTCACGCCCAGCGCCTGCCCGCGCGGGATGATCGAGATCTTGCGGACCGGGTCGGCCCCCGGCGTCAGCATGCCGAGCAGCGCGTGCCCCGATTCGTGGAACGCCGTGCGCTCCTTCTCGTCCGGGGTCAGCATCAATCCTCGTACGGTGCCCAGCACGATCTTTTCCAGGGCATCAGTGAAGTCGTTGTTCCGCACCTGGTCGTGTCCCCGCCGGGCGGCCAGCAGCGCCGCCTCGTTGACGAGGTTCTTCAGGTCGGCCCCGACCATGCCCGGCGTCGAGGCCGCGATCCCGTCCAGGTCGACCCCTTCGGCCAGCGGCACTCCTCGCGTGTGGACGGCCAGGATCGCCCGCCTTCCCGCCAGATCGGGCGGGCTCACCACCACTCGGCGGTCGAAGCGTCCGGGCCGCAGCAGCGCCGGGTCGAGGATTTCGGACCGGTTGGTCGCGGCCAGCACGACCACCCCTTCGCTGCCGGTGAACCCGTCCATCTCGGTGAGGATCTGGTTGAGCGTCTGTTCGCGTTCGTCGTTGCCGCCGAGCGACTGCGCGCTGCCCCGGGCCCGGCCGATGGCGTCGAGCTCGTCGATGAAGATGATCGACGGCGCCACCTTTTTCGCCTGGTCGAACAGGTCGCGTACGCGGCTCGCCCCCACACCGACGATGGCCTCGATGAATTCGGACGCCGAGATCGAGAAGAACGGCACCTGGGCCTCGCCGGCGACCGCCCGGGCCAGCAGCGTCTTGCCGGTGCCGGGCGGGCCGCTCAGCAGCACGCCGTGCGGGATCTGGGCGCCGAGTTTGCGGTACTTCCCGGGTTCGCGCAGGAAGTCGACGATCTCGGTGACCTCCTGCTCGACCTCTTGGATGCCGGCCACGTCGGCGAACGTCGTCCGGGGTCCCGATTCGGGCTGGTAGAGCTTGGCCCGCGACTTGCCGAAGCTGCCCAGCACTCCCCCGCCGCCGCCCCCGCCGGCCATCCGCCGGCTGATCCAGATGAACAGCCCGACGAGCAGGATGGTCGGCCCGAACCCGATGAGCAGCTGCTGCCAGATCGGCGCGGGCGCGTCCGGCGGGTTGGCGTTGACCGGCACCTGATCGGCCTGCAGCTGCGAGAACAGGTCGTCGTCGGCGAACGAGGGCCGCTGGGTGGTGAACCGCTCGACCTGCTCGGACTTGGTGTCGCCGGTCGGCGTGTAGGCCACTTCCTTCTTGAACTGGCCTTCGATGGTGTCGGCGGTCGAGGTGATCTCGGCGACGTTGTTCGCCTGGACCTGGCTCAGGAAGAACGTGTACGACACCGGGGCGCGTTCGGGCGGGGCCAGGAAGAACGACGAGATGATCCAGTTGAGGGCGAGCAGGACGACGAGCATGCCGCCGAACCGGACCCAGCTGGAGCGCGGCCGTTTGGGGCCACCGGGGGCGGGTGCCGGGGGCACGCCCTCGACCTTCCACGGGTGCGGGCGCTGCGGCGGCTTCGCGTCTGGGGCATCGGCAGGCATGGCGCGAAGCTACCCCGCGGAAGCAGCGCGAATACACAGTCGTGACGCGCGCTACGCATGCCCGTCGTCACCATTTTGAGCACGAACCGACAAAGCCTCGCCGGCCCCGACCGGCAAGCCGCGGAGACCACCCCGCCGGGCCGCAAATGTCGGCGTTTTGCCCCTTGGCCGGGAGGCGGCCGCGACCCCTATCACAATTCCCGTATTCGCGACATTTGCCTCGGCCAGTGGCGATACTTTTCCCGACTGGATCACCGTCGTGTAGAGAAAGCCGCAGCGTTGCCCGAGTCGCTCGTCGAGTCCGCGAACCCGATCACGATCGTCGCCACGATCCTTCTGCTGTGCGCGGTGGCGACGGCGGTGCTGCGCCGCAAGGTCAAGCCGGTCGTCGAGGCTCTGGGCCGGGCCCTGCTGGACGAGGTACGCCCGCACATCCCGGCCGGGTTCCGCCGGTTCGCCCGCCGGTGGTACGAGCGGATGGATCCGGCCGTGGCCCGCTCCATCCTGGTGGCCGCGATCGCCGCCGGCATCGCCTGGTTCACGGCCGAGACCCTGCAGATGGTCGGCGCGGTCACCGCGTCGATCACCGCGATCCTGTCGGTTCACCTCAGCGCGCACGCCTCGGTCCGGGAGGGCACGAAGCGCCTGGTCGGCACCGCCTCCGGGATCGGGTTCGCGGTCGGCGTGTGGGGGGTGTTCGGTCCGAGCCCGGTGTCGATCGCCGTGATCGCCGGGTCCGGGCTGGTCGTCGGGCGGCTGTTGCGCCTGGGCGACGGGGCGGTGACCGTGCCCGCGACCTCGCTGGGCGTTCTGGTGGCCGGCAGCGCCGTCACCGAGCAGTTCGTCTGGGAGCGCGTCGGGGCCACGGCGCTGGGCATCGTGATCGGCATGATCCTGTCGCCGCTGGTCGGCGGGATGACGCCGCTGGAACGGGCGCACGACAAGCTGGCCCATCTCTCGGCCGAGATCGCCCGCCTGCTCGGCGACCTGGGGACCGGTGCGGCCCGCGGCTACGGCCGGGACCAGGCCACTCAATGGCTCGCGCGCTCCCGCCAGCTCGGCGAGACCCTGGGCGAGGCGGTCGACGCGGTGGACGACCTGGACCGGCAGGCCCGGTGGTCGCTGACGACACCGCTGACCGAGGTGACGCCGGTGCACCACACCTTCCGCGTCCTCGAGCACGGGGTGCACCAGGTGAATTCGGTGGCCCGGACGATGTTCGACGCCGCCGTCACCCCGCACAGTCCCGGCGTACCGGATGACATCGGACCTTTGCTCAAGGCCGCGTCGGAGGCTTTCGCCGCGCACGCCACGCTGGAGACCGACCCGGACGCCGACACCACCCGTGACGCCGACGACCTCGAGGACCTGCTGGACGGGCTGCGCGAGGCTCGCCGGCAGACCCTGCACAAGGTGCGCAGCCAGGTCGAGGACACCGGGGTGCTGGTGCTGACCGGTTCCATCCTGACCGACATCGACCGCATGGCCGGTGCGCTGGAACGGTCGGCGCCGGCGCTCGAAGTCGGCGCGCGGGAGACGAGCCCCGGGATCCCGGCGGTGTCCGAGGTCGTACCGGCCGTACGAAGTTTCTGGGAGAAGGCCGTGACCACCAAGACCGACCGCGGACCGCGGTGAACGCGGAGACGCGCGCCCGGGTGGGGGTCCGGGCGCGCGTCTGGCGAGGAGGGGCGGTCAGCCCCAGGTGATGCTCACTGATGTCACTGGTTGAGGGCGCACGGGGCCAGGCCCTCGGCGTTCAGGTTCGGCTTGGCGGCGGTGCGGCCGATCGCCGTCTCGATCCGGTTGATCGTGGCGAACCGCTTGTCCTCCAGAGGGCCGAGGATGGCGTTCTGGATGAAGTTGGGGCCGCCCTGGCCGACCGACGACGCGATGCGGGCGTTGGCCTCGGCGATCTGGGTGTTCAGCAGCTCGAGGTTGCGCTGCACCTCGGCCGCCGCCTGGGCCGGGATCTCGGGCAGGTTGTTCACCTGCGGGCAGTTGACGGTGGCGACGGCCGCGTTCCCGCCACCGGTGTTCCCGCCGCCGGCACCCGCACCGGGAACCTCGGTCGGCTGCTCGGCCGAGTCGCCGCCGTTCTCGTTCAGCGAGCAGGTCGACAGGCCCTCGGCGTTCAGGTTCGGCTTGGCCGCGTTGCGCCCGATCGCCGTCTCGATCCGGTTGATCGTGGCGAACCGCTTGTCCTTCAGCGGCCCGAGGATCGCGTTCTGGATGAAGTTGGCGCCGCCCTGGCCGACCGACGTCCGCAGCCGGTTGTTGGCCTCGGCGATCTGGGTGTTGAGCAGCTCGAGGTTGCGCTGCACCTCGGCCTGGGCCTGCGCCGGAACGGCCGGCAGGTTGTCCACCTGGGGGCAGTTCACCGTGGGCACACCGGCCGCGGCGCCGCCGTCGCCATTACCTTCGCCATCGCCGGAGCCGGCGCCGGGCGCGGGCACGTCGGTCGGCTGCTCGGCCGAGTCGCCGCCGTCCTGGTTGAGCGAGCAGGTCGACAGACCCTCGGCGTTCAGGTTCGGCTTGGCCGCGTTGCGCCCGATCGCCGTCTCGATCCGGTTGATCGTGGCAAACCGCTTGTCCTTCAGCGGGCCCAGGATCGCGTTCTGGATGAAGTTGGGGCCGCCCTGGCCGACCGAGGTGCGCAGCCGGTTGTTGGCTTCCGAGATCTGCGTGTTGAGCAGTTCAAGGTTGCGCTGCACCTCGGCCTGGGCCTGGGCGGGCACGGCCGGCAGGTTGTTGACCTGCGGGCAGTTCACGGTGGGCACCGTCTCGGCGGCCGAGGCGACACCCAGACCCACGCCGGCCAGGACTACGGCGACGCCCGCGACCGCACCGATCTGCCAGCGGCGCGAAGTCGTGCGGGACTTGTTGTACCGGGCTCTGTACATTGGAGCTGCGCCTTCCGCCAGGGGGACCGATTTTTGGCTTCGGCCATCCATACGGGAGCGCTCCCACGGCAGATTATCGCTTAAGGAACACTTAAGACTCTTCTTTCTGAGCACCCGATGTTTCCGCAGGTCACGACGGGTCGTACGCGCCAGAGTCGATCTCGGCGAGCAGCGATGGACGGGTCGGCTTCCACGAAAGCTCGCGCCGGGCCTTCTCCCCCGACGCCTGCTGATCCAGCAGCAGCGCCGCGCCGAACTCACCGAGCCGTTCCACCGTCGCCGTCGCGTCCTCGGGCACGACCCGCCCTCCAAGGCCGAGGCGCCGGCTGACCGCTTCGCCCATTTCCCGTACGGTCGGATTCTCGCCGCCGACGCCGATGAACCGCTGGCCCGAGTCACCCTGCGTCAGCGCCGCCACGTACAACTCGGCCAGGTCGTCGACATGCACCGTCGTCCAGTGCTGGGTGCCCGGTCCGATCAGCTCCAGCCCGTCGTCGGTCCGCCGGCCGCCGAACAGCAGCGCCGGAATGCCCGTCCCATAGCCGTACACGATGCCCGGCTCGATCAGCAGCGACCGGATGCCCGGCGCGGTCAGCGCCCGGTTGTCGACCGCCTCCCGCCACGCGACGATCGGGGGCGCGTCCAGGGGCTTGCGCTCGGTGATGTCCGCGCCCGAGCCATAGACCCAGATTCCGCCCGTACGAATGAGAGTGGCGCCAGGCCGCAGTCGGGCCAGCACAGCTCCGACGAAGTCGTCGTCGGCCGCCGCGCTGGTCGCGTCGCCTGGGGTGGCCAGGGCGATGACCGCGTCCGCGTCGGAGGCCAGCCGCCCGACCAGGTCGCGGTCGCGCATGTCACCGACGACGGCGGTCATCCCGTCACCTCGTACGGAATCAGTTCGGACCAACGCCGTGACGCTGTGACCAGCCGCGGTGAGCGCGGGAAGCACGCGGGAGCCGATGTAACCGGTCGCGCCGGTCAGGAAGATCTTCATGCGCCCAGCCTGGCCCGGATCAGTGTTCGCCGCCAACGAATGCTTCCGATGTCCCTCATCGTGGACGGCGATAGGCGGGCCGGGTGGAACAACGTCAGCTGCAGTTCTTCGTGGCCGTGGCCGAAGAGCTCAACTTCACGCGGGCCGCCCGCCGCACCCACGCCGTGCAGTCGACGGTATCGGCCAGCATCCGCGCGCTGGAACGTGACTTGGGCGCCTCGCTGTTCCGGCGGACGACCACGAGCGTCGCCCTCACCGAGGCCGGCCAGGCCCTGCTGCCCGAGGCCCGGCGCGCCCTCGACTCGCTCGACCAGGCCCGGGCCGCGGTGGCCGGCGTCCGCGACGGCGTCACCGGCAGCCTGCGGATCGGCACGCTGTCCGGCCTCACGATGATCGACCTGCCCGCGCTCGTCCACGACTTCCGCTCGCGGCACCCGCACGTGCAGCTCACCCTGAGCGTGGCCGCCGCCGGCACCGACGGCATGCTGGCCGACCTGCACGCGCACACGCTCGATCTGGCCTTCGTGGGCGTGCCCTCCTCGACCATTCCCGGCCTGCACGTCGACGAGATCGCCTGGTTCCAGCCCCGCCTGCTGGTGCCGGCCGGCCACGAGCTGGCCGCCGAGCCGAGCGTCTCCCCCGCCGCGCTGGCCGACCAGGCGTTCGTCGACCTGCCGCCCGGCTTCTGCAACCGGGTCCGCACCGACAACGACTTCCGACTGGCCGGCATCACCCGCCGCATCGCGATCGAGGTCAACGAGCTGGGCACGATTCCCCGCTACGTCGAGTCCGGCATCGGCCTGGCCGTCGTCCCGCCCCTGGTCACCGAGGCCGACGCCCGGGTGGTGCCGATCCCGCTCGACCCACCGGCCGAGTCCTGGGTGCTGGGGGTGGCCCGCAGCACCACCGTCCCGCCTTCGCGGGCCGCCCAGGCCTTCCTGGAGCTGGTCGACACCCACGTCGTTCGCCGCGACAGCTACTAGGCCTCTGCCGATCAGGCGAAGCCGAGCGCGGCGCCTTGATCAACAGGCAGGCCTAGCGGTACTGGCGCGTACTGGTGCCGAAGGCGCACCGGGCGCGACGGCAGGCCTGCCGAGCGCGACGTACCGCCCCGGTTCCACCGAGCTGGGTGCGGTGGCGGTGGCCTGGTCGACGGTCCCGGCCGCCGCGTGCCCATCTGCTTTCCACGACGGAGTGACGACCGTCGTATCGTTGACGCATGTCGGTCGATGAGGTGAGCGCGGTGCATCCGGTGTAGCGACAGCCCCAGCCCGGGGCTGCGCGGAGCCGGAAGGTGACCGTGATGAGCAAGACCGACAAGACTCGGCCCTGGTGGGTGCAGCTGGTGGACGCGCCGGGGGTGAGCTGCAAACCCGTGCACGACCACCGTTTCGGGCCGTGCACGCTGCCGCGCCAGGCCACGCCCGAGCGCGCCCGCCGCGGTGGCTGCCGCTGGGAGGGAACGGCGGCTTTCTACGTACGGCGTTGTGAGAGCCACGGCCACGTCGAGTCCAACTTCATGTGCCGCCAGGACCGCCGGCGCGACCGGCACCAGGCGCGCCGGGAGCTGCGCGCCTGGCGGGTCACCGACTAGATGTTCTGTCCGGCCGATCCCGCGGGGCTGCGGCGTGATCGGCCGGGCGGGCTAGAAGCCCAGAACGTTGGCCAGCCACGGGTTGCGGAACGTGCCGGACGGGTCGTAGCGGCGCACCAGAGCCTGGAAGTCGGCGAACCGCTCGTACCCGGCCTGGATCGTCGACGGCGTCTGGGTGAACACCTTGCCCAGGTGGGCGCGCGGCGACAACGGGGCCAGGCGCTGCTCGATCTCGGCCACCACCGGGGTCACCGCGTCGGCGTCGGCGATCCAGGTGAAGTGCAGGGCGATGCTGTCCCGCCGGTAGTTGGGGCTCAGCCACAGGTCGTCGCCCTTGATCGTGCGGACCTCGCACACCTGCAGAACCGGGGCGACCCGCTCCCGGATCGAGGCGACGGCGTCGATCGCGGCCAGCCCGTCCTCGCGCGCCACGTGGTACTCCGACTGCAGCTCCTCGCCGCTGGACGGGGTGAACTCCATCCGGAAGTGCGGCAGTCGCTGATGCCACGGGCCGGGCACGCCGCCCTGCTCGGTGCTGTTGACGGCCGGCATGCCCGGCACCGGGTGGCGGTCGCCGTCGGCCAGGCGGCCGCCGTACCAGTCGCCGGTCATGGGCTCGGTGCGCTTGAGCCAGGCGTGGCTGATGTCGAGGCTGGTCCAGTTGGTGAACAGGCTGACGCTGTAGCCGTCGGCCAGCATCTCGTGCAGGTGCTGCTCGACCGAGGCGCGGGGCACGTTGTCGTACACGTATTGGCGCAGTTCGAAGGCGGGTTGCACGTCGAGGGTGAGCGCGACGACGATGCCGAGCGCGCCCAGGTTGACCACGGCGCCCGGGAAGTCGGCGTCGCCGCGGGCCAGCGTGACCAGCTCGCCGGAGCCGTCGATGAACTCGATCGACGAGACGGCGGCGGCCAGGTTCTGGTTCTTCTCGCCGGAGCCGTGGGTGGCGGTGGCGACCGCACCCGCCACCGAGATGTGCGGCAGCGAAGCCGTGTTGTGCAGGGCCAGCCCGTTGTCGTACAGGTGGGCGGCGAGCACGCCGTACCGGATGCCGCCGTCGACCCGCACGGACTTGCGGTCGGCGCTGATCTCGGCCAGCCGCGGCAGCTCGGCCAGCGAGACCAGCGTGCCGTCGGTGTCGGCCATGCGGTTGAAGGAGTGGCCGCTGCCCAGCACCTTGATCGGCCCGCCCGCGGCCACGATCTGCCGCACCTCGTCGACCGACGCCGGCCGCCGCACTTCCCGCGCGCCGAAAACGATGTTGCCGGCCCAGTTGGTCACTCGCTCGCTCATCGCTTCACCCTAAAACCTTTTCCCGTACGACCGGCAGGCGCGAGCCTTCGTCGGGCGCCCCGAAACCGGAACCGACCCCGATACCCGCCCATACCAGGCAGGCATGCGAGCCCGCCGTCCCGGCGTTACGGTCGAACCAGCCGAGGAGGGGTGAGCCGGATGGCCGATGAGAAACCCCGGACGCTGGCCGCGCAGGGCCTGGTCAACGTGCTCATACGCGGCCTCCTGGCCACGCCGCTGGTGTCCCGCGGGATAGGCCGCCACCTGATCACGCTCTATGTGACCGGCCGCCGAACCGGCAAACGCTACGTGATCCCGGTCGCCTACACCGCCCACGAGGGCGCCCTGCTGATCGGCACCCCGTTCGCCTGGGGCCGCAACCTACGCACCGGCGACCAGATCCCGGTACGCCACCTGGGCCGCAAGAAGACGGCTGACGTCCGAGTCCACGCCGCCGAGGCCGAGGTGGTGGCCGACTACGCCGTCATCGCCCGCCGCAATCACAACTTCGCCCAGTTCAACAAGATCGCCCTGGACCCCACCGGCGAACCGGTCCCGGAAGACCTGCACCGAGCCTGGCACAACGGCGCCCGAGCGATCCGCCTGAGCATTCGGTGATCGCAACAACACAATCCGCGGTCCCGCGACCGATGAGTTCCGGCGCCCGGCGAAGTCTGCACTGACATGACGGTCCCGTTCGCCGTCGGCCCAGGCATAACCCGGGCCGACATCCCCTGCCTGTGCGCGGCCCTGGCCGACCTGCTGCGGGGCCGCCCGGCACCAGGCCAGGTAATCTGCGACGTCTCCACAGCCCGCCCCGACGTAGTAACCATCGAGGCCCTGGCCCGCCTGCGCTTGACCGCCGGCCGCCACGGCTGGCGCTTCAACACCCAGGGCGCCACCGACGACCT
Organism: Paractinoplanes pyxinae; assembly: GCF_026626335.1. Taxonomy (GTDB): domain Bacteria; phylum Actinomycetota; class Actinomycetes; order Mycobacteriales; family Micromonosporaceae; genus Actinoplanes; species Actinoplanes pyxinae. The sequence goes on along the minus strand of NZ_JAPNTZ010000003.1, from coordinate 398,072 downwards.
GCTGACCATCTTCAGCCTCATGGGCCTGGGCGGCTTCTTCTTCTCAGGCCGCCACGCCCGCGGCTACCCCCCACCCACCCCCAGCCAACGAGCAACTCCCCACACCCCCGAGACCCCTCCGACGCAAACCTGATCCACCAACCGAGACCGGACGTTTATCCACCCGCAGGCGGTCCAGCACCTGAAAGTTCGGCATCAGCGCCGACCGGCCAGGCCCACCCCTGGTCACGCGTGCACCCGCCACCGGGCCAGGGCTGGCGGCCGAGCCCGGGCCTAGCCGGGAACGAAGCCGGGGACGGGGGCAGAGCCGGGGACGGGGCCAGGCTGGCGGCGGGGCCGAGCCGGGGACGGGGGACGAGGCCGGGGACGAGGCCGGGGACGGGGGCAGGGCCGGGGACGGGGCAGGGCCGGCGGGGCAGGGCCGGCGGCGGGGCCGAGCCGGGGACGGGGACGCGGCCGAGCCGAGGGATGGGTCCGAGCCGAGGGATGGGGCCGAGGACGCACAGCGCCAGCCGCGCGATCCGCCAGGCGCCCAGCGAACCCAACCGCCGCGATCTGCCAAGCGCACAACCAGACGCGTTATCCGCCAAGCGCGCAGCGCCCCCAGCCGCGTGATTCGCCAGACGCATCTCCCGCCGCGCGATCCGCAAGACGCGCAGCGCACCAACCGCGAGCCGCCAAACGCACAGCCGGACGCGCGATCAGCCAGAACCCGCAGCGCGCCCAGCACGCGCGACCCGCGAGACGCGCAGCCGCTGCGTGATGCGCCAAACGTAGGCCAGGCGCGCGAGAGGCCAGACGCGCAGCGCACCCCGCGAAGCCTGGCGCAGCCGTGGCCGGCGCCGGCATTCTCGCGCTGACCCAGGCCCAGCCGCGTGATCCGCCGACCGCACGACCAGACGCGCGACAAAGCCAGACGCGCGACAAGCCAGACGCGCAGCACCCCTCGCAAAGCCCGGCGCAGCCGTGGCCGGCGCCGGCATTCTCGCGCTGACCCAGGCCCAGCCGCGTGATCCGCCAACCGCACGACCAGACGCGCGACAAAGCCAGACCCGCAGCGCTCCCCGCGAAGCCCGGCGCGCCCAACCGCGTGATTCGCCGGACGCACGGCCGGCCGAGCGGTACTCCGGCCGCCGAGCCGAAGCGCCCGCCAAGGCTTCCGGTGCGCAGCCGGCCGGCCCGTCAAACTCGGGCGCCGCCAGAAAGGGCGGCCGGTTGCAAGCGGATGGATCTCATAAGCCGCAGCCCCCGTCTTCGGCCCGCACCCGCGACGGCGCTGGGGAAAGCACCGACGTACTCACGGGCCACAGAACTCGTACAAGAAAGCTCTGCCCACCCAAAGCCCCGGCCGGGATCGAAACTCGCGCCGACGCGAACCACTCGCTGAAAAGACCGCGCACTCCTCCTTAGGCGGGCAGGCTCGACGGCAGGCCGAACAACGGGAACAAGTGCTCGGTGTCGAGGAAGTTGTTGATGCCGGCGATGCGGCCGTCCGTGATTTCGAGGACTATGAGCGCCCACGGCACGTGCCCCGGGCCGTTGAGGTTGGGGCGGTACTGGGCGAAAGCCGGCAGCCCGTTGGCCACCACGGGGATGAGGCGGGAGCCCTCGCAGCCGGCGCCGGTGCCGGTCATCCAGGCGGTGATGTCGGCCGGGCCGCGCAGCCACAGGGGCAGCGGGGGCATGGAGAGCGTCGCGTCCTCGTGGAGGAGGGCGGTGAGCGCGGTCAGGTCGTACGCCTCGAAGGCCTGGACGTAGCGGGCCAGCAGCTTCTTCTGCTCGTCGTCGGAGGGCTCGAGCACTTCGGCGCCCTTGTCGGCCGAGGCGATGGTGGCGCGGGCCCGTTGCAGGGCGCTGTTGACGCTGGGGACTGACGTCTCGAGCAGGTCGGCCACCTCTTGCGCGGACCAGGCCAGCACCTCGCGCAGGATGAGCACGGCCCGCTGCTTGGGTGGCAAGTGTTGCAGGGCGGCCACGAAGGCCAGGCGGATCGATTCGCGGTCGGCCACCACCTGGGCCGGGTCGGCCACCGCGGCCAGCACCCGGCCGTCGGGGACGGGGCCGACCCAGATCTCGTCGGGGCGGGGCTCGCCGGGATGGGTGGCGTGACCGTCGCCGGGGCCGCCGAAATCCATCGGGCGGGCCCGACGCTGGGCGCTGCCCAGCATGGTGAGGCAGACATTCGTGGCGATGCGGTAGAGCCAGGAGCGCAGGGCCGAGCGGCCCTCGAAGCCCTCGTAGCTCTTCCAGGCGCGCACGAGAGTGTCCTGGACGGCGTCCTCCGCCTCGAAGGCGGAACCGAGCATGCGGTAGCAGTAACCGGTCAGCTCGGGGCGGAACGTCTCCAGCTGGGACTCGATGGGGGTGGCCACGTCGCTCACGGGTCCGAACCTAGTCCAGGGGTACGACAGAAAAAACCTCCCTCACACCGATGATTACTCCGGGCGGGCCCGGTCCTACCGGGCAGAAAAGCGAGAACGAGACGCCGCGGAGGCACGAAATGACGAACTGGACCCAGGACAGCGCCGGCCACGGCGAGTACGCCGACGTCAACGGCATCAACCTGTACTACGAGTCGCACGGCGCCGGCCGCCCGCTGATCCTGCTGCACGGCGGGCTCGGCTCGGGTGAGATGTTCGGCCCGATCATCGGCCAGTTCGCCGCCGGCCACCGGGTCATCCTGGTCGACCTGCAGGGCCACGGCCGCACGGCCGACATCGACCGCCCGATCGACATCAAGTTCATGGCCGACGACGTGGCCGCCCTCATCGACCACCTCGGCCTCGAGAAGCCTGACGTGGTCGGCTACTCGCTCGGCGGCGGGGTGGCCCTGCAGCTGGCCATCCGGCACCCGGCCAAGGTGGGCCGGCTGGTCGCGGCCTCGGCCGGCATCCGGCGCGACGCCACGTACGCCGAGATTCTCGCCCAGCAGGGTCAGGTGGGTCCCGAGGCGGCCGAGTTCATGAAAGAGACCCCGATGTACGAGCTGTACGCGCGGGTCGCCCCCCGGCCCGAGGACTTCCCCCGCCTGCTCGGCAAGATGGGCGAGGCCATGGCGCAGGACTTCGACTACACCGAAGAGGTGCGCAACCTGCAGGTGCCGACGCTGATCATGGCGGCCGACGCCGACATGTGCCCGCCCTCGCACTTCGTCGAGGTGTTCGCCCTGCTCGACGGCGGGCAGCGGGACGGCGGGTGGATGGGCGAGGGCCGGCCCAAGGGCGGGCACGCGCTGGCCATCCTGCCCGGCCTCACCCACTACAACCTGTTCATGTCCCCGCTGTTCGCCGCGGCCGCTCTGGGGTTCATCGACACTTCCGAGTGAAGAACAATGCAGCGCTCCGGCCGGCCGGCGCATAGAGTTGACGCGGATCATCCACGTAGGGGGTTCGCGAGTGGATCTGCTGGTGTCGGCCCGGCCGGGCCGCGGTTGCACCGTGGTCGGCGTGCGCGGCGACCTCGACATGGCGACCTCGCCGCGCCTGCAGAACTCCCTGCAGGAGCTGATCGACGCCGGGGACCGCCGGGTGGTGGTCGACCTGGCCGGGGTCGGCTTCATGGACTCCAGCGCGCTGGGTGCGCTCGTGGTGACGTACAAGGCGCTTCGCGAGGCCGGGGGCCGGCTGGCGCTGGCCGCGGCCGGGCCGGGTGTCCGCTACGTCCTCAGCATCACCTCGGTCGATCAGGTCATCGAGCTGTACGACAGCGTCGAGGCGGCCGAGGCAGCCGAAGCTTAGGTCAGTCCGGCAGGGCGGCGCTGGTGCGGGCCTGGTCGGCGCCCCCGCTGGTGGACCTTTCCTCGCTGTGCTCGCCGTGCCAGTCGAGGATCAGCAGGGTGGCGTCGTCGGCCAGCACCGGGCCGGCCACCTCGAGCACGGCGTCGGCCAGCGACCGGACGGCCTCGCGGGGATGCAGGCCGGTCAGCTGACGCAGCCGGGCCGGCAGGTCGGCCTGGGCGGCCTTGCGTTCGCGGGTGCCGTCGGTGACCACGACCAGCCGGTCCCCCGGCCGCAGGGTGACCGCCCCGGCCTCGTACCCGGACTCGGTGAACATGCCCAGCGGGAAGTTGCCGGGCAGCGCGAGCTCACGGGCGTCGCCGTCACGGACCAGGATCGGCGGCACATGACCGGCGTTCAGCAGGGCGCAGCGGCCGGTGCGCAGGTCGAGGCGGCCCAGGACGGCGGTGACGTAGCCCCCGGGCACGACGGCGTTCTCGGCCAGGGCGGCGTTGGCCGCGCCGGCCTGCTCCACCAGGTCGGCGCCGCGGCGGCGGCTGTTGCGCAGGCTGCCCACGCCCAGGGTGGCGGTCAGCGCGCTGGCCACCCCGTGGCCCATCGCGTCGGTGACGCTGAAGTGCAGCACGTCGCGGGCCAGGCTGTAGTCGAAGGTGTCGCCGCCGATGCTGGCCGCCGGCTCGAGCCAGCCGGAGAGCGTGAACGCGCTGGCCTCGCAGGTGAACGCGGCCGGCAGCAGGCGGCGCTGGATCTCGGCCGACAGGGTGAACGGGGTGGTGCGCTGGCCCCACTCGAACAGGTCGGTGTGCCGGCGGTTGGCGATCACCACGAACGCCAGCGCGTGCGCGGTGCGGGTGATCTCGCGCAGGGTCCGCGGGTCGGGCTCGTCGGGCAGGGTCATCTCGAGCAGGCCGATCGCCTCGCCGCGGTCGGTCACCGGGGCCAGCACCACCCACCCGCCGGGCCCGGACGAGATCTGCACGGTCTGGGTGCGTACGGCTTGCTCGGCCGGCCCGCCGTCGAAGGGCACCACCGTCGCGACCTCGTCGCCGTTGCGCCGCCCGCCGCCGTCCGCGCGAAGCGGCACGTGACCCAGCCGCACCAGCGCCCGCCCGCTGAGGTCGGCGATCAGGAACGAGACCGCGTGCGCGTTCAGCGCGGCCGCGAGCTCACGGGTGACCGCCTCGACGGCGTCGACGGGAGCCGCGTTCTCCGCCGCATCCAAGATTCCTGCGAGTACCAGGCCTTGACCGCTTTCCACCTCAGCAGGATACGAGAAAGGTCACGCCGGGGCAGGGCGGCCACCCACTACCCGGCGCAGGACCACGTGCACCGCGAACAGGGCGTATCCGGCCAGGACGGGCACAACGGCCGGGTGGACGAGGGTGGCCAGCGCCGCCGCGATCAGCACCACGCCGGTGGTGGCGGCCAGAACCTGAGGCCGGGCCGCGGCCAGTGCCCCGGCCCGGCGTACGGGAAAAGGCCCGGCCAGACCGGCGACCAGGGCGACGAAGCCGGCGCCGGCCGCGGCTATCACCAGCACCACCGCGACCATCACCGAGCCGCCCGGGACCGAGCCGCGCCGCAGCGCCGCCACGTCGACGGCGACCAGCCACAGTGCGGCCAGCGCGAGGGGCCCGGCCCACAGGCCGGGCACCAGCCGCGTACGGAAATCGGCCCAGCCCTCGGCGGCCGTCGACCACCGACCGATCGTCAGCAAGCGGTCGACCGCGGCACTCGCGGCGCCCACCGCCGCGCCGGCCGTCAAAACCGGGAGGCAGGCCAGGGTCACGAGCACGCCCAGCAGGGCCAGGTCGGCGCCCAGCCGCAGCGAGTCACGCCAGTCGTGCGGCATGTGCTGTCACCCCTTCAGACCGCTGGTGTTGATGCCCTCGACCAGCAGCCGCTGGAAGGCCACGAAGAACAGGAAGACCGGGATCAGCGACAGCAGCGACATCGCGAACATCGGGCCGACCGCGCTCTCGCTGGTCGAGTCGATGAACAGGGTCAGCGCGACCGGCGCGGTGTAGTCCTTCAGCTCGGACAGGAAGACCAGCTGGCGGAAGAAGTCGTTCCAGGTCCAGATGAACGAGAAGATCGCCGTGGTGACCAGCGCGGGGCGGGACAGCGGCAGGATCACGTGCCGGAAGATGCTGTAGGCCGAGGCGCCGTCGATCACCGCGGCCTCGTCCAGCTCGCGCGGGATGCCCCGCATGAACTGGACGATGAGGAACACGAAGAACGCCTCGGTGGCCAGGAACGCCGGCACCAGCAGGGGCAGGTACGGCCACTCGCCGCCGACCCAGCCCAGGCTCCGGAACAGGATGTACTGCGGGATGATCAGCACGTGCCCGGGCAGCAGCAGGGTGCCGATCATGACGGCGAACCAGACGCCCCGCAGCCGGAACCGCAGACGGCCCAGCGCGTACGCGGCCAGCAGGCACGAGATCGTGTTGCCGGCCACCGTCAGCAGCGAGACGAGCGCGCTGTTGAGGAAGAAGCGCCCGAAGCTGACGTCGAACTTGGTCCACCCGTCGGTGAAGTTGGCCGGGGTGAACTCGCGCGGGATCAGCCCGATGTTGTTGACGATCTCGGACGGCGACTTGAGCGACGTGCCGACCATCCACACCAGCGGGTAGAGCACCACCGCGAGGATGAGCAGCAGCGCGACGAACCGGACGGGGAAACGCATCACCGCTCCTCGTTGTCGGAGTAGTGGACCCAGAACCGGCCGGTCGAGAACAGCACCACCGTGATCGCGCCGATCACCAGCAGGAAGACCCAGGCCATGGCCGACGCGTAGCCCATGTTCAGGTCGACGAACCCGGCGATGTAGAGGTTGAGCGTGTACATCAGGGTCGAGTCGACCGGGCCGCCGGTGCCGTTGGAGAGCACGAAGGCCGAGGTGAAGCCCTGGAAGCCGTTGATCGTCTCGAGCACCAGGTTGAAGAAGATGACCGGCGAGAGCATCGGCAGCGTGATGTGCACGAACTTGCGCCACGGGCTCGCGCCGTCGACCGACGCCGCCTCGTAGAGCTCGGTCGGCACCTGCTTGAGCCCGGCCAGGAAGATAACCATCGGCGCGCCGAACTGCCACACGGCCAGCAGGATCAGCGTCGACAAGGCCCAGTCGGGGTCGTTGACCCAGGGCAGGCCCTCGATGCCGAACAGGGCCAGGAACGAGTTGAAGGCGCCGTCGCGGTTGAACATGCTGACCCACACGATGGCCAGCGCGACACTGCCGCCCAGCAGCGACGGCAGATAGAACAGCCCGCGGAAAACCGAGATGCCGCGCATCGTGCGATTGAGCAGAAGCGCCACGCCGAGCGCAGCGGCCAGCTTGAGCGGCACCGCCACCAGGGCGAAGGTCACCGTCACCTGTACGGCGTGCCAGTACGACTGGTCGGCGGTGAACATGCGGCGGTAGTTCTCGAGCCCGATCCAGTTCGCCTCGGTCAGCGGGATCAGCGGGCTGTAGTCGGTGAAGCTCAGATAGAGCGAGATCAGCATCGGGATCGCCGTGATGCCGAGCAGCCCCAGCAGCCACGGCGACAGGAACACGTACCCGGCCAGGTTCTCCCGGCGCCGGCGGACCCGCCGCCCCGGCTGCGCGGCAGCCGGAGCGACGGGGGCGGGAGTCAGCGTGGAGGCGGTCACGAGGCGCCGATCGCCGCCTTGGCCGCGGCGACGAACGCCGCCGCGCCCTGCTCCGGGGTCTGCCGGCCGTAGATGACCTCTTCGGCCACGCGGATGAGCTCGGAGCGGACCTTGCTGTGACCCTGCGGGGGCACGGTGGGGGCGTTCGGGCCGTACTTCTTGCCCAGCTCGTCCATCACCGCGATGGTCTGCTTCATGTTGGGGTCCTCCACCGTCGCCGCGACCTGCTTGCGCACGTCGAGGTTGGGCGGCAGGCCGCGGTCGGTGCCGAGGATCTGACCGGCCTCGGGGTCGTTGGCCAGGAAGTTGATCACGTCGACCGCGATGTCCTTGTGCTTGCTGCCGCGGAAGGCCGACATGTACATCGAGGCGCGGGCCCACTGGGCGCTGGTGTCACCCGGGTACGCGATGAGGCCCAGCTCGTTGTCGGTGCTCTTCTTCAGCTCGGGCATCTGGTTGGCCCACACCCACGAGGTGCCCGCCTTGCCCGTGGCGACCAGCTGCTTGCTCACGTCGCTGGCGTTGCCCTCGTGGATCACGTCCGGCGTCGGGGTCGCGCCCTTGTCCCGGGCGCCCTTCCACAGCGCGAACCACTTGGTGATGTCGGCCTCGTCGAAGCCGAGCTGCTTGCCCGCGTACAGGTCCTTGCCGTTCTGCCGCAGGAAGACCCAGAGCGCCTGATAGACCGCGCTCGGGTCCTGGGTGCCGGGCAGCTTGGACTTCTTGGACACGTCGGCCGCCCAGCTGATGAAGTCCTCCCAGCTCATGCCGGTCTTCGGCTCGGGCAGGTTGTTCTTCTTCAACAGGGTCTTGTCGTAGACCAGGCCCTGGGTGTTCTCGCCCAGCGCGACGCCGGCCAGCTTGCCGTCGACCTCGCCGTACTTGAGCAGGCTCTCGGGGAACTTGCTGACGTCGAGCTTGCCGTTGCCGGTGTACTCGGTCAGGTCGAGCGTGACCCCGCGGGCCGCGTACTCGGAGATGTAGTTGTCGTCGAGCTGGAAGATGTCGGGCGCGTTGCCACCGGCCGTGAGGGTGGCCAGCTTGTCGAAGTAGCCCTGGTTTCCCTGCCAGGTCTTCTTGAACGTGACGCCGGGGTGCTTCTGGCTGTAGAGCGCGAGCGCCTTGTCGGTCAGCTCGGCGCGCTTCTCGGCGCCCCACCAGAAGACCGACAACTCGGTGCCGCCGCCGCTGCCGCCGTCGTCGTCACCGCCGCAGGCCGCGGCGCCGAGCAGCAGAGGAACTGTAAGGGCGGCGGCGAGTAGCCGGCGCCGGGTAGTACGTTGAGCGGGCGTGCCCGCCCGCGTGATGGGCTCCATGACGCTCCTTTTTCAGGAAGCGACACCTCCGTGGGCGATCACGTCGCCCGGGTCCGCAGGGCTGTGCGGACCCGGGCCCCGCCCCGTCGAGTCGCGGATGACCAGTTCGGTCTGCAAATAGATGTGTGCGTTGGTGCGGCGGTCGTCGCCATGCGCGAGCAGCATGTCGACGGCCGCCCGACCAGCGGCGGCGGTGGGGGTCGCCACCGTGGTCAGCTTCGGGCGGGTCAGCCGGCTGAGCATGATGTCGTCGATGCCGACGACGCTGACGTCCTCGGGCACCCGGGCGCCCGCGGCCAGCAGACCCTCGATGAGGCCGATCGCCATGAGGTCGTTGTAGGCCAGCACGGCGGTGGCGCCGGCCCGCAGCACGTCCTGGGCGACCGTGAGCCCGCCGACCTCGGTCGGCGGGTTGGGGCCGATGACGACCAGCTCGGCCGAGGCCGTACGGGCGGTCGTGCTCGCCGACCGGCGGATCTCCCGGCTCGTCCACGAACCGCGCGGGCCGCCGAGCAGGGCGATCCGGCGGTGGCCGAGCGAGGTGAGGTGCTCGACCGCGATGCGGGCGCCGCGGGCGACGTCCATGACCACGGCCGGGATGCCGGCGATCTGCCGGTTGACCACGACCAGCGGCACCTCGCGGCTGAGCTGCTCGATCAGCGCGTTGCTCATGCGCGGGCTGACCAGCAGCACGCCGTCGACCTGCTTGGCCAGGGCGCGCACCACCTCCTCCTCGAGCGCCGCGTCCTCGTTGGTGTCGGCGACGAAGATGTGGTGGTCGTGCCGGCGGGCCTGGCTCTCGGCCGCCTTGATCAGCGGCGGGAAGAACGGGTTGGCGATGTCGGCCACGATCAGGCCGATGTTGTAGGTGCGGCCGGTGATGAGCGCGCGGGCGGCCCGGTTGGGGCGGTAGCCCAGCTCTTCGGCGTGGGCCAGCACCCGGCTGCGGGTGTTGGGATTGACCAGATGCGGCGCCGAGAAGGTGCGCGACACCGTCGAGATGTGCACGCCGGACGCCCGAGCAACGTCGCGGATGGTCACCGCCATGTGCACTCTCCTCTGTGGCCCCGGTCACTGATGACAGCCATTAATGCAAGCGGTTGCACGACTGTCAATGCTTTTGTGTTGCAACGAGATGACGGACGCACGCTCCCAACACGCTCTTAGCCGGGCAAATGGGCACGAGTTATTGACGCGGTGGGATCGATCGTCCTAACTTCGCTGCAAACCTTTGCCGCCCGGAAAGCCCTCGACCGGGAGTGATCATGGACAGACGCAGAATCGCCGTCATCGGCGCCGGCCACCGCGCCGGGATGTTCCTCCGCGCCGTCACCGTCGACCACGCGGACACCGCCGAGCTGGTCGCCCTGGCCGACGTCAACCAGGCCCGCATGGACGTGCACAACGGCTGGCTCGAGACGCCGGTGCCCACGTACAAGGCGGACGACCTGGCCCGGATGCTGGCCGAGCAGCGGGTCGACGAGCTGATCGTGACCAGCGTGGACAGCACCCACGCCGGCCACATCGTCACCGCCCTCGACGCCGGCTGCGACGTCATTACCGAGAAGCCGATGACCGTCGACGCGCCCAGCTGCGAGCGCATCCTGGACGCCGTCGAGCGCACCGGCCGCCGCGTGCAGGTCGCCTTCAACTACCGCTTCAACCCCGTGCACGAGGTCGTGCGCACGCTGCTGGCCGGCGGCGAGATCGGCGAGATCGGCTCGGTGCACTTCGAGTGGCTGCTCGACGTGCGGCACGGCGCCGACTACTTCCGCCGCTGGCACCGCGACAAAGCCAGCTCGGGCGGGCTGCTCGTGCACAAGTCGGGCCACCACTTCGACCTGGTGAACTGGTGGCTGGGCGCGGCCCCGGCCGAGGTGTACGCGTCCGGGCGGCTGTTCTTCTACGGCGATCAGGGGCGTGGGAGCGGCCTGGCCGACGACCGGTTCGCCCTCGACCTGACCGCCGACCCGCGGCTGCATGCGCTCTACGGAGCACCGGCGGCCGAGGACGGCTACCACCGCGACCAGGACGTGTTCGCGCCCGGCGTCACCATCGAGGACGACCTGGCCGTGCTGGTCCGCTACGACACCGGCGCCACGATGAGCTACCACCTCACGGCCTACGCGCCCTGGGAGGGCTACCGGCTGATGGTCAACGGGAGCCGGGGGCGGCTCGAGCTCGAGGTGGTCGAGAGCGACCACGTCAGCCCGGGCGCGGCCGGCCAGGTGAAACAGGGCGCCAGCCCGGAATCCGGGTCGGTCACCCTGACCATCCGGCCGTTCTGGTCACCCCCGTACGCCGTGGAACTGCAACCCGTCGACCGCGAGGGCCACGGCGGCGCCGACAAGCGGATGACCGCCGTGCTGCTCGGCGGCGAGACCGACCCCATGCACCGCTCGGCCACCGCCCACGACGGCGCCCGTGCCCTGCTCACCGGCCTGGCCGCGAACGAGAGCCTGACCACCGGCCGGCCGGTGCACGTGAAGGAGCTTCCCGGCCTGGACGGCAGCGCGGGCCCAGCGGCGCACGTGAAGGAGACGAGATAGTGCCCGACCCGATTCTCACCACCGGCCTGGCCCGCGAGCTCTACGCGGTCGCGAAAGACCTGCCGCTGATCAGCCCGCACGGCCACGTCGACCCGGCGCTGCTGGCCGACGACCAACCGTTCCCCGACCCGGCCCGGCTGCTCATCGTGCCCGACCACTACGTGACGCGGATGCTGCTGAGCCAGGGCATCCCGCCCGACCGGCTCGGCGTGCCGCGGCGCGACGGCGGCCCGGTCGAGGCGGATCCGCGCACGATCTGGCGGTTGCTGGCAGCGAACTGGCACCTGTTCCGCGGCACGCCGTCCCGGCTGTGGCTCGAGCAGACCTTCCGTACGGTGTTCGAGGTCGAGACCCCGTTGAGCCGGGACACCGCCGACGAGGTGTACGACGCCATCGCGGCCCGCCTGACCGAGCCCGAGTTCCGCCCGCGGGCGCTGTTCGAGCGCTTCCGCCTCGAGGTGCTGGCGACCACCGAGTCCCCCACCGACGACCTGTCCCGGCACGCGAAGCTGATCGCCGACGGCTGGCAGGGCCGGGTGATCAGCACGTTCCGCCCGGACGACGTGGTCGACCTGGAGCGCGAGGACTGGGCGGCCAACGTCGCGCGGATGGGCGAGCTGGCCGGGGAGGACACCGGCACGTACGCGGGATATCTGGCCGCGTTGCGCAGCCGCCGCCAGGACTTCATCGCCATCGGCACGACGTCGTCCGACCACGGCCACCCCACGGCCCGCACGATCGACCTCTCCCCCGCCGAAGCGGCCAGGCTCTACGACCGGGCGCTGCGCGGGCAGACGTCGGCCGCCGACGCCGAGACGTTCCGCGGCCACATGATCCTCGAGTTCGCCCGCATGTCGATCGACGACGGCCTGGTGATGCAGCTGCACCCGGGCGCCTCGCGCGACCACAACCGGGCGCTGTTCGCCGCGCACGGCCGCGACGTCGGTGGCGACATCCCGCAGGCCACCGACTACGTGCACGCGCTGCGGCCGTTGCTGGAGGCGCACGGCATGGATCCGCGCCTGCGGGTGGTGCTCTACACGCTGGACGAGACCGCGTTCAGCCGCGAGCTGGCCCCGCTGGCCGGCGGCTATCCCGCGCTGTTCCTGGGCGCGCCGTGGTGGTTCCTGGACACGCCGGACGCCATGCGCCGCTTCCGCGAGGCGGTCACCGACGCGGCCGGCTTCTACAACACGGCCGGGTTCGTCGACGACACCCGGGCCTTCTGCTCGATCCCGGTCCGCCATGACGTGGCCCGCCGGGTCGACGCGGCCTATCTGGCCTCGCTGGTCGCGCAGGACCGCCTACCGTACGACGAGGCGGTCGAGACGATGGCCGACCTCGCCTATCACCTGCCCAAGCGGATCTTCAAGCTCGACCAGGAGGCCGGCTCATGACCACCATCACCGGGTTCGAGGTGCACGACGTCCGGTTCCCCACGGCGGCGGCCGGCGACGGCTCCGACTCCATCAATCGCGGCGACTACAGCGCCACCTACGTCACACTGTCCACCGATGCCGGCGTCACGGGCACCGGCTTCACCTTCACCAACGGCCAGGGCAATGAAATCACTTGCGATTGCGTACGGGCATTGGCCCCGTTGGTCGTCGGACGCAGCATCGAGGAGCTGACCGCCGAGCCGCCCCGCGCGCTCACCGCCCATCCGCAGCTGCGCTGGATCGGGCCCGAGAAGGGCGCCCTGCACATGGCGACCGGCGCCGTGGTCAACGCGATCTGGGACGCCCGCGCCAAGGTGGCCGGCAAGCCGATGTGGCAACTGCTGGCCGAGCTGCCGACCGACGAGCTGGTGTCGTGTGTGGACTTCCGGCACATCGACGACGCGCTCACCCCGGCCGAGGCGGCCGCCATCCTGGACAAGGGGCGCGACGGCCTCGACGACCGGCTGGCCCAGCTGCGGGCGGACGGCTTTCCGTCGTACACCACAAGCGTCGGCTGGCTCGGGTACCCGGACGACAAGGTGCGCGCCCTCAGCCGGCAGGCCTACGCCGAGGGCTGGCGGGCCATGAAGATGAAGGTCGGCGGCCCGATCGAGGACGACCTGCGCCGGGCCGCCATCATCCGGGCCGAGATCGGACCGGACTCGCTGCTGATGATGGACGCCAACCAGATCTGGGGCGTCGACGAGGCCATCGCCAACATGACCCGGCTGGCCGAGTTCGACCCGTACTGGATCGAGGAGCCGACCCATCCCGACGACGTGCTCGGCCATGCCCGCATCCAGCGGGCGGTGGCCCCGATCCGGGTCGCCACCGGCGAGGTCGCGGCCAACCGGGTCATCTTCAAGCAGCTGCTGCAGGCCGAGGCGATCGGCGTCATGCAGGTCGACGCGTGCCGGGTCGCGGGCATCCCCGAGGTGCTGGCCGAACTGCTGCTGGCGGCCAAGTTCGGCGTGCCGGTGTGCCCGCACGCGGGCGGCGTCGGCCTGTGCGAGCTGGTGCAGCACCTGGCGATCTTCGACTACCTGCGGGTCGGCACGTCGCTGGACGGCCGCATGGTCGAGTACGTCGACCACCTGCACGAGCACTTCACCGACCCGGTCCGTACGCGGGACGGCCGCTACCTCGTGCCGGAGCTCCCGGGCTACAGCTCCGACCTGCGGCCCGAGTCGATCGCCGAGTTCTCGTTCCCGGGCGGCCCGGCATGGAACTGAGCCGCGCGAATCTCAGCAGTGTGCCCGCCGCGAGCCGGCCGCGGATCGACGCGCCCGCGCCCGGGATCGTCCACCTCGGCGTCAGCGCCTTCCACCGCGCCCACCAGGCCGTCTTCACCGAGGACGCGATGGCCGCGGACGGCGGCGACTGGGGCATCGTCCACGTCGCGCCCCGATCGCCCGAGATCGTCGATGCCATGCGGGCCCAGGACGGGCTGTTCAGCGTCACCACGCTCGGCCCCGACGGCAGCAGCACCCGGGTCATCGGCGCGTCGGCCGGGCAGATGCTGGCCGCGGCCGACCCGGACGCGGTGGTGGCGCTGCTGGCCGACCCGGCGGTCAAGGTCGTCACGCTGACCGTGACCGAGAAGGGCTACCGGCTCGACGGGACGACCGGGCGGCTGCTGCTCGACGACGAGTTGCGGGCCGACCTCGAGACCGATCGCGCCCCGCGTACGGTGCCGGGTCTGCTCATCCGTGGCATGTGCGCGCGACGACGGGCCGACGCGGGGCCGATCGCTTTGGTCAGCTGTGACAACCTGCCGGCCAACGGGCACCGGATGCGCGGCCTGATCGACACGCTGGCCGTGGCCAAGGGGATCAGCGACTGGGTGCGCGAGAACGTGACCACCCCCGGCACGATGGTCGACCGGATCGTGCCCGCCACCACGGCCGACACCCTGGCCCTGGCCGCGAAGACCTTGGGCGTACGGGATCGGGCGGCCGTCAACGGCGAGCCCTACCTGGCCTGGGTGATCGAGGACGCCTTCCCGGCCGGCCGGCCCGCCTGGGAGAAGGCCGGGGCGGTGCTGACCGGCGATCCCCGGCCCTGGGAGACGTTGAAGCTGCGGACGCTGAACGGGGTGCACTCGGCGATCGCCTACCTGGGCGCGGTGGCCGGCCAGGAGACCATCGCGGCCGCCCTCGAACTGCCGGGGATGGCCGGGGTCCTGCGGCGGCTCATCGCCGAGGACATCGCGCCGAGCCTGGTCGCCCCGGCCGGGATCGACACGATTTCGTACGGCGAAGAGGTGCTGGCCCGGTTCGCCAACCCGGCCATCGTGTACCGGACCACGCAGGTGGCCGGCGACGGCTCGCAGAAGCTGCCGCCCCGCGTGCTGCACACCATCCAGCAGCGCCGCGAGGCCGGCGCCGTCCCCCGCTGGGCGGCGCTGGTGGTGGTGGCCTGGATGCGGTTCGTCCAGGGCGTCTCCGACGAGGGCCGCCCGCTGCCGCTGGACGACCCGCTGGCCGACCGTATCCGCGCCCGGCTCGCCGCCGCCCCCGACACCCCGGACGGCGTGGTCGACGCGCTGCTCGGCCTGGACACCGTCTTCAGCCCCGCCCTGGCCGAGGACGCCGACCTACGGGCCGCCCTCGTGGAGTGGCTGACCGCCCTGGAAAAGCACGGCGTCGCCACCACCCTGGCCGGCCTGTGATGCCGACCCGGGTCGCGTTGATCGGGGCCAACGGGCACGGGCGGTGGCACCGGCGGCTCATCGCCTCGTTGCCCGATGTCGAGTTGGTGGGTCTGGCCGACGTGCAGCCGATCGACCCGCCGCCGGATGCGCCCGCCTTCACCGACCACCGCGAGCTGCTGACGGCCACCCGGCCCGAGGTGGTGGTGATCTGCACCCCGCCACACACGCATCTGCCGATCGCCCTGGACGCGCTGGACGCGGGGTGCGACCTGCTGCTGGAGAAGCCGCCGGTCACCTCGCTGGCCGAGCACGAGACGTTGCTGGACGCGTTGAAGTCGTCCGGCCGGTCGTGTCAGGTCGGGTTCCAGGCGCTCGGATCCGTGGCCTGGGCCCGATTTCGCTCGCTTCTGCCCGGGGCGACCAGCCTGAGCGCGGTGGCCTCGTGGAAGCGGGACGACGCCTACTACGCCCGGTCGCCGTGGGCCGGTCGGCGGATGGTCGACGGCGCCCTGATCAATCCGCTGGCCCACGCGGTGATGCAGGCGCTCGCGTCGGGCACGGCGGCCGGTGCGGGACGGCCGCGGCGGCTGGAGGTCGAGCGGTACCGGGTGCGGGAGATCGAGGTGGAGGACACGGCGTTCGCCCGCGTCACGTTCGAGAGCGGACTGCCGCTGCTGATCGCGGTGACGCTGGCCGGTGAGGACTTCATCGCGGGCGAGATCGAGGCACGCGGGCGGGAAGGGCGGATGCTGTTGGAGTATCCGACCGACCGGCTGGCGCTGCCTGATTCCCCGCTCACCGAGGTGCCCGGGCGCACCGATCTGCTCAGCGACCTGCTGCGGCACCGGGCCGAGGGGACGCCGTTGCTGGTGCCGCTCGAGTCGACCGCCGACTTCACCGCCGTACTGCAAACTCTGACCGAAGCCCCCGAGCCACAGTTCCTGGAAGCGAGGATCGACGGGCCGCACCGGACCATCCCCGGGATCAACGCGCTGCTGCGCCGGGCGGCGTCGACGCTCACTCTGCCGTCGGAGATGGGCGTGCCGTGGGCGACCAAGCCGTACCGCCGGCGTCTGCCGACGGCATAGCGCGGTGCGGGTCGTCGGCCGGCAGCCAGGCGTTCGGATCCTCCAGGCAGAGCCGGTCGACCGAGCGGGTCAGCGCCTCGACCAGCGCCCGCACGGCCGCCCGGGGCTCGTCGCGCCGCGAGACCAGCGACCACGTCCAGTACACGGCGGGACGCTGGATCGGGCGGGCCACCAGGTCGGGCGGCACGGCAGCGGTCTGCCCCTTGGGGTTGTTGACCAGCGGGCGGCCCAACCGGCGCACGTGGTCGAAGAACGCCTGACCGGTCGAGCCACCCTCGGGGACGTCGACCGCATGGGCTCCGGTCTCGGCCGCCATCGACTTGGCCCAGCGGTTCCAGGACGACCAGCTGGTCTCGTCGGCGTCGATCAGCAGCGTGGCGTCGCGGGCCCGGATCGGCGTGGTGGCGGTGCCGGTGCTGATCGCGTAGAGGCGGTCCGAGCCGAGCAGGCGGGCCTCCAGGTGGTCGTCGATCAGGGTGCTGCGCGGCACCCAGCAGATGGCCAGATCGAGGCTGCCGTCGGCGACGCGGGCCGCCTGGGTGTGCGAGGGCAGCACCCAGGCGTCGATCACCAGCTGGGCCAGGCCGGCCGCGCGCTGCTCGAGGTCGGCCGGGCGCCAGTTCACGTAGCCCAGGCGCACCGGCTCGGAGGCGGAGAGGCTGCCCACCGTACGGCGCAATTCGTCGGCCTGGTCGAGCAGCGCCTTGGCCCGGGGCAGCAGCAGCGTGCCGGCCGGGGTCAACGCGACCGACCGCCGATCACGGTCGAACAGGCGGCTGCCCAGATCGCGTTCCAGCGCCTTGATCTGCTGGGACAGCGACGGACCGGCGATGCGCAGCCGCCCGGCGGCCCGGGCGAAGCTGAGCTCCTCGGCCACGGCGACGAAGTAGCGAAGCTGACGGAGCTCCATCGGCCCAGCTTAAGGCCCTGATAGGCGCAGCCTCTCAGCCGGGAGAAAGTCGGTCGTGCCGGTTCCGGGGCGGCGACGGACTCTCAGGTCATGACAGACACCAACGCCAAAGTCGCCGTGGTCACCGGAGCCTCGCAGGGCATCGGGGCCGCCACCGTCGCCGCCTACCGCAAGCTCGGCTGGTCGGTCGTCGCCACCTCGCGCGGCATCACGCCGTCGGACGATCCTGGTGTGCTCGCCGTGCCCGGCGACATCACCGACCCGTCCGTCGGGCCGCGCGTGATCGAGGCCGGGCTGCGCGAGTTCGGCCGGATCGACACGCTGGTCAACAACGCCGGCATCTTCGTCGCCAAGCCGTTCACCGCGTACGACGGCTCGGACTTCCGCTCGATGATCGACATCAACCTGGGCGGCTTCTTCGCCATCACCCAGCCCGCGGTCGAGGCCATGCTCGCCGGTGAAGGCGGCCACGTCGTCACCATCACCACGTCGCTGACCGACCACGCCAACAGCAGCCTCGCCTCCGCGCTGGCCTCGCTCACCAAGGGCGGCCTCAACTCGGCGACGAAGGCCCTGGCGATCGAGTACGCGACCAGGGGCGTCCGGTTCAACGCGGTGTCGCCCGGTGTCATCAGCACCCCGATGCACCCGGCCGAGACGCACGACTTCCTGAAGGCGCTGCACCCGGTGGGCCGGATGGGCGCCGTCAGCGACATCACCGACGCCATCCTGTTCCTGGAGAACGCGCCCTTCGTCACCGGCGAGATCCTGCACGTGGACGGTGGTCAGAGTGCCGGCCACTGACATCCTGCGCTCGCTGCTGGACGAGTGGCGCCAGGCGATCGGCGACCACCGTCCGTCCGATGTGGCCGCGCTGTTCACCGAGGACGCCGTCTTCCAGGGCCTGCGCCCGTACAGCGTCGGCCGGGACGGGGTGGAGGCGTACTACGCCGCCCAGCCTGTGGGCATGACCGTGGCGTACGAGGTGATGGAAACCCGCGACCTCGGGCCGGACGCAGTGCTCGGCTGGGTCGGCGCCGACTTCAGCTTCACCGACCGGGAGCCGATCGGCCTCAACCTGACCGTGGTGGCCCGCAACACCGGCGAGGGCTGGCGGTTCGCGCACTACCACGTCTCGCCGCGCCCGTGAGAGACCCGGCCGGGCGACCTCGGGGCCGCCCGGCCGGTGCTTTCCTCAGCTTTGGAAGTGGTCGAACGTCCAAGTGCGCGAGCCGAACACGACACACAACGGCGTCGTGCCGCTGAGCGTGTAGTACATCTTCATCTTCTTACGCGTGTCCGGGCCGTAGACCCCGTCGGCGCCGGTGACCATCTTGCCCTGGGCGTAGATGAGCGCGTTCTTGGTCAGCTGCCCGAAGTCGCCGTCGGTGGTGAGGCTGCGCTGGTAGCAGATGTTCAGGTTCATCTGCAGGCCCCACACCGCCGTGCTGTTGTTGCCCTTGGCCAGCACGCAGTTGGTGCTGCCGCTCGAGGTGACCGGCACGTAGTTGGCCTGGTATCCGCCCGAGACGAACTGGGCGGCCCGGGTGCACGAGACGGCCGCGAGCGGAGCCGGATCGGCCGACGCCGGACCGGCGCCGACGGCCAGGCCGGCCAGCAGGACCGCGATCAGGACCGCGAGCCGGGTGAACGTTGTGCGCATGACGATTCCTTCCCCCGTTGGTGGATCTATCGGCCGCAATCTATGCGTTGACGACCGCGGCCGGGGGCCAGCGTCCTTGATCAGACAGCTCGGCCGGGTCTCGGCCGCCCTACGCTGCGGGGATGACGTCGCTGACGGACTTCCTGCCCACGACGGAACTGGGCCGGCTCACTCCCGCCCAGCGGCGGCTGATCGTCGAGCAGGCGCTGCTGGTGCTCGAGCAGAACTACGCGCTGCTGCCGTTCAAGGTGGCCCGCTACGGCATCAATCCGTTGCAGCGCCTGCGATTGCTGCAGCAGCGCCTCGGGCGCGACGGCGATCCGGAGCTCGAATGGCGGATGCACCGCGAGCTGCTCGACGTCTTCAACTCGCTGCGCGACCTGCACACCCGCTACACGCTGCCGGTGCCGTTCAACGGTGTCGCGGTGTTCCTGCCGTTCCTGCTCAAAGAGTTCACCGAGGACGGGCGCCGGCGCTACCTGGTCAGCCGGCGGCAGGCCGGTCAACCCGAGCTGGACGACCCGTCGTTCCGGTTCGGGGTCGAGGTGACGCACTGGAACGGCGTGCCGATCGCGCGGGCGATCGAACGCTTCGGCGAGGGGCTGCCGGGGGCCAACGCGGACGCGCGGCATGCCCGAGCCGTGCAGATGTTCACCGTACGGTCGCTGGCCTTCGCCGCCCCGCCCGACGAGGAATGGATCACGCTGGGCTATCGGGACGCCGGCGACCAGCCCCGCGAGACCCGGATGACCTGGAGCGCCACGCCGATCGAGACCGCCACCGGGTCGACCGCCGACACCCCGCTCGGCGTCGACGTCGAGGGCGCCCAGCTGGCCCGGCTGCGCGCCGAACTGTTCGCGCCGGCCGCGCTGGCCGGCCGGCCCGCCGCCGACAGCCCCGAGGTCGTGCCGGTCGAACCCGAGCTGACCACCGTGTTCGAGGCCCGCCGGGTCGCCGTCGGCGGGCGCACGATCGGGCACCTGCGCATCCGCACGTTCATGCCGACCGCGAGCGGGATCGTCGGCTTCGTGCGGGAGTTCGCCCGCCTGCTGACCGCGCTGCCCCCGGACGGTCTGGTGCTCGACGTGCGCGGCAACGGCGGCGGCGCGGTCGTCGCGGCCGAGCTGTGCCTGCAGGCGCTGACCGCGCGCCCGGTCGAGCCCGAGCCGGCCCAGTTCGCGGTGACCGCGCTCAACCTGCGCCTGTGCCGCACCAACGACAGCCTGCGGCCGTGGCTGAAGTCGATGGATCAGTCGCTGGAATGCGGCGCGCCCTACACGGCCGGCATCCCGTTCACCGAGCGCGAATGGCTCGAGGCGGTGCCGCAGTCGTACTCCGGGCCGATCGTGCTGCTGACCGACGCCCGCTGCTACTCGGCCACCGACATCTTCGCGGCCGGTTTCCAGGACAACGGGATCGGCCGGGTGCTCGGCGCCGACGGCAACACCGGGGCCGGCGGCGGCAACGTGTGGCAGCTGGGCGACCTCATCGGCGCGCTGGCCGGCCAGAACGACAGCCCGTTCCGGGCGCTGCCGCTGGGCGCCGGCCTGTCGCTGGTGATCCGGCGCATGCTGCGGGTGGGGGCCAACGCGGGCACCCCGCTCGAGGACTACGGCGTGGTGCCCGACGAGGTGCACCACTCGACCCGGCGCGACATCCTGGAGGACGACGCCGACCTGATGGCGGCCGCGGCCGAGCTGCTCGAGAAGTCGCCGCCGCGCCGCTTCGACGTGACGCTGTCCGAGGCCGGCGGCTCGATCACCGCCGTCCTCACGGTGCTGGGCGCCGACCGGGCCGACTTCGAGGTGGACGGCCGCCCCCGCTACAGCGCCGACCTGAACGGCCCGGGCCCGATCGAGGTGGCCAACTGCGGCGGCGCCCGCCTGGTCCGAGTGCGCGGCTACGACAAGGGCGACCTGGTAGCCCTGCGCACCTTCACCCGCCGCGGCGAAACCCTGCAGCCACTGGAGACGCTGGCTGATTAAAGCCAGCCGGCCGGCGCGCTCGCGGGAGCGCCGGCCCCGGCCGGTAGCGCGGCACAGGTCCGCCGGTAGGGCCACGCCTCGCCGACGAACGCGTCCCACTCCTCCTGGCTGAGGTTGCGCCCGGCCCGCTCGCAGGCGAGGGCCGTCCAGGACGCCGGCGACAGATCCCAGAAGACCAGCGCGTCGGAAATTCCGAAGCAGCAGGCCGCCGAGACCAGCGTGGCGCCGTCCGAAGTGAACGTGAGCGCTCCCGTTCCGCTCTGCTGCAGCGGGATGCCGAGCGGGGTCCGTCGGCGCACGTCCCACAGCACGACGGCGCTGTTGTAGCCCTGCGCCGCCACCGTGCTGCCGTCCGGGCTCAAAGCGATAGCCGCCACCTGCGAGCCCGGCAGGGTCAGCGGCGCGCCGACCCGGGTCGCGGAGGCGACCTCCCAGAGCGCGACAGTGTGGTCCTCACTGCCCGAGGCGACCAACTTGGAAGCGGCGTCGAAGGCCAGCCCGGTGATAGGTCCAGTGTGGCCGGTCAACTGTTTCTGAACGCGAAGCGGGTTCTGCTCCCACAGGGTGATGCGAGCGTCGACGCCGGCGGTGGCAAGGGTCCGGCCGTCCGGCGAGACGGCGACCGCCGACACCGCGCACAACTCGCAGAAGGACGCGGGCGGCGCCGGGGTGGCCACCGGATCGCCCAGTGGCTTCCCGGTGGTGGCGTCCCAGGCCTGCACCCGGCCGTCGCCGTATCCGGTGATCAAAGTCCGGCTGTCCGCCGTGAAGGCGACCGCCGAAACGCCGGAGTCGCCCCCGGCGCTCAGCGGTTCGCCCTTCAGCCGGCGGGTGCCGAGATCCCACAGCACCGCCCGTCCCTCGACGCCGGTCGCCGCCAGCATCCGGCCGTCCGGGCTGAAGGCCACGTCGTCGAGCCCGCCCTCACCGCCCGAGACCAGCAGCCCGGCCGCCTCCCGGCGCCGGGCGTCCCACAGCAGCACCTGACCCTTGTTCGCGGGCGTGGCCAGCAGTGTGCCGTCCGGGCTGAAAGCGGCATCGCCGAAACCGTCGCCGCGAGCCACCGTCTGTCCGAGGCGGGGCGGCTCGCGCAGGTCCACGATCACCGTGGCCGCGCTGAAGGTGCCGATGGCGAGGCTGCGGCCGTCCGGCGCGTAGGCCAGCGTCTGTATCGACCCGTTGTTGCTGGACATGACGTCCGAGCTGGTGCGAGCCACCGGATCCCAGACCGTGACCGTCAGCGGGTCGATGGCAGCCACTTCCCGGCCGTCGGGGCGGAAAGCCACCTGATCGGCCGGTCGGGCGCTGGGCAGCGGAATACTGATCGGCTCGCCCCGCCGCACGTCCCACGCCTGGATGCCGCCATCCGCCAGCAACGTCGCGAGACGGTCGCCGGCCCGGTCGAACGTCACCGAGCGCGGCTCCACGCCCCACGGCGCGCTGAGCGTCCGCAGCCGGACCCGGCGGACGACATCCCACAACTCGACCTCGCCCGGCCGGGCCAAGGCCAGGGTTCGGTTGTCCGCGCTGAAGGCGACGCCGGTGATGTCGCCACGACCGGCGGGGAGGGCGCGGCCGGCGGGCCGGTCTCGCCAGACGTCCCAGATTTCGATCTCGCGGCCGGCAATACGGGCCGCCCGCGTGCCGTCAGGACTGAACGCGCTCACAACGGTGCCGAAGGTGCGCCGGGAGATCGCAGTTCCGCCCGCCACGTCGAGGCGGAACAGCATGCCGTTGTGAAAGGCCACGGCGACACTCTTCTTGTCCGGGCTGACCGCGACGGCCGTCGCGTCGCCGCCCACTTGCAGATCGAAGGTGGCCAGCCGCTTGCCCGAGCGGGGATCCCAGACCAGCACGCCCGAGTTGTTCAGCCCGCTGACCAGCACCGAGCCGTCGGGGTGCCAGGCCAGCGCGGTCACCGCGTTCTGACCGGTCGGGTTGTCGGCGACCAGCGTCCGGGTGGCCGCGGTCCGGTTCTGCACGGCCGCCAGCAGCGCGCTGCGGGCCTCGGCGGTCGGCGAGACGTGCGTCGCCTGTACGCCCAGCAGCAGCGCCCGTTCGGGAGCCGTCCGCAGATTGACCGTCGACTCGGCGGCGAGTTGCCGGGAAGTGGCCAGCCGCGCCTGTTCCTGGGCTGCGGCCCGCTCGGTGCGGGCCTGGTCCCGCTGATCGGCGGCGATGTACGCGGCCAGACCAGCCACCATGAGCAGTGCGGTCAGCACGGCGACGGCGCTGCGGGCCAGCCACAACGCGCGCCGGTGCTGGCGGACGTCCTCGCCGATCAGGGCGTCCCGGGCCCGCTCGTGCACGGCCGCGGCCAGGTCGGCCACCCGCTCGCGGAACAGCGGATTGTGCAACGACACGTCCTCGGCGACACGAGCCCAGCCGAGGTCGACGTGGCGCGGCTCCTCGGGAAAGACGCCGTGCAGAGCGGGCGGTACGGCCGTGCTGAGCGAGCGGTCGAAGTCGCCGGCGGCCGCGTCCCAGACGAGTTCACCCTCGGTCAGCACGAGCAGCAGGGTGGCCGGCGACCGATGCTCCAGCCACCAGCGGATCTCTCGCTCGACCCAGTGCGACGCCGCCGCCCGGGGCGACGCCAGCAGCACGAAGTACCGAGAAGTGGAGAGCGCCCGCTCGATCGACTCCCAGAGCGCGGCCGTGGCCGGCAAGCTGGCGTCGTCGCGGAACACGCGCAGGGCCCGCACCCGGTACCAGGGCCGGGCGAAGCGGTGCAGGGCGAGTTGCAGCGCCGGGGCCAGCTTGCCGTCCGCCGCGTGGCTGTAGGAGATGAAGGCGTCGTATGCGTCCTCGGCGCCTCGGGCGAGCGGTTCATGGCGTCATCGGTACGCCGGTGGACCGCCCCCGTCCCGGCTTGGATCCAAGATCCGACATCTGGTCACCGCAGCGCGACGAGGGCGGCCGCGTGGACGCCGGGGGCGGCGGCCACATAGCCGTCGCTGGTGATCTGCCACGGCTGGCCGTCGAGGTCGGTGACCGTGCCGCCGGCCTCCAGCACTAGCAGCACGGGCGCGATGTGGGAGCGCAGGTTCTCGAACTGCCAGTGCACGTCCATGCGGCCGGCGGCGACCTGGGCGAGTTGCTGGCCGACCGGGACTGACGCTCGCACGTACAAGGCGCTGCGCATCATGGCGGCGATGGCGTCACCGGCCCGGCGGGCGTGCGCGGGGTCGCGGGTCGGCTGGGCCTGGCCCGTGCCGGTGAGGGCGAGCGACAGGTCGGTCTTGGCCGAAACCCTTGCCGGTACGTCGTTCAGGAACGCGCCTTCGCCGGCGATCGCGGTGAACGTCTCGCCGGCCACGGGCGCGTGGAGCACGGCCAGCGCCGGGCGGCCGTCGCGGACCAGGCTGACGCCGACGTTCCAGTCGGCCAGGCTCTGCACCGCGTTCATGTTGCCGCCGACCGGGTCGACGACCCACCAGTCGCCGCCGGGCATCGGACCCGAGCCGTGCTCGTCGTCGGACCACCGCGAGCCGGGCAACGCGGCGAGCAGGGCCGGGCGGAGCACATCGGACACGGCTTCGTCGTTGGCCCGGAGCGCCGCGAACAGGTCGGTCGAGGTGGTCGGTGGGGTCTCGGGACGCGTGACCCGGGTGGCGGCGGCCCGGACGGCTTCGACGGTTGCGGTCATCAGTTTCTGCATGCTTCGACTGTCGGCCCGGCTCAGCGTTAAGTCCAGTGCAACGTCGTTAGACTACGATTTACCGTCGTGCAACTGGATCTGAATCTGCTGACCGTGCTGGACGCGCTGCTCGAGGAGGGCAGCGTGGCCGGGGCGGCGCAGCGGCTGCGGTTGTCGTCGCCGGCGGTCAGCCGCAGCCTCGGGCGGCTGCGACGGCTCACGGGCGACGACATTCTCGTGCGCACCGGGCGGACCATGACCCCTACGCCGTACGCGCTGGCCGTTCGCGACGAGGTCGGTGAGCTGCTTCGACGTACACGGGTGGTGCTGGCGCCGAGCCGCGAGCTCGACCTGGCCGGGCTCGACCGCGTGTTCACCTTGCAGTGCCACGACGCCCTGGCCACCGCGCTCGCGCCGCCGCTGCTGGCCGACATGGGCGCGCAGGCTCCGGGCGTACGGCTGCGATTCCTGGCCGAGGCGGCAGCCGACACCGACGAGCTGCGGCACGGGCGGGTCGACCTCGCGATCGGGGCCGGCGAGCCGGCGCTGCCCGAGATCCGGCACGAGACGGTGGGGCACGACCGTTTCGTCGCCGTGCTGCGCGAGCATCAGCCGCTGGATCTCGCAGCCTACGCTTCACGGCCGCATGTGCTGATCTCGCGCCGCGGCCGCCTCACCGATCCGGTCGACGCCGTCCTCGAAGCACACGGCCGGCAGCGCCGGGTGCTCGCCGCCGTCGGCACGACCGCCGCCGCGGCGCACATCGTGGCCACCAGCGAAGCCGTGCTGACCGCGCCCGAGCTCACCTGGCGCCCCCTGGCCGAGGCGTTCGGGCTGGCCACCGTCCCGTTGCCGTTCGCCCTGCCGGATCCGCCGATCGTGTGTGCCTGGCATCAGCGCTACGACAGCGACCCGGCCCACGCGTGGCTGCGCGAACGGGTCAGCGAAGCATTCACCACCATCCTTACGATCGGGGCGTGCTGACAAATATCCTGCCGCCGCCCGGGTTACCACGACGGCTGGCCACCCAGTCGGCGGTGCTGGGGATCGGCAGCGGCACCTATCTGACCGGCAGCGTCGTCTTCTTCACGCTCTACGTCGGGCTGACGCCGGTGCAGGTCGGGCTGGGCTTCTCGCTGGCCGGACTGATCGGCCTGGTCGGCTCGCTGCCGCTGGGCCACCTGGCCGACCGGATCGGCGGGCAACGGGCCTGGGTGATCGGGGCGCTGGCCGGGGCGGCGGCCTTCGCGGCCTACCCGCTGACCGGCGGCTTCTGGACCTTCCTGCTGGTCATCGCGGCCGAAGCGACGGCCGACACGCTGGCCAACTCGGGTCGGATGGTCTACATCGCGGCAGCCGTCGGGCGTGAGGACCGGGTACGCACGATGGCCTTCAACCGGGCGTACCTCAATGTGGGTTTCACCGTCGGCTCGGGCCTCGGCGCGGCGGCGCTGGCCCTCGACTCGCGCGCCGGCCTGCTGACCTTGGTGCTGGCCAACGCGGTGGGGCTCGTGCTCAACGCGATCTTCGTGGCCCGCATGCCGGCCGTGGCGCCGCTCGAGGAGACGGCCGGCCCGCGGCCCAGCCCGTGGGGTGTGCTGCGCGACCACCCGTACACCGCGCTGGCCGGCCTGTTCGGCGTGCTGTGGCTCAACGCGACACTGTTCGGCGAGGTGATCCCGCTGTGGGCGATCACCATGACCGACGCCCCGAAGCCGCTGCTGGGCGCGCTGTTCGCCCTGAACACGGTGATGGCCGTGGCCCTGCAGGTGCGGGCCACCCGCGGCGCCGACAGCATCGCGGGCTCGGCCCGCCTGCTGCGCTGGGCCGCCCTGGCCAGCGTCGTCGCCTGCCCGGTGGTCGGCCTGACCTCCTCGACCCACGGCTGGGTGACGATCGGCCTGCTGGCCCTGTCGATCGTGCTGGTCACCACCACCGAACTGTGGTTGTCCGGCGCCCAGTGGTTCCTGCAGACCGAGGTGCCCCCACCCGACCAGCGCGGCGCCTACATGGGCGCCAGCAAGTCGGTCGGCGGCGTCCCGAAGACGCTGGGCCCGGCCGCCCTGACCTTCCTGGCCATCCACACCGGCGCCTGGGGCTGGTGGCTGATCGCCGCCATCTTCGTGCTGGCCGCGGTCGCCGCCGGCCCGATCGTGGCCTGGGTCGCCCGCACTCCTCGCAACGGCTACTTGATCCAGCCTGCGACCATCCAGCGGTGATCGTTCTGCTGGCCGTCCTGGTGGCCGTGGTGCTGGTGGGGCACCGGTTCATCCCGGCCGGCGGCATCGTCGAGACGTTCCTGCCGTGGCTCGGCCTGACCATCCCGATGCTGGCCCTGCTCGCCTGGCGCCGCCGCCCGGCGGTGTCCCTGCCGGCCGTGCTGCTGCCGCTGATCGCCTGGTTCGCGCTGTTCGGGCCGGCCCTGCTGCCCGGCGACGACGGCCACGACCTGATCGCCGTACAGCACAACGCGAGCGACGAGAACCGCGACCCGGCCGGCACGGTCCGCGAACTGCTGCGCGTCTCCCCCGACTTGGTGGCGCTCAGCGAAGTCCTTCCGGAGGCCCTTCCGGTGTACGACGAGGCCTTCGGAACGGCCTACCCGTACCGGGCCGCACACGGCACGGTCGCGCTCTGGTCCCGCCACCCGCTCACCGAGGACGCGCCGCTCGACATCCGCCCGTCCGCCTTCGGCCCCGACTGGAACCGCGGCCTGCGCGCCGTAGCCCGAACCCCCCACGGCGACGTCGCCGTCTATGTGGCCCACCTGCCGTCCGTACGCATGGGCCTGACGGGTTTCGCCACCACACCCCGCGACGAAAGCGCCGTCCGCCTGGGCGCCGCGCTGAAGGCCGAACCCCTCGACCACGTGCTGCTGCTGGGCGACCTGAACGCCACCGTCCAGGACCGCGGCCTGCGCCCGATCACCAACCAGCTCGACACCCACCCGGCGTTCGCCTTCAGCTGGCCCGCGAAGGCCCCGGTGGCCCGAATAGACCAGATCCTCGCCCGCGGCCTGACCGTGACGTCCCTGTGGTCCCTCCCCCGCACCGGCAGCGACCACCTGCCCGTCGCCGCCCACCTCAGGTTCTAGCCCACACCGGCAACGGACCAAGTCGATGAGCTTTACCCGGAAGATAGGCTGGCGTGAAGATGTACCGATTCCGAACGCGGCTGCGGACGTTGCTGCCCTTCGCGCTGATCGGGCTCGTGCCCAAGGGCAGGCGCGACTGCGGCGACCACGAGTGGTACCGGCAGGAGGGCGATGTCTACCGCTGTTACCACTGCGCCGCCGGGGTCAGGCGGCACCTCGCCGGATGACGACGGCGGAAACCTCAACTAGCCCGGCCGGCGGCCGAACGTTGGCGGCTGTAGCTGAGCGCGTCGTCGGAGGGTGAGGGCTGTGGTCGCACCGCATGTGGTGGGTAACCGGTTGGGGCTCGGGGTCGAGGTCCGGGTCAGCCCGGCCGTGGCCGCGTTGCTGCCCGGGTCGTACGGGCACGTCTCCGACATCCGCTATGACGCGACTCGGGGCGAGCTGGAGTACGAGGTTCGTTTCGCGGCGGCCGACCTCGAGCGGTTCTACATCCCCGAGGGCGAGGACCGCTTCTGGTACCGCCTCAACCAGCTCGACGTGGCGGCCTAACCGACGTCCTGGACGAGCACCGTCAGCGCCCGGCTGACGGTGCCGCCGGCCGGGATGTGCAGGGGCTTCTCGTAGGCCAGGGCGGCGCAGACCCCGATGTACTCCTCGGTTCGCACGAACCAGCGGTCGTCGTCGGCCAGGCCCCTGAACGTCAGCGCGTAGCTGTCGTCGACGGTCACGGTCAGAGTTTCGGCGGTGCTGCCGTTGGGCTCGGACGCGACGGCCCGGCCGGGTGGGCAGCGCCAGAAGAAGCCGCCGTAGCCGGCTCCCCCGGTGCGGCCGTTGGTAGCGGGACTGCCGATGGTCACCGGCTGATCGGTGGGCGCCGTCAACGCGTACCGGAACGAAAGCTCCCACCCGCCAGGCGCGAGCGACTCGGTGATTTCACGCTGCTCCGTCATGACGGTGTGCCCGTTGCCGTCGCACCACTTCAGGCCGTCCGCGGACGGGCGGATGCTGCCGTGGTCGTCGAGCCACGTGTAGCCCTGATCGCGCACGTACGTCCGGCCGCCCCAGAAGTTCCAGCCGTTCACGTCGGCCAGGGTCACCGACGCGCCCAGGTGCCATGGGTGGTCGAAGCACAATTCGTCCGTGACGACAGTGCCGCCCAACGTGCGTACGGGATGAAGGTAGGGGCGCGGGGCTAGACGGATGTCCAGCTGCGGGTCGGTGACATAGGTGGCGTGGTCGAGTCTCACGCGACGGCCGCCTCGTAGCCGGCGATCGCCTCGGCCAGCACGTCGGCGCCGGGCCGGGCCCACACCTCTTCGTTGAACACCTCGACCTCGACAAAACCATCGAACCCGGTTTCCCGTACGGCGTGGGCGAACCGCCGCATGTCGACCGACCCGGTCCCCGGCAATCCGCGGCCCAGCAGCACCCCCGCCGGAAGCGGCGTGATCCAGTCGGCCAGCTGGAACGACGCCAACCGGTCCTCACGACCGGCCCGCGCTATCCCGTCCCACACCTTGTCGTCCCACCAGAGGTGGTACGTGTCGATGACCACCCCGACCGCGGCCGCCGGATAAGGCGCGGCCAGATCGAGCGCCTGGTCGAGTGTCGCCACCACGCACCGGTCCGAGCAGAACATCGGGTGCAGCGGCTCGATGGCCAGACGGACGCCCGCGGCCTGCGCGTCCGGCACCAAAGCACCGATCGCCTCGCCGATGTGCCTGCGCGCGCCGTCGATGTCGCGACTTCCGTCGGGCAGGCCGCCACTGACCAGTACCAAAGTGTCGGTGCCCAGGGTTGCGGCCTGGTCGATCGCGCGCCGGTTCTCGTCGTACCAGTCGGGCTGCTGGAAGAAGCCGCCCCGGCACAGCGACGTGACGGTCAGCCCGGCCTCCCGGACCAGGGCGGCCGCCTTCTCGGTCCCGTACTCGGAAACCTCTTCGCGCCACAGCCCGAGCGCCTCGACGCCGGCCTCGACGCAGCCCGCCACCAACTCGTCGAGCGGCCACCGTTTGGTCGTGGCCTGATTCAGCGAGAAGCCCCTCATGCCAGCCCCACCGTCGTCAGCCACGCGTCGGCCCGATGTTGCGCGAGCTCGGCGTCCGGCAGCAGCCCAGCCTCGTCGGCCAGCCGCATCAGCGTCAGCAGGTGCTGCGGCGAGCGGCCCGACTGGGCGCCGTTCACCATCGTCAGGTGGTCCTGATGGCCGGCCAGCCAGTTCAGGAAGACGATCCCGGTCTTGTAGTGATAGGTCGGCGCGGCGAACAGGTGGCGGGCCAGCGGCAGTGTCGGGCCGAGAATTTTCTCGTACGTCGTCACGTCGCCCACGTCCAGAGCCCGGAGAGCAGTCGCGGCGGGCGGGGCGATCACGGCGAGCACACCGAGCAACGCCTCCGAGTGGCCCTGTTCGTCGCCGCGGATGAGCGCCGGATAGTTGAAGTCGTCGCCGGTGTACATCCGCACGCCCGCGGGCAGCCGCCGGCGCATCGCGATCTCGTAGTCCGCGTCGAGCAGCGACAGCTTGATGCCGTCGATCCGGTCCCGGTGCTCGTCGATGATTTCCAGTACGGTCTCGTGCCGCCCCCAGTAGCCGGCCAGCGCGGGGTCGAACGCCTCGCCGAGCCAGTGCAGCAGCACCGGCTTGTCCGACTGGGTCAGCAGTTCGCCGTACACCCGCTTGTAGTCGTCGGCGTCGCGGGCCGCCGCGGCCAGATGCCGGCTGCACATCAGCACGGGTGTCGCGCCGGCGTCCCGTACGTCGTGCAGTTGCTCCAGATAGGCCTTCGTGATTTCGTCGATCGTGGCCGGGCCGGGCGGCAGCTGGTCGGTGCCGACGCCGGCCACGATGGCCCCGCCGACCGAGCGGGCCTCGGCCGCGCTGCGCCGGATCAGCTCGCGGGTGGCCGGGTAGTCGAGGCCGGCGCCGCGCTGGGCGGTGTCCATGGCCTCGGCCACCCCGAACCCGTACGACCACAGGTGGTGCCGGAACCGCAGGGTCGTCTCCCAGTCGAGGGCGGCCGGCGCGCCCGGGATGTTCTCGGCGCGCTGGTCGGCGGTGACGGGCGCGGCGGCGTACGCGATCCGGCTCTTGAACGGCTTCTTGACCGTGAATTCGCTGCCCCGGCCGCTGAACCTCATCGGCCCAGCTCCGGGATCTCGAGGCGGCGGCCCTCGCGCGACGACTGCAGGCCCAGCTCGGCCACCTGCACGCCGCGCGCGCCCGCCCACAGGTCGCCCGTGTAGGGGCCGTCCTCGGCGACGTAGCGCAGGAACTGCTCCCACTGTGCGCGGAAGCCGTTCACGAAGACCTCGTTGTCGGGAACCTCTTGCCACTGATCGCGGAAGCGCTGCGCGGTCGGCACGTCCGGATCCCACACCGGCTTCGGCGTGCCCGCGCGGGGCTGGATGCGGCAGTGGTGCAGGCCGGCCACCGCGCTGCCGTGCGTGCCGTCGACCTGGAACTCGACGAGCTCGTCGCGATTGACCCGTACGGCCCACGACGAGTTGATCTGCGCGATGATCCCGCCGTCCAGCTCGAACAGGCCGTACACCGCGTCGTCGGCGGTCGCCGCGTACGGCTGGCCGGCCTCGTCCCAGCGCTCGTCGATGTGCGTCACCGAGCGCGCCGTGACCGCGTTGACCGGGCCGAAGATCTGCTCGAGGACGTAGTGCCAGTGCGGGAACATGTCGAGCGTGATGCCGCCGCCGTCGGCCGCGCGGTAGTTCCACGAGGGACGCTGCGCCCCCTGCCAGTCGCCCTCGAAAACCCAATAACCGAATTCCCCGCGTACGGAGAGGACGCGCCCGAAGAAGCCGCCGCGCACCAGCCGGTGCAGCTTCTGCAGCCCGGGCAGGAACAGCTTGTCCTGCACCACGCCGTGCTTGATGCCGGCCTCGTCCGCGGTGCGCGCCAGGTCGACCGCCTCGGCCAGACTCTCGGCGACCGGCTTCTCGGTGTAGATGTGCTTGCCGGCCTCGATCGCGGCGCGCAACGCCTTGACCCGGGCCGAGGTGACCTGCGCGTCGAAGTAGACCTGCACGTCGGGGCGGGCCAGGGCGGCGTCGAGGTCGGTGGTCCAGTCGGTGAGGCCGTGTTGCTCGGCCAGGGTGCGCAGCTTGGCCTCGCTGCGGCCGACCAGCACCGGCTCGGGCCACAGCACGGTGCCGTCGCGCAGCGGCAGGCCGCCGTCCTGCCGGATGGCCAGGATCGAGCGGATCAGGTGTTGTCGCAGGCCCATGCGGCCGGTGACGCCGTTGAGGACGATGCCGAGGGGAGTGCGGTCCATGTCTTCGTTGCCTCCGGCCGGGGGTGGAAAGCGTTGAGGTAAGCGCTTTCCTGTTACCGTACGGGGCGTGCCGCCGGGCGGGCAAGACCGGCGGCGGTATCCTCGGCTTCTTCGGATCTCGGTGGGGGTGGGCGTGGCTACCTTGGCGGACGTGGCCCGCCGGGCCGGGGTGTCCACCGCGACCGCCTCCCGGATCATCAACGGCAGCTCGAAACCGGTGACCGACGAGCTGCGGGCCCGGGTGCTGGCGGCGGTGGCCGAGCTGCGCTACGTGCCCAACGCGCACGCCCAGATGCTGGCCCGCTCCAACCGCAACGCGGTCGGCGTGCTCGTGCACGACGTCTCCGACCCGTACTTCGCCGAGATCACCAGGGGCCTGCAACGTGTCGCCACGGCCCACGGCCGGCTGGTCATCATCTGCAACACGTTCCGCGAGCCGGCCCGCGAACTCGAATACATCGACCTGCTGCACGCCCACCAGGTCGCCGCGATCGTGGTGGCCGGTTCGGGCTACCTGTCGTCGGACGACGAGACCGAACTGCACGACCGCATGACCGCCTTCGAGACCACCGGCGGCCGCATAGCCGTGATCGGCCGCCACTCCCACACGTCGGACGCGGTGCTGCCGGCCAACGAAGAGGGCGGCTACCTGGCCGGCGCCCACCTGTTCGAGCTGGGCCACACCGCGGTCGGCGTGGTCGCCGGCCCGGCCGCCCTGACCACCACGGCCGACCGCCTGGCCGGCCTGCACCGCGCGGCCGAAGCGCACGGCCGGCGCCTCGAAGTGGTCCACGCCGACTTCACCCGCGACGGCGGCGAGGCCGCGACGGCCAAGCTGCTGGCCGAACATCCCGGCCTGACCGCGGTGGCCGCGCTCAACGACTCGATGGCCGTAGGCGCCCTGGCCGCGATGCGCAGCGCCGGCCGCAACCTTTCGGTGGTCGGCTTCGACGACATGCCGATAGCCCGCGACGTCACTCCGGCCTTGACTTCCGTACGCCTCCCCCTGACCCAGCTGGGCGAGCGAGCCATGGAACTGGCCCTGACCCCGCCGGCCGATTCAGCCCCGCGCGTCGAGCACATCCCGGCCGAACTGATCCGCCGCGAAAGCACCTGGCCCCTCACCCGGCCGTCCTGAACGCTTCCGGTCAGGCGGGACGGCCCACAACGTCGTCGGCGACCCGCAGCCAGTGCTGATAGGCCGTGCCGAAGGGTTCGGCGCGAGCGGTGAGGGCGGCGGTGAGGTGTTCGGCCGTGGCCCGGGCCCGGGTAACCAGGTCGGCGGGGTAGGCGTACATTTCGGCGTTCGCTTGGAATTCGTCCTCATCCAGCAGGACCACCCGGCCGTCGCGGGCGCGCTGCACGTCCAGGTCAAGGTCGGTCATCACCACCGTGCCGGGGTCCGGCCACGCGGGCGGCGTGACGACGTCGCAGTAGACGTCCCAGGGGCTGGGCCGCGCAAAGAAGATGGCGTTCCACCACTGCCCAACTGGCACAAGCCGCACAGTCAGATGCGGAGTGACAAAGTCACGGCCGGCCGCCACCGAGTGCACCACCGTCCCAGCCGGCGCGACAAGCCAGGTGCCGTGCTCATCCTGACCCAGCCGCCGCATCATCTGCTTCCGGTGCGGCCGCCCGGTGTACTTGTCGAGAATGACCTCAACGTCCTCCGGGCCGGGGATGTCCTCACTGCCAACCGGCCCGTGCATGACCTCGCCTCCGACCGGGCCGTCGACGACCTCGCCATCAACCGGGCCTTGCACGACCTCGCCGCGGGCCGCGCCCTGGACGACCTCAATGTCGGCCGGACCTTCGGTGATCTCTCCGCCGATCGAGCCATGGACGACCTCCCCGCCGGTCGGGCCGTGGACGACCTTCGCGCCGGTCGGGTCGTGGATGACGAGCCGGGATCGGTGGCCGGTGAACGTGGTCTTGAGCAGGTGGAGCTCGCGGTTGTCGCGGCTGAACCAGCCGCGGCGGTCGACGTGGATGATCAGGGCGTCGTGGTCGTCGATGAGCTCGGAGATTCCCCCGGCCTGGAGGGTGTCGGCCCACGCGTCGAGGTTGCGGCCGAACCACGGAGGCAGGCCGCACGGAACGGCGACCGCGTCCCAGAAGTCGTCGAGCGTCTCGATGCGCCGGCCGCGCAGGTCGACGACCAGATCCCCCGCCATACCGACAGCCTAGGACATTGACCTATCTCGATGACATCACCTAACGTGCCGCAGGAAAGGCCTTACCTAGCGTAGATCTGACGGAGGGTGACATGCGCCGGAGGACATTTCTGGGGATCACGACAGGAGCGGTCGCCGCGGCCACGACGCTCACCGGGCGGGCCGCTTCGGCCGCCCCGAGCGCCACCGGCGGCGACCTCGCCGCGGTCGGCGACTTGGCCGCGTCCGGCCCGGCGTGCCACGTCATTGTCGCGGGCGACGGCAGCGGAGACTTCGCCGGCATTCAGGAGGCGGTGGATGCCGCACCCGTCGCAAGCGGATCGCCGTTTGTCATCGGTGTGCGACCCGGCACGTACATGGGAAGGGTTGTCATCGGCGCCGACTGGCCGCCGATCAACCTGGTCGGGCTCGGACGGCGGCCGCACGACGTGGTGATCGCCGACGACCGGGCCAACGGGACGCCCAACCCGGCCGGCGGCACGTGGGGCACCACCGGCAGCGCTTCGGTGACTGTGGACGGCGCGGATTTCCGGGCCCACAACCTGACTTTTGCCAACCTGTTCGACGAGGCGGCTCACCCCGAGATCACCAACCGCCAGGCCGTCGCCGTACTGACCCGCGGCGACCGGGCGGCGTTCTCGCGGGTGCGGTTCCTCGGAAACCAGGACACGCTCTACGCCAACAGCGCCGCCGCCACCACGATCGCCCGGGCCTACTTCCGCGAGTGCTACATCGAGGGCGACGTGGACTTCATCTTCGGCCGGGCCACCGCCGTCTTCGACCGCTGCCGTGTCCATTCGCTCAACCGAGGCTCAAATCCGAACGGCTACGTGACAGCACCGAGCACCGACATCACCAACCCGCACGGTTTCCTGTTCGCGCGTTGCACGTTCACGTCCGACGCCCCACCGGCAACGGTCTTCCTCGGCCGCCCCTGGCATCCCAGCCAGGACCCGAACGCCATCGGCCAAACCGTCATCCGCGACTCGCGCATGGACGCGCACATCGGCCCCACACCATGGAGCGATTTCGGCACCTGGCCCTGGCGCGACGCCCGCTTCGCCGAATACCGCAACTACGGCCCAGGCGCCATCGCCTCCCCCGACCGCCCCCAGCTGACCCCCACAGAAGCCAGCACCCAAACGATCCCCGCTTTCCTGCGCGGCCCCGACAACTGGTCCCCCGACCGCCACCTGTGACCGCATCACCCAACGCGCCAAAACCGCCGGCGACCCCAGACGCGCGCCCGAACAACGCGCACGTCCGCTCAAACCGCGCGAACTCGAGCGACGCGAACACCTTCGCTCAAACCGCGCGAACTCGAGCGACGCGAACACCTTCGCTCAACCCACGCACAGTTGAGCGACGTGCGCACGTTAGCTCAACGTGCACACAGTTGAGCGACGCGCGCACGTTAGCTCAACGTGCACACAGTTGAGCGACGCGCGCACGTTAGCTCAACCTGCACACAGTTGAGCGACGCGAACACCTTCGCTCAAACCGCGCAAACTTGAGCGACGCGCGCACGTTCGCTCAACCTGTGCGCGCTTGAGCGATCAGTTGTCAGCCTGGCGACCGTGTGTTGCCCGGAGTCGCGTGGCCTCGCCGGCGTGCCCGTCGGCTGGTTGGGGGCTGCCGCGAGGTTGTGGACGGCGGCCCGGGGCACGCTCGCGGGCTGCAAATTTCCTGCGTTGTCCGTTCCATTGACGGCGGTCGACGGGCGTGTGACGGTGGCGGCAAGCGCTTTCCCGCATGTCACAGCGGTGCTATCGACCGCCGGAAGGATCTGCCATGCCTCTCGTTCCCGTTGCGGGGCTCGCCGCCGCGCTGCTCATCGCCTTCGCGCCGCCGGCGGCCGCCGAGGTTCCGCCGGTTGAAGCCGCGCCGAAGGCTGCTGCCGGGTCGAACGTTGCGGCCTTGCCGGCGGCGGGCGGGGGACCGTCGGCGGCGACGCTGCGGCTGGCTCGGCAGGGTATTGCTGATGGGGACGGGTGGGGGTCGGGCACGACCGGCGGCTCCACGGCCGACGACGCGCATGTGTTTGTGGCGGGCAGTCGGGATGAGCTCGTTGCGGCTGTGGCGGGGGACGCGCCGAAGATTGTGTTCGTCAGAGGGCGGATTGATCTGCGGGAAGGGCTGAGCTGTGCGGACTTCGCCGATCCGGAGTACTCGCTGGATGCGTTTCTTGCGGCGTACGACCCGGCGGTCTGGGGTCGCGCCGCGAAGCCAAGTGGGCCGCTCGAGGACGCTCGTGTGCGGTCCGCGCGTAATCAGGGTGACCAGGTGCGGGTGGTCGTCGGGAGCAATACGACGATCGTCGGGATCGACGGCGGGCGGCTCGATCACGGCAGCCTCGTCCTCACAAATGTGAGCAATGTGATCGTACGAAATGTCGAAGTCACCGACGCCGCGGACTGCTTCCCGGCGTGGGACCCGACGGACGGGTCGGCCGGCAACTGGAACTCGCTCTACGATCTGGTGTCGCTCAGCGGCGCGACCAACGTGTGGCTCGACCACAACACCTTCAGCGACGGCAACAACCACGACGCGAGCCAACCGCTCTATTTCGGCCGGCCCTACCAGGTGCACGACGGCGCGACCGACTTCATCCGGGGCTCCGACCTGATCACCGTGTCGTGGAACGACTACTACGACCATGACAAGACCATGCTGATCGGCTCGACCGACACCCCGGGCGTCGACGTGGGCAAGCTGCGCGTGACCGTGCACCACAACCGGTTCGGCAACGTCGGTCAGCGGGCGCCGCGGGTGCGGTTCGGGCAGGTCGACGTCTACAACAACCTGTACGTGGCGACCGACGAGGACACGTACATCTACTTGCTCGGTGTGGGCGTCGAGTCGAGCATCTACGCCGAGAACAACTACTTCCGGTTGAGCGCCGACGTGCCCGCGTCGGACGTGATCGCGTACTGGAAAGGCACCCGGATCACGGCGATCGGGTCGCTGGTGCAGGTCTCGGGGCGGGTGCCGCGCCCGGTCGACCTGGTCGCGGAGTACAACGCCGCGCACGACCCCGATCTGGCGCCGGACGCGGGTTGGACGCCTACTCTGCGGACCCAGGTGCACCCCACGATCGCGGTGCCGGTTGTGGTCGCCGCGGGAGCCGGGATTCGCCGCATCCTCCGCTGAATCGACGCAAGGCCCCCGAAAAGCGCGGCAAATTGGCGGTTCTCCACTCGGAAGATGGTGTCAGCAGGCACGCTGTCGCTATGCACATCGGCGTCATCGGGGCAGGTCAGCTCGGCGCAACCCTCGCCGAGTGGTGTGTCGAGGGCGGTCACGACGTGGCCGTCACCTCGCGGCACCCGGAGCGGCTGGGCAACGTGGTCACCCACCTCGGCGGGCACGGCACCGCGCTGCCCGTGCCGGCGGCGGTCGACTTCGCCGACGTGGTGCTGTTCGCGCCGAACTGGGAGTCGGCTCCCGAGGCGATCGAGCTGGCCGGCGCCACCCTCGACGGCAAGATCGTCATCGACGCCACCAACCCGACCGGGCCGCTGTCGGCCGGGGCGGCCAGCGGGTTCGAGTCGCTGATGCAGCTCGCCCCGAAGGCGCACTGGGCCAAGGCGCTGAACACGCTGCCGGCCAACGTGCTGCAGCGCCGCCGCGGCCACGACCCGCTGCTGGCCGAGTTCGTCTGCACCGACCTGCGTGACGCCCGCGAGGCCGCGGCCACGATCATCCGCGACATGGGTTTCGCGCCCTACTACGCCGGCGGGGCCGAGGCCGCGCGCCTGGTCGAGCCGGGCGGCCCGCTGCAGCAGAACGAGGTCGACGTCTTCCACGCCAAGGACGTGCTCGCGGAAGCGCTCACACTTCGACCGTGACGAACGCCTTCCCACTGGTGTTTACCACGCGTACGGACTGAACCTGGTCGGGGTCGATCAAAGCGCTGCCGTTGAGTGTCGTGCCGCCCGCCTCACCCGCCGGCGAGACCAGCCAACTGCCGGCGAAGGCCGTCGACCCGTCCTTGCCCACGACTTCGAGGACGCATTTCTCGCCGGCCGGGATGCCGCCGACGGTCGCCGTCACCCGCACCCACCCGGCGGCCGGCGTCAGCGCCACCTGCATCCGCGCGCCGGTGGTGGCGTCGGTGCCGGACGCGATCTGGGCGCCCGCGGGCACAGAGATCGAGGGCTGGGCGACCGGGTCCGATGCAGGCGCCGTGCCCCGCCCCACCAGCACTCCCCCGCCGATGGCGACCGCGACGGCCGCGGCGGCGATCGACGTGACCGCGGCCATCCGCCGGTAACGGCGGCCGGACGACTCGCGCCGCACCTGGCGCAGCGTGCGCTGCAGCAGCAGGTCGGCGTCGTCGGGCGGCCCGTCGAGCAGCATCTCGTCGGGGACCCCGCCCAGCTGGTCGGACCACTGGCGCAGCGAATCCCGCTCGGCCCGGCATTCGGCGCAGCCCGCCAGGTGCTCGTCGGCCCGGGACTTCTCCTCTTCGGAAAGCATTTCCAGCAGGTAGCCGGCCAGGTCGACGTGGTCGTTGGTCGGGTTCGCGCTCTCCGGCGTACTCATGATGCCAACCGTTCCGTGCCGGCCTCGCGCAAGGCCCGCAACGCATAGAAGGACCGCGATTTCACGGTGCCCGGCGGGATGCCGAGCGCCTCGGCCGCCTCGGCCACCGTGTTGCCTTTCAGATAGACCTGTTCGAGCACTTCACGGTGCTCGGCGGAGAGCCGGCTGAGCGCATCGACGACGACCATCGACGTGACCACGCGGTCGGAGTGGTCCTGCTCGACGGCCGCGTCGGGCGGGCTCTCGGCCACCTCGGGCGGGCGCCGGTTCCGGGCCCGGATCTGGTCGAGGACGATGTTGCGGCAGACCGTGAGCAGCCAGCCCCGTACGGACCCCTTGCCGTTGTTCAGGCTGTCGGGGTGCCGCCAGGCGCGGACCAGCGCCTCCTGCACCACGTCCTCGGCGGCGGCGCGGTCGCGGGTCAGCTGCGTGGCGTACGCGAGCATGGCCCGTCCGTGTTCCTGGAACAACGATCTGACCAGTGCCTCATCGGCCACCTCCCGGTGCGGTCTCTGTCTGCTCGACGGCATCCGTCTCTCTCCCCGCGGCACTCTTCCCCGTGCCGTCTGCTCTGCAGGCGTATGAC
The DNA here is from genome assembly GCF_026626335.1 of Paractinoplanes pyxinae. Lineage (GTDB taxonomy): Bacteria > Actinomycetota > Actinomycetes > Mycobacteriales > Micromonosporaceae > Actinoplanes > Actinoplanes pyxinae. The sequence continues at coordinate 358,750 of NZ_JAPNTZ010000003.1, read as the reverse complement.
GACATCGATGAAAGTACTGTGCTGCGGCTACCGGGAATACGTGCCCCTTGGCCTGCGCGGATCAAGATTTTCGAGAAAGTGGCACATCCGGTTGAACCGTCGCCGGGGGCCGGGCGTGTGGAGGCTATCCCCTTCGGACGGGCCGAGATGGAGCCAGCAATGATCAAGCGCAGCCGGACGATCTACGTCGCGACCATGCTGGCCGGTCTGGCCGGCCTCAGCGCCTGCGGCAGCCAGGCCGCATCGACCGATTCCGCGGCCGACCTGCCGGTGCCGGTGGCCGTCCAGCAGTCGGCCGCCCCGCTCAACCCGCAGGGCCCGGGCGAGCTGCCCGAACTCTCCGGCGCCGACGAGCCGCCGGCCGACGAGCCGCCGGCCACCGAGCCGCCGGCCACCGACCCGCCGGCCGCCGAGGTTCAGGAAGAGGAGCAGGCCGCGCCCGCACCGGCCGCCTCCCCCACGGTGGCCAAGAAGCAGCGCTGGGTGAAAATCTTCAGTGGACCGTCCCAGCAGGACATCACCCCGCCCAAGTCGCGCCTGACGGGCAGCAAGACGGTCGAGCTCAACGCCACCGAGAACGAGCAGATCGGCACGTACGTGACCGACGGCGCCGGCCGTACGCTCTACCGCTTCGACAACGACTCGAACAAGCCGCCGAAGTCGGTCTGCAACGGCGACTGCGCCACCGCCTGGCCGCCGCTGCTCATCAAGTCCCCCGGCAAGATCTTCCCCGACGGCATCGACCCCAAGATCGTCGGGTACGTCGAGCGCGCCGACGGCCACTGCCAGGTGACCATCAACGGCTGGCCGGTCTACTACTTCGTCGCTGACGCCGAGGCGGGCGACATCAACGGTCAGGGCCTGAACGGCAAGTGGTTCGCGATCAAGCCGGACGGCGGCAAGACCGCGGCGACGCCGGGACCGCTCGGCACCAAGTAAGCCTTACGCACATCGGGGGCGCGCCCGGCGGTTCACCGACCGCCGGGCGCGTTTTTGCCTGCGCCGGCCATCGCGCAGGTGCAGTCGATCAGGCTTTCGCAGTGGGCCGCCATGACCTCGGTCAGCGTGGCACGGATGGCGGTCAGGCCGGCCATCTTGCGGTCGATCTCGGCGATCTTGTCGACGGCGCGTTGGCGCAGGTCGGGTGTCGGGTGCCCGCCTCGGCCGGCGTTCAGCAGCTCGGCCACCTCGTCGAGGGTGAACCCGAGGCGCTGCGCCGCCTTGATGCGCTGCAGCCGGGTCACGGTGCCGGGCGGATAGAGCCGGTGGCCGCCGTTCGAGCGCCCCGGTTCGGCGAGCAGGCCGCGCCGCTCGTAGTAGCGCAGCGTCTGGATGTTGACGCCGGCCTGCTCGGCGACCTCCCCGGTGCGCAGCCCGTCCACTACGCGACCCGGGCGCGCCCGACGAGGGCGGCGAGCACATCGGCGTACCGGGAAGGAACTTCGACCTCGAGAAGCAGAGGATCTTCGGTGATCGTGAACGCGAAGAAGGAGCAGCATTCGGCTTCGCGAGCGGTCAAATTGCGTACGGTGTGAGCCAGCCCGGGCTCGTCGGTGAACAGGAAGCGGGCGCGAGTGGGCTCCGGCTGCTCGACGCCGCGCAGGGCGGTGGCGAACAAGGCGTCGAACTCGGCCACGCGGAGTGGCTGCTCCGCCGTGGGCAGGGTGCAGGCGTCAGGGGCGATGAACGACATGGCTTCACGGTAAGCCTGTACCTGGGTACCGGATGCAACCCGATACCGTGGCCGGATGGATCGAGATCTTGCGGCCGCGCGCGACCTCGCGGCCGACCTGGCGGTACGGGCCGGCCGGCTGCAAATCGAACGACGCGAGACCCTGCGCGTCGGCGCGCCCAAGGCCCACGCCAACGACGTCGTCTCGGACGTCGACATCGCCAGCGAAAAGCTCATCGTCGAGGCGATCCACGCGGCCTGGCCCGACGACGCCATGCAGGCCGAGGAGGGCCACGGCCGCCCCGGCACGAGCGGCTGGAGCTGGGTGATCGACCCCCTCGACGGCACGCGCAACTACATCAGCCGTACGGGACCGTGGTCGGTCTGCATCGCGCTCTACGAGGGCGACGACCCCCGCGTGGCCGTGGTGCACGAGCCGGTGGCCGGCGAAACGTTCAGCGCGATCGCCGGCGGCGGCGCCTTCCTCAACGGCGAGCGGCTCACCGTCACCGGCGGCCCGACCCTGGACAAGGCGCTGGTCGGCGTCAGCTTCCAGCCCAACCCGGCCACCAAGGAGCGAGCGGGCAAGGTCGTCCGCGAGCTGCTGCCGGTCTGCGGCGACATCCGGCGCCTGCCGGCCGCGCTGAACTTGGTCTACCTGGCCGCGAGCCGGTTGGACGGCGGCCTGGCCCTCGACACGAACCTGTGGGACATCGCCGCCGGCGCCCTGATCGCCCGCGAGGCCGGCGTGGTCCTCGGCGGCCGCGGCGACGACTTCACCACCGAGCTCACCATCGGCGCCGCCCCCGACCTGTGGCCGGAGCTCTCGAAGCTGATCAGGGCAGGCGAAGGGTAAAGGTCGTGCCGGCGCCGGGGGTGCTTTCGGCGGTCAGGGCGCCGCCGTGGGCCTCGGCGATCTTGCGGGCTATGGGGAGGCCGAGACCGCTGCCGCCGGTGGCTCGGCTTCGGGAGGTGTCGGCGCGCCAGAAGCGGTCGAAGATCTTCGGTAGGTGGTCGGGGGCGATGCCGATGCCGGTGTCGCGGACGGTGATGGTGGGGCCGGCGGCCGTCACGGTCACCGTGCCGCCGGTGGGGGTGTAGCGGATCGCGTTGGAGACCAGGTTGCCCAGCAGCTGGCGCAGGCGGACGGGGTCGGCCGTGAGCACCGGGTCGCCCTCGGTCGCGGTTTCCAGCCGTACGCCGGAATTGTCGGCCGCGGCCCGGTGCGCGTCCGCCACCTGGGCCAGCAGGTCACGGACGACAACCGGCGACGGGTGCACGCGCAGGGTGCCGGCGTCGGCCGCAGCCAGGTCGCTCAGGTCGTCGATGATGTGCTGCAGCTGCACCGCCTCCTCGTGCAGCAGCGCGAGCAGCTGGCCGTCGGTGGGGGCCAGGTCGTCCTGGGCCGCCTCCAGCCAGCTGCGGATGTTCGTGAGCGGGGTGCGCAGCTCGTGCGCGACGTCGCTGACCATGGCCCGCCGCTGCGTTTCGGCTCTTTCCCGGCGTACGGCCGAGTCGTTCAACGCTCGGGCCAGCAACCCGATCTCGTCCTGGCGCGAAACCGGGGCCGGGGTGTGTGCCTCGGCCGCCACCGTGAGAGCGCGCAGGGGACGGACCAGCCGGCGGCCGACCAGCACCGTGACGACGATGGTGACCAGCAGCACGGCGCCCGTCGTGGCCACGATCCGGGTCGTGTTGGCGCGGGAGAGCGTGAAGCGGGTCCGGTCGGCGCCCGTGCCGGGGTCGGTGACGAAAAGCAGGGCGGGCGGGGACACGTACTTGCGCAGCATGGTCCGGCGCGACTTGTCGACGCACTCGCGGACGCGGGTCGCGCCGGCCCCGTTGGCCGGCCGGAACAGCAGCTCGGCGGGGACGATGTCGCGCTGCAGGCTCCCGTCGTCGATCCCGGTCTTCATGAGCGTCGGCGAGAAGTCGGGGCTGAGATAGACCGTGAGGCCGGCCCCCATGCCGAGGCAGCGCGCGGCCGACTGGCCCAGCGTGCGCAGCGCCTTCGCCTCGCTGGTGGTCGCCAGGTCGCGCAGCCGGGAGACGCACCCTGCGGCGTCGGGGTCGGCCGAGGCGAGGGTGATCGTCGGCCGGCCGTTCGGCAGCTGCTCGAGCGTTCCCGGTACGCCGGTCTTGCGCAGGCACCCCATGGCATCGGCCGCCGCCTTCTGCAGTTGCGGTCGCTCGGCCGCCGGCACGCGGAACGGACCGGCCGCGCGGGCGTCGATGTGGTCGTCGCCCCCGACCAGGCCGAGGTCCAGGTTGAGCGGGTCGACCAGGGCCGAAGGCCGGGCCGTACGCAGGGAGAGTCCGCCGCCCGAGTCGGCGATCACGGTCCGGTCGGCCGTCGTCAAGGTGATCCGGCGGCCCAGCTTGGCCGCGCGCTCGTCGATCAGCTTCTGCGCCCCGGACCACTTGGCGTGCGTGGCCGCGTAGCCCACCAGCAGGTCGTAGACGCCCTTCTCCTCGGTCAGCGACCGTCCCTGCTCCTGGGTGATGGCGCGGGTGGCCGTCCGGGTGGCCAGCCAGGCCGTGGCCGCGATGGCCGCCACCGCGATCAGCACCGAGGTGACCAGCAGCCGGGTCACCAGGCTGTGCCGCAGCGGCACCCGGGCCGCCCTCACGGCGTACCGGCGGACAGCTTGTAGCCGACCCCGTACACCGTGACCAGCTGCGCGGGCCGCTGCGGGTCCGTCTCGATCTTGCGGCGCAAGTTGAGCACGTGCATGTCGATGGTGCGCTCGGTCGAGCTGCGGTCGATGCCGCGGGTGTGGTGCAGCAGCTGGGCCCGGGTGAATACCCGTTCCGGCTGGTCGGCCATGGCGGCCAGGATCGCGAACTCGCCCCGCGTGCACTCGACCGGTTCGCCGTCGACGCTCACGTGGTGGCGGGCCAGGTCGACGGCCAGCCGCCCGATCCGCCGCGGCCCGGGCTCGTCCGGCCCGGACGGCGCGCGCCGCAGCAGCGTCCGCACCCGGGCCATCAGCTCGCGCGGGCTGTACGGCTTGGTCAGGTAGTCGTCGGCGCCGAGCTCCAGCCCGAGCAGCAGGTCGTCCTCGGTGGCCCGGGCGGTCAGCATCAGCACCAGCACGTCCGACTCCTCGCGCAGGGTGCGGCACACGCGCAGCCCGTCCAGGCCCGGCATCATCACGTCGAGCACCAGCAGGCCGGGCTGCCAGCGGCGGGCCTCGTCGAGCGCGGCCCGGCCGTCGTGCACGACCAGCGTCTCGTGTCCCGCCGCGGCCAGGTAGCGCCGCACGACCTCGGCCTGCCGGGGATCGTCCTCGGCGACCAGCACCTTCGCGCACATGGCGGCGATGATAGGTCGCCCGGGAAAGGGCCGGACCAAGATCAGGCGGTATCTGACAGGTTCCTGACGATCGCCGGACACGCTGCTCAACCATGCTCCGCAAAACTGCAACGGTCGTCACGCTCGTGGTCGTCCTGGCCGGCGCCGCGACGGCCTTCGCCCTGACCCGCGACCGGGCGCTCGATCCGGCTCCGGCGGCCGAACCGGTCGCTCAGGTCGCCACCGTGAAGCTCGAACGCCGCGATCTGTCCACCACGACGTCGCTGACCGGGCGCATCGGGTACGGCTCGGCCCGTCCGCTCGCCGGGCGCGCGACGGGCACGGTGACCTGGCTGCCGGCCGTGGGCGCGACGGTGAAACGCGGCCGCCAGCTGTTCCGGGCCGACGACGCGCCGGTGGTGCTGTTCTACGGCGGGATGCCGCTCTACCGGCCGATCGCCACGCCGCTGATGTCGGGCCGGGACGTGCGGATCGTCGCCGACAACCTGCGGGCGCTGGGTTACCGGGTCGGGCGGCGGCCCGCGAAGACGCCGGCCGGCGAGAGCGTGCTGACCCCGGAGCTGGTCGGCGCGGTCAAGCGCTGGCAGCGGGACCTGGGTCGGCCGGTAACGGGAACGGTCGCGGTGGGTGACGTCGTGGTCCGGACCGGGGCCGTACGGGTGGAGTCGCTGACCGTGCAGCCCGGCGCGGCCGCCGAGGCGGACCTGATGACCGTCACCTCGACCCGGAAGGTGATCACGGTGGCCGCCGAGCTGAGCGACGCGGCGAAGCTGGCACGGGGTTCTCGGGTGACGGTCGTACTGCCCGACGATCGTACAATTCCGGCCCGGGTGAGCGCCGTGGGCCGCGATCTCGCGGCGGATGAGGGCGACACCCCGCGGCTGGTCGTGTCCGTGGCGGTCGACAAGCCTGCCGCCATCGCGAAGCTGGATTCGGCCGAAGTCAAGGTCAACTTCCCCGGGCGTACGGCGAAAAAGGTCCTGGCGGTGCCGATCGAGGCGCTCGTGGCGCTGAGCGAGGGCGGGTACGCCGTACAGGGACCTCAGGGTTTGATCCAGGTCAAGGCCGGCATGTTCGCCGACGGGTGGGTGCAGGTGACCGGCGAGGGTCTGACCGAGGACATGGACGTGGTGGTGGCCTCGTGACCGCGCCCGCCCTCCCCGTCCTTTCCGTGCGAAATGCCGGCATGGTGTATCCGGGCGGCGTGACCGCGCTGGCCGGCGTGAGCCTCGACGTGGCCGCGGGCGAGCTGGTGGCCATCGTCGGCCCGTCCGGATCGGGCAAGTCGACGCTGCTCAACATCATCGGCACGCTCGACCGGCCCACCACCGGCACCGTGCTGATCTCGGGCCGGGACATCGCCACGCTGCGCGACCGGCACCTGTCGGCGCTGCGGGCCCGCGAGATCGGCTTCGTCTTCCAGCAGTTCCACCTGGCCGACGGGCTCACCGCGGCCGAGAACGTCTCAACCGGCCTTCTGTACGCCGGGGTGCCGCGCCGCCGGCGCCGGGAACGCGCCGAGCACGCGCTCGACCGGGTCGGCCTGGCCCATCGCGCCTCGCACCGCCCGCAGCAGCTCTCGGGCGGCGAACGGCAGCGCGTCGCGATCGCCCGCGCCCTGGTCAACCGGCCCTCGCTCGTGCTGGCCGACGAACCCACGGGCGCCCTCGACACCGCCACCGGGCGGACGGTCCTCGACCTGCTGCGCCGTCTCAACGAGGAGGGCACGACCATCGCGCTGATCACCCACGACCGGGACATCGCGGCCGCGCTGCCCCGGCGGATCGAGATCCGCGACGGGCGGATCGTCCGCGACGAGGTGCGCGCATGAAGCCGCTCGACCTGCTCGGCCTGGGCCTGATCGGGCTGCGGACCCGGCCGGCCCGGGCCGCCCTGTCGGGGCTGGGCATCGCCATCGGAATCGCCACCATGCTGGTGGTGACCGGCATCCCGGCGTCCAGCCAGGCGGCGCTGGTGGAAGAACTGGACGCGCTCGGCACCAACGCGCTGCAGGCGGTGGCCCGGCCCGACGTCGACCCGCCGGCCCGGCTGCCGGAGCCGGCGGTCGAGATGGTGCGCCGGATCGGCCCGGTCACGGCGGCCAGCGCGGTCGCCAACACCCACACCCTCGTACGCCGTAACGATCGCACCGACCCGGACGACGGCCTCGGCCTGACCGTGCTGGCCAGCCGCCTCGACCTGCTGCCCACCATCGACGCCCACATCCGGGCGGGCCGCTGGCTGACCCCGGCCACCGAGCGCTACCCGGCCGTGGTGCTCGGGTCGGTCGCCGCCACCCGGCTCGGCCTGACCGACCTGGTCGCGGGCCGGCCCACACCGCAGGTGGTGATCGCCGACCGCAAGTTCACCGTCGTCGGCATCCTGGCCACCACGCCGCTCTCCCCCGACATCGACCGCTCGGTGCTGGTCGGCTGGCCGGCCGCCAAGGCGCAGCTCGGCTTCGACGGCAGCCCGACCGTCCTCTATGTGCAGTGCGACGAGCCGCAGATCGAGGCGGTGCGGGCGGTCCTGGCCGAGACGGTCTCGCCGGAGCGGCCGGGGGCGGTGGTCGTCACCCGGCCCTCCGACGCGCTGGCGGCCAAACGGGCCACCGAGAGCAGCTTCTCGGTGCTGTTCCTGGCCCTGGCCGGGGTGGCGCTGGTCGTCGGCGGCATCGGGGTGGCCAACACCATGGTGGTGTCGGTGCTGGAACGGCGCTCGGAGATCGGGCTGCGGCGGGCGCTGGGCGCCACCCGGGGGCAGATCCGCGGCCAGTTCCTCACCGAGTCGGTGCTGCTGGCCACGATCGGCGGTCTGGGTGGTACGTCATTGGGCCTGCTGGCCACGGCCGGTTACGCCCGCTGGCAGGGCTGGCCGCTGGTCGTCCCGGCCGAGGCAGCCGTGGCCGGGGTGGCCGGCGCCGTGGTCATCGGCGTTCTCGCGGGCGTGTATCCCTGCGTACGAGCGGCCCGCCTGCCCCCGACGCAGGCGCTGGCGACCGTCTGAGCCGAGACGGCCGCCGCGCTCTCCGCTACTTGGCGGCGGCCTCGCGCTCGCACTCCGGCAGCTTGTCGAGGCCCTTGCGGACGTCCCGGCCGAACGAGACCGTCAGCCCGTCCGGCTCGACGCCGGCGTCGATTCCCTGGCCCTCGAGGCACTTCACGACCGCGCGGGCGAAGTCGCGGGCCTCGGGGTTGGCCGGATCCTTCTCCCACGGCGGCAGCGGGTAGTAGAGCGGCTCGCAGATCCGGTCGGCCGCCTCTCCCTTGGCGATCTCATCGGCCGTCATGGCCTTCTTGCGGCCGTTGGTAGCCACCCGGACGGCGAGCACGCCCTTCTCGTCCATGCACTCGTAGTACGGCTTGAGCATGGCCTCGAACTCCTCGGGCGTGGTGTCGAGCCGTTCCCGCGGCCGCTCCGGCTTCGCGGATGGCGCCTGGCTGCTCAGCGTGGCCACCTTCGGAGCCTCGGCCTGCTGCTCCGGCTGGCTGCCACAGGCCGACAACGCGGTCAGGGCGATCGCCAGCACGACAACGTGTCTGCGCATGGTCGCCCCTACTTGGTCCGGGCGGCGACCTGGCGCTCGCACTCCGGCGCCAGTTCCATGCCCATCCGGATCGAGCGGGAGTCGTTCTGGTCGCCGCCGAGCGCGATGCTGATGCCGTCGTCGGCGACCGCGACGTACTTGACGCCCTTGTCCTTCAGGCAGGCCACGACATCCCGGGCGAAGTCGCGGGACTCGGGGTTGGCCGGGTCCTTCTCCCACGGCGGGAGCGGCATGAACTGCGGCTCGCAGATCCGGTTGGCCGCCTCGGCCTTGTCCGACTCGGCCTTGGTGGCGGCCCGGACCCCGCTGCCCTCGCCTTTCACATAGCCGCCGTGCTCCTTCATGCACTTGTTGTACGGCTTGAGCATCGCCTCGAACTCTTCCGGCGTGGTGTCGAGCCGTTCCCGCGGCCGCTGCGGCGGGGCCGACGCCGACGCCTCGGCGGCGGCCGGGCTCACAAGCGTGGCCACCTTGGCACTCTGGTCTTTCGGCTCTGCCCCGCAGCCGGGCAACGCCACCAGCGCGATGGCGCTCGCCAGTAACAGGTGTCTGCGCATGGACGATCCTCACTTCTCGCCCGGGCCGCTCCCGGGCCGAGCGCCCAGCCTGGCGACGAGAAGTCAGGAAGCTGTCAGACCCGCCGGGCGAGCCGGCCGCCGTAGAAGTACTGGCCGTCGCCGACGATGGTGAACGTGTCGTGGCGGTCCTGGAACGGCTCGGCGCTGATGTACGTGGTGCCGGAAAGCAGCACGTAGCGGCGGGTGGTGCGGCTCTCGCCGGCCTCGGCGGCCAGGCCGCGCGGGGTGGCGGTCACCTCGAGGCCGTCGCCGGTCGCGACTATCTCGTACGAACCCAGGGGGAACTCGTAGCGTCCGGCGAACCGGGCCGGACCCGGCTCGTGCGGGCCCGCCGGTGGTACCGGGCGGCCCGGAACGGTCAGGCCGGTCAGGTCGTGCACGATGCCGGCCAGCAGTTCGTCGAAGAAGCCGGCCGAGCCGGCGCCGGTGGCGCTGATGGCGACCACGAGGCGGTGGCTCGGAACGACCCGCCACACGGTGGCCTGGCCGATAGTGTCGCCGTCGTGGCCGTACGCGGCCTGACCGTCCCATGCGAAGAGCTCGAAGCCGAGCCCACGACGCCCAGCCGGCACTCCGGGCAGAGCGAGCTGCTGCGACGTCATGGCCGCGACAGCGCCGGGCGACAACAACCGCTCGCCCTCGTTCAGGAACAGCCGCCCGAACCGGACGAGATCGCGCGGAGCGGCACACGCGGTGGCGCCGGCCGCCGCGAGCGATCGGGGCATCTGCCACGGGCGGGCCACCTCACCGCGTACGTGCCCGGCCGCGGCCCGGAAGAGGATCGCCTCCTCGGCCAGCAGGGCCATGTGGCGGGCGCCGAGCGGCTCGATCAGCCGGTCGCGCAGCACCGACTCGTACGTGCCGCCGCGCAGCCTCGCGACCAGCGCCCCCAGCACGGCGAAACCCGAATTGGAGTACGAGTACAGCTCGCCCGGCGGCGCGAACTGCGTGGCGTTGTCGCCCAGATAGGCCAGGTAGCGGTCGAGCGCCTCGTCGCCGCGACCCGTGTCCTCGAACAGGTCGCCGTCGAAGCCGCCCGTGTGTGTGAGCAGCTGCCGTACGGTGACCGACTCACTCGCTTCCGCGTCGACCACCGCAAAGGCGGGCAAGTAGCGGCGCACCGGCTCGTCGAGGACGACCAGGCCCTCGTCGACCAGCTGCATGACCAGCGCGGCGGTCCACACCTTGGTGACCGAGCCGATCTGGAACACGCTCTCGGGAGTGGCCTCGACCCCGGTCTCGAGGTTGAGCACCCCGGTCGCCGCCTCGATCAGCTCGTCGCCGTGACCGATCGCGACGGCCGCGCCCGGGACGTCGTAGCGGGCCGCCAGCTCGTGCAGCCGCTCCACGGTCAGGCCGGCGGGTCGAGGAGTGTGTAGAGGTGGGCGATGCGGCCGTCCTCGACGATCGAGACGTCCAGGCCGCTGGCCACCGGCGGCTGGCCCTCGGGGCCGAGGTGCCAGGCCAGCATGGTGAGGTTGCCGCTGGTGCGGACCGGGCCGGCCGGGCTGAACGCGAAGCCGGGGGCCTGGTCGAGCAGGCGCTGGGCCTTCTCGCCGAGCGCGTCGCGGCCCACCACGACCTCGTCCGGGTCGGAGAAGGTGACCTGCTCGGCGTAGATCTCGGCGATCACGGCCGCGCGTTTCTGCGGGTCGCGCTCGCCGAAGACACCCAGCAGGTTGCGGTGCGCCAGCTCGGTCAGAAGTTCCTGGTCAACGCTCATGCGCCCAAGAACATCACGGCTCACCGGCGACGTCCAGACAGCGCCGCTCCTCTGTAACCAGCCCCACGTCGAGGCGTGGACTGGGACCCGGGAACTCAATAATGTCGGGGCATGGTCGATCCGCTGCCCCGCTTCCCGGACGGTTTTCTCTTCGGCTGCTCGACGGCCTCGTACCAGATCGAGGGGGCGGTGACCGAGGACGGGCGCGGCCCGTCGATCTGGGACACGTTCTCGCACACCGACGGCAAGACGCTCAACGGGGACACCGGCGACGTGGCGTGCGACCACTACCACCGCTACCCCGAAGACGTCGCTCTGCTGGCCGACCTCGGCGTGGGCGCCTACCGGTTCTCGATCGCCTGGCCGCGCGTGCAGCCGACCGGGTCGGGCGTGCCCAGCCGGACCGGCCTCGACTTCTACGACCGGCTGGTCGACGCGCTGCTCGAGAAGGGCGTCGTGCCGGTGCCGACGCTGTTCCACTGGGATCTGCCGCAGGCGCTCGAGGACAAGGGCGGCTGGCTGACCCGGGACACGGCCTCGTACTTCTCCGACTACACGTCCCATGTGGTGACCCGCCTGGGCGACCGCGTGCGGCGCTGGATCACGCTCAACGAGCCGGTCGTGCACATGGCCCAGGGGTACGCGTACGGGACGCACGCCCCGGGCCGGACGCTCATGCTCGACGCGCTGCCGGTCGCGCACCACCAACTGCTCGGCCACGGGCTGGCCGCGCGGGCGTTGCGGGCGGCGGGCGCGGCCGAGGTGATGATCACGAACAACTGCACGCCGGTGTGGCCGGCCGGGGAGGACGCGGGCGACGTCACGGCGGCGGCGATGTACGACGCCTTCCACAACCGGCTGTTCAATGATCCGGTGCTGCTCGGCTCGTACCCCGACTTCCTGGCGGCCGCCCTCGGCGATCTCGTGCGCGAGGGCGACCTCGAGGTGATCAGCACGCCGCTCGACGCGCTGGGCATCAACTACTACAACCCGACCCAGGTCGGCGCCCCGGCCGAGGGTTCACCGCTGCCGTTCGACCCGCAACAGATCGAGGGTTACCCGACGACGGCGTTCGGCTGGCCGGTGGTTCCGTCCGGGCTCACCGACCTGCTGACCGGCCTGCGGGAGACGTACGGAGACGCGCTGCCGCCGATCCACATCACCGAGAACGGCTGTTCCACCGCGGCCGGCGTCCAGGATCAGTTCCGGATCGACTACCTGGACGCCCACCTGCGGGCGGTGCACGACGCCATCACGGCCGGGGTCGACGTGCGCGGCTATTTCGTCTGGTCACTGCTCGACAACTTCGAGTGGGCCGAGGGCTACAGCCAGCGGTTCGGCCTGGTCGAGGTCGATTTCGAGACCCTTTCCCGTACGCCGAGAGAGTCCTACCGCTGGCTGCGCTCAGCCCTCGAAGCTCAGGCCGCCTCGCCGAGGTGACCGCGCAGCTTGGCCAGCGCCCGGGTGAGCAGCCGCGAGACGTGCATCTGCGAGATGCCGACCTGCTCGGCGATCTGGGTCTGGGTCAGGTTGCCGTAGAAGCGCAGGTGGACGATGCGCTGCTCACGCTCGTCCAGGGTGGCCAGGGCCGGGCCCAGGGCGACCCGGAACTCGACGGCGTCGAACTCCCTGTCCTCGCCGCCGAGGGTGTCGCCGAGCTCGGTCGTGCCGTCGGCGCTGACCGGGGTGGAGAGGCTGGTGGCGTTGTAGGCGCGGGCGCCTTCCAGGCCTTCCAGCACCTCTTCCTCGGTGACGTTGAGGTGAGCGGCGATGTCGGCCACGGTGGCGGCCCGGCCCAGCTGGTGGCTGAGCGAGGCATTGGCCGCGGTGATGGCCAGGCGCATCTCCTGCAGGCGGCGGGGGACGCGGACCGACCAGGTGCGGTCGCGGAAGTGCCGCTTGATCTCGCCCACGATGGTCGGGATCGCGTACCCGGCGAAGTCGACGCCGCGGTCGGCCTCCCAGCGGTCGACCGCCTTGATCAGGCCGACCACGGCCACCTGGAACAGGTCGTCGGCGGGCTCGCCGCGGCCGGCGTAGCGCTGCGCGAGGTGGCGGGCCAGCGGCAGCCAAGCTTCGATAGCCCGGTCGCGCAGCTCGGAGCGGGACGGGTGCCCGGCCGGCAGGGCGGCCATCGCCGTGATCAGCTCACTCGCGGTATCCGTGTCGGCTGAGGCGGTGATGACAGACATGTACGAGGCTCCTTCTCCGCGGGCGACCATCGCGATCACCGGCAACGCCCGCCTCTCTTGCCCGCAGCACCCCCCTGCCCAAACTCACCCGAACAGGTGGGAGATCACGACAACCGTCCAGTCACAGATCATCCGAACACCCGATCAGCTGAACAGCGCGCTGTAGCCGTTGAGGGCGGGCTGGCCGCCGAGGTGGGCGTAGAGAACAGTGGAGTCGCGGGCGATCTCACCCCGGCTGACCAGGTCGATCAGGGCCGCCATGGACTTACCCTCATAGACCGGGTCGGTCACCATGCCCTCGGTGCGGGCGGCCAGGCGCATCGCGTCCAGGGTGGTCTCGTCGGGGATGCCATAGGTGCCGGCGTGGTAGCGGTCGTCGAGCAGAATCTCGTCGTCCTTCAGCTCCCGCCCCAGGCCGATCAGGGACGCGGTGTTGCGGGCGATCCGGGCGACCTGGGCGTGGGTCTCGGCCGGCTTGGCGCTGCCGTCGATGCCGAGCACGCGACGGGGACGTCCGCCGGCGTCCTCCAGCGCGGCGAAACCGGCGATCATCCCGGCCTGAGTGCTGCCCGTCACCGAACACACGATCACCGTGTCGAAGAAGACTCCGAGTTCCTCCTCCTGCGCCTTCACCTCGTACGCCCAATTGGCGAAGCCCAAGCCGCCGAGCTTGTGGTCGGAGGCGCCCGCGGGAATGGCGTAGGGCTTGCCGCCGGCGGCCTCGATGTCGCGCAGAGCCTGCTCCCAGCTCTCCTTGAAGCCGATGCCGAACTCGGAGCGGACCAGGCGCACCTCGGCCCCGGCCAGCCGGCTGATCAGGATGTTGCCGACCTTGTCGTACACCGAGTCGGGCCAGTCGACCCAGCTCTCCTGCACGAGCACGCACTTGAGGCCGGCCCGCGCGGCGACGGCGGCGACCTGGCGGGTGTGGTTGGACTGGACGCCGCCGATCGAGACGAGCGTGTCGCAGCCCTGGGCCAGCGCGTCGGCCACCAGGTATTCGAGCTTGCGGGTCTTGTTGCCGCCGTACGCGATGCCGGAGTTGCAGTCCTCGCGCTTGGCCCAGACGGCGGCGCCGCCGAGGTGGGCGGTGAGCCGCTCGAGCTTGTGCACCGGGGACGGGCCGAACAGCAGCGGGTAACGGTCAAAGGTGATCATTCGGTTCCCTCTTCCAAGGAGCGCCAGATGAGCGACGTCAGATGGGTCGCCGCCGGGGCGTCGCCGGCAGCGCAGGCGGCGATCAGGTCGTCGTGCCGCTCGACCGAACGGCGGGCGTGGTCCCGGCCGAACTGCAGGCGTTCGAGCCGGCGGATGAGCGGCGTGTAGCGCTCGATGGTGGCGGCCAGCGCGCGGTTGCCGCTCGCTTTCACCAGCACCCCGTGCAATTCGTCGTCGGCCGCCATGGCCGCGTCGATGTCCCCGGCGCGCGCGGCGGCCTCGAAACGTTCGTTTGCCGCACGCATCTGCGCGATGTCGTCCGTTTGCAGGGCGCCGACGGTGGTCGAGGCGGCCAATTCGTGCATCGCGCGCACAACCGCTGCAGCATCGCGCACTTCGCTCGGCGCCACCTGGGTCACCCGCGTGTAGCTCTGCGGCTTTGTCTCGACCAGGCCCTCGTCGGCCAGGCGAGCTAGCGCGTCCCGCACCGGAGCCCGGGACAGGCCGAGCTGATCGGCCAGCTCGGCGCTGTTCACCGCTGCCCCCGGCGCGAGGTCGCCGCGCACGACGGCGTCACGAATCGCCTCGTACGCCGTCTCGCGCAGAAGTCTGCGTTGCACCCGTTCCACGGTTGAAATGTTAGATGTCAGATACGCGGGCTGTCTACCGGGGGCAGTTTTCGCCCAGGTTGCTGCGCTAAATTGCGAGAACGACTCGGGATCGGCTCTGGGGGCGGAACATGGGTGAGCGCCGGTGATGACTCCGACGCAGCTGCGCGCCTACTCGGCCGTCGTGCGGCTCGGCTCGGTCAAACAGGCGGCGGCTCACCTGTCGGTGTCCGAGTCCGCGATCTCGCTGCACATCGGACAGTTGCGGCGGGAGCTCGGCGATCAGCTCTTTTCCCGTACGGCGGCCGGGCTGGCCTTCACCCCTGGTGGCCTGCGTCTGGCCAGCCGGGCCACCGAGCTGCTTGGCCTGCAGGACATCACTGTGCTCGAGGTAAGCGCGGCCGGCCGCGGCCGCCGCCTGCTCCGTGTGGGCGCCTCGAGCCTGTTCGCCGAGCACGCCGCGCCCGGCCTGATCGAGCGTTTCGCCGCCCGGGCCGACGATCTCGATCTCGAACTGAGCGTCCGCGACCCCGGCGCGTTCGAGGCGTTGCTGCTGAGCCGCACGATCGACATCGCCGTCGGCCCGCCGCCCGCCGTGCTCGACCCGGCGCTGGCCGCCCGCCCGGTCATGAACTACCGCGTCGTGGTCGTGGCCGGCCCGGACAACCCGATCGTCCACTTGCGCCCGTCGGCCGCCCAGCTACGCGACCAGACGTGGCTGCTCGGCCCGTCCGCCACCGCCAGCTCGGGCGCCTTCCCCGACCTGCTGGCCCGCCTGGGCGTCCCCGAGGACCGTCAGCAGATCTATCAGAGCAACGCCGCCGCCCTGGAGGAGGCGAAGCGCGGCAAGGGCTTGGCCCCCGCGCTGGCGTTCGCCGTGGCCCCCGACATCCGCAACGGCACTCTCGTTCAACTGCCCAGCCCGCACGCCGTCCTCGAGGCGGGCTGGCACGCCCTCACCCTGGCCGACCAGGGCGCCCCCTCGGCGGCGGCCGAACTTTCCCGCTTCGCCTGCACGCCCCGGGCCATCCAGGCCATGATGCGCGGCGCCGGCGCGAAGGCCGGCCACTTCCGCCCCTCGGTGCACGTGACCCTCTGGAGCTGAGATCCGCGGTCAGGCCAGTGCGGGGACCAGGATGGGCAGGTTGATGCCCAGATGCAAGAGCATGCAGGCCACCAGGTTGCGGCGCCAGACGAAGAGCACGAACAGCGCAACCGTGCCGGAGGCCTGATAGAACAGCCAGGACGGTGAGAAGAAGACCAAGTGCGGCGCCACGAACAGCGGAACCGTGACGGCCAGCGCCGCCCAGGGCCGCCCGGTCACCTCGACCAGCCGCGTTATCGGGTAGCCGCGATACAACACCTCCTCGAAGACCGCCACGGACAGGATCAACGCGACCACGGCGAGGACGGACATGGCCGTGATGGCGGCGGTTCCCTCGTCGGCCGGCGGCGGACGGATCGTGTGGGCCAGCCACGTCCAGCCCATGTGGGCGCCGAACAGGATCAGCGCCCCTTCGAGGTCTTTGCCGGTCGGCCGGATCAGGCGGATCGAATCGAGCCGGCGGCGCTCCACCCCGTAGATGTAGGCCACGAGCAGGGCCACCGTCAGGGCGTTCCAGAAGATCGAGGCAGCCGGCCCCTCGATGCCGATGTCGATGCCGGCGGCCCGGCTCAGCGGGGGCAGCCACATCGGAACGTAGGCCAGAACCAGCCCTCCCAGAACCACTTTCATTTTGCTAGAGTAGCCGCTCTAGAGCGAACGCTCCAGCAAAGATGTTCTGGCCGGGAAGGAGGCACCGATGGGTCGCATCGTGGACGAGAGGCGTCACGCCGAGCGGCGCGAGGCGATCCTGCACGAGGCGTATCGGCAGTTCGCGGTGGCCGGCTACGACCGCACCAGCACCGCGTCGATCTGCCGCGGCGCCGGCATCTCGTCGGGCACGTTCTTCCACTACTTCCCGGCCAAGCTCGACGTCCTGGTCGGCATCCTGAGCGCCGGGCTGCAGCAGACCCGCCAGGCCCTGTCGCGCATCGAGACCCACAGCATTGGGCTGCCGGCCGTCCTGGCCTACGCCGGCGGCGTCCAGGCCGAGATGTCCGACCCCCACTTCGGCGGCTTCGTGCACGCCGTCGCGGGCGTCGAGCTGCTACCCGAGGTCGCCACCGTCCTCGAAGACGAGGCTTCGCTGATCAGAGCCTTCCTCGTACGTCATTTGTCCGACGCCTCGGCCCGGTCGGAGATCAGGGGCGACGCCTCCCCGGTCCACCTGGCGATGTGGACCCAATGGCTCCTCGACGGCGCCGCCCAGCACGCCACCGGCACCACTTCCCCGTCCGCTGAAGATGACGTCGTCGCGGCCGTCCGCGCCCTGCTCTCACCACCCTGATCACCCACGTTGACAACTCAATAGCGCAGGTCCTGCAGAAGGCGGGCGGCACGGGTCAGGTCGTGGAAGGTGGCCGCCGGCAGCAGGTGGTCGCAGTACGGCAGGGCGGCGGCCATGCCGGCCACACGCGGGGCGAAGCCGGGGGCGCCGGCGCGCGGGTTGAGCCAGAGGATGCGGTGGGCGCGGCGGCGCAGGCGGGACATGACGGCGTCCATCCGGTCGGGCGGGTCGCTGTCCCAGCCGTCCGAGGCGACGATCACCAGGGCGCCGCGCAGGGTGTTGCCGTGGTGCGAGTCGAGGACGGCGGCGAGGTTGGTGGCGATCCTGGTGCCGCCGAAGCGGTCGGTGACCAGGGCGCCGGCGCGGGTGACGGCCTCGGCGGCGGAAGTGTGCCGCAGGGCCGGGGTGAGGCGGGTCAGGGTGGTGGCGAAGGCGAAGACCTCGGCGTCGGCCACCAGGGTGAAGGCGCGCATCAGATGCAGATAGGCGGTGGCCTGGGCGCGCATCGACTCGCTCACGTCGCAGAGCAGCACGGCGCGGCGGGGGCGGCGGACGGGGCGTTCGCGGACGAGCGCCACCGGCTCCCAGGCGGTGCGGCGGGCGCGGGCGATGGTCGGGCGCAGGGCGATGCGGCGGCCGGACGGGTCGGCGGCGTGGCGGCGGGTCCGGCGGGTGGGCCAGCGGGTCAGGGCGGCCCGCAGCGCCTCGCCCAGCAGTTCGGTCCGGGCGGGATCCAGGTCTTCGAAGGGCAGGTCGGCCAGGGCGGCCAGGGCGCTGGGGCGGCGTTCCGGAATGTGCAGCGCCGAGTCGGTCGGGTCGGCCGGGGCGACGGCCGGGGGCAGGGTGGCCCAGGGCAGGCCGCCGCCGTCGGCTCCGTCCCGGGTGTCGGCCGGGACGGGGACGTGCACGTCGTCCCGGCGGGCCGGGGTGTTTCCGGCCTGACGACTGAGCGGCAGGGGTGGGGCGTCGGCGAAGACGGCGGCGAACACCTCGTCGAAGACCGCCAGGTCGGGCTGGCGGCGAACCAGGGCCACCCGGGCCGTCCAGTAGAGAGCGTCGACAGTGAGGGGCGGGCTCACCTCGATGGCGTGGACCAGGTCGCCCGTCTCGGTGAGACCGGCGGTCAGGCCCGCCCGGCGCAGGCGGTCGACCAGCGCCACGGCCAGGGCGGCCCGGTCGGTGCCACGCAGCAGCACCGGCCGGGCCGGCGGCGGGCTGCCCGGACGGGGGTGCCGGGGCGCCGCGCCGGAGGGAAACTCAGCGGCGGCCAACGAGCCACGCGATGACGGCGACGATCACGGCCACGACGACGCCCAGCGGGAGAAGTCGCTTGTAGACAGAACTGCCGGCGACAGCGAGCAGGTCCAGGGCTTCGGGCTCGCCGGCGGCCACGGCTACCTTCGTCGGCGCGGGCGGGGTGGTAGCCGCGGGCGGGGCCGTCACTGCGCTGGGGGCTGTCGTCGTGGCGGCGGCGAGCGGGTCGCTTCCGGCCACGGCGGGGGTGGCCGGCTCGGCGGCGCCCGGGTCGGCCGGGATCAGGTTCGCGGTCAGCGTCGCGGGGCTGGGGGCTTCGGGGCCGGGCCGGGCGGCGGGCACTCCGGGGGCCTCGGCGACGCCGGTTTCGGGGGCTGTCCCGACAGCGGCGGCCGACGGGGTGGAGGCGGCCACGACCGGCGCAGCGGCGCGGAGTTCGGGGGCCGCGGCCGAGGATTCAGGGGCGGGCGATGCATCGGTGGCGTCGTCGGTGGCCAGCTTGGCCTCGAGGTTGGTGACGAACTGGGCCAGCAGCTTGTTCGAGATCTCTTTGATCATGCCGCTGCCGAACTGGGCCAGCTTGCCGCTGATCTTCAGGTCGGTGTCGACGGTGACCAGCGTGCTGTCGCCCTCCGCGGTCAGGGCGGCCGTGATCAGGGCGGCGGCGTTGCCACCGGCCCGGGAGTCGCGGCCCTTGGCATCGATCACCGCCCGGTAGGAGTCGTCGTCCTTCTCGGTGAAGCGGGCCGTGCCGGTGAAGTCGGAGATCACCGGGCCCACCTTCACCTTGACCTTGCCGTTGTAGACGTCGCCGTCGACCCCGGTCAGCTGGGCGCCGGGCAGGCAGGGGGCGATGCCGGGCAGGTCGGTCAGCGCCGCCCAGGCCCGGTCGATCGGGGTGTGCACGGTGAACTCGTTGGTGATCTTCATGACGTCTCCTGGTGGACGGCGAGGGCGACGGCGGTCCGGTCGTCGGGGGTCTTGGCGATGGTGCCGAGCGTGGTGACGACCGCGGCGTCGGTTAGGTCGGCGACGCCGAGCGCGGACAGGGCCGACACCCAGTCGATCGTCTCGGCTAGGCCGGGCGCCTTGTCGAGCTCGAGACCGCGGACGCGCCCGATGAACTCGGTGGCGCTGCGGATGAGCGGTTCCGTGGCCCCGGGAACCGAGCGCCGCACGATCTCGGCGGCGCGGGCCGGGGCCGGGAACTCGATCCAGTGGTAGAGGCAGCGGCGGCGCAGGGCGTCGTGCAGGTCGCGGCTGCGGTTGGAGGTGAGCACCACGACCGGCGGCCGCAGCGCGGTGAAGGTGCCCAGCTCGGGGACGGTGATCGCGGCCTCGCCCAGGAACTCGAACAGCAGCGCCTCGAACTCGTCGTCAGCCCGGTCGATCTCGTCGATGAGCAGCACCGGCGGCGTGGGCCCGGAATGGCGTACGGCCCGCAGGATCGGTCTTTCCTGCAGGAACTCCGCCGTGAAGAGGTCGGCGTCGGTCAGCTTCTCGTGCCGGGCCTCGGCCAGCCGGATGGCGAGCAGCTGCCGCTGGTAGTTCCACTCGTAGAGGGCTTCGCCCGCGGTCAGCCCCTCGTAGCACTGCAGCCGGATGAGCGGCGCCGGCAGCGCGAGCGACAACGCCTTGGCCGCCGCGGTCTTGCCGACGCCGGGCTCCCCCTCGAGCAGCAACGGCTTGCCCAGCCGCAGAGCCAGGAACACGGCCATGGCCAGGCCGTCGTCGACCAGATAGTCGACGGCGTCAAGCCGCGCCCGCACGTCGGCAGCGTCGATCACCGGGCCTCACCGGCCAGCAGACGCTCGTAGTCGGCCCGCGTGTCCACGTCGATCGGCACCGGCCCGTCCACCGGCGCCTCGGTCACCGGGAAGGCGCCCGAGTGCAGCAGCTTCCACACCGCCTTGTCGCCGTGCAGGCCGGCCAGCTCGGAGAAGACCGGCCGGCGGAACAGGAACGGATGCCCGAGCCCGTCGTCGTAGCGGCACACCGCGATCGAGGTCGGTGCGGCCAGCAGCGCCCGCACGGAGGACGCGCGCACGCCGGGCTGATCACCGAGCAGCAGGACGAGCGAACCGCCGCGTACGCGGGAAATCGCCGAACTGACCGACGAACCACAGCCGGCCGAGTACGACGGGTTCTCGATCACCGTGCAGCCCGAGAGATCCACCTGGTCGCGGACGGCCGGGGCCGAGCCGCCCAGCGTGACCAGCAGCTGGTCGAAGCCGCAGGAACGCGCGACATCGAGCGTGGCGTCGAGCAGCGTACGGCCGCGGTAGGGAAGCAGTTGCTTGGCCTCGCCCAGCCGCAGCGATCCGCCCGCCGCCAGCACCAGCCCGGTGACCCCCATCGGCTAGGCCGCCACGAAGCTGTCGCGGCACCCCACCCGGCAGAACCAGTAGTCCTGCCCGTCGACGACGGCGTGCGGCGTGTCGTCGTCGATGAGGACGGTCATGCCGCAGACGGGGTCGACGGCCTGCCGGGGCGAGGGCTCCTTCGGATGCACCATGTCGTCGGGCGACGTGGCGTTGGCCCGCAGCTCGCGGACGACCTCGGCCAGGATCGAGAGCGCGATCTCTTTCGGCGTGCGGGCCCCGATGTCGAGCCCGGCGTGCGGCCGCACCCGGGCGCGCTCGTCCTCGGTCAGGCCCATGCCGTCGAGCACCACCGCGCCCCGCTTGTGGCTGGCCACCAGCGCCACGTACGGAACGGAAGCGTCCAGCGCCGCCCTGATCGCCTTCTCCTCGTCGCGTCCCAGCCCGGCCACCACGACGGCCGCCGCGCCCTCGAAGGACGAATCCGGCGCGACCTCGAAATCGAGGAACTCCGCCAGGGAGGCCACCGCCCGCCCGATCGGCGTGCTGCCGACGACACCGAGCAGCGGCTTGGGCAGCACCGGCCGCAGGAAGATCTCGATCGCCCCGCCCGAATGGCACGGGTTGACCACGACCAGCGCGCCCGGCGTCTCGGGGAACCCCGCCGCGTCGTCCGGCAGCACCCGCAGCAACAGCGTGTTGCCGTCCTTCAGGGTGTCCAGGGCCGCCGCCCGCACCGAGCTCTCGGCGCACACCCCGCCCACGAACCCCTCGATCGAGCCGTCGTCGAGGATGACCGCGTCGTCGCCGGGTCGGGCCGACGTCGGCTCCTGGGCGCGGACTACCGTCGCGTGCACGAACGGCCGGCGGGCCCGGGCGAGGTCGGCGGCTTTCTCGGCGACAGAAGACATGGGCACCTCAGATCGGTGGGGTGGCTCGGCCGCGCATCGCGTCCCACACCCGCGAGGGCGTCAACGGCATGTCGGCGTGGCGCACCCCGTACGGCTGCAGGGCGTCGACCACGGCGTTGACGATGGCCGGCGGCGAGCCGACCGTGGCCGACTCCCCCACCCCCTTGGCCCCGATCGGGTGGTGCGGCGACGGCGTGACCGTGTAGCCGGTCTCCCAGTCGGGCACCTCGAGCGAGGTCGGGATCAGGTAGTCCATCAGCGACGCGCCGAGGCAGTTGCCGTCCTCGTCGAACGAGATCATCTCCATCAGCGCCATGCCGACGCCGTCGGTGAGACCGCCGTGGACCTGGCCCTCGATGATCATCGGGTTGATGCGGGTGCCGCAGTCGTCGACCGCGATGAAGCGCCGCACCTTGACCTGAGCCGTGCCGGGGTCGATGTCGACGACGCAGATGTAGGCGCCGTGCGGATACGTCAGGTTGGACGGGTTGTAGCAGATCTGGGCCTCGAGCCCGCCCTCCACGCCGTCGGGCAGGTCGCCCGCGCCGTGGGCCCGCATCGCGATCTGCTGGATGGTGACCGCCTTGGCCGGGTCGCCCTTGACCTGGAACGAGCCCTTGACCCACTCCAGGTCGGCCACCGTCACTTCAAGCATGGCCGAGGCGATGAGCTGCGCCTTGTCGCGCACCTTGCGAGCGACCAGCGCGGCGGCCGCACCCGAGACGGGCGTCGAGCGGCTTCCGTACGTGCCCAGGCCGAACGGCGTCTGGTCGGTGTCGCCGTGCACGACCTCGATGTCGGCCGGCGGGATGCCGATCTCTTCCGCCACGATCTGGGCGAACGTCGTCTCGTGCCCCTGCCCCTGCGTCTTCACCGACAGCCGTACGACCGCCTTGCCCGTCGGATGCACCCGGAGCTCGCACCCGTCGGCCATCCCGAGCCCGAGGATGTCCATGTTCTTGCGCGGCCCGGCGCCGACCGCCTCGGTGAAGAACGAGATGCCGATGCCCATCAGCTCGCCGCGGGCCCGCTTCTCTTCCTGCTCCCGGCGCAGCTCGGCGTACCCGGCGATCTCCATGGCCTGGCGCATCGTCGGCTCGTAGTTGCCCGAGTCGTACACCCACCCGGTCTTGGTCGTGTACGGGAACTGATCGGGCTGGATGAAGTTCTTGAGGCGCAGCTCGGCCGGGTCCATCTGAAGTTCGGCGGCCAGGCAGTCGACGATGCGCTCGACCAGGTACACCGCCTCGGTGATGCGGAAACTGCAGGCGTACGCGACCCCGCCCGGGGCCTTGTTGGTATAGACGGCGGTCATCTTGCAGTAGGCGGCCTCGATGTCGTAGCTGCCGGTGAAGACGCCGAAGAAGCCGGCCGGATATTTGACCGGCGCCGCCGTGCCGTTGAACGCGCCGTGGTCGGCCAGCACGTTGGTGCGGATGGCCAGGATCTTGCCGTCGCGGGTGGCCGCGATCTCGCCGCGCATGATGTAGTCGCGGGCGAACCCGGTGCTGATCAGGTTCTCCGACCTGTCCTCCATCCACTTCACCGGCTTACCGGTGACGATGGAGCCGACGATCGCGCAGACGTAGCCCGGGTAGATCGGCACCTTGTTGCCGAAGCCGCCGCCGATGTCCGGCGCGATCACCTGGATCTTGTGCTCGGGCAGGCCGGCCACGATCGCATACAGGGTGCGGTGGGCGTGCGGGGCCTGGGTGGTCGACCACAGCCGCAACCGGCCCTCGACCGCGTCGAAGTCGGCCACCGCGCCGCACGTCTCCATCGGCGCCGGGTGCACGCGCGGGTAGACGATGTCTTGCTTCACGACGACGTCGGCCCGGGCGAAGACGGCCTCGGTCTCGTCGGCGTCGCCGGTCTCCCAGTCGAAGCAGTGGTTGTTCGTCTTGCCCTCGAGGTCGTCGCGGATCAGCGGGGCGTCCGGTGCGAGGGCCTGCCGCACGTCGATGACCGGGTCGAGCACCTCGTACTCGACGTCGATCAGCTCGAGCGCGTCGCGGGCCGCGTACCTGTCCTCGGCCACGACGAACGCGACCTCTTGCCCCTGGAAGCGCACCTTGTCGGTGGCCAGCACCGCCTGGACGTCGTTGGAGAGCGTCGGCATCCAGGCCAGGCCCAGCCCCTTCAGCGTCTCGCCGGTGACCACGGCCTTCACGCCGGGCGAGGCCTCGGCGGCGCTGGTGTCCACACTCACCACGCGGGCGTGTGCGAACGGCGAGCGCAGAATGGCCAGGTGCAGCATGCCCGGCAGCTGCACGTCGTCGGTGAAGCGGCCGCGCCCGCGCAGCAGTCGCGGGTCTTCCTTGCGCAGCATGCGCCCGAAGCCGACAGGCTTCTGGTCGTTGTCGTCGAACGTGGTGGTCTTCGGCTCTTCGACTGTCGTCATTTGTTCGCCGCCTCGTGGACCGACGCCCAGCGCACCGAGCGGACGATCGTGGAATAGCCCGTGCACCGGCAGATCTGGCCCGAGATGGCCTCGCGGATCTCGGCGTCGGTGGGGTCGGGATTCTTGTCGAGCAGGGCCCGGCAGGTCATCATCATGCCGGGCGTGCAGAAGCCGCACTGCAGGCCGTGGCACTGCATGAAGCCCTCCTGGATGGGGTCGAGCTCCGCCCCCTTGGCCAGGCCTTCCACCGTACGGACCTCGTGCCCGTCGGCCATGGCGGCGAGCACGGTGCACGACTTGACGGGCTCGCCGTCCAGCCACACCACGCAGGTGCCGCAGTTGCTGGTGTCGCAGCCCCAGTGGGTGCCGGTCAGGCTCAGCGTGTCGCGCAGGAAGTGCACGAGCAGCAGCCGGCCCTCGATCTCCCGGGTGACCTCGACGTCGTTCACGGTCATGGTGACCTGCATGCTCAGCTCCTCGCCCGGGCCACGGCGGTGCGCAGCGTCCGCCGGGTCAGCTCGTCGGCCAGGTGGCGTTTGTAGTCGGCGCTGCCCCGCTGGTCGGTGGCCGGGTCGCAGCTGCGCGCCGCGATCGCGCCGGCCTGTTCGTACAGATCCTCGGCCGGTTCGCGGCCCCGCAGGGCGGCCGAGACCTCCGGGATGCCGGTGGTGTTGGGCCCGACGGCGGCCAGACCCACCCGGGCGTCGGTGATCGTGCCGTCGGCGGCCAGCCACACCGCGGCGCCGGCCGACACCACGGCCCAGTCGCCCGCGCGGCGCTCCACCTTCTCGTACGCGCTGCCCCCACCCGGCCGCAGCGGCAACCGGATCTCGGTCAGCATCTCGTCGTCGCCGACCGCCGTCTCGTACGGGCCGACGTGGAACTCCTCCATCGTCACGACCCGCTCGGCGCCGCCCGGCCCGCGGATCACGCAGCGCGCGTCCAGCGTCGTGCACACCGCGGAGAGGTCTTCCGACGGGTCGGCCTGGCACAGCGAGCCGCCCAGCGTGCCCCGGTTGCGTACGACCGGGTCGGCGATCACCCGCTCGGCGTCCCGGAAGATCGGGAACGCGGCGGCCAGCTCGTCGGACTCCAGCAGCTCGCGGTGCCGGGTCAGCGCCCCGATGCGAACCTCGTCGCCGACCGGCCGGATGTAGCCCAGCTCGGCGTGCAGCGGGTTGATGTCGATCAGATAGTCGAAGTTGGCCAGCCGCAGCTTCATCATCGGCAGCAGGCTGTGACCGCCCGCCACCAGCCGCGCTGAGCTGCCCAGACGTTCCAGCAGACCGATGGCCTGGTCCACACTGGTGGCACGTTCGTACTCGAACGGGGCCGGCACCTGCACGCTGCACCTCCTGCGATTGACAGGCATCTTTCCTGAGCGCCGTCCAATGTCAACAGCTACCTAAGAGATGCCTTAGGTTGCTCTGCGTAGTCATTCGGGGTGCATTCGAAGACCGGGCGGGCCGCTGATCAGGACCATTTGGGTGACGAGCCTCACCGCCTGCCGCGCCGGAAATCGCGCCGGTCACTCCCCGCTGATCCCCGATGTCCGGAAAGACATCCGCCGAAGATTCCGATCCGTGACAAGTGTTTCCGCTGAGGCCCCTGCGAAAGCATCAGGTTCGCTCGAACCGGCCGATCGTCATCCCGTGCCGCCCCGGGACGCCGAGTCCCGCCCACCCGGAAGCGGCCGACCTGACATCGACAGGACTTCAGTGGGCGGGAACGGGGAAACCATTTCGCCGGTCCGTGTGGACCGGCTCGGGGTGAAGTCGCGCGAGCGACGGGCCGCCTTCAGGCCTAATCCGACAGCTAACCTCGCAGGCGGTTGAAGGACCGAGGATCGATTTGTCTGTCCAGACGCTGCGCCGCTTGCTGCTCCTGATCGCTGCGACGGCCATCGCCACCACCCTGCTCGTCACCCCCGCGGCCGCCTCGGCGGCACCCGCGGCCCCGGCCGCCGTGGCCGCCCGCGGGCTCAAGGTCGTCGCGTTCGCCCGGGCCCAGAAGGGCAAGCCCTACAAGTACGGCGCCCGCGGACCGGGCGCGTTCGACTGCTCCGGGCTCGCCGGTTACGCGTACGGGAAAGTCGGCCTGAAGTTGCCCCGCACCGCGCAGGCCCAATATCAGGCCGCGCGCAAGATCTCGAAGGCCGCAGCCCGCCCGGGCGACCTGGTCTTCTGGGTGTCGGGAAGCCGCGCCTACCACGTGGCCGTCTACGCCGGCGCCGGCCAGGTGTGGCACGCCCCCAAGCCCGGCGACCGCGTCAAGCTGGCCAAGATCTGGAACTGGAACCAGGTCCACTTCGCCCGCGTCGGCGCCTGACTTCTGGCTGCCGGGACAGAGCCCACCCACGGCAGTTTCAAGGGGTCGTTGCACCACCGTTGAAGTCCAGAAGTGTAGCCAGACGCTCGGCTGGTGTGTGCCAGCCGAGGGCCGCCGCTGAGTTCGGCCGCGACAGCGGCCAACTCTTCGGGTGTGTGCTGGGCGAGGTCAGTGCCTTTCGGGAAGTATTGGCGCAGCAGTCCGTTGGTGTTCTCGTTCGAGCCGCGTTGCCAGGGCGAGTGGGGGTCGCAGAAGTAGACCGGCATGCCCGTCGCGATGCTGAACTCGTGATGCAATGCCCTTTCGACGCCTTGGTCCCAGGTCAGTGTCCGTTTCAGATGCTGCGGCAGTGTCGCCACGGTGTGCAGCAGGGCGTCACGGACGCGTTCGGCGTTCTGGCTGCGGCCCAGGTGCAGCAGCATCACGTAGCGGGTGCTGCGTTCGACCAGGGTGCCGATCGCCGACCGGTTGTCTTTACCGATCATCAGGTCACCTTCCCGCCAGTTCGCGGCGTAACGAGCCGCGGCCTTGGACGTAGATGGCCTGGTAGATCGTTTCGTGGGACACGTGCCGCTCGCTTTGCTCCGGATGTTCCAGGCGTAGCCGGCGGCTGATCCGCTGCGGGCTGTATCGCTGTTCGAGCATGGCTTGCACTGCTCGGTGCAGCGGCTGGTTAACGGCGAGTTTGCGGGGCTTAGGCCGGGGCCGGCGGCTCTGGGCATGCTGCTGCGCGGTGCAGGGCTGATAGCTGACGTCGCGGTGGCGGTTACGGCGGACCTCCCGGCTGATCGTGCACCGCGGCCCGGCCCGGCTCTGACGTGATCGCTGCCCGGCTGCCCCCGGCCAGCAGCCGATCGGCGATCACGATCCGCTCAGGCTGCGACAGATACCGCGGCGAACTCGCCGCTTCAGCCGCTGCGGCCGCGGCCGCAGCGGCTACCCGCTGCTCACGCTGCCTCGCCAACCAGATAGGCCTTACGAGAACGGCGCGAATCGGCATGACGCCACTCGTAGCCGGTCCGCACCGACAATCCGGCAGGCCTCAGTCGTGCCCATGCCCTGCGCCAGCAACTCGAAATACCGGCGCCGTTGCGTGTCCTTGGCACCACCCGGCACCCAGCCGGCCACATGATCTGCAAACATTGTCACCCCCCACGAGCAGGGGTGGTGCAACGTTCCCTTGAAAGCGGGCACCCTGGAGGTCCCCCGCCACCGCTAAGTGTGACAAGTCTCGGCGATCTCCACGTCGTGGCCTGTGGACAACTCGGCATTGTGGATAACCGCGGGAACGGCGTCGTCAGCGTTCCGAAGCGCCGCCTCACGGGCGGAGCCCGCGACATCGGCGGGGCGGCGGGAAAAGCGGGCGGCGTCGGCGGAACCGGCGGCCTCGGCGAGGCAGCGGGAAAAGCGAGCGGCGTCGGCGGCATCGGCGGGGCGGCGGGAAGTGCGGGCGGAACCGGCGGCCTCGGCGAGGCAGCGGGAAAGCGAGCGGCGTCGGCGGAACCGGCGGCATGGGCGAGGCGACGGGAAAAGCGAGCGGCGTCGGCGAAACCGCCGGCCTCGGCGAGGGTGGCGGTGTCCGCGCGGGTTTCGGCGTCGGCGAGCCGGAGGATCAGCGGCCGGTAGGACGTGCGCAGCTTGACCGCGCGGACGCCCTCGAACAGCACGTTGAGGTGCTCGTCGTGGGTGTCGTCGGCCTGGGCGTGCAGCATCAACTGCAAATGGCCGGCGCCGTAGTGCCGCCAGTGGAACCGGCGGGCCGGCGCTATGGATTCCATGCGTCGGCGCGGGTAGGCAACTTTGCACCGGCGGCGTCGGTGACGTCCGGGCGCCGAGGGAAGCGGGCGGCCAGTCGGTCGTACGCCAGAAGCAAGGCCCCGAGCGCGGCGAAGATGAGCCCCAGCTTGACGAACTGGCCGCCCACCCACCCGTACCCATGGGAAGTGGGATTCAGGAAGAAGTAGGGGTAGCGGTCGCTGACCGTGGGGAAGGCGATCGCCCGGGCCACCGAGGTCGCGCCGTAGGCGAGGGGGAACAGGATCCACAGCGGAAGGTCGCGCCAAGGGGAGACGCGGCGGGGGCCGAACGCCAGCCAGTCGGTGAGCACCAGCACCGGCACCACGTAGTGGACCAGGAACAGCGACCAGTTCATGACCCGCGTGGCCGGGTCGGCGACGGTCAGGCCGGGCAGCGGGTTCGCGCCGTGCTGCAGCATGAAGAGGGAGATCAGGCCGGTGATGACGATCCACAGGGTGACCGCGCCGCGCAGGCGGGGTGCGGCAGGGTCGGTCGTGCGGCGGCGGATCATCCAGTAGAGGACGCCGCCGAAGTAGCCGAGCGTGATGATGTTGCTCTGGCTGGTGTAGTAGGCCAGGCGGTGCTCGCCCATCAGCAGGCCGGTCAGCCCGGAGAGGACGATCAGCGCGCGCAGCACCAGTTGCGGGCTCAACGCAGGGCGCCCTTCTGCACCTTGCCCATGGCGTTGCGCGGCAGCGCGTCGAGTAGACGCACGGCTCGGGGTCGCTTGTGGGCGGCCAGACGGTCGGCGACCCAGGCGATCAGGTCACGCTCGGTGGCGCCTTCGGCGACGACGTACGCGGTGATCTGCTCGCCGAGGTCGGGGTGCGGCGTGCCGACCACCGCGGCCTCGCGGACGGCCGGGTGCAGCAGCAGCGCGTCCTCGACCTCGCCCGCGCCGACCCGGTAGCCGCCGGTCTTGATCAGGTCGGTGGAGGCGCGGCCGACGATGCGGTGCCAGCCGTCGGCGCCGATCGTGGCCACGTCGCCGGTGACGAACCAGCCCTCGGGCCTCGCCTGGCGCAGGTAGCCGTCGAACAGGGTGGCCCCGCGCACTTGCAAGTGGCCGATGGTGCCCGGCTCGTCCAGCGGCGCGCCGGCGTCGTCGACCAGGCGCGTCTCGACGCCCGGGATCGGCAGGCCGACCTGGCCGGGGCGGCGTTCGCCGTCGGCCCGGGCGCTCACCGTGATCAGGGTCTCGGTCATGCCGTAGCGCTCGACCGGGGCCTGACCGGTGAGCTCGCGCATCGCGTCGAAGACCGGGGCGGGCAGGGGCGCGCTGCCGGAGACGAGCAGGCGGGCCGGGCGCAGCTCGCGGGCCTCGGTGGGCGCGGCGCAGATCCGGGACCAGACGGTGGGTACGCCGAAGTACATCGTGCCGGGCGTGGCCGCGTACGCCTGGGGTGTGGGTTTGCCGGTGTGGGCGAGCCGCGAGCCGATGCGCAGAGGGCCGAGCACGCCCAGCACCAGCCCGTGCACGTGGAAGAGCGGGAGCCCGTGCACAAGGGTGTCGCCGGCGGTCCACTGCCAGACCTGGGCCAGCGCGTCGAGGTCGGCGGCCAGGGCGCGCCGCGAGAGGACGGCGCCCTTGGGCGGGCCGGTGGTGCCGCTCGTGTAGAGGACCAGGGCGGGCGCATCCGGGTCGGGCTCGTCCGGCACACGGTGGTTGGTGCCGGTCGTCCGCGCCTCGATCAGCTCGGCGCCGGAGTCGTCGAGGATGTGGGCGCGCTCGAGTTCGCCGGCGTCGGGCGGCACAGGTACGACGGGCACGCCCGCCAGCAGGGCGGCGGTGATCACGACAATCGTGTCGACGGTCGGCGTCGCGCGGACCGCCACCATGCGCCGGCCGGCGATCTCGGCCGCCAGCCCCGAGGCCCGTTCCAGCAGCTCATGCCGCGGAAGGGTCGTTTCCGGATCGCGTACGGCGCCGGTCAGGTCGGCGTCGTTGTGCAGCGCCCCCAGCAGCCGGGTCATCGGGCGCCCTCGAGCCGGCTCACCATCGGGCTGAGCAGGTCGTTCAGCTCCCGGACGAGGACGGTGACGGTGCGCTCGGCCAGGTCGGGCAGCTCGGGCCCGGCCTCGTCGGGAACCTTGGGCAGATCGGTCAGCGGCAGCGGCGCCTCGGCGGTCAGCACCGAGCGCAGATGTGGCACGCGGCTGAGCTCTTCCTGCGACGGCGTCAGGAACTGGCCGAACGTCTCGGGCCAGCCCCGCCAGCCCCTGTCCTGGGTCCACGCCTGCGATTCGCTCAGCCCGGCCGGCCAAGGGGCGACCAGCTCGACGGCGACGGTGAGCGACCCGTCCCAGCTGTTGCGCCGGCACTCGGCCCGCAGCACGCGGCGGTGCAGCCGGACGAAACCGGGGTCGAGATGCGGGGCGGTCGCCAGCCGCCAGGCCACGCAGGCGAACCCGACCGGCGAGATGTCACCCCAGCAGTCGCCGAACTCTTTGGCGTGCACCCACACGTGTTCGGCGAACCGGCTGCGGCCCAGCCCCGCGTTCTCCCGGTCGTAGTGGTGGTCGATCCAGGCGACAGTGAGCGGAGCCATCCGCCCACTGTAGGACGGCGGGCGGAGACCGCCTTGCGGCGGGCGGAGACCGCCTTACTGCGAGCGGAGACCGCCTTGCTGGGGGCGCAGGCCGTCGAAGACGATCGCGAGCACCCGGGCTCGCAGAGCGGCACCCTCGGCGTCCAGCTCGGGGACCCGGGAGACGGCCAGCATGAGCGCGACCAGCTCGGCCACGGTGACGTCGGAGCGGATGGCCCCCTGCTCCTGCGCCCGCGAGAGCAACGAGCCCAGCGCCCGGGGCAGCTGTTCGCGCGCCGGCGTGAGCGCGTCCCGCAGGTTCGTGGCGGCGAACGCGTCGGCCCAGTCCTGCTTGCCCGCGGCCACCTCGGCCACCCGGCCCAGGAAGACCCAGATGGCCTCGCCCGGGTCCTCGGCCCCGACCAGTTGGTCGGCCTCTTCGCCGAAGCGTCTCAGCCGTTCGCGGAAGACCGCCTCGATCAGTGCCGCCTTGGTCGGGAAGTGCCGGAAGACGGTGCCGATGCCGACCCCCGCCGCGCGGGCGACCGCTTCGGTGGAGACCGCCGTGCCTCGCGCCACGAACACCTGCTCGGCCGCGGCAAGCACGCGGGACCGATTACGCAATGCATCAGCACGCGGCGCGCGTGCGGTCATGGTTCACACTCCAGTCCGGTTTGTCGCTTTGGCAGCTCGTTGACCGTTCATCAGCCTAGCGTCCCCTTTGTAACGGAGTGATCACTCCACTTTAGACACTCGAGGCCGACGAAGAGTCTCCCTCCGCGGACGATCCGCGGCTTCCCCCACCGGTCCAGTCCCCGCAGGTACACCCGGTCTGACCATCCTAGGAGGCTAGGTATCGTGATCCTCGGCGGAGGCCCCGAGTGTGGCTGACGAAACACAAAAACGCCCGGCCGCCAAGAAGGCGGCCGGGCGCTTCGCAGAATCAGCAGGCGTTACTTGAGGAGGCGCTTGTCCACGTCGAGCGACTTGGGCAGCGCGATGGTGATCCACTCGTTGTTGTCGGCCGCGGTGGCGCTGCGGCCGGTCGAGAACGGGAAGTTGTTGTCGTTGAGGACGGCGATGGTCCGGTCGTCCAGGATGACGACGTCCTCGATGGTCTGGAACGGGAACGTGAAGACCGGGCCGAAGCCGCCCAGCTTGCGCGGGTTGGCCACGTTCATCAGGTCGACCACCAGCGTCTTCTCCAGACGGTCGCCGCGCTTGGTGGCGAGGTAGATCTTCTTGACGACGGCCGTGGCGCCCTGGCCGTTGTCGCGCTCGATGACCAGGAAGCGGTTCCTGTCGACCGCGATCGCGTCGCCGATGGCGAAGTCCGGGTTGTCGAGCTGGTAGGTCCACCGCTTGCCGGTGTACTTCTTCGCGCGTACGTCGAACTCGTTGAGCCGAAGCGCGCCGGCCGGGTCGCCGGTGATCGAGCCCTCGAGCAGCCCGTACAGGTAGCGGCCGTCGGGCGACTGGGCCAGGCCCTCGAAACCCTTGCTGCTGCGAGCGGTCGCCGTGGCGCCGGTGCGGGCGGCGGTCTCGGGCGCGATCACGCCCTCCAGCGGAACCGGCGCGTCGAGCAGCCGGCCGGCGCGGTCGAAGTGCAGCAGGTACGGGCCGAACTCGTCGCCGACGTAGAACGTGCCGTCGGCCAGCTTCTGGATCGACTCGGGGTCGAAGTCGGCGCCGGTGAGGACGCGGTCCTCCCGGGTCAGCTTCCACGAGATCTTGCCGTCGGGGTCGGTCAGGTTGATGCCGCCGAGAACGTCGACCTTGTTCGTACGGAAGACCGGGGCCAGACGCTGCACGCGCAGCAGGAAGTCGCCCGAGTTGGCCTGGTTGCCGTAGCCGTTGTCGGAGAGCACGTCGAAGGTGCCGTCCCCGTTGTCGGCGATTCCCGAGAAGCCCTGGATCGGCTGGTCGGCGAAGGGCACCGTGAAGCCGTTGAGGTTGCCGGTGGCGAGCGCGCCGGACGGCTCGCTGCCCGGGACGAAGGTGCCGGCGGGCAGCGAGGCCCAGCCGGTGAGAGTGGGCTTGGAGACTCGGTGGCCGCCGGCGTAGGACGCGGTGCCGGCCAGCGACAGGGTGAGCGCCAGGACGCCGGTCCCGGCGAGAACGTTGCGGACGATCTTTCGCATGGCCGGAGGCTACGGAGCCCGGGTTAATCGTGATCGACGAATGGCTTGCGGGCTCGCACCGGCCTCGTGGCGGCGAGGCCGGTGCGAACCGGTCCAGGGGCTAGCGAGTGGCCGTCTCGGACTCGCTGAGCGCGGCCAGCGTCTCGACTCCCCCGCCGAAGCCGGCCGCGGCCACTGCGGCGATCACGGTGGCGGCGCGCAGCGCATGGAAGCCGCCGCGGCCCAGGGTGGCCGCCTTGATGTTGTGGGCGACCGCGCGGGGCAGGGTGCGGCGCAGGTAGTCCTGCTCGGCGCCGAGCTTCTGGTCGCGCGGCAGCAGGCCGGCCATCTGCACCTTGCCCCGGCCCTCGGCGTAGCAGCGGCGCAGGAAGAACCGGAACGTCGACCGGTCGAGCGGCACGTCGTGCTCGATGACCGAGTCCGGCACGTACATCCAGTGACCGCCGGTCTCGGCGCTGATCCGCAGGCAGAGCTCGGTGTCCTCGGGCCGGTTCTGGTCGCCGAGCTTGCCGAAGCCGACCCGGAAGCCGCCGACCTTCTCGAAGGCCGAGCGGCGGATCATCATGCTGGCCGACCAGACGTTGCGGATCTCCGCGACCGAGGTGGGCATTCCCGCGTACGAGACCCCGACCGTCCAGAGCAGCTCGTCCGGCAGCCACGACGGGCGCCGGCGCTCCCAGGCCGGCATGATCAGCCCGCCCGCGCCGACCACGGCCGGGTCGGCGAACGGCGCCGCCAGCCGGCCGAGCCAGGTGGGGTGGGCGACGGTGTCGTCGTCGAGGAAGGCGATCAGCTCGGACCGGGCGTGGAAGGCGCCGGTGTTCCGGTTGCCCGAGGCGCCGCGCACCGACTCGTTCTCGAGCACGGTGACGTCCGGGAACTCGCCCTTGACCCGCTCGAACAGCTCGGGATTGTGGTCGACCACGACGATGACCTCGGCCGGCGTCACCGTCTGGGCCTGGGCAGAGGCGATCGTCCGGCACAGCGACGCCCAGCGACGCTCGCTGTGCGTAGGGATGACGACGCTGACGTCGATGCTCTCGGTCATGGCGGACGCTCCTGGGGGCGCGGTGAAGCGAAGTTGATCAACCTGCGGACGGGACCATACACAGCGAATCTATGATTTGCATAAGAGCCTGCCCGGAATTGATTAACGGCTGCCGCGCCATTGTTTCGGCCCGGGAAACGGGCCCGGCAATGCCACTCTTTGCGGCGCTGACGACCAAACCGGACCAACCTGCCAGTAAGGTCCTCAGGTCGGACAACAGGTAGCTCAGGGCACTGCTCAGCGCGACCGGCCCGGCCGCGCGCCCGCCAAGGATTGCCGCCGGGAAAGCTATGGTGCCCATTCGGCTCAAGACGAGATCAACCGTTCGACCGATCACGCTTTCGGCCATTGTCTGTGCACGTGCACAGGAACGGCTGTAGTGCGAATCACCTCACCTTTCCGGCCACATTTCCTGCCACCACGAAGCGTGACACGCCCCGACTACGCAGCGGAACAGCGATCGGCCGGATCGGGCCGGCGGCGAGCGGGTCGGGTCAGCGCCAGAAGACGGCGACCGCGGCGTTGGCCAGGGTCAGCACGATGATGCCGATGAAGTGGCCTTTGTTCACGGCCTCCCGCTTGCGCGGGATGAAGACCATGATGAAGATCAGCACCGCCAGCAGCAGCTTCACGCCCAGCTTGATCAGGCTCGGCTCGGCGTCCCCGCCACCCCGCAGCGGCGCCGCCAGCGCGATACCCGACAGCAGCTGGATCACCGACCCCCACAGCACGGCCGGGTTGATCCGGAACTTGCCCGTGAGGAACTGGGCGATCGCCCCGCCCAGCAGCAGCGCGAACCCCACGAGGTGAACGAAGAGCAGAATCAGCCGGAGTGCTTCCACGGCGGAAAGCTTGCCAAAGACCCCGTGCCGCTGATCACTCGGGTCCGGTGAGGACGGGCAGCGTGAACAGGCCTCGCAACAGCAGGCCGGGGCGCTAGGTCAGCTCGGACGGGGGCACGGCCAGGCGCAGCGAAGGGTGGCGGTCGATCAGGGCGCCGAACGCGATCTGGGCTTCCAGGCGGGCCAAGGGGGCGCCCAGGCAGTAATGGATGCCGTGGCCGAACGCCAGGTGCGGGTTCTGCGGGCGGTCCAGTCGCAGCTCGTCGGGGTCGGGGAAGCGCGCGTCGTCGCGGTTCGCCGACAGCAGGCCGATCACCACCATGGCGTACGCGGGAAGCTTTTGACCGCCCAGCGTGACCGGCTCGGTGGTGATGCGGAACGTGGCGGTCTCGACCGGGGACTCGTATCGCAGGAATTCTTCGATCGCCGTGGGCAGCAGAGTGGGGTCGGCGCGCAGGCGCTCCCAGCGTTCGCGCTCGCTGAGCAGCAGATAGGCGCCGTTGCCGATCAGGTTGACCGTGGTCTCGTGGCCGGCGATCAGCAGCAGGAAGACCATCGAGACGAGCTCGTCCTCGTCGAGCTTGTCTTCGCTGTCGCGAACCTCGATCAGGCCGGAGAGCAGGTCGTCGCCGGGGTCGGCGCGGCGGGCGGCCAGCAAGCCGCGGATGTAGGCGACCATCGCCTGCGCGGCGCCGGGGAAGTCGGCCTGGTAGGCGACGCCGCCGACGATGATGTTGGACCAGCGGCGGAACGATTCCTGGTCCTCCGTCGGGATGCCGAGGAGTTCGCAGATCACCCGGATGGGCAGCGGGAAGGCGAACGCGTCGATCAGGTCGAACGGTTGCCCCGCGGCCGGGAACGCATCCAGCAGGGACGTCGTGATCTCGGTGATCCGGGGGCGCAGCGCCTCGATCCGGCGGGCCGTGAACGCGGCCGAGACCAGGCGGCGCAGGCGGGTGTGGTCGGGCGGGTCGACGGCCAGCATGTGGCGGGACAGGGCCCGCTGGATCGCGTCGGACGGGTGGCCCTGGTTGCGGCCCTGCTTCGAGAAGCGGGGGTCGGTGAGCGCCTGCCGGGCGTCCTCGTAGCGGGTCACCAGGTAGGCGATGGCGCCGCTGGCCAGCTGCACCTCGCGCACCGGGCCTTCGCGCCGCCATTCCGCGTACGAGGGATGAGGGTCGGCGTGGAATTGCGGGTTGGCGAGATTGCTGCGAGACATGGAACTCCCCGTCATTCGCGGACTTCTATGACAGTACGCCCCGATATCCCGTACCAGGAAAGCAGTTTCTCGGCCTCGGCAACCACCGGATCCACGTCGACCGGGTGGAACATGGTGGCGTTCAGGGTGTCGCCGGCGAGTGTCCATTTCCCCGCCACCCGGCCGTCCACCAGCACGAAACGCGCGCCTTCGACGCTCATCCCGCGGTACGCGTGGTCGATCACCCGGGTGCGGTCGTCGAAGCCGAGCACCACGTTGTCGAAGGCGGGCAGGAACCGTGGCGGCAGCGGTTGATCCGGATCGGGCAGCTCCCCGTCGAGCACGTCGAGCAGTTCACGACCCCGTACGTCGCGGAAGCTGCGCAACTGGGGCCGCAGCCGCTTGATGCACTCGCGCAGGCCGCTGAGCCCGGACCAGGCCCGGATGTCGGACGAGGACGCCGGCCCGAACGCCCGCAGATAGCGCAGCACGAGCTCGTCGGCCTCGCAAGCGGGCGGCACGGCGCGGCCCAGCCACGTCTCGATGGTCGTGTTGCGCGCGGGCGCCGTCTGACCCCAGATCCCGCGCGGCGGCACCTGCACCAGGGGTACGAGGGAGCTGAGCGCATCCCCGAGTACGCGGGCCGGCACCGACGGCCACCGCTCGCCGACCGCCCGCCCCACCTCGGGCAGCGTGCTCGGCGACCGGGCGAAATGCGGCTGTCCGGCCGCAGCCAGCTCGTCCAGGTCGACGCCTTCGAGATCGCGGCGCAGCACGGCCCGCACCCGGGCCACCAGCATCGGCTGGTGCAGCTCGCGCAGCTCCAGGCAGTCCTCGGCGGTGACCAGGTGGATCGTCCGCCGCATGAGCAGGGTGCGCACGACCTGCCGGCTCTCCAGCAGCTCGACCAGCTCTCGCGGATGAAAACCGTCGAGGCGGCTCCACAGCCCGATGTACGGCTCGTGCGGCTCCTGGGCCTGCAGCCCGATCAGGTGCCGGACGGCGTCGACCGCCGGCCCGGTGTGCCGGCGGTCGAGCATCTGACGGGCCATCAGGGCCCGGTTGAGCGCACGGTTGTCGAGCACGTCCATGCGAGGACGTTAGTCGGTGAACCCTTCGTCGGCGCGCTCCCGGCGCAGGTGCGCCTCGGCCCGGCGGGCCAGCGGCCCCTTCTCGGCGGCCAGCCCGTCGTACATGCCCTGCACTTTCTCGTACGGCTGGTTCGGCGGCAGCAACGGGATGGCCGGGTCGGTCCGCGCGTCGATGACCACGGGCCGATCGGCCGACAGCGCGGTCGCCCAGGCGGCGTCCATCTCTTCGGGCGACTCCACCCGCAGGCCGCGCAGCCCCAGCACCTCGGCGTATTTCGCGTACGGGACGTCGGGCAGATCCTGCGAGGTGGCGAACCGTGGTTCCGACTCCATCTCGCGCTGCTCCCAGCTCACCTCGGCCAGGTCGCCGTTGTTCAGGACGCACACCAGGAACCGCGGATCGGCCCAGTCCCGCCAGCGGGCGGCCACCGTGACCAGCTCGGCCAGCCCGGTCATCTGCAGCCCGCCGTCGCCGCTGAGCACCACGACCGGGCTCTCCGGCGCGGCCAGCTTCGCCGCCAGCCCGTACGGAATGCCGCACCCCATCGAGGCGAGCGTGCTCGACAGGTGAGCCGGGACGCCGGGCGGCAGCCGCAGATGACGGGCGTACCAGTAGACGACCGAGCCGACGTCCACCGCGACCTGCGCGTCGCCCGGCAGCCGGCCGGTGAGCGAGCGGACCACGTGCTGCGGGTTCAGCGGTTCGGCCGCAGCCGCCGCCCGCTTCTCGGCGATGGAATGCCAGCGGCTGACCCAGCCTTCGACCTTCTCCCGCCAGCTGCGGTCGCCGGCCGGCTTCACCAGGGCGGTCAACGCGCGTACGGTCTCGGCGGCGTCACCGACGAGCGGGACCTCGATCGGATACCGTACGCCCAACTGCCGCCCGTCGATGTCGATCTGCACCGCCCGGGCCTGCCCCGGCTTCGGATAGAACTCGGTCCACGGATCGTTGGTGCCGACCAGCAGCAGCGTGTCGCACTCCTGCATCAGCTGGGCGCTGGCCGTGGTGCCGAGGTGACCCATCACGCCGGTGTGGAACGGCAGGGTCTCGTCGAGCACCGGCTTGCCCAGCAGCGACGTCGTGACCCCGGCGCCGAGGCGGTCGACCAGCTCGAGGACCTCGCTCACCGCCCCGTACGCGCCCTGACCGACCATGACCGCGACCCGCTCGCCCGCCGAAAGCACCTCGGCCGCCGCGCGCAGATCGCTCTCGTACGGCAGCACCCGGGCCGGACGCAGGCCGGGGCTGGTCATCATCACGCCGTGCTCGTGGGCCTGCTCATCGGGCGCCTCGGCCGACTGGACGTCGTGCGGCACGATCACGCACGTGGGGCTGCGGGTGGCCAGCGCCGTCCGGAACGCTCGATCGAGCAGCATCGGTAACTGCTCCGGGGCGTGCGCCGTCTGCACGAACTGCGCGCACACGTCCCCGAACAGCCTCTGAAGATCAATTTCTTGCTGGTACGCGCTCCCGAGCACCGTCGAAGCCTGCTGACCGACGATGGCGACCACCGGCTTGCCGTCCAGCTTGGCGTCGTAGAGCCCGTTCAGCAGGTGCACCGCGCCCGGGCCCTGCGTGGACAGGCAGACACCCACCCCGCCGGTGTACTTGGCGTGGCCGACCGCCATGAAGGCCGCGTTCTCCTCGTGCCGGGCCTGCACGAACGCGGGCTTCCCGGCCCGGCGCAGCGCCCCGATCACGCCGTCGATCCCGTCGCCGGAATAGCCGAACACCCGCTCGACACCCCACGCCGACAGGCGCTCCACCAGCAGGTCCGAGACCGTCCGCCCGTCCGCCATGCCGTCACCCTCTTCCTCGATGACGGCATGGCTACCCAGGTTGGGACGGACTACGCGGCCGCCTCGCGGATGAGGTCGACCAGGGCGGCCGCCTCGGGGATGGCGACGGTGTGCGAGCCGCCGGCCAGCTCGACCGTGCGGCGCGAGCCGGCCCGCTCGGCCATGAAGCGGTGCGACGCGACCGGGATGTTCAGGTCGTCGCGGCCGAACAGGAACCAGGACGGGATCGACTTCCAGGCCGCCTCGCCCGGCGACGCCTCGCCCAGCGCGCCCTCGGTGATCGGGCGCTGCGTGACGGCCCACACCGCCGCGTCCTCGGCCGACGAGTCGGCGGCGAACTGGTGGTGGTAGACGTCCTGCCGGATGTACATGTCGGTGCTGCCGTCGGGCAGCTTGACCGGGTTCAGCGTCTCGCCGAGCGTGCTGCCCGGGAACTTGCCGGCCAGGTCGCCCGCGCTCTCGCCCTGGTCGGGAGCGAAGGCGCCCACGTAGACCAGCGACTTCACGTTGGGCACGCCGGTGCCGGCGTTGGTGATGAGCATGCCGCCGTACGAGTGGCCGACCAGCACGATGTCGCCCTGGATCGAGGCCAGCGTGGCCCGCAGGTAGTCGGAGTCGTACTTGACGCCGCGCAGCGGGTTGCCCACCGCGACGGCCGGGTAGCCGTCGGCCAGCAGCAGCTTGATGACGCCGTCCCAGCTGGCCGACTCGGCGAAGGCGCCGTGCACGAGGACGATGGTCGGTTTCATGTGGTTTCCCCCCAGGTTCCGCGGATCGTTGCCTCCACCCTGCCCCTCGCGGGCGTAAAAGGGATCAGTACTTCTACTGGTTATCGACGGAAAGCCCGGGTATTCGGCCCGTGTACACCTGCGTGAGAGGAGAGCGTCATGACGAATCCCAACGGGCCGCAGGGCCTGCCGGTGGGTGCGGCGCTGGCCCAGGAGTTCGGCGAGGACGTCCAGGAGGCGAGTGGCGCGCGTCCCGACGGTCCCACCGTGGGCGCCGACGACGCCGAGGCCGACGCCGTCCGTTCGGGCGCCGACTCCAGTGACTCGCTGCGCGACGCCCACCGCGACACCGACGGCGTCCCCGTGGGCGAGGACGACGTCGAGGCCGACAAGCGCAATTCGGGCGCCTAGTTCACGATGGCCAGACCGTGGTCGGTGGTGTTGAGCCGCCGGCCACCGGTCTCGGTCACCGTGACGATGTCCTCGATCCGCACGCCGAAGCGCCCGGGCAGATAGATGCCCGGTTCGATCGAGAAACACATTCCCGGTACGAGCGGCTGCTCCTCGCCCTCCACCAGATACGGCGGTTCGTGGGTGGTCAGGCCGATCCCGTGGCCGGTGCGGTGGAGGAAGAACTCCCCGAAGCCGGCGTCCTCGATGACGGCGCGGGCGACCCGGTCGATCTCCTGACAGGCGACACCCGGGCGGACGGCCTCGAAAGCAGCCTGCTGGGCGGCCCGCACGACGTCGAAAACCTCTTGCTCGTACGGTGTTGGCTGTCCGACGTGGACGGTGCGCGTGGTGTCGGAGCCGTAGCCGTTCCTGAGGCCACCGAAGTCCATCACCACCATGTCGCCGTCGCTGATGACGCGGTCGCTGATGTCGTGGTGCGGGTGGGCGCCGTTCGGGCCGGCGGCGACGATAGTGAAGTCGACCTGCTCGTGGCCGTGCTCGCGCAGCAGGCGGGCCAGGTCGGCGGCCACCTGCTTCTCGGTGCGCCCCTGGAACCGTACGGAAAGAATTTGCTCGTACGTTTTGTCGGCGGCCGCACCGGCCT
This sequence comes from Paractinoplanes pyxinae, assembly GCF_026626335.1. Taxonomy (GTDB): domain Bacteria; phylum Actinomycetota; class Actinomycetes; order Mycobacteriales; family Micromonosporaceae; genus Actinoplanes; species Actinoplanes pyxinae. The sequence goes on along the minus strand of NZ_JAPNTZ010000003.1, from coordinate 318,121 downwards.
CGGCGAGCAGATTCACTTCGTCGGCGCTTTTGACCGCACGGAGCATCGGCATCGCGTCCGTCATACTGCTCACGCGGATATCCGCGGCCTGCTGCAGGGCGATCAGATGCATGGCCCAGGCCGAGTCGGAAATGGCGTAGTGACCATTCTCCTGGAGCCGGGAAACGACCAGAGCGTAGGGATCCTCGCCGTCCCGCCACGGGACGACCTCGAAGCCGGGCAGTTCGCCGGGGTGCTCGAGCGCGGGGACGACCAGGACCTTCGCCGGCATCACGAGCATGGTGAGCCGCTCGGTGACGGGAGGCCTCAGGCCGGTGAAATAGATGAGGTCGGGTCCGGGAGTGATGAGCAGACCGTCCGGCTTCATCGGTGCACCTCCAGCACGTGGAAACCCCAGGCGGGCAGGCCGACGACCAGGCCGCCGGCTTCGAGTTCGTCGCCGTCCCGGCCGAAGACACGACCGTCCAAAAGGTCGGTCAGGCGCCATTGTTCGCCCGCCGAGGGCCACGGCAGCCGGACCCGGGTCCAGATCTGATCGGGACCGAAATTGATGACGATGAGGTGGCGGGTGGTCGCGCCTTCCCACGTCCAGGCGAGAACGTCCGGGGTGTCGAGCAGTCGCCATTCGCGGGCGTCGTTGAAGACGACCAGGCGGTCGTAGAAGTCACGCAGGCCCTCGTCGACCGGCTCGTCGGGATAGCGGCCCAGAAAGACGGGCAGTTTGACGCGGCGTCCGTCGAATTGGCCGTCGTGCCAGAGAGTAGCGCCGGGCAGGGTGGCAATGGCGACAGCGGCCGCCCGCCCCCGGTCGCCTGGTATCGCGGTCGCGGCGCGCGGCTCGTCGTGGTTCTCGATGAAACGGATCAGCTTGTTCTGATAGTCGAGGCCGGCCGTCAGATGGGCCCGCACGGCATCGGCGTCCTCGTGGGCGAGCCGGTCGTACAGCCGCTTGTCGTAACAGAGGTCGAAGCCCTGCTGCTGCAACTCCCATTCGGTGTCCCAATAGGCCTCGGCGATGAACGTCTTGTCGGGTAGCGCGGCGATGATCGAGGGCCAGAACTCCTCGGCCGGGCGGGGGCCGGTGCGGTCGCCCCAGGTGCGGGCGAAGATGTCGTTGAACATCAGCATGGCCATGTCGCAGCGGACGCCGTCGCATTGGTCGGTGATGGCTTTGAGCGTGTCCAGGGTGGCTTGGCGCAGTCCGGGGTGGAAGGCGTTGAGCTGGGCCACGTCGGGCCAGGGCGGGAAGAACGGGTCTTTGCCGCGCGCGATGACGCGGTCGCCGGCCGCGAACCAGCTATCGGGGTCGTTCTCGAGGTCTTCCCGGGTGCCGTTGATGAACCAGTCGGGGTGCTCGGTTATCGCCGGGTGATCGGGGGCGACGTGGTTGGGGACGTAGTCGAGGATCAGCCTGAGGTTTCTCTTCTTCAATTGCGCTCGCGCTTCTTTCAGCGCATCCGGGCCGCCGAGCCGTTGATCGACTTCGTATCGGCGCACGCAGTAGGGTGAGCCGACGATGTCTTTTCCGGACAAGTCAGGCAGCGCATTCTTCATTTCCTGGCGCAGGCCGTCGTTGCTCTCGGCGATGGCCCGTCCGGCCGGGCTGCGTTCCCAGACGCCCATCAGCCAGACGGCGTCGAAGCCGATCAGCTCGTCCCACACCTCGCCCGGCACGTCGGCCAGGCTCTGCTTGCCCAGTTCGGCCAGCCAGGGCCACGTGTTGATCTCGTAGACCGACGTCATCTCAGGTCTCTTCCTTCATAGGCGGCGACCGCGTCGTCCAGGCTGGGATAGAAGTGCTCGGGATCGATGGTGCGGGTCAGCTCGTACCGGTCGATCTTCTCTTTGACCGGGTGCTTCAGCTCGGCGAAGACCAGGGAAATGCCCTTGGCGTTCAGTTCTTCGTCGAGTTCTTCCAGCATGTCGGCCGCCGTGGTGTCGACGTCGGTGATGGGCTCGGCCGCGATGACGATCCACCGCGGTTCTTGTTTCGCGAGGCGCCGGATCTCTTCCCGGAAAGTGCGCGCGTTGGCGAAGATGAGCGGCGCGTCGAACCGGAAGATGACGAGCCCGTCGATCTGCGTGCCGTCCGGGTATTGCTGTACGTCGTGATAGCCGTCGACGCCGTCGGGCTTCCGGAGCACGGTGCGATACGGCCACCAGGCCCGCCGGAACACGTTGAGCACCGACAGCGCGACGGCGACCGCGATCCCCGGCAGCACACCGAACACGGCCACGCCCACAAAGGCCGCCGTAGCGAGGGCGAACTCGATCCGACGCTGCTTCCACAGCCGCACCATGCCGTTGACGTCGAGCAGTCCGATCGACGCCGCGATGACCACGGCCGCCAGCATCGGCTGCGGCATGTCCTTGAGCAGCCCCGGCACGAGCACCAGCATCAGGGTGATGGCGACCGCCCCCACCAGCCCGGTCACCTGCGACTTGGCGCCCGCGGTGACCGCCACCGCCGTCCGCGACCCGCTGGTGCTGACCGGGAACCCTTGGAACAGCCCCGCCGCGAGGTTGGCCGCCCCGATGCCGGCCATTTCCTGATTCCCGCGCACTTCCTGCCCGGCCCGGGCCGCGAAGGTGGACGCCGTGGAAATGGTGTCGGTGACCGAGACCAGCGTGATCCCGACGGCCGCCGCCGCGAGCATCCCCAGCTCCTCGATGCTCACCACCGGAATGGTGAACGGCGGAAACCCCTGCGGCAGCGGCCCGACGACCTCGACCTCGTCCAGGTTGAAAAGCGTGACCGCCGCGATGGCCCCCACAACGGCCACCAGAATCCCCGGCATCTTGGGCAGGAATTTCTGCAGCACCAGAATCACGGCCAGTCCCCCGGCCCCGATGGCCACGGCGGCCGGCACGGTGTCCCCGATTCCCGTGACGAACCCGCTGATGTCGTCGAAGAGCCCTTCCCCGTCGACGGAGAATCCGAACAGCTTGGGCAGCTGCCCGAAGAAGATGGTGACCGCCAGCCCGTTGATGTAGCCCAGCTGGGTGGGGTGCGACAGCAGATCGGCCACGAACCCCAGCTTCGCCACGGCGGCCACCGTCATGAACAGCCCCACCAGCAACGCCAGCACCGAGGCCAGCGCGACGGCCTTACCGGGATCCCCGTCCGCCAGCACAATCGGCACCACAACGGCGGCGATCATCGGCCCCAGCGACGAGTCCGGCCCGAGCACCAGCACCTTCGACGGCCCGAAAACGGCGTACGCCACCAGGCACAGAATCGACGTGTACAGCCCCGTGATGGCCGGCAGCCCGGCCAGCTCCGCGTACGCCATCCCCTGCGGCACGAGCAGAGTGGTGAGCACCAGCCCGGCCATCAGGTCCTTGGGCAGCCACCGAGCCTCGTAGCCCGCCGCCGCCTGGATCCCCGGAACCCACTCCACGCCCCGCACGCCTGTCACCGTAATGCGCGCCGCCGACGCTTGCCGACCTTCAGGCGGGGGCGTGCTTGGCCACGTGGGCGGCGAACGGGTCCAGCCCCACCTCGGCCCGCCGCCGGTCCAGGTTGTCGGGGTCCTCGCACGGCCACGCCACGGGCGCGCCATCGACGACGCCGGCGATCTGCGTGCCGTAGACCTGCGGACGGCCCTCGTTGACCAGCAGACGATCCCGGAGCATGGCCAGCTGCCCGGCGTCGGCCTCGCCTGCGCCCACCGCCTCGGTCATCAGAGCCAAGGCTCGCCGTTGCAGGGGCAACTGCCGGTCCGCGTGCTGCGCCACCAGCCAAGCCCGGCGAGCCGCCTCCGGCCCGACCAGCCCGTGAGTGGGCCAGCCGTGCTCGTCCAGGATCTCCGCCAGCCGGTCACCGTTGCGCACCGTGACCCGCCGATAGGCCAGCTGAGCGGCGAAGTCCTCCCCGAGCGCACCGGCCTGCAGGCGCCGGTCCTCGTCGGTCATGGCCATCAATTCCTGCGCGAGGGCGTCATTCACCATGCGGTCACGCTAGAAAACCGAATTCCGCCGGCTTCAACACCCTGCCCGCAGATAGGCGCACGACTATCGCGAATAATTGAACTTACTCCCAGACAAGCACCCACCATTGCCAGCCGGCCGGCGCCGGCTTCCACGACGGGTCGGGCTCCCAGCCGGGCGGTGGCGTCCAGCCCTCGGGCGGGGTCGGCCACTCCGGCGGAACGGCGAAACGGACTCCCGTGGGCGCCGGCGGAATGGGTTCGTGAGCCTTCACCTCGGCCGGGCCCAGGAAACTTTCGGGCAGCTGGTGCGCGCGGGCCACGTACAGGACGACTTCGGCTTTGATGCGGTTCCCTTTGACGATCGCGCGGGCGGCCGAGGTGTGCCCTTGCTCGGCGAGGTGCCGGACGGCCGGCCGAAGCTCGGCACTCATTCGCCGGGTCAGCTGCCCGACGCGGCTCCCGTCCAGGCGTACCTCAACGGTTTGCTCGACGATGTCGTGCAAGGTGACGTGGACCCAGCATTCGCCCTCCGGCCGCAGAAACGGCGTCAGCTCGGCCAGGTGCTTGTCCTCGCCGGTCACCTGAATGGCCGCGCCGCGAGGAAGCAGACGATGCGGCATGCTCGGAGGCAGATTGGCCGGCACGAGCATGTGCGGCTCAGCCAGATCAAGCCGGACCGACCCGCGAAACCCTTCCCACTCCGAACCCCAGACACGAGCCGTAACCTGCGGCGCCCACCCCTGCACGCTCAAGTGAGTGAGGACAGGCGAATACCTCACCGCCTCTTCACGCGGCAGATAACCCACCAGCTGCGAGTCGATCCACACCCCCACAGCGTGCCGGTCATGCCGATTACCCGGCTCAGGCGTCAACGTGGCCGGCGCCAGCAGCTCCGTCCCCTGCGCCTTGAAGTCCGCCCCGAGCACAGCCCGGATAGCGTCCCCATAGTGCGACTCCCCGACAATGTCCACATGCGGGTAGCCACGCTGCCCCCACAACTCAAAGGCAATAGCCATCCGCGAACCCTAGGGCTTACGCCACCAACCAGCCTGAGTCCTTCGGACCCCACCAACCGCCGATCATCCGACATTGCTTGGCGTCCAGCATCAACCTCGTCCCCGATCGACGCGCTGCGGGAACCCGTCTCTCGAATCGCTCCGGATTCGTCGGACGGCCCGGAAGCCGGATCGGCCCGCATGTCGCCAAGAAGCTCGTCCAAGACATCCAAGGCTTCCGGAAGCCACCCTCGACCAGCGCCACCTGCCGGCGTAGCGGATAGCTCGCAGGGCCGGCTCACCGGCGACCAGTTTCCTGCAAATTTGAAGCGCCTCGGTCGCCTCCTCCTGCTCCCCGACAGGTGGCCAGGTGCTGGCGGCATTCTTGGACGTAGTCGTGAAGGCGATGCGGCCGCGGACTCGGGCGGTCTTGCTGGCCCTTTGCGAGCAGGCTGTCTGCGGGTCGCAGAGGACGTCGGCCTGCTCCGGGGGTTGAACTGCATCGGAGCATAGGAAAAGTGATAGCTCCGGCCGCCGACTAGAGTCGTGGGTGTGGAACAGTCACCTGCCGTAGTCCGGCTCCCCTACGTGTCAGGCCGCCCCGTGCGGGTCGGCACGGTCATCAACCAGGAGGGCGACCTCTACACGGTCAAATGGGACGACAACGACACCGAGCAGGAAGTGCATCTCGGCGACTACGAGACCCTCTGTTCGCGGAGTTCGCTGGTCTTCCTCTCGCTCGTTGACCCTGACGCCCTGCGGGCCGCGTTCGACCAGAACCCCACGGCCATCACCGTGCAGGCGCTGCGTGAGTCGGCCACCCCCATGACCGGCAAAGACCTGAAAACGCTCCTGACCGGCTACGGGGTCGAGGACCAGCGCTTCCGAAGCGCCTGGATCACCATTCGCAAACAGCTGACCGCCGACACCCGCCTGACCGTGGACGGAACCGGCGCCGGTACGACGTTCGCCTACACAGACGCTGAGCAGGGGCAGCAGCCCGGCTAGTAGCCGGCGTCGTCCAGGGCCTTGGTGGTCAGCTCGCGGCCCAAGGCCACCAGCTCGGCCGCCCGGCTGAAGTCCATGACGCTGCTCGCGCTGACCGGGACGGCGATGTGGATGTCGGGCGGCAGGCCGGCCAGGCGGTAGCGGGCGATCAGGTCTTGCATCGCGTCCAGCGACAGGCCCAGGACGGTGCCGATGCGCAGGTCGTCGGGGAGGGCGTGGGCCGGCTTGCGGGACTGGAAGCGCTGGCGGATGCCCTCGACCCACTGTGGCGTGGCGGTGGCCCGGACCGGACTGGCCGGTTCTTGGGCTGTACGGGGCGCCTGCAATGAGACGGCGATCGTCAGGTCGGCTCCGGAGGCGGCGGTCGGCTCGATCGGAACGGGGTTGAGCAGGCCGCCGTCGGCCAGCAGGCGGCCGTCGACCACCACCGGGGTGATGACACCGGGAATGGCGATGGACGCCCTGATCGCCGTACGCAATAAGCCTTTTTGGAACCACACCTCGCGGCGCGCCTCGATGTCGGTGGCGACCGCGGTGTAGGGGATGGGGAGGTTTTCGATCTCGACGTCGGTCAGGAACTCGTTGAGCTGATGGACCAGACGGTCGGCGCCGATCGCGCCGGCCGCGGCCCATTTCGGGTCGAGCAGGCGCAGCACGTCGCGTTGTTTGAGAGAGACCGCCCAGTCGCGGAAGTCTTTCAGGCGGCCGGTGGCCATGACCCCGCCGACCAGCGCGCCCATCGACGAGCCGGCCACCGCGCAGACCTCGAAGCCTCTCTCCTCGAGCACCTCGATGGCGCCAATGTGCGCGAACCCCCGCGCGCCACCGGAGCCTAGGGCCAGCGCCACCCGCCGTGACATGCCCCGATGCTAACGGAGGGCCCGGGCCAGAACCTCCTCGTCGGTGAGCGGGGCGCTCGGATGATAGGAGAGACACATCGGCGTACGAATCCTTTCCGGCGAGGATCCCTCGAGCGCTATGTAGAACTCGCCCGACGTGAGCCCGCCCACATCGGGCACGTCGCCGCCCTTGGCCTTGGCCATTTCGCGGGCGGCCTCGATCTGGGCCGGAACGGTCAGCCGGCCGAAGAAATGGGTGGCCGCATTGCCGGGAATGCGGTTGTGCAGATTCTTGGGCGCCTGCGTCGCGAAGAGCAGACCCAGGCCGTATTTGCGAGCTTGGGAGGCCAGCGCGAGGGTGCTCTGCGTGCAGGCGGTCATCGCGCCCGACGGGGCGAAATCCTGCGCCTCGTCCATGACCAGCAAGCCCAGCAATGGTCGATCGCGAGCCGGATTCTGTTTGATCCAGGCGAAGAGGCCCATCTGCAGTTGGTTGACGAAGCTCTGCCGGGCCTCGTTCGAGCGCAGCCCGATCATGCTGATCACGGAGATGCGGGCGCGCTTTCCCGGCGTCGGGGTCAGCAGCAGGCCCGGATCGGCCGGCGACCCGGACCCGCCGAACATGGCGTCGTTGTCCATCGCGGCGGTCAGCGCCTGCCCCACGTCGGCGGCAATTTTGTCAGCGTTGCGCAACTGACTGACCCCGTCCGGCAAATCGCCCAGAATGGCCACCAGTCCGCGAACGCCGCCGCCACCGTGCCGCCCGAAATGTTCCACTGCCTTTCGCAGAACAGCGATGCCGAGCTGGGCCCGGGTGGTCCGCCCGACCAGATTCGCCCGCGGCGCGAGGGCGGCCACGGCCGATTCCACCGCCTCCGCGAATTCATCCGGATCGTCCAGCACAGCCGCGAAATCCGGCAGCGGCTGAAAACTCAACGGCCGTCCCGCTTCCCGCCGCGGCGTCCACACCACCACTTCGGTGCCGTCGTGATAATCCCGGGCCCGTTCCAGATCCAGAACCGACCATCCGTCCGGCGGCGTCGGCCATTCATCGCCCAACCGAGCCAGGTCGTTGTTGGGATCCAGCACAATGGCCGACACCCCGAGCAGCGCGCATTCCTCGATGAGCCGCCGAATAAGCACCGTCTTGCCCGACCCGGACGCCGCGAAGATCGCCGCGTGCTTACGTAGGGCTTCCAACGTCAAAGGTACGGAATTCTGGTCGCGCGACACCCCGGCGGTGAACCCGGATACGACGTCCCGCCTCGGCGTGTCCGGCGCATCGGCCAGGGCCTCCTTGAAGAGCGAAAGCTGTTCGGCCGGCCGGTATTTGACCAGCCACGCATGCAGTTCGGCCGGATTCTCCTGCCGCAGATCCCGCAACGCCGACAGCACCCGCAGATCGTCCTCGTCGATCGAAAGCGTCACCCCACCGTCCTGCTGCAGTTCCCGCAGAATCTCTTGCGTGCGCCCCGACGACGAATAGTCCCCGTTCCGGATAAGGAACAGCTTTCGTTTCTCCACGTCCGGGCTGAGCCCCGCCGCCGTCCGCGCCCGCCGAATTCGGTTCAGCACCGCATTCCCGTGGTGGGTGTCGCTGATCGCCCGGAACGACCAGTGCATCTGGTCCTCCGTACGGGTCTGGTCCGGCGAATTCTCGCGCTCTTCCTCCGTACGCTCATCGAGCTCGCGCCGCAGCCGGGCGTGCAGATCGGGTTTGGCGCTGGGCGGCGGATCCACGCTGAAGGCCGCGCCCCCGTCGCCCCGCTCGACGATCCACGCGTGCAGCCCGGCCGACAGCAGCGCCGGGAACAACGCGTCCTCGGTGTCGTGCTCGAGCGGCGACGTGACGTCGGCATCGCGCTTGAGTTGTTCGTAGCGCGCCTCGATCCGGGCCAGCGCCTCGTCGGGCACCACCGGCGCCGTCCGGTCGGCCGTGACCGCTCTTTCCTCGGTGGGCACGTCCTCCAGCCGGGTCAGTTCGCGCGCCTCGCCGTCGATGAGGCAGGCCCGCACGTGCCGGTCGATGACCACCAGCAGCCGCCGCGGCGTGTAGTTGATCGCCTCGATCAGCGCCTCGGGCCGCACCGGCCAGGTCGGGTAGGGCGGCTTGAACCCGACGTCGGCGTACCGCGAGGCGAACCGCTTCTCCAGGATCAGCCGGGCGATCTCGACCGTCCGGATCCCTTGCAGCGCCGGGCAGCGCCGGAACCGGTCGGCGAACGAGGCCGTGGCCCGCTCCTCGATCTGCTCCCACGTCGTTGTCAGCGTGGCCACGACCGTCACCGTCCGCCGGGTCACCTCGCGCAGGTCGACCAGGCCGCTGGCCAGGTTGATGAGCGGTTCCGCCCGCTGCGCGTCGCCGGCCAGTTTCGCCAGGTCTTCCCGCACGGCCAGCTGGGCCACGGCGGTGTCGATCTGGTCGAACGCGATCACCGACGGGCCGGTCAGGGCCAGAAGCCAGGAGATTTCCCGTACGACGTCCTGTGGCTTGTGCCGGCGGCGGATTCCCCACGCCCGGAGCGCTTCGGTGATCGGCTCCCCGTCGAAGTAGCTGTCCGCCACGTCCTGCTGGTCCTCGTCGTCCGAGGCCCGCAAGGCCAACGCCCGCAACGTGTCCCGGCATTCGTGGGCCACGAAACTGTCGTACGCACTCAAGCCTTCCGCGAAAGCGTCGAGCGCCTCCCGGGTCAGCTCGGTCTCGCCCATCACCGCCCGGCGGGCCAGCCGCGGCGCGCCGATCTTCGACGACAGCCGACGCAGCAACAGCCGCAGCTGGCTCTCACTGCCCGGCACCGGCCGGGTCAGCCCGCTCAGCAGAAAGACCAGAACACCGTCCCAGAACGTACGCCCGTCGAGCAGGCCGATGAGGAAGAAGTAGCCGCCCTGCTGCTGCACCTGCTCGCGCACCCAGCCCAGCAGATGGGTCTTGCCCGAGCCGTGCCGGCCCTCCAGCACCAGGCCGATCGGGTTGGCGTCGGGGCTGAAACCGGCCTCGGCCAGGCTGTCGAGCACGTCACGCACGATCGCCGGGTGCAGCCCGTCGACGTGGAAGGGCGAGGGCCGCCACACGTCGTCGGCGGCCTGAGCCCAGCTGAAGCGCAGGGCGGCCAGGGCGGCCCGTTCCTCCTCGGTCATCGCACGCCGATCGCCAGCTTGTGCCTGTCCTCGCCGCCGATGCGGACGGCCGCGGCACGATCCTCGTCGCCGAGCCGGTGCCGGTGCGGTTCGGGCTCCAGCCGTACGTCGTCGAACTCGAGCAGACGAACCAGGGCGCGGTCCTGCTCGGCTCGAGTGGTGCCCGCCAGCAAGGGCCGGAGCTGGGCGAGGTCGATCCACGCCCCCGGCTTCGCGGCCAGATCGCCGTACGCGGAACGAATGCGCTCTTCGAGGGGGATCGGCGTCGCCGTCGAGGACCGCACGTTGTGAATACTCAGCAGGGCGGCCCAGAGCATTTTCTCGCCCAGCGACCGTTTCGTTCGCGGCGCGACACTGTCGTCGTCGATGGAGATCGGCTGATCGAGCAGTTTGGCGCCGCTGTCGGTCAGATTGTGCTTGTACGGCCGGCGGGAAGTGTCGGAGACGATGTAACCCGTGGCGTTCAATCGGGCGCAGGCCGGGCCGACGAGCGAGAAGCCGTGCACCCGGTTCAGTTCGGTGTTCGATATCTCCCGGCCCTCGTTCTTGAGGAGGATCAGGACGGCGTAGTCGGCCGAGCTCAGGTCGTGCATCGGAGTCCTTTCACAAATGGACGGTCCGGCCGTCGGCGTGGAAGCCGTAGCCGTGGAGCCGGGCGAGCCGTTCCGGATCGAAACGGTCGAGAGCCATGTAGAGCGCGATCAGCCGGTCGGCCGCCCCCGCGGTGCCGGCGTTCAGTTCCGCCTTGAGCCGGGCCTCGTCGCGCATTTCGAACAACAGCGCGCACAATTGCGGCCCCGCCTCCGGATTGCCGTCGTCCACCGCCCCGCGCAACTCGGCCAGTTCGTTCTCGGGGCTGTCGTGGCGCCGGTTCGCTTTCGACAGACGCAATTGCGCGGCGGGGTCGCCGGATTGGGCGCGCGCCTCGAGCAGATCGATGTCGCCCCAGGCCACGTACAAATCGCACAGGGCCTCGGCCGCGTAGAAGTCACCGAGTTCGGCGCGCTTGCGAATTTCCCGTACGCATCCCCGCGCGGCCAGGCGGTCGACCAACCGTTCGGCGGCCGGCCGATCCCGCCGCTGGGCGCGCAGCCGCAGATCGTCGCACTCGCCCCCGTCGAGCAGGATGTCGGCCAGGCGCTCGCGCGCGGCCACCTCACCCGCGAGCGCGCGCGGGCGGATCGCCTCCACCCGCTGCCGCAGTTCACGCGTACGCAGCAATTGGGTTCTCAGGTCTTCGTCGTTCCACCCGGCGTCGAGCACGGCGACCGCGTCGGCAAACCTGTCCTGCCGGACGAACAGGGCGGCCAGCCGGGACGCGGCGCGCGCATCACGGAACTCGTCGGCCAGGCGCCGCAGAGCGCCCTCGGCGTAGCGGCAGCGCAGTCGGGCCAGCGCGCTCTCGGCCACCTGCCACAGATCGGCCGGCCGGATCAGCCGGGTCACCAGCGCCTGCCAGGCCTCGTGCGGCACCGTCTCGACCCGGCGCTCCCGGCGCAGGTGCTGGGCGAGATAGTCGGCCACCGTGTAGCCGGCGAGCCGGCCCGGACGGCCCCCGTCGGTGGGCGACAACGCGGAAACCTCGCCGAACTGGGGCCGGGTGGCGTGCGGCAGCGCCTCCGGCAGCCACTCGCCGGGCGACCGTACGCGCTGACGCCCCTGCAGATAGCCGGCCATCGCCTCGACCAGCAACGTCTCGCTGAGCGGCGACTGAACCCCGAGCCGATGCGCGTCGGCGGCCGCGGTGATGATGGCCCGTACGTACGGGTTGACCGGCTGCTCCCAGCACATCACCAGGGCCGGCCCACCGGCCAGGGCCTGCGTGAGGCCGGCATCCCGGGTCTTGAGCGCCTGCCGGATGCGGCTGTCCCGCTCGGCGGCGGCCTCGGCCACCTCTTTCTCCGGGCCGGTCAGATCGTCCGGTACGGGGATGACGGTGGCCGCCTTGACCAGCCGGTGCACGTCCTCGTGGCCGGCCGTCCACAGTGCGTACTGGTCGGGCCAGAGGGTCCCGACGACCAGGTTGCCGGCTCGGATCAGGGCCCGGATGCACTCCGACGACAACGGCGGGTCGGCGCTGAGATAGCGCTGCAACTCGTCCAGCCACACCACGGTCCGGCGCGGCGGAGCGCCCTTCAGATCAAGCAGCTCCGCCGCATCGGCCGGCTGCACCAGGGCCCACTCCGGCACCAGCTCGTAGACCGCCTCGTACAGCGACCGGGTCTTGCCCGACGACGACCCCCCGACCATCACCACGAACGACCCGCGGTCGAACCCGTTCACGGCCAGCGCGTTGCGCAGCCGGAAGTCGAAGTCCCGCGACACGTACACCGGCAGGTCGTCGTCCCCCTCATCACCCGGGATAGCACTGTGGATCCCCAACCCCCGCGGCGGCGCCTCGTCGACCCGGAACACCCCGCCCGTTTCCATGCGCTCCCCAACCCCGGCCGGTTCGCGGCGGTCCGGCCAAACCCGAAAGCGACTACATCTTTCAGACCGGATCTACCGCTTTCCTACCGGCGCTCAGAGCCCGCAATCCCACCCGATCGGTGAGGACGAAGGGAAAGCTTCACTCAACCCGGACACCGGTCGCGCCGGATCGAACGGACCCGTCGAGCGCCGCGACGTACGAGAGACCCACCGCGACCCCGCCGAGCCCGCCCGGCTCCCGTGGGAGCGATCCAGGCTCACCCAGCTCGATTCCGCTCCTTCGCGGCCTCGGTGCGCGGCGCTGAACCCATGTGGGGGCTTCGAGGGCAAGCGTCCGCGCACCGTGGCGGCTTTCAGTGGGCAGCCTCCATCTGCTTGCGGAAGGAGAGTCCGTCGCCCTCGGCGTCGATCTGGAGGTGGTCGCCGGGACGCACGGCGTTCGTGAGCACCTGCTCGGCCAGGGCGTCCTCGACCTCGCGCTGGATGGTTCGGCGCAGGGGGCGGGCCCCCATCGCCGGGTCGAAGCCGCGGCGGGCCAGATACTCTCGGGCGGCCGGGGTCAGTTCGACCGTGATGCCCTTGGCCCGCAGCTGGGTTTCGACGCGGGCCATCATCACGTCGACGATGCGCCGGACCTCGGGCTCGCTCAGCTGCGGGAACACGATCGTCTCGTCGATGCGGTTCAGGAATTCCGGGCGGAAGTGGTCCTTCAGCGCCTCGGTCACCCGGTGCTCGCGCCGGCTGCCGAAGCCGACCGCCGCCGATTGGCCCGTGCCCAGGTTGCTGGTCAGGATGACGATCGTGTTCTTGAAGTCGACGACCCGGCCCTGGCCGTCGGTCAGGCGGCCGTCCTCGAGGATCTGCAGCAGCGCGTTGAAGACGTCGGGGTGCGCCTTCTCGATCTCGTCGAACAGCACCACCGAGAACGGCTTGCGGCGCACCTTCTCGGTCAGCTGGCCGCCGTTGTCGTGGCCGACGTAGCCGGGCGGCGCCCCGATCAGCCGCGACACCGTGTGCGTCTCCTGGAACTCCGACATGTCGAGCTGGATGAGCGCGTCCTCCGAGCCGAACAGGAACTCGGCCAGCGCCCGGGCCAGCGAGGTCTTCCCGACGCCGCTGGGCCCGGCGAAGATGAACGACCCGGCCGGCCGGCGAGGATCTTTCAACCCGGCCCGCGTACGACGGAGGGCGCGCGACACCGCGCCGACCGCAGCGTCCTGACCCACCACCCGTTTGTGCAGCTCCTCCTCCATGCCGAGCAAGCGGGCCGCCTCCTGGTCGGTCAGGCGGTGCACCGGCACCCCGGTCCACGTCGCCAGCACCTCGGCGATCTGGTCCCGGTCGATCTCGATCGTCCCGTCGTTCACGTGTTTCTCCTGGTCGCGCAGGCGGGCGGCCCGCTCGAAGTCCTGAGCGTCGATCGCGGACTCCTTGGCCCGGCGCAGCCCGGCCAGCTCGGACTCACGGCCGGCCTCGGTCAGCCGCCGGACCCGGGCCCGGGCGCCGGCCTCGTCGACCAGGTCGATCGCCTTGTCCGGCAGGAACCGGTCGTTGACGTACCGGTCGGCCAGCGTCACGGCGGTGACCAGCGCCTCGTCGCTGTACGAGACGCGGTGGTGGGCCTCGTACTTGTCGCGCAGCCCCTTGAGGATCTCGATGGCCTCGGCGTTCGTCGGCTCCTCGACCGTGACGGCCTGGAAGCGGCGGGCCAGGGCGGCGTCCTTCTCGAAGTATTTGCGGTACTCGGTGGTGGTCGTGGCGCCGATGGTCTGCAGCTCGCCCCGGGCCAGCATGGGCTTGAGGATGCTGGCGGCGTCGATCGCGCCCTCGGCCGCGCCCGCACCGACCAGCTGGTGGATCTCGTCGATGAACAGGATGATGTCGCCGCGGGTGCGGCACTCCTTGACGACCTTCTTGAGCCGTTCCTCGAAGTCGCCGCGGTAGCGCGAACCGGCCACCAGCGAGCTGATGTCGAGCGTGTAGACCTGCTTGTCCTCCAGCGACGGGGGCACCTGGCCGCGGGCGATGCGCTGGGCCAGGCCGTCGACGATCGCGGTCTTGCCAACACCGGGCTCGCCGAGCAGCACCGGGTTGTTCTTCATCCGGCACGACAGCACGACCAGGACGCGTTCGATCTCGTGCTCGCGGCCGATGACCGGGTCGAGCTCGCCGTCACGGGCGCGCCGGGTCAGGTTCTCGCCGAACTGGTCGAGCAGGGCCGAGGCGGTGGTGGGCACGGCGGCCGGCTCGGGTTCGGGTGAGGCCGACAGCAGGGTGAGCACTTTTTCGCGTACGCGGGAAGGGTTGGCCCCCAGCACCTGCAACGCGACGCCTTCGCCCTCGCGGATCAGCCCGAGCAGGATGTGCTCGGCGCCGATGAAGTTGTGGCCGAGCTGCAGCGATTCGCGCAACGCCAGCTCGAGCACCTTCTTGGCGCGCGGCGTGAACGGGATGTGCCCGCCCGGCGACGAGGCGCCCAGGCCGACTTTCTCTTCGACCCTTTCCCGTACGGCGGAAAGGGTGACACCCAGGCTGCCGAGCGCCCGTGAGGCGACGCCCTCGCCCTCGTGCAGCAGCCCCAGCAGCAGATGCTCGGTGCCGATGTAGCTGTGGTTGAGCAGCCGCGCCTCTTCCTGAGCCAGCACGACGACTCGGCGGGCACGGTCGGTGAAGCGTTCGAACACGACGATCACGTCCTCGCGGCGAGGGCCCACGCACCCCACCGATAGACGCGGATCATCGCGTGCCGGGTGAGATGCGCTGAGTCGAAGCCTCTTGGCGTGATCGCGCAGCCCGCGTGGGGAGCCGCGCAACGCTCGTGCAGGCGCGCTGCCCCCTCACCATAACGCCGCCCGTCCTACGATGGCGGCAAGGGAGGCCCGCGATGACCGGAACCAAGCACCGTCACCCCGTACCCGACCGCGCCCGCCGCCGCGCCGTCCGAGCCCTCGCGGCCCAGCTCGGGGTGGCCTATTCGGTCGCCGCCCGCCTGCTCGCCGAGGGCCACCGCCCGGCCGTGTTCGCCCAGCGCGAACAGCGCCCGTTCCACGCCCGCGTCCGCGACACCCGCGAGGCGGTCGACCTGCCCCTGGGCCGGGCCGCCCACCTCGCCCGCCGCTACCCAACCGGCTCCCCCGGCCTGGACACTGTGCTGGCCATGCTCTACGCGACAGTCGAACACGAGTCGCCGGCCCTGAAGCCCGCCGCCGAGGAACTGTCCTGGGTGGCCGACCTGGGCGAGGAGGCCGCCGTCGACATCACCTGCGCCGCCCTCGACCAGGCCGCCCGCCTTTTGCTGGACGACGACACCTGGCACTTGTGGACCCGCATCGAGGCCGCCCTCACCGCCGGCGAGAACAACTTCGATCCCCGCGTACGCGACGCGTCCCGCCTGCTCGGCCGGGAGCTCCGAACCGTAAGCCTGCGCAGCGCGCTGCCCACCGCCCGCCGCACCCTCGACGCGCTGCTGGTGGTCTAAGGCAGCAGCGTGCGGACGTGGGTCAGGGCGGGCTCGGTCAGGGGGAACGTCACGGTGCCCTCGTGGTCCTGGCGTTCCAGGGTCCACTCGTCGTGCAGGCGGCGGATCGTGACCTGGACGTTGGGGGCCTCGCCGTGCCAGACGGTGTCGCCTCGGGTGGCGCCGTAGCGGGCGCGGGAGAGCACGCTGACCTTGGCTATGCCGGCGCAGGCGCGGCAGCGGCCGTCGGGGGTGGCGGTGCAGCGGCCGCAGACCGGGCCACCGCAGAGGGGGCACGGGGTGGCGCCGTCGTCGCAGGCCCGGCAGGTGGGGGTCAGGCAGGTGGCGCAGGAGCGGACGCTGGCCGCCAGGTGGTGGCTGCGGCACACGTAGGCCTCGGCCAGCTGGTCGCCGGTGGCCGCGTCGGGCACGTGGCCCTGGGTCTCGCCGGGTGGCACCTCGTACGTGATCTGCAGCTGGACGCCGTCGGGCAGGGCCCACACCTCTTCGACCTCCAGGCCGATCGCCACGTGCGCCGTGCGGGTCGGGTGGGCGGCCAGAAACCTGGTCAGGTCGGCGGCCAGCGGCTCCGGCAGGCCGTCTTCCGCGGCGGGGGCGGTGGCGGGCGGGCCGGGCGCGACGGCGGCCTGGGCGTCGGCGGGTAGCACTTCCTCCTCGCCGGGCGGCTGCACGACGCCGGCGTACCAGAGGCGCCGGTGCAGCCTGGTCGCGCCGGCCAGCGTGATGCCGGTGAACTGGTCGGCCGTGGTCAGCGCGGTCACCGAGGCCGTGACGCCGGGCGCCACCAGGGCCGCGCCGACCAGGGCGCGGGTGAGGTCGCCGGGCTCGGCCGTGATCCGGTGCCAGGCGGGCTCCCCGGCGTCGCGGCGGACGCCCAGCAGCGCGTGGGCGCCGACCCGGGCCAGCACCGCCTCCCATTCGCCGAGCCGGGCCCGCGACACCACCTCGGGCTGCGGGTTCCAGTCGGCCTCGGCCCACCACACGTTCTCGCTGGGCGCCTGCCATTCGGCGACCGTCTCCGAGGTGGTGGGGCCCGAGGCCGTCCGGCGTACGAGACCCCGGGCTTCCACCGCAGTCAGGTCCTCGGTCCGCATCCGGCAGGCCACCAGCCGGGCTCCGGACGGCGGGACGGCCGCCTCCGGCAGGTGGGCTGACGAGCGGGCAGGTGCGGCGCCGGCCGACATCAGGGTGGCCAGTTCGGCCTGCAGCGACTCGTCCGGCACGGCGCCGTCGGTGGCCGGCGGTGGGTCGAACGTGCCGGCCTCGCGGGTGTCGCCGGCCGTCACCGCCCAGTGCACGGTCGTCCCGCTCGTCCGGTCGATCGGCAGCCAGTCGCGGGGTGCGGGCGGGCAGTGCTGCTCGGGCAGGGCGTGCACGTCGACGTCGCCCGCGCCGGCCAGGCGGGCCGCGGCGATCCGCAGGGGTAGCAGGGGGTCGTCGGCCGCGGTGGTCCAGCGCTCGATGCCGTCGTCGTTCAGCAGCACGACCTCGCGGCGGTGCGAGCCGGTCAGCACGGCCACCGTGCCGCCGTCGTCGGTCGCGGTCAGCACGGTCAGGCCGTGTGCGCCCAGCTCCTCGGGCAGGTCGGCGGCCGATCCCGGGGCCAGCGCCCGGCAGGTGAGGCAGAGCGTGTCGTCGCGGCAGGTGCGGCACACGTCCCGCTCGCACACCTGGCACGCCTCGACGACGAGCTCCCGCGAGCAGGCGTGACAGGACGTGTCGCCGCACCGGGCACAGCGGGTGTCCGGCCCGGCCACGCCGTCCCGGCAGAGGCCGCACGCCGGGCGGTTGCAGGTCTCGCAGGCGAACAGCCGGGCCACGTCGCGGCAGCACGGCCCGTAGACGCGGCCGCAGCCGGGACAGCCGGTGGCGCGGGCGGTGTCGAAGAAGTGGCCGAGGCTGTCGACCGAGACGTCCCGGTGGATGGTCCCGCCGCTCGGCAGCTTGACGGCCAGCGCGGCGCCGGGATCGAGCGGGACCCGGCCGTCCGGGTCGTCGAGGGCCCGGCCGGGGGCGACCAGGAAAGTCCGCGAGGTGCTGCCGTGCGGCGACTCCCACGTCTCTTCGATCTCGAGGCGATCCGCGAAGGCCACCGTCTCGAGCGGCCGGTCGAGGGCAACGAGCGCGGCCAGCAGGGCCGGGTCGTCGACGACGGCGACATCGTCGTCCGGCTCGACCTCGGTCGGGGCCTCGACCATCGGCTCGCCGTCCTCGCCGGCCACCGCTGTCGGGGCGAGTTTGCGCACCTCACGCCGCACCTCGGTGCCGCGCACGGGGGTGCTGAAGTCGAGCCGGGAGCTCGCGGCCCGCCACGGGTGCCGCACCAGCACCCGCTCCGGGCTTCCGGCGCGCCGGGCCAGCTCTTGCTCGGCGGGCAGGGTGGCGCCAGGCAGCCCGGGCACGAAGACACGGGTGCCGTCGGCCAACCGGCAAAAGTACGAACGGTGTAAACCGTCAACCTCGACGCGAACCGGACCAGCCTGCCCGGTGGCCACCGCGCGCCCGCCAGCGACCGGATCGTGCTCGGCCGGACCCCACACCACGGCGTGCGACACGGCCGGCGCCGAGCGGGACGAGACCACCGCCTGATCGTTCAGCCACCCGAGCTGCCACTCGGTGTCGAGCTCGGGGTCACGGGCAGGCTGCACCGAACCGATCGTAGAGAGACCCCGGCCGTGGTGAAAGGTCCGAACGACCGAGGTCAGGCCAGCAGCGCCGGCATCGCCCGGGTGAGCGTCGGGCGCCAATCGGGCAGCGGGGCCACACCGGACGAGGACCAGCGCCGGTGCGACAAAACGCTGTAAGCCGGGCGCCGGGCCGGGCGCGGGAAGCGGTCGCTGGTGGTCGGGCGGATCCGGGCCGGGTCCAGCCCGGCCTCGGCGAAGACCGCCTGGGCCAGACCGAACCAGGTCGTCGAGCCGGCCGCCGTGCCGTGGTAGACGCCCGGGGCGGCCCCTGAGCGGGCCAGCGCGACCACCTGCCGGGCCAGCAGCCACGACCAGGTAGGCGGGCCGGTCTGGTCGTCCACCACGTCGAGGGTGTCCCGCTCCCCCGCCAGCCGCAGCATCGTCCGCACGAAGTTGGGGCCGTGCGCCCCGTACAGCCAGGCCGTCCGGACCACGTACCCACCGGCGTCGAGGACGTGGCGCTCGCCCGCGGCCTTGCTCCGGCCGTACGCGTTGACCGGAGCCGTCGGGGCGTCCTCGGCGTACGGCGTGGTCGCCTGCCCGTCGAAGACGTAGTCGGTCGAGAGGTGGATCAGGCGGCGGCCCGCGGCGGCGGCCAGATTTCGCACGGCGTCCCCGTTGACCACGGTGGCCGACTTCTCGTCGCTCTCTGCCCCGTCCACGTCCGTCCACGCCGCGGCGTTGAGGACGAACCGCCCGCCGTCGGCCGCGGTCCGCACCGCGATGGGGTCGGTGATGTCGAGCTCGGCCCGGGTGCAGGCGAGCACGTCCCGTTCGCCCGCCTCGGCCAGGGCCGCCCGCAGGTCCTGGCCGAGCATGCCGCCGGCCCCGGTGATGAGCCAGCGCATCAGGCGGCCGCCCGCGCCTTGAGCGGTTCCCACCAGGCCCGGTTGTCGCGGTACCAGGCGACCGTGGCGGCCAGCCCCTCGTCCAGGCTCACCTGAGGTGCGTACCCCAGTTCCTCGCTGATTTTCGTGATGTCCAGAGAGTAGCGGCGGTCGTGGCCCTTGCGGTCGGCCACCGGGCGGACCATCTCCCAGCCGGCGCCGCACGCCTCGAGCAGGCGGCCGGTCAGCTCACGGTTGCTCAGCTCGGTGCCGCCGCCGATGTTGTAGACCTCGCCGGCCCGGCCCTTCTCGAGCACCAGCTGGATGCCGCGGCAGTGGTCGGAGACGTGCAGCCAGTCCCGCACGTTCGCGCCATCGCCGTACAGCGGAACGGGTTTGCCGTCCATCAGGTTGGTGACGAACAGCGGGATCACCTTCTCGGGGAACTGCCGCGGACCGTAGTTGTTGGAGCAACGGGTCACGACAACGTCGAATCCGTGCGTACGGTGGGCGGCCAGCACCATCAGGTCGGAGCCCGCCTTCGACGCGGCGTAGGGCGAATTCGGGGCCAGCGGCCATTTCTCGGTCCACGAGCCCTCGTCGATCGACCCGTACACCTCGTCTGTCGACACATGCACGAAGCGGCCAACCCCCGCAGCCCGGGCCGCATCGAGCAAAACCTGGGTGCCGAGCACATTTGTGCGTACGAAAGGCATCGCTCCCGCAATCGACCGATCAACATGCGATTCGGCCGCGAAGTGGACAATCACGTCGTGGCCGGGAAGAAGCTCCCGCAACAGGTGGTCGTCGGTGATATCCCCCTGAACGAACCGCAGCCGTGGATGAGTCTGCGGGAGGTTGTCACGATTGCCCGAATAGGACAGTGAGTCGAGGACAGTAATGCCGGCCGTAGCGGCATCGTCGGAAAGGAGGGCGTGGACATAGGCCGATCCGATGAAACCGGCACCACCGGTCACGAAGATGTGCACGGCTGGCGAGTGTAGACACGGTGGCAGCGCTGCGTAACCTTCGCTGGTGCGCGGAATTCTGCTCGCCGGGGGAACCGGCTCGCGACTCTGGCCCCTTACCATCGCGACGTCGAAACAGCTGATGCCCATCTTCGACAAGCCGATGGTCTACTACCCGCTGACCACGTTGGTGTCGGCCGGGATCCGCGAGATCCTGGTCATCACGACACCCGAGGACCAGCCTCAGTTCCAGCGTCTGCTGGGTGACGGCAGCCGGCTCGGGCTGTCTCTGTCGTACGCCGGACAACCGGAACCGAACGGCATCGCCCAGGCCTTCCGGATCGGCGCCGACTTCATCGGCGACGAGCCGGTGGCGCTGATCCTGGGCGACAACATCTTCCACGGCGTCGGCCTGGGCCGGCAGCTGGCCCGCTTCCGGGAACCGGCCGGTGGGCGCGTCTTCGCCACCCCGGTGGCCGATCCCGAGCGGTACGGCGTGGTGGAGTTCGACGGCGACGGCCGGGTCGTCTCCATCGAGGAGAAGCCGGAGAAGCCGAAGAGCACGTACGTCGTACCGGGCCTGTATTTCTACGACTCGGACGTGGTCGCGATCGCCGACAAGCTCGAGCCCAGCGCCCGCGGCGAACTGGAAATCACCGCGGTCAACGAGGAGTACCGGCGTCAGGGCCGCCTCGACGTCACGGTCCTCGAGCGGGGCACGGTATGGCTCGACACCGGCACGTTCCAGTCGATGGTGCAGGCGTCCGAGTACGTCCGGGTCATCGAGGAGAGGCAGGGCCTCAAAATCGGCTGCGTCGAGGAGGCGGCCTGGCGGCTGGGCTTCATCTCCGACGACAGGGTGCGCGAACTGGCCGAGCCGCTGCGCAAGAGCGGCTACGGCGACTATCTGGTCCGGCTTCTGGAAGGCGGCCTGCGGTGAAGATCCGCCCGTTGAGCATCGAGGGCGCGTACGAGGTGACACCCACCCAGCACGGCGACGACCGCGGCGTCTTCCTGGAGTGGTACCGCTTCGACGCGCTGGGCGCCGCGGTCGGGCACCCGCTCGATCTGCGGCAGGCCAACCTGTCCACGTCGGCCCGCGACGTCGTGCGGGGCATCCACTTCGCCGACGTGCCACCGGGTCAGGCCAAGTACGTCACCTGTGTCACCGGCGCCGTCCTGGACGTGGTGGTGGACCTGCGGGTCGGCTCGCCCACGTTCGGCTCCTGGGAATCCGTGCGCCTGGACGACGAGGACAGGCGGGCGGTGTACCTCGCCGAAGGGCTGGGGCACGCGTTCTGCGCGCTGAGCGACGGCGCCACCGTGGCCTATCTGTGTTCCAGCACCTACCGTCCGGGGCACGAGCACGGCGTCAATCCGCTCGATCCAGCGCTGGGCATCGTCTGGCCGACGGCGACGCCGCGGTTGTCCACGAAGGACAGTGCTGCGCCGTCCCTGGCGGAGGCTCGCGCGACCGGCTTGCTACCGACCCATGAAGAATGCAACGAGTATGTGAAAAGCCTTCGTCACCTTCACGACAGTCATTCATCCGCCCAAGATGATTGACCACCGGCATTCACTGTAGTAAGCGCGCCGGTAAGGCCGCCTATTGCGCCACGGTGTGCGCCGGTAATGCCGATAGTCCGATCTGAACACATTGGACGCGAACGGTTGTCAGAATCATCCGATCCGTCAATTCGCATCGCACGGAAGGGCGTACCGCCCAGGTCCGCGGGTTGCCAGAGTCAGCAGAGTGCCCGGGCAGTGACCGCCCGGACACGGATCAGGCTCGGTCGACGACGGAGGCAACCCGTGCAGACAGTCGGATCGGCAGCGACGCTCGACCTCGCCGCAAGGAACACCCAGCTCAAAGCCGGGGCTCCACCCGGTGGCGCCCGGGGCGGCTGGCAGAGCCGGTACGTCCGGACGCTGCTGCTCATCGATGCCGTGGTGGGCCTCGGCGCCGCCTCCTCGGCGCTGCTCGTGCGCTTCGGATCGCCGGTGAAGGAACCGCTCATCGGCGGCTACCTGCTGGTCACTTTTCTTTTCCCGGCCGTCTGGGTGGCCTGCCTGGCGTTCAATCGGGCCTACGAGACCAGGCACCTTTTCGTCGGCACCGACGAATACGCCCGAGTTTTCCGTTCCGGTTTGGCGCTGACCGCCGGCCTGGCCATTGTTTCGTTCACGTTCGACCTTCGTCTGGCCCGCGGATATGTCATTGTCGTGATTCCGCTGGTGGTCGCGGTCAATCTCATCGCGCGCTACGCCATGCGGCAGCGGCTGCACCGGTCCTGGGCCCGCAGCGAGCGGCTGCACCGGGTCATCCTGGTCGGTCACGCCCAGGCCGTGGCCGACATGGCCCGCCGGCTGCGCCGGGAACGCCACCACGGCCTGGGCGTCATCGGCGCCTGCCTGCCGCCCGGCGCCGGCCGGTCCACATTCGACGCCGGCATGCCGCCGGTCTACGGCACCTTCGACGGGGTCGCCGCCGCGGTCGGCCGGGCCGGCGCCGACACCGTGGTGGTGCTGGCCTGCCCCGAGATCGACGGCGCCGCCCTGCGCCGGCTGGCCTGGCAGCTCGAGCGGGACGACATCGACCTCATCGTGGCCAGCACGCTGGTCGACGTGGCGGGCGACCGCACCACGATCCGCCCGGTCGACGGGCTGCCGATGCTGCACGTCGACCACCCGCGCCTCAAGGGCAGCGCCCGCTGGGTCAAGGCGGTCTTCGACCGGGTCGGCGCATTGACATTGCTGGTGCTCGGATCCCCGGCCCTGGTCGTGGTGGCCGCGCTGGTCATGTTCGGCCCCGGCGGCCGCGGTCCGGCCATCTTCCGGCAGGAACGCGTGGGCAAGGACGGGCGGCTGTTCACGCTGTACAAGTTCCGCACGATGGTGGTGAACGCCGAGCAGCGCCTGACCGAGCTGCGCAACCTCAACGACACCGACGGCGAGCTGTTCAAGATGCGCAACGACCCCCGGGTCACGCCGGTCGGCAAGTGGCTGCGCCGGCTGTCCCTCGACGAGCTGCCGCAGCTGGTGAACGTGGTGAAGGGCGACATGTCGCTGGTCGGCCCGCGGCCGCCGCTGGCTCGCGAGGTGGCCGGCTACCCGTCCGACATGCTGCGGCGGCTGGTGGTCAAACCGGGCCTGACCGGGCTGTGGCAGGTGTCGGGACGCTCCGACCTGTCGTGGGAGGAGTCGATCCGGCTCGACCTGACCTACGTCGAGAACTGGTCGCTCTCCATGGATCTGGCCATCCTGGCCCGCACGGCCAGCGCGGTCGCCCGCAGCTCTGGCGCGTACTGAACGAAACGAGAGAAGGGCCCTCACCCGATTCGGGTGAGGGCCCTTCGTCACGACATCAGTAGCCGAACTCCTGGGTGTAGTACGGGGTGCCGTTGGCCGAGTAGGCCACGCCGACGCCGACCGCGATCGCCTTGCAGTTCAGGATGTTGGCGCGGTGACCCGGGCTGGCCATCCAGCCGTTGACGACGGCGGCGGCCGAACCGAAGCCGAAGGCCACGTTCTCGCTCTGCGGGCGGTTGTAGCCGGCCGCGATGGTGCGGGTGATGAAGGTCGAGCCGCCGGCGCCGGCGTGGCTCATCGTGTTCGTGCGGGCCTGGTAGGCGCTGTGGCCCATGGCCGAGCGGGTGAGGGCCGGGCTGACGACGACGGCCTTGCAGCCGTGGGCGGCGCGCTGCGCGTTGGTCAGGGTCGCGATGTCGCTCTGCAGCTTGGCGGTGCCGGTGACGGCGGCCTGGGCGGACGAGGCGAACGCGATCACGACGAGCAGGGTGGCGGGGATCATCGCGATCAGGGCCAGACGCTTGGTGATCGAAGAACGCATCGACTGCCTTCCGGTAAGCGGTCCCGGTGGCTACCGGGGCTCTCACCGTTCAAGTTCGGCCCGGGCAGCGGGGAGTTGGTAGCTACCCCGCTGCCCTTCGGTTGCCAGTCGGTTGGCTATCGGCCGGTCTCAGTCGGGTGACCCAGCGGCTTGGCGTCCGAGGTGATGCTCAGCCCTCGGAAGACCGCCCGGGACGAGGTCAGTTCGACCCGGTACTGCGCGTATCGCGACGTGCCGACCACCCGGCCGCCGTCCCGCACGGCCGTCCAGCCCGTCCAGGACGCCCCGGGCGTGCTCGTGCTTCCCGTCCGCATCAGCACCCGCAGCCCGGAACCCTGATAGCTCAGCCTGTCCCAGGTGACCATCTGCCCGGCGTCGAGCACCCGCGAGACCAGAGCCCCGCTGGCCCGGCTGGGCCGCACCCCGTCACTGGTGACCGAAACACCCTGGCCCGCACCGGTTCGCCACTGCGGGGCGGTGTGGTCGGCCACGCCGGACGCCGAGGAGACGAAGGTTCCGGTCCGCGATTCCGTCACGTTGCCCGCGGGATCGGTGTTGCGCACCCGGTAGTGGTACGTGGTGGCCGGTTCGAGCCCGGTCACCACGGCCCGGTGCCGGCGGCCGCCACGGTCGGCCGGCCACTCCTTGAGCGCGGCCGGATCGGTGCCGACGAGCAGCGTTCCGGCCGCCGGCTCGTCGGTGGTCCAGCTGACCGCGGCGGTGCCGTCGGCCTGCGGCACCACAGCGGCCGCAGAGGTCCCAGGGGCGCGGCTGTCGGGTGCCACCGCGACTCGCCGGGACGGAGCGACCGGCGTGGCGGTGGTGCCGTACGTGGCCGTGTAGGCGCCCGGTGCTGCCGTGAACATCGCATACTCGACGCCCTTCACGACCGTACGAGTGAAGGGAACCGCCACGCCCGCGCGGGCCAGCGTGGTCAGACCGCTGCCGCCCGCACCCAGGGTCGGCACCATGCCGGTCAGCCCGGTCGCGCCGGCGCCCACGTTCACCGTGAAGGCCAGATTGGTTCCCGACCACGAGATTCCCGAGTACGACGATCCGTTGCGCCCGTCGAGCCAGGTGAGCAGCTGCCGCGCGCTCACCACCGGCACTCCCCTGGTCCGCGCCGACTCGAGCACCTGGTCGCTGTCGTACGTCGTGCCCTGATCGGTGTGCATGTTGGCCGTGAACGCGCCGTAATAGCCCTCGGCTCCGAGTGCCCGGTCGAGCAGAGAATTGACCGTGTACGGATAACTCTGCTCGGACTCGTCGGTCATCTGGGTGGCCGCCTGATAGATGTCGAGCAGCCCGCCCGTCTTGGCCGAGAACCGCATCGGCATGCCGGAGCCGGTCATGAACCCGGGCCGGTCGGCCACCCAGCTGCCCGGCCAGTAGTAGTAGTTCGTGTCGAGCCGGATCCCGCTCGCCGCCTCGGCCGAGGCCTGCGACGACCAGTCCGACCACACGATGCAGTGCGTGCGGTTGGTGACCGGCGCGCTGACGGAGTTGTACTTCGTACGCCACGTCGTCAGCTGACCCGTGAGGGTGCTGGCGATGGACGAGGGCGTGTAGTCGGAGCACCC
The DNA here is from genome assembly GCF_026626335.1 of Paractinoplanes pyxinae. Taxonomy (GTDB): domain Bacteria; phylum Actinomycetota; class Actinomycetes; order Mycobacteriales; family Micromonosporaceae; genus Actinoplanes; species Actinoplanes pyxinae. The sequence continues at coordinate 292,389 of NZ_JAPNTZ010000003.1, read as the reverse complement.
GGTGTTGAGGTGCAGAGCCACTTCAAAACCTTGCGCCTGGTACGCCGTGGCCTGGCTGTTGGAAAGCGGGGTGTCGGGGAAGACGTACGAGGTGAACCGGTTGCACTGCCAGGCCGCGACATCACAGGCGGCCGCGCTGTTGGCGCTGTACTGGTTGAACCGTGCCGCCGTGCCGCCGGTGGCGTGGTCGTCGCCGGTGCCCACGACCACCGCCTTGAGGCTGCGCGGGAAGTACCAGAACTTCGGCAGCGGCTTGCGGTCCAGGTTCATCGCCCCGATCAGGTTGGCCAGCAGGCGCTGCTGCTCGTCGGCCTGCGGGACGGCCACCTTGGCCAGGTTGACCCAGTCCGGTGAGGCGCCGCCGAAGTACAGGTCGTCGGAGCGGATCGGGCCCGAGCCGTCCCTGTCCTGCCCGTCCCAGGCCGGATTGCCCTGGCGCGTCTGCACCAGCGACTGCGCCAGGTCGAACGTGAAGGCCGCGGCCTGCCCGCCCGCCGGGCCCACGTCGGCCAGCGACACCGCCGGGTTGGTGGTGGTCGCGGTCGCGGTCGAGTAGAGCGTCGCCACCGCCCGCGCGCCGGCCAGCGTGTAGCGGTCGGCGACGCCGTGGAACTGAATGGTCTGGTCGGTGATCCCCGTGCCGGGCGACGTCGTCGCGTCGACCTTCAGGTAGCCCTCGGCCAGCGTCCCGGTGGTGCTGGTCAGCCCGAGCAGCCCCGCCAGCTGTTTGTCGGGTCTGAAGGCGATGAGGTTGCCGCCGCCGGTCACCCACGCGCCGAACATGGCGACCTGGGCGGCGGTCAATGGGGTCTGACCGAGCAGCACGACGTCGTACTGGCTGAGCGTGGCCGCCGTGACGGTGGGCAGCTCGGCCGTGGTGAACTCGTTGAGGCCCTCGGTGCGCAGCACCTCGGCCAGGAACGGGGTGAAGCCGGCGCCGCTGGGTTTGACGACCAGGATCGGACCGCCGGGCCCCTGGTCGGGTGGCGGCGGGGGCGGCGCGGCGGTCGAGAACGTCCACGTCACCGGGGTCATGAGGTTGCCCGCCGGGTCCCGGGCGCCGCTCACCGTGACCGTGTACTCGGTGGAGTTGGCCAGCGCGGCCGACGGCGTGAAGGTGACGGTGTTGGTGCCCGCGTTGTAGGCCGTGGCGCCGGCGACACCGGCCACCGCGACGGCCGCGCCGGTCACCGGTTCACTGAAGGTGGCGGTGATCGGGGCGGTGGTCGCGACGCCGGTGGCGCCCGCGCCGGGTGAGCGGGCGAACAGCGTCGGCGCGGTGGTGTCGGTGGCCGCCGTGTTGAACACGACGTCGACCCAGTAGTTGGTGGCCTGGTAGGTGCTGTTCGGGAAGGCGCTGGCCCCGTACCGGTAAAGACCGTTCCCGTTGTTCGCCGCGTTGGCCAGGGCGGTCAGCGGGCCCCGCGAGACGGCGGTGGCCAGGCCGTTGGCCGTGGCGGAGTAGAAGCCGGTGTCGGTGTGGTACGAGGCCACGTACGTCGTATTGGCCGTCACCGCGACCGGGCTGGGCAGGGTGGCGGTCTGCCAGCCGGTGGCCGACTCCCCCGTGAAGGTCACCGTGCTCAGCCGGGTGCCGGTGCTGGTCCACAAGCCGCCGGTGTGCGTGCCGGTGTTGCCGGTGCCCTTGTAGAACTTGAGGCCGGTGATGAAACCGGCCGTGCTGCTGCGGAAGCGCACGCCCAGTTCCACCGCCGAGTTGTCGGCGACGGCGGCCGTGGCCGGGGTGGCGGTCGGCGCCCAGATCGTGCACGGACAGGCCCCGTTGGGCGCCGCGGTGGTGAAGCTCCAGCTGTACGGGGTCATCGTGTTGCCCGCGGCGTCCCGGGCGCCGCTGACGGTGGCCGTGTAGCTCGTCGACGCGGCCAGCGCGGCCGACGGCGTGAACGTGAGGGTGCGCGCCGCCGCGTCGTACGCGGACGTCCCGGTCACCCCACCCACCGCGAGGGCCGCCGAGCCCGCCTGCAGCGCCTCGCTGAACGTGGCGCTGACGGTGGTGGTCGCCGGCACCCCGGTGGCCCCGGAGGCGGGGTTGGTGGCCGAGACGGACGGCGGGGTGGTGTCCACGCCGTTGTCGGTGAACACCACGTCGACCCAGTAGTTGGCCGACAGCCACGTGTTGGTCGGGAACCCGCCCCCGGATCCGTACCGGTAGACGCCGTTGCCGCCGTCCACGCCGTTCCGCAGCGCGTGCAGCGGCGCGTTGTCGACACCGGCGTCGGCGAAGGTGTTGTCGTCGGCCGCGTACCGGCCGTTGGGCGCGTAGTAGGAGGCGATGTACGTCGTATTGGCCGTGACGGCGATCGGCGCCGCGAAGGTGGCGGTCTGCCAGCCGGTCGCCGTCTCGTTGGTGAATGTGACCGTGCCCAGGTTGGCCCCGGCGGCGCTCCACAGATGGCCGATGTGCGTACCGCTGTTGCCGCTGCCCTTGTAGAACCGTACGGCCGTGACGAAACCGTTGTTGTCGGAGCGGAACTTCACGCCCACCTCGACGGCCGCCGTGTCGGGCTCGGCCGGGTTGGCCGGCGCCGCCGTCGCGGCCCAGATCGAGCACGGGCAGGCGGCCGCCATCGCCGCCTGCGGGGCGGTCAGGAACGTGGCCACCAGGGCCAGGCAGAGCACGAGCAACAGCGGCCGTTTGCGCATATGAGGCCCCTCAGGATGCCGGAATGAACAGGACGTCGACCCAGTAGTTGCTGGACTGCCAACTGGCGGACGGGAACCCGCCGCCGGACCCGTAGCGGTAGACCCCGTTGACCCCGTCCACGCCGTCCCGCAGGGCGTGCAGCGAGCCGTTGTCCACCCCGGAGGTCGCGAAGTAGCCGGTGTCGGTGGAGTACCGGCCGGCGGGGGCGTAGTACGAGACCACGTACGTCGTGTTGGCGCTGATCGTCACCGGGGTGGCGAACGTGGCCGTCTGCCAGCCGCTCGCCGACTCGCCCGTGAACGTGACCGTGCCCAGGCTGGTGCCGGTCGCACTCCACAGGTGGCCCACGTGGGTGCCCGTGTTGCCACTGCCCTTGTAGAACCGCACACCCGTCACCTGACCGCCCACGTCCGAGCGGAACTTGGTGCCCACCTCGATCGGATCGGTGTCCGGGTCGGCCGGGGTGCCCGGCGTCGCCGTGGCGGCCCAGATCGAGCACGGGCAGCCCGAGGGGGTGCTCGCCGCCGTGGTGAACGACCAGGACGTGCTCGCCATGGCGTTGCCGGCCGCGTCCTGAGCCCCGCTGACCGTGACCGTGTACTGCGTCGAGGCGGCCAGTTGAGCCGACGGCGTGAAGGTCGCGGTCGAGGTGGCGGCGTTGTACGTCGTGCTTCCCGGGACACCGGCGATGCTGACCGCGGCCCCGCTGACCGGCTCGCTGAAGGTCGCCGACACCGTCGTCGTGCGGGCCACGCCGGTGGCGCCCGAGGCCGGCGTACGGGTGACGACGGTGGGAGCGGTCGTGTCGGGCGTGCCGCCGCCGGGGCTGAACACCACGTCGACCCAGTAGTTGGCCGATTCCCAGGCCTGCGTGGGGAAGCCGGTGCCGAACCGGTAGACGCCGTTGACGCCGTCGGCCCCGTCGCGCAGGGCGTGCAGCGGCTCGTTGTCGTAGCCCTGCATCAGGAAGTAGTTGGAATCGGCGGCATAGCGGCCGTTGGGCGCATAGTACGACACCACGTACGTCGTCCCGGCGGTCAGCGTCACCGGCGTCGAGAGATTGGCCTGCTGCCAGCCCGAGGCTGTCTCGCCGGTGAAGGTGACCGAGGCCAGCTGCGTGCCCGAGGCGGTCCACAGGTGCCCGACGTGGGTGCCGGTGTTGGCCGAGTGCTTGTAGAACCGGATCGCGGTGACCCGGCCGGCCACGTCGGCCCGGAACTTCGTGCCGAGCTCGGTCCCGGTGGTGTCGGGGTCGGCGCCCCCGGCCGGTGTGACGCCCGAGCCCCAGATGCTGCACGGGCACGAGCGCGCCCCCACGGTGACGCCGGCGGTCGCGTCCGCGCCCACGTTGGCGCTGTCGTCGGCCGCCCGCACCCGGATCGTGGCCGGGCCGCTGACCTTCGGCTTCCAGGTGTACGTCCAACCGGCCCGGCCGGTGGCCGGGTGCCACGTGGCGCCGTTGTCGGTGGAGACCTCGACCCCGCCGACCACGCCGCCGCCGGTGTCGGTGGCCGTGCCCGCGATCGTCACCGGCGACCCGGCCTGCACGCTTGCCCCGGCGGCCGGGGAGGTGATGACCGCGCTCGGCCCGGTGGTGTCGGTGGAGGCCGTGGCGGCGGTCAGGCCGGACTGCAGGGTGCCCGGTTGCGCGCCCATGTCGGCGAACAGGTTGACGGTGGCCTGCCGCATCGGGGTGCTGGCGGCGCCCGAGCCCCGGTCGTGAACGCTGTCGAGGCCCCACGACCACTGGACCGTGCCCGCGCCGAACACCAGCGCGCCGCTGGGCGCGCGGTAGAGCGTCAGGTTGTGGGTGGCGCTGCCGGTCGCGTACGTCGAACCGTAGTCCTGCAGCACGTCGAGGCCGCTGGCCGTGGTGGTGGAAAGTTTGATCAGCCCGCGCGGCCGGAAGCCGTTGTCGGCGTCCTCGTCCCACTCGTAGCCGACCGTGCCGGTGCCCAGGGTGGCGGTGGCCCCGGCGGCCTGGGTGGCCACGGTGGTGCCGCGCCACAACCGCATCTTGCCGTCCGCGGCCGGCACGCGCAGGTTCACCGTACCCGCGTTGACCTTGAAGATCGTGCCGGTGAGCCCGTTCTCGGGGCGGTTGCCGTCGGCCGGCGGGCTGAACCGCGGGTCACGCCAGCTTCCGGTCCACTCCGCGGTCGGGTCGATCTTGGCGTTGGCGTGCGTCTCCTTGTACGTGACCAGGGTGCGGTACGGCGTGCCGGAGCCGTCGATCGAGTTCTCCCAGCGGGTCTTCCAGAACACCTCGTTGCCGCTGAAGAAGGCGAGGTGCACGCCCGCGTCCCGGGCCGCCTCGACGTTGGCCCGCTGCCGCCCCGACCAGTACTCGTCGTGGCCGACCGACAGGAACGCCTTGTGGTTGGTCAGCAGCGAGCCCCGGGCGTCGGTGTCGACGCCGGAGATGTAGCTGACGTCGTAGCCGTTGGCCTCCATCCAGCGCACCATCGGGTACTCGGCGTTGAAGACCGCGTCCTCCGATCCGGTGCCGCGGGTGGTGACGGGCCGGTTGTAGCTCACCTTGTAGGCCCGCCCGGCCGGCGATCCGACGTAGAGGCTGTTGCCGCCGTATTGGTTGTAGGCCTGCCACGTCGTGTCCGAGGTCTGAAACACCAGGTCGGAGCGGCTGGCGTCGTCCCGGACGACGAAGACCACATGGCTCGCCCCGGAGGTGCCGTCGGTGCGCACCAGCCGGGCGAAGTAGATGCCCGAGACGGCCGTGGCGGGCACGGTCCACGACGCCGACACGGCCCAGTTGCCGCAGTCGACCAGCCCGGTGGTGGGGGCGGTGAGGCAATCGGGCTGTGTCTGCCGGCCGACCGGGTTCACGGTGGTGATCAGGCGCGCGCCGGCCCCGCCGTAGTAGCCCATCCGGTAGATGTCGAGCCGGTACGAGGTGGCCGTGGTCTTCACCTTGAACCGCTGCGTGCCACCCACGTTCACGCTCATGTCGGTGGCGAAGCCCTGGATGGCCGCGCTGCCCGACCCGGACACGTCCCAGGTCGAGGAGGGCGTGCCGGGCTTGCTGTTCTCGCAGGCGACCGGATTGACGAGCGGGGCGCAGGGATCGGCCGCCGCGGCCGCGGACGGCACGAGCAGGCCGGCCGCGACCAGGACGAGGACGAGAAGGGACCGCAACGGCTTGGGCATGGTGTACCGCCTCACATGGCAGTCGGTGTCGCCTGAAGGTGGGGACGCGGCTCGTCGACCTCGGGCCAGCCGGCCCGCCAGGTGCGGCGCTCGCGCCAGATGACCGTCCAGTCGGCGCCGCGGGAGCGTTCGCGGCCGAGCACGGCCGAGGCGGCGGCGCGTAGGCCCACGCCCGCCGTCAGCAGGCCCACGCCCGCTCGCGCCTTGGCGGGCGACCAGTGCCGGCGTACGTAGGTGGCCTTGCCCCGCAGGATCCGGACGCGCTGGCCCTCGGAGCTGGACGAAGCGCCACCGATGTGGGTCACGGCGGCGCTGGGCACCACGACCGGGCGAGCGCCCAGCGCGGCGGCCCGGGTGCAGAGGTCGATGTCGTCGCTGTACAGGAAGAAGACCGGGTCGAAACCGCCGAGCCGCTCGAAGAGGTCGCGCTCGACCAACATGCAGCAGCCGGAGACCGCCGGCACCTCGCGGACGCTCTGCCGGTCGTACGCGGGAAGCCTTTCCGGGTTGAACCACCCGATCACCGAGCCCAGCCCGGTGGCGAAGCCGACGTAGCTGCGCAGGCTGGGCAGGTCCCAGCAGCAGTACATGTCGTCGGTGCCGTCGGCGTGCAGGGTGCGGCCGGTGTAGATGCCGTTCCGCGGATGCTGCTCGGCGAACCGGAACAACTCGTCGACGGGGTGGCCCACCGGCGCCGCGTCGGGGTTGAGGAACAGCACGTAGCGGCCGGTGCTGGCCATCACGCCGCGGTTGATGCCCCGGCCCCAGCCGACGTTCTCGTTCAGCCGCAACAGATTCGCCTCGGGGAAGGCCTCCGCGATGGCGTCGGCCGAGCCGTCGGTGGACGCGTTGTCGACCACGGTCACATCGAAGTCGACAGCACCGGTGCGGCTGTCGAACAGCTTCTTCAACCCGTCCAGCGTGAGCTCGCGGGTGTTGTACGAGACGATGACGACGGAGACGTCGGGGCGGGTCATCGGGCCGATCCTTTGCGAAGACGCTCGCGGGCACTGCCGGCGAGCAGACGGAGGGCGAAGGGCGCGTCGTCGACGAGATAGCGGCGCATCAGGCGGCGCGGCTCCCGATACAGCCGGTGCACCCACTCCAGGCCGCTGTCCTGCATCCAGCCCGGGGCCCGGGAGTGCACGCCGGCCACGAAGCCGATGGCCGCGCCGCAGCCCATGAACCAGGTCTGCGGCAGGCGCGGGCGCAGCCGGGCGATGACCCTTTCCTGTTTGGGGAAGCCGAATCCGACGAAGACCACATCCGGGGCGGCCCCCACCACCTCGTCGCAGACCGCGGCGTACTCGTCCGCGCGGGTGTCGAAGCCGAAGGACGGACTCAGGCAGCCGGCGACCTTGAGGGCGGGCAGGCGGTCGCGCAGCACGTGCTTGGCCTGATCGGCGGTGCCGGGCTCGCCGCCGAGCAGATAGACCGACCGGCCGGCGTCGGCCATGGTGGCCGAAAGACTCCAGATCAGATCGGAGCCGGCCACGCGGGCCGGTAAGGGATCACCGGCCAGCCGGCTGGCCCAGACGATCGGTTTTCCGTCCGCGACAACGATGGAAGATGCCCGTACATGGTGGCGTGAATCCGCATCCCGCACGACACGGTGCAGAATGTCCACGTTGGGGGTGATGATCTGCCCACCATTGCCGTCCGCCAATTCCGCTAGAACGCGCGCATTCACCTCATCCTCGGTCAGCCGGTCAAATTGGACACCGCCCAACGTGACCCGATTTGCCTGCGACACAATGGTTCGGGGCCTCGCCTGAGAGTCCTTCACATCGTGGAACCTATCGGCGCTTCTCCTGTGGACAAAGAGTCAAACGGCCGTCGCCTCTGTCATCCATGCGATAGCGCCTCCTCCGTTCGACCGGTTGCTGAGCGGCGGTCAGGCATTCCGGGCGGGCCCGAATGGGGATCTTGGCACGTTTCCACAAGAGACCTTTAAGTGTCTTGGGCAGCGGCCTTCACCTGCGTACGGTCGCTTGCGGAAATGGTTGGCGAGTCGCCTTGTCGCAAATGAAGAATTCATTCCTTGAGGGGTTGAACTGTGCGGAACAGTCAGGAATCCGCCGAAGAGATCCGTTCCCGGTCCGGGCACCGCGGGCACCGCGGGCACCGCGGGCACCCCGGGCGCCACGTGCGCGGCGGCCGGCGCGGGCGGTTGCTGTTCACCACCGGCGCGGCGCTCATGCTGGCCGCGGCCACCGTCGTGACGGCGAACGCGGTCACCACCCAGCCCGAGACGTACTCGTTCTTCACCGGCACCGACGTGTCGAAGGTCGCCACCGATCCCGACACCGTGCCGGTGGAGCTCGGCCTCAAGTTCCGCTCCAGCCGCGCGGGAACGCTGACGGCCGTGCGCTTCCTCAAGGCGAGCGGCGACCGGGGCGCCCACCGGGTGACGGTGTGGTCCGGTTCCGGCCGCCGCCTGGCCGGCGCCACCTCGGCCGGCGAGTCCCCGGCCGGCTGGCAGCAGGTCGCGCTGGCCCAGCCGCTGCGCATCGACCCGGGCCGGGACTACACCGTCTCCTTCCAGACCACGCGCTACCGGGCCTCGGAGAACTACTTCGCCGGCCGCACGGCCAAGGCCGGGCCGATCAGCACGGTCGGCGCGGGCGTCTTCGCGTACGGGCCGACTCGGCATCCGACGTCGAGCTGGAAGGCCAGCAATTACTGGGTGGACGTCGTCTTCCAGCCGGGCGGCTCGGCCCCGCCCACCGCCCCGGCGACCACGACCCGGGCCCCGAGCAGCAGCCCGGCGCCCAGCCCGGTTCCCAGCCCCACGCCCAGCGTTACGCCGTCGTCCCCTTCGACGCCCACGACGCCGCCGGCCCAGCCGGTGGGGCTCGATCTGCCCCGCGTGCCGTGGGAGGGCGGCCCGGAGTACTACGGCCGTTTCGCACCGGCCAAGGCTGGTTTCACCGATTCCGGATTCTTCCCGGTCGGCGTGTGGTTCGAGAGCGTGCTCGGTGACGAGGATGCAGCCACCGACAAGGCCGCCGGAATCAACACGTACGTCGAATTGACCGAGAATTCCGACCTCGCCACCGTGCGGAAGGCCGGCATGCACGCGCTCACCTCGTGGGAGTCGGGCAGCCGGGGCGACGAGTCGGTGGGCTGGGTGCTGACCGACGAGCCCGACATGTGGGCCGGGCCGGGCGACGGCCAATGGACCGGGAAGTTCCCCGGCCAGGGCGATGTCTGCGCCACCAAGGAGCCGTGCGGATACGACGTGCTCCGCCGGATCTCGGCCGGCCTGCCCGGCGACACCCGGCTGCGCTACGTCAACTACGGCAAGGGCGTCATGTTCTGGGAGTCCGACGCCGAGGCCGCGGCGTTCGTCAACCAGTTCACCAGCATCGTGTCCAACGACATCTACTGGTACACCGACCCCAACGTCTGCGGCTCGCCCTCCGAGGGTCCCAGCGCCGGGGTGGCCAGGGAAAAGTGCCGCCGGGCGGCCAACTACGGGCTCACCATGGACCGCATGCGCGAGCTCGACGCGGCCGACGGCAAGCGCCAGCCGGTGTACGCCTTCGTCGAGGTCGGGCATCCGTTCGGCGAGGCCGACGCGCCCACCATCACCGCCGAGCAGATCGCCGGGGCCACGATGAACTCCCTCATCCACGAAGCGCGGGGAATCATCTACTTCAACCACAACTTCGGCGGCTCCTGCATCTCGCAACACGTGCTGCGGGACGGCTGCGGCAAGGCCGTGCGCCCGGCCGTGACCGAGCTCAACCGCCGGATCGCGACGCTGGCGCCGGTGCTCAACACCCAGTCGTACGCGTGGAATTTCAACGCCGGCCTGGACACGATGCTCAAATCCCACGAAGGCTCGCACTTCGTCTTCGCCATGCCGGGGCGCGACGGCGGCACGGGCAGCCAGACCCTGACGCTGCCGCCCGGGCTGACCGGGACGAGCGCCGAAGTGCTCTTCGAGAACCGCAGCGTGCCCATCTCGGGCGGCAAGCTGCAGGACACCTTCGCGAAGGAGTCGAGTTACCACATCTACAAAATCACGCCCTAGACATCGGGCCTTCCGAAGTGGACGGGCGCTCGATCGTCGGCGAGGACTGTCGACTATGGGATAGCGCCTCGTCCATTCGACCGGTTGTTGCGCACCGGCGGGGCCGGAAGCATCCACGGCGTGCGAATAAGCGTCATCGTGCCCGCTTTCAACGAGGAGGCAGGCATCCGCGCCACGTTGTCCGCATTGACCGACAGTCCCGATTCGGGCCCCGACATCGAGATCCTGGTCGCCGCCAACGGCTGCATCGACCGCACGGCCGACGTGGCCCGCGGCTTCGGCGTCCGGGTGCTCGAGATCGCCACACCCTCCAAGACGGCCGCCCTCAACGCGGCCGACGAGGTCGCGACGGGCGACGTCCGCGTGTATCTGGACGCCGACGTCCCGGCCTCGCCGTCCCTCGTGCGGCAGCTGGCCGAGGCGGTGGGCCGGCCCGGCACCGAGGCCGCCGTGCCCCGCCCGGCCGTCGACGCATCGGGCAGCACCTGGCCGGTGCGCGCGTTCTACGCGGTCAACGCCCGGCTGCCGGTCTTCCGCGGGCGGTTGTTCGGGCGCGGCGTCATCGCCGTCTCGTCGCGGGCCCGGTCCCGGTTCGACCGGTTCCCCGCGATAACCGCCGACGACATGTTCCTGGACGCGGTCGTGGCTCCGGCCGAGAAAACCGAGATCGACATTTCCGTACGCGTGGCCGCCCCTCGGACGACCGGCGACCTCATCCGCCGGGTGGCCCGCGCTCGCGACGGCAACGCCGAATTCGAGCGCTACATAGGCGCCAACCCGGGCGTGGTGGCCGCGCCGGCCGAGGCGGACTCCACGTCCTGGCTGCGCGACGTGGTGCTGCGCCGGCCGTGGCTGGCGCCCGCCGCCGTGGTCTACGTCGCCGTGGTGCTGCTGGCCGAACGCAAGCGCCGCTCGCCGTCGTGGGACGTGCGCTCCGGCTGGGGCCGCGCGGCCCAGCCCGTACGCGTGCCCGCGCCCCGCTCCCCCGCCGACGACACCGACAAGGTTGCGCCATGAGACGCCGGCTCGCCCTGACCATGCTGGCCACGCTGACCCTGACGGCCGCGTGCACGGCGGAGGACGAGCCGCGGGCGCCCTCGGTGGCGGCGAGCGAACCGAGCGCCGAGGCCGCCGGGTCGGCCGCGCTGGCCACGGCCCGTGTGCCGTGGGAGGGCGGGCCGTCGTACTACGCGAAGTTCGCCAAGGCCAAGGCGGCCGGCTGGGACGACCCCGAGTTCTTCCCGCTCGGCGTCTGGTACGAGAGCGTGCAGGCCCCGGCCGACGTCGCGAAGGACAAGGCGGCCGGCCTCAACACGTACGTCATGCTGACCAGCACCTCGAACATGGAGGTCGTCAAACGCGGCGGCATGCACGCCATGACCGAGATCCGGAAGGACGCCGGCGGCGAGACCACCGCCTGGCTCCTCAACGACGAGGTCGACATGTGGGGCGGTCCGGGCGACGGCACCTGGAGCGGCAAATTCCCGGGCGAGGGCGACATCTGCTCCCGGGGCAAGTCGTGCGGCTTCGACGTGCTGAAGCAGCTGTCGGGCAAGTTGCCGGCCGATGACGGCCGGATGCGCTACGCCAACTTCGGCAAAGGTGTCATGTTCTGGCAGAGCGACGACGAGGCGGCCCGGTTCGTCAACGAGTACACGACCGCGGTGTCCAACGACATATACTGGTACACCGACCCCAACGTGTGCACGTCGAGCTCCGAGGGCGCCCGGCTCGGCGTCGAGAAGGACAACTGCCGCCGGGCCGCCAACTACGGGCTCACCATGGACCGCATGCGCGAGCTCGACGCGACCGACGGCAAGCTCCAGCCGGTGTACGCGTTCATCGAGGTCGGGCACCCGTTCAGCGAGGCCGACGCCCCCACCATCACCGCCGACCAGATCGCCGGGGCCACGATGAGCTCGCTGATCCACGAGGCCCGCGGCATCCTCTACTTCAACCACAACTTCGGCGGGCCGTGCATCTCGCAGCACGTGCTGCGCGACGGCTGCGGCACGGCGGTGCGGCCCGGGGTGACCGAGCTCAACCGCCGGATCACCAGCCTGGCCCCCGTGCTCAACACCCAGTCGTACCGCTGGGACTTCAATTCCGATCTCGACACGATGCTCAAGGCGCACGACGGGTCGTACTACATCTTCGCCATGCCCGGGCGCACCGGTGGCACCGGCGAGCAGACGCTGTCGCTGCCGACCGAACTGGCCGCGAGCTCGGCCGAGGTGCTGTTCGAGAACCGTTCGGTGCCCGTTCAGGGCGGGTCCATCACGGACACGTTCGACAAGGAGTTCTCGTATCACATCTACCGAATCCAACCCTGACGGCCGATGGCCGGGCAACCGTTCGCAGCCTTGCGGGGATCGCGGACGGGCGAAGACACTGAACGGGTCACGGGGGAACACTGTGGGCAGTCCGCCCTCTCCGCGTGGCCGTGGCGAGAGGACGGTAGTGGACTTCTGGGACCTCACCAAGCTGTTGTTCCGGCGTTGGTACATCTCCGGGCCCCTGCTGCTGCTCACCGTCGCGGGCACGCTGATGGCCGCCAAGCGCATCGAGCCTGACTACGTGGCCACGAGCTACGTGCAGCTCGTTCCGCCCGCGGTGACGCCCGCCCTGACCGAGAGCAAGGCGCCGCAGCCCAAGAACCCCTGGCTCGACCTGGGCGTCAGCTCGCTCGGCAAGGCCGCGATGCTCACCGTCCAGGACCAGAAGGTCGTCGAGGTGCTGGACAAGGCCGGCTACTCCGACGACTTCACCCTCGAGCTCGACCAGTCGCTGCCCATCGTCACCTTCGAGGTGATCGGGCACACCGAGCAGCAGGCCTCGACCACCACCAAAGAGCTGATCAAGCGGTTCGAGTCCAGCGTCCGCGCCCTGCAGAACGAGTACGGCGCGCCCAAAAACCAGCTGGTCACCATCCGCCAGCTCGACCTGGGCGACAACGTGACCGAGTCGACCTCGAAGGTCAAGCGGGCCCTGGTCGCCATCGGCGGCATCGGGCTGCTGCTCACGGTGGCCCTCACCATCGCCTTCGACGCGCTGATGCGCCGCCGGAAGCCGGCCACTCCCCCCGAGGCGCCGGCGGTGGCCGAGACGCCCGTCGCCGACCCGGTCGTCCCGCCGCTGAACGGGCACGCCGTCGTCAACCGGCAGCAACCGGACGTTCCCCGGCCCCGCTCCACCTCGGCCGAGGAGACGCAGGCGATCGTGATCGGCGAGGACCGCACGGTGCGACTGCGGCCGACCAGCCGCACCCCGGACGACAAGAGGTAACCCCTTTTGACGGTGTCGCTGCTGCACCCGGACGACCTCGAGCCGTCCCGGCTGGCCCGGGGAACCTACGCCTCGCGCCGCCGGTTCACCTACATCGACGCGGCGGTCCTGCTCGGCCTGATGCTGTGCCTGCTCATGCTCATCCCGGCCAAGCTGATCGTGCCGAACATGACCGCCCTGGGCCGGCCCGGCCTGATCGTCGCCGTCCTGCTGTTCTGCTGGTGGGTGCTGGCCCGGTTCAGTCCCCGGCTGGCCATGATCGGCCCGCAGCCGCTGCGCTGGGTGGTGCTGCTCTATGTGCTGTCCACGCTGGGCTCGTACGCGGTGGGCTACCTGCGCGGCCTGACCACCATGGAGGCCAACAACGCCGACCGGACGCTGCTGTACACCGCCGCCTTCATCGGGGTGGCGCTGATCGTGGCCGACGGCATGCCCAACTGGTCGCGCCTCGAACTCGTGCTGAAGGTGTTCGTCGTCTGCGCGGCGTTCATGGGGCTGGTCGGCCTGCTGCAGTTCGTGCTCTGGACCGACGTCACGGTCTATCTGATGGTGCCCGGCCTGGAACCGCTGGGCTTCGTGCCCGGCTTCGAGATCCGCGGCTCGGGCATCCGGGTGGCCAGCACGACCATGCACTACATCGAGTTCAGCGCCGTGATGGCGACCGCGCTGCCGTTCGCCATCCACTTCACCCGGTTCGCGGCGACCCGCCGGGCCCGGCAGATCTTCTTCGTGCTGGCCCTGTTCGTCGCGGCCGGCATCCCGGCCACGGTGTCGCGCACCGGGTTCCTGGCGGCGGGGCTGGCCCTGCTGGTGATGGTGCCGGTGTGGACGTGGCGGATGCGCTACAACATGCTCATCCTGGCCACCACGCTGCTGGCCGGCATGACAGTGGTCAAACCCGGGCTCATCGAGACGGTGTGGGGCCTGTTCACCGGGGCCAGTGAGGACCCGAGCGTCACGTCGCGGACCGACCGCTACGACATGATCTACAGCTACTTCGTGCAGCGGCCCTGGTTCGGCCGGGGCACCGGCACCTGGGTCTCGCCGCAGTATCAGTATCTCGACAATCAGTGGTTCGCCCAGGCCCTCACCACCGGCGTGGTCGGTGTGGCCGTGCTGGCGCTGGTGCACATCGTGGCCTTCACGCTGGCCGTCATGGCGGTGCGGCGGGCCACCCGCGAGGTCGACAAGCACCTGTGCGCGGCGCTCGCGTCCACCCAGCTGATCGGCGTCGCGGTGGCCTTCACCTTCGACTCCTTCAGCTTCACCACGTACGCCACGATCTTCTGGCTGATGGTCGGCGGATGCGCCGCCGTCTGGCGTTTCACCCACCCGCAGCGCACCGTGCGGACCTCGGCGCCCCGCCGCCTCGGGCAGGAAGACGGAACGCGATCCACCGTCCGGTCGTAGGGTTCCGCCCCTTCGGCGACAGAGACCCGCTTTCGGCGAAACAACCGCCCGAGAGGCCGAGCGTGAGCGGACCCGGCCGTCAATAGCGTCCACAGTGGCTGAACTGTGGAAAGGCGATGGAGATGAACGTTCGGGTCAAGCGGCTGGTGGGAGCCGCAGCGACCGCACTACTGGCCACCAGCCTGGGTCTGGTGGCTCTGCCGGGGCGGTCGGCGGCCGCCGATCCGTGCAACCCGGTGGTCAACCCGATCATCTGTGAGAACAGCAAGGACGGCGCCCCGAACGAGGAGTGGGACATCTCCGGCGCCGGTGACGAGGACATCCAGGGCTTCGCGACCGACATCAGCGTCAACGCGGGCCAGCGGATCAACTTCAAGATCAAGGCGCCCGGATCCACGTACGGGATAAAGGTCTACCGCCTCGGCTACTACGACGGCGACGGCGCCCGGTTCATCACCGACGTCCCCTCCTCGGTCACGCTGCCTCAGACCCAGCCGGCGGACTGCATCCGGCAGACCGCCGTCGAGCTCTACGATTGCGGCAACTGGGCCATCTCGGCCTTCTGGAACGTCCCGGCCACCGCGGTCTCGGGCGTCTACATCGCCAAGCTCAACCGCACCGGCGGCGGATCCAGCCACATCCCGTTCATCGTGCGCAACGACGCCTCCACCTCCGACCTGCTTTTCCAGACCTCCGACGCGACCTGGCACGCCTACAACACGTACGGCGGCTCGGATTTCTACGAAGGCGGTGAGAACGGGCGGGCCTACAAGGTGAGCTACAACCGGCCGTTCAACACCCGCGGTCTGATGGCCGGGCGCGACTTCCTGTTCAGCAACGAGTACCCGATGCTGCGCTTCCTCGAGCGCAACGGCTACGACGTCAGCTACACCACCAACGTCGACTCCGACCGGCGCGGCGCGCTCATCAAGAACCATCAGGTGTTCCTGTCGGTCGGCCACGACGAGTACTGGTCGGGCAACGCGCGGGCCAACGTCGAGGCGGCCCGCGACGCCGGCGTGAATCTGGCCTTCTTCAGCGGCAACGAGGTCTACTGGCGTACGCGCATGGAGGCCAGCAAGGACGGCAGCAACACCGCCTACCGCACGCTGGTCTGCTTCAAAGAGACGTGGGCCGACGACCGCATCGAGGACGTGCCGGCCGAGTGGACCGGCACCTGGCGCGACCCGCGGTTCATGACGCCGACCAACGGCGGCGGGCGGCCCGAGAACGCCCTGACCGGTACGGCCTACATGGCGAACTCGGTCGACATGGCGATGAAGGTTCCGGCCGATCAGGGCCGATATCGGTTCTGGCGCGGGGCCGGCCTGTCCACCACCCAGACGACCACGCTGGCCGAGCACACTGTCGGTTACGAGTCGGATGAGGACCTGGACAACGGCTTCCGGCCGGCCGGGCTGATCCGGCTGTCCACCACCACCGGGCCGGTCGACGAGTACCTGCAGGACTTCGGCAAGGCGGTGAAGGCGGGCACCACCACCCACCACATGACGATGTACCGGGCGGCCAGCGGCGCGCTGGTGTTCTCGGCGGGCTCGATCCAATGGGCGTGGGGACTCGACACCTACCACGACGGCCCGGTCGAGCCGGTCGACGAGCGCATGCAGCAGGCCACGATCAACCTGCTGGCCGACATGGGCGTGCAGCCGGGCGACCGGATGGACGAGCTCGACCCGGCGTCGGCCTCGACCGACACCACCGCCCCGGTTGTCGCCATCACCTCGCCGTCGGCCCCGGCCAGCACGGTCGCCAACGGCGCCAAGGTCACGCTGACCGGCACCGCGACCGACACCGACGGCCGGGTGGCCGGGGTGGAGGTCTCGACCGACGGCGGGGCCAAGTGGCACCCGGCCACCGGCACCGCGTCGTGGTCGTACTCGTTCTTCACGCAGGGCGTCGGCTCCCAGGTCGTCCAAGTGCGCGCGATCGACGACAGCGTCAACGCCGGCGTCGCGTCCACCCGGCAGTTCACCCTCACCGGGCCCAACACCCTGTTCGGCACCCGGGCGCCGGAGACCGAGGCGGCCGACGACAGCGGCAGCACCGAGCTCGGCGTCCGTTTCGAGCCCAAGGTCGACGGCTTCGTCACCGGGATCCGCTTCTACAAGGGCGCCGGCAACACGGGCCCGCACACCGGCACGCTGTGGAGCGCGGGCGGCTCCGAGATCGAGTCGGGCACGTTCGTCGACGAGACCGCCACCGGGTGGCAGACCCTGGTCTTCAGCCAGCCGGTCAACGTCTACGCCGGCACCAAATACGTGGCCTCGTACCACGCCCCCAACGGGCACTACGCGGCCGACGGCCGGTTCTTCAGCGCCGCCGACCACGACGCCGGCCCGCTGACCGCCCGGCGCTCGACCCAGGTCGAGCCGAACGGCGTCTTCGGGTACGGCTCGGTCTTCCCCGACCGTACGTGGGACGACACCAACTACTACGTCGACGTCCGCTTCGTGCCCAGCGCCGACGCCCCGCCGGTCGTGGTGGCCACCACGCCGCTGGCCAACGCCAACGGTGTCCCGGTGTCGACCGCGCTCAAGGCGGTCTTCTCCAAGGCGCTGACGCCGTCGTCGATCGCCTTCACACTCAAGGACGCCGGAGGCGCGACCGTGGCCGGCACGACCACGTACGCTGCCGCGACCCGCACGGCCACGTTCACCCCGGCCGCGCCGCTGAACGCCGCCCAGGCGTACACGGCCTCGGTGACCGCCACCGACACGGGCGGGCACCCGGCCGAGGAGCCGAAGATCTGGTCCTTCCAGACCGAGCTCGACCCGAGCGTGCACAAGTTGTTCGCGACCGACGCCGTGCCCGCCCACCCGGCGGCCTTCGGCGACACCAGCCCGCTCGAGCTCGGCGTGCGGTTCACCCCCGCCGTGGCCGGCGAGATCGTGGGACTGCGGTTCTATCAGGGACCGGGCAACACCGGCACGCACACGGGCACCCTGTGGAAGGCCGACCAGACGCCGATGGCCCAGGTGACGTTCCCGCCGGGCAGCGGATCGGGCTGGCAGACCGCCGTCTTCGACTCGCCGGTCGCGGTGGCCGCGGGGACGACGTACGTGCTGTCGTACTTCGCCCCGAACGGGAATTACGCGTACGACGAGAACTTCTTCGACTCGGCCTGGACCAGCAGCGCCGGCAGCCTGAGCGCACCGGGCGGCGGCAACGGCGTCTTCCGGTACGGCAGCGCGGGCTTCCCGGAGAGCTCGTACCACAACACGAACTACTGGGTGGATCCGTTGTTCCGCCCCGGCGCCGGCCCCACGCCGACGCCCACCCCGACACCCACGCCGACTCCGACACCGACACCGACCGGTCCTGTCGTGCCTCCCACGGGGGTGACCATCTTCGCCGCCGGAGCCACACCGGCCAACGCGGCCTGGAACGACCCGGCCGAGATCGAGGTCGGGGCGCGGTTCACGGCCGACGTCGACGGAAAGATCACCGGGCTGCGGTTCTACAAGGGCGCGAGTAACACCGGCACCCACACGGGCACGCTGTGGTCGGCCACCGGGCAAGAGATGGCCTCGGCCGTGTTCCCGGGCGAGACCGCCTCGGGATGGCAGAGCGTCCGGTTCGCCACGCCGGTCGACGTGACGGCGGGCACGACCTACATCGCGTCGTACCACACGACGGCCGGCAACTACGCAGCCGACATCAACGCCTTCTACCACGACGGCGCCGACAATCCGCCGCTGCACATCCCGGCCGGCGGGAGCCTCTACCGGTACGGCGCCCGGGACTTCCCGAACGGCACGGCCAACCACAACTTCTGGGTGGACGTCTACTTCCAGCCGGCCGGAGCGGGAGGCTCCTGATCCATGACTTCCTCGGTGGACGACCGGCCGTTGATGGCCCGGGCCGGCCGGGCCCTCGGCTTCAGCTTCGCCAGCACGGCGATCGGCCGGCTGAGCACGCTGGCCATCGGCATCGCCCTGGCCCGCATCCTCGGGCCGGAGGAATTCGGTACCTACGCCGTGGCGATGGTCGCGCTGATCGCCGTGCTCAGCTTCAACGAGCTCGGCGTCAGCTTGGCCATCGTGCGGTGGCCGGGTGACCCGCGCGAGATCGCGCCCACCGTGGCGACCCTGTCGCTCGGGGCCAGCACGCTGATCTATCTGGGCTGCTACCTCGGGGCGCCCGCCTTCGCGAACGCGATGGGCGACCCCGAGGCGGTGCCGGTGGTGCGACTGCTGACCCTGGCCGTGGTGGTCAGCGGCCTGGTGGCGACTCCGGTCGCCATGCTGCAACGCGAGTTCAAGCAGGGCCGCAAGATGATCGCCGACCAGGTCTCGACGTGGGCCGGCGCGCTCACCTCGATCGGCTGCGCGCTGGCCGGACAGGGCGCGATGAGCCTGGCGATCGGCCACATCACCGGGGCGGTCATCGGGGCCATGCTGTTCATCGCGTTCGAGCCGCGCGCGGTCCGGCTCGGCTTCGACCGGGCGAAGGCGGCCGCCCTGCTCAAGTTCGGGCTGCCGCTGGCCGGGTCGAGCATCGTGGTGTTCGCGGTCGGCAACGTCGACCGGCTCATCGTCGGCATCGTGCTCGGCCCGGTGCCGCTCGGCCTCTACGTGCTGGCCAGCAACCTGTCCAACTGGCCCATCTCGGTGTTCTCGCAGCCGGTCCGCGCGGTGGCCCCGGCCGCCCTGGCCCGCCTGCAGCACGACCCGCCGGCCATGCGCCGCACGTTCCTGTCCACCACGGGCCTGCTGGCCGCGGTCACGCTGCCGGTGTGCGTGCTGCTGGCCGCCTCGGCCGACCCGCTGATCCATTTCGTGTACGGCGAGGCCTGGCGCGACGCCGCCGCGGTGCTGCCGTGGCTGGGCCTGCTGGCCATGCTGCGCATCCTGTTCGAGCTGGTCTACGACTACTTCGTCGTGCTGGCCAACACCCGCGTCGTCTTCACCGTCCAGGTGATCTGGCTGGCCGTGCTGGTGCCCGCCGTAGTGGCCGGCGCCCACCTGGCCGGCACGCCGGGCGCAGCGGCCGCCCAGTTCGCCGTCGCCCTGGCCGTGGTTCTGCCGCTCTACCTGCGCGAGCTCAAACGCGTGGAGATACCGCCCACCGCTTTCGCCCGCCAACTGTTGCTACCTCTGGCCGCCACCGCCGCAGTGGGTGCCATCGCCTGGGCCGCGGCCGCCACCATCTCGGTCGACCTGCTGGCCCTGCTGGTCGCCGGGGCAGCCGCCCTCGCTGCGGTCAGCGCCCTCGTTTACCGCCTCCGCACCACGCTGAGGAGTCTGCGGGCGTCCTGACTTCCCGCGGTCTCGTCAGGCGTCGGAATGGGCTCCGTCGAGAGTTGCTTCCGGTTGACCGCAGACGATGCACCGCTGCGCCGCCCACCAGGCGGTGTCCTCGTCGGCCTCGACGAAGCAGGCCTCCTGGAATCCGTCGCCGCAGGAGCATGCGGTGCCGGCCGGCGTGCGGTGCAGATGGTGACCGACATGCCCGGGACGGTCCGGCAACAGTGGCCGGCGGCGGCGTGCGATGCGTTCGGCCGCCCGCGCGGACGATCGAGCAGCCATCCGCTCTTCCCAGCTACCGTCCACCGGGACACCGTAGCGCCTGGGGAGTCGCCGGGCCGCCCGGTGGATCGTGGTGTGGTGAACTGGGGGCATGCAGATGCGTCCGGCCGAACTGGCGGCCATCCGGGCCGGTGAGGTCGATGTGGCGTTCCGGCGGTGGGAGCAGCCCCGGGTCAAGGTGGGCACCCGGATGCGGACTTCGGTCGGGCTGGTCGAGATCACGTCCGTCGAGCGGGTGCCGGTCAGCAGGCTGACCGCGGCCGACGCGCGCCGGGCCGGGGCGGCCTCGCTGGCGGCGCTGCGGCAGGGGCTGGACAAGGTGCACGCCGAGCGGCCGGTGTATCGGATCGGGCTGCGGTACGCCGGGGCCGACCCGCGGCAGGCGCTGCGCGAGACGGTGCCCGACACCGCGGAGATCGAGGCGATCGGGGCGTGGCTCGACCGGCTCGATCGCGCCTCGCCGACCGGGGCGTGGACGCGGGCGACGCTGATGCTGATCGACGAACTGCCGGCAGTCCGGGCGCCCGAGCTGGCCGGACGCGTGGGCCGCGACACCGCCTCGTTCAAGCTGAACGTGCGCAAGCTGAAGGAGCGCGGCCTGACCGAGTCGCTGGACATCGGGTATCGGCTCTCGGCACGAGGCGCCGCCGTGCTGGACCACGAGGGTCATCCCCGGTCGGCCGGCAGCCGGGTGGCGCCCGAACCCGGCACCCCGCTGCCGCACCTCGGGGCGCCCGCGACCCGGGCGCTCACCGCGCGCGGGGTGGTCCGGCTCGAGCAGGTGGCCGACCTCAGCGCGGCCGAGGTGCAGGCGTTGCACGGCGTCGGCCCGTACGCGCTCAGCCACCTGCGCTCCGCGCTGGACGCGGCCGGGTTGTCGTTCCGCGACGAACAGCCGGACCAGCAGCAGCGATGAGTTCGGGCCTCATGCCCGGTCTGTTCTGGTGACACCGGACAGAGGAGAAGAACCATGGGCAAGGTCGTCGCATCCATCTCCACGTCGGTCGACGGGTATGTCACCGGGCCCGACGACGGGCCGCAGTACGGGCTGGGCCGGGGCGGTGAACGGCTGCACTACTGGGTGATGGGTGGCCCATGGACGTACGAGAGTGGCCATGAATTCGCCATGCACGGCCCGGACAAGCAGTTCTACGACGAGATGGTCGCGACGATCGGGGCCGGCGTCGTCGGCCGCGGCATGTACGACGCGGCCGGCGCGTGGGGCGGGACCAACCCGTTCCCGGGGCCGCTGTTCGTCCTCACCCACCGGGTCGCGGATCAGCCGCCGGCCGAGGCCGGGTTCCGGTTCGTGGCGGACCTGGACACGGCGCTGAGCCAGGCGGTCGAGGCGGCCGGCGGTGGCGATGTCTCGGTCGGCGGCGGCGCCGACGTCATCCGGCAGGCGTTGCGGGCGGGGAAGGTCGATGAGCTGGTCATCTCGACCGCGCCGGTGATCCTCGGGGCCGGCAAGCGGCTGTTCGAGGGGTTCGACCGGGACGTGGACCTCGAGGTGGTCAAGGTCTACAGCTCACCGCTGGCCACCCACGCGCGGTACGCGGTGAAGAAGTAGCTGTAACCGGACGCCGCCGTCGAACGTGTAACCCCTGAACGCCCGGGACGCCGGGCGCCGGGGGGAGAGAGGGCACCGTGGTCGATTTGCGCCATTCACGCGAGGTCGATCCCGACCGGCCGCCCGATCCGGACTTCGACACCTTCTACGCCGCCCACTTCTCGTCGCTGACGATCCAGCTGTACGCGTACACCGGCGACCTGCCCACCGCGCAGGACGTGGTGCAGGAGGCGTTCTGCCGCGCCCTGGCCCAGTGGAAGCGCACGTCCCGGATGGACGACCCGCTGGCCTGGGTGCGCCGGGTGGCGTGGAACCTGGCGACCAGCCAGTGGCGCCGCGCCCGCACCGCCGCGCTCTTCGTGCGCAAGCACCGCATGGAGCACGTGCCCGCCCCCGGGCCGGACCGGGTGGCTCTGACCGCCGCGCTGGCCACGCTGCCGGCTCAGCACCGCCGGGTGGTGGTCCTGCACTACCTGGCCGATCAGTCGGTGCGGGACATCGCGGACCAGGTCGGCGTGCCCGAGGGAACGGTCAAGGCGTGGCTGCACCGGGGCCGCACGGCGCTGGCCGCCCGCCTCGCCGAGGAGGAGAAATGACCGATCACGATCCGCTGACCGCCGCGTTCGACGAGTTCCGCAGCCAGGCGGCCACCATGGTGAAGCCGGTCGGCGCCGAGCGTACCCACGAGGTCGTCCGCACCCGCAAGCGCCGGCGCGGCCTCACCCTCGGAGCGTTGGCCACCCTGGTCGTCGCGGTGCCGTTGACGGTCGCGGCCGTGCTGCCGGGCGACCCCCAAGGACCGCCGACCGGCTCGCCGCCGTCGGCTCCGCAGGTTTCCGCGTCCGCGCACTACTTCGTCGGGCCCGGGCAGAACGTGAATCCGTCGACGACCGCGCCGGCCGGGGGCCTCAGCGAGGCCGGCCTCTACTCGGCCACGCTCGACCTGCCCGCGTGGCCGGCCGAGATGAACGACGCGCGATGCCCGACCGGCCCGGTGCCGTTCCGGGCCGGCGACACCGTGGTCAACGACGCCAACCTCTGGATCGCCGGGGTCGTGCACGCCGACATCGACCAGGATGGTCAGGCGGAAACCCTCGCCCGCGTCTTCTGCATGAACGGCAACGACATCGGGTCCCAGGTCGTGGCGTTCGGTGCCGCGCCCGGCGGCGGGGTCCGGACGATCGGGCCCGTCCTGCAGCAGGGCGGCGCCGTGGTGGCCATCTGCGGGGTGCGCGCCGGCACCGGCGGCGCGGTCCAGGTCGAGACGGCCGACTTCCCGGTGCCGTGGCGGTGCGCCGACGCCGATCAGGGCAAGCCGCGCTACGTCACCCGGCAGTGGCTGACCTTCACCTGGAACGGGTCGGCCTTCGTCCAGCAGGGAACGACGCCGCCCACGACCAACAAGTACGCCACCGACCTCGAGCTGACCAGCACCGATCTCGTGCTGACCCGGCAGGGGAACGGGCACTACGTGGGCTCGATGACGTTGACGGTGCGCAACACCGGCACCTCGGCCATCCCGTACAAGACGCAAACCGTCGTCTCGGACGGCATGAAGCTGGTCGACGCGCCACCCGGCTGCGCCTTGGACCGGTCGCAGGCCGGCGGCGGGATGGTGGACATCCTCTGCACCGCGACCAAAATCACCGGCGGCGCGACCCGCACCGTGACGCTGAAGGTCGACTCGCCGCGGCGGTACACCCTTACCTACGTGCCGGACACGAACATCCTTCCGCTCGATGGCTTCAACGACCCCAACGAGGCCAACAACCGAGCGCCGCTGACCATCGAGTTCCGCGACTGACCGGGAGGCGAGTTCACGCACCACCCGGCCGCTTGCCCATGATGACGGTGTCGTCGCCGATGCCCGGCCCGAGCACATGCCAGCCTTCCGAGGCGTACAGGCGACGGGCCGGGTCGGTGTCGTCGGCGGTGGTCATCAGCAGCAGCCGGTCGTGGGCGAGACCGTCGGCCACGGCTCGCAGCAGCGCCCGGCCCACGCCCCGCCCGCGGGCGCCGGCCACGACTCCCAGGCTGACGAGCTCGAAATGACCGCCCAGCCAGGCCTGGCCGACGCCGGGCGGCAGCACCCGGCGGGCGTTGTCCGTCCACCATTGACCGTCACGGCCCGTGTAGCCGTAGGCGAACCCGACGAGCCGGCCCTCGTCATGGGCGCGGGCCAGGCGGAAGCCGTCCCGGACCCGATGCCTGTCCCAGACTTCGTCGCGCCAGGTGTCGAAGTCGCGCTGGTCGTCGAACACTGATTGGTAGACCGGCCACAGCGAGGCGCCGGTGGCCGCGTCGTCGACCCGGAACTCGAAGCTCACGACCTCAAGCTTGGCCCCGCATCGACGAGGACGCCAGCGTGGCCGCGTTGAAGTCGTCCCGGGCGGCCGTGCCCCGCATGCCCTCGTAACGGCGCCGCACCTTGTAGCTGATCAGACCGGCCGCCGAGCGCAGGCCGGCCCGGGTCTGACCGCCGTCGGCGGCCGACACCACCGCCGTACGGTAAATGTCCTCCTGCACCCGGGCGGCGCGCTGCAGACTGAAGCGCTCGACCGCCAGTTCGCGACCGTAGCGGCCGAGCCGTTCCCGCAAGGCCGCGTCGCCGATCACCTGCCGCAGGATCGCGGCCAGGCGGTCGGGACCGCCGGTGCCGTCGCCGATGCCGTACCACCCCTGTTCGAGGAAGAGCGGGCAGCTCTCGCGGGTGAGCAGTTCCCAGAAGCCGCGCTCCCCCTGCACCACCAGCGGTTTGCCGAAGGCGAGGGCCCGCAGCGCCGAACCGCCCATGCCGAGCATGATGTCGGCCGCCGCGTACGCGGGACGGGGGTCCATCAGCTGCCCGGTGAGCACGACGGCGGTGCGCCCGGCCTCCGCGTTGGCCTTGCGGGCGTGCTCGGCCACCTGGTCGCGGGCCGGGCCGTCGCCGACCACCACCAGCTGCAGCGGATGCTCGGCGCCGAGCCGCCCCACGACGTCGATGGCGGTCAGTAGGCCCTCGAGTTTCAACTCCGGCACCAGGCGGCAGACGACACCGAGCAGCAGCGACCCGTCCAGTCCGTGCTCGGCCCGGAAGTCGCCGGCCGGAAAGTCAGGAGCGTTTTCCCGTACGTCGACCGGCGGCTCGATGAGATGCACGGGACCGGGCCGACGGGCCGCCGAGTGCTTCTGCAGGGCCGCCGTGCCGACCACGAGCGGCATGGTGGCGGGCAGGAACGGCGCCACCGCCATCGACATGACCGTGCAGACGGCGGCGGTGCCGGGATTCCCGTACGCCGCGGCCGCCGCTTCCAAAGCGGGTGGCCATTCGTAGCCGTGCACGACGGTCAGGCCGCGCTCGCGCACCAGCGACCGCAGATGGCTCGCGACCGACGGCGACGGGCGGCGGCGCTTCGACGGCAGCGGCAGGTGTTCCAGGCCGAGCCCGTGGATGCGGTCGAGCAGCGGCCCGTCCTCGCCGATGACGGCGACCCGGTGGCCGAGGTCGCGCACGGCGGCGGCCAGCTCGATGGCGTTGAGCTGGCTCCCGCCGACCTCCATGGCGTGCGGATAGACCAGGACGTTCAGCTCTGCCATGTGGGGGTCTCCTCGGTGCGGGACGGGACGAGTCCGAGGGCGGCGGCCAGCACTTCGCCGCGCGCCTGCCAGGAGTGGCCGGCCGCAAACGCACGGCGGGCGGCCACGAGCTCCGGACGCGGAACGGCCGCCCGGCGGACGGCGTCGACGAACGCAGCCGGGCCGTCCGCGATGGTGATCAGGTCGGTGTCGAGCCAGCGGGTGGCAGGCAGGTCGGTGCTGACCGCGGGCAGCCCGGCGGCCAGATACTCCAGTGTTTTCAACGGGAACGAGGCCCGGTTGAAGGCCGATCTCGCGTACGGGGTGACACCCACATCCATCTGCGCGAACCACCCGGGCAGCGACTCGTACGGCTGCCGGTCGGTCCAGCGCACATGCGGGCGGGCGACCAGTTCCTCGAATCGGCCGGGCGCCCACCTCGGGTCGCGGGGGCCGACCAGCAGCAGCGAGATGTCCGCGTCGGCCAGGGCTTCCAGAAACGTGATGTCGATGCGCTCGGAGAGCTGGCCGACCACCCCGGCCACCGGGCGCGGCAGCGTGCTCTCGCGAGGCGCGGCCACGGGCAGCGGGGAGACGCCGTTGGGCAGCAAGCGGACGTCGCGAGCCCCGAGCCCCCGCCAGCGGTCGGCCAGCGTGGGCGAGACGGCCAGCACGAGGTCGGCGTCGTCGAGCGAGGCCCGCTCGTCGCGGCGCACCTCGTCGGGGTCGCCGCCCATGAGCTCGGCGCCGCCCACGAAATCGTCGGTGCCGTACAGGATCCGGCGCACGCCCGGCTCCCAGCCGCTGAGCATCCGGCCCATCCGGCTGTCGATCACCGCGTACGGGCGCTCCCCCAGCCGCCGCAGCGCGTGGTCGATCTGGGCCCGCAGGACCGCCCGGGTGGCCGGGCGCACGCGGCGGCGGGTGTGCAGGGGCGGGGCCACCGGCCGGAGCCGGATCAGCCCGGGTTCCGGTTCGTCGAGGCTGGGCCCGAACCGCCGGGCCGTGCCCTGCCGCAGGCCGTGCCGGGTGACCACCGAGAAGGCGGGATCGACCCACAGCACCCGGGCGTGGCGCAGCAGTTCGGCGGCCATCCGGCGGTCGGTGCCGGGCACACCGTCCCACGGCGTGCCGGCCCCGAGCACGATCAGCGGGGCGCCGGGCTCAGGCATGGCTGATCCCGGCCACGGCGGCCCGCCGCAGGTGGCGTGGGGTGCCCGACTTGGCGGAGATCATCACGGCGATGTCCTCGGGGCGGACCTTCCCGAGGAACGACCGCAGACCGGCCTCGTCGAGCGGCACCTCGTCGAAGTACTGGGGGCACAGCATGTCGTCGGTCGTGAAGCCGGTGGCCGGGGCGCCGAGCACCTCGTCGACGTAGACGCCGTACAGAATCAGTTCGGAGAAGTGCAGTTCGGCCCCGATCACGGTCGGCCAGGGGCGGCCCGCCACCTCCTCGACCCGGGCCAGCAATCCGCGGACGATTGCCGGGTCCCACGACGCGGGGGCGCAGATGTAGTCGGTGTAGGGCGGCTTTCCCGGTGGCAGACCGAGCATCCGGCGGGCGACCTCGTGCCAGATGAGGTGGCGGGGCATCTTGTCGTGGACCGCGCCCGGCTTGCGGAAGAACCGGGTCACCCCGTCGCGGCGATAGACGTCCGGGCCGAACGGGCGGATCACCTCGATGTCCGAGTCGATCAGCAGGGCCACGTCGGTTTCGAGGCGGGCTGCCGCGGCCAGCTTGACGATCTGCTGGGCGATCCAGCCCCGGATCGGCGGGTAAGGGCGGCGGGCGTTGACCCAGCCGTTCACCGCGGGCAGCGTCAGGAACGTCCGCGGCAGATACTCGGCCACGTCGTGCACGTGGGTCCGATCGCCGGCCAGGGAACGGAAGCGGGCGCGGTCGCGCCGCGGCACGATGATGTGGTGGTCGACGCCGGGCAGGAAGGCGCGTACCGAGGCGTGCAGGTCGGCGCAGAGCTCGAAATCGGGCGCGTAGCTCGGGGTGATGATGGCCAGGGGCGGCACGGTCTCTCCGTTCGTCATCGCACGACCGCCGGCGACCAGGCGTCCGGCACGAGGACCTGCGGGGGCCCGCTGCCGTCGGCCGGGACGCGCCAGATGTCGCTGGTGGCGGCGCCGTTGGTGTCGGTGCGGGGCAGGCCGTAGACGAGGGTGGCGTCGTCGAGCCATTCGACCTGGTCGTCGACGCTGCGCTGCTCGCTCGAGACGGTCTCGGCGCCGGTGCGCAGGTCGTGGACGGCCAGGCGCCACTTGCCGGGCGGCAGATCGCCGTGCTTCTTGAAGGCGATGCGGGTGCGGTCGGGCGACAGCGACGGGCACTCGACGTCGGGTCGCAAGGCTTTCACCGTACGGTCTTTCAGGCTGCCCTCGACCAGCCAGGTCTTCCCGCCGGTGGCGGCGGTGGCGTAGAAGCGGTCGTCGTCGGAGAACGTGACGCCCCACAGGTTCTTGTCGGCCGCGGTGACCGTCTTGCCCTCGACGATCAGCCGGAACTTCTCGATATCGCCGACCACTTCGCCGTCGGTGCGGGTGACCACCGTACGAGTGGAGAACTGCCCGGGATTGGCGTAGGAGTCGCCGAACACGAAAGTCGTGGTGGCGGCCAGCGAGCCGTCCCGCGAGAGCCGGGCCCGGCTGGGCAGCCCGGTCAGCGGCAGGTCACGCGTCGCGGCCCAGTCCGTGTCGAGCAGCTGGGCCCGGTATTTGGTGACGATGCCCCGGTCGGCCGACAGGCAGATCGCGTCCTGGGCCGTGGCGTAGACGCGCTCGCAGGCGGCCGGGGTGAACGCCCGGGGGCCGGTCGGCGCGCTGAGCGGCACGACCGCTACCCGCCCGTACTCGTTGCCCAGGGCGGTGCTACGGAAGACCAGGTGGGGTTGCGCGCGCAGGGACGCGAGGTCGCCGCCCTGAGCGACGGCGGGTGCGGCGGCCCTGGTCTGGGCCTGACTTTGCCGTACGTTCCACACGTACCCACCGGCGCCGAGCGCCACCACGAGCACGACCGCGACCAGCAGCGCGACCCGCAGCCGGAGAGTCATGCCGCGACCTCCTCGCGGCTGATCCCCCGCAGAAGCCAGGCGGCAACCGGGATCGCCGCCGCGAGCACGGCCGCGAACAGCAGCAGCGAACGCGCTGGCCCTTGCAGGCCCCACATCAACCCGAACAGCACCGAGGACGCGAAGCGGGCCAGCGCCACCACGGTCTGCGCGGCCGCGATGCCGCTCCCCCGCGCCTCGCCCGGCACGAGCCGGCTGATCAGGGCGGGCAGCACCCCGTCGGTGGCCGCGTAGAACACGCCGAGCAGCAGCAGGACGACGACGGTCAGCCCGGCGCCCCCGGCCGGCAGCGCCGCGAGCAGGTAGCAGGCGAGCAGGGCGCCGTGCCCGGCCACCAGCACCTTGCCCCGGCCGACCCGGTCGGACAGCCGGCCCAGCGGCACGGCCAGGCTCAGGTAGGCGATGTTGGTTCCGACGTACAGCAAAGGGAAGTAGATGGCGGCGAAGTCGTCGCGCTCCTGCAGCGACAGGTAGAGGAACCCGTCCCCGACCGTCAGCAGTCCGAGCAGGCCCGCCGCGAGCAGCGGCTTACGCAACCGGCGCCCGCCGACCTCGCGCATCGCCCGGCGCAGGCCGATCCGGGCCGCCCCGGCCGCCGTCCGCAGGTCGGGCACGAACAGCACGAGCACGGCCAGGCCGGCCAGCGCGAACGCGAACGACACGACGAAGATGGAGTCATAGCTGCCCGGCACGCTGGCCAGCAGCGCGAACGCCACCAGCGGTCCGAGCGCGGCCCCGATCGTGTCGAGCATCCGGTGCACGCCGAACGACCGGCCCAGCATGCTCGGATCGGACGCCTCGGCGATGAGGGCGTCCCGGGGCGCCGTACGCAATCCCTTGCCCAGCCGATCCCCGGTGATCACCGCCGTGATGGCGGCGAACCCCGCGGCCGGCAGCATCGCGATCCTGCTGAGCGCCGACGCCCCGTACCCCAGAACCGCCACCCACTTGGGATGGCCGCCGCGATCGCCCGCGTAGCCCCCGGCGATCCGCACGAAGGCGCTCACACCCTGGTACATGCCGTCGAGGAAGCCGTACGCGACCGGGCTCAGCCCGACCACGGCCGTCAGATAGAGCGGCAGCACCGACGCCACCATCTCGGACGACAGGTCGGTCAGCAGGCTGACCACGCCGAGCAGCAGGACCGTCGACGACACCCGCCGCGCGACACGGCCGGTCCCCGGCGCCTGATCGGCGCCGGGACGGTCCCGCAGACTGACGTACACGACAGTTCAGCCCTTCAGGGCGGTGGCCAGCTCGTCGGCCACGCGGGCCTGCTGGTCGGGGGTGATCTGGGGATAGATGGGCAGCGACAGGATCTCGGGCGCGGCCGCCTCGGCGTTCGGGAAGACGCCGCCCAGGTGAGCGAAGGCGCCGGTCTTGTGCACGGGGATCGGGTAGTGGATGCCGGCGCCGATGCCCGCCGCGTTCAGCTTGGCCAGCACCTCGTCGCGGCGGCCGTCCGGAACCCGTACGCAGTAGATGTGCCAGACGTGCTCGTTGCCCTCGTCCGTCGCCGGGCGCACCACGTCCACACTCGCCAGCAGGTCGTCGTAGCGGGCGGCGGCGGCCCGGCGGCGGGCGTTGCCGTCGGCCAGGCGGGCCAGCTTCGCCCGCAGCACGACCGCCTGCAGGCCGTCCAGGCGGCTGTTCACGCCGATCAGGTCGTGCTGATACTTCTTCAGACCGCCGTGACTTCCCAGCGTGCGTACGGTCGTGGCCCACCCGTCGTTGTCGGTGACCACCGCGCCCGCGTCGCCGTACGCGCCGAGGTTCTTGCCGGGATAGAAGCTGGTGGCCGCGATGCCGCCCGTGCCCGCCGTCCGCCCGTTGCGGGTGGCGCCCTGGCTCTGGGCCGCGTCCTCGACGACCGCCACGCCGCTCGCGCGCAGGCGCTCCACGTCGGCCATCTGGCCGTACAGGTGGACCGGCGCGATCGCCTTCGTGGCCGGGGTGACCGCGGCCAGCGCGGCCTCGGTGTCGATCAGGTACGTACGGGGGTCGCAGTCGACCAGCACGGGCCGGGCGCCGGTGCGGGCGACCGCCTCCGCCGTGGCGATGAACGTGTTGGCCGGCAGGATCACCTCGCTGCCGGCGCCCACGCCGACCGCGCGGAAGGCCAGCTCGAGCGCGTCGGTGCCGTTGGCCACGCCGACGCAGTGCGGCAGGCCGCTGAACGCCGCGTACTCCTCCTCGAACGCCGCCACCTCGGCGCCGCCCACGAAGGCGGTGGCCGCGATGACGCGCTTGAATCCGACCTCGACCTCCTCGGCCACCTCCGCGTGGGCGGCGGCGAGGTCGACGAGCGGGATGCGGGACATGTGCTAACTCCTCAGGAGGGGACGGATCAGGTGGGCCGGGTTGCCGGCCCAGACCTCGTTCGGCGGCACGTCGTGCAGCACCACCGAGCCCATGCCGACCAGCGAGCCGGCGCCCACCTTGACGCCCTCACGGACGAGGGCGCCGGCGCCGACGTACGAGCCCTCGTCGAGCACCACGCCGCCGCCCAGGCGGACGCCGGAGGCGACGGTGCAGTAGCCGGACACGTGGTTGTCGTGGGTCAGCACGGCCTGCGGCATGACGGCCACGTGGGCGCCGATGGTCACGTCGGCGGTGAGCACCGTGCCGGCCAGCAGCACGGTGCCGGGGCCGACCTCGCTGCCCGCGCCGACCGACGCAAGCGGGTGCACGACCGTGGCGTACCGGTCGTCCGGCAGGTCCAGGCGCTCGACGATGCTGCGCCGGGCCGTGAAGTTGCGGGGATTGCCCACGCAGACCACGACCGCGGCGTCCATCTCGCCCGCCAGCTCGGTGCCGCCCAAGATCGGCCGGCCCGAACGGGTGGTGCCGTGCAGTGCTTCGTCATCGTCGAGGAAGCCGAGCACGTTCCACACATGTGAAGCGGCGGCGGCAGTCTCGCGGGCGAAACCGCCGGCGCCGACGATGACGAGGTCGTTCACCGGGACAGCCCGCGCAGGACGGAGACGATGCGCTCCTGGTCGTCGGCGGTCAGTTTGTGATGCAGGGGCAGGATCAGCGAGTTGCGCGTCAGCCGCTCGGTCACCGGCAGCGGCGGCGGGGCGACATCGGCGTACGCGGGTTCGAGGTGCGCCGCCATGATGCCGCGCCGGGCCGAGACGCCCTGGGCGGCCAGCTCGGCCAGCACGTCGTCGCGGCTCGTCGGGAAACTGTCGAGGAGGACCCAGAACGACTGGTAGTTGGTCTGGCCGTAGGCGGGGTCCTTGATCGGGGTGAGCCCCTCGATTCCGTCCAGCAGTTCGTGATAGCGGGCGGCCAGCTGCCGGCGCTGGGCGACCAGACCGGCCAGACGGCCGAGCTGCACGAGCCCGATCGCGGCCTGAATGTCGGTCATCCGGTAGTTGTAGGCGGTCTCCAGGTAGGCCTCGAGCACCGGCTGCGAGCTGGCGTGCCGGTCGGCGGCCGACACGTTCATGCCGTGCTCGCGCAGCCGGCGCAGGCGGGTCGCGTGGCCGGCGTCGTCGACCGTCACCATGCCGCCCTCGCCGGTGGTGAGCAGCTTGCGCGGGTGGAACGACCAGGCGGCCACAGCCGCGCCGGCGCCGACCGGCTGGCCGTACGCCGTCGAGCCGGCCCCGCAGGCCGCGTCCTCGACCAGGTGGACGCCCCAGCCGTCGGCCGCCTTGCGCAGGGCGGCCGTGTCAAACGGGACGCCACCCTGGTGCACCGCGACGACCGCCCGGGTCTTTGCGGTGCGCACCGCGTCGACGGTCTCGACCGTGACGTTGCCGGTAGCCAGGTCGACATCGGCGAAGACGGGTGTCGCCCCGACGTAGCGGACAGCGTTGGCGGTGGCGATGAACGAGAAGGACGGCACGACGACCTCGTCGCCCGGCTTGATGCCGAGCACCACCAGCGCCAGGTGCAGCGCCGTGGTGCACGAGCTGGTGGCCACGCCGTGGGCCGCGCCGACCGCGGCCGCGAACTCGTGCTCGAAGCTCTTGACCCGCGGGCCCTGAGCCACCCAGCCGGAACGCACCGCCTCGGCGGCCGCCTGGGCTTCTTCCTCGCCCAGCAGAGGAATCATCACGGGAATCATCGGGACGACCGCCACCAGTCGACGAGGCCCTGCAGGCCCTCGTGCAGGCTCAGTTCGGAGCGGAAGCCGAGCTTGTCGGCGGCGGCGCTCGTGTCGGCCAGGCGGCGGGTGACGCCGTTGACCGCGCGGGCCGGCCCGAACTCGGGCTCGAGGTCGCTCTTCATCACGTCGCTGAGCGCCTGGGCCAGCTCGCGCAGGCTGGTCTCGGTGCCGCTGGCGATGTTGAAGACCTCGTCGGTGACGTCGGCCCGGGCGGCCAGGATGTTGGCCCGGGCGATGTCCGCCACGTGCACGAAGTCCATGGTGGCCAGGCCGTCGCCCAGGATCAGCGGCGGCGTGCCCGACTCGATGCGCTCCATCCAGCGGATCAGCACCTCGGTGTAGAGGCCGTAGATGTCCATCCGCGGCCCGTACACGTTGAAGTAGCGCAGGGCGACGTAGTCGAGGCCCTTCATGGCGTGGAAGCTGCGCAGCGTGGCCTCGTTGAACGCCTTGGCCGCGCCGTAGAACGTGTCGTTGTTGTACGGGTGGTGGCGCTCGGTCGTCGGGAACTGCTCGGCCAGGCCGTAGACCGACGCCGACGACGACGCGATCAGCTTCTTCACGCCCGCCTCGGCCGCCGCCTCGACCACGTTGAAGGTGCCGTCGACCAGCACCTCGTTGGCCAGCCGGGGCTCCTCGGCGCACTGCGTGATGCGGATGGCGGCGAGGTGGAAGACGAGGTCTTTGTTCTGCGTGCTCTGCTCGACGAGGGCGCGGTCCCGGATATCGCCTTCGATTAAGGTGACGTTCCCGTTGTCCAGAGCCCAGGTCAAATTCTCTTTGCGCCCGCGTACGAAGTTGTCGAGCACGACAATTTCGGACGCCCCGCCGCGCACGAGTTCGTCCACGACGTGCGAGCCGATCGTGCCCGCCCCGCCCGTGACGAGGGCCCGCGCGCCCTCGATCTCCACGCCCGTCACGCCATGCGCCCTTCGTCGAGTTTGATCATCGTGCCGCCCTCGGCCAGGCTGACCGAGGCGGCCTGCAGAATTTCCAGTACGCGCAACCCGGAACGGCCGTCGGTCAGGGCGGGCGTGCCGGTGGTGATGGCCCGCGCGTACTCGTCCACCATGGTCCGCAGCGCCTCCCGCTCGACCAGGGCGGGCGCGACCATGTCGCCGGAGCGGTACGAGACCAGCATGTCGCGGCGCTGCTCGTCGCCCAGCTCGTCGGGCGAGGCCACGTCGACGCCGCGGTCGTAGACGGCGATCCGCTGGCTCGGGTTCAGGTCGTCCCACACGAGGGTGCGCTTCGAACCGCCCACAATGGTGGTGCGAATTTTGACCGGAGACAGCCAGTTGACGTGGATGTGCGCGATCGCGCCGTTGTTCAGCTCCAGCGTCAGATAGGCGACGCAGGCCCGGCCGGCGCCGATGCCGTCGGCCCCGTGGGCGGCCACGGCCACCGGCCGGACGCCCGGCGGCAGAACGAAGTCGAGGATGGAGAGGTCGTGCGGCGCCAGGTCCCACACGACGTCGATGTCCCGCTGCACCAGGCCCAGATTGATGCGTACGGAATCGAGGAAGTGCAGTTCGCCCAGCTCGCCCGAGTGCAGCAGCTCGCGGATGCGCAGGACGGCCGGCGTGTAGCAGTAGGTGTGGTCGCACATGAGCGTGAGGCCCCGCTTCGACGCCTCTTCGACCAGTTCGAGGCCTTCGGCGTAGGTGGCGGCCAGCGGCTTCTCCACGAGCACGTGCTTGCCGGCGCGCAGGGCGGCCATGGCCACCGGAAGGTGGGTGCCGGCCGGGGTGGCGATGGCGACCGCCTGCACCTCGGGGTCGGCCAGCACCTCGTCGAGGTCGGCGGTCACCTGCACAGTCGAGTAGCCGCCGAGGACCCGGCGGGCCCGGTCGACGTCCAGGTCGCACAGCCACCGCAAGCGGAACGCGGGCGTGGCCTGGAAGTTGCGGACGAGGTTGGGACCCCAGTAGCCGGCTCCGACGACGGCGACGCCGATGGGCGCGGAGGAGGAAACAGTCACGGATATCCCGTTTCGTTGGGCTCTTCGTGCATGGTGGACGGTGCTCGACGGAAAGTTATCGACGGTTTCCGCTCCGCCGCCAGAGGACTGCCGGAAAACCGTCGGAAGCCGGGAGGGCGGCCCGGTACCTTCGGACACCGGGTTCCGACTGTCGGCCGGACCGGGCGACGACCATCGGTCAGAGTGAGCCGAAGTGTCGATGTTCCGGTGTCGCGAAAGGCGTTGCGGTCATTAGGCTGACACGCCGCCGAACCTCCGGAGAGGACATAAATGACCAACCGCGAGGGCGTCACCGTGGCCCCCACGGCCGACGTGGACGAACGCGCCAAAATCGGTGCAGGCACCCGGATCTGGCATCTGGCGCAGATCCGTGAGAATGCCACCTTGGGCGACAACTGCACCGTAGGCCGAGGCGCCTACGTCGGCCCAGGCGTTACCTTGGGCAGCAACGTGAAGCTGCAGAACCACGCCCTGGTCTACGAGCCCGCCCACCTGGCCGACGGCGTCTTCATAGGCCCCGCCGCCGTGCTCACCAACGACGAATACCCCCGGGCCGTGACCCCCGACGGCCGCCTCAAGACAGGCGACGACTGGACAGCGGTCGGCGTCACCATCGGCGAGGGAGCCGCGATCGGCGCCCGCGCGGTCTGCGTGGCCCCCGTGACCATCGGCCGCTGGGCCCTGATCGCCGCCGGCGCCGTGGTGACGAAGGACGTCCCTGATTTCGCCTTGGTCGTCGGCGTCCCCGCCCGCCGCATCGGCTGGGTCGGCCGAGCCGGCCGCCCCCTCACCCCCAAGGACGACGGCATCTGGCTCTGCCCAGAGACAGGCGCCGAATACACCGAGAAGGACGGCCGCCTGACCGAGCGCTGACGCTGTCGGCCGCCGCGAGGTTGCATTACCTCGATATCGTCGCGGACCGGGCGAAGACACGGAGGTTGGCCATGCCGGACATCGCCGATGATGCGGAGGAATGGGTCCGCTCCTGGTCGGCATCCGTCTCGGAGAAAGCGGCCGCTGCTCAGTCATTGTCCGACCAGGTCAGCCGTGTGACGGCCACCGCGTCCGACCCGGAACAGCTCGTCACCGTCACAGTCGACGGGTCAGGCTGCGTCGCCGGCCTGCACCTCGACCAGCGGGCCGGCCGACTCGAGATGGACCGTCTGGCGGAGGTGATCGTCCGAACCATGCGGAAAGCCCAGTCCCGCCTCACCGAGCAAGTGACGTCGATCGCCGAGCAGACGGTCGGTATCGACAGCGCGACCGGAAGGGCTGTCGTCTCGAGCTTCGAAGTCCGCTTCCCATCCGAACCGACCGGTACGGACGATGAGCGCTGAGTCGGGCTTCGAGGTTCAGGCCGACGCGATCACTCGGCATGCTGCGACGGTCGACGACGTGGCCGACCAAGTCGCTCAGGGGCGAGGCGCCGCCTCCGCTGTCACGATGGGCCGCGACGCGTACGGATTCCTCTGTCAACTCATCCCCACCCTGGTCGAAACCTTGCAAGAGGCGACTACCGACGCCTTGCAAGAGGCGGCCGACTCGCTGCAGCGATCAGCCGATGACCTTCGCACGACGGCCCGTGCCTACACCGCCTCGGACGAGCGCACCGCCGCCGCCTTCCCCAAGGAAGGGCCGTGAGCGACACCGCCAACCCGCTGATCGCGCCCCGCGAGGACAGCACCCGCTGGTTCAGCGGCGTTTTCCTGGCCGAGGACGTCGATGCGCTCATGTCGTCGTTCGGGACGGGTGGGTGGATCGATCCGGCCATCGGAGGTATCGCCGCCGGCCTCGACGCCCTCGCCTTCGTCACCGACCCGCTCGGCCAACTGGTTTCGTGGGGCGTCGGCTGGCTCATCGAACACGTCAAGCCGCTCTCGGACGCGCTCGACGCGCTGGCCGGCGATCCCGATCAGATCAACGCCTATGCCCGGACGTGGAGCAACGTCGCCGGCGCCGTGACGGCGGCCGGGACAACCCTGCACGACGGAGCAGTGCGGCAGATCAGCAGTTGGACGGGCGTCGCCTCCCGGTCATACCGGCATGTCGCCGGCGAACATGAGGCAGCCCTGCAGGCGCTGGCCAAGGCCACAACGGCGCTCGGCCAGATCACAGCCGGCGCCGGGATGCTCGTGGCCACCGTCCGCATGATGGTCCGGGACCTCATCGCCGATTTCGTGTCTGTGCTCGCCGTACGCCTGTGGGAGTGGCTGGCCGAGGCCGGTGTCACGCTCGGCCTCGGCACGCCCTGGGTCATCGCCCAGGTCACCACATTGGCCGGCAAGTGGGTCGCCCGCATCGCCAAACTGCTCGATGGTCTCATCGGCAGCCTCCGCCGGCTGACGCCCATGATGCGAGGTCTCGAAAAGATCATCGAGGACATCAAGGCGGTCCTGCGCCGGCTCGGCAGGAATGCCGGCGCAGCCGGTCCCCAGACGCGACACCCATCTGTTCCACGCCGAAGCTGACCCGCTGCGCAGGCATGGTTCCGCGCGTCAGACCCACCCCGCCGAGTGGGATGCCGCCATGCGGGAAGCCGAAGCGGCGGGCGTCGACGTCGTCGTGCGGGAAGGGGCGATGGCGTACGGACCGGCGCCCTCCGCCGGCAACCCGGGACAAATGATCCTGGACCCGGACGCCTCGTACGGAGCCCTGCTCCACGAGATGTCACACTTGCGCGACGACCGGGACGCCGGTTGGGCGGGCATGGCGGGAGCGATGGGCGACCCTCGTGCGCGCTACGAGAACGAAGCCCGGGCCTACCAGCAAGAGATCGACTACGCCCGGTCGATAGGCGATCAGGAGTCGGTCGACCGGCTGCACGAACTGCTCCGGCAGGAGTACGAGTCCATATTTGGAGCGCCACCGTGACGATCCCACCGCCTCCCGCTCTGCCGCCGGAGCCCCCGGTTCGTGACATGACCGTGGGCGAGTTGCGCGCGCTGGTCGAACGGCGGGATGTCTACCGGGCCAAGGCGGTCTTCGAGCTGGCGGCCAGGGCGCGCGATGACGACGCGGCGGCCGAGACACTCGCGGAACTGAGCCGGTTGCCAGTCCTGCGGAACGACCGGTTGCACGGGTTCGTGTCACTGGCCTGGGCGGCGATCAGCGGGCTCCTGGCCGCCGAGACGCCGCGGGCCCGGCAGACCGCGTACGCGGCGTTCGCCGACCTGCCGCCGGGCGATCAAGACCTGTTCCTCACCTATCTCAGGGCTGACACCATCGAAGCGGCCCACCCGCGGCTGTAGCCGCGATGTCAGGCGGCTTTGCGCTGGGCCTTGCGGACCGCTTTCTCGAGGTCGGGGCGGCTCAGCTTCGAGCGGCCGGGGACGTCGAGGTTTCGGGCCAGCTTGGTCAGGTCGGCCTTCGACAGGTCGCCGAGATCGGCTTTGCCGGTGGGCTTGGCCGATTTCGTGGTCTTCGCGGGCTTGGCGGTCTTTGCGGGCTTGGACGAATCGCCGGAGGCGCGGCGCTTGGAGGCGGCCTCGACGCTTCGGCGTAGGACCTCGAAGAGGTCGGAGGCTGCGGTGGGGTCGGGGGCGGGCTCGGCCGCCTTGACCTCTTTGCCCTTCTGCTTGGCCTTGATGAGCTTGTTGACGCGGTCCGTGTAGGTGTCGCGGAAGTCGGCCGGCTTCCACGGGCCGGACATCGAGTCGATCAGTTGCTGGGCCATGTGCATCTCGGCCGGCTTGGCCGTGTTGCGCTTGGGCAGGTCGTCCAGTTGTTCTTTCGGGTCGCGCACCTCGTCGGCGAAGAACATCGTCTGCAGCACCAGCAGGTTGCCGTCGGCGCGGATCGTGGTCAGGTATTCCTTGCCGCGCATGACCAGCGTGCCGATGGCCGCTCGGCCGGTGTCGGCCATGGCGTCGCGCAGAAGCCCGTACACCTTGGCCGTCTCGTCGCTTCCCGGGCCGAGCCAGTAGGTCTTCTGGTAGTACAGCGGGTCGATGTCGGCCAGCTCGACGAAGCGGTGAATGTCAAGACTGCGGGAACGACCGGGCGCCACCGAGTCGAGCTCGTCCTGGTCGAGCATGACGTAGTCGCCGCCGCCGACGTCGGCGCCCTTGACGATGTCGTCGAAGTCGACTTCCTTGCCCGTACGCTCGTTGACGCGCCGATACCGGATGCGATCAGCCGTGCCCTTCTCGAACTGGTGGAAGCTCACCTCGTGCTCGTGCGTGGCCGAGTACATCGCCACGGGAACGGACACCAGGCCGAAGGTGATCGCGCCGGTCCAGATCGGTCGTGCCATGTCCCAGCCAATACCCAGCAAAGGACTGACCGAACCAGCCGTGCTGCCCGCCCATCCGGCGTAGCGTCCAAAATTGTGACCACCAGTGCGACCGCCCACCGGAGCCGGTGGGCCGGGAAGCGCCGGTCCGTGCTGGCTCTCGTGCTGGTGGCTGCCGTCGGGCTGGCCGGCACCACGCTGGCCGCCGTCACGCTGAGCCGCATCGAGCAGGACCGCCTCGATCGCGCCCTGAGCCAGCGAACTCAGCTCGTCGAGCAGGCGATCTCGGCCGAGGTGAATCGCTACGCCTCGTTGCTGACCGACCTGGCCAAGGCCGTCGGCGCCCAGTCGGAGCTGGAGAGCGCCGAGTTCACTTCCATCACCGCCGCCGTCGACCGGCAGCGCCTGCCGGGCGCCACCGGGCTGTCGTTCGTCGTGCCGGTCCCGCATTCGGGGGTTCGAGCGCTGCAGGACGAGTGGCGCCGGCTGGGCTCGCCCGGGCTGACGCTGCGGCCGGCCGGCGAGGGCCGGCACCGGTTCGCCGTCCTCAGCAAGCCCCTCGACGGCACCGGTTCGACGGCCGGGCTCG
Organism: Paractinoplanes pyxinae; assembly: GCF_026626335.1. GTDB lineage: Bacteria > Actinomycetota > Actinomycetes > Mycobacteriales > Micromonosporaceae > Actinoplanes > Actinoplanes pyxinae. Next base: position 253,144 of record NZ_JAPNTZ010000003.1, on the reverse strand, counting down.
ACCTGGGCCGCTCGGCCGAGGCGGTGGAGGCCATGGACATGGCCGAGCAGTCGCGCCGGGTGACCGTCAGCCGCACCTACCGGTTGCTCAAGGACGCCGGCCTGCCGATGGAGCGTCGCCAGCTGTCGTTCGTCTTCCTCGCCCCGGTGTACGCCAGCAGCCCCACCGCGACCGACGTGGGCCGGTTCCGGGGCTGGCTGCTGCTGGGCACCCGCGGCAGCGACTTCCTGCACGAAGCGGTGGCCGGCGCGGCGGGCGACGCTGTGGCGGTGACGTTGCTCGACGGCAGCTCCGGCGATCCGATCCCGATGGCCTCCTCGCGGCCCACCGGGCCGCTCGAGACCGCCGTACAGCCGATCGACACCACCGTGCCGGTCGCTCAGCGCGTCTGGAACCTGCGCGTGGAGGGGACCCGGCAGTTGCTGGCCGGCACCGACCGGGGGCTGGACCGGATCGCCTGGTTGATCGGCCTGGTGCTCACCGCTCTGCTGGTCGCGCTCACCGGCAGCGTCGTCGGTTCCCGCAACCGTGCGCTGCGCCGGGTCGACGAGGCCACCGCCGCCTTGCGCGCGGACATCTCGCAGCGCGAGGTGGTCGAGCACCGGCTGCGGCAGCGCGAGACCGAGCTGGTCGGCTTCGCCGGCGTCGTGGCGCACGACCTGCGCAGCCCGCTGGCCCGAATCATGGGGTACGCCGATTTCCTGCACGAGGAGGCGTACGACCGCCTCGACGGTACCCAGCGCGACTTTTTGGGCCGGCTGCGCAAGGGCGCCGACAACATGCGGGTGCTGATCGACGACCTGCTCGACTACGCCACCGCCGAGAACCGCCCGATGGTCACCGTCCCGGTCGACCTGCGCCGCCTGGCCGAGGAGGTGGCGCGCGACCGGGCGGGCGACCGGGCCGCGATCATCGAGATCGGTGAGCTGCCGACGGTTCACGGCGATCCGACTCTGCTGCGCCAGGTTCTCGACAACCTCATCGGCAACGCCATCAAGTACACGCCGCCCGATCGCGAACCGCGGATCCGGGTCGGCTGCCTTCCGCTCGAGGGCGGGCGGTGGCGCTGCGAGGTGTGCGACAACGGCATCGGCATCCCGGACCGCGACCGGGCGGCCGTCTTCGACGCGTTCACCCGGGTCGGCGGCAGCGAGAACTTTCCCGGTACGGGTCTGGGGCTGGCGATCGTGCATCGGATCGTGGAGCGTCATCACGGCGAGGTCGGGGTCGACCCGAATCCGGCGGGTGGCAGCGTTTTCTGGTTCACCGTCCCCACTGACGCACGGCTGCCCGCGCCGCTGTGAGCGGCGCGGGCAGTCACTTTCTCCTTCAGCTGAGCGTGCAGCTGACCGCCGGGGTGGCGGCCGGGCCGCTGCCGATCAGGCCGAACGTCGTGCTCGCGCCGGCCGCCAGGGCGCCGTTGTGGTCGGCGTTGCGGACGGTCACGGCGGGCGTGGTGAGCACGCCGTTCCACAGCGAGCCGACCGTGGTGCCGCTCGGGTTCGTCCAGTTCACGGTCCACCGGCTGCCGGCGGTCGTGCCCGTGTTGCGTACGGTGACCTCGGCCTGGAAGCCCCCGCTCCACGAACTGGTCGTCTTGTACGTGGCGGAGCAGCCCTGATTCTCGCCGCTGCCGCCGCCGGCCGTGGTGGTCACGGTGCGTCCGGCCGAAGCCGCGGAGACGTTACCGGCCGCATCGCGCGCCCGGACACTGAACGTGTAGGCCGTCGACGCGGTGAGACCCGTGGCGTTGTAGGTCGTCCCCGACACCGTCGCGACGACCGAACCGCCGCGCAGGACGTCGTACGCCGTCACGCCGACGTTGTCGGTCGACGCGGCCCAGCTCAGGGTGGCGCCGGTGGCCGTCACGTTCGTGGCGGTGGGCTGGCCCGGGACAGTCGGTGCCGTCGTGTCGTTCTCGCCGCCGCCGGTGCTGTACCGCTGGCCCAGGCTGATGCCGGTCGTGCTGCCCGTCCCGCCCAGCGGCACCTGGTGGTCCAGGCTCACGAACTTGCCGCCGTACTGCCACAGCGCGGGCTTGAGCAGCGCGTACTTCTGCTCGTCCCAGGTCTTCCAGTCGTCCAGCAGCAGGCCGCCGGTGTCGCCGGAGTTCGGGTTGAGCACCCAGAACGTCTGGTGCAGCTTGTTCTCGACGATCAGGTCCCGCAGGGCCGTCATCCACTTGTCCTGCCGCGCGTCCTGGCCCAGCCGGCCGCCCCACTCGCCGATCAGCAGCGGCGCGGTGCCGTTCTCGTGCAGGTAGAACCAGTTCGGCCGCCACACGTCGTTGGTCAGCGAGGCCTTGTCGAACGGCTTGTCGAACCACGGCTGGTTGAACACGAGCGGGCCGTAGTCGTGCGGCGAGTAGACGAGCTGGTCCTGGTTGGCGCCCAGGTTGATCGGATAGTCCTTGACGCCGCGCAGGTTGCCGCCCCACCAGTTGTAGTAGTAGTTGGGCGACAAGTCGGGGTTGGTGTTGGGCGAGCTCCAGGTCTTGCCCTCGCGCGGATAGACCTCCTGCCCCTCGACCAGGATCAGCACCTCGGGGTTGATGGCGAGGATGCGCCGGGCCGCCGTCTCGGCCGTGTTCTTCCAGTTGTCGATGTCGGTCGAGTTGTCCCACTTGGCGCGGGTGGTGTCGTTGGCCGTGCCGTGCGGCTCGTTCTTGAGGTCGAACGCGACCACGGTGTCGTTGGTCTTCCAGCGCGTCGCCGCCCACTCCCACGCCTGGTAGTAGAGCTCCGGCGTCACCGAACCCTTGTACCAGACCGGGTGGATGTGACCCGAGTTGTCGGCCTCGGCGGAGTGCACGTCGAGAAGAACCTTTATCCCGTACGTCTCACAGAGGTCCAGCCAGTACTCGAAGATCTCGAGGCTGTCGAGCCCGGTCAGCTCCGGATTGGCGTACGTGTTGACGTTGGGCGCCGTGGCCTGGCCGGCCTTCCACTCCAGCAGCAGCTGGGTCGAGATCGGCACCCGGACGATGTTGATGCCGCGCTGGGCCATCGACCGCGTGACCTCGGTGATGTTGGCCGACCAGAGGCCGTGGAAGACGCGCTCGGACGCGTTGAAGCCGAACCAGTTGACGCCGGTCAGCCAGACCGGATTGCCGGCGGAGTCGACGATCTGGTTGCCGTTGACGTGCAGCCAGTCGGTGCCCGGCGCGGCCGCCGCTGCTTTCGGCGGAGCCTCCGGCGCGGCGGTGGCGGCCGCGGCCGGTAACGCCAGGATCAGGCCCAGCGCGGCGGCCAGGCAGGTTGTCACTCGGGTACGGAACACATGTACTCCCGGGGATCGGAGTGGTTTGCCGTGGGACTTGTGGGAGCGCTCCCATCGACAGTATTTAATGCGTTCGTCATCCAGGCAAGGGGTTCCAGGGTGTGCGCCAGGGCCTTGCCCTGGGGCGACGCGGGCCCGGCGGGGCGAATGTGAACACATGACAGTCACCTACCGCTTCGAAGTCACCGTCCTGCCTGTCTCCGACGTCGACCGGGCCAAGTCCTTCTACGAAACTCTCGGCTGGCGCCTGGACGCCGACTTCCCGATCAACGACAACCTGCGGGTCGTCCAGTTCACCCCGCCCGGATCCAAGGCGTCGATCCAATTCGGCACGGGCCTGACCGCAGCCCCCGCCGGCTCCTCACAAGACCTGATCCTGGCCGTCGACGACGTGGAGGCCGCCCGCGAAGACCTGCTCGCCCGCGGCGTCAAGGTCAGCGAGACCTGGCACGGCCTGCGCGGCCTCGACACGAGCAACCGCCTGCCCGGACCCGACCCGGAGGGCCACTCGTACCGCAGCTACGCCTCGTTCACCGACCCCGACGGCAACGGCTGGCTGCTGCAACAGATCACCGAACGCCTTCCCAACCGAGACTGATCGACAACCGCCACTGAAGCGCGTACGGTGCAGGATCGGTGGGAGCGCTCCCACTTCCCCGCCTCATCCCCGGAGGTCCTCCACCGTGCGCACCTTCAGCGCCCTTGGCTCGCTCCTCGTAGTGGCCGCCATCTCTGCCGCCGCAGCCTGCGGAACCGCCCAGCCGCCGAGCGCCGCCCAAGGAGCATCAGGCGCCCCCGCTCCCGTCTCCGCCGCGCCGCCCGCCATCCGCACCACCTGCGAGGCGCTGGGCCGCGCCTACCAGGCCAACATGGCCCCCTTGGCCGAGGCCCTGACCAAGCTGGTGGCCGACCGCAAAACGATCGCCACCGCCCAGCAGTCCCTGGCCTCCTTCGCCACCGCAGTGCAGGACGCAACCGCCGCCAGTGCCGACCCCGACCTGAAGTCAGCCGGCAAACAGGCCGCCACCCAGATGCACCAGAAGTCCACGGACGAGAAGTTCTTCAACGCCATCAAGACCACGAAGGACGTCGACAAGACCCTGGGCCCCACCCTGACCGGCTGGCTCTCCCCCGTAACCCGCCACTGCTCCTGACCGCCGCTACTCAGGCCCGGAACCACGCCGGACAGGGGTGCCGGCGGCGTCCGGCCTGGAGTCGTCGGGGGCCGGGGAACCGGCCGTCTCCTCCTCGAGGGCGGCCGATCCCGCCTTGGTACGCAGCGGAAGCTCCGGGAGGAACAGGAAGACCAGCAGGCCGAGCACCATGACCCCGGCGGCGATCAGGAAGATCATGTCCATGGAGTCGGAGAAGCCGGCCTTGAACGGGTAGGCCAGCACCGGGTCCACGTGGTTGAGGAACGACGTGTCGTTGAGCGACGCCGAGTTCATCTCGCCGCCGCCGCGCAGCGCCTCGACGACCGGCTGGTTGGCCGGGTCGGCCGCCACCGCCGGGTTAGCAACGGCCTGCTGGAAGGCGGGACCCGCGGTCCGGAACCGGTCGGCGATGTTGCCGCCCACGGTCGAGAACAGCAGCGACAGGAACAGCGCCGTCCCCGCGGTCGCGCCCATCTGGCGGAAGAACGTGGCCGACGAGGTGGCCACGCCGATCTCGCGCGGTGACATCGCGTTCTGCACGGCCAGCGTGATCGGCTGCAGGATCAGGCCCAGACCGAGGCCCAGCACGGCCATGTAGATGCCGGTACGCCAGAACGGGGTCTCGACGCCGACCAGGTGGATCAGATAGAGCCCCACCCCGGCCAGCGCGGCCCCGGCAACCGGGAAGACCTTGTAGCGGCCGGTCCGGCTGATCAGCTGCCCGGCCACGATCGACCCCACCATCAGGCCCGCCGTGAGCGGCAACAGCTGCAGGCCCGACTCGGTGGGGGTGGCGCCGCGGACGATCTGCAGATAGAGCGGGAGCAGGGCGAGCCCGCCGAACATCCCGAGGCCGACGATGAAGCCGCCCACCGCCGTCAGGCTGAAGGTGCGGTTGCCGAAGAACCGCAGCGGGATCAGCGCGTCCTCGCCCATGCGCTTCTCGGCCCACACGAACAGCGCGATGCCCAGCCCGCCGATCGCGAACGCGACCAGGGCCCGCGGTGAGCCCCAGCCCCAGTCGCGGCCCTGCTCGGCCACCGTCAGCAGCGGCACCAGCCCGACGCACAGCCAGATCGCGCCCCACCAGTCGATGCGGTGCTCGCGCCGCACCTGGTCGACGCGCAGTACCTTCGCCACCACGGCCAGCGCCACGATTCCGATGGGCACGTTGACCAGGAACACCCAGCGCCACCCGGTGATGCCGAGGATGCTCGGGGCGCCCGCGAAGAAGCCGCCGATGACCGGCCCGATCACGCTCGACGTACCGAAGACGGCCAGGAAGTAGCCCTGGTAGCGGGCCCGTTCGCGGGGCGGCACGATGTCGCCGATGATGGCCAGGGCCAGCGAGAACAGCCCGCCCGCGCCCAGGCCCTGGAAGGCGCGGAACGCGGCCAGCTGGTACATCGACGTGGCGAACGAGCTGGCCGCCGAGCCGACCACGAAGATGGCGATCGCGGCCAGGAAGAACTTCTTGCGGCCGTAAATGTCGGACAGCTTGCCGTACAACGGGGTCGAGATCGTCGCCGTGATCAGGTAGGCGGTGGTGACCCAGGCCTGCGCGCTGAGGCCGTGCAGGTCGTCGCCGATGGTGCGGATGGCGGAGGCCACGATGGTCTGGTCGAGGGAGGCCAGGAACAGGCCGAGCAGCAGGCCACCCAGCACCTGCAGCACCTGTCGATGGGTGAGCCCGGTCGGGGCGGCGGATGTGCTCATGGCCCGCTCACTACCCAGCGCACCGGTGGGGTTTCGCGGAGAGGGACGGCCGTCACGTGCGACGGCCGTCACGGATCCTCACAGGGGCAGCGCCCGCCGGACGAGATCGAGGGCTTCCTCCGCCCAGGCCAGCACCTTCAGGCCGGAGCCGAGGTTCTGCGGCGGGTGGTTGACCAGGGTGTCGCGGCGCAGCAGCCGGTCGAAGTCGACGGTGACCGGGTCGGTGCGGGCCGAGCCGTCGGGGCGGCGGAACTCGACGCCGGCCCGGCGCATGACCCCGATCAGCTCCTGGGCGATGATGCCGTAGCCGGCCGTCGTCGGGTGCACGCCGTCGAGCGAGAACAGGCCGCCGCCGGCCCGTCCGCCCCGGCCGTCGGCGGTCAGGAAGCCGGACGTGAGCGGCGGGTCGAGCGCGGCCAGCGCGGTGGGCAGCGGGTACGGCGTCCACCAGTCGGGCCGGGCGTTCGGATCCTCGGCGTAGCGGCGGTCGGCCAGCCGGTCGAGCACGCCGGCCAGGTCGAGCAGGTACCAGTCGGCGCCGTTCTTGCGGGCGTCGCGCACCAGGCCGGTGATGGCCTCGTTGTACTCGTCGATCGCGCTGTCCACGGCGCGGGCCTGGTCGGCCGTGATGTGCGGGTGCCGCCGCTGGTCGAAGGCGCGGTCCGAGATCCAGGGGCGGGTGTAGTACGGGAAGTAGCGCGAGCCCGGCTCGACCTTGGAGCCGACGCCGCGGCAGATCGGCGCGATCGTCACGTGCGGCACGGTGCACCAGATGACGTGCCGGGCCTTGATCCGGCGGACCTTGCGGTCGACCTCGGTCAGCTCGGCCCGGAAGTGCTCGGGCCGCCACACCGTGTACTCGCCCTTGCGTTCGAGGTCGTCGTACCCGTCGCCGCTCCAGCTGACCCGCAGGTCGACCACCGAGCGCAGCGCGTTGTTGGCCCCCAGGAAGACGACCAGCGTCTCGATGCCGTGGTCGGGGTCGTCCTCACCGAGTTCGGCGGCGAGGTCGAGAACCGTACGGCTGCGACCCGCCACCGGCAGCGTGGGATACAGACGCAGCGCCGCCCGCTCGGTGTGGTTCTCGACGCCCTGCTTCACAAAGCCGTCGGTGGGCGCCTTGAGGCGGGCCAGGAAGCCGTCAACTGTCTGGTCGAGGGCGTCGCGCAGATCCCACCCGTACACGGAAAGGTTGTGCGGAATGCCGGTGGACTGAGGCACCGGCGAGCCCGGGCCGCGTTCCCAGTAGTCCTCGAGCCGGTCCATCCACTGCCGCGCGGTGAACAGGGCCAGCGGCACCTCGAGCGGGTTCAGGCTGGGTCCGTGGCGGCTTTCCAGCTCACGGAACAGCAGCTCCACGTTGAACGGCAGGCCGCCCGGGCCGCCGTACTGCGGGCGGCGGAACTGGTCGAGCCAGCCGAGTTCGTGGGCGACGATGGCCGGCGCCGACAGGTCGGTCTGATAGACGGCGCCGCTCTGGAACCCGTGGAAGAGAGAGTCGCCGATGGTCACCAGGCGGTGCGGCGGCGATCCGCTCCATTCGGCCGGCACCTCGATGCCCAGGCTCGGGTCCTCGACCGGCTTGCGGGCCTGCGGAAAGATGTCCATGGCGATCCCCTTCGAAGGAAAGAACGGCCATTCCAGGTTGAGTTCCGGGCGCCGATAAAACGTCTGCCCGGCCGCCTACGCGAATCGGCGCAGAAGATCGCTTTCCTGCGTCCCTGATCCGACAGGGAAATCGGAGGGAAAGCGGACGATGAATGCCGGTCACGCGAGCAGGATCGACAGACGTGGAGAACATTCGCGAAGGAAGATACGAAGGGGACAGCGCCCGCTACTTCCTCGAACTGAGGTTCGATACCACCGACGGCGGCATCGTCAGTGGCGACCTGTTCGCGGCCGGCGACCCTCCCCGCGACTACCTGGCCTCCTTCCGGTCGAGCGCGCGACGGGAGGACGGCTGGTCGGTGGTCGCCCAGGCGGCCGGGGGTCAGATCAGCGCCGGCAGCCTCACCGTCATCCCGTTCGAGGACGGCGACGACTCGGTGGCCGTGCGGCTCCGGCTCGACCAGCCGCTGCCGGGCCTGCCCTTCGGCGCGACCGTGGCCGTCGCGGTGCGCTGGGTCTCGGCGGCGTTCCGGGTGCTCTTCGTCGAGACGGAGACCGAGGAGGACGTCGAGGTGCCGGAATTCGCGACGGTGAACGGCGTCCGGGCCTCGCTGCAGGACTGTCTGAGCCGGGCCGGCATCGAGGTGCGCGCGGCCGGGCGCCCGTCCCGGATCAACGCCGAGGCCGGCGGCTGGCAGTGGAACGACGCCAACGTCCAGTCGTTGCTCGAGGCGACGGCGAACCGCTACCGGGATCCGGGTCCCCGCGCCGACTGGCAGATCCAGGTGCTCCGGCTGTCCCGCTCGACCGAGCCGGGCATCTACGGCGTCATGTACGACGACGCCGGCCCCGACCCCCGGCAGGGCTGCGCCGTCTTCGTCAACGAGATCGAGAGCAGCTTCACCTCGGTCGAGGAGCGCGAGCGGGAGATCGTCATGACCCTGGCCCACGAGGTAGGTCACGCGCTGAACCTGACCCACCGCTTCGAGCGGGCCGTGGGGCGGGCCGGCTCCACCTCGGTCATGAACTACCCGCAGGAGTACGACGGCGGCGGCGGGGTCGACGGGTTCTGGGAGCGCTTCACGTACAGCTTCGACCCGGACGAGCTGGCCTTCATGCGCCACGGCATCCGGTCGGCCGTGATGCCGGGCGGATCGCCGTTCCACTCGGCCGACTACTGGAGCTCGGCCCCGGGCGGCCGCCCGGTGCTGCCGGTGAGCACCAGCACCGCGTTCGAGCTGTCGCTGGTGGCGCCGCCGGACGGGGCCTACTTCGCGTTCGGCCAGCCGATCATGCTCGAGGTGTCGCTGCCCAACATCTCGGGCCGGACTCAGCTGGTGCCGCGCGGGGTGCTGGACATCAAGGCCGGCTACCTCGAGATCCTGGTCGAGCGCACGGACGCGGCGGGCACGCCCCGGCCGGGCGAGGCGCAAGCGTTCACGCCCGCGATCCAGCGGTGTCTCGACCTGACGCCGGGCCGCCGCCGCTTCGAGCCGGGCGACAAGCCGCTCACCCGCAACGTCAGCCTCAGCTTCGGCGCCGGCGGTTTCGCGATGGCCGAGCCCGGCGGCTACCGCCTCACCCCGGTGCTGACGATTCCGGGCCGGGCGGGCGGACCGGCCACGGTCGTGCTGCGGGGCGCCTCGCTGCCGGTGTGGGTGGCCTATCCGAAGACCCGCGTGGACGAGCAGCACGCGATCAGGCTGCTGCAGCCGGACGTCGGCGCGTTCCTGTCGCTGGGCGGGGGCAGCTCGTCCGACCGGGCCGCCGACACCGTGCTGGACATTCAGGACGAGCGGATGGACCGGCTCGACGATCCCCTGCGGGATCCGCTCACCGCGGCCCTGACCCGCATCCTGGGGATCTACTTCGCCCGGTCGTACCTCCGCTACGACCGGTACGACGGCACGTTCGACGTCAAGCCGGAGGAGACGAAGCTGGCCGCCGCGATCCTCAAGCCCCTGGTCGACGACGACCGGGCCCTGCGCTGCTTCGACCGAAGCACGGCCGAGGCCACCCGGGCGCTCGCGCGCGACGTGTGGGCCAAAGCTTAAGCCGGGACGGCCTCGTCGGGCAGGACGCGGACGAGGCCCGACCGGTACGCCACGACGACGGCCCGGGTGCGGTCGCGGCACTGCAGCTTCATGAGGATGCGACCGATGTGGGTGCGCACGGTGCCGTCGCTCAGCCAGAGCCGTTCGGCGATTTCGGCGTTGCCCAGGCCGTGCGCGAGCAGCACGAGCACCTCGCGCTCGCGCACGGTCAGCCGGCGGATCAGGGCGTTCGAGCTCTCCCCGTCGGCCGTACGGCTCACCGGCTCGAGCAGCAGGTCGCGGACCACCACGTCGTCGAGCCAGACGCCGGCCGTGGCCACCGCGCGGACGGCGCTGACCAGCACCTCGGGCGGCCGCGAGAGCAGCAGGAAGCCGGCCGCCCCGGCCCGCATGGCGGCCCAGGCCAGCTGGGGCGTGTAGTCGGCGGCCAGCGCGAGCACCCGTACGGGCCGTTCCGCGCAGTAGTTGAGCCCGTCGGCCACGATCCGGCTGATGGCGTCGACGGCCTCGCCGTCCACGCCCGGCACCTCGAGCAGCAGCACGTCCGGGCAGAGCGTGGCGGCGACGGTCTTGACGGCGTCCTCGCCGCCGGCGGTCTCGGCCACCACGTCGATGTCCGGGCAGGCGGCGAGCAGGGCGCCGATGCCGGCCCGGATCAGCGGGTGGTCGTCGGCCACGACCACCCGGAGGCTCGCCGGCATCTTGACCGGCCTGCGGGGCGCCAGCAGGGCCACCGTGCGGTTGTCCAAGTTGCTCATGGGAGCCTCCGAGGGTGCGATGTCTCCTCATCGTCGATTCGCCGGCCGGGCGGCGGCGTCAGGGTGTCACCCCTGAGATTAGGGTCTGCGCCGGAACCTACCGTCCGGCTCCCATCGCGGCGCCCAGGTGCTCGCGGCCGGGCACGGCGAGCTTGCGATAGACGGCGGCGAGGTGGGTCTCGACGGTCTTGATGGTGACGTAGAGGGTCTCGGCGATCTCGCGGTTGGTGCGGCCCTCGGCGGCCAGCCGGGCGACCGCGGCCTGGCTGTCGGTCAGCGCGGAGACCCCGGTGACCCGGGTGCGGCGCGGGCGGCCGCCGGCCGCGTGGATCTCGGCGGTGAGCTTGGTGGCCAGGCCGGGCATGTCCAGGCGTACCGCGCAATCGAGGGCTGCGGCCAGTTCGGTGCGGGCCTCGCGCAGCCGCCCGGCCCGGCGCAGCGCGGCGCCGTAGCTCGCCTGCACACGAGCCAGCACCGGCAGGCGGGGCGTTCCGGTGGCGGCCGCCGAGGCTTCGGCCAGCATCTCCACCGCCTCCCGGGCCGGCGCGAAGGTGGCCCGGCGGCGCAGGGCCAGCGCGAGCCGGAACGGCGGGCCGTGCCGGCGGCGGACGGCCACCTCGCGCTCGGCCTCGTGCCGGGCCCGGTCGCGGTCGCCCAGGCGCTCGTACGCGTGACTGGCCACCAGGTGGGCCTCGAACTCGATCTCGCGCTCGGTGACCGCCGCCGCCGGGTCGCTCGGCAGGGCCAGGCCGGCCAGCGCCTCGGCGGGCCGCCCGGAGAGCAGTTCGGCCAGCGCGGTCAGATAGAACGCCTCGCCCGCGCCCCGCCGCAGGTGCCGCGCGGCCTCGGCGTAGTCGCCCCGCTCGAGGTGGATGCAGCCGCGGGCGGACTGCGCGGACCGCACGTAGAGGGTGAGGCCGTGCCGCTCGGCGAACCGTTCCGCCTCGCCCAGCATGACCTGCGCCTCTTCGAACCGGCCGCATCTCAACCGATTCAGCACGGTGCGATGCGACCACTCGGCCTGCAGATCGGGGGCGATGTGCCGCAGCCGGGCCACCTCGGGCCGCAGCCGGGCCAGCACCCGGTCGGCGTCGGGCATGGCCTCGACCGAGGCCAGGTAGGCGGCCGACTCGAGCGCCGCCATCACCTCCCAGTAGGTCAGCGGGCGCCGGCCGGGCAGGTCGTGGACGGCCCGGCGCAGGTGGGCCAGGAACTCGGCGGGCGGGCAGTGGCCGGTGCCCCGGCGGTGGACGGCGGCGTAGAGCAGCAGCCGGCGCTGCTCCCCCGAGCCGGTCGGCAGCGCTTCCAGGTCCACGTCGATCAGCCGGGCCGGCGCGGGCTCGGCGAGGCCGGTGGCCACGTGCATGAGCAGCGTCGAGTGCAGCCGGATCTCGGCCGGGGTGTTCCCGTACGGCTCGGCCGCGATCGCACGCCGGCGGAGCCCGGCCGCGGCGTCCTCGTCGTCGACCTCGTACAGCAGCTCGAAAAGCTCGGCCATGGCGCAGATCGACAGCTCGCGGGAGCCGGTCTCGACTACCTCGGCCAGGTGCTCGCGGGCCTTGGCCTGCGCGCCCGTGGCCCGCTCGGCCCCGGCCAGGGCCAGCAGCAGGGCCGGGCGCTCGGCCGGGGCCGGCGGCTCGGCCAGCGCACGGGCCAGCAGCTGGTGCGCGGTCGCGGGCGAGCCCGACTCGAGGTCGTGCCGGGCCTCGCCGGCCAGCAGGTCGACGACGCCCGGCGAGGCCGCCGGCGGCGCCCGTAGCAGGTGCTTGGCCACCTGAGCGGCCGGCGCCGAGGCCTGTTGGAGCACGCGGGCGGCCCGGGCGTGCAGCCGGCCCAGCTGTCCCTCGTGGATGGTCTGCTCGACCGCCGCCCGGACCAGCGGATGGGGGAACCCGACCGGCTCGGCCCGGGCCAGGATCGAGGCGGCCCGCAGCGCGGCCGCGGGCACGGCGGCCTCGTCCACGGCGGCCAGCGCCTCGACGTGGCGCAGCGGGGTGTCGTCGCCCAGCACGGCCGCGGCCTGGGCGACGGCGGTGGCCGCGGGGCCGAGCTCGCCCAGCCGCCACCGCACGGTGCGGATGAGCGCGTCCGGCCCGGTGGCGGCGAGTTCGGCGGCAGTGCCGGCCGTCGGCGGGCGACCGGCCGCCACCAACGGGCGCACGAGCTCTCGCAGATAGAAGACGTTGCCCCCGCTGGCCTGGGCGCAGGCCTGGGTGAAGGCCGGGTCGGGGGCGGCGCCGAACGCGGCCCGCAGCACGGCGGCGACCCCGGATTCGGTCAGCGGCCCCGGCCGCAGCACCCGCGCGCCCTCGATCGTGGCCAGGCGGTCGAGCATGGCCTCGACCAGAGGGTCGGACGCCGGGCGCGCGGTGACGACAATGCCGAACGGTGCGTTCTGCAGGTCTTCGGCAGTGTCGGCCAGGATCCGCAGCGATTCGGCGTCGGCCCAGTGCGCGTCGTCCACCGCGAGCAGCAGCGGCCCCTCGTCGGTCAGGGCGGCCAGCAGCCAATGGCAGCCGTAGTCGACGCCGGCCACCGTGGCCGCGCCCGGGCTGAACAGCGGCGCCGCGAAGGCCGCCGCGCCGGACAGGGCGCCGGGGCCGCCGAGCCGCATCACCTCGGGCCCCAGCAGCCGGCGCAGAAGCTCGTAGGGCGCCGCCGTGGCCAGATGCGGGCTGCGGGCCCAGAGCGCGCGGAAGCCGGCGGCCAGCGCCTCGTCCCGGGTGGCTTGCAGCAGCGCGGTCTTGCCGACACCGGCCGCGCCCTCGATGACGACGACCCGCGCCGTCCCGGATTCGGCATCACGCAACCCCGCACGCAGTGCGGCGAGCTCCCGCGTGCGATCGACCATCGTGGCGGTCCGCTCGCTCCCGGCGGCGGCCCGCGGCCGTGCGGCCATGCCCGGAATGCTAAGTGGAACCGCGGAAACTCCGCATCCCAATAACGGAGCCTTCTCGGCGTATTGACATTCACGTTTACCGGCGGAAGCGTTCATAGCCGGACAGGCCGCTATTCGATCATTGTTGTCAGACTTTTCTGCGAGCATCCGGCCGGGAGTGATCGACAATGCCCAACGGTGAAGAGGCGTCCGGAATCAACTACATCGTCATCGACGAGGAATCCATGGCGGTCTTTCCCAGCGACACTCGCCGGGCCGCCGAATTGCTCACCGCCTTCCTCGACGGCATCACGGTGGGAAGGATGACCGTCGACAGCTCCGACGACAACGACGCGGCCGGCGATGCGCCGCGACCGAAGTCCGCGCGGTCCCTGCGCGAACGCATCGAGGCGTCGATCGCCTCGGACCGGTCGCCGTTGCGAGGCCCCAAATGCACTCTCATCGCGCGCGACGTGAGCCGGATCCGCGAATCGAACGACGAGCGCGACGTCGTGATCGTGTGGGGCCCCAACGCCGCGGCCACCTTGCGGCAGATTTTCCCGTCATGAGGGAATCCCGGTACAACGTGTGGGTCGAGGACGGCCCGCTCGTGCACGTCTACAACGGCGTGTCGGGCCGGACGACGTCGATGCCGGCCGACCGGCGCGAGCCGTTGCAGCGGTTCATCGCGGGCGACGACGAGGCGCCGGCCGACCCGGGGCTGCTCGAGACGATGGCGGCCAACGCGATGATCGTCGCCGACGGCGCCGACGAGCTCGAGCTGCTGCGGGAGCGGTACGAGTCGACCCGCGCGAACCCGGACCGGTTCCACCTCACCGTGGTGACCAGCCTCGGCTGCAACCTCGACTGCCCGTACTGCTTCGAGGCCAAGCATCCGTCGCTGCTCGACGACGAGGTCCAGCGGCAGCTGCTGCGGCTGGTCGATCAAAAGCTTTCCCGCGTACGGGATTTCGGGGTGCTCTGGTACGGCGGTGAACCGTTGGTCGGCCTCCCGGCGCTGCTGTCGCTCTCCGACGAGTTCATCGCGCGCGCCGCCGCGGCCGGTGTGGCGTACGAGGCCGACATCATCACCAACGGCCACCTGCTCACCGCCGCGACCGCCCGCGAGTTGCGCGCCCGCGGCGTCCGCAACGCCCAGGTGACCATCGACGGCCCGCGCGAGGTGCACGACCGCCGCCGTCCACTGGCCGGCGGCCGGGGCACCTTCGATCAGTTGCTGGCCAACGTGATCGCGGTGGCCGGCATCATCGACGTGGCGGTCCGCGTCAACCTCGACTCCGAGAACCTGGACCAGGCGCCGCAGTTGCTGCACGAGCTGGCGGCGGCCGGGCTGGCCGGGCGGATAGCCGTCGCCCCCGGGCACGTGGTCGCGACCAAGGTGAACCCGCTGGCGCCCAGTGCCCGCTACCGCACGGCCTGCCTGCCCCGGTCCGCCTTCGCCGAGGCCGAGGGGCAGTTCGCGGAGCTGGCCGACCGGCTCGGCTTCGCCACGATCGCGCCGCCCGGCCCCACCGGTGCGCCCTGCACCGCCGTACGGGACAACGAATTGGTCATCGGCACCCGGGGCGAGATCTACAAGTGCACCGAGACGGTCGGCGACCCCGGCGAGGTGATCGGCAACCTGCGGTCGTGGCCGCAGCCGGGCGACCGCCTCTCGAAGTGGCTCACCTACGACCCGTTCGCCGACGCGGACTGCCGGTCGTGCATCGCCCTGCCGGTCTGCATGGGCGGGTGCGCGTACCACTCGATGAACGCGAGCCTGCGCGACTCGCGCTGCTCGACCTTCCGCTTCCGCCACGAGGGGCAGGTGCGGCGCCTGGCCCGGCGCGGCTCGGCCGAGGTGCGCCGCCGTCCGGGTTGATCTTGATACGGTCGGTCCTCGTGGGAGCGGTGGAAGAGGTGGCCGCCGAGCTGCGCGGGCGCATCATGGCGGGTGAGCTGCGGCCCGGCACGCGCGTACGGCTGGAAGAGGTGGCGGGCCGCCTCGGCCTCAGCATCACACCCGTACGGGAAGCGCTGTTGGTTCTTCGCGGCGAGGACATGGTCGAGCTGGAGCCGAACCGGGGCTATGTCGTGGCCCCGCTGTCCCGGCAGGACGTCGGCGACCTGTTCCAGATCCAGGCCGGCATCGCGGGCGAGATGGCCGCCCGGGTCGCCGCCCGCATCACCGCGGCCGGCCTCGACGAGCTGGTCGCCGCCGACCGGGCCCTGGGCCGCGCGCGGCGACCGGCCGAGATCGAGCAGCGCGAGCACGAATTCCACCGTCTGGTGAACCGCCAGGCCGATTCCCGCAAGCTGCACTGGTTCCTGCACCCGGCGACCCGCAGCGCGCCCCCGCCGGCCGAGCCGCCGGACCGCGACGGCCTGCGCCGCGCGCACAAGGAGCTGCTGGCCGCGTTCGCCGCCCGGGACACCGAGGCCGCCCGCGCGCTGACCATCCGGCATCTCACCGAGGACGCCGACCGCCGGCTCAGAGCCCTCGACGAGCTGGGCGTCTGGGCCGTCGAGCGGCGCCGCCGAGGATCAGGGCGCGAACAGGCCGGGCAGACCGGCGCCGGTTGAGCGCTGCGCCGCGAGCAGTTCCCCCTCGGCCACCCGCTCCTCCTCGGCCAGCACCTCGGCGGCCACCCCGGCCACGTACGCCTGCTGGCGCACCCGCGCCGCCTCGGCCGCCGCATGCTCGTACCGCTGCTTCGCCGTCCGCACGACCTCTTCGGGGGCGCCGGTCGTGGTCTCGCCGGGCACGTGCCGCCAGATCGCGTCGAGCTGGGCCGCGGTGAGATCGCCGCGCCGGTACGCCTCGAGCGCCGCCCGCTCCACCAGCTTGCGCGGCTCGTCCGGCCCCGGCCCGTACTGCGCCTCGCGATACCGGTACTCGGCCTCGTCCCGCCGCTCCTCCGCGGTGTCGACCCGCGCCCGGGCCTCGTCGGCCGCCCGCCGGGCCCGCTCGGCCGCCGCGCCGACCTCGGACGCCTGCTGGGTGAGGTCCTCGATCGGTTCCGGGAGCACCGGGGGCAGGTCCGCCGCCCGCTCGTGCTGACGATGGGCGACCACCCCCAGCAGACCGAGTCCGCCGAGCGAGAGCACGACCAGTACCACCACAGTCATCCGGTTCCTTCCGTCGATGATCGTCTCTGTCCGCTTTAACCGGGACGCGCATCGGTAAACGAAGTCCTACGATCGTCGGCATGAGGAGTCTGACCCAGGTCGAGGCCGAGCAACGGGCGGCGCTGATCACCGTCGAGCGCTACGACATATCGATCGACTTCACCGACCTGCCCACCGGCTCCAGCGTGGTCTGCGTGTCGGCCGTGACGTTCACCTGCCGCGACCCCGGGGCCTCCACGTTCGCCGACTGCGTGGCCCCGGTCATCTCGGCCACCCTCAACGGCGAACCCCTGCCCGCGCCCGTCGACGGCCGCATCCACCTGCCCGAACTGGCCGCCAGCAACGTGCTGCGGGTCGAGTCCGTGCAGGCCGACACCACCGACGGTCCCGCCGTGCACAAGTCGGTCGACCCGGCCGACGGCGAGGTCTACGTCTGGACGACCTTCGCCCCCGACGAGGCCCGCTTCCTGTTCGCCTGCTTCGACCAGCCCGACTTCAAGGCGCCGCACGCGTTCAGCGTCACCGCGCCGGCCGCCTGGCTGGTGACCAGCAACAGCGGCGACCCGGCGATCGAGGACCTCGGCGGCGCACGGCGCTGGGTCTTCCCCGACACGCCGGCCCTGGCCACGTACAACACCGTCGTCAACGCGGGTCCCCTGCACGAGGTGCGGCGCGAGGCCGGCGGTCACGACCTGGGCCTGTTCTGCCGCCGCTCGCTGGCCCCCATGCTCGACCGCGACGCCGACGAGCTGTTCACGGTCACCGAGCAGGGCCTGGCCTTCTTCGGCGAGGTCTTCGGGCTGCCCTTCCCGCAGCGCAAGTACGACCAGGTGTTCGTGCCCGACTTCGGCGGCGCCATGGAGAACTGGGGCTGCGTCACCTGGGAGGACACGTTCCTGCGGCGTTCCGAGCCGACGCCGGCCGAGCGCGAGGTGTTCGCCGTCGTGCTGCTGCACGAGATGTCGCACATGTGGTTCGGCAACCTGGTGACCATGCGCTGGTGGGACGACCTGTGGCTGAACGAGGCGTTCGCCGAGTTCGCCTGCTACTGGGCGGCCGTGCACGCCACCCGCTACACCGACGCCTGGGTCGGGCTGCTCGCCTCGGACAAGCTCACGGCGTACCTGGCCGACCAGGGGCCGGTGTCGCACCCGATCCGCCAGCCGGTGCCCGACGTCGCCGAGGCCGCGTCCATCTTCGACGCGATCACCTATCCCAAGGGCGCCGCCGTCCTGCACCAATTGATGACGTACGTCGGTGAGGAGCACTTCGTCGCCGGGATGAAGCGCTACTTCGCCCGGCACGCGTGGGGCAGCACCACCCTGCAGGATCTGATCGACGCCCTGGCCGAGGGCTCCGGCCGCGACCTGAACGCCTGGCGGGCCGGCTGGCTCGAGACGGCCGGGGTCGACCGGCTCGTGCTGGAGGGCGGGGTGCTGCGCGGAACCGGTCCGAGCGGGCCGCCGCGGCCACAGGTGGTCGGCATCGGGGCGTACGCGAAAGGACCTGAGGGTTTCACCCGCACCGCCCTGGAACTGGTCGACGTGCAGGGGCCCGAGACGGTCGTGCCGCTGCCCGCGGGGGCCGATTTCCACCTGGTCAACGACGACGACCTGACCTTCGCCACGACACGCCCGGCGGCCGCCGACCGGGCCACGCTGATCGGCGAGGCCGGCCTGCTGCCCACGCCGGTGTCCCGCGGCGTCGCGGTGGCCACGGTGTGGGACATGCTGACCAACGGCGAGGCGACCCCGGCCGAGGCGGTGCGGTGTGTGACGTCCGTGCTGGCGGTCGAGACGGCGGACACGGTGATCGAGCCGTACCTGCGCCTGGCCGGGGACGCCGCCGAGTTCTGGTCGGGCGACGACAGCCGGGGCGAGCTGATGGCCCAGGTCTTCGAGACGTGCGCCGGGCTGGCCGACAAGCCGGGCCGCCGTCAGGTGGCTTTGCGGGGCATGGCCCGTACGGCGGCCGACCTGGACGCGGTGGGCCGGGTGCGCGCGGCCGACGACGACGTCGACCTGGCCTGGCGCTGCCTGCTGCGCGCGGCCGAGCTGGGCGGCGACACCGACGCCGACGTCCGTGACCTGCTGGAACGCGACCCCGACCCGGATGCGACGTTCCGTGCCCTGGCAGTGCGGGCGGCCCGTCCGGACGCCGGCGAGAAGGCGGCGATCTGGCAGACGCTGGCCGTCGACCGGGCGGTCGGGGTGGGCTCGATGGGTCAGGTGGCCCGGGCCTTCTGGCGCCCCGGCCAGGACGCGATCCTGGCCCCGTACGGCGAGAAATACCTGAACCTGCTGCCGACCTTCGAGCGGGGCGGCATGATCCCGTCCATGGTGTTCGCCGGCCGGCTGCTGCCCCGCTTCGGCACCACCGAGGATTTCCCGTCCCGGGCCGAGAAGGCGGCGGCCGAGGTGGCGCCGGTGGTTCGGCAGACCGTTCTCGAGTACGCCGACGAACTCCGCCGGATGCTGCGAGCTCGCGGCTGACCCTTCTCGCACACTCAGCAGACTCTCAGGCCCCAATCTCACCAACTTGATCGAAATTGTTGTAAAGTCCGTGGACACGAAAGCGCGCAAGATCAATTTCTTGCGCGCTTTTCCACAAGCGTCTCCCGCGATTTCGTACGCAAAGGACACGGGCTCGACGATGTTCAACAACGCTGTCATGTACGCCAAGCAGAACGCGCCGGAATCGGTGCGCGTCCTGGCACGCCGCACCCAGCTCGAGGCGTACAACGCCCGGCTGCGACTCACCGTGCCCGTGGCCACACGCAGCGAAATCGAAAACGTCTACCACTGCGCCATCCGCAAGACCGCCAGCCAGTGGATCAAGGCAGTGTTCAGCGACCCGGTGATCTATCGCCACAGCGGCCTGCTCACGTACGACCCGCGCTTCTACAACTGGAAGCACCCCCAGGTCGTCCCCCGCCGGCGCATCGGCCTGTCGATGTTCATCCCCCGCGCCCGCTTCGACAAAATGCCGAAACCAGAGAAATACCGCGCCTTCTTCGTGATGCGCGACCCCCGCGACATGCTCGTCTCCAGCTATTTCTCGACGCGCAACTCCCACGGCCCCATGGGCGACGTCCTCGAGCAGCGCCGCGTGCTGGTCGAGAAGCCCCGCAAAGAGGGCATGCTCTGGTTGATCGACGACCTGGCCAAGAAGGGCCGCTTCAACGTGCTGCGCTCCTGGATCGACGCGCCCGCCACGGACGAGGTGCGCCTGGTCCGCTACGAAGACCTGACCGGCGACAAGCAGGCGGAGGAGATGGAAGCCCTGCTACGCCACTGCGGCATCATCCTGCCACCGGCCGAACTGGCGCAAACCCTGGAAAAATACAGTTTCACCAAAATGAACGAACGCCAGGGCACGGCCAAGGTCTCCCACTACCGCAAGGGCCAACCAGGCGACTGGCAAAACCACTTCGACGACGACATCTACGAGGCTTTCCTCAAGGCCACAGGCAACCTGGTCGAGCGGGCCGGCTACCCCACCTACCAGCAGAAGTAAGCCGCCCTCGCCGAACGCATCCGTGCGGTCGCGCCCGCCCCCGCACGGCCGAAAAGTTCACGCGACGCCGGCCAACGCACGGCCGGCCAGGCCCACCCCCACAAGGATGATGAGCGCGGCCGTAGCCGACGGCGCAACAGCCTGCCAGCGAGCCACCCACCGCCACCGCCCATCGATGCGGTGCCGCAGCCGCACAAGCAACAAACCGGCCGCAGTCAACGTGGCCGCCATGCCAAATCCATAGGCGATCACAAGCAGGACCCCGAACACCGTCCGCCCCAGCGCAGCCGCCCCCAGCAACACAATCAACGCCGACGGACTGGGCACAAGCCCACCGGCGACCCCGAGCCCGGCGAGCCCCCAACGCCCAGCACCGTGAGCGTGCGTATGCCCGTGCCCGTGCCCGTGGACATGGCCGTGCCCATGCGTCTCGCCATGCCCGTGAGCGTGGTGGTGACTCCGCCTGCGACCGATTGCACGCCTGCGAGCACGCGATTCATCGTGGCCGTGGGCGTGGTCATGACCTGACGTCTGCCCACGACCGTGCGCTTCGTCCTGACCTGGTGCGTGGTCGTGCGCACCGACCCAGCCGAGCACCGAAGCGCCACTCTCCAGCGACCGCACGCCGTCCTGGACATCGCTTACTGCACGAACGTGCACAGCAACCCAGTTGCCGTGCGCAAGATGGTCGTTCCGACCGTCGCTTTCTGCACGAGCATGCACGAACGCGCAGTCCTCAACCGACCACACACCAGCCGAGCCGTCGCTCCCTACACGAACATGTACAGAACCGTCGACGAGATGCGCGGGGTCGTCGTTTTCACTGTCGCTTTCTGCACGAGCGTGCACGGATAGGCCGTCCTCAACCGACCGCACACCATTCAGGCCGTCGCTTATTGCATGAACGAGCACAGTGGTCCCGCCGCCCTGCGCAGGATGCTCGCTCCGACTGTCGCTTTCTGCGCGAGCATGCACGGATACGCCGCCCTCGACCGACCGCTCACCACCCACGCCATCGCTTGCTGCAGGAACGCGCGCAGGGACGTCGTCGAGGTGCGCGGGGGCGTCGGTTTGAGTGTCGCTTTCTGCATGAGCGTGCACGTTTGAGTCGGGTGGCGTCAGGTGGGTGGTGGTTCGGCGGCTGAGTGCTGGGACGAGAGCGCCTACGCCCACTGTGGTTACTAAGGTTCCGCTGGCCAGGCCTAGGTAGCCGAGCACTGTTTCGCCGGCCACGCCGGAGACTGCTGTCAATATGAGGCCGAGGGCGATCACTCCGGCTGTGTGCGTGAAAGTTACGGTCGCGCCGACTAAGACTGCGTCTCGAGGACGGCCTTGGCTGCCGGCCAGGTAGGCGGCCATGACCGTCTTGCCGTGGCCGGGTAGCGCGGCGTGCGCGGCGCCGAGCACGAGGGACAGCAGAACGGCCAGCAGGCCGACCAGCGGAGTGAGCTCGGTGCCGCCGACCAGATCGTCCAGCCGCTGCTCGAAGCCGCCCAGCAAACCGGACGACTGTGCGAAGGAGCTGCTCGAGACGTGACCCGGCGATTCCGCTGCCTGAGATGAGCCTTGCGCCGCAGGGCCCGGCGACGTCGCGGACGGGGGTGCTGACGCCTGGTCTCGTGATGTCGAGGACGCGGCGGAATCGGGAACTGTGGTCAAGGTTGCTGAACGCACGTCCGACGGGGAAACGAGGGGGTCGGACGGGTATGAGCGCAAGTTGTTGGTTGGGCTCTGTGTCGGTAGCGGCGAGTTCTGCAGGCGTACGCCGGAACCGACGGCGACCAGCTCGCGCCAGCCGATTCGGTCGTCGCGGAAGCGGTTGGCGGCGTCGATGCGCGCGGGAGCAGTCAAGGACGCCGACGCGGACAAGCGGCATTCGAGGCGGCTGGTCTTCAGACCGCCTGCACCTGCGGGATAGGTCAGGGATGTGTCGCCGATCGTCCAGCGCACGGCCGCGTCGTTGACGGTCACGGTGAGCGCGGCCGCCGCCTCCTCGCAGGAAGCCGGCTCGTCCTGCAAAGTTGGCAACTCGGCCAGGTCGGCTATGGCGAGCGCGTCTATCCGGTCGGGGTGCACGGTCAGCGTGGCGGATCGGTTGACCGAGAAGTTCCCGAGCGGGTGGGCGGCGGCCGCACCAGCGGGTAGGACGGCGAATCCGACGCCCACCATTCCGGCCACCACGAGCAAGCTCTTCACGGCTGGGCCTCCAACTCGGTCAGGGCTTGGGCGGCGATGGGAGCGTCGGTGGCGGAGAAGTGCGGGTTCAGCGCGCGGACCTTCGTCAGCAGGGCGCGGGCCTCGGGGCGGTGGCCCAGGGCCAGGTGGATCTGGGCCAGGTGGAAGGCGTACGCGGCGTTGTCCGGGTTCTGCGTGACGGCCTTTTGCGCGAAGGTGAGCGCTTCGGCATCGCGGCCGGCTTTGTGCAGGGTGTGGGCCAGGATGTCGGCCACCTCGGCGAAGGGGCGGCGGCGCCACTCGGATTGGGCTGCGGCTACGGCTTCGGGGACTTGGCCGCGGGCCAGGGCCAGTTGGGCGGCGGTCAGGTCGTCGCGGCCGCCGTTGGCTTCGAAGAGTTTGTGGGCGGCTTCGGCCAGGGTGAGCTGGTGGGTGGCTTCCGCGGGGCGGCCGGCCAAGCGCAGGTATTCGGCGTACTCCATCAGGGTTTCAGGGGTGGGGGTGCGCGTGGCCACGGCAGCGGCGTCGGTGACCGCGGCGTCGAATTGAGCGTTGGCGGCGGCTATTCGTGCACGACCGCGCAACAACGGCTGGTAGGCCGGGTCGATGGCGAGGCCGGCGGCGTACTGGGCCGACGCCTCCGCCACATTGCCGCGGAACCAGGCCAGATCGCCTAACTGGTTGCGGCAGAAGGCGATGTCGGCCGGGTCGGTCGCGGCGGTCAGGGCGCGCCGCATCATGCTTTCCGCCTCCGCCAGGCGGCCGCGTTGCTCGAGGTCGTACGAACCGCGCGCGTACGCGGCCAAGCCGGGTCGCAGATCGAGCATGTTCTGCACGGCTGTGGTCGCCGACTGCGCGTTTCCGAGCTGAGTCTCGGCGTCGGCGAGCACACCGTAGGCGTACGCGTCGAAAGCATTCGCGCGAAGCGCCTGCTGCGCGAAAGCCTTGGCGGCGGCGAAATCGTGGCGGGCGTTGGCCAGCGCGCCCAGTCCGGTCAGCGCGTCGGGATTCCCTTTGACGGCCAGTGAGCGCCGCAGCGCCGCCTCGGCCAGCGGGTATCGGCTGGGGTCGGCGGTGATGCGGGCCTGTTCCACGTACGCCGAACCAAGCTCAGCCCACGTGCGGTAATCACCGGGAAGCGTGCGCAGGCGCTGCTGGGCGCGCTCGATGGCCTTGGCGCGCTGATCGACCGGCAGCACCGACACGGCCCGCGGTCCGGGCTGCGCAGGCTCGCGCAGCCCGAACACGGCGCCGACAGTGAGCAGGGCGAGCGCGGCGACCGAGACGGTCAGGGCAGCCCTTGTCGGACGGAACATGTCAGAACCTGATCGTGGGTTCGTTGCTGGACGTCATCGGGGCCCGCCGGCGTCGTTTCATCAGCCACCAGACGGTGAGCATGACGAGCAGGGCGCCCACGCCCCCGACCCCGAAGATGACCGCGGACCCGTTGCTCAGCCCGCTCTGCGCGGACGCCGGCGCGAGGTCAGGGGCGTCGGGCGCGTCGGCCGCCCCGGCAGCGGCGCCCGACGAAGACGAGCTGCCGTCCCCGGCCGAACCGGGCGAAGACGAAGACGACGAGCTTCCGGCGGCGGCCGGTGCGGCCCGATCCGCGTTCACCGCCCCCTGGTTGGGCAGTGCGACGTACGGGAAGGAATCGCCGAAGGCGTTGTCGTTGCTGTCCACCTTGTCGCCCGCGGCCAGCGCGTCGACCAGCTTGCCGCTCTGCGCCGCGCCCTCGACCGCCTGCACCGCGATGTCCACGGCGTCGTCGGTCAGCCGGCGCCCGTTCGGGAAGCCCTGCAGGTCACCCGCGAGCACCCCGAGCCGTTCGGGCTCGTCGCTCACCGGCACCGACAGGTTGAGCCGCAGCATCTCCGACGGCCGGAACCGGCTCGCGTCGACGTCCATGTTGTTCAGCTGCGAGTTCAGGTCGGCCTTGATCGGCCCGCCGGCCTTGGTGGTGATGCCGGTCAGGAAGATCTCCACGAGGTCGTTGCGCGGCGTGGCCGGCGCCTTCACGTTGTAGATCTTCTCGATGAGTTTCGGCAGCTCGGGATCGGTGACCCGCTTGACCACGGCCGGGATGCCGGCGTCCTTGTCGGGTGAGATCGAGTTGAACGCGTCCTTCAGCCCGGCTGGCACCACGACCTCGTTGACCAGCGGGTTGCCCAGCCGCGAGACCTGCACCCGGTCACCCCGGCTGGGCCCGTCGGACACGCGGGAACGGTTGCGCTCGGTCGTCGTCCAGATGCCGATGTTCGGGTTGCGCTTCGCGTTGCCGCCCAGCGCCACATCTTTGAACGGCACCTGCAGGGCGATGCTGTTCACGTTGTAGCCGGCCAGGGTGTCCTGCCCGGTCTCGCTCAGGTCCCCGCCGTACAGCAGGTCGAAGACCCGCAGATCGAGGAAGAAGGGGTCGTCGGCCTGCCCGGCGAACAGCTTCCAGCCGCCGTCGAGCTGGACCGTGGCCTGGTCGCGCAGCTTCTGGTAGTCGGGCATGGAGGCCGCGCCGATCCGGGACGGCGCCACCGGGGCGTCGCTGATCCGGGTCTTGAACGGCTGCCCGCCGAAGGACGACTCGAGCGTGTACGTCTGCCGGAACAGCAGATTCTCGTCGTCGAGCGAGGTGACCGGCCCGTTGTTGTAGAGGAACGTGTTGTTGCCGCGCTGGTCGATGTTCTTGAACGTCCACCGGAACACCGCGTCGGGCTTGGCGTCGCCGTCGTTGTCCACGTTGATCCGGTACGCCGCGTCGGTCGCGAACGGATAGAAGTTGGGGCCGCCGTCGGGTTCCTCGAACGGGATCCAGTTGGCGATCATCGTGACGTAGCCCGGCCGTTCCGGGCTGACGAACGCGTACAGGTCGGTGTTGTCGGCGGCCGGATCGCTGGCGATCAGCGGCGCTTCCCGGTGGCTCGAGGCGACCGAGGTCGCCGGTCCGAGCCCGGTCAGCGCCACGACGAGCACCGCCGCCCCGGCCGCCGCCGCTACAGGTTTGCGGATCATTGGGTCCTCCCCCTCTGTCGGGAGGACTTCGCACCGGCTCAGCTCGTGGTTGGGTGCGACTTCAGGTTTGGCACATTCAGCGCCGGCGAGTGGCGGCCAGCGCCCACGCCACGAGGGCGGGCTGGCCGAGCAGGCGGACGGCGCGTTTGGTGTCGGTGTCGAGGCCGAAGCCGTCCTTGCGTTCGACGAACTGGGCGATGTTGCCGGGGAAGACGCCCACGAAGAAGGCCGCCGCGAACTGGCCCAGCCGCGAGCGGGCCGGCTGTCGCCACGTGGCCAGCAGAGCGGCGCCCAGGGCCAGTTCGGCGACGCCGCTGACGACGACCACCTTGTCCGGGTCGGCCGGGAACCAGGACGGGACCTGGGCCTGGAATTCCCGGCGCTTGGTGGTCAGATGGCCGGCCCCGGCGGTGATCAGCACACCGCCGAGGGCCGCCTGCCCGAGTGCTCGTGTCCATCGGCTCATCCCGGGCACGTTCCCCGCTCGGAGCCGATCAACACCAGGTGAGCGTCGAATTGGTGCGCGTCACGTTGCTGATGGTGTTGTTGCTGCCCTGGCACGGGCTCCAGGTGATGTTCGTGTTCGCAACCGTCAGGTTCTGGAACCGGATGCCCGACGAGGGCGGGAACTCGCTGCGGGCGGCGATGCGGACCTCTCCCCCGCCGCTGATCGTGCCCGAGACGCCGGCGATGACGACGTTGTAGCAATTCTCGACCAGTACGGCATTGTTGCCCGTGTTGGCGATGTCGACGCGGTCGATGGTGGCGCCGCCGCTTTCCGAGACGCAGAAAATGCCCCGGCCGCCGCCGCGGGCCTTCACCGTTCCGACGCGGATGTTGTTCGGGTACGCGTCGCCGATCCGGCCGTTGCGGTTGGCCATGCGGAAGGCGGCGTAACCCGTTCCGGCGCCCGCGTTGTCGGCGTCGACAGTGCCGACGGTGGCGTTGATGGTCTGGTTGAGCAACAGCCCCGATTCGCCGACATTGCGGGCGGTCACCGTGCCGATGGTGATGCCGTCCACCCCGTACGTCTCGACCGCATGGGACGACGCCCCGGACACGTACACGTTGTCGATTTTGACGTTCCGGGTCCATTCGGCGGTGTTGCCGCGGTTGTCGATGCGCACGCCGAGGCCGCCGCTCAGACGCATGTCGATCTGGCCCAGCCACACGTTGCTGACGTTGCGCATGAAGATGCCGTAGATCGGCGCGCCGGTCACATTGAGATAAGGCACCTCGATGTTGCTGACGCCGCGGGCATAGATGGGCGCGTAGTCACCACTGCCCGATCCGGTCACGTTGATGGTGCCGCAAACCGAGAGCGATGTGTACGACGCGAGCGAGATGCGCGAGCCGGCGCTCATGGATCCGTTGCCCCGCACGACAACGCGCTGAATTGACGTACGACCGGAAGCGAGACTGCCGATGCCGGCCTGCACGGCCGCCCGGAAATCGGTGCCGCTGTAGACACTCGCGCCGGAAGCATTGCGCGCGGTCCACGTGCTGCCGCTGACGGTGACTTCCGACTGGAAGGCGCCCGAACCGCAGCCGCTGCTGCTTCCGCTGCCCACCTGAACCATCTGCCATTGCTGATTCGCCCCGTCGGCGTCGGCGAACTGCGAGACGATGCCGCCGTCCGCCGTGGACCATTCCCAGACGTCCAGGGCCTTGCCGCTGTGCCGGTTCAGCAGGCGCACGTAGCCGCCGGCCGAGTCCTTGAGCGTGAACTGCTGCCGGGTCGTGCCGTTGTCGGTGTTCTGGATGAGCTGCGTGCCGTCGGTGGCGTTGGGCAGCTCCAGCACCAGGCCGCTGTGCCGGCTCTTGATCTTGTAGTAGCCGCTGCCGGCGTCGACGAACTGCCACTGCTGCCAGTTCCCGTCGTTGCGGGTGAACTGGGCGATGCCCGCGCCGGCGTTGGTGGCCAGGTTGTAGACGTCCATCGCCTTGCCGCTGTTGCGGTTGACCAGCACGTACCAGGCGGAGGTGTTGACCGTGGCCGCCTCGGCCGGGGCCCAACCGACGAGCGCGCCGGTCGCCGCGAGCGCGAACACACCGAGCGCCGCGATCCATCGTCGTCGTGGCATGATCATCCTTTGTTATCGTTCACATTGACAGGTGTCCATGAGTGTGGGACCGCTCCCAGCCGGTGTCAACAATTAGCCCTCCAACGGGGTACCCATGACTATAGGCTTACGACTATGGTGAGCGCGTGTTGGACGCCGCTCAAGACCTCTGCGACACGGCGATCGTGTCCGAAAGTGATTACTACGACGTATGCGGTGGGAGATGTCGCGCTCCTCCCTATCGACACTCCGCGAGGACCCCGACCGCAGGAACTTGGTTTTTCCACACGCACGGCTCGCGACAAACGCGCCGAGCGGGGGTAACGTGCTCCCCGCCCGTCCTGGCGATGCCAACGGGCAGTTTTTGCGCGCTTGCCACTCTGACCCTTTACGATCAGGGTTTCGCTGTGCGTTTCATTGTGTTAGGTCCCGTCGTTCGCTTTTCATACCGGTAGGAAGCCTTGGACAAGACCACGGCGATCGAAACAGATCTCGCCGATCTGCGCGGCACCACCCTCGACCAGTTGTGTCAGCGGGCGCTTCAAGACGCCCTCGAGCCGTATCGCCGGATCCTTATCAGCCAGGTCGAACGACCCCGCCTCAACATCGGAACAGGGCCCCCCGGACGCGCCGACTGACCTAGATCCACATCGACGCGCGCTGGAGGAAACCCACTCGATGAACCCGGTCACCCGGCACCGCCTCTCCGCGGAGTCCTTCGCCGTCCTGGCGAGGGGCGAGGGAACGGCGGCCATCACCCGCGACCTTTGGGCGACGGAGGAAAGCAGGCGTTTGCTGCTGATCAGCACCCTGCTTAACGAGATCGACGCCCGCCACGGCGGCCTCGGTCCGCTGGAACCGATCGCGGCCGTACTCGCGATCCTGACCGAGGCGCAACGGGCTGCGCCGGAGGCCGTCCGCTCACTCCTGCTCGACCCGGGCGTCGGGAGCTCCTGCGCCTACGCTCTTCGCCGGTTGCGGGGTGGCGCCCATAGCGACGCGCCGCTCTTCGTCGACCTCGGCGTCGTCCACGCGCTGGGTCTCGCGGCGGCCGCCCGCGCCGGATTGCCGTGGTCGGCGCGGTTGCCGCTCCGCGAGGGTGACCTCATGGTTCACACCTTCGGGCTGGCACGCTTCCCGAAGGCGGACGCGGACGCCACGGTGGAGGCGAGCACCAACGACGGCGGGTTCACGTTTCACCTCGGCCGGCGCACCCTGGTCGTTCCGTCTGACGATACCGATTCTGATCAGCTGTCCGACGAGGCCACGTGGTGGGCGCTACGCCGCGTCACCGCCGGCCGTGAGCCGCGGCTGTCCGTGTGGGTCGATGACTTGGACCCGCTCCGTGACCTCGGTGACCCAGTTCGGCCGGCACGCCTCGATGGGGACGAGTTCGCCCGTTGGCGCGGCCTCATCGAGGACGCGTGGGCATTGCTGTGCCGCGACTACCCGGACGACGCCGACGCGATGGCCGACGGGGTCGCTTCCATTGTTCCGCTCAAACACCTGCCCGGCTGGGACACCCGTAGCGCCTCCAACGGTGAGGCCTTCGGCGGTGTCATGGTTTCCGAACCGCCGGACGCGACCATCATGGCCGTTTCGCTGATCCACGAGTATCAGCACATAAAATTGGGTGCGCTGCTGCATTTGATCCAGCTGACCGAGCCCGACGACGGATCGCTCTATTATGCTCCGTGGCGCGATGACCCCCGGCCGCTCAGCGGTCTCATTCAGGGAATCTACGCGTTCTTCGGCATCGCCCGTTTCTGGCGCATCAGGCTGCAGAAGGTGGACGGCCAGGAACGGGACGTCGCCGCCTTCGAATACCTGTACGCCCTGAAGCAGACCGCCGAGTCCGTCCATATCGGCCTCGCGGCCACGGGTCTGACCGAGACCGGCCGGCACCTCCTGGAAGGCCTGCGCGATCAGGTCGGCGAATGGCTCGCCGAACCGGTCGAGGCAGCCGGGCCGCAGTTGGAGCGGCTCGCCCAGATCACCGCGGACAGCCACCGGACGGGTTGGCGCCTGCGTCATTTCCGGCCGCGCGCCGAAGAGGTGACCACCCTGGCCGGACTGCTGGAACGACAGCAGCCCCCCGCTGCGGAAGCGGTGAGCTCGGCCGTGATCGATCCGCATCCCCAGCTGCGATGGCGGCAGCGCATTCCCGCGGTCGCTCGCCGCCAGGCCGTCGCCGCGGCCGCGAACCGCACCGGCGGCGCCGACGCAGTGGCGGCCGGCGAGAACGCTCTGCTGGCTCAGGACGGCCCGGCCGCCCGCGATGCGTTCGCCGGCGAGCTGAGCCGGATCGGTCCGGCCGGGACAATCCCGATCACCGACGACGAGGCCCGCGCCTGGGCCGGCCTGGCCATCAGCCTGGCCGACGCCGGCGAGCACGCCGCCGCGGCCGCGCTGAGCCTGCGGCCCGACCTGGTCCGAGCCGTCTACGCCGCGCCCGGTGCCCGCCACGCATCCACGCCGATCGAGGTCGCACGGTGGCTCGCGCCGGTCGTGGGCAAGTAGCGCGGCTCAGAACTGCATCGGGTCGACGTCGCAGTTGGCCCGCGCTCCGGCGCGGGCGGCGATGATGGCCGCGTGGTCGGCGCCGAGCACCCGGGCGTAGGCGTCCACGGTCTCGTCGAACAGCGCCGCGCCTTCGATCGCACGACCGAGCGCCTTCAAATCGAACGAGACGTTGAGCGCACACGCCAGCGTCGACGGGTGCTCCCGGCCGATGAGCTCGCGGCACAGGCCGAGAATCGCCGCGTCGAGCTCGTAGGCCTCGTCGTGGCGGCCCTGCTCGGCGAGGTCGCTGGCTAGGTTGATGCCGCAGGTCAGCGTCAAAATGTGCCGGTCGCCGAGCATGCGCTGCAGGCCGTTCCAGGCGGCCCGGTTGTGTTCCTCCGATTCGGTGGTGCGGCCGAGCAGTCGCAGCACGATGGCGAGATTGGTGCGGGCATAGAGGGTGTACGGGTGATCAGCGCCCAACGTCTCGCGGTAGTCCGCCGCGGTCTGCTCGGCCAGCTCCCTCGCGCGTGGCAGATCGTCCGACTCTCGCAGGTCGACCGCGAAGTTGAGGGCAGCGGCGATCGTGTCGGGCTGCGTCGGGCCGAACCGCTCGCGGAACCGGTTCATCGTGTCCTCGGCCAGCTTGTACGCGCCCTCGTGATCACCGGCCCGGCGTCGCGCCACGGCGAGGTTGCGGGCGATCCGGATCGTTTCCTGGTGCGCCACGCCGAAGAGCCGCGCGTACCGGTTGTAGTTCTCCTCAACCATCCGGCGGGAGCGGATGTACTCGCCGCACTCCCGCTCGTCGATGGTGAGGTTGTTCAAGGTGCGCAGCGTCTCGGGATGGTCGTGGCCGAGCGCCGCGATCCGCCGGCGGTAAGTGTCCGCGTCGAGTTGCCGCGCGACCCGGAACTCCCCGGTGAGCCGCAGGCTGACGCTCAGGTTGTGAGCCGCGCGCAAGGTGGCCGGGTCGTCCTCACCCAGGCTCTGCCGCGCCGTCCGGAATGCCCGCAGGTCGAGGTCGCGGGCCGCGGTGAACCGGCCCGAGACACGCAGGGTCGACGCGACCATGCCCATGGCGTCGATCGTGTCCTCGTCCTCGGCGCCGGCCGTGCTCTGGTAGAGCTGCAAGGTCTCGCGCTGGATATCGGCCGCCGACTCGAACTCGCCCAGCACCCACCAGTAGTAGCCGAGCAGTTTGGCGGTGGACAGGGTCTGCCGATGGTCGGTGCCCAGCCGGGTCCGCCAGTCCTCAAGCACCTCCTGAGCCAGGTCGCGCCCGGTCCCGTAGTCGCCCCAGTAGAAGTAGAACTTGACGAGGCTGCTCACGACATCGCGGGCCCAGTCGTCCTCGCACGCCCAGGAGCGAGAGTTGATCAAGTGCGAGGCAAGTGCCTGGTACCGCAGCCACTGCTCGGAATCCGCCGGATCGCCGAGCTTGACGCCGGTCAGCAGGAGGTGGGCGCCGTGTTCCATCAGGGCCCGCCGCTCGGCCGGAATGCTGTCCTGCAACACCTTCTGGACCAGCCGGTGCAGCTGCAGGCTGTTGCCGCGGTGGTCAACGCGGGCAAGCACGTACTTCTGAATGTCGCGGATGGCTTGGTTGAGCCGGCTGGGAT
This sequence comes from Paractinoplanes pyxinae, assembly GCF_026626335.1. Lineage (GTDB taxonomy): Bacteria > Actinomycetota > Actinomycetes > Mycobacteriales > Micromonosporaceae > Actinoplanes > Actinoplanes pyxinae. Next base: position 221,684 of record NZ_JAPNTZ010000003.1, on the reverse strand, counting down.
TCTTGAGCGCCTCGTCCAGTTCCGGCGCCCCCATCGCCGCCCGCACGCCCTCGAACAGGTCGCGGCTGATCGGTTCCGGCGCGAAGAACGAACACACCTGCAGCAGTTGCAACGCCGCCGGGTTCTCCACGGCCAGCCGGTCGAGCGCCACGTTGGCCGCCGCCGCGACCGGTATCTCATAGCCGGGCGCCAGATCGAGGTCGGTCAGCTGGCTCTGCTTCTCGCGGATCAAGTCGAGGTAGTCGCCGACCGCCATGTCGGTCGCGTGCAGCCAGGCCGACGCGTGTTCGATCGCCAGCGGCAGGTCGCCGAGCGCGCCCGCGAGCCGGTCCGCCTCCGGCTGGGGCAGGCCGGGGTTACGGCGTTGCAGCAGCCGGACACTCTCGGCCCGGGTGAAGACGTCCACCTCGAGCGATTCCGCAATCACACTCCACTCCTGGTTGCGGGAGGTGATCAGGACCTTGCCGGTGCCTTCCTCCGGGAAGTAGCCGCGCACCGTCTCCGGGTTCTCCGCGTTGTCGAAGACCAGGAGCCAGTTGCCGTACGGTGTTCCAGCGCGCAACGCGTCTCGGACCTTGGGCACGGCGGAGATCACCTCGTTGCCCACCTCGAGGTCGAGCCGGTCGCCCAGCTCGATCAGCGATGCCAGGATCTGCGCCGGCCGCTCCGAGGGCACCCACCAGATGACGTCGTACTCGTTGCGGTGCCGGTAGGCGTACTCGATGGCGATCTGCGACTTGCCGACACCGCCTTCACCGTGCAGGGCCTGCGGCAGCACGGCGGCCACGTTCTGCGTACGCAGCCTGGTCTCCAGCTGTTCGAGCAGCGCGCGCCGGCCGGTGAAGACCGGGTTGCGCGGCGGCACGTTGCCCCACACCTCCGGCGCCTGGTCGGGGCTCTGACCCTCGACGATCTCCTGCAGCGAGAGTGGCCTCTCGTCCGGCAGCAGGCTGCTGGTCAGCCCGAATTCGTCGTGCATCGGGAACGGGGGTTCGTCCGGAACACCCCGCGGGCGTTCCGGCTCCGGCTGTGCGGGCACGGGATCACCGCCTTCCGCCACGTCCGTGCGGGGAGCACGGTCCTCGGCTGTCGGATCTTCGGCAGGCGTTCCGGTCTGCCTGTCGTAAGCGTCGATCGCCGCACGCAGCCGGCGGGCGCGTGGGGCGTAGGGCCCGGACATCGCGTCGAGCACCACGAGCTCGATGCGGTACAGGGCAACGGTTTCGTCGGTGACACGCGGTTCCGGCGCGCTGTCCGGAGCCTCGACCACCTGGGCCAGCCGGGTGCCGGCGACGTCGCGGCCCGGCCGGTGGACGGCGATGGTGCGCAGAACTCGGGCCGAGTCGTCCCGGCTGGCGCAGGCCAGCAGCGCCTCCCGTACGCCGTCGTGAAACTCGAAACCGGCGCGTTCGGCCGGGCGGACGAGCGGGCTGTTCAGCACCTCGGCCAGGTGGTGGGTCTCCGAGCCGGGCAGCAGGATCCGCTGCAGCCGGTGCAGCAGGGGCAGCTCCAGCGGAGCCGCGGCCAGCAGCGTGGCCAGCCGGAAGGCGCCAGGCGAGGTACGGCGGAAGCCCAGCACGGCGGCCTCCGGTTCGGGCTCGTCCCCCAGGTCGACGGGTTCCGGCGGGGTGCCCGGGTCGACGACGTGCACGGTGGCGTCGGCCCAGGCCGGCCGGCCGGTCAGCAGCCGGGTCCACCAGCGCAGCCAGCGCGGGCTGAGTTCGATCAACGGCACCGCGAGCGACCCGGCCGGCACGGGCGGGTCGAACAGGTTGGTCAGCTCGCCGGGATAACGGACCAGCAGCTCGCCGGTCGAGGCGGCCGGCCGGGGCGACCTCAGGCGGCACAGCCGGGGCACGAGGTTGCCGTCCCGCCAGTGCCGCTGCGGGAACGGGTTGACCAGTGTCAGTGGTCCGCAGCTGCCCCAGAGCCGCAGCAGCGCGTCCAGCGAGGGATGCCGCCAAAGGGCGCCGAGCCCGTCCGTGATCACCAGGAAGGCCTGCCGGCCGGAGGGATCGAGCAGTTCGGCCGGGCTGTGCGCGCCACCGCTGGGAGCGTGCAGCCGCGGTGCTCCCCCGTCGTCGGCGGACAGCGAGAACGTCCGTACGGCCCGGAAGGCGCTGTGCCTCTCCAGCATGAACCGGAGCGCGGTCAAGGTGGGGCGCCATACGGCCATGGTTGCGCTCGAGTCGACGATCAGCGTGAGCCCCAGCCATCTTTCCTGAGCCGGCCGGTACCGCGGGAGCCAGATGCCGGTGTCGGCCGCCCACTCGGCCGTGGCGTCCTCGTCGAGCTCGGCCTCGGTGACCGATCGCACCCGCCGTTTGAAGGGGTTGAGGGCGCGGGCGATGCGCCGGCCCGAAGGCAGGGCGCCGAGCGGGAAGCCAGGGATCTCGGTGGGATGCCGGACCAGGCCCTCGGCGACATCGGCCGGCGGATCCCGGTTGATCGGCGGCGGCTCGTACGACGTCGTGGCCGAGCCGATGCCGGCCTCAGGGGTGGACGCCCGGCCGGATCCGGCCGCCGAGTGCCGCTCCGGCTCGGGCGCCTCGACAGGCGGGCCGCCGCCGTCGCGAATCATGGCGGCCAGCCAGACCGCGTCGCGGATCTGGTGCGCGTCCGGGCGCGAGTGCTCCGGGTGGAGGGCTGCGCTTTCCGGGCCGGCCCCGCTCATCGTCCTACCGCTCCAGCGACAGCGAGTGCCAGATGTCGGTGACCAGCCGCTGCCAGGCCTCACGGTCCTGCTCGTAGACGCCCGAAGCGGTCAGGTAGACGGCGTTGAGCAGCTGGTCGCGGGCCAGCGAGTCGTCGGCCGGGCGGGCCAGGAAGTCGTCGATCAGCTGCCGCTGGCCGTCCTCGAGCGCCGGCAACTGGGCCCTGACCATGGCGGCGAGATCGTCCGGGCCCGGGGTGGGCAGGTTGAGCAGCAGGCAGCGCCGCAGGAAGGCCGGCGGGAAGTCCCTCTCCCCGTTGCTGGTGATGAGCACGATCGGGAAGGCCCGGCAGTGCACCCGGCCCTCGCGGATCGTCGCCATCCGGTCCGGATCGTCGGTGTAGACCGAGGTCTCCGGTTGCCGGCTGCTCACCCGCACCAGTTCCGGCACGGTGTAGTGGCCGTTCTCGAGGATGTGCAGCAGGTCGTTGGGCAGGTCGATGTCGCTCTTGTCGAGCTCGTCGATGAGCAGCACGCGCGGGCGCTCGTAGGCCAGCAACGCCGTGCCGAGCGGCCCGAGCCGGACGAAGTCACCGATCTTGGCGGTTGCGCCGGGACCCGCCTGCGTCTCCTGGGCCCGGCCGATCGCGTCGTACTCGTAGAGGCCGGACCGCAGCGTGGTCCGGCTGGTGATGGACCACTCCAGCACCCGGCCCAGGCGCAACTCGCGGGCGATCCGGAAGGCGATGGACGACTTGCCGGTGCCCGGGCTGCCGGTCACCAGCAGCGGACGGCGCAGCCAGAGAGCCGCATTGACCATGTCGCACTCGGCCCGGGAGGCCAGGCGGACCGGCAGTGTGTCGAAACGGCCGAGCTTACGGCTGATGTCGGCGTCGTCCTCGGGTGGCGCCGCCTGCACCGGGCTGCCGTCGAAGGTCCGCCAGGCCGGTGGGTCGGGCAGGCGGAGCCGCCGGCCGCCGTCGGCCGGGATGCCGTCGCCCCGGTAGAACCACCAGCCCGGCGGGTGCTCGGCGTTCGTCATGGCTGTGCTCCCATGTCGTAGACGTTGCGGTCCGGGTCGTCCCAGAGCACAGCGAGGTGCCGGCCGGGGTGCCGGATCTGCGCGTCCGAGCCGAGCAGACCCGCGTTGTGGCGCAGGGCGTGCACCCGGTCGATCAGCTCGCCGGGCGGGCCGTCGGTCACCTGGCCCAGCAGGTCGGCCATCTCGGACACCAGCGCCCCGGGCCGGTGATCCCACAGGATGACCGGGATGCCGGCGCGCAGGGCCGACTGCAGTTCCTGACGTCCCGCTTCCTCGTCGGGCGAGCTGCCCAGCACGACCGTGGTGAGGTGGATGTCCTCCCGCAGGCGGGCGTTCCACGGGCCGAGCTCCTCGTTGCCCCCGTTGGACCTGCCCTGCTGAACCCTCGGCTGGGGCGGGCTCTGCCAGAGCGAACGCCAGCGCTGATTCCAGACCCGATGCCGGTGCGGTTCCCGCATGCGGTCGAGGCTGCGGACGACGACGCGGTAATCGAGGCACAGCGGCGTCGGTGAGGCCGAGCCCAGCTCGGTGTGCCACCACTCGACGGCCGTGTTGATCATGTCGACCGGCAGCAGCAGCTCGATCTCGACCGGCTCGTCCAGGTCGTGCCAGGCCGACTCGGCATGCCGGATCGCCCGCTGCAGCACCCGCTCGAGCTCTCGGAAGGTCGTCTGCTGAGGATCGCTCGGTTCCGGATCCCAGTGCCGGAGCCGGCGCTGGATCCAGTACCGCACCTCGCAGCGGCCGCCCTCGATGCCGTCGCGCTCGATCTGGATCAGCAGGCAGGGGCGGATCGGCGGCCGGACGCCGCCGCGTTCGCGCGCGACAGCTTCCTCGACCGTCTGCCGGTACGCCGAGACGTGCTCACCGATCTGCAGGATCTGCCGCGCGACCCGGTCGATCCAGGCACGCAACTGACCTCCCAGCCGGCTGGACGTCCGGGCGGCGACCTGCTCGGCGAAGGCGATCAGGGGTGGGATGCGGTCCGGGCCCGCGTTCTGGCCGGAGATCCGCACCGCCATCGCGGCCAAGGTTGTCGGCTCGTCCGGCGGCGGGACGAGGGAGCCGACGGCCGCCTGCCAGGCGACCAACCCGTCCACGTCCCGAGCCTGGTCGAGGTATTCGCGCAGCCGGTCCATCTCCGGATCCGGCAGCAGATGGCGGGCGCCGTCGCGTTCGAGCCGCCAGACGAGGAACGGCGGGCACTGGGCCAGCAGGGCTCGCACACCGCCCGCCGCGACCAGGGAGCCGTACTGGTGCCACACGTCGTTCTTGTACTCGTCGCAGTAGTCGACGATGCCCCGCACGACGAACCAGTTGACACCGCGGTTGGCCACACCCGCCGCGACCCCGGCCGTCTCCATCTCGAAGGCCAGCACGCGATGACGCGCGGCCAGCTCGTCGCGCAGCGAACCGCTTTTCAGCAGCACATCGGCCGATCCGACCGCGCCGAAATGGACCTTGGGCGCGTGGTCCGGGTGACCGGACTCGTGTTTGTCCGGGTGCGGTATCAGCCGCCGGCCCCGATGCAACTGGTCCTTGCCCTCGGACGGACGGGCGAACACGGCCATCGGATAGTCCTCGGGTGGTGTGAGCAACCGTGTCCAGTCCAGGGACCGGCCGAGGATCTGATCCTCCTCGATCCGGTGGGCCACGCGCTTGAGGTCCATCGAGATGCCGCTGACCGGCCGGCGCTGCTCGGCGCCGTCCGGTCCCTGGCGTACGTGCCCGTAGTCGACGATGCCGTCGAGAGCGATCACGATGTCACCCAGCCGGACGTGCTGCCGGGGCTGCCGCGGTGACGGCACGCCGCCCGCGATGCCGACCATGATCACGCAGCGGATGTGCGGGAAGCTGCGCAGCATGTCGGTGCAGGTCGCGGCCGCGTTCCGGGTGTTGTCCTCGGCCAGCGTCACGAGCACGACCCGATGCGGCCGGCCGGCCTCCGCGCTGTCGAGATGGCCGATCCGGTACTCGTTCGGATCGTCGTTCCGGCGAACCGTACGCGGGCCGGCCATCAGCGTGCGCATTGCCGCTCCCTCGATCGCCAGGGCCGCGATGATCCCGATCGTCACGTCGGGCCAGGCGTCGCTTTCCGCCGGAGCGGGCCCCGGGCCCCCTGGAGGTGCTGACATCTCACGAGGCCGGTCGCCGGTGAGAACGCCTCCTATCAGGCGGGACGCTGGTCGAGATCGATCGTTTCCACGCCAACTCACGACCCCCGTCTAAAAAGGATCACTATTGTCGAGCATCACGCACAGCCAGCACAGTGTGACACACAATCGATCGCGCGACCGACAGGAATGGTATTCACGCTCAATTACCAAATGATCGACATCAATGGTGATCTCAGCTGTGCCAGACGGCGGCCACTTCGGACGTCAGGCGGCGGCCCTAGGCCACGCCGGCCTCGATCACAGGCTCCCAGCGGGCCGAGTCCATCGGGTTCGGGCCCAGCACCTCCATGGTCACCTCGTCCGGGGCGACCAGCGCGACCTTGGCCCGGCGGCGCAGGCCGTCGATCTCGGCCGAGGGGGCGCCGTAGAGGCGCACGGGCGCCAGCGGGGCCAGGATGACCACCCGGCCGGCCTCGGCGGCCAGGTCGGCGTTGGTGCCGGAGCGCACGCCGCCGTCCATGAAGCGGCTGCCGCCGATCGTCACCGGCGGGAAGATGCAGGGCACGGCGCAGCTGGCGGCCACCGCGCGGTCGAGGGGGACGCCGGAGGAGCTGTCCCACACCACGGGGTCGCCGGTGGCGGCGTTCACGGCGGTGATCAACAGTGGACGGCCGGGCCAGTCGCGCACCGGCAGCCGGCGGGCCAGCGCGGCCACGTACGGCTCCTCGGCCACCACCTCGGCCGCCAGGGCCAGCTCGCCCACGCCGGACCGGATCGCGGCCGGGTCGCGGCCCTCGTCGTGCAGCAGGGCGTAGGCCTGCGAGCCGCGCGCCCAGTCGGGGCGGAACGGCGGGTCGGTGTCGCCCAGCCGGGCCTCGATGCCGCGGGCCTCGACCGGGTCGATGCCGGCCGCCACCAGCGTGCCGGTGACCGAGCCGGCCGACGTGCCGACCACCAGGCCGGCCCCGGTCAGGTCGACGCCGCCCTCGCGCAGGCCGATGATGACGCCGAGGTGCCAGGCGATGCCGGTGATGCCGCCGGCCCCGAGTACAAGAGCGCTGTCCACGCATTCATGGTTAGCACGCCGGCCCGGCCGGACGGCCGGGCCGGCGCGAAACGGATCAGAGCGCGAGGCGCTGACCGGGGAAGATCTTGTTCGGGCTGTCCAGGATCGACTTGTTGAGCTGGTAGAGAGCCTTCCAGCCGCCCTTGACGTGCTTCTTGGCCGCGATCTTGGCCAGCGTGTCGCCGGAGCGGACGACGTAGTGCTTGCCGGTGCTCTTGACCGCCGCCTTCTTGGTCGAAGCCGCGGCCGGCTTCGCGGCCCTGGCCACGCCGGCCTTCTTGCCGCAGGTCGGCCAGGCGCCGATGCCCTGGCCCTTCAGCACCTTCTCAGCGATCTTGATCTGCTCGGCCTTGGTCGCCTTGTTCGCCGTCGAGGCGTACTTCGTGCCGCCGTACGCCTTCCACGTGCTGCGGCTGAACTGCAGGCCGCCGTAGTACCCGTTGCCGGTGTTGATGCTCCAGTTGCCACCGGACTCGCACTTGGCGATCGCGTCCCAGTTCACTGCCGCCTGGGCCGGCGAGGCCGGGCCGAGCAGGCTCACCGCGCCCGCGACACCGGCCGCGGTCAGGCCGAGCACGACCCGGGTCTTCTGTGCAAATGCCATGAGAGAGCTACCTCCACGCCTGCGAGGTGAGCTGTCGGGTTCGGGCTGAGGCGCCCGGCCGCGCGTGGCGGCTTCACCCCGAGGCACGCGTGAGCGCGCCGAGGAACGTGTGGGTCCCCCGCTCCATGCCTGGGTTCGTTTCCCTCGGGGCGGCGGCAAGGACTCGGCGTTCCGCCCGGGGCGTCCACGAGCGTGGACCGGGCCGACGGTAGCCACGCCCGGACCCGTACGGCCAACTCACGAAGGGCGAAAGTGAACCTGCTCTCACAAAATGAGCGCGTCGGCCACCGTCGGATGCAGGGACAGCATGCGGTCCAGATTGACCACTTCGACGACAGTGGAGACCGGCGGATGCAGCTCGGCCAGCCGCAGGCAGGCGCCCCGGGCCGTGGCCAACCGGTGCAGGTGGACGAACGTGCGCAGCCCGCTGGAGTCGCAGAAGGTCACCGAGCGCAGGTCGAGCACGAGCAGCTGGATCCCCGAGGCCAGCGCGGCCTCGCCCGCCTCCTCGAGCAGGTGGGTCTCGTCACGGTCGAGCTCGCCGCTGAGGGTCAGCACGGTGACCCGGCCGTCCGACTTGCCTACGGTCACCGTCAGCTGTCCGGTCATGGCGTTTCCTCCTCCCCGTCCGGTTGTGCCGCCGACGGCACTGTATTCAACGAGGCGGCCCGGGACCACTCGACCATCATCAGCGTGGCGTCGTCGGCGGGCGGACCACCCTGGTGCTCGAGGGCGGCCAGGGCCAGCCGCCGCAGCGTCTCGGGAGCCGGCAGCCCGGACTTGGCCCCCCGTTCCACCAGGTCGGTCATGCGGGCCAGGCCGAACCGGTCGCCCCGGGCCGTACGGGCCTCGGTCACCCCGTCGGTGTAGAGCAGCAGCCGGTCGTCCGGCTCGAACGCCTCCTCGGCGATCTCGAAGGACTTCTCGTGGACGCCGAGGCCGAGCGGCAGCCGCCGCCCGCCCTTGAGCTCCCGCACGGCCCGCCCGTCGCGCAGCACGATCGGCGCCGGGTGCCCGGCGTTGATGTAGCGCACCCGGCCCGTGTCGAGGTGCAGCTCGGCCAGCACGGCCGTGACGAACCGGCTGTCGCCGAACTGCTCGCTCAGCGCCTGGTCGACCGCCCGCGCCTGGTCGGCCAGCTCACCACCGGCGCGCCGGGCCGACCGGATCGCGGCCAGCGCGACCGCGCAGGTCAGGCCGGCCTCGAGGCCCCGGCCGACCGCGTCCAGCACGGCGAGCCGCAACATCCCGTCGTCGACGGCGTAGTCGAAGCCGTCGCCGCCCACGTCGTAGCAGGGCTGCAGGACGGCGCTGACCACCGCCCGGTCGAAGCTGGCCGTCAGCGGCGGCAGCACCGACCACAGCAGCTCGGCCGCGGTCGACATCGGCTGCGACCGGCGGGCCCGTTCCAGCTGGTCGCCGCGGTTGCGGGTGCTGACCATGAGGTGCCCGACGAGCCCGGCGATCAGCTCGCACTTCTCTTGCGAGTCCGGGTAGGCGCCGGTGAACTCGATCACGCCGAGCCGGTCGGTGCCGTCCACCATCGGGACCCACAGCCGCTGGTTCGGCTCGTCGGCGGCCGAACGCACGCGGGTGAACACCCGGCCCGCCAGCGTGCCGCTCACCGGCAGCGCCGAGGGCACCGGCCCGGTCTGCGCCAGCGGGGTCAGCGACGTCTGCTCGTAGTTGACCACCCAGATGCGGGTGCGCAGCCCGAGCGGCGCCACGACCTCGTCGAGGGCGGGAGCGACCTCTTCGGGGCGCCACAGGTGAGCACCGGTCAATATCTCGCACATCGCGTCGTACCAGCGCAGGTCGGTCGCACGATCCATGACGCTCACCCTATGCCCGCGAGCGCCCCGCTCCCGGTCAGGCCGGGGTCAGCGCACGACGGTGACGGGGCATTTCGCGTACGCGGCCACGTGCTGGCTGACCGACCCGAGCACCAGCCCGGCGAAGCCCCCGTGCCCGCGATGGCCGACCACCAGCAGATCGGCCCCCTGCGACTCGTCGATCAGCACCTTGGCCGGCCGCCCCTGCCGCACGTGCGCCTTGACCGGCACCGGCGGGCTCTCGCCCAGCTCCTCCTTGATCAGCTGGAGCAGCTCCTCGGTCGTGGTCTGGCTCGGCTCGGGCACCATGTGCTCGGACACGCTGACGCTGCCGGCCGGCGGGAGCAGCGTGTGCTCCCAGACGTTGAGCACGAGCAGGTCGGCGCCGTGATCCGCGGCCTCGGCGGCCGCCCAGGTCAGGGCCTTGCGACTGCCGGGCGATCCGTCGACGCCGACCACGATCGTCGTCCATCCGCTCATCACACACCTCCGTCGCTGATTACAGGACGCGCGACCTCGCCTGAGCAATGCCGGCCGACCAAACCGCAGACAGATGCGCTTATCGACATCTCTGGTTGCGGGGTGCTCCGGATCGGTTTAGCGTCGGTGACGGAGTGTGTGATCTAGATCACCTCCAGTGAGGAACGGGAGGTCGCGGCCATGACCACCACGACGTCGGACACCGTCACCACGGAACCCGGGGCCGAACACAAACCGCTGATGACGGGCCGAGCCCTGCTGCTGATGAACCTCGGCTTCTTCGGGGTCCAGTTCAGCTTCGGCCTCACCCAGTCCGCGGTGAACCCGCTGTTCCTGCTGATCGGGGCCGATCCCGAGCAGCTGCCGATCCTGAACCTGGCCGGGCCCGTCACCGGTCTGCTCATCCAGCCGCTGATCGGGGCGATCAGCGACCGCACCTGGCATCCCCGCTTCGGACGCCGGCGGCCGTTCATCGTCGCGGGCGCGCTGCTGTGCGCGGTGATCCTGTTCCTGTTCCCCTTCGTCGGGGTGCTCTGGCTCGGCGTGATCTGCTTCTGGCTGCTCGACGCGGGCAACAACACCTCGATGGAGCCGTACCGGGCCTTCATCTCCGACCGGCTGCCGAAATCCCAGCTCGCGCGGGGCTTCCTGACCCAGAGCATGTTCACCGGCGCCGGCGCGGTGCTGGCCAACGTGTCGCTGTTCGCGCTGCAGAAGGTGTCGGCGCTGCAGGAGGAGGCGGGCAACGGCGTCCCGTACTGGATGTTCGTCTGCTTCATGATCGGCACGGTGTGCATCCTGCTCACGGTGCTCACGGCCATGGCCCGTACGAAGGAAATCAAGCCCACGGACGAGGAACTGGCCGAGATGCAGGCGGCGCCCAAGGGCCTCGGCCCGGCCGTCCGCGAGATCGCCGACGCCGTCCGGTCGATGCCGGTGGCCATGCACAAGATCGGCGTGGTCTTCGCCTTCCAGTGGTACGCCATGTTCATCTACTGGCAGTTCCTGGCGGTCAGCCTGGGCGAGACGGTGTTCGGCGCCAACCCCGAGCAGGGCGGCCCGGCCTGGGACGACGCCATCGGCTGGAGCGGCCTGCAGAACGCCGCCTACAACTTCGTGACCATGGTGTCGGCGCTGTTCCTGGTCGGCTTCGCCCAGCGGATCGGGGCCAAGCGGGTGCACGCCATCGCGCTCGGCCTGGCCGCGTTGTCGCTGGTCTGGCTGGCCCGCATCGACAACCAGTACACGGCGCTGGTGCCGATGATCGGCGTCGGCATCTTCTGGGCCAGCGCGGTCGGCATCCCGTACCTGATGGTGGCCAGCATGGTGCCGGCCAAGCGCACCGGCGTCTACATGGGCATCCTGAACATGATGATCGTGGTGCCGATGCTCGTGCAGACGGTCACCTTCGGCTGGATCTACGAGCACTGGCTGGGCGGCAAGGGCAGCAACGCGATCACCCTGGCCGGCGTCCTGCTCGGCATCGGCGCCGTGGCGATGCTGTGGGTCAACCCGCCGGCCGAGGCCGACGAGTCCCCGATCGTCCCGCTCGGCGGCCGGCGCAGCATCACCGTCTACGACCGGGTCGTGGTCGGTTCCGACGGCACGGCCACTTCCCTGTACGCCGTGGACCGAGCGGCCGAGGTCGCGCAGGCCGCCCAGGCCCGTCTGGTCGTCGTCACGGCGTACCGGGACGACGACGACTCACCGGCCACCGGCGCCGCCGAGGGCGTGCACCGCGACCTGTACGGCGCCGCCGCGGCCCGTCAGGCGCTGAGCCAGTCGGTCACCGGGCTGACCCGCGAACGGGCCCGCTACATCGAGCAGCTGCTGGTCCGCGGCGACCCGGCCCAGGCCCTGCTCGACACCGTCGGCAACAACCCGGCCAACCTGATCGTGGTCGGCAACCGCGGCCTCGGCGCCAGCCAGGGGCAGCTGCTGGGCTCGGTGCCGGCCGGGGTCGTCCGCAACGCGGTCTGCGACGTGCTGGTGGTGCAGACCTCGGCGCTCGACGAGGAGCGCCTGTTCAGTGCGGACGACAAACCCAGCCGGTCCGAACCGACCACTTAGTACTGGCAGCGGAGCACGAGCATGGCGTGGGCGGGAACCCGGACGCCCTCCTGCGCCTTGACCGTGCCCGCGTTGGCCAGCAGCGGGTCGGCCGTGTCGACGGTGATCTCCCAGGCCTGTCCGAAGGCGGGCTCGGGCAGGGTGAACTCGACGTCCTCGTGCGACGGGTTGAACAGCGTCAGGAACGAGTCGTCCACGATGGCCTCGCCCAGCGCGTCCGACTCCGGGATGCCGTGGCCGTTGAGAAACACCGCCACCGTACGGGAGGCCTCGGGCGACCAGTCCTCGTCGCGCATGGGCGTGCCGTCCAGCCGCAGCCAGGCGATGTCGGGCAGCTTCGAGTCGCCCGCCGGGGCGCCGGTGAAGAAGCGGCGGCGGCGGAAGATCGGGTGCTCGGCCCGCAGCCGGGTCAGCTGCCGGGTGAAGACGGTCGTCACGTCGTGGTTGCGGGCGTCGGCCCAGTCGATCCAGCTGATCTCGCTGTCCTGGGCGTAGACGTTGTTGTTGCCGCCCTGGGTGCGGCCCAGCTCGTCGCCGTGCGCGATCATCGGCACGCCCTGCGACAGCAGCAAAGTGGCCAGGAAGTTGCGCTTCTGCCGCTCCCGCAGCTGCACGATCTCGGAGTCGTCGGTCGGGCCCTCGGCCCCGCTGTTCCACGAGCGGTTGTGGCTCTCGCCGTCCCGGTTGTCCTCGCCGTTGGCCTCGTTGTGCTTCTCGTTGTACGACACCAGGTCGTTCAGCGTGAAGCCGTCGTGCGCGGTGACGAAGTTGATCGACGCGATGGGCCGCCGCCCGTCGATCTCGTACAGGTCGGAACTGCCCGCGAACCGCGAGGCGAACTCGCCCAGCGAGGCCGGCTCGCCGCGCCAGAAGTCCCGGACGCTGTCGCGGTACTTGCCGTTCCACTCGGTCCACAACGGCGGGAAGCCGCCGACCTGGTAGCCGCCGTCGCCCACGTCCCACGGCTCGGCGATGAGCTTGACCTGCGAGACGATCGGGTCCTGGTTGACCAGGTCGAAGAACGCGGCCAGCCGGTTGACCTCGTGGAAGTCGCGGGCCAGGGAGGCCGCCAGGTCGAACCGGAAGCCGTCGACGTGCATCTCGGTCACCCAGTAGCGCAGCGAGTCCATGATCAGCCGCAGCGACTCGTGGTGCCGGACGTTCAGGCTGTTCCCGGTGCCGGTCGTGTCGTAGTAGTACTGCTTGTCCTCTCCGACGAGCCGGTAGTAGGCCGGGTTGTCGATGCCCTTGAACGACAGCGTGGGCCCGAGGTGGTTGCCCTCGGCGGTGTGGTTGTAGACCACGTCCAGGATGACCTCGATGCCCGCCGCGTGCAGGGCCTTGACCATCGACTTGAACTCCTGCACCTGGCCGCCGCGGCCGCCGAACGAGGCGTAGTCGTTGTGCGGGGCGAAGAAGCCGATGGTGTTGTAGCCCCAGTAGTTGCGCAGGCCGCGCTCGACCAGGTTGCTGTCGTGCACGAACTGGTGCACCGGCATCAGCTCGACGGCGGTGACGCCCAGATCCTTGAAGTGCTTGATCATCGCCGGGTGGGCCAGGCCCGAGTACGTGCCCCGGACGTCCTCGGGGATCTTGGGGTGCCGCTCGGTCATGCCCTTGACGTGCGCCTCGTAGATCACCGTCTGGTGGAACGGGATGCGCAGCGGGGTGTCGTTGGCCCAGTCGAAGAACGGGTTCACCACGACCGACTTCATCGCGTAAGGGGCCGAGTCGTCGTCGTTGAAGGCGCCGGGGTCGTCGAACCGGTACGAGAACAGCGCCTCGTTCCAGTCGTTGTGACCTTCGATTGCTTTCGCGTACGGGTCGAGCAGCAGCTTGTTCGGGTTGCACCGCAACCCGTTGGCCGGGTCGTACGGGCCGTGCACACGGTAGCCGTAACGCTGCCCCGGGACGATCCGCGGCAGATAGCCGTGCCACACCATCGCCTCGCGCTCGGGCAGGTCGATGCGCGTCTCGGTGCCGTCGTCGTCGAACAGGCACAGCTCGACGCGCTCGGCGACCTCCGAGAACAGGGCGAAGTTCGTGCCGCCACCGTCGTAGGAGGCGCCCAGCGGATACGGCGAACCAGGCCAGATCTTCATGGTGCGGCTACTCGTCTCTCTCAGTGATCTTCCACGAAGTCAGGCGGTTACCCACTTCCGGCCGGATCAGACGTGAGTCCCTTACCACTGCAGGGTGATCTCCAGCGCCTGCGACGGTACGAGCGGATCGTCGACATCGACGACGGCCAGCAGCCGCACTCCGTCCGGGCTCGCCTCGCGCACCGCCAGCCCCTCGACCTTGGGCGCCACCCCGTCGGTCGCGGGCAGTTCGGCCACCGCCACCACCGTCTCGTCGTCGAGCAGGGCGAGCGCCGCGCCCACGACCGGCCCGTCGTCGACCGCGTTCGGGGTGTCCTCGGCGGCCGCGCTGATCAGCACCCGCCCGTCCGGCAGGGTCACGGCGTCGGTGACGGCCAGGGCGACACCCCGGGCGAGGCCGAGGTCGTATCGGCGTACGCCGGAAATGCCGATCGGCTCGGCCGGCCCGCCCGCCGTCACCCGCAGCAGGGCGGCGAGATCCACGTCGACCGACGCGCTGGGCACCCCGGCCGCCGAGTTGCCGCGCTGGAACCAGCGCAACCGGTCGCCGGCCAGGCAGGCGCCCTCCAGGTTGAGCTGGTCCGCGTGGATCCCGAGCCGGCCCGCCACCGCCGAGTAGAGCGCCGGCAGGTCGGCCACCACCGTTTCGTCCGGGGTGACCAGCGCGACCCGCGTCCGGGCGGCCGTCGAACCTGAGCCGAGCAGCAGCACGCCACCCGTGGGCAGCGGGCAGGCCGCCTCGAAGTCGGGCTTGAGGTGCTTGGTGCCCGCAACCGAGCTGAACACCTCGAGCCCGTCGACCGGAGCGACGACCCGCACCGGCGTGACCGAGTCCCCGCGCACCCAGGCCGCGTGCGTCGCGTCGTCCTGCACGACCAGCCACCCGCCCCCGAAGGGCGCGACGGCCGACGCCGCCCGCACCGGCGACCCGTCGTCGAAGATCAGCGAAGACACCCGCTCCACGCGCACCCGCATACCGGCATTGTCAGGCACGACCGCCCCGGGCCGCGGTGTCCCGGGTGCCGGAAACACGACTGCCCGGCGCCGGTGCGGCTTGGAGCCGGCGCACGGCCGTGGTCAGGAGCTCGGCCGGGCGCGGGAGGTGGCCGATCAGGCTCGTGAAGGCGCTGTGCCGCAGCACCCGGCCCGGGAAGGCGCCCCAGATCCGGCCCGGGCCGTCGAGCGGGGCGTCGAGGTTGTCGACGCCGTTGTCCGGGCGGCCGGTGCGCTGCGAGCCCTCGCCCAATCGGCGGATCGACAGCACCGCGTCGGTCAGCGCCGGGGACAGCCGCTGGGCCAGGGTGAAGGCCGCGGCGGCCCCGCCGACCAGGATCTCGCGCCCCGGGTGAGCCGCCGCGTGGACGATGCTGCGTGCGACGACCTCGGGCGCGTAGACCGGCGGGGGCGGCTTGGCCATGGCGCCGCCGAGCTTGTTGCGGGCGTGCTCGAAGAACGGGGTGGCGATGGACGCGGGCAGGATCGAGGTGACCCCGATCGGCGAGCCCTCCTGAGCCAGTTCCATCCGCAAGGTGTCGTAGAAGGCGCGCAGCGCGAACTTGCTGGCCGTGTACGGCCCCTGCAGCGGGACGGCGCGGACGCCCTCGACCGACACGACGCCGATGATCGCGCCCCCGCCGGCCCGCCGGAGCGCGGGCAGGGCGGCGTGCACGCCGTGCACCTGGCCCAGGAAGTTGACCCGCAGCACCCGGTCGAACTCCTCGTCGGTGACGTCCTCGACCCGGCCCCACACGCCGACGGCGGCGTTGTTGACCCAGGTGTCGATGCGGCCGTACGTCTGCTCGGCCAGATGGGCCAGCGCCCGCACCCGCACCGGGTCGGCCACGTCGGTGGGCGCGGCCACGGCCAGGCCGCCGCCGGCGCGGATCTGCTCGACCAGCGTGTCCAGCGCCTCGGCCGACCGGGCGGCGCAGACGACCTTGGCCCCGGCCGCCGCGAAGGCCAGGGCCGTGGCCCGGCCGATGCCGCTCGAGGCTCCGGTGATGACGACGACCTGTTCGGCGACGGGTTTGGGCATGTCGTGGCCCGTACCCGCCGCCGAGCCGTTCTAACTAGTCGAAGATTTCGCCGATGCGGTCGGCGAAGGTGAGGACGGACAGCACGCCGAACAACAGGAACGCCCACACGAGCGCGGCCAGCCGGACGCCGCGGACCCGGATCGGCGCCGGCAGGATGCGCCGGTTGATGAGGATCAGCAGGCCGGAGTAGATGAACATCATGAAGCCGCCGACCACGGCCGAGATCACCAGCAGGACGATCGGCTGGCTGAAGCCGGCCACCAGCACGACGATGCCGATCAGCACGAGCCCCCACACCAGCAGCGCGTACACCTTGCTCTCGTTGGCCTCACGGGCGTACGAGGTCTTGATGACGTCCGCCGCCAGCCGGCTCGTGTAATCGACGATGCCGAGCGCGGCCGCGAACAGCGAGAAGGCGCCGATGATCCAGAACAGGTACTGGAACCACGAGCCCACCCGGTCGGCCAGCACCTGCCCCTCGACCTCGAGGAAGCCGATGCTGTTCTCGAGCCCGTCGCGGCCGTAGACGGTGGAGTAGGCCAGCAGCGAGGTGAACAGGATCGTGATGAAGGTGATCAGCACGAACGTGGCCAGCTGCTCGAGGTTGGCGAACTTCCACCAGCCACGCCAGCGCCGCAGGTTGTCGGCGGTCGGCTCGAAGGCGTACCCCGTGCTCGGTTCCGCCTCGGGCTGCCCCGTCACCGGGCTGACCAGGCGAGGCACGTACGTTCCCATGCCGTAGCCCTTGTCGCGGATCCAGTTCGACTGCACCAAATTCTGCCCGCCGCCGGCCCCGGCGAACGCGAGCGCGCCCAGCAGCAGCGCGAAGCCGAGCTCGTCGATCGGCAGTCGCGGCTGGGTCACCACCTGCGGCAGGTCGCTCCAGGCGGAGGCGCCGACCGCGAAGATGGCCGCGATCACGAAGAACCCGAGCACGGCCGCGACCTTGAGCATCTGCGCCCGTTCGAGCGCGACGTAGACCACCGGCGCCAGCGTGAGGATCAGCCCGATGGCGATCAGCATGCCGACGGCGATCACCGTGCGGTTGCCGCCGAAGATGTACGTCGTGAGCGTGGCCGAACTGGTCGCCCACCCCGGCCACAGGTTGGCGAAGTAGGTGAGGATCGCGAACACGAGCCCCCAGTGCCGCCAGTAGCGGCTGAACCCGGTCAGCGCGGTCTCGCCGGTGGCCAGCGTGTACCGCTCGATCTCCATGTTGATGAAGTACTGCGTGATCAGGCCGACCAGCGCGGCCCACACGAACACCAGCCCCACCTGCGAGGCGATGTACGGGAAGAGGACGAACTCGCCCGAGGCCAACCCGACCCCGGCGGCGATGATGCCGGGGCCGATCAGCCGCCAGTAGCCGCTCGGCTCCTCGGGCAGGTCTCGGATCTGGGGACTGGGCAGATAGCGGGTGGGAAAGGCCCGCGCACCATCACTCACATCGTCGGAAGTCGCCACGGAAGCTCCTCGATCGGGTCTACAACCCTTCTCGGAGCCACCTCGATGTGTCAAGGGTCACAGCATGGAGCGACTTCAATTCCGGTACGCCGGCCGCCTCCAGCACCTGCTCGACGATCCCGTTGGCGTTGATCACCCGGTAGGCGCAGCCGCACTCCCAGGCGGCCCGGCGGCCCTCGATCAGGCTGCGGACACCGGCCGCGGCCAGAAAGGAGCAGCGCTCTAGGTCGACCACCAAGGTGTTCAGGCCGCCCTGTTCGGCCGCGTTCCGGATGATCATGGTCAGGGCCGCGCCCACGTCCTCGTCGATCTCGCCGTGGACGGCGATGCGCACGACCCCCTGACCCTCGTCGTGCTTGCGCGTGCCGAACGCCCCGTTCATTCCCGTCCCCTCGCCCGCAGCCTTCCGGCTCGCCCGCCTCGATTCTGCGTCAAGCGCGCCGAAAAGCGCGGCTTCATCACCCGATCGACTAATTCAGGGCCTTTCTTTCCTCCCCCGGTACGGGTTCCCGCTCCCGCAACGCCAAACCGGCCCAGACGACCTTGCCGCCGTCGGCCGGGATGCTGCCCCACCGCTCGGCCACGGCGTCGACCAGCAGCAGCCCGCGACCCGTGGCCTGATCGCCTCGCTCGCCGAAGTCCACGTGCGGCGTCGCGGTCGACCCGTCCCGGACCGCGACGAGCAGGTAGCGCCGGCCCAGGGTCAGGCGCACGTCGAACATCGTCTGCGCGTGAACCATGGCGTTCGTGGCCAGCTCGCCGGTGACCAGCCGGGCCGCCGGGGACAGACGGGACAGCTCCCACCGGTCGCACGCCTCGTCGGCCAGCGAACGCGCGCGAGCCGGAGCGCCGCGGACGGGCAGGAGGCTTTCACTCAGCGAGGGCAGGCCCTGCCGGGGCTTCACCGCGAGCGCCTCGTCGAGGCCGGCGAAGACGACCGGGCGGCCGTAGTCGGCGAGCAACTGCCGGATCTCGGGCTGCGGGACGCTCAGCGCGATCGGCGTGCCGGGCCACATCGCGGCCTGGCGGGCCACCACTTGAAAGACCGACAGCGTGTACGGATCCCGCACGGTCAGCCCGGCCAGGTCGACCACCAGCGAGTCAGGCTGATCGACCAGGCACTTGAGCAGGATCGCGCGGACCCGGGGCACGGTCAGGCCGCAGAGTTCACCGTCGAGGCGGACCACCAGGCTCGTTCCCACCTGGTCGACGTCGCTGCGTAACTGCGGCACCCACCCATTGTGCGGCGGACGATGCATCCTTGGCCACGACGCTCGCTCATTCGGCGGAAAGCAGGTGGGTCGCCCGCGGCGGGCCGTCGGCCAGGCGCTGGGCCCGCTCCTCGGCCTCCCGGTCGGCGCCGGTGAGCCGGCCCGTGTGCTGACGTTCGTGCTCGTCCCAGGTCGGCACCAGGTAGGCCTCGACGAAGCAGCCCGGCTCCTCGCCGTTGCGGAACAGGCCCCACTGCACCGCGCCGGTGCGCAGCCGGCTGCGGCGGACGGCTCGCATCGCGGCCACGAACTCCTGCTCGTTCTCGGGCCGGACGGGATACGTGACGGTGACCAGCACCGGCCCGTCGTGGTCGTCGGGGTCGAGCTCGAGGTGCGGCTCGGGCCAGTACGAGGCCGGCTCGCGGTTCATCCCGGCCGTGTTCAGCATCGGCCACCAGCGGAGCGTGACCACCCCGGCCGCCATCAGCGCGGCCGCCGCCACGTGCGCGGTCACCAGCCCGACCGCGTCGGACAGAGCACCCCAGGCCAGCGCGCCCGCGGCCTGGGCCCCGGCGAACACCATCTGATAGACGGCGAGCCCGCGCGCCCGCACCCAGTTGGGCAGGAACAGCTGCATGGCCGCGTTCACGCTGGACAGCACCATGACCCAGGCGACACCGGCCGGCAGCAGCGCCACGACGACGGCGGCCTCCGAGCGGACCAGCCCCAGGACGGCGAGCACCAGCGCGAACAGGACGCCCGCCACCAGCAGCAGCTTGGTCACCGACCATCGGGCGCGCAGCCGGGGCAGCAACAGCGCGCCGATCACCGCGCCCACGCCCACGGCGGCCAGAAGGACGCCGTACCCGCCGGAACCGAGACCCAGCCGGCGGCCCGCCACCAGCGGCAGCAGCGCCCACAACGCGCTGCCCGGCACGAGGAACAGGGTCGCCCGCAGCAGGATGCGCCGCACCACCGGCGAATGCCGCACGTACCGGCCACCCGCCCGCACCGCCGCGGCGAACCGCTCGGGCACGGCGCTCGTGGTCAGCACCGGCGGCCGCCATCGCCACAACACAAAGGTGAACAGGGCGAACGTCAGGGCGTTGAGCGCGAACACCACGCCGGCCCCGGTGCGGGCGATGAGCACGCCGGCCACCGCCGGGCCGACCGCGCGGGCCAGGTTCATGCTGATCGCGCCGAGCGCGGAGGCGTTGGCCAGCTGCGGGCGCGGCACCAGATCGGGGATCAGGGCCTGCCAGGCCGGGGCGGTCAGGGCCTGGCCCGCGCCGAGCGCGAAGGTGAGGGTGAGCAGCAGCGCCGGCGGCATGTGCCCGGTGAGGGTCAGCACGGACAGCAGCACACCGACCGCGACCAGGAAGCTCTGCACGGCGATGAGCAGCCGGCGGCGGTCGAGGGTGTCGGCGAGCGCACCCGACGGCAGGGCGAGCAGGACGATCGGCAGGGTGCTGGCGGTCTGGACGATCGCGACCAGGGTGTCCGAGCCGGACTGCTCGACCAGCAGCCACTGCGCGCCGACCGTCTGCATCCAGGTGCCGATGTTGCTGGCCAGCAGGGCCAGCCAGAGGTTGCGGTAGGCGGCGATGCGCAGCGGCGCCCACGCGGACGGCGCGGGGGCGGTCGGGGCGGTCACGCGGGTGGGACTACCCCGGGACGGCGGGCTTAAAGAGCAATTGACATTCGTCGTTGGATGGCCGGACTATGGGAGCGCTCCCAGCCCGACGTCCTCCGTGGAGATTCCCATGCCGACAACTACCCCTTCCCCGCCCGACCAGGGGGCGGGCCCAAGCTACCCGCTCGTCAAGCCACCGCCCCGAGTTATCCACAGGCTGCTGGCCGGCGCGCTGCTGCTCGCCGGTGTCACCGCTGTCGCCGCCCCGCCCGCCGCGCAGGCCGCCGCACCCGCCGAGACCAGGGTCGACGTCGACGTGCGGGCCGGACTGGCCGCCGTCGGCGACGTCGCGCTCGGCGTCAACCACGCCATCTGGGACTCGCAACTTGGCACACCGGCCGTCTCCGGTCTGCTCAAGGACGCGGGCGTGCAGATGCTGCGCTACCCGGGCGGCTCGTACGCCGACATCTACCACTGGCGCGACCACACCGCGCCCGGCGGCTACGTCGCGCCGGACACCGATTTCGACACCTTCATGGCCGGCGCGAAGCGGACCGGCGCCCAGCCGATGATCATCGCGAACTACGGCACCGGCACCGCCCAGGAGGCGGCCGACTGGGTCCGCTACGCCAACATCACCAAGGGGTACGACGCCAAGTACTGGACGATCGGCAACGAGAACTACGGAAATGGGCACTACGGCTCGGCGTGGGAGGCCGACGAACACGCCGACAAGAGCCCGAAAGAATACGCCGCCACCGTCATCGCGTACGCGCAGGCAATGAAGGCCGTCGACCCGAGCATCAAAATCGGCGCGGTGCTCACCATGCCCGGCAATTGGCCGGACGGAATTGTCGGCGCGGGCGACGAAAGCAGCTGGAACCAAGAGGTGCTGACCCGGGCCGGCTCGGTCATCGACTTCGCCGACGTGCACTGGTATCCCGGCGGCAGCACTCCGGCCGAAACCCTCACCAAGACCGGGCACATCCAAGAGGCGGCCCATCTTCTGAGGCAACAAATTGACACGTACGGCGGTCAGGCGGCCGGGAAAATCGGCATCAGCATGACCGAGACCAATGTCGACATCGGGCGCAACACGCAGCCCGGCGCGCTTTTCCTGGCCGACGCCTACAGCGGCCTGCTCGCTCAGGGCGTATTCACCGTGCACTGGTGGAATGTCCACAACGGCATCGGCGACATCACCACCGTGCAGGGCGAGACCGACTACGACGATTTCGGGCTGCTCTCGAGCGGAAATTGCAACGCCGACAATTCCGTCTGTCAGCCACCGCTGAACACGCCGTTCGCGCCGTACCACGCTTTGTCGCTCATGGGCGACTTCGCGCGGACGGGTGACCGGTTCGTCGGCACCGGCACCGACGACGCGCTGGTCGCCTCGCACGCGGTACGCCGGGCCAACGGCGACGTGGCCGTCCTGCTGATCAACAAGGACCCGGACGCGGCGCACACGGTGAAGCTGAACTACCACGGCTTCACGCCGGCCGCGGGGGCCCCGGCGGTGTCCACCTTCGCCAACGGCGACGACGACGTGACCACGGGAACCGCCGGCACCGCCACTTCGCAGACTCTTGACCCGTACTCGATAACGCTGGTCACGCTGCACCCGGCCCGCACCGACGCGGCGACGCCGAAGGCGCCGGCCCAGCCGGCCGCGACGGTGACCGACCGCACCGCGACGATCTCGTGGCCGTCGAGCGGGTCCGGGCTCAAGTACGAGGTGTACCGGCAGAACGGCGGCGTCAGCGACCTGCTCGGCGAGACCACCGGCACGTCGCTGACCGTGCGCAACCTGGAGCCGGGCCGCCGCTACACGGTCAATGTGCTGGCCCGCGACAACGCCGGACGCCTGTCGGCCGCGTCGCCGCCGCTGACGTTCAAGACAGGCACGCCGGCCACCTCGGCCTGCACGGTGAAGCTGCGCGACACCAACGACTGGGGCAACGGCTTCGTCGGTTCGCTCGACATCACCAACAACGCGGCCGCCCCGGTCAACGGCTGGACGCTCACGTTCACCTGGCCCACGACGTGGCAGAGCGTGAGCAGCGGCTGGAGCGCCACCTGGGAACAGACCGGCCGCACAGTCCGGGTCACGAGCGACGCCGCCTTGGCCGCGGGAGCCACCGCATCCACCGGTTTCGTCGGCGCCTACAGCGGTCCCAACGCCCTGCCCCAGGTCTTCACCCTCAACGGCACCGTCTGTACGACCGTCTAGAACCTGTTCCATGTCGGAGCGCGGCCCCGGTGACGTCCACACCGGGGTCGCGCTCGCTATTCGCCGATCATGTCCAGCGACACCTGCCACAGACGGGCGGCCTTCGACGGGTCCAAGGCGTAGGCGGCCACGCCGCGGCGCACACCCGGCGTGTAGGGCCCGGCTTCCTGGCAGTCCCCGAAGTAGCGTCCGGTCACGCCCTCGACCAGCGGGGACGCCGCCAGCAGGACCGAGGTGGCCGCGCCCTGCTCGATGTTCTTGACCGACACGCCGGTGGCGCCGGCCGGGTCGAACGACTGCGGCGGAGCGGTCATGTGCCGGCCGAGGCTCGTCTCGGCGATCCGGCCCGGGTTGAGCGCGTTCACCGCGATGCGGTCGGGCGCCCAGCGCTTGGCCGCCTCGACGGCGAAGAGGATGTTCGCGGTCTTCGACTGGCTGCAGGCCGCCCATGGCTCGTACGGGTGCCGCCGGAAGTCGAGGTCGTCGAAGAGCACCTCGCCGTTGACATGACCGACCGAGCTGACCGAGACCACGCGGGCGCCGGCGGCCGCGGTCAACGCCTCGTGCAGGCCCAGGGACAACGCGAAGTGACCCAGGTGGTTGGTGGCGAACTGCAATTCCCGACCTTCCGGCGTACGGGTCTTGGGGGTGGCCATGACACCGGCGTTGTTGACCAGGATGTGCAGCGGATCGGTCCACGCATGAGCGAACCGGCGCACGGACGACAGGTCGGCCAGATCGAGCCGAGCGACGCCACCTCACGCCGTGTTTCTTCGGCAACCCGGCGCCCCGGCCGCCTCGTCGCGGACGGCGAGGATCACTTCGGCCCCGGCGCCGGCCAGCGCCCGGAGGCGACGCCTACGACCTGTTGCTCTCGCTCGGCGGCATCACCTTGATCGTCGCCGAGGAACGCGAACGCACCGTCGCCTCCCGCTTGATCGGCCTACTGCTCACCGGCGTCACCGTGCGGCGAGCAGCCAACAAACGGTGACGACGCCCGCCGCTCACCGGCGCCACCACGCAGTGACCAGGCAACGACCAGTGACGACGCCTGCCGCGACGGCTCAGCCTTGGTGCCGGTCGGCGCCGGCCTCGGACGGGGACGCGAGAAGTTCGCCCACCCGGTCGAGCACCGCCTGCCACTGGGCCGGTTGCACGTTCTCGCGAACCTGACCGGCGAGTTCCACCGCCACCAGCTCGATGATCTGAGCCGTCAGGCTTCCCGCACGAGCCGCAGCCGGCGCGGCCGCCTTCACCGTAGGAGGGTCCGACACCACCCCGGGAACCGCTACCGCCATCGGCGCGGGCTCAGCAACTTCGACGCGCGGCGAAGGGACCGTGGCCGTGCCGACAGCCGGGACCACAGTGATCGTCCGGGTCACCTCGAAGTCACCGATCTGCCGCGGCGGCTCGAAGTCGCTGACCGGCCGCACCGGCTCGCCGCCGACCGCTGGCCGGGCGTGCTCGTGAGTGTCTACCGGCTCGGACCGCTCGTGAGCGTCCGCCGGCCAGGATTGCTCGTGAGCGTCCGCCGGCCAGGATTGCTCGCGAGTGTCCGCCGGCCGGGACTGCTCGTGGTTGTCCGCCGGCCGCATCCGCTCGTAGC
The DNA here is from genome assembly GCF_026626335.1 of Paractinoplanes pyxinae. GTDB lineage: Bacteria > Actinomycetota > Actinomycetes > Mycobacteriales > Micromonosporaceae > Actinoplanes > Actinoplanes pyxinae. Next base: position 197,535 of record NZ_JAPNTZ010000003.1, on the reverse strand, counting down.
CGACCATCAGCCCGAAGCGGTCGACGTCGCTCGCCGGCCGGGCCCGCTCGGAGCCGACGACCAGCCGATCCTGCTCGAGATCACTCACCGGCGGGGCATGCTCGAAGTCGCCGCCTGCGCCGACCGGCTGAAACTCGGCCACCCCGCCGGACGGGCGGAACTCGCCCACCGCCTCGGCCGGTTCGAAGTCGCGCGATGTCACCGGCGACGCGGCGTCCGATTCCCAGGTGAACGCCGCGCGGTCCGGATCGTCGAGGCCGACCGGGTCGGGAGTGGAGCCCGTGGACGGCTCGCCGCCGGTGAGGGACAGCGGCTCGGTGGCGCCGAACGGCGGCAGGACCCCGACGACGTGCAGATAGCGCGTCGTGCGGGTCAGAGCCACGTACAGAAGCCGGTGGCCACGCTCGTCCTCGGCGATGATGTCTTTCGGCTCGACCACCACGGTGGCGTCGAACTCGAGGCCCTTGGCCTCGTGCGGGCTGACCAGATTGACGCCCTGGCCGAGCTCGCTGCGGGAGGCCGCCCGCCACGCCACGTCGCGCACGGCCAGCTCGGACTCGATCGCCCAGCGGTGCACGGCCGGGCAGATGATGGCGACCGACCGGCCGTGGGACGCGTGGGCCATCGCCGCCTCGACCGCGACGGCCGCCCGGCCGTCGTCGTCGACCAGGCGGAACACCGGGTCGGCGGGACCGTCGCGGACCACCTGGGGCGCGGTGATGCCGGGCGCGGCCACCGGCAGCAGCCGCTCGGCCAGCTCGAAGACCTGCCGGGGCACGCGGTAGCCGTAGCGCAGCTCGGCCGTGACCTGCGGCAGCTGGGAGGGCAGGTGCTCGAGGATGTCGTCCCACTCGTCGCGCGCCCACAGGCCGGTGGACTGGGCGATGTCACCCACCACGGTCATCGAGCCCGACGACGACCGGGCCGCGACCGACCGCAGCTGCATGGGCGACAGGTCTTGCGCCTCGTCGACCACGATGTGCGCGTACCGCTCGTCGATGCCGTGCAGCAGCCCCTCGAGGAAGTCGAGCAGCGGCAGGTCGGCCTCGCTCCAGATCTCTTCGGTGATCCGTTCGCCGGCACGGCGGTGCAGCAGCGCGACCTCGCGGGCGGTGAATGCCTCGCCGGCCGCGGCGATCAGCCGGTCGCGCGAGCCGAACAGCTCGCGCAGGAACGCGGCGGCCGTGAACGACGGCCAGATCCGCTCGATCAGCTGGTCGAGCGGCGTCCGCACGCCCAATCGGCGCTCGCGCGCCCGGTCCATGCCGACGTTGACCATCAGGCTGCGGAAGATCTGCCGCTGCTGGGTGAACGAGCCGGGGGTCTGCCGGCTGCGCGCCACGATCTGGTTGATCTCGTCGGCCGTGAACACGACGGGACGGCCGTCGAGATGGGCCTCGACGGCGGGCTGCCCGGCCGGGACGCCGACCCGGTCGTACAGCGCACGCCGCAGCAGCCCGGCCAGCCGGCCGTCACCTTTGAGCCGTACGACTTCGGGGTCTTCGGTGCGGCCACGCCGCACCGGCGGGTGGAACTGGCCGATGTCGCGCTGGACGACGCTGATGTCGCCCAGGCTGGGCAGCACCGTGCGGGTGTAGCGGGTAAATGTCGGCGTCGGGCCGACGATCAGCACGTCGGCCGCGGAGAGCGTGTCGCGGTAGTTGAAGAGCAGCCACGACACGCGGTGCAGCGCGACCGCCGTCTTGCCCGTGCCCGGGCCGCCCTGGACGACCAGCAGCTGCTCGAGCGGCGCCCGGATGAGGTCGAACTGGGCGGCCTGGATGGTGCGGACGATGTCCTGCATCTGGCCGGTGCGGTCGCGGTTGAGGTCGTCGAGCAGGGCGTCGTCGGGCGCCTCGAGCTCGGCGACGGCCGCCGCCAGCTGGCGGAAGACCACATCGCTGTACGACTCGATGAGGTTGCCGCGGCACTCGAACGTCCGCTTGAGCGCCAGCCCGGCCGTGTCGGCGTGGGTGGCCGTGTAGTACCGCGCGGCGGCCGGCGCCTGCCAGTTGACGACCAGCACCTCGGAGTCGTCGTCGGTGATCGTGTGGTGGCCGACGTACAGGACGTCGCCGTCCTCGTCGTCCATCCGCCCGACCGCAACGGCCTCGTCGGGCCCGCCGAGGCGTTCCAGCCGAGCCTCGACGTCCTTGCGCAGCCGTGCTGCCGCCCCCGCGTTGGCCGCGGCCGTAGGAGCCTCGAGCAGCCGGCGCCGCATGCGCTCACGATGGTCGGAGACGTGGTCGAAGTACTTCTGCTCGGCCGCCAGGACCTCCGCCACCGACTCCACCAGGCACTCCCCTCACTCGCGCCCCACCACGATCCGTGACGGCCGTCGAATCAACCATGGCCCGTTCGCACGCGAACAACTGACCGTGTCGCCAGCAAAGCAGAGGGGTACGACAGAAAGGCGCCGGCCGTGGGGGCGGCCGGCGACGGCGTGGCGGTTGCGTGTCCAGCGGCGGTCAGTCGCCGCTGGCGCCCCAGAAGTAGAGCTCGGTGGGATGGCCGGCGGCGTCGTGCAGTACCGCGCAGCGGCCGACCCAGCGCTCGTCGGCCAGGGCGTCTAGCTTTTCGACGTGCTCGCGCGTCGGCGTCGTGGTGCCGGCGGCGGCCAGGGCCTCGGCCGGGGTGACCGGCACGACCACGCCGAAGGAGGGCGTCGTGGCGATCTTCCGGACGTCGAGGATGGAGTGGGTGCCCGACTCTTGCACGGCCTCGTCGGACCACAGCTCCCGCTCGGTGGTGGGGCGGTTCGGGAAGTCGGCGGCCGACTTGTCGAACTCGTAGGGCACCGCCCACCAGTAGTCGCCCGTGGCGAAGGTGTGGTTCCGCAGCTCGGTCAGTGCCGCCTGCAGGTCGGGCTGGTAGGGAACGTAGTACTGCCAACCGGATGCGCCCATGGCGATTCCTCCCCGTCGATGGTGATCGGCAGGGACCTTAGACCCCCCGTACGACAGAACCGTCCTCGGCCACGGTCATCGTGCCCCACGAATTTCCGGCCACGTAAGGGAATCGGCCGGGGCGGCCGCCCGACGTCCACGCGCTCAGCAGCGACCAGCCGGCCATGGCCCGTACGTAATGGTCGCCGCACTCGATTTCGTTGAACGGATTGCGGCGGGTGCCGTCGTACCGCTCGCGCACCCCACGCACGATGGCCAGCCCCTCGTCGTCCAGACCCTCGTAGAAGCAGTGCGCGGCGACCTGGTACTCGACGCCCGTCCACACCTCGTCGCAGTAGCGCAGCGGCACGGCCGGACGGCCCCCGTGCGGCCAGCTGCACACGACCAGCCCCGTCTCGCCGCCGTCGGCGAACGACCGGTAGCCGTGCGGCTCGAACCCCGTACGCAGGTTGTGTCGGACGATCGAGCGCAGAGCCTGCCGCACCCGGTCGGCCGGCAGCAGATGCCCGAGCCCCAGTTCGTGGGCCCACCACTGGCCGAGCAGCTGATCGGACAGGCAGCCAGGCCCGAAGTCGTACGCCTCACCGGTCGAGGACTGGCCGTAGAACTCGCCGTTCCACAGCAGTTCGTCGTACGCCTTGGCCGCCTTGGCGAAGACGTCGGCGTACGGGTCCGGCTCCCCCAGCCGAGCCGCGCAGGCCGACATCGCCCGCAGGGCCGCCAGCCACAGCGCACCGACGAACATGTTCGGTCCGTGCAGCGCGATGTCGTACGTGACCGGCTGTTCTCCGCGCAGAACGCCGTCATCCGACGCCCAACGCTCAGAAACGTGCATCATCAGCCGGCGAAGCGACAACCACTGGTCGCGCAACCACTCATCGCCGGCGCCGTCGAGCACCGAGCGGTACGTCTTGAGCACCGCCCCCAGCATCCCGTCGAGCGCCGGTTTAACCGGCCCGCCGATCGGCACCCCGTGCAGTTGCGGCAGGTAGAGCGGCAGCACCACGCGGTGCGGGATCGACCCGTCCGCGCCCTGGATCAGGAATTCGGTCTCGCGCATGTCCCGCCCCACCGACGGGAACAGCCGCGACAACGCCTGCTCGTAATTGAGCACATGGTTGCAGTTGAGCGGACAGGAACCACCGGCATCGCCGTTCCAGTTGCGCGTGGACGCCCCGAGCGCGCCCTCGAAAGCGAACGTCCGGCCGTCCGCCGTACGGAAGATGCTCGGGGACCGTACGAGGGAGGGTTGGGCCGCGATCGTGTCGCGCAACGGTTCCGGCAGGTCGCTCGTGGTCACCGCCTCCGCCCAGGCGCGGGACGAAGCGTCGAGCTCGTCGCGGTGCAGCAGGTACGAGTCGAGCACGTCGACCGCCCCGCCGAAGCGCGTCGCGTAGTGGTTGCCGACCCAGAACCGCGCCGGCCCGTAGTGCTGCTGCGGCCCGAAGCGGTCGAAATCCGCGTACCGGTTGGGGAACCACCACGCGTGCACGATGTCGATGGTCGTGGACTCCCCCGGCTCGAGCGCGAAAGCGGCCGCCAGCCCCGCGTCCCACGTGTGCCCGGCCGGGCTCGGCCCGACCGGCGCCCGCATCGGCGACGCGCCGTCGCGCAGGGCGGCGCGCAGAGCCGCCGACGAGAAGTCGCCGAGCTGGGTCGGAGCGGTCAGCCGCAAGGTCTCGACCCAGCGCAGCAGGGCCTCCGCGTCGTACGCCCGCGGCAGCACCGCCGCCGGCGCGTCGGTCCACAGCAGCATCTCGCCCGCGGCCGGATCGTCCTCGGCCAGGCTCGGGTTGTCCATGAGCACGCCGCTCTGCCCCGGCCGTCGCAGCAGCCGGTTGACGTTGCCGCCGTAGCCGGCACCGCGCGTGCCGTCCATGGGCGTCACGCCGTCCCAGCCGGCCGCGTTCTGCAGCGCGCCCAGCAAGAACCCGTGCCGGAACTCGGTGCTGTCGTTGCGGATCGTGAAGCGGTACCGCACGAGCGGCAGCGAACTGGCGTCGACGTCGAGCGGCACGAACGGCGTGTGCGCCTCGAGCGTGACCGCCACCGGCAGCGCGGAGTCGTGATAGTCGACGGTCGCGAACGGGTAGGCCGCTTCGAACGTAGTGTTCTCGACGAGCGGCCACCGCCGATCCGGCGCCGAGTAGACGCCGTCGGAGACGTTGGGCGCCGGCGTGTACGCGGGCGGTTCGGACTGCAGCAGACGGACAACATCGGCCGGCGGTTCGAGCGACGAGACGCGCAACGCGAAGAAGCTGTCGGGCAGCAGCGCGTGGTGGTTGGGCAACCCGTGCAGCTGCCACTGCCGCAGCGCACCGTCCCCGCACAGCGCCACCTGCCCGGTGCCGAACCCGCCGAGCGGGAACGCCACCGCGCGCCGCGCGTCTCCGGTGAACCGCATCCAGGACCTCCAGATGATGAAATCGATTTCAGCGAAGGTAGATCGAAGCTCACGGACTGTCAACTAGGGTGAGCCCATGGCCACGATCTACGAGGTTGCGGCGCTCGCCGGCGTCTCACCCGCGACCGTCTCGCGCGTCTTCAACGGCAACACCGTGTCGCCGGAGAAGCAGCGAGCGGTCCGCGAGGCCGCCGCCAAACTGGCCTTCACGCCCAACAAGACCGCCCGCCGCCTGCGCAAGCAGAGCTCCGAGGTGGTCGCCCTGCTCATCCCCGACATCGAGAACCCGTTCTTCACCGCGCTGGCCCGCGGCGTCGAGGACAAGGCGCAGGAGTCGGGCTTCTCGGTCGTGCTGTGCAACACCGACGACGATCCCGGCAAGGAGCTGCGCTACCTGCAGATCGCCGCGTCCGAGCAGATGGCCGGCGTGATCCTGGCCCCCGCCTCGGACGAGGCCGACCTGGGCGCGATCGCCTCGCTGGGCAGCCCGGTGGTGGCGGTCGACCGCACCACGCCGTACCCGGTCGACGCGGTCAAGGTGGACAACCGGGCGGCCGGCATCGCGGCCACCACGGCGCTGTTCGACGCCGGGCACCGGCGGATCGCCTGCATCGCCGGGCCGGTCGGCATCGAGTCGACCGAGGACAGGTTCCTGGGCTGGCGGCAGGTCATGACCGCGCGCCGGGCGGCCATCCCGGAGGGCTACCTGCAGCACGCGAACTTCCGCGCCGACGGTGGCCACGCGGCGATGCGGCACCTGCTGGCCCTGCCCGAGCCGCCCGAGGCGGTGCTCACCACGAACAACCTGATGGGCGTGGGCGCCCTGCAGGCGGTGGTCGAGGCCGGCGTCGACCCGGCCCGGTTCGGGCTGGCCGTGGTCGGCGAGCTGCCCTTCATGTTCCTCACGCCGCCGGCAGTTGTGCAGGTCAGGCTGCCTGCGCGGCACCTCGGCACCACCGCGGCGACCATGCTGCTGGAGCGGATCGGCGGCGACGCCCAGCCCCCTCGTACGGTCGTCCTGCGCGCCGAATTGGCCTGAGACTGCAATCGATCCCAGGTGCAACTCCCCTGATCAGGGCGCTACCGGCCGGAGAAAGCCGAGACCTTGACGAAATCGATTTCTTGGACTTCACTGTGGCGCACCGCACCGCCTCTATTCCGCTCCCAATTCGAGAGGGACGCAGGCTCATGAACACCTCGTTACGAAAGCTCGCGACGGCAGGCGCGGTCGCCGCGCTCGCGGTCTCGTCCATCACCGCTTGCTCGAACGACGAAGCCGCGGGCGGCGGCGACAAGTCGCTCGAGATCGTCTACTGGAACTACGGCCCGGCCGCCGAGACCGGCAACAAGGCCACGGCCGACGCCTTCATGGCGGCCAACGCCGGCACCACGGTGACGCTCACCCCGGTCACCGGCGAGAACTGGGGCACCTACTACGCCAACGTGGCCACGCTGATCGCCTCGGGCAAGCGGCCCGACCTGATGGTCATCTCGGGTGAGGGCGCCCAGTTCGTGCACGCGAACAACCTCGTCCGGCCGATCAACGAGTATCTGGACAAGGACGCCGACGCCAAGGCGATCACCGGCGACATCGCGCAGGGCCTGATCGACGGCTTCACGGTCAAGGGCGACGTCGTCACGCTCACCTACGGCTGGAACAACATGGTCGTCTACTACAACACCGACGTGTTCAAGAAGGCCGGTGTCGAGCCGCCCAAGGCCGACTGGACCTGGGCCGACTTCGAGGCCACGGCCAAGAAGCTGACCACTGACACCAACAAGGACGGCAAGCCCGACACGTACGGCTTCACCTGGGCCAGCAACGAGATCTTCCCCGGCATCATGCCCTGGGTGGCCAACGCGAACGGCAACCTGACCAGCGACGACGTGTGCTCCGCGACGGCCGACACGCCGCAGGTCACCAAGGCCGTCTCGTTCCTGCGCAAGCTGATCACCGACGGCGTCTCGCCCGCGCCGATGCCGATGAGCGACGTGTTCACCCGCTTCCAGAACGGTCAGGTGGCCATGTTCGGCGCCGGCCGCTGGCCGATCGGCACGTTCCTGCCGGCCGGCTTCAAGGCGTTCGACATCCAGCAGTACCCGAAGGGCGACACGTACAAGACGGTCTTCGGCGGCGCCGGCTATCCGATCCTCAAGTCGTCCAAGAACCCCGATCTGGCTTGGGAATACCAGAAGTTCACGGTCAGCGAGGAGATCGAGAAGCAGTACGTGGGCACGCCCGAGAAGCCCGGCGACTCCATCCCCTCGCGCCGCTCGCTGGCCCAGACCATCTCGAAGGTCGGCGTCCCGCCCGCGAACTCCGACCTCTACTACGACAGCATCGACAAGCAGCCGACGCTCGTGCCCTACCCGGCGCCGGCCAAGTACAGCGCCTTCGAGTCGACAGTCCTGCGTCACCTTCAGCTGATCTTCGCCGGCGAGGCGAGTGTCTCCGACGGCCTCAAGAACATGCAGGGTGAACTGAGCAGCATTGTCACCTGCTGAGATGGCCACTCTCATGACCGAACGTCAGGCTCCCCCGGCTCCGGGCCGGGGGGCCACCCCTGGGAAGCGCAAGGACGGACTCGCGGCGCTCGCGTTCCTGTCCCCCTCGATCGTCACCTTCGTGATCTTCGTGCTGGCCCCCACGCTGGGCGTGCTCTACCTGAGCTTCTACGACTGGAACCTGCTCAGCGACGGCACGTTCGTCGGGCTCGACAACTTCGAGCGGTTGTTCACCGATGAGCGTCTGCTGCGCGTCTACGGCTCGACCGTGTACATGGCCCTGGCCATCCTCGCGATCAACGTCGTCCTCGGGTTGCTGCTCGCCGTACTGCTGGAAACGCGCATGCCCCGGTGGCTGCGCGGGGTGTTCCGGTTGTCGTTCCTGTTCCCGTTCGTCGTCTCGGCGGCCGCCGTCGCGCTGATCTGGCGGTTCCTGCTCAACAAGGACCTCGGGCTGGTCAACTATCTACTCGGCGGGCTCGGGATCGACCGCATCGACTGGCTCGGCTCGTCGGTGTGGGCGCCCATCTCGATCATCATCGTGAACTCGTGGAAGACGATCGGCTTCTCGATCCTTGTCTACATCGCCGGCCTGCAGGCGATTCCGGACCAGCTGAAGGAGGCCGCGATCGTCGACGGGGCCAACGCCTGGACGAGGTTCTGGCGCATCACGTTCCCGATGCTGTCGCCGACCATCTTTTTCCTGGTCGTCATCAACACCATCAACTCGTTCCAGATCTTCGCCGAGCCGCGGGTGCTCACCCAGGGCGGTCCGGGCGACGCCAGCCGGACGATCGTCGAATACCTCTACGACCGGGCGTTCGGCGACTTCGACCTCGGCTACGCCTCCGCCATCGGCATCACGTTCATGCTCGTGCTGATCGTGCTGACCGCCGTCCAGTTCCGGTTCTCGCGCAGATGGACGTTCTACGAATGAGCCGCACCCTCAGCCGAGTGGCCACGTTCGTGATCCTCGCGATCGCCGCCCTCGCCATCACCGCACCGTTCCTCTGGATCTTCCGGGGCGCCTTCTCGGCCTCGGACGCGGAGCTCTACAAGCTGCCGCCCACCTTCGAGCCGGCCAACCTCACCGGCGCCAACTTCGGCCGGGTCACCGACCAGGTGCCGTACTTCCGGTTCTTCACCAACTCGATCGTCGTCTCGACCACGGTCACGGCGGCCCAGATCGTCACGTGCGCTACCGCCGCGTACGCGTTCGCCCGCTTGCGTTTCCGCGGCAAGGGCGTCCTGTTCGCAGTCGTCATCGGCTCGCTGATGATCCCGATCCAGGTGACGATCGTGCCGCTGTTCCTGGTCATGTCGAAGCTCGGCCTGACCAACACCCTGTGGTCGCTGATCCTCCCCGGGATCTTCAGCGGCTTCGGCATCTTCCTGCTCCGCCAGCACTTCCTGGCATTGCCGTACGAGTTGGAGGAGGCCGCCAAGCTCGACGGCGCCGGGCACTTCCGCACCTTCGCCCGGGTCATCCTGCCGCTGTCCGGTCCGTCGATCGCCACGCTGGGCATCCTGTGCTTCACGTACTGGTGGAACGACCTGCTGCTGCCGCTCGTCATGATCAGCGACACCGAGCGGCAGACCCTGCCGGTGGGCCTGGTGCTGCTGGCCGGCCGCTTCTCCACCGGCTCGCTGGGCACGATCGCGGCCGGCATCGCGATGGCCATCGGCCCGGTGCTCATCGTGTTCCTGGCCGCCCAGCGCTACATCGTGCAGTCGATCGCGTCCAGCGGTCTCAAGCTCTGAGGAGGCCTTCATGGATGTTCTGGTCAAAGAGACCTGGTCCGGCGCCACGGCGTTCTGGCACGAGCTTCCCCGTACGTTGGTCGCGGGCGCGCTGACCCTGCTGTCCTCCGCCCCGCTGGCCACCGCGCTGCTGTCCGGCGCCCCGCGCTGGCTCGCCGCAGTCACCGTGCTGCCGCTGATGCTGGCCCTCACCTCCGTGGCCGCCTTCGCCGCCGGGGTGGCCGACGGGCAGCGGGGCAGACTCGGCCGGCCGGATCCGGTGCTGGCGTTGTTGTTGTCGGTCGCCGGGCCGGCGCTGCTCACTCCGTGGGGTGTGCTGCCGGCGGCGGCCGTGGTGATCGTCGGGCCGTTCGCGCTCGCCTACGGTGCGGTTCGGGGCAGGCGCGGCCTGACGGCGGTGCGCGGCGGGGCCATCCTCGCCGCGTACCGCCCCTCGTGGGCGCTCACCCTGACGGGGCTGACGGTGCTGACCGGTTTCGCCGCCGTGGCTTCGGCCGGGGTGCTGGCCCTGGTGGCCGCGCCGCTTCTGCTGACCGTCGCAGCTCGGCAGACCACGAATCTGCTGACCGAGATCGACGCCCGGCAGAGCCAAGCGTGGTGACCATCTACGAGGTGGCGGCCCGAGCCGGCGTCTCCACCTCCACGGTCAGCCGCGTTCTCAACGGCGCCAAGGTGTCCGCCGAATCCGAGCGGCTTGTGCGCGCCGCCGCCGAAGCGCTCGCCTTCACCCCCAACCGGACCGCCAGCCGGTTGCGGGGGCGGCGCTCGGCCGTGATCGGGCTGATCATCCCGGACATCGAGAACCCGTTCTTCACCGCGCTGGCCCGCGGCGTCGAGAACCGGGCCAGCGCCGCCGGTTACTCCGTCGTCCTGTGCAACACCGACGAGGATCCGGAGCGCGAGGCCACGTACCTGGAAATCGCCGTCGCCGAACACATGGCGGGCGTCATCCTGGCCCCGGCCGACGACGCCAGCGACGTCAGCCGGCTCGTCGCCCATCAGAGGCCGGTGGTCGCGGTCGACCGCAGCCTGGCCCGGGCCGACGTCGACGCGGTCACCGTCGACAACCGGGCCGGTGGCCGTTCGGCCGCGGAATCGTTGTTCGCGGCCGGTTTCACGCGGGTCGCCTGCATCACCGGGCCCAGTTCGGTCGAGACCGCTCAGCTGCGGATGGCCGGCTGGCGGCAGGCGGCGACCCGGCACACCGGCTCGGCCTATCTCGACGACCTTCTGCGGTACGCCGATTACCGCGTCGAAGGTGGGCGGCTGGCCATGGCCGACCTGCTCAAGCTGCCCGACCCGCCGGACGCCGCCGTCGTCGCCAACAATCTGATGGCCGCCGGCGCCCTGGACGCCCTGCACGACGCCGGGCTCGACACTCCGGACTTCGGCCTGGCCGTGTTCGGCGACCTGCCGTTCGCTTCCCTGGGCCGGCGCGGCATCCGGGTCGTCGACGTGCCCGCGCGGGAGCTCGGCGAGGCCGCGGCCACCCTGCTGCTGGACCGCATCGGCGGCGACACCAGCCCGGCCCGAACCGTTGTCCTGCGAGCAGTGGAGTTGAAATGAGCCTCTACCTCGGTGTCGACATCGGCACGTCGAGCAGCAAGGGCGTCCTGGTCGACGAGGACGGCGTCGTCAAGCGATTGGCGGTGCGCGAGCACGAGGTCGACCGCCCGCAACCGGGTCACGTCGAGATGGACGCGTCCGTCTGGTGGCACGAATTCGTTTCCCTGGCCGAGGAATTGACCGCCGGCACCACGGTCGCCGCCGTCGGTGTGAGCGGCATGGGCCCCTGCGTCCTCGTGACCGACGAGGCCGGCACGCCGTTGCGCCCGGCCATCCTGTACGGGATCGATACCCGTGCCACAGAACAGATCGACGCGCTCAACCGGGAACTGGACGGGATTCTCGAGCGCTGCGGCTCGGTGCTGTCGACACAAGCGGTCGGCCCGAAACTGGCCTGGCTGGCCGAGCACGAGCAGACGGGCAGCCGGCTCTTCATGCCGGCGTCGTGGTTGGCGTACCAGCTGACCGGCGCCTACACGCTCGACTACCACTCGGCCAGCCAGTGCACGCCGCTGTTCGACACGCACGCTCTCGACTGGTATCGGCCGTGGGCACAACGCATCGCGCCCGATCTCGAGCTGCCGCCGCTGGCCTGGCCCGGCGACGTGGCCGGCCACACCAGGGAACCGATCGCGGGCATCCCGGCCGGCACCCCGGTCATCACCGGCACGATCGACGCCTGGACCGAGGCGGTCAGTGTCGGCGCCCAGAATCCGGGCGACCTGATGCTCATGTACGGCACCACGATGTTCCTCATCGCCACGGTCGACCGCCCGCTCACCACCCCGGCCATGTGGGGCACGGTCGGCGCCTTCCCCGGCACCCGCAACCTGGCCGGCGGCATGGCCACCTCGGGCGCGATCACCGCCTGGCTGCGCGACCTGACCGGCGCCGGCTACGAGCAGCTGCTCGCCGAAGCCGAAGCGTCCGGCCCCGGCGCCCGTGGGCTGCTCATGCTGCCGTACTTCGCCGGGGAACGTACGCCGGTCATGGATCCCGACGCCCGCGGGGTGATCGCCGGCCTGACCCTCGAGCACAGCCGCGGCGACCTCTACCGGGCCGCCCTCGAAGCGACCGCCCTGGGCGTCCGCCACAACGTCGAGGCGTTGCATGAGGCCGGCGCCGACATCCGCCGCGTCGTGGCCGTCGGCGGCGGAACCCGCGGCGGCCTGTGGACCCGGATCGTCTCCGACGTCACCGGCTTGGCTCAGGTCGTTCCCCGGGTGACCACCGGAGCCGCGTACGGCGCCGCTTTCCTGGCCGCCGGTGACAAAGACATCAATGCGTGGAACCCGGTCGCCGAGACCATCGAGCCGAATCCCAGGCACAGCAACGAATACGACGAGCTCTACGCGCTCTACCGAGACCTCTACCCCGCCACCCGCAGCATTGCCCACTCGCTCGCCACCCGCCACCGGAGGACCCCGTGAGCACGTACACCCTCCCCGCCGCACCCACGCGGCCCATCGCCGAGCCCAACACCGCCTATCTCATCGCCAGCGGTGACCTGCGCCCCGCGGCCAACCGGGCCGGATGGCCTGTGCAGCAACAGATGGAGGCCGCCGTCACCGCCGCGCTGGCCGACCTCGGCTGGAAGGTGCGGCGCGCCCACGACTTCGATCCCGAGGCGGGGCACGGCTTCATCTCGAGCCAGCGGATGGGCCTCGAGGTGTTCAAGTCGATCCCGCCCGAGGCGCCGCTCATCGTGGCCGAGGCGGTGTGGCAGTACAGCCACCACGTGCTCGCCGGACTGCGTACGCACAAGGGTCCGATTCTCACGGTGGCCAACTTCGCCGGCGACTGGCCGGGCCTGGTGGGCCTGCTCGGCGTCAACGCGGGCCTGGCCAAGATGGGCGTCGGCTATTCGACGATCTGGTCGGTCGATTTCACCGACGACTGGTTCCGGGCCGGCCTGCGCAGCTGGGTGAGCACCGGCTCGATCGCGCACGACCTTTCCCACGTACGGAATTTGCCCGCACTGCCGGAAAATGAGGAAACAGCCCTCGGGCGCAGCCTCGCGGCTGAGCTCCTCGCCGACAAGGCCATCATCGGCGTGTTCGACGAGGGCTGCATGGGCATGTACAACGCGATCATCGACGACGAGCTGCTGAACCCGCTCGGGATCTACAAGGAGCGCCTGTCGCAGAGCGCGTTGTGGGCCGAGATGCAGCGCGTCCCCGACACCGAGGCGGACGCGGTCGGCGCCTGGCTCACCGCGAAGGGCATGACGTTCGATCTCGGCGCCGACGAGGCCACCGAACTGACCGAGGCGCAGCTGCGCTGGCAGTACAAGATGTACGTGGCCGCCCTGCGCATCAGCGACGACTTCGGCCTCGACGCCGTCGGCATCCAGTACCAGCAGGGCCTCAAGGACCTCTCCCCCGCCTCGGACCTGGCCGAGGGCCTGCTCAACAACGCCGACCGCCCGCCGGTCACCTCCCGCGACGGCGCCCGCGTGCTGTGGGCGGACCGCCCGCTCCCCCACTTCAACGAGGCCGACGAGGGCGTGGCCGTCGACGCCCTGATCACCAACCGGATCTGGACCGCCATGGGCCTCGACCCGGCGACCACCCTGCACGACGTCCGCTGGGGCGAGGAGTACGACGGCCAGTTCGTGTGGGTGTGGGAGATCTCCGGTTCGGTGCCCCCGTCCCACTTCGCCACCGGCTACGCCGAGGCCGTGGGCCGCCGTCAGGACCCCGTCTACTTCCCGCTGGGCGGCTCCACCATCAAGGGCATCAGCAAGCCCGGCGACGTCGTCTGGAGCCGAGTCTTCGTCCAGGGCAACGCTTTGCACGCCGACCTGGGCCGCGCAACCGCTCTTTCTTTACCCGCCGAGGAATCCGAGCGCCGCTCCCAGGCCACGACCCCGGCCTGGCCCATCATGCACGCGGTCCTTCACGGCGTGACCCGAGACCAGTTCATGGCCCGCCACAAGGCCAACCACCTCAACGTCGCCTACGCCCCCGACCCCGAAACCGCCGACAAGGCCCTGCTCGCCAAGGCCGCGATGCTCTCCGCCCTGGGCGTCCAGGTCCACCTCTGCGGCGAGACCCACCTCTGACAGCACTCGGTCGGCACTGGCCTTACTACGGTTTCGGCCACGAGAACCCTTGTGACGGCGGCAAAGGATTGGTCGGACGCACTTCGGTGTCGGCGCTCGAGGACCAGGGTCATGTCGAGGTGGTGGCCGAGCGTCGACATTCTCACCGGCGCGAGCGACTGTCCTTGACTCGATACTCCGTTCCTCGCGATGCGCGCAGTATCTCACCGAGGACAGAGAACGGGAGGACGTCATGGAAATGGGAGACTGGGCCACCTGGGCCGGGGCGGTCGGGACGATATTGGCCTTCTTCTCCAGCTTGAAGCTGCACCGCCGCCAACTGGCGCTGCACCGCATGCTCGTCGAGCGCTTGCCGAAATCGGCGGACGCCGCCACACATGAGCAGACGGTCGAACGGTAGCGGCTGTTTGAGCAGCCGATAGAGTAAAGCGCCGGAGGTTGACGCTGATGCCGATGGAACTGGGGTTGTGGCGGGTCGACGGCCAGCCGGCGCGGCTGAGCCCGGTCGGCGTGCCGCTCGAGAAGACACTCGAGGATCTGATCGAACATGATCCAGATATTCTCGGCGAACCCCTGATGATCGTCGGGCGTCAAGTCCCCACCGCGCACGGCAAGGTCGTCGACCTGCTCGCCGTGGACAGCGAGGGCGTTGTTCATGCCATCGAGCTGAAGAGGGATCGCACTCCCCGGGAGGCGACCGCTCAGGCGCTCGACTACGGCTCATGGGTACAGGGCCTGGCTCACGACGACATCTTGGACTTGTTCACCCAGTACCGGCCAGGGCACACGTTCGAGCAGGCCTTTGTCGACCGTTTTGGTACTGCGCCGCCCGAGCAGATCAACGCCGAGCACCGGTTGACCATCGTCGCGGGTGACATGGACCCGGCGACCGAACGGATCATCGGCTATTTGTCTCGCTACCAGGTGCCCATCAATGTGGCGCTGTTCCGATACTTTCAGGACGGCGACCGGTCGTACTTGGCCCGGACTTGGTTACTTCCGGACAACGATGTCGCCGACGCCGCCGCGCCACGCCGGTCGAGCGCGAAGGAAACCTGGAACGGTCAAGACTGGTACGTGGCTTTCGGTGAGGAATCCTCCATTCGAGCTTGGGACGATGCCCGCAAATACGGTTTCATTTCCGCTGGCGGCGGTGAGTGGTACAGCCGTTCACTGCGCGCGCTCCCGCTCGGGGGCCGCATCTTCGTCTACATTCCGAAAACCGGGTACGTCGCCGTGGGCACAGTGGTGGGTCCCGCCGCCACCTTTGACGAGGCCATACTCACCGTTGACGGTGAGCCTCACAAGATGACCGATCTGCCCCTGACGGCGGGGTATCGGCATGCTGTCAGCGGTCCCGACAAAGATGAATACGTCGTTCCGGTGAAGTGGATCAAGTCCTTGGACAAGGATCACGCGATTTGGGAGAAGGGCATGTTCGCCAACCAGAACTCCGCCTGCAAGCTCCGCAACCGCTTCACCTTGGAGATTCTTTCTCAGCGATTCGATCTGGATCAATGACGCAGCCCACGGAGTCTGACTGACCGACAACAGGAACGGCTAGAGCCCGCCGCGGCGTAGCGGGATCGGGTTGTCGTCGGGAACGACCTGCCAGGCGCGGTCGGCCAGGGGCGCCAGCAGCTTGGCGCATCGTTCGGTGTCGGCCGCGCCCAGGTGCCGCCAGGGGCTCGCCGCCAATTCGTCGGTCAGCTGCTCGACCCGGGCGTACGCCTCACGGCCGGCCGTCGTGGCAGTTCCCTCGGCGTCGAGCCAGCCCTTCTCGTGCAGGCGGTCGGCGGCGGCCTGCCACTCGTCGTCGGTCCAGCCGCGGGCGGGCTGGGTGACCTCACGCAGCCGGCCGCCTTCGAGGCCGGCTCGCCACACCAGCGCCTCACACCCGTCGACGCCGGCCGTCAGCAGCGCCGCGACGTGCCCGTCACCCCGCTGTTCCCGCAGCACGGTGGCGGCGTGCCACAGCCGCCCGACCGCGTCGTCCGGCCAGTGCAGCCCGGCGTGCGCGGCGGCCAGCACCCGCCCGCCCAGGTCGGCCGCCCGCGCCGCCTGCTCGAGCAGGTCGGCCACCTCGGCCGGCTGCTCCCCCGCGAACAACTCGGTCAGCGTCGCCGTCGCCCCCGCGGTGCGAGCCGCCAGCGCGTCGGCCGGGCTGATCCGCTCCCACACGCTGGGCAGGGCCCGCGCCACCATCCGCGGCGCGAACCCGTAGAAGGCCGCGGTCACCGGCTCGGCCCCGACCGCCCCGAACGCCGCCGCCCGCCCCGCGAAGTACCGGCGCCAGAACCCGGTCAGCCCAGCCTGCTCAAACGCCCCGGCCGCCCCGGCGCGAAGTAGGTGACCGCATGCAACGGCTCGAACAACGCCCACATCCGGCGCTCGACAGACGGCTCGCTCATCCCCCCATCCCATCGCCCGGACGCCCGCCCGGCAAGACCGTCAGGCGGCGACGGCGCGGCGCAGGTCGTCGGCGCCGGGGCCGTCCAGGTGGCTGATCCGGGCGGCTCGGCCGGTGAGCAGCAGGAACAGGTCGGTCATGGTGCCCGTGACCAGGGCGCCGTCTCCGGTTGTCCAGGGGTGGTCGGTCGCGGTCAGGCGAAACCGGGCCAGGGGCAGCGCGCGGAAGACCTTCGCGTTGCCGCGGCCCCGGTAGGAGACGACCCGGTCGGCGGCTTCGGCCACGTCGGTGGTGGGGACGTGGATGTCGCGACCTAGGGGGATGGCCATGTCGTAGGTGTGGCCGATCGCGTCGATCAGCGCCTCGCGGCAGGTCAGGCCGGGGATCGGGCGGTGCTGTCCGACCAGCCGGTTGAGCCTGTCGATGAGCTGAGCGCGGTTGTGGCGCCGGGCCAGGTCGATCGAGCCGTCCCGGATCAGGTGGTTGGTGCGGCCGGGGTGCCGTAGCGCGAGCAGCAGGAACTGGGGCAGGGTCAGCAGCGGCATCGTCAGGTGGGCCGCGACGTCCTTGACCGTCCACCCCGGGCACAGCGAGGGGGTGTCCCATTCGCCCGGCGTCAGGCCGGTCAGCAGGTCGATGATCGCGCGGCGGCGCTGGTCGACGGCCGCCCAGACTTCGGTGTCGTCCATGGTGCCCGTTCCTCTCGCCGGGCCGAATGTAGTACGAGGATGGTACTAATAACGGGTGGTTGATCGCGAGGTCTCGTCCGGCTGGCTCATGTTCATGGGCTTCCGGGCGGCCGAGGACCGTATCGTCGCCGCGCTGGCCGCGGCCGGCTACGCGGATCTGACCCGGGCCCAAGCGCGACTGCTGGCCCATATCGACGCGGACGGCACCCGGCTGGTCGTTCTGGCCGACCGCGCTCGGATCCCCAAGCAGACCGCCCTGGCCCTGGTCAACGGGCTCGAGACGGCCGGTTACGTGGAGCGAACACCCGATCCGTCCGACGGGCGGGCCCGGCTGATCCGGCTGACCGCCCGCGGTCGCGGCATGCTGCCCGTCGCGATCGCCGAGGAGGAGCGGATCGAGGCCGACTGGCAGGCCGTCCTCGGCGTCCGCCGGATGCGGGCGCTTCGCCGTGCGCTTCAGAAACTGACCGGCCCCGGACCAGATGGTCCGGGGCCGGTGGGCGGTTGAGGGTCAGAGGTCGGCCGGGCCGGCCTCCGTGGCCTCCTGGACTGCTTCGGTGCGGCGCTCGTCGGCCTTGGCGGTGTCGTCGGTGCGCGGGGCGGCCGGGCGGGCCGCCGAACGGGCCGCGGCGGCCGCCGGGTCGGTGACGACGCCGCGGCGGATGCGGTTGTTGTCGGCGATCGTCGCGACCGGGGTGTTGCCGGTGGCGGTCAGCGTGCCGTCGATGATGTTGTCGTCGACGGTGACGCCGCCCGTGGTGCTGGTGACGCTGACGTCCTTGCCCCAGAAGCCGCCGGAGGCGCAGGAGTCGAGCGGGCCGTTCGGGCCGAGCTGGACGCCGCCCAGGTTGCCGGCGAACGTCGCCTTGCCGCGGATCGAGCTGCCGCAGAAGACGCTGCCGGTGCTGCTGTTCAGCACCGACACCGTGCCGTCGACGAACGAGTCGTGCACGTCGGTGTAGTACGTGCCGGTGCTCGTGATGCTGCCCGTGATCGACGTGTTCTTGTCGACCCGCACCTCGCCCGCCTGCACGTTGACGCTGCCGGTGACCGTCGCGCCCTCGGTGAACAGGAAGCTGTCGACCGTGGTGGTGCCCTTGGGGCGTACGGTCACCGCGCCCGTCGAGGCGTCGCGCAGGTACACCCCGTACCCGCCGGCGGCGAGCACGACCGGGCCGCCGACCTCGGTGTCGGAGGCGTCGAAGTAGCCGTTGCCGGCGATCCGCACGTCGCCCGAGAACTTGCCGCCGCTGACGACCAGGTTGCCGCCCGCGGCCACGCTGACGTTGCCGGTGACGATGGTGCCGGTCAGCGAGCACGACTCACCGGCCGGGACGTACAGGTCGTTGGGAACGGTGACCGCTCCCCCGGTGCCGATGCAGTGGGTGACCAGCGCGGCGCTGGCCGGCGAGGCGGCGGCGAGAACACCGGCCGCAGAGATGACGGTGACGGCAGCCAACAAACGCTTCACAAAACTCTCCTTCATGATCCGATGTCCGATCGGGCGGCCGCGCGGACGATCGTGCCCTGCTGCCGTTTGGTGAGCGTGCCGCCGGTGACCAGCGCGGCCGTGACGGTTTCGACGTGCCGCACGAACGCGGCGTGGTCGCGGTAGTCGCCGTGCTCGGCGATCTTGTCATTGACGGTGCACCCGTCGCTGAGCCGGTAGTTCTGGACGCCCGTGTCGTCGCCGTCGATGACCACGGTGGCCCGGGTGTCCGGCACCTCGCAGCCCTCGCCGCCACCGCCGGACGACACCACGGTGAAGCCCACCGACTTCTCGGCCGACCGGTTGCCGGCCGTGTCCGTCGCCCTGGCTTTCACCGTGTGAGCCCCGAGCCCGCTGACGACAACCGGTTCCGCGTACGCGATCCAGGCGCCCGCGTCGAGCGCGTACTCGATCGAGGCGACCTCCGACTCGGTGTCGGTCGCCGTCACGGTGACGGTGGCCGATCCGACGTACGCGCCGTCGTCGTTCTGCTCGCCGCCGACCTCGGCCAGGACGGTCGGCGGGGTGGTGTCCGGTTCCTCGGCCGGTACGACGGTGAAGTGCGCCATCTGCTCGGCCGACGTGTTGCCGGCGTTGTCGGTCGCCCGGTAATGCAGCATGTGCATCCCCGGCGTGGTGATGACAACCGGATTCGCGTACGCCTTAAAGGCCCCGCCGTCCAAGGAGTACTCGATCCGCGCGACACCGGAGTCGTTGTCCGAAGCCGTCAGAGTCGCGGTCGCCGTACCGAGATAGTCGCCCTCCCCGTCGCGATCGCCGCCGATCTGTGCAGTGACAGTCGGCGGAGTCGTGTCTTCCTCGGGTGACGGCTCGACCACCGCGAAGGCCAGCGACCCGACCTCGGAGACGTTGCCTTCGTTGTCGGTGGCCCGGTAGCGGAAGGTGTGCGACCCGACCGCGGTCACCGCCACCGGCGCGGTGTACGCCTGGAAGGCCGCGTCGTCCAGCGAGTACTCCACGGTGTCGACGCCCGACCCGCTGTCGGACGCGGTGACCGTGACGGTCGCCGACCCGACGTAGGCGCCGTCCCCGTTCTGCGTACCGGCCGCGGAAGCCGAGACGGTGGGCGGGGTCGTGTCCGGCGTGGTTCCGCCGTCGGTGACCACGAACTCGCCGACCATCGTGCTGTGCCCGGGGATCGAGCAGAAGTACCGGTACCGCCCCGGCGTCAGCGTCACCGTCGCCTCGTGCCGCCCGTTGTTGGCGTCGAACGGGTTGGCCAGGATGTTCAGGGTGACGTCGTGGTTGTAGCCCGCGGTCGACGTGTCGAAGGTCAGCGTGTGCGGCATGCCGGTGTTGTTGCCGGTGGCCTCGCTGTTCTCGAACACGATGGTGGTGGCGCCGGCGACGGCCTGCGCCGGCGCCGTCTGGTACGCGGTGATGCTGTTGTCGGCCTTCCAGGTGAGCACCTGTTCGGCGGCGGCCGGCGCGGTCGGCGTCAGGATCAGCAGCACCCCGAGGATCGCGATGAGGATTCTCTTCACAGAGCACGCACCCGGATGTCGCGGAAGTCCACGAGGTCGGTGTCGCTGTGGTTCTGCAGGCCGATCAGTCCCTCCGTGAACTGCCTCAGGTCGGTCGGCGGGTCACCGGCACGCGAGCTCTGCTTGCCCGGCGTGTTGTCGAACTCGTTGATGACCTTGCCGTTGCGGATGATCGTGTAGTGCTGGCCGACGACCCGGATCTCGTAGCGGTTCCACACGTTCTTGGCGGTGGCGCCCGCGGCGGAAAGCGGGTTCGGGTCGAAGTTGTAGATGGAGCCGGTCTTCTGCACCTCACCGGTCTCGCCGTCGTAGATCTGCACCTCGTGGCCGCAGTAGATGGCCACCCAGGCCTGCGACGTGCGGGCCGAGCCGACCGTGCCGCAACTGCCGGCCGGCCTCTGCTCCAACGGGATCCGCGGGTCGGGGAACCGGGTGAAGACTCCGCTGTTGCCGCGGGCGTCGCCGGGTGCGACGTCGCGGAACTGCAGCGTCAGCGAGAAGTCCTTGAACGGCTTGGTGTAGTACAGCATTCCGAGTCCGCCGCTGGGCCGCAGCGACCCGTCCGGCTGGATGGTGAACTGGCCGGTCGGCGCCTGCGCCCAGTCCTGCAACGATTCCGGCGTGCCGTTGTAGATCGAGACGTAGCCGGTGTGCCCGGCGGTGCCGATCTTCGAGGACGCCGCGAACCGGGTCAGGGTGCCCGCCTCGCGGTCGTTCACAACGCCGTCGGCCTTGAGCGAGTTGACGACCGTCGTCACGTGACGGACGAAGGCGTCGTGCGTGGCCCAGGTGCTCTCGTCGTCGATGAGGTCGTCGATCGTGCAGCCCTGGCCCACGACCCGGTTCGCCACGCCGGTGTCGGTCTCGTCCAGCCGTACGGTGGAACTCGGATCGGCGACAGCGCAACCCACCACGACCGTCGTCTTCACGGTGGCCGTCTCACCCCCGGCGTACGTGATGGTGAGCGTCGCTGTGTAGGAACCGACCTTCGCGTACGTGTGGGTGGGATTGGCCTCGGTCGAGGTGCCACCGTCGCCGAACGTCCACTTGTACGACAGCCCGCCCGAGCGGGATCCGTTGAACGCCACCGTGAGCGGCTTGTTCTGCACCGCCACCGACGTCGCGGCCGGCGCCGGCGTGGCCGCCCCACCCTGGTAGGTGACCCGGATCAACTTCTGGTTCGGGTGCAGGCTGAAGAAGCCGCCCGCGTAGTCGAGCAGGTAGAGCGCGCCGTCCGGCCCGAACTTGGCGTCCATCCACGACTGCAGCGTCGTGGCGGTGCCGCCGGCCGGGATGATGGCCCGCAACGACTCGCCGAAGGCCGGCGGCTTACCCGGCTGGTCGACGGTGACCGCGACCCGGTTGGCCGCGTTCGACTGGTCGCCGATGAACCACTTGTCGTTCCAGTACGAGGGCCACGCGACGCCGCTCGAGGCGTCGACCAGGTCGCGGTGGTAGGTCGGGCCGGACATGATGGCCTGGCCGCCGCCACGCAGGTAGGGCTGGGTGTACGTGGCATCCGCGGCGTTGTAGGTCGGGATGTCACTGCCGGCCCGCTTCGGGAAGACCGGGCCGCCGCCGTCCGGCGAGTACCAGATCATGTTGTCCTTGATCGGCGGCAGGTCGGTCAGTCCGGTGTTGCGCGGCGACTCGTTCTTCGGCGCATCGCAGTCGTACCAGCCGGTCAGCACCTTGGCGTCGGTGTTGCTGCGGTCGCGGTACGGCTGCCGGTTGCCCATGCAGTAGGGCCAGCCGTGGTTGCCGGCCTCGGTGATGATGGTGGCCGTCTCGTACTTGGCCGGGCCCAGTTCGGGGTTGGGCGAGCCGGCGTCCGGGCCGACCCAGCCCGCGGTCAGCCACTGCTTCTTGGGGTCGATCTGCAGGCGGGCGATGTTGCGCACGCCCATCACGTAGATCTCGGGACGGGTCTTCGCGGTGCCCGGCGGGAAGAGGTTGCCCGACGGGATCGTGTACGTGCCGTCCGCCTCGGGGTGGATGCGGATGATCTTGCCGTTGAGGTCGTTCGTGTTGCCGGCCGTGCGCCGCGCGTCCTGGAACGACAGGCCCTGGTATTCCTGCGTCCAGTTGTTGCCGGAGTAGCCGTCCGAGCCGCCCGACGAGTTGCTGTCACCGGAACCGACGTACAGGTTGCCCTTGTCGTCGAAGGCCATGCCGCCGCCGGCGTGGCAGCAGCTGTGGATCTGCACCGGCCAGTTCAGCAGGTCTTTGCGGGTGCCCTGGTCGATGGTGCGCGCGGCCTTGTCGTACGTGAAACGCGAGACCGTCCGCTGGCCGACGCGCTTCTCACGGTCGATCGAGGCGTGCGGCATCCAGTAGACGTAGAGCCAGCCGTTCTCGGCGAACTTGGGGTCGGGCACGATGCCGAGCAGGCCCTCCTCGTTCTTCTGCAATTCGTCGCCGCTACCCCGGTTGCCCATGACCGGCAGGGTGGTCAGCAGCTTAACCGACTTGCTGGCCGGATCCCAGCTGTGGATGGTGCCGCAGCCGAGGCCGACGTTCGGGTTGTCCCACGGGACGACCGGGCCGCTCGGGCAGGCCGCCTTGCCGACGTAGAACACCGTGCCGTCGGGCGCGATGGTCAGGCCGTGCGGCTCGCCGATCTGGTCGAGCTGGCCGGTCTGGTTGGCCGCGGTGAGCCGCTCGACCTTGTAGTTGCTCGCGATCGTGGCCTGGCAGTCGCCGCGGACGATGCCGCTGGTCCAGCCGAGCGCGCCGGTCAGGTGCTTGCGGAAGGCCTCTTCGCCGTACGAGCCCTCGGTGTGACCCATGCCGGTGTAGAAGGAGCGGCCGCCGTCGTAGTCACGGCACCACGAGACCGGGTGGAACGGGCCGTTCGCGCCCAGACCCGGGTTGTAGTGGCGCTCCTCGACCTGCGCGAGGGTGTGCACCTGGCCGACCGGGTTCGGATCCCAGTTGTGCCAACGGTCCTCGCGCGTGACGGTCAGCGCCAGGTCCTTTGTGGCCGGATGTTGACGGTCGAGGATGTCGACCACGGCCCGGTTCACCGCGGGCGGGGCCGGCGTCTCGGTGGTGCCGGTGAACAGGCGCAGATCGGCCAGCTGGGTCAGCGGCTCGCCGCTGTTGGCCGTGATGTTCAGGCGGTAGAACTTGTAGTCGCCCGGGGTGGTCACGTCGAAACGCCGGATCTGGAAACGATCCGGGAAGGTCTGGTTCGTCCGGCGGTCCACATCGGACCAAACCTGCCCGTCGGCGGAGCCCTGCAGCGTCCAGTCCTTCGGGTCACGACCGGACGAGTCGTTGGCCGACGTCAAGGCGTAACCGGTGACCCGGGCCGGGGCGGCCAGCTCGTAGCGCACCCAGCCGGTCGGCGTGCGCACCAGCCACTTGGTGTTCGAGTCGCCGTCGATGAGCTTGACCGCGGTCTCGTTGGGCGGGTTCTCGCCGCTGGCCGTGACCGCCGAAACCGGGTGCGACACCGGGATCGCGCCGGCCGGCCGGGTGCCGATCAGGCCGGTGAACCAGGTCGAGTCGAGCTGGGCCCGGGCCGCGTCACCGATGCCCAGGAAGCCGCCGCCCGCGTTCACAAAACCCTTCAAAGCGTTTTCCTGTACGGCGTTCAGCGGCACGCCGTCAGCGGAGAGAAAGACGACGGCCCGGTACGCCGCGAGACCGGCCGGGCTGAACACAGCCGGATCGGTGGTGGCGGTGACGGTGAGGCCCTGGGCGACGCCGAGCTCCTTGATGGTCTGGGTGGCCCGGGTCACCGGGTCTTGCTGGGCGGTGGCGGCGCCGGAGAAGACCAGGACGGCGGGCTTGGCGGGCGCTGCGGCGGCCGCGGCGGCTTGCTGGGCGGTGGCCTCGCGCGGTGGAGCGGCGCCGACGGTGAGCAGCACCGCCAAGCCGATGATCAGGGTTCGATGCCTTCGGAATCTCATGAGCCAGTCCCTCCGTGGACGTGCGGTTGTGCCGACTCGGTAGCTGTGGTGGCGGCGGTGGCGGCCGCCGTGTGCTGGTGGCCCTGGAACCGGTCGATCGCCTCCTGAGCGCCGGGCGGCATCGTGCCGTCCGCGTTGCGTACGAGGAAAATTCCGGCCATGCCCGTGTCCGAGTGCATCTGGACGTGGCAGTGGTACATCCAGGCGCCCGGCCCGACGGCTTCGCCGGCGAGCACTTGGAACCCGAACGAGCTGCCCGGGTTGAGGTCTTTGTTGTCCACGACCTGACTGGGGTCGGCCGGGCCCTCGAGCATGCCGGTGCGGTTGTCGGCCCAGCGGTGCGCGTGCAGGTGGAAGGTGTGGAAAAGGCTGCCGTGGCCGATCGCGATCCACTCCACCCGTTCACCCAGGTTGGCCTCGAACATCGGCGTGTTGGGCGCGGACTTGTTGTTGATGAGCATGTCGTTGAAGACGACGGTGATCTGCTTGTCGGGCAGGATGTCGCCCCGCCGCCGCACGATCAGCGCGCCGTAGAGCCCGCGGGCCAGGCCGCCGGTGCCGTGGTCGGTGCCCAGCGCGTGGTCGTGGTAGTGCCAGTAGCCGGCGCTGCCGGGCATGAACCGGCGACCGGCCACTGTGGTCATCTCGTGCGAGCGCCAGGTGTAGGTGCGGGTCTGGCCGGGCTCGTTGAACGAGGCGTTGAACGGCGACCCGTCGGAGTCGACGCTGTAGTCGACGCCGTGGGGGTGGATGGACAGCCGCTGGGTGGTCGTGTTGACCAGGGTGATCTCGAGCGTGTCGCCCTCGTACATCTCCAGGATCGGGCCCGGGATGGTGGCGCCGCCCCTGGTCAGGCCGTATCCGATCAGGTTGCCCGGCAACGCCTCGGCGTAGATGGTGATCTTCTTGGTGACGCCGGCGGCGGCTCGGGCCGGCTCGCCTCGCGTCACCGCGACCGCGCCGCCGGTCAGGCCGAGCACCCCGGCCGCGGCGAGCAGGGACCGGCGGCGAAGACGCTCTCCGTCCCGGTTGACAACGTTGTCGTTCATGCGCGTCCTCCAACGTCACCGGCCGGGCCGGAACGCCATTGCTGTCGAGGGTGGGCGGGCAGGTGGTCCGCGAGTGCCGGGCACGGCACAGCCCACACTCGGGCGGTCGCCGCCAAGGCCGCCCTCGCGTGTTACGGACTTTTCTCAGAAGAATCAAAACTTCGGTTTGATGTGAGCAACTTATGACGCACATCGATGGAAGTAAAGGCGTCGTCACCAAAAGTCAGCCGTGGGAGCGCGCCCATTTACGTCCGAGGCGCATCGGCGCTGGCCAATGCATCGGCCTGACTTTTGCATCGGCCAACGTCGATGATTGGCTCACTCTGCCAGACCGGCGGCGCGGTTCCAACGCCTTCGCCCCGGTACGGCCGTCGCGCTCAGGCGACCTTCCGCGCCCGCCGCGAAGCGCGCCCGCCGGCGAAGCGTGCCCATCGCGAAGCGCGCCCATCGCGAAGCGCGCCCGGCCCGCCGCCTCGCTCAGGCGACCTTTCCGCGCCCCTCGCGCAGCGCGCCCGGCGCGGCAGCCGCCCACTCCTGCAACCCGGCGGCTACAACGGAAAGGTTCAGCAATGCGCGGCGCAGTCCACCCAGACCGGCCGGGTGCCGTCGCGCATCCCGGGCGACGACCCGCACGCAGGCGGCGGGCCGGTTGCCGCACCGCGCGAGCAACCAAGCCGACTCCAGGTCGGCGACGAGGGCCCCGGTCATGGCAAGCCGAGCCCGCTCGGCCGGCCCTGAGAGGCGGTCGGTGCTGATGGCCACGCCGGTGTGCACGGTCAGCCCGCGGCTCCGCAGGGCGGCAGCGAGCAGGGATGCCGTCGGCAGCCACCGCGCCGGCGGAACGACCCCCTCGGTCAGCGCGTCGGCCCGGACGACGGAGGCCACGACGACGTCGCCCGGCCGCAGGCTCGGCGACAGGGCCCGCCCGAGGCCGGCCACCGCGAGGGCCGGGCTGTCCAGCACGTCCGGCTCCATGGCCGTGCGCCGGGCCCGCCGCAAGCCGGCCCCGGCGCACCACACCCGCAGGCGCTCGTCCCCGGCCAGTCCGCGGCGCAGCGCGGCCGCCTCGACGCGCATCGGCGCCAGCACCGTGCCCAGCGGCGCCACCGGTCGCGGCGCCGGCGGAGCGAGCGGCTCGGCGTAGTCGGCGTCCAGGGCGGGCAGGTCGCCCATCTGCAGCGGATTCATGATCGTCGGCCTTCCGGCGGCAACTCGAGAACCGAGGCGGATTGCCAACTCCGGGTAGGCGCTAAACCCCGTACATCGAAAGATGCACGCCGATGCCTTGCTCGTTCTCCCCATTCCCCCCCCAAGCCGGACGGTGACCACGCAGGTTGGCCTCAACGGGCCAGGCCGGGTGCCGATGGACAAGTCATGCCATCACCGCGCCTCGACGATCACGGGGTCGACTACTGGACGCGCCAGATCCGCGTCGGGGCGCTCATCGCCACCCTGGTCACGCTGCTCGGCGCCGTCCAGGTGATCTTCGTGTGGGAGCCGGAGCGCCGATGGTGGGCGGCGCCCGTGGCGGCGGCCGCGCTCACCCAGGCGGTGCTGGGCACCCTGCCGTGGCGCCGGTGGGTGCGGCATCCGCGGGTCCGGTCCGGTCTGATCGTGTGGTGGGTGCTGGAGCTGCCCGCGCTCGCCCTGCTGGCGTACTTCGACCCCAACGGCGTCGTCTACTACCTGCCGTGCGCCATGCTGATCGTCATCCTGGCCACCGCCCTCTATCCGGCGACCGTCGTGGCCGGCCTGGGCGGGCTGGCGGTGGCCGGCTTCCTGGCGCTGCTGCCCGGCCACCCCGGCACCAGCTCGGTGCTGGTGGCGGGGCTGCTGTCGGTCATGGGCTGCGTGGTCCTGATCACCGCGATCATCGCCCACAACCGGCGCCGCCTCGACGAGCGGCGCCGGGTGGCCGAACGCCGTACCGAAGCCTTGTTGCAGAACTCCCCCGAGGTGGTCATCGCCATCGACCGGGACGGCGAGATCCGGTACGCCACTCCTTCCATGCGTACGGTTCTGGGCCACACGCCCGAGTCGGTCACCGGCTCGCCCCTGACCGAGCTGATCCACCCGGACGACCGGCCTCAGCTGCGCAGCTGGACGGCCACCCTGCGGTCGTCGCCGCCGGGCACGATCGCCGAGCTCGAGACCCGGCTGCGGCGGGCCGACGGCTCCTGGGCCGTGCTCGACGCGATCGGCACCAACGGCCTGCACGACCCCGACCTCGAGGCGATCGTGCTCAGCGTCCGCGACATCGGGCCGCGCAAGACACTCGAGCAGCAGCTGAGCCGGCAGGCGTTCTGCGACCCGCTCACTGGCCTGTCCAACCGGGCCCTGTTCCGCGACCGCCTCGAGCACGCCACCGCGCGCCGGGCGGCCGACGTGACCGTGCTGCTCATCGACCTCGACGACTTCAAGGGCGTCAACGACAACCTGGGCCACAGCGCCGGCGACGAACTGCTCACCGCGCTGGCGGCCCGGCTGCGCGACAACGTCCGGCCCGGCGACACTCTGGCCCGGCTCGGCGGCGACGAGTTCGCCGTACTCATCGAGGACCTCGACGGCCGCGACCCCGGGGCCCTGGCCGAACGGCTGCTGCACGAGCTGCGCCAGCCGCTGACCATCGCCGGCCACGATCTGCGCCGCACCGCCAGCATCGGCGTGGCCACCGGCGGCGAGAGCGGCGAGGAGCTGCTGCGCAACGCCGACCTGGCGATGTACGCGGCCAAACGTCAGGGTCGCAACGCGTACGCCCGGTTCGACCCCGGCATGTACGCCAGCCTGGTCAACGAGGCCCAGCTGCGGGCCGAGATGGAGACGGCCCTGGCCGCCGACCAGTTCGTCGTGCACTACCAGCCCGTGGTCGACCTGCCGACGCAGCGGCTGACCGGGGTCGAGGCGCTGGTCCGGTGGCAGCACCCTTCGCGGGGACTGCTCGGCCCGCAGCACTTCATCGACACCGCCGAGGACAGCGGCCTGATCGTGCCGCTCGGCCGCTGGGTGCTGCGCGAATCGCTACAGCAGCTGGCCCGGTGGGACCGGCCCGGCCTCAAGGTCAACGTCAACCTCTCGGCCCGCCAGTTCCAGGACGCGGCCCTGGTCACCGATGTCCGGGACGCGCTGGCCGAGTCGGGCGTCGAACCGGCCTGCCTGACCCTCGAGATCACCGAATCGATGCTGCTGCAGGACATCGACGTGGCCGCCGACACCCTGCACGCGCTGCGCCGGCTCGGCGTACGGCTGGCCATCGACGACTTCGGCACGGGCTACTCGTCGCTGAACTACCTCAAGCGCCTGCCGGTCGACATCATCAAGATCGACCGGGCCTTCGTCACCGAGGTCGCCACCGACCCCGAGGACAAGGCCCTGGTCGACGCGGTGGTCGGCCTCAGCCAGGCGCTGCGGATGCAGACCGTGGCCGAGGGCATCGAGACCGACGACCAGTGGACCGAACTGCGCCGCCTGGGCTGCGACTTCGGCCAGGGGTACCTGTTCGGCCGCCCGGTCGGCCCGGCCGCCATCGAGCTGCTGCTGAGCGAGCCCGCCGCGGCCGGACCGGCGCGATGACCGTCAGCCGGTCAGCCGGGCCAGGAAGCCCTTCTTCACCTCGGTCGCCCGCTGCTGCTCGCCGGCCAGCGAGCTGACGACGATCAGCGCCCCGGTCAGCACCGGGACGACCCACTGCAAGGCCGAGAGCTGCTTCTGCGCCTTGGCCACCTCGGCCGGGGTGCTGGCGGCGGGTTCGGTGCCGGCCAGGGCCGGCACGGCGGTCCGCTCGGCCACCTTGCGGCCCAGCACCCGGCTGTAGCCGGTGACGGCCAGCGCCGCCGCGGTCAGGCCGGTCTTGGCCAGCGCGGTGGATCCGGCGCCCTGCTGGACGGCCAGCCGCCCGCGGTTGCCGATGAGCTCGCCGACGCTGCCGACCAGGTGGGCGCCGATGGCGGCCGCGTTGACCGGAGTCCACTTGTTCCAGCCGGTGTTGGCCACCCGGCCGGTGCCGTTCGCCGTGTCCGCCTCGGCCGCGGCCGGGTTGAGCGCGACGGCGTTGGCCAGGGTGCCCCCGAACCAGGCGGCCAGGCCGACGTCGTGCAGGGAGCGGGACAGGGTGTCTTTCGCCACGGTGGATCTCCTCAATCGAGTTGCTGTCCCGCCTCGCCTACCCTGGGCATCCCCGCCTACACGAAGTCGCCGAGGACTAGGCCCCACGGTGCCAAGCTGCTCAACCCGGGTGACCGTCCCGAAGTTCGCGAACCAGGGACGAGACGACGGCCTTGAGGCTTCCGTTGTTGTCGGCGGCCACGCGGAGCTGACGTTGATAGCTCGCACCCCGGTCGACGATGTTCTGCACTCCTTCGAGCTCGGCCACGCAGTCGAGCGATTCGGCGATCGGAGCCAGGGCGGGCAGCAGCTCCTCCAGGTCTTTGGTGACTAGCACCTCGTCGCCGGCCGTGTTCTGGATGATGATGGCTTCCATGCCGTAGCGGGCGGCCCGCCACTTGTTCTCGCGCACGAACCACGGCTGCAGGGTCGGCACCTCGCGGCCCGCGTCGAGCTCGCGCGAGAAGTGCTCGACCAGGCACTGGGTCAGCGCGGCCAAGGCGCCGATCTCCGACGCGGTCGGGATGCCGTCGAACGTACGGACCTCGATCGTGCCCCATCTGGGGGAGGGCCGGATGTCCCAGCGCAGCTCGTTGAGCTCCTCGATGACCCCGGTGTGCATCAGATCGGCCACCAGGTTCTCGTACTGGCTCCATTCGGTGAACTGCGGCGGCAGCCCGGCCGTCGGAAGCTGCTGGAACATCAGCGCGCGGTTGGAGGCGTACCCGGTGTTCTCGCCGGCCCAGAACGGGCTCGACGCGCTCAGCGCCTGGAAGTGCGGCAGATAGGTGAGCAGCCCGTCGATGATCGGCAGCACCTTGCGGCGGTCCTCGACGGCCACGTGCACGTGGACGCCCCAGATCATCATCTGCCGGCCCCACCAGCGGGTGCGGTCGATCAGGGTGTCGTAGCGGGGCTTGCCCGGCGTCACCTGCTGCTGGAACCACTGGCTGAACGGGTGCGTGCCGGACGACATGAGGTCGACGCCCATCGGCTCGGCCAGCTCGCTCACCCGCTCGACGAGCCGGGTCAGGTCGGCCACGGCGTCACGCACCCGCCGCTGGGGCGCGCTCACCACCTCGACCGTATTGGTGAGCAGTTCGTTCGTCACGTGCGGAAAGGACTCCGCGCCGCCCAGGTGCGGGAGCAGTTCGGGAGCAGCCGGACTGAGCTCACCGCTGCGGCGGTCGACGCAGGCGATTTCCCACTCGACCCCTAGGCGCGATCTTTTCGATGGGGCGAAGTCGATACCCATGGGCCAACTCTACGGATGACGGCGCCATTGCAGCATGGCCGCGGTCGCGTCGTCGCGGAGCTCGCCCTCCTCGTACGAGATGATCGTCCGGATCAGGCGGCGCATCGTCTCGGGCGCCGGCGCGCCCTCACGCAGAGCCCCGACCAGGAACTCACTGAGTTTCTCGACCCCGAACAAATTGCCGTACGCGTCACGCGCCTCGGTTATGCCGTCGGTGTAGAAGACGAGCGCGTCCCCGGCCTCCAGCTGGTGCTCGATCACCGTCGGCGGCCGGCCGAGCATGGCGCCGAGGCCGAGCGGCAGCGCGTTCGGCGTCGGGAACGGCGGCAGCGACCGCCCGTCCCGCAGCAGAAGCTCGGCCGGATGCCCGGCGCTGATCCGGCGGTACGCCCCGGTCGGGATGTCCAGCTCGGCCAGCAGCGCCGTGACAAAGGCATTGGGGTACTGCGCCCGGATCCACTTGTCGATCGACCGGTACGTGTCGGTCAGCGACAGCCCCGACCGGCGAGCATTGCGGTACGTGTTCAGCGTCAAGGTGGTCAGGGCGCTCGCACTGATCCCGTGCCCGACCGTGTCGAACAGCGCCACGTGCAGAACGTCCCCGTTGGCGGCGTAGTCGAAAGCGTCCCCGCCCACGTCGTAGCAGGGCTCGAGCACCGCCGTGACCATGGTGCCGTCAACCGCGAAGGTGAGCGGCGGCAGCTGATTCCAGATGATCTCGGCCGCCAGCTGCATCGGCAGCCGCCGCCGCGTGTGCTCGACCGCGTCCCCGTAGAACCGCCGGCTGGCGATCAGCTCAGCCACCAGCGCCGCGATGACTTCGAGGTCATGCCGCGCCGACTCGGACGGATACTCCTTGACCTGGAATTCGAGCACGCCGAGCCGCTCGGCCCCGTGCAGCAGCGGCAGCCACAGAAACCCGTCATCCCACTGCTGCCGAGCCGTAGTGAAAGCCAGCCCCGCCGGCGTCCCGTCCACCGCCGACCCGTCCCCCCGCTCCGGAGTCGTCCCCCGCAACGGGTGCAACGCCTCTTGCGCGTAGTCGACCAGCAGTACGGTCGCCGCCTCCGCCCCGAGCAGGGGCGCAGCCCCCGCCAGCACCGCCGGCAGGTCCTCGGCCCGCCCCCGGTGCCGCAGATCCATGAGCCGCCGCACGGCCTCCATCGAAGCAACCATCGTTCCCATCCTGCCCGCCCCCGAACAAGACCGCATCGCCACCCCACCCGACAACCCCGCGCAATCCCAGGTGACCTAGCGGCAGGCGCACAGCCCCGCCCCCATCCGCTCGGCCAGCTCAACGCCGGGACGCTGTAAACCCGGCGCCGGCGCAGCGTCCACCGCCGTCGTTCCACCGAGCATCCGCTACCCGCCCACAACACGAACAGACCGAACGTGCGCAAACGCCACCTGCCTCCACCCGGCGCAAGCAAACGTGCAACAAACGCCACTCACCCACACCCCGGCGCAGGCCAAACGAGCAACAAACGCCGCTCGCCGACGCCCGGCGCGACCAAACGAGCAACAAACGCCGCCCACCGACACCCGGCGCGACCAAACGAGCAACAAACGCCGCCCACCGACGCCCGGCGCAAGCAAACGAGCATTGAGCGCCGCCGACCTGCGCCCGAAGCGACCGAAACGAGCAACAAACGCCGCCCACCGACGCCCGGCGCGCGCAAACGAGCAACAAACGCCACCCACCGACACCCGGCGCGACCAAACGAGCAACAAACGCCACCCACCGACACCCGGCGCGACCAAACGAGCAACGAACGCCGCCCACCGACGCGCGGTGCGCACGACGCGCAACAAACGCCGCCTGCTGATGCCCGGCGCAAGTAGACGAACGACGGACGCCACCTACCTACGCCCAAGGGCGACCTAAACGCGGCACGCTGCCCACCTGACGTGCACTTGTGCAGTCCGGCCGATGCGGGAGACGCAGGTAGCAGCCGCCTTGTGCCTGTACGCGACGCACACAACTCAGCTCGGGCAAGCCCCACTCCGGGATGACGAAGGTAGGCGGAGCGAGCGGGGAGGCAGTCATGACCGGCACCGTGAACTGGCGCGACGTCAAGGCCAAGGCGCAAGCGCTCGACCCCGAAAGGGACAGCAATGAACGCGTCGCCCGTCGGCGTCAGATGCGCGAACAGATGCTCGCCGCGAGCGAAGCGAGGTTGGGGGGCGGGGATGGCCCACGCAGGGATCAAGCCTGACCGCCCGTAGTGGGCCATCCCCGCCCCCCAACCGTCCCACCGCAACCCACACCGGTTTGATCAGGACGAGGCACCGCCGGAAGCGACAGGCGGCGAAGTGGGCGGAACAGCCAGCAGGGCTGCGCGGCAACGCCGGAAGCGACAGACGGCGAAGCGGGCGGATCAGCCAGCCGAGTTGCGGGGCAGCGGCGGCAGCGCCGGCCGGTCGAGCCATGCGGTGAACAAGTCGTCCAACGGCTGGGCGGAGAAGCGCTGCGCGTGGGTGCGGAACTCGGCCGTGGTCACGGTTCGGTGCTGGTGCTCGGCGACCCAGGAGCGGAGCAGGGCGAAGAACGCCGGGTCGCCAATAGTCGTGCGGAGGGCGTGCAAGGTGAGGGCGCCCCGCTTGTAGACCAGCGGGTCGAACATGCGGTCGACGCCCGGGTCGGCGATGGGGATGGTCGCGGGATGGGCCAGCAGCCAGATGTGCCAGCGGGCGGCGTGGATGTCGGCTGACGGGCCGCCTGACATGCTTGACCACAGCCACTCGGCGTACGTGGCGAAGCCCTCGTTGAGCCAGATGTGACGCCAGTCGGCGACCGTCAGGCTGTTGCCGAACCACTGGTGCGCGAGCTCGTGGGCAACCAGGCGTTCGTGGGTGCGGCGGCCGTCCAGGTGGTTGCGGCCGAAGACGGCCATGCCCTGCGCCTCGACCGGGTCGTCCAGGTCGTCGTCGGCCACCACTACGACGTACTCGCGGAAAGGATACGGGCCGAACAAGCGCTCCAGGGCGGTCATGATCTCGCCGTGGCGGCCGAAGTCGTGGCGGAACACCGTGCGCAGGCGGGGCGGGATCGCGGCCGTCTGCCTGACGCCGCCGGTGGCCAGTTCGACCAGCTCGTACCGGCCGATCTGCACGCTCATCAGGTACGCCGACGTGGGCTCGTTGCGCTCGTAGACCCACGTCGTCGTGCCCGCGCCGCGGCGACGAGAGACCAGGTCGCCGGTCACCACCACCGTGTACGGGGAGGCCGCGGTGACCGAGACCAGGTAGGTGGCCTTGTCGTCGGGGCGGTCGTTGCACGGGAACCACGACGGCGCCCCGATGGGCTGGCTGGCCACCAGCACGCCGTCGGTCAGCTCGTCCCAGCCGATGTCGCCCCAGCGCCCCGAGATCGGCACGGGCGTCCCGGCGTACCGGACCTCGACCTTGAACGTCGCCCCGTACCCGATCGGCTTCTCCGGCTTGACGCGCAGCTTGCCGGCCCGGTGCGTGTACGTGGCGCGCCGCCCGTCGACCCGGACGTCCTGCACGCGGAACTGGCCCAGGTCGAGGCTGAACCGGGACAGCGCCTGCACCGACTGGGCCGTGATGGTGGCCCGGCCGGCCAGGCGGTTCGAGACCACGCGGTAGTCCAGGTCCAGGTCGTAGCGCAGCACGCGGTACCCGCCGTTGCCGTGCCCGGGTAGGTACGAGTCGGGCGAGTGGTCGACGCCCGGGGGCGTCATAACCAGTTCGCGATCGGGTTACCCAGCCACCGGCTGTCCTGCGGCACAGCGTCGCCGCGGGTCACGAGCGAGCCGGGGCCCACCGTGGTGCGCGCGCCGATGCTGGCGCCGGGCAGCACGATCCCGTGCGGGCCGAGCGTGGCGCCCGCGCCCAGTGTCACCTCGTCCATGGCCATGATCCGATCATGGAACAGGTGGGTCTGCACCACGCACCCCCGGTTGACCGTGGCGCCGGGCCCGAGCCGCACCAGGTCGTACTCGGGCAGCCAGAACGTCTCGAGCCAGACGCCGCGGCCGATCTTGGCGCCGAGCGTGCGCAGCCACATGGTCAGCAGCGGGGTGCCGGTGGCGAAGCGGAACAACCACGGCGCGGCCAGCACCTCGACGAACGTGTCGGCCAGCTCGTTGCGCCAGACGAACGACGTCCACAGGGCGTGCTCGGTGACCCGGAACCGGCCCACCAGCAGCCACTTGGCCGCCGTGGCGGTCAGCGCGCCGGTGATGGCCGCGGCGAACAGCACCGGGCCGGCGGCCAGGGCGGCCGCCCCCAGCCCGTACGCGCTCCAGATCAGCTCGAGGACGGCGAGCACCGACACCGCCAGCACGCCGGCCAGCATCACCGGGACGACGCGGCACAGTTCGATCGCGGCTCGGGCCAGCTTGAGGCGCAGCGGCGGCTCGTAGGTGCGGCCGGCGTCGCCCGTCTCGACCGTGCGGCGCAGCGGCAGGGGCGGCGAGCCCAGCCACGACGAGCCCTTCTTGGCCTTGCGCGGCGCCGACGACAGCACGCCGACCAGGCCCCGCTTGGGCACCGACCGGCCGGGCGCGGCCATGCCCGAGTTGCCGAGGAAGGCCTCTTTGCCGATGCGGGCGGGGGCGATCCGCAGCCAGCCGTTGTTCAGCTCGTAGGTGGCCACCATCGTGTCGTCGGCCAGGAAGGCGCCGTCGTCGACCGTGGTCATCTTGGGCAGCGCGAGGACCGTGGAGAGCTCGGCGTTGCGGCCGATCTTGGCGCCGAGCAGCCGCAGCCACACCGGCGTGAACAGGCTGGCGTAGATCGGGAAGAGCGCGATGCGGGCCATGCCCATCAGACGTTCGGTGGCCCAGGCCTGCCAGGCCACCCTTCCCCTTACGGGGTGGAAGCCCTCGCGCACGCCGAGGCTGAGCACCCGCACGGCAACGAGAACAATTACCGCGTACGTCAGGAAATAAGCGACAGCCGCGACCGGGGCCATCAGGATGGCCGAGCGCAGGTCGGTGCCGAGCAGCAGCAGAGCGGGCAGCACGGCCAGCACCGGCACCAGAGCCAGCAGCTGAGCCGTCAGGCTGTAGGCGGCCACCCACAGGCGCGACCGGCGCGGCGGACGCTGCGCGGGCCAGGAGACACCGTCCGACTTGCCGGGCCACCGCTTGCCCGCGGCCACCGCCCCGGTCACCGTCGAGCCGGCGCTGACGTGCGCGTTCTTGCCGATGCGGGCGCCCGGCATCAGGGTGCTGCGGCCGCCGACGCGGGCGCCGGCCCCGATCCGCACCTTGCCGACCCGCACGATGTCGCCGTCGACCCAGTAGCCGGACAGGTCGACCTCGGGCTCGACGGCCGCTCCCCGGCCCAGCTTGAGCAGGCCGGTGACGGGCGGGGCCGAGTGCAGGTCGACGTCGGGCCCGATCTGGGCGCCCAGGGCCTTGGCGTACGTGATCATCCAGCTCGCGCCGGTGACGCCGGTGGCACCGGTCAGCTCGGCCAGCCGTTCGGCCGCCCACAGCCGCAGATGAACACTTCCGCCCCGCGGGTAGTTGCCCTTGCCGACGCCGCGCAGCAGCAGCCGCGCGCCACCGGCCGCCACGGCGATCCGGCCGGGCGGGCTGAACAGCACGAGCCAGCTCGCCGCGATCCACCACCACGAGGTGTGCGGCGCCCACGAGACCAGGTTGGCCAGCGCGGCCAGCACGGTGAGCCAGCGCAGCCCGACCAGCGCCAGCATGGGCAGCATGAGCAGGCCCTGGACGAGCCCGGCCCGCTTGGGCGTCGGCTTGACGTCGCGGCGGACGGTTTCCGTGGCGACGAGGGCGTCGAGCGCGGCCGCCATCTGCGACAGCCGCGGGTACTGGTAGACGTCGGCCACCGCGACCTGCGGGTGGGCCCGGCGGATCCAGGCCACCAGCTGGGCCGCGTTGAGGCTGCTGCCGCCGTTGCTGAAGAAGTCGGCGTCGGGCTCGCCCGGCCGTACGCCGAGGATTTCCTCCCAGCCGTCGGCCAGCCAGGCCTGGGTGGCGGTCAAATCGGCGTCGCCGGCCCCGGTGGCCAGCGGCCACGGCAGCGCGGCCCGGTCGACCTTCCCGGAGGTGCGGGTCGGCAGCTCGTCCACCTCGGCCAGCAGCGGGACGAGGGCGGCCGGCAGCTGCTCGCGGATGCGCACGGCGGCCGCGGCCGCGTCGAAGCCCTCGCGGGGTACGACGTACCCCACGAGCAGCTGGTTGCCGGCGGCGGTGCGCTTGATGGCGGCGGCCGCGCCGGCCACCCCGGGCAGCGCCTGCAGGGCCGCGTCGACCTCGCCCAGCTCGATCCGGCGGCCGCCCAGCTTGACCTGCTCGTCGCCGCGGCCCAGGAACAGCAGCCCCTCGGGCTCGGCGCGCACGATGTCACCACTGCGGTACGCCCGCTCCCAGCCCAGCGAGGCCAGCGGCGCGAACTTCTCGGCGTCCTTGGCCGCGTCCAGGTAGCGGGCCAGGCCGACGCCGCCGATGACCAGCTCGCCGGTCTCGCCCATGGCCACCGGGTCGCCGGCCGGGCCGACCACGGCCAGTTCCCAGCCCGCGAGCGGGAGCCCGATGCGCACCGGGCCCTCGCCGGTCATCCGGGCCGCGCAGGCCACCACGGTCGCCTCGGTCGGGCCGTACGTGTTCCAGACCTCGCGCCCCTCGACGGCGAGCCGTTCGGCCAGCTCGGGCGGGCAGGCCTCGCCACCGAAGATCAGCAGGCGGACCTCTTCGAGCGCCTCCACCGGCCACAGCGCGGCCAGCGTCGGGACGGTCGAGACGACGGTGATGCGCTGCTCGGCCAGCCACGGGCCGAGGTCGACGCCGCTGCGCACGAGGGCCCGCGCGGCCGGCACCAGGCAGGCGCCGTGCCGCCAGGCCAGCCACATCTCTTCACAGGAGGCGTCGAAGGCGACGGACAGGCCGGCCAGCACGCGGTCGGACGGGCCGATCGGCTCGGCGTCGTCGTCGGCCAGGAACAGCTGGGCCTCGGCGTCGACGAACGCGGCGGCCGCGGCATGGGTGACGGCCACACCCTTGGGCGTGCCGGTGGAGCCGGAGGTGAAGATGATCCAGGCGTCGTCGTTGGGTCCGGGCCGTCCGGCTCCTCCTTCGGGCGTACGGCGCATGGTGACGCTCAGCCCGTCGCCGAGCACAGCCGCCACGCCCGCCTCGCCGAAGACCAGTTCGGCGCGCTCCTCGGGGTCGTCCGCGTCGACCGGCACGTACGCCGCACCGGCGGCCAGGACGCCGAGGATGGCCAGGTAGAGCTCGGTCGTGCCGGAGGAAACCCGGATGCCGACCCGATCGCCGACGCCGATGCCGTGCCCGGTCAGCGTGACCCGAAGCTTCTCGACCTCATCGGCCACCTCACGGTAGGTGAGTGACACGCCGCCCGCGTCGAGCGCCGGGCTGCCCGGGTGGGCCTGGACGGTGGCCTCGAAGACGTCCACCAGGGTGCGCCGGAGGGGCGCTGACCTCGACCGGAAGAGTGCCGGAGCCTCGGACGGACCGTCGAACTCGGGCAGGTCGATCAGTTGCAGGTCAGTCGTCACCGTCACCGGGCGTACTCCATCTCCACCACATAGTCACCGTCGCCAAGCGCACGGCAGTCAGCCGCCCGGGGCAGCCAACAAAGCTACGGGCGGAAGATGAACGATGACGAGTAAATGACGAATACGTGTCCAGAAACACGAACGCGTCACTCCATCAGGAGGACCGCTTCAGAAGGTCCGCGAATTCGTCCAGAAGTGGATCGCGCCGCTCGGCCACCCAGGCCAGGCTGACTTGGTTGTCCGGGATTCCGTCGATCCGGCTCCACGTGACGTCGGGCCGGGTGTAGTAGGTGGCCGTCGACAGCGGCAGCACCACGATCCCCCGCCCGGCCGCCACGTTCTCCAGCTTCTCCTCCACCGCCAGCGCCGGCACCGGCTCGGCCGCGACCGTCGCCACGGCCCGCCATTCCGCCACCGCGTCCGGGTTCTGCAGCAGTCGCTCGCCGGCCAGATCCGTCATTGCCACCGACTCCTTGCCGGCCAGCCGGTGCCCGGCCGGCAGCACCACGACCCGCGGCTCGTGGGTCAGCGGCCGCACGGTCAGTCCACGCTGGTCGATCGGCAGCCGGACCAGGCTCACGTCGGCCCGGCCGTCACGCAGCACCTCGACCTGATCGTTCCAGGTCGTACGCAGCACCTCCACCGCCAGGCCCGGATGCCGCTCGCGCAGGCGCCGCACCGGGTCGGTGACGATCAGGCCGGGCATGAAGGCGACCACGAACCGGTCGGCGCCACGGGCGACCCGCCGCTGCAACGCCTCGGCCGCGGCCAGCAACGGCTCGGCGTCGGCGAGCAGCCGGCGACCGGCGTCGGTCAGTTCGGTCGCGCGCTTGTCCCGCCGGAACAGCTGGGCCCGCAGCTCACCCTCGAGCGCCCGGATCTGCCGCGACAGCACGGGCTGGGCGATGTGCAGCTCGGCGGCCGCCCGCCCGAAGTGCCGATGCCGGGCGACGGCCACGAAGTAGCGCAGTTTGCGCAGGTCGACGTCGATGCTCCGAGGGTATTACAGCCGACGGAACAGGTCTTGGACGCGACCGCCGGTCCGGGCGCAGCGTTGACGCATGAACATTGCGAAAGAGCGGGTGGTTGTCCTCGGCGGCACGTCGGGGATCGGGTACGCGGTGGCCGAGGCGGCCGTCGAGCGCGGAGCCGAAGTGGTCGTCGTCTCCCGGAACGAGCAGCGCGTACGCGAGGCGGCCGAACGCCTCGGCGCGACCGGCCGGACCGCCGACCTCGGCCACGCCCCCACCGGCCTCTTCGACGAGATCGGCCCGTTCGACCACCTCGTCTACACCGCGGGCGAGCAGCTCGCGCTGACCCCGATGGCGTCGCTGGACGTCGAGCAGGCTCGCGAGTTCTTCGGGGTGCGCTACTTCGGCGCGCTCGCCGCGGTGCGGGCCGCCCTGCCGCACTTGCGCGAGGGCGGTTCGATCACGCTGACCAGCGGCACGGCGGCCGACCGGCCGGGGCCGGGCTGGGCGGTCGCGTCGAGCATCTGCGGGGCGGTCGAGGGGCTGACCCGGGCGCTGGCCGTGGAACTGGCCCCGATCCGGGTCAACGCCGTGAAGCCCGGCGTCACCCGCTCGCCGATGTGGGGCGCGGACGTCGAGCAGTTCTACGCCGAGACCGCGGCCGCCGTGCCCCTGCGCCGGGTCGGTGAAGTGGCCGACGTGGCCGACGCCTACCTCTATCTGATCGGTCAGCCGTTCACCACGGGCACGGTGCTCACTGTCGACGGCGGCGCGCTGCTGGCCTGACCGCGCCGGTGTCCTGGCTCGGGGGCAGGCCGAACTGGCGGCGGTAGTCGCGGCTGAACTGCGACGGGCTATCGTAGCCGACGCGGCGGCTGACGCCGGCGATGTCGGTGGGGTCGGCCGCCAGCTGCAGGCGGGCCTGCTGCAGCCGGATCTGCTTCTGGAACTGGATCGGGGTCATCGCGGTGGCGGCCTGGAAGTTGCGGTAGAACGCGGCCAGGCTCATGCCGGCCACCTGGGCCGCCTCCTCGACCTGGAAACCGCGCTGGTAGT
The DNA here is from genome assembly GCF_026626335.1 of Paractinoplanes pyxinae. Classification (GTDB taxonomy): domain Bacteria; phylum Actinomycetota; class Actinomycetes; order Mycobacteriales; family Micromonosporaceae; genus Actinoplanes; species Actinoplanes pyxinae. The sequence continues at coordinate 157,371 of NZ_JAPNTZ010000003.1, read as the reverse complement.
TGTCGCGGATCCAGCGGACGGCCCGGCCGACGTGGCTGAGGCTGCTGTCGGACCGGCCGAGCTGGCGGACGATCGCGCCCTGCTCGCCCCGGATCAGCCGCCAGATGATCTCGCGCTTGATCAGCGGGGCCAGCACCGGGATGTCGGCCGGCTCGTCGAGCAACCGCAGCAGCCGGACCACGGCGTCGAGCAGGGCCGGCGGCGTCTCGCTCACCCCGAGTCCGAACGGGGCGTCGCCGCCGGCCTGGGCGTCGTCCACCAGCATCTCGGCCACGGCCGCCGGGTGCAGGGTCAGGCCGAAGCCGAGCCCCGGCCGCTGCGGGCCGGCCTCGCTGAAGTGGCTGGTCACCGGCATGTCGACCGACGCCACCAGGTACTGCCCGGCGCCGTACTCGTAGACCGTCTCGCCATAACCACAGCGTTTGGTCCCCTGCGCCACAACCACAAAGACTTTCCCGTACGTGGTGGGAGCGGGCGGATACGGCCGGTCGGCCCGCATGATCTGGACGTCCTCGATCGCCGTACGCAGGTCGGGGCGCGCGTGGCGGGCCAGCAGGTCCCGCAGTTCGCCGAGCGGCATGCGAGCGATTCAACCACGCCGCACGCCGCCGGCTCACTCCTGAGGGATCAGCCCGGCAGCGCCCCGATCTGCTGCAGGATGGTCGCCCGGTCCGGCGACACCCAGAACTCGGCGATCTTGCCGTCGGCGATCCGCATGACCCCGATGCCGACCGCCGACACCCGGTTGCCGGTCGGCGGCACGCCCAGCAGTTCCCCGTCGTGCGTGCCCTCGTAGCGGCAGCGCAGCGCGACCAGGTCGCCCTCGGCGATCAGCTCGTCGAGCGGGTGCCGCAGGTCGGTCATGCCCGCGAAGAACGCGTTCCCGAAGGCCTTCACCCCGTTCCGGTCCATCGTCGGGAAGCCGGCCGGGTGGAACTGGTAGTCCTCGGTGCACAGGTGGACCGGGGTGGTGCGGCCGCGGTCCAGCTCCTCGAAGTAGTTGCGGACGATCTGCTTGTTCTGCTCAGACATACTCGTGCTCCTTCGTAAGGCGGGCCGCCGGGCGGCGGCAGCTGTAGACGAGGGCGGGTGGCAGGTTGGCCCACACCGTGCGGCCGGTCACCACTTCGTCGAAGCGGCTCTCCAGGGACCGGTGCAGGCGGCGGGCCGGCGGGGCCCAGCGCGCGTGCACGTACGCGAAGGTGGTGAAGACGCCGTCGGGGCGCAGCACCTCGGTGGCCGCCGCCAGCACGTCGCGCTGACGGCCAGGGGCGAAGGCGGCCCAGGGCAGGCCGCTCACGATGACGTCGGCCCGCTCCGAGAGCACCGTCCCGATGTCGGCGGCGTCGGCCACGACCGCCTCGACCGACGGGAAACGGCGGGACAGCTGCTCGGCGAACCGCTCGTTGATCTCGAGGACGACGTGCCGCCCGCGGCCGGCCAGCCGTTGCTGGATCGCCGCGGTGAAGGCCCCGGTGCCGGGGCCCAGTTCGACGACCACGACGTCGGACGCCCGCGGCACCGGCGCGGTGGCCACCCGGGCCAGCGCGGAACCGCTGGGCGCGACCGCGCCGACGGTCAGCGGGCTGCGCAGGAACTCGGTCAGGAACGACATGGCCGCCTCACTTGGCCTGGTCGAGCCGGACGGCGTCCGGGCCGGCCGGGAACCGCAGCCGGCCGGTGGTGTCGTGCACGGCCTGCCAGACCGTGCGGGCGACGTCGGACTCCGTGGTGAACAGGTCCTGGCCCAGGAAGTCGCCGAGCGACTTGGTGGCGAACGGCACGTACGGCGCCGGAACCAGCTCGTCCAGCGATTCGGTGAGGTCGACGTAGTTGGTGGCCCGGGCCGCGAAGTTGGTCGACAGGCAGGAGCCCGGTTCGACCGTCTTGGCCGACACCCCGAAGCCGGCCAGTTCCAGCGCCAGCGACGACGTGAACCCCTCGATCGCCGTCTTGCTGGCCTTGTAGGCGGCCGAGAGCGGCATGTGGCCCAGCACCACGCTGGAGGTCACGTTGACGATGACGCCCGAGCCGCGCTCGCGGAACTGCGGGATCACGGCGTGCGTCGTGGCCATGACGCCGAACGTGTTGGTCTCGAAGATCTCGCGGACGCGGCTCAGCGGGGTGCCCTCGAAGGCACCGATCGACCCGATGCCCGCGTTGTTGACGAGCGCGTCGATCGGCCCGGCGGCCGCGAAGGCGGCGTCGATGCTGTCCTGGTCGGTCACGTCGAGTTGAAGGACGCGCAGCCGGTCCGACTCGGGCAGCACGCCGGAGCGGGGGCTGCGCATCGTCGCGATGACGTTCCAGCCTTGGGAGTGGAAGTACCGCGCGGTCTGCGCGCCGTACCCGGACGAGGTTCCTGTGATCAGCACTGTGTTCATGCCTCAACTCTGCGAAATACCAGGTCAGAGCACATCTGTCGAACGACCGCGGCCTGGTGTCCACTCCGGACGGCGACGACTTAAGTCGTCCGGGACAGCGCGTCCCGCAGGCCGGCCCGGGAGGCGATGCCGAGCTTGGGGAAGATGCGGTACAGGTGGGCGCCGACCGTGCGGTGCGAGAGAAACAGGCGCTCGGCGATCTGCTTGTTGGTCAGCCCGGACGCGGCGAGCTGGGCGATCTGCAGCTCCTGGGCGGTCAGCTCGACCGGGCCGGCGGCGGGCGCGACCGCCTCGCGGTGCCCGGCCGCGCGCAACTCCTGCTGGGCGCGGGCCAGCCACGGCTCGGCGGCCATCGCGGCGAAACCGTCGCGGGCGGCCAGCAGGTGCCGGGCCGCCTCGGTCGGCGTCGCCTCGCGGCGGAGCCGTTCGCCCAGAATCAGCCGGGCCCGGGACGCCTCGAACAGCCAGCGGTCGTTCAGCGCGGCCTCCAGCCCGGAGATGTCGCCGCCGGTCAGGACCTCGGCGGTGGCCTGCAGCATCCGCATGCGCGGCGACAGCCGCTCGATGCCGGCGGCCCGCATCGCCTCGACGTGGGCCCGCGCCTCGGCCGGGCGGCCGCTGCGTATCGCCGCCTCGACCAGGTCGATCATCACCCAGGTGCAGTGCGGCGCGTACGGGGCCAGGACGCCGGGCGGGCTCATCGCGGCCGCGTGGCGGAAGGCGGCGCCGAAGTCGCCCTGCCCGGCGGCGGCCAGGGCGCGGGGGTGGTGGGCGAACAACGCCGCGGCGGCCACCCCGCGCGGCAGCGCCCAGTGGGTCATCTCGTCGGCCAGCCCGTACGCCTCGTCGAACCGGCCCCGGCCGGCGGCGATCACGGCCCGGTGGTAGCGGAAGTACCAGGCGAAGAACGGGAACCCGCCGCTGTCGCAGATGCGCTGCCCCTCCCCCGCCAGCTCCTCGGCTTCGTCCCACCGGCCGGAGAGGTAGTCGTCCAGGCACAGGTGCATGAGAGCGCCGAGGTGCCGCCGGGTCGCGCCGCCCGCCCGGCCCTGCTCGACCAGGCGCCACGACGACTCGCGACAGTCGCCCAGGCGGTCGAGATAGACCGAGGCCGTGCCGATCCGCATGATCCGGGTCGGGTCGGTCTCGGCGGCCAGCGAGGCCAGAACGGGCTCGATCAACGGCTGCGCCGAGACACCCGTACGCACGGGGTCGGGAAACGTGCGGGCGGCCAGCGCCAGCACGTCGGGCGGCTCGGGGCGCAGCCGGCCCATTGCTCGGTGGAAGGCCACCCAATAGTGCTCGGCACCGCCGTACCAACTCAGCAGCAGCAACGTGTTCATGGATTCGATGAGCGCCGGGTCGCCGGCCCGCCAGCCGTGGTCGCCGGCCTCGATGGCCCCGGCGACCAGACGGTGGGCGGTGTCGACGTCCCCGTCGCCGTTCAGCATCAGGAAGGCGGCCGCGTTGGCCGCGTGCAGCGAGCCCGGGCCGTCGCGCCGGGCGTCGTGCAGCAGGGCCGCCGCCTCGGCCGAACCGCTCGCCTCGGCGCCGATGTAGGCCGCCTCGGCCAGCCGCCGCCCGCGATCGGCACTGGTGGCGCTGAGTTCGGCCGCCCGGACGAGTGACGTGCTCGCGGCCAGCGCGTCGCCGCGGAGCATGACCCGGTGCGCCACCTCCTCCAGCAGCTGGGCCACCGATTCGTCGGGCCCGGTGGCGGCGGCCGACAGGTGCCAGGCCCGGCGTTCGGGGTCGCCGGCCAGCGCGGCGGCCAAGGCAAGGTGGGCGCCGCGACGCTCCTCGTGGGTCGACATCGCCACCACGGCCGAGCGGATCAGCGGATGCCGGAACGTCAGCCGGGCCGTGGCGTCGTCCACCCGCACCAGCTGGACGCGCTCGGCCGGCCCCAGATCGGTCAGGCCGGGCGGTCCGGCGGCGGCTCGCAGCACGCGTACGTCACCCGCGCCCTCGAACGTGGCCAGCAGCAGCAACCGGCGGGTGGCGTCGGGCAGCCCGGCCATGCGCGCGGCGAACATCGACTGCAGGCGGTCGCTCAGCGGCACGACCTCGCCGGCCGGGGTCGCGGACCGGGTCGCCGCGAGCAGGGTGGCCGGCAACTCCATCAACGCGAGCGGGTTGCCCTGGGCCAGGGTCAACAGCCTTCGCCGTACGGGCTCGGGCATCCCGGGATAGCTGACCTCGACGAGGCGGGCGGCCGCGTCGTCGTCGAGCGGGCCCACCACCGTCTCGTCCAGCCCGCGCCGGTCGAGGAAGCCCGCCGTGCCCGTACGGGCCGAAGCCAGCAGCCCGGCCGGGCTGCCCTCGAGACGCCGGGCCAGGAACCCGAGCACGACCGCGCTGGCCCGGTCGATCCACTGCAGATCGTCGACGACCAGGATCAGCGGTCTCTCCTCGGCCATCGTGCGGATCAGCAGCAGCACGGCGTTGCAGACCAGCAGCGGGTCGGGGGCGGCGCCGGGCCCGAAGCCGAGCGCCACCGACAACGCCTCGCGAGGCCCCGGAGGAAGATGCGCCAGATCGGCGTACGCGGGAAGCAGAAGTTGATTCAGCGCCGCGTAGCTGACGTCGGCCTCGTACTCGGATCCGGACGCCCGCAGCACGCGCAGCCCGTCGGCGATCGCCCGGTCGGCCACCGCCGCCAGCAACGACGACTTGCCGACGCCGGGCTCGCCGCAGATCAGCCGGACGGCGCCGGGAAGATGGGACAGCGCCGCCAGTTCAGCCTGTCGTCCGAAGAGTTCGATGGTGAGCCACCCTGAGATACCGGCAACCAGGAAGCAGCAAGCTACCCGCCGATTCGGCGGAAACGACGGCTGATGACCGCTTCGGGCAAGGAATCGCGAGTTTCCGGCAAGTCCTTGCCTCACGGCCGCGTGCGGGCCGATCATCGGGCGATGACGGCCGAGGTCACCACCGTGCTCGACGGATTCCAATTCACCGAGGCGCCCCGCTGGCACGAGGGGCGGCTCTGGTTCTCCGACTTCTACACGTCCGAGGTCAACTCCGTCCGCGCGGACGGCTCCGACCTCCGGCTCGAGGCGACGGTGGAGCAGCAGCCGTCCGGCCTCGGCTGGCTGCCCGACGGGCGGCTGCTGGTGGTCTCGATGCGCGACCGCCGGATCCTGCGCCGCGAGCCCGACGGCCGCCTGGTCACCCACGCCGACCTGAGCGGGCACGCGACCGGCCACCTGAACGACATGGCGGTCGACGACCAGGGCCGCGCCTACGTCGGCAACTTCGGTTTCGACCTGATGGGCGGGGAACCGCTCGCGCCGGCCGCGCTGCACCGGGCCGATCCCGACGGCACGGTCACCGAACTGGCCACCGACCTGTGGTTCCCCAACGCCATCGCGCTCACCCCCGGCGGCAGCGTGCTGGTCAACGAGACCTTCGGCAACCGGATCACCGCCTTCGACCTCGACGCCGGCGGCGGCCTGGTCAACCGGCGGGTGTGGGCCGAGTTCGGGCCGCTGCCGACCGACCTCAGCGTGGCCGGGGCGATCGCGCAGCTGGCCGTGGCCCCCGACGGCTCGTGCCTGGACGCCGAGGGCGGCCTGTGGGTGGCCGACGCCGTCGGCGGGCGGCTGATCCGGGTGGTCGAGGGCGGCGAGATCACCGACGAGGTGCGGCCGGGCACCAACGTCTACGCCTGCGCGCTGGGCGGCACGACCCTGTTCGCCTGCGCCGCCCCCGACTTCTACGAGCACGCGCGGCGGGCCGCGCACGAGGGCAGCGTGATCGCCGTACCCGTGCGAGTGCCGGCGGCGTGACACTTCTCCTACAAGATGTAGGATCGGTCGATGGCGGAGCTGATCGACCCCATCGGGATGTCTCTGCGGATCATCCTCGAATGTGAGGAGGAGGGGGTGCCCCCGATCGGGGCCCGCCTCGCCCAGCGGCTGGGCCGGTCGGCTCCGACCGTCAGCCGCATGATCGAGCGCATGACGCGTGACGGGCTGGTCGTCATCGACGCGCGGCGCCGCCTCGAGCTGACCGTCGCGGGCCGCCGCCGGGCCACCTCGGTGCTGCGCAAGCACCGCCTGGCCGAGGTGTTGCTGGTCCGCGAGCTGGGCGTGCCCTACGAGCAGGCGCACGCCGAGGCCGACCGGTTCCAGCACGCGCTGACCGACCGGGCCGAGTCCCTCCTGTACGACCGGCTCGGGCGGCCTGCGCTTTCGCCGTACGGCAATCCGATCCCCGGCCTGTCCGGACTCGGGGGTCCCCGCTCGTCGCGGCGCCGGCCGCGTGGCGAGCACCCGCTGGCCGACGCCGACCACCCGGGCCGGGCCGTGGTGACCCGCATCGCCGAATCGGCGCAGGAGGACGCGGAGCTGTTGAGCGCGCTGCGCGCCGGCCGCGACGTCGAGTTCCGGCCCGCCTCCGACGGCGTGCTGGTCACGGCGGCCGGCGCCGAGGTCCGCCTGCCCTACGCCGTGGCCCGCGGCATCCACGTCGTCGAGGCGGCCCGTCCGAGCGTCCGGAAGGCGGCTCGCACGGGCGTCTAAGCTGACGCCCGGGAGGTCGGAAGTGACGAAGGACGGGCGGCGGGCCCCGGGCAGCCTGGAGGCCGAGGTCATGGGCGTGCTCTGGTCGGCTCAGCGACCACTGACGGCGACCGAGGTGCAGCAAGCGCTCGGCGGCGGCCTGGCCTACAACACGGTGCAGACCATCCTGATCCGCCTGCACGAGAAAGACGTGCTCCGACGGCAGCGGGCCGGGCGCAGCCACGCGTACTGGCCGGCCGAGGACGCCGCCACCGCCGCCGCCTCCCGCATGCGGGCCGCCCTGTCCAACCGCCCCGACCGGCACGCCGTGCTGCGCCAGTTCGTCGCCTCACTCGACGAGGCCGACGCGGCCGAGCTGCGCCGGCTCCTCGCCGGCCTGGACGACTGACCTGGCTGCGCCGAGCGCGGCTGCTCGCGGGCCGGCACGGCTGATAGCTCTGCCGAGCGCGGTGGCGGCTGCAAAGCAGTTCGATCTAGCTCTGCCGAGCGCGGCGGCGGCTGCGGAGCAGTTCGACGGCGACCGGGAGCACCGAGATCACGACGATCGCGGCCAGGATCAGCTCGATGTTCGACTTCACGAAGGCGACCTGCCCCAGGAAGTAGCCGAGAATCGTGACGCCGCAGCCCCACACCGTGCCGCCGATCAGGTTGTAGGCCAGAAAGGTGCGGTAGCGCATGTGGCTGGCGCCGGCCACGATCGGCGTGAAGGTGCGCACGATGGGCACGAACCGGGCCAGGACGATCGAGCGGGCCCCGTACCTGGCGAAGAACTGCCGGGCCCGGGCCAGGTTCTCCTGCTTGAACAGCCGGGAGTCGGGCCGCCTGAACAACGAGGGACCGAACCGCCGCCCGAACGCGTACCCGAACTGGTCGCCGGCCACCGCCGCGACCGCGACCAGCAGGCAGAGCAGCCACAGCGGCTGCCGCAGGTAGCGCCCGTCGGCCACGAGCAGGCCCGCCGTGAACAACAACGAGTCGCCCGGCAGGAAGAACCCGATCAGCAGCCCCGACTCGGCGAACACGAGGACCAGGATCCCGATCAGGCCGAACGTCGAGATCAACCACTCCGGCTGCAGGAACGAGGGCACATCTGAAACCTACACGCTGTAGGTCTACGACAGCCGGATCGGGTTGACGATGTCGGCGGTGATGGTCAGGGCCATGACCAGGCCGCCCAGCACGACGAGGGCCATGGTGACGGGGAACAGCCGCGTGAAGTCGACCGGGCCGCCGGCGGGGCGGCCGCGCAGGCGGCGGGCCAGGTCGCGGACGCTCTCGAACCAGACCACCGCGATGTGGGCGCCGTCGAGGGGCAGCAGCGGCAGCAGGTTGAAGACGGCCATGAACAGGTTGAGGCTGACCAGTAGCAGCAGGAACGTACCCCACAGGCCGCGCTCGACCGCTTCGCCGCCGAGACGGCTGGCGCCGACCATGCTGATCGGGGTGTCCGGGTCGCGCTCGCCGCCGATCGCCTTGACCACGGCGGGAATGCGCTCGGGGAAGGCGGCCAGCTGGCTCACCGTGCCCGAGATCAGTTCGCCGGTGAATGCGGCCGTCGCCCCGGTCGCGGCCACCGCGTCGTACCGGAAGGAGGCGGGCGGCGGCACCGGGGTGGCGCCCATCATGCCGATCGCGCCGGCGGGCTGGGACACGCTGGCGACGTCGACCGTGAGGGTGAGCGTTTCGTTGCCGCGGCGCACGGTCAGCGTGGTTGGGCCCTCGGCCGCTTGCACGGCCGTGAGCACGTCGCGCCAGAGCGGTGTCGGGGATCCGGCCACGGCTTCGATCCGGTCGCCCGCGCGCAGTCCGGCCTCGGCCGCCGGGCAGACCGCGCCGACGCAGGTGGTGCTCGCGACGACCGGCTCGGTGACCGGCCTGAGGTTCGGCAGGCCCGTGGTCACCGCCATCGCGTACAGGATCGCGACCGCGAGCACGACGTGCATGACCGGACCGGCGACCATCACCGTGGTGCGCTTCCAGGCCGGGTAGCGCCACATCGCGCGCGGCTGTTCGTCCGGGGTCAGCTCGTCGAGGCTGGTCAGGCCCGCGATGTCGCAGAAGCCGCCGATGGGCAGCGCCTTGAGGCCGTACTCGGTCTCGCCGCGGCGGAACGAGAACACCGTGGGGCCGCGCCCGACGAAGAAGCGGCGCACCTTCATGCCGAAGGCCCGCGCGGCCAGCATGTGGCCCGCCTCGTGCCACGCGAGCGAGAGGCAGATGCCGAGCAGAAAGAGCACGAATCCGGCGGCGTAGGGCAGCACGTGCGGATACTACCGGAACGTTTATTGACAGTTTTACATGTATGAATCTAGCGTGACATCGTTGTCACCGGCCCGCGTCGAACGGCAGGTCACGCCATGCTTCGTTGGTTCGCCACCCTCCTGCTGACCGCCGGCCTGGGCGTCGCGGTCGCCACCCCCGCGGCCGCCGCCCCGGGCGACTTCGTGACCGGCTTCGAGGCCGGCGACGCCCAGCCGACCTGGCAGAACAGCGTCGAGAGCAGTTCCGGCATCGGCGGCTACTGCTGCGGGCTGAGCGGCATGGAGAGCGCGCCCCGCAACGAGACCGCGCACGGTGGGTCGTCCGCGCTCATGTACTCCGGCAACGACGCGAGCACGACCACCTCGTACTCGTACAACCGGGTTTTCGATGTCGATCTGCCGGTGACGGCGGCGACCACACTTTCGTACTGGGTTTATCCACAGTCGGGCGGGCATCTGGACGTCGCGGTCGATCTGGTGTTCACCGACGGCAGCCGGCTCCGCGATTCCGGCGCCGTCGACCAGAACGGCGTCCGCGTGCACCCGGCCTTCCAGGGCAACGGCTCGGTTCTCGGCTTCGACCGGTGGAACTTCGTCACCTCGTCGATCGGCCAATGGGTGGCGGGCAAGACGGTCGACCGCATTCTGATCGGCTACGACCAGCCGGCCAACACGGGCACTTTCCGGGGCTATTTCGACGACCTGGCGATCACCAGCGAAGCGCCCGCCGCGCGCCTGTCCGACCTCGTGGACACCCGGCGCGGCTCCAATTCCGACGTGAGCTATTCGCGGGGCAACACCTTCCCCGGCTCGACGGTGCCCAACGGCTTCAACTTCTGGACGCCGATCACCAACGGCAACAGCGACGGCTGGCTCTACCAGTACAACTCGAGCACCGTTCAGGGCTTCGGCGTCAGCCACGAACCCAGCCCGTGGATCGGCGACTACGGGCAGCTGCAGGTGATGCCGATGACCGGCTCGGTGAAGACGACGCCGGACGCGCGCAAATCCACCTTCAGCCACAGCAACGAGGTGGCCAAGGCACACTACTACAAGACCCAGCTCGACACGTACGGCATCACGGCCGAGATGACGCCGACCGACCACGCCGGCGTCATGCGGTTCAAATATCCGGCCGCCGCCGAATCGGTCATCGTGTTCGACACCATCGACAAGGTGGGCGGCTCGATAACGGTCAACAGCGGCGCCCGTACGATCACCGGCTACCTCGACCACAAGGGCCCCCGCCTGTATTTCTCGGCGACCGTCGACAAGGCCATCGCGGCCACCGGAAACGTCAGCGGGCAGGGCGTCACGAGCTGGATCCGCTTCGCCACCACGGCCGGCGAACAGGTCACGCTGAAGCTCGCGACCTCGTACATCAGCGTCGCGCAGGCCACCGCCAACCTCGCGCAAGAGGTCGGGTCAAAAGCGTTCGACACCGTACGCGAGGAGAGCGCGGCACTGTGGGACTCGACGCTCGGCAAGGTGCGGCTCGAAGGCGCCTCCACCGATCGGCTGGTCACCTTCTACTCGAACATGTATCGGGCCTTCATGTACCCGAACAACATGTCCGAGATGGTGGGCGGGGTGCGTAAGTACTTCAGCCCGTACGACAACACCGTGCACGACGGGCAGATGTACGTGAACAACGGCTTCTGGGACACAGCCAGGGCGGTGTGGCCGCTTTACACGCTGCTCACTCCCACGCGTACGGGGGAAATGCTCGATGGTTTTGTCAATGCCTACAAGAACGGGGGCTGGACGCCGCGGTGGTCCGGCCCCGGCTACATCGACATCATGGTCGGCACCAACCAGGATCTGGCCTTCGCCGACGCGTACGTGAAGGGGGTGCGCAACTTCGACCACAAGGCGGCGTACGCGTCGATGGTGAAGAACGCGGCGGTGTACTCGTCGTCGGGTTCGAAGGGCCGCAAGGGAATCGAAGTGTCGACGTTCAAGCGGTACGTGCCGACCGACGTTCGTGGTGAGGCGGCCTCGTGGACGCTCGAGGACGCCAACAACAACTTCGGCATCGCGCAATTGGGGCGGGCGCTCGGATTCACCGAGGACGCCGCCTATTTCGAGAACCGGGCGCTCGACTACGCGAACCTGTACTCGGCGTCGACCGGGTTCTTCCGCGGCAAGACGTCGTCCGGCGCCTGGCGGACGGCCGATTCCGCCTTCCGGCCCAACGAATGGGGCTACGAGTTCACCGAAGGCGCGCCCTGGCATTACGCGACTCCGGCACCGCAAGACCCGCAAGGCATGGCCAATCTGTATGGCGGCCGCGCGCAACTGTCGGCGAAAATCGACTCCGTCTTCGCCGCTTCGCGCGACTACCTGCCCGGCTCGTACGGCGGTGTCATCCACGAGATGCGCGAGGCCTACGACACGAACATGGGCCAGTACGCGCACCCGAACGAGCCGATCCACCACATGCTCTACATGTACAACTACGCGGGAACGCCGGCGAAGACGCAGACGCGGGTGCGCGATGTGCTCACTAAGTTGTACGGCTCCGGGGCCGGCAACGGCGGCGGCTATCTCGGCGACGAGGACAACGGCCAGATGTCGGCCTGGTACGTCTTCAGTGCGCTCGGCTTCTACCCGGCCCGCATGGGCAGCACCGACTACACGATCGGCGCGCCCCTGCACCCGTCGGCCACGGTGACACTGGAGAACGACCGCACCTTCACGGTTTCGGCGCCCGGGGTGAGCGACACGAACAGATACATCCAGAGCGCGACGCTCAACGGCGTCCCCTACACGAAGAACTACCTCACCCACGCCGACCTGCAGGCGGGCGGAACGCTCAGCTTCGTGATGGGCCCCAACCCGTCCACGTGGGGCACCGGCGCCAACGACGTGCCGCCGTCACTGACCACGGGAAGCGCCGCCCCGCGCCCCTTGGCCGACAAAGCCACCGGCGGCACCGTGACGGCCAGCGGCGAGAACCCGCCCAACGAAACCGCCGCCAAACTGGTCGACGACACGTCCCTGACGAAGTGGCTGACGTTCGCCGGCACCGCCACCCTCGAATACCGCCTGCCCGCGGCCGCAGCGGTCAAGCAGTACACGCTCACCTCAGCCGAGGACGCCCCCGAACGAGACCCGCGCAGCTGGACGTTGCAAGGCTCCAACGACGGCGCCACCTGGACGACGGTGGACTCGCGCTCGAACCTGGACTTCGCGGACCGCCGCCAGACTCGAGCTTTCGTCATCCCGAACACGACGGCGTATTCGCGTTACCGCCTGCAGATAACCGCCAACCACGGCGCCACCGCCACCCAACTAGCCGAGTGGGAGCTGCTCGCCTGACCCCACCAGGCCGCCTCATGTTGACGAACGCATGTACATGTTGACGACGCTGTACATATTGATACACACAATCAACATGTACACATGAGGGCCGTCCGCTCATCAATGGGTGTAGGGCTCCAGGCACCCGAACTCGGGGCTCGTGCCCGTGACCTCGACCAGCACGCGTTCGGGGCGGACGTCGCCGATCACGCAGCCGGCCTCGGGAAAACGCACTTCGAACACGGCTCCCGGCGGCTGCCGCATCTCGCTGACGCCCACGTCGTCGGGCCGTAAGCCCAGGTCGAGCAGGGCCTTCCGGGCGGACGCGGGCTGGAAGTCGCCGGCTTCACGCAACGCCGCCAACTTGGGCCGGATGTGCGCCGCCAAGGCATCCCCAGCACGCTTCTCCTCGGCGGTGAGGTCGTGCCGCTCTTTCCAGCCGTTGTTCTCAGCCTGATGAGGCGCCCCGTCTCCCGGTGGCCCGGCCGCATCGCCGGCCTCATCCGGCGGGACCGATGCCGTAACGACCGGCGCCGACGCGCTCGCCGACGGAAGCGGCGCCGCGTCCCCGTCGCCTGCACCCGGCCGAGCGCAACCGAGCGCCAGCAGCCCCAGCACAGCCGCCGTCATCCATCCATAGCGAGACCACGTCCGCATCGCCGAAGCGTAGGCCAGCAGCGCAAAGTTCCGGCGCTTCGCTTCGCTACGGTCACCGGCACCGGCACCGGCACCGGCACCGGCACCGGCACCGGCGGACTGTTCAGGGCCGAGGTGGCGCTGACAGGTCATTGGTCAACCGCCGTGCGGCGGGTTGTGAACTAGATCGACGAAAGGCGATGCCGGGCCGGCGACCGGAAGCGGACGGCCGCCGTACACACTCGCTGATGCCACACCACCTCGCCTCGCGCACTCGCCCTGCGTCCGACCACGGCTACGCAGCCACCCGCCAACCCAGTTCGCAGCCTGAGGACTCGCGGCGGCCAACGCGCATCTCGTTCCGTGGTGGCGGAGCGGGCAGTGACGTTGTGGTAGCCATCGGGCACCGCGGGGCGGGCAGTAACGTTGGTGGCCATCGCGCAATGCGTCCCGTGACAACGAAGCGGGCACGGAAACCCCGGTGGCCATCGCGCATCGCGTTCCGTGACGGCGGAGCGGGCACGGAAACTCGCGGTGGCTATCGGGCATCGCGTCACGTGACGGCGGAGCGGGCAATGACGTTGTGATAGCCATCGGGCACCGCGTCTCCTGACGGCGGAGCGGGCAAAGCTGTCGTGGTGGACATCGGGCATCGCGCCCGTGATGGCGGAGCGGACGGTGGCTTCGCGCCACTCGCGCTACGGTTCGCGGGCACGATCCGTTAGGGCGGCGCGGTTGGGCAGGGCCGCTTCGGAGCTGGGGCGGAAGTGGGGGTCAGGCATGGGCGGCGCGGGGACGGGCGGTTACGGGGGCGCCAAGCGGTGGAACGGGCCGTCCGGGCAGGCTTGGGTTCAGCTGCAGGCGGTCATGGACGGGATGTACCGGCCGATCGAGCAGGTCATCGTGGACGCGGTGGATCCGGCTCGGCGGAGCGTGCTGGACGTGGGATGCGGCACGGGCGGCACCACCGTTGCCGTGGCGGGGAAGCTTGGGCCCGAGGCCCGGGTTTGCGGCGTGGACATCTCGGAGTCGATGGTCGAGGCGGCTAGAGGCCGCGGCTCCGACGTCGAGTTCATTCAGGCCGACGTCCAGGAATACGAGTGGCCGCCCGGGTCGTTCGATGCGATTGTCTCGCGCTTCGGGGTGATGTTCTTCGATGACCCCGTACGCGCGTTCGGCCGCCTGCATCAGGCCGCCACCACGGACGCCGGGCTGGTCTTCGTCGCCTGGCGTGGCATTGAGCAGAACCCGTTCATGACGACCGCCGAGCGGGCCGCCGCTCCCCTGCTGCCGGAGCTGCCGCCCCGCCGGTTGGACGGGCCCGGCCAGTTCGCCTTCGCCGACGCCGACAAGGTGCACCGCATCCTGGATGATGCCGGCTGGAACGAGATCTCCATCGAGGCGGCCGACATCGAGTGCGCCTTCCCCGAGGACGAGCTGGTCGGCTACTTCACCCGGCTGGGGCCGGTCGGGCTGGCCCTGCCCGACGTGGACGACAACGTCCGCGCCAAGGTCGTCGAGGCCGCTCGCCCGGCGTTCGACCCGTTCGTCCACGGTGCCGAGGTCCGGTTCACCGCCGCGTGCTGGCTAGTTCGGGCCGCCCGGTAGAGACGGCAAGGGGCCGGTGGTTCCGCGCACGACGACCTGGGTCGGCAGGACCACGTGAGGGGCGGCCGGTTCGCCCTCCTGCAGGATCCCGTGGACGAGCTGGCCGGCCACCAGACCCTGTTCGGTGACGGGCTGGCGGACCGTGGTGAGGTCGAACATGTCGGCCAGGTGGTGGTCGTCTATCCCGACCACCGACATCGTGTGCGGCACGGCCACGCCGGCCCGGCGCAGGGTTCGCAGGGCCCCGAAGGCCACCTCGTCCGAGAACGCGACCACCCCGGTCGGGGGCTCGGGCAGACTGAGCAGCTCGCTCATGCCCTCGACGCCGCCGTGGCTGCCCCAATGGCGGTTCACGACCATGGAAGCCGGAAGACCGGCCTCCTCGAGCACGGTCGTGAAGCCCTTCAGGCGGGCGCTGGGGGCGGCGTACTCGAGGCTCCACGTGCCGGTTGAGTTGATCATCGCGATGCGGGTGTGGCCGGCCCGGACCAGCTGGGCGGTGGCCTGGCGGCCGGCCTCGACGTCGTCGATGCGGACGTGCGGGTGGTCGCCGAGCGTGCCGCCGGCCATGACCACGGTGACGCCCATCAGGTCGAGGCGGCGGCGCTCGTCGTCACTGATCGGCAGGGCGACCAGGATGAGGGCGTCGACCTGGCGGCGGGCCGGCAGCTCCTCGAAGAAGCGGCGGCGCTCGCGCTCCTCTTTGACCTCGTAGAGCAGCACGTCGAGGTCGGTGCCGCGCAGGCCGGTGACGATGCCGTCCAGCATGGACGCGTAGAACCAGTGGGCCACGTCGGGCGTCACCACGGCCACGCGGCCGCTGGAGCCCCGGGCCAGCCGGGCCGCGTCGGGCGAGACGGCGTACGAGAGGTCGTCGGCCAGCATCCTGATCTTGCGCCGGGTCTCTTCGGAGACGCCGGAGGCGCCGCTCAGCGCGCGCGAGACCGTCGCGATCGAGACGCCGGCCCGTTCGGCCAGGTCGGTCATGTTCAACGCCACCGGTCGCTTCGCCACGGTCATCACCGTAGAGCACGTAAACGCTTACGTCACCACCTTCGCCGAGTAAAGCGGCACAAACATATTGACGGTTGACAGCGGAGGTGACGTGTTTCACTCTCGTTTCGTAAACGCTTACGTGAGCCCAGTACGCAGCACGCCGGTGATCCACACCCACAGAGGAGTCCCGATGAGATCCCGTCTGCTCGCCCTCATAGCCCTGACCGCCCTGCTCCCCACCGCCGCTTGCTCCGGTGGCGACGGCGGCAAAGGCGGTGAAGAGAACCAAAACGAAGCGAAGCCGAGCGCATCGGCGGGCGCGAACGCCCAACTGGTCATCTGGACCTCGGAGGCGGCCAGCCGCGCGGTCACCCCGATCGCCCAGAAGTTCGGCCAGGAGAACGGCATCACCGTCGACGTGCAGGTGATCGCGGCCGACCTCGCCGCCACCGCCATCACCGCCAACCAGGCCGGCAACGGGCCCGACATCCTGACCTTGCCCAACGACTTCCTCGGCGGCGCGCTGCAGAACGGCACGATCAAGCCGCTCTCGCTCGGGGCTGCGGACCTGAACGCGTACGAGAAAAGCGCTGTCGCCTCGGTCAGCCGCAACGGACAGGTCTGGGCCTTGCCGTACGGGATGGAGAATTTGGTCCTCTACCGCAACACCAAGGCCGCACCGGACGCCCCGGCGACCGTCGAAGAGCTGGTGAGCACGGGTCAGGCGGCGGTCAAGAAGGGCACGGTCAAGCGGGCGCTCTCGCTGCCGGTCGGGCAGGAGGGCGACGCGTACCACATGCACCCGTTCTTCACCTCGGCCGGCGGATCGCTGTTCGCGATGGACGCGAGCGGCCAGTACGACACCACGAAGGTCGGCATCGGCACGCCGGAATCCATCGCGGCGGCGAAGAAGATCGCGGCGCTGGGCGAGAAGGGCTCGAAGGTGCTGTCCCGCTCGATCGACGGCTCCAACGCGATCGCGCAGTTCACCGAGGGCAACGCGGCCTACCTGATCTCGGGCCCGTGGGCGCTGGCCGACATTCGCAAATCCAAAATTCCGTACGACATCACGCCCGTCCCGCCGTTCCGGGGTGGCCAGCCGGCCGCGCCCTTCCTCGGCGTGCAGGCGTTCTGGATGCTGTCGAACGCGAAGAACCCGGCCTTCGCCGAGGAGTTCGTGACCCGGGCGATGAACACGCCCGAAGCGATGACGGCCATGTACGAGCAGGACCCGCGCCCGCCCGTCCGCAGCGACGTGCTCGCCGCCGTGAGTGCCAAGGACGCCGACATGGGCAAGCTCGCGGCCGGCGCCAAGAACGCGACACTGCTGCCCGACTTCCCGTTCATGGCCGGCGTGTGGCCGCCGCTGGGCCAGGCCTACGCCATCATCGTGGGCGGCGCCGATCCCGCGTCCACCATGACCAAGACCGGCAAGACGATCGAGAACGCGGTCCGGGCCAAGTGATCCGGATCCTCTGCCTGGGGATCGCTGTCGGCACCGCGGCGGCGCTCACCCCCGGTCTGGCGGCCGGCCGGCACTTCGTGGTGCTGGCCGTCGCCTGGATCGTCGTCGCGGTGCTGCTGGTCACCTACGCCACCCGCCGGGCGCTGGTGGCCAAGTACCTGGTGCCGGGCACTCTCCTGCTCGTCCTGTTCACTGTCGCGCCGGTGCTGGCCACCGTGCAGATGTCGACCACCAACTACGGCGACGGCACCCGGTCGACCAAGGAGCAGACGGTCGCGCGCATCGTGGCCAACTCGGTCGTCCAGGCGCCGGATTCGCCCACGTTCAACCTGTCGGTCGCGACCACGAGCGACGGCGAATTCATGTTCTTCCTGGTTGACCGCGCCACCAATCACGCGTACGCCGGAAATGAGCAAGGTCTGAAGGAGCTGAGCCAGGAGGCGGCCACGGTCACCAAGGGATTCGTCACGGCCGCGCCGGGCTACACCTTCCTGACACCGGCGCAGGTCAACGAGGCCGGCCCGCGGCTGAAGGAGTTCGCGGTCCCCACCGCGGACGGCGCGATCCGTCAGCGCGGGCTGCGCGAGGCGTTCGAGGGACGAACGACGCTGCGCTACGAGAAGCCGGCGGACACGATCGTCGACCAGCGAACACAAACGCGCTATACCGTGCAACGCCAGGGCGACCGCGAGTACTTCGCCGACAGCACCGGGCAGCGCCTGTCCGAGCAGTCCTGGCGCGCGAGCGTCGGGCTCGAGAACTACCGGCGCGCGTTCACCGATTCGCGCATCCTCGGCGGCTTCCTGCGCATCTTCGGCTGGACGGTCGTGTTCGCGGCGGGCTCGGTGCTGCTCACCTTCGCCGTCGGGCTGGCGCTGGCCGTGATGCTCAACGACCCGCGCGTACGGGGTCAGAAGTGGTACCGCTCGATCCTGCTGCTGCCGTACGCGATCCCGGGGTTCATCAGCATCCTGGTCTGGTCCGGCTTCTTCAACCAGGAGTTCGGGCTGATCAACAGCCTGACCGGCCTGCACGTCGACTGGTTGGGCGACCCGTTCTGGGCCAAGGCGGCGCTGCTGCTGCTCAACCTGTGGCTCGGTTTCCCGTACATGTTCCTCGTGGCCACCGGCGCCCTGCAAGCCATTCCGGGCGAGCTCAAGGAAGCCGCGACCATCGACGGCGCCGGCGGGTTCACCGCCTTCCGCAAGATCACGCTGCCCTTGCTGCTGGTGGCCGTGGGGCCGATCCTGGTGGCGTCGTTCGCGTTCAACTTCAACAACTTCAACGTGGTCGAACTGCTCACCCACGGCGGCCCGTTCACGCCGGACAACCCGGACGCGGGCGCCACCGACATCCTGATCAGCTACACCGTACGGCTCGCGTTCGGCGCGGGCGGCGCGCAGTTCGGCTTCGCGGCGGCCATCGCCACCCTGCTCTTCGTCATCACCGGGGTGCTCGCCGCGGCCCAGTTCCGGGCCACCCGCAGTCTCGAGGAGGTGCACTGACTTGACGATCCGTTGGTGGCGTGAGGTCGGCTGGCGGCATGTCGGCGGCCTGGTCGCCGTGATTTTCGCCGTCGTCCCGGTGCTGTACGTCGTGTCGGCCGCATTCAATCCGCTGGGCACCGTGGTCTCGACCGACGTCGTGCCGACCCAGTTCAGCCTCGTGCACTTCCGCTCGCTGTTCGAGGACCCGGCCCGGCCGTTCCCGCGGTGGCTGCTCAACACGGTTGTCGTGTGCGCCGCGGTGACGGTCGTGCAGGTCTTCTCGAGCGCGATGGCCGCGTACGCGTTCTCCCGTTTCCGCTTCCGCGGCCGTCGCAGCGGTCTGCTCACGCTGCTCCTGATTCAGATGTTCCCGCAGTTCCTGGCCGTGATCGCGCTGTTCACGATGGTCACCGAGCTCGGCGAGGCGCTGCCCGCGCTGGGGCTCAACACCATCGCGGGCTACAGCTTGGTGCTGATGGGCAGCGCGCTGGCCCAGGTTTGGCTGATCAAGGGCTACTTCGACACCATCCCCCGCCAGCTCGACGAGGCGGCCGTGGTGGACGGCGCGAGCCAAGCCACGGTGTTCTTCCGGATCCTGTTGCCGCTGGCCCGGCCTATCCTGGCCGTCACCGGGCTGCTCGCCTTCGTCGGCGTGATCGGCGAGTTCCTGCTGGCCTCGATCTTCCTGACCGACACCGACTCCAAGACCCTGGCCGTCGGCCTGTACGGGATCATCGAGTCGGACCGGTCGAACAACCTGGGCGTCTTCGCGGCGGGCGCGCTGATGACCGCGTTGCCCGTGGTGCTGCTCTTCCAGTACCTGCAGAGGTACATCGTCGGCGGGCTCACGGCCGGGTCGGTGAAGGACTGATGCGGCCGGTGGCCGATCCGGCGGCGGTCGTTCGCGGCGAGCGCTACCGCATCACGGTGCTCACTGAAGGCCTAGTGCGCCTGGAATACGCCGAGGACGGTGTCTTCGAGGACCGGGCGTCCACGTTCGCGGTCAACCGGCAGCTGCCGGTTCCGGCGTTCCAGGTGTTCGAGAACGACGACCATCTGGAAGTCGTCACGTCACGGTTCCGGCTCACGTACGACCGGGGACCGTTCACCACCAGCGGCCTCAGCCTGGCCGTGGGCGGCGGGATCAGCACCTACCACTCGGTCTGGCGCTACGGGCAGGCGCCGGAAGACCTCGGCGGCACGGCCCGCACGCTCGACAACGCCGACGGCGCGATTCCGCTCGAACCCGGGGTCGTCTCGCGTACGGGATTCGCGGTAATTGACGATTCCCGCTCGTTCCTGTTCACCGACGACGGCTGGGTGAGCGCGGACAACGTCAACCGCGTCGACCTGTACGTGTTCGCGTACGGCCACGACTACGCGGAAGCGCTGAAAGCGTTCTATGCGGTCTCCGGGCCGCAACCCGTGGTGCCCCGATGGGCGCTCGGCAACTGGTGGAGCCGGTTCCACGCCTACAGCGACGAGTCGTACCTGGCCCTGCTCGACCGGTTCCGCGACGAGGGGCTGCCGTTCTCGGTGGGCGTCATCGACATGGACTGGCACCTGACCGACGTGGACCCCCGCTACGGCAGCGGCTGGACCGGGTACACCTGGAACCGCGACCTGTTTTCCGAGCCCGCTTCCTTCTTGAAGCAGGTGCACGACCGGGGGCTGCGCGTCACGCTCAATGTGCATCCGGCGGACGGGGTGCGCGCGTACGAGGACGCCTACCCCGCCATGGCGGCCGCCCTCGACCGTGACCCGTCGAGCGGCGAGCCGATCGCCTTCGACGTCACCGACCGGCGCTTCCTGACCGCCTACTTCGAGGTGCTGCACCGCGGACTGGAGGCCGACGGCGTCGACTTCTGGTGGCTGGACTGGCAGTCCGGCCCGCACTCGCGGGTGGCCGGCATCGACCCGCTGTGGATGCTCAACCACTTCCACTTCCTCGACAACGGGGCGCTGACCTTCTCCCGGTACGCCGGGCCGGGCAGCCACCGCTACCCGGTGGGCTTCTCGGGCGACGCCGTGATCTCGTGGGCCTCGCTCGCCTTCCAGCCCCACTTCACGGCGACGGCGGCCAACATCGGGTACGGCTGGTGGAGTCACGACATCGGCGGGCACCTGGACGGCGTCCGTGACGACGAGCTGGCCACCCGGTGGCTGCAGTTCGGCTGCTTCTCACCGATCCTGCGGCTGCACTCGACCCGGAACCCGTTCATCCACAAGGAGCCGTGGGCGTTCCCGTCCCCGGCCCGCGAGGTGATGGCGGACTTCCTGCGGCTGCGGCACCGGCTCGTGCCGTACCTGCACACCATGAATCACCGCGACGGCCTGCCGCTGGTGCTGCCCATGTACTACCGCGCCCCCACGACCGAGGCGGCCTACGAGGTCCCGAACCAGTACCAGTTCGGCTCCTCGCTGGTCGTCGCGGCCATCACCACGCCCGCCGACCGCCGTACGGGCCTGGGCCGGGTCAAGGCCTGGCTGCCCGAGGGGACGTGGGTCGACGTGCTGACCGATCTGGCCTACGACGGCGGCCGGTCCCTGTACCTGCACCGCGACCTGAGCACGATCCCCGTGCTGGCGCCGAGTGGGGCGATCGTGCCCCTGGACGGACAGGCCGTGCCCGGCAACGACCCGGTCGAGCCGGACCACCTCGAGGTGCTGGTCGTGGCGGGCGCCGACGGCACGTTCGATCTGATCGAGGACTCGGGCGTGACGCCGCTGCGCTGGCACCAGGAGGAAGGCGTCCTGGAAGTCGGTCCGGGGCCGCTCGGGCGCAGTTGGACAACCACCTTTCCGGCACTCACCGGCGTCGATCCGGTGGCGACCGTGGACGACCTGCCAGTCCCGGCCGAGATCGACCGGGGTGCGACTCGAACATCGATTACGGTACGAGACGTGCCTGCTACGGCCATGTTACGAATCTCCGTCGGCGCCCGGCCCGGCCTGCGGCGCAACGACGTCACCGCGTTGGTCTACGCCCTGCTGGACAGGGCGCAGATCGAGTACCGGACCAAGACCCGGGTGCTCGAGGCCGTCGAGTCGGCCCGGCCCCTGACGGTCCTGCAGTCCTTCGACCTGGACGACAACCTGCTCACCGCCCTTGGCGAACTTCTGCTCTCCCAGGAGAACTGATGCGAAAACATCTTGCCGTCATCCTCGCGGCCGTCCTGGCCGGCGGGGTGATCAGTGCGCCCGCCGCCGCGTCCGGGGGCGGGCTGCCCGGCCGGCACTCGCTGCGGGCCCCGGTCACCGACGAGAACTTCTACTTCGTCATGGCCGACCGCTTCGACAACGGCAGCACGGCCAACGACCAGGGCGGCCTCGGCGCCGACCCGCTCGTGTCCGGCTTCGACCCGACGAAGAAGGGCTTCTACAACGGCGGCGACCTGGCCGGGTTGCTGCGCCGCATCGACTACATCAAGGGCCTGGGCACCACCTCGATCTGGCTGACGCCCAGCTTCAAGAACAAGGCCGTGCAGCTCGAGGACGGCCCGTCGGCCGGCTACCACGGCTACTGGATCACCGACTTCACCCAGATCGACCCCCACCTGGGCACGAATGCCGAGCTCAAGACGCTGATCGACGCGGCCCACCAGCGCGGCATGAAGGTCTACTTCGACATCATCACCAACCACACCGCCGACGTGATCGGCTACGAGTCGGGGGCCCGTCAGCCGTACGTGTCGAAGGACGTCTCGCCGTACAAGACCGCCGCCGGGAAACCGTTCGACGACCGGGACTACGCCGGCAAGCCGACGTTCCCGCCGCTCGACCCGGCTACCTCGTTCCCGTACAAGCCCGTTCTCGACCCGGCCGAGAAGAACCTGAAGGTGCCGGCCTGGCTGAACGACACCACGCTCTACCACAACCGGGGCGACACGACGTTCGTCGGCGAGAACTCGCTCTACGGCGACTTCTTCGGCCTCGACGACCTGTTCACCGAGCACCCCCGGGTCGTCAACGGCATGATCGACGTCTACGAGAAGTGGATCGCCGACTTCGGCGTCGACGGCTTCCGGATCGACACCATGAAGCACGTCAACGACGAGTTCTGGCAGAAGTTCGGGCCGCAGGTGCTCTCGTTCGCCCGTAAGCACGGCAAGCCCGAGTTCTTCATGTTCGGCGAGGTCTTCGACACCTCGAAGAGCTTCACCTCGCAGTTCACCACCCGCAACAAGATGCAGGCGGTGCTCGACTTCCCGTTCCAGGAGGCGGCTCGCAACTACGCCTCGAAGGGACAGTCGGCGGCCGCGCTGGGCCAGTTCTTCGCGGGCGACGACTGGTACACCGACGCCGACTCGAACGTCTACCAGCTGCCGACGTTCCTCGGCAACCACGACATGGGCCGCATCGGCAGCTTCGTGCAGGCCGACAACCCGGGCGCCGGGGACGACGTCTGGCTGGCCCGCGACCGGCTCGCGCACGAGCTGATGTACCTCTCGCGCGGCAACCCGGTCATCTACTACGGCGACGAGCAAGGCTTCACCGGCCCGGGCGGCGACCAGGACGCGCGCCAGACCATGTTCGCCAGCCGGGTGCCCGAATACCTCGACGACGATCTGATCGGCACCGCGGCCACGCACGGCCAGGACAACTTCGTTTCCAACCATCCCCTGTACGCGGGGATCTCCGGCCTGGCCCGGCTGACCGCCCAGCACCCGACCCTGCGCGACGGCGCCCACCAGCACCGCTACGCCTCCGACGGGCCGGGAATCTACGCGTTCTCCCGCACCGACCAGCGCGAGTATGTGGTGGCGCTGAACAACAGCACGTCGGCGCAGACGGCCGCCGTTCCGACCTACCTCTCGGGCGGAAAGTTCGAGCGGGTGTACGGCACCGGTCCGTCCACGGTGACGTCGGCCTCGGACCGCCGGCTGACGGTCACCGTGCCGGCGCTGTCCACTGTCGTCTACGCGTCGAAGAGCCGGGTTCCGGCGTCCAAGGCGGCGCCGGCCGTGTCCCTGGCCGCGCCGGCGCCCTCGGTCGAGTCGCGTGGCCGCATGCAGGTCAGCGCGAACATCGGCGGGTCGTCCTTCAACCAGGTCACCTTCTATGCCCGTACGGGCCATGGGGGCTGGACCTCGATCGGCACCGACGACAACGCGCCCTACCGGGTGTTCCACGACGTCTCCGGGCTGCGGGCCGGCACCTCGGTGGAGTACAAGGCCGTGGTTCTGGACAACGCCGGGCACAGCCGCACCAGCGCGTCCCGCTCGGCCAAGGTACCGCCGCCGGCGCTGACCATCGAGGCGCCGGCCGAGGGGGCCAACGTGCGCGGGCAGGTCGAGGTGCGGGCGGTCGCCGACCCGGAGCGGGCCAGCCACGTGGTGCGGTTCGAGCGCAGCGTGGCCGGCGGCGCATGGACCACGATCGGCCGGGATTCGTCGTCGCCCGCGTACACGGTGTTCGACGATCTGTCGTCGCTGAACCTGGCCGCGGGCACGCAGATCCGCTATCGGGCCGTGCTCAGCGACCCGCATGTGGTGAGCGCGGTTCGTACGGTCCGGTACGCCGGTCCGCCGCAGGCGGTGGCCACGGTGCACTACTTCCGGCCGGCCGGGGACTACACGGGCTGGGGCCTGCACCTGTGGGGTGACGCCGTCGATCCCGCGGTGCTGGCCCAGATCGCCTGGGACAAGCCGTGGCCCGCGACCGGCGTGGAGGGTGGCTGGGCGACGTACGAAATCCCGCTCGTCGACGACACCAAACCGGTCAACTTCATCATGCATCTGCCCAACGGCGACGCCGTGCCGACGACCCGCGAACCGGGCGGGGACCGGGCGTTCACCCCGATCGACAACCCGCAGATCTGGCTGAAGCAGGGCGACGCCACGATTTATACGTCGGCTCCCCCGACCAGCTGATTCCGCCTAAGGGGCGGGCGCGGACAAATGTGCGCGCTCGCCCTGGGCGCCGAACAGCGTCAGTAACTCGGCCGGCTGGGCGCCGGCGCTTCCGATCCAATGCGGCGTACGGGTGTCGAACTCGGCGGCCTCGCCCGGGCCCAGCTCGAACTCGCGCTCGCCCTCGCCTTTACCGAGTCGCAAGCGCACGTGGCCGTTCAGCACGTAGAACCATTCGTACCCGTCGTGGCTCTGCATTTTCTGGGTCGCCGCCTTTCCGGCCGGTGGGTAGACCACCTTGTAGGCCTGCACGCCGCCGGGCCGCCGGGTCAGCGGAACGATCGTCAGCCCGAACCGGCGTATCGGCTTCAGATGGATGCGCGGGTCGCCGGTGGGCGGGGCCGCGACCAGATCGTCGAGCGGCACCCCGTGCGCCCGGGCCAACGGCAGCAGTTGCTCCAGTGTCGGCCGGAGCTTGCCGTTCTCGAGCCGCGACAGCGTGCTCGCGGTCAGCCCGGTCTCGGCGGCCAGCTCGGCCAGCGTGGCTTTACTTGCCCGCCGCAACTCCCGCAGCCGCGTACCCACGTTGGCCAGCACATCTTCTTCAGCGCCCATGCCCTCAGCATGCGGATCCGCAATTTTTCTTGCAACCTCGGAACGACGGCGGCGACGCTGGCTCCATGATCGCTGAACAATTCTGGGAGAAGCAGTACCGCACCCGCCGGACGTGGGGCGGACGCGCGAACCCCCTGCTCGTCGAGGTGGCAACCCCGCTCACTCCCGGCGCCGCCCTCGACCTGGGCTGCGGCGCCGGCGGCGACGCCCTCTGGCTGGCCCGGCACGGCTGGCAGGTCACCGCCGTGGACGTCTCGCCCACCGCCGTCGAGCAGGTGCGAGCGCAGGCTCCTTCAATCACCGCCGAGCAGCACGACCTCGCGGTGAGCTTCCCGGCCGGCGAGTTCGACCTGATCTCGGCCCAGTACTTCCAGACCCCGCTCCCCCTCGACCGCGCCCAGGTGTTCCGCACGGCCGCCCACGCCCTGCGCCCCGGCGGCCGGCTGCTCGTTGTCGACCACGGCTCCACCGCCCCCTGGTCATGGAACCAGGACCCCGACGCGCACTACCCCACGCCCACCGAGGTGGCCGCCGGCATCGGCCTCGATCCCGCCGACTTCCCGGTGATACGAGCCGACATGCCTCAACGCCGAGCCACCGGCCCCGACGGCCAGACCGCCACAGTCACCGACAACGTCCTGCTGATCCAGCGAGCCGCCGCATGAGCGACCTCCTGAACGTCCTCGACCAGCTGCGCGAGTCGATCGCCGGCAAGGCCACCGGAGTCCCCGAACCCCAGGTCCGCACCGCCGGCGTCCCCTCCGGCACCAGCCTGCTCGGCCTGATCAAACACCTGACCCACGTCGAGCGCTTCTACTTCCAGAGCCGCCCGATAACCAGCATGAAGCGCACCTTCAAACCCACCCGCACCGAAACCGCCGACGACATCCTGGCCGCCTACCGAGAAGCCGTCCGCGAGTCGAACGAGGTCATCGCCCAATACACCGATCTGAGCCGGCCCGCCCCCAGCCCCGGCGGCCGGGGCGCAACCCCCACCATGCAGTGGACCCTCATCCACATGATCGAGGAAACGGCCCGCCACGCCGGCCAAGCCGACATCCTCCGAGAGCAGATAGACGGCGCCACCGGCCGCTGATTCCCGTCTCCCTAAGTAGATTCAATCTACGCACCTGATCACCGGTGGGCTGCCGGGCATCGTGCTGCGCCGGCCATCGGGTACCCCGGCCGACGACCATTTGCGTGACCAGTGCGCCGATCCAGCTTCACCGCTGTTCATCGTGCCCGAGCAGTCACTGGCTTCGGAGTTTCCCAACCCCGATGTCGCCCGGCGCGTCGTCGAAGCGGTCGGCGAGCTGGCGCGGGCGAGCCGTCGAACCCTTGATCCGCACGTCGCTGGAGGAGGCCGCGCTCAGCGGGTCGCTGCCTTGGCCGAAAGCACAGTCCGTGGGCGGCTGGTGGAACCGGCAGTTCAACCCCGAGATCGACCTGATCGGCGCCGACCGGGCACCCATCGCCGCACGGATCTACTTCTGTGGGTCGCTGAAGTGGCTGGGCGCGCCCTTCGACAATCATGACCTGCACGAGCTGCGGGAAGGCGCCCGGCAGGTTCCCGGCTTCGACCCGTCGAGCACCGGGCTGCTTGCCGTCAGCCGTTCCGGCACCACCCTGCCGGCCGGCAGCGTCGACTTGGTCTGGGGTCCCGACGATGTCGTGGCGGCCTGGCCGCGCTGATCAGCGGGCGGCGACGGCCTGGCGGTGGGCCTCGCTGCCCTCGCGGTAGAAGAGGTAGCCGCCGTGGTGGAGGACGTCGCCTTCGAAGCGGCCGTCGGCGGTGAAGCCGCTGTCGTCCCAGTAGTCGATGTGGGCGCCCTTGACCTCGTAGCGGCCGGTGTAGGCGCTCGACCGGGCGCCGCGAGCCTCGTCGTAGCGGCCGCCGGGCAGTAGCTCCTGGCGGATGTGGTTGTCGGCGGTGACCCACATTCCCACGTACGGGTGTTCGTCCGGCGGCGCCGTGCGGCAGGCGGCCAGTACACCCGTGGCGGCCAGCAGCAACGACGTGATCAGAAGTTTGCGCATGAGCCCCAACGTAGGTTCTCTCGCACGCGCCATTCAGGGTGCGTCACACCCACCCTCCGCTTCGCCTTGACAGTGTCAAGCAGTCGATGCAGACTGGTGCTTGACAGTGTCAAGGAGGCCTTATCCTGTATCACGCCATCGTGAAGCGCATTGCCGTCCGGAACTTCCAGCGGGTCACCGACCACGACTACGAGGCGCTGCTGCAGGACTGCGCGCCCGACATCCACCACCGCTTCGGCGGCTCCCACGCGCTGGGCGGCGAGCGCCACGACCGCGAGGCCCTGAGCCGCTGGTTCGAGCGTCTGGGCCGCATCTCGCCGACCCTCCGGCTGACCGTCGAGGACGTCTGGGTCAAGGGCGGCCCGGCCCGCACCACCGTGATCATCCGATGGTCGGCCACGCAGCAGATGCCCGACGATTCCCCGTACGTCAACCACGGCGTGCACGTCGTCGTGATGCGCTGGGGCAAGGTCGTGTCGATCGACGCCAACGAGGACTCGCAGGCGGTCGACGCGGCGCTGCGGGTTCTGGCCGCGCACGGTGTCGAGGAAGCGCTCGCCGCGCCGATCGTGAGCTGACCATGGGCGTACGGGAAGATCTGCTGGCCGCCGCGCGGGCTGAGCTCGACGAGAACGGGCACGCCGGGATCAGCCTGCGGGCCGTCGCCCGCCGGGCCGGGGTCTCGCACGCGGCGCCCAAGCACCACTTCGCCGACCGGGCGGCTCTGTTGACGGCGATCGCCGCCGACGGCTTCGCCTCGCTGGCCGCGGCTCTCGACCAGGTGCCGGATCCGACACTGGCCGCGCTGGGACGGGCGTACATCGATTTCGGGCTCACCCACCCGGCCCTGTTCGACCTGATGTTCCGGCCGAGCGAACTGCACACCGACGACCCCGAGCTGCACGCCGCCACCGAGACCTCGCTCCGGCGCCTCAAGACGGCCACCGACGACGAATCCCTCACGATGATCAGCTGGGCGCTCGTGCACGGCCTGGTCATCCTCACCCGCGACGGCGCCCTGGGCGGCCTGACCGAGGCCGCCGACCCCGCCGCCACCGCCCGCCGACTGGCCGAGATCTTCGCCGAAAGGATCCAATCATGACCAGCACCGCCCTGCAGCGCGCCGGCACCGCCGACCGCGAGCGCACCGGCCGCCACCTCGGTGTCGCCCTCAGCCTCGGCTACCTGACGCTTGACGAGTACGAGGACCGCCTCGCCCGAGCGATGGCGGCGAACACATACGACGCCCTCCACCGCCTGACCGCCGACCTGCCGATCGACCAGCTACGCCGGCACGACCCGCAGGCCCGGGCCCGCCGCGCCCACGCCGCCCGGCTCGGCGTCCGCATCCACCTGGCCGCCTACCTGGCCATGGCTGTGCTGGTCACCGGCATCTGGCTGACGATCGCGCTGGCCGCGGGCGCCTGGTACCCGTGGCTGATCTGGCCCATCCTGGGCGGCGGCCTCGGCGTCCTGGGCCACGCCGTGCCGGTGGCGCTGCACCGGCGGGCTCAGGCCGCCTGATCCCGCCGGGCGACCCCGCCGAACTCGTCGACCTCGACGCTGCTCTCGTCGACGGTGCCCGGACGCCAACGGGCGCACGACACCACGCCCGGCGGCAGCAGGGTCCAGCCGGCGAAGAAGCGTTCGATCTGGGCGGGCGAGCGCAACGTGATCGGCGGCTTGCCGAACTTGTTCCAGTGGGCCACGCTCTCGTCGCTGGCCGCGCCGTGGACGGCGTTGGTGGCGTGGTTGATGACCAGGTAGCTGCCGGGTGCGAGAGCCGCCTTCGGCTGCTCGACTATTGCGTACGCGGAATCGGTGCCCGCCACGTGATGCAACACGCCCATCAGGATCAGGCCGACCGGCTGGCTCAGGTCGAGTGTGCGAGCCGCCTCGCGCAGAATCGTCGCCGGATCCTCGAGCTCGGCCTCGACGTAGTCGGTGGCGCCCTCGGGAGCGCTGGTGAGCAGGGCCCGGGCGTGCACCAGCACGAGCGGATCGTTGTCGACGTACGTGATGCGCGACGACGGCGCCACCCGCTGGGCCACCTCGTGCGTGTTGTCGGCGGTGGGCAGGCCGGTGCCGATGTCGAGGAACTGACGGATGCCCAGATCGCCGGCCAGATGGGTGACGGCGCGACCGAGGAACGCGCGGTCGGCCCGGGCCTGTTCGACGATGCTGGGCAGCATCTGCCGGACCCGTTCCCCCACCTCACGATCGACGGCGAAGTTGTCCTTGCCGCCGAGCCAGTAGTTCCAGACCCGCGCCGAGTGCGGAACGCTCGTATCGAGCGACGTCGCTTCCGTCATGCCGACAAGATAGTCCTATGAGGATCGCCCGGTAAGCCCGTGGAGAGCATCACCAAGAATCGGCAACCGCTCGCAACCGTGCAGGCAATGGTGGCCCGCGCCTACGGGCCCGGCGAAGTGTCAAGCGACGTGCGCGAGCTGGGCGAAGGCTGGTTCTTCATGGAGTTCGTCGACGCCGGCCATCTCGGCGCCTTCGACGCGGCCCTGGGCGCCACCAACCGGCAGCTCAACGAGATCCGCGGGGACTGGTTCGGCGCGTTGGGCGGGCCGGGCGAAGCGACCTGGCGGGCGTATTTCACCGGCCGGCTCGCGGCGACGCTGGGCGACGGCGAGCGGCGGGGCATCGACCTCGGCTTGCGCTATGAGGTCGTACGGGAAATGACCGCGACCCACCTGCCCGCGCTCGACGAAGTGGTCACGCCGCGCTTCGTCGAGCTTCTGACGATGATCATCGAGACGGACTACCGCGGCTATCCCACGACTGCGCAGTACGACCTGGTCCGCGAGCAACTGGGCCGGCACCTGTTCCATTGATTTTCGTCAAAGTTGTTGTCCGGGTGCGCTCCGGCGGTCTACTAAGTACCACTCATGAATGGGAGCGCTCCCAGATGAAACGCCTCAAGACTGTTCTCGCCGTCCTCGGCCTCGTCGTCGCGGGGGTGGTCGTGACCAGCCCCTCGGCCAGCGCCGCTGCGGTGGCCGCCTTCCCCGGCGCGGCCGGCCCGGCCATGTATGCCACCGGCGGGCGGGGCGGCGACGTCTACCACGTCACCAACCTGACCGACAACGCGAGCAACCCCCAGGCCGGCTCGCTGCGGTACGGGATCACCAACGCCCCCAGCAGCGGCCGGACCATCGTGTTCGACGTGGCCGGCACCATCAAGCTCTCGCCGGCCGGGCGGCAGGGCTGGCTGTCGATCGGCAAGAGCAACCTGACCATCGCCGGGCAGACCGCGCCCCGGCCCGGCATCACGATCATGGGTCAGGCGACCAAGGTGACCGGCGACAACATCGTCCTGCGGCACCTGAAGTTCCGGCCCGGCAAGGACCAGGCCAACCCCGAGACGGCCACCAACGACGGCCTCTGGCTCACCGGCGACAACATCATCGTCGACCACGTCTCGGTCAGCTGGGCCGACGACGAGGGCATCAGCGCCAGCGACGGGGCCGGGCAGATCACCGTGCAGTACGCGATCGTCGCCGAGGGGCTGAACTACGCGGGTCACGCGTACGGCTCGCTCATCGGCAGCGACGTCAACGGCTCGAACATCGCCTATCACCACAACCTGTACGCCCACAACACGAGCCGCCTGCCCCGGCTGGGCAACGAGACGGGCGCCGTGAACTACGTCGAGTGGAGCAACAACGTCGTCTTCGAGGGCAAGGGGTACAGCGGCGAGAACCAGCTCGTCAACGCCAACTTCGTGGGCAACACGTACCTGCGGCACAACTCGAGCAATCCGGCCGTCTACACGGGAGCGACCGGAACCACGCTCTACCAGTCGGGCAACAAGGCCGACTACGACGGCGACTCCAACCTGACCAACGGCACGGACGCCGGCTGGGACAAGTTCACGGCGTCGGTGCAGCGCTCGAGCCGCTTCGCCGTGCCCAACATGACCACCGAGGCGGCCTACACGGCGCTGCCCAAGGTGCTCGACAAGGCCGGCGCGTTCTGGTGGGCCCGCGACGCGGTCGACACCCGGATCGTCAGCGAGACCCGGACCACGAGCGGGACGCTGATCAGCAACTACAACACCTCGCAGTGGAACGCGCTGTGGAACGCCTCGGCGGTCAACGCGCCGACCGGCTGGGACACCGACCGCGACGGCATGCCCAACGCCTGGGAGACCGCGAACGGCCTCAACCCGAACGCCGACGACCACAACGCCGACGCGGACGGCGACGGCTACCGCAATCTCGAAGAGTATTTGGAGTACGCGGCACAGGGCGGCCAAACGACGCCGACCACACCCCCGGCGACCACCACGCCGCCGACGACCACCACGCCGGTCACCGGCGCTTGCTCGGCCGTTTACCGCACCACCAACACGTGGGGCGGCGGGTTCCAGGGCGAGGTGACGGTGACGGCCGGCGGCGCGCCCATCACCGGCTGGTCGGCCCGGTGGACGCTCGGCAGCGGTCAGACCATCAGCCAGGTGTGGAACGGCAAGCTCACCACGAGCGGAACCGCCGTGACCGTGGCCAACGAGTTCTACAACGGCGCGCTGGCCGCCTCGGCCTCGACCACGTTCGGCTTCACCGCCACGGGCACGGCCACCACACCCACCCTGACCTGTACCGCCCCGTGACGCCCGGGCCCCGAGCCTCAGGGAGGAGGACACCCATGAACCGCAGACGTGTCGCCGCGGCCGTCGCCATCGCTTCCGTCTCTGCTCTCGCGTCCGTCGCCGTTGCTACCACTGCCCGGGCGGCTGCGGGGTGCCAAGTTGACTACCGCGTCAGCTCGCAGTGGGCCGGTGGCTTCACGGCCGCCCTCACGATCCGCAACTTGGGCGACCCGATCAACGGCTGGCGGCTCGGCTGGACTTTCCCGGCCGGGCAGAGCATCACGCAGTCCTGGGGCTTCACCGCGAACCCGGCGTCGGGCGCGGTAGTGGCCACCAGTGCCGACTACACCGCCGCCATCGGGACCGGCTCGTCGGTGGAGGTCGGCTTCAACGGCACCTGGGCCGGGAGCAATCCGGTGCCGACGGCCTTCACCCTCAACGGCACGGCGTGCACCGGCTCCACCGCACCCCCGACGACCACCAGGCCACCCGGCACGACACCGCCCGCCACCACGCCACCGGCAACCACCACGCCGGCGACCACCCCGCCGGCCACGCCGCCCGTGACCACTCCGCCGGCGGGCGCGCCGACCGTGGCCAAGGACGGGAGCGGGCAGTACACGACCGTGCAGGCGGCTCTCGACGCGGTGCCGGCGAACAACACGACTCGGCGTGTCATCACGGTCAAGGCCGGCACGTACCGCGAGATCGTCACCGTCACCAAGCCGTACGTCACCCTGCAGGGTCTCGGCTCGGCGGCGGGACAGACGGTGATCGTCAACAACCACAGCAACGCGGGCGGCTACGGCACCTCGAACAGCGCCACCGTCTTCGTCAAGGCCCGGGACTTCATCGCCACCAACCTGACCATGTCGAACGATTACGGCGAGGGCAGCCAGGCGGTGGCCGTGAACGTCAACGGCGACCGGGCGACGTTCAACAACGTCCGGTTCCTCGGCAACCAGGACACGCTGCTGGTCAACAACTATCGCCACTACTTCGTCAACTCGTACGTCGAGGGGACCGTCGACTTCATCTTCGGCGGCGCCTCGGCCGTCTTCCACAACTCGACGATCTACGAGAAGCGGTCGACCGGCGGCCCGATCACCGCGGCCAACACGGACGCCTCACTGACGTACGGGATCTTGTTCTACAAGTCGACGATCACCGGCGCCGCGAACAACGTCACGCAACTGGGCCGCCCGTGGGGCCCGGCCGCGCAGGTCTTGTTCCGCGAGTGCACCTTGAGCGCAACGATCAGAAACGCGCAGCCATGGACAGACATGTCCGAGAACTCCTGGAAGAACGCGCGCTTCTTCGAGTACAGGAACACAGGTTCGGGCGCCGGAACGAACGGCAATCGTCCGCAGATGAGCGATGCGACGGCCGCCAACCACACCCCGCAGAAGTATCTGTCCGGAACCGACGGCTGGAACCCGGTGCTCTGATGAAAACGACAACATCGCGCAGTAAAACGACACCATCGCGCAAGTTGGCGGCCGTTGTGGTCACCGCCGTCGCCGCCGCCGCATCGGTCGGCCTGGCTGTCGACGCGCAGGCGGCGGCCGGCTGCCAAGTCGACTACCGCGTCAGCTCCCAGTGGGCCGGCGGCTTCACGGCCGCCCTGACCATCCGCAACCTCGGCGACCCGATCAACGGCTGGCGACTGGGCTGGACGTTCCCGGCCGGCCAGACCATCACCCAGTCCTGGGGCTTCACCGCCAACCCGGGCGCGGGCGCCGTCATCGCCACGAACGCCGACTACACCGCCGCCATCCCGACCGGCTCATCGGTGGAGGCCGGCTTCAACGGCACCTGGACCGGCACCAACCCAGTACCGACGGCGTTCACCCTTAACGGAACGGCCTGCACCGGCACCACCGCACCCCCGACCCCCACGCCACCGGCAACGACTCCACCCGCGACCACACCGCCAACCACCACGCCGCCCGCGACGACACCGCCCGCCACCACGCCGCCCGCGACCACGCCTCCGGCTACCACCCCGCCGCCGAGTGGCCCGGTCAAAGCGTTTCCGTCCGCTGTCGGTTTTGGAGCCGCAGCCACCGGGGGCCGGGGCGGCACGGTCTATCACGTGACCAACCTGAACGACTCCGGCGCGGGCTCGTTCCGCGACGCCGTCGGCACAACCAACCGGATAGTTGTTTTCGACGTCGGGGGCTACATCCGGCTGTCGTCCACCGTGCTGGTCAAGAGCAACATCACCATTGCCGGTCAGACCGCGCCGGGCGGCGGGATCGGCGTACGCGGTGGGGAAGTTTCTTTCAACAGCGCCAAGAACGTGATCGTCCGCAACTTCCGGTTCCGGATGGGCACCGAGGACGCGGATCAGAAGAACAACGGCGTCAACTGGCTGGACGCGAGCAACCTGATCTTCGATCACGTGTCGATCGAGTTCGGGGCGTGGAACAACATCGACGCCGTACGCGCCTCGAACATCACTATGCAGTATTCGATCGACGCCAACCCGATCGGCCAGCAGTTCGGCGCGCACACCGAGACCGGCCCCTACACCTGGTGGCGCAACCTGTGGGCCAACTCGCACAACCGCAATCCGCTGGCCAAGGCGAACACCCAGTTCGTCAACAACGTGGTCTACAACTACCAGGCCGGATACACGGCGGGGAACTCCAGCGGCCACTTCCTGCACGACGTGATCGGCAACTATTTCATCACCGGCCCGCGCACGACCAGCGCCTCGAATTACTACTACCAAACCGGCAACCAGCAGATCTACAACCGCGACAACTGGGTCGACAGCAACAAGGACGGTCAGCTGAACGGTTCCGCGGCCGTGGTCCGGGGCGGTGCGACCGAGCTGTCGGCGCCCTTCTCGACGAATCCACCGGCTCTGACTGCGGCGGCTGCCTATGCCGATGTCGTCGCGAAGGCCGGCGCCGTTCCACGCGACGATGTGGACAAGCTCGTCGTCGCCGATGTGACCTCGCTCGGCACCAAGGGCGCCTTGTGGTCGAGCCAGACAGCCACCGGCCTCACGAACAACGGTTACGGCGCGCTGTCCGGAGGCACGGCCCGGCCCGATACCGACCGGGACGGCATGCCCGACGCCTGGGAGACCAAGTACGGGCTTAACCCGAACGCCAACGATGCCGGCGGCGATTTCGACAAGACCGGCTACACGAACGTCGAGAAGTACGTCAACGGCCTGCTCGACGCTCAGTATCCCTGAGCTCCACGAACGCCGAAGCGACGAGGGCCACCGACCGGTCCTCGTCGCGGGTCAGCCGTCGCAGCACCTCCAGCACGGCGGACCCCGGAATCTCGACCAGCGCCTGGGTCACCCGGATCCGCACCGCCGTGTCCGCGGTCGCGCTCAGCTCAGCCTCCAGCGCACCGACGATCCGTTCGCCCCACCCCGACGAAGCATCCGGCGCACCGACGATCCGTTCGTCTCGCCCCGGCAAAGCGTCCGTCGCGCCGCCGATCTCGTCGTCCACATGCGGAGAAGCGGCCAGCACGCCCAGCATTTCGGCCGCCTCGACGTCGTTGACCCCGGACACCACCATGTCGACCAGCACCGGCACGGCCGCCGTCACGCCTTGCCGACCCAAAGCCAGAGCGGCGGTCCGGCGTACGACCGGGTCCGAGTCCCCCAGCGCGTCGGACAGCACCGCGATAACCCCGGCCGGCGACGAGCCGGGCGCCGAAGACGCGGGCGGCCGAGAGCCAGGCGGCGCCGAGCCGGCCGCTGAAGACGCACGCGACGAGAATCCGGCCGTCAAAGGGCCGGCCGCCGAAGAAGCAGGGGGTGAGAGTCCAGCCGGCGAAGTATCAGCCGCCGAGGACACAGGCGGCCAAGAACCGGCCGACGCCGACCCACCCGCCGCGGCCGAGCCGGCTAGCGAAGCGATCGCCAGCACCGCCCGCCGCCGGATGGCCACATCATCCGAGCGCAGCCCCGCCACCAGACTGTCCAACCCGTCGCCGCCGGCTCGCGCGAGCGCCCACCGCAGCGCGCCCGCCACGTTCGGGTCGTTCTCGGACAGCACCGCCCCCGCCAGCAGCTCCACCGGGACCGGCACGTCGTCGTCGGCCGGTGCCAGCACGGCCTGCTGGCGCCGCGCCGCGTCCGGGGAGTCGAGCCCGTGCATCAGCTCAACGATGCGCAGCACGTCCGGCCACCCCGAGGGCGCCGTGGCGTCCACCGCCCGCAGCCGTTGCAGCAGCTCTTGTTCCCGCTCGAGCCGTTCCTCGGTCCACCGGATGAGGTCGCTCACCAGGGCGGCCGGCGTGAACCCGGGATCTTCCAGGGCGGACGCGATCTGCTTCAGCGACAACCCGAGCGAGCGCAGGCTCTCCACGTGGAAGATCCGCCGGATGTCGTCGGCCGAGTATTCGCGGTAGTTGCCGACGGTACGACCGGTCGGGCGCACCAGCCCGAGCC
Organism: Paractinoplanes pyxinae; assembly: GCF_026626335.1. Classification (GTDB taxonomy): domain Bacteria; phylum Actinomycetota; class Actinomycetes; order Mycobacteriales; family Micromonosporaceae; genus Actinoplanes; species Actinoplanes pyxinae. Next base: position 121,172 of record NZ_JAPNTZ010000003.1, on the reverse strand, counting down.
GGTCGTAGTGCCGCAGCATCCGGGTGCTGACCCCGGACCGCCGGGCCACCTCGCCGATCAGCACTTGTCGGGCCCCAGAGCCATCACCCGGGTGGCCTCGGCGATGGCGGCGTCGAACCCGGCCTCCGGGTCCAGCAGCAGCGCCCGGGTGGCGCGAGCGTGCGCCGCCACGGCGGGGTCGTCGCTGTCCAGCCCAGCTTGCAGTGCCTGCTCGGAGCCCAGGGCGACGAGCGCCCGGCTCAGGCTCAGCTTCACGTTCCGGTCGCCGCGACCGAGTTGCGCCGCCAGTTCCACCGCCAGCCCCTCCCGCTCGCCGTCGGGGGCGAGCGCCACCGCGGCCCGCCACGCCGTCCGCGCGACCTCGTCGTCGGCGTCCCGCAGCAGCGACCGCGTGATCGCCGGCCACGCCCGCTCGTCCCCGAGCTTCGACAGCGTATGCAACGCCTGGCTGCGCGCCTGGGCGATCGGCGACCCGAGCTCGGCTACCAGCCGCGGAACCGTCAGGGAGGCCGGCAGCCGGGTCAGGGCCCAGGTGAGCATGTCCCGCACGAAGAAGTCGGGCTCGACCGCGCACCGGGCCACCAGCGCCTCGAGCAGATCCGGGTCGGCCCGCGTCCCGGCGGCCAGCGCCGCTTGCAGCCGGATCGAGGACTCGCCCGCATTCAAAGCGTTCAGAACCATGACCCCAGTGAAGACCTTGTCACAGTGTCAAGGTCAAGCCTCGCGGCCGTGACCCGCATGGATCGGGTGGTCGGTGTGGTCCAGGTGGCCGGAATGGCTGGGTTGGCCGCCGGGGCAGTGCACGCGCGGGTTCCACATGGTGAAGGTGCCGGCCGGGTTGTGCTTCCACACCCACACGTGCAGCGAATAGAACGGCGGCAGCCCGTAGCGGTTCGGGCTGTCGGTGAAGTCGAAGCGGTGACCGTAGAGCGCGGGTGGCTGGTGATGTCCGGCGTCCCAGGCCTGCTTGATCACCACATACTCGACCGCGACCAGCCGCAGTTTGCCGGCCCGATCCGGTTCGTAGACCATCGCCTCGGGCGTCCGGGCCTTGATCTTGCCGTCGCCGACCAGGTCGCCGTTGACGTAGTGGACGCCCATCGCCCCCATGCCCGGCATGTCGATGCACGCGATGCCGTCCTGGTCGAGGAACCGGCCGTAGCCCGCCTTCTCGGCCACGGCGACCCGCTTGTACTTCGCGCTGTCGTGCTTGAGCCGGTCGAGGTCCGAACGGCACCAGGAGGCGTACGCCGGGGTGGCTGCCCCGACGAGCAGCACCAGCCCGGCCAGCGGGGCCCACAATCTGCGCAGCATGGTCGATCCTTTCGTTCCGGGCCGGCGCATCCGGCCTGGTCAGAACGCTAGGAGCGACCGCCGCCGGGCGAATCGGCAGCGATGCCCAGGTTGCCCCGGCGCGTTACCCAGTTTTCGCCGGGTCGGATGGCCTACAGCACGGTCGACGCCGCCCCGGGCGGCTGCCACGGTGGGCCGGTGGGTGACGAACTGGTCGAGCGCTCGCACCAGCTGGCCGCCCTGGGCGACGCGCTGGCCGCCACCCGGGGCGAGCGGCACGGCGTCCTCGTCCTGGTCGGCGGCGAGGCGGGCAGCGGCAAGACGGCGTTGCTGCGGCGCTTCTGCTCCGCGGAAGAGACGACGCTGTGGGGATCGTGCGATCCGTTGTTCACGCCGCGTCCGCTGGGCCCGTTCCTCGACATCGCCCGTGCGACCGGCGGCGAGCTGCACGAGCTGGTGACCGCGGGCGCCAAGGCGTACCAGGTGGCGGCGGCCGTGATCCGCGCGGCCGAGGCTCGTCCGGGCGGCGTCCTGGTCGTCGAGGATCTGCACTGGGCCGACGAGGCCACCGTCGACGTGCTGAGCCTGCTCGGCCGCCGCATCGACACCATTCCGGCCCTGGTCGTCGCGACCTACCGCGACGACGGGCTCGACCGGTTCCATCCAGCGCGGCGCCTGCTGGGCGATCTGGCCGGCCTTTCCCGCGTACGTCGTATCGAGGTGCCGCCGCTGTCGGCCGGCGCGGTCGCGGTGCTCGCGGCGCCGCACGGCATCGACCCCGACGACCTGCACCGCGCCACCGGCGGCAACCCGTTCTTCGTCACCGAGGTGCTGGCCGCACCGGGCGATGCCATTCCCGCGACCGTACGCGACGCCGTGCTGGCCCGCGCCGGCCGGCTGACCGGCGACGCGGCCACCGTCCTGGAGGCGGTGTCGATCGCGCTGCCCCGGGCCGAGCTGCCGTTGCTCGACGCGCTCGTGCCCGGCGCGGCGAACCCGCTGGAGCAATGTCTCGGCTCGGGCATGCTGGTCGAGGCCCCGGGCGGCGTGGTGTTCCGGCACGAGCTGGCCCGCCGCGCCGTCGAGCAGTCCTTGTCGCCCCACCGGCGGACCGAGCTGCATCGCCGGGCGCTGACCGCACTTACGGGCACCGCCGACCCGGCCCGGCTGGCCCACCACGCCGAGGCGGCCGGCGACACCGAGGCGGTGCTGCGGTTCGCTCCGGCCGCGGCCCGGCAGGCGGCCTCGACCGGGGCCCACCGCGAGGCGGCCGCCCACTACGAGCTGGCCCTGCGGTTCGCCGGCCCGCTGCCCGCCGAGGACCGGGCCGAGATGCTCGAAAGCCGGTCGCAGGAGTGCTACCTGACCGACCAGATGGACGAGGCCATCCACGCCCTCGAGCAGGCGGTCGCACTGTGGCGGGCGTCCGGCAACTCGGTGCGCCAAGGCTCGGCGCTGACGCAGCTGTCCCGCGCGCTGTGGTGCCTGGGCCGCACCGCGGAGGCCGACCGGACCAGCGACGACGCGCTGCGGCTGCTGGAGGACGGGCCGCCGGGACCCGAATGGGCTCAGGCCTGCAGCGTGGTCTCGGCGACCCGCCTGAACGAGGAGCGCTACGACGAGACCATGGCCTGGGCCGAGCGGGCGCTGGCGCACGGGGACACCGCGGTGACCGTGCACAGCCTCAACAACATCGGCACGATGCAGCTGCTCACCGGCCGGCCCGAGGGCTGGACGAGCCTGTCGCGCAGCCTCGCGCTGGCCACCGACCACGGCCTGGACGACCACGTGGGACGGGCGTACATCCACCTCGGCTGGGCCGCCACCCGCACCCGCGCCTACGACTTCGAACCGTGGCTCGACCGTGGCATCAAGGTGTGCCAGGAGCTGGGACTGGAGGCGTGGGAGTACTACGTGGTGGTCTACCGGGCCCGGCTGCACCTCGATCTGGGCCGCACCGAGGCCGCGGTCGAGGACGCCGAGCACGTGCTGCGATCCGCGCGCTCGGTTCCTCTGCTGCGGCTGCTGGCGCTCAGCGTTCTGGGGCTGGCCCGGGCCCGCCGGGGCGATCGGGATCGGTGGGCCGCACTCGACGAGGCGCTCGCCCTGACCACCGGGCAGACCGAACTGCAGTTCCTGGCGCCGGTCGCCACGGCTCGGGCCGAGGCGGCCTGGCTGGACGGCCGGGCGGCCGAGGTCGACGAGATCACGAGCGACGTCCTCGGCCTCGCGGTGGAGCGGAACGCGGCGTGGGTGGCCGGCGAGCTGGCCTGGCTGCGGCGCTTGGCCGGGCTCCCGCCGGTGGTTGTCGCGGCCGTCGACCCGTACGCGACGCAATTGGCCGGCGAAGGCCGAGCCGCCGCCGCCCGGTGGAAGAAGCTGGGCTGCCCCTACGACGCCGCCCTGGCTCTGGCCGATTTCCGCGACGAGGCCGATCTGCGTACCGCGCTCGCCGAGTTCCACCGCCTCGGCGCCCGCCCGGCCGCCGCCGCGATCGCCCGCCGCCTGCGCGAACACGGCGTGCGGGACGTGCCGCGCGGCCCCCGGGCCGAGACGGAACGCCACCCGGCCCGGCTGACCCGGCGCGAGGCCGAGGTGCTGACCCACCTGGGGCAGGGCGAGTCGAACGCCGTCATCGCGACCCGGCTCTACCTCTCCGAGAAGACCGTGCACCACCACGTCACGGCCATCCTGCGCAAGCTCGGCGTGGCCAGCCGTGGCCAGGCCACCAGCGAGGCTATCCGGCGCGGCCTGCTCAGTCCGTGAGGTGGGCGCCGATCTCGGACTCGCTGACCCGGGTCGGCTCGAGCACGCGGTGCAGGAAGGCGCGGGTGCGCTCCTCGCGCGGCTTCCCGAACACCTCGGCCGGCGGGCCCTGCTCGACGATCAGGCCGCCGTCCATGAACACGACGCGCGAGGCCACCTCGCGGGCGAAGGCCATCTCGTGCGTGACCACCAGCATCGTCATGCCGTCGGCGACCAGGCCCCGCATGACCGCCAGCACCTCGCCCACCAGTTCCGGGTCGAGCGCGCTGGTCGGCTCGTCGAACAGCATCAGCTGCGGATCCATGGCCAGGGCGCGGGCGATGGCGACCCGCTGCTGCTGACCGCCGGAGAGCTGCGCCGGATAGGAAGCTGCCTTGTCGGCCAGGCCCACGCGGTCGAGGTTCACGCCGGCGATGCGGTCGGCCTCGGCCCGGCTGCGCCGGAGCACCCGGCGCTGGGCGATGGTCACGTTCTCGCGGACGGTCAGGTGCCCGAACAGGTTGAACTGCTGGAAGACCATGCCGATACCCCGGCGTACGGCGTCGATGTCGCAGTCCGGGTCGGTGACCTCGACGCCGGCCACCCGGATCGACCCGCGGGTCGGCTCCTCGAGGAAGTTCACGCAGCGCAGCAGGGTCGACTTGCCGGAACCGGACGGGCCGATGACGCACACCACCTCGCCCGTCTCCACGGTCAGGTCGATGCCGCGCAGCACCTCCAGCGACCCGAACGACTTGTGCAGGCCGCCGATCTCGATCGCCGCCATGCCCGTCACCTCTCCCTCGCGGCCCGGCGCTCCAGCCCCCGCACCAGCTGCGACAGGGGCAGGGTGATCACCAGGTAGAGCAGTCCGGCCACGACCAGCGGGGTCGGGTTGACCCGCGAGTTGAGCGTGTCGCCGGCGAACTTGGTGAGCTCGATCGTCGACGACGTCACGCCGAGCACGTACACCAGGGAAGTGTCCTTGGTGAGCAGGATGATCTCGTTGGTCAGCGGGGGGATGACGATGCGGAACGCCTGGGGCAGCACGATCGAGACCATCGCCCGGGGATGCGACATGCCCAGCGTACGGGCCGCTTCCAATTGGCCCTTGGGAACGGCCTGGATGCCGGCGCGGATCGTCTCGGCCATGTACGCGGCGGCGGTCAGGCCCAGGCCGACGGTGACCGAGCCGTACACGCCGCCCGGGATCTCACGGTCGGGGAAGGCCAGCGGCACGCCGTAGCCGATCATGAACAGCACCAGCAGCGCGGGCAGGCCCCGGAACAATTCGATGTACGCGGTGGCGAACCAGCGGTAGGGCAGGATCGTCGACAGCCGCATCAGGGCCAGAATCAGCCCCAGCGTCAGGCCGAACACGAACGCCAGCAACGTGTAAATGATCGTGTTCCGCAGCGCGATGGTGATCGCCTCGGGGAACATGCTGCCGGCCACGTCGGACCGGAAGAACGCGTCGGACAGCCGGCCCCAGTCGGCGGCCGCGAGCACGGCCACGATGACCAGCACAAAGATCACATAGCCGGCGACGCGGAAGACGCGGCGCCGCCGGCGCGGGCTGAGCTTCATGAAGCGGGCTTCTCGCCGATCCACTGCGCATAGATCTTGTCGTACGTGCCGTCGGTGCGCGCCGCCGAGATCGCGTCGTTGACCGCCTTCAGCAGCTCGGCGTTGCCCTTCTTGACGGCGAACCCGTACTGCTCGCCGGTGTCGAACCCGGCCGTCACGACGGCCTTGCCCGGGTTGGCCTTGATGTAGTCGTTCCAGACCGGGAGGTCGCCGACCGCGGCCGCCACCTGGTTGGTCGCCAGGGCCTGCTGCAGCGCGGCCAGGTCTTTGTAGGCGACCACCTCGAGGTCGAGGCTCTTCTCCTTGACCTGCGCCTTGATGTAGTCGTCGCCGGTGGTGCCGCCCTGCACGCCGATGCGCTGGCCCTTGAGCTCCTCGAGGGTCTTGACCTCTTTGCCGGGCAGCGTGTTGAGCGCCTGGGTGGCGTCGAAGTAGGGATCGGAGAAGTCGAGCACCTTCTTGCGCTCGTCGGTGATGGTCATGCCGGCCGCGGCCACGTCACACTTGCCCGAGTTGAGGTCGGCGCCCGACTTGATGCCCTCGAACGGCGTGTCCACGATCGCCTGCGTGACCTTGAGCTTGGCCGCCACCAGGTCGATCAGCGCGACGTCGAAGCCGACCACCTTGCCGCTGTCGTCCTTCGACTGGAACGGCGCGTACGGCAGGTGGGTGCAGGTCGTCAGGGTCCCCGCCTTGACCAGCGCCACCCCACCCTCGGCGGTTCCCCCGGTGTCCTCTTTGGCACACCCCGCGACAGCGCCCAGCGCCAGAGTCGCGACGGCGGCCAGACGAGCCAGTCCCCATGCGTTCATCGCCCAAGATTAATCCACGCACACCTATGGGGCGACTTCCGCGCCGCGGTCGTCGAGTTTGTGGGAGCGCCAGTAGACGTCCCACTCGTCGTCCACGTGCTTGGGCTCCTTGCCGTCGGGATAGCGGACGAAACCGGTCGGGGGCTGGTCGCCGTCGGCTACGCAGGCTCGGCCGGTGGTGCTGTCGACGGCGGCTACCGGGTACTCGCCTGAGCGGCAGATCGCCTCGCGGATCGTGCAGCCGGCGGTCAGCCCGCCGGCGGCGACCGTGAGGGCGAGCAGGAGTGGTGTGCGGCGGCGCTGGCTCATATCCGAATTGTTGCTGATGCGGGCCGGGCCCGCGCGATCTCTGACTTTCGGCCGATGCGGGCGCGCTCAAGCATGTCGATGGATGGATATTTCTCACGGATTCGTGCCAACGAGCTTCGATCTCACAGCCTCTTCACAGGAGTCTCCTTTGGATGGTCCGGCAACGGCCGCCCACCCGGCGGCCGCCCGACCGGAAGGACCCCATGACCGATCCGCTGAAGAAGCGCCGCCGGCGTTCGCGCCTGATGACGTACGGCGCCGTGGCCGCCGCGCTGGCGCTCACCGCGGCCGGCGTGGGGGTGGCGCAGGCCGCCGCCACCCCGCCCCCGCTGTCGTTCGTCGCCGCCACCGGGCAGGTGACCGCCGAGCGCTACGACTACGACGGCGAGATCTACCTGTCGTTCGACCTCGGCCTGCACGTGATCGCGGGCAAGGACCCGCTGGAGATCTGGGCCAAGCGCACCGGCTACGACAAGCCGATCACGGCCGAGCGGGTCGTGGTGCAGAACGGCAAGAAGAAGAAGGTCGCGCTGCCGGCCGGCCTGGTTCCCGACTTCAACGGGCTCAAGGACTTCACCACCATCTCGATCGCCGACGCGGCGGGCCAGGTGGTCAAGGAGTACAAGACGCCGTTCTGCGGCAACTCGTGGTCGTCGGCGCGCACCCGGCCCGACGCCCCGGCTGCCAACCCGTACCCGCAGAGCTGCGGCGGCTACAACCCGTTCACCCTGGGCGCGGTGTGGGGTGTGCAGGCCGGCTGGGACGCCCAGGTCGTCGACCAGCCGCCGTACGAGGATGACCAGCCCTTCGACCTGCCGGTCGGCCAGTACACGGCCACGGCGACGGTCAACCCGGTCTACAAGCAGCTGTTCGGCATCCCGGCCGAGCAGGGCACGGCCAAGGTCGGCGTGACAGTGGTCGACGGCGACACCGACCGGGCCGGCCTGGCCCGGATCAAGGCGGCCGACGCCGGTCCGGTCGAAGCAGCGGCCGACGAGCATTCGGTCCACACCGCCGAGGGTGACGCCAAGCGCCAGGTGTCCGCGTACGTTCCGGAGCTGCGCGCCCCGGCCAAGCGGCCCACCCCGCTCAAGGCCGCCCCGACCGGCGGACCGCGCCCCGACCTGCGCTCGCTGCCGGCCTGGGAGATCGCGCTGGAGCAGGAAGACAACAAGTGGTACGTGAACTTCGGCGCCACCGTGTGGAACGCCGGCACGTCCCCGCTGCTGGTCGACGGGTTCCGCCGCACCGGCACCGAGCTGATGGACGCGTACCAGTACTTCTTCGACGCCAAGGGCAACCAGGTCGGCAGCCGCCCGGCCGGCACGATGGAGTGGGACCCGCGGGAGGGTCACCTGCACTGGCACTTCACCGACTTCGCGCAGTACAACCTGCTCGACTCGACCCAGAAGCTGGCCGTGCGCAGCGGCAAGGAGGCCTTCTGCCTGGCCAACACGGACGCGGTCGACTTCACCATCCCGAACGCGAAGTGGCGGCCGGAGAACACCGACCTGTCGACGTCGTGCGGCGCCAACACCGTGATCGCGGTGCGTGAGGTGCTGGACATCGGCAACGGCGACACCTACAGCCAGTACCGGCCGGGCCAGTCGTTCGAGGTGACCGACCTGCCCAACGGCACCTACTACATCCAGGTGCTGGCCAACCCCGAGAAGAAGCTGGCCGAGCTGGACACCACCAACAACTCGGCGCTGCGCCAGATCGTCCTGGGCGGCACCCCGGAGGCGCGCACGCTGACCGTGCCCCCGGTCAACGGCATCAAGGGCTGACGTGACAACGTGGCCGGCTATCGGCGTCGCCGGTAGTCGGCCACCACCAGATCGGTCAGTTCCTCGAGGGACGTGTCGGCGGCCCGCTTGTCGAAGGTGATCCGGCCGTGCTGCAGCAGGTTGACCCGGTCGCACACGTCGAGCACCTGGGCGTAGTTGTGCGCGATGATGATCACCGAGACGTCCCCGCGGCGCTTGAGGTCGCGGATCACGTCGAGGATCATCGTGCCCTCCTTGGCTCCCATGGCGGCCAGCGGCTCGTCGAGCAGCAGCACCTTGGCGTCGGAGTAGACCGACCGGGCCACCGCGATCGCCTGCCGCTGCCCGCCGGAGAGCTTGGCCACCTCGACCCCGACGTCGGGCAGGTTGACGCCCATGTCCTTGAGGTGGCGCTCGGCCCGGCGTTTCATGGCCCGGTTGTTCAGCAGCGGCCAGCGCACGAGTTCCCGGTTGAGGAACATGTTGTGATAGACCGACAGCTCGTTGATCAGGGCCAGATCCTGATAGACGGTGTCGATGCCGAGCGAGCGGGCGTGGTCGACGCTGCGCAGCGTGACCTCCTGGCCGGCGACGACGATCTGCCCGGCGTCCGGCTGGTGGTAGCCGCAGAGAATCTTGATCAGGGTGGACTTGCCGGCGCCGTTGTCGCCGATCAGGCCCAGCACCTCGCCCGGGTCGACGTGCAGGTTGATGTCGCTGAGCGCGGTGAGCGCGCCGAACCGCTTGGCTATCCCCCGCGCTTGCAGTGCCGCCGTGGTCATGACTTCCCCGCTCGCCGCAGCCGGGACAGGTACTGGTTGGCGATCATCGAGGCCAGGATCGCCAGTCCCAGGATCAGATAGATGGTGTTGGCGCTGTAGCCGATGAGATTGAAGCCGTTCTGCAGGGTGGCCAGCACCAGGGCGCCCAGCAGCGCGCCGACGATCGTGCCGGAGCCGCCGGCCAGGGCCGTGCCGCCGATGACGGCGGCCGAGATGGCGTAGAAGGTCAGCGTGGTGCCGCCGCCGATGTTGGGGTCGATGGTGTTGATCCGGGCCGCCTCCATGATGCCGACCAGGCCGCCCAGCGCACTCGTGATCATGAAGTTGCCGATCTTGATGCGGGAGGCGCGGATGCCGGCCTCGGTCGCCCCGACCGGATTGCCGCCGACCGAGATGGTGTGCAACCCCCACCGCGTACGCGTGAGAACCACATGGAAGACCGCGACGATCACGACCGCCCAGGTGATGCTGGCCCACGGCCCGGCGCCGATCCAGGTCTGGAACGTTCCCTGAACCGGCTCCGGGATGGGCACGGGGTACGCGTGCGAGGTGATGAGCAGCAGCCCCTGGACGGCGAAGAACGTGCCCAGCGTGACCACGAACGACGGCACGTGCAGCTGCGTGACGATGAAGCCGTTGACCAGTCCGATGAAGGCGGCCAGGGCCAGCGCCAGCACCAGGGCGAGCAGCACCGGCACGCCGTAGTAGTCGATCGCGAAGTGCAGCAGGAACGGGGCGAACGCCGCCACGATGCCCACCGACAGGTCGATCTCGCCGCTGACCAGCAGCAACACGATGCCCACGGCGACGATCGCGGTGGGCGCGGTGGCCTGGGCGATGTTGACCAGATTGTCCCGGCTCAGGAAGACGTCGCTGGACGCCCGGAAGTAGACCATCAGGGCCAGGGCGACCAGCAGCACGCTGGCCTCGCGCCGGCGGAGGAAGGCGTCCAGCACCCTCCGGGGAGCGCGCGGGGGCGCCTCCTCCGCCGTCCGTTCCGCGGTGTCAGCCATGCGCGATCGGCCCGGACCGGGGTACGAGCACCTTGTCGGTCGTCGAGCCCTCGTAGCGCGACTTCGTGTTCTGGTACGGCTCCACGTTGTCCTTCGTGACGAACAGCAGCCCGGTGTTCGTCTCGCTGGGCGCGATCAGCCCGCCCGACACCTTGTAGAAGTAGAGCGCGAGCACCGGCAGGAAGCCCTGCAGGTACGGCTGCTGGTCGATGGTGTAGTCGAGGTTGCCGTCCTTGACCCCGGCCAGGCTCTCCGGGATCAGGTCGAAGCCGCCGGCCACCTTGAGGCTCTTCGAGCGCATGTTGTACTTCTTCACGGTCTGCCCGACCGAGGCGGTGGATCCGGCGTCCACGGCTAGCATCCCGCTCACATTCGCATGCCCCACGGCGTACGCGTCAATTATGGAAAGCCCTTTCGTCACGTCGGCGTTGGTGGCCACCGGTGTGAAGGTGATGGGCTTGCCGCTGTCCTGGAACGCCTGCTGGGCGCCGTCGATCCGCGGCTGGATGTTGAGCGCGCCCGGCGTCGCGATGAACCCGGCCACCTCGCCTCCGCTGACGGTTTCCAGCGCTCGCTTGCCGAGCTCGTAGCCCGACTCGTAAAGACCTTGTCCGATGTACGCGAGACGGTTGGTGCCCGGGTCGCCGCGCGCGCCGTCGGCGTTGTACGACACGACCGGGATGCCCGCGTCGAGCGCCTGGTCGACCGGTGCGCGGAAGGCGTCCTTGTCGACCACGGCCACCGCCAGGCCGTCCACCTTGCCGCTGATCGCGGTGTTGAGCGCGTTGACCATCTCGCCCACGATCGAGTTCTGCGAGCCGGTCCACTGCGGCTTCTCGATGCCGAGCAGGGCGGCCGCGTCCTCCATCCCGTACTGCGTCGGGGTGAAGAAGGGGTTGGTGGTCACGTGGTTGACGAAGGTGAACTTCCACTTCGGGGTCTCCGGGAAGTTGCCCATGGCCCCGGCCGCCTCGGCCTTGTCGTCGCTGCACGCGCTGAGCAGGGCGCCGGCGGCCAGCGACGCGCTGAACAAGCCCGCGCCGGAGAGCAGCCGGCGGCGCGACGCGCGCGGCAGATCCAGGGTGGAGACGGCCTCCTCGACTTTCTCATCCATGACAAGCCTCGCTACAAAGTGCCGAATTGGTAGACGGTCGTCGACCGCAGGACCTGGCCCGGCCGCAGCACGGTCGACGGGAAGTTCGCGTGGTTGGGCGAGTCCGGGAAGTGCTGCGTCTCCAGCGCGAGGCCGTCACCCTGGCGGTACGCCTTGCCGCTGGTGCCGTACAAGGTGCCGTCCAGGAAGTTGCCGCCGTAGAACTGGATGCCCGGCTCGGTGGTGCTGATGGTCAGCGTGCGGCCGCTGGCGGCGTCGCTGACCCGGGCCGCGACCTCGAGTCCCTTGGTACGCCGGTCGAGCACCCAGTTGTGGTCGTAGCCACGCCCGTACACGATCTGCTGGAAGTTGCTGCGGTTGCGCGCGCCGATGGCCGTGGGCCGGCGGAAGTCCATGGGCGTGCCGGCGACCCGGTCGAGCTTGCCGGTCGGGATCAGCGTGGAGTCGACCGGCGTGTACCGCGACGCCTTGAGCTGCAGCTTGTGGTCGTCGATGGTGCCGGTGCCCTCGCCGCCGAGGTTCCAGTAGGCGTGGTTGGTGAGGTTCACGACCGTCGCCTTGCCGGTGGTGGCGCGGTAGTCGATCCGGATGCCGCGGTTCTTGGTGATCGTGTACGTCACCGTGGTGCGCAGCGTGCCCGGGTAGTTCTCCTCACCGTTCGGGCTGACGTACGACAGCCGCAGCGCGACGGTGTTCCTGCCGGCCACCGGGGTGGCGCTCCACACCCGCTTGTCGAAGCCGACGTTGCCGCCGTGCAGCGAGTTGGGGTCGTTGTTGATGGCCAGCTGGTAGGTCTGACCGTCCAGGGTGAACTTGCCCTTGGCGATCCGGTTGCCGTAGCGGCCGATCAGCGCGCCGAAGTAGGCCGGGTTCTTCGACGTGACGTAGCCGCCGAGGGAGCCGAAGCCCAGCGTGACGTTGGCCATCCGGCCGTGCCGGTCGGGCGTCTCGACGGTCTGCAGAATTCCGCCGTACGTCAGGATCCGTACGCGGAACTTGCCGTTGGTCAGCGTGTAGCGGTCGACGGTCTGGCCCCCGACGCTGCCCCACGCCTGTTTGGTGATGGTCGGTTTGACGCCCGCCTGCGTCGACGAGCTCGAGGCCAGGCCGAGGCCCAGCCCGAGCAGCAGGACGACCCCGGCGCGCGCGAACGTTCTCACTGTCATGTCGCCTCGTTCCCTAGGCACGACACCACGCCGCCACGGCGTGGCGGAAAGGAGCCTGTGTCGACGCCAGGGGAGGTAGGCGCCGGCCCAGACGGAACCGGCTCGTCAGAGAAAGCTCGGTCCGGACAACGAGTACGCAGCGGACCGTAAGCACGCCCGGGTATCGATACCAATCGTCCGATCGAGTGGTGAACGCTCACATGATCGGTCGAAAAAGCGTTTACTCAGTTCGCGGGGGTCTTGAACGGGTCGTGCTCGCTGAGGAACTTGTCGATGCGGGCCTGGTCGACGCGGCGCACCACAGTGCCGGATTCCTGGGCGTCGCGGATGGTCTTGGCCAGCGTGAACGCGGACGTGACGACGTAGGCCAGGCCGAGGCCGAGGAAGGCCCGGATCCACCCGCCGACCGGCAGATAGAAGATGCCGGCGGCCAGGCCGAGCAGGGCGATGGCGAACGAGGCGGCGGCCTGTATGTAGTAGGCCGAGGTGACCTTGGGAGCAGCTTCGATATCCATGGCGCTCATCCTCGTGGCCCGCCCGTGGGATCCGCGTGAGTGCCGATACTCACTCTGGATTCATCCCATCATCCCATGATTGACTGGTCGCGTGTCCACGACCACCCTTGCCCCGGCCCGGCTGCACCGCGGGATCCTGCTCGCCGTCGCGCTGACCGCCCTCAACCTGCGCACCGCGGTGACCGGTTTCAGCGTGCTGACCGGGGACGCCGCCGACGACCTGCACTTCGGCCCGGTGACGGCGGGCGCCATCGGCACGATCGTGACCGCCTGCTTCGCGGTGGCCGCGTTCGCCGCGCCGCCGCTGGCCCGCCGGCTCGGCCTCGAGCGCACGGCCGCGCTGGCCGTCACCGCCACCACGGCCGGCATCCTGCTGCGGGCCTTCGCCTGGTCGCCGGCCGTGCTGATCGTGGCCACGGTGATCGCGTTCGCCGGGGTCGGCGCGTCCAACGTCATCCTGATCCCGATCGTGAAGCAGCACTTCCCGCAGCGGCTGCACGCGGTGAGCACGATGTACATGGTGCTGCTCCAGGTCGGCCAGCTGGCGGCCCCGCTGCTGGCGTTGCCGCTGGCCAGCGCGTACGGGTGGCGGACGGCCGCCGGCGCCTGGGCCGTCGTGACCGCGGTGGCGGCGGTGCTGTGGTTCGTCACGGTCCCCCGCTCGTCGCCCCGGGCCCCGGCTCCGGCCGCGACGGCGAGCGTTTCCTGGCGTACGCCGCTGGTGCTGGGCCTGATCGGGCTGATGGCCATGACCACGTTGCACGTCTACACGCTGGTGACCTGGTTCCCGGCCATGCTCACCGACGCCGGGCTGAGCGAGACCGCGAGCGCGCTGCTGCTGTCGTGGTTCGCCGGGCTCGGCCTCATCGCCGCCTTCGTGGTGCCGCCGCTGACCACGCGCCTGCGCAACCCGTACCCGATCGTCGTGGTCTGCGTGGCGCTGATGGCGGCCGGCTACGCGGGCATGCTGGCCGCGCCGGCCGCGGGCGCCTTCGTCTGGGCGACCGCCTTCGGCCTCGGCGTGAGCACGTTCCCGCTCTGCCTCACCCTGATCGGCGCCCGCGCGGCCAACCCGCAGAGCGCGTCCCGGCTGTCCGGCCTGGTGCAGGGGGTCGGCTACGGCATCGGCTGCGTCGGCCCGCTCGCGCTGGGGGCCATCCACCAGGCCGGCGACGGCTGGAACATTACGTACGTGCTGCTCGCGGTCACCCTGCTGATCACCCTCGGCGCCGGCTGGGCCGCGTGCCGCCCCACGGCCGCGCCCGCCGGTTAGGCTGCCTGCCGTGCCCTTAGATCGCGCCGGCCTCGGCACCCGCGTGACCGAGCTGTTCCGCTCCCAGATCACCGACGGCCGGTGGCCGGTGGGCAGCAAGATCCCCACCGAGCCCGAGCTGGTCGAGTGGAGCGGGGCCGGCCGCAACACGGTCCGCGAGGCCATCGGCTCCCTGGTCCAGGCGGGCATCCTGCGCCGCGAGCAGGGCCGGGGCACCTTCGTGGTATCGACGTCCGACCTGCGCTCGTCGGTCTCGCGCCGGGTGGCCGCCACCTCCCGCCGCGACAGCCTCGAGCTGCGCCTGGCCCTGGACGCCGCCTCGGCCCGCATCGCCGCCACCCGCCGCACCGAGGCCGACGCCCGGCTGCTGCAAGCTCTGCTGGCCGAACGCGAGGCCGCCTGGACCACCGACGATTTGCACGAGCGCGTACGTGCCGACTCGGCCCTGCACCGGGCGGTCGTGGCGGCCACCCACAACCCGCTGCTGGAGGACGTCTACGAGGGCCTGCTCTCGGTCTTCGAAGAGGTGCAACTGCACGACGTGGCCGGCGACACCGACACGCTGGCCCAGCTGCACGCCGACCTGGTCGACGCCATCGTCACCGGCGACCCCGACCGGGCCGCCGCCACCATGTCCACCCTGCTGCAGCCCCTGATCAACCAGGCCACCCCGTGATAGTGCGCCGGGCGACCGACGCCGACGTGCCCGCCCTGGCCGAGCTCCGCGAAATCAACCAGGCCGACTACGACACGTACGCGCAATGGGTGACCGCCCACGCCGAGACCCACCTGGCTTTCGTGGCCGACCGGGACGGTTCGGTGGCCGGCTGCGCCTGGCTGCACATCGCCGAACGCCACCCAGGTCCCGGCTCGTTCAACCGCCGTTACGGCGACGTGCAGTCGGTGATGGTCCGCGAGGAACATCGCAACCAGGGAGTCGGCAGCGCGCTGATGGCGGCTATCCTGGCCGAAGCTCGCGCCCGATCGCTGCAGCACGTGACCGTCCACTCCGGCCGCCGAGCCGTCGACTTCTACCTGCGGAACGGCTTCACCCACCACCGCCAGATCCTGCTGTGGGAACCGGCGGGTTGAAGCGGGAGAACTCGGGTTCGGTCCAGCGCAGCGGGGAGGCGTTGTCGATGCGGACCACTCGCTCGACGGTGAAGTCGACCAGGCGCTGGGCTCCGGGGGCCTCGAGTTCGGCGTCGGTATCCCAGTCGACGACGGCGGTGCCGGTCAGGTGCAGCATCGTGCCGGTCCACCAGTCGGGCAACAGCAGGCCGGCGCGGGGGTTGAGTTCGAGGTTGCCGAACGTGTTGAACATCGAGTTGCCGACGTAGTCGGGCCAGCGCAGGCGGGTCGGGCTGAGCACGCGCAGGAAGCCGGGGTTGCCGCCGCGATGTGAGGCGTCGGCGTTGCCGTCGGGGTCGGCGGTGGCGATGAAGAACGTGTCGGTGACGCTGGCGAAGCCCATCTCCTCGGCCGACAGCTCGCTGCCGTGCCGGGGCGGGCTCGGGCTGGCCGCGACCGCCACCGGCACCCGCTTCTGGATGTACTTCGGGCAGTTGCCGTAGATCTGGTCGAGGTCGATCCGCAGGCCGTCGGCCGAGGGGCGGGCGGTGCCGTTCATCCGGACGCGGCGGCGGGTGCCGGGCTCGATGGCGATCAGGCCGACCCGGGCCGGGCCGTCGAGCACCGGGCGCAGCGGATCACCGGCCGTGGGCACGGCGGCCACGCTGATCGTCGACGGGCCGGTGACCCGGATGAATCCGGGGTCGCCGGTCAGCATCGTGACCCACATGGCGCCGGCGCCGTCGGCCGCGCCGAGCACCAGCATCGGCTGCTCGGCCAGGAACATCACGGCGCCGCGGGGCATCCGGCGGCTGATCAGCGCCGACACGTGCGCGGCCTCGTCGAGCAGCCCGGCCCGCTTCTGCGCCGTCAGTTCGCCGCGGTGGTAGACCGACATGACCGCCCCTCCTCATCACTTAACCAGTGAAACGTACTTTAGTGGTTAGACCCAGGTCGCGCAACCTGGCAACGTCGTTTTACCGGTTAGGATGGGTGGATGAGCACACACGCGGACCCCCGCCCCCTGATCGGCGAGCCCCTGCCGCTGGATCTGCTGAACACCCGGTGGTCCGACGACGACGGCGCCTACGACCTGTTCGACAGGCCCGACGGCCTGGCCATCTGGCTGAACTCGGCCGGCCTGGCCGGGATCGCCCCGGACTCGCCCGGTGCCCGCGACGCCCTCATCGCGACCCGGGCCGCGCTGTTCGCCCTTGTGCAGCCCGGAACGACCGAGCCGGCCCGGGCCCGCGACATGCTCAACGAGACTCTTGGCCACGGTCACGTCCGGCGGGTGCTCACCGAGGACGGCCCGCAGAGCCCGATCGAGACCGACTCCCCCGACTGGATCGCGGCCTGGCGGGCGGCCGAGCACTACCTGCGGCTGCTCGAAGAGAAGCCCGACCGCATCCGCAAGTGCGCCAACCCCGAGTGCCCGCTGCGCTTCTACGACGTCTCGAAGGCCGGCGCCCGCCGCTGGTGCTCGATGGCCACGTGCGGCAACCGGGCCAAGTACCGCAGCCACTACGCCCGTCAGCACCAGCCGAAGGAGGACCCCACACATCGATGAATCGTGATTGACTAGGGCGCACCCAGGACTCCGACAGCCCCCACTAGTAGGAGCACTGCATGCGCTGGAACAAGGCTGCCGCCTGCCTTTTGCTGACCGTCGCCTCCCTGGCCGCCCCGGCCCCACCGGCCGTCGCCGCCGAGCCGCTCACCGAGATTCTGGTCTTCTCCAAGACCGCCGGCTTCCGCCACGGATCCATCCCCGCCGGCATCGCCGCGATCCGGGAACTGGGCGCGGCCAACGGTTTCGCCGTCACCGCCACCGAGGACGCCGGCCAGTTCACCCCGGCCAACCTGGCCCGCTACGACGCCGTGGTCTTCCTGTCGACCACCGGCGACGTGCTCGATCCGGCCCAGCAGACGGCTTTCGAGTCGTACGTCGAAAATGGCGGCGGCTTCGCCGGTGTGCACGCCGCGGCCGACACCGAGTACGACTGGCCGTGGTACGAGGATCTGGTCGGCGCGTACTTCCATTCGCACCCGGCCAACCAGACCGCAACCGTCCACGTCGAAGACCGCGGCAATGCCTCCACCGCACACCTGCCGCAGAACTGGTCGCGCTACGACGAGTGGTACAACTACCGCACCAATCCCCGCTCGGCGGCCAAGGTTCTGGCCACGCTCGACGAGAGCTCCTACTCGGGCGGCACCATGGGCTCAGATCATCCGATCACGTGGTGCAAGAACGTCGGGAGCGGGCGGGCCTGGTACACCGGCCTCGGCCACACCGATGAGTCGTACGCGGAACCGCTTTTTCGCCGGCAGCTGCTGGGCGGCATTCAGGTCGCATCGGGCAACCGGCCCGCCGACTGCCGGCCCGAGAGCGGCTACACGCCCCTCTTCGACGGCACCCAGGCCAGCCTTGACCATTGGCGGCAGGCCGGGCCGGGCGGCTTCACGCTGACCGACGGCACGATCAGCTCGCAGGGCGGCATGGGCCTGCTGTGGTATCCCGTGCGCACCTTCGAGAACTACTCGCTGAAGCTCGACTGGATGATGCCGGGCGACGACAACGGCGGCGTGTTCATCGGCTTCCCCGATCCGCAGGGCGACCCGTGGAAGCCGGTCGACCTGGGGCACGAGATCCAGATCGACGCCACCGACGCCGACCCGTCGCGCACCACCGGCAGCGTGTACAGCTTCGCCGCGCCGGATGCCGCGTTGCGTGATGCCGCGCTGAACCCGCCCGGCGCGTGGAACACGTACGAGATCGGGGTTCACGGCCAGCGGGTCGAGATCTGGCTCAACGGCGTGAAGGTCAACGACTACGTCAGCAACCGGAACATCGCCAACGGCTACATCGGCGTGCAGAACGACGGCGCGGGCCTGGACATCAGCTATCGCAACATCCGCGTGAAGACGGACGGCCCGCCGGGGGTCGATCTGGCTCATGGCGTACGCGGTGTCGCGTCCAGTGTGGAACCGGGCAGCCTGCATCTGGCCGCGAACGCCACCGACGGCGACCCCGGCACCCGCTGGGGCAGCGCCTACGCCGACCCGCAGTGGCTCCGCCTTGACCTGGGCCGCCGGCAGGCCATCACCCGGGTCCGGCTGACCTGGGAAGCCGCCTACGCCAAGGCGTACCAGATCCAGACCTCGGACACCGGCCGCGCCTGGACCACCATCTACGCCACCACCACCGGGAACGGCGGCGTCGACGACATCTCCGTGGCCGGCGCCGGCCGTTTCCTGCGTGTCCTGGGCACTCAGCGAGCCACCCAGTGGGGCTATTCGCTCATCGACCTCAACGTGTACGGCCCTTGAGGCGCAGCGTCACGATCTCGAACGGGCGGAACGTAACGTGAATAGGCGCGCCGGCCGGCCAGTCGCGGGAACCGTCGTGGCGGCGTTCCAGCAGGTCGGTCGTCCAGGCCTCGGCGGCTGGACCAGTGACCGCGATCCGAGCGCGGGCCCGCCCACCCTGCGCCTCGTAGAGCCGCACGATCAGATCGCCCGACCGGTCCTCGGCCAGTTTGACCGCCTCCACCACGACCGCGGGCGACGACACGGTGACCAGCGGCACCACGGCCTCACCGCCTGTCACCGTGCGGGTGGGCAGATTGAGCCGGTAGCCGCTGTCGAGTGCCTCGAGCACCGTCGGCGCCGGGCCGAGAGACGTACGCAGGACGTGTTCGCCCTGGTCGGCGCTCGGGTCGGGATAGCGGGGCGCGCGCAGCAGCGACTGCCGCACCTGGGTGTAGGTCGTGCCGCCGTCGGTCCAGCGGCGGGTGATGTCGTGGCCGTAGGAGGAGTCGTTGGCCACCGCCACCCCGAAGCCGGGCTCGCCCACGTGCACCCAGCGGTGGGCCACGGTCTCGAAGCGGGCCGAGTCCCACGACGTGTTGGCGTGGGTGGGCCGGTGCACGTGGCCGAACTGGATCTCGGAGGTCGCCCGGTCGGCGTGCACGGCCAGCGGGAAGGCGAGCTTGAGCAGCTTCTGCCGCTCGTGCCAGTCGATCCGGGTCTCGATGTCGAGCTGGGTCGACCCCTCGGCGAGCCGGAACGTCTGGACGAAGGTGGAACCCTGGTAGGAGCGGCGCACCACCAGCGCGTCCGGGCTCTCTTCCACCGAATCGGCCGACCGTAGTTCGGTGACGTTGCGCTGGTAATGGGCGTCGATGTCCCACGCCTCCCAGCGGTTGGGCAGGTCGCGGAACACCTGCAGCAGCGCCGCCGCCTGTCCCTCGGCGATCAGCTCGCGCTCGTCGCAGACGAACGACACCAGCAGGCCCGCGCCGTCGAAGACGGCCCGCACCAAGCCGTTGTCGAGGACCCGATCCACCGGCGCGGTCCAGGCCGGCGGAGTAAGCGGGGCCGCACCGAGCGGCGGAACACCCGCCGCCGGCACCGGCGCGGCGTTGAAGAGGATCGGCGTGCTGCCGGAACCGGCGAGCACCTGCTGCGCCCGTGCGACGAGGTCGCCGAGCGTCCCGGCCAATAAAGCGTAGTTGCGCTCGGCTTCCTGATGCACCCAGGCGATCGACGAGCCGGGCAGGATGTCGTGGAACTGCTGGAGCAGCACGGTGCGCCAGGCCGCCTCCAACTCATCAAACGGGTAATCACCGAGCCCCCGCCAAGCCGCGGTGGCCCACCACAACTCGGCCTCGCGCAGCAGATGCTCGCTGCGCCGGTTGCCCTGCTTCGTCTTGGCCTGCGAGGTGTAGGTGCCGCGGTGCAACTCGAGGTACATCTCGCCCGACCAGGTGGCCGGGGCCGGATGATCGGCCAATGCATCCGCGAAGAACTGCTGCGGCGTGCCCAGCGAGACCCGCGGCGAGCCCTCCAGCGACTTTGTCCGCTCGGCGGCCTCGAGCATCTCGCGCGTGGGCCCGCCACCGCCGTCGCCGAACCCGAACGGCGCCAGCGAGACGCTGCCCAGCGCGCTCTCGGCGTACTGCCGCTGGGCCCGGGCCAGGTCGGCGCCGGACAGGTCGGAGTTGTACGTGTCGACCGGCGGGAAGTGGGTGAAGACCCGGCTGCCGTCGATGCCCTCCCACCAGAACGTGTGGTGCGGCATCCGGTTGGTCTCGCTCCACGAGATCTTCTGGGTCAGGAACGAGTGCGAGCCGGCCGCGCGCACGATCTGGGGCAGGGCCGCGCTGTAGCCGAACGAGTCGGGCAGCCACACCTCGTCCGGCTCGAACCCGAACTCGCGCAGGAAGAACCCTTTCCCGTGTACGAATTGACGGGCCAGCGCCTCGCCGCCCGGCATGTTCGTGTCGGACTCGACCCACATGCCGCCCACCGGCACGAAGCGGCCCTCCGCCACGCGTACGCGAATTCGCTCGAACAACGCCGGGTAGTGCTCCTTCATCCAGGCGTACTGCTGGGCGCTGGAGCAGGCGAAGACGAAGTCGGGATACTCGTCCATCAGCGCCAGCACGTTCGAGAAGGTGCGGGCGCACTTGCGGATCGTCTCGCGGGTCGGCCACAGCCAGGCCGAGTCGATGTGCGCGTGCCCGACGGCGACGACCCGATGCGAGCTGGGGAAGGCGGGTGACGCCAGCGCGTCGGCCAGGGCTTTCCTTCCGTACGTGGCTGTCTCGGCGACTCGGTCGGGGTCCACGGCATCGCACATCCGCTCGAGCGCCCGCAAGATGTCGGCCCGCCGGGGCAGCGACGCGTCGAGCTCCCGCATCAGCCCGATCAGCGTCCAATAGTCCTGGATCAGGTGGTAGACGGTGACGTCTCGCTCGACGATCTCGATGCGGCGCAGGGTGTAAATCGGCTCGGCGCCCGCGGTGGCCGGATCGCCCAGCGGCGTCGGCGTCGCCACGGAGATGTCGGGGTTGGACGCGCCCTCGACGAAGAAGTCGACCGGGCCGGCCTCGACGGCGACCCGGTCGTTCAGCGGCTCGAGGCCCTTGACGATCCCGCCGTCGGGCCGATACACCAGCCCCTCGGCCTGAAACCCGGCCGTCGCGGTCGAGAATCCAAGGTCAACCACCATTTCCAGGACGGTTCCCGGGCCACCCCACCCGGCCGGTGTCGCCCCGGTGACGTGGAACCAGGCGGTGCCCCACGGCCGGCTCCAGGCCGTGCCCGGGGTGATCGGGGTGTACTCCTGCCGTACGGCCTCGGCGAACGCGACCGGCTCACCCGGCGCCTCCCACACCGTCACCTCGAGCGGATGCCGCCGCCGCTCGAGAGCGGGCCGCAGGTGGTCCCGGACGAACCGCTCGACGCGGGCTTCGATGGCAGCGGCGGTGTCATGCATCGGCACTCCTGTGGTCGGGGCGGCGCCCGGTGTCGCGCTCTTCCGCTCAGCGTGCCATTTCCTCCGGCATCGGCACGCGGGCCGAGGTCCCGTGGAGCGCGACCGCCAGCGCCACGCTCCAGATCAGGAACAGGGTGATCCCGGCCGACTTGACCAGCTGCGGCGCGCCGTCCGGGATCGCGAAGTCGCCGGCCGCGGCCGCGATGTTCAGCGCCGGCACCCACCACGGCGCCGCCGGCCGGCCGTTCCCCGAGCTGACCGGCCGCGAGTTCGAGGTGCTGGACCAGATGGCGGCCGGGCGCTCCAACTCCGACATCGCCGAGTGTCTTTTCCTGTCCGAGAAGACCGTTCGCAACCTCGTCTCGATGGTCTTCACCAAGCTGCACGTGCCCAACCGGGCCCAGGCCATAGTCCGCGGCGCGAGGCCGGCCTCGGCCGCCATTGATTGACATCTATCAATAGGAGGCGGACGATACGGACGCTTGGGAGCGCTCCCGGAACGAGGAGGAACCGATGAGGCGACGAGCTGCGGTGATCACCTTGACGGTGCTGCTGGGTCTCGCACCGCCGGCGCCGGCTCGGGCGGCAGCCGACGATGGCAACGTCAGCTTCGTCGGACGCTGGAACAAGTCGAACCCTGCCGCCTACGTCCCCTACTGGGCCGGCGCCTATCTGCGGGTCGGTTTCACCGGCCGGACCGTCAAGCTCAAGCAACGCAACACTGTCGACCTGTGGGCGAGCATCGACGGCAAGCCGTTCACGGCCTTCAAGGGTTCCGGCACGATCAACCTGACGCCGGCGGTGCTGGCCGCGGGCAACCACACGCTGATCGTGAGCTATCGCCAGGTGGCCGGCTCGTACACCGGCGACGCCGTCTTCCAGGGCCTCACCCTCGATGCCGGCGCGACCACGTTCAAGGCGCCGGCCCGGCCCAAGCTGGTCGAGTTCGTCGGCGACTCGATCACGGCCGGCGCCACGAGCAGCCAGCTGGCCGTGACCGACTACGCGTTCAAGGCGGGCGAGAAGCTGGGCTACGACCACACCCAGATCGCCATCGGCGGCATGTGCCTGTCCGAGACGGCCGACGGGTGCTGGGCCCACGAGACGCGCTACTGGATGAGCAGCGGCGGGCAGGCCGGCGCCGACCAGTGGGACTTCACCCGCTACCGGGCCGACGCCGTGGTCATCAACCTCGGCACCAACGACAAGAGTCACGGCGTGAGCGGACCCGACTTCCAGGCCAAGTACGCCGCCTTCCTCAGCCGCGTCCGGTCGAAGTTCCCGAATGCCAAGATCTTCGCCCTTCGTACGTTCATCGGCCGCTACGCCGGCGAGACGCGAGCGGCTGTCCAGGCACGCAACGCCGCCGGTGACACCGCCGTCTCGTACGTGGACACGACCGGCTGGCTGCCGGCCGACGGCCTCAGCGACTCGGTCCACCCCAACGACAAGGGTCATCAGGCCGTGGCCGACCGGCTGGCCCCGATCCTCGGAGCGCTGTGATGAAGACTCTGCGAGCAGCCCTGATTCTGGCCGTCGCCGCTTTCGGCCTGGGCGTTCCCACCGCGCCCGCGCAGGCGGCCGCCCCCGTGTGCAGCGCCGCCGATCCGAGCCCCGCAGCGGCCGCCGCCGTCACGGTGTGGATGGCCGGGGACTCCACGATGGCCAACGCCAGTGCGTGCCCGATCGGCTGGGGCAGCCAATTCGCGCCGTACTTCACCGCGGACGTCACCGTGCGGAACAGCGCCGTCGGTGGCCGCAGCATCCAGACCTGGCTCTACGAGGGCAACGTGACCTCGACCAAGAACGCGGCCGGCGAGTGCGCCCTCAGTTCCACGGCATACAGCTCCCGCTGGACCACGATGCTGAACGGCTTCCGATCCGGCGACTACCTCGTCGTCCAGTTCGGCATCAACGACGGCACCTCGGCCTGCCCCCGGCACGTCGGCAGCGCCCGCTTCAAGGAACTGCTCGGCGTCATGGCCTCGGCGGCGAAGGCCCGCGGCGTACGACCGATCTTCGTCACGCCCGTGGCGGCGATCACCTGCAGCGGCGGCACGGCCGTCGGCAACCGCGGCTTCGTCACCGAGACGAAGGACGCCGCGACAGCCAACGGCGTACCGGTCATCGATCTGCACTCGCGCAGCGTGTCCTTGTACAACTCGCTCCGGCTGTGCCCCAACAACGGCGACTACACCGCGGGTGCGGTCGGCGCCTTCTTCTGCAACGACCACACCCACTTCGAGGCGGCCGGCGCGCGGCAGATCGCGGGCGTCATCGCCACCGCGCTGCGCGAGCAGAACCTGCCGCTCGCGGCCTACCTCAAGTAGCGACGTGGACGGTCAGCCAGGTGAGCAACGGGCTCAGGTCTTTGTGGGCGGCCAGCACGGCGTCGACGGCGGCCGGGGTCCGTAGCCAGTCGTCGGCGCCCAGCGTGCGGATCGCCAGCAGCGAGCGGTGGCGGAGCAGGCCGGCCCGCGGGTGGTCGGCGGGATAGTCGCGGGGCACGCGCTTCATGACGTCGCCGGTGATCTCGTAGCCCCGGCCACGCAGGTCGGCCAGCATGCCCTCGAGGGCCGGGTCGGCGGCGACGGCGGCCCGGAACCGGCGGATCTGATCCGGGGTGCCGTACCACCACGCGCCCTTCACGTGGAGGCCGTCCAGGTTGAAACGCAGGCTGATCTCGACGTTGCGGGCGAGGCGCACGAGGGCCGACTGGGTCTGCCACGGGCCGGGCGTCTTGGCGTACCGCCAAACCGCGTGATCCTCGAATGCCGGATCGGCCCAGGCCAGGTCGTCGAGCAGCGCGACCATCGGCTGCCGGACCAGTTCCTCGCGGTCTTTGCGGAGCGCGCGCATCACCTCGGGCGACGGCTCCCCCTCGAGGCGGAGCAACACCTGGAACGCGGCTTCCGGCCATCCGGTGAAATGCCTGGGCACGGTGGTGGACGCTAGCACCGCCGGCGGTGGTACTCAGGTACCACCGGCGTCCGGGAAGTGGCGACCGCGGTACCACGATCTTGGCGGCCCGGAAATCTAGCGTCGTAGACATGATTCAGGTACGCGAATTAACCAAGCGGTACGGCGCGAAGACGGTCGTCGACCACCTGTCGTTCACCGCGAAGCCCGGTCAGGTCACCGGCTTCCTCGGCCCCAACGGCGCGGGCAAGTCGACCACCATGCGCATGATCGTCGGCCTCGACGCCCCGAACTCGGGCGACGTGCTGGTCAACGGCAAGCCGTACGCGTCGTCCAAGGCCCCGCTGCACGAGATCGGCGTGCTGCTCGAGGCCAAGGCGGTGCACCCCGGGCGTACGGCGGTCAGCCACCTGCTCGCCCTGGCCCGCACGCACGGCATCCCCCGCTCCCGGGTCGACGAGGTGCTGGCCCTGGCCGGCCTCACCGCCGTCGCGCACAAGCGGGTCGGCGCGTTCTCGCTCGGCATGGGCCAGCGCCTGGGCATCGCGGCCGCCCTGCTCGGCGACCCGGCCGTGGTGATGCTGGACGAGCCGGTCAACGGCCTCGACCCCGAGGGCGTGCTGTGGGTGCGCAACCTGCTGGCCGGCCTGGCCGCCGAGGGCCGCACCGTGATGCTCTCGTCGCACCTCATGAGCGAGGTCTCGCTGGTCGCCGACCACCTGGTCATCGTGGGCCGGGGCAAGCTGCTGGCCGACACCACGGTGGCCGACTTCGTCACCGCCGAGGGCGTACGGGTCGTCACCGCCGCTCCCGACGCGCTGCGCACGGCCATCGCGGCCGCCGGCGTCACGGTCACCTCGACCGGCGCCGAGGAGCTGTTCGTCACCGGGCGCAGCGCCCGCGAGATCGGGCTGGCCGCGGCCACCCGCGGCATCCCGCTGTTCGAGCTCACCCCGCAGAACGCCTCGCTGGAAGAGGCGTTCATGGACCTGACCCGCCACGCCGTCGAATACGAGGCCTCCCGATGAAGATCACCCCTGGTGGCGTCGTCGCCGCCGAATGGACCAAGTTCTCCTCCCTGCGCTCCACCTGGATCACCACCGGCATCTCGGTGCTGCTGCTGATCGCCTTCGGCGTGATCGCGTCGGCCTCGTTCTCGGGCGACAGCCTCTCGGCCGTCGACCTGGCGTTGTCCGGCAGCATCCTGGCCGCGCTGACCGTGGGCGTGCTGGGCGCGCTGCTCGGGGCGAGCGAGTACACGACCGGCATGATCCGGGCCACCCTGGCCGCGGTGCCCCGGCGGCTTCCGGTGCTGTGGTCGAAGAGCCTCGTGGCCGGGCTGGCCGCCCTGGTCGTGATGACCGCCGGCGCGTTCGGCGCGTTCGCGCTGGGGTCGGCCGTGCTCAACGACGGCGTGGCCGCGCTGGGCCTGGGCGACGACGGCGTGCTGCGGACGCTGTTCGGCGCCGGCCTCTATCTGGGGCTGGTCGCGGTGCTCGGCGTCGCCCTCGGCATGCTCGTACGCTCCAGCGCGGGAGCGATCGCGATCCTGGCCGGCGTGCTGCTGATCCTGCCCGGCCTGGTCGCGCTGCTGCCCGACTCGATCTCGGACCCGGTCGGCCCGTACCTGCCCAGCAACGCGGGCAACGCGGTCATGACGCTGACCCAGGCCGACGGCTCGCTGGCCCCGTGGACCGGGCTCGCGGTCTTCGCCGGCTACGTCGTGGTCGCGTTGGCCGCGGCGGCGTACCGCCTCAAGAAGACCGACGCGTAAAGGCGCGTAAGGGCGCGTAAAGCTGTGGCCGGCCGGCTCGAGAAGACCGGCGCGTGAGTCTTGGCAGGGGAGAATGATCGGATGAGCACGCAGGGATGGCTGGTCGACCGGCAGGCGCGGGTGCGCGCGTTCGACCGGCGCCGCCCGTGGGTGATGGACACCCTGGTCGCCATCCCGTTCGTGCTGTTCAGCATCCCGAACCTGATCGAGGACCCCGTCCCGGCCACGATCGCGACCCTGACGTTCCTGCCGCCGCTGTACTGGCGGCGGCGGCACGCGTTCCCGGCTTTCCTGGCCGTCGCGGTCATCGAGACCATCCAGGCCCTGCTCGACGTCAGCGTCAACGCCGGCGTGGTCATCCTGGTGATGCTGTTCGGGGTGGCCTCCCGCGCTTCGTGGCGGGCGCTGTCCTGGGCCTCCGTGATCACCCTGGCCCTGCTGATCAGCGAGATCTACTGGCTCAACCCGGTGACCGGGAACCGCACGATCACGCTGTTCCTGGTGATCGGCACGTCGGCGGCCGCGGTGGCGTCCGGCGTCGCGGTGCGCACCCGGCGGGCGTACCTGATCGCCCTCGAGGACCGCGCCGAACGCCTTGAGGTCGAACGCGACCAGCGGGCCCGCCTCGCCGTGGCCGAGGAGAGGGCCCGGGTGGCCCGCGAGATGCACGACATCGTCGGCCACCACGTGTCGGTGATCGTGGGCCTGGCCGACGGTGGCGCCGCACTCGCGACGGCCCGGGAGGAACAGACCGCCGAGCCGCTGCGGCTGATCGGGGACACCGGCCGGCAGGCGCTGGCCGAGCTGCGCCGAGTGGTCGGCGTGCTGCGCGAGGAGGACGCCGATCCGCAGCTCGCCCCGCAGCCCGGCATCGACGACCTCGACCGGTTGCTGCCGAGCGTGCGGGCGGCCGGGCTGCCGGTCACCTACTCCACCTCGGGTGAGCTGCAGGCGCTCGGCCGGGGTGTGCAGCTCGCGGTCTACCGGATCGTGCAGGAGGCGCTGACCAACACCCTCAAGCACGCCGGGCCCGGGGCGGCGGCCGAGGTCACCCTGGCTGCGTCCGGAGGCGAGGTGCGGGTCCGGGTCCGAGACAACGGCCGCGGCCTTCCGGCCGCCCCCAACCACGGCCTGGTCGGCATGCGGGAGCGCGCCGCGATGTACGGCGGCGTGGTGAGCGCCGGGCCGGCCGACCACGGCTGGCTCGTGGACGTCGTCCTGAAGGAGCCCGCATGACCACTGTGCTGATCGCCGACGACCAGCCGTTGCAGCGCCTGGGTTTCAAGATGCTGCTCGACGGCACGCCCGGCATGGTCGTGGTCGGCGAGGCGTCGGCCGGGGCCGAAGCGGTGCGGATGGCCGACCAGACCCGGCCCGACGTGGTGCTCATGGACGTGCGCATGCCCGGCATGGACGGCATCGAGGCCACCCGGCGGATCACCGCGGCCGGTCCGCGCACCCACGTGCTGATCCTGACCACGTTCGACCTGGACGAGTACGTGTACGCCGGGCTGCGCGCCGGGGCGAGCGGCTTCCTGCTCAAGGACGCCCGCCCCGAGGAGCTGATCGCCGGCATCCGGGCCGTGGCCAGTGGCGACTCGGTGGTGGCGCCCAGCCTGACCCGCAAGCTGATGGACGCGTACCTGCACGATGCGAAAGCCGTCGCCCCGGCCGATCCGCGCCTGGCCACCCTGAGCGAGCGGGAACGCGAGGTGCTGGAGGCGATCGGGCAGGGCGCGACCAACGCCGAGATCGCCGAACGCTTCGTGCTCACCGAGTCGACCGTGAAGAAACACGTCGGCCGGGTGCTGGCCAAGATCGGCGCCCGCGACCGCATTCAGGCGGTCATTTACGCGTACGACAACGGTCTGGTCCAGCCGCGCTGAACGCGCCAAAGACGGGCAGCCGCCGGAGAGCGACTGCCCGTCTTCCCCCGTTGCGAGCAAAGATCAGAGGCAGGACGCGCAGACGCCCGGCGGGTACTCCGGATCCGGAACCGGGATGTTGCTCATCAGCGGCTTGGTCACCCGCGGGTCCCGGGTGCTGATCGGCACGAGCTGGTAGCGGTCGGGCTGCGACTTGCTGATGCGCCAGCACTTGTCGTGCACGCCGTAGAGGGCCGCACCGCGCTGCCGCATCCCCGAGGTCACGCAGATCGCGACGGTCTTCTCGTTGACCTGGGCGCCCTTTTCCAGCGGGTACTGGCCGAGGTCCCACCACGGCATGACGACGCCCCGGTCCGGCCAGTAGCGGACGGCGTTCAGCGACGGCATCCGGTTGCCGGCGTCGCAGAAGCCGACGTCCACCGCCATCCAGACGTCGAAGCCGTTGACGTTCTCGTCCGACGGGCCGGCGAACGTGTCCTTGACCGTGAGGCTGTGACAGATCGGCTCGTACGGCTCGAGCGAGATCACCGGATCGCTGATCGGGGTGTCTTTGGTGGTGCGCGGCGGCCCGGCCGGGTCGGTCGTGAAGGGCGAGACCAGGCAGTCGACCGCGCACAGGGGCCCGGTGGCTGGGGCACCGGTGGGATAGGTGCTCAGTGGCGCGGTGACGAGAGCGTCGGTCAGCGCGACCGGCGGGAACGTGGTGACCAGGTGGTCGGCGCCGTCGCGGTGCGGCCGCACGCAGACGGCGTTGCGCGCCCGCACCTCGTCGCCCTGCCGGATCAGGCCGGTGCTGACACAGAGGGCGGCCACGTCGGGCTCGATCCGGCCGAACCGGGAGAACGACGTCGTACCCGAGGCGGCGGCCAGCCACGGCGTGCTCATCGAGGCCACGGTGACCCCGTCCCGTACGTGGTACTGCGTGACAGCCAGGGCGGTGGGGCCGCCGCCGGTGCGGCACGGCTTCGACCGGCCGCGCAGGGTGGCGTCGAACCACGGCTCCCACCACGTGGATTCGGGGCGGTAGACGCCGCGGGCGCTGTCCAGGGTCACGGTGGCGCAGGCCTGCGGGTACGGCCACGGGTCGTCCGCGGCAGCGGCCGCGACCGGCGCCGTCGCGGCGAGCGCCGCCACGGCCAGGCCCGCCAGCACGGCGGCCAGAAGACGTTTCATCATGAGGCTTTGTCCTGATCGGAAGCCGCACCGAGCAGATGCGGCGGAGTGGCGGCGGACATGGCCCCGAGGGCGAGGCCGAGCTGGAACCTGTTCTCCACACCGAGCCGGTCCATGAGCCGGCGCAGGATGTTGGTGACCGACCGGGCGCTGATCCGCAGCCGGGCGGCGGTCGTGGTGTCGGTGTGCCCGAGCGCGAGCAGGTCGACGACGGCCTGCTCCTGCGGCGTCAGCCGGATCGGCTCGACGGCCCCGACGTTGGGGTCGCTGCCCTCGGACCAGTGCTTCTCGAAGAGGTCGGCCAGCGCCCGCACCACCTGCGGGTGGCTCACCTCGACGTACCCGCGCTCGATGCGCTCGGGGTCGGCCGGCACCAGCGCCACCGAGCGGTCGAGCAGGATCAGCTTGAGCGGCACGGCCAGCGACTCCCGCACCTGATAGGCCGGGTGGTGCGCCTCCTGCGGGCTGAACGCGTCGCGGTCGGCCGGCGGCACGCCGAGCACCCGCATCCGGGTGGCCTGGGCGATCAGCTGCTGGTCGAAGGCGGCCCCGGTGCGCGCCGACTCGGCGTCGAACGCCTGCTCCGGGTTGATCGTGAGGGTTTCCCGGCGCCCGCGCAGCAGCTCGGCGTAGCGCAGGCGGGTCAGCTCGCGGGTCGGCAGGTAACGCACCTGGTCGGTCAGCTGCCCGCCGAACGCCGGCACCGGCAGGGCCAGCGCCCCCAGCCGCGCCCGCAGACCGTCGACGACCAGGCGATGCGACACGGCCACGGCGCTCGGGTCGAGCAGGCGCAGGCGGCGACGGCGCAGCCCGGCCACGGCCGCCGCCGGTGTGGAAGCCGACCACACGTCGCCGTCCACCGTCGCCGAGCCGGCCTCCCGCAGCTCGGCCAGCGCGGCGTCGACCCGGCGGGCCGGCATCGACAACTCCACGCCGAGCCGGCGCCGGGTGTGCGGCCCGAAAGTGACCAGCGTGCGATAGACCAGGTCGGCGTCGGGCGTGACGCCCCAGCGCACCAGCGACGGCACCGCCGTGCCGATCCGGAGCGCCGCCTCAATCGTCATCGGCCGGCCCCTTGCGCAGCACTCCCAGGGCCAGCCCGAGCTGGAACCGGTTGTCGACGCCGAGGCGGTCCATCAGGCCGCGGATGAGGGCGGTCACCGTCCGCGGGCTGATGCCGAGGCGGACGGCCGCCTCCTGATCGGTGTGACCCCGCGACAGCAGCGCCACGAGCTCCCGCTCCCGCGGCGACAGCGTGATCCTCGGCATCGTCTCCTCCATGCTGGACGCCCCCCACAGTCCGATGTAGCCGACCGCACTCAACCACACGGGCCGCCCGCCGACCAGAAATTGCGCAATCCCGCAAGATCGATCGACGCCGGTGACGGTCAGGCGGCGTCGACGATGCCGTAACGGGCCATGACGGCGGCCCGCCGCGAGCGGTTGATCGCGCGCACCCGGCGGCCGATCAGGAAGACGTCGGCCAGGGTCCACAGCCCGCAGCCGCCCAGCGTGAACAGCATCGCGATCGACCGCCCGGTGTCACCCAGATAGAACCGGTGCCCGCCGAAGATCCCGGTCAGCAGCCACAGCGTGTACGCCACCCGAGTCTCTTTGCGCACCGACTCGTACGCGAACTCGGCCTGCCGCACCCGCAGCCGTTCCCACTCGGGCAGTTCGCTCATTTCCACAAGGAGACGAGGTGGTGGCCGACGTTGACCGCCTGGTCGGCGTAGCGCTCGTAGAAGCGGCCCAGCAGGGCGCCGTCGATCGCGGCCTCGACGCCCAGGGGCCAGTCGGGGCTGAGCATGGCGCTGAACAGGCGGCGGTGCAGCTCGTCCATGGCGTCGTCGTCCTGGTCGAGCTGGCCCGCCAGCACCACGTCGTCGGCGGTCAGGGCGGCCACGATCTTGCCGGCCAGGCCGTCGGCGACCGTGGTCATCGCACCGAAGTACTCGGCCAGCTCGGGCGCGACGGCGGGGGCGGGATGGCGGCGCAGCGTCGCCCGGGCGACGTGCACCGCCAGGTCGCCCATGCGCTCGAGGTGGGCGGCCACCCGCAGCGCGGTCATCAGCCGGCGCACGTCCTGGCTGTCCGCCTTCGGCCGGCCGACCAGGTCGTACACCCTGTCCTCGACCACCCGGGAGAGCACGTCGATCTCGGCGTCGCGGACGGTCACCTGCTGGGCCAGCGTGGGGTCGGAGGCGAGCAGCGCGGCCCCGGCCTGCCGCATCGCTTCGCGCGCCGCCCGGGCCATCGTGACCAGCGTGCTGCCGACCGGAGCGAGCTCGCCATGGAAACCGTCCTGCATGCCGCGCTCCTGCCCGCCGGGGGAAAGTTGCGAGCGTACAGCTACGTTGTGTCGCCAGTCTCAACGGAAGGCGACGCGTAGGTGTACGCCTGCTCATTCGGTCCGCAGCGCCACGGCAACCCGGGTCTTCGCAGCCCAACCGGCCGGCAGCAGGGCGCCCGCCACCGCGATGACCAGCCCGGCCAGGCCGAGAAGGGCCAGTTCGATTGACCCGTACGCATCGAGCACCGAACTCGGCAGGCGGAACCCGACACTTGCCGCCATCTGGGTGATGACCGTGCGCTGCAGCAGCACGCCGACCGCCGTGCCGGCCACACCTCCGATCACCCCGGTGACGACGACCGAGGCCACCACCATGAGCGTGGTCTGCCGCGGGGTCATCCCGAGCGCCTTGTGCACGCCGAGGTCGTGGACGCGTTCCCGGGTCTCCAGCACGATCGTGTTGAGCACGCCGAGCCCGGCCACGACGATCAGCAGCAGGCTGAGCAGCCCGGTCAGCGTGTTGACGATGATCACCATCTCGTCGGGCTGGTGGTCGAGCGTGTCGGCCATCGCGCCCGCCGGTTCCAGCGCCGCCTTCAAGGCTTGGGTGTACGCCCCGGTGTCGGTGCCCGGGCTCACCGAGACGTAATAGGTCGACGGCTCGGCCCCGGGCAGGGTGGCCATGTCGGTGACGACCTGCATGCCGTCGTTGTCGGTGTTGAACACCTCGCCGGCGATCGTGACCGGGATCTTGGTTCCCTCACTGGTCAGCGTGATGCTGTCGCCGACCTCCTTGCCGGCCGCGGTCAGGAACGGCGTCGAGACGACGATCTGCCCGGGCCCGGTCAGCCAGTGACCCGAGACCATCCGGTAGTAGCGGGCCGAGTCGGGCCCGGTGACCCCGACCGCGTCGAGCTCGCCGGCGATCCCGGCCGCGGTGATCTCGCCCCGGGCCACGCCCATGTACCCGCCGGTGCCGGCCTGAGCGGTGATCACCTTCTCGACCGCGGTCGGGTCGGTGAAGGGCAGCGGCTCCCCCGGGCCCGGCGGGTGCAGGGGACCCACCTGGACGTCGGCGATGTCCTCGACCTCCTGCACCCGGTTGAGCGACGTGCCGAGCCCGACGGCGAAGGTGACCGCGGCCGCGCCGAACGCGATCGCGGCGACGATGCTGACCGCCCGCACCGGCCGGGCGAACGGGTGGGCCAGGCCGAGCGTCACCGGCCGCGGGAACGGCAAGCGGCTGGTCATCCGGGTCGCCCAACGGCCCCGGCCGGGCCGGGGCGTGCGGCCCACGGCGAGCGCGTCGACGCTGCGCAGCCGGCCGGCCCGGGCCGCCGCGGCCAGGGCGGTGAGCGCCACGACGGCCAGGGCGCCACCGACCACGAGGACATCGACGACGAGTGAGACGCCGCTGTCACTCGTACCGTAAATGCGGTTCGTCTGAGCCAGGATGGGGATCGTCAGCAGGTTGCCGGCGACGACTCCGAACGCCGCGCCGACCGTGGCCGGAACAAGCGCCTGACCCACGTACGTCCGCACGACCTGGGCCGGGGTGTAGCCGAGGGCCTTGAGGATGCCGATGCGGCGGGTCGAGGTGGAGACCGCTCCGGCGATCACGTTGCCGATGATCAGCACCGCCATCACCACGCCGAGCATCCCGAACGCGATCAGGAACGGCACCAGCAGAAGCGTGTCGCGGATCGCCTCGCGGCGGACGTCCAGCCAGGAGACGGCACCCATCAGGGCACCGGCGGGAACGCTCGCCTCGATCGCGCTCTTGCCGTTCCCGACCTGCTCCGCCGTGCCGGCCGAGGAGAAGCGGTAAAGCATTTCGTACGTACGTGGCCCGGCCGCCCCGATCCATTCGGTGAGCTGTCCCGGGGTCGTCCAGGCGCCGGCGGTCTCGCTCACCGACCGGGCCAGCCCGACCACTGTCGCCGGCTTCCCGGCCACCTTCCACTGCTCACCGACGATGTTCGGCGGCAGCATCAACCGGCCCCCGGTGGCCAGCACGATTTCCCCCGGCCCGGTCGCCCACCGCCCCTCGTCGAGCACGACCCGGTCGACCGCGCCGCCCGGGTCGGCCCGGCCCACCATCGTGAGCGGCGGCACCTGGTGGCCCATCGGGTCGGTCACCTCGAGCTCCGCGCTCGCGAACGGCCCGGCCGACGCGGTCACCCCGGCCACGCCCGCCGTCGCCGCCACCTGCGCCTGGGTGACCGCCCCGGCGTCGAACCGGGCGGTCAGATGAGCCCCCTGCTGCTGGCCGAAGGCCCGGTCGAACGGCCCCTGCGAGGCCACCATCAGCGAACCGCCCAGCACGGCCGAGGTCACCGCGATCATGACGACCAGGCCGATGACGACCGCCTGGACGCGCCGCCGGCCGGTCATCGCAGCAGCTCCATCGCGCTGTCGCGGGCGATCCGGCCGTCGAGCAGCTGGACGGTCCGGGTCGCGCACGTCTCGGCCAGCACCAGGTCGTGGGTGACCAGGACGACGGTCTGGCCGTCGGCGTGCAGCTCGGTCAGCAGCCGCATGACGTCCTCGCCGGCCGCGGTGTCGAGCGCCCCAGTCGGCTCGTCGGCCAGCAGCAGGGCCGGCTTGTTCATCAGCGCGCGGGCCACGGCGACCCGCTGCCGCTCCCCGCCCGAGAGCCGTCCCGGGTACGCGTCGGCGTGCCGGTCGACGCCGAGCCGGCCGAGCAGTTCACTGGCCCGGCGCTCGGCGACCGCGCGGCTCATCCCGGCCAGCTGGGCCGGCAACATGACGTTGCCGGCCACGGTGAGGTCGTCGAGCAGGTTGAAGAACTGGAACACCAGGCCGATCCGGGCCCGGCGGTACCTGGCCGAGGCCGCCTCGCCGAGCTGGTCGACCCTCACCCCGTCGACGGTGACCGTGCCCGCGCTCGGCCGGTCCAGCCCGGCCATCAGGTTGAGCATCGTCGACTTGCCGCTGCCGGACGGGCCGAGCACGGCCACCGCCTCGCCGGGCGCGATGCTCAGCGACACCTCGTTCAGCGCCGGCGGCCCCTCGTCGTACCGCCGGGTCACTTCCTGCAGTTCGATCAGTGGTGTGGTCATGTCCGCTGACGCTAGGGACGCCCCCGATCCGGGCGCGTCGGCAGCGCGAGGCATCTTGGGCCGGACGTCATCATTGCGATGTAGTCGTGCGGGTGGATGTCCCGAGCCGGGTGGGGCCGCGAGAATCGACCGATGATGCTCACCAGGCTGCGGGCCGCGATCCGGTCGCTGGCCCGTCCGGCCGGCCCGCTGCCCCCGCTGTCGCGCCGGGGGCAGCTGTTCGACCTGCTCGTCGCGGCCGGGCTGGGGCTGGTCGCGCTCGACTCCGGCTCCGACGACCGGCCGGCGCCGCGGCACGTCGAGTTCGAGCCGAGCCTGCCCGGCCTGCCGCGGCCGCCCGTGCCGCCGGATCCCGTGTGGCCGCCCTTCCTTCCGGTCGAGGACGACGGCACCGGGTGGACGGTGGTCCTGATCGTGCTCGTGGTGCTGCCGCTGGTGTTCCGCCGCCGGTATCCGCTGACCGTGCTGTGGACGGTGCTGGTGATGGCCGTGCTGGTGCAGGACAACCCGGCCGCCCTGCGACTGTCCTTCTTCGCCTGTGTGATCGCCGGCTACAGCGCTGCGGTCTTCAGCCCGTACAAAATCCCGGCTCTGGCCAGTCTGCCCGTGGCCGCGATGCTGCACGCCGGGCTGCAGTCGGACGCCAGCTCGGTCTCCGACAGCGCGGTGCCGTTCCTGATCCTGCTGCCGATCGCGGTCGCGGCCGAGGGGTTGCGGCGGTGGAAGAAGCACGCCGACGACGGCCGGGCCCGCATGTCGGCCATGGAGCACGAGCAGATCGAGGCGCTGCGCCGGGCGACCGAGGTGGAACGGGCCCGGATAGCGCGCGAGCTGCACGACGTGGTGACCCACAACGTGAGCGTGATGGTGATCCAGGCCGGCGCGGCCCGCAAGGTCATGGACTCCACGCCCGAGGACGCCCGGGCCGCCCTGCTGGCGGTCGAGGCCGGCGGCCGGGCTGCGATGACCGAGCTGCGCCACGTCATGGGCCTGCTCACGATGGACGCCGAGGAGCACGGGACCGACCTGGCGCCGCAGCCCGGACTGGACGGGCTGGACGCTCTGGTCCGGCGGATGCGCGACTCGGGGGTCGAGGTCGAGCTGGTCGAGCGCGGCGAGCGCCGGCCGTTGCCGTCGGGCATCGAGCTGACCGTCTACCGGCTGGTGCAGGAGGCACTGACCAACACCGTCAAACACGCGGCCGACGCTTCGGTGCGGGTGCTGGTCGAATACGCCGGCGATTCCGTACGGGTGGAGGTGACCGACTCGGGCGGGCGCTCAGGCGCTTCCGCTCCGACCGGAAGCGGGCGGGGGCTCATCGGTTTGCGGGAAAGGCTGTCCGTCTACGGTGGAACGCTGGAGGCCGGCCCCCGGCTGACCGGCGGTTATCGCGTACGGGCCTGGATCCCCCTGGAGGCGGCATGACCACGGCCCCGCGGGTGCTCATCGCGGACGACCAGGCCCTGGTCCGGGCCGGGTTCCGGATGATCCTGAGCGCCGACGGCATCGAGGTGGTGGCCGAGGCGACCAACGGTTCCGAGGCCGTCGAGGCCACCCGGCAGCACCGCCCCGACGTGGTGCTGATGGACGTGCGCATGCCCGGCATGGACGGCCTCACCGCCACCCGCCACATCCTGACCGGCCCGGCCGAGGCGCCCCGCGTCCTCATGCTGACCACGTTCGACCTCGACCAGTACGTGTACGCGGCCCTGACCGCCGGGGCCAGCGGCTTCCTGCTCAAGGACGTCACCCCCGAACAGCTCACGGCCGCCGTCCGCCTGGTCCGCGCCGGCGACGCGCTGCTGGCCCCGGCCATCACCCGCCGCCTGGTGCAACGCTTCGCCCAGCACGACACCGAGCCGCCACCCCCGCACCGCGACCTGGCCGCCCTGACCCCGCGCGAGCTCGAGGTGCTGACCCTGCTGGCCCAGGGCCTGAGCAACGCCGAGCTGGCCGCCCGCCTGCACCTCTCGGAGGCGACGGTGAAGACCCACGTGGCCCGGATCCTGGCCAAGCTGTCGCTGCGCGATCGCGTCCAGGCCGTCGTCGTCGCCTACCGCACCGGCCTGGTCGCGCCCTGACTCAGCGCACCTTTTCGGCGGTGAACTGCATCTGCGGGTGGGCGTAGAACTCCTGCGCCTCGACCAGCTGAAGCTCGCGCTCGCCGGACTTGTAGGTGGTCTCGATCAGGTCGAAGACACTCGAGGCCGTACGCTCGAGGGCCACCTTCGCATCCTTGGTGCCGACGTAGTGGGCGGTGAACAGGGCCGCCGTGACGTCGCCGGAGCCGTTGGCCTTGAACGGCAGGTGCGGGGTGTTCACCAGCCAGGCGCCGCTGTTGTCGACGACCAGCATCTCGATCGTGCCCTCGGGCCGGTCGGGCCGTTC
The DNA here is from genome assembly GCF_026626335.1 of Paractinoplanes pyxinae. Lineage (GTDB taxonomy): Bacteria > Actinomycetota > Actinomycetes > Mycobacteriales > Micromonosporaceae > Actinoplanes > Actinoplanes pyxinae. Next base: position 83,924 of record NZ_JAPNTZ010000003.1, on the reverse strand, counting down.
CACGCTGGTGACCAGCACGGTCGACGGGCCCATGGCCCGGGCCAGGTCGGCCGACTCGAGCGTCGACCGGATGTCGGCCGGCTCGGTGCCGGTCAGGAAGCCCAGCTCGAACTGGTTGGGCGTGATGATGTCGGCCACCGGCACCACCCGGTCGCGCAGCAGCTCGGGAATCTCGGGCGCGACGAAGCAGCCCGACTTGGCGTTGCCCATGACGGGGTCGCACGCGTACACGGCAGCCGGGTTGGCCGCCTTCACCCGCCGCACGGCATCGATGATCACGTCGCCGATGCCCACCCCGCCCTGGTAGCCGGAGAGCACGGCGTCGATCCGCGGGAAGATGCCCCGCTCCTCCACCCCGAGTAGGACGTCCGCCACATCGGCGGGCGGGATGAGCGGCCCCCGCCAGGCCCCGTAGCCCGTGTGGTTGGAGAAGTTGACCGTGAGAACCGGCACGACCTCGACGCCGATACGCTGCAGCGGGAACACCGCCGCCGAGTTGCCGACGTGGCCCCAGGCAACCGCCGACTGGATGGACAAGACCTTCATGCTGCCAGCCTAGGCCCTGAGATACCGTGCTGAAGGCAGGGATGTGGAGGAGCGGAACGTGAGTCAGAACGTGCTGGCGCCGAGCGGTGTCGCGGGGGAAGCGGGCCGGCGGCGGACGTTCGCGGTGATCTCGCACCCGGACGCCGGCAAGTCGACCATGACCGAGGCGCTGGCGCTGCACGCGCGGGTGATCGGGCAGGCCGGCGCGGTGCACGGCAAGGGCGACCGCAAGGGCGTGGTGTCCGACTGGATGGCCATGGAGCAGCAGCGCGGCATCTCGGTCACCTCGGCCGCGCTGCAGTTCTCGTACCGCGACACCGTGATCAACCTGCTCGACACGCCCGGCCACGCCGACTTCTCCGAGGACACGTATCGGGTGCTGACCGCCGTCGACAGCGCGGTCATGCTGCTGGACGCGGCCAAGGGGCTGGAACCGCAGACGCTGAAGCTGTTCGAGGTGTGCCGGCAGCGCCAGATCCCGGTGATGACGTTCATCAACAAGTGGGACCGGCCCGGTCACGACGCCCTGGCCCTGCTGGACGAGATCGAGGAGCGGATCGGGCTCAAGCCGACCCCGCTGACCTGGCCGGTGGGCATCGCCGGGCACTTCCACGGCGTGATCGACCGCCGCACCGGCGTGTTCACCCGGATGGAACGCTCCCCCGGCGGCGCCGGCCTGGCCATCGAGGAAGAGATGGACGCGGCCGAGGCGGCCGAGCGGTACGGCGCCGACTGGGCCACCGCGACCGAGGAGCTCGACCTGCTCACGATGACCGGCGCCGACCACGACCAGGATTCGTTCCTGGCTGCGAAGAGCACGCCGGTGCTGTTCGGCGCGGCGGTGGCCAACCTCGGCGTCCGGCAGCTGCTGAACGTGCTGGTCGAACTGGCCCCGCCGGCCGAGGCCCGGCCCACCGCGGCCGGCCCCGATCAGCCGGTCGACGGCGAGTTCTCCGGGTTCGTCTTCAAGATCCAGGCCAACATGAACAAGGCCCACCGCGACCAGGTGGCGTTCATGCGCATCTGTTCCGGCCGGTTCGAGCGCGGCATGGTCGTCAAGCAGGCCGGCACGGGCAAGCCGTTCACCACCAAGTACGCCCAGCAGATCTTCGGGCAGGGCCGCGACACCATCGACGAGGCCTTCCCGGGCGACGTGGTCGGCCTGGTCAACGCGACCGCGCTCGGCATCGGCGACACCCTCTACACCGGCTCTCCGGTGCAGTTCCCGCCGCTGCCGTCGTTCCCGCCGGAGCACTTCGCCGTCGTGCGCACCAACGACACGTCGGCCTTCAAGCGCTTCCGGCGCGGCATCGAGCAGCTCGACGGCGAGGGCGTGGTGCAGGTGCTGCGCTCCGAGCAGCGCGGCGACCAGTCGCCGGTGCTGGCCGCCGTGGGGCCGATGCAGTTCGAGGTCGCGACGTATCGCCTCGAGGCGGAGTTCGGCGTGCAGGTGCAACTCGACCATTTGCCGTACGAGACAGCTGCCCGCACCGACGCGGCCGGCCGGGAGATCCTGCGCTCCGAGTCGAACGTCGAGGTCATGACCCGCGTACGCGACGGCGCCCTGCTCGCCTTGTTCCCCCACCGCTGGCGCATGCGCACGGTGGCCGGCCGCCACCCCGACCTCCGCCTCGACGCCTGATCGAAGGCCGCGCGTTCGGACTACGGCCCGGGCGTGCCGTTGATGAGCTGCTCCTGGCGCTGCAGATGGCCTTGCAGAGCGGCATGGTAGTCGCCGGCGAACCTCGTCAGCTCGTCCATCTCTTGCAGCAGGTCGGCCCGGTGGGTCTCGAGTCCGGCGATCGCCTCGTCATGGTGACGGCGCGCGTCCAGGTCGAGGGTGTGGGCGCGCCGCCTCGCCTCGGCACCCGTTCGCTCGGCCTGCTCGTGCGCTTCGGCCAGCAGCAGCCGCGACTTCTCGTGAGCCTCGCGCAGGTAGGTGTCAGCTCCCCGCCGCGCCATCGCCACAACGGCGCCGGGAGTCGCCTGCTCGTGCTCGGTGGACGGTGCCGCGGCAGCGGACCGGTGCGCCTCGTCGAGCTGCCGCCGGACGAGCCGGGCCTGTTGTTCGGCGTGTCCGCACGCCTGGTTCGCGCGGTCGAGGGCGGCGGTCACGGCGGACAACTCTTCTTGGACGGCTCCTCCGGGTGCTTCCCGCCGGCGGGCCGCTCCGGTGTCGCCCAGCCGGCCCCGCAGGGCCTCGTTCTCCTCCAGCAGCCTGATCATCTCGCCGGTGACGTCGTCGAGCAGGGTGTCGACCTCGTCCTCGTCATAGCCCCGCCGGCCCAGGGAGGACTTCGTGAATTCACGGTTGTGGATGTCAGCTCGTGTCAGAGGCATGGGGCTCCCCGTGTGTGGTGAGGGGACGAGTCGCGGAAGCGAGGCCACTGTACGCGCCCGCCGCACCGTCGCACGAGCCAAACCCCTTTAATTTGCAGCAGTACGGCCGGAAATCGACCCACCATTTCTGTGCTACGGTGGCCCGGTTGCAGTTTTGATTTCCAGTGACGTTTTCGGCGCCTGAGGGTTATCTGAGACCCGCAGGCGCTTTTCGTTTTCGTGTCGTTCTCCGACGCGGGTGATCAACGCGGCGGCGACCCGGGTCCGCACCAGGCGACCCCGGACAGCCTGCGAAGGAGCAGACATGGCTACAGGCACCGTAAAGTGGTTCAACGGCGACAAGGGCTTCGGCTTCATCACCCAGGACGACGGTGGCGCCGACGTTTTCGCTCATTTCTCGGCGATCACGGCCGACGGCTACCGCAGCCTCGACGAGAATCAGCGAGTGGAGTTCGATATCACACAGGGCGCGAAAGGCCCGCAGGCTTCGAACATCCGCGTAATCTGATCCACGCTTCACTGCGGCGGCTCGACTGGTTCAGCGAGCCGCCGTTCGGCTGTTTTCCGTCACTGCCTTCTCCGATTCGCCGGCATGACAGGCTGTCATGGTTGGGCCATCGGTGATCGGGAACTTCAGCAGACATGTCAGCCACCCGCCGTTCCGGAACGGTCAGCCGCCATGCGCACCGGCGCACCCGCATCGACCTGCGCCTGCCACCCCGCGCCGAGGAACCGGTGCGGGTGGTGGTGGTTGGCGGCGGCATCGCGGGCATGACCGCGGCCCTGCTGCTGGCCGAGCGCGGCGTCACGGTCACCGTCCTCGAACGCGACGAGCAGCTCGGCGGACGACTCTCGGCGTGGCCGAAGCAGCTGGCCGACGGTTCCCGCCAGATGGTCGGCCACGGTTTCCACGCGTTCTTCCGGCAGTACTACAACTGGCGGAACATCCTGCGCCGCGTCGATCCGTCCCTGTCGTTCCTGCGCCCGGCGCAGCGCTACCCGGTGGTGTCGCGGGAATGGCCGGACGAGGACTTCGGCGGCCTGCCCGGCCGGCCGCCGTGGAGTCTGCTCGCGCTCATGGCCCGCTCCCCCAGCCTGCGGCTGCGCGAGATGCGCGACGTCGACGGACCGGCCTCGCTGGCCCTGCTGCGGTATTCGCGGGCCCGGACGTACGCCGAGTTCGACGAGCTGCCGGCGGCGGACTTCCTCGACCGGCTGGCCATGCCGGACCGGGCCCGGGCGCTGCTGTTCGACATCTTCGCCCACTCGTTCTTCAATCCCGCGGCCGAGATGTCGGCGGCCGAGATGATCATGCAGTTCCACTTCTACTTCCTGCGCAACGCCGAGGGCCTGAGCTTCGACGCACCGGACGACGACTACGAGACGGCCATCTGGACCCCGCTGGCCGACCGCCTGCGGGCGCTCGGGGCCGATATCCGTACGGGTGTGACCGTCGACCGGATCGAGCCGGGCTGGACCGTCACGCCGGCCGGGGGCGCTCCGCTGCGGGCCGACCACGTCGTGCTGGCCACCGATCCGGCCGCCGCGCGCAGCATCGTCGCTGCCTCGCACGGCCTGCCCGCCCGCCTGGTGAGCGAGATGGCGACGGTGGGGACGACGGCGCCGTACGCGGTGAGCCGGTTCTGGACCGACCGCGACGTCGCACCGGAACGCGCGATCTTCAACAGTGTGGCCCGCGAGCCGCTGCTCGACTCGATCAGCCTGTTCCACCGGGCCGAGCGCGGCGCGGCGCAGTGGGCGCGGCGCACCGGCGGCGCCGTCGTCGAGTTGCACGCCTACGCCGCGGACGCCGGCTTGGACGTGGGCACGGCCGACAAAGAGATGTGGTCGCAACTCACCGGTGTCTGGCCGGAAGCAGCCGATCTGCGCACGGTCGACAGCGACAGCCGGATCGGCTACGACGCGCCGTCGTTCGGGGTGGGCAGCGATGCCACCCGCCCCGGCGTGCACACCGGCGCGGACGGCCTGCACCTGGCCGGGGACTGGGTGCGGATGCCGTTCCCGTGCGCCCTCATGGAACGCTCGGCCGCCTCGGCGGCGACGGCCGTCAACGCGATCCTGGGCCGGCACGGCATCCGCCCGGTGCAGATCTATTCAGTCCCGCCCCGCGGACTGCTGGCCGGACGGGCCTGAAGCGATGACGCCCCACTCCTTTGTGGTTCGTCACAGCCCCCCGTTTTCAGCTGGAGACATCCAGCCGGATCACTGTTCGACCCTGGCAGGCGGGCCGCGGGCGCACCAGGGACTTCACCGGTAACTCATCGGTACTATGGCCCCGGTGACCGGAGGATCGGGGTTCGGGCTCGCCGTCCGGGCGCACCGGCGGCGGCTGGGTCTGTCGCAGGAAGATCTGGCCGAGCGGATCGGCGTCAGCATCAGCACGATCGGCAAGGTCGAGGCGGGCCGTATCAGTCAGCCCCGCCCGGCCACGGTCCGCCTGCTGGCCGACGCCTTCGGACTGACCGGCGACGCCCGGGACTCGTTCTGCCAGGGCGCCGACGAGGTCGCACCGGCGGCCCGGCCGGCGACGCAGCTGCCGCCCGACGTGCATTCCTTCACCGGCCGGGCCGACGAGCTGGCCCGGCTGGACGCCCTGCTGGCCGGCTCGGGGACGCGACCGGCGGTGGCCGTGATCTCGGCGTTGTCGGGCATGGCCGGCATCGGCAAGACGTCGCTCGCGGTGCACTGGGCCCACCGGGTCGCCGCGCAGTTCCCCGACGGTCAGCTCTACGTCAACCTGCGCGGCTTCGACCCGTCCGGGCGGGTCATGGATCCGGCCGACGCCATCCGCGGCTTCCTGGACGCGCTGGGCGTCGCACCCGGCCAGATCCCGGCCAGTCCGGACGCGCAGGCCGCCCGCTACCGCAGCCTGCTCGCCGGCCGTCGCGTCCTGGTCGTGCTCGACAACGCCCGCGACGCCGAGCAGGTGCGGGCCCTGCTGCCCGGCAGCCCCACCGCCCTCGTCCTGGTGACCAGCCGCAACCAGCTCACCGGCCTGCTCGCCACCGACGGCGCCCACCCGCTGAACCTCGGCGCGCTGAGCCCCCGGGAATCCCGCGATCTGCTGAACGACCGCCTCGGCATCGAGCGCGTGGACGCCGAGCCGGGGGCCGTGCCCGAGATCGTCGCCGCCTGCGCGGGGTTGCCGCTCGCGCTGAGCATCGCCGCCGCCCGGGCCCAGCAGTCCGGGTTCCCGCTGGCCGCCCTGGTGGCCGATCTGACCGAGGCGGGCCGGCTCAACGCCCTGGACACCGGCGACCCGCTCAGCGACGTCCGCACCATCTTCTCGTGGTCGTACGCGACCCTCACCCCACCCGCGGCGCGGCTGTTCCGGCTGCTGGGCCGGCATCCCGGCGCCGACCTGTCCACCGTGGCGGCCGCCGCCCTGGCCGGCGCCCCGGTGGCCGCGACGCGCCGACTGCTCGCGGAGCTGACCCGGGCCAGCCTGGTCACCGAACACCGGCCGGGCCGGTTCAGCCAGCACGACCTGCTCCGCGCGTACGCGGCCGAGCTCGTCTCGCCCGAGGAGGCAGGCGAGGCGTTGTCCCGGCTGATCGCCCACTACGTGCACACCGCCTGCACGGCCAACCGGCTGGTCTACCCGAACCTGGACGCCATCGCGGTGCCGCTCGAGCCGCGGCCGGACGGGGTCGAGGCAGCGCCGATCGCCGGGCACGACGCGGCCATGGCCTGGCTGACCACCGAGCACGCCAACCTGCTGGCCGCGGCCGCCCATGCCGCCGGGGCCGGCCTGCACACGTACGCCTGGCAACTGGCCTGGGGTCTGGACACCTTCCACTACCGCCAGTGGCACCTGCACGACCAGGTGGCCACCTGGCAGGCCGCCGTCACCGCGGCCCGGCACCTCGACCGCCCCGGCGTCCTGGCCTACACGCACCGCCGGCTCGGCGAGGCCTACCGCCGCCTCGGACGCCCGGCCGAGGGATCGGCCCAGGCCCGCGAGGCGCTGGCGCTGTTCGACGGTATCGGCGACCAATGCGGCGTGGCCGACGTCCACCTCGACCTCTCGATGCACGCCGAACGTGAAGGCAACCTGGAAGAGGCCCTGCAGCACGCCGAGCGCGCCCTGGCGGCGACCCGGTCGGCCGGGGCCGCCACCGAGTCCGTCGAGCTGCGGACGGCCCGGGCGCTCAACACGGTCGGCTGGTTCCACGCGCTGCTGGGCGACCAGGACGCGGCCCTGACCTTCTGCCGGGAGGCGCTGGCCATCAACACCCGCTGGGGCGACGAGGAGAACATCGCCTTCACCCTGGACAGCCTCGGCTACGCCCACCAGCACCGGCACGACTACGAGCAGGCCGTCGACCACTACGAACGGGCCATCGACGCCTTCCGCCGGCTCGGCTACGCCTCCATGACGGCCGACGCCCTCGAGCGCCTCGGCGACACCCACCACGAGGCGGGTAAGCGGGACGCCGCCCGCACGGCCTGGACCGAATCCCTCGACATCCGGACGAGGCTCGAGCTCGAGTCGGCCGAATCGGTACGCGTGAAGCTCCGCACCCGGAGTTAGCCTGACGAGATGAGCGAAAACGCCTCCGACTGGGCGGCCGACCGGCGGTCGCAGGCCCACAAACGCGCCCAGGAGGCCGGCCACCGCGCGGCCGAGCTGGAGGAGCGCCGGCTCGCCCTGGACGACGAGACCGGCCGCACGACGGGCTCGACCGAGGAGCAGAGCGCCACCGCGCAGGCCCGGGCCGAGCATTCCCGCCAGGCCGTCGACTATGCCGCCGCCCGGGCCCGGGAAGCCCACGAAGCCGCCGCGGCCGCCCACGACCGGGCCGCCGCGGCCCACGAGGACGCGGCCCGCTCCGGCATCGACCCGGAAACCCACCGCCGCAGCGCCGCCACCCACCGGACCCAGGCCGAGGAGGACCGCGAGGCGGCCCGCCGCACGGACTGACCAACCATTGAGGTTTGTCGATGACATTGCCAAGATGGCGGGATGACGAGTGCGCGGCGCCTGGTCTCGGCAACGTCCATCGTGGTGCTGGCCCTGGCCGGCGCCTTCAGTGCCTCGCCGGCGTCGGCCGCGCCGGGTGGTGACGTCGATCCCGATACGCCCTGGCGCATGCGGCACTGGCCGCAGACCCAGCCGTGGCAGGTCGACGAGGCGGTCGCGCTCAGCGGGCGCAGCGGGCCGCAACCGGTCGATCCGCAGCGCTATGAGCTGCCCGACACGATGACGTGGGACGACTACCGGGCGGTGCCCGGCACGAATTGGGCCGACCCGGCCGTACGCGGGTCGGAACGCACTTTCAACGGCGCCCTCGTGCTCGTCGACTATCCGAATCAGCCGTTCGTCGTGACGCAGCCCGCGAACTCCACCATTTTCGGCAACCCGTCCGGCGTCCAAAATCTGGCTCGCGCCGACGCGCCGCGGTTCTACCGCGACTTTCTCAACCAGCCGGGCGAGCTCAACCGCGGCCACACCATTCACGAATACTGGATGGAGGATTCGAACGGGCGGTTCGGCATCGACCTGAGCGCGTTCGGCGTCTATCAGATGCCTGCCGACAGTCACGAATACGGCATCGAGGCGCAGATGCAGCGCGGTCAGGGCTGCCCGGCCGGTGACACCTGCAATCGCAATCTGCGCACCGACGCGCGAGCGGCTTGGATCGCCGCCGTGGGTGAGACCGAGGCCGCCAAGTACGACTTCGTCTTCTTCCTTTCCGCCGGGCAGGACGAGTCGGCCACCTGGCAGGAATTCGGCCAGATGAAGTTCACCACCAAAGAGGACGTGACCGACGACTTCGGCCCGCCGGACGACGCGCTGCCGAACTGGAACGCCACCCGGTACGTCGAATGGACCTCGTGGCAGGCGTCGGCCGCCATCTGGCCCAACGCGTCGCAGGGCAGCTCACTGCAGGCCGAGAGCTCGGGCATGTCCACGTACGCGCACGAATTCAGCCATATCCTGGGCGTCGGCGACAACTACAACAACCCGTACAGCGTCCCGGCCCGCCGCGATTACAGCGGCCCGTGGGAAATGCTCAGCCGGGGCACGTTCAACGGTCCCGGTGGCCCGCACAGCCGCTGGCTCATTCCCGGCACGGCCGGTTCTTCGATGGGCGCCCAGCACATGCTGCGCAACAAGATGAAGCTGGGCATCGCCGGCGACGTCCTCCGGCTTTCCCGGGCCGCGCTGGCCGATTCGGGCGTGGTCGTCACCCGGGTGACGGCCCGGGCGGTCGACCAGGGCCTTTCGGGCATCAACGTGACGCTCGACGGCGGCGACCGTTCACCCGCCTGCGACGCCGCGACCGATCCGCTGTGTGACGGCGGCGGCTACGACAATTACACGCTCGAGGTCGTCGACCGCATGGGCTTCGACTCGTTCACGCCCGATTCCGGCGTGCTGCTGGCCAAGACGAAGAATGCCGACGCGGCGCCGTTCATCTGGACGATCGACGCCAATCCGCAGGACATCGACAAGGTCGATTTCGTCCGGCCCGACGGCACCCCGCAGATGATGACGATCGGCGACTACCGCCAGCTGTCCGACGCTCTCTTGCACGCCGGCACGAACTCCGGAAGCGAATTCGAGTACGTCGACACCGCCAACCGCCTGCACTTCTACGTCCTGAACCGGCACCGGAACAGCAAAGGCATTCTCTCGTACGACGTAGCAGTCCGCTCTCTGGACGGCGCCGGCCCCTCCACCCGCGGCGTCAAGGCGTACCCGGCGCTCGCCCGCCCCGACCGCTCCGGCTGGTCGCGCTGCACGATCCCGGTCCGCAACACCGGCCGCGCGGCCGACGTCTTCCGGATCACCGCCCCCGGCGCGACGCTCCCCCGTACGGTCATCGGCGTCCAGCCCGGCCGCACCGCCACCGCCGAGGTCTGGCTGAAGAACACCCGCCGCGCGACGGTGACCCTGACGTCGGAGAGCAACCCCGCCGCCCGAGCCACCACATCATGCACAGCTGTCAGAGCTTGACCGCCGCCGGAAAGGTCCACCCGAAGCGGACGGCCGCCAGCCGTACGGACGTCGTCACACCCACGCAGACGAGACCCGCGATCGCGACCGGCGTGCCCAGTGCGATGAGCAGAACGAACACCCCGGCCCCAGTTCCGGCGGCCACGGCGTAGAGGGTGCCGACGTGCAGGAAGGAGATCGGCCGGTTCAGGATGACGTCGCGCAGCATGCCGCCGCCGATGGCCCCGATCACGCCGACGACCAGGGCGCCGGCCTCACCGACGCCGAGCGACAGCGCCTTCGAGGCCCCGATCGCGCCGAACAGTCCCATGACGACCGCGTCGAGCACGAGGATCAGCGAGTCGGCCCGCGTGAGCACCGCCGCAGCAACAGCCCGAGGACGGCCGCGGCCGCCGCCACCAGCAGATACCAGTTCTTCCAGATGACGACGGGCCGCTGATCGAGCACGATGTCGCGCAGCACGCTTCCGCCGAGCGCGACGGCGAGCCCGATGACGACGACGCCGAGCACGTCGATGCGGCCACGCCTCTCACCGGCCGCGAACAGAGCGCCCTGAAGGCCGCCGAGCGCCGCGGCCGTTAATTCGATCCACAGCGCTACCTGAAACGGCGGGCCGGACATCCGGGTCAGCCGGCGCTGCCGGCGGCGGTCGCGATCACGTCGGCGACGACGGCGGGCTGGGTCGCGTAGACGGCGTGGCTGGCCGGGACGTCGGTGATCGTCGCACCCGCGCGCTGGGCCATGTGCTGCAGCATGGCCTGGTCGAACGCCTTGTCGTCGGTTGCGATGACGGCCCAGACCGGCTTGTCGCGCCAGGCGGCGTTCTTCACCGGCGTCGCGAACACCGCCATATTGATCGGCACCTGGGAGTCGCGGAGGAAGGCGGCGTCGGCGTCGGAGGCGTCCGCGGCGAAGCCGGCCTGGAACTTGTCGTGGTTGAGGAAGCCGTAACCGTCCTCGGTGACGTCGATGACGAAGTCGGGCGTCGCGGCGAAACCCTCGTACTGCTGGGCGGTGGTCTCGCCGGCGTCGGGGGCCAGCGCCGACACGTACACCAGCCCGGCGACCTTCGAGTGGACGCCCGCCTCGGTGATGACCGTGCCGCCCCAGGAGTGGCCGACGAGGATCGCCGGGCCGTCCTGCTGGTCGAGCACCCGGGTGGTCGCCGCGACGTCGTCCTCGAGCGAGGTCAGCGGGATCTGCACGATCGTGACCCGATAGTCCTGGGCCGTCAGCCTGTCGTAGACGCCCCGCCAGCCCGAACCGTCGGCGAACGCGCCGTGCACCAGCACCACATTGCGAATGCTCATGAGCCTGTCCCTCCGTCATCGCCTCTGATACGCAATATATTGCACGCTGCTTCGACGGTGATCAACGCGTCTTCGGTTTGTGCAAGGAGGAACATTGTGTGCAATATGCTGCATGCCGATTCCTCCGGACAGCGCCGGCGTCGACCGCTCGCTCCTGCGCGACGACGTCTATCGGCGCCTGCGCGACGCCATCGTCGACGGCACCTTCCAGCCCGGCGAGCAGCTCAAGGACGGTGAGCTGGCGGAATGGCTGGGTGTGAGCCGCACGCCGGTGCGAGAGGCTCTGCTCCGGCTCGGCGCGAGCGGCCTGGTGGTGGCGCTGCCGGGCCGGTCGACGCGGGTGAGCTCCATCGACGCCCAGGCGGTGCGGGATGCTCGTGATGTCATCGCCGCCATGCACGAATTAGCCGTACGGCAGATAACGGGCCGGCTTTCCGACCAGGACATCGAGCGCATGCGCAAGGCGAACAGCCGCTTCGCCGACGCGGTCGACGCAGGTGACATCGCCGCCGCCCTCGACGCCGACGAACAGATCCACCGGATCCCGGTCGCCGCCCTGGGCAATCAGGCCATCGCGACCGTGCTGGACCAGTTCGATCCGCTCGTCCGCCGGGTGGAACGCCTGCGCTTCACCACCGACGGCCACGCCTCGGTCGAGGTGCACGCGCGGCTGATCGAGCTGATGGCCGCCGGCGACGCGCAGGCCGCCGCCTCCGTGGCCTTCGAGCTCTGGCACACCCTCCCGGCCGATAGCTAGTCGGAGGTGATGCGCGCGCTCGACTGGCGCGTCACCAGGTTCGGGTGGATCACCTGCCGCGGTACGCGTTCGCCGGTCGTGATGCGTTCGGTCAGCATCCGGAAGCCGATGCGGCCCAGCTCGACGAAGTCCATCCAGATCGACGTCAGGGGCGGCGCGAAGTGGCGCGCGTCGGGCATGTCGTCCACCCCGACGATCGAGTAGTCGGCCGGCGCCACGAGACCCCGGTGCCGCAGCGCGTTCATGAAGCCCAGGGCCATCTGGTCGTTGCCGCTGAACACGGCCGTGAAGTCGCCGACGTCGACGCGGGCGCCGACGTCGTAGCCGGACTGCGCCGACCAGTCCCCGCGCAGGACGGGCAGAGGAGTCGCGCCCGCCTCGGCCAGGGCATCGCGGTAGCCACGTTCCCTGTCCTGGGCCTCGATGATCGGCTCCGGCCCGGCGATGTGGAAGATGCGGCGGTGGCCCAGCTCGATGAGGTGCCGCGTGGCCAGCAGGGCGGCCTCGTACGAGTCGACCGCCGCCGAATCCGCGTTGGGCCACGCCCGTCCGGAGAGGATGACCACCGGCACGGTCTCCCAGACCCGGTGCAGGGCGTCCTCGATGCCGGGGTGGGGCGACGAGATGAGGATCCCGTCGACCCGGGCCGAGAGGAACCGGTCCAGCGCCTCGTGGACCTCACGGGGCGCGTTCGCGTCGCCCGGGTCGAACTCGACCCAGCTGGTGAACAGCGCGTAGCCCGCGTCGTGGGCCGCCTCGTTGAGGCCCTGGACGATCGACCAGGTGCCGTAGACCGAGGGCCCGGTGGTGAGGACGCCGACGGTCCGCGTCGCGTTCACCCGCAGGCTGCGGGCCGACCCGTTGATCTGATAGTTCAGCTCGGCGATGGCCGACTCGATGCGCTGGCGTGTGTCGGCGCTGACGTAGCCCTTGCCGGTGTAGAACCTCGAGACGGTCTGGGCCGACACGCCGGCCAGCCGGCCGACGTCCACCATCTTGGGGCGCGTCTGCGGCTGCCGCGCCCGTGCCTCTGACATGTGACCCCTCCCGTGCACCGGCCCAGTATCGCAAGGCCCGTCCTCGTTACCGACGTGTTACAAACTGGCCTCTTGCGCGACCGTAGGTTATCGATAACCTAACGCGTAGGTTATCGATAACTCACTCTCCGCGGCACTCTCCCCAGTGGTGAATAGGTATTCCACCACGCATCGAAATCTGAAGGAGTTCCGGTGTCCTCTGCATCCCGTCGCCGGGTGGTCATCAACACCGACGCCAAGAACGAGGCCGACGACCAGTTCGCGATCGTGCACGCGTTGCTCTCGCCGACGCTCGACGTCCGCGGCCTGATCCCGGCCCACTTCGGCCAGCGGCGCAGCGTACGCAGCATGGAGGAGTCCCGCGAAGAGATCGAGCTGTTGCTGCGGCTGATGGAGCTCGAGGACGTCGTGGTGGCCGACGGGGCCGCCGAGGCGATCGCCGACGAGGTCACGCCGCAGGACAGCCCGGGCGCGCGGCTGATCATCGAGGAGAGCAAGGGCGACGACACGCTCTACGTCGCTTTCCTCGGCCCGCTGACCGACATGGCCTCGGCGATCCTGCTCGATCCGGAGATCGTGCACCGCGACATCGTGGTGATCTGGATCGGCGGCGTCGGCTACGGCGGCCTGGAGAGCTACTGCGGCATCGAGTTCAACCTGAGCAACGACATCGCCGCCGCCAACGTGGTCTTCGACTCCGGGATCACGGTGTGGCAGGTGCCGTCCAACGTCTACTCGCAGGTCTCGGTGGGCTACGCCGAGCTCGAGGAGAAGATCGGCGGCACGTCGGCCCTCGCCGACTATCTGATCAAGCAACTGATCGAGTTCAACGACGCCCATCACGACGAGCCGATCGAGTCGCGCTCGCTGGGCGACTCCCCGGCCATTTCTCTGATGCTCTTCCCGCGCGGTGGCCAGTTCCGCACGGTGCCGGCCCCGCGCTTCGGCCAGGAGGGCCACTACCTGCCGGGCAGCGGTCATCCCATCCGGCTCGTCGAGACCGTCGACGTCCGCTTCCTGCTCGAGGACATGTTCGCCAAGATCCGCCGCTTCGGCCGCCGCCCCCAGGCCGGCTGACGCGCCCCTCACCCCCGCTAGGAGACAGAGATGAACGACAGCCCCCTCAACCGCCGCAAGTTTCTGAGCCTGACCGGTGGCGCCGCTCTCGCGGCGGGCCTGGCCGCCTGCACCGGTACGGGTGACGACTCCGCCAGTGCCCCGGCCGGCGGCTCCGGCAACGGCTCCAAGGAGCTGCGGCTGTTCACCTACGAGGACAACTCGACCATCGATCTGGTCAAGGCTCAGGTGAAGCAGTTCGACGCGCAGAACGGCACGACCACCACCGTCGACTCGCTGCCCGGCTCGGGCGCGGCCGTCTACCCCGACAAGCTGCGCACCGAGCTGCTCGGCGGCAAGGGACCGGACGTCTGGCGCATCTGGGGCGGCCAGATCGGCGCCCCCTTCGTCAAGGCCAAGCAGGCCATGGACCTGAGCAGCTATTACACCAAGTTCGGCTGGGACGCCAAGCTCAACCAGGCGGCCGTGCAGGGCATGACGTTCGACGGCGTCAAGGGCGGCGTGCCGTTCATCGTGAACGGTCTCGGCAGCTGGTACAGCAAGGCCGCGTTCGACAAGGCCGGCATCAGTGCGCCCCCGAAGTCGTACGCGGAACTGGAAGAGATGAACGCCAAGCTGGTCGCGGCCGGCATCACGCCGGCCGGGCTCGGTGGCAAGTACGGCTGGGACATCATGCGCCTGTTCGAGTACCTGCTCGAGGTCTCGGCCGGGCCGGAGCTGCACGACAAGCTGCTCACCGGCGACGAGAGCTGGGACCGGCCCGAGGTCGTCACCGCGTTCACCAACTTCAAGAAGTGGCAGGACCAGAAGTGGCTGCCCAACGGCGCGGTCGCGCTCGACCCGGCCGATGTCGAGCTCTGGTACGTGCAGGGCAAGGCCGCGTACACGATCACCGGCTCGTGGACCGAGGCCCAGGGCATCCAGGCCGCGAACAAGAAGTCGGCCGACTTCGGCGTCTTCACCCTGCCCACGGGGCACACGCCGGAACGGCACTCGGGCTTCGTCGAGGGCTACATGATCAATGCCAAGGCCGGGAACCCGGACATGGCGGCCGCCCTGCTCGACTTCATCGTCAAGCCCGAGACGCAGAAGGCCCTCAAGGTCACCTCGTCGGCCATCACCGGCGCCGAGCCCGACAAAGCGACGCTGCCGCTGTCGTACGAGTACTCGCAGAGCGCCGGCAAGCAGCCGTTCTACACCATTCAGGACCAGGCGTTCCCGAAGAAGCAGGCGGACCAGTACTTCGCCGTCCAGAGCGACGTGCTGCAGGGCAAGACCAGCCCGGCCGACGCGGCCAAGAAGATGCAGGACGTCATCAAGGCCTGGGACAAGAGCTGACCTCATGGCCGTCCTGACCGCACCAAGGAAAGCAACGAGGAAGAAGACCAGGCACGGGGGCCTGGTCGCCTGGGGGTTCGCCCTGCCGGCCCTGCTCGTCTACGCCGGCTTCCTGGTCTACCCGGCACTGTCGTCGCTGTGGTTCAGCTTCACCGACTGGGACGGCCTGAGCGCCGGCTACAACGTCGTCGGGCTCGACAACTACACGGCCCTGCCCAGCGATCCGGTGGTGCGCCAGGCGGCCCTGAACAACCTGATCTGGGCCGTGGTCACCGTGGTCGCGCCGGTGGTGCTCGGCCTCGTGCTGGCCGTCATCCTCAACGGCAAGGTGCGCGGCAAGCCCGTCCTGCGGCTCATCTTCTACACCCCGGCCGTCCTGCCGCTGGTCAGCGTGGCCTCGATCTGGGGCTGGCTCTACAACCCGGAGTACGGCGCGATCAACGCGGCCCTGCGCGCGGTCGGCCTGGACGGGCTGGCCCAGCCGTGGCTCGGCCAGGACTCGACCGCGCTCGGCGCGACCATGGTGGCCGCGATCTGGCTGCGCGTCGGCTTCCCGATGCTGCTCTACCTGGCCGCCCTGCAGGGCATCAGCGCCGACCTGTACGAGGCGGCGACCGTCGACGGCGCGACCCGGTGGCAGCAGTTCTGGCACATCACGATGCCCGGGCTGAAACCAGCGCACTACGTGGTCATCGCGCTGTCGGTCATCGACTCGTTCAAGGTCTTCGACCTGATCTACGCCATGACCTACGGCGGGCCGGGCACGGCCACCCAGGTCATGGGCACCTGGATGTACTTCAACGTCTTCCAGTACAACCAGGCCGGCTACGGCACCGCCATCGCCGTCGTGATCACCGTCGTGGCGATCGCGGTCAGCATCCCGTACGTCCGCTCCCAGACGAAGGAGCACGCATGACCACCGTCCTGATGCCCGAGGCGACGATCGCCACCACCCACACCCCACCGAAGAAGGCGAAGGGCGGCCTCAGCACGACAGTGGTCATGACGCTCGTGGCGCTGCTGTGGATCTCACCGCTGGTGCTGCTGATCATCACCGCCGTGCGGCCGCTGTCGGACTTCGTGGCGAACGGGCCGCTGTCGTGGCCGAGCACCTTCACGTTCCAGAACTTCGCTGACGCCTGGAACATCGGGAACTTCGCCACGACGTACCGCAATAGTTTGATCTTGCTGATTCTGAAGGTGCCGCTCGGTGTCTTCGTCAGCGCCATGCTCGCCTACGCGCTGGCCAAGCTGCGCATCCGGTTCGGCCGGACGATCATGTACACGGTGTTCCTGGGGCTGACCATCCCGATCTACATCACGATCGTGCCGGTGTTCGTCATGGCCCGCAGCGCCGGGCTCACCGACAGCCTCATCGGTCTCATCGGCCCGTACCTGGCCTTCGGCATTCCCTTCGAGGTGCTGGTGCTGCAGTCGTTCTTCCGGCAGCTGCCCGACGAGATCCTCGAGGCGGCCCGCATCGACGGCGCCGGCGCGTGGCGCATCTTCCTGACCATCGTGCTGCCGCTGAGCGCGCCGGCGCTGGTCACCGTGTTCATCCTGGACGCGGTGGCCACCTGGAACGAGTTCCTGTTCGCGCTGATCCTGCTCAACTCGGACGCCCACAAGACCATCCCGGTCGGGCTGCTCAACTTCCAGGGCCAGTTCTCCAACAACAACACCGGGCTGGCCGCGGGCATCCTCATCGCCGTCGTGCCGATCCTGATCGCCTACACCTTCCTGCAGCGCTGGATCGTCGGCGGCCTCACCGCCGGAGCGTCCAAGGGATGAGAGCTCAGCCCTGGCGCGAGGCCGAGGTCACTCTCACCGCTTCGCGAGCGCTTACTGATCCGTACGTGTCGGTGGAGGTCTGGGCGACCTTCACCCACACCGACGGGGCTGTCCTGCGCCGCCCGGCCTTCTACGACGGCGGCCGCACCTGGCGCGTCCGCTTCGCCTCGCCGATCGGGCACGGTTCCTGGCAGTGGAGCACCACCGCCAACGTGCCCGATCCCGGTCTGCACGACGTGTCCGGGCGCCTCGACGTCGTACCCGCCGAAAGCTCCAACGCCTTTGACCGGCACGGCTTCTGGCGGATGTCCCCCGGCGGCCGCAACCTGATCCACGCCGACGGCACTCCCGCTCTGCTCGTCGCCGACACGGCGTGGGCGCTGCCCTGGCGAGCTACTGACGATGACGTACGGGTCTACGCCCGCGACCGTGCTGCCAAGGGGTTCAACGCCGTCCTGCTCATGACGGTGCAACCCGACATGCGGGCCACCGGCCCGCGCGACCGCAGCGCCGACGAGGGCTTCGACGTCGGCTTCGAAGACCTGCCCGCGGGCCGACTGAACGAGCTGAACCCGGGCTACTTCCAGTACCTCGACCGGCTGCTCGACATCCTGGGCGAGCACGGGCTGGTTCCCGTGCTGCAGCCGGTCTTCCAAGGCTTCGGCTGGAAGGGCCTGGACGTCGCCGGTACGGTCGTCCCGTCCGGCGAATACGCGCGGTACTGCCGCTACCTGGTGGCCCGGTACGGCGCCCGACCGGCCATCTATCTGGTCGGCGCCGACGGAGCCGGCAGCGAGCCCCAAATCGAAGCCGGCGGCCAAGCGGTCCACGACAGCGACTGCTACGGCCAGCCGACCGGCATCCACTATCGTCCGCACGCCCGTCCCAATGCCCACCAGGACGCGCCGTGGTTGGATTTCCAGTGGTGCCAAACCGGCCACGGCGGCGAACACGTGCCGGAACGGGTCGCCGACATGTGGCGTTCGGAGCCGGTCAAGGCAGTGGCCAACGGCGAACCCACCTACGAATGCACCGGCCACCAGGACAACGCGGCCGGCTGGTGGCAAGGCCACGAGGCCTGGAGCAACCTGTGCGCCGGCGCCACCATGGGCGTCGTCTACGGGGCGGCCAACATCTGGCAGTGGGTCCACCGAGACGCCGAGCCGGGCCACGCGCCGTACTTCCTGGCCCCGAAGGGCAGTTGGCGGGACGCGCTGGACTACGAGGGCTCAACCTACGTGGGGCTGGTCGGCAAGATTCTGCAGGACGTGGCCATCACCGACATGGCCCCGGACTGGGAAACCTTCTTGAGCCCCCGCAGCCTGCGAGTCCCAGGCCGGTTGCACATCGTCTACCAGGAGAATGGCGGAGCCCTGCGCATGCTGCAGGACCGCCAGACCCCGCCGAACTACCGAATCGTCGACCCGAAAACCGGCCGGGTGACAGCCACCGGCCACCTGCACCCAGACGAAACTATTGACGCCGACCCCGACCGACAGCCCCGCGTCGTCATCTTCGAAGCCTAGAAAAGCCGTCCCCGGTACGGGTGGGGGCGGCCCCAGGACTCTTCCCACTGCAGCAGGTCGGCCTGCCACCTCGGGAGATCGGGCCGGTACTCCCGGACGGCCGGGCGTTCCGGCTGAGCGACCAGGAAACGCCAATAGTCCTCGATCGCCGACCGTGCTGTCTCGGCCGGAAACTCGCCCTCCGCCCCCGGCACCCACAAGTTCTTGATCAGCAACGCCGACGGTGTGAACGACACCTCGTAGTTCTCGCTGCTCCACTCCTCGAACGGCGGCTCGCCGCGAGCCACGTCGTCGGCCATCGCCAGCGCGTCCAAGGTGACCGGGAAGAACCTGTCGAGGTCAGCGGACAGCCATTGACCCAGCAGGTCGTACCGCTGGTCCTCGACCTGGTAGACGGGCAGGCCGTACGTGGGATCGATCCCCCAGCTGACAACACCCACCGCAAGCCTCTCGATGCGCTAAGGAACAGGCCAGCCGTGTGTGAAGCCACCGGCCTCGTCGTAGTAACCCCTGATCGTGACGCCATTGTAGGTACCGGCCCACATGCCGCCCGGAAAGGGCGTGGAGTTCTTGAATGCACCGGACACCGCGTTGTCCACCTGGGCCGGCGTCCAATCGTCCGGAAAGAAGGTGCTGAAACCTTTGTTACCGGCCTTCCCCTTCCAGGCGCCGGCCGGCGGATTCAGGGTCGGGTCGAAGAACTCAACTTTCGCCTCGTACACGCCGTTCCCGTAGGTGACCTTCGTACCGGGCATGAGTCTGCGGCCGGGGAAGTCCTGCCCGCCGGGGCGGTAGTGATACCCAGTGCCTTTGGTCTTGCCAGGCTTCAGGTCGCCGCCGCCGATGGTGTGGGTCGTGAAGTGGGGGTTCATCCGATCCGGGCGGGCGCGCTTCTTCGTCCTGCGGAGGAACCGCAGCGCGGCCCGCATGAGGCGTCCGGAGCCCTTCGCCATGTCCGGTCAGCCGTCCAGCAACTTGACCATGGCGTCCTGCACGAGGTTCCCGACGATCGTCCGGCTCAGCTGCTGGAAGAGCGGTATCTCGAGCAGGCTGGCGCCGAACGTGGGCGCCGCCGTCGCCACCGCCTGCGCGATCTGCACGGCCAGGATGGCCAGCTGGGCGATGACCGCCACCTTGAGGGCGAGCACGATCCCGCCGCAGATCATCAGGCCGGTGCCGGTCAGCGTGGCCCCGTTGGCGCCGTCGAGGAGTGCCTTGGCCGGGCTGTCCTCCCGGGCCCACCAGGCCTGGAAGGCGGCGACGCTCTCGCCCTCGTGCTCCGTCCACACCTCGGCGGCGGTCGACGTCGCGTCCGACACGATCGCCTCGAGCCGGTCGGAGAACGCCATCCACGCCCGACCCATCTCGGCCAGGGCGGTCTCGTCGGCCTCCGGCCAGCTGAAACCGAGGATGTCGAGCAGCGACCGCAGCTCGCCCGGGATCTCCATGCCCACGCGTCAGCGCCCCAGCTCGCCGAGCAGCCCACGGAACCGCCGGCTGACGTTCTCATCCACCTCGGCGTGCTGAGCGCTGATGTCCACCACGTCGGCACCGGCTGAGGCCATTTCGTCCAGAGCGTCCTGATAACACTCGAAGGCCCACGAGGACACCTCGTCATGGGCGGCGCCGATCAGCGAGCCGATGTCGTCACTCCCCCAGGGCGCGCCGAACCCCGCCAATTCGGACTGGAACGACGCCAGCTCCGAAGAAAGTCGCGAGGCGACGCTCTGCAGGGCCGACCCGGAGGCCGACAGCCGCTCGGGATCGATCCGGAAGCCGCTCATCAGTCACCGGCCCGGCGGGCGATCTGCTCCTGCGCCTCGATCAGCGAGGTGGTCAGCTTCGCGAACTGACGCTCCGCGTCGGCCTGGATGTCCTTGAGCTGATCAGTGAGCGCGCCGAGGTCGGCCGGACCGGCAGCGGTCACGGCCCGGCCTTGCAGGTCGGCGAGCGCGGCGTTGACGGCCGCCTCGATCTGCTGCGCCAGCTCGTCGCCACCGAGCCGCAGCACCGACGGCTCCAGCTCGAGGCTTTCGATCCGCCCCGGCAGCGTCGCCCGCACCCGGATCCGGCCGTCGGCGGCCTCGCCCGTACCGACTGGCGGTTCCTGCGCCTTTTGATCGCCGGAGGCTGCCTGAGCCTGGCCGAGCGCAGCCACCACATCGGCCAGTGTGCCGCCCAAACCGGACGAATCGATCGGCCTGGTCATGTCCAACCTCCTCGCGCGGACAACCGCGCCCGGACTGCGACGGTATCGAAGGACGTCCACATGAGAAGGCCGGCGCCGGCACGGGAATCTTGAATGCGACCGCCGGTGCGTGTGAGACTGCGCCGCGTGAAAGTGAATGGCGGTCAGCAGCCCCATGCGGCCGCGCTGGTTGCGTTGTGCATCGTGGCCGGTGTACCGATCTTCTTCCTGTCCGGCACGGCCGCGGCGCCCTACACGCAGCTGGGCAGCAGCCTTCTGGCCTGTCTGGCCGCCATTCCCTGCAACACCGCGGCCCGCAAGGTCGACGGCAAGGAGCGCATCGGCTGGCGTCTGCTGGCGGCCGGCACCCTGAGCTGGGGTGTGGGCAACTTCTACTGGTCGTGGAACGAGCTGGTGGTCCACGCCGAGGTGCTGTTCCCGTCCCTGGCCGACGTCGGCTACCTGTTGTTTCCCCTGCTCGCCACGGTGGGGCTGTGGCTGATCGCGGGCTGGGCGTCCGTCGGCTCGCGCCTGACCGTGCTGCTGGACGGCCTGATCGTCGCCTGCGCGCTGTTCGTGATCGGCTGGTCCCTGACGGTCCGCGAGGTGTGGGAGGCCGGCGCCGATTCGCTGCTCGCGTTCGCCGTGTCGGTGGCCTACCCGGTCGCCGACATCGTGATGGCGACCGTCGTCGTGCTGCTTGCCGCCCGTACGCGTCGCGACAGCCGCGGCGTCGGTCTGCTCCTGCTCATGGGCCTGGCCGGGATGACCGTGAGCGACGTGCTGTTCGCCCTGGACACCTCGGCGGGCACCTACGCCACCGGGCAGAACTCGGACGCCGGCTGGTTCATCGCCTTCGCCTCGTGCGCGGCCGCCGGCTGGCTGGCGACGCGGCGGCCGATGACGTTCGACCACACCGGAGTGACCGCCCGATGGCAGACGGGTCTGCCGTACGTGCCGTTCGGTCTGGCCGCGCTCGTGGTCGTCGGTCAGACGCTGGCCGGAGTCGAGGTCGACGCGCCCGAGGCCATCCCGCTGATGATCGGCCTGCTGCTGATCCTGCTGCGGCAATTGTCGACGTTGCTGCACAACTCGACGCTGACCCGGCGGCTGCGGCACCAGGCCTACCACGATCCGCTGACCGGCCTGGGCAACCGCGCGCTGTTCCTGGAGCGGCTCGAGGGTGCGCTCGACGCCGGTCAGCCGGTCGCCATCGCGTACCTGGACCTCGACGACTTCAAGATGATCAACGATTCGCTGGGGCACGACGCGGGCGACATCGTGCTGCGGGTGGCCGGCGAGCGGCTGCGCGCCTGCTTCACCGAGCCGGACACGGTGGCCCGGTTCGGCGGCGACGAGTTCGCCGTGCTGACCGCCCGCGTCCACGACCTGACCGGGCGGATCCAGCGGCTGCTCGAACTGCTGCACGACCCGGTCGAGGTCGGCCCGCGCACGGTGCGGCTGGGCGCGAGCGTGGGCATCGCCTTCTCCGACGGCTCGGCCGGCTCGGCCGATCTGCGCAAGAACGTCGACCTTGCCATGTACGCCGCCAAGACCCAGGGCAAGGACGCGTACGCGATGTTCGAGCCCTCGATGCGGCAGGGCTTCGACCGTGAGGTGATGTGGCGGGCCGAGCTGCAACAGGCTCTGCAGCACTCGGCCCTGCATGTGGTGTTCCAGCCGATCGTCACCCTGGCCGGCCGGCGCGTCGCCGGCGTCGAGGCGCTGGCCCGGTGGAACCACCCGCACCTGGGCGTGGTGCCGCCGGACGTGTTCATCCCGGTCGCCGAACGGGCCGGGCTGATCGGCGACCTCGGGCTGCTGGTGCTCCGCCGGGCGTGCGCCGAGTTCGCCTCGTGGCCGGGCTCGCAGACCGCGTACCTGTCGGTCAACGTCTCGCCCTCGCAGATGCTCGACGCCTCGTTCCCGTCGAAGGTCGCGGCGACGCTGTACGAGGCCGGTCTGCGCCCCGGGCAGCTGGTGCTCGAGGTGACCGAGAACGCGCTGGCCGACGAGTCCGAGGTGATCGGGGCGCTGCGCCGGCTGCGGGAGTTCGGCATCCGCATCGCCATCGACGACTTCGGCACCGGCTACGCCTCGCTGCGCTACCTGCACCGGTTCCCGGCCGACATAGTCAAGGTCGACCGGACGTACGTGCAGGACATCGCGCGCGACCCGGCCGCCGTTCACATCCTCGGCACGCTGTGGCAGCTCTTCGGCGCGATCGGCCTGACCGCCGTCGCCGAGGGCATCGAGGACCAGGCTCAGGCGGCGATGCTGATGGACCTGGGCTGCCGCGTCGGGCAGGGCTTCCTGTACGGACGTCCCGGCCCGCTGAGCGCCATCACCACCGAGCCGGCGACCGCGGACCAGTCATAGGCCTCACTTCACCACCCGGCGCTTGGCCGTCATGACCTCCGACAGCGTCAGCACGCCGTCGAGATGCAACTGCGCCAGCGCGACCAGGTGATCGACTATCCCGGCCGACGACCGGTGCGGCCCGGGTCCCGGACTCCCGGCGATCAGTCTCAGATCATTCGCCGGCAACGGCGTCCACGCCCCGGCGACGTCGTCCCCGCCGCCCGGCGTACGGGTCAGCAGAGTGAGGTCGTTGATGCGGATCAGACCGTCGTCGACGAGCCTGCGCAGCGTCGGCAGAACCGCCGCGGTGTCCACATCGGCGGCGAAGGCGAAGCACAACACCTCGACCGCGCCTCGAGTCTTCACCTGACCGACGGTAGGAACCGGATGGGCGGGGCGGCTCCCCCGGTTCGGCGGATTACCGGCGTGCCACGCTGAGCCATCAATCGATGACTCTTTGACAGGAGATCGAGTTGTGACTAAGAAGGAGGAGGTTGCACCGGACGCCGACTCGGCCAGTAGCACCTGGGGGAACGACAGCAGCAAGGCTGGCCACGGCTGAGCATCCGGCGTGTCCGCAACCCAGGGGGTTCGGATGATTCACGCCCAACTACCGCTTTCGCTGACTCGCCCGGCGCCGCCGCTGCCGGCCGCGTACCTGCCTCGCCGTCGCTTGTGGGAACGGCTGGAGCAGGTGCACGACAGTGCCGTCGTCGTGCTCGTGGCCCCGGCCGGCGCCGGCAAGACCGTCGGTGTCAGCGGGTGGCTGCGCCGGGACAGGCCATCGCGGCCGGGGGTCATCTGGATCTGTGCCGACGCGGGCTACAGCGCCGCGACTCTCCGGAATGTGCTCGACGCGGCCGCGGCGGCCGGCGGATCGAGGCCGGCGCTGGTGGTGATCGACGACGCGCACCGGCTCCCCGCGGATGCGTTGCTGCTCATCGATCACCGGCTGCGCCATGATCCGGCCAGCCTGCACCTGCTCCTGTTGTCGCGGACGCCGCTGGCCCTGCACCACCTCGTACCGGCTCTGCTCGGCGATCTCGCCGTCCTGCACGGCGATGTGCTCCGATTGACCCCGGACGAATCGCGCACCTTGACGCTCGCGCACGTGCGCATCGACTCCGCCGACCTGGCCGAGGCGGTGGCGGAAAGGGCGCAGGGCTGGTGCGCCGTCCACGTGCTGACCGCGCGGAACGTCGCCGCCGCGGCCGACCCGCTCGGCGCCGCCCGCGCGGGTCTCGACGGCAGCCGGGCCGAAGCGGCGCGGCAGATCGTCGACGAGACCTTCGCCGGCCTGAGCGACACCGAGCGACATCTGCTGTTGTGCATCGCCGGTGAACAGGTCGTCACCTCGGACCTCGCCGAGCATCTGACGCGGGACGCCGCGGCCCCGGAAGCTCTCGAGCAGTTGGAGGCCACCGCGCTGCTGGTTCAGCGGGTCAGCGGCCCGGCCGAGCCGGCCCGGTACCGCGTCCACCCGGTCCTTCAGGAAGTCATCCACCGGCGGTTGAGCAGGCCGGGAAGCGACGAGGACAGGGCACGCGCCGCGGTACGACAGGCGGTACGGCTAGATCTCGCCCGCAACGACCACGAGCGGGCCTTCGGGCGGCTCGAGCACGTCGGCGATCACGAGGGCGCCGCTCACCTGCTGGCCACCGAGGGCCTGTCGATGGTGCTCCGCGGAGAAGGCGAACAGATCGCGGCGTTCGTCGCGCGGCACAGCGAAGCCGTGCTGGCCGCCGAAGATTGCTGGTTCACCGTGGCCGTCGAATGCTGGCTCCGGGACGACGTGGCCGGAGCGCGGTACTGGATGAACTTGATCCTCGACCGGCCGCCGCTCGACTCCGTCGCGGCCGGCGTGCAACGGGCGTGCCTCCGGCTGATGCGGGCCCGGCTCGGCCAGGAGTCCATCGCGGCCGCCGTCGCGGACGGCCGGCGGCTGGTGGCCGACGTCCTGCGCCGGCCCGCGGCTCAGGAGTGCCTTCCGTTGCTGCTGCTCGAGCTCGCCGTGACGCAGATGTGGACCGGCGACCTGGACGAGGCCGAAGTTCATCTGAGCAGCGTGATCGCGCTGTCCCGCAGCCATGTCCTGCCCGCTCTCGAGGCGGCCGCCACGTCACACCTGGCGCTGAGCCAGTACATGCTGGGCCGGGAGCGGGCGGGCGTCGAGGTGGCGAACGTCGCTCTCGCCGCGGCGGCCGGGCTTCCCGAGCCGGCCGTTCGCTTCTCCGTACCGCGAGCCGGTCTCGCCCTGAGCCTGAGCAGGATGAGCGCGCCGCCGTGGCTGATCAATTCGCCGGATCGGACGCCGCCGTCGATCCAGGCCGCCGACCTGTGCACCCTGTTCTGGCTGACCATCGAGGGCGTCGCCCTGGCTCTGACCCGGGCCTCCGTGGCGGACGCGGCGGCCGTACTGGATCCGCCCATGCCGATCCTCGAACAAACCGAGATAGTCACCGCAGCCGGAGCCCTGCCTTTGCACCTGCAACGAGCGCTGCTGGTGAACCGGGCGCTGCTCGCCGCACTGGCCGCCGACAGCAACCGCCTGACCGGCATCGGTCACACACTCCAGCAGCTCGGGGCGGCCGGCGAGGCGGCCCTGGTCCAGGCGTTCCGGGCGGATCTCCACGGCGATCGCCGAGCCGCGTATCAGCATTTCTCCACGGCGGCCCAGGAAGCCACCTGTCTGCAGCCTCCGGTGGCCGCGGTGGCGATGGTCTGCGCGGCCCAGCTCCGCGACTCGCTCGGCGACAACGCCGGCGCCCTGGACGACCTCGAGAAGGCCGTCGCCCTGACCGAGGTGCGCCGCAACGCTCTGCCGTTTCTCGGGTGGTTGCGGCACGGCACGCCGATCAGCGACATGCTGCTGCGGCTCAGTGGCTACACCGCTTCACCCTGGCTCAACACCGTCGTACAGGCAGCAATCAGCGGCACCGACATCGTCGACTACTTCTCGGCCCGGAGCTCGCGGGCCGAACCGGTCCGGGCCGACGCCGGCCGTCAGGCGTTGACACGGCGAGAGCGAGACGTCCTGGCCGAGCTGGCGCGCGGCGCGACCTACGCCGACATAGCCGCGGCTCACTTCATCGCCGAGAGCACCGTCAAGACCCACGTCTCCAGCCTGTACGCCAAGCTCGGCGCCTCTCGCCGCAGCGAGGCGCTCGCGACGGCCCGCCGGGAACGCCTCATCTGATCGGCGCCGCCACCCCCGGTTCCCCCGAAATGGTGGAACAGCGCACCACCGCCGTACGGAATGGTGATCTCTGTGGCCTCTCCCGCCGGGCAAGTTCCGCGTGCCGTGAGCGTGTTCGTGGTGCTCAGCGGCATCGTGATCACGGTGCTGGGCCTGCGGGAACTGGCCTGGCTGGCCACACCGGCCGCGTTCGCCCTGGTGATCGTCATTCTGGTTCATCCGGTGTACGCGGGACTGGCCCGCCGGGGAGTTCCGGCGATCATCGCGCTGGCCGGCCTGATCCTCTCGATCTTCGCCGTCATTCTCGGTCTCGTGGCGATCGTGGTCTATTCGATCGCCCGCCTGGCCACTGTATTGCCTACGTACGTCGATGAAGCCGCAGTCACCACTCAGGACCTCGCCGACCTGCTGGCCGGCCTCGGCGTCGGCTCCGAGCAGATCGCCGCCATCACCGGCGACTTCGACCTGCGGGTGGCCGCGGGCTGGCTGACGGCGCACATTCCGTCGCTGCTGGGCGTGGCCACCAGCCTCGTCCTCGTCTACAGCCTTCTGCTCTTCGTCGGTGTCGAGTCGGCCCACATCGGCCGTCGTTCCACGGCGATGCGGGAGGACCACCCTCGGCTGGCCGGGGCCCTGGCCGGATTCGTGGCCAACACCCGTCGCTACGTCGCCATCACCGGCCTGTTCGCGATCGTGGTCGGGCTGCTCGACACTGTTTTCCTGCTGATTCTGGGCATCCCGCTGGCGCTGCTGTGGGGTCTGCTGGCGGCGGCGTGCAACTTCATTCCGTACGTCGGATTTCTGATCGGATTGGCGCCGCCCGCACTGCTCGCGCTGCTCACCCAGGGCTGGCAGAGCATGGTGCTGGTCATCGTCGTCTACGTCGTCCTGAACTCGATCATCACCACCATCGTGCCGGCCAAAGTGGTGGGCGACGCGGTGGGCATGTCCATGACGGTGACCATGGCGTCGGTGGCGTTCTGGTCCTGGGTCATGGGCCCGCTCGGCGCCGTGCTGGCCATTCCGCTGAGCCTGCTGATGAAGGCGATCTTCATCGACTCGGTGCCGTCGGCCCGCTGGCTGGCCGGTTTCGTGGACGGCGGCGGTCGACCGAATCGGCGGAACCGGGCCGCGGGCGACGCGCCGACGATGTGAAGGCGTGCCTTTCGTTCGCCGGAACTTCGACCGACCCGTAGAGAAGAGGAAAGCCATGTCCGACCTCATCATCCTCGGCTACCAGGACCACGACACCGCCGTGAAGGCCTACGAGGAGGTGCAACGACTGCAGAACGACCACATCGTCGACCTGTCCGGCCTGGCCGTCGTGACCGTCGACGACAAAGGCCGGAGCCACGTGGACACCCCCGGAAAGGTCGTCTCCGGCTCCGCCACGTCCGGCGCGCTCTGGGGCACGCTGATCGGCCTGCTCTTCCTGGCCCCGATCGGCGGCTTGATTTTCGGCGGCGCCTTGGGCGCGCTGATGGGCAAGCTGGGCAAGTCCGGCATCGACGCCTCGTTCCGCGAACGCGTCCAGGGAATGCTGACTCCGGGCCGCGCGGCCGTTGTCATCATGACCACCAAGATCACCGAGGACAAATTCGCCTCGGCGCTCAAGCCGTACGGCGGAGAGGTTCTGCAGACCTCGCTGTCGGAGGAGGACGAGAAGGAACTGGCCGGGGAACTTTCCGGATCCTGACGGTCCCGCTTCAAGAAAAGTTCTTCAGGTCTGCAGCACCCGGCCGATGAAGTCGCTCAGCATCGAGAGACGGCGGGGTGGCCAATGGGCCGGATGAGGAAAAGCAGCACCTGGACGATGGTGCTGGCGATCGGGATCGGTTCGATCGGCGGCGGGGCAGTCCCCGCCGCCGCGTCCGGGCCGTCGAGCCGGTGGGCGAGCTGGCTGGGGTCGGCCGGCACCGTGCCGGCGACGACCCTCAAGCAGGTTCGTACGATGATCGGGGCCGACACCGGCGCGGCGGCCACGCTGACCGGCAAAGGCGTCGGCGTAGCCCTGATTGACACCGGGGTGGCCCCGGTCAGCGGGCTGCCCGCGGCGCAGATCGTCAACGGCCCCGACCTGTCGCTCGAGTCGCAGGCGCCCGACCTGCGCTACCTGGACACGTTCGGGCACGGCACTCACATGGCCGGCATCATCGTCGGCAACGACACCGCCACCGGCACCAAGGGGCTCGCGCCGGGCGTCAAGCTCACCTCGGTCAAGGTGGGCACGGCCAACGGCACCGTTGACGTCACCCAGGTCATCGCCGCCGTGGACTGGGTCGTCAAGCACCGCAACGACGACCCGGCCAACCCGATCAAGGTCATCAACCTGTCGTACGGCTCCGGCGGCACCCCGAACACCTGGAACGATCCTCTGGGATTCGCGGTGGAGAAGGCCTGGCAGGCGGGCATCGTCGTGGTCGCCGCGGCCGGCAACGACGGCAACAACGCGGGTTCGCTGGCCAACCCGGCGTCGGACGACTACATCCTCACGGTGGGTGCGGCCGACACCAGCGGCACCGTCAGCCCGGCCGACGACAAGCTCACCACGTTCACCAACCTGGGCAACGGCGGCAAGCAGATCAACGTGCTCGCGCCCGGCGTCTCCATCCTGTCGCTGCGCGACCCGGGCTCGTACATCGACACCGCCTATCCGGCGGCCCGTTCGGGCGACACCCTGTTCCGCGGCAGCGGCACCTCGCAGGCCGCCGCCGTCACCTCGGCCGCGGTGGCCCTGCTGCTGCAGGCGCGGCCGTCGGCGACTCCCGACCAGATCAAGAACTGGCTGGTGAAGGGGTCGGTGCGGGTGCCCAACGGCGTCGCCGCCAACCTGGGGCTGCAGGAGATCAGCGTGAACGGCGCGCTCGCCCGCACCACTGTCGCGACCCCGGCCCAGGTCTGGGTGCCCTCCAACGGCACCGGCACGCTCAACAACTCCCGCGGCGACAGCCGCGTGATGATGGACAACTCGCCGCTGTCCGGTCAGCGCAGCGTCTGGGGCAACCTGCCCACCACCACCTGGGCGGCGCGCAGCGCGACCGGCAGCGCCTGGGCGGGCGGCGTGTGGATGGGCAACCGGGTCGCCGGTGACGACTGGACGGGCACCTCGTGGGCCTCGCGCACCTGGGCCGCGGCGGCCTGGTCGGACAGCACGCCGTGGAGCGCCAAGGCGGCGTGGAGCGACCCGTCGTGGGCCGGCCGCCGCTGGACCGGCCGGTCGTGGACGGCCGGGTCGTGGTCGGGCCGCTCCTGGTCGAGCGACGACTGGTCGTCGGCCTCCTGGAGCTGACGCACGGCCGGGACGGGATGCTCATCCCGTCCCGGCCGCTGCCGATGGGAAGGAGACCGGCTAGCGACAAGGAGACCCGCCGATGAAGGCTGTGCGGCGGCTGTCCCCGGCCGGCCGCACCGGCGTGCTCACGGCCGGCCTCACGCTCTTCACGCTCGTCGTCGTGGCCGTCCTGCTGCGTCACCAACCCTGGGCGGGCGGGGAAAGCCTGGTCCAGCTGGCCGCCGTCGCGGTGCTGTTCGCCGTCACCGAGCGGTTCACCGTGACGTTCCCGGTGCGGCGCGGGTCGCACACGATCAGCCTCAGCGAGATCCCGCTGGTGCTCGGCCTGGTCACGATGGCCCCGGCCACGCTGGTGCTGGTGCGTCTGATCGGCGGCGTCGCCGGCCTGACCGTGCTGGGCGGTCAGCGCGGCACCAAACTGGCCTTCAACACCGCCCTGTACGGCACTCAGGCCGCCGCCGCGGCTCTGCTCTTCCACCTGCTGGCCGGCTCGGCCGATCCGCTCGGCCCGCGCGGCTGGCTGAGTTGCTTCGTCGCGACGCTGGCCGCCGACCTCATCTCCGTCGTCCTGATCAGCGCCGTGATCGCCCTGCACGACGACACCGAGGAATGGCGCCGGCTGCTGACCGCCGACCTGCGCAACATCCTCCAGCTCCCCCTGGTGGTCGTCACCACCACGCTCGGCCTGATCACCGCGATCGTGATCCGCGACCAGCTCGCCGCCGCGGCGCTGCTCGGCATCCTGGCCTTCGCCGTCTACCTGGTCTTCCGGCGGTACGCCCAGCAGAGCCAGGGGCATGCCCAGGTCGAGGCTCTCTACCGCTTCACCCGCGCGGTCAGCGGTTCCCACGACGCCACCGCGGTCACGCACGAGGTGCTGAGCCAGGTCCGCGATCTGGCCCGGGCCGAGACGGCGGAACTGATCGTGCCCGGCGACCACGGCCGTACGCGCATGTCGCTCACCGGCGAGCGGACGTTCGAGGTGCGCACCGAGGCCGCGGAGGACGCGTGGTGGGAGCCCGCCGCCCGCGGCGAGCCGATCATGCGGCCGGGCGGCCCGGACGACGCGATGGCCGCGCCCGTGCCCCTGGGCGACACCGTCGCCGTGCTGGCCGTCACGCGGAGCCTGCCCGACATCGAGACGTTCGACGGCGACCACCTGCGGCTGCTGGAAGCCATGGCCGGGCACGCCAGCGTCGCGCTGACCAACGCCCGGCTCGTGCAGCAGCTCAGCCACAGCGCCCGGCACGACGCCCTGACCGGCCTGCCCAACCGCCACAAATTGCTCGCCGACCTGGGCGAGGCGGTGCGGGAGCACCGTGACGTCTCCCAGCAGGTGGGCGTCATCCTGCTCGACCTCGACCGGTTCAAGGACATCAACGACGCCCTCGGGCACACGATCGGCGACGACGTGCTGCGCGAGATCGGTCACCGCCTGCAGGCCCGGTTCGGCGACCGGGCCCGGGTGGCCCGCCTCGGCGGGGACGAGTTCGGCCTGATCACTCCGGCCGCCTCGGAAGCCGGCGTCCTCGCCCTGGCCGCCGAACTGCACGAGGCGCTCGAGGCCCCCACCACAGTGGCCGGTCTCGCCCTGCACACCCAGGCCAGCATCGGGGTCTGCCTGGCGCCGCGGCACGGCACCGACCCAGACCGGCTGCTGCAGCGGGCCGATGTCGCGATGTACGTCGCCAAGCAGACCCGCACGGGCGTGCACGTCTACCGCCCCGAGGACGACCAGGACACGCCCCGGCGCCTGGCGCTGCTGACCGACCTGCGCATCGCCGTCGAGCAGAACCTCGTACGGGTGGCCTACCAACCCAAGGTCGACCCGGCAACCGGCCAGGTGGTCGGCGCCGAAGCGCTCGCCCGATGGACGCGGGCCGATGGTTCCGTACGCCCCGACGAGTTCATCCCGCTGGCCGAGCGCACCGGCCTCATCGCCCCGCTGACCGAACACGTGCTCGACTCGGCGCTGACCGCCTGCGCGTCCTGGCGGCGGGCCGGCCACCCCCTGTCGGTGGCGGTGAACCTGTCACCCCAGATGCTCACCGACCAGACGCTGATCGTCGACGTGGTCGAGCGCGCCCTGAGCCGCCACGACGTCCCCGCCACCGCCCTCACCCTGGAAATCACCGAGAGCGGGCTGATAGCCGACCCGACCCACGGCGTACAGGTCCTGCACTCTCTGCGCGCCCTGGGTGTGCGGCTGTCGGTCGACGACTTCGGCACCGGCCAGTCGTCGCTGAGCCGGCTGACCGAGCTGCCGGTGCAGGAGCTCAAAATCGACAAGAGCTTCGTCGAGGACATCACCCACCACCCCGCCCGACAGGCGGTGATCGCAGCCGCCCAGCAACTGGGCCACGCCCTGGGCCTGCACGTGGTCGTCGAGGGCGTGGAAACCCGCGCCGAGTTCGACCACATACGCGACCTGGGCTGCGACGCGATCCAGGGCTACTACGTGGCCCGCCCCCTGCCCCAGGAAGACTTCCTCGCCTGGCTGGAGTCGTGGACGGCTGCCCGGGCGGCCAGCCTCACACTCACCGGCCACCACCACTGAGCCGGTCCCGGCCGCAACGTGCCGCCTGGAGCCGTGCGCCTAACGCTTGCCGACAGCCTGGGGGCGGACCACGAAGATGACCCGCTGCGGGGCGTCGGTCGGGGCGCTCGTGCCGAAGGGTGCGTCGTAACGCTCAGCCAACTCGACGAAGAAGGCGCCGGCCGGGTCGGCGTCGATGCGCTCGACGACGCCGCGCACCTCGATGTAGCGGTACGGGTCGTCGGGGTCGACGATGGAGATGGCCACGGCCGGATTGGCCGCGATGTTGCGGTACTTGCGGCGGAAGTTCGTGTGCGTGAAGCGGATGAACTCGCCGTCCCAGGCGAACCACATCGGGTTGACCTGAGGTGCGCCGTCCGAGCGGATGGTCGCGAGGTTGGCGATCAGCGGCCGTTCGAGCAGATCGACGAGTCCGTCAGGAATGACATTGCCTCCGGAAGCCACGGCCTCAACCTACATCGCATGTAGAGCGAGTGGGGTTTCGACCGGCCGGCAATCCATACATCCTCCAGTCCGGCGCCGACACGCACCGGACACCGTCAACCGCTCAACTCGCTCCGATCGTCAACGGCATCACGACGACACTCGTGAATCGCCCGCCGTCGTCCCGGACGGTCAGCACCAGATAGCCGGGAAACGGTTTCGTCTCCCTCGTGAAGTTCGCGTTCGCCTGCCAGTCCACGTCCGAGTCGACGCCCTCCGACCACGTGGTCAGCTCCTTGGAGTTGCGGGCATCCAGCAGACGTACCCGAGCCGTGCCATCGGCGTCCGTCCGGAACGCTACAGACAGCGGCGGGTTGACCGCACCGTTCGGCTCGGGGTTGCGCACTGTGGTGCGCGGCGACTGCATTGCCTGTACGCCCCAAGCCCCGCCGCCGGCATCCCAGCGCAGACTGACCGTGCCGAGCACGCTCCCGTCCCGGGTGGTGACCTTGACCAGCCGCGCCCCGTCACTGCTGTCCCGCTCGGCCGCAAAGGTGAGGTCGGAAGTGGGGACGCCGAGTTCGTCGAGGAAACGCTCGGCCGTCGGCCCCGGATCACCGGTCGCCGGCCCCGTTTCCCCCTTTCCGCCCACCAGGTCCTGCGGCCAGATGATCGCGCCCTGCTGCGGCGCGACAGTGGGTAGGTTGCTGTCCGAGCGACGCACCGTCACCCCGGCGACCACCGCGAGAATCACTCCCAGCGCCGCTGTGGCCGGCACGAGGAAACGCCTCCCCACCCCGGCCTTCCGCCCTCGGGTCCGCTCCGCGATGCGCTGCCATCCGTCACCGCTGAGCTCGATCGCGTCCGCCCGGTGGTGGATGCTCGACCGCAAATGCTGCTCCTCGGCCGCGCTCAGCTCGCCGTCGACCTGCTTCATTGGTCCCCCTCCAGCAGCGAGCGGAGATTCCCAGCGGCCCGAGCCGCGTGGGTCTTCACGGCACCGCGACTGATGCCCATGGCCCGCGCGATCCCTTCCTCGGACTGATCGAGGTAGTACCGCAGAAACATGACCTCCCGCTGGCGCTGCGGCAGTCCCCAGCAGCCGTTGATCACGGACCGCATCACGTAAGCCCCCGAGCTAAGCGCGGCGAACCTGACCAGGCGGGCGTAGTCCCGTTCGTACAGGACCGCCAGTTCGCTCCGGTCGTCACTCAACTTCTCTCCCCGCCCTCGTGTCCGTACTACAGATACGCGGGCAGGCCATCCGGTTGACACGTCGGACCCACAACTTCAAACGGCCGGCACACCCCTGCGCCGCGGCTCGTCAGCCTGCATCGACACACAAGTAGTTACCTGGGGCTCGGGGGTCACGGAGCGCGGACGTTCCTCCAAGACGGAACGCAAAGGCACTCTTCAGCCACCCGGCTGACGGGTTGCGGCGCCCGGATCGGTGCTCTGCTCGAGGGCCGTCCACCACTCCTCCAGCTCATCGACCCGGCTCTGGAGTGCGGCGTTCGCCGCCCGGGCCGTCGCCAGTTCCTCGGTCAGCGCACCGATCGGCCCGGAGGAGGTCAGGGCGTCGAGCCAGCCCGCGACCAGCCGATCCTCGGCGGCGACCCGGCGGAGCGCGGAGGCGACCACCTCCGGTGACAACTCAGCCACGAACTCTCTCGGGAGCGTGAGCAGGCGAGCGACCTCGCCGATGCTCCGCGCGGCGCTCATCTGGCGCCGAAGGCGCTCGGCGGACGGCACCGCCGGTTCGGCCGGTGTCGCAGCCGCGATCGGCTTGGCGGGAGAAGGAGCGGGCTTCGACACAGGCGCGGGCGTAGGTGCCGGCTCCGGTTCGGGCTGGGCCTCTGACGGGAGTTCGGGAAGGTCGTCCCCCACCCAGGCGTAGGCCAGGGTGTCGCCCTTCTGCCGTCGGACGACATTTGGCCACTTGGGCAGAACCGCCAGCGCGCGGGGCCCGTGCCGGGCCCAGGTCTCGTTCCGCAGACCGAGCTCGGCCAGACGCTCCCGGATCTCTCGCACATTCAGCGGGACCGACGACTCGGCCAACAGGTGGAGAACCACCGCGAGGGGCTCTTGGGCGAAGACGGCGTGGAACAGCCGGGAGTCGGACAAAGCCAGGAAACGCAGCGAACCCCTCGTCGCGACGTGAACGCCGGCGCCCCGTGGGACAAGCTCTTCCTCATCGGTGTCATCCCACCTGACCTGATAGTTCGTCCCGTCATCCGCGAGGATCGATCCGACGCGGGTACGGCGTACGCCGAACGAATCGGACACCCGGACAAGACCCTGATCTGCGCTCACGCATGCGACTGTAATGGTCATCGTCGCGGCCGGGGCGCCCGCCGGAGCCGGCCCATGCTGGCCAGGCTCATCGGGCGCGTGCGCCCAGCGCCGGCTTGTTCCCGTGCTCGATGCGCTGCTCGGTGCAAAACCGTCTCCCAGGATTCTCCCCACGGCGACCCCAGAGACGGGAAAGGACCGGTCCGCGATTCGCGACACCGGCCCTGACCTGTTGAATTATGGTCGGGCTGACAGGATTTGAACCTGCGACCCCTTGACCCCCAGTCAAGTGCGCTACCAAGCTGCGCTACAGCCCGCCGCCGCCCGGCACTTGCACCGCGCGGCAACCTGTACAGACTAGCAAGCCCTACCCGTGGGCCTTTCCGCGACCCCCCGGGCCGGTCTTCTTGCGGGGCTTGACCGAGACCTCGATGGGGGAACCCTCGAAGCCGAACTCCTCGCGGAGCTTGCGTTCGACGAAACGCTGGTAGCCGGCGTCCAGCGGGCCGGTCGTGAAGAGCACGAACCGCGGCGGGGCGACGCCGGCCTGGGTGGCGAACAGAATTCTGGGGGCGCGGCCGCCTCGTACGGGGTGCGGGGTGGCTTGGGTCAGTGCCGTCAACCACTGGTTCAGGGCGCCGGTGGGCACGCGCTGTTCCCAGGAGGCTAGGGCTCGGCGGATTGCGGGGGCCAGCTTGTCGACCGCTCGGCCTGTCTTGGCTGAGATGTTGACTCGGATGGCCCACGGGATGCGCTTCAGCTCCCGCTCGATTTCCTTCTCGAGGAAGTTCCGGCGGTCGTCGTCGACCAGGTCCCACTTGTTGAAGGCGATCACCAGGGCGCGGCCGGCCTCGACCACCTGGGAGAGCACTCGCTGGTCCTGCTCCGAGATGACTTCGGACGAGTCGAGCAGCACCACTGCGACCTCGGCCGCCTCGACCGCGCCGGCGGTGCGGAGGCTGGCGTAGTACTCCGTACCGGAAGCTTGGTTGACCCTTTTGCGCAGGCCCGCGGTGTCGACGAACTGCCAGAGCTCGCCGTCCATCTCGACCAGGCTGTCGACCGGGTCGACCGTGGTGCCGGCGACCGAGTCGACGACGGCACGCTCCTCTTTGGACACGCGGTTGAGCAGCGAGCTCTTGCCCACGTTGGGACGGCCGACCAGGGCCACCCGGCGAGGGCCGCGCGGACCGCCCTCGACGATCGGCGGGGGCTCGGGCAGGGCGTTCAGGATGTCGTCGAGCAGATCGCCGGAGCCGCGGCCGTGCAGCGCGGAGATCGGGTGCGGCTCGCCGAGGCCCAGGGACCACAGCGAGACTGCTTCCATCTCGAGCGACTGATTGTCGGCCTTGTTGGCGACCAGGATGACCGGCTTGTGCGAGCGGCGCAGCATCTTGACCGCGGCCTCGTCCACGTCCGTCGCGCCCACCGTCACGTCGACGACGAACACGACCACGTCGGCGGTCTGCACGGCGATCTCGGCCTGGTTGGCGATCGCGGCGGCGCGGTCGCGGGCGTCGGGCTCCCAGCCGCCGGTGTCGACGACGGTGAAGCGGCGTCCGTTCCACTGCGCGTCATAAGGCACGCGGTCGCGGGTGACGCCGGGGACGTCCTCCACAACCGCCTGGCGCCGGCCGATGATGCGGTTCACCAGGGTGGATTTGCCCACGTTGGGGCGGCCGACGACGGCGACGACCGGCACGGGACCGGTCGGCTCCTCGTCGTCGGGGATGGAGTCGACCTCGTAGAGAGGAGCCTCGCTCACGAACTCACCTTGCTGTTCAAAAGATTCAAAAGGTACGTCACGACCTCGTCGATGCCGATGCCGGTAGTGTCGACCTCGATGGCGTCGTCGGCCTGGCGCAGCGGGTCGGCCTGGCGCGACGAGTCGAGCTTGTCGCGGCGGGCCAGGTCGGCCTCGGTCGCCTTGACGTCGGTCGCGTCCTCGGAGCTGCGCCGGGCGGCACGGGCCGCCGAGGAGGCAGTCAGGTAGACCTTCAGGTCGGCGTCCGGCGCGACGACCGAGGCGATGTCGCGGCCCTCGACGATGATCCGGGGGTGCCCGGCGATGATCGCCCGCTGCAGGGCGACGAGATGCTTGCGTACGGAGGGAACTGCCGCCACGGCCGAGACGGCCTGAGTGACCTCGGCGCCGCGGATCGGGGCGTCGACGTTCACCCCGTTGGCGGCGAAATGCGGAGCGGCCGGGTCGGTGCCGATCGACAGCTCGGTCTCGAGCGCGATCTTCGCGATGGCGTCGGGGTCGTTCAGGTCGGCCTCGGCCTGCAGGACGGCCCAGGTCACGGCCCGATACATAGCGCCGGTGTCGAGGTAGACGCCGTCGATCCGGGTGGCGAGCCGCCGGGACACGGTGGACTTGCCGGAACCGGAGGGGCCGTCGACCGCGACCACACACTTTTCCGGCCGTACAACTTCTGCCACCGTTCCTCCTGAGTTTGCCCGCCCGACCAACCCTCCCATTGTGCCCGGACCCCCGCCGAGCGACGAACTAGGGTATGTTACCCGCGAGTAACGCGAAGGGAGCCGTCATGCCCACCCTCGAGCGCCACGACGCCGTCTTCGTCCTCGATCTCGGCGACGGCGAGAACCGCTTCCACCCCGACTGGCTGACCGAGGTCGAGGCCGCTCTCGACGAGATCGCGAAGACCGACGGACCGCACGCTCTGGTGACGTCGGCGCGCGGCAAGATCTGGTCGAACGGCCTCGACCTGGAGTGGCTCGGCCAAAATTCCGAGCAGTACACCGCGTACGGCGTACGGGTCCAAGCCCTTTTCAGCCGGGTGCTCACATTTCCCTGCGTGACCGTCGCCGCGCTGCAGGGCCACACATTCGCCGCCGGCGCCATGCTCTCGCTGGCTCACGACCTGCGGATCATGCGGGCCGACCGCGGCTTCTGGTGCCTGCCCGAGGCGGACATCAACATTCCGTTCACGCCGGGAATGTCCGCACTCATCCAGGCTCGCCTGAACCCGCAGACGGCACATGAGGCGATGGTCACAGCCCGCCGCTTCGGGGGCGATGAGGCGTACGAGAGAAAGATCGTCGACCAGGCCGTGCCCGAGCCGGACGTTCTCAGCACCGCCGTCAGCCTCGCCGCGACTCAGGTCAGCAAGGCCGGCCCGATCCTCGAGACGATCAAAACCCGCCTCTACACGCCGGTGATCAAGGCCCTGCAATCACTCGAATAAGGTCAACTTCTCTTGCCGATGTACGCGACCTCACCTCACACAACCGCATTAACCCGCACCCCGCCTCCGGCGGCTGGCGCTGCGGCCTGAGTGGGTGGTTACGGCCGTAGCGCACGCACGTGATGGTGGTGGGTTGCGCGGTCAGCTCACCGCCGGCAACGGGCGCGCGCCTTCCGGGCGGAGGCCGTCGAAGATGATGCTGAGGTAGCGGCGCCACAGGTCGGGCGGGGCGTCGGGCACGAAGGTGACCACGTGGTTGGGCGCGCACATCAGCAGGATCACGTCCATGCCGGTGATGTCGGAGCGGATGGCGCCGGCCTCTTTCGCGCGGTCGACCAGGGCGGTAATAGCCGTGAAGAGCTCTGACCGGGTGCCGTCGAGCATTTCGTTCACACCCGCCGCGTCGCGCAGAAACGACAGATCGAGGTGGCGCTGCTGACCGGCCGCCGCCTCCATGAACTGCAGCAACGCCTCCCCCGGTTCGGGCGCGCCCAGCAATTCCTGTGCCAATTCGGCCAGTACGTCGATCCGGTCGAGCACGACGGCGGCGAGCAGGTCGTCCTTAGTCGGGAAGTGCCGGAACACTGTGCCCTTGCCGATACCGGCGCGCCGGGCGATATCGGCCACCGACGCGTCGAGCCCCTGGGCCGCGAATGCCTCGGACGCGGCCGCGAGCAGGGCGGCGCGGTTGCGGGCGGCGTCCGCGCGCAGCGGCCGTTCACGTGTCACGGTCCCGAGAATATCAAGTTGACCGCGCGGTCCGGTTACGGATAACGTGACCGCACGGTCCGCTTACCGCGCTCGGGAGGCTCATCCATGCAGGCGATCGTCGTCAACGACTACGGGCCACCAGAAAGCTATGCGCTGGCCGATGTGCCGATTCCTGAGCCTGGGCCAGGGCAGATCCAGGTCCGCATCGCCGCCGCGTCCCTCAACCCGGGCGACATCGTCATCCCGAGCGGCGCCTACCGGGCTCAGGCGCCTCTGACGTTCCCGCACGTGCCGGGCAACGACTTCGCCGGCACGGTGACCGCCGTGGGCGAGGGTGTCACCGCCTACCAGCCGGGCGACGAGGTTTTCGGCCACGCCGTGCCGCGGGCACTGACCGCGATGGCCGGCGCCCACCCGTCGCTCACTACAGGCACGCTGGCCGAATACGCCGTGTTCGAGGCGGCCACCCCGTTCATCGCGCACCGCCCCGCGAGCCTGTCGATCACTGACGCCGCCGCGCTGCCGACGGTGGGGCTCACCGCTCGCGCGCTCATGGCCACCGCCGCACCCCAGGCGGGCGAGACCGCCCTGGTCATCGGCGCCACCGGCGGTGTCGGCACCACGATCCTGCCCCTGCTCAGCCAGGCCGGCGTCACTATCGTGGCCACCGGCCACCACGCCGACGAAGACCTGCTCCACAAGCTGGGCGCCAGAACGGTCATCGGCTACGACGACGAATACCCCGCCGCCATTGATGTGGGGCTCAACCTGGTGCTGCCCACCGACCGGCTGCAGCGGGCGGCGGCCGCCATCCGTCCCGGCGGCCGGCTCTTCACCATCACGTTCCCGCCCCCGCGCCCCGAGATGATCGCCCGCTCCGACATCCGGTTCAAGCTGGTGCTGGACCTCGACGGCCAGTTCGGCGGCATGGCCGAGGTCGCCACCCTCACCCCGACGGTCACCGCCACCTACCCACTGAGCGACGCCGTCCAGGCACTGACCAGCTTCGCCCACAACCACACAGTCGGAAAGCTGGTGATCACGCTCTAAGCCGCCGCGCGTAACCACATCTCCGGATCAGCCCGCACTGTGGCCGAGCCCGGCACTGTGGCTCAGCGCGGTGCCGTGGCGCAGGGCAGCGCCGTGGCTCAGCGCGGCACCACGGCTCAGCGCGGCTCTGTGGCGCAGCCTGGCGCTGCGGTCCGGGCGGCGCTTTGGCACGGCACTACGTCGCGGCCCCGCGCGACACTGCGGCCCAGGCGTTGCGCCTGCAGCAGCGTTCCGTCAGCACCGGCCACATCTTGCTGCCTCTGCTGGACGAAGAGCCTCCGGAAACCGGCCCGTGCACAAGACTGTGGCCCAGCCTGGCACTGGCCCAGCACCTGGCCCCCGCCCTCGCCGCCCGTGGCCCGGTCTCCGGCCGGCCCTCGGCGGACTCACGGTCATGGCCGGGGCGAGATCCGGGTCCAGCTTCGTTCGCCTCGGCGCGAGGTGGCCGCGACGCAGCGCGAGCAGATGTATCGCACTTGGTCTTCCGACGTGATCACGTCGGTGGCGCGGAAGTCGAACGGCACGTGCGGGAAGCGCCGCAGCCGGCTGCGGCTCAGCGCCAGCCCGCACACGGTCTGGTTGGTGCCCGGGCGCCACGCGTGGACCTCGCCGCCGGGCTGCCGCACCCCGTCCGGCCCGATCCACTCGCTCGATGCCGCCACCGCATTCACGTGGCCGGGGTGCCCCGTACGGCGGTGATCACACCTGTTTGCTCGCGGGCGACTCGGGAATACCCGAGGACATGACGGACAGAAACCCGACCGACGAGCCGGACGGCACTTCGGCGTACGAGGCTTCGCTGCGACCGCCCGGCCACTCCCTGCAGGAGCCTTCCGCCGACGACCAGGGCGACCTGGCGCCGGAGGACAAGCGCGGCACCACCGGCGACGGCCCGCAGCCCTCGGAGGTGCACCGCGCCGGCTACGACACCCGCCGCACCGCCGGTGACGACCCGTCCTACCGGCCCGACTGACGGCCACTCCACAAAACAAGCAAGGGGCCGGGTTGATGACCTGGCCCCTTCACCGTCCGAATGTCAGTCGCCGGCTGCCTTGAACAGGGCAGCCACCTCGGCATTGGACAGATGGCGGAAGCCGCCGGGGCGCAGGTCGCCGAGGCGGATCGGGCCGACGGCCGTGCGGATCAGGCGGGTGACCGGGTGACCGACGGCCTCCATCATGCGGCGCACGATGTGCTTGCGGCCCTCGTGCAGCACGATCTCGACCTGCGCGGTCTTGCCGAGCGCGCCGAGCAGCTTGAACCCGTCGGCCTTGGCCGGGCCGTCCTCGAGTTCGACGCCGGCCAGCAGCTGGCGGCCGACGTTGCGAGGCAGCGGGCCGTTGATGACCTCGGCCACGTACGTCTTCTGGATCTCGTACCGGGGGTGGGTGAGCTTGTTGGTCAGCTCGCCGTCGTTGGTGATCAGCAGCAGACCCTCGGAGTCGGCGTCGAGCCGGCCCACGTGGTGCAGGCGCACGTCGAACTGGCCGACGAAGTCCGCCAGCTCGGTGCGGCCCTTCTCGTCGTCGAGCGACGACACGACACCGCGCGGCTTGTTGAGCGCCAGGTAGACGAGCTTGGTGTCGGTGATCACCCGCTGCCCGTCGACCAGGATCTCGGCCGTGGTGGGGTCGACCTTATCGCCGAGCTTGGCGACCTTGCCGTTGACCGTGACGCGCCGGCGGAAGATCAGGTCTTCGCAGGCGCGCCGGGATCCAACACCGGCCGCCGCCAGGACTTTCTGGAGGCGTTCGGCGGTGTCAGCCTGTGGCATCAAGCACTTCTTCCACGTCGTCGGGCAGGAACGGGGCTAGCGGCGGCAGCTGGTCGACCGAGTTGAGGCCGAGCTTCTCGAGGAAAAGCGCAGTCGTGCGATACAGGTGTGCCCCGGTTTCGCCTTCGATGCCGCATTCCTCGATCAGGCCGCGAGTGACAAGCGTACGCATGACCCCGTCGCAGTTCACACCGCGGATGGCGCTGATCCTGGACCGGGTCACCGGCTGCTTGTAGGCGACCACGGCCAGTGTCTCGAGCGCCGCCTGGGTCAGCCGCACAGACTGCCCGTCGAGAACAAACCTTTCCACGTACGCGGCATATTCCGGCCGTGTGTAGAGACGCCACCCACCAGCGACGCGCCGCAGGTCGAAGCCGTGCCCCGCCGCTGTGTACCGCGCCGACAGGTTGTCGAGCATCAGAGCGATGCGCTCGGTCGGCTGCTCCAGGATCTGCGCCAGCTGCAGCTCGGCCACCGGCTCGTCGACCACCAGCATGATCGCCTCGAGCGCGGCCGCCAGTTCAGCGTCGTCGGTCAGACCCGGAAGATCCATTTCCGGCGTACGCAGGTCGGCCTCGTCGATCGTGACGTCGGAGCGCCCGGTGCGACGGGTCTGCCCGGGCACCGCCGCGGCCGGCTCCTCCCGGCTGTCGTCCCGCTCGTCATCGTCGTCGTCATCGTCCAACTCGATCGCGACGTCGTCGTCCGGATCGTCCTCGGAGTCCGAGACCGGCACCTCATCGGCGAACGGCAGATCCATCTCGCCGTCGTCGCTCACGTCGTCGTCGGCCGCCACGTCGAAAACGTCGCCCGCGTCGTCACCCTCGGCAGGCAACGGCGCATCGACCGGAACCCCCGGGTCGTCCTCGTCGGCCGTCTCCGCCGCTTCCTCGATGGCATCCGGCACCGGCAGCTCCGGCCCCGGACTCACATCGACCGGCTCGACCTCGACCACCGACTCGCCCAAGTCGACCTCGGCGTCCACCCCGGCCGAGTCATCACCGGTGGCAACGGCCGGATCGGCCCCCTCGAAAGCCTGATCGAAGTCGTCATCGTCGTCCGACAGCCCCGACTCGTCGATCGACTCCGTGTCCTCCGGAGCCCCGACCGCCGGCCCGGAGTCCGCCCGTCCCCCACTCGCCCGATCCCCGGCAACCGCCTCGACCGCGCGCACCTCGCCACCGCGCTCAGGACCATCGACGACCGCGTCGGCGTCGTCCTCGCCGGCGGTGCCACGAGGATCAGCCGCAGCGTCGTGCCCGTTGGTAGCGTTACCACTTCCGGCAATCGAGCCGGCGGCACGGGCCTCGTCGTCTTCCCCGCCCGCGTCGGCGGCAGACTCCTCAGCGCCGTCGGCTTCGGCCCGCGCCTCTTGCTCGGCGGCGGCCTGGTAGTTCCGGTCCGGCGTCCGCGGGGCTCGCTCCCACGGCGGCACCCAGGCGGCGGCCTGGGCCGCGAGTGAGTCCTGCCGCTCGTCGTCGCTCACGATCGTCCCTCCGCGTCGTCGTCTACCTGGCCAAGATCATCACGCGGGCGGCCCGCGTCAAGTCGGTCATCCACCCCGCCAGTACCCGACTCAGGCGATTCCCCACCCCGCCCCTCCGAGCCGGGCGACTCATTGCCGACGCTCAGGCCCCGTGGAGGACTGTCGCCCTCACCCCCGGCAGCCCCCCAGCCTCCCCGGCCGGCGCCGCCCGATTCGTCCCCGACCGCGACCGGCTCCCAGTCGGCGGAGTCGTCCGGCTCGCGCCCACCAACGCCAAGGTCACCGGCGGGGAAGCCAGCCGTCGGGGTGCGACCCACGACGGGGCCGAGATCGGCATTCTGGTGGTCGTCGAGGTCGTCTTCCGACTCGCCTGCCACAGAACCAAGATCATCGGCGATATAAGGGCTGATGGGTAAGGGGGTGTTGCCGACGCCAAGGTCAGAGTCTGTGCCTTCGTAGTCGTCGAAGTCGGCGTCTCCCGACTCGTCCGCGATGCCGCCAAGATCACCGACAGTCGAGCGGATTTGGGCCAGCGGGATGTCGCCCGCGCCGAGGCCGGAGTCGATGCGCTCGTAGTCGTCGAGGTCGGAGTCGGTGTTTCTTGACTCACGTGCGGCGACATCCAGATCGCGGGTGGCGCCATCGTCCAGCTCGCGCTCGCCAGCGTCGCCGTCGGCGTCGGCTGGTGAAGTGTCGACCGTTGCAATGTCGGCGACGGACAGAGGCATGGCGCCGTCGAAGTCGGCGACGTCCAGGTCGACATCGTCGGCTTCGGCGTCGGTGGGTGGCGTGTCGGCGGAGGGGTTGGGTCTGGCGCCTTCGTAGTCGTCGATGTCCAGGTCATCGTCGGCGTCGTCGTCAACGTCGGCCCGTGACAGGTCGGCGACGGACAGAGGCCTGGCGCCATCGACGTCGGCGACGTCCAGGTCGACATCGTCAGCTTCGATGTCGGCTCCGGCGTCGGTGGGTGGCGTGTCGGCGGAGGGGTTGGGTCTGGTGCCTTCGTAGTCGTCGATGTCCAGGTCATCGTCGGCGTCGTCGTCGTCAACGTCGGCCCGTGACAGGTCGGCGACGGACAGAGGCATGGCGCCATCGACGTCGGCGACGTCCAGGTCGACATCGTCAGCTTCGATGTCGGCTTCGGGGTCTGTGGGTGGTGTGTCGGCGGCGGGGTCGGGCTTGGTTCCTTCGTAGTCGTCGATGTCGAGGTCGGCGTCGGCGGTGTCGCCGCCTATCCAGCGGACTGTCAGTTCGTCGAGGGAGACGGGCTGGTCGAAGTCGATCAGGCCCTCGCGGTAGAGCTCGAGCAAGGCCAGGAAGCGGGCCACCACCTCGAGCGTGTTCTCGCAGTCGGCCGCCAGCAGTGAGAACGTGGCCTGGCCGGCGCGGCGCAGGCGGTCTCGCAGCAGGGTGGCGTGTTCGCGGACGCTGACCCGCACCTGGTGGATGTGGGCGATCGACACCTCGGGCGGGCCGGGCTTGGGCGCGAACTGTTTGAGGGCCAGCTTGAACAGGCGCTCGGGGCCGATGCCCAGCACCAGTTCGGGCAGGGCCTCGGCGTAGCGCGGCTCCATCGACACGGCCCGGGGCCAGCGGCGCATGCCGTTGATCTCGAGTTCCATGATGTGCGAGGCGGCCTCTTTGTACGCCTTGTACTGCAGGAGCC
Source organism: Paractinoplanes pyxinae (assembly GCF_026626335.1). Classification (GTDB taxonomy): domain Bacteria; phylum Actinomycetota; class Actinomycetes; order Mycobacteriales; family Micromonosporaceae; genus Actinoplanes; species Actinoplanes pyxinae. Next base: position 39,012 of record NZ_JAPNTZ010000003.1, on the reverse strand, counting down.
GGGCGAACAGCAGGTCGCGCGCTTCGAGCAGGGCCAGGTCTTCCTCGTCCTCGACGTCGGCCGCGGGCAGCAGCCGGGCCGCCTTCAGGTCGAGCAGGGTGGCCGCCACCAGCAGGAACTCGCTGGCCTCGCCGAGATCCCAGTCGTCGCCCATGGCCCGGATGTACGCGATGAAGTCGTCGGTGACCTGGTGCAGCGCGACCTCGGTGACGTCGAGCTTGTGCTTGCCGATGAGCTGCAGCAGCAGGTCGAACGGGCCGGTGAAGTTGTCGAGCCGGACGAGGAACTTGCCGTCGTCGATCGGGTTGCCCTCGGCATCCACGACGACACCTTCGACGGCCACGGGGACGGCGTCAGCCGCCGCCTCCTCAAGAGCAGCCGGCGTCGGCGCCCCCTCGGGAACGGCCGCAACGTCGCCCGGAGCGGGCGGCGTGGGCGGATGGGTCGACTCTTCTGGCACGAACTGACCGTAGACCACGGCTCCGACAACCTGCTCCCGCCTCACAGGTCACTCCCATCGCTCCTCATGATCAACGCCGGAGGCGACGGTGGGTGACTGGCCGGACCGGATATATCGGACGGACGCGGGGACGGCGCCGAAACCGGAAACTACCGCCGTCAACTATCGTCGGACCATGGCTTCGTTCAATGACTCAGTCATCGAAAACTTCCGCGCCCACGACGGGGTGCTCGGCGGCCACTGGGAGGGCAAGACCACACTTCTGCTGCACACACCCGGCCGCAAGACCGGCAAGGTGACCATCAATCCGCTGGTCGCGGCGCCCGACGGCGATTCGTACCTGGTCTGCGGCAGCGCCGGCGGCGCCCCGGACGACCCGCAGTGGGTGGCCAACCTCGAGGCTGTCGACGGCCCGGTGACCATCGAACTCGGCGCGCAGACGCTGAAGGCCGATCACCGCGTCGCCCGTCCCGGCCGGGACGAGGACTGGGAGCGCCTGTACGGCGTGTGGCGGGCCTACTGGCCGGACGCCGCCGACTACGAGACCAAGACCGACCGCAAGTTCCCGATCGCCGTGATCACCGCCCGCTGACGCCACCGGGAGGGCGCCGGCGACCAAGCGGAGAGCCGGCGCTCAAGCGGCCAGCGCCAGCGCCGGCAAAGAAGCGAAAAGCCGGCGCTCAGGCGGCCAGCGCCAGCGCCGGCGTAGGAACAGGCATAGAGGCAGGCGTAGGTTCGTACACACTTTGGATCACGCTCCGCGCCCAGCGCATGCGCACAACTGCGGTCTCGGGGTAGTCGCCGTAGGCGGCGGCCAAGGCGGCCACGCACCCCCGCGTCCCGCCCGAGCGACGCACCGACACGGCGATCGCGTTCTCGACGGAGGTGGCGTCCGGGCGCGACCCGCTGGGCAGGTCGCTGGCGAACAGGGCGGCGGCGCGGGCGGCGAGCATCTGGCTACGCATCTCGATCAACTCCGGTGGATGAGCCGATGGAAGTGGACTGGTCTTCAGAGTGCTCCCCGCGCGCCACAGATCGCCTCCAGGTTTCCCCCGGAGGCACGAATCAGGGATTATCCCCAGACGCGGATGAAGACCAGGCCGAGCGCGTTCAGGATCTGCAGCAGGAACGGCGCCCCGAACGGGAACAGGCACAGGATGAGCAGCACCAACACGCCGATGTTCTTGTCCTCGAACCACAGCCGCATCCACTGCATACCCCTACCGGGCCGGGTGAGGGCGTTGTAGAGGACGCCGAAACCGTCCAGCGGCGGGATCGGGACGAGCGCCAGGATTCCGAAGCACAACAGGCCCACGGCCAGCGACAACACGACCTGGTGGACGAACGGCAGCCCGATGCCGAGCAGCACGTCGGCCGGTCCGATTAACGACAAGACATTTTCCGGGTACGCCAATGCGTAGCCCAGCAACAGCAGCTGGGAGACCAGGATGCACAGCACCGGACCGGCCAGGAAGACCAGGATGGCCCGGGCCTTCCCGCGGTAGCGGGGCACGTCGTCCACCGTGAGGATCTTGCCCCAGCCCATGCCGCCCAGCGCCGCCGCGACCGCGCCGAACGGGTCGACGTCCTCGCGCAGCCGGGGCGCGATGGTGTCGCGGCGTTCGGCCAGGCCGAGGCTGCGCGCGGTCAGCCGGATGGCGACGGCGCGCAGCACGAGCGCGAGCAGGAACGAGAGAACCAGGGCGACAAAAGCCACCGGCTCGCCGAGGGCGTATAGCACAGAGTCAGCCGCGCTCAGCCTTGGCGGCGATGACCTCGCGGGCGAGCTGCCGGTAGTTGCGGGCGCCGGACGAGGCCGGGTCGAGCGTTAGGATCGGCGCGCCGGCCACGGTGGACTCGGGGAACTTCACCGTCTTGGTGATGACGGTCTGGTACACCTTGTCGCCGAACGCCTCGACCACGCGCTGCAGCACCTGGCGGCAGTGGGTGGTGCGGGAGTCGTACATCGTGGCCAGGATGCCCTCGAGCTCGAGGTCGAAGTTCAGGCGCTCGCGCACCTTGTCGATCGTGTCGAGCAGCAGGGCCACGCCGCGCAGCGAGAAGAACTCGCACTCGAGCGGGATGAGCACGCCGTGCGCGATGGTCAGCGCGTTGATCGCCAGCAGGCCCAGCGAGGGCTGGCAGTCGATCAGGATGAAGTCGTACTCCTTGCGGACCGAGCGCAGCACCCGGGCCAGCGCCATCTCGCGCGCGACCTCGTTGACCAGCTGGATCTCGGCCGCCGAGAGGTCGATGTTGGCCGGCAGCAGGTGCAGCCCGGCCACGTCGGTCTTGATGATGACGTCCTCAGCGGTCACGTCGTCCTGCATGAGCAGGTTGTAGATGCTGAGGTCGAGGTTGTGCGGGTTGACGCCGAGACCGACGGAACACGCGCCCTGGGGGTCGAAGTCGACCAGCAGCACCTTGCGGCCGTACTCGGCCAGGGCCGCGCCCAGGTTGATCGTCGTGGTGGTCTTGCCGACGCCGCCCTTCTGGTTGGCGAGGGCGATGATCCGCGCGGGGCCGTGCCGGTCGGTCGGCATCGGCTCGGGGATCGGACGGCGCATCGTGTACGCCGTGGGGTCGGCCGGACCGAGGTCGGCGCCGAGATCCATGGAGCCCTGTTGCTCGCGGAGCGCCGAGGTCCAGGCCTCTGCCCGATCGTTTCCTGCCATGCCCTCCGCCCCCTCCCCGACTCGTAGTTGCCTCACCCATGGTTTCTTTCGGTTTTCCGCCGCGGGTAAGTACGGTCGATGCCCGACTGTACGCCACGGGCGCCGTCGATCCGGGCCAGCCTGTCGGCGTGTCGCTGTCTATGGGTGCGCAATGCTCTAACGAGCGCGCGGGTGCGCGGTCGCGTACACCTCGCGCAGCCGGTCCACCGTGACCAGGGTGTAGACCTGCGTCGTGGTCACCGAGGCGTGACCCAGCAGTTCCTGTACGACGCGGACGTCCGCGCCGCCGTCGAGCAGATGCGTGGCGTAGGAGTGCCGCAGCGTGTGCGGGCTCACCGCGTGCGGCCCGTCGACGGGCAGGCCGGCCGTGGAGGCGGCCCGGTGCAGGATCGTCCAGGCGCTCTGCCTCGACAACTGTCCACCCCGGGCGTTCAGGAAGACCGCTGGTGTTCCCTTGCCGTTGGCGGCCAGCGCAGGTCTCCCTCGTACGAGATAAGCCCCCAACGCCGCTTTCGCGTACCCACCGACCGGGACCAGCCGCGTGCGTCCGCCCTTGCCGTGCAGGACGGCGGCCGGCTCGTCGCCGAGCTCGAGGTCGTCGATGGCCGCCCCGACCGCCTCGGAGATGCGCGCGCCGGTGCCGTACAGGAATTCGAGCAACGCCTTGTCGCGCAGGCCGAGCGGGGTGTCGGCGGGCACGTCGAGCAGCCGGGTGACCTGGTCGACATCGAGGGCCTTGGGCAGGCGCCGGGGTGGCGCGGGCGGGCGGACCTCGGCCGCGACGTCGACCCCGACCACGCCCTCGCGGGCGGCGAAGCGGTGCAGGCCGCGGACGGCGCTGATCGCCCGGGCGGCCGACGACGAGGCCAGCCCCTCGGCCCGCAGCGTGGCCAGGTGGGCGGTGACCTGGCCGGAGCCCACCGAGGCGAGATCGTCGATCCCCTCCTCGGCGAGCCACCGGGCGTAGCGGTCGAGGTCACGCCGGTACGACGTGAGGGTGTTGCGCGACAGCCCACGCTCGACGGTGAGGTGATCGAGGTAGGCCTGGATGACGCGCTGCACTGTCAGTTGAGCACCTCTGCCAGGTCGACTGCTGCCATGCCGTGTGCCTCCGCGACCGGTCCGTAGGTGACGCGCCCGTCGTGGGTGTTCAGGCCCAGGGCGAGCGCGTGGTCGGCCCGCAGGGCGTCCCGCCAGCCTAGATTGGCCAGTTCCAGAGCGTACGGCAGGGTGACGTTGGTCAGTGCGTAGGTGCTCGTGTGCGGCACCGCGCCCGGCATGTTCGCGACGCAGTAGAACATCGACTGGTGCACCTGATAGACCGGGTCGGCGTGGGTCGTGGGGCGCGAGTCCTCGAAGCAGCCGCCCTGGTCGATCGAGATGTCGACCAGCACGCTGCCCGGCTTCATGCGCGAGACGAGCTCGTTGGAGACCAGGTTGGGCGCCTTCGCGCCGGGGATCAGCACGGCCCCGATGACCAGGTCGGCGTCGAGAACTGCCTTTTCGATCTCGTACGCGTTGGAGGCGACGGTCTGCAGATGACCCCGGTAGTCGGCGTCGGCCGCGCGCAGCCGGGCGATGTTGCGGTCGAGCACCAGGATCTCGGCCTGCATGCCGAGCGCGATGGCGGCCGCGTTCATGCCGGACACCCCGGCCCCGATGACCACGACCTTGGCCGCGTACACGCCGGGAACGCCGCCCATGAGCACGCCCCGCCCGCCGCCGGAGCGCATCAGGTGGTACGCCCCGACCTGCGGCGCGAGGCGGCCGGCGACCTCGCTCATGGGCGCGAGCAGCGGCAGTGAGCGGTCGGGCAGTTCCACTGTCTCGTACGCGATGCCGGTGACCTTGCGGTCGAGGAGCGCGTCGGTGCACTCCTTCGAGGCGGCCAGGTGCAGATAGGTGAACAGCACCTGGCCGGGCCGCATGCGCGGGTACTCCTCGGCGATCGGCTCCTTGACCTTGAGGACGAGCTCGGCCTCGCCCCACACCTCGTCGGCCGTGTTCAGAATGGTCGCGCCGGCCGCGATGTAGTCACCGTCGGTGATGGACGACCCGGTGCCGGCCCCGGCCTGGACCAGCACCTCGTGCCCGGCCCGGCGGAACTCGTAGACCCCTGCGGGCGTGATGGCCACCCGGAACTCGTTGTTCTTGACCTCGCTGGGAATGCCGACCTTCATGGAGCCGACACCGTCCTTTCTCAACGCTGAGTGACGTCCCCGGCGGCCGCCCGTTCCCGGCCGCCCCGCCGAAGACTACTCCGCGCTTTTGGACGGTTTGCCCGCTTCTACTGGTTCGTCGTCTTCTTCAGAAGGGCCGCCAGCTCGGCCGGGCGGGTCAGCATCGGCCAGTGGCCGGAGTCGATGTCGACCAGCTCGACGTGCTTGGCCTTGACCAGCTCGGGCAGCGCGCCCTCGGCGATCCACTCGCGCACCTCGGCCGGGCTGAACTCCGGGCAGATCAGTTCCAGGGGTACGTCGTACCGGCGCTCGTCACTCAGCCGGACCACCGCCTTGGCGACCGGCTCGGGGACCGCGACCGCCGACGCCTCGAAAGCCTGCCGGGCGGAGGCGTCCAGGTCGGCCGAGTCCGGCCCCTCGAAGGGCTCCCAACCGGGGAACGGCATCAGGCCGTCGACGATCGGGAAGGACGGCGAATAGTTCTCGCCGTCGGCGTTCGGGAAGCCGCCGATCAGCACCACCTTGGCCACCTTCCCGGGCCGGCGGTCAGCCACGATCCAGGCCAGCGAGCTGGCGGCCGAATGCCCGACCACGACCGACTTGCCCGGCGCGGCGTCGACGACGGCGAGCACCGCGTCCACCTGGTCGTCCAGCGTCGTCCCGCGGTCCACCGGCAGCGACACGGGCACCGCGGTCTCCAGATCGGACACCACGTCGTTCCAGGCCGAGGCGTCGAGCCACAGGCCACCCACGAGCACAATCTGTTCTGCAGTCATGAGGCCAACCTAGGACCCATTCCGGACGTTCCGCTTCCGGTAGGTTCGAAAATGTGCCGACCGGTTTGAGCCCCACCGCGCGGGCATTGCGCACCCTGGAAATCCTACAGGCCCGCCCGGGTACGACCGCGACCCAGCTCGCCGACCAGCTGGGCGTCACCGAGCGGGCGGCCCGCCGCTACGTCGAGATCCTGCGCGAGGCCGGCATCCCGGTCGAGGCGGTCCGCGGCCCGTACGGGGGTTACCGGCTGGGCCGCGGCACCCGGCTGCCACCCGTCGTGTTCACCGAGGAGCAGGCGCTCGGCCTGGTGATGGCGGTGCTCGACGGGCAGCCGGCCGCCATCGACGCCGACGACCTGGTCGGGGCGGCGCTCAGCAAGGTGATCCGCGCCCTGCCCGAGGGCATCGGCCGGCAGGCGGCGGCCCTGCGGGCGTACGCGTCGGCCGCCCCCGACCGCCGGGCCGCCCGCGCCGACCCGGCCCGGACCAGCGCCCTGGTCGCGGCCGTGGCCGACCGTCACCGGGTGCTGGTCACGTATCGCAACGAGGGCGGCGACGAGTGGGACGCCGAGGTCGACCCGTGGGCGGTCGTGGTGCGGTTCGGCCGCTGGTACCTGTTGTGCCACTCGCATCGGGCGGACGCCATCCGTACGTACCGGATAGATCGCATCCACGCCGTGCAGCGCCTGCCGCAGTCGTTCACGCCGCCGGACGACCTCGACCCGGTCGCCGCCCTCGACCGCAATTTGGGCGTCGGCTGGAAATACCCGACGCGGGTGGTCTTCCACGCCCCGTTCGACGAGGTGGAACGGTGGGTCCGCTCCCCCATGGGCACCCTCGAGCCGGACGGCGACCGCTGCGTGCTCACCGGCACCACGGCCAACCCCCGGATGTACGCCCAGGAGTGGCTGGCCACCATCCCGATCGACTTCACCGTCGAGGAAGGCCCCGAACTACGCGAGGCTGTGGCGACGGTGGCCGCCCGCTTCGGCAAAGCAGTGCCTGGCTAAGGCTGTTCGTGCGGGTTGGGCGGCGGCTCGGCGATCTGGTTGCCGGCGTCGTCGACCAGGCCCGGCGCCATGCTGCCGCCGTGCGCTTCCTGCTCGGCCGGCGCGGCCTTCCCGTCGGCCGAACCCGGCCCGTCCTCGGTCACGTATTCCTCGTACTGCTCGGTGCGCTCATCGCTCATGATCCGCGAATACCCCGATCCGCTTGACCTCAACGTAAGTTGAACTTGCAGGGTGGAGGGATGTCCTTCACCGAGTCCGAGGTCGCCTACCTCGCGAGCCAGATGCTGGGCCGCCTCGCCACGCTGCGGCCCGACGGCACCCTGCAGAACAGTCCGGTCGGCTTCCGGCACAACCCGGCCACGGGCACGATCGACATCGCCGGACACAACATGGCCGCGAGCCGCAAGTTCCGCAACGTCGCCGCGACGGCCGAGATCGCGTTCGTCGTCGACGACGTCCCGTCGACCAGCCCCTGGCGCGTGCGCTGCCTCGAGATCCGGGGAACGGCCGAAGCACTCGACGCGCCGGTCGATTCGGCGTACGGCTCGGCCGCCCCGATCATCCGCGTCCACCCGCGGCGCATCCTGAGCTTCGGCCTGGACGAGCCGGACACCGACGCCCACGAGCTGACGCTCAACAGCCGGAGCGCCTGACTCAGCGGACGACGATGCCCAGGGTCTGGGCCATAGCCGGGGCGGCTTCGGCCAGCTGGTCGACGCTGATGACGGCGCCGCGCAGGGAGTCCCAGCCCTGGGCCAGGTCGAGTTCGCGGGCGCCGCGCAGGTCGAGCTTCTTGACGACGGTCTTGGTGAAGCGGGCCCGGCGCAGCGCCGAGCCGGGGAACGTGACGTCGGTCAGGGTGGCGTCGCCGAAGTCGGCCTCGGTGAGGTCGCAGTCGCGGAACTCGACGTCGCGCAGGTTGGCGCCGCGCAGGTTCAGGCTGTCGATCTTGCAGTCGCGGACGACGACGCGACGCCAGTGCGAGCCGTAGGCCTGCACGCCGGCCAGCACGCTGTCGGCCAGGGTCACGCCCAGCAGCTGGGCGTCGGCCCAGGTGCCGCCGATCCAGCGGCAGCGCGAGATCCACACGTCGTCCAGGCGGGCCCGGTCGAAGGCGGCGCCGGTGAAGGTCACCGAGGTCATCGCGCTCTCGGAGAACCGGGAGCCGTTGGCCGTCACCCCGTCGAGCTCCACCGAGTCGAGGTGGACCTCGCTGTACTCGCCGTCGTAGGTCAGCTCCTCGGCGAACGGCTGCAGGTACCGGGCGTAGGGCAGGTCGGAAAGCTCACGCGCGACGATAATCGCCTCCATGGACTTCGGAACGGTCGTCGCCCTCATCATCGCCCTTGTCGGTTTCGGCCTGATCGTGGCCTCCCGGCGGGATCAGCGCGGCAGCCGGGAAGCGGCCCGGCTGGCTGCCGTCGAGCGGAAGCTGGACGCGGTGATGAAGCACCTCGGCATCGAGGAGCCGCGGGCCGCGGAAGACCCGGACGTCGTGGCCCACCTGGTCAAGGGCGAGTTCATCCAGGCCATCAAGGTGTATCGCGAGCGCACCGGCGCGGGGCTGGCCGAGGCCAAGGACGCCGTGGAGCAGATCGCACGGCAGCGGGGACTTCGGTAGTCAGTCGGCCCAATCGCGGCGGCGCTGTTCCTCCCAGGAGGGGTCGAGCGCCCGCAGCAGGTCGAACTGGCGGTGCCGGAGGGTCCGGCCGAACTCCTGACCCTCGACGGGGTGCAGGGTCGCCCAGACGCCGGCCATCGCGTACGTCGTGGCGTCGAACGACCAGTACAGGAGCTCGTCGCGGGACGTGGTGACGCGGTCCTGCACGATCTGGCCGCCGTCGGCCACCAGCCAGTGGTAGGCGCCGTCGGCGTCGACCGTCACATAGGGGCCGGTGTCGCGGGGCTCGAAGGCGACCAGGTCGGCCGCGGGGGCGTCGATCAGGGCGCCGAGGCGGGCCACCTCGGCCCGCAGCACCTCGAGGCCCCACTCCGAGTTGCCGGGGCCGGAGTCTCGCCGGAACTGCTTCATGGCGTCAACGGTAGGCGGGGTTGTGGAAGATCACCTGAGGATCACGCGGCAGGGGGCCGGGGCGCCCGCGCAGGTGCTTGTCGACGGTGGCGGCCACGTACGTGCGCGTGATCTCGAGGCAGCGGTCGCCGGCCAGCGGTTGCAGGGGCCGGCCGGCCTGGTCGGCCAGCGGCGCGTAGTCGGTGAACGAGAGGTGGTCGGTGCCCTGGACCGACAGCCAGCGTTTCCAGCCGGTCAGGTGGGCCCACGCCTTCGTCCACGAGGGATCGTCGCCGGGCGTGCCGTGCTTCTCGGCGCCGATCAGCACGAACGGGCGGTCGAGGCCACGAGCCGGTAGCCGGAGCTGGACCGTGCCGTCGAGGTTGACGCCGGCATCGATGCGGCGGTCGGCGACCATGGCGGCCGACGCGGCGGAGCCTCCGATCGAGTGGCCCACGATCGCCACCCGCCGGGGGTCGTAGCCACCGTGCAACGAGTCGAGAACGAAACTCACATCGCGTACGCGGGAAGCAGTGACCTTTTCGGCGATGCCCGGCAGATCGCAGGCGACACACTGGGCGACCCGCCCGTCGGGGAACGTGACGGCCGCCGCCTCGTAGGTGTGGTCGATGCCGGCCACCACGTAGCCGCGGCTGGCCAGGTCTTCGGCCAGGCCGGTGAGCGACGAGCGGGGCAGGCCGAACCCGGGCGACAGCACGACCAGCGGGCGCTTGCTCTGCTGCGGCAGCGGGCGGGCGGCCGGACGCGCGTGGGTGACCGTGGTGCTCAGGACCTCCGCCGGCACGTCGGTCACGTTCAGCCGGTCGAGGATCAGCGCGGATTCGGCTGGGGTCACGTACTGCTTCGGAGTGCCCTCGCCGCGGACGGCCGGGTACCAGATCGACACCATGAGCTCGCGACGCTGCTGAGGCACCCACGGGTCGGCCCGGGACACGTCGACGAGATGACGGTCGACCACGCCGACCTCGTACGGGCCGGTCGGCGCCGGCAGGTGCAGCATGGTCGCGGCGACGGCCACGGCGAGCAGGCTCATGACTCCACCTTGGCCGCGGGCGCGCCCCAGGCACATCCAGGAATTGCCCCTAAGGCACCCCGATGATCGGCACTTCCAGGCCCTCGAGTGCGGGGTCGTCCGCGGGCACGTCGGTGATCACCCCGCTGACTTCGTGGAAGGGCAGTACGACGTACGGCGAGGCGGCGCCGATTTTCTCGGAGCTGGCCAGTACGTACGTGTCGGCGGCGCGGGACGCCAGGGTGCGCTTCATGGCGGCCTCGTCGGCGTCGCCGGTGGTGAGCCCGGCCCGGTGATGCACCCCGGTCACGCCGAGCAGGAACAGGTCGGCCGTGACGCCCCGGGCGGCCTCGGCGGTGGCCGCGCCGCACGTCACCGCCGAGTGCTTGTACAGCCGGCCGCCCAGCACCAGCACCTCGACGGTGGGGTGCTCGACCAGGGCGGCGGCCACGGTGACGCTGTGCGTGACGACGGTGGCCGGCAGGTCGGCGGGCAACGCGGCCACGACCGCCAGCGCCGTCGTGCCGCCGTCGAGCAGCACTGTCGCGCCGGGGCGGATCAGGGCGGCCGCGGCGGCTGCGACCCTCCTCTTGCTGTCCGGGGCGACGACCGTACGGGCCTGATAGTTCGCCTCGGCCGGGGCGGCCGGCAAGGCGCCGCCGTACACCCGCTGACAGAGACCGGCCGCGGCCAGCTCGCGCAGATCGCGCCGGATCGTGTCCTCGGGCAGGCCCAGCTCGGCCGCGATGTCTTTGGCCACGACCTTGCCGTCCGAGCTCAGGCGGGCCAGCAGGAGGTCACGACGCTCGGCCGGAAGCATTGCGTGTTTCTCCTCATTCTTGTCGACTATTGCGCGTTTCCCGGCTAGCGTACCGGACCATGAACGGAATTAAGGGCATCGACCTGCCCGACAGCCGCGGCCGCACCGGACTCGACCGCATCGGACGCGACCTCACCGGCAACCCCGACGTGGTCGTCCGCGACGTGGAACTGCTGGCCACCGCGTGGCACGTGCTGCGCCGCACCACGTTCGACTACCGCCACCGCGACGGCCGCTGGACCACCGAGCAGCGCGAGACGTACGACCGGGGCGACGGCGCGACGATCCTGCTGTACGACCGGGAACGGCGCACCGTCCTGCTGACCCGGCAGTTCCGCTACCCCGTCTATGTGAACGGGCACCCGGACGGCATGCTCGTCGAGGCCGCGGCCGGGCTGCTCGACGACGACGATCCGGCCAGCGCGATCCGGCGGGAGGCCTCGGAAGAACTCGGCGTGACCGTGGGCGAATTGCAGCACGTGTTCGGCGTCTGGATGAGCCCCGGATCGGTCACCGAGCGTCTGCACTTCTACGCCGCGCCCTACACGGCGGCCGACCGCACCGGCCCCGGCGGCGGCGTGGCCGAGGAGGGCGAGGACATCGAGTCGGTCGAGCTCGACTTCGACGACGCGCTGCGCGGCACGACCGACGGCCGGATCGCCGACGCCAAGACGATCATGCTGCTGCAGTGGGCCGCGCTGCAGGGCCCGTTTCGGCAGAACGCTGATATGTATTGATTGGGATGAGTGCATGAGTCGGCTCCGCTGACATGCTCGCGGGCACACCCCCGAGCCTCACGGAGGACCTTCGTGCGAGCACCCCTCGTCCTCGGCGCCGCGGCGCTGATACTCGGCCTGGCCACCGCTCCGGCCCAGGCCGACGCCGTAGCCGCGCCGGACATCTCGGTCACCAACGTCAAGGCGCACCTGACCCAGCTGCAGAACATCGCCACGGCCAACGGCGGCAACCGTGCCCACGGCCGTCCCGGCTATCTGGCCTCGGTCACGTACGTCAAGAACCTGCTCGACGCGGCCGGCTACACCACGCGCCAGCAGTCGTTCACCTACAACGGCGCCACCGGCTACAACCTGATCGCCGACTGGCCCGGCGGCGACACCGCCGACACCCTGATGATCGGCGGGCACCTGGACAGCGTCACGGCCGGCCCCGGCATCAACGACAACGGTTCCGGCTCGGCGGCCAACCTCGAGGTCGCCCTGGCCGTGGCCCGCACGAACTTCCAGCCCGACCGGCACCTGCGCTTCGCCTGGTGGGGCGCCGAAGAACTCGGTTTGCGAGGCTCCACCGCGTACGTCAATTCGCTGACGACCGCGCAGAAGCGGGAGATCACCGGGTATTTGAACTTCGACATGGTCGGCTCGCCGAACCCCGGCTATTTCCTGTACGACGGGGACAACTCCGACGGCACGGGCGCGGGCCCGGGGCCGGCCGGCTCGGCGCAGATCGAGTCGACGCTGGCCGCCTACTTCACGTCGATCGGCGTGCCCACCCGCGGCACCGACTTCGACGGGCGCAGCGACTACGGTCCGTTCATCTCGAACGGCATCCCGGCCGGCGGCATCTTCACCGGCGCTGAGGGCCGCAAGACGGCCGCCCAGGTGCAGCTGTGGGGCGGCACGGCGGCGGCGTTCGACCCCTGCTACCACTCGTCGTGCGACACGATCGCGAACATCAACGACACCGCGCTCGACCGGAACTCCGACGCCATCGCGTACGCGGTGTGGAACCTCGCCGACGGCGGCGGCACCACTCCCCCGCCGACCGGCACGACCGTCTGGGAGGACACGTTCGAGACGGCCAAGGGCTGGACGGCGGGCACGGGCGACACGGCCACCTCGGGCCGCTTCGAGCGCGCCGACCCGGCCGCCACCACGTCCCAGCTGGGCAACGCGGCCGGCGGCACCTACGACTTGGTGACCGGCGCGACGGCGGGTGCCAGCGCGGGCGCGAACGACGTGGACGGCGGCACCACGACCATCCTGTCGCCGTCGATCACCCTGCCCACCGGCACGCTGACGCTGAGCTTCAGCTGGTACCTGTCGCACCTGAACAACGCGACCAGCGCCGACTACGTCCGCATCCGGGTCGTCTCGGGCAGCACCACGACTACGGTGTTCACCCAGTCCGCGTCGGCCACCGACCGCGCGCCGGTCTGGGCCACCGGCTCGGCCAACCTGTCGTCGTTCGCGGGCCAGACCGTCCGGCTCAGCGTGGAGGCCGCCGACGCGTCCACCGCCTCGCTGGTCGAGGCCGCCGTCGACAACGTCAAAATCACCAAGGCTTGATGGCGTACGCGGGTGACGGCGCCGGCCGTCACCCGCGTTCAGGCCAGCGTGGTCAGATAGCCGGCGCCGCCACCGGCCAACGCCAGACCGACCAGGCTGAAGCCGACGATGATCCGGTTGCTGACCGCGATGCCCTCCCGGCGGGCGGCGATCGCCTTGTCCCGGGTGTCCGAGGTGAAAACCGTGAGCCCGGGCCGGCTCCGCTTGAGCTCGCCCTTGTCGAGGCGGCCCAGCGCGAAAACGTCCACCCCGCGCGGCACCCGGGTCTCGGTCAGGGTCAGGTACTCGCCCCGGCGCAGATCGTTGACGAATTCCGGCGCCACCACCGGCGGCAGGGTCACCGGCTTCGTGTGCCGGTGCACCAGGGTCGTCGTGACCGGAACGCGCGGGCCCTGCAGGTCGGGGTGGCTGAGCAGGGCCGGGTCGACCGATACGCGGCCACTGTGGTCGGCCAGAGCGAACCCGGCCGGTGACGAGAAATCGAGCAGCAGGTCATGGTCCGGGCCCTCGTCGCCGCGTGTGTAACCGCGTCGGGGCTCGCGAATCAGGCGTACGTGGAACCAGGCGCAGCCCTCACCGGTGACCGGCCCGACCTGGCGGCCCGCCGGCCCGTACTCCGTCCGCCCTTCGAGCGCGACCCGGCCGCCGGGCTTGGCCGCGATCGGCGACGGGACGATGCGCCGCAACGTGCGCAGCGCGCGATGCTCACCCAAGTTGAGCAGCAGGAAGATGCCGGCGCCGCCGATGAGGAGGGCTCCGATGCAGAACGCCACAGTCGCGACGACCATCACAGCCGTCAAGGTAGGTCACCGGATCCACAGTGGCATCCTGCGATCATGCCGGACATGGTGACTGAATCGCTGGCGTCATGGGCCCGGGGTGCGCAGGCGCTGGCCTTGCTGAGCGCGGCGCAAGAGAAGGGGTATACGACGTACCTGGCGTCAGCGCGTACGGCGGAGGAGTTCGCGGACTTTTCGGGCCTTCCGGCGCGTACGGCCGGGAACGTGCTCGCCGCTCTCGTGGCGCACGGTGTGGCCGAGGAGGCGGACGGGCGGTTCCGGCTCACCGAGGACATGGCGGGGGCGCTGGGCGGGCTGGTCGACTTCGCCGCCCAGATCGACGAGGCTGTGCTCCGAGCCCGGCTGGTCGGTTCGATCACGCGTACGGGCGAGGGTGCGCTCACCCCGTCGGATGCTCTCGTCGTCGCCCGGGCCAACGCCTTGCGGCCGTCCGCCCCGGGAGCGGGCGCGCTGGTCGAGGCGCTGTTCGAGTCGGCGCCGGAGATGTGGGCAGCGATGGCCGACGGCCGGCTGCTCGACGTGGGCAGCGGAGTGAGCGGGTTCGTGCTGAGCGCGGCCACCGTGCTGCCGCACATGCGGGCCACGACCATCGAGGTGGTGCCTACGGTGGCGGCAGTCGCGGCTGAGCGAGCCTCGGAACTCGGAGTCAGCGACCGGATCGACGTGCGGGTGCTGGACGCCCGCGACTTCGACGAGCCCGCGGCGTTCGACGCGGCCTTCTGGGCGCAGCCGTTCTTCCCGGTGCCGGTGCGGGCGGCGACGATCGCGATGATCCTGCGGAGCCTGCGGCCGGGCGGCTATCTGCTGGTGCAGCAACTCGACGGACCCGATGCGCCTCTGCGGCGGCTCGTGGCGGAGGCTCAGCAGTTGCCGTTCGCCAAGCCGATCGACGACGTCGCGCTCGAATTGTCGGCCGCCGGGTTCGAGCTCATCCGCACTGTGCGGACCGACTTGGGGCCGGTCGCTCTGCTCCGCCGACCGCTGCACTAGTCCTGGATTCCGGAGCGGGCGCTCTTCGGCCGGGCGCTCTTCGGCCGGGCGCTCTTCGGCCGGGCGCTCTTCGGCCGGGCCTTTTGAAGGGCGGGGCGGGCCGATCACTTCCGAGGGTGACCGGCCCGCCTCGCCGGCTTTCAGCCGCCGATCTTGCCGGCGGCGAACTCGGCGCCCTCGGGCACGTCGCCGTTGCGGGCGTACGAGAGGTGGGCCGCGAAGTTGTTGCCGCCGCCGCAGACCGGGTCGCCGGTGGCGCAGAACTCCACGGCGCGGTCGGCGAACTCGGGAGCGGCCCGGGCGATCGTCTGCCGCCGGATGCCCAACGGGTTGCCGAAGACCACCACGGCCGCGACCTTGTCCCGCAGGTTGGCCGGGATGGCCTGGCCCTGAGTGCCCACGCCGCGGATGCCGATCGCGATGTCGGTGACGGTCGCGCCCTGCGAGTAGCCACCGATCACGAACTGCGTCTCGGGGCAGCTCTGCGCCACCTGCTGGATGTGCTGGGTCATGTTGGTGGCGCCCGGCCCGGCGCTCTGCTGGTTGCTGGCCGCCGCGTAGACGACCGCGAACGAACCAACCGTCTGGTTGGGAAGCTCGTCGGCGAGCGCCTGAGCCAGCGGACGCCCCAGAATGCCCAGCCCCTGCGGCTCGCCTGTGCCGCGAGCGAAGACCAGCTCCACATCGGAGCAGCCGGCCCCGTTCTGCCCGCCGGCGTTGCCGCCGCCCGCGTTGCCGCCGTTGCCCGCGCCGCCCTGGTTGAACCGGGCCCGCAACCGCTCGAAGAACGAGCCGCCGCCGGCACTGGCCGCCGAGCCACCCGTCGTACCCGCGAACGCCTGCGGCGTCACGACCGCGCCCGCCGCCACCACGGCCGCACAAATGCCGATGGTCAGGAACCGCCTGCGCTTTCCTGCCCCCACACGCCTTCTCGCCATTTCCTTGCCCTCCTTCATCCCCGCGATCGACCTTCGGCCGGCCGCTGCCACCCAGTACGGGGGCGGCCGGGAAAACGGATCGGGACGGGACTCAGGAGAAAATCCGTCGCATTGATCGAATTGCATCGCCGCTGGTCAGCGAATTGAGATGGCCGTCTCAGAATGGTGCGGCCGGCCGTCGAAGTGCGCGCGAACGACCGTACTCGGCAATCGCCTGAAAAGCGGCCTTGGGCGTCCAGCTTCCATCGGGCAGCACTCGCACAATCCCGCGCGCGGCCAAGTCGTAGTCGTGCTCGGGATCGTCAGTGGTCGGCAGATGACGATTCGCGAAGGTGTAGACGAATGCCGCCTCCACCCCGCCCGCCTCGTAGTCGCGCAGCAGGTCCACGACGTAGCGGGCCTGCCCCTCCTCGTCCCGTTCGAGCGGAGCGGTGAGGCTCACCGCGCGGCCGCGCTCGTCGAATGTCACCGGTTCGGCCGTGCCCGCGACGTCGGCCGCACCGCGGAACGTGCAGCAGCCGAACTCGGTCGCGGCGTAAGGCTTGCCCTGTCCCACGGCCGCCGCCAGGCTCTGCGGGAACGCCGCCGCGTTGCTCGCATCGCGGTAGCCGGCGTCGCTGGCAATGATGTCGAACGGCGCCCAGTCGACGCCCTCCAGCGGGATCGAGGCGTATCCGACGGGCCCGCCGAAGCGCTCGCGCACCGCGGGCACTGCCTCTGCGAAGAAGTCCCGCAAGGCGGCTTGCGCGGCCGGAACCGCCTTTCGCATCCGCATCGGATCGGCGAACAGCGCCATCCGCTCGGCCAGGTCGCGCCCCGGTAGGAAGCCGTCGGTGAACATCGAGATCTCGGAACCGGTCAGGTACACGACCGAGGCGCCGCCGCGCCGCAGCCGTTCGGCCCGCTCGGCACCGTCGAGGAGGAACGCCAGGAGCCCGTCACGGTCCAGACCATTGGTGAACGGGCAATACCAGACCTCGAGCCCCACTTCGGCAGCCAGCCGCGCGGTCAACTCCAGCCGGTCCTGAATGCCGCCGGTGATGCGCACCGCGTCGCAGTGCAACTCCTCGCGAATGACCCGCAGATCACGCCGTACGGTTCCCAGGTCGAACGGCTCGTGCGTCGTGGACCCACCACTCACGAACCCGGTGTCGTAGTTCATGCCGAAGCGCATCGAGACCCCCATTAAGGTACGCCGAGTACCCTATACGGTACGGTCGGTACCCTACAAGGCATGGGCACAAGACGCCGAGGCGAGGAACTGGAGCGAGCGATCCTCCTCGCCGCGGCGGAGGAACTACGCGAGTCCGGCTACGCGGGAATGACGATGGACCGGGTCGCCGCCCGCGCCGGGACGAACAAGAACGCCATCTACCGCCGGTGGCCGCACCGCGCGGCGCTGGGCATCGCGGCCTACCGCCACCTGTCCGACGCCGCGATGCCTGCCCCGGACACGGGCTCCCTACGGACCGACGCCCTCGAGATGCTGCGGCAGGCGAACGAGACGTGGTCGTCACCGCACGGAGCCATCCTGCGCGGCCTGCTCGCCGCCGCAGCCGACGATCCACAGCTCATAGCCCTCATGCGAGAGCGTTCCGGTGTGGACACCATGGACCGCGCCTGGCTCACCATGCTCGAACGAGCCGTGACCCGGGGCGAGGCGCCTGCCGCGGCCGTCCATCCCCGCGTAGCGGCGACGCCGATGATGCTGCTGCGCGCCGAGTACGCGATGCGCGGTATCCCGTCCGTTCCCGACGAGGTCTTGGTCGAAATAGTCGACGAGGTGTTCCTGCCCCTGGTCCGCGGCCACAGCTGACTGCCGCGCTTGGCGCAGGCCCGCAAAGCAAAGCGGCGGTGTGGGCCGGGATGGTCCCCACACCGCCGCCGTTCGCGGGCTGGCTACTGCTTCGTTTTCTCGCGCGCCTTACTTCCTCGCCGCGCGCCTTACTTCTTCGCAGCCGGAGCCGCGCCCCCGTACGCCTTACTTCTTCGCGGCCGGAGCTGCGCCTTCGTCGGCGGCGCCGCCCTCGGCGCCCGCCTCGTCGCCCGCACCGGCTTCTTCGCCAGCACCGGCCTCTTCGCCCTGACCGGCTTCCTCACCGGCACCGGCGTCCTCGCCCTGGCCGGCTTCCTCACCGGCGCCCGCGTCCTCGCCCTGACCGGCGTCGCCGCCGGCGCCGATCCCGGCCGCCGCCTTCACGTCGGCCAGCGCCAGGCAGGCCTGCAGCAGGCTCTGCTGAGCCGAAGCGACAGCCTTGGCCGCCGCGTCAGCCGCACCGGCGCCCGCGTCCTCACCCTGACCGGCCTCTTCACCAGCACCGGCCTCTTCGCCCGCACCGGCTTCCTCGCCGGCACCGGCCTCTTCGCCCGCGCCCGCTTCCTCGCCGGCACCGGCCTCCTGGCCCGCACCGGCTTCCTCGCCGGCCTTCTCGCCGCCGGCCGCCTTGCCCTTGCCCGCGCCCGCCGCCTTCTCACCCTTGGCCGCCGCACGGGCCTTCAGCACCTTGGCCCACTTCTTGGCTTGCGCCTTGTTGGCCGCCTTGGCCGCCGGCGATCCGGGCGCCGCTTCCTCGCCCGCCTGCTCGCCTTCGCCCGCCTGCTCGCCTTCGCCCGCGGCCGCCGCCGCATCGGCCGCGAACGTGTCACACGCCGTCTCGAGCGCTGCCGCCGAGGCGGCTGCCGCGTCACCGGGCGCCTGCTGCTCGACCGGCGCCAGCTCCTCGCCGTCACAGACCACCGCGCCCGCGTTGACCTGCACGTCCGCACACTTCGAGACGTCGAACTGCTGACCGTCCACTGTCACCAGGTTCACGGCCTTGGGGTCGGTGGACGCCGAGGCCAGCTGAAGCCCGGTCACACCCATGGCGACGACCACACCCGCGACCACCACCGCGCCGATCGTCTTGCGCCGGTTGCCGTCGTTCCGTCGTCGGTACGTGCGGGACCTCATGACCACTCCTCGTCGTTGGACGTCGATGTCACCGGTGTTGCGCCGCAGTACGGCCCTCACCCGCCGCCCGGTTCAACGCCCCACCCCCGCACACCCCCCATTTCGCCCTTAGCTCCGCCATAAATCCCCAGCTCAGCACCCTCAAAAGAAAATCTTGAAAATTACCGCCCGGCTCAGTGGGTCACCGACTCCCGTGGGCGTCGTCGAGCCCCATCGCGGGGCCCAGGCGGCGCCTCGCCCCTATGTGTGATCGACGGGACGCGACCTAGCGGTTGACGTGTGCCCACCGGCTCACCTGAACGGTTGGAGACGACGGCCGCCAAGCGCCTCCGGCATCGCCGAACGGCAGATTGCCGGGATCAGGAACGCGGGAGAACATGATTGCCGTCAGTCCACAGTGGCTGAAGCGTAAAACCGTTGTGGCGCAGGGAATGCGGCGTCCCCTGGGGGTGGGCGCCGGCATATCGGCAGGCGCGGGCCGGTGGCGGCCGGCCCGCGTCGGCCGAGTCAGTCGGCGGGGCGCAGCGTGGCCCAGCCTTCGTCGCGGGCGCGGGCGGCCGCGAGCAGGCCGCCGACGGCGGCCGCGTTGGTGATCTCGCCGCGGAAGATCATGGCTACGGCCTCGTCGAGGTCGATCCAGGCGATCTCCAGGTCGGCTTCTTCGTCCGTACGCTCGAAGCGCTCCTCGTCGGGCACGGGTGTCAGTTCGCGGGCCAGGTAGAGGCGGATCGTC
Organism: Paractinoplanes pyxinae; assembly: GCF_026626335.1. GTDB lineage: Bacteria > Actinomycetota > Actinomycetes > Mycobacteriales > Micromonosporaceae > Actinoplanes > Actinoplanes pyxinae. The sequence goes on along the minus strand of NZ_JAPNTZ010000003.1, from coordinate 19,330 downwards.
TCGTTCGAGAAGCCGGGCGACGTGTGCATGTCGATCAGCAGGTGGAACAGGCCGGCCCGCAGGTCGGCCTCCTCCGCCAGCTCGCGGGCCGCGGTCACCGACGCGGCCTCGCCGCTCACGTCGCGCAGGCCGGCCGGCAGTTCCCACAGGCGCTGGTTCACCGCGTGCCGGTACTGCTTGATCAGCACGACCCGGCCGACGTCGTCGAGGGCGACCACGCCGACCGCGCCCTTGTTCTGCACGACGTCTCGTTTGGCTGTGCCGCCGGACGACATCGTCACCTCGTCGGTGAAGACCGTGAAGATCGGGCCCTCGTACCGCGAGACGCGCGAGCGGGTCTCGTTGACGAACGTCATGACGCTTCCACCGGCAGCTCGTCGGCCGCCGCGTACTCGACGGCCGCCTTGACCAGGCCGTCGAACAGCGGGTGGGGGCGGGTGGGGCGGCTCTTCAGCTCGGGGTGGGCCTGGGTCGCCACGAAGTACGGGTGGGTGGCCCGGTCGAGCTCGATGAACTCGACGAGCCGGCCGTCCGGCGACGTGCCCGAGAAGACCAGGCCGGCGTCGGCCAGCTTGGCCCGGTAGTCGTTGTTGACCTCGTAGCGGTGGCGGTGCCGCTCGCTGATGTCGGTCGAGCCGTACACCTCGGCCACGACCGAGCCCTCGGTCAGCGCGGCCGGGTAGGCGCCCAGGCGCATCGTGCCGCCCAGGTCGCCCTTGCCGGCCACGATGTCCTCCTGGTCGGCCATCGTCGAGATCACCGGGTACGGCGCCTGCTCGTCGAACTCGAGCGAGTTGGCCCCGGCCAGCCCGGCCAGGTGGCGGGCGGCGTCGATCGTCATGCATTGCAGACCGAGGCAGATGCCCAGAATCGGGATCTGGTTCTCCCGCGCGTACCGGGAAGTGTTGATTTTGCCCTCGATGCCGCGGACGCCGAAGCCACCGGGGATCACGATGCCGTCCACGCCCTTGAGGGCCGCGGCGGCGCCGGCCGTGGTCTCGCAGTCGTCGCTCGGCACCCAGCGCAGCTGGATCTTGACGTTGTTGCCGAAGCCGGCGGCCCGGATGGCCTCGCTGACCGACAGGTACGCGTCGGGCAGGTCGACGTACTTGCCGACGAGCGCGATGGTGATCGTCCGCTTCGGGTGGTGCACGCGGTGCAGCAGGTCGTCCCACTGTGTCCAGTTGACGTCGCGGAAGGACAGACCCAGACGCCGTACGACGTAAGCGTCAAGCCCTTCGCGGTGCAGCACCTTCGGGATGTCGTAGATGCTGGGCGCGTCCGGGGCGGCGACGACGGCCTCCCGGTCGACGTCGCAGTAGAGCGCCAGCTTGTGCTTCAGCTTCTCGGGGATCTCACGGTCGCTGCGGCACACGAGCGCGTCGGGCTGGATGCCGATGTTGCGCAGCGCCGCCACCGAGTGCTGGGTCGGCTTGGTCTTGAGCTCGCCCGACGGAGCCAGGTAGGGCACCAGCGAGACGTGCAGGTAGAAGACGTGGTCGCGGCCGACCTCGTGCCGCACCTGGCGGATAGCCTCGAGGAAGGGCAGGGATTCCATGTCGCCGACCGTGCCGCCGACCTCGGTGATGACGACGTCGGGCCGGCGACCGGACTCGTCGGGGTCGGCCATCGCGAAGATGCGCGACTTGATCTCGTTGGTGATGTGCGGGATCACCTGGACGGTGTCGCCGAGGTATTCGCCGCGCCGCTCGCGGGCGATGACCGCCGAGTAGACCTGGCCGGTGGTCACGTTGGCCTTGCCGGACAGCGACCGGTCGAGGAAGCGCTCGTAGTGGCCGACGTCGAGGTCGGTCTCGGCGCCGTCCTCGGTCACGAAGACCTCGCCGTGCTGAAATGGGTTCATCGTGCCGGGGTCGACGTTCAGGTAGGGGTCGAGCTTCTGCATGACGACCCGGAGCCCGCGCGCGGTCAGAAGATTACCGAGGCTGGAGGCGGTGAGGCCCTTGCCCAGCGAGGAGGCGACGCCCCCGGTGACGAAGATGTGCCGCGTGTCGCGCGCTGTTGAGGCCAAGGCCCTGCTCCCGTGGTCGCCTGATTGTGACTGCGGCCGGGGCCGAGGCCCCATCCACGGGAGTCCACCGTAACACCTGCGGCGGCGGCCGCACGTTCGGGCTGGTGGTGACGCGTGTCCGCAATCGCGCGCCTACCCAGAGGAGCCACGATCATGCGCCGGAACGCGCAACGCCGGTCCGCCCGGGCCGTCGGTCTCACCCTCCGGTCTCGTACGGTCGGCGGCGTGCAGCAGTACCCGGAGCGCAGTGAGCACGGCCGTCGGCACGGCGGTGGCCGCGGCCGCCCCGGCCACAGTCAGCGCCGACCCGTTGAGCACGCCCGCGATCAGGACGGCCACGGTGACCCCGGCCCCGGCCGCCCGTAGCGCCGGATGCAGCCCGAAGAGCCGGTTGAGCCCGCCCCACGGCGAGAACTGGCAGAACGCGAGCATCAGCACCCCGGCCACGGCCAGGAACGTCAGCGGGCTGTCCAGCAGGGCCTGCCCGTTGGCGGCGGCCGCGCGCTGCATGGCCGGCCCGGCGGTGCCGTTGCCCAGTTCGGTCAGCAGCCGCCCCACGATGCCCTGGTCGGCCGCCGGGCGGCGCAGGTCGACCACCGCGAAGCCGATGGTGACGGCCAGCCCGGCCAGCGCGGCCCAGGCGAAGCGCGAGAACGTCAGCCAGCCGCCCGTGGTGATGGCGGCGGCCACGCAGACCCCGGCCGTCACGGCGATCGCGCCCACCGGGTCGGCGCCCAGGTACGGGCTGCCCACGATGACCACGCCGACGCCGCCGATCAGCACCACCACGACCGGCCGCCACGGCTTGGCGATCCACTGGCCCAGCGAGCCGGCCAGCACGAGCAACCCGGCCACGAAGACCCCGAGCCCGACGCCGCCTACCCCGGCGTACCGGCCACCCGACACCGCGGAGTAGCCGGCCACGCCGTTGAGCTGCAGCTGCGCGCCGGTGAGGAGGTCGAAGCCGACGACCACGGCCCCGATGCCGGCGGTCGCCCCGAGCGGCCACAGCGTGCGCCCGTAGCGGGGCGCCAGCCGCACCAGCGCGGTGCCGATCACGATGAACAGGGCCGTGACGCTGCCGAACACCCAGGCCGGATGGCCGTAGCGCCACCACGGGGTGGCGTCGGCCAGCAGCGCGGCCGGGATGGCCAGCGCGGCGGCGATCAGGGCCAGTTCGAGGACGGCGACCAGCCGGGCCGAGGGCAGCGCGGGTCCCCGCGGCCCGGTGTGCCGGCGGGCCCGCACCATCACGGGCACGGCCAGCAGGAACATCAGGATCTGAAGCCCGGCCAGCACCTTGAAGAAGATGCCGGCCACCGCGTTCTGGGCCACCGAGCGGTGGTCGGCGTTGTGCACACCCAGCATGGCGTCGGCGACGTCGGCCGGTCGTCCCTCGACCACCGCGGCCGTGCGCCCGGCGAACAGCTTCTCGGGCGCGGGCTTGGCCAGGGCCGTCAGCACCGTCGGGGCCAGGTCGATGAGCTGCAGGTAGCCGTCGCGGCCGGTGCCGGCCGAGGTCAGCCAGCCGCCGTTCCAGCCCTCCCCCTCGGCGATGGCCACGTGCAGGCGCGAGGAACGCTCGGTGTCGGACACGCCGGCCACCATGAGCAGAGAGCGCTGCGGGCGGGCGGCGACGATCCGGGCCAGGATGGCGTCGGCCGCGCGCACCTGCTCCTGCCGCTGGGCGCCGCTGCCCGAGATGGTTCCCAGGTCGACGATGCTGAGGTTGCACTCCGACAGCAGGCCGGTGGCGTCGGCGGGCAGGGACGGCTGGTACTTGTCGACGCGGCCGAACGGGCGGGCGGCCGCCATCGCCGCCGCCGGGCCGAACGCGTACGTGCAGCGCACCGACTCGGCCAGGGCGCCGGGAACCGCCCCGTACGGAAGCCGGTCTTGATTGTCCTGAACGACCGAGCGCTGGTCGGTGAGGTTGGCGCCGATATCGTCGGGCTGGGTGAGCGCGGGCGCGGCCGGCTCGCACTGGCTTCCCGTGGTGTGCCGGGGCCACGCCGCGTAGTTGCCCGCGCCCAGTGTCAGCCACCCGTCGGAGGGACAGGTCACCCGCATCGCCGAGCGCACCGAGAGCCACCCGATCGAACCCTTCGACGCCTCCGACCAGAGCGTGGGCGTGCGCTGCGGGTCGAGGTCGTCCCAGCGCAGACCGGCCGATCCGGCCACGATCACGTAGTCGGCGGTGCCGGTGTTGTTGTCGGTGGCCGGGCGGATCGTCAGCCCGACGATGCCGGCCACCGCGATCAGCGCCACCATCAGGTAGGGCACCCACGTCGCCACGCGCCGCCGGACCGGCATCGACGCCGGCCGGACTCGTCGCAGGCGGTCAAGAACTCTCACGAACGGCCCGTCACTTCGGCGTACGCCTTCAGGACGTCGGCCACGGTGTCGGCCTCGCGGGGCCAGGTGGCGGCCCGCGCCGGCCCTCGGGCGGCATAGTCGGCCCGCAGATCAGAATCGGAAAGCATTTCCCGTACGGCGTTGTCGAGCGCGTCGACGTCGTCGGGCGGAATCAGGACGGCCGCGTCGCCGACCAGTCCCGGCAGTCCGCCCACGGCCGTGCTGATCAGGGGCACCCCGGCCTCGAGCACCTCCTGCGCGAACAGCTGGCGGGCCTCCCAGTCGCTGGTGATCACGGCCAGGTCGGCCCCGAGCAGCAGGTCGGCCACGTCGTTGCGCCGGCCGAGCAGGTGGAACGGCGCGTGCTTCTGCGACGCCCGCTGGGCCAGGAACATGTAGCTGGGCCCGGATCCGGCCACGACGACCACCGGCGGGGGGTCGAGGTCGCGCCAGCGGGCGGACGCGTCGACCAGCACGTCGTAGCGCTTCTGCGGGTGCAGGCGGCCGACCGACAGGATCAGCGGGGTGCCGGCGGGCAGCCGGAACTCGGCCCGCACGGCCGAGCGGGTGCGCTTCGGCGTGGGCAGGGTGGGCGCGGCGACGGCGCCGAGGCGGGCCCGGCGGGCGCCGAGCTCGGTGGCCCGCTCGACCAGGTCGTCCGAGGCGCCCAGGGTGAGGCTCGCGCTGCGGGCGACGATCCTTTCCACCAGCAGGGACGCCTGCCCGCGCAGCCCCTTGCGGGAGAGCACGGCGTTGTGCCAGGTGACCACCAGCGGCGTGCCGGAGCGTGCGAGCTGCGCGACGAAGGCGGCGCGGAAGCCGTGCGCATGCACCACGTCGGGACGGCGGGCGGACAGGGCGGCGCGCATCTGACGGACGGCGCCGGCGTCCTGCGGGCCCGGGCTGGCCGGGATCTCGACCGGGACGAACGTGGCGCCCAGGGCGGCGAAGCCGAACAGCTCGTCGGTGGCCGCCGGGCCGCACACCAGCACCTCGGAGCCGGCCGCGACCAGGCCGCGGGCCAGCGAGGCGACGTGCTGGCCGACGCCGCCCGTGCTGGAGGCCAGCACCAGAGCCACCGAACCCCGCCAGTCGTCGCCCACGGAACCTCCTTCTCAGGCCGCGCGGCGCCGCAGGCGGCGGGCCAGCGGCGCCAGATCGCGCCGGGCCATCGGATAGGCGGCGCCGACGAAGGCCACCAGCACGGCGAGCCCACCCAATATGCCTTGCACGATGCTGGGAACAGCCTGCGGGGTGTCGCCGAACAGGTGGCCCACGCCCACCACCACACCCCACCCGGCGAGCGCGGCCAGGCCGCCCGCGACCAGTGTGACCAGCGTGATCCGGCCCAGCCCGGCGAGCGCGGCCGGCCCGGCGTGCCGGCGGACGGCCAGCACCAGCAAAAGTCCGATGACCGACATCGCGACCGCATTGGCCAGCCCCAGCGTGAACACGTCGTCACCCGCCCGCGAGAGAATCAGAGCCACGCCGGCGCCGACGATCCATCCGGCCGCCGTCGAGCCCGCCGCGGCAACCGTGGCCCCGCGCGCATAGAGCGCCCGCGAGAGAAGGGCGAACAACGCGTAGCCGAGCAGGCCGGGCGCGAAGGCGACGATGCCGCCCGACGCGGGGGCGGCGCCGATCAGATAGGCGATCGGGCCGGCCAGCGCGATCAGGGCAGCCGCGCCCAGCCCGGCCAGCAGCATCACCGACCGCGTGCTGGTGGACAGGGCTTTTCGGTACGCCGCTTCGTCCCCGTGGCTGGCGGCGGCCGACAGCGAGGGATAGACCGCGGTGGCCACCGGCACGGCCAGCACCGCCCACGGCAGCAGGAAGACGGTCTGCGCGGTGTTGTAGAGCGCGAGGCCTCCGCCGGCCGTGAGGGCGATCGCCACGACGAGCATGACCTGTTGCGACCCCACGGTGACCGCACCCGCCCAGCCGAGCCGGACGGCCTGGCGGCCCTCGTCGCCGGGGAAGCGCAGCGTCCACCGCAGCCGCAGGCGCAGCTTCAGAATCGGGATCAGCAGGCAGAGCGCGAGCACGGCGACCCCGGCGGTGGTGCCGTAGGCCAGGATCGCCTCGCCGGTGCTGCTCAGCCCCGGGAAGTCGGTCCCGGCGCCGTCGACCGACGCGTACGCCAGATAGGCCCCCATCACCGTGACGCTGGACAGCAGCGGCGCGATGACCGGCCAGGCGAATCGGTGGTGGGCCTGCAGGACACCGGTCAGCACGATGCCCAGGCCGTACAGCGGCAGCTGCCACGAGAACACCCGGAGCATGTCGGCCGCGGTCTGCTGATGCTCGACCGGCACGTCCGGCAGCAGCCCGGCTATCGGCCCGGCCAGGAGGCGTACGAGGATCGCCAGCGGAACCAGAAGCACGAGCACCCAGCCGAGCAGCGCCGACGCGACCGCGTTGACCCGCTCCCGGTCACCGGCCGCGACCGCGCCGGCCAGGAGCGGCACGACCAGGCTGGCCAGGGCGCCGCCGGCCACCAGCTCGAAGACGATGTTGGGAATCGTGTTGGCGGCGTTGTAGATGTCGGCCAGATCCTCGTGGCCGACGGTGTGCAGGAAGACGAAGGTCCGCCCGAACCCGGCGATTCGCGCGACCACAGTGAGCACGGTGATCAGCGCCGCCGCGCCCGCGATCTTCGCGCCAGGGCCGACAATCCTCCCGGCCGGCTCGGCGTTCGTCGCGGCCGGCTCGGCGTTCCTCGCGTCAGGTTCGGCGTTCTTCGCGGCCGGCTCGGCGGTCCTCGCGTCAAGCTCGGCGTTGCTCGTGGCCGGCTCGGCGGTCGCGCCTCGCGGCTCGCCGGGCCCGCCGCCGCGGGTGTCGCTCACGCCTGCGGAGGGCGGCGGCCCAGCTCGTCGACGGCGCGGAGCCACGGCGTGTCCTGGATGACCTTGGTGAAGCTGACCTTCTCACTGGCCGCGGTCAGCGCGCCCAGCACGGCCAGCGCGGCCAGCCGCCCGGCCGGGCCGCTGCGCGCCACCAGGGCCACGCCGAGCAGGGCGCCCAGCGCGTTCGCGCCCGAGTCGCCCAGCATGATCTCTTCGCCCAGGTCGTCGGGGAGCAGCGCGGCCGAGGCGCCGAGCGTGCCCGCCGCGATGCCACCGCGGCGGCCCACGGCCAGCGGCGCGCCGATGACCGCCCCGGCCTTGATGGCCCGGCCCGGGCGCAGGTCGAGCAGGTTGACGAGATTGGCCATCCCGGCGATGACACCCGCGCCCAGCAGCACGTCGGCCGCACGCCCGGCCCGGCTGGGCCGGTCGCTGCCGATCAGCGCGCCGGCCACCAGGCCGGCCGCGCCCACCCCGGCGATCTTCACCAGCCCGCTGGTGACCCGGCCCTCGCGCAGCGCGCCCAGGTGACCGGCGAAGCCCTTGGCCGCCTTCTGCTCGGGCCGGTTGCCGACGATGTCGTCGTACAGGCCGACCGCGCCCGACACCGCGCCGGCCGTGACCGCGGCCGCAGCCAGCCGGCCGCTGCCCGCGCCCAGTGCGGCGGCCGTGGTGGCGCCGAGGGCGAGCGCCGGACCACCCGCGAGGGTGACCGTGCGGCCGTGGAAGTTCGTGCGCTCGAGCGCGCCGGCGTGCTGGTCACGACGGATCCAGGCGAGAGCGGCCCGGGCCACGGCCGCGCCGGCGCCGAACGAACGGAGGGTTGCCATGGCGGGAAGTTTAGAGAATCGGTGCTACGAGGCGGCCTTGGGCACCAGCGAGGCGGCGCCGGCGGCCAGGCCGTACTGGCCGGCCTTGTCGTCGACCACGCGCTCGGCGGTGGCCATGGCCGTGGCCACCTGACCGTCGGCCGTGCTGGCGTTGTCCACCGTGGAGATCGACTTGACCAGCGTCGGGTCGCCGCGTACGGCCGAAATCAGGTTGCCGTCGCCCACGCCGACGCCGGCCACCACCAGCGGGTGGTTCTTGCTGACCTGGGTGGCCATGGTGACCAGCGACTGGGCCTTCTTGGCGGCGTCCTTGTCGACGGCCGGGGCGCCGGTGATCATCACGGTGGCCTCGGCCCCGCCCACCGCCTTGTCGTCGACCGCGATGTAGCTCTGCTCGCTGTAGGCGGCCAGCACCGCTGTCACATCGCTCGCGGAGGGCGGCGTGGTGGTCGTGCCGCTGCGCTGCAGCAGCGCGAGGGCGAGCTGGGCGCTGGCCGTCTCGACCCCGTCGCTGTTCAGCGGCACGGCGGCGATCGGGACGGTCGGCTGCGACGCCTCGTTGGCCAGGTCGAGCAGGTCGAGCTGGATGGCCGGGTCGAAGAACTTGTCCTGCACCGTGACCTTGGCCGTGATCGTGGCGCCGGCGATCGTCAGCATGTTGATCACCTTGTCGGCGTACTGGTCGGTGCCGGGCAGGGCCAGCACGGCCAGCTTGCGGCCGGCGAGCCGGCCGTTGAGCACGGTCGGCGCGATCTCGGTGGCGAACTCCTGGCTGCGGCTGATCTCCTCGCGGTACTGGTTGATCTCGTCCCGCTTGTTGCCGAGGTCTTTGTTCAGCGCGGTGATCTGGCTCTTGAGGTTGTCGGCCACCGGACCGTTGAGCGCGGCGGTGCCCACGACCAGGCCGATGGCCAGGGCCAGGAAGACCGCGGTGAGCGACACCACGTGGTACCGGAAGTTGATCACGACAATGCCCCGTAAGGATCAGAAGAGGTGCCCGAGCTGGAAGACCAGATTGTCCCACCACTCGGAAACCACGGTCAGATACGCCTTCCCGACCGTCGACACGGCGACCGCCGAGGCCATCGCGGCCGTCGCCGACAGCACCAGGAGCAGCAGCGCCGAGCCGGAGATGTTCTGCTTGTAGAGCCGGCTCACGCCCTTGGCGTCGACCAGCTTGCCGCCGACCTTGAGCCGGGTCAGGAACGTCGACGCCATGCCGCCGCGGCCCTTGTCGAGGAACTCGACCAGGTTGGCGTGCGTGCCCACGGCCACGATCAGGGTGGCGCCCTTGTCGTCGGCCAGCAGCATGGCCAGGTCTTCGCTGGTGGCTGCGGCCGGGAAGGTCAGCGCGGCCACGTCCAGCTTGTGCACGCGTTCGAGCCCGGGGGCCCGGCCGTCGGGGTACGCGTGCACGACCACCTCGGCCCCGCAGCGCAGCACGTCGTCGGTCACCGAGTCCATGTCGCCGATGATCATGTCGGGCGTGTAGCCGGACTCGACCAGCGCGTCGGCTCCGCCGTCGACCCCGATCAGCACCGGCTTGTACTCGTGGATGTAGGGCCGCAGGACGTCCAGGTCGTCCTTGTAGTCGTAGCCGCGCACCACGATGAGCACGTGCCGGCCGGCGATGCGGGTCTGCACCTCGGGCACGCCCACGCCGTCCAGCAGCAGGTCGCGCTCCTGCTTCAGATAGTCCATGGTGTTCGCGGCGAACGCCTCGAGCTGCACCGACAGGCCCTCGCGGGCGTCGGCCATCGAGCGGGCCACGGTTTCCGCGTCCTGCCGTACGCCGGTGGCCACCGGCTCGCCGTCGAGCAGCACGGTGTCCCCGTCGACGACCACCGAATCGCCCTCGCGCAGCTTCTCGAAGATCTCCTCACCGAGGTCGTCGATGAGCACGACGCCGTTCTTGATGAGCACCTCGGGACCGAGGTTGGGGTAGCGCCCCGAGATCGACGGCTTCGCGTTGAGCACGACGGCCACGCCGACGGCGACGAGCGCGTCGGCGGCCACCCGGTCGATGTCGACGTGGTCGATCACGGCGATCTCGCCCGGGCGCAACCGACCGGTCAGACGCTTGGTCCGGCGGTCGAGGCGGGCGGTGCCGGCGAGGGCATCGGGATCGGTGCTCCGCGCGCGGCGCAAGGTGGGAAGTCGCATCACGGCCATCCTGACACGCCGCGTCACACCCCTGGCACGCGACATGCGCGATCTCACCCACAAAAGGGGCATTCGCCCCGCTAGTTCCCCACGGCCATGGTGCCATGGCCGTACCCGCTGGTCAGACCCGTTTCTCACGCCCCGCGACGGCCAGCAACTCCTCCGCGTGGGCGATGCCCAGATCGGAATCGGGCAGCCCGGCCAGCATGCGTGACAGCTCGCGAGCGCGTTCCGTCTCTTCCACTATGCGCACGCCGCTGGTGGTGATGGCGCCGCCCGTGTCCTTGGCGACGACCAGGTGCCGGTCGGCGAACGCGGCCACCTGCGGCAGGTGGGTCACCACCAGCACCTGATGGGAGCGAGCGAGCCGGGCCAGCCGCTTGCCGATCTCGACCGCGGCCGTGCCGCCGACGCCGGAGTCGACCTCGTCGAAGACCAGCGTCTCGGGGCCACCGGCCCCGGCGAACACCACCTCGATAGCCAGCATCACCCGGGAGAGCTCACCGCCGGACGCGCCCTTCTGCAACGGCAGCGACGGGGCGCCGGGGTGGGCCAGCAGCCGCAGCTCGACCTCGTCGGCCCCGTCGGGACCCATCGGCGGTTCGTCCTTGCCGGCCGCCCGCGGCACCACGGCGACCTCGACGCGCGCGTGCGGCATGGCCAGACCCGCGAGCTCGACGCTGACCGCCTCGCTGAAGCGGCCCGCGGCCTCGGTGCGCGCCTCGGTGAGCCGGGTCGACAGCTCGGTCACCTGAGCCTCGAGCCGCTGGCGTTCCTTGTCGAGCTCGTCGAGCAGTTCGTCGGACGAGTCGAGCGCGGCCAGCTTCGTCCGCGCCTCTTCGGCCCAGCCGATGACGCCCTCGACGTCGTCGGCGTACTTGCGGGTGAGCGCGCGCAACGCGGCGCGGCGCTCGTAGATCTGCTCGAGCCGGGCCGGGTCGGCGTCGAGGCTGCCCAGATAGGCCGACAGCTCGGACGACACGTCGCCGACCAGGGTGGCCGCCTCTTCGATGCGGGCGGCCAGTTCGCCCAGCATCGGGTCGACCTGGGCCTGCGCCTCGAGCGTGCGGCGGGCCGTGCCCAGCAGCTGGGTGGCGTCCGGCGTCTCTTCGGTGACCTCGACCCCGCCGGCCAGCGCCTGGGCGGCCAGGGCGGCGGCGACCCGCAGGCCCTCGGCATGCTCGAGCCGCTGCACCTCGTTGCGCAGATCGTCGTCCTCACCCGGCTGGGGGTCGACCCGGCTGATCTCGTCGAGGCCGAGCTTGAGCAGATCGGCCTCTTGCGAGCGGGCCCGGGCGTTGCGGCGGCGGTCGGTCAGATCGTCGACCACGGCGCGCCAGCGCCCGTACGCCTCGCGATAGGTCTCGAGAAGCTTCTCGTGCTCGGGGCCGGCGAAGCGGTCGAGCGCGCCCCGCTGCTCGGCCGGGCGCAGCAGGCGCAGCTGGTCGGACTGGCCGTGCACGGCGAGCACCCGCTCGCCCAGGTCGCTGAGCATGGCCACCGGCATGCTGCGGCCGCCGACGTGGGCGCGGGAGCGGCCCTCGATGGTGACCGTGCGGCTCAGCAGAACCGAACCGTCGTCGTCGACCTCGCCGCCGGCGTCGGTGATGCGGGTGGTCACCTCGTCGGCCAGCTTGCCGGCCAGCCGCAGGCGGCCCTCGACCACCGCGCGGCCCGGGTCGGCCCGGACGCGGCCCGCGTCGGCCCGGCCGCCGAACAGCAGGCCCAGACCGGTCACCACCATGGTCTTTCCGGCACCGGTCTCACCGGTGATGACGTTCATGCCCGCCGTCAGCCGCAGCGTCGTGTCGTCGATGACGCCGAGCCCGGTGATGCGCAGTTCCTCCAGCACAGGGCAGACAGTATCGGTGACCCCCGACATTTGCCCACCGGCGTGGCCCCCGACTACCGCCGGTTGCCGCGCCATCCCTCCACCGGGAGGGCGAACTTGGCCACGAGCACGTCGGTGAATGGCCGCGGCTGCAGCCGGACCAGGCGTACCGGAAGCTGACCGCGCTCGACGGTGACCTTCGCGCCCGGCGGCAGGTCCCAGGTGCGGCGACCGTCACAGCAGAGCACCGCGAACGAGGTGTAGGGGTCGACGGTCAGCGCGAACGACGACGTCGGCGCGGTCACCAGGGGCTTGCTGAACAGGGCGTGGGCGCTGATCGGGACCAGCAGCAGCGCCTCGACCTCGGGCCAGACGACCGGGCCGCCGCCCGAGAACGCGTACGCGGTCGAACCGGTCGGCGTCGCGCACACCACGCCGTCGCAGCCGTACCGGGCCAGGGGCCGGCCGTCCACATCGACCAGCAGCTCGAGCATCTGCGCGCGCTGGCCCTTCTCGACGCTGACCTCGTTGAGCGCCCACGACTCGGCGATCACGCGGCCGCCGTACTCGGCCCGGACGTCCAGCGTCAGCCGCTCGTCCACCTTGTAATTGCCGGACACCACGTCCTTGACCGCCTCGTCGAGGTGGTCGATCTCGGCCTCGGCCAGGAAGCCGACCTTGCCCAGGTTGATGCCGAGCAGCGGCGCCTTGACCGGGCGGGCCAGCTCGGCCGCGCGCAGGAACGTGCCGTCGCCGCCCATGGCCAGCACGATCTCGCAGCCCTCGGCCGCGGCCGGCGTGGGCGCGTCCACCGTCGTCACCTCGGGCGGCAGATCGAGGTCGGCCACCTCCTCGGCGATCACGCGGACCTCGAAACCGGCCGCCAGCAGGTCCCGGGCCACCGTCCGGGCGTGCTGCGTGCTCTGCCGCCGGCCGGTGTGCGTGACCAGCAGGGCCGAGCGCGTCATGTGTCCTCCAAGGGGGATTCCGGCCCGGCAGAAGCTACCTTGCCCACGGGTCCGGCGGCGACAACTTCTTCGATCTCCGCTCGATCGGCGGGCGCGGCGTCCCGGCGGAACCACACGAAGAACTCGACGTTGCCGCTCGGCCCCGGCAGCGGACTGGCGGTCACCCCGGCCACTCCCAGACCCAGCTCGGACGCAGCCGCCGCGACGTCGAGCACTGCTTCCGCCCGCAACTGCCAATCCCGTACGACGCCACCCGCACCAACCCTGTCCTTCCCCACCTCGAACTGGGGCTTGACCATGAGCGCGAGATCGCCGTCGGTAGCGGTGCAGCCGGCCAGCGCGGGCAGCACCAGCCGCAACGAGATGAAGGAGAGATCCGCCACAGTGAGGTCGACGAGACCGCCGATCGACTCCGGCGTGATGGCCCGTACGTTGGTCCGCTCGAACACGACGACCCGGTCATCAGTGCGGATGGGCCAGGCCAGCTGCCCGTAGCCGACGTCGACCGCCACCACCTGGCGGGCCCCGGCGCGCAGCAGCACGTCGGTGAACCCGCCGGTCGAGGCGCCGGCGTCGAGGCACCGGCGCCCCTCGACGGCGAGCCCGCGCGGGCCGAAAGCGGCGAGCGCCCCGGCCAGCTTGTGCCCGCCCCGCGAGACGTACTCGGTGGCCGGATCCTCCCCGGTGACCAGGATCGGGTCGGCCGGGTCGACCATCGCGGCCACCTTGCGGGCCACCGTGCCGCGCACCTGCACCCGGCCGGCCTCGACCAGCGCCGCCGCCTGCTCGCGGGAACGAGCCAGCTTGCGGCGCACCAGCTCGGCGTCGAGCCGGGCCCGCTTCACCGGTCGATGCTCGCCAGGGTCTCCTGGAGAACCTGGTGAGCCGCCTCGTACTCGGCGATCTGCTCGGACGGGGCGAGCCGGGATGCGTTCTCGAGCGCGCTCAGCACGGCGTCGACCGCGGGGTGGCCGGTCTCGCGCACGATCTCGCCGGTGTCCGGGTCGACCGCACTTTGAGGCGCGGGCTGCGGGCTCGGGGCGCCCTGTGGGCTCGGCGCGATGTGCGGACCCGGGGCGTGCATCGGGGGCCGCGGCACCGGCGGCGGCCCGGGCCGGAAGTTGCCCGGCGTCGGACCGGGCCGGAAACCGCCGGGTGTCGGGCCGGGCGTCGGGAACGTCATCGGCTCACGCCTCCGTGGCCGGCGGCAGCTCGGTGGCGGCTGCGGCGTCGCGGACGGCGGCGTTGGGTGAGTCAGCCGTGCCGGCCGGCGGCGGTGGGGTCGCCTTCGCCACCGCCTTCTTGGCCGCCTTCTTCGCCGGCGCCTTCTTGGCCGCGGTCTTCTTGGCCGGGCGCGCGCCCTGGGCCTCGGCCTGAGCCGTGGCCGGGGCGATCTTCGCGGTCGCCTTCTGGTCGGCCGGGATCACCTCGTCCGGCGGCGGCACGGCCTTCTTGGCCACCGTCTTCTTGGCGACGGCCTTCTTGGCCGGTGCCGCCTGCGGCGGGTTCGCCGACGGAGCGGCGACGGCCTTCTTGGCCGGGGCCTCGCGCGGCGTGTTGGCCGGCGGCTGCGACGGGGTGGTGCCCGCCGACGGCATCGCGTTGGGAACGGCCTTGGCCACGGCCTTCTTGGCCGCCCGGGGCCGCGGAGCCGGCTCGTCGATCCGGGTGCCGCCCACGCCCTCGCTGGGCGCGTCGGCCGCGATCCCGGTCTGCGCGCGCGACTCGGCCTCGCGCAGCTGCCGCTCCAGATCCCGTACGCGGGTGGTCAGCTCGGTGACCTCTTCGGCCGTGGCCAGGCCGACCACGCCGAGCGCCTTGTCCACCTCGTAGCGGACGATGTTGGTCAGTGCCTCACGGTTCGCCATGCCGGCCGACAGCAGATCGTCGACCAGGCCCTGCAACTGCGCGGCCGTGGCGCCGCCACGGTTCACCACATCGCCCACGACCTTCTGGGCCCGCTTACGCGGTGCTTCGGTCAGTCCGAGCGCCATCTCCAGATACGCCCGCCATGCGTCCGGCATGTTCCGCTCCTCTCGCGGCTCGTCGGGTGCCACGCTACCGGGCGGTTCGCAGGACTTCGTGAGGTACGGTGCGGTACGCGTACCGGGTGTCGTGACGAAAGGGTTCAGATGGCCACCGTGGACGAGTGCCGGCAGGCTCTGCACGACCTGGCCGCAAGGCTCGAGCGCAATGCCGAGACCCGCGGCCACCTCGACTTCGACCGCACGCTGGCGTGCCGCGTGCCCGACCTCGAGACGGCCTTCCACGGCAAGCTCGCGGGCGGACTGCTCACCGATATCGCGGACGGCGACGACCCGAAGGCGAAGATCGCGCTGATCGCGAACAGCGACGACCTGCTGGCCCTGATCGCCGGCCGGCTCGACATCACCCGGGCCATCGCCTCGCGCCAGATCCAGGTCAAGGCCAACCCGTTCGACCTGCTGAAGCTGCGCAAGCTCCTCTAGAGGTTCCAGCGCTCCAGCAGGGCGCGGGCCGCGTCCGATGTGGCCTGGAGGCCGCTCAGCGGCACTCCGGACCACGTGGCGGCGCACAGCAGGCGCAGCGCCACGACCGGGTCGCCGGAGCCGTCCAGCTTCGCCGTGTCGCCGTCGCGGGTCAGTCGCCAGCCACCGGCCTCGTCCGCCTCCAGCGGCACCCGAACCTCGTCGGCCGGGCCGAACAGGCCGGAAAGGTCCGAGGCCACGTACGTGGGACGGCTGGACTCGTCGGCGGCCAGCAGGTCGGCCGGGCCGCTGACGCCGGTCAGCACCAGCAGGCTGTCCAGTCCGGCCGCCACGGCGCCCTGGATGTCGGTGTCGAGCCGGTCGCCGACCGCCAGCGGGTGCCGGGCGTGCGACTGGGACGCGGCCGTGGTGAACAGGGCCGGCCCCGGCTTGCCGACCACCACGTCGGGGTCACGGTCGAGCGCCGTGCGCACCACAGCCACCAGCGAGCCGTTGCCGGGCAGCGGTCCACGCGGGCTGGGCAGGGTGCGGTCGGTGTTGGTGGCCACCCACAGGGCGCCCGCCCGCACGGCCAGCGCAGCCTCGGTGAGGACGCGCCAGCCGACGTCCGGGCCGTAGCCCTGCACGACGGCGGCCGGCTCGTCGTCGGCCGACTCGACCGGGGTGAGGCCGGCCTCCCGCACCTCGTCCCGCAGCGCGTCCGCCCCGACCACCAGCACCGGTGAGCCCGCGGGCAGCTTCTCGGCCAGCACGGTGGCCGAGGCCCCGGCCGAGGTGAGCACCTCGGCCGGTTCCGCGGGGACACCCATGCCGGTCAGCTTGGCGGCGACGTCGGCCGCCCGCCGGGACGCGTTGTTGGTCGCGTACGCCACCGGAGTTTTCCGGTCGCGCAGCTTCCCGACGGCCTCGACGGCGCCGGCGATCGGCTCGTCGATCAGGTAGACGACTCCGTCCAGGTCGAAGATGACCAAGTCGTAGCCGCCTACCAGGTCGTCGCTCACTCCGCGGTCTTGTCCGGGCCGGCCTGCTCGCGCTTCTCGTCGGCCTTCTCAGCGTCGGCCTTCTCGGGGTCGGCCTTCTCGGCGTCCGCCTTTTCTTCGGCGTCGGCCTCGAGCTCCTCGGCGACGTCCTCGACGGCTACCGGGTCGGTGTTGACGTCGGTGTCGGCCACGGCGACCACCTCGTCGTCCTCGTCCGCGTCCTCGTCGTCTTCGTCGTCGTCCTCGAACTCGTCGTCCAGGGCCGCGGGCTTGTCGTCCTCGTCCGCGTCCTCGAACTCGTCGTCGTCGTCGTCGTTCTCATCGAGGGCGGCCCGCTCGTCGTCGTCGCCGTCGAACTCGTCGTCCTCGTCCTCGTCGAGGGCAGCCCGCTCGTCGCCGTCGAACTCGGCCTCCTCCTCGTTCGCGGTCGTGCCGCTGCGCCGGTCACCGTCGGCGGGCTCGGTGTCCTCGTCCTCGAGGGTCACGCCGTCGAGCTCGAGCAGGCGCTCGGCCGCATCGGTCAGTCCCTCGTCGTCGGCCGCGGCGGCCCGGGTGAACCATTCCCGGGCTTCCTCGCGCCGATCGGCGGCAAGCAGGGCGTCCGCGTACGCGTAACGCAGGCGCGCCGCCCACTCGGCGTCCTCGTCGGCGTTGAGCTCGCGGACCTGCAGCATCGCCACCGCCGCCTCGGCCTGACCGAGGTCGGTGCGGGCGCCGGCCGCCACGATCAGCAGCTCGATCGCCCCCGACTTGTCCATCTTCTCGAGGTCGGCGCCCCGGTAGAGGTCGATCGCCCGCTCGGGCCGGCCCAGCGCGCGCTCGCAGTCGGCCAGCTCGGCCAGGTGCGTCTGCCGCCCGGTCATCCGGTGGTAGGTGCGCAGCTCGGCGATGGCGGTCGTCCAGTCCCCCGCGGCGTACGCGGCCAGGCCGACGGCCTCGCGCACGACGGCGATCCGAGAAGCCAGGCGGCGCGCGGCAATCGCGTGCTGCAGCGCCAGCTCGGCGTCCTCGTCGATGATCTGGCCGGCCGCGACGAGGTGCCGGGCGACCTTGTCGGCGATCTCGCGGGCCAGCGACAGCAGCTCGGAGCGGACCTCCTTGTCGAGGTCGGCCGCCTCGATGTCCTCCGGGATCTCCGGGGCCACGAACGCCGTACGGTCGTCGCCCCGCTCGTCGTTGGCCGGGTGCCGGCTCTCGCGGTCGTCCCGTACGCCCGGGGTGGCGTCGCCACGGTCGCGGAAGCCGCGGTCGTCACGGTCCCGGAAGCCACGGTCGTCCCGGTTGCGGTCGCGGGGGCCACGGTCGTCGCGGTCGCGGAAGCCGCCCTCACGCGGGCCACGGTCGCCGCGGTATCCGCCGCGGTCGCGGTCCTGGTAGCCGCCGCGGTCGCCGCCCTGGGGACGGTCGCGGTACGGACGGTCACCCTGGGGGCGGTCGCCTTGCGGGCGGTCGCGGAAGCCGCTGCCGCCGCGGTTGCCCGGCCGGTCGCCCTGGGGACGGTCACGGAAGCCGCCCCGGTCCTGGTAGCCGCCGCGCTCACGGTCCTGGTAGCCGCCACGGTCGCGGTCGCCCCGGTAGCCGCCGGAGCCGCCCTGGTAGCTGCCTCGGGCGCCACCGGAGTCACGGTCGCCCCGGTAGCCGCCGCCCTGCGGACGGTCGCCACCCCGGAAACCACCGCGGTCGTCACGGCCGCGGTCCTGGTACCCACCACGGTCGCGGAAGCCGCCACCCTGCGAGCGGTCCTGATATCCGCCGCGGTCGCCGCCCTGCGGCCGGCCGCCCCGGTCCTGGTAGCCGCCACGGTCGCGGTCCTGGTAGCCGCCGCGCTCACGATCGCGGAAGCCGCCCTGGCCACGGTCCTGGTAGCCGCCACCCTGCGGACGGTCACCGCGGTCACGGAACCCGCCGCCCTGAGGACGATCGCCGCGGTCGCGGAACCCACCACCCTGCGGACGGTCGCCACGGTCGCGGAAGCCGCCACCCTGCGGACGGTCACCGCGGTCGCGGAAACCGCCACCCTGCGGACGGTCACCGCGGTCGCGGAAGCCGCCACCCTGCGGACGGTCACCCCGATCGCGGAAGCCACCCTGGCCACGGTCCTGGTAGCCGCCGCCCTGAGGGCGGTCGCCACGGTCGCGGAACCCGCCACCCTGCGGCCGATCGCCACGGTCACGGAAGCCGCCACCCTGCGGACGGTCACCACGGTCACGGAAGCCACCGCCCTGCGGACGGTCCTGGTAGCCGCCACGGTCACGGTCGCGGAAGCCGCCCTGGGGACGGTCGCCGCGGAAGCCGCCACGGTCGCGGTCGCCGCCGGTCACACCACGGCGGTCGTCACGCTGATAGCCGCCACCCTGGTAGCCACCTCGGTCGCGGTCACCACCCCGGAATCCGCCGCGGTCGCCACCACCGGAGTAGCCGCCCCGGTCACGGTCGCCGCCGCGGTAGCCACCACGGTCGCGATCCCCGCCCCGGAATCCGCCACGGTCGCCACCACCGGAGTAACCACCCCGGTCACGGTCGCCGCCGCGGTAACCACCACGGTCGCCGCCTCGGTCACGGTCGCCGCCTCGGAAGCCGCCACGGTCGCCACCGGAGTAACCGCCGCGGTCACGGTCACCGCCCCGGTCGCCCCGGAAGCCGCCACGATCGCCATCGCGGCCACGGCCGCCCTGACGGTCCTCGTCGCGGGGGCGGCGGTCGCCCTCGTCCTGGGGTCCAGTAGTCACGGATCAAATCCTTCCGGTACGGCCGGCCCTCGACATGGCGGGCTTGCCTCGACGTTCAAAGTTACTCGGGTACGAACACACAAAAGCAGCCGAGGGCCGACCCCGAAATCGGGGCGGCCCTCGGCTGG
>NZ_JAPNTZ010000029.1 GCF_026626335.1 Paractinoplanes pyxinae | reverse complement strand
ACCCGCTGCCAGTCCGCCTCGCCCTGCCCCACGCAGACCGTACGTTCGAACCGCCGGTATCCGTTCGGCCGCTCATCCCAGTCCGCATGCCCCGGCCGAGTAGCCCCCACCACGTCATAGCTCAGCTCCGGCACGCTTCCCATGATCGCAGCCAAGGGCGTGTTTCGGCCTGCTTCACAGGGGCCAACCCTGTGGCGCTGCCCCAAACCCCGGCGCATCGCTGGAGAGCACCCAAGCCAGGACCCACTGTGAAGAAAGAACGGCGAAACTCCCAACGGCTCAGCCACCCATAAGCTGAAAACAGCTACCGAGCCCCACGACACTTAGCCACAAATCCGACGCTGTGCCCTTTGGTGACCCCGGTGCCGCCCACGGGTTATGTTCTCCCCAGATGGAGCCGAAGGCGACCGCAACCGGCACGGTACGAACGCGCAACCCACCACAAAGGCCGGCCCGAGTAAGAAAAGGTCATAGTTCCATCCACAACGCGGCAGCCAGACCACAACTCGCACGGATTCCCGCAGCCCAGCCATGCAATCAGAGAAGCACCGACCATAATAAAAGCCGCAACCGAGCCCCCGGCAAGGCCGGGGACGAGGGCGATCACGCAAAGCATAGAGACGGTTTTCAAGCTTGCGTGATCGCCCTCGTCCCCGGCCGTCAACCGCAAGAAACAAACGGTTTTTCAGCTCCCAAGAATCTGCCGAGAAAGACCATCAAGCAACCTCTGCAACCCATACTCAAGCAAAGAATCAAGCGTCAACTCCCGCTCCGATGACGCCATGAACCGAGCCATCAAAGGAAGGCGACCGGAGGTCAGAACCTCGACGAACCGCTCCTCCTGCGCATCCATCCATTCGGCGTCCGTCATTCCCGTCTCCTGGACCGCCTGCTCCTCCTCTTCGAGGTTCACCGCCGTCCCCCGGACGTAGTTCGCCACCGTCACCGCCGCCCGGAACTGCGTTTTCACGTCCAACCCTTGGCCTTCCAACGCCCACATAGTCCACTCGGTATGCGCCATCGCATGGGGCGCCAGTAGTGGGCGCGTGAACGAGACGGCCTGGGCCAGCCACGTGTGCCGGCGGTACATCGACCATTGCAGGCGGGCCAGCGCCTCCACGCAGGCTCGCCACCCGTCTCGGCTCGGGTCCATGCGGGGCGGCGGCGGGTTGGCGGCCATGACTTTGTCCATCATGAGCAGCACTAGTTCTTCTTTGTCTTTCACGTGCCGGTAGACCGACATCGTCGGGATGTCGAGTTCGCCGGCCAGCCTTCGCATCGACAAGCCTTGCAGCCCTTCGGCGTCAGCGATCGTGATCGCCGTTCGCACCACCAGGTCGCGGTCCGGTGCTTCTCCGGCTGGGCGGGTCGGGCCGGCCACCACCGTTCCCACGCCCGGCTGGGCTCGCACCAGTCCTTCGGCGCGCAGCTGGTTGATCACCTTGGTGGCCGTGGCCATCGCTACGCCGTACTCAGCCATGATCTGGCGGGTCGACATGATGCGTTCGCCGGGTGGGGGTTCGCCGGCGGCTATGCGGTCGGCCAGTTCGGCGGCGATGCGCCGGAAGACGGGAGCCTGCACTAGTGCACCGTACCTCTCCGCACTAGCCACACTGGGGTGCTAGCACTACCGATTTCCAGGGTAGTGCGTTCGTACGGTGTACCTCATGACTGACGTTGTGAGGCTCGAGTCCCTGTACAAGACCTACGACGGTGGCGTGACCGCCCTCGACGGCGTGACCGCTTCTTTCCCGGCCGGCAGCTTCACCGCGGTGATGGGCCCGTCGGGTTCCGGCAAGAGCACCTTGCTGCAGTGCGCGGCCGGGCTTGACCGCCCCACCGGCGGCCGCGTGTTCATCGACGGCACCGAGTTGACGGCCACCAAGGACACGGCGATGACGAAGTTCCGGCGTACGCGCGTCAGCTTCGTTTTTCAGGACTACAACCTGCTTCCGTCGTTGACCGTCGAGCAGAATGTCGTCCTTCCGTTGCGGCTGGCCGGTCGACGGGCCGACCGGCACCGCGTACGCGAAACCCTCGACCGCCTCGGCCTGGGTGACCGTCTCGGTGAGCTGCCGGAGCGGCTTTCCGGCGGCCAGCGGCAGCGCGTGGCCATCGCGCGGGCGCTGGTGGCCGACCCCGCCGTCATTTTCGCCGACGAGCCGACCGGCGCCCTCGATCTGCGCAGTGCCCGCGAGGTTCTGGCGCTCCTGCGGTCTCTGCAGCGGACGATCATCATGGTCACGCACGACCCGGTGGCCGCCTCGTACGCCGATTCGGTGCTGTTCCTGGCCGACGGGCGGCTGGCCGGTTCGCTGCGCGCTCCGACCGCCGACGCCGTGGCCGAGCGCCTGGCTCATCTCGGTGACCGGGTGGGGGTGGCGGCATGATCGCGGTCGCGCTGCGCAATCTGCGGCACCGTCCCGGCGGCTTCGTCGCCACGTTCCTGTCAGCCCTTCTGGGCGCGGCGCTCATCATGGCGTTCGCGTCGCTGATCGATACGGCGAGCGGCGCGGATGCCGCCAGCAACGAGTCGCTGGTGACCACGGCCAGTGTCGGCGGCGGCTGGTGCCTCGTCATCGTGGCCTTCGCGGTGACGTCCACGCTCACGTTGGCCGTGCGACAGCGGGAGCAACAAATCACGCTGTTGCGGTCGGTGGGTGCGACCGGGCCGCAGGTGCGCCGGATGATCGTGGGGGAGGCCTTGGCGGTCGCGCTGCTGGCGGCGGCGGTGGCGGTGCCCGTCGGGTGGCTGCTCGGCCGGGTTCTGGTGAATCTGTTGCACAACACCGGTCAGGTGGCGTCCACGGTGGATCCGGCGTTCGGGCCGATCGCGCTCGGCGCTGGTTTCGGGGTCACGCTGCTGGGTTCACTGGTCGCGGCTTTCGCCACTGCCCGCCGTACGGGAAATCAGGGTCGTCAGAGGCAACGCCCGTTGCTGCGCCGCATCGGGGCCGGGCTGTTCCTGCTGATCGGGGCCAACTGCGCGGTGCTGACGGCGACGCTGATGGACGGCAAGGGCATCGACGCGATGCAGACCGCCGGGCAGGCCGGCATCTGGGCGTCGATCGGCCTGGCTCTGCTCGCGCCCGAGCTTCTGCGGCTGGTCACGGCCGTCCTGGGGCCGGTCGTACGCCTCTTCGGCGCACCCGGCGGGCTGGCCCTGCGCGGTCCCCGGCTCTCGTCGGCGGTGATGCCCGTGCTGCTGTTCACCGGCATCGCCACCGGAACCGTGTACATGCAAGGCATCGAGGACCGCGCGGCCGCCGGGCAGGTCGAGCCCGACTACGCCCAGGACATCCAGACGCTCAACTACGTGGTGGTCGGCATGATCACCGTCTTCGTGGCCATCATGCTGGTCAACACCCTGATCGCCGCCACCACGCACCGCCGCCGCGAGTTCGCCCAGCACCGCCTGGCCGGCGCCACCCGCGGCCAGGTGACGGCGATGGTCGCCCTGGAAGGCGTCCTCATCACGGTGACCGGCGTCCTGGGCGGCCTGGTGGCTTCCCTGTTCACCGTCCTGCCCTTCGGTTCCGCCCGGGCCGACCGTCTCTGGCCCGACGCCTCCCCGGCCGCCTTCGCCCTTGTGGCCGCCATCGCCGTCGTGCTCACCGCGTCCGCCCTGATCCAAACCACCCGCCGTACGCTCCACGGCCCCGCTACCGCCGCGGTGCGCGCCTGAAAACCGGTCGACAACGGGGAAAGGAGATCCGTACGGTCTCAGCAACCAAGGAGACGAACGAGGGGAGGACGCCGTGCGCTACCGCACCGCTCCTCTTCTCGTGTCTGGTGTGCCCAGCCTCGGCTGCGCCACCGAGGCTGGTCGTTCCTGACCGCGATCTGAGTACGCGGCCGGGTGGGCGCTGTCCACCGCAGGAACTCCTGAAAGTCCTTTCACCATGCGAAACCTGGGCATCCTCGCGCACGTCGACGCGGGCAAGACCACCCTCACCGAGCGCATCCTGTTCCTGACCGGCGCCACCTACAAGCGGGGCGAGGTGCGGCACGGGACGACCGTCACCGACTTCGACCCGCAGGAGCGGGAGCGGGGCATCACGATTTTCGCGGCCGCGGTCAGCTGCGACTGGAACGGCCACCGGCTCAACCTGATCGACACCCCGGGGCACGTGGATTTCACCGACGAGGTCGAGCGGTCGCTGCGGGTGCTCGACGGCGCCGTGGTCGTGCTGGACGGGGTGGCCGGGGTCGAACCGCAGAGCGAGGCGGTGTGGCGGCAGGCCGACCGGTACGGCGTGCCGCGGATCGTCTTCGTGAACAAGCTCGACCGGCCGGGCGCCGACCTCGACGCGGCCGTGCGGTCGCTGCGGGAACGGCTGGGCGTCATCCCGCTGGTGGCTCAGCTGCCGGTTGAGGGCGGCGTCGTCGATCTGGTCGACCGGCGTACGGGAACGTGGTCCGAGGCCGCTTCCCGGGCCCGGCAACGGCTGGAGGAGGCCGTGGCCGAGCTGCACCCGGCCGCTCTCGAGGAGCTGGGGGCGATGTCGGACGAGACGTTGAGGGCGGCCATGCGTGATCTCACGATCGGCAACAAGGCGGTTGTCGTGCTGTGCGGGTCGGCCTACCGGAACGTCGGTGTGGAGCCGTTGCTGGACGCCGTCATCGACTACCTGCCGGCGCCGGGCGATGACGAGGACGCGCCGCTGGCCGCGCTGGTGTTCAAGGTGCAGTCCGGTCGTCAGGGCCGGCTGACGTTCGTGCGCGTCTACGACGGTGTGCTGGCCAAGGGGGACACCGTGTGGGACGCCGGGCAGGGCCGCGCCGAGCGGGTCGGCCGGATCCTGCGGGTGCAGGCCGACCGCCATACCGACGTGGAACGGGCGGTGGCCGGCGACATCGTGGCGCTGGCCGGGCTCAAGTCGGCCCGGGCGGGCACGACGCTGTCGACCCGGGAGCATCCGGTGCAGCTGGAGGCGCCCGTCGTGGCTGAGCCGCTCGTGTCGGTCGCGCTTGAGGGGCGTACGCGGGCCGACGCGCACCGGTTGCCCGGGGTGCTGGCCGTACTGGTCGAGGAGAACCCGTCGCTGTCGGTGCGCACCGACAACGAGTCGGGGCAGACGCTGCTCAGCGGAATGGGCGAGCTGCAGGTGGAGGTGGCGGTGACCAAGCTGCGCGAGGCCGGGGTGGCCGTCACGGCCGGGCGTCCCCAGGTGTCGTACCGCGAGACCGTCGTGCGCGGCGTGACCGGCCTGGTTCACCGGCACGTCAAGCAGGACGGCGGCGCGGGCCAGTTCGCCCACGTCGTGCTGGACGTGGCTCCGCTCGACGGCACCGGGTTCGCGTTCGCGTCCACGGTGACCGGCGGGCGGGTGCCGGCCGAGTTCGTCCGCGCGGTCGAGGCGGGCTGCCGGGAGGCGCTGACCCACGGGCCGCTGGCCGGTCATCCGGTGGCGGGCCTTCGGGTCACGCTGACCGACGGGGCCACGCACGTGAAGGACTCGTCCGAGATGGCGTTCCGGGCGGCCGGCCGGTTCGGTCTGCGGGCCGCGCTCGAGGCGTGCGAGCTGGCCCTGCTGGAGCCGGTGGCCGACGTGACCGTGCACGCTCCGGCCGAGACGCTGGGCGGCGTGCTGGGCGACCTGGCGTCCCGCCGCGGCCGGGTCACCGGTTCGACCGGCGAGTCGGTGACGGCGGTGGTTCCGCTGGCCGAGCTGTTCGGGTACGCGACCGACCTGCGCAGCCGGACGCGGGGCCGGGGCACGTTCGCCACCCGTCCGGCCGGCTACCGCCCGGTCTGACGATCGAGGCCCGGCGGCGCCTGATCTCCGGGGCGCCGCCGGGCGCATCGACGCGATACGATGCCGCGCGATGAACCAGGAAACGCAGGTGCGGCAACGGTTGCGGCAGTCCAAGGCACTCATGACCGGTGCCGTCGTCGCCGGGTTCCTGGTGCTCGTGGCCGCCCTGGCGCAGCCCCTAACGGCGGTCACCGGTCAGGACCCGGCCGCCTACAACATCGACCTGATCGATCCGATGTCGAGCGCGACGCAGGAGAGCGGGATCAGCGGCGAGCACTGGCTCGGCGTCGAGCCGTCAAGCGGCCGCGACGTCTTCACCCGGTTGGTGCTGAGCCTGCAGTTCTCGCTGGCCGTGGCGCTGGGCACCACAGTCGTCGTCATGCTGGTCGGCCTGCTGGTGGTGTTCGCGATCCTGCGCGGGAAGGTCCGCGGGATCGCGCGGCCCGCCCTGCTGTGCGCGGCCCTGGTCGTACCGGTCGCCTTGCTGGGCGAAGTTCAGAACTCGTTCCTGGGTTCCGGCCTTCGTCCGCCACCGGCCCCGTCGTGGGGCGGGATGCTGTCCGACTCGATGATGTGGTACTCCAGCGAGCCGATCTACTTCCTGGCTCCCCTTCTGCTGCTGATCGTGACCGTCACCGCGTTCGTCCTGCTCGCCGTGGGTTTGTCAAGAAACGGCCGCCCGTAACTCGGCCACGGCCTCCTGCATCAGGGCGGGGAAGTCGGCCGTGGGGTCGGCCAGCCAGACGGGTACGGCGGTGTTGAACACGGCCAGCCCGGCCTGCGCGGTGAAGGCGGCGGTGCGGGCCGGGACGCCGCGCCGGCCCAGCGCCTCGACCATCGCCGCGGTCAGCTCGGCCGTCTTGGTCAGGTCGCGCTCGCGCAGCTCGGGTGTGGCTGCGAGCACGTCCAGGCGGGTCCGGGCGTCCTCGGGCGCGACCACGCCGGCCAGGTCGAGCCCGCACCGGGTCAGCGCCTGCACCGTCGCGTCCATGGCGCTGAGCTGCGGGTCGGCCGCCGCCAGGTAGGTGAGCACCCGCTCCTCGAAGAAAGCGGCCGTGCCGAAGAACGCCTCGCGCTTGTCGGCGAAGTGGTTGAAGAACGTCCGCTTGGTCAGCCCGGCCCGCTCGGCGATCTCGGCCACCGTCACCTCGGCGTAGCCGCGCTCGCGGAACAGGCTCATGGCCGCCTGTTGCAGGCGGCCGCGCGCGTCCGGTTCCCAGCGAGCCATGGCCCCGAATCTACCGCGTTTGCACCTGGTGCAATCACGTGCCACACTTCCGATTGCACTCAGTGCAGTCACGAGGAGCGTGCCGTCATGCCCGAGAACACCGCCGCGTTCATTCCCGCCCGTAACCGCCGGCTCGAAGTCGGCCCCGCGCCGTCCAGTGCGCCGGGCCCGGACCAGATCGTCGTCCGCAACCACGCCGTCGCCATCAACCCGCTCGACTGGGTCATCCAGGTCGCGGGCCGGGTCGCGTACGCCTGGCTCAAGTACCCGGCCGTGCTCGGGGCCGACCTGGCCGGCGAGGTGGCCGAGGTGGGTTCGGCGGTCACCCGCTTCCGGCCCGGCGACCGGGTGCTGGCCCTGGCCGTGGGCACCGACCGGGACGCCAACAGCCCGGCCCAGGGCGCCTTCCAGCAGTACACGGTCGTACCGGAAGTGCTTGCCGCGCCGATCCCGGACCACATGTCCTACGTGGACGCGGCCGTGCTGCCGCTGGGCGTCTCCACCGCCGCCTGTTCGCTGTTCCAGAGCACCCACCTCGGATTGCGCCACCCGACGGCGAACCCGGCGCCGACCGGTGAGACCGTGCTGATCTGGGGCGGCTCGACCAGCGTGGGCAGCAACGCGATCCAGCTCGCGGTGGCGGCCGGCTACGACGTCATCACGACCGCCTCGCCCCGCAACGCCGACCGGCTCGCCGACTTGGGGGCGGCCCGCGTCTTCGACTACCGCAGCCCGACGGTGGAGTCCGACATCATCAAGACCCTCGGCGACCGTACGCTGGCCGGCGCGCTAGCGATCGGGGCGGGCTCGGCCCCCGCCTGCATCCGGATCGCCGGGGCCGCGCGCGGCAACCGTTTCGTCTCGGTGGCCACCGCGCCCGTCACGTTCGAGAACGGCTTCTCGTTCCGCCGTGCCCTGACCGGGATGGTCGGCGGCGTGGCCCGCTGGCAGCTGGCCGCCTGGCGCCGCGGCGTGCGGTTCAAGTTCGTCTACGGCTCCGACCTGAAGAAGAACGAGGTCGGCCCGGCCATCTTCCGGGATTTCCTGCCGGCCGCGCTGGCCGAGGGGCGGTACCAGCCCGCGCCGCCTGCGTCAGTTGTCGGTGAGTCGCTGTCCGACCTGCAGGACGCCATGGACCAGCAGCGCCGGGGCGTCTCGGCGACCAAGCTGGTGGTCACTCTGTAGAGGTATCGCGGGCCTATCGGGAAGTCCATACGCTGCCGCAACAACACCTCGGCTTCGATGGTGGCATGACCCGCCGAATACCGCTCGTTCTCCTGGTTCTCGCCGCCCTCGCGGGTGTGGTGTTCGTGCTGCGGCGCATGCTGTTCATGGCCGCCCCGCGGTGTCTGGGCGGGCACTGGCACGGCTGCTACGACACCGACAACGGCGTCGTGCTCATGCTTCTGGTCGGCCTGCCGGTGGCCGCGCTCCTGGCATGGGGCCTGGCGAGCGTCCGGCCGGGCCCCGGCGCCTGGCGGAAGTCGGTGGCCGAGGTGGGTCTGGTCTACGGGACAGTGCCGATGGTGTGGCTGACGCTGATGCCGGGGCCGGGCGCCGGCGTCGTCCCCGGGCGGGTGAGCCTGGTGCCGTTCAGCGACCTGATCACCATGGGCCCGCTCGGGATCGCGGGCAACCTGGTGATCCTGGCCGCCCTGGGGTTCTTCGCGCCGATCCGGTTCGCGGCGCTGGCGTCCCTGCCCCGGGTCGCGGCGCTCGCGGCCGGTTGCTCACTGCTGATGGAGCTTTCCCAGTACGTGTTTCAGCTGGACCGGGTTTCGTCGGTGGACGACGTGCTGGTCAACACCGCGGGCGCCGTACTCGCCGCACTGGCGTCCCGGCGCTGGTGGAGTGTGTGAGGCATGCGTGTGCTGATCGTGGAGGACGAGCCGCACCTGGCCGAGGCGGTGCGGGACGGCCTGCGGCTGGAGGCGATCGCGGCCGACATCGCGCTCGACGGCGACACCGCCTGGGAACTGCTCGGGCTCAACTCGTACGACATAGCAGTTCTGGATCGGGACATCCCGGGGCCTTCGGGTGACGAGATCGCCCGGCGCATCGTGGCCTCGGGCAGCGGGCTGCCGATCCTCATGCTCACCGCAGCCGACCGGATCGACGACAAGGCGTCCGGCTTCGAGCTCGGCGCCGACGACTACCTGACCAAGCCGTTCGACCTGCGCGAACTGGTGCTGCGGTTGCGCGCCCTGGATCGCCGGCGGGCGCACGCCCGGCCGCCGGTGCGCGAGATCGGCGGCCTGCGGCTCGACCCGTTCCGGCGCGAGGTGTTCCGCGACGGGCGCTACGTGGCGCTCACCCGCAAGCAGTTCGCCGTGCTGGAGGTGCTGGTGGCGGCCGAGGGCGGCATCGTCAGCGCCGAGGACCTGCTGGAGCGGGCGTGGGACGAGAACGCCGACCCGTTC
The DNA here is from genome assembly GCF_026626335.1 of Paractinoplanes pyxinae. Classification (GTDB taxonomy): domain Bacteria; phylum Actinomycetota; class Actinomycetes; order Mycobacteriales; family Micromonosporaceae; genus Actinoplanes; species Actinoplanes pyxinae. Next base: position 62,688 of record NZ_JAPNTZ010000029.1, on the reverse strand, counting down.
ACGAACGCCGTGCGCATCACCGTCTCCGCGTTGCGCAAGCGGCTGGGCGAGCCGTGGGTCATCGCCACCGTGCCCGGCGTCGGCTATCGGATCGCCGCATGAGCGCCCGGGTCAAGCTCACCCTCAGCTACGCCGGATTCCTCATGGTGGCCGGGGTTCTGCTGCTGGCCACGGTGTGGCTGTTCCTGCTGCGCTACGTGCCGGATCAGGCGCTGCTCATCCGGGCCGACCATCCCGCCGGCGCCGTGTTTCCCGTCCGCTCCAACCTGCTGCACGTCTTCGCGCCCCGGGCGGCCGCGGTGCTGGCCTTCCTGCTGGTGTTCGGGCTGATCGGGGGCTGGATCCTGGCCGGCCGCATGCTCGCGCCCCTGAAGCAGATCACCGGCGCGGCCCGGACGGCCGGCAGCGGGTCGCTGTCCCACCGGATCCGCATGACCGGCCGCCGCGACGAGTTCCGGGAGCTGTCCGACGCGTTCGACTCGATGCTCGACCGGCTCGAGTCGCACGTCGCCGAGCAGCGCCGGTTCGCCGCCAACGCCTCGCACGAGCTCCGCACCCCGCTGGCCATCTCGCGGGCCCTTCTCGACGTGGCCCGCAACGATCCCGCGCGCGATCCGGACGAGGTCATCGAACGGCTGCACGCGGCCAACCAGCGGGCGATCGCCCTCACCGAGGCGCTGCTGCTGCTCGGCCGCGAGAACGTGAGCGACGACGACGTCGACCTCTCCCTCGTCGCCGAGGAGGTGGTCGAAACCCTTTTGCCGCTGGCCGAACAGCGCGGGATCACTCTGGAGGTCACCGGCGGGGAGGCGTGGACCACCGGCTCACCCGAGCTGTTGCTGCGGATGATGACGAACCTCGTCCAGAACGCGATCGTCCACAACCTGCCCACCGGCGGCCTCGTGACCGTCCATACGGGGAACGGCGTGCTGCGGGTCGAGAACACCGGCCGGCTGCTTCCGCCGGAGCTGGTCCCGACGCTCACCGAGCCCTTTCAGCGCGGGACCCAGCGCGTACGGACGGACGGGCACGCCGGTGTGGGCCTGGGCCTGGCCATCGTGGCCGGCATCGCCCGGGCCCACGACGCGGAGCTCGACCTGGCGCCGAGACCGGCCGGCGGACTGGTCGTGACCGTGCGGTTCAGCCGGCTAGCAGCTCCAGCGTGTCGATGACCCGGTTCGAGAAGCCCCACTCGTTGTCGTACCAGGCGACCACCTTCACGTGGCGGCCGTCGACCCGGGTCAGCGCCGAGTCGAAGATGGCCGACGCCGGGTTGCCGACGATGTCGGCCGAGACCAGCGCGTCGTCCGAGTACTCGAGGATCCCGGCCAGCGGGCCGTCGGCGGCCACGCGGTAGGCGGTCAGGATCTCGTCGCGGGTGACGTCGCGCGAGACCGTGGTGTTGAGCTCGACGATCGAGCCGACCGGCACGGGCACCCGGATCGAGTCGCCCGACAGCTTGCCGGCCAGGCGGGGGAGCACCAGGCCGATCGCCTTGGCCGCGCCCGTGGTGGTCGGCACGATGTTGACGGCGGCGGCGCGGGCGCGGCGAGGGTCGCGGTGCGGGCCGTCCTGCAGGTTCTGCTCCTGCGTGTACGCGTGGACGGTCGTCATGAAGCCGTGCTCGATGCCGGCCAGTTCGTCGAGCACCGACGCCAGCGGGGCCAGGGCGTTGGTCGTGCAGGAGGCGTTCGACACGATGGTGTGCGCCGTGGCGTCGTACGCGGAATTGTTGATGCCGAAGGCCAGCGTGACGTCGGCGCCGTCCGAGGGCGCTCCGACCAGAACCCTGCGGGCGCCCGCGTCCAGGTGGGCGCGGGCCTTCGACGCGGCGGCGAGGCGGCCGGTGGCTTCGAGGACGATGTCGACGTCCAGGTCCTTCCAGGGCAGCTTCGACGGGTCGGGCTCGGAGAGCACCTTGATGCGGCGGCCGTCGACGACCAGTGTGGAATCCTCGACGGTGACCGGGCGGCCCAGCCGGCCCGCGGTGGTGTCGAAGGCCAGCAGCCGGGCCAGGGCGGCCGGTTCCGTGAGATCGTTGACGGCGACGACCTCGAGCTTGCTGTCCCGCTCGAGCAGCGCCCGCAGCACGTTGCGTCCGATGCGGCCGAATCCGTTGATGGCGATGCGAGTCATGCCTGAAGCCTCGCCTGCTCAACAAAAACCGGACAGTGGCGTGCGCGCCACCGTTCGCAAGGATCACGCCACGAAGGTCCGCCGGTACTGGCTGGGCGTGGTGCCGAGGATCCGCTGGAAGTGCAGGCGCAGATTCGAGCCGGTTCCCAGACCCACGCGTACGGCGATCTGCTCGACCGACAACTGCGAGAGCTCAAGAAGCTCACGCGCCAGATCGATGCGGGCGCGCATGACCCACTGCATCGGCGTGAAGCCGGTGTCTTCCGCGAACCGCCGCGAGAAGGTGCGCGGCGAGACGGCGGCGTGCCGGGCCAGCGTCTCCAGCGTCAGGTGCTTGTCGAGCCGGTGCAGCGCCCACTCCCGGGTCGCCGCGAAGCGTTCGCCCAGCGGCTGGGGGACGCTGTGCGGCACGTACTGGGCCTGGCCGCCGCTGCGGTAGGGGGCCGCGACCAGCCGCCGGGCCGCGTGGTTGGAGGCGGCCATCCCGAGGTCGCCGCGCAGGATGTGCAGGCACAGGTCGATGCCGGAGGCGGCGCCGGCCGAGGTGAGCACGCTGCCCTCGTCGACGAACAGCACGTTCTCGTCGACCTGCACGCGCGGGTGCTTCAGGGCCAGCTGCCGCGTGTAGTGCCAGTGCGTGGTGGCCCGCTTGCCGTCGAGCAGCCCGGTGGCGGCTAATGCGAAAGCGCCGGTCGAGATGGCCGCGAGCCGGGCGCCCCGCTCGTGCGCCTTCAGCAGCGCCTCGACGACGACCGCGGGCGGGTCCTCACGGTCGGGGAAGCGGTAGCCGGGCAGGAACACGATCTCGGCCCAGTCGAGCGCGTCGAGGCCGTCGGCCACGTGGTACGAGAGCCCGTCACCGCCGGTGACCAGGCCCGGCGCGGCGCCGCAGACCCGCACCTCGTACGGCATGCTGGCCCGGGTCGTGAAGACCTGGGCCGGGATGCCGACGTCGAGCGGCTTGGCGCCTTCCAGCACGAGGACGGCGACGCGGTGCAGGCGTGGGAGGAGCGTCACTCAATTGACGATAGAGCCGAGGCCCGCGTTGCTGGCACCGTGTTTCTATGAGAACGCCCTCGCTAGCGCAAGCCGAGTGGCTCAACTCGCCCCCACTCGGGCCGGACGACCTGCACGGGCACGTCGTCCTCTACGACTTCTGGACGCTCACCTGCATCAACTGGCTGCGCACCGCGCCCTACCGGCGCGCCTGGTGGAACGCGTACCGCCAGGACGGGCTGATCGTCATCGGTGTGCACACGCCCGAGTTCGGGTTCGAGCACAGCCCCGAACTGGTCCGCCGGGCCGTCGCCGAGCGGGCCATCGACTACCCGGTCATCGTCGACAGCGACTACGCGGTGTGGAAGGCCTTCGACAACCACTACTGGCCGGCGCTCTACCTCGCCGACACCGAGGGCGTGATCCGCGACCATCACTTCGGCGAGGGGGAGTACGAGCGGTCCGAGCGCTCGATCCAGCGGCTGCTCGGCGTCCACCGGCCTCTCTCGCGGGTCGAGCCGGTCGGCGTCGAGGTGGAGGCCGACTGGACCCACCTGCGCACGCCCGAGACGTATCTCGGGTACGCGCGGGGCGAGCATTTCGCCTCGGCCGGCGAGGCCGAGTTCGGGCGGCGGCACGGATACACGTACGCGCAATATCTGCACTTCAACCACTGGGCCCTGGACGGCGAGTGGACCGTGGGCAGCGAACACGTCACGTCGGCCGAGCCGGACGGCGGCATCGCGTTCCGCTTCCAGGCCCGCGACGCCAACCTGGTGCTCGACCGCGCGGGCGGCGAGCCGATCCCGTTCCGCGTGACGCTCGACGGCGTGCCCCCGGGCGAGGCGGCCGGCCTCGACGTCGGCGCCGACGGCACCGGCGTGCTCGACGAGGGCCGCATGTATCAGCTGATCCGCCGGCCCGGCGAGATCGGCGAGACGTTCCTCGAGATCACGTTCGCCGGGCCGGGCGCCCGCGCGTACGTCTTCACGTTCGGATAGCGGTCAGGGCCGGCACCCGCCGCAGACGCACGGAGAGCCCGCCGGCGGCGCCGGCGAACACCGACGCCAGCAGCACCACGGCGGGCCATCCACCCCGCGACCAGGCAGCGCCGGCCAGGCTGCCGAAGACCGACGAGCCCGCGTAGTACGCGAACAGGTACAGCGAGGCGGCCTGCGCGGGCGGCACGTCGCCGGCGTGCGCCCGCACCGGCACCCAGCCGCTGGCGATGCCGTGCACGCAGAAGAACCCGGCGGTCATCACGGCCAGCCCGGCCACCACCACCGGCAGCGACCCGGCCAGCGTGAGCAGCAGCCCGGCCACGGTGACCAGGCAGCCGACCGGCATGACGGCCCGGCGCCCGTACCGGTCGGCCAGCCGGCCCGCGACGGCCGAACTGAGCATGCCGACCGGATAGACCAGGAAAACCGCCCCGGCCACCCCCGCCCCGAGAGCGAACGGCGCGCTGGTCAGCCGGAAACCCATCGCGTTGTAGACGGCCACGAAGGCGCCCATCGCGCACGCGCCGATCCCGTACAGCGCCAGGAGCGCCGGATCAGTGAACGCCCGCCTGGTGAACGGTGCGGCCGACCGCCGTACGAAATGGCGGGAACGAGGAAGCAGAAGCCCGGCCAGCAACGCGCAGCCGAGGCCGAGCACGCCGACGGCAGCCAGGGCGACCCGCCAGCCGTACGGCTCGGAAAGCGCACCCGTCAGCAGCCGCCCCGCCATACCTCCCAGCGCCGTCCCGCCGATGTAGAGACCGGCCACCCGGGCCTGGGTCGAGGCGTGCAGTTCCTCGCGCAGATAGGCCGTCGCCACCGCGGGCAGCCCGGCCAGCGCGACGCCCTGCAGCAGCCGCAGCCCGAGCAGCACGTGCCAGCTCGGGGCCACGGCGCAGACCAGCCCCAGCAGGGCCGACAGGGTCAAGGACCAATGAATCAAGCGCGTACGGCCGATCCGCTCCGACAGCGGCCCGGTGACCAGCAGTGCCGCGCCCAGCCCGATCGTGGCCATCGACAGTGACCACGAGCTCTGCCCCGGCGTGACGTCGAACGCCGCCGCCAGCTGGGGCAGCAACGCCTGCGTGCTGTAGAGCGCCGCGAAAGTCGCCACCCCGGCCGCGAACAACGCCAGGCAGACCCGGCGGTAGCCCGGCTCCCCGGTGCGGTGACCCATGTCCATGCCGGCCACTCTTCGCCGCCGAAGTCCATGCGTCCAATGCATGAAAATCATTGATCCGATACGCGATTCGTATGATGGGCGGCGTGCAGATCGAGGATCTTCGGGCACTGACCGCTCTGGGTGAGCACGAACACGTGACCGAGGCGGCCGCCGCGCTCGGTATCAGCCAGCCGACGCTGTCGCGGCTGCTCGGACGGGTCGAGGGTGAGCTCGGAGCGCGTCTGTTCGAGCGGGACGCCCGCGGTGTGCACCCCAACCCGCTCGGCTTGGTGGCGCTGGCCGCGGCCCGGGACATAGTCGAGCGCCACGACCGGCTGCGGCGCGAACTGGCCGGGCTGCTCGACCCCGGCTCGGGCACAGTGCGGCTGGCCTTCCTCGACTCGATGGCCACCTCGCTGGTTCCGCGGATCCTGCGCGACGTCCGGCGGGCGGCCCCGCTCCTGCGGGTCGAGCTGCGGCAGGAACCGGGCCACGAGATCATGCGCGACGTCGACGCGGGCGAGGCCGAGCTGGCCCTGACCTCGCCGCGCCCGGACGGCCCGTACGGGTGGCTGCCCCTGCAACGGCAGCGGCTGTCGCTGATCGTGCCGCCGGGCCACCGCCTGGCCCGCCGGCGCCGGGCCCGGCCGGCCGACGTCGCGGGCGAGGACTTCGTGACGATCCCGCCCGGCTTCGGCTTCCGCCTGCTGGTCGACGAGCTGTTCGCCGCGGCCGGCGTCACGCCCCGGGTCGCCCTCGAGATCGGTGACCTGGCCACGATCGAGGGCCTGGTCGGCGCGGGCCTGGGGGTGGCCGTGGTGCCCGACCAGTTCGTGGGCGTCTCCGGCACGGTCGGCCTGTCGCTCGGGGGCGCCGAGCGCGTGGTCGGGCTGACCTGGCGTACGGACCGGGTGCTGACCCCGGCCGCCGAGCGCTTCCGGGCTCTCGTCGAGGAACGCGGCTCGTACGACTGAAGCCTGCCGTTGACGATGTCTCTTGCACATGCCAATAATAGTTGGCATGAGCCAAGGTGATTTGTGGTGGAGCTGACCGGCGACCGGCTGATCGAGGTTCTGGCCGCGCTGGCCAGCCCGCATCGGCTGCGCGTGGTCGCGGCCCTGGCCGGCGGGCGGGTGTACGTCTCCCAGCTGGCCCGCGACCTGGGCATCAGCCGCGCCTTGCTGCAGGTGCACCTCAAGAAGCTGGAGAAGGCCGGCCTGGTCACCGCCCATCTCGAGTTCTCCGAGGACGGCAAGGCGCTCAAGTACTACGAGCCCGCCCCGTTCTCGCTGCACCTCACGCCCGACCTGGTGGCCGCCGCCGCCGCGACTCTCAGCACCGCCGATGACGGCGACGCCCTGCCGAAAGGAACCAGTTAGATGGACTTCACCGCCCCGGTCTTCCTCGTCGTTGTCGCCGCCGTGCTGATCGCGGCCATCTGGTCGGCCGCCGTGCGTTCGCGCGCCTCGGTGTCGGGTGACTTGCAGCGCCAGTACGCCGAACAGGCGGCCGAGACCCAGCGTCTGCTGGCCGAGGTGAGCGCTCAGCTGGCCGACCTGAACCGTCGCACCGCGGACATGCAACGCATCCTCAAGGACGCCGAATGACCGCGGCCGGTCTGAGCCCGCCGCTCACCCTGGTCAACGTCCCCAACGTCGTCACCGCCGTCCGGACGGTCGGCTCGGTCGGGCTGGCCCTGGCCGCGCTGAGCCACCGCAGTGTGCACCTGCTCGTCGCGGCGTACCTGATCTATTGGGTCGGCGACATGCTCGACGGGGTCGCCGCCCGAGCCCTGGGGCAAGAGACGCGTACGGGCGCGGTCTTCGACATCGTGGCCGACCGGGCCTGCACGTCGGCCTGCGCTGCCGCCCTGATCGTCCTGCGGCCCGGGACCGCGCTGCCGATGGCCGTGTTCCTGATCCAGTTCATGGTGATCGACCAGCTGCTGAGCCTGATGTTCCTGCGCTGGCCGCTGCTCAGCCCGAACTATTTCGACCGCGTCGACCGGCTCGTTCACCGGTGGAACTGGTCGCCGCCGGCCAAGGCGCTGAACACGGCGGCGGTTGTCATCCTGGCCATCGCCGCGCCGGTCGCCGTGGCGGTCACGTTCGCGGCCGGGGTCGCCGTGGTGAAGGTCGTCTCGTTGGTCCGCGCGGCCCGATTGCCGGCCCGGCCGTGATCGCCGTCCTGGCGGCCGCGGCCGTCGGGCTGCTGTCGGCCTTCCTGCCGTTCACCCCGGCCGAGCCGTACGTGATCGCCGCCGTGGCCACGACCGGGACGCCGCCGGTGGCGCTCGGCGTGGCCGCCGCCATCGGTCAGACCGCCGGCAAGACCCTCATCTTCCTGACGGCCCGCGGCGCGCTCCGCACACCTTGGCTGCGGCGCCGGCTGGGCCAGGCCGGCCCGTCCCGGCCGCGCGGCCGGCTGAGGGCGGCCGGCGCGAAACTCGTCGAGGTCATGGACCGTCCCGGCCCGGCCCTGGGCGTGCTGCTGGCCAGCGGTGTCACCGGGTTCCCGCCGCTGCTGGCGGTCAGCGTCTACCTCGGCCGCACGCCCATGGGGCCGGTCACCTTCGCCGCGACGTGCCTGGTGGGTCGTACGGTCCGGTTCGTGACGCTCGCCCTGGCCCCGCACCTGATCGGTTTCTGAGCACCGCCCGCGCTCGCCGGTGTTCGACCGGTCCGTGCGGGGTACCTGCAACCTCGGCATATCGTGAAGCTGAGGGGGAGACGCTGTGACTGAGCGTCGAGTAGCCGTGGTCACCGGGGGTACGGCCGGAGTGGGCCGCGCGGTCGTGCGGGAACTGGCCGGGCACGGCTGGGATGTGGCGGTGCTGGCCCGCGGCAAGGCCGGCCTGGAGGGCGCGACCGAGGACGCCTCGCAGCTCGGGGCGCGGGCGCTGGGCATCGAGACCGACGTGGCCGACTCGGGCCAGGTGCGGGCGGCCGCGGCCCGGGTCGAGCAGGAGCTGGGGCCGATCGAGCTCTGGGTGAACGACGCGTTCTCGGGCGACCTGCGGTACTTCTGGGACATCCCGGAGGAGGAATATCGCAAGATCACCGACGTCACGTACCTGGGCCAGGTGCACGGCACGCGGGTGGCCCTCGAATACATGCGGCCCCGCGACCGCGGGGTCATCGTGCAGATCGGCAGCGCGCTCGCCTTCCGCGGCATCCCGCTGCAGTCGGCGTACTGCGGGGCCAAGCACGCGATCAAGGGCTTCACCGACAGCGTGATCGCCGAGCTCAAGCACGTCGGCAGCGCCGTCCGGGTGGCCCAGGTGCAGCTGCCGGGCGTGAACACCGTGCAGTTCGACTGGAACGCCAGCGAGTTCGACCAGCACCCGCAGCCGGTCGAGCCGATCTTCCAGCCCGAGGTGGCCGCCCGGGCCGTCCGCTTCCTGGCCGAGAACCCGCGCCGCACCATGTGGGTCGGCTTCTCGACGGCGTACACGATCCTCGGCAGCCGCCTGGCCCCCTCGTTCATGGACTGGTACCTGGCCCGCAACGTCGTCGACGGCCAGCTCAGCGACGACGGCGGCCCCCGCTACGGCAGCAACGTCTTCGAGCCCAAGGACGACGACGCCGACCACGGCGCCCACGGCATGTTCGACGACAAGGCCAAGTCGCGCGACGTGTGGTCGTGGGCCTCGATGCACCGGGTGGCCCTGGCCGGCGCGGCCGGTGCGGCCGTGCTGGGCGCCACTCTGCTGGGGCGCCGCCGCCGCTGATTCTCCCCTTATGGTGGATCGATGCCGCTCATCACGCTCGGCGTTCTGGGGCCGGTGGTGGCGCGCCGGGCCGAGGCCGAGCCCGACCTCGGCCGCCAGCTGCGGCACGTGCTGGGCCTGCTGCTGGTGCGGGCCGGCCGCCCGGTCACGCCGGACGAGTTCGACCTGCTGCTGTGGGGCGACGATCCACCGGCCCGGGCGGCCGACATCGTGCACCGGCACATCAGCAACCTGCGGCGGCTGCTCGAGCCGGACCTGCCGTACCGGGCCCAGGGGAGCTGGGTGCGGCGGACGGCGAACGGCTACCGGCTGGTGGGCGGCCCCGAGTCGGCGGATCTGCTGCGCTTCCGCGAGCTCGCCGAGCAGCCAGAGCTGGAGCACCGGCTCGCGGCGTTGCGGCTCTGGCGCGGGCGGTGCGGGGCCGGCTTGGAACTGCCGCCGGAGCTCCTGCCCGAGTTCGAGGCGGTGGACCGCGAGCGGATCACCCTGCTGTGCGCGGTGGCCGACGACGCGCTGGCGTCGGGCGAGGTTGCGAAGGTGCTGCCGCTGGTCGAGCCGCTGGCCGGGGAGTACGGGCTGGACGAGGCGCTGCAGACGCGGCTGGTCCTGCTGCTCACGGCGGCGGGCCGGCAGGCCGAGGCCATGGCCGCCTATCACGCTGTGCGCACGCGGCTGGCCGACGAGCTCGGGGTCGACCCGGGGCTGGAACTGCGGTCCGCGTACGACCGGGTGCTGCACCAGGACGTCGGGCCGGCCGCCGCGCGGCCACCGGCGCCGTCCCGGCTTCCACCGCGCAACCGCTTCTTCACCGGGCGCGCGGCCGAACTGGCCCAGCTGTCCCGGATCGCCGAGGCGGTCGGCCCGGACGCCTCGGCCACGGTGATCTGTGCCCTGGACGGCCTGCCCGGCGTCGGCAAGACCAGCCTGGTGCTGCACTGGGCGTACGAGGCGGCCGCCGCGTTCCCGGACGGCCGCCTGTTCGTCGACCTGCGCGGCTTCGACCTCGTCGATCAGCCCTTGAGCAGCGACCAGGCTTTGGTCCAGCTTCTGTCCGGGCTGGGTGTGCCCGCGCGCGAGATGCCGGACGGCACGGCCGCCCTGTCGGAGCTGTTCCGGGCCACGGTGAGCGATCGCCGGCTGCTCGTCGTGCTCGACAACGCGCGCGACGAGGAGCAGGTGCGGCCGCTGCTGCCGGCCGCACCCGGCAGCCTCGTGCTGGTGACGAGCCGCAACCGGCTCACCGGCTTGGTGGTCAGCGACGGCGCGGTGCCGTTCAGCCTGACCGTGCCGTCGTGGGCGGAGTCCCGGACGGGCATGCGGGACAGGCTGGGCGCGGACAGGGTGGCCGGCGAGGAGGCCGCGCTCGACGAGATCATCGAGCGCTGCGGCCGCCTGCCGCTGGCGATGGCCGTGGCGAGCGCCCGGGCGCTGACCAACCCGGGCTGGGCGCTGACGGAAGTGGCCGGGGAGCTGCGGGAATCGTCCTTCCTCGACGACGCCGAACCCCGCAGCGACGTACGCAATGTGTTCTCGTGGTCCTACCGCATGCTCGCCGAGGGTTCGGCCCGTCTGTTCCGGCTGCTGGCCTGGCACCCGGGCCCGGACTTCGGATGGGTCACCGCCGCGACGCTGGCCGGCCTCTCGCCGAACCGGATCCGGCCGCTGCTGCGCGAGCTGGTCCGGGCCTCGTTGCTGACCGAGATCCGGCCCGGGCGGTACGCGTTCCACGACCTGATCAAGGCCTACGCGGCCGAGCTGAGCGCGAGCACCGACACCGAGGCCGAGCGGACGGCCGCGGTGGACGCGCTGCTCGACCATCTGATGCGGGTCGGCGACCAGGCAAACCGCGTGCTCAAGCCTGCCTTCCGGGCGGGTGACGCGCCGTCGGCGACGGGCGGCGAACCGTTTCCGGACGCCCGGGCGGCGATGGCCTGGTTCGCCGGCGAGCTGGCGGTGCTCGAATCGGCGGTCGGCGTCGCCGGTCCCCGTTCGTGGCGGCTGGCCGAACTGCTCATCCCGTACTACCAGCGCCGCGGTCTGTACCAGCGGTGGCAGGCGGCGGCCGAGCGCGCGCTGAGCCAGGCGGTCATCGCCGGCGACATCGAGGGTCAGGCCGTCATGCACCGGATGCTGGCCGGCGCCGACGCGCTCGCCGGGCGCGGCCAGGACGTGATCGAGCAGGACGTCGAGCGTCTGCGCCGGGCGTCCGGCCACCTGCGGCGCAGCCTCGAGCTGTTCGAGTCGCTGAGCAGGACCGAGGCCCTGGCCGAGGTCTACCGCAACTTCGGCATGGTGGCGACGGAACTCGGCGAGCACGAGGAGGCGATCGCCCACTTCGAACGGTCGCTGGCCCTGTTCGAGGCGGCCGGCGACCGCAACGCCGTGCCGTACGTGCTGCACGGGCTCGGCTGGGTACGGGCGGAGGTCGGCGACACCGGGGCCGCGCTGGCCGACTACGCCCGCGCCGAGAGCCTCGCCCTGGAGACCGGCGCCCTGCACATGGCGGCCGGCTCGGTCGCGGCTCGCGCGGACATCGCGGGCCGCCGGGGCCGGGTCGACGAGGCGATGGACCTGTTCGCCCGGGCCGAGGAGCTGTTCCGGCGGGACGAGAACCAGGAAGGGGCGGCCTGGATCGAGGTCCACCGCGGCGACCTGCTGGCCCGGGCGGGACGCCGCGGCGAGGCGGCGGCCCACTGGGGGCGCGCCCGCGACCACCTGACCGAGCTGGGCCGGACAGCGGCCGCCGAAGCGCTCACCGAACGGCTGGGCGAGGTCACGCCCAGGGCAGCGCGGCCCGGGTAGCCCAGTAGGCCTCGGGCGTCTCGGCCTCGACCGGGTGAATGGTCGCGGGGTCGAGCCCGGCCGCGCGCAGGTTCGAGGTGAGCTGGGCCTCCGTGGCCGCGCCGGACAGGACGACGGTGGCCCAGGGCTGGTCGAGGGCGGCGGCCAGCGCCTCGGCGTCGCGGCCGGCCAGGCGACCGTTGGCCATGGCCTCCTTGACGATGACGGCCCGGCCGGACGCGTGCGCCTCGGCCAGGGCGGGGCCGGCGCTCGGTTCGAGCAGGTTCCAGGTGGCCTGGACGCTGCGGAACAGGGGCTCGCCGTCCACCTCGACCGCCAGCGCGGCCCGGATGGCCTCGGCCTGGCGAGGGCCGCTGGTGGACAGGCCGACGACCGCGCCCTGCCCGGCCAGGCGGCGGTGCAGGGTCTGGTCGGTCAGCGCGGGGCTGTCCGGCGTGACCGAGTGGATCTGGTAGAGCCCGAGGCGGTCGCCGAGCAGGGCCCGGGTCTCGGCGATCTGCCGGTCGAAGGTGGCCACGCTGTGGTCCTTGACCTCGTGCGCCTCGGCCTCGAGCTGCCAGTTCGCGGTGTACGTGTAGCCCCACTTGCTGCCGACCAGGGCGTCGTCGTGGCCCGGCAGCCAGGAGGCCAGGAACTCTTCCGAGCGGCCGTACGAGCGGGCCACGTCGAAGTAGCGCACCCCGGCCGCGTAGGCCCGGTCGAGCAGTTCGTGCGCCCGCTCCCGCATCGCCTCGACGCTGCGGTCGGCCGGCAGATCCGCCTCGCGGCCCAGATTGATGTACGCCGGCCGCCCGACCGCCGCCAGCCCCAACCCGACGCGCGCGACCCCGGTCAGCTTGTCGAAGAGTTCCATGTGACCATCCAACACCGCTCAGCCGAGCAGCCCCCGGCGGTATCCCTCGGCCACCGCCGACGCTCGGTCGCGCGCGCCGAGCCGGTCGTAGATGCGCAGCAAATACGCCTTCACGGTGGCCTCGCTGACGAACAGGGCGGCCGCCGCTTCCTTGTTGGTGGCGCCGCCCGCGACCAGTCGCAGCAGTTCGTGCTCGCGCGGCTTGAGCAATTCGGGCTCGCGCACGTGGCCGACGAGCCGCCCGGCCGCGCTGCGCGACAGCACCGTCTCGCCGCGGGCGGCCGCCCGGATGCCGTCGCGCAGCTCCTCGCGGGAGACGTCCTTGAGCAGGTAGCCGGTGGCCCCGGCGGTCATCGCGGGCACGACGTCGGCGTCGGTGTCGTACGTGCTCAGCACCAGCACCCGAGTGTGCGGCGCCGACGTCCGTAGATGCTCGATGGTGGTCACGCCGTCCATCCGCGGCATGTGCAGGTCCATGACCACCACGTCGGCCGGCCGCGACTCGAGCACGGCCAGCGCTTCGTGGCCGTCGGCGGCCTCGCCCACCACCTGGAACTCGTCGTCGCCTTCGAGCAGTTGCCGCAGGCCGTCGCGGAACATCGGATGGTCGTCGACCACCAGCACCCGGATCATCGGAGCGGCACCGCCGCCCGCACGGCCGTGCCCGCCCCTGGCCCGGTCTCGATCTCCAAGCCGCCGCCCAGAGCCCCGAGCCGTTCCCGCATGCCGGCCAGCCCAAAGCCGCGGCCCACGCCCGGCGCAGCCGCGAAGCCCACGCCCTTGCCCGTTGCCGTGAGGTCGACGCCCTCGGCCGGTGCAGCCGTGAGGCCTACCCCTTCGCCCGGTGCATCGGTGAGGCCCGCGCCTTCGCGCGGTGCATCGGTGAGGCCCGCGCCCTTGCCCGGCGCCGTGAGGTCGACGCCTTCGCCCGGTGCATCGGTGAGGCCCGCGCCTTCGCGCGGTGCAGCCGTGAAGTTCACGCCCGGTGCGGCGGTGAAGCCCGCGCCCGCGCCTGGTGCGGCGGTGAAGCCCACGCCGTCGTCGCGGATGTCCAGCACTACTTCGTCGTCCAGGTAGGACAACGTCACGTCGACGCGGGTGGCCGACGCGTGCTCGGCCACGTTGGCCAGCGCCGACTGCCCGACCCGGAACAGCGCGGCCTCGGTGTCGTCGTCGAGCGGGCGCGCCTCCGGGTCGGACGCGAACGAGCCGCGGACGCCCGTGCGGGCCGACCACGAGGTGACCAAGCCGCGCAGCGCGCCGGCCAGGCCGCTGCCGTCGAGCGAGCCCGGGCCGAGCGCCAGCACCGAGCGCCGCGCCTCGGCCAGTCCCGAGCGGGCCAGGTCGCGGGCCTGCGCGACGCGGGGATCGCTGACGCCGTCGGTCACCGCGCCTTCGAGCAGGGCGGCCGAAGCGCTCAGGTCTTGCGCGATGGTGTCGTGTATTTCGCGCGCCATCCTGGTCCTTTCTGCGCGTACACCGTCGCTTGTTGCACGTTCGATCAGTTTTTCGCGCAGTGACAGGTTCTCTTTGAGCGCGGCGCTCAAATACCACCCAGCGGCGACGAGCGGCGCGAGCAAACTGATCGAGGACGACACATCGAGCGTCCCGGACTGCGCGAAGGTGATCGAAACGGCCGACACGACCGACCAGGCGAACGCCGCGCGCGGCCCGAACAGCACGAAAGCGTGCAGCGCCAGCACCCACGAGGCGAACATCGCGTACGGCGTGAACGTCACCGCCGCCGTCATCAGCACCAGCAGGACCGGGTAGTAGATCGTCGCCCGCAACGGCCACCGCCAAGCGGTCAGCAGCAGCCAAGAAGCGGCGGCCAACGGCCAGGGCGACATAGCGACAACCGCCACCCCCAGCAGCACCACCGCGGCCAGGACGGCGGCGGGACGACCCGCTTGCGGCGGCGGCCAGCGATCCATGGTTTCCTCCCCGGCAGTCAATAGCCGATCGGTTACTTACCCATCGCCGCCGCCCACTGCCCGGCCTCGCGCGAAAAACCGAGGCTGGAGTCATGAAGAAGATCGCCTCACTCCTGCTGACCGCGGCCCTCACCGTGCCCGCCTGCGCGTCCGTGTCCGACCTGCTGATCGCCGACACCAAAGCCGGCGCCGTCGAAGGTGTGCGCGACGACGCCGTCACGCGCTACCGCGGCATCCCGTACGCCGCCCCGCCCGTCGGCGACCGGCGGTTCAGCCCACCCCAGCCGCCGGCCGCCTGGGACGGCGTCCGCTCCGCCAAGAAGTCCGGCCCGGCCTGCGCTCAGGGCCCGGCCCGCAAGGACGCCGCCGAGGACTGCCTCTACCTCGACGTCACCGCACCGCCGAAGGCCAAGGACCGCCCGGTCATGGTCTGGCTGCACGGCGGCGGCTTCTCCGAGGGCGCCGGCTTCGACTACGACCCGGCCCGCCTGGTCGCCCAGGGCGACGTCGTCGTGGTCACGGTCGAGTTCCGCCTGGGCCTGTACGGCTTCCTGACCGGCGACAACAACGGCTTCCAGGACCAGCAGGCCGCGCTGCGCTGGGTGCGCGACAACATCCGCGAGTTCGGCGGCGACCCCGGCAACGTGACCCTGTTCGGCGAGTCGGGCGGCGCGATCGGCGCCTGCGCCCAGCTCGGCGCGCCCGGCGCCCGCGGCCTGTTCCACCGGGCCATCCTGCAGAGCGGCAACTGTGACGCCGCGCTGCCCAAGAACTACACCCCGACCGGCAGCGCGCCCTTCCGCTTCTTCCGGCCGGCCGCCGAGACCGCGAAGGTGCGCGAGGCCGCGATGAAGGCCGTCGGCTGCGACGACCTCGACTGCCTGCGCCGCCAGCCGGTGGACAAGCTGCGGAAGCAGTACGACAAGTTCGGCGCGGCCACGTATGGCACACCCGCGCTGCCCGAGGACCCGGCGGTGGCCGTCGAGAAGAACCACATTCCGCTTCTGTACGGGTGGAACCAGCACGAGAGCCGGCTGGTGTCCGGCATCTTCGCGGTGGCCGGCTGGCGCATGACCGCCCAGGAGTACCCGGGCCTGATCGCCGACGCATTCGGCGCGGACGAGGCGGCCGCGATCGTGCGCGAATACCCGCCCTCCCGCTACGGCGGCGACGCGGCCGTGGCTTGGGGCGACGTGTTCACCGACACCGCGTCGTGCGGGCAGCGGCCGCTGCCGGGCTACCGCTACGAGTTCGCCGACGAGAACGCCCAGCCCTTCGTCGACCTGCCGCCCGACTTCGAGGCCGGCGCCTCGCACGCCTCCGAGCTGCCCAACCTGTTCGAGGTGGCCGGCCGCAAGCCGATCACCTCGGACCGCTACACCGACGCCCAGCGCGCCCTGGCCGACCGGATGATCGGCTACTGGACCGCCTTCGCCCGCACCGGCGACCCCAACCACGAGGGCGCCCCGGTCTGGCCCGAGGAGGGAGCGCTGCAGCTCAAGCCGAACGCCATCGAACCCGTCGACGTCGCGAAGCTGCACCGATGCGACTTCTGGAACACGCTTTAGGCGCCGGAGAGGCCTCGATGGCGGTCCAGGTCTCTCCGGCAGGAAGAACCCGCGCCCCTGCCCACCGAACCGGTGGGCGGGACGCGGGCACTGTGGGGAGGGTTCGTTCCCGTGATCGATGGTGCTCGCGGCCGATGGCGGTAGCACTCCGGGCATATGACGGTTGCGTGACGAAACCGGGGATTCGCCCCACAGCCGTGTCGAAGCGTGTCCGGCGCGGCATCATGCGGTTATGAGCGCCGTGCTGTTGATCGAGGACGACGACCGTATCCGCCTGTCGCTGGCCATGGCCCTGGAGGACGAGGGCTACCAGACCCACGCCGTGGCCACCGCCGAGGAGGGGCTGGAGATGCAGCGCCGGCAGCCGGCCGACACCGTGCTGGTCGACCTGATGCTGCCGGGCATGGACGGCTTCGAGTGCATCCGGCAGCTGCGCCGCACCGACGACGTGCCGATCGTGGTGGTCAGCGCCCGGGACGACACCCACGACATCGTGGCCGGGCTCGAGGCCGGGGCCGACGACTACGTGGTCAAGCCGGTCGCCGTCAAAGAGCTGGCGGCCCGGCTGCGGGCTCTGCGGCGGCGGGGCCGGGCGGCGGCGTCGGCCACCCCGGCCGTGACCGTGCTGACCTTCGGCGACCTCGAGATCCGGCCCGAGGCGGGCGAGGTTCGCCTGCACGGCGAGGCAGTGGCGGTCACGCGTACGGAATTCCGGTTGCTCTGCGAATTGGCCGAGCACCCGGGCCAGGTGCTCTCGCGCCAGCAGCTGCTGAGCCGGGTCTGGGAGTACGAGATCGGCGACGAGCGCCTGGTCGATGTGCACGTGGGCCGGCTCCGCCACAAGATCGAGGACAGCGCGGGCAAGCCGAAGCACCTGGTGACCGTGCGCGGTCTGGGCTACAAGCTGCAGCCGTGAGGCGAGCCGGGCTGCGGACCCGGGTCAGCGCCGCGTTCGCCGTGGGCGCTCTGGCCCTGTCGGCCGGCGTCACTTTCGTCTCGTACGAATTGATCAGCAACACCCTGTTCCGGGAGCGCGAGCGGGCGGCCGTCCGGGCCACCTACTTCGACGCCGCCGCCATCAACGGCGGCCTGGGCGGCAGCAGCCCCGACGTGGGGGAGCTGCTGCAGTCGCTCGACATCGGCGCCGACCGGTACGTGCTGTTGCAGCGCCAGGGCCAGTGGTACTCCCGCAGCGCCGGCCCGGCCGCGAGCAACGCCGTGCCCCAGCCCCTGCAAGAGATGGCCGCGAGCGGCGAGGCGGGCGCGCAGCGGATCCGCCGCGACGGGGAGGCCGCGCTGGTCGTGGCCGTGCCGGTGCAGGGCGCGGGCGTGTTCTACGAGATCGTGTCGCTGGGCGAGCTGGAACGCACGCTGCAACTGCTCGCGCTCGTGCTGACCGCCGTGGCGATCATGGTGTCGGCCGGGGGAGCGGCCGTCGGCTGGTACGTGACCCGCCATGCCCTGCGACCGCTGGCGGCGGTGGCCGAGGCGGCCAGCGGCATCGCCGAGGGCGACTTCGACACCCGGCTCGACCCCGACGCCGAACCCGACCTGGCCCGGCTGACCTCGTCGTTCAACCACATGGCGGACGAGCTCTCGCGCCGCCTGCAGCGCGACCGCCGATTCGCGGCCGACGTCAGTCACGAGCTGCGTTCCCCGCTGCAGACCCTGGCCGCCGCGGTCAGCGTGCTCAACCGGCGCCGGGACAGCCTCGACGAGCGCTCGGCGGCCGCCGTCGGGCTGATCGCCGACGAGGTCGCCCGGTTCCAGGCCCTCGTCGACGACCTGCTCGAACTGGCCCGCAGCGACCAGCCGGCCCACCTCGAGCAGGCCGACATCGGGCTGCTGGTGGGGCGGGTGCTGAGCTCGCGGAACCTGCCGGCCGACCTGATGCGGACCGAGCCCGGCACCCCGGTCGACTGGCACGTCGACCGGAGGCGGGTCGAGCAGGCGCTGGGCAACCTGCTCGACAATGCGGTCCGCTACGGCGGGGGGCCGGTGGCCGTACGGGTGGGACCCGGTTTTCTGGAAGTGGACGACGCGGGACCGGGAGTGCCGGACGAGGCCCGGGCCACCATCTTCGACCGGTTCGTCCGTGGCCCGGCGGCCAACGCGCGCGGCGGCGGCGACGGAACCGGCCTGGGACTGTCGATCGTCGCCGAGCACGCGGCGGCCCATGGCGGCAAAGCTTCCCTGACCGACCGGCCCGGTGGCGGCGCGAGGTTCCGGATAGACCTGCCTATGCGCTGAGCGCCGCGTCGACGTCCTCGTACAGGGGAAAGACCTGGTGCAGCTTCATGGTGTGCAGCACGGTCACCACATACCGCGAGGGAGCGGCCAGCGCGAGCGTGCCGCCGTGGCTCTTGGCGTCGTTGAAGGCGCGCACGAGCATGCTCAGCCCGGCCGAGTCGATGGTCGGCGCCGCGTGCAGATCGACGATGACGTGGCGATGGTCGCGGACCGCCTCGGCCAGCGACTCGCGCAGCAGCTCGACGGCGTCGGCGTCGAGGTCGCTCAGCGGCGTGACCACCGCGGTGTCGGTGGCGTCGCGTACGTCGGTCATCGAATGCCCTCCTTCTCGGGCGTACGGCGGTCGGCGGTGGTGACCACGGCGGCGACCCCGGCCCCGCCGAACAGCACCTGCAGGGCCAGTTCGGTGAGGCTGACGCCGGCGGGCAGGTCGGCGGCGATCCGTACGACGGTCGTGGCGAACACGGCCATGCCGACGCCCACCGTCGGGGGAAGCCAGAACGGCACGCGGCGGCCCGCCCTCGTGAGCAGGTGCCCGGCGACGCCCAGGGCGCCGCCGACGAGGACGGCGGTGACCAGACTGGTGACCGTCATGACTCCACAGTGACGCCCGAGGTTTGCGGAACTTTCCCGGCGATATGACAGTTCCGTGACGGAGCGGGGACGTGGGCCGGGTCCGAGGCATCATTCGGATATGCGGCGGGCCTGGATGACCATGACGGCGGCCGTCGTGCTGCTCGGCGGGTGCGGGGTCCGCGCCCAGGACGAGCCGCACGGCGTCGACCTGCCGCGGCACCCGCTGACCACGCCGGGCGCGGGCCCGGCGGTGGCGGTGGGCGAGGTGGCGCAGGTGCTCTGCCTGGTGCGCGGCGACGGGCTGGTGCAGACCGTGCGGCGTACGGCGTCCTACCCCAGCGTGCAGACGCAGCTGGACAGCCTGGTGGCCGGGCCGACGGCTCAGGAGAGGTCGGCCGGGCTGGGCACGGCGCTGACCGGGCTCGCCCTGTCCGGCCGGGTGGTGGCCGGGGCCGAGGTGACCGTCGAGTTCCCCGAGCTCGACGAGGGCAACGCCCGCAACGACGAGATCCTGGCCTACGGGCAGGTCGTGTGCACGATGACGGCGCGCGCCGACGTCGGCTCGGTGCTGTTCACCCGCGACGGGCAGGCGCTGCAGGTGCCCCGGGCCGACGGCACGCTCACCGACGGCCCGCTGCACAGCAGCGACTACGCGTCGATGCTGCAGCCCGGTTGAGCCCTCAGCGGGCCGAGGCTGTCCGGGCGCCGATCATCTGCGCCGCGGTCAGGCGGTCGACCCGGGTGCGACGCCCGGTGGGCTGGGGCAGGCGGGCGGCGGCCAGTTCGGCCGCGTCCACGGCGGGCGCCTCCTCGGCGGCCAGCGCCGGCTGGGCCAGGGCCGGGTGCCGGGCCTCCCACTCCGAGCGCACCTTGGCCGGCAGGTGCAGATGACGCCAGATGCGGCGCAGCACCCCCGGGTTGAGCAGGTCGTTGATCTCGCAGCAGTCGGCCGCCTGGCACAGCACGGTCTGGTAGGCCTGGCGCTGCTGGGCCGGGTCCTCCAGGTCGAGGATGCGGCGGCTGCGGTGCCCGGAGGCCATGTGTTTCGGCAGCTCCAGCAGGCCCACGCTGTGGCCGTGCAGATCGTCGAGGCGGTCGGGGACGCTGGGGGCCCGGTTGGTCGGACCGCGCTGCTGGCGGCCGTCCCGGGCGGCGACGTACGGCATGCAGTCAGGCTAGGCTCGCCCGGGTGCCCCGGCCGCCGGGTCGGCCGGACAGGTTGTCAGGGTGCCGACTGAGTTGAGAGTGATGCGTGGCATGTCGAATTACCCACTGAGCGATTCCTCGCTGCTGCGGCGCTTGCGTGAGGGGTCGATCGGCACGGGGGCGGTGCTCACCGGGCCGTTCGGGCCGCGCCGGGTCACGTACGCCGATCAGACCGCGTCCGGGCAGGCGCTGGACTTCGTCGAGAGCTACATCCGGGACACGGTGCTGACCGGGTACGCCAACACCCACACCGAGGCGTCGTCGACCGGCGCGGGCACGGGCGCGCTGCGCGAACAGGCCCGCGAGCTGATCCACCGCTCGGTCGGCGCGGGGCCCGGCGACGTGGTGCTGTTCTGCGGGTCGGGGTCGACCACGGCGGTCAACAAGCTGGTCGCGCTGCTCGGCCTGCGCGTGCCGGAGAACCTTGACGACACGTACGGCTGGAGTGCCCACATTCCGGCGGCCGACCGCCCGGTCGTGTTCGTCGGCCCGTACGAGCATCACTCCAACGTCCTGCCCTGGCGCGAGTCGATCGCCGATGTGATCGAAATCGGCAGCGATGGGCGGGGGAACCCTGACCTCGACGACCTCCGGCAGGCCCTGACGACGTACGCGGAAAGGCCTTTGCGGATCGGCAGCTTCAGCGCCGCCTCGAACGTGACCGGGCTGCTGACCGACGTGGCCGCGATCTCGGCCGTGCTGCGCGAGCACGGCGCGCTGTCGATCTGGGACTACGCGGCCGGCGGCCCCTACCTGCCGATCACGATGGACGACAAGGACGCGATCTTCCTGTCGCCGCACAAGTTCCCCGGCGGCCCGCAGACCCCGGGCGTCCTCGTCGTCGGCAAGCATCTGCTGGTCAACAAGGTGCCGACCGTTCCCGGCGGCGGCACGGTGGCCTTCGTGGACCCGGAAGGCCACCGCTACTTGGACGACCCGATCGCCCGCGAGGAGGGCGGCACCCCGGCCATCGTCGAGTCGATCCGCGCCGGCCTGGTCTTCGGCGTCAAAGAGGCGGTCGGCACCGAGTTGATCGCATCGCAGGAGCACGCTCTGTGGCACCGGGCGCGCGAACGCTGGGCCGGCGACGACCGCATCGAGATCCTGGGCGACCTGGAATCCACCCGGCTGCCGATCGTGTCGTTCCAGATCCGGGCGGGGGAGCGCTACCTGCACCACAACTACGTGGTGCGGCTGCTTAACGACCTGTTCGGCATCCAGGCCCGCGGCGGCTGTTCGTGCGCGGGCCCGTACGGCCACCGGCTGCTGGGCATCGGGCCCGAGCTGTCCCGCCGGTTCGAGCACGAGATCGAGGACGGCTGGGAGGGCATCAAGCCCGGCTGGTCCCGCCTGAACTTCGCCTACTTCCTCTCCGAGACGGTCGCCGACTACCTGATCGAATCGGTCGCGCTGATCGCCTCGTACGGTGATCGTCTGCTGCCCGACTACCGCTTCAGCCCGGTCACCGGCCAGTGGCGCCACCGGGACTTCTCGCCTTCGCTGCCGAACCTGTCGGATCTCGCGCTGCATCCCGACGGCGCGGTCACACAGCCTGCCGCCCCGGCTCAGCTGGGCGAGGACGTCCTGCCCGCCCAGCTGGCCGAGGCGCGCGCCCGGCTGACCGCCCGTTCCAGCCCGGTGGACGGGGCCGGCGCCAAGCTGCCGGGTCCGTTCGAGAAGCTCCGGTGGTTCCTGCTGCCGGACGAGTGCCTGGACGGCTGGGTGGGCGCCTACGGCGACGGAACTCCGCTTTAGACGGCGACGGGGACCGGCTTCCACTGCTCGGAGCCGAAGACCTCGTAGCGGATGCTGGCGTCGGGGACGCCGCGGCGGTGCAGGCCGGCCCGGATGTGCTGCATGAACGGCACCGGGCCGCACAGGTAGACCTCGGCGCCCTCGTCGAGCGGGATGAGGTCGACGTCGACCCGGCCGGTCGTCTCCTCGTACCAGGTCAGGTTGGTGAACGTGCGCAGCCGGGAGCCGTGGATGGCCGTGTCGGCGCGCAGCGGGTGCCGGTCGGGGCTGCGGTCGGCGTGGACGGCGGTGACCGGGCGGCCGGGCTGGGTGCGGGCCACGTGGTCGAGGATGGCGGCGATCGGGGTGATGCCCACGCCTGCGCTGACCAGCAACAGCGGGGCTCCGCCGTCTTTCAAGGTCAGGTTCCCGTACGGCTGACTGAGGCGCAGTGTGTCGTCGGCCTTCACGTGGCCGTGCAGCCAGCCGGAGACCACGCCGTCGGGCGAGCCGTTCGTGCCGCGGACCCGGCGGACGGTGATGCGCAGAGGGCCGCCGGTGGCCGACTGCGACAGCGAGTACTGCCGCAGCTGGCGGGTGCCGTCGGGCAGGTCGGCCGCCACCGTCACGTACTGGCCCGGCTGGAAGTGCGGGGCCGGGCCGCCGTCGGCCGGGGCGAGCAGGAACGACACCGCGTCGTGGGCCTCGTCGATCCGGTTGACCACCGTGTAGTCGCGCCACGGGTTCGTGCCGTCGACTCCGGCCTCGCCGTACAGCCGGGCCTCGCGCCCGATCAGCCGGGCCGCGAACAGCCAGTACACCTCGTCCCAGGCGGCCGCGATCGCGGGGCTGACCGCCTCGCCCAGCACCGTGCCGACCGCGCCCATCAGGTAGCGGCCGACCATCGTGTACTGCTCGGGGCGGATGCCGAGCGCGCAGTGCCGTTGCGCGATGCGCTCGACGACGTGGTCGAAGACGTGCGCCTCGGGCCCCTGACCGACGAGGTGGGCGGCGAAGGCGGCGACCGCGCCGGCGAGAGCCGACTTCTGTTCGCCGGTGGCCTGGGCGCTGCGGCTGAACAGGTTCAGCAGCTCCGGATTGTCACCGAGCATCGTGTCGTAGAAGACGCCCGAGATCGCGTCGAGGTGCTGCGCGACGACGGGAAGGGTCGCTTCGACGACTGGGACGCTTTGGTTTGAGAGCACTTCGTTCTCCTTTAGTGCCGGCCCAGACTCAGCAGGACCTGGCGGACCGGCGGCGCGGTGAGGTCGCCGATCGTGATGGGGTCCAGCGAGGCGTAGAACGCCTCCTGGGCGCGCTTGAGCGCTCCGCGCAGGCGGCAGCCCTGGCTCAGCGGGCAGCCGGGGTCGCCGCTGCAGTCGACGACCTCCGTCTCGCCCTCGAGCTCGCGGATCAGGCCGCCGACCGACGAGTCGCGGGCCACGGCGGCCAGCCGGACGCCGCCGCTGCGGCCGCGGACCGTCTCGAGCAGGCCCAGATGCTGCAGCTTCTGCACCACCTTGGCCAGGTGGTGCCGGGGGACCGCGAGCGAGGCGGCCAGCTCGTCGATGGTGAGCAGGTCGTCGCGGGCGGCCCCGAGCATGAGGACCCGGAGCCCGATGTCGGTGGAGCGGTTCAGGCGCACGAGACGACCCTAGTAAAAGAAGACTCTCGAAGTCCTCTTTTATGGGAGTGATCACAGTGGGGGTTGACAGGCGTCGATGTTAACGTTCACCATGGCTAGCCATGAAGACCTGTCTCCGCGCGGTCCTCGCTCTGCTCCTGGTGACGGCGGTCGTCGTCGTGCGGGCGCCCAGCAGCCAGGCCGCCATCTCGTTCACCAATCCGCTGGCGGCCGCGCCGTACGGGGCCGACCCGTGGATGGGCTACGACAACGGCTACTACTACCTGGCCGCCACGACCTGGAACTCGCAGATCGTCGTCAAGCGGGCCCGATCGGTTGCCGCACTGCCGGGGGCCACCGAGTCGGTGGTCTACACCGGAAGCGGCTCGACCAACTGCTGCAACGTGTGGGCGCCTTCCCTGCACAAGCTGAACGGGCCCAACGGCACCCGGTGGTATCTGTACTACAGCGCGGGGACGCCGGCCTGTTGTGACGGGCAGCGCTCGTACGTGCTCGAAAGCTCGGGCGCCGACCCGATGGGCCCGTTCACCTACAAAGGTCAGCTCAACGTGCAGGCGAACAACGGCTGGGCGATCGACGGCAGCGTGGCCACCATCGGGGGAGTGAACTACTTCTTCTACTCGTCGTGGGTCGGTGACCTGCAGAGCCTGTTCGTGACGCGCCTGACCAACCCGTGGACGGCGGCCGCGTACGGGACGAGAATTTCCTATCCCTCGTACGACTGGGAGAAGCAGGGTGGCAACACGGAGGAAGCGCCGTATGTGGTGCAGCACAACGGCATCACGTATCTGACCTTCTCGGCCAGCTCCTGCAACACGCCCGACTACAAGCTGGGCATGCTGACCCTCACCGGCAGCAACCCGCTGGCCGCCGCCTCGTGGACCAAGAAGAGCACGCCGATCTTCCAGCGCAGCGACGCCAACGGGGTGTACGGGCCGGGCGGTCAGGGCTTCTTCAACTCGCCCGACGGCGCCGAGACGTGGCTGGTCTACCACGCCAACGAAAGCACCGCCCAAGGGTGCGGCGGGACGCGCACGACCCGGATCAAGAAGGTCAGCTGGAACTCCGACGGCAGCCCGAACCTGGGCACGCCCGACCGGGTGTCGGCCTCGCTGACCGGACCGTCGGGCGACCCGGGCGGCACAGTGTCGTTCCCGGTGGCCGGCACGCGCTACCGGGTGGTCAACCAGAACAGCAACAAGGTGCTCGACGCCGCCAACTGCGGAACGGCCGACGGCACGGCCATCCGGCAGTGGTCGTCGCTGGGCAACGCGTGCCAGCAGTGGACGTTCACGAAGACGACGAGCAACTACTACCGCATCACGAACGCGAACAGCGGCAAGGTGCTCGACTCGGTCAACTGCGGTGCCACCAACGGCACGGCGGTGAACCTGTGGAGTTCGCTCGGCAACGTCTGCCAGGAGTGGAGCCTCACCCCGATCGACGGCCGCTACCTGATCGCCAACCGCGGCAACGGCCTGGTGCTCGACGCCGAGAACTGCGGCACAGCCGACGGCGTCGTCGTGCGGCAGTGGGGCGCCCTCGGCAACGCCTGCCAGCAGTGGTCCATCACCCCCTGACCGTTCGTTCACACTCGCGCAGTTCGAACTGCGCGGGTGTGAGCGTTTGCCGGCGCTGGCCGGCGGCGCCGCGACGCTAGTCCGCCCGGAGTTGTTCGTTCGTGCTCGTTGGCCGGCGTTTGTCGGCCGTGCTCGGTATTGGCTCGCTCGTGGTTGTTCGTTGCCGCTCGTTTGGCGGCGTTTGTTGGCCGCGCTCGTCTTAGCTCGCTCGCGGTTGTTCGTTCTTGCTCATCTGGCGGCGTTCGTCGGCCGCGCTCGTTCGGTGGTGTCCGTGCCGTTCCACCGCGGCACGGGCGCCGCCCCGATCGAAGGACAAGTCATGTTTCGTCAGCTCGCGGTGGCCGGAGTCCTCACGGTCACCACCGTCACGGCCACGGCCGTGACCCTCAACGCCCACGCCGCGGTGAACGCCGCGCCGGTCGTGGCCGCGGCCACCCCGACCACGCCGCCCGGCCAGTACCCGGGCCCGGGCGTGGTCACCGGCGCCACCCGCACGCACGACCCGTCTGTCGTCAAGACGCCGAGCGGCGGCTACATCGTGGCCCAGACCGGCGACAACCTGCCGCTCTCGACGTCGACCGACCGCACGGCGTTCCGCGCGGCCGGCAGCGTCTTCCCGAACGGCGCCTCGTGGACCACCGCGTACACCGGCGGCAGCCGCAGCCTGTGGGCGCCCGACATCTCGTACCGTAATGGCCGTTACTACCTCTACTACTCGGCCTCGACGTTCGGCTCCAACCGCTCGGCGATCTTCCTGGCCACCAGCACCACCGGCGCCTCCGGCAGCTGGACCAACCAGGGCCTGGTCATCGAGTCGTTCAGCTCGGACAACTACAACGCCATCGACCCCAACCTGACCGTCGACACGGCCGGCAAGTGGTGGCTGAACTTCGGCTCGTTCTGGTCCGGCATCAAGCAGATCCCGCTCGACGCCTCGAGCGGCAAGCGCTCGGGCACGACGATCCGCAGCCTGGCCGGCCGCAACGGCGGCGCGATCGAGGCCCCCACCCTGGTGCGGCACGGCTCCTACTACTACCTGTGGGTGTCGTTCGACCTGTGCTGCCGGGGCGCGTCCAGCACCTACCGCGTGATGGTCGGGCGCTCGACCAGCCCCAACGGCCCCTTCACCGACCGCAACGGCGTGGCCATGACCTCCGGCGGCGGCACCCAGGTGCTGGCCGGCCACGGCAGCATCCACGGCCCCGGCCACCAGGCAGTCATCACCGACACCGACGCCGACGTGCTCTTCTATCACTACTACGCCGACAGCGGCACGTCGTACCTCGGCATCAACCTCATCGGCTACGACAACGCGGGCTGGCCCTTCGTCTACTGATCCCGCCCAGCCGCTTCCTCGCGACGCTCGGCCCGGACCCGTCGAACTCGGTGGTCCGGGCCGAGCGTTTCCCGGTTCACGCACAGCCGATGCCGCCGGGGTAACCGGTGGCCTCGGCAACAAGTGTTTGACGAATCAAGTTTCCGGCGTATCGTTTGATGGAGCTTGTAGCTTCAACTAAAAGCCGGGAGTACGCATGTCCAGCACCACCGCCTTGGCCGACGCCCGCATCCCGGCCAATCACCCGTTCGCCAAGCACGTCCGCAAGGCCGCCGGGGCCGAGCTGGCCGACCCGCACCGCAGCTGGACGCCCGAGGACGGGCCGCTGCCCAGCCTGTACGTGAGTCACGGCGGCGGCCCGATGCCGTTCGAGAACTTCGAATGGCTCAACCCGCTGCGCAAGTGGGCTCGCTCCCTGCCCAAGCCGAAGGCGATCCTGGTCGTCAGCGCCCATTGGGAGTCGGCGCCGCTGTCGCTGAGCGCCGCCCAGCCCAGCGAACTGGTCTACGACTTCGGCGGCTTCGACCCGCTGTACTACACGTTCCGCTACGACACCCCCGACGCCGCCCCGCTGGTCCAGCAGGTCGCCGCGATGATGCCGGACGGCGAGCAGGCCCACGAGCACAACCGCCGCGGCCTCGACCACGGCGCCTGGGTGCCCCTGAAGATCATGTACCCGGCCGCCGACGTGCCGGTGCTGCAGCTCAGCCTGCCCACCGACGACCCCGACAAGCTGCTGAAGCTGGGCGAACGGCTGCGCCCGCTGCGCGAACAGGGCGTGCTGGTAGTCGGCTCCGGCCACATGACCCACGGCCTGCCTTTCCTGACCCGCGACCAGTTCGTGGCCAACAAGGTCCCCGGCTGGTCGGCCGACTTCGACGCCTGGGCCGCCGAGGCCCTGGACCGCGGCGACGTGGCCGAACTGGCCCGCTTCCGCACCGCCGCCCCCGGCATGCCCTTCTCGCACCCCACGGTCGAACACTTCACGCCGTTGTTCGTCACCCTGGGCGCCGCCACCAACCCGACCGCCCCCGTGCTGACCAAGCTCGAGGGCTACTCGGTCGGCCTCTCCCGCCGCTCCTTCCAGGCCGCCTGACCCCACTCCGCCACCGCCGACCGGCCGGAACCCCGCGAGTTCCGGCCGGCCGAGCGCGGCTGACCGAGCGCGGTCGCCCGGTGGCGGCTGCCCGAACGCGACTGGCCGAAAGCGGCCGCCCGACCCTGCGCGCCGATTGAGCGAGCTTGAGCGTGGTGCCAGCCCAAATTGCACGTTGATGGACGAAGCTGCTCGTTTGCGGGTTTGGTTGCTCGTTCCAGCCAGGCCGAAGTGCTCGTTTGTGGGTGGCGGCCTGAGCGCAGAAGACGAAACGCGGCCGGCTGAGGGCGGACGGTTGAGCGCGGCTGGCTGAGCGCAGCTGGCGGAACGGGCCGGTTGAGCGCGGATGGCGGGAGCGCGGCCAGTTGAGGGCGGCGAGCTGAGGGCAGCTGTCTGAGCGCGGCTGGCGGAACGGGCCGGTTGAGCGCGGATGGCGGGAGCGCGGCCGGTTGAGGGCGGCGAGCTGAGGGCGGCTAGCTGAGCGCGGTCGGCGGAATGCGGCTGGCGAAACGGGCCGGTTGAGCGCAGATGACGGAACACGGCCGATTGAGGACGGTTGGCTGAGCGCAGCCGGTTGAGCAGAGGCGGCTGAAGCTCCGCGCCGATTGAGCGGGGGCGGCTGAAGCTGCATGCCGATTGAGTGAGCGTGAGCGTGAGCGTTGTGTCGGCTGACGCTGCACGTTTATGGCCGAAGCTGCTCGTTTGTTGGTTGTGGTGCACGTTTTGGGTGGCGGACGTTGTCGCTTGTGGGTGGCGGCCTGAACGAACGGCGTATCTGGCGCTTACGTGACGCTTACATGTGGCGCTTAGCGTCGCGGCATGAGCGATCGACTTCTGGTGATGCATCTGCTGCGGCGGCTCACCTTCGGGCCTACGTCGGCTGAGGTTGATGCGGGTGTTCGGGCTGGCTATGACGCCACGCTTGAGCGGTTGTTGCGGCCGGCTGCGGTGCCGGAACCGCCTGACCTCGGTGCGGCGCCGGCAGTTGGGGGCAGCAAGGAGGAACGGCAAGCCGCTCGTAAGAAGCAGCGTGAGCAGGTCAGCGTGTTGACGAGGTGGTGGGTGGCCAGGATGGTCGCCGACGAGACGGCGGCTGAGAAGCTCACGTTCTTCTGGCACGGGCACTGGGCGACCAGCGTGCAGAAGGTGCGCTCGGCCCACCTCATGCTCGGCCAGCAGCAGACATTCCGCCGGTACGGAGCGGGGCCAACTGGGCCGCTGGTGCGGGCGATGCTGCGCGACCCCGCGCTCATCGTCTGGCTGGACGGGCAGAAGAACACGCGCAAGGCGCCCAACGAGAACCTGTCCCGTGAGGTCATGGAGCTGTTCACGCTCGGCGTGGGGGAGTACACCGAAGCCGACGTGAAGGCCGGCGCCCGGGTGCTGACCGGCTGGCAGGTCGATCGGGCCACCGGCCAGGCGCGGCTGGTGCCCCGGCGGCACGACGATCAGGCGGTCGCCCTGCTCGGCGGCAAGGTGGACGACGTCGACTCGTACGCCGATCTGATCGTCGGACAATCAGCTCACCTGCCGTTCATCCTCGGCCGGTTGTGGGCGCGCTACGGCGGTCCCGGGCAGGCGCCGGCTGTCAGCGGACGGGACACGACAACCCTGCTCAAGGGAATCTGTACGGCGCCCGCCTTCGCTGCCACCGCCGGCACTCTCGTCAAGCAGCCGGTCGAGTGGGTAGTCGGCGCCGTACGCCAGTTGGGTCTCAAGCCCGACGGCACCGAGCCGTTCCTGAAGGCCCTCGGGCAGGTGCCACTGCGACCGCCGTCGGTCGGTGGCTGGCCCGAGGGGGCGGCCTGGCTCACCACCTCGTCGACGCTGACCCGGCTGCGGGCCGGGCAGAAGCTGGCGGCCAAGGCCGACGTCAACGGCCTCGCCGGCGCCGACCGGGTCGAAGCTCTGGCCGACCTGCTTGCCGTCGACGGCTGGAGCGACCGCACCAATGCCGTGCTCACCGCCACCAAAGACCCGCGCCGACTGCTCGCGCTCGGCCTGGCCAGCCCGGAGTACGCCGTCCACTGACGTGGGACATGGCGGCTGCTCAGCCTCGACCCGGCCGTGGCCGAGCCGGCAGTCCGGTGAATCACCGCCGGCCCGACCAGCCGCCGGCTCTGGCTGCCCGAAGCGGACGCCGATGGTCCGAATCGCTACCGATCGAGAGGACAGACATGGACACCATCACCAGGCGGCGGTTTCTGATCGCCAGCGGTGTGACGGCGGCTGCGGCGGCGAGCGCGGTGGGCGTACGGGAAATTCTGGCGACCGCCGGCGACCGTGACCCGCAGGCCAAGACGCTGGTGCTGGTCACGTTGTACGGGGGCAACGACGGGTTGAACACCGTCATCCCGTACGCGGATCCGGCCTATGCCGCTGCCCGGCCCGACTTCGCCTACTCGGCGGACGAACTGCTCGACCTCGGCGAAGGGGAAGCGCTCAACCCGGGTCTGCCCGGGCTGCACAAGCTGTTCGGCGAGAAACGGCTGGCCATTGTGCGCGGTGTCGGCTATCCGAAGCCGAACCGCAGCCACTTCCAGTCGATGGACATCTGGCAGACCGCCCAGCCCGACCGGCCCGGCACCACCGGCTGGCTGGGACGCTGGCTCGACACGGCCGGCGGCGATCCGCGGCTGGCGATCTCGTTCGAGCCGGTGCTGCCGCCGCTGCTGGCCGGGGCCAGGAGCGCGGGCGCGACCGTCCCGGGCGGCGAACTGAAGCTGCCGGCCGGAGTGACGCCGGAACTCCTGACCAGGATGGGCGCACCGGTCGCGGGCGAGCCGGCCGCGCTGGCCCGGGCGGCCGCCTGCTTCGGGGACCTGTCACGCGTACGGGACCTGGTTTCGAACGCCCCGATCGCCGAGGACGACGACGCCGACGCGCCGGCCACCGCGACCGGGGGCGCCGCGCCGCCGTTGGATCAGCAACTCGCGCTGGTCGCGCGCTGCATCGAGGCGAACGTGGCGACCCGCGTCTATTCGGTGTCGCTGGGCGGCTTCGACCTGCACGCCGACGGCAAGGACGCGCAGAAGTCGCTGCTGGCCAAGCTGGACAAGGCCCTCGCCGCGTTCGCCGAGCGCATGGCGGGCAAGGGCGTGGTCGTCGCCGTCTACTCCGAGTTCGGACGCCGGGTGCGGGCCAACGCCTCCGACGGCACCGACCATGGCACCGCGTCCAACGTGTTTCTCATAAGCGACAGCATCGAGGGCGGCCTGCACGGGGAGCCCCCGAGCCTGACCGACCTCGACGACGGCGACCTCAAGTTCACGACCGACTTCCGCGACGTCTACGCGATGCTGCTGGCCGACGTCCTGGAAGCCGACCCGGGCCAGATCCTGGACGGCTGGCGCGGCCGCCTCGATCTGGCCGGGTGACCTCTACTTCGTGGCGCGGCCGGTCAGCTTGTCGCGCAGGCGGTCGACCAGCCCGACGCCCGGCCCGACGAGCTTGTGGAACAGCTCGTTGTTGGGAGCGCCCGGGTGCGGTCGGGTCGGCGCCAGCTTCTTGGCCGTCTCGACCTTGCCGGCCAGCTCGACCAGTTCCTCGGCCGGCACCAGGCGGCGCAGTTCGGGGAACTGGTCGGACTCCTCGTCCTGCACGTGGTCGGCCAGGATGGCTTCGAGCTTGCGCAACGACTCGTCGAATTCGGGGCTGCTCACGTCGAGGTCCTCGAGGCTTTTCATCGCCTCTTCGAGCTCTTTGTGCTCCTCGACGTCGTGCTCGACCGACTTCTCGCCGTTCGGCAGGTACTTCTTCATCGCCGGGTAGACGTACATCTCCTCGGCGACCGCGTGCCGCACGAGCTCACTGATCGCCGTGTCGGTCAAGTCGCGGCGCATTTCCGGGTCGCGGATCGTCCAGATCTCGCCGATCAGGGCGGTGACGTCCCGGTGGTCGCTGGTCAGAATGTCGACGACGTCGCTGGTCATTTTCTTCTCCTAGGTAGGCGAGCGGCGGCCGCTTACCCAGGAAGGCGACGGGCACACCTCACTGCACGTTGATCACCGGGGTCACGCAGGACTTGCTGCCGTTCAGATAGAACCGGGCGAAGATGCCCACATAGGCGGACGTCGAATAGCGTTTCGTGCCCCACGGTGCTCCCGTGTCACCGGTGGCTCCGACGTCGCGCAGACTGGTCGCGGCGCCGCCCCAGATCCGTACGACCTCGCCCTTGCCGTTCGACTTCTTGACGCTGATCACCACGCGCGACGGCTTGAACGACGGCTGGGTGCTCCAGGCGACTCGGTGGACGGTGAAGCTCTTGTAATCGGACGTCGGGTAATAGGCGTACGTCCAGAACAGCACGAGTTTGCCGTTCACCCGGCAGGTGCTGCGCAGCGGGCCGACCACCTCGGCCGCCAGCGCCGGTGGGGCGAAGGCCAGCACCGACGCCAGAACCAACAAAGGGATGAGCAACAGTTTTCTCATGCCTGTCGACTATCGACCCGCGTCGACGGGTTGTCGTGCCGCACCGGTATGAAACACCTACACCTCTGGGTTGACGACCTGACCCGCGTACGCCGCTATGGTGCGCGGATGTGGTGGCGTTCCCGGTGGTGGCCGCCGGTCGTGGACGCCGTGCTCGCGGTCGCCCTGGCGGCGGTCTGCATCCTGCAGGGCCTGGACGACGAGACGGGTCGCTGGCGTCCGTTCGACCTGCCCGCGGCTGTGCTGTCGGCGCTGGCCACGCTGCCGGTGGTGTTCCGCCGCCGGGCGCCGGTGACCGTGCTGCTCGCCTGCTACGGCTTCTGGACGTGGCAGATCCTGCTCGGCTACAACCCGGTCGTCAGCACGTACGGCGTCCTCCTGGCGATGTACACGGTGGCGGCCACCCAGCCGCGCTGGATCACCGCCGTGTTCCTGACCGGATGCCCCCTGATCTGGATCATCACCGGCCTGCGGACCGGTTTCGCCTCGCCGGCCGGGGTGCTGCTGACCGGGCTGGCCGTCCCCGCCGTCATCGCCAAGGCCGGCGACAGCGCCCGCCAGCTCGCCGCCGCCCACGAGGCGCGGGCGCGGCAGGCGGTCACCGAAGAGCGGCTGCGCATCGCCCGCGAACTGCACGACGTGGTCGCCCACCACATGTCGGTGGTTGCCGTGCAGGCCGGCTTGGCCCGGTACGTGTTGCGGGCCGACCCGGTGACGGCCGAGGGCGCGATGGACACGGTGCTGGCGACCAGCGGGGAGGCGCTGGGCGAGATGCGGCGGGTGCTGTCGCTGCTGCGCGCGGACGAGGAACCGGCGGACGCGCCCGCGCCGGGGATGCCGGGGATCTTGGCTCTGGCCGACCGCGTACGCGCCGCCGGGGTGCCGGTCGACGTCGAGGTCATCGGCGAGCCGCGCCCGCTGCCGTCCGGGCTTGACCTGTGCGTCTACCGCATCGTGCAGGAGAGCTTGACCAATGTGCTCAAACACGCGGCGCCGGCGACGGCCACGGTCACCGTGCGCTACGCCGACGACGAGATCGAAGTGACCGTACGCGACTACGGGATCCGGGCCCCGGACAATCGCGAGCACGGCGGGCAGGGATTGATCGGCATGAGGGAAAGGGCCTTGCTGTACGGCGGTACGCTCGCGGCTGCGCCCCGGCCGGGCGGGGGATTCGAAGTCCGGCTGACCCTGCCGCTTCCCGCAGGGGAAAGGGGAGGGGAGGGAGAAGTCCGGGCCCGATGACCAGCGTGCTCGTCGCCGACGACCAGATCCTCGTGCGGGCCGGACTGGCCGCCCTGATCAGGGCGGCGCCGGGCTTCGAGGTGGTCGGCGAAGCGGCCGACGGCCGGCAGGCCGTCGAGCTGGCGGTCCGGCTGCGCCCCCAGGTCGTCCTGATGGACATCCGCATGCCGGGCGCCGACGGCATCGCGGCCACGGCCCGCATCGTCGCCGCCGCCCGGCCCGCGCCGCGCGTGCTGGTGCTGACCACTTTCGATCTCGACGAGTACGTCTACGCCGCGCTGCGGGCCGGCGCCAGCGGTTTCCTGCTCAAAGAGACGCCGCCCGACCGTCTGCTGGCAGCCATCCGAACGGTCGCCGACGGTGACACTCTGCTGGCACCCAGCGTGACGCGCCGGCTCGTCGAGGCTTTCGTGCCGCCCGCGCGGGCCGGCGATGCGACGCCGGCGCTGACCCCGCTCACCGCCCGCGAGACCGAGATCCTGCGGCTGGTCGGCACCGGGCGCACGAACGCGGCGATCGCCCAGTCGCTGGTGGTGAGCGAGGCGACGGTGAAGACGCACCTGGCCCGGCTCATGTCCAAGCTCGATCTTTCCAGCCGGGCCCAGGTGGTCGTGACCGCGTACGAGACCGGCTTGATCGTCCCGGGCCGTCGAGAGGTCTGATGTTTCGTCGCGCGAAGGAAACGTCTCCGAAACATTGACTCAATGCAGAATGCATTCTAGGTTGTGGCCTACGTCACGACCTGGTCACCACTGGTGACGGAGACCGCTCGAGCTCTCTCCACAGCGCGCATCACAGCCCGGCGCCCGCCGCCGGCGTCCCCTCGATCCGCCAGGAGTCCGCCCATGTCCGTGCCCACTCAGGAGACAGCCACCGAAACACGAAACGTGCCCCCGACGGTCGACGCCGTCATCGTCGGCGCCGGATTCTCCGGCATGTACCTGCTCCACAAAATGCGCGAGCAAGGCCTCACCGCCGTCGTCTTCGAAGCCGGCACCGGCGTCGGCGGCACCTGGTACTGGAACCGCTATCCGGGCGCCCGCGTCGACGTGGAAAGCCTCGCCTACTCGTACTCCTTCTCCGAAGACCTCGAGCAGGAATACCCGTGGCAGGAGCGCTACCCGACCCAACCGGAAATCCTGAAGTACGCGAACCACGTCGCCGACCGCTTCGACCTTCGCAAAGACATCGTTTTCCGTACGAGGGTCACGAGCGCCGCCTGGTCCGAAGAAGACAAAGCCTGGCTGATCCGCACCGAACACGAGGACGCCGTTTCGGCTCGATTCTTCGTGATGGCGACCGGCTGCCTGTCCGCCCCGAAACTGCCCGAGATCCCCGGCATCGAGACGTTCAAAGGCACCTCGTACCAGACGTCGCGCTGGCCGCACGAGAAAATCGACTTCACCGGCCAACGCGTCGGCATCATCGGTACGGGTTCCTCCGGTGTGCAGTCCATTCCGGTCATCGCGGAGACGGCTGACGACCTGACCGTCTTCCAGCGCACACCCTCGTACTCGCTGCCCGCCCGCAACCGCCCCCTGCGGCCGGACGAGATCGCGCAGATGCGGGAGAACTACCGCGCGTTCCGCCAGGAACAAAGGAAAGCGGCGCCGGCGTGCCGGTCCCGCTGCCGACCAAATCGGCCCTCGAAGTGCCGGACGACGAACGCGACGCCGCGTACGAGGCCGCGTGGGAAAGCGGCAGCCTGGTGAACCTGCTGTCGACGTACACGGACCTGGCCACCAGCCAGGAGGCCAACGACACCTGCAAACAGTGGATTCACCGAAAAATCCACGACATCGTCAAAGACCCGCAGGTGGCCGACGACCTCTGCCCCGAATACCCGTTCGGCACCAAGCGCCCGTGCCTCGACACGAACTACTTCGAGACGTACAACCTGCCGAACGTCCACCTGGTGAATCTGCAGCGCACGCCGCTGGTCGAAGTCACCGAGAAGGGCATCCGAACCAGCGACCGCGAGTACGAATTCGACGTCATCGTCTACGCGACCGGCTTCGACGCGATGACCGGCGCCCTGACCAACGTCGACATCCGCGGCCGCGACGGACTCTCGCTGAAAGAGACGTGGAGCGCCGGCCCGCGCACCTACCTCGGCATCGGCTCGGCCGGCTTCCCCAATCTGTTCATGATCACCGGCCCCGGCAGCCCGTCCGTCCTGTCCAACATGATCGTGTCGATCGAACAGCACGTGGATTGGGTCGCCGACGCCATCGCCCACCTCGACCGTGAGGGCCTGCGCACCATCGAGCCAAAGCCGGAAGCGCAAGAGGAATGGGTCGACCACGTCAACTTGCTCGCCAGCTACACGCTCTATCCGCGAGCCAATTCCTGGTACATGGGCGCGAACGTGCCCGGCAAGACACGCGTCTTCATGCCGTACTGCGGAGGCGTGGGCGAGTACCGCAAGAAATGCGACGACGTAGCCGCCAAAGGCTACGAGGGATTCTCACTAGCCGCCTGATCCGTCCGGAGGAGTTTGCATGTCACGTCGTGAACTGATCGACCCCGAAGTGCGGGTGCCCCTCGACCAGCTGCTCGAAGCGATGCAGGGAGGGTTCAATTCGGTCCCGGACATCGTGCAGCGCCGGGCCACCGTCGAAGCGATGCTCAGCGGCATCGAAGTGCCGGAAAACCCGAACGTCAGCAAAGAAGACCGTACGGTTCCCGGCCCCGAAGGCGAGCCGGACATCACGGTCCGCATCTACCGGCCGGTGAACGCGACCGGCACCCTGCCGGGAATCTTCTACATCCACGGCGGAGGAATGATCCTGGGCAGCGTCGAAGGCGAGGATGTGCCGGCGACGCTCATCTGCGACCAGACCAACTCGTTGGTCGTGTCGGTCGAGTACCGGCTGTCGCCGGAGCACCCGCACCCGGCGCCGGTCGAGGACTGCTACGCGGGGCTCGTGTGGATGGCCAAGAACGCGGCTGAACTGGGCTTCGATCCGGAAAGGCTGGCCATTTACGGGGCGAGCGCCGGCGGTGGACTGACGATCGCCACGGCGTTGCTGGCCCGGGACAGGGGAGGGCCGGCGCTGAAGTTCATGATGCCGATCTATCCGATGATCGACGACACGAACACTACGGCGTCGAGCGATGAGATCGTGGATATCGGGATCTGGGATCGGGCGGGGAACATCGAAGCTTGGGCCTGGTATCTGGGTGGGAAGCCGGCGGATCAGTACGCGGCGCCGACCCGGGCTTCCGACCTGGCGGGGTTGCCGCCGGCGTTCATTGACGTGGGGACGGTGGATCTGTTCCGGGACGAGGACATCGCGTTTGCTCAGAGGTTGATGGCGGCTGGGGTGCCTACCGAATTGCACGTGCACCCGGGGAGTTATCACGCTGCTGAGACGTTTGCTGCTGATGCTGCGTTGTCTCAGCGGATTTGGGCTATGCGGTTGGATGCTCTCAAGCGGGCGTTGGCCTAGTGGTTGTTGGCCCGGGAACGTTGTGTTTCCGGGCCTTATTAAACCGCGGATTTCTTGCGCTTTGACGGCCGGGGACGAGGGCGCCCACGCAAGCTGGAAAACCGTCTCTATGCTTTGCGTGAGCGCCCTCGTCCCCGGCCTTGCCGGGGATTCCCTTGTTCTAGCGTTGTGGTCGGTGCTTCTCTGGGTGCATGGCTGGGCTGGGTGGACCCGTGCGGGTTTGTGGTCTGGCTTCCGCGCTGTGGCTGAAGCTGGGCGGTTCTGTCACCCGGGCGGGCCTTCGTGGTGGGTTTCGCGTTCGTACCGTGCCGGTTGCGGTCGCCTTCGGCTCCGTCTTGGTCATTCGTGTGCTGAGCATTCGGTTCAAGGCTCGGCCGAACCGCAACGGGCTTGGGACTTCCTAGTGAGCGTCGAATCCGCGCCGTTGCTCGGTGACGTCGGCAGCGGCGTCAGGGGAGGGGTGGTGGCCCTCCTTGTGGGGGAACTGAGCCTCGCGGGGTGGCAGGATTTTGTCGGGTCCGACCGCGGTAGTGGGGATTGAGGTTCGCAGTTCTCTTAAAAGGTTGCCTCAGGCTTGGGGGCTCTCCGGGCGACGGCAGTCGCCGCTCATCGTGAGGGCGAGAAGGACGCAAGCCGCTCTTTGCTTGCGTCCTTCTCGGCCTTGCGATTTGCTCTCGGCTGTCGTTGAACGGAGAGCCCCCAAGCCCACCTGGCGTCGCCATCGCCAGAGTGCTCTCCAGCGATGGCCGGGGTTCGGGGCGGAGCCCCGAGGTCTTCAAACAGCAGGATTACTGTCGCTGGGGATGCGGGCGTGCAGGTGCATGTCGTGGCGGCCGTCGGCGTGGGGGGCCTCGTTGCGTTTGGTGCCCTCCAGGGGGAAGCCGGCCTTCGTGGCTGCGCGGCAGGACGGGGTGTTGCGGGTGGAGTGGCTCAGGTGCAGGCGCTCGAAGCCGGAGGCGAAAGCCCACGTGCTGACACCGGAAAGGGCGCTCGGGGCTACGCCTGTGCCGCGGGCGACGGGGAGCACCCAGTAGGCGAAGCCGGCGATTCCGGCGTGGAGGTCGAAGTTGCCCAGGGCGATGCGGCCGACAACCTCGCCGGTGCGGGTGATTGCCCAGCTGGCGCCGCGTTCGTGGGTCCAGTTGGTGCGGTAGAGGGCGAACCACTCGAGCACCTGCGCCTCGGAGGCGGGGTGCCGGGGATGCCACTGCTGGATGGCGGGATCGTCGTAGGCGCTGAGGAACGCGGGGGCGTCGGCCGCTTCCCAGGGGCGCAACGTGAGGCCGGTTGGGGTGGTGAGCTCCGGCTGTGGGTAAGCGGCGAGTGTGCCGGGGAGGATGGACGGGGGCAGGCTCACGCGAGCACGGTAGCGGGTGGGGCTAAGGGCGGTGGGCTCGGATGATGGCGGCGTGCATGCCGTCGGCGTAGGGGCTCGTGAACTCGACCGTGGCGTTGGTGAAACCGGCGGTAATCAGGCCCCGCAGGTACTCGGAGCGGGAGAGCGCGCCGGCGATGCACGAGGACCAGTCGCCGACCACCGAGCGCTGGTCGGGGGTCAGGTGGTCTTCGGCGACCACGTCGGAGATGCCGAGGCGGCCGCCGGGGCGCAGGACGCGGTGCATCTCGGCGAAGACGGCGGGCTTGTCGGCCGACAGGTTGATGACACAGTTCGAGATGACCACGTCGACCGAGGCGTCCGGCAGCGGGATGGCCTCGATGTGGCCACGGTGGAACTCGACGTTGGTGGCGCCGGCCTCCGCGGCGTTGCGGCGGGCCAGTTCGAGCATTTCGTCGGTCATGTCCAGGCCGTGGGCCTTGCCGGTCGGGCCGACCCGGCGGGCCGACAACAGCACGTCGATGCCGCCGCCGGAGCCCAGGTCGAGCACCGTCTCGCCGGGGTTGAGGTCGGCCACCCGCAGCGGGTTCCCGCAGCCCAGGCTGGCCCGGACGGCGGCCTCGGGCAGTTCGCCGCGCTCGTGACTTGCATGCGGTTTCGATGCATGTCAACCTCGGCGCATGTCGAAATCAGGGGTCGCGGATCAGGACGCCGCCTGCTGCCCGCCGATGACGCAGCAACGGCTCGATCCGGGCGCGGCGGCCGATCTGTCGGTCGCGTTCAAGGCGCTCGGCGACCCGGTGCGGCTGCAGCTGATGTCAATGATTGCGTCGGCGCCGGACGGCGAGATCTGCGTCTGCGACCTGACCCCGGCCTTCGCGGTCTCCGGCCCCACCATCTCGCACCACCTCAAGACCCTGCGCGAGGCCGGCCTGGTCGACGCCGAGCGCCGGGCCAGCTGGGTCTACTACCGCCCTCGCCCCGGTGTGCTGCGACAGCTCTCCGCGCTGCTCAACCCGGACGAGTCATGAGCGGGACGAAACCGGCCGTGGTCCGGCGGATTCGCGACGAGATTCGCGTACGGGTTGCGGGTCTGATTTCTGTTGTCGCGGCGGGCGGGCGGCATCTACGGCAGTGAGGCGGCTCCGGCTTTCCCCGGGCGGAGGCGCGATCCCCCGCTGTCGAAAGGAAAGTCATGTCCAAACGTGTGATCCTCGCGGTCACCGCCGTCGCGATCGTCGTACCGGCTGGAATTGCTGTCAGTTCGTTGTTGCCTGCCTCGGCGGCTGCGGTCACGCCCGTGGGCGACGGGGTGTACACGCTCGCGTCCGGGTCTAGTGGCAAGTGTGTCGATGTGGCCGGGGCTTCGGTCGAGAACTCGGCGCTGCTGGTTCAGGTGGCGTGCGGGTCGGCCACTAGCCAGCGGTGGAAGGCCGTGGCGCGCGGGTCGGGGCAGTTCAACCTGGCCAACGGCAACAGCACCCGCTGCATCGACGTGCCGAGCGCTTCGACGACGTCGGGGACGCAACTGCAGCAGTACGGCTGTGGTGACGGCACCAAGACGAATCAGCTGTGGACGTTCGCGGCCTCCGGCGCGGCGTCGGGCAAGTTCATCGTGAAGAGCGTCGCCACGGGGCTGTGCCTGAGCAACAAGGACGGTTCGACGGCGGGCAACAACCCGATCGTCGAGGAGACGTGCTCCGACATCGCGCGGATGCAATGGTCGTTCAACTACGTCTCGGGGCCGACCTCGCCGACCACGCCGCCGCCGAGCGGCACCACCGGGCGTCAGATGGAGGATCTGGACCGCGGCCTGGTCAGCGTGCGGTCGGGCAGCGGCAACCTCGTGTCGTGGCGGCTGCTGGGCACCGAGGCGCAGAACACCGGCTTCAACGTGTACCGGGCGGGCACGAAGCTCAACAGCACGCCCATCACGGCGTCGACCAATTACCTCGACGCAGGCGCGGCGGCCAATGCCTCGTACACGGTCAGGGCTGTTGTCAACGGCGCCGAGCAGGCCGATTCGAACGCCTCGCTGAGCTTCGCCAACGGCTACCTCGACGTGAAGATGCAGGTGCCGGCCGGTGGCACCACGCCGGACGGGGTCGCCTACACGTACTCGGCCAACGACGCCTCGGTGGGCGACGTCGACGGGGACGGCGTGTACGAGATCTTCGTGAAGTGGGATCCGTCGAACTCCAAGGACAACTCGCAGTCGGGCTACACCGGCAACGTGTTCGTGGACGCGTACAAGCTCAACGGGACGCGGCTGTGGCGCATCGACCTCGGGCGGAACATCCGGGCCGGGGCGCATTACACCCAGTTCCAGGTGTACGACTACGACGGCGACGGCAAGGCCGAGATCGCGATGAAGACGGCCGACGGCACCCGCTCGGGCACCGGTGTCGTGATCGGCTCGTCGAGTGCCGACCACCGCAACTCGTCGGGTTACGTGCTGTCGGGGCCGGAGTTCCTGACCATGTTCAGCGGGCAGACCGGCGCGGCGCTGTCCACGGTCAACTACACGCCGGCCCGCGGCACGGTCAGCTCGTGGGGCGACTCGTACGGCAACCGGGTCGACCGCTTCCTGGCCGGCACCGCCTATCTCGACGGGCAGCGGCCCAGCCTCATCATGGCGCGCGGCTACTACACGCGGGCTGTGATCGCCGCCTGGGACTTCCGCAACGGCACGCTCACCAGCCGGTGGACCTACGACTCGGGCAACAGCAACACCGGCGCGTACGGCCAGGGCAACCACCAGCTGTCGATCGCCGACGCGGACGGCGACGGCAAGGACGAGATCATGTACGGCGCGGCCGCGATCGACGACAACGGCAGCCTGCTGTGGCGGTCCGGGCTCGGCCACGGCGACTCGCTGCACGTGGGCGACCTGATCCCGTCGCGGGCCGGCCTCGAGGTGTACCGGCCGTCCGAGAGCACGTCGCAGCCGACCGACGCGATGCTCGATGCGCGCACAGGTGCGCGCATATGGACACATGCATCGTGCGGTTGCGACAACGGACGCGCAGTAGCGGGCGACATTTACGCAGGAAGCGCCGGCGCCGAGGCGTGGTCATCGTCCGTTGATGGCCTTTCGAACACGAACGGCCAGAACATCGGCCGCAAACCGTCGTCCACGAACTTCCTGATCTGGTGGGACGGCGACCCGGTGCGCGAACTGCTCGACCAGACCCGCATCGACAAGTACGGCACGAGCGGCGACACCCGGCTGCTCACCGCCTCCGGCGTCGCCTCGAACAACAGCACCAAGGCGACCCCGAACCTGTCGGGCGACCTGTTCGGCGACTGGCGGGAAGAGGTGATCTGGCGGCTGAGCGATTCGTCGGCGCTGCGCATCTACGCGACGCCGACCGTCACCGACCGGCGCATCCACACGCTGATGCACGATTCGCAGTACAGGGTGGCCGTGGCGTGGCAGAACACCGCCTACAACCAGCCGCCGCACCCCAGCTTCTTCCTGGGCAACGGCATGGCCACCCCGGCGCAGCCGACCATCTACGTCCGCTGATCGCCTAGCAGTGCGGCAAGCTCGGTGCGCGACGTGGCGCCGAGCTTGCCGAACACCTTGCCCAGGTGCCATTCGACGGTGCGGGCGCTCAGGAACAGCTGGGCGCCGATCTCGGGGTTGCTCAGGCCGTCGGCGGCCAGCCAGGCGATCAGCGACTCGCGGTCGGTCAGGGCGGCCGGGGCGACGGTCTTGCGGCGGCGGACGGCCCGCTCGCCGGTGGCCATCAGCTCCCGGCGGGCGCGGTCGGCGTACGCCGCCATGCCCATGTCCTCGAACATCTCGCGAGCCTCCCGCAATGAAGCGCGGGCCTCGTCGAGGCGGCCTTCGGCGCGCAGCCACTCGCCGAGCAGCAGGCGGGCGCGCGCCTGCTCGGTACGGATGCCGGCCCGCCCGAACAGCTCGATCGCCTCGACGTACAAGGAAAAGTCGCCGGCGAGAAGGGCGCGGCCCAGCGCCTCCTGGCCGCGCCCGAAGTCCGTGCCGTCGTGGGTGGTCGCCGTGAGCTGGTCCAGCGCGCGGGCGGCCTCGTCGTGCGCGCCGACCTTCACCGCGGCCTCTATCAGCTGCGGCAGCGCCCACAACGAGACGAACACGTGGTTGTCGTCGACGGCGAGCCTGGCCTCGGCGTACGCGTCGGCATGCCGCCCGTGGCCGCTCGCGAGCACGGCCGAGACCCAATGGGCGTACGTGGCTTGGGATTGCTGCCCGAAGCCGGCCACCGCATGCAGCGCCTCGACGTGCGGGGCCAGCCGGACCGGATCGCCGCGCAAGGCAGCCAGAAAGGCCGTGGTGGACGGCGGCATCTGGCTGCCGGTGATCTCGCAGATGGCCGCCGTCTCGGCCATGTGGGCCTCGGCCGACGCGAAGTCGCCCCGCCACGCCTCGGACAGCGCCAGCGCCACCAGGTCGAGCGGCAGCTGGTCGAGCGCGCCGGTCGCGCGGGACGCCGCCACCTGACGGGCATTGATCTCGTACGCCGCGTCGTCGTCCCAGATGACGGCGGTGGCCAGCCAGCCGAAGGCCAGGCCGTCCTCGCGGGTCAGGCCGCTCCCGGCGAACTCGCGGGCCACCCGGCGCAGGGCCGGCGCGGCGGCGGCCGGACCGTCGATGAAGATCGTGGCCAGCGCGTCGAGCAGCCGGTCGGTCGGGCCCGGATCGGCCGGCGCGGGCAGGGCCCGGGCCGCGTACGCGATCTCGGTCATCGACCCCGGCCCGGTCATCCGCCCGGCGAACGAGGCGGCCCGGATCGCCTCCAGATAGCTCACCCGGGCCAGGCCGGGATCGAGCGGCGTGAGCCGTTCGGCCGACCGGATCAGCACGGCCAGCGCGTCCTCGCCGACCCCGGCCACGAACGTGATGCGGGCTCGCAGCTGATCGGCCTGCGCGGCGGCGAACGGCGGCAGGGGACCGGCGGCGGCCGCGTCGAGCAGTTCGAGGGCGCGGCCGAAAGCGCCCGAGGCCATGGTGATCCCGGCCGCAGCCAGCGCTCGTTCGGCGTGCCGGGCCGGATCGGGGGTCAGGCGCACCAACTGCTCGCGGAACGCGGCCGCGGCGGCCAGCCCGCCCCGGGACTGCGCGCGCTCGGCTGAGCGCTCGAGCTCGGCTGCCACCTGTTCATCCGTACCGGAAACGCTCTGGGCCCGATGCCAGGCGCGGCGGTCGGGATCGGACGCCGGGTCGGTCACCTCGGCCAGCGCGGCGTGCATCTCGCGCCGGGCCGGTTCGGACGCCGACCGGTAGGCCACCGAGCGCACCAGCGGATGCCGGAAGTGGACGCGCTCGGTGAACTCGAGCAGGTGGGCCTCGGCGGCCGGCATCGCGGCCTGCGGCGGGATGCCCAGCCGGCGCGCCGCGCGATGCACGAGAACCGGATCGCCCGACGGGTCGGCCGCGGCCAGCTGCAGCAGCCGCCGCGAGGGAGCGGGCAGCGCTTCCATCCGGCGCAGGAAGCCCTCCTCCAGACGGAGCGAGATCGACGGCACCGCCGGCAGCCCGAAACCGCCCGCGAAGTCGGCCGTGGTCATGCTGCGCGGCAGTTCGAGCAGCGCCAGCGGGTTGCCCTGAGCCTCGGTGACGATCCGGTCGCGCACCTGGTCGTCGAGCGGACCGGACAGGTTCGCGTCGAGCAGTTCGCGCGCGTGCGACGGGTCGAGACCGCCGAGATCGAGCACCGGCAGCCCGGTCAGGTGAGCGCTCGGTTCGCGGGCCCCGAAGACCAGCCCGACCGGGTCGGCCGCGAGCCGCCGGGCCACGAAGCCGAGGGCCTGCGCGGAGGCCTGATCGAGCCACTGCTCGTCGTCGACGACGCAGATCAGCGGACGGTCGCCGGCGGCGTCGGACAGCAGGGTGAGCAGAGCCAGCCCGACGAGGAAGCGATCCGGAGCCGGGCCGGGGCTGAGGCCCAGAGCCGTCCGCAGAGCGGTGCGCTGCGGGGCCGGCATCTCGTCGAGGCGGTGCAGGATCGGCTCGACCAGCAGATGCAGGGCTGCGTAGGCCAGCTCCATCTGGGACTGCACGCCTGAGACCGGCAGCACCCGGAACTCGCTCGCGCGCCCGGTGAGGTAGTCCAGCAGCGCGGTCTTGCCGACGCCGGGGTCGCCCCGGACGATCAGGGCCTGGCTGCGGGCGGATCGGACGGTGTCGAGGAGCCGGTCGAGCGACTCCCGTTCGGTCTCGCGATTCATCAGCGCCGCCATGACAAGCCCCCCTCGGCGGTTCGGCACGATGGTCGTAACCAGCCCGGCAAGCCTGTGATCGGGAGCACATCGAGCCGGCCGTATCCGGAGTTACGATCCCCTGACGCGGCGACCGCGGGAGGTGACCATGGGCGGATTGCTGGGTCGCCAAACGGAGTGCGCTGCCCTCGACCAGCTCCTCGACGACGTCACCGACGGCTCCGGCCGCGTGCTGCTGATCCGCGGCGAGGAGGGGACAGGCAAAAGCGCACTGCTGGCGTACGCCGTCGAGCGCGCCGGAAAATGTCAGGTGCTCCCGGTGGCCGGGGTCGAGTCCGAACAAGAGCTGCCGTACGGCGGTCTGCACCAGCTGTGTGCGT
The DNA here is from genome assembly GCF_026626335.1 of Paractinoplanes pyxinae. Taxonomy (GTDB): domain Bacteria; phylum Actinomycetota; class Actinomycetes; order Mycobacteriales; family Micromonosporaceae; genus Actinoplanes; species Actinoplanes pyxinae. Next base: position 18,035 of record NZ_JAPNTZ010000029.1, on the reverse strand, counting down.
CGTTGCTCATCCATCTCGAGCGCCTGCCCGCCCCGCAACGTGAAGCGATGTCCGTCGTCTTCGGGCTGGACGCCGGCCCACCGCCCGACCGGCTCCTGGTCGGGCTGGCCACCCTCAACCTGCTGGCCGAGGCGGCGGCCGTCCAGCCGGTGCTGTGCCTGGTCGACGACGCCCAATGGCTCGACAGCGCCTCGGCGTACGTGTTGTCGTTCGTGGCTCGTCGTCTGGAGGCCGACGCCGTCGGCTGCGTGCTCGCCACCCGCGAGGACGGCGACGACGTCCACGCCGGGCTGCCGACGGTGTGGATCAGCGGCCTCGGCAACGCCGACGCCCGTGCCCTGCTGCTGCGCACGGTTCCCGGCCTGCTCGACGGGGCCGTCCTCGACCAGATCGTCGCCGAGAGCCACGGCAACCCGCTGGCCCTGCTCGAACTGCCGCTCACCTGGAACGCCGTCGACCTGGCGGGCGGCTTCGGCCTGCCCGGCAGCCGGTCGGTGGCGGGCCGGATCGAGCAGAGTTACGGCCGGCGCCTGAGCCGGCTGCCACCGCCGACACGTCTGCTCGTGCTGGCCGCCGCGGCCGACCCGCTGGGCGACCCGGCCCTGCTCGACCGGGCGGCCCGCCGGCTCGGCGTCGACCCGGCCGCGCTGGCCCCGGCCGTCGACGACGGACTGCTCGAGGTGCATCGGCGGGTGGTTTTCGCGCGTCCGCTGGTGCGGTCCGCGGCTTACAGGTACGCGGATCTGGCCGACCGCTACCGCGTGCACCGGGCGCTGGCCGAGGCCACCGACGCCGCGGCCGATCCCGATCGCCGGGCCTGGCACCAGGCCCGGGCCACGGCCGAACCGGACGAGCGGGTGGCGGCCGACCTGGAACGCTCGGCCGAGCGGGCCCAGTCCCGGGGCGGGCTGGCCGCGGCGGCCGCGTTCCTGAGCCGGGCCGCCGAGCTCACGCCCGACCCGGCCGGACAGGCTCGGCGCAGTCTTGATGCCGCCTTCGCCGGGGTGCACGCGGGCGCCTTCGACGAGGCTCGGCGGTTGCTCCAGCTGGCTCTGGCCGGCCCGGCCGACGCTCTGCAACGGGCGCGGGCCGAGCTGCTGCGGGCGCACCTGGCCTTTGTGTCGCACGCCCCGGACGCGGTGCCCCGGCTGCTCGCGGCGGCCGAGCGCCTCGGGCCGCTGGACGCGAGGCTGTCCCGGCAGGCCTATCTGGACGCTTTGGTGGCGGCTCAGACGCCGATGGGCCGGCGGCACGGTCCAGGCCTGGCTGCCGTTGCGCGGTCCGCGCGTACGGTCGTCGAGCCACCGGACGGCGAGGCGAGCACGGCCGGCCGGTTGTTGAAAGCCTTCGGGGCGGCCGTGGGGGACGACCATGGCGCCGCGGCGTCCTTCACCCGCGAGGCGCTGACCGCGTTGTGCGACGGGGAGCCGCCGGTCCGCGAGCTCGCCCAGGGCGCCAAGCTGGCCATCGGGTTGTGGAGCGACCAGGACGCGTACGACCTCTCCGACCGCAGCCTGCGCACGGCCCGCACCACCGGCGCGCTCAGCAACCTGCCGCCGGCGCTCGACACCCGGGCCGCGATTCTCGTGCTGTGCGGCGAACCCGCGGCGGCGGCCTCCCTGATCGAAGAGGCGCGGGCGGTGCGAGCCGCCACCGGTGTGGGCGATACGCCGTACGCCGCAATGGTTTTGGCGGCCTGGCAGGGGCGTGACGGCGGGACGATCGAGGGCGCCGACGCGGCCGCCGACTACGCGCGAAGTGTGCTCAGCAACGGTCTGGGCCGCCACGAGGACGCCCTCGAAGCGGCCGCGCGCGCTCATGCCGTGGCTGGTGAGACGGTGGCCGGCAACCACGCGCTGCCCGAACTGGTCGAGGCGGCCGTCCGTTGCGGAGACACCGAGACGGCCGAGCGGGCGCTGCACGAGCTGACCCGCCGGGCCGAGGCCAGCGGGACGGACTGGGCGCTGGGCCTGGTCGCCTCGGCGAAGGCTCAGGTCACCGGGGAAGTGTCGGGCTTCCGGCGAGCCGTCACGCTGCTGAGCCGCACCCGGGCCCGGCCCGCGCTGGCCCGCGTCCATCTGCTGCACGGCGAACGGCTGAGGCAGGCCGGGCGGCGCACCGACGCGGGAACCGAGCTGGCTCTGGCGTACGAGGTGTTCACGGCGATGGGACTGGCTGGGTTTGCCGAACGGGCCCGCCGCGAACTGCTGACCGCCGGCGCGACGGCACCCCAACGCCAGACCGGCGCCCGTGAGGAGCTGACCACGCAGGAGGCGCAGATCGCGCAGATGGCTCGCGAAGGCCTGTCCAATCCGGAGATCGGCGCCAAGCTGTTCCTGAGCGCCCGGACCGTCGAATGGCACATGCGCAAGGTGTTCACCAAGCTCGGCATCAGCTCCCGGCGGCAGCTGCGCTCCCGCTAGCCGGCGTTCAGGGTTTGGCGCAGGCGGCGGCGGTTGCCGACGCCCAGCTTCGAATAGATGCGGCGCAGGTGCCACTCGACCGTGCGGGGGCTGATGTAGAGCGCGGCGCCGATCTCCGGGTTGGTCAGGCCCTCGGCGGCCAGGCGCGCGATGTGGGCCTCCTGCGCGGTGAGTTTGCCGGGGGCCTCGACCGTGCGGCGGCGGATCGTCTCGCCGGTGGCTTGCAGTTCCCGGCCCGTACGACCGGCGAACGCATCCGCCCCCATTCGGACGAACGCCTCGTGGGCCTCCCGCAGCTGGGTGCGGGCGTCCACCCGGCGGCCCTCGCGGCGCAGCCACTCGCCGTACAGCAGCCGGGCCCGCGCAGCCTCGAAGCCGACCAGCGTACGGTCGAGCCGTTCGATCGCCTCGCGGTGCAGCGCGTCCGCGTCCTTGTGCAGTAAGGCCCGGCGGCTCGCTTCGACGCCGAGCGCCCAATCGGTGCCACTCGCCCGGGCCATGGGGGACAGCTGTTCGAGAGCTGTTGCCGCAGTGGATTGGTCGCCGCTGTGCACCGCCGCCTCGATCAGCTCGGCCAGCGCCCACTGCGGCAGACCCAGCTCGAGCGGGTCGGCGGCGGCCTCGCGGGCGGCGGCGACGGCCTCGGGATAGCGGCCGAGCCCGTTGCACAGCACGGCGCGCGCCCACTGCGTCATGTTGACGCCGACGCCCTCGCCGCGGGCGGTGACGTCCTCCAGGCAGGCCCGGATCATCGGCTCGGCCCGGTCGGCTCGGCCCCGCACCGCCCAAAGACCAATTTCGCCGTACGGGGCCAGCCCGCTCCTGGTCGCCTCGGCGACCGACCTTCGCTCCTCGACCAGGGCGGCCGCCGTCGTCAGGTCACCGGTGAAAAGCTGCACCACGATGCGGGTGTCGAGGGCCAGCGGGAGTGCGCTGAGGGCACCGGACGAGCGCGCAAAGTTCAGATGGCGCCGGGTGATGGCGTCCCAGTCGGCGTCGTTCCACAGCGCTGAGGCGGTGGCGATCGACAGCCAGGCCGACCGTAAGGCCTCCTCCATGGTGAGCTCTTCGGTGGCGAAGGCGTGGACCGCTTTGTGCAGAGCCGTGGCGGCGGGCGGGTAGCCGTCGGTGAACAGGGTGGCCAGGCCGTCCAGCAGCGCGTCGTTCTTGCGGGAGCCGTGGCTCTGCCCAGCTCGGATCGTCTCGGCGGCCCGTTGTGCCTCGGCGATCTGGCGGTTGATGGTGCTTTCGCGCGTCGGGGTGGCTTGGTGGGTCGGGGTGTTGGCGGGTTGGGCCGCCTCGGTGGTGTGGTGAATGTGGGTGCCGGCGACCCCTTGTGCCTCGGCGACCTGTCGGTTGCCGGTGGCCTCGCGCACGTCGGTGTCGATGGTTCGTGGTGTGTCGGCGGGCCGGTGGATGTGGGCATCGGCGGCCCGTTGTGCCGCAGCGATCTGTTGGTTGCTGGCGGCGGCGCGTGCATGGGTGTCGGTGATTCGTCGTGCGTCGGCGGCCGTTTGTGCCGCGACGATCTGTTGGTTGGGCGTGCTCTCGCGTGCGTGCGAGGCGGTGGTTCGGTCCGGGTCGGCGGTGTGGTGGAGTTGGGTGTTGGCGGCCTGGACTGCCTCGGCGACCTGGCGGGCGCGGGTGCCGGCGGCGAAACGGCCGGCGAACAGGGCGGCCGACATCGCGTCGAGGTAGGTGTCGCGGGCCAGCCTCGGGTCGAGCGGTTCGAGGCGCCGCGCGGCCGCCAGCAGCAAGGGGAGCGCGACGTTGCCCCGGCCGCTGGTGAACGAGATCTGCGCGCGCAGCAGCTCGACGCGGGCCTGATCCTCCGGACTCAACCGCCCCGACTCGGCCATGGCCAGCACCGCCAGCGCGTCGGGGAAGGCGCCGGCGTGGGCCTTGGCCTGGGCGGCGTCCAGTGAACGCCGCACGCGCCGGGCCGGGTCGGGGGTGAGCGCGGCGGCCTGGTCGAGGAAGGCGGCCGCGGCGGCTATCCCGCCGTGGGTGGCCGCGCGGTCGGCACAACGTTCCAGCTCGGCGGCGACATCCTCGTCGGGACCGACGGCGGCGCGGGCCCGGTGCCAGGCCCGGCGGTCGGCGTCGCCGCGGGGGTCGGTGCTCTCGGCCAGGGCTCGATGGGCTTCGCGCCGCTCGGCGAGCCCGGCCGATCGGTAGACCGCCGACCGTACGAGCGGATGCCGGAACCGGACCCGGTCGCGGAAGGAGACAAGCCCGGTCTGCTCGGCGTCGGCCGCCGCCTCGGCGCCGATGCCCAGCCGAGCCGCGGCCAGCCACAGCAGCTCGGCGTCCCCGACCGGCTCGGCCGCGGCGATCAGGAGCAACCGACGCGTACGGGAAGGGAAGGTCCGGATCTGGCGCACGAACTCACGTTCCAGGCGGTGCACCAGCGGGGTGGCCTCGGTGTCGGTAGCGCCGCCGAAGGCCAGCTCGGCCCGGGACAGCCCGCGCGGCAACTCGAGCAGGGCGAGCGGGTTGCCGCGGCACTCGGCCAGGATCCGCTCCCGGACCCGCGGGTCGAGCCCGCCCGGCGCCGCCGAGTCGAGCAGCGCCGCCGCGTCGTCATCGCTCAAGCCCCGGACGCCGAGTCCCGGCAGCCCGTCGAACAGAAGTTCGTCGCGGACGGCGAGAACGAGCCCGACCGGTTCGGCCGCCAGCCGCCGGGCCACGAACTCGAGGGCCTGCGCCGAGGCCTGGTCGAGCCACTGGGCGTCGTCGATCACGCAGATCAGTGGCTGCTCGTCGGCGACCTGGCTCAGCAGCGTGAGCGTGGCCAGGCCGACCACGAACGGATCGGGCGGGCTGCCCGACCGCAGCCGGAACGCGGTGCCCAGCGCCGCCTGCTGCCGCTGGGGCAACGCGTCGAGCCGGTCCAGATGCGGCCCGCACAGCTGATGCAGGGCCGCGAACGGCAGTTCCATCTCGGACTCGACTCCCGAGGCCCGAGCTACCCGGAACCCGGAGGCAACGGCAGTCAAATGATCGAGCAGCGCCGTCTTGCCGATGCCGGCCTCGCCGCGAAGAACCAGCACCTGGCTGTCCCCGCCGCGAACCGTGTTGACCAGGCTGACCAGCGTCTTGCTCTCGTGCCGCCGCCCCAGAAGCCCGTTGCCGTCCATCGATGATCCCCCCACCGCGCCCGCCTGCCCCGCACCACAGCCTCACCCACCGGAGAGATCTCTCGCGCCAGGGGAAAGCCCGGGTCAGCTCGGCGCAAGGGCACGGGACGCTCCCACCCTAGGCCCGCACAGCCGCCGATGTCAGCACCGCGCCTCCGCCGCTGGCCGGCTGCACGTTCGCCGATTGCACGTTCAGCGTCGCTTGGTGCGCGTTCGCGCATTCGACAGCTGCACGTTGGACGTCTTACACGTTTAGCGTCGCCCAGTGCGCACTCGCGCATTGAGGGCTGCGCGTTGGACGTTTGCGCGTTGAGCGTCGCCTGGTGTGCGTTCGCGCATCGACGGCTGCGCGTTGAACGTTCGCGCGTTCAGTGTCGCCTGGTGTGCGTTCGCGCATCGACGGCTGCGCGTTGAACGTTCGCGCGTTCAGTGTCGCCTGGTGTGCGTTCGCGCATCGACGTTTGCGCGTTGACGTTCTGTTGCGCGTTGATCGCTCAGCGGTCGGCAGTTGCGCGATTGGTGAGCGTTTGGTTCGCCCCCTGCGCGGTCGGTGGCTGCGCGTTCGCTGGGCGTCGTTCGGGGGAGCGCGAGGGCGAGTGCGGCAGTCGCGGCGGCGAAGGCGAAGCCCATGAACGGCTGGGCGGCCTGCGCCAGGTGGCCGGTGAGAACGAAGAGCGGGATCAGGGCCGCGTAGGCGATCCCGTACCACCGCAGGCGCCGGTCGGATCGGGCGATGGCGGTGCCGAACACGATCGCGGCCACCATGAGCAGGAACGATGCGGACAGGGCGGTGACGAAGAAGGCCGGGCCGTACGCAGTGTCGGCGTTGATCGCGGCCATGCCGGGGACGCCGGCGAGGTGGGCGCGGCCGATGCCGGGCTGGACGAAGGCGGCGGCCCCGAAAGCAGCGGCCATGAACACGTTGGCGATTGTCGTGAGTGCCAGCCCGATGACTGCACCGCGCCCGCCCAACAGATGCGAGGCCTCGGCCGCGGTGCCGCTCTCGCCCGGCAGATGCGCGGCCCCATCTTTTCGAGGGAGGTGAGCGGCGACGGCGGTGGCGCCGACTATGGCCAGGGCGGCGCCGAAGACGCTGGCGCCCAGATGGCTCAGCAGGAAAGTGTCGGAGGTGACGTAGCGCGCGTAGGCGTCGAAGTCGTCTACCGAGGGTTGGTGGGTGAGCGTGCTCAGGCCGAGGAGCGCGCCGTAGGTGGGGAGGGCCCACAGGCCGATTCTCATTTGTCTTCTCCTTGCAGGAAGAGTTTCGCCACGTCGCGGGCCTCGGCGTGGGCGGCGCGGCGGCCGGTTTCGGCGTCGGCGGTGGCCAGGTTCGGGCGGAAGTGGATGCTGCGGATGTCGTGGACGCCGGCCCAGCGCAGCCAGTCCTCGACGTACGGGGCCTGGAAGTCGGCGCCGAAGGCGGGGCCGCGCTCGGGGCCGTAGACGGCGCTGGTGTAAATCACGGCGGCGCGCTTGCCCTGCAGCAGGCCGCGGTAGCCGGCGGCCGGGTCGAAGCCGAAGACCAGGCCGGGCTGGCTCACCACGTCGATGAACTGCTTCAGAATGTACGGAACTCCGGCGTTCCACATCGGCACGCTGAACACGTATCGGTCGGCGGTATCGAAGCGGCGGAAGGTGTCGATCGCCGCCTGCCAGGCCTCGGCGGCCGCGCCCTGCGGTTCCTCACCGGCGAAGACGGACATCTTGGCCGCCGCCGCGTCGGGTCCGAAGGCGGGAAGCGTGCCGTCCCACAGGTCGTACTCCTCGATCGGCGTCTCGGGGGAGACCTCGCGAAGCGTGTCGAGGAACGTGGTCGCGATCGCGCGGGACTCGGAGCGCGGGCCGCGGGGAGAGGCGGAGATGTGCAGGACCTTGTTCATGGCTGGATGTCCTTCGAGTCGTTGGAAAATGCGTGCGCACGCACATTCTTACTCTGATGCGTGCGCACGCACAAGAGTTGGATAGGGTGGGGTGATGGGCGACACCAACGACACCGCGGCGTGGGCGGCTCTGCTGCGCGTACATGCGGCCCTGGTCCCGCGGATGGACAAGGAGCTGCAGGTCAAGTGCGGCCTGCCGCTGACCTGGTACGACGTGCTGCTCGAGCTGAACGCCGCGCCCGGCCGCCGGCTCAGCATGGGCGAGCTGGGTGATGTGGCCGTGGTCAGCCGCACCCGGGCCAGCCGGGTCGTCGACCAGCTGGTGGCGGCCGGCCTGGTCACCCGCGAGTCCAACCCCGACGACAAGCGGTCGGCGTACGCTCTCATCACCGACGCCGGCCGCAAACGCCTCCGAGCCGCCGCACCGATCTACCTGGGCGCGATCGAGCAGTACTTCACCTCACGCATGTCGCCCGACGAAGCGGCGACCGTGGCGCGCGCACTGGAGAAGGTGCTGGCCGGTGATGGGGCGGCTGGGGTTCATGTTGACTGAATCAATATTGACGTCAATATGTAGCCATCTAGTCGAGCAACATGACGTGGTTATCCACAACTGAGTTGATGGGCGTTGGACAAGGTGCTGACTAGCGGGTGACGGGGCGCAGCACTGCCAGGTATTCGTACTCGTCGCGCAGGTTGGTGGGGTCGATCTTGTCCAGGCGCAGGCCGGTGCCTTCCAGCAGCAGCGTCAGGTCGGCGGGGGTGTAGCAGCGCAGTTTCTGGCTGATCGCCTCGTGGGGGCGGTCGGCGGGCCACCAGGTGTCGGTCGCGGTGCAGGTCACCGGGTCGAAGGTGGTTCGTTCGTGCAGCTCGTACGCGTAGCCCTGCGACGGGTCGGGGTGGCGGTGTTCCTCGTCGCCGTGCCAGGAGTTCCAGGTGAAGGGGTTGTAGACGTCGATCAGCGCGACTCCGCCGGGGCGTAGCCACTCGGCGGCGATCCGGGTCAGGAGGCGTCGCTGGTCAGGGTCGCTACCTATGCCGAAACCGTTGAAGTAGCAGACGATGTCGAACTCCTGACGCAGGCGGACGGTGTAGAAGTCCTCGTTGAGCACCGTCAAACGCTCGGCCGGGGTTTGGAAACGCACGCGATCGCTCAGTTCGACGGCTGTGACCGTGTGCCCGGCCGTCGCCAGCGCCGCGGCCGTCGTGCCGTAGCCGGAGCCCAGCTCGAGGATCCGCCACGGACCGTCACCCGCTTGGGCGTGCACCTTGGCCACGCGCTGATGGTCGCGCTCGCTCGTTTTCGACTCGGCCGGGCCCCACCAGGTCCCGGTTTGCGAATAGAAGTCCTTCACCCAATCCATTCCGGCACCCCAACACGCCCCGCGCCGGCGCGGCAACCGGATTCGCGAAGGCGGCGACCACGGCCACACAGGTCGCGGGTACGCGTATCGGCACTCTGCATGCCCCGCGCCGGCGCGGTTCGCGGGCCGTGTCGCTGTCTCGTCGCCGGGCGTTCGGCACGTCTGCATGATTCGTGTCGGCGTGGCGGCCGGCTTTGTGGGCGGTGTCGCCGCTTTCGTCGCGGCGCGTTTGGCGCTTCCACATGATCCGTGCTGGCGTGGCGAGCGGTTTCGTGAGTCGCGCTGCTGTCGTCGTTGCGGGGCGTTCGGATCTCCTGCGTGATCCGCGCGCCGGCGCAAGGAGCGGTTTCGCGGGCCGTGTCGCCGTCTTTTGTCGCGGGGCGTTAAGTGGTTCGCGGAGGCGGGGTGACCGGTTTCGTGAGTCGCGCTACTGCCGTCGTTGCGGGCGTTCGGCACCTATGCGTGATCCGCGGCGACGCGGGGATCGGTTCGCGAGCCGGGTTGCGGCCGTCGTCGCCGGGCGGTCGGCGCTTTCTGGATGCTCCGCGGCGGCGTGGCGGCCGAGTGTCGCCAAAAGCGTCGCCGCCCTCGTCGCCGTGTGGGCGGCGATGAGGGCGGCGACTGTTACGGCCGTGCAGGACGCGTGATGGGCACGCGTCTCGGCCGGGTCAGGAGGCGTACGTCTCGAACTCGGCGATGCGCGGGGCGGAACTGGCGCCGGTGATTTCGAAGGTGACCTTCTTCAGTGAGGTTGCGGCGAAGCTGATCGCGCCCGAGCCGCTGCCTGTCTTCAGCACCGCGCCGGTGTCGGCGTTCAGCACGCGGTACGCGGTGATCGAGCCGCCGCCCGAGGCTTCGCGGATGGTGATGCGCGAGACGGTGGTGGCGGCGCTCCACTTGATCGAGATCGAACCGGTGGCGCTGCTCGGGGACCAGTACGTGCTGAGGTTGCCGTCCTTGACGTTGCCGTAGCTCGTGCCGCTGGCCTTGCTCGAGCCGTCCGCGCCGCCGGTCAGGCTCAGGTTCGTGCCGCTGGGCTGGGTGGGGGGCGGGGTGGTCGGGTTCGGCGTCGTCGGGTTGGGCGTCGTGGGGTTGGGGGTGGTCGGCTGGGGGCCGGTTGTCGAGCAGCTGCCGTTCGACGTACGGATGCCGGTGTTGGCGCCGGCCGTCTGCCGCACGACGCCGGGCACGCAGGAACCGCCGTCCAGCCGGTACGAGTAGGGGACGCTCACGCTGGTGGTCGAGGTCAGGTTGGGACCGGCCGGCTTGTTGTCGGTGCCGGGGCTCGACCAGGTCACGTTGTCGAGCACGTTGCCCGCCACCTGCCAGTAGCCGGCCGCGTCGGTGTAGAACGTGCCGAGCACGTCCTTCGAGTCCTCGAAGTAGTTGTTCTCGACCTTGGCCCGCGCGCCGGCCCGCGAGTTGATGCCGGATTCGTGCAGTTGGTAGTAGTAGTTGTTGTAGATGTGCGCGATGCCGCCGCGCAGCAACGGCGTACGGGAATCGATGTTCTCGTAGCGGTTGTGGTGGAACGTGATGAAGCTGTTGCCGGTGTCGCTCTCGCTGGAACCGATGAGCCCGCCCCGGCCCGAGTTCCGCAGGATGCTGTACGACAAGGTGACGTACTGGGTGTCGTCCTTCATGTCGAACAGGCCGTCGAAGCCCTCCGACTCGCCGCCGCTCGCCTCGAGCGTGACGTGGTCGACCCAGACGTTGCGGACGGTGCTCTCCATGCCGATGGCGTCGCCGCCGTTGGAGGTGGGCGAGCCCGACTTCTTGACGTTCCGCACGGTCACGTTCTGGATGATGATGTTGCGCGAGTCCCGGATGTGGATGCCGAGCTGGTCGAAGACCGCGCCGCCGCCGACCCCGATGATCGTGACGTTGCTGATCTCCTTGAGCTCGATCTTGTCGGCCGCCGTGTTGCAGCTGTCGCCCGAGACCTTCGTCGTGTTGCCGTGGTTGATCGTGCCGGACACCTCGATGGTGATCGGGGTGCTGCTGCTGGCCCGGCTGCACAGCGCCTGGTGGATCTGGGTGCCGGTGGTCGCTCGTACGGTGGTGCCGCCGTTGCCCCCGGTCGTGCCGCCGTTGCTGCTCGCGTAGCCGTCGGCCGTGCCGACCGCCGCCGCGCTGGCCTGGGGGAGGGGCAGCGCGATGACGATCGCCGCACCCGCGGCTCCCGTCGCCAGCGCGGCCCAGGCGCGTTTGGCTGTCCGTTTCATGGTTCGCTCCTTGTCGCATACCGGGGCTGCCAGGACGAACCGTTGTCTCGGATCCACGACCGTCCGGGCCGTGGATCGGCCACCCACGCCGACTCGGCGATTCGTCTGCAGGAAAGCGCTTACCTGCGCCGAGGATAGAAGGGTGTGAATGTGAACAGCAAGCGTTTGCAGTGTTTGCATTCGCATGACTGGTCAGAATTCGGGTATCACGACAGACCGACGAAGGAGGCTGAGATGAGTTCCCGCCAATCGAACGACCAGCCCGATTTCGAACGCCCGATCGACCTCACCGACCTGCCCGACCGCGGCGAGAAGCCCCAGCCGGGCCGCATCCCGGAACACCACCCGGACGACTCCGGCCTGCCCGGCGACGTCCCCGGCCCCAGCGGCCCCGACACCCCGCGCCGCGAGTAACGCCTACGTCCAGTACAAGATCCGGCAGGCCGGCAGCTGCGCGGCGATCTCTTGCTCGAACCAGCCGCGCAGCTCGGCCATCACATCGGCCGGGTAGACGTACTTCACCGCGCCGAACTTCCCGTGCTTGCGGGTGCGCGATTCCTCGTCCATCTCGAGCCGGGTGCGCGGATACCAGCCGAGCAGCACCTCTTTGCTGCCCGGCGTGAAGCGGTGCGTGATCAGCTCGGCCGTCAGATCCAGGTCCGGTACGCCGTCGACCGCGTCAGCCACGGCCGCCAGCAGTTCTCCGTAATGCTCACGCCAGTTCTCGACCGTCATGATCGGCGCGATCGTCAGCCCGACCGGGTAGCCGTCCAGGGCCAGCTTGCGCAGCGCGGCCAGGCGGTCGGCCAGCGGGCTTGTCCCGCCTTCCATCCGCGTCGTCACGGGCAGGCAGTTCACGCTGAACCGGACCCGCGTCCGGCCATTGTGTGACAGTCCGACAAAGCTGCCGACGTCGCCGAACTTGGTCGTCCAGCGAAGCTGAACCGGGGCGTCCCAGGCGCCGAAGTGCTCCACCGCGCGCTGCCAGCTGCCGGTCAGGTGGTCCAAGGCGAGCGGATCCGTGTAGCAGGACGCCTCGAACGTCGTCCCCTCGTCCCGCCGGGCTGCGCGCCGAGACGTGATGGTGCCCTTTCCGACGTACGCGGGAAGGTTGTCGAGAATTTCGTCGAGGTCGGCGTAGACGCGGGTGACCGGCGGGCCCGAGAGCGACCCGGCCAGATAGCAGTACTGGCAGTGCGCGGGGCAGCCCTCGGCCAGGTCGAAACGCCAGTCCGCGCTGGGTGCAATCGGTTGCAGCTTCCGGCGCGAGGGCGGGCTGACCACGATCGCCATCGTCGACTTGGCCCGCGCGTACGTCTGACGGTCGTTCTCGCCCCGGATGTCGGTGAGGCGCGCCGACTTGAGTCTTTCGACCTCGATCCCGTACGCCTCCACGCGCGCGATGATGCGGAGCCCATGGGGATGGTCGTACGCGGGCGGGGTGGCCACCACCCGCTTCGGCATCCAGCGCCGGCCGGGACGGGCGGGCGGGGCGACCTCGCTGAGATCATGCGTGGGCACCTTCTCGCCGCTGGCGCTGTGCGGCGCGGCCGGATCGTCGAGAGCCAGGGGCACGTCCAAGTCGGTCACCCCCGGCCAGTACCCCGGCCAGGGCGGATGTACCGTCCGCGCCGCATTGTTCGGGACGGGCCGGCGACTGGCCCCGGCCGTGTCGGGGTGCCGCATTGTTCGGGACGGCCGGCGACTGGCCCCGGCCGTGTCGGGGTGCCGCATTGTTCGGGACGGCCCGCGACTGGGCCCGGCCGTGGTGGAGCGCCCCATTGTTCGGGCCGGCCGGCGACTGGGTCCGGCCGTGGTGGGGCAAGATGAACACGGCCACGATCTAGAGGAGCGGCAGAGCGATGACGGCGATCCAGGACATTCCGCTGACCACCATCTCGGGCGGCACCAGCTCGCTCGGCGACTACGCCGGCCAGGTGCTGCTGGTGGTGAACGTGGCCTCGAAGTGCGGGCTCACCCCGCAGTACGACGGGCTCGAGAAGCTGCACGAGCAGTACCGCGACCAGGGCTTCGCCGTGCTCGGCTTCCCGGCCAACGACTTCGCCGGGCAGGAGCCGGGCTCCGACGACGAGATCGCCGAGTTCTGCCGCAGCACGTATGGCGTCGAGTTCCCGATGTTCTCGAAGATCACCGTCCTCGGCGCCGACCGGCACCCGCTGTACGCCGCCCTCGCCGGCGACCAGGACGTGCAGTGGAATTTCGAGAAGTTCCTCATTTCCCGTACGGGCGAGCCGGCGGCCCGCTTCGCGCCGGGCGTCACCCCCGACGACCCCGAACTGGTGGGCGCGATCGAGCGCGAGCTGGGCGCCCCGCGCCCCTGACATGAACCGCGGCCCTGCGCGGCGACATCCCGGAACCGGGCGCCGGGCCGGGTCGCCGGGCGTGCCGTAACGTCAGGTCACGTGATCTCGGCGCTGTCCGGCTTCGCCGTCATCGGCGTGATCGTGCTGGTGGGGTGGGTGGCCGGGCGCTGGGGCCGGCTGCCGGCCGAGACGCAGGCGGTCGGCGGGCGCCTCGCGTACTTGATCCTGACGCCCTGCCTGATCTTTCAGGGGGCCGCCGCCTCCGACCCGGGCGCGCTGTTCACCCAGCCGCTGATCGTGTCGACCGCGGCGGCCCTGCTCTGTTTCGGGCTGCACGCGCTGACCACCCGGGGCCGCGACCCGGGCACGCGGATCGTCGGGGCACTGGCCGCCGGCTACACCAATGCGACGTACATCGGGGTGCCGGTCGCGACCTACGTCCTGCGCGACACCGCGCTGGTCGTGCCGATCGTCATGCTGCAGCTGCTGATCATTACGCCGGTCGCGCTGACCGTGCTGCAGTTCGTCACGACCGGTCACACCTCCTGGCGTACGTCACTCACCGCGCCCTTCCGCGTGCCACTCACCGTGGCGGTCGCTCTGGGTGTCGCGGTCGCCGTGACCGGCATCCGATTGCCCAGCGTGCTGGCCGAACCGATCACGGCGATCGGCCAGGCCGCCGTACCTGTCGTCCTGCTGGTTTTCGGCATGTCGCTCTCGGGCCGCCGCGTCCTCGAGCCCGGCCCCGACCGCCTGCCGATCGTGGCCGCCGTCGTGCTGAAGACCGCCGTCATGCCGCTGATCGCTTTCCTGCTGGCACTCGGCCTGCGGCTGACGCCGACCCAGACGTACGCGGTAACGGTCTTGGCCGCCCTGCCGACCGCGCAAAACATTTTCCTGTACGCCCAGAGTTTCGGCACAGCCCTGCTGCTGGCCCGCGATGCCATCTTCCTGTCGACGCTCGCCTGCGCGCCCGCCCTGCTGACCATCGCCCTGCTGCACAACTTGACTTGAAGTCAGGTTCACGTTTTACGGTCGCTGCGTGCACGAGCAGTTCAAAGCGGCGTTCCGCCGATACCCCACCGGCGTCGCCATCATCACCGCGGCCGGCCCGGTCGGCCTGACCGCCTCCAGCGTCGCCTCGGTCTCGGCCGATCCGCCCGCGCTGTCGTTCTCGGTGATGGCGTCCTCGTCGGCCCGCGCGATCCTCGAAGCTCCCAGCTTCGTCGTCAATCTGCTCGGCCCGGGCGCGGTCGCCCTGGCCGAAGCCTTCTCGGCCGGCGGCGGCCCCCGCTTCACCCCCGACCAGGCCTGGGACTATCTGCCCACCGGCGAGCCGATCCTGACCACCGCGCTGGCCTCCCTGCGCGGCGTCCCCCTCGACCGTGTCCCGGTCGGCACGTCAACGCTCGTCATCGCCCAGGTCGACGACGTCCTGCTGGGCCCGTCCACCGGCCACCTCGTCTATCACAACCGCGCCTACATCGAGACCGTGTGACTGATACCGTCCGACGGCATGGCCTTCACCGATGAAGAAATCGCCTACCTGACCTCCCAGCCGCTGGCCCGCCTGGCCACTGTGGGCGCCGAGAACCAGCCGGATGTCGTCCCGGTCGCGTACGAGTTCGACGGGTCGGTCTTCTGGGTCGGGGGATCCGGCGAAACCGTCCTCAGGACCCGCAAGTTCACGAATGTCAGCGCCGGCCGTGGCCGCGTGGCGCTCGTCGTCGACGACATGGTCTCGTTCGACCCGTTCATCGCGCGGGGAATTCGCGTGTACGGCCGGGCCGGCTCGCCCGTCGAGCGGATCGGCCGCGTCGGTCCGGGGTTCTACGTCCGCATCGTGCCGACGGTCTCGTGGAGCTGGAACATGGCGGGCGAACCGGTCGGCGACGTCTGGTACGAGTCGCGAAAAGCCGAGCACTGATGCCGCTCACTCCCTCGCAGTTCCATTCCGCCGACGGGGTCGACGACTGGCGCGTCCTCTACTACCTCGTCTCGGCCCATTTCCGTACGGAATCATTGGCGCAGGGTGTCCCGCTGGCCGCAGCCGTCGCCGCCCTGGACACTGATCCGGCTCCACGCGTCGACCTGCGGCAGAACGGCGTGACAGTGACCTTGACCAGCCGGGACGTCGCCCTGGCCCGGCGCATCTCGGCCGCGGCAGCCGAGCTGGGACTCACCTCCGACCCGTCCGCCGTCCAGGTGATCAACGTGATGACCGACGCGCTGGCCATCCCCGAGGTGCTGCCGTTCTGGTGCGCGGTGCTGGGTTACCGGCAGATCGGCGACGACTTCGCGGGTGACCCGCACGGCCGGGGCCCCGGCTTCGACTTCCAGCCGATGGACGTACCGCGCCCGCAGCGCAACCGCATCCACATCGACATCGCCGTCCCGCACGAGCAGGCCGAAGCCCGCGTCGCCGCGGCCTTGGCCGCCGGCGGCCACCTGGTCTCGGACGCCCACGCGCCCAAATGGTGGACGCTGGCCGACCCCGAGGGCAACGAGGCCTGCATAGCTACGTGGCGCGGCCGTGAGTGACCCACCGGCGCGACAACAGCACGGCCAGCCCGGCACCCGCTGCGTTGAGCAGCACGTCATCCACAGAGGACACCCGGCCGAGCCGCAGGACGTACTGCGCGACCTCCACCAGAACTGACAGCCCGGCCGCCAGCGCCAGCATCCGCAGCACCGAGCCCAGCGCGGCGAACCGGATCGGCCCGAAGAACCCGAGCGCCGCGAACACCAACAGGTTCCCCACGATCTGCACGGTCGCCGTCCATACTCCGCCGGACAGGACGTCGGCCAGATCGCGCAACGGCACCACATTGACGCGTACGTCGTCGCCCGGACCAGGCGTGAGAATCATCCAGATCCAAGGCGCCGTACCGTAAACGACGCCCACCTCGGCCAGCGACTGCCGCCACGCCGGCCCGGAGCCCCCACGACGACGGGCCAGCGCCCAGACCACCAGCACGGCCACCGGCAACGCGGCCACCGTGACGACCACAACGTCGCTGATCATGACACCATGGTGCGCATATGACGCCAACCTTGGACGCGCTTCGCGCTCGGCTGCGCGTGGTGGCGCCCGCGCTGGCCGACGGGACGATCGTGCCGCGCGGCCTCGAGCCGAGCGACGACCCGGAGTGGTGCGCGGCCAGCGCCGTCGTCGACGACCGTTTCGTCGTCAAGTTCGCGTGGTCGGCCCCGGCCGCCGAGCGCATTCACTACCAGGCACGGGTCCTCGAGGCGTTGCACGCGGCCGCGCCCCACCTGCCGCTGCCCGAGCTGGTCGCCGCCTCCCATGAGCCGCCGATGGTGATCCTGCGCTACGTCCCGGCCGACACTTTCTTTGCCATGCGCCGCCACATCGGCCCTTCCGACCGCTCCACGGTCGCCCATGATCTCGCTTCGGTTCTCGCCCAACTTCACCACCCCTCATTGCTCCGTACGGTTTCCCGGACGATCAGCCCTCTGCCGGCCCGAGCCGTGGACGCACCGGACGCTCGACACCTCGGCCAAGCGCAGACGTGGTGCGAGTGGGCAGACGAAGTGCTGGCCACGCCGGGCCGGAAAGCGCTGGTGCACGGCGACTTCCACGGCGACAACCACCTGTGGAACGGCGGCCGGCTGCGCCTGATCGTCGACCTCGAAACAGTCGGCACCGGCGAGCCGGAGTTCGACCTGCGCTGCCTGCCGGGCGACTGCGGTGTCGAGCTGTTCCTCGACGTGGTGGCCCAGTACGAGCAGCTGACCGCCTCGCGGTTGGACATCGCCCGAGTGATGGCCTGGCACGTGCGTACGGTGCTGGACGACCTCATCTGGCGCACCCGAGCCGGCGTTCCCCTGCCGGACGGCCGCTCACAGTCCGAGTGGATCGACGACCTGGCGCGACGGCTGGCCGCGCTGAACCTGTGCTAGCTTCGCGCCCTTGTCTACTTCAGCGCGGGGGCACGATGAAGCTACTTCTGACCGACTCCGGTGTGCGAAACCCGAGCATCCGAGCGGCCCTGATCGAGCTGCTGGGCAAGCCCATCGAGGAGTCCGACGCCCTCTGCATCCCCACCGCCGGCTACGGCGGGCCGTACGGCGAGCCGGGCGGCCCATGGCGTTTCGCCAGCGGCCAGGCGGACGGCCCCATGGTCGGCCTGGGCTGGAAGTCGATGGGGACCTTGGAACTCACCGCCTTGCCCAGCATCGATCGCGACCGGTGGGTTTCCTGGGTGCGTGAGGCCGACGTTCTGCTGGTCAACGGCGGGGATACGGCCTATCTGGCCCGCTGGATGCGGGAGTCGGGCTTGGCGGAGGTTCTGCCGTCCCTCCACGAGACGGTTTACGTGGGGTTGAGCGCCGGAAGCGTGGTGCTGACCCCCGAAGCCGACGGCGGCCTCGGCGTCGTCGACTTCGGCATCTTCCCCCACCTCAACGACACCGACTATCCCGAGTACCGCTCCCTGGCCGCAGCCGAGCAATGGGCCGCCGGCATTGAGCACCCGGGGTACGCCTTGGATGCTCAGTCGGCGCTCCAGGTCGTCGACGGGGTGGTGTCGGTTGTCTCCGAAGGCACTTGGAAGCTGTTCGACGGCGCTGCCTTTCGGGGCTAAGACCCTGGGGCTTCGCCCCAGACCCCAACCGCCTGGGGAGATGGAAAGGCGTAACTGCTTGAGCTTGGCTGG
>NZ_JAPNTZ010000028.1 GCF_026626335.1 Paractinoplanes pyxinae | reverse complement strand
AATACGGGGTGGGCCTACTGCCGTTTCTGGGTCTATTTAGGCAGCGACAGGCAGACTGTTGTTCCGCCGCCGGGGGTTTCCTCCAGAGCAATGGCGCCGTGGTGGCGGTCGAGAATGCGCAGGCACGTCGATAGGCCGATGCCGTAGCCCTTGTGCTGCTTCGGGTCGACCTGGGCGAACATTTCGAACACCCGCTCCCGCTGGTCGGCGGGAATCCCGATGCCGTTGTCGGCGACCCGGATCATCCAGCGGTCGGGCAGCGACTGTGCGCTCACCGTGATCCGGCACTGGCGGTCCGGGTGCCGGTACTTCATGGCGTTGTCGATCAGGTTCTGCAGCAGCTGGCGCAGCAGCACCGGGTCGCCCTGGATGGTGGGCAGGTCGTCGGTAGCGGAGATCTGCGCCTTGCTGCTTTCGGTGGCCGTGCGCAGGTCGGCCAAGACCTCACGCAGCACCTCGTTCAGCGGCACCGGTTCTGCCTGGTACGGGGTCTGGCCGGCCCGGGCGTACTTGAGCAGCGCGTCCACCAGCTTCTGCATCCGTTCCACCGAACGCATTGCCCCGGTCAGCCACTTCGTGGCCCGGTCGTCCAGGGTCGTCGAGTACTCGCCGGAGAGAAGATCGAGGAATCCGTGCGCCGCCGCCATCGGGCGCACCAGGTCGTGGCTCACCGCGCCGGCGAACTGTTCCAGTTCTTCGTTGGAGCGGCGCAACTCGACCAACGCTGCCGACAGTGCTTCGCCGCGGGCCGCGATCTCGGCGCTGGCGCCCTCGATCTCGCGGCGGTAGGCGCGATCGGCGGTCACGTCGTTCATGGCGACGACCGCCCCGAGCACGTGGCCCGTGTCGTCCACGAGCCGGCGACCCGTACAGCTCAGTTGCACAACCGGACGACCTGGCGCCCGCACCGTCATCTCGACGTTGGAGACGACGCCCTCGTTGAGCGCGCGGAGCAGCGGCACCTCGTCGGGCCGCAGCCGGCGTTGACCTTCCGCGTCGTACAGGCCGTAGTGGTTGGGCAGGGACGCCGGGTCGACCGAAGCGTCCGCCTCGAGGCCGTGCCACTCGCGGGCGGCGCGGTTGAAGACGGTCACGTGGCCCTCGGCGTCCGACACCACCACCCCGACGTCGATCGTCTCGAGCACCGCGGTGGTGAAGCGGCGGGTGCGCTCGGCCGTCTCGGCCAGCCTTTCGTTGAGGCGGGCCTGCCGCCGCCGCTCGAACAGGGCCACAAGGACGTCGGCCAGGTCGATCAGCCGGCCCGCTTGGTCGTCGGTCAGCTCCTTGACCCGGTCGTCGAACACGCAGAGCGTACCGAGGGCGTACCCCTCGGGGGTGATCAGCGGCGCCGACGCGTAGAAGCGGACCGAGGCCAGCCGGCCGTCGACCCACGGGTTGTCGCGGTAGACGGGGTGCTCGCGGGCATCGGGAACGTGC
This sequence comes from Paractinoplanes pyxinae, assembly GCF_026626335.1. Lineage (GTDB taxonomy): Bacteria > Actinomycetota > Actinomycetes > Mycobacteriales > Micromonosporaceae > Actinoplanes > Actinoplanes pyxinae. The sequence continues at coordinate 71,565 of NZ_JAPNTZ010000028.1, read as the reverse complement.
ACGAAGCGGCCCGCGCGGAACTGGATGGCACACATCGAGTCGGATCGGGCTGTGTTGCCGCCTTCGAAGCCGTACGTGGTGAGCTGGCACTGCCGGCTTTCGTCGATCAGGTTGAGGGTCGCCGTCGGCACCCCGGCGACCAGCGCGGCCACCCGCACCACGGTGGTGAGCTCGTCGTCGGCCGGCGCGTCGAGCAGGCAGTATTCGTGCAGGACGGCGAGCCGGCGTTCCTCATCGGCGGCGGCCACGACAGACGTCACACTCACCTATCGGCGCACAACGGCGAAGGCTGAGCGCGGCTCAGAAGCCCGGCGCGAAACCGCGAAGGCGGAGAGGCGAAGAAGCCCGGCGCGAGATCGCGAAGGCTGAACGCGGCTCAGAAGCCCGGCGCGAAACCGCGAAGGCGGAGAGGCGAAGAAGCCCGGCGCCAAAGGGCGAAGGCGGAGCGGGGCTCAGAAGCCGCTCGTCATGATGTTGATGATGGCCGGGCCCAGCACCACGATGAAGATGACCGGGAACAGGCAGAAGATGACCGGGAAGAGCAGCTTCACCGTCACCTTCTGGGCCTTCTCCTCGGCGTACTGGCGGCGGCGGGTGCGCTGCTCGATCGAGTGCTCGCGCAGGATCCCAGCCACCGAGATGCCGAGCTCACCGGCCTGCACCAGGGCCGTGATGAGCGTTTTCAGGTCCCGTACGGTGGTCCGCGCGGCCAGCGAGCGCAGCGCCTGCGCCCGGGGCACGCCCAGGCGCATCTCCTGCAGCACTCGGTTGATCTCGTCCGGCATCGGCCCGCGTAGCAGCACCGCCACCTGGGCCATGGCCGCGTCCAGGCCGAGGCCGGACTCGACGCCGATCACCATGGCGTCCAGCACGTCGGGCAGGGCCCGCGTCAGCGCCGCCTGCCGTTTCACGCCGGCGTCGTAGACCAGCAGGTCGGGGATGTTCATGCCGGCCAGCGCCCCCACCAGCAGGCCGGGCAGCGCCCACGGCCCGCCCGAGCGGGTGCCGACCCACCAGCCCAGGAAGCCCAGCACCAGCGCGCCGACGAGCCGGGCCCGGATGACCCGGTCGAGCGGCCACTCGGCCGGGTTGCCGGCGTAGTCGAGCCGGCGGGACAGGCGCTGCCGGATCTTGGGTGGGGTGATGACGTTGCCGGCCTGCTGGATGCCCCACACGACGGGGCCGCGCAGCTTGCCGCCGAACGGCTGCTCGACCGTCCGCACGGCGTTCCGGCTGCGGTCGAACTGGGCCAGGATCCGCAGCATCCGCTGGCGGCGGCTGGCCGGGATGGTGACGGCGGCCGCGGCGCACGCGACCGCCAGCACGGCGGCGGCCGCGGCGAAGGAGACGAGCGTCCCGGCCGTCATGCGCTCAGACCTCGATCTTCGTGACCGAGCGGAGCCACAGGCTGCCGATGATGATCATGAGCAGCGCCACGCCCAGGATGATCAGGCCGATCACGCTCTGCCAGAGCACCTGCATGTATTCGCGCCGGGCGAAGAACAACAGGCCGGTCGCGAAGATCGGCAGGGCCACCAGCACGTACGCGGAAATTCGCCCCTCGGCCGACAGCGAGCGCACATGCCGACGTAGGTAGGCCCGCTCGCGCATGGTCTCGGCGGTGGTCTGCATGACCTCGGCCAGGCTGCCGCCGGTCTCTTTCTGCAGCCGCAGGGCCAGGGTCAGCCACCCGAGTTCGGGGCTTTCCAGGCGTTCGCCGGCCCGCTGCAACGCCTCCTCGAACTCGCCGCTGATCCGCGACTCGGACAGGGCTCGGGCGAACTCCTCGGCCACCGGGCCCTCGTCGTCGCGGACCGCCGCGTCGACCGACTGCTGCAGCGTGAAGCCGGAGCGCAGCGCGCTGAGGATCAGCTGGAGCATGGCCGGCAGGTCGTCCGCGAACCGCTGCCGGCGCCGCTTGATCGAGGCTTTGAGCAGCATGCCCGGCACGAGGAAGCCCAGCACCAGCCCGAGCAGGAAGCCCAGGACGACGTGGACGAGCACGGCCAGCGCGACCGCGGCGGTGACGGCGATGCCGGCCCGGAGGACCAGCCACTCGGTGGGGCGCATCTGGGTGCCGGCCTGGTCGAGCCGGGTCTCGGAGCGCAGGGCGATCCGGGTCAGCCCGGGGGAACGCTCGACGACGTCGCCCGCCGCGTGCTGAATGCGCCGCAGCAGCGGCTCCTCGACCTGGCGTTCGCCCACCGTGTACTGCTTCAGCGTGGCCAGGCGGCGCTGCATCGGCGTACGGCCGAAAAGCCGGTCGACCAGCAGGAAGAACAGGACGAAGGCGAACGCGCCGGAGGAGACCGCGACGAAGATCATCGGGCGCCCGTGAAGATCGTGGCCGGCAGCGTCACGCCGTACATGGCCAGCGCGTCGACGAAGCGGGGCCGGATGCCGGTCGGCTTCAGCTGGGCCAGGTGGGCCGGCACCTCGTTGGTGACCTCGAGCAGGAAGAGGTCCTGCAGCGTGACGGTTTCGCCCTCCATGCCGACGACCTCGGTGATGTGGCTGACCTTGCGCGAGCCGTCCTTGAACCGGGTGATCTGGATGATCAGGTCGACGGCGGAAGAGATCTGGTCGCGGATGGCCCGGCTCGGCAGGTCCATGCCGGCCATCAGCACCATGGTCTCGAGGCGGGAAACCGCGTCGCGCGGGGTGTTGGCGTGCAGGGTGGTCAGCGAGCCGTCATGGCCGGTGTTCATGGCCTGCAGCATGTCGAGCGCGGCAGCGTCACGGACCTCGCCGACGACGATCCGGTCGGGGCGCATCCGCAGCGCGTTCTTCACCAGGTCGCGGGCGTTCACCGTGCCCCGGCCCTCGGCGTTGGCCGGGCGCGACTCCAGCCGTACGACATGGTCCTGGCCCAGACGCAGTTCGGCCGCGTCCTCGATGGTGACGATGCGCTCGTCGGTCGGCACGAAGCTGGAGAGCACGTTGAGGATCGTCGTCTTGCCGGAACCGGTGCCCCCGCTGACCAGGATGTTGCGGCGGCCGCGGACGCAGGCGTCGAGGAATTCGGCCGCGGGCCGGGTCATGGTCCCGTACGAGATGAGGTCACCCACCGTGAGCGGGGTGGCCGAGAACTTACGGATGGTGAGCGACGCGCCGTCCAGGGCGATCGGCGGCACGATGGCGTTGACGCGGCTGCCGTCGGGCAGGCGGGCGTCGACCATCGGGCTGGCCTCGTCGACCCGGCGGCCGACCCGGGCGCAGATGCGGTCGATGATCCGCCGCAGGTGGGACTCGTCATCGAACTCCACGTCAGTGCGTTCGATCCGGCCGAACCGTTCCACGTAGACGTTCTTGGCCCCGTTGGCCATGACCTCGTTGACCGACGGGTCGCGCAGCAGTGCTTCGATCGGCCCGTGCCCGAGGACTTCGTCGGTGACTTCCTTGACGATGCGGGCCCGGTCGCTGCCCGAGAGCGGCGTCTCCTCGCGGGCCAGCAGTTCGGACAGCACCTCGCGGACGCGGGCGTCGAGGGCCTCGTCCTCGCCCCGGCTCGCGTACAGGGTGGGACCGAGTTCGTCGGCCAGCCGGCGCTGCAGCCGCAGGCGCACCTCGTAGACCGGGTCGGCCGCCCCTCGCCCGGCCGCTCGGTAACGCTGGGTGGTGGCGGAGCCTTTACGGTCGGTCTCCTCGACGTGCTCCGGTTCCTCCTCGGCGCCGGCCTTGTTGCCGTACATGCCGAGCCGGGCCGAGAGGCTCATCGCGTCACCTTCTTCCGGCGGCCGAAGAGACCGCGCTTGGGCTCGGGCGCGGTCTCGGTGCCGGCGCAGCGGTCGGCCAGCTGCCGGATGGCCCGGCTGACCGGATGCAGGGGCTCGGTGAGCAGCAGCGGCTCGCCCTGGTTGACCGAGATGGGCACGTCCCGGCTCGAGGGCACCAGCGACGCGAACGGCATGCCGATCGCCTCCTCGACGTCGGCCGTGGTCAGACCGACCTGGGTGTTGGCGCGGTTGAAGACGAGCAGGCTGCGGTCGCGCGGGTACTCGAGCATGTCGAACATCTCGACGGTCAGCCGCACCGTCTTGAGCGTCGGCAGGTCGGGCGTGACGATCGGGATGAACCAGTCCGACACGTCCAGCGCGGCCAGCACCTGGTCGGTGACGATGGCCGGGGTGTCGATCACGATGAAGTCGTAGTGCGGCCGGGCCACGTCGAGAATCTCGAGAACCAGTTCCCGCCGTACGTGTTCCCCCTGCGCCGGATTGCCGGGCGCCAGCAACGCGTCCACCCCGGGCCGGTACGGGGTGACGATCGAGCGCAGGCCAGGCTCGTCCAGGCGGCCGGCCATCGCGATGCCACCGGCGATGCTGCGGTCCGGCGGCAACTTGAGCATGATGGCGACGTCGCCGAACTGCAGGTCGAGGTCCACGATGAGCACGCGCCGGGCGCCACCGGCCCACAACGCCACGGCCAGGTTGACCGCCACGAAACTGCGGCCGCACCCGCCCTTGCCGGCGAACACGGTCACGATCCGGCCGAACGGCGCGACCTCGGCCCCGGACCGGATCGAGGTGCTGAGCGCCTTCGAGATGTCGACCGAGCGACTGGTCGCCTGGCGGACGCTGTCCCAGTCGGCCTCCTCGACGACGTCGCGCACGCCGGCCTGCAGGCAGCGGATCACCTCGGCCGGGTTGATCTGCTTGCGGACGAGCACCACACCGATGAGCGGCCGCTGCAGCCGCTGGTAGGCGGTGAACATCAGCGCCTCGTCGAGCGGGACGCTTGCTCCGATGAGGACGAGAAGCGTCTCTGGGTAGCGCGGCAGGTGCGTCTCGAGCTCGGCCATGCTGTGCACGATCGCGCCGCCGACCGACTGGAACTCCGGCCCGCGCTCGGCCAGGATCTCGCGGTCGGGCTCGAGGTAGACGTACAGGCTCATCCGGCGGTCCCACTTTCCACGGGGGTCGGCGTCGGCGTCGGCGTCGGCAACTTGGTCAGCAGGCTCGGGTCCACCGTCACCTTCGCGCCGGGGCCGAGCAGTCCCAGGTGGAGGAAGCCCCCGTTGTAGCCGGTGATCAGCAGCTGGGCCTGGGTGGCCGACACCGCGAGGGTGACCACGTAGCGCTGCAACGACTCACCGGAAGCGGTGGGGCTGGGCGAGGCCGACGACGAGCCCGACGCGCTCGGGGTGAGCACGACGCCGCCCTGCGCGTTCTGCGGGCTCTCGCCGACACTGATCACCTTGGCCCGGGGGATCAGGACGAAGGTGATCTGCTTGTCGTCCTTGGTCGGCTGCCTCGGCGTGGAGACGAAGACGGTGACCGTGTCGCCGCGCTGAACGTTGCCGGCGACCTGGCGGCTCATGCTGAGATCGACGCTGACCGCCATCAGCGACGCCGGCACCTGCAGGCCGGCCCTCGTCTTGGTCTTGCTCGTGGCGGCGGTGAACTGCTTGCTCAGCAGCATCTGGTCGGGCTGCAGGGCGGCGTTGAGCGCCTTGGCGTCCAGCGACGCGTCGAGCTTGGTCAACGCGCCGGAGGGCACGGTCTCGGCCGGCATGAGCACCTGCCGCACCAGGCGGCGCGACCGGATCTGGGCGCCGGTCGTGCCGCTCGGGATGGCGTCGGTGGCGAGCAGCACCCAGACACCCTTCTTGCCCTCGACGGCGCGGCGGTCGGCGCCACTGGCGTACGCGACCACGGCCACCGCGCTGAGCAGCGCCAGCAGGGCGGCCACGCCCAGCAGGACGATGCGTCGGCTCATTCCGGACCCCCTCGTGATCCCGTCATCCCGTCCGCCCGATCACCGTGGCGCCGAAGTTGGGGCCCGTGCCGAACGACGGGCTGTCGAGCGGCACGAGCGTTTTCGTGAAGTAGCCGAGGATGCACTGCGAGACACCGCACAGCAGGTTCTGCAACAGTCCCGGGGCGCTCCCGTTGAGCAGGCTCCCGACGCCGGTCAGCAGACCGCCGAGCAGACTCGTGTAACCGGTGAAGACGAACGGCGCGAAACCGGCGATGCGGTACGTCGGGGCGATCGAGAGCAGCGTCTGCTCGATCTCGTCGAAGATCGGCACGAGCACCGGCTGCCGGCTGGTCAGCTGCGACTGCAGCCGCCCCGCGCACAGAACGCCCTGGGTCAGGCCGGAGAGCACGAGCGAGCGGGGCAGATCGCCGACCTTGAGCGTGATCTCACAGTTGGCGTCGGGCGGGGAGAGGTCGTTGTTGGCCAGCCAGACCCAGCCGCGCGGTTCCCGCAGGTCGACCGGGGACGTGCAGGACGGCAGCGGCAGACCGAGCACGGCCGCCGGCAGCACGGCCGGGATGGCGCTCTCGGTCGTGGCGCTGGGCGCTGGCAGACCGAGCACCGAGTAGAGGCCGAGCTGACTGAGCAGCGGGCTCAACGGACCGTAGAAGGTGGTCCCGTTAGCCGTCATGCGCTTCCAGTCGCACATCGAGAAGCCGAGCGCGAGCACCTTGGTGATGCCGGGCGGACCCCAGGCCACCCGCCCGCAGGCGCCGGCCGTGACCCCGGCCGACACCGAGCCGGTCATGGCGCTCGCGAAGGCGGGCGGCAGCAGGGTCGAGGTGCCGGTGCGCGTACTGGTGCGAACCTCGACCGACGTGCCGCCGGTGACGGTCGTGGTGGGGCAGGCGCCCGGGCTGGCCCAGGACGTGCACTGCGCGGAGAGGCTGGAGATGCAGATCTGGGCGTCGGCCGAGCCGTCCTTCTGGTTGCGGTTGGCGTAGTCCGAGGCGACCAGGCTCTGCTTGGCCATGGTGCAGTCGGCCGGTTTCTGGATGCAGCGGGTGGCGATCGTCCACGAGGCGGCGTCGGCCCCGGTCTGCAGCTCCTGGCGCTCGAGGGCGATCTGGCCGACGTCGATGACGAGGGCGCCCATGGCGATGATGACGCCGGTGCTGACCATCACGGCGAACAGGGCGGCGACCGCGCCGTGCTCGGAGCCGGAACGCCGAGAGGCCCGTCGCCAACCGCGACGGACCTGGGTGAGAAGAGAGCGGGTCAGCCGGTGCACGCCATGACCCCGGTGGCCTTGAGCGTGGTGAGGCTGCTGGTGGTGCCGTAGTACTGCATCAGCGCGAACACGGGAGTGAGCGCCGTGAAGGGCTGGGTGGCCGTGACTGACGCGTCGGCCGTGGTCGAGGAGCCGCCGGTGCACACGGTCGAGGTGACCACGGCGTCGGTGCCGGCCACGCTCTGCACCTTGGTCTGGATGGAGGCGGTCGTGCCGTTGAGAGCGGCCGTCCGCGCGCCCTCGCGCACGGCGACGGTGAGCAGGGCTTGCTGCTGCAGGGCCCGCCCGAAGTCGATGATGCCGAACAGCACGAGCAGGATCAGTGGAAGCACGATGGCGGCTTCCACCGCGGCTGTGCCCTCCTCACCCCGGGCCGGCCGACGCGCGGTACGCGGCCCGGGGCTGAGGGGACTTCCGATGGCGGTGAGCACTGTCGTGACTACCGCCCTTTCATACTTACGCCGGCATCTTGATCTTGCCGGCGACAGCAGCGAACAGGTCGCTGATCTGCTTGCCGAAGGTGGTGGCGCCGACGATGATGACCACGGCGACGAGCGAGACGAGCAGGCCGTACTCGACGGCGGTCGCGCCCTCGTCGCCCTTGCGGGCGAGGCGGTCACCAGCGGCGGTCAGGTGCGACTGGACGTAAGCGGCGACGTAGTGGAAAGCAAGCATTTGGGTCCCCCCGGATCATCTGGCCGACCGGATGTTTCCGGCCTGTGCCCTATGAATCGGAACCCCCGCCGCCGACATGAGCCGGGTCAGGGTGCAGGAGCGTTGCTGTTGTGCTGGGCCAGAACCGAGCGCAGAGTGCCGGCCAGCTGGTCGGCGGTGAACGGCTTGGCGATGAAGGAGGCGCCGCGCTTGATGATGCCGCGGCGAATGGCGATCTCTTGCGGCATGCCGGAGATGTAGACCGTCTCCATGCCCGGCCGCACGGCGTGGGCCGAGCGGGCCAGCTCACCGCCGGACACGCCGGGCAGGCCGAGGTCGGTCAGCAGGACGTCGATCTTCCCCTCGTGCACCTTGCACTTGGTGATCGCGGTGACCGCGTCCGTCGCGACCAGCACCTGGAAGCCGCGCAGCTCGAGCATCTGCGTCGTCATGTCCCGCAGATCCTCGTCGTCCTCCACGAGCAGGACGACCGGGCCCTGCTGGGGCGCCGAGGTATTCCACATGCCTACCTCCTCGGGCTCGGCTCGCCTGACGGCGGCACGCGGGCGTGGCCTCACCAAAAACGCTAGGCGAAGAAGCCACCCCACCGGAGGAATTCGGCGGAAACGGGTCTTAGTTGCCTTCGGCGCGTCCCAGCCGCCAGTAGCCCATGAAGGCCACCAGCCGCCGGTCGACCCCGCACTCGGCGACCAGGTAGCGGCGCAGCAGCTTGATCATGGCGGCCTCGCCGGCCAGCCACGCGTAGAACCGGCTGACGTCGGTGACCTCCTCGGGCACCTCCCACAGCAGGTCGTGGTCGACGTCCACGTCCTCGAGCTCGACGGGCGTCCCGACCTGGCCGTCACCGAGGATGCGGCGACTGGCGGCGCGTACGGCGGGAATCAGCTTGGCCCCGTAGGCGGCGTCGTCGCGGGCCAGCCAGGTGACCCGCACGCCCTCGGGAGCGGTCAGCTCCTGCGCGTCGTCGGCCGAGGGCACCTCGAGCAGCGCCTCGCCCCGGGCGTCGGCGGGCAGACCGGCCAGGATCCCGGCGATGGCCGGCACCGCCGTCTCGTCACCACCGAGCAGGATGCAGTCGGTGTGGGCCGGCGGGTGGAAGTCGATGCCGCCGTGCACGCCGTCGAAATCGGCGTTCGGGCCCAGCAGGTACGCCGGGGCGCCCGGCCCGGCCTCGGCGGCGAACCGGGAGGCGGGGCCGTTGACGCCGTGCAGCACCATGTCGACGTCGACCTCGCGCAGGTGGGGGCGGACGGCGCGCACGGTGTAGGTGCGGATCGGGTTGCGGTGCTCCTCGGGCAGGGCGCGCCAGTCGGTGTACCAGTCCTCGCCGGTCGGCAGGTGGGCCAGGCCGTGTCCGGGCAGCGGCGGGATCAGCTTGATCCGCTGGTCGAAGCCGTTGTCGGCGAAGTGGTCGAGGTCGTCGCCGGTGAAGGTCACCCGGACGAAGTGGGGGCTGAGCCGCCGCACCTCGCGAACCTCGGTGGCGAAGAACCGCCACGGCAGCGTCTGCACGGCCGGGTCAGCGGTCTGGGTCACGGGGGCCTCCAGGGGAACTTCTGAACCAAAGGTATGCCTAACCTAACCTGTTGGTCCCGAAGCGCACCAGCCGGGTCACTTGTCGCCTTCGGCCGGCTCCTTTTCCTCGGCCTCGGCCTTCGCGGCGGCGGAACTGTAGACGCGAGGTTTGGGGATGGCTGCCTTGGCGCTGATCGGTCGGCCCGGTTGGGCCCGGGGCGCCTCGGCCGGCGCCGGGTCCGCCTTCGCCGGGGTTTCCTTCGCGGCCGGCGGAGGCGGCGCTTTGTCCGCGGCCGGCGGCCGGGGCGGTTCGTGCGGCCCGGGCTCGGCCGGTCCTTCCAGTACGTCGAACCGGTCCGCCGCCGGCGGCGGGAGTGCCGCCGAGGCACGTCCCGGCCGGGGGCGGGGAACCAGGCCGCCGTCGCGCTCGGGCACCCCGATCAGCACGGCCGCCACCCGGCCCGGGGCGACCTCGTCCAGCTCGGCCGCGACCCGCGCCACTCCGGCCCGGGTGGCCCGCCGATAGTCGGTGACCAGCAGGATCTGATCGGCGTGGGCGGCCAGCCCGAGGCCGTCGGCCACGCCCAACAGCGCCGGCGAGTCGAGCACCACGACGTCGCACTGCTCCTTCAGGTCGTCCACCAGGTCGTGCAGGCCGCCCCCGGCCAGCAGGTCGGAGCCGTTGTCGCGCTCGTCCCCGACGGCCAGCACGCGCAGGTCGACGATGGCCCCGGCGGCCAGCGTCTCGGCCAGGGAATGCCGCCCGGCCAGCACATTGGTGAGCCCACGGTCGCGGGAGAGGTCGAACATCAGGTGCAGGGCCGGATTGCGTACGTCGGTGTCGACCAGTACGACCCGGCGCCCCGACTGGGCCAGCGCCACGGCCAGGTTGGCCGCCGTCGTGCTGCGGCCCTCGCCCTCGTGGCCGCCCGCGACCAGCACCACGGCCGGGCGCTCGAGCCGGTTGTCGAGCCGGGCGCGCAGGTAGCGGTAGGCCTCGGCGTCGGACGAGTCGGGGGAGCGCAGCATTACCGGCAGCGGCGCCCCCGGCCCCCGCGAGCGGCGCGCCCGCGGAATGGTGGCCAGCACCGGCAGACCCGTCTGCCGCTCGTAGTCGGCGCGCCCGCGCAGCCGGTCGCCCCGGCGGGCCAGCCCGTACGCGGAAAGCAGGCCCAGCAGCAGGCCGGCCAGCGCGCCCGCGGCGAGGTAGAGCCAGAGCGGCAGCCGCTGCTCCTGAGCCGGGCCGGCCGGCGAGACCAGCGTGGCCGCGATGCCGGACTGCGCGGTGGTGGTGTTGCGGTAACGCACGTACTCCTCGGCGACGGCCTGCGCCCGGCTCTGCGCCGTGGCCGGATCGCCGTCGGTGTACGCGATGGTGACCGCCGCGCCCTGCTCGGCAGGCCGCACGTCCAAGCCCTCGGCCAGATCGGCCTCGGCCATCCGGAGCTCGCGCGCGGCGCCCCGCAGCACCGTGCCGGACCGGGCGATCTCGCGCTCGGTTCCCGCGTCGGCGGGCACGGGCACGAAGCCGGCGCGTTGCCGGGGCCCGGCCACGACGGTCGCCGTGGAGCGGTGGTCGACCGGCTCGAACCGGCTCAGCGCATAAGCCCCGGCGGTGAGCAGAACGGTCACCAGGATGATCCACCAGCCGTACCCCCGCAGAAGCCGCGCGGGTCTGCCGTTCGTCGTCATGCCGGGTCGCCCTCCCGTGATGCCGCTGCTCGCAGCCTACGACCGGATCATCGGCCCTCGCCAGCTCAGCGGTTGTCGGCTACCAGCGCTTGGTGATCACCCCATCGAGGTCGGTGACTGCGACGCGGCGCTCGGTGGCCAGGACGGTCAGCACCTGCTCGGCCTCGGCCAGAGTCGCGTACTTGCCGATCGAAGCCCCCGCCGAAGGATCCGGCGTCTCCAGCCACAGCTGCCCGTCCTCCCAGGCGACCTGCACACAGCCGGCGTCGTTGACCGCGGACAGCCACGCGTCGGTCCGGGTCGGCACCTGCCGCAGCACGTCGATCATCTCGGCCGGCTCCATGGGCCGGGCCGAGGCGTGCTTGAGGGCCACGTCGACGAGGTCCGGCGCCGTGGTCACGTCGCCGTTTTCCCCGTACGCGGCCAGACGCCCGAAGCGACGCCGGGCCCACCGCAGCGGCACGTGGATCCGCTGCCCGGCCGACCCGCTCCAGTTGACGCTCAGCCCCTCCGCCCGCAAAGCATCGGCGACCTCCGCGCCGATCGTCTCCGCGGCCGCGCCCTCGAAAGACCCGTAACGCAGGTAGACGCCGCCACCCTCGACGGCACGTTCCGCGTCCTGCTGGTGATAGAAGACGTAGCCGCGGGCGGGGAGCTTCGGCAGCACCTCGTCGCCGATCTCGCTCACGCCGCAGTTCTGGCAACAGGCGAAGTCCTGCCGGGCCACGATGCCGGCCCGGTCGAGCGCCCGGAACGCGTCGGTCAGCCGGTCGCTGTCGGTGCGCGCGGGCCACGTGGCCTGCTCGGCCAGATGCGCCGCGAACTCCTGCCGGGCGATCTGTTCGGCGAGCTCGGACAGTCCTTCCTCGTCGTGCTCGTCGGCCAGGTACTCGACGGCGTCGGCCACGATCTGCTCGTACGTGAACCGGCCCCGGGCCACGCCGCTCCGGATCAGCTCCGTGGCTTCCTGCCGAAGATCATCGTCTGACATGCCGCGCAAGATATCAGCGGGCCAGGCCGACCAGGAACGGCAGCAGGTCGCGCAGGGCGGCCGGGACGGACGCCTGCGAGACGGTGCCTCGCCAGTGGTCGTCGCCGCGGGTCAGGGTCAGGTCGTACCGGAAGAGGTCGGCGCCGCCGGTGGGGTGGCGGGTGCTGCGGAGCGAGGCGAAGTCGAGGGCAGACATCAGGGCGCGTAGGCGGGCCGCGTCGGGCGGCGGCAGGGTGCGCGAGTCGGCGACGGCGCTGACCGGACGGCCGATGAAGCCGCCGGTGCGGTGGAGTTCGGCTCGTACGTGTTCGGACATGACGGCCTCCCGCCCCCGACGGTAACCCCGAGTGCCGAGTTGGGCGGGCCGAGGATTCGCGGGCGGGCGTCGGCCGAGGCGGCGGCGTTGACCCCGAGTGCCGAGTTCGGCGGGCCGGGATTCGCGGGCGGGCGTCGGCCGGGGCGGCGGCGGTAACCCCGAGTGCCGAGTGCAGCGGGCCGGGGATTCGCGGGCGGCGCCGGCCGAGGCGGCGGTGGACATGGGATTCATGCGGATCTATGGTGGACGATGGAGTCGTCGAAGCGATTCGACGATTCGGGCACGGTGAGTAGTGTGAGCGTGCGAATGGGGAGGGTGGATGGCGACGATCAACGACGTGGCCCGGGCGGCCGGCGTGTCACCGAGCACGGTCTCGTACGTGCTGAGCGGCCGCCGCCCGATCTCGGCCCAGACGCGCGAGCGGGTGCAGGCCGCGATCGCCGAGCTCGGCTTCCACCCGCATGCCGGGGCCCGCGCGCTGGCCAGCAGCCGCACGAACGTGCTGGCCCTGGTCGTGCCGCTGCGCACCGACGTCAACGTGCCGGTCATCATGCAGTTCGCGACGGCCGTGGTCACCGCCTCGCGCACCCACAACCACGACGTGCTGCTGCTGACCAAGGACGAGGGCACGGCCGGCCTCGAGCGGGTCGCCCACAGCACCATGGTCGACGCGCTCATCGTCATGGATGTCGAGCGGGACGACGTACGCCTGCAAGCCTTGCGCAAGCTGAAGCAGCCCTCAGTGCTGATCGGGCTGCCCGAGGATCCGGCCGGCATCGCCTGCGTCGACCTCGACTTCGAGGCCGCCGCCGCCCAGGCGTTGCGGCACCTGGCCTGGCACGGGCACCGCAAGATCGCGCTGGTGGGGCCGTCGCCCGCCGTCTACAAGCGGGGTACGACGTACGCGGAAAGGTTCTTGACCGGGTTCACCGACGCCTCGGCCGCGCTGGACCTCGAGACGATGACCCACCCGTGCGAACCCGACCGGGAGGGCGTGCGGGCCTGCCTGGCCGACATCGACGCCCAGCTGCCCGGCGTGACCGCGCTGGTCGTGCACAACGAAGAGGCGCTGCGCATGGTGCTCGAAGAGGTGCAGGCCGGCGGGCGGCGGGTCCCCGCGGACATCTCGGTGGTGGCCATCTGCCCGCGGGACGTCGCCCTCAACATGCCTCTGCCGCTGACCTCGGTCGACATTCCGGCCCACGACGTCGGCGGGCTGGCCGTCGAGACGGCGATGCGACTGCTGGACGGGCGGCCCATCGAGCCCGTGCGGCTGCTGCCGCCCACCCTGGTGGAACGCGAGAGTACGGCTAGGCCTGCTGGTTGATCCGGACCATGTTGCCGGCCGGGTCGCGGAAGGCGCAGTCGCGCAGCCCGTACGGCTGGTCGATCGGCTCCTGCACGACGTCGGCGCCGTTCTTCTGCACCTGCTCGAACGTCTCGTCGACGTTGGGCGTGCTCAGCACGATGCTGGCGTAGCTGCCCTTGGCCATCAGCTCGGCGATGGTGCGCTTCTCGTCGTCGGTCAGGCCCGGGTCGACCGCCGGCGGGTGCAGCACGATCGAGGTCTGCGGCTGCCCGGGCGGGCCCACGGTGATCCAGCGCATGTCGCCGTAGCCGACGTCCAGGCGCACTTCGAAGCCCATCGTGTCGCGCCAGAACGCCAGCGAGGCCTCGGGGTTGTCGGCCGGAAGGAACGTGTTGTGAATGGTGAGGTTCATGCCGACCACGCTATTTGCCGCGCGCGGGCGTCGCTTCTCGATTCCTGATCGGTCTGGTCACCTGTTTGACGACGCACCCGGGCAGCCCCTCGGCCTGCGCCTGCTCGGCGGTCAGCTTGCGGTACGCGCTGGGCGACATGCCCACCAGCTCGGAGAACCGGGTGCTGAACGTGCCCAGCGACGAGCAGCCGACCTCGAAGCAGACATCGGTGACAGACAGGTCGCCCCGGCGCAGCAGGGCCATGGCGCGCTCGATGCGGCGGGTCATCAGATAGCTGTACGGCGACTCGCCGAACGCGGCCCGGAACTCACGGCTCAGGTGGCCGGCCGACACGTTGACGCCGCGGGCCAGCGCCTCGACGTCCAGGGGTTGCGCGTAGTCACGGTCGATCCGGTCGCGGACGCGACGCAGCAGCCGCAGATCTTTGAGTCTTTGCTGCTGCTTCTCGAACGACGGAGGGGAATCCGCACCTCTCGCCATGTCTAACGTATAACACAGCACCGGTCTTGCCGCAAGACCCGGGTGACGGCGCAGAATCGCCGCGTGACCAGCGCTTTCGACGTACCCGAAGTCAAGTCCGACCCGGCCCTGATCGCCGACGACGAGAAGCATTTCGCGGCGATCGCGGCCAGTCTGGAACGGACCATCGCCGAGCTGAACGAGCGGCTGGAGGTCGAGCGCCGCGCGCCCGCGGGCAAGGGGCGCCAGGCCGTCGACCGCGACGACGCGGTGCGGCGGCTGACCAGCCGGCTGCGGGCGCTGCGGCGCTACAGCCTCGACATCTGCCTGGGCCGGATGGTGACCGCGGACGGCCCGGTCTACATCGGCCGGTTCGGGCTGACCGACAGCGACGGCGGGCGCCTGCTGGTCGACTGGCGGTCGCCGGCGGCCGAGCCGTTCTTCGGGGCGACCCACGCCAACCCGATGGGACTGGACAGCCGGCGGCGCTACCGCTGGACCGGCGGGCGGATCACCGACTACTGGGACGAGGTGTTCACGCCGGACGCGCTCGAGGGACACGCCGCGCTGGACGACCAGTCGGCCTTCATCGCCAGCCTGGGCAGCAATCGCTCGGCGCGGATGCGGGACGTGCTGGGCACCATCCAGGCCGATCAGGACGCGATCATCCGGGCCGGGTCGGACGGCGCGCTCGTGGTGGATGGTGGGCCGGGCACCGGCAAGACCGTGGTGGCATTACACCGTACGGCGTATCTGCTCTATTCCAACCCGAGGCACGTGCTCTTCGTCGGGCCGCACGAACCCTATCTGGCGTACGTGTCGGACGTGCTGCCCAGCCTGGGCGAGGACGAGGTGCAGACGTGCACGCTGCGCGATCTCGTGCCCGTTTCCGTTGCGGCGCAGGACGATCCAGAAGCGGCGCGGCTGAAGTCCACAGTGGCCGCAGTGAAGATGATCGAGGCTGCGGTCGAGTTCTACGAGGAGCCGCCGGCCAAGGGGATGCTCGTCGAGACCGATGACGACGAGATCCGGCTGACCGCGGGCGACTGGGCCGAGGCGTTCGAGGCGCCTGGGCCGGGCACGCCGCACAACGAGGGCCGCGAGGAGGCGTGGGAAGAGCTGCTGACGATCCTGCAGGTCAAGTACGACGGGGACGAGCCGTCGGATCTGGTGCGCGCGTTGCGGCGCAACCGTGAGCTGGCCACCGCCTTCAACCGCGCGTGGCCGGTGCTCGACCCGCTCGACGTAGTCGCCGATCTGTGGTCGGTGCCGGCGTACCTCCGCAAGTGCGCGCCCTGGCTGAGCGCCGACGAAATCAAAACATTGCGGCGTACGGATCCCCGCGCATGGACCGTGTCGGACCTCCCCTTGCTGGACGCGGCCCGGCAGCGCGTCGGCGACCCCGGGACGTCGCGGCTGCGCCGGCAGCAGGAATCGGCCGTGGCCGCTCAGAAGGCCGGCATGTCCCGGGTGCTCGACGACCTGGTGGCCTCGCGCGAGTACGACGACGGCGAGGGCCTGATGTGGATGCTGGTGCAGCAGGACCTGAAGGACGTGCTGGTCGACGACGCGGCCGTGCCGGCGGCCGACCCGGATCGGCTGGCCGGGCCGTTCGCGCACATCGTGGTGGACGAGGCCCAGGAACTGACCGACGCCGAGTGGCAGATGCTGCTGCTGCGCTGCCCGTCCCGCAGCTTCACGATCGTGGGCGACAGGGCGCAGGCCCGGCACGGCTTCACCGAGTCGTGGGCGGCGCGCCTGGCCCGGGTGGGGATCGAGCGGGTCACCCAGACGTCGCTGACGATCAATTACCGTACGCCGGTCGAGGTGATGGACGCGGCGGCGCCGGTGATCCGGGCCGAGCTGCCGGACGCCAACGTGCCTGTCTCCATCCGCACCGGGGGAGTGCCGGTGCGCTACGGCTACACCGCGGAACTGACGTCGATCGTGGACGGATGGCTGGCCGAGCACGCCGAGGGAATCGCTTGTGTCATCGGCGATCCGTCGTTCGCGGGCTCCGCGCGAGTGCGGTCGCTGACCCCCGTACTGGCCAAGGGTCTGGAATTCGACCTGGTCGTGCTGGTCGATCCGGAACGCTACGGCACGGGCATCGAGGGGGCGGTCGACCGGTACGTCGCGATGACCCGAGCGACGCAGCAGCTGGTCGTCCTCAGGTCGTCCAGTCCGGACTCGACGGTCCCGAGCCGGACCATGCCGGGCGCGGGAACGGACTGACCGATGTCGTCGTAGTAGATGCCGATGGACCCGCTGGGCGGCCAGTAGTAGATCGTGGCGATCTCGGGGTCGGTGACGAGGGTGGCGCCGGTGACGTCGATCGGGGCCGGCAGCCGGGCGATCTTGGCCTGGCCCATGCCGTCGCGCAGGGTCAGGCGCAGGGGGAGCATGGCCGCGAACTGGCGCGCGGACGGGGAGTTGTCCAGGAGGGCTTCGATCCGCACTTCCGGCCGTTTGTCGGCCGGCGGGCTGTCGGCCGGCGGGCTGTCGGCCGGCGGTCTTTCGGCCGGCGGGCTGAGAAGGGCGGCCAGCAGAACCGCCAGGATCGCGGTGATCCCGTTGTGGTGCGTGGTGGCGACGGGCATGGTTCGAGCAGACTCCGCGGGCCGGGCCGGAGAAAGTCACTGACGTTGGGTGTAATGACGGGGTATCCCTCAGTGCGGGCCGGCGGCCGTACGGTGGCGGCATGGACAACCGCGCCGAAGTCAGCGAGTTCCTGACCTCGCGGCGAGCCAGGATCACGCCCGAGCGGGCCGGGCTGCCGCAGATCGGGCAGCGCCGGGTGCCCGGGCTGCGGCGCAGCGAGGTGGCGGCGCTGGCCGGGGTCAGCGTCGAGTACTACGCCCGGCTCGAGCGCGGGGTTCTGGGCGGGGTGTCGGCGGGTGTGCTGGACGCGCTGGCCCGGGCGTTGCAGCTCGACGACGCGGAGCGGCGGCACCTGTTCCACCTGGCCAAGGTCGTGGACCGGCCCCGGTTCTCCTCGCCGGTGGTGCGGCCCGGCGTGCAGTGGGTGCTCGACGCGGTCACCACCCGGCCGGCCATCGTGGGGAACAACCGGTCCGACCTGCTCGCCACCAACCTGCTCGGGCGGGCCCTGTACGACGACGTGTACGCCGACCCGTCGGCCCGGCCCAACCTGGCCCGGTTCTGCTTCCTCGACGCGGCGGCGCACCGGCTCTTCCCCGACTGGGAGCACACCGCCGACGTGACGGTGGCCAACCTGCGGACGGCGGCCGGCCAGGACCCGCACGACAAGGCGCTGCACGACCTGGTCGGCGAACTGTCCACCCGAAGCGACGACTTCCGGCGCCGGTGGGGTTCACACAACGTGCGCACGCACGCGGGCGGCACCAAGCACTACCACCACCACGCCGTCGGCGCTCTGGAGCTGGCCTACGAAACCATGGACCTGCGCAGCGAACCCGGCCTCAGCATGACGATCTTCGCCGCCGAGCCCGCTTCCCCCTCCGCCGAGGCACTGGCCCTGCTGGCCACGTGGGCCGCCACCGAACTCAAGCCCCCGAGCCGAACCTGACCGCCGTCGAGGTGGCGGTGGTCGTCGATAGCCTGGCCGGCATGGCCATTGCTCGCTTGCCGCTGTTCGCTGTCGACTGTCCTGATCCGGCCGCGCTGGCCAGGTTCTACGGCGCGATGCTGGACTGGAAGATCGACATTGTCTCCGCCGACCGGGCCGCGGTCTGCCCGGAGGAGGGTCAGTGCATCGTCTTTCACCGGGTGGCCGACTATGTGGCGCCGACCTGGCCGCATCCGGCAACGCCCAAGCAGATGCACATCGACATGCTCGTCGACGACCTCGACGCCGCCGAGGCGGCAGTTGTTGATCTCGGTGCGACCCGACATCCGGATCAGCCCGGCCCGTCCTACCGCGTCTTCCTGGATCCCGCCGGTCACCCCTTCTGCCTCTGTCTGGAGTGATCGGAAACGAACGCTCACCGGCTAATGATCGGCGCCGGGGCGGTGCACTTCGTGAAGAGGAGGCTTTTCGCGGCGGGGGACGGGCCCTGGCAGGTCTGCCGGGTGATCTGCTGGGGGCCGAAGCCGTCCTGGCGGGTGTCGGTGATGACCTCGGTGCGGCCGTCGGCGCCGGCGGTGTAGGTGACCGGGATCGGGTCGCCCTCGACGGTGGGGCTGGTGACCTTGAGCCGGGCCGGGTGGCCGGCTGAGGCGGCGTCGATGAAGCAGCGGGCCGCGCTGCCGGGCAGGGTGTCGGCCTGGCCGAGCGTGAAGGTGCCGCAGTCGAGCCGGGCCGGGACGCCCTGGCCGGGGCTGAGCGTGGTGCTCGGGCCGCTGCGGTCGGCCGCGGATGGACGCGGGCTGAGCAGCGGGTCGACCGGCGGCGCGGTGGACGTGATCGGCGCGGTGGCGGGACCGGCTTCGTTCGGTCCGGCGCCTGGGGCCTGGGCACAAGCGGCGAGTGCGATGGTCAGCGACAACGGCATCGCCATGGCCGGCCACGGTCGCTTGACCGTGCGCGCTGCGCTCATGGTTCACCCTTCCGAATCGTGGAGTCGGGTGGTTGGACGTGCCGCTCGCGCGACTGGTTGCCTCGATCGCCGATTCTCGCCTCGCGGGCGGGGCGGCGGCTCCGGGTGGGTTGATCTCGGTCTTGGAAATGTCTTCGTCACACCGTTGACATGTGTGCGGGGCGGAGCCTAGCGTCCTGTCAAAGTCCCGCGTCGAAGCGCTTCGACAGGCTTTTGGTCGAAGGGCTTCGACGGACCCCTCCCGGAGGACGAAACTGACATGATTCTTTTCCGAGCTGGTCTTTCGGCCGGTGCCCTCTTGCTTGCCACCTCCCTCGGCCTCGCTGCCTGCGGCGGCGGCAGCGATGACAGCTCCTCGACTGAGGGGGCCGATGCCAAGACGCTGACCCTCTGGCACTACGAGGGCCCGAACAGCGCCATGGGCATCGCCTGGAACAAGGCCATCGAGGAGTTCAAGACGGCCCACCCGGGCGTCGAGGTCAAGTTCGAGGAGAAGGGCTTCGAGCAGATCCAGCAGAACGCCCAGATGATCCTGAACTCCGACAGCGCGCCGGACATCATGGAGTACAACAAGGGCAACGCCACCGCCGGCCTGCTGTCGAAGCAGGGGCTGCTCACCGACCTCACCGAGGAGTCGGGCAAGCGCGGCTGGGACAAGGCGCTCAACTCGAGCCTGCAGACCACCACCAAGTACGACGACGACGGCATCATGGGCTCGGGCAAGACGTACGGCGTCCCGAACTACGCCGAGTACGTCGAGGTCTACTACAACAAAGACCTGTTCAAGAAGTACAACCTGCAGGTGCCGACCACGCTCGACGAGTTCACCAAGGTGATGGACACGTTCGTGCAGAACAAGGTCACCCCGCTCGCGGTCGGCGGCGCCGAGTACCCGGCCCAGCAGATCCTCTACACGCTCGCCCTGAGCAAGGCCGACCGGGCCTGGGTCGACGACTACCAGCTCTACAAGAACAAGGTCGACTTCAAGGGCCCGCAGCTCACCTATGGCGCCCAGACCTTCAAGGAGTGGGTCGACAAGGGCTACATCGCCAAGAACTCGGCCGGCATCAAGGCCGAGGACATGGGCGTCTCGTTCTCGCAGGGCAAGTTCCCGATCATGATCTCGGGCTCGTGGTGGTACGGCCGCTTCGTCAACGAGATCAAGAACTTCGAGTGGGGCACGTTCCTGTTCCCGGGCAACAAGCTGCACCCCGGCTCCAGCGGCAACCTGTGGGTCGTACCGGAGAAGAGCAAGGCCAAGGCCCTGGCGTACGACTTCATCGACATCACCATGAAGCCGGAGATCCAGGCTCTGCTCGGCAACAACGGCGGTGTGCCGGTGGCCGCCGACACCGCGTCGATCACGGACCCGAAGAACAAGGAACTGATCGAGAACTTCAACAAGGTGTCCGGCGAGGACGGTCTCGCGTTCTACCCGGACTGGCCGGCCCCCGGCTACTACGACGTGCTCGTGGCCGGCGTGCAGGGCCTGATCAACGGCTCGAAGACGCCCGACGCGGTGCTCAGCGAGATCCAGAAGCCGTACGACGAGAACCTGGCCGACCTCGGCAAGTGACCCGGATGCCGGCGGGGGCGCGCAGCCTCCGCCGGCACACCGAAAGGGGCAAACATGAGGCGCAAGGGGTACTGGCCGTTCCTGATCCCGGGTGTCCTGGCCAGCGTCCTGGTGATCGTCGTGCCGCTGGTGATGACCGTCTACACGAGCTTCACCAAGTGGAACGGCGTGGGCGAGCAGCGCTGGATCGGTTTCGACAACTACACCCGGCTGTTCGAGGACTCGCTGTTCTGGGGCTCGTTCACCAACATCCTGCTGCTCATCCTGGCCATGGCCGTGGTGCCGACGCTGCTCGGGCTGTTCCTGGCCGCGGTGCTGTTCGACTACGTGGCCAAGAAATTCAGCAACCGCTGGGCGTCGCTTTTACGGTCCGGTTTCTATCTGCCGCAGATCATCCCGGTCGCGGTGACCGGCATCGTCTGGGGCTGGATCCTGCACCCCGAGTACGGGGCGCTCAACCAGATCCTGGAGTCGATCGGGCTGGGGTCGCTGGCCCACAACTGGCTCGGCGAGCCGGGTTCGGCGCTGTACAGCGTCATGGGCATCATGATCTGGGTCCAGCTGGGCTATCCGATCGTCATGTTCATGGCCGGCCTGCAGCGGGTCGATCCCGAGCTGTACGAGGCGGCCGACCTGGACGGCGCGACCTGGTGGCAGCGCTTCCGCAAGATCACGGTGTACCTGATCCGGCCCGAGTTCTACGTGGTGCTGGTGACGACCACGATCGCGGCGCTGAAGATCTTCGGGCCGATCTTCGTGCTGACCGGCGGCGGGCCGAGCAACGCCACGCTCGTGCCGAGCTATTTCGCGTACAAGAACTTCTTCGAGAAGGCCCAGGTCGGGTACGGGTCGGCGATCTCCACGGTGCTCACGGTGCTGATCATCGCGTTGTCGATCGTGTTCCTGCGGCTGCAGAACCGCGCGGAGCGTAAAGCATGACTCTCACGGCGAATCGTCCATCAGCCACGAAAGACGCGCCCGCAAAGGCAGTGAAGCGGACAAATCCCGTACGGTTCGTGATCCTCGCGGCCCTGCTGGCCCTGCTTCTCATCGTGATCGCGCCACTGCTGATCATCACCATCAATGCGGTCAAGAGCCCGGCCGACTACGCCAGCGGCGGCCCGCTGTCGCTGCCGCCGCACCTGTACTGGGACGGCATCGTCGACTTCTGGAACCGGGTGAGCTTCGGCGAGAAACTGTGGAACAGCTTCATCACGAGCTTCACCGTGGCTGTTCTCGGCGTTCTGCTGTCGGTCCTCAACGCGTACGCGCTGGGAATCGGAAAGGTCAAGGGCCGGCTCTGGTTCCTGGTCTTCTTCCTGGTCGCCAACCTGCTGCCACAAGAGGTGCTGGTCTATCCGCTGTACTTCCTGTCCAAGGAAGTCGGCCTCTACGACAGTCTGATCTCGATCGTCATCATCTTCACGGTCATTCAGGCCGCTTTCGGTACGTACCTGCTGACCTCGGTCTATCAGGAGTTCCCGACCGAGCTGCTGGACGCCGCCGACGTGGACGGCGCCGGCAAGCTGCGCACCCTGTGGAACGTCGTCGTGCCGGTCAGCCGCCCCACCCTGGGCGTGCTGTTCACGTTCTTCTTCATCTGGACGTGGAACGAGTTCTTCCTGCCGCTGGTCTTCCTGGTCTCGAACGAGAATCAGACCGTGCCGGTGGCCCTGGGCGTGCTGCAGGGCGACCGCCTGATGGACGTGACGATGACCAGCTCGTCCGGCCTGATCGGCATCCTGCCGGCCCTGCTGTTCTTCCTGATCTTCCAGCGCACGCTCACCCGCGGCATCACCGCCGGCGCCATCAAGTAAAGGACCCCCATGAAGTTCACCGACGGGTACTGGCTCAAGCGCAAGGGCTTCTCCGTCCTGCACCCGGCGCAGCTGCGGGACAGTCAGGCGGACGAGAAGACGCTGACCGCGTGGGCCACGACCAAGCCGGTCCGCAGCCGCTCGGACACCCTCGACACCCCGCTGATCACGATCAAGCTGTCGGCGCCGGCGCCGGACGTCGTCCGCGTGACGCTGGGTCACTTCCTGGGCGGCGTGCCCAAGGGCCCGAATTTTGCGATCACCGAGGAGGACCACGAGGTTCAGGTGGAGGCCGAGGAGCTGACGTCGGGCCGGTTGACCGCGCGCTTCCGAGCCTCCAAGGCGGCTTCGCCGCAAAACCCGGGCAAGGGGGAGGGCGAGCAGTGGGGTCTCGACTTCATCGCCGAGGGTAAGCGGCTCACCGGCACGGGCTGGCGTGGCATGGGCATCGTCGACAGCGCGGACGGTGAGCACTTCGTGCACGAGCAGCTCGATCTGGGTGTCGGCGAGGCCGTGTACGGGCTCGGCGAGCGTTTCGGCCCGTACGTGAAAAACGGCCAGAGCGTGGACATCTGGAACGAGGACGGCGGCACCAGCAGCGAGCTGGCCTACAAGAACGTGCCGTTCTATCTGACCAACCGCGGGTACGGCGTCCTGGTCGACCACCCGGGCAAGGTCTCGTTCGAGGTGGCCAGCGAGATGGTGTCGCGCACCCAGTTCAGCGTGGCCGGCCAGACGCTGTCGTACCTGGTGATCTACGGGCCGACGCCGGCCGACATCCTGCGCAAGTACACGGCGCTGACCGGTCGTCCGGCCCTGCCGCCGGCCTGGTCCTTCGGGCTCTGGCTGACAACTTCCTTCACTACGCCGTACGACGAAGAGACCGTCACGTCTTTTGTCGACGGCATGGCGGAGCGGGACCTGCCGCTGAGCGTTTTCCACTTCGACACGTTCTGGATGCGCGAGTTCCACTGGTGCGACTTCGAGTGGGACCCGGCGATCTTCCCCGACCCGCCGGGCATGTTGAAGCGCCTCCACGACCGGGGCCTGCGCACCTGCCTGTGGATCAACCCGTACATCGCGCAGCGGTCGGCGATGTTCGACGAGGGCCTGGCCAACGGCTTCCTGGTGCGGAAGGCGAACGGCGACGTCTGGCAGTGGGACAAGTGGCAGGCCGGCATGGCGCTGGTCGACTTCACCAACCCGGCCGCGCGCGAGTGGTACGCGGCCAAGCTCGCGGCGCTGGTCGAGATGGGCGTGGACGCGTTCAAGTCGGACTTCGGCGAGCGGGTGCCGACCGACGTGGTGTGGCACGACGGCTCCGACCCCGAGCGCATGCACAACTACTACACGCAGTTGTACAACCAGGTTGTGTATGACGTTCTCGTCGAGGCCAAGGGGGAGGGCGAGGCGGTTCTGTTCGCGCGCTCGGCCACGGTCGGCGGGCAGCAGTTCCCGGTGCACTGGGGTGGCGACAACTCGGCCACCTACGAGTCGATGGCCGAGAGTCTGCGCGGCGGCCTGTCGCTGATGAGCTCGGGCTTCGGGTTCTGGAGCCACGACATCGGCGGCTTCGAGGGGCGGCCCGACCCGGCCGTGTTCAAGCGGTGGGTGGCGTTCGGGCTGCTCTCGTCGCACAGCCGCCTGCACGGCAACCACTCGTACCGGGTGCCGTGGCTGTTCGACGAGGAGTCGGTGGAGGTGCTGCGGTCGTTCACGCACCTCAAGTACAGCCTCATGCCGTACCTGTGGGAAGCCGCACGGCAAGCCCATGAGCAGGGCCTGCCGGTGATGCGCCCGATGGTCCTCGGTTTCCCGGACGACCCGGCGGTCACCTACGTCGACCGGCAGTACCTGCTCGGCGGGGATCTGCTGGTGGCGCCGGTGTTCAGCGAGGGCGGCGAGGTCACCTACTACGTGCCGGCCGGGCGGTGGACGCACCTGGTGACGGGTGCGGTCGTCGAGGGGCCGGGCTGGGTGCACGAGACGCACGACTTCGGCAGTGTTCCGCTGCTGGTGCGGCCGGGCGCGGTGATCCCGGTCGGCAGCCGGACCGACCGGCCCGACTACGAGTACGCCGACGGGGTCACGCTGCGGGTGTTCGAGCCGGCCGAGGGCAGCACGGTGGTGCGGGTCGGCGACAGCACGTTCACGGTGACGCGCGACGGCACGGCGATCCGGGTCGACCGCGACGGTCCGTCGTTGCCGTGGCGGGTCGAGATCGTTGGCGGCCCGACGGCCGACCTGGCCGCCGGCGACGCTTCGTGGGTCGCCGGCTAGACGGCGGAGTGGGGCTCGCCACCCTGGTCAGCGGGCCCCACCCTTGTCTCGCGGCATAAGATCTTCAGATGAACCCGGAACTGGACCTGTTCGTCCCGGGTGTCGTCTTCCTCGACATCGTCTTCACCGGGCTCGAGGGCGTGCCCGAGCCCGGCACCGAGGTGTGGGCCTCGGGCATGGGCTCGTGCCCGGGCGGCATCGCCAACCTCGCCGTCGCCGCGTCCCGGCTCGGCCTGCGGACGGGGCTGGGCACGGCGCTGGCCACCGACGCGTACGGCGATTTCTGCGCCGACATCCTCTGCGGGCAGGAGAACATCAACCTGGACGCGTCCCGCCGGATCGAGGGGCACTCGCCGGTTACGGTCTCGCTCGCCTACGACCGGGACCGCAGCATGATCACGCACGGGCACCCGCTGCCGCTCAACGCGGACGGGCTGGTCGGCGAGCTGCCGGCCGCCCGCGCGGCGTCGGTCTCGCTGACTCGCGACCGGCTGCCGTGGGTGCGCCGGGCCAAAGAGGCGGGCACGCTGGTGTTCGCCGACGTGGGCTGGGACGCGAGCGCGGAATGGCCGGCCGAAGTGCTCGACATGCTCGAGGACTGCCACGCCTTCGTGCCCAACGCCGTCGAGGCGATGCAGTACACGCGGACCAGCACGCCGGCCGACGCCCTGGCCAAGCTGGCCGGGCTGGCCCCGGTCGTGGTGGTGACCTGCGGCGGCGACGGGGTGCTGGCCCACGACGCGCGCACCGGCGAGACCGTGCAGGTGCCCGCCGTACCGGTGCCGGCCCTTGACCCGACCGGCGCGGGGGACGTCTTCACGGCCGGGTTCATCCTGGGCAGCCTGCGGGAATGGCCGCTCGCGCAGAGCCTGGCCTTCGCCAACCTGATCGCGGCGTTGTCGGTGCAGCACTTCGGGGGGTCGCTGTCGGCCCCGGGCTGGGGCGACATCGCGGACTGGTGGCGCTCGGCCCGAACGTCGCCCCTGGCAGAACGGTACGGATTCTTGGACGACGTGATTCCGGGCGGGGAGCAGCGCACGGTGCGCCGCGCGACCGCCACCATCGCCCGGCTGTCGGATGCTCATGCCGAATAAGCGACTGGTCATCCTCGGCGGGGGTGGCTTCCGGGTGCCGCTGGTCTATGGCGCGTTGCTCGGCTCCTCGGTCATCGACGAGGTGGTGCTGCACGACGTCGACGCGGGGCGGCTGCACGCGATCGGGCGGGTGCTGCAAGCTCAATCTTCCCTATCGTCGCGCGCGCCGAGTTCTTCGTCGCGCGCGTCGAGTTCTTCTCCGCGCGCGCCGAGAATCGAGGCGACGACCGACCTGACCGAGGCGCTGACCGGGGCGGACTTCGTGTTCAGCGCCATCCGGGTGCACGGGCTCGAGGGGCGCGTGATCGACGAACGGGTCGCCCTCGACGAAGGCGTGCTGGGGCAAGAGACGGTGGGTGCGGGCGGTATCGCGTACGGGCTGCGGACCGTGCCCGTCGCCCGGGCCATCGCCCGCCGGATCAGCCTGGTCGCGCCGGACGCCTGGGTCATCAACTTCACCAACCCGGCCGGCCTGGTGACCGAGGCGATGTCGGCCTTCCTGGGCGACCGGGTGATCGGCATCTGCGACTCGCCGTCGGCCCTGGCCCGGCGGGTGGTGCGGGCGCTGGGCGTTCCGCAGGCTTCGATTTCGTACGCCGGGCTGAACCACCTGGGCTGGCTGACCGCCGCGCGGGTGGGGGAGCAGGACCTGCTGCCCGGGCTGCTCGAGTCGCCGACCGTCGAGTCCTTCGAGGAGGGGCGCCGGTTCGGGGCCCCACTGCTGCGCTCGCTGGGCGCCGTGCCGAACGAATACCTGCACTATTACTACGACACCGAGGCGCTGGTGCGGGCGTCGCTCGCGGCCGACGAGACCCGAGGCGAGTTCCTGCTGCGCCAGCAACGCTCGTGCTACGCCGAGCTGACCGCGACCGAGGGAAACGCGTTCGAGGCGTGGGACGCGGTGCGGCGTCAGCGCGACGCGACCTACATGGCGATGGAGGGCCTGGGCGAACGCGACGACGCCGAGGGCGGCGGCTACGAGGACGTCGCGCTGGCCCTGATGATGGCGATCGCCCGGGACGAACGGCAAGAGCTCATCCTGAACGTGCGCAACCGAGGGACCCTCCCCGAACTCGACGACGACGCGGTGGTCGAGGTCCCGTGCGTGGTCGACGGCTCGGGCGCGCGGCCGCTGCCGTCGTCCGGCCTGCCGGCGCATGGCGTCGACCTGGTGCGCCGGATCAAGGCCACGGATCGCGGAGTGCTGACCGCAGCCTCTTCCGGTTCCCGGGCCGTCGCCGTGCGGGCGATGGCGGCCCACCCGCTGATCGACTCGGTGCCGGTCGCCCGCCGCCTGATCGCCGCGTACCAAGAGAAGCTGCCGGAGCTGGGCTACTTGAGCTGAACAGGCTTGTGGCGGTCGTGCGGTGGCATCATGTCTCCATGGGGCACGAAGATCGTCGATCGCGGGATTCCGAGGCTCGCCCGGCCCCGCCGGCGCCGGCGTCCGCTGATGCGGTGGTGCGCGCGCCGAAGGCCAGTCCGGTGCCGCCGTCTTCTGATGCGGTGGTGCGGATGCCGAAGGCCCGCCCGGTTCGTCCGGTGCCTCCGTCTGCCGATGCGGTGGTGCGGATGCCGAAGGCCCGCCCGGTTCGTCCGGTGCCTCCGTCTGCCGATGCGGTCGTGCGGATGCCGAAGGTCCGCCCGGTTCGTCCAGAGCCGCCCTCCGCCGATGCGGTGGTGCGGCCTGTGGCGGACCACCGGCCGAAGCCGGCCGGTGGGGCGGCGGTTCCTTTGCGGCCGGCGGAAGTCGGCCCGCCCCAGCCTCGGGACGAACCGTCCGATCTGGTCGACCCGTTCACGCCGCGGCGCCGCTCGAACTTTCCGCCGCGACCCGAAACGCGGCCGGCCAGCGCCGATCAACCTCACGCGCGGAATGATCTGCCTCCGCCCGGACGCCGCGGTCAACCTCCGGCTTGAGGCTGTCGAGCTGCCCCGCGGCCGGAAGCTGGGTTATCCGAGCTGGGCCTTGCGGCGGCGGAAGGCTGCTGCCCGGGCCCGGTTCTGGCAGGTCAGGCAGCAGAAGCGGCGCTTGCCGGCGGGGGAGGCGTCCACGTAGACGTCGGCGCACTGGTCGTCGGCGCACAGGCCCAGGCGGCCGGGGTGGGCGGCCAAGTGGTGGCGTAAGGCCAGAGTGGCGGCGGCTCGTTTCGCCTGGGCCGGGTCGGTAATCGTCCAGGACTCCGACAAGTCGGGTGCCAGTTCGGGGCGTACACCTGTGACCTGCAACAAAGCGTTCAGCAACTCTGCCCTGGTGGCGGAGTCGGGCGTCGCGAAAATCGGGTGCAGCTCGTCGGCCAGCGTGGTCAGCTCGGCGCCGGGGTGAGGGGCGCGGCCGTCGACCCGGCACGGCTCGGTGCCCCACTCGTTGACCAGGACGACCACATCGGTGATGTCCATCGGTTCCACCCGCACGGGATCAGCGTAACGCAATGAGGCGGGTTTTCGCGTTGCGCTTGGTCCGCCGCGACCGTAACGTCATGAGGGTCTTCATCGCGTTACGTCTGGAGAGGGTGTGGAGTCATGCGTGCGACGGCCGGCGCACGGGAATGGATCGGGTTGGCGGTGCTCGCGCTGCCCTGTCTGCTGGTGTCGCTCGACGCCGAGGTGCTCAACATGGCCGCGCCCCAGCTGGCGGCCGACCTGCAGCCCAGCGCGGTGCAGCTTCTGTGGATCATGGACAGCTACGTCTTCGTCGTGGCCGGCTTCCTGATCGCGATGGGCGTGCTCGGCGACCGCATCGGACGCCGCCGCCTGCTGCTCGCCGGCTCCGGCGCTTTCGCCCTGTCATCCGTACTCGCGGCGTTCGCCACCAGCCCGGAACTGCTGATCGCGGCTCGCGTGCTGATGGGTCTGGCCGGCGCGTCGTTGATGCCGTCGACGCTGGCGCTGATCCGGGCCATGTTCGCCGACGCGCGGCAGCGGGGGATCGCGCTCGGCGTCTGGAGCGCGTCGTTCTCGCTGGGCGGTCTGGCCGCGCCGCTGATCGGCGGCGTCATGCTCGAACACTTCTGGTGGGGCTCGGTCTTTCTGCTGGCCGTGCCCGCGACCCTGCTGCTGGTGGTGCTCGGCCCGGCCCTGCTGCCCGAGGCCCGCGACAGCTCGGCCCGCGGCTTCGACCTCGGCGGGGCGGTGCTCAGCCTGGCCGGGGTACTGATTCTTGTGTACGGGATCAAGCGCCTCGCCGCCGAGGGCTGGGATGCCGTGCCGTTGCTGGCGGTCGTGCTGGCCGGAGTCGTCCTGGCGCTGTTCCTGCGCCGCCAGCGGACGATCGCCAACCCGCTCCTCGACCTCACCATGTTCCGCGACGGCCGGGTGCGGGTCGCGCTGGTCGCCAATGCGCTGTCATTCTTCGTCCTGTACGGAACGCAACTGGCGATCGTGCAGTACCTACAGATCGTGCTCGACTTGTCGCCACTGCAGGGCGGGCTCTGGGCACTGCCGTCGGTGGGCGCATTCCTGCTGGCGTCGCTGGTCGGGCCGATGCTCGTGCGCTGGTTCCCGGCCGGCCGCGTGGTCGCCGTCGGCGCGGTCGTGATGGCTGCGGGTCATGGGTTGATGGCTTTCACACCGTACGGAGGTGGTCTGCCCGCGCTGGTGGCGGGCATGGTCATCGGCGGGCTGGGCCTCGCGCCGGTCTACACGCTCACCACCGACCTGGTGGTTTCCTCCGTACGGTCGTCGCGCGCCGGCATGGCCGCGGCCGTCACCGAGACGGGCGCCGAACTGGGCGGGGCCATCGGTATCGCGGTCCTGGGTTCAGTGGTCGTGGCCGCCTACCGCAACGGCATGGCCGGAGTGCCGGGTCTGCCGGCGGACGGCACGCTGATGGACGCGGCCGCGGCCGGCTCGGCCGTGGCGCAGCGAGCCGATGACGCGTACGGTTTCGCCTTCGCCCTGCTGATGCTGGTGGCCGCCGCGCTGGTGGCCGTGGCCGCGGTGCTGGCATTCCGGGTGCTGTGGCCCACCTTGCGAGGAGCCGATGCGATTGCCGCCGATCCGTCCGATATGGTCGTGCCGGTTTTGTCGCCCAGGCCGGCCCAAGAGTCCGAGCGACTGACAACGCCATCCGGTCGCCGAGAGTGACGATTGTCGCTGCCTGTTCACCCCCGTGTGACCTCGCCGGGGCCGAACTGCGATAGGCTCCATCTCCTACCGGCAAAATAGATTTTAGAGGAGGTGGGAGCGATGACCACAGCCGCGAACAGCGCCAACCCAACCGGCACCCGGCATCTCGCACTGGAGGACGCCGCCGCCTGCCCCCTGCCGGCACGGACCCGCTCAGGTGCGGCAACCGGGCGGCCCGACTCACCGGATGCGGCCCCGCGTCCGGGCTCTTCCGCCGCGCGCGGGGGATCGGCCGCTGCGGGTGCACGGGTCGGTTCGTCGGCCGTGACCACGCGGACGGGTTCGGGTGTTTCGACCGGACCGGCCGGTTCGCTGGCTGTGGCTGCGCGGGCCGTTTCGGGCGCTTCGATCGGGCTGGGCGGTTCGCCTGCCGTGGCTGCGCGGACGGGTTCGGATGCTTCGACGGGGTCGGCTGGTTCGTCGGCCGTGGCTGCGCGGGCCGCTTCGGCTGCTGCGAACAGGCCGGGCAGTTCGCCGGCCGTGGCCGCGCGGGGTGCTTCGACCGGGCTGGCCGGTTCGCCGGCCGTGGCTGCGCGGACGGATTCGGATGCTTCGACGGAGTCGGCCGGTTTGCCGGCCGTGGCTGGGCGGGCCGCTTCGGCTGCTTCGACTGGGCCGGGCAGTTCGCCTGCCGTGGCCGCGCGGGGTGCCTCGACCGGGCTGGGTGGTTCGCCTGCCGTGGCCGCGCGGGGTGCTTCGACTGGGCTGGGTGGTTCGCCTGCCGTGGCTGCGCGGGGTGCTTCGGGTGCTTCGGCCGGGCCGGCCGGATCGCTGGCCGCGGTCGGCGCGCCCGCCTGGGCGGTTCGGGCCGAGCGCGCCGTCGGGGGATCTCGTTCGGATGGACGAGGTCGTGGCTCGGGTTCCCGGCTGGTGGAATCGCGCGGTCTTCCGTTGAACGCGCTCGATCGGGACGACGTCTGGGACCGCATGGTCAAGCCGGGCGCTCGGTTGCCCTCCGTGTCGTTGATCGAGGCTGACCTCGGCCCCATCCACCTCGACCGCCTGCGGCAGACCGGGCCGATTGTGCTGGTCTTCTTCCCGTACGCGTCGAGCGAGCCTGCCAACGCCGCCCTCGCCGGCTACGAACACCGGCTGGCGCCCGCCCTGGCCGGGACGGACGCCCACCTGGTCGCGATCAGCCCGCAGATTCCGGCCCGTCTGGTCGACATCAAGCGCCGCCATGACCTGAGCTACTTCGTGGCCGCCGACCCCCGCAACCAGCTGATCAACGCGTTCAACCTGGGCTTCCACGCCCCGGGCGCCGACAAGCTGCTGGGCGCGGGCCGCTCGGTGCTGCCGTTCCCGGCTGTCGTCATCGCTGACCGCTCGGGCGTGGTCCGCTTCGCCGACGTACGGCCCGACGGCGCCGCCCACCCCGAGCCTGCCTTGATTCTGGCCGGCCTCAGCTCTCTGGGCTGACCCACTGCGGGTCAGAGCCGGCCGGGGCCTTGAGATGGCGGAGGGCTCGGGAACGGGGTCGAAGTTTCATTCCTGGTTGGTCGCGGTGGTGAAGTCCATCATCCGAGTCTCGGCGCCGTCGGGCGGCCCGTGGAGCGCGTCGGCGTCGAGGAACATGCGCCGGTTGGCGAGGGTGTAGAGCCGGATCCGAGGAAACGCGCCCAAGCCCTTCCACGCGATGGTGGAGACGGCTGTCCGCGACACTGTCCACAGCTGCACCGGAGCGCCCTCGGGATAGGTTCCGCGGCTGTTGTCGGCGTTAAGGCAGAGTCCCGGCTTCTGGTTGATCAGGTAGTTGTAGCCGTTGCTTAGCGAACGCTCGGGACGGAGTTGTTCAGTCTCAGCACCACATTGCTGCCGTTGCCGGTCAGGAACGGGTTGGCGGTCAGGACCCGCTGCGAGAAGCCGTTGAGAATCGTGAACTACTGATGGCCGGCGCGGCCGCCGGCGGGTGCGGGCGAGAGTGCCTCGGCGAGGTCGTCATGATTCTCCCCGTGGTCGGTGCCCGGGATGGGCTGCCGCCAGGGAAGCAGGCCGGGGTGCCGGGAGCTTGCCTCCGTCCTCGATCCGACCGGGCGGAGCGGAGTGAACGGAACATGTATCAGAGGTGAACCAGCGGGTATAGCTTGTCGCCATGCGGGACGAGGAGCGGGAGCTGGAGGTGCGGCTGGCGGGCGCGGCCGCCGGGACCGTTGTGCTGCTCGTGCCATTCACGGTGATCACGGCCATGGTCGTGGGCGGAGTGGACTGGCTGCACCGGCTGGATGAGGACGTCAGCGTCGCGGTGCACGACTTCTCGTCGGGCCGGCCGGGGCTGGTCGACTTCATGCGTACGTGGTGCCTGGTTTTCGACCCGTGGACCTGGCGGGTGGCCGCCCTTGCGCTTCTTGTCTGGCTGGCGCGGCAGGGGGCTCGGTCGTTGGCCTGGTGGGTGGGTATCACGATGGCGGCTGGCGGCCTGTTGGGCGTACTGCTGAAATTGGTTTTTGAAAGGGATCGGCCGTCGTTTCTCGATCCGGTGGCCACGGCGGTCGGGTATTCGTTCCCGTCGGGGCATGCGCTGAACAATGCGCTCGGGGCGGCCGTCGTGCTGGCCGTGCTGCTTCCGATGAATCGGCGGCGGCCTCGACTGCGCAAATGGCTGATGGCCGGTGGTCTGATCGTTCCGGCGGTGACGGGATTGTTCCGGATCGGGCTGGGTGTGCACTGGCTGAGCGATGTGCTCGCCGGGTGGCTGCTCGGGCTGATCGTGGTGGCGGCGACCATGGCCGCGTTCGCCGTGCGGCGGCGCCGGCAGCCCGATCTGGTGGGAGCGCGCACAACGGAGGAATAGCGATCGGCGTGATTGGGTAGACAGCGCCGACATGCCCCCGCTGATCGCGCAAATCGCCAAGCGTCTGCTGCTTCCGGTGACCGTGCTTTTCGGAGTTATGGTCGGCCTCGGCCTGCTGGTGACCCGGGTGGTCGACCATGCGTGGCCGCTCACCGTCGAGGACGACGTCAACCGCTCGTTCGAGGCCAACCGCGACGGGCCGCTCAACGTGATCAGCGAGATCGTCAGCCTGATCGGCAGCACCCCGGTCATCATCGCGGTGACCGGCGTGGTCGCCGCCATCGTGTACCTCAAGCTGCACCGCTGGCGCGAGCCGCTGTTCCTCTGCCTCGGTGTGATGGCCCAGGCGCTGGTCTTCTTCTTCACCACCCTGGTGATCAACCGCGACCGGCCGGCCGTGCACCGCATGGACGACTCGCCGCCCACCTCGAGCTTCCCGTCGGGGCACACCTCGGCTGCGGTCGCCCTCTACGTCGGCATGGCCGTGCTGTTCTTCACCCTTTTGAAGCGCACGTGGGCGAAGCGCCTCATCTGGCTGCTGGTCCTCATCCCGATCGGCGTGGCCACGGCCCGGCTGTACCGCGGCATGCACCACCCGACCGACGTGACCGCCTCGTTCTTCAACGGCATCACGTGCGTGGTCATCATGGCCCGCGAGGTCCTGAACCGAGCCGTGCAGTGGGCCGTCCCCGAACGCCTGCGCCCCGGCCTGGGCCGCCGAGTGGCCCACTAGAGTCCGCGATCAGTTGGACTGCTGCACGGCCGCCGCAAGGCAGCCGCGGAAGTCGCGGATCTTGTTGCACAAGCTGGCCCAGTTCTTGAGATGAGCCGCCTCGCAGTCGACGAGCTTGGCCAGGAACAGATCCTGCTTGCGGTGTGCGGTGGCGGCCGCCTTCTCGAGCTGCGCCAGCAACACTTACTGATCGCCTTGCATAAAGTCGGTGTACCCGAACTTCTGCAGGCTGGGCACGATCGCTGCGAGGAGGGTGGCCACGCATCCGTCGCCGCGGGCCGAAGTTCGGATTCCATTGACCGTCGAGCACACTCGGCCAGTGCAGCGACTGGCAGGGGTTGAGGTGGTGGGCGTTGCGGCACAGAAGTTCGGCTGCCACCAGGCGCGCGTTCGGCTGCTCCTCCTGTCGCAAGGCGGCGTCAATGACCAGGATGGCGGTCTCGTCGGATACCCGGTCCTTGCCCTCGGACCACAAGTCGACGAGTAATGCGACGGCCAGTTCGGCCTGGCCGAGGCGGGTCAGAGCCATCAAGCCCGATGCGGCCGTGGCGGGATCGACCGTGGTGTTTTCTTTAGTCGAGAAGAGAGCCCCGGCGCGCATGGCTGCGTCAAGTTTGAGGCCTTCGTTCGACTGGCGCGTCAAAGTGTGAGCGATGAACGCGACCAGCACGGTCAAGACCGTGCCGGCGTAAACGAAGATCTCTTTCGTTCCGTTGAAGAAGGTCCACAACACCACCGGCAAGCCGAAGGCGACGATGGCCAGGATCGTTCCCCAGCGGATGACCCAGCGCCGGTCTTGAGCGTTGGTTGCGGTGCCCTTGCGAGCGACGACGGAGGGGATCATGCGGTGCGCGTCCGTTCAGACGGGCGCCCCGGCCGGGTGGAAGGGACGCGGCGGGTCGAATCGCGCCATGGTGGCAGCGCCTCGTCCGCCGCGAAACCCCTCCGTCGGGTGGAACAGTTATACGGTTTCCGACACCAAGGCTTCGAGCGTTGCCTTGGCTCCGCGGGTGTGGAGGCTGTTCAGGACCTCGGTATAGGCCTTGACGAAACGCTCGTCGGTGGCCAGGTCGCCGAAGAGTTCGCGGTTCTCGATGAAAGCCGTCAAGTTCTCGCGCTGGGTCAAGGCGATGGCGTTCAGCTCGTCGCGGAGGCGGTCGACGATCTCGATCGGGTTGCCCTGCTCGTCGGTGCCCTCGTCGTAGCGGGCCCACGACGCGACCACGGCCGTCGACAGTCGGATCTCGCCGCCGGTCTCCAGGTTCTTGCGGATCACCGGGAGCAGCCACTTCGGGATGCGGTCGGAGCTCTCCGCGCACAGCCGGGCCACCGTGTCCTTGACCTGGTCGTTCGAGAAGCGCTCGATCAGCTGGTGCTGGTACTCGTCCAGGTTGATGCCGGGGACGGGCTCCAGCGTCGGTTCCGCTTCGCGTTTCATGTACGCCAGCAGGAACCGCGCGAATGCCGGGTCGCGGGCCACGTCGTGCACAAGGCGGTAGCCGGACAGGTAGCCGAAGTAGCACAGCGCCTGGTGCGAGGCGTTGAGCAGGCGCAACTTCATCAGCTCGTACGGTTCGACGTCCGGCACCACCTGCACGCCGGCCTCTTCCCAGGCCGGGCGGCCGGCGCCGAAGCTGTCCTCCAGCGCCCACTGGGTGAACGGCTCGCACACCACCGGCCAGCCGTCGTCGACACCGAAGTGCTTGCGGACCTCGTCGCGATCGTCGTCGGTGGTCACCGGGGTTATCCGGTCGACCATGCTGTTCGGAAAACGCACGTTCTCTTCCACGTACGCAGCCAGGGCCGGATCGCGCAGCGAGGCGAACGCGACGAAACTGCGCCGGGCCGCGTCGCCGTTGCCCTGGATGTTGTCGCAGCTCATGATCGTGAAGGCGGGCAGGCCGCGGTCGCGACGGCGCTCGATGGCCGCGGTGATCAGGCCGAACGTTGTACGGGGTTCATTGGGCAACGCCAGGTCGTGCTGCACGTCCTTGTTGTCGGCCATGAACTCGCCGGTGACCGCGTTGAAGTTGTAGCCGCCCTCGGTGACCGTGAGCGACACGATCCGGATCTCGGGCGAGGCCATCTTCTCGATCACCGCGTCCGGGTCGTCCGGCGCGAACAGGTACTCCTTGATCGAGCCGATCACCCGGGCGTCCAGCGACCCGTCGGGCGCCTTCACCACCAGCGTGTACAGGCCGTTCTGGGCGTCGAGCACCTGCTGCATCCGCCGGTCGGCCGGCATCACCCCGACCCCGCAGATGGCCCAGTCGAGGGCCTTGCCGTCGTTCATCAGGCGGTCCAGATACATCGCCTGGTGGGCCCGGTGGAAACCACCGACCCCGAAGTGAACGATGCCGGTGCGCAGGGCCCCGCGATCGTACGAGGGCACGGCCAGGCCGGCGGGCAGCTGGGACAGGGTCTCGGCGTTGAGGGGCAGCATGGTGGTCTTCCTCCCGGCAGTGGAACGGGGATACCCACAGCATCGCATTGGTCGGTCCGGGTCACCGGCGACCGAGCTCAGGGATCTTGTGCACGTCACGGGCATCGCGGCCGCGACGGAGTGCGGCGGGGAGCCCGCCACACCGGATCACCGATGACCGACCTTCTTCACTCCATGCCCGTTTTCCGTGCGCCGAACCGCGCTCGCCGGACACCTGGACGCACCGCGACGCCGAGGCGGTGGGCTTGTTAGCGTGCGCTCATGACGCGGCGGGACGAGTGGGGAAAGCGCGCCGGCGGCATCGGGTTCGCCGCGGCGGTGGGAGCGCTGGCCGGCGCCGCAATCGCCGGGCGCCGCGGTGCTCCGGTCGGGGCGGCGGCGCTCGCGGTGACCGAGGCGGTCGCCCGGGCCGGGCAAAAACCGGGCGAGATTCCGGCGTGGTGGTCGCGGGTCGTGATGAGCGGGGCGCTGGCGGCGATCGGGGGCCGGCTGGTGAGGGCCCGTCCGTTGACGGTCGGTGTGGCCGCCGGGGCCGTGGCCGGCGCGCTCGGGCTGCGTCCGCAGAAGGTGCTGCTCGGCCCGGTGGTCGGGGCGGCCGTCGGGGCGGCGTTCCGTCGCGATGCCCGCCCGGCCGTGGTGGCGGCGAGCGCGGTGGTCGGTTTTCGGGCGGTGTCGGCGGCGCTGTTCCGCGATCCGCAGGTCGACCTGCTGGCGGAGCGGGTGGCGGCTGAGGACCTGCCGTTCGTCGTTCCGCTCGAGGCCCGTACGGGATATGTCGGAACCGGCTATGTGCGCGAACTGGCCGAAGTGATCGGCGGCAAATATCTGGCCGACACCCCCGACGTGGGAATCGTCGCCTCCCTGGACGACCTGGCCGGCGACGATTTCGATCCCGCGGCGGTCGATCCACTGGTCCGCGAATTCTACGAACACACCACCCGATTCGGTCTCGACATCACACCCGAATGGCGGCTGTGGGTGCGCCCCGGCTATCTGCTTTATCGCACCTTTGTGGCGCGCCCGCTGGGCCAGGCCAATGTGCCGATGAATCAACGCGAGACATTACGTGGGGTCCAAAGTCGCATCGACACCATCACCCCGGACGGCACCGACCTGATCGGGGTGCGAGGCTGGATCCGCTCCTACGCCGACACCGACGAGCCGATTTACGTCGGCATCTACACGACATACCGTCACGACAGCCGCGGCTATGTGAGCGTCGGATTTCCTGTGCCGCAAGGCAGTTTCACCGCCACGCTGATCCCGCAACCTCGCCCCGGCGGCGGTTTGGTGCTGACCAGTCGTAGCGATCTGCCGCATCCCGGCCATTACTTGACCTACATCGATCCGGAAACGCGCGAACTGACCACGCTGGCCGTGCACGGCTTCTCCGAACAACTCGACGTCTACACAAAAGACGGCGAATTGCGCGCCGAGCATGCGTTCTCGCTCTATGGAATGCCGTTCCTGGTGCTGCACTACAAAATGCACCGAAAATCAGATGCTTGATGTCGTTGCGGGGTGGTGGGTTACAGACCGTCGCTCCCGCCGAGGGCCGCGGCGGGGGGAGCTGGCCGCTGGCGCGTCCAAAACGCTCCCCCCACCACGGCGGCGTGCGTGAGTGGTTGCGCCCAAGACCGCGGCACAGGACCGTGGTGATCGCGGAGTGCGCGAGCCGGCAAGTCTGCAAGGCTGTGGCGCCCACTGCCGCACCGACGAAGGTGCCGACGACCGCGCCGAGCGGATCCGCAGTGTCGGCCCAGATTCGTGTTGACTGAATCAATATTGACGTCAATATGTACGCCATCCAGTCAATCAACATGAGTGTCACGTTGTTCGTGAACGGGTTCGCCTCGCCGACAGCTCAGCGAGACAGGCCAACATCGAGGCGGAGCCGCCGGGGCGGCCAACGAGGGACGCGTCGGACGATGTGACCACGCTGACGGCAAGCTCTGAACACACCTCAAACGCCTCACGATGTCCCGCACCAGCAACCTGGACGAAGTAGACCGAGCTGGTTCGACGTCAGCCTGACCTCGCTATTCCGCGGGCTCGGGAGCCTCAGGCTCCGCCCATGGCACTGACCGGGCGAGGGCGTGGCGCCGTGGATGTGCGCCGGCACCTCCTACGCGGGCGGCTTGATTGAGGCGGCCACGGCTCAGCTTCGGTGACCCGCTACGCGGTAGATGTACGGCTCCTCGCAACGTGTTCTCAGGTGAGAGGCGGTGGACAGGGCGCATCGCGCCGTCGACCAGGTCCACGCAGTTGTTCGGGGTGCGGTATCCGTTTGTGCTGGCGCCGGTGGTGGCACTGCCGTGGATGGTCGGTCTGCTCCTCACCGTGTGCTGAGGGTGGGGGCGGTAGACAGAAGGCGTGGCGCTGTTGACCGGGTTCACGCAGTTGTTCGGGGTGCGGTATCCGTTTGTGCTGGCGCCGGTGGTGGCACTGCCGTGGATGGTCGGGCTGCTTCTCAACGTGTGCTGAGGGTGGGCCGGTAGACAGGGGGCATGGCGCTGTTGACCGGGTTCACGCAGTTGTTCGGGGTGCGGTATCCGTTTGTGCTGGCGCCGGTGGTGGCACTGCCGTGGATGGTCGGGCTGCTTCTCAACGTGTGCTGAGGGTGGGCCGGTAGACAGGGGGCGTGGCGCTGTTAACCGGGTTCACGCAGTTGTTCGGGGTGTGCGGTATCCGTTTGTGCTGGCGCCGGAGGTGGCACTGCCATGGATGGTCGGGCTGCTCCTCGACGTGTGCTCAGGGTGGGGGCGTGGCGCTGTCGACTGGGTTCTCGCGGATGTTGGGGGTGCGCCATCCGGTTGTGCTGGCGCCGGTGGTGGCACTGCCGTGGATGGTTGGGCTGCTCCTCAACGTGTGCTCAGGATGGGGGCGGTAAACAAGGGGCATGGCGCTGTCCACTGGGTTCACGCGGATGTTCGGGGTGCGGCATCCGATTGTGCTGGCGCCGATGGGTGGCACCGCCGGGGGTGCGCTGGCGGCGGCGGTGTCGAACGGTGGTGGGCTTGGGTTGCTCGGGGCCGGGGACGGCGATCCGGGATGGCTGGACCGTGAAGTGGCTGTCGTGACTGCTCGCACCGACGAGCCGTGGGGGATCGGGTTTCTGACGTGGGCGGTCGACCGCAGCGCGGTGGAGAGGGCGCTCGACTACCGGCCTCGGGCGGTCATGTTGTCGTTCGGTGATCCGGGTCTGTACGTGGAAGTTGTCCGCCGGGCCGGGGTGGCGGTGATTTTGCAGGTCACGAATCTGGAGGAGGCGCGCCGGGCCGTCGATCTGGGCGCCGATGTGATCGTGGCTCAGGGGACCGAGGCCGGTGGGCACGGCGCGCGGCGGGGCCGGTCCACGTTGCCGTTCGTGCCTGTGGTGGTTGATCTGGCCGGGTCCGTGCCGGTGCTGGCGGCCGGTGGCATTGCCGATGGGCGTGGGGTGGCCGCCGCGTTGGTGCTGGGGGCGGCCGGCGCTCTGATCGGCACCCGCTTCCAGGCCGCGGCGGAATCGCTGGCCGACCCGGCGATCGTCGACGCGATCGTCGGCGGGCAGGCCGAGGACACCGAGCGCAGCAGCCTGCTGGACGTCGTCCGCGGCTCGCGGTGGCCGGCCGCGTACACCGCCCGGACTCTCGCCCACCCCCATCTGGACCGCTGGCGCGGGCGCGAGTCCGAGGCCGCGACCGATCCCCGGGCCCGCGCCGACTACGACGACGACCTGGCCCGAGGCGTCATACCGCCACAACCGGTCTGGGCCGGCGAGGCGGTCGACCTCATCCGCGACCGGCCGTCCGCAGCCACACTCGTGACGACGCTCGCCGCCGAGGCAGAGGCGGCTTTGACCCGCGCGGTGAGCGGTTAGGCGGCCGCTACAGCCGCGGCGAATCTGATTCGGGCGGCGAGCGATTGAGCGAAGCCGCAGAGACGCGGGCGGCCCAAGCCGGAGCGGTGAGCGGTCAGGCGAAGCTGCAGCGGGGGCGAAAGGTCAGGCGGAGGCCCAGGGGCCTACGCCGCCGATGCGGGTGGGGTGGTAGCGGACTATGAAGCCGGGGCCGCGCGGGGCGGGGAACTCGGCGTCGGGGGCCACGTAGACCTTGGCCAGGCGGTTGAGCAGGGGCCAGGCCTCGTCGGTGGGTTCCACGGTGGCTCGGGCTCGGATCACTGCGTGTTCGGCCAGGAAGACGCCGGGGGTTCTGGGGGCCTCGAAGGAGAGGACTACTCGTGGGTCGCGTTCCATGTTGCGGATTTTCACGTTGCGGGGCAGGTGGGCGCTGACCAAGGCGTCGCCGTCGACGGCTATCCAGATGACGGAGACCTGGGGGCTGCCGTCGGCGTTCACTGTGGAGAGATGGGCCAGCGGGCCGGACGCGATCAGGTCGACTAGTTCCTTCGGCAGGGCTCCCATGCGGGTGACGCTACAGGGTGATCCAGTAGCGGCGGACCGTGTCTTCGCCGGTGGTTCGGGTGTCCTCGTACACACCACCGTTCTTCTCGATCGTTCGAGCTGACGCCACATTGGACGGGACGCAGGTGACCAGTACGCGGTCGAGGCCCAGCGTGCGCGCCGTTTCCAGCGTGCGGCCCAGGGCCCACCCGGCCAGACCGCGGCGCCGGGCCGACGGGCGTACGCCGTAGCCGATGTGACCGCCCACGTTGAGCAGAAAATCGTTCAGCGTGTGCCGCAGCGCGATTGCCCCCAGGTATTCGTCGTCCTCGACGATCCAGCGGTACGTGCAATGCACCAGGCCCTCGTCGAGCGGGGTGGCCGGGTCCGCCTCTGCCTGCAGGCGGGCCACCCACGTGGCGAACCCTTGCGGCGAGTCGACGTCGTCGCCGGGCCGTACGCTGTGCCCGTCCATGTGGGCGCCGGCCGGCCACTCGTCGCGTGCCTGCACCCATGACGTGTGCAGCCGGGTGGTGGGCGCGATCAATTCGGGCATGAGCCGAATCTACAGACTCAGCAGCCGCGGTTCGGCCGGTGCGCCTTCCTGCAGCAGCCCGGCCAGCAGCCGTCCCAAGTCGCGCGGCGAGAAGAGGTCGGGGCCGGGGTGCTGCTGGATCTCGCGCAGGGACCACCACCGCAGCCCGTTGATCTGTTCGGCCGCCAATTCGTCGTCGGTCATCGTTCCGCGCGGCTCGAACGGGTCGGCCCGTACGAGGAAATAGTCGTTGACCAGGCCGTCGTGGCCGGGGGCGTAATCGGGGCCGGTGACCTGCTGATGCCAGACGTGCGGCGGGTCCGTGGTGAGCGCCAGGCCGGTCTCCTCGAGCAGTTCCCGCCGCAGCGCGTCCAGCTGCGTCTCGCCCGGCTCGACGCCGCCGCCGGGCGCCGCCCACACCACGAGCGGCGACGGCTCGGTGATCACGTGCCGGGCCAGCAGGATGCGGTCGCCGGGGTCGAGGAGGATCGCGCGGACCGAAAGGCGTAGACGCGGGTCAGACATTGGGACACGCTAACCCGCATGGACGACGCGGTGCCGTTGCGTACGTGGACCAGCGGCCGCGGGGCGCCGATCGTCATGATCAACGGCGGGCCGGGACTTCCGGACTATCTGGCTCCGGTGGCGGAGCTCGTCGAGCACCTCGGCACGGTTCACCGCTACGACCAGCGGGGCACGGGCGGTTCCGCCTGGGACGGGGAGCACACGTTCGGGCTGCATGTGGCGGACCTGGGCCGGTTGCTCGACGCGTGGGGGCACCGACGGGCCGTTGTGGTCGGTCATTCGTACGGGACGGAACTGGCTCTTCGCTTTGTGCTGGCCCACCCGGAGCGTGTCGCGGGGCTGGTGCTGGTCGCCGGGCCGTTCCTGGGTCAATGGCGGTCGGTGCAGCTGAGGCGGCTCACCGGCGATCAGCAGGCGCGGCTGGACGAACTCGACAGCCTGGCCGGGCGCACCGAGGCCGAGGAGACCGAATATCTGACGCTGTCGTGGGTCACCGACCACGCCGACCAGGAACGGGCCTGGGAGTGGGCGAGCGATGCGGCCCGCCGGGTGCGCCCGGTCAACTATGCGATGAACCGGCAGCTCAACGCGGCCGGCCGGGCCGACCCGCTGGTGTCCCGCCTCGACGAGATGCGCCTGCCGGCCGCGACGGTGATCATCGGCGGTGGCGGTGACAGCCGGCCGGCCGAAGGTCTGCGACAGCTGGGCGAGCGCCTCGGCCGCCCGGTCGTCATCATCGAGGAGGCGGGACACTCGCCGTGGCTGGAGGCGCCGTCACGGTTCCGCCGCGAGCTTGAGCAGGCTCTGGATCTGGGCCTGGCGGCGGCTCGCGACGTTCGACCCTAGGGCGCGGACGTCGGGGTGTTCGCCGCCGGACGACTCCATGCGGGCGGTCTCGACGCAGTTGCCCAGATGGCCCAGCAGGAGGGTCACGGCC
This sequence comes from Paractinoplanes pyxinae, assembly GCF_026626335.1. Taxonomy (GTDB): domain Bacteria; phylum Actinomycetota; class Actinomycetes; order Mycobacteriales; family Micromonosporaceae; genus Actinoplanes; species Actinoplanes pyxinae. The sequence goes on along the minus strand of NZ_JAPNTZ010000028.1, from coordinate 29,441 downwards.
GTACGGTCGAAATCCTCGGCCTCGCGCAGCTCGGCGATGTCGGACGGCCGCAGGTTGTGCAGGTCGCCGTGGCCCTCGTGCGCCCCGGCCGACGGGTCGGCCTCGAGCGGCTGCTTCCACTCGGTCAGCCGGCTCTTCATCGCGCCCGACTCCTCGCGCCACTGGCCGCGCAGCTCGGTGGCCAGCGTGCGCAGGCGGGGGTCGGCCGCCCGTTGCTCGGCCAGCGCCGCCACCTGGTCGCCCTCGCCGATCTGGGTCAGGCCCATCTGCAGGAACATCACGTCCGTCTCGTTGAAACCGGTCGCCGGCTGCGAACCGCAGCCGGCGACCAGCAGGACGGCCAGCGCGCCCGCGATTAAACCGCGGACCACAGGGCGGGGACGTTCGGCGGCTCCCAGCCGGCCAGCGCGGTGTGCGCCTGGCGGCAGGTGTACGAGCGGCCGTTGTAGGTGACGACGTTGCCGGGGGAGTAGGCCGTGCCGGCGCGCCACGTGCCGCTGGCCGGCGGCGGGGTGGTGGGCGGCGGGTTGGTCGGGGGCGGGGTGGTCGGCGGGGGCGTGGTCGGGGGCGGGTTGGTCGGGGGCGGGGTGGTTCCGCCGCCGCCGATGTTCAGGTCGACGCAGGCGTAGAAGGCCATCGCCGTGTCGGCCACGTTCCAGCGGGCCAGCACGGTCTGCCGGCCGCTGAAGCCCTTCATGTTGACCGAGTGCGACTTGGTCGCGCCGGGCTGCGCGCCGCCGTCGTTGAACGAGGCGAGCAGCGTGTTGCCGATGAAGTACTCCCACGTGCTGGTGGAGTGGCGGGCCGTGAGGACCCAGTTGAACGTCACGTTCTGCCCGACCGAGGCGGCCGGCCAGTTGCGGCCGTTGTCGTTGAGGACGGCGAAGCGGCTGCCACCGCCGTTGCACTGCTTGGAACCCTTGGGCGCCTCGACGCTCTGCGGCTCGTAGACGATGTCGCCGCAGTTGGCCACGGCGCCGCTGGCGCAGTTGGCCTGGCGGCTGGGCGGGGACGAGATGTAACCGTGGGCGGAAGCGGGGGCGACGCCGACGGTGAGGGCGGCCGCGGTGGCGGCGACGGTCAGTGCGGGAAGGGTGAACCTGCGTCTCATGAAGGGACTCCTCGGGCTTCATGGGGGGATGACGAGGTGGCTGCGTATCGACAAACATAAGTTAAAGCTTGTTAACAGTAAAGACTCCGGGTCCTTTTATTAACCTCTGACGGCGGCCGGTCGATAGGTCAGCCCGTGCGCGATATCCATGAGGTGCTCGACCGCCGGGCCGTGACCCCGCTGTTCCAGCCGCTGGTCGAGATCTCCACCGGCCGGGTGCTGGGCTACGAGGCGCTGAGCCGCGGACCGGCCGGCAGTCCCTGGGAACGGCCGGACGACCTGTTCGCCGCCGCCCGCGTGGCCGGACGCGAGAGCGAGCTCGACTGGATCTGCCGGGCCCGCGCGTACGAGGGGGCGCTGGCCGCCGGCTACGACCCGGAGCTCACCCTGTTCGTCAACATGGAGCCGGCCGCCGCCGGCACCCCGTGCCCGCCCGACCTTCTGCCCCTGATCGAGTGCGCCCGCCACCGCCTGCGGGTCGTCACCGAGGTGACCGAGCGGGCGCTGGCCGGCGACCCGTCCGGCCTGCTGCTGGCCGTGGCTGCCTCCCGGGCCGCCGATTGGGGAGTGGCCCTCGACGACGTGGGCGCCGACCCGATGTCGCTCGCGCTGATGCCGTTCGTGCACCCGGACGTGGTCAAGCTCGACATGGGCATGCTCCGCGCGCCGGGCGACCCGCACACCGCGCGTGTGGTGGCCGCCGTGGCCGCCTACGCCGAGGCCAGCGGCGCCATCGTGCTGGCCGAGGGGATCGAGACCGAGGAGCACCTGGCCATCGCCCGCACGATGGGCGCCACGGTCGGGCAGGGCTGGCACTTCGGCCGCCCGGCGGCGCTGCCGGACGGGCCGAGCGCCGGCGCCACGCTGCCGTTCATCCCGCCGCCGACCGCCGACGACCGCACCCCCTACACCATCGTGGGCGCCCGCCGCCCGCTCACCCGGGCGACCAAGGCGCAGCTCATGCCCATCAGCCGGCACCTCGAGGCGCTGGCCTTCGACGAGGGCGAGCCGTCGGTGCTGCTGGCCTGCTTCCAGGACGCCCGGCATTTCACCCCGGCCACCGCGCGGCGCTTCGGGCGGCTGGCCGGCAACAGCCCGCTGGTGGCCGCGCTGGGCACCGGGCTCACGGAAGAGCCGGCTCCCGGCGTCCGCGGAGCCTGCCTCGACGACGAGGACGCCCTGCGCGGCGAGTGGAACGTGATCGTGGTCGGCCCGCACCGGGCGGCCGCGCTGGTCGCCCGCGACCTGGGCGACACCGGCGCCGAGAGCGAGCGGCGCTTCGACTTCGCCCTCACCCACGACCGGGCGCTGGTCATCGAGGCGGCGCGCTCGCTGCTGGGCCGGCTCGCCCCGCTGCGGTCACTGGACGCGGCGTTCGAGGAACTCGTAGACGTCCTGGGCGTCCACGCCGGGGAAGGTGCCCGGGGGTAGCGCCGCCAGCAGGTGCGAGTGCACGCGGGCGCTGGGCCAGGCCTGACCGGCCCAGCGGTCGACCAGGCCGGCGGGCGGACGGCGGCAGCAGGCCGGATCGGGGCAGCGGGACACCGTACGCCGGGAAGTGTCACCGCCGCGGAACCAGCGGGCGTGCTCGAACGGCGTGCCCACGGTGACCGAGAATTCGCCCGAGCGCGTCGACTCGATGTGGACGGTGCACCAGTACGTGCCGGACGACGTGTCGGTGAACTGGTAGAACGACGAGTACGGGTCGTCCGCCTGGAAGATCGTGCGGGACGCCCACTTGCGGCAGATCGGCTGCCCCTCGATGGCCCCGGTGACGTCGGCCGGGAAGCGGACCCCGTCGTTCTCGTACGCCTTGTAGACGATGCCGTTCTCGTGCACCCGGGTGAAGTGCACCGGGATGCCGAAGTGGTGCGTGGCCAGGTTGGTGAACCGGTGCGCCGCCGTCTCATAGGAGACGCCAAACGCGTCCCGGAAGTCGTCGATGGCCAGCGCCCGGTCGGCCTTGGCCTCGCGCAAGAATTCCACCGCGAACACCTCGGGCATCAGCAGCGCCGCCGCGAAGTAGTTGGCCTCGACCCGCTGCCGCAGGAAGTCGCCGTAGTCGGCCGGCTCCGGGTGCCCGAGCACGAAGTGGCCCAGCGTCTGCAGCACCACGGCCCGCGGGTCGTGCCCCTTGCCGCTGGCCACCTGGGGCAGATAGATCTTCCGGTGCACCAGGTCGGTCACCGAGCGCGTCGAGCCCGGCAGGTCGCTCACGTAGTGCAACGTGAAGCCCAGTTGCGCTGCGATGTCGAGGATCCCGCGCTGGGACAGCGGGCCCGTCGTGTGCTTCACCGAGCGCGACACCTCGGCCGCCGCCTGCTCGATCTCGGCGAAGTAGTTGTCGCGCTCGCGCATGTCGATCCGCAGCTGCGCGTTGGCCCGGCGGGCCACCTCGGGCGTCGCGCTCTGCTCGGTCAGCAGCCGGTTCAGCTCGCGGTGCAGGCCGACCAGCGACTCGAGCGCGTCCGCGGGCAGGCGGCGACCGCCCTTGACCGGGGGCAGACCCAGGGCCGCGTACGCCGGTGACTGCTGGAAGTGGGCGAGGTCGATCTCGAGCCCGGCGCGGCGCGAGGGCGCCTCCGGACGCAACAAGTCTTGCAAGGGGACGCCGAGCGCGCCCGCGATCGCCTCGAGCAGCGACAGCCGGGGCTCGCGCTTGCCGTTCTCGATCAGCGACAGCTGCGACGGAGCCCGGCCGACCGCCTCGCTGAGCTGCTCCAACGTCATGCCCTTCGATTTGCGCTGATGGCGCAGACGCTGGCCCAGGGTGACGAGATCGGTCATGGGTTTTGACGGTAGCAGAAATTTCGCGTTTCTTCTGCTCACAAATGACTTCAGAGGGGCTTGTGGGACCCGCGAAAGTGAAGTTCTTCCCAGCGAAGACGAGCAAGGCAAGCGGAGGGACGGAGAGACATGACTGATCAGCTGACCGAAGTTCGGGGCGGTACCGCGGCGGACCTCACTCGGGCGTGGGCCGGCGATCCCCGGTGGCTGGGCATCAAGCGCAGCTACACGGCGCACGACGTGGTCAAGCTGCGCGGCACTGTCCAGGAACGACACACCCTGGCCGAGCGCGGCGCCGAGCGGCTGTGGCAGCTGCTGCACAGCGAGGACTACATCAACGCGCTGGGCGCGCTCACCGGCGGCCAGGCCGTGCAGATGGTCCGGGCCGGGCTCAAGGCGATCTACCTGAGCGGCTGGCAGGTCGCCGCGGACGCCAACCTGGCCGGCGCTACCTACCCCGACCAGTCCCTCTACCCGGCCAACTCGGTGCCGGCAGTGGTGCGACGGATCAACAACGCGCTCCTGCGGGCCGACCAGATCGACACGGCCGCTGCGTATGCTACCGACGCCTGGTCCTCCGGACGGCGCGGAGAACCAGGCAAAAAGAATGGCGACAAGCACGAACGCGACTGGTTCGCTCCCATCGTGGCCGACGCGGAAGCCGGCTTCGGTGGCCCGCTCAACGCGTTCGAGCTGATGAAGGGCATGATTGCGGCGGGCGCGGCCGGCGTGCACTGGGAGGACCAGCTCGCGAGCGAGAAGAAGTGCGGCCACCTCGGCGGCAAGGTGCTCATCCCGACGGCCCAGCACATCCGCACGCTGAACGCGGCCCGCCTGGCCGCCGACGTGCTCGGCGTCCCGTCGCTGATCATCGCGCGCACCGACTCGCTGGCGGCCGACCTGCTGACCACCGATGTGGACGAGCGCGACCGGCCGTTCATCACCGGCGAGCGTACGGCGGAAGGCTTCTTCCGGGTGCGCAGCGGCCCCGAGGCGGCCATCGCGCGCGGCGTGGCCTACGCCGACTACGCCGACCTGCTGTGGGTCGAGACCGGCAAGCCGGATCTGGAGTTCGCCAAGTCGTTCGCCGAGGCCGTGCACAAGGAGCACCCCGGCAAGATGCTCGCCTACAACTGCTCGCCCTCGTTCAACTGGAAGAAGAACCTGGACGACGCCGACATCGCGCGGTTCCAGAAGGAGCTCGGCGCGATGGGCTACAAGTTCCAGTTCGTCACGCTGGCCGGCTTCCACGCGCTCAACCACTCGATGTTCGAGCTGGCCCGCGGGTACGCCGAGTCGGGCATGACCGCGTACGTGAAGTTGCAGGAGGCCGAGTTCGCGGCCGAGCAGGACGGCTACACCGCGACCAAGCACCAGGCCGAGGTCGGCACCGGCTACTTCGACGCCGTCTCGACCGCGCTGAACCCGGAGAGCTCCACCACCGCCCTCAAGGGCTCGACCGAGACGGAGCAGTTCTGATGGGCACCGAGGAAATCACTGTCACGGGCACGACCGGGGGCCGGTACGCCGAGATCCTGACCCCCGAGGCGATCGCGTTCGTCGTGGCGCTCGACCGCGAGTTCGGCGCCCGCCGCGTCCAGCTGCTCGACCGACGCCGGCGGCGGCGTACCGCCCGTACCGACGAATTGGACTTTCTGCCCTCGACCCTGGCCGTCCGCGAGGGGGGCTGGACCGTGGCCGCGCCGGCGCCCGACCTGCTCGACCGGCGCGTCGAGATCACCGGCCCGCCCGAGCGCAAGATGACCGTCAATGCGCTCAACTCCGGGGCCAAGGTGTGGATGGCCGACTTCGAGGACGCCACGTCGCCCACCTGGGAGAACGTGGTGCTGGGCCAGCTCAACCTGCGGGACGCGCTGGACGGCAAGCTCGACTTCACCACCCCTGAGGGCAAGGAGTACCGGGTCAACGGCTGGCTCCCGACCATCATGGTGCGGCCGCGGGGCTGGCACCTGCCCGAGAGCCACCTGCGCATCGGCGGGCGGCCGGTCTCGGCGGCGCTGTTCGACTTCGGCCTCTACATGTTCCACTGCGCGCAGCGTCAGCTCGAGCGCGGCAGCGGCCCCTACTTCTACCTGCCCAAGCTCGAGTCGCATCTCGAGGCCCGGCTGTGGAACGACGTTTTCGTGTACGCGCAGGAAGCGCTCGGGATCGAGCGGGGCACCATCCGGGCCACCGTGCTGATCGAGACGATCACGGCCGCCTTCGAGATGGACGAGATCCTGTACGAGCTGCGTGAGCACTCGGCCGGCCTGAACGCGGGCCGCTGGGACTACCTGTTCAGCATGATCAAGAACCGTCCCGATGTCGTGCTGCCCGAGCGCTCCCAGGTCACGATGACGGCCCCGTTCATGCGGGCCTACACCGAACTTCTGGTGCGTACGTGTCACAAGCGCAACGCCCATGCGATCGGCGGGATGGCCGCGGTCGTCCCCAGCCGCGACCCGGTCGCCGCCAAGCGCGCGCTCAACCAGGTGCGGCAGGACAAGCGGCGCGAGGTCGGCGACGGCTTCGACGGCAGCTGGGTCGCCCACCCCGGCCTGGTCGACACCTGCCGCGAGGTCTTCGACCAGTGGCTGGGCGAGGAGCCGCACCAGATCGTCCGTAAGCGCGAGGACGTGCAGGTCACCGCGACGGAACTGCTCGACGTGCGCGCTCCGGGGTTGCAGGTCAGCGAGGTCGCGCTGCGCAACAACGTCAGCGTGGCGCTGCGCTACATCGCGGCCTGGCTGGGCGGCCGGGGCGCGGTGGCGCTGGGCGGCCTGATGGAGGACGCGGCCACCGCCGAGATCTGCCGCACCCAGCTGTGGCAGTGGATCCACTCGAGCACCCCGACCGACTACGGCGTGCCGGTGAGCGCCGCCCTGGTCAGCCGGATGCTGCGCGAGGAACTGGACGTGCTCAGCGAGACCGGCGCCCTCGACGAGGACGCTGCCCGCCGCTTCGGCCAGGCTCGCACCCTGCTGACCGTGCTGCTGACCGAACGTACGTGTCCCGAGTTCCTGACTCTGCCGGCCTACCTGCGGCACCTGTCCAACGGCGCCCCGGCCGCCACCGAACCGACCGAGGCGGCCGTCACCGTCTGACCGGGCGCGGCGGTCAGGGCCCGAGCACGATGGCGCTGACCGCCAGCCGTTCCGGCGCCCGCCCGGGGGTCGGTGACGGCTCGTACAACTCCAGGTCATGGAGGCCGCGCGGGGCGCCGCTGGGCACATGGACGGACAGGAACAGTTCGGTCTGCGGCGTGCTGAAGGCGGCGTAGCGCAGCAGCCGGTAGGCGACCGGCTGCCCGTCGAACCGGATCTCCAACGGCCCCCGGCGATCCCGGTGCCGGTAGGCCAGCACCGGGATCCACTCCCCGGCGCTGGCCGTGCCCGGCGTCACGAACCGGGTGCACGGCGGCGCGTCCACCGGCTGGGTGAACCGCGGCGCCGCGGCCCCACCGGCCAGCACGCCGACCGCGAGCACCGCTGACATGAGCTTGACCGTCGTAGCCATGACGTTCTCCTCGTCCTCGTCGGTGTTGACCCCTCGTTTGTCGGTGACCGCGGTGCCGGCTCGCCGCCGGGCCGGTATCACCGCGGTATCGGCGCCGTTGACGGCCGCATCGGCCCGGGTGGACAGTCCTGACGTGGGTATCGGTGTGCTGGGCCCACTGACCGTCGGCGGGGACGGCGATCGGCCGGCCCGGGCCTCCTCGCGCGACCGGGTCGTGCTGGCCGCCCTCGTGGCCGCGGGCGGCGACGCCGTGCGGCCGGAGCAGCTGGCCGAGGCGCTGTGGGGTGATCACCCGCCCGCGTCGTGGCGCAAGGTGCTGCAGGGCTGCGTGGCCCGGTTGCGCCGGATGCTCGGCGCGACGGCGATCGAGACCGTGCCGCCGGGCTACCGCCTCGCGGTCGACGCGGGCGAGATCGACGCCCGCCGGTTCGAGCGCCTGCTCGAGCGGGCCCGCGAGCTGCTGGCGCTGGATGCGGCCGACCAGGCTCTGTTCGCCGCTGACGCGGCGCTGGCCCTGTGGCGCGGACCGGCGCTGCCCGAGGTGGAGGCGTGGGAGCCCGGCCGCATCGAGGCCGGCCGGCTGGCCGAGCTGCGGCTCGAGGCCGAGGAGCTGCGGGTCGAGGCGGCGCTGGGCGCGGGCCGGGTGGCCGAGGTGCTGGCCGACGCCCGGGCCCAGGTGGACGCGGAACCGCTGCGCGAGCGGCGCTGGGCGTTGCTGGCCGAGGCGCAGTACCGGTCCGGCCGGCAGGGCGAGGCGCTGGCCGGGCTGCGCCGGGCGAGGCACGTGCTCAACGCCGAACTGGGTCTCGATCCGGGCCCGGAGCTGGTCGCCGTGGAACGCGCGATCCTGCGCCAGGACCCGTCGCTGAGCCCGGACGGGCGACCCGCCGGGCAGTCCCCGGTCTGTCCCTACCTGGGGCTGGTCCCGTACGACGTCGGCGATGCCGAGGCCTTCTTCGGGCGGGAGGACGACACCGCGGCCTGCCTGGACCGGCTCGCGGCCACCGGCGTGCTCGTGGTGGTCGGCCCGTCCGGCGGCGGCAAGTCCTCGCTCGTACGGGCCGGATTGGCCGCCAAGCTGCGGGGACCAGTGACTGTCCTGCATCCCGGCCCCTGGCCCGCGGCACCCGATCCGCCCGCAGCGGGGCCGGTCGTCGTCGACCAGGCCGAGGAGGTGGTCACGCTCTGCACCGACCCCGGCCGGCGGTCCGCCTTCCTGACCGCCCTGGTCGCCCACGCCGAGCGGGCGCCGCTGATTGTGGCGCTGCGGGCCGACCGGCTGGGTGAGGTCTGCGAGCATCCGGGATTCGCCCGCCTGGCCGAGCGCGGGCTGTACGTCCTCGGTGCGATGCGCGAGTCCCAGCTGCGCACGGCGATCGAGGCCCCGGCCCGCCGAGCCGGCCTGCTGCTCGAGCCGGGGCTGGTCGACCTGCTGGTCCGCGACGTCGAAGGTGAGCCGGGCGCCCTGCCCCTGTTGTCGCACGCGCTGCGCCAGACCTGGCTCCGGCGCGAGGGCCGCACCCTGACCGTCGCCGGCTACCGGACCACCGGCGGCATTCGCGGCGCCGTGGCCCACACCGCCGAGGAACTGTACGAGCGGACACCGGTCACCGATCGACCGGAGCTGCGTGAGCTGCTGCTGAGCCTGGCCAACCGCGGGCGCGTTCCCCGCCGGCTGCTGGCCGCCGGCCCCGGCCGCCTCCGGATCCTCGAAGAGCTGGTCGCGGCCCGGTTGGTCACTTCCGGCGAGTCCACGGTGGCCCTGGCCCACGAGGCCCTGACCCGGGTCTGGCCGCGGATGCGGTCCTGGCTGGACGAGGACGCGGAAGGTCAGCGCCTGCGCCGGCACCTCAGCGTCGCCGCCGACGCGTGGGAGACGATGGGCCGCCCGGGCAGCGAGCTCTACCGGGGCGCCCGGCTGGCCCGGGCCGTGGAATGGCACGACCACAGCCGTCCGGCGCTGAGTCCCACCGAGGAGGCGTTCCTGGCCGCCGGGCGCGAGCTGGCCGACGCCGAGACGGCCGCGGCGGCCCGGATCAACCGGCGGCTGCGCGCGCTGCTCGCCGCGGCCGTGGTGCTGCTGGTCGTGGCCGGCGCCGCCGGTGTCTACGCCGGCCGTCAGGCCGAGCGGGCGCGGGCCGCCGCGCGGTCGGCCGAGGCCCGCCGGATCGGCGCCCTGGCCCGGACCACGGCCGACGCCGGACAGTCGTTGTGGCTGGCGGCCGGGGCGGTCCGCCTGGACGACACGACGGCCAACCGGGCCGACCTGCTCTCCGCGCTGGGCCGCAACCCGCAGCTGATTCGCGTGATCAACGGGCCCGAGCGGGCGGCGAGCCGGGCCGCGGTCAGCGCCGACGGCACGACCCTGATCGTGCTCAACGGGGGCCGGGCCGGGCTGTTCGACACCCGGACGTACGCCGGCGCCTGGCACCCCTCCGTGGTTCCGCCGGCGCCCACGGCCGTGGCCCTGCGGCCCGACGGGGAGCAGGCCGCGGTGGTGTCCGGGCCGGTCGACGCGCCGGTCGTCAGCGTGGTCGGCACGCGGCGCGCCACCGTGCAGCCGGTCCGGCCCGGGCGACTGGCCTACGACTCGGTTGCCGTGGCCGCCACCTACAGCGCGGACGGCCGCCGGCTGGCCGTCGTTTACCAGCGGGGCGAGTTCGAGACGTCAGTGGTCTGGGTGTGGTCGGTGAACGCCCTGGACCGGCCGCCGTCCACCGTGGCCGTCCCGTGGCTGACCGACGTCGTCCGGTTCGGGCCCGGCGGGCTGCTGCACACCGCCGGGCCCGGCGGGGAGGCGGTCTTCGACGTGGCCACCGGCCGCCGGGTCCGGTCGTCGCCGGCGGCCGGCCCGTTGCTCGAGCTGAGCCCGGACGGGCGATGGGCGGCCCGGGCGACGGCTCGCGGCGGCGAGGTCGTGCTGACCGACGTCGCCTCGGGCCGAGAGATGGTGCGGCTGGCCCGCGGTGGCACCGGCCCGCTGCAGCAACTCCGGTTCTCGCCGGACAGCCGGTTGCTGGCCGGATCGGCCGGCGACAACACCGTCACGGTGTGGGACGTGCCGGCCCGCGAGACGACCGAGGTGCTGCGCGGGCACGCGACCACCGTCGTCGACCTGGCCTACGGCGCGGACGGCGCGACCCTGCACACCAGCGACCGGGACGGGACGACACTGGTCTGGGACCTGCGCGGCGACCGCCGGGTGGTGGCGAGGCGCGCGCTGCCGGTCGGGGCGGATCTCTCGGACGCCGAGGCGGTGATCGCCCCCGGCGGCGATCGCGTCGCGTTCGGCTCGCGCGACCGGTTGACGGTGGCCGACCTGCGGGGCGGCCGTCCGCCGGTGGTGATCGAGACGGGACATCGGCGGCGACACGGCGTGGCCTGGCGGCCGGACGGCGCGCGGCTGGCCACGACCGGCGACGAGGGGCACGTGCGGGTGTGGGACGCGGACACCGGCCGGCTCGTGGTCGCCCGGCAGCTGTCCGACCGGCCCGTGCTCGGGCTGGCCTACTCCCGCGACGGGACCCGGCTGATCGTCACCGACGACCGGGTCCTCCAGCTCGACGCGGCCACCCTGCGGCCGGTGGCCGATCTGCTGCGGCTGCCGGGTGAGCCCGCCGGGCAGCCGGTGATCGCCCCGGACGGGCGCACGGTGGTCGCGTTCCCGTCCGAGCCGGCCCGGTCGGCCGCTTACGTCGACCTGAGCGCGGCGACGGCCCGCGACCAGCCGATCGGGGTGGCCGCCGCGGCTGCCGCCTTCGCGCCGGACGGCCGCGGGCTGGCCGTGGCCGGACGCAACGGCGAGGTCCTGCTGCTCGACGCGGCCGGATCACCCGTACGTCCGGCCGTGCCGGCCCACGACGGGCCGGCCGGACCGGTCTCGTGGTCGGCCGACGGGCGGACGTTCGTCGTGGGCGGGGCCGACGGCCGGGTCAGCGTCTGGGACGGGCGGACCGGCGAGCCGCTCGGCGCGGTCACCCCGGCCCGGACCGGGGTGCGGACCTATCCCGCGTTCCGGGCCGACGGCCACACCGTCACAATTGTCTCCACCGACGGCGCCGTGCACACGTGGGACGCTCGTCCCGGTGAGTGGGTGGCACACGCCTGCCGGATCGCCGGCCCCGACTTCGTCTGCTGAGGGCTTTCCCGCGGCGGCGGCGAGCTCTAGAGTCGGCCGGTGCTGAAGCGGCGAGTGGCGATTCTGATGACGGCCCTGATGCTCGGTGGCTGCGCCGATGAAGCGCCCGCGCCGGCACCGGCGCCGGTCGCCGCGCCCGTGACGACGTCGCCGGTCTCGCGCGCGCCTGCGCCGTCGAAGTCGCCGGCCGCAGCGGCCAAGCCGAAGCCTTCGGCCACCAAGAAACCCGTGAAGGCCATGCCCGAAGCGGGCAATCCGGATGGGCGGGCGGCGGTTCCGGCTGAGGGCCGGGCGGTCACGGGCCGGCCCGACCGTACGGTGGGAAACGGGACGGCCGGCAGCTGCACGTCGGACGCCGTGGTCAAGGCGGTCGCGCGCGGCGGTTTCATCGCCTTCGACTGCGGTTCGCAGCCGGTGACGATCACGATGACGGCCACGGCCAAGGTGCGGAACACCAGCTCCAGCGTGGTGCTCGACGGGGGCGGGAAGGTCACGCTCAGCGGCGGAGGCAAGCGCCGCATCCTCTACATGAACACGTGCGACGAGGCGCAGACGTGGACCACGTCGCACTGCGACGACCAGGCCACGCCCCGGCTGACCGTGCAGAACCTGAGCCTCGTGAAGGGCAACAGCACGGGCGACCAGAACGGGGGCGGGGCGATTTTCGCCCGCGGCGGGCGGCTGAAGGTGGTCAACTCGCGCTTCACCGGCAACCGCTGCGAACGTACGGGTCCGGACCTCGGTGGCGGCGCGATCCGCGCGCTCGACCAGGGCGGGGACAAGCCGGTGTACGTCGTGAACAGCACCTTCACGGGCGGGGTGTGCTCGAACGGGTCGGCCCTGAGCAGCATCGGCGTCTCGTGGACAGTGCTGAACAGCCTCTTCACCGGCAATACGGCGGTCGGCCGCGGCGCCAACCCGGCCCGCGGCGGCACCCCGGGCGGCGGCAGCGGCGGCGCGATCTATCTGGACGGCAACACGTTCACGCTCACCCTGGACGGCACGGTCATCCGCGACAACAAGGCGGCCGAGGCTGGCGGCGCCATCTTCTTCGTCAGCAACGACCGCACCGGCACGCTGAAGATCCGCGACTCGACGCTGCGGGACAACCCGAGCGCCGGCTTCGAGACGGCCGGCCTGCCCGGCGTCTTCTACCTCGGTCGGGGCAAACCATCGATCACCCGCTCAAGCCTGAAGAAGTAGCCACTACTATCTGCTTGTGGACGATCCGGGCGACGATTCCGAGTGGCCGTTCGAAAGCTCGGAGGCGAGCCATTCGACGCGGCGGGGCTGGCCATGGGTGATCGGCCTGATCCTGGTCGTAATGATCGTCTGCGGCGCCGGCATCCTGGCCGTCAACGCCTGGGTCGGGCGTGAGCTGGACAAGTCCGCCGCGCATGCGATGCCGCACCGTTAAGGGTCGTCGGTTCGGGGGATTCCGGGGGTCGGGGCGGCGAGGAAACTCGGGCTGTGGGGAGCCGGGCGGAAGTGGCCGCCGCCGCGCTCGCGGTGGTCGAAGGCGCGGGCGGTGGCGAGTCGGGGACGCTGCTGATCTCGGGGGAGGCCGGCGTCGGCAAGACGACGCTGGTCCGGCTGGCGTGCGACGCCGCGGGCGGGGCGGTGTTGTGGGCGCCCTGTCTGCCGCTGACCTCCTTGTCGGTGCCTCTTCTTCCCTTGCGTACGGCGGTTCGGGGGCTCGCGGTGCGGCCGGAGCTGGACAGCTCTGAGGCGCTGCTCGTCTTTGACACGTGGCTCGACCGGGCGGCCGGGGACGAACCCGTCGTGCTGGTCGTCGATGACCTGCAGTGGGCCGATCAGAGTTCGCTCGATGTGCTCATGTACGTGATCGCGGGGCGGCGGGATCGGCGGCTGGCGGTGCTGGTCACCATCCGGACCGGGGAGGACGGGCGGTTGCGGCGGTGGCTGGCCGATGTGCGGCGGCTTCCGGGCGTACGGGAAATGGCTCTTGACCGCCTCGATCGGGTGTCGACGGGGGAGCAGATCGGCGGGCTGCTCGGGCGGCCGCCGCACGAGTCGCTCGTGGACGACGTGTTCGCGCGCTCGGCCGGGAATCCTTATCTGACCAAGCTGCTGGTTCGCGGGCTCGACCCCGATGCGCGGTCCCTGCCGCCGCATCTGCCGGACGAGCTGCGCGGGGCCCTGTCTCGTACGTGGCACAGCCTGTCGCCGCCGGCGCGCGAGGTAACGACAGCGATCGCCGTCGCCGGGCGGCCCACGGCGGCCGCGGCGCCGGGTGAGGTGCTGCGGGAAGCGCTCGACGCGGGTGTGCTGACCGTCGACGACTACGGGCGGTACTGGTTCGCCCATCCGCTGCTGGCCGAGGTGCTGGTCGAGGGCCTGCTGCCGGAGGAACGGCGGTCCCGGCACGCGGCCCTGGCCGAAAGCGCCGACGACCCGATCGAGCGCGCCGATCACTACTACCGGGCCGGGATGGACGATGAGGCCTACCGGTGGGCGCTGAAGGCCACGGCCGTGACCGGTCCTCGAGGTGCGGCCGAGACCGTCCGATTGCTGCGACGGGCCCTGCGGCTGCGGCCGGAGGGCGCCGAGGAATCGGCCGAGGACCTGCTGCACCTCATTCGCCGGGCCGCCCATGTCGCGGGCCGGCTCACCGACGAGGTGGCGGCGATCGACGATCTGCTCGCCCTCGTCGACCAGGACGCTCAACCCATGGTGGCCGCGGAACTTCTGGCTTGTCGGATCCCACTCGCCTTCTCGGCCGGGAAGGGAAACACTTCGCTCGAGGACGCGGCCAAGGCGGAACGCCTTTCCTCGGCGCACCCGCGAAGCCGCGAACATGCGCTGGCCGTCGGGGCGGTCGCTTTCAGCCGCTTGTGGCGGGAGGTGGCGGACGGGCCGGTCAAGGCGGCCGAGGCCCTGCGGCTGGCTCGGGCAGGCGGCTGGCCCGACGCGCTCATGCTCGCGCTGAGCGCGACCTCGCAGGCCCGCTGTGGCGCGGGGGACCTCGCGGGCGGGGCGGAGGCCGCACGAGAGTTGCTCGCACTCGCTCTTCGCCTGGGCGAGTTCGAGTGGGCGGTCGATGCAACTTACTGGGTCCTCAACAACAGCGCAGGCGCTACAGCGCAGGCTCTCGTCGACGATGCCCGCGCCTGCCGCCAGGAACTGGAGCGGGCGGGCGCCGTCCACAGCCACGTGTCGGAGATCTGTTCCCTCGAGGCCGAGTACCTGCTGGTCGTCGGCGACTGGCGAGGCTGCCTCGACCGGCTCCGAGTGGCCCTCGGCGCCCGGCCCAGTGTCCTGGCCGACGCGCGCGGACGGAACACGGCCGCGATACTTTCCTGCCGGCAGGGGCGGTTCACGGAGGCGGAAGCTCACGCCGCACGAGCCGGCGAACTGATCGCGGGGGCGGCCGACTTCTCGCCGTTCCCGTTCGACGCGGTGAACGCGGAGCTGGCCGTCAGCCGCGGCGACACCGAACGGGCGCTGGCGTGTTCTTTCCACGGCCTCGCCCTGCATCCGCCGCCGCTCGACGCGGAGAGGTTGCTGCCACTCGCCGCGCGAGCGCTGGCCGACCGGGTCCAAGCCGATCGGGACCAGGGCGAGGACCCCTCGGCCGAGCTCGAACGGATGCGTGACCTGCGGCAGCGGTATCCCCGCGTCGCCGTCGTGGAGCCGAACCTGTCCAAGTTCAACGCCCGGTGGCTCGCGGCGATGCAGTGCTGGGCCGACGCCGAGACGGCCCGGGCCCGGCGCGACCCGGCCGAGCTCACGTGCTGGCATGCCGCGGCGGAGGCGTGCGACGAGGCCGTCCTGCCATGGGACGAGGCCTACTGCCGGTGGCGGGAGGCGCAGGCCGCGCTGCGGGGCCGCGCCGGCCGCAGGCAAGGAACAACGGCGCTGCGCCGGGCTCACGAACTGGCCACCGACCTGCAGGCCGCGCCGCTGCTGGCCGACGTGGACCTGCTGGCCCGCAACGCTCACATCACGTTCGAGGCCGTGGTCGTGGATTCGGCCGGTGACGCTATTCCCGGGCTGACCCCGCGCGAGCGTGAAGTCCTCGTCCATCTGGTGTCCGGGCGGACCTACAGCGAGATCGCTCGTGCCCTGGTGCTGAGCGAGAAGACCGTGGGCGTGCACGTCTCGAACATGCTGCGCAAGACGGGCACGACCGGGCGGGCCGAACTGGCCGAGCTGGCCCGCCGCCGCAGCTAGCCCAGCAGGCGCCGTTCCCAGGCCCAGGCGGCGATCTCGACGCGGTTGCGGGCGTTCAGCTTCGTCATCACGCTGCCGACGTGGGTCTTGACCGTGCCGATCGAGATGAACAGCTGGGCCGCGATCTCGGCGTTGGTCAGGCCCTTGGCGGCCAGCCGCACCACGTCCAGCTCGCGCGGCGACAGGCCACCGTCGTCGCCCGAGGGCGCCGGCGGGGACAGGTGCTCGAGCAGCCGTACGGTGATGGACGGGCTGATCAGGGCGTCGCCCGAGACGGCCGCTCTTACGGCCTCGACCAGCAGGGCCGGGCCCGAGTCCTTCAGCAGGAAGCCGGCCGCGCCGTTGCGCAGCGCCTGGTGCACGTACTCGTCGAGGTCGAACGTGGTCACCACGACCACCTTGACCGGGTCGGTGACACCGGGGCCGGAGAGCAGCCGCAACGCCTCCAGGCCGTCCATCTTGGGCATGCGGATGTCGAGCAGGGCCACGTCCGGCTTCAGCTTGCGGGCCAGCGCCACCGCCTCGACGCCGTCGGCGGCCTCGCCCACGACCTCCATGTCGGGCTGGGCGCCGATGATCATGCCGAAGCCGGTGCGGACCATGGCCTGGTCGTCGGCGATCAGTACGCGGATCATGGCTCCGTCCGGGGGTCGATCGGGAACGCGGCGTCGACCACCCAGCCGCCCTCGATGCCCGGCATGGCCGTGATGCGGCCGCCGACCGCGCGGACCCGTTCGGTCAGGCCCACGAGACCGTACCCCGGACGCTCGCGCGGCGTTCCCGCACGGGCCGGAATCACCCCGTCGTTGGCCACCCGCACCAGCAGCCACTCGGGTGTGCGCCGGATCCAGATGTCGGCCGCCGACGCCTCGGGCGCGTGCTGGCGCACGTTGGTCAGCGCCTCCATCACCACCCGGTAGGCCGAGGTGGAGATCTCGACCGGAAGGCCGTGCAGTTCGCCGTCCAGGTGCATGCGGGCCTTGGCGCCGCCCGCCGAGTTGAACTGGTCGAGCAGCGCGCCCAGGTCGTGCAGGCCGGCCACGGGGGCCAGCGGGGCGTCCGGCTTCGAGTCGGGGTCGCGCAGCACGCCGACCATCCGGCGCATCGACGCCATGGTCTCGGCGCCGGCCTGTTCGATCTGGTCGAGCGCGGTCAGCACCCGCTGCGGGTCCTGCTCGGCGATGAACTTGGCCCCCTGGGCCTGCACGACGATGCCGGTGACGTGGTGGGCGATGAAGTCGTGCAGGTCGCGGGCGAACTCGGCGCGCTGCTCGGCCCGGACGGCGTCGACCGCGCGCTGCCGCGAGCCCTCGATGATCCGCAGGTAGATGCCGAGGCCGATGGCGGCCGCGGCGGCCAGCGCCTGGATCAGCCCGAAGATGACGTAGAGGTAGTCCTGCCCGCCCCGCAGCGGCGCGAAGCTGACCGCGGCGCCCACGATGAGCAGCGCGGTCGCGGCCCGGCCGGGCGGCGAGTGGCGGGCCACCACGTAGCAGACACCGAGCAGGGCGGCCGATTCGGCGAGGCCCCAGCTGACCCCGTACGAGCCGGGTGAGGTCGCGGCCACCCCGATCGTCACCAGCAGCGAGGCGGCGCCCAGCACCATCGCGGCGTTGGGCAGCCGGGTCGAGCCGGGCCGGTGCACCGGCAGCCAGACCGCGGCCGCGGCCAGCGCCAGGACGACCTGCAGCAGGCCCAGCACCTCGGACTGGCGCATCAGGCCCTGGGCGACGTCGAACAGCCCGAGGATCGCCATCCCGAAGAGCGCGAGGAACTGCGCCAGGCGGCGAAGGATGATCCGGTTCGGGTTGGTCTGCATCGTCGTCCAGCGTATGCGCTGGTGCGGGGGCTCCCATCGGCCGAAAGACAGATCCGCCGCCCGCGCGGGGCCCGGCCTGCGGCTGATGTGCCGGCCGATCGGCTCCCCACATGATTCGCAGCGTCGAAGAACGCCACCGAGTTAGTGGGGAAATCATGCAGACGCAGAACGTGGACACGTTGGCCGCGGTCGCCGCCGTCGACCTGGTCAAGGTCTACGGCAGTGGGGACACGGCGGTGCGGGCGCTGGACGGTGTGACCGTCGGCTTCGCCCGGGCCCAGTTCACCGCCATCATGGGGCCGTCCGGCTCCGGCAAGTCCACCCTGATGCACTGCCTGGCCGGCCTGGACACCGCCACGTCGGGCCAGGCGCTGCTCGGGGGCACCGACCTGACCCGGCAGAGCGACAAGGTGCTGACCAAGGTGCGCCGGGAACGGATCGGCTTCGTCTTCCAGGCCTTCAACTTGCTGCCCCAGCTGACCGCGGCGCAGAACATCGTGCTGCCGCTGGAGCTGTCCGGCCGCCGGCCCGACCCGCACCTGTACAGCCATCTGACCGAGTCGCTGGGCATCGTGGGCCGGCTCGACCACCGGCCCGGTGAGCTCTCCGGCGGCCAGCAGCAGCGGGTGGCGATCGCCCGCGCGCTCATGTCGCGGCCCGAGGTGGTGTTCGCCGACGAGCCCACCGGCAACCTGGACTCGCGGTCGGGCGCCGAGGTGCTGCTGTTCCTGCGCAATTCCGTACGTGAACTGGGCCAGACGATCGTCATGGTGACCCACGACCCGGGCGCCGCCGCCTACGCCGACCGGGTCGTGCTGCTGGCCGACGGCCGGGTCGCCGGCGAGCTCGACCGCCCCGACATCACCTCGGTCTCGGACGCCCTGCAGAGCCTGGCGGTCGCGCGATGAGCGTCCTGCGCACCCAGTTGCGGGGCGTGGCCCGCCGCCCGTCGCGCCTGCTGCTGACCGGCCTGGCCGTGCTGGTGGTCTCGTTCGTCGTGTACGCCACCGTGCTGGCCCAGCAGATCACCGAGCGCAGCGTGCTCAACGGCCTCAGCGGCACGCCCGAGGCGGTCGACGTGGTCGTGCACAACGGCACGATCAAGGCCGCGCAGCTGGCCGCGGTCACGAAGACGGCCGGCGTCGCGGAGGCGGTCGGCCGGGTCGACTACGGCGGCGAGGTCGGCGGCGAGTACCTGCAGCTGCAGGCCGACCCGGGCACCGGGCCGCTCGCGCTGACCACGGTCACCCAGGGCCGGTTCCCGACGGCGCCGGGCGAGGTCGCGGTCACCCCGCGCACGGTCGAGCGGATGGGCCTCAGGCTGGGCGCCACGGCCGATGCGCAGCTGCGCTACGACGAGCAGGGCAACCCCCTGCCCAAGACCAAGATCAAGGTCGTCGGGATCGTCTCGGCCCGTGACGACTTCGGCTTCCAGGCGTACGCCCCCACGGCCGCCCTGGTGAAGCTGACCGCAGCCCCGTTCCTGAGCCAGATCGACGTGCGCCTCGCCCCCGGCGCCGACGCGGCCGCCGTACAGGGAAAGATCGACGCCCTCTTCCCGCCGGGCGACGAGCGCCCGCAGGTCAGCGACGGCGCCACCGTCCGCCACGACGAGGCCAAGGCCAAGGCCTCGGACGTCAACGCGATCTTCGCCGTCATCGCCATGTTCGTGGCCATCGCCGTGGTCGCGGCCGGCCTGGTCGCCACCTCGACGTTCCGGATCGTCTTCGCCCAGCGGATGCGCCAGCTGGCCCTGCTGCGCGCGGTCGGGGCCGGCCGCCGCTCGATCACCGGCGCGCTGGCCGCCGAGGGCGCGCTGACCGGCCTGGTCACCGGCACGGTGGGCGTGCTGATCGCGCTCGGCGTCGGTCACCTCATCCCTGCCGCGGCGGGCTGGTTCGACAAGAAGATCGCCTCGCCCGGGGTGCCGGTTCCGGCCGCCCTGGGCACGATCGCCCTGGCCGTCCTGATCACCACGCTGGCCGTGCTGGCCCCGGCCGCCTCGGCCTCGCGGGTCTCGCCGCTGGAGGCGCTGCGTGGTTCCGGCACGACCGGCGCCCGGCGTGACATCGGCAAGCTGCGCTGGGCTGCCGGCATCCTGCTCACCGCGGGGGCGGTGCTGCTGGCCGGGTACGTGGTGACCCACCTGCCCGGCCGCGACCCCGAGGACTACAACGCGCAGCCGATGCTGTTCGCCATCGTCGCCTCGGGCGCGTTCGCCTTCTTCGCGCTGGTGGCGCTGGGCCCGGTGCTGGTGCGGCCGGTGCTGGCCCTGCTGGGCTGGCCGATCCGCCGCTCGGGCCCGGTCGGCCGGCTGGCCGCCGGGGGAGTGGGCTCGGCCCCGCGCCGGGCCGCCGCGGTCTCGGTCGTGGTCGCGCTCGGCGTCACGCTGATCGCGGGCGCCCTGGTCGGCGGGGCGTCGTTCCGGGTGCTGGTCGACCGGGAGACGGCCGCGTCGTCGCCGGCGGACTACGAGCTGACCGGCGTGAACGAGGACCCGGTGCCGGCCGGCCTGGTCGAGCAGCTGAGGAAGAACGACAACGTCAGCCACGTGACCCCGTACCGGCGGCAACTGGCCAAGATCGGCGGGCAGCTGGAGCTGCCGGTGACCGACCTGGCAATGTCCGGGCTGCCGCAGCTGAAGAAGCTGGACGCGGTGAGCGGGTCGCTGGGCGACACCGGGCCGGGCAGGGTCGTGCTGTCCGGGTTCGCGGGCGACGTGACCGGGGCTCGGGTGGGCGACCAGGTGCCGTTCCAGATCGGGAAGCGCACGGTCAAGCTGACCGTGGCGGCCGTGCTGCCGGACGATGCACCGCTGCACGCCTCGGCCGTGCTCGACCCGGCCGACCTGACGAAGCTGGGCGCTCCCACCGCGTACGCGGGAGTGCTGGCCGACGCCGTGGCGAGCGGCGAGAAGGCGCGCACCGACGGCAACCGGGCGATCCAGGACGCGCAGGCCGCGGCGGGTGGCAAGTGGCGGGTCGACGTGCTGGCCGACCAGCGCGACCAGATCAACGACAACGTCACGCTGCTGCTGGTGATCGCGGTCGGCCTGATCGGTCTCACGGTGGTGATCGCGGTGGTCGGCGTGGGCACCACGACCGCGCTGTCGGTGGTCGAGCGGGTCCGCGAGTCCGGCGTGCTGCGCGCGGTCGGCCTGTCCAAGAGCGGTCTGCGCACGATGCTGACGGCCGAGTCGGCGCTCTACGGCGTCATCGGCGCCGCCATCGGGCTGGCCCTCGGGGTTCCGTACGCCTGGCTGGCCGTCAAGGCGCTCGGTGTCAACGCTCCTCTGGCCGTCCCGTACCTGCAGCTCGCGGCGGTCTTCGCCGTGCTCGTCGGGCTGACCGCGCTGGCCGGCGTGCTGCCCGCCCGCCGCGCGGCGAAGGTGAGCCCGGTGGCCGCGCTGGGCGCCGAATAACCGCCAGGCGGAAGGCCGGCCGGTGGGCTATACAGCAGGGATGGACGAGTTCTGGCCCCTGTTCGGCCTCCGGCTGGCCTTCCGCGACGTGCTGCTGCGCCCGATGACCGAGGCCGACCTGCCCCACCTGGCCTCGGTGCTGCCGGGCGACGTGGGGCACGACCCGCGGCTGGCGATGTACGACTCGCTGACCTACGAGGAGAACGAGCGCCGGCTGTTCTGCCAGGGCTACTGGCGGGCGCTCGGCACCTGGTCGCCGGAGTCGTGGGTGCTGCACTTCGCGGTCTCGCATCAGGGCCGGCTGGTCGGGGTGCAGACGCTGGAGGGCGACAACTTCCCGGCTCTGCGCACAGTGGACTCGGCGTCGTGGCTCGTTCCCGACGTGCGCGGCCGCGGCGTGGGGGTCGCCATGCGTACGGCGATGCTGCAGTTCGCCTTCGGCGAGCTCGGCGCGACGGCCGCGATCACCTCGGCCACCACCACCAACGCGGCCTCGCTGGGCGTCTCGCGCCGGGTCGGGTACGCCGAGAACGGGGTCAGCACGATCGTCGACACCGGCGGCGACGTGGTCGAACTCCGGCATTTCCGGCTCACGGCCGGCCACTGGCCCGGCGCCGACGTGACTGTGACCGGTTTCCCGCCCTGCCGGCCCTGGTTCGGGATGGCGGGCTGAGAACTCTTTCGATAGCCTCACGCCCGGCTTTTTGACTTGATCAAACGGGGGACAACGTGCGGCGTCGATGGGCGATAGGCATAGGGAGCGCGGCTGCGGTGCTGGCGGCAGGCGGCGGAGTGGCCGTCCTGACCTGGCCCGCGGGCGGGGTGGCGACGTTCATGTCGGACGAACCGGCGGCCGCGCTGCCGCCGGTGGCGGTCCCGGCCGCCGCGCCCGCCGCTAAGCCGTCCGGCATCCGCATCGACCAGGTCGACCTCGGGAAGCTGGGCCGCAAGTTCTCGCTGCCGCAGCGGCCGACCGAGAAGTTCAGCATGGTCAGCGTCAGCTGGAACAGCCCCAAGGACGCGCCCGACGGGACCGTGCAGGTGCGCACCCGCAGCGCCCGCACCGGCCAGTGGACCGGCTGGAAATCGCTGTCGATCGCCGAGGACGCGGCCGACCTGGCCGGCGAGCGGTCCCGCGTGCGCGGCCGCACCGCCCCGCTCTGGACCGGGCCTTCGGACGGCGTGGCGGCCCGGCTCGTCGGCGCCGCCGCCAAGCCGCTGCCGGCCGGTCTGCTGCTCAAGCTGATCGACCCGAACGCGCAGGAGGGCGGCCGCGGCGGCGGCGAGCCGGCTCCGACGCCGACCGTTCCGACGATTCCCAAGGCGCCGCCGCCCGCGATCGTCACCGGGACACCCACCCCGGAGGCGACGACCTCCACCAAGCCGCCGGCGACGACCGCGGCCCCGCCGACCACCACGGCCACCTCCGCGGCGCCGACCACCGTGCCGCCGGGTGTGCCGAAGCCGCCGATGCCCGCCTACGTCTCCCGGGCCGGCTGGAAGGCCAACGAGAGCCTGGTCAAGGCGCCGCCCACGATCGCCCAGGAGGGCGTGAAGCTGGTCTGGGTGCACCACACCGGCACCGAGTTCCCGAAGACGTGCGCCGACGCCCCCGACTTCGTCCGGGCCATCATGGCCACCGACATCTCCGAGGGCTTCGACGACATCGGCTACAACTTCCTCGTCGACAACTGCGGCACGATCTACGAGGGCCGCAAGGGCGGTGTCAGCAAGGCGGTGGTGGGCGCGCACGTGGCCGGGTTCAACACCGGGACGGCCGGCATCGCGCTGATCGGCGACTACACCAAGGTGCGGCCGAGCAACGCCGCCCTCACCTCGATCGCCAAGCTGGCGGCGTCCCGCCTCGGCGCGTACGGCAACGACCCGACGAGCACCACGACGCTGGTCGCCGGCATCGACGGCATGAAGTGGCCCAAGGGCACGGTGGTGACCTTCCCGCGCATCGCCGGTCACCGCGACGGCGCCGAGACGGAATGCCCGGGCGACCTGTTCTACCCGCTGCTGGGCCAGATCCGCGGCCGCGCGGCGCTGCCCGGCCTGGCCATCACTTCGGTCACCGGCGGCGAGCCGACCACCGGCCCCTACTACCTGCACGACAAGGGCCAGGTGCACTGGACCGTCGGCGGCGACCCGGGGAGGATCAGCCGGTTCGACGTGCTGGTCGACAGCAAGGTGGTAACGACCTCCACCACCAGTTCGGCGCCGATCACCGTGTCGCCCGGCTCGCACAACGTGGCCGTCCGCGTGGTGCACGAGACCGGCGCCACCGACATCACCCCGGTCACCAAGGTCATCGGCGACGTGACCAGTCCGACCTTCCCCACCCCGCCGACGGTGGCGCTGAAGACCGGCACCTACTCGGCCACCTCGGTGCCGGTGGCGGTCAACTTCAAGTCGGCCGACAACAACGGCAAGATCGCCCGTCAGCAGTCCCTGTCGCCGAACCAGGTGTCGATGCTCGGCACGTCAACGGTGTGGAACGCGACAGTCAAGCCGAACGTGGCCGTGACGTACTCCGTACGGGCCCAGGACATGGCCTACAACCAGGGCGTCTCGACCGTCTCGCGGACGATCGTCCAGATGCCCGAGACGTCGGCCAAGCGCACCGGCGCCTGGAGCACCCGGTCGGCCGCCACGACCTACCTGGGCGGCAAGGCGCTGGCCGCGTCGGCCAGGAACGCCAAGCTGGCCTACACGTTCAACGGGCGCTCGGCCGCGCTGACCTTCACCCGCACCCCGTCCACGGGCCAGGCGAACATCTTGGTGGACGGCGTGAAGGTGGCCACGGTGGACACCAAGGCATCGGCCACGAGCCACCGCCAGACGATCTGGGTCAAGGCGCTGACGGCCAAGGTGCACACCGTCTCCGTCGTGGTCGCCGGCACCAGCGGCCGCCCGACCGTCATCTCGGACGGGCTTACGTACGTCAAATAGAGCTCAGCCGTTCCGGCGGGCCTGACCCCGCCGGTCCGGTCCGCCGGGGTCGGGGGCGGGCGGCAGCGTGAACCAGAAGGTCGCGCCGCGCCCGTCCTCGCCCTCGGCCCAGATCTCGCCGCCGTGCCGCTCGATCGCCCGGTGCACGGTGGTCAGGCCGATGCCGGTGCCCGGGAAGTCCTCGGCGCTGTGCAGGCGGGCGAACGGCCGGAAGAGCTCGCCCGCCTTGCCCGCGGGGAAGCCGGCGCCGTTGTCGCGTACGTAGAAGCCCTGATCGGCCCGGCCCACCTCGATCGCCGGGTGCTCGACCTTGCGCGTGAACTTCACGGCGTTGTTGATCAGGTTCTCCAGGATGACCCGGACCAGGCCCTCGTCGGCGTCAGCTTCCATGCCCTCGGTCACGGTGAAGGCGACCTTGTGCTCCGGGTCGCGCGCCTCGACCTCGGCGATCACCTGCCACGTCGTAGTGGTCAGGTCGAACTCGGCCCGGCGGAGGTCGCCCCGGCTGGCCCGGGCCAGGATCAGCAGCGACTCGACCAGGTCGGCCATCCGGTGGGCGGCGGCCTGGATCCGGCTCAGCCGGCGCCGGGCCTCCGGGCTGAGCGGGTCGTCCTCGTCGTCCAGCATGTGCTCGGCGAAGCTGCTGATCACCTGCAGCGGCCCCCGCAGGTCGTGCGAGACCGAGCCGCTGAACGCCTCCAGCTCGCGGTTGCGCCACTCCAGCTCCTCGACCAGGGCGGCCCGGGTCTCGGCGAGCTGGCGGGCCGACCGTTCCTCGGCCGCGTCCAGCTCGCGGCGCATCAGCTCCTCGCGGATGCGCCGGCTCTCGTCGTGCGACTGCTTGCGGCGGATCTGCGTGCGGACGTGGGCCCGCAGCGCGTCGGCCCCCGAGTCGGCCCGTACGTAGTCGTCGGCCCCCGAGGCCAGGCAGGCCAGCATGTCGTCGTCGGTCGACCCGGTCATCACCACCGGTGTCTCGCCGATCACCGGGACTTCCTTGATCCTCCGGCAGGCCTCCCGGCCCAGGTCGCCGGCCAGGCCCAGGCCCAGCACGATGCAGTCGACCGGCTGCTCGGCCAGCAGGTCGAGCGCGTCCTCGGTGGCCGCCACCGGGATCACGTCGTGGCCCTCGTCGCGCAACGCGGCCGCCAGCTCGGTCAGCCGCTGCCGGTCCGGGGTCAGCGCCAGCACCTTGCTCGGCCCGTGCAGGCTGCCGACCTCGATCGGCAGCTGCTCGGTGCTCTGCCGCAGGACCGCGTTCAGCTTGGCCGGCACGATGGCCAGGTTCTGCTGCTTGCGGACGAACGCGTCGGCCCCCGCGTCGAGCATCTGCAGCTCGGTGGCGTAGTCGTCGGCCGCCGTCATCAAAATGCACGGGGTGTCGCGCAGGGCCGGGTCGAGGCGGATGCGGCGGATCACCGTGGCGCCGTCGATGCCGGGCATCACGCCGTCGACGATGACCGCCTGGGGCCGGCGGTCGGCCGCCACCCGCAGGCCGTCCTCGCCGCTGGGGGCGGTCAGCACGGCGTACCCCTCGCCCTCGAGCAGCTCGCGCAGCTGCTCGCGGAAGGTCATGCTGTCGTCCACGATGAGCACGGTGGTGCGGTCGTCGGAGCGGGCCGGGCCGTCCCGCAGCAGCTGGCGCACCCGGGCCACGACGTATCCTGCATCGTACGGTTTTCCGACGTACTCGTCGGCGCCGATGCGCAGCCCGGCCAGCCGGTCGGCCACCTCGTCCTCGGTGCTGAGCAGCACGGTGACCACCCGGGCCCGGCTGGGCAGGCCGCGCAGCTCGGTCAGCAGCTCCAGCCCGTCGGCGTCGGGCAGCAGCACGTCGAGCACGGCCACGTCGAACTCGTCGCCCACGAAGGCGGCCCGGGCCTCGGTTCCGGTCGCGCACAGGATGGTGCCGAAGCCGTCGGCCTCGAACGCCTCGTGCAGGTCCATGCGCACGGTGAGGCTGTCGTCCACGATGAGCACGCGCTGGGTCATCGCCGGCTCCCCGCGGGCTGCAGCTCGGCCAGCCGGGCGGCGATCCGGGCCGGCGGCAGCACGTAGGCGGCCGCGCCGAGCAGGGCGGCCTCGCGCGGCATGCCGTACACCACGCAGCTCGCCTCGTCCTGGGCGAAGGTGACCGCGCCCCGCGAGCGCATGGTCAGCAGGCCCTCGGCGCCGTCGCGGCCCATGCCGGTGAGCAGGCAGCCGGCCGCCATCGGGCCGTACTCGGCGGCCACCGACTCGAACAGCACGTCGACCGAGGGCCGGCACGAGTGCCGGGGCGGCCCGTCGGTGACCCGCACCATGCCGTCGCGCACCACCAGGTGCCGGTCGGGCGGGGCCAGCACGACCCGGCCGGTCAGCGCGGCCAAGGGGGTGCGGTCGCGGGCGTAGCTCACGTCGCGGCCGGTCTGCCCGGCCAGCCAGTCCGAGAAGGCGACGGCGAACGGCTCGCTGGCCGCGATGTGCTGCACGCACAGCACCGGCGGCAGGAAGCCGGCCGGCAGCGCGCGCAGCAGATCGGTCAGCGCGCCCGGTCCACCGGTCGAGGCGCCCAGCGCGACGGCGCGCACGGCGTCGATCGAAGGCGGCGCCGCGGGTGTGGGCGGCGGAGGAGCGGGCGGCTCGACCCGCGAGCGGCCCCGCCCGTCCAGCCGGGCCCGGGGATGAGTGATCACGCGAATGCGCGAGACCAGGCGCACGGCCGCGCACAGCCGCCGCCCCCAGTCGGCGTCGGTGGCGTCGCCGCGGGGCTTCTCGAGCACGTCGACCGCGCCCGCGGCCAGGGCGTTGTACGTGCTGAAGAGCTCGCGCCGGTCGGCCGACGAGACGACCAGGATGGGCGTCGGGTGCTCGGCCATGATGTGCTCGGTGGCGACCAGGCCGCTCATCGTCGGCAGCATCATGTCCATGGTCACCACGTCGGGGCGCAGGCGCGCGACCATCTCGACCGCGTCGCCGCCGTCGGTGGCCTCGCCCACCACCTGCAGCTCCGGGTCGCTTGCGAGCGACTCGCGCAGGTGGTGGCGCATGGTCGCGGAATCCTCCACGAGCAGGACACGGATCATCAGAGGATCAGCCTCCGGATGTGCGCCAGCAGTTCCTCCTGGTTGAACTCGCCCTTGATCACGTACGCGGCCGCGCCCGCCTCGGTGCCCCGGCGCTTGTCCTCGGCGCTGGCCCGCGAGCTGACCAGGATCGCCGGCACGTGGGCCAGTTGCGGATCGGCCTTCGCGCGCGCCACGAACGTGAAGCCGTCGATGCCGGGCATGTCGATGTCCGACAGGTACAGCCCGTACTCGCGGCTGCGGGCCCGTTCCAGGCCCTCCTCGCCCGAGGCGGCCAGGTCCACCTCGTAGCCGGCCGACTCGAGGATGCTGCGCTCGAGCATGCGGGTGGTCAGCGAGTCGTCGACGACCAGGATCGGCATCCGGGGCTTGGCCGAGGCCGAGGCGTCGCCGCGGGCGGTCGCGCTCTCCTGGCGGGCCTCGGCCACCAGCCCGTGCGCGTCCAGCACGAGCCGGGGGTTGCCGTCCAGGTCGATCGAGACGCTGCCGATCACCGGGGCGGCCGGGGCGAGGTCGGGCAGCGGGCGGGCGACCAGCGTGGAGATGCCGGCCAGCCGGTCGACGCCGATGGCCACGGTGTCGCGGTCGGCCGCCAGCACCACGGCGACGCCGGAGCGCGGCTCCTCCTCGGCCGGCGCGACCCGCAGGGCCTGGGCCAGCGGCAGGAACGGCAGCACCTCGCGCTCGTGGGCGAGCCGGGCGGTGGCGGTGGCCGCGGCCACCTCGTCGGCCCCCAGACGCACGCACCGGCGCACGGCGTCCAGCGGCATCGTGGCGGTGGTGCCGCCGGTCTCGACGATCAGGCCGTTCATGCTGAGCAGGGTCAGTGGCACGACTAAGCGGACGGTGGCGCCCTGCCCGGGCCGGTTGGCGATGGACACCTCGCCGCCCAGCTGCAGGGCCACGTCCCGGGCGACGTCCATGCCGATGCCGCGGCCGGCCACCTCGGTGACCCCGGGCGCGGTGCTGATCCCGCCGTGCAGCACGAGGTCGATCAGCCCCTGCGGGCCGGGGTTGGCGCCGGGGCCGATCAGGCCGCGCTCCTCGGCCGTGCGGCGCAGGGCGGCCAGGTCGAAGCCGCGCCCGTCGTCGGTGCAGCGGAACTCGGCGTACCGGCCGCGGCGCTCGACGTGCACGCCGACCGTGCCCTCGGCCGGTTTGCCGGCGGCCAGCCGCTGGTCCTCGGGCTCGATGCCGTGCACGACCGCGTTCCGCACCACGTGCAGGAACGCGCCGCTGATGAGGTTGAGCAGGTTGGGGCCCATCCGCACGTCGGCCCCGGTGGCCTGGAACCGCACCCGCTTGCCCTCGGCGTCGGCGGCGTCGCGCACGGCCCGGCGCAGCGCCGTGAAGATCGAGCCGGCCGGCACCAGGCGCAGTCCCTCGGCCCGGCCGCGGACCTCGTCGAGCTCGCGTTCGACCTGGTCGACGGCGTCGGTGAGGCGGCGGCCGAGCGCGCCCAGCTCGCCCGCGAGGCGGCGCACCGAGGTGCGGGCCGAGGCGTCGCTGACGGTGGTGCGGCCGACCCGCATGCGCTCGCCCAGCGTCTCGACCTTGCGGTGCAGGCGGCCCAGCGTCCGGCCGCCGTCGCGCAGCGGGGCGATGCGGGCGCTGGCCTCGCTGATCGCGTCGAGCAGCTCGTCGAGGTCGGCGGTGGCGGCCCGCTCGGGGCGGTCGGCGGCCGCGGCGGCGCCCCGGGCCAGCTCGGCGTCCTCCCGGGCCTCGTCCACCTCGGCCTGGTTCTCGGGCGCGTTCAGGGGGACCGTGCGCACCGGCATACCCGGTTCAGCAGGCACGGCCGGTTCGGCGGGCGCGGCCGGCTCGGGCGCCGGGGCGGGGGCGGACAGCGAGTCCACGTACCCGCAGATCTCGTCGTTGAGGCGCAGCAGCTCGCGCATCTGGTCGGCCGCCAGCGCCGGCGTGGCCTCATCCCGGTGCGGGACCAGCACCTCCTCGAACTCGTGGGCCCGGTCGGCGATCTCCTGCTGCTTCACGACCCGGGCCGCGCCCTTGAGGGTGTGCGCGAACCGCAGCAGCCGGGCCACCACGTCGGCCTCGGGCTGCTGGTCCAGATCGAGGACGCCGGCGCTGATCTGGTCGACCAGCTCCTTGGCCTCTATTCGGAAGTAGCGGAGTGGATCCCTTTCCGCCATCAGTGGCGTCCGGTGCCGACCAGGTCCAGCAGCTCGCCGGAGAGGGTGGTGAGGTGGGCCGCGGTCTGCTTCGTCTGCACGGCGCTGGCCTCGGTCTCGCGGGTGACCCGGGCCGTGTCCGAGGCGGCGATGTTGACCTGCTCGACCGCGGTGGTCTGCTGCTTGGTCGACAGCTCGATCTCGCGGGTGGCGTCGCTGGTGGTCGAGACGAGCCCGGCGATGCGGCGGAACGAGCTGGTGGCGTCGTCGAACTGCCGGGAGCCGGAATCGACCGCCTTGGCC
>NZ_JAPNTZ010000027.1 GCF_026626335.1 Paractinoplanes pyxinae | reverse complement strand
GGTCGGGGCCGGGGTACTCGACTGGCAGGTCAAGACGCGCAGCGGGTTCGTGATGGAGGCGGTCGGCGGGGACGACTTCCGGGTCACGGCCAAGGTGGGGCCGGTGAAGGTTGTTGAGCCGGTTCGAGTGGTCGAGGTGGTGGACGAGTCAAGGCGGCGGGGGTTCGCGTACGGGACTCTGGTCGGGCATCCGGTCAGTGGGGAGGAAGCCTTCATCGCCCATCGGTCGGCGGATGGGCGGGTGTGGCTGACTATCAGGTCGCTGACCCGGCCGGCCAGGGGTGCCTGGCGTTGGGTGTTTCCGGTGTTGTTGGTGGCTCAGCGGATCTATCGGCGGCGGTATCTGCGGTCATTCGGGGCGGGCCGGTAGCGCGGGCACCGAGGCTGAGATGGCGGTGCCGGCGCCGGGCTCGGACTCGATGTCGAGGTGGCCGGCCAGGCGTTGGACGCGCTGGCGCATGCCGGTGAGGCCGAAGCCGCCGTCGGTGGAGCCGGGGGCGCGCCTGATGTCCGGGTCGAAGCCGATGCCGTCGTCTCGTACGTCCAAAGTCAGTTGGTCTTCCATGTACGAGAGGGTCAGGGCCACGCGGGTGGCCTGGGCGTGTTTGGCCACGTTGGCCAAAGCCTCCTGGGCGGCTCGCAGCAGGGCTACCTCGACGTCGGCGTGCATGGGGCGAGGGTCGCCGGTGACGGTCAGCGTCGCGTCTATGTCGTAGACCTGGGACCAGCGGCGGGCCACGTCGGTGATCGCCTCGGGGAGGTGGGCCTTGGCCAGCGCGTCGGGCTCGACGGCGTGGACCGTGCGGCGGGCCTCGGTCAGGCTGTCGCGGGCCAGGTTGATCGCGTTCGTGACGTGGCGGTGGGTGCTCGGCGGGCCCTCAAGCGTCTGCTGGGCGGCCTGGAGCTGGGTGAGGATGCCGGTGAGGCCCTGAGCCAGGGTGTCGTGGATCTCGCGGGCCATCCGCTGGCGTTCGTCGAGCACGCCGGCCTCCCGCGCCTGCACCAGCAGCTGGGCGTGCAGGCCGGCGTTCTCCTCCAGCGCCGCCTCGACCTTGGCGTTGGCCTCGTGCAGCTCGGCGAGCGCCTGCTTCTGGCGTACGTTGCGCTGGTCGGCCATGTCGATCAGGTACGACGATCCCCAGGCCAGCACCGTGCTGATCAGGCTGATGGCGAGCCAGGCCCACCAGAAGCCGTCTCTGATGGTGGCGATCCCGCCCAGGTAGGACACCGCCGTGATCATCGACGTGGCGGCCGCGCCGGCATAGCGCCAGCGCCCCCGCAGGTAGTGGAAGGCCTGGGGGTAGCCGATGAAGGCGAACAAGCCGTACCAGGGAGCGACCACCACCAGGCCGGCCGCCAGCACCATGAGCACCGCGTAGTACAGGCCCATGAAGGCGGCGTTCCGGTGCAGGGTGTGGAACCACAGCAACCAGACGGCCGCCGCAGCCGACAGTCCCAGGATCACCGCCAGATGCGGCTCGGCATCCCACAACGGCAGCAGCAAGGCCACGAGGGTGCACACCGCCAGCAAGACATACGGCAGAACCCGCAGGGCGGCGGTCTCTTTGCGCTCCCAGCGGTCGAACTCCGCCCGCAACTCAGCCTCGATGCCCACGACCCACTCCAGCGGCACGGCCGCCCACCGGCGACTTCCCGCCATAATGGCACGCCGGCATCGCACGCCGAATCCGATGGGGATCCCGGCCCGTTCCTTATGGTGGGGGCGTGGACGAGCATGTGTTCCTGAGTTATGCGCGTGCTGATCAACGCTATGCGGCCGACCTGGCCGAGCATCTGAACGATCGTGGGCTCAAGGTCTGGTATGACCACGAGATTCCCGCCGGCAGCCGGTGGGATCAATTGCTCGAGAAGAGAATCGTCGAATGCGCCGCGATGCTGGTCGTGGTGACGGAAAAGACGGAGTCCTCGAACTGGGTCGCGCGCGAGCTCACCCTCGCCGAGAGAACGGGCAAGGTCATCGTGCCGTTGCTGCGCTCCGGTCAGATGTGGTGGAGGCTCGACAGCACCCAGTACATCGACGTCAGGGACGGCCATCTTCCCGATGAGGCAGCGGTGCGAAACGCGATAGAAGCCAACCGGTCCGACCGCGACGGCCGCCCGCAGACTCGAGCGCCCTCCACTATGCCGCATCGGTCGCGGAAGCGACGAGGATGGTGGATCGCCGGCCTTGCCACCTGCGTTGTGGCAGCGACCGCGACCGCCGTCGTGCTGCTCAATCCGGATGATCCCGAGGCGTCGCCCGACATCCCGTTTGAACTCGGTGAGCTTCAGGCCCACGGCGATACCTGTGTCGAAGCGCGCTCCTTCGAACGCCGAGCCGAGGGAGCCATTGTTCTGCTTCCCTGCACTCACGCCGCGAACCAGTACGTGAACGCCATCAAGTCCGGCGACTCGGTGTCGTACAAACTGAAGTTCAAGGATGAGGATCGCTGCCTGGTCGCCTTGACCAGCGAACTGGTCGGAACCGAGATCTGCGCGGCGGCCGCGACCTGGCGCTTCAGCAACATCGATCGAGGCGACAGCAAGACCAGCTCGTGGGAGATCAGATACACCGGCGTGAAAGAACAGCAGTGCCTCACGCTGCCGACCGTCGGGCCCGCGCCGCGCGTCCTGACGATGACCGAGTGCGGAAAGATCGCCAACACACAACGATGGTGGATCGACCATCCCGCACGATAGTCAGGGCGGCGGCAGCGGTCGCAGGTCGGCGTCGGGGCGCCACCAGCGGGAGTCGCCGCCGTAGTAGATGTCGGCGGCCCAGAAGTCGGCGTCCTCGTGGTAGACGATGCTCGAACCCACGATCCGGGAGTAGGCGTCGGTGGCCGGCCACTGGCGGTTGACGCAGGCCACCGCCTCGCTGCGGGAGATTTTGTAGCGACCGATCATCACGTCGACAATCTCCTCGCAGAATGCCAAGGCCTCCTGGTCGCCTGCGCAGAGGAAGTCGCCGTGCGAGCGGAACACCTGGTCGCCGGTCATCGTCAGGCCGACTCTCGGTGGTCCCGGAGCAGGAGGCCGGCGCCGCTCGGGCACACTACCCCGTGGCAGGCGCCGCGCCGGACGGTCATGCCGAGCCCGTCCACCGACAGGAACTCGCCGTAGGTCTTCACCAGACCGCGGATCTCGACCGCCTTTCCCACCCCGGGCCCGGCGCTCACCAGTGATTCGTACGGGCGCGAGCCGGCCGGTGCGGAGTTGATGCTGCTTCGTATGACGGCAGCACAACAGTTCAGTTTGATCAAAGTCAATCCTGCGTACTGGCGTGTCACCTTCGCCAACGGGCCGGTGAACCTGATGGACCCGGACACCGTCGACCAGCTCGCCGCGCTCATCGGCGACATCGAGAAAGACCCGGATCTGACGGTCGTGGTGTTCCGCAGCGAAACACCCGGCTATTTCATGGCGCACTGGGACTTCCTCTCCGACGGCGCCCGGGTGGCGGCGATGCGGCCGGGTCCGACCGGCTTGCATCCGTACGTGGACAACTTCATCCGCCTGAGCCGGGTGCCCGTGGCCACGATCGCCGAGATCCGCGGCCGCACCCGGGGCGCCGGCAGCGAGTTCGCCCTGGCCACCGACATCCGGTTCGCATCCGACCGGGCCGTGCTGGGCCAGTTCGAGGTCGGGGTGGGTGCCGTTCCCGGCGGCGGCGCGATGGCCCGGCTGGGCCGCCTGGTCGGGCGCGGACGCGCCCTCGAGATCTTGCTGGGCGGCGACGATCTGGTGGCTGCTCTGGCCGCCGATTACGGGTACGTGAACCGGGTCGTGCCGGATGCCGAGCTCGAGGCATTCACCGACCGGTTCGCCCGGCGGATCGCCGCCTTCGACCGGGTGGCCGTGGCCGGCATCAAGTCGCTGGTCGACGAGGCCACCCTGCCCGCCGACGAGGAGCTGGCAGCGGGCCTCAAGGCGTACTTCTCGACCGCCGGCCGCCCCGAGCACCGCCCGTTCGTGAAGTCCCTGTTCGACCAGGGCCTGCAACAGCCGGACGGCGTGGAGGCCCACCTGGGCGCGGCCGTCGCGAATCGATGAGCGGTAATCTCACGGCGTGCCCCGACTGCGCTGGCCCGACCTGCGGAACGCTCGCGACCTGGGCGGCCTCGCCACCGCCGGCGGCGGCCGGATCCGCGAGCGGGCGCTGATCCGCACCGACAACCACGGCCGGCTCGACGCGGACGGCATCGCCGCCGTCCGGGCCTACGGCGTGAGCCGGGTGGTCGACCTGCGCTGGGAGTGGGAGGCGGCGCGGTACCCGAGCCCGTTGGCCGGCGACGAGCGCTACCGCCTGGTGCCGGCCTGTTTCGACCTGACCGGCGACGAGGACATCCCGGCCGACAGCTACCGGCTCATGCTGGACGCGAGCCGGGAGCGCATGGCCGCCGCCCTCACCGCGATCGCCGAGGCCCCGCCGGGCGGCGTCGTCGTGCACTGTCACGGCGGGCGCGACCGCACCGGCGTGGTCGTGGCCCTGGCGCTGCGCCTGGCGGGCGTACCGGCCGAGGCCGTCGCCGGCGACTACGCGCTCACCGAGGCCAGCCCGGCGGCGACGATGGCCAACACGCTCGCTCACCTCGACGCGAAATACGGCGGCGCCGAGGAGTACCTGATCGGTTCGGGCCTGGCACAGGCCCATCTCACGGCGATCCGCAGCCGGCTCACCTGAGGCTGTCGGGAACGGCCCAGGTCGTTCGTTGGACTGTCAGACAACCGATCAGGGAGGCCATCATGACCGCGACCTACACGTTCGACGTGTTCTGCACGCTCGACGGCTTCGGCTCGTACAACGAGGACGGCGACTGGGGCGGCTTCTGGGGCAAGCAGGGCCCGGAGTTCCTGGAGCGCCGCCTCGCCCAGTACAGCGAGCCTCAGCGCCTGATCCTGGGAGCGAACACGTTCCGGACTTTCCTTCACTTCCTGGGCGGGCTCACCGAGGAATCCCTCGCCGACGACCCCATCAACACCCGGATGAAGTATCTGCCGACGACGGTCGTGTCGAAGACGCTCGAGGACAACGTCGACTGGCCGGACGCCACGATCGCCAGTGGTGACGCCGTCGAGATCGTCGCGCGGCTCAAGAAGGAGTCGGACGTGCCCCTGCGCTCGCACGGCAGCCTCACACTGAACCGGGCCCTGATGGCGGCCGGCCTGGTCGATTTCATTCAGGTGACCGTCTTTCCGGTCATCAGCGGCAAGACCGGCACCGACCCGATCTTCGGGGGCGCCGCCGACTTCGACCTCGACCTGCTCGAGAGCCGCACGCTCGACGGCCGCACCCAGGAACTCGTCTACCGCCCGACTCTCCACTAGATTGACTGGCGTCAATGGATGCTAGCGTGGAGGCGGGTCGGGCATGGATCTGGTGGTGCCGGGTGGACGGGTTCTGAGCTGGGAGGAGTTCGGCGATCCGGCCGGGTTGCCGGTGGTCTTCCTGCACGGCACACCGGGGTCGCGGCTGAGCCGGCCGGACGACAGCGCGCTCGGCGGCATCCGCCTGATCACCATGGACCGGCCCGGCTACGGCCGATCCGATCCGGTGGAACGATCCAGCCTGCTCGGTGTGGCCGACGACGTCGGCGCGCTGACGACCGCGCTGGGCATCGAACGCTTCGGGGTCACCGGGTTCTCCGGCGGGGCGCCGTACGCGCTGGCCTGCGGGGTCCGCCTGGCGTCGCGACTCACCGGCGTGGCCGCGGTCGCGCTGACCGGGCCGTACCGGGAGCTGGGCACAGTCCGCGGCCGGGAGTTGTGGCAGACGTGGAAGATGCGCTACCTGCCCGGCGCCGGCCGCCGCCACGTCACCGAGGCGGCCCAGTGGTACGCCGAGGATCCCCTGCAGCAGCATCGGCGATCACTCGCCGCGGGCACCGACCCGTGGCTGCGGCCCGCCGAGGAGGCCCAGCGCGAGGGCGCCCGGCAGAACGCGGCCGGGCTCATCGGCGACTGGCTCGCCACCGACGTGCACCCGTGGGGCTTCCGGCTGCGGGACGTGCCCGGCCGGGTGCTGATCTGGGCCGGCCGCAAGGATCCGGGCCGGGCGGTGCCGGACGCGCCACTGGTCGCGGCTCAGCTGCCCAACGCCGAGGTACGGATCAGCGAGGACGCGGGCCACACCCCCTCCCCCGCGGACTGGCGGGAGACCTTGGCGTGGTCAGGCGGCGTTCAACGGGACCAGGTCGGCCAGTAGCTCGGGCACGCCCGGCGAAAGGTAGACGTGGCCCATGCCCGGCACGACCTCGAGACGGGCGCCGGGGATGGCAGCGACCAGCGCCTCGGCGTGGGCCAGTGCGTAGATCGGGTCCACGTCGCCGTGGACGACCACCGTCGGGGCGGTGATCTTCGACAGTGGCACGAGCAGATCCGGGGACATCCGCTCGATGAGCCGGCGGTGGTTGGCGGCGGCGGACGGATCGGCGGCCCGGGCCCAGCATCGTTCCAGCATCGCCCGGGTGGCCGGCTCGTCGAACGTACGGACCCCGCCGTTCATAGCCCGGAAGAGGGCCACATCGGATTCGACGCCCGGCGGGCCGCCCTCGTGCTTCAGAGACGACGGCGGCAGCTCGCCCGAGGCCGGGTCGTGGCCCATCGGGCTGGTCGAGAGCAGGGTCAGCGTGCGGACCCGGGACGGCTCGTGCACCCCGAGCCACTGCGCGAGCATCCCGCCCATCGAGCCCCCGACGATGTGGGCCGATTCCACCCCGTACGCGTCGAGCACGGCCACCGCGTCGCCGGCCAGCTCGGTCAGCCCGTACGGATGCCGGTCGTAGTCCACGGAACTGGACCGCCCGGTGTCGCGATGGTCGTAGCGGATCACCTGCGCACCCCGGTCGACCAGGCGCGCCACCAGCGCGTCGGGCATGGTGAGGCCCTGGGCCGAGGAGCCCGCGATCAGCAGCACCGCGGGGGCGGAGGGGTCGCCGGTGCGCTCGGTCCACAGCCGCAGCGGCCCGGAGGGTACGAAGGTCACGCGCAGAAGGTAGCCCGGTCGCGGGGCGGCCGCGACCGGGTTACACCGGTCAGCTGATCGTTATCGCGCCGCTGGACGAGCGAACGCACTGCACCGAACGGGAGGCGGTGACGGCCGCGCCGGCCAGGCACTGGGCCAGCACGCCGTGGCCGGCCGCGTTGGGGTGCCACGACTCCTGGCAGGTCTGGAAGTACGTCACGCACGAGTTGGCGATGCGCTGGATGGCGATCTTGTCGTAGCCGGACAGGTCGGTCAGGAAGGTTCCGGTCGGGCCGTCCTGCAGGCGGATCGGGGTGGCCAGGGCGTTGCCGGGGCTGCCCGTGCGCTCGCAGAGCCGGGCGCCGTCGAAGGCGCGCTGCACGTTCAGATACACCAGATCGTCGTTCGGGAACTCGGATCGCAGCGACGCGTGCACTCCCGAGACGAGCGTGCCGAGCCTGGCCGAGAACAGGTGGCCGGCGGCGAGGCTGGCCCGGTGGATCGGGCAGCCGGCCCGATAGCGTTCGGCCCCGAGCGCCCGGAACTTGTCGCGGTCGTCGGCGCGCCCGTCCTCTTCCCAGAGGCTGCTCTCGAGGTCGGTCGGCAGCGGATTCGTGTAGTCCTGGAAGACCACGCGGTGCACGCCGTCGGCGTCGATCTGGTCGAGCGTTCGCAGAATTTCCCGTACGGCGGAAAGCGTCTCGGTCTGGGCGGCGCTCAGTTGGGCGGCGGTGGCCAGATCGCCGGCGGCGCACGGGGCCTGCGGAACCGGCCCGCCGATGTAGGCCCAGAACTCCCACCACCCCGTCCAGGCGTCGGCCACGAACTGGTTGGCACACTTCACGGCCACATCGCCAAATGTGAACTGGCTGTTGTTGGAGCCCAGCCCGATCAGCACCAGGTCGATGTCGTGCGTGCGGCCCACCGCGCGCAACTGGTCGAGCTGCGAGGCGACCGTGCGGCCCTTCTCGCGGGCGTTCGACGCGTTGACGATGTCCGCCGGCTGCCCGCCCGAGCAGGCCAGATTGAACCTGTCCTGGATGCCGGGCAGGGATGCCCGCAGCAGCGACGCGTTGGCCGAGCGGTGGCAGAAGAAGGCGTTGCTGTTGGCCGCCGACCAGCCCGGGAAGGCCTGGGCCTGCCCGTTCACGTCGGTGACAGGCTGATAGGCGCCGGCGCCCTCGCCGCTGATGAAGCTGTCGCCGAGCGCGACGGCGGCGGTGGGCAGGGCGGCCTGAGCCGGGACGGCGGTGGCGGTGAGGGCGGTCAGGGCGAGAACGACGGGCACGGCGAGTCGACGCCACAGGGACAAGGCGGCCTCCACGGAACGAGGGGGGAACCCCGATCCGATCATCCAGTTCGGACCTCGTCAATGTGTCGGCGATGTTTCTTCACACGTGCGAACAAAGGGGGTGCGACGAGCGCGAGCAGCACGACGGCCCACAGGATCACGGTCAGCGGCGACGAGACCAGCGTCGACCAGTCGCCCTCGGAGAGCGCCAGCGCCCGCCGCAGCTGCTGCTCGGCCAGCGGCGCCAGGATGAGGCCCACGACGGCCGGCGCCACCGGCACCCCGGCTTCTCGCATGAGCAGGCCGACCAACCCGAGCACCGTGAGCACGATCAGGTCGGCGATCGTCCCGCCGGCCGCGAAGGCGCCCAGGCACGCGAAGACCAGAACACCGGCATAGATCCCGTACGCCGGGATGGCCAGCAGCCGCACCCAGACCTTGGCCAGCGGCAGGTTCAGCACGAGCAGCAGCACGTTGCCGATGTAGAGGCTCGCGATCAGCGCCCACACCAGATCGCCGGACTCGCTGAACAGCTGCGGGCCGGGCTGCAACCCGTACGACTGGAACGCGGTCAGGATGACGGCCGCCGTGGCCGAGGTGGGCAGCCCGATCGTCAGCAGCGGCACCAGAACGCCGGCCGCCGCCGCGTTGTTGGCCGCCTCGGGCCCGGCCACGCCCTCGATCGCGCCCCGCCCGAACTGCTCGGGACGCTTGGAGAGCCGCTTCTCGATGCTGTAGCTGAGGAACGTGGGCACGTCGGCGCCACCCGCGGGCAGGCTGCCGATCGGGAACCCGAGAGCGGTGCCGCGCAGCCAGGCCGGCCACGACCGGCGGAAGTCGTCGCGGGAGAGCATCGGCTGGCCCCGCAACGGTTCCACGCGGCTGTCGCCGGTGCCGGCCAGCAGGTGCGCGAACGTCTCGCCCAGCGCGAACAGCGCCACCACCACGATCACCACGTCGATGCCGTCGAACAGCGAGGGCAGGCCGAACGCGAGCCGGGCCTGGCCGGTCTGGGTGTCGATGCCGACCAGGCCGATGGTGGCCCCGATGACCAGGCCGGCCGCGCCCTTGAGCAGGCTCGGGCCGAGCAGGGCGCTGACCGTCACGAAGGCGACCGCCATCAGGGCCACGTATTCCGGTGGTCCGAAGTGGATCGCGATGTCGGCCACCAGCGGCGCGGCGGCCGAAAGCGCGATGGTGCCGATCGTCCCCGCCACGAAACTGCCGATCGCGGCCGTGGCGAGCGCGGCCGCGCCCCGGCCGGCTCGAGCCATTTTGTTGCCTTCGAGCGCGGTGGCCACCGACGCGCTCTCGCCGGGAGTGTTGAGCAGGATCGAGGTCGTCGAACCGCCGTACATGCCGCCGTAGTAGATGCCGGCGAACATGATGAGCGCGGCCGCGGGCTCGAGCCGGAACGTGACGGGCAGCAGCAGTGCCACCGTCAGCGCGGGGCCGATGCCGGGCAGGACGCCGACGGCGGTGCCGATGGTCACCCCGATGAACGCCCACAACAGGTTGCCCGGGGTGAGCGCGTCCGCGAAACCGCTGAGCAGGTCTCCCACGTCAGAACCCCCACGGCCCGGTGGGCAGCGAGAGCCCGATCAGCACGTCGAACACCAGGAACACGACGATCGCCAACGTCCAGCCGTATGCGAGCACGCGGGCCGGATGCGGCGCCCCCAGAAGCAGTGCGGCCCCGACGAACAAGCCGGCGCTACTCACGACGTACCCCATAATCGGCAGCAGCAGGGCGAAGGCGATCAGCACGACCACCAGCGCGGCCAGGCGCCACAGATTCCGTTTCGGACCCTGCGCCGTACGCAGGAAGTGGCGTGACTGAAAGGCCAGAGCGCCACCGATGACCGCCAGCAGGATGCCGAGCAGCGTCGGGGCGGCGGCCGGCCCCAGCGTCTCGTCGGAATCCCGCAGGCGGGCCGCATCGATCAGCACGACGATCCCGGCCAGAACCATCAGGACGCCGAGCGCACCGGCCGCCCGGGCCTCGCGGTGCGCCAGCTCGGGAGTCTCCGGGAGCGGGCGGCCCTCCTCGATGTCGGTCATGCCAGACCCATCTTGACCAGCACGTCCGTCACCGTTCGGCGCTCGCCCGCGATGTACTGCTCGAACTGGTCGCCGGTCATGGTGGCGTCGAGCCAGCCCCGCCGTTGCAGGGTTTCCTTCCAGGCCTCGGTACGGGTCATGCGTACCAGAAGGTCTTCGAGCTGCCGCTCGTCGGCGGCGCTGATGCCGGGCGGCGCGACCACCCCACGCCAGTTCGCAAGCTCCACGTCGACCCCCTGCTCCTTGAGGGTGGGCACGTCGGGCAGGGTGGGCAGCCGCTGCGGGCTCGAGACGGCGACCGGGCGGATGGTGCCCGCCTTGATCTGGCCCTCCAGCTCCGAGACACCGGAGACGCCGGCGGTCGCGCGCCCGGAGAGCAGCGTGGACAGCGCCTCGCCGCCGCCGGAGTGGGCCACGTAATTGACCTCGGCCGGATCCGCGCCGACCGCGTCGGCCACCAGCCCGGCCAGGATCTGCTCGATGCCGCCGGCCGAGCCACCGGCCCAGCTCACCTTGCCGACGTCGTCCTTCATGGCGTTCACCAGGTCGGCCATGTTCTTCACGGGCGAATCGGCCGGCACCACGATCACCTCGTAGTCGGTGAGCAGCCGGGCCAGCGGCGTCGTCCGGTCGAGGGCCACCGGCGAGTCGTTGCTCTCGATCGCGCCCACCATGACCAGGCCCATGACCATGAGCTGGGTCGGGTCGCCCTCGTGGCTGACGAACTGGCTGAGCCCGATCGTGCCACCGGCCCCGGCCACGTTGTAGACCTCGGTGCGGCCGGCCTCGGTGCGCAGGGCCGCCTGCATCTCGCGGGCCGTCTGATCCCAGCCGCCACCCGGGGCAGCCGGGGCCATCAGCCGCAGCTGCCGCCCGTTCAGGAAGCCCGCGTCGTCGTCCCCGCCCCACACCAGCGAGGCGATGAGCAGCAGCGTCGCCACCCCGGCAGCCACGAAGGGCCCCGCGGCGGCCGGTCGCCAGGAGTACCGCATCGGTCCTCACCACGCTTTCGTGACGTTCCGCCCGACACTCCCCATAGATTCAGCTACCTGGATCTTTTAGTCAATCGCCACTTCGCCCGTCGAACGGCGTCATGATCGACACTTCACGCAACCGGGCGAGGTCCGCGGCCGGCGTCAGCTCCACGGAGTCCGCCCCGGTCGCCTTGGTGGCCGCGGCCCGCCCGACGGTGACGGCGCCGAGGTGGTCGTCCCGCTGCGCCGGATCTGAGACGACAACCCGATTGCCTTCGTAGATCTCCATCTTGTCGCCGGCCGGGATGCGCTCCATGACCAGCTTTCCGCCGGCGCCCCGGACGGACCCGGGCACATTGCTGATGTTGGTGTGGGCCGGGATCGTGAAGCCGGCGCTGGTGATCAGGGCGATGGTGGCCTCGCCGCGGCCGACTTCGGACACCCGTCCGACCAGACCGTCGGCCACAACAGCGAGCTGTCCCGGCCGTACCGCTTGGGCTCCCGGGATTGCCACGACAATCTGGTCGCCGCTGCGACGAACCACTTTCCCCCGTACGCCTCGAGCGTCGCCGTCCGCGCCGCCATCGCCGGGCACGGCGAACGCCGTACGCCACCGGGCGAAGAGTTTCGCCGGCCGGACCAGACCGGTGACGGTGGTCGTCTCGGCGGTCGCGCCCGGGGCCGCCTCGACGACGAAACGCCCCTTGGCCCGGTCGGGGTCGCCGCGCATCTCGTCGTCGACAGTGGTCGTCGACACGCGGACGGTCGAGACGCCCGGCATGGCGACGGCGATGGCGTAGGTGTCCCAGAAGCCGTCGCCCGCCCGGCCCGCCGGCCCGGTCAGCCGCGGGCTGACCAGGCTGACCACCCGGGTCGTGACCGGGTCGGGCGCCGGCCGGTCGACCCGCAGCCGCAGGGCGTCGCCGGCGGTCCGGTCGCTCGTGAAGAAGGCCAGCCGCGGCGAGTTCCGCTGGTCGTAGCCCTGCAGAACGACGACCGAGTGCAGCAGCTGATCACGGGCCGCGACCAAGGCTCGGACGGCGGTGTGCGGCCCGGCCGAGTTCCAGACGCCGGTCGCCTCCCGCAGCAGATCGGCATCCACCTCGCCCACGGCGGGCCAGCCCAGGAAAGGGCCGTCCGGCGGTGACGCCGTCAGTTGCGGTGCCGGGCCGAAAGCGACCAGCCGGAGGGTCGTCACGACGAGCGCCAGGCACACTGCGGCCGCCGCCGCTCCCGCGAACCGCCGCCGGGCCCGCAGCCGGCGTGCTCGCCGCAGAACCTGGCCCTCGTAGCCGTCGGTGGGCCGCACCGGCTCGGCCAACTCGGCCAGACTGTCGTGCAACTCGGTGGGACTAGGCATAGCGCACCTCGTTCTCGGCCGCCGCGCCGGGCTCGACCCACTGCCTGCGCAGGGTTTGCAGGCCGCGGGAGGAAAGACTCTTGACCGTGCCCACCGAGCAGCCCAGAACTCTGGCCGCGTCCTGCTCCGACAGGTCCTCGTAGAAGCGGAGCACGACCGCCGCGCGCTGCCGGGCCGGCAACGCGTCCAGCGCCCGGCGCAGCCAGTCGCGCTGGTCCACCGCCGCGTACTCGTCCGGGGCCGGGCCCTCGATCAGCCGGCCCAGGGGCTGCTCCCACCACGAGCGGCGCCGCCGCCAGCTCACGAACGTGTTGATCAAGATCCGGCGCACGTAGTGGTCGACGTTCTCCGAGCGCTGCAGCCGGGGCCAGGCCACCACCGTCTTGGCCAGCGTCGCCTGGACCAGGTCCTCCGCTCGGCCGCGGTCGCCGCAGAGCAGATAGGCCGTGCGCAGCAGCGGGCCGTAGCGGGCCCGCACGAAGGCCGTCACCTCCTCGTCCGCGCTTGATCTCTTTCTCACGGGAAGTACATACGCCCCGGGATCGGACGAAGGTTGCCGCGGCGGGCGAATTTATGCCGATGGCTGAGGGGCCGGTTTGGGTTCGGTGGCGTGGGCGCGGCAGGATCGGGGGTGTGGGCGGGGACGGGGACTCGGCGTCGCGGCTGCGGGTGACGCTGCTGGGGGCCTTCGAGGTGAGCTGCGGCGGGGCCGTGGTCGCCGTTCCTGGTGCGCGCGTAAGGGCGCTGCTGGTGCGGCTCGCGCTGGCGGGTGGGCGGGTGGTCGACTCGGCGAGCCTGGTCGACGCGGTATGGGCCGACGGGCGTCCGGGTGAGCCGGGGAACGCGCTGCAGTCGCTGGTGTCGCGGCTGCGCAAGATGCTCGGGTCGGGCGGCGCGGTGGCGCAGGTCGAGGGCGGCTACCGGCTCGAGGTGGCCGAGAACGACGTCGACTCGCTGCGCTTCGAACGGCTGGCCGCCTGGGGGCGCCACCGGCTGCAGGCGGGCGACCCGGCGACGGCGGCCAAGCTGCTGAGCGAGGCAGTCGGTCTTTGGGCCGAGCCGGTGGCCGTGGCCGCGGTGGCGCCGACCGCCGCGACCAGGCTCCGGAACACCTGGCTGGAGGCGGTGGCCGACCTGGCCGAGGCCGAACTCGCGCTGGGCCGGGCGGCCGACGCGGGGGCCCGGCTCACGGCGTTGCTCGCCGAGGAACCGGTCGACGAGCGGGCCGCGGCCCTGCTGATGGACGCGCTCGCGGCCCAGGGGCGGCAGGCCGAGGCGCTGGGCGTCTACGAGTCGACCCGGGAGGTCCTGGCCGACCGGCTCGGCGTCGACCCCGGGACGGCCTTGAGCGAACGCCATCTGCGCCTCCTGCGCTCCCCCGCCGCGACCGCGCCGACGCCGGCCGCGCCGGGCCGCCCGCCGAGCAATCTGCCCGCGCCGCTCACCAGTTTCGTCGGGCGGGACGACGACCTGGCCCGGATCGACACGCTGCTCGCGGCCGGGCGGCTCGTCACCATCGTCGGGCCGGGCGGAGCCGGTAAGACGCGGCTGTCGATCGAGGCCGGGCGGCGCCGCCGGCACGAGTACCGGGACGGCACCTGGCTGATCGATCTGGCCGCGGTCACCGAGCCCGCCAAG
Organism: Paractinoplanes pyxinae; assembly: GCF_026626335.1. Taxonomy (GTDB): domain Bacteria; phylum Actinomycetota; class Actinomycetes; order Mycobacteriales; family Micromonosporaceae; genus Actinoplanes; species Actinoplanes pyxinae. The sequence goes on along the minus strand of NZ_JAPNTZ010000027.1, from coordinate 67,207 downwards.
GTCGGCGCGGCCCTGCTCACCGCGGCCGGGCTGCGCGGGTCGGCGCTGTTCGAGCCGTCGGCCCGTCTGCAGGCGTTCGGCGAGGAGCTGGACGTGCTGGTCGAGCAGCTGGGCGGCCGGGAGTGCCTGCTCATCGCGGACAACTGCGAGCATCTGATCGACGCCGTGGCCCATCTGCTCGCCGCGCTGCTGCCGCGGTGCCCGGGGCTGCGCGTGCTGGCCACCAGTCGTGAGCCGCTGGCCGTCGACGGGGAGGCGCTGGTTCCGCTCGGGCCGTTGACTCTGCCTGCGCCCGGCGACGATCTCGCGCAAGTTCGGCGTACGGCGTCAATTCACCTTTTCGTCGAGCGGGCCGCAGCCGTTCGCCCCGGATTCGACGTCGACGAGACCACCCTCGGCGACGTGACCCGGATCGTCCGGGCGCTCGACGGCATGCCGCTGGCCCTGGAGCTGGCCGCGGCCCGCCTGCGTACGCTCTCGCTGGCCGAGCTGACGGCCGGCCTCTCCGACCGGTTCCGCCTGCTCACCACCGGAAGCCGCACGGCCAGCCCACGCCACCGCACGCTGCGCGCGGTCATCGCCTGGAGCTGGGAGCTGCTGAGCGACGACGAACGCACGGTGGCCGAGCGCGTCTCCGTGCTGCCCGGCGGGGTCACCGCGGCGACGGCGGCCGCGGTCTGCGCCGGCACGTCCGTCTCCCCGGCCGAGATTCCGGAACTGCTCGGCGCGCTGGTCGACAAGTCGTTGCTGCAGCTCGCACCGGAGCCCGGCCGCTACCGGATGCTGGAAACCCTTCGCGAGTACGGGATCGAGCGGCTGGCCGAGGCGGGCCGGCTGACCGCCGTACGGGGAATGGCCGCGCACCACCTCGCCGCCCTCACCGCCCGCCTCGAGCCCGAGCTGCGCGACCACCGCCAGATCGACGCCCTGCGCGAATTGAATGCCGAGTACGACAACGTGCTCGCCGCCCTGCGCCACCTGTGCGACATCGGCAACGGCGCCGGCGCGGTCGCCCTGGCCATGAACCTGGCCTGGTACTGGCAGATGTTCGGCCGGCACACCGACGCCACCTACTGGCTCGCCGAAGCCCTGGCCGCGCCCGCGAGCGGTCCCTCGCTGGCCCGCGACTGCGCCGAAGCGGTGCTGCTGCTCAACCGGGTCGGCGCGCGTTCCTCCATGACGCCGGAGGCGGTCGAGAAGAGCGAGGCGGAGCTGCGCGCCCTGGCCGACCGCCTGCTCGCCTACCCCGCGCTGCCCGGCCTGGCCGGCGCGCTGACCGCGCTGGCCCTGTTCTTCCTGCAGGAGGACGAGGCGTCGATGGCCGTCATCAACCGGCTGACCACGGGCGACGACGTCTGGCTGGCCGGGCTGGCCCAGCTTTTCCGGGCCCAGTTCGCCGAGAACGAGGGCGACGTCGAGCAGATGGCCGTCCATCTGACCGCCGCGCTGAAGTGTTTCGTGAGCGTCGGCGACCGCTGGGGGCAGGCGACCTCGCTGCCCATGCGGGCCCTGCTGCGGCAGTACGACGGCGACCCGGAGGGCGCGCTGGCCGACCTCAACCGGGCCCGCTCGCTGGCCCGCCAGTTCGGGTCGCTCAGCATCAACGACGAGCTGTTCATCGACCTGCGCTGGATCGACCTGCAGATGCGCCAGGGCAACGACGAGCAGGCCATCGCCATGCTCGTCTCGCTGCGGGAGAGGGCTCAGCAGGGCGCCGCGCCGGAGATGCTGGTGCTGCTCAACGCGCTGGAGAGCGGCATCTGGGTGCGCCACGGCGACCTGGAGCGGGCCCGCGTGCTCATCGACCTGGCCGAGGCCGAGATGGCGGCCGACCCGCTGTTCGCCGGCGACCACGGCCGGGCCATCGCCGGCAGCGTGCGGGCGTCGCTCAACCTGGCCCTGGGCGACCTGGCCGGCGCGCACCGGGCCCTCGCCGGCGCCTACACGGCCGCCGTGGAGAGCCGGGACAAGCCGATTCTGGCTCTCGTGGCGGTGACCGCGGCCGGCCTCGCCGAGCGCCAGGGCAGCCCGCGGGAGGCGGCCCGGCTGCTCGGCGCCGCAGCCCGGCTGCGCGGCAGCCACGACCACGGCGACCCGCAGGTGCGGGCCCTGAGCACACGGGCCCAGGCGGCCCTGGGCGAGGCGGGCTTCTCCGACGCGTACGGGAAAGGTTTCAACCTGGACGGCCAGACCGCTGCCGTCCAGGTCGATCCGGCCTTCCTGGGCCGCGAGATTCAGGCCCGCCGCGCGTAGGCGCGCAGGGCCAGCGGCACGAAGACCACCAGCAGGCCGGCCATCCAGGCCAGGGTGATCGTCAGGTTGTGCGCCACCGGGCCGCCGACCAGCAGTCCGCGGATCGTCGAGACCAGCGGGGTGATCGGGTTGACGTGGACGAACGCCTGCAGCCAGCCCGGCAGCGTGTTGGTCTGCACGAACACGTTGCTGCCGAACGAGAGCGGGAAGATCAGCAGGAACATCACGCCCTGGACGGCGCCCGGGGTGCGCACGAGCATGCCGACCCACACCGAGATCCAGCAGAAGCACAGCCCGAACCCGATGGACAGCGCGACCGCGGCCACCGCCGGCACGAAGCCGGTCTCGACCCGGAAGCCCATCAGCGTGCCGAAGCCCAGCATGAACACGCACACGGTCAGATAGCGCACGACGTCGGCCGAGACCGCGCCGACCAGCGGCGCCGACCGGGCCACGGGCAGCGAGCGGAAGCGGTCGAACACGCCCTTCTCGATGTCGGCGTTCAGGTTCTGGCCGAGCGCGATGCCGCCCAGCGCCAGCGACTGGGCCAGCAGACCCGGCAGCAGGAACTGCAGGTAGGCGCCGCGGTCACCGGCGCCGATGGCCCCGCCGAACAGATAGGTGAACAGCAGCAGGAAGATGACCGGCTGCACGGTCACGTCGATGAGGGCTTCCGGCGTACGGATGGTCTTGATCAGACTTCGCCGGGCCAGCGCCACACTGTGGCGCACTAACGCAGCTAGCGCGCCGCCGCGTGGACGGTCGATGTCGCCGGTGAAGCCGCGGGTGGGGACGTCGAGGGTGGTCATACGAGCTCGTTCTCCTTCTGGGTCTCGGGGGCGCCTTCGGTGAGGGCGTGGAACACCTCGTCGAGGCTGGGCAGGTGCAGGCCGAAGTCGACGACCTCGACACCGGCGCGGCGCAGGGCCGGCACGGCCTCGTCGAGCGCCAGGTCGCTGGTCACGGGCACGCTGACCGCGCCGGGACGGGCGCCCGCAGCGGTCTCGGCCGAGGCATTGGTGCCGGGGGCGGCCACCGCGTCGAGCACGCGAAGCGTCTCCGGCACCTTGGCCGGGTCGGCCGGGCGCACGCTCAGGGTGAGGCCGCCGACGCGGCGCTTGAGCCCGTCCGGAGTGTCGTGGGCGATCACCTTGCCGTGGTTGATCACCACGATCTCGTCGGCCAGGGCGTCCGCCTCCTCCAGGTACTGCGTGGTCAGCAGGACGCTCGAACCCTGGGTGACCTGGGTGCGCACGACGCCCCACATGTCCTCGCGCTTGGCCGGGTCGAGGCCGGTGGTCGGCTCGTCGAGGAAGATCACCTCGGGGTGGCCGACCAGGCTGGCCGCCAGGTCGAGCCGGCGCCGCATGCCGCCGGAGTAGGTCTTGGCCATCCGGCCCGCCGCCTCGGTGAGGTCGAACCACTCGAGCAGCTCGGCCGCGCGCTTCTTGGCGTCGCGGGTCGTCAGGTCGAGCAGCTGGCCGATCAGCACCAGGTTCTGGGTGCCGGTCAGGTCCTCGTCGACGCTGGCGTACTGGCCGGTGAGGCCGATCCGGCGGCGCACGCGGGCCGGCTCCTTGAGCACGTCGATGCCGGCCACCTCGGCGCTGCCCTCGTCCGGCCGCAGCAGGGTGGCCAGAACTCGTACGGCTGTGGTCTTGCCGGCGCCGTTCGGCCCGAGCACGCCGAGCACGGTGCCACGGCGCATCGCGAGGTCCACCCCGTCGAGTGCCTGTGTCTTGCCGAAGCGCTTGCGGAGTCCCTCCGCACGCACCACGAGGTCACTCATGTCACTTTCCTCCCGTCGCGAGCAGCGCCGTGTGGCGCCGGCTCTCGGGAAGAAGATTCGCGCGGGGGTCTGACATCCCGCGCACATATCGCTGATACGGCGCTGTCAGCGGCGGCGGTGACTGCCCCGGCGCGGTCTCAGCGTCCACACCAACAGCCCCCCGACCAGCAGAACCAGGGGTATCGCGGCGATCCAGAGCAGGGGTGGTGTGGGCTCGGTCACCTGCGCTTGCGGCGCTGCTTTCACCGGCGCTGCCGGCTTGTTGGTCGGCTTCTTCGGGGGCGAAAGGTCTTTTCCGACCACCGAGAGGATCCAGGGCGCGATCGCGTCTACGCGGGTGGAGGTGTCGGCGCCGCTGTGCGGGCAGCGCGGCCCTCGGCTGACCACGGCCACCACCACGGCCGGCTTGCCGTCGGTGAAATAGGGGCCGCCCGAGTCGTGCGGGCAGGCGCTGGTGGTCTTGCGCGGGGCCGTGCCCTCCACGCCCAGCTCGGTCTTCGCGACCGAGGTGACCTCGAACTGCCCGGTCTGCAGGCGGCTGGCCGTCTGCTTGGCGGTGCCGCTGGTCAACCCGAATCCGACCAGCCGCAGCCGTTGGCCGTCCTTCGGTTTCGTACGGTTGAGCTTGAGCGGCGTGATGCCGGTGACCGCCCGGTCGAGCCGGGCCAGCGCCACGTCGGCGTCCCCGTGCTGGCGGACCTCCACGACGTTGGCGGTCATGCCGGCCTTGCCCTTGAGGTCGGCCCGGCCGATCGTGGCGATCGTCTTGTCGGCCACCGTACGAGAGACGCGCTTGTCGTTCTCGTCCTTGAAGCAGTGTCCGGCGGTGAGCACCCAGTGCGGCGAGATCAGCCCGCCCGAACAGGAACTGTTCCGCTTGCCCCCGTCGGCGGTCGGAATGCCGATATCGGTGAGCTTGACCGCGAATTCGTACTTTCCGTCCGGCACCCCGTCACCGTTCGCGATCGCATGGGCCGGAGTGTTCACCGCCCCGGTGGCCAGGATGGCGGCCAGCGCGACGAGGACCCTCGATAGCGTTCCCATGGGGGACGACAATAGAGGCCTAACGCCAATTACGGACTGCGTCCCCGGGAATACAGAAATCCCCGGGGACGCCCCCGTTCAGGACTGCAGCCACTCCAGCAGGTCGGCGTTGATCGTGTCGGCCTGGGTCGTCGGCATGCCGTGCGGGAAACCCTCGTACGACTTGAGCGTGCCGTTCTTGACCAGCTTGACCGAGAGCGGGCCGGCGTCCGCGTAGGGGACGATCTGGTCGTCGGTGCCGTGCATGACCAGGACCGGGACGGTGATCTTCTTCAGGTCCTCGGTGAAGTCGGTCTGCGAGAACGCGACGATGCCGTCGTAGTGGGCCTTGGCCCCGCCCATCATGCCCTGACGCCACCAGTTGGCGATGATCGCCTCGGACGACTCGACACCCTCACGGTTGAAGCCGTAGAACGGGCCGGACGGCAGCGCGCGGTAGAACTCCGAGCGGTTGGCCGCCAGCTGCGCCTGCAGGTCGTCGAAGACGCTCTTGGGCAGGCCGCCCGGGTTGGCCTCGGTCTGCACCATCAGCGGCGGGACGGCGCTGATGAGCACGGCCCGGGCCACCCGCTCCTCGCCGTGCCGGGCGATGTAGTGGGCGACCTCGCCGCCACCGGTCGAGTGCCCGACGTGGATGGCGTCACGCAGGTCGAGGTGCTCGACGACAGCCTTGAGGTCGTCGGCGTAGTGGTCCATGTCGTGGCCGTCACTGACCTGAGTGGACCGGCCGTGCCCCCGCCGGTCGGCCGCGACGACGCGGTAGCCCTTGCTCAGGAAGTAGAGCATCTGGGTGTCCCAGTCGTCGGCGGACAGCGGCCAGCCGTGGCTGAACACGATGGGCTGGCCCGAGCCCCAGTCCTTGTAGAAGATCTCGACGCCGTCGGAAGTGGTTACGTAACCCATGCCGGTCTCCGCTCAGTTTGTGCTGGGAGTGCTCCCACCGGCCAAGCTATGCCCGGCAACGCCCTTTCCGACAGCGATACGTGATGAACGACAACTTTCCAATTGGCTGTTACGGATTACTCGTGCCGACGGTCACGCACGGGCGTGGCCTATTGGGGGATTACAGGGTTGACAGGCCGCCTGACTCCCTAGCCGCAAAAGGCCCGGCGCCTTTCATGGGCGTCGGGCCGCGGAAGGCCCGGCGCTTTGGTGGGCGTCGGGCCGCGGAAGGCCCGGCGCTTTGGTGGGCGCCGGGCCGCGGAAGCGTCAGGCCTTCCAGAAGACGTACACGGCGCCGTACTTGACGGCTTTGGTGGCGCCGTCGGTGCAGGCGCCGGCGGGCGCGGTGCCGCCCGAGGTGAGCAGGCGGCTGATGTGGGTCGCGGTGCCGATGACGCCGCTGCCGGACTTGTCGGTGACCTCGAGCAGCAGCTCCGGGATCGTGCCGGTGCGCGGGCTCTCGCCGATCTTCTTGGCCTTCACGAGCGAGTTGTCGCGGGTCGACTGCCAGCTGGGGCCGGCGAAGTGGTGGATGCGGCCGCCGGTGCCGATCAGCTGGGCCTCGGGGACCGAGGCGCCGGTGAAGACGCCGCCGGTGCAGGTGTAGGTCTGGGTGCCGGAGGCCACGACGTACGCGCCGATCGGCTTGGCGCCCTTCGGGGGCTTGATGGCGGCCGGGATGCCGGGGATGGACACCGCGCGGGCGTCCGGTCCGACGGCGGCCGGCGCGACGACGGCGGCCTGCTCGGCGGCTGAGGCGTTGTAGGTCACGGCGCCGACGGTGGCCACCACGGCCGCCATTCCCACCCCAGCGGCGGCACGGACCCGGGAACGCTTCGTGTTGAGCATCAAAATCTCCTCGTTTGGGGGCGGTGAGCGTCGCCCCGTCGACGGAAGACACGGTTCCCGGACGCGTCCAGATTTACATCAGTGTCGATGTTGCCCGAACGTCCTCGGTGGATGGTCCGAACGGACGACCCTACTGTTAAGTACGCGTTTCCGGCGGCATTTCCGCAGCTTAGAATGCATTCTGCCTCAGCCGGCGCGATTCCCGATCGGGTGTACGCGGCCCGTGCCGACGCCCTTGGCCGAGCAAACCGTCTGCGGGCTCGCCACGAAAATCGACGCCGTTTCGTCCGGCGGATAAACCCGATAGCCGCGCACCTCGACCGGCCTGCATTCACCTTTGTCGAAATTGGCGTAGTACGGCCAGATCAACAACGAGAAGCCGGCCGCACCGGGCTCGAGGGTGACCGTCTTGCGGCCCGACTCCCCCGCCTCCCGGCTGAACGGCGCTTCGGCCCGGTCGAGCCGCCGGCCGACGCGCTGGTGTCCGGCGCAGTCGTAGGGGCGGCGCTTTTTGAAGTGGCCGCCGTGGTGGGCGCCGGCGCCGCACCGGCGTCACTCCCTGAGGATCCGCATCCCGTCAGCAGCAGCCCCGACGCGGCCAGGACGGCAAGTACACGCTTCATGACCCCGGTGTACCGCTCCCGACCGGCCGGCAACCGCGCTCAACGGGTGATTCCCACGACGACGGCCCGCGGCGATGACGCCGCGGGCCGTTGTGTCTGGTGCGGTGGGGTCAGGACTTGAAGGCGTCCTTCACGTTCTCCACAGCCTGCTTGACCTTCGAGCTGCTCTGGTCGGCCTTACCCTCAGCCTCGAGCTTCTCGTCGTCCGTAGCGCGGCCGACGCCCTCCTTGACCTTGCCGCCGACTTCCTCGGCCTTGTTGTCGACCTTGTCATCGAATGCCATGGCAGCCTCCACTTCGTCGTGCCAACGACCATGGAGTACCCCTACTTGCCCGGCGGCAATCATCCGGTTCGTCACACCGGCAGCGTCACTGCCCGTCCGGGGTGAGTTCGGTACGTTGCTCGGCGGCGGCCTGAGCGGGCCGGTCGGCTGTCTGCGGGTGGCGGAGGCCGGGGTGCCCCTCGGGCAGCGTGCGGCGGATGACCCACCAGCTCACAGCCAGGCACGCGGCGACCAAAGGCCAGGTCAGGGCCACACGCGCCACGCCAAGTGCCACCACCTGGCCCGCTGCGTACAAAGGCAGAAAGACCGCCAGCCGTACGACGTACTGCAGCACCCACACCCAGCTGGCCAGCCCGTACGACCGCAGCAGGGCCGGGTCGCGCCGCCACCGCGTCCGCTGCCCCAGCACCCCACCGACGACCAGACCCAGCAGCGGCCACCGGATCACAATGCTGACCGCCCACGCCAGCGCGCTGGCCGCGTTGCTCAGCAGCTGCAGCAGAAAGAAGTCCTCAGCCCGCCCGGTCCGCAACGCGATCAGCGCCGCCACGCACACCCCGAGCAGCCCGATCAGCACCGCCCGCGGCTTCTCCCCCCGCCGCAGCCGCCACACCGACACGGCGACCGCACACACGACCGCCACCCCGGCCCCGGCCCAGATCGACTGCCCGGCCACCAGCCAGCCGACCACGAACCCCACCGCGGGCAGCGTCGCGTCGATCGCGGCCCGCCGCCCGTTCAGCAGTTCCGCCAGCGACTCCGGCTGCGTCATCCCCACCCCGTCCACCCGGCAGCCGGCCCCCACAACGACCCGCCGCTCGACAGTTAGGAAAGCCTAACCGCAGCCGCAGCTCGAACCGCCGCCGCCCGCCCCGCGCGTCCGCACCGACTTCCGGGCGCGATTCCGCCGCCCATCGTGTCGCCACGATCCAGCCAGGTCCGGCGCGAGTCGACACCCTCACTCCAGGCGGATCCTGGCACCGCTGCCATGGCGAGTGACCTCCTGCTCGCCGCCGATCGAGCAGCCAGGGCCAGGCGTCCTCGCGGTTCCGAAGCCAAGCCGCCACCCTCATCCAGGTCGACTATCGCACCGCCCTCGACCAGCGCTGACTTCGCTACCTGCCCGCCGCCCCTAGCCCCAAAGCCGAACATCGCCGGGCCCCAACCAAGCGCGCCGGACCGACACTGACGCCAAGGCACCCCGCCTTTCCCCCTCCCCCACATTCCGGCGGGCATCAGACAACGCCACCAACCCCGGGCGGTCGAAGCCGACCCGAGACCGAGCCACCGCCCATCCCAGCCGGAGTCAGACAACGCCGCCAAACCTGGGCGGTCGCAGCCGACCCCAGGCGAAGCCACCGCCCATCCCAGCCGGCATCAGACAATGCCACCGACCCCGGGCGGTCGCAGCCGACCCGAGACCGAGCCACCACCCATCCCAGCCGGCATCAGACAACACCACCGACCCCGAGCGGTCCTAGCTGACCCGAGGTCAAGCCACCGCTCATCCCGGCCGGCGTGAGACGCCGCCACCAGCCCTGGGGGGTCGCAGCCGACCCGGGACCGAGCCGCTGCTCATCCCGGCCGGCATGAGACGCCGCCACCAACTCCAACGGTCCAAGCTGACCCGACGGCCTTATTCCAGGTGGAACGTGGCGTCGCTGCGGCTCAGGGCGTCGGGGGCTGTTTCGAGGCGGAGCAGGTAGTTGACGTGGCGCAGGTAGCGACCCGGGAAGTTCACCGACTCGAACGAGACCCCGGCGGCGTCGGCCAGGCCGGCCCGGCGCTGGAAGCTCGCGTCGGAGTTGAACAGGGCCGTGCCGTCGGAGCGGTCGACCCACGCCTCGTTGTTGCGGTGGCGCAGGTAGTAGCCGGGGTAGTTGGTCGACTCGAGAGACACCGAACCCCCACCGGCCAGCCCGGGAACAATCCGGAACTGAGAGTCGGCCAGCGCGGTCACGTTCGGGTCGAGGCGGGCGCGGAATTCCCAGTGGCGGATGTAGCGGTCCGGGAAGTTGTGCGACCGCAGCCGTACGGGGTGGGCGCCGTCGGGGATCGGAATGCCGAAGTTCGGGGTGCCGTCGGCGTTCCAATAGAACTTTTGCACCCGGGTGCGGCGGTTCGGGTCGTTGAGCGGGTCGCCGCTGATGTCGCGGTAGTTGCGGTCGTGATAGACGAGCAGGTCGCTCTGGCCGTCCTCGGCGACAGTGAATGAGTTGTGGCCCGGACCGTACTGGCCGGTGGCCGCGTTGCTGACGAAGACCGGATTGGCGCTCTTGGTCCACGACGAGGCGCTGAGCAAGTTGGCGGTGGCCGGCGCGGTGAGCAGCCCCAGGCAGTAGTTGGCGTCGGTGGCGCTGGCCGAATACGTCATGAACACGCGACCGTTGCGCACGATCACGGCCGGCCCTTCATTGACCGCGTACCCCCGGGTCTCCCAGGACAGCGTCGGGACGGCCAAACGAACAGGTGCGCCCGTAATCGTCCAGGGATTGCTCATTCGTGCAAGATAGATGTTCGAGTTTGTCGTTATGCCGGGTTCTTGCTGCGCCCACGCCAAGTAACGGACACCGTTGTGCACGAATGTCGTCTCGTCGAGCGAGAACGTGTCCCAGGCCGTGACGATCCGCCCGCGTTCGGTCCAGGTTCCGGTCAGCGGGTTGGCCGAACTGCTTTCCAGTACGTACATCCGGATGCGGAAGCGATCGTCGGCGCGCCCGGCCGTGAAGTAGACGTACCACTTGCCGTCGATGAAGTGGATCTCCGGCGCCCAGATGTTGGCGCTCATCTCGCCGCTCGCGTGCTTGCGCCAGATGACCGTTTCGCTCGCACCGGACAACCCCTGCACGGTTGTCGCCCGCCGCAGCACGATGCGGTCATATTCGGGCACCGTCGCGGTCATGTAGTAGTAGCCGTCGGTGTGCTTCCAGATGTGCGCGTCCGCCCGCTGGTTGGCGATCGGATTGCTGTACGAGACGGGCGGTGCCGCCACGGCCAGTGCCGGCGCCAGCAGGATCACCACAACTGCCACGAGCAGAAGCTTCAGCGCCCGCCCAGGCGACCGGCGAAGGCGGATCCCGAAGCGGTGCAGGTGATCGAAGTTCACAGCAAAGTCACTCCATCCACGAGGAGCACCGGGTCACCGTAGTGTTAACGATAACAACGATGATCGTCAAGATGTTCGAGTCCATGCGATGCAGGTTCGCGAAACTTCACGGAGACCCGCGCACGATTACGCGGCAGTAGCAACACGCCGACTCGGTTGTCGGCGATGCCTCGCCGCCGGGCCGGTTGCCGCCATCCGCGCCGAGTTCTAGCATCGCGGCACACACACATTGACGCTTGTCGACGCTTGATGCCACCGTCGAAGCGCTTCGACTGAGCGTCCGGAACAGAGGGGACACCATGCGCAGACGAGTTCTTGCGCTGTCCACGGTCGCGGCGGTCGTCGCGGGAGGGGCGGCCGTCCTCACCGCCCTGCCTGCGTCGGCGGCGGCCGGATGCCGCGTGGCCTACGCGGTCAGCAGCACGTGGCCGGGCGGCTTCGGCGCCAACGTCACCATCACCAACCTCGGGGATCCGCTCTCCTCGTGGACGCTGGTGTGGTCGTACGCCAACGGACAGACAGTCACCCAGGCCTGGAACGCCACCGTCAGCCAGAGCGGGTCGGCCGTCACCGCCCGCAACGCCGGCTACAACGGCTCGGTGAGCACCAACGGGACCGTCTCGTTCGGCTTCAACGGCTCGGCGACCGGCGCCAACAGCGTCCCGACGGCGTTCACGCTCAACGGCACCGCCTGCACCGGCTCCACCACCAACCCGCCGACCACGCCCCCGACCACCCCGCCCACCACACCGCCGACGACCAACCCGCCGAACCCGGGCACCGGCGTGCCGTCCGACGCGGCCTGGGTCGACTCCGGCCAGTGGGCGTCGTGGACGAACAACGGCTACACGCTTTACAACAACATCTGGGGCGGCGGCGCCGGCTCGCAGACGATCTGGGCCCGCAGCGGCACGAACTGGGGCGTGGTGGCCAACCACCCGCGCACCAGCGGCGTGAAGTCGTACCCGAACACCGGCAAGACGCTCAACCGCACGCTCAGCTCACTGTCGTCGGTGACCAGCTCGTTCAACGTCTCGGTGCCGGCCGACGGCGACTATGCGACCACCTACGACATCTGGGCCAACAATCACGCGTACGAGGTGATGATCTGGACCAATCAGCATGGCGCAGTGGGTCCGATCGCCGAGAGCTACGACGCGAACGGCGCCGTGCCGAACGTACGCAATTTGTCGGTGGGCGGGCACACGTGGAACGTCTACCGCGGTTCGAACGGCGCAAACGCGGTCTTCTCGTTCATCCGGACGAACACCAGCTCGGGCACGATCGACCTGCTCGCCATCATGAACTGGCTGCGCACCAACAACTGGTGGGGCAACGTCACCGTCGGTGAGCTGCAGTTCGGCTTCGAGATCACCGGCACGGCGGGTCAGTCGAACTTCACTACGAACAGTTTCTCGTTGAATTACAGCTGACCCATGTCGAGACGGCGGTGGCCGCTCCGACCAAGGGGAGTCACCGCCGGATCGACCAGAGGAGCACTATCATGGGCAGGGTGTGCACGGGCGCGACGATGTCACTCGACGGCTTCATCGCCGGGCCGGGCGACACCGGCTTCGACCTGCTTTTCCAGTGGTACGGGGAGGGCGTACCGGGAAAGCAGAAGACCACCTCGGACGTGAGCGCCGACCATCTGCGGCGCCTGCAGGAACGTACCGGCGCGCTGGTAGTCGGCCGTCACCTGTACGACCTGACCAACGCCTGGGGCGGCCGCCACCCGATGGATGTGACGACGGTCGTCCTGACCCATAACCCGCCCAAGGACCGTCCGCAGGCCGACGAGAACTTCATCTTCATCACCGACGGCATCAAGGAAGCGATCGCCACCGCGCAGAAGATCGCGGGCCCACGCGACGTCGGCGTGAACGGCGGCCAAATGGCTCGCCAGGCTCTGGAGGCCGGACTGCTCGACGAGTTCCACGTCGACCTGGTGCCCGTCCTGCTCGGCGCCGGCACCCCGTTCGTCGGCCAGTTCGACGGCGCGCCGCTGGCGCTGGAGGGCCCGGTCGACGTGGTCAACGGGGTAGGCGTCACCCACCTGCGCTACCTGATCCGCAAGCCCTGACCGACGCCGCTGGTCAAGCTTTGCGGGCGACGCCGCCGGTCAGGCCTTACGGGCGACGCCGCCGAAGTGGGGCACGGGCTCGGCGTCCTCGGTGGGGTGCCACTGCGAACACGTGACCACGCCGGGCGGGATCAGTTCGAGCTCGCCGAACAGGGCGCGTACCTGGTCGGCGCTCCGCAGCACCATCTTGGCCGACGGGCCTTCGTTCCACAGGCGCAGGGCCGATTCCATCGTCTCGCCGTTGATCTCGTTGGTGGGATGCGAGATGGCGACGTAGCTGCCCGGCGGCAACTCGGCGGCCAGGCGGGCGACCAGTTCGGCCGCTTGGCCGTCGTCCGGGATGAAGTTGAGGATCCCGAGCAGGGTGAGCGCTATCGGCTGATCGAAGTCGAGCGTTCGGCGAGCACCCTCAATGATCTGAGCAGGGTCGCGCAGGTCGGCTTCAAGATAATCGGTGCTGCCGTCCGGGTGGCTGGCCAACAACGCGCGGGCGTGGGCGTGTACGAGCGGGTCGTTGTCGACGTAGACAATCCGGCTGCTCGGCGCGACGCTTTGCGCCACCTCGTGCGTGTTGTCAGCTGTGGGGATCCCGGTGCCGACATCAAGGAACTGCCGAACCCCCGCCTCACCGGCCAGGTATAGCACGACCCGCCCAAGATAGGCCCGGTCGGCCCGAGCCGACGCCACCATCTCAGGCACCATGGCCAAAATCTGGTCCGCCACCACCCGATCAGCAGCGAAGTTGTCTTTGCCACCCAGCCAGTAGTTCCAAAGCCGGGCCGAATGCGGGACGCCGGTGTCAAGCTCGTCCATCGCACTGCCCTCCGATGTGGACATACCGCGCAGCTTAGCGGGATCAGCCTGTCCCCCGCGATCCCCGCCGACCGCTCGCCAAGCGCGCAACAAACCGACACTTCCGCATCCCGCCACCGCCCAAACGCGCAACAGCGCGCAACAAACGAACACATCCGTCCTGCGACATCCAGTCAACCGTGCACTGAGCACGCTTCGAACTGACACATCCGTTGCTTGCCATCGGCCAAGCGAGCAACAGCGCGCAATAGACGAACACAACCGCCCTGTGACACATACGGCCAACCGCTGACGAGGAGCGCATCAAGCAGGGGTCGACCGGATCGGCATCCGCCCCACAACTCGACTCGCGTGGTCGGCGGCCAGCATGAGCGGGCCATCTGCCTCCTGACTCGACCAACCGCACAACAGCGTGCAACAAACGAGCACAACCGGCCTGCGACATCCGACCGAGCGCGTACTGGCGCGCATCAAGTAGACACTTCGACGCGCTGCCGGCGCCGGTTCCTTGGGCTTCGGGGACGACGTACAGCTTCTGCCGTCTCCGGTCAAACGTGCAACAGCGTGCAACAAACGAACACAACCGGCCTGCGACATGGAGCCAAACCGCGCGTTGGGCACGCACCAGGCATGCACATCCGCCTCTCGACACCGGCCAAGCGAGCAACAGCCTGCAATGAATGGACACAACCGGTCGGTTGCACTCGGCCGGCTGGCTGATCGGTGTGCGTCGGGTGGCCGTGGGGAAGATCTAAGCTCGGTGCATGCGCCTGGCCCACGTCACCGACCTGCACTTCGGGGCCGAGGAGCCCGAGGTGGTGGCGGGGTTGCGGGCGGATCTGGCCGCTCAGCGGGCCGACCGGCTGTTGGTGAGCGGCGATCTGACCATGCGTGCGCGGGACGAGCAGTTCCGGGCGGCGGTCGACCTGCTGAACGCGACGGGCACTCCATGGACGTGCGTGCCGGGCAACCACGACCTGCCGCTCGATCGGCCGGCCCGGGCGTTCGGGCCGCTCGACGCTTACCGGCGGCTGGTCGACAGTGATCCGGAGCCGCTGGTCCGGGACGGTGGGCTGCTCCTGCTGGGGCTGAGCTCGGCCCGGCCGTACCTGTGGAAGGGCGGCCGGATCGATGGTGAACAGCTGGCCCGCATCGGAGAGGCCATGGCTGAACAGGCCGACCTCAAGGTCTTGATGCTGCACCATCCGGTGTTCCGGTCGGCGCAGCGGCCTAACGAGGCTCTGGTGCACGGCGCCGGGCCGGCGCTGCGCGCCTCGGCCGAGGCGGGGGTCGACGTCATCGTGTGCGGGCACGACCACGTGGCGGCGCAGGCCCGGCTGGGCAGGATGGTCGGGCTCATGAGCGGGACGGCCTGCTCCTGGCGCGTACGCGCGGGCGAGAGCCAGTCCTACACAGTGCTCGACCACGACGGCGACCGCCTGCGCCTGACCGTACGCGCCTGGCACGACGGCGCGTTCCGCGAGACGCACACCACCGACTGGTACCGCACCCCAGACGGCTGGCACACCTGAAGCCCGGCCCCCATCACCGAGCAGCACCCGCGGCTCAGACAGGTGGCATGCGTGACGCGGGGCCGGCGGGTCAGACGGCTGGGACGCCGGACGCCACCCTGATCAGGGCGTTCAGGTCGCGGCGAGTGAGGGCGACCGGCCGCCGCCCCGGCCCCGACGTTCGGGGTACCCGTACGCGCAAGGCCCCGGGCAGCGACCGGAAGACCAGCGGCGGCGTCAGCAGCAGGGCCTCGCCGTCGAGGCCGGCCGGCACCTCGGCTGTGGAACGCACCTCGAACTTCTTGGCTACGAACTCACCGACCGGGCGGGCGCCTCGGGCGGCCACGATGCCCAACCGACCCGTGTCGAGGCGAGGGCGGCCGCCGGCCCTTCCTACCCGGGACAGGTCGTACGGGTTGTTCGAGACGAGCACCAGGGTGACGGCGCTGATGGGTGGGCCCTCGGGGCTGTCGAACTCCAGGTTCGAGGGGGTTGCGGTCGGCCCTAGCAGGTCGGGTAGCAGGCGGCCCCACGCTCGGATCTTGGCCTTGCGGTAGCCCTTCGAGCGCACCACCTCGGCGTAGACGCCCAGCGAGGCGTTGTTGACGAAGATCCGGCCGTTGACCGTGCCCAGGTCGACCCGGCGTTCCACGCCGTCGGTGAAGGCGTCCAAGGCGCCGGCCACGTCGGTGCGGTCGAGGCCCAGGTCGAGCGCGAAGTGGTTGCGGGTGCCGGCCGGCACGCACACGTACGCGATGCCGTGGCGCACGGCGGTGGCGGCGATCAGTGCCTGCGAGCCGTCGCCGCCGGCCATGCCCAGCACGTCCGCGCCCTGCTCCACGGCCTCCTCGGCCAGGGCGGCCAGGTCGTCGCCGGGGCCCAGCGTGACCACCTTGATGCCGCGGGCGGCGGCCGCGTCGGCCAGGCCGGCTCGGGCGGCGGCGCCGTCGCCCGAGCGCGGGTTGATCAGCAGCACGCCGTGCCTGGCCGCGGGGACCGGTTGGGCGGGGTGGCCGCCGGTGATCATCGCCGCGCTGTGCGGGCCCAGGGCGTAGCGGCCGGCCAGCGCGAACACGACGAGCATGGCCGCCTGGGTCAGGAACAGCGACAGGCCCAGGGTGACCATCATCAGGGCGCCGAGCACGGCGACCAGCACGGCCGCCCAGCGCAGCACGCCGCGGCGGGTCACCGCGTACCAGGTCGCCGCCGTGACCACCACGACGGCGAACACGAACGACAGGAACGTGCCGAAGTGGCGGACCGTCGTCTCGAGCGTGGCCGCCACGGCCAGCAGCGGCGCGACCAGTGCGATCACCGCGGCGGTGCGCCGGCCACCGCCGGGCGTCACCGCCGGGCTGGTCACCGTCGTGGCGGCGGGACGATGATCGGCGGCGTGCCCGGGCCGGGAGTGGGCGGCGGCTCGGCGCCCTTGCCGTTGCTGATCTCGATCACCACGACGCCGTTCTTGACCGTACGGCCGCTCGGGCTGGTGCCGGCCGCGGTGCCCGCGGGGCACTTCGACTCGACCTCGCCGTTGGAGAGCACCGCGTCGAAGCCGGCGTTCTCGATGCGGTCGCGGGCCCGGCCCAGCGACAGGCACTCGACGTCGGGGATGCGCCGCTGGTCGCCGTACACGATCTTGCGGCTCTCGGGCCGCTTGAACTGGACCCGCGGCTTGCCGTCCATGTAGTCGCCCAGCGTGCGGTACACGGCCGGGTTGACCTGGTCGTGGTCCATCCGGTCCTTGTGGGCCTGGTAGTCTGGGTTGACCAGGTAGCCCGCCACGACCAGCGACGTCGTGCCGGCGATGAGCGAGGCCGTGCGGTCGCGGTCGGTGGTGCCGGTCTTGCCGAACACCGGGTGCCCGACCACGCCGCGGGTGGCCCGGGCCGTCGCGCCCTCGCAACTGCCGAGCCGGGCGCGGTCACCGACCGGGCAGCGCGCCGCGTCGAGGGCGGCCCGGGCGACGTCGACCGAGGTGGCCTGGACGCAGTGGGGCTTGCCGATGTCGAGCTTCTGGTTGTCGCGCGTGGTGATCTGCTCGATCGGGGTCGGCTCGCAGTACTTGCCGTCGGCGGCCAGGGTCGCGTACGCGTTGGCCATGTCGAGCGGCGTGGTCGCCGAGACGCCGAGCGTGAACGCGCCCCACTGGTGCGAGTAGCCGTCCGAGGCCAGCTTCGCGTCCTCGGGGTCGCGGAACTTGATGCCGAAGCGCTTGGCCACGTTGACCACGTTCTCGGCGCCCACCCTTTCCTCCAGGGGGACGAAGAACGTGTTGATCGAGCGGCCGAACCCGCTCCACATGTTGTAGACGCCTTCGCCGCCGCCACCCGAGTTCTGCGGGCACCAGAAGTGCGTGCCCGGGCAGGCCGAGTCGCTGCTGCGTTCGACGATGTATTTCGACTTGTAGAACTTCTCGGCCTTGATCGTGTAGTGGAGCGGGTAGCCCTTCTCGAGCGCGGCGATCAGCGTGAAGATCTTCATGACCGAGCCGGCCTGGTAGCCGTTGACGCCGCCGTCGCCGGTGATCAGCGGGTTCACCGTGTTGGGGGCCGAGCCCTTGATGCCCGCCCGCCGCTTCTTGGGGTCGCTCGAGAGCGGGTTCTTCGAGTCGTCCAGGCTGTACTTGCGGTTGGTGACGAGCAACTTCACCTTGCCCGTACGCGGTTCGACCGCAGCCAGCAGCAGGGCGTTCTTGTTCTTCTCTTTGATCAGGTCGCCCACCCGCGCCTTGGCCTCTTTGGTGGCCTTGAGGTCGATCGTGGTGGTGATGCGGTAGCCGCCGCTCTTGAGCCGCCGCTCGCGCTCGAACACAGTGGCGCCGAACTCGGGCCGGTTCATCCACCAGCGGTAGAAGTAGTCGCAGAAGAAGCCCCAGCTGTTGTATGCCACGGAGACGCAGCCGTTGCCGACCTGGGCCACCTTGCGGGGGATCGACTCTTTCTTGGCCGCCTCGCCCTGGGCCGCGGTGATGGCGCCCATCTCGACCATGCCGGGGATGACGTAGTTGTTGCGGCGCTGGCGGATCTCGTCGTAGCCCTGCTTGGTGGTGGGGTCGTAGAACGAGGGCGCCCGCACCACGGCGGCCAGCAGCGCGGCCTGGCCGATGGTGAGGTTCTTGGGGTTCTTGTTGAAGTAGACCTTGCTGGCGGCGAAGATGCCGTACGTCTGCTTGCCGAACGGCGCCATGTTCAGGTAGCGCTCGAGAATCTGATCCTTGGTCAGCTCCTGCTCGACCCGCATGGCGTACTTGATCTCGGTGACCTTGCGGACGTTGGTGTCCTCGGTCGCCTTGACCACCTCGGACGGGCTGGTCGCCGAGTAGGCCAGCGACATGCGCACCCACTGCATGGTGATCGTCGAGGCGCCCTGTTTCGACTCGGACTTGCCGCTGTTGTTGACCACCGCGCGGGCGACGCCCTTGAGGTCGACGCCGTTGTGGTTGTAGAACTCGCGGTCCTCGGCGGCGACCATGGCGTTGCGGATGTGCGGCGACATCTGCTTCAGCGGCACGTCGCTGCGGAACTCGTCGTAGAACTGGGCCAGGATCGTCTTGTTGTCCGACGCGTAGGCCCGGGTGATCTGCGGCGAGGCGAAGTCCTTGAGCTCGCTGGGCAGGCTGGCGAAGGCCTGGTTGCCGGCCTTGGCCGTCAGGCCGGACATGGCCGCGACCGGGAACGCCGCGGCTGCGACGACCACGCCGGCGACCAGCCCACAGAGCAGGAGCGCGAACACGTTGAAGAACAAGTTGTGATCACGCCTGCGCCACCACGAACTCACCGAACCACCACCAGCGCCTCGTCGGGAGCGAGTCCCGTCTATTTCACCTTGCTTTGTCAAGACGCGGGCCCGGCAATTCCCCTCCAGACCGGCATTTCCCCCACAATCTTCGGCCAAAAGATCGAATTTCGAAAGCCGATGTACGCCTTTCAACGCGCAGACACCGAGGGACGTCACCGTCTGAAGGGGTGATGCCGGGCCCGCCGACCGGTCAAAGGGAAGCCGGGCCCGGCGATCGGCTAGCGGCGCGGCTGGAAGTAGTGCCGGGCCACCCAGTCGGCCAGGTCGATCCCCAGGGTGCGGGCCGCCGTGTCCGCCGTACGGAAGTGAATGCCGAGCCAGATGCGGGCGTCCACCACGTCGGCGCGCAGCGAGGCGCCGCCCCGGTAGTGCCGCACCTCCCCCGGCACCGCCGTGGAGGTGAGCGTGAGGTCGAGCCGCGGCCCGACGACGTGCTCGAGGGCGCGGGTCGAGGCCGCGATCACCGTGTTGTAGCCGCTGACGTAGTCCGGGTAGTTCGGCGTCACGATCAGCGGCGTCCAGGCCGGGTCGGCCGTGGTCGCCGGGTTGCCGTCGGTCCCGGCCAGCTGGATCGCCGTGATCGGCCGCCAGTAGGCCCGGACGAGCTTCGACCGCCAGGTCAGGATGGCCACGTCGGCGGTGGTCATGGCGGTCGCGGCGAACATCCGGGCCGAGTCGGCGATGCCGAGCCCGCGCTTGGCCGCCTGGTCGCGCAGGGCCGCGTTGACCTGCACGAACACGTTGCCCGAGAAGAATCTGGCCGTGGCCGTCTGGACCGCGGTCCGCGCGGTCGAGGTCGCCGAGCCCATCGCCTTGACCTCGGCGAAGTCGCGGGTGTAGCGACGCGACGTGAGGGCGGGCGGGGCCGGCGGCTCGAACTGGGCCGCACTGCGGGCCAGAAGCGGCTTGACCCGGCCCAGCCAGGGCACGGCCATGGGCAGGTTGGCCGGCGGCGTGGGCCGCCACACCCCGGGCGCCTGGGCCCGGGTGAACTGGACCGGCGCGTTGCGGCCGTCGTGGGCCCGCTCGGCGATCAGGTCGCGGGCGACGCGTTCGCCGTACGCGATCCCGGCCCGCTTGGCCGCCCCGTCGGGCACCTTGGCCAGCGAGGCGGCCAGCGCCTGGTCGAGCGCTCCCTGGGCGTACGGGGAATAGGTCTCGAGGATTTTGTGACCCGCCGCCGCGGCCGCCGCAGTGGCGGAAGCGCCGCGCGGAGCGTGACCGTGCCGCCGGTACGGCTCGTAGCGCGGGCGCAGGCCGACCACCGCGTCGTAGATCGCGGCGTGGACGAACCCGAGGTACATGACGTTCTCGGGCACCACCTTGGCCGTGTCGCCGGTGAGGGTGCTGACGGCGACCGCGTTCCAGTCGGCCACGACGGACGCCGTTTCGACCGGCGCCGCCGCCTCCGCCACCCCGGCGAACACCGGGACCAGCGCGACCGCGGTCGCTGTGGCGCCCACCCGGCGCCTGACAGTGCTCATGATGGACCTCCTCCGATACGTGGACCCGGCCGACGCTTCTCCCCGCATGGGCGCTTCGCGTCGGCCGGACGGCCGGAGAAAGTGTGAGATCTAGGACTCGGGCGCCACCGTGGTGATGTCGTCCAGGCCGGCCACGGTCAGGACCGGCATCAACAGCGTGTTCGAGAGCAGCCGCAGCCGCTCGACGTGCGGGAAGAGGGCGGCCAGGCCGGCACTGTCGATGTACTCCACCCGGGTGAGGTCGACCACGAACGGGTTACCCGGTGACTCGTCGCCGGCGCCGGTGAGCGCGGTCGCGAAGGCGGCGGCGTTGCTCATGTCGATCTCGCCGGTGGCGGTGAGCACGACGGCGCCGTCCGGGCGCCGGCCCGTGCTGCAGGTCAGCGGTGTGCTCATCGGGGGATCCTCGCTTGCAGGCCGACGATGGTGCCGGCGGCGCCGGTCGTCACGGTCACTTCGCTCATCAGCGCCCGCATGAGGGCGAAGCCGCGCCCACGGTGGGGGTTGGCCGCGGGCTGCGGGATCTTCCACAGGCCGCTGTCGGTGATGGTCAGGTGCAGGTCGTCCGCCGTGACCGCGGCCCGCAGGCTGATCCGGCCGCCGGGCAGGTGGCGGTGGCCGTGCTCGATCGCGTTGGCGCACGCCTCCCCCACCGCGACCAGCACGTTCTGCGCGGTCAGGGTGTCGACGCCGCAGCGGGCGAGCCAGGTGCGCAGCATCGAGCGCAGCGGGGCCAGCCGGGTCGCCTCGGCCGGGAACTCGAACTCGAGCGGGCCGGGGTGCCGGTAGAGCAGCATGGCCACATCGTCGTCGTAGCCGGCGGCCGGCGCCATGCTGTCCATGACGTCCGTGGCCAGATCCTCCAGGGCGGCCGAGCGGCCCTGCTGGACGGCCGCCGCGACCCGCTCGATGCCGGCCGTCAGCGGCTGCCGGCGGCGCTCGACCAGGCCGTCGGTGTAGAGCAGCAGCGTGGCCCGCACCGGCACCGTGTAGCGGGCCTCGGGCCGGTCGCCGGCCGAGCGCACCCCGAGCGGGCGGGAGCGGCCCTGGTCGAGCAGGTCGGTGGCGCCGTCGGGGTGGGTGACCACGGCCGGCGGGTGGCCGGCGCTGGCGTACGTCAGGTCGCCCGATCCCGGGTCGAGCACGCCGCAGAAGACGGTCGCGCACATCGCGCCCGGCAGCTGCTGGGCGAACCGGTCGAGGGCGGTCAGCGTCTGCGCCGGATCGGTGTTCTGCAGCAGCAGGGCCCGGCAGGCGCTGCGCAGCTGGCCCATGACCGTGGCCGCCTGCAACCCGTGCCCGACGCAGTCGCCGACCACGATGCCGATCCGGCCGTCGGCCAGCGCGACGGTGTCGTACCAGTCGCCGCCCACCTTCAGCGGCCGCGTCGCGGGCGAGTAGCGCACGGCGAACCCGGCCGGCAGCTGGGCCGGGCCGAGGATGGCCCGCTGCAGGGCCAGCGCCGTCTCGCGCTGCTGGTCGATCTGGTGGATCCGGTGCAGGCCCTGGCCGAGGTGCCCGGCCAGCAGGGCCAGCAGGGTCCTGTCCTGTTCGGTGAACGGGCGCCGCTCGGCCAGCTCGAGCATCAGCACCATCGTGCCGTCCGGGTGCTCCAGCGCGATGCCGGCCGTTCCGGGCTGCTCGGCGACCGGGGTGAGCAGCGGCTGGTCGCGCAGTGCGGTCAACGCCGTACGGCGTTCGGGGGTCAGCCCCTCCCAGCGCGCACGGTCGTCGGTGGTGACCAGCGTGGGCGTGCCCGAGGCGTCGAAGACCACCGCGTACACCTGCTTGGCCTGCCACAGCTCGCCCAGCGCGGGCAGCACGCCCAGCAGCGCGCCGGACACGCTCTCGGCCTGCGAGAGGCGCACGCTGAGGGCGGCCAGGGCGCTGTCGCGCTGCACGGCGTAGTGCTCGTCGGTGACGTCGCGGAACGTGCCCACGATGACCTTGCGGCCGGTCTCGGGGTCGGCCACCTGGTTGAACGCCGCCGCCACCCACAGCCGGTGCCCGTCGCGGTGCTGCACCGGGATCGTGTACGCGCCCCGGGTGCGGCCCACCAGCATGGCCAGGGCCTGGGCGACCTGCTCGTACGCCTCGGGGTCGGCGTCGCGCTCGGGCCACCACGGGTGCACCGGCTCGTACGGCAGCCCCTCGGGCCCGAAGCCCAGGACGTCGGTGAACGTCGAGTTGATCTCGATGACGGCGCCGTCCTCGTCGCACACGAAGAAGGCTTCCTGCAGCGAGTCGATCAGAGCCGTCCGCCAGCGCGCGTGGTGGTTGCGCAGCCGGGCCAGCTCGACGTTCGCGCGTACGCGGGCCAGCAGTTCGGCCGACGAGAACGGCTTGACCAGATAGTCGTCGGCGCCCGCCTCCAGGCCCTCGATCGACGCCTCCTGCCCGGCGCGCGCCGACAGCAGCAGGACAGGCGTGCCCGCCGTACGCGGGTCGGCCCGCAACGCCGCCACCAGCTCGAGCCCGTCCAGGCGGGGCATCATGACGTCGCTAACGATCAGGTCGGGGTTGCGCACCCGGGCCGCCTCGAGCGCGGCCTGCCCGTCGCCGACCGCCTGCACGCGGTGCCCGGCCGAGCGCAGCAGCCGGGCCAGGTAGTCGCGCATGTCGGCGTTGTCGTCGGCCACCAGCACCGACGCGGGCGACTTGGACAGCGGCGCGGCCTCGGTGGACAGCTCGGGGGCGCCCGGCAGCCAGCGCATCGCCTCCTGCACGTACGGGTCGGCGCCCGAAGACACCGCGGCGGCGTTGCTCTCGGTGGTCACCGCGCCGGGCGGCAGGTGACCGGCGCCCAGTGGCAGCCGGATGCTGAAGGTGGTGCCCTCGCCGTACGTGCTCTCGGCCGTGATCGTCCCGCCGTGCAGCTCCACCAGCTCTTTGACCAGCGCGAGCCCGATGCCGCTGCCCTCGTTGGACCGCGAGCGGGCGTTCTCGATCCGGTGGAAGCGCTCGAACAGCCGCGGCATCTCGTCGGCCGGCACGCCGACCCCGGTGTCGGTCACCGTCACCACGGCGGCGCCGGCTTCCTCGCGTACGCCGATCCGGACCCCGCCGGTGAAGGTGAACTTGAGGGCGTTGCTGAGCAGGTTGAGCACGATCTTCTCGTACATGCCGCGGTCGAGGTACACCGGCTCGGCCAGCGGCGGAGTGTCCACTTCGAACGTCAGGCCGGTGCGCTCGACCGCCGAGCGGAACACGCTGGCCAGCTCGGCGGTGGCGTTGGCCAGGTCGACCGGCTCGAACCGGGCCTGCATGCGGCCGGCCTCGAGGCGGGAGAAGTCGAGCAGCGCGTTGACCAGCTTGCCCAGCCGCAGCCCGTTGCGGTGGATGACGTCGAGCTCGGCCCGCACGCCCTCGTCGGTGAGGTCGGCGCGGGTCAGCAGCTCTTCCAGCGGGCCCATGATCAGCGTCAGCGGGGTGCGGAACTCGTGGCTGATGTTCGAGAAGAACGCCGTCTTGGCCCGGTCGAGCTCGGCCAGTTCCTCGGCCCGGCGCTGCTGGGCCTGGTAGCTGCGGGCGCTCGCGATGCCGGCGGCCACGTGCCCGGCGGTCAGCTCGACGAAGCCGCGGTAGCCGTCGTCGAGGGCGCGGTAGCGGTTGAGGGCGGCCACCATGAAGCCGTACGGGCTGTCGCCCTGCTGCAGCAGCGGCACGAGCAGGGCCTCGGTGGGCGGCTCGTCCCAGTCGCCGTGGGGCAGGTCGCCCTCGAGCGGCACCACCACCGACTCGCCCCGGGCCACGGCGTCGGTCGGCCAGGTCTCCGGGCGCGCGACGGGGTGGTCGGCCGCTATGCCGGTGGCCTCGGCCAGCCGTACGCCGTCGTTCTCGAACAGATAGGTCAGGGTGAAGGGCAGATCGTGCAGGTTGCGGCCCAGCTGGGCGCCGGTGAAGGCGAGCGTCTGCTGCTCGGTGCGCACCACGCTCGGGTCCGAACCCAGATCACGCAGCGTGGCCATCCGCCGCTGGCCGATCACGCGTTCGGTGTCCTCGCTGACCACGCAGAGCATGCCGACCAGCGCGCCCTCGTCGTCACGGAGCGGGCTGTACGAGAAGGTGTGATACGTCTCCTCGCGGTAGCCCGAGCGTTCCAGGAACAGCAGCAGACCCGCGTCCCAGGTGGCCTGGCCGGTGGAGAGCACCGCCTCGATGCGCGGGCCGATGTCGCCCCAGATCTCGGCCCAGACCTCGCTGGCCGGGCGGCCCAGCGCCCACGGATATTTGCGGCCCAGGGTGTCGCGGCGATAGGCGGCATTGCAGAAGAACGTGAGCTGCGGGCCCCACGCCATCCACATCGGGAAACGGGAGGAAAGCAGAATGCTGACCGCCGTGCGAAGGCTCTGCGGCCACTGTTCCGGAGGGCCCAGCTGCGTGGTGTCCCAGTCCACCGTCGTGAGGTCACGCCCGACGTCGCCGCCACCGGCGAACACGTCCTGAGTCATCGCGCGAGCTTCTCCCGTTCCCTCTGCCCCTCGGCGCGCAGCCATCGTAGGATACGCAATCCGACGCCCCCGGACGTCCTCCGGGCGGGTGGCTTATACCCACGCGCGTGGATGCTATCCCCGGGACGGAAAAGCAGAACGAGTGCCGGGCCGGTCAGTTGAAAGGCGGCCGGCTCACGCCGAAACGGGTGTGGATCCGCGACGATCCGCGCTCGGTGCGCAGAACCACGAAGGTGATCGTCGTCAGAACGGCGAAGACCCCGGCCATGCCCCAGAAGAACTGGTGGGTCCAGTCGAGATAGGCGAAGATCCCGCAGAAACCGGCCGCCAGCGCGCCCACTCCGGCGATCATCTGCAGCTCGCGGGCCAGGTCGATGAACATGCGGTGGGCGTCGCGGGCCTCGCCGAAATGCGACGGCGGCGTCCATTTCTTGGTGATCCAGAGACCGACAGCCAGACCGGACCAGAGCATGGCCAGCCACAGATTCCACGCGCGCGCATTGCCCAGGAAGTAGGCCGGCGGTATCTCCAGTCCCCCGATGGCGAACGGCAGGAAACAGTCCATGAATGACGGCGCCCAGCGGATCAGCACGCTCAACGTCAGATACCAGTAGAAGACGCACACGAAGACCAGCAACAAGGCAATGCTCTGCAAGGCGACGAGCAGACTCGGTTTGTCGAACGTGTTCTCGGCCAGCAGCGCGAGGGCCACACCCTGAATGATGCTGACAATGGTGATGAAACCGTTCGGCGACACCTCGAGCGAGCGCCGGACGAGCACGTCGTGGGTCAGCGCCTCGATCGCCTCGCCGCGCACGACGGCCGGCGGGGCGGGATCGCCGGGAATCGCGTAGGAATGCCGGGGCGTCGACGGCGCGTAACTGGTGGTGGTCGATCGGCGACGCCGCCGCGTACGGATGGGGTCAGATAATTCCGCTGCCACGACTGGAGTCTGCAACGGCTGTCAACACCTTCTTTCCCGTACGGAATTCTCGGGTTGACAATGGCGCGGGCCCCACATTTCAGCAGCTCAGCCTCGTACTGAACAGATCACTCGGAACGATCTCGGAATTGACTGCCCTGACCAGTCAGGCCCACGCGGAATCGGACCAAAAAGTGCCGTAAGGCCGCCCCCGCTCACCATTGCGTGGCCCCGCCACTACGTCGCGTCTGCTCACCCACAGCGACGATCAAGAGGCCAACACACCGAGTACAAGCCTTGGTGTCTACGACTCACGGCACAAAGGGACAAAACACGACGCCGCCCGGGAAAGCCCGGGCGGCATCGGTCAGGCGGAAGGTGACGTCAGGAGCGGACGGTCACGTCGGCGACCTCGTCGTTCGCGGGCAGCGAGTCCATGAACGAGGACACCGAGAACACGGCCCGGCCGGCCCCCGCCGGACCGTAACCGGGCGGGCTGCTCAGGCCGTTGGCCTCCATGACCGCGCGGTACGTCTCGAGCAGGCGCACGTGGTACTCGAGCGGCGCGCCCTCCGGGTTGGTCTTGCCCAGCGGGGTCGTCGGCTCGGGGCACCACGTGGTGAACCGCGGGGTGATGCCGCGCGACATGAAGTACTGCAGGCCCTCGGCGGTGGAGTCGATCGCCTCGTTCACGGTGGTGAAGCCGTGCGGGGCGGCCATCTCGACGCCGGCCACGAAGTTCGGGATCACGTTGCGGGGCCCGAAGATCTCGGCCGAGTCGAGGATGCGGCGGTGCCACTCCTCGCGGCCCACGTAGCGCTCCTTACCCGGGCAGTACAGCTCGAACAGCTTCTTGTCCCACACCTCGTAGTTGGGGTGGTAGATCTGGATGCCGTAGTCCTTGAACCGCTGCACGTCGGCCTTGGGCAGGGCCTGGGCCACCACCTTGCCGATCCATCGGCCCGGGAAGTGCTGCTCGATGGCCTGGGCGTACTGGCCGTAGAAGTCGGCCTCGGTCTTGCCCTGCAGCTGCGAGGTGATGCTGCCGCCGGTCAGCGTGTAGGCCTGCGACGTCTTCGCGGTGTCGTGCTTGTCGATGATCGCGAGCGCCTCGAGGATCTCGTCGATCGGCTTGACCCCGGTGTAGGGCCGCCCGGCCGCCTTGTGCTGACGCCAGTTGTGGTTGATGTCGCAGTACTGGCACTCCTCTTTCGCGCCGAAGTACTGGCAGACCCGGAAGGCGGTCAGATAGATCAGGTAGCCCCACTGGATGGTCGGGGCCACCTCCATCACCGACTTGCCGTTGGCGAGCGTGTGGCGGTAGTAGTCGGGCATCGGGGGCACACCGACGTCCGCGATCGGCTTGCCGTCGAGGTAGAGGTGCAACCGGCCGTCGTCGCCGGTCTTGACCCGATAGGGCGAGCTCGGGTTGGTGCGGACCGAGACGACCGTACGGCGGAAATCGTAGGGACCGCCGGTGAGCACGATCTCTTCCGGCGGGCGGCGCAGCGCGGCCGTGCCCAGCTCGGGCAGGGTGCGGTGGTCGAACGAGAAGATGAAGTACGACTTGGGTTTGACGTCGCCGTTCTCGTTGTCGGTCAGCGCCGAGTCGTCGAACGCCAGCCCGCCTCGGAGCAGGTCCTCCTTGACCACAGCCTCCCGCGGGACGTGCGGAAAGCGTGCCATCAAGTCTTCGACTACGTCGGTGCGTGACCGCATGGGCCCCTCCTGATCAACAAGCGTGCCCCTCATCCTCTCTCACACTGCCGCCGAATCCCCACCGCCCGCAAACGGATGCGCGGTGGGTCACTCACGGCCCGGGGCTGGGGCGGCGGTGCGAGCACGATCAGCGCCACCCCGGCCGCGATCACACCGGTGGCCAGCAGCGTACGGAGAGTGAGCGGTTCGCTCAGGATCCACCAGCCCAGGAGCACCGCGACGACCGGGTTGACGAAGGCGTACGTGCCGACGATCCGCGGCGCGGCGTGATCGAGCAGCCAGGTGTACGCGGTGTAGGCGACCAGGCTGCCGAAGACGATCAGATAACCCACGGCCAGGGCCGACCGCCCGCTGAGACCGATCCGCGACCATTCGCCGGTAAGACCGGACAGCACGACCAGGATGGCGCCCGCGCACAGCATCTCGATCGCGCTCGCCATGAGCGCCGACTGCGGCCGGGGCGCATGACCGGCGTACACCGTGCCCAGCCCCCAGCACAGCGCCCCGCCCAAGGCGACCGCGATCGCCACCGCGTCCCCGCCGCCGGACGGCCGGGCCAGCACGACCACCCCGGTGAAGCCCGCGAGCAGCCCCAGCGCCACCGGCCAGGTGATCTTCTCGTGGTCGGCCACCCGGCGGCCCAGCACGATCCAGAGCGGGATGGTGGCCAGGAACAGCGCGGTGATGCCGGACGACAAATACTGCTCGGCCCAGGCGGCGCCGCCCGTGCCCGCGGCCGGCAGCAGCAGACCCTGAATGGCGCCGGCGCGCCACTGCGGGCGGTCGGGGTTCGGCATCCGGCGCCAGCGGCAGTACGCGTACAGGAGCGCACCGGCCACCAGGAAGCGGGTGGCGTTCATGGTCAGCGGGGGCAGCGTCTCCAGGCCCACCTTCTGCGCCAGATAGGTGGAGCCCCAGACGACGTACACGATGAGCAGCGGTCCGAGGAAGGTCATACTCCTCGGCTACCCGCTCAGATTTGGCAGACTTGCCATGAGAGCGGCATTCTGTGCCATCCTGAGGGCATGACGGTCGACGTCGCCGTGGTGGTGGCCGAGCCGGTACCCGCCTTCGAGCTGGGCATCGCCAGCGAGATCTTCGGGATCCCGCGCGCCGACCCGTCGCTGCCCCGCTACTCGTACGCGGTCTGTTCCGAGTCGCCCGGGCCGCTGCTCACCTCGAGCGGCTTCCGCGTCACCCCGACCGACGGCCTCGACCGGCTGGAACGGGCCGACCTGATCATCGTGACCGGCGCCTCCCCGCCCGTGCCGCCTCCTTCGACGGAATTGACAACAGCGCTGCGCGGGGCAGCCGAGCGTGGCGCCACGGTGGCCGCCCTGTGTACCGGCGCCTTCACGCTGGCCGCGGCCGGACTGCTGGACGGGCGCACGGCGACCACCCATTGGGCGTACGCGGACGATCTGTCCCGCCGATTTCCGCAGGTCGCCGTCGACATGGACCGGATCTACGCGGTCGACGGCGCCGTCGCCACCAGTGCCGGAGCGTCGGCCGCGATCGACCTCTGCCTGCACCTGATCCGCCAGGAGCACGGCGCCGACGTGGCCAACCGCGTCGCCCGCGAGCTGGTGGTGCCCGCGCACCGCAGCGGCGGCCAGGCGCAGTTCTCGCGACGCCCGGTCACCCCGCCCCAGGCCGGAACCGGCTTGTCGGAACTGCTCGACTGGGCGGCCGACCACCTCGACGACGACCTGTCGGTGGAGGCGCTGGCGCTGCGGGCCTCGATGTCGACGCGCACCTTCATCCGGCACTTCACCGCGGCCACCGGCGCCACCCCGGCCGCCTGGGTGCGCGAGCAACGGGTCCGGCACGCCGAGCGCCTGCTCGAACGGGCCGACTCGACCATCGCGTCGGTGGCCCGCCGCAGCGGTTTCGGCAGCGTCGACACGTTGCGGCGGCAGTTCCGGCGCGTACGCGGTGTCGGCCCCGAGACCTACCGGACAGCATTCCGCCAGGTCAGCTGACCACCGGCTCGGCATCCGGGGCTGCCTTGCCGGCCACCAGGGCGGTCACCAGCGAGACGCCGAAGAGCACGAAGCCCAGCAGCCCGCACCCGAACCCGTACGTGACGGAAAGGGCCCAGAACGGCGAGCCGGGCGCCCCGCCGACCACCTGCTGACCGACCATGGCGACCAGCGCGACCAAGGCCTGCGGCAGCAGGAAGACCAGACCCAACCAGGCCGGCTCACGGGCCAGCGAGCGGACGCCGGCGCCCTGGAACTCGGTGCGGCGGCTCACCCAGCCGGTGACCAGCCAGCCCAGCAGCGCGCCGGCCAGCAGCCCGAACACGCCCGCGGCCAGCACATAGCCCGGCGTGAGCCGGTCGACCTCGGCCGTCACAGAGAACGAGCCCGCCGGGGTGTCCACGACGTCCGTCTCGGTCTGGATCTCGAGCGCGAGGCCGTCCCGGGTGGCGGTGAAGAGGCGGCCGCTGTCGTCGATCTCGCCGGTGGCGATCCAGGTCGCGCCCGTGACCTCGGCCCGGCCGACGTCCCAGCCCGCCTCGACCAGGCGGCCCTGCGCCTCGACGGTCCACTGCCGGTAGTCGCCGGGCAGGAAGCGGCTCTCCGGCCCGAGGATGACGTCGGTGAACTGGAAGTCCTCGTCGTGACCGGTCAGGAACACCTCGGCCGTCGATGGCTCACGCAGGTCGTAGAACAACTCGTCGCTGTACTTCTCGGCGGTGGTGGGCACGCCCGGGAACACGGTGCCGGCGATCTCGTCGAGGCGTTCACCGGACGGCAGGGCGGGCACCGCCTCCCAGGCCAACCGCGTGGTCACGGCCGCTCCGACGACGCCGGTGACCAGCGCGATCATGGTCGCCAGCACCACCACGGCAGTACTGGCCGGTCGGCCCAGACGCGCGCGGAGCCCGTGCCGCAGCAGGTTCAGGCCCTCGCGTACGGAGGGACGGGCGCGACCCACCTCGAGCAGGGTGTCCGCCAGTTCGCCGCGGCGCCGGCCGGGCGGATAGGCGCGTAGCAGCAGCCGATAGCCCGCACCGAGCCGGCTCACGCGGTCGCCTCGCCCAGGTGGCGGCGGGCAGCGAGCTGGCGGGAAGCCGTGCTCGCGTTGCGCTCGAGCCGAGTTGTCTCTTCCTGCAGCGCGGCCACCCCGCCCCTGGTCAGGCGGTAGTAGCGGCGGGGGCGGCCGTCGACCGTCTCGTCGTGGTCGATCGCGACCAGCCCCTCGGCGTGCAGCCGGTCGAGAGCGGCGTAGAGCGTGCCGGCTTGGAGCGTGACCTGGCCGTCGGACAGACTGGCGGCCTGCTGGATGATGCCGTACCCGTGCCGGGCCTGATCGACCAGAGCGGTCAGAATCCAGAAGGTGGGTTCCCGCATTGCCTTCGCCATGCGGGCAATATAAAGATTATCTGAGTATGAGGTCAAGGTGGCGAACATGGAAGCGACGAGGCCGCTGCGCTGGTACAGCGGGATCGCCGTGGTGGTCTTCGGCATCGTCCCCGTGGTGATGCTGATCCTGCTGGTCACGGGCGGGCACACGCCGGGCTCGGTGGGCCTGCTGCTGATCGGCGGCATCCCGCTGGTCATCGGGGCCGGGGTGCTGGCGCTGCGCGGCATGCGGGACGACGATCCCGAAGCTGCCTCCCGCCACCTGCACCTGAGCCTGGCCCTGGTGGCGGGGGCCGACCTGCTCATGCTGGGCGGGAACGCGCTCATCCGGATGGGCAGCTGATC
This sequence comes from Paractinoplanes pyxinae, assembly GCF_026626335.1. Lineage (GTDB taxonomy): Bacteria > Actinomycetota > Actinomycetes > Mycobacteriales > Micromonosporaceae > Actinoplanes > Actinoplanes pyxinae. The sequence goes on along the minus strand of NZ_JAPNTZ010000027.1, from coordinate 35,817 downwards.
AGTTGCTCAGCCACTGGCGGTAGGTAGTTTCGGCGAGCACGGCGTTGTCCCGGGCGATCAGCGCAGCCCCTTTGACGTGCGAGTACAGGCCGGCCGCGGGGTCGACCACGACCGGCCGCTCGTCGCCGCGAGCGGCCAGGGTGATGCGTCCCAGCTGGTCGAGCGGGAACACCTCGGGTCCGGCGATTTCGAGGACGCCGTCCAGGGACCCGGTGGTCGCGACGCCGGCCACGATGCGGGCGACGTCGTCGGCCGCGATCGGCTGCAGCAGCGTGCTGGGCAGCCGGACGCTGCTGTCGTCCGAGGTCCACGACATGACCCGGTCGATGAACTCGAAGAACTGCGTCGACCGGACGATCGACCACGGGATGTCGCCCGCCCGCAGCACCTCCTCCTGCACCACCTTGCCGCGGTAGTAGGGCACGTCGGGCACCTGGTCCGCGCCGACGATGGACAGGATGACGATGTGGCCGACCTCGGCGTCCTCGGCCGCCTGGAGCAGGTTCTCCATGGTCTCGCGGAAGAACACCGGCGACGTGTGGTCGAACCGGTCCGGGCGGGTCAGATTCACCACCACGTCGGCCCCCTTGATCGCCTCGGGCAGACCCTGGCCCGTACGTAGGTCGACCCCCGTCGACAGCGAGTGCGCCACCGCGTCGTGGCCCCGTCCCCTCAGCAGGGCGACGACCCGCGAGCCGATCAGCCCCGTCCCGCCCAGTACCGCGATCCTCATGACATCTCCCCTCGTACGACGGCCACCGGGCCGGCCGCGTTGTAGAGCAGCGACTGGCTGACCGAACCGAGCATCAGCCCCTTGAACGCGCCCAGCCCACGGGCGCCGACCACGACCAGCTGGGCCTCGCGCGACAGGTCGGCCAGCACCTGGCGCGGGTGCCCGCGCAGCGCGGCCGGGGCCACCTCGACGTCCGGGAACTTGCCCCGCCACCCGCTCAGCTGCTCGCTCAAGGTGCGCTGGGCCTCCCCGGCCAGAGCCTCGGACGCCGTCGACGCCGAGTGCCACTGGTGCGCCCCGGCCGCCTCCACCTCGTTCCAGACGATCACCGGCATCAGCGGCGCACCGCGGCGCGAGGCCTCGTCGAAGGCGAAGCCCACCGCGAGCTCGGACGACTCCGAGCCGTCGACCCCGACCACGACCGGCCCCGGCGGCGGCTCGTCGCCGCGGATCACCACCACCGGACAGTCGGCGTGGGCGGCCGCGTGCACGGCGACCGAGCCGATGACCAGGCCGCTGATGCTGCCCAGCCCCCGGTCGCCCAGCACCAGCAACGCGGCCCCGCGGGACGCCTCGATCAGCACCGGCGCGGCCGGCCCGTCGATCAGCGCCTTCGTGACGTGCACCCCGGGCTGGGCGGCCTCCGCCGTCCGTACGGCCTCGGCCAGCATGTCCACCGCGAAGTTCTCCAGCCCGGTGTCCGGCATGTCGGCCGACACCGGTCCCGTGTTCACGTGCAGCATCGGCCAGAAGAAGGCGTGCACGATGTGCAGCGGCATGCTGCGGCGGGCCGCCTCCCCCGCGGCCGCGCGCACAGCGGTCAAGGCTTGTTCGGATCCGTCGACCCCCACGATCACGCGTGCCCTCATCGGCCGGCCTCCTTTCGGTCTGTTCCTCTTTCGGTCGTTCCTCATAGACCCGAGGGCGGCGCGAAATGTGACAGTCACCGCGTCGGTCGTCTCGTCCCGGGTGAAACTCGCGCACCGAGGGGTAGACCGGATTCATGAACCTGACATTCTTGCGCCCGTTGTACGACCGGCCCGGCTCCTGGGTGTCGGTCTATCTGGACACCACGCGTTCCGAACAGAACGCCGAGCACGAGATCGACCTGCGTCTGCGTGCGATGCGGGAGACGCTGACCGAGCGCGGCGCCGACCCGGCCGCGATCGACGCCGTCGAGGACGTCGTGCGCGAGCGTCCCTTCGTGGCCGGCCGGCACGGCATCGCCGTCTTCGCGAACGGCGCCGAGGTCGCCCTGGCCGAGACGCTGCCGGCGGCGCCGATCTCCGAGAACGCGTACGTCGAACCCCTGCCGCACGCCATGCCGCTGCTCGCCCAGCGCGGCGAGGAGGTGCCGTACGTCCGGGTGCTGGCCGACCGCACCGGCGGCGACATCGACGCGCTCAGCACCGGCGGCGCGCCCCGGCACGAGGCGGTCCAGGGCGGCGAGACGTTCCCGATCCACAAGGCTCGCGGGGGCGGCTGGTCGACGCTGCGCTTCCAGCACTCGGTCGAAGAGACGTGGAAGCGCAACGCGGGCGACGTGGCGGCGGCCGCGGCCGACCTCGCGGAATCGGTCGGCGCCGAGGTCATCGTGGTCGGCGGGGACGTGCACGCCGTACAGGACCTGATCGCCAAGCTGCCCAAGCGCTGGCACGACCGGGTGGTGCGCACCGAGGCCGGCTCGCGCGGCGCCGGGGCCGACGAGAGCGCGCTGGACGACGTGACGCTGCAGGCGGTGGCCGAGACGGCCGACCGGCACGTGCGCGACGTCATCGACCGGTTCCGGGCCCAGCAGGGCGACGGGTCCGCGGCCACCGGACTGACCGATGTGGTGGCCGCGCTGCAGCGCGGTCAGGTCGACGCCGTCCTGCTGATCAACGACATGTCGTCGACGGACAAGCTGTGGATCGACCCCGACGACCCGACGGCGGTCTCGGTCGACGACCACGTGCTGCGCGAGGCCGGGGTGAAAGAGCCGGTCAAGGTGCGGGCGGATGCCGCCCTGGTGCGGGCCGCCGCGGGCACCGGAGCGCAGCTCTACCTGGTCTCGCCCGAACAGGTCGAGCTCGAGCACGGCATCGGCGCGGTGATGCGCTATTCCTCTGTTTCCGGCATCTCCGGCTAGCCGGCACTGCGGTTGGGCGCTCGCTCCTTTCCGGCTAGCTGGTACTCGAGTTGGGTGCTCGCCGTGACGACGTGAGCGGCCGCGATCGACAGAGTCAATGGCATGAGGACACTCGTCGCGGGCCGCTACCGGCTCCGCTCGCTGCTCGGGCGCGGCGGCATGGGGTCGGTCTGGCTGGCCGAGGACGAACTGCTCGGCCGGCTGGTCGCTCTGAAGCACGTCGAGCGGGGTGGACAAGCCCGGGCGCTGGCCGAGGCCCGGGCCGCGGCGAGTGTCGAACACCCTGGTGTCGTACGGGTCCTCGACCTGGTCCGGGACGGCGGTGAGCCGTGGATCGTGCTCGAGGCGCTGACCGGCCGCACGCTGGCCGACGTGCTCGCCACCGACGGGCCGCTGCCGGTGGCCGAGGTGCGCCGGATCGGGCTGCGCCTGCTCGACGCGCTGGAGGCGGTGCACCGGGCCGGGGTCGTGCACCGCGATCTGAAGCCGGGCAACGTTCAGCTCACCCATGACGGCCGGGTCGTGCTCATCGACTTCGGCATCGCCTACTGCCCGGCGTACGACGAAGGACCGCCCGACGACGGCTTCGCGGGCAGCCCGGCCTACGTCTCCCCGGAGCAGCTGCACGGCGCGCGGCCCGAACCGGCGAGCGATCTGTTCACGCTGGGCGCCACGCTTTACGCCGCCGTCGAGGGCCGCTCGCCGTTCGACCGGGGCGACCTGTTCGCGACGATGCTGGCCGTGACCGAGGCCGATCCGGCGCCGTTCCGGCTCGCGGGCCCGCTGCGCCCGGTCATCGAAGGCCTGCTGACGGCCTGCCCCGACCGCCGGTTCTCGGTCGCCCAGGCCCGGGAGGCGCTGGTCACACCGACTGTGACGTCAGTAAAACGACCGATGTCGCCGGCCCCTCCGGCAAGCATGATCAAAGCATGACGACGTACGGGAACGAGCGCTGGACCGCCTCGGCGGCGATCCCGCAGCCACCGGCGCCGCGGCGGTCCCGCCGGTGGATCCTCTGGCTGAGCGTCGCCCTGGTCGTGGTCATCGTGGGGGCGGGCCTGCTGCTGGTGCGGCCGTCGGCGGTGGTGCCGGCGAGCACGTACGTCGCCGGGGTGGCCGTCGGCGGGATGGACGAGAACGCCTTGCGAGGTGCGATCGACGGTCCCGTACGGCAGAAGGTCGAACAGCCGGTGGCGATCGCGGCCGGCTCGGAGAGGTTCACCGTGCGCCCGGCCGAGCTGGGCATCCGCCTCGACGTCGACGCCACCGAACGCAGCGTCGACACCACCCGCTTCCGGCTGCCCGGCACCGGCCGGCGCGACCTGCCGCCGGTGCTGACCGTGGACGAAGCGAGCGCGCAGGACAAACTCGACGAGGCGTTGAAGCAGCTCAACCAGCCGGCCCGCAACGCGTCGGTGAAGCTGGCGTCACCGCAGACCGTGCTCGACGGGAAGGGCGATCTCGCGTACACGGCCTCGGACCGGGGTGTGACCCTCGACAAGGGCGCACCCGGCCGCGGCGTGCAGACCACCGACGCCGTACGGCTGCTGACCGAAACCGTCCGCAGCGGCGGAACCACGTTGTCGCTGCCGGTGCGCGAGCTGCCCCCGGGCAACGACACCCCGAAGCTGGCCGGCGTCGACCAGCTGATCGGCACGTTCACGACATACCACCCGTGCTGCGCCCCAAGAGTCACGAACATCCACCGCATAGCCGAACTGATCGACGGCACCGTGGTCCCCGCCGGCGACACGTTCTCCCTGAACGACGCCGCCGGCGAACGCACCAGGGCGCGCGGTTTCGTCCCCGCCCCCGCCATCGTCGACGGCGAGCTGGAGGACCAACTGGGCGGCGGCGTCTCCCAGTTCTCGACAACGCTGTTCAACGCGGCCTGGTTCGCCGGCCTCGACATCCGCAAACACCAGCCGCACTCGCTCTACATCAGCCGCTATCCCCCCGGCCGCGAGGCAACCCTGGACTGGCGCGCCATCGACCAGGTCATCCACAACGACACCGAGGCCCCCTTCGTCATCCGCGTCAGAACCACCGACACCTCGGTCACCGTCGGCATCTACGGCCACACCGGCAACCGCGAGGTCGAGTCGGTGACCGGCCCCCGACGCCCCCGAGACAACGGCGGCTTCCGCGTCACAGTCACCCGAACCATCAAGCAGGACGGCCAAACCCGAGGAACCGACGACCTGAACTGGACCTACCAGGGCCTCGACTGACCCTCCGCCGCCGGCGGCTTGCACATCCCAGCGGCGCACTTCACTGGCGCGCTGCGTCAACTGGTGGCTTCACCGACCGACAGCTCCACGCAGCCCGACGACGCAATACGTCAGCTCGCAGCTCGCTGAACGAACAGCTGCAGGCCCCGCTTGACAAGGCAACACGTCAACTCACCGGCTCACCCAACGAACGGCTACGGGCACAGGCCAACGACGCAACGCGTCAACTCACGGCCTCGCCGAACGAACAGCCACAGGAACAGCCCGACGACGCAATACGTCAACTCACGGTCTCACCGAACGAACAACTCCGGACGCAGCTTGACGGCTTGATGCGTCAGCAGACGGCCTTGCCGAACGAACAACTGCAGGCCCAGCTCGACGGGGCAACGCATCAGCAGAGGGCCTGAGCGAACCGACCAGCTGCAGGCCCGGCTCGAAGACGCAACGCATCAGCAGACGGCCTAGCCGGACGAACAGCTGCAGGCCCAGCTCAACGGCGCAACGCGTCAGCTGATGGGTTTGCCCAGGGAGCGGCTGCGGCCGCGAAATTCGGCCACCACAACGTCGTCGGCGGCGCGGGTGACGGTCACGTCATAGAGACCGGAGCGGCCGCGGCGAGCCCGCTCGACGGCGTGGGCGCGTAGCAAATCGCCGGCGCGGCCCGACTCGAGGAACGTGATGTCGAAGCCGGCAGCCACCGTGATCTCGCCGTACGTGTTGCAGGCGACGGCGAACGCACTGTCAGCCAGCGAGGCCAACAACCCGCCGTGGCAAAGGCCGTAGCCGTTCACCATGTCGTCGCGCACGCGCATGCTCAGCACCGCCCGCCCCGGCGCGACTTCTTCCAGTTCAATTCCAAGCCCAGCGCTGGCCGCATCCCGCCCGAGCATGATCTCGGCGCTGCGCCGCGCCACCTTCTCCGCTTCGTCTGCCATCGCCCTCAACCTAACACCATGCTAACTTGAACGCGTTCAAGAACATGGGGAGACGCACATGGACAGGTTGACCGGCCCCGGATGGACAGCCCTGCACATCGTGGTCGCTTTATGCGTGCTGCTGTTCGTCCCGCTCGGCCTCGGCGCACTAACCCGCCGACGACGCCCCATCTCGCGCACCTTCGACCAACAAACGAGCACAAACGGCCAGCACCAACTGACCGCTTCGCTCAACGACGAACAGCCACCGAGCGCGAACAGCCACCAACCGACCGCCGCGCTCAATGGTGGACAACGAGTGAGCACAAACGGCCACCAGAAACTGCTCGCTTCGGTCAACAATGAACGGCTGATCGTGCGGTGGTGGCCGGCTGTCGCCGTGCCGGCTGTGGTTGCGCTCGTATTGCCGCGTGGAGTGGTTGCTGGGGTGCTCTGTTTGCCGTACCTGCTCGCTTGCCTGACTGTGCCGGTGGTGTTGCGCCGGGAGCGGCTGGTGGCTTTCGCGGCGGCCTGCTTACCGGTGGCGGCGGTCGGGTTGGTGGCTGAGCGGGGTGGGATCGCGCTGTTCGGGTTTCCGGCCGGGGTGCTCGGGCTGACGGCGGCGCACTTTCACGTGGCTGGGTTCGGTGCGTTGCTGTTGCTGGCGTTGGCTGAGGCCCGGTTCCGTTTGGTAGCGCCGGTCGGCGTGGCGGTGGTGGGCGCCGGGTTCCTCATCGGCGGAACGGCCGGCGACGTGGTCGAGTTGGTCGGGGCCGGCGTGCTGACGGCCGGCCTCTGGCTGGCGCTCGCCGTCCGGGCAAGAGATGCGACGCGCGCCGAGTACGCCACTCATGCAAGTCAGTCCGCCGGCACAGGGAACGCCGCCGACACAGAACGCGGAACGCAGGCAGAACTCCCGGCCCGCGCAGAGCACCCGGCTGGCGCAAGACAAGGGGCTCGCGCAGAAGGCCCGGCTCGCACAGGACATCTGGCTCACGCAGACGAGTCGGCTCGCACGGGACAGCCGAGTCACGTAGAAGAGCCGGCTCACGCAGAACACGGGGCTCGCGGAGAACGCTTGGGTCGCGCGGGAAGCGGCGCTTGGTGGTTGTTTGGGATCAGCCTGGTGACGATGTCGTTGGCGTTGCTTTACGCGGCTGGGCAGGTCGTCGACATTCCGCACCTTGGGTTGACGTGGATGGTGCTCACTCATGGCGTGCTCAATGCGGGCGCCGTGTTGGTTGCGCTGGTTGTGGCTTGGGCCGGCGGGGAGCAGCCGTGGTCTGAGCACACCTGGTCGCATCGGATTGGGGCGGGACGGGGTCGCTTTGAGGCGGCGTCGGTGGCGTTGCTCAGCTGGGACATGCATCGGCGGTCGGGGGCGTGGGTTGATCCGGGCACTCCGCCGGCTACGCCGGGGTTGCGCATGCTGTCGTCGCTCGGGGTTGGGCGGCTGCGGGTGGCCGAGCCTTGTGAGGTCCGGGAAGTTGTCCGGCAATCCGACCGTACGGTGATGCACTACGTTGCCCTGCCCGGTCACACCTTCAATGGGGATGAGCGGTTCAGCGTGCTGCTCGCGCCGGGCGGCGAAGTGCGCTTCGAGATCACCGTGCGCTCGCAGCCGTCGCTGCTGATTGCTCGCCTGGCGGGTCCGCTCGTCCCGGTCGCGCAGTGGGTGTTCATCGCCCGCTGCGCTGCCGCCCTCCGCACGGCCGAACTGGCCGCGGCCCCGGCGCGCACCTGACGGGAACGGGAAAAGCTCCGCCCAGGTTGAGCGAACCACGGCCCAGGCCACCACCCAATTCCACGGCAGCGTTCCGACGCCGCGGCCCTGAGGGGTGTCGTTGGACGAGGCACGTCACAAATCACGGCACGGGGCAAACCGGGTGGGCAACTGACGGGCCGCGGTTCCGGCCCATCGATGACGGGACGGAACCGCGGGCGGGAAAGCGAAGACCTCAACCGGCGCGGCTGCGGAGCTCAGCCCTTGCGGTTGCTGATCATGTTGTGGGGGTCCAGCACGTACTTCTTGGCGGCGCCCTGGTCGAAGTCCCGGTAGCCCTGGGGAGCCTCGTCGAGGGGGATGGCCTGGGCGTTGACGTTCTTCGCGATCTGGACCTTGTCGTGGAGGATGGCCATCATCAGGTTGCGGTTGTACTTCATGACGGGGCACTGGCCGGTGACGAAGCTGTGGGACTTGGCCCAGCCCAGACCCAAGCGCAGTGACAGGGAACCCACCTTGGCTGCCTCGTCGACGCCGCCGGGGTCTCCAGTCACGTACAGGCCGGGAATGCCGATCGCGCCGCCGGCGCGCGTCAGCTGCATCAGGGAGTTGAGCACGGTCGCCGGCTGTTCCACCTCGGAGTCGGCGCCGTGGCCTCTGGCCTCGAAGCCGACCGCGTCGACGGCGGAATCGACCAGCGGCTCGCCGATCGCGGAGGCGTCGTGGCCGAGAATCTGGGAGATCTGCTCGACCGGGTCGCCCTGGGCCACGTTCACCGTCTCGCAGCCGAAACTGCGGGCCTGGGCCAGCCTTTCCTCGTTCAGGTCGCCCACGATGACGACCGAGGCGCCGAGCAGCCAGGCCGACGTGGCCGCCGCCAGGCCGACCGGTCCGGCGCCAGCGATGTAGACCGTCGAACCGCTCGTCACGCCCGCGGACACGCAGCCGTGGTAGCCGGTGGGGAAGATGTCGGCCAGCATGGCCAGGTCGAGCGCCTTCTCGATGGCCTGGTCGCGGTCGGGGAAACGCAGCAGGTTCCAGTCGGCGTACGGCACCAGCACGTACTCGGCCTGCCCGCCGACCCAGCCGCCCATGTCGACGTAGCCGTAGGCCGAACCGGGGCGGTCGGGGTTGACGTTCAGGCAGATGCCGGTCTTGCCCTCTTTGCAGTTGCGGCAGCGGCCGCAGGCGATGTTGAACGGCACCGAGCACACGTCGCCGACCTTGATGAACTCGACGCCCGGCCCGACGTCGACCACCTCGCCGGTGATCTCGTGACCGAGCACGAGCCCGTGCGGTGCGGTGGTGCGGCCGCGCACCATGTGCTGGTCGCTGCCGCAGATGTTGGTGGCGACCGTCTTGAGGATCGCGCCGTGCGGCACCTTGCGGCCGATGTTCAGTTTGTTGACGCCGGGCCCGTCCTTCAGCTCGTACGTCGGGTAGTCGATGTCGTGCACCTCGACCTTGCCGGGGCCCTCGTAGACCACCGCGCGATTGGCTGGCATCGTTGCCTCCCATCGTCGGACCGGCGGCGGGGGAAATGTCACGCCGCCATGAACGCCATGTTTCACGGACGGCAGTGGAAACAGAACCCCGAGTAGTAGCGAAAGCCGTCGATTGCGACATCCGCCCCATTCAACGCCGGGCCGGCCCGCGAACGGGCCGGCCACCCGAGTCAGACCGGCATCTTGATCTTGCCAGCGACGGCCCCGAACAGATCGCTGATCTGCTGGCCGAACGTGGTGGCGCCGACGATGATCACGACCGCCACGAGCGAGACGAGCAGGCCGTACTCGACCGCGGTCGCCCCTTCGTCGTCCGTCGCCGGCAGGCGGGACTGCAGCAGAGCTGCCAAGTACTGGAACATAGCCATCTCCCCCGATTCTCCGGCTTGTCGGCAGCCGGCTCCGATTCCCTCATCGGTTCGCCCGGTGGCGCCCGGAGTGACCTACGGGTGCAGCTTCGTTGCGACACTTCCGCACCGGACGCGGAACCGGCGGCCGCGGAAGCGGCGGGCGCGGCGTGTACGGACGCGGAAGCGGCGGGCGCGGGGGGGGTACGAACGCGGAAGCGGCGGACGCAGGGTTAGAAGCAGCCGGCGCAGGCGCGGAAACGGCCGGCGTGGAAGCGGCGGACGCGGCGGGCGCGGGGCAGGAACGGCGGGCGCGGGAGCAGGAACGGCGGGCGCGGGAGCAAAAGCGGCGGGCGCAAGCGCGGAAGCGGCGGGCACTGACGCGGAAGCGGCGGGCGCAGGGGGCGCAATGGCGGCGCTCTGAAGGACAAGGGCGACGACACCGGCCGCGCACACCGCGATCAAAAGCCAGACGATCCAGGCTCGCGCGTCGAAGGCCACCGCCGGGCCCGGAGTCAGCACCACCCGAAGCAGGCTCGGCGCGGCGGCGCTCGTAAGCCAGCAGGAAGACCAGAGCCACCACCGCCGGCGCGGCACAACCGAGGACGGCCGGCGAGAGCAGCGGCGGGAGTTAGAAATAGCGCCATGGTGACGAGGTGCACGCGGCGGTCAACCGACTCTCATTCGCAGGGCTGCCACACTTACCGGGTGTCTGACGTCAACGCCATCGCCGAGTCGGTGCTCGGGTTCGCTCTGCGGCCCGCTCAGCAAGAGACGGCCTCCGCGGCTGCCGCCGGGCGGGACACGTTGGCCGTGCTGCCGACGGGCAGCGGCAAGAGCGCGATCTATCAGGTGGCCGGGCTGGCCCGCGGCGGGCTGACGGTCGTCGTGTCGCCGCTGCTTGCCCTGCAACGCGACCAGTTGCGCTCGCTGACCGGGCGGAACGTGGCCGCCCGCATGGTTAACTCCGGATTGCGGCACTCCGAGCGACTTGAGGCGCTGAACGCCGTACGGGAAGGGTCGGCCGATTTTGTGCTTCTGGGGCCCGAGCAGTTGGGCAACGAGGAGACGATCGGCGCCATCTCGGACAGCCGCCGCCCGGTGACGTTGATCGCCATCGACGAGGCGCATCTGATCAGCCAGTGGGGGCACGACTTCCGGCCCGACTATCTGCGTCTGGCCGACATCGCCGACACGCTCGGGCGGCCGCCGCTGCTGGCGCTGACCGCGACCGCCGCCCCGCCCGTGCAGGCCGACATCACCCGGCGGCTGCGCATGACCGACCCGAAGGTGATCGTGGCCGGCTTCGATCGTCCCAATCTGAGCTTGGCCGTACGGTTGACCCGTCAGGATCTGCCCGAGGCGCAAGCCATCGAGGACCGTACGGTCGAAGTGATGCTCGCCCACGAGACGCCGGCGCTCGTCTACGCCCTGACCCACACGCACTGCGAAGAACTGGCCGAGCGTCTGCGCCTGGACGCGTACAAGACCGCCGCCTACCACGCCGGGGTGCCGGCCGCCGAACGCGCGCGCATCCAGGACGCCTTCTTCGCCGGCGAGCTCGACATCGTGGTGGCGACCAGCGCGTTCGGCATGGGGATCGACAAACCCGACATCCGTACGGTGGTGCATGCGGGCGTCCCGGGCAGTCTCGACGAGTACTACCAGGAGGTCGGGCGGGCCGGGCGCGACGGGAACGCGGCCGCTGTGGTCCTCGTCCACGACAGCCGTGCCGTCCGGATCCCGCGTCTGCTGGCCGCCCGGGCCCGCGTGCCGGCCGAGACCGTCACCGCCGTCGTCCACCAGCTCGAAGCCGCCCACGGCCAGGTGGCGCTGGCCGATGTGGCCACCGCGGCCGGCGTCAGCCACACCGCCACCCAACGCGTCGCCACCGAGCTCATCGAGCAGGGCTTCCTGACGTCGTCCGGCCGCGACGAGGTCACGGTCGCCACCCCCGTGCCGGCCTCCGCCCGCGACGCCGTGCTGGCCTCGGGCGACCGCCGGCAGACCATCCTGGCCAGCCAGATCGACACGGCCCGCCACTACGCCGAGACCACCCAGTGCCGCCGGGCCGAGCTGCTCGCCTACTTCGGCGAGCACTACCCGGCCCCGTGCGGCAACTGCGACAACGACGCCGCCGCTCCCCCACCGGCCGCCGCCACGTGGTCACCGACCACCGGCGACGGCACCCGCGTGACCCACAAGTACTGGGGTTCCGGCCTGCTGCTGTCCCGCGACGACCACGAGCTGTCCGTGCTGTTCGACTCCGTCGGCTACCGTCACCTGACTCCCGCGGTGCTGACCAACGGCCTGCTCACCATCGACGCCTGACCGTCTACGCGGCGTCCGCGCGGAACAGGGACGACACCGCGCCGGGCAGCGACGGCCCGCGCTCCGGGATCGAGTCGGCCCGATCCGGGTTCGCTCGCCACAGGGAACCGTCGGCCGCGCCCTGAGCGGTGGCCAGCATAGAGGTGAAGGCTGTCCGGATCTGCAGCTCGACCTGGTCCTCCGGCAGATCCGAGAGCTCGACCAACAGCGAGGCAGAACCCAGAATTCCGTACGCGTTACGAGCGATCCCCTCGTAGTCGCCACCCGGATACCGGCTCACGTTGGCCCCGGCCGCCGTCGTCGCGTCGTAGTTCCGTACGGCTAATTTCCGGCCCGCAGTGACCGCAGCTTCCCCGGCCAGCGGGCTGGTCGGCCACAGGATCGAGGCGGTCGTCTCCCGCCCGTCCGGCTGCAGGTAACGCCCCTGCATGTGATAGTCGACGACCACCCGCGGATGTGTGGCGTGCCAGTGCCGCAGCACCGCCCGCGACTCCGGCACCGGGTTGTCCTCGATCGGCGTCAACGGGTTGTGGAACCGGTTGATGTCGTAGCCGACGCCCGGCTGCGTGTACTCCCCCGACGCGCTGGGGTCGTGGTTGTACCGCTGGTTGCGCACCGCCCCGTCCGGGTTGGCCTGGACCACGAAGTCGATGGTCAGCCGGCTGCGAAGCCACCGATGCCACTGCGAATCGGGTACGCCCAACGCCCACAACGCCCGAACCGCGGCCGGCGTCCCCAACGGCTCGTCCCCGTGCTGCTGAGTCACGTACAGCAGCCGGGTCGGCCCGTGCCCGACGGTGGCCAGCCGCAGCGGCCGCCCTTCGTTGCTGCGCCCGATGATTCCCAGCCGCACGCGCCCGTCGCTGGCTTTCGCAATCTTCTTCAGTGCCGCGCCCACCTGGGTCGGACTGAGCCTGTCTTGCTTTGTGGCCGCAACCGCCGGACCAGGCACAGCGATGAGGGCGGCGGCCAGGAGTACAACGATCTTGCCTCGCACAGGACAACTCCCTAGATCGAGGTACGTCGATCCCCTCACCCTAGGAGCTCACCGCCGCTCCCGCAGCCTGGCCGCCGTGACCCGAGCGTCGATTACCTCCCAGGTAAGCGTCAGCAATACTGCGGCGATGGACGCCTTCCTCGACAGTCAACGGCTTGGCGCCCTAGAAGCTGGAATGACAGCCGAAGGGAAACCGGTGGGCGAGCTTCACGACGCGGTGCTGTCGGCGATTCAGGCGCCGATCGACTCTCTGATCGACCCTGGAGTACAAGTTCGTCCAGGTGTCGCCGTGGATCGATGGGACGTGCCGGACCGGGACCGTGCGATCTTGAAGGCGTTTGGGCTTCCGCGTGGGCCCCTGCTCGCGCCCGCACCCCAGGACGCCGAAGAGCCACTGCTGACACCGAACATCGCCGGAGAGCCCGAGGGACTTCTCGCGAACGCGGACGACCGGCTGTACCTGTTGGGTGTCTACGGCTCCGACTTCGACGCCGCCCTCACCATCCGGCCGGGCGTGGTTGCGGGCAGCGGGCGTGTCCTCGGCATCCGAGGACGACCGCTGACCGTCGCGGATATCCATCCTCAGTTGCAGCCGTACCACCCGGATCTCTACCACCCGGCCGTCTGTTACTTCAACGCCTCCTTGACGGCCTTCGTCGAGATCGCTTGGCGCTGGTTCACCGCGGTCACGATAATCCGCGCTCACCCGGAGCCTTCCCCGAATGATGGAGTGGAGCAGGCCGAGCGTTACCACGCCGAGTTGGACAGGTGTCGTTCGACGTTCCTGGCCGGCATGACAAAGATCGACCCGACCTTGACCGACAACGAGCCGAACTCCATGTGGGTCGAGACATTCCTCGACGACTGAGCCGGCGATCCACCGGCCGGTGCAGCGGGGCATCGGTTCGCTCTAGGTCCAAGTGCTGCCGTTGCCGATGATCAGCGTTGCGAGCGATACAACAACCGATCCGACAAGGGTGACTACGGCCATCGGAAGCCGGGCGTCTCGCCGACGCGAGACCGCCAAGAACAAGGTCACCACCACGGCCACCGGCACGACATAGAGCTCGACCAAGCCGTAGAGCGCCGCATAAGCGCGGTCGGCGCCGTCCGCGCCGAGGACTCCCCACATCATCGCCAGCAGGATCACGACATGCGGGACAGCGGCCGCCGCAGCGCCACGCCACGCTCGATCCTCGGTAGCGCTCTGCTCGGCCGGCGGCGTGTACCAGTCCTGCCAGTCGGACACTGCTACCTCCTCGCCGGCGATGCCTCCCGGTACTTTCGGCAGGCCGGCGCCCTACATGAGGCGATGCAGCCCACAGTCCGCTGTCAGCGCGGGTGGTGGTCGGACCAGGAGAAGGCCGGGCCGGGCGGGTCCTCCCCGACGCGGCCGTCGATGGCCTCACGCAGAATGTCGGCGTGGCCGGTGTGCCGGGCGTACTCCTCGATCATGTCGACCAGCAGGCGCCGCACGGTCGCCTCGGAACCGCCACCAGACCGGTAGGTCCCCTGCGGCCCGCCCCAGTCAAGCGCCTCCCGCACCGCCGATCGCGACCGTTCGACGGCGTCGCGCCACAATTGGTAAAGCGTCTCGGACGAGTCGGCATCGGCTGACTCGAACACCCACTGGCTTCGTCCGGCCGCGTCCACTTCCGACCACGGGCGCGGCAGCTCACAACCGGCCAGGTCCCGGGTGAAGTTGATGTCCTCCATGTAGGCCAGGTGCTTCAAGAGCCGGCCCAATGTCAGACCAGAGGTGTCGAGCCGCTTGGCCAGCTGTTCTCCGTCCAGGCCACTGCACTTCCACTCGAAGGTGGCCCGCTGCCGTTCCAGGGATCCCACGAGCGTCGAGGACTCGTCGCCGACCGCCGGGGGCTCCGGATAGCCCTGCACTTCGCCGGTAGGTTCCATGCGCCCAGGCTAGGCGGCGCTGCCGAGGTCCGCCTGCGCCTGTAGTTTCAGCCCATGGTGTGGACTCGGGGGCTCGCGCTGGCCGGGATCGTCTGGTGTGCCGGGCTGTTGGTGGCCACGACGCTGCCCGGCGGCCTTCGGTGGCCCCTGGCTGTTGTCGCGCTGTCGACGGCACTGCCGGTGGTTCCGGGTTTCGTCGCCGTCCTGCTGGCCGGCATACGCCGGACCACCGGCTTGCAGGCCGAGACCCGCGCTGGTCAGGCCAAGGCATTGTGGCGCCTGGTACGCGACACGCTGCCCGGTTGGCTGCTTGTCGCAAGCGGGCTGCTGTTCGCCGGCTTCTGGGTGGTCGCCGTCCTCACTTTGACCGGTTCACCGGGTGTGGCGGAAGAACAGGCCGGAACGTACGTACTCAACAACAACGGCGAGACGACGGTCATCAGCGAGGCCGAGTACCTGAGCCGACGAGCACGGGAGTCGCGCCTAGTAGCCGCAGTGGCAGGCTGCTTCAGCGTGGCCGTAGCCGTCATCTCCACCGCCCTGCTACGCCGAAAAGCCGACAAGGCCGTACATCCCTAGAAAGACGCGCGACAAGCGGCGGGCATGATCAGTACGTGGGCCTCGCGACTGTTTGACGGCGCGGCACATTAAAAGGAGCGACCCTGACCGGGAGCCCCGATCCGCGCAGCGGTCGGGTCAGCAGTAAGAAGCAGTAAGAAGAAGCCCCACACGCGCAACCGGCACGGTACGAACGCGAAACCCACCACCCAGGCCCGCCCGAGTAACCAAGCACCCAGCGAAACCCCACAGCGCGGCAGCCAGACCCGAACCCGCACGGGTCTACGACCACAATAGGCAATCAGAGAAGCGCCGACCACAACCAAAGCCGCGCAGCCAATCCCCCGGCAAGGCCGGGGACGAGGGCGATCACGCAAAGCATAGAGACGGTTTACAGCTTGCGTGATCGCCCTCGTCCCCGGCCGTCAACCGCAAGAAATCCGCCGGTTTTTACCCGTAAACAACGAACCCACCCGCCGGCACGGTCACCTCAACCGCCTTCCCATTGCGCGCCTCAACAGGCACCTCCAAACCTTCGGACGCCGGATCCGTGCTGAACAAACACGTCAGTTTCGACCCCGCCTCATGCAGATCAAAGTCGACAGTAACCCAGGCCGTACGCGCGGATTCGGGATCGGTATTGATAGCAGCCAACACCTCGGTCTCCGCGAACAACCGGGACCACGCCACCACCGACCTCATGGACCCGTCGAACAACTGCGGGAACCCGAAGTGCACCCCATCCCCCGAGATCTGCCGCAGATACTGCCTTCCTCGGCGAAGAGCCGGCATTCTCCGGCGCAACGAGAGAATCCTCGACACCTGCCGGTAGGTCGGGTTGCTCGTGTCGAAGCAGTGCACCCCCCGGCTCCGGAACGCCCCGAACGCCCCGCCGAACATCGCCTCCCGCAGGTAGCGATCGTTCGCCCCGTGCCCGTCGAGCCCTTGCTCGCTGCCGTAATACAAACACGGAATACCGAGCGTAGTCGCGTTCAACGCGATCGCCGCCACCCCCAGCTTCTTCCCCAGGTCGTCCGCCGCGAACCGTGCTTTGTCGCGACCCTTGCGCACCTGGTCGTGGTCGTCGAACGCCGTCACCACGCGGTTGCGGAACCAGGTGTGCGAGTCCTTGCCCACCTGCAGCGAGTCCCGGAACAACCCGAAGTACTCCTGTGGATCCCGGAAGCCTTTGACCAGCCATTCCATCTGATCCTGGACGTCGGCTATGCCCAGCGCCGCGTCCATTCCGACTTCTTCCAGGGTCCGGTACGCGAATTCCCGGGACCCGGTGATCTCGGCGATCAGGTAGAAGTTCTCTTTGCCGATCGACTGCGCGAACTCGTGAATCGCCGACGTGAAGTACCTCGCCGCCCCCGGGTCCATGTGTTTCACCGTGTCGACCCGGAACCCGTCCAGGTCCGCGTACGCGATCCAATACTTGTAGACGGAGGTCAGTGCTCGCAACGCCCCCGACGGCCGATACCCATCGGTCGGCCCCCCGCCGAGCGTGATGTCCTTCAGCCCTTCGAAGTCGCCCTCACGGTATTCCGGGTCCCGGTCCCAATCCCGGATGGGCCCTTTCGCCGTGAAGCTGCCCGCCCGCTGCAGTTCCGCCGGCCAGACTGCCGCGTCCTGCGACACACCCGCGTCCACCGGACCGAACGGCAACGTTGGCCTTCCCTCGGCGTCGCGGAAGCCGGCCACCGTGTGCGTCCGACCGTCCCAGTGCACGTCTTGTTCCTCGTACGCGAAAACGTCGCCGGCATGGTTGAGCACCACGTCGAGGATGACGCGAATGCCGGCCGCATGAGCCTCAGCGACCAGCTGCTTCAGATCCTCGGCGCTCCCGAAGTGCGGGTCGATCTCGAGGAAGTCCTGCGTCGCGTAGCCGTGATAGGTATCCGTATTCGGACGCTGTTTGAGGATCGGGCTGATCCACACCGCCGTGACGCCCAGCCCGCTGAGGTATCCGAGCTTCCCGCGCAGCCCGTTCAGCGTTCCGCCGACCCATTCGGCGCCGGCGTCCTGCCATTCCTGCCGGCTTTCCTCCGTACGCCAGGCATTGCCTTTGTCCGCGTCGGTGAGCAGCGGTGTGGCGTCGTTGCCGTCGGCGAACCGGTCGAGCATCAGGAAGTAGAGGACCTCGTCCTCCCAGGCCGGCGGCGACGGGTGGAAGACCCGGCCGCCGGTCAGCCGCTCGAAGTCGATGTCGGAGGCTCGTCGGAAGCTCATGGAGCCCAATACAAATGCACCCGGCGACCGAAGTCACCGGGTGCATCCGAGATCCGACCTTTACTCCCCGGGCTTCTTGAACTCCTGGTACTCCGCGCCCTCCATGTAGTCGGCGAGGGTGCGGTACACGACCGGGTTGACGATGTTGTGGCGCATCCGGTCGGTGTGGTTGGCCCAGTCCGGGTTGACCATGTAGCCGGCCACGACCAGGCTGCGCGAGCCCACCACCAGCGAGGCCGTCTTGTCGGCGTCGGTCGTTCCCGTCTTGCCGAACACCGGGTGGTCGATCGTGCGGTGCGCGTTGGGCTCGGTGGCGCCGGCGCAGTTGCCCAGCTGGGCGCGGTCGCCGACCGGGCAGCGGGCCGCGTCGAGCGCCTTGCGGGCCACGTCGGGGTCGGTGACCTGGGTGCACGTGGGCTGGCCGGCCTTCACCTTCGACCCGTCGGCCGCGGTGATCTGCTTGATCGGGGTCGGCGTGCAGTACTTGCCGTCGCCGGCCAGGGTGGCGTACGCGTTGGCGATGTCCAGCGGCGTCGAGGTGGTCACGCCCAGCGTGAACGCGCCGAAGTTGTGCGCCGCCTCGGGGGTGTTGACCAGGTCGGCCTCGCTCTTGGAGCGGAACTGCATGCCGAACCGCTTGGCCACGTCGACGACCTTTTCCGCGCCCACCTGTTCCTGCAGCGGCACGAAGTACGTGTTGACCGACTTGCCGAAGCCGGTCCACATGTTGAACGTGCCCTTCTCGTTGGGCGAGGCGTTGCTGGGGCAGTAGAACGTGGTGCCGGGGCAGGCGGCGGGCGCGTTCCGCGCGATCGGGTAGCTCGACTTGTAGGTCGAGCCCGACGTGATCTGGTGGTCGAGCTCGTAGCCGTTCTCGAGCGCGGCCACCATGGTGAACATCTTGAACACCGAGCCGGCCTGGTAGCCGTTGATGTCGCCGCCGCCGGTGATGATCGGGTTGGTGGTGTTCGGGTACGTCGCCCGAGCCCCGGCCTTGCGCGCCTGCGGGTTCGAGCTCTTCGGGTTCGTCCCGTCGTCGAGCTTGAACTTGCGGTTGGCCGCCAGCGACTTGACGTGCCCGGTGCCGGGCTCGATCCCGGCGACCAGCACCGCGTTCTTGTCGTCGTCGTCGATCTTGCGGCTGATCTCTTTGCGGGCCGCGTTCTGGGCCTTGATGTCGAGCGACGTGACGATCGTGTAGCCACCGGTCTTGAGCTGACGCTCCCGCTCGTACGCGTTGGCGCCGAACGCCTTCTGATCCAGCCACCAGCGGTAGAAGTAGTCGCAGAAGAAGCCGTAGTTGTTGACCTTCACCGAGGTGCAGCCGTTGCCGGGCCGGTTGGCCGTGCGCTTGAGCTTGGTCTTCTTGGCCGCGTCGCCCTCGGCCTTGGTGATCTGCTTGAGGGCCACCATGTTGTCGATGATGTAGTTGCGGCGGTCGAGCGCCTGCGGGTAGCCCGTCTTGGTGGTCGGGTCGAACGACGTGGGCGCCTTGACCAGGCCGGCCAGCAGCGCGGCCTCGGCGATGGTCAGGTTCTTGGGCGACTTGTTGAAGTAGACCTGGCTGCCGGCGTAGACGCCGTAGGCGCCGTTGCCGAACGGCGCGAGGTTCAGGTAGCGCCGCAGAATCTCTTTCTTGTCGAGGTCCTTCTCGATCTGCAGCGCGTACTTGATCTCGGCGACCTTGCGCTCGGGGCTGTCCTTCGTCGCGTCGATCGCCTCCTGCGGCGTCTTCGCGCCGTACGCCTGGGCCATGCGCACGTACTGCATGGTCAGCGTCGAGGCGCCCTGCTGGGAGCCGCCCTGGCTGTTGTTGACGAACGCGCGGGCGATGCCCTTCACGTCGACGCCGTTGTGCTCGTAGAACTTGTGGTCCTCGGCGGCCACGATGGCGTTCTGCATGTTGGGCGAGATCTGACCGAGCGGCACGTCGCTGCGGAACTCGTCGTAGAGGACGGCGATCTGCGTCTTGCCGTCGCTCGCGAACACCCGCGTCACCTGCGGGGCGGACTGCTGCTCGATCGTGCTCGGCATCGCCGCGAAGCCCTCGGCGCCGGCCTTGGCCACAAGCCCGCCCAGCGCGACGGCTGGGAAGGACGCGGCCGACACCACCACGGCGGTCAGCAGACCGCAGGTGAGCAGCAGCACGGCCTTGCTGAAGAACGATCGATCCCTCATCCGGTCACCCACAGTCACGGATCCCCAGACACCTTTCCTTGAAAAGTGAAGCGCCACGGCACAGTACGCCACCCGCGCACGCACCCGGCCGGGCGCGTGGCTCCGATACCCGCGACCGGCGCTCGCACACCCGGACAACCTCTCAAGAGTGCCTGGCAATCAGCTGCGAAGCCCAATCCAGAGATCGTTCACAGCAGGCTCCTAGCTTCACCGGTATGGCAACTCTGACAAGCACGGACGGCACACAGATCTTCTACAAGGACTGGGGCTCGGGGCAGCCGATCGTCTTCAGCCACGGGTGGCCGCTGTCGGCCGACGACTGGGACAACCAGATGCTGTTCTTCCTGGCCCAGGGCTTCCGGGTGATCGCCCACGACCGCCGCGGGCACGGCCGCTCGGAGCAGGTGAGCGACGGGCATGACATGGATCACTACGCCGACGACCTGGCGGCGCTGGTCGAGCACCTCGATCTGCGTGACGCGGTTCACGTCGGCCATTCCGCGGGCGGGGGCGAGGTGGCCCGCTACGTCGGCCGGCACGGCGAGAGCCGGGTGGCCAAGGTCGTGCTGATCAGCGCGGTCACGCCGTCTGTGCCGCTGCCGCCGGAGGCGTTCGCCGGGCTGCAGGGCGGTCTGGCCGCCAACCGCACCGAGTTCTACCGCGGGCTGCCCTCGGGCCCGTTCTACGGCTACAACCAGCCCGGGGCCGAGCCCTCCGAGGCGGTCATCCAGAACTGGTGGCGCCAGGCCATGGCGGGCGGGGCCAAGGCCCAGTACGACTGCGTCGACGCCTTCGCCCGCGAGGACTACACCGAAGACCTCAAGAAGATCACCGTCCCGGTGCTGGTCATGCACGGTGATGCCGACCAGATCGTCCCGTACGACGGCACCGCGCCCAAGGCGGCCGAGCTCGTGCAGAACGGCACCCTCAAGACGTACGCCGGTTTCCCGCACGGCATGCCGACCACCCAGGCCGACACCATCAACGCCGACCTGCTGGCCTTCATCAAAGCCTGACCACGCCAAGCGGCGCGCGTCACACCGGCCGAACGTCACGCGGCCGCGCACCGGCCGGTCTGGCCTCGTAGGGGCACAAGATCGGAGGGCCGGCGTGACGGTCGTGCAGTTCAGGATCCTGGGTCCGGTGCAGATCCGCTCCGGGCCGGCGGAGCTCGACCTCGGCGGCCGCCAGCAGCGGCTCGTGCTGGCGCTGCTGCTGGCCCGCGCGGGCTCGACGGTGAGCCTGAGCGAGCTGGTCGACGCGATCTGGGCCGACGATCCGCCGGCCAGCGCGGTCAACATCGTGCACCGCAGCATCGGGGCGCTGCGCCGGCTGGTCGAACCCCATCTGCCCGTACGCGCGACCGGCCGCTACCTCGTGCGGCAGGCCGCCGGCTACCAGTTGCGGGTCGGCGCCGACTCCCTCGATCTGCTGCGGTTCCGCTCACTCGTGACCCGGGCCGGCCAGACGGGCGACCCGGCCCGCGCGGTGCGCCTGTTCGTCGACGCGCTCGGGCTGTGGCAGGGCCGGTGCGCCACCGGGCTCGAGCCGGTCGCGGGCAGCCAGCCGGCCTTCGTGGCGCTCGAGTCGGAACGCTCCCACGCCGCCCGGGACGCGGCCGACCGGGCGTTGCCGGCCGGCCTGGCCCGGACGGTCATCCCGGCCCTGCGGCACGCGGCGAGCCTGGATCCGCTGGACGAGGCGCTGCAGGCCCGCCTGCTGCTGGCTCTGGCCGCCGACGGACGCCAGGCCGAGGCGTTCGACCTGTTCCGGGCCGTGCGCCGCCGCCTCGACGACGAGCTCGGCATCGTCCCCGGCCCGGAGCTGCTGGACGCCCACGACCGGCTGCTGCACCAGCGCATCCCGGCGGCCGGTCTCGTGTTCCCGCCGGCCCTCGGCCGGCGCCGTCGCCGGGCGTCCCGGCCCCGGAACCGCATAAACTGAGCCATGCGGCACTACTCCGTACAGCTGGAAGCTTCCAACGGCGCGAGCGGGACGGTGGCCGTCTACGGTCACTACGGGAAGCCGCTTGTCGTGTTCCCCACCGAGGGCGGCAACGCTTGGGAGTGGGCCGACAACGGCATGGTCGGCACGGTCGAGCCGCTGATCGAGGCGGGCCGGCTGAAGCTGTACTGCGTCGACTCGTTCGACGACGGCACGTGGTCGGCGCACCACCTGCCGCTCGAGGAGCGGGCCCGGATGCACGCCGGTTATGAGACCTGGATCCTCGAGAGCGTCGTGCCCCACGTGCTCCAAGACAGCGGGGACGACGCTGAGCTCGGGGCGATCGGGTGCTCTCTGGGGGCGTACCACGCTCTGAATTTCGCTTTTCGACGGGCCGACCTGTTCCCGCTGGCGCTGTGCTTCTCGGGCAACTACGACCCCGCCACCTGGAACGGCTGGGGCGAGCGCGGCGACGCCGTCTATTTCAACAACCCGGCCGAGTACGTGGCCAACCTGCACGGCGACCACCTGGACTGGCTGCGCGAACGGCTGACGATCCTGCTGGTCTGCGGTCAGGGCCAGTGGGAGGACACGACCGGCGCGCTCGCCTCGTCGCCCAAGATGGCCGCGCTGCTGGCCGAGAAGGGCATCCGGCACGAGTTCGACTTCTGGGGCGCCGACACCCCGCACGACTGGCCCTCGTGGCGCTCACAACTCGCCAAGCACATCGGCCACTACCTGCCATCATGAAGCGATGGCCGAGGGCGATTCGATCCGGCGGCTGGCTGCCCGGTTGAGCTCTTCGGTCGCCGGCCGTGAGGTGGCGGCGGCCCAGTTCCGCCGCGGTGGCGAGGTTCCCCCGCGCTTCGAGGGCGACAAGCTGCTCGAGGTCGCCGCGGTGGGCAAGCACCTGCTGATGCGTTTCGGCAGCGCCCGTACGGTCCACAGCCACCTGCGGATGCAGGGCTCGTGGCGGATCCACCGGCCCGGCTGGCGCCCCGGCCCTGCCGCGGACCGGGTCGGCGCCTGGTTCGACTTCGGCCCGCCCGGTGTGCTGGCCGCCCACGCCATGCCGGTGCTGCAGGTCGTACCCACCGCCCGCGAAGACCTCGCAGTGGGTCACCTCGGCCCCGACATCCTCACCGACGACTGGCCGACCGCAGCGCCCGCCGTCGCCGCGATCCCCGGCCGTCGCATCCGCGAGGCCCTGCTCGACCAGCGCAACGTGGCCGGCATCGGCAACCTGTGGACCGTGGAGGGCCTGTTCGTCGCGGGCGTCTGGCCGCACACCCCGGCCGCCCGCGTCGACGTCCCCCAGGTGCTCGACGTGATCGCCCGCATGATGCGCCTGGGCCTGCGCAACGGCACGCAGGCCACCACCGGCGACCTGCGCAAGGGCCGGACCCATTGGGTGTACGGGCGGTACCGGCGCCCGTGCCGCCGGTGCTCCACCCCGATCGCCTTCAGCCCGGCCGGCCCCACCCCGTACGACCGCGAAACCTGGTGGTGCCCGCACTGCCAGCCCGCACCCGGAGAGGCGTCGTGAACCTGCGCGTGCTGACCTGGAACGTGTGGTGGCGCTTCGGCCCGGACTGGCGCGACCGGCAGCCACGCCTGCTGCATTATTTGCGCGAGGCCGAAGCCGACGTCGTCGCGCTGCAGGAGTGCTGGGGCGGCGACGGCACCAGCCAGGCCCATGAGTTCGCGGCCGCCCTGGGCCGGCACGCCGCTTTCGTGGCGCCCGGCCTGCCTCCGGCTCCCCCGGATTCCCCGTACGAGGTGGGCCTCGGCCTGATCAGCCGGTGGCCGCTGCGGGTGAGCGCCGAGCCGCTGCCCTCGCTCAACCGCGACCCGGTGCCGGTGTCGGCTGTCGCCGAGATCGAGCACCCGGCCGGGACGCTGCACGTGATCGCCGCCTGCCTCGAGTGGGAACCGGCGTACGCGAAGGACCGCATCGCCCAGGGCCGGGCGGTCACCGACCTGGCGACGGACTACCTCCGCGACGGGCCGCTGCCGGTGATCCTGTGCGGGGATCTGAACGCCGCGCCCGACAGCCCGGTGCTCGCCCCCGTGCACGCGGCGATGGTCGACACCTGGACGGCCGGCGGGGGCGACCCGGCCACGACGACGTTGCGCTCCGACCACCCGCAGGCGCCGCTCGAAGCGGTTGAGCTCCTGGATCAGCGGATCGACCACATCTTCGTACGGGCGGGAAACCCGGACCAGACGATCAGGGTGACCGGCGTCCAGGCGCTGGGTGATCCGATCGACGGCCTGTACCCGTCCGATCATTACGGCGTGCTCTGCGATCTGGATTGGTGAGGCATACGTTGGGGGCATGGAATACACACGTCTGGGCAGCTCGGGCCTGAAGGTCAGCCGGATCGCGCTGGGGTGCATGAGCTTCGGCCTGTCCGACCGCGGCACCAACCAGTGGACGCTCGGCGACGAGGCCGCCGAACCCCTGTTCCGGCAGGCCGTCGAGCTCGGCATCACGTTCTGGGACACCGCGAACATGTACAGCGCCGGCAGTTCGGAAGAGATCGTCGGGCGGGCGCTGCGCAAGTACACCGACCGCGACTCGATCGTGCTGGCCACCAAGGTGTTCTTCCCCGTGCACGACGGGCCGGGCGGCTCGGGCCTGTCCCGCAAGGCGATCCTCGAGAACATCGACGCGTCGCTGGCCCGGCTCGGCACCGACTACGTCGACCTCTACCAGATCCACCGCTTCGACCCCGAGACGCCGGTCGAGGAGACGATGGAGGCGCTGCACGACGTCATCCGGGCCGGCAAGGCGCGCTACATCGGCGCCTCGTCCATGTGGGCCTGGCAGTTCGCGAAGATGCAGCACGCGGCCGACCTCGGCGGCTGGACCCGGTTCGTCTCGATGCAGAACCAGTACAGCCTGCTGCAGCGCGAGGAGGAGCGCGAGATGTTCGGCCTGCTGGCCGATCAGGGCGTGGGCTCGATTCCGTGGAGCCCGCTGGCCAAGGGCCGGCTGGCCCGGCCGTGGGACGAGCGGTCGAGCCAGCGGGCCCAGGTCGACCCGCTGCACGCCCGCTACCAGGGCGACGAGAACAAGCCGATCGTCGACGCCGTCCGCCGGGTCGCCGAGGCCCGCGGCGTGCCGATGGCGCAGGTCGCGCTGGCCTGGGTCATGCACAACCCGGTGGTCGACGCCCCGATCGTCGGCCCGACCAAGGCCCACCACCTGAGCGACGCCGTGGCCGCTCTCGACCTCGAGCTGACCGTCGACGAGATCACCACTCTCGAGGAGCCCTACACGCCGCGTCTTCCCTCCGGTTACTGAGCCGCGTCGCTTGCAAATGAAAACCGTTTCCAACAAGATGGGGGCATGACTTCCCGCTCCCGCGTGACCGTGCTGGCCGGGTTCGCCCCGGCCGCCACGGACGCCGTCGCCCGCAGCCTGCTCGTCGCCGACCCGTCGCTCACGCTCGTCGGTCACGACCTTTCCGCCGTACGGGACGGAGTGGTCACGCGGACCGTCCGGACCGCAGCCGGTGTGATCGAGCGTGGGCGTACCGAGCTGGTTCACGGCTGCGTCTCGTGCACCCTGCGCGAGGACGTGCTGCCCACCCTGGAACGGCTGAGCCGGGAACGGCCGGGCAGCGACATCGTGCTGTGCCTGCCGCCCGCGATCGAACCGGCCGCTGTCGCTGCGCTGCCGGCCGAGCTGACCTTTGACTCCTTCGTCACCGTGGTCGAGGCGGCAGGCCTGCTCGACGACCTGACGAGCAGCGACGACCTGCGCGACCGGGATCTGCACGCCGCCGCCAACGACCGGCGCGGGGTGGCCGAGGTGGTCGCCCGCCAGATCGAGTACGCCGACACGATCGTGGTGTGGGGCAGCCCGGCCCTCGGCCCGTACGACCGTGACCAGGCCGCCGCGCTGCTGCACCGGCTGACCCCGTGGGCCGTGCAGGTGCGCGTGGGCGACGGTCCGACGGTCGACTGCACCGGCCTGGCCGCGCGGCTGCTGCGCACCGGCCGCCACGACCCGGCCGTGCCCGCCATGCTGGGCCGGGCGCTCGAGGGCTACCCGATCGGGATCCACGACCGGGCCGGCGACCACGGCGTCAACGCCATGCTGTTCCAGAGCCGCCGCCCGTTCCATCCCCAGCGCCTGCACGACGCACTCGAGGATCTGGCCGCCACCTCGCTGCGGGGCCGCGGCCAGCTGTGGATCGCCACCCAGCCCGACACGGCGATCGCCTGGGAGTCGGCCGGCGGCAACCTGATGCTGGGCAACCTCGGTCTCTGGCTGGCCGCCCTGCCGGCCGACCGCTGGGACGAGGCCACTCCGATGCGCCGCCTGTCGGCCGACGCCGCCTGGGATCCCTACTACGGCGACCGCGGCACGGCTCTCTCGTTCGTGGGGCTCGGCCTCGACACGGACGCCCTCACCGCCACGCTGAAAGGCTGCCTGCTGGCCGACGCCGAACTTGCCGAGGGCGCCGACGCCTGGAGCAAGCTGCCCGACCCGTTCGCCGAGCACTACTCGTGGGCATAACGCAGAACCTCGTCGAGCAGGCGGGCGGTGGCCTCGCCGCGCAGTGAATAGAGCATGCGGCGGCCGTCCCGGCGGCGGCTGATCAGGCCCGCGTCGATCAGGTGCCGCAGGTGGTGCGAGACGGCCGTCGGGTGCGCGGGGATGGCCGCCGCCAGCGCCGACGGGGTGGTTTCGCCCGTACGCAGAAGGACCAGGATCTGCAGGCGGTGCTCGTAGGCCATGCCGCGCAACGCGGTGACCGCCCGGTCGAGTGCGGGCGGGTCGACGGTCACGCGGCGGCCAGCCGGGCCGGGAGCAACCGGATGCGCGCCGCCAGCCACGAGCAAGCCAGCAACGCCGTGGCCACCAGCGAGATGGAAGCCCCGGCGGCCACGTTCCAGCGGCTCGACACCCACAGACCGGCCAGCCCGCTGCCCACGGCCAACGCCACCGACAGCGCGGTCATGGGCCAGAGCCGATCGGTCCACAGTCGAGCTGCGGCGGCCGGAGCGACGATCAGCGACACGGCCAGGATCGTGCCGACGGCCGGAACCATAGTCACCACAACGACTTCCAGGGTCAGCAACAGCACGATGTCCCAGCGCGCGACGGGCACTCCGGCCGCCTCGGCCCCGGCCCGGTCGAAGGCGATCAGCTGCAGCGGGCGGGCGCCGGCCAGCAGGACGAGCGCCACGACGACAAGAGCGACGGCGGTGGTGACCAGATCCTGCGGGCCCACCGTGAGGATCGAGCCGACCAGGAACGACGACAGGTCCCGGCTGAACCCGCTCTGCGTGGCGACCAGCGTGGCCCCGAGCGCGAACCCGGCCGACAGCAACACTCCCGTGGCGGCCGACGCGTCCTGTCCCCGGCGACGGGTCAGAGCGGCGACCCCGAGTGCCACGATGCCGCCGGCGACGACCCCACCCAGCAGAATGTTCACGCCGATGATGGAGGCGGCCACCACGCCCGGAAACGTCGCGTGGGTCAGCGCCATCGTGAAGAACGACAGCCGCCGCAGCACCACCTGCACGCCGACCAGCCCGGCCAGCGCACCCGCCAGGACCACTTCGGCGGTGGCCCGATGCAGGGCGTCATCCCACCAGTTCATGAGCGGAGTTCCTTTCCGGTACGACCGGATCGCGACGCCGCCGGCGCAGCAGGCGCACCGGGACCAGCAGCAGATAGGCGGCGACGAGCAGCAAGACCACGGACGACGCGGACGTCAGCGCCACGCCGTACTGGATCGAGGCCGTCCAGCTCGCCCACAGCCCGCCGTAGCCCGCCCCGGCGATCAGCACCGTGCCCACGACAGCCATTCCAACCAACTGGTTGGTAAGCATCCGGGCCGCGGCCGCCGGGACGATCAGCAGCGCGACCACCAGGATCGTGCCCACCGCGCGAACAGCGGCCACCACGACCAAAGCCACGATGAGGTTCAGCCACAGATCGAGCCAAACGACTCGGTAACCAGCGGCCGCCGCGCCCGCCGGGTCGAAGGTGCGGAACACCATGGCGCGGGCGCCGACGGCCAGCGCGACCAGCACCACCACGGCCAGCACCGCGGTCTCAGCGATCTGCCGCGGCGTGACCGTCAGCAGGCGCCCGAACAGGAACGAAGTCAGATCCGAGGTGTACGAGGACCGGCGCGACACCAGAACGACGCCGATCGAAAACATCGCGGTCAGCAGCACTGCCGTAGCCGCGTCATCCGACACCCGACCGCCGGCGGTCAGCAACGTCAACGCCACCGCCGTGACGATCGCGGCCACCAGCGCACCGGCGAACAGCTGGCCGGCCATGAAGCCGATGACCACGCCGGGAAAGACGGTGTGCGTGAGCGCATCGGATGTGAAGGACAGCCGCCGGGCGAACACGAAGACGCTGACCGGGCCGCAAATCACGGCCAGAAGCAGGATCTCGGTCAGGGCGCGGGCCATGAACGGGACGGTGAAGGGCTCGATCACGGCGCGACCAGCACGAGACCACCGCCGTACGCGGAACGCAATTTCCCGGCCGTGAGTGTCTCGCCTGGCGTGCCCACCGCCCACTGCCGCCCGTTGACCAGACACACGAGATCGGCCAGTTCGCGGGCGACCGTAAGGTCGTGCGTGCTCAGCACGAGCGCCGTGCCGGCCGCGGAAAGCTCGCGCAGCACCCGGACGATGGCCTCCTGGCTCACCGCGTCGACCCCGTTGAACGGCTCGTCGAGCAGCAGCAGCCGTGGCTCGGCGGCGATGGCCCGGGCCAGCAGCACGCGCTGCCGCTGACCGCCCGACAAAGTGCCGAACCGGTGACCCGCGCGGTCAGCCAGCCCGACCAGCTCCAGTGCCTCGGCCACCGCTCGCCGGTCGGCCGGACGGGCGGGCCGCCACCACCCGATGCGGCGGTAGCGGCCCATCATCACCACCTGCCGGACGCTGACCGGGAAGTCGGCGTCGAGCGTGTCGATCTGCGGCACGTACCCGGCCCGCCCGCGCGCCGCCGCCGGGCTCTCCCCCAGCACCGTCGCCTCGCCTGCGAGCACCGGCACGAGCCCCAGCACCGACTTGATGAGCGTGGACTTGCCGGCGCCGTTGGGGCCGACCAGGATCAGACGCTGCCCGGCCCGCAGCTCCAGGTCGACGTGGGTGAGCACCGGCGTGCGGTCGTAGCCGACGCTCACCCCGGCATAGCGCAGCGCGGCCAACTCAGCCGCCCAGCGCCGACACGATGACTTCGGTGTTGTGCCGCTCGGCCCCGAGGTAGGTGCCCTCCGGCGTGCCGGGCGCGCCCAGGCTGTCGCCGAACAGCGCGTCCTCGCCACCGACCACCTTCACCCCGGCCTGTTTCGCGATCGCCTCCGCGCTCTTGGGCGGCAGCGAGCTCTCGGTGAAGATGGCCTTGGCCCCGGTCGACTTGATCTTCGCGACGAGGTCGCTCAGCTGCTTGGCCGACAGCTCGGCCGACGTGTCGAGGCTGGGGATCACCGAACCGACGAACTCGAGCTTGTACCGGTCGACGTAGTAGCCGAACGCGTCGTGATTGGTGACCAATTTGCGATCCGCGGCGGGCAGCTTGGCGAACGCGGCCTCGTTGTCCGCGTCGAGCTTGTCCAATTCGGTGGCGTACGTCGTGAGGTTCTTGGCGAATGCGTCGGCGCGCGCGGGGTCGGCGGCGGCGAGTCCCTTTTCGATGTTCGTCACCATGATCTTGGCGTTTTTCGGGTCGTGCCAGATGTGCGGATCGTGCTCGTGCTCCTCCTCCGCGTGCTCCTCTTCGGCTGCGTGCTCTTCCTCGTGTTCGTGGCCGCCCTCGTGCAGCGTCACGCCCTGGCTGGAATCGACCACGGCGCCCTTGAAACCGGACGCCTCGATCGTCCGGTCGAGCCATTCCTCGAGCCCGACGCCGTTCTTCACCACCACCTTGGCCTGGCCGATGGCCTGGATGTCGGCCGGCGTGGGCTCGAAATCGTGCGGGTCGACGTTCGGCTTGATCATCTGGGTGACGGCCACGTCGGAACCGCCGACGTTGCGGACGAAGTCGGCCACCT
The DNA here is from genome assembly GCF_026626335.1 of Paractinoplanes pyxinae. Taxonomy (GTDB): domain Bacteria; phylum Actinomycetota; class Actinomycetes; order Mycobacteriales; family Micromonosporaceae; genus Actinoplanes; species Actinoplanes pyxinae. The sequence continues at coordinate 6,037 of NZ_JAPNTZ010000027.1, read as the reverse complement.
CGGGGGTCGTGGCGACCACGGCCAGGGGCTGCGGGCCCTCGTTCGCGGCGGCGGCGTCACTGCCGGAATCGCCGGAGCCGCATGCGGCCAGCACGGTGGCGGTCGTGGCGAGAGCCGCGATCAGAAAAATGCGGTGCTTCATCAATTCTGCTCCCATCACTGATGAGGCAGAACGATAATCGTTTTCAAATTAAATCGTCTAATGGCGAGATGACGATAAGTGCATCGGATCCGTCAGTGTCGGTTTTCTGCCTGACCCGGGCGCAGCGGATCCCTAACGTGACCGCAGCCTTTTGTCATCTCGTCACAGGGGGAAGTGACCATGCCGCGTCTGGGACACGGACAGTCGATCACGCAGAACGACATCGAGGCCGCCGAACGGGGTCTTGCCCAAGCCGCCACCAGGAGCACCGCGGCATTCTCATTGGTCCGGCAGGTCGAAGGACACAGCTTCGATTTCCTGTTCCCTGGCCTGCAGGACGACGAGGCCAACCTGCTGCCACAGACCGCCAACACCCCGGCCCAACTGAAGGACCTCGGCAACGCCATGGTCGACCGCGACGTGGAGGGCGAGGACAGCAACATCCCGGCCGCCTACACGTACTTCGGCCAGTTCGTCGACCACGACATCACGCTCGAGATCCAGCAGGGCTTCGGCTCGGCCACCATGGCCCAGCTGCTCGACCCGGCCATGACCCCGCTGAACGTGGCGGCCATCCGCAACGCGCTGCTCAACCAGCGCACGCCCGTGCTCGACCTGGACAGCGTCTACGGCCTGCCGGCGCCGCGCGACCCCGCCGACGGCAACAAGATGCTGGTCGGCAAGGTCACGCCGACGAACCGGACCAACCCGCCGTTCAAGCGGCCGGACAGCAAGGCCGGCGACGACTTCCACGACCTTCCGCGCGAGCCGGCCAACCCGGGCAACATCGAGCACGACCGGGCGGCCGTGATCGGCGATCCGCGCAACGACGAGAACACCATCATCGGCCAGCTGCACACCGCCTTCCTGCGGGCGCACAACGCCCTGGTCGACCAGGGCCTGTCGTTCACCGACGCCCGCCGCGTGCTGCGCCAGCACTACCAGTACGTCGTCATCAAGGACTTCCTCAAGAAGGTGGCCGACCCGGCCGTCGTCGAGGACATCATCGCCAACGGCAACCGGTGGTTCGACCCGCTGAGCGAGCCGTCGTTCATGCCGCTCGAGTTCTCGGTCGCCGGTTACCGCTTCGGCCACTCGATGGTGCGCTTCGCCTACAACTTCAACGACAACTTCAACCTGCACGGCGGCGTTCCGGCCACGCTCGACTTCCTGTTCACCTTCACCGCGCTCAGCGACAACCTCGGCGGCGCCGCCAACGCCACCCTCCCGGAGAACTGGATCATCCAGTGGGAGGAGCTGATCGGCGACGCCGACGGCATCAGCCTGGCCCGCCGGCTCGACCCCAGCCTGGCCGCCTTCAAGAACGACGAGTTCCAGGCGCTGTTCCAGCTGCAGGACCTGACGGGCCAGCCCGAGCAACCCGATCTGGCCGCCCGGCTCGCCGTGCGCAACCTGCTGCGCGGCTACCGGCTGCGGCTGCCCACCGGCCAGGCGATCGCCGAGCACATCGGCGCCCAGGTGCTGACCAAGGACGAGATTCTCGCGGCCGGCGGCGAGGACCAGCGCCTGGCGCTCGAGGCGGGCGGGTTCCAATTCCGTACGCCGCTCTGGTACTACGTCCTGGCCGAGGCCAAGGTGCTGGGCCACGGCAACCACCTCGGCCCCGTCGGCAGCACGCTGATCGCCGAGGTGCTGATCGGTTTGGTGCGCCGCAGCCCCGACTCGATCCTGGCCCAGCCCGGCTGGACCCCGTCGCTGCCGGCGGCCAAGCCGGGTCAGTTCGAGCTGGCCGACATCCTGCGCCTGGCCGGGGTGCTGGCGGGCGCGGTGCCCCCGGCGACCCACACGGTGGTGGCGGGCGACACCCTGTTCGGCATCGCCGAGGCCAAGCTGGGCGACGGCAACCGGTGGCCGCAGATCTACGCGCTGAACCAGGCCCTGATCCGCGACCCCGACCGCATCTTCGCCGGCCAGGTCTTCGTGCTGCCGCCGCGCGAGCCGGTGGGCGACATCCCGCGCCTGTACATCGTCCAAAATGGTGACACGCTGAGCGGCATCGCCGCCGACAAGCTGGACGACGGCAACCGGTGGCCCGAGATCTTCGCCCTCAACCGGGCCATCCTGACCAACCCCGACCGCATCATCGGAGGCCAGGTGCTGATCCTGCCCGCGAGCTGACGCTCCTCCTCCGTCCGGCGGACCAGGTCGCCACCCGGCCTGGTCCGTCGGCTTTTGCCCAGACGTACAAAAGTTGGGATTGATACATAGAAAGATATGGACGCCCCGGCAGAAGTGCCCCAGGATGTTCACAACGTTGAACAGAACCGGTAACCGGGGAGTGCGATGAGACGTCTCTTGCTGGCCGCCCTGCTCATATCCGCCGTCGCCGCGGCGCCGGCGCCCGCCTTCGCCGCCGATCCGCCGCAGGAACCCGGCGTGACGCTGCGCACCTACGACATCGGGCAGCCGATGAGCCGGGTCTGCGAGCTCAAGCCCGGCCAGACGCCCAATGTGGACAAGCTGATGCCCACCGTCGACTGGTCGACCACCGAGCAGTTCGGGCTGAACGACAACTTCGTCACCCACGCGATCGCCAACCTCACCGCGCCGGCCGCCGGCACCTACACGTTCCGGCTCGTCAGCGACGACGGCTCGAAGCTGTACCTCGACGACGAACTGATCGCCGACCACGACGGGCTGCACGACGTCGAACCGCCCAAGGACGGCACGGTCGAGCTCACCGAGGGCGTGCACCGCCTGCGCGTCGAGCACTTCGACAAGGACGGCGGCCAGCGGCTGACCCTCTCGTGGCGGCCGCCGGGCGCGGGCGACTTCACGGTGGTGCCGACCAGCGCTCTGAGCACCGACGCCGGCGTGGTGCGGGTGACGGCCCCCGGCACCAAGGAGTGCGTCGCGGGCACGGACACCCCCGGCGACGGGCTGCCGCTGACCGCCGTGAACCCCGGCTACGACCTGACGAACCTGCGCCCGCCCGGCTTCGAGCCGCAGGTCACCGGGATCGCCTGGCGGCCCGACGGCAAAATGGTGATCAGCACGTGGGGCGGCTCCGACCAGGTGACCGGCGAGGTCTACCTGGTCTCCGGCACGTCCGGCACGACCGGGCCGGACAAGGTGACGTACAAGAAAATCGCCGGCAACCTCAAAGAGCCGATGGGCATCGCGGTGGTCGACGGCCTGGTCTACGTCTCACAGAAACATGAGCTGACCGAGCTGCGCGACACCGACCGCGACGACGTGCTCGACACCCGCCGTACGGTGGCCACCTGGCCGTTCGGCGGCAACTTCCACGAGTTCGCGTTCGGGCTGCTCTACAAGGGTGGCAACTTCTACCTCAACCTGTCGGTGTCGATCAACCTGGGCGGCGCGACGACCGACCCGCAGCCGGTCGGCGGCCGTGGCACCAGCATCGTGGTCAACCGCAAGAGCGGCAAGGTGACCACGGTCGCGGGCGGCCTGCGCACCCCCAACGGGCTCGGCTGGGGTGACAACGGCGACCTCTACGTCACCGACAACCAGGGTGGCTGGCTCCCCTCCTCCAAGCTGCTGAAGATCGAGGAAGGCGCTTTCTACAACCACTTCACCAACCCCGACGGCAAATTCGACGACCAGCCGGTCACCCGGCCCGTGCTGTGGCTGCCGCAGAACCAGATCGCCAACTCCCCCAGCACGCCGGTGCTGCTCAAATCCGGGCCGTACAAGGGCCAGCTGGTCATCGGCGACGTCACCTACGGCGGCTTGCAGCGGGCGGCGCTGGAAACAGTGCACGGCCAGGAACAGGGCGCGGTATTCCGCCACACACAAGGCCTCGAAGCCGGCATCAACCGGGTGGCGCTCGGCCCGGACGGCGCGATCTACGTGGGTGGCCTCGGCGCCGACGGCAACTGGGGCCAGGACGGCAAGCTGCGCTTCGGCCTGCAGAAGCTGACCCCGAACGGCAAGAACGTCTTCGACATGAAGACCATAAAAGCCACCCAGACCGGCTTCAAAATCAAGTACACGAAGCCGCTCTCCCCCGAGACAATTGCGAAACTGCCTTCCGCGTACGCGGTGGAGCAGTGGCGATACGTGCCGACCGCACAATACGGCGGCCCCGAAGTGGATAAAGAGGCCCTGCCGGTAACCACGGCCAAGGTGTCGGGCGACAAAAAGACGGTGACGCTCACCGTCGAAGGCCTGCGCCGAGACCGGGTGGTGCACCTGAGGTCGCCGAGGCCGTTCAGCGCCAAGGACGGCGAGACCCTGTGGAGCACCGAAGCCTGGTACACCATGAACGAGAAGCCGGGGCCGCAGGAGCAAGAAGTGTTCTACGAGGCCGAGGAAGGAAACCGAGAGGGCGGCGCGACGCTGGCGACCGACCACCGGGGCTACTCCGGTATCGGATTCGTGGCCGGCTTCGGAGCACTGAACGCCTCGACGACCAAGCACGTCACGGTCGACAAAGCCGGCGACTACCAGGTCGGACTGAGGTATTCGAACGGGCCGAACCCGTTCAGCGGCACCAAAACAGTGAGCGTCTACGTCAACGGCAAGAAGATCAAGCAGGTGTCGCTGCCGTCGACGGTCACCTGGGAAGAATGGGCGACGGTCAACGAGACACTGAAGCTCAAGAAGGGCGTCAACGCGATCCAATACCGGGTCGACGCCACCGACACCGGACACATCAACCTCGAACTGATCAGCGTGCGCAAGCCGGCCAAGAGGATCACCCTGTTCGAAGGCAAAGGCCTGGACAACTGGATCCACACCGACGGCAGACGAGCGCAATGGCCGGCAGTCGAAGGAAACGCGGTCGAGGTCTGTTGCGGTGACTTGCGCACAAAGGAAGCCTTCGGCGACTACAAGCTGCACGTAGAGTTCAAGGTGCCGCAGCTGCCGCCGGACGTCACGGGGCAGAACCGAGGAAACAGCGGCGTGTACCAGCAGGAGAGGTACGAAATCCAAATCCTCGACTCGTACGGCGACACAACCCTCGACAACAACGAGGCCGGCGCGATCTACACAGTCAAGGCCCCGGACGTGAACGTGGCTACGGCGCCGGAGACGTGGCAGACCTACGACATCACGTTCAAGGCTGCCCGGTACGACGAGGCGGGCGCCAAGACGGCCAACGCTCGCGTTTCCCTGGTGTGGAACGGGCGGACGGTTCACTCCGATGTTGAGATCCCTCAGGGGACTGGAGGGAACATTCCGGAAGGGCCGTCCACTGGGGCAATCCGGCTGCAGGATCACGGGAACAAGGTGCAGTACCGGAACGTGTGGATTGAGCCTGCGTAGGTCTTAGGTTCCCCGGGGGCGCCTCAAGGTGCCGCCGGGGATTCTCTGGCTTTCTTGCGCTGGGACGGTTGGGGCGGAGGGTGAGCAATCACTGCTTGTAAACCGTCTCTATGCCGTGATTGCTCACCCTCCGCCCCAACCTTGCATGGCGATTCTCTTGCTCTGGCGTTGTGGTTGGGGCTTCTCTGGGTGCAATTTCGGGTCGTAGACCCGTGCGGGTGAGGGGTCTGGCTTCCGCGTTCGGGGGTTCGGCTGGGTGGTGGATTACTCGGGCGGGCCTTGGTGGTGGGTTCCGCGTTCGCACCGTGCCGGTTGCGCGTGTGGGGGTCAAGGCTTAAGGCGGGATGCTTTCGGTCTGGGATGGCTGGACTGGGCGGGCATCGGGCCTTCCTGACTGCCGCCAGCTGACATGGCTCGAGGACGCGACAACCCCAGCGGTTGTCTGATAGTTACGTCGACGCATCTTGACTGACACTCGCGACTATCAGCCGACCGTGAGCGACGTCGCCTCGAGACTGCCGGCGAAGGGCTGACCCATGCGCGTCATCGATGGGCCGCGCCTGATGGGCTTTCCGCTCAGTGCGGGGCCCAGCTTGGCTGTTCTCCCCGGGGCGGCTGTCGTAGCTCATCGTGAGATGG
>NZ_JAPNTZ010000026.1 GCF_026626335.1 Paractinoplanes pyxinae | reverse complement strand
TCATCTCACGATGAGCTACGACAGCCGCCCCGGGGAGACCGACCAAGCCGGCCCCCACCCTGAGGAAAAGGCCAGCGAGCCCCCGCCGAGGCGGTCGCCTACGTGCCAGATCCGCCCTGCGTCCCACCGTGAGCGAATGGCCAGTGGCCCGCCGCCAAGGCTCAGCTCAGCCACTTCAAGCGCCCAGCTTTTACGGGCGGCGTTCGTCTGCATGTCAAGTTCCGTCTGGCGGCCCATCGTGGGGAAGGGCTGGTTGGGCGCGCCGTGGCTCAGTTCAGCTACTTCAAGCGCCCAGCTTTTGCGGGTGGCGTTCGTCTGCATGTCAGTTCCGCTGGCGGCCCATCGTGAGGGAAAGGCTGGTGGCGCGCCACTAAGGCTCAGCTCACCCACTCCACGACGGCCATCTCTACCCGCGCTGGTCGCTCGGCCGTGTCTGCCGCGCTCCTGCGAACCGGCTCGCTGACGGCAATCGTCTGTCGAGCCCGATGCCGCCCGGCTGTTATTACAGCTCGGTTCGGCGGGCGGCGTCCGTGTTTCTCACTGGGCGACTGCTGTCGCGGCGGTCGTGTGTTCGGGCCGTCGTCGTTGTCGACGGCGGTCGCCGGCTGAAGCCGCTTTCGCCGAGTAGCTGCCGTGGCGTGATTTCGCCCGCGGTGGCAGCCAGCCGCTGCCCGCAGGGCAGCCGGCGCCCCAGCCGATCGCTTTGACCTCGACCACCCAGAAGCGCAACCGGCGCGGTGCGAACGCGAGACCCACCACAAAGGTCCGCCCGAGTGACAGACCCGCCCAGCTTCGTCCCCAACGCGGCAGCCAGACCACAAACCCGCACGGACCGACCCAGCCCAGCCATGCAACCAGAGAAGCACCAACCACAACCAAAGCCGCAGCCGAAACCCCGGCAAGGCCGGGGACGAGGGCGATCACGCAAAGCATAGAGACGGTTTCAAAGCTTGCGTGATCGCCCTCGTCCCCGGCCGTCCCACCGCAAGAAAGCCAAACGATGGCTCTAGCGCCAATGGGTTGGCTGTGCAAACCTATTGGCGAAGCCGTAAGAAGAGGGAGAAGAGTCGTGAACCGTCGTCAACTATTGACCACAACGCTCGCCGCAGCAGCAGCCGTGCCCCTGGCCGGCCCAGCATCGGCAGCGCTCGGAAGGACCAGGCTGACCCTGCCCCAGCCGACCGGCCCCCACGCCATCGGCAACATCGACCTGCACCTGATCGGCGGCGGCCGCGAACTCATGGCCACCGTCTGGTACCCCGCCGAACGGAGCAACCACCGCCTGGTCCCGTGGATGCCCGACACCTCGTGGCGCGTAGTAATTGACGCCGTCGGCTTTGATGCCGGCGAAGTGGCCGCTCCGCTGACGGCCGCTCGGCTGGGCGCGCCGGTCAAGCCGGGCCGCCGCCCGGTTGTCATCTACTCGCACGGCAACGACAGCGTGCGCTCCGAGACCACGATTGTCGTGCAGGAGCTGGTCAGTCACGGCTACGTCGTGGCCACTGTGGACCACACTGGCGACGGCTACACCCTCTTTCCGGACGGTCGCCTCGGCCTCCCCGACGACGATGACTTCAACCCTTGGCACTCCGCCCACGACATGCGGGTCCTGCTCGACAAGCTCGAACTTCTGGCCAGCGGCGGCAACCCCGATGCCGAACGCCGTCCTCTGCCCGCTGCGCTGGGCAACGCGCTCGACATGGGCAACGTCGGCATGTTCGGGTGGTCGAAGGGCGCCACCTCGGCCGCCTTGGTCATGAACACTGACCGGCGGGTTCGGGCCGGGCTCGGCTTCGACGGGGAGATGCAGTCTCAGCCTCCGGTTGAGGGGCTTTCCCGTCCTTTCATGATTATGAGCGCCGAGTTCCCCCGTGACGTCGAGCCCAGCGTCGAGGAGTTCTGGCGGAAGCTGCGCGGGTGGCGGCTGAACGTCCGGGCTGTCGGGGCGGCCCATGGCTCGTACAACGATCAGCAGTGGTTCGTCCCGGACATCGTGCGGCTGACCGGGTTGGGCGACGACGTGCTGCGGGACTGGTGCGGCACCTTGGATCGCGGGCGTGCTGTGCGCATTCAGCAGGCGTACCCGTTGGCGTTCTTCGATCTGCATCTGCGCCGGCGGCGGCAGCGGCTTCTCGAGGGGCCGAGCCGGGCCTTCCCCGAGGTGCTTTACCTGCCCTGATCGGGCAGCAGGCTGCGGGCGACCTGCAGGTCGGTGATCAGCACGTTGACCCAGCCGCCGCGCAGGGCCGCCTTGATGGCGTTGCTTTTGCGCAGGCCCCCGGCCACGGCGACCCGGCGCGGGATCTTGCGGAGGGTTTCCGCGCCGATGCCGAGGACTCGGTCGTCGAAGGACGATTCGATGTGTTCGCCGGCCGAGTCGAAGAAGCGCATGCACACGTCGCCGACCGCGCCGGCCTTGCGCAGGCCGGGCAGCTCGCTCTCGGCGAACGCGTTCCCGCTTTCCCTCAGAAGCGGGCTGGGTTCGATGCTGCCCACGCCGACCAGGGCCATCGTCAGGTCTTCGCAGGCGCGCAGCACCGGTTCGATGTTGGGGTCGGTGACGAACATCTGCCGCATGTCGCCCGACGCGAGCAGGCCGGGGGCCGGCAGGTAGACCGCCTGGGCCCCGGTCAGCGCGGACAGCCGGCCGGTGATGCGGGTGGCCTGGGTCTGGGCGGTCACGTTGCCGACGCCGCCGAGCATCTGGACGACCTGGTCGGCGACCTGGGTCGGGCGGGGGTGCATGGCTTCGACCGTGGCCAGGATGGTCGAGCTCCACGATGAGACGCCGATACGCTCGCCGCCCATCAGGGTCGTCTCGAGGTAGACGGCCGCGGCGGCGCCGAGCGCGCGCATCACGTGGCTCTCGTCGGCGTGGTCGTCCGTGTCGGCCACGATCACCTCGGTGACGCCGTACGCCTGCTCGATCTGTTCCTCGAGTTCGGCGTACACGCCGCGCGGGGCGATGACCGTGGTCCGCACGATGCCGAGTTCCACCGCCCGTTTGAGCAGGCGGGAGACGCGCGGCTGCGAGATGTGCAGCTGCGCGGCGATCTGCGGCTGCCGCATGCCCCGCTCGTGGTACATGCGGGCCACCTTGGTCAGCAGCCGGATCTGGTCGGTGGCGACCTCGTCCAGGGCGGCTGTGCGCGCCGCCGGGTAGCGCTCTACCACTCCGGTCCTCCCGTGTGTCTCCTGCGCAGGAGAAGATCCTCCTGCGCAGGAGAATATCCATTCAGGCTGGGCCCGTTCGGTCGGAGTGACCGAGCGAACGGCTCTACTTCACCGTGACGATGACCCGCTGGTAGTGCTTGAGGGCCGGGGTGCCGCCGTCGGTCACCTCGAAGACGAGGTGAATCGTCTGCCCGCGTACGGCGTCGGCCGGCACCGTGAAGGATGCCGTGGCCCCGTCGGACAAGGTCACCGCGCCGGGGTAGGTGTCGGCGTCCGTGTACTGCCACCAGCGGTAGGACAGCTTGTCGCCGTCGGGGTCGGTGCCGCGTCCGTGCAGCTTGACGACCTGGCCGGGCCGGGCTGAAAGGTCAAGTCCCTCGCGTACGGAGGCACGGGGGTTGTGGTTGGCGTCGCGGTAACGCGGTGTCACGCCCCAGTCGGCCCGGGCCGCGAAGTCGTTCTGCAGGTCGGCCACCCAGCGTGTCTGCGGGAAGGCCCGGTCGGCCACGCCGGTGAAGGTGTTGACGTCGGTCGTGTCGATCCAGCCGGTGGCGTTGGGCGCGAACCGGCCGCCCCACCCGCCGTACGTCGGATTCTCGGACGACCGCAGGCCGTTGAAGTCGAACAGGTACATGTAGGCGGGGGAGTCGCCCTCGGAGATGAAGTCGTGCACCGCGTACGCCGTGTTCTCGTCGGGCCGCCAGCGGTTGTTCTCTTCGTCGCCGGGGGTGGGCTTGCCGTCGCGGTAGGTGCGGTACTGCTCGAGGAGCTTCCCGTGGCCGGTGAGGAAGTTCTTTTCCATGTACGGGGCCTTGAGCGCGTACTGATAGTCGGCCGGCACTTGCCGCGTCCACAGGTAGGCGAAGCTCCAGAACTGGCTCTGGTTGTCGATGATCTTGAGGTCGGGCCAGTTCGGTTTGATGTAGCCGTCCAGCGTGGCGTCCTGGTTGAGGATGTTGTAGATGACGACCTTCTGGCTGATCCGGCGTTGCAGTCGCGGCCATGAGGCCGTGCCCTCGTACTGCTCCTGGATCGACTTCAGCGCGCGGGCGGTGGTGTTGAGGCCGCCCCAGGCCTGGACGTAGAGGGGGCCGGGGTCGTCGTCGAGGATCTTTTTCCTGATCCACTCGGAGCCCTCGGTCACCTGGGTCATCTCGCTGACGTTCGAGACGTTGCCGATCTTGTAGAGCGAGCGCAGCTTGGCCGGCGTGGGGTAGCCGTCGGCGTGCTTGCGCAGGTTCGGGTAGAGCTTCGCGTACAGGTCGATGTACTGGTTGACCCAGGCGGTGCCGGTCCAGCGGTACGGCGCCACGGTTCCGCCGTCGCCGGCCCAGTGGTAGCGCGAGCTGGAGTAGACGATGCCGGCCAGGTCGAACTCGTTGGCGTAGTAGAGCAGCCGGATGAACGAGTCCATGTCGTCCACCTCGCCGTCCTGCGTGACGATGATTCTGGGCTTGTCCGACGAGCGGCCGTGGGCTTGGGCGGGGGCGGAGAGTCCGAGGGGGAGGGTCACTGCGAGCGCGGTGGCGAGCAGGCAGCGGCGGAGTCGGCGCATCACATTTCCTTCCAAATCAGGCATGACATGGACAGGCGGAGGTAGCGCTGTGTCGTAGCGGTGAATGGAAATTCAGGAGCGCATCGGTATCGCTTCCGCACCGTAAGCGGGGCGGTAGCGGGCCGTCAAGGATGTCGATGCCGGGCGGGATGCGCGGTTCGAATCATGAACGGAACGACCCGTTGACAACGGCGACATCAACCATTCACAGTGAGGGCATGCCCAATCGCCTATGAATGGATATTCAACATGACGGTGATCACACGCCGACTGCTCGCCGCGGCGACCGCGGCCGCGCTGGCCTCGGCGGTGGCGGCCTGCTCCAAGATTCCCGGCGTCTACGTCTACGAGAAGGACGGATCGACGGCCGCGGCGGCATCGGCGACCGACCCCAAGACGTACGTCGAGAACAACTGGACGCAGAAGATCGTGCCCACCGTGCACGACAACGCCGTCGATGTGACCACGGTGGCCAAGGCCATCGCGGACGACCCCGCGGCGGCCGGCAAGCAGTACGGCAACCAGGCCGGAACGGGTAGCCCGTTCGCCTTCATGGTCAAGGGTTCCGGCAAGGTCACCGACGTGGACACCTCGGTGCCCACCGGCCCGGTCACCGTCGAGGTTCCGTCCCCGGGCGGCAAGCCGGTCAAGGTGACCATCGCGACCGGCCCGGTCATCGCCGGCACGGCCATCCGCGACGCCGTCAAGTTCATCTCGTTCGGCGACTTCACCAACCAGATCGACTACGCCGAGGCCGCCAACCAGATCAACGACAAGGTCAAGACCGACGTGATCGCCAAGGCCGGCGACAAGGCGGCGCTCAAGGGCAGGACGGTCGACTTCTACGGCGCGTTCTCGGCGCTCGCCCCGGGCACGATCTTCCTGGTGCCGACCGAGCTGGCGGTCAAGTAATGAGCGAAATCGTAGAAGCTCATAACATCAGCAAGAACTACGGCGGCGTGCGCGCGTTGAAGGACGTCACGTTCACGGCCTACCGCGGTCAGGTCAACGTGCTGGTGGGCGAGAACGGCGCCGGCAAGTCGACGCTCATGAAGATCCTGAGCGGTTCCGAGCAGCCGACCAGCGGCGAGATCCGGCTCGACGGCGAGGCCGTGCAGCTCGACAGCCCGCGGACGGCCCAGGCCCTGGGGATCGGGATCATCCACCAGGAGCTCAGCCTCTTCCCGAACATGACGATCGCCGAGAACCTGTTCGCCGGCCGCGAGTTGCGCAAAGGTGGCCGTTTCGTCGACGCCGGCGGTCAGCGGCAGCGCGCCCGCGACGTGCTCAAGCGGCTCGGCCAGGACAAGCTCGACCCGGACACGCTGGTCGGCGACCTGCCGATCGGCCAGCAGCAGCTCGTCGAGATCGGCCGGGCCCTGCTCGAGGACGTCCGCGTGCTGATCATGGACGAGCCCACCTCGGCGCTGTCCAACCACGAAGTGGACGTCTTGTTCGAAGTGATGGCCGACCTGCGGAAGCAGGACGTCACCGTCATCTACATCTCGCACAAGCTGGACGAGTTCCGCCGCATCGGCGACTGGGTCACCGTCTTCCGCGACGGCAGCCTGGTCGCCCACGAGTCGATGAGCAAGACCGACACCGGCTGGATCGTGCGTCAGATGGTCGGGCGCGACCCCGACTCCCTGTACGTGCGGAACAGCTCACCGGTGGGCGACGTGCTGCTCGACGTGCGCGGTCTGAGCGTCCCCGGCACGGTCAAGGTCGACGACGTGTCGCTGACCGTGCGCGCGGGCGAGGTCGTCGGCATCTACGGGCTGATGGGCGCCGGCCGCACGGAACTGGTCGAAACGCTCATGGGTATGCGCCAAGCGAGCAGTGGCCAGGTGTCAGTGCGCGGGGTCGAGGAGCCGAAGGGCACTGTCCGGGCCCGCATGGCGGCCGGCCTGGCGCTGGTGCCGGAGGACCGTCAGCGCGACGGGCTCGTGCAGACCATGTCCGTACGGGAAAACATTTTGTTGTCCACTCTTGCGCGAATGACCAGAAGTGGACTGTTGAACGCCGGCGCCGAGCAGCGCACGGCCAAGGACAAGGTCGGCGAGCTGGCCATCAAGATTCCCGGCCTGGGCGCCCTGGTCACCGCGCTCAGCGGCGGCAACCAGCAGAAGGTCGTGCTGGCCCGGGCCCTGCTCACCGAGCCGGTCGTGCTGCTGCTGGACGAGCCCACCCGTGGCATCGACGTCGGCGCCAAGTCGCAGATCGCCGGGCTGATGGCCGACCTGGCCGCGCAGGGCTTCGGGGTGCTGTTCATCAGCAGCGAGCTGGCCGAGGTCATGGCCATGGCCGACCGGGTGCTGGTGATGGCCCGCGGCCGCATCACCGCCGAATTCACCGCCGAGAACGTCACCGAGGAAGCGCTCGTCACCGCTTCCGCATCCGAAAGCGTCCTGGAGGCCCAGTCATGACAGATGCATTCGAAAGCTTCCGGGAGGGCTGGGAATCATGACCGACACCCACGTCGCCGCGCCGGCCCCCACGGCGGCGGCGCCGCCACCGGAGGAGCCGCGCAACACCGCTCTGGCCCGGGCCGCGCTGCTGCTCCTGCGCGGGCGGACGCTGGTCGTGCTGGTGGTGCTGATCATCATCTTCAGCTCGATCTCGTCGGAGTACCTGACGCAGAGCAACCTGATCCTGATGACCAAGCACGTGGCCATCAACGCGATCCTGGCCATCGGCGTCACCTTCGTGATCCTGACCGGCGGCATCGACCTGTCGGTGGGCTCGATCGCGGGCCTGGCCAGCATGGTCGCCGGCGGGTTGCTGTTCAAGGGGCTGAACTTCCCCGGCGGTACGGTGTTCTTCTCGGTCGCCGTGGTCATCCTCATCGGCATCGTGGTCGGGGCGCTGGTCGGCGCGGTCAACGGCCTGCTGATCACGCGGTTCAAGGTGGCGCCGTTCATCGCCACGCTGGGCATGCTCTACGTCGCCCGCGGCGCCGCCCAGCTGCACAGCAACGGCGGCACGTACCCCGATCTGGCCGGCACGGAAGCGCGCGGCAACACCGGGTTCGGGTTCATCGGCGTCGACAGCCTGCTGGGCATCCCGGTCGCCGTCTGGATCATGGTCGTGGTCGCGGCGGCGGCCATCGTGGTCACCACCAAGACCCCGTTCGGCAAGCACATCTTCGCCGTCGGCGGCAACGAGCGGGCGGCCGTGCTGTCCGGCATCCGGGTCAACCGCGTCAAGATCGCCGTGTACGTCATCTCGGGCGCGTGTGCCGCGCTGGCCGGCCTGCTGCTCACGTCGGAGCTGGGCGCCGCCTATCCGGACACTGCCACGACGTACGAGCTGAACGCCATCGCCGCCGCCGTGCTCGGTGGCACCGCGCTGGCCGGTGGCCGCGGCACGATCATCGGCACCGTCATGGGCGCCTTCGTCATCGGCTTCCTCAGCGACGGCCTGGTGCTGGTCGGCGTCTCCACCTTCTGGCAGTCCGTGGTCAAGGGCGCCGTCATCATCTTCGCCGTCATCACCGAGCAGGCCCAGCAGCGCCTGCAGTCGAGCCTCAACCGGCGTACCGCGTAACCCTCTCTCACCCCTGTCGCAAGTGAAGGGAACCACCATGAAATTCGTCCCCTCCCGGAGAGCTCTGCTGGCCGTCGGCGCCGCCTCGGTGCTGGCCTTGTCCGCCTGTGGCGGCGGTGACGACGAGGCATCCTCGTCCGGCGGCGGCGAGTCGGCCCCGGCCGCCTCCAAGCTCGTCGTGATCATCACGCCGTCGCCCGACAACGTCTTCTTCAAGGCCGAACAGGACGCCGCGGCCGCCCAGGCCAAGGGCCTCGGCTACGAGACGCTGGTGCTCAGCCACGACGACGACCCGACCAAGCAGAGCCAGCAGTTCGACACGGCGATCTCGCGCAAGGCGGCCGCGATCATCCTCGACAACGCCGGCGCGGACGCGTCGGTGACCGCGATCCAGCGGGCCAAGGACGCCAACATCCCGACCTTCCTGATCGACCGTGAGATCAACAAGACCGGCGTCGCGGTCGCGCAGATCGTCAGCAACAACGCTCAGGGCGCCGGCCTCGGCGGCCAGGAGTTCGCCAAGCTGATGGGCAACAAGGGCGAGTACGCCGAGCTGACCGGCAAGCCGACCGACACCAACGCCGGCGTCCGCTCGAAGGGCTACCACGGCATCCTCGACCAGTACCCGGACCTGAAGATGGTGGCCCAGCAGAGCGCCAACTGGGATCAGGCCGAGGCGCTGCAGAAGACCCAGACGATCCTGCAGGCCCACCCGAACATCAAGGGCATCATCGCCGGCAACGACACGATGGCCCTGGGCGCGTACGCCGCGGTGCAGGCGGCCAAGAAGGACATCATCGTCGTCGGCTTCGACGGCAGCCCCGACGTCGTCTCGTCGATCCAGAAGAAGGCCATCAAGGCCACCGTCCTGCAGCCCGCCAGCAAGATCGCGCAGATGGCGGTCGACCAGGCCGACGCCTACATCAAGGCCGGCGGCAAGACCGACCAGGCCGAGAAGCAGTCGATCGACTGCGTGCTTGTCAACGCCGACAACGCCGCCACGGTCAAGGACTTCGCCGTCGCCGGCTCCTGACCTTCTTCTTCCGGGGCGGGTCCCCGCCGGCCCGCCCCTCACCACCGTAAAGAAAGGCACACCATGCTGGTCGCCGACCCTGGTACCGCCGCCGACTGGCGCCGGTTCCGGCAGGAGTTCACCGATGCCGGCCCCGAGCGCCGCCGCGAGATGCTGCGCGAGCGGGCCAACCAGTCCCGCACCGCGGACCTGCACATGATCGGCCGGGCCGGCCTGGGACACGTGGGCGGCGACATGTCCGTCCTCGACATCCTCACCACCCTGTTCTTCAGCGTCCTGCGGGTCGACCCCGAGAAGCCGGAATGGGACGACCGGGACCGGTTCGTGCTGAGCAAGGGGCACACCGCCGGCGCCCTGTACGCGACGCTGGCCGCGGCCGGCTTCTTCCCGGAGGCCGAGCTGCAGACGTTTGCCGGCCCGCTGTCGGCGCTCAACGGCCACCCGAACCGGGTCAAGGTGCCCGGCGTCGAGACCAACACCGGGCCGCTCGGCCACGGACTGCCGGTCTCGGTCGGCATGGCGGTCGCGGCCCGGCTCTCCTCGTCGTCGCGGCACGTGTACGTCGTCCTGGGCGACGGGGAGCTGCAGGAGGGCAGCAACTGGGAAGCGGCGATGACCGCCGGGCACCGCCGCCTGTCGAACCTCACCGCCGTCGTCGACCGCAACCGCCTGCAGCAGGGCGCGCGCACCGAGGAGACGAACACGCTCGACCCGCTCGACGACAAGTTCCGCGCCTTCGGCTGGGACGTGCTCGAAGTGGACGGGCACGACCACCTCGCGCTGCACGAGGCGTTCACCGCGCCCCGCGGCGACCGGCCGACCTGCGTCATCGCCAACACAGTCAAGGGAAGAGGCGTCTCCTTCATGGAAGACCGCGTGGAGTGGCACCACAAGGTGCCGTCGGCCGAGCAGATCGTCACCGCGGAAGCGGAGCTGGCCCGATGAGCGCGCCTGTCGCTTCGGCGAGCGAGACGTTCGACTGCCGTGTCGCTTTCGCTCAGGAGTTGAGCGAATTGGCGCGCGAGGATGAGCGAATCGTCGCCGTGTGCAACGACTCGGTCGGATCGAGCAACCTCGTGCAGTTCCAGAAGGAGTTCCCCGACCGGCTGATCAACGTCGGCATCGCCGAGCAGGACATGGTCGGCGTGGGAGCCGGGCTGGCGCTGAGCGGCTACGTGCCGTTCGTGTGCGGGGCCTCGCCGTTCCTCACCGGGCGGGCGCTCGAGCAGATCAAGGCCGACGTCGCGTACAGCCAGTCGCCGGTCGTCCTGTGCGGGATGAGCCCGGGCATGGCGTACGGGGAACTGGGCCCGACCCACCACTCGATCGAGGACCTGTCGTGGCTGCGCGCGATCGCCGGCCTGGACGTGGTCGTGCCGGCCGACCCGGCCGAGACCCGGTCCGCCGTACGGTGGGCGGCCGGCGCCGCGCGGCCGGTGTTCCTACGGGTGGGGCGGTTCAAAGTGCCCGCGGTGACGGGTGACCGGGAGTTCAGCTTCGGCGCGGCGACCACCCTGCGCGACGGCACGGATGTCACGGTGGTGGCGGCCGGAACCATGGTCTCCCGCGCTCTCGAGGCGGCCGAGGAGGCCGCCGAGCAGGGAGTATCCGTGCGAGTGCTGAACATGTCGACGATCGCGCCGCTCGACGAGGACGCGATCCGGCGGGCGATGACCGAGACCCGGGGCATCGTGACCGCCGAGGAGGCCACCACGACCGGCGGCCTGGGCGCGGCGGTGGCGGCCGTCGTCGTCACCGAGCGGGCCCCGGTGCCGATGCGGATGCTCGGCATCCACCGGGAGTTCGCGCCCACCGGCACCACCGCCTTCCTGCTCGAGCACTTCGGGCTGACCGCCGGCGACATCCGGCAGGCGGCGATCGGGCTGGCCCGCGCCGATGCCTGACGACCGCGCGCCGGCGGACGACCGCGCGCCGGTGGATGACCGGTCGCCGGTGGATGACCGGTCGCCGGCCACCGACCGGTCGCACGCCGCCGGCCGCGCGGCCACCGGCCGGTCGTCGGGCGACGCCGGTGGCCAGGCCGGTGGTGGCCGGGCCGGCCGCGCAGCGACCGGCCGGTCGTCGGGCGACGCCGGTGGCCAGGCCGGTGGTGGCCGGGCCGGCGGCGGGGTCTCGGCGCGGGCAGCGGGCGAGCTTGTGCTGGCGATCGATCAGGGCACCAGCTCCACCAAGTGCCTGCTGGTCGATGCCGCGGGCGCGGTGGTCGCGACCGGGTCGGCCCCGGTGCCGATCCGGTACCCGCGGCCGGGCTGGGTCGAGCAGGATGCGGTGGAGATTCTGGACAGCGTGCTCGCCGCGGCCGCTCAGTGCCTGGCCGATGTGCCTCGGGAGCGGGTGCGGGCGGTCGGGTTCAGCACGCAGCGCGAGTCGGCCGTCGTGTGGGACAAGCGGACCGGGCAGCCGGTCGGGCCGGTGCTGGGCTGGCAGGATCAGCGGGCCCAGCCGATCTGTGACGCCCTGCGCGAGAAGGGCCACGGGTCCCGCGTACGGGATATCAGTGGTCTGCCCCTCGACCCGATGTTCAGCGCGGCCAAGCTCCGGTGGCTGCTCGACGAGACGGCGGACGCGGCGGTCGGCACGATCGACTCGTGGCTGCTGTTCGCGCTGACCGGCCGCCACCAGATCGAGTCGGGCAACGCTTCGCGCACCCAGTTGTTCGACGTGCGCGCGGGCGCGTGGAGCCCGGAACTGCTCGACCTGTTCGGCATCCCGTCGACCGCGCTGCCCGAAGTCACGCCGTCGGCCGGCCCGCTCGGGGTGATCGGCTCGCGCGGGGGAGTCCTCGAGGGGCTGCCGATCACCGCGGTGCTGGGCGACTCGCACGCGGCTCTGTACGCGCACGGCGATCGCGTCTCCGGTGGGGTCAAGGTCACCTACGGGACCGGCTCGTCGGTGATGCGGCTGGGCGCCGTGGCCAACGACGGCGTTTGTATGACGGTCGCATGGAATGACGAACTGGCAGCCGAAGGCAACATCCGGTCGTCCGGGTCGACCGTCGCCTGGCTGGCTTCCTTTCTCGATGTTTCCGTGGACCGGATCGGTGAGCTGGCCGCCGGCGCGTCGAGCGACGGCGTGCATCTGGTGCCGGGCTTCGGCGGGCTGGCCGCGCCCTGGTGGGACGACACCGCGGTCGGCCTGATCAGCGGGCTGACGCTGGGCACCCGGCCGGCCCAGCTGGCCCGGGCCGCCGTCGAGTCGATCGCCCACCAGGTGGCGGATGTCGTGGACGCGATGGGAGCGGCCGACGCGCTGCTGGCCGACGGCGGCGCCACCGGGAACGACGTACTCATGCAAATTCAAGCCGACCTCACGGGCGTGCCGGTCCTGCGCGCCCGCACCGCCAACCTGTCCGCCCTCGGCGCCGCTTTCCTCGCCGGGGGCTTCACCCCGCCCATCTCCTACGACGAGTTCCGTCCCCATCCGGGGGACGCCGCCGCGCAGCGCTCCGCCTGGCGCGCGGCCGTCGCCCGGGCCCGCACCCCTCACTTCGGGAGCTGAACAGCATGACCGAGTACCCCCGCTTCGGCGCCGGCCTCTGGCACTTCGCCACCTACGTCGACCGGTACGCGTCCGACGGCTACGGCCCGGCCCGCACCACGCTCGACGCGATCGAACTGGCCGGGCAGGTCGACGACCTGTCCGTGGTCGACCTCAACTACCCGTTCACGCCGGGCGTCGGCCTGTCCGAGGTCAAGGACGCGCTGGCCGCCCAGGGGCTGTCCGCCATCGGCATCACCCCCGAGATCTACCTGCGCAAGTTCAGCCGCGGCTCGTTCACCAACCCCGACCCCGGCGTGCGCAAGGCCGCCCTCGACCTCATGCACGAGGCGGCCGGCATCGTCCGCGAGCTGGGCGCTGACTACGTGAAGATCTGGCCCGGCCAGGACGGCTGGGACTACCCGTTCCAGGTCGACCACCGCACGCTGTGGAAGCTGGCCGTGGACGGCATGCGCGAACTGGCGGGCGCGCATCCCGACCTGAAGTTCGCCATCGAGTACAAGCCGCGCGAGCCCCGCGTGAAGATGACGTGGGACTCGGCCGCCCGCTCGCTGCTGGGCATTCAAGAGATCGGGCTCGACAACGTCGGCATCCTGCTCGACTTCGGGCACAGCCTGTACGGCGGCGAGTCGCCCTCGGACGCGGCCCAGCTCATCATCGACCACGGCCGGCTCTACGGCATGGACGTCAACGACAACCTGCGCGGCTGGGACGACGACCTGGTGGTGGGCACGGTCCACCTCACCGAGATCTTCGAGTTCTTCCACACGCTGCGCAAGAACAACTGGGACGGGGTGTGGCAGCTCGATCAGTTCCCGTTCCGCGAGGACAGCGTGGACGCGGCCAACACGGCGATCGGGACGCTCAAGCGCATCTACCGCGCCCTGGACCGGCTCGACACGGCGGCGCTGGCCGAGGCGCAGGAGCGGCAGGACGCCATGGCGGCGCAGCGGATCGTGCAGTCGGCGCTGTTCGGGGAACTGTGATGTTCTTCCGGTCGCTGGCTACCGCGGTCGCTGTTGCCGCTGGGGTTCTGTCAGTTTCGGCGCCGGCTTCGGCCGGTGGGCACTCCGACAAGCCGCGCACGGTGGTCACCACCGACATGGAGTCGGACGACATCGCCTCGCTGGTGCGGTATCTGCTCTACACCAACGAGCTGGACACGAAGGGCATCGTCTACACGAGCAGCAAGTTCCACTGGGCCGGCGACGGCAAGGGCACGGAGTTCTTCCTGCCGAACCGGGAGTACAAGACGCCGCAGACGTCGTGGCGGTGGACCGGAAACACGACGATCGAGGATCAACTGATCCCGTCGTACGCCAAGGTCTATCCGAACCTGCGCCGGCACGACTCGAACTATCCGAGCCCCGCCAAGCTCAAGTCACTGGTGAAACTGGGCAACATTTCCTTCGAGGGGGAGATGGCCTCGGACACGCCGGGGTCGAATCTGATCCGGGATCTGTTGCTGGACAAGGATCGGCGGCCGCTGTATCTGCAGGCTTGGGGCGGCACGAGCACCATCGCGCGGGCGTTGAAGTCCATTGAGGAACGGTATTCGGCCTCGCCCAAGTGGGCCTCGGTGAAAGCGGCGGTGTCCAAGAAGGCGGTCATTCTGGCCAGTGGGTTCCAGGATGAGACGTACGCGAATTACATCTCCGTGAAATGGCCGGCCGTCAAGGTCGAGGAGCTGTCGGCCGGATATGCCACATGGGGCTTCAACTGCAACAACAACGGGCAGGGCAATGTTCGCGGTCTGCCCGCCGACCGGGTCTACTTCACCGGCGACTGGATCCGGCGCAACATTCAGATCGGGCCGTGGGGGTCGCACTACCGTTCCTGGCTCGACGGGCAGACGACGGCGGGTGACCCGCTCGACGTGTTCGGCGATCCGGCGAAGGCGCCCGGCGGCTGGTGC
This sequence comes from Paractinoplanes pyxinae, assembly GCF_026626335.1. Classification (GTDB taxonomy): domain Bacteria; phylum Actinomycetota; class Actinomycetes; order Mycobacteriales; family Micromonosporaceae; genus Actinoplanes; species Actinoplanes pyxinae. Next base: position 74,410 of record NZ_JAPNTZ010000026.1, on the reverse strand, counting down.
AAGCCGATGGGCCAGTACGACTTCCTGTCCGAGGGCGACAACGTCGTCTTCAACCAATTGCTGCGTACGGGTCTGCAGAACCCGTCCGACCCGGCCACGGGCGGCTGGGGCGGACGGGCGTACCAGGTGACGGCCTCACCCAACCTGTGGAAGCTGGTGCCCACCGAGAAGGACGCGACCGGGGCCGACGTGGCCAACCTGACTACCCTGCGCTGGGCGGCGGCCGCGCAGAACGACTTCGCCGCCCGCATCCGGTGGACGCTGACGCCGCGCTGGTCGGTCGGCAACCACCCGCCGTCGGTCCGCATCAACAACGGCGAAGTCGTACGGGCCCGTCCGGGTTCGACGGTGAAGCTGTCCGCGCGCACGTCCGACCCTGACCGCGACCGGGTGACGACGACCTGGTGGCAGTACCGCGAGGAGGGCACCTACCCCGGAACCGTGACCGTCAACGGTTCCCGCGTCACGGTTCCGGCCGACGCGAAGCCGGGCCAGACCGTCTCCGTGATCGCGCAGGCGACCGACGACGGCGGATTCCCGCTGACCCGCTACGACCGGGTGACCATCCGGGTCTCGTAGAAGCTCCGGGCGCCCCCGGCCTCAGCCGGCGGCGCCCGGACTGACCAGCCGCCGCCGGCCTCGGCCACCGGCGGCTCGCGTCACCAGCCGCCGCCGGTCGAGGCGGGCAGCGCCTTGCTTCACCTGCCGCCGCCGGTCGAGGGCGGCGGCGCCTTGCTTCACCAGCCGCCGTTGAAGAACGCCAGCAGGGCGGGGGCGGGGTCGGCCACGGTGGTCGCGTTGGCCACCGTCAGTGTGCCGAAGACCAGCGTCAGCACGACCGCGAACGACGCGGAGACGGCCTGCCACAACCGGGCCTCACGGCTGGACCGCGCGAACCGCCGCCACAGCGCGACCCCGGCCGCCCCGGCCGCGACAGCCAGAACCCCGGCGATCACGACCATGGCCGCGTGGAACAGCGCGAAGTCGCCGACCAGCAGGTCGACGGTGGGCGTGGTCCGGCCGTCGGTCAGCTGCTGCCGGGCCGGCTCCCAGTCCGGCTGCCCCGGGGCGCCGGTCGCCGCCAGCGACAGAAGCGACGACAACGGCGCCACTGCACCCTGGATGTTGGCCATCAGCGCGGCCAGCGAGAACAGCCCGAGCGCACCCAACCCGACCGCGGCGAGCTTGTTCCGGGTCTTGTACAGCGCGAATCCGAACACCACCACCAGCGCCGCGGCGGCCGCCCCCTTCACGACGTGGAAGGCGAACCAGTAGTCGAGGATCCGCTGCAGTTCGGGCGGGATCTGGCGGCCGCCCGAACTCAGGAAGCCGGCCAGGGCGGTGCGGGACGCCTCGGCCAGGCCGCGCTCGCCGTCGAATTGGTTTCCCGTCCACAGCGCCGCCAGTAAGGGCGGAGCGAATACGAATGCTGCGACAAGTCCCACCGCGGCAATGGTCATTTTGAGCTTCGTCATGAGGGCCTCGTTCCGGTCCGGCTTTCGATGGACCGCCCGGACGGTAGCCCTCGCCGTCCAGATGAGGCTGACCCCCGCACAATTGGTAGGGCCAGCCGGATTGCTTTCCGTCCGCGGCCGGGCGCCACGGTCGAGGCGCCGTCGGGTGATCAGCGGCGGCGGGCGTCGGCGTACCAGGCCAGGGCGGCCAGGCCGAGCAGGAGCGCCGGCCAGCCGAGCGCGCCGATCAGGACGATGAGCGCGGCCGTGGCCAGGACGGCGAGCCGGGCGGTGACGATCGGATCGGTCATTCCGCTATCGTGCGCCGCCGAGCCTTCGGTGTGGACCGAAGGGTGAGAGATGGCACGCGTGACTCCGGGCACGACACGCAGATCTTATTCGCGTGAATGGCTTTCCTTTCTGGATACATCACAGGGCAGTCGGGAAAGCGACAAGTCGTCGAGCCGCACCTTTGTTGACCGCCTTCCGGGACGCTCCATAGTGTGAGTAATTCACCGGTTGCGAAACCGGAAGGAGGAGCCATGCGGCGAATGCGGGCAATGTGCGCGGTGCTCATTCTTCTCGCCGGCGGGGTCGCGGGATGCAGCGACCGATCGGCGCCCGATCAGAATGAGATCAAGCAGGCCTTCATCCGGCAGCTCATCGGTTTTTGTGCCGAAGTCGACCGCCATCTGGCGCATGTCGACGCGAAGAAGCAGCCGGACGTCTATGCCGATCAGTTCGAGCAATTTCTCGATCAGGCCCGGCGTCAGCCGCCGCCGGACACCGGCCGCGCGCATTTCGATGCGCTGCTGACCGAGATGGGTGGCGCCGCCCGGCATTTCCGGGAGGCTCAGGCGGCTCTGGCGGCCGGCGACCAGATTTCGATGCAAGAGGCGCTGAAGCAGGCGAACCAGCAGCTGGGCAGCGCCGACGCGGCCGCCCAGAAGTACGGCATGCCGCCGCTCAACACCTGCCCCGACCACGACACGGCGTCGTCACCCGCCCCCGGCCCGGCGACCCCCGCTCCGGCCCAGGCCTGGCAGCCGCGGCACGCGTCCCCGGCGGCGGTGCAGCAGGTGAACGCGGCCGTGCTGAACGGCCAGATCTGGGTGGCCGGTGGCCTGACCGCCTCCACCAAGGCGACCGCTTCGACCCAGACCTATGACCCGGCTAAGAACACGTGGTCGCCGGGCCCGTCGCTGCCGCATCCGGTGGATCACGCGATGCTGGTGACCTACCGCGGCCGGCTGGCGCTGATCGGCGGGTTCCTGGGGCACGGCGGTGACCCGGTCGCGTCCGATCAGGTCTTGTTCTTCGACGACAGCGCCGGGCACTGGGTGAAGGGCCCGTCGTTGCACCACGCCCGGGCGGCCGGCGCCGCTGCGGTGGTCGGCGACAAGATCGTCGTCGTCGGTGGCCGCACCGGCACGCCGCAGAAGCTGGTGCCCGAGACCGAGGTGTTCGACGGCCAGGTGTGGCGCGACGGCGCGGCCATCCCGGTGCCCGGTGACCATCTCGCTGCCGCTTCCGACCGGGATTTCCTGTACGCCGTGGGCGGCCGCGAGTTCGTGCCGGGCAAGAACACCAATGCGGTGCAGCGCTACGAGCCCGCCACCGACCGGTGGACCAGGCCGACCACCCTGCCCGAACCGCTCAGCGGGGCCGGCGTGACGATCATCGGCGGGCAGCTGTTCGTCGTCAGCGGCGAGACCACCAAGCCCGCGGTGTCGGCCGCGGTCCGCTCCTACGACCTGACCGATCCCGGCGCCACCTGGAAGAAGTGGCCGTCGCTGGCCCAGGGACGGCACGGCCTGGCGGTGGCAGCCATCGGCACCACCCTGTACGCCATCGACGGTTCAGTCCGGCCCGGGCACACCGCGTCCACGAGCACCGTCGACGCGCTGAAGGTGCCGGAGAGGCGGACCGACCCGGCCGTGGCGTGGAAGCCCCGGCATGTCGCCTCGGCGGCGGTGCAGCAGATGAATGCGGCCGTGCTGAACGGCCGGATCTGGGTGGCCGGCGGTCTGACCGCCTCGACCAAGGCGACCGCGTCGACCCAGAGCTACGATCCGGCCCAGGACGCCTGGGTGCCGGGCCCGTCGCTGCCGCACCCGGTGGATCACGCGATGCTGGTGACCTACCGCGGCCGGCTGGCGCTGATCGGCGGGTTTCTGGGGCACGGCGGTGATCCGGTCGCGTCCGACCAGGTTCTGTTCTTCGACGACAGCATCGGGCACTGGGTGAAGGGGCCGTCGTTGCATCACGCCCGGGCGGCCGGCGCTGCCGCGGTGGTCGGGGACAAGATCATCGTGGTCGGCGGCCGCACCGGCACGCCGCAGAAGCTGGTCGCCGAGACCGAGGTGTTCGACGGCAAGGTGTGGCGCGACGGCGCGGCCATTCCGGTGCCGGGCGACCACCTTGCCGCTACTTCGGACCGGGCCTATCTGTACGCCGTGGGCGGCCGCCAGTTCGTGCCTCGGACGAACACCAACGCGGTGCAGCGCTACGAGCCGGACACCGACCGGTGGATCAGGCTGACCACCCTGCCCGAACCGCTCAGCGGCGCCGGCGTGACGATCCTGGCCGGGCAACTGCTCGTGGTCAGCGGCGAGACGACCCAACCGGCCGTCTCGGCCACCGTCCGCGCGTACGACCTGACCGATCCCCGCGCGGCGTGGAAGAAGCTGCCCTCGCTCGCTCAGGGACGGCACGGCCTGGCCGTGGCCGCGATCGGCACCACCGTGTACGCCGTCGGCGGCTCGGCCCGGCCCGGGCACACCGCCTCCGTCCCCACCGTCGACGCGCTGTCCTTCTCATGAGATGAGCGGAACCGTGGCGAACGCGGAGACGGCGAGCGATACCGGACAGCGGCCGGTGGTCATCTTCCTGAGCTACCGCCGCGGCGACACGCAGTGGGCCGCCCGCGGTATCTACGACCGGCTGGTCGACCGGTACGGCCGCGAGAACGTGTTCCGCGACCTCGACGCGATCCCGCCGGGGGCCAAGTTCCGCAAGTACGTCGAGCGCAAGATCTCCGAGTCGGACGTCTTCCTGCTGCTCATCGGCCGGGCGTGGGCCTCGTACCAGGACGACCGGGGCCGACGCCGGCTGGAGCAGCCACGCGACCCCGTGCGGCTCGAGGTCGAGGCGGCCCTGCGTCTCGGGCTGCCGATCATTCCGGTACGGGTCGAGGGCGCGCCCATGCCGACCGAGAGCGACCTCGTGCCGTCCATCGTCGACATCCTCGAGTTCAACGCGGCCGAGGTCTCGGACTCGAGGTGGGACTACGACGTCGACCGGTTGCTGCGGGCGATCACGGAGTCGGCCGTACGCGGGTCGGCCCCGCCTCCGCCCGTGCCCGCGCCCGCGGAAGAGGCCGAGACCGAGGAGCCCGTGGGCGATCAGGCGGCGGAGGAGGCGGAGATCGAGGAGCCCGCAGATCACCAGGCGGCGGAAGAGAACGAGACCGAGGAGTCCGCGGGCGATCAGGAGGCGGACGAAGTCGAGAGTCCCGTGATCGAGTTGTCGGTGCCTGAGGCGGTCACCGAGAGCCGGACGGTGCGCCATCGCGTCGTGGCCGGCGCGGCGGCCGCCGTCACCGGCATCGTGATCCTGCTCGTGTATCTGCTGTCGTCGCGCCCGGACGAGCCGGCCATCGTGGCTCACCTGCCGGGCGACCTGCGAGCGACGTGCACGGCCGAGGACAAGTCGGCCACCTGCCACCTGGCCGACCGCACCGTCGTCTTCTACCGGCTGTTCGACACGGCCGCCGAAGCCGAGGCGGATGTCGTCAACGGGCAGCCGATGGCACCGGCCGGCGACGAGTGCCCGCCCGCCGCCCCCGGCGCCGACGACGGTTCGGGCGAGCGATCGTCGGTCACCGTCGCCGTCGTCTGCCGGTACGCGGCCGGGACGCAGAAGGGCCTGGCCATGTTCGGCTACACCGCGAAGGACACGAGCCGCCTGTACGTGTCCCGGTGGGTCGCCGACGCCGAGCCCCTGCTGCGCGGCGAGATGTCGACCGAGCACGCGTATCCGCTGGACTGGACGACGCTCACGACCAACTGGGCCCGGCTTGCCGCCTCGCCGTGAGCGCGCTTGTGCGGGCACGGCATGATCAACCGCGTGAGGGGACTGCGCCGGTTGTCGTTGCTGCTGTTGGTGGTCCCTCTGCTCACCTCGTGCACGGAGCCGTGGGAGGACGGCGGACTGATGCCCGTGGCGCCGTCCAGCGACCCGGTCCCGTCAGTGGTTGCTCCCACCACGACCGGCCCGGTCGCTCCGGAGGCGATCGAGTCGGTGTCCGCGTGCTCGCTGCTCGGCGTGCTCATCACTGCGGAACGGGGAGACGCGGCGGCGGGGTATCGCGAGATGGGGCTGAACGTCAAGAACTGCGGTTCCAAGCCGTACGAGGTGCGGGGACGGCCGGACATCGTCGTGCTCGATGAGGACGGGCGTCCGCTGAAGGTTTCCGTCGTGCCCAGCGTGCACTACACAGCGGGGCCGGGGCGTCTCGTGCTGAAGCCGGGCGAAGGGGCGCGGGCCGTGTTGTCCTGGCGCAACACCGTCACGGACACCGGCGGCGGGGCGGACTTCGGGGTGTCGCTCGCGGTGGCCGTCTCCAAGGGGGAGATGCGCCAGCTCGTCACCCTGCCGTCGAGGATGGACCTCGGCAACACCCGGCGGCTCCAGGCCGGCGTCTGGTCCTGACCGCGGATCAGGGCCGGCGGCGGCGCAACAGGACGTCGGCCGTCCAGGCCAGCAGGCCCACGCCGAAGACGGCGGCCAGCCAGCCGGCCACCTCGATGACGACGATGATCGCGGTCACGGCCAGCATGACCACGCGCGCCACGACGGCGGCCGGGCGGCCCCGGCGGGTGCCGCTCGCGGGCTGCACGGCCAGGCGGGCGGCCAGCTCGCCGAACTGGCGGGCCTCGCGCATCCGGGATTCGCCGTCCTGCACGAGGATGCCGTCGCACAGGTCGCGGACGCCGGTGGTCGCACGGACGGACGAGGTGACCGCGTCGTAGATCTCGGGGCTCTCGACCGTGCCGGTCAGGATGACCACCCGGTTCTGCACCTGGACGGCGAGCGGCTGCCGGCGGTAGCGCTCGTCGGCGGCCAGTGCCTCGGCTATCCGGCGCGCGAGGTCCCGGTCGGCGTCGTCGAGCTCCATGGCAACCCCCTCAGCGTTTGTCGTCGGCGCCGGCCAGGTCGTCCACCACCAGCAGGTCGGATCGGGCCTGACCGGCGCGGTAGGCGGCCCGGCCGATCATGTGGGCGGCCACCGGGGCCGTCGCCATCGAGAAGACGGCGACCAGCAGCAGGGTGGTGATGTCGACGGCGTCGCGCAGGCGCAACGCGCAGCCGATCAACACCAGCAGCAGGCCGAGGACCTGTGGCTTGGTGGCCGCGTGCATCCGGGACAGCAGGTCCGGGAAGCGCATCAGAGCTACCCCGGCCGACAGGCTCAGCAAGCCGCCGATCACCAGGCACACCCACGCGGTCACATCGAGCACGGCGCTCATCGCACTTCCTCCGTCGGCCGGTCGGCGACGGCCGGCGGGCTCAGCGAGTCGCCGCGGTCCGGCGGCTCGGGGGCGCGGCGGTCCAGGGCGGCCGGCAGGCCCAGCGAGTCCGGCAGGTCGACCGAATCGGCCTGGTACTGCGAGCTCGGCCGGTCGGCGTCGCGCCCGCTGGCCGGGTCGGCCACCGACTGCCGGCGGATGGCGAAGCGGGCCACGCTGACCGCACCGGTGAAGCCGAGGATCGACAGCACGGCCAGCACCGGCAGCGCGGTCGCGTCGCGCGAGAACGCGGCCTCGGCGGCGATGGCCATGACAATCGTGGCCAGCAGCACGTCGGTGGCGACGATCCGGTCCAGGATCGACGGCCCGCGCACGATCCGGACCAGGGCGAGGACGGCGCCCCCGGCCAGCAGGGTGGTGACCACGACGGCGACGACGGTCATGCGGGAACCTCCTCGATGGCGCGGCGCTCGGCCGGCGACCCGAACGCCCGGACGATCCGGCGTTCCAGCTCGAGCACGTCTTCCTTGAATTTGTCGGCCTCCGCGGGCGACTCGACGCCTAGCACGTGGACGTAGAGCACACCCTTCCGGCGGTCGACGTCGACGATCAGGCTGCCCGGCACCAGCGACAGCGCCTCGGCCGTCATGGTCAGGCCCAGATCGGAGGGCGCCCGCAGCGTGACGGCCACGATCGCGCTCCTCGGCACGTGCCCGAACCGGAAGGCCAGCGCCACCACCTGGAAGCTGGCCACCACCATGTCGAGCACGAACCGCCCGGCGAACCGCAGCGTGCCCAGCGGGTGGATCCGCCCCGAGTACGTGACGGCCGGAAGCGGGAACACGATGAGCACGACGACCGCGATGACCAGCCCGCCCACGAACGTCAGCGGCGTGAACGACCCCCACAGCAGCACCCAGATCACGGTCAGCCCCAGCGCGGCGATGCCCCGGTCGCGCCAGCGCCCGCCCGTCACGGCGCACCTCCGCCGAACACGGCCTGGACGTAGTAGGACCGTTCCATCAGCGACGACGCCGCCTGGTCGCCCACCTCGAACAGCGGGCCGGCCACGACCGTCAGTCCCACACCGAGCAGCACCAGCGCCATGGTCGGGGCCACCATGAGCGGCGGCAGCAGCGAGCTCGAGCCCGACGGCACGGACTTCGGCGGCGTACGCCAGAAGGCCAGATTCCACACGCGGGCCACCGCGTACAGCGTGAGCAGGCTGGTCAGGATGCCGCCGGCCACCAGCAGCCAGGGCAGCACGCCGCCGTCGGCCACGCCCGCCTGCACGAGGCCCAGCTTGCCGATGAACCCGCTGAAGGGCGGGATTCCGGCCAAGTTCAATGCCGGTATCAGGAACAGAATGGCCAGCACGGGCGACAGCTTGGCCAGGCCGCCGAGCTTGTCCAGGGCAGTGCTGCCGCCGCGCTTCTCGATCAGGCCGGCCGCCAGGAACAGCGTGGTCTGAATGGTGATGTGGTGGACCACGTAGAAGATGGCGCTGGACAACCCGAGCTGGGTCGTCAGCCCCACCCCGAAGAGCAGGTAGCCGATGTGGCTGACCAGGGTGAACGACAGCAACCGCTTGATGTCCGACTGCGCCACCGCGCCCAGGATCCCGATCACCATCGTGAGCAGTCCCAGAATGAGAAGGACGGCGGCGGCTCGTCCGCCGGGGAACAGCAGCGTCTCGGTACGGATGATCGCGTACACGCCGACCTTGGTCAGCAACCCGGCGAACACCGCCGTCACCGGGGCCGGCGCGGTGGGATAGCTGTCCGGCAGCCACGACGACAGCGGGAACACGGCCGCCTTGATGCCGAAGGCGAGCAGCAGCATGCCCTGCAGGATCAGGCGCAGGCCGTCGGGCAGCGCGTCCAGCCGCTCGACCAGCTGGGCCAGGTTGAGCGTGCCGGTCGCCCCGTAGATCAGGCCGATCGCGGTCAGGAAGATCACCGAGGACAAGAGCGAAACCACGACGTACGTCGAACCGGCCCGGATCCTGTTCTCGGTGCCCCCGATGGTCAGCAGCACGTAGCTGGCCACGAGCAGGATCTCGAATCCGACGTACAGGTTGAACAGGTCGCCGGCCAGGAACGCGTTGGTCACACCGGCCGTCAGCACCAGATAGGTCGGGTGGTAGACCGACAGCGGCGTCTCCTCGTGCCCGTCGGCCATGCCCTGCCCGATCGAGTACACGAGCACGCACAACGTCACGGCCGACGAGACCACCAGCATCAGGGCGGCCAGCTGGTCGGCGATGAGCACGATGCCCAGCGGGGCCGACCAGCCGCCGACGGCAACGACCAGCGGCGCGTCGGTGGTCGAGAAGTAGAGCAGGGCACATGACACGAGCAGGGTGGCGGTGAGCACGGTGAGGCTGACCGTCCGCTGGGCGCGCGGCTTGCCCGCCATCATCAGCGTGAGGGCCGCCCCGAACAGGGGCATCACCACGGGCAGGGGTACCAGGAAATTCATCGCACGGCCTCGTGGTGGTCCTTGTCGTCCGTGCCGGAACCTTCGTCCCGCTCGGCGAGCTGCATGATCCGCTGGTCCTCGACGTCGTCCTGCACCTCGTCGTGGCCGGACATGGCCCAGCTGCGGTAGGCCAGGGCGAGCAGGAAGGCGGTCATGCCGAGCGTGATGACGATCGCGGTCAAGATCATGATCTGGGGGAGCGGGTCGGCCATCTCCTCGTCCGGGCCGAGGCCCACGATGGGTGGGGTGCCGGCCTTGCCGCCGAGCAGGATCAACAGGTTCACGCCGTTGCCGAGCAGGATCATCCCCATCAGGACGCGGGTCAGGCTGCGCTCGAGCACCATGGAGACCCCGGCCGCGAAGAGCACGCCGATCACGACCACGTACACCAAGTTCGGAGTCACACTGGCTCCTTCTGTCGTTCGATGGCCCGTCGTTCCCTACGAGTGGCGACCTCGTGCTGGCGGTCCAGCTCGGCGCCGAGGCTGCGCAGGATCTCGAGCACCAGCGCCACCACGATCAGGTAGACGCCGATGTCGAAGAAGACCGACGTGGCGAAGTGGATGTGGCCCAGCAGGGGCAGGTGGAAGTCGAGCAGGGCGCTCTGCAGCACCGCGCCGCCCGAGATCAGCGCCACCACCCCGGTGCCGACCGCGGTCAGCAGGCCCGCCCCGAGCAAGAGCCCGGCGTCGACCGGCGCCGCCGCGTTCAGCTCGCGACGCCCGCCGGCCAGGTAGCGGGTGGTCAGGGCCAGCCCGGCCACCAGACCGCCGGCGAAGCCGCCACCGGGATCGTTGTGCCCGCTGAAGAGCAGGTAGATCGAGAACAACACGATCGTGTGGAACAGCAGCCGGGCCACCACCTGCAGGATGATCGACTGGCGGCGGGCCTCGGGGTTGTCGCCCGCCCGCAGCCACGGCCCGGGCGGCGCGGACGGCGTCCCCTGCTCGGCCCGGCGGCGTTGCAGCGCACCGGACCGGCGGAAGATGAGCGAGGCCACACCGGTCGCGGCCACCACGAGCACCGAGATCTCGCCCATGGTGTCCCAGGCCCGGATGTCGACCAGGGCCACGTTCACGATGTTGTGCCCGCCGCCGTACGACACCGCCGGTTCCGCGAAGTCGACCGAGATCGGGGTGGCGATCCGGCCGCCCACCGCCACGTAGGCCATGCCCGCGGCCACCAGCCCCGTCGCCACGGCCAGGACCGCGCGCATGATGCGGGTGACCCGCAGCGGCCGGGCCGAGAACCGTACCGGCAAACGCCGCAGCACCAGCACGAACATGACGATCGTGACCGTCTCGACCAGGAACTGGGTCAGCGCCAGGTCGGGCGCGCCGTGCAGCACGAACATGACGGCCACGCCGTAGCCGGACACGCCGAGCAGGATCATCGCGGTCATCCGCCGCCGCGAGCGGGCCGCGATCAGCGCCGAGCTGACGACGACCGCACCCGCCACGAGCTGCAGAGGCGAGTCCCACAGCCGGATATCGGTGGGCCAGGGCGCCACGAAGACGAGCGTGCCCGCGCCGAACAGCACCAGGACGACCAGGATGATGCCGAGCGAGAACGGCAGCGAACCGCGCTGGGTGGCTCCGGTGACCTCGACGGCCGCCCTGTCCACTGCGGACATCAGCCACTTGTAGACGGTTTCCGCGTACGGCAAACGGCGGCCCGGCCAGGGACGGCCCCGCAGTTGCATCGCGAACAGCGTGCCGCCGATCGCCAGGACGGCCGCCGACAGCAGCAGCGGCAGCCCGAAACCGTGCCACAGCGCCAGGTGTTCCGTCTGGCCGGGGAATTGCGACGCGTACGGGCCGAGCAGCCCGTCGAACCACCCGGCGCTCACACCGACGGCGAGCCCGGCCACCGACAACAGCCCCGCCGGCGCCGCGAAAGCGAATCCGGGCCGCGGCGTCTCGAGCGGAGCCACGCCCGGCTTGGTCGCGAACGCGCCCCACAAGAACCGCAGCCCGTACGCCACGGTCAGCGCCGACCCGGCCACGAGCGCCAGAAGCACGAGCCGGTCGGTAGTGCCGCCGTGCTCGAACGCCGCGAACAGCGTTTCCTTGCCCACGAACCCGGCCAGCGGCGGCACTCCGGCCATCGAGGCCACGGCCAGCGCGGCAATGACGGCCAGCAGCGGCATCCGCTGGCCCAGCCCGCTCAGCTCGCGCAGATCCCGGGTACCGGCCAGGTGGTCGACGATGCCGACGACGAGGAACAGCGCGGCCTTGAACAACGCGTGGGCGAGCAGCAGCGCCGCCCCGGCCAGCGCGGCCGCCTGTCCGCCCGCTCCCAGGGCGATCGTCAGCAGACCCAGCTGGCTCACCGTTCCGTACGCCAGAAGCAGTTTCAGATCGTGCTGGCGCATGGCGTTCCAGCCGCCGAGCAGCAACGTGATGACGCCGGCGGCCAGCGCCACCGGCCGCCACGGCTCGGCCTGGACCAGCAACGGACCGAGCAGGCCGAGCAGGAACACGCCGGCCTTCACCATCGACGCCGCGTGCAGATAGGCCGAAGCGGGCGTGGGCGCGGCCATCGCGGCCGGCAGCCAGAAGCTGAACGGGAAGATGGCCGACTTGCTCAGCGCCCCGGCCAGGATCAGCACCGCCGCCACCGCGCTGTTCGCGGGCAGCGGGCCTTCGGCGATCTCGGACCAGCGGTACGTGCCGGCGCCGTGGCCGAGCATGACGAACCCGACCAGCATGGCCAGGCCGCCCGCCGTGGTCACCACCAGCGCCTGCATGGCCGCCCGGCGCCCGGCCGACTGCTCGCCCTTGTGCCCGATCAGCAGGTACGAGAAGACGGTGGTGAGCTCCCAGAACACGTACAGCAGAAGCAGGTCGTCGGCGACCACCAGGCCGGTCATGGCGGTGGCGAAGCCCAGGAAGATGCCGGCGAACCGGCCCAGACCGGGGTCGCCCTCTCCGAAGTATCTGGCGCAGTAGGCCAGCACGACTGCTCCGATGCCGCTGACGATCAGCAGCATCAGCCACGACAGCGTGCCCATCCGCAGGGCCAGGTCCATGCCGAGGCGCGGCACCCACGGGTACGTCTCGGCCAGCGGCGGCCTCTGGACGGCGGCCCACACAAAGGTTCCGGCCGGCACGAGAGCCAGGCCGTACAGTGCGCGGTTGCCGGCGTACCGGATCGCCACCGGGGCCAGAACGGCGGCCGCGGCGTGCAGGATCAGGACGAGCAGCATCATCACGGTTCGATCAGCCCGGCCCGGATCGCGTACCGGGTCAGTTCCTGCCGGTCCTTGAGACCGAGCTTGGCCAGGATGTTGGAGCGGTGGCGCTCGACGGTCTTGACGCTGATGTAGAGCAGCTCGGCGATGTCCTTCGTCGAGTGACCCTCGGCGACCAGCTTCAGCACTTCCTCCTCGCGTTCGGTGACGGCCCGGGCGGGGATCTCGGCGCCGGTGCGGGCGCGTTCCAGGTATTCGCGGATCAGCGCGGTCTCCGCCCCGGGATACAGGAACGGCTCGTCGCGCATGGCCGCGTGGCAGGCCTCGACGAGGTCGCGGTCGGCGGCCGACTTGAGCACGTAGCCGGCCGCGCCCACGCGCAGCGCCTCGAAGAAGAACTGCTCGTTGTCGTACATGGTCAGGATGAGGATCCGCAGGTCCGGGTGGCTGCGGCTGAGCTCACGGGCGGCCTGCAGGCCGGTCATCCGGGGCATGGCGATGTCCAGCACGGCCAGGTCGGGCGGGTCGGCCGCGGCCAGCGCCAGCGCCTCGGCGCCGTCGGCCGCCTCGCCGATCACCTCGAGGTCGGGCTCGCCGTCCAGAATGAGACGGACGCCGCGGCGGACGAGGGCGTGGTCGTCGGCCAGCAGGATGCGGATCACACTGTTCTCCATGGCATGCCCTTCTGGCCCTCGCCTGCGAGGCCGTCGACCGGTCCAGCCGGGTGCCGCTCGGTGCAGGCGGTCATGCCGCCACCACCAGCTGAACCGCCGTGCCGCCGGTGGCGCCCGACTCGACGGTCAGGTCGGCCCCGACCAGCAGGGCCCGCTCGCGCATCCCGCGGATGCCGGCTCCCTCGGGCGCCCCGCGCAGGCCTCGGCCGTCGTCGCGCACGCACAGCTGCACCCCGTCGTCCTTGCGGGCGAGCACGAGGTCGACGTGCTGGGCGGCCGAGTGCCGGGCCGCGTTGGTCAGGCTTTCCTGGGCGACCCGGTAGACCACCAGTTCGACCTCCTTGGGCAGGACGGGCAGATCGGAGGCGACCTGGCGGCGGACCGCCATGCCGGCCGTGGTGAACTCGCCGGCCAGCGCGCGCAGGGCACTGGGCAGGCCAAGTTCCTCGAGGACGCCGGGACGCAGCCGGCGGGCGATGCGACGGATCTCGTCGAGGCTGTTGCGCGTGCTCTCTTGCACCTGCAGCAGCTGGTCGCGCACCGGCTCGGGCGACGCCTTCGCGACCCGCTTGAGGTCGAGCAGCACCGCGGTCAGGGTCTGGCCGATCTCGTCGTGCAGCTCCTGGGCGATCCGGTGCCGCTCGGCCTCCTGCGCCGACAGCGCGCGCCCGGCGCTGGACGCCCGTTCCGTCTCGAGCCGGTCCAGCATCGCGTTGAAGGTGGTGATCAGCTGGGCGATCTCACCGTGGCCGCGGGCGGCCAGCCGGGTGCCCGGGCGCAGCAGGTCGATGGTGGTCATCACCCGGGTCAGGCGGGCCAGCGGGGCCAGGCCGACGCGCAGCATCGCCGCGTTGGCGATCAGCGTGAGCACCGTGCCGGCCAGGATGATCAGCGCCTCGGCCAGGCGCGCCGTGGTCGAGACGGTGACCGGTGCGAAGAGCAGCACGAGGGCCGCGACGGTCAGGACCGCCGCGTTCAGCGAGAAGATCCGCCAGAACAGCGACACGCGAGATCACCCGATCCGGGACAGGGGGGAGCGTCTTTCCCACCTACCCTGCCTGGCCGGGAGGGGCCCTGCCATCGGGTCCAGCCCCCATCCGCCTACGTGAGGCGCACCACGCGGGGCAGGGGTGACGGGTGAGGCGCCAGGGCCGGGCGGCGGCGGTACTCCTGCGGGCTGACGCCGCGCTCGCGCTTGAACGCCGTGCTGAGGGCGAAGGCGCTGCCGTAGCCGACGCGCCGGGCCACGGCCTCCAGCGTCGCGTCGTCCTGGCGCAGCAGGTCGGCGGCCAGGGTGAGCCGCCAGCCGGTGAGATAGGCCATCGGCGACTCGCCCACCACGTCGGTGAAGCGGCGGGCCAGCGACGCGCGCGAGACACCCGTGCGGGCGGCGAGAGAGGCGACCGTCCATGCGTACGAGGGATCGTCATGGATGAGACGCAGCGCGGGCCCGACCACGGCGTCGGCCTGCGCCTTCTGCCAGCCCGGCGCATCGTCGGCGGGGGCGGCCAGCCACGAGCGCAGCACCGAGACCAGCACCAGGTCGAGCAGGCGGTCGAGCACCAGGTCCTGGGCCGGCTCGGTGCCGGTCATCTCGCGCACGAGCAGGTCGATCAGGGCCCGGTCGCCCGCCTCGGCCGGGCGGATCAGCAGGCCGGGCAGGGCGTCGAGCAGGCGGCGGCTGACCTCGCTGTGCATCTGGTAGGTGCCGCTGATCATCACTGTTGCGCCGTCGGCGGCGGCGCCCCACGTGCGTACGCCCTGGCCGGTCATCGTCATCTCGATGCCGTCGACCGATTCGCAGCGCTGACCGGGATGGATGATGATCTGCGGCGCGGTGCCGGGGGAGTCGGCCACGTTGTAGGGCTCGACGCCGTTGACGACGGCCACGTCGCCGGGCTCGATGCGGACCGGGGTGGCGTCCTGCTTGAGGATGTACGCCTCGCCGCGCACCAGGGTGATGAGCGACAGGGGCGAGCCGTCCTGGATCCGCAGCGACCACGGCGGATCCAGGACCGAGCGCAGCAGGAACGCCCCGCGGGCGCGAGGCCCGTCGAGCAGGCCGGTCAGCGCGTCCATGCGGCCTACCGTACTTGGGGCACGCTCCAGACTCCGGTGGCGGCGGCGCGCGCCGCGTACTCGGAGAAATCGCGCGCCGGACGGCCCAGCGCCTGCCGCACGCCGTCGGCCGGCTGGGCGTTGCGGCCGTCCAGGATGCCGCGGAACATGTCGCCCAGCTCGACCGGCAGGCCGGCCGCGCGCAGCACGTCCTCGTACTCCTCGTGGCTGATCGCCGTGTAGCGGATCTCGCGGCCGCTGGCCCTGCTCAGCTCGGCCGCGACCTCGGTGAAGGTCAGCGCCCGGGGCCCGGTCAGCTCGTAGTGCGCGCCCTGATGATCCGGGTCGGTCAGGGCGTCGGCCACCACGTCGGCGATGTCCTCGGCGTCGACGAACGGCTCGGCCACGTCACCCGCGGGCAGCCGGATGTCGCCGCTCACCACGGCGTCGACCAGGAAGTCCTCGCTGAAGTTCTGGGCGAACCAGCTGCACGTGACGATCGTCCAGCCCGTGCCGGCGTCCTTCACCCGCTGCTCGGCCTCCTGAGCCAGCGGTTCGCCGCGCCCGGACAGCAGCACCAGCTGCTCGACGCCGTTCTTGGCGGCCAGATCGGCGAAGGCGCCGACCTTGTCGGCCGCGCCGGGCAGGCCGAGGTCGGGATAGAAGGTGATGTAGGCGGCCTTCTGCCCGTCGAGCGCGGGCGCCCAGCTCGACTCGTCGTCCCAGTCGAACCGGGTCTTGCTGCGGCGCGAGGCCACCCGTACGTCGATGTTGCGCTGGAGGAGGCGGTCGGCGACCCGCCGTCCGGTCTTGCCGGTTCCGCCGATCAGAAGTGTCATGCCCCCAGTACAGCGGCGCACGATGAGACGGTGAATGGCTCAGAGGCGCAACCGCATAAGCCGGACGCTCAGCGCCGGGGCGGGCGCGCCGTCACCGCGTTCACGATCGACAGGAAAGCCACCAGGGCTCCGACGAGCATGCCGCTCCACGCCACCCCGTGCTGCTCGTGATAGCCGAACAGGAAGGGCGCCGCGATCATCCACACCCCGGTCAACGCGGCCAGCGCGCTCAGCCGCCGGGACCGGCCGGGCCGGACCACCTGGGCCACGCTGAGCCCGATCAGCAGCGCCCCGGCGATGACGTCGTTCCACCACGGGTAGACGCCGTGGTCGATGACGACCGGCGTGATCACCAGCCAGATGCCGCCGAGCAGCACGAACGCGCTCGGCGTGAGGACGATGTCGTGGCTCAGCCGGCGAGCCACCCGCGATCCCACGGCCTCTTCCGCCGGCATGTCATCACCCTCTCTCATCAGGCCCTTCACTCCACCGTCGGCGGGCGGAGTGGCAAAGGACCCGCGAACTCATGACAGTCGCATGACAGTCACCTCGCGGACGGCGCCGGCGAAGGCGGCCGGCGCTTCCTGGGGCAGGTTGTGACCGGCGTCCGCCACCTGATGATGCACGCGCGGGCCGGTGAAGTGAAGGGCGCTCGGGCTGCCGTCGGTGGCCGGGAAGTTGCCGTCGGCCGTGCCGTCCAGCGTCACGGCGGGCACGGTGATCGGCGGAGTGGCGGCCAGCGCGGCCTCGTCTCGCGCGTAGGCGGGGGCGCCCGGGGCGTGTCCTAAGCGATGCCGGTACGAATGCAGGACCACATCGACGTAGTCGGGGTTCAGGAAGGCCTCGGCCGCCCGGTCGAGCTCGGCCGGGCCGAACGTCCACTTCGGTGAGTTGCGGCGCCAGATCACCTCGGCGATGCCCCGGGCGTCGGCGGTGAGGCCGGCCCGCCCGCGCTCGGTCAGGAAGTAGAAGAAGTACCAGAAGCCGGCCTCCAGATCGGGCCGCAGCGGCTGATCGGCGAGCGCGATGTCCTGGATCAGGTAGCTGTTGACCGACACGATCCCGGCCACCCGCTCCGGGTGCAGGGCCGCCGCGACGCACGCCGCCCGGCCACCCCAGTCGTACCCGGCCAGGACGGCCCGCTCGATGCCGAGCGCGTCCATCAGGGCCAGCGCGTCGGCCCCCAGCGCGGCCTGCTGACCCGAGCGTGGGGTGTCCGGGCTGAGGAACCGGGTCGGCCCGTGCCCGCGCAGGTAGGGCACGATCACCCGGTGGCCGGAGCCGGCCAGTGCGGGCGCGACCTCGGCGTAGCTGTGGATGTCGTACGGGAAACCGTGCAGCAACAGCACGGGCGGCCCGTCGACCGGCCCCGCCTCGTGGTACGCGACATCGAGCACGTCGGTCGTGACGTGCCGCACGCTCATCCGCTTGTCACTCATGACACCAAGGACCGCCGGCACGCGCCGGATGTGACAGATGCAGTAGGACGACGGATTATGTCGCCGCCCCGGCTCGATACGTTCGCGGATATTAGTTGTCCGAGTTGGGAGTTGAGTTCAGTGCGCATCGTCGTTGCCGGGGGGACCGGCCTCATCGGGTCGAAGGTCGTCGAGTTGCTGCGCCCGAAGGGGCATGACGTGGTGCCGGCCGCGCTTGAGACGGGGGTCGACACGATCACCGGGCAGGGCGTGGCCGAGGCGCTGGAAGGGGCCGACGCGGTGGTCGACGTGACCAACCGCATGACGTTCGAGCCGGATGTGATCATGAACTTTTTCACCACTTCGACCCGCACGCTGCTGGAGGCGGGACGGGCGGCCGGGGTGAGGCACCACATCGTGCTGTCGATCGTCGGGGTGGACCGGCTCTCGCACCCCGGCTACCTGAACGCCAAGGCGGCGCAGGAACGGCTGGTCGCCGAGTCGGGACGGCCCTACACGATCGTACGGGCCACGCAGTTCTTCGAGAATCTGACCACCATCGGCGCCGGCATGGCCCAGGGCGGGGTCATCGTCCTGCCCGCCGCCGACCTGCAGCCGATCGCCGCCGCCGACGTCGCCGGCGCCCTGGCCGACGTGGTCACCGGCGAGCCGGCCGGCGGAGTGGCCGAGATCGCGGGACCCGAGCGGGCGTCCTTCGCCCGGTTCGTCGGGCCGGTGCTGGCCGCCCAGGGCGACGAGCGTCCCGTCAAAGAGGATCCCGCAGCCGGCTACTTCGGCGTGCCCATCGTGCGCGACTCGCTGGTCCCGCTGGGGGAGGCCCGGATCGGCCGGACGACGTTCGAGGAGTGGTCGGCTTCGTAGCGTCGGGATGCGCCGGGCGGGTATAGGTCAGGGGTGGACGAGAACGCCGGGCCGGTGCTGGCCGCGATCAGGGGCGCCTTCGGCACCACGCGGCTGGCCGGCCTGGCCCCCGGCCTGGTGGTCACCGACCCGGCGGGCTGGCAGCCGGCCGACGGCGACGTCGGGCTGCTGCTGGAGGCCGCGAAACGGCACTGGCCGGCGCCGCCGCACGTCGCGGCCGCTCTGATGTGGAAGGCCTACTCGTACTGGCTGTCCCTGCCGGTCGCGTTCAGCTGGGTGGCCGCCCGTCGCGTGCCGCGGGTGGCCGCCGCCGACGTCCTGATCCGGCTCGACAGCGGCCCGGTCCGGCTCGGCCTGCGCACCGCCACCCCGGCCGCGGTGCTGGCCTCCGACCCGCTGGCCGGGC
The DNA here is from genome assembly GCF_026626335.1 of Paractinoplanes pyxinae. Lineage (GTDB taxonomy): Bacteria > Actinomycetota > Actinomycetes > Mycobacteriales > Micromonosporaceae > Actinoplanes > Actinoplanes pyxinae. The sequence goes on along the minus strand of NZ_JAPNTZ010000026.1, from coordinate 55,474 downwards.
CCGGGATCTCCGTCGTGCCCGACGAGACCGCCTTGCTGGGCGAGGTACGCCGGGTGTTGGTCGGCGAACACGTCCAGCCGCTGCTGGCGGCCCTGCAGCGAGAGGTGCGGGTGGGCCGGCGGCCGATGCTCGGCTCGCTGGCTGCCGGCATCGCACACGCCGCCCGCCACGCCGTCCGGGCCGTCCCGGGCGCCTCGGCGCGGGAGGTCGGGACGTTGCTGGGCGCGCTCGGTCTGGAGAGCCTGGTCGAGTGGAGCGCCGACCCGACCGGCCTGGTCACGGTGCGCCGGCGCACCTGTTGCCTGGCTTTCACCCTGCCCGAGCCGCGAATCTGCACGGACTGCTGCTTCACCCCGGTCCAGGTCAATCTTGGGTGAAGGCGTCCCGGAACCGGGCCAGCGCCTCGTCCGGCGACCCTGAAGCCCACGCCTCGAGGCCGACGACACCCTGGTAGCCGAGCCGCCGCAGGGCCGCCGCGACGGCCGGGTAGTGGATCTCGCCGGTGCCCGGCTCGCGCCGGCCGGGCACGTCGGCGACCTGGATCTCGCCGATCAGGGGGAGGGCCCGTTCGACCAGCTCGATCAGGTTCCCCTCGCCGATCTGCGCGTGGTACAGGTCGAGGTTGAGCCGCAGATGCGGGCGGCCGACCGCCTCGACCAGGGCGATCGTGTCCGAGGCGCGGGCGAACGGCACGCCCGGGTGGTCGACCGCGGTGTTGAGGTTCTCCAGCGTGAAGACCCGGCCGGCCTGCTCACCGAGGTCGGCCAGGCGTTCGAGCGTGCGGGCGGCAGTCAGCCACATGGCCGGGGTCACCTCGGCGGCGGGCACCACGGGCAGGCCGCGCTCGTCGAGGCCGGTGCCGTGCAGGTTGAGCCGGGCGCAGTCCAGTCGTTCGGCCGCCTCGAGCGACAGCCGTGCCGTGCGCAGCAACTCCCGGGCGCCGTCCGGGTCGGCCAGCGTGCCGGTCAGATACCCGGTCATCGACGAGATGGTCGCGCCCGTCTTGGCCAGCGCGTCCAGATCCTTCGTGGCCCAGCCCCAGATCTCCGCCTCGAAGCCGAGCTCGTCGATCCGCCGGATCCGCTCCTCGATCGGCCGGTCCAGAAATACCATCTCCGCGCAGACGGCCAGCCTCACTTCGCCACCTCAGTCACTTTTCCCGTACGCGCGGACTCGCCCGCGGCCAAGGCGATGGCCAGTGCGGCGCGGGCGTCCTCGCCGGTCACCCGGGGCGGCGTGCCCGCGCGCACGGCGTCGGTGAAAGCGGCCAGTTCGGCGATGTACGCCCCGGCGAACAGCTCCTGGTCGCCGCGCGCGGTCTCGACGACCCGGCCGTCCGGGCCGGAGAAGGTCATCCCGGTGCGCCGGCCGTCGCCCATGGCGAGCATGCCACCCGAACCAAGAACTTCCCCGCGTACGTCGTAGCCGTAGCTCGCCTCGAAGCAGGCCTCAGCCGTGCCGACCGCGCCGTTGCCGAACCGCACCGTGACCACGGCGGTGTCGAGCAGCCCGCGGTCGCGCCATTCCGGTTCGACCAGCGCGTCGGCGAAGGCGTGCACCTGGACGGCCTCGGAGCCGGGGTTGAGGAACCGCAGCGTGTCGAAGTCGTGGATCAGCGTCTCGAGGAAGATGGTGCCGGGCGCGACCCGCGCCGGGTCGAAGCCGCCGGGGTCGCGGGTGAGCGAGCGCAGCAGCCGCGGCGTGCCGACCTGCCCGCTGTCGATCAGAGCGCGGGCGGCCGCCCAGTCGGGCGCGAACCGCCGGTTGAAGCCCACCTGCAGCACGACCCCGGCCGCGCGGGTGGCGTCGATGACCCGGTCGGCGTCGGCCAGCGTGGTGGCCATCGGCTTCTCGCAGAAGATGTGCTTGCCGGCCCGGGCCGCCGCCACCGCCAGGCCGGCATGGAAGCGGGCCGGCGCGGCGATGACCACAGCGTCCACATCGGAATCGGTCCAGACCTGTTCGGGGTCCGTGTATTCGCGTTCCGCGCCCAGCTTCGCGGCTGCTCCCGGGACCGGATCGGCCACCGCGACCAGCCGCACGCCGGGCAGCCGCCGGCTCAAGGTCTCACCGTGGAACAGGCCCATCCGCCCGGACCCGATCAGCGCTACACCCACCATGTCGTCGCCTCCTTGCCCTGGAACGTTCCAGGCAGCAGCACGGCCGGTCAAGACTCGAGCTGGAACGTTCCAGATGATGCGATTACGCTGTCGGGGTGCGCGACGAACGCAGGCCCACGCTGACCGACGTGGCCGAGCGGGCCGGGGTCTCGAAGTCCCTGGTCTCGCTGGTCATGCGGGACGAGCCCGGGGCCGGCGCCGAGACCCGCCGGCGGGTGCTCGAGGCGGCCGGCCAGCTCGGCTACCAGCCGGACAGTCGGGCCCGCCTGCTGCGCAGCGGTCGCAGCCGGCTGCTCGGCGTCGTCTTCGGCATCCAGCACCCGTTCCACGCCGACCTGGTCACCGGCCTCTACACGGCCGCCCGGGAAACCGGCTACGAGCTGGCGCTGAGCGCGGTGACCGCCGACCGCGACGAGGCCGAGGCGATCGCCGGCCTGCTGCAGGACCGCTGCGAGGCGCTGATCCTGCTGGGCCCGCACTCGTCGGCGGCGAGCCTGGCGCGGCTGTCGGGCCGCATGCCGGTGGTGTCCTTGGCGCGTCCCGTACGGCACACCGGCGTCGACGTCGTCCGGAGCGCCGACGCCGAGGGCTCCGGGCTGGCCGTCGACCACCTGGCCGGCCTCGGCCACACTGCTATCGCCCACATCGACGGCGGCCGCGCCCCCGGCGCCGCCGAACGCCGACGCGGCTACCGGGCCGCGATGGATCGCCACGGCCTGACCGGCCGCATCCTCCCCGGCGGCCTCACCGAATCCGAGGGCGCCGCGGCGGCCCGGGCCCTGCTCGCCGACCCGCCGACCGCGGTGACAGTGTTCAATGACCGCTGCGCCACCGGCGTCCTGGACGTGTTGTCCCGCAACGGAATCGCTGTGCCGGACGAGCTCAGCATGGTCGGCTACGACGACAGCAGCCTGGCCCGCCTGGCCCACATCAACCTGACCACAGTCGCCCAGGACGTCACCACGATGACCCGCTCCGCCTTGACCCGGGCCATCGCCCGCGTGCAGAACGAGCCGATCACCCGCCGCGAGATCATCGTCCCGCCGCACTTGGTCGTCCGCGGCACTACCGCGCCGCCGGCCTAGGTGCTCACACCGTGGTTGTTGGCGGCACTTCTGCGCCGCCGGGCTGGGATCACATGGCGGGCACGGCGACGGCGCGGCGGCGGGCCGGGGTGAGGGTGCGGCCCTGGGGTGCGGGGATAACGAGCGTGGCGGCGACGATGGCCTCGTGGCGGAGGCTGCCGGCGGCGCGGCGGGCCGCGTCGGCGTCGTGCCAGGCCTGGCGCTCGGCGACGACCGCGCGCTCGTAGCGCTCGCGCAGCCAGGCCACCGAGGCGCGGGTGATGACCAGGTGCTGCTCGACCGGGTGCAGGCGGGCGTCCCAGCCGGCCCGCTCGGCCAGGGCGTCGGCGACCGCGTCGGCCGGGAGTTCGCCCCGCTCGGCGGCGGCGGTGACCTCGCGGTGCAGGTAGCGCTGGCGGGCCGCGTACTCCTCGCAGGTGCGCACCGACCACGGCGTGCCCCAGGCGGCGGCCGAGGTGGCGGTGCGCAGGCGGGCGTCGGCCTCCAGCCAGGCCGTGTAGGCGTCGTTCAGCTCCTGCTCGGACCGCTCCCAGGCCTCCTGCCAGCGCCGGGCGCCGGTGTCGGCCCGGTCGGCGGCAACCTGGATCTCGTCGGCGAAGCGGGCCGACTCGGCGGCCTCCTCGGTCCGGCGCTGCAACTCGGCGCTGCGGCCGCGCAGGGCGGCGACGAACTCCCGGGCCGCGCGGCGGGGGCGGCGCATCGTCTCGGGGCTGCCCAGAACGAGCAGGGCCGGGAAGGTGAGCAGCATCAGCGTCGCCCAGATGGCCATGGGAGCCGGCTCGCTCAGCAGCATTTCAGCGACCACGTTCATGTCGAGTCCGTCCGTCCGTTCCTTCGCGATGCGGGTGCGGGTCTGGCGGTGGCCGTCGTTGATCCGACGGCCGGGCCGGGAGGCTGGCGACCGCTGTGCTGCGGCGGTCGGATAGGGCAGGAGGTGCGACCGTTGGTCCTCCGGTGGTCGGACAGGGAACCTGGCGACTGCGGAGGGGGTGACGGTCGATCGGGAGGGTCGTGACCGGTGGATGACGGTCAGGCCGGGTGGGTGGGGGCCGTCGGAAGAGGCGGCCGGGCCACGCTGCGAGCGCCAGGGATCGGCGGTCGGGCCGGTGGGGCTGCGACCGTCGGGAAGGTGACGGTCAGACTGTCGCGGCCGGCGGCGCGCGGGAACCGCGGGGGCCCGCGACGAACTGCGGGATGAGGCCGGCTGTGCGGTCGGCGGCGGGCGGCTGGGCCTTGGAGGCGAGCAGCGTCGGCGCGGGCGGCACGGGGCGGCGGGCAACGACGGCAACGGCAGCGACGATCATCAAGATCGCCGTCAGCACTGCCGCCATCACCATGCGTACACCATAGCCGGAGGCTCCGTCGATTGCTCGCCGCGCCACACCGCGGGGGGCGTGACCTCGTACGGCGGAACTGGGACTGGGTTTCGGCCGGCGATCTTGAGGGTAGGTCGGCGGAAAGCGACAAAGGAGACGCCATGCCGGTACAGAACCTGCCCACCGACCCGGACAAGTACCCGCCCCTCGACCCGGGCGCGCCCATCCCGGACGACCCGGGTGAGCTGGAGCCGGGCAGCCCGGACCCGCTGCCGCCGGCGCCGGTCGAGCCGATCGTGGAGCCCGACGTCGAGCCCTCGCCGGAACCGGGAGGGGTGCCGGAACCCGCTTGAGCCGCGCTGATACCTTCGTCGCCGCCACCGATAGGCACGAGTCGATCGGGGCGAGTCATTCGGGGGAAAGCATCATGAAGGTCAAGTACAGCGGCGCGGTGGTCGCGCTGGCGTCGGCGGCCCTGCTGGCCGGCGGCTGCGCCGGTCAGAACGACGACGCCGACCCGGCCGCGCCCGCCGCGCAGGCCACCACCGCCGCGCCGGCCACGTCGGCCGCGCCCGCCGGCAACGGCGTCGAGGCGCTCGAGGCGGAGGCGATCCTGGACAAGGCGAAGGCCGCGCTCAAGAAGGCCGGCTCGTTCCGCATGAAGGGTGACATCGTCACCGACGGCGACAAGATGGGTCTCGACTTCAAGACCGACGGCACCAAGGTCAAGGGCAAGCTGTCGATGGGCGGCCCCAGCGTCGAACTGCTCGAGGTCGGCGGCAAGCGCTACATCCGGCCCGACGCCGCTTTCTGGGCCATGAGCGGCGGCGGCAAGGGCCAGGGCGAGCAGATGGCCCAGCTGATCGGCGACCGCTGGGTGATCGTCAAGGCGGGCGACAAGGACACCGCCGACATGTTCGGCTTCTCCGACATCGACTCGATGCTCGACGCCGACGGCAAGGTCACGAAGGGCAAGGCCAAGGACGTCAACGGCAAGCCGGCGATCGGCCTGGTCGACAACTCGAAGGACGGCGGCACCCTCTACATCGCCACCACCGGCGAGCCCTACCCGCTGCGCATCGAGAGCAAGGACGCGGCCGAGGGCGGTCTCGACTTCACCGAGTTCGGGGCGGAGTTCGCGGACATCGTGGCGCCGGCCGCCAAGGACGTCGTCGACCTCGAAAAGCTGACGGGTAAGTAAAGCGACAGTTCTCCGTTGCGCGGCGCCACTAGGGTTTCTGGTGGCCCGCGCGATCGGGAGCAGCCCGCCGTGCGGCACTCCGAAGTGGAGGCGCGCGGATGACAACGGTGATCAAGCCGCGGTGGCGCGAGGCGTATCTGGGCGGGTCGCCCGAGGCGGAGCGGCGGGTCTTCGAGCGGGTGGCCCGGCAGATCATGCTGACCCAGCTGAAGAACCGCCCCGGCCCGGGCTCGCCGGTCGTCGCGGGCTTCCAGGCCAAGGGCACGTACGCGGTGGACGACGCCCTGCTGCGCTTCTCCGACGATCTGCCGGCCGACCTGCGCGCCGGGTTCGCGCAGCCGGGCGCGGTGTACCGCACGTCGGTCCGCTTCAGCAACGCCGAGGGGCGCCTGCTCGACGACCGTGAACCCGACCTGCGCGGCGCGGCCCTGCGGATCACGGTGTCCGAGGACGAGCAGCACGACCTGTTGATGACCAACGCGCCGGTGTCCCACGCCCGCGACGCGCGCCAGTTCGCCGAGTTCGCGGTGGCCACGGCGGGCGGCGGAGTGGGCCGGTACACCGGGCTGGTCAAGCTGGCGTTCACGCTGGGGCCGGGCGAGACGGCGCGCATCGTGCGGAACGTGGTCGCCGCTCGGCGCCGCATCACCAGCGTGGCCACCGAGACGTACTGGAGCCGCACCCCGATCACGTGGGGCGGCGCCCAGGCCGTGCAGTATCTGCTGCGGCCGGAGCCGGAAGCGCCGGAAGGCGGCGAGCGGGACGGGCCCGACTTCCTCACGTCCGAGATGGAGGACCGGCTCGCCCGTGGTGACGTGCGGTTCGAGTTGTGCGTGCAGCGTTTCCGCGATGCGGAAACGACCCCGATCGAGGACGCGGCGGTCGATTGGCGCACGGCGGGAGCCCCGCCCGAGCCGATAGCGGTGCTCACCATCCGGGCCGGTTCGTGCGACAACCCGTACGTGCATGGGCTGCGCTTCAACCCGTGGAACACGACCGAGGAATTCCGGCCGCTGGGGAACCTGAATCGGGCGCGCAAGGCCGCGTACGACGCCAGTGCGGCCCATCGGGATCGGGAGCGCTGGCTGACCGAAGTGCCGGCGCGGAATCGCGTGGCGGGGGCAGCCATGCGGACGATTTTCGGGGCCGTCAACCGGATCCGGCCGTGGCACCGGCTGCCTGATGCGCTGGCGCTGTTGAATTTGGCGGCGCTCCGGGATGTGTTGCGGAGGCAGAATCTCATCGACACCGAGACGAGAGAGGCGCCCCCACGCGTACGGAAAGTGCCGGCGCCGATATCGGAAGAGCTAAGAGAATTCCGTACGCATGAAGGCCGGTTCAACGACTTGTCGGAGCCGGCCATGGGGGCGGTCGGATCGGCGTTCGGGCGTAACGTGCCCGCCGACCGCCGGGCCGACCTTGACAACGAACCCAACCCGATAACAGTCAGCCGGGAACTGCTGCACCGCGAAGAATTCAAGCCTGCGACTTCATTGAATGTACTGGCCGCGGCGTGGATTCAGTTCCAGGTGCACGACTGGGTGGTGCACGCACGGCACCCGCTCGGCGTCGACGATGTGCGCGTGCCGTTGCCGGCGGATGTGCCGGGCTGGGCGAATACGCCGGACGGGCCGCTCGAAGCAGAAATGCGCATCGGCGGCAATGTGGGGCTGTTCGGCAATGTGGCGTCGCATTGGTGGGACGGGTCGGAAGTTTACGGCACGAACAAAGAGAAGGCCGATTCGCTGCGGGAGGGCGCGAAGATCAGGCTTACGCCGTCGGGCTATCTGCCGGTCGATGTGCGAGGCGCGGAAGTCACGGGGTTCAGCGAGGCCTGGTGGCTGGGGCTGAGCGGGATGCACACGCTGTTCGCCCGGGAACACAATCTGCTGTGTGACGAATTGAAAGAACGCAACCCGGATTGGGATGACGAGCGGCTGTATCAGACGGCCCGGCTGATTGTGGCGGCGCTGATAGCGAAGATTCACACCGTCGAGTGGACGCCGGCGATGCTTGCCACGAACGTGCTCGAGCGGGCCATGAATGTGAATTGGAACGGGGTGCCGGCGAAAGACTGGCTGAGCCGGGCCGGGTTGTGGCTGACCGATGCGAACGCGTTACGAGGCATTCCGCATACGACACCGGACCACCATGGGACGCCGTTCTCGCTGACCGAGGACTTCGTGACGGTGTACCGGATGCACCCGCTCATCCCGGACGACTACACGTTCAGCAGCGTTGGTGGCGAGGTGTTGGGCGACCGGAGTTTCGCTGATCTGCAGGGGGATCGGGCGGATGACGAACTCCGGGCGATGGGGTTGAGCAGCGTCCTCCACTCGTTCGGCCGGGCTCATCCGGGGGCGATCACACTCCACAACTACCCGCGGGCGTTGCTGAACCTGGAGCGTGAAGGGGAGATGATTGACCTGTCGGTGGTGGACCTGGTGCGTACGCGGCGCCGGGGAGTGCCGCGCTACAACGACTTCCGGGCGGCGTTGCATATGCCTCGGGTCAAGCGCTGGGAAGAGATGAGCGATGATCCCGAGACGGTGAGGCGGCTTCGAGCCGTTTATCGAAGTGTTGATGAAGTTGACACAATGGTCGGGTTGTTCTCGGAGACGCCGCCGGAGGGGTTCGCGTTCTCTGATACTGCGTTCAGGGTGTTCATCCTCATGGCTTCGCGGCGGTTGCAGAGTGACCGGTTCTTGACTGTGGATTATCGGGCTGAGGTTTATACGCAGTTCGGGTTGGATTGGGTTTCTTCTTCGTCTTTCCGTTCGTTGATTCAGCGGCATTGTCCTGAGTTGTCGTCTGTTCCGGAGAATGCGTTCAAGCCTTGGTGAGGGGGTTGTAAAAACCGCGGATTTCTTGCGGTTGACGGCCGGGGACGAGGGCGATCACGCAAGCTTTGAAACCGTCTCTATGCTTTGCGTGATCGCCCTCGTCCCCGGCCTTGCCGGGTTTTCGGCTGCGGCTTTGTTGTGGTCGGCGCTTCTCTGGTTGCATGGTTTCGCTTGATGAGCCCGTGCGGGTTGGTGGTCTGGCTGCCGCGATGGGGACGAAGCTGGGCGGGTCTGTCACCCGGGCCGGCCTGGGTGGCTGGTTTCGCGTTCGCACCGTGCCGGTTGCGCTTCTGGGTGGACGAGCTATCTACGAGGGAAGTGGCTGGGCTGGCGACTGCACGACGAAGCCCAGTCACGCAGCAACAGTCGCGCTGCATCCCGCGGCCATAACCCAGTGACGTCACCCCGGGCGGCTGCCACAGCTCGGGTCGGCAGGGGTCAGTTCAGCGACAGTAATTCGGTGTGGTGGTCAGCGGCGTACTTGGTAGCGCAGGTGTAGGACGCGGTTGCCGTGGATTACTTCGGCGGAGTCTTCCAGTAGGTGTTGGGACTGTAGGGGGCCGAAGAAGCGTTTGCCGGCGCCTAGGACTACGGGGACTACGTCCATGCGGACCTCGTCTACCAGGCCGGCGGCCAGGGCCTGGCCGCCTACGTTGCCGGCGGCTATTTCTACGATGCGGTCGCCGGCCAGGGTTTGTGCTTTGGCTACGGCTGCTTCTACGCCGTTGACGAAGTGGAAGGGGGCTTCGGGGTTCCAGTTGTCGGGTGGGGGGCGATGGGTCACCACGACTACGTGGTCGACGTTGCTGGGAGGCTTGCCGTCCCAGCCGTCCGTGAGGTCGAAGACGTGGCGGCCGGCGATGGTGACGCCTATCTGGTTCCAGTATGTGCGGGTGTAGTCGTGGGAAGGTTGCGACACCTTGAGGAAGCCGCTGTCGTCCAAGGGGACGTCGCCGCTGGTCAGCCAGTCGAACAGGGGGCCGGGCTGGTCGTTCTCGTCGGCGATGAAACCGTCGACCGACACCGAGCTGTACAGGACCACCTTGCCCACGGGGCTCTCCTCTGCGTTGTGGTGGCCTCAAGTTAGCGGGTTGCGGGCCGTGGGTCTTGTAAGAAATCAATCGGCGGGCAGGGGCCAGCTGTCCAGCACGTTGCCGGGATGTTCGCGCAGGAACTGGCGGCGGACCTCGGCGTAGCGGGTCGGGGTGAGGCCGGTGAAGGCCCGCAGTTCGTGGCCGAAGTGGGCTTGGTCGAAATAGCCGGCGGCACCGGCGACCTCGGCCCAGTCGACCGGTCCGGCGAAGTCGAGGGCCAGCAGTGTGGTGGCGAAGCGCTGGATGCGGGCCAGGCGCTTCGGGGTGACGCCGACGAGCTCCTTGAACCGCTGGGCCAGGTGCGTGTTGCTGACGCCGGCGGCGGCGCTCAGGTCGCCGATCGGTACCGCACCGCCGGTCGCCTCGATGACGCTGGTCGTGTGGCGGACCAGTCCCAGGCCGGGGGTCTCGCACAGTCGTCGCCTGAGTTCGTCCTCCAGCAGCCTCAACATCGCGTGGGGGCCGTCCGCGGTGGCCAGGCGGTCCTGCAGTTCGACCGCGGCGGGCCGGCCCCACGCCTGTTCGATAGTGACCGGGTGGTCGCACAGCTCGGCCGCTGGCATCGGCAGGAACGGCGCTGTGCCCCACGCTTTGAAATGCACGCCGACGGACCGGGTTCGGGGCGGGTAGCTGAACTCCCACGCGCGGGTGGGCACGGTCACGACGCAGCCGTCGGCGTACTCGGTCGCCTCGAGGTCGACGCCGGCGCGGATGTGGAACGGCGGGCCGAGATTGACGATGAGCAGGGCTGCCGGCACCGGCGGCAGCATCAGCCGGGCATAGGGCGGCGTGCCCTCCAGGTAGTAGAGGTCGTCGATCAGCCCGTCCAGCGGTGGTCGCGGCACTCGGGACACGTACTCCACGTCCCCAGCATCGCCGACGCCTCGCCAATCCCGCGCGCCGGGATCGTCGTTGCACAACCAGCGTTGTGAAGCTGGATTGCACAACCTGCGTTGTGAAGCTGAGTTGCACAACCAGAGTTGTGGAAATGGGTTGCACAACGAGCGTTGTCGAACTGGGTTGTGAATCTGAGTTGTGGAACTCAGTTCTGGAACCGGGGTTGTGCAACCGGGGCGCGAAACAGGGTGGTGGCTGCGCGATCAGGAGTGAAACCGGGGTTGTGCAACCCGGGCGTGGAACAGGGTGGTGGCTGCGCGATCAGGAGTGAAACCGAGGTTGTGCAACCGGAGCGTGGAACAGGGTGGTGGCAGCACGATCAGGGGTGGGGGCGGGGGAGCAGGCGGTCGCGGAGGCGGTCGAAGGCCTTGGGCGGCGTGACTGTGGGTAAGAGGACGGCGATCTGGCGGGCGCAGTCGGCCGGGCTGGTGTCGGTGGTGTCGACGGCTATGTCGGGGGTGCCGTGGGCGTAGACGAGAGACTGCGAGCGGGCCAGGCCGGGTGGGCGGTCGCCGCGGGCCCGTTCGCGGCGTTCGAGTTCGGCAGCTGAGCAGCGGACCTCGACCAAGGTGACGTCGTAGCCGGTCAGCGTCGTCAGCAGGTCGGTCAGGCGCCACTGCTCGCTGAGCGGATAGTCCATGATGACGTCGTTGCCGGCCGAGGCCAGGGCGGCCACCGCCCGGTGGTAGCCGCGGCGGGTTCGCACGAGCATGTCGGCTATCTCGGCGTCGTCGAGCACGCGCGTGTGAACTGTTGAGCGCATCGCCCCGATCGCGTCGGCGGGGATGAAGAACCAGGGGTCGGGCAGCAGAGGAAGCAGTGCGTGGCCGATGCTGGTCTTGCCTGAGCTCGACGCGCCGTTGAGCAGGATGATCCGGCCGGTCATGGGCCGGAGGGTACGCGTGCGGCGGGGAACTGGTTGGTCCTGCCTGCGCTTGACGCGCCGTTGAGCAGGAGGATCTGGCCGGTCATGGGCCTGAGTTCGACGTGCCGTTAAAGCGAGATGATCTGGCGGGTCATGGGCCTGAGCTCGACGTGCCGTTAAAGCGAGATGATCTGGCCGGTCATGGGCTTGAGCTCGGCGTGGCGTTAAAGCGAGTTGATCTGGCTGGTCATGGGCCTGAGCTCGGCGTGCCGTTGAGCATGATGATCCGGCTGGTCATGGGCCTGAGCTCGACGGGCCGTTGAGCGGGATGATCTGGCCGGTCATGGGTCGGAGGGTATGCGTACGGCGGGGAACTGGCAGTTCTGTACCGGTCGGTTAAAGTTGCGGCGTCAATCGGAGGCTGTGATGACTCAGAAGACGCGGGAGCGGGGCCGGCCGCGGGAGTTCGACGCGGACGCGGCGCTTGACCGGGCCATCGAGGTGTTCTGGCGCAACGGCTACGAGGGCGCGTCGCTGGGGGAGCTCACGGCGGCCATGGGGATCAACCGGCCGAGCCTGTACGCCGCCTACGGCAACAAGGAAGAGCTGTTCCGGCGGGCGGTCACCCGGTATGCCGAGATCGACATGGCGTACGCCCGCGCGGCCCTCGCGCAGCCCACCGCGTACGAAGTGATTGAGACCTTTCTTCGGACGAACGCGGACGCCCTGACCCGCGCCGACCGGCCAGCCGGCTGCCTGTCGATCCAGGGCGGCATCGCGTCGGGCAACGACGACGGGCAGATCTCGCAGTTCCTGGCCGGTCGCCGCCTCGCCGGCGAGCAGGCCTTGGCCGACCGGCTGGCGAGCGCGGTGAGAACGGGCGACCTGCCCGCCGGCACCGACCCGGCCGCACTGGCGCGCTACGTAATGACCGTGAGCGAGGGCAACGCCGTTCATGCGGCGGCCGGCGTCGATCGGGCGAGTCTGCACGCGACAGTCGACATCGCGCTCAAGGCCGTCCCTCGATAGAGAAAGATCATTGGAGTTTGATCGCCGCCGGGCCTGGTAACCAGCGTGCCATGCTTTCCGAAGAGGTTCGGCGGATAACCCATCCGGTTGCCCAGTTCGACGGTCTGGCCATCGATGTCGGCGATCCCCAGAGTCAGGCCGAGTTCTGGCGGGTGACCCTCGGCGGGCGCGTTGTGGACGACGGTGAAGGGCAGCTGCGCGTGGTTCCGGGGGAGGGGCGGCCCGCACGCGAGATCCTGCGGCTGCGCAAGGTGGACAGTCCGGCTGCCGATGACGCGCGGGTGCACGTGGACGTGCGGCTGAGCGGCGAGGAGCCGGACGGCCTGATCGCGGCGGGGGCCACGGTGGTCCGCCGCCCGGGGCCCGATCCGTGGTTCGTGCTGGCCGATCCGGAGGGCAACGAGTTCTGCGCGTTCCCGGGCGGCGACGACCGCCCGCCCGGCATGTTCGAGCTCGTCGTGAAGTGCTCCGACGCACACAGGCTGGCCCGGTGGTGGGCCGCCGTGCTGGGCGGGCGGGTCGAGGACGAGGGGGAGGCCGCCTCGGTGGTCGGGGCGCCCGAGTTCCCCTGGGACTACATGGTTTTCGACCCGGTGCCGGGGATCGACCGGTACCGCGGCCGGGTGCGCTGGCACCTGGTCGGCCGCGAGGACGAACCCGAGGCGCTGCTCGAGGCCGGCGCCACCGTGCTGACCCGGCCCGGGCGGCAGCAGCGGTGGTGGATGCTCGCCGACCCCGAGGGCAACGAGTTCCTGTTCACCCCACCAGGGGCTTGAGGGCCGCGCCGACCGCCGACACCACACCGGGGCGGTGGCCGTTGCGGACCAGGTTGATGCAGACGCCGTCGATGCCGGCGCCCAGCACGCGCTCCTGGATCTGCTCGGCCACCTGATCGGGGGTGCCCAGGAAGGCGCGGTTGCGGCGGTCCTCGGGGATCGTCGTGCCGAGTTCCTTGGCCTCCTGCTCGGTCTCGCCGACCATGCCCATGATGAGGAAGCTGGTGGCCAGCGTGGCCGGGTCGCGCCCGATCTCCTCGCACCGCTGGCGCAGCACGGAAACCTTGTGGGGCAGCACGTCCAGATCGCAGATGATGTTCATGTGGTCGGCGAACCGGGCCGCCAGCCGGAACGTCTTCTGCTCGCCCGAACCGCCCAGCATGATGGGCAGATTCTCGCGTACGCGGGGATTGTTCATGGCGCCGCGGGCCTGATACCACTGGCCGTCCAGCGTCGCCTCCTCGCCGCGCAGCATCGGCGTGATGATCGTCAGCGCCTCCTCCAGCCGCTCGAAGCGCTGCCCGAACGTGCCGAACTCGAAGCCCATGTCGTGGTGCTCCCGCTCGTACCAGCCGGCGCCGATGCCCAGGACGGCGCGGCCCTTCGAGACCACGTCGAGGGTGGTCACCGTCTTGGCGAGCAGGGCGGGATTGCGGTACGTGTTGCCCGTGACCAGGGTCGACAGCTGCACCGTCGACGTGGCCGCGGCCAGCCCGCCCAGCGTCGTGTAGGCCTCGAGCATGTTGTCGGACGGCTCGCCGATGCCGGGCAGCTGATAGAAGTGGTCCATCACCAGCACGGTGTCGAAGCCGGAAGCCTCGGCCTCCTTAGCCTGGGCCGCGACCGTCTCGAACAGGTTCTCGTTCGGAACGCCGGAGTAGGTGAAGTTCGGGATCTGGTAGCCGAGCCGGATGGTCACTGTTGCCCCTGTCGATGTAAGAGGTCTCTCACTTCCGCTAATGTAAGACCCTACTCACATGGACGCAAGCGGGAGGGGCGGTATGGGCTATCACCATGGTGATCTTCGCGCCGCCCTCATCCGGACGAGTTTCGACGTGCTGGCCGAGGGCGGTCTGTCGCGTTTCTCGGTGGCCGCCGTGGCCCGCCGCCTCGGGGTGAGCTCGGCCGCGCCGTACCGTCATTTCCCCGACCGCGACCACCTGCTCAGCGCCGTCTCGGCGGCGGCCGCGCGCGAATTGCGCGAGGCGATGCTCGCAGCCGTGGCCCGGAATCCTGATGACGGCTTGGCGGCGGCGGCCGGAGCGTACGTACGGTATGTGGTCCGCACCGGGGCCGGCATCCACGTCATCTTCGCCAAGGAGCTGTACGCGGTGCCCGATGATGAGCGACGCGAACACACTCGCGCACTCATGACCACGATGCTCGAGCTGACCGGCTCCGACGTGCGCCTGCTCGAGGCCACCCTGGCCATCGCGCACGGCTACGCCTCCCTGATCCGGCAGGACTTCTTCAGCAAGGACAGCGTCGACGACGTCGCCGACCGGGCCACCGCGGCCACGCGCGCACTTCTCTAGCAACCGTCCGGAACCGGAAGGCGCACCCGTCGGGCCGGAATCTCTTCCGGGTGACGACACGACAGGAACTCCGACCGGATCCGCGGATTCGCGCCCGAGCCCGCCGGGCCATCACCGCTCCCATCGTCGCGGCGCTCGCCGTCGGCCTGGTGGCCATGGGGAACCCGGCGCCGGTTCAGGCCGCGCCGCCCGCGGTGGCCGCCGAGTGGACCTCGCTGATGTACCGCAGCCTTACGCGGCAGCAGACCCTGGCCACGCTCAAGTCGAACCTGACCATGCAGCAGACGGCGGCCGTGACCCGTACGACCGAGGTCAACGCGGCCACCACGGCGCTCGCGACCGCGCAGGCTCGCGTCACCGGCGCCGGCACCGCGGTCACGACCGCCCGCACGCGGCAGGCCGCCGCGCAGACCGCCCTGACCACCGCCAAGCAGAACCTCGTCAAGGCGCAGAAGAAGCGCCCCGTCAGCAAGACCGCCGTGACCAAGGCCAAGAACGCGGTCACCGCGGCCACCAAGATCCTGACCGTGCGCCAGACCGAGACCCAGAAGGCGGCCACGGCGCTGGTCACCGCCCAGACGACCGTCCGCACGGCGACGACGACGCTGACCGCCGCGACCACCAAGCGTGAGGCGCTGGCGGCCGCGCTGGTCGTCACCCAGAACCGGATCGCCACCCTGCCCACCGCCGGCGCCTACGCCGACAAGGCGGCCACCCTCAGCCAGAACGTCGTGAGCCAGTCGCGGGCCGGCTTCGCCGTGGCCGACACGACCACGGTCTACGGCACGACGGTGAACAAGAGTGTCGCGTACGCCTTCAAGCGCATGGTCGACGACGCCCGGGCCAACGGCATCGCCATCTCAGGCGGCGGCTTCCGCACCAAGGAGCGCCAGATCGAGCTGCGGAAGATCAACGGCTGCCCGGACGTGTACACGGCGCCGTCCTCGTCCTGCCGGGTGCCCACGGCGATTCCCGGCCGTTCGCTGCACGAGCTCGGCCTGGCCGTCGACATCACCTCCGGCGGCCGGACCCTGACCCGGACGACCCCGGCCTTCAAGTGGCTGGTGCTGCACGCGAAGGCGTACGGCTTCGTGAACCTGCCGTCCGAGCCGTGGCACTGGTCGATCACGGGGAGCTGACCGGGAGGTAGCCTGCCCCGGTGGCGGAGGTCGGTTGGCAAGCGGACTTCCGCCGCCGGTGGGCGGCCTACGCGGCGAGCGAGTTCGGCAGCGCGGTGGGTTATTCGGCGCTGCCGATCGTCGCCGTTCTGGTGCTGGGGGTCTCCGACTTCCAGGTGTCGCTGCTGACCGTGCTGGCCGGGGTGGTCAGCGCTTTGGTGGCGTTGCCGCTCGGACCGTGGATCGAGCACCACCGCAAGCTGCCGGTGATGGTGGCGGCCGATCTGGTGCGCTTCGCGGCCGTGGTGTCGGTGCCGGTGGCCGCCCTCGCCGGGGCGCTGACGTACTGGCACCTGTGCGCGGTCGCGGTCGTGCAGATGGCGGCCCGGCTGGCGTTCGACTCGGCCGGGGTGGCCCAATTGCGTACGCTCGTGCCCGCACACGACCGCGCCGGGGCCAACGGCAAGTTCGAGACGACGTTGTGGACCACCAACACGGTCGGGCCGCCCGTCGGGGGAGTGCTGATCTCGTGGCTGGGCGCCACCGCCGCGATGCTGATCGACGCGGCCAGCTTCCTGGTGTCGGCGCTGACCCTGCGCGGTCTGCGGACCGAACCGGCGCCGCCGCCACGGGTCGCCGAGCACCACTGGCTGCGCGAGATCTCGGCCGGCTGGCGCTACATCTTCGCCCACAGCGGCCTGGCCCTGCTGTTCTGGAACTCCATGATCTTCGGCGGCTGCATCATGGCCCTGGTTCCGTTGCTGGCCGTGTTCGTGCTGCGCGACCTCGGCTTCCCGGCCTGGCAGTACGGGCTGATCAGCGGCGTGTCCGGCGTGGCCGGCGTTCTCGGCTCGCTGCTGGCCGGGCCGATCCGCAGGCGCCTGGGCGAGCACCGGCTGCTCCTGCTGGGCGGGGCCGGGCGCAACCTGTGGCTCGGCTTGATCCCGCTGGCCCCGGCGTCCACGGTGGGCCTGGCCATGGTGGCCGCCGCCGAGTTCCTGATGATCCTGTTCGCCGGCATGTTCAGTCCGACCTTCGCCACGTACCGGATGAACGCCACCGACGACGCCCACATGTCCCGCGTCGTCATGGCCTGGTCGATCACCAACAAGGTCGTGCAGCCGCTGTGCATCGCTGCTGCCGGCGCCCTGGCCGCCGCCACCAGCGCCCGGACCGCTCTGGCCGTCCTGGCCGTCGTCCTGCTCACCGGCGTCGCCTTGCTGCCGTGGCGCGCCCGGTCTGCGATCGTCGAAGCGTGACCGATTCCCAGACTGACCACCGGGACGTGGAGCGGTCCCTGCGAGCGGCGGGATGGACACCGTGCGGCGCGGGCGACTGGGCCATCGCGCTGCGGTCGCCCGACGGCCGGACAGCGGCGCGGATCAGCCCGTTCGACCCGACCGGCCCGTACACGGCGGGGCTGTACCGGGACGCCGCGGCCACCCGGCAGGTGCCGGAACTGCACGAGCACCGCCGGCTGGCCGGCGGGGGCGACCTGCAGATACTCGAATGGCTGCACCCGGTGGCGCAAGGCGAGGCCGCCGCGTTCCACGACGCGATCGGGCGGCGGGCCCCGGAGGTGGCTGAGCTGACCGATCTCGTACGGCGGTGGCATGCCCGAGCCCGGGCCGAGCTGCCGTGGTGCGGGCCGCTCGACACCAACCCGGCCAACGTCATGCGGGCGGCGGACGGGCGGCTGGTCGTCATCGACCTGTTCTACGCCGACGGGCCGAACCTGTACGCGGCCGATCCCAGGCGCATCGCGGCGCTGATCCCCGAGCCCGAGCGGCGGTTCATGACCGAGATCCCCGCCGCCGCCTCCGGGCCGTGGGAGGAGCACGAGCGTGAGGCCCTGCGCCGTGCCCTGGCTGCGGCGGACGCCGGGCAAGCCGGCTGACAGGGGCGGTGTCAGAGGCGTGTCAGGGCCGTGACAGGGCGGGCCGCGAATCTGTGACGCATGACGACAGCGATTCACGTTTCGGGGCTACGCAAGGCCTTCGGGGACAAGACGGTCCTCGACGGCATCGATCTGGAGGTGGCGGCCGGCACCGTCTTCTCGCTGCTGGGGCCGAACGGGGCCGGCAAGACGACCACCGTGAACGTGCTGACCACCCTGATGCGGGCCGACGCCGGCACCGTACGGGTGGCCGGGCACGACGTGAACAGCGAGACCAAGGCCGTGCGGGCCACGATCGGCGTCACCGGGCAGTTCGCGGCGGTCGACGAACTGCTCACCGGGCGCGAGAACCTGCAGCTCATGGCCGACCTGCGCCGGGTCGCCGACGGCGGGCGGGTCATCGACCGCCTCCTCGAGCGCTTCGATCTGGCCGAGGCGGCGCCCAAGCTGGTCAGCACCTACTCGGGCGGCATGCGCCGCAAGCTCGACCTGGCCATGACGCTGGTCGGCGACCCGAGCATCATCTTCCTGGACGAGCCGACGACCGGGCTCGACCCGCGCAGCCGCCGCACGATGTGGGACATCATCCGCGAGCTGCTGGCCGACGGCGTCACCATCTTCCTCACCACGCAGTACCTGGAGGAGGCGGACCAGCTGGCCGACCGGATCGCGGTGCTCGACCAAGGCCGCCTGGTCGCCCAGGGCACCCCGGACGAGCTGAAGCGGCTCGTTCCGGGCGGTCACGTCCGGCTCCGGTTCGCCAAGCCCGGCGACCTGGACGCGGCCGCGCGGCTTTTCGCCGGCTCGACCCGGGACGTCGAGTCGCTGACCCTGCGGGTGCCCACCGATGGCGACACCGAGTCGCTGCGGGTGCTGCTCAACCAGTTGCACGACAACGCCATCGCCGTCGAGGACTTCAGCGTGCACACGCCGGACCTCGACGACGTCTTCCTCGCCCTGACCGGCCGTACGAACGTGGAGCTGACCAAATGACCGACTCGATGATCATGGTGCGACGCAACGTCAAGCACGTGGTGCGCAACCCGACGACCGTCTTCAACGCTGTTCTGTTCCCGGTCGTCCTCATGCTGATGTTCGTCTACGTGCTGGGGGACGCGTTCGACGTCGGCGAGAACTATGTGGACTACGCGACGCCGGGGCTCATGCTGCTGGCCATCTGCTACGGGCTCTCCGGCACCTCGACGGCCGTCGCCTCGGACATGACCAAGGGGGTCATCAACCGGTTCAAGGCGATGGACGTCTCGCGCGGGGCGGTGCTGTCGGGGCACGTCAGTACGACCATCGCGACCAACCTGATCGCCGTAGCTGCCATCGTCGGCGTGGCGTTCGCCCTCGGGTTCCGCTCGCCGGCCGGCTTCCTCGACTGGCTCGGTGTGCTCGGCCTCGTGCTGCTGACCAGCTTCGCCACCGCCTGGCTGGCGGTCGCCCTGGGGCTGGCGGCCAAGACCGTCGAGGGCGCGGGCATGGCCACCGTGCCGCTGATCATGCTGCCGTTCTTCAGCAGCGCGATCGTGCCGGCCGACAAGATGGGCCCCGGCATCAAGCAGTTCGCCGAGTACCAGCCGTTCACCCCGATCATCGAGACGATGCGCGGGCTGCTGGCCGGCACCCCGTCAGCGGGCAACGCCATCGCCGCCATCGCCTGGTGCGTGGGCCTGGCGCTGGTCGGATATCTGTGGTCAACGGCCACGTTCAAGAAGCGAGCGTGACCTCGGCCGGCTGACGCCAGTCGGCCCGCTCACCCTCCGCAACCGCCTCGGCGAATCCCTTGTCGCCGAGGCGGTTGCGCGTTTCCCGCTCGATGCGGGCGACGTCCGGATGAGAGGCATAACCAATTCCCCGTACGCGCGAACTGGCCGCCAGCAACTGGGCCGCCCGCGCGGCATCGCCCTGTCGCAGCGCCAGATCGGCCACACCGACGAGCATCTGCGCGACGAGCGGCGCGTACCCCGACTCGGCCATCGCGCGGTACGCCGCCGTCCGATGCGCGCGGGCCTCACCGACATCCTCGGTCAGATAGGCGAGCTGGTCGTCGGCCATCGCCTGCGCGTTCGCCCCTAACAGGGCCAAGGCCACGGCAAGGTGCTCCCGGGCGCCCGCGGAATCACCCCGCCAGCGGGCGAGTTCCGCCTTGGACCAGGCCAGTTCGCCCAGCGCGTCCTGCCAGGTGACCCGCCCCGCCTGCCGTTCGGCCTCGGCCAGGGCAGCCGCGCTCGCCTCCTCCTCGCCCAGCATCCACCACATCTGGGCCTGCCGGCCGCGCATGCGGATGACGTCCTCGACCGAGCCGAGTTCGGTGACGGCCGCGATCGCCTCTTCCACCAGCTCGCACGCGCCGGCCAGATTCCCGCGTACGGCGGTCCGCTCCGACAGTTCGGTCAGGGCGAACCAGATGCCGAACCGTTCGCCCAGCGCCCGGTACTCGGCCAGCGCCGCCTCGAGGTAGTCGTCGGCCTCCCGCCCGCTGTGGCCGAGGATGATGCGCGACTTGCCGAGGTGCAGCCGGGCCAGGGCCCGCACCCACGGGTCGGCGTCGTCCAGCAGCGGCTCCCACGCCGACAGCAGCTCGTGCGGCGTCCGCTCCATGCGTTCCAGCGCCCCCACGATGCCCAGCCAGGGCCCGCTCGGCCGGCTGCGCAGGCAGTACTCGTACGCCTTGTGGACCCACTCGGACAGCCGGTGCTCGACGCTGCGGCCCGAGCTGACGAAGTGCACCGCCAGCGCGTACGCGACGGCCCGCACCTCGTCGGTCACCTCGCCGGGAACCTCGGTGGCCGCGATGAGCAGTTCGAGGCCCTCGGCCTTGTGCCCGGCCAGCCACCAGTACCAGCCGGCCCCGGCCGCGAGCCGCATCGCCGCCTGCGCATCGCCGGCCGCGATGGCCCCGCGCATGGCGGCGGCGAGGTTGTCGTGCTCGACGGCCAGCACGGCCAGCCATTCCAGCTGCTCGGCCCGGCGCAGATGCGGGTCGGCGGTCTCGGCCAGCTCGGTGAACCAGGCGAGATGGGCCTGACGCGCCGACTCTGTTTCACCGGCCTCGGCCAGGCGCTGCACCGCGTACTCGTAAATGGTGCCCAGCATGCGGTAGCGGGGCGCCTGGTCGCCGGTGGTGACCAGCAACGACTTCTCGGTCAGCGAGGTCAGCAGCTCGAACACGTCCGGGTCTTCGCAGACGCGTTCGGCCGCCTCCAGGGTGGCCCCGCCCGAGAACACCGACAGCCGGCGCAGCACCGTCCGTTCGGCGTCGGTCAGCAGCTCCCAGCTCCAGTCGACCACTGCGCGCAGCGTCCGGTGATGCGGCAACGCGGTGCGGCTGCCCCCGGTGAGCAGGCGGAACCGGTCGTCGAGGCGGTGGGCGAGCTGGTCGAGGGTCATGGTGCGCAGCCGGGCCGCGGCCAGCTCGATGGCCAGCGGCATGCCGTCGAGCGCCTGGCAGACCCGGGCCATGGTGGCCTCGTCGTCCGGCAGGTCCTGGCGGACGGCGCTGGCCCTGTCCCGCAGCAGCTCGACCGCCGACGCCGACGGCAGCGGCTCCACCTGCCACAGGGCCTCGCCGGTGATGCCCAGCGGCTCCCGGCTGGTGGCCAGGATGCGCAGGCCGCGGCACTCGCCGAGCACCCGGTGGGCGAAGGTGGCGGCCGCCTCGATCACGTGCTCGCAGTTGTCCAGGATCAACAGCGCCTCGCGGTCGCGCACCGCCGTGATCAGCCGTTCGGTCAGGTCGGCCGCGGGCGTCCCGCCCAGCATGGCGTCGCGCAGGCCGAGCGCGGCGATCGTCGCCTGGGCCACGTCGCCGTCGGCGCCGATCGGGGCCAGCTCGACCAGCCAGGCCCCGTCGGGCAGCTCGTCCACCAGCGTGCGGGCCGTCTCGCCGGCCAACCGCGTCTTGCCCGTGCCGCCCGGCCCGATGAGCGTGGTCAGTCGGTGCCGGGCGACCAGCCCGCGGACCGCCTCGACGTCGTCGCCCTTGCCGACGTAGCTGGTGAGCTCGGCCCGCAGGTTGGTGCGGCGTTCCGGCGCGGGCGACGGGCCGCCCTCGCCTCGAAGCAGGGCGACGTGCAGGCTCGAGAGCTCCGACGAGGGGTCGGCTCCGAGCTCGTCGGCCAAGGCTTCCCGCGTACGTTGATAGACCTGCAACGCCTCGCTGCCGCGCCCCGCCGCCGCGAGCGCCCGCATCAACGCCGCTGCCAGCCGCTCCCGCAGCGGATGAGCCGCCACGAGGTCGGTCAGCTCCGGAATCTGCTCGGCGCCGCCGTCCTCGAGGGCGCTCAGCCGCAGCTCCTCCAGACGCGAGACGGCCGCGTCGAAGGCGGCGCTGCCGACCTCGCGGGGGATGCTGCCCCGCCACAGGGCGACCGCCTCCTGCGCCCGGCCCTCGGCTATCAGGCGCTCGAACCGTACGGCGTCGACAGCGTCCGGCTCCACGGCCAGCCGGTAGCCGGCCGGATGCCCCTCGATCACGCCGTCGGGCAGGGCCTTGCGCAGCCGGGACACGAGCCGGTGCAACGAGTTCGTGGCGTCGGCGGGCGGCTGCTCACCCCAGATCCAGTCGACCAGGGTGGCCTTGGGAACGACCCGGCCCGGCTCGAGCGCGAGGGCGACGAGCAGCGCACGCAGGCGCGCGCCCGGGACGTCGGCCAGGCCGCCGTCGGCCGCGCGGATCTCGAACGGCCCGAGCACCCCGATCTGCACCCGCCAGATCATGCCACGGGCCACCGTCTCACTTCGTCTCGACTTCGACGACGCCGCGCCGCCGGCCCCGAACCTGGTGGTACGGAACACATCGCCGCTGAAGAAGGAGTTCATCGTGGAGATCCGCGAGGAAACGGTCGCGCCGCTGGGCGACGCCGGCCTCTTCGACATCGACCCCGACCAGACCGGCGTGGTCCAGGACCCGGCCGTGGAGATGACCGGGGACGTCGACGCCCTCGAAGAAGACTGGGAGTTCTGACATGACCGCAGCCGCCCTGCTCAAGGAAGCACGCAAGCTCCTCGGCACCACGGAACACCCGCCGGGCTCCAACCACAACCACATCACCCAGGCCTACGGATTCGACGACGCCTGGTGCGAGATGACCGTCTGGTACGCCGCCCGGGAGTCGCACAACGTCGACGCGATGTTCGGCAAGTACGCCTACACGGTCCGGCACGCCCAGGTGTTCAAGGACAAGGGCCGCTGGCACTACGGGCTCGGCGGCATCCGGCCCGGCGACATCGTCTACTTCGACTGGTCCGGCACCGGCAAGATCGCCAACATCGACCACGTCGGGATGGTCGAGGCCGTGAACAGCGACGGCACCGTGATCACGATCGAGGGGAACACCAGCGACAAGTGCCGCCGCATGCGGCGCAACGGCGCCTGCGTGGTCGGCTACGGCCGGCCCGCGTACGGGAACGCGGCGCCCATGCCGTCGACCGACGGCATCCTGCGCCTCGGCTCCCGGGGCAATGCGGTGCGGACCCTGCAGGAGTCGCTGAACAAGGTCATGAAGGCCGGCCTCGACGTCGACGGCGACTTCGGGAAGAAGACGGCGGCCGCCCTGATCACGTTCCAGCGCAAGCACAACCTGGAGCCGGACGGCGAGTACGGGCCGGCCACCGCGGTCGTGCTGCGGGGCGCCCTCACCGGCCGTCCGGGGCCGGTTCAGCCCCGGCCCAAGGCGCCACTGGCCGTCGACGGGCAGCTCGGCCGTCTGACCTGGGCGGCGGTGCAGCGGGCGCTCAACGGCAAGGGCGCCCGGCTCGAGCCGGACGGACGGCCGGGCCCGCTGACGATCAAGGCCCTGCAGTCGTACCTCGGCGTCACCGCCGACGGACAGCTGGGGCCGGTCACCGTCAAGGCGCTCCAGCGGCGTGTGGGCGCGGCGGTGGACGGCCGGCTCGGTCCGGACACCGTCAAGCACTGGCAGACAGCGCTGGTCGCCGGGAAGTTCTGAGCTCGAGCTCGGCCAGGCGGCGCTCGATCTGCGCCGCCTCGGCCAGGCCCAGTCCGGCGTACCGGGTGAGGGCGTCACGGTAATGCGCGCGGGCCTCGGCCAGGTTGCCCAGACTGTGGTGGACCTGACCGAGGCCGGCGTGCGCCCGGGCGCCCTGCAGAGGCGACCCGATCTGGTCGGCGATGGCCCGGGCCGCGCCGTGGTGGGCGAGCGCCTCGACGGCGTCGCCGGCCGACCGGGCGGCATCGCCCAGGCTGTTGAGCATCCAGGCCTCGGCGTCCTGGTCGCCGATCTCGCGGGCGATCGTCACCGACCGGCGGTGGCAGTCGGCGGCCAGCGCCACCCGGCCCAGCTGGACGTTGAGCGATCCGATGCTGTCGAGCACGCTGGCCTCGCCGATGCGGTGGCCCAGCTGCCGGCACAGCTCCAGCGCCTGACCCAGATGCTCGGCGGCCGGTTCGAACCGGCCCGACCGCAGATCGACCCGCCCGAGCCCGTACAGCGCGAAGACCTCGGCCCGGCGGTGCCCGGTCAGCCGGGCCAGGGTCAGCGCCTGCCGGTACTGGGCGCCGGCCCGGGCCAGGCGGCCGGACTGCTCGTCCATGAAACCGAGGTTGGTACGGGCCCGGGCCTCCCCGGACCGGTCGCCCAGCTGCCGGAACAGGCTGAGCGCGCGGTGCAGGTGATCGGCCGCGGCCTCGGCGCGAGCCTGACGCAGGTGGGCGACGCCGACGCTCATCAGCGCGTGCGCCTGAGCGGTCCGGTCGCCGGTGTGGCGGGCCGCAACCAGGGCGTGACCGTGCAGCGTGAGCGCCTCGGTGTGGTAGCCGCCCCGCAGGTAGCGGTTCAGCGTGCGGGCCAGCCGGGTGGTGTGGGCCGGCCAGCCGTTGGTGGCGGCGTGCACGGCCACGGCGATCAGGTTCGACCGCTCAGTGTCGAGCCAGGCCGGAGTGGTTCGCTTGTCGGCCGCCCGGGCCATGTAGTGGTCGAACAGGCGGGTCAGCGCGGCCCGGCGCACCGCGGGCGCGTCCTTGTCGTGGGCGCGGGTGGTGGCGTAGACGCGGACCAGGTCGTGCAGGGTGAAGCGGCCCGGTGTGGACGGCTGCACCAGGTGGTCGGCGCGCAGCTGGTCGAGCCCGGTTCGCGCCGTGGGAACGTCGGTGCCGGCGAGGGCAGCGGCCGCGTCGACGTCGAACTCCAGGCCCGGGTGCAGGGCGAGCAGTCGCAGCAGCCGCCGCAGGGTGTCGGGCAGGTGCTGGTACGACAGGTCCAGGGCGAGTTCGACGGCGTCGTCGAGGCGCCGGGCGTCGTGCCGTTCGTCCAGCCGGTCGGCGTGGTCGGTCAGCGTCCAGCCCGGGGTGTTCCGGATGTGCCCGGCGACCAGGCCCAGAGCCAGCGGCAGGCAGCCGCAGCGCCGGGCGATGCGGGCCGCGGCGGCCGGATCGGGGCCGACCGGCACGCCGGGCAGGGCGCCGGTCACGAAGGCGACCGCCTCGGGAAGGGTGAAGACGTCGACGGTGAGCCGGACGGCCGGGTCCAGATCGGCCAGGCTGCGGCGGCTGGTGACCAGCGTCACGCAGCCGGGCGTCATCGGCAGGAGCGGGGCGACCTGCTCGGCCGAGGCGGCGTTGTCCAGAACCACCAGTGTGCGCGTGCCGGCGAGCCGCCGGCGGTAGGCCGCGGTGCGGCCGGGCAGGTCGTGCGGGATGTGATGCCCGGGCACGCCGACCAGCCGCAGGAAGCCGTCCAGCACAGCCGCCGGATCGGCCGGGGGCTGAGCCGGATCGGGATGGAAACCCCGCAGGTTGACGAAGAGCACCCGGTCGGCGGCCCGCTCGCGCAGCAGCAGGTGCCCGGCGTGGACGGCGAACTGTGTCTTGCCGACGCCGGCCATCCCCTCGATCGCCGAGATCACAACCGTGCCGCAGGCCTGGGCGGCCCGGCGGAGCTGAGCCATTTCGCCCGTGCGACCGGTGAACCCGGCCTGGTCCAGCGGCAAGGAATCCTGCACCCGGACCTGGGAAATGGCCTCGATCTCGCCGGCCACCGCGCGCAGGGCCTGGCGCCACTGGGTCACGTAGCCGACGTCCGGGTGCAGCGACTCGACCACCGCGAGCACGAGATCGGTGTTGAGCCAGCGGCGGCCGGGCCGGAAGCAGTTGGCGACGGTGGGTTTGTGGGTCATCTCGCGGGCCGGGCGGCCGGCGGCGGCCCAGGCCGTGTTGACCCTGTCCTTGATGGCCTCGTACGAGGGGTTGCCGGCCCACACCTTCAGCAGGCGCAGCCGTTCGATCAGGCTGTCCACACTGTCGGCGTGGGCCGGGTCGGGGAGATCGGTGAACTCCGATCGAGGCATGAACTGACGGTAACCACAAGGGCGACCGGCAGTCGCCGGGCGTCCGATAGCGGACTAAGCGATCGGGCGGCGCTGCTGCGGCAGGGCGGGACGCAGGGCGCCGTCCTGGGCCAGTTCGGTCAGTACGGCGTTGAGGGCGTCCACCTGCTCGTCGGTGTGCGCGGCGGTGAGCTGGATGCGGAATCCGATCTCGTCGCGCGGCACGCCCGGGTAGGGGGCGAGCGTCACGTACTGGCCGGCGGCCCACAGACGCTCGGAGACCGCGATCAGGTCGTGCTCGGGGGAGATGGGGATCTCGACCACGGGAGTGTCGTGCACATTCAGCGTGTGCACCCCCATTCCGCGTACGTGGGAAAGCAGTTTCGCCGTCAGCCGGTAGAGGTGACCGCGCAGCTCGTCGCCGCGCTTCTCGTTCACGTCGAGGCCGGCCATCACGGTCGCCAGGGAGGCCACCGGCGACGGTCCGGAGTAGAGGTAGGTCGGGGCGGCCACCTTGAGCTGGTTCTTCACGGCGGTCGGCAGGGCCAGGAAGGCCAGCAGCGACGAGTACGCCTTGGAGAACCCGCCGACCAGGATGATGTTGTCGTACGTCTCGCCGGCGTGCTTGACGATCGCGTTGCCGCGCATGCCGTACGGCGAGGTCTCGAGCTCGCTGCGTTCGCCGATGACGCCCATGCCGTGCGCGTCGTCGACGTACAGCAGGGCATCGTGCTCACGGCACAGCTTGGCGTACTTCGTCAGGTCCGGGATGTCGCCGGTCATGCTGTTGACGCCGTCCATGCAGACCATGATTGGGCGCTCGGTGGCCTCGTTGAGCAGGCGCTCCAGCTCGTCCAGGTCGCCGCTGCGGAACCGCTTCATGGTCGCGCCCTGGCCGCGGGCGAACACACAACCGTCGTAGATGGTGCGGTGGGCGCGGCTCTCCATGATGAGCGTGCCCTTGCCGATGAGCGCCGGGATCACGCCCAGGTGGATCTGCGAGATCGTCGGCAGCAGCAGCACGTCCTCGGTGCCCAGCAGCTCGCTCAGGCGCTCCTCGAGCTGCGGGTAGAGCTGCGGGCTGCCGAGCATGCGCGACCAGCTGGGGTGCGTGCCCCACTTGCGCAGCTGCGGCTCGACCGCCTCGATGACCTCCTCGTCGAGGTCGAAGCCCAGATAGTTGCAGGACGCCCAGTCCACCAGCCAGTCCTGGCCGATGCGGATCCGGCGCCCGTCGATCTCCTCGATGACGGCGTCGTACATCCGGCTGTTGACCCGAAGGTCCTCGATGTCGTGAGTTTGGGCCGGCACGTCGTACCCCTCTTTCGCGTTTCAGGATCAGGTCTGGCCCTACCCAGGAGATCATCGATCAACCGAAAACGTCAGATCGATCGCTTGCCGCCGGGCAAGCATGCCAGCTGGGAGACGTGCGGAGTGGCGAACGACACGTACGGTCGGGGGCATGCCGTATGAAGCCGTCGCCGCCTGGCGGGCCGCCGGGGAAGCCGGTGACGCGGCCGCCGCCATCGCCGCCCTCAGCCCGGACGTCACGCTGATCTCGCCGATCACCGACCAGTTCACGTTCCACGGCCACCGGCAGCTGTGCGACCTGCTCGAGGTGGCGCTGGAGGCGATCGACGACATCACCTACACCGATCAGGTCGCCGAGGGCCGCACGGTCGCGCTGTTCTACGAGGCCACTGTGGGTGGAACCCGCCTGCACGAGGCGCAACGGCTCCGCCTGGGCGACGACGGGCTGATCACCGAGATCACCCTGTTCATCCGGCCGTTGCCCGCGATCACCAAGCTGATGAACCGGCTCGGTCCCGAGCTGGCCCGCCGCAACGGCCGGCCCGGCCTGGCCCGCCTGATCCCGCTCGCGGGCGGCGCGCTGCACGCTATGGCGGCCTCCGGCGAGCGCCGCATCATGCCGCGGGCCGCGCCGGGTCAAGAGTCGCGGGTGCCGTAGCCGGCGAGGCCGTTCTCGAGGAGCGCGAAGGCGTGGGCCGCGGACTCGGCCAGCTGGCTGGCGAAGCCGGGTGGGATCTCGTCGGCCAGCACGGCCTCGCGGACCTGCAGGACCAGGGCCCGTTGCACGGCGATCAGGCCGTGCGCCACCACCCGAGCGGCGACCTGCTCCTGGAGTGTGTCGCCGCCCAGGGTAGCGGCCAGCAACTCGGCCGTGCGGGTGAATGAGACCTGCTCGCGTGCCTGAAGGGCGGGGCTCTCCGCCACCACGCGGTTGACCGTGCGGAGCCGGTCCAACGCCTGGGAGTCGCCGCTGTCGAGCTGGCCGACCAGGCCGCCTTCGGCGAGCAGGAGGCGGTGGAACGCGGCCGGCGCCGCCTCGCCGGGCGGACGGCCGGCCACGCCCCGGACCAGGCTCTCGCCGTACTCGTCGAGGCGGAAGAAGAACAGGTCCTCCTTGGTCGCGAAGTAGTTGAACACCGTCGCCTCGGCCACCTGGGCCGCGCGCGCGATCTCGGCCACGGTCACCCGGGCGAAACCGTTGTCGGCGATCAATTCCCACGCCGTGTCGGCGATGTGGCGCCGGGTGCGCTCCTTCTTCTGCTCGCGCAGACCCACCGAGCCTCCCGATGAGGGCTTGAAATTAGAGTGACACTAATTTTAGAGTAACTACATGAATGGAGAGAGGGATGTCACGATCGACAGTCTGCGGGATCGGGTGAACGAGGCCCTGCTCGGCGGGGACTGGCAGATGCTGAGCGGCCTGGTGTCGCCGCGGGCGGTCATCACCGGCCCGCGCGGGTATGTGATCAGCCGGGACGAGTGGATCCAGGCCCACCGCGACGACGCGTACGAGCAGGTGCGCCTGGACGTGACGGAGTCGGTGGCGCACGCCTACGAGGGCGCCGGCATCCGCTTCGACCTGGTCGAGTCGGAGTGCCGGTACCACGGCGAGGTGATCAAGGGCCGGTTCCGGGTCAGCCAGGTCTGGGCGCGCGACGGCGGCCGGTGGCAGCTGGCCTCGGTGCAGTACACGACGGCGGCCTGAGCCATGGACGTGAGCGTCAGCCTCACCTCGTATCCGGCCGACGGCTCGGCGGCCGCCGTCACCGATCTCGGTCAGGCGGCCGACGAGCTCGGTCTGCACACCGTCTGGGTCACTGACCACCTCATCCAGGCCGACCCGGCTGCGGCCGTCACGGATCCGATGCTCGAGGCGTACGCCGTGCTGGCGTTCCTGGCCGCGACGACCCGCCGGGTGCGGCTCGGCGCGATGGTGAGCCCGGTGTCCTTCCGCCCGCCGGCGTTGCTGATCAAGTCAGTGACCACTTTGGACGTGCTCTCGGCGGGTCGGGCGTGGCTCGGTGTCGGCGCCGGCTATCAGCAGGACGAGGCCCGCGCCATGGGTGTGCCCTTGCCGGCGCCCCGGGAACGGTTCGAGCACCTGGACGACACCGTCCGGCTCGCGGCGCAGATGTGGCGGGGTGACACAGCGCCTTTCCACGGCTTCCACGCGCGGCTCGAACGCCCGCTGAGCAGCCCTCAACCGGTGACCCGGCCGCATCCGCCGATCCTCATCGGCGGGACGGGGGAGCGCCGGACTCTGCGCCTGGTCGCCGAGCACGCCGACGCGTGCAACCTGTTCGACATCCCGGACGGCGGCGCCACGATCCGGCACAAGCTGGCCGTGCTGCGCGAGCACTGCGCGGCCGTGGGCCGCGACGACGCCGGCATCATCAAGACCGTGAGCACCGCGATCGGCAACGGCGAACCGGCGGAGCAGTTCGCCGGCCGGTGCGCCGAGCTGAAGTCCTACGGTCTCGACCACGTCGTCGTCATCGCCCGCGGGCGGCCCCTCACCGTCGGCGACCTCGAACGGGTCGCCGCCGCCCGCACCGTTTGAGCAGGTCAGGACGGGTGCTGCGCCTCGTCGACTTTGGTCCAGGCCTTCTCGACCAGCGTCCAGGCGAGCACCCCGGCCAGGGTGAGCGGCAGCATCACGTACCACTCGCCGAGCACGCCGAAGTCGTCGGTGCGGCCCATCGTGTGCAGGACGCTGACGGCGGCGAGGGGCAGGCAGGCCAGACCGAGCACTACGCGGCGGAGCCAGAGACGCTTGTTCATGCCGGAGAGTGTGTCAGCGGACGCGGCCGGGGGAATCGGGCGCGA
This sequence comes from Paractinoplanes pyxinae, assembly GCF_026626335.1. GTDB lineage: Bacteria > Actinomycetota > Actinomycetes > Mycobacteriales > Micromonosporaceae > Actinoplanes > Actinoplanes pyxinae. The sequence continues at coordinate 25,269 of NZ_JAPNTZ010000026.1, read as the reverse complement.
GCCGGAGTCCGGTCTATGCCCTGAGGCATAGTCTGCGCGGTGTGAGGTTCTTCGAGCAGTTCCCGCCGCCGGACCGTGAGGAGCCCGAGCCGGACGAGCAGCCGCCGCCGCCCTCGTGGGCCAAGCCGGAGGCGATGCTGGGGGCTGCGGTGCCCGCCGAATTCGTGCTGGGGCGCGGCGACGAGGCCGTCGTCGGGCTGAGCGGGATCACCGCGTACCCGAACGGTTTCAGTTTCTCGATCACGGCCGTGCTGCGGCACGAGGACCGCCACGGGCGGGCCTTCCGGCTGGGCTTCCATCACGACTTCTTCGACGAGGAGCCGCCCTCCGAGGGGTTCTTCCGGCTCGGCGTGCAGTTTGCGGACGGCGCGGCGGCCACCAACCTCGGCTATCCCATGCTGCCGCCCGACGCCCAGCCCGACCCGCCGCTGCTGGTGCAGGACAGCGGGGGCGGGGGAGGGCGCAAGTACGAAATGAGCTACTGGGTGTGGCCGCTGCCGCCGCCGGGGCCGGTGACCTTCGTGTGCGAGTGGCCGGCCTACGGCATCGCCGAGACCCGGGCCGTCGTGGAGGCCGGGCTGATCCTCGATGCCGTTGAGCGGGTCGTCCCCTTGGTCTAGCCGGAGGCCAGCTCCAAGGCGTACTCGGGCCACCAGCGCCCGGCCGCCGGGGCCCCGCGGCCGCAGGCGCCGTCGGACTCGCCGGGGCGTTTGATCCAGAGGTAGGCGTCGACCCGGTCCTGGCCGGTCCGCAAGGTGGGGACGTTGCCGAGGGCGCGGCCGGGCGGATTGCACCAGTGGCGGTCGCCCGAGGACCGGCGGGCCGGGCCGTTGCCGTTGCGGCTGGTATCGATGACGAAATGTGCGCCGCCGAGCCGGTCGGAAAGCCTTGTGCCGTACCGGATGTTCGAGGCGGTGGTCTCGAAGTTGGCCACGTTCAACGAGAAACCGTCGGCCCGGGCGACGCCGGCCTTCCTGAGCGCCTTGGCCATCGTGGCGGTGTCGGTGATCCAGGCCGGGTTCCCGCCGTCGAGATAGACGGTCAGGGCCGGGTTCGCGGCCAGCTTGGCGACCGCGCGGGTCAGCAGGCGGTAGCGCTCGGCGCGCTGGGCGGACGTGAGACAGCCCTGCAGGGACTGGGCCACCGCGTCGGGCTCGAGGATGACGATGGCGCGGCGGCCGGTCAGCGCGGCGGCGACGGCTTGGATCCAGGCGTCGTACGCGGTGGCGGTGCGCGCGCCTCCGGCGGAGTGGCTGGCGCAGTCGCGATGCGGGATGAAGTACAGGACCAGCACGGGGATGTAGCCCCGGGCCGCCCTCACCACGCGGTCGACCCGGGCCGTGTCGCTGTCGGCGAACCACGACGCCACCGGGCGCGTCGCGATCTTCCGGATGAGCGCCGCCTCGGCTGTCCGGCCCTCTTTCTCGTACGTCGTCACTTGCTCGACGGCCGGGCCGGTGCGCTCGACGTAGAGCCGGCTGGGAGGCGGGGGAGGCGACCACGTCTCGTGCCCCACCCGCGACGGCCAGCCCGCGGCCAGAGCGGCGGACAGCCCGGCGGCGACGACCCGCTGCCCCGGGCTGAACAGGAACGCCACGTACCGGACGTTACCGCCTCAGGACGCGGTCACCCGGTAGATCGCGCCCGCGTAGTCGTCGCTCACGTACAGAGCCTGGTCCGGACCCTGGACGGCCATGACCGGCCGCCCCCAGCGGGAGCCGTCCTCACGCTGGAAACCGGACAGCAGCGTCTGTTGCGGGCCCAGCTTGTTGTTCCGCCAGGCGAAGAACGACACCTCGGGCGGGCGCGGAGGCTTGCGGTTCCAGGAGCCATGAATGCCGACGAGCGCTCCCGCACCGTACGCGCCGGGAACCTGAGCGGCGAAGCTGAGGCCCAGCGGCGCCGAGTGCGCGCCCATGCCCTGCTCGACCTTGGGCAGCTTCGAGCAGTCGAGCTTCGAGCCGTCCCGGTTGGTGTCGTAGTCGCGCACGAACGGCCGGTCGGTGTAGCTGAGCGGCGAGTCCTCCTGACCCGGCTGCACGTCGGGGTCGGGATTGCAGTAAGGCCAGCCCAGGTCGCGGCCCTCGGTCAGCTTGGCCAGGGGCTCGAGCGGGTGGTCGTTGACGTACGAGGTCTCGACCTTGCCCTGGTCGTCACCCTCGTACGGGATGGGGGTGTTGTCCCGGTTGTTGACGGCCGTCCACACGTCGCCGTTGGGCGCGACGGCTAGGCCTGTGCCATTGCGGACGCCGTGGGCGAAAGTCTCGAGCCGGCCGTCGCGGAAGCGCAGGATGGCGGCGCGCTCGGGGTCGGCGTCGCGGTCCTCGGCCGAGATGTTGCCGGTCGAGCCGATCGAGATGTAGAGCGACTTGTCGGGGCCGACGGCGACGCTCTTGAGCGCGTGGGCGTACTTGCCGCCCAGCTCGGCGCTCTTGTCGTCGGGCAGGCCGTCGACGACGACGCGCTTGCCGCTCACCTTGCCGGCGGCGTACGCGAAGGAGTCGACCTGGTTGCTCTCGGCCACGTAGAGGGTGTCGCCGTCGAAGGCCAGGCCATGGGGCTGGTTGAGGCCCTCGACCAGGGTCTCCTGCTGGCCGTCGGTCAGGGCCAGGACGTCGCCCGACTCGGGGCGCGAGACCAGCAGCTTGTTGTCGGGAGTCCACGCGAGCAGGCGGGCGCCGGGGACCTTCGCCCAGACGCTGACCTTCCAGCCGGGCGGGGCTTGCACCTTTTGCCCGTCGCTGCCCTGGACCTCGGTGGAGACCAGCTCCGGCACCTCGACCGCCGAGGACGGGGTCACGGTCTGCCGGGCGGGCTCGGCCGAGCTGTCGGAGGAGCACGCCACGGCCCCGAGGAGGAGGCCACCGGCCACCAGCGCTCGCGCGATCGATTTCATCGGTACCCCTTACCCCGGTTCAGCCTCTTCGAAGACGAGGAGCGTCCTTGTATTTACTACGCCCGGCATGCCCTGGATGGCGTCGAGCACCAGGCGGCCCAGCGCGGCATTGTCCTCGGCCCGCACCAGCATGATCACGTCGAACTCGCCGCCGACCAGCGCGATGTGCACCACCCCGGGCAGCGACCGCAGCCGCTCGGCCACGTCCCGCCACTCGGCCTGGTTGAGATTCACCGTCACGTACGCCGTGGTGCCCAGCCCCGCCGCGACCGGGTCCACGTCGGCCCGGAAACCCCTGATCACCCCGGTCGTGCGCAGGCGATCGACCCGGGCGTAGGCGTTGGCCCGCGAGATGTGCAGGCGCTCGGCCAGGGTGCGCATCGACAGCCGGCCGTCGCGGGTCAGCTCGCCCAGGATCAGCCGGTCGACGTCGTCGAGGGGGCCTGCCAGTTGTCTCACCCTTCCGTGGCTTCGGTCGCCTCAGCCGGACGATTGGCTCCGAAAATGCCACTCCGAACGTACATCTTCTCGGTTACGGGCCGGCAGTGGAATCCAGATGGCAACGCGACCAGCATGGGCCCATGACAGGTGACGCAGACCACCTTCTGCCCTCCGACTCCCCGGTGACCCTCATCGATGCGAACGGCCACCCCGTCGCCGATGCCGGTCGCGCCCTGCCCGACGAGGCCGCGCTCCGCCGCGCCCTGGCCTCCCTGATCACCGCGCGCCGGCTCAACGACCAGGCGTACGCGCTGGTCCGGCAGGGTCGCCTGGCCGTCTACCCGTCGTCGCACGGGCAGGAGGCGTGCCAGGTCGCGGCGGCCCAGGTGCTGGACGAGGGCGACTGGCTGTTCCCGACCTACCGCGACACGGTGGCCGCCGTCGAGCGCGGGGTCGACCCGGTCGAGGCGCTGACCCTGCTCAAGGGCGACTGGCACTGCGGCTGGGACCCGTACGAGCACCGCGTCGCCCCGCACGCCACGCCCCTGGCCACGCAGCTGCCGCACGCGGTCGGGGTCGCCCACGCGGCCCGCCTGCGTGGCGAGCCGACCGTGGTGATGGCGCTCTGCGGCGACGGCGGCACCAGCGAGGGCGACTTCCACGAGGCGATGAACTTCGCCGCCGTGCTCAAGGCCCCGGTCGTCTTCCTGATCCAGAACAACGAGTACGCGATCAGCGTGCCCCTGGCCCGGCAGACCGCCGCGCCGTCGCTGGCCCACAAGGGCGTCGGCTACGGCATCCCCGGCGAGCGGGTCGACGGCAACGACGTGGCCGCGCTGCTCTCGGTGCTGGACTCAGCCGTGGCCAAGGCTCGCGCCGGTGAGGGACCGCAGTTGGTCGAGGCACACACGTACCGGATGCAGGCGCACACGAACGCCGACGACGCCACCCGCTACCGGGACGCCGCCGACGTCGACGCTTGGGTGGGGCGCGACCCCATCACGCGGCTGTCGGCCTACCTGTCGATCGACGAGAGTGCCTTCCGGGCCGAGGCGGAACGGGTCGCCGAGCATGTGCGGGACGGCCTCAACCGCGACGTGGAACCCGAGCCCGCCCTGCTGTTCGAGCACGTCTACGCACGGCCGACCCCGCAGCTGCGGGAACAGGCGGCCCAACTGGCCGACGAGATCGAGCGGGAGGTGGCGTCGCGATGACCGCGCACGAGAAGCTGTCCATGGCCCAGGCCCTGAACCGGGCGTTGCGCGACTCATTGTCCGACGATCCGACAGTCGTCGTTTTCGGCGAGGACGTCGGCCCGCTGGGCGGCGTCTTCCGTGTCACCGACGGGCTCACCGCCGAGTTCGGCGAGGACCGCTGCTTCGACACGCCCCTCGCGGAGTCGGGCATCGTCGGGGTGGCCGTCGGCATGGCCATGAACGGGATGCGGCCGGTCGTCGAGATGCAGTTCGACGCGTTCGCCTACCCCGCGTTCGAGCAGATCGTCAGCCACGTGGCCAAGATGCGGAACCGGACGCGGGGCAAGGTCGCGCTGCCGATGGTCATCCGGATCCCGTACGCGGGCGGGATCGGCGGCGTGGAGCACCACTGCGACTCGTCCGAGGCGTACTACGTGCACACGCCGGGCCTGCACGTCGTGACTCCGTCGACGCCGGCCGACGCGTACACCCTGCTGCGCGAGTCGATCGCCTCGGACGACCCGGTCGTGTTCCTCGAACCGAAGAAGCTTTACTGGACCAAGGAAGAGGTCGAGCTGGGCGTGAAGCCGCCGTCCATCGGCCGGGCGGTGGTGCGGCGCGAGGGCACTGACGCCACGCTCATCGCGTACGGGCCCAGCGTGCCGATCGCGCTGGAGGCGGCCGAGGTGGCCGACCGCGAGGGTCGCAGCCTCCAGGTGGTCGACCTGCGCTCGATCGTGCCGTTCGACGACGAGACGGTGGCCGCGGCCGTCCGCTCCACCGGCCGGGCCGTCGTGGTGGCCGAGGCCGCCGGCTTCGCGAGCGTGTCGTCCGAGATCGTGGCCCGGGTGACCGAGCGCTGCTTCCACTCGCTGGCCGCGCCGATCCGCCGCGTCACCGGCTTCGACATCCCGTACCCGCCGCCGAAGTACGAGCACCTGCACCTGCCCGGGGTCGACCGGGTGCTGGACGCGGTGGACGACCTGCAGTGGGAGGACTCGTGAGCGAGCAGGTCTTCCGCCTGCCCGACCTCGGTGAGGGCCTGACCGAGGCCGAGGTGGTCCGCTGGCTCGTCGCCGAGGGCGACATCGTCGAGGTGGACCAGCCGGTGGTCGAGGTCGAGACGGCCAAGTCGCTGGTCGAGGTCCCTTCGCCGTACGCGGGACAGGTCGCCACCCGGCACGCGCCCGAGGGTGGTGTGCTCGAGGTGGGCAAGCCGCTGCTGACGGTCGCGGCCGTCGCCCCGGCCCCGGCCGACACCTACCGCGAGGAGGAGCGCGCCGGTTCGGGCAACGTCCTCATCGGGTACGGCACCACGGGCGCGGCGGCCGCGTCGGGACGCCGCCGCCGGCCGCGCACGGCGGTCGCCCACGTGACTGCGGCGCCGTCGCGTCGCGTGCCCCTTGTCGTCTCGCCGCTGGTGCGCAAGCTGGCTCGCGAGGGTGGGCTTGATCTGCGCTCGCTCGACGGCTCCGGGCCCGGCGGTCTGATCGTGCGCTCCGACGTGACTCGGGCGCTGGCCATTCCGTCCACCCCGCCGCCGGCCTCGACTCCGGCGCCGTCGCCGGCTTCCGCGCCATCTCACGTGTCGGCTTCCGCGCCGGCCTCCGCGTCGGCTCCCGCGTCGGCTTCCGCGTCGGCTCCCGCGTCGGCTTCCGCGTCGGCTTCCGCGCCGGGGGAGCGGCGCGTGCCGCTCAGTGGCTTCCGGAAGGCGACGTCGGCCGCCCTGTCCCGCAGCCGCGCCGAGATCCCCGAGGCCACGGTATGGGTCGACCTGGATGCCACCCGCCTGTGGGAGCTGCGCGAGGCCACCCGCCCCGGCCCGGGCCTGCTGGCCTACATTGCCCGCTTCACCGTGGCCGCGCTGCGCGAGTACCCCGTCTTCAACTCCCGCGTGGACACCGAGCGCCAGGAGATCGTCGAGCTCGATCGGATCGACCTGGGCGTAGCCGTCCAGGGCTCCCGCGGCCTCGTCGTCCCCGCCGTCACCGACGCCGGCTCGCTCACCACCACCGGCCTGGACGAGCAGATCCGCCGCATCACCGAGGCCGCCCGCACCGGCACGGTAACCGGCAACGGCACCTTCACGCTGAACAACTACGGCAGCTTCAACGTCGACGGCAGCGCCGCCATCATCAACCACCCGCAGGCGGCCATCCTCGGCTTCGGCCGCATCCTCGACCGCCCGTGGGTCGTCGACGGGCAGATCTGCGTCCGCAAGATCTGCCAGATGAGCTTCGTCTTCGACCACCGCGTGGCCGACGGCGCCACCGCCGCCGGCTTCATGCGAGCCGTCGCCGATGCCATCGAGAACCCGGCCTCGGCGATCGCCCGGCTCTGACGGGACGGCGTCTAGTGGACGCCGTTCGCCCACCACCAGTTGGTCAGGTAGCCGTACTCCTCGTCGGAGTAGAAGTAGGCCCAGGCTGCGGCCGCTACGACGTACTGGCCTAGTTCGTCGAAGACGGCCTTGGCCTCTGGCCGTCGGCGGGCGAGGCTGTAGTACAAAGCCACCCAGTTGCGGCACGTGATTCCGCGCGCCGGGTTGGGGGTGCCGGCCCGCCAGCGGGCGATCGCCTGGTCGACCTCCTGCTGGACGTCGGGGCGCTGGAAGTACGCCCGGCAGCGGTTCAGCTGGTCGTCGGAGCGTTCGTCCCAGCCGAACTCGCGCATCGCGTACTCGATGTGCGCGAACAACGGCATCAGCAGCACGTTGGCGCCGGGCGGGGCGGCCGCGGCCACCTGGCGGGCGATGCCGAACATCTGCTCGTGCGAGCCGAACCACTTCTGGCAGCGCAGGCTCACCGCGGCCAGGTGCAGGTCGAAGTTGTACGGGTCGCGCCGCCGGCCCTCGGCGAACACCTCGTCGAAGTGGGCCCGCGCCTGGCGGTCGCCGAACATGGAGTTCAGCAGGTCCACCCACGGCAACGGGTCGCCCGGGGCGGCCAGCTGCATCGCGCGCCGCCCGACCTGCCCGGCGGCCTGGGAGAGCTCGTGGAAGGCGGCGAACTGCTCCGGCGTGGTGTTCTTGGCCGAGGCGGCGCCGCGGGCTTCGCTTGCCTCCGACTGGAGCACGGCCGCCTGGATCATCAACGCCGTCGCGTCGGACGGGTCGGTGTGGAGCCAGACCCGCAGCCAGCCGTCGTCCTTGATGGCCAGCCCGCTGAGCGCCTGCAGCCGGCGCCCGCGCAGCTCGTGGTCGTCACCGGCGTCCGCCATCACTTTCTTGGCGGCCTGCCAGTCACCGCCGCGAATCTGCGGCTTGGCCGCCTGCAGCCCTTGATCGGGGTTCGCCCGGTCCGCGTCGAACTCGGGAACAGGGGGCAGCGGGCCCCCGAAGATCCGCCTGATGAGGAGGCGTGCGTAAAACATCGCCGCATCGTAGTTGATCAACGGGTCGTTCGTGACCCCGCCCGAACCACGCGTCCGAGTGCCGAAAATTGTTTCGGCCAGGCGGCCCTTCCGGCCTCGGACAACCAGTCGTTGACATCGAAGTAACCCGATGGAAGCATTCCCGAAAAGGTTTTCGGCGTTTCTCCCCCTGCGCCGCCGGCCGTGCCTGGCCGTGCGGTGTTGCGCCTCCTCCGCCCGAATGACCTAAGGAGGTGCCGCGGTGCCACGTCCCCCACTGGCCATCGCGACAGTCGCAGTCCTGACCGGCTCCCTACTAGTCGTGGCGGCCTCGCCCGCGCAGGCCGCGCAGACCATCGGCTACCCGAGTTTCTCGGGGCCCTCGATCCCCGCGCCGCCGGTCGCGATGACCACCGGCAACACCATGCAGGCCATCTACGACGCCGAGGCCGGCGGCACCGACTTCTGGATGGACCGGCTGCTGGCCCGCCCCGGCAACGATCCGGCCGGCACCTGGCTGATGAGCCGCGGCCGGGCCGTCTTCATGAAGACGCACATCCCGGCCACGCTGGGCTTCGGCGGCTCCGTCGCCTACTGGGAGAGCATCAGCGACCAGGCCGCGTTCACCGTCACGGCCGGCTCGGGCACCTGGTCCGAACAGGTCTCGCAACGCTGGCAGGCGCCCAGCCACTGGAAGAGCGTGCACACCAACGGCTCGCTGCGCATCAACCAGACGAAGTTCATCACCCAGAACAACGTGGCCGTCGACAACCTGGCCATCACGAACACGGGCACGGCGTCGCAGACGGTCGCCCTGCGGGTCACTTCGCCCTACGCCACAACGGTCAGCGGTAGCGAGCTGACCGGCTCGCGGGCGGTCAAGAACAACCTGACCACGCTCGGGTTGCGGCTCTCCGGCGACAGCTTCGCGGCAGCCAGTGGCGCCCTGACCCGCAGCGTCACGGTTGCGGCCGGGGCCACGACCACCGTGAAGGTGCAGATGGGGTTCACGGCCACCGAGATCCCCGAGTCGGTGACCGAGTACAACACTGTTCGAGCGGCCACCGCGGCTGCGGCTTTCGCCAGTCACGTTCGCGAGTACAACCGCTGGTGGGCCGTCAATGTGCCCTATCTCGACGTGCCCGAGCCGGCCATCAAGAAAGAGATCTACTACCGCTGGTGGCTCATGCGGTTCAACTACCTCGACGCCAACATCCCGGGGCAGGACTTCCAGTTCCCGGTCAGCGTCGAGGGCGCGCTCGGCTACAACAACGCGATCGCGCTGACCCAGCCGATGCACATCGACGACCTGAAGTACCTGCGCAACCCGGCCTGGTCGTACGGGCCGTGGCTGTCCGTGGGGCAGTCGTCCAAGGGTGGCCGGTTCATGGACAACCCGGGTGACCCGGAGAACTGGTCGAACAGCTACACCCAGTACATCGCCGAGGCGGCCTGGCGCAGCTACCAGATTCACGGCGGCCAGCCGAGCATCGCGGGCAACCTGGCCAAGTACGCCGAGGGTGATGTGAAGGGTCAGTTGTCGTACTACGACCACGACAACAACGGCCTGATCGAGTACGACTGGGGCGCGCTCACCGGCAACGACGCCGACGCCGTGTCGTTCCACTGGCGGGCCGGCAACCTCGACCGGGCCGAATCGGCGTACGTCTACAGCGGTGCCTTGGCGGCGTCGCAGGCCTACGCGTCGATCGGCAACACGGCCAAGGCCACCGAGATGCAGCAGATCGCCGACCGCATCAGGGGCGCCATCACGACGTACCTGTGGGATTCGACGAACAAGCTGATCAAGCACCGGCATGTGGCGACCAACGCCCTGGTGCCCTGGAAGGAAATCAACAACTATTACCCGTACGCCGTCGGGGCGATGCCGAACACGGACGAATACCGTCAGGCGCTGCGGTTGTTCGCCGACCCCGCCGAATACCCGGTCTTCCCGTTCTTCACCGCGAACCAGAAGGACAAGGCGGCCGCCGCCGCGGCGGGCCAGCCGGGCAGCAACAACTTCTCGACCATCAACTCGACCGTGCAGTTCCGGCTCTACTCCTCGGTGCTGCGCAACTATCCGAACCAGTGGATGAGCGCCGAGGACTACAAGAAGCTGCTGTACTGGAACACCTGGGCGCAGTACGTCGGCGGCAACACGCAATGGCCGGACGCCAACGAGTTCTGGGCCGACTGGAACGCCGGCACGTCGACCATCGACTACCGGTCCTGGATCCACCACAACATTCTGGGCAGCAGCAACTGGACCGTCATCGAGGACGTGATGGGCCTGCGGCCGCGCACCGACAAGCAGGTCGAGCTGAGCCCGATCGGCATCGGCTGGACCCATTTCGCGGCCAACAATCTGCGCTACCGCAACGCCGACCTGAGCATCGTGTGGGACGACCCGGCCGACGGAGTGACCCGCTACAGCGGCATTCCGCAGGGCTACTCCATCTTCGTTAACGGCACCCGCGTGGCCACTGTGGACAGGCTGGTGCGCTTCGTGTGGAACCCGGACACCGGTGCGGTCACCTTCCCGGCCGGTGGCGGGGCGACCGTGCTCTACAACCAGGCGTACGCCGGAATGCAGACGCCCTCGGCGGTTACGCAGAACAGCGCGCAGATGGTCGACATGTTCAACAAGGCCGGCGTCGACCTGACGGCCAACCTGACCAACTACGCGCAGGGCGCGAGCACGACGGCGTCGTACACGGCGAGCGGCACGGCCGGCGCCAACGCGGTCGACGGCTTCCCGATCAACGAACCCCTGTGGGGCACGTACGGGTCACCCAACGCCACCGACTGGCTGGAGCTCAACCTGGGCCAAGCCCGGACGGTCGACGAGGTGCGGGTGTGGTTCCGCAACGACCGGGCCACCAACCGCTACCGCCAGCCCGCGTCCTACCAGGTCCAGTATCTGAACGGCAGCACCTGGACGACGGTCGCCACGGCCACCTCGCCACAGGCCAACTACAACGCGGTCCGCTTCCCGGCGGTGAACGCCACCCGGCTGCGGGTCCAGGTCATCCACGCCTCCGGGTTCAAGACCGGCCTGACCGAGGTGAAGGTCTACAACCGGGGCGGGGTCGTGCAGCCGCCCACCGGCAACCTGGCCCTGTCGGCCACTCCCACGGCGAGCTACACGTCGTCGTGGGAGAGCGTCGCCGCGCTGAACGACGGCGTCGATCCGCCTTCCTCCAACGACACCGTGAACCGGCGCTGGGGCACGTGGCCGCAGACCGGGCAGCAGTGGGCCGAACTGACGTGGCCGAGCGCTCAGACGCTGTCCGGCGCGGACGTCTACTTCTTCGACGACAACGGCGGCGTACGCGTCCCGGCCTCGTGGAAGCTGCAGGCCTGGAACGGATCCGCGTACGTGGACGTGGGCGGCGCCTCGGGCTATCCCGTTGCCACCAACCAGTACAACCACGTGACGTTCACGCCGGCGCGCACGACCCGGCTGCGGGTCGCGCTCACCAGCGGCGCCGGTTCGGTCGGCCTCCTCGAGATCAAGGCGTTCGCATGAACCTGACCCGACGTACCCTGCTGGCGGGCTCGGCCGCCGCGGCCACCGTTCTTTCCGTCGGCGCCAAGGCATCCGCTGCGGCGCGCCCGGACGCCGGTGTATCGGCCTACGCGTTCCCGCTTTCCGCCGTACGGCTGTTGCCCAGCCCGTTCACCGCCAACGCGGCCCGCACCCAGTCGTACCTGTTGTTCCTCAACAACGACCGCTTGCTGCACACGTTCCGTCTCAATGTGGGCCTGTCGTCCTCGGCCACCGCCTGCGGTGGCTGGGAGTCGCCGACCACCGAACTGCGGGGGCACTCCACCGGTCACCTGCTCACGGCGCTGGCCCAGGCCTATGCCAGTACGGGTGACAGCGCGTACAAGACGAAGGGCGATCAGATCGTCGCCGTCCTGGCCCAGTGTCAGGCGCGCACCGCGGCGGCCGGCTACAACACCGGTTACCTCAGCGCCTTCCCGGAGAGCTTCATCGACCGGGTCGAGGCCCGGCAGAGCGTGTGGGCGCCGTACTACACGCTGCACAAGATCATGGCCGGGCTGCTCGACATGCATCTGGTGGCGGGCAACGCGCAGGCGCTGACTGTGCTGCTCGGCATGGCGTCGTGGGTGAAGTTCCGCAACGACCGGCTGACCCAGGCGCAGCGGCAGAACATGCTCGACACCGAGTTCGGCGGCATGAACGAGGTGCTGACCAACCTCTACCAGGTGACAGGCGACCCCGCGCACCTGGCGGCGGCCCAGCACTTCGACCACGCCGAGGTGTTCGACCCGCTGGCGGCCGGCCAGGACAACCTGAACAACTATCACGCCAACACGCAGATCCCGAAGGCGCTGGGCGCGATCCGCGAGTACCACGCGACGGGAACCACCCGCTATCGCGACATCGCCGTGAACTTCTGGGACATCGTGACGCGGCATCACACGTACGCGATCGGGGGTAATTCGAACGGCGAGTACTTCAAGGCGCCGGACCGGATCGCGAGCGAGCTTTCCGACACGACGGCCGAGTGCTGCAACAGCTACAACATGCTCAAGCTGACCCGGCAATTTTTCTTCACCAACCCGGCGCGGGCCGACTACATCGACTACTACGAGAAGGCGCTCTACAACCACATCCTGGCCTCGCAGGACCCGAACTCGGCGCACGGCTTCCAGTGCTATTACGTGCCGTTGCGGGCGGGCGGCATCAAGACGTACAGCAACGACTACAACAGCTTTGTGTGCTGCCACGGCACAGGCATGGAGAGCAATACGAAGTACGGCGACACGATCTATTTCCACGACGGCGGAAGCACGCTGTTCGTCAACCTGTTCATCCCGTCCGTCCTGTCGTGGGGTGCGTTTTCCGTACGCCAGGAGACCTCGTTCCCGGAGGCGGGGTCGACGAGGCTGACCGTCACCGGCTCGGGCGCCTTCACGATGCGGATCCGCATTCCGGCGTGGGCCTCGGGCGCGCAGATCCGCGTCAACGGCACTGTTCTATCGTCGCCGGCGGCCGGGGCGTACGCGTCGGTGAACCGCACGTGGGCCTCGGGTGACGTCGTCGACGTGACGCTGCCCATGGCGTTGAGCCGGGAGGCGACGAACGACAACAGCACCGTCCAGGCGGTGAAGCTGGGGCCGATCGTGCTGGCCGGGCTGTTCGGCAACCAGAATCTGAGCGCGTTGCCGGCGCTGGATGCGGCGACGCTGACCTCCACGTCGGCCGGAAGTGTTGCGCTGCAACCGTTCTACAAGGTGCACGGGCAGCGCTACAGCGTCTACTGGTCGGTCACCGGATCGCCGTTCGTGGCGCACTATCCGTTCGACGGGTCGCCCGCGGACGCGAGCGGGAACGGGCGGACGGCGACGGTCTACATCGCCGGGTACGTCGCCGGGCGTACCGGGAACGCTTTGAATCTCGACGGGACGGCCGGGTACGCCGCCTTGCCGCCGGGCATTCTGGCCGGGGCGAGCAACTTCACGGTGGCGCTGTGGGTGCGGCTCGACGCCGTGACCACGTGGAGCCGCATGCTCGACTTCGGCACGGGCACCTCGGCGTACATGTTCCTGACGCCCCGATCCAGTGCGGGCACGCTGCGGTTCGCCATCACGACGGGCGGATCCGGCTCGGAGCAACGGATCGAGGGGCCGGCCGTCGCCGCGGGCGTCTGGACGCATGTGGCGGTCACCCGCAATGGGAACACCGGAACGCTTTGCGTGAACGGTGTTGCGGCCGGCAGCAATGCGGCGCTGACGCTCGGGCCGGCCGCGCTCGGCAACACGACGCGCAACTGGCTCGGGCGGTCGCAGTACGCCGATCCGTACCTCGACGGGGCGCTCGACAATGTGCGGCTCTACAGCCGGGCGTTGTCGGCGGCCGAGGTCAGTTCGCTCTACACCAGCGGCTCATAGGGAGATCTCATGCGCTTCTTTCGCATTGTCGTGGTGATGGTGTTGCTGGCTGCGGGCGTCGTACCGGGCTCGGCCGCGGCGGCCGCCGTCTCGTTCACCAGCACCATCGCCAACACCGGCACGAACAACTGTGTTTCCGTTCCCGGGGGCGCCTCGACGGCCGGGCTTCAGCTCACCCAGGCCGCCTGCGGGCAGTCCTTCTCTTTCAGCGCCGTCGGCGATTTGTATGCCGTCAACACGCCGACCGGCAACTGCGTCGATGTGTACGGCGCGAGCACGGCCGACAACGCGCAGATCATCCAGTGGCCGTGCAACAACCAGAACAACCAGCGGTTCCAGCTGCGTGCGGTGGGCACCAACACGTTCCAGCTGGCCGCCGTCCATTCGGGCAAGTGCATCGCGGCCAACGGCACGGCGGCCGGGCTGATCCAGCTGCCGTGCGCCACGGCGGCGGCCCGGGTGTGGCGGCTGGCCGGCTACCCCGGCACGCCCGGCGGCAAGACCTTCACGAACCCGCTGAAGGCGCAGGGCCCCGACCCCTGGCTGACCTACCACAACGGCAACTACTACCTGGCCACGACCACGTGGAACCGCACCATCACCATGCGGAAGGCGACCACCCTGGCCGGCCTGGCCACCGCCACCGACCAGGTCATCTTCAACCTGACCCGGCCCAACGGCGCCGGCACCATGTGGGCGCCGGAGTTCCACCTGATCAACGGCCGCTGGTACTTCTACTACACAGCCGGCCAGGAGCCGTACAACCTGGGCACGCAACGCATCCACGTGCTCGAGTCGTCCGGCGCCGACCCGATGGGCCCGTACGCGTTCAAGGCCGATCTGCTCGATCCCACGGCCGACAACACGTGGGAACTCGACCCCAGCATCCTGCAGCTCAACGGCAAGCTGTACCTGCTGGGGACGTACTACAACGGCTCACAGCCCAACTTCATCCGGGAGCTGTCCAACCCGTGGACGGCGGCCGGCAGCCGGCGTGTGCTGTCCACTCCCTCGTACAACTGGGAAACGGTCGGCGGAGCCGTGAACGAGGGCGCCGAAGTGCTGCAGCGCAACGGGAAGACGTTCATCATCTTCTCCGCCTCACACTGCTCGACCCCCGACTACAAGCTGGGAATGCTCACCTACAACGGCGGCGACCCACTCAACTCGTCCTCGTGGGTGAAGTCGTCCACCCCGGTCTTCCAACGCAACAACGCCGCCGGCGTCTACGGCCCGGGCCACAACGGCTTCTTCAAGTCCCCCGACGGCACGGAGGACTGGATCGTCTATCACGCCACCACGAACCCCAACGGAAACTGCGACCTGAACCGCTCCACCCGAGCCCAGAAATTCACCTGGAACGCCGACGGCACCCCCAACTTCGGCGCCCCGGTCGGCCTGGGCGTAACCCTCACCGCCCCCTCCGGCGAGTGAGGTCCGGCGTGCTCCGGGTCCCCACGGCCCGGAGCACGTCGAGCTCACATCCGGGCGAGTCCGGGTCGAAGCCGTGCTCGACGAGCCAGCGCGCCGCCAGCAGGCTGCGCAACGACCACCAGGCCCAGATCACCTCGACATCCACGTCGCCGCCGTACCCCGCCAGCACGTTCCCGAGATGTTCGGGATGGGCGAGGGTCAGACTGGCCAGGTCGCGCAGCGCGTCCCCCTGGGCGCCCTCGGACCAGTCGATCACACCGGTGACCTCGTCCCCGGCAACGAAGACGTGGCTGGCGTGCAGGTCGCCGTGCACGAAGACGGGCGTCCAGGGCCGCAGCGCCTTCTCGGCCGCCCGCCGGTTCTGGTCGACGAGATCCGCGGGCAGGATGCCGTTCGTCACCAGCCATCCGCACTCGTGATCGAGTTCGGCGGCGTACTGTTCGGGCCCCGGCCCGGTCCAAGGCGGCATCGGCGCGTCGTGCAACCGCCGGACGGCCGCCCCCGCCGCCGCCCAAGCCGTCGGCGACGCCTCCGACGGCTGACCGGTGCGCCCGAGCGCCTTGCCCTTGACCGCGGCCAGGGCCAGCACCCGGGGCCTGCGCCACAACACTTCCGGCGTCGGCACCGGCGCCAGGCGCATGACCTCGACTTCGACGTCGAGGCGCCCCTGGTCGCCGTCGACCTTGAGGAACGTGTCCCCGACGCGCAGGGTCGCCCGTTCCTCGTGCGCGATGACAACTTGGACCTTGTCCACGCCGCCCATCCTGGCCGACCCCGCGCCCGGCGTCGCCGCAATTACGCCTGCGATCATCGAGCCGTGGAACAGGTCAGTAGTCGTGTCGTTTACCGGAATCCGTGGATGACCGTGCGGGAGGACGAGGTCAGGCGGCCCGACGGCAGCCCCGGCATCTTCGGCGTGGTCGAGAAGCCGGACTTCGCCCTGGTCCTGCCGCGCTGCCCGGGCGGCTTCTGGATGGTCGAGCAGTTCCGGTATCCCGTGGGCCGGCGGGCATGGGAGTTCCCGCAGGGCAGCTGGGGCGCCGGCGCCTCCGGTGACCAGGCCGCCCTCGCCCGGCAGGAGCTGGCCGAAGAGACGGGTCTGCGCGCCGGGTCGCTCACGCATCTCGGGCACCTCTTCGAGGCGTACGGCTACTCGACGCAGGGCTTCGACGTCTACTTGGCGACAGACCTGCAGGAGGGCGCACCCGACCGGGAGGCGAGCGAGCAGGACATGGTGCATCGCGCCTTCGGTGACCAGGAGATCGCAGCGATGATCCGGTCGGGGCAGATTGTCGACGCGCCGTCGCTGGCCGCGCTCACGCTGTACCGGTTGGCGGCGGGCTAGGTTCGATCGATCGTCAGACGACTCGCACGACCATGCTGACGCCGGCGTCCGGGTGGTAGGTCCAGGACGCGGTGAACGAGCCCCACGAGTCCTCCTGGCGGCCGTCGAGGGCTCGGGTCTGACCGATGTGTGCCTTGACCGCCTCCGGCATCTGCAGAGCGGTCCACACGCAGTCCAGGTCGTAGTAGCCGAGGCCGGTGTAGTCGTCTTCGCCGCGGCTGTCGACCGTCAACGTGTATCCGCCGTCGGCGATCTCGGTGCCCGAGCGGGTGCTGTCACACGTGTCCTGCGCCTGTTGGAGCAGCGCGATGTCGCCCGACTTGCCGTTCACCACGTTGGTGACGGCGTTGACCACGCCGGTGTTGCCGACCGTGGCCGGCGTGTTGTTGGCGTACGAGACACCGCCGAACCAACCGCTCGAGAAGACCAGCGCCGCGCCGGCCAGAACCGCCGGGACCCACAGCTGCGGCTTGGTCCAGCGGCTCGGCGACGCCGCGGGAGCCGGAACCGGCTCGGCCACGGTGACGTACGGATAAGCGGCGGGACCGGGGGCGGCCGGACCGGCCCACATCGAAGGGCCCGGGTTGTGGTCGGGGTAGGTCACGGCGCGGCTCCAGGATTCACGAGGATGTCGCCGCCAGCATCGGCACCGCGGCCGCGCCGGGTGAGCCTCGCCTGGTTGCGATCCGGGTGCGGCGACCAGGATGAGGGCGGACAGGAGCGGTCAGGGCCGGAAGTCGTCGTGCAGCACCACGCGGGACAGTTCGAAGCGGTCTCCGGTGCGCCAATAGTGCAGCCGTCTCGCCGCGGGAGTGTTGGTGTGCAGGGCAACCCGCCAGCAGGTGCCGCCGCCGGGCCGCGTCACGTAGGGCGACCCGGCCGAGCCGGCCCGCAACTGGTGCGGGACGCGGCCGGCCGAGTGCTCGGCGTGTCCGGTCAGCACCTCGACGACGACAGACGCGATCTTGCCGCGGAGAACGCCCTCGATACGCTCGATCGAGGCCAGGAACTCCGGCCCGATGTCGAATTCCTTGAGTTGCCGGAAGGGCTTCTCGGCGGCCGGGATCCGCCGGACCCACTCGCAGTGGACATCCCACCGGAACTGCTCCGCCGGATCCGTGAAGGCCGGCGCCGCTTCGAGGTCTCGGGCCGACTTCTGCCGGGCCCGTTCGGCGTTGCGGTAGCGGCTCTGCAACTGCTCGACCTTGCGCCTGGCCTGGTCCCGTTCCCGTTCCAGGCCGGCGGCATGCCGGCGAAGCGCGTCCAGCTCGGTGGCCAGTGCGGTGACCCGGTCCCGCTCGGCCAGCAACTCTCCGACCTGAGCGGCGGCGGGCACTACCCGGCTCATGGCCTCCAGCGGGGTCGGCGGCCGGGCGGGAGTGACCGGCGCCGGCGACGGCACCGGAGTTTCGGGCACCTCGTCCACGACCGTTGGCGGCTCGATCGGCGTGACCAGGTCCGGCAGGCGCAGCCAGGGCGGACCGCCGGACAGCAGACTCGGCGCGTCGAGGGGCGCCTCGTCGTCGTCGATGTCGTCCAGCCGCAGGGCGAGGGGTGAGACCGAGGCGATCCGGCAGGCGACCACCTCGCCGGGGGTGAACAGCCCGGTCAACAGGTCGTCCTCGTTGGAGGTGACCGCGGCCCGGCCGACACAGATGCTCGCTCCCGGCAGCAGCCGCAGGCTCACCGAGTCCGCTTCGACGGCGGCGACATCGGCCAGTACGACGTCACCGGCGCGGTAGTCGAGCCGACCGGTCCGGCGCAGCCCACCGCGCAGGTCGAGCCGGCCCGAACCCGGGTCGTACACGCCCGTGACCTGCTGTCCCCGGGTCAGCAGCCGGTCGAGCGGAACACCCGGCTCGGTGAGCTCTTCCCATACGGACGCGAGGGCGCCGTCGTCCAGCTTGACGACAGCGCGCGATTCGACCACCAGGGCAACGACGCCCGAACGCTCCCGGTAGGACGTGGTGCCGCGCCGCGTGAGCAGGTCTCCGGACATCGCCGCGGCGAGGGCGTCGTTGGTGAGATGCTCGGTGATCCGCGCCCGATCGGCCGTCGAGTAGGCGAAGCGCAGCTTGCTGCGGTAGGGCCGGATGGCCCACTCGATGTCGAGGGGATAGACGCGGCTCGCCCCGCCGTAGACCTGGGTGTCGGGCGGCATCGCGCGCGAGAACGCCCACGACACGTCGCTGGTCGGCATGACGACCACGTCGGCGAGGTCGCCGACCGCCTTCTTGATCTCTTCCGGGTCGCCGAACGGCTCGGTCTGGCCACCCGCGATGGTCAGGACCACTGTCGGCCGTTCCCGGCCGGGCTTCTGCAGCCGTACGGCCAAAGCGCGGGCCTCGTCCTCCGAGACGATGCGATGCACAGTCACTTGGTGCCTCCGTTCGAGCGCGGAGTCAGATCGGCCGGCCGTCGGGCAACTTGAGCGTTACACGGTGAAGACGATGTTCCTGTCGAGGCCGCGGCCGGTGCCGACTTGATGAGACACGCGGGCGGCGGCCAGGCGGACCAGGAGGGCCTTCAGGCCGCGGGCGCGGATGTGGCCTGTGTAGCGGTGGCCGGGGCGCAGCAGGTTGCGGGACTGGCGGCGGATGTCGGGCAGGTAGCTGAACGGGCGGCTGTAGAGCGCGTACGTCTCGGGGGAGCCCAGGTATGCGAACGGGGCCGAGCCGGCCAGCGGCTCCTGGCGGGCGCCGACCAGGGTCATGTTGCGGTAGGCGCGCTTGTCGAGCAGGGTGACGGCGTGGTTGACGCCGGCCCGCAGGCACGCCACGGCGAAGGTTCGGTAGAGCATCGAGCTGACCGTCAGCCGGCCACGGTAGGCGGGAAGGACGGCGGCGGTGGCGAAGTCCCAGACGGGCTCGCCGCGCAGGTTGTGGGCGTCCAGAATTTCGTCGGCGGTGCGGCCGATGTGGGCGGGGGCGTCGTCCAGTGTTTTCAGGCGGTCGCCGATGATGACCCGGGCGGCGCCGGCCGGTTGTGCGGTCCTCGTGTCGATGACCAGATAGAAGATGCTGCTCGACTCGTACGGGCCGTATTCCGCGGCCATCACCTCGGGGGTGTTGCCGAAGGCGTCGTTGAAAACCTGGCATTCCACCGTACGGGCCACTGCCGCGAGGGGGTGGTCGGAGCCGGCCACGACGGTGAGGAAGCGGCCGCGACGGCGCACGGTGCTCAGAAATTCAGCGATGACCGCTTTCGTCTGCGCGGGGCTCAGGTCGTACGGGAAAGAAGTCAGCATTCCTTGGCCACGATTTTCGTGGTGCGGAAGAACTCCTCGGTGAACGCGACGACCTGCTCGGGGTCGAAGGCCTTGCAGGTGTAGACGTCGACGCTGAAGAACTGGACCGGGCGTTCCCACGAATAGAAGTGGGCGCCCGAGGTCTCCCAGTGGATCCAGCCGGCCCAGCCGTAGAGGTCGCTGCAGTGGGTGACCGGCTCGATCAGCGTGACCATGTCGGTGACCACGGAGAGCTTGCTCAGGTACTCCTTGATGTGGTCGGCGGTGATCACGAAGCTCGGGTAGCCCTCGACGACGAGGCGCTGGCGCAGAATCGAAGGGGCAAGGTCTTCAAAGTCAACAGCGGGCATGGGGGTGCCTATCGGCCGCGGCCGGCTCGATCCGCGGGAAAGAGGCCCGAATCAGCCGTTCGGCTCGGCGGTGCTGGCCCGGACGACCAGACGGGTGCCCAGTTCCACATGGTCGGCCAGAGAATCCCCGTTGGCCAGGCGCAGCACCGTGTCGGCGGCCAGCCGGCCCATGTCCCGCAGCGGCTGGCGGACGGTGGTGAGCGGGGGAGAGACCCATTGGGTGCCGGGCACGTCGTCGAAGCCGACCACGCTGACGTCGTCCGGGATCCGCAGTCCCAGGCGGCGGGCCGCCTCGTAGACGCCCAGGGCGACGTTGTCACTGGCGGCGAAGATCGCGGTCGGCCGGCCGGCGCCGCCGAGCACCTTCAACCCCAGGGTCAGGCCCGACTCGTACGTGAATTCGCCGTGCTCCACCCACGCGGAGTCGCCCATCAGCGACTGGAAGCCGTCACATCGCAGGCGGCTGCTCAGCAACTCCATCGATCCGGCGATCATCGCGATGCGCCGGTGACCCAGCCCGAGCAGGTGGGTGGTCGCGATCCGAGCACCCGACCAGTTGGCCGCGCCCACGGTGGGAGAGGTCAGTTCGCGAGCGGCCGGATCGAGTGCCACCACGGGGATTCCTCGCCGGTCGAGTTCGTCGGTCAGGCGCCGGCTGCCGCTGGTGGCGGCGAGCACGACTCCGTCGGTCGGACCCGGGACGATCCGCGCCGCGGCCGTGACCACGAGCCCGACGCCGGCGTCCCGGGCCACCGGCTCCATCCCGCGGATGTGCTCGAGTTCCCACGCGCAGTCGATTTCGGGAAAGACCACGTGGATCAGCCGGGCCGAGGGGCGCTTCCGCGAGATTCGCGGCTGGTACGCGTGTTCCCGCAACAGGTCTTCGATGAGCTCCCGTTTTCGCGGCGAGACGTGCCCCTGCCCGTTGAGCACGCGCGACACGGTCGGGACGGACACCCCGGCCGCCTGCGCGATCTCCGCCATGGTCACCCGGTGATCCGACATCCGCCCATTCTCACGATCGGAACGTGATCGCGCTGACCCGGCTGCCGGCGTCCATGGCCAGATACAGGTCGTGAACGCCGTCCACCGGCGCCGTTTCGTCGAACTGCGGTCCCGCGTACGGGTCGTCCAGGCGCAGTCGCACTGCCGGGCCGTCGCCGTCGACGACTATTTCGCGTACGCCGGTCAGGTCCGCGCCGTTGAAGCAGCACCAGGCGCCGTCCTCGGTCGCGCGCACCGCCTCGCCCCGCACCGGGTCTGCCGTGGCGACCAGCGTGATCCCGCTGTACTCGTCGTGGTCGGCGGCCCGGACCGTCCGGTCGAGCACCCGCTGCGCCCCGATCCGGCTGCCGCGCACGGCCAGCGTGCCGGTGAGCCGGATGTCGCTGGCCGACCGCCCGACCAGAATCTTGTGGCGGGCCGTCTCGACCACGAACCGGCTCGAGGTGACGTCCCAGAAGCTCAGCTCGTCGACCTTCAGCGTGAAGCTGACCAGCTTCGATTCGCCGGGATTGAGATGCAGCTTGTCGAAGGCGCGCAACCGCCGCAGCGGCTGCTTCACCCGCGACACCTGCTGATGGGTGTAGAGCTGCACGACCTCGGTGCCGGGCCGCCGCCCGATGTTGGTCACCCACACGGTGATCGTCACCTCGTCGCCGGTGGCCGCGGTGGGCTGCGAGATGTCGAGGTTCGAGTAGTCGAACGACGTGTACGACAGCCCGTGGCCGAAGGGGTAGAGCGGAGTGCCGCGGTAGTACTGGTACGTCGCGTCGTTCGTGATGATGTCGTAGTCGAGGATGTCGGGCAGTTCGCACGCGCTGCGGTACCAGGTCTGCGTGAGCCGCCCGCCCGGGTCGGCCTTCCCGGTCAGCACATCGGTCAGCGCGTGTCCCAATTCTTGCCCGGCGTGGGACATCCAGAGGACGGCCGGCAGGTGGGCGTCGGCCCAACCAATGGCGTACGGGTAACTGGAAACCAGCACCAGCGCGGTCTCCCGGTTGGCCGCGTGCACCTCCCGCAGCAATCGTTCCTGGGCCGGCGGCAGCTGCAGGTCGGTGCGGTCCTCGGTCTCTCGGCCGTTGACCAGCGGGTGGTTGCCGATCACGACGACGACCGCGTCGGCCGTGGCGGCCAGATCGGCGGCGTCGGCGGCCCCGTCGACCAAAGTCTCAAGCGCGAAACGGGCGGCTCGGGGGCCCAGGCCGAGCTGCGCGGTGATCGCCTCCTTGCCGGGGTGCGTGTGGACGGTCGTCGAGCCGTCCGGGCGCTGTCCCAAAGTGAACATCTCGGTGACGACCCACTCGGACGGGCCGGGAGAGTCGGCGGCTATCCGGCCCTCGGCCGCGCGCAGGAACTGGCCGTTGAGCGTCGACCGGAGCGTGACGACGCCGTTGCCCCAGTCGAACACGTCGAACGAGGCGGGCTCGACGGTCAGCCGGACCCCGTCGGCGTCGGCGGCCAGATACAACCCACCGAGCCGCAGCGCGATCCGGTCGGCTCCCTCGGCGTACAGGACATTCTCGAAGGTCTCACGGAAAGCGTCGCGGGCGGTCACGGCGTACGCGAGGGAACCGCTGTACCAATCGGTGAACACACGGTCGGCGTGCGTGCCGACGACGGCCACGGTTCGGTGCCGGGCCGGGTCGAGGGGGAGCAGGCAGCACTCCGACTTGAGCAGCGTGATCGACTCGCGCGCGGCCTCCCGCGCGAGCTCGCGGTGGGCCGGCGAGTTCACGACGTCGGCGCCGATCTTCCCGTACGGGTTCTCGCCGGCCGCATCGAACTCCCCGAGCCGAACCCGAACCGTCAGGGCACGGCGCACCGCCCGGTCGACGTCCTCCTCCTTGATCAGCTCACGCCGCATCGCCTCGGTGATCCGCTCGACGGTGACCTCGCTGCGCTTGTCGGCGTCGGTGAAGCTGTCGATGCCCGCCCGCAGCGCCGCCGCGTGACTCTCCGCGTGGTCGGTGAAGAAGGCCTGCTGCATCGGGTCGGCCAGGTTCGTGGGCGCGTACGCGTCCGACACCACGAAGATCTCGTCGCCGGCCCAGCCGCGCAGCTCGTCCTCGAGGTACGGCGAGACGTGCGCCGGGCGGCCGTTGACCAGGTTGTACGCGGCCATCACGGCCACCGCCGAGCCACGCTCGATCGCCGTGCGGAAGGCCGGCAGCTCGTATTCGCGCAGGACGCGCGGGCCGAGGTTGCTCGAGGTGAGGCACCGGTCGGTCTCGTTGTTGTAGCCCAGAAAGTGCTTGAGGGTCGGCGCCGTACGCAGAACGCGCGGGTCGTCGCCGGCCAGGCCCCGCGCGTACGCGTCACCCATGAGCCCGGTCAGCAGGGGATCCTCGGCGTAGCCCTCCTCGTTGCGGCCCCACCGCGGGTCGCGCAACGGGTTGACGACGGGCGCCCACACGTTGAGGCCGCACTTGCCCTCGCTGTGCAGGCCGCGCACCTCGTCCCCGACGGCCGCGCCGACCCGCCGCACCAGGCCGAGATCCCAGCTGGTGGCCAGCCCGATCGCCTGCGGGAAGACGGTGGCCTCGCCCAGCCAGGCGACGCCGTGCAGGGCCTCGGTGCCGGTGGTGAAGGCGGCGATGCCCAGCCGGTCGATCGCCGGCTGGTGCTGGTGCAGCATGGCGATCTTCTCGGGCAGGGTGAGCCGGCCCAGCAGATCCTCGACGCGTTCGGTGAGGGGCGCGCCGGCTCGTCGGAACAGGGGTGTGTCGCTCATGGGGGTTCACATCCGTGGCGGTTCGCAGTCGGAACGCTCCGGCGGTGCCCACGATCCCGCCCTGGTCGAAGCGCTTCGACACGGGCGGGCAAAGCATGACGTCCATGTTTCGGCGATTTGAC
The DNA here is from genome assembly GCF_026626335.1 of Paractinoplanes pyxinae. Lineage (GTDB taxonomy): Bacteria > Actinomycetota > Actinomycetes > Mycobacteriales > Micromonosporaceae > Actinoplanes > Actinoplanes pyxinae. The sequence continues at coordinate 1,229 of NZ_JAPNTZ010000026.1, read as the reverse complement.
GATCTGTCTACCCGAGCCGTTTACGGCCGTCAAGAGATCAGGATCGATGCTCCTGCTGTCAGGTGGTCGGGAAGGTCGGCGGCCGGCGCCGCGACCACGTGCACAGGTTCCGTGATCATCTGCAGGGCGAAGTCGGTCGGTTTGTCCTCGCGGGCCTCGACCACCAGCCCGCCATCGTTTACCGCGAGCCGGACGATGGTCACTTGGTAGCCGGTCGAGGAGCGCATCCCGAGAATCAGGGCCAGGACCAGCTCAGAGTTCCACTGCACCTCGGGTGCGGCCGGGAAAGAGCTGGAGTTGCTGTTCAACCGCGCCCAGAGCAGCTCCCAGTCGGCCTGGCCGCGGACGACCAGAAGCTGCGGTTCGTCCCCGGACACCTTGTGACCGAAGCCTCGGACGAGCGTGCGGAAGGTGACCACCGATCGACGCTAGCAAGTGGATCCGGATCGGTGGGGTCACGAAGGTGCGTCGCCAAGATGGTCGGCAACCGTCGCGTCGAGGTGGAGCACCTCGCGCTTCACCTGCCGCATAACGAGCGTGGTGGTCATGATCTTCGCGATGGACCCGAACAGGAAACCGGTGGGCGCACCGGTCCCCGCATTGGCCAGCCCGTCGGCGGCCACCGCCTTCTCCCCGGCGCAGTAGACGCCGGCCACGAACCACGGAACCTGTGCCTTCCGCGCAGAACTCGACGGCCCGCTCGCTGATGTGCTCGATGTCGTACATGCCGTCGATCGTCGGACCCTAACCCCAGGGGCAAGGGCAAGCGTTGAACGCCGACTGCTCGAAAGTGCACGTTCATGCGCGTTCGCTCAGTGACCGCTCATATCCGTGCAACTATCGGCCGCTCACCGACAAACTAGGTTCCTAGGATGCTTTAGGTTGTGTGACTTGTGGCGGCTCCAGGCGGAAACCGGAGCTTCCATCGAAAGACGACCAGCGTTGAGCGGTCGCTACCCGCGGTCGGCAGGGCGCCGGACCGGAAGCGGACTCGCTGCGGGGCGTCGTGCCGGCTGGGTGGGTGGGCTCTCAGTGCGGCGACTGCAGGGCACCGAACCGCAAGCGGATCCGCTGCGGGTGTCGTGCCGGCTGGGTGAGCGGGCATCGGCGGGCGCCGGACCGGAAGCGGACCCGCCGCAAAGCGCGGTGCCAGTTGGGTGAGTGGAAGGGCTTTCAGCGCGGCGTAGGCAGGGTGCCGGGCCAAAAGCGGACTCGCTGCGGGATGTCGT
>NZ_JAPNTZ010000025.1 GCF_026626335.1 Paractinoplanes pyxinae | reverse complement strand
TCATCCAAGCTGCCTTTCCCATCTCCCCAGGCGGTTTGGGGTTTGGGGCGAAGCCCCAAGGTCTTCAAGCAAAACAAGCGGGCGACTTGCCCCGTTCAGGCGATCCATTTCCACTATTTGCACCCAGACAACTGAGCCATTCCCACACAGCTAAGGGTAGTTCTACCCTTTGCACATGGTAACCAGGCCCGACCAGCCGGCTATGCCGCTCCTCACCGCTGAGGAGCTGGACGAGCTGAGCACCTTCGGGCGCCCGGTTCGCCGCTCGGCCGGCCAACCCTTCTTCCTGGAGGGCGAACCCGGCGACTTCGCGCTCCTCATCACCAAGGGTCACGTGAAGGCGATGCGGGGCAGCCCCCCGCGAATCATCGACATCCGCGGCCCCGGGGCGATCGTCGGGGAGATGGCCGTCATCCGCGGGCAGGCCCGCATGGCGAGCATCATCGCGTTCAGCGACGTCGAAGCCCTCTACCTGCCGGGGCCGGTCTGGCTCAAGTTCCTCTACGACCACCCGCGGGCCATGCACGCCCTGCTCGCCATGACTGATGACCTCGCCGATCGGGCCACCCGGCGCAACGTCGAGTCGGAGTTGGCCATCGAGCAGCAGCTCGCCAAGCGGCTGGTCGAGCTGGTCGACCGCGGCCTCGGGGAGCAGGCCGAGGACGGCAGCGTGCTGCTGCGCTTCAATCAGCAGGACATCGCCACCCTGGTCGGGGCGAAGAAGCTCGACTCGGTCAAGAAGATCATTGCCCGGTTGAAGGCGGCCGACATCGTCGTCACGGGGCGGCAGTCGGTGACCATCATCGAGCCGGCGGCGTTGCGGGACATCGCCGACGGCAACCTGACGGTCACGTGACGGCGAGCCTGCCATGTCCTCGGAGCTGGTCGCCGTCCTCACGGATCACGGGTCGGGGTTCGCCGCGGCCGCGCTGGCGGTGGCCGTCGGGGTGCGGGCGATCTCGCCGATGTTCTGCACCTGGATCGAGCAGCGGTGGCTCACCCGCCGATTCGGCCGGGCGTTGGAGGGCGCCACTCCGAAGCAGCGGGCGAAGATCATCCGAGCCTTGCGCAAGCTCGAGAAGAAGGCCCGGCCCCGGCCCGTGCGGAGGAGGCGTGAGGCCGGTCGGCGGCGCGTATGATCCCGATCGGGAGCCACGGCGAAGTGAGGCTGGACTGACGATGCGCGGGGCGCAGCGGCGAAAGGCACTGTCGGAGGACAGGTTGATTCGTCGTCTCTCCGAAATCATTCGCGACCTCGAACTCGACCACGGTGATCTTGTCATCTTCGGCAGCGGCCCGCTGCTGGCCCACCGGCTGCGGGACAAGGTGGGCGACCTGGACGTGATCGCCCGCGGCGAGACCTGGAATCGGGTCTCCGAGCGGGGCAACCGGGCCAAGGGCACCATCAACGGCGCCCGGCTGGTCGAGTTCTGCGGTGGCCGCATCCAGTTCTCCCGGGGCTGGATCTCCGACGACTACGACGCCGACGAATTGATCGATCGGGCTGAGGTCTTCCCGATCGATCAGCGTAAGGCCCATCGAGAGCTGCGATTCGCGCGCCTGGACGAGGTCTTGCGGTACAAGAAGACGCTGAAGAGGTCGAAGGACCGCTCGGACATCAGGGCGCTGGCCCGCAAGCTCGACCGTCCTCAAGAGGGCCGGCAGGCTCACGTCTGACCGGCGGCGATCCAGGTGGCTATCTGGGCCCGGCGGGTGACTCCCAACTTCGTACGGATGTGTTCCGCGTGGGCGGCGGCCGTCTTGGGGGCGATGGTCAGCGCCGCGGCTATCTCGCGGTTGGTCAGGCCGTCGGCTATCAGGCGGGCCACCTCGAGTTCGCGGGCGGACAGGACAGCGGGGGACGCGACCGGCTGCGAGGGCAAGAGAACACCGGCCGAGGCGTACGCGTCGTGGGCTGCTGAGCGGAAGGCGGCCGCTTCGGCCGGGCGGCGGGAGCGGTGGGCGCACAGGGACTGGTCGAGCAGGACGGCTGTGCCTTCCCAGAAGCGGTGGCGGGTGGTCCAGAAGGCGGCCGCTTCGCTGAGGCAGGCTCGGGCCTTTCCGGTCTGGCCCTCGTGCAGGTGGATAAGGCCTTCGGCGTGCGGGAGGGCGCCCAGCGTGCCGGGGATTCCTCGGGATGTGAGCAGGGCTGACGTGCGGGTCAGCCAGGCTCGGGCGGCGGTCGAGCCGGCTGCGGCCAGGTGGGCGCGGACGCCCGTCACCACGTACGGGAAAAGGTAGGCCGCGTCGCCCACCGCCGCCGACGCCGAGAAGCCCTGTTCGCAGTAGGTGACGGCGGTGGGGGCGTCGTCGAGGGCCAGGGCCAGTTCGGCCAGGCCCCACCAGGCGGGGGAGAGGCGCTGCAGCTCGCGCATGCCCGAACCGAGTCGCTCGGCCCGGGTGAGATGGTCGCGGGCTTCGTCGTACGATCCACGACCCAGCGCCAGATAGCCGAGCACATGCCGCGCCGTGATCTCAGTGGTGATGCCCCCGCCGTCGGCCAGGGCCTGCCGTGCGGTGGTGGTGGCGGCCGCCCAGTCGCCCGTCGCCCACTGGACGTGGGCCAGGTGGGCGGCCATGTAGTGGCGGTCGTTGAACTGTTCGACCTGCTGGGTGTAGGCGATGCCCTCGCGCAGCGTGCGGGCCGCCTCGTCGTACTCGACCAGCACCGACATGGAACTGCCGAGCATGCGGTACGAGCGCGCGGTCTGGGCCTCGTACCGCAGGCCGGACGCGCGGGTGATCGCATCGCGCAGCAGGCGGGTGCCCTCGGCGGTGCGGCCGGCGAACAGCAGCACCGAGCCGACCGTCGCGTCGACGTGGCAGCGCGCGCGGTCCTCGATGCCCATGGCCAGGGCCTGTTCGCCGCTGGCCAGCGCCTCGTCGAGGCGGCGGTCCAACATGTACGCGGCGGCCAGCTCGGCATGAAGCTCGGCGCACGTCTGCGGATGGTCGGCGGCCAAGGGCAGGGCGGCCCGCAGGGCCTCGGTGCGCGCCTCGAGGTCGGCGCCGAGCAGATGCCGTACGGCCACCCAGTCACCCACCAGGGCGGCCGCCCCGGCCTTGTCGCCCAGTTCCAGCCGTACGTCGTAGGCCTCGGCGTAGCAGGCGGCGGCCTCCTCGATCTCGTCGATCGACGTCAGCTCGCAGGCCAGGGCGGCCAGCAGGCCGGCCCAGTCGGAGCGGGGCAGCCGGGCCGGCCAGGTGCGCTTCGCTCGCCGGTAGAGTTCGGCCGCCTCGCGGTGGGCGGAGAGCGCGGCCGCCTCGCGGGCGGCGGCCCGGGCGTGCCGGAACGCCTCGTCGAACCGGCCCGCCCGCTCGTAGTGGTCGCTGGCCACGGCGTCCGGGAAGCCGGCCGTGGCCGCCTTCGCGTGCAGGGCGCGGCGCCGCAGCGGGGCGATGCCGGCGTAGAGCGCGTCGCGGATCAGGGCGTGCCGGAAGTCGTAGCCGGAGCCGTCGGGGCTGGGCCGCACGAAGAACTGCTCGGTGAGCTCGCGCAGCGCCTCGTCGATGACGTCGGGGCCGTCGCCGGTCATGGCGGTGAGCAGGTCGAGGTCGAACGAGCGGCCGAGCACCGAGGCGACCTCGGCCAGCGCGCGGGTGGGCGGGCTGAGCCGGGAAGCGCGGGCCAGCACAGCCTCGGCCAGGGTTTCGGGCACTGTGGCCGGGGCGGCCAGGAATTCTTCGACGTGCAGCGGGATGCCGTCGCTGTGCGTGTGCAGCGCGGCGGCGGCCGCGCCGGGCAGGGCCGAACCGGTGATGGCGGCGGCCAGCTCGGCCGTCTGGGCCGGGTCGAGCCGGGGCAGGCGCACCTCTTCGGCCAGGCGCTGGGTGAGCAGGCGGGTGCGCCACTGCCGCATCGGCACGCGCGGGTAGAGCTCGTCGCTGCGGTAGGTGCCGACGACCATGAACCGGGCCGTGCGAGCGTGCTGGGCCAGGCGGGCCAGTACGTCCAGGGTGAGGTCGTCCGCCCAGTGCAGGTCCTCCAGGGCGATCAGCGTGCCGGGGCGGGCGATCAGGCCGGACAGGTCGGCCACGAGCAGGCGGCGCTGCCGGGCCGGGTCGCCGTCGGTGAGTTCGCGCAGGCGCTGCTCGAGCCGGATGCCGGCGGCGGCGGTGGCCGGGTGGCGGCGGAGTTCGGCGCCCAGATCGGCCAGCGGGCCGCCCGCGAGTTCGGTGTCACCGGGCGAGGCGCCGGCCTGGAAGACGTCGTAGCCCCGCAAGCGGGCCCGGTCCACGATCTCGCCGAGCAGACGGGTCTTGCCGATGCCGGCCTCGCCGGCCAGGAACAGCGCCTCGCCGGTGGGCGCGCCGAGCCGGCGGTCGGCGAGGGCGAGCAGGTCCTGCCGGCCGACGAGCACGGGGCTGGCCACCACGACCGCGACTTTAGGTCAGCCGGGCGCGCCTTAGTAGGTGCTCTGACCGATGTCCGACGCAGCGGAGACGGCGAGGCTGGGGTCATGGCGAAGTTCATGGACGTACACAGCGGATTTCACGGGGTCACGCCGGAGCAGCTGGCCGAGGCGCACGACGCCGACCTGAAGATCGAGGGCGAGGAGGGGGTGCACTTCGAGCGGGCGTGGCTCGACCCCGAGTCGGGCAAGGTGTTCTGCCTGAGCTCGGGGCCGAGCAAGGAGGCCGTGATGCGCGTGCACGAGCGCGCGGGCCACCCCACCACCGAGGTCTACGAGTTGACGGCCGAGGTCTGAGCGGGCGGGGCCGCACGCTCGGCGGGCGGCCCCGGTTCGGCCCGCGAGATGCGCAGCCACACCACGAAACCCCAGATCACGAACACGGCGTAGACGCCGTAGAGGATCGCCGACGGGTAGTAGCGGAAGTGCAGCAGCTCGGGCACGCCGACCAGGTCGACGGCGATCCAGCAGAGCCAGAACTCGACCCAGCCGCGGGCCAGCGCGTAGGTGGCCAGCATGGACCCAACGAAGATCCACGAGTCGGCCAGGTAGTACCACCACGGCACGGGGAAGCCGGCGCCGACCGCGCGGAACACGTAGAAGCAGAGGACCACCGCGAACAGGGCCAGGCCGCCGTAGACGACGCGCTGTTGCGCAGTTGCCCAGTGCGGATGGACCGCGACCCCGGCCGAGCTGCGCTTGCGGTTCTGGCTCCAGCGCCACCAGCCGTACACGCTGGCGATGACGAAGAAGACCTGGCGGGCGGCCTGGCCGAACAGGGGCGTGCCCTGGTCGTTGCCGATGGCCTGGCCCGCGAAGACGGTGAACAGCAGGACGTTGCCGACGATGCCGACCGGCCAGGCCCAGACGCTGCGGCGCATGCCGAACAGCGCCGACCCCAGCCCGAAGGCGTTGCCGACGATCTCGCGGTAGTAGATCGCCTGGTCGGCGGTCACCTGCCACTTGGCGGTGTAGAACCCGGAGAGCAGTTGATCCAGCCAGTGCACGACTCATCGTAGGGCGCGGGCGACGAGGCATAGTGGTTCCCGTGACCGAACCCACCTGCCCGATCGAGACCCGCCTCTATGAGAAGGGCAAACCGATCGCCGAGGATTTCCCGTACGACCAGGTGGCCCCGCTGCTCGACGAGCACCCGGACGCGGTGCTCTGGCTCGACCTGTTCCACCCCACCGCGGACGACCTGACCCTGGTGGCCCGGGAGTTCCAGCTGCACCCGCTGGCCGTCGAGGACGCGACGGTCGACCACGAGCGGCCCAAGCTCGACCGGTACCCGAACCACGTCTTCCTCAACGTGTACGCGGTCGACATCGCCACCCAGGACTCGCACACCCAGTTCGGCAAGACCGAGATCAGTGTCTTCGTCACGCCCCGGGCGCTCATCACGGTCCGCAAGTCGCCCAGCGACACGAGCAAGTTCGTCGACCGCTGGGACGTCGACGCCCAGCTCGACGGCGGCGGCGTCGGCTTCCTGCTGTACGGCCTGCTCGACGTGGTGGTCGACGGCCAGTACGCGGCCGCTCAGCAGCTGGACACGGCGATGGACCAGGTCGAGGACAAGCTGCTCGAGGAGGGCGGGGCGCCGCGGGCGATCCGGATGCGGGCCATCGAACAGCGCAAGCTGCTGGCCGCGCTGCGCCGGGCCGTCGGTCCCATGCCCGAGCTGGTCGGCCAGGCTACGCGCTCCGACCTGGGCCTGGTCGACGCGAAGCTGCGCCCGTACTACCGCGACGTCGAGGACCACGCCACCCACACCGTCGACGAGGTCGAGCACCTGCGGGACAGGATCGACGCGCTGCTGCAGGCCGACACGGCCGAGCAGGGCAACGTCCTCAACGACACCACCCGCAAGCTGGCCGCGTGGGCCGCCATCGTCGCCGTGCCGACCGCGATCACCGGCTACTTCGGGCAGAACCTGCCGTACCCGGGCTTCGAGAAGGCGTCGGGTTTCGTGGTGAGCACGGTGTCGATCGTGGCCATCTCGCTGCTGCTGTACCTGTATCTGAAACGACGCGGCTGGCTCTGATTCAGGGGGCATCGCCGCGCGTCCGGTTGGCGTAGCCTCCCGGCATGGTCGGGCTCATCTGGGGTGCGGTGCGCACACGCACCGCCCAGGTGCTGACCGTGCTCGTGCTGACCGCGCTGGCCGCCGCCGTGGCCGCGGCCGGGCCGTGGTTCGCCTACGCGAGCATCAACCGGGCCGCCGCCGCCGACCTGGCCGCCGCCCCGGCCGACCAGCGCACCGTCTCGGTGCGGCAGATCTCGAACACCGGCGGCGACCCCCAGGCGGCCATCCGCGAACTCGAATCGCAGGTGGGCAGCCTGCTGCCGCTGCCCGCGGCCGACCCGGTGACCGGGCTGGCGCTGCCGCTCACCGTCGGCACCGGCACGGCCATGAGCGTCGCCTTCCGCGACGACTTCTGCGCCAACGTCCGCCTCGACGGGCCCTGCCCCTCGGCCCGCGGGCAGACCGCGATCAGCGTCGCCGCCGCCGAACAGCTGAAGGTGGGGCCGGGCGACAAGCTGACCCTGCGTGGCTCCCCGATCTCGCCGCCGGTCGACCTCACCGTGGTCGCCCGCTACACGTACGCCAACCCGGGCAGCCTGTACTGGAGCAACTCGCTGTTCGAGGCCGAGCGCGGGCTCGACCCGGCTTTCACCCCGATCGAGACGTTCGAGGCGCCGCCGCTGTGGGAGCCGACCGTCGCCTACGACCTTCCCCTGCCCGAGGCGCTGCTGCGGGGCGAGGGCGGCTACCAGCTCGGCCCGGATCTGCGCGAGGCCCAGTGGAAGATCGCCGCCTCGGGGCTGCGCCTGGTCAACGCGTCCGGCCCGCTGCTGGTGGCGATCGACCGGGACCGGGACGAGATCCGGGTCGGCGTGGTCATCGCGATGGTGCAGACGCTGGTGCTCACCTGGTTCGCGATCGGGCTGGCCGGCCGCTACACCGGCCGTGACCGGCGGGGCGACGCCGCCCTGCTCAAACTGCGTGGCGCCACCCGGTTCGCGATGCTGCGCCTGGCCTGGGGCCAGCACCTGCTGCCGCTGACCGCGGGCGCGCTGATCGGGCTGCCGCTGGGCTGGCTGCTGGCGCGCCGGCTGGCCGGGCCGGTCACCGCCGCGGTCCAGCAGCGCGAGGCGCTGGCCCTCTCGCTCGTGGCCGTCGCCGCGGTGCTGCTGGGCGGTCTGGCCGTGCTGGCCGTGGTCGAGGCGGTGGCGCTGCGCCGCCCGGTGGCCGAACTGCTGCGCGAGGTCGGCTCGGGTCGTGGCGACTGGCGGGCCGGAGTGGTCGACCTGCTGCTGCTCGTGATCGCGGTGGCCGCCGTCTATCAGGCCCGCTCGAGCGCCCGCGGCAGTGGGCTCGCGCTGGCCGCGCCGGGCCTGGTCGCGCTGGCCGTGGCGGTGCTGCTGGCCCGGCTGCTGGGGCGGGTGGCCGACCGGGGCGGCAGCGTCGCGATGCGGGCCGGCCGGCTGCGGCTGGGTCTCACAGCGGTGCAGGTCTCGCGGCAGCCCGGCAGCGACCGGGTGTTCGCGCTGATCGTCGTCGCGGTCGCCTTGTTCGCCACCACCTTCGGCCTCACCCTGGGCGACCACCGGGCCCGCACCCAGCGCAGCGGGGCCGAACTGGGCGCCGAGCGGGTGCTGACGGTCCAGACGGCCAACCGCACCACGCTGCTGGCCGCCGTCCGCCGGGCCGACCCCGGGGGCGAAAAGGCGATGGCCGTCGTCGTCGACCGGGCGAGTACGCCCCCGGTGCTCGCCGTCGACAGTTCCCGGCTGGCCGCGGTGGCGCGCTGGCAACCGGCGTACGGCCCGGCCGGCCTGCTCGCGGCGGCCACGGCCGAGAACCACGGCCCGAAGCCCGCGCCCGCGGTCACCGGCAGCCGGCTCGCCCTGCGGCTGCGCAACGAGAGCGGCCAACCGGTCACGGTCGGCCTCTCGCTGCAGCACGAAGGCACCGGCGCCCCGGTCCAGGTGCGCTTCGGCCCGCTCCGTCCGGGCGAGCAGACCCTCACGGCTCCGGTCGCCGGGTGCGCCGAGGCGCCCGGCTGCCGCATCCTGCGCTGGCAGCTGAGCAGCCCGCCCGTGCCGAACGGATACGTGCCGCCGGCCGAGCCGGGCAGCGCGGTGACGCTGCGCGGGCTGACCCAGCAGAGCCCGGCGGCGACGATCCTCGGGCCGCGGGAACTCGGCGACATAGCCCGCTGGCGGCCCGAGACCACCGGCGCGGCGCTCGACATCGCCGCCTCGGACGGCGTGCTGCGTCTGGCTCGCGACGAGAACAGCGCCGGCATCCCCGAGATCGGCAAGCAGGTGTACGCGGTGGACAGCGCGGTGCCGCCGCCGGTGGTGCTGGCCGGCACGCCGCCCGAGGCGTGGCGGCTCGGCGAGCCCGCGCTGACCTCGTACGACGGGGAGCCGGTCCCGGTGCGGGTCGCCGGCGTCACGGACGTGCTGCCCGTTCTCGGCCGCAGCGGGGTGCTCGCCGACCTCGAGACGGCCCGCCGGATCGCCGGTGACGTCAACGTGCCCGGCACGTTCCAGGTCTGGCTCGCGCCCGGGGCCGGGCCCGAGGTGGTGACCGCGCTGCGCGAGGCCGGGCTGGTGATCGGCGCGGAGGACACGGTGGGTGGCCGGGCCGGGCGGCTGGCCGAGCAGGCGCCCACCGCGATCGCCCGCTTCGGGCTGGTCGGCGGCGTGGTCGGGCTGCTGCTGGCGGCCGCGACCATCGGGGTGGCCGGCGCGGTCGACCGGCGGACCCGCCTCGAGCAGTTGCGGGCGCTGCGGGTGCAGGGTCTGCCGCTGAGGGCTGCGGTCGGAACGGCGTACGCGGGAACCTGGGTCTTGATTCTGGCCGGGCTGGTCACCGGGCTGGTGGCGGCGGCGATCGCGAACCCGGCGGCGCGGGTGGCCGTGCGCGGCTTCACCGACGGCTGGAACGTGCTGCCCCGGCCGGGTGCCCTCGGCTGGGTCGCGCTCGGGGCGGCCGGTTTAATCGCGCTCGTGGTGCTGGGGCTGGTCGGCTGGCTCTCGGCGCTGCCGCTGGTGCGCCGGTTGCGGGGCGGGGAGGCTGCCCGATGATGTCGCTGGTGCTGTCCATGGTATGGACCAGGCGCGGCCAGGCCGTCACGCTCGCGCTGCTGGCGCTGTTCGCGGTGGCCTCCGCCGTGGCCTCGCCGGCCTACCTGACCGCACTCGACCGGGCGATCGCGGCCGGCCAGATCGAGACGGCCACGGCCGGCGAGCGCAGCCTGGTCATCACCGGCAACCAGGACGCCCGGATCGACAGCGGCGGGCCGGACTTCGCCGACGTCGGCCCGGCCCTGGTCGAGCTGCCCGGCTTCACGTACGTCTACAGCTCGTCGTACCCGGTCATCGGGCTCGAGACGACCAACGCCTACGCCAGCCGGATGGTGTACCGGCAGGACGTCTGCGCGCACGTGCGGATGGTCGCCGGCCGCTGCCTGGTCGGTCAGGACGACATCATCATCGGGGCGCGGACGGCCGAGCGGGTCGGGCTGAGCGCCGGCGACCCGGTCACGCTGATGTCGGCCGCCTACGTCGACCATCCGACCGACCCGTACTGGAAGAAGGACGGCCGGCCGAGACGGCTGGTGATCGCGGGCGTGTACGAGGTCGGCAATCCGGGCGAGGTCTACTGGGGGACGCGCGGCTACTTCACCGCCGTCCCCGGCATCGGCCCGGGCGAGCCGGTCTTCTCCGACGACAACACCTTCACCACGCTCGACCACGGGGTGACCGACCTGTCCATCGACGGGCTGGCCGGCCCGGCGGCGCTGAACCCGGACCGGCTCGACGAGTTGCGCGCCGGCCTGGTCCAGCTCACCCGCAAGGCCACCGAGATCGGCCCCAACCTGCAGGTGAACACGGCCATCCCGGCGCTGCTGGACCGGATCGAATCCGGTCGCACGGCCGCGCACCTGCTGGTTCCGGTGCTGGCCGTGCCGCTGGTGCTGCTGGCCTGCTTCAGCATCTTCCTGGCCGTCAGCTACGGCGCCCAGGGGCGCCAGTCCGAGCTGGCGATCGTCGCGCTGCGCGGTTCGCGGTGGTGGAACCGCTGGTGGCTGGCCACCGGCGAGACCCTGGTGGCCATCCTGGCCGGCGCGGTGGCCGGCTGCCTGGCCGGGCAGTTGCTGGTCAACGCGATCGTGGCGGCCCGTTTCCCCGGCGTCGGCATCGAGGAGGGCTGGGCTTCTCTGCGGTACGCGCCCTTCGCGGCCCTCGCCGCCGTCGGCGCGGCCGTGCTGGCCCAGCGCCGCCAGCTGCTCAGCCCGGTCGCCACCCTGCTGCGGCGCCCGGTGAGAGCCAACGGCCCGCGCGCGGTCGCCGTCGACGCCGTCGTCGTGCTGCTGGCCGTCGTGTGCGCGGTGCAGCTGGCCCTCTCGGACGGCTCGCTCACCGGCGTCGGCCTTCTCGCGCCCGCCTTCGTCATGCTCGCCCTGGCCCTGCTGGCCGCGCGTGCTTTGCTGCCGCTGGTCACCCGGTACGCGTCCCGGGCGCTGGCCGCCGGCCGGCTCGGGCCGGCCCTGGCCGGGTTCCAGCTCTCCCGGCGACCCGGCGCCGCACGGCTGTTCGCGCTGCTGGTCGCGACCGTGGCGGTGGCGGGCTACGCCGCGTGCGCGATCGACGTGGCCGCCCGCAGCCGGCTGGTGCAGGCCGACCTGGGTGTGGGCGCGAGCCGGGTGCTCGAGGTGCAGCCGGTCTTCCGCAGCAAGCTGCTGCACGCGGTCCGTCAGGTCGACCCGGCCGGCGAGTTCGCGATGGCCACCGTGCGGCTGCGCAACAGCACCGGCGTCGAACCGCTGGGGCTGGCCGCCGACACGACCCGGCTCGCAGCTGTCGCCACCTGGCCCGAGGGCGGGCCGCCGGCTCGCGAGGTGGCGCGCGAGCTGCGCCCCGAGGCGCCGGCCCCGCCCACGGTCAAGGGCCCGGACCTTGTCGTCCGGGCGGACGCCGGCGGCATCGTGAAGGGCCGCGAGGTGCGGCTCAACGTGCTGCTCACCTCCCTGAGCGGGCTCGGCGAGAGCCTGGTGCAGCTGGGCGACCTGCGGGCCGGGGAACACACCTACGAGCAGCGGGTCAGCGCGTGCGACGAGGGCTGCCGCATCAACGGCCTGCAGCTGATGGTCAACAGCAACGTGGCCGGGGTGACCGCCTCGGTGACGATCGCCGGGCTCGGCGACGGCTGGCGGATGCCCCAGTACGGCCGGGTCAGCTCGACGGCGGGCGGCCTGCGCATCGACCTGGACGCGCCCGGCGGTCTGCCCGAGGGCGCCTGGATCTACCCGGTCGACACGCCGTACCCCCTTCCCGTCGCGTACGCCGGGAACGACCAGGCGGGTGACGTGCTCACCGGCCTCGACGGCAAGGCGATGGAGGTGACCGAGGCGACCGGCCTGCCCGCCGTGCCGCGCCTCGGCCGCAACGCCACGCTGGTCGACCTCGAGTACGCCGACCGGTTCGCCGTCGACGCCGCCCCGGCCTTGCTGCCCGAGGTCTGGCTCAACGACAAGGCGCCGGCCGACATCGCCGAGAAGCTGACCGGCCAGGGCCTGACCATCGTGGCCGACTCCCAGGCGGCCCAGGTGCGGCGGCAGCTGGCCGAGCAGGGCCCGGCCCTCTCGCTCTGGTTCCACCTGCTGGCGGGCGGGCTGGCCGTGCTGCTGGGCGCGTTCGCGCTGGTGCTGGCGGCCGCCGTCGACCGCGGCCGCCGGGTCGAAGACCTGTCGGCGCTGCGGGTGCAGGGTCTGCGCCGGCCGACGATGAGCCGGGCCACGCTGTGGACGTACCCAGCCCTGGTCGGCATCGCGGCCGTGACCGGCATGCTGACCGCGCTGGCCGGCTGGGCGGTGACCGGGTGGGCGTTGCCGCTGACCGGCGTTGCCTCGGTCGACCTGCCCCTGCCGTCCTGGCCGCGGGTGCTGGCGCTGGCCGGCACGACCGTCCTCGTGCTTCTACTGTTGGCCACCGTGGCCCTGGTCACCGGCCGGGACCTCCGCCGTCGCATCACACCTTCGTAGGGGAACCACATGAAGACACTCAGCATTGCGGACGCCGACCTGGCCTGGGACGCCGACCTGACGGTGCTGCGCGGCGTGACGGTCGAGGCCCGGCCCGGGCAGATCCTGGCCGTCACCGGCACCTCCGGCGCGGGCAAGACGACGCTGCTGAGCGCGATGGCCGGCCTGCTGACCCCGGCCCGCGGCGAGGTGCTGGTCGACGGCGAACGGCTGACCAACCGCGACCAGGCGGTGAAGCTCGGCGTGGTGCTGATCCCGCAGGACAACGGGCTGGCCGCGATCCTGACCGCGGCAGAGAACATCTCGGTCGCGGTCATCGCCACCGGCGGCACAGCGGCCGAGGCCCGTCGGCGCACGGCCGAGGCGCTGGAACCGCTGGGCCTGTCCGGTCAGGCCAACCAGCTGATCGAGGAACTGTCGGGCGGCCAGCAGCAGCGCACGGCGATTGCTCGCGGCTTGGCGTTGCAGGGCGACATCCTGCTGGCCGACGAGATCACCAGCGAACTCGACGCGGCCAACCGCCAGCGCGTCATGGAGCTGCTGCGCGCCGAAGCTGCCCGGGGGGCGGCCGTCGTGTTCGCCACCCACGACCCGGAAGCCGCCGCCGCGTGCGACCGGGAACTGCACCTGGGCGACGGCGAAGCCATCTGGGTGCGGAACTAGACGACCGTCTCGGTGCCGCCCGGAACCAGGGTGACCTCGCCGTCGATGTGCTGGACGGTGAACAGGGTGCCCGGCGGATAGCTGCCCAGCACCTCGGGCGGCAGCTGCACGGTGCCGTCGCCGGCGACCACGGCGAAATCCTGACCGTCGCGGCCCTCGGCGCCGACCCGGCCGTCACGGATCGTCACCGCGCGGCCCAGGCGGGCGCCGACCTCGTTGTCGTGCGTGACGACGACGATCGTGGTCTGGCGTTCGGCGTTCACCGTCTCCATCGCGGCCAGCACCTCGTCGCGGCCGGCGGTGTCGAGGCGGCTGGTGGGCTCGTCGACCAGCAGCAGGCCGGGGCCGGTGGCGATGCCGACGGCGAGCGCGGCCCGCTGCCGGCCGCCCGGGGTCAGGTCGCTCAGGCGCTGGCGGCCCTGGCCGGGCAGGCCGACCAGGTCGAGGATGCGGTCCGGGTCGTCCAGGGAGATGCCGCGGGTGTGGGCGGCCCGCCGCTGGGCCAGCCAGATGTTGCGGTGCAGGGACGCGTACGGCAGAAGGTTGCGGGCCGCCCCCTGCAGGACCACGCCGATCTCGGTGCCCCGCAAGCGGGAAATCTCGCCGTCGGACAGCTTGCCCATGTCGTACGTGCCGATGTTGATCCGCCCGGCCGAAGGCCGCATCAACCCGGCCAGCAGCGCGATCAGCGTCGACTTGCCCGACCCGGACGGCCCGACCAGCGCGATCGTCTCGCCCGGGGCGATCGACAGGTCGACCCCGGCCAGCGCGACGACGTCGCCCGCCTCGGCCCGGTAGATGTGCACCACGCGCCGGCAGGCCACAGCGAGACCGTTCATGCCGGTCACGCTAGCGCTTTTGCCCGCCCGGTGAGGACCCGCGGAAGGGCCGCATTTTAGGCTGGGGACGTGCGTGACATCGCCGTTTTCTCCGGATCCGCCCATCCTGACCTTGCCGCCGAGATCTGCGACCACCTCGGAGTGCCGCTGCTGCCGATCCGCACGTCCCGCTTCGCCAACGACTGCATCGAGGTGCAACTGCAGGCCAACTGCCGTGAACGCGACGTCTACCTGATCCAGCCGCTCGTCCCGCCCGTGCAAGAGAACCTGGTCGAGCTGCTGTTCATGCTGAACGCGGCCCGGGGCGCGTCGGCCGGGCGCATCACCGTGGTGCTGCCGCACTACGCGTACGCGCGAAGTGACAAGAAGGATGCCCCGCGCATCAGCATCGGCGGCCGCCTCGTCGCCGATCTGCTGACCACGGCCGGGGCCGACCGCGTGCTGGCCATGACCCTGCACTCGCCGCAGGTGCACGGCTTCTTCAACATCCCGGTCGACCACCTGCACGCGCTGCAGGAGCTGGCCCGCCACTTCCGCCGCTACGACCTGAGCAACGCCGTGGTCGTCTCGCCCGACCTGGGCAACGCGAAAGAGGCGGCGGCGTTCGCCCGGCTGCTCGGCATCGGCGTGGCGGCCGGCGCCAAACAGCGCTACGCCG
This sequence comes from Paractinoplanes pyxinae, assembly GCF_026626335.1. Taxonomy (GTDB): domain Bacteria; phylum Actinomycetota; class Actinomycetes; order Mycobacteriales; family Micromonosporaceae; genus Actinoplanes; species Actinoplanes pyxinae. The sequence continues at coordinate 125,008 of NZ_JAPNTZ010000025.1, read as the reverse complement.
ACGACAAGGTGGTCATCAGCACGGTGATCGGCGACGTGGCCGACAAGGACGTCATCGTGCTGGACGACGAGATCGCCAAGGGCAGCACGGTCTTCGAGCTGCTGGACCGCCTGCGCGAACGCAACGCCCGCAGCGTGCGGGTGGCGTGTACGCACGGGCTGTTCGCGGCCGACGCGGTGCAGCGGCTCTCGGCCGAGAAAGAGATCGAAGAAATTGTCTGTACGAACACCGTGCCTATCCCGTCGAAGAACCACACCGAGAAGCTGACCGTGCTGTCGGTCGCGCCCGCCCTGGCCGAGGCGATGCGCCGCATCCACAACGGCGAGTCGGTCAGCGCCCTGTTCCATGAATCCTGACGGTCGCCTCGCGCGTGTGCTCGATGCGCTGCTCGCGATGCAGCGGCAGAGCTGGGAGCAGGGCGTCGCCGCGCAGGCGGCGCTCGACCTGGGCCGGGACGATCTGGCCTACCTGATGGCGTCGTCGGCCGTGACGCGGCAGGCGGCGGACGGCCGGCTCGGCGGCGACGACGACAACGCGGTCAACGGTGCGGCGTGCGGGGAGGCGGCCGTGCGGGCCGGCTTCCCGGACGCCGCCCGGCGCCAGCTCGACTTCCTGCTTCACACGGCGGCGCGGGCCGGCGACGGCACGATCTTCCACGTGCTCGGCAAGTCGCAGGTGTGGGCGGACACCGTCTACATGGTGGTGCCGTTCCTGGCGTTGAGCGGCGAGCTGGACGAGGCCGTGCGCCAGGTGCACGGCCACCGGCGGCACCTGTGCCGGGACGGCCTCTATTCGGCGATCGAGCCCGGCCGCCCCGCCCGCTGGGGCGGCGGCAACGGCTGGGTGGCGGCCGGAATCGCCCGGGCCGTCCGCCTCGCGCCGGCGCTGCTGTCGACCGATCTGCCGGCCCACGCCCGCGAGGTTCTGGACGCGTGCCTGCCCCTGCGCCGCGCCGACGGCCTGTTCCACGACGTGCTCGACGACCCGGGCACGTTCCGCGAGACGAACGCCGCCCAGATGTTCGCCTACGCGGCCCTGACCGGCGTCACCGACGGCTGGCTGCCGCCCGGATACGCCACCGTGGGCCACGACCTGCTGGCCGCCGCCACCCGCGAGGTCGACGAGTACGGCCTGGTGCAGAACGCGTGCGGCGCACCCACTTTCGACCACCCGGGCACCTCGGCCGAAGCCCAGGCCTTCCACCTGCTCGCGACGGCAGCGGCCGGGCGGTCAGGCCTCTGAGCGCGGTGCGGCCAGTGCCGTCACCCCGTCGACGACAGCGATGCTCAACCCGATCGCCATCAACGGCACGCCGAGGGACATCGTCATGTGGGTGACCTGCCACGGATCGCCCTCGGTGTCGAGGCTGGCCGCCACCAGCGTTGCCGCGAAGAAGCCCGCCGTCAGAACTGCGGCCAGCGACAGCCGGGCCGCGATCCGGTTGCGGCGAGCCCAGGCCGCGCTGACCAGGGCCACGCCGAGGGCGACCGGCACCCACAGGGTCCAGCCGGGGCCGTCGTCGGCGGTCAGATAACCCCACCCGGAGAAGAACCAGGACGGGCCGTCGCGATGGAACCACGGTGCCAGGAATCCGCCGAATGCCATCAGGGTGCCGAGGACCAGGCCCCAAGCCGGCGCGGGACGGGTGGTCGCTCTCTCGGGCACGGTCCCACCCTAGGGTCAGAACGGATCATCAGCGCCGTGGAGGGCCGCTCGGCTCTTGTCCGCGGTGGCGGCGAGCGGGCTGGCCGCTGTCCTGTCGTTGTCCGTCCCGGCGCCGGCGCAGGCAGACCGGGTACCGGCACCATCAGCGGCACGCTGACCAACGCCGCGTGGGCCGGCGACGTCGGCGGGTTCGACATGACCACCACGGTCGCGGATGAGGTGAACCACTTCGCGGTCACTGCTTCCTGACCCCGGGTGGTGGCGCTTGTCTGAGGGTGCTGGTCGGTCGTTCGAGGTGATACGGGGGACGGGGAGGGCAGGGCTCCGTCCCCCGCAGCTTCAAGGGTCTTCCGCCGGGTTGAGCCGGGCTCCTTTCCGGAGTACGTTGTCTGGGAGCGCTCCCAAACGACTGTAACGGCCGTTGCGGGATCGCGCCAGAGCTGGGCTGAGGCCGCCGACACGAGGGCGGCGGCCTCAGCCCGCTGTCATGTGGTGGCGGTGCAGGTCACCGTGGGGGTGCTGGCGGTGCCGGTGCCGATGAAGCCGAAGCTGGCCGTCCCGGCGGCAGGCAATGCGCCGTTGTAGGCCGCGTTCCTGGCCACGACCGAGTTGCCGCTGACCGAGACCGTCGAGTTCCACGACTGCTGCACCGACGGCGCGCTGCCGTAGGCCAGCGTCACCGTCCAGCTCTTGATGGCGGCCGAACCCGCGGTCACCTTGACCTCGCCCTGGAAGCCGCCCGACCACTGGCTGCTCGTGGAGTACGTCGCCGAGCACGCCCCGGGAGCCGGAGGAGTCGTGGTGGGCGGCGTGGTCGGAGGAGTGGTGGGCGGGGTCGTCGGGGGAGTGGTGGGCGGGGTTGTCGGCGGCGTGGTCGGCGGGGTGGTGGTGCTGCCGCCGAAGTTCACGTCGCTGCAGAAGTAGTAGGACTGGTCGAGGTGGCTGGCCTGCCAGATCGTGTAGACCATGGCCCGCCCGCTGCGGCCCGACACCGACACCGGAATGTCGATCTCGACGCCGTCGGTGCGCTGCGTCCACTGCGCGGCCGGAGTGTTGCCGATCTGGGACACGCGCTCGAGGTCCGACCACTTCAGGGCCTGGGTGACCGGGTTGAAGCCGGGCTTGGTGACGTACACCCAGATGTAGTCGGCTCCGTGCCGGGCGCCGTCGAACAGCTTGACGTTGAAGCTGTTGCCGACGTTGGTGGCCTTCCAGTCGCCGATGGTGTCCATGGCGTTGTAGCGGCCGTTCTCCGTACGCCCACCGCTGCACAGCGTGCCGTCGGGGATCGCGCCCTGGTGGTTGCCGGCCACGTTCTCGCGGAACAGGCCGTTCCAGTTCCACATGGCGTTCGGGTTGGCCTGCCAGGCCTGCCAGCACATCGGGTCCTCGGTGGCCATGGCCGGGTCCTGGAACTTGCTGCCCCAGCGCTCGTAGCAGCCGTAGTTGCGCGAGGCCGGGCCGGTGACGTTGCCGTGCGCGCTCGCCGGGGAGACCGGCGCGAACAGGACGGTGAGGCCGGCCAGCAGAAGGCCGGCCAGCGCGCTGAAGAGAATTCTGAATTTCATGAGGGCATGTGCTCCGCATGGTCGGTGGCCCGGTGGACAGGCCAGGGGGAACCGGCGGGAGCTGCCCTCAACTCCCGAATCGCATACACCGGCGGGTGTCGTAACACCGTTGCATAAAATCGACGATTGTCAATAGTGGTCAAAACCTGTTCGTTTCCCGTACGCCGGTCCAGGCACACTTTCGCCATGGACCCCCGGAGCACCCCAGCCGCCGCGCTCAGCACCCCAGCTGCTGAGCTGAGCGCCGCGGCCGCCAAGCGAGCGGCGGCTGCCCTGATCGCCGGCGCCGAACGGCTCGTCGTGTTCACCGGGGCCGGCATGTCGGCCGAAAGCGGCGTGCCCACCTTCCGGGACGCGCTGACCGGACTGTGGGCGCAGTACGACGCTCAGGCGCTGGCTACCCCGGAGGCTTTCGAGCGGACCCGGCGCTGGTCTGGGGCTGGTACGAGTGGCGGCGCGAGCTGGTCGAGCGGGTCCACCCGAACGCCGGCCACGAGGCGGTGGCCCGGCGGGAGTGCACGGTGATCACCCAGAATGTCGACGACTTGCACGAGCGGGCCGGCTCCAAGGATCCGATCCACCTGCACGGCAGCCTCTTCGCTCCACGCTGCTCCGCCTGCGGCGAGGCGGCCCCGAGGTCGCTAAATGCGGAAAAGTCGGGCGTAGGGGGAGTAGGGAAGGGCGCGGTGGGAATCGCAGGCGGCACAAAAGCAGAAAACGGCTCGCCCATGGGCAGCGCGGCGGCTGCGGGCGGCGCGGCGGGTGCGGGCGGAGCGGCGGGTGCGGGCAGCGCGGCGGGTGCGGGCGGCACGGCGGTTGCGGGCGGAGCGGCGGGTGCGGGTGGCGTGGCGGCGTCGGCCGTCGGAAGAGCGGGAAGCCCCTCGGCGGCAGGTGGCGAGGGGTCGCGGACGCCGCCGGTTTGCGGGTACTGCGGCGCTGCTGTGCGGCCGGGGGTTGTCTGGTTCGGCGAGGCGTTGCCGGTGGCCGCGCTGGAGGAAGCCGTCACGGCCGCCGCCAACGCCGACGTGCTCATCACCGTCGGAACGTCGGGCGTCGTCTACCCGGCGGCGGAGATTCCGCAGGTGACGGCGAAGATGGGCGGCGCCGTCATTCAGGTCAATCCGCAGCCCACGCCGCTCGACCCGTTCTGCGTCGTGAACCTGCGTGGCCCGGCGGCCGAGGTGCTTCCCCGGATCATCAGTTGAATGGTTGCAAACCTGGCGAACCGGCACCACGCACCCCTTGCGGCGCGGATCATGTCGGCATGGGTGTCATGGCTTACCCCCTCCGGTACGCGCTTGCCGATCTTGCCCTGGCACTGAGCCGGGTCTCCCACGAACCGGCCGCCGTGCAGTCCACGGCGGCCCGCGCCGCCGCCGACATGATCGGTGACGGCGCCGGTGTGCAGCTGCTGCGCGACGACGGCCGCTACGACTCGATCACCTACCACCACGTCGACGACGAGCGGTCGGCCTCGCTGGCCCGCGTGCTCGACCACGTCGACCAGCTGCCCGACGACGACTTCTCGACCGCGCTGGCGGCCAGCCGCCGCCCGATAGTGCTGGCCGGGGACGGCGTCGAACCCCTGGCCGGCGAGGAGCACGAGATCCACTCGGCGGTCCTGTGCCCGGTGATCGTCGACAACACGTACGCCGGCTATCTGGTTCTGACCCGCGAAGCCCCCGGCTCGTTCTATTCGTCGGCCGAGGTCGAGCTGGCCCGCGACATCGCCGGGGAGCTCGCGCTGGCCTGCTCCAGCGCGCGGGCCCTGGAACGGCTGCGGGCCAGCGAGGAGCGCTACCGCCGGGTGCTCGAGACCATCCCCGAGGGTGTGCTCCAGCTCGATCCGGACGCCGTGGTCACGTACGCCAATGAACCGATCGGCGTCGTGCTCGGCATGCCCCGCTCGCAGCTGGTCGGTGTGTCGCTCCGCGGCTTCCTGAACGACCAGGGCCAGAAGGAGCTGAACCGGCGCATCAACGAGTGCAAGGAGGGCCGCTCGACGGTCGGCGGCACCCGGCTCATGCGGGCCGACGGCTCCCAGCGCAGCGTCCGGATCAGCATGATGCCGCTGATGGGCGATCACGGTGAGTTCACCGGCGTGGTCTGCATGGTCACCGACACCACCGACCACATCGACGCCCGCGGCCTCAAGCGCCAGCTCGACCACCTGCGCCGGCTGGACAGCCTGGGCCAGCTCATCGGCGGCATCTCGCACGACTTCAACAACCTGCTGACGGTGGTCGGCGGCTCGGCCGAGATGATCTCGTCGACCACCGAGGAGGGCAGCCAGCACCACAGGCTGGCCACCGACATCCTCGAGGCGGTCGGCACCGGTCGCTCGCTGACCCACCAGCTGCTCGCGTTCGGCCGCAGCGACGGCAACCGTCCCGAGATCATCCCGATTCCGGACCTGCTCACCGATGTGCAGTCTTTGTTTTCCCGTACGCTCGGCGAGCACATCGGTCTGGATCTGGCGTTCGGCCCGGACGTGTGGGCCGTACGGGCCGAGCGGGGCCCGCTCGAGCAGGCCCTGGTCAACCTGGCCGCCAACGCCCGCGACGCCATGCTGCACGGCGGCATGCTCCGCGTGGCCGCGATGAACGAGCTGGTCGAGGCGGGCAAGGGTCCTGAGGGGGTGCCGCCCGGCCGGCTGGTGCACATCGTCATCACCGACACCGGTGTGGGCATGACCGACGAGGTGCGCCAGCGCGCGCTCGAGCCGTTCTTCACCACCCGGCCCACCGCGGCCGGACTGGGCCTGGCCACCACGGCCGGCATCGTGCAGGGGCTGGGCGGTCACATCGAGCTCGAGTCGGAGCCGCGGATGGGCACCACCGTGCACCTCTACCTGCCCGCCGCCGAGGAGAAGACGGCGCCTGCGGCCGGTCGCCAGGGTGCGCCCGCCGTGATCGGCCGGGTTCTGATCGTCGAGGATCAGCCCGAGGTGGCCCAGCTCGTGCAGCGGCTGATCGAGCCGGCCGGGTACGCCATCACGGTCGCCACCGACGCGCTGCAGGCGGTGACCCAGGTGGCCGCGGGCGCGCACCCGGACCTGCTGATCACCGACGTGGTGATGCCGACCATGACCGGTCCCGAGCTGGCCGCGGCGCTGCGCACGCACCGGCCCGACCTGCCGGTGCTGTACATGTCCGGCTACACGGCGGCCTCGCTCGGCCCGCAGCTGCACCTGGACGACAACAGCATGCTGATCGAGAAGCCGTTCACCCGGTCGACGCTGCTGGCAGCCATCCGCACGCTGGCCGGCACGAGTTCGAACGAGGCCGCCACGTCCAAGTAACGGGAATCCCACGACTCCTACCGAAGGTGCGAAACCGGGCGTAAAGACTTGCCTTCCGAAGCGGACAAACAGCAATATTCCGGGGCATTGTCCGCACTCCGGAGGGATCTTCGAGTGACCCAGCATGGCACGCGGGACCGGTCGAGTGTTGGATCACGCGCCGACACGCACGGCACGTCGACCATGGACCTGAGCGGACGGTGCGTCGGTAACTCGTACGTGCTGCAACGCCCGATCGGCCAGGGCGCCACCGGAACGGTGTGGGAGGCGCTCGACCGGTCCACCGGCAAGTCCGTCGCGGTGAAGCTGCTGCACGAGACCCTGCTGGGGCAGCCCCGGCTGGTCACCCGGTTCGTGCAGGAGCGCACGATCCTGCGGATGCTGCGCCACCGCAACGTGGTGCGCGTGCACGACCTGTTCAGCGTGGGCGAGACCATCGGCCTGGTGATGGACCTCGTCGGCGGGGGTAGTTTGCGTGACCTGCTGCGCACGCAGCCGACCCTGGCCGTGGGCGAGGCGGCGCGGCTCACGGCACAGGTGGCGGCCGCGCTGGCCGAGGCGCACGACCTGGGTGTGGTGCACCGCGACCTCAAGCCGGACAACATCCTGCTCGCGAGCGTGGACGGCCGGCTCGACACCCGGCTCACCGACTTCGGCGTGGCCCGGATCCTGAACACGCCCAGCATGACCACGCCCAACGCGGTCGTCGGCACTCCGCACTACATGTCGCCCGAGGCCTTCCACGGCGCGACGGCCAACCCGGCGACCGATGTGTACGCGCTCGGCGTGCTGCTGTACGAGCTGGTCAGCGGCCGGCCGCCGTACCTGAGCGACTCCATCCCCGACCTGATGCGCCAGCACCTCGAGGGGAATCCGGCCCGCCGGCCCGGCGTCCCCGGCCCGATCTGGGACCTGATCATGTCGTGCCTGGCCCAGAAGCCCCGCCTGCGCCCCAGCGCGGCCGAGCTGGTGGCCGACCTGTCCGACCTGTCCCGGCGCTTCGCCGACGTGCCCGCCCTGCCGGCGTCGGCGTCGGCCGGCGCCCTCGCCGAGCCGCCACGCTCGGCGCCGGTGCTGCATTCGGCGTCGCTTCCGCCGGCCGGGGACGACGCGTGGCGAGCGGTGCCGGGCGAGGACGACCCGTGGGGAGTGCCGGCTGCCGGGGACGACGCGTGGCGGGTCTCGCCGACCGGCGACAAGGGCGCGGGCGCACCGGAGCCGAACGGCGACAAGGAGGCCGGCGCACCGGAGTCGAACGGCGACAGGGGCGTGGGCCTACCGCCTGGGCCGGCGATCTCGATCGTTCCGCCGCAGCGTCACCCCGGGCGGCGCAACGTGGTGCCGGGCTGGCGGTGGGCCCGGCCGGGTGCCACGATGGCGCTGATCGCGGCGGCCATGGTCGCCTCCGCGGTGGCCACCACGGCCTGGAACATGGGGCGGGACAACGGCCGGACCCAGGATCTGGCCGCCCCGCGGGTGATCGTGCAGACCGCGCCGACGGCGGCCGCGCCCGCCACCTCCACCGTGGCGCAACGTCGTACGAACGGGGCGGCCAACCGGAACGCTGGCCGTGCGCCGGTAAAGCAGAAGCGGCCCGCCCCGGCGGTGAGTGCCCCGACCTCGGCGGCCACCCCTGACGTCGTACGGACGAAAACACCGCAACCACCCACCAAGCGCAAGCCGACCCGCTCGTCCCGCACCGAGGTCGACGCCTACGGCCCCTGGCAGTGCAACGGCAGCCTGGCGATCGACTTCAAGAACCGGACCGCGGCCAAGGTCGAGCCGTGCCACATGGTCGGCCCGGACGTCCGCATGCAGGCGTCGGTGACCGCACCGGGCGGCGGCCGCGGCAGCATCACGGTGTCCCTGCGCGAATCCGGCACCGGCCGCATCGTCGGCGCCCGCAAGACGTGCGACGGCCTGGTCTTCGACGGCGACGTCTCCACCCGCACCTGCGGACCGTCGTCCGTCCAGCCCACCCGCGGCCGCACCTACGCCGTGGTCATGTCCTTCGACTACGACCGGGACGGCCGCTCCCTGACCAGCGAGGCCCGGGGGTCCACCTTCACCTGGTGAGCGGGGCGCGGAATTAGGTGGAGGGTTCCGGCGTTCTGGCCTACCGTGATCCACATGTTCGCACTCGGTCGTCAGCTGCCCTCAGCGGTGGCTCCCGTGTGCGTGCTCTCGTTCAACGGCGCCGATACGCGAATCTGACCCTTCCCCAGCCGCAGCAGAACCCGGGGGAAGGGTGGTCGCACCATGCGCGGTTCTGGCGCGCTCTGCCCGGCAAGCACGGCGCGGCCGACGGGGTCGTGCCCGGTGCCGAGAAGGCTGTCGTCACCGAGCAGCAGGTGCGGGACGCGCTCCGCGATGTGCCCGCGCCGCTGTCGCTCACCGAGTTCGATTCGGAGCAGGAGGACACCGGTCCGGCCCCGCCGCCGTTCTGCTACGACCGGCCGATCGCGGGCGGCGGCGCGACCGACATTCTGCTCAACATGCTGACCGGCCCCAAGTACGGCCCGCGGTACCAGGGCGCAGAGGCCGGCGCCGACCTGGTGCTGATGCGCATTCCCGAGGCGAAGGCCGCGGCAGTGGCGGACCTGGTCGGCGATCTCTCCGAGTGCCATGTCGAGGGCTACGACTTCAAGCAGTACAGCCAGGACGGCTGGGCGACGGCCTTCCCGCTCGACATGGGGGACGCCGCGGTGGCGATCCGCAAGGTGTGGCGGAACTCCGAGGAATTCATCAAGGACGGCCTGGTCGCCGGCGAGGAACTCATCGTCGTCTCGGGAACCTGGATCGTCTTCGCGAGCAGCAACGGCTCCGAACGGCCCGACACCGACGAGGGCCGCGGCGAGGCTGTCCGACCAGATCTGGAACTTCCATCGGTGGTCCGGACCGCGTTGAAGTCGCTCGACGGTGTGGCGGGCACGAACTTCTCGCGGGCATCATCCGGCCCGGCGCCGGTCTGCTCGGCCGAAGCGCTCACCGAGCAGTCCTTCACCGGCGCCCGGGCGTATTCGGTCGCGCTGCTCACCGCCGTGCACGACGCAGCCTGTCGCCACGACTACAAGTGGCTGTCCCAGTACGCGACACCGCAGTTCTTCGCCGATGGAAAGGCATACGGCCGCTCGGGACTCTTCGGTTCGGTCGGCACCAGGCCTGACCTGGATGCCCTCGCGCAGGCGATCGAGGCGGGACCGACCGGTTCCGGTACAAGGGCGGTCTATGCCGCGCGAGGGTGGACGTTCCTGTTCGAGAAGAGATTCGCAGGCGTCAGGGGATTCCTCGGGCAGAGCCGGCAGTGTGATTCGGCGGGAACCGGGACCGACGCTGTGTGCGATGCGGCGGCCGGGCGGGGTGTCGCCGGGCTCGACTGGTCGCCTGAGTCGGTGGCCCAGGACTGTGACAGCGGCATCGTCGACGTCATGCAGCGGCTGTACGTCTTCAACCGCTCCAAGACCGTCCCGGACGTGCTGGTCCGGTCGACGTGCCGACCGGCTTCGACGGGCAGTTTGCCGTCCGACGTGACGCTGCTGGACGGACGGGCCACCACGGATTCCTCGGTGCGCGTGTTGCAGACGATCCTCAACAAGAGCTCCGCGTTCGTGCTCGACCCGCTCTACGTCCGGGACGGAATCCTCTATGTGGTGGTCTCCCGAGACCTCAAGCAGTCCGGCGGGTTCGGCGGGTTCACCGCCGGCCTTCGTTGGGACGGCAGGAGATACCGGCAGGTCGATTGAGGCCGCCGGCTACTGGCCGCCCTCGGGGTTGTTCTCGCGGATGGCGGCGGCCAGGTTCTTGAGGAAGTCGGGGTTGTCGTCGGGGGCCACGAAGACCGGGCGGGGGCGTAGCTCGACCTTCGGCACCGGGCGGCCCTTGACGAACCAGGCGATGGCGCCGAAGGGGCTGAGCAGGAGGATGGCGAACATCCAGGCGGCCCAGGGGGCGGTGCGGATCTCGTCCTCCTTGAAGCGGAGGCAGTCGACCAGCGCGATGATCACTAGCGCCAGGTCTAGCAGGAGCAGGAGGACGACGATGCTGGCCATGCCTCGGAACGATCCTGGGTGCGGGGATCGGGCGGCGGTTCCGGGCGGGTGCTAACTGGTGGCACCCGCCCGGACCGGGATCACAGCGCGCTGGCCAAGGCCGGCAGGTAGCCGTTCGTGTAGCCGGTGGCGTTGGGGTGGAACGAGTTCTGGGGCGGGACGACCGTGAGGCCGTTCAGGTAGGGAGTGGGTGCACAGATTCCGTGGCCAGCGAACTCATCTCGTACGTCGGAAAAGGTCAAGCCGGCGGCCTGGGCTCGGGCCGCGATGATGTCGTTGAGCAGTTGCGCGCCCTCGTTGAGGGCTCGGCGCTTGGTCAGGCTCATGCCGGTCAGGCCGCACGACGCCGACGACGTGTCGAACAGGATGGGGTAGCCGAGCACCACGACCTTCGCCTTCGGGGCCTTGCGCTTGATGGCCGCGTAGGTGGCGTCGAGCTTGCCGGGCACATTGCTGGTGATGTCCGTACGCGCGGCGGCCACCTTGTCGAGGCAGGCCGCGTCGCTGCCGACCTGGCAGCCGAGCACGGTCGGGGCGAAGCCCGCGTCGTTGCCGCCGATCGTGATGCTGATCAAGTCGGCCCCGCTGCTCAGGAACGGGACCTGCAGGGTGCGCACGTCGTCGGTCACGGCCCCGCCGCAGCTGAGGTCGGTGAACGACTTGGGCTTGTTGCGCGCCGCCCACTGGCCGGGGTAGCCCTGCTTGCTGCGCAGGCAGAAGACGCTCTGGCCGGGCGCGCCCACGCCCGAGGAGTAGGAGTCGCCCAGGGCGACGTAGTCGGTGACGGCAGGGTCGACGGCCGCCGCGGCGGGGGCCGCCACGGCGAGCGAAAGCATGGTCGTAGTGACGAGACAGCCGAGCAAAGACAGACGTCTGCCCATCGGGTGGCCTCCGGTCCGTGGGGGAGGGGAAGCCGAAGCGCTCCGGTTACTGAACGGTAAGTCAGGGTGCCGAGAAAAGAAACACGGTGACATTCCTGTTACGGACGAGTAACGTACGTCGATGTGACCTGCGTCGATATCGAGCAGTGATCGATCATTCACACGAGCGCCACAGGCGATCTTCAGGCTGCCCTCAGGCCGCGCGGCTACCGTCTTCACATGGAAGAAGAACGGGCACGGCGGATCGTCGACACGCTGCGGGCACGCAATGTCTTCGCCCATGTGAAACTGCCGCAGGCCGGCATCACCCAGTACGGCATCCGGGTCATGCTGCCCGACGGCCGCGAGGCGATCTGGGACAACGACGGCACCGCCGGCCTCGAGGCCCAGATCATGCGCAACGGCGTCCTGGTCGGCTTCGTGCCCTCGATCCCCGATTCCGAGAACTTCGGCGACGGCCAGATCATCGAGGCGATCGCCACCGCCGACTACGACCGCCCGGTCGGCCGCTCCATCCCGGCCAAACCGCGGCCCGCGGCCGAGCGCCCGCCCGCGCCGGTCAGCCTGGCCCAGCGCCTGCGCGGAGGTTTCCGCTCGTAGCTCAGGGGTCGGGGCTGATCAGTTCGATCAGGCGGTCGAGCGCGACCGGCCACAGCTCCGGTGTGAGGTTGGCCAGCAGCGTCTCGGCCAGGCTCTGCGCGACCATGTCGATCCGCTCGCGCAGAACCGGGTCGTCCGGCATGGGCAACGGCGGCGGCGCGGGGGCCGGCGGCGCCGAAACGGACGCCGGTTCGGCGGCCTCGCCGGAGGCCGGGTCCGATTCCGGCTCGGGCGCCATCGGCAGGTCTTCGGGCGCGCCCACCAAATGCAGGTGGCCGGTCGCCCGGGTCAGGGCCGTGTAGAGCAGCCGATGCCCGCGCGGGTCGTCGTCGACGATGAACCCCGGCTCGACCACCACGGCGGCGTCGAATTCCAGGCCCTTGGCCTCATGGGGGCTCAGCAGCGTGATCGCCGGCCCCCGGTCGTCGCCCGGGGCCGTACCCCAGGGAAGCTCTTGCGTACGCAGCACCGCCTCGATCTCGTCGCGGCAGCGCGCCGGGCAGATCACCGCGACCGAGCGCCCGTCCGCGGCGTGATCGGCCGCCGCCGCCACCACGACCGCCGCCCGGCCCGACGGCTCGACCGGCGCGATCACCGGCTCGGCCGGACCTTCACGCACGGTTGTCGGGGGCTGCACGCTGGGGGCCGCGGTCGGCAGCAACTCGGCTGCCAGCTCGAAGATCTGGCGGGGGATGCGATAGCCGAAATGCAGCTCGCGGTGCACGTGCGGCATCTGCGACGGCAGGTGGGCGAGCACGTCGTGCCAGTCGTCGCGGGCCCACGGGCCGGTCGACTGGGCCATGTCGCCGACCACGGTCAGTGACCCGTTGGACGAGCGGCGCGAGATCGCCCGGAGCTGCATGGGGGAGAGGTCCTGCGCCTCGTCGACCACCACATGGGCGTACGTCTGCGGTTCCGTTCCCGACACGTGTTCGGCCTCGTCGAGCAGGGGCAGGTCGGCCTCGCTGAACGGCGGCTCCTCGCCCGGGGCCCGGACCAGCGCGTCGATCTCACGCTCGGTGAACTCGCCCTCGGCCGCCTCGGTCAGCTTCTCGCGGGAGGCGAACAGCTCGGCCAGGAACGTGGCCGCCTCGAACTCGGGCCACAAGCGGTCGGCCAGCACGTCGGCGGCTTCCAGAATCAAACGCGGGTCCTGCGTACCGGCGACGAGCGCGGCCCGCAGCAGGCGTCGCCTGTCCCCGGCTGTCGCCTCGCTGGCCTTGGCTGTCGTGATCACCCGCTCGATCGTGGCGGGATCGAGGCGTACGACCCGGCCCCGGACCGACAGCACCGGCGGGATGACGCCCTGCTGAGCCCGGTGCTTCTCGATGGCCCGGCCGAGCAGCCCGGCCATCCGCGCCTCGCCCTTGAGCCGGGTCACGTGCGGCGCCTCGGGGCGGCCGGTGACCGCCTTGGGCAGCAATCCGTCGATCGAGCTGTGCGCGACCCCCTCGTGCCCCCAGCCCTCGAGCAGCGTCCGGGTGCGCCGGGCGAACGCGTGCGACGGGCCCACCACCAGCACCTCGGGCGCGCTCAGGCCCAGGTCGGGCTCGTCCAGCAGCCAGGCCACCCGGCGCAGCGCGGTGTCCGTCTTGCCGGTGCCCGGACCGCCCTGAATGATCAGGACGCTCTCGGGCGCCGTGCGGATCAGCTCGTCCTGGGCGTCGCCGATGGTCGCGGACCAGTCGCCGGCCGCGGCCAGCAGCGGATCCTCCGGCGTGCCCGGGCGGCTCAAGGTCAGCTGCCTTCGAGCGGCACTTCGAGGCGGACGCTGCCCCGCAGGTCGAGATAGACCTTGTCCGGGGCCCGGACGACCCGCAGCACCACGTCCGAGCAGTGCGGGCACCGCGCCACCAGGCCGGGGGAGTGCGCCCACACCATCAGGGTGGCCACCGCGTCGGTGTGGGTGCAGCCCGCGCACATGTAGCGGGCCGCGGTCACGTCGACGGCGAAGATCTCGCGCAGGTCGCCGGCCATGGCGTTGCCGTCGAGCGCGGCCCCCGTCTCCCCGGGTTGTGTCACGACGTCCCTCCGAAGCGTTCGGTGCGGATCCGGCGTGGATCATGGCCGAGCGCGACCAGAATGTCCGCGGCGGTCTCGACGAACGTCGTGGGACCGCACACGAAACAGTCCGGTGCGAAGTCCGGCGGCCAACCGTACGTGTTCAGCGCCGCCACGTCGATCCTCTTCGGGGCGGAAGGCCAATTGTCCGGCGTCTTGCGGGTGTAGACGTAGTGAACGTCGAGCCCGGCGTCGTCCCGGACGCGGCGGCGCAGCTCGTCGGCGTACAGCACGTCCTCGGGCGTCCGCACCGAATAGATCAGCCGGAACGGCTGCTTGGTGCCGGCCGTGGCCCGGGCGCGCACCATCGCCATCAGCGGCACCACCCCCGAACCGCCGCCGACCAGCAGCACCGGCGCCGGCTGCCGGTCGCGCCAGACGAACCAGCCGCCGACCGGGCCGCGCAGCTCGATCTGATCGCCCGGCTCGACGACATCGGTCAGATAGGGCGACACCTCGCCGTCGTCCAGCCGCTGGACGGTCAGCTCGACCTTGTTCTCGGGGTGCGGCCAGGCCGAGGCGATCGAATAGCTCCGCTGGGCGCGGTAACCGTCCTCGGCGGTCAGGCGCACGTCGACGTGCTGGCCGGGCAGGTGACCCGGCCAGTCCGGAACGTCGAGCACGAGCGTACGTGCCGTCGGCGACTCCGAACGGGCGGCGCTGACCGTCGCCGCCCGCCAGATCAGTCGCCCTGATACCGCTGTTCGCGCCATGGGTCTCCGTACATGTGATAGCCGGCGGCCTCCCAGAAACCGGGCTCGTCCTGAGGCATCAGCTGCACGCCGTTGACCCATTTGGCCGATTTCCAGAAATACAGATGCGGGATGAGGAGCCGAGCCGGGCCGCCGTGCTCCGGTTCGAGATCCTCACCATCGAACTTGTACGCCACCCAGGCCTTGCCGTCGAGAAGATCTTCCATCGGTACGTTGGTGGTGTACCCGCCGAAGCTGTGCACCATCGTGTACTCGGCCTCGGACTCGACGTCGGCCAGCAACGTGTCGAGCGAGACGCCCCGCCACGTCGTGCCCAGCTTGGACCATTTGGTGACGCAGTGGATGTCGACCGTGACGTCCTCGGCCGGCAGCGCCTGGAACTCCGTCCAGTTCCAGCTCGTCTTGTCGCCGGTCTCCGTGGTGAGGGTGAAGCGCCAGCGATCGAGCGGGATGCGCGGGGTCGGCCCGGCGGAAAGCACCGGGAAATCGTGGGTGAGGTACTGGCCGGGCGGCAGGCCGGGCACCGACTCACGCCGCCGGCCGCCGAATCCCCTGGAAATGATGCCCATGGGTGATGAGTAAACCGGATGATCTTCGCGTTCGACAGCGCCTAGAGGCGGATCACGTCGCTTGTGGCGCCCGACACGACAACACGGTGCTCCAGCCCCGGGACGAGGTCGACGAATCGGGCGATGGTGGTGGCCTGGTAGGTGCGGATGGTACGCCACTCTCCGGTGTACTGCTGGATCTCGACCGGAACGCCCTGGACGCCGGTGATGACCACGGTCAGCTTGCCGGGGCCGGGGCGGACCAGGCGGATGACGGGCTTGGCCGGCGCGGCCTGGGTCGGGGCGGCCTGAGTCGGTGCGGGCTGGGTCGGCGCGGCCGACGGTGTCGGGCTTGCGGGCGGCGTGGTCGGTGCGGTCGTGGTCTCGGACGGGCTCGGGGTCGACGGGCTCGGGACGGCGGTGGCCGGCGGGGCGGTCTCGGTCGGCGTGGCGGTGGGAGCCTGGGTCGGCTCGGTGGTCGGGGCGGGCGTCTCGGCGGTCGGCGGCGGGGTCGTCGCGGTCTCGGACGGGCTGGGAGTGGTGGGGCTGGGCGTGGCCCGGCTGGTGGGCGCGGCCGGGGCCGGCGGGGTCAGCGTGGCCAGGGCGGCGGCCGCGTCGAGCAGGCCGGCGCCGAAGTCGTCGTCCCGGCCCGGTACGCCGAGGTCGGTGGCCGAGGACGTGAGCGCCGCCTCGACCTGCTGCGGGGTCAGCGTACGGTCGGCGCCCTTGAGCAGAGCGGCGACCGCCGCGACGTGCGGCGCGGCCATGGAGGTGCCGTTCATGCGTACGTAATTGCCGCCCGGGAAGGTACTGAGGATGTCGTTGCCGGGAGCGGCCACATCGACGTACCCGCCGCGGTTCGAGTAGCCGGCGACGGTGTTGTCCGCCGCGGTCGCGGACACCGCGATGACACCCTCGTCGGCGGCCGGGAAGCTGACCGGACTGCCCTGGGCGCGCGAGTTGCCGGCGGCCGCGACGACCACGACCCCCTTGCTGCGGGCGTACGCGACGGCGTTGCTGACCGCGGCGACCTGCGTCGTCGAGCTGATCGACATGTTGATGACGTCGGCGCCGTGCTCGGCGGCGTACGCGATGCCGTTGGCGACGTCCGACATGTAGCCGGAGCCGTTGGCCCCGAGCACCCGGACGGGCAGGATGCGGGCGTCCGGCGCCATGCCCGCGATGCCGGCGCCGTTGCCGGTGAGCGCGGCGATCGTGCCGGCCACGTGCGTGCCGTGCCCGTGCGGGTCGATCGCGGTGCCCTCGACGCCGGTGATGAAGTCGGCGCCGGGCAGCACCTGGCCGGCCAAGTCGGGGTGGGTGGCGTCGACGCCGCTGTCGACCACGGCCACGGTGATGCCGGCGCCGGTCGAGCGCGGCCAGGCGCCGTCGACGCGGGTGCGGGCGAGGTCCCACTGCGCGGGCAGGTACGGGTCGACCTGCGCGACGGTGACGGGAGCGTCGAGCTCGACACTGACCGCGCCCGCAGCGTGCTGACCCTGGGTGATCAGGGCGCCGGCGGCGTCGCGGTCGGTAGCCGTGCGGGACGACACCGTCGGGCGGCCGTGCCGGTCGACAGTGGTTCTGATGATCCGTACGGGATGGGTCTGGGAAACGACCGGCGGAAGCAGACGGGCCGGGCTCGCCGACAGGTTGCGGGTGACCGGCTGCCAATGCGGCTCCTGCGCCGGCAGCACGAAGGCGGTCGCGCCCACAACGATGGCGCCGGCGGTGAGACGAACGATCTGCTTCTTCATGTCAGACCAATTCGTCAGTACGGGTCACCAGCCGGGAAGCACGGCGGTGCACCTTGGTTTCCGTTCGTTTTGGCGCGCTTTGTCCGGCTCGATGGGACCATCGGTTGATGGAACGGGGGAGCTCGCGGGCATGACAGTGCAGGACGAGAACGGCGTCTACCGGTCGCTGGCGCGGGAACGGCGTAACCAGCGGCGCAAGCAGCTGGGAGTCGGACTGGCCGGGCTGGCCGCGTTCGGCGGGGCGGGCGTCTTCCTGGTGCAGAGCCAGCTGATCGACATGTCGCGCACCACGGCCATCCGGGAGCCGCGAGTGGTCGTGCCGGCGACTCACGCGCCGTCACCCTCGAGGTCGGCTTCGCCGCCGTCGGGGCGGACCGTTCCGGCGGCCTCGCCCGGCAAGGTGAGCCGGTCGGGGGTCCGGCTGCGGGTCAGTCCGCCTCCGCCGCCCCCGCCATCACCGTCGATCTCCGTGTCGGCGTCGGCCGGCCTGACCGCCGCGACGCAGCTCAACGAGCACAGCGAGACCACCAATACCGGCCGGATCCGGGTCACGTCGGCCGGCTACGACCTGACCGGGCGGCCGCAGCTGGCCATCGCCGGCGACACGGGCTGGCTGGTGGGCGGCGCGCGTTGCACCAAGACATTGCGTACGGAGTCAAACGAGCAGCCTCGGGTGGTGCCCACGATGCTGGTGTGCTGGCGCACGTCGGCCCGCCGCAGCGTGGTCACGGTCGCGGTGGCCGACCGGGGCCGCCCGTCGTCGGGTGACAGCGTGGCGGTCATTCAACGCGAGTGGGCCCGCCTCAGCTGAGACGGGCCGTCGCGTTCCTCTCGGTGGTGCGCCAGCCTCAGGCGACCTTGACGGTCGTCGTGGTGAAGCCGGTGACGGCCTTCGTGGTGGGAACCACCAGGCGGACCTTGGCGCCGGACGGGAGGCCGGTGACCGTCGTCTGCGCCTTGGCCGCGGTGAAGCTGCGGACCGTGACCCACTTGCCCTTCACGTACTCCTGGACCTGGACCTTCTGGCCCGCGGCGCCGGTCATCGTGACGTTGAGCGCGCGCTTGGTGGTGCTCCTGACCGTCGCCTGGGCCCGGACCGTGAACGTGGTGACCGGCGAGACGGCCTCGACCGAGGTGTCGGTGGCCAGGACGACCAGCTTCACCTCGAAGCTGGCGGTGGCCTTGACCGAGACGGCCACCCGGCCCGATCCGTCGGTCTTGGCGCTGGTCAGCTGGAACTTGCCGGAGCCGGCGGCGGCCAGGGCGATCTGCACCGGCTTGCCGGCCCAGGGGGCGCCGGACGCGGTGACCGTGAAGGTCATCGTGCTGGTGCTGCCGTAGACGACCGACGTCGGGGACGTGGTGACCTTGACGGTCGGGGTGACCTTGGGTGTGGCCGTCTTCGTCGGCGTCGGCGTCGGCGTGGCGGTCGGGGTCTTGGTGGCGGTCGGGGTCGGGGCGGTCGTCGGGGTCGGGGCGGTCGTCGGGGTCTTGGTGGCCGTCGGGGCCGGGGCGGGCGTGGTGGTCACCGGCTTGGTCGCCGACGGGGTCGGGCTCGCGGCCGGGCTGGTCGGGTTGGTGGTCGGGCTCGTTGTGGGGCTCGTGGTGGTGGGGGTGACCGCGGCCAGCGCGGCGGTGGCGTCGATCCGGCCGTAGCCGAAGTCGTTGTCGCGGCCCTTGGCGCCGAGGTCGACGGCGGAGGTCTCGAGGGCGCTCTCCACCTGGTCCGGGGTGAGGCTCGGCTGGTACGCCTCGAGCAGCGCGGCCACGGCGGCGACGTGCGGCGAGGCCATCGAGGTGCCGCTCATCGAGGCGTACCCGGTCTTGCTGCCCAGCGCCGTCGGGTAGGTGCTGAGGATCGAGGTGCCGGGCGCGGCCACGTCGACGTAGCTGCCGGCGTTCGAGTAGGTGCCGATCTTGTCCGACGAGTCGGTGGCGGCGACCGCGATGACCCCGGCGTCCGCGGCCGGCCAGCTGGTCGGGCTGCCCTTGGCCCGCTCGTTGCCGGCGGCCGCGACGACCGTGACGCCCTTGCCGCGGGCGTACGCGATGGCGTTGCTGACGGCGGTGACCTTCTCGGACGAGCCGAGCGACATGTTGATGACGTTGGCGCCGTGGTCGGCGGCCCACACGATGCCCTCGGCCGCGTCGGACATGTAGCCCGACCCGTTCGCGGCCAGAACCCGTACGGGAAGGATCTTGGTGTTGGGTGCGATGGCGCTGACGCCGGCACCGTTGCCGGTGACCGCCGCGATGGTGCCCGCGACGTGCGTGCCGTGCCCGTTCGGGTCGGTGCTGACCTCAGCCTTGTCGGCGATCGCGTCGTAGCCGGACAGCACGTTGCCCGCGAGGTCCGGGTGCTTGGCGTCCACGCCGGTGTCCAGCACGGCCACGGTCACGCCGGCGCCGGTCGACTTCGGCCAAGCGGTCGCCACCGAGATCTTGCTGAAGTCCCACTGCTGGCTGCGGTAGGTGTCGCTGCCCGAGGGCACGTCGGCCGCGGTCGTGACGGCGTCCAGCTCGACACCGACGGCGTTCCGGGCCGTCTGACCGGCCTTCACGGCCTGCGCGGCCGCGGTCTTGCTGGTGGCGGTGGTGACCTTGATGACCGGCTTGCCGCTGGCGTCGACGCTGGTGGTCACCACGCGGACGGGCTGCTGAGCCGAGACGGTGGCCGGCAGCAGCTGCTCAGGCTTCTCGTCAAGGTTGAACGTCGAAGGCGTGTAGGTAGCCGGCGTTTGGATAGCCGGCTGCCATTCGGTCGCAGCCGTGATGTTGCCGGGCAGGGCGATCGCGGCGCTCCCGGCGATGGCGCCGACAGCCAGCGCGCCCACGGCGTACCGGCGTAGGTGCTTCTTCATGGTCGTCCTCCCCGTTGTGGTCGAGGAGAACGGTCGGCGGCCGGGGTGACTTCGGCAGGACAATTACCGGTGCAGATCGGGAGTGCGGACCGGATCACACCGCGACCTTGACGTTTTAGACCTATTTGTCGGATGAGCTGGGAGCATCGGAGGGGTCGAGAACCGCCGCGGCGGGCCGCACCCGAGATCCGGAGGACCGGTAACCATGAGCATTCGCGACGACGAGACATCCGGCGCGAACGGCGACCGCGACCGCCGCCGGAAGCTGGCCGTGACCGGCGCTGCCGGCCTGGCCGTGGTGGCCGGCGTGGGCACGGTGCTGCTCATCAACCGCGACGACCCGGCCCCACCCGACCTCGGCGCGGCCGCCCCGATCGTGGCCGAGAGCTCCGCCTCGGACTCCACTCCGCCTCCCACCTCGCCCGCCCCGCCGTCGCCGTCGGCCTCCGCCGGCCCGATGGCCAAGGCCGACGCGGTGCCGGCCGAAACGACGCCCGCTGCCTCGAAGACGCCGGCCGCGACCACGCAGGCCACGACCGACGAAAAGACGCGCAAGAAGATCGAGGCGGCTCGCTCGAAGGCCGCGGCGGCGGGGTTCCCGGTGCAGCGGCCGTTGACCCCGGCGCCGGGCGTCGCGGTTGAAAATCTCGCGTCGTATCGGACGCAGAGCCGCACCCTGGCCAGCGGCGGCATGATGCGCATCTACTCGGCGAAGGGCGACCTCAGCAATCAGCGCGAGATGCTGTGGGCGGCCGACGAGGGCGAACCGGCCGGCGACGCGAGGTGCACGCAGAAGTTCCGCTTCGCCCAGAACGCCACCCCGGCCGTACGCCCCTCGATGCTCCTGTGCTGGCGCATCACCGACAGCCGCAGCGTCGTCGTGCTCACCACGGCCAAGAAGGGCACCCCGTCGATCCCGCAGAGCGTCAAGGCGATAGACACCCAGTGGAACAAGGTCGGTCAGTAGGGTCCAACCGTGAAGGTGGCGCCGCTGGTGACGATGGTCGCCTTGGTCTCGGCGCCGGTGGCGCCCACAGTTCCGTCGGCCACGATCGTCACCGTGTAGGTGCCCTCGGCGACCGGTACGCCGATGAGCGGCGTCCCGTCGGCCGGGTCCAGGCTGTCGGCGGCCAGGTCGAGCCGGCAGATCAGTTCGGTGTCGTCCAGGACAAGGACCTCGCCGCACTCCTGAATGCCGCGGTTGGACGCCGGGTCGTAGACGTCGCGTACGAGGAACACGTGAGCGTTGGCGTCGGTGGGCGTTCCGCTGCCGTCGAAAGTCAGCTCGTCGAAGCCCTGTCCGCGGATGTCGATGTACGGCGAGGAGCCCGCGGGCGCCGAGTTCGGGCTGACCACGATGCTGTTGTCGAAGCTGAACAGGATCGGGTTGTCGGCGGTGGCGGGGTCGTTGTCGGGGTCGGCGCTGCTGGCCACGCCGCCGGCGGTGCGCACCATGAGCGCGTATCCGCTGCCCGCGATGTGGGCCGGTGTGACGGCGGTGAAGCTGTCGTTGCCCGGCGAGAGGGTGAGGCCGGTGAGGGCGGCGCCGTCGATGGTCGCCGTGGTGCCGGCGCTGAAGCCGCTGCCGTTGACGGTGATCGTCTGGCCGCCGGCGGCCGGGCCGCGCGCGGGCAGGATCGCCGTGATCGCCGGACGCTGGGCGATGCTGTAGACGGACGTGGCGATCAGCGTGCTCGCGGTGGTGGAGGCGTTGTTGTAGACGCAGACGTTCCATTTCGAGGTGCTCTGGCCGGAGACGAGGGCCAGCCCGGCCGGGACGGTGAAGGCGATCTTCGTCGTCGAGAGCCGTCGCACCTGAGCCGGGTCGACGGTGAGCGCGCCGGCGGTGAGCGTCGACGAAGTGCCCTCGATGGCGGCCTCGTCCTTGGCGGTCGCGCCGCAGGAACTCGCGGTCGGGGCGTTGTACTGGAACTGGACGACCGGGGTGGTGCCGGCCGGGAAGGCGAGCACGCCGGCGGCGACCGTCGCGGTGACCGAGTTGCCGCCGCCGCTCGGGCCCGAGGTGCTGCTCAGCGTCATCGTCGCCGGTGCGGCCCAGGCCGGGGCCGGTGCGGCGGCCACGATGCCCAGGGCGGCGGCCGCGAAAGCCGCGATCCCGTTGCGTACTAACGGTTCCCTGCGCATGTGAGGTCCTTCCGACCTTCCGGGGATGGCTCGGGAGCAGCCTAAGGCGGAGATCGGCCGCTCAGGTGTTTTACATGGTTTGGTGGCTATTGACGGCATTCGGTGAAACGATGGGCTTCCGGGGTCTGCCCCGCTGTGCGTGCGGGGCCGCCTCGTCAGCTGTCACCGGCCGAAGGACGAAAGCACATGCGCAACAACCCCAAGATCAGTCGCCGCCGGATGGTGGTGGGCGGAGTCGGCCTGGCCGCCGTGCTGGGCACCGGCGCCATCCTGCTCACCGCGAACTCGGAGCGGGATTCCACGGCCACGGCGCCGAATCCGACACCGGCTGCGTCCTCGTCACCGGCCTCGTCACCTTCGCCGGACGCGCCGGCCGGCAGTGCTTCCAGTGCGCCCGCGAGCGCCGGGCCGGCCGTGCCGTCGCCCGCGGTCTCGGCCAGCCCCAAGACTCTGCAGGAACGCCTGGCGGCGGCTCGTTCGGCCAACAAGCGGCTCGGGACAGAGCCACGGCATGCGCCGCCGCCCAACGGGAACGAGATCCACAGTGCCGTGACCGTGAAGAACCAGGGAGACATCCGCAAGGGCGGCAAGACGCTGCGCATCGTGTCGGCGCGGCAGGATCTCACTGGATTGCGCGAGCTGGCCTGGGTGGCCGACGAGGGCAAGCCGGCGGGCAAGGCGCGGTGCACCCAGAACATCCGGCTGTACAACAACCCGAAGCCCCGGGAACGGCCGACGCTGCTGCTCTGCTGGCGGACCACGGCCGACAAGAGCGTCTATACCGTCGCTGTGGACGTGAACGAGCGGCCGTCTACGGCAGAAAGTCTTAAGGCGATCGAGAGGCGCTGGGCCGAGATGGGATGACGCGGAGATAGCAACGGCCCGGGCCAATTGGCCCGGGCCGTTGTGTGTTCAGGTGCGGATCAGAAGTCGGCCACCGTGAAGGCGGACGCGCTGGAGACCAGCGACTCCTGGTAGGTCAGCTGGGTCTGGGCGTCAACGGCACCGTTGTTCACCACCGTGAGGTAGTAGGTGTCGTTGGGCACCGGGTTCTGGCTGCCCACCGTGACGGGGCCGGCAACGTTGCCGGTCGGCGTCCGGTTCAGGGTGGCGGTGTTGCCGTTGGCGCTGACCGAGACGATGTGCGATCCCGCGTCCACGCCGGCGCCGGAGACGGGACGACCGACGTCACGCTGGGTGAACAGCGCGGAGGAGGTCAGGTCCTTCGAGGCGGCGCTGCCGGTGGCAGCCACCGAACGGGTGCCACCGATCGCGGCAGTGAGACCGGTGCCGTCGGCAACGCCGTTGGTGCTGATAGTGGCTTGAGTCGGGCTCTGCACCGAGATGATCGTCGAGCCGTACAGGATCTTGGCTTCGCTGGCTGCGGTGACCTGCTTGCCGATGTCCGCGGCGGTGAAGTTGGCGGTCGCCGACGAGATGTTCGGCGAGCCCGCGGTGGTCACGATGTCAGCAGGCGACCGTGTGGTCAGGGTGACGTTGCCCGACTTGTCGAGCTGCTGCGTGAGGTTCAGGGTGCAGATGAGCTCTTCGTCGCTGACCACGAACACGTTGAGGCATTCCGCGATTCCGGCGTTGGTCTTGCCGGTGGAGTTCGTCGGGTCGTACTTGCCGTTCACCAGGTAGACGTGAGCGTTCGCGTCGTTGAACCCGCCGACGAAGTTCATCGAGACGAAGTTCGAGCCGAGGATGTTGACGTCAACCGCGTTCCGCTTGTTGGACGCTGTGTTCGGCGCCGCGACGATCGACGGCAGATAGGTGAACTGCCCCAGCAGACGGGCCGGGCCGGCCGCCGTGGTCAGCTCGATCATCACGTCCTTGCCGGCAGCGCGAGCAGGCGCGACGAACGCGAAGCTGTTCGGCCCGGCCGGGGTGATGTTGGAGACCGGGACCGAGGCACCGCCGACGGTCAGGCCGATGAAGCCGGCGGCCGTGGTCGGCAGGTTGGTGCCGCTCACGGTCACGGTCGTGCCACCCACCGAGGGGGCCGCGCTCGGGCTGACGCCCGTGATGGCGGCCGCCGCGGCCACGCTGTAGGTGGAGTTTCCGATCTGCGGCGCGCCGGCCGTGCTGCTGGCGTAGATGCAGACGTTGTACTTGGTGGTGCCGGTGGTCGGCGTGGGGGTGGCGAGCTGGACGCCCGCCGGCACGGTGACAGCCAGCTTGTTGTCCGTCAGCTTCCGTACGGACGTGGCGAGCAGGTTGCCGGCGGTGGTGGTGATGCCGGTGACCGAGGTGCTCATGGCCGAGGTGTAAGTCGACACGCAGGCCGGTACCGAGAAGCTGATGGCCGGGTTCGTGACACCGACGAGCCAGGCCGACGAGGCCGAGGCGGTGATCGTGGGCGTCCCGTTGCTCGGGCCGGTGGACTGGCTGAGGGTGACCGGAACGTTGGCCGCGTAGGCCGGGGTCGCCAACGCGGCGACCAGCAGCGAGCTTGCCGCTCCCGCCGCGAACCCGGCGCGGGCGAGCCGCCGGGTGGTGCTGGACTTGGTCTTGCTCATGCGAGGTCCTCCTACGGCATGGAAGCCGCTGGTCGGGGTGTTTATGGGCCCGTACCGGGACTCGCCGTCGGGCCATCTCGCCGGAAGCGTAACTTGCTGTATGTGGGGGATTGCGGAGAGTGAAAAACTTTGTTGGATTTGCTCGTTTAGCCCGATCTAAGCCCCATTTACCACGCCGCCGGACGCGTGTCCGGCGAACTATCTGATGCATCAGGTGGTCCTCTCCATCAATGGGTCGGATGTCATGCGGTTGACGCAGCGACGCATCTGGCCTATGTTCTTCTCAGTAACAGAATTACTCATGCTGAGAACAACTAAGGAGGGCGGGCATGCCGAACGAGTCGGAGTTCCTGGCCGAGTACGACGCCCGCAGTTATGCGCCGGTCGCGGTCACCGTCGATGTGGTGGCGCTGACCATCCGCGACGGGCAGCTCTGTGTGCTGCTCGTCGAGCGGGCCGAACACCCTTTCGCCGGGCGGCGGGCCCTTCCGGGTGGGTTCGTGCGGGTCGATGAGGGGCCCGACGAGGCTGCGCTGCGGGAGCTCGGTGAGGAGACGGGGCTACGGCCGGGCGAGGGGGCGCTGCAGCGGGTGCACCTCGAGCAGCTTCGAACGTACGGGAAGCCTGGTCGTGACCCCCGGATGCGGGTTTTCTCGATCGCCTACCTGGCGTTTGCGCCGGAGCTGCCTGACCCGCGTGCCGGCAGTGACGCGTCGGACGCGCTCTGGGTGCCCATCGCGTCGGCTCGGAAGCTGGCCTTCGACCACGACACGATTCTGGCTGACGGGCTTGACCGGGCACGCTCCAAATTGGAGTACACGCCGTTGGCTACGGCCTTCGTTGATGACGAGTTCACGATTGCTGAGCTGCGGCAGGTGTATGCGGCTGTGTGGGGTGAGGATCTGCACGCCGGCAACTTTCATCGCAAGGTGCTCAGCGTTCCCGGGTTTGTCGAGAGCACGGGGCACACCGCGGCCAGGGGTGGGGAGCGGGGCGGGCCCAAGCCGAAGCTGTATCGGGCCGGCGACGCCAAGCTGCTGCATCCAGCCCTGCTGCGGCGTGAGGACGACGTCCGATGATGTTCGCGGAGGCCGTTGCGCTCATTGAGCGGGCCGGCAGCTTTGCCGAGTTAGGAGATGGAGAGTCGGCCTACCGCGCGTACGCGAAGGCCGTACACCCGGATGCGGTGACCAGCGCGCAGAGCGCGACCGCGACCAAGGCCTTCGCGCGGCTGTCGAAGCTCTACAGCGAACGCAGCCGGCGGGTGGCCGTGGGAGACATCGCCGACCTTCTGGTCGGGGAGAAAGGGCTGCTCAAGATTCCGCGCAGCCCTGGGGACAGCGACCTCATGGAGGCCGAGGCGTCCGCGCTGACCACGCTGCGGGCCAAGGGTGATCCGAAGTATCGGTGGTACGCGCCGCGGCTCATCGAGAGCTACCTGCACGAAGACACCGAACGCCGGCGGCGGCGGGTCAACGTACTTGAACGGCTCGTCGGGTTCGTTCCGCTGAGCGACTTGAAAAAGCGGAGGGATCCGCGGGACGTGGCCTGGATCTGGCGGCGGCTGCTGGTGGGTCTCGGGTGGGCTCATCGCGCCGGAGTTGTGCATGGGGCCGTGCTCGAGGAGCACGTGATGATCCACCCGGAGAAGCACGGCGTGGCGCTCGTGGACTGGTGTTACTCCGGGTCGCGGGTGAAAGCGATCGTCGCTGGGCGGCGCGACCACTACCCGCCGGAAGTGTTGCGGGAGAAGCGCGCGACGCCGGCCACCGACATCTACATGGCCACCGGGCTGATGACGCGGCTGATGGACGAGCCACCGAAAGCGTTGGAACGGTTCGCCGCCGGCTGCACCTACGACAAGCCGCGGATGCGGCCGCAGGACGCGTGGCGGCTGCTCGGCGAGCTGGACGAAGTTCTGCACCACCAATACGGGCCGCGGACCTTCCGGCCCTTCACGATCTGAGGAGACAGACATGGGAAGCGGACGCTGGTCGACCGACGTGTACACCGCCGCCGACAACTACCGCCGGGCCACCGGCACGAGCGCCTTCGCGTACAGCGACAGCGGCGCCCGGAAGGCCCACCCGGCGCTCGACCCCAAGGGCGTGGCGAAGCGGGAGAGCCGCGACAGCGACGAGCACCCGTTCAGCACGCCGATCGCCGTCCTGTTCGACGTGACCGGCTCGATGGGCGGGGTGCCACGCGTCCTGCAGACGAAGTTGCCGCAGCTCCTGGGCCTGCTGACCCGCAAGGGCTACGCCACCGACCCGCACATTCTGTTCGGCGCGGTCGGCGACGCCACCTGCGACCGGGTGCCGCTGCAGATCGGGCAGTTCGAGTCGGACAACCGGATGGACGACGACCTGGCCCGCATCGTGCTCGAAGGGGGCGGCGGCGGTCAGATGATGGAGTCGTACGAGCTGGCCATGTACTTCATGGCCCGGCACACGGCGCTCGACTCGTACGAGAAGCGCGGCCGGCGCGGCTACCTGTTCCTGATCGGCGACGAGATGCCGTACGCCAAGCTCAAGCCGCGTGAAGTCGAGAAGTTCCTCGGTGCGCGCGCCGAGAAGATGAGCACCGAGGCCATCGTCGCCGAATTGACCCGTACGTTCGACGTCTACTACCTGCTGCCGACCGCAGCCGGTCACGGCGGCAACCGTGACGTGCTCAAGCGGTGGCGGGAACTGCTCGGACAGAACGTGCTCGAGCTCGACGACCTGGACGCGGTGTGCGAGACGATCGCGCTCACGGTGGGTCTGGGCGAGGGCACCATCGACCTCGACGGCGGGCTCGACGACCTGGTCGAGGCGGGCTCCGCGCACCGCGGGACGGTCGGCAAGGCGCTGGCTCCGCTGCAGCGTGGCGCCGTGATCCGCCGGGGCAACCTGCCGCTCGGCGCCGCGGGTTCGGGGAACGAGCGGCTGTGAACGAGCACGTTGCCGTGGTCGACCTCGGTTACGGGGACGTCGGCAAAGGCACGGTGGTCGACGCTCTGTGCTCGCGGGCGAAGCCACGGGCGGTGCTGCGCTTCAACGGGGGAGCGCAGGCCGCGCACAACGTGGTCACCGAGGACGGGCGGCAGCACACGTTCGCGCAGCTCGGGTCGGGCACGCTGCGTGGCGTCCCGACCCACCTGACCCGGTTCATGGTGGTCGACCCGCTGGCCCTGGCCGCCGAGGCTCGTAGTTTGGGGAATCCGTTCGAGCTGCTCACGGTGGACGGGGACGCCCTTCTCGCCACTCCGTGGCATCGGGCGGCGAACCGGCGGCGGGAACTCGCGCGCGGCGCCGGCCGTCACGGTTCGTGCGGCATGGGGGTGGGCGAGACCATGGCGTACGCGCTGAGTCACGACCGGGCTCCCCGCGTGGGCGATGCCCTTTCCCGTACGGCGTTACGCGCGCGGCTGGCAGCGGTCGAAGCGGATCTGGGGCCGGCCGGCGTACCCCTCGACGACGTGGTGGACGCGTTCCTGGCGTTCGGCCGCGCCGTGCGGATCGTCTCCGGCCACGAGAAGACGCTGCTGCGGGAGGGGCCGTGCGTCTTCGAGGGGGCGCAGGGCGTGCTGCTGGACGAGTGGCGGGGCTGGCACCCGCACACCACGTGGTCGACGACGACGTTCGGCAACGTGTCGGAGCTGTGCGACTCGTACCGGCGGATCGGGGTGGTGCGCACGTACACGACCCGGCACGGCGCGGGACCGTTCGTGACCGAGGACCCGGAACTCGACCTGCCCGAGGGGCACAACGCGACGGGGGAGTGGCAGGGGGCCTTCCGGGTCGGGCACTTCGACGCGGTCGCCCACCGGTACGCCGTCGAGGTGGCCGGCGGGGTCGACGGGCTGGCCGTGACCCACCTCGACGTGCCGGAGCGCTGCCCGGACCTGCGGATCTGCGAGTCGTACACCGTCGACGGCGAAGCGTGGACCCGGATCGAGCCGGGGCCGCCACGCGACTTGGAGTGCCAGGCGGCCCTTACCGAGCGGCTGCGGTGGGCCGAACCAGGTCCGCTGCGGCGCCCGGACGACTGGGCCGGCGAGATCGGCGGCCTGCTGGGAGCCCCGGTGGTGATCGAGTCGTACGGGCCCGCGGCCGACGACAAAAAGTTCGCCGAATAATTGATTAGGCACGCCTTACCTAATCAATTTAAATCGTGGTGTAGTTTCGATCTTTACGGGAAATGGTTTATCGTCGACGAGAGACCGGAATGATGACTTTGGAGGCGACGAAGCCATGACTCAGATGCTGGAAATGCCCCGCGTTCAGACGTGCACCGTGACCAGCTGTGGTTACAACCACGACGGGTGCACCGCCTTCGCGGTGACCATCGGCAGCGCGATCTCGGCCGAGTGCGACACCTACGTGCAGACCGGTGACAAGGGTGGCACCGGCAAGGCGCTGGCCCAGGTGGGGGCCTGTAAGCGGTCCGACTGCGTGCACAACACCGACCTCGAGTGCCACGCCCCGGCGATCGTGGTGGGCGAGTCGGGCGACAAGGCCGACTGCCTCACGTACGAGCAGGGCTGAGCATTCCGAACGCATTTAATTAAGTAAGGCGACCCTTTTCTAAGGGGAGCCTTTCTTATTACAGATACATGCCGGTGTGCGGCGCGCTCTTGGGCACCGTCACCGGCTCACTGCCGGTCTTCAGGGCGTAGAGTTCGGCCAGCGTCGCGCCCGCGGCGCCGATGCCGGCTGAACGGCCCAGCCAGGCCACCGCCTCGGCGTACGGCAGGCGCCCGACCTCGATGCTGGCCAGGCAGCGACCCGGCCGCACGACCGCCGGGTGCAGCGAGGCCAGGTCCTCGTTGGTGGTGATCGCGATCAGCGCGTTGCGGCCCTGACCGAGCAGCCCGTCGGTCAGGTTGAGCAGCCGCGACAGCGACTGGCCGGCGCTCGCCTTGGCTTCGCCGCTGATCAGCTCGTCGCAGTCCTCCAGCATGAGCATGCGCCAGCGCGGCTCGTTCTCGTCGTCGCTGCCCAGGGCCACGCTCATCAGGTAGGCCGGGTCGTTGAACAGCCTTTCCGGGTCGAGCACGCAGTCGACCTGGCACCACGAGCGCCACTGCTGGGCCAGCGCCCGCAGCGCGGTCGTCTTGCCGGTGCCCGGCTCGCCGTGCAGCAACAGCAGGCGGCCGCTGATCGACTCGCTGGTCAGGGCCATCAGCCTTTCCAGGGTGGCCGCGACGACGCTGCTGTAGTTGCTGCGGATCGACTCCCACGGTGCGGCGTCGATCTCGCGGGCGGCCCGGCGCGGGCCGTGCTGGCCGAAGTGCCAGAAGCCGATGGGCACGTTGTCCGGCGTGGGCTTCGGCTCCTCGACGGCGTCCCGGGTGGCCGCCTCGAGCACCGACTCGGCCAGCTCGGCGCTGACCGCGGTGACGGTGACCCGGGCCCGGCGGCTCTGCTTCCAGCGGGTGACGTGCAGCGTCCAGCCCTCGCCGACGGCGAGCCGGCCCTGCCCGTCCTCGTCGACGGCGTCCCGCACGACGCGGGCGTCCTCGGTGGTCAGCGGCGCGTCGGAGCGCACGTTCTCGAGATAAGTGCTTCGGCCGTACGGTTCACGGCCGGTGACGAAGGCGTCGAGGGCCAGCAGGTCCACCACGTCGACCAGACGGTCGCCGTCGTCCACCGCGCCGGCCAGCGGCAGGGTGGCCGGCGCGGAGGCGGCGGTCGCCGCGTCCACGTGCCGGCCGCCGAGCCGCTCGACGGACTGGTGGGGAGTGCGCATACAAAGATGATCGTCCGTGCGGGCCCGGATGGCACCCGCTTTTCCGCGAGACCACCCGGCTCCCGCGCGCCTTACCCCGGTTCACTCCGGCCGTCGACTTCCGGTCACCCGAGCCGTCGGCTTCCGATCAGCCGGGGCGTCGGGTCAGGACGAACACCGGGATGACGCGGTCGGTTTTTTCCTGGTACGACGCGTAGTTGGGGAAAGCCGCCACCGCGCGTTCCCACCACACGGCGCGCTCGTCGCCCTCGACCTCGCGGGCCACGTAGTCGTGCTCCTCGGTCTCGTCGCGCAGCTCGACGTGCGGCTCCTTGCGCAGGTTGTAGACCCAGACCGGGTTCTTCGGCGCGCCGCCCAGCGAGCCGACCACGGCGTACTCGCCCTCGTGCTCGACCCGCATGAGCGGCGTCTTGCGCAGCTTCCCGCTCTTGGCGCCGACCGAGGTCAGCAGCACCACCGGGTAGCCGTGCAGCTCGTTGCCCTCGGCGCCGTCGGTGTTCTCGATCTTCTCGGCCTGCCGGCGCGCCCAGTCGGACGTGCTCGGCGCGTACTCACCGGTCAACGGCATCTCGTGCTCCTTCGGAAAGGCGAAATCAGCGGAGGCCCACCACGGCGGCGTCGGTGCCGCCCCGCCACAGGACGCCGGCCTCGGTGAAGCCGGCCACCCGCAGGGCGTCGACGTGCCACAGCGCCGGCGGCGTCCACTCGTGGCCGTGGCGGGTCTTCGGATAGATCTTCTCGCGCTCGACGGCTTTCGGGGCCAGGAACTCGTCGGCGGCAGCCAACTCCCACCAGGCGCCCCACGCGGTCGCGGCGCCGGTGGCGTACCGGGCCTCGCGCTCGGCCCGCTCGTGGTCGCGCAGCCGCTCGGACAGCGTGGGCAGCGACTCCTCCGGCATGTGGTCGGCGTTGACGAAGATGCCGCCCGGCCGCAGCACCTCGCGGATCTCGCCGTAGAGCGTGGCCACCCGCTCGGCCGGCAGCCAGTGCAGCGCGGTCGCGGTGAGCACGGCGTCGAAGCCCTCCTCGGGCAGCTTCGCCCGCCAGCCCGGGTCGCCCAGGTCGGCGTCGACGACCTCGCCACGGTCGCGCAGCGAGGCCGTCGCGATGGCCATGAGCACCGGATCCTGGTCGAGCACGGTGACTCGGGCCTGCGGGAACCGGGCCAGCGTCCGCAGCGAGATCGTGCCCGTGCCGCCGGCCAGGTCGAGCACCCGCGGCGCCGGGCCGTCGGTGGTCGCGGCCACCGCCGTCAGCATCGCGGCGAACCTCTCCTCACGGTCGGGCAGGAACGCCTGCTGTTGCCGGTCCCAGCTTTCCTGCCAAATCCCCGGGTTGCTCAGGTAAGCACTCATGCCGTTCACGCTAGTTACATCCGAGGCTCGTCACAACCGCTCGCTCTGCCTGGTTCGGCAGTGCCCCGGCGAACGTCTTGAGGCCGTCACAGCCGCCTGCTTTGCGCCTCGTTCTGCTGCGCCTCGGCGAACGCCTTGAGGTCGCGGCGTTCGATGGCGGCGGCCATCAGATCGGGGAAGGCGTCCGGGGTGCAGGCGAAGGCGGGCACCCCCAGCCCGGCCAGGGCGGCCGCGTTGTCGTGGTCGTAGGCGGGCGCGCCTTCGTCGGACAGCGCCAGCAGCACCACCACCTGCACGCCGGCCGCGGTCATCTCGGCCACCCGGCGCAGCATCTGCTCGCGGATGCCGCCCTCGTAGAGGTCGCTGATCAGCACGAAGATGCTGTCGCGGGGCCGGGTGATCAGCTGCTGGCTGTACGCGATGGCCCGGTTGATGTCGGTGCCGCCGCCCAGCTGCGTGCCGAACAGCACCTCGACCGGGTCGTCGAGCTGGTCGGTCAGGTCGACCACCGCCGTGTCGAAGACGACCAGCGACGTACGCAATGACTTCATCGACGCCAGCACGGCGGAGAACACGCCCGAGAACACCACCGACGCCGCCATCGACCCCGACTGGTCGACGCACAGCACCACATCGCGCTGGACGGCGGAGGTGCGCCGCCCGTAGCCGATCAGCCGCTCGGGGATCACCGTGCGGTGCTCGGCCTGGTAGTGCTTGAGGTTGGCCCGGATCGTGCGGTCCCAGTCGATGTCGGCGTGCTTGGGCCGGTTGATGCGGGCGGCCCGGTTGAGGGCCCCGCTGATCGCGGCCCGGGTCTTCTGCTCGATCCGTTTCTCGAGCTGCTCGACCACCGTACGCACGACCTGGCGAGCCGCGTCTTTGGTCTTCTCGGGCATGACCCGGTTGAGCGAGAGCAGCGTGCCGACCAGATGGACGTCCGGTTCGACCGCGCTGAGCATCTCGGGTTCGAGCAGCAGCCGGGACAGGTCGAGGCGTTCGATCGCGTCCTGCTGCATCACCTGCACGACCGTGCTCGGGAAGTACTCGCGAATGTCGCCCAGCCACCGGGCCACCTTCGGCGCCGAGCCGCCCAGCCCGGCCGACCGCCGGCTGCCACGCTCCTCGCCGTCGGCCCCGCCGCCCTCGTAGAGCGCCGCCAGCGCCGAATCCATCGCGCCGTCCCGGCCCTCGGCTTTCCCCAGCGACTGCTCGGCCGCCCCGCCCAGCACCATCCGCCAGCGCCGCCGCCGTTCCCGCGTCGCCTCGTCCACCGTCTCGCCGCTCGTCGGGTCGTCGCTCATCGGGCCTCCCCGCTCGTGCCGTCCGCCTTGGCCGCGCCGCCGTTGGCGGTGCCGTGTCCCGGCGGGCTGCCGCCAATGGCGGTCTCGTTTCCGCGCGCGGTGCCAGAGTCGGTGATTTTTTGGCCCAGCAGGGCGCTGAGGGTGGGCAGCACCAGGTCGGCGCGGGCCGGGTCGAAGCCGAGACCGCCGGGCGTGCCGTCGTCGGCGGTGGCGCGCGGGCCGGCCAGGCGTTCGCCGATGGCTCGGCGCTCGCCGGCCTCGAAGGCGCCGAACGTGCGGCGCAGCAACGGCAGCACGTCGTCGAAGGCGGCGGGTGGGATGTCGGCCAGCCAGTCGTCGAGCAGGCCCAGCAGCGCGTCGTCGTGCACGAGCAGCAGGCCGCCGCCGGAAAGGAAGCCCTCGACCCAGGCCGCCGCGTGCGCGGGCGGGGTGCCGATCGTCAGCGGCAGGCGCAGTCGGCGGCGCACCTCGGCGCCGTCGAGGCGGCCCGCGTCGAGCAGCAGGCGGGTGAGCCGGCCGGCCAGCAGACCGTGCAGGTCGGCCCGCCCGCCCAGCGAGGCCAGGGTGGACATCCAGCGCTCGCGCAGGTCGGCGTCGTCGAGCAGGCCGACCGCGGTGTGCACGCCGTCGACGCGGTCGCGCAGCACCTTGGCCGCCTCGTCGGACAGCGAGCCCACGGCCGAGGGCAGCCCGGCGCAGACCCGGCCCAGCAGGCTCGCGGTCACCTCGGCCAGCCCGGCCACATCGGTGCGCCGCACGTCGCCGTACCGCAGCGTGCGGGCCAGCGCCGGGATGGCCGCCATCAGGTGGTTCACGTCGGCGTCGAGCGCGGCCCGGGTGTCGAGAGAGGCGAGAACCTGGGGGTACGCGTCGGAGAGGTCGGCCAGCAGGCAGGTCTCAACCAGTGCGGTCACGTCGGCCAGCGTCTCGGCCTTGTCGGCTGCACGCACGACCTTGGCCGTGGCTGCCGCCGCGACCGTGGTGCCGTACATGCTGCCCTCGACGAGGCGGACCGCGAACTCGGGCTGCCAGCGCAGCCGCCACTCCTCGCGGAAGGTGCCGGTGCTGCGCCGGGTGGCGGCGGCCTCGCCCCACGGGACGCCGATCGTGCGCAGCCGGTGCAGCAGGCGGCTGCGGCGCAGATCGGTCTCTTTGCGCAGGTCGAGGTCGAGCGCGCGTTCCAGCGCCTCCGGCTTGAGCCGGGCCGCCCGCTGCTGCGCCGTCAGGTCTTTGGCCAGCGGCACGCCGGGCATGTCGTCCGGCACCCCGCCCAGGCGTTCCCCGACGACGAGCTTGCGGGTGATCAGCTCGACCCGCAGCGGCTCCCCGTCGCACATGACCGCCTCGGCCGCCTCGGTGACCTCGGCCAGCCCGGCCAGCGGACGCCCGCGCAGCGTGGCCAGCGCCTCGGCCAGCCGGGCCGCCTCGATGATGTGGGCGGATGACGTGGGTACGCCCTCGGCTCGCAGCACCCCGGCCGCGTCGACCAGCCAGCGCGGCACAACCTCGTCGGCCGAGGCGAACAGGTGGTGATACCAGCCGGGGGAGCTCACCCCGGCGCCGTAACCGGACCAGGACGCCAGCCGACCGTAGGTCCACGGCACCCAGGTGAAATCGACCTTGGCCTTCTTGCGCCCCTTGAGCAGGGCGGTGTCGTCCTTGACGGCCACCTTGCGGGTGAGCGCGGGCACGTGCCAGGCGCCGCACACGACGGCGATGTCGTCGTACTTCTTGCGCACCTCACGCAGCACGCTGCGCATGTAGGCCTCGCGCACGAGGTCGTCCGGATCCTCCGGGGACGCGTCGCGGATCGCCGCCATAGCCTCGGCGATCGCCTCGAACGCCGGCATGCCGCGGTGCTCGACGACGTCCTCCCACCAGCGTTCGGGGTCGTCGTAGCCGGCCGCCGCGGCCAGCTCGCCGATCGGATCGACCGGCCGCAACGGAGCCGCCGGCTCCTCGGCCCCGCCACCTTCGCCCGCCATGCCGCCCTCGCCAGGTGCGTTGCCTGAGGCGGCTTCGCCGGGCGCGCCCGCTGCGCCGCCTTCGCCTGGCGTGCCGCTCCCGCCGGGCGTGCCGCTCCCGCCGGGCGCGCCGCTCCCGCCGGGCGCACCGCTCCCGCCGGGCGCACCGCTCCCGCCGGGCGCGCCGCCTGAAGCCGCGTCGCCGGGCGCGCCGCCTGAAGCCGCGTCGCCGGGCGTGTCGCCGGCGGTTGCGTCGTCTGGAGCCGCTTCGCCAGGCGCGCCGCCCGGAACGTCGTTGGAGGAAGCCGGGGCGTCGGCCGGGGAAGCGGGACTGCCGTCGGGGACGGGCATGGGTGACACCGCGGGAGTGCGGCGGGCCTCGCCGGTCAGGCGGTAGGCGAAAGGCAGGTCGAAGAAGCGGACCGGCACGCCGCGCTCGACCGCCCAGCGGATGGCCTGCCACTCCGGTGAGAACACGGCGAAGGGCCAGAACGCCGCCCGCCGCGGGTCGTCGGCCGCGTAACCCAGCAGCGCGACCGGCGGCTCGAGGCCGGCGTCGGCCACCCAGCGCACCAGCTCGTCGGCCTCGGGTGGCCCCTCGACCAGCAGCACCTCGGGCGGCTGCCGCTCGAGTTCGGCCACCACCGCCCGGGCCGACCCCGGGCCGTGGTGGCGGATGCCGTAAAGCCGCTCAGGCATCGCGGGCGGCCCGGTAGAAGTCGCGCCAGTCGGAACGCTCGCGGACCACCGTCTCGAGGTATTCACGCCAGACGACGCCGTCGGAGACCGGGTCTTTGACGACCGCGCCGACGATGCCGGCGGCCACGTCGGCCGGGTGCAGGCGGCCGTCGCCGAAGTGGGCCGCCAGCGCCATGCCGTTGGTGATCACCGAGATGGCCTCGGCCGTGGACAGGGTGCCGGTGGGCGACTTCAGCTTGGTGCGGCCGTCCTCGGTGAGGCCGCTGCGCAGCTCGCGGAAGACCGTCACCACGCGGCGGATCTCGTCGAGCGCGGCCGGCACCTCGGGCAGGTCGAGCGACTGGCCGAGCTGGGCCACCCGGCGGGCGACGATCTCGACCTCGTCGTCGGCCGAGGCCGGCACGGGCAGCACCACGGTGTTGAACCGGCGGCGCAGCGCGCTCGACAGCTCGTTGACGCCGCGGTCGCGGTCGTTGGCGGTGGCGATCAGGTTGAAGCCGCGCTGCGCCTGCACCTCGGTGTTCAGCTCGGAGACGGGCAGCGTCTTCTCGGACAGGATGGTGATCAACGCGTCCTGCACGTCGGAGGGGACGCGGGTCAGCTCTTCGAGCCGGGCGATGGCGCCGGTCTGCATGGCCCGCATGATCGGGCTGGCCACCATCGCGGCCTCGGTCGGGCCCTCGGCCAGCAGGCGGGCGTAGTTCCAGCCGTAGCGGATCGCCTCTTCGGCCGTGCCGGCGGTGCCCTGCACGAGCAGGGTGGAATCGCCGGAGATGGCGGCGGCCAGGTGTTCGGAGACCCACGTCTTGGCCGTGCCGGGGACGCCGAGCAGCAGCAGCGCGCGGTCGGTGACCAGGGTGGACACCGCGACCTCCATGAGGCGGCGGGGGCCGACGTACTTCGGCGTGATCTTGGCGCCGTCGCCCAGCAGGTAGGTCACCACGGCCTGGGGCGAGAGCCGCCAGCCGGGCGGGCGGGGCCGGTCGTCGGCCGAGGCCAGCTGGGCCAGCTCTTCGGCGTACTGGTCCTCGGCGTGGGGGCGCAGTGCGGTCACGTGAAGCTCCTTGGTCTTCGCCAGGGCCGAAGGCTATCGCCGACCTCTGACAGAAAAAGTTCGGTTGGTCAGGCGGCGGAAAGTTCGGCGAGCATGTCGTGGCGGAACGCCAGGGTGCGGGCCAGGTCGGCCACCGGGCGCACCCGGGAGGCGTCGGCCGGTTCCTGGTCGAGTTGCAGGGCCAGGCGGCCGACCAGGTCGGCGTAGCCCGGAGGCATCGAGATCCCGGCCGCGCGGCACAGCTCGCCCAGCTGCCAGCTGTGCCTGTCGGTGCGGGCGCGGTGTGCGATCGTCTCGAGGACGGCGACCGACAGCTCTTCCGGCCAGTGGCCCGGATGCAGCGCCAGCAGCCGGGTGGCCAGGCCGTCGTCGCGGCGCAGGGCGTCGGCCGCGAGCCGCCCGAGCTCGTCCGGCGGCAGCACCAGGTGCAGATCCCACCGGACGGCCTCGCGCAGCGAGCCGGACGCCTCGTGCAGCAGCGCGGCGGCCCAGGCCGGATCCTCTTGCACGACGGCGGCCTTGGCCCAGCCGTGCAGCAGCGGCGCCTCCCAGTCGTTGCCGCGGGCCAGCTTGAGCATCGTGCCGGGGGCGGACCAGGTGTCGAGCGGGGTGGCGGCGACGATCTCTTCGAGCAGCCAGGCGCTCACTCCGATGCCGCGGGCCGGCGTGGAGGCCACCCCGTCGCGGCGCAGGGCGGCGTCGAGCTCGTCGGGCGGGGTGACCACGAGCCGGTCGGCGCCGAGCATCCGGCGGTCGCGCCGGACGAGGCCCAGAGCACGCTCTTTCATGCGGGCGCGCAACTGGGAGCCGGGCAGGCGGCGCAGCAGCTCGAGCGCGGCCTCGCGGACCTCTTTGCGGCGGTCGTCCAGAACCCGTTCGAGGAACGGGTCGTCGGCGGGGGAGAGGCCGGTGGCCAGGGCGCCGAGGAAGCGGGCCCGGTCGTCCGAGGATTCCTCGGGCCAGGTGCTCTCGAGCAGATCGCGGGCCTGGGCGGGGTCGGTGGCGCGCAGCTCGGTGAGGTGGCCGAGCCGTTCGCCGGTGCTGCCCGTGTGCCAGTCGGGCAGGGCGACGGCCACCGGCGTCTCGTCGCGCAGCCAGCGCCAGTCGGCGCGCATGCCGGCCAGCCAGGCGCCGCGGCGGCCGGCGACCCGGGCCAGCGCCGGGCGGACGATCGAGTTGCGGCGGCCGGCGTCGAGCAGCGCGGGCAGCACCACGGCGGGGACGTGGCCGCCCTGGTCGGCCGCGGCAGCCAGCCACTGGGCCAGTAGCTCTTGCGCGAGCTGGGCGCCGCCGGGGACGGCCCCGGCGAGGATGCGCTGGACGCGGGTGCCGGCCGGGGCGGGCAGCGGGGGCGTCGTCTCGGCCGGGGCGGCCGGCACCGCCTCGTGACCGGCGCCGGGCAGCACGCCGGCCCGGCGGCGGGTGAGGGCCACGGCGGCCGCCTCGAGCAGCGAGGAATCACCCGTCCAGGGGCGGCGGTTGGTGCCGACCAGGGCCGCGGCCAGCAACTCGGGCGGCAGCTCGGGGTGGCGGGGCGCGGACGTGTCGGGCACTTGCGGGCCGGCTGGGACGTACGCGCCCTCGGCCCACGCCGCGAGCGGCCGCAGGCCGATGGGCGACCACTCGGCGGCCACGGTGGCGGGCTGCCCGCCGGCCGCGGCCAGCAGCCACCACGGCTCGCGGTGGCCGGGGGCGAGCGGGAGGGCGGCGCCGGACTCGTCGACCAGCCAGCCGTCGGCGCTCGGCACGACGCCGCTGAGCAGGACGGGAGCGTCGAATCGCCACGGTTCGGCGGCGACGGTGGCGCTGTAGAAGGCCAGCGCCTCAGCCGGCGGAACAGCGCCGTCGGGCTCGCGGAACGCCTCGGCCGCGCTGACCCGTTCGGCCACCAGCGCCCGCAGCGGGGCCGAGCCGGGATAAAACGTCAGCTCGCCGCGGAATTCCGTGCCGGGAACGAGGTCGGAGACCAGCGGCTGACCCGGAGCGGCGAACGAGAGCACCAGCGCGAACCGGCCCTGGCCGGCGCCACGCAGCCACGTACGACGGGTGGTCAGCGCGCCGTCGTCGGAGTCGACCTGGCCCAGCACCTGCCACCGGTCGGACACGCGCGGGCCGGCCAGCACGTCGTCAGTCGCCACGGGGAAGCCGATGCGGCTGCGCACGGTGGCGGCCAGCTCGGGCGGCAGCTCGGTCAGGCGGTCGTAACCGGAGACGAGCAGCTGCAGCAGCGCGAGCTCGCCGAGCAACCGGTCGGCCCAGTGCGGCCCGACGCCGGCCACCGAGCCGAGCCGGCGCACGGCCCCCGCCGCGGTGGGCGCCTGGGCGTCGACCAGGCGGGCGGCCATGGTCTCGAACGGCTGCGGGCCGCCGCGCTGGGCGCCGGCCAGGCCCTGGCGGATCTGGTCGTCGAGCCAGCGGCGCAGCTCGGCCAGGCCGCCGGCGACCCGCTCGGCCCGCTGCTCGACCCGCTTGGCCGCGGCGGCCGGATCGGGAGTCGCGGCGGCCTTGGGCTTGGCCGCGGCCCGGGCTGCCCGAGCGGTCTGCCACTCGCGAGCGAACGCGGCCGGCGGGGCGGCCGACACATCGGACTCGGACCAGAGCAGGAGCAGGCCGAGGGCGTGCTTGCAGGGGATCTTGCGGCTGGGGCAGTTGCACTTGAACGCGGGACCGGCCAGGTCGACGCAGACCTGATAGCCGCGGCACTGTCCCCACAGGATGTCGTCGAGCCGGCCGGTGGCCGACCACGACCCGGGGGTGGACAGGCCGCGGGCCGCCTTCACCGATGGGGGATCGGGGGCGAGCGTCTCGACCTGGGCGGCCGGCCATCGTTCAACGGTCACGGGCAAACCCTAGGCCGCGGGTACGACAATTTCCCCGCCCGCCGGGAGCGCGGTGAAATGATCGCGGTGAGCTCGAAAAAGGGGGAACGATGAAGGTCGTGGTCTTCGGGGCGACCGGCATGGTCGGCCAGGGCGCGCTGCGGGCGAGCCTGCTCGCGCCCGACGTCGACGAGGTGCTGGCGGTCATCCGTACGCCGACCGGGGTTTCGCACCCCAAACTGCGCGAGGTCGAGCTGGACGACTTCGCCGACCTCACTCCGATCAAGGAGCAGCTGCGCGGCTTCGACGCCTGCTTCTACTGCCTGGGCGTCTCGTCCGTGGGTATGGACGAGGCCGCGTACACCCGGGTCAGCTACGACTACCCGATGGCCGCCGCGCGCACCTTCGCCGAGCTCAACCCCCGAACCGCTTTCGTGTACGTCTCGGGGGCGGGCACCAACGAGCAGGGCCGCCAGATGTGGCAGCGGGTCAAGGGCCGGGCCGAGCGCGACCTCATCGACCTGCTGCCCAACGCGTACGCCTTCCGCCCCGGCATGATCCAGCCGATGCACGGCGTCCGCTCCAAGACCGGCTACTACAACGCGATCTACACCGCCGTCGGCCCGCTGGTGCCGCTGCTGGAACGGCTCGCCCCCAAGTACGTCACCACCACCGACAAGCTGAGTCAGGCCATGCTGCGGGCGGCCCGCGTCGGCTTCCCGAACCACATCGTCGAGAACGCCGACTTCCGGTAGGACGCTAGGAAGCCCCGTGCCCGGCCGGCACGCGTTCGGCCGGCTTGGGCGGGGGCGGGGGAGTGCCGTCGCCGAAGGGCCGGCCGCCCAGCTTCTCGCGGTCGTGCGGGGTCAGCCAGCCGCTCAGGTCGGGGCCCTTGGGCACGACGCCGGTAGGATTGATGTCTTTGTGAACGATGTAGTAGTGCTGCTTGATGTGTACGAAGTCAGTGGTGTCGCCGAAGCCGGGCGTCTGGAAAAGGTCGCGGGCGTAGGCCCACAGCACCGGCATCTCGGTCAGCTTGCTGCGGTTGCACTTGAAGTGCCCGTGGTAGGCGGCGTCGAAGCGGGCCAGCGTGGTGAACAGCCGCACGTCGGCCTCGGTGATCGTGTCGCCGACCAGGTAGCGCTGGCCGGCCAGTAGTTCCGAGAGCTTGTCGAGCTGGGCGAAGAGCCGGTCGTAGGCCTTCTCGTAGGCCTCCTGGGTGCCGGCGAAGCCCGCCCGGTAGACGCCGTTGTTGACCTCGGTGAAGACCGCCTTGTTGATCTTGTCGATCTCGCCGCGAAGCTCTTCCGGGTAGAGCTTGGGGGCACCCTCGCGGTGGTAGGCCGTCCACTCCAGGGACAGGTCGATCGTCATCTGCGCGAAGTCGTTGGTGACCACCTGACCGGTCGGCTCGTCGACGATCGCGGGCACGGTGATGCCCTTGTCGTAGTCCGGGATCCGCTTGAAGTACGCCTCCTGCAGCCGCTCGATGCCGAGCACCGGGTCGCGCCCGCCCGGGTCGAGGTCGAACGTCCAGCTGCGCTCGTCGTGGGTCGGGCCGCAGATGCCCATCGAGAGCACGTCCTCGAGCCCGAGCAGGCGGCGCACGATGATCGCCCGGTTGGCCCACGGGCAGGCCCGGGCGACCACCAGGCGGTAGCGGCCCGGTTCGACGGGGTAGCCGTCCCGGCCGTCCTCGGTGATCCGGGTCGCGATGTATCGCTGATCCCGGGTGAATTCGCCCTGGGGGTTCACGTACGCCATGTCCCCATCCTGCTGCTTCGGGCGACCCAGCGCCCGTCGAAGCGGAATCTGACAGAGTGGCCTGATGGCCGCCATCCGGAGCTACCTCGGGCAGTGGACGGTGTTCGTCCCGATCATCGCCGTCGTCGCCCTCGCGCTCACCTGGGGTCGCCACCTGCCGTCGGTCGTGGTGGTCGTGGCCGCCTGCCTGCTCGGCGGGGCCGTGCTGGCCGCCGTCCACCACGCCGAGGTGGTGGCCCACCGGGTCGGGGAGCCGTTCGGCTCGCTGGTGCTGGCCGTCGCGGTCACGATCATCGAGGTCGCGCTCATCGTGACCCTCATGATCAGCGGCGGTGAGAAGACCCAGTCGCTGGCCCGGGACACCGTGTTCGCGGCCGTGATGATCACCTGCAACGGCCTGCTCGGCATCTCGCTGCTGGTCGGGGCGTTACGCCGGCACGTGGCGGTCTTCAATGCCGAGGGCACCGGCGGCGCGTTCGCCACGGTGGCCACCATCGCCACGCTCAGCCTGGTGGTGCCCAGCTTCACTACGAGTCGCCCCGGCCCGCAGTTCTCACCGGCCCAGCTGACCTTTGCCGCAGTCTCGTCGCTGGCCCTCTACGCCCTGTTCGTCACGGTGCAGACCCGCCGGCACCGCGACTACTTCCTGCCCATCACCTCGAGCGGCGAAGTGATCGACGTCGAGGAGCACCTGGACCCGCCGAGCGGCCGCACGGCCCTGGCCAGCCTGGGCGTGCTGATGGTGGCCCTGATCGCGGTGGTCGGCCTGGCCAAGGGCGTCTCCCCGTCGATCGAGGCCGGGGTCGACG
This sequence comes from Paractinoplanes pyxinae, assembly GCF_026626335.1. Taxonomy (GTDB): domain Bacteria; phylum Actinomycetota; class Actinomycetes; order Mycobacteriales; family Micromonosporaceae; genus Actinoplanes; species Actinoplanes pyxinae. The sequence goes on along the minus strand of NZ_JAPNTZ010000025.1, from coordinate 82,839 downwards.
CGATCGGCCTGCCCCAGGCCGTGGTCGGCGTCGTGATTGCCCTGCTGGTGCTGCTGCCCGAGACGATCGCGGCCGTCCGCGCCGCCGTCCGCGACCGGGTGCAGACCAGCCTCAACCTGGCCGTCGGCTCAGCCATGGCCAGCATCGGCCTGACCATCCCGGCCATCGCGGTCGCGATGATCTGGCTGGACGGCCCGCTGCTGCTCGGGCTGGGCGGCACCCAGATGGTGCTGCTGGGCCTGACCGTCGTGGTCGGCACCCTGACGATCGTGCCGGGCCGGGCCAACGTGCTGCAGGGCGGCGTACACCTGGCTCTGCTGGCCGCTTTCCTCTTCCTGGCGGCCAGCCCGTAGCGTTCGGAGAACGCTCTCCGAGGCTGTAAAAAACGCGCCGGTAAAGCGGACAAAGGCCCTCGACTCTCCGCTCGCTATTGACACGCGTGAAAGCCCGGCGTAACACTTCGGCCATTCATGGAGAGCGCTTTCCCCGAGCGTTCCCGACATCCCCAGGAGTTCCCGTGCCGGCTTTCTCCCCGCCACGCCTGTGGCGCCGCCTCGTGATCCCCCTCGTGCTCGGCCTGGTCGCCGCGTACCTGACCGTGGCCGCACCGCACGGCGCCTACGCCGCCGACACCCTGCTCTCGCAGGGCAAGCCCACCACGGCCTCGTCCAACGAGACCGCCGACACCGTGGCCGCCAACGCTACCGACGGCAACGCCGGCACCCGCTGGTCGAGCCAGTTCTCCGACCCGCAGTGGCTGCGGGTCGACCTGGGCGCCACCGCCACCATCACCTCGGTGGTGCTGCAGTGGGAGGCCGCCTACGGCACGGGCTACCAGATCCAGACCTCGCCCGACGGCAACGCCTGGACGTCCATCTACACCAAGACCGGCGGAACCGGCGGCACCGAGACGCTGACCGTGAACGGCAGCGGCCGGTACGTGCGGCTCTACGGCACTGCCCGCAACGGCGGCTACGGCTACTCGCTGTGGGAGTTCAAGGTGTACGGCTCGACGGGCGGCACCACGCCGACCGACCCGCCGCCGACCACCCAGCCGCCGGGCAACTTCACCACGGTCTGGCAGGACACGTTCGACGGCCCGGCCGGCACCTCGCCGTCGTCGGCCAACTGGCTCATGCGTACCGGCACGCAGTACCCGGGCGGCGCCGCCAACTGGGGCACCGGCGAGGTCGAGACGGCGAGCAACAGCACGGCCAACGTCGCGCTCGACGGCAGCGGGCGGCTGAGCATCAAGGCCATCAAGGACGGCAGCGGCAACTGGACCTCGGGCCGCCTCGAGACGCAGCGGGCCGACTTCGAGCCCCTGGCCGGGCAGCAGACGAAGTTCACGGCCGTGCTCAAGCAGCCCTCGGTCGCCAACCAGCTCGGCTACTGGCCGGGTTTCCGCGCCACCGGTGCGGCGTACCGCGGGAACTTCACCAACTGGCCGGGTGTGGGCGAGACCGACATCATGACCGGCGTCAACGGCCGGAGCCAGCTCGCGCAGACGCTGCACTGCGGCACGGCCCCGGACGGCCCGTGCGCCGAGTACAACGGCCGCTCCTCGGGCTTCGCGAGCTGCGCCGGCTGCCAGACCGGCTACCACGAGTACACGCAGATCATCGACCGCACCAAGACCGACGAGGAGATCCGCTTCTACCTCGACGGCCGGCAGACCTGGATCGTCCGCGAGTCACAGGTCGGCGTCGCGGCCTGGAACGCGGCCGTGCACCACGGCTTCTTCCTGCGGCTCGACCTGGCCATCGGCGGCTCGCTGCCCAACGCCATCGCCGGGCGCACCACGCCGACGGCCGACACCACCTCGGGCGGCGTGCTCAGCGTGGACTCGGTCAGCGTGGCCCGCACGGCGACCGGGACGGTGCCCGCCGCCATGACCGACCCGGCCGCACCCACGGCGCCCAATGTGGTGCGGGTGACGGGTAGCCAGGGCAACTGGCAGCTGCAGGTCAACGGATCGCCGTACCAGGTGAAGGGTTTGACCTACGGCCCGCCGCAGGCCGCGGCCGACGGCTACATGCGCGACCTGAGGAACATGGGCGTCAACACGATCCGCACGTGGGGCGTGGACGACGCGAACACCCCGACGCTGCTCGACCGGGCGTCGCGGCAGGGCATCAAGGTGATCGTCGGGCACTGGCTCAACCAGGGCGCCGACTACGTGAACGACACCGCGTACAAGAACTCGGTCAAGGCCGAGATCGTGGCCCGGGTCAACACCCTGAAAAACAATCCCGGCGTACTGATGTGGGACGTCGGCAACGAGGTCATCCTCACGATGCAGGACCACGGGCTGTCGGCGGCCGAGGTCGAGGCGCGGCGGGTCGGCTACGCCAAGTTCGTGAACGAGGTCGCGGTGGCCATCCACGCGGCCGACCCGAACCACCCGGTGACCTCGACCGACGCGTACACGGGGGCCTGGCCCTACTACAAGCAATATGCGCCGGCGCTCGATCTGCTTGCGGTCAACTCGTACGGAGCCATCGGCAACATTTACCCGGACTGGCAGGCCGGCGGCTACACGAAGCCGTACATCGTCACCGAGGCCGGACCGGCCGGCGAGTGGGAGGTGCCCAACGACGTCAACGGGGTGCCGACCGAGCCCACCGACCTGCAGAAGCGTGACCAGTACGCCAGCAGCTGGGCCGCCATCAACGCGCACCCGACGGTGGCGCTGGGCGCGACCGAGTTCCACTACGGGCTCGAGAACGACTTCGGCGGCGTGTGGCTCAATACGTTCACCGGCGGGTGGCGGCGGCACGGCTACTACTCGCTGAGCCGGGCCTGGACCGGGCAGACGCCGGCCAACACGCCGCCCGAGATCACCGGCATGACGGTCGCGAACCAGACCGCCGTACCGGCCGGGGGAACTTTGAACGTGTCGGTGAACGCGACCGACCCGCAGGGCGACCTCATCCGCTACAACCTCATGTACTCCGACAAGTACGCAGGCGGCGGCACCGGGCTGACCAACGTGACCTTCACCGACAACGGCAACGGCACCTTCACGGCCAAGGCCCCGGAGCGCCTCGGGGTGTGGAAGGTCTATGTGTACGCCTTCGACGGGCACGGCAACGTCGGCATCGAGCAGAAGTCGATCCGCGTGGTCGCGCCGCCCGAGACCGGCGCCAACCTGTCGCGGGGCAAGCCGGCGACCGCCTCGACCTACCAGCCCACCGGCACGAACGGGCCACAGCTTCCCTCGTACGCCGTCGACGGTGACTACGGCACTCGGTGGGCCAGTGAATGGGTCGGCACGGCGTGGCTGCAGGTCGACCTGGGCTCGGTGCAGTCGTTCAACGCCGTGCGGCTGGCCTGGGAGGCGGCGTACGCGACCGGCTACCAGATCCAGACCTCGAACGACGGCACGAACTGGACCACCGTCTACGCGACCACCAGCGGGGACGGCGGCTTCGACGAGCTGAGCGTGTCGGGCAGCGGGCGTTATGTCCGCATGAACGGGCTGACGCGGGCTACCTCGTACGGGTACTCGCTCTGGGAGTTCGGCGTCTATCGCCGCTGAGCGTTGAAGAAGAGGGGCGTCGTGGCTTCGGCCGCGGCGCCCCTCTTGCTGGTCTTTTGCGGCCGTCGTCCGCGTCCTAAGGTCGAGGCGAGGGAGGTGGCGAGATGGACAAGGTGATCCACTTCGAGTTGCCGTTCGACGACGGCGAGCGCGCCACGACGTTCTATGCCGAGGCCTTCGGCTGGCAGCTCAACTCCATGGCCAACTATCAGTACACGTTGGTGACGACCACGCCCACCGACGACCAGGGCGTCCCTGCCGAGCGCGGCATCAACGGCGGCATGATGGCCCGCCAGGGTCCCATCACCGCCCCGATCATCACCATCGGGGTCGACAGCATCGACGACGCGGTCGCCCGGATCGAGAAGCTGGGCGGCAAGGTCGCGATCGGCCGCTCACCGGTGGGTGACATGGGCTTCAGCGCCTACTTCCACGACACCGAGGGCAATCTCATCGGCCTGTGGGAGAACGCTTAATTCTCATCCCGTGCGACGGGCGGCGGCGGCCCGAATAACAAAAACATTCATCAATATCGACTCGTTGACACCGGTGCCGGTAAACGGACAGAATCGCGGACGTGAAAGCATTTCCCCGTCTGCTGCTCGTCGGTGTGCTCGGGCTGGCGGGCTGTTCGGCGACGGGGACGTCCGCCGGCTCCGATCCGTCCGCCCCGGCCTCGGCCGGGGCCGCCGCGGTGGCCGGCTTCGGCGGCACCGACCTGGCCTGGATCGAGATCAACATCGCGATGGACGAGCAGCTGCTGCCGCTGCTCGAACTGGTGCCCAAGCGTACGAAGAAGCCGGCCACACTGGCCATGGCGGTGCAGGTCAAGGCGTTCACCGAGGGCGAGCTGAGCATTCTGCGCCAGCTGCACTCCCGGGCCGGCCTGCCCGCCGAGAACCCGCACGAGGGCATGCCGATGCCCGGCATGGTCACGCCCGAGCAGGTGCGCGACGCCGCCTCGCTGGCCGGCGAGGCCTTCGACCAGACGGTCACCGGGCTCGTGAAGGCTCACCTGGAACAGAGCCAGAGCCTGGCCCGCAGCGAGGACAAATCGGGGGTCGAGCCGCAGACCCGCGATTTGGCGTTGCAAATTCTGCGGACGCGCGATGTCGCACTGTCCACATTGCCGAGCACGCCCGCCGCATAAGCCGGAACGGGCGCCGCCATTAATCGGCGACGCCCGTTTTCTCAGCCGTTGATCAGGGCAGCTCGTAGTTCTGGTTGAGCGCCGCGCCCCGTTCGGGCTTGTAGAGGTCGAAACCGCGCGGGTCGCACTGCAGACCCCCGTTGATGCAGTGGCGGACCAGCGCGGCCAGCGTCGGGCCGTCGAAGGCGTTGAACACGTCGTAGTGGAACGAGAAGCCGCGTCCGCTGGAGAAGTGGACGTTGGCCATGTTCCCGCTGACCGGCCAGGCCATCTTGAACTCGATCATCGGCACGGCCACCGGGTGCGAGGCCGGGCAGACCCCGAGGACCGGGTACGCCATGTGGCTCTTGTGGTCGGGCGTGTCCAGGTGCAGCCCGTTCCAGCAGCTGGGCGCCTGGAACCGGACGTTGAGCTGGGTGCCCGGCGCGCAGCTGGCCGGGATGTCCCAGTTGAACGACAGGTCGCCGCACTCGAAGCCCTCGACCGCGCCCGGGTGGTTGCGGAAGTCGTCGATCGTGGCGGTGGGGCTGCCGACCAGGTAGCGCAGACCCGCGGGGAACGGGCGCACGCTGCGGTAGTCGATGACGCCGGACTTGTAGTAGATGACCTGCCGGCCCACCGGCTGGACGGCGGTGTCGCCGTTGAGCAGCGTCGGCATCCAGTAGCCGGTCTTGTCGCCGGGCGTGATGCACGAGGTGCTGCCGTTCTTGAGGCTGGCGTACGTCGTGCCCGCGTTGGTCGTGGTGTTGCCCATGAACGTGTGCGAGTGCGAGGCGCCGGGCAGGCCGGGGAAGACGATCGGGTCGTCGTTGAGGTTGCTCCGGCTCACCGAGCAGTTCATCTGGAACTCGTGGTGCGTGGTGGGCGGGTTGGTGTCCGGCGGCGTGGCGGTCGACGGGACCACCCCGGTCACCGGCGGGTCGGCCATCACGTAGCCCGGTCCGCTCGTCGGCGGGGCCGAGGTGAGCGTTCCGTACACCTGGAACTCGTACAGCGAGTAGCCGTAGCCGGTGCCGCGCTGTGTTCCGTACATCCGCACGTAGCGACCGGAACCGGTGACCGGCAAGGTCTGGGTGCCGCCGGTGGCCGTGGTCGTGCTGTAGACGTTCGTCCAGTTGTTGCCGTCGGGCGAGGTCTGGATCTGGAAGGCCTTGGCGTACGCGGCCTCCCAGGTCAGCTTGACCTGGCTGATGGTGGCGGTGCCGCCGAGGTCGACGCGCAGCCACTGCGGGTCGCTCCACGCGCTGCCCCACCGGGTGGTGAGGTTGCCGTCGACGGCCGCGGCGGCCGGGGCGCCGCCGTTCTCGGACGACGAGGCGAGGGTGGGACGGCCCTGCGAGATGAGGGTGTCGGCGGCCTGAGCGGCGTGGATGCCGGTGAGGACGGCGGTCGCGGTGAGGGCCGCGACCGCGCTGAGATTAAGGAGGCGCCTGGGTAGGGGATTCACTCGAGTCTCCTTCGGGTTGGAGAGCGCTTTCCGAGTGTTACGCCGAGATGTCAAGAACGTCAATACGTACGCGTGTTTCCGCTGGTTCCGGAACTTGGGTACGGCCGTCAGCCGCGCTGGCGGAGAGCGCTTTCCCGCTGTGCTATAAAGACGGTCATGAGAACCGAGCGGCTCCCCACCCTCGAGGACGTGGCGCGGGTCGCCGGGGTCTCCCGCGCGACGGTGTCCCGGGTGATCAACGGGATCCGCAACGTCGACCCGCAGCTGCACGAGGTCGTGTGGGACGCGGTGGGCCGCACCGGTTACGTGCCCAACCGGCTGGCCCGATCACTGGTCACCCGCCGCACGGGCACGGTCGCGCTGGTCGTCTCCGATTCCGAGTCGCACGACGACGACCCGTTCATGAGCCGCTTCTTCGCCGACCCGTACTTCGGCCGGGTCGTGGGCGGGTTGATGAGCGTGCTGCGCCGCCAGGGCGTCCAGCTGGCTCTGCAGATCGTCGGCACCGACGACGGGCGCAAGCGGTTGGTCGGCGACCTGCGCAACGGTCAGGCCGACGGGGCGATCGTGCTCAGCCTGCCCGCCGTCGACCCGCTGCCCCGCATGCTCACCGAGGGCGACGTGCCGGCCGTGCTGATCGGCCGCCCGGCCGAACCGGTGCCGATCGACTATGTGGACCTGGCCAACGACACCGGCGCCGCGCTGGCCGCCGAGCACCTGCTGACCCGCGGCTGCCAGCGCATCGGCATGATCTCGGGCCCGGCCGACGTGCCCGCCAGCAGCGACCGGGTGGCCGGCTTCCGCCGGGCGCTGGCCCGGCGCGGCCACGGCTGGGTGCCGATCGAGACAGGCAACTTCACCCGCGACAGCGGCGAGGCCGCGATGCGGACCCTGCTGGCCGCGAACCCCGAGCTGGACGGCGTGTTCGTGGCCAACGACCTGATGGCCCTGGGCGCCCTGGCCGCCCTGCGCGAGGCCGGCCGCCGCGTGCCGGACGACCTGGCCGTCGTCGGCTTCGACGACAGCAGCGCCGCGGTCGCCGCCTCGCCGGCCCTGACCACGATCCGCCACCCGCTGGAGGACATGGCGGCCGAGGCCGCCCGCCTGCTGCTGGCCCGCATCGAAGACCCGGCCATGCGCGTCTCCTCAGTCATCTACGAGCCGGTCCTGGTCGAACGCGAGTCGGCCTAGTTCTCCTCGCAGCCGGGGTCGGTTCCGTGCTCGAGCAGGTGTTCCAGGCGGGCCACCGCGCGGTTCTTGATGACGGCGAAGACCGACATGGGCCGACCCAGCGTGGACAGCAGGTCGTGCTGGATGGCGGCGCGGGGCAGGTCGGTGCACTGCCAGTCGACGGTCCCTCGTCCGTGGTGGTCTTTGGTTGTTCTTTGGGGGCGTCCTCCAATCTGTCCGCACAGGTCAGACAAGGAGTGACAAACATGCTCAGCGCTCGACGGACCGCCTCGGCCCTGGTGGCCGCCACTGCATTCGTGACCCTCGCCGCGTGTGGCAGCGCCGAGGCCGGGCCCGGGCCGGTGCTGGACACCGGCCCGCCCGGCAGCGAGATCTCCGATGAGGTTGAGGCTGCCCTCGGTCCCAAGGTCACCCTCAAGGTCGACATCACCGGCGCCGTCACGGTTAAGGGCGTGACCACCGCGACCGCTCCGTCCGGCGGCCGGCACTCCTTGAAGACCTGCGCGGAATACGCGAAGGGCACCGCCGACGGGCAGTATCTGGCGGCGGGCGAGTTCGACGACTCGATCGGCGGCCGCGGCATCAGCCTGGGCATGTGGATCGCCGACTACGCCGGCCCCGGCACTTACCCCCAGGGGCAGATCGCCGGGCCGGACTCGCGCCCGATGGTCGCGATCGACGATTCCGTCTACGCGGTCTGGGCGGGCGGCGCCGCCAGCTCGGCAACCACCGATGGCCGGGGCGGCGGCTCCTGGACGTTCACGAAACTGGCGAACCGCCGCGAGGGCAGTTCGCCCGGCGACGCCGTCAGCGGCACGATCACCTGGACCTGCGGGAAGCGGTAGCGCCCGGCGCCGGAGAAGATTTCCGGCGAGCATGTCGAGGACGGGCCGGCGGCTCCGACTACCGGGCGACAGCAGCGAACGAGAGGGGTTCCGGCGATGAAGTACATCGTGATGATGTTCGGTGACGGCGGCGAGATGGCGGCCACGGCCGACCCGGCCTGGGTGCGCGACATGATGCAGTTCATGGGCGACTTCAACGCCGAGCTGGCGAAGACCGGCGAGCTGGTCGACGCGCGTGGGCTGGCGTTCCCGTCGACGGCCAGGACCGTCAGTTATGAGGACGGGCAGGTGGCTGTCACCGATGGCCCGTACGCGGAAAGCAAGGAATCGCTGGCCGGGTTCTGGATCCTCGACGTGGCGGGGGAGGAGCGGGCGGTCGAACTGGCCGGGCGGGTCGCGTTCTGGTCGCGGAAGGTCGAGCTGCGCGAGGTTCCCGACGGGCCGCCCGAGTACGACGAGAACTGAGCCGGCCGTGCTGGACGGGATGCTGCGGGAGCTGGCGCCGCAAGTGCTGGGGGCGCTCGTACGCCGGTACGGGCAGTTCGACGCGGCCGAGGACGCGGTGCAGGAGGCGCTGCTCGCGGCGGCCCTGCAGTGGCCGCGCGAGGGGACCCCGGCCAACCCGCGCTCGTGGCTGATCTCGGTGGCCACCCGGCGGCTGGTCGACGAGTTCCGCAGCGACAGCGCCCGCCGGCGGCGGGAGGCGGCGGACGCCCTGGCCTGGGCGGACGGCGAGGCGCAGGTTCCGGACCGGGACGACACCCTGGCCCTGCTCTTCCTCTGCGCGCACCCGTCGCTCTCCCCGCCGTCGCAGCTGGCGCTCACCCTGCGGGCGGTCGGCGGCCTGACCACGGCCGAGATCGCGTCGGCCTTCCTGGTGCCGGAGCCGACCATCGCCCAGCGGATCAGCCGGGCCAAGCAGACCATCCGCAGGAGCGGGGCGGAGTTCCCGCCGCCGGCCCCGGGCGCCGAACGCGCCGAGCGCCTGAGGGTCGTACGGCAAGTTCTGTATTTGATTTTCAACGAGGGGTACACGGCGAGCGGCGGGCCGGAATTGCAGCGGGCCGAGCTGACCGGCGAGGCGATCCGGCTGACCCGGCTGCTGCGGGAGCTGGTTCCGGGTGATCACGAGACGGCCGGGCTGCTGGCGTTGATGCTGCTCACCGACGCCCGCCGCGACGCTCGGACGACGTACGGCGGGGAACTGGTGCCCCTCGACCGGCAGGACCGTTCGCTGTGGAGCAAAGAGAAGATCACCGAAGGGGTGGCGCTGGTGTCGGCCACCCTCGGGCGCGGGCCGCTCGGGCCTTATCAGGTACAGGCGGCCATCGCCGCGTTGCACGACGAGGCCGAGAGCGACGGCGAGACCGATTGGGCTCAAATCCTTGCCCTGTACGAGGTACTTGAGACCATCGCGCCGGGCCCCATGGTGACGTTGAACCGGGCCGTCGCGGTGGCCCGCACCCGGGGACCGCTGGCCGGTCTGGCCGTGATCGGCGAGCTGGCGGGTGACGAGCGGATGGCCGGCCACCACCGCCTGGCGGCCGTGCGGGCCCATTTGCTGGAACAGGCGGGCTTCGCCGAGGAGGCGCGCGAGGCCTACCTGGCCGCGGCCAAGCTCACCACCAGCGCGCCCGAGCAGCGCTACCTGACCGCCCGCGCCCTACTGCAGGAACGACCCGAGCGGTGAGAGCAGCAGCCGGCTGAGCCCGGCCGCCGTCTTGTCGAGGCCGGCCCGCTCGCGGTCGGTGGCGGTCATGTCATGCCGTACGCCCCACAGCTTCTGCGCGTTGCGCCAGGCCACGTTGCGGGTGTACTCGACCGCCTCGCCCTGCCACCAGTCGTCCAGGCAGCCGTTCATCGTGTCGATCAGCAGCTGCCACTTCTCGAGGTAGCCGCGGCGCAGGCCCGGGATGGCGTCGGCGAAGATCTCGTTGATCTCGAGGTAGTCGTGGTGCTGGTCGCTGTCGTCGATCGGGTCGGTGCCCAGGTGGTCGAACGTGGTCACCAGCGCGAACGGCAGGTCGTAGTTGATGTGCGCGTTGACCCCGGCGCAGGCCGACGGCAGCGGACGGCAGTCCGGCCCCGGGATGCGCTGGAACAGGCACGCCCACACCTCGGGGCAGCGTGGGCTCGCATCCGCACCGGCCCAGGCCCGTAGCGCGTCGAAGTAGCGGGCCGCGAACTCCACGTCGAGCCGGGACAGGAATGCCGGGTCTTTGAACTCGCCGGCGTACAACCGCTCCAGCACACCCTCGGTGATCGTCAGGTAGAGCTGGTTGAAGTCGCACAGCGGGTTCCCGCGCAGCAGCGGCGGCACGTGGCCGAGGATGCCCTGAAGCTCCTTGAGCTGCTCGACCACGGCGGGGACGTCGTCGGGGTGGCCTTGCAGAAGATCGCTCATCTCCCGCTGCACAGGTCCCCAGACCGACTGGTTCATGGGTTCTCCTCCACATCGGCGGAGGGCCCCCAGCACCACCCGGCGGCGGTGGCCGCCGGGTGGTGCTCCCCCGTGACCACAGACTTCCAAAGGCGGCCTACGTAGGGATCGGTAGAACTACGTAGCGGTGCGCGCCTTTATAACGAAAAGGTCACGCCGCGGTCAGGTAGACCCGGCTGGCCTGCACTCTCGTCCGCACCTGGAGCTTGTCGAAGATGTGCCCGACGTGGACGCCGACCGTGCGCTCGCTGATGAACAACCGCTCGCCGATCTCGCGATTGGTCAGGCCCTCGGCCAGCGCGGCCAGCACCTCACGCTCCCGGGTGGTGAGCAGGCTGAGCTCGTCGGTGACGTCGCTCTCGACCGGGGGCACGACGGCGACGTCGCCGGCCAGCGCCACCTTGTACCGCTGGGCGACCGAGACGATCTCGGCCGCGAACGGGCGCGCGCCCATCGCGGTCGCGGTGGCGTACGCCTCGCGCAGCGCCACGGCCGCGGTCGCCTTCCGGGAGCGCCGCTGCAGAGCCGCCTCGGCCTGCCGCAGCCGCGAATAGGCGGCCGGGTAGGGCTGTCCGCGCTTGTCCCACACGACGGCGGCCTTGGCCCACGGAGCCGGGTCTTGCCGGCCCTCGACGCGGCTGAGCTCGGCCGCGCACAGGTCGAGGTAGCCGTCGATGACCGCGCGCACCGGCGCCGCGGCGTTCCCGACGCCGGCCGCCATCCGCTCGACCGCCACCTTGAGCCGGCGCAGCGCGCCCGCGTCGACCGGCAGACCGGCCGCGTGCGCCTCGGCCTCGGCCCGCAGGCCGTGCCAGGCCAGCACGCCGATCAGCACGAGGTCGTCGGAGCGGGTCTCGGTGAGCCCGCGCTGCACCGACGCCCGCGCCGTCGGGTGCTCGCCCTGCCACATGGCCAGGCCGGCGCGCAGTGTGAGCATCGGCAGCACGTGCCGCGCCCCGCCGCCGGCCAGCAGCGTGGCCACCGCGTCGAGGTCGCGGTGGGCCGCCTCGACATCGCCGAAGCCGACCCACAGCTGGCACCGGGACAGCAGCAGCTCGACCGCGTCGGCCCCGGACGGCCGGTGCCGCATCGCCGTCTCGAGCACGGCGTCGGCCTCGGACCACTGCCCGACCCGGAACAGTCCCTTGGCCGCGACGGCCAGCAGGCGAGTCTGGTACGTGCGGCCCGCGCCCAGCGAGGCCAGGCGTTCCGCCCCGCGGCGGGCGACCAGCACGCCCTCCTCGATGTTGTTCAGCGGGCCGGTCAGCAGCTCGGCCAGGTGCAGATAGGCCACGCCCAGCTCGTCCGGGTGGCCGCTGCGCTCGGCGATGTCGACGGCGTTGCGGATGACGGCCAGGCCGGCGTCGGGGTCCTCGCGGAACGCGGCGCTGAAGCCGAGCGCCGCGCTGGCCCGCACCAGGTCGGCCGTCGAGCCGTTGACCTCGGCCATCTCGAGCGCGTCGACCGCGCGGGCGTTGGCGTCGGCGTACCGGCCCAGGTGCAGCAGCAGCTCGGCCAGGTAGGCCGCGGCCGAGGCGCGCTGGCGGGGAGAACAGTCCGGCGACTCGAGGGCGCGTTCGTATTCGGCCTCGGCGGTGGCCGTGCGGCCGGCCGCGGCCAGGTAGCGGGCGCGGCGCAGATGCAGATCGCACGGGCTGGGCGCGTCGGGCCGGCCGGACAACTCGTCGAGGCGGGACAAGGCCCGCAGGTGCTCGCCGCACTGGTGGGCCGACTCGGCCGCGTGGGCCAGCAGCTCGGTGCGCTCGGGCGCGTCGGCCGTGGTCAGCTCGAGCGCCGACGACCAGTAGCGGTGGGCCTCGGTGAAGCCGTAGAGCTCTTCGGCCGAGCGGGCCGACGCGACCACCGAGGGAAGCGCACGGCTGGGCTCGCCTGCCTTCTGCCAGTGATGGGCCAGGCGGGGATGATCGGGTTCAGCGAGTGACAGCGCCTCGGCGTACCGGCGGTGCAGGACGGTGGCCTCGGCCGGAAGCACCTCGTCGGCGAGGATCTCGGCGACCAGGCGGTGCCGCAGCCGGTAGCCCTCGGAATCGCTGATGACGAAGCGATGGGCGACCGCGGCCCGGACGGCCTCGATCAGCTGGGCCTCGGCGAGCGGGACGACCGCGGCCAGCACCGGATGACTGACCGGCTCGACCCCGGCCGCGATCGCGTGCACCACGGAGTGCGCGTCGGCCGGCAGCTCGTCGACCCGGGACAGGAAGATCTCGCGCAGCGTGTCGGACAGCTCGACCCGGCCGTCGCGCAGGTCACGGGCCAGTTCCTCGGCCACGAACGGGTTGCCGCCGCTGCGCTTGAAGACGCGGTCGGCGTCCTCGGGCTCCACCTTGCCGTGGGTGATCGCGGTGACCAGCTCGACCGTCTGGTCGCGGTCGAGCGGGGCCAGGTCGACGACGCGTACGGACCGCAGCCGCCGCAGTTCGGCCAGCACCTTGCGCAGCGGGTGGGCGCCCTGCAGCGCCTCGGCCCGGACGGCGGCCAGCACCGCGATCTTGACGTCGCCCAGCCCGGCCAGCAGATAGAGCAGCAGCTGCCGGGTGCTGCGGTCGGCCCACTGCAGATCGTCGAGCACCAGCAGCAGGCGGCGCTCGCCGGCCACCTCGCGCAGGTCTTGCGACACCCTGTCGAGCAGAGCGCCGGCGGAACCGGCCGGCTGAACATTGTGGTCGAACTGGCGCAAGGCCTGAAGAACAGGGTGCAACGGGGAGGCGTCGCCGATGTCGAGGCAGGTGCCGGACAGCACGGCGAAACCCGCGTCGCGCATGGACACGGCGGTCTCACGGAGCAAGCGGCTCTTGCCCACCCCGCTCTCCCCGGTGACGAACACCGCGGAGGTTCCACCTGGTCCCGCGCTGCGCAGGTCGGACAGGATCTGAGCCAACGTGCCGGTGCGTCCGACAAGCGGCCCGTCCTCCTCCTCGCTGGCCATGAAGGTCACCCTAATGCCCCGTGACCGGACCCGTTGTCGGCGGTTCGGTCGGTTCTCGGTCACACAACCGACGAGGCCGCCGGACTGTCGGAGATACGTCGTTCTGCAGATCCGCTTCTCGACTGCGGCTGGCACCGTACTCCCGGGGCACAGCAGTGAACTGGGGGAGCGTGAAGACATGACCGCAATCGCTATGGCGGAGCAGGAGCGGCGTCAGACCGTCACCGTCCTCTTCATCGACATCGTGGGCTTCACCGCCCTGGTCGACGACCTGGACTGCGCGGTTGTCCGCGCCTTGCAGCGCGACTACTTCGGCATCGTGTCCGACGTGGTCCGGGCGGGCGGCGGAGTGGTGGAGAAGTACGTCGGGGACGCGGTGATGGCGGTGTTCGGCACCGGCGCCGGCGGCTTCGGCGCGGAGGCGGCCGCTGCGGCGGTCAAGGTGGGCCTGTCGGTTCAGGAGGCGTTGAGGGGGCAGCTCCTGGCCGGCAGGTTCGCCGTCCGCACCCGGGTCGGTCTGGCCACCGGCGACGTGATCGTCGACGTGGCCGCGACCCGCGACTTCGGGCACGGGATGATCAGCGGGAGTGTGGTCACCACGGCGTCGCGTCTGCAGTCGTACGCGCCGCACGACACCGTGGTGGTCTGCTCCGAGACCCGGGCGGTGACCGACCAGCTGGTCGCCTATCAAGAGCTTCCGCCCGTACGGGTCTCGGGCAAGCCGCGGCCGCTCGGGCTCTGGCGGGCGCTGGCTCCGCAGCACGCCCGGACGGCCAAGCGTCACCTGTGGGCGGTACCGGCCGCCGCCTGACGGGTGTTGTAGGTCACCAACCGTATCTTTTGTCCGAATTATCGGTTCACAGGTGGCCGCTCCCGGCTCGGTTGACCAGAAGTGTCGGAGGGTCCCGGTAGGCTCGCCGCGACTTGACCACCACCTTGGGCCGATCGGGAGTGCCACCTCGTGACCGCGGAGATCCTGTACGGGGCTGATGACCTCACGCACCTGGAGGGGCTGGACGCCGTCCGGAAACGCCCGGGCATGTACATCGGCTCCACCGACAGCCGGGGCATCAACCACCTCGCCAACGAGATCATCGACAACTGCACCGACGAGGGCGTCGGCGGCCACGCCACCAAGGTCGCCGTCATCCTCCACGCCGACGGTTCGCTGCAGGTCGACGACGACGGCCGGGGCATCCCGACCGCCATCAACACCAAGTCCGGCCTCAACGGCGTCGAGCTGGTGCTGACCCGCCTGCACGCCGGCGGCAAGTTCGGCGGCTCCGGCTACAAGACCTCCGGCGGCCTGCACGGCGTCGGCGCCTCCGCGGTCAACGCCCTGTCCCTGCGCTTCGACGTCACCGTCAAGCGCGACGGCAAGGTCCACGAGATCTCGTTCCAGCGCGGCGTCCCCGGCTCCTTCGACGGTCCGGGCCCGCAGGCCCGTTTTCATCCCGAATCCGGGCTGCGCGTCGTCCGCAAGATGAAGCGGGGCGAGCCCACCGGCACGTCCATCCGCTACTGGTACGACGCCCGTTACTTCGAGACCGGGGCCCGGCTCGACGTCGAGGCCGTCCGCACCAAGCTGCGCAACACGGCCTTCCTCGTCCCCGGCGTCATGTACACGCTGCGCGACGAGACGGCCGAAGAGACGACCAACGAGACCTTCCACTTCCCGCACGGGCTGACCGACATGGTCGAGTTCCTGACCCACGCGGGCGACAAGCCGGTCTCCGGCATCCTGCTGGTCAACGGCGAGGGCACGTACAAAGAGAACGCGGCCGACGCCAACGGCGTGATGCAGTCCAACGTCGAGCGCCGGGCCGAGGTCGAGATCGCCTTCCGCTGGGGCACCGGCTACGAGCGCACGATCGAGAGCTTCACCAACACAATCCGCAACGTGCACGGCGGCACCCACCGCAAGGGCTTCGAGCGGGCGCTGGTCCGCGCCCTGACCGAGGCCATCCGCAACACCCGCGGCCTGCTCAAACCCAAGGAAGACCCGCCCGTCCTGGACGACCTGCTCGAGGGCATGACCGCCGTCATCCACGTGCGCATCCCAGAGCCGCAGTTCACCTCGCAGACCAAGGACGAGCTGTCCACGGCCGGCATCACCCGGGTGCTCCAGGGCCTGGTCGAGGCGCACGTCAAAGAGTGGATCGACGGCCGCAAGACCAAGGCCGAGGCCCGCACCGTGCTGCAGAAGGTCGTCGACGCCGCCCGCGTCCGCCTGACCCAGAAGCAGCAGAAGGACGCCGCCCGCCGCAAGACGGCCCTCGAGGGCGCCTCGATGCCGCCCAAGCTGGTCGACTGCCGGGCCACCGGCATCGCCCGCTCCGAGCTCTACATCGTCGAGGGCGACAGCGCGCTGGGCACGGCCCGCATGGCCCGCAGCTCGGAATACCAGGCGCTGCTGCCCATCCGCGGCAAGATCCTGAACGTGCAGAAGGCCTCGCTGCAGCAGGTGCTCGACAACGCCGAGTGCTCGGCGATCGTGCAGGTGCTCGGGGCCGGCTCGGGCCGCACCTTCGAGCTGAGCTCCATGCGCTACGGCCGCGTCATGATCATGGCGGACGCCGACGTCGACGGCTCGCACATCCGCACCCTGCTGATCACCCTGTTCGCCAAGTACATGCGCCCGGTGATCGAACAGGGCCGGCTGTTCGCCGCGATGCCGCCGCTGCACAAAGTGGTCACCAAGGGCCGCAACTCCGAGACCATCTTCACGTACACGCAGCAAGAGATGGAAACGACGGTGGCCCGCATCGAACGCGGCGGTGGCGGCGTGCAGAAGCCGGTGCCCCGGTTCAAGGGCCTGGGCGAGATGGACGCCGACGAGCTGTGGGACACCACGATGAACCCGGCCACCCGCACCGTCCGCCGCATCACGCTGGACGACGCCGAGCGGGCCGAGGCCACCCTCGAACTGCTGATGGGCGAGCGGGTCGAGCCCCGCAAGAACTGGCTGATCGAGGCGGCGGGCCGCATCGACCAAGAGACGATCGACGCCTGAGAGGCCTGGGCACATGGCACGCCGCAAGAACACCGACAACCGCGTCGACCTGTCCGCGTTCGACCAGGCCGGCGCCCGGGTCATCGACAACCCGCTGACCACGGAGGTCGAAGACTCGTACCTCGAGTACGCGTACTCGGTCATCCACTCGCGCGCCCTCCCCGACGCGCGCGACGGCCTGAAGCCCGTCCACCGCCGCATCCTGTGGTCGATGTCGGAGCAGAACCACCGCCCCGACCGCCCCTACGTCAAGTCGGCACGCGTCGTCGGCGACGTGATGGGCAAGTACCACCCCCACGGTGACCTGGCCATCTACGACGCCCTGGTGCGTCTGGCGCAGGATTTCTCGCTCAACGCCCCGCTGATTGACGGGCACGGCAACTTCGGCTCGCCCGACGACGGGCCGGCGGCCAGCCGGTACACCGAGGCCCGCATGTCGCGCGAGGCGATGCTGCTGGTCGGCGAGCTCGGCGAGGGCACTGTCGACTTCAAGCCGACCTACGACGGCTCCGAGATCGAGCCCAAGGTGCTGCCCGCGGCGTTCCCGAATCTGCTGGTGAACGGGACGTCGGGCATCGCGGTCGGGATGGCCACCAACATGATCCCGCACAACCTGGGCGAGGTCGTGGCGGCGGCGCGGCATCTGATCACGAATCCCGATGCCACTCTCGACAAGCTGATGCGGTTCGTGCCGGGGCCCGACCTGCCGACCGGTGGGCAGCTGCTGGGGCTGGACGAGGTGCGGCGGGCGTACGAGACCGGGCGTGGTGTCGTGCGCATGCGGGCCCGGGCCCAGACCGGGCCGCTCGAGGGTGGGCGCGGCCGCCAGGCCATCACGGTGACCGAGCTGCCGTACGGGGTGGGCACCGAGAAGATCATCGAGGCGATCACCGACGAGGTGAAGGGCAAGCTCATCGTCTCCGGCCCGCGGCGGGGGCAGCGTCAGGCGGCGCGGCTGCAGGGCATCGCCGACGTGAAAGACCTCACCGACCGCGAGCACGGCACGCGGCTGGTCATCGAGTGCAAGGTCGGTGTCAACCCGCAGGCGCTGCTGGCCGACCTCTACCGGCTGACCCCGCTCGAGTCGTCGTTCGGCATCAACAACCTGGTGCTGGTGGACGGGCAGCCGCAGACGCTGGGGCTCAAGGCCCTGCTCGAGGTGTTCGTGCAGCACCGCTACGACGTGGTGACCCGGCGCACCGAGTTCCGGCGCACCAAGCGGCAAGACCGGCTGCACCTGGTCGACGGCCTGCTGATCGCGCTGATCGACATCGACCGGGTGGTCGCGATCATCCGGGGCAGCGACGACGCGGCCGCGGCCAAGGCGTCGCTGATGCAAGAGTTCAGCCTGTCCGACATCCAGGCCACCTACATCCTGGACACCCCGCTGCGGCGGCTCACCCGGTTCGACCGCATCGAGCTCGAGACCGAGCAGGAGAGGCTGCGGGCCGAGATCGCCGAGCTGTCGCGCATCCTCGACAACGAGGACGTGCTGAAGCAGGTGGTCTCGGACGAGCTGGCCGAGGTGGCCTCGACGTTCGGTTCGCCGCGGCGCACCACGCTGATCGACGGCGACCTGAAAGAGGTGCTGGCCGCGTCCGCGCCGGCCGGGCCGCTCGAGGTGGCCGACGACCCGTGCCAGGTGATCCTCTCGGCGACCGGGCTGATCGCGCGCACGGCGGCCGAGAGCGAAGAGGCGACCGAGGGGCGCCGCCGGTCGGGGCGGGTCAAGCACGACGCCGTACGGGCCGTGGTGCACTCGACCGCGCGGGGCCGCATCCTGCTGGTCACCAACCGCGGCCGCGCCTTCAAGACAGACGTTCTTCCGCTGCCGGTGCTGCCCGAGCAGATCGGCACGGTGTCGATCCGCGGCGGCATGTCCGCGTCCGAGCTGATCCCGCTGGAAAAGGGCGAGAAGGTGGTCGGCCTGGCCCCGCTGACGGCCGGTGACTCGCCGGGCATCGCCATGGGCACCAAGCACGGCGTGATCAAGATCTGCGCGCCCGAGTGGCCGGTGCGGTCGGACGAGTTCGAGGTGATCACGCTCAAGGACGGCGACGAGGTGCTGCAGGCCAGCTGGCTCACCGACGGCGCCGAGTCGCTGGTGTTCGTCACCTCCGACGCCTCGCTGCTGCGGTTCCCGGCCAAGAACGTGCGGCCGCAGGGCCTCAAGGGCGGCGGCATGGCCGGCATCAACCTGTCGGCCGGGGCCGAGGTGATCTCGTTCAACGCGGTCGCCACGGCCGACCATGACCACGGCGAGCCGATGGTGGTCACCTCGACCGGCACCCAGGTGAAGGTCAGCCCGTTCGCGTCGTACCCGGCCAAGGGGCGCGCGACCGGCGGCGTCCGGGTGCAGCGGTTCCTCAAGGGCGAGACCCGGCTGACGGTGGCCTGGGTCGGCCCGCGCCCGGTCGGCTCGAGCAACACGGGCGACCCGATCGACTTGCCCAACCAGGACGCCCGCCGCGACGGCTCGGGCGAGGCCGTCCTGATGGGCCCGCAGATCATCGGGCACCTGATCGAACGCGGCTGACGCCCGGCGCCACGCCGGCTAGTCCGGCGTGGCTGCGGGGTCCGTTGCGGCTGCGAGGTCCGGCGCGGCGGGCAGGGGGCGGTCGGGGCCGATGTCGAGCAGGCGGACGACGAGCAGGGCCCGGCGCACCGCGCGGTAGGCCGCGCCCGGGTTCAGGGCGTGCTCGCGGGGCTCGACCGTGAACAGTTCGGTGTCGCGGACGGTGAACGGCGGGATCTCCATGATGCTGAATGCGTGACGGAGTGCCGGTTGTTCGAGCCGGGGCGAGTCGCCGATGACCGTGTACGGCAGCCGGATGGCCATCGGTGGTTGTTCGCAGGGCAGCCCGACCACCACGAACGTCCCCTTGCCGTCCCGGTCGAGCACCGCACCGCCGAACGCGTTGCCCGACCACCGGACCTCACCGAAGGTCACCGGCAGGCCCTCGATGTCGCCGGTCCAGGCGTACGTGACCTTGCTGCTGCCCTGCAGGTGCAGGTTCTGCCAGGGCCACTCGATGGTCGCGGGCTCGACCGGGAAGCAGCCCATCGCGGCCGCCCAGCGGGCCATCGCCCGCAGCGACATCGCCCGCCGGACCTTGTGGGCGCAGTAGGCCGCGAGCACCAGGGCGAGCGCCACCGTGCAGAAGTACCGGTAGCCGACGGCGACGAGCAGCACGACGGCCGCGCCGGACCAGCCGGCCTTGAGCCAGTGCCTGACGTCGACGCGCATCAACGTCAGGGTAGGCGACACCGCCCACCGAACCCCCGGCCGGCGGGTCAGGGGAGGCGGCGGCGCCCGGCGAAGCCCAGGTCGGAGCGGTGGTACCAGTCGAGGCCGTCCTCGCCCTCGAGCCAGCACAGGTCGACGTCGACCCCGTCCACCTCGCCCGGGAAGTCGATCAGCAGCGGAGCCAGGCTCTTGAGCACGGCCCCGGTCTGCTGCACCTCGGTCATCAAGTCGTCGAGCCGAGCCGTGGTCGCCTTGAACTCCGGCAGCCCGCCCAGCGGCGTCGGGGGCCCGCCGGACACCCCGATCACCGCCCCCAGCTCGGCCGCGTCGGCCCGCAGCGCGACGATCTCGTCCAGTACGGGCCGCAACCGCTTCAGTTCGTCCCGCGCCTCACCCAGCGTGAACAACCCCATGCCACTGAGAGTGCCAGCTCAAGTCGATCACGCATAGGGGAGACGGGGTTTCTTAACGATGGCCGCCCGGGGTCGGGCGAGGGACCATTGCTGGGTGGACCTACAGGTTGTGGAGCAGGTGGCCGAGCTCGGGGCGTGGATCGCCGAGGGCGGCGTGGTGATTCTGAGCGGCG
The DNA here is from genome assembly GCF_026626335.1 of Paractinoplanes pyxinae. Classification (GTDB taxonomy): domain Bacteria; phylum Actinomycetota; class Actinomycetes; order Mycobacteriales; family Micromonosporaceae; genus Actinoplanes; species Actinoplanes pyxinae. The sequence goes on along the minus strand of NZ_JAPNTZ010000025.1, from coordinate 62,432 downwards.
CGGGACTTTCCACCGACTCCGGTATTCCGGACTATCGCGGCCCGTCCGGGTCGGCCCGGCGCAGCACGCCCATGACCTACCAGGCCTTCACCCGCGACCCGATCGCCCGCCGGCGGTACTGGGCGCGCTCGCACCTGGGCTGGCGGACGATCGGGGAGGCGTTCCCCAACGACGGCCACCGGGCGGTCGCCGCCCTGCAGGGCTGCGGCGCAGTCGACGGCATCATCACCCAGAACGTCGACGGGCTGCACCAGGCGGCCGGCGCGACCGGCGTGGTCGAGCTGCACGGCAACCTGGCCCGCATCGTCTGCCTGGATTGCGGTGATCTGACGGCTCGCGAGGTGCTGGCGGCCCGGCTCGACGAGGCCAATCCGGCCTTCGACGCGGCCGCGGTCGCGATCAACGCCGACGGCGACGCCGAACTCGACGACACCGATCTCGACAGATTCACGGTCGTCGACTGCCTGAACTGCGGCGGCATGCTCAAGCCGGACGTGGTCTACTTCGGCGAGACGGTGCCGCCGGACCGGGTGTCGCGCAGCTTCGCGCTGGTCGGGAACGCCCGTACGCTGCTGGTTCTCGGTTCTTCGCTGACCGTCATGTCGGGCCGGCGGTTCGTTCTGCGCGCGGCCAAAGAGGGCATCCGGGTCGCGATCGTCAACCGCGGCGTGACGCGCGGCGAGCCGTACGCGGGCCTTCACATCGATGCCCCATTGGGCATCGTTCTGCCTCACCTGGCTGAGGTTTCGTCCGGTCCCGTCCGCATTTAGGCGGCAGTAGGTACCCGCGCTTTATCGTTCTGAAACCTAAGTAATTCATGGTCGCCGTTGACGTGACCCGGTTCACTGGCGTTAACTGCCGAAACCGCTTCCGAAACCGGTTCCGAAATCCGGCCGCAACGAAGTGGTGACACGTCAGGAGGACCAGTGCCAATCACCATCGCCGATGTGGCGGCTCGGGCCAAGGTCAGCAAGACGACCGTGTCCCGGGTGCTCAACGGCAAGGGTGAGCTGGACGAATCGACCGCCGCGCGGGTCCGTGCGGTGATCGAGGAGCTGGGCTACGTGCCGAGTTCCCGGGCCGTCGGGCTCGCCCGCGGGCGCACCCGGGTCGTCGGCATGCTGGTGCCCTCGCTCACCTGGCCGTGGATCGGCGACGTCATCCAGGGCGCGGTCGACGTCCTCGAGACCGAGCGCTACGGCCTGCTGCTGTTCACCTGCAACCGCGGCGAGGAGTCGATGCGCCAATTCGGCGCGCAGGTGTCCGCCAAGTCGTTCGACGGCCTGCTGGTCATCGAGCCCGAGGGCACCCTCGACTACATCGCCACGCTGCACCGCCGCGGCCTGCCGGTCGTGCTCATCGACGACCGCGACCAGACCTCGGGCGAGATCCCGAGCGTCGGCACCACCAACCACGACGGCGCGGGTTCGGCCGCCCGGCACCTGCTCGAGATCGGGCGCACCAGGCCGCTGGTGATCTCGGGGCCGGAGAGGTTCGGCTGCACCCAGCAGCGCCACGCCGGCTTCGCCTCGGTCTACGCCGAGGCCGGCCACCCGATCGCCGCCGACCGGCTGTTCCTGGGCGACTTCACGGTCGACCGGGGCGCCGACGCCGTGCAGGCCGCGATCAAGTCCGGAGTGGAGTTCGACTCCGTCTTCGCCCACAACGACCTCGCCGCCATCGGCGCCATGCAGGCCCTGCTCGACGCGGGCCGGCGGGTGCCGCAGGACGTGGCGGTGGTCGGCTTCGACGACATACCGACCGCGGCGCACACCCAGCCGCCGCTGACGACCGTGCACCAACCGCTGCGCGAGATGGGTGAGGCCGCGGCTCGCACGCTGCTCGCCCACTTCGAGGGCACACCCCTGCCCAACCGTCCCACCGTCATCCCCACCACCTTCACCACCCGACCCTCCACAGTCGCCTGACTGACTGAAACCTGCGGGGCCGGCCGGCGAGCCGGCGCCGTGATGACGCACGCCCTCACACCCTGAAACCGAGGAGATTTTCGCGATGCAGAGAAGGAAACTGTTCGCGGTCGCCGTGGCGAGCGTGCTCGCCACGGGCGGCCTGGCCGCGTGCGGCGACTCGCCCAACGCCAACAACGCCAACAACGCGAACAAGTCGTCGGTGGACTTCCTCAAGATCGGCATGCCCAACGGCACGCAGACCGAGAACCACAACCCGTTCGCCGGCACCTCCTCGGCGAACGCGCTCGGCTACAAGTGGATGATCTACGAGCCGCTGACCCAGTGGAACCCGGTGCGCCCGGCCGAGCCGGCCATCCCGTGGCTGGCCAGCGCGGTCAAGTGGGCCGACGACTACAAGTCGGCCGAGGTCACCGTGCGCGACAACGCCACCTGGTCGGACGGCCAGAAGCTGACCGCCGACGACGTGGCCTACACGTTCACGCTGCTCAAGGGCAACGAGGCGCTCAACCAGAACGCCATCCCGTTCGACCAGATCACGGTGGCCGGCAACGTCGTGAAGGTCACCTTCAAGACGCCGCAGTTCGTCAACCAGAACAAGATCATGGCGAGCACCCCGATCGTGCCCAAGCACGTCTGGGAGAAGATCTCGGACCCGGCGACCGACGTCAACAAGAACCCGATCGGCTCCGGCCCGTACACGCTGAAGTCGTTCACCCAGGCCGGTGTCACGCTGTCGGTGCGCACCGAGGGCTACTGGCAGAACCTGCCGGCGGTCAAGGAGCTGCGCTACGTCTCCTACGCCGACAACAACGCCCAGGGCACCGCGCTGGCCAACGGCGACGCCGAGTGGTCGTTCGTCTTCCTGCCCAACCCGAAGGCGACCTTCATCGACAAGGACCCGGCGCACCACAAGGTGTGGGCGCCCGGCGTGCTCGGCATCCACGGTCTCTACATCAACACCACGATCAAGCCGTTCGACGACGTGAAGCTGCGTCAGGCCATGAACATGGTGATCAACCGGACCGACATCTTCAACCAGGCCGAGGCCGCGTACTTCCACCCCGAGATCAAGAGCGTGACCGGTCTGCCGCCGGGCGCCGGTGACGCGTTCATCGCCCCGGAGTACAAGGGCAAGGAGTTCTCGAACGACGTGGCCGGGGCCAAGGCCCTGCTGCAGAGCGCCGGCTACAAGCTCAACGGCAAGACGCTGACCGACCCGAGCGGCAAGCCGGTGAAGATCAAGCTCAGCGACCCCGCGCCGTGGTCGGACTACCAGACCTCGCTCGAGATCATCAAGAGCAACTTCGCCGAGATCGGCATCGAGGCGACCGTCGAGAAGCCCAACCAGGACGTCTGGGACAAGAACGTGCAGACGGGCGCCTTCGAGGCCTCGATGCGGTGGACGAACGGCGGCGCCACGCCGTACGACATCTACCAGACCGTCATGGACGGCGACCTGCTCAAGCCGATCGGCACCGCCGCTCAGCAGGGCAACTTCGGCCGCTTCAAGAGCCCCGAGGCGACCGCCGCGCTGACCGCGTACAAGAACGCGACCAGCGACGAGGCCCGCACCACGGCGATGAACCAGATCCAGAAGGTCTTCGTGGAGCAGGCCCCGATGTTCCCGGTCGGCGCGGACAACGTCGGCGCGGCTTACAGCGACAAGAACTGGACCGGCTGGCCCACCGACGCGGACCCCTACTCGGGTGCGCAGCCGACCCAGCCGTACGTGTCGCTGATCATCAGCAAGCTCAAGCCCGCCAACTCCTGATCGTGGTCGCCGCCCCCACCCGTGCCGCCGGGTGGGGGCGGCCACCGCCGTTGAAAATGAAGGAACCCGGCATGACACAGGACGCGAAAGCGCCCGCCGGCGAGGTGGTGCTCGAGGCGATCGGCCTGACCAAGCACTTTCCCGTACGCCGCGGACTGCGCCAGCTGTTCTCGCGAGAACGGACGGCCGTGCACGCCGTCGACGACGTGCACCTCACTCTGCGCCGCGGCCGGGTGGTCGCGCTGGTCGGCGAGTCCGGCTCGGGCAAGAGCACGGTGGCCCGGCTGCTCGCCCAGCTCTACCCGCGTACGGACGGCGACATCCAGCTGCACGGCGAGACGACCAAGGTCAAGGGCGGAAGTGCTTTCCGGGCGTACGCGGCCCGGGTCCAGATGATCTTCCAGGACCCGTTCGCGTCGCTCAACCCGGTGCACACGATCCGCTATCACCTCACCCGCGCGCTGAAGATCCATCACAACGCGGGCCGGACCGACGCCGACCTCGAGAACGCGCTGAACGAACTGCTCACCCGGGTCAGCCTCACCCCGCCCGAGCGCTACCTCGACAAGTTCCCGCACGAGCTCTCCGGCGGCCAGCGGCAGCGTGTGGCCATCGCCCGCGCGCTGGGCGCCCAGCCCGAGGCGCTGCTGGCCGACGAGCCGGTGTCCATGCTGGACGTGTCGATCCGCCTCGGCGTGCTCAACCTGCTGCGCGACCTCAAGGAACGCCTCAACCTGGCCATCCTCTACATCACCCACGACATCGCCTCGGCCCGCTACTTCGCCGACGAGACCCTGGTGATGTACGCGGGCCGGATGGTCGAGGGCGGCGACAGCGAGACCGTCACGCAGACTCCCGCCCACCCCTACACCCGGCTGCTCATCGACTCCGCGCCCGACCCGGACCGGCTGGCCGGCGACGTCGACGCGGCCGAGGAGGACCGGGGCAACGGCGAGCCGCCGAGTCTGATCCGCCCGCCGTCGGGCTGCCGGTTCCACCCGCGCTGCCCGATGGCGATGGAACGGTGCACCACCGATCTGCCGATCCGGCTCGAGATCGGCGACCGGCCCGGGCACTGGGCGGCTTGCTGGCTCTACGACGAGGCGACGGTCGCGGCATCGACGCCCGGAGAGGCGGTGGCGAGGTGAAGTACTTCCTGCAGCGCATCGCGTTCTACCTGTTCACCGCGTGGGCCGCGATCACCCTCAACTTCTTCATCCCGCGGCTGGTGCCCGGTGACCCGGTGCAGTCGCTGATCGCCAAGTTCCGCGGCCAGCTCAGCACCGAGGCCATCAACTCGCTCTACGTTCTGTTCGGCCTGGACGACGACAAAGGCCTGTGGCAGCAGTACCTCGACTACTGGGCGCAGCTGTTCCGCGGCGACCTGGGCCTGTCCTTCACGTTCTTCCCGTCGCCGGTCTCGCAGATCATCGGGGACGCGCTGCCGTGGACGGTGCTGCTGGTCGGCATCACCACGATCATCAGCTTCCTGATCGGCACCAGCCTGGGCGTGCTGGCCGGGTGGCGGCGCGGCTCGTGGACCGACGGCCTGCTGCCGGTCACCACGTTCTTCTCGTCGGTGCCGTACTTCTGGCTCGGCATCATCGCCATCTACCTGCTGACCGGCCCGGACAGCTTCTTCCCGTCGTCCGGCGGCTTCGACTCGTCGCTGGTGCCGGCCTGGGACCAGTACTTCATCCCGAGCGCCCTGCAGCACAGCCTGCTGCCCGCGCTGACCATCCTGATCTCGTCGGTCAGCGGCTGGATCCTGAGCATGCGCAACATGATGGTGACCGTCTCGTCCGAGGACTACATCACCGTGGCGCACGCCAAGGGCCTCTCCGAGCGCCGGGTCGCGGTGAGCTACGCCGCCCGCAACGCGCTGCTGCCCAACATCTCCGGGTTCGCCCTGTCGCTCGGCTTCATCGTCGGCGGCACGCTGCTGGTCGAGATCGTCTTCTCGTACCCCGGTCTCGGGTTCATCCTGCTGCAGGCGCTCGGGGCCAAGGACTACCCGCTGATGCAGGGCATCTTCCTGGTCATCACCATCTCGGTGCTGGTCGCGAACCTGCTGGCCGACCTGGCCTACCTGCTTCTCGACCCGCGCACCCGCAAGGAGGGCTGAGCGATGACGATCCCCACCTCGAGCACCGCCCAGGTCATCCCCGGCCAGGGGGCGATGGCCGCACCGGAGGCCGCCAAGCCGGCGAAGGCCAAGCGGCAGCGGTTCCTGTTCCTGAAGAACAAGAAGGCGGCCTTCGGGCTGATCATCCTGGGCATCTACGTGCTGTTCGCGATCATCGGGCCCTGGGTCACGCCGTACGACCCGGACGCGCGCAGCAACGACCTGATCCAGCCGCCGTCGGCCGAGCACTGGTTCGGCACCACCCACCTCGGGCAGGACGTGTTCAGCCAGGTGCTCGACGGCACCCGGCCCGTGGTGTTCGTCGGCTTCCTGGCCGGCGCCATCGCCACCGTGCTGTCCGTGATCATCGGCATCACGGCCGGCTACCTCGGCGGCAAGACCGACGACACGCTGTCCGCGCTGTCCAACGTGTTCCTGGTGATCCCGGCCATCCCGCTGATGATCATCATCACCTCGGTCCTGGACAACGCCAGCAACCTGCTGATCGCGCTGATCATCGGCCTCACCTCGTGGTCGTGGAACGCCCGGGTGCTGCGCGCGCAGACGCTCTCGCTGCGCCGGCGCGACTACATCGAGGCGTCCCGGGCCACCGGCGAGAAGACCTGGCGGATCATCGGCTTCGAGCTGCTGCCCAACCTGACCGCGGTGATCGCGTCCGGGTTCATCGGCACGGTCATCTTCGCCGTGCTCTCGCTGATCACCCTGGCCTTCATCGGCATCGTGTCGGCGGCCGGCTGGAACTGGGGCACGATCCTGTTCTGGGCGCAGGGGCAGCAGGCGCTGGCCCAGGGCGCGTGGTGGTGGTTCGTACCGGCCGGTCTGGCCATCGCCTTCCTCGGCACGGCGCTCTCGCTCATCAACTTCGCGATCGACGAGTTCGTCAGCCCGCGGCTGCGCAGCGCCGGCAAGACCAAGCTCAAGACGGCTTCGGGTGGCACCGTGCGGATGCGGATCGGCTTCACGCCCGTTCTGGACAACTCGGCCGAGCCGCACACCCGAGCCCAGGCACACCCCGACGCCATGACACCGGTGGCCCGAGAGGCGGCTAAGTAGATGGAACCCGTCCTCGAGATTCGCAACCTCAACGTCGAGTACGGCTTGGGCGACAAAGCCGTGCGCGCGGTCCGCGACGTCAACCTGACCCTGCACAAGGGCGAGGTGCTGGGCCTGGCCGGCGAGAGCGGATCCGGCAAGTCGACACTGGCCTACGGCCTGACCCGGCTGCTCGCCCCGCCCGGCGTGATCACCGGCGGCGAGGTCATCTACCACCCCGAGCAGGGGGAGGCGTACGACGTCCTCGGCCTCTCGGACCGGGCGCTGCGCGCGTTCCGCTGGGCCGAGACGGCGATCGTGTTCCAGGGCGCGATGAACTCGCTCAACCCGGTGCACAAGATCTCGACCCAGCTGACCGACGTGCTCAAGGCCCACGAGCCCAAGATGAGCGAGCACAGCCGCAACGCCCGGGCCCGCGAGATGCTCAAGCTGGTCGGCATCTCGCCCGACCGGATGGACGCCTACCCGCACCAGCTCTCGGGCGGCATGCGGCAGCGCGTCATGATCGGCATGGCGCTGATCCTGCAGCCGCAGGTGGTCATCATGGACGAGCCGACCACCGCCCTCGACGTGGTGATGCAGCGGCAGATCCTGGGTCAGCTGATCGAGCTGCGCGAGCGCCTCGGGTTCTCGGTCATCTTCATCACGCACGACCTGTCGCTGCTGGTCGAGTTCTCGAACCGGATCGCCATCATGTACGGCGGCCGGATTGTCGAGGAGGCGCCGGCCGCGACGATCTACCGCGATGCCCTGCACCCGTACTCGAAGGGTCTGCTCAGTTCCTTCCCCGCCCTGCGCGGGCCGCGCCGCGAGCTGGCCGGCATCCCCGGGTCGCCGCCCGACCTGGCCGGCATGCCCAGCGGCTGCTCGTTCCACCCCCGGTGTCCCAAGGCGTTCGAGCCGTGCGCGCCGCACATCCCCGTGCTCGGCCGGCCCGACACCCCGGACGGAGCCGCACGTTCCGTCGCGTGCTGGCTGCATCCCACGGAGCAACCCGTCGGATGAAACGGGGGCCGGTCCGCCTTGGCGGACCGGCCCCTTCTTTAACCAATCCCCACTGGAGTGCCATGAACCCCACCACCACCTCCGTCCCGCTCGCCACCGGGCTGCCCGCGCAGTTCCTCTGGGGCGTGGCGACGGCGTCGTACCAGATCGAGGGCGCGGTCGCCGAGGACGGCCGCACACCGTCCATCTGGGACACCTTCTCGCGGGTGCCCGGCGCCGTGGTCAACGCCGACAACGGCGACGTGGCGTGCGACCACTACCACCGGATGCCGCAGGACGTCGCGCTGATGAAGAGCCTCGGCGTCGACAGCTACCGGTTCTCGGTGGCCTGGCCGCGGGTGCAGCCCGGCGGCCGCGGCCCGGTCAACCCGGCCGGCCTCGGCTTCTACGAGCGGCTGGTGGACGAGCTGCTCGAGAACGGGATCGCCCCCTGGGTCACGCTGTACCACTGGGACCTGCCGCAGGAGCTGGAGGACGCGGGCGGCTGGCCCAACCGTGACACCGCCTACCGGTTCGCCGACTACGCCTCTCTCGTCTTCGACAAACTGCAGGACCGCGTCGACACGTTCACCACGCTGAACGAGCCGTGGTGCTCGGCCTGGCTGGGCTACAACGTCGGCGTGCACGCGCCCGGCCGCAAGGACTTCGACGCCTCGCTGGCCGCCACCCACCACCTGCTGCTCGGGCACGGCCTGGCCGTCCAGCGGATGCGGGCCGCCGAGACCCGGCCCCACAACTACGGCATCACGCTGAACATGGGCACGGCCGACCCGCACGGCGACACCGAGGAGGACCGGGACGCCGCCCGCCGCGCCGACGGCATGGGGCTGCGGCTGTACCTGGACCCGCTGCGGCGCGGCGAGTACCCGGCCGACGTGGTGGCCGACCTGGCCGCCCGCGGCTCGGCGATGCCCGTCCAGGACGGCGACCTCGAGATCATCTCGACGCCGTTCGACACGCTGGGCGTCAACTTCTACTTCGGACAGGACTTCGCCGGCACGGACGAGGAAGGCCGCACCCACGAGGCCAACGGCGAGCCGGTGGTCCGTTCCGTGCTTCCCGACACCGCCCGTACGGCGATGGGGTGGCCGATCACGCCGGAGCGCTTCACCCAGCTGCTGGTCCGCCTGCACCGCGACTACCCCGGCCTGCCCATGGTGATCACCGAGAACGGCGCGGCGTTCGACGACCAGCCGGACGAGTCGGGCTACGTGGCCGACGACGACCGTACGGAATATCTGGCCTCGCACATCGCCGCGGTGGCCGCCGCCCGCGAGCAGGGAGCGGACGTGCGGGGCTACTTCGCGTGGTCGCTGCTCGACAACTTCGAGTGGGCCGAGGGCTACGCCAAGCGGTTCGGCATCGTGCACGTCAACTACGAGACGCAGGAGCGCACGCCCAAGCAGAGCGCGCTCTGGTTCCGCGACTCGATCGCCGCGCTGCGCGCCTGAGCGTTCCTCTCGTCAGCGCCGCGCTCTTTATCCGGGGCGGCGCTGACGCCGAGCTTCCGTCAGCGCCGCGCTCGTTCTCCGGGGCGGCGCTGACGCGGGGTGAAGGCCAGGATCTGGTCGGTGGGCTCGGGCAGGCCGCCCTCGGCCAGCAGCTGCGCGATCGGCAGGGTGGCCGCGCCCATCGCCACCGCGTCGACGCCCAGCTCGCAGATGCTGATGGTCGTTTGCGCGTACGGTCGTCGCAGCGCGTGCCGAGCCGCGGCGGCACGGATCTCGGGCAGGAAGCGCGCCCCGAACACCGACCCCGTCACGCCGCCGAGCACGATCCGTTCCGGGCTGAACAGGTTGATCAGATCGGCCAGCCCCGCGCCCAGATAGCCGGCCGTCTGCTCGAACACCGCCACGGCCTCCGGCGCCAGATCGGGCGTTTCCAGCAGCCGGGGCAGAAGTTCTTTCGAGTACGGTTCACCGGTCGCCGCGGCCAGTCGGTGCGCGATCCGGTCGGAGCCGATGTACGCCTCGAGGCAGCCTCGCGCCCCGCACCGGCACTCGTCGCCGTCGTACACCAGCGTGGTGTGCCCCCACTCGCCGGCATTGCTGTTCGCACCCCGGTAGTAGCTGCGCCCGTCCATCACCACGGCCGCGCCCACGCCCAGCCCGGTCATGACCACGACCACGTGCCGCGCGCCCCGCCCGGCGCCGAACCACATCTCGGCCTGGCCGTGCGTCTTGGCCCCGTTCTCGACGAAGATCGGCACCTCGGTGCCGGCCCGCAGCATCTCGCCCAGCGGCGCCGAGTCCCAGCCCGTGGACTGCGAGTCGACCACCCCGTCCGAACCGACCACGCCCGGCACCCCGACCCCGTACCCGAGCACGTCGGCCGGAGCCACCCCGGCCTCGTCGAGCACCGCGCTCAGCCCGGTCAGCAGCCGGCCGGCCACCTGCTCGGGGCCGTCGTCGTGCTCCAGCCGGGACACGGCCAGCCGGTTCATCTCGAGGTCGTACAGCTCGACCAGCACCCGGGTCTCGCCGACGTCGGCGCCCACCACGTAGCGGAAGCCGGGCCGCACCCGCAGCAGCACACGCGGGCGGCCGCCGTCCGACCCGACCAGGCCGGCCTCCTCGACCAGGCCCTCCTCGATCATCTCGCCGATCAGGTTGCTGACACTGGCCTGGCTCAGCGCCGTGCTCGCGGCGAGTTGCTGCCGGCTCTGCAGGCCGCCGTGGAACAGGTCGGTGAGCAGGCTGGACCGGTTCGCCCGGCGCACGTCACGCACCGTCGTACGCCTGGTCTCCAACCCCGCACCCCCGCCGTCTCGACTGCCGGACCGCCGTCTCGTGGCGACTGCCGGACTGCCATCTAACGCCAGTTCAGCCGAAAATCGAAAGCCGTCGGCGCCGGCGTCGGCATATCGTGCCCGGATGACCGACTACCGGGACGTGAACCGTGCAGCCTGGGACGACCGCGCGGCCGCCCACGCCGCCTCGCCCGACTACAACGTGCAGCGCTTCGCCGACCCCGGCCATCTGAGCGCCGTGGTCCGATTCGACCTTCCGCTGCTGGGTGACGTCTCGGGGCTCCGAGGGGTGCACCTGCAGTGTCACATCGGCACCGACACGGTGTCGCTGTCGCGCCTCGGCGCCACCATGACGGGCGTCGACTTCTCGGCCAAGTCACTGGAACAGGCCCGGCGGATCGCCGAGCTGGCCGGGCAGGATGTCCGGTTTGTCGAATCCGATGTGTACGAAGCGGTGGCGGCCGCCGGGGACGGCTACGACTTCGTCTACACGGGCGTCGGCGCGCTCTGCTGGCTGCCCGACGTCCGGCGGTGGGCGCAGACCGTGGCGGCCCTGCTGCGGCCGGGCGGCCGGCTGTTCATCCGCGAGGGGCATCCGGTGCTGTGGTCGCTCGACTACGACCGGACGGACGGGGTGCTCGCGCTGGAGGAGCCGTACTTCGAGACCGAGAAACCGCAGATCTACGAGGATCCGGGCAGCTACGCGGCCAAGGACACGGTGTTCACCAACAACACCACGCACGAGTGGAACCACGGGCTGGGCGAGGTCGTGACGGCCGTACTGGAAGCGGGCCTGACCTTGACCGGCCTGGTCGAGCACAAGACGGTGCCGTGGGACGCGCTGCCGAACGGGCAGATGGTCGAGGTGCAGGAGAACGAGTGGCAGCTCGCCGACCGGCCCGAGCGGATGCCGCACACCTACACGCTGCAGGCGGTGAAGCCGGTCGTTTAGCGGCTGAACGAATCGGGGTATCGGTGGTCATCCCCACGGCATAGGAGGCCCCGATGCGCGCAGGCTCGATCGGCGGGCTGCTTTTGATCATTTGGCTCGTGCTCGGCGGCGTTGCCGCGTACGAGCGTGGCTACTTCTCCGACACCAGCGACACCAGCTGTGCCGAGTTCGGCACGATCGCCGTCACGACGATCGCCGGCCCGCTCAACTGGATGGGCGTCAACCCGAAGATCACATGCGACCTGGACGTGCCCGAACCCAGCAAGTGAGCCGGGCGTAGCAGAGCCCGGCCGGCGAGTCAGTCCCGCGAAAGGCGCCGCTTGCGGCGCCTTTCGCCTGTCCGGGGGATTCGTGCGGGAACTGCCGTACTTCTCCGGAGCCCTGCGCGTATCCGGCCGAAACGGTAAGTTGAGTGGTGTGACGGCCGTGGCGCGTGTGCTCCCCCGGGACTGGGACGGGGGCCGCTTGCTGCGCTTCCTCACCGGCCTGGCCATGCTCGCGCTAGCCTTCGCCACCCAGCTCGCCCCCGCCCACCTCACTCCCGCCGCCCCGGCCCCGCTCGCCGCCGCCGCCGCTTCGTCGGCTGCTCCGGCTGAGCTTGCCGCCCCGGTCGTGCCTATTGGGCTTGCCTGCCCGGCCGTTGCCGGCGCTTCGGCTGTCGGCGCGCCGGTTTCGGTGGTTGGTGCTGCCATTGAGCCGCTGAGCGATGCGCCGGCGCCGTTGGCGCACTGGGTGATTGCCGTTTCGGCCGCGCCGGTGGCTCCCGCGGTGCCTGCGGCAACGGCGGCCGCTGCAATCATCGTGCTCTCCGGCTTATTCGTGCGCGGTTACGCCGTACGCGGTCCGCCTTTGTATTAATCGCAACAGAACAACGTTCGGTGGGGTAACCCGCTCTTCACATTGTTATTTTCGTGTCGGGCCGCATCCGTGAGGTTGTCATGGAATCCGCCGTGGAAAGCTTCTTCGTCTCCCTTCCCTATGCCGCCGCGTTGTGGGTCGTCATCCTGCTCGCGGTGGCCATTGCCGGGGCTTTGGTGTCTTTGCCGACCAAGGCGCCCGCGCCGCCACTGACCGGCCCCCAGGCCGATGCTTTGCGTTTCGCCGGCGAGGTCGCCGTCGCCGCGGAAAGGGCCGCGACCACCGCCACCCGCTGCCGCGCGGAATGGGCGGCCGCGCAGCAGAAAGAGCATGAGGCGTGGCTGGCTTACGACGAAGCCGATCGTCTCGCTCGGGAGGGGGCTCGCGCCGCTGCGTATCCGCAGATGAGCCGCCGCCGCAAGCCGGGGGAGAACGCCGACCGCGAGCGCTGGCTGCACCGCGCGGCCACGGCCGCCTGCCGTCGCCGGGAGATTTCGATCGAGCAGCTGAACGACGTGCTCGCGCATCGCGGCTGGAATCCGCGGCTGCACCCGGTGGTGCAGGAGGGCCTGCTGCGCAACGCTATCCGGGCCCACCGCCTGGCGCAGTACGAGGACGCGCAGAAGCAGGAGCAGGCGGCCTGGCACGAGTCCGAACTGGCCGCCGAGGCCCTGCGCAGCCTGCGCGCCGAGGCCGCCGCGGCGCTGGTGCGGGCGGGAGTGGCCGGGCGGGTCGTCGCCGACGATCAATGGTTCGCCGACCAGTGGTCGACGGCCGAGATGCCGGCCATGGCGAAGGCCGCCGCCTGACATCGTCGCCTGTGGAGGGCGGGGTTCGGCCGCGGCTGTCAGGTTTCCCGGGTACCTTAACCGGGCAGGACGACCGCCGAGACCAGGGGATCAGGGGGCCAGAGCGTGGCATCAACTCCGGCCGGGCAGCCGCCCGCGGTTCGGATGCACCGGGCCGCGCGGGTGGAGGACGCCCTGCACGAGATCGTCGAGCGCCGGTTGCGCAACCGGGGCTGGCGGCCGGTGATCACCGCATACACGGGTTACGGAGCGCCCGGCTGGGCGCGGGTGATGGCGCGGGTGGTGCTGACCCGCGGCACCCCCACCCGTAAGCGGCTGGAAAAGGTGCGCGGCTGGCGCAGCTTCACCAGTTCGCCGGTGAACAACGCCGTGGTGAAGATTCAGATCGGTGACAACATCACCGAGACCCGCACCGACCGCAGCGGCTACGTCGACACCCGCGTCAAGGGCGACCTCGAGCCCGGCTGGGGCAGTGTGCGGCTGTTCACCGAGGGCGCGGCCCCGGCCGAGGCGCCGATCCGGGTGGTCGACCCGGAATGCCGCTTCGGCGTGATCAGCGACATCGACGACACGGTCATGGTCACCGCCCTGCCGCGTCCGCTGCTCGCCGCGTGGAACACGTTCGTGCTGGACGAGCACGCCCGCATGGCCGTGCCGGGCATGGCCGTGCTGTACGAGCGGCTGATCACGGCGAACGCCGGCTCCCCGGTCTTCTATCTGTCGACCGGCGCCTGGAACGTCGCCCCCACGCTGAGCCGGTTCCTCTCCCGCCACCTCTATCCGGCGGGCCCGCTGCTGCTCACCGACTGGGGTCCCACGCCCGACCGCTGGTTCCGCAGCGGCCAGGAGCACAAGCGCACGACGCTGCAGCGGCTCTCCCGTGAGTTCCCGAAGATCCGCTGGTTGTTGATCGGCGACGACGGGCAGCACGACCAGGAGATCTACTCCGAGTTCGCGCACGCCCACCCCGAGAACGTGGCCGCCGTCGCCATCCGGCAGCTGTCGCCCACCCAGTCGGTGCTGGCCGGCGCCATCCCCGGCCCCTCGGGCAACCCCGAGGCGGTCGGGTCGGGCGGCAAGACGTGGTTCTCGGCGCCGGACGGGGCCGGGCTGTGGTCGCTACTCCGCGATACTGATGTCGTCTGAGTCGGCCGCCTCGGCGACCCGCTGGTGCAACCGGTCGCGGATCTCGTCGGGGGTGTACTGCCGGCGCTTGCGCTCGGCCCGGGCCACGACAGCCCCCGTCGCCGCGACGCCGGCCAGCCCGGCCAATCCCACTACTTTCCACCAACGCATCACTTGAGGATAGACACGTGGACGCCGCCTTAAGCCTCGATGAGGCCATCGACCTGACCCGGACGGGCGACATCTGGATCTTCCGTGGGCGCACGGGCGCCGACCGCGCGATCCAGACGCTGACCAACAGCCCGGTCAACCACGTCGGCATGTCGATCGTCGTCGAGGACATGCCGCCGCTCATGTGGCACGCCGAGCTGGGCCGGTCGCTGCCCGATCTGTGGTCGGGCACCTTCCAGCGCGGCGTCCAGCTGCACGATCTGCGGGACGCGGTCACGGTCTGGGCCCACCGGTACGGACAGCGGGGCTGGCTGCGGCAGCTGGAGCCCGGCGTCGACCAGGCGATGGAGGACAAGGCGCTCAAGACGGTGGCCCGCCTCGACGGCACGCCGTTCCCGTCGTCGGCCCAGCTGGCCTGGCGCTGGGTGCGGGGCCGGGTGCCGCAGATCCGGCCGCGCTGGCGGCTGCGCGGCGGCAAGGGGCCGGTCGACGAGGCGGCGCTCGAGACGGCCTACTGCGCCGAGGTCGTCGCCGTCACCTATGAGGACATGGGCCTGTTGCCGCGCGGCCGCCAGCCCAACTGGTACGACCCGGGCCGCTTCTGGAGCGGCGACGACCTCGAACTGTGCGACGGGTTCACCCTGTCCAACGAGATCGAGGTGGACGTCCCGGGCGCCTAGGCGCCCGCTCCGCCGTCGACCGGGATGATCGCCCCGGTGACCGCTGCGGCCCGGTCGCTCAGCAGCCACGCGGCGACCTCGGCCACCTCGCCCGGCTCGGCCATCCGGCCCCGCGGGATGGACGCGGTGATCCCGTTCTTGATGCCCGGGGTCGCGGCCTCCCACTGCTCGATCATCTCGGTGGCCGTGCCGCCCGGGGTGATCCCGTTGACCCGGATGCCCTGAGCGGCCCACGTCACGGCGGCCGTCTCGGTGATGCTGTTGAGGGCGCGCTTCATGGCCCCGTACGCCGGAAGGGCGGGGTTGGCGCGCCGGCTGCCGATGCTGGACGTGTTGACGATCGCCCCGCCGCCGCTCGCGCGCATCAGTTCGGCCTCGGCGTTCATCGCGATCCAGTGGGCCCGGAAGTTCACCTCGAACTGGTTGTCGATGTCCTCGTCGCTGGTGGTGTCGAGCGGGCCGGGCTGCTGGATGGCGGCGCCGTTGTTGAACGCGCCGTCGAGCCGGCCGTGCAGCTCGCCGGCACGGCGGACGGCGGCGCGGACGCTGGCCCGGTCGGCCAGGTCGAGCGGGACGGCGTCGGCCACGCCGCCGTCGGCGCGGATCTCGGCCACGATCTTGTCGAGGGCTTCGGCACCACGGGCGGCGAGCACCACGGAGGCACCCTCGCGGGCGAAGAGGTGGGCCGCGGCGGCGCCGATGCCGCGGCTGGCGCCGGTGATGAGGACGACCTTGCCGGTCAGCATGTTTGTCATGCCGTAAGCGTCACGACCCGGGCCGGCCGGATGCAGGCACGATCAGTACCAGGATCCGGGCCGCCCGGGCGGGCACACTGACGGTATGGACAAGCAGGAGCTCGGGGCGTTCCTCCGCACCCGCCGGGAAAGGCTGCGTCCCACCGACGTCGGCCTGCCCTCCGGCCCTCGGCGTCGCACGCCGGGCCTGCGGCGCGAAGAGGTCGCGGTGCTCGCGCACATCTCGACCGAGTACTACGTACGCCTGGAGCAGGGCCGCGCCCCGAGACCGTCGGGCGAGGTGCTGGCCGGCATCGCGGCCGCGCTCCACCTGACCGGGGCCGAGTCCGAGCACCTGCACGTGCTGGCCGGCACCGCGCCGATCCGCACCGAGCGGCACCGCCGCGACGTCCGGCCCAGCATCCTGGCCCTGCTCGACCGCCTGCCGAACACCGCCGGGTTCGTGACGTCGGCGATCTTCGAGGTGCTCGCGTGGAACAGCCTGGCCGCCGCGCTCATGGAGGACTTCGGGAAGCTGGTCCCCGAGGAGCGCAACCTGGCCCGGCGGGCGTTCCTGGCCTCCAAGTCCCAGCTGTACGCCGTGGCCGACCTCACCGAGTTCCGGCATCAGGTCGTCATGGAGTTGCGGGCGACCCTGGCCCGCTATCCGTCCGACCCGGCGGTGACCGGGCTGGTCGCCGAGCTGCGGGCCGGGAGCCCCGACTTCGAGCGGCTGTGGGAGCGGCATGATGTGCAGGCCGTGCCGATGCTCACGAAGACCTTCCACCACCCGGTCGTGGGCCGGGTGACGGTCGACTGCGACTCGCTGGCGCTGACCGAGCGCGACCAGCATCTGGTTCTCTACAGTGCGGTGCCCGGCTCGGCCGACGCCGACGCGCTGGCCCTGCTGGGCATGGCCGGATCGCTGGACGGTTCCTCGCTCTGACGGGAACGCGATGGACATCCGGGCCGTCCGGGACAAGGTTGGTCGGCATGGGTGTGCGCTTGGTGGGGCGGGTGGCCGAGGTGGTCGCCCTCGACCGGCTGCGCGCGGACGCCGAGCAGGGTACGGGCGCGGTGGCGGTGCTGGTCGGCGAGGCCGGGATCGGGAAGACGGCCCTGGTCGAGGAGGCGGTCGACCGGGCCACGGCGGCCGGGTTCACGGTGCTGACCGGGCGGGCCGACCCCGACGAGGGCGCGCCGAGCTTCTGGCCCTGGCTGACCCTGCTGGCCGGCGCCCCCGAGGGTCTGACGCCGACGCTGCTCGAGCTGTCCGGGGCGGGGGAAAGCGCGGCGGTCGCCCGCTTCCGGGCCGTACGCGCGGCGGTGGACGCGTTGTGCGCGGCCGCCGCGAAGAGGCCGCTCCTGCTGGTTCTGGAGGATCTGCACTGGGCGGACGACGCGTCACTGGCGTTGCTGACTGCCCTCGGTCGTGAGGTCGGCGCGGCCCGCATCCTGGTGCTGGGCACGAGCCGTACCCCGATGGGGTTCGAGACGCTGGCCCTCGCGCCCTGGGACCAGGCGGCGGTGGCCGGCTTTCTCGCGGCCGGCGACCCGGCGGCGCATCGCAGCTGGGCTGCCGTCGTGCACCGGCTCGGCGGGGGCAATCCGCTCTACACCCGCGAGCTCACCCGGTTGCTGATCCGTGAGGGCCGGCTGAACCGCCCGGCCGGCGCGGTCGGTCTGCCCGACGGACTCCGGCCGGTCGTGGCCCGGCGCACGGCTCACCTCTCGGCGGACTGCCGGCACATGCTGGCCGTGGCGGCCGCGTACGGGTCCGAGATCGATGTCGCCGTCCTGGAGCAGGTGGTCTCGGTGGCGCCGCTGGCCGAGGCGGTCGCGGCCGGGGTGCTGGCCGACGATCCATGGGTGCCGTCCCGCGTGCGCTTCGGGCACGAGCTCGTGCGTCAGGCGCTGTACGACGGTCTGGGCCGCGACGAGCGGATCCGTACGCACGCCGCGCTGGCCGACGCCCTCGGGCAGCACGGCGGTTCGGTGGCCGAGATCGCGCGCCACCGCGTCCGGGCCGCCGCCGACGCCGCATCCCGCCGGGCCGCCGTCGAGGCCTGCGTGACGGCCGCGAACGCCGCGTCCCGTGCGCTCGACTACTCGGAGGCGGTCCGCTGGTTCGGTCACGCGCTGGCCAACGCCCCCGGCGACGCCACCCTGCGCCTGCGGCGGGCCGAGGCGGCGTACCGCGACGGCCAGCTCGACGTCGCGCTGTCCGACTGCGAGGCGGTGGTCGACGAGGTCGGCGCCCCGGCCGCGCTAGTGATCCGGGGCTTCGGCGGCCCGCTCGGCCCGGCCCTCCTGCGCCTGTGCGAACGCGCGCTGGCGGCGGATCTGGACGACGGCGACCGGGCGAAAGTCCTGGCCCAGTACGCGTTCCTGCTGGCCGAGGACCGCGACCCGGAACGGGCCGGCCGGATCAGCCGGGAGGCGATGGAGCTGGCCGCGGCCTCGGGCCGGCCGGACGCGCTGGTGGCCGCCGTGCATGCCCGGCACGAGACGATGGATCCGGCCGACGACCTGGACGAGGTGCTGGAGCTGGCTCGGCTCAGTTGCGAGCTGCCCGGGCCGCCGGACGCCGAACTGTGGGGGCGCACCTGGCGGCTGGACGCCTGCCTGGCCCGGGGCGAGCTGGCCGAGTACGACGCCGAGACCAACCGGCTGGCCGCGCTGACCGCCCGGCTGGGCTGGCCGGTGGCCCGCTGGCATCTGCTGCGCGCGCGGGCCGCCCGCGCGTTGGTCGCCGGTCGGCTCGGTGCGGCTCGTGAGCTGGCCGAGGAGGCGCGCGAGGTGGCCGCCCGGTCACAGGACGCCTCGGCCCCGTACCTGTATCTGGCCTTTCTCAGCGGCCTGGCCGAGTTCACCGGCGACTACAGCTGGGTCGGGGAGGGCTGGCTGGATGCGGAGGAGATGCCGATCGCGATCGCCCAGCTGGGGCTGATCGCGATGGGACGCGGCGACCGTGAGGGCGGGATCACCGCGGCCCGGCGGCTGCGCGGCGTGCTGCCCCGGCTGCCGGCCGACGGGCGGCGGACGTTCGTGACGGTGGTGACCGGCGAGGTGGCGGCCTGGGTGGGCGAGCACGATCTCGCGGCCGAGTGCTACGCCCGCATGGAGTCGCGGGCCGGGATCTATCTGAACTCGATGTCCAGCTGTCACGGCGCGGTCGCGCGGGTGCTGGGGACGATCGCGGCCGTGCTCGGCCGGCCCGAGGCATCGGCGCATCTGGACCGGGCGGTGGCGATGGAGGAACGGCTGGGTGCGCCCGGCTATCTGGCCCGGGCCCAGATCGCGTACGCGAAGCAGTTACGCACTTCCGACCCGCGCCGCAGCCGCGATCTCGCGGCGACCGCGCTCGCCACCGCCCGCCGCCTCGGCATGCCGGTCGTCGCCGCGGCCGCCGCCGAGCTGATCAAGGATGACCTGACCGCCCGCGAACGGGAGATCGCCGCGCTGGTCGCCGAGGGACTGTCCAACCGGGCCGTGGCCGAGCGGCTGGTGCTCTCGGAACGGACGGTCGAGACGCACGTGCGCAACATCCTGGGCAAGCTCGGCGTGGCCAACCGGGCCGAACTACGTGCCGCATCTCAGTACCGGCACTGAGGTTTCCGGGGCCGCGCGGGCCGAATCTGGTGAGCATGACAACCAACGTGCAGACCACACTTCGCCCGGGCACCTACACCATCGACACCGCGCGCTCGACGTGCCGCCTGACCGCCACGCACATGTTCGGCCTCAAGCCGGTTCAGGCCACCATGGAATTACTGGGCGGCACCGTGACCGTGGCCGGCGACCTCGCCACCTCCAGCGCCTCGGCCGTGCTGGACGCGTCCACTTTCCACAGTGACGATCCGCGCCGGAACAAAGACATCGTCGGCAAGAAGTTCCTGGACGCGGCCCAGCATCCGATGATCGCCTTCCGCAGCACCGGTTGCCGCCGCACGGTGGCCGGCTGGCTGCTCGACGGCGTGCTGCGGGTCCGCGGCCACGACAGTGCCGTGACGCTGACCCTGGATCGGGCCGAGCCGGTGGACGGCGGATGCCATTTCGTCGCGTCGGCCGTCGTCGACCGGGTGGCGGCCGGCGTCGCCACGGGCCGGGGGATCATCGCCCGGCCCGTGCGGATCGACCTGGACCTGTACGCCGGTTAGGCGCCCAGTTTCTGCCGGAAGACGTCGAGCAGGAAGCTGCCCTTGAACTGGGCGGTCGCCTCGGCGCCGAACAGCCCGAGTTCGGGGGCGTAGCCGACGCCCCCGGCCGGGCCCAGGGTCAGCATCATCCCGTCCGCGAAGGGTTCGTACGCGGTGAGCGGCCCACCCTCGATCAGGGCCCGGATGTTGGCCGCGACCACCTCGGCCTGCTTGTCGGCGGCCCGGCCGGTCTTCAGCTCCGGGGTGTCGTTGAGGTCGCCCACCGCGAAGACCCGGTCGTGCCCGGTCACCCGCAGGTGCTCGGTGACCGCCAGCCGGCCGCCGGGCTGCCGGGCCGCGGCCAGCTCCGAGCTCAGGTATCCGCTGGGCACGGTGCCGCCGTAGCAGGGGAACCACAGATCGGCCGACAGCACCTCACCGTCGCTGGTCGTCACCGTGAACGGGCGCACGGCACCGGCCGGCGTCTCGGGCTGAGCGTCGAGCTTGGCGCCGAGAAGGACCCGTACGCCCAATTGGTTCAACTGCCGGGCCAGGTCGGAGCGCAGCTCGTCGGGGAACCGGCCGCCCAGCAGCTCGGGCACCGGGTCGACCAGGGTCACCGGCTTGCCCGGCCAGGCCGCCGCGATCTCCCCGGCGAACTCGAGCCCGATCGCGCCCGCCCCGACCAGCAGCACCGAGGTCGCCCGGTCGAGCGCGTCGTGCAGATCGCGCAGCCGCTCGGCCGACGTCGCCTGATCGGCGCCCTCGGTGCGGGTCGGGAACGGGCCGGCCGAGCCGGTGGCCAGCACGACGTAATCCGCGTCGAGCCGGGCGCCGGACGAAAGTTCGACCACCTCGGGCTCGACCAGCACCGCGGTGTCGCGCACCACCCGGCCCCGGGTCAGCAGTCCGTCGTACGGAATGAAAATCTTCTCGATCCAGGCCGGGTCGGCCGCCGCCCGCAGCTGGGCCACGTGGTGAACGAACACCTCCTTGGGCTCGACCACCGTCACGTCGGCGATGTCGTCCAGGCCGCGGGCCACCACGACACCGCCGTACCCGCCGCCCACAACCACCACTTTTGTCGTCATGGCTCGACCTTGCGGCGGTCCGCGGCGCGCAGGGAGACCGCGCTCAGGGTGGTAGTGGCGGGGACACCTTCGCCGGTCCGGCCGTCGTTACAGTCGAACGGTGGGCGACAACGAGCTGGGCAGCTTCCTGCGCGCGCGGCGGGCCGAGGTCACGCCGGCCGAGGTCGGGCTGCCCCCGGGTCAGCGGCGGCGGACGCCGGGTCTGCGCCGGGCCGAGGTGGCGATGCTGGCCGGCGTCAGCGTGGAATACCTGATCCGCCTCGAACAGGGCCGCGACCGGCACCCGTCACCCCAGGTGCTGGCCGCCCTGGCCGGTCCGCTGCGGCTCACCGCGTCCGAGCGCGCCCACCTGCAGCGGCTGACCAAGATGTCCGGCGCGAGCTGCGTGGGTCTGGCCCAAGAGCCCGTACGCACGGTCCGTCCCGGTCTGCGGGCGGTGCTCGACCAGATGGAGCCGGCCGCCGCGATGCTGGTCAACCAGGTGGGGGACGTGCTCGCGTACACGACCGGGTTCCGTCGCCTGGCCGGGCCGATCGGGCTGCTCGACGGCGACCGCCCCAACCTCAACCGGTACGTCTTCGCCGACCAGCGCGCCCGTGAGGCCTACCCGGACTGGTCGCACGTGGCCGACGAGCAGGTCGCCGCGCTCAAGGACGGCCCGCCCCGGCCCAACTTCGCCCACGAGCTGATCGCCCTGTCCGGTCACGAGTTCGCCGAACGGCTCGACCGGGTGCCCGGCCTGCCCCGGGCGCACGGCGTGCTGCGGCTGCACCATCCCGAGGCCGGCTCGTTGCGGCTGGCGTACGAGATCTTGTCGGTGCCCGGCGACACCGGTCTGCGGCTGGTGGTGCAGCTGCCGGCCGACGAGGCCACCGCCGAGGCCCTGCGCGCCATCTCACCCCTGCGGCTGGTCGCCAACCGGGCAGGCGGCGGCCCGGTCGAGCAGCAGGGTGCGTTCCCGCTCGTTGCGGGTCAGTGAGGCGGCCCGCTCGAACTCGGCCCGCGCCTCGGCCGGCCGGCCCAGCCGGGCCAGGAAGTCCCCGCGGACGGTCGGCAGCAGGTGGTAGTCCCGCAGCGCCGGGACGGCCATCAGCTGGTCAAGCAGTTCCAGTCCGGCTCCGGGCCCGTACGCCATGGACAGCGCCACCGCCCGGTTGAGCTCGACCACCGGCGACGGCGAGGTGGCGGCCAGCTGCTCGTAGAGCGCGGCCATGCGCGGCCAGTCGGTGTCCTCGAAGCGCCCGGCCCGGGCATGAACGGCGGCGATGGCGGCTTGCAGCACGTACGGTCCGGGCTTTTCCGTCTGGGCCTCGGCCCTTTCCAGCGCGGCCAGCCCGCGGCGGATCAGCAGGTGGTCCCAGCGGGCGCGGTTCTGGTCGGCCAGCAGGATCGGCACGCCACCCGGGCCGGTGCGGGCGGCCGCCCGGGAAGCCTGGATCTCCATCAGCGCGACCAGGCCGTGCACCTCGGGCTCGCGGGGCGCCAGCCGGGCCAGGACCCGGCCCAGCCGCAGGGCTTCCTCGCACAGCGCCGGCCGCATCCAGTCGTCGCCGGCGGTGGCCGAGTAGCCCTCGTTGAAGATCAGGTAGACGACCTCGAGGACCGACGAGAGCCGGGCCGCCAGCTCGTCGCCCTGCGGCACCTCGAACGGCACCTTCGCGTTGGCCAGGGCCTTCTTCGCTCGTACGATCCGCTGGGCCACGGTCGGCTCGGGCACCAGGAAGGCCCGGGCGATCTCGTCAGTGGTCAGGCCGCCGAGCAGCCGCAGGGTCAGCGCGGCCCGGGCCTCGGTGGACAGCACCGGATGGCAAGCCACGAACATCAGCCGCAGCCGGTCGTCGCCGATGCCGTCGTCCTCGGCCACCAGGCCGGCGACGTCCGGGGTGGACTCCTCCAGGTCGCGCCCGAGCTCCTCGAGCTTGCGCCGGAACGTCTCGTCGCGCCGGATCCGGTCGACGGCCCGGCGCTTGGCCGTGGTCATCAGCCAGGCGCCGGGATTGCGCGGCACCCCCTCGGCCGGCCACTGCTCCAGGGCCGCGACCAGCGCGTCCTGGGCCAGTTCCTCGGCCACGCCGACGTCGCGGACGAGCCGCCCCAGCCCCGCCACGAGCCGGGGCGCCTCGATCCGCCAGACCGCCTCGATCGCGCGGTGGGTGTCGCTCGTCACGCCATCAGTTGTACCGGGTCTCCTGGTCGCGCTGCTCCACGGCCGCCCGCTGCGCGTCGGTCATCGTCTCGGCGAAGTCCTCGGCCTGGATGACCCGCCGGATCTCGATGTTGCCCTCGTCCTGCCCCGGCATCCGCTTGAACCACTCGACGCACTCCTCGAGCGACTTCGTCTCGACCAGGAAGAAGCCGCCGATCAGCTCCTTGGTCTCGGCGAACGGCCCGTCGACCACGGTCTTCTTCTCGCCGTCGGAGTAGATGCGGGCGCCCTGGCTGCTCGGGTGCAGCCCGTCCGCGGCGAGCAGCACGCCCGCGTCCATCAGCTCCTGGATGAACTTGCCCATCGTGTCGAACACCTCGGTGGGCGGCGGCGTGCCGGCTTCACTCGCCGCCGTCGCCTTGGTGATCACCATGAACCGCATTGCCGTCTCCTTGTGTCAGCGTGCTTTCTCACCAACGCGTCGAACGAGGACCCACCCACTCGACACCCTGCCCGAACTTTTTACAGCGCCGCGCTTCGCCACCGTGCGATCTCGCTTTGATGCGACCCGGTGGCCGTAGCCGGGACCAAGCCGCCCCCGTCCGCCATCAGCTGCAACGGCCAGGCCGGGATGCCGCTCCGCTCGTCGTAGGCGTGCCAGTCCCACGGCCCGTCGAACCGCCACGCGCGCCCGTCGCGGTCGACGACATCGTCACCGAGGCGCAGAAAGGAGTACGGCCGAAACACGAGATCGAACGCCATGGGGATGTCGTCGTCGGGATTGATGCCGTTCCCCTGCTCGATGGCGTCGGGGTCGACCGGCACACCCCGGGGCAGCACCACGATCTCGCGGTGGGGACGCGGCAGGCGCCCCGTCTCGAGCGGCGGATCGAAGCTCTGCACCTCGATCACGTGCACGACCGTGGGCGGAATGCCGACTCGGCACGGCATCCCGGCCCGCAGCAGCTCGGCAGACGGTTCGGTACGGAACAGCTCGTCCGCCCAGCCGTAAGTGCCCGGCCCACGCGCGACGGCGACGTCCCCGTTCCACTCGATCCACTCGGTATCCGGATCGCGCCGCCACCACGGCCAGCGAATCGACACATCAGAGGAGGAGACGCCTGTCACCTGTGCATCGGTGAACGGGCACGAGATCCGCAGCACGTCCCCGACCCGGAACTCGTCGTTCAGCACGACGTGAAGATTTATCACACGGAGGCGCCGCCGATGAACGCCAGCGCCCGTGCCCGAACTGTCTCAGGGGCAATCCGGGGTCACCCGAGGGGTCTAAGTTTCACCGATGGATCGCGACGAGGTCATGGTGCGGCCGGCGGTGGTGGCTGATGTCGCCTCGCTCGTCGACCTGCGGGTGGCCAATGCCGAGGCCCATCTGCTTCTGGATCCGGAGGTCTATCGGATTCCCGAGAGGATCGCGGTGGCGCGTCACTTCCGTGCCGTGCTGGCCGCGGAGCCGGCGGGACATGCGCTGCTGGTGGCGCAGATTGTGGATCGCTTGGTGGGGATGGTCGAGGTTGTGCGGAATCCGCAGCCGCCGGACCATCAGATCCTGCGCCCGGACGCCTCGGCTCAGGTTCACACGGTGGTGGCGCAAGAGGCGCGCGATCGAGGGGTTGGTTCGGCGCTGCTCGGAGCGGCCGAGCAATGGGCAGCCGCGCACGGCATTGGCCGGCTGTCGGCCGGGATTCACCATCGCAACGTCGGCGCTGTGCGGTTCTACGAGCGGCACGGCTACGCCGGCTCGGGCCGCTCCCTGACCAGACAGTTATGAAAGGGCGCTGCCGATCGAACGGCAGCGCCCTTTCACTTCAGGACTGTGTCAGCGACCGGCGCGGCGGCCGCCGACCCGGGTGCCCGCGGAGAAGGCGGCGGCGCCGCCGCTGCGGGACTGGGTGCTGTGGACCGGGGTCGAGCCCGAGCGGGGCTGGTTGGACCGGGGCTGGCCCGATCCGCCGCGGCGGCGGGCGCCGCCGGTCTTCTGCTCGGGGACGGCGCCCTCGGCGGGGCGGGCCGGGCCACGGCCGCGACCGCCGCGGCGGGGAGCGCCGGTGCGCGGGGCGCCGTTGCCGCCGGCTGCGGCCGGAGCCGGGGCGGCGGCCGGGGGAGCGACGAACGTGCGCTCGCCCGGGGCCAGCTCGGCCAGCAGCGGGTCGCCGGGGCGGGTGCGGCTGGTCTTCGGGCGGACGCCGGCCTTGCGGGTCAGGTCGCGCACCTCGGCCTGCTGGTCGTCGGTCATGAGCGTGATCACCGTGCCCGCGGCGCCGGCCCGGGCCGTGCGGCCGGAGCGGTGCAGGTAGGCCTTGTGCTCGACCGGCGGGTCGGCGTGGATGACCAGGCCGACGTCGTCGACGTGGATGCCGCGGGCGGCGATGTCGGTCGCCACCAGCGTGCCGGCCGTGCCGTCGCTGAACGCGGCCATGTTGCGGTTGCGGGCGTTCTGGGCCAGGTTGCCGTGCAGTTCGACGGCGGGCACCCCGGCCTGCACCAGCTGCCGGGTCAGCACCTTGGCTCGCCGCTTGGTGCGGGTGAAGACGACCGAGCGGCCGGGCGCCGACAGCAGGTCGACCAGCACCGGGAAGCGGTCGTCGCCGCGCACGTGCAGCACGTGGTGCGCCATCTCGACCGGGGCCTCGGTGGCCGAGTCGACCGAGTGCGTCACCGGCTTGTGCAGGAACCGCTTGACCAGTACGTCGACCCCGTTGTCGAGGGTGGCCGAGAACAGCATGCGCTGGCCTTGGCGCGGGGTCTGCTCCATCAGCCGGCGGACGACCGGCAGGAAGCCGAGGTCGGCCATGTGGTCGGCCTCGTCGAGCACGGTGATCTCGACCGCGTCCAGCGAGGCGTGGCCGTTGCGCAGGTGGTCGTCGAGCCGGCCGGGGCAGGCCACGAGCACGTCGACGCCGGCCTTCAGACCCTTGATCTGCGGGTTGGCCCCGACGCCGCCGAACACGGTGAGGGTGCGCAGGCCGAGCTTGGCCGCCAGCGGCGCCAGCGTGGCGTCGATCTGGGTGGCCAGCTCGCGGGTGGGGGCCAGGATCAGCGCGCGCGGGCGGCCCGGGCGGCGCGGGGACTTCGAGGCGGCCAGCCGGGCCAGCACGGGCAGGGCGAACGCGTACGTCTTGCCGGAGCCGGTGCGGCCCCGGCCGAGCACATCCTTGCCGGCCAGCGAGTCGGGCAGCGTGGCGGCCTGGATGGGGAACGGGGTGGTGATGCCGAGTTCGGCGAGGGCCGTGGTGAGCACGGCGGGCACGCCGAAATCGGTGAAGGTGGACATGTTGCGGGAACTCCCAAGTATCGAGGGGTCGTCCTGCCCGGCGCAGACTTTGTTCTCAGTCGCGGCGCGTGGTGGTCGAACCGAAGGACCGCGCTGATGACGGCGGTCCGGCAGGCGGCCCGAGGCAAGACTGGGCGGGCCGCGTGATCAAGCATACCCGCATCTCGTACAGCGAAGCGAAGCAACTGTTCTGCACCTGAAAGGGACCCATTTCGCACTTTATCGGGATCACCTTTCTCCTCAGCGCCGGAATCCCCCCTCCGGCCGGCACATGAGGAGACCCCCCACATGAGCGTTGCTGAGGATCGCCGTCGGGAGGACGTCGTCCAGGCTCACATGCCGCTCGTCGGCCACCTGGTCCGCGAGATGCTGGCCCGCGTCCCGGCCCACGTCAACCGGGACGACCTGCTCTCCGCCGGGTACGCCGCGCTGGTCCACGCGGCCCGGGGCTACGACGACGAGCGCGGCGTGCCCTTCGCCCGCTTCGCCGCGGCCCGGGTGCGCGGCGCACTGCTCGACGAGCTGCGCGGACTCGACTGGGCCAGCCGTTCGGTGCGCCAGCGGGCCCGCCGCACCGACACCGCCCGGCAGGAGCTGATCGCCGAGCTGGGCCGGATGCCGACGATCCGTGAGGTCGCCGACCGGCTCGGCTGCTCGGTCGAGGACATCGAGCACGCCGACGACGACGTACAAAGGGCAGTGGTTTTCAGCCTTCAGGGTTTCGCCACGGCGGGCGCCGACGACATGGTGACCGAGCCCAGCGCCGGCCCGGAGGAGATGCTGATCCGGCGCGAGCGGATCGGCTATCTGCGGGACGCGATCGACGCCCTGCCCGAGCGACTGCGGGCCGTGGTGCAGGGCTACTTCTTCGAGGAGCGGCCGATGGCCCGCATCGCCGAGGAGCTGGGGGTCACCGAGTCGCGTGTCTCACAGTTGCGGGCCGAGGCGCTGAAGCTGCTGCGGGACGGCCTGAACACGCACCTCGACCCCGCCCTGGCGGCCCAGAACCTGGTCAAGGACGGCTGTGTGGCTCGCCGCCGGACGGCCTACTACGACCAGATCGGCAGCAAAGGCACCCTGCGTACGCGTCTCGCCCTCACCGGACCGGACGGCCTCATCGTCGCCGCCTGACTCACCAACACAGAGGTGCCCGCCGCGGTTCGCGGCGGGCACCGTTGCTGTCAACTGTCACTGGTTGGCGCAGGTGCCGGCCTTCTTCTGGGCCGCGATGGCCTTGGCCGCACCCTGCTTGTAGAGGGCCAGACCCTCCTTGGCCGGCTCCAGCTTCCAGGCGTCGCCCTCGTACACCATCGTGTACGACTGCGCGGCCACCAGCTGCTTGGCGATCACCACCGCCCGGTCCGTGCCCTCCATGCGGGCGCTGGTGAGCTGGATCGCCAGGCCCTTGCGGGAGCAGGCCTGGTTGAGCTTGACGTAGTCGGCCTTGGTGATCGCGGCCTTGCCCGCGGCCGTGTACATGTCCCAGGCGCCGGCGAAGTCGCCCCCGGCGAAGCGGTCGAAGACGGTCTGTGCGGCCGACTTGGCGGCTTCGACGTTCTTGGGCTCGGGGCCGCCCGCGGCCGCCTGGGCGGCTTCGCCGGCCGGGGCCTCGTCGTCACCGGTGCACGCCGAGGAGAAGGCGAGGGCGGAGACAGCGATGAGGGACAGGGCGGCGGCGCGTCGGATCGGGTGGTTGTGGGTCATGACCGGGTTAATGGGGATCGGCCGTCGTGCGTAACGGCTCGCCGGAAAACTTGACCGATTGACGACACTTCACCGGCGAGCCGTAACCTCGGTTACACGACTGGGAGTACGCCGATCGATGCGCTAATCTGAGCGTTTCCGCGCAACAAAAAAGACGACCCATAAAGGTCGCCAGGGCCCGAATTTTAACACAAAGGGGAGTGGCTTTGTCAAGCTCCGCCGCGGTGACGCGAGACGACGACCTCCGTGCCGAACAGGCGTACCTCACCACCCTCTACAACCGGCTGGACAACCTGCGTAAGCAGGCCGACGAGCGCCTTCGCGGAATTCTGCTCGAGGCCGGTGGCACCCCGCAGGGCCGTGCGCAACGTGAGGCGACTCGCAGTCATTACGCCGAGCAACTCGCGCAGATGAATGCGGTCGAGAACGGTCTTTGTTTCGGCCGGCTCGATTTCGCCGCCGACCAGCCGCGCTACATCGGACGGCTCGGTCTCTCGGCCGAGGAACACGATCGTGATCCGCTTCTGGTCGACTGGCGCGCCCCGGCCGCCCGCGCCTTCTATCTGGCCACCGCGGTGTCGCCCGACGGGGTGACCCGGCGGCGTCATCTGCGCACCAAGGGGCGGGTGCTGACCGCCATCGACGACGAGGTGCTCGACATCGAGTCCGGGGCGGCCGGCCGCGAGGACGTGACCGGCGAGGCGGCCCTGCTGTCGGCGCTGACCGCGAACCGCACGGGCCGGATGCGCGACATCGTCGAGACCATCCAGGCCGAGCAGGACGAGGTCATCCGGGCCGGCCTGAACGGCGTCATGGTGGTGCAGGGCGGTCCCGGCACCGGCAAGACCGCGGTCGCGCTGCATCGCGCGGCCTACCTGCTCTACACATACCGCGGTCAGCTCACCAAGCAGGGCGTGCTGATCCTCGGTCCCAACCCGACCTTCCTGCGCTACATCTCGCAGGTGCTGCCGTCGCTGGCCGAGACGGGGGTCCTGCTGGCGACCCTCGGCGACATGTTTCCCGGCGTACGGGCGAGGGCCGTCGAGCCGGCCGCGGCGGCCGCGTTGAAGGGCCGCACCGTGATGCTCGACGTGCTGGCGCGGGCGGTCGCCGATTGGCAGACCGTGCCCGCCGACTACGTCGAGGTCGACCACGACGGCTACCCGCTGCGCATCGAGCGGGCCGTGCTCGAGGACGCGCGAGCCGCCGCCCGCCGGCCCGGCCGCCCGCACAACGTGGCCCGGTCGATCTTCGTCACCGAGGCCATCCACGCGCTGTCGCTGCAGATCGCCGAGCGGATCGGGGCCGACCCGCTGGGCGGCGAGAACCTGCTCTCCGAGGCCGACCTGGCCGAGACCCGCCGCGAGCTGCGCGAGGACATCGACGTCCAGCGGGTGCTGTTCGACTTCTGGCCGGTGCTGACCCCGCGCCGGGTGCTCCGCGAGCTGCTCAGCGACCCCGACCGGCTCGAGTCGG
The DNA here is from genome assembly GCF_026626335.1 of Paractinoplanes pyxinae. Classification (GTDB taxonomy): domain Bacteria; phylum Actinomycetota; class Actinomycetes; order Mycobacteriales; family Micromonosporaceae; genus Actinoplanes; species Actinoplanes pyxinae. The sequence continues at coordinate 32,600 of NZ_JAPNTZ010000025.1, read as the reverse complement.
CCGGCGGTGAGCTGACCGCGGCCGAGCGGGCCCTGCTGCTGCGCGAGCACGACGCCCGCTGGACGCCGGCCGACGTGCCGCTGCTCGACGAGCTGGCCGAGCTGCTGGGTGTCGACGACACGCTGCGGGCCCGGCAGGTCGCGCAGGAGAGGCGCGAGGCCATCGAGTACGCCGAGGGTGTGCTCGAGATCGTCGAGGGCTCCCGCTCGCTCGACTTCGAGGATCAGGAGGAAGAGATCCTGTCCGCGATCGACGTGGTCGACGCGAGCGCCTTCGTCGAGCGGCACGAGGTGCTGGACACGCGCACCGCCGCCGAACGGGCGGCCGCCGACCGTACGTGGGTGTTCGGGCACGTGATCGTCGACGAGGCCCAAGAGCTCTCGCCGATGGCGTGGCGCCTGCTCATGCGCCGCTGCCCGAGCCGCTCGATGACGGTGGTGGGCGACGTCGCACAGACCTCCGAGCTGGCCGGCACCACCACGTGGGAGCAGGTCTTCGAGCCGTTCGTGGCCCAGCGCTGGAACCTGGTCGAGCTGACCGTCAACTACCGGACGCCGGCCGAGGTGATGGCGGTGGCGGCCGACGTGCTGGCCGCGGTCGACCCCGGACTGGAACCGCCCCGCTCGGTGCGCTCGGCCGGTGTCGAGCCGTGGGCGCTGCGCGTTCCTGCGGTGTCCCTGCCGTCCGAGGTCATTGCGGCCGTACGGCTGGAAGCGGCCGAAGCCGGGGAAGGGCGCGTCGGTGTGATCGTTCCCGAGGCGCGCGAGGCCGCGTTGGGCGCCGCGCTGGTCGAAGCGGTGCCCGGCGCGGCCGTGGGGGAGCAGCCCGACCTGCTCAACCAGGTCGTCCTGATGACCGTGCGGCAGGCCAAGGGCCTCGAGTTCGACGCGGTGATCGTGGTCGAGCCGGACGAGATCATCGCCGAGAGCCCGCGCGGCCTGTCCGACCTGTACGTGGCGGTCACGCGGGCCACCCGGCGGCTCGGCGTGCTGCACACGGCCGATCTGCCGAAGGTGCTCAGCGCTCTGGCCTGACAAAAGGGGCCCGGCATGTGCCGGGCCCCGCATCGTCAGGCTGCCGCGACCGGCACGCCGCGGCTGAACGCGGTGTGACCGTGCGCGTTGGTCATGGCCAGCCGGCTGTGCACCGACGTGCTCTCGGCGATGCTGTTGTAGTAGCTGGCGCGGCGGCGGGCGACGATGCTGTCCGGGTTGTCGGGAACCGGCGCCAGCTCCGGGCTCAGGTGGGTGTTCAGGCCGTCCTTGAGCAGCGACAGCGCCTCGGCGCGCAGCTGCGACACCCGCGACTCGGTGACGCCCAGGTCGGCCGCGATGTCGGCCATCGGACGCTCGTGCAGGAAGTACTCGGTGATGACGACCTGCAGGCGCTCCGGCAGCGAGCCGATCGCGTGGTGCAGGTAGCCGATCTGCTCACGGCGGATCAGCATGTCCTCCGGGCCCGGGGTCTTCTCGGTCACCAGGTCGTCGGCCGAGCTGGTGGTGAAGCCCTGCAGCGACAGCACGGTCGCGCGCTGCACGTCGGTGTCGGTCTGCTTGAGGTCGGTGGTCGTGGTGCCCATGGCCTGGGCCAGCTCGTCGGCGGTGGGCGTGCGGCCCAGCGTGGTGGTCAGCGCCTGCCGGGTGGTGTCGGTGGCGCGGGCCTTGGTGCGCACCGAGCGGGTGGCCCAGTCGAGGGCGCGCAGCTCGTCCAGGATGGCGCCGCGGATGCGGGTGCTGGCGAAGCGGTGGAACGGGATGCCGCGCTCCGGGTCCCAGCCGCGGGCCGCGGTGACCAGGGCGTGCAGGCCGGCGCTGGTCAGGTCGTCGCGGTGGATGTGGTTGGGGATGCGGCTGAGCATGTCGCGCACCAGGTGGCCGACGAGCGGCATGTGGGTGCGGATGATCTCTTCCTGCTCGGCCGGCGAGAGCACCGTCGTGGCGGCGGTGTCGGCAGCGATGTCGGCAGCGGTCGTCGCGGTGCTGGTCATGTGTTTTCCCCCCGTGGCTCTCCGGCGTACACAGGGAAGTTCGGGAGGGGGCGGGTCCCGATGGAGTCGCATTGGGGTGCGCGAAGGTTGTTAACGGCGACCGATCTGGCGCGCGACCGGCCCGCGATCGCCCCGCTGATGAGGAGGCAGTCGGTTTTTCGCCGTCGCGGGGTTTGCGACGGCGGAAAATCGCCTGCCTCCTCATCAGCCCCGAAGGGGCGATCGCCGCGGAGCGGAGCGACGCCATAGGAGCTGTGGGTTGGTTGAGAACTCGGGGCTGTGTCTTTTCGGCGTTGCTTGGGGCTGGCACCTTGGGCGCATGGGTCTGACCGACAGCGAATGGGTGATCAACCTGATCGCGGGGCTGGCGATTGCCGTGGGCGTCGTCGGGGTCGTGGTGCCGGTCGTCCCCGGCCTGCTGCTCAGCTGGGGCGGCGTGCTGCTGTGGGCCGCCATGGGCGAGGGCAGCGACGCCGTGCGCTGGCTGACCTTCGGCGTCGCCACCGCCGTGGCCCTGCTCGGCGCGCTGACCAAATACCTGCTGCCGGGCCGCCGCCTGAAGAACGCCGGAGTCCCCAACTCGGCCCTGCTGGCCGGCGGCCTGCTCGGCGTGATCGGCTTCTTCGTGATCCCGGTGATCGGCCTGCCGCTGGGCTTCGTCCTCGGCATCTACCTGGTCGAACGCATGCGCCTGGGCGCCGGCCGGGCTTGGCCCTCGACGAAGAACGCCCTCGGCGCGGCGGGGATGGCCCTGCTGATCGAGTTCACCGCGGCCCTGGCCGTGGCCGTCATCTGGGTCTTCGGCCTGCTCTGGTCGGGCTGGCAGCTGCCCTGACGCCTAGCGGCGCCCCGGGCGCCGGCGGCGGCGCTGGGTCAGCAGGAGCAGGAGTGGCGTCACGGCCAGCACCAGGGCGACCGTGGCGGCGGCGGCGAACGACATCGGCTGGGACGAGTCGTCGCGCTTGGCCTGGGTCACGGCGGCCTTGGGGGCCGCCTTGTCCGGCTTGGGGATGGGTGACGGCGTGGGGGCCAGGTCGTCGGGGGAGACGAGCTTGCCGACCGACTCGTCCTTGGGCAGGGAGAAGCCCCAGTCGAGCAGGGACGCGCCCTGTTGCCAGCCGCGCTGCGGGCGGGCCTCGGCGCCGAGCAGGGTGACCACCAGTCGGCGGCCGTTGCGTTGGGCGGCGCCCACGTAGCTGTGCCGGGCCACCGTCGTGAAGCCCGTCTTGCCGCCCAGCGCGCCCGGGTAGTTGAAGATCAGCTTGTTCTCGTTCTGGAACTGGAACCCGCCCTTCTTCAGCTTGGGCTGGGCGGGCATCTGCGCCCTCTCGGTCAGCACGTAGCGCCGGAAGTCGGCGTTGGCGAAGCAGACCCGGGCGATCAGAGCCAGGTCGTACGCGCTGGTGAACTGCCCGGGGCCGTCCAGGCCGGACGGGGTGACGGCGTGCGTCTGGTACGCGCCGAGCCGCCGGGCGTTGGCGTTCATGGCGGCCACCGTCTTGGCCACGCCGTCGGCGCCCCCGCCGCCGGCCAGCCGGGCCAGCGCGTTGGCGGCGTCGTTGCCCGAGTTGAGCATGAGGCCCAGCCACAGCGTCGAGATCTGGTACTGCCCGCCGACGACCAGGCCGACGGCTGAGCTGCCGGCCTCGATGTTCAGGTCGCCCGGGACCACGGTCATCCGCTGCTTCGGATCGAGCTTGTCGATCACGGTGGCGGCCAGCAGGGTCTTCTGGACGCTGGCCGGGGTCTGGAAGACGTGCGGGCCGCAGCCGCCCAGCACCTCGCCGGTGTCCAGGTCGGCCACCATCCAGGTGGTGGCCGTGACGGCCGGCGGCGGCTTGGCCCCGGCCGGGACGACCAGCCCGTGGGTGGCGAGCGCGTCGCCGCCGATCGCGCTGCCCACCGGGTCGTCCGGCGGCGGCACCGGCCGCGGCGGCCGGTTGGGCGGCGGCGCCACCTTCGGCTTGGGACAAGGCACGACGGCCGCGGCCGAGGCGGAGGCGGCCTGGGCCGAGGCGGCGGCCTGGGCGGGGACGGCGAGCGGGACGGTGAGCGCGGCCACACCGAGCGCGGCCAGACAGCGGCGGATCAAGGCCAGGAGACCCCCGCCTCGAGCCGCTGATCGAGCAGCTGCCGCAGCGGCACCGTCTCGCCGTCACCGCCGCCGGCGCCGACGATCAGCCGGGGCGTGCTCGGGTTCAGCTCGGCCCCGGTGAACCGGGCCCGCAACGACGCCGGGACGGTCAGCACGTAATACTCCCCGTCCTCGCCCACGGCGACCGAACGGTTGGACTTGAGATACCAGCCTCGCACATGAGTCCGATACGTGGCCCGGCCGTCGAAGGTTCGAGCCATCAGGACACCGGGGGTCAAACCGCGCTCGCCGGCCCGGCGGACGAAGTCGTCGATCAGGGCCGACGCCTCGCGGGCCTCGGCGGCCCGGCCGGCCTCGAGCGCGGCCGCGTGACCGGCGATGGCCTGGCGTCGCTGTTCCTGCCAGTCGGCGTCGCGGTCCATGTCAGCGACACTAGGTGATGCCCGGCCGCCCGGCCAAGCCGAGCTTTCCGCGCTGATTACGGTGAATGCCGTGCCGCGTTTCGATAAGGGGTGCGGAAGAATCCGAATATGCCCGGGCCTATTGCGCGCGAAGGCGGTCACGAGCAACACTGGGCGCGGTTGGTCGGATGGACTCGGGAGTCGTCATGGCGCGCCAGGTAATCACCACTCTGATCGACGATCTGGACGGAAAGAAGGCCGATCGCACGGTCGAGTTCAGTCTGGACGGTATTAACTACCAGATCGACCTTTCCGAGGCCAATGCAGGGAAGCTGCGTAAGGCCCTGGACCCGTACATCAACGCGGGCACCCGGCTCGGCCGTGCGGCGGCCCGGGTCTCACCGCGGCGGGCGGGCGCCCCGGCCGGTCGCACGGCCGGCTCGCGCGACGAGAATCGGCAGATCCGCGAGTGGGCCGTGGCCAACGGACATCAGATTTCCGAGCGCGGCCGCATTCCACAGAGCGTGACGCAGGCATACCGCGCGGCGAACGGTCACTGAGCCAACGCCTGCGCCGAATTGCGTCCGCGGCGGTAAAAGGCCGGGCACGGTTTGTTGTGCGGAAAGTAAGCGGAGCCCTCAGGCCGTACGGAGGGCTTCGTTCTCGCTCTCGCCCGCGGCCGCCTCGGCAAAAGCGCGCAACGAGTGCACCAGTTCCTGCCGGTCGCCGGCCGACATGCGGTCGAGCACGTCGGCCAGTGCCTTGCGCCGCCGCTCGCGCAACTGGTCGAGCAGTTTGCGGGCCGAGGCGGTGAGCAGCAGGCGCACCTCGCGGCGGTCGCGCGGATCGGGCACCCGGCGCAGCAGCCCGGTGGCCTCGAGCCGGTCGCACAGCCGGCTGGCCGACGACGGCACCACCTCGAGCGCCTCGGCCAGGCGGCTCATGTTGGTGTGCTGATTCTGCGCGACGATCGCCAGCACGCGCAGCTGCGCCGGCGGCACGCTCGGGTTCTGCGCCTGGTCGGCCGCGTCGAGCACGGACACCAGGGCGTCGACCGTCGACTCGACGGCGGCGGCGACGTCGGTGACCCGATCCATGGCGGCTGTTCCCTGTCGTTCGGACGTGCTGGGCTGCGCAGTGCCCCTACCCGTCCGCGCCGGAAATCATGCCGTCCGGCGCAGCCAATCGAGGCAGACGATCACCGCGTCGTCGGCCGGTTCGGCGCCGGCGTGGTAGTCCCGCAATGCGCGGATCACCGTACCCACCGCCTCCGTCGGCGGTTGCAGCCGCGTCCGGCGCAGTGCGTTGAGCAGGCCCGCTTCCCCGTACGGAGGTCGGCCACCGGGTGTTGCGGCGTGCACGCCGTCGCTCACCACCAGCAGCCGGTCGCCCGGCTCGAGCTGGAACTTCTGAATCTCGTAACGACTGTCGCCGAACATCCCGAGCGGCAACTGTTGTTCCAAACTGACACCGCGGATATCGCCCTCGTGCGCGATCAACGCTCTCGGCGAGCCGGCGTCGACCGCCTCGACGGCGCCGCCGGTGAGGTCGACCTCGAGCAGCAGCGTGGCCACGTGCGACTGGCCGGCGTAGCGCGAGTAGATGGCGTCGGAGGCCAGCTCGGCCTGCTCGACGATGTTGGCCCCGGAGCGGCGCGCGTTGCGCATGGCGTTGACGGCCACGGTGGTCAGCAGGGCGGCCTCGATGCCGTCGCCGTCGCCGTTGAGCACGGTGATGGTGAGCCGGTCGTCGGTGACCGACCAGTCGTAGTGGTCGCCGTACATCGCGTACGCGGGATCGAGCTGACCGGCCAGGCGGAACCGCTCGCCGCCCAGGGAACGGCCGGGCAGCAGCTCCCACTGCAGCTCGGCGGCCATGGTGAGGCGCTGCCGGCGGGCCACCTGGCGGTACCGGTCGGTGTCCTTGTCGGCGGCGCGCATGGCCAGCGCCAGCTCGTCGGCCACCGTGACGAACTCGGCCAGCGCGTCCTGGCCCGGATCGGCGGTGAGCTGCAGGCGCAGGACGCCCAGGCGGTCGCCCCAGGTGGTCAGCGGCAGCAGCAGCTTGCCCGAGCCGTTGTCGCTGACCGGCTGCTGGCTGCCGAAGCACCGCTGCTCGAGCGGGCCGCCGGCGGGCGACTCGGGGTCGATCACGGGCCACAGGGCGCTCATGGTCAGATCGCTGAGCAGCATCTCCACCGCGTCGACCGGGTACCAGGTGCGCAGGTGGTGGGCCACGACCTCGGGAAGACGGTCGGGCGGCGCCGCGCGCAGGAACGAGCCGACGGAAGCCGGACGGACGGACACTCGATCTCCTCTCCACGATGAGGCGTACGGCAATAGTTGCCGGAGAGCAAGGATGATATGCGGTGCGCCCGCGACACCTGCACGTGGTGCCTAGGCGAACGACTTCTCGAAATGGATCAAGCTGCCGCTCCTCGGCACGGAGTGCATGCGGACGTTCTCGCCCAGCGCCTTGATCAGTTCCAGCCCGCGCCCGCTCTCACTGGCCGTTCCGGCCGGGCCGACCTGGTCCGGGTCGAAGCCGGGGCCGTTGTCGCGCACATCGATCGAGCAGCGGTTCTCGGCGACGTCCAGGCAGACCTCGAACATCTCGGCCCCGGTGGCGTGGCGCACGACGTTGGAGCACGCCTCGGTGATGGCGATCTCGAGGTCGTCCTGGGCCTCGTGGTCGACCCGGAGGACGGCGAGAGTGGAGCGCAGCAGCCGGCGGACGGTGGGCACGCTGCCCGCTTCGCGCGGCAGATCCAGCCGGACTGTCATGTGCATGGTCTTGTGGTTCCCGCTCCGCACAGGCGTTAATCGTGGCTTCGGACGCGCCGCCTCATCCGATGATCGCGGAAAAACGTGTTATCGAGGGGCGGGTTGGGCGTCTCCCTTCCCGTGGCCGGCCGGCCATCGGCAGAGACGTCCCTTCGGAAGGTTGGACAATGGCGGAACAACCCGACATCACGGTCGTGATCGCGGCTCGCGCCGGCGACCCCGTGGCGGTCGACCGGCTCGTCGCCGGCTACCTGCCGCTGGTCTACACGATCGTGGGACGGGCGCTCGAGGGTCACGCCGACGTGGACGACGTCGTGCAGGACGTGATGCTGCGCGTGCTGCGCAACCTGGGCGATCTGCGCGACCCCGAGGCGTTCCGGTCGTGGCTGGTGGCGATCACCGTACGGCAGGTGCGCGAGCGCTTCCGGGCCCGCCGCGGGGCCCCCGAGGCGCTGGTGCACGAGGACGTCCGCGACCCCGGGGCCGACTTCACCGACCTGGCCATCACCCGGCTCGAGCTCAGCGGTCAGCGCCGCGAGACGGCCGAGGCGACCCGCTGGCTCGACGAGGACAACCGTGAACTGCTGTCGCTGTGGTGGCTGGAGGCGTCGGGCGAGCTCACCCGGGACGAGATCGTCGAGGCGACCGAGGTCACCCGCCAGCACGCCGCGGTCCGCATCCAGCGCATGAAGGGCCAGCTCGAGACGGCCCGGGTCGTCGTGCGGTCGCTCGTGGCCACCCCGCCCTGCCCCGATCTGCAGGTTCTCACCGCCGAGTGGGACGGGCGGCCCAGCCCGCTGTGGCGCAAGCGGATCGCCCGGCACACCCGCGAATGCCGCTACTGCTCGCCGGCCTGGAACGGGTTGGTCGCGGCCGAGCGCCTGCTGGCCGGCATGGCCCTCGTCCCGCTGCCCGCCGGGCTGCTCGGCAAGGGCGCGCTGGCCTCCCTCGGAGCGTCCGGCGGCGGACTCGCGGGCGCCGGGGCCGGAGGCGGCGGGCTCACGGGCGGCAGCGTCGGCGCCGCGAAGGCCGGCACGGCGATCAGCGCCAAGCACGTCGCGGCCAAGGTCGGCTTCAGCCTCTCGCGCAAGGTGCTGACCGCTGCCCTCTCGACCACCGCGGTGGCCGGCGGGGCCGCGGCCGTTGTGGTGACTCAGAAGGCCGATCCGCCGCCGGTAACCACCGCGGCTGTGGTCGCGCCGAAGACGACACCCCCCACCCGTACGCCGAAAGCGGCCCCGACCAGCGCCAAGCCCAGCCCATCGAAGACGGCGGCGCCGAAGCCCAAGCCCACCACCCCGAAGGCGCCGCCGGTGGTGATCACGGCCAAGGCGAGCAAGAAGAAGGGTGTCGGCGTCTGGGAGTTCGCCCCGGCCAAGGCGGCCCTCGACGACGTCGGCGCCGGCTGGTACTACAACTGGTCGTCGAACAACCGCAGCATGCCCGGCCCGGCCGACGTCGAATTCGTGCCGATGATCTGGGGCCAGAAGAACGTCACCGACGCCACCCTGGCCGAGGCCAAGAAGGAGGGCGACGTCCTGCTCGGCTTCAACGAGCCGGACATGGGCGGCCAGGCCAACATGACCGTCGAGGCCGCCCTCGATGCCTGGCCCAAGCTGCAGGCCAACGGTCAGCGGCTGGGCAGCCCGGCCGTCGCGTTCGGCGGCGACACCAAGGGCGGCTGGCTCGACCGGTTCATGACCGGCGCCGAGCAGAAGGGCTACCGCGTCGACTTCATCACCCTGCACTGGTACGGCTCCGACTTCTCGGCCGCGGCCGTCGACCAGTTCCTGGGCTACGTCGACGCCGTGCACAGGCGCTACAACAAGCCGATCTGGGTCACCGAGTACGGCTTGATGAACTTCAGCGGTACGCCCAAATACCCGGCCCAGGCCCAGCTGGTGACCTTCATCAACGGCACCACCCAGGGCATGAAGAAGCGCTCGTACGTCGAGCGGTACGCCTGGTTCGGTCTGCCCGCCGTCGGCGACAGCGTCGACTTCGGCCTCTACAAGGACGGCGACAGCCCGACCGAGGCCGGGAAGGCGTACCGGGCTGCGGGCTAAGGTCAAGTCATGATTCGGTTCGGGTACAAGGCTTCGGCGGAGCAGTTCCCGCCGGCGGAACTGCTGAAATACGGCGTGCTGGCCGAGGAGGTGGGTTTCGACTCGGTCTTCGTGAGCGACCACCTGCAGCCCTGGCGGCACGACGGCGGGCACGCCCCGGCCGCGCTGCCGTGGCTGGGCGCGCTCGCCGCCCGCACCGAGCGCGTGCTGATCGGCACCAGCGTGCTCACCCCGACCTTCCGCTACCACCCGGCCGTGGTCGCGCAGGCGTTCGCCACGCTCGGCTGCCTCGCGCCGGGCCGGGCCATCCTGGGCGTCGGCTCGGGCGAATCGCTCAACGAGGTGCCGCTCGGCCTGGAATGGCCCGACGGCAAGGAGCGCTTCGCCCGGCTCAAAGAGGCCGTGCTGCTGATCCAGAAGCTGTGGTCGGAAGACCGGGTGACGTACGAGGGTCAGTTCTACAAGACCGAGAACGCCACCATCTACGACAAGCCCGAGACGCCGGTCCCGATCTACATCGGCGCCTCCGGCCCGGCCGCCACCCGGTTGGCCGGCCGCATCTCGGACGGCTTCATCACCACCAGCGGCAAGGGACACGCGCTCTACACCGACACGCTGCTGCCCGCCGTCCGCGAGGGCGCCGAGAAGGCCGGCCGCAAGATCGACGACCTCGACCTGATGATCGAGGTCAAGGTCAGCTTCGACGACGACTACGACAAGGCCCGCAACGACACCCAGCACTGGGGCGCGCTGGCTCTCTCGCCGGACGAGAAGACCGGCGTGGAAGACCCGATCGAGATGCAGCGGCTCTCCGACGCCCTGCCGGTCGAGCGCACGGCCAGCCGCTGGATCTGCTCCTCCGACCCCGACGAGCATGTGGGCAAGGTCGTGGAGTACCTGGACATGGGCTTCAAGCACCTGGTCTTCCACGCGCCGGGGCCTGACCAGGAACGCTTCCTGCGCCTGTACTCCGAGCGCATCCTGCCCGAGCTGCGCGCCCGCGGTTAGATCTGGGGCTTCTTGACCGAGCGGAGGCGGGCGCGGCGGCCGGTGGCCGTGCCCGCGCCCTCGCCGTTGATCACGCGCAGGTCGGGCTGGGACTGGCGGACGCCCGCGATGCGGCGGCGCCGGGAACCGACCTCGGGGCGGAACGCTGGTTGAGTGGTGCCGCCGACCTGCCACGGCGCGGAGCCCGGCCGCGGTTGAGTGTCGGGACCGCCGAGCCGCTCGGGGTGACCGTCGCGCCACACCGGGGGCGCGCCGTTCGACAAGTGGTGGGCAGCGGCCGGCCGGCGCCCGGCGGAAGCCCACAGGGGCCGGACCGCGCGGCGATCGGCCTGCTCCCAGCCGTCCGCGCCGGCCAGGCGCTCACTGCTCTGCTGTCCGGCGGCGAGAGCTTCGACGGCCCGCCGGTCGAGGGCCCGCCGCCCGGCGCCGGTCTCGTTGACCCGCTTCCCTTGGTAATAAGCCACCTCGTTGACGGCCGCCCGGGGCCGGGGGGCCGCCGGCCGGACGGTGGAGGCCGAGCGCCGCTCGCGCAGGGCCGCCCGCAGCCAGTGGCGTAGACGCAGTTGGTCGGCGCGTGCCGCCCGGCGAATCGGGGGATAGGCGACGCTCGGCACCTCGGCGACGCGCAGCCCTCGAACCGCGGGCCGCAACGCCAGCACCGCACCGATCTCCACCCCCGAACCCCAAGCCGCGCCGCGCGAAGAACCCGCGCCATGGGCCGCGCCGTGCGACGGAGGCGCGTCGGAGGTGGGGAGGCCGAGCTCCGGCACCGCGTCGCGCCAGAAGGCGGCGTACCCGAAACCCGGATCGGTGCGGCGGGTGCCCAGCAATGCGTTCAGCACCCACATCAGCAGCAGGTTGGCCCAGCGACGGAACCGCCCCCCGGTCAGGTCGCGCCCGCCTGCCGCGTAGCGCGAGCCCAGGGCCACGTCGGCCCCGTCGACCAGGGCGCCCACGAAACGGGGGATCTCGGCCGGGTCGGTCGAGCCGTCCCCGTTCAGCGTGACCACCACGTCCCCCCGCGCGGCCCTGATGCCGCAGGCCAGCCCGTATCCCGCTCCCGGGCGAGCCGGGCGGACGAGGAGCGCGCCGGGTTGTTCCGGCAGGTCGCCGGCCAGGTCCACCACGACGATTTCGTTCACCGGCGGCATGCCGTGCAGCATCACCCGCAGGCCGGCGGGATCGCGGACCGGGATCACGACGCTTACGGAGGGTGACTTTGTTCGGCGGTGGTTCGTCGCTGCGGAAAGCGGCGAAGGAGGCATGGCGGTGCTCCTCAGGCTGGTTCCTGATCAAGAAAACTACCGGTCGGCAACCGAACAGCAACTCAGCGGAACGGTGGAGGGGGGCACCCGCCCGTCGGGTCGGGCTGGTCCGAAAGACCCGGTTCGCGGCTACGCTCCGTACGTAATTGGGGGTTTAGAGGTAGGGTTTGATCCGTTGCGGGGTATGTCCTGAACCAACCGGAAGGAAGTAACCCGTGAAACTTGGCCTGCACGTCTCGAACTTCACCTGGCCCGAGGGCTCGGCCCGGCTCGGCCCGCAACTGGGCGAGGTCGCCGCCGCGGCCGACCAGGCCGGATTCGAGCGGATCAACGTGATGGACCACTTCTGGCAGATCGGCGTGATCGGCCCGCCGGAGTGGGACATGCTCGAGGCGTACACCGCGCTCGGTTTCCTGGCCGCCCACACCCAGAGGGCCAAGTTGCTCACCCTGGTCACCGGCGTGGTCTATCGCGAGCCGGCGCTGCTGGCCAAGGCGGTCACCACGCTCGACGTGCTCAGCGGCGGGCGCGCCATCCTGGGTCTCGGCGCCGCCTGGAACGAGGAAGAGTCGCGTGGCCTCGGCCTGCCCTTCCCGCCCACCAAAGAGCGGTTCGAGCGGCTGGAAGAGGCCCTGCGCATCTGCAAGCAGATGTTCGCCGGCGACGAGACGCTGTACCAGGGCGAGCACTACCAACTGGGCCGCCCGCTGAACAATCCGCAGCCGCTGAGCCGCCCGCACCTGCCGATCCTGATCGGCGGCGGTGGCGAGAAGAAGACGCTGCGGCTGGTCGCCCAGTACGCCGACGCCTGCAACCTGTTCCCCTCGCCCGAGGTGCAGCACAAGCTCGATGTGCTCAAGGCCCACTGCGACGACGTCGGCCCCGACTACGACGAGATCCAGAAGACCGTGCTCTACAACTTCGACCTGGGCGAGAAGGGCGAGCGGGTCGGCGAGATCATCGAGGGCCTGCGCCGGCTGCACGGCATGGGCTTCGAGGTCGGCCACGGCGGCCTGCGCAACGCGTGGGACACCAAGCAGTTCGAGATCTTCGCCAACGAGATCGTTCCGGCCGCGGAGGCTTTCTGAGCATGGGCATCGAGGCGGTCGTCTTCGACCTGGACGGCGTGATCATCGACTCCGAGGAGGTCTGGGAGGAGGTGCGGCGCGGCTACGTGGCCGAGTACGACCGCGAGTTCCTGCCCGACACGCAGGATCGCATGATGGGCATGAGCACCCCGGAATGGTCCGGGCACCTGGCGAACGACGTGGGCGTTCCGCGTACGCCGGAACAGGTTGCCGCCGACGTGCTGGGTCGCATGGCCGAGCGGTACCGGACGTCGCTGCCCCTCATCCCCGGTTCGGTCGAGGCCGTGCGCCGCCTCGGCGGCCGGTTCCCGCTCGGCCTGGCCAGTTCGTCGGCCCGCATCCTGATCGACCAGGTGCTCGAGACGGCCGGCCTGACCGACGCCTTCCGGGTCACGCTCTCGACCGAAGAGGTGCCCCGGGGCAAGCCGGCCCCGGACGTCTATCTGACCGCCGCCGAGAAGCTGGGTCTGAGCCCGGCCGTCTGCGCCGCCGTCGAGGATTCGAGCAACGGCCTGCGCTCGGCGGCCGCCGCCGGCATGGCCGTGATCGCCGTTCCGCACGGCGTCTACCCGCCGGCGCCCGACGCTCTCGAGCGCGCCTCGCTCGTCGTCCGGAACATCGCCGAGCTCACGGCGGAGAGGATCGAAACACTTCGGTGATTCGTGACCGTTAACGCGTAGGACACATCCAGGTGTGAAAGATTCTCGCCACGGGTAGGTGGCGGGCGACTTTCCCTTGGAGGTGGCCTGTGGTGCTTGCCGCGGAGAGCGGGCTCCGGCTCGATCTCGACATCGTTGATTACCTGATCCTGGTCCTGTACTTCGGCACCGTCCTGGGCGTGGGCTTCGCGGCGCGAAGAGCGATCAAGACCAGTGCCGACTTCTTCCTCTCCGGGCGATCACTGCCCGCCTGGGTGACCGGCCTCGCTTTCGTCTCGGCCAACCTGGGCGCGCTCGAAATCCTCGGCATGGCCGCCAACGGCGCCCAGTACGGGCTGCTCACGCTGCACTACTACTGGATCGGCGCGGTGCCGGCCATGGTGTTCCTCGGCATCGTGATGATGCCGTTCTACTACGGCTCCAAGGTGCGCAGCGTCCCCGAGTTCCTGAAGCGGCGCTTCAACAAGCCGACGCACATCTTCAACGCGATCAGCTTCGCGGTGGCCCAGGTGCTGATCGCCGGCGTCAACCTGTTCGCCCTGGCCCTCATCCTCGACGCGCTGCTCGGCTGGGAACTCTGGATCTCGATCCTGGTCGGCGCGGCGATCGTGCTGACCTACATCACCATCGGCGGTCTCTCGTCGGCCATCTACAACGAGGTGCTGCAGTTCTTCGTCATCCTGGCCGGCCTGATCCCGCTCACGGTGATCGGCCTGGTCAAGGTGGGCGGCGTCGACGGGCTGTTCGAGAAGGTCCGGCAGAGCCCGCTCGGCGACGCGGCCCTGCACACGTGGTCGAACACGGGCAGCAGCGCCGACAACCCGCTCGGGGCCAACTGGATCGGCATCCTGTTCGGCCTCGGCTTCGTGCTGTCGTTCGGCTACTGGACCACCAACTTCGCCGAGGTGCAGCGCGCGCTGTCGGCCAAGAACATGAACGCCGCCCGGCGTACGCCGATCATCGCCGCCTTCCCGAAGCTGCTGATCCCGGCGGTGACGGTGATCCCGGGTCTGATCGCCGCGGTCACGATCACCGGTCTGGGCGCCAAGGAGGGCGACCTCACCTACAACAACTCGATCCCCCTGCTGATGGAGCAACTGCTGCCCAACGGCGTGCTGGGTATCGCGGTCACCGGTCTGCTGGCCTCGTTCATGGCCGGCATGGCGGCCAACGTCAGCGGCTTCAACACCGTTTTCACGTACGACATCTGGCAGGCCTACATTCGCAAGGGCCGCAGCGACGAGTACTACCTGCGGATCGGCCGTTACGCCACCATCGGCGGCGTGGTCATCGGCATCGGCACGGCGTTCATCGCCTCCGGCTACGGCAACATCATGGAGTACATCCAGCAACTGTTCTCGCTGTTCAACGCGCCGCTGTTCGCCACCTTCATCGTCGGCATGTTCTGGAAGCGGATGTCCCCGTGGGCCGGCTTCTGGTCGCTGCTGCTGGGCTTCCTGGCCTCGCTGGCGCTCTACATCGCCTACCTGACCGACGCGATCACGTTCAACTCGGCGCTCGAGCAGAGCTTCTGGGGCGCCGGTGTGGCCTTCGTGGTGGCGGTCATCGTGGCCATCGCGGTCACCTTCTTCACCCCCTCGAAGCCGGAGGACGAGCTGCGCGGCCTCGTCTACGGTCTCGGCGGCACCAGCCAGGGCACCGTGATCGTCTCGGGCGAGAAGGTCTGGTGGCGTAACCCGGTCGTCCTCGGCACGATCGCCGTCGTGCTCGCCCTCGCCCTGTACATCCCGGTCTGGTAAGGAGGTCTCGACATGGCAGACAACGACCAGGTCGACGAGAAGAAGTTGTCGGCGGCGGCCCGGCTGTTCGACGTGCGGCGGGTCATCGGTGGGCTGTTCGTGGTCTACGGCGTGATCGTCACCGTGCTGGGGATCTTCGACACCCAGGACGAGATCGACAAGGCCCAGGGCGTGCGGATCAACCTCTGGATGGGCATCGGCATGCTCGTGCTGGGGCTGCTCTTCCTGCTCTGGCTGCGCCTGAACCCGCCCGAGCCGCCGGACCCGTCGGACATCGACGACGAGCGGCCCCCGGCCGACTGATGTCCGGGGCGGTGTGACCCGGTAGCCATCGGGTTGCACCGCCCCCGCATTTCTCGACTCGGCCCGCCCGGCGACCGATACCCGGGGCATGGAAGCCATCGCCCCCATCAGCAACGCCAGGTCGGGCGGTTACCGGACCGCCGGCTGGCAGCAGCAGATCCGTGTCGACTACGTCGTGAACAAGGTCATGCAGACCCATCGGGGTCACAACGAGGACCAGGTCGCCCAGGCCATTCACGACCAGCTCCGCGCCGTCGGCGTGGTGCCCAACGGCCGTCAGATCGCCCAGTACGCGGCGGCGATCTCGGCTCTGCCCGAACTCCCGCCCAACAACAAGTAGGTCCGCTATCCGGCGGCGAAACGCAGGATCTTGTCGTCGCCTTCGCGCGGGTCGCCCCGGCCGTCGCGGTTCGAAGTGGTCACCCACAACGCGCCGTCCGGGGCCACCCCGACCGTGCGCAGACGGCCGTATTCGCCGTTGAGTTCGGCCTTGGGCTCGCCGCCGCCGAGCGGCACCGTCCACAAGCGCTCCCCGCGCAGGCCGGCCACGTAAAGCGTGTCGCCCGCGACCGCGGCCCCCGACGGTGAGGCCTCGTCGGTGCTCCACTGGACGATCGGGTCGACGTATTTGGAGTTGCCCTCCTTGCCCTCGACCTCGGGCCAGCCGTAGTTCTGGCCGGGCTCGATGACGTTGACCTCGTCCCAGGTGTTCTGGCCGAACTCGATGCCGTACATCTTCTTGTCCGGCCCCCAGGCCAGGCCCTGCACGTTGCGGTGGCCCATCGACCACACCGGCGAGCCCTCGTCCGGATTGCCGGGCGCCGCCTTGCCGTCGCGGGTGATCCGCAGGATCTTGCCGTTCAGGTCTTGGCGGTCCTGCGACTCGCTGCCGTTGCCGGCGTCGCCCGTGCCCACGTAGAGGAAGCCGTCGGGCCCGAACGCGATGCGCCCACCGTTGTGGATGCCGGCCTTGTCGATGCCGTCGAGGATCACCGTCGGGTTCCCGCCGAGGGTGAAGCGGGCGATCCGGTTGTCGCCGGACGCGGTGTAGTAGGCGTAGACGTACTTGTTCTGCGCGTAGTCGGGGTCGACGGCGATGCCCAGCAGACCGCCCTCGCCGCCCGCGTCGACGCCCTTGACCTCGTGGACCGTCTGCGGATTGCCGCCGCCGGCCGGAATTCGCAGGATGGCGCCGCTGTCCCGCTCGCTGACCAGGGCCGCCCCGTCGGGCAGGAACGCCAGCCCCCACGGCACCTCGAGCCCGCTGACGATCGTCTGCGGGTTGCCGAGGTCGGGTGCCTTCGCCGCGGCCGGTGACGTCGACGGCGACGCTGAGGGAGCGGCCGACGTGGAGGGCGGCGGGGCGAAGGTGGCCTCGCCCTGGGGCGTGGAGGCCTCGCCGTCGGAACAGGCGACCAGCAGGAAGGTGCCGGCCGTGGCGAAGACGAGACGGGTCCGTGCGGCTGGTGTCATCGCCCCACGGTGCCACGGGACGCTGAACTTCTCCTGATTACCGCACTCATGATCTTCATGGCCCTCAGCATGGGCGGGGTGCGAGCTTCCCGCGCCGCCCTCGCGGTGATCACCCTGCTGGCGTACGGGGCCGCGCCCGCGTACGCCCGCCCGGCCACCACCGCCCCGGCGATCACCTGGGCCACCTGCCCCGAGGACGCGCAGGTGCAGTGCGGAACGATCAAGGTGCCGGCCGACTGGGCCCAGCCCACCGGCCCCACGACCACCCTGACCATGGCCCGCCGGAAGGCCACCGACCCGGGCAGGCGGATCGGCACGCTGCTGATCAACCCGGGCGGTCCCGGCGGCTCGGCCTTCGACTTCACCCTGAACGCCACCGCCTTCTTCGGCGAACAGGTGCGCCGGCGGTTCGACATCGTGGGCGTGGATCCGCGCGGGGTGGGCCGCAGCTCGCCCGTGCTGTGCTCGCGCGACCTGGTCGACGCGCAGCCGTCCGTGCTGATCGAGTCCGAGCAGCAGTACGCCGCAATGGTCGCCTACAACCGCAGGCTGGCCGCCGACTGCGCCGCCCGGTCCGGCCCGGTATTCGGTCACCTCGACACGGCGAGCGTGGCCCGCGACTACGACACCGTCCGCGGCGCCCTGGGCGAAGCGAAGATCAGCTTCTACGGCGCCTCGTACGGCACGCTGATCGGCCAGGAGTACGCGCGGCTCTACCCGGCCCGGCTGCGCGCCCTGGTGCTCGACGGCGTGATGGACCACAGCGCCGACCTCGACCGTTTCCTGGTGCAGCAGACCGAGGCCGCCCAGGACTCGTTCGGCGAGTTCGTGAAGTGGTGCGCCCGCGACAAGAGCTGCGTGCTGCGCGGCCACGACATCCCCAAGCTCTTCGTGGCCGCGATGGCCCGGGCCCGCGCCGGTCAGCTGATCAACCCGTACGACCCGCCGAACAAGCTCACCGTGGCCCAGCTGACCATGGCCGCGTTCACCTCGTTCTACGAGCCGCAGTGGTACTCGTTCGCCTACTACCTGCGCGACGCGATGATGGCCGGGCGCCGCGCCCCGAAGAAGACGCCGCCGGTCGACCTCATCGACTACAGCTTCGCGCCGGTCTTCTGCGAGGACTGGCGCCTGCCCGTCACCGGCTACCCGGAGTTGCAGCGGCGCCTGCGGACGCTGGCCGCCGGGGCGCCCCAGATGTTGGTCTCGCCGCTGGCCATGACCGCCGTCGCCGGTTGCCTGGGCTGGCCTTCGCCGCCGGACAATCCGCAGCGCCCGGTGCCCCCGCTGACCGGTGCGGCGTCCGCGCTGCTGGTCAACGCCCGGCACGACCCGGCCACCGCCTACGCCTGGGCGCAGCAGGTGACCGCCCATCTGGGCCCGTCGGCGCGGCTGCTCACCTACGACGGCTGGGGTCACGTGGTCTACAACAAGAGCCCCTGCGTCGCGGCGGCCGTCGACACTTATCTGTTCACTCTCACCCCGGTGGCGGCCGGCACCCGCTGCCCGGCGGTCGAGCCCCCGCCGTTCGGCATCGGGTAGCTTCGATCCACGTGTCGTCCTCCCTCGTCCTCGCCCGCTATCTGGGCGTGGCGGTCTGTGCCCGCCTGGCCGACGAGGGCGCCCGGGTGGCGATTCTCTTGCTGGTGCTCGAACGCACGGGCAGCACGTCGCTCGGCGGCGCGCTGATCGCGGCCCTGATGGTGCCGCATGTGCTGGCTGCCCCGGTGGTGGGCTCGCTCGCGGACGCGGCACGCCACCGCCGCCTGCTCTATGCCGCCGCCTATCTCACCTATGCCGCCTGCCTCGGCGCCGCCGCGCTGCTGGTCGGCCGGTCCACCGCCGGCGCGGTGGCCGCCCTGATCGCGGCCGGCTGCGTGGCCCCGCTGCTGATCGGCGGCCTGAGCAGCCTGCTCGGCGACCTCGTGCCGGACCGGCTCGAGCGGGCCTTCGGGCTCGACGTGATGTCCTACAGCGTGGCTGGGATCGCCGGTCCGGCGCTCGCCGCGGTGCTGGCCGGGCTGGCCGGGCCGGCCTGGGCCACCGCCGGCCTGGCCTCGATGGTGGTGGTCTCGGCCGCGTTGGTCGTCACGTTGCCGTTGCCGGTGGGCACGGGGGAGAGGCGGCTGGCGTCGCCGTTCGCCGCGCTCGGCCTGATGTGGCGTCGTCCGCGTCTGGGCGCGGTCACGGCCGGCACGATCTTCAGCATCGGTGGCTTCGGCGCGCTGCCCCTGGTGGGTGCGCTGCTGGCCGCGCAGGAGGACCGGCCCGAGCTGACCGGCTTGATCCTCTCGGCGGGCGCTTTCGGGGTTCTGATCGGGTCGCTGATCTGCACCCGCTGGCCGATCCGCCGGTGGCGCCCGGAACGGGTGGTGGCCTTCTGCATCGGCGCCACCACCGTGCCGTTCCTGATCCTGATGTTCCTGCCCGGCGGCTGGGCCGGACTGCCGTTGTTCGCGCTGGCCGGTGTGCTCGGCGCTCCGGTCTCGGTGGCCGTTTTCGCCGTACGCGACCAGGAGTCCCCGCCCGGCCTGCGTACCCAGGTCTTCTCGCTCGGCGCCGGCCTGAAGGTCACCGCCGCCGCGGCCGGCGCGGCGGTGGCCGGCTTCGCCGCGGGCCTCGGCGCACCGGCGTTGCTGGCCGCAGTCGCGGTCTGTCAGGCGCTGGGCGCGGTGGCTGTCGTTCTGGTGGGCCGCGTCACTCCGGCGGTCGAACCGGCGGGGAGTATCGTTAGCCAGGCTAACTAGATCGCTCCCCCCACAGGAGGCGCCGTTGAGCCGCCGCGCACCCCGGGCGTCCATCGATCCGGACGTCGGCAAGAGCTGGTTGCGCCGCGCGCTGCCGCTGGTCAAGGCCCATCGGGCACTGCTGATCACCTCGCTCACGCTGTCCTTCCTGGGCCTGATCGTGCAGGTGCAGATCCCCAATCTGGTCCGGATCGGCATCGACAGCGCCATCGTCGAGAAGACGGCGCAGCTCAGCACGTACGTCTGGTGGATCGTCGGCATCGCCCTGCTGCAGGGGCTGATCAACTTCCTGGCCCGGCTCTACCTGCTGCGTACGGCGTACGAGCTCGAGTACGACCTGCGCAACATCGTCTACACCCACCTCGTGCGCATGCCGTTCGGCTTCTACGACCGGGTGCAGACCGGCGAGCTGATGTCGCGCTCCGGCTCCGACATCCGGGCCGTACAGATGTATCTGTCGTTCGGCCCGTCGATCCTGGTGCAGTGCCTGATCGCGGTCGTCGCGTTCGGCCTGATGCTCTCGATCAACGTGCCACTGGCGATCGTCGCGATGGCCACCATGCCGGTCATCGGGGTGCTGGGCGTGACGATGCGCAAGGCGATCTTCCCCGTGTCCTGGATGATCCAGGCCCGGCTGGCCCAGCTGGCCACCGTCGTCGACGAGAACATCCAGGGCGTCCGCATCGTGAAGGCGTTCGCCGCGGAGGGCCGGCAGCTGAAGTCGCTGGCCGAGAGCGCCGACCGCATCCGCTGGGCCTACCGCCAGGACGCGCGCATCCGCAGCCGCTGGAACCCGCTGCTCGACAACCTGCCCCGGCTCGGGCTGGCGCTGGTGCTGCTGGTCGGCGGCTACATGGTGATCGACGGCAGCACCACCGTGGGCACGATCGTCGCCTTCAACTCGTACGTCCTGATGCTGCAGCCGCCGTTCCGCATGCTCGGCATGATGATCATGATGGGGCAGCGCGCCTCGGCCTCGGCCCGCCGCATCTACGAGATCCTGGACACCCCGAGCGAGGTCGTGGACGGTCCGGACCCGCTGGTCGTGAACCTGCGCGGCGACCTCGCGTTCGAGAACGTGTCGTTCACCTACCCGAACGGCACGCCCGCCCTCGACGGGCTCGATTTGCGCGTACGACCGGGGGAGACCGTGGCCGTCGTCGGGGGCACCGGCTCGGGCAAGTCCACACTCGGCCGGCTGGCCGCTCGCTTCTACGACGTGACCGAGGGCCGGGTGACGATCGACGGGCACGACGTGCGGTCACTCTCGCTGGCGTCGCTGCGCGAGCAGGTGGGCATCGTGCCCGACGAGCCGTTCCTGTTCTCGCTTTCCCTGCACGACAACATCGCGTACGGGAAACCGGCCGCCACGCGCGAAGCGGTGATCGAGGCGGCGGTGGCGGCCGGCGCCGACGAGTTCATCCGCGAGCTGCCCGACGGCTACGACACCGTGGTGGGCGAGCGCGGCTACACGCTCAGCGGCGGCCAGCGGCAGCGGGTCGCCATCGCGCGGGCCTTGCTGGTGAACCCGCCGGTACTGGTGCTCGACGACGCCACCAGCGCCATCGACGTCACCGTGGAGCAGCGGATCCACTCGTCGCTGCGCGACCAGATGCGCGGGCGCACGACGCTGATCGTGGCCCACCGGTTGTCGACGATCGGGCTGGCCGACCGGGTCGTGCTCATGGAGGGCGGCCGCGTGATCGCCGACGGCACGCATGCCTCGCTGCTCGAGTCGGAGCCGCGCTACGCCGCGGTCCTGGCCTCCTCCGTCGATTCCGTGGAGGCCTCGGCATGACCATGTTCGGTGGTGGGTTCGGGGGCTTCAATGTCGGCGGCCGGCCCACGATGGGCGCGGCCGGGCGTAAAGGCAACGGGCTGCCGTTCTCCGGCATCCCGGAAGACCTGCAGGCCGGTGTGGCGAAGCTGGAATCACGGGAGCCCGACCACGGCGACCCGGGGGTCACCTTCGACCCGTCGGGCGACTCGGGCGGCAGGATCTCGCTGAGCCGGCTGCTGATCGGCCGGCCCGGGCTGCTGCTCGCGGCGTCGGTGGCGATCCTCGTGGAGACCCTGCTTCTGCAGGCCGGGCCCTACCTCGTACAGGTGGGAATCGACCACGGCATGGCGGCCGGCAACCTGCGTGTGCTGATCATCGCCACGATCTGTTTCGTCGCGGCCGTGCTGCTCACCGGGCTGGCCACCGCGATCCGCATGCGCAAGAGCGGGCTGCTGGCCGCGGCGGCCACCCGCGACCTGCGCATCCGCATCTTCGCCCACCTGCAGCGGATGTCGCTCGACTACTACACCCGCGAGAAGGCCGGCGTCACCATGACCCGGATGACCTCGGACGTCGAGTCGCTGCAGAACCTGCTGCAGGACGGCTTCGCCCAGTTCCTCATCCAGGGGCTGACCATGGTGGTCGTCACCGGGGTGCTGTTCCACTACAACGCGACCCTGGCGCTGATCACTCTGGTGCTGGTCGTGCCGCCGCTGACAATCGCCTCGCTGTGGTTCCGGCACGCGGCCGACCGCGGCTACAACCGGCAGCGTGACGCCATCGCGGCCATGTTCGCCGATTTGGCCGAGAGCCTCAACGGCGTACGCGTAGTGACCGCCCACAACCGCCAGGACCGCAACGTCGTCGCCCACCGCGAGGTCGTCGGGGGGTACCGCGACGCCAACGACTTCACCGGCCGGATCAACGCGATCTACGGCCCGGGCACGTCGGTGATCGGGTTGATCGCGATGGCCGTGCTGCTGCTGATCGGCGGCCGCATGGTGCTGCGGGGCACGCTGACGATCGGCGAGCTGACCGCGTTCGTGCTCTACATCAACTCGTTCTTCCAGCCGGTGCAGCAGTTGGTGCAGCTGTACACGCAGTACCAGCAGGGCAAGGCGGCCATCGGCAAGATCCGCGGCCTGCTGGCGACGTCGTCTTCCGTGGTCGAATCGCCGACCGCATCCGTTCTGCCACCGGTCCGCGGCGAGATCGTCTTCGACGACGTGACGTTCGGCTACCTGCCCGACCGCCCGGTGCTGGAGGGCGTCACCCTGCGCATCGAACCAGGCGAGACCGTCGCCTGCGTCGGCCCGACCGGCGCCGGCAAGTCCACGCTGGCCAAGCTGGTGACCCGCTTCTACGACCCGTCGTCCGGCCGCATCCTGATCGACGGCCACGACCTGCGCGACGTCACGCTGTCGTCGCTGCGCAAGCAGATCGGCGTCGTGCCGCAGGAGCCGTTCCTGTTCGCCGGCACCCTGCGCGACAACATCGCGTTCGCCCGCCCCGAAGCCACCGACGAGGAAGTCTGGGCCGCCGTCGACGCGGTCGGCCTGCGCGACCTGGTCGAACGCTCACCCGAGGGCCTGGACACCCCGCTGCACGAACGCGGCCAGTCAGTATCGTCGGGCGAGCGGCAGCTGCTGGCCCTGGCCCGGGCCTTCCTGGCCGAGCCCCGCGTGGTCGTGCTCGACGAGGCCACGTCCAGCCTGGACCTGCGCTCCGAACTGCGGGTCGAGGCCGCCCTGGACGCCCTGCTGGAAGGCCGCACGGCCATCCTGGTCGCCCACCGCCTGTCAACCGCGATGAGAGCCGACCGCATCATCGTGGTCGACGACCACCGCATCATCGAAACCGGCTCCCACGACGAGCTGATCGCCGCCGGCGGACGCTACGCGGACATGTTCGCCACGTGGGCCGCGCACTCCTGACCTTTCCGCTGTGCCGGCGATTGCCGGGCGTCGAGGCTGTGCGACATTGAGGTCGTGGTCGATGCGAGCGTGTTCGAGCCTTATCAACCCGAGCCGAGTGGACGACGGCTTCCCACCGAGATGGTGCATATCCGCGACGGAGTCCTGGCGGACGTGCCGGCCTGCGTCGGCCTGGTCGAGAGCGTGCTCAAACTGGATCCGGCGCCGTGGGAGCAAAGTCTGACGGCGAGCATCACCGACCCGCAGCGCATGCTCCACGTGGCCGAAGACGCTGGGCAGATCACCGGATATGCGCGCTCGACCTTCTGGACCCGGCCACCGGATGCGCCGGCCAACGCAGCCCCGTCCGGCTGGTATCTACTGGGTTTGGTCGTCGCACCCGAGTACAGGCGCCGGGGCATCGGCAGGGCGCTCACAGTTGCCCGGCTGAGCGCCCTCGCTTCGCGGACCTCCGAGGTCTGGTACTTCGCGAACGCGCGGAATCAGTCATCGCTGGATCTGCATGCCACTCTCGGATTCGTCGAGGTGACACGCGATTTCTGGTTCCCGGATCTGACGTTCGACGGTGGGGAAGGCGTTCTGGCCCGAGCTCGGTTCGACGACACGTCGAGCTGATTAACCGGTGACATCCTGATGTACGCCTTCGTGGTTGGAGCAGCGCATCACGGCCGGATCTGGTAGGCAGAGATAGACCAGATGCTCTGCGTATCAGCTTCGGAGGATCAATGCGGATTCTGCCGGTCCTTGGCGTGCTCTCTCTGTCGGCGGCGGTGCTCGTGGCGCCCGCGCCGGCCTTCGCGAACAAAGCGCTCGGCCCGACGGCGACCGGCTACGGCGGCGCTGTGTCCACGGTCGACCCGACGGCGACGGCGGTCGGGCTTGACGTGTTGCGCCGCGGTGGCAACGCGGTTGACGCGGCGGTCGCGGCGGCGGCCACCCTCGGCGTCACCGAGCCGTTCTCGGCCGGCATCGGCGGTGGCGGCTTCTTCGTCTACTACGACGCCCGCAAGCGCAGCGTGCAGACCATCGACGGCCGCGAGACCGGTCCCGCCACGATGAAAGAGACCCACTTCATCGACCCCGCCGACGGTCAGCCGTACGAGTTCGCCGAGGCCCGCGTCAGTGGCCTCTCGGTCGGCGCGCCCGGCACCCTGGCCACCTGGGAGACGGCCGCCCGCAAGTGGGGCACCCGGTCGCTGAGCAGCCTGCTGCAGCCGGCGGCCAAGGTCGCCGACCGCGGGTTCCCGGTCGACGCCACGTTCCGCCAGCAGATCGCCGACAACGCGGCCGCCTTCGGTCAGTTCGACTCGACCAAGGCGCTCTACCTGCCCGGTGGCCAGCCGCCCGCGGTCGGCTCGACGCAGCGCAATCCCGACCTGGCCGACACGTACCGGCTGATCGCCCGCAAGGGCACCGACGTCCTGTACCGGGGTGCGGTGGCCCGCGACATCGTGCGTACGGTGCAGAAGCCGCCCGTTTCGGCGAACCCCGTGGGCACGTGGGCCTACCCGATCCGCCCCGGCACGCTCACCCTGTCTGACCTGGCGCGTTATCAGGTGCGCCGGCCCGAGCCCACGAAGTCGAAGTTCCGGAACCTCACCGTGTACGGCATGAACACCCCATCCAGCGGCGGTGTGGCCGTGAGTGAGGCCCTGAACATTCTGGAGACGGCCGGGCTGTCGAAGGCCGACGTCACCAAGGCGCTCCACTATTACCTCGAGGCCTCCGCTTTGTCGTTCGCCGACCGCAATCGGTACGTCGGCGCGTACACGCCGCAATCGGTCGTCAAGCGGCTCGTGTCGGACGGCTGGGCCCAGCAGCGGGCCTGCCAGATCGACCCGGCCCGCGCGCTGACCAAGCCCGTACCCCCGGGGAATTTGAACGACAGCGGCTGCACCCCGGCCAAGGTGGGCGGCCCGACCGAGCAGGGTCAGAGCACGACGAACCTGACCGTGGCCGACCGCTGGGGCAACATCGTCGAGTACACGTTCACGATCGAGCAGACCGGCGGCAACGCCATGGTCGTCCCCGGCCGGGGCTTCCTGCTCAACAACGAGCTGACCGACTTCAACTTCACCAACACGCAGGCCCCCGCGGCCGACCCCAACCTGCCCGGCCCCGGCAAGCGGCCGCGCAGCTCGATGTCGCCCACGATCGTGCTCAAGGACGGCCAGCCGTTCCTCGCGCTCGGCTCGCCCGGCGGCGCCACGATCATCACCACGGTGCTGCAGATCCTGCTGAACCGCGTGGTCCTGGGCCAGTCGCTGCCCGAGGCGATGGCCGCACCGAGGGCGTCGCAGCGCAACACCGCGGGCATT
Source organism: Paractinoplanes pyxinae (assembly GCF_026626335.1). GTDB lineage: Bacteria > Actinomycetota > Actinomycetes > Mycobacteriales > Micromonosporaceae > Actinoplanes > Actinoplanes pyxinae. Next base: position 6,933 of record NZ_JAPNTZ010000025.1, on the reverse strand, counting down.
CAGGCCGAACCCGCATTCCGTACGACGTACGGCCCGGCCCTGATCGCCCGGGGTCACACCTTCGGGCCCGACGTGCCCGAACTGGGCGCGGCCACCGCGATCGAGTTCACCCGCAACGGCGGCTTCATCGCCTCGGCCGAACCGGCCCGCCGCGGCTCCGGCGCCGCCGGCGTCGTCCACCCCCGCTGACCCAGCACGGCGTGACAACAAAGGCCGGGCCTTTGTTGTCACGCCGCTGTCTCCCGGCGCAGGAAGCTCAGAAACACCGCCAGGTCACCGGCCACCGCTGTGGCCCCGTCCGCGTCGTAGACGTCGCCGACCACGGCCCCTCCCGACAGCCGGAGGACAGGCCCGCCCGACCCCGCCGGCAGGGCGAACAGCGCCCCGCCACCGTCGCTGCCGAACACCACGATCCGCCGCCCGTCACTCAACCGCCGCGGATGTCCCGGGTCCTCGCCCGCCGGCGCCGGCCGGTGAATCCAATACCCGGCGTCGACATCCGGCAGGTCCACCTCGGCCACGACACCGTAGAACAGCAGCAGGTCAGCAGGCAGAGCGTCACCGTGCAGCTGACGCAATCCGGCCAGCTCGGCCGCGGAAGCCGGCCCACCCACCCGATGCTCACCCGGCGGAAAGCCGACCCGCGCCTCGAAGCCCTCCACCAGCCGCCGCACCTCCACCCGCAGCTCGTCCCGCCACCACTCGACCCACCCGACGTCCACCGACCCACCTCCCGCCCCGAACCGCACGATGGTTTCGACCGCATTCTTCAGGGAGGAGCCGGCGCCGCTGCCGGGTCGACGAGCAACCCGGGAATGCCGGCCGCCCGGGCTCCCGCCACGCCCGCGATCGTGCCGAGGCAGGAAATCACGCGATCGCCCGGTTCGTCCTTCCTGAGAACGGCTTTCAGCTTGCCCCCGTACCGTCGTGGATTCCGATCTTGAAGGGAGTGGATCCGCCTTGGGCGGCTATGGGTGGCAGGTTGTTCTGGTTGTCGTTCTGGTCCTGCTGAATGCCGCGTTCTCCGGCAGTGAGATGGCGCTGATCTCGCTGCGCGACAGTCAACTCCAGCGCCTGGAGCGCCGCTCGAAGGCCGGCGCCACACTCGCCCGGCTGGCCCGCGACCCCAACCGGTTCCTGGCCACCATCCAGATCGGCATCACGCTGGCCGGCTTCCTGGCCTCGGCGTCGGCCGCCGTCTCGCTGGCCCGTCCGTTGACCGGGCCGCTCGAGTTCCTGGGCGGCGCGGCCGAACCCGTCTCGATCGTGCTGGTCACCATCGTGCTGACGTTCTTCACGCTGGTCATCGGCGAGCTGGCGCCCAAGCGGATCGCCATGCAGCGCGCCGAGAGCTGGGCCCTCATGGTGGCCCGGCCGCTCGACCTGCTCTCGTCGCTGTCCCGCCCGGTGATCTGGCTTCTCGGCAAGTCAACCGATTTGGTCGTACGGCTGACCGGTGGCGACCCGAATGCGGCGCGCGAGGAAGTGTCGACCGAGGAGATCCGCGATCTGGTCACCCAGCAGCAAGAGTTCACCGACGAGCAGCGCACCATCATCAGCGGCGCCTTCGAGATCGCCGACCGCGTGCTGCGCGAGATCCTCGTGCCGCGCCGGGACGTCGTGACCGTGACCGCCGGCCTTCCCTCGGCCGAGGCCCTGAGCAAGCTGGTCGCCGGCGGGCACTCGCGGGCGCCGGTCACCGGGCCGATGGGGCTCGACGACGTGCTCGGCGTGGTCCACCTGCGCGACCTGATCGGCGCGGACGGCACGGTCGGCGACCACATGTTCACCCCGACGTTCCTGCCCGACTCGCTCAAGGTCTCCGACGCGATGCGCCAGCTGCGCGTGACCCGGCAGCAGCTCGCGCTGGTGGTCGACGAGCGCGGCGCCATCGACGGCATCGTCACCATGGAGGACCTGGTCGAGGAGGTCGTGGGCGAGATCTACGACGAGACCGACCGGGACGTGCAGTCGGTGGTGCGCGAGCCGGACGGGGCGATGCTGCTGCCCGGCACGTTCCCGGTGCACGACCTGCCCGACATCGGCGTCGACGCGACCAACCTGATCGACGGCGACTACACGACGGTGGCCGGCCTGGTGCTGGCCCGGCTGGGGCACATCCCGACCGCGCCGGGCGAGGTCGTGACGATCGACGGCCACTCGGCCGAGGTGGCCGAGGTGACCGGTCGCGCCATCACCCGCGTACGTCTGCGGGCCGTGGCCACCGACAAGGAGGATCAGCCGGCGTCGTAGCGCCGAGGCCGCACCGGCTCACGCATCCGGGCCGGTCACGTAGTGGCGCAGGCGCACGGGCCGCCCGTCCGGGCCGGTCCAGTCCGCGTCCGAGAAATGCGTGAACCGCCAGCCGGTGGACTCGTAGAAGGCGACCGCGGCCGACCGTTGCTCGTCAACAACGTTTAACGTGAGGCGGCGGCCCCGCGCGGCCGCCCACGCCTTGACCTCCTCGACCAGCGCCCGCCCGACGCCGCCGCCGGGCTGGCTCTCCGCCGCCCGGGCCTGCGTGCCGCGGCGGGCGGCAGGGATGACGAACAGGCGGCAGAGTTCGTTCTCCCGCACGGCGACGTGGCCGACGATTGTGCCGTCCTCCGCCTCGGCAACCCAAGCCGCGTCGGCCGGGGTCAGCCAGGCGCGCGGGTTGTCGGGCCAGTTCAAGGGATACGCGTCGGCCTCGTGGACCAGGCGCAGCGCATCGACACACCGATCCAGGTCGGCGTCCCGGCGCGGGCGGATGGTCATGAGCAGCGCTTCATCGCACCGGGTCGCCACGTGATCATGCAGTCGGGCGTCCAGGTGATCGTTCCGCGGGTCGGCTGTGTGACCACTCCGCCGGGCGGCCGGGCGGTCACGACAGGCGCTCGATGAACGGGGCCTTGCCGGAGCGGTAGCGGGGGCGGTCGTGGGCGTCGGCGGCGGCCAGTGAACGCTTGAGCTCCGCGTATTCGGCTGCGTCGGCGGGATGCGTACGCAAATGGTCTCGGAAAGCCAAGAGGCGAGGCCAGCGGTCCGACGCGTTCTCGAAGATGTGCAGGTGGTGGGTGCGCCAGGCCGCATCGGGGTAGCAGAACGACCACTTGCGAGCTTCGGCGTCGCCCGGCTCGGGGGCGTGCACCCAGCCGAGCGCGACCATCGTCTGCTCGATGCCGGCCGCGTCGTAGGAGTCGATACGGGCCAGCATGTCGATGATGGGCTTGGCGGCCAGCCCGGGCACGGCCGTGCTGCCGATGTGCTCGACCGGGCCGGTCAGCCACGGCAGCAGGGCGGGTTCGATCCGTACACGCTGCTCCTCGAAAGCCTCCGGCCAGCTCACGTCGTACGGGGAAATGTGGATCGGGTCTTGCCTTTCAGTCATGCGGCGGACGCCTCCAGAACTGGCGGGCCGCGAAACCCTCGCGGCGCAGCCAGTGTTCGGTGTAGACGATGCGGTCGGGCTCGATCACGATCAGCGTGTCGCGGGGTGGCTCGGCGACGGAACGGCCCTGCTCGGCGTGCTCGTTCTCCCACCGGAAGGCCGCCCAGTAACGCGCCCGGTCGGCGTCATCGGCCGCCAGCACTCGCGCCCGGCCGAAGAGTTGCGCACCGCGGCTGCTGGCCAGGCCGGTCAGGGGCGCGAAGATCCCCACCGAGACGCGCGGGTCGGCGGCGATGTTGCGCATCTTGGGCGACTTCGGCGACGCGGTGAACATGACCGCGAAGCCCAGCGAGTAGTAGCGCACCGGAGTGGCCAGCGGACCGTCGTCGCCCGTGGTGGCCAGCACGCACATGTTCTGCGACGCGAGCAGGTTGAGGATGCGCTCCTCGAGCCTTTCCCGCGGCAGCCGCCCGGCCGGCATGGGCTCGGCCAGCCAGGGATGGCCCGTCATGCGTGGCTGGTCGTGTCGATGATGAGGTCGGCCCGCTCGCGAGTGCCGTCGGCGACGAAGAACTCGTCCTCCTCGATCATCCACCGGCGCCAGAGCTGTTCCTTGTCGTCGAAGCTGTTGTCGCGGCGCAGGCCACGAGCCAGGCGCAGCGGCGCGGGCGCTTCGACCCAGATCGCGTACGCGATACGACCCACCGTTTCGCGCCGGGTGCAGGTGACGCCCTCGAAGATCACGGTGGGCGCCCACGGCTGCGTCTTCCACCCGCCGAGCGAGTCGCCGTGCCAGTCCGTCCAGTCCCGGGCCTGGTAGACGGCGTCGTCACCGCGCAGCAGCGGCGTGAGCACCTGCTCGTCGAAGCGCGGCCACCACCCGGCGAAGTTGTTCCACGAGACGAAGTCGTCGATCTCGATGATCGGCGCGTGCAGGGCGCCGGCCAGCTCTTTCGCCAGGTGGCTCTTGCCGGAGCCGCTGGGCCCGTCGATCCCCACGATGCGGATGCCGGCGACCGGCTCACTGGCGTTGACGGCGGCCACGATGTCGGCGATCACGCGGCTTCGCTTTCCGGTACGTCCTCCGGCTCGCACACCCAGGCCGAGAACACGGGCAGGCCGTGCCACGGGCCCGTTGAATCGGAGGAGCGATAGTCGGTGGCGACGGCGACCACGGCGTACGGATGCCCGAACCTCAATTCCGCGGTCCGTGCCACACCCTCCTCCGGGACGCTTTCCATGACGGAGAACCCGGTGAGCGCGGCCGCCTCGAAGCCGTACCGGCCATACTTCGCCATCGTCGACTGCTTCGCTTTGAAGTCCGGACCGGTCGCGCCCAGCAGCGGCGCCAGCACACGGGTGGCGGCCGGAAAGCCGAGCCCTGCGCTGCTCAAGTCATGCTCGTCGTTGGCCGACCAGCACGGCAGCACCGCGCGGTAGCGCTCCTCGCGGCCGTCCGAGGCGCGGGTGAGGACAGGCTCCTCGGTGATGGTCCACAGTGCGCTCTCACCCAGCGGAAGATCGAACAGCGACCGCCGGCTGTCGCCCCGCGAGAGAGCGATGTCGTGCGCGACGGCAAGCACGTCGGCCGGCGCGACATCGGGGACGGCGGCCACCGAAACCACGAACAGCCCCGGCTTCCGGGAGCCACCGGCCTCCGCGTCCGTGATGTGCACGACGACGTCGCCGGCCCGATCTGTCGAGGCGATGAAGGACTTGTGCCCCTCGTCCGGGCTGCGCAGAACCCGGGTCAGCCGGCCCGCCCACTCGCTCGCCCTCCCCAGGGCGCGGGCCGGGGCGACCCCGAACGGAATCGCCCAGGAGATGCGGGTGGCCAGCGCACTGGCCATCACCAGCAACGTTCCGGGCGAGGCCGGCACCAGAAACTTGTCGATCAGATCCAGGGTGTTGACGCGGGCCCACTCGTTCAGCTCGGCCGGAGCCGGCAGCGGCCCGGTGGCCGTCGTGGCCGGCAGGGTGGCGCCCCATTCCAGCAGCGCGTCCGTGGCCCGGCCGGGCTGGTGCCAGACCGCGGCCGCCCCCGGAACCAACGGATGCGGATCTTGCAGCAGCGCCTTGGCCGCCGCGGCAGCCTCCGCCAGTTCCATGCCGAGTACCGCCGCCAGCTCCTCACCCGCCGCGCTCTTGTTCGTCCTGCCGCCGTCGGCCGCATCCTTGACGGCCGACCCGCACAGGGCCAGAAGCAGCCACGCTCCTAGGGGCGAGGCCACCGTGTGCCGGTCGCCGGCCGCCGCGTGGAACCGCTCCGCGTACCGGGCCACGGCGTGGGCCACCTCTGTCGTCATGGGCGTGAATTGTGCCGTACGGGAGGTCGATCTCGCGTCCCGTTCAAGTGAGCGCCTGCGAACCTCCGGCGGCTTGGGAATGTCGTACCCGTCGATTAGAATGTATGTACGAAAAGGGCCTGTGAGCTGCTGATCTTCGGCGTGTCTCGAACGCCGAATGTCAGGTTTGGGCCAGTTAGGAGATCGACGTGACCGCGCCCGTTCGGACTGTCCCCTCGACCAACCCCGTGCCCGTCATCCCGCCCTACGCGACCATGCTCGGCTTCACCCGTTACGTCACCCGCACCGGCCCGGCCAAGGCCACGTTCGTCGGCGGTCTGCGCAAGGCGCGCGAGCGGCGGTCCGGCTTCAATCCGCACGGCCAGCTCGTCAAGGCGCTCAAGGCCGACATCGCCTTCCGCACCGGCGGCAGCTACCTGTCCGGCGTGGTCGAGCTGGTGAAAGAGCGGTGGAAGCCGCTGTACGACTCGGTCACCCCCGGCGCCAAGACCTACTTGGCCTCCCTAGGCGACCCCGAGCAGGTCGGCCTGGCCCAAACCCGCGACGCGCTGGCCTCGGTCGGCCCGCTGGTCGTCAAGGTCAACCCCCACTTCGGCCTGAAGTACGAGGACGGCCGCCGCGAGGCCGTCCGCCTGCACTTCGACGAGGCCCCACCCACCCGCGAGGCCATCACCGCGATGCTGCACCTGATGGCCCGCCACATGGACCAGATCCTCCCCAACGCCGACCCCGTCCTGGTCGACCTCCGCCGCGGCGAGGTCCACCGCCTCGACCCCGCAGCCAAGCCCGCCGACATCGAAACCTGGCTCTCCGGCGAGGCCGCCGCCTTCACCGCCATGTGGAGCACAACAGCCGCCTGACCCCCAGCGCCCCGCGACCACCCCGGCCCACCCCCGGGGTGGTCAAGGCGCGGGCCCGACAGCCCGTGCCAGTCAGAACGGCCGAAGCGCACCGGCGCCGACGCGTCGGGTGGTTCGGCAGGCGGGCACGCCTCAGGTGCGGGTCGGCCTTTCGAGCAGTGACGCAGCAGCACGCCGGCGGCACGATCGCCGCGGTCAGCGTCGGCGCGGAGTGGCGCCATTCGCCGGTGCGCCATCTCGTTCAGTTCTGGCGGTGCCTCCCGGAGGTGGAGCGGAAAACCGGATTCCGCGCGTCGCTCAAGCACGCCTCGCCATGGTGTCTCAATACTTCGTCGTGGCCGTGGTGGCCGTGGTGGCCGTGGTGGCCGTGGTGGCCGTGGTGGCCGTGGTGGCCGTG
>NZ_JAPNTZ010000024.1 GCF_026626335.1 Paractinoplanes pyxinae | reverse complement strand
GCCTGCTCGCGACGATGCCTGCTCGCGACGATGCCTGCTCGCGACGATGCCTGCTCGCGATGGTGCTGGCGCGATGGTGCCGGCTCGCGATCGGGGCTGCTCGCGAAGAGGCGGGATTCAGGGTGAGGGGCCCGCCCGCACAGAGATGTCGTCGTGGTCGGGGAGCGTCAGGAGAGTGTGCCCGCGGCCGCCGTCCCAGGTTGATCGGCGGCCGCCCCCGTCGGCGCTGTTGTGGGCCGGCCTGCGAGGACCCGGTCCGGCAGAGACCGGGTCCTCACCGTGGTCAGCGAAAGGGCGGGAACTGCTGCCCGGCGGCCTCTGGGGTCTCCGCGTCGGAGAGTGGGAACCGCCGGGCAGACAGCGTGACAGGAAGGTGGGATCGCTCCCTGTTCTGCCCGGTCTCATGGGGGGTTCGTCCTGTCTGTACCTCCTTTCGTCGGCGGGGGCTTGTGAGGGCGGGGAAAGGTCTGCGCGGCACGCGGCACCCCGAGGAGGAAAGGGGAGCGGCGGGGCCGGGACGAGGGCGTCGACGCAGGGGGCGGGAAGTCCGCACCGGCAGCGGCGCCAGAGTGACCGCCACGCCCGTCGATGAGTCGGTGCGACGGGGACGGGCGGGGTAGTCTGGCGACGCCTAGTCATGAGGATAGTGTAGATGACATACGACTAGCTGTCTCCTATCAACTTGATGATTGACTAATAGTCTCGCGCCTACGGTCGATCATGTGGCAGCGAAACCGATCCGGCTCATGGGGGCGCACGAGATCCGCATCCGTCTGGGTGGGGTGAGCCGGCAGCGTGCGTACCAGATCACCAGCCGCGCTGACTTCCCCAAGCCGGTGGCGGACCTCGCGCAAGGCAAGGTCTGGGCGACCGACGACGTCGAGGCGTGGATGAAGGTCCACCGCCGAGACCTCGACGACTCCGAGGACTGATCCCCGCCGGGCGCGCGCGAGCGCCCGGCCACACGGGCGACCGCGAGGCGCCCGCCTTTGTGCTGCCCATGAACGCCTCACCGGGCCTTCGGGCCGAGCGCCACTCCGGCCTCGCGGCGCTCGACCAGCCCGCTCAGCTCCAACAAGGACAGCCGCCGCAGCACGGTTCGCAGCGCCAGCCCGGCCTTGACCGCCAGTTCTTCCGGGGTGGCCGTTCCGCGCGGCGGCACCGCCTCGAGCACCAGTGCCGATTCCTCGTCGAGCCCGTCGCGCCGGTGTTCGGGTCCGCGGGCCGGGTCGCTCTGGTACTCGCCGATGCGCCCGACCGCTTCGAGGACGTGGGACACCTCGGTCACCAGCGTCGCGTCGGGCCTTTCGCGCAGCAACGCATGGCACCCGACCGACATGGCCGAGGTGACCGGCCCGGGCACCACCATCGCGGGCCGGCCCAGCGCCAGCACCCGGCCCATCGTCTGGATCGCCCCGCTGCGCGCCGCCGCCTCGACCAGAACGGTTCCCGCCGTCGCGGCCGCGATCACGCGGTTACGGATAAGGAAACGGTGCCGCAGCGGGGCCGTCCCCGGCGGCCATTCGCTGACCAGCAGCCCCGACTCGGCGATCTGCTCGAACATCGCCGTGTTGCCCACCGGATAGGGCCGGTCGACCCCGCAGGCCAGCACGGCCACTGTCCGCCCGCCGGCCGCGGACGCCGCCCGGTGAGCCGCCGCGTCGATGCCGAACGCGCCGCCCGAGACCACCGTCCAGTCGTGCGAGGCCAGCCCGTAAGAGATTTCTGTCGTCACGTGGATGCCGTAGCTGGACGCCGCCCGCGCCCCCACCACCCCGACCGAGCGGGCCAGCGCCTCGCCCAGCGGCCACGACCCGCGCACCCAGAAGCACAGCGGCGGCCGCACGTCGGCGTTGACGCGGGTCCGCGCGTCGTCGAGCGTCAGAGTGGCCAGCGCGTCGACCCGCTGCGGCCACTCGTCGTCGGACGGCACGACGATCCGCGCGCCCAGGCGTTCGGCCCGGCGCATGGTCAGGTCGGCCAGCCGCCTCGGGTCCAGGTTGGCCGCCTTGGCCAGCGCGGCCGCCCGCAACGAGCGGTCCTCGACGTCACCGTTCAGCAGCCGCTGCAGCGCCGCCACGGCGCCGCCTTCCTGCACGAGCGCCCACACCGCCCGGTTGCCCGGCTCGGCCAGCCAGGTGAGCGCCACCCGGGCCGCGCGGTCCTCGTCGTCAGCGGGCATGGCTTTCTCCCATTCGCAGCTGGATGGCCTCACTGACCTCGGCCCGGCCCGGCCGGTCGCGACCGTCGAGGTCAGAAATCGTCCAGGCCAGACGCAGCACTCTGTCGAAGCCGCGGGCCGACAGCAGTCCTTTGTCGAGCGATTCGCGCAGGTCGGCGGTGTCGCCGGGCGGCAGCCGCCACGGGGCCCGGCGCAGAACCGGCCCGGGCACCTCGGCGTTGAGCCGCCACCCGTCCGCCGACCAGCGCCGGGCCGCGGCCGCCCGGGCCTGGGCCACCCGGGCGGCGATCTGGGCCGACGAGGTGGCCGGCTCGGTGGACGTGGTCAGCTGGGCCGCGCTCAGCGGGGCCAGGGCGAGCCGGATGTCGATGCGGTCGAGCAGCGGGCCGGACAACTTCGCCTGATAGCGCCGCCGCACGGCCGGCGCGCATGTGCAGTGCTGGTCACCGGCCGGGCTGGCGCAGGGGCAGGGGTTGGCGGCCAGCACGAGTTGCACCTGAGCCGGGAACTCGGTGGTGCCGCGGCTGCGGGCGATCACCACCCGGCCCGTCTCGAGCGGTTGCCGCAGCGCCTGCAGCGTGGCCGACGGGATCTCGGCCGCCTCGTCCAGAGAGCGAATTTTACTCCGGTCAGACAGATTGACCCCGGCTAAGCGTTGCAGCGCCGCCGGGGTCCGACGGGAACAGAGGCCCCGCCATGACGCAGCCTACCGGCTCAACACCGACCCACCCGCTAGCCGCCATCCGCGAACTGGTCCGCGACACGCAAGACCTCTCGGCGAACGAACGGCTCGTCCTGATCGTTATCGCCTCGCACTCCAACAGTGAGGGCGACGCCTGGCCGTCGGCTCAGAAGATCGCTGACACCGTCGGATGCTCCCTCCGGACCGTTCAGCGGGCCGTAAGCCGCCTCCTCGAAATCGGCCGCCTGGCCGTCCGCCGGGTCGCTGGAATCGCCTCGAACGTCTACCGGGTTCTTACGTCAGCCCCGCCGGCCACTACGTCACCCGAGATTCCGGCTACGACAAACGGGGCCGCTGTTACGACAGCCAAGGTGTCACCCGAAGTGGTGAAGGGTTCTGAAGATGTGAAGGGTTGGCGACGCTTCCTTCCCTCCGGGACCAAAGCAAAGACAACAGGAGCACCGAAGAGCGGCTACCCCTACCCGGAGAAGCGGGGAGCGGCGTTGCCGCCAGAGAAGGGCTCTCAGAGGTGTTCGCGGCACGTCGGACAGCTAGCCCACAACTGCGCCCCCTGCCGTAGCGAAGCCCTCGGCGGTGTCGCGTGAAGCGAGTCGATTGGGTTCGGGTCGCGGCCCGAGGTTCGGCCGCCGTCGTCGCCCTCGTAGCCGGGGCATCCTCGTTCCGGCACATCGCAGACGTTGCCGTGAAGTACGGGGAACACCCTGCCGTTGCCTACTCTCTGCCGTTCGCGATCGACGGTCTGCTGATCGTGGCAACGACGGCCACGATTGAGGCGAAGCGGAACAGCCGCTCGATTCACTGGTCCGTCCGTCTGGCCTTCGCGTTCGGCATTCTGGCGAGCCTCGGAGCGAACATCGCAAGTGCCGACCCCTCGACCGGGGCCCGCGTCGTCGCGGCCATCCCTGCCGTTGCGCTCCTGATCGCGATCGAGGTTCTGACCCGATCGGGGAAGCCTCTCGGGGACGTTCCGGCGGAACAACCGACCCCGATAGCCAGCGAAGATCAACCCGAGGAACCGAAGCCGGTCGAACCTGTCCGGCCTACCGTCAGGAGGCGGCCGGCGGCCGAGACTCGACGTCTCGTCGCCGTGATGCAAGCGAAAGAACCGGCCCTCACGAGGGAGCAGATGGCCGACCGACTTGGAATCTCGGTCCGTCGGTTGCGAACCGTGATGGCGGCAGCATGAGCGAGAGGGATGGGTTAGGCATGGGTCGGGCTGAATGGATCGACCACGACACGCTCTTGATTCCGGCGGTCGCGATCGACGAGGAGTCAGGGGCGATCGGTCACGCACGGATCGAAGTTCGCGAAGGTGATGACCTGTGGGATGAGTGGATCGAAGAGGCCGAGAACGCGCGGCCCGAGCCGGGGTCAAAGCCAATGAGTGACAAGTTCCTCTGGTCCGACGATGCGCCGCCGGCCATCCTCAACGCTTGGGAGCCGCCGTTCGACGAGGACGACGAGAAGCCCGACAGCGAAGGCCAGGGCGACAGCGGAGAGCAGTACTAGACGACGGAGGGCGGCACCCCCGTGCCGCCCCCAATATCGCTAGGGATCATCACCACCTTCCGCCGAGATCAGTTCGGCTGACTCGCCGTCGGGCGAATCCAAAGGTGATGGCGTTGCTTGCCCCTCGATGGTGAGCGGTTGTTCCTGCTCATCAGTGTGAGGGACCCGGTACTTGACGGTTACTTCCAGCTTGAAGTACGTGGTCAGATCGGCAATCACGCTGATCATGAAATCTACCGGTCGGTTACTGGTGTTCGCCTTGAGTATCCAAGCCAGGCCGACGAGTAGAGCGATGATCGCGAGGAGAGCCCAAATCCACGTTTCGGGCTCTCGCACGTTCTGACGACGCTAGCGGCCGGGCTTCACGTCGAAGCCAGCCCCTTCGCGAATCGTTCTGGCATTGACTCGATCAACATAGGCGATCTCCATCCCTAGCAGGCAACGCGCGCCTGTAGCGCTTTCCCCCTAGTAACGCAGTCAGTGGCGAACAGGCCGACTGCGCCCCGAACACCTATACATGCCCTCCAAACCTTGGCCGGGCGGCCAAGGTCCTGCATGCTCGCCAGATAGGCTGGCGACAGGTAAGAAGAGTTTTGCACAAGATCGCTAGATGTAGCTGCGTCGCTGCCTTCGGCGAGTCGCCCCTGTAAGTCACTCTGTTCGCATGCTGCTACTCGTCCCCACCCCGTCCCCTTCGTTGACGCCGGCCACGGAGTCGGCCTCCTCGGGCACGAACGCAACCTTGATCGCCGTCGTTGGCATCGTCGGCACCCTGCTCGGTGTCTTGATCACGCAGTGGCTCACTAGCCGGCGGGAGCGGGAGAAGTGGCAACTCGAACGGGACCGAGATCAAGAGCGCTGGGACCGTGAGGCGGAGCGTGAAGAGAAGCGATGGGAGCGGGAGCGGCAGGAGCGACAAGAGCAATGGCATAGGGAGGACGCCGCAAGACTGCATCAAGATCGCCTTGCGCTGTATTCAAGTCTCCTGGCAGCGGGTTTAGCAGTCAGGCGGCAGGTGGTCGGGTGCTGGCTAGAAATGTTTCAATCGCACCCTCCAACGATTGGCGACGTAAATAAGAAAATAGCGCAGTCCATTGGTCCGAAGGCAATCGAATTCGCCGACATCCTAACGCAGGCTCGCATAATTGGATCGCCTGCCGTCCTTCAGGCAGCCGAGACCTTCTGGAAAGAGGTTAGCGAACTGTACGCACCGCCGAAGGGGCTCCTAAACCCTCCGCGCGTCACCGACGTGAAGGAAGCGGTGCTGAACTTTGGAGGACGCCAAGAGGACCTTAAAGCCAAACTGACCGCGCTCGAATTAACGGTTCGCCGCGACATCGGCAGCGACGGGTGAGTACTTCCTAGTCGCCACTGGCGAACTCACACTTAGCCGAGCAGAAAACTCCCCGGTCGAAAGTGACGAAGGCGAACCGGTAGAAACCGAGTCCGCATCCATCGCAAGTGTCGACGGCGTAGCCGAACTCTTCGAGCCGTCGTAGCAAGTTGGGCGGAATCTCTGCCCCTGCCCGGTAAGCCTTCGTGGCCGCCAGGGCGAGCCTGTCAAATTCGCTCACAAGTACCGCCGTGTACGCGAGAGGTAGAGGTCCGCCTTCGCGGCGACAGATACGGGACACTGTGAAGCTTCCCGTCGACAACAAGAACACCGACCACTGAAAGAATCCTCGTAGGCGCGCTCGATCTCGGCGGGTGTTCGAGGCTCGTCGTGGGTGCCGGCCGTAGCCGCCTCTTGGATCTTCCGGGACGCTTCCATCGTCCGGGCGAGGTAGTTCTGAAAGATGCTCACGCGGCACCCTCCCTCTTCGCCTGGTCGAGCAAGAAGAGGGCGAACTTCCGCCAAGTCTCGTCTTTCTCTCGTCGGGTGTTCTCTTCCCTGCTCACCACTTGAAGGTGGGCAACGTTGACGCAGTTCCGCCGCCTGCAAAGATGGTCAATCGTCTTACCCTCGATATCCATACCGGCTTCGCGTGCTGCGATCCGATGGACGTAGCGGGTACGCCCATGCTCCCGAATCTGCCCGTATCCATTTGTGGTCGACCCCCAATAGAGGTGACAGCCGCCGTCGAGTGCGGGCAGCTTCACGATGCGCTCATTGATGCGATCGATCGCAGGTCGAGGCGAAGTCATACGAAGTCTCTCCAAGCTGTCATAAGAAAATAGGATGTGAGAAGCAAAAAGAAAGGAAGCCCGGGGCCGAAACCCCGGGCAACCCTCACCCGCAACCACACCAACCAGACCGGCACGCCCTGACAAGGCACCGATAAACCCGCGGCCCCTCATTGGGAGAAAGGGCCACGGAAAACAAAAGAGAAGGAGAAACCCCAAAGTGCGGAAGGCTGCACCCGGGGTCTCAATCCCTCTAAACCGCTAGCCAACCATCTAGCGGTTAGTCATTAGGAAGCGGCGGCAACAATCTTGACGCAGCTAGTGGCCTCTGCCGCTTTCACGCCAGCGATTCGGTGAGTGAGCCGCCACGACGTCACGTCCGAGTCAAACTTGTAATCGACCGACTTGCTCAGAGCAAAGTCGCGACGGATACCGACATACAGCCTGGTCCCATCCGCGACGAACACAGTCCGGACGGGGACATTAGCCGACGGGAGAATCGGGAGGCCCATTGCCGAACGGATCGGGTCGCCCGACGGCGTACCAGCGAGGTAAGCACCACCGCTAGCGCCGTTCTCACGAGCCTTAACCAGGGCTGCCCATTGGAGCGGGTGAGCCCAGATTACGGTGGGCATGCCGCCCTGCGTAAGGATCGAGACGTACGCATCGATCACATCGTCCCAGCGGACAGCGGTGACGCCGGCCGCAAGGCTCATCGCCGTCGAGTTAGCGGCCAGGGAAAGGCCCGCAAGGTCGTTGGTACCGGTGCCAGCGAACAGGCTCCGATCGACCTTGTTGGTGAGGTCGCGCAGCATCGTCGAGCTGACGAGGTTCGGAACATCGACGGCGCTGTCCTCGATAACCTCGGAGCTAGCCGTGAAAAGCGAAGCGAACTTGATCGGGTCGAGAGTCGGACCCGCGAAGGTCAGAGTCCCTTCCGCGATCTGCGCACCCTCAGCCGTGTAGGCAGGGTCCGACGAGGTAGCCAGCTGAGGGATGGTGAACTTCGCGTTCGAGAACGGAACGACGTTGAGACCAGGAGCGGCCATAAAGACGCTCTGAGTGCGGAGCTTGTCGATCCACTTGTTAGAGACGCCGGCCGGAACCGAGTAGCCGCCGGCCGAAGGGGTGCCCTCATTGACCAGGGCGCGCCACTCGTCGTTATCGGGGATGAGACCCCGCCATTCGGCCTTGTCAGGCTGGTTGCCGCCACGGAAAGCGGCACCAACCGTCATCAGAGCCGCCTCACGGTTCCGCCGGTCAGTCTCGGCCTGGTTCCGCTTCTCCGCCGCCGCCTGCTCAACGTCAGGGGAGAGGCTGTCAAGCGCCTGGTTACGAACCTCGGTAGGGAGTTCGCCGTTGTCGGAGAGCGTCAAGAGGTTTTCCGCCAGCTTGGCCGTCTTCTCGGCCAGGGCGTCAGTGTTGGTCTTACTCAAAGGGTTTCCAATCGAGGGGTGACCCTCGGCCGCGCGGGTGGCCGTGCGAGGGCATGTTCGCTCTGCCTCACATCGAGGGAGGGCAATAAAAAAGGCCTCACCAATTGGTGAGGCCCTAAGGGATATTCAGTTGTTTTGAAGTTAGAGCGGGAGCCGCTAAGCGGCGGCCTAGCAGCCGTCTTATGCGGCGGCTGACTCCGAATTCAGGTAAGCGGGGTAAGTCACAACACTTACGTCAACAAGAGTCATTTGAGTGATGCTGCGAAGCGGTGTCGAGCCGTCGTCTGAAACTGACCATTCTTGGCCGTCAAGCTTCACGCGGAAGCCGAAAGAGCTTTGGCTGATATCGCCCCGCTCAAGCGATAGCAGGAGGTCACGCACATAGCTAATACGCTCGTCGGCGTCGACCTCGTAATGCAGACCGGTCGAATCTTCGGCCATGCGAAGCGTTCCGGCACGATTGCGGCCGAGAACGAAATTCGGGTCATGGTTGAAAAGGGCGCGCACGTCGTCTTTAGCGATCGACTGCCGGCTACTGCCCTCAATGATCTGCTCCCGGAAGCCGCCCAAGTCTTGCGACAGGCTTCGGAACTTATAGGCGTAACCGATGATCAGCCGCCGGCCGGAACCGGCGGAACGGTGCTCGACCTCGGACCGAAGCGTCCTGCGCTCGATCTTCAAGGGCGTTTCCTTCAGTGGTGCTGATCGGGTTGAAAGAGTCCCGATTTTGCCAACCGCTCGGGACAACACGGTTCCTGCTCTCGCTACGGCTCCCACAAGCCGAGTGCGTGAGTGGCAAGCTATGGCCCCGTTGTGCCGACCGTGGGACTGACGGTCTTTCTACGCGCTGGGGTGCCAGTGGATTAAGGCAGCCGTACGCTTGTGGCTCTTCCCGCGATTCGTTTAGGCACACTCGGGAGCGATGTGTTCGGGTATTTCCGCAAACAGGAACCCGGAACCTGCATTTCATCAAGATCACTCGTATAGACGAGTGCGGCCCGACCGCGACAATGTCGCGTCAAGCCGTGGCGTGATGACGGCAACCTGTTCAACGTCAATTCAGGTCCGGACCCAAACCATCACGGCCTAGTCCCGTCCCTCTTTTTGATGTTGAACATTAGAAACCTTCGATCACTAGACCCCGCATGAGCGGGGTCCTCCCGTCGCCAATGACGGGAAGTCATGGTGAGCCGTTCAAGCGGCCTCGTTGAGAACGTCTCGACGAAACATGGCTCGCTGAATGGCGGCCTGGCGGTCGAGGTGTGGTTTGCTGTTCGCGGCGTACCGGGCCGCTCTAGCCGTCTTCCGGCAAGCGTCGGAACAATAGCGAGGGATTCGACCGGTCGATCCGTCGCGGACGACGGGGAGGCCGCAGATCCAACACTCGCGATTCAAGGTGCCCTCCTCGGGCTTTTCAGTTGTCACGGGGGCGGAAGTGCTCCCCATACTTACTATCCGAGCCGCAACGCGGAAACCTCACCCGGAAATCGGGTCACGTTTCGGTCACGGTTACGAGCGACATTTTGGCCCTTCACATATTCCATCCGGTTTTAAACGGCACTTCCTCAACCAGAAAAACGGTTACGTTTTGGTTACTTTTCCGACCACACCAACCTGGGCTGCACCCCGCTGGCTCACACGGGGCGTAGGCGGAGGGTCCCCTAGGGATTGGCCCAAAAGTTTTGAGGGGGCCTACCCCTCCTCGCCTACGGGGTCCGACCATGACGTCTTGCGCCCCTGGTCGTCGCCGGGGTCTTCCAACGTCAGCCGGTACACCTTGCGCCGGCCACCCGGGTCCGTCGCCAGAAGGCCTACTTGGTAGCCCCATGGGTCCGTCCAAGCGGGCTTCACCACCTCGAAGGACCAGCCCTCTACCCGCTCGCCGTTGACCAGGCGGCGTAACACCTCACCGAACACCGGTTCGTTCATACGTTCGATGCTGCCACCTCTGAGGGGTGGCTAGCGAGGGTGTGGATAACCACGGCACATCCCGCCCGTGGCCGTGGGTTGCCGACGTAGGAGGCGTAGAGGGAACACCACCTATAGGGAGCCGCGACGGTAGCGGCTCCTAGACGACGGACTAGCCGTCTCTGTCCGTCGAGGTTGAGAGTGGAGCTAGGCCGCTCCTAGGCGGCTATAGCTCCTGGCCTGTTCCCGCGAGGGAACACTAGATAGTTCTTCTATAGATAACCCTTTGAGAGGGTTATCTGAGAGGGTTGTGTTACCGCCAAGGAACAGGGGGTTGTTCCCGTTGGGGAACAGGCAGCGCCAGGGCGTACTCATTAACGTCGCCGGAAGCCTTACCGCCCTCGCGGACTAGGCGGAGCCAACCCGACTCGACCAACTGTCGGACGTACGGGTTCACCTTCGGCCGCGTAATGCCTACTTCCACGGCGATCCTCGATTGCGCCGGCCGAATATCCCGCCCGGTTTCCGAGGTGGCGTAAGTGCTCATCACGTAGGCCACCGCTAGAGCCGTCTTAGAAACGCCTCTAGACTCCCTGATCGCCTTTTGCCATACCCATACCGGGACGTTGGATTCTGAGGGCTCTACGGCCCTCTCAGGGGCTTTTACGGCCCTTTCCATGTCGCACGCTTCGTAGGTCAGAGGGCACACCCACCATGCGTCTTCGCCGAATGGCTCCAACTCGGCATCGTGAGAGCAGGTGGGAGATAGGTAGTCGGCCGCCAGGGCGAGAGTCGCAGAGGGCATACGGGTACTCCGTGAGGTTGGGGTTGGTCGATCGTAAGTCCGCTCTCGGGTGTCACTTCGCAGGTCGATCACATCGACCCCGCTTCACTTTGCACCCGACGGACACAGAGAAAGCCCCCGTCGGTTAACTACCGGCGGGGGCTGTTTACACGCTGTCAGTTAGTTGGTGAGGCCGCCGTTTTCGCGGCGTGTTCGAGGGCCCGCCGTTGCATGTCGGGGCTCAACTGAACAGTGATGCGACTCGCTGTCTCGGATGGTGCGGCCAGGTCGACAGGTGCCGGCCGTCCCATGGCTTCCCAGATGTTCGGTTGCTTCGGAGGCTCCGCGAACACAATCACCTTGACCCCGGCCGCCCGTAGATCGGCCGCCCGTTGGGCCGCAGTCTCAAGGCTGTTCCACCGGTCGCGGTAGGTCTCACCCGTCGGCACCTCGACCCACTCGTCCGGCTTCGACGGCTCCGCCTCAAGCTTCGCCCGCTTCGCCTCAAGGTCGCGGTACATCTGCCGGAACTCCTCGGAGCCACGGTCACCGGAGTAAAGGCCGGCGGCTCGATCCTCCCGAAGTTCACGTAGGGCCCGCTCGATATCGGCAAGCCGGGAGGCGTTGTTGTTGCCAGGGACGAACTCCCGACGAGTCAGCTCAAGGTCACCGACCCAACCTAGGAAGAATTCCTCGACGGCAGACTCCAACTCGTCTGCCCGGATCGACTTCGTGTTGCCACGGGGGCAGGGAACGCTTCCATCCGACCGAGACGAACACCGGTAGTAGAAGTGGTTTCGACCCTGGTTGCGGTAGAGGGGTCGGCCGCACTCGCAGTAGGCCACCCGAAGGAGCGGCGAACCGCCGCTACGGTTGCCGGCCCTCTTATTGCTGTTGGCGTCCAAGGTGTCTTGCAACTCCTGCCACTCGCCACGGGTCAGGAGCGCATCCGCCCGTTCAAGTGGCATCCCCTCATCGTCACGAACGAGGCGCGTCACTTCCTCTTCGCGGCCGTCGGGAAGCTTCCGCTTCTCTGTGATCTCGGCGTACCCCAACAAGGTGTGAGACCGGAGCATCCGGAGGAGGTTGCCAGGTCGCCAGCGCGTACCCCTAGGCTCCCGACCCGCCCTCACGGCTTGGATGTCGATGGACGTCGGAACCTTCGAGTCATTGAGCCAGCGAACGACTGAATTGGTGGACTGCTTCTCGACGACGATCCGGCGGACGATCTCTTTCACATAGCCGGCCGCTTCAGGGTCGATCTCCAACCGCCAACCTTCGCCCTTCTCGGCTTTGGCCGAGACGTAGCCGTACGGGACGAAGCCGCCCCGCCAACGGCCCACCTTCATCAACTTCGCGAACGTGCCTCGCTGCCGCTGTTGGATCGCTTCTAGTTCGCCCTCTGCGATCGCCGCAAGGATCGCCATGAGGGCCCGTCCGATCGGCGTACTCAAGTCGAACTGCTTGTCCTCGACAGGCACAACAGACTTGCTGTGACTCTCGGC
Source organism: Paractinoplanes pyxinae (assembly GCF_026626335.1). Classification (GTDB taxonomy): domain Bacteria; phylum Actinomycetota; class Actinomycetes; order Mycobacteriales; family Micromonosporaceae; genus Actinoplanes; species Actinoplanes pyxinae. Next base: position 139,528 of record NZ_JAPNTZ010000024.1, on the reverse strand, counting down.
CCACTTCAACAGGTCGAACGTGTGGAAGAGCCGGCGGGACAGCCGGTCGAGCTTCCACGCCGCGATCACGTCGTACTCGCCGGCCTTCGCCGAGGTAAGCCAGGGGCCGAGACTCGGCCGGTCGAACGGGGACACGCCACCAGAGACGTCTAGGTCTTCGGCCCACCCGATGATGGTGTGACCCTCGTACTCGGTCCATCGCTCGATCGCCTCACGCTGCCTCACGATCGAGGTCGACTCATCTTTGTCCCGCGACAGCCGAAGAACACCGAGAACCCGCGCCACTGACCGCCACCCACCTATCTCTTAGAGCCGTCGTCGGCTCTGGATCTGCTAGGGTAGCTGCTCGGAGTTATAAAGGCTCTCTCGCATCGTCGAGGAAGAGCACGCCTCGATGGGCCAGCGACAGGGCGCCCGGCCGGGCCAGCCCGCTGCCGCCGCCGACAAGGGCCGCAGAAGAAGAGGTGTGATGAGGCGCCTGGAACGGTGGCCGGCGCACCAGCCGGCCGTCCGGCGGCAGCACGCCGGCGATCGAGTGCAGGGCCGTCACCTCGAGCGCGGCCGCGTCGTCGAGCTCGGGCAGGATCGTGGGCAGACGCTCGGCCAGCATCGTCTTGCCGGCCCCGGGCGCGCCGAGCAGGGCCAGGTGGTGCCCGCCGGCCGCGGCGACCTCGAGGCCGTAGCGGCCCATCTCCTGTCCGGCCACGTCGGCCAGGTCGGGGCCGGGCGGTGGCGGCGCCTGGTCGGCCGGCGGCGGCTCGAGCAGCGCGACGCCGTCGCGGACGAAGTCGACGAGCCGGCGCAGGCTGTCGACGGCCTCGACCGTCACGCCGGGCACGACGGTGGCCTCGCGCGCGTTGGCCAGCGGCACGATCACGTGGCGCAACCCCGCGCCGGCCGCCGCGGCCACCATGGGCAGCACGCCGCGCACCGGGCGGACGGCGCCGTCCAGACCCAGCTCGCCGATCAGCACCACGCCTTCGAGCGCCGCCGGCGGCAGTTCACCCGCGCTGACCAACATCGCGGCGGCCATCGCAAGATCAAAGGCGCTCCCGTGCTTGGGCAGGGCGGCCGGCAGCAGGTTCACCGTGATCCGCCGGTTGGGCCAGCTCTGGCCGGAGTTGACCACGGCCGCCCGCACCCGGTCGCGGGCCTCGTGCAGGGCCGTGTCGGGCAGCCCGGTCAGCACAACGGCGGGCAGGCCGGGGGAGAGGTCGGCCTCGACCTCGACGACGTGCCCGGTCACCCCGAGCAGACCGACGCTGAGGACGCGCGCGTAGCTCATCGCCGCGCCCGATCAGAACGCCGAGCGGATGTGGGTGACCTGCTCGGCGCCCTCGGCCGGCACCAGCACCTCGACCACGTCGAAACGGATCTCGTGAGAGTGCAGGCCGGTCTCGTCGAGCCAGCGGAGGGCGAGTTGCCGCAGCTTGCGCACCTTCTTATAGGTGACGGAAGCCGACGGCGGCCCGAACAGGTCCGTACGCCGGGTCTTCACCTCGCAGAAGACGATGTTGTCGCCGTCGCGCAGCACCAGATCGACCTCGCCGTCGGCGCAGCGCCAGTTGCGGTCGAGGACCACGAGGCCCTGCGCCTGGAGGTGCTGGGCCGCGAGTCGTTCGCCGTACGCCCCTACCGCCTGCCTTTGCGTCGTCATGGCGCCCAACCTGGCTCGGCCGGGCCCCGCCCGCATCCGGCCGATAACAAGATCTGTGGACAGAGCGCAACTGTGGAAAACCGCTCTGTCACCGTCCAGGTGTGTTATGGACCCAGCGGTGGCGCCCGTGTCCCCGGTCACTTAAGTTTCGAGATCGTGGAAGGACGCCGCTACGCCGATGACGCCGAGCCCAGCTGGTACTCCGGGCCGGGCCAGTACTCCCGCTCGCCCGAGTCCGAGATCTCGGGTTCGATCCCCGCCAACCCGTACGACTCGGGCATCCACGAGCGGCCCAGCGGCGCGTTCCGGCTCCCGGATCAGCGGGCGGCCGCGACCACCGGCAGCCACGCGCGCCCGCCCGAGCCGGAGACCCGGATTCCCGTACGCGGCCCCGAGTACCCCACGATCCGGCCGACCAGCGACGCCGTGCCCCCGATGGCGCCGCCGATGACGGCGCCCTCGATGACGCCGCCGCCGATGGCGGAACCGACCGCGCTCGTCCCTCCGATCACCCCGGAACGGGCCCCGGACAGGAAGGAGAGCGTCTACCAGACCCGCCGCCCGGTGACCTCGGTCATCGTCGCCATCGTCATGGTCGTCCTGATGATCCCGGTTGTCCGGTTGCTGTTCGACGCCACTTTCACCGGCAACCCGGACGCCCGCGGCATCGTCCCGGCCGTCCTGCTCACGCTCGGCTTCACGCTCACCGGCATCGGCCTCTACTCGGTGGCCCGGGGCGGCCCGATCGCGCGCGAGGCCTGGCTGCGTCCCCCAGTGGCGTACCTGCCGGCCGGTTTGGTCCTGCTGATCGCGGCCGGTCTGGCGGTGGCCTGACCGCGGACAGGGGTCCGGCGAAGCTTGGCGTATGCTGGTTGACGGCGACCGCCTCGTGCGGTCGACCTCGCGTGCCCTCTGTCAGGTCCGCCCCCGTAACGGGAGCGGCGCCGGCAGCGACGGCCCTCCCTGGTCTCGATCATCTCGGGTCCGACCGTGGCCGCCGACCGGGCACCAGGACGCGCGCCGCCGGCGCGCGTGACAACCAGGGAAAACAGGGAGCAACCCACCATGGCCGTCGTGACCATGCGCCAGCTGCTGGAGAGCGGTGTCCACTTCGGGCACCAGACCCGGCGCTGGAACCCGAAGATGAAGCGCTTCATCTTCACCGAGCGTAACGGCATCTACATCATCGACCTGCGCCAGACTCTCGACTACATCGAGAAGGCGTACGCGTACGTGCGTGACACCGTCGCCGAGGGCGGCCACATCCTCTTCGTCGGCACCAAGAAGCAGGCGCAGGAGGCCATCGCCGAGCAGGCGACCCGGGTCGGCCAGCCGTACGTGAACCACCGTTGGCTGGGCGGCATGCTCACCAACTTCCAGACCGTTTACAAGCGGCTCCAGCGCATGAAGGAGCTCGAGGCTCTGGGTGACCTGACCGGCACCGCCGCCGGGTACACCAAGAAGGAGACCCTCCAGCTCTACCGCGAGAAGACCAAGCTCACCAAGACGCTCGGTGGCCTCCGGGACATGACCAAGACGCCGTCGGCGATCTGGGTCGTGGACACCAAGAAGGAGCACATCGCCGTCGACGAGGCCCGCAAGCTGGGCATCCCGGTCATCGCGGTGCTGGACACCAACTGCGACCCGGACGAGGTCGACTTCCCGATCCCGGGCAACGACGACGCGATCCGCTCGGCCGAGCTGCTGACCAAGGTCATCGCGGCCGCCGTCGCCGACGGCCTGATCGCCCGTTCCGGCCGGGGCCGTGGCGGCGCCGACGAGAAGCCCGAGCCGGGCACCGTCGCCGCCGGCGAGCCGCTGCCCGAGTGGGAGCGGGACCTGTACGAGGGCGCCGAGAAGAAGGCCGCCGACGCGCCTGCCGCCGAGGCTCCCGCTGTGGAGGCTGCGGAGGCTGCTGAAGCCCCCGCCGCCGAGCCCGTGCCGGCCGCCGCGGCTCCCGCCGAGTAATTCTCCGACGAAGCTGACATCGAGAGAGAGTCATGGCTAACTACACCGCCGCGGACGTCAAGAAGCTCCGCGACCTGACCGGTGCCGGCATGATGGACTGCAAGAAGGCGCTGGACGAGGCGGACGGCGACTTCGACAAGGCCGTCGAGTTCCTGCGCATCAAGGGCGCCAAGGACGTCGGCAAGCGGGCCGGCCGCACCGCGGCCAACGGCATCGTCGCCCACTCCGGCAACGCGCTGCTCGAGCTCAACTGCGAGACCGACTTCGTGGCCAAGACCCCCGACTTCGTCGCACTGGGTCAGCAGCTGGTCGAGCTCGGCGAGCAGAACAAGGTGGCCGACGCCGCCGCCCTGCTCGAGGCCAAGCTGGCCGACGGCAAGACGGTCGCCGACACGATCCAGGAGTACTCGGCCAAGATCGGCGAGAAGATCGTCCTGAACCGGTTCGTGATCGTCGACGGCACCGTCGCGGTCTACCTGCACCGCAAGGCGCAGGACCTGCCGCCCCAGGTCGGCGTCCTCGTGCAGTACGAGGGCAAGTCCGACGAGGCCGGCGAGGACGACGCCCGCGCGATCGGCATGCAGATCGCCGCGATGCGCCCGCGCTTCCTCACCCGCGAGGAGGTGCCGGCCGACGTCGTCGACTCCGAGCGCCGCATCGCGGAGGAGACCGCCAAGGAGGAGGGCAAGCCCGAGAAGGCTCTGCCCAAGATCGTGGAGGGCCGGGTGAACTCCTTCTTCAAGGACTTCGTCCTGCTCGAGCAGTCCTCGGTCCTCGACAACAAGAAGACCGTGAAGCAGGTCGCGGACGAGGCCGGCGTCAACATCACCCGGTTCGTCCGGTTCGAGGTCGGCCAGGAGTAAGCGGGCCGCCTACGGGAGCAAGGGAGGCCGGGTACGCGATTCTGCGTCCGGCCTCCTTCTCCCATAAGGTCTCTGCTGAACATGAAGGGAAGGCGGGTCTCATGACGTTGGTGACCGAGCAGGCGATTGCGGTTGACGATCCGACCCCGCCGCCCACACGGCCGCGCCGGGTCGTGCTCAAACTGTCCGGCGAGGTGTTCGGCGGCGGCGCCGTGGGCGTCGACCCGGACATCGTCCAGGGCATCGCCCGGCAGATCGCCACGGTCATCCGCCGGGGCATCCAGGTCGCCGTCGTCGTCGGCGGCGGCAACTTCTTCCGCGGCGCCGAGCTGCAGAAGCGCGGCATGGACCGCAACCGCGCCGACTACATGGGCATGCTCGGCACGGTCATGAACGGCCTGGCCCTCCAGGACTTCCTGGAGAAGGAGGGCATCGAGACCCGCGTGCAGACCGCCATCACGATGGCCCAGGTCGCCGAGCCCTACATCCCGCTGCGCGCCATCCGCCACCTCGAGAAGGGGCGGTGCGTCATCTTCGGCGCCGGCGCCGGCATGCCGTACTTCTCCACCGACACCGTCACCGCCCAGCGCGCCCTCGAGATCCACGCGGACGTCGTGCTGATGAGCAAGAACGGTGTCGACGGCGTCTACAGCGCCGACCCGCGCATCGACCCCGATGCCAAGAAGCTCGACCGTCTCACCTTCCAGGATGTGATCCAGCGGGGCCTCCGGGTGGCTGACCAGGCCGCTTTCAGCCTCTGCGAGGAGAACAACCTGCCCATGCTGGTCTTCGGCGCCCAGGGCGACGACACCATCGTCCGCGCGGTCAGCGGCGAGCGAATCGGCACTCTGATCACCGCCTGAGAAACCCGTCCCCACCGAAGAAAGCAAGGAGGCGAGAAGAGCGTGATCGACGAGACCCTCTTCGAGGCCGAGGAAAAGATGGAGAGCGCGGTCGAGCACGCCAAGGAGGAGTTCGCCGCGATCCGTACCGGCCGGGCCACCCCCGCCATGTTCTCGAAGATCGTGGTGGACTACTACGGCGCGCCCACGCCGGTGACGCAGATGGCTTCGGTCGGCATCCCCGAGCCGCGCATGGTCATCGTCAAGCCCTACGACGCGTCCCAGCTCGGCCCCATCGAGCGGGCGATCCGCGACTCGGACCTCGGGGTCAACCCCAACAACGAGGGCACCCAGCTGCGCATCCACCTGCCGCAGATGACCGAGGAGCGCCGCCGCGACATGATCAAGGTCGCGCGGAGCAAGGCGGAGGAGGGCCGGGTGGCCATCCGCAACGTCCGCCGCAAGGGCAAGGAGCAGCTGGACAAGCTGGTCAAGGACGGCGAGGCGGGCGAGGACGACGGCCGCCGGGCCGAGAAGGAGCTCGACGACACGACGCACAAGTACGTCGCGGTCGTCGACGAGCTCCTCAAGCACAAAGAAGCCGAGCTGCTCGAAGTCTGATGTCCTACCTCGATCCGCGTGCCGGGCAGAGCGCCGGCGACGACAGCACCGTGCCGGCCTGGCACGCGGGCGAGGACGCCCAGACCAGCCAGCTTCCCCTGGTTCCCGCACCCGTCCCCACCACCGAGCAGAAACCCGGCAAACGTCGCGCCGGCGGCCGAGCGGGCCGTAACCTTCCGGCCGCCATCGGCGTCGGGGTGGGCCTGGTTCTGGTGGTCCTCGGCTCCCTGGTCATCTGGCCCGACGCCTTCCTCGGCGTCATCGTCCTGGCCTCCGCGGTCGGCGTCTACGAGATGGTCCGCGCCCTGCGCGCCTCGGGCGCCGACGCCCCGCTGATCCCGCTGGTCGCCGGCTCGGTGCTGATGGTCGGCCTGGCCTGGCACGACGGCCCCGACGCGCTGCTGCTGGGCCTGCTGGTGACGGTGGCCGCCTCGGTGATCTGGCGCATCGCCGACGGCGCGGCCGCGTTCCGCCGCGACCTGGTCGCCAGCATCATGATCTCGATCTACGTGCCGTTCCTGCTCAGCTTCGGCGTGCTGCTCCAGCTGCCGGACGCGGGGGAGGACGGCCGCTGGCGGGTGCTGTGCACCCTGCTGGCCGTGGTGCTTTCCGACACAGGCGGCTACGCGGTCGGCGTCTTCCTGGGCAAGCACAAGATGGCCCCCTCGATCAGCCCCGGCAAGACCTGGGAAGGCTTCGCCGGCTCGGTGCTCTCGGCGGCCATCGGCAGCTCGCTGCTGCTGTACTACCTGCTCGAGATCCCCTTCTACTGGGGTCTGCTGTTCGGCGCGGTGCTGTCGATGGTCGCGGTCGCCGGTGACCTGGCCGAGTCGATGCTCAAGCGCGACCTCGGGCTCAAGGACATGAGCAACCTGCTGCCCGGTCACGGCGGCCTGATGGACCGTCTCGACTCCATCCTGTTCGCCGTTCCCACCGCGTACCTGCTCTTCGCCCTGATCGGGGCGAACACGTGACCCGTACGCATTCCGCCGAGCGTGCGAGACTGGTTGTGCCATGACGATTCTTCCGGTCATCCCGACCAGCCCCGACCAGCCCGACGAGGTCGCCGTCCGGCGTCGCCCGTCGATGCCCCCTCGCCACCTCGCCGACCTCGACCTCGCGGCCCGCCAGGCGGCCGTGACCACGCTGGGCGAGCCCGCGTTCCGCGCCAAGCAGCTGTCGACCCACTACTTCGGGCGGCTCGTGCGTGACATCGACGAGATGACCGACCTGCCGGCCGCCACGCGCGCCCGGCTCACCGACGACCTGCTGCCCACGCTGCTCACGCCCGTACGGGAAATGGCCTGTGACGACGGCGCGACGCGCAAGACGCTCTGGCGTCTGCACGACGGCGCGCTCGTGGAAAGTGTCCTGATGGGCTACCCCGACCGGGTGACGGCCTGTGTGTCGAGCCAGGCCGGCTGCGGCATGGCCTGCCCGTTCTGCGCCACCGGCCAGCAGGGCCTGACCCGCAACCTGTCCGTGGCCGAGATCGTCGACCAGGTCGTCTATCTGGCCGGCGTGGCCGCCAGCGGCGCGGTCACCGGTTCACCGCCGCGGCTTTCGCGCGTCGTGTTCATGGGCATGGGCGAGCCGCTGGCCAACTACCCCCGGGTGATCGAGGCGGTGCGCCGGCTGACCACCCCGGCCCCCGAGGGTCTGGGACTTTCGCAACGGCACATCACCGTCTCCACCGTGGGTCTCGTGCCCGCGATGCGCCGGTTGAGCGCCGAAGACCTGAACGTGACTCTTGCGCTGTCCCTGCATGCCCCCGATGATGATCTGCGCGATGAGCTAGTGCCCGTCAACCAGCGCTGGAAGGTGGCCGAGGTGCTCGATGCCGCGTTTGAGTACGCGGCCCGGACAGGACGCCGGATCTCGATCGAGTATGCCCTGATCAGGGACGTCAACGATCAGCCCTGGCGTGCCGACCTCCTCGGCAAGCTTCTGCGCGGCAAGCTGGCGCATGTGAATCTCATCCCGCTGAACCCGACTCCGGGCAGCAAGTGGGATGCGAGCCCGAAACCGGTCGAGCGCGAGTTCGTCCGCCGGCTGCGTGAAGCCGGGGTGTCGACGACAGTCCGCGATACCCGGGGCCGGGAGATCGACGGCGCCTGTGGCCAGCTGGCCGCGGGCGAGCTCACGGAAGCGAGCGCTGGGGGCGCCGCAGCCGCAGCGGAGGTGGCACAGTGACTGGGCTCAGGTCCCAGCGAGTGGAGTGGGAGACGTTGTGACGAGTCAGGGGCAGCGTTTCCGGCGGCGTGCGCTGCGCCGCGGCTACAAGGTCGACGAGGTCGACACCTTCCTCGACCGGGTCGAGGCCACCCTCGCCGGTGAGCAGGTGGGCCCGCCCGTCGGCGCCCAAGAGGTGCACGACGTGGTCTTCCGGGTGCGCTTCGGCGGTTACGACGAGTGGCAGGTCGACCTCCACCTCGACCGGGTCGAGCGGCAGCTGGCCGAGCTCGAGGACCGCGGCGGCCGGGGCGCGCCCGCGCCCGACCCGATGCGTGACTCGCTGCGCGGCGGCCTCTCCACCGGCACCTTCGGCGGCGGCGGCCCCAAGCAGGGCCTGGGCGCCGCGATGAGCGGCGGCGCGGGCGGGCGGATGGCCCCGCCGACCGAACGCCTGCCGGCCCCGCCGATCCGCGACGACCGGTTCCAGCCGCAGCAGCCCCCGCAGCGGGGTCAGATGCAGCCCGACCCGTACGGCGCCGGCCGCTACGACGAGCCGACCAGTTACGGCCAGCCGCAGCTGCCGCAGCGCCCGCAGCAGCCGCCGGCCTACGACCGTGACCCGCGCGGTTACGACCAGGGCTACGACAACACGGGCGGCTTCGACTCGCCGCCCGGCGGCTTCGACGGTTTCGAGGCGGGCCGGCACGGCAAGACCGACATGACCGCCGAGATCCGCATGCCCCAGCGCGAGCAGGACCCGCGCGGCGGCTACGGGGGCCCGCCGATGAGCGGCCCGCCCATGAGCGGCCCGCCGATGGGCAACGCCCCGATGAGCGGCCCGCCCGGTGGCTACGGCGGCCCGCCGCAGCCCCAGCTGCCGCCGCCGATGGGTGAGCCCGGCGGCGAGCTCTACCGGGTCGACCAGCTGCGCCGCACGTTCCAGCCCCGGCGCTTCGGCAGCGGCTACGACCCGGCCCAGGTCGACCGGCTGTTCGGCGGCATCCTGGACGCGATGACCGGCCGCGGCCCGATGCCGGTGCCCGAGAACGACCTCGACATGCTGCAGTTCGGCCTGGTGCCCGGCGGCTACTTCGAGGCCGAGGTCGACGCCGCGCTGCGCGAGGTGAAGGACATCCTGACCCGCCGGCGGTGATACGGACAGCAAAAAGGCCCGCGGCGACGCGGGCCTTTCCGTTGAGAAAAACTAGTGGTCTTCGGGCCGCAGGCCGCTGCGCCGCAGCACGGCGTCGACGATGAGCGCGCCCACCAGGCCCAGCGCGAAGACGACGATCCAAATGTTCTCGGTGTTGCCCTCGTGGTTTCCCCAGAAGAACATCAGCAGGATCACGGCGCAGACGATGGCGCCCTTGCGCCCGCGCTTGCGGTTGCCCGGCTTGAGCTGGTCAGGGGCATACACCGGTTCTTGATCGGCAGCCACGCCTAGGTCCTTCCTCTCCAGGCCGATGTTTCGCGTCCAGTTTCGCACGCCGCCTCCGCGCGCGGCCCACCAACCCGGACCCGGTACCTTCGATGCGGTCGGGTTCTTGGATCGAGGGAGTAAACGGTGCGGATCACAGGCACTGGACACGCGAGCATGCGGATCGACACCGCCGCCGGCAGCATTCTGTGCGATCCATGGGTGAATCCCGCCTATTTCGCCTCATGGTTCCCGTTCCCCGACAATTCGCTGCTGGACTGGGAGACGCTGGGCGACGTCGACTACCTCTACGTCTCGCACCTGCACCGCGACCACTTCGACGCCGAGCACCTCAAGCGCTTCATCAGCAAGAAGGCGACGGTGCTGCTGCCGGAGTACCCGACCAGCCAGCTCGAGGACGAGCTGCGTGAGCTCGGCTTCACCAGCTTCTTCAAGACCAGGTCGGACGAGGTGCACGAGCTCGACGGCGGCCTCAAGGTCATGATCCAGGCCCTGATCAGCCCCACCGACGGCCCGATCGGCGACTCATCCCTGTGGGTCGAGCACGACGGCGTCCGCGTCCTCAACCAGAACGACGCCCGCCCCACCGACCTCACCCGCTTCAACGAGCTGGGCCAAGTGCACGCCCACATGCTGCAGTTCAGCGGCGCGATCTGGTACCCGATGGTCTACGAGCTGCCCGACGCGGCCAAGACGGCCTTCGGCAAGCAGAAGCGCGACCGCCAGTTCGACCGCACCTGGCGCTACATCGACGACCTGAAGGCCGACCACGTCTTCCCGATCGCCGGCCCGCCGTGCTTCCTCGACGACACGCTCTGGCAGTTCAACGACATCTTCGGCGACGAGGGCAACATCTTCCCCGACCAGTCGGTCTTCATGGAGGAGTACGCCAAGGTCGGCGGCACGAACGGCATCGTCCTGCTCCCGGGCAGCGTCACCACGCTGACCGAGAAGACCGCCGAGACGACGCATCCCACGCCGGTCGACGAGTTCTTCGCCAACAAGCAGCAGCACCTCGAAGAGATGCGCGAGCGCAAGGCCCCCGTCATCGCGGCCGAGAAGGCAAGCTGGCGGCACCCCGAGATCGACGTGCTGGGCGCGCTCAAGAAGCGCATCGAGCCCCTGCTCGAAGAGTCGATCTACATGGCCCAGGGCGTCGGCGGTCCCGTCCGCTTCGACCTGACCGACTCGTTCGGCCCCGACGGCGAGATCATCGAGTCGATCGTCGTCGACTTCCCCGGCAAGCAGGTGCGCCCCTACAACGACGAAAAGGTGCGCTACCGCTTCAAGACCGGCCGCGCCCTGATCGAGCACCTGATCCACATCGACGAGGGCGACTGGGTCAACAGCCTGTTCCTGAGCTGCCGCTTCTCGGCCGCCCGCATCGGCCAGTACAACGAGTACGTCTACGCGTTCTTCAAGTGCCTGAGCGAGGAGCGCCTGCAATACGCCGAGGGCTGGTACGACGAGCACGAGAAGGCCGTCGAGGCCGAGGACACGCAGCTGGGTGATTGGACTGTGCAGCGTCGCTGCCCCCACCTGAAGGCCGACCTGAGCCGTTTCGGGGTCGTTGACGGCAACGTGCTGACCTGTCAGTTGCACGGCTGGAAGTTCGACCTCCCCAGCGGAAGGTGCCTGACCAGCGTGGGTCACAAGATTCGCGCGGAGAAAAATTCGTAAGAGCTTGATGTCGTAGCGGGGTGGTGGGTACAGACCGTCGCTCCCGCCGAGGGCCCGGGCGGGCTTCGCTGGCCGCTGGCGCGTCCAGAACGCGAAACCCACCCGGGCGACGTGCGTGAGTGGTTGCGCTCGAAAAAGCAAATCGCCGTTCGGGATCAGCTGTTCAGGTCGCGGAGGATGCGCTTCGCGACGTTGTGGCCGGCGGCACCGATCACCGAGCCGGCCGGGTGAGCGCCCGCCGAGCCCGCGTACAGCCCGTCCAGCCCCGTGAAGTACGGCATGCGTTCGTTGAAGGCGACCGTGTTGTCCACGTGGTGGATGTGGCCGCCGGTGATCCCGAAGTGCTTCTCGATGCCCGGCGGCGTCAGCGGCATCATGTCGACGACCAGATCGCGCGTCCCCGGGGCGTACCGCTCGCAGATGTCCAGCAGCTTGTCGACATAGCCCGGCAGCTCAGCTTCCCAGGACGATCCGGCCGGCGAATAAGGCACCGACTGCACGAACAACGCGGACGAGTGATTCCCCGCAGCGTCCTGCAGCGACGGATCAACGGTCGTGTGCAGGTACCACTCGATCGTCGGCTCGTCCGGCAGCCGTCCGGCCTGGACGTCGGCCCACATGGCGCGCAGTGCGGCCATCGGCGAGTCGGTGCCGGCCACGCCGGCCAGCCCGGCCGACCCCGGCAGCAGGTGGATCGTCGACCCGAACGGCGACGCCGTACCCGGCGGGAGGCAGCTGAACGACGGCAGTCCACGCAACGCGAGGTTGAGCTTCAACGTCGTTCCGGTGCGCTTCACCGCCGCCATCCGTGTCGTCAGCGACGACGGCAGCGCGTCCGAAGGCACGAGGGACATGAGCTGGTACGGGTCGCAGGAGCCCAGCACGACCCGGGCCCCGATCGAGCGCCCGTCGGCCAGCACGACCCCGCTCGCGGCGCCGCCGTCGACGGTTACTTCCGACACCGGCGTACCCGTGAGGATCTGGGCTCCGGCCGCACGGGCCGCATCGGCGAAGACGCGCGAGACAGTGCCCATGCCGCCCTCGGCGATCATCCAGGTGCCGTCCGAGCCAGGCAGGCGGCACATGTTGTGCACCAAAAAGTTGTGACCCGTACCGGCGTCGTCAGGGCCCGCGTTCAGACCGGACAGGCCGTCGGTCACCGCGTACATGCTCATCAGCAGTTCGCTTTTGAAGCCGAACCGGGTCAGATAGTCGGCCACGGAGCCACGCACGAGGTCGACGAACGTGCTCTGCAGCTGAGGGCGGATGAAACGGTCGGCCGTCTCTTCGACGCTGCCCGGCTCCTCGAGCCAGGCCGGCGCCAGGTCGGCCCGCAGCGCGCCGATCTCGACCGCCAGCTGCTCGTCGGCGGCGACGTCACGCGGCGAGAAGAAGTGGGCCAGCTGCTCCCGGGTCGAGGCGTGGTCGCGCCCGAAGAGCAGGTAAGGCGAGCCGGCCGGACCGGGCGTGGGCAGGAAGTAGTGCGGGTCGCGGCGCAGCACGGGGATGGTCACGTCGAGGGTGCGCAGCAGCTCGGGCGGCATGAGGCCGAGCAGGTAGGAACCGGTGGAGTGGCCGAGGCCGGGCGCCTGGGCGAACGGGTGCTCGGTGCGGGCGGCGCCGCCGATCACCTCTGAGGCCTCGAGGACGACGACGCTCAGGCCGGCGCGGGCGAGCAGGACGGCGGAGACGAGGCCGTTGTGGCCCGCTCCGATGATCACTACGTCGGACCGGGCGGGGAGGGTGGTCATGACGCTTGAGGGTAGCGCGGGTGTACGTGAAGTTTCTTCAACTGTTCGTACGTGAAGAAATCAGTTCAAGATTCACGTCGGATCTGGAACGCGCTGGCGCTGCGGGTGGCCGCATACCCGGCCAGCACGATCACGTGGAACAGGTACAGCCACAGGCCGACCGCCACCATGCCGCCGATCTCGTCGAACCCGCCGAACGGGGCGCCCAGGTTGATGGGCAGCGAGCAGAAGAGCACGAAGCCGTGCAGGAAACCCGACAGGTTGGCCGCGGTGAACGACCCGACCAGGATCGTCGACAGCCAGCGGGGCCGCCCGGGCGCCACGTAGCGGTAGACCCAGATCACCACGGGCGTGAGCACCAGCCAGGCGGCCAGGAAGGACAGGACGACGCCGAGTACGGAGTACCAGCCCCCGCGAACCCAGAGCGAACTCGTCGAGGGCAGCGCCAGGAACATGGCCAGCAGCAGAGCGGGCGCCGCAGCCATCAGCGGGAGCCACAGCAGGCGGCCACGCCAGCCGACCAGTGGTTCACCGCCCGGCGTACGCAGGGAAACGAACGCGCGGCGGAGCCCTTCCCCGTACAGCGTGGCCGGCAACAGGCTGGCCAGCGCGAACAACGGCGTCAGGTGCAACCCGGCCTCGATCAGCGCCGACAGGGCCTGCGGCGCCCCGATGGCATCCGGCAGCGCCGCGATGGTGTGCCCGGTGAGCCGCCGTACGCGATCAGGCCCCGCGATCCACCCGGTGATCCACACCGCCAGCAGAGCGATCGGCACCACCGCGATCCCGGCGTAGAACGTCACCGCCGCCGCGTGCAAGGCCAGATCCCGCCCCTGGAGCGACCGAAACGGCGCACTGACGACCCGGCGCGCCCGCGCCACCCACCCTGGCATGCGCCCCTCATACCCAGATATCCACAGCCCGACCCGTTATCCACAACCGGGCTTCGACGGGGCCCGGCGGTACGCTGACTGCGGCACGATCCCTCGCGGAGGTGGTCCATGGCAGCGCCCGCATTCGATCCGTCCTCCGGATCGCTCGAACCCTCGTTCGACTTGCTCGGCAAGCTTAATCAGCCATGGACCGCGCAAATGGCCCTCGACCTGCTGCCGGAGAACAACGGCCCCAAGGTCGAAGTCTTCCGCGGGAGCGTGATCGTGAGCCCACATGCCGGCTACATCCATCAAGCGGCCGAGCGCCAGATTGTCTACCTCATGCATGAGGCAGCCCGGAAGGCCCGCATGTGGGGCTATCCCGAGGTCAACATCGTCTCCGGCGACGATTTGTTCATCCCGGACTTCGTCGTTCTGCGGCGATCCGGCCGGGGGCAGATCACCATGCCGATCACGGATGTCGTGCTGATAGGTGAGATCGTCTCGGCGGGCAGCCGGCGGAAGGACGTCATCGACCGCCCGCGCGAGTACGCGGCCGGTGGTGTGCCTTTCTATCTGCGGGTCGACTTCCGGAATCACGTTCCCGGGCTCGTGCTGCACGAACTGGTCGACGGGGAGTATCGGCCGACGGTGGCCGCCGCTGCGGGAAGTGTGTTCTCGATGACCGAGCCGTTCGACTTCTCCATCGACCCCGCCGATCTGATGGACGAGGAGGACGACGAGGACTGAGCGCGAGCGGGGTGCGGGCATCCGGGAAGATGGGCGGCATGCGGGATCTCGTACTGCTCGGCTCGACCGGGTCCATCGGCACCCAGGCCATCGACATCGTGCGCCGCAATCCGGAAAGCTTCCGGGTGGTGGCGCTGGGCGCGGGCGGGGGCAACGTCGAGTTGCTGGCCGCGCAGGCGCTCGAGCTGGCCGTCGAGGTGGTCGGCGTGGCCCGCTCGTCCGTCGTCCAGGATCTGCAGCTCGCCTTCTACGCCGAGGCTCAGCGGCGGGGGTGGGCGACCGGCGACTTCAAGCTGCCGAAGATCGTGGCCGGGCCGGACGCGATGACCGAGCTCGCCCGGCAACCCTGTGACGTCGTGCTCAACGGGGTGGTCGGCAGCCTCGGGCTCGCCCCCACCCTGGCCGCGCTCGAAGAGGGGCGCATCCTCGCCCTGGCCAACAAAGAGTCGCTGGTCGCCGGCGGCCCGCTCGTGCACCGGATCGCCAAGGAAGGGCAGATCGTCCCGGTCGACTCCGAGCACTCGGCACTCGCCCAGTGCCTGCGTGGCGGCTCGGCGCAAGAGGTGCGCCGGCTCGTGCTGACCGCCAGCGGGGGAGCGTTCCGCGGCCGCCGGCGCGAGGAGCTGACGAACGTCACACCCGACGACGCGCTCAAGCACCCGACGTGGGACATGGGTCCGGTCGTCACGATCAACACGGCCACGATGGTGAACAAGGGGCTCGAGGTGATCGAGGCGCACGAGTTGTTCGGCGTGCCTTACGACGACATCGAGGTGATGGTGCACCCGCAGTCGGTGCTGCACTCGATGGTCGAGTTCACCGACGGCTCCACGCTGGCCCAGGCCAGCCCGCCCGACATGCGCCTGCCGATCGCGCTCGCGCTGGCCTGGCCCGACCGCGTGCCGGGTGCGGCGTCCGGCGTCGACTGGCGGGAGGCCCACAACTGGGAACTCCGGCCCCTGGACGACGAGGCCTTTCCCGCCGTACGCCTGGCGAAGCACGCCGGCCGGTCGGGGCGCTGCCTGCCGGCCGTCTACAACGCCGCCAACGAAGAGTGTGTGGCCGCTTTCGTCGCCGGTCGGCTACCTTTTCTGGGCATCGTCGACACGTTGGAGCGGGTCCTCGAGGCGGCTCCCGGATTTGCCGAGCCGAGTACCGTCGAGGAGGTGCTCGCCGCCGAGTCGTGGGCGCGTGCCCAGGCGCAGCAGATGATCGCTACGGCGGCAAAGGGAGCTTGATGTACTACTGGCTGGGATTCGCCGCGTTCGCGCTGGCCATCCTGATCTCGGTGAGTCTGCATGAGCTCGGCCACATGATCACGGCCAAGCGCTTCGGCATGAAGGTCACCAAGTACTTCGTCGGTTTCGGCCCGACGATCTTCTCGTTCCAGCGCGGCGAGACGGAGTACGGCCTCAAGCTCATCCCGCTCGGCGGCTTCTGCAAGATCGTCGGCATGACGCCGCAGGACGACGACGTCGCTCCCGAGGACCAGCCGCGCGCCATGTGGCGGTTCCCGGTGTGGAAGCGCACGGTCGTCATGTCGGCCGGCTCGATCACGCACTTCCTGCTGGCCGCGGTGGCCGCCTGGTTCGTCGCCATCTCGATCGGGCTGCCCAACACGGCGTACCCGCAGACGAACAGCGACCAGGCCAAAGAGAAGCCGGTCATCACGATCAGCGAGTGCACCTGGATCGAGATTCCGACCACCCAGCAGGACTGTGTGCCCGGGCAGAACGGCGGCGTGGCGGGTCCGGCGTACGCGGCCGGCCTGCGCGACGGCGACCTGATCACACAGGTCGGCACCACCCCGATCACGACGTACGGCCAGCTCACCGAGGCCGTCCGCACGCTGCCGGCGGGCGCTGTCCCGTTCCGCTACGAGCGCGACGGCGTGGCCGGCACGGCCCAGGTCAACCTGATCTCGGCCCAGCGCAAGCCGATCACCGACGACGGCGAGGGCCCGACCAGCACGGTCTCGGTGGCCGGCATCGGGTGGGACTTCGACAGCCTGCCGACCCAGATCAAGTACAACGCGGCCGAGGCGTTCCCGGCGACCGCCGACTACGGCTGGTTCCTGTTCAAGAACACGTTCGAGGCCATGAAGCGGATCCCCGACAAGATCCCCGCGCTGTGGCACTCGATCACCGGCAGCGAGCGTGACCCCGAGACCCCGATCAGCGTGATCGGCGCCAGCCGGCTCGGCGGCGAGGCCTTCCAGCACGGCGTGCCCGAGCTGTTCCTCAACGTCTTCATCTCGCTCAACGTGTTCATCGGCATCTTCAACCTGCTGCCGCTGCTCCCGCTCGACGGCGGGCACATCGCGATCGCCTGGTACGAACGCGTGCGCTCGTGGCTCTACTCGCGGATGCGGAAACCCGACCCGGGCCGTGTCGACTACTACAAGTTGATGCCTGTCACCTACGCAGTCATCTTGATCGGTGGTGTGTTCACCTTGCTGACAGCTACCGCCGATATCATCAACCCGATCACGATCTTCAACAGGTGATGCGAAAGTGACTGCCATCAGTCTCGGTATGCCGGCCGTGCCCCCGCCGCCGCTGGCGCCTCGCCGCCACAGCCGGCAGATCATGGTGGGCAACGTCCCGGTCGGCGGCGGCGCCCCGGTCAGCGTGCAGTCGATGACGACCACGCTCACCGCCGACGTCAACAAGACGCTGCAGCAGATCGCCGAGCTCACCGCCTCCGGCTGCCAGATCGTCCGGGTCGCGGTGCCCTCGCAGGACGACGTCGAGGCGCTGCCCGCGATCGCCAAGAAGTCGCAGATCCCGGTGATCGCCGACATCCACTTCCAGCCGAAGTACGTGTTCGCGGCGATCGACGCCGGCTGCGCGGCCGTCCGGGTCAACCCGGGCAACATCCGCCAGTTCGACGACAAGGTCAAAGAGATCGCGAAGGCGGCCTCCGACGCGCGCGTGCCGATCCGCATCGGCGTGAACGCGGGCTCGCTCGACAAGCGCTTGCTGCAGAAGTACGGCAAGGCCACCGCCGAGGCGCTGGTCGAGTCGGCCCTGTGGGAGTGCTCGCTGTTCGAGGAGCACGGCTTCCGCGACATCAAGATCTCGGTCAAGCACAACGACCCGGTCGTCATGATCCGGGCCTACCGGCAGCTCGCCGAGCAGTGCGACTACCCGCTGCACCTGGGCGTCACCGAGGCCGGCCCGGCGTTCCAGGGCACGATCAAGAGCTCGGTGGCCTTCGGCGCCCTGCTGGCCGAGGGCATCGGCGACACGATCCGGGTGTCGCTGTCGGCCCCGCCGGTCGAAGAGATCAAGGTCGGCCAGCAGATCCTCGAGTCGCTGGGCCTGCGCGAACGCGGTCTCGAGATCGTGTCGTGCCCGTCCTGCGGTCGGGCCCAGGTCGACGTGTACACGCTCGCCGAGCAGGTCACGGCCGGGCTCGAGGGCCTGCCGGTGCCGCTGCGGGTGGCCGTCATGGGTTGTGTCGTGAACGGCCCGGGTGAGGCGCGCGAGGCCGACCTGGGTGTGGCGTCCGGCAACGGCAAGGGCCAGATCTTCGTGAAGGGCCAGGTCATCAAGACGGTGCCCGAGTCGATCATCGTGGAGACGCTGATCGAAGAGGCTCTGCGCCTGGCCGACGAGATGGGCGCGGAGATCCCTGAGGAGCTGCGCGAACTGCTCCCCGGCCCGACGGTCACGGTTCACTGACGTACGTCGTAACGGAAGCCCTGCTTCGGCGGGGCTTCCGGAGCTGTGCGCTCCGACCGAAGTGTGCGCGGTTACGCCGTACTCAGAAAAGAACCGTCGCAAAACTCCCAGCCGATACGAAGCCGCACTTGGCGTAGACGCGCCGCGCTGCCGTGTTGTAGTCGTTCACGTAGAGGCTCACGGTGGGTGACACACGCCGTAGCGCGTCTTTAGTGACGGCAGCCATCGCGGGCGCGGCCAGGCCCCGGCCGCGGAACTCCGGATCGACCCAGACACCCTGCACTTGCGTCGTGCGGTTGGTGACGATGGCCAGCTCGGCCTTGAAGATCACCCGATCGCCGACGAAGCGCGCGTACGCCCGCTTGCCCTTGACCAGCTCGGCTATCCGCCGCCGGTAGCCGCGACCGCCGTCGTCGAGCAGCGGCGAGACGCCGACCTCTTCGGTGTACATGGACACGGCGGCCGGGAAGAGCGCGTCGACCTCGCTCGGGCGCACCAGCCGCACCTCGGGGTCGGGAGCGATCGCCGGGTCACGGTCGGCCACCAGCAGCGGTTGGTTGGGGCGGACGTCGCGGGCGCGGCCCCACTGGCCGCCCAGCCTGTCCCACAGGTCGAGCACCGCGTCGGACCGGCCGATGATCGACGAGCAGATGCGCGGCTCGGCCCCCAGCACCTCGGCGAACGCCGCCGTCGCGGCCGGCGTGGAGCAGACCGGCACCAGATGCGCGCCGGACCAGACGATCGACTCGACGCGACGGCCGGGCCCGTACCCGAAGATCCGCCCGTCGGAACGCCACCAGCTGAGCCCGTGCGCCGCCACTCGCTCGGCGATCTGGGCGCCGGCGTAGGGGTCGCGGTCGAGGACTCTCTCGACCTGCGCGCGCTCGGACTCACCGAGCTGGCGAATCGGCACCGTCAGCACAGCTATCACATTGCCAGATCCGCGACCCTCCACACCCGTCGCAGGGCGTTCCGGCGAAGAAACCCTTGCGGCCGAGCTATTGACGATATATCGTCTAGCTATCGACAACAGATCGGAGATAGTCATGAGGAACATCCATCACGGCCACCACGGCTTCCGTGCACGCGGCTTCACCTTCCCGCCCGGGTTCCCCTTCGGCGGCCCCGGCGACTTCGGGGGCGGCGGCTTCGGCCCCGGCGGCCCCTTCGGTCCGGGCGGGCGCGGTCCCCGGCGCGGCGGGCGCGGCTCGCGTCCCAACGTTCGCACCGCCGTCCTGGCGCTGCTTCTCGAACGCCCCATGCACGGCTACGAGATGATCCAAGAGCTCGACTCGCGCACGAACGGCATCTGGCGGCCCAGCCCCGGCTCGGTCTACCCGACGCTGCAACTGCTCGAAGACGAAGGCCTCATCGAGGCTGAGGCCGCCGGCGGCCGCAAGAGCTACCACCTGACCGACGCCGGCCGGGCCGAAGCCGAGACGGCCGCCGAGAACCCGCCCTGGGGAAACATCGGCGACGACACGATGTCCCAGGTGCAGGACTTCCGCGACGCGGCGGTCGGCATCATGGGCGCGCTCAAGCAGGTCGGCTTCAACGGCACGCCCGAGCAGCGCCAGCGGGCGCTCGAAATCCTGAACGAAACAAAGCGCAAGCTGTACGCCATCCTCGCCGACGGCGAGTGAGCCAGCGACAGCAAGTAGCGAGAAGGCGCATTCCACGGGGGTGCGCCTTCTCGCGTTTCTGACAACTGCCAAGTGCGAACGACGCAGATACCTCGACCGCGTGTCCCCGGCGAGAGGGGTAGCCGCGGTGGAGGGGCAGTCGGCGTGCCGGGACACGCCGGCGGCGGCCATGGCCTGTGTCGCGCGGAGTGGCGCAGCAGAACAGCTGGTGGTTGCGCGCTTGCGGGTTCGTCACCCTCATTTAGATGTACGGCGGCGTAGGGGCCCCAACCGCAGTATCGAGCACTCGCCGCTGCGGACGGCCTAGCTGCAACTCAAGGCCGCACCCGCCTTCCGGCCGGCGGCGTCTCGTCCGGCCGCATGCCAGCCCGGCTGATTTCCTCGGGCGGCTGCATCCCGCCGAGCCCGGCGTGGCTTTTGTTCCACTTGGCTACGTTTCGCTCGGAGTGCGTAACGCCCCGGCTGCGTCTCACTTGGGTCGGCTGCGTCCCGCGAGCTGTGTCCCGCCTCGCTCCCGCCGTGGCTGCGTTCCGCTCGGCCGCCTTCCGTCGGGTGCGTTCCGCTCGGGCTCCTTCCCGCTCCGGTCAGCTGTGTCCCGCCGCGGCGCGGCTGCGTTCCGCCTCAACTTCTTTCTGCCTCGGCTGTGTCCCGCTTAGGTCAGCTGCGTACCGCGCGCTAGCACTCGAGCGCCGGCATCGGTGGCGAGGGCCTGGTCGAGCTGTGTCCCGCCTTGCTCCCGGCGTGGCCGCGTTCCGCTCGGGTGCGTTCCGCTTGGGCTTTCTCCCCGCTCCCGTTAGCTGTGTCCCGCCTCGGCGTGGCTGCGTTCCGCCTCAACCTCGTTTCGCCCAGGCTGTGTCCCGCTTCAAGTCGGCTGCGTCCCGCGAGCTGTGTACCGCCTCGCCCCGGCGTGGCCGCGTTCCGCTCGGGCTGCCTCCCCGCTCCGGTCAGCTGTGTCCCGCGCCGGTGTGGCTGCCTTCCGCCTCAACTTCTTTCCGCCCCGGCTGTGTCCCGCTTAGGTCGGCTGCGCCCCGCGCCAGCTGTGTCCCGCCTCACTCCCGCCGGAGCCGACACGACCCGCGGGAACGTGCCGACCGACGGCTTCAAGCAGCTCGGCCACACGATGCGCACTCGTCGCTGGGGCCGGGTTGGTCGGGTGTGAGCGCGCCATGGCTGCGTTCCGCTCGGCAGCCTTGGCTGCCTTCCGCCCCGGGGTCGGCAACGCCCAGCCCCGCCCCCGGCGTGGCTGCGTTTCGCCTCGGCTCGGCTATGCCCAGCCCCACCCTGGTGTGATTGCGTTTCGCCTCGGCTTGGCTACGCAATAGGGGCTAACGAGGCTGCGTTCTGCGCAAGTGCGCCTCGGCCGGCGTGTGCCTGCTGGGTGCGGGCACCTCGTCTCGCGGGGGCGCGCACTCAGCGCCAAGGAGGCCGCCAACCGTATGCGCCTGCGCCGCCTGGGGTCTCGGGCCTACGTCCACGGCCGGGCGCCACGTGGCTCAAGCGGTCGTTCGCCGGGGCTGTGCGGATGCGGCCTGACGTCTGCGGTGGTGTCTTGGCCCTCATTCTGCCGGAGGGGTACGACACTCTCGGCTGAGGTTGGTTCGGCATTCGGCACTTAGGGAGGCATTCGTGCCTCGGCGTGGCCTGGAGGTTGCGCTGCGGGGAAAAGTGGTCCCGCCACTTGGGGGGCCTTGTGGCGGGAGGCTGGGGGACGGAGGTCAGCGGGGGTTGGCGAAGGCGAGGGCGATGGAGGCGGGCTGGCCGGGCCACGTTCCGAAGAGGACGGCGCCGGGTGGGGAGACGGCGTGGTTGAGGAGGCGGGGGATCGTGAGGGTGAGCTTGTCGGTTTCGATGACTGTGGGGTCGGACGGGTCGGTGCTGAGGATGGCCGTCACGGCTCGTGCCTCGGCGTAGTCGGTGGAGATGTTGCTTGTCGTGATGGCCATGCTGGGCTGGCGGGGTTCGAGGTGGCCGTCGACCTCCATGAATTCCTGGGCCTGGCCGCTGCCGGTGAGCAGGGCCTGGGCCAGGGCCTCGGCGTAGACAAGGTCGCCGGGGGCGTCGTACACCCAGCGGGTGCCCAGGGCCGAGTGTTCCATCGTGCCGATCAGCCACTGCTCGGCGCCTTCGACAGGGGCGCCGCGGTAGGTCAGCGGAACCTGGTACGTGAGGCCGCTGCCCGCTGTGACCAGCAGCGTTTCGATGCCGACCTCACCCTCGGGGTCGTCGAAACGGTAGGACGCCACCCGCTCGACCGGGGCGCCGGCTTCGCCTTGAAACCACGAGCGGCTCGGGAGCCACGCCGCCAGCAGTTCAACCTTGGTGGGACTCAGAGTCGCCTTGTGGATCAATGCCATGCGCCGCATCGTAGTTTCCCGGCGCCCCTCGCGGGCAGCCGCTTTCCGGGCAGAAGTGGTAGCGCTCCCATGCACTCCGGGCAAATCGGTCGGATCAATGCCCTGCGCTGGGTGTAGGCGCCGCCCAAGAGCTAGGAGCGGCCCAGGGCGGCCAGCAGCTCGAGGATGGCCGGGGTGTCGCCGGAGTCCAATGTGGGAGTCGGTAGCAGCGCCATGGCCGGGACGGTGACGCCGGCCTTGACGTACGCCTCGACCCGGGCCCGGCACTCGGCCGGCGAGCCGTGCACGGTCAGCTCGTCGACCACCTTGTCGGGGATGGCGGCCAGCGCACCCTTGCGGTCGCCCGACGACCAGGCCTGCCACATCGGGGTCAGCACCTCTTCCCGGCCCAGCCAGCGGTGGAAGGCGGCGTACGCGGGCACGGTCAGATAGGCGGCGATCATGCGGCGGCCCAGGCGGCGGGCGTGCTCGGCGTCGTCGGTAGGGCACACGAAAATGCGGGCGGCCACGTCGAAGTCGGGCTTGTCGGTTTTGACCTCGGCCAGCGCCGTGTGCACGTCTTTCGCCGAGAGCCAGTTGAGGATCACGCCGTCGGCCTCGGCGGCGGCCAGGCGGAGCATGCCCGGGCGAAGCGCGGCGAGCAACACCTGCGGGGGCACCGACGGCGGGCGTTCCAGCCGGAAACGCCGTACGGAAAAGGTCTCGAACTGCCTGTCGACCAGCTCACCGGCGAGCGCCGGCCGCAGGAAGCGCAGCATGTCGCGGCTGCGCTGGAACGGCTCGGTGAACTCGGCGGCGTTCCAGTCGCCGACCACCACGGGTGACGAGGCGCCGATGCCCAGCTGGAACCGGCCGGGCGCGGTCTCGGCCAGGGCGGCCGCGGTCATGGCGAGCAGGCCGGGGCCGCGGGTGAAGACGGGCGCGACCGCCGTTCCGAGCCGCAGGCCGGGCGTCCACGCGGCGGCCAGGGTCAGCGGGGTGAAGGCGTCGGAGCCGGCCACCTCCGAGGTCCACAGGTCGGTGAAGCCGGCGTCGGCCAGCGTCCGGTAGACCTCGGCGTGCTCGGACAGCGGGATCCCGGCCAGCGGAACGGTCATGCCCCATCGCGTCGACATGCCGATGATCCTGCCTGCCCGTGAGCTCCGCCACCAAGGGGTGGCGGCGATCAATGCCGGGGGTATGTTTTTGAACTGACCAGTCAGTTTAAGTTCGGGGGCCGTCATGCCGGTGCTCATCGCGCGCGGAGCGGGCGTCCGCCAACGCCGTCGCCGCGGCCGCGACCCGTGGCTCTTCCGCGACCTCGACGTGACGGTCGAGCCGGGCGACCTGGTCGCGGTGACCGGCCCGCCCGGCAGCGGCCGAACCACGATGCTGCTGGCCCTCGCCCGCCGCTTCCGCCTCAACGCGGGGTCGGTCGAATTGCACGGCCGCGCGTCACTCGGCTACGTGCCCGAGGTCTCCATCCCCGAACCTGTCTTCACCGTCACCGAACACGTCCGCGAGCGGCTGATGTTGCTCGGCCGCCCCCGGTCCGAGGCGGCCGGCGTCGATCTGCACGGCCTCGATCCGCAAAAGCAGGGTCAAGACCTTTCCCCGTACGAGAAACAGGTGCTCGGCCTCGTCCTGGCTCAACTCGCCCACCCGGCCGTGATAGCCCTGGACGCCTACGACGACGGCCTCGACTCCCGCGAGCGAGACACCCTGTGGCACCTGATCACCACCCTGACGGCCTCAGGCACAGCCGTGATCCTCACCACCCGCAAGATAGACCCGACCCAGGTGACCACGGTGATCAGCCTCGGCAACGATTCCGTACCACCCAATACGGATAAATATGGTTTGGACGGAGCGGCAGACTCGGCATGGGCCCCGGTGTCGCCGGGCAGTGACACCGCCCACGGAACCCCGGCCGTGTCGTCCGCGGGGCAGGAGCTGCCACGCGCGCCCGAGCAGTCAGCTTCAGAAAAGCCGACTCCGTCGCCCGTGCAGGAGTCGTCGGCTGAGCCAAAGCCTGATCGGTCGACGTCGGAAGAGCCCCCAGTCGGGTCAGGGCCCTCGGCGCCGGCGACCTCGCAGGGCACCCCGGAGTCGCCGCCCGCGAGCAAGCCTGCGCCCGCGGGCGAGTCACTGGCCGCGTGCGAGTCTTCGGCTGAGGGCGAGTCGTCGGCTGTGCGGAAGCCATCGGCTGCGGGTGAGTTGTCGGCCGCGCGCGAGCCGTCGGCTGCGGGTGAGCCTTCGCCCGCGCGTGAGGCTTCGGCTGCAGGCGAGTCATCGGCCGAGCAGAAGCCATCGGGTGCAGGCGAGTCGTCAGCCGCACGCGAGCCTTCAGCTCCGGGTCAGCCTTCAGCTCCGGGTGCGCCTTCGCCCGGCCGTGAGCCTTCGCCCGCCCGTGAGCCTTCGGCCGCGGGTGAGTTGCCGGCTGGACGCGAAGGCTCGGCCGCGGGCGGGTTGGTGGCCGCGTCTGACACGACGGCTTCTTCGGGCGCATCGAGTGCGCCCGAATCGGTGGCGCCGGTTGTCGAGTCTGAGCCGGTGGCTGAGGCGGAGCCAATGGCCGTGTGTGCTCCGACGGAAGCGGTGCAGGCGGACGTCGTACTCGATGAAGAGCGAGAACACCCCCACAAAGAGCCAGAAACACCCTCCCACTCAAGGGGGCTATGACTTGTCCGCGTTCACTTTGGCCGGCTATGAGCTGCGGCGCTTTCTGCGCGGCAACCTCACTCGGGCCGCTCTCGCTGCTCTGGCCGTCATCCCCCTTCTCTACGGCGCTCTTTACCTCTATGCGTTCTGGGATCCTTATGGGCGCCTCAATCACATCCCCGCCGCGCTTGTTGTTGAGGACCGCGCGGCCACGGCGAGTGACGGCACCAAGCTGCACGCCGGGCAGGACCTGGCCGATGAGCTGATCAAGCGCGAGGTCTTCGACTGGCATGTCACCGATGAGGCCGGCGCCGAGCGGGGCCTTACCGACGGCCGCTATCAGCTGTTGCTGCGCATTCCGGCTGACTTCTCGGCGAACCTCGCCTCCCCGCCCGACGCCGCCAAGAAGCCTGAGGCGGCCGAATTGACGGCAGTAAGTGACGACGCCACCAACTATCTGACCGGTGTCTTCGCCCGCACCGCGTTCGATGAAGTGCGGTCGGCCGCCGCGTCCAGTGCTTCGGCGGGCTACTTCGACAAAATGCTTATCGGCTTCACCGACCTCAAGCAGCAGACCGAGCAGGCCGCCGACGGCGCCGGCAAACTTCGGAACGGTGTCGACAGCGCGAAATCGGGTGCCGACAAGCTTTCCGGTGGGTTGGATGACGCCCGCGACGGCGCCGGGCGGCTCCAGAGCGGTCTGGGCACGGCCGGGCGCGGCGCCGGTGATCTGGCCGACGGCCTCACCCAGCTGAACGCTGGCGCCCAGCAATTGGCCTCCGGCACTCAGCAGGCGGCGGCCGGTGGGCGGCAGCTCGCCACCGCTGTCGACGCCGCGGCCGACGAGGCCGAGCCGCTGCTGCGCGACAACGCCCAGCGGATCGCCGACGCCGCCAACCTGGTCGCCGGTGGCGCCGACACGCTGGCCGCCAACATCGGGGCCATCGACGACGCCGCCGATCAGGCCGTTCGCAACGCCCGGCAGCTGCAGTCCTATTTGAACACTCTGCCCGGCGACACCGAAGGCCTCGCCGATGCCAAGGCGCTCGCGGCCCGGCTGGTCACCGCGGCCGAGCGCGTACGGGACACGGTGAACGACGCCGACCTCGGAGCGCTGCGCGCCGAGCTCCGCCAGGTGGCCGCGACCGCCCGTCAGATCGCCGCGGCCGCCCCGCACCTGGCCGACGACGTGCAGGCCGCGCGGTCCCGGGTCGATCAGCTCTCGGCCGGGCTCAACCGCCTGGCCACCGGGGCGGCCCAGCTCAGCACCGGCACCGCCCAGGCCAGGCAGGGCGCGCTCGACCTGCAGGGCGGCCTCTACCGGCTGTCCTCCGGCGCTCGCGAGCTCTCCGGCGGTCTCGGCACGCTGGCCGACGGTGGTCACCAGCTCGCGAACGGGCTCGGTCAGTTGCAGGGCGGCGCCGAGCAACTGGCCACCGGCCTGGCCGACGGGGCCGATCAGATCCCCGGGTACGGCGACGATCCCAGCGACCGCGCCGGCGTGCTCGCCGATCCGGTGTCGCTCGACCGCAGCGTGCGGCATCCGGCCGGCACGTACGGGGTGGGTTTCGCGCCGTACTTCCTGGCCCTGGCCCTGTGGGTCGGCGCGATGATCACGTTCATGGTGTTGCGCCCGCTCAACCGCCGCTACCTGGTCTCGGAGGCGCCCAGCACCCGGGTCGCGCTGGCCGGTCTGCTGCCCGCGGTGGCGATCGGCCTGGTCCAGGCGACGCTGCTCTTCCTGGTGGTGCACTTCGCGCTGGGCCTGAACCCGGTGCACCCGGTGGCCACGTGGGGGCTGCTCGCGCTGACCGCCACCGTCTTCGCCGCGATCATGCAGCTGCTCGGCGCGGCCCTCGGCGCTCCCGGCCGCATCGCCGCGCTGGCTCTGCTCATGCTGCAGCTGACGTCCTCCGGCGGCACCTACCCCGTGCAGACGTCACCCGGCTTCTTCCAGGCGATCCATCCCTTGCTGCCCATGACCTACGTGGTTCAGGCCGCCCGCCACACCATCGACGGCGGGCCGTGGGGAACCGTCGTGCAGGGCGTGCTGGTGCTTATGGCGTACGGGTTGGGAGCGCTCGCCCTGACCGTGCTGACCGCCCGCCGGAGCCGCCGCCTGAGCATGAGCGACCTGCACCCCGAACTGGTGATCTGAGCCTAGGGTCTGTTTCGTAGCAGGGGCGGGGCTGCGGCGAGGCCCAGATCCCGCCTGGCGGCGTCCCGTGAAAGCCCGGTTCCAACACCGGGAGCCGGGCTTCCACGGGCCACCACCAGACGAAATCTGGACCGCGCCTCGCTCCCACCCTTGCTACGAAACAGACCCTAGTCGGCGACGAACACCGCGATAGTCCGGCCGAGCGGCGTGAGGGTGAAGACCGCCAGGGCGCACGTGAGCACGGCGGCGGCGACGCACCACCGATACAGCGCCGCCGAAATGCTGCGGTGAAGGGCCAGTTGGGCGAGCGAGACAATTGCTAGCGCTACGGCGAACGGCGCGCCCAGCAGGGTGATGTAGAAGCCGGGCACGCCCAGCAGCCAGCCGGGCACGATCCACAACCAGGTCGGCGGATAGGTCCGCGGGGCCCACAGGTACGGCACGACGGCGGCGGCCAGGTAGGCCGCGACGACGTACAGCTCGACGGCCACGAGGGTGCGGACGAGCCCGACCGGTGCAGTGCGTCGGCGCGGCCAGGCGGAACTGGAAGTCACAGGCCGGAACTGTAGACGGCGGCGTCGGCCGGCGGGGCCCGTGGTGATGGCTAGAGTCGCGATGGTGGCGGCGGGAAAGGCGGCAGTGGTGGCGACGGACGGGCGGACGCGGCGGCGGGAGGACACGCGGCAGCGGTTGTTCGAGGCGGCCGTCGAGCTGATCGCCGAGCAGGGGTTCTCGGCCACCACGGTCGACGACATCGCGTTGCGGGCCGGGGTGGCCAAGGGCACCGTCTACTACAACTTCAAGTCGAAGACCGACCTCTTCGAGGAGCTGCTGCGGTACGGCATCGGTCTGCTCACCGACGAGTTCCGAAACGCGGTGGAAGGGCTGCCCCCGCGCGAGGCGGTGGCCGCCCTTGTCCGCAGCCAGCTCGAGTACATCCGCCGCTACCGGGCCTTCGCCCAGCTGCTGCTCTCGGAGATGTGGCGCACGAACCGCGAGTGGCAGCAGACCCTGGTCCTGCTGCGGGAGCAGGCCATCGGCGTGATCGCCGAGACCGTCCAGGCCGGCGTCGACTCCGGCGATCTGCCGGCCGACCTGGACGTGCGCGTGGCCTCTTCCGCCTTGTTCGGTGTCGGCCTGGTGGTGGCCGTCGACTGGCTGGTCTTCCTGCCCGAGCGCCCGATCGAGCAGGTCGAGGAGTCGCTGCTGGCGATCGTGCGGCGGGTCGGCGGCACGACGCCGTAGTCCGGCCGGCCGGCGAGGCGGGACTACACCGTGGTGCGCGACCGCCAGGCCGTGGCCCAGCTGGTCTTGCCGTTGGTGCGCAGCAGCGAACCCTCGTAGACGCGGGCCCCGACCGCCAGCAGCGCCGCCGCGGTGACGGCCATGATGCCGAGCGACACGAACGGTTCCCACAGGGCGGCGTCGCCGTTGAAGATGCGGGTCGGCATCGCGGTCGGCGCCGAGAACGGGATGTACGAGAAGACCCGCATCGCCAGGTCGTTCTCGCCGAAGAAGATCACCGCGAAGAACGGCAGCATGACGGCCATCTGCACCGGCTGGGACGAGCTGTTCAGGTCTTCCGGGCGCGAGGCCAGGGCGCCCACCCCGGCCCACAGCGCGGCCAGCATGACGAAGCCGATCAGGAAGAACGCCACGAACCAGCCGATCGTCGGCTGCAGCAGATGCAGCACCCCGCGGTCGAGGCCGGCCAGCCGGGCGCCGATCAGCGTCACGATCGCGATCAGGGCCACCTGGGCGAACGCCAGCAGCGTGAGCGCCGCGACCTTGCCCGCCAGCAACGCCCGGGTCGGCACGCTGGCCACCAGGATCTCGACGATCCGGGTCTGTTTCTCCTCGGTGACGCTCTGCGCGATCTGCAGCCCGAACAGGAACGAGGTGAAGAAGAAGACGAAGGCCAGAGCAAAAGGCACGATGTACGCGAGGAAGGGGTCGACCGCGTCCACGTCGAGCAGCCGGACGGGTGGCTGGGTGCTCAGCGCGTTCACGACGTCGCCGGGCCGGTCGGACATGGCGATGACCTCGGGCCCGCTCACCACGGCCGCGTCCACGTCGCCGTCGCGCACCAGCTGCTCGGCCGCCGCGTCACTGGCGACCACCCGCACCTCGAGGTCTTCCTGCTGCTGCAGGCGGGTGGCGGTGGCCTGGTCGGCGACCGCGACAGTGGTCGCGCCGCCCGAGAACAGCACCGGGAGCACCGTGACGGCGATCGCGAAGAGCAGGAAGAACACCGTGCTGAAGATGAACGTCTTGTCGCGCAGCTTGACCCGGATCTCGCGGGCGGCCACGACCTTGGCGGCGGCGTAGGTGCTCATCGGACGACCTCTCGGAAGATCTCGGTCAGGGACGGGACGACCGGGCCGAAGCTGCGCACCGGGCCGCGTTCCAGGGCGGCCAGCAGCACTTTCTGGTCGTCGGACCCGGGATCGAGGTCGAAGACGGCGCGCGGCCCCTCCAGGTCGAGCAGGGTGACGCCGGGTTGGTCGCGCAGCCAGCCGGCGTCGGTGTCGACGACCAGTTGGTAGCGCGGCAGGGCGTGCTGGGCGCGCAGCGCGTTCCGGTCGCCGGCGGCCCGGATCGAGCCGTCCGCGATGATCACCAGGTCGTCGCACAGCCGCTCGACCAGCTCGAGCTGGTGGCTCGAGAACAGCACCGGCACGCCCGAGGAGGCGCGGTCGCGCAGCACGTCGACCATCGTCTCGACGGCGATCGGGTCGAGGCCGGAGAACGGCTCGTCGAGCACGAGCACCTCGGGGTCGTGCACCAGCGCGGCGGCGACCTGCGCCCGCTGCTGGTTGCCGAGCGACAGCTTCTCCAGCTTCTCGCCGGCCCGTTCGCCCAGCCCGAGTCGTTCGAGCAATTTGGTCGTACGGTCCTCGGCCGCGGAACTGCTGAGGCCGTGCAACCGTCCCAGGTAGACGACCTGGTCGTGCACGGTCATCTTCGGGTAGAGCCCGCGCTCCTCAGGCATGTAGCCGAAGCGCTGCCGGATCTCACGGGTCAGCGGCCTGCCTTCCAGGGTCACCTCACCGCTGTCGGCGGCCAGCACACCCAGGATGATCCGCATGGTGGTGGTCTTGCCGGCGCCGTTCGCGCCGACGAAGCCGGTCAGTTTGCCGCTCCCGACGGGGAACGTGACGTCCCGCAGAACGGCCCGGTCCCCGAAGCTGCGGCTGACGGATTCGACGTTCAGCATGCCTTCGACGCTAGGGAAATCGGCCCGCGAATGCGTCCGGCTCAAGCATGATCCACCGGGTCCGTCCTGCGGAGGACCTACCCGCCGGGGCGGACCACCCCTAGTTCGTAAGCGAAAACCACTGCCTGCGTACGGTCGCGAGCCCCCAGCTTGGTCAGCACCCGGCTGACATGGGTCTTGACCGTCGTCTCGCCCAGGTGCAGGGCGGCCGCGATCTCGGCATTCGTGGCGCCCCCGGCCAGCTCGACCAGCACCTCGTGTTCCCGCGGGGTCAGCTCACCCAGGAGGGCCGCCGCCCGGGGCGCCCCCGGCCGGGCGAAGGCCGAGATCACCCGGCGCGTGATCTCGGGCGCCAGCAGCGCGTCCCCGCGAGCCACCACCCGCACCGCCTCGACCAGCGATTCCGGCGAGCTGTTCTTGAGCAGGAACCCGCTCGCCCCGGCCTCGAGCGCCGCGAACAGGTAGTCGTCGCGGTCGAAGGTGGTGAGGATCAGCACGGACGGGCCGTCGTCGGCGGCGACGATCCGGCGGGTCGCCTCCAAGCCGTCCATGCCGGGCATCTCGACGTCCATCAGCACCACGTCGGGGCAGTGCCGGGCGGTCGCCTCGACGGCCTCCGTCCCGTTCTCGGCCTCGCCGACGACCTCGATGTCGTCCTCCATCCCGAGGATCACCCGGAAGCCGGTGCGGACCAGCCGGTGGTCGTCCGCGAGGAGGACCCGGATCACGACGCCACCGCCCGCTGGGCCGGGATCAGCGGCAGCCGGGCCCGCACCCGGTAGCCGCCGGCCGAGCGATTGCCGGTCTCGACCGCCCCGCCGAGCAGGGCCACCCGCTCGCGCATGCCGACCAGGCCCATCCCGCCCTCGCCGCTCGGCCGGGTGGCGGCCCCGCGCCCGTCGTCGGCCACGTCGACCTCCAGTTCACGAGCCAGATAGCGCAGCCGGACGTCGATCGTGGACGCCCCGGCGTGCTTGAGCGAGTTGGTCACGGCCTCCTGCACGATGCGGTACGCCGCCTGCGAGGTCGATTCCGGCAGCGGTACGGCGGTGCCGAACACGGCGAACTCGGCGGTCAGCCCGGCGTCGCGCACGCGGTCGAGCAGCTTCGCCACCTGGTCGACCCCCGCCGTGGGGGCGGACACCGGCTCGTCGGCCGTGCGCAGCGCGCCCAGCATCCGGTGCAGTTCGTCCACCGCCGTCCGCGCGCCCTCCTCGACCGAGGTGAGCGCGTCCCGCGCCGTCTCGGTATCCCGGTCCATGGCCCGGCGGGCCGCCGCGGCCTGGATGCCCATGACCGAGACATGGTGGGCGACGACGTCGTGCAGCTCGCGGGCGATGCGCAGCCGTTCGGTGACCACCGCCCGCTCCTCGGCCGCGGCCCGGGCCTGGCGCAGCTCTTCCGCCTGCTCGACCAGCACCGCCTCGCGCCGCGCGGCCAGCCAGGCCGTCTCGCCGAAGAAGTAGGAGAAGCCGAACACCACCATGTTCATGAGCACCTGGCCGACCAGGGCCGACAACAAAGGCGGCAGCTCGCCGGTGCCGTCCGGGAAGGCGTCCTCCGGCAGCGAGTCGGCGGCGATCAGCCAGGCGATGGCCAGCCAGCCGAACATCGCGGCGATGACGACGATCCGCAACCAGCGCGACCGGGCCCTGTCCCGCCCCCAGGCGCCCTCGGCGTAGATGGCCGCGAAGATCGCGCCCGAGGCGAACTGGATCTCTTGCGCCCCGCGGACCTGGCCGGCGATGAACACCGCGGCCGTGATCACCAGCACGACCTCGGGGTGGCTGCGCCGCCAGATCAGCGGGACGGTGACGGCCAGCGCGAACGCCAGGTGTTCGGGTGCGCTGCGCTCGACACCCCACACGAACTGACCGACGCTGCGGCTGAGCATCACGTTGAGCAGCGCGGCGGCCACCACGACGAGCGCGATGACCAGGTCGTTACGGCGCTGGCGGCGGGTGGGCCCGGGGCGTTGCCAGTCGTCGAGGCTGCGCATGCCCCTTAGGCTGCCACAACCCCCTCAGGCTGCCACAACGGCAATTTGATCATCAGGGTGCGCGGTAGTACTGGGTCTTCGCGATGTCCGGGTGGGTCGGGGTGGGAATGTCGGCGTCGTCGTCCGAGGTCAGGCTGCCGCCGAGCTCGACGATGCGGCGGTGGGCGGCGGCCAGCCGGTCTTCCAGCATGACGATGCGGCAGGCCGCGCCGAGCTGAATGCCCTCGTCCAGGAGCTGGCGGACGCGCAGGGCGAGTTGAAGCTGATGACGGGAGTAGCGGCGGTGGCCGCCGAGGGAGCGCTCGGGCTCGATCAGGCCGGCGGCGCCGAGGCTGCGGAGGAAGGCCGGCGTCACACCGATCATGTCGGCGGCACGGCCCATCGTGTACGCCGGAAAGTCGGCGTCGTCGAAGGTGGTGCTCATCGTGCCCTTCCGAGGGGGTGGTCCGAGAGGCGCACAGTCAAAGGGGGGAGCACAATCCAAGGCCCCGGCGGGTAACCGGGGCCCTGGCTTTTCAATTCTGGTGCCGGCCGTCGCCGGCGCATGCGGTAGTCCGCCTGCGTGCCGCTAGCGGACCACCTGAGTGAATGGCATCGGCTGCGATCACCTCTTGTCGGGTCGGGGACGTTGCGCTTACGCGTTGCTGCGGTATCTCGTCCTCCTTAACCAACTCAGGTTCTGTGCCATGTGCGTGTCGGCTGTGCGTGGCCGACGACACAGACTCTATGCCGATCACCGTCGGATTTCTAGTACCGGCGCTGCAGATTTTTTGGACAAATCGCAAAAGGTATTCGCGTTGTCGCAGGTGAAGGTGGGGAGAGTGAGGCGGCGGCGCGGGACGGGCGCAGGGCGCGGCGATGCCGCGTGAGAGAGAGGTGACCGCGCCCCGCGCCGCCGCGGGCCGAGGCGCCGATGGGCGGCCCCGGGAGCTCGCGGAGCCTGCCGAGGGCCCGCGTCTGCCCATGAGTGTGCGGCGAACGAGCAGCCGGCGGCAACGCAATTAACGCTCCGCATTGACGCGCGTAACACAGCGGGTAGATCATCACGGCACGCCGTGGCCTCGGTCACAGCAACCCTTCGGTAAGGGAGCCGCACATGAGCGTCAACCCCGCACCCAGCACCGACGAAGAACGCCTTGCCCAACTCGGCTACGAGCAGGAGCTCCATCGCCGACTGTCCGGCTTCTCGAACTTCGCGGTCTCCTTCTCGATCATCTCCATCCTGGCCGGCGCGATCACCTCGTACGGCATCGCCATGACCGCCGGCGGCCCGATGGCCATCACCCTGGGCTGGCTCTTCGTCGGCATCATGGTGACCTTCGTGGCCCTGGCCATGGCCGAGGTGTGCTCGGCCTATCCCACCGCCGGCGCGCTCTACTGGTGGGCGGCGGCACTGGCCAAACGCAACAAGGCCGCCTGGGCCTGGTTCGTGGGCTGGTTCAACTTCCTGGGCGAGGTGGCCGTCACCGCCGCCATCGACTTCGGCGCGGCCATCACCACGTCGGCCTTCCTCAGCCTGGCCTTCGACATGGAGGTCACCACCGGCCGCACGTTCCTGATCTTCCTGGTCATCATCATCGTGCACGGCCTGCTCAACACGTTCGGCGTCAACCTCGTCCGCGTGCTGTCCGACGTCAGCGCCTGGTGGCACCTGGTCGGCGTGGCGGTGATCGTGGTGATCCTGGCCGTGGTGCCGGACAACCACAAGCCGGTCTCCGAGGTCTTCTTCGAGGTGCAGAACGCCACCGGCTTCACCTTCGCCGGGGCCAGTGTGTACGCGGTACTCATCGGACTGCTGATGGCGCAGTACACGTACACCGGCTACGACGCCTCGGCCCACGTGGCCGAGGAGACGCACGACGCCGCCCGGGCCGCCCCGCGCGGCATCGTGATGTCCGTGGTCGTCTCGGTGATCGCCGGCTTCGTCCTGCTCTTCGCGATCACCTGGTCGATCCAGGACTACGAGGCCGAGCGCACCACCGACCTCGGCCTGCCGCCGGCCCAGATCTTCATCGACGCCGTCGGCCACAACACGGGCACGTTCCTGCTGTTCATCTGCATGGTGGCGCAGTGGTTCTGCGGCATGGCCTCGGTCACCGCCAACTCGCGGATGTCGTACGCCTTCGCCCGCGACGGCGCGCTGCCCGGCTCGCGGCTGTGGAAGAAGGTCAACCCCCGCACCGGTACGCCGACCAACTCCATCTGGCTCTGCGTCACCCTGTCGACCCTGCTCGTGCTGCCGTCGCTGTGGAACACGACGGCCTACCTGGCGGCCACCTCGGTCGCGGTCATCGGGCTCTACATCGCGTACGTCATGCCGGTGTTCCTGCGCCGCATGAACCCGGACTTCGAGCGGGGCCCGTGGCACCTGGGCAAGTGGAGCGCCCCGGTCGGCTGGATCGCGATCGTCTGGGTGGGCATCATCTGCGTGCTCTTCGTCCTGCCGACGGCCAGCCCGATCACGGCGTCAAACTTCAACTACACGATCTTCGCCGTCCTGGTCGTTCTCGCATTCGCCACGATCTGGTGGTTCGCGAGCGCCCGCAAGTGGTTCACCGGGCCGAAGCAGAATCTGATCGAGAAGGCCCATCACGGCGAACAGACGATGCCGACCGAAAACTGAGTCAACGGAGGCCGGGCCCACCCCGGCCCGGCCTCCCGCAGAGGGGACAACCTGATGGATCTCGAGGAACTGGACGTCTCCGTCGACAACGGCAGCATCGACACCGTGCTGCTGGCGCTGACCGACATGCAGGGCCGGCTGCAGGGCAAGCGGCTGCACGGCCGCTACTTCATGAACGAGGTGGTCAGCGGGGGGAGCGAGGGATGCAACTATCTACTCGCGGTGGACGTCGACATGAACACCGTGGACGGGTACGAGATGTCCTCGTGGGCCAGCGGCTACGGCGACTTCGTGATGAAGCCGGACTTCACCACCCTGCGCCGCGTGCCCTGGCAGGAGGGTACGGCGCTCGTGCTGGCCGACCTCGAGACGACCGGCGGGGAGCCCGTCTACGCGTCACCCCGTCAGATCCTCCAGAAACAGTTGGACCGGCTGGCGGCGCACGGCCTCACGGCGTACGCGGGAACCGAACTTGAATTCGTTCTTTTCAAGGACACCTACGAGCAGGCCTTCGACAAGGGGTACCGCGACCTCACCCCGGCCAACCAGTACAACGTGGACTACTCACTGCTCGGGACGGCCCGGGTCGAGCCGCTGCTGCGCCGCATCCGCAACGAGATGTACGGCGCCGGCCTGCTGCCCGAGAGCGCCAAGGGCGAGTGCAACTACGGCCAGCACGAGATCGCGTTCCGCTACGCCGACGCGCTGACCGCCGCCGACAACCACGTGATCTACAAGAACGGGGCCAAGGAGATCGCCGCCCAGGAGGGCATGGCGCTCACCTTCATGGCCAAGCCCAACGCGCGCGAGGGCAACTCGTGCCACATCCACTTCTCGCTGCGCGGCGCCGACGGCAAATCGGCCATGCTCGGCGACGGGCCGGCCCACCTGAGCGTGACCGGGCAGCGGGTGCTGGCCGGGCTGCTGGCCACCATGCGTGAGTTCAGCCTGCTGTTCGCGCCCAACATCAACTCGTACAAGCGCTACCAGCCGGGATCGTTCGCGCCGACCGCGCTGCGCTGGGGCGTGGACAACCGGACCTGCGCCCTCCGGATCGCCGGCCACGGCCAAGGCATGCGGGTCGAGAACCGGGTGCCGGGCGGCGACGTGAACCCCTACCTGGCCATCGCGGCGCTGGTGGCGGGGGCGCTGCACGGGCTCGAGAACGAGCTCGAGCTGGAACCGGAGACGACCGGCAACGCGTACGAGGACGCGACGGCCGACCGGGTGCCGACCACGCTGCGCGAGGCCCAGCAGCTGTGGCTGGGCAGCGAGGTGGCGCAGTCGGCGTTCGGGCCCGACGTGGTCGGCCACTACGCGAACATGGCCCAGGTGGAGCTGGCCGACTTCGACGCCGCCGTGACCGACTGGGAGCTGCGCCGCGGCTTCGAGCGCATGTAAGGATTCAACCCGTGACGACTACTGACGTGATCAACCCGGCGACGGGCGCGGTCTTCACGACCGTGCCCTCGCTGGACCTGGCGGCGACCGATGCCGCCATCGAGCGCGCGGCCCAAGCCTTCCCGGCGTGGCGGGATGTTGCGCCCGGCGACCGGGCCCGGCTGCTGCGCCGGTTCGCGGCCGTGGTCGACCAGCACATCGACGAGCTGGCCGAACTCGAAGTACGCAACGCCGGCCACACCATCGGCAACGCCCGCTGGGAGGCGGGCAACGTCCGCGACGTCCTCGATTACTACGCGGGCGCGCCCGAACGGCTCAGCGGCCGCCAGATCCCCGTGGCCGGCGGCTTGGACGTGACGTTCCACGAGCCGCTCGGCGTGGTCGGCATCATCGTGCCCTGGAACTTCCCGATGCCGATCGCCGGTTGGGGTTTCGCACCGGCTTTGGCCGCCGGCAACACGGTCGTGCTCAAGCCGGCCGAGCTCACCCCGCTGACCGCGATCCGGCTGGGTGAGCTGGCCCTCGAAGCCGGCCTGCCCGAGAACGTGTTCCAGATCGTCCCCGGCAAGGGCTCCGTGGTCGGCCAGCGGTTCGTCACCCATCCCGCCGTACGCAAGATCTGCTTCACCGGCTCGACCGAGGTCGGCAAGGGAATCATGGCCGGCGCGGCCGATCAGGTGAAGCGGGTGACCCTCGAGCTCGGCGGTAAGAGCAGCAACATCGTCTTCGCCGACGCCGACCTCGAGAAGGCGGCCGCCAGCGCGCCGTCATCCGTCTTCGACAACGCCGGCCAGGACTGCTGCGCCCGCTCCCGCCTGCTGGTTCAGGAATCGGTGTACGACAAGTTCCTGTCCCTGCTCGAGCCGGCGGTCAAGTCTTTCCGCGTCGAGGAGCCGTCCAGCAGCACCGCCGAGATGGGCCCGTTGATCTCCGCCTCCCATAAAAAGAACGTCGCCGCGTACGTGGAAGGGTCTGACGTCGCCTTCCGGGGCAGCGCGCCGGAAAGCGACGGCTGGTGGTTCCCGCCGACCGTGCTGCTGGCCCACTCGACCAGCGACCGGCACTGGCGGGAAGAGGTGTTCGGCCCGGTGCTGTCGGTGCTGCCGTTCAAGGACGAGGCGGACGCCGTCCGGCTGGCCAACGACACCGAGTACGGGCTCTCCGGCTCGCTCTGGACCCGCGACGTCGGCCGGGCGCTGCGCGTCTCGCGTGCCGTGGAAACCGGAGCGCTCAGCGTCAACAGCCATTCCTCGGTGCGCTACTGGACCCCGTTCGGCGGCATGAAGCAGTCCGGACTCGGTCGTGAGCTGGGCCCCGACGCCCTACTGTCCTTCACCGACGTCAAGAACGTATTCCTGGCCATGGGAGATTAAGTGGAGCGTTTGCAAGATCGGGTCGCCGTCATCACCGGCGCCGGCAGCGGCATCGGGCTGGCTACCGCGCGGCGGTTCGCGGCCGAGGGCGCGAAGGTCGTCGCCGTCGACATCTCGGAGGAAGCGGGCAAGGCGGTCGCCGCGGAGACCAACGGTGAGTTCGTCGCCTGCGACGTCTCGGACGAGGAGCAGGTGAAGGCCCTCTTCGACGGGGTGGCCGAGCGGCACGGCCGGGTCGACATCGCCTTCAACAACGCCGGCATCTCGCCCCCCGACGACGACTCCATCCTGGTCACCGGGCTCGACGCCTGGGAGCGGGTGCTCAAGGTCAACACCACGTCGGTCTTCTTCTGCTGCAAGTACGCGATCCCGCACATGCAGCGGCAGGGCAAGGGCTCGATCATCAACACCGCGTCGTTCGTGGCCCTGCTGGGCGCCGCGACCTCGCAGATCGCCTACACCGCGAGCAAGGGCGGGGTGCTGGCGATGACGCGTGAGCTGGGTGTGCAGTTCGCCCGCGAGGGCATCCGGATCAACGCGCTGTGCCCCGGCCCGGTCGCCACTCCGCTGCTGATGGACCTGTTCGCCAAGGATCCCGAGCGGGCCGCGCGCCGCCTGGTGCACGTGCCGATGGGCCGGTTCGCCGAGCCCGAGGAGATCGCGGCCGCGGTCGCGTTCCTGGCCAGCGACGACGCCTCGTTCATGACCGCTTCGCAGTTCGTGGTCGACGGTGGAATCACCGGAGCCTATGTAACTCCGCTGTGATTGTTTAAGACTCCGTTTACATGGGAACCGACCTCTTACACCCGATTCGCCGGGTGCAGGGGTCGAATCCCCGCCGGCGCCGGTCGATCCCGGTGCTGGTGGGACAGAAGGACCCGGGCGCGGCGCCGCTCTCGATGGAGGGCGACGCCGCGCGCCCCTTCCCCGTCCGACCGCCCCGCCCGCCGCCCTAAAAAGCGACTGAAGGCCGGTCATTTGGCGGTTGTCTCGATACATGATCTGGTTACGGTGGCGGGATGCGTCCGATCATCGGCATCACGACCTATGTGGAACCGGCCACCTGGGGCGTCTGGCGTGATCTGCCCACCACGCTGATCCCGCACGACTACGTCGCCGCGGTCAGCCAGGCCGGCGGCCGTCCCGTGCTCATCCCCGAGCACGACGACACCGACGTGCTGGACTTCCTCGACGGGTTGGTGCTGGCCGGCGGCCCCGACCTGAGCCCGGATTTCTACGGCGCCGAGCCCGGGCCGCTGACCGTGACCCGCCCCGATCGGGACCGGGCGGAAATGCTCCTCGCCCGCCGGGCGTTGGACATGGAAGTACCCGTTCTCGGCATCTGCCGGGGCATGCAACTGCTCGTGGTCGCGGCCGGAGGCGCCCTGCACCAGCATCTGCCCGACGTTCTCGGTCACGAGAGGCATCGCCCGGCGCCCGGGGTCTACGGCGAGCACGAAGCGTCGTTCGAGCCCGGCAGCCGCATCGCCGGCCTGATGGGTGACGACCTGGCCATCAGGTGTTTTCACCATCAGGGCGTCGCCGATGCCGGAAACCTCACAGTCACCGGACGTGCGGAGGACGGCCTCGCCGAAGCAGTCGAGGATCCGGACCATCGCTTTGTTCTAGGTGTGCAGTGGCACCCCGAGGTCGTTCGCGACGAACGGCTCTTCGGCGCGCTGGTCGCCGCGGCACACCGGCACCGCAGCACCTAGCTCGAGGAGGAAAGCACCACATGCGCAGGCCCTTGATCGGCATGACCTCGTACGCCCAGCAGGTCCAGTACGGCAGCAACGACCTCGTGGCGGGCATGCTCCCCATGACGTACGTACGAGCCGTGCACGCCGTCGGCGGCCGTGCCGTGCTGATCACCCCGGACGACCCCGGCGCCGACGTCCTCGAGTCGCTGGACGGCATCGTCTTCTGCGGCGGCGGCGACATCGACCCGGCGTACTGGGGAGCCGAACGGCATCCGGAGACCGAGATCGACAAGGAGCGCGACGAGTCCGAGCTGCTGCTGATGAAGGCCGCCCTCGAGACCGACCTGCCGCTGCTCGGTGTGTGCCGGGGCATGCAGGTGATGGCCGTCGCCGCCGGGGGCTCGCTGCACCAGCACCTGCCCGACCTGATCGGCCACGACCGGCACCGGGCCGCGTCCGGCACCGACCCGCTGGCCGCCGACGCCTCCGCGTACGGGCGGCACGATCTGATCACCGAGCCCGGCTCCATCGTGCACGGGCTGCTGGGCGCGCACACCATCGTGAACTCGTTCCACCACCAGGGCGTCGACGACCCGGGCTCGTTCACCGCGACCGGCTGGTGCCCCGACGACCGGGTCATCGAGGCGATCGAGGACCCGAATTACACGTACGCCGTGGGAGTGCAGTGGCACCCCGAGCGCACCAACGACCTCCGGGTCTTCGCCGCGCTGGTCGAAGCGGCGGCCCGCCGCTCCGGTCTGAAGCCGGAAGCCTTCGCCGCGTAACCACTCGCCGCGCCGAGCCGGGTTCACGGTGTTACGGTGCTCAACCGAACCGGTTGGTCGTACGGGTGGGAGGGCCATGGGCGCGAGCTCGGACGACGTCCTTCCGAGCCGGCTCCGCGCGGCTTTCGAGCGGGGCGGCGAGATGGGCCGTCGCATGCTCGAATTCGACTGGTCGGCCAGCCCGGTGGGCGAGCCCGCCGGGTGGCCGCCCGAGCTGCAGAGCGCGGTGGCGACGATGCTCGCCTCGCGGGCTCAGATCTGCATCTTCTGGGGCCCGCAGTACTGCGCCCTCTACAACGACGCCTACATCTCCGCGATGGGCGACAAACACCCCGCCTTCCTGGGCCGGCCGGGTCACGAGATGTGGGCCGAGGCGTGGTCCGTACTCAAGATCCTGTTTGACGGGGTACGGGCCGACGGCGAGGCGTTCTGGGCGGCCGACCACCCGTTCATGCTCGAACGGCACGGCTTCCTCGAAGAGACGTACTTCGACATCTCGTACGATCCCATCCGCACCGAGGGCGACCGGGTCGAGGGCATCTTCTGCATCGTCACCGACACCACCGGTCGGGTGCTCGGCGAGCGGCGGGTGCGCACGCTGAGCGCGCTCGGCTCGCGGCTGGCCGACTCGCCCGACCAGGCGGCCCTGGCGGCCGAGGTGGCGGCGGTGTTCGCCGAGAACGCGGCCGACGTCCCGTACGCCAAGCTCGAGCTCCTCGACGAGGTGACCGGGCTCGAGGCGCTGCCCCCGGTGGTCCGCCAGGTGATCGAGACCGGGCAGGAGGCCTCGGGCGCCCTGCGCGAGATCGCCGACGCGCCGCCCTCAGCCGCCGACCGGGCGCTGGTGCTGCCGGTCAGCGTGGGCACGCAGCGGGTCGGCGCGCTGGTGGTGGGAGTGAGCCGCTACCTGGCCCTGGGCGGCGGCTACCGCAACTTCCTGGAGCTGGCGACGGCGCAGATCTCGCGGGCCGTGGGCAACCTGCGGGCGTACGAGCAGGAGCGCGCCCGCGCGGTCGGGCTGGCCGCCCTCGACCGCGCCAAGACGGCCTTCTTCTCGAACGTGAGCCACGAGTTCCGTACGCCGCTGACGTTGATCCTCGGCCCGCTCGAAGACCTGCTCGACGACCCGGAACTGCCGGCCGACCAGCGTGAACGGCTTCTGCCCATGCAGCGCAACGGCCTGCGGCTGCTCAAGCTGGTCAACACGATCCTCGACTTCTCGCGGCTCGAGTCGGGCCGGCTGCGCGCCGCCTATCGGCCGACCGACCTCGCCGACTACACCGCCCGGCTGGCCAGCACGTTCCGCTCGGCCGCCGAGCGGGCCGGGCTCGTGCTGTCGGTCGACGCGCCCCCGCTGCCGGCGCCGGTCCACGTCGACCGCGAGATGTGGGAGAAGATCGTCCTCAACCTGCTCTCCAACGCGGTCAAGTTCACCGAGCGCGGGCGCATCGACGTCCGGATCCGGGCCGGCGACCGCGGGGCCGAGCTCACCGTGCGCGACACCGGCGTCGGCATCCCGGCCGACCAGCTGCCGTTGCTGTTCGACCGCTTCCACCGGGTCACCGGCGCCTGGTCGCGCAGCCACGAGGGCACCGGCATCGGTCTGGCCCTGGTGCGGGAGCTGGCCGAGCTGCACGGCGGCACGGCCGGCGTCGAGAGCGAGCCCGGCGAGGGCAGCGTCTTCACGGTCACCGTCCCCTTCGGCACGGCCCATCTGCCGCCCGACCGCCTGGCCGGCGGCGGCGAGCGGGTGGTGGCCGAGTTCGACGCCCGGCCGTACGTCGAGGAGGCCGAGCACTGGTGGACCGGGGACGAGCCGGCCCCGCTCCCGGCCGTTTCCCCCGTGCCCGCCGACCGTCCCCGCGGCCGCATTCTGCTGGTCGACGACAACGCCGACCTGCGCGACCACCTGGCCCGGCTGCTGCGCCCGCTGTGGGACGTCACAACCGCGGTCGACGGCCGGGCCGCCCTCGAGCTGGCCGAGCGCAACGAGTACGACCTGGTGCTGACCGACGTCATGATGCCCCGCCTGGACGGCTTCGGCCTGATCGCCGCCCTGCGGGCCGGTGAGCGCACCCGCGAGGTGCCCATCGTGGTGCTCTCGGCCCGGGCCGGCGAGGAGGCCTCGAGCGAGGGGCTGGCCGCCGGCGCCGACGACTACCTGGTCAAGCCGTTCTCGGCGCGCGACCTGACGGCCCGGGTGCGGGCCAACCTCGACCTCGGCCAGGCCCGCCGCGAGATCACCAGCCGGCTGCAGGGCCTCGTCGACGTGGCTGTCGCGGTGAGCACCGTGCGCACCACGGCCGAGGTGCTCGACGTGGCCGCCCGCCACGTGCGCGACATGACCACGGCCGGCCGGGTGGTGGTCACCGTGCCCGGCGCCCGGGCCGAGGTGGACGGCGGGGCCGACCCGCAGACCCCGCCCGACGTCGTGCTGCCGCTGCCCGACACCACCGGCGCCACCGTCGGCGAGCTGCGGGTGTGGGCCTCCCCGCGGGCCACCCCGGAACTGGCCGTGCTCACCCAGCTGGCCCGCATCATCGGGCTGCGGATCAAGAACGCCCGCCTGTACGAGGCCGAGCACCGGATCGCCACCACCCTGCAGCACAGCCTGCTGCCGCCGACGCTGCCCCGGGTGCCGGGCGCCGTCGTGGCCAGCCGCTACCTGCCGGGCAGCAGCGAGGCCGAGGTCGGCGGCGACTGGTACGACGTGATCGCCGCCCCCGGCGACCAGCTGTACCTGGTCATCGGCGACGTGGTCGGCAAGGGCGTGCAGGCCGCGGCCGGCATGGGGCAGCTGCGCAACGCGTTGCGGGCCTACATCCTCGAGGGCTTCGACTGCGGCGACGCCCTGACCAGGCTGAACCGGCTCGTCGACAACCTGGGCCGGCGGCAGTTCGCCACCGTGGTCTGCGTGCGCTTCGACCCGCGGCAGCGGCGGCTGCACTACTCGTCGGCCGGGCATCCGCCGCCGGTGCTCGTGCCGCCGGGCGAGGTCGGCTCGTTCCTCTACTCGTCGGCTCTCGGTCCGCCGATCGGCGCCCTGTCCGAGGCCGACTACCCGACACTGACGACTGACATCCCCGGCAACTCGCGGCTGCTGCTCTACACCGACGGCCTGGTCGAGGACAGGCAGACCGGCATCGACGCCGGGCTGGCCGAACTGATCAGCGACGCCGCCAAGCCGGCCGAACACGTGGAGGACCTGCTGGACTCGCTTCTCGCCAAGGCGGCCCGCCGGCCCCGGCGCGACGACATCGCCCTGCTCGCGCTGGAGGCGACCGAGCCGCGCGAGTTCGTGCTGCGGCTGCCGGCCGAGCCGACCCGGCTGACCGTGCTCCGCCGCCGCCTGGACGACTTCCTGACCGGCAACGAGGTGCCCGAGGAGGACGCCTTCGACCTGACCGTGGCCGTGTCGGAGGCCGCCGCCAACGCGATCGAGCACCCGCTCGACCCGGCCGAGGCCAGCATCACGGTGGAGGCCGCGGTGACCGACGACTCGGTGGTCGTCACGGTCCGGGACACCGGCCACTGGAAGCCCAGCGAGTCGGGCGGGTTCCGCGGCCGCGGGCTGGCCCTGATCGGCGCGCTGACCGAGCTGTCGGTGGTGCGGTCCGAGGCCGGCACGGCGGTGACGCTGCGGCGCCGCCTCAGTCGCTGAGCCAGGGCTGGGTCGACAGCCCCGAGATCTCGAGCACCCGGCGCACCTGCGGCGACGGCAGCACGGTGAGCCGGTCGCCGTAGCGCTCGGCCAGCCGCAGCAGCGCATGAATCGCGGCCGAGTCGAAGAACGTGACCCCTCGCAGATCCAGGGTCGCCGCGGGCGCGTCGTCCTTCGTGCCGCTCTCGTACATGGCGTCCGCGGTGGACATGTCCACCTCGCCGGTGACCGTCACCACGACCCGGTCCGCCCCCAGGGCAGCCGTGCTGGTGAAGTTCGGGTCCGCCCCCTCTTGATCCACGCTGACACGATTACACAGGGGCCCGGGGGCGGCAAGAACCGGTCGATCGGCCTCAACAGAGCCGTTATGGTGCGGCGGCCGACACAGTTGACGCGCCGCCGACGGCTATAGGCTTTGGGTATGACCGTTCGCGCCCCACTGGCGCCGGGACAGCAGTCGCCCTGGCGGGCGGTCCCGGCGCAGATCGTCCGCCCCGAGTACGTCGGCAAGAAGCGCCCGAAAGAGTGGCGCGGATCGCACGTGCAGACCCCGGAGACCATCGAGAAGATGCGGGTCGCGGGGCGGCTGGCGGCGCAGGCCACCCAGCTCGCCGGTGAGCACTCCAAGCCCGGCGTCACCACCGACGAGATCGACGCCGTCGTGCACGAGTTCCTGTGCGACCACGGGGCCTACCCGTCCACCCTGGGCTACAAGGGCTTCCCCAAGTCGTGCTGCACCTCGCTCAACGAGGTGATCTGTCACGGCATCCCCGACTCGACGGTGCTCGAGGACGGCGACATCATCAACGTCGACGTCACCGCCTACCTCGACGGGGTGCACGGCGACACCGACGC
Source organism: Paractinoplanes pyxinae (assembly GCF_026626335.1). Classification (GTDB taxonomy): domain Bacteria; phylum Actinomycetota; class Actinomycetes; order Mycobacteriales; family Micromonosporaceae; genus Actinoplanes; species Actinoplanes pyxinae. The sequence goes on along the minus strand of NZ_JAPNTZ010000024.1, from coordinate 94,816 downwards.
GACGTTCCTGGTCGGCGAGCCCAGCGAAGAGGCCCGCCTGCTGGTCGAGCGCACGCACGAGGCCATGATGCGCGGCATCAAGGCGGTCGCGCCGGGCCGCCCGATCAACGTGATCGGCCGGGTCATCGAGTCGTACGCGCGCCGCTTCGGCTACGGCGTGGTGCGCGACTTCACCGGTCACGGCATCGGTGAGACGTTCCATTCCGGGCTCTACATCCCGCACTACGACAACCCGCGCCTCGACACGGTGATGGAACCGGGCATGACCTTCACCATCGAGCCGATGATCACCCTCGGCACGTACGAGTACGAGGTGTGGAAGGACGGCTGGACGGTCGTCACCAAAGACCGCAAGTGGACGGCCCAGTTCGAGCACACCCTGGTGGTCACCGACGACGGCGCCGAGATCCTGACGCTGCCGTGACACCGGTGCGGGAGCACCACCACGCCGACGTCTCCGGCGGCTGGCTGCGGGCGGCCACCTTCGGCGCGATGGACGGCCTGGTGACCAACATCGCGCTGATCGCCGGCGTCGGCGGCGGCGGCGTCGACCGGCACACCCTGGTGCTGACCGGGGTGGCCGGTCTGGTGGCCGGGGCGATCTCGATGGGCATCGGCGAGTACACCAGCGTGCGCACCCAGAACGAGCAGGTGGCGGCCGAGCTCGCGATAGAGCTGCGCGAGCTGACCCAGAATCCCGAGGGTGAGGCCGACGAGCAGGTCGCCCGGTGGGTGGCCCAGGGGCTGCCCGAGCCGCTGGCCCGCCAGGTCGCCGACATCCTCAAGGAGCACCCGGACCAGGCGTTGCGGGTGCACGCGCAGGAAGAGCTGGGCGTCGTGCCCGACGAGCTGCCCAGCCCGTGGACGGCGGCCGGGTCGTCGTTCGTGTGCTTCGCCGTGGGCGCGCTGATCCCGCTGCTCACCTATCTGCTGGGCTTCGACAGCCTGTGGCTCGCGCTGGCCGTGGGCGGGCTCGGGCTCTTCACCGTCGGCGCGGTCGTCGGGCGATTCACCTCCCGGCCGTGGTGGAAGGGCGGGCTGCGGCAGCTCGCGCTGGGCGCGCTGGCGGCCGCGGTCACCTACGGCGTCGGCGCGCTGATCGGCGTCAGCACGGGGTGATCACTCGAACAGCAGGGCCAGGTTGCCGTCGACCGGCTTGCCCCGGGCGGTCAGCTCCTCGGCCTGCTGCTTGAGCACCCCGCCCAGCTCCTGCACGTCGGCCCCGGCCAGGCCGGTGCGCTTGACCGCGTCGGCCGCGTTGCGGAAGTACGTACGGCTGAGAAGCCCCGCGACCAGGGCGGCGTGCAGCCGCGACTCGGCGATCATCACCAGCGCGGCGTCCGTCTCGTACCACTCGGCCAGCCGCACGGCCCGGCTGTGCGCGGCCGAGGCGACCTGCCAGTCGTGCCGGGCCAGCCCGCTGAACTCGGGCGGCCGGGCCTCGGCCAGGCGACCCAGGTGGGCGTCGCGCAGCCGGCCGAACCAGCCGCGCGGGTCGTGCAGCGCGCGGGTGGTGACGAACCGTTCCGCCTCGAGCGGCCAGCGCGGCGTCAGCTGCTGAGCCTGGCGCAGTCCCTCGTCGGCGCTCACCACCCGCAGGTCGACCAGGACGCCGTCCACCTTGCGCAGCGCGGACCGGGGGCCGGCGCCCGGGCGGTAGGTGACGACGGTCAGGTTGACGTCGCTGCCGTCGTGGTCGTCGCCGTGGGCCAGCGAGCCGTGCACGCCGATCGCCTGCACCTCGGCCGACCAGCGGCGCTCGATCACATCACGCAGGCGGACGGCCAGGCGTCCCCGCGGCGAGGTGAAGTCGATCTCGTCCTGCACCCCGCCATTCTCGGGCATCCATGCGTACGCGGAAGGTCTACAGCGCGTAGCTAGGAAAGGGACATTCCCCTCAGGCAGGGCGGCCGGGGAACGGAAGCGTCACGGGGGTGACCTCGGCCAGGCGGCGCCAGCGGGTGGCGCGCACGGCGGCCTCGGTCATCGCGGCCAGCGCGGTGCCCCGGTCGGCGCCCGTGGTCACGCCCAGCACCGGCCGCCACGACTGGGCGACCCCGTCCTCGACCTGGACCGCCAGCTTGAGCGCGCTCGCCCGGTCGGTCACCGGGAACGGCAGGTCGTAGCCGGCCGGCGAGGGCGCGGCGCTGGCCTTGAGCTGCGCCATGCGGGCCACCAGGTAGTCGCGGCGGACCCGGTGGGCCTGCTCGGCCATGCGCGCCTCGGTTTCGTCACCCCGACTGTTGAGATTGACCCCGATAACTCCGTACGCGTAAATAGCCGCCTCTTCCGCCGCGAGCGCAGCCCCCAGTTGCGGGTTCACCGCAGGGCCTCCGCATGGGTGGCCCGGCAGGCGGCGATGGAACCGACCAGAGCCGCCCGATCGGCCGGGGCGGACTTGCACGCCGCCACCGCGTTCTTCTGCGCCGTCTGCTCGGCCGTGCGCAGCGAAGCAACTGTTTCCGCCGCGGCGCCGGCCGGTGCGCTGGGCACAGAACTGGCGCTGGTCGAAGGCAGAGACTTTCCGATCAGCCGGGCCAGCTCGGTGGCGTGGGCGCGGTGGTCGTCGGCCAGGGGAGTGAGCCGCGTGGCCAGACCGGGCTGGCTCACGATCGCCCGGTCGTAGGACGCGGCCAGCGCCACCGCCTCGTCGAGCAGCGGCTGCAGCGGATCGGGGACCTCGGGCGGCTCGGGCTCGTCGTCGAGGAGCCCGCAGCCGGTCAGGCCGGCCGCGCCGAGACCGGCCGCGGCCCCCAGCACCCACCGCCGGCTGTGTCGCGTCACACTCATCCGCACCGCGCCAGTCAACACCATGAGAGACGCGCCGTGAGCTGCGGATGGCGCGGATTCGGTGCGGCGCTCGACCGGCTCCGGCCGCAGCGCGTTACGCTCTGTCTCAGCCGCGGGGCTTTCCAGCCCGGCGGCATACAGTCGTTTGTCCATTTGCTGAAGGAAGGTCGAGCACCGATGACGCAGCGTGGTGGTCGCGCCGGCGCCCGGCCTGGCCAGCGTCCGGGCGCGCGGCGCCGCCGGGAGGACGAGGAGCCCCGCGTTCCCGCCGCCCCGCGCATCGACCTCAAGGCCGCCCGGGCCCGGGTGAGCGCGGTGATCGAACCGGTCATCTCGGCCGCCGGCTACGACCTCGAGGACGTCTCCGTCGCCCGGGCCGGCCGCCGCCACGTGGTGCGCGTGCTGGTCGACACCGACGGCGGCATCAGCCTCGACGACGTGGCCGTGGTCAGCCGCGAGATCTCCGCCGCGCTCGACGCGGCCGAGGAAGCGGGCCAGGAGGTGCTGGCCGGCGAGTACCAGCTCGAGGTCGGCTCGCCCGGCGTCGACCGGCCGCTCACCCTGCCCCGGCACTGGCGGCGCAACCGCGGCCGGCTGGTCGCGGTCAACGGGCTGACCGGCCGGATCACCGAGGCCGGCGACGAGGGCATCGTGCTCGACGTCGACGGCGCCCCGCGTGAGCTGCGCTACGACGAGCTCGGCCCGGGCAAGGTGCAGATCGAGTTCAAGCGGCTGGACGAGGCCGAATTCGACGAAGACGACGACGACGAAGACGAAGACGACGACGAAGGGGAGGGCGAGGAATGAACATCGACCTCGCGGCGCTGCGCGCCCTGGAGCGCGAGCGGGAGATCCCGTTCGAGACGATTCTGGCGGCCATCGAGACGGCGCTGCTCACTGCCTACCGGCACACCGACGGCGCGGAGAGCCACGCCCGCGTCGAGATCGACCGCAAGAGCGGCGTGGCGTCGGTGCTGGCCCAGGAGCTCGACGCCGACGGCACCGTCGTGCGCGAGTGGGACGACACCCCGCACGACTTCGGCCGCATCGCCGCCATGACGGCCAAGCAGGTCATCCTGCAGCGGCTGCGCGAGGCCACCGACGAGCAGCACTTCGGTGAGTACGCGGGCCGCGACGGCGACCTGGTCACCGGCATCGTGCAGGCCGACGCGGCCCGGGCCGAGAAGGGCATCGTCCTGGTCGACCTGGGCAAGATCGAGGCCGTGCTGCCGCAGTCCGAGCAGGTGCCGGGCGAGGCGCCCTACGAGCACGGCTCCCGGCTGCGGGCGATCGTGGTGCACGTGGCCAAGGGCTTCCGCGGCCCCCAGGTCACCCTTTCGCGGTCGCACCCGGCCCTGGTCAAGAAGATGTTCGCGCTCGAGGTGCCCGAGATCGCCGACGGCACGGTCGAGATCGCCGCGATCGCCCGTGAGGCCGGCCATCGTACGAAGATCGCGGTGCACTCGCGGGTGCCCGGCGTCAACGCCAAGGGCGCCTGCATCGGCCCGATGGGTCAGCGCGTCCGGGCCGTCATGAGCGAGCTGCACGGCGAGAAGATCGACATCATCGACTGGTCGGAGGATCCGGCCCAGTTCGTCGGCAACGCGCTCTCCCCGGCCAAGGCGCTGCGGGTCGAGGTGGTCGACGCGGCCAGCCGTACGGCCCGGGTCACCGTGCCCGACTTCCAGTTGTCGCTGGCGATCGGCCGGGAAGGGCAGAACGCCCGGCTCGCCGCCCGGCTCACCGGCTGGCGTATCGACATCCGTCCGGACAACGAGCCGGCCGCCCCCGCCGCCCCGGCCGACCGTGATGCGGCCGAAGCGGGAAGCTGACCGGATAACCGTTCCGGACGCACGAGGAGTAGACTTTCGAATGGCCGGCCCGGCACGCGCTGCGTTTCTGCGGACGTGTGTCGGTTGTCGCAAGCGCGCGCCGGCTTCCGAGTTGATTCGGTTCGTCGCGGCCGGTTCCGGGGTTGACCTCCGGCTCCAGCCCGATCCGGGCCGCCGACTGCCGGGCCGGGGAGCGCATCTGCATCCCGATCCGGCTTGCTTCGCGCTGGCGGAGCGGCGCCGTGCCTTCGGGCGGGCGTTGCGACTCACCGGTGTTGCTGACACCGGTTTGCTGGCCGAGCACATCCGTACGGTCATGCCGCACGGAACGACCGATGATGTGGCCATGGTGGCCGCGTCACGACCCAGCAAGGTAGGACGACCAAGATGAGCACACGATGAAGTCCCTGAAATGAACAGGCTTCTAGTGCACGAGTGAGGTCGTTGCGGGTGCGCTCGCACGACCTCGAAGTGAGGAGTGCAGTGCCAGGAAAGGCCCGCGTACACGAGCTCGCGAAGGAGCTCGGGGTCGACAGCAAGACCGTTCTCGCCAAGCTCAAAGAGATGGGCGAGTTCGTCAAGTCCGCATCCAGCACGGTCGAGGCCCCGGTGGCCCGGCGGCTGCGTGGCGCCCTCGAGGCAGGTTCCGCTCCGGCGGCTCCCGCCGCGGCGGCCCCCAGCGCGTCCGCGCCCGCCGCCGCCCGTCCGGCTCCGCCGAGCGCCCGGCCTCAGCCGCCGCGCCGGCCCACGGCCCCGGCTCCGGCCGCGGGAGCGCCCAGCGCCCCCACGTCCCCGGCTTCGCCGTCGCCCGGTTCCTTCGCGCGTCCCAAGCCGCCGGCCGGCCGTCCGGGCCCCACGCCCGGTCCGGTCGCCAAGCCGGCGAGCGCCCACGACATCGAGGTCGCGGCGGCCGAGGCTCGTGCCTCGGCCCTCAAGGCCGAGCAGGAGGCCGCGGTCAAGGCCGCACAGGCCGCCCGCACCCGCGACGCCGAGCGTCGCGCCCAGCAGCCGCCGGCCGACCCCGGCTCGCGGCCCCGGCCTCCGGGCCCCGGTTCGGTTCCGCCGCGTCCGGGTTCGCCGGCCGCCGGCCGTCCCGCGGCTCCCGGCGCGCCGAGCGGTCCGCGTCCCGGCCCCGCCGGTGGCGCCCCGCGTCCGCCGCAGCGCGGTCCCGGTAACAACCCGTTCGGGGTGTCCGGCGGTGGGTCCCGGCCCACGCCCAACGCGATGCCCCGGCCCAACCAGCCCGGCATGCCGCCGCGGCCGAGCCCGGCGTCGATGCCGCCGCGGCCCAGCCCCGCGTCCATGCCCGCGCAGCGCCCGGCCGGTCCCGGCCGTGGCGGTCCCGGCGGTGGCGCCGGTCGTCCCGGTGGTCCCGGCGGCGGCCGTGGCGGTCCCGGCGGCGGCGGTGGCGGCTTCCGTCCCGGTGGTGGCGGCGGCGGTGGCGGTGGCTACCGCGGCGGTCCCGGCGGTGGCGGCGGTGGCGGTGGCTACCGCGGCGGCCCCGGTGGCGGCGGTGGCGGTGGCGGCGGCTTCCGTCCCGGTGGCGGCGGCGGTGCTCCGGCCGGCGCCGGTGCTCCCGGTCGTCCCGGTGGTGGCGGTCGTGGCCGTGGCGGCGGTGCCGCGGGTGCCTTCGGGCGTCCCGGTGGCCGGCCGACCCGCGGTCGCAAGTCGAAGAAGCAGCGTCGTCAAGAGTTCGACAATCTGTCGGCTCCGCAGATGAGCTCGGGCGCTCCGCGTGGGCAGGGTCAAGAGATCCGGCTCTCCCGCGGCGCGTCGCTCTCCGACTTCGCCGACAAGATCAACGCCAACCCCGGCTCGCTGGTCCAGGAGATGTTCAACCTGGGCGAGATGGTGACGGCGACGCAGTCGGTCTCCGACGACACGCTGCTGCTGCTGGGCGAGCACCTGGGCTTCAACGTCCAGATCGTCAGCCCCGAGGACGAGGACCGTGAGCTGCTCGCGCAGTTCAACATCGACCTCGACGCCGAGGTGGCCGAGGACCGTCTGGTCAGCCGGTCGCCGGTCGTGACCGTCATGGGTCACGTCGACCACGGTAAGACGAAGCTGCTCGACGCGATCCGCAAGACCAACGTGGTCGCCGGCGAGGCGGGTGGCATCACCCAGCACATCGGCGCCTACCAGGTGCACTACGAGCACAACGACGAGGAACGGGCGATCACGTTCCTGGACACCCCGGGTCACGAGGCGTTCACCGCCATGCGTGCCCGCGGCGCCCAGGTCACCGACATCGTCATCCTCGTGGTCGCGGCCGACGACGGCGTCATGCCGCAGACGGTCGAGGCGCTGAACCACGCCAAGGCGGCCGAGGTGCCGATCGTGGTCGCGGTCAACAAGGTCGACAAGCCCGACGCCAACCCTGAGAAGGTGCGTCAGCAGCTGGCCGACTACGGCCTGCTGGCCGAGGAGTACGGCGGCGACACGATGTTCGTCAACGTGGCCGCCAAGCCCGGCACCGGCATCGACGAGCTGCTCGAGGCCGTTCTGCTGACCGCCGACGCGTCGCTGGAGCTGACCGCTCCGGTCGACGGGGCGGCCCAGGGCGCGGTCGTCGAGTCCCACCTCGACAAGGGTCGCGGTGCGGTGGCGACGGTGCTGGTGCAGAAGGGCACGCTGCGGGCCGGCGACTCGATCGTGGCGGGCGGCGCGCACGGCCGCGTCCGCGCCATGCTCGACGAGAACGGCAACCAGGTGGCTGAGGCGCTGCCGGCCCGTCCGGTGCTGGTCCTCGGTCTCACCTCGGTGCCCGGCGCGGGCGACACGTTCCTCGCCGGCGAGGACGACCGCACGGTCCGGCAGATCGCCGAGCAGCGGCAGGCCCGCCGCCGCGCGGCGAGCTTCGCCAACTCGCGCACCAAGGCGACTCTCGAGACGCTCATGGAGCAGCTCAAGGAGGGCGAGAAGACCTCGCTCACCCTGGTCATCAAGGGCGACTCGTCCGGTTCGGTCGAGGCTCTGGAAGACGCGCTGTTCAAGATCGAGATTCCGGACGAGATCCAGCTCAAGGTCATCCACCGCGGCGTCGGTGCGATCACCGAGAGCGACGTGAACCTGGCGTCGGCTTCCTCGGAGGCCACCGCCACGATCATCGGCTTCAACGTCCGGGCCTCGAACAAGGTCAAGGAGATGGCCGACCGGGCGAACGTGGAGATCCGCTACTACAGCGTGATCTACCAGGCCATCGAGGAGATCGAGGCCGCGCTCAAGGGTCTGCTCAAGCCGGAGTACGAAGAGGTCGAGCTGGGCACCGCGGAGATCCGCGAGGTCTTCCGCTCGTCCAAGATCGGTCTCATCGCCGGCTGTCTGGTCCGCACCGGTCTCATCCGCCGCAACGCCAAGGCCCGCATCCTGCGGGACGGCACCGTGGTGGCCGAGAACGTCACGATCAGCTCGCTGCGCCGCTTCAAGGACGACGCGACCGAGGTCCGCGAGGGCTTCGAGTGTGGTCTGACCCTGAGCGGTTTCGGCACCCCGCAGGTCGGCGACGTGATCGAGACCTTCGAGATGCGCGAGAAGCCGCGCGCGTGACGAAGAGAGCATGAAGAACGGCCCCGGCGCTTCCCAGCGCCGGGGCCGTTCCCTTTTCCGTGCCGAGATCGACTGCCGATCCGCGCCCCGATGGGCGGCGGCCGGGCGCGGCTCGGCAAAATGGCTCCCATGTCCCGGTACGCCCTGCTGCTCGCGCCCTCCGCCAACCGCGTCTACGCCGATCAGGCCGCCCGCCTCGCCACCGCTGAGCTGGCCGCCTTCGGTCCCGCGCTCACTTCGGGCCTAGGCGACATCGACGTCACCACGCTGGGCGGTGTGGAGTATCTGGCGTTCACCGGCGACCTGAGCGTCCGGGACGTCGCCTACCTGTCCAACCTGTCCGCGGCGTACGCGCTGTTCGAACGCACCGACGACGACCACCTGCGCCCGGTCATGATGACGCCGCTGGCCCGCTACGACAGCGACCTGATCACCATCCCCAAGTACGCCGGCAAGACCAACGAGCAGTTCACCAAGCTCGTCCTCAACCTCACGATCCTGGCCTCGGCGTCGGCCGGGCGGATGCTCGACGGCGGCCTCACCGTGCTCGACCCGCTGGCCGGGCGGGGCACGACGCTCAACCAGGCGCTGATGTACGGCTACGACGCGGTCGGGGTCGAGATCGACGGCAAGGACGTGGAGGCGTACAAGCTCTTCCTGCAGACCTGGCTCAAGCGCAAGCGGCTCAAGCACACGGCGGAACTCGTGCCCGTGCGCCGGCAGGGCAAGCGGGCCGCCCGCCGCCTGGAGGTGACGATGGCGGCCAGCAAGGAGGACCACAAGGCGGGCGCGGTGCAGAAGCTGGTGGTGCTGCAGGCCGACACCACCCAGCTCGACGGACTGCTGCGGGGCGGCCTGGCCGACGTGCTGGTGGCCGACCTGCCCTACGGCGTGGCCCACGGGTCGTACGACGACGAGGGCGGCATCTCACGTCGGCCGCTCGACCTGCTGGAGCGCGCGGTGCCGCAGTGGCTGCCGTTGCTGCGCGAGGGTGCGGCGATCGGCCTGTCGTGGAACACCAAGGTGGCCCGCCGTGAGCTGGCCGAGGACATCCTGCTGGCCAACGGGCTCGAGCTGGTGCCCCAGCTGCCCCTGGACCACCGGGTCGACCAGGGCATCGAGCGGGACGTGCTGGTGGCCCGGCTTATTTGAGCGGCGGACTGTCGTACCCCGGCAGTACCCTCACCGCTGATGTATACCGAAACCGCAGTGTTCGACCTGCTCCTGCCCAGCGACTCACGCTCGCTCAAGCAGAAGCGCTCCTACGTCCGCCCGATCCTCGCCATGCTGAAGAAGTACGAGGTCAGCGCGGCCGAGGTGGGCTTTCACGACCTGCACGGGCGGGCCCAGATCGGGGTGGCGGTGGTGGCCGCCGAACCGGCTCAGGCCCGCGCCGTCATCGACACCTGCGAGAATCAGGTGGCCGGCCGGCCCGAGATCGAGTTGCTGTCGGTCAAGCGCCGCCTCCACGGCGACGACGACTGAGACTCACACGTTCGCCCCCACGGCCACGTGGGTAGGCTTCAGCAGTTGGGCGGGGGTGTCACGACCCCGCGGGAAAACAGTCGGAGGTGGGCGATATGTCGGACCCGGCCAAGACGCGTCGGCATGCGGAACGCGTACGGGAACTGGTGGCGTCGCTGGTACGCGAGATCAAAGATCCCCGGCTCGGCATGGTGACCATCACGGACGCGCGAATCACCGGCGACCTGCGTGAGGCGACGGTCTTCTACACGGTGCTCGGCGACCCGACCGAGCAGGCGGCCACCAAGGCGGCCCTCGAGAGCGCCAAGGGCATGCTGCGCTCCCGGGTCGGTCACGCGCTCGGCCTGCGGCACTCGCCGAGCCTGGCCTTCTCGCAGGACAACGTGCAGGACCACGCCAAAGAGATGGAAGACCTGCTGGCCGCCGCCCGCCAGCGCGACCAGGAGGTGCAGCGCCTGGCCGCCGGCAAGCAGTACGCGGGCGACGCCGACCCCTACAAGAGCGACGACGAGGACGACGAGGACGAGCGGGTCGGCGCCCGCGAGGACCAGGGGTGACATCCGCGTCAGTGAAGCGGCCCGGCGTTGAGCCGGGCCGCGCCGCGTCCGCCCCCGAACCACGCTCGCCCGAGGCTTCGGCGATTCCCGAGGCCGCCTGGACGGCCGCCGTGGCGGCGATCCGCGGGGTCGCGCCGGCCGCCGAGGTGCAGCTGATCTGCCACGTCAACCCGGACGGGGACGCGCTGGGCAGCATGCTCGGCTTCGCGCTGGGCCTGCGCCGGCTGGGCTTCACGGGGTTGCGGGCCACGTTCCCGGGCGAGTTCGACGTGCCCGAGCCGTACCGCACGTTGCCGGGCTCCGACCTGCTGGTGCCACACTCCGAGGCGTACGCGGAACCGGTCTTGACCGTGATTTTCGACGTGGCGGCCGAATCGCGCCTGGGCGGGCTGGCCGACCGGCTCGACGGCGACGCCCCGGTGATCGTGCTCGACCACCACGCCTCGTTCACCGGTTTCGGCGACGTCGCCCTGGTCGACCCGACCGCGGCCGCCACCTCGGTGGTGGCCGAAGAGCTGCTGACCCGCCTCGGCGTCCCGCTCGACGCCGAGATCGCCGAGTGCCTGTACGTGGCGCTGACCACCGACACCGGCTCGTTCAAGTTCGTGCGCTCGCCGTCGGTCCACGCGCTGGCGGCCCGCCTGGTCGCCACCGGCATCAGCCCGGCCGAGATCGCCCGCCGGACGTTCGACACCCGGCCCTTCGGCGCGATGAAGCTGACCGGCGAGGTGCTGGGCCGCGCGGTCCTCGACCCGGCGGCGGCCGGCGGCCGGGGCCTGGTGTGGACGTACGCGACGGCGGCCGACCTGGAACGGCACGGCCAGCGCCCGTACGTGCTGGACGCGCTGATCGACCCGGTGCGCGGCGTGGCCGAGGCCGACGTCGCAGTGGTCATCAAAGAGCAGACCCCGGGCGAGTGGGCGGTGTCGCTGCGCTCCAAGGGCGGGGTGAACGTCAGCGCGGTCGCCGCGGCCCTGGGCGGCGGCGGGCACCGGCTGGCGGCCGGCTTCACCGGTCACGGCACCCCGCAGGATGTGATCGCTCAGATCCTCCCTCTGCTGGAGGCCTGACCCTCGAACTGCTTGTCGCCCGTCCCGGCCGCTCGGCCGGGGCGGGCGATTTCGTGTGTCGGTTATCGGCTTCGCATCCCGATTGGTGGGAACCGCGCTCCAGGAGGCGGACCTGAACGATAGTTTTGGTGCCTGAACGGTGATTTGGTTTTGCGCGGCCGTGACCACCGCCCGCCGCGGAACCTCGAGCCACCCGGGTCCACCCACTCGGGCCGCGTCACCCGCGCCAGGCGCCCGGCGATCCCGGGCCGGCCCACGTGACGCCCGCTCGACCGATCTTTCAGGACGCGTGTCGTCGTGCCGCGTCCACCAGGGAAGGACCACGATCATGGCCGCGAAGCCGAAGCCCCCGACCACCGACGAAGCCCGCGAGGCGGCGCGCCGCGCCCTGCAGACCTCGATGGACACGCGTCAGTAGTCCGGGTAAGCACTCACCCGTATTGCAGTCCTTACGGCTGGGCGGGCATCATGAGCAACCATGAGCCCGCCTGCCCAGCCCGCCGCCGTCTCCACTAGGCGGATAGCTCAGCTCGCCCTGCCGGCGCTCGTCGTGCTGGCCGCCGAGCCGCTGTACGTGCTGGTCGACACCGCCGTCGTCGGGCACCTCGGGCCGGTGCCGCTAGCGGCGGTGGCCGTCGGCGGCACGATCATGTCGGTGGCCGCCTGGCTGGGCACCCTCATGGCGTACGGCACCACCGGCCGCGCCGCCCGGCGCTTCGGCGCGGGGGACAGGGCCGCCGCCGTCGCCGAAGGTGTGCAGGCCTCCTGGCTCGCGCTCGGAGTGGGCGTCCTGCTGGCTCTTCTCGCCCAGCCCTTCGCCGGGCCCCTCGCGCACGCCCTCGCCGGGGATGCCGCCACCGCCGACGCCGCCGCCGGCTGGCTGCGGGTCGCCGCCCTCGGTGCACCCGGCTTGCTGCTGGCCGCGGCCGGCAACGGCTGGATGCGCGGCGTGCAGGACACGCGCCGTCCGCTGATCTTTGTGCTCGGCGCCAACGTGCTCTCGGCGATCCTGTGCCCGGTGCTCGTCTACCCGGTCGGCTGGGGGCTCACCGGCTCGGCCGTGGCCAACGTGGTCGCCCAAAGCGTCTCCGGCGGCTTCTTCCTGTACGCGTTGATCCGCGAGACCCGGCAGCTGCGCCCCGACCTCCCCGTCATCGGACAGCAGCTGAGCCTCGGCCGGGACCTTCTGATCCGCGGTGCGGCGTTCCAGGCCTGCTTCCTGTCGGCCACCGCCGTCGCCAGCCGCTTCGGGGTCGAGTCGGTCGGCGCCCACCAGATCGCGCTCCAGCTGTGGTTCTTCAGCGCGCTCGCCCTCGACGCGGTCGCCATCGCGGCCCAGTCGCTGGTCGGCGCGGCGCTCGGCGCGGGCAGCGCCCCCGAGGCCCGCGCGGTCTCCCAGAAGGTGACGATCGCGGGCGGGCTGGCCGGCGTCGTCTTCGCGCTGCTGGCCGCGGCGGGCAGCAGCCACATCCCCGGATGGTTCACGCCGGACGCCGGGGTGCACGACCAGGCCGCGGTGATCTGGCCCTGGTTCATCGGGTTGATGCCGTTCGCCGGGGTGGTCTACGCGCTCGACGGCGTGCTGATCGGGGCCGGTGACGTGCGCTTCCTGCGCAACATCACGCTGGCGGCGGCGCTGCTCGGGTTCCTGCCGGCCATCTGGATCGCCTACTTCTTCGACCTCGGCCTGGGCGGCGTGTGGGCCGGGCTGGCCCTGCTGATCCTGATCCGCTTCGTCACGACCGTGTGGCGCTGGCGCTCCGGCCGCTGGGCCGTGGTCGGTGTGACGCGGTGAGCTTCTAGGGTGGTCCGGTGATTACGGACGGACTCATCGTGGTGGACAAGCCGGCGGGGATGACCTCGCACGACGTGGTGGCCCGCATCCGGCGGCTGGCCAAGACCCGGCGCGTCGGCCACGGCGGCACCCTCGACCCGATGGCCACCGGCGTGCTGATCATCGGCGTCAACCGGGCCACCCGCCTGCTCACGTACGTGATCGGCGCCGGCAAGAGCTACAGCGCGACCATCCGCCTGGGCCAGTCCACGATCACCGACGACGCCGAGGGCGAGGTCACCGCAACCACCCCCACCGACGCCGTCACGGATGAGGCGATCCACGCCGGCCTGGCCCGCCAGCGCGGCGAGACAGACCAGGTGCCGAGCGCCGTCAGCGCCATCAAAATCAAGGGTGAGCGGGCCTACAAGCGAGTCCGCGAGGGCGAGGACGTCCAACTCCCACCCCGCCGGGTCACGATCAGCCGCCTCGAAGTCCTCGACATCCGCCGAGCCGACGGCTTCGTGGAGGTCGACATCGACGTGACCTGCTCGTCCGGCACGTACATCCGCGCCATCGCCCGCGACCTGGGCACCCTGCTCGAGGTCGGCGGCCACCTGACCGCCCTGCGCCGCACCGCCGTCGGCGACATGACCCTGGCCGAGGCCCGCACCCTCGAACAACTCGAAGCGTCAGCCCCCGATGTGGTGACCCTGCCGATGGCCGAGGCCGCCCGCCAGGCCTTCCCTCAGCGCGAGGCCACCCCCGACGAGGCGCGGGTTCTCAGCCACGGCGGCCCGCTCACCCCGGTCGGCATCGAAGGCCCGTACGCCGTATTCGCCCCGTCAGGTGAAGTGCTCGCCATCGTCTCGGAACGAGAAGGAAAGGCCCGCGCCGAAATCGTGCTCGCCCCGGCCTGATCTGTGGACAACGCCGGGTCGCGCGCCGGTGGCGATCTGTGGACAACCGACCGACAGCGCTTGACGGCGGTACCGTCCCTTTCCTATTCCCCTGGGTGGGTGGGGGCTCGGGATGGAAACCACAGAACCCCTGACGCGAAAAACCGGGGGCGTCACGCGTCGATAGTCTGGGGCTGTTGGCTTGGGCCGGGAGGGCTTGGACATGCAGCGGTGGCGGGGATTTGAGGCTGTTCCGGGTGGATGGGGGCGGTCGGTCGTCACCATCGGCGTGTTCGACGGGGTGCATCGGGGGCACCAGGCGATCATCGGGCATGCCGTGAAGCGGGCCCGTGACCTGGGGCTTCAGTCGGTTGTGGTGACCTTCGACCCGCATCCGGCCGAGGTGGTGCGGCCGGGGTCGCACCCAGCGGTGCTGACCGAGCCGGTGCGCAAGGCCGAGCTGATCGAGCAGCTGGGCGTCGACGCGCTCTGCGTGGTCCCCTTCACGCCGGCGTTCTCGCAGCTCAGCCCCGAGGCGTTCGTGCACGACGTGCTGGTCGAGGCGTTGCACGCGGCTGCCGTGGTGGTGGGGGACAACTTCCGGTTCGGGCACAAGGCGGCGGGGGATGTGAACCTGCTCGAGCGGCTCGGTGTGCAGTTCGGGTTCACGGTGGAGGACGCGCCGCTGGTCTCCGAGGACGGGCTGGTCTTCTCTTCGACGTACATCAGAAGTTGTGTCGACGCGGGGGACGTGCGCGCCGCCGCCGCGGCTCTGGGGCGGCCGCACCGCCTGGCCGGCGTGGTCGTCCGGGGGGATCAGCGCGGCCGCGAGATCGGCTTCCCCACCGCCAACCTCATGGTCCACCGCTACGCCGCCGTGCCCGCCGACGGTGTCTACGCGGCCTGGCTGATCCGCGGGGGAGAGCACGCCGCCCGCCTGCCCGCCAGCGTCTCGATCGGCACCAACCCCACCTTCTCGGGGCGGGAGCGCCGGGTCGAGGCGTACGTGCTGGACTTCGAGGGTGATCTCTACGGCGAGCGGGTGAGCCTCGACTTCGTGGCCCACCTGCGCGAGCAGCGCACCTACGACGCGATCGAGCCGCTGGTGGCGCAGATCCGCGACGACGTCGAAGAGACCCGCGCGTTGCTTCGTTGACGCCCTGGTAGGGTTGACACGACGTTGGATTATCCAACTTCCGGTCCCGCCTGCCTGCCCGACGCCGCGGGCCGCGGGGTAACCGCTTCACCGGCAACACAGAATCACGGAGAACATGGCGCTCGATCAAGAGACCAAGACCAAGATCATCGACGAGTACAAGGCGAAGGACGGCGACACCGGGTCGCCCGAGGTCCAGGTCGCGATGCTCACCAAGCGGATCGCCGACCTCACCGAGCACCTCAAGACCCACAAGCACGACCACCACAGCCGTCGTGGTCTGCTGCTGCTGGTCGGCCGCCGCCGCCGCCTGCTCAACTACGTGCAGAAGAAGGACATCGCGCGCTACCGGACGCTGATCGAGCGACTCGGCCTGCGCCGCTGATCTGACGGGGGAGTGGCCGACCGGGCCGCTCCCCCGATTAGCTGTAGCAGATACAGCACCACCGGACCCGCGCGGTACGCAGTAAGCCACCGGTCCTCGGTAGTGGTCCCCAGGCAGACGAAATCCTGGGTACTTCGATCGAAGACCGGCAGCTGCGGAAACCGCGCTGTGTAGACCGCCGGGTCCTCGACGAAGGAGTACCGCACCACATGACAGAGCAGAACACCGCTCTCGGCACCGAATCGCGCACCGCCGTCATCGACAACGGGTCGTTCGGCACCCGCGAGATCACGTTCTCCACCGGCCGCCTGGCCAAGCAGGCCGCCGGTTCGGTCATCGTCCAGCTGGGCGACACTGTCGTCCTCTCCGCGACCACGGCCAGCAAGCAGCCGAAGGAGCACTTCGACTTCTTCCCGCTGACCGTCGACGTCGAGGAGCGGATGTACGCCGCGGGCCGCATCCCCGGCTCGTTCTTCCGCCGCGAGGGCCGCCCCAGCGAGGACGCGATCCTCACCTGCCGCCTGATCGACCGGCCGCTGCGCCCGTCGTTCACCAAGGGCCTGCGCAACGAGGTCCAGGTCGTCGAGACCGTCCTCGCGCTCGACCCGGCCCACCCGTACGACGTGGTCGCCATGAACGGCGCCTCGATGTCGACCAAGCTGTCCGGCCTGCCGTTCAGCGGCCCGATCGGCTCGACCCGGGTCGCGCACATCGACGGCCAGTGGGTCGCCTTCCCGACCCTCGAGGAGCTCGAGCGGGCCACCTTCGACATGGTCGTGGCCGGCCGCACCCTGGCCGACGGCGACGTCGCCATCATGATGGTCGAGGCCGAGGCCACCCCGAACGCGATCAAGCTGATCGCCGGTGGCGCCTCCGCCCCCACCGAAGAGGTCGTGGCGAGCGGCCTCGAGGCTGCCAAGCCGGCCATCCGCGAGCTCTGCCGCGCGCAGAGCGAGCTGGCCGAGGTCGCCTCGAAGCCGGCCGTCGAGTTCCCGGTCTTCCTCGAGTACCAGGACGACGTCTTCTCGGCCGTGTCCGAGGCCGTCCGGTCCGAGACCGCCGAGGCTCTGAAGATCGCCGCCAAGCAGGAGCGCGAAGAGGCCCTTGACCTGGTCAAGGCCAAGGCGCACGAGCTGCTGGACGAGCGCTTCGAGGGCCGCGAGAAAGAGATCAGCGCCGCCTTCCGCTCGGTCACCAAGAGCGAGGTGCGCCAGCGCGTGCTGCGCGACCAGGTCCGCATCGACGGCCGCGGCCCGCGCGACATCCGGCCGCTGAGCGCCCAGATCGGCGTGCTGCCGCGGGTGCACGGCTCGGCGCTGTTCGAGCGCGGCGAGACCCAGATCCTCGGGGTCAGCACGCTCAACATGCTGCGCATGGAGCAGGCGCTCGACACCCTGGCGCCCGAGAAGTCCAAGCGCTACATGCACAACTACAACTTCCCGCCCTACTCGACCGGTGAGACCGGCCGGGTGGGTTCGCCGAAGCGCCGCGAGATCGGCCACGGCGCGCTGGCCGAGCGGGCCCTGGTGCCCGTGCTGCCCACGCGCGAGGAGTTCCCGTACGCGATCCGCCAGGTCTCCGAGGCGCTGGGCTCCAACGGCTCGACGTCGATGGGCTCGGTCTGCGCCTCGACGCTGTCGCTGCTGAGCGCCGGTGTGCCGCTGAAGGCGCCGGTGGCCGGCATCGCGATGGGCCTGATCTCGGACGAGGTCGACGGCAAGACCCAGTACGTCGCGCTGACCGACATCCTGGGCGCCGAGGACGCGTTCGGCGACATGGACTTCAAGGTCGCCGGCACCAGCGAGTTCGTCACCGCCCTGCAGCTCGACACCAAGCTCGACGGCATCCCGTCCGACGTGCTGGCCGGTGCCCTGCAGCAGGCGCACGACGCCCGCGCCACGATCCTGGGTGTGATGGAGGCCGCGATCAGCTCGCCGGCCGAGATGTCGGAGTACGCGCCGCGGGTCACCTCGGTCAAGATCCCGGTCGACAAGATCGGCATGGTCATCGGCCCCAAGGGCCAGACGATCAACGCGATCCAGGACGAGACCGGCGCCGACATCTCCATCGAGGACGACGGCACGATCTACGTCGGCGCCACCAACGGCCCGTCGGCCGAGGCCGCCGTCGAGCGGATCAACGCGATCGCCAACCCGACGCTGCCCAAGGTGGGCGATAAGTTCCTCGGCACCGTGGTGAAGACGGCCGCGTTCGGCGCCTTCATCTCGCTGCTTCCCGGCCGCGACGGCCTGCTGCACATCAGCAAGGTGGGCGACGGCAAGCGGGTCGAGAAGGTCGAGGACTTCCTCAACGTCGGCGACAAGGTCGAGGTGTCCATCGCGGACATCGACGCCCGCGGCAAGATCTACCTCGACAAGGTCCGCCCCGAGGGCGAGGAGGCTCCGGTCGCCGCGCCGGCCGCTTCGGCCGAGGGTGGCCGCCCGCCGCGCGAGCCGCGGGAGCCCCGTGGCGAGGGTGGTGGCGAGCCCCGTCGTCGCCGTCGCTCCGGCGGCGAGGGCCGTGGCGAGCGCCGCGACTAAACTGTGACAACTAGTTCGTCGCGCGGGCCGGCCGGAAAGCCGGCCCGCGCTACTACACAGACCCTCGCGGACGGCGCGAAGCGCACGATCCTGCCCAGCGGGCTGCGCATCGTCACCGAGTCGATCCCGACCACCCGCAGCGCCTCGCTGGGCGTCTGGGTCGGCATCGGCTCGCGGGACGAGGCGCCCGGCATGTCCGGCGCCTCGCACTTCCTCGAGCACCTGCTGTTCAAGGGCACCCACAAGCGCACCGCGCTGCAGATCTCGAGCGAGATCGAGGCGGTCGGCGGCGAGACGAACGCCTTCACCACGAAGGAATACACCTGCTACTACGCGCGGGTGCTGGACGCCGACCTGCCGCTCGCGGTGGACGTGATGGTCGACGCGGTGGCCGACTCGATCATGGAGCCGGCCGACGTCGAGACCGAGCGCGGCGTGATCCTCGAAGAGATCGCGATGCACGAGGACGAGCCCGGTGACGAGGTGCACGACATCTTCACCGAGGCGGTCTTCGGCAGCCACCCGCTGGGCCGGCTGATCTCGGGGACCGAGGAATCGATCACCCCGATGACCCGCAACCAGATCCACAGCTTCTACCGGCGGCGCTACAAGGCGCCGCACATCGTGGTGGCGGCGGCGGGCAACCTCGACCACGCCACGGTCGTCCGGCTGGTCCGCAAGGCCCTGGCCGGCACCGCCCTCGACTCCGAGCCGGCCGCTCCGGCCGCGCCCCGGCCGGGTTCCAAGCGGGTGCCGACCCAGAAGCCGCACGTGGTCGTGCGCAACCGCGACACCGAGCAGGGTCACCTGGTGGTCGGCGGGGTCGGCATCGGCCGCCGCGACGAGCGCCGGTTCGCGCTGGGCGTGCTCAACAACGTGCTCGGCGGCGGCATGTCGAGCCGGCTGTTCCAAGAGATCCGCGAGAAGCGGGGCCTGGCCTACTCGGTCTACTCGTACGCCAGCCAGTACGCCGACGCCGGCCTGTTCGGTGTCTACGCCGGCTCGGCGCCCGGGAAGGTCGACGAGGTGCTCGACCTCGTGCGGGCCGAACTCGAACGGGTGGCCGCCCAGGGCGTCAGCGCCGACGAGGTGGCCCGGGGCAAGGGCATGGTCAAGGGCTCGTACGTGCTGGGGTTGGAAGACACCGGCTCGCGGATGAGCCGCCTGGCCAAGTCCGAACTGCTCTACGGCGACCTGATGGGCGTCGACGAGCTGCTGGCCCGGGTCGACGCGGTCACCACCGGCGAGGTGAACGAGGTGGCGGCCCAGTTGCTGGGTCAGCCGATGTCGCTGGCCGTGGTCGGACCCTTCGACGAGAACGCGTTCGGGGCGCACCGCTAACCTTGGACCCCGTGACGACGCTGGAGACCCCACCGCCGCCCACGCCCGCCGTGACCCCGGAACAGCGCAAGCGCCGGATCATCGGCATGACGGTGTGGGCGGCGGCCTTCGCGGTTTTCGTGTGGCTGGTCGGCGTGCCGACCAGCGACCCGGTCACCGCCTTCGGCTGGCTCTGGCTGGCCACCATCGCCTGGCGCAACTATCTGCCCTGGCGCGAGCACCTGCTGTTCCTGCGCGACTGGGGCCCGGTCGTGCTGCTGCTGGTCTTCTACAACGTGTCCCGGGGCGCGGCCGACAAGCTCTTCGACCCGCACGTGCTGCCGCTGATCCACGCCGACGAGGCCATGTTCGGGTGGCTCACCGACGGCAAGGTGCCCACGGTCTGGCTGCAGGAGCACCTGTACGACGCCAACCACGTCCCCTGGTGGGAGGTGGTCACCACGCTGGTCTACATCTCGCACTTCCTCACCGTGCCGACCGTGGCCGTGGTGCTGTGGGTGCGCAACCGGGCCGTGTCGTACCGGTTCATCCGCCGCTGGATCACGCTGAGCCTGGCCGGCCTGGTCACGTACTTCCTCTACCCGGCCGCGCCCCCGTGGTGGGCCTCGCTCTACGGCTACCTGCCCGACCACGTCGAGCGCTTCTCGTCCCGCGGGCTCGACGTGCTGGGCCTGCACGGCGCGGGCAACACCCTGAACGCGTTGCAGGTGCACCAGTCGAATCCGGTGGCCGCCATGCCGTCGCTGCACACCGCGTACGCGATGATGGCCGTCGCCTTCTTCCTGCCGATGGTCCGCAAGCGGTGGTGGCCGCTGCTGCTGGCCTATCCGCTGGCCATGACCTTCACGCTGGTCTACACGGGCGAGCACTACGTGATCGACGTGTTCGTCGGCTGGCTCTACGTGGCCGGCGTGTTCGCGCTGGTGGGCCTGGCCGAACGCTGGTGGGCCGGGCGGACTAAATTATCCGGATGACGAACCAGGCTGAGTCGATCCGCGTCGGCGTTCTCGGTGCCCGGGGCCGCATGGGCCTCGAGGTGTGCAAGGCGGTCGACGCCGCCGGCGACATGGAACTGGTCGCCATGCTCGACCAGGGCGACGAGTTGTTCAAGGCGTCCGAGGCCCACGCCCAGGTCTTCGTCGACTTCACCACCCCCGACGCGGTGATGGACAACCTGCGCTGGGCCGTCGACCAGGGCATCAGCGTGGTCGTCGGCACCACCGGCTTCACCGACGAAAGGCTTTCCCAGGTACGCGAATGGCTCGCGGCCAAGCCCGGTGTCGGCGTGCTGGTGGCCCCCAACTTCGGCCTCGGCGCGGTGCTCATGATGCAGTTCGCGGCCCGGGCCGCCCGCTACTTCGACTCGGTCGAGATCATCGAGCAGCATCACCCGCGCAAGCTGGACGCCCCGAGCGGCACGTCGACCCACACGGCCCACCTGATCGCGCAGGCCCGGGCCGAGGCCGGCTTGGGCCCCATGCCCGACGCCACCAAGGAAGAGGTGGACGGCGCCCGCGGGGCCGACATCGACGGCGTCCGCGTCCACTCGGTGCGCGCCGCGGGCCTGGTCGCCCATCAGGAGGTGCTGTTCGGCTCGCTCGGCGAGACGCTCACCATCCGCCATGATTCACTCGACCGGGTCTCCTTCATGCCCGGCGTCCTGCTCGGCGTCCGCAAAATCCTCGAGCGTCCCGGCCTGACGGTCGGACTCGACAGCTTCCTGGATTGAGAACCCCGGCGGTAGGCCGGTGAGCGTGCCGTTCGCGAAGTCGACCGGGTGGCCGGCGATTCTCAGGCCGGTCACGGTGGGGGCGTCGGGCAGGGGGCGTACGCGGACCACGCCGGCGGGGACGTCGGGGTCGAGGCCGAGCCAGGCCTGCAGGACGAGCACGGCGGCGGCGGCCGACCACGCCTGCGGGTGACACGACGCCGGGTACGGCATGGGCCTCGAAATCTCCGTCCGGGAGTCACCGCCGTACAGCTCGGGAAGCCGGAACCCGAACGCCTCGCCCGCGCCCAGCAGCCCGTCGATCAGGCGGCCGGCCTCGGCCGGGAAACCGGCCCGGGCCAGCCCAGCGGCCACGATCGCCGTGTCGTGGGCCCAGATCGAGCCGCAGTGGTACGACAGCGGCGCGAACCCGCCGTCGCCGGCCGACATCGTGCGCAGGCCGTAGCCGCCGGACATCTCGGCCGAGCCGAGCGCCGCCGCGACCCGTGCCTCCTCGTCCGCGTTCAGGATGCCGGTGCCCAGCAGGTGGCCGATGTTGCTGGTCAGCGCGTCGACCGGCTGCTTGTCCCGGTCGAGGGCCAGCGCCGGGTAGCGCCCGCCGTCCACCCAGAAGGCGCCGCGGAACCGGGCCGCGAGCGCGTCGGCGTACGCCCGCCACAGCGACCCGCCCGGGCGGCCGAACGCGTCGAGCAGCGCCGCGCCGTCCTGGGCGGCCCGGTACGCGTACCCCTGCACCTCGGCCAGCGCGATCGGGGCGTCGGCGATCCGCCCGTCGTGGAAGCGAACCGCGTCGTGCGAGTCCTTCCAGCCCTGGTTGGCCAGGCCGCGCCCGGTCGGGTCGAGGTATTCGAGGAAGCCGTCGCCGTCCGGGTCGGCGTGGTCGGCCAGCCAGCCCAGCGCCGCCTCGAGCGCGGGCAGCAGCTCGGCGATCTCGGCCGGGTCGTGGCCCCAGCGCCAGGCGTCGTGCAGCAGGCTGATCCAGAGCAGGGTGGCGTCGATCGTGCCGTAGTAGACCGCGGGCAGCCGGCCCTCGACGCTCACGTCGTCCCGGCGGAGCTCGTGCATGATCTTGCCGGGGGCCTCGCCGGTCTCGGGGTCGAGCTTGGTGCCCTGGCGGCGGGCCAGCGCCCGCAGCGTGCCCAGGGCGAGGTCGGTGCCGAGCGGCAGCATCATCCGCGCGGCCCACAGGCTGTCGCGGCCGAAGAGTGTCAGGTACCAGGGGACGCCGGCGCCGAGGAACGTGTCGCCGTCGTCGATCGCGGTGGTCAGGCGCAGGGCGGCCAGGTCGTCCAGGGACTGGTCGAGCAGCCGGGTCAGGCGGTGGTCGGCGGCTCGTACGGCCGGGCGGGCGAAGTCGCCGCGCGGGCCGGCCAGCATGACCGCCGCCGGATCGCGCACGGTCAACGCCCAGCGCAGGGTGACCCGCCCGCGCGGCGGAATCGTCACCCGGCGGTCAAGATCCCCCTCGATGCGCACCTCAACGCCGCCGACGCCGTCCCCACGCTGCCCGACGTCACCAACGCCCTGCTCGAAGGCGGGACCGCGCCCGAAATCATCGTCACCGCGTCCGATATTTCCGGACTTAACCATCTCGATCGGCGCCAGATCGCTTGCGGTGTCGATCGTGACTGTGGTCGTGACGGGAACATCCGCGGTGGAGACGATCGTGATCTCCTCATCGACCGCGCCGGCCCGGACCCTCCGTACGCGATCAATGCGCACCGTCGGGTCGGGCCCAGGATTGCCCAGCCAGCGCGCCAGGCTGACGAACCGCGTGGCCCCCGGCCCCGCCGCAGCGTGCCCGATCGGCTCCGGCTCACGTCCGTCCAGGCGAAGCACGGCCAGCGACAACACCCGGCAGTCGGCGTGGAACACCCCCTGAACCCCGGACGCGCGGATCTGACCGTCCGCCCCGGAGAGCGCCGACGTCGGCGCGGCGAGGGTGGGCACCAGATCGTGCAGGAGGGGCTGGAGGGGCACGCGATCTCCCGGGGTTGACAGGCGGCGAGGCTGCGGGCAAAGTGCGAAACAACCCCGTAACTTGATCGATCCAATCCTGCCCTATCAGAATTTGATCGTTCAAGACCTAGGAAGGGTCGACTTGGTGGAAAAGGTGACGATCGCGACGGTCGCCCGCCGGGCCGGCGTCTCGCGCCAGACCGTGTCCAACGTGATCAACACGCCGGACGTGGTGCGGGAAGAGACCCGCGAGCGCGTCCGCGAGGCGATCACCGCGCTCGGCTACCGGGTCAACCAGGCCGCGCGGCAGATGCGGACGGGCCGGTCCCGCCTCATCGCCGTGCGCATCGAGCCCGCCCGCGACGGCATCAACGGCTCGGTGCTCGACCGCTTCCTGCACGGGCTCACCGACGCCGCCGGGCTGGCCGGCTATCGCGTCATGCTCTACACCGCCGCCGACGACAACGACGAGATCGCCACCTACGACGACCTGCTTTCCGCGTACGACCTGGACGCCTTCGTCCTGACCAGCACGCACCACGGCGACCCGCGCACCTCCTGGCTGGCCGAGCGCAGCGTGCCGTTCGTGACCTTCGGCCGGCCCTGGGGCGCGCCCGACATGCACTCCTGGGTCGACGTCGACAACGCGGCCGGCACCGCCGCCGCCACGGAACACCTGCTCGCCGCCGGTCATCAGCGGATCGGCTTCCTGGGCTGGCCCGCCGGCTCCGGCGTCGGCGACGCCCGCCGCGAGGGCTGGCATCGGGTGCTCGGTCCGTGGGGACCGTCGGCCGCCTCGACCGACGGCGTGCAGGGCGGGGCCGAGGCGGCCCGCGCTCTGCTCGCCACCGATGAACCGCCGACCGCCCTGGTCTGCGCCAGCGACTCCCTCGCCCTCGGCGCCCTTCAGGCCGCCCGCGAACTCGGCCGCGAGTGCGCGGTCGTCGGCTTCGACGACACGGCGGTCGCTCAGGCCATCGGGCTCACCAGCGTCAGCCAGCCCCTGGCCGAGGCGGCCGCCCGCTGCATGGATCTGCTCGCCGAACTTCTCGACGGCCGTGCGCCCTCCGTCCCTGCCACCGTCCTGCTCCCGCCCTCCCTGGTGCTCCGCCAGACGGCCTGACCCCTTGGAGATCCCCCGATGACCAGACTTCGCCACGCGGCCCTGGCCGCCGCGCTCGCCGGGTCGCTCGTAGCGGCCGGCTGCGGCAGCGGCTTCGACGACAACGGTTCGACCACCACCCAGCAGAGCGCCGGCCCGGCCGACCTCAAGATCATGATCGCCTCGTCGGGCGACGCCGAGACCAAGGCCGTGCAGGACGCGGCCGCTCAATGGGCGTCGAGCAGCGGCAGCAAGGCCACTGTGACCCCGGCTCAGGACATCGTTCAGCAGCTCGGTCAGGCGCTGGCCGGCAGCACCCCGCCGGACGTCTTCTACGTCGATGCCGCCCGCTTCGCGGACTACGCCAGCGTGGGGGCCCTGGAACCGTACGCGCAGGGAATGGAAGGGGTTGACTCTTTCCTGCCCAACCTGCGGCAGAGCTTCACCTTCGAGGACAAGCTGTACTGCGTGCCCAAGGACACGTCGACCCTGGCGCTGCAGATCAACACCGATCTGTGGAAGAAGGCCGGGCTGACCGACGCCGACATCCCCACCAGCTGGGAGCAGCTGCGCGCGACGGCCCAGAAGATCAAGGCCAAGAACATCACGCCGCTGGCCATCGGCGACACCCGCGACCGGATCGGCGCCTTCCTCGTGCAGGCCGGCGGCTACTGGGTCAGCCCGGACGGCAAGCAGGCGACCGGGGACACCGCCCAGAACGTCGAGGCCCTGACGTACGTACAAGGGCTCTTGAAGGAAGGTCTGGCCAAATACCCCAAGGCACTGGACGCGGGGTGGGCCGGCGAGGCGTTCGGCAAGGGCAAGGTCGCGATGACCATCGAGGGCAACTGGATCAAGGGCGCGCTGACCGCGGACTTCCCGAACATCAAGTACACGGTGAAAGAGCTGCCGGCCGGACCCAAGGGCAAGGGCACGCTGTCGTTCACGCAGTGCTGGGGCATCGCCGCCAAGAGCAAGTTCAAGCAGCAGGCGGTCGCGTTCGTGCAGGCCATGACCAGCGCCGAGCAACAGCTGAGCTTCAGCAAGGCGTTCGGCGTCATGCCCTCGCGGCAGGACGCGCAGGCGACCTATCAGCAGCAGAACCCGGATGACGCGGCGTTCGTGGCCGGCGCGCAGTACGCCCAGGGTCCGGTGAACGCCCCCAAGATGGACAGCGTGCTGGCCGACCTCGACTCCGGCCTGCAGGGCCTGCAGACCGGCGACCCCAAGGCGGTGCTGCAGCGCTTCGACAAGAACGCCAAGACGGCCCTCGGGGGCTGAGCGTGCCACGCGGAATCCGGGGCAACGAACGGCCGGCCGGCTGGCTGTTCGTCGCCCCGGCCCTGATCATCCTGGGCCTGTTCATGCTGCTGCCGATCCTGATGGCGCTGTGGGTCAGCCTGACCCGCTGGAACGGCCAGGGCAGCCCGTTCACCGGTGACGTGCCGTTCGCCGGGCTGCAGAACTACACGCGGCTGTTCACCGACGAGGGGCTGGCCCGGCAGGACTTCATGACCAGCATCCGCAACAACGCGTACTACGTGCTGCTGGTCGTGCCGATCCAGACCGTTCTGGCGCTGGCGCTGGCCCTGGTCGTCAACAACCGGCTGCTCAAGGGCAAAGGCTTTTTCCGTACGGCGTTCTACTTCCCGTCCGTCACGAGCTCGGTGGCGATCAGCGTCGTGTTCCTGTTCATGTTCGCCAACGGCGGCGCGATCAACGCGATCCTGAGCGTCTTCGGCATCAACGGGCCGCAGTGGTTCTCCGACCCGCGCGGGCTGATTCACCTGGCCTTCGGCGACCAGGCGCCTGCTCTGCTGGCCGACCACAGCCTGCTCGGGCTGAGCTGGTGGGACTGGCTGGCCGGGCCCAGCGTGGCCATGTGCGCGATCATCACGCTGGTCATCTGGACCACGTCGGGCACGTTCATGGTGATGTTCCTGGCCGCCCTGCAGAACGTGCCGGTGCAACTGGAAGAGGCCGGCCTGATCGACGGCGCCTCGGCGTGGCAGCGGCTGCGGCACATCATCCTGCCCCAGCTCCGGCCGACGACGTTCCTGGTGGTGACGCTCGGGTTGATCGGCACGTGGCAGGTGTTCGACCAGATCTACGTGATGAGCCAGGGCAACCCGGCCAAGACGACGCTGACCCCGGCCTTCCTGTCCTACCGCACGGCATTCCGCGACTTCGACTACGGCTCCGGTGCGGCCATCTCGTTCGTGCTGTTCCTCATCATCGTGGTGCTCACCCTCGTCCAGCGCCGGCTGACCCGGGAGCGTGACTGATGATCCGTACGCTGACCTCGCGCTTTCTCGGCTACGCGATCCTGATCTTCTTCGCGCTGGTCTTCCTCTACCCGTTCGTCATCCAGATCGCCAACGCCTTCAAGACCGAGGCCAACGCGGCCGCCAACCCGCTCTCGCCGATCCCCGACCCCTTCACGTCGGCCTCGATCGAGAGGATCTTCGAAGGCACCGGCTTCCCGACCTGGCTGGGCAACTCGGTGCTGGTCACCGTCGTGGTCACGATCGGCCGGGTCGCCTTCGGCTCGATGGCCGGCTATGCGCTCTCCCGCCTGCAGTTCCGCGGGCGGCGGGCGCTGTTCGCGGGCCTGCTCGCGCTGATGGCGGTGCCGCCCGTCGTGCTCCTCATCCCGAAGTTCCTGGTGCTCAACCAGCTGGGCATGTACAACAGCTACTCCGGGCTGATCGTGCCGTTGCTGGCCGACGCCACCGGGGTCTTCGTGATGAAGCAGTTCTTCGACTCGGTGCCGGTCAGCGTCGAGGAGGCGGCCCGCATCGACGGAGCCGGCGTCTTCCGGACGTTCCGCTCGGTCGTGCTGCCGATGGCCAAGCCGGCCCTGATCACGCTGACCATCCTGTCGTTCACCGGATCGTGGAACGAGTTCCCGCACACCCTGGTCTCGGTGCAGGACCCCAGCCTGTTCACCCTGCCCCGCGGCCTGGCCGACCTGGTCAGCGGCTCGCTGGGCGCCGGCACGCAGTACCCGCTCAAGCTGGGCGCGGCCCTGCTGGCCACCATCCCGGTCGCCATCATCTTCGTCATCTTCCAGCGTTATTTCGTACGGGACGCGGCCGCCGGCTCCGACAAGGGCTGACCCGGTCGCCGCCGCCAGGTCCACCAGTTGGCCGGGCCGAGGGCGGCGACCAGGGCCGGGGCGAGCACGCCGCGGACGATCGTGGCGTCGATGATGATGCCGAGCGCGAGGGCGGTGGCCAGGATCTTCACCTCGGTCGTGGGCACCTGGGCCAGCGAGATGAAGGCGAGGAACAGGATCAGCGCGGCCGAGGTGACCAACCGGCCGGTGCGGGCCAGCCCGCGCACGGTGGCCGCATCGGTCGGGTGGCCGTCGTCGTGCTCCTCCCGGATCCGGGCCAGCAGAAAGACCTCGTAGTCCATGGACAGGCCGAACAGGAAGGCGAACACGGCGATCGGCACCCAGGTGGTGATCGCGCCGGCCGCACGCTGGTCGAACAACAGCTCGGTGCCGTGCCCGTCCTGCCAGATCCAGACGGTGATGCCGTAGGCCGCGCCCAGCGAGAGCACGTTGAGAACCAGCGCCTTGATGGGCAGCACGATCGAGCCCAGCGCCCGGATGAGCAGCAGGATCGTCACCACGACGATGAGCCCGATCACCCACCAGGCGTTGCCGTAGACCGCGGCGACGAAGTCGGCCTCACCGGCGGGCCCGCCGCCGACCCGGGCGCCGGTGGCCTCGGCCGCAACCCGGACCGCGGCTGCGGCCTCCACCCCCTCACCGGTAGAGGTGTCCGCCGTGGTCCAGGCCCGCACCAGCGTCTCGCCGCCGGCGCGGCCCGGCCAGACGACCGCCGAGGCCACCCCGGGCAGGCCGGCCACCGCCGCGCGAACCCCGGCGGGGTCGGCGGTCAGGATGTCGACCGGCGTGGTCAGTCCGGCGCCGATGCCGGAGGAGTCGAGCCGGGTGATCGCGTCCCCGGCGTCGCCGCCGGCCGAGGCGAGCGAGGCGTTCGTCGGCTGCCCCAGGCGGATCGTCAGCACCGGCGCGGCCAGGACCAGCAGCACCACGGTGGCCGCGATCGCCGACAACCAGCGGCGCCGCACGACCGCCGTGCCGACGCGCCGCCACAGCCGGCTGTCCGGATCGGTGCTCCGCCGGTGCGGCCAGTCCAGGCGCCGACCGGCCGTCAGCAGCAGGGCGGGCAGCAGGGTCAGCGCCGCGAGCACACTGATCACCGGTATGAGCAGCCCGGTGAAGCCCACGCTGCGCAGGAACGGGACCGGCAGGGCGATCAGCGCGGCCAGGCTGATCGCGACCGTCACGCCGGAGAAGAACACCGACCGGCCCGCCGTGGCCAGCGCCCGGTGCACGGCCTCGGCCGGGTCGGCGCCGCGGCCCAGCTCCTCACGCCACCGCGTGACGATGAGCAGGGCGTAGTCGATGGCCACGCCCAAGCCGATCAACGCCAGCAGGAACTGCACGATGAACGAGATGTCGGTGATCCCGGTCAGCCCCCAGACCAGCAGGAAGGTAGTGAGGATGGACCCGGCCGCGATCAGCAGGGGCAGCAGGGCCAGGGCCGAGCCGAACACCAGCAGCAGCACGATCAACGCCCCGGTGGCGCCGAAGATGGTCTCGACCAATACATCGGCGCCCTGGTCGCCACCGCCCTCGGCCGCGAGCGCGTCCTTGCCGGTCACGGTCACCTGATGAGCCGCGGCCACGCTCTGCAGCGCGGGCAGGGCCTCGACGTACGGTTCCGGGCCGGGAACGATCCGCGGGTAGACCACCACCACCGCGGTCTGCCCGTCCGACGATCGCAGTGCCTGCTCACCGGCGTACGACAGAACGCTCGCGCCAGGCAACGCCTGCGCGACCGACGCGACCAGGTCACCGGCCCGCTCGGCCGAGGGCTGCCGGTCGACCAGCAGGATCGGCAGGGCGTCGCCACCCGAGCCGAACCGCTCCTGGATCACCCGGTTGGTCTCGTAGCCGGGCTGACCGGGCAGAGAGAAGTCGTAGGTGAGCGCGGCGACGGCCTTGGGCGCCGCGAAACCGCCGGCCACGGCGAGCAGCAGCCAGGCGAGCAAGACCCACCGGCGGTGGGTCACCACGAGCCGGGCCACGGCATCCACCTGATGAACGTACTGGACCCGAGCCGATAGGTTGTGCTGCTGTGAACCAGCTTTCCGTGCGCGGCCGCCGGGTCCGGGTGGCCGCCACCCTGATCGCCGGGGTGCTGCTGCTCGCCGGCACCCTGTGGGGGACCGACGACGACTTCCCGTTCGGGCCGTTCCGCATGTACTCGACGGCGCCCGACCCGAACGGGGCCGCGCGGGACACCCGGGTCGAGGGCGTCGACGCCGACGGGCGCACGGTCGCGATCACCGAGGGCAACAGCGGCATCCGGCGGGCCGAGATCGAGGGGCAGCAGCAGGCGTACGTCGACGACCCGGCCCGCCTGGCCCGGGTGATCACGGCGTACGAGCAGCACTCGCCCGGCGCCGCCCCGCTGCGCACGGTCCGCATCGTGGTGCGCTGGCACGGCATCGAGCACGCCCGCCCCACCGGCAAGTCGTGGGACGAGACCGTGGCCGAGTGGACCCGCCCATGAAGTGGCTGTTCGCGCCGGTGCCGCTCGGGCGGATCGCCGCCTTCCGCACCCTGGTCTACGTCTTCGTCGCGCTCGACCTCACGGTCTTCACGCCCTGGGTGCGCTCGCACGCCAACACCCCGGGCGACCTCTACGAACCGCTGCTGATCGGCCGCATCCTGCCGCTGCCGACGCCCACCCACGCGCTGGTGTGGGCGGTGTTCTGGGCGCTCATCGTGCTCTCGCTGGCCGCCGCCACCGGCCGGGCGCCCCGCATCCTGGGCTGGGCCGTCTTCGCGCTGTACTTCGAGTGGATGATCATCGCGATGAGCTACGGCAAGGTCGACCACGACCGGGTCGGGCTGCTGGTGGCGCTGGCCGTGCTGCCCACGATCGGCCGGGCCCGGTTCGGCGACAAGACACTTTCCGAGGCGGCCGGCTGGGCGCTGCGGGTCACCCAGATCGCCGTCGTCTGCACGTACTTCCTGGCCGCCTGGGCCAAGCTGCGGTTCGGCGGCATCGACTGGCTGACCAGCGCGGTGCTGGCCCAGGCGATCATCCGCCGGGGCACCTGGCTGGCCGACCACATCGCCGTCGTCCCCGGCCTGCTCATCGCGGCCCAGGCCGGCATCATCGCGTTCGAGCTGCTGAGCCCGCTGATCTTCGTGGTCCCGCAGCGCTTCCGGTGGATCGGGGTGGCGTTCTTCTATTCGTTCCACCTGATGACGTTCTCGATGATCACCATCTCGTTCGCCCCGCACCTGGTGGCCATGGCCAGCTTCCTGTCCATCGAGAAGGTGCGCCCGATCGAGTGGGCCCGCCGCCGGCTCAGCAGTCAGGCGCCCGAGCCGGTGCCGTAGAGGGCGTCACGCTGGGCCTGGGGCAGGGAGCAGGCCGCGGTGCCGCCGGGCAGCAGGTGGCGGTGGTCGGCGACCCAGCGGTACGCCGGCCAGGCGGCCAGCCGCACCGGGCCCAGCTGCAGCGCGCCGCCCGCGAGCTGCCAGAAGCGGCCGGCGTCGCGCAGCATCAGTGCGATCGCGTCGGGGCCGGAAGCCGTCCCGCCGTCGGCGCCGACCCACTGCACCGCCTCTTCGCACTGCTCGACCGTGAGGCCCAGCTCGTCGAGGTCGGCGAACTGCCACGGAATCACCCGGGCGTGGGTGGGGATGCGCTTCTCGATGAACTCGGCGCACGAGCTGCAGAAGGAACAGTCGCCGTCGTACACGAAGGTCGGGATGGTCACGGATCTATTCTCCGTCCAGTGCCACGTGCAGCCTGAGCTGGGGGACGAGCATGTCGTCCACGTCGAGGGCCCGGCCCGCGCCGTCCGGCTCCCAGCCCGCCGAGGCCAGGAACTTCTGCATCACCTTGTCCTGCTCGTAGGCCCAGGCCACGGCGTGGGTGAAGCCGTCGTCGCGCCAGTGGGCGACCGCGGCCGACAGCAGCCGGCTGCCGTGCCCGCGCCGGCCCCAGCGCGGTTCGACCAGCAGGTCGGTGACCGCCGCGACGGTCGCCGGCAGCGCCGGCTCCTCGGGCGCCAGCGCCTGCTCGTCGGCCGGGCCGGCCGCCGCAAAGCCCACGACCTGGGTCGCCGTCTCGCTCTGCTCGACCGCGATCAGCACCCGGTGCTTCTCAGTGGGCGGCCGCTCGATCGCCTCGGACCAGCCCCGGGCCAGATAGCCCTCGTCGAGGTTGGCCAGCACGTGGGCCGGGAACATGCGCCGGTAGGCCGAGCGCCACGTTCCCAGCTGGATGCGGGCGATCTCCGGCGCGTCGCCGGGGCGCGCGGGACGCACGAAGCCGATAGCCATGCGGGCGAGCCTACAGAGCGACCGCGTAGCGCAATTCGGGTAGTTCCAGCGTGGAGCCGCGCGGCGTCCAGGTCTGCTCGACGCCGTCGGGCGCCAGGCCGGCCCGCTCGTAGAACCGGCGGGCCCGGGTGTTCCCGGTGAGCACCCACAACCGCATGTCGGGGAAGCCGGCCTCCTTCAGCCCGGCCCGGGCCGCCTCGATGAGCTGGCGGCCGATCCCGCGCCCCCAGAAGTCGGGGTGCAGGTAGATGGAGTACAGCTCGCCCATCCCGGGGTCGGCGCCGTCGTCCCGGCGGAACGGGCCGAAGCCGACGAATCCGACGACGCGCCCGTCCTCTTCGGCGACGAGCGTCCTTGCCCCTTCGGGCGCGGGCCGGGTGCGCCGGCGGGCGGCGAACTCGTCGGGGTCGAGGCGATCGAGGATGTCGCCGGGGACGATCCCGGCGTAGCCCACCTGCCAGGTGTGGACGTGGACCTCGGCGACGGTGCGGATGTCGGCTTCGGCGAGGGGACGGATCACTGCCATCGGACGATTTTGTCGTACCCCTGCTCTAACGTGCTCATCGATGGCTCTCCCCGAAACGCTTTCCGTCGCGCAGGCCCGCCGCGTCACGCTGGCCGCGCAGGGCTTCGCCGACCCGCGTCCGGGCGGCGCGACCGACCTGCGCCACCTGCGGCGGGTGCTGCGCCGGGTCCACCTGATCCAGATGGATTCGGTCAACGTGCTGCAGCGGGCCCACTTCATGCCGCTCTACAGCCGCCTCGGGCCCTATCCGGTGGGCCTGCTCGAGCGGGCGGCCTATCGCAAGCCGCGCGACCTGTTCGAGTTCTGGGGTCACGAGGCCTCGCTGATCACCACCGACCTGCAGCCGCTGTTCCGCTGGCGCATGGCCCGGGCCGGCGAGCTGGCCTGGGGCGGCATGCGCCGCGTGGTGCAAGAGCAGCCCGAGCTGGTCGCCCGCGTGCTCGACGTGGTCCGGCAGCGCGGCCCGATCACCGCGGCCGAGATCGAGCACGACGAGCCCCGCCGCAGCGACCACTGGGGGTGGAACTGGTCGTCGGTCAAGCAGGCGCTCGAGTGGCTGTTCTACTCGGGCGAGATCACCGCGGCCGAACGCACCACGTCCTTCGCCCGGCGGTACGACCTGCCCGAGCGGGTGCTGCCTCCGTCCGTGCTCAACGCGCCCACCCCGGCCGAGCCCGACGCCCTGCGCGCCCTGGTCGAGCTCTCCGCCCGGGCCTTGGGCGTGGCCGCCGAGCCCGAGCTGCGCGACTACTTCCGCCTGCCGGTCGACGGGTTCAAGCGGGCCGTGGCCGAGCTGGTCGAAGATCAGGTGCTCCGCCCGGTCGCCGTGCCCGGCTGGAAGCAGCCGACCTATCTGCACCAAGAGGCAAAGCTGCCGCGCTGGGTGCGGGCGGCCACGCTGGTCAGCCCGTTCGACCCGCTGATCTGGGAACGCGGCCGCACCGAGCGGCTGTTCGGCATGAACTACCGCATCGAGATCTACGTGCCGGCCGCCCAGCGCCTCTACGGCTACTACGTGCTGCCCTTCCTGCTCGGCGACCAGCTGGCCGCCCGGGTCGATCTGAAGGCCGACCGCAAGACCGGTGAGCTGCTGGTTCCGGCGGCCTGGCTCGAGCCCGGGGCCGAGCCGGACGAGACGGCCGCCGCCCTCGCCGCCGAGCTGCACCGGCTGGCCGGCTGGCTGGGGCTCGAGCGGATCGCCACTCCGGAACGCGGCGACTTCGCGGTCCCCTTGACGGCCGCGCTGAAGGCGTTGCCGGTGTGAGCGGGTGGCCGGGCAAGATCGTCGGGCCGCGGAGGCAGGGCGCGGCCGGTGTACCGTGGCGCTCATGAGCGCCGCCGCCCGCCCGGATGCCGAATGAGCGCCGCCACCACGCCGGATGCCCGAATGAGCGCCGCCACCACGCCGGAGGCCACCCGTCCGTGGCTGGACGACCAGCCCGTCCAGGGCCCGCCGGTGCCGCCGGAATGGCTGGCCTACTACGCCCAGCAGCAGGCCGCCCACGAGCCCGACCGGGTCACCCGCTTCGTCCAGCGGGTCTGGACGAGGTCGCCGATCTGGGCCGCCCCGCTCGCCCTGCTGGTCTGCATGGGCGGCGCCGTCGGCTACACGCTGGCCAGTCACCCGGCCGACGCCGGCGCCGGTGACGCCCCCACCTGCCTGCTGAAATACACCACCGGCTTCGTCTGCCCGGGCTGCGGCGGCACCCGCGCCGCGTGGTACCTGTTGCACGGGGACCTGTCGGCCGCGGCCCGCCACCACGCGATCTTCGCCTTCGCCGTGCCGTTCCTGCTCTATATGTACGTGGCCTGGGCCGCCAAGCGCCTCTTCAAGTGGAACCTGCCCCAGCTGAACCTGAGCCCGGCCGTCCTGATCACCTTCGTCGCGGTGTGGGCCGTCTGGTCCGTGGCACGCAACCTGCCCTGGGCCCCGTTCACCGCGCTCTACGTCTGAGCGGGCCGTCCGATAGGTTGGGGGGTATGACGCACGACCCGCGACCCTTCGGACGGCTGCTGACCGCCATGGTCACCCCGTTCGCCCCGGACGGCTCCCTCGACGTCGAGGGCGCGGCGAAGCTGGCCACCTACCTGGTCGACGAGCAGCGCAACGACGCGCTCGTCGTCAGCGGCACCACCGGCGAGTCGCCCACCACCACCGACGCCGAGAAAGAGACCCTGCTCCGGGCCGTGGTCGACGCGGTCGGCGACCGGGCCAAGGTCGTCGCCGGCGTGGGCACCAACAACACCGCTCACACGATCGAGCTCGCTCACGCCGCTGAGAAGGCGGGCGCCCACGGCGTACTGGTCGTGACGCCGTACTACAACAAGCCCCCGCAGGAAGGCGTGGCCCGGCACTTCCTCACCGTCGCCGACGCGGTCGGCCTGCCGGTGATGGTCTACGACATCCCGCACCGCGCCGGCACGGCGATCGCCACCGAGACGATGTGCCGCATCGCCGAGCACGAGCGCATCGTCGCCGTCAAGGACGCCAAGGGCGACCTGATCGCCAGCTCGTGGGTGCTCAGCCGCACCGGGCTGGCCTACTACTCGGGTGACGACGCGGCCACCCTGCCGCTGCTCTCGATCGGCGGGGCCGGCCTGGTCGGCACCTCCACCCATTTCACCGGCGTCCTGGCCAAAGA
The DNA here is from genome assembly GCF_026626335.1 of Paractinoplanes pyxinae. Taxonomy (GTDB): domain Bacteria; phylum Actinomycetota; class Actinomycetes; order Mycobacteriales; family Micromonosporaceae; genus Actinoplanes; species Actinoplanes pyxinae. The sequence continues at coordinate 60,078 of NZ_JAPNTZ010000024.1, read as the reverse complement.
CATGATCGAGGCCTTCGAGCGCGGCGACAACGCCGCCGCCCAGGCTCTGCACCGCAAGGCATTGCCGCTGTTCACCGGCATTTTCCGGGTTCCCGGCACCATGCTGGTCAAGGCGGGCCTCAACGCTCAGGGCCGCCCGGCGGGCCCGGTCCGATCGCCGCTGGTCGACGCGACCGGTGACGAGCTCGACCAGCTGCGCCAGGACGCCGCCGCCGCCGGCATCGCCCTGTGACGGGCGACCGCCGCACAAAATGAGGAAAGACTGACAAACCTGATATGAGTCAAGCCCACGCGGACCTCGAACCGCCGCCGCCGTTGCCCGAGGGCGCCCTGCGTGTCATCCCGATGGGTGGCCTCGGCGCGATCGGCCGCAACATGACGGTCCTGGAGTTCGACGGCAAACTGCTGATCATCGACTGCGGTGTGCTCTTCCCCGACGTGGAACAGCCCGGCGTCGACCTGATCCTGCCCGACTTCACGCCGATCCTCGACCGGCTCGACGACGTCCAGGCGATCGTGCTCACGCACGGCCACGAGGACCACATCGGCGCCGTGCCCTACCTGCTGGCCCACAAGGCCGACATTCCGCTCGTGGGGTCCGAGTTCACGCTGGCCCTGGTCGAGGCCAAGCTGGCCGAGCGCCGGCTCGACCCGTACACGCTGACCGTGCGCGAGGGCCAGACCGAGCAGCTCGGGCCGTTCGGCTGCGAGTTCTTCGCGGTCAACCACTCGATCCCGGACGCGCTGGCGGTCGCCGTGCGCACCCCGGCCGGCCTGATCCTGCACACCGGCGACTTCAAGATGGACCAGGTGCCGCTGGACGGCCGCATCACCGACCTGGCCGGCTTCGCCCGGCTGGGCGCCGAGGGCGTCGACCTGCTGCTCTCCGACTCGACGAACGCCGAGGTGCCCGGCTTCGTGGCGCCCGAGCGCGACATCGGCCCGGTGCTCAGCTCGATCTTCGGCAAGGCCCGGGGCCGCATCATCGTGGCCAGCTTCGCCTCCCACGTGCACCGCGTGCAGCAGGTGATGGACGCCGCCTGGGAGTACGAGCGCAAGGTGGCCCTGATCGGCCGCTCGATGGTCCGCAACATGGGCATCGCGCGCGACCTGGGCCTGCTCAACATCCCGGACGGGCTGCTGGTCAGCCTGGACGAGGCGACGAACATGCCGGGCGACGAGATCGTCTTCATGTCGACCGGGTCGCAGGGCGAGCCGATGAGCGCGCTCGGCCGCATGGCCAGCGGCGACCACCGGCACATCACGATCGAGCCGGGCGACACGGTCGTGCTGGCCAGCTCGCTCGTGCCGGGCAACGAGACCTCGGTCTACCGGGTGATCAACCGGCTGTCCCGGGCCGGCGCCACGGTGGTGCACAAAGAGACGGCGAAGGTGCACGTGTCGGGGCACGCCCCGGCCGGCGAGCTGCGCTACCTGCTGAACGTGGTGCGCCCCAGCAACCTCATGCCGGTGCACGGCGAGTGGCGGCACCTGCGCGCCCACGCCCAGCTCGGGGTCGAGACCGGTGTCGCGCCCGACCGGGTCGTGCTGTGCGAGGACGGCGACGTCGTCGACCTGGTCGAGGGGCACGCCCGGCACGTCGGCCGCGTGCAGAACCGGTACGTCTACGTCGACGGTCTCGCGGTCGGCGACGTCAGCGAGTCGCTGCTGACCGAGCGGCGGATCCTGGGCGACGGCGGCTTCATCTCGGCCACCGTGGTGATCGACTCGGTGACCGGCAAGGTCGTCGGCGAGCCCAACATCTCGGCCAAGGGCTTCTCGGAGGACCCCGAGGCGTTCAACCCGGTGATCCCGTTGCTCACCGCCGCGCTGCACCGCTCGGCCGAGGACGGCATCACCGACACCCACCAGTTGCAGCAGGTCGTCCGGCGTACGGTCGGCCGGTGGGTCAACGACGCCTACCGCCGCCGGCCCATGATCGTGCCGACCGTCGTAGAAGTCTGAGGCTCATTTAAACCTTTCGCTGGTTCTTCCCGTACTTCTGGGCACGGTGCCGCCCCCACGGCACCCGTGTCGAGGGGAGTACCGAAAGATGCAGCGCAGACGGATCGCCGTGGCGGCGGCGGTCGTGGCGGCGGCGGGTGCGGCAGTGGCGTTCACCCTGCCGTCCATGGCCGGCACCACGCCGTCGAGCACGACTGCCAAGCCCAAGGCCGGTGGCGTCTCGCCCCAGATCCTGGCGGCGATGAAGCGTGACCTCGGTCTGGACGGCGATCAGGCGACGGCTCGCCTGCAGCGGTCGAAGTGGGCCAGCGGCGTGAGCGCCAAGCTGTCCGCGCAGACCGGCGCCGACTTCGGCGGCGCCTGGCTCGCGACCGACGGCAACACCCTGAAGGTCGCCGTGACCGACCCCGGCGCCGAGAAGGCGGTCCGGGCCGCCGGCGCCGAGCCGGTGCTGGTCGAGCGCAGCGAGCAGACGCTGGTGGCGGCCAAGGAGAAGGTGGACGCGGTCCGCTCCGAGGCGGCCGGCGTGACCGGCTGGTACGTCGACGTCAAGACCAACAAGCTGGTCGTGGTAGCCAAGCCGGGCAAGGTGACGGCGGCCAAGAAGCTGGCTCGCACCGCCGGTGTCGCCGGCGACGCGGTGTCGGTCGTGACCAGCACGGCCTCGCCCAAGCCGCTGTTCGACGTGCGCGGCGCCGACCCGTACTTCATCCGGGTCGACGGCGGCACGGCCCGCTGCTCCATCGGCTTCTCGGTCGAGGGCGGCTTCGTCACGGCCGGGCACTGCGGCGGGGTCGGCTCCACGACCACCGGCTTCAACCAGCAGGCCCAGGGCACGGTCCGCGCCTCGACCTTCCCGGGCGACGCCGACATGGGCTTCGTCGAGGTCAACGGCGACTGGACGCCGCGCGCGGTGGTCAACGACTTCCGGGGCAACGAGCTGCCGGTGGCCGGCAACACGGAGGCGCCGGTCGGCGCCGCGGTCTGCCGCTCCGGCTCCACCACCGGCACGTTCTGCGGCACGATCCTGGCCAAGAACCAGACCGTGGTCTACCCGGAGGGCGCGGTCACCGGTCTGACCCGCACCAACGTCTGCGCCGAGGGCGGCGACTCCGGCGGCCCGTGGCTCAGCGGCGACCAGGCCCAGGGCATGACCTCGGGCGGTTCCGGCGACTGCACGGTCGGCGGCGAGACGTTCTTCCAGCCGGTCAACGAGATCCTGGCCGCCGAGGATCTGACGCTGGTGACCAGTGGCGGCGGCGCGGCTCAGCCGCCCGCCGAGGAGGGCGCCGCACCGCCCGCCGAGTCGGCCGGCGCCTGCGCCGACCAGGCCGTGCAGCGCGAGGGCAACCTGCCCCGGGCCCGCACCGCCCAGGCCCAGCCCAACGGCGGTGCCTTCCGGTCCAACGCCGGCGCCCAGACCGCCTGCCTGACCGCCGCCGACGGGGCCGACTTCGACCTCTTCCTGCAGCGGCTGACCAACCGCGGTTTCCGCACGGTCGCCAGCGCCACCGGCGCGGGCGACAAGGAGCTGAGCTTCAACGGCCGCTCCGGCACCTACCGGTACGTCGTCGTCGCCACCTCGGGCAGCGGCGCGTACAACCTGGGGTTCAGCACCCCGTGACGCGCCCCGCCACCAACCCTGCCTAGGTGGCGTCAGCGCATCGGACGATGCCGGGGAGCCTGCGGCTCCCCGGCATCGCTGCGTCTCAGCTGCTCTGACGCAGCTCGGCGACCTCGTTGGCGAGCTGCACGCTGGTCGCGATGGCGGCGATCATCACCTGGTCGAGCTGCTCGGGCTCGACGCCGCGCTCCCAGTCGGCGATCACCTCGCCGACCACCAGCACCGTCCCGTCGTCGTTGACGTGCACGTACGCCTTGGGGAAGAGCTGGTCGTGGTTCCAGCTGTTGCAGAACTCGTAGAGCCGCGGGACGTCGTCGATCCCGAAGAGGTGCTGCACCATCGCGCGGACCTGCAGCACCTCCTGCTGCTGGCCGATGCGGAAGAAGTAGATGAGGTTGCCCTGGAAGTTGCCGCCGATGTCCCCGTCGGCGTCCTCGAAGTACTTGAACTCGCGCGCGTCGAGTACGTCCGTGATCATTTCTTTGGTGAAGGCCTGCACCCTGCCGATCCTAGGTCGGTGCGCCTACCGGATTCATGAGCATCGCGGCGTTACGGTGTGACCATGGCGGGCCGCACCTCTCCGGCGAGCCGGGGCCGCGCCGCGTCGACGCGCGGCTCCGCGACCAACCGTGCCCGTCAGCCGGCACGCCAACCCGCTCGTAAGCCCGCGGCGCGAAAGCCGGCGACTCGGGCCCGCTCGGCCGCCCGCACGCGGCCGTCCATGGGTTCGGCGGTCGCCACCGGTGTCGGTCGCGGTCTCGGCGCCCTGTGGATGGGCCTGGCCCACAGCGTCGGCTGGGCCGCCCGCGGCGTCGGCCGGCAGGCCGCCACGGCCAAAGAGATCGATCCCGAGCACCGCCGTGACGGCGCCGGCCTGCTGCTGCTGGGCCTGGCCATCCTGGTCGGGGTCGCGGTGTGGTTCGGCAGCGCCGGCCCGGTCGGGCAATGGCTGGCCGACTCCACCCACCTGTTCCTGGGCGGGCTGGCCGTGCTGCTCCCGCTGCTGCTGCTCTACGGCGCCGTACGCCTGATGCGCAAGCCGGCCGACCCGGAGCACCGCGGCCGCACCCTGGTCGGCTGGACGGCCATCGTCATCTCCACCGCCGCCCTGCTGCACATCTCGCAGCGCCCGACCGGCGAGGGCTCGCTCGACAACGCGGGTGGCCTGCTCGGGTACGCCTTCGGCGCGCTGCTCGAGCGGGCGGTCACGGCCTGGGTCGCCGTGCCGCTGCTGGTGCTGCTGTTCGTCTTCGGCCTGCTGGTGATCACGGCCACCCCGATCAACAAGATCCCCGAGCGGATCCTCCTGCTGGTCGACGTGCTGCTGGGCCGCTCGACCGACCGGGCCCCGCTGCCCCTGCCCGAGCTGGACGGGGACGACGAGGACGCCGCCGGCGAGGAACCGGCCAAGAAGCGCCGCCCGTCCCGCCGCCGGCAGGGCTCGCTGGCCGACATCGGCCTGGCCCCCGACGACGAGCCGGCCGCCGACGAGGACGACTTCCTGCTGCACGACACGGTGGCCGTGCCCAAGGTGCCGGCCAGCCGCAAGAAGCCGGCCCCGGCGCCCGCGCCGCCCGACCACTCGGAACCGCTGCCGACCCGGGCCGAGCAGCTCGAGATCAGCTCGGTGCCGGGCGACTACCGTCTGCCGCCGCCCTCGCTGCTGGGCCAGGGCGCGCCGCCGAAGTCCCGCAGCCGGGCCAACGACGAGATCATGGCCGCCCTGACCGGCGTGTTCGACCAGTTCAACGTCGACGCCGAGGTCACCGGCTTCACCCGGGGGCCGACGGTCACCCGGTACGAGGTCGAGATCGGGCCGGGCACCAAGGTCGAGCGCATCACGCAGCTGTCGCGCAACATCGCGTACGCGGTGAAGTCGCCCGACGTGCGCATCCTGAGCCCGATCCCGGGCAAGAGCGCGGTCGGCGTCGAGATCCCCAACACCGACCCCGAGAACGTGGCCCTGGGTGACGTGCTGCGCTCGCGGGCCTCCACCGCCGACCACCACCCGATGCTGGTCGCGCTGGGCAAGGACATCGAGGGCGGCTTCGTCGTGGCCAACCTGGCCAAGATGCCGCACATCCTGATCGCGGGGGCCACCGGCGCCGGCAAGAGCTCGTGCCTGAACTCGCTGCTCGTGTCGCTGCTGACCAGGTCCACGCCGGACGAGGTCCGCTTGCTGCTCGTCGACCCGAAGCGCGTCGAGATGACCGCGTACGAGGGAATCCCGCACCTCGTCACGCCGATCATCACGAATCCCAAGAAGGCGGCGGACGCCCTCGAGTGGGTCGTGCGCGAGATGGACATGCGCTACGACGACCTCGCGGCCAACGGCGTGCGCCACATCGACGACTTCAACCGCAAGGTCCGCAACGGCGAGATCACCGCGCCCCCGGGCAGCGAGCGGGTCATGAAGCCGTACCCGTACCTGCTGGTGATCATCGACGAGCTGGCCGACCTGATGATGGTGGCGCCGCGCGACGTCGAGGATTCCGTCGTACGCATCACCCAGCTGGCCCGCGCGGCCGGCATCCACCTGGTGCTGGCCACCCAGCGCCCGTCGGTCGACGTGGTGACCGGTCTGATCAAGGCGAACGTGCCGTCCCGGCTCGCCTTCGCGACGTCCTCGCTGGCCGACAGCCGGGTCATCCTCGACCAGCCGGGCGCCGAGAAGCTGCTCGGCCGCGGCGACGGCCTGTTCCTGCCGATGGGCGCCTCGAAGCCGGTGCGCATCCAGGGCGCCTGGGTCGACGAGAAAGAGATCGCCGCGGTCGTCAAGTTCTGCAAGGACCAGCGCGAGCCGGAGTTCCGCGAGGACGTCACCGAGGTCCCGCAGAGCAAGAAGAAGCAGATCGACGAGGAGATCGGCGACGACCTGGCGCTGCTGATCCAGGCCATCGAGCTGGTCGTGACCAGTCAGTTCGGCTCGACGTCGATGCTGCAGCGCAAGCTGCGGGTGGGCTTCGCCAAGGCCGGCCGCCTGATGGACCTGATGGAGACCCGCGGCATCGTGGGCCCGTCCGAGGGCAGCAAGGCCCGCGACGTACTCGTCAAGCCCGACGAGCTGGAAGAGGCGCTGGCCGCTCTGAAGGTGGACGAGTAAGCAGTTCCAGCTCCTCCTCGAGCGGATCGCGGCGGAACGCTTCCCGCAGCAGGTGGTGGCCGACGACGATCAGCGCGGCCAGCATCAGCAGCGCGGCGATCGTCGGCAGAACGGCGACAACCCTTCCGAACAGGTACGGCTGGTACGAGAGCAGTGACGCGGCCTGCACTAGCAGCGGCACGAACCAGAGCCGGGGCAGGAACATCACCAGCACCACGGTCAGCACATCGGCCAGGAAGAAGTAGCGCTCGTGCATGCCGGGCAGCAGGAACGGCATGAGGATCGAGAACAGGGCGGCCGCCAGCACCACACGCTCCCGGGTCAGCTCGACCTGGCGGGCGATCAGCACGTAGATGACCCCGATCACCACCGCGGCGGCGAACAGATAACCCAACGTACGCAGGGTGTCCTCGCGCGGCCCGCCGGGCATCAGGGCGAACACGTTCGGCGCCCGCAGGCTGAGTTCCGGCACGTTCCGGGCCTGCCGGTCCATGCTGTAGATCGTCAGCAGCTCGATCGGGTTCCGCCCGGCAATGATGGCCGGCAGGTCGAGCACCAGATACGCGGCGGGAGCGGCCAGCAACGTACGCCAGGGAATCTTGCCGCCCAGCGCGAGGAGCAGCAGCAGCGGGAAGATGAAGATCCCCTGCGGCTTCATGGCCACCGCGACTCCGCACAGCGCCACCCCCCACCACGGCTTGTCCCGCAGCAGGTAGTAGAGGCCACCCAGGGCCGGCGCCGCCCACATCGCGTCGATCTGCCCCCAGAACGACGCGTTGAGCACGACTGTCGGAAGCAGCACCACGATCAACGCCGTGGCCATCGGCAGGCGGCTGCCCGGCCACCGCAGCGCGACGATCCGGTACGCGAAGAACGCCAGAACGACGTCGAAGATCACCCACATCGCCTTGATCTTCAGCAGGAGCGGCCCGGGCAGCAGGTGGGTGAACGCCAGCAGGTAGAGAAACGGCGCGTTGTAGTTGCCGACCTCGGCCCCCAGGCTGCGCCAGCTGCCGTTCTGCCCCAGCTGGTGGTACCACGAGAAGAAGATCCGCATGTCGGTGGTCTTCTCGTGGAAGCCGACCCAGCGGGCGAGGATCGCGATCACGACCAGCGCGGCGATGAGCAGGGCTTCGGCGTGCGGCGTGGGCTTCTTCAGAGTCTGCATGGCGTCCTGGGATACGGTCCTGACCGCCGGTCGGATCAGTGCGCGGTCCAGCCGGGCACAGAACCCGGCTAACCTGGTCGGGTGTCGGTAACTCCTTCCTCCCGTCGTGTCGCCCTTCTCACCCTCGGCTGTGCCCGTAACGAGGTCGACTCGGAAGAGCTCGCCGCCCGCCTCGACGCGGGCGGCTGGCAGGTCAGCACCGATGCCTCCGGGGCCGACGTGGTGGTCGTCAACACCTGCGGCTTCGTCGAGAAGGCGAAGCAGGACTCGATCGAGACGCTGCTCGCCGCGGCCGACACCGGCGCCAAGGTCGTCGCGGCCGGCTGCATGGCCGAGCGCTACGGCAAAGAGCTCGCCGACAGCCTGCCCGAGGCGTCCGCGGTGGTCAGCTTCGACGACTACACCGACATCGCGGCCCGGCTCGACGGCGTGATGGCGGGCGAGAAGTTCGACGCCCACACCCCGCGCGACCGGCGCGAGCTGCTGCCGATCACGCCGGTGCAGCGCCAGGCGGCCAAGGTCGTCATCCCCGGCCACGCCACGGTCGACGAGCACACCCCGGCCCACCTGCGCCCGGTGCTGCGCCGCCGGCTCGAGAACGGGCCGGTCGCCAGCCTGAAGCTGGCCAGCGGGTGCGACCGCAAGTGCGCGTTCTGTGCCATCCCGGCCTTCCGCGGGGCGTTCGTGTCGCGTGATCCGCAAGAGTTGCTGGCCGAGGCGGAATGGCTGGCCCGCTCCGGCGTCCGTGAGCTCGTTCTCGTCAGTGAGAACAGCACCTCGTACGGGAAAGACCTGGGCGACCCCCGGGCCCTCGAGAAGCTGCTGCCCCAGCTGGCCGCCGTCGACGGCATCGTGCGGGTGCGGGCCAGCTACCTGCAGCCCGCCGAGACCCGCCCGGGGCTGATCGAGGCGATCGCGAACACCCCCGGTGTCGCGCCCTACTTCGACCTCTCGTTCCAGCACTCGAGCGAGCCGGTGCTGCGGCGCATGCGGCGCTTCGGCTCCACCGACCGCTTCCTCGACCTGCTCGATTCCGCGCGCAAGCTGGCCCCCGCGGCCGGCGCCCGCAGCAACTTCATCGTCGGCTTCCCCGGCGAGACCAAGCAGGACGTCGACGAGCTGGTGCGCTTCCTGTCCGAGGCGCGGCTCGACGCGATCGGCGTCTTCGACTACAGCGACGAGGACGGCACCGAGGCGGCCGGCCTCGACAAGAAGGTCAAGGAAGACACGATCAAGCGCCGGTACGACCGGATCGTCACGCTGGCCGACGAGCTCTGCGCCCAGCGGGCCGAGGAAAGGCTCGGCTCGATCGTCGAGGTGCTGGTCGACACGGTCGAGCGGGGCGAGGTCGAGGGTCGCGCCGAGCATCAGGCGCCCGAGGTCGACGGCTCCACCACGCTGGTGGCCGGCGACGCCGGTGCCGATCTGGCCGCGCTGCGCCCCGGCGACTTCGTCCGGGCCAGGGTCACCGCCACCGAGGGCGTCGACCTGGTGGCCGTGCCGGTCGCGATGATCTCCGCGGCGCCGGTGTCCCCGCGGTGACCGACGAGCCGGTCCCGGTGACCGCGCCACGAACAGTGTCGCCGTACAACATGGCGAACGTTCTGACCGTGGTGCGCATCGTGCTGGTCCCGGTGTTCCTCGCCCTGGTGGTCTCGTCGCAGCTCACCGGCACCGGCGCCCGCATCGTCACCTGCCTGGTGTTCTGCGTGGCCTCGGCGACCGACTTCGTGGACGGCTGGATCGCCCGGCGCTGGTCGCTGGTCACCTCGTTCGGCAAGGTGGCCGACCCGATCGCCGACAAGGCCCTGACCGGCACGGCGCTGGTGCTGCTCTCTGTCTACGACCGGCTGCCCTGGTGGGTCACGGTTCTCATTCTCGTACGCGAGTGGGGGATCACCGGCCTGCGGTTCTGGGTGATCCGGTACGGCATCATCCCGGCCAGCCGCGGCGGCAAACTCAAGACGGTGCTGCAGATCGCGGCCATCGCCTGGTACCTGTGGCCCGTGCCCGAGCCGTTCGACGTGGTCGGTGTGGTGCTGATGGGCGCGGCCACGATCGTGACGGTCGTGACCGGTGTGGACTATGTGGTCGAAGCGTTGCGGCTGCGCCGGGATGCCCGGCGGGCGGCCCGCTCCGAAGAGTAAATTCGTCCTGGTGGGTCCCGACAACGCAGCCGCTGCGGCCGTGCACCGCCTGGTCGACCGGCACGAGACGTTCGCCACCGCCGAGTCACTGACCGGCGGCCTGGTCGCCGCGACAGTGGTCGAGATCCCGGGGGTCAGCGCGAATTACCGGGGCGGCTTCGTCGTCTACGCCACCGAGCTCAAGCACACGCTGGCCGGCGTGCCGCAAGACCTGCTCGACGAGCGCGGGCCGATCGACCCTGATGTCGCCGTGGCCCTGGCCCAGGGCGCCCGCGAGCGTTGCGGCGCCGACTGGGGTGTGGCGACGACAGGTGTGGCCGGGCCCGAACCGCAGGACGGCAAGCCGGTGGGGCTCGTCTACGTGGCGGTCGCCGGTCCGGCCGGCAGCCGGGTGCGCGAGCTCCGGCTCGAGGGAAATCGCGAGGCGATCCGCACTGAAAGTGTGACGAGCGCGCTAGTCCTGCTCTCAGAATGTCTCCAGGACGCTTCCGCAGCCGTGTGAGCTGGGGAATGTCCCTCTGACCGCAATGGTTGTACGAAAGCCCCGTTGTCGGGCCGCCCCGGAATTCGGCGGGGCGGTATGTCGGTCCGGCCGGCAGCGGGTACGGTTGCGGGAAGCCTCCGGCGTATGCCGGCGGCCCCGCCGCAGGAGGAGGTGCCATGGTCCTGCTACGCCGGGTCATCGGCGACGCACTAAGGGCGCGCCGGCAGGGGCAGCACCGCACGCTGCGCGAGGTGTCCACCGCCGCGAATGTCAGCCTGGGTTACCTGTCCGAGATCGAGCGCGGCCAGAAGGAAGCGTCCAGCGAGCTGCTCGCCGCCATCTGTGACGCTCTCGGTGCCCGCCTCTCCGAACTCCTCAGCGAGGTCAGCAGCACGCTGTCGCTCGCCGAGGGCATGGAGGGTGTGCTCGTGCCGGTCGATGAGAGCAAGGCGACCGACGGGGACGTCTCCGTCTCGGTCCGCCGTGAATCGCCGCTCAAGGCGACGCTGCACGCGACGCGCAAGCCGCAGCGCGACGTCGTCTACGCCGCATAAAACAAAGATCAACTGCCCGGGCCGGGTCCGCTTCCACGAGCGGGCGCGGCCCGATTTCTGTCCGGGGACTGTGGGATTGCTGTGACTCCTCGGGGTGGCTCCCTCGGGATCGACCCCGAGCCGGAGGAGCGCGTAGCCTCGTAGCGTGGGGGTCACCCTGAGATCCCCCCGAGGTCACGTGACGTCGGTGGCGTCGAGCTGACACGATGGCATGACACAACTGGTGACTCGCCATCGCGACAGCTCCTCGATCTGCGTCGGTGGCGGACCCGATAGAGCGACATTGAGGGGATACCGCGAAATGGCGAATCCGTTCGTCAAGGGCTGGCGTTACATGATGGCGCTCTTCGGCGCGAAGATCGACGAGTACGCCGACCCCAAGGTTCAGATCCAGCAGGCCATCGAGGACGCGCAGCGCCAGCACCAGGCCCTCGTGCAGCAGGCCGCGGCGGTGATCGGCAACCAGCGTCAGCTGGAGATGAAGCTGTCCCGTCAGATGGAAGAGGTCGAGAAGCTGCAGGGCATGGCCCGGCAGGCGCTCGTCCTGGCCGATCGGGCGCGCGCCGGCGGTGACGAGGCCGAGGCCCAGAAGTACGAGTCGACCGCGCAGACGCTGGCCACCCAGCTGGTCTCGGGCGAGCAGTCGATGGAAGACCTGAAGACGCTGCACGACCAGGCGCTCTCGGCGGCGGGCCAGGCCCGCAAGGCGGTCGAGAACAACGCCATGGTGCTCCAGCAGCGCATCGCCGAGCGCTCGCGCCTGCTGAGCCAGCTCGAGCAGGCCAAGATGCAGGAGACCGTGGCCAAGTCGCTCGAGTCGATGTCCTCGCTGGCCGCGCCGGGCAACACGCCCTCGCTGGACGAGGTGCGCGACAAGATCGAGCAGCGCTACGCCAACGCCATGGGCCGCGCCGAGCTGGCGTCCAACTCGGTCGAGGGCCGCATGCTCGAGGTGCAGAAGTCCAGCCTCGACCTGGCCGGCTCGTCCCGGCTCGAGCAGATCCGGGCCAGCATGGCCGGCGACAAGCTCGGCGCCGCCCCCACCCAGCCCGCGGTCGAGCAGTCCGGTGCGCCGGCGTCCGACCCGGCCAGCGTGGCCCGGCTCGACGAGATCCGCGCCAGCATGAACCAGAAGCGCGGCGACACGACGGCCGCCGGCTGACACACCTCAGGGAGGACGACGGTGGACGAGCGGACCAGATACTTCCGGCGGCTCAAGCGTCTGCGCAGCGGTGCGCGACGGTGGAGCGTGCTGGGAGGCGGACTGGCCGCGGCCACCGCCGTCCTCACTCCCTATCAGGGCATCGGCTGGGCCGACGCGATCTGGGCCGGCTCGGCCGGGGCGTCGATCGCGCTGGCCTGGTGGCGCTTCAGCGATCACCGTGAGCTGGCCGCCCAGCCGGCTCCGCCGCCACCCCCGCCCGCCATCGCCGGTGCGAAGCTGACCGCGGCGCTCGAGCGTTTCCCGGCCGGCCGCACGATGATGAACGAGGTGCGCCGGCAGAAGAACCGGTACGCGCTGCGCGGCTCGGCCATCACTCAGGCGTGGGACAGACTCGATGCGGCATCGTCCACTTTGACCGCTTTGTCGGGTCGGCTCACCGGTCCCGGTGAAGGCGCCATGCTCGAGGCCGCAGTGGCCGAGGAATGGCTGCGCGATCTGGGTCAGCGGGTGGCCAGCGTCGAACGGGCGCTGCCGCTCAGCCCGCCCGAGCAGCGGGCCGGCCTCACCGAGTCGCACGGCCTGCTGGCCGAGCAGTTCACCGAGGGCGTCGGGGCGTACGAGCGACTGGTCGCGGCGGCCGCCAGCTACGTCGCCGAGGACGGGCACCCGGTCACCGACGGCAAGCATCCGGCCTTCGCCAGCCTGGTCGACGCCACCGACAAGTTGCGCGGCGTGGCCGAGGGGCTCTCGGAGCTCAAGCGTCCGGCTTAGGTTCTTCCGGGCGGGGCTGGCATCTCGGACACCAGTAGGTGATGCGTTCGCCCTTTTCGTCCTTCTGGATCGCGGCGCCGCACCGGCGACAGGGCTGCGCGCGACGGCCGTACACATAGCTCGTCTGACCGCGCCGCAGCGAGCCGGTCGTCGTCTGGGTCCACCGGCCGCGATTCGAGGCCACCAGCTTCTGCGCCAGCCGCACGGTGCCGGGCAGATCGGCCACCTGAGCCACCGGCGTCCACGGCCACACCCCGCGCAGGAAAAGCGTCTCGGCCTTGTAGAGGTTGCCCACGCCGGCCAGGTTGCGCTGGTCGAGCAGGGCCTCGGCGATCGTCCGCTCCGGCTGCTCGGCGATGCGGCGTACGGCCTCGTCCACGTCCCAGTCCGCGCCCAGCAGGTCGGGGCCGAGATGGCCGACGTGCTGCTCCTCCTCGGCCGTCGGATAGAGCGCGAGCTCGTGCAGGTGATAGCCGACGGCGACCGAGCGCCGCGTGCGCAGCACCACCCGGATGAGGTACGCGGGCCGGCCGGTCCAGCGTTCGCCCGGGGCGTACGCCCGCCAGGCGCCCTCCATGCGCAGGTGCGAGTGGAGAGTGAGCGGCTTCTCGCCGTCGCGGGTCAGGCGCAGCAGCAGGTGCTTGCCGCGGCTGGCCGACTCGGCGACCGTCCAGCCGCTCAGGTCGGCCGTGGCCAGCTGGGGCACGCGGAAGTCGGAGCCGGTCAGCACGTCGCCCTGGAGGGCCTTCTCCAGCACGCGCGCGGTGTTCCAGACGGTATCGCCCTCGGGCATGCCTCAATCCTGCCCCGGTGAGGGCTCGAGAAACGACATCATCCCGGCCTCGTCCACTCCGGCGGCCACGTTCGCGGCGGACGCCATGTCGGATTCGCTCAGAAGCGTGGCCAGGGCGGCGGTGCGGACCGGGTCCGCGGTGTCCGGGTCGAGGCCGCGGCGGGCGGCCAGGCGCCGGACGGCCGTGAGCATGGCGGCGGCGTCCCGCTTCCTTCCCGTACGGGCCAGGGCGTAGGCCGCGGTGTGCAGTCCGCCGAGCACGTTGCCGACGTCGTCCTCCTCCCCGAAGCGGGCCAGCGACCGCCGCAGGACGGCCAGTGCCTCAGCCGCCCGCGCAATCCGCCTCGGTTCGTCCTTGCCGCCACCTGCGTCGCCTGCGTCGTCGTCCAGCAGCAGAGCTCGGGCCAGCAGCAGGTCGCTCATGGCGGCCGTCCACATCTGCTTCAGGGCGACCGCCCTCTCGCCGGCCTCGGCCAGCACGCGCCGCCCCTCGGCCAGCCGGCCCGAGCCGGACAGGGCGGCGCCCAGCGACATCGAGGCCGCCGGCACGATCCACTCCTCGCCGATGCGCCGCGCGTGCGCCATCGACCGCCGCGCCGGCTCGACGCCGCCCTCGAAATCGCCGCGGAACGTCCAGTACAACGACTCGTAGTAGGCGGCCTGCGCGGCCAGGATCTCGCCCTCGTGGTCCCGGTGATCGCGCAACAGCTCCAGGCCGGCGTAGAGATCGTCGGTCGCGTCTAGGTCGCCGATCATGTAGCGCAGCATCGACATGCTGATGTGGGCTCGGGCCCGATCGGTGGCGGGCGCGTCCGGCACCGCCGCCAGTGCCGCGCGCAACAGAGGCAGGCCCTCGGCGGCGAGCCCACCCCGGAACCAGAACCACTCCAGCAGCCCCGCCGTGCGCAGCGCCGCAGCCGGCCGGACGGCCAGGTCGTGCCCGATGCCGGCCCGCAGGTTGGGCAGTTCGCGGTTGAGCACCCGGATGGCGTGGGCCGAATGCTCACCCCGCAGCAGCGGCGCCTGATGCTCGACCAGACCCCGCACCCAGGCCGCGTGACGCTCCAGGCTGCTCGCGGGGTCGGAGTCGTGCTTACGGCAGTACGCCCGCACGATCTCGAGCAGGCGGTAGCGCGCCGGCGAGACCGTCGTGTCGGCCACCACCACGGAGCGGGCCACCAGCGCCGACAGAACGTCCAGATCGTCCTCGACGGCGGACAGCGGAAAACCGCCCTCGTACGGCCACAGGCGCAGCAGCAGGGCTCGGTCGGCCGGGCCGAGCAGGTCGACGCTCCAGGCCACGGCGGCCTCCAGCGTCTCGTGCGGCGTCAGGGCGCCCCGCGGCGCCGGGCCGAGCTGCGGGAACCGGTCGCGCAACATCTCGAGCAGATCGGCCAGGCCGAGCACCCGGGCGCGGGCCGCCGCCAGTTCGAGCGCGAGCGGGATGCCGTCGAGCGCCGCGGCCAGACCGGTCAGAGTCCGAGCCTCGGCCGCGCTGGGCCGCCAGCCCGGCCGGACCGCGGTGATCCGGTCCGTGAGCAGTGCGACCGCGTCGGCCGCGGGCAGTGGCGCCACCGGCAGCAGCCGCTCACCGTCCACCCCCAGCGGCTCGCGGCTGGTGGCCAGCACCCGCAGCCGCGGGCACCGGCTGAGCAGATCGAAAGCGATCTCGGCCGCGGCCGCCACGACGTGCTCGCAATTGTCGAGCAACAGGAGCCCGTCGGCGTCACCCAGAGCGGTCGCGATCGCTTCCGCACTGCCACCACGGACACCCATCGCCGCGGCGACGGCGGCCGTCACGAGCGCTGGGTCGGTGACGTCGGCCAGCCGCGCGAACCACGAGTCCTGCCCGGCCGCGTGCTCGATCGCCAGCCGGGTCTTCCCCGCGCCACCCGGCCCGACCAACGTGACCAGGCGACCGGCACGGAAACAGCCGTCGGCGGCGCCGGGTCCCGCCGAGGGCTCGGGGGAGGTGAGTTGGGTCAGTGCGGCCAGTTCGGTGCTCCGGCCGAAGAAGTGCGACAGCGGGCGTACCGCGGGAATTGGCCTTGCCGTCAGCAGCAGACCCGGATCCTGGGCGAGCAGGCGGCTCTCCAGGGATTGCAGCGCCGGCCCGGGGTCGATCCCGAGATCGTCGGCGAGTCTTTCCCGGACGCGTCGCAGGGCGGCCAGCGCGTCGGCCTGCCGCCCGCTGCGGTAGAGCGCCAGGATCAGCAACTCCCACCGGCGCTCGCGGTAGGGCTGGTCGTGGGTCGCCGCCTCCAGCTCGCCGGTCGCGCCCGGGGCGTCGCCGCCGGCCAGCCGGGCCGCCAGCCTTTCCTCGACCGCCACCGCCCGCAGCTCGTCGAGGCGGGTGCGGGCCGGGGTGTCCGGCAGATCCGCGTACGCGTCACCCCGCCACCGTCCCAAAGCGGTGTCCAGACTCCGCAGAGCCTCGGCCGGGCGCTCCTGATTGAGAAGGTCACGGCCCCGGCGTACGTCGGTGGCGAACCGGGCGGCGTCGGTGTCGTCGACCGTGAGCCGGTAGCCGTCGCCGGCCCGTTCCAGTGCTCTCCGGCCCACGGCTCGTCGCAGGCGGGACACGTACGCCTGCAGGGAATTGCCGGGTTGGGCGGGAGCTTCGCCGCCCCAGATCGCCTCGGCCAGAGCACCCTCGCTGACGGGCCGGCCCTCGGCGGCCAGCAACGCCGTGACGAGCCGGCGCGGCAACGGCCCGCCCAGGTCGGCCACGACGCCGTCCACCTCGATCTCGGTGGCCCCGAGCACCTTGCCGATCAGCACGGGTCCGAGCATAGGAGTGCAGACCGCCTGCAAGCAGTCTGCAAGTCGACCTTGCGAGTGTGCGTTCATGACAACCACGCACACCGACACCTGGGACATGGTGCTGGTGCACCGGGTCTTCCGGCGCGAGTTCCGCATCATGCCCGCGCTCGTGCGGGCCGTCCCGCCGGGCGACACCGCCCGCGCCGATGTGCTCGGCGAGCACCTGGCCAACGTGGCCGCCGGGCTGCACCACCATCACACGACCGAGGACGAGATGGTCTGGCCGCTGCTGCTCGACCGGGCCCGCCCGCACACCGATCTGGTCAACCGGATGGAGGCGCAGCACGAGCGGCTGCACGAGCCGCTGGCCCGGATCGACGAGCTGCTGCCGCGCTGGCGGGCGTCGGCGGCCGCCGAGGACCGCGACGCCCTGGCCGAGGTGATCGCCCAGGCCTCGGTGGCGCTGGACGAGCACCTGGCCGACGAGGAACGCGAGATCCTGCCGATCATCGAGCAGCACCTGACGCCGGCCGAGTGGCGAGCGGTCGGGGAACGCGGCAAGGAGTCGATTCCGCCGGGCAAGATGGCGCTGGTCTTCCTGGGCGCGATTCTGGAGGAGGCCACACCCGTGGAGAAGAAGCGCTTCCTGGCCGAGCTGCCGGTTGCCGCCCGTGTTCTGTGGCGGCTGGCCGGGGCTCGGGTCTACGGCGCGGCGCGCGACCGGGTGCGCGTCACCGCCTGACGGGGCCGGTCATTGCCGGACGGCCGGGGCCGGTCATTGCCGGACGGAGACCTTGACGATGGCGCCCGGGGCCGGTCATTGCCGGACGGACACCTTGACGATGTCGCCCGGAGTCACCGAGAGGACGACGACGGCGCGGCCGTTGTTGACGGCGATCGCGACGTGGCCGGCCGAGTCCTCGAACACCAGCAGGTCGCCCTTGCCCACGTCGGCGAAGGTGGCGCCGCGGCGGGCGTTGACCGTGCCGTTGATCACCAGGTCGGCCCCCAGGCCGCGCAGCGTCTCGCCGGTCGCGGCCAGCTGCACGTTGCCGAACCGGTCGACGGTGAGTACTTCCGCCTCGAGCCAGCCGTCGCCCACAGTGACGACGGGATCGGGCAGGCGGACGAGGGTGCCCTTGTCGATCTCGGGGCCGGTGTCGGACAGCGAGGCGCCCACGGCGAGCCGGGCGGCGGCCGGGGCGAAGACGTCACGGCCGTGGAACGTGCTCGAGACCTCTTCCTTCACGCTGATCTCGTGGGCCGCCTCGATGCCCCCGAGCGCTTCGGCGGCCCAGATGAGCAGGCCGTTGTCGGGTCCGACGAGCAGGCCGTGGGGGGTGGCGAGGACGACGCCGCGGCGGGCCGTGCCCACGCCCGGGTCGACCACGGCGACGTGCACGCTGGGCGGCAGGTGGGGCGCCGTCTGGGCCAGCACGGCGGCGCCGCGGGCCACGTCGGCCGGCGGGACGTGGTGCGTGATGTCGATGACGCGCGCCTGAGGCGCGACCTTCGCGATCGACCCGTGACACGCCGCGACGAAGCCGTCGAACGTTCCGTAGTCGGTGGTGAGGCTGATCCATTCATACCCGGCCATGGTGAGAAACGTTACTGCCTTGCTACGGATCGTGTGTGGCAGGTTCCCCCGGGCGCGCCGCGCGCGTTCTGGCAGGGTTGAGGCATGCGTCTCGTGATCTTCACCGAGCCCCAGCAGGGGGCAAGCCACGACGACCTGCGCAAGCTCGCGCAGGCCGCCGAGGCCAGTGGCTACGACGGCTTCTTCCGCTCCGACCACTTCCTCACGATGGGCGGCGACGGCCGGCCCGGCCCCAGCGACGCCTGGCTGACGCTGGCCGCGCTGGCCGTGCAGACGTCCCGCATCCGGCTCGGCACGCTGGTGACCTCGGCGACCTTCCGGCTGCCGGGCCCGCTGGCCATCGCGGTAGCGCAGGCCGACCAGATGAGCGGCGGCCGCATCGAGTTCGGCCTGGGCGGCGGCTGGTTCGAGGCCGAGCACACCGCGTACGGCATCCCGTTCCCGCCGGTGGGCGAACGCTTCGACCGCCTCGAGGAACAGCTCGAGATCATCACCGGCCTGTGGGCCACCCCGGCCGGCCACACCTACGACTACCAGGGCAAGTTCTACCAGCTCAGCGACTCCCCGGCGCTGCCCAAGCCGGCCCAGTCGCCCCGCCCGCCGGTCATCGTCGGCGGCCACGGCAAGAAGCGGACGCCCAACCTGGCCGCCCGCTTCGCCGACGAGTTCAACGTCCCGTTCGCCAAAATCGAAGGCGTAGCCCCCACCTACGACCGTGTCCGCGCAGCCGCAGCCGCCATCGGCCGCACAGAGCTGCCCACGTTCTCCGCCGCCGCGATCCTCTGCGTAGGCCGCGACGACGCCGAGGTCCGCCGCCGAGCCGCCGCGATCGGCCGCGAGGTGGACGAAATGCGCGAGAACGGCGGCGTAGTCGGCACACCCGCTCAGGCCGTAGAAATCATCAAGGCGTACGCCGAGGCCGGCGCCACCCGCCTCTTCCTGCAAACCATGGACCTCAACGACATCGACCACATCGAGCTGGTCGCGGCCGAGGTCGCCCCCCAGCTCTAACACGAGTTCCCTCGGCCGCAACCACCGGCTCGCAGCGACCGGCTCGCGGCGACCGGCTCGCGGCGACCGGCTCGCGGCGACCGGCTCGCAGCGGCCGGCTCGCAGCGGCCGGCTCGCGGCGACTGGCTTGCAGCGGCCGGCTCGCGGCGACTGGCTCGCGGCGACTGGCTTGCAGCTACCGGCCTGCGGCCACCGGCCCGCAGCTACCGGCCTGCGGCCACCGGCCCGCGGCTATCGGCCTGCGGCCGAGGACCAACTCGATGCCCCGCCCAATGATCGCCTCATCCCGGTCCGGCCCGACCGGCTCCATCTCGCCCGCCCGTTGCGCGCGCTCTTGCCGACTCGCTCTGTTCGTGCCGGCCGAGTCTCGACGCGCGTGCTGAGTGGGGGTCGAACGGCGGACGACGAAGGTAGGCAAGGTCGCCTATTCTTCAAGGTCGAGTTCGTCGGCGGCCGGCCTTTCGGCGGTCGGGTTCGTCCAGGGCCGGACTGTTCACGGTTGGGCTGTCAGGCGGGCGGGTTCTCCGATGACCGGGCATCCGGCGGTTGGCTTCGATGGCCGGGCATCCGGCGGCCGGGCATTGGGTGTTGCGCAATGGGCCGTCGGGTTTCGGTGGCCGGTCTTTCGGCGGCGGGTGAGTGAGACGGGAGCGGCTGGTTGACGGGGTCACGGGTTTACGTCGCGCGGGACGCGGCGGCCACCGTCATCTCCCGGGAAAGGCTGCCGATGGCCCGCGCCCGGCTCGTCGACCGGTCGTGGACGGCGCTGGTCGAGGTGACGGTCCCGGACGTCCGTGAGCCCGACGAAGAGCGGAAGTACGGCGGCGCGAGCTGGATCGTCGTGCCTCCACTGGCGGCCGGCGCGATCGCAGCTTCGCTGGGAGCAGCTGAGATCGGTATCGCAGTCGCGGCCGTGGCGTTCTTCGGCGTGGCGTACGTCGAGCCAGTCATTCGCCGCCGCTGGCAGGCCCGGCGTTCCCGTCCCGCCCCGGTCAGCGCCAACATCCTCACCGCAGCCGCCGAGCGCGTCGCCTTCGACGAAGCCGTCCGCCTGGCCGACGCGGTCAGCGCGACCTGGCCCCGCCTGGGCTCCTTGATCGACACCGCCGAGGCCGAGCCGATGCTGGCCGAAGCCGTGTGGGAGATCTCGAGCGTCCTGACCCGGCGCCAGAAACTCTCCCGCGTGCTCGCCGAGCTGAGCCGCCCCGACTTCGCAGCCCAGTCCCCGTCCGACGAGACGGCCCTGGAGCTGCACAACCAACGACAGGCAACCGAGCAGGCCCTCACAACGCTGGAGGCCGACTTGTCGCAGCGCATGTCCAACCTGCGCCGAGCCGAACAAGCCGGCCAAGCCTTCATCCGCGAGGACGAGATGCGCCGCGCGATCAGCCAAGCCAAGGAAACCCTGGGCTCGCCCGACCCCACCCCCTCCGCCCTCACCCCGGCTGACCCCGCCGCCGACCTGGCCAACCAAACGCGCTCAGTGCTCGACGCCTACCGCGAACTAACCGCAGGCCTCCACACCGACCCCCCGTCCTGAACCGCCCCGCCCAAGGGCCCGGCGACCCCAGCCCCACTGCGAGACCGCGCTCAGCCCCACTGCGAGGCCGCGCCCAGCCCCGCAGGCAGGCCGCGGTTAGCCTCACTGCGAGGCCGCGCTCAGCCCCGCATGCAGGCCGCGCTCAGCCCTACTGCGAGGCCGCGCTCAGCCCCGCAGGCAAGCCGCGCTCAGCCCTACTGCGAGGCCGCGCTCAGCCCCGCATGCAGGCCGCGCTCAGCCCCGCATGCAGGCCGCGCTCAGCCCCGCATGCAGGCCGCGCTCAGCCCGTGCAGGTAGGCCGCGCTTAGCCCCGCAGGCAGGCCGCCTCCAGCCCCGCTGCGAGGCGACGCTTAACCCCGCATGCAGGCCACGCTCAGCCAGTCCCGTGCAGGCAGGCCGCGCTCAGCCCCGCACTCAGGCCGCCTCCAGCCCCGCTGCGAGGCGACGCTTAACCCCGCATGCAGGCCACGCTCAGCCAGTCCCGTGCAGGCAGGCCGCGCTCAGCCAGTCCCGTGCAGGCAGGCCGCGCTTAACCCCGCATGCAGGCCACCCTCAATCCCGTGCAGGCAGGCCGCGCTTAGCCCCGCATGGCGACCCGTTCACCCCCGCAAGAACGGTCGCGCAGGAAAGCCGCGCGCAGAGCGCGGGCACGTTCGTGCTCAACGCCCGCACTGAGGTCGCGCAGCCTGTGGGAAGGTTGCCCGCAGCCCGCAGCCCGCAGCCCGCAGCCCGCAGCCCGCAGCCCGCAGCCCGCAGCCCGCAGCCCGCAGCCCGCAGCCCGCAGCCCGCAGCCCGCAGCCCGCAGCCCGCAGCCCGGCGGTGCTAAGCCCCGAAGGGGCCTTGCCCAACCCAGGTGTGACGAGCCAGCCCCAAACTCCGGCCGCCGACGCCCTCGCCGGGGCCGGGCCGACGTCGCACCAGCGCCCACGAGGGATGCCCGATCATCCGCGCAAGCGCAACCCCCTTGGTGTGGCTCGGAAGCCGGCCGCCGTGAGGGCGTCGCGCAGCGGGGAGGCGTGGACGGAGTCGCCGTCGGCTCGTTCGACGGACATCGGGCCCAGGGCGCCCGAGCGTACCGAGGCCGCGAGCGCCTCGCCCGCCGCGATCAGGGCCTCGGGATCGTCTACGAAGGACAGCAGGGTGCGGCCGCCGCGTTCGACGTAGAGGATGAGGTCGCCCGACACCTGCACCACCAGGGCTCCCGCCTTGCGGCCGGCGCGGTGGCCGGCCTTGGCCACCGGCTCGCCGTCGCCGCTGTCGATGATGCGGTCGGGCCAGGGCAGCGCCGCGCCGTAGGGGTTGGCCGGGTCGGTGGCCGCCAGTACGACGGCGGTGGCGCCGGTGCGTTTGGCCAGTTCGGCCGGCTCGGCCAGCGCGCGCAGACGGTCGACCGCGCCCGGCACCGCGAACTGGGCCGCCCCCAAGCCTTCGACGAAGTAGCCGCGCCGGGCCGCGCCCCTCTCTTCGAGCGCGCCGAGCACCGGATAGACCCCGGCAAAACCGCCGACCGGACCCTCGGACATGACCGCGCCCCGGGTGACCACACCGTGGCGTTCGAGCAGCAGGTCGGCCAGCGCGGCGGCCCGCCGGGTCGGGTCGAGGTCGCGGGCGGGCAGGCGGGACCAGCGACCGGCCATGTTGGACGGTCCGCTCCGTGACGGCAGCGCCGCCCGGCCGGGACGTCGATAGCGGGTGCGCGCGGGCGCCGCCTTGGCCCGGTGGGCGCCGCTGCCGCCGAGCAGGGCTCGCAACGGTGCGAGCGTGTCGTTGGTCAGGTGGCCGGCCCACACGAGATCCCACACGACGGCCGCCAGCGCGGTGTCGTCGGTCGACTTGACCCGGTCGGACAGCGCGCGGAAGAACAGCGCCTGCCCGTCGTCGAGCGCGTCGAGCACCGACTGATGCAGCGGGGTGGCCGCGAACTCTTCGTCGGGCGGGGGCAGCAGCAGGGGAGCGCTGTCGGCGTAGGCCAGGGTGATCCACCCGTCGTTGTTGCCGATCGAGCCCGAGCCGGCCCACAGCAGGTCGCCGCCGCCGGTCAGCTCGTCCAGCATCGGGGGCGCGTAGTCGGCCACCCGGGCCGGCAGCACCAGCCTCTCCCAGGCCGAGGCGGGCACCGCGATGCCCTGCAGCTGCTCGATCGAGGCGGCCAGCGCGTCGATGCCGCGGGCGTTGCCGCCGATCTGGTGCCAGCGCGGCAGGAACGCGGCCAGCACCCGCGGCGGCACCGGCTCGATCTCGCGGCGCAGCGCGGCCAGCGACCGCCGCCGCAGCATGCGCAGCACTTCGGCGTCGCACCACTCGTTGCCGGCGCCACCGGGCGAGAATTCCCCCGAGGCAACCCGCCCGGTCGCGGCGAGCCGCTTGAGCGCCTGCTCGACCACGAAGACGCCGAGCCCGAACCGGGCCGCGCAGGTGGCCGCGGCGAACGGCCCGTGGGTGCGGGCATAGCGGGCCACCAGGTCGCCCAGCGGGTCGGCGACCGATTCCAGGTAGGCCTCGGGGATGCCGACCGGCAGTGCCACCCCCAGCGCGTCGCGGTAACGCCCGGCGTCGTCGATGCCGATCCAGCGTTCCTCGCCCGCCACCCGGATGCGGATGGCGCGGCGGGACGCTTCCAACGTGGACAACCACGCCTCGTCGACGGCCCGGGCGGCCAGGTCGACGGGGGAGAGGTCACCCAGCAGGCGAAGCAGCTCGGCCGCGTCCTCGGCGTCGCGTGGCTGCCGCTGAGTGGTCAGCCACTGCAGCTGAGCCTCGGTCTCGCCGACCACGTCGGGGTCGAGCAGCTCGCGCAGGTCGACCCGGCCCAGCAGTTCGCCGAGCAGGGTGGCGTCGAGGGCGAGGGCAGCGGCCCGCCGCTCGGCCAGGGGGGCGTCGCCCTCGTAGAGGAACGCGCCCACGTAGCCGAAGAGCAGGCTGCGCGCGAATGGCGACGGCCTCGGGGTCTCGACCTCGATCAGGCGCACCTTGCGGCCGGCCAGCTCACGCATCAGCCCGGTGAGACCGGGCAGATCGAACACGTCCTGCAGGCACTCACGGGCCGCCTCGAGCGTGACCGGGAAGTCGGCGTACTCACGGGCCACGTCGAGCAGCTGGGCCGACCGCTGCCGCTGCTGCCACAGGGGCTGGCGGCGGCGCGGGTCGCGGCGGGGCAGCAGCAGCGACCGGGCCGCGCACTCGCGGAAGCGGGAGGCGAACAGCGCCGACGTGCCGACCGATTCCTCGACCAGCTGGGCGATCTCTTCCGGGTCGAAGGCCACCAGGTCGGCGCCGGGCGGTTCCTCGGCCGTGTCGGGCAGGCGCACCACGATGCCGTCGTCGGACGGCATCACCTGGCCGTCGACGCCGTAGCGCTCGGACAGCCGCCGGGCGATCGCCAGCGACCACGGCGCGTTGACCCGGGCCCCGAGCACACAGTGGACGGTCATGCGCCAGTCGCCCAGCTCGTCGCGGAACCGCTCGACCACGATGGTGCGGTCGTCGGGCAGGTTGCGGGTCGCCTCGCGCTGCTCGCGCAGGTAGGCCAGCAGGTTGCCGGCGGCCCACTCGTCGAGGCCCGTCTCGCGCAGGGTGGCCGTGGCCTTCTCTTCGTCGGCGCGGCTCAGCGAGCGCAGCTGCGCCCCGATGGCCCGGCCCAGCTCGATCGGCCGGCCGGGGGAGTCGCCCTTCCAGAACGGCATCTTGGCCGGGGCGCCGGGAGCGGGGGAGACGAGCACCCGGTCGGGGGTGATGTCTTCGATGCGCCACGAGGTGGAGCCGAGCAGGAACACGTCGCCCACGCGGGACTCGTAGACCATCTCTTCGTCGAGCTCGCCGACCCGGGACGCGCGCTCCGACCCGGCCAGGAAGACGCCGAACATGCCCCGGTCGGGGATGGTGCCGCCGCTGGTGACGGCGAGCCGCTGAGCGCCGGGCCGGCCGGTCAGCTCGTCGGTGCCTCTGTCCCACACCAGGCGGGGGCGCAGCTCGGCGAAGGCGGTGGAGGGATAGCGGCCCGAGAGCATGTCGAGCACGGCGTGCAGGGCCGACTCGGGCAGCTCGGCGAAGGGCGCGGCCCGGCGGACCAGGGCCGCCATCTCGTCGACCTGCCACGCGTCGAGCGACACCATGGCGACGATCTGCTGGGCGAGCACGTCGAGCGGGTTGCGCGGGTAATGCAGCTCTTCGATCGCGCCGGCGGTCATGCGGTCGGCCACCACGGCGCAGGAGACCAGGTCGCCCCGGTGCTTCGGGAAGACCACGCCGCGCGACACCGCGCCGACCTGGTGGCCGGCCCGGCCGATGCGCTGCAGGCCGGCCGCGACCGAGGGCGGCGCCTCGATCTGCACCACGAGGTCGACCGCGCCCATGTCGATACCGAGCTCGAGGCTGGAGGTGGCCACCACGGCCGGCAGGACGCCCGACTTCAGCGCCTCTTCGATCTGTTTGCGCTCCTCACGCGAGACGCTGCCGTGGTGGGCGCGGGCCACGACCGGGGGCGCGCCGCCGGCCTGACCCGCCTGGGCCATCATCTGGGCCGGCGGCTTCGTGCCCTCGGCCGGCGCCTCACCGGCCCGCTCGGCGGCCAGCTCGTTGATGCGAGCGCACAACCGCTCGGCGCCGCGGCGGGAGTTGGTGAAGACGATCGTGGACCGGTGGCTCTGGATGAGGTCGAGCACCCTTTCCTCGACCGCGGGCCAGATGGACGGGGTGTTGCGGCCGGCGCCGGGATCGTCGGGGTCGACCTCGGGCACCTCGTCGAGACGGGTCATGTCTTCGACCGGCACCTCGACGGCGACCTCGATGGTCTTGGCGGTGGGAGGCTGGACGATCTCGACGTCGTTCGCGCCGCCGAGGAAACGCGCCGTCTCGTCGATCGGGCGGACCGTGGCCGACAGGCCGATGCGCTGGGCCGGGCGGCCGAGCAACGCGTCCAGCCGCTCGAGGGAGAGAGCCAGGTGAGCGCCGCGCTTGGTGGCGGCGACGGCGTGCACCTCGTCGATGATCACCGTCTCGACGCCGCGCAGCGATTCGCGGGCGGCCGAGGTGAGCAGCAGGAACAGCGACTCGGGAGTGGTGATCAGGATGTCGGGCGGGGTGCGGGTGAACAGGCGCCGCTCGTCGGCCGGGGTGTCGCCGGTACGCATGGACACGGTGATGTCGGGCGGGGTGATCCCGAGGCGGCCGGCGGCCTGACGGATGCCGGTGAGCGGGGCCCGCAGGTTGCGTTCGACGTCGACCGCCAGCGCCTTGAGCGGGCTGACGTAGAGGACCCGGCACCGGCGCTTCGGATCCTCGGGGGCGCCCTCGCGGGCCAACTGGTCGAGCGACCACAGGAACGCGGCCAGGGTCTTGCCGGAGCCGGTCGGGGCCACCACGAGCGCGTTGCGCCCGGCGCCGACCGCCCGCCACGCGCCGGCCTGAGCGGCGGTGGGCGCGGCGAAGGCCGCGGTGAACCACTCACGGGTGGCCGGACCGAACTGCTCCAACACTTCTGTCACCTCACCATGCTCTCTCGGGGGTATGACAAAAACTGAATACCCGCGTAATGGTCATCCGGGCACGGGTCGGACGTCCGGCCAGCGGAATTTCTTGACGAGCCGGACCATGGTGCGATCGAGTGGCGGATGGATATACATGGGCGCCACTTAGTTGCTGAGCTTCATCGATGAAGGAGGCACCGTGTCCCTCCCGATCCGGCAGTTGCGGCGCCTCGGCGCCGCCGCGGCGGCGCTGACGATCGTCGCCCTCGGCTCGACGCCCGCGCATGCGGCGGCGGGCGACGGCTACGTGCGGCTGGCCCACCTGTCGCCCGACACCCCGGCGGTCGACGTCTATCTGAAGTCCGACACCGGCGCCGTCGAGCCGCAGACCTTCAAGGCCGTCGCCTATGGCGACATGTCTCGTTACCTGCGCCTGCCGGCCGGCGCCTACCAGGTGGCGATGCGCAAGGCGGGCGCGCCCGCGAGCGAGAAGCCCGTGATCACCACGCAGGTCAGCGTGGAGAACAAGGGCGCCTACACCGTCGCCGGGGTGGGCCGCTTCGCCGACCTGGGCCTGCGCGTGCTCAAGGACGACCTGCGCCTGCCCGACCCGGGCAAGTCGAAGGTGCGCATCATCCAGGCCTCGGTCAAGGCGCCGGTGCTCGACGTGGCCGGCAAGAACGGCACCACGATCGCGGATGGCGTCGAGTTCGCCACCACCACGGCCTATCGCGAGGTCAAGCCGGGCAAGTGGAGCGTTGAGGTCGAGCCCACGGGCGGTGGCCGCGCGAGCGAGCTGCCGTGCACGCTCGGCGCGGGCAGCGTCTATTCCCTGGTGGTGCTGGACGACGACGCCGGCGGCCTCAAGCCCGAGCTGCACGTCGACGCTGAACGGCAGGGCACGGTGCCGCTGGGCAGCGTCGCCACCGGCGTGGGCGGCACCAGCCCGGGTTCGCCGCTCACGGGTGTCCTGATCACCGGACTCGCGGCCGCCCTGGTGACCGGGGGGCTCGTGATCGTGTTGCGCCGACGGCTCCGGGCGGTCTGAGAGGCTCGCGGTGCCAGCCGACGACACCGACACCCCGCTGATCGTCCGCGTGCCCACCAGCCCGCAGGCCCTGGCGGCGACCACCGAAGGCAACGTTCCCCGGCCGGCCGATCCCGTCGACGACGAGGGGGTCGCCTGGGTCGCCCGGGGCGTTGCCAAGATCGTCAAGCCGGGGCCGGTGCGGGCGCGCGCGACCGTGCCGGGTGCCCTGTCGATCCCACGGCCCAAGCCCAGCCGGAAGCTCCGGCTGGGCCAGGCGGCCATGCCCTTCCCGCGGCGCGTGTTCCCCCACGCGGAACCCGAGCCGGAACCGGAGGAACAGCCGGTGCAGCCGCCGGCCCTGCGGGCACCCATCCCCGCGGCCGCCGGCGCCGAATCAAGTGTGATCATGGATGCTCCCCTCGCTGACGGCACGAGTCTCCCGGCCGCCCCACCGCCGGACCAGCTACCGAAGGAGGGGTCTCACCCCGTACGAAAGAAGGGGTTGATCCTGCCTCTCGTCGCTGCCACAGTGGCTGCTGTCGCGGCCGGCGCCGGGTACCTGGCCGTGACAGATCATCAGGAGAGCGACCTCGGCCGCTGGGCCGCCCTGCCCACAGCCGAGGCAACCAGCGCCGGAGCAACTGGCGCCGCGGCAACCGGCACGAGCTCCGCGGGCCGCCCGGCCGGCGACCCGTTCGGCAGCGTCGCCGCCGCGCCCACCGGCCCCCCGACCAGGCTCCGCATCGGCGCCATCAAGATCGACACCCCGCTCGAGACGCTGCGGATCGGCGGCGACGGCGCCCTGCAGCCGCCCAAGGCCTTCGCCAAGGCGGGCTGGTACGCCGGCGGCACCGCCCCCGGCGACACCGGCCCCGCCGTCATCGCCGGCCACGTCGACTCGAAGACCGGGCCGGCCGTCTTCTACCGGCTCCGCGAGCTCGCGACCGGCGACCGCGTCGACGTCGTGCGCGGCGGCAAGTCGCTGAGGTTCACGGTCACGGCAATCCGCTGGTATCCCAAGACCGAATTTCCGACCGAGGAGGTGTACGGCCCGACCCCGGACAGGCAGCTGCGGCTCATCACGTGCGGTGGCGTGTTCGATCGATCGCTTCGGTCCTATCGCGACAACCTGGTGGTCTACGCGGTGGCCGGGTGACCGTGATTCCGCCGGCGGGGAGGCCGACTTATGGTTGAGATCGAGTCGACGGGTGGGGGCGGGATGGCGGTCGCACGCATGCTCGTCGCCGGTCGGTATCGCCTGGGCGAGCCGGTCGGCTCCGGCGGCATGGGCCGGGTCTGGCTGGCCCGTGACGAGATGCTCGACCGCGACGTCGCGGTCAAGGAGTTCGTCCCGCCCGAGTGGATGACCGACGAGGAACGCGCCCGGTTGCGTGATCGCACCCTGCGCGAGGCCCGCAGTGCCGGCCGCCTCAACCACCCGCACGTTGTCCGCATCTACGACGTCGTGCACTTCGAGGGCCTGCCCTGGATAGTCATGGAGTACGTGCCGTCGCGCTCGCTGCACCAGGTGATCCACGAGGACGGCCCGTTCTCCCCGGCCACCACCGCCCGCATCGGCGTCGCCCTGCTCGACGCGTTGCGGGCCGCCCACGCGGCCGGCGTGCTGCATCGTGATGTGAAGCCGCACAACGTTCTCATCGGCGACGACGGCCGCGTGGTGCTGACCGATTTCGGTCTGGCCACCTTTGTCGACGACGGTTCGGTCACCGGGCCCGGCCTGGTGGTCGGCTCGCCGCAGTACGTGTCTCCGGAAAGAGCCCGCGACGGCACGTCGACGCCCGAGTCCGACCTGTGGTCGCTGGGTGCGACGCTGTACGCCGCGGTCGAGGGTCGTTCGCCCTACGCCCGTGAGAACGCCATGTCCACGCTGATGGCCCTGGCCACCGAGGAGCCGGACCCGCCGTCCCGGGCCGGCATGCTGGGCCCGGTGCTGACCGGGCTGCTGCGGCGCGAGCCGCGGGAAAGGCTGACGGCGATCGAGGTCGAGCGCCGCCTCCGCATGATCGTCTCGGTGACCCCGGCCCCGCCCCGGGTGCCTTCGCCCCGGGCCGCGCGAGCCATGATCGCGTCCGAGGTTGATCAGTCGGCCGCCGTGCGGTCGTCGGTGGCTCCGGGCGTCGATGTGCTGTCGCAGCCGCTCAAGCCGGGTCCGCCGTCACCCGTACGCACCAAGAACCACCACCCCCGCCCGGCCCTGGTCGCTGCCGGTCTCGCCCTGGTCGCTGTGCTCGGCGTCGGTGGCATTCTGGCCGGTTATCTGGTGCGTGACGACACCCCGGCGGCCGCCCCACCACCCAGCGCTGCCACCGCCCCGACCTCGGCGTTGTCCCCGGCCCAGGCCGCCGCCACCGGCTTCTCCGCGGCCGTCTGCACCGCTCCCGAGCCGAGCGGGCTCCCGGCCGCACCTCAGCCCAACGCGGTGCGCGAGGTGGCCGGCTTGGCGCTGATGTCCGGCTGGTCCTACCTCAGCGACGGCTCCGGCTTCCTCATGCCGGTGCCCGACGGCTGGACCTATCAGCGGGTCGGCACGTCGTTCTGCCTGCGTGACCCGGTCGGCGACACCGTGATGAGCCTCGACACCGGCCGCAACCCGGCCGGTGACCCGGTGCGGGCCTGCCGGGCCGAGGCGACGCGGCTCGTTCAAGCGGGCGCACTGCCCGGCTATGAGGAGATATACATCGAAAGACGGCCTTTGCTCAACAAAGCCGCGGACTGGGAATACCGGTACGACCTGAACGGCACGCGAATGCACGCCCAGACCCGCTGGTTCGTGAAGGGCGGCAAGGGTTACGCGATCACCTGGGCCACCCGCGACTTCGACTGGACCGGCGACGCGGCAAAGATCAACATGGTGCTGACCTCGTTCTACGCGAAAAGCTAGATCGCCTGACTCACAGCGTTCGTACAGCCTTCGCTGATATCGTTCTGCGTCATGATCGGCAGTAGTAGTCAGCCGGGCTCGGCCCGGCTCCCCGTCAGATCCCTCCTGCCGTGTTGATCCTCACCGGCTTCCTCCTGGTGCTCGTGGTGACCGCTGTCACCGGCTATTTCGTCGCGCAGGAGTTCGGGTACGTCGCCGCCGACCGAGGTCGCCTGCGGCGCGACGCCGAACAGGGCGACCAAGCCGCCGCCCGCGCCCTGAAGGTCACCGAGCGCCTCTCCTTCGTTCTGTCCGGCGCGCAGCTCGGCATCACCGTGACTGCGCTGCTCGTGGGTTACGTGGCCGAGCCCTTCCTGGGTGAGGGCTTCTCGGCGCTGCTCGGCGGCGCCGGCGTGCCCACCGCGGTGAGCCTGCCCATCTCGGTCGCGTTGGCCCTTCTCATCGCCACGGTCGTGCAGATGGTGCTCGGCGAGCTGGCGCCCAAGAACCTCGCCATCGCGCGGGCCGAGACCCTGGCCAAGGCGCTCAGCCGCTCCACACTGATGTATCTGACCGTTTTCGGCCCGATCATCCGGCTCTTCGACCGGACGGCCGCGGGCCTGCTGCGCCGCATCGGCATCGAGCCGATCGAAGAGCTGCCCGAGGGTGCCACCGAGGAGGACCTCGAGCAGATCATCCGCGAGTCGCGGGCCAACGGCGGTCTCGACGCCGAGCTGTCCACGCTGCTCGACCGCGGTCTCGACTTCCGCGGGCGCACGGCCGCCGAGGCGATGATCCCGCGCGTCGACGTGCACACCATTCCGGCCACCGCCAGTGCGGCCGACGTGGTTGCTCTGCTCGACACGCATCGCTCTCGTTTTCCCGTACGAGGTGACGAGGTCGACGAGATCGTCGGTGTCGTCAGCATCGCCGACATCCTGGCCATCGCGCCCGCCGACCGTTCGTCGGTGCCCGTCTCGTCGGTGATGTCGGCGCCCATCCTGGTTCCGTCCTCACTGCGGCTGCCGGCCGTGCTCGAGCGGCTGCGCTCGGCCCACCGCCAGCTCGCGTGCGTGGTCGACGAGTTCGGCGGCTTCGCCGGCATCATCACGCTCGAGGACATCGCTGAGGAGCTGGTCGGCCAGATCCGCGACGAGGACGACGAGGCCGAGCCCGCCCCGGTGCGCCAGCCCGACGGCTCGTGGCTGGTGCCGGCCCGCTGGCGGATCGACGAGATCACCGACGCCACCGGCGTCGACCTGCCGGTCGGCGACGACTACGAGACGGTGTCCGGCCTGGTGCTGGCCCGGCTCGGGCGGGTGGCCCAGGCGGGCGATTCGGTCACTCTCGACGGCGGGTCCCTTTCCGTACGCGTGGAAAGCGTCGACCGGCACGTCCCCCTCACGGTTCGGATCTCACGATGAACGCCCTCTGGGTCACGTTGCTGCTCATCGGCAACGCCTTCTTCGTCGCCGCCGAGTTCGCGCTGGTGGCCAGCAAGCGGCACCGGCTGGAACAGTCGGCGGCCAACGGCAGCCGGGCGGCCAAGGCGGCGCTCGACGGCACCAGAGAGCTGTCGGTCATGCTGGCCGGCGCTCAGCTCGGCATCACGCTGTGTTCGCTGGGCCTCGGTGCGCTGGCCGAGCCGTCGCTTGAGCACCTGTTCGGCCCGGCCCTGCACGCGCTGGGCCTGCCCGATGTGGCCAGCCACGTCATCGCGTTCCTGCTCGCCCTGATCATCGTCACGTTCCTGCACCTGGTGATCGGCGAAATGATGCCGAAGTCGTGGGCCATCACCCACCCGGAGCGCTCGGCCATCCTGCTGGCGTTGCCGTTCCGCATGTACGCCCGGATAGTCGGGCCGGCCCTGCGGGTGCTCAACGCCATGGCCAACGCGGCGCTGAAGCCGTTCGGCGTGCACCCCCAGGATCAGCTGGCTCAGGCCCACGGCCCGGCCGAGATGCGCATCCTGCTCGACCGCTCGCGGGCCGAGGGCCTGATCGAGGCGGAGCAGAGCGAGCTGCTGACCAGCGTGCTCTCCCTGGCGTCGCTGCCGGTGCGAGAGGTCATGCTGCCCACCGAGCAGCTGGTGTCGGTGCCGCGGTCGGCTTCGGTGGCCGACATCGAGCTGGGCTCGCTGACCAGCGGCCGGTCGCGGCTCGCGGTCACCAGCGATGGCGGCCGGGTGGTCGGCGTCGTGCACGTCCGTGAGGCGGTCCGGGCCAGCGCGGCCGGGCGCGCCGCGACGGCCGGCGAGTTGATGGAGCCCGCCTTCCTCATGGACTGCGGCGTCAACGTGGTCGAGGCGGTGGCGAACCTGCGGGCCGGCCGCACCCAGCTGGCCATCGTCACCACCGCCGGGCCGTCCGGGACGGTCGAGCAGGTCGGCTTCGTCGCCCTCGAAGACCTGTTGGAGCAGGTCATCGGGCGGTTCGACGACGAGACCGACGACCTGCCGGCCACCACCGGCGTCTGAGGCGCCCCCTCGTCCAGCAGTGCATGTTCAAGCCACCCCATCGTCGATTCAAGGAGGAATGACCCGGTGGTTTTCAAGAAGATGATGCGCGCCTTCGGCGTCGGCGGGCCGACCGTCGACACCGTGCTGGCCAACCCGAACACGCGGCCCGGTCTGGCCCTGGAGGGTCAGGTGCGGATCGCCGGCGGTGACCACGACGTCGCCATCGACGGAGTCGTGCTGGGCCTGGTGACCCGGGTCGAGTCGGAGCACGGCGACAACCTCATCGAGTTCCACCGGCTGCCGGTCGCCGGCGCCTTCCAGCTGCGCAAGGGCGAGCAGCGCGACCTGCCGTTCTCGTTCCCGATGCCTTGGGAGACGCCGATCACCGACGTCTACGGCCAGCGGCTGCACGGCATGACGATGGGCCTGCGCACCGAGCTCGCCGTGGCCAAGGCCGTCGACAAGGGCGACCTCGACCACGTGGCGGTGCACCCGCTGCCCGCTCAGGAGCGGATCCTCGACGCCTTCGCGCGGCTGGGCTTCCGCTTCAAGAGTGCCGACCTCGAGCACGGTGCGATCTACGGCGTGCGTACGACGCTGCCGTTCTACCAAGAGATCGAGTTCTACCCGCCGCCGCAGTACGCGGGCGCCATCAACGAGGTCGAGGTGACCTTCATCGCCGACC
This sequence comes from Paractinoplanes pyxinae, assembly GCF_026626335.1. Lineage (GTDB taxonomy): Bacteria > Actinomycetota > Actinomycetes > Mycobacteriales > Micromonosporaceae > Actinoplanes > Actinoplanes pyxinae. Next base: position 26,874 of record NZ_JAPNTZ010000024.1, on the reverse strand, counting down.
CGCAGGGCGTCGAGGTGGTTCTCGAGTTCGACAAGCGCGGCGGTTTCCTGGCCCCCGGCCACGACTCGTACGGCCGATTCCGGGTCTCGCACGCCGACGCGGACACGACCGACTGGGCGGCCGTCGTGGAGCAGTGGGTCTCCGAGGCGGCGGGCCGCTACCAGGGCCTGCGCGCGGCCGGCGGCTTCGGCGGGCACGGCGCTCCGGGTTACGGCGCCTCGGGCTACGGCGGCCACGGTGGCTACGGGCACGGCGGCCACCACGGTCACTACCGCCGGGGCCACGGCGGCGGCATGGGCATGGGCGCGATGGCCGCGGGCGTGGCCGGCGGTGTCGTCGGCGGCATGATCCTCGGCGAGGCCATGGAAGAGGTCTTCGAGGACGACGGCGGCGACTTCGAAGAGGAGTGACTTACCCCGGCCGTGCGCTCCACTGGGGCGGATCGCACAGCCACCCGCGGGCGGTTCTGCTTCGGCAGGGCCGCCCGCGGCATTTCCGCCGCACATCGTTCGCGGTCGGTTCGCTGCGGTCAGCCGACGGCGGCGGGCCCGGTTTGGTGCGGTCAGCCGACGGCTCCAGGCCCGGTTTCGTGCGGTCAGCCGAAGGCGGTAGGGACTGGTTCGGTGCGGTCAGCCGACGCTGGCGGTGGCCAGCTTGATGCTGAAGCCGACGAACAGGGCGCCCACCCCGGCCGCCGCCCCCGCGGCGAGCCGCCGGCGGCGCTGGAACTGACCGGCCAGGAAGCTGCCGCTGAAGATCAGCGCCGTCAGATACAGCGCGCTGAACAGCTGGACCACCGCGCCGAGGATCAGGAACGACAGCGCCGGGTGGGCGTAACCGGGCTCGACGAACTGGATGAAGAACGACACGAAGAACAGGATCGCCTTCGGGTTGAGCAGGCTGATCACGGCCGCCCGGCGGAACGGGTTGCGCAGATCGGCGGGTTCGTCGACAGCCGCCGTCGCCGACGGGGCCGAACCGCGGTTGCGCCACTTGCGCCACGCGCCGCGGACGATGCCGAAGCCGACCCACAGCAGGTAGGCCGCCCCCGCGTACTTGATGACCAGGAACAGGGGCGGGTAGGTGCGCAGCAGCGAGGCCGCGCCGGCCGCCGACAGCACCATCAGCACGGCGTCGCCGAGGAACACCCCCGCCGCGGCCTGGTAACCCGCGCGCACCCCGCGCCGGGCCCCGACCGAGAGCACGTAGATCGAGTTGGGCCCGGGCAGCAGGATGATCGCCAGCGTGCCGATGACGTACGTCCAGAAGTCGGTTATGCCCAGCACTTTCCCCTCCTAGCCGGCGGTCAGTCTTTCCCGCAGCTTCTGACCAGCGGCGGGCCATTCGTCGACGGTCAGGCCGAACACTACGGTGTCGCGCCACGAGCCGTCGGGCCGCTGCTTGTGCCGCCGCAGCACCCCCTCACGCACCGCGCCGAGCCGGGCGATCGCCTGCTGGGAGCGCTCGTTGCGGATGTCGGTGTACCAGGAGACCCGCTCGGCCTTCAGCTCGTCGAAGGCGTGCGTGAGCAGCAGCAGCTTGGCCTCGGTGTTGACCCCGGTGCGCCACCAGGGCCGGCCGACGATCGTGTGGCCGATCGCCAGGGCGCGCCGCTCGGGGTCGATGTCGTGATAGCTGGTCATGCCGAGCACGCGGCCGGTGGCCGGCTCGACCTGGGCCCACGCGACCTGGCTACCGGACCACCGAGCGCCCAGCAGCCGGGTCAGGTAATCGCGCATCGCCTCGACCGTCCGCGGGCGAGTGGTCGGCATGTGCTGCCAGACCTCGTCGTCGCCCAGCGCCTCGACCAGCCCGGCCGCGTGGCCGAGGGTCAATGGCTCGAGCCTGACGTGCCGGCCGGTCAGCGGCACGGGCGCGGCCCAGGGCAGCTCGCTGCCCGGCAGGTACGCCGGCAAGGCGGCCGATACACCGTCGGCCGCCGCGGGCGGGCCGAACACCTGCCGTACGGGAAGAACGCCGGCCCAGTGCGGGAGCGAGAGATCGTCCTCGTCGTCGATCACGCCGCCGGAACGGGCCCGGGCCGACACCTCTCGCAGTTCGAGAGCGAGCACGCTGGTCTCGGCCATCTCGCGCTTGTTCGGCGGGCGGCTGTCGGCGGCGCGGCCGGCGCCCACCTTGTCGACCAGGGCCGCCATCGCGGCCTTCTTCTCGTCGGGGTCGGTGACCAACCGCGCCGGGCCGTGCACGACCACCGAACGGTAGTTGGCGCTGTGGTGCACGTGGGAGCGGGCGTAGACGATGCCGTCGAGCAGGGTGACGCTGACCGCGACCGGCACCTCGCCGTGCCGCACGGTCAAGCCCATGCGGCCGCCGGACGAGCCGTGCAGATACAGCGTCTCGCCCACGCGGACGTGCAGGGTCGGCAGCACCCGGGGCTCACCGTCGGCCACGAAGCCGACCGTGCAGTCGTACGCCTCGTCCAGAATGGCGTGCGCGAGCGCGCGATCGTAGTGCATGCGATCGCGATAGCGGGTGGCCGTCGTGCGGCTCGTCCGTGGATAGGAGTCGGACATCGGGCCCTCCCAGCCGGCTTGCTTTCGTTCTTGTGCTAGTACAGAATCTGTCGTGTGCCAGCACAGTATCAGGTCAGCGGTGACAGCGCCGCATCGATTTCCGCCAGCATCGAGGCGGGCGTCCGCAGCGGCGACTGGGTCTTCGGCGCCGCCCTGCCGCCGGTCCGCGTGCTCGCCGGTGCCCTGCACGTCAGCCCGGCCACGGTGGCCAAGGCCTATCAAGAGCTGCGGCATCGCGGCGTGGTCGAGACGGAGGGCCGCCGGGGCACCCGCATCCGGTCGCGCCCTCCCGTCGCCGGCCCGCGCTCCGCGTCACGCCTGCCCATCGCCGAGGGGGTGCGCGATCTTTCCTCCGGTGAGCCCGACGTCGGGCTTCTGCCGCCGCTCGGCCGGGCGCTGCTCGCGGTGGCCGAGTCCAACGGCCCGCCGCAGGGCTACGCGTCGGCCGCCGCGATGCCCGAGCTGATCGAGGCGGCCCGCCCGCGTCTGGTCGCCGGCGGCATCCCGGCCGCCGAGGCCGAGCTCACGGTCACCTCCGGCACCCTCGACGCCATCGAGCGGCTGCTCACGGCCCATCTGCGGGCGGGCGACGCGGTCGCGGTCGAGGATCCGGGCTGGGCCAACCTGCTCGATCTGCTGGCCGCGCTCGGCCTGCGCCCGGTTCCCGTCGCCGTCGACGCGGAAGGTCCCGATCCGGCCGCGATGGCGGCCGCCCTGCACGCGGGTGCGCGGGCCGCGGTGATCACCGTGCGGGCCCAGAACCCGACCGGGGTGGCGGTCAGCGCGGCCCGGGCCGAGGCGCTGCGTGCGCTGTTCGCGAGTCATTCCGGCGTGCTGGTGATCGAGGATGATCACGCCGCCGAACTGGCCGAGCATCCGCCCCACTGCGTCGGCCCGGTCACCGAGGCCTGGGCCTGCACCCGCTCGGCGTCCAAGCCGTTCGGCCCCGACCTGCGCATCGCCGTGCTGGCCGGCGACGCGGCCACGATCGCCCGGGTGGTCGGCCGCATGCGCATCGGCTCGGGTTGGGTTTCCACCGTTCTGCAGCGGCTGCTTCTGCACCTCTGGCAGGACGACGAGGTCACCGCGGCGGTGGCTAACGCCGCCGAGACGTACGGTCGTCGGCGCCGCGCCCTGCTCGAGGCTCTGCGCATCCGGGGAGTGGCGGCCGAGGGTGACACCGGCATCAACGTGTGGGTGCCGGTCGCCGACGAGACGCGCACGGTCGGTCTGCTGCGCGAGGCGGGCTACGCCGTCGCGCCCGGTTCCCTGTTCCGGGTGGCGGCGCCCCCAGGCGTACGAATATCAATCGGCTCTTTGGAAGAAGGGGAGATCCCGGCCGTCGCCGACGCGGTGGCCGCGGCAGTCAGCCCACCTCATCTGTACGCCCCGACTCGTTAGGGGGTGCGGATGCTTCCTCACCTGCTTTTGGGGTAGAACCTTCGGCATGCCTAGGACCGAAGCGCCGGTCGGCGCGCAGCAGTGGGTGCCGCCCGAGCCGCGCGGCATCGATCAGCTGAAAGAGGCCGCGGCCCACTGCGAGGGCTGCGAGCTGTACGCGGACGCCACACAGACCGTCTTCGGCCGGGGCGCGGCCGACGCCAAGATCGTGTTCGTCGGCGAGCAGCCGGGCGACGTCGAGGACCAGAAGGGCCTGCCCTTCGTCGGCCCGGCCGGTCGGCTGCTGCGCGAGGCGGTCGACGACGCCGGCATCGACCCGACCGACGTCTACATCACCAACGCCGTGAAGCATTTCCGCTTCGAGCTGCGGGGCAAGCGCCGGATCCACCAGAATCCGGGGCCCGCGCACATCACCGCCTGCCGGCCCTGGCTGGTCTCGGAGTTCTCGCTGCTCAAGCCCGAGCTCGTGGTGATCCTGGGCGCGACGGCGGGCCGGGCGCTGATCGGTCCGTCGTTCCGGGTCACCCAGCAGCGCGGAAAGCTGATGCCGTGGCCCGCCTCGGCGCAGCACCCCGATGACTTCCCGATCGCCGAGATCCAGGCGCTGGCCACCATCCACCCGTCGGCCGTGCTGCGCGCCGACGACCGCGAAACCGCCTACCGCGGCCTCGTCGACGACCTCAAGATCGCCGCCGACGCCGTCCGGAAGTAACGCCGAGCGCGGCCTAGTTCCGTGAGCTGAGCATCAACGCCAAGCCGTCGAGGATGCGGTCCAGCCCGAACCGGAAAGACCGCTCCGAGTCCCGTACGGCGTTGTACTCCTCGCCGGCTGCGGTGCCGACCCGGCCCGAGATCGGGTAGGCCCCGGGCGGCATCAGCCTGTCCAGCACCGGCGCGTTGACCGCCCACCACTCGGCGTCCGAGATGCCGGACTGCTCGGCCGCGCGCTGTGCGGCCACGTCGGCGCGGGCCGACGCCCAGGTGAAGTCGCCGATCAGGGTGATGGTCTGATCCATCTCGAGGTCGGTGAAGCCGGCCCCTTCGATCGCGGCCAGCTGCCACTCGTACCGGTCGGAGCCGTTCGGCCCGATCCATGGCCGGCTCTGCTCGACCTGCAGCAGCCACGGGTGCCGGTGGAACTCGTCCCACATCTGCCGGGCCACCACCGTCAGCCGCTCGCGCCAGCCGCCCTCGTGCGGCGGCAGCCCCGGCTCGCCCATCACCTCGTCGACCATGAGCCCGATCAACTCGTCGCGGCTCGGCACGTACGTGTAGATCGACATCAGCTTGAGGCCGAGCCGGTCGGCCACCTTGCGCATCGAGAACGCGGGCAGCCCCTCCTCGTCGGCCACCGCGATGCCGGCCCGGATCACCTCGTCGACGCTGAAGCGCTGCTTGGGGCCGCGCGAACCCTTCGGTACGCCCAACGCCCGCCGCCACATCAGGGTGAGCGTGCGATCGACGTCCCCGTTTTCCATGTGCCGAGATTACCCCGTGGGGTGTACGGTGTACCGCGCACCAAATACCGTGAGGCATACGGAGTTAGGAGCAGCGGTGAATCTGGAAGCTGAAGGGCTACGGAAGCGGTACGGGGACGTGCGCGCCCTCGACGGCTTCGACCTGGCCGTGCCGCCCGGCGTGATCCACGGGTTGCTGGGCCCCAACGGTGCGGGCAAGACCACGGCGGTCAAGGCGCTCGCCACCCTCGTCGACGTCGACGGCGGCACGGCTCGGGTGGCCGGTTTCGACGTACGCAATGAAGCAGCGAAAGTGCGGAAGCGGATCGGACTGATCGGGCAGAACGCGGCGGTCGACGAGATCCTCGGCGGCCGGCAGAACCTGGTGATGTTCGGCCGGCTCTACGGGTTGAGCAAAGGGGACGCCCGGGCCAAGGCCGACGGACTGCTCGACATGTTCGGGCTCACCGACGCGGCCGAGCGCGCGGTCTCGACGTACAGCGGGGGAATGCGCCGCAGGCTCGACATCGCGGCCGGGTTCATTCTCACGCCCGCGGTGCTCTTCCTCGACGAACCGACCACCGGGCTCGACCCACGGGCGCGCAACGAGGTATGGGCCGCCGTCCGGGAAGTGGCCGCAGCCGGCACCACCGTGCTGCTGACCACGCAGTATCTGGACGAGGCGGACCAGCTGGCGGCCCGCATCTCGGTGATGAACCACGGCCGGGTGGTCGCCGACGACACCCCGGCCGCGCTCAAGCGCCAGATCGGCGGCGACCGGGTGACCGTGACCATCGCGGCCGATCAGCCGCTGGAGTCGGTGGCCGAGCAACTCGCCGCCGCCGTCGGCCTGCCCGCCGTGCCCGACACCGAGGCGCACAGCCTCACCTTCGAGGTCGGCGCCGGTGTCACCGGGCTCGCCACCGTCGTCCGCGCCCTGGACGACCTCGAAATCACCCCGGAGGATCTGGTGCTGCGCCGGCCGACCCTCGACGAGGTCTTCCTCACCTTGACCGCCGCTCCGCAGGAGGCTGCGCGATGACCGCCGTACGGGCCGGATGGATTCTCACCCAGCGCAACCTGGCCCACTGGGCCCGTCAGCCGTGGGCGCCGATCTTCGGGTTGATGTTCTCGATCATGCTGCTGCTGGTCTTCGGCTTTCTCTTCGGCGGCGCCATCACCGTGCCCGGCGGCGGCGACTACATCACGTTCCTGCTGCCCGGCATGTTGGCGCTGAGCATGATGTTCGGCGTCGAGACCACGGCCACCGCGATGGCCAACGACGCCCGCAAGGGCATCACCGACCGGTTCCGGTCACTGCCCATCGGCAGTGCCTCGGTGGCTCTGGGCCGGGTGGGGGCCGACCTGGCCAACTCGGCCGTCGAACTGCTGGTGCTGATCGGCGGCGGCCTGCTGATCGGCTGGCGGATCACCTCGGATCCGGCCTCGGCCGCCTTCGCCGTACTGCTGTTGCTGCTCTTCCGGTTCTCGATGCTCTGGATCGGCATCTTCGTCGGACTGGCGTTTCGCGGCGAGGGCTCCACGATGGCCGTACAAGTATTGGTGTGGCCCATCGGCTTCCTGTCGACGGCCATCGTGTCGGCCGAGACGATGCCGGACTGGCTCGGGGCGATCGCGGCCTGGAATCCGCTCTCGGCCACCGCCACGGCGGCGCGCTCGCTGTTCGGCAACCCGACCGGAATCACCGAGGGGCCGCTGGCCGACTCGTCGGTGTGGCTCGCCGTCGGGTGGCCGCTGCTGCTCACGGCCGTCTTCCTGCCGCTGTCGGCGCGGGCCTACCGCCGTTTGCGAAGTGGGTAGGCTCGTGGGGTGCGGTTGACGGATTTCTGGGCCCGGCTGGAGGAAGCCTTCGGCGGCGCCTATGCGCGCAGCATCGCGGCGGACCATTCTTTTGGCGAGTTGGGCAACCGGACGATAAACCAAGCGATTGCGGACGGTATCGAGACGGCCACTATCTGGCGCGCGGTAGTGGCCGCGTACCCCGATCGGGTGCCTTCCCGCCTGCGGTGACGCATTTTTAGTACACCCGTTCTGGCGTGTCACTCGATAGTCGTACACGTGTTCGGCTATTGTCCACAGCGGCCTAGTTATCCACAGGCAGGGCAGGGCGGCGAGTTTTTGTCATACCCACCGCCTACCTTGGTGCCCGTGGCGATGAACAGAAACGCATCGGCGAAGACGACCGTTAAATCGGGTACAGGGGTGGCGGACATGGTGGCAGGACCTGACCGGGACAAGGCTCTCGATCTGGCGCTGGCTCAGATCGACAAGCAGTTCGGCAAGGGCTCGGTGATGCGGCTCGGGGAGCGGCCGGTCGTGGAGACCGCCATCATCCCCACCGGCTCCATCGCGCTCGATGTGGCTCTCGGCGTCGGCGGCCTGCCGCGCGGCCGGGTCATCGAGGTCTACGGCCCCGAGTCGAGCGGTAAGACGACAGTCGCGTTGCACGCGGTGGCCAACGCGCAGCGCAACGGCGGCATCGCGGCGTTCATCGACGCCGAGCACGCGCTCGACCCGGAGTACGCGAAGGCTCTCGGTGTCGACACCGACGCGCTTCTGGTCTCCCAGCCCGACACGGGTGAGCAGGCGCTCGAGATCGCCGACATGCTGATCCGCTCGGGCGCGCTCGACATCATCGTCATCGACTCGGTGGCCGCGCTCGTGCCCCGGGCCGAGATCGAGGGCGAGATGGGCGACAGCCACGTCGGTCTGCAGGCCCGCCTCATGAGCCAGGCGCTCCGCAAGATCACCGGCATACTGAACAACTCGGGCACCACCGCGATCTTCATCAACCAGCTCCGCGAGAAGATCGGCGTCATGTTCGGCTCGCCCGAGACGACGACCGGTGGCCGCGCGCTGAAGTTCTACGCCTCGGTGCGTCTCGACGTGCGCCGCATCGAGAGCCTGAAGGACGGCACCGACGTGGTCGGCAACCGCACCCGCGTCAAGGTGGTCAAGAACAAGGTGGCCGCGCCGTTCAAGCAGGCCGAATTCGACATCATGTACGGCAAGGGCATCTCGCGCGAGGGCTCGCTGATCGACGTCGGCGTCGAGCAGAGCATCATCCGCAAGTCCGGCGCCTGGTACACGTACGACGGTGACCAGCTGGGCCAGGGCAAGGAGAAGGCGCGCGAGTTCCTGAAAGAGAACCCCGACGTCGCCGCCGAGATCGAGAAGAAGATCCTCGAGAAGCTGGGCGTCGGCCAGACGACCGGCGACGCGGCCGGCGGCCCCGAGCTCCCGCCGGTCGACTTCTGATCGGCTGACCGGCCGTGCCGGCCCGACGGGGTGCGCGCTCCGGGCGCGGGTGGGACGCCATCCCACCCCGCCCCGCCCGCAACCACGATGAGCACCCGCCCGGCGATCCCTCCACCGGCGACGACGCGGAACGCGGCAACGTTCCCGCCCGTCGCCCGGGGGCTTCGCCGGGCGGTAACCCCCTTTCCGGCGTCGTCCGCCGCGGCTTCGACGGGCCTGCCGTGAGCTTTCCGAACTTGGTCGGCTCCGGTCAGGACGCCCCTTCCGAGGTCGGCCGTCGCGACCATTCGGGCGACCGCTCTTCCGGGTACGGTCCTGACGATCCGCCGGAGCCGGGCCGCAGCCGTCGCGGCGACCGTTCCTTCGGCGGGTACGGCCCTGATGATCCGCCCGAACCGGGCCGCACTTCTCGCGGTGACCGTTCCTTCGGCGGGTATGGCTCTGACGATCCGCTCGAGCCGGGCCGCAGTCGTCGCGGCGACCGCTTCGGCGGCGGTTCCGACGGTGACGAGCCGGCTTCCGGCTTTTCTTCCGGTGAGTCGTCGTCAGCGGCGGGGCGTGGGCGTCGCCGCTATTCGAACGATGGGTCTTCCGAGCCGGTCCGTGGGCGTCGCGGTTTTTCGGGTGAACGTTCCGCCGATGAGCCGTCCGAACCCAGGCGCGGGCGTCGCGGTTTTGCGGGCGATCGCTCGGACGGCGGGTCATCCGAGGCCGGGGCGGGGCGTGGGCGTCGCGGCGGCCGGCAGTCGGGTGAGGGTGGGGCCAAGCAGCCTGCTCAGAGCGAGGGGGAGCGGGCGCGCGAGATCTGTCTGCGGCAGCTCGCCGTGCGGCCGCGCACCCGTGCCGAGCTGGCCAAGGTGCTCGCCCGCAAAGAGATCTCCGAAGAGGTCATCGCCGAGGTGCTCGACCGGTACGACGAGGTCGGCATCATCGACGACGCGGCCTTCGCGCGGGCCTGGGTGACCAGCCGCCATCACGGCCGCGGCCTGGCCCGCCGGGCGCTGGCCAACGAGCTGCGCCAGCGCGGCGTCGACGCCGAAGTGGCCGGCGAGGCCCTGGAGATCGTCGACGAGGAAGACGAGGCCGCCACCGCGCGCGCCTTGGTCGACCGCAAGCTCCGCACCGCGCGCGGCGAGCCCGACGCCATCTTCCGCCGCCTGGTCGCCATGCTGGCCCGCAAGGGTTACTCGGCGGGCGTGGCCATCCGCGCGGTGAAGGACGCCCTCGCCGCCCGGGACGCCGAGGCCGCCGAGTTCGCCGACCAACTCGACGCCGACGCCCTGACCACCGACGCCGATCCCACCGCCTGACCATCGACGCCCATCCCACCGCCTGGCCACCGACGCCGACCCACCGCCTGGCCACCGACGCCGATCTCACCGCCTGGCCACCGACGCCGATCTCACCGCCTGACTCCGTCGCCTGATCCACCACCCGACTTGACGCCCAGTCGCGCTGCCCGATCCGGCACTACACCGCGACGGCGATGTGCGTCGTGGTGGCCGTGATGGCCGGTCGCTTTTGCGCTGTGTCGTGGGTGCCTGCTCCGGCTGAGGTGGAGAAATGACGCGCAGCATGACACCGGCGAGAACCGGCACGTCGTGGTCGTTGGTGCTGCAGCTGGGCGGGGGTGGTGGCTTCGTCGGCCCGGTGGTCAATATAGGTAACGATCAGTGTCCGGAAATCCACATATTGCTAAGTGTGGATGGCGAAGGGGCTCTGATCTGGGCTAAGTTGCTCGCCTGATTGCGGGGGAGCAATTGTTCGACGTCGGACGTGTGTCCCCGCATCGTGACAACGGGGGAGGGACATGCGGATCAATCAGCTTGCCCGGCACCGGAGTGTGCGTGTGGTCGCGCGCCTCGGCGTTCTGGCGGGGGCGGTCGGGGTTGCGGCGCTCGCCGGTGGCCATGCGGCCGGTGCGGCGACCACTCAGACCGCCACTCGCGGAATCGTCATCGTGGCCGAAGAGCCGCAGGGCGCGGCCGCGACAGACGGCGCAAAGGCTCCGGGCGACGACGAGCCAGGCGACGGCACACCGGGCGACGGAACGCCGGGTGACGGCACGCCCGGCGACGGCGGCGACCCGCCCGGCGACGGCGGTGGCGATCCGCCCGGCGATGGTGGTGACCCGCCTGGTGACGGTGGTGACCCGCCTGGTGACGGTGGCGGCGACCCGCCCGGCGATGGCGGTGGTGATCCCCCTGGCGACGGTGGTGACCCGCCTGGTGATGGTGGCGGCGATCCGCCCGGCGATGGTGGCGATCCGCCTGGTGACGGTGGCGGCGATCCGCCCGGCGACGGTGGCGGCAACCCGCCCGGCGGCGGCGACACTCCGCCGGGGGACGACGGTCCGGGCGAGACCCCGCCCACCGCTGACCCCGGCATCGGTGGCGGCACCGGCGATGACGACGAGCCCGACGGCGGCTCGGCGGACGACGGCAACGGCAACGCGGACGACATTGGCGACGGGGACGACACCGGCGGAACCGGTGGCTCGAGCGGCGGCGGTGGCCTTCCGGTGACCGGCATGAACGTGGTCGGCATCGCCGGACTCGGCGCCGCCATCGCAGCCGGCGGCGTCGGCCTGGTGTTGGTGACGCGGCGCCGGCGCCCCGAAACCTCGGCCTGATCGACGGTCGGCCCGGTCGCGGTGAGCACGTTGCGGCCGGGCTGGCCATCTCAAGCGGAGAGCCGGGTCGGGCCCAGTCACGGTTAAGCCGCTGCGACCGGGTCGGCCGTCTCGAGGGTAGAGCCGGGTCGGGCCCAGTCACGGTGAGGTCGCCGTAATTGGGCTGGCCGTCTCAGGCGAAGAGTCGGGCCGGCCAGGTTGTTGGGCCTGAAGCGGAGAGCTCGGCCGGATCGTCGGCCGGGTCCACCTGGGACGATCTTCGGCGGACATCGGCGTTCGCCACTGGTTGGTAGCATGCGAGCTTGTGACCGAGTACTCGCAGAGCGGCATGCGGAACTACGGTCCCTTCCCGGAGGGTGCCGAGCCGACCGCCCCGATCGGTGCCCAGCAGCCTTCCGAACCCGGCGTCCCGCCCCAGGCGGTGAGGGCCGTGGGAGACCCGCGACCCACCCCGCCGGGCGGTAGCCCAGCGGTCGGCACCCCGCACGTACCAACCGCTCCGCCCGCGGTTGCCTCACCTCAGCCGAGCCCCGAACCGACTCCCGCAAGCGGCACTCCGCACCAGGCCACGGGGAGCGGTCAGCTTCAGCCCGGCCACCCACACGCGCCCAGCGCCGACCCGCGTCAGGCTGGCGACTCACTTCCAGCAAGCAGAGATCCGCACTCGACCGGCGGCTCGCATCCAGCCAGCGGCGGGCATCCAGGCGGCGACCCGCACCTGGTCAGCGGCGGGCATTCAGGAAGCGACCCGCGTCCGGCCGGCGGCGGCCCGCATCCGGTCAGCGGCGGGCATTCAGGTGGGCTCCCGCACCAAGGTGGCGACCCCTACCCAACCGGTGGGCCCTACCCGACCAGCGGCGGCGGCAATCCGGGCTACGGTCCCTTCCAGGGCAGCTCCGATCCCTTCGGCGAGCGGGCGGAAGGCTGGACCGACACCCCGTACGGCTTCGCGGCCCCGCCCGGGCGGCGCATCGAGCCGTCACCGCCCCCGCAGCGGAGCCGCCTGATTGTCGGGCTCCTCGCCGGGCTGGTGGCCGGCCTCGTGCTGTTCGGGACCGGCGGCTACTTCGCCGGCCGCGCCACCGCTCCCGAAGCGGCGGCCGAGCCCAGCACGCCGGCTCCGGCGCCCAGCAGCCCGCTCGGGGTCTTCGAGCAGAACCAGGTCGCCGTCAACCAGCCTGACTTCGCCGGCAGCAGCCTCACCGCGATCTCCGAGGGCTGGCTTCCCTACCTTTCCACCTGTTCACGCAGTGGCACCCCGGGCGGCCCGAAGGTCAACGCGGGCGAGAAGGTGCGCGTCCGGTGCACGCTCGACGGGATGAGCGCCATCTTCGTCGAGTACGAGTCGGTCGCCGAGCGGGACAAGGCCCGGGTCAAGGCGATGGGGCAGGCCGTCGACGCTCGTACGCTGACCCCGGGTGTCGCCCCGGCCGCCGAGCGCCCCACGCCTTCCGGCCGCACCACCGGCAACTACCTGGAGTACGCGTTCCGCCTCACCGAAGGAGGAACCACACGCACGGTGAGCGGCATGTGGTGGGACGACGCTCAGGCCCCGGTGGCCGGCTATCTGCTGGCTTACTGGAAGGAAGGCCTCGGCGAGAAGTGGGAGCCGATGCGCGATCTCTGGTCCCGGTACGCCTGAATTGCCCACCCCTGTCGTGAGCTGGGCGTAAGCGAGTCTGTGCCCTAAGTCCCATCCGCTGCCGAATCATGGAACCTTGACCGAAGTGGCACTCGCGACCTAGCCTCGCGTTACACAAGGTTTGTTCGACCATCGCATGCAACACGCACAACATAGATCGCATCACATTACGGCATCACTTGGAGCCCCAGGCGGGTTCCGTTGAGGGCCCCGAACGGGCCTGATAGCGCCCCCGGCACACGGACCGCAACGGCCGGGGGTCTGACACAGCGCGGTCGGCCCCACGCACCCCAGCGGTGCCGTGGTCCGATGACGCGTGCGGTCTTCTTGCCATGGTCGGGCATCCCGCAGATGGTCCGTGCGTGCTCCGGCACGCCGGGCGGCGAAGGGAGACGCGGCGAGATGACCGCCCTGGTTTGGGTACTGGTGGTGGCGTTCGTCGTCCTGGCCGCCCTCGTGGTGGCCGGCCTGGTGCTCGGCGCCCGCGCCGTGCGCCGGCTGCAGGTCAAGGGCGGCGAGGAAGGCCGCGGTCAGGCCGTCGACGATGCCCTCGCCAAGGTCGAGGACGCCAACGCCAAGGTCGAGGACGCGAACGCGAAGGTCGACGACGCCAACGCCAAGGCCGCTTCCGTCCGGGCCGAGGCCGCCGCGGCCAAGGCCGAGGCCAGCGCCGCCCGGGCCGAGGCCCGCCGGGTCCTCGAGGCCGCCCACAGCGAGGCCGACACGGTCCTCGAGCACGCCCACCGCCAGGCCGAGGCCGACGCCGAGCAGGTCCGCACGGCCGCCCGCCGCCAGGGTGAGCGCGAGGTCGCCCTGCTCAACACCACCGCCAAGGAACAGGCGGCCGAGGTCGAGCGCCGCACCGCCCGCATCGACGAGCGCGAGCGCCTGCACGCCGACGAGGTGGAGCGCCTGGTCGAGCGGGAGCGCCGCCTCGCGACCATGGACGCCGACCTGGCCGCCCGCGAGGCCGCCCTGGCGAGCCGTGAGGCGGGGCTGGCCGAGGCCGAAGAGGCTCAGCGCCGCGAACTGGAACGCATCGCCAAGCTGACGGCTGAGGCGGCCCGGTCCGAGCTGGTCGAGAACATCGAGGCCCAGGCCAAGCGGGAAGCGGCCATCCTCGTACGGGACATCGAGAACGACGCCAAGAGCACGGCCGACACCCGGGCCCGCCGCATCGTGGTCGACGCCATTCAGCGCATCGCCAGCGAGCAGACCGCCGAGAGCGTGGTCAGCGTCCTGCACCTGCCCAGCGACGAGATGAAGGGCCGGATCATCGGCCGCGAGGGCCGCAACATCCGGGCCTTCGAGTCGGTGACCGGGGTCAACCTGATCATCGACGACACGCCGGAGGCGGTGCTGCTGTCGTGTTTCGATCCGGTGCGCCGCGAGGTGGGCCGGCTGACCCTCGAGAAGCTGGTGCTGGACGGGCGCATCCACCCGCACCGCATCGAGGAGGTCTTCGAGAGCGCCAAGGGCGAGGTCGAGCAGCTGTGCGACCGGGCCGCCGAGGAGGCGCTGGTCGATGTCGGCATCACCGACCTGCACCCTGAGCTGGCCAAGCTGCTGGGCCGGCTGCGCTACCGCACCAGCTACGGCCAGAACGTGCTCAAGCACCTCGTCGAGACCGCCCACATCGCCGGCATCATGGCCGCCGAGCTGGGGCTGGACGTGCCGTCGATGAAGCGGGCGGCGTTCCTGCACGACATCGGCAAGGCGCTCACCCACGAGGTCGAGGGCAGCCACGCGCTGATCGGCGCCGACCTGGCCCGCAAGTACGGCGAGAGCGACGACGTCGTGCACGCGATCGAGGCGCACCACAACGAGGTGCAGCCGCAGACCATCGAGGCGGTGCTGACCCAGGCGGCCGACGCCTGTTCGGGCGGGCGGCCCGGCGCACGGCGCGAGAGCCTGGAGGCGTACGTGAAACGGCTCGAGCGCATCGAAGAGATCGCCGCCGGCAAGACCGGAGTCGAGAAGGTCTTCGCGATGCAGGCCGGGCGCGAGATCAGGGTGATGGTGCGCCCGGACGACATCGACGACATCGGCGCCGCGGTGCTGGCCCGCGACGTCGCCAAGCAGATCGAGGAAGAGCTGACCTACCCGGGGCAGATCCGGGTCACTGTCGTACGGGAATCACGCGTCACCGAGCTCGCTCGTTAGCCCCAGCTGTTCGCGCAGGATGTCGGCGTGACCGCAGTGCTGGGCCAGCTCGCGCAGCATGTGCAGGTAGACCCAGCGCAGCGGGATCGGCCCGCGCCGGTTGCCCGGAAGCTTGTCGTCCAACGACAGGTCGGCAACGGCCCGGCGCGACGCCGCACAAGCTTCCACAAAATCAGCCCGCACGGACGCGATCGTGTCCGAATCATCCAGTACAAACGATTCGTCCGGCGAAGACGGGATGCCGATTTCCGATCGGGGCCGTCCCGTCACAGCCTCGTCGAACCACACGCGCTCGACAAAGGCCGCGTGCTTCACGAGACCCAGCAGGGTGGTGCGGGACGGCACGAGCGACTGCCGCACCTGGTCCTCGGACAGGTCATCGAGGCAGTCGTGCAGGGCCTTGCGGTGCTCGTCGAGGAACGCCTCGAACTGGACCCGTTCCGGCTGGTTGATGACGTCGTCCGCGGAGATCATGCCAAAAGCATGTCAAGCGTGATGGCCCCGGATCAAGCCGGGGCCATCACCCTCACAACGTGCCGCCGCCACCGCCCAGACCGGGCTCGATGGTCGCCTGCTGGGTCGCGGCGCCGGCCGCCCGCGGGGCCCGGCCCTTGCGACGCGTACGCCGTCCCAGCCACCCGGCGAAGGCGGTGAGGATCGAGTTGATGATGATGTAGATGATCGCCGCCACGATCGCCGCCTGCACCACGTTGCCGAAGTTGGCCGACAGGTTGTTGACGCCCAGCTGGATCAGCTCGCCGTACGAGATGATGTAGCCCAGAGCCGTGTCCTTGACCAGCACGACGAGCTGGCTCACGATCACCGGCAGCATGGCCCGCGCCGCCTGGGGGATCAGGACGTGGGTCATCACCTGCCCCTTGCGCATGCCGATGGCGTACGCGGCCTCGCTCTGCCCCTTCGGCACGGCGTGCACACCGGCGCGGAAGGCCTCGGCCAGCACCGAACCGTTGTAGAGGGTCAGGCCCAGCACCACGGCCCAGAAGATCGACATCGGCTGCTCGGTGAGGAACGGCACCCCGAAGAAGATGAAGAACATCAGCAGCAGCAGGGGCACGGCTCGGAAGAACTCGACGATCGCGCCGGCCGGGATGCGCACCCACCAGTGGTCCGAGAGTCGCCCGACGGCGAAGATGATGCCGAACGCCAGCGACAGCACCATCGCGACCGCGGCCGCCTTCAGCGTCTCGACCAGGCCGGGCAGGATGTAGTCGGTCCACGTGCTGGATTGGGTGAACGGCTCCCACAGGTTGCCGGCCCACTGGCCCTTGGTGTCGAAGCGCGAATAGATCCACCACAGCAGCCCGAGCAGCGCGACCCCGAAGACAATCGTCAGGATCAGGTTGCGCATCTTGGCCCGGGGCCCCGGGTGGTCGTACAAGACGGCGTCCGTGCTCATCGCTTCACCGCCAGACGGTTGGCCAGCCAGCCGAAGGCGTAACCGGTGGGGATGAGGACGACGGCGAACGTGCCCGCGAAGACCAGGAAGATCGGGATGACGGCGTTGCCGTTCGCGTTGATCAGGTCCTTCATCGCGTTCGACGACTCCATCAGGCCGATCGTGCCGACGATCGTGGAGTTCTTGCAGAGCGCGATCAGGATGCTGCCCAGCGGCGCGATCACCGCCCGCCCGGCCTGGGGCAGGACGACGATCGTCAGGGTCTGGAAGAACGTCATGCCGATCGCGCGGGCCGCCTCGGCCTGGCCCGGCGGCACCGTGTTGATGCCGGAGCGGATGGCCTCGCAGACGAACGCGGCGGTGTAGACCGACAGGCCGATCACGCCGAGCCAGAAGTTGTTGAGGTCGATGTCGTCGACGAGCGAGAGTCCCAGCGTCGAGAACAGACCGAAGTAGCAGAAGAAGATGATCAGCGTGAGCGGCGTGTTCCGGAAGATGTTGACCCAGGCGGTGCCGAAGCCGCGCAGCACCGGGACCGGCGAGACCCGCATCGCGGCCAGGACCACGCCGAGCACCAGCGCGCCCACGCCGCCGGCCAGGGTCAGCTTCAGGATCCAGAGGAAACCGGTTATGTATACGTCCCGGTTCGCCGGGTCGGAGAAGACGTCCATCGGCACCTTCGAGTAAAAGGGTGGCGGGGCCGGTCACCCGGCCCCGCCCCAGAGAAACTTCTCAGCTGCAGTTGGTGAGCTTGGAGGCGTCGAGCTCGGGCGCCGCCTTGCCGCTCTTGCCCAGCGTGTCGTCCCAGGCCTTCTTGTACGAGCCGTCGGTCGCCGCCGTCTTCAGGATGTCGTTGATCTTGTTGCAGCCGGCGCTGTCGTCCTTCTTGAGGCCGATGCCGTACGGCTCCTCGCTGAACGGCTTGCCGACGACCTTGAACTTGCCCGCGTACTGGTCCTGCGCGGCGTAGCCGGCCAGGATGATGTCGTCGGTGGTGACCGCGTCGACGTTGCCGCCGGCCAGCGCCGTCACGCACTTCGAGTACGTGTCGAACTGCTGCAGCTTGGCGTCCTTGTAGTCGCTCTGGATCCGCTTGGCCGGGGTCGAGCCGCTCACCGAGCAGACCCGCTTGCCGGCCAGCGACTCCGGACCGGTGATGTCGGAGTTGGTCGGCACCAGCAGGTCCTGGCCGGCCAGGTAGTACGGGCCGCCGAAGTTGACGACCTTCTTGCGCTCGTCGTTGATCGTGTACGTGGCCACGACCAGGTCGACCTGGCCCTGCTGGATGTAGGGCTCACGGTTGGCCGAGACGGTGGTCTTCCACTCGATGCCGCTCTCCGGAACGCCCAGGCCCTTCGCGATGATCTTGCCGATCTCGACGTCGAAGCCGGTGTAGGTGGTGCCGGACTGCAGGCCGAGGCCGGGCTGGTCGGCCTTGACGCCGATGACCAGCTTGCCGCTCGCCGCCTTGCCCTCGATGCCCTTCGCGCCGCCGCTGCCGGAGCCGCTGCCCTCGTCGTCGCCGCCGCACGCGGCCACGGCCAGCGCCATGGTGAGCGCTCCGATCGTGGCGGCCAATCGGGTGATGCGCATGATGTCGCTCCTCGAGTGTCGTTCGTGTGTCTTATGGACTCAATTGAGAGTGGTTCGCGGCAGCCGCGGGGCTGGAGAGTCGCGTACCTGTCTCAATGGGTGAGGATCTTGGACAGGAAGTCCTTGGCGCGGTCGCTCTTGGGGTTCGCGAAGAACTCGGCCGGCGGCGCCTGCTCGACGAGCTGACCGTCGGCCATGAAGACGACCCGGTTGGCCGCGTGCCGCGCGAAGCCCATCTCGTGGGTGACGACGACCATCGTCATGCCCTCTTTGGCCAGCGACGTCATGACGTCGAGCACCTCGCCGACCATCTCGGGGTCGAGCGCGCTGGTGGGCTCGTCGAACAGCAGCGCCTTGGGCTGCATGGCCAGGGCGCGCGCGATGGCCACGCGCTGCTGCTGGCCGCCGGAGAGCTGGGCCGGGTACTTCTCGGCCTGGTTGGCGATGCCGACCCGTTCGAGCAGGCCCATGGCCCGGTCACGGACGACCGCCGGCTTCTCTTTGCGCACCTTGGTCGGGCCCAGCATGACGTTCTGCAGGATCGTCTTGTGCGCGAAGAGGTTGAAGGACTGGAAGACCATGCCGACCTCGCTGCGCAGGCGCGCGAGCGGCCGGCCCTCGGCGGGCAGCGGCTTGCCGTCGAAGGTGATCGTGCCGTCGTTGATCGGCTCGAGCCGGTTGATCGCACGGCAGAGCGTGGACTTGCCGGAACCGGACGGTCCGATGACGACCACCACCTCGCCCTTGGCGACGGTGAGGTTCACGTTGTCGAGAACGTGCAACGGGCCGAACCACTTGTTGACCTTGTCGAGGACGATGAGAGCCTCGTCGGACACTGCTGGACCACCGTCCCTGTTCTGGCGGATCACCCGGATGGGCACACTCTATGTGGGCCCTTGTATCGGTTCACACCGAGAATGGTCACGGAGCGGTAACACAGCGAGTGCGAAGCGAGGGCATTGTCCACCATGTTCGGTATGGCTGACATGGATCCGACAGGCGGCCTTTGGAACTGGGCGGCCGCGGCGTCCCTTCCGGCCGAGCGGGTCCACGGCGCGCTGGCCGGGGCACTGGAGCGCAATGTCGGGCCGCTGGAGTCCGGGTCGGCCGTTCTGTGCGACGTCTATCACGTCGGCGGCGACTTCCCGACCGTCATCGATGTCTATCTGGCTCCGGAGACGCTGGCCGAGTCGACCGCGGCCAGCGCCGTGGCGGTCCGGCTCGGCGTCGAGATCGTTCTTCCTGACGATTCGCTCGACCCTTCCGCGTACGTGCTGGCCGGCCCCGACGGTGGGCTGCGTGACGTGCGGATCGACGAGACCGAGACCGACGCGGGCACCGAGCGGCGTCTCCGGCGCGACCGTCCGGCGGCCTGAAGCGTAGGCTGGTCAATCGCCATGACTACCGAAACGCAGAGCGCCGCCCGCACGTACGACGTGCGCACGTACGGCTGCCAGATGAACGTGCACGACAGCGAGCGCATCTCCGGCCTCATGGAGGACGCCGGCTACGTCCGCGCGGCCGACCCCGAATCGGCCGACGTCGTGGTGTTCAACACGTGTGCCGTACGGGAAAACGCCGACAACCGCCTCTACGGCAACCTCGGCCACCTGCGCCCCACCAAGGTCAAGAACCCGGACATGCAGATCGCCGTCGGCGGCTGCCTGGCCCAGAAGGACCGCGGCGACATCGTCAAGAAGGCGCCCTGGGTCGACGTGGTCTTCGGCACCCACAACATCGGCTCGCTGCCGGCGCTGCTCGAACGCGCGCGCCACAACCAGGAGGCCGAGGTCGAGATCCTCGAGTCGCTCGAGGTCTTCCCGTCGACGCTGCCGACCAAGCGCGAATCGACGTACGCGGGCTGGGTCTCCATTTCGGTCGGGTGCAACAACACGTGCACGTTCTGCATCGTGCCGTCGCTGCGCGGTAAAGAGAAAGACCGCCGCCCGGGCGAGATCCTGGCCGAGGTCGAGGCGCTGACCAAAGAGGGCGTGCTCGAGGTCACGCTGCTCGGGCAGAACGTCAACTCGTACGGCGTCGAGTTCGGCGACCGGCTGGCCTTCGGCAAGCTGCTGCGCGCGACGGGCGAGATCGAAGGCCTCGAGCGCGTACGGTTCACCAGCCCGCACCCGAAAGACTTCACCGACGACGTGATCGCCGCGATGGCCGAGACGCCGAACGTCTGCCACTCGCTGCACATGCCGCTGCAGTCCGGCTCCGACCGCGTGCTCAAGGCGATGCGCCGCAGCTACCGGCAAGAGAAGTACCTGGGCATCATCGACAAGGTGCGGGCCGCGATGCCCGACGCCGCCATCACGACGGACATCATCGTCGGCTTCCCCGGCGAGACCGACGAGGACTTCGAGCAGACCCTCGAGGTCGTCCGCCGGGCCCGCTTCTCGAGCGCCTTCACCTTCCAGTACTCCAAGCGTCCCGGCACCCCCGCCGCGATCATGGAGGAGCAGCTGCCCAAGGCCGTCGTGCAGGAGCGCTACGAGCGGCTGATCGCGCTGCTCGAAGAGATCACCTGGGCCGAGAACAAGCGGCTGGTCGGCGAGAAGGTCGAGGTGCTGGTCGCGGTCGGCGAGGGTCGCAAGGACGAGCGTACGGGCCGGATGAGCGGCCGGGCCCGGGACGGTCGCCTCGTGCACTTCGCCACCGGCGAGCTTTCCCCGCGCCCCGGCGACATCGTCGAGACCGTGGTGACGTACGCCGCACCGCATCACCTGAACGCCGACGGCGCGCCGCTGACCCACCGCCGTACCCGCGCCGGCGACGCGTTCGAGGCCGGCCGCACCCCGAAGCTCAAGGGCGTCTCGCTCGGCCTGCCGACGATCGGCGTCCCGGCCCCGCTGCCGGCCACTCAGGGCTGCGCTCTCTGAGTTTGGCCATCAGGGCTGTCGTGGCGGGCGGGTCCGGCGGCTCACCCACGACGGCGACGAGCACGCGCCGCGAGTGGCCGGGCAACGGCACCGCCCGTACGCCGTCGTTGCGATGCGCGGCCAGCGCGAGCGCCGGCAGCGTGGTGACGCCGAGACCGCGCGCGACCAGCTGCTGGGCGGCCACGTAGTCGTCGGTGGTGAACCGGATGTCCGGGGTGAAGCCGTCGGCCGCGCACACCCGCAGCAGCTCGTCGCGGCAGCGCTCGCATCCGCCGATCCATCGCCGGTCGCGAAAGTCGGTGATGCGGTCGCCCTCGGCGTCGGCTTGGGTTACCAGGTACGTCGGATCCTCGAACAGTTCCTCGGTGCGCAGCCCGGTCAGGTCGGGCCCGCCGGCGTGGGTGAACAGCACCGCCACCTCGACCTCGCCCCGGCGCAGCAGGTCGACCGCCTCGGGCGGCTCGGCCTCGCGGAAGCGCAGCTCGACCCCGGGGTGGTCGGCGTCGAAGGCGGCCGCGGCGCCCGGCACGAAGGTGCCCAGCGCGGACGGGAAGGCAGCCAGACGTACGCGCCCCGCCCGCAACCCGGTGTGGGCGGCCAGCTCCTGCTCGGCGGCGTCGAGCCGGCCCAGGATCTCTTCCGCCCGGTCGGCCAGCAGCCGCCCGGCCGCGGTGAGCCGGATGCCCCGCCCCACGCGTTGCACGAGCCGGCTGCCGGTCTCGGCCTCGAGCCGGGCCAGGTGGTGGCTCACCGACGGCTGGGCGTAGTGCAACGCCTCGGCGGCCGCAGTGACGCTTCCGTGGCGGGCCACCGCGGCCAGCACACGCATTCGGGTCATATCGAGCACGTCTATAGGTTGGTGCAACAACCGGCATTGGACCAATGAGTTTCGGCCCGCCAAGATCAAAATATGGACTTCTCGTACGCCACCGTCGCCCGGCATCTGCCGCCCACCCCGATGTGGTCGTACCCGGTGCTGAACGCCGCCGTGGGTGCGACAGTGCTCGTCAAACACGAGAACACCCAGCCCATCGGCGCCTTCAAGGCCCGGGGCGCGCTGACCCTGCTGGCCGGCGTGCGCACCGGCACCGTCACGTACTCCACCGGCAACCATGCCCAGGCGATGGCCTGGGCCAGTCACCTGTTCGAGCTGCCGTGCACGGTGGTGATGCCCGAGGGCGCCAACCCGTCCAAGGTCGCCGCCGTACGGGCCTGGGGCGCCGAGGTCGTGCTGGCCGGCGCGGTCCTGGCCGACTCGGAAGCCCACGCCACCGAGCTGGCCGAGCGAACCGGTCACCGCCTGGTCAGCCCCGGCGACACCCCCGAACTGCTGGCCGGCGTGGGCACCCTGTACGACGAAATCCTCACGGCCCGCCCCGACCTCGACGCGATTCTTGTTCCCGTCGGCAGCGGCACCGGCGCCGCCGCGGCCACGGTGGTCGCCCGCGAGCTGGCCCCGAAGTGCGAGATCATCGGCGTGCAGTCGGCGGGGTCACCGGCCGCCCACGACTCCTGGCGCTCCGGCGAACTGCAGACCCGCCCCAACCGCACCCGCATCGAGGGCCTGGCCACCGGCCGCGGCTACGACCTGCCGCAGCGACACATGCGCGAGCTGAGCGATTTCCTCCTGCTCGACGACGACCGCATCACCGAAGCGCAGCGTCTGCTGGCCACCGCCGCCCACACCCTCGCCGAGGGCGCCGGAGTCGCCGGCCTGGCCGCCCTGCTGGATCACCCCGACCGCTTCGCCGGCCGCACAGTGGCCGTCGTCTGCTCGGGCGGCAACGCCTCCCCACAAGAATTAGCCGCCCTGCACTGACCCAACGGAACCGCACCGCCCGCGGGGGGTGAGGCTGTGGCCGGACGCAGTGAGCCCCCGCTTCATCAGCGCGGCTGCCCAAATTCGTACTTTATGAAGTTGATCAGTTCAAAACTTCAACGGCGGCGGCCGACCATCCCGTCAGCTCGCCTACGCGGTCGGTGATCAGGCCGGCGATTCCCGCGCTCGACAATGCCGCCCATTCCGACATGTCATTGGCCGTCCACGGCATCACCGCGACGCCGCGTTCGGTCAGCGACGCCACCGTGTCCGGATCCCCGAGCACGTCAGCGGTCGACGGATTGCAGCAGACGACATCCAGCTCGTCGACCAGCGGTAGCGTGTCGGCCTCGAAGCGCAGGCGAAGCAATCCCCGCCGCAGCGACGGCTCCGCCTCGCGAACCAGCCGCACGATCTCGGGATCGAAGCTCTGCACAATCGTGCGCGCACTCAGCCCATACGAGTCGATCATCTCGACAATCGTCTTCACCTGCGGCAGCGTGGCCGGCGGCTTGATCTCCAGCAGCAGGTCGGGCCCGGGCGCGCGCAGCAGATCCAAGGTCGCAGCCAGCGTCGGCACACGCACACCGGAATAAGCAGCGGAGAACCACGAGCCCGCATCCACGGCGGCCACCTCCGCATAAGAGGCTTCCCACACGTGTCCTGATCCGGTTGTTGTGCGGTCCAACGTCCGGTCGTGGATCACCACCGGCACGTCGTCGGCCGTCGTGCGCACGTCCAATTCGATGAGTGTCGCCCCGGCCCGAACGGCGGCGGCGAAAGCGGGCAGCGTGTTCTCGGGGGCGACCGCCGAATAGCCCCTATGCGCGACGACGTGCATCAAGCCGGCGTGGTTTCGCCCGACGCCACCAGCACGGCGGGACCGGCCAGCCACCAGCGGTCCTCGGCGTCGTGGGTCACCGTCAGCCGGCCGCCGGGCAGGTCGATCGCCACCACGCCCATGGCCAGGCCGGCGTCGCGCAGGGCGACCGCGCCGACCGCCAGCGCGCCCGTTCCGCAGGCCAGCGTCTCGCCCGAGCCGCGTTCGAACACGCGCATCGCGACGTGCAGGTCGGCCTCGGGCAGCGGCTCGGCGCCGACCACGAATTCGACGTTGACCCCGGCCGGGAACAGCGCGCGGTCGAAGCCGGGCCCCACGTGCAGGTCGAGCGAGTCGAGCGGCAGCCCGTCGTGCAGGCCGCAGACGAGGTGCGGGTTGCCGCAGTCGACGGCCACGCCGGGGAACGTCAGAGGGCCGGTGGTGGCGGTGCTCGCCGCGTACACCCGGGGGCTCTTCATGTGCACCCGGATCTGGTCGCCCTCGACGATCGCGACCATGACACCGGCCCGCGTGGCGATCGGGATGCCGGTGGGCGAAGGCTCGGCGAGTTCGTGCGTCACCAGATACCGGGTGAAGACGCGGACGCCGTTGCCGCACATCTCGGCTATCGAGCCGTCGCTGTTGCGGTAGTCCATGAACCATTCGGCCTCTGCGGCCTGGCCGGCGGCGGCCGGGTCTTTCGCCGTACGCACCACCCGCAGCACGCCGTCGCCGCCGATCCCGAAGCGGCGGTGGCACAGCGCCACCACCTGGGCCGGCGTCAGGTCGAGCGCGCCGTCGACGTCCTCGACGATCACGAAGTCGTTGCCGGCGCCGTGGCCCTTGGTGAAATTCACGCCGTCCATCATCCCGCAACTCTCAGCGCGTCGGCCACCAGCGTCGGCGCGGCGCCGTCGAGCCAGGTGATCGACGGGTCCCGCCGGAACCAGGAACGCTGCCGGCGCACGAACCGACGCGTTCCCCGTACGGTGTCGTCCTTGGCCTCCGCCTCGCTCA
Source organism: Paractinoplanes pyxinae (assembly GCF_026626335.1). Taxonomy (GTDB): domain Bacteria; phylum Actinomycetota; class Actinomycetes; order Mycobacteriales; family Micromonosporaceae; genus Actinoplanes; species Actinoplanes pyxinae. The sequence goes on along the minus strand of NZ_JAPNTZ010000024.1, from coordinate 2,218 downwards.
GCGTGCCGTCGATCTCGGCCAGCGCCTGCTGATAGCCGAGCGCCCGGCCCGCCGTACGCCCCTCGCGGAGCCCCAGCGGAATCAGCGTGCGCACCTCGTCGAGCAGCCCTTGCTCCCACATCAGGTCGACGCGCAGGGCAATCCGCTCGTCCACGTCATCGCGGTCGACGCCGATCTGCACGGACGAGTAATAAGGCGTCGGCGACGGCAGCGACGCGGTGAACGGCTGCCCGGTCAGCTCGATGACCTCCAGGGCCCGCACGATCCGTCGCCCGTTCGAGGGAAGGATCTTCGCCGCTGCCTCCGGGTCGCTCGCGCGCAGACGCTCGTACAGAGAAGAGGTGCCGACCGCGGCCAACTCCTCTTCCAGCCGGGCCCGGATCACCGGATCGGTGCCCGGGAACTCGAACTCTTCGAGCACCGCCCGCACGTACAGCCCCGACCCGCCGACCAGCAGCGGCACCCGCCCCCGGGCCAGGATGTCGTCGATCGCGGCCCGCGCCAGCCCTTGGTATTCGGCCACGGCGGCCGGAAAGGTGACGTCCCAGATGTCGAGCAGGTGGTGCGGCACGCCCTCGCGCTCGGCCCGGGTGAGTTTCGCCGTGCCGACGTCCATGCCCCGGTAGAGCTGCATGGAGTCGGCGTTGACGACCTCGCCGCCCAGCTCGTGGGCGAGGGCGATGCTCAGAGCGGACTTCCCGGCGGCCGTCGGCCCGACGACGGTGATCACGCGGGGAGCTGTCTCGAACGGCACGGAGCAACGGTAGGACAAGGTTTGGCCACGGTCATCGTCGGGCGCTTCCCCGTAACCGGGTTGGACCTGTGACAATGCGCGAGAAAGAATGCCGTAGAGAAGCTAGGCGTTCAACTGTGCTGTGGCGGTGGTCACCGGTCAGGCGAGATCGGGGACGCCGGGAAGACGAGGATGGGTCATGATCGACTGGACAACCTTCGGGCGTGTGGACGCCGACGGCACCGTGTACGTCAAGACCGCGGAGGGCGACCGCGTGGTCGGCTCCTGGCAGGCGGGCACACCGGAAGAGGGGCTGGCCCACTTCGCGCGCCGCTTCGCCGACCTGGTGACCGAGGTCGACCTCGTCGAGGCCCGCCTCAAGTCGGGTGCCGCCGACGCGTCGCACTCGCTCAGCAGCGTCAAGCGCCTGCGCCAGCAGCTCGACGAGGCGCACGTGGTGGGCGACATCGAAGGGCTCGCGGGCCGGCTCGACCGGCTGGCCGCCCTGGCCGACGAGAAGGCCGGCGAGGCCCGCGTGGCCCGCGAGCAGGCCCGCACCGAGGCCCTCGCCCGCAAGACGGCACTGGTCGAAGAGGCCGAGAAGATCGCCGCCGAGTCCACCGGCTGGAAGTCGGCCGGCGACCGGCTGAAGGAAATCCTCGACGAGTGGAAGACCATCCGCGGCGTCGACAAGAAGACCGACGGCGAGCTGTGGAAGCGTTTCGCCACCGCCCGGGACGGCTTCACCCGCCGCCGCGGCGCCCACTTCGCCACCCTCGACGGCCAGCGCAAGCAGGCCCAGACGGCGAAGGAAGAGCTGGTCAAAGAGGCCGAGAGCCTGTCCGAGTCGTCCGAGTGGGCGCCCACGGCCAACCGCCTCAAAGAGCTGATGGCCGAGTGGAAGGCCGCTCCCCGCGCTGCCAAAGAGGCCGAACAGCGCCTCTGGGAACGTTTCCGGGCCGCGCAGGACGCGTTCTTCACCCGCCGCAGCGAGGTCTTCTCGGCCCGCGACGCCGAGTACAAGGGCAACCTCGACAAGAAGCAGGCGATCCTGGCCGAGGTCGAGGCGCTCGACGTCGACGCCGACCCGCGCGGCGCCCAGAACAAGCTGCGCGACGCGCAGGCCGCCTGGCACGACGCCGGCCGCGTGCCGCGCGAATCGGCCGCCTCGCTCGACCGTCGCTGGCGGGCCGCCGAGGAGCGCATCCGCGTCGCCATGGACTCGGCCTGGCGCAAGACCACCCCGCAGGACAACCCGCTGCTCCAGCAGATGCGCGAGCAGGTGGCCGAGGCCGAGTCCCGTCTCGAGCGAGCCCGCAACGCCGGCGACCAGCGCCGCATCAAAGAGGCCGAGCAGGCGCTCAACTCGAAGAAGCAGTTCCTGGCTCTCGCCGAACAAGCAAACTGATCAATTCATAAGGTACGGCGGGGGGGGCTCCGCGCCCCCCCCGCCCCTGCTCTGCCCCCGCGCCGCTCCCCCTCGGC
>NZ_JAPNTZ010000023.1 GCF_026626335.1 Paractinoplanes pyxinae | reverse complement strand
GCAGCGCCTCGAGCCGGCCCTGGCTGATCTCGGGCTGGTAGGGCGTGTAGGCGGTGTACCAGGCCGGGTTCTCCAGAACGTTCCGCTTGATCACGGCCGGCGTGAACGTGCCGTAGTAGCCCAGGCCGATCATCGAGGTCGTCACCCGGTTGCGGCCGGCGATGGCCCGCAGCTCGGCGATCGTCTCTTCCTCGGAGGCCGCATCGGGCAGGTTCAGCGAGCCGTGCCAGCGGATGACCTCGGGGATCGCCGCGTCCATCAGGGCGTCCAGCGACGCGTACCCGATCGTCTTGAGCATGTGGGTCTGCTCGTCACTATCCGGACCGATATGCCGGGATGCGAACGTCATGACGGCTCCTAAGAGAGGTCGACAAGGCGGCCTCCCCCTCTGTCACCGCGCACGGCTTCAGAGTCGCCTGCCCACGCGGTCCTTTTGCCTGAGAGGTTCCGGGGAGGATTTGCCCCTTCGGCGCCGTCGCCAATCACTAAGATGCGACGGTCTCTCCCGCATGGCTGGCAACCAACCTACCAGCGATCATGGCCGGACCCCCTATCTCTAGGGTGGGGTTGTGACCTACACCCCCGCGGGCGACCGCTACGACACCATGCCCTACCGGCGGACCGGACGCAGCGGGCTGAAGCTGCCCGTCATCTCGCTCGGACTGTGGCACAACTTCGGCCACGAACGGCCCTGGCAGCGCCAGCGCGACATCGTGCGCCGCGCCTTCGACCTCGGCGTCACCCACTTCGACCTGGCCAACAACTACGGCCCGCCGCCCGGCAGCGCCGAGGAGAACTTCGGCCGGATCCTGGGAACCGACCTCAAGGCGCACCGCGACGAGATCGTGGTCTCGACCAAGGCCGGCTACGACATGTGGCCCGGCCCGTACGGCGACTTCGGCTCGCGGAAATACCTGGTCAGCTCGCTCGACCAGTCGCTGCAGCGGCTCGGCCTGGACTACGTCGACATCTTCTACCACCACCGGCCCGACCCCGAGACGCCGCTGGAAGAGACCATGGGCGCGCTGGACGCCGTGGTGCGGGCGGGCAAGGCCCAGTACGTCGGTCTGTCGAACTACAACTCGCAGCAGACCGCCGCGGCCGCCGCCATCCTCAAGGACCTGGGCACGCCGCTGCTGATCCACCAGCCGTCGTATTCGATCCTCAACCGCTGGATCGAGAAGGACAACCTGCTCGACACCCTGCAGGAAGCCGGCGCCGGCGCGATCGCCTACAGCCCGCTGCAGCAGGGTCTGCTCACCGACCGCTACCTCGGCGGCATCCCCGACGATTCCCGCGTGCGGACCAGCCGCTTCCTCAACGAGGAGGCCCTGGACAACCAGACCCTGGGCCGGATCCACGCGCTCAACGACATCGCCAAGCGCCGCAACCAGTCGCTGGCCCAGATGGCCCTGGCCTGGGCGCTGCGCGACGAGCGCATGACCAGTGTGATCATCGGCGCCAGCAGCGTCGAGCAGCTCGAGAACAACGTCGCCACGATCGGCAATCTGCAGCTCTCGGCGGAAGAGCTCGGCGACATCGACGGCACGGTGCTGGATCTCTGACGATGATCGAACGCACGATCCTCGGGGTCGTGGTCGGCTCCCGGGCCTACGGGCTGGACGGGCCCGATTCCGACCACGACCGCCGGGGCGTGTACGCGGCGCCGACCCGGGCCTTCTGGTCGCTCGACAAGCCGCCGACCCACTTCGACGGGCCGCTGCCGGAGCAGTTCACCTGGGAGATCGAACGGTTCTGCACGCTCGCCCTGCAGGCCAACCCGACCGTGCTCGAGGTGCTCTGGTCCCCCATCGTCGAGACGCTGACCGACGACGGCCGCGCTCTGTTGTCCGTACGGCAGGCGTTTCTGTCACGCAAGGTGGCTGCGACGTACGGCGAGTACGCGCGCGACCAGCTCAACCGGGTGTCCGCACGCCGCGAGCGCACCGGCGAGACCAACTGGAAGCAGGCCATGCACATGATCCGCCTGCTGCTGGCCGGCGCCCACGTGCTGCGCACCGGCGACGTGCTGGTCGACGTGCGGTCGCTGCGCCCGCGCCTGCTGGAGGTCAAGAGCGGTGCGGTGCCGTGGAATTCGGTGGTGGCCTGGGCCGCGGAACTCCAGGATGATCTGGCGTCGGCCCGGGAGTCGACCGGTCTGCCCGAGGCGCCTGATCGCCGAGCGGTAGATCAACTGCTTTTCGGCGTACGGGAAAGGGGGTTGAAGTGACGACCGAAGTGCCCGAGTGGTCGGCCGAGGTGGTGGCCGAACTGCCGTACCCGGTGATCTTCGCGACGGTCAGCGGGGCGCACCTCTACGGCTTCGCCTCCGTCGACTCCGACCTCGACCTGCGAGCCGCCCACCTGCTGCCGGCGACCGAGGTGGTGGGCCTGCGCCTCGGCCCGGAAACCCTGCAGAACAGCGGCTGGCGCGACGGCGTCGAACTCGACGTGGTCAGCCACGACCTGCGCAAGTTCGCCCGCCTGCTCAACAGCCGCAACGGCTACGTCCTCGAACAGCTGCTCTCGCCGCTCGTGGTGGCGACCGGGCCGCTGCACAAGGCGCTCGTCGAGCTGGCGCCGTCGTTCGTGACGTCCGGGCACGCCCACCACTACCTGGGCTTCGCCACGTCGCAAGAGAAGCTGTTCGACAAGACCGGAACGCTGAAGGCCGCGCTGTACTGGCTGCGCGTGCTTCTGACCGGCCGGCACCTGATGCTGACCGGCGAACTCGAGACCGACCTCGCGGTACTCGGAACTGCTTTCCCGTACGTTCCGGAGCTCATCGAAATTAAGCGGACTGCCGAGAAGGGCCCGTTCCCGGCCGCCCTGGAAGCCCGCCTGCGTGCCGACGCCGCGGCCCTGCGGGTGTCGCTGGAAGAGGCACGCGACAGCTCTCCCCTTCCCGCGCACCCGGCCGAGGATGCGGTGGAGGCGCTGCACCAACTCTTGGTGGATGCGCGGCTGGGCTACCGTCCTCCGGCGTGACGCACTCGCCGCTCGAGATCACCGCCGACCTGGTTCACGAGCTGGTGCGCGACCAGCACCCCGACCTCGCCGACCGGCCCGTGCGGCTGGGCGCCCGCGGTTGGTCCTGCCAGCTGTGGCGCCTCGGCGACGACCTGGCCGTCCGCCTGCCGTGGGCCGTCGGCGACGCGGACGAGCTGCTGGTCAAGGAACACACCTGGGTGCCCACGCTGGCCCCACGCCTACCGCTGCCGGTGCCCGTGCCGCAGCGGCTCGGCCGGCCGTCCGCGCTGCTACCGCGCTCGTGGATCATCACGACCTGGGTGTCCGGCACGCCCGCCGATCTCAGCCCCGTCGTCCACGGCGCGGACGCCCTGGCCGCGTTCCTGACCGCACTTCACCAGCCGGCACCCGCCACTGCGCCCACCGGGCGCGACCGCGGCGGCCCGCTGGCCGATCGGGACGCCGGCTTCACCGCCGGCGTGACCCGCACGGCCGAGCGCGGCCTGATCGACGACCCCGACGCCGTACGGGCCGTGTGGAAGGACGCCCTCGCCGCCCCGCCGTATGCCGGCCCACCGCTGTGGATCCACGCCGACCTGCACGCCGCCAACGTCCTCACCACCGACGGCGCCCTGACCGGCATCATCGACTTCGGCGACCTCTGCGCGGGCGACCCCGCCTACGACCTCTCCGCGGCGTGGCACCTGCTGCCCGATCCGGACGTGTTCTTCCGCTCGTACGAACCAGCCGTGGACGACGCCACCCTGCGGCGAGCCCGCGGCTGGGCCATGGCCCGAGTCCTCAGCGGCCTGCTGATCGGCCACGACCCCGGCCCCGGCGGCAAGCCCAGCTGGGCGCCGCCGGCCCGAGCCGCCCTGCACCGCCTCCTCGCCGACTGACACCCGCATTCACGCTGTTAGATCTTTAGGTCGGCGCCGAAGGCGTCCGTTCGTGTTCTGCGGCTCCGCCGCTAGGCCGTCCTAGGAGGCTAGGAACTCGGTTTGGGCGGCGTGTCGGTTTACGCTGATCGCATGTCCACCGCTGCTCGTGTCGCTGTCCACCTCGCCCGGCCCCACCGGCCGGTGCTGGTGGCGGGCACCCTCGGCGAACTGTGCGGGCCCACGGCGGGCTTGGTCGAGCTCCCGCTGCGGTTGTGGTGGGGTCCGCAGCGGGCGTTCGACCTGGCCGAGCCGACGATGCTCACCTGGATGTACGAGAACGTCCTGCGCGAGGCCATCCGAGTCGAGGAACTGCGCACCTACCTGCACGGCCCCACGCTCATCCAGGTCTGGCCCGAGCTCAACCTCCCCCGCGGCGTCCGCGCCGCCTGGGAGGCCCGCCACGCCTACCTGCGCTACGCCGCCCGCCTGGTCGACGCCCACTGACCGCCCCCGCGGGCGACCGATAGCCTGGCTCGATGGCGGGCGTCGACGACTTCTACTCCGAGGTTGCTCGCATCGCGCTGGCTGAGGCGACCAAGCACGGCTTCGTGCTCGGCGGCGGCTTTGCCTGGCTGGTGAACGGGCTCGTCCAGCGCCCGACCGAGGATGTCGACCTGTTCACCGACACGGCCGGGGGCGTGGCGGCGGCGGCCGACGAGGTGGCTGAGGCTCTTCGCCAGGCCGGCTATCGGGTCGTGCGGGAGGAGGGCGACGAGCTCTTCGAAGGCATGGACGAAGACCTGCAAGAGTTCCTGGTCGCCACCGACAACCGGGCCTTGCGGCTGACGCTGTGCCGGCTGGACCGGTCGCAGAAGCCCGTCGTCATGGAGTTGGGGCCGGTCATGCACCTCGACGACCTCGTCGCCACCAAGGTCGCGGCTCTGGTGAACCGGCGGGAGGTCCGGGACTACATCGATGTAGCAGCCGCGCTCGAGCGCTACCCCCTCGACGTACTGCTGGAACTCGCCCGCAACGCCGACCCCGCGCTTGATCCGGAAGATGTAGCTGACGCGGGACGTTATCTCGATCGGCTGCACGACGCGCGGTTCGCGCTCTACGGCCTCACTACTCAGCAAATCGCCGAGCTGCGGCAACGCCTCGCGCAGTGGCCCCGCGAGTGATCAATAGAATGAACCCCCATCCGACCGCCCCACCCACCGCCCAAGACCGGACTAAAGACTCTATGACATTGACCGACCGCCTTCCCGGCACCAACGATCCCGACGCCGTGTTCGACGCCTTTCAGAAGTGGGCGACCGAGCAGGGGCTGGCCCTCTACACCCATCAGGAAGAGGCGCTCATCGAGATCGCCACGGGGGCGAACGTCATCCTGAACACCCCCACCGGCTCGGGGAAGAGCCTGGTCGCGACGGGCGCCCATTTCGTGGCGCTGGCCGACGGGCGCACCACGTTCTACACCGCGCCGATCAAGGCTCTGGTCAGCGAGAAGTTCTTCGCCCTGTGCGCGGTCTTCGGGGCGCACAACGTGGGCATGCTGACCGGCGACGCCAGCGTGAACGCGGACGCGCCGATCATCTGCTGCACGGCCGAGGTGCTGGCCAACCTGGCCCTGCGCGAGGGGGCGGACGCCGACGTCGGCCAGGTCGTGATGGACGAGTTCCACTTCTACGCCGAGCCCGACCGCGGCTGGGCCTGGCAGGTGCCGATCATCGAGCTGCCGCAGGCCCAGTTCATCCTCATGTCGGCCACGCTCGGCGACACCACCCGGTTCGTCGACGATCTGTCGCGGCGCACAGGCCGGGCCACGGCCGTCGTGGCCAGCGTCGAGCGGCCGGTCCCGCTTCTTTTCTCGTACGCGATGACGCCCCTGCACGAGACGATCGAGGAGCTGCTGCAGACCAAGCAGGCGCCCGTCTACATCGTCCACTTCACGCAGGCCGCCGCCCTGGAGCGGGCGCAGTCGCTGATGAGCATCAACATGGCCACCCGCGAGGAGAAGGACAAGATCGCGGCCGCCATCGGGAACTTCCGGTTCACCGCGGGCTTCGGCAAGCAGTTGTCCCGGCTGGTGCGGCACGGCATCGGGGTGCACCACGCCGGCATGCTGCCCAAGTACCGCCGCCTGGTCGAGACGCTGGCCCAGGCGGGGCTGTTGAAGGTCATCTGCGGGACGGACACGCTCGGCGTGGGCATCAACGTTCCCATCCGCACGGTGCTGTTCACCGGCCTGTCCAAGTACGACGGGGTGAAGACGCGCCTGCTCAAGGCGCGCGAGTTCCACCAGATCGCCGGGCGCGCGGGCCGGGCCGGGTTCGACACCCTCGGCACGGTCATCGTGCAGGCGCCGGAACACGTGATCGACAACGAGCGCGCCCTGGCCAAGGCCGGCGACGACCCGAAGAAGCGGCGCAAGGTCGTGCGCAAGAAGCCGCCGGAGGGCACGATCGGCTGGGGCCAGCCCACGTTCGACCGGCTCGTGGCGGCCGACCCCGAGCCGCTGACCTCGTCGTTCCAGGTGTCGCACGCGATGCTGCTCAACGTGTTGTCGCGCGGCGGCGACCCGTTCGAGGCCATGCGGCACCTGCTGACCGACAACCACGAGGAGCCGGCGGCCCAGCGCAAGCACATCCGGCGGGCCGTCGCCATCGCCCGGGCCCTGGTCGCGGGCGGGGTCATCGAGCGTACGCCGGACGGGGTCTACCGGCTCACCGAAGACCTGCAGCTCGACTTCGCGCTCAACCAGGCCCTGTCTCCGTTCGCCCTGGCCAGCCTGGAGCTGCTGGACCGGGAGGCGCCCGACTACCCGCTCGACGTCGTGTCGGTCATCGAGTCGACGCTCGAGGACCCGCGTCAGGTGCTCTCCGCGCAGCGGCAGAAGGCACGCGGCGAGGCCGTCAACGCGATGAAGGCCGAGGGCATCGAGTACGAGGAGCGGATGACGCTGCTCGAGGAGGTCACCCACCCGCGGCCGCTGCTGGAGCTGCTCGAGGGCGCGTACGAGACCTACCGCCAGGGCCATCCCTGGGTCGCCGACTACGAGCTCAAGCCGAAGTCGGTCGTCCGCGACATGTACGAGCGGGCGATGACCTTCACCGAGTACGTGTCGTTCTACGGCCTGTCCCGGTCGGAGGGCCTGGTGCTGCGGTACCTGGCCGACGCCTACCGTGCGCTCCGGCAGACCGTGCCCGAGGACGCCCGTACCGAGGAACTGACCGACCTCATCGAGTGGCTGGGCGAACTCGTGCGGCAGGTCGACTCGAGCCTGCTCGACGAGTGGGAGCGGCTGCGCAACCCGGGCGAGGCCGTCGAGGAGGTCCGCATCGACGACAAGCCGCCCGCGGTCACCCGCAATGTCCGCGCCTTCCGGGTGCTCGTGCGCAACGCCATGTTCCGCCGGGTCGAGCTGGCCGCGTTGCGCCGGTGGGACCTGCTGGGCGAGCTCGACGCCGAGGCCGGCTGGACCGCCGAACGCTGGCAGGACGCGATCCTGGACTACTTCGACGAGTACGACACGCTCGGCACCGGCCCGGCCGCGCGCGGTCCCGCGTTCCTGCACATCGAGGTCACTCCGACAGCCTGGCTCGTCCGCCAGGTCTTCGAGGACCCGGAGGGCGACCACGACTGGGGCATCGAGGCCACCGTCGACCTGGCCGCGTCGGACGAGATCGGCGCGGCGTCGATCGTGGTGACCCACGTCGGCCCGCACGGCGAGTAGGAACGGTGACCCGCATCCTCGTCGTCGACGACGACCCGCAGATCCTGCGGGCGCTGCGGATCAACCTGCGGGCCCGGGAGTACGACGTGGAGGTGGCGGCCGACGGCGCGAGCGCGCTCAAGGCCGCCGCCGCCCACGCCCCCGACCTGGTCGTGCTCGACCTCGGCCTGCCCGATCTGGACGGCGCCGAGGTCATCCGCGGCCTGCGGGGCTGGACCACCGTGCCGATCATCGTGCTGTCCGGGCGGGCCGAGGGCGCCGACAAGGTGGCCGCCCTCGACGCCGGCGCCGACGACTACGTGACCAAGCCGTTCGGGGTGGACGAGCTGCTGGCCCGCATCCGGGCCGTCACCCGCCGCGCGCACCCCTCGGACACTGCCTCGGGCCCGATCACCCTCGGCAAGTTCACCGTCGACCTGGCCGGCCACACGATCACGCCCGAGCTGCGGCTCACCCCGACCGAGTGGCAGCTGCTCGAACAGCTGCTGCGCAACCCGGGGAAGCTGATCACCCAGCGCAGCCTGCTGCACGACGTGTGGGGCCCGCAGTACGCCACCGAGACCAACTACCTGCGCCAGTACATGGCCCGGCTGCGCCGCAAGCTCGAGGACGACCCGGCCCGGCCGCGGCACCTGATCACGGAACCAGGGATGGGGTACCGCTTTCAGCCCTGACCGGGGCCGGCGCCGGGTTCGGGTCGACCTGGCGGCCCGAAAGCAGGTCGTCGAAGACGCACTCGTACGCGGGATCGCCCGGATAGCCGCTGTGCCCGCGCGCCGCCCGCTTGGGCTGCAGCGGATCGTCCTCGATGGTCGCCGGGTCCCGCAGCCGCACGTCCGCGCCGAAGGCCCAGTACTTCGGGTACGGGCAGGCCGACGACGGTTCGCACGGCGTCTCGCAGGCACACCGCACCGAGGGCCCCGCGTCGCCCGGCCGGCCCATCCGCTGCCACAGGTCGATGTCGGGTCCGAAGCCGGACGACGATCCGGGCGCCGCCCACGCCAGCACCGGGCCGCCGAGCGGGTCGGTCCACCGGTAGACGTTGCGCCACCGCCCGTCCAGGCCGTCGTAGACGCCGCGCAGCCGCCGGTAGCCGAAGTACGCCGGGAAGAACCGCGCGTACAGGAACTGCAGTTGAGACCCGTAAGTGATCATGTGCAGCCGGGCCCCGGTCCGTCGCGCCCGTTGCCGGCCGAGGTCGTCGTCCTCGTCCGTACCGCCGGTTCGCGCCTGTTCCTCCAGCACCGCGCACGCGGCCAGGGTGATCACGCTGCCCTGGCTGTGCCCGGACAGCACGACCGCGTCCGCCTCGAACGCCGGCTGGTTGATCAGTTGCGACGCGCGCCCGGCCACGGCCAGCACGGCCCGGCCCCCGTACGGCGGCGGGCACAGCGGATGCCCCTGCCGCGGCCAGAACGACAGCAGGTCCCAGATGATGCCCACGCCCGTCCGCAGGCCCGCCTTGCGCCAGGTGCCCAGGCCCAGCACGGCCAGCCCGGTCGCGCCGAACGACACCACGACCACGCCGAGCTGGCCCAGCGGGCCGTTGGCGTTGCCGGTCAGGGTGGCCGGGGGCCGGGCCGGGGTCAGCAGCAGCCAGCCGCAGCCGATCGCGGTCACGATCACCGCGAGCCCGCCCAGCGTGGCCAGCAGCCCGAGCACGTGGTGGTAGCGGTAGCGGATCAGCGCGACCCGCCACCGCCCGGCCACCCGGGCCCGCGCCCGGTCGAGCCCGTGCTCGGCGCTGTAGTCACCGCACAGCCGGTCCTCGAAGTCGTCCTGCTTCGGCCCGAACACGAACAGGGACAGGATCGTCACCGCGGCCACGGCCCCGACCAGCCATTCCGCCTCGCGTTCGAGCCCGTCCGGGCTGAGCTCGCCCGGCAGCAGCCGCCAGGCCGCGACCGCGAGCCCGGCGCCCAGCCCGGCCAGCAGCCACCACCAGCGGTGGCGCCGGAGCAGCCACGCGGCCATCGGCAGCAGCGAGACGACCAGCACCAGCGCCAGCCCGCCCCAGACCGCGGCCATGATCCAGTAGACGGTCGCCACCTCGATCAGGTGCGGCGACCGCGCCGCGCCTTCCAGCACGGGGTCGCCCAGCGCGCGGGCCGTCCAGAACACCGCGGCCGCGCTCATGCCGAGCCCGATCGTCGCGCCCAGCGAAGCGCCCATCCAGCCCACCAGCCCGCCGAAGAACGGCCGGAACGGCTTGGGCACGTCCCGCAGGTGCTTGCCGCCGGCGTCGGTGGCCAGCACCAGGGTCACCGCCAGCAGGGCCAGCAGCGCCAGCCCGAGCAGCAGGCCGACCCCGTTGGCGAAGGCGGCGAAGTAGGCGCCCGCACCGCGCGGCCCGGCCGGGCGCACGTGGTCCAGACCGACCGCGGCCAGGGCGACGGCGGCGAACGCGGCGGCGACGGTGGCGTACCGCGTGACCAGGATCGAGAAGCCGAGTTCGGTGGTGTCGTGCCCGTCGGACGGGACGACCGCCGGGCGGCCCTCCTCGGCGGCGGCGGGCGCCGGCGGGTGGTCGTCATTCTTGCGGCGGCGAGGCTTGGGCTCGGGTGCGGCCACGACGACGTAGAAGGCCTTGCCGAGGCCGGCGATCAGGCCGGCCGCCACCAGCACGCACAGCCCGGTGAACCACAGGTTGAGGCCGGCCCACTGGCGGACGTCCCCCAGCATCGCGAGCGCGAGCAGCCCGGCCACCGCGCAGCCGGCCAGGACGTGCGCTGCGCGTTGCGACGAGGTCGACTGCGGGCCGCGCCAGAAGCCGGGGTCGCCGATGTCGCCGTTGCGGCCCGGACGTTCGGCCCGCGGCCGGCCCGGCGGCTCGGCCTCGTACGTCAGCCGGTCGAACTGCCAGAAGATGGCCAGCACAACCAGGGGCAGCACGGTCGCCACGACCAGCCGCGCCCCCGGTGAGCGCCGGCCGAACCATTCGAGCAGCCAGAAGTCGCCCTCGCAGGCCCCGGGCGCACACTGCCTGGCCAGCACGCTCCAGGCCAGGTAGCAGGTGGTGACGACCATGATCACGGTCATCAGCAGGCCGAGCACGCGCACCACGGCGTCCGCGAACCGGTCCCGGCGGCGCCGGGCGTCCGGCCTGAGCAGGGCGAACCGGGCCACGTTGACCAGCGCGAAGGGCAGCAGCAGGAGCCACAGCGCCCGCGACGGCGAGCCCGCGGTGTACCGGCCCCAGTGGTAGCCCTCGACCACCCGATCGGGCGGGGTGTCATGCGTACGCCGGAAAATGCGCCCGTCGTCGTCGCCCGCCACCTGGGCCGGCCACGGATCGTCCAGCATCGACTCGATCGGCGTGCCGCTCACGCCGTGCACGCGAAGTTCCACGACCATAGGTGACGACTATCCGCGCGCTCACGGCCACGGCAGTCAGCTGTCTTACACGAGCCACGATCAGGGTAGGAGCCGCCCATGACCACGTTCGTTCTCGTCCCGGGGGCCTGGCACGGCGGCTGGTGGTACGAACCGCTGGCGGCCGAGCTCGAGAAGCGGGGACACCAGGCGGAATCGGTGACGCTGGCCGGGCTGTGGCCCGACGACGACCTCACCCGCCGGCCGGTCAACCTGACCGCGCACGTCGATCAGCTCGACACGCTGGTCGAAGATCTGACAGCGGGCGGCGGGTTGGTGGTGCTGGTCGGGCACAGCTACGGCGGTCAGGTGATCAACGAGGTGGCCGACCGCAACCCGGCCCGGGTCAGCGCGCTCGTGCACCTCGACACCGACATCCTCGAGGACGGCGAGTCGTGCTGGGACGTCACCACCGAGGAGAACCGGAAGTACTTCCTGGAATCGGTCGGCGCCGACGGTCTCGGCCTGGCCCCCATGCCGTTCTTCGACGAGCGGGCCCGGCCGCACCCGTTCGCCACGCTGCTGCAGAAGACCCGGCTGACCGGCGCCTGGAAGTCGGTGCCGGTCAAGCGGTACGCGGCGGCCCTCGAGACGCCGGGCGGGCTGCAGGCGCCGGTCGCGATGGACCGCGTCCGCAACGACCCGGACTGGCACTACGTCGAGTGGCCGACCACCCACAACGTCCTGCGCGACGGCCCGGAGCGCGTGCTGGGGCTGCTAAGCGACCTGTGACGGTAGTGTTCGGGCGTGCCACCCGAGACGATCGAGCAGACCTCCACGCTCGTGTACTTCGGCGACGACGCCTTCGCCTACGCGGGGCGGCACCGGCACGAAGGCCTCATGCGGGTGCACACGCACAGCTTCGTCGAGATCGCGATCGTCTCCGAGGGCAAGGCCGTGCACCACAGCCTCAGCGGCCGCCAGCCGATCACCGTGGGCGACACGATCCTGCTGCGGCCCGGCGTGTGGCACGGCTACGAGGACTGTCACGGCCTGGAGGTCTACAACTTCTGCTTCTCGGCCGAGCTGCTGCGCCAGGAACTGGGCTGGACCAGGGACGATCCCCTGCTGGGGCATCTGCTCTCGCAGGGCCCGTACGTCGAACGGCGCCGCGGCATCCTGACCACCCACCTCGGCCCGGCCGAGCGCGCCCAGTGCTTCGCCCACCTGGACGCACTCGCCGAGCTGCGCACGCAGCCGCAACACCTGCACCGCACCGACATGATCGCCCGGGTCGTGCTGGCGCTGGGCTGCGTGGCCCGCGCGGTCGGCGACGGCGTGCCGGCCGAACCGGTGCACCCGGCCGTGCTCGAGGTGATGCGGCGCATCGAGGCCGACCCGGCCCGCAATTGGACGCTGACCGACCTGGCCGACGGCCTGCACCTGGCTCCCGGCTACCTGGTCCGGCTGTTCAAGTCGGTGACCGGGCTGCCGCCGATGGCCTTCCTGTCGCGCCACCGCGTGGAGCTGGCGGCCGAGATGCTGCTGCACTCCGACCGTACGGTCCGGGCCATCGCCGAGCGGGTGGGCTGGCCCGACCAGAACTACTTCGCCCGGCGGTTCCGCGCGCACTACGGGCTGACGGCCACCGAATACCGGACGCGGTTCACGCGCGGGATCGATCTGGGCGCGGTCCGGCGGTCGTCACACTGACCGCGTACGGGTCTCCCCCGCTGACGATCTCGCCGGCGTACCGCAGCCCGAGGCGCGCCATGACGGCCCGCGAGCTCGCGTTGTGCCGCAACGTGCACGAGACGACGGCCTTCGCCTTCAAGACCTCGAACGCGTACGCCAGTCCGGCCCGGCCGATCTCGGTGGCATAGCCCTGCCGGCGGAACTTCCCGCGTACGGCCCACCCGAGCTCGAGCCAGTCGGCGTGCGCGCGACAGGGGCGCTCGCTGCCGTGCACGGCCCGCACCCACGGCTCGTCCGGCAGGAACGCGTACAGCTGCCCCCAGTCGTCGTCCACGGGCGTCCGCGACAGCCCGCCCCGCCCGACGACTTCGCCGCTGTCCCGCTCGTAGGCGATCCACTTGTGCACCCCGTGCCGCCGCCACGAGTCCCCCATGTCCCGGGCCGACTGCTCGATTTCCGCGTACGCCGGTTTCGCGCCGCCGTACCAGGGCCACACGGCGTCGTCGCCCATGACCAGCCACAGGTCGCTCGCGCGGTCGGCATCCACCGGTTCGAGCCGGAGCCGCTCGGTGAACCGGGTGCCGCTCATGCGGCTTCCGTCCGCGACCGGAAGAACGAGGTGTCGCCGCAGCCGGAGGTCTCTCGCATGGCGACGGCCACGTCGCGCACCAGGTCGTGCACGGCGTGGCCGTAGCGGGCGGGCAGGTCGTACAGGTTCTCGTGGTGGGCGTCCGGCTCGTGATGGAACACGCTGGAAGCCTAGGCGGCGGCCTCTTCGAGGACCGCCTCGGCGCGTTCCGGGGTGCCCTCGGCCAGGCCCTGGTCGATCGAGCGGCGGGCGGCCAGCCACATGGCGACGCCGGCCAGGAAGACCAGGCCCTCGGTGACGGTCAAGGCCCAGATGATGCCGGTCAGGCCGAACAGGTGGTTGCCGAGCAGCACGATCGGGATGAACAGGATGCCCTGGGCCATCGACATGACGATCGCCGGCCTGGCCCGGCCGGTCGCCTGGAACAGCGAGGTGATCAGGCCGGCGAAGCCGTTGGCCACGGTGGCCACGAGTTGGGCGACGAGGATGGTGACGCCGATGGTCAGCACCGCGTGGTCACCCGAGAAGGCCGAGAGCACCTGCTCGCGGAACAGGAACACCGAGCCGCAGAAGACCAGCATGACGCCGCCGACAGTGATGGCCGACGCCCGCAGCGCCGAGTTCAGGCGGGCCCGGTCGCCCTTGCCGTACGAGTAGGCCAGCAGCGGCAGCACGCCCATCGTCACGCCCATGATCAGGAACTCGGGCACCTGGGCGATGCGGACCGCGACACCCATGGCCGCCAGCGGGCCGTCACCGTACGCGGCGGCCAGGTTGTTCAGCACCAGGACGGTGACGATCATGAAGGCGGACTGCAGCAGTTCCCCGACGCCGACACCGAAGACCGGCTTGACCACGTCGGCCCGCAGGGTGAACCAGCGCGGCGCCAGGCTGACCGACTCGCTGCGCTGCAGCCAGTACGCGAAGTAGGCGACGGTGACCAGATTGGCCAGGCCGGTGCCGAGCGCGGCGCCGGCCACACCCCAGTGGAAGACCAGGATGAACACGACGTCGAAGACGACATTGGCCACGGTGGAGAGAATCAGCCCGTTCATGGCCTGCCGGGCGGCGCCCTCGGCCCGCACGATCTGCTCGAGGCAGAAGGCGGCGGCGAGCACCGGCACGAAAGCGAGCATGACCGCGACGTACTCGCGGGTGGCCGACACCGCCGCGGTGTCGGCGCCGAGCAGCGTCACGAGCGGGTGCAGCAGGAGCAACCCGGCCCCGCCGACGACGGCGCCGGTGATCACCGAGCCCCAGACGGCGAACGACGACACCTGCTTGATCTCGGCCGCCCGGGCCGGGTCGTGCTCGGCCGCGCCGAGCAGCCGCGAGATGAGCGCCCCGCCGCCCACCCCGAACACGCCGCCGACGGCCATGACCAGGCCGAGCAGCGGGGTGCCGAAGGTGACCGCGGCCAGCAGCGCGGTGTCGTGCTGGGAGCCGAGGAAGCCGGCGTTGATGACGTTGTAGACGGCGCCGACGATCATCGCGGCGGCCATCGGCACGCACAGGTGCACGAGGGCGCGGGCGATCGGCGCGGTGGAGAGATACCAGCGGTTGGAGCCGGGAGCTTCTACGGTGGCGGCGCTCATGACCGCTCCTTTCGACAGATTTCGGGCACGATGAAGGGCGCGACGGGGTGCCGTCACGTTTCGAGCAGGGCTGAGGGCGCGACGGCGCCGGCCGTCACGTGGTGCAGCGGTGAGTGCGGTGAGCTGCTAGCGGGTCGGTTGCGGCAGCTCCGCGGTGATCTTCTGAAGCAAGGCTTGGAGGGTGGCGCGCTCGGTCTCGTCGAGCGGCGCGAGGATCGTCTCGTCGGCGGCGGCCATGGCGACGTCGAACCCGGCCACCAGGTCCTGCCCGGCCGGTGTCGCGAAGACGCGCTTCACGCGCTCGTTGCCCGGCTCGGACCGTCGTTCCACCAGACCGCGCCGCTCGAGCCCCTGCAGAAGGCTCGAGACGCTGGCCGCGCTGGTGCGGGTCATCTGCGCGATGTCGCGCTGGATGGCACCCGGGTTCTGCCCCAGGTAGCCGAGCACGAAGCTCTGCTCGAAGCTGAGCTCACGCTCACGCACCCATTCCTCGGCCGCTTTGCGCTGGGCCCAGCCGATCCAGCGGATCAGTTGGAGCGAGGTGGTGAGGTCGGGTGCGTCCATACTCAGAACTCTAACTGTTAGAGCTCTAACCGTCAACGCCCAAACTGTCGGCCATCCGGGCGACGAAGCGGGCGCCGGCCGGGGTCAGGCGCTCCCCCGAGCGCAGGAAGCTGATCGCCTCGGCCGCCCGGTCGCGACATCGGCGGTACGGCTCGGGCCGGCCCCGCCGCCGCCAGACATCAGCCACGGCCAGATCCGCGTAGGCACGCTGAAGCACCTCCTCGACCGC
The DNA here is from genome assembly GCF_026626335.1 of Paractinoplanes pyxinae. Lineage (GTDB taxonomy): Bacteria > Actinomycetota > Actinomycetes > Mycobacteriales > Micromonosporaceae > Actinoplanes > Actinoplanes pyxinae. The sequence goes on along the minus strand of NZ_JAPNTZ010000023.1, from coordinate 160,275 downwards.
CCGGGGCCCGCCCACCGCGCCGTCGGGCACCAGGTCGATCAGGTCGAGCACCGCGCCCAGCTTCATGTGCTGGAACTCCCGGACCAGCAGCACGGCCACCTCGGCCGGATCGTCCGACCGGGCCAGCCCGACCGCCCCGAACGCGTGCCGCGAGGTGGCGCCGCGCGGCGTGCCGTCCGGTGCGGGCGCCAGCGGGACCACCGCGCGCAGCCCCTGCCGCAGGCCTTCGAGTTGCCCGGGCGCGTCGGCCGCGAGCCGGTTCCAGGCTTGCCCCAGCACGGTCGACCAGCCGTCGGCGGCCGCCGCATCGAGGCGTTCGGGGGCGGCGTGCAGTAGCCGGTCGCGGTAGGGGTCGGCGTCCTCGAGCAGGATCCGGGCGCCACCGACGGTGACCCACCGAGCCGCGTTCCAGCCTCGGGCCGCGCCGGGCACCTGGGCCCGTCCGCCCGGCCAGCGCAGCCGGATCGACCCCGGCCCGGCGACCACGGTGACCTCGGCCGCCGGCGCCGGGAAGTACCCGACCGTCGGCAGGTGGATGCGCCCGCCGTGGGCCCGGACCAGCACCTCGGCCTCGATGCCGGCCCGCACCGCGACCGCCGCCGCGATGGCCGCCGCCCAGTCCGGATCGCAGTCGCCACCGCCGCCGTCCAGGCAGCTGACGGCCCACGACCGTACGAAGGGATGTCGCAGGACTTCGTCGAAGACACCGGGCGCGCGCTGCTCCAGCCCGGCCAGCAACGCCCCGCCGGCCGCCGTCTCGCCCGCCACCTCGCCGACCAGCGCGCGGTTGACGGCCAGTTCGGCGTCCGCCAGCAACGCGACCGCCGCGGCGTCGCCGTGCCCGCGGCCCAGATCGTCGAAGACCTCGGCCGGAAGAGCGCCGAGGTCGCCCGCGATCACCGGCCCGGCGACGAGAGATCCCGGGATCGCTGGAGCCCGATGATCCGGCGCACGATGGTCGCCGAGGCGGCCCGGCCGATCCGGTCGATGGGGCTGCGGCGCGCCTCGTCGAGCGGAGGCGGAGCGGGTGGTCTCACGGGCAGCGGCACGACACATCCCCCAGATCCCCGGGTGTCAGGCATCTGGAAGCATAGACAACACTCTCAGGTCATGTCACGGCCACGTTCAGTGGCGGCTGGGCCCCAGCACGCGATAGACGGTCGTCTTTTCCAGGACGCGCGGTTCCTCGACGTCGCCGTCGCACAGCAGGGCCACCGGCTGGCGGGGCAGCCCCGAGACGTTGTCCGGCATCCAGCCGACGACCAGCCAGATCTTGTCGCCGGCCGGGCTGCCGCCGAGCTCGCGCAGATAGAGCGGAAAGTGCTGCGGGATCACGCCTACCGACGCTACAGCTTCTCCCTGGTCCCGCGGCGCTGGTTGACGACTTCGACGGGCGGGTCGACCGGCTGTTCGCCAGCGGCGATCCGGTCGAACAGGGCCACGTCGACCTCCTCGTCGGGCCCGGGCATCGGCCCCCAGACATCCCACGGCAGCGTCTCGACCCCGGCCAGGGCGCCCCGGTCGAGGATCACCGAGCCGGCCACGAACCACTGCCCGCGCAGGTCCGGGTCGCCGCTGAAGCCGAAGCTGTGCGGGTCGGCCTGCCCGGACCGGATGAGCTGCCACGCCTCGGAGCCGGTCAGGAACCCGCCGTCGGGGATGTCGAGCGGGTCGAAGCCGAGCTTCAGGGCTTCGCGTTGCAGCTCGTCGATCTGCGGGTCGGCCCGCCGCCAGCGGTCGCCCTCGCGCAGCTCGACGATCCAGTGGTCCTCGTGGAAGCCGGGCAGGAAGTAGGTGGCGAAGCCGGCCCGGGCCCGCGCGTCGATCCCATGCGCGCGCAACATCGCGACGGTCGCCACCGAGAAGCTGCGGCACATCGTCGGCACCCGATCGGCCGGGTCGCGAGCCTCACCGAGCGGCCGGACGCCCGCGGCGTCCAGCAGGTCGGCCGTACGGCGTAATTGCGCGGTGTCCGGGTCGTCGACCTTCACCCCGTACCGGTCGGCCCAGGCCTCGTGGATGAACAGGCCCTGCACGACGGAGACGATCGAGGCGAGGTCGCCCGGCAGCCCGGCCACCGCGCCCGCGTGATGTCCGAGATCGGTCATGGTTGATGGCGTCATGCCCTCACTGTGGCGGCTGACACTGTGTGAGGGTCAAGCCCGCCGGCGAATCTTGACCGTGTTGTCGGAGCGCTGGTGGACCACGCCGTCGATCACGTGCTCGCGCGGGTGCACCTCGGCCACGAGCACTTCCCAGCCGTCATCGAGGTGCAGACGCTCGATCACGGTTTCCGGCCCGGGCAGCTCGGGCGCGTTCTCGTGCTCGGGCCGGTGGACTGGTCCCGTGTCCATGTGCCCCTCGATCAGCAGGATGCCGCCAGGCGCCACGGCGGCCGCCGCCTGGCGCAGGATGCTCTCCCGGTCGAACTCGCCCCAGAAGTGCAGGAACTGCGCGCTGACCAGGTCGTAGCGGCCCTCGGGGAAGTCGGTGAGCAGGTCGTGCTTGCGCCAGTCGACGCTGACCCCGGCCTCGTCGGCGTGCTCCTGCGCCCGCGACAGAGCCACCCCGGAGATGTCCACCGCGGTCACCCGCCAGCCCCGGCGAGCCAGCCAGATCGCGTCGCCGCCCTCACCGCACCCCAGATCGAGGGCCGTGCCCGGCGGCAGCTCGCCCACCTCGCGCACCAGCACCACGTTCGGGTCCCCGCTCCAGATGCGGGTGTTCTCGCTGTAGCGGGCGTCCCACGCTTGTTCGTCGCTCATGCGGCCAGCCTGCGCCCCGACCGCGAAATTCGCCTACGAAGTTTGCGGTAACAGCAAACTCAGGGGCACAACTCCCGGGCGACCGCCACCGACCAGGGCTGGTCGTCGACGGGCGGCAGGGCGACCCGCACCGTACGGTCATCGACCCGCACATCGAGGCCGTCGCGCGAGGCCGGCAGCGGGTCGCAGGTGAGCCGCCCGGCCACGGTGAGCTGGGCGGTCGAGCCGGGATCGAGCGGGATCACCTTGCCTCCCCCGGCGACCACATCGTCGTAGGAGGGAGAAGAACCGGCCGCGAAACCGGGCAGCACGGCCAGGGCGAGACGCGCGAAACCTTTGTCGTCGAACGCGTTGGCCGCCCGCACATGCACCAGGGCGCCGCCGTTGTTGCGCAGGTCGAACTGCAGGACGAAATCCTTGGTCTCCTGGGCGTAGGTGCCGCCGCTGGATTCGCCGAAACCGACATCCGCGGCCTCACCGACCGGCGCCGGCTCAGCCGGCGGATCCTGCCGCAGCACACGGAAAGCCACCACGATCGCCAGGATCACCACCAGCGCGCCGACGATCACCCAGCCCCGCCGCCGGGACCGCTGCGTCACATCCATGCCCATCAGCGTGGGCCGGGGTGTCAACCCGCGCGGCGGCGGGCGCGGCGCGCGGCGAGTTCGTCGCCGGCCGCGGGTTCGGGGTCGGCGCCGACCGGCACCGGGCCACCCGCGGGCTCGGCCGGCAGGTGGGACAGCGAACCCTGGATCTCTTTGAACGCGCCGCCGATGGCGATGCCGAACACGCCCTGGCCGCCCTGCAGCAGGTCGACGACCTCTTCCGGCGAGCGGCACTCGTACACCGTGGTGCCGTCGGAGATCAGCGTGATGCCGGCCAGGTCTTCCACCCCGCGCGAACGCAGCGTCTCGATCGCCCGGCGAATATTCTGCAGCGACACACCGGCGTCCAGCAGGCGCTTGACGACCTTGAGCACCACCAGGTCGCGGAACGAGTAGAGCCGCTGGGTGCCCGAGCCCGACGCGTCCCGGATGCTCGGCACCACCAGCGTCGTGCGGGCCCAGTAGTCGAGCTGGCGGTAGCTGATGCCGACCGCCTGGCACGCCGTCACCCCGCGATACCCGACCGAGCCGTCCTCGCCGACGAGGGGGCCATCTTGATGTTCAAGGGGCTGCTCGTGCACGCGACCACCTCCCCGCTGCGCGGTGCCGCCGCTTCACCTGGACTTCACGAGCGTATATCTCAGCGCCCGCGGAAACAGAGAAGTAACGTGGCGACACGCCGCGCGGGAGCGAGGCAACTGTCGATCAACTAGGTGGTTTCTGGCTGCTTCTGATCAGACGAGAAGATCGACAGCGAAGATCAGCCGGCGAAGTCTTCCGGGCGCACCTGGTCGAGGAACTCGCGGAACTTCTCGACCTCGTCCTCCTGCTCGTCGGGGATGACGATGCCGGCCTCGGTCAGCACCTGCTCGGCGCACCGGATCGGCGCCCCCACCCGCAACGCCAGGGCGATCGAGTCGCTCGGGCGGGCCGAGACCCGCACGTCCTCGCCGATCAGCAGGTCGGCGTAGAAGACGTTGTCCTTCAGCTCGGTGATCTCGACCGCGGTCAGCGGCGCCTCGAGCGCCGTCAGGATGTCGCGCAGCAGATCGTGGGTCAGCGGCCGGGCCGGCTTGACGCCCTGCTGCTCGTACGCGATGGCGGTCGCCTCGACGGCGCCGATCCAGATGGGCAGGTAACGATCGCCGTCCACCTCTCGCAGCAGGACGATCGGCTGGTTGCTGGGCAGCTCCACCCGAACTCCGACCACGCTCAGCTCGCGCACAGCCCTGCCTCCGTGTCGTACTCGCCCCGCCTTGGACCCTCACCTGCACGTTACACGCACGGCGAGAGCTTCAACCCTCGCGGCATACCCCCGAAAAGCGCCTCAACGCCCGAGTTCGCCGCGCAATCCGGCCCGCACCAGGGCGGCGTGCAGACGCTGCGACAACGCCTGCAGTTCGCGGGCGGTCTCGTTGGCCCGGGCCCGCGCGGCCGGGTCGCTCTGCCGCACCAGCGGCGCCAGCAACTGCGTGAACAGGCCGACCTCACGATCCGAGGCGGCCCGGAAGCCGCGCAGATGGCGCAGCTCCAGTCCGTACTTCGTCAGGCCGACCACAGCCTCGACGATGACCACCGCGTCGCCGTCGTACCAGCCCGGGGGACGCGCGGTGACCAGGCCCATCCGCTCGAGCTCGTCGAGCAGCTCGGCCGGGGCGCCGGTGCGTTCCATCACATCCTCCCGGGGGACCCGGGTGTCGGACGGATCGGCCACCTTCTCGCCGCCCACGGCGACCAGAGCCGGGCGGCTGGGCGCCACCGGCTCCGACTCCATCTGTTCCAGCTGCTCGCGGATCACCCGCAGCGGCAGGTACTGATCGCGTTGCGCGGTCAGCACGAACCGCAGGCGGGCGATGTCGTTCCACGAGTACTTGCGGTACCCGGAGGCGGTGCGCTGGGGATCGACCAGGCCTTCCGCCTCCAGGAAGCGCAGCTTGGAGATGGTGGTGTCGGGGAACTCGGTGCGCAGATGGGCCAGGACCTCCCCGATGCTCATCAGCGCAGCCTCACGCTGACCCTGAGGGCGGGACGCCCCCGGGTCGCGCGCCGCGGCCCCCGACGAATTCACTGCTAGCTGCCCTCTCCCTCGGGCCGCGGGCCGGCGATGAAGACCAGCCGGAACTTGCCGATCTGGACCTCGTCGCCGTTGCTGAGCGTGGCCGCCTCGACCCGCTCGCGGTTGACGTACGTGCCGTTCAGCGAGCCCACGTCGCGCACCGTGAAGGTGCCGCCGTCGCGGTGGAACTCGGCGTGGCGGCGGGACACCGTCACGTCGTCGAGGAAGATGTCACTGTCGGGGTGCCGTCCACTGGTCGTCACGTCGTGGTCGAGCAGGAAGCGGGCGCCCGCGTTGGGACCCCGGCGCACCACCAGCAGCGCCATCCCGGGCGGGAGCGAGCCGGACATGCGGCTCGGCACCACGTCGGTGTCGGGACCCTCGAGCACCTCGTCGAGGGCGCCGAGGTTCAGCGTGGACGTGACGTCGAGTGGGGGGAACTCGTCGTCTGGGCGCGTCATGGACCACCTCGCGGATCAGTTGGTCGTCGCCTCGCGGCACGGGTCTCCCCCGCCGCAGCCGGAAGGCTTGGACGCACGACTATCGGTTTTTCACAGACATAACAACGTTGTGCCCCGCGAGCCTAGTCAGCGCCAATATCGCGGGGCAACCGGACACACTGACTTGCGTCAGCTCTCCGTCAAAGCTTTGTATGCGTTCGCGTCGAGCAGTTGGCCGACAGCGCCCGGATCCGCCGGCGCGATCTCGACCAGCCATCCGGCCGCATAGGGCTCGGCGTTGATGAGTTCCGGCTCGTCGCCCAGCGAGGCGTTCTTCGACACGATCGTGCCGGAGATCGGCGCGTACAGCTCGGAGACGCTCTTGGTCGACTCGACCTCGCCGAACGTCTCGCCCGCCGTCACCTCGGTGCCCTCGTCGGGCAGGTCGACGAAGACGATGTCGCCGAGCGCGTCCTGCGCGTAGTGGGTGATACCCACGCGCACGGGCCCGCTGCCGTCTCCGGCCACCCACTCGTGTTCAGCCGTGTACCGCAGGTCCTCAGGAATCACGCGTACTCTCCCGTATTTTCATCAATCCCCGGCGCGCCTTTCAGGACGCCGGCCGTGCGTATCGCAATGTCGTGGCGGCGCGTACCGCGGTCACCTCGACCAAGGTCCTTTGTTCCAATGTCACGCTACCGCCGCCGGAGTTCACCGACGCCACCACCCCGCCGGGGATCTGCAACGCGGTCTGCATGACCTGAGGCACCCCGATCACGGTGAGCAGATAGGGACCGGTGATCCGTTCCCCGTCCACGATCACGCCGCCGCCCTCGGCGTCGACGAAATAGCTCGACGCCACAATTCGCACCGCTTTGTTCTCGGCCCCGGCGATCTGCATGACTTCCCCGCCGGCCCCGCGCAACTCCTGAACTGTGTTCAAGATCGCCGACGCCTTCACGCCGTCGATCTGGATCCGCAGCCCCGGGCCGCGCCCCGCGACCGTACCGGCCAGCAATCCCAGCTCGTCGGCGCGCTTCTCGGCCTCGGCCAGCGCCGCCTGCCGCCCCGCCACACCCGAAGTGAGCTGGCGCTGGCTGGTCTCGAGGGCGCTGATCTCGCTCTGCAGGCGGCTGTCGCGCGCCTCGAGATCGCTCAGGATGCGCACCAGGTCTTCCTGCCGGGCGCTGGCCAGTCCCTCGTCGCCGTCGTTGCTGCGCAGCTGCACGACCAGCGTGAACCCGAACAACGCGAGCAGAGCCAGAATCAGCAGGCCGGCCGGACTGGCCTGTCTTCCCCGGAGCGACAGAAGACCCGACTTGGCTTGCGGCGACGGGACTCGGTCCGGCTCCTTTTCAGGTACGACTTCTGCCGGCTCAGCCGTGGGCGGTGCGTCAGTGGTCGGAGCGGCACCCGCTGCTGCGTCCATCGGCGCACCGACGTGTTGCTCGTCGGCCTCGGCCTCGGCCGGCGTCACCGGTTCGGGTGACGGCACGGACAACCGCCTGGTCGGCCCGTCGAGGTCGATGGTGGCCGGGTCGCGTAGGGCCTTCCGCGGCGTCTCCACCGTCGGCCCCTCGCCGCTCAGCAGCTGCGTGACCTCGTCGGCCTCGTTCTCGACCGGCGCCGGCTTGCGGCCCGCGGTCGGCATCCCCTGCTCGGGGTCGTTCTGGCGGTCCTTGTCGTGGTCGGTCATCGGGTCACCGCCGCTCACGCCCGGAACAGGTGGCGGCGGATGGCCGCCACGTTGCCGAAGATACGCACGCCGAGCACCACGACCACGCCGGTGGACAGCTGCGTGCCCACCCCGAGCTGGTCGCCGAGATAGACGATCAGGGCCGCCACCAGGACGTTCGAGATGAACGAGACGACGAACTGCTTGTCGTCGAAGATGCCGTCGAGCTTGGCCCGCACCCCGCCGAACACCGCGTCCAGCGCCGCCACCACCGCGATCGGCAGGTAGGGCGCCAGTTCCGGCGGCACGGTGGGGTGGAACACGATGCCCAGGGCGACACCGGCGATCAGGGCAAGTACGGCGATCATCGGCCGCCTTCCGACGATGAGCGGGACGGCGTGGCGGGGGTCGCCGCCGAGCCGGAGACAAAGGTGGACGGCGGTGGCGTGGACGGCTGGGCAACCCGCAGCTTGAGCTCGGTCGCCGCCTCCAGCCGCAGGTCGTCGGCCTTCCGAGCGTCGAACGACATCCCGTACTTGGCCGACAGCTGATCGAAGAACCGCCCCGCGTAGCCGTCGTGGAAGTCCTTCGCGAGGTCTTCCGGCCCGATGGCGGTCACCTCGTACGGCGTGGTGACCGGGCTCAGGTCGACCAGGATCGCCTCGCCGGCCTGCCGGATCGTCGACGTCGCGGTCAGCCGCTGCCCGTTGACCGCGACGGCCTCGGCCCCCAGCGACCACAGCGCGTTGGCCGCCAGCTGCAGGTCGGAGTCCTTGACCCGGGCCGCCGTGTTGCGCTCGCCGGTGACCGGGTTGATCGGCGTGGGCCCGTCGCCCACCGTGATCTTCGCGCCCGATCCGCTGACCGGCGCCAGTCCCGTCGCGGCCTCCGAGTCCTGCAGTTTGCGGGCCGCCGCGCCGCCGAGCTCCCGGTCGCGCAGCTGCGACACCTCGTCGGCCAGCCGGTCGGCGCGCCGCTGCAGGTCGTTGGTGGTCTCCCGCCGGTTCTTGACCTGGTCGATCAGCTCGGCCCGGGCGGTGGTGCGGGCCGGCTCGTCGGCCACCGTCTGCTGATAGGCCACCACCAGCAGGAAGCCGAGCACCACGAGGGCCACCGCCAGCGACGCGCTGCGCAGCATCTTGGGGGTGCCGGTGGGCTCGCCCTCCCGCTGCTTACGGGCCGCCGCGTCGGCGTAGCCCGGGTCGAGCGGATTGCGGAACAGCTCGGTGAGGAAGTCCGGCGCGAACACCCGCTTCGGCGGCTGCTCCGGGTCCGGGCTTTCAGCCGCAGCCGGCTGGGCGCCGTCCGCATCGCCCGGCGTTCCGGCTGCAGCCTCGTGGGCGCCGGCCCGGTCGGCGGACGAATCGGGCGTACCACTCATCAGGCCGCCGCCGCCCGCGAAGCGCGAAGAAGCCGGCTGGCCTGCAGGAGGTAAAGGACGCCCGCCGCCCAGTACAGCCCGAGCGCCCACCAGGCGAGCCCCCAGCCCAGCGGCCCCGCCCACGAGTCGATCGACGGCACGGCCCGGGCCAGCAGAATCACCGGGAACGCCGCGAGCAGCACAAAGGTGCCGGTCTTACCCACGTAGTGCACCGGCGGCGGCCCGTACCCGTTGCGCCGCAGCACCAGCAACGCGATCCCCAGCACCAGCTCCCGAAGCAGAAGAGCCCCGGTCAGCCAGTACGGAACCACGCCCCGCACGGTGAACCCGATGAGCGTGGCGAGGATGTAGAGCCGGTCCGCGAACGGGTCGAGCAGCTCCCCGAGCCGGCTGACCGAGTTCATCCGCCGAGCCACGAACCCGTCGACCCAGTCGGTGGTGCCCCCGACAGCCAGCACGATCACCGCGGCCACGTCGTGCTCCGGCCCCAGCAGCAGGTAAAGGAAAAGCGGAACGCCCAGCAGCCGGATGAAGCTGATGACGTTAGGAATGGTCCAGATCCGGTTGGAAGGGGCGGAGATCGTCGACGGCGCAGGCTGCTGCGACATCACTACTTCCTCTCCCCCTAGAACACCGGGCGCCCCGGCGACACCCCGGCGAACGGCACAGCCCTGCCCGGATGCATGCGTCCCCCGACGCCCGGACCCCCGACCGGCCACTCGCCGAGCAACTATAACGAGCCCCAGATCCCCCGTCGCGAACCCGTCACGTGTCGCACATCCCGTCCGCCATCCTAGGAACCTAGCTCATACCCCTGCACCTCCGCCGCCGTCCCGCTTCGCCCCAGCGACAGAGCCACCGTCCACGCCACCGCAGACCACCGGGTGGTTCCTTTTCGAGACCACCAACAGCCAAAGGCGCGACCTGACTTCAAGTGAGCGCCGGGCCACCAGATCAGGAGTCCGGCGCCGTGCCAGTCCCGCGAGCCCCGCGCGCGAGCCGTCGCACAAGCCCGACGCAGGAGCCATTGCGCAAGCCCGACACGGGAGCCATTGCGCGGGCCGATACGGGAGACGTCGCACGGGCCGACACGGGAGGCGTCGCACGGGCCGACACGGAAAACAGTGTGCGAGCAAATCGCAGCCCGACGCCGCAACACCCGTTCCGCGCTGCCACACAGTGCCGTTTCCGCAGCGCCATGCCTGTCGGCGCCTTGGTATGCACCGCCGAGCTGCCCCGACAATCAGCCCCGACCAACCGACAGCCTTTGCTGGCGCCGCCCCGTCCGCGACGAGGCCGCTGGACATCCCGCCGAACTCTGCATCGCGGCGTTCATCGCGGCCGCAGCCCGACGACCGGCTCGTCGGTCGTCCAGGCATTCCCGGTCTTTTGATCTTGCGAGACACCCGCCGGGCCATCCACAGCCCCCGCCGACCTCGGGGCGTGGGGCAGGACGTTACGTGATCCGGCTGAGTGCGCCCACGGTTGTCCACAGGCCGGCCCCGGCGGATCGGCGGCGTGCGTCGGCAGCCATCCACAGGACCGGACCCCTCGACTCCCCACGAGCCCGCCGACACGACGGATCGAGGATCTGCGGACGCACGCCGCCCACGGCATCGGTCCTCCCACGAACCACCGACCCAGCGAATCGCAGAGTCCCGGTAGCGGCTGCACTTGGCATCTGACCCTCGCTGATCCCCCCGAGCCCGATGGCCTGGCGAACCGAGTGCCTGCGGCAAAGCCACCCACAGCGTCGGACGCCCACCCCCAAGCCCGCCGACCCCGACGGATCAGGAAGCTGCGGCGGTATTCGGCTCGCCGAATCGGATCGGTGCGACAGCCGACGGAGGTTTTAAGGGCGGCGGATCGTCCAGGTGGGGTGGGCCGGGTCGTCGTTGTGGATGACGGCGTCGGCGCGGCTGGCGGGGTCGACGGTGTCCAGGTAGTGCTGCTGCGACGGGTGGTAGCGGTGCCGGAAGCGCCGCTCGACGACGGCCACGGAGCCGTACTCGGCCTGGTCGCGGATCTTGGCTCGGGCCAGGGTCACCTCGAAAGTGGTAGACACCAGCAGGCGCAGGTCCCAGTGGTTGTTCAGTTCCGGGCGCATCAGGAAGACGCCGTCGAACAGCAGCACCGCGTCGGGGTGGGCGGTCTGCCACGGCGGGTTGAGGGGGACGTCGGTGACGCGGTCACGGATTGTCGGCTGGTAGCGCAGGTCACCGCCGGGGCCGAGCGGGTTCAGCAGCACGCGGTGCAGGGCTTCGAAGTCGAAGGAGTCGTGGTAGTTGCTCTCGATCGTGAACTCGCCGCGGCGGTAGCGCTCGGCCCGGGGCCGCAGGAAGTTGTCGATCGAGGTCTGGATCACGGGGCGGCCGCGGGCTCGCAGCACCACGGCTAGTTCGTCGGCCAGGGTGGTCTTGCCCGAGGCGGGTCGGCCGTCGATTGCGACCCGGATGGGGTGCGGCGGCTCCACCAAGGCGACGAGGTCGGCCAGGTCGGTGAGCAGTTTCTCGCGGGAGCCGCTGATCATGCCGAAAAGTGTGCCAACGGTTGTCAGGTTTTGGCGACAGCATGAGGCTCATGACGAATCAACCACTCAAGGGCAAGGTCGCGCTCGTCGCCGGGGCCACGCGGGGTGCCGGGCGGCAGATCGCGGTGCAGCTGGGAGCGGCCGGCGCCACCGTGTACGCGACCGGGCGCAGCACCCGGGGCCGGCGCTCCGAGATGGATCGGCCCGAGACCATCGAGGAGACGGCCGAAATGGTGACCGCAGCCGGCGGCGAGGGCATCTCGGTCGTGGTCGACCATCTGGTGCCCGAGCAGGTGGAGGCTCTGGCCGGGCGGATCGACCGGGAGCAGGGGCGGCTGGACGTGCTGGTCAACGACGTCTGGGGCGGCGACCCGCTCGCCACCTGGCACAAGCCGGTGTGGGAGCAGTCGCTCGACAAAGGGTTCCGGCTGTTGCGGCTGGCGATCGACACGCACATCGTCACTGCCCACTACGCGATGCCGCTGCTGGTCCGGCAGCCCGGCGGGCTGGTCGTCGAGATGGGCGACGGCACCACCGCGTACAACGACAGCAATTATCGCCTTTCGATCTTCTACGACCTGGCCAAGACGAGCGTGAACCGGCTGGCCTTCGCGTGGTCGGAAGAGTTGGCGCCGCACGGCGGGACGGCTGTCGCGCTGACGCCGGGCTGGCTGCGGTCCGAGATGATGCTCGACAATTTCGGCGTCACCGAGGACAACTGGCGTGACGCCGTCGCCCAGGAACCCCATTTTGCGATCTCCGAGTCCCCCGCGTACGTCGGACGGGCGGTGGCCGCCCTGGCCGGTGATCACGACAAGGCGCGCTGGAACGGCCGGTCGCTGTCGAGCGGCGAACTGGCCCAGGTGTACGGCTTCACCGACCTCGACGGCAGCCGCCCCGACGCCTGGCGCTACCTGGTCGAGGTGCAGGACCCGGGCAAGCCGGCCGACGTCACCGGCTACCGGTAGAGCTCGCTCGTCCGGCCCGCCGCCTCGCTGATCCGGGCGCGCAACGACGCCGGGGCCAGCACCTCCACCTCGGGCCCGAGCCGCAGCATGTACGTGTAGGCGACGTCGAGCGATTCGACGGGGAGCCGGACGCGCGTCCATCCGTCCGCGTCCGGTTCTTCCGCCTTCGCCTCCTGCACGGCCACCTCTTCCACCGCGAACCGCAGCAGTCGCAGGCCGTCGGGGCTGAGCCGGATCGTGATCTCTTCCCGCAGCATCTGCCGCACGAACTCGACGGCCCGCGCGGCCCAGAACGCCGGCAGGTCGAAGCCGGGGTCGCGTTCGAACGTGCGCCCGGTCGGCGCCACCTCGACGATCCGGTCGACCCGGTACGAGCGCAGCGACTCCCCCACCCGGCCGACCAGGTACCAGACGCCGTTCTTCAGGACCAGCCCGTACGGCTCGACGGTGCGCTCGACCTCGTCGCGGCGCCGGTATCGCATGATCAGTTCCAGGTCCTGCCACACCGCCTGGGCCAGCTCGCCCAGCACCGGCGGCGTCTCGGGATCGTGGAACCAGCCCGGCGCGTCGAGGTGGAAGCGCTGCCCGGCGATCGACGACGCGTCCCGCAGTCCCGGCGGCAGCGCGGCCAGCACCTTCAGCTGCGCCGTCCGGGCCGGTTCGCTCAGCCCCAGCTCACGGGCCGGTCCGGGCAGCCCGGCCAGGAACAACGCCTCGGCCTCGGCCCGGGACAGGCCGGTGAGCCGGGTGCGGTAGCCGTCGACCAGCTGATAGCCGCCGGCCCGGCCCTGCGACGCGTACACCGGCACCCCGGCCGCCGACAGCTCGACGACGTCGCGGTAGACCGTGCGCTCCGAGACCTCGAGCTCTTTGCTCAGCTCGGCCGCCGTCATCGAGCCGCGCGACTGCAGCAGCAACACCAGGTTGATGAGTCGCGCGGCCCGGATGACGGATCAGCGCCCGCGTCGGGCCCGAACGTAGTCGTCGACCACGTACCGTCCCAGCTCGTCGGCGTCCGGGCTGAACACCCGGCCGCCGTTGCGTTCGGCCACCGCGGCCACGAACCGCTGCAGCCCGTCGTCCTCGCCCAGCATGAAGAAGTTGAGCGTGGCCCCGAACCGGGTCAGGTGGTCGACCTCGTGGATGGTGGCCCGGATCGTCTCGGGCAGCGGCGGCCACCAGAACATGGCCTCGCCGTCCGGTTCGAGGTGGGCCGTCGGCTCGCCGTCGGTCACCACCAGCACCACCGGCTCGGCCCCCGGGTGCCGGCGCAGGTGCCGGCCGGCCAGCTTGAGCGCGTGCTGCAGGTTGGTGCCCTTCTCGGCCGTGGGGTCGATCGCGGCCAGCTGCCCCTGCGACAGCGCGTTGGCGTACTTGCCGAACCCGATGATCTGCAGCGAATCCTGCGGGAACTGGGTCGCCACCAGGTGCGACAGCGCCAGCGCGGTCTGCTTCATCGGACCCCAGCGCCCGTCGGCGTACATCGAGTAGGACAGGTCGACGCAGAGCGCGACCGCCGCCGAGGCCCGCCGCTCGGTCTCGGCCACCTCGAAGTCGTCCGGCTCGAGGCGTACGGGCAACACGCCCACCCCACCTGCGCCGGCCCGCCGCCGCACCGCGTTGCCGATCGTGCGCACCACGTCGAGCGGCTGCTCGTCGCCGAACTCCCAGCGCCGCGACGATCCGATCAGGTCGCCCGCCGCCCCGGCGTCGCGCAGGTCGTGTTGCCCCTGCTTGCGGCCCGACAGATCTTCGAAGACCTGGGCCAGTGCCGTACGCCCGAGCCGCCGCAACGCCTTGGGCGAGAGCGTCAGCCCCTCGCTGTCCCGGGTGACCCAGCCCTGCCGGCTGAGCTCGCGTTCCAGTTCGCGCAGCCGGCGGACGTCGTCGGCCGCGCCCCGGCCCAGCTGGCGCTCGACCATCTCGACGTCCACGTCGTCGAGCGTGGCCCCCGGATGCTCCTGCCCCAGCTGGTCGAGCAGCTCGTCCAGCTCGCCGATCTCGCCCAGGGCGGCCGCCGCATCGCCGTACCCCAGGTCTTGCGGGCCCCGCATGCGCTCGCCCCGACCCCAGTTGAGGTTGGGCCGCAGCGCCCGCAGGTTGTCGGTCAGCTCGCCGAGCTGACCGCGCAGCGGACCGTCGCCGAGAGCCTGGTCCATCAGCCGCGACAGCTCTTCCTGCTGCTGCGGTGACAGCGACCGCATCAGCCGCTCGGCCGCCGCGGCCTGCCGGGCCAGCGAGTCGATCAGCTCGTCGACGTTCTGCGGATTGCCCGGGAAGAACTGGCCGTGCTTGTCCATGAACTGCTGGAACGCGTCGGACGTGTCCTCGCCGCGGGCGTGCTTGGCCAGCAGGTCGTTGAGGTCGGACACCATCTCGCTGACGCCCTGCATGTCGCCCTGCTGCAGCGCCTGCTTCATGCCGGCGAACCGCTGCTCGACCACCTCGCGCCGCAGACCGTCGAGGATCTGCTGGTAGAGCTGGCGAGCCTCGTCCGACGCCCAGTTGTAGTCGGACAGCTCTTCCACCGCGCGCGACGTCGAGCGGGGCAGGTTGTCGAGCATCGCCTCGTTGAACCGGGCCTCGTCGTCGTCACGGCGGGTCAGCTCGTCCCGCTCGGCCGCCACGGCCTGGTCGAGCAGCTGCTGGGCCCGGGTGACGGCGCCGTCCAGGTTGCCCCGGCGCAACGCCTCACGCCGCAACCGGCGGGCCCGGTCGCGCAGCGCGTCGAGTCCGCGGCCGTCCTGTGGGCCCCGGCGTACGAGGTCACGCAGCACGTCACGCAGGCTGTCGCCGGCCAGGACACGCTCGCCGACCTCGTCGACGGCCGCCCGCACGTCGTACGGCGGGGCGAGCGGGTCGGGCCCGTCCCGCCAGGCGCCGTACCTGAACCTGCCGGAAGCCATGATCAGCTCCCGTACAGGGTGCGGCCGTCGTCGGTCATTTCCTTGGCCAGCCGTCTGGTCAGGTGCAGCCCCTCGAGCACGAACTCGACGGCCGAGGCCGCCTGCCCCGGCGAAGGCGCGTCGCCCAGGCCGAGCCGGTCGAGCACCTTGGCCAGGCCGGGCACGGTGCCGATCTGGCTCAGCAGCTCGTCCGCGCTGACCAGGTCGCCCGTCTCGATGATGGCGCCCTCGGCGACCAGGTCGGTGAAGCCCGACAGGTCGAGCCCGGCCAGCCGGTCGCGGAACGTCTCGGCCGTGGCGACCCGCAGCAGGTGGGCCAGGACCTCGGTCTCGCGCCCCTCTTCACCGCTCTCGAACTCGACCTTGCCCCGCAGCGTCGACGTCACCGAGACGGTGTCGCAGACACGGGCCACGGCCTCACGCTCCTGCCGCAGACCGCTGCGACGCAGGGCCGAGGCCGCCGTCGTCTCGGCCGCCGCGATGGCGAACCGGGCCGAGATGCCCGACCGCGCGTCCACGGCCGGCGACTCGCGCACCGCGCGCGTGTACCGGGCCAGGACGTCGATCAGGTGGTCCGGCACGGCGGCCACCAGTGCGGCCTCCTGCCGGATCAGCTCGGTCTCGAGCGACAGGTCGACCGGGTAGTGGGTGCGGATCTCGGCCCCGAACCGGTCTTTCAGCGGCGTGATGATGCGGCCGCGGTTCGTGTAGTCCTCGGGGTTGGCCGAGGCCACCAGCAGCAGGTCGAGCGGCAGGCGCAGCTGGTAGCCGCGGACCTGGATGTCGCGCTCCTCGAGCACGTTGAGCAGCGACACCTGGATGCGCTCGGCCAGGTCGGGCAGCTCGTTGACGGCGAAGATGCCCCGGTTGGTGCGCGGCACCAGGCCGAAGTGGATCGTGTCGGGGTCGCCCAGGGCGCGGCCCTCGGCCACCTTGATCGGGTCGACGTCGCCGATCAGGTCGCCGACGCTGGTGTCGGGGGTGGCCAGCTTCTCGCCGTACCGCTCGGAGCGGTGCAGCCACCCGACGGGCAGCAGGTCGCCCGTCTCGGCGACCAGGCGGCGGGAAGCCGGAGTCAGCGGGTGGTAGGGATGCTCGTGCAGCTCGGAGCCGGCGATGACCGGCGTCCACTCGTCGAGCAGGTCGATCAGGCCGCGGATGAGCCTGGTCTTGCCCTGGCCGCGCTCGCCCAGCAGCACCATGTCGTGCCCGGCCAGCAGGGCCCGCTCGACCTCGGGCAGGACGGTGTCGTCGTAGCCCACGATGCCGGGGAAGCGCGGCTCGCCCGAACGCAGGCGGGCCAGCAGGTTGTCGCGCAGCTCTTCCTTGACGGTGCGGAACTCGTGGCCGGAGGCCCGCAGCTCGCCCAGGGTGCGCGGAAGGTCGGACGGAGGTGTGATCGCGGTTGGTGCATCTGTCACCGGACGAACGCTACTCCGGCCCTGTGACAATCTGCCGCTCGTCGCTCGGCGGGAACAGCTTCCGCACCGCCGCGACGACTGCTTTCCGGCGCCGGTCCGGGAAGTCGTTGCCCGGAGTGACCACGGACTGCCCGGCCCAGGCCATGGCGATCTGGTTGACGAACATGAGGATGTCGACGGCGTCCCAGCCGTCGTCGAGCTGCCCGTCCCGCTGCGCTGCCGCCAGCGTCTCGATCTTGCGGCCCATCGACGCGCGGAGCGGGTTGTCCCCCGGATCGTCGGCCGGCAGCTCGAGCTGGCCCCACATCATCAGCCGGTACCGCTCGGGGTGGGCGGTGAAATAGTCGTAGACCCGACCGGCGTACTCGGGAAGGTCTTTCGGATCGAGCCGCGTGGCCTCGGCGATCGCGGTGAGCTCCTGGGCGGCGACGTGCCGGTAGAGCGCTTCCTTGCCGCGGTAGTACGCGTAGATGCGCTCCTTGCTGGTACGCGCCTCTTTGGCGATCCGCTCGATCCGGGCGCCGGCGATGCCGTGCCGGGCGAACTCGGCCGTGGCGGCGGCGACGATGCGCTCCTCGGTCGAGTCCATGGTCACAAGATTACGGCCGGATTGGCGTCCGCCCGATCACGGGCTAGGGTCAAACCAAACAGTTTGGTTTGGAGATCATCATGCAGCAACGCACTCTCGGCACGCAGGGCCTGACCGTCTCCGCCATCGGCTACGGCGCGATGGGCATCAACCTGGCCTACGGCCCCGGCGACGAGCAGGACGGCATCGACGCCATCCGCAAGGCCCACGACCTGGGCGTCACCTTCTTCGACACCGCCGAGCTGTACGGGTGGGGCGAGAACGAGAAGGTCGTCGGCCGCGCCGTCAAGGACTTCCGCGACGAGATCGTCATCGCCACCAAGTTCGGCTTCACGCGCGACTTCGGCTTCGACAGCCGCCCCGCGCACATCCGCGAGGTCGTCGAGAACAGCCTGCGCTACCTGGGCGTGGACACGATCGACGTGCTCTACCAGCACCGCGTCGACCCCGACGTGCCGATCGAGGACGTGGCCGGCACGGTCAAGGAGTTCATCGACGCCGGCAAAGTGAAGTACTTCGGGCTCAGCGAGGCCGGCACTTCCACCATCCGGAAAGCGCACGCGGTGCAGCCGGTGTCGGTGCTGCAGACGGAGTACTCGCTGTTCGAGCGCGACGTCGAGCAACTGTTCCCCACGCTGCGCGAGCTGGGCATCGGCTTCGTGGCCTACTCCCCGCTGGGCCGCGGCTTCCTGACCGGCGCGGCCAAGCCGGCCGCCGACTACGACGAGTCCGACATGCGCCGCCACGACCCGCGCTGGCAGCCCGGCAACTACGAGCAAAACCTCGACGCCGTACGTCGTCTGAGCGAACTCGCTGCCAGTCGGGGCGCCACAGTGTCACAGCTCGCGCTGGCCTGGCTGCTGGCCCAGGGCGAAGACATCGTGCCCATCCCCGGCAGCCGCAACGTGGCCCGCGTCGAGGAGAACATCGCGGCCGCTTCCCTGTCGCTTTCCGCCGACGACCTGGCCGCGATCGCCAAGATTCTGCCGTCCGGCGGCGTCGGCGCACGCTACGCCGGCGGCATGACCCCCACCTGGGTCTGACGTCGTGGCCTAATTCCTCTGGCGCGCTTCCCGTACGGACGGCAGGCTGACGCCCATGACGGTGGTGCAGCGATACGTGGCTTTCAGCGAAGATCCCGCGGGCGGCAACCCGGCCGGCGTGGTGCTGGACGCATCGACCCTGGACGACGCGACCATGCTGAAGATAGCGGCCGACGTGGGCTACTCGGAGACGGCTTTCGTAACGCGCGACCTCGGCGGCGGGCGATACCGGGTGCGGTATTTCAGCCCGCTGGCCGAGGTCCCGTTCTGCGGCCACGCGACGGTGGCCACCGGGGTGGCGCTGGGAGCCGGCTCCTACGTCTTCACAACCAACTCCGGCGACGTGCCGGTGCTGGTCGCCGACGGGCAGGCCACGCTGACCAGCGTCGCGCCAACCATCGACGAGCTGCCCCCGTCGACGCTGGCGGCTTTGCTCACCGCGCTGCGCTGGTCGGCCGACGACCTCGACCCGTCTCTGCCGCCGCAGATTGCTTACGCCGGGGCTTATCACCCGATCATCGCGGCTGGCTCCCGTTCGCGGCTGGCGCAGCTGGATTACCACTTCGACGCCTTGAAGGCGTTGATGGAGTCGCACGGGTGGACGACCATTCAGCTGGTCTACCGCACGGGGCCGGACAGTTTTGACGTGCGGGATCCGTTCCCGGTTGGTGGGGTGGTAGAGGACCCGGCCACGGGGGCCGCTGCGGCGGCGCTTGGGGGGTATTTGCGGGCTTTGCGGTTGGTGTCGCCTGACGCGGTTCTGCATTTGCGTCAAGGGGATGATCTGGGGCGGGCCAGCCGGCTGACGGTGAGGCTTGTGCCTGGGGAGCCTGGGGTGATGGTTAGTGGGGCTGCTGTGGCGCTTTCCTAGGGGCCACCGACGTCTTGGATGGGCTGAGCGGGGCCTGTTCGGGTGGCGCCATCGTGGTCTTTGTGGGTGCGGCCTGTTGCGGTTTGTTGGTGGTTGCGCGGCTTGCCAGGCCAGCAGCGTCGTGGCCTTTGTGGGTGCGGCCCGTCGCGGTTTGCTGGTGGTTGCGCGGCTGGCCAGGCCAGCAGCGTCGTGGTTCTTGTGGGTGCGGCCCGTCGCGGGTCGCTGGTGTTTACGCGGCTTGCCAGGCCAGCAGCGTCGTGGTCTCTGTGGGTGCGGCCTGTTGCGGTTTGCTGGTGGTTGCGCGGCTCGCCAGGCCAGCAGCGTCGTGGTCTCTGTGGGTGCGGCCCGTCGCGGTCTGCTGGTGGCTGGGCGGCTTGCCAGGCCAGCAGCGTCGTGGTCTCTGTGAGTGCGGCCCGTCGCGGTCTGCTGGTGGCTGGGCGGCTTGCCAGGCCAGCAGCGTCGTGGCCCTTGTGAGTGCGGCCCGTCGCGGTTCGCTGGTGGTTGCGCGGCTTGCCAGGCCAGCAGCGTCGTGGCCCTTGTGAGTGCGGCCCGTCGCGGTTCGCTGGTGGTTGCGCGGCTCGCCAGGCCAGCAGCGTCGTGGTCTTTCTAAGTGCGGCCCGTCGCGGGTCGCTGGTGGTTGCGCGGCTCAACACTCGCTGTGAGTTCGGGGCGCTGCGTTGGCTTTTTGGATCTTTGGGTGGTTGGCCGGCTGTTCGGGGGCGGGGCTGGGCCGACGGGGTGGGGTCTTGGGTCGCGGTGACGTTGTTGCTGGTGGAGGTGGGCTCGACGGGAACGTCGTCGGGTGGGGCCTCGGCGGCGATGGTCGGTGAATCTGCGGCTGCGTCGCGGACTTCGACTTCTTTGGGCGAGGACTGGCGTTGGTCTGCGGGCGGGGCGGTAGGAGTGCTGGCCGGAGGTTCGGGTGGTGGCGGCGGCGCGGGGTCGTGGTGGGGTTCGGGGTCGATGATCGCTCGGCGTTGGCAGCTCAGGCGGGCGCGCTTGAGGGCGTGGCGTTGCTGAAGGCCCCAGGCGCGGTGGCGTTCGTGTTCCTTGCGGAACTCTTCGCCGCTGGGAGAATAGTTTCGGCGGCGGGTTCGGTCTCTCATTGTGGCCAGCTGTGCCGAGGTGAAGAATTGCAACTGCCCCATAGGAATATTGTCCCGCAACCCGCGCCCAAAAGCCCGGGGCGATCGGCTCTCGATCATGCCAACCTTGCATTTGGTTCGATCTGGCAACCGCCGGTATTCCACGTCAGATATAGAATTAATCATCACCAAGTTGGCTCACCAGCTGGCGCGGTTGCGCTGCTCGCCGCGCCCTCGCCCGATCGTTCGCCGGCCAATTCATGCGCACAGAAGAGCGGCAGGCAGAGTGATCACGCGCGAGAAGAAATCCCAAGAACCAAGACACGGCAATACAACAAACCAACGACTTGCCGTTCAAGAGAAATCACTCGCATAGCGGAATCGAAAGAAAGCACATCTCCCACGCCACCCAGAAAGACGCCCTCAACCGACCCCCGCCGCAACCTGCCCCACTCGCCTCGACCACGACGCCGGTGGCCTGGCTAGCCGCGCAACCACCAACAAACCGCAACAGGCCGCACCCACAAAGACCACGACGCTGCTGGCCTGGCATGCCGCGCAACCACCAGCGAACCGCAACAGGCCGCACCCACAAAGACCACGACGCCGATGGCCTGGCCAGCCGCCCAACCACCAAAACCGGCCGCACCCACCCCGACCACCACGCCGGCCAACATCCCCGACAGGCATAAGATGACCCCGCGATGAGTGCCACCTTAATTGCCCGGGATCTAGCCGCTGGGCACGGCGACCGCGTCCTCTTCTCCAACCTCGACCTGGTGGTCGCTCCGGGCGACACCATAGGCCTGGTCGGGGTGAACGGCTCCGGCAAGACGACCTTGATGCGCACCCTGGCCGGCCTCCTCCCCCGGGAAAGCGGCTCGATCTCCCTGAGCCCACCGACCGCCAACGTCGGCTACCTCCCCCAGGAAAGGGAGCGCCGCGAAGGTGAAACGGTCCGTGACTTTCTGGCCCGCCGCACCGGTGTCGGCCCGGCTCAGGCGGCGCTCGACAAAGCCACCCAAGACCTGACCGAAGGCAAGCCCGGCGCCGACGACGAGTACGCCACGGCCTTGGAGCGGTGGCTCGACCTGGGCGGCGCCGATTTCGACGAGCGGGCCGAGCAAGTGGCCGATAACCTCGACCAGTTGATGACTGCCCTGTCCGGTGGGCAGGCGGCCCGCGCGGGCATGGCGTCTCTGCTGCTCAGCCGGTACGACATCTTTCTGCTCGACGAACCGACCAACGACCTCGATCTGGACGGATTGCAGCAGCTGGAGCAGTTCATCCAGCGCCAGAGCAAGGGCATCCTGCTCGTCAGCCACGACCGGGAATTTCTCAGCCGTACGGTGACCAAGGTTCTGGAACTTGACCTGGCTCAGCAGCAGGTCAACCTGTACGGCGGCGGGTATGCCAGCTACCTCGAGGAGCGGGAGCGGGGGCGGCGGCACGCGCGGGAGCAGTACGAGGAGTACGCGGACAAGAAGGACGATCTGCTCGAGCGGGCCCGGATGCAGCGCGCCTGGATGGACAAGGGGGTGCGTAACGCTCGGCGGAAGGCTCCGGACAACGACAAGATCGCCAAGCATCAGCGGGGCGAGACCAGTGAGAAGCAGGCGGCCAAGGCTCGGCAGACCGAGAAGATGATCGAGCGGCTGGAGGTTGTCGAGGAGCCTCGCAAGGAGTGGGAGCTGCGGATGGAGATCGCGGCGGCTCCGCGGTCCGGGTCTGTGGTGGCTACCTTGCGTGATGCTGTCGTGCGGCGTGGTGACTTCACGTTGGGGCCGGTCACTTTGCAGATCGACTGGGCCGATCGGGTGGCCATCACGGGGAGCAACGGGTCGGGCAAGTCCACTCTGCTGGGTGCGCTGCTGGGGCGGATTCCGCTGAGCGAGGGCGTGGAGCACCTTGGCTCGGGGGTGGTCGTGGGGGAGATCGACCAGGCGAGGGGGCTTTTCCTCGGCGAGAAGTCGCTGATGGTGGCGTTCGGTGAGGCCGTGCCGGAGATGAGCGACGCTGACGTACGAACGCTGTTGGCCAAGTTCGGGCTGCGGGCGGCGCACGTGCCCCGGCCGGCGGCCAGCCTGTCGCCGGGTGAGCGGACCCGGGCCGCGCTGGCGCTGCTGCAGGCGCGCGGGGTCAACCTGCTGGTGCTGGACGAGCCGACCAACCACCTCGACCTGGCGGCGATCGAGCAGCTCGAGTCGGCCCTGACCTCGTACACGGGAACGCTTCTGCTCGTCACCCACGACCGGCGCATGCTAGAGGCGGTCACCATCACCCGGCACCTCGAGGTGGCCGACGGGAAAGTCACTGGGTAAAGCGCATCGACGCGGGGAACTACCGTGGTCACGTCTCGACCAGGAGGTCCCATGCGTCAGTCCACCATCGCGCTGGTCGCGGCGATCGGCCTGCTCGGCGGGTGCTCGATCGTGGACATCCAGCCCGACCAGCGGCAGGCCGCGCCGCGCCAGGACGTGGTGACGCCGGCCCTGCAGGACGTCGAACGTTTCTGGGCGGCGAACTTCGGCACGGTCGCCGACGGCGCCCGGTTCACCCCGGTGCAGGGCGGCAAGTTCCCGTACACCCGCAACGATCCGCCGCCGGCCTGCGGCGGGCAGGCGAGCGACTACCAGCCGAACGCGTTCTACTGCCCGCCCGACGACTTCATCGCCTGGGACGCCGATCAGCTGATCCCCGAACTGCAGGAGACGTACGGCGATCTGCTGGTCGGTTTCGTCATGGCCCACGAGTACGGGCACGCCATCCAGGCCCGGATCGGCCCGGACAACCAGCCCACCGTGGTGCTGGAGCAGCAGGCCGACTGCTACGCCGGGGCCTGGCTGGCCGACGTGCTGGCCGGGAAGTCGACCGCGTTCAAGGACGTGACCGCGAGCCAGCTCGACGACACGGTGGCCGGCATGCTCTCGCTGCGCGACCAGCCCGGCACCCCGGCCCTGGCCGAGGGCGCGCACGGCAACGCGTTCGACCGGATCCGCGCGCTGCAGGACGGCGTGGATGAGGGCGTCACCACCTGCGCCGGCTACCGCGCCCGGAACCTGCCCGTCACCGAGGTGCCGTTCAGCACGCCGGAGGATCAGGCCAGCGGCGGCAACCTCGAGTACGACCGGGCGGTCAGCGCCCTGGCCGACGACGCCCAGAAGTACTGGCAGCGCACCTACCCCGAGCTGACCAACGGCCAGGCCTGGGCCGACCTGCCCCTCCAGCCGTTCCGGGCCGGCGAGCCACCGGAATGCGCCAACCCGGACGCGGCGGCCGAGGGCGCGGCCTTCTACTGCCCGGACGGCGACTTCGCGGCGTTCGACAGCACCCGCCTCGGCCCGGCCCTGCACCAGCGGATCGGCGACTTCGCGCTCGGCATGATGCTGGGCGACCTGTTCTCCCGCGCCGTGCAGACCCGCCGCGGGCAGGAGACCCGCACCGAGCAGGGCCAGCTGGCGGTCGACTGCCTGGCCGGCGCGTGGACCAACGACCTGCTGACCCGGCCTCCGGGCAGCGAGCTGACCCTCTCCCCGGGCGACCTCGACGAGGCCGTGCAGGCGCTGCTGGCGTTCGGCCGCAACGCCGAGGGCACCGGGCCGACCGCGTTCGACCGCATCGGCGCCTACCGCGAGGGCACGCTCAAGGGGCTCGACGCCTGCACCGGCTAACATCGCCGGGTGCCGGAGATCGTGGAGCTGCTCGCTTCGCCGGTGCACCGGTTCGAGGGGCGCCCGTCGGACGGGCCGGCGCTCGCTCCGGTGGGTGAGCTGGTCGATTGCGTACGGGTGCGGGCCGGGCTGGGGATCGTCGGTGATCGGTACTTCAACCAGCCCGCGCACCGCGACGCCAGCGTGACGGTGATCAGCCAGGAGTCGCTGCCGCCGGGCACCGGGCTGCTCGCGGTGCGGCGCAACATCCTGGTCGCGGGGCTGCCGGTCGACGACCTGGTCGGCTCGGTGCTGACGCTCGATTCCGGGGACGGTCCGGTCCGGATGCAGGTCAATCGCCGGGCGCACCCGTGCGCGTGGATGGATGTGACGGTCGGGCCGGGAGCGTGGAAGGCCCTGCGGGGCAAGGGCGGCGTCCGCTGCACGCCGCTCGACGACGGGATTCTGCGGGTCGGGCCGCTCAGGTGACCCGTGCGACGAGGCCGGTCAGCGCGGCCGCGACGTCGGCCAGGCCCGCGTGCGGGGCGCCGCCGGGCTCTTTCATGTAGGTGTCGCGGCGGATCTCGATCATCACGGCGGTCACCGCCGGCTCCTGCCGGTAGTAGCGCAGCGGCACGTAGCAGCCGGCGAACGGGGTGTTGACCAGCGTCGCGTACGGGCCGAAGCCGGCCGGCAGCAGCGACGGCGGGGTGTGGAAGTCGTCGGCGCCCAGGCACACCGGCGGGCGCGGGCCGTCGCCGTGCAGCTCGTAGGGCAGCGGCTCGGTGGGGTACGAGTGGACGTCGACGATCACTGCCCGGCCCGTGGCTTCCAGGCGCTCGGCCACCAGGTCGGTCATTGCTTGCGCGTACGGATGGAAATGCTCGTCCAGCAAGCCGTGATCACCGTCGTCGGCTCGCAGCCGCCGACCGGCGTACCCGTGGGTGTAGACGGGCCCCATGCCGGACGCCCGCATCTCCTCCCGCTCGTCCGGGAAGCGCTCGGGGTCGACGACCAGCCGCGAAAGTTCGTTGGTGAACACCCAGGGTCGTACGGCCGAAGCCTCCGCCGCCCTCGCGGCGATCACGTCGGTGTGGGCGTCGGTCAGGTGGTCGAGTTCGTCGGCCAGCTCGTCGTCGCTCCGCACGATCGACGCCCGGGCGGCCGGCGTGAGCTCGCGCGAGGCGTGCGGAACGTGCAGGATCACCGGCGAGCGCGCGTCCCCGGGCCGGACGTGAAAGACCACCTGACCAGGATAGATCGCGAATCAGGCTCATTTTTCCTGAGCACGCCTTAGCGTGAAGCGGTGGCGACGCTCACCCGCTTCATCAGCAACATCCGGATCGGTGTGCGCCTGGGCGGCGCGTTCACCGGCGTGTGCCTGTGCATGCTGGTCGCGCTCGGCATCGGCCTGTGGGGGCAGAGCAAGGCGTCCGACGCCACCGGACGGCTCGCGGCGGCGGCCGACCTGCGCCAGGACTCCCTGAACGCCATGTACCGCACGGCCGATCTCAACGGCTGGCAGAACGGCTACGCGTTCGACGTGCTGCGCGGCGTGGCCGGCGCGGCCTCCGACTCGGTCGGGCAGCGCAAGAACTTCATCGCGGCGACGGAGAGCTTCCGGCAGGCCCTGGCCACCCTGCGGGCCGACCAGCTCGGCGGCGACGAGGGCGCCTCCATCGACACCGCGGAGAGCGCCTTCGCGGAGTACATGAAGGTCGACCAGCAGGTCGTCGAGCTGTTCCGGGCGGGCACCGCGAGCGGCCGCGACCGGGGCAGCGACCTGGTCGCGGGCGCCGCCAACGAGCAGATGTCCAAAATCATCGGCACCATCGAGACCCTGCTGGCCTCGGCCACCGCCACGGCCACGGCGGCCGAGAAGGAGGCCCACTCGGCCGCCTCCACCGCGGCCACTTTCATGATCGTGGCCGGGCTGCTGGCGCTGGGCCTGGCCGCGATCCTGGCCGTGCTGGTCACCCGCAGCATCACCGGGCCGCTGAGCCAGACCGTGGCCACGCTGCGCGAGGTGGCCGACAAGAACCTGACCGTACGGGCGCCCGACGGCAGCCACGACGAACTCGGCGTGATGGGCCGGGCCGTCAACAGCACCCTCGAAGTGCTGCTGACCGCGTTCGGCCGGATCAGCGACAACAGCCGCACACTGTCCGGCGCCTCGCAGGAGCTGAGCACCGCCTCGGCCCGGATCGCCGCGGCCGCGGCCGACGCGTCCGGGCAGTCCGACCGGGTCGCCTCGTCGGCCGAGGAGGTGTCGCGCAGCGTGCAGACCGTGGCCGCCGGCACCGAGGAGATGAACGCGGCCATCCGCGAGATCTCCGGCAGCGCCAGCCAGGCCGCGGCGGTGGCGGCCAGCGGCGTGGACAGTGCCCGCCGGGCCGGCGAGACGATCGGCCAGCTGGGCCGCTCCAGCGCCGAGATCGGCGAGGTGGTCAAGCTGATCACGGCCATCGCCGAGCAGACCAACCTGCTCGCCCTGAACGCGACGATCGAGGCGGCCCGGGCGGGCGAGGCCGGCAAGGGCTTCGCCGTGGTGGCCAGCGAGGTCAAGGACCTGGCTCAGGAGACGGCCAAGGCGACCGACGACATCGCGGCCCGGGTGCAGGCCATCCAGCACGACACCACCGAGGCGGTCGCCGCCATCGACCAGATCAGCCACATCATCGAGTCGGTCAACGAGCACTCGACGACGATCGCCGCCGCCGTGGAGGAGCAGACGGCGACGACCGCCGAGATGAGCCGGAACATCGTCGAGGCGGCCACCGGCTCGGGCGACATCGCGTCCAGCGTCACCGGGGTGGCGACGGCCGCCCAGGTGACGTCGGCCGGCGTCGACGAGGCCCAGCAGACCGCCCACCGCCTCGAGGAGATGTCGCGCGAGCTGCAGGGCATCGTCGACCAGTTCCAGATCACTTCACAGCGCTAGACCTGCTCTCCAGCCCTAGAGCGACGATCAGGAGGACCGCGCCGACCCAGCCGGCCGCGCCCAGCCTCTCCCCCAGGATCAGGACGGCCAGCGCCGTGCCGACCAGCGGTTCCAGCAGGGCCATGAGCGCGGCGGTGCCGGCCGCGCTGGTCCGCAGACCCCGGAAGTACGCGGCATAGCCGAGCGCCGTGGGGCCGACGCCCAGGGCCAGCAGCAGCGCGATCGAGGCAGGCGTGACCGTGAAGCTGAGGCCACCGGCGACGGCCAGCGGGGCGAGGGCGATCGCGCCCAGCGTGAAGCCGACCCCGGTCGAGACCAGTTCGTCCAGGCCCTCGACCGGGCGGGCCGCGACCAGGGTCATGGTCGCGAAGCCGGTCGCCGCCAGCAACGCGAAGCCGCCCCCGGTGAGCATCCGGCCAAGGTCAAGACCGTCCGCCGGTACGCCCACCAGCAGGCCCAATCCGGCCAGGGCGAGCACTGCGGTGGCGACGACCTTCGGGGTGAGCCGCCGGCGCCCGGTGACCGCCTCGGCGAGCAGCACGAGCACCGGAGAGGCGCCGATGGTGAGCAGGGTGGCCAGGCTGACGCCGGTGCGGGCCACCGCGGCGAAGTAGGTGGCCTGGAACTCGGCGGCCAGCAGGCCGAGCACGACGATGCGGGTCCAGGCAGCCCGCCCGCGGGGGAACTTCTGCCGGGTGACCACGAGGAAGGCCACCAGCAGCAGGCCGCCCACGCCGAGCCGCCCGGCGGCCACCCCGAGCGGCGACAGGCCGCCCTCACGGGCCAGCAGAGTGCCGGTGAGACCGCCGGCACCCCACAGGAAACCGGCAACGATCAGATACGGAAGCCCGTTGGCCGCACGGGTTCGCGGGTATTCAGAGACAAGCACGAGTTATCGCTCCAGCTTCTGCGACGAAGAAGAAAAGTGGTCGCGGAAGCGGGACGTGCTGAAAAGGTGCGCCGATGCGCGGCGGGCCCGAGTCAGGGCCGGACGCGACGAGGCCGAGCAGCCGTCCCGCTCAGAAGCGGGGCGGCGAAAACGCGATAGGGCGACGCATGCGGCCATAGTAACGGTCCGCTCCCGACCCCACGCAGAGGGTGCACGCCCCACGAGACCCGAGCCACAACCACAGCCGCAGGTACGCGTAAACCGTGCGCGAAAGGCGAGGCCGAGCCACCGCAGGGCCTGGACCGTGCGCGAAACGCGGGGCTGAGCCGCACGAAGGTGTGAAGAGTGCGCTTTACAGGAAAACCACGGCCGCGGGTGAAGGGTGCGCTCCGAGCGAGGCTGCGCCCGATGGCTCGTACGAGATAGGAAGCGTGACCAACATCGGTAGCGTCAGCGGAATCGATCAAACACCGGCTGAGTTGGGGAAATCGTGAAGAAGATCGGTTTCTTGTCTTTCGGGCATTGGCGGGATGCGGCCGGGTCGCAGACACGCTCTGCCGCCGACTCGTTGTTGCAGACCATTGAACTGGCTGTGGCGGCGGAAGAGCTCGGCGTCGACGGTGCGTTCGTGCGGGTTCATCACTTCGAGCGGCAACTGGCGTCGCCGTTTCCGTTGCTGGCGGCGATCGGGGCGCGGACGTCGCGGATCGAGATCGGGACCGGCGTGATCGACATGCGGTACGAGAACCCGTTCTACATGGCCGAGGAGGCGGCGGCGGCCGACCTGATCAGCGGGGGCCGGCTGCAGCTGGGGGTGAGCCGGGGGTCGCCGGAGACGGTGCTGCGCGGGGCCGAGGTGTTCGGCTATGTGCCGCCGGAGGGCACGAACGCGGCCGATCTGGCCCGGTCCAAGACCGAGATCTTCCTGCAGGCGATCTCGGGGGCGGCCGTCGCTCGCACTGATCCGGCCCGGACGGGGATCAGCGGCGGGCTGGCCATCCAGCCGCAGTCGCCGGGGCTGCGCGAGCGGATCTGGTGGGGTGCGGGCACTCGCGCGACGGCTCAGTGGGCGGCCGGGATCGGCATGAATCTGCAGAGTTCGACGCTGCTGTCCGAGGACACCGGCGTGCCGTTCGACGAGCTGCAGGCCGAGCAGATCGCGCTCTACCGGCAGGCCTGGGCCGACGCCGGCCACGACTGGGAGCCGCGCGTGTCGATCTCGCGCAGCGTGCTGCCGATCACCGAGGAGATCGATCGGATCTACTTCGGCGGGCAGGAGAACGAGGACCAGATCGGGTTGCTCGAGGGGGTGCGGTCGCGCTTCGGGCGCACGTACGCCGGGGAGCCCGACAAGATCGCCGAGGAGCTCGCCGCGGACGCCGCCGTCCAGGCCGCCGACACGGTGCTGTTCACGGTGCCCAACCAGCTCGGCGTCGCCTACAACGCGCGGATCCTCGAGACGATTACCAAGCACATCGCCTCGGCCATCGGATGGTCGCCCGCGTAATCTGGACGGCGATGACGGAATCCGGCGTCGACAACCTGTCCGCGATGGAACCGGTCGCGGTCCGCCTCCACGCGCCCTCGCCCGACTCGTTCCCGGTCCCGTTCCCGGTGATCGCGCTGGTCGCCTCGGCCGGCGGGGTCGAAGCCCTGGTCCGGGTGCTGGCGCCGCTGCCGGTCGATCTGCCCGCCGTTGTGCTCGTGGCCCTGCATCAAGACCCTAACCGGGCTAGTCAGCTGGCCGAGATCCTGCGCCGGGGCACCCGGCTGCGGGTCGACGTGGCGGCCGACCAGATGCTGATGGAACCGGGTCACGTGCTGGTCGTGCCGCCCGCCCGGCACCTGCTGGTCACCTCGGAGGCGCGGATCGGGCTGATCCCGACCGGCGCGCTGCCTCCGGCCCGGCCGTCGGCCGACCTGATGCTGTCGACGCTCGCGGTCACCTGTGGCACCCGGGCGCTGGCCGTCATCCTCACCGGCATGGGTCACGACGGCCAGGCCGGCGTGCACGCGATCGCCCACTGCGGCGGCACCGTGCTGGCGCAGGACGTGGCCAGTTCGGCATTCTCGGCCATGCCGGCCGCGGCCGCGATGACCGGCCGGGTGCACAAGGTGCTGTCTCTCGACGCGATCCCGGAGGCCATCCTCAAGCACGTGAGCTAGCTCACGTGGCACGATGCCTGGCATGACCATGCCGGCGCGGCTGTGGCGGGCCGGGATCAGCCTCGGCACCGCGCACACGGTGACGATGCTGCGCGCGCCGGGCATGCCGCCCCGGCCCGTCCTGGCCGGGGGCTCCCCGCTCGTGCCGTCCTCGGCCGATCCGGTCTATCCGGGACACCGCGATCCACTGCACGCGGGCTCGCTGCTGCCGCAGCACCTGGCCCGGATGGCGGTCGAAGTGCGGCGCGCGGCCGGTGCCGAAACCGTCGAGACGACCGTGGCCTGTCCGTCCGAGTGGGACAGTTCGCGACAGGCGGCCCTGGCTTCGGCTGTTTCGCGGGCCGGGCTGAGCGGCGTCCAGGTTGTCGGTGAGGCGGTGGCGGCCGCGGCCGCGCTCGGTGATCGGCTGCCGAGCGGCGGGACGGTTCTGGTGGTCGACGCGGGGGCCAGCAGCTGCGATGTGGGGCTGGTCCGGCGTACGGACGACGGGTACGACCAACTGGCCTTCGAGACGCTGGACGGGACGGGCGGCATCCGGCTCGACACCTGCCTGGCCGAGCTGGCCGGGGCGTGGATCGCCGGGCACGACCGCGGCGTCTGGCACCGGCTCGAAGACCCGCTGACCGCGGTCGACCGCGCGGCGCGGCTGCTGCTGTGGGAAGAGCTGCGGGCGTTGAAGGAGCGGCTGTCGATCGAGGAGTCGGCGTCGTTCACCGTGCCGCTGGCCGACACCGAGCTGACCGTGACCCGGACGGAGTTCGAGGCGCTGGCCCAGCCGATCCTGGCCCGGGTCGCCCGGACGGCGGCCGGGATGGGCGGGGCCACGACGCTGCTGCTGGTCGGCGGGGGCAGCCGCATCCCGCTGCTGTGGTCGCTGGTCGAGGCGGCGTCCGGGCTGGCCGCGGTGACCGTGAAGGAGCCGGAGCTGGCGGTGGCCGAGGGCTGCGCGCTGCTGCCCCGGGACTTCGCGGCCGCGCCGGTCAGCCCGCCGGTCGCGCCGGTGTCGCCGCCACGATCCCCGGCGCCGCAGCCGCTGGTGGCTCCGGCGGCTTCCGTGCGGTACATGGCGGGCGACGGAGAGCCGGTGTCGTTCGGGCTGCCCCGGCAGCGGCGGGTGCTGATCGGGACGGCGCCCAATGCGGATCTGCGGCTGGCCGACTCGTACGCGAGCCGGCGGCACGCCGAGATCAGCCCGTCCGGCGGCCGGTTCTGGGTGGACGACCTGGGCAGCACCAACGGCACGACCGTGAACGGGCGGCGGTTGCAGGGGCGGGAACCGCTGCGGCCGGGCGACGTGATCGGGATCGGGCGGACGCGGCTGGAGTTCACGGACACCGACTCGCCGGCCGTGCCGCGCCCGGTGCGGTCCACGCCGCCGGAGCGGAGCCGCGGCGGCTCGATGACGTTGCTGGCCACGGGGGCGGGACTCGCGGTGGCCGGGGTCGGGTGGTGGCTTATTTCGACGTACGCGGGAATGGTTGTGGGTCTGAGCGCGATGACCGTGGGACTCGTGCTGATGGCGGTGGGCGTGGCCCGGCTCGCGAAGGGGTGACCGATGGACGTGCGGCTCGCGCGCGACACTGACGCGGACGACGTGCGGCGGCTGGTGGACGAGGCGTTCACCCACTACATCCCCCGGATCGGGCGCAAGCCGATGCCGATGGAAGCCGACTACGCCGAACTGGTCGCCCTCGGACGCTGCTGGGTGGTGGACGGCGACGCCGGCCTGCTCGGGATGCTGCACCTGGAGACGTCCGACGACCACCTCGAGGTGGTGACCATCGCGGTGGCGCCGTCCGGGCAGGGGCACGGGGTGGGCGGACTGCTGCTGGCCTTCGCCGACGAGAAGGCGCGGGCCTTGGGGCTGCCCGAGGTGCGGCTCTGCACGAACGAGGCGATGACCGAGAACATCGCCTACTACCCGCGGCGCGGATTCCGTGAAGTGGGGCGTTCGACCGAGCAGGGCTTCAAGCGGGTCTTCTTCGCGAAGCGGCTCTAGTCCTTGCCGAAGTCGAACTCGAAGGTGCCGGCCTCGACGCGGGCGATCAGCTCGGCGACGTCGGCCGACTGGCGGAACGTGGTGTCCCAGCCCTCGCTGGCCAGGCCGGCCAGCAGCACGGGCGACGGATCCTGACGCAGGTCGAGCACCAGCTGCTCGCGGGAGCCGTCGCCGCCGACGATCGCGATGCCGGGGTGGGCGGCCACCGAGTCCTGCCAGGCGGCGTGGATCTCGAGCATCTCGCGCGGCGTGTGCAGCCAGACGTACGCGCCGCTCTCGGCCTGCCAGCCCCGGCGGAACCAGGACGGGGACTGCAGGTATTCGCGCCAGGCGGCGGGCAGCGGCCGGCCGAGCGCCTGTTCCGCCTCGGCGAATTCGTCGTCGGCGACCGGGCCGCGATAGTCCGCCTCCTCGACGATCGCGCCGGCGATGTGCTTGTTGAACTCGTCCATGTCGGCGGCGGGGATCCGGACGACGGTGTCGTGGTCGCCGAGGTAGGCCCGGTCGACCTCGAAGCGGGTCACATAGGCCGGGTTCTCGCGGGCGAGCCTCGTCGCCCGGCGCCGGTCGAGCACCGCCTCGAGGTCGCGGGCCGGCCAGGCGCGCCAGCCCGAGCCGGCGACCTCGTCGAGTTCGGCCTGTCCGGTCGCGCGCCAGAGCGTGACTGTGGTGTCGATACCGCCGACTCTACGCTGGTCACCACCGCCCGTCCCGGGGCGCGGGCGCGAGCCGGGGGCGGGGACGGTTAGATGGGTGCGGACTCGCAAACCATGGAGGTTTGAGCATGCCGACGCCGTTCACTGTGGCGCGGGCCGAAGACGGTCTGCTGGCGCACTTTCCCGACATCGTGAAACTGGCCGACGGCCGCCTGCTGGCTGGCTACCGCGAGGGCACCGCCCACGTGCGCTCGGACGGGCGGCTCACCCTGGTCGAGAGCGCCGACGGGGGCGAGACGTGGTCGGAGCCGAGGGTGGTGGTCGACGGGGAGTGGGACGACCGTGACCCCAAGCTGGGGGTGCTGGCCGACGGCACCGTGCTGCTCAGTTACTTCGTCATCAACTGGAGCACGAATCCGCCGCTGCACTCGACGTACGGCACCTTCGTGCGCCGCAGCACCGACGGCGGCCGCACCTGGAGCGACGACATCCCGGTCGGCACCAACATGATCCACGAGAACGGCCGCTACCACCCGGCCGTGCCGACCTTCGCGTGCTCGCACGGCGCGGCCACCCAACTGCCCAACGGCGACGTGCTGCTGCCGCTGTACGGGCGGCTGCCCGGCCGCAAGTGGATGCAGGCGACGGTCGTGCGCAGCACCGACGGCGGTCTCACCTGGCCCGCCGAGAGCGAGGTGCTGCTGGCCGAGGACGAGGCGGGCGGCGTCCACTACCAGGAGCCGACGCTGACCCTGCTGGACGACGGCGAGCTGGTCGCGCTGATCCGGACCACCGAGAACCGGGCGTACATCACCCGCTCGTCCGACAACGGCCACACGTGGACCGAGAAGCAGCCGACCGACATGCCGGCCCAGTCGCACCACGCGCTGGCCCTGAGCTCGGGCGAGGTGCTGGTGACCTACGGCGACCTGTCGTCGCGCTGGGTCGAGCACCGCGAGACGGTCGGGCGGCTGGTGCGCGACCCGCGGAAGACCTGGGACGGGTACGAGGATGTGCAGCTGTACGACTCGGGGCACTCCGACCAGGCCAACCCGTCCAGCGTCGAGGTTGAACCGGGCCGGTTCCTCACTTTGGGCTTCGACGTGAACGAGGCCACGGTGATCGGCTTCTTCACAACAGCGGCGGATTACCGCTCCTAGGCGCCGAGGCAGACGAAGCCGGTGCCCGCGGCCGCTCCGGCGAGGGCGGTCGCAGGTTCCTGGCCGGCGGCCAAAGCGCGGTGGAAGCTCACCATGGCATCGTGGGCGGCGCCGTCGGCCACCCGGGCGACGCTGGCCACCACTGTCGCGGTACCCGCGGCCAGCAGGGCGGAGGCCAGGCCGAACGTCTCGTCGCCCGGGCGCACCTCGGTCAGGCCGAGCTCACAGCTCGACAGGACGACCAGGGGCGGCGGGCTCTGCAGGCGTTGCAGGTCGTAGCCGAGCAGCGGGCCGCCGTGCAGGTCGAGCGCGGAGAACAGGGCGTTCTCGGCCTCGTGGCGGCCGTGGGCAGCGATGTGAGCCAGGCCGGCGCCGTCCAATGCGGTCAGGGTGGCGGCGGTATCGCCGGCGAGCACGGTTGCGCCCGGGTACAGGTTCGCTATGTCGGCTATTTCGGCCTCGCCGCGCTGATTGCCGGGGCCCGCGACCAGCGCGACCGGACCCGGCCGCCGGGTGCGGGCCGCCGCCACCCACGTGGTGGCGGACGGCGCGACGGTGACCGGGCGGCCCGCGCAGAACGGCAGCAGCGCCCACGGCGCCGTCATCAGGACCCCGGTCGGGACGACGACGAGCGCACGGTCGCCGACGAGCGAGGCGATCGGGTCGAGCACGGCCCGTTGCAGCGCCTCGGCATCGTGCCGGGTGGTCGCGGCTACGGCAGCCGCCATCCGCGACGGCAACGCCCGACCGGCGGACGTGTCGAGGTCGGCCCGCAGGCGCAGCACCGCCTCCTCCGCGGCCGCCCACTCCCCCAGCCGCACGACGATCGCCCGGGCCCGGGTCACGACCAGCGCCCGCAGCACCCCACCCGAACGGAGATACGCCACCAGGGCCGTCTCGTCTCCGAGGCGGCCCTGGACCGAGCCCAGCGGGGCCGGCGCCTGCGCGGACCCTTCAACGCCGCGCATCGACCAGGCGCTTTCCCGCACCCGCCTCTCGAGGGCTTCCACTCGCCCCCGCAACGCGGAGGTGGCCCGGCCTTCGAGTTGGGCGGCCCGCAGCGCGTACCGGGTCTGCCGCAGGTCTTCGAGGTACGCGGCCGCCGTCGGGTCGTCCGGCGGGCGTACGGCCGGCAGCAGGAGCGCTTGAGCCCGGCTCCGCTCGGACCACCGGTGCACGGCCGACGGAGAACCGCTCTCGAGGGCCGCCGCGAGCCCCGCCGCCGCCAGATCACGCCCATGGGCCGAAGCGCCTGTCTGCAGATCCAGGCAGCCGAAGCGGGCCCGATGCCGTTGCAGGGTGGCCATCCCGGCCGCGAGCTCACGGTCGGCGTCCGCCGGCTTTCCGGCGGCACGAGCGAGTTCAGCCCGGGTCAGCCGGCGCAGCAGTCGCGTGTCCAGCCGGTCGAGGCGACGGCCGGGGGCCACCGAACCGGCGACGAGATCGGCGACCCGCGCGTCCTCCTCCAGGCCGAGCTTGCGCAGCGAGGCAGCCAGACGGCGAGCCGTCCGGACGTCCGGCGGCCCGGCCCGCAGGACGACCAGTGCGGCCAGCGCCGCCCGTCGCCGGTTCCCCCGCCGTACGAAAAGGACTCGGCACTCGTCCGCCCAGGCCGCCGCCGATTCAGTTCGCCCGGCCAGGAGAGCTGCCTCGGCCCGCACCTGCAGCGCGTCGGCCACCGTGTGTTCCTGCCCCTGAGCGCGGGCCTGCTCGACGGCCGAGCCCAGCTCCCGGTCGGCCTCGCGGAACAAGCCGGCCGCCACCAACGCCCGTGCCCGTTCGATCGCCAGCGCCGGCAAGCGTCCCGGGGCCATTTCCTCGTACGTCGAACGAGCCGAAGCAAATCCGCCGAGCGCAGCCGGCAGGTCCCCGGCGACCACGTCCAGGTACCCGAGGTTGACGGTCAGCAGGGCCACGGCGAACGCCATCTCGCAGGCGCGGGCCAGCCGCAGCGCGTGCTGCAGGTCGGCGCGGGCGGCGGCCACCCGGCCCGCGTCCAGGTGCACGAGGCTGCGGTTGTTGAGGGCCTTGATGAGATCCAAGGGCTCCCCGGCTGCGGACAGCCCGGCGATGGCCTGGTCGAACTCGGGCAGCGCGCGCTCGACCCGGCCGTTGCGATGCAGGAGCACGGCGCGCTGGGCGTGCAGCACGGCCCGGTCCGGGGGCGGCAGCAACGGCTCGGCCTCGTCGAGCAGGCGGAAGCCCAGATCCACCCGGCCCCGCTCGCTTTCGGCCCAGGCCAGCGTGACCAGCACCCGGCCCCGTACGGGATCGGACGCGACCAGCCGCAGCGCCGCCCGCAGCCGGCGCACCGCCAGCGCCGGCCGTCCGTCCTCGCTGGCCTCGACCCCGGCCGCGTAGAGCCGGCCGGCCCGGCCCTCGAGCTGAGTCACAGCACCAGCGATGGCGTCACCACCCGGGCATCGCCGTTGTCGCCGTGCACGAGCAGCTGGGCCAGCCCGTGCGGCACTTCGTCGAACACGAACCGGCCGGTGGCGTCGGCCGTCACGGTCCGCAGCGGGGCCGGCTCGGGCTGCCGCAGGTCCACTTGCAGCGCGGCCCCGGGGGCGAGCCAGCCGTCGATGCGGACGAGGTTGTCGGGGCGCTCGACCACGGTGATCATGACCGAGCGGCTGTCGGCGTCGAACGT
Source organism: Paractinoplanes pyxinae (assembly GCF_026626335.1). Classification (GTDB taxonomy): domain Bacteria; phylum Actinomycetota; class Actinomycetes; order Mycobacteriales; family Micromonosporaceae; genus Actinoplanes; species Actinoplanes pyxinae. The sequence continues at coordinate 123,829 of NZ_JAPNTZ010000023.1, read as the reverse complement.
GATCGTGCGCGTTCGTTCGCCGGCCGCCCGCGCGCCGGAACCGGCCAGGGTCTCCTCGGCCAGGTGGGCCACCTCGGCCTCCAGCGAGCCGAGGTCGATGGCGAACAGCACCCGCTCGTCGAGGTCGGCCGGGGGCGGGTCGAAGCGGGCGATGCGCTGCAGGATCTCGGCGTCCACGGGGTCCATCAGGCACCCCAGGCCGGGTCGGACAGCAGCATCTCGCGCAGCTTGGCCAGGCAGCGGCCGCGGGTCGGGCCGATGCTGCCGTGCGGCATCCCGTACGCCTCGGCGATCGCCGAGTAGTCGGGCCGGGCCACCTGGGCGACGATGCCCAGCAGCTCCCGGCAGCGCTGCGAGAGCCGGGCGAAGTGGCTCCACAAAACCCGGTCGCGCTCGTCGGTGAGCAGCCGCTGGTCGGGCGGCGGGCCGGGATCGGCCAGGCCGTCGAGCGCGATCGCGCCGTCGGGCAGATCGCGGCGGCCGCGTTGCTGCCGGTGCCAGGCCTCGCGGCGGGTGGCGGTGATGAGCCAGGCGGTCACGGCCCTCGGCGTGCGGATCTCGTGCAGCCGCCGCAGCAGTTCGAGCCACGACGTCTGCACCACGTCGGCCGCGTCCTCGGCCGTCAGCCCCTGCCCGCGGGCGACCCGCCACAGCACCGGGTTCAGCTCACGCACCAGCTCGTGCAGCGAGTCGCGGTCGCCGTCGCGGGCCCGCTCGAGCAGCGTGCCCAGCCGGACGTCAGACATGGCCGCGGTCGACCTGCGGGCGGGCCAGATCGGCGGCGAAGGTGGCGGCCGCGAACGACGTGCCGCTCCACTTCACCCAGCGCCCGTCGGCGCCGTTGGGGTCGGTGCCGGGCAGGATGCCGAGCACGTCGACGCCGTCGCGGTAGCGGTCGACCCAGTCGCCGTAGTTGCTGAAGTCGGCGTGGTAGCGGCCGAAGCCGGCGCCGACGGCGAGGACCGAGTCGGATCCGGCTGGCATCACCTTCTTGTCCTGGTGGTCGTTGCCGGCCGAGGCGACCAGCGGGATGCCGGCGTCGGCGAACGGTTTCATCGCCGCCTCGACCTCGGTGAACGGGTCGGTGTCGTCGGGTTCGCGCCCGAACGCCATGCAGATCACGTCGACCGGGCGGCCGGCGGCCGGGTCGGGGCCGGTCAGCCCGGCGTACTCGGCCAGCCAGTTCAGGGCCTCGGAGATGCGCGACTCCTGCACCTTGCCGTGCTCGTCCATCACCTGCAGCGAGAGCACCCGCGCGCTGGGCGCGGCGGTCCGGATCAGCCCGGCGATGAAGGTGGCGTGCCCGGCGTCCCGGCCGGGACCGGCGCCCGGAGCGAACACGGGCAGCATCCGCGGGAACGGCCGCGGCCAGTCGGCCTCCTCGGCGTGCACGACGAACGGATCGCCGGTGGTGCCGACGTCGATCCACGGGTGCTTCTCGACGCCGGTGTCGAGCAGGGCGATCACCGGGCGGCGCAGGCCGGCGGGCAGCTTCTCCCACGGCGGCCGGGCCGGCTTGTCCTTCTCCAGCATCGTCAGCTCCGACCAGGTGAAGCCGTGGCCCCAGTGCTTGCCCATGAACTCCACGCCGCCGACGTGCAGCTTGTCGAGCCGCAGGTCGTGGCCCGAGCCGTGCAGCACGTCGAACGCGGCCACGGCCTGGCCGTCGCCGACGGTGACGATCCGGCGGGACCCGGCGGTGCGGCCGGGAGCGGCGATGAGCGGGCCGAGGCCTTCCTTCTGCAACTGCACGTTCAGTTCGTCGACGGCGACGCCGGGGCCGATCGTCAGAGTGTCAGCGCTGTATCGGTCTGCTTCGAGCTTCGTGTCAGCCATGTCAGGCTCCGGGAACGAGAGGTTGGGGTACCCGTGACGGGTCATTGCGGAGCGCGCAGATACCCATCGTTCCCACCCCGGCCGACCCGCACAGTCAGTCGATCGGCTGGACCCTAGGCGTCGGGGAAGACCTGTTCCACCATCGTGAGCAAGGTGGCGGCGAGCAGGCGGTGCACCTGGGCCCGGGTGAGCACGCCGCGCTGCAGCCACTCGCGGGCGGTCGAGACGGCCAGGCCCACATAGGAGCGTGCCAGGGCGTGCAGCGCGGGGCTGGGCTTGGGCTCTCCGATCGCCTGCAGCACGGCATCGGCGGCGGCGTCGATGGCCTCGGCGATCACCCGGTCGACGTCGGTGTCGCCGGCCATGCCGCCGGCCGTGATGGCGGCCAGCCAGGATCGGCTGTGCCGGGAGACGACGTCGAGGTACCAGTCCACGATCGCGTCGACCCGGGTCGGCAGGGTGCCCGCGGGCAGCCCGGTGATCGCGACCTCGGGCACGGTCAGCATGACCCGGATGACGTCGAGGTACAGCTCTTTCTTGGTGCCGAAGTAGTGGTTGACCAGCCCGCGGGCCACCCCGGCGGTGCGGGCGACGTCGGTCGTGGACACGTCGGCGTAGCCGCGTTCGCCGAACAGCCGCACGGCCACCGACAGGATCTGCTCCCGCCGCGCGTCCGGTTCCAGCCGGCGGCGCGGTCCCGCCTGCACACTCACGGAGATGACCTTACGGCAAGACGTTGTTGACACTCCGCCAACAACTCGAAAAGGTAGGACCATGCCCACCCCAGGACTGGACGGGTACGCGCCGCCGTGGCGCGAGCCCGAGCACGAGGCCCTTGCCGAGCTGGCCCGCACGTTCTTCGTCAACGAGGTGCTGCCGCATCAGGCCCGCCACGAGCAGCAGGGCCATCCCGACCGGGAGCACTACCGGGCGGCGGGCAAGCTGGGCCTGCTCGGTCTCAGTGTGCCCGAAGAGTACGGCGGCGGGGGTGGCGACTTCACGCACGAGGCGGTGCTGCTGCACGAGCAGATGGCCTGCGGCGAGGGGAGCCTCGGCCTGGCGGTGCACAGCGGCATCGTGACGGGCTACCTGGTCGCGTACGGGAACGAGGAGCAGAAACGGCGGTGGCTGCCCGGTCTGTGCTCGGGTGAGCTGGTCGGCGCGATCGGCATGACCGAGCCCGGCGGCGGCTCCGACCTGCAAGAGATCAAGACCCGCGCCGTACGCGACGGGGACGACTACCTGGTCAGCGGGTCCAAGACGTTCATCACCAACGGCGGCCTGGCCGACCTGCTGATCCTGGCCGTCAAGACCGACCCGGCGCAGCGGGCGGCCGGCATCAGCCTGCTGGTCTGCGAGCTCGGCGACGACACCCCGGGGTTCCGGCGCGGGCGTCTGCTCGAGAAGATCGGGCTGCACTCCAACGACACGGCCGAACTGTTCTTCGACGACATGCGAGTGCCGGCGGCCAACCGGCTCGAGTCCGAGGGTTCGGGCTTCTTCCAGATGATGCGCCAGCTGCCGCAGGAACGCCTGGTGATCGGCGTCGGCGCGGTGGCGGCCATGCAACGCGCGGTGGAGCTGGCCACGGCGTACGCGAAGGAAAGAACCGCCTTCGGCAAGCCGCTGATCGGTCACCAGAACACCCGGATGGTGCTGGCCGACTGCGCGACCCGCACCCGGGTCTCGCGGGTGTTCCTGGACGACTGCATCGCCCGGCACACGCGGGGCGAGCTCGACGTCGCCACGGCCGCCATGGCCAAGGCCTGGCTCACCGAGGGCCAGTGCGAGGTCGTCGACCGCTGCCTGCAGATCTTCGGCGGGTACGGCTACACCACCGAGTATCCGATCGCCCGCATGTACGCCGACGCCCGCGTGCAGAAAATCTACGGCGGCACGAACGAGATCATGAAGGAGCTGATCGTCCGTGTCCTCTGAGGCTTATGTGTACGACGCACTGCGCACACCCCGAGGCCGGGGCAAAGAGAACGGCGCCCTGCACGGCGTGAAGCCGATCTCGCTGGTCACCGGCCTGCTCGACGCGCTGCGGTCGCGGCTGCCCGGCCTCGATCCGGCCCGCATCGACGACCTGGTGCTGGGCATCGTCACGCCGGTCGGCGAGCAGGGCGGCGACCTGTCCCGGTCGGCCGCGCTGCTGGCCGGGCTGCCCGACACGGTGGCCGGCGTGCAGCTCGACCGGTTCTGCGGCTCCGGGCTCGAGGCGGTCAACCAGGCGGCGGCCCGCATCCGGTCGGGTTGGGAGCACCTGATCGTGGCGGGCGGGGTCGAGTCGATGTCGCGCAACCCGATGGGCTCCGACGGCGGCGCCTGGTTCCTCGACCCCGAGACGGCGTTCGCCACCGACTTCGTGCCGCAGGGAATCAGCGCCGACCTGATCGCCACGCTCGAGGGCTTCACCCGGGAGGACGTCGACGCGTACGCCGTGCAGTCGCAGGACAGGGCGGCCAAGGCGCAGGCCGGCGGTCACTTCGCGCGCTCGCTGGTGCCCGTCCGCGACGCCAACGGCCTCGACATCCTCACCGCCGACGAGCATCCCCGGCCCGGATCCACTGTCGAGAGCCTGGGGAAATTGCGGGCGTCGTTCGCACGCACCGAGTTCTTCGACGCGGTCGCCCTGCGCAAGTACCCGTGGCTGGAACGCCTCGAGCACGTCCACCACGCGGGAAACTCGTCCGGCATCGTGGACGGTGCCGGCCTCGTGCTCATCGGCTCTTCTTCCGTGGGCGACGATCTCGGCCTCACGCCGCGGGCCCGCATCGTCGGCGCCGCCGTCACCGGGGCCGATCCCACGCTCATGCTCACCGGGCCGGCGCCGGCCACCCTGAAGGCCCTGGCGGTCGCCGGTCTCACCACGAAAGACATCGACCTGTTCGAGATCAACGAGGCGTTCGCCGCGGTCGTCCTCAAGTACATCCGCGACCTCGATCTCGATCCCGAGCGGGTCAACGTCAACGGCGGCGCGATCGCCTTCGGGCACCCGCTCGGCGCGACCGGCGCGATGCTGCTCGGCACCGCGCTCGACGAGCTGGAACGGCGTGACCAGCGCCGGGCCGTGGTCACCCTGTGCATCGGCGGCGGCATGGGCGTCGCGACAGTCCTCGAGAGGCTCTGATGATCAAGTACGAGCGGGACGGCGACGGCGTCGTCACCCTGACCCTCGACGACCCCGATCAGTCGGCGAACACCATGAACGCGACGTACGTGGCCGCCATGACCGCCGCCGTCGACCGTCTCGAGGCCGAGCGCGAGCAGGTAGCCGGTGTGATTGTCACCAGCGCCAAGAAGACGTTCTTCGCGGGCGGCGACCTGCCCTCGATGGCCCGCGCCACCAAGGACGACGCGCCCGCGCTGTTCGAGCTGCTCAGCACCATCAAGCGCGACTTCCGGCGGCTCGAGACGTACGGGCGTCCGGTGGTCGCCGCCATCAACGGGGCCGCGCTGGGTGGCGGGCTCGAGGTGGCGCTGGCCTGCCACCACCGCATCGCGCTCGACGCGCCGGGCACACGGCTCGGCTTTCCCGAGGTCACGCTGGGGCTGCTGCCGGGGGCCGGCGGGGTCACCCGTACGGTCCGGATGCTCGGCCTCGCCCCGGCCCTGCAGACGTGGCTGCTCAGCGGCCGTCGCCTGCGCCCGGCCGAGGCCCACGAGCACGGCCTGGTCGACGAGATCGTGTCCACCCCGGCCGCCCTGATCGAGCGGGCCCGGGCCTGGATCATCGCCAACCCGTCGCCGGCCCAGCCGTGGGACCGCGAGGGCTACCGCATGCCCGGTGGCACGCCCTCCTCCCCCAAGCTCGCGGTCCAGCTGCCCGCCTTCCCGGCCACCCTGCGCCAGCAGCTCAAGGGCGCCTCCCTGCCCGCCCCCGAGAAGATCCTGGCCGCCGCCGTCGAGGGCGCCCAAGTCGACTTCGCGACGGCCCAGGTCATCGAGACCCGGCATCTGATCACGCTGCTCACCGGGCAGATCGCCAAGAACCTGATCGGCGCCCTGTTCTTCGACATGCGCGCGGTCAACGGCGGCCTGGCCCGCCCGGACGTCGAGGTGCCGGCGGCCCGCAAGATCGCGGTGCTGGGCGCGGGCATGATGGGAGCCGGCATCGCGCTCGCCTGCGCCAAGGCCGGGCTCGACGTGGTCGTCAAAGACACGACGCCCGAACTGGCGGCGCGGGCCGCCCAGCACGAGCGGATCACCACCACGGCCGACGTGGCCGACCTGGCCGGGTGCGACGTGGTGATCGAGGCCGTCTTCGAGGATCCCGACCTGAAGCGGGCCGTCTTCGCCGAGGTCGCGCCGGTGCTCGCCCCGGGGGCGCTGCTGGCGTCCAACACGTCGACCCTGCCGATCACCGAGCTCGCCACCGGGGAATCCTTCGTCGGGATGCACTTCTTCTCCCCCGTCGGCAAGATGCCGCTGCTCGAGATCGTCGTCGGCGAACGGACCAGCGACGAGGCGGTGGCCCGGGCGTTCGACCTGGGCCGGCGGATCGGCAAGACGCCGATCGTTGTCAACGACGGGCGCGGCTTCTTCACCAGCCGGGTCATCGGCAAGTTCATCGACGAGGCGATCGGCATGCTGGCCGAGGGGGTGCCGGCCCCGGCCATCGAGCACGCGGCGCTGCAGGCCGGGTATCCGACCGGGCCCCTGGCGCTGGCCGACGAGGTGAGCCTGTCGCTGGTGCAGCGGATCCGCCGGCAGAACGCGGCCGCGGCCGGGCCCGCCTTCGCGGCGACGGCCTCGCACGCCCTGGTGGACGCGATGGTCGACGAGCACGACCGGCCGGGGCGCGCGGCGGGGCGGGGCTTCTACGCGTACGAGGAAGGAAAGCGCACCCACCTCTGGCCCGAGCTGGCCGCGATGGCGACGGCCGAAGGCCGAGCCGTACCGTTCGACGACCTGAAGGACCGGTTCCTGTTCGCCGAGGCGGTCGACGCGCGGCGGTGCCTCGACGAGGGCATCCTGCGCACGGCCGAGGACGGCAACGTCGGGTCGATCCTCGGCATCGGCTACCCGGCCTGGACGGGCGGGGTGCTGCGCTTCGCCGACCAGCACGCCGACTTCCGCGGGCGGGCGCTCGCGCTGGCGGCCCGGTACGGCACTCGGTTCGAGCCCGCGTGACCGCCCTTCAGGGCGTACGGGTGGTCGAGCTGGCCGGGCTGGCGCCGGGGCCCTTCGGCTGCATGATCCTGGCCGACCTGGGCGCGGACGTCGTCCGGGTCGACCGGCCGGGCGGGCCGCTGCTGCCGCCGGGGCCGCTCGACCGCGGGCGGCGCACGGTCGCGCTCGACCTCAAGACGCCGGCCGGCGTGGCCGACCTGCTGCGGCTGGTCGAGCGGGCCGACGTGCTGGTCGAGGGCTACCGGCCGGGTGTGGCCGAACGCCTCGGCATCGGCCCGGACGACTGCGAGAAGGTCAACCCCGCTCTGGTGTACGCGCGAATGACCGGGTGGGGGCAGGACGGTCCGCTGGCCGCGCGGGCCGGGCACGACATCGACTACATCGCCGTGGCCGGGGCGCTCGAACCCCTCGGCCGGGCCGGGCAGCGGCCGCACGCGCCGATCAACCTGCTCGGCGACTTCGCGGGCGGCGGCCTGCTGCTGGCCGTCGGGGTGCTGGCGGCGCTGCTGGAACGCTCGCGGTCGGGGCGCGGGCAGGTGGTCGACGCGGCCATGGTCGACGGGTCGGCGCTGCTCACGACGTTCCTGCACGGCATGATCGCCGGCAGCCAGTGGCCCGGCGGGCGCGGCGGCAACCTGCTCGACGGGGGCGCGCCGTTCTATGACACGTACGAGACGGCCGACGGCGGCTTCATGGCTGTCGGCGCGCTCGAACCGCCGTTCTATCAGGCCCTGCTCGACGGGCTCGGGCTGCGCGACGAACCCCTTCCCGGCCAGTACGACCGGGCGGGCTGGCCGGAGCTGCGGGCGCGCTTCACGTCCCGTTTCGCCGCCCGGACGCGCGACGAGTGGACCCGCGTGTTCGCCGAGCTGGACGCGTGCGTCACGCCGGTGCTGAGCCCGGCCGAGGCGCCGGCCCATCCGCACAACCGGGCCCGGGGAACGTTCGTCGAGGTGGACGGCGTAACCCAGCCCGCGCCGGCGCCGCGCTTCGCTCGTACGCCCAATCGCGAACCGCAACCACCCACGGCCGCGACCGTCGCCGGGATCTTGAGCAGCTGGCAACACTCAGACTGACCCGGGCCGGGACCGATACGCCGTCCGATGAACCTGACCCTGGAAAGCACGGTGCTGCGGCGCCGCCGCACCGTCGAGGCCGGCTCGCTCGTCTCGCGCGGTGGCGGCGTCGTGTGCACGCTGCTTTTCCTGACCGGTGCGATCGGCATGCCGGCCGGCCTCGAGGACGCCCCGGCGATCCGGATGGCCTGCCTCGGCGGCCTGGCGCTGATGGCGCTCGGCATGGTCCTCGGCGCGCTCAACCTGCGCCGCCCCGGCGGCCGGCACTACGACGTGATCAGCACGCTCCTGGTCGGCGCGGACACGCTCTCGATCGCCGTGATCGTGGCCGGCATCCAGGCCACCGGTCAGACCACCTGGCCCGTGCTCGTGCTGGCCATCCTGACCGCCGCCCTGCGTAAGCAACTGACCGGCGCCTTGGCCGCGTGGGTGGTCAACAATGGCGTCCTGGCCCTGGTCGGCGCGGCCCTTCCGCCCGGGACGCTCGCCACCGCCGTGCTTCTGCACCTGCTGGTGGCCATGCTCGCCGGCACCCAGGCCCGCGCGTACGGCCGTCAGGTGGCCGAACTCGACGCGGCCCGCCGCCAGCTGCAGCACCAGGCCACCCACGACGCCCTGACCGGCCTGCCCAACCGCCAGCACCTGCAGACCCACGCCGACGCGCTGACCGGCGAGGCCCTGGCCGTGCTGCTGCTCGACCTGGACGGCTTCAAGGCCGTGAACGACACCCAGGGCCACGCCGCCGGCGACCAGCTGCTGCGCGTGGTGGCCGACCGCCTGCGCACCTCCCTGCGCGACACCGACCTGGCCGCCCGCATCGGCGGCGACGAGTTCATGGTCGTCCTTTCCGGCGCCCGCGCCGACGAGGCGAACGCCCTGGCCGCCCGCCTGCGTGCAGCCGTCCGCCACCCCATCGACCTGGGCGGCGCCACCCCGGTCACCGTCGGCGTCTCGATCGGCGTGGCCACCCGCCCGGCCGGCGACACCACCACCCTCGAATCCCTCAGCCTCCTGGCCGACGCCGAGATGTACCGCGAAAAGGCACACGTCCGCTCGCGCACCGGAATCTGACGCGGCCTCGGCCGTTTCATCGACGACCATTGCCGGCCATTCCAGTGCCGGGAATTCGCCGGCCCGGTGCGAAGTCCGAATTGGCGGATCCAAGACATCGACAAACAGCTTTGCCGTGGCCAGGAACGGTGAAGAGCGCGTAAACGAAAAGGCCGGAAAGCGCGGAGAACTGTCGCCCGGCGGATGCCTTGTGGATGCCTTTTGTCCAGCACGCACTTTCATGATCACCCAGCGCGTATCGGCCCGGTGCGCGCAGAGGGAGGAACAACGGTGCGTCCATTCACCCGCACGATCGCCGTCACTGTGGCGGCCACCACTATAGCGGCGGTTGCGGCTTGCTCGCCGCCCGAGAAAGAGACCGAGTCCTCGGGTTCGGGCGCGGCCACCGCGGCCAGCGCGGCCGACCTGGGCGGTCTCGACAAGCTGGTCGAGGCGGCCAAGGCCGAGGGCCAGCTCAACGTCATCGCGCTGCCGCCGAACTGGGCGAACTACGGCGAGCTGATCAAGACCTTCGGCGACAAGTACGGCATCAAGGTCAACTCGGCTCAGCCCGACGGCTCGAGCCAGGACGAGATCAACGCGGCCAACCAGCTCAAGGGTCAGGACGGCGCCCCGGACGTGTTCGACCTCGGCGCCTCGGTGGCGTCGGCCAACGTGGCCATGTTCGCGCCGTACAAGGTCGAGAAGCACTCCGAGATCCCGGACAACCTGAAGGACGCCGGCGGCGCCTGGACGAACGACTACGGCGGCTACATGTCGATCGGCTACGACAGCGCCAAGGTCCCGGCCCCCACCAGCCTGGCCGACCTGCTCAAGCCGGAGTACAAGGGCAAGGTCGCGCTCAACGGCGACCCGACCCAGGCCGGTTCCGCGTTCGGCGCCGTGCAGGCCGCCTCGCTCGGCAACGGCGGCACGGTCGAGGACATCAAGCCCGGCGTCGACTACTTCGGCAAGCTGAAGAAGGCCGGCAACCTGCTGCCCGTCGACCCCGACTCGGCCACCATCCAGTCCGGTCAGACCCCGGTCGTCTTCGACTGGGACTACCTGAACGCAGCCGAGGCGACCAAGCTCAAGACCTGGAAGACCTTCGTGCCCAGCGGCGCCGTCCTCGGCTCGTACTACGTACAGGCCATCAACAAGGACGCCCCGCACCCGGCCGCCGCGCGGCTGTGGCAGGAGTTCCTCTACTCCGACGAGGGCCAGAACCTGTGGCTCAAGGGTGGCGCCCGCCCGGTGCGCGCCGAGGCCATGGAGAAGGCCGGCACGATCGACAAGACGGCGTTCGAGGCGCTGCCCAAGATCGACGGCAGCCCGGTGATCCCGACCGAGGCCCAGAACACCAAGGCCAAGGAGATCCTGGCGACGGACTGGGCCAAGGCCATTGGCTGAGATCGTCGCGGCCGTCCCGCAGCGCGTGGCCCGGCGGCCGCGCCTGCGGGGCGTCACCGCCCTGCTCGGCACGGTGCCGTTCTTCGCGTACGTGACGATCTTCCTGGTGATCCCGACGCTGGTCGTGGTGATCGGCGCGTTCGCGGGCTCCTCCGGCGCGACGTTGGAGAACGTCAAGGCGCTCGGGAACTCGTACGTCCTTGACGCCTTCGGCCGCAGCATCGCGCTCTCGGCCATCAGCGCGCTCGTGGGCGCCGTTCTGGGAGCCCTATTGGCGTACGCGTTGGTGACCGCGCGCCCGGACGGTGTGCTTCGCCGGGTGGTGACCGCGGCGGCCGGCGTGCTCGCGCAGTTCGGCGGCGTCACGCTGGCGTTCGCGTTCCTGGCCACCATCGGGCTGTCCGGGTTCATCACCGTGTGGTTGCGCGACACGTTCCAAGTGGACATCTTCGCCAACGGGGTGTGGCTGTTCGAACTGCCGGGGCTCACGCTCGTCTACACGTACTTCCAGATCCCGCTCATGGTGATCGTGTTCCTGCCCGCGCTCGACGGCATCCGTCCGCAGTGGCGCGAGGCGACCGAGAGCCTGGGCGGCACGACCTGGCAGTACTGGACACGCGTGGCCGGTCCGTTGCTGGCGCCGGCGTTCCTCGGTTCGGCGCTGCTTCTGTTCGCCAACAGCTTTTCCGCGTACGCCACCGCGGCCGCGCTGGTCAGTCAGGGCTCACCGCTCGTGCCGTTGCAGATTCGCGGCGCGCTCACCAGTGAGGTGCTGCTCGGCCAGCAGAACGTCGGCAAGGCGATGGCGCTCGGCATGGTCGTGGTCGTGTCCGTCGTGATGGCGCTGTACACGTTGCTGCAGAAACGGACGTCCAAATGGCTGGGGTGATCGCTCGTCGAGCGCGCAAGCAACGCGCGTTTCGCTGGACGGTGTTGCTCGTTCTTGGCGTTTTCTTCCTGTTGCCGCTCGTCGCGATGGTCGAGTTCTCGACGCGCGACTCGTCCACCTGGCCGGCCCTGTTCAACTGGCCGGAGCTGAGCGAGCGGTACCCGGCGCTGGCCGAGGGCATCACGTCGTCGTTGCTGCAGGCGGCGCTCACTGCACTGTTGATGCTCGTATTGCTCGTTCCGACGGCCGTTTGGGGTCGTTTGCGGCTGCCCCGGCTGCGCCGGCTGGTCGAGTTCCTGTGCCTGCTGCCGCTGACCATCCCGGCCATCGTGCTGGTCGTCGGCCTGGCGCCGGTGTACGCGTGGGTGACGTACTTCTTCGGCGGCTCGTCACTGACGCTCGTCTTCGCGTACACGATCCTGGTTCTGCCGTACGCCTACCGCGCGATCGACGCCGGCCTGTCCGCCATCGACGTGAAGACGCTGGCCGAAGCCGCCCGCTCACTGGGCGCGAGCTGGGCCACCGTGATGTGGCGGGTGGTGCTGCCGAACATCCGCTCGGCAGTGCTCTCGGCAGCGTTCCTGACCGTGGCGCTGGTGCTCGGCGAGTTCACGATCGCGTCGCTGCTGAACCGCACGAACCTGCAGGTCGCGATCAACTTCCTGGGCAAGAGCAGCGCGACCATGTCCGTGGCCGTCTCGCTCACCGCTCTGCTGCTCGCCTTCGTCCTGCTGCTCCTGCTGTCCCTACTGGGCGAACGCCGCCGCTCCGGTTCGGCCGTCGCCGCAGTCGCCACCGCCGCCCCCGCCGGCCCCGCCACCGCTGTCGCGTCCAAGGAGCCGGCCGCATGACCGGCATCGCGCCTGCCATCCCCGCCGCTGAAGGAGTCCGCCGCATGATCGGCGTCGTCGTTCTCAAGGAGTCTGTCGCATGACCGGCGTGGCCGTACATCTCAACGGGTTGCGCCGGACGTTCGGCACCGTGCATGCCCTGGACAACCTTGACCTGGCGATCGAGCCGGGCGAGTTCATCGCTCTGCTCGGGCCGTCCGGCTGTGGCAAGACGACGGCGTTGCGTGTGCTCGCCGGGCTCGAGGACGCCGACAGCGGCCAAGTGCTCGTCGGCGGCCAGGACGTGACCGCCCTACCGGCCAGCCGGCGGGACATGGGCATGGTCTTTCAGGCGTACAGCTTGTTCCCGCACCTGACCGCTCTGGCCAACGTGTCGTTCGGTTTGTCGCTGCGCGGTCGCTCGAAATCGCTCAAACGTGCAAAAGAAATGCTCGACCTTGTCGGTATCGCTCAGTTTTCCGATCGATACCCGCATCAGTTGTCCGGCGGTCAGCAGCAGCGGGTGGCGCTGGCCCGCGCGCTGGCGATCGAGCCGAGCGTGCTCCTGCTCGACGAGCCGCTGTCGGCGCTCGACGCGAAAGTGCGCGTGCAGCTGCGTGACGAGATCCGCCGCATCCAGACCGAGGTCGGCACAACGACACTGTTCGTCACGCACGACCAGGAGGAGGCGCTCGCCGTCGCCGACCGGGTGGGCGTCATGCGGTCCGGCAAGCTCGAGCAACTGGCCGCGCCGGCCGACATCTACCTGACGCCGGCGACACCGTTCGTGGCCGAGTTCGTGGGGCTGAGCAACCGCCTCCCCGGCACGGTCACCGGCAACGAGGTCGAGGTGCTGGGCACGCGGCTGCCGCTGCTCTCGCCGGCCTCGTCGGCGTCGGTCACTGCACTCGTGCGACCGGAGTCCGTGCAGGTCACGCCGGAAACCGACGGCAACGGCCGGGTGCTGACGACCAGCTTCCTGGGCCCGATCAGCAAGGTCACGGTGACGGTCGGGGACGTGCTGGTGGTGGCCCAGGTGGCGACCGACCGGCTCGGGTCACTCGCCCCGGGAACGCCGGTCCGCGTAACTCTGCAGCCCGTACCCGTCGCCATCGCCTGAGGTCCGGCCGGTGCCCCAGCACCGGCCGGCCACCTCACGGCTGCCTCCTTTGGCAATCATGGGCAAGTTTCACGTTTCGCTGCGACACGCCCGGGTTCGTTCGTACGGTCTGTAGCCGTGCCGAAGAGACTGGTTGCCGCTGTCCTGTCCGCCCTGCTGATAGCCGTGTTCCTGACACCCGTACGAGCAATGGCAGCACCTGCATGGCACGTCGTTCGCCCCGACGAGACGCTGAGCTACATCGGCGCCAAATACGGCATCAGCGCGCGCAATCTGGCCGCGTGGAACCAGATCCCGCTCAACGCCGCCATCCAGCCCGACGCCGTGCTGCGCCTGAACCGCCCGGCCGTCCTGCTGCCCCCGTTCCAGTCGAAGATCCTGCCCGTGACCGCCGGCGAGGTGAACTGGAAGCCCGGCTCGGGATGCCCGGTCATCCCCGGCAACCTGCGCAAGCTGTGGGTGTCCTACATAGACTTCAACGGCACGTACCACGTGGGCAGCGTGGTCGTCCGCTACGACGTGGCCCGCCAGGCGCAGCAGATCTTCCGGATCCTCTACAACTGGCGGTTCCGCATCATGGCCATGGCTCCCATGCGCGTCAACATGCCGGCCCAGAGCAACATGGCCGTGGTCACCGCCGGCTACAACTGCCGCTCGGTCGGCGGCACGAAGGTCTGGTCCGAACACGCCTCGGGCACGGCCATCGACATCAACCCGTTCCAGAACCCCATGCTGCGCGGTCGTTCCCTCTCCCCCGCCAACAGCGCCTTCTACCTGAACCGCAGCCGCTACCTGATCGGCATGATCCACCGCGACGGCGCCGCCCGGGCCTTCCTCTGGAACGGCTTCCACTGGGGCGGCCGCTGGACCAGCCTCAAGGACTACATGCACTTCAGCCTGACCAACCGCTGACGTGCGACGGCGCCGGGATGGGGACGCGTACGAGCCGGTGGCACGCCCTCTGGCCGGGCTCTGCGAGCTCGAGCCGGAGGACGTGCACATGAGCAAGACGCAGTGAGACCTCAGAAACCGGGGAACACGGCCCGCAGGTCATCGAGGGTGACGTTGCCGGTGACCTTGACGCCGGTCGGGGTGTACGACGGGCTCAGGCGGCCGACCAGCAGGCGCAGCGCCGCCTCGAGCGGGCCGTCGAACGTCGCCGTCGCGGTGGCCGGCTCGGTGGTCAGGCGGGCCTCGTCGCCCAGCACGATGCGGTACGGGGTGCCGGCGATGTCGACCACGGCCGGCTCGGACACAACGTCGAGCTTGGCGATGAAGCCGAGCAGGAAGCCGATGCCGCCGCTCAGGTGCTCGGCCAGCAGGCCGGCCGACTCGCTGGTGAGCCCGGCCGTGCGGTCGGCGGCGACGCGGATGTCCCAGCTGTGGAAGGCCACCTCGTTGAGCCGCAGGCCGGCCAGCGAGGCCAGCGAGATCGGCTCGGGCAGGAAGCCGGGGTTGACCTGGATCGTCTCGTGCTGCTCGGGGGTCAGCGCCTCCAGGGCGGCCACCCACGCCTCGTCCGATTCGCGCCAGGCGGCCGCCTGCGCGTCCGGGCTCAGGGCGTTCCACCGGTCCCAGACGTGCTGGTTGAAGTCGGGTCCGGGCGCGTCACCCTCGCCGATCTGGCCGCGGAAGCCGGCCAGACCGATCTCGGCGCCGCTGCCCAGGTGGGAGTAGACCTGCGCGACGGTCCATTCGGCGGCGCCGGACGGGCCCACCAGCTGGTCGGGCGTGAAGGCGTCGAGCGCGGCCACGAGGCCGTCGTGCTCCGCGCGCAGGGCCGCGATGGTGCGGACAGCGAGAGTCGTCATGATCGCCATCCTGACACAGGCCGATGTCAGCCCGGCGGACGCGGCGTCCCGTCCTCGGCGTCGGCGGCGAGGGCGGCCTTCTGCTGGCGGTACCAGACCGCCGGGATGCGGCCGTCGCGGAAGGCGGCGTCGAGCAACTGCTCGCGCTGGACGTCGTACTCGTCGTCGCGGGCGGCCGGCATGGGCGCGGCCGGTGCGCGGCGGGTCAGCCGGGCCAGGACGAGCACGAGAACAACGGCGACCGTCATCACTGCCGCCGCCGTCCACAACGCCGTCTGCTCCATGGCCCCTCCGCGAACCATTCTGCGCGACGAACGGCCGGTCGGCAGAACGGCGGGTGTCAGGGCGAGACGGACGGGCGGCCGGCCCACTCCGTGAGGCGGGCCGCGTACCGGGAAATCTCGGCCTTCAGCTCGGGCGGGGCCAGGACGATGAAGGGGTGGCCCAGGCCGGCCAGCATCTGGGCCATGCCGTCGAGGTGCTCGGCCTGGCAGGTGAGCAGCAGGCCGCGGTCGGTCTCGGTCAGTTCGGCCACGCTGGCCGGCACGCGCCGCCGGACGTCCGCGATCGACGCCTCCAGCAGCACCTCGACCCGCCAGCGGTAATCGCGGCGGGCCCACTGCTGATTCAGGTGGGCGACCGCGTCGAAGCCGGGCGGCGGCTCGAACAGGACGCCGGTCGGGCGGGCCGCGGCGATCCGGTCGGCGCGGAACGAGCGGATCTCGCCGCTGCGGTGGTCGAGGCCGACGGCGTACCAGCGGCCCGAGTGGAAGACCAGGCCGTACGGGTCGAGCTCGCGATCGCCGGTGTCGCGGTAGGTGATGACAATTCGTTCGTACGATCGGGTCGCCGCACCCACCACGAGCAGGATCTGCGAGGCCGGGGTGTCCTGACCGTCAGCGGCCGCCCGGGTGAAGCCCAGCGCCGACCGTAGCCCGGCCAGCCGGTCGGCCAGCTCGGCCGGCAGCACCCGGTTGATCTTCGCTTCGGCCGCCTCCGCCGCCGGTGTCTCGGCCGCCAGGCCGATCTGCCGCGCCGCGATCAGTCCCAGGATCACGGCCACCGCCTCGTCGCCGGTCAGCATCAGCGGCGGCAGCCGGAACCCCGGCGACAGGCGGTAACCGCCGTAGCGGCCACGCTCGGCCGTGACCGGGATGCCCAGGTCGCTCAGGGTGGTCGCGTATCGCCGTACGGTGCGTTCGTCGACGCCGAGGCGACCGGCCAGGTCACCCACGGTCATCCGCCGGTGGGCCTGCAGAAGTTCGAGCATCGCGAGCACCCGGGACGCTGGATGAGCCATGCACCAAGTTTCTCATTGATACCGGGCGGAACCTGTCCGGTATCGCTCCTAGGCTGATTCTCATGAGCACATACATCCTGGTACCGGGCATGTGGATCGGCGCGTGGGCGTGGCAGCAGGTCACCGCGGCGCTGCGCGCGGAGGGGCACGACGTCCACCCGCTCACCCTCACCGGCGTCGCCGACCGGGCGCACCTGCTCGGCCCCGACGTCGACCTGGACACCCACGTCGAGGACATCGTGCGGCTGGCCGAGGTCGAGGACCTGCGCGACATCGTGCTGGTCGGCCACAGCTACGGCGGCATGCCGGTGAGCGCAGCGGCCCTGCGCCTGCGCGACCGGATCAGCTCGGTGGTGTACGTCGACAGCGGCCCGCTGCCCGAAGGCATGTCGCAGCTGGACGCCTACGGCGAGGCCACCGACGCGACCGAAGACGCCATGCCGGTGCGCTCCTGGGACAGCGAGGCGGATCCGGTGCTGCTGGCCGACCTGGACGAGGCTGCGCTCGAATTACTCCGTACGCGAAGCACGCCCCACCCTCTCGCGTCGGTGAGGCAGCCGCTGGGCGCGCGCGCCACCTCGGCCGACTTCCCGACCACGCTGATCGCCTGCACGTTCCCGCGCGACCAGATCGATCAGATGATGGCGGCCGGCCACCCGTTCTTCGCCGCCCTGACCGAGGCCGAGATCGCCTACCTGCCGACCGGCCACTGGCCGATGCTGAGCCGGCCGAAGGAGCTGGCCGCCCTGCTCAGCTGACCGCCTCGGCCAGGCCGACGATGATGCCCTCGGGCCCGCGGACGTAGCACAGCCGGTACGCGTTCTCGAAGGTCACGAGCTCCCCGACGAGCTCGTGACCGCCGGCGCGCAGCCGGCTGACCACGGCGTCGATGTCGTCCACGGCGAACATGACGCGGCGCAGCCCCAGCGTGTTGGCCGGCGCCACCCGCGGCTCGGATCGGACCGGCTCCGGCTGGTGGAACTGCGCGAGCTCGACCCCGCCCGGCGCTCCCGGGATCCGCAGCATGGCGACGTCCTGCTTCACGCCGGACACCCCGATGACCTGTTCCACCCAGGCCCCTTCGACCGGCCCGCGGCCCTCCAGCTCCAGCCCGATCTCGACGAAGAACGCGATGACCGCGTCCAGGTCCTCGACGACGATGAGGACGTTGTCCATCCGTTGCACAGCCACGCCGGCTCCCTCTCCTAGGCTTCCCTCGAGGGACGAAGCCGCCGCCCGCTTCTCGACACTCAGAAGCCGAGCCCGTCCAGAATTCTGAGCACGATGTTGCCCTTGCTCTCGCCCTCCCGGGGCGCGGCCTCGGTGCCGGCCAGCAGCAGGACCACGTCGTCGACCTTCGCCACCACGTCGTCCCGCCCGGCGCCGGCGGCGGCGTCCCGCAGCTGCTTGGCCAGCATCAGCAACCGCTCCTGCTCGATCTCCATCGGCTCAGGCTAGCGGGATCAGACGCCCAGGCCGCCCGCGATCGTCGTCTCGTGGGCGTCGAACTCGCCGGTCAGCATGGGCATGGCCCGGCCGATCGCGGCGCGGGTCTCGGGCAGCTGCAGCGAGGCGTCGTGGTGTTCCTTGGACTCCCAGACCTCGCTGACCCAGATGGTGACCTCGTCCGAGGCGTCCAGACCGACGACGTACAGGTGGCAACCGGCCGCGCGCAGACCGTCCGCCCCACCGGTGAGAATGGCGGCGACCTCGTCGCGGTGGCCGGGCTTGGTCTTCATCGCGTTGACGTATCCGTAAGGCACGCGATCACCGTAGGCCCTCGGTGGCGCGGGCCTCGCTGGGGGCGAGCGCGGCGGTCAGCGTCCGGGCCGTGTCGATCAGCGGGACGTGGCTGAACGCCTGCGGGAAGTTGCCGACCAGGCGGCCGGCGTCGGTGTCGTACTCCTCGGAGAGCAGCCCGACGTCGTTGCGCAGGGCCAGCAGGCGGGCGAACGTCTCGCAGGCCTCGTCGTGCCGGCCCATCAGCGCGTAGTTGTCGGCCAGCCAGAACGTGCAGGCCAGGAACGCACCCTCGCCCGGCGGCAGACCGTCCACATCGGTGTCCGGGTGTTGGGTGTAGCGCTGCACGAAGCCGTCGACCAGCAGCTCGCGCTCGATCGCGGCCACCGTGCCCACCACGCGCTCGTCGTCGGCGGGCAGGAAACCGACCAGCGGCACCATCAGCAGGGCGGCGTCCAGCTCGTCGGAGCCGTAGAACTGGGTAAAAGTGCCACGAGAGGAGTCGTAGCCCTTGGTCAGAATCTCCTCGCGGATCTCGTCGCGCAGCGCCGTCCAGCGGTCGACGGGGCCTTCGAGCCCGAACTCCTCGACCGCCTTCACGGCCCGGTCGGCGGCCACCCACGCCATCAGCTTGGAGTGCACGAACTGCTGCGGGCCGCCGCGCACCTCCCAGATGCCCTCGTCGGGGTCGCGCCAGTGCTCCTCGACGAACTCCATCAGCTTCACCTGCAGGCCCCACGACGGGTCGTCCGCCTTGAGGCCGGCCCGGCGGCCCTGGTGCAGCGCGTCCATCACCTCGCCGTAGACGTCGAGCTGGAACTGTTCGGCGGCGGCGTTCCCGATGCGTACGGGATTTCCGTCGTACCCGGTCAGCCAGTGCGCGATGTACTCGTCCAGCCGCCGCTCGCCGGCCACGCCGTACATGATCTGCAGTTCGGCCGGGTTGCCGGCGATCGCCCGCAGCAGCCACTTGCGCCAGGCCGTGGCCTCGGACTGGAAACCGCTGTAGAGCAACGACTGCAGCGTGATCGTGGCGTCGCGCAGCCAGCAGAAGCGGTAGTCCCAGTTGCGGACGCCGCCCAGCTTCTCCGGCAGCGACGTGGTGGCCGCCGCGACGATGCCGCCCGTGGGCGCGTACGTCAGTGCCTTGAGGGTCAGAAGGGACCTGACCACCGCGTCGCGCCACTCACCTTCGTACGTGCAGGCCGAGACCCAGCCCCGCCAATAGCCCTCGGTGACCCCCAACTGATGGACCGCGTCGATCGGCTCGGGCCGGGTCAGATGCGACGGGCGCCAGGTGAGCACGAACGGCACCTGGTCGCCCGCGCGGACGGTGAAATCGGCGTGGGTGGCCAGGTTCTCGCCGTGCGTCTCGCAGGGCGTGCGCAGCCAGACCGCGTCCGGGCCGGCCACCGCGACCAGATCGCCCTGCTCCTGGTAGACCCAGGGCACGACGTTGCCGTAGTCGAACCGCAGGCGCAGCACCATGCTCATCGGCACCTCGCCGCGCACGCCCTCGACGATCCGCACCACGGTCGGGGCGCCGTCGCGCGGCGGCATGAAGTCGATCAGGCGCACCACGCCGTCGTCGGTCTCGAACTCGGTCTCCAGCACCAAAGTCTCGTCCCGGTACTTCCGGCGGGCGACGAAGGTGCCGGCCGGCGCGATGGTCCAGTGGCCGTTCTCCTCCTCGCCGAGCAGGGCGGCGAAGATCGCGCCGGAGTCGAACCGCGGCACGCACAGCCAGTCGATGGACCCGTTGCGCCCCACGAGGGCGGACGTCTGGGTGTCGGCAATGATCGCGTAGTCCTCGATCGGCAGCGCCATGACCTGCGTGCATACCCGCCGGCCGGCGACTTCAATCGAGATCGAACCCGTTCCCGCGTACGCCGGTGAAGGCGCGCGCTGCCGTCAGCCGACCGGGCGGGCCTGGTGCGGCACCGGCCGCCCCACCCCGTACGTCGTGCCGGCCTGATCGCGTTCCAGCCAGCCCGTCTCGACCAGCATGCGCCGCACCGCCGCCACGTCGTCGGTGACCGCGGCCAGCCGCCGGTTGATCTCGCCCTCGTCGTGCAGCCCCTCGAGCGCCAGGAACCGGGCCAGCAGCTCGCCGAGCTGGGCGTAGCGCTCGCTCAACGTCGGCGGCATCGTGCTCAGCCGCCCGTGCGTGAAATTGCCGCGCAGCTGCGGGTAGTCGCCCAGATAAGCCGTGATCGGCTGGGACCGGTCGAGCGCCGACGCCGCCTCGCGCAGCGTGCCGGGCGACGCACGGTAGATCCCGTTACCCGTACCAGTGGCAAGCCCGGCCCCGACCAGACGCGCGAGCGTCTCGCCGGCCGTCTGCACCGGAACGTCGATCGTGTACGCCAGCTCGGCTATCGAGGCGCCCTCGCTGCCCCGGTGGACGAGCTCGGCGAACGCCCGCAACCGCAGCGGGGTGGCGAGCTGGCTCAGGATCTCGGCGGCGCGGGCGGCTTCGGCGGACATTCCGTCACCGTAGCCTCACCCGCGCCGCCTCCGCGATCCGTTTACAGCCCGGCCACGTAGGCCGCGATCCACGCCAGCGGCGCGTTCCAGTTGATCGTCAGCTCGTTGGTGGACCAGCTCTGGATGTCGTCGATGTAGCAGAACTGGCCGACGCACCCGGTGAGCTTGCTCTGCGCGTACGGGTCCTGGATCGACGAGTTGGCGCCACCCGCGAGCGTGCCCACCGGCGGGTTCGGCAGCGCCGGGTCGAGCTGGTGGGCGTACCACCGGCTGTGCTGGTTGTGCGAGCTGACCGTGCCGTACCCGGTGACGTACGAGATGTTGAGCGCGTTGCGGCCGAAGATGTAGTCGAGGCCGGTCAGCACCCCGTCCCGGTACTTGTCGCGCCCGGTCAGCTCGTGCGCCGCCGCGATGACGACCATGTTGTTGAGGATGGTGCTGTTGGAGCCCCAGTCCCACATGTTGTTGGCCGGCGCGTACGGCACTCCGTACGCGTGGTTGCGCTGGATGGCCAGGTACTTCTCGGCTCCGGCGATCACCGACGCCTTCACCGCGGCCAGTCCGGGCAGGCGGTTCGGCACCAGCGCCAGGTCCAGGCGACCCGCTGCGGCGGTGTTCCCCCAGTCGAAGGCGCCGGCGCCGAACACGTCGGCGGTGTGCTCGGGCGACGAGAGCACATCCGCCTGGTACTTCTTCTCCCCCGTGGTCAGGAACAGCTCGGCCGCGGCCCAGTAGAAGTCGTCGGAGACCTTGGCGTCGTTGTAGGCGCCGCCGCCGACGCCGTCCGACTCGGGGGCGAGCCGGTCCGGGTTGGCCTTCGCCGCGTCGTACGCGGTCCGCGCGGCCGCCAGGGCCTTCCGGGCGAACGCGGGGTCGAACGGCTTGTAGATGCGCGCGGCCTGCGCTGCGGTGGCGGCCAGGTTGAGGGTGGCCGCGGTCGACACCGGGTGCAGCTCACGCGGCTGCGGGTCGAGGTGCGGCAGCAGCGGCAGCCCCGTCCAGGCCTGGTCGTGGATCTTGTGGTGGGCCATGCCCGCGTACGGCTGACCGGCCGGCACCTGCATGCGCAGCAGGAAGTCGAGCTCCCAGCGCACCTCGTCGAGCACGTCCGGGGTGCGGGTGCCGCTCTCCGGGATGTTGAGGCCCACCCGCTTCAGGCCCGGGCTCCGCTCGTACGCGTTCAGCAGCTCCCACACCGAGATGCCGCCGTTGACGACGTACTTGCCGTGGTCGCCCGCGTCGTACCAGCCGCCGCGCACGTCCAGCCGGTAGTCGCACACGCCGGCCTGACACGGCACGTTCCCGTCACCCTGGTTGGGCGCCACGTCGACGTGCCCGGCCGGACGCCCGTAGCCCGGCCGGAGCGCATCGTCGATCGCGATCCCGCTGCGCTGCGTGTAGTAGAACTTCAGCGAGTCGGCGCGCAGTTTCTCGTACGCGTCGGCGCCGATCGCGAACGGCCGGCTGGTCTCGCCGTCGGCGGTCAGCGTGTAGCCGGTGCCCTTCTTGATGTAGCGCCCGAAGTCGATGGTGTGCACGTTCTGCCCCGACGAGACGTCCACGCCGCGCGGCTTGCTCTGCCCGCGCGCCACGACCTTGCCGCTCTTGTCGGCCAGCTGCCACGGCAGGGCGGTGGTCGCGGTGGTCACCAGGGTGGCCGCCTTCGGGCCCTTCGGCAGGTACGCGACCTGGTTCACCCGCACGCGCGGGCCCGTGTCCGGCTCGTACACCTCGGGCGGCACGCCGCCGACGAGCGACACGTTGTCCACGCAGAACCTCCACGGCTCCGGGCTGCCGCCCAGCTGGAACGCGACCTGGCCCTGGGCGGTGGTGGCGTTCGCGGTGAACGTCCACTCGTAGTGCTGCGTGTCGCCCAGCACGGGCGACTGCTCGAAGTACGTGTCGTACGGGTCGACAGCCAGCCCGACCACGGCCCGCACGCTCTTGCCCGCCGGCACCCCGCTCGCGTCGAACGAGAACCGGTAGTTCTCCCCCGCCACCAGGTCGATGTCATTCTGCCCGACGATGGCGTCCCACTTGTTGGCCGTTCCCCCCGGAACGTCCACGCAGGCCCGCCCGTCCTCGAGCGCGAGCGTCATCCCGGCGTTGGCCCAGAACGGCTCCGTCCCATTATCAAAACCGCCATTGACGATTTGTTCCACTTCAGCAGCGTGCGCGGCGGGCGCGGCGGCCCCGGACGCTATGACAACAGCCGCCCCCACGACAGCGAGTGTTCGGGAGCGCTCCCAGATTCGCGACATGAAGTCATCCTGATCGATCTCAGGAGGAGGTGTCAACGTTCCGGAAACACGACGTTCACGGGGCGCGTCGACGAAAGGCAACCCCGAAGATCAAGAGCTTGATGTCGTAGCGGGGTGGTGGGTACAGACCGTCGCTCCCGCCGAGGGCCGCGGCGGGGTGAGCTGGCCGCTGGCGCGTCCAGAACGCTCACCCCACCACGGCGACGTGCGTGAGTGGTTGCGCCCAAAAGCTGAAACCCGCTAAGTCCGCGAACGGGCGATCTTGACCAGGTGCGCGACGACCTCGCCTAAATGGCGGGACGCGTCGAGCTCGTGGGTGCAGGTGGCTCGCAGCAGCGGCTCCACGTGTTGCAGGTCGTCCAGGATCATGGCGCGTTCGAGCGGGGACTTGCCGTAGTTGTTCGTCGTGCGTTGTGCGATTCGCTGCAGGATCACGTGGGACGGCGCGCTCAGCAGGACGACGGCGTCGAAACGGTCGTAGAACTTGCCCTGGTTCCGCACGCAGCCCTGGACGAAGAGCGAGCGCTCGTCGTCGGCGTCCAGGAGCTCGGCGATCTTGTCCTCGGCCCAGAGCCATTCGCCCCGATGCAGCTCGTCCGGCGCGTCGGCGTACTCGTGGTACTCGCGCCAGCCCGGATCGTCGGTGTCGACCACGCGATAGCCGAGCCGCGCGAGCTCGACCAGGGCCGACGACTTGCCCGTTCCCGACATCCCGGTGATCAGCACCTTCGACACCGGCACCACGGTACGACCCCGGACCGAGATTTCCAGACCGCGGGACCCGCACGATCGCTTCGCTGAACCGCCCACGGCGGTGCACGGCCGAATCCTGTCGACGAGCACCGGGATGCCGGCGGTCTTGGGCGCAACCACTCACGCACGTCGCCGTGGTGGGGTGAGCGCTCTGGACGCGCCAGCGGCCAGCTCGCCCCGCCGCGGCCCTCGGCGGGAGCGACGGTCTGCACCCACCACCCCGCTACGACATCAGATTTTGAAGTTTTCCGCCCCTCACCCGTCCAGAGGGAGTGATGCATCGAACTACCAGTTGCCAACTCCCGCTCAATTGCCAAGAATTCGCAATAGTGTCGATCCCCGAGGAGGGCGTCATGACGACGGCGATGCACATCGCCAACGGGATCGTGGACGGGCCGGTATCGGCGGTGTTCGCGGTGCTGGCGGTGGCCGCTCTAGCCTTCTGCGTGCGGAAGGCCCGCAACGACCTCGACGAGCGTCTGGCCCCCATGGCCGGCCTGGTCGCGGCGTTCATCTTCGCGGTGCAGATGCTGAACTTCCAGGTGCTGCCGGGCGTCTCGGGCCACCTGCTGGGCGGCACGCTCGCGGTCATCCTGGTCGGGCCGTGGGTGGGCGCGCTGTGCGTGTCGACGGTGCTGATCGTGCAGTGCCTGCTGTTCGCCGACGGTGGCCTGACCGCGCTCGGCCTCAACATCACCAACATGGCGCTGCTCGGCACCGCGGCCGGCTACCTGCTGGTCGCCGGGCTGCTGCGCATCCTGCCCAAGACCTCGTTCGGCCTGGCCGTCACCGCGTTCGTCGCCTCGGTCATCTCGGTGGTCGTGGCTTCGCAGGGCTTCGTTCTCGAGTACGCGCTGGGCGGCACGACGGAGCTGTCGCTGCCCTGGGTGTCGGGCACCATGGCCGGCGTCCACGTGCTCATCGGCATCGGCGAGGGCCTGATCGCGGCCACCACCGTCGCCACCGTGGCCAAGGTGCGGCCCGACCTGGTGTACGCCCTGCGCCGGTTCCGCAAGCCGGCCGTCGCGCCCGAGCTGGGAGTGAAAGCATGACCAAGCGACTCGGTTGGTTCCTGGCCGGCGGGCTGCTGGTGGCCCTGCTGCTGGCCGGTGTGGTCAGCAACTTCGCCTCGTCGAGCCCGGACGGCCTGGACGCGACGGCCCGCGAGGGCTGCACGTTCAACGACGAGGGTGAGATCACCGGCGGCACGTGCATCGCCCAGCAGGAAGGCGAACATCAGCTGGGCGACTCCCCGCTGGCCGACTACGGCATCCGGGGCATCGGCAACAGCTTCCTGTCGACGTTCATCGCGGGCACGGCCGGCGTGCTGATCACCTTCGGCGTCGGCGCGGGCCTGTTCTGGGTGGCGCGGCGCAAGCGTCAGGACGCCTGAGATGGGCGCCGGGCACGCCCATCCGCTGCACCTGGACAGGGTGAGCCCGGTGCACCGCCTGGCTCCCGAGGTGAAGATCGCCGCGGTGCTGCTGTTCACCATCATCGTGGTGGTCACTCCGCGTACGGAGTTCTGGGCTTTCGGCGCGTACGCGGTGCTGCTCGCAGTCGTGGCCGGTGTCGCCCGCGTCCCCGCGTCGTGGCTGGCCAAGCGGGCCACCATCGAGCTGCCGTTCGTGCTGCTGGCGATCGCGCTGCCCTTCGCCGGCCACGGTGAGCGCGTGGACTGGCTGGGGATGTCGCTCTCGGTCGACGGCCTGCACGGCGCGTGGAACATCTTCGCCAAGGGCACGCTCGGAGTGCTGGCCTCGCTGCTGCTGGCCGCGACCACGACCATGCGCGACCTGATCCTGGGCCTCGACCGGCTGCACTGCCCGACGGTCTTCACCCAGATCGCGACGTTCATGCTGCGCTACCTGGACGTGCTGGCCGACGACGCCCGCCGCATGCGGATCGCCCGGCTGGCCCGCGGCTACGACCCGCGGTTCCTGTGGCAGGTGAAGGCGTTCGCGGTGAGTGTCGGCGCGTTGTTCCTGCGGGCGTACGAGCGGGGCGAGCGCGTCTACCTGGCCATGGTGTCGCGGGGCTACGCGGGCCGCATGCCGGTTCTGCAGAGCGCCCGGGCCTCGACCGGCCAGTGGGTGGCCGCGGCGTCGCTGCCGGCCGCCACCGCGAGCATCGCGCTGGTCGCCGCCCTGGGATCATGAATCCCATGAGCGGCCCCGAGACCCCGGCCTTACGCGTCGCCGGGTTGCACTTCGCCTACCCCGACGGCACCGAGGTGCTGCACGGCATCGACCTCACCCTGTCCCCCGGCGAACGCGTGGCCCTGCTGGGACCGAACGGCGCCGGCAAGACCACCCTGGTGCTGCACCTGAACGGCATTCTGCACGGCGGCCCCGGCACCATCGACATCGCCGGCGCCCGCGTGAACCCCGCCGACCGGGCCGGCCTGGCCGAGATCCGCCGCCGCGTCGGCATCGTCTTCCAGGACCCCGACGACCAGCTCTTCATGCCGACGGTCGCCGAGGACGTGGCCTTCGGCCCGCAGAACCTGGGCGTACGAGGTGACGAGCTCACCACCCGGGTCGACGAGGCCCTGGCCGCCGTCGGCATGAGCGACCACCGCGACCAGGTCCCCCACCACCTGTCCTTCGGCCAGCGCCGCCGCGTAGCCGTGGCGACGGTCCTGGCCATGCGCCCCGAGATCCTGGTGCTCGACGAGCCCTCGTCCAACCTGGACCCGGCCAGCCGCCGCGAACTGGCCGAAATCCTCGAGCCCCTGCCGGTGACGGTCCTGATGGTCACCCACGACCTTCCGTACGCCCTGCAGCTCTGCCCCCGAGCCGTGATCCTCGACGAGGGGCGCATAGTCGCCGACGCCCCCACGCCGGAGGTGCTGACCGACGAGCCCCTGCTGCGCGCCCACCGCCTGGAACTCCCCTTCGGCTTCGACCCCGCCGCAGCCGCCGCCCGCCTGACCCGGTGAGCGCCGTGGACCTGCCCGGCGACGACGAGATCCGCACCCTGCACGAGCGTTTCGCGCCTGACGCCGAGGCGTTCACGCTGGTCTGGACGCACTGCCGGATCATCTGCGACATCGCCGAGCAGCTGATCACCGACGAGGATCGCGACCTCGTCCGGGCCGGGGCCCTGCTCCACGACATCGGCGTCTATCGGCTGGCGCCCGGCGAGGCGTACCTGAGACACGGTCTTCTCGGCCACGAGCTGCTGCGCTCCCTCGACCTGCCGGAACCCCTGGCCCGCATCTGCTCGCACCACACCGGCGTCGGGATCACCCGCGAGGACGTCCTCGACCAGCAGCTCCCGCTGCCGCCCGCCGACTACCTGGCCGACACGCCCGAGGAAACCCTCGTGATGTACGCCGACAAGTTCCACAGCAAGACCAGCCCGCCGCGTTTCAACACCGTTCCCTCGTACGCGGCATCGCTCGCACGGTTCGGGCCGGGCAACACGGCGCGGTTCGAAGCCCTCGTCACCCGGTACGGCGTACCCGATCTGCACGCCCTGGCCGAGCGCTACGGGCACGAGGTGCGCTGAAACCCGCCGTTCCCCCACAATCAACGGCGTGGATGTTCCCTACCGGCAGATCCGGGCCGCGTACGACGACGACACGGTGACCGTCTACCAGGCCTATCCGGCCGAGATAGCCCTGCGCGCGCTGGCCGCCGGCCGCTTCCGGCCGCCGTTCAAGCGGACGCGCATGACGTGGATCAAGCCGTCGTTCCTGTGGATGATGTACCGCAGCGGCTGGGCCACTAAGCCCGGCCAGGAACACGTGCTGGCGGTGACGCTCCGCCGGGACGGCTTCGAGTGGGCGCTGGCCAACGCGTGCCTGAGCCACTACGACGCCGCGCTCTACCCGGATCAGGCCGCCTGGACCTCAGCCACCCACGAAAGCCCGGTGCGCGTGCAGTGGGATCCCGAGCGTTCGCTGCGCCTGCAGCCGCTGCCCCACCGCTCGCTGCAGGTCGGCCTGGGCGGTGAGGCCGCCACCCGCTACGCCGACGACTGGATCACCGGCCTGGCCGACGTCACCGAGCTGGCGCAGACCATCCGAGCCCACGTCTCCGCCGGCGACGACCAGGCTGCGGCCGCCCTGCTCCCGCCCGAGAAGCCGTACCCCCTGCCCAAGCCTGTCGCCGACCGCATCGGCGCCACTGCCTGAACCTCGGCTCTCACTCTTGTCCGCGCCGGCCGCCGTAGGAGGCGATCAACGCGTCGACGACGAGCACGGCGTCGGCCGCCGCGACGTCCTCGGGGTATTCCGGCAGCAGGTCGTCCCACACGACGAGCCACGAGCCGTACAGCTGGGATTGACCTTCGGGCCGGGCGAAGAACCAGATGTGCAGGTGGGCGCCGCCGTCGCCGATCCGGTACACGTGTGCGCGCGAGATGTTCGGCAGCGCCTGCATGTGCTTAGCGACATGCTTGCTCAGCACGCCCAGTTCGGCCGCGAGCTCGTCCGGCAGGTCGGCCAGGTCGTGATGGTCGCGGGGGTGCAGCATCAGGATGAGCGGCACGCCGGCCTTCGGGATCCGCGTCAGCCGCCAGTTGTCGTTCAGCCACAGCCCCTCGTCACGCCGGGCGCACGACCGGCAGTCGGCCGGGTCCTCGCCGTGCCGTGGCGGCTCCGGCAGCACGGGCTCCCGCAGCGGCGACACCATCAGCCCTTCGGGCGCGAACGGGCTGATGTCCCACCCGGTCATTCGGGCCAGCGGCAGCCGCCCCTCCTCGTCGGCCGCCGCCAGAGCGTGGGCATAGAACTCGTCCGGTCGCAGCGCCATGCCCGGCAGCCTAGTGGGAACCGCTAGATCGGCTTTGCCACACTGGGCCGCGTGGGATTGATCATCGGTGGGCTGGCGCTGATCGCTTTCGCGTTGTGGACCGTCATCGCGCCGCGGCATCAGTGGCTGACGCTGAACGCCTGGCGTTACCGCGACCCGGACGCCAACGAGCCGAGCGACCTCTCCTACAACCTCGGGCGCGCGGCCGGCGTCGGCACGATCCTGCTGGTCGTCATCCTGGGCGGCTACCTGATCCGCGCCAACGCGACCCAGCGCGACGCCGACGACATCCGCCAGGCCCGCGAGCAGCGCTTCGGCACCACCCACGTCGAGCTGACCCCGCTACCCGCGACCAGCAGCGCCGCCGCCGGCGGAAGTTCGACCGGACCGCTGGCCGTCTGGCGTTACGCGACCATCGACAAGGCGAACCCGTTCGACCTGAACGTGCCGACGGGCGCCAACCTGCTCATCGCCGTCGACGGCGCCTACCGCGTCGACGCCCTGAACGTGCAGGAGTCCACCCAGCAGGTGACCGTGACACTGACCGGGTCGTGCACGCAGGCGAAGATCCTGTGCGACGCCGACCGCACATCACCGGTCCCGCCGGTCCGCCTCTACCCGGTCACCCTTACCGCCCCGCTCGGCGACCGCCCGCTGATCGACCAGAGCACCAAGACCGAGGCCATCGGCCGCTGACCATCCAGGACGGCCGTGACCTGAGCCGGCGGCAGCCGGCCGCTTGGCGACAGCCGGCCGCTTGACGACAGCCGGCCGCTTGACGACAGCCGGCCGCTTGGCGACAGCCAGCCGCTTGGCGACAGCCGGCCGCTTGGCGACAGCTGGCCGCTTGAAGGTCACCGTACGTGCGTGTCCAGCCAGTCCTTCAGCGGCCGGCTCGCCCGCAGGAAGTCGACGATCCGCTTCTTGGCCGCCGCCGTGCCGAGCCAGGGCGCCGGCTCCCACTCCCGCCACGTGGTCAGCCCCTTGTGCCGCAGCAGATCGGCGCGCGGATGGTCCTTGTCATAGCCCCGCGGCGCCGTCTTCAGCGACCCGTGCCCGTGCACGCCTTCGACCGTCTCGAGGATTCCGGCGAGTTCGCCGCCCGTCTTGTCGTCGGCCACCGCCTGCCGGTAGCGGGCGAGCTGGTCCTTCTCCAACTGGTACATCCCGCATCCCGCGGCCAGCCCGTTCCCCGACAGCTGGATGTACCCGCCCATCTCGAGCCAAGCCCCGAGGTGCGTCTTGTACGGCGTCTTGTCCTTGCTGAACCGCACATCCCGGTACGGCCGGAAGATCTTCCCCGGCCCGAACTCCGGTTCGAGCTCGGCCAGCAACTCCCGCATCGGCTCGCGAACCTTCTCCTCATAAAAGGCGAGGTGCGCCGTCCAGTACGTCTTGGAGTTGTCGGCCTCAAGCCCGTCATAGAACTCGAGCGCCTCGCTGGCCCATCCCCGGAACGTCACGGCCCGATTCTGGCACGCCAGATCCCCGCCATCAGGCCCAAGGCCACCGCCGTGAGGCCCAGCACGATCGCGCCCGCGGACAATTTCACGGCCACCATGAGCACGACCGCCAAAACGACACCCACGACAAGCACGCCTACAAACGCGCCCCACTGCCGTCGAGTCAATGCCACCGCCCCACGCCGAAGCGCATACCGAGGCTCCTCCTCCATGCCGCGATCGTGCCCCCACCCCCATACCGCCGCAACTCCACCCGACCCCGCGCGGGTAGCCCATCACCTGCAACGTAGCGCCCGTGCACAACCAGCCCCGTCGGGTGAGCGATGCTGCACAGCCATGAGCGAACGTGCATAAACAGCCATGCGGTGACCCCGTAAGAGAGCGACCGCTCAAGCAGCGGCCTCGCAAGCGACCAACCGCTCAAGCAGCGATCTCGCACGGCACGGCAGCCACTCAGGCGACGATCCCGCGGGACAGCGACCACTGAGGCGGCGATCCCGCGCGGGAAAGCAACCGCTCAGGCGCCCATCCCGCGCGGAACCACGACCACACAGGCCGCGATTCCGCGCGAGAAGGCGACTCTCAGGTGAGCCAGCGCAAAGGCACAGCCCGTGCGATGGCTCCGTAGCCGGCCGGGTTCAGATGCAGATGGTCGCCCGTGTCATACGCCGGAAGGAGCTGCCGTGGCGCGGCCGGGTCGCGGACCGCGGCGTCGAAGTCGGCTACGCCGTCGAAGAGGGCGCCCCGACGGATTGCGGCGTTGACCGCCGTACGGGAAGCCTCGCGCAAGCCGCCGGGGTCGTCGTAGCCGGTGTTGCCGCCGAACGGCGTGATCGTCGCGCCGTAGACCTTGAGGCCTTCGGCGTGCGCCCGCAGCGCGATCTGTTCGAACGCGACCAGCAGATCGTCCACCACCGCCTTCTGGTCGGCGACGGTGGCCGGCGCCGTGCCGATGTCGTTGACACCTTCGAACAACAACATGCGGTCGACGCCGCTCGTCGCGAGCACGTCCCGGTCGAGCCGGGCGAGCACGTTCGGTCCTAGCCCGTCGTTGAGCACCCGGTTGCCGCCGGCCGCCTGGTTGAGCACGGCCGCGCGCACGCCTCGAGCGAACAGCTGGTCGGGCCAGCGGTCGTTGCCGTCGGTCGTCGAGCCCCGCCCGTCGGTCAGCGAATCCCCGACGATGGCCAGCGCCGGCACGTCCGCCTGCACCTCGACGCCGCTGATCAGGTACCAATGCGCGACGCCGACCGCACCCACGAGGTCCGGCGCGGAAACGAAGTCACCCCCGACCAGGTACGAAGTGGTGCGCGACCCCGGATGCGAGGTGAGGTTGAGCGTCGCCTGCCCCGTCGCCAGGTACGCGGTGATGGTCAGGTTCTCGCCGCGCTCCACCGGCAAGGCCACCGGATCCGACACGATCTGCGCACCGACCGGCACGGTCACCGAAGGCCGCCCGCCGAACGTGAGCGGCCGGCTCGACCCCGGCATGATCGCCGACACCCCGGCCCGGCCACCGACCGGCTTGGCCACCGCCACCGACGTCAAAGGCAGCGCCGCACCGCCGAAAGCGTTCGACAAACGAACACGAACGTGCAATCCGCCGATCGAAACGTGCACTGTCTGACGCAACGTGGTGTCCACGAGCACCGAACTCTCACCTGTGAACGGCGCCGGCGGCAGATTGTTCGGCTCGGTCAACTGCGGCATGGCGGTCCACGTGTGGATCCACCGCCGCCGGCCGCCGCCGCCCAGCGACGGGCCACCGGCAAGTGACGAGGAGACAGGCACGGGCAGCGCAGCCACCCCGCCCAGGCTCAGCAATGTCCGTCGGCGCATGTCAGGACCTCCGGCTCTCGGGCGGCCCGAGGTAGCTGTACTTGACGCCCCCGGTGTCCACGACCAGCCGTTGCACGATCACTGTCGGGTCGACGGCCCAGAACTTGAGCGTATGGACACCAGGCGACACCGAATGAACAGTCGTCGTGCGATTGATGTTGTCCGAAGTGTTGCGCGCCCACTGCCGGTTCATGGTCGTGTCGTTGGCGCCGGTGGCCGTCGTTATGTTCACGACCTGCGGCGTCTGCCCGTCGATGGACACCGCGTACTTGAGCCCGTCCCCCGGCAGCACGTTGTTGCGCGGCGAAAGGTAAGCGGTCACGTTCACCGGACCGCCGCTCGTGAGCGTCATCTTGTACTCGAGCCGCGCGTCGGCGCCGCCCACCGGCGTGAGCCCGTTGCCCGTCTTGCCGATGCCCGGCAGCAGTTGCCACTTCCCGGTCTTGCCGGTGTAGTGGTCGGCCTCCATGGCCACGTACCCGTTGGCCTCGAGGAATCCGACCGGCTTGACCGTCGGGTTGTCGATCGGCGCCTCAACGACGACTGACTTGCCGGCCCCGGTCACGGTGATCGGCACGGTGGTCACACCCTTCGGCGCCCGGCGCCAGTCGACGCGCACTGTCGCTCGCACCTGGTCGTCCACGACACCCGCGGCCGGCGCCACGTGCACCCACGAAGCGCCCGTGGTGATCCGGTACCGGAACGGCGTGGCGCCCTTGTTGTAGACGTCGATGTACTGCGGCCGCTGCGCCTGCCACGGGCTGAACGCCGGCAGCTTCACCGGGTCGCCCCCGTCCAACCCGACGCCCAGTTTACTGCCCGCCGGCAGTTCGATGCGTTTCAGGTACGGGTAGATCTCGTCCGGCAGTGCGACGTTGTTCAGTTCCGGCTGCTGCCAGGGCGCGTTCGGCCCGTACCGCTCGACGTTCCCGTACCCGATCTTGGGCTGCAGCTGCCAGTTCTTCCACTTCCCGCCG
Organism: Paractinoplanes pyxinae; assembly: GCF_026626335.1. GTDB lineage: Bacteria > Actinomycetota > Actinomycetes > Mycobacteriales > Micromonosporaceae > Actinoplanes > Actinoplanes pyxinae. Next base: position 91,091 of record NZ_JAPNTZ010000023.1, on the reverse strand, counting down.
GCCAGCGTGTTGTTGTAGTAATCGCTCATCGCCTGGTCCTCGGCGAACAGCCGTTCGGCAGTGTCGGCGAGCTTGTTCGTCAACGCCCGCCCCTGAGCGGCATAGGCGATGTTCGTGAACTCCGCGCGCCGCAGTTCGTAGATGAGCGCCGTGTCCTTGATCTGGTAATACACGAGCTGATAGAACGCATCCTGCCAGGCGGCCGGCACCTTCGCCTTCACTCGGTCCGCTCGCCGGGCCAGGTCGATCCATTCCTCGGTGACCCGGTCCATCTCGCCGTAGTCGGTGAGGCTGAACGGCGTCGCCTGGTCGTCGTAGACAACGGCGCCGTTCGCGTCGAGCGTGATCCGCCGGTTCAGCAACTCCGGCTTGCGGCGGGACTGCAGGAACCCGTACTCGTCGAGCAATTTCGCGACGGCCGGCGCCAGCGAAGGCCCGAAGTTCTCCGCGGCGTACGACGTGGTCCATTCGTCGAGCCCGCTCACCGGAATCGCGTCCGGGTTCCACGCGTAGTCGAGGAAGAACTGGGTGGGCAGCTCCTCGTTCTTGAGGTCGCCCACGTTCACCACCCAGAGACGGTCAACCCCTTTGCTGTACGCGAGATGAAGCTGCTCCCACGTGTTGGTGAGGTTGATGGTGTCGGCCCACTTGTAGTTACGCCCGTCGCCCACGTAATCGAAGTGGTAGTACATGCCGTAGCCCCCGCTGCGGGCCGGCAGCGACGGATCGGGCAGCTTCCGCATGTTGCCCCAGTTGTCGTCGCAGAACACGACCGTGACGTCGTCCGGCGGCCGATAGCCGTTGTCCCAGTAGCGCTGCACCTCTTTGTAGAGGGTCTGCACCTGCGGCCGGTCGATCAGCCCGGTCTCGCGCAGGATCTGCCGCTGGCTGTCGATGATGGACGACATCAGGTCGATGCCGTCGCCGTCGGGCAGCGACACGTCGCCGTTCCCGCGCATGCCGAGCGTGATGACACCCTCGATGTTCTGGTCGCGCATCCGTTCGGCGCCGTCCCGCCAGTACGCCTTGATGGCGTCGGCATTCCGGCGGAAACTCCATTCCCCGGTTCCGGTCGGGTGCCGGTTCCATTCCTCGATGCCGCGCATCATCGGCGCCTCGTGCGACGTGCCCATGACGACGCCGTAGAAAGTGGCGGTGGCGTGGTTGAGCGGATCGTCCTCGGCGAACGCCCGGCCCCACACCGCCGGCCACAGATAATTGGCCTTGAGCCGCAGCATTGTCTCGAACACCTTGGCGTAGTACGCGCTGTTCAACCCACCCGGATAGCCGGGCGCCTTGCCCGGTCCGAAGTAGCCGGGCGCCCACGTGCCGGTGGCCGGGTTCTCGTCGTTGATGAAGAACCCGCGGTATTTCACCTTCGGCGTGCCCTGCGTGTGCCGGCCCGGCAGCACATACAGCTGGGCCTTCTTCTGAACGGGCACGTCGTCCCAGAAGTGCCAGGGCGAGATACCGATCTTCCGCGAGAGGTCGTACGCGCCGTAGATGCTGCCCCGCTGGTCGCTTCCGGCAATGACAAAAGCACGCCGTACGCCGGGAAGCGGATCCGTCACGACCTGCTCGACCGTGGTTTCCCACTTGCCTTGCACACCGCGCACATCGAGCTTTCCGCGCGCGATGATCCGGTCGATGAGCGGGCTCTTGCCGATGGTGCCGACGATGACCGGGTCGCGCCCGGCCGGAATTGTGTCGTGGCCGACCGCCGGCTTCACACCGGTCACCTTCTCGAGGTCGGTCTGCAGGTCGTCGGCAACCCGGATCACCCCGGCGTAGTCGTCCTTGCTGACCACGATGGGCGCGCCCCGCAACGGGAAGCGGCCCGGCCCGTTGTCCACAGACACGTACGAAGCGGATGGCTTATCGGTTTTGTGGGCGCCGGCCGGCGTCGGCGTGATCAGCACGAGCGCCAGCGCCCCGACCAGGGCCGCCCTCATCGGAACAGCCTCAGCGGAACGGCGGCGGCCATCGCGGCCATGCCGGCGTCATTGGGATGCAGCCCGTCCCCGCTGTCGTAGGCCGGGTTCAGCCGCAGCGGGTCGGCCGGGTCGCGCATGGCCCGGTCGAAGTCGATCACCCCGTCGTACTCGCCGCCGGACCGGATCCAGCGGTTGAGCACGTCGCGTTTGCGCTCGTTGGCCTCGCTGTAGAAACCCAACGTGTCCCCCTTGAACGGAAGAATCGTGGCGCCGATCGCGACCAGCCCGGCCGCGTGCGCGCGGGCGATCAGCTGCCGGTGCCCGCCGATCAGATCGTCGGCCGTGACCACCTCGGAGGCGGGCGCGACCGTGCCCGGGTGCCCGAGGTCGTTGACCCCGAGCAGCACGATCAGATAGCCGGCGCCGGGCTGGGCGACCACGTCGCGGTCGAAGCGCCGCAAACCGCTGTGCCCGAAGTACGCGGCGAAGCCCTCGGCGTCGCTGCCCGGCGCCGGGTTCGGGTCGTGCAGCAGCCGGTTGCCCGAGATGCCGACGTTGGCCACCCCGAACGTGCGGAGGCGGGCCGCGAGCAGGTCGGGCCAGCGGTGGTTGAGGTTGTTCTGCGTGTTGGCGCCGTTGGTGATCGAGTCGCCGAGCGTGACGATCGCTTCGGCATCGCTGCGGACGGCCACACCCGAGAGGAACAGGTACTGCCCGATGGTCGAGACCGGGGTGACGGTACGCGCGGCGGTGACGTCGCCGTCGGCGATCACGTTGTCCTGAAAGGCGAACGCGGCCAGGGTGGTCACCGGGGTGCGGGCCGGCAGATAGAGGCTGACGGCCAGGTCGCCGCCGGGCGGCACCCGAAGCCGTACGGGGTCGCTGACCAGCGGCGAGCCGGCCGGCAGGGTCACGTCGGCCCGGTTGCTGAACGTCACCCGCCGATCCGAGCCGGGGACGATGGCGGTGCTCGCGCCGTCGCCCGCCCGCAGGGCCACCCGGACGGCGCCGATGCGCAGCGGCCCGGCGCCGAACTCGTTGGTGACCCGGACGCGGATCTCGTCGCCGCCGAGGCTGCAGTGGACGATCTGCCGCACGGTCTGGTTGGCGAGGACGGTCGGCGGGGTGGGCGGGATGGTCGTGGGGGCCGCGGCCCAGGTGGCGGTCCAGCCGCTGCCCCGGGAGGCGGAATGGGCTTGGGCGGGAACGGGTAGCCCGGCCGCGGCGGTGACGGCCGCGCCGGAAGTAAGAGCGAGTAATTCGCGTCGGGTGGGCATGCGGGAGCTCCTTCTCGGCCGCACCGGGGACAGGAAGCATCGAAACTCCCGTGGTGGCCGGAAGTTTCGGAAACACATCGGTCGGTCTCTCGTAACGTAAAGGCGACCATCTATGTCGTCAAGATTCCGCGCCTTGATCAAGCACGCGGTGCCGGCTGACGCAGTCCCGAGAAACGTCGGAACTTTCACTAACTTGTCGGTGTAGTCAAGTTAGGAGTAACTTCTTGACCATGCCGTCAAGTAATGTCGTCGAGGACGACCAGCAGGTCGAGGCCGAGGCCGCCGCGCCCGCCGCCGAACCCGCACCCGCGCCGCTGATCATGCTGGAGCCGCTGGACGAGTCCGGTGTATGCGCCGTCGACGGGTGGTGCGACTGATGAGCGCCAGCGTCTTCGGCCGCGCCGCCGAGCCGATCCTCATCGACGTCTGGAGCGACGTCGTCTGCCCGTTCTGCTACCTGGGCAACGCCATCCTCAAAGAGGCGATCGAGCAGCACCCGCACGGCAGCTCGGTGCAGGTGCGCTATCACAGCTTCCAGCTCAACCCCGGCTTCCCCGTGGGCGAAGCCGTGCTGGCCGACGACTATCTGGCCCAGCAGTACGGCATGCCCAAGGCCCAGATCGAGGCCTCGCACGCCCAGCTGTCGGCCCGGGGCGCCCAGTCGGGGCTCGACTACCAGTTCCCGAAGTCGATGATGATCAACACCCTCGACGCCCACCGCATGATTCACCTGGCCAAGGCCCACGATCAGGAGCCGGCCATGGTCGACCGGTTGTTCCGGGCCGAGTTCACCGACGGCCTCAACCTGGCCGACCACGGCGTCCTGGCCGATCTCGCCGCCGACCTCGGGCTCGACCGCGCCGAGGCGCTGAAGGCGCTCGAGACCAAGGCCTACGAGCAGGACATCAGGGCCGACCTGTCCCGGGCCCGCGAGCTCGGCATCAGCGGCGTCCCGTTCTTCGTCTTCGACAACAAGCGGGCCGTCTCCGGCGCCCAGCCGGTCGAGCTCTTCCGCCAGGCGCTGGACGTCACCTGGCAGGACAGGGCAGCATCCCCGGCATGAGCCGACGCCGCCCGAGCCGGTGCCGCATGAGAGCTGACACCGCATGAGAGCCGACGCGAGACGCAACGTCGAGGGCATCCGTCAGGCTGCCCTCGACGTCTTCCGCACCGGCGGCCTGACCACCCCGCTCGACGAGGTGGCCAAGGCCGCCGGCGTCAGCAAGGGCACCATCTACCACCGCTTCGGCAGCCGCACCGGCCTGATCAACGCGGTGGTGGAGGAGCTGGTGGCCGAGCGCATCGCCGGCATCATCGAGGCGGTCGACGCCCTGGACGGCCCGCCGCTGCTCCGCTTCGAGGAGTATCTGCTGCGCACGTGGCTGCTGCAGTACGACGAGCCGGCCGCCAACGACGTCCTGATGCGGGTGCTCCCCGAGTCCGAGCCGCTGACCGAGCTGTTCTGGCGCGCCTGCCAGTTCGGCAGTCGTCTGCTGTACGAGGCACAGGCCGCCGGCGTCGTGCGGGCCGACATCACCCCCGACGACCTGGTCTACCTCATCCTGGAGCGAGGCGTCATCGCGCGCGCCTGCGACCAGCAGACCCGTGACGACTACCGCCGCCGCCTCGACTTCGTTTTGCGCGGCCTCCGCACGTTCAGAATGTGACCGGCAACGTCACGAGGCGGTGCCCGATCGGCGGTACCGGCAGCCAGTCCGGCCGGCTGTAGGCGGGCTTCAGGTCGGGGCACCGGTCGAGCAGGATGCGCAGGCACTCGTCCGTCTCCATGCGGGCGAGTGCCGCGCCCAGGCAGTAGTAGGTGCCCATGCCGAAGCTGAGGTGCCGGGCGCCCTGTCGGGTGACGTCGAAGCGGTCCGGGTCTCCAAAGACGTCCGGGTCGCGGTTGGCCGCGTTGAGAGCCAGATAGACGTGCTTGCCGGCCGGCACTTCGTGCCCGGCGAGCTCGACCGGCTTGGTGGCGACGCGGCCGATCACTCCGGCCGGGCCGTCGCACCGCAGCATTTCCTCGACGGCGAGAGGCATTCGGCCGGGGTCCTCGCGGAGCAACGCCATCTGGTCCGGGTTGTCGAACAGCAGCACGAGCCCGTTGGCGATCAGGTTGGCCGTGGTCTCGTGACCGGCGAACAGCAGCAGCACACAGTTGGCCACCGCCTCGTCCTCGGTGAGGATTCCCTCGGCTTCGGCCGCGACGAACGTACTCAATACGTCTTCTCGAGGCTCACGGCGGCGCTCGGCCGCGATCACGCGCAGGTAGTCGTGCATCTCCAGCATGCTGCGCTGGGCGTGCAGCAGCGACTGCAGATCGCCGTGGCCGAAGATGGGCAGGATGTCGCGCGACCACGCCTGCAGCTGCTCGCGGTCGCTGACCGGCATGCCGAGCAGCTCGGCGATCACGTTGGCGGGCAACGGATAGGCCAGGTCGCTGACCACGTCCATGTGGCCCTTCGGCGCGACCGCGTCGAGCAGCTCGTGGGTGAACTCGCGCACCCGCGGCCGCAGCCGGTCGACCATCGCCGGCGTGAAGTAGCGCTTGAGAAGCTGCTGGAACCGCACGTGGTCGGCCGGCACCGTGTGGCCCATCCACATCGCGACGAACCGCGTGACCGGCGCCAGCTCCTCGCGCTCGGCCGGGGTCAGGCGATCCAGCACGCGCAGCATGTTCGCGCTGTCCATGCGTTTGTCGCGCAGTGCCGCGTTGACGTCCGCGTACCGGGTCAGCAGGTACGCGTCGAGCTGCGGCAGCCGCGCGATCGGGCTCTCGGCCCGGACCTTGTGCAGGAAGGCGTTGGGGTCCGCCAGCGCCTCGGGGGCGAACAGGTCGTATTCCCTCATGGGCCGAGTCTGGCCGAATCCACTGATCGTTATCTATGCCAGATTCGGCTGTGGGTGACAGCCGGCCGTGCGGCCGGCTGCCGTGCCGCTACCACCAGATGGTGCAGACGACGTCCGACGGGTAACCCGCCGCGTGGCCGCAGGCGCGCATCCGCTTGTAGGCGTCGTTGTAGGGCTCGGTGGGGATGCTGCCCCCGGTCTGGATGGTCTTGATGCTCAGCTGCTCCCAGGTGTTGCCGCCGTCCCAGCTGCGGTCGACCCACACCCGGTCGCCCGGGGAGCCGTTGACGATCCGGCCCCACGCGCACTGCAGATTGCGGTTCGAGACGGTGTTGGCCCGCAACTCGATGCCGCGGGACCGGGTGAAGACGGTCGCGATCGTGTGGGCGCCGGAGGTCGTGCAGTTGTCCGCGGCCTGGGCGGGCGACGGCGTGACCGCGACGGCGACCGCCGTGCTCAGCAGGCCCGCCACCGCGGCAGCGGCGAAGAAACTACGGCGAAGGCTCATGTCGATTTTCCTCCCGTGAATGACGACTCGTGCGCTGAGGAAGCGTGCGCTGAGGAAGTGTGCGGGGTGGACATGAGCCGATTTGTTAATGGAATGTTGTCGGCCTGCCCACAAGGGCATCGACACACTCGAATATCGTGGGGCCGCGATGGAGGTACGACTTCTCGGTCCGGTCGAGGTGCACGCGGCGGGCCGCGTGTGGGACGCCGGGCCGCGTCAGCAGCGCCACGTGCTGGCCGCGCTGGCGGCCGACGCGGGCCGGCCGCTGACCGCCGAGACGTTGATCGACCGGGTGTGGGACGAGGCTCCGAACGGCGCCCGCCGCGCGCTGCACGTGCACATCACCCGGATCCGGCGCCTGCTCGAGCAGATCGGCGACGGCGCCACACTGAGCCGGCGGTCGGGCGGCTACCTCCTCGAGGCGGCGACCGACCGGCACTCCTTCCGGAGCCTCACCGAGCAGGCCCGCCGATTGCCGGCCGACCGTGTCGCGTTGCTCGGCCGGGCCCGCGAACTTTGGCGGGGCGAGCCGCTGACCGGTCTGACCGGCGAGTGGGCGACGCAGTGCCGCCGAAGTTGGCGGCCTGAATACCTGGAGGCGACCGAGAGCTGGGCGCGAGCGCAGCTGGAAGACGGTGTCTTCGAGCCGGTGATCCCCGTGCTCACCGGTCTGTCCGGCGAGGAGCCCTTCGCCGAGTCGATCGCCGCCCTGCTGATGCGCGCTCTGCACGCCGCCGGCCGCAGCGCGGAAGCCGCCCAGTTCTATCTTTCCTGGCGGCAGCGGCTGGTCGACGAGCTCGGCATCGACCCCGGACCGCAGCTGCAGGAGCTGCATCAGGCGATCCTGCGTCAGGAAGTTCCGGTCCCCGGTACGAAGGCACCCGCGCAGCTGCCCCTCGACGTACGCGGCTTCACCGGCCGTTCCGATGAGCTGGCCCAGCTGGACGAGACGCTGGCTACCGCCGACGATCAGCCGACCGCGGTGATCGTCTCGGCGCTGTCGGGCACGGCCGGCGTGGGCAAGACCGCGCTCGCCGTCCACTGGGCCCATCGCGTCGCCGCGTGTTTCCCCGACGGCCAGCTGTACATGAATCTGCGCGGCTTCGGGCCGGACGGCGCGGTCGTGACGCCCGCCGATGCCGTTCGAGGTTTCCTGTACGCGTTGCAGGTGCCGCCGCAGCAGCTGCCCGCCGGGCTGGACGCCCAGACGGCCCTCTACCGCAGCCTGCTGGCCGGTAAGCGAGTGCTGGTCGTGCTCGACAACGCGCGCGACGCCGCCCAGGTGCGTTCACTGCTTCCCGGTACGGCCGGATGCCTCGTACTCGTGACGAGCCGCAACCAGCTGACCGGCCTGGTCGCCGCCGAGGGCGCGCACCCGGTGCAGCTCGACCTGCTGAGCCCGGCCGAGGCCCGCGGCCTGCTGGCCCGGCGGCTCGGCGAGAAGCGGGTCGCCGCCGAGCCGATCGCGGTCGACGGCATCATCGCCGCGTGCGCCCGCCTGCCCCTGGCCATCGTGGTCGCGGCCGCCCGCGCCGCCACCCGGCCGGCGCTCCCCCTGGCCGCCCTGGCCGAGGAACTGAACGAGGCCGGTGGCGTGCCCGACGCCCTGGCCGGCGCCCGAGCCATCTTCTCGTGGTCCTACCGGGCGCTGGACGCCGAGACGGCCGACCTGTTCCGGCTGCTGGGTCGTCACCCCGGCCCGGACGTCACCACACCAGCGGCGGCCAGCCTGGTCGGGCTTTCCCTTACGCGTACGCGGAACTTGCTCAACCGCCTGGCCGACGCTCACCTGATAACCGAGCACTCCCCCGGCCGATTCAACCTTCACGACCTGCTGCGGGCCTACGCGGCCGAGCTGTCACGGAACGAGGACTCGCAGGCCGCCACCACCCGCCTGCTCGACCACTACCTGCACACCGCGCACCGGGCCGCCCTCCTGCTCTATCCGCGGCGCCACCCGATAGCCCTCACACCGCTCAGCCCAGCCGTGACGCCCGAATCCCTGACGAGCCACCGTGAGGCGACCGCGTGGTTCACCGCCGAACATCCCGTGCTGTTCGCGGCGATCGAGCTGGCCGCCGGCGACGGCCACGACACGCACGCCTGGCAGCTGGCGTGGACGCTGTGGGACTTCCTGGACCGGCGCGGCCAGTGGCCCGAGCTGGTGGCGATCCAGCACACCGCCCTCACGGCGGCCGCCCGATCGGCCGACCGGGCCGGGCAGGCGCACAGCCACCACGGCCTCGGCTTCTCGTACGACGTGCTGCAGGATCACAAGCATGCCGTTCACCACCTGCAGGCCGCGCTGGCTCTGTTCGGCGAGCTCGGCGACCACACCGGCCAGGCCAACATCTGCCTGAGCCTGTGCGTCCAGGCGTACAGCGAGGGCGACCTGCGCGGTTCGCTGTCCCACGCCGACCAGGCGCTTGTGCTGTACCGGGCCGCCGGCGACGCCTTCGGTCAGGCCGCCGCGCACAACAACATCGCCATGCTGGACGTCGAAAGCAACGACCCCGAATCGGCCCTGTCCCACTCCGTACGGGCGATGGAGTTCTACGAGGAGGCGGACGACCACCACGGCCGCGCCACCGGCTGGGACAGCCTGGGCCTGGTCCACCGCCACCTGGGCGACTACCGCCGGTCGATCGCGAGCTACGAACGCGCCCGCGACATCTTCCACGACCTGGGCGACCGCCGGCTGGAGGCCGACACCCTGTGCAGCGTGGCCGGCGTACACCAGCAATTCGACCACCCGGCCGAGGCCCGCGAAGCCTGGCGCCGGGCCCTGCGAATCCTGGAAGAGTTGGGCCATCCTGACGCAGCCGACGTCCGCGCGAAGCTCAGTAGTTGATGACGGTCAGCCATTCGGCGCCGCGGGGGGCGTAGCGGTGCAGGGCGCGCAGGCCGTGGACGGCGGGCGGCACGTGCTTGGCGCCGTAGACGATGCCGACGGTTATGCGTTCATGCGCTCGGTGAGTGTGGATGTCGTCGAGTTCGCTGACCAGCAGGCGGTCGCGCTGCTCGCCGATCAGCGACAGCAGCTCGTCCATCGACTCGGCGCGGGCCAGCTCCTCGCGCCAGTCGGTGTCGCTGACCTCCATGGCCGCGGCCATCGCACGGCGCGACCCGAACGCCAGCCGCTCGAGGCCGACCAGCGGCGCCCCGACGGTGGCGACGGCGCGCTGCCACCACGGCACGGCCTGCCAGCCGGCCGAGAACTGCTCGCCGGTCAGGTCGGGGTAGCGGACCGGTACGCCGAGGGAGTCCAGCGGGATGTCCTGTTCGACCAGGCCGGACCGCCGGAATCGGGCAGGCAGCTGATAGCTCAAGCTCAACGCGCCCGCCGCCCAGCTGCCGCCCCGGCCGACCCCCTCCGCGACGACCAGGTCGCACCGGCGCAGCCGCTCGGTGACCGCGGCGTAGAAGGCCGGCTCACCGACGTGAACCATGGGATAGAACTCGAACCGCAGTGGCGTTCCCGCCCGCGTCAGCCGCAGCACCGCGGAGCGGACACCGAAGTCGCTCACCTCGACGATCTGCATGCCTTCACAGTGCGCCCCCACCACAAGGGTCCCCGGCCGAGTAGCGCTGCCACCACGTGTCGCGCCGGTGCTTGGTCAGCACACCGTCCCGCCGGACGAACAGCAGGATGTCCCCGTTGAAGTCAAAGGTCGCATCCTCCGCGCCAGTGTCCAGCAACTTCCAGGCTGACCACGACACGCTGAGCCTGACCCACCTTGACCTTTCCTCGACCTCGGTCGAGATGCCGCGCACGACCTTCGGGAAGCAGAACGGTCAATGAAAGCCGGCGGCGGCGCGATGGGGTCGCGCCGCCGCCGGGTTCTTTTCGGAGCGGGTCAGGTCATGCGGTGGCGCAGGCCAGGTTGTTGACCGACGGTGGCGTTGCGCCGGAGCCGATCAGGCCGAACGTCACGTACTTGCCGGCGGCTACCGTGCCGTTCCAGTTGACGTTTTTCACTGTGACCAGCGATCCGCTGCTGGTGGCCGTGCCGCTCCAGGCCTGGGCCAGGGTCTGCGACCCGGGCCAGGTCCAGTTGACCGTCCAGTTGCTGATCGCCGCGGTGCCCGCGTGCACCATCACCTCGGCCTGGAAGCCGCCGTTCCACGAGCCCGTGATGTTGAACATCGCGGAGCAGTCGCCCGATCCCGCGGGCGGCGGGGTCGTCGGCGGCGGCGTGGTCGGGGGCGGGGTGGTCGGCGGCGGAGTCGTCGGGGGCGGGGTGGTGGGCGGTGGCGTCGTGGTGCCGCCGTTGCCCACACCCGTGACCTCGCCGTTGCCGCCGTCGAAGACGACGTCGGAGCAGCCGTAGAACGTCTCGTTGCTGTCCGAGCGCTGCCACACCGAGTAGATCAGGTGGCGCCCGCTCTTGCCGGACGGCAGCGTCGCGTTCCAGTAGTAGTGGCCGTCGTCGGAGCCGGGACCGCCGCTGTCCGGCGGGTTGGTCACCGAGTCGAACGGCGCCGACTCCAGGTCACTCCAGGCCAGGGCCCGGGTCGGGCTCCAGCTGTCCTTGGTGATGTACATGCGGAACGTGCCGGGGTGCTTGGCCCAGTTGTTGTACTGCACCTGGATCTGCCGGCCCGCCGTCAGGTGGGTCACCGGCCAGTCGTTGCGGGGCAGGTTGAAACCCGTGAAGTTGTACGGGCCCCCGGTGCCGCCCGAGCAGAGCTGACCGTCGGGGATGAACCCCGACATCCGGCCCGCGCCGTCCGAGCGGAGCACCGCGAACCAGTTGTACAGCGACGTGGTGCCGCTCTGGGCCACGGCAGCCGCACAGGCCGCGTTCTTCGGCTCGATCGCACCCGTCTGCGGGTTCCGCCCGTCCTTGTAGCAGAGCCACGTACGGCTGCCCGGAACCATCATCGCGCCGTGGGCCTGAGCGGCGCTCGGCGGAGTGGCCACCACCGCCACGCCGGCCGCGACGAGCGCGCTCACCGCGTACATAAGCAGCTTTTTTCGCATGGAGAGACGCTCCTATCCGTTGGGGAAGAGTCGAGCGAAGTCCGCGTAGCCGGTGGCCACGTCGACCTGCGCCCAGAAGCGGTGGTAGTTGAACGTCGGCGCCGGGCCGCCCTTGAGGTACGCGTCGACCTTCGGGTAGTCCGGGTCGTTCTTGTAGAAGGAGCGGATGTCCAGGAAGGACACGCCTGGCTTGATCACGTCGCCGTTCGGCATCTTGCCGGTCCAGCCCGGCGGGATGTAGATGCCCTGGCCGGTGGACGCGTTGTAGGTGTCGTCCATCCGGTTGTAGTCGGCGCGGGTCTCGGTGACCGACACGCCCTTGGCGTCCTTCTTGGTCCAGATCGCGTCCAGCAGGTTCTTGGCCGCGGTCTTGGCCGCCGTGTTGCCCGACTTGGCCGCGTAGTAGGTCAGCAGCTTGGCGAACGAGCCCGCCACGCCGAGGTCCTGGCCCTTGCTGGTCACCGTGACGTGCAGGTTGGTGTTGGCCGCCGGCGACGACGGGTTCCAGGTGGCCGGGGCGCCCGACCACTCCATGTCGGACGGGATCGAGAAGCTGGTCGCCGTGATGTCGCTGTTGGCCAGCGCCCACGGAACCCACTTGTCGAGCACCGACTTGGCCTTGGCGTCGTTGGTCAGGTAGTAGTACTCGGCCAGCCGTTCGAGCGACCACGTCTGCATGCCGAACCAGCGGTTCGACGGCGGGTCCTCGTAGACCGGGGCTTCCACGTACGCGAGACCGTAGAACGTCGGCACGCCGGCCGGGCGGGCCTGGTAGCTGCCGTTCCAGCTGTTCGTCGCGCCGCCGGCGATCGCGCCCTCACTCGACTGCAGCCACTGGTAGAACTCGAGCTGCCGGTTGAGGCTGGCCTGCCAGTCCGCCTTGGCCGTGGGCGACTTCGGGGCGAAGGCGCTCACGTTGCTCAGCACGTACGCCGCCATCGGGTTCTGGTAGCCGAAGTGGCTGGTGCTCGAGCCGATCCGCCACGCCCAGCCGGCGTTGGTGTCGGTCGCGCCGCCCCAGGCGTAGTACCAGGACATCAGGTTGTTGGAGGCGTTCTTGCCGTTGCCCGCCGCGCACGAGGTCGAGGCGCAGCCCGGCTGCTTGAAGTACTTGTCGTAGAAGGAGTACCGCAGGTAGTCGCCCATCTTCGCCGCGTTGGTGACGGCCGAGGTCAGCTGCGACTGCTTGCCCTGCTCGGTGGCCCAGGTGTACGCCCAGTACGCCGCCTGCACCGCGCGCGAGTCCGCGTCCGGGGCGTTGGTGTACTTCCACTGCTTGGCGTAGCTGGCGTCCTTGGTGAACAGGTCGAGGAAGCCGTTGGGGCCGCCGTGCTTGAACGTGTCGCAGCTGGGCTGGGGCACGGTCTCGAACGTCGACTCCTGCGGGCCGCGCTGGAACGTGTTGATGTAGACGTTCTTCGTGGTGCCGTCGCCGCACCGGCCGAAGCCGTAGGTGTTGTCGACGTCGAGCAGCCAGTGCATGCCGTAGATGTCGGAGGTGCCGTACGCGCTCTTCAGCTCCGAGGCCAGCGGGTCGCTGCCGACCGAGACGCTGTTGTCGAGCTGCGACGGGTACTGCGACGGCAACGGGTACTCGGCCGCGTACGTCGCCGGCTTGGACGCGTCGTACTTGTCGTTGGTCGGCTGGTCGGCGTGCGACGGGATGATGTACTTCTCCATCGTCGCCCACGCGCTGTTGAACGGCGCCCAGTCACCCGACGCGTGGCCGTGCTCCGCCTCGAGCCACAGCCAGTAGCTGAACGCCTCGGAGGTGGTCTCGTGGCCGTGGTCGGGCGCCTCGTCGATCAGCGTCTCGATCGAGTGGTAGGGCACGCCGTCCGGGCTGAAGTAGCCGTTGGCCGGGTTCTTGATGTCGTTGTAGAGCTGGGTGAACCGGGCGTCGGCCGCCCCTTCCCGTACGACTGTCGCGTTCACCGTCGCGGCGGTGTGCCCGCTCGCGCTGGCCGAGAACGCCGCTGTCGCCCCAACCGCCGCCGCACTTGTGGCCGCGACGGTGACGGTCTGGCCGGTGTTCCAGTTCGACGGGGTGAAGGTGAGCGAGGCTGGGGTGGCCGAGACGGTCGTCGCGCCGGCGGTGCGGGCGACCGCGACGGTCACGTTGGCCGTCGGAGCCTTGGACAGCGCCAGCTTGAACGTGGCGGTGCCGCCGGGCGAGACGCTCACCGAGGTGGCATCGGTGACGATCGCCGGGGTGGTGGCCGCGTCCACGAACACCGGCACGGCGGCGGTGTTGCTCTTGTTACCCGCCGCGTCGTAGGCGATCGCCTGCAGCTGGTAGGCCGCGGTCTGGGCCGGCACGCCAGTCCAGGTGTACGTGTAGGGGGCGGCCGTGTCCGTGTTGAGCAGCAGCCCGTCGTGGTAGAACTCGACCTTCGCGACCGTGCCGCCGGGGACAGCGGTGATCGGGATCGAGGCCGGCGCGGTGTAGCGGGTGTTGGCCGCCGGGCTGGTGATCTCGACCGTCGGCGCGTTGGCCGAGCCGTTGCACCGGGTGCCGTTGAGCGTGAACGACGTGGGCACCGGGTTGGCCGAGCCGAACGTGCCGTTGAAGCCCGTGCTGACGGAAGCGTTCGTGCCCAGGCTGCCGTTCCAGGCCGCGTTGTTGACGGTGACGTTCTGGCCGCTCTGCGAGTAGACGCCGCTCCAGCCCTGGGTGACCTTCTGCGAGGCGTCCGGGAAGGCGTACTCGAGCCTCCAGCTGGACACCGGGTCGCCGGTGTTGGTGATGGCGATGTCGCCGGTGAACCCGCCGGTCCACTGGCTCTGCACCTTGTAGACCACGGTGCAGCTCGGGGCGGCGAGCGCGGGGACGCCGGACACGAGGGCCGCGCCGGCGCCGAGGACGGCGGCGCCGGTGACGGCCAGCACGCGTCTGGCCCTTGATCTGACTTGCACGGGGGTGGGTCCTTTCTGTGGGGAGGCGCGCTACGCCGGAGCGCAGGTGACCGGGGAGGGGACGGGGTTGGCGCTGCCGCTGAGGCTCCCGAGGAAGCCGAAGGTGGTGCTCGCGCCCGCGGCCAGGGCGCCGTTCCAGGAGGCGTTGCGCACGCTGACCGCGGTGCCGGTCTGCGTGTGGGCGCCGCCCCACAGCTGGGAGATGGTCTGGCCGCCGCCGTAGGTCCAGCCGACGGTCCAGGCGGTGGTCGGTGCGGTGCCGGTGTTCTTGACGGTGACCTCGCCCTGGAAGCCCCCACTCCAAGTGCCGGTCATCTTGTAGGTGGCCGCACAGCCACCCGAAGGAGGCGGCGTCGTCACAGGCGGGGTGGTGACCGGCGGCGTCGTCACCGGCGGTGTAGTCACAGGAGGCGTGGTCACCGGGGGCGTGGTGGGAGTCGACACCGGATCGGCGTAGAAAATGCCGCGCCCGTTCGTGCCCAGGTACACCCGCCCGTAGACCCGCGGATCACCGGCCAGGGCGTCACCGGCATTGCCGTACTGATGGGCGTTGTCGTTGATTCGCACCCACGAGCCGCCGCTGTCGTCGGAGCGGAAGACCCCGGTGACCCCGTCCACCGTGCCGACCAGGAAGACCGCCGGCTTCGAAGACCCCGGCGCCGCCTTGCCGAAAGCGACGTTGATGCCCGATGTCACCGACGCGACCTTCACAAAGGAACCCCCGGAGTCGGTCGAGCGCAACAACCCGCTCTCCCCCGCGAACCACACCTCGCCGGCCGCACCTGGAACCGCCTTGAAGTGCAGCCGCCCCGCCGTCGGCAGAACGGCCGAGGACGCGACGAACGAAGCCCCGCCGTCCTTGGACGTGTAGAACTTCCCCGCCGCGTACGCGTAGAAGGTCTTAGGGTCGACCCGGTCCGACTCCACGATCGCCCCGGCCGGCACCCCGCTCGAAGCCGTCCACGAGCTACCGCGCGTCGTCGAGTAGTGCACCCCGACCCCGGCCGGCGACCACACCATGGCGTTCGCGTCGGCCCCGACGGCGATCGTCCCGCCCCCGGTTACCCCGGCCGGCTCCTGCCCCTGATACCAGTTCTTGCCGCCGTCCGACGAGATCCCGATGTGCGGCGCCGCGTCCGCGTTGCCCACCCGGGCGAACACCGTCGGGCTCAACTCGGCGAAGTCGAGCGACGTGTTGCTGCCCAGCGCCGGCGTGTCGTGGAAGTTCGGCTGCACCGCGTCGAGCGAGGCGTGGTGGAAGCCGCCGATGTCGCCCAGCGCGCTCACCAGCGGCGCCCCCGAGGGCGGGCTGGCCAGGTCGAGCACCGCCGTCTCTTCGATCCCCTTCGCGTACGGCTTGATGGTGAAGGTCGTGTTGCTGTCCCAGTTGGTCAGCTGGGTGGTGCCGTAGATCGTGGCGCCGGTGCCGTAGAGCATCCGGTTGGAGTTGAACGGGTCGATCTCGAGCGACTCGTTCATCCAGCCCAGCTTGGGCGTCGACTCGGGCGGCTGCGGGTTGGTGTTGAAGTCGAGCCACGGGTTGGCCGAGATGTCCATGGTGTAGCGCTTCGAGACGGACGGGTAGCCGTTGAAGTCCCAGATCCGCGTCCAGGTGGCGCCGTTGTCGGTGCTCCGGAAGAAGATGGCATCGGGCCACCACGAGATCTGCGTGGCCACCATGAGCGTGCCCGGCTTCTGCCGGTCGACGGTCAGGCCCGAGTACCCGTAGTACGGCGACTCCGAGGCCGGTGTGGGCGAGATGTCCGTCCAGACGCCGGTTGTCGTGTCGAACCGCTGCACCTGGCCCGCCCCACCGTCGTACGGGCCCCCGGTGTCGCTCGTCGCGATGAACAGATAGTTGCCGGCGACGACGCCCTTGTGCGCGAGGTAGCCGGTCGGCTGGCCCGGGATGCGCTGCCAGGTCGCGCCGCCGTCGAGCGAGCGGTAGACCGGGTTCTGCTTGTCGGCCACGCCCACGTAGATCTGGTTCGCCGCGCCGAAGGTGACCCAGGTCAGCCCCTGGTTCTGGTTGAGGTAGCCGTTGGTGTCATTCGGGTCCTGCACGTGGTTGCCGGCATTCGGGAAGTTCGTCACCTTCGCCCACGTGGCGCCGTAGTCGGTGCTGCGCCAGAGCCCGTTTCCACCCTCAGCGGCGAAATAGACCTTCCGGTTGTCGTTCGGGTCGACCGCCAGCCGCTCGCCCATGCCGCGGCCGGGCATGTTGCCGCCGTTCTTGAACGGCAGCGGGGTGATCTGCCAGGTGTTTCCCTTGTCGGATGAGCGCAGGATCGCCCCGTTGTTGGGATCCCAGCTGTTCGTGTACATGCCGACCGCGGCGTACACGCGGTTGGTCTCGACCGGGTCGGGCGCGATGCTCAGCACGCCGTTGTAGCCCCAGTTGTCCTGCCCGACCCAGTCGAGCAGCGGCGTCCAGCTCTGCCCGCTCTCGTTCCAGCGGTAGGCCCCGCCGATGTCGGTGCGCGCGTAGATCAGGTTGCGTTCGCCCGGGTTGAACACGACCCCCGGCACGAAACCACCGCCGTCGATGCGGACGTTCTTCCACGTGTACGGGTCGACGGCCGCCGCGGATGCGCCGAGCGGGCGCGCGACGACCAGGGCGACCGCGCTGAGCAGGACGGCCATGACGACCGCGGAAATGGTGGACCGACGCATCCGAGAGCCTTCCATCGATGAGCTTCCACATGGGAGCGCTCCCAGCAGCGTCCTGTGCGCGACATAGTCCTGTCAAGCCCCGGAAACCAGGAGTTGACAATCGCGCATGATCAGGTGTCCGGCGGGTACACGCCAGCGGGCGCGGCAAACCGGGCCGGGAATTCAGGTTGCTCAATAGCTAAATAAAGCGGAACAACGCGCGGCAACTCTAAGGAATGAACCGATAACGGTACGTCAAGGATTTGCGCGACGTTTTTCTACGCTGTGTATCATCTGGCCGTGATTACGGGAGCGGGCTCGCATCCCCCAGCGGAGCCCGCAGCGGAGGAGCTTTTGATGAAGGTATGCGTCGTCGGCACCGGCTACGTCGGTCTCACCACCGGGGTGAGCCTGGCCTTCCTGGGCCACCAGGTGACCTGCGTCGACCTCGACCAGGAGAAGGTCGACATGCTGCGGGCCGGGCGTTGCCCGATCTACGAGCCCGGCATGGAGGAACTGCTGGCCGAGGCCGCGCAGCACCTCACCTTCACCACCAGCTACGCCGAGGGCATCCCGGGCGCCGACGTCGTCTTCGTCGCCGTGCAGACCCCGTCCGCCCCCGACGGCAGCCCCGACCTGCGCTACCTGCGCTCGGCGGCCGAGAGCGTGGCCCAGAACCTCGACCACGACTTCACCGTCGTGGTGAACAAGTCGACCGTTCCGATCGGCAGCGGCAACTGGGTCGACGCGATTCTGCGCGATTCCTTCGCCCAGCGTGCCGACCGCCCCCAGAACTGCGAATTCTCGGTGGCGTCGAATCCCGAGTTCCTGCGCGAGGGCAACGCCATCCACGACACGCTGTTCCCCGACCGCATCGTGATCGGCTCGGACAACCCGCGCGCCCTCGAGGTCCTGAACCACCTCTACCGCCCGCTGATCAACCAGACCTTCACCCCGCCCAGCTTCCAGCCGCGGCCGGACGACACCACGGCCGTCCCGCTGGTCTCGACCGACCTGGCCAGCGCCGAGCTGATCAAGTACGCGGCCAACGCGTTCCTGGCCCTGAAGATCAGCTACGTGAACGAGATCGGCCAGCTGGCCGGCAAGGTCGGCGCCGACATCACCGAGGTGGCCCGCGGCATCGGCCTCGACCAGCGCATCGGCTCGCGCTTCCTCGAGCCCGGCGTCGGCTGGGGCGGCTCCTGCTTCGGCAAGGACACCAAGGCCCTGATCGCCACCGCGTCCGAGTACAAGTACGACATGCCGATCGTGCAGGCCGCGCGCGACGTCAACCAGCGCCAGCGCGAGATCGCCGTGGAGCGCCTGCAGAGCGAGCTGCGCATCCTCAAGGGCCGCAAGATCGGCCTGCTCGGCGTGGCGTTCAAGCCCAACACCGACGACCTGCGCGACTCGCCGGCTCTGGACATCGCGAACCTGCTGATCGCCCGGGGCGCCCGGGTCAAGCTGCACGACCCGATCGCCGGCGACCGCTTCCGCCGCGAGTACCCCGACATGGCCCCGCACCTGAGCGAGACGCTGGACGGCGTCTTCGACGACTGCGACGCGATCGTGCTCGTCACCAAGTGGGCGCAGTACCTCGAGCTCGACTGGGGCAAGTTCGTCGGCCTCATGCGCACGCCGATCGTGCTGGACGGCCGCAACGTGCTCGACGCCGACCGCATGCAGCGGCTGGGGTACAAGTACATCGCGATGGCGGGCTGACGCTCCCGCGCCATCACCCGATCAGGCCACCCCGCCTCGCCGATTCGTCGATATGCGAGGCGGGGTGCTCTGTCTGACGCTAGGGTCCAGATCAAGGCGCTATTCGCGGCCTGACCAGGAACTCCACCTTAACCGGTTAAGGTGCCCGGAGCAGCGACGCCGTATCGTTACCTAGCCGATCAAGCGGAAATCATTGCGCAACGTGCCGGTTACCTCTTGACTGTGATCCAAGTAGCGCTTCGGACGGCGACGTCTCCGGACGTCGGAAGCGCGATTTGACATAGGGAGCGGTATGTTCGGTCAACCAACGAGCCCGCGCATTCGGGCCGCGCTCGCCGGCACGCTGAGCGCGGGGCTGATCTTCGGCCTCGCCGCTTGCGGTGACGGCGGCGACGACGAGAGCGGAAGCACCGACGCGTCGGCGTCGGCCATCGACTGCGCGCCATACACCAAATTCGGTGACATCAAAGGCAAGACGGTCACCATCTACACGGGCATTGTGACTCCGGAGGACACTCCGCACATCGAGTCGTACAAGCCCTTCGAGAATTGCACCGGCGCCACGATCAAGTACGAGGGCGACAAGTCGTTCGAGACGCAGATTCTCGTGCGCGCCCGCGCCGGCAACCCGCCGGACCTCGCGATCGTGCCCCAGCCGGGCCTGGTCAAGCAGCTGGTCAGCACGGGCAAGGCCGTCGCGGCCCCGCAAGAGGTGTCGGACAACGTCGACAAGTTCTGGGACAAGGCCTGGAAGTCGTACACGACGATCGACGGCAAGTTCTACGGCGCTCCGCTCGGCGCCAGCGTGAAGTCCCTGGTCTGGTACTCGCCGCAGGAGTTCAAGGACGGCGGCTACACCGTGCCGACCACCCTGGACGAGCTGAAGGCGCTCTCCGACAAGATCGCGGCGTCCGGCAAGAAGCCGTGGTGCGCCGGCATCGCCAGTGGTGACGCGACCGGCTGGCCGGTCACCGACTGGATGGAAGACTTCATGCTCCGCACGGCGGGCCCCGAGAAGTACGACGACTGGGTCAGCCACAAGATCCCGTTCAACGGTCCCGAGGCGACGGCCGCGCTGGACGCCGTCGGCGGCTACCTGAAGAACGACGCGTACGTCAACGGCGGCCTGGGCGACGTCAAGAGCATCGCCACCACCACGTTCCAGGACGCGGGCCTGCAGATCATCGACGGCAACTGCTCGCTGCACCGCCAGGCCAGCTTCTACGCGGCCAACTTCGACAAGAGCACCAAGGTGGCCGAGGACGGCGACGTCTTCGCGTTCTACCTGCCGGGCCCGGACGCCAACACCAAGCCGGTTCTCGGCGCCGGTGAGTTCGTCGTGGCCTTCGCCGACCGCCCCGAGGTCAAGGCGTTCCAGACCTACCTGTCCTCGGACGTGTGGGCCAACACCAAGGCGAAGCTCTCGTCGGGCTGGGTCAGCGCCAACAAGGGCCTCGACCCGAACAACCTGACGAACCCGATCGACAAGCTGGCGGGCACCATTCTGCTCGACCCGAAGGCGACGTTCCGCTTCGACGGCTCGGACCAGATGCCGGCCGCCGTGGGCTCCGACGCTTTCTGGAAGCAGTCGACCGCCTGGATCACCGGTCAGGACACCGCGACCACGCTGAACAACATCGAAAAGGCGTGGCCGAAGTAATTCGGCAGTAAAACCGGGGCCGGTCGGAACATTTTCCGACCGGCCCCGAACCTCTCTCTCCTTTCCAGCGCACAGAGGAGGTCCGGGTCGCGTGTTCAACACCGCCTCCACCACCCCCGAGAAAATCCTGCAGATGCTTTCGGCGCTGCTGCTGTTCGCGGCCGTCATGGGCGTCATCCTGTTCATCGCCGGCCGGTTCGGCGGTAGGAAGGGCGACCGCGTAGTCGCCTATCTCTACCTGCTTCCCGTCGTGCTTCTGCTCGCGGTCGGCCTCGTGTATCCGGGCCTTCGCACGATCTACCAGTCGTTCTTCGATGCCGCGGGCGACGCGTTCATCGGATTCGACAACTACGGCACCATCTTCAGCGATCCCGACCAGCTCACCGTGCTGCGGAACACCGTGATCTGGGTCGTGCTCGTGCCGTTCCTGGCCACCGCGATCGGCCTGGTCTACGCGATCCTGGTCGACAAGTCGCGGTTCGAGTCGTTCGCCAAGACGCTGGTCTTCCTGCCCATGGCGATCTCGATGGTGGCCGCGGGCGTCATCTGGAAGTTCATGTACGAGTACCGCCCCGACCAGGGCACCGTGAAGCAGATCGGCCTGGTCAACCAGGTCATCGTCTGGCTCGGCGGCAAGCCGATCCAGCTGCTGATCGACTCGCCGCTCAACACGCTGCTGCTGATCGTGGTGCTGATCTGGATCCAGGCCGGCTTCGCCATGACGATCCTGTCCGCCTCGATCAAGGCCATCCCGGACGACATCATCGAGGCCGCCCGCCTCGACGGTGTGAACGCGTGGCAGATGTTCCGCAGCATCACGCTGCCGAGCGTGCAGCCCACGGTCGTGGTCGTGCTGACCACCGTCGGCATCGCCACCCTTAAGGTCTTCGACATCGTCCGCACCATGACCGGCGGCAACTTCAAGACCAGCGTCGTGGCCAACGAGTTCTACCGCCAGACGTTCAACGCGGACAACCAGGGCCTCGGCGCCGCCCTCGCGACGCTGCTGTTCCTCCTGGTCATCCCGATCGTCTGGTACAACGTTCGTCAGCTGCGTCGATCGGAGGCCCGATGAGCACCGTCACTCCGGTGACCAGCACTCCCCCACTGGTCGCCGACAAGCCGTCGGCCGCGAAGACCGCCAAGAAGCGCCTCAGCTCGCCGTGGGCGTCGCTGGCCGCGATCGTGCTGGGCGTCCTGTGGACGATTCCCACCTTCGGCCTGCTGGTCTCCTCGTTCCGTCCGGAGCGCGCGATCAAGACGACCGGCTGGTGGACGTTCTTCACCAACCCGACCGTCACGCTGGACAACTACCGCAGCGTCTTCGGTGAGGATGGCGGCGTCAATCTGGCCGCCTTCTTCGTCAACTCGCTGATCATCTGCATCCCGTCGGTGCTGATCCCGCTCGCGCTGGCCGCCCTGGCCGCGTACGCGTTCGCCTGGATCGAGTTCCCCGGCAAGAACATCCTGTTCCTGGCGGTGTTCGCGCTGCAGATCGTGCCCCTGCAGGTCACCCTGATCCCGCTGCTCGAGATCTTCGTGAACGTGAAGCTGACCGGCACGTTCTGGACGCTGTGGCTGTCGCACTCCGCGTTCGCGCTGCCGCTGGCCATCTACCTGCTGCACAACTTCATGCGCGAGATCCCGGCCGGCCTGATCGAGGCCGCCCGCATCGACGGCGCCGGCCACGTCTCGATCTTCTTCAAGGTCATGCTGCCGCTGCTCACCCCCGCCCTGGCCGCCTTCGGCATCTTCCAGTTCCTCTGGGTCTGGAACGACCTGCTGGTGGCCCTGGTCTTCGCCGGCGGCGGCGACGAGGTCGCCCCCATCACCCTGCAGCTGGCCAACCTTTCCGGCACCCGCGGAACGGCCTGGCAACTGCTCTCGGCGGGCGCTTTCGTCTCCATCATCGTCCCCGTGACGGTGTTCCTGCTGCTGCAGAGGTACTTCGTCCGAGGCCTCCTGGCCGGCAGCGTCAAGGGGTAACTTCCCGCTTCCAGGAAGAGGGCCGCGTCCACGTCCGGACGCGGCCCTCGCCTTTCGCCGCCGACTTCGTCAACCCTCATCTCGTACGAGCCATAGCGCACAGCCTCGCCCGGAGCACACCCGATCCGCTGCGCGGCGCACCGCCGAAGCCGAACCCCGCCGACCCCGGCACCCGAGGCCGTCAGCCAGCACCCGCCGTCTCAAGGCTCCAAGGGTGACACCCCCGGCACTAGGCCTGAAGGCGCGCACCATCCACGCCCCGCTCAGGCAAGAAGGTGGCAGCACCCCGGCAATCCGCTTCTAGGCGGGCACCCATTCACGCCATGCTCCGGCAGGAAGGGGCGGCACGCCTACAGGCGCGCATCTCTCACGGCCGGCTCCGGGCAAGGTATCTGACATTCCGTTTCGGGCACGCGCCTCGCAGGCCGCGGCACGCCAGCAAAGTGGCGGTGCCGGTGAGGTCAGCGGGCCTGGCGGAAGGTGGCTACGGCGAGCATGACCAACGCCGGTAGGTAGACGAGGCCTACTGAGGCGATGGTGTAGAGGGTGAAGGCGGCCAGCAGGGCGATGCAGCCCCAGACGAGGATGCGCTGGGTGCGCACGAAGAGCGGCACCGCCGTGAGCAGGACCGGGATGGCGAGCAGGGCCACCACCCAGGCGCCTTCCTGGGTGAGGAGGCCGGCCGGCGGCGCCAGCAGCACGATGCTGACGGCGAGGGCGTAGAGGGCCGCCGCGCCGAACCAGAAGGCGGCCGGGGCTCGGGTGGGGCGTGCGTTCTCCACACTCATGGCGGTCATTGACTCACAGCGGAGCTGGCAAGAGTCTGTGGGGCGGGCATGATCGCTGCATGGCCCTGGAAGAGACCTATCGCGCGTACCTGCAAGCCTTGAACGAGCGCCGCCTCGGTGACCTGGCCGAGTTCGTGCACGACACGCTGTCCTACAACGGCGAGCAGTTGACCCGCGGCGAGTACGCCGATCTGATCGCCCGCGACCTGGACGCCGCGCCCGACCTGTTCTACAACGCCCGGATCGTCGTCGCCACCGAGACTCAGGTCGCCTGCCGCATTCTGTTCGAGACGACGCCGCGGGGCGAGTTCCTCGGTTTTGCTGCCGCCGGCACCCGGCTGACGTTCGCCGAGCATGTCTTCTACGAGTTCGCCGACAAGCGCATCAAGGCGGTGACCTCCCTCATCGACCGCCACGCCATCCAGACGCAATTGGGCCGCTGACGGCCTACGGGATGCTGGTCCGCGTCTCGCAGGCCGCGCTCGTGTCCGTGCCGGCGCCGCCGTTGCAGCGGTCGGCGCCGGCGCCTCCGTTGAGGGCGTCGTTGCCGGCCGCGCCGTTCAGCGTGTCGTTGCCGGCCGCGCCGCTGAGCTTGTTGGCGGACCCGTTGCCGGTCAGGGTGTCGCCGGCGTTGCCTCCGCCCAGGTTCTCGACGGCGGTGACCGTGTCGACCCCGGCGCCGCCGGTCGGCTGCGCGGCGGTCGAGCCCAGCGTCACCTTCACCGCGCCGGCCGTTCCCGCGTACGTCACGGTGTCCGAGCCGGCGGCGCCGTTCAGCACGTCGTTGCCCGCGCTGCCGTTCAGCGTGTCGGCCCCGGCGCCACCGTTGAGGTTGTCGTTGCCCGCGCCGCCGTTCATCGCGTCGTTGCCGGCCGCCCCGGCCAGCCGGTCATTCCCACCGGCGCCGGACAGCGAGTTCGCGGCCGCGTTGCCGGTCAACGTGTCGGCCCCGGCGCCACCGGTCAGGTTCTCGACCGCCGCGACCGTGTCGGTGCCCGCACCGCCGGTCGGCTGCGCGGCGGTCGAGCCCAGCGTCACCTTCACCGCGCCGGCCGTCCCCGCATAGGTGACCGTGTCGGTTCCGGCCCCGCCGTTGAGATTGTCGTTGCCCGCGCCACCGTTCAATGTGTCGTTGCCGGCCGCCCCGGCCAGCCGGTCGTTGCCCGCGCCGCCGATCAGCACGTTGGCCGCCGCGTTGCCGGTCAACGTGTCGGCCCCGGCGCCACCGGTCAGGTTTTCCACCGCCGCCACCGTGTCGGTGCCCGCGCCGCCGGTCGGCTGCGCAGCGGTCGAACCCAGCGTCACCTTCACCGCGGCGGCCGTCCCCGCGTACGTGACAATGTCGGTTCCGGCTCCGCCGTTGAGGGTGTCGTTGCCGGCTCCGCCGTTCAGCGTGTCGTTCCCGCCTCCGCCGCAAATGACGTCGTTGCCGCCGCCGGCGCTGATGCTGTCGGCCCCGGCCGTGCCGACCACGACGTCCCGGCCCTCGGTCGGCAGCTGGCCCAGGTCGAGGCTGACGGTGGCCCGGGCGCCCGCGCACACCAGCGACTCGGGCACGAGGAAGCTCTGCTCGGCGCCGTAGGACACCGAACCGCCGGCGGGTCCGCGCGGGCCCGGGTCGAAGCCGAGCCGCCAGAAGTAGCGGGTGCGGGGCTTCAGGGCGGTCATCGCGGGCTCGTTCCAGTCGGTGAAGACCCGCCACGCCGTCGAGGTGGTCGGCAGCTCGACATCCGCGGTTGTCGACTCGTACGCGCCGGAAGCCGTACCCCCGTTGCAGCACGGCCCAGCCCGCCGCACCTCTGGTGGCGACCTGGCCCTCGGAGAACAGCCCATATCGTGTGTTGCCGCCGGTCGGGATGGTGGGGCTGGCGGTCGTCGACGGCGAGTCGTAGAGCACGGCCGCGGCAGCGCCGCCGAACACGTACATACCCGCCCGCGGAGCCAGAAGCGGGCTGCTGTTGCCATCGAACATCTTCACGTAGCCCTGCAGGTTGGCCGCGCTCTGCACGGTGGACGAGCGCACCGGGAAGCGGAACTCCCAGTTCGCGCCCTGCGGCAGCGGCCAGGTGTTCGCATTGGCGCTGTCGGTCGACTGGTAGCCCTTCGCCCCCGCGACGTACGCGAAGTCGACGACGTTGCCCCACTGCGGGCAGTCGGCCGGCACGGTGGTCTGGTTGCCGTTGGCGAAGCACAGGATCGGGAAGGCGGAATCGAACTCGACGCCGGCCGGCAGCTGGAAGCCCCGGGAAGAAGCGCTGCCCCGAACAGGAATTGCCTAGCCCGTACGCGACGACGTGGATGTAGACGGTCTGGTTGACCGACGGCACGGGCGGCGTCTCGTCCGGGTCGGCGAAGAAGCCCACATAGACGCCGGCTCCGCGTTCCTGGTACGGGGTTTCCCATGATCACCGACGGGCAGTTGAGCACCGATCGCCCCGTCGAAGAACTTGCCCGGCTCCCCGGCCGCCCCAGCCGGGGCCGGCGTCCCGAGCACAGTCGCCACCACCAGCGTCACCACTGCAGCCGCCGCACGGCCATGGCGCTCCCGACAGAAGTGCTGTCGTGTTCGCGTCTACGCCACGTCGGGGCGGGTCATCAGCGGTGCGCGCAGGTGCCGGATCAGGTCGGGGGTGGTCAGGGGCACGGTGTTCCACGTCGCCACGGCTGTTCCGGCGGCGGCGTCGAGCACGAGGCGGACCCGGTGCGGGGTGGTGATCACGTAGATGTCGGCCACGAATGTGTCGCCCTGCCAGGCGGCGGAGGCCACGACGGGACGACCTAGCGGTGCGCTTTCGCGCCAGAAGCCGTGCGCGGCCTCGACGGTGAGCTCCGGCCCGAGGCTGAGGAGCCACCCGTCGTACCGGGAAATGACGGAAACTGTGATGCCGTCGGGCAGTGGCGAATCCGCGGCGCGGGCCTCGAGTTTCGCCTCGGCCGAGCGGCCCGGATCGGCCGTGCCCGCCACCATCGGCAAGGTGAGCCGTCGCAGGCGAGCGGCCAGGAGTTCGTCGTCCCGGGGGCTGTCCGCGCGGTCCAGGCCGGGCAGCAGGCACTCCCCGATCGCGTCCAACGTCTGCCGCTCGTCGGTCGTAGCGGCGGTCACCGCGACCACGAGGTCGTGCTCGGGGACGACCAGGCACTGCTGGCCGTAGGTGCCGTTGCCGAAATAGCCGTGCCGCGCCGTCCAGAACTGATACCCGTACCCCAGGAAGAAGTCGCCGTCCGCCTCGGGCAGGCAGGCGATGTGCTTCCTGGTGGCGAGCCGCACCCAGTCGCGGGGCACGAGCTCGCCGCCCTCACGCCGCAGCAACTCGCCGAAGGCGGCAACGGCCTCGGTCGTCAGATGCAGGCCGTGGAACCCGAAGGAGGCGCCGCTGGCCAACCGGTCCCATTCCGCGGGCCCGATTCCCATCGGCCGGAACAGGCGCTCCTCGAGCAGATCCCGCAGATCGCGCCCGGTCACCCGCTCCACCATCCGAGCCAGGATGTAGGTGGTCGCGTTGTCGTAGGTGTGCCGCTCCCCCGGCTCGTCCGCGAACGGCACGCGCAGGAAACCCTTCAGCAGGTCGCCCGGCTCCTGCTGCCAGGCCTCGGTCAGGCTGTCCGTCGCGTGTCCGCTCGTCATCGACAGCAGGTGGTGGACGGTGACACGACTTCCCCGCTCCGAGACGCCGGCCGGGACGCGGTCAGGCAGCACGTCCACCACCCGGTCGTCCAGCGAGAGCAGCCCGTCGGCGATCGCCAGCCCCACCGCGACCGAGGTGAACGATTTGGTCAGCGAGTAGAGCAGGTGCGGCCGCCCGGCCGAGTACGGCGTCCACCAGCCCTCGGCCACGACCGAACCCCGGCGTACGACCATGAGGGAGTGGCATTCGACCGAGCGCGCCTCGAGCCGGTCGAGCAGCGCGCCGATCGCCCGGGACGACACCCCCGCGGCGGCGGGCGCCGAGCGCGGCAGGACGCTCAAGACTTGCGGGCCACGACGCCGTACACCGAGACGTGCTCGGCCGGTGGCGGGGTGACGCCCGGCTCGGGGCGCCACTGGCTGACCACGGTCAGGCCGGGGTCGATCGGCTCGAGGCCGTTGTCGTCGAGCAGCCGGCTGATCTGGGCGCCCGAGCGGCCCTCGAAGCTGCCCGTGCCCTGGACCTTGCCGCTGGTGAGCGCGGCCGCGACCTCGGGCGGCAGGAAGTCGGCCGTGGCGTGGGTCAGGGCCAGGAAGCTGCCCGGCGGCAGCCCGCCCATCAGCGTGGCGATCGCTTTGCCGGCCTGCTCGTCGTCGTGCACGAAGTGCAGCACCGCGATCAGCATGACGGCGACCGGCTGGCTCAAGTCGAGGGTGGCAGCGACGTCCGGGTGGGCCAGGATGCTTTCCGGCTCCTGCAGGTCGGCCGGGATGTAGGCCGTACGGCCGCGGGGGTCGCTGGTCAGCAGGGCCCGGGCGTGGGTGAGCACGAGCGGGTCGTTGTCCACGTAGACGACGCGGCTGGCCGGCTCGATCCGCTGGGCCACTTCGTGCGTGTTGTCGGCCGTCGGCAACCCGGTCCCGACGTCGAGGAACTGCCGAATCCCGTGCTCCCGGGTCAGCACACGGACGGCCCGCTGCAGAAACCGGCGGTTCTCCACCGCAGCCGTACGAATGTGCGGGAACACCGCCTCGATAGCATCAGCCGACTCCCGATCCGCGGCGAAGTTGTCCTTCCCGCCGAGCCAGTAGTTGTACCGGCGAGCCGGATGCGGAGACGAAGTGTCGACAGTGGATTTGCCGTCATCAGCCACGAGCCGACCCTACCGGCTGGAACCGGGCGACGGTGGCCTGGTCCCGACCGTGGCCCGGCTCAGTCGCGCAGGTTGGTGGGGTCGAGGGTCGTCTCCTCGTGGCGGACGTTGCGGTTGT
This sequence comes from Paractinoplanes pyxinae, assembly GCF_026626335.1. GTDB lineage: Bacteria > Actinomycetota > Actinomycetes > Mycobacteriales > Micromonosporaceae > Actinoplanes > Actinoplanes pyxinae. Next base: position 62,914 of record NZ_JAPNTZ010000023.1, on the reverse strand, counting down.
AGAGCCAGGTGACCAGCCACAGGACGACGCCGATGACGAGCAGGATGCCGGCGATGCGGTAGTCGTCGGCCGACCGGCCGGAGAGCGGGCTGGCCAGGTACGCGCAGGCCACGGCGCCGATCACGGGGATCACGGTGGGGGCCTTGAAGTGGTTGTGGTCGACGCGGTCGCGGCGCAGCACGAGGACGGCGATGTTGACGACGGTGAACACGCAGAGCAGCAGCAGCGAGGTGGTGCCGCCGAGTGCGGTCAGGTCGGCGAACCAGATGAGCCCGAACGCGATGAGCGTCGTGAAAACAATGCCGACCCACGGCGTACGGCGCCCGGGGTGGACCTTGCCCAGCACCTTGGGAAGCACGCGCTCGTTGGCCATCCCGTACAGCAGCCGGCTCGCCATCAGCATGTTGATGAGCGCCGAGTTGGCCACCGCGAACATCGTGATGAACGCGAAGATCCACAGCGGGAAGCCGGCCGCGCCCGCCTCGACCACCTTGAGCAGCGGCGCGTCGCCCTCCCCGAGCTCTTCGGGCGCGACCAGGGCGACCGACGAGATCGACACGAGCACGTAGATGACCCCGGTGATGCAGAGCCCGGTCAGCATCACCTTCGGGAAGATGCGTACGGGATCCTTGGTCTCCTCGGCCATGTTGACCGAGTCCTCGAAGCCGACCATGGCGAAGAAGGCCAGCGCCGTGGCCGCGGTGACCGAGAAGAACGCGGACTCGCCCTCGGCCGCCGTGAAGTCGGTCAGCCGGGAGAGGTCGCCGTTGCCGCCGCCCAGCGCCCACGCGCCGATGCAGATGACGATCAGCAGGCCGGTCAGCTCGACGCAGGTCAGCAGCACGTTGAGCTTGACGCTCTCGCCCACCCCGCGGAAGTTGATCAGCCCGACCAGCAACATGAACCCGAGCGCGATGGCGGTCAGCGCGGCGCCGTCGCCCAGCGACAGGTCGAACGCCTCGTCGAAGTTCGACGCGAACGCCTTGGACGCGCTGGACGCACTCGTGAGACCCGAGCACATGACCGCGAAGGTGACGATGAACGTCAGGAAGTGGATGCCGAACGCCTTGTGCGTGTAGAGCGCGGCGCCGGCCGCCCGCGGGTACTTCGTGACGAGCTCGAGGTAACTGAACGCGGTCAGCAGCGCGACGACGAACGCGCACAGGAACGGCAGCCACACCGCCCCGCCGACCTCGGCCGCGACCCGCCCGGTGAGCGCGTACACGCCCGTCCCGAGAATGTCGCCGACCACGAAGAGCAGCAGCAGGCCCGGCCCCATGACACGCTTGAGCGCCGGTTCCTCGTGTGTTGTGACGTCCGCCATTCCGGCAACACTCGTACACAATTCGGCATCTGTCGAGGCAGAACTATCGACGAGTCGCGATCAACGGCTAACGTCGGGTGATGCGCATCGTCGTCGCCGCCAAGCCCGAAGCCGATCAGCCGTGGCTCGCCGACGCGGTGATCGGCCTGGCCAGACAGACCGGGGCCTCCGTCGCGGTGGTCGCCGCGGACGAGGTCGAGCTCGAACGGCTGGCCGCCGTGCCGCGAAAAGTGTTCGCCGACAACGCGTACGCGTCGGCCGCCTCCATCGCCCGCCGCCTGGCCGAGGCCGGGGTCGAGGCGAGCGTGACCGTGCTGTCGGGCCGCCCGGTGACGGCCGTGCTCGACTTCTCGCGCCAGCACAACGCCGACCTGATAGTGGTCGGCTCGAGCACCCGCCCGAAGGTGGCCGAGCGGCTGCTGGGCAGCGTGCCGCTCGACCTGATCAAACAGTCAGCCAAACCGGTGCTGGTGATCACCCATCCGGGGCATCCCGCCTAGGGTCCTTCGACTCCGGTCGCCACGCAGCTCGTGCCGTCCGGTCCTTCACCGATCTTGGTCGGCTCGTCGCCGGTGTCGTTGCCCTCGAACAGGTCGCACAGCGAGATCTCGTCGCCGACGAGCCGCACGCCGTCGATGGTGAGCCGGTCGCCCAGGTTCACGTTGATGCCGGCCAGCGTGCCGCCCGGCGCCGTCGCGGTGATGTTCTCCATCCGCACAGTCCGGGCCGCCTGTGTCGAACAGTTACCGCACGACCGATACAGCTTGCCGAAGTCCGACACCGCGAAGTCACGGATCGTCACCGACCCACCCGCGCCCCGGTTGTCCTGAAACACCTTGTCGTCCGCGGCCGCCGCACTACCGCCCTCGATGACGACGGTCGCGTTGGCGCCGCGGAACGTCGCCGCGTCCTCTCCGACGTCCTCCCAGCTCACATTGCTGAGCGTGCAGCTTCCCGAACAATGCACGCCGTCCGCCGCCGGGCTGCCCAGAATCACGTTCCGCAGTGTCGCCCCGGCCGCGAGCTGGAAGAGCGGATCCTGCCCCTCGTCCTGCCCGCCGTCACCGAGGTCGCCCCCGCCGACGAACCGCTGATTCTGCCCGTCGAACACGCCGGTGACCTCGATCGTCTCGGTCACCACCTGGTCGCCGGTCGCCGCCGACGACACATTGGCGAAGATCACGGCCGCGCTCGCGCCGACGACCGCAACCGCCACAGCAGCCATTCTTTTCCGCATACCAGTCATGACTGGCCTTCCACTATCAAGCCCCCACAGCCGACAGTTGTCGTCAAGAGGTACGCATTCGGGCCGGACAACGGATCAAATTCAAGATCTTGATGTCGTAGCTGGGTGGTGATTACAGACCGTCGCTCCCGCCGAGGCCGCGGCGGGGTGAGCTGGCCGCTGGCGCGTCCAGAACGCTCACCCCACCACGGCGACGTGCGTGAGTGGTTGCGCTCAGGGCACCCGGCTCGCCAGCCACCCGAGCAGCTGGTAGGCCTGTTCCCGCTGCATGCGGCGCAGGGCCGGATCGCCGGGCCGATGGCCGTCGCGCCAGGCCCGCCCGGCCAGCCCGGCGAGCGCGACATTCACATCCTCGGCCGGCGCATCGGCCCAGCACGAGCGCCGCAGCAGCTCCTCCGGATCGAACCCGCACGCGGCGACATCGGGCAGCAGCCGCACGAGGTCCATCCAGCCCGGCGCCGTCCACAGGTGCGTCCAGTCCACGATCCGCAGCCGCCCGTCCGGCTCCCGCATGAAGTTGTCGCGGCGCAGATCTCCGTGGTGCAACGCGGTGCCCGGCCGCAACACGCTCAGCCACCGGCGCTCCAACTCGGCGAGCACCGGCAGCGCAATGCTCACCGGCAGCGGCGGCCCCGGCACCGCCGAACCCTGCCAAGCCCCGAGCATCGGCCGGAAGGCATCCGCGTACGGAGTAGCGCCGTTGACCCGACAGGCCGCGGCGCGCACACGCCACCGATCGATCAGCGACAGAAGCCTCGGGACGTCCTCCGCCGCCCACTGCCGCACGGCCGCGCCCTCGATGACCTCGTATGCCGCCACCCGCCAGTCGCCCACCACCCGAAAGCCAACGAGACGCGGCCCGATCTCCCCGACCGCCTCGGCCAGCGCGGCGCCGACCTCCACCCCCATCCCGAGGGGCGCCGCCTTCACGAACAAGCGCGAGCCCCGCCCGACGACCACGGACGCGATCGACGGCGTGAAGCCACCCTGAGCCGGCTGCTCGGTCTGAACTCGAGCGCCCAGCAGTTCCTTGACCGCCTCCCGCACGGCGGCCGGGGCCTCGGCCAGTCGCGGGCGCGTCATCCGGCGAGGGCCGCGGTGATCTGGCGGGTGGTGTGCCCGGCTATGCGGGGGCTGCTGACGGCGTACGCGCAATACGCATTCAGACCCGCGGCCAGGGCCCACCCTCGACCGCGCAACCAGGTCGCGTCGTCGACGCCGAGCGTCTCGCGGAAGACGGCCCGGGTCGCCGGTGACATCAAGGTGAACGCCATCATCAGGTCACGGGCCGGATCGCCGACACCCAGGCCACCGAAGTCGATGACCGCGCTGACCCGCCCGCCGACCGTGAGCAGGTTCCCGGTGTGGAAGTCGCCGTGGAACCAGACCGGCGGCCGCCCCCAGGCCGGAGCGCTCAGCGCGTCCTCCCACAGCGCGGTCAGGGCCGCCCCATCGAACACTCCCGCCACCGAGGCGATAGCAGCCCTCGTATCAGCGTCACGCTCCGCCAGCCCCCGGCCCACACTCGGCGGCCGCGCCGGCACTGGCAGCCTTTGCAAGGCTCCGAGGAATTCGCCCAGGATCGCGACGGTGTCCACGGAGTCGACCTCAACCGTGGCGACCTCCCCCGCCAGCCAGCGATTGACGGCCCACGACCACGGATAGCCCAGCGCCGGCTCGCCGACCGCAACCGGAACAGGCACAGCCAGCGGCAGGTGCGGCGCCAGGCGGGGCAGCCATGCGGCCTCGACCCGCGCCTGATTGATGGCCCCTTCGTGCCGGGGCAGCCGCACAGCCAGCTCGTCCCCCAGCCGATGAATCACATGGTCGGACCCCGCCGGGTCGACCAGCCGCAACGGCAGCCCCGCCCACTGCGGAAACTGCCCGTCGACGAGCCTGCGCACCAACGGCGTATCGATCTCCACCCACCCATGACAGCCCACCGGCTCCGGCTTGTCGAAGCATTTGCGCGCACCGACATGCCACACTGCCGCCTGTGAGACGTACGGTGATCGCCGCGGCATCCGCCGCCCTGGTGGCAGCCCTGGCCGCGGGCGCGTTGCACGTACGCCGAGACCAAGAGTGGTCCCACGGCGGCGACAAGGTGAAGGTCACGGTGGAGACCGAACTGGCCACCGAGGCGACCTTCCCCGACGTCACAAGCCGACTAGGCGTGCCCGCCGGTGAAGCGACAGCGGTGCCGGCGGCCGGCCAGTCCGTAGTCGTGCGGGTGACGTGGTCCGGCGCCACCGGCGGGGGCCGATTCCAGCTGGTGGCGCTGGACGGCCGGATGACTCCGCCGCGGGTGCTGGCCGCCGACAGCGGCCACGTCTCCGACGGCACCACCGGCTCGAACTGGGCCAGCGCATACGACGTCCTCCCCGACCACTACGACTGGCTGGCCGACGTAGCCCCCGAGAACCACACCGACACGTACGGCCTGAACTCCATGCCCACCGCAGCCGTCGGCGCCCCCGCCACCCCCACCGGCACAGCCACCGCCTGGTTCCACCAGCCCGGCGACAACCCGCTCCCCTTCCAAGACCCCGCCCAGGTAGTAATAGCCCTGATCAAGGTCGACAAAAGCGGCGACGTCCGCTGGGCGAAACGAGTCGCGGGTCAGCCGCCGGCCAGTTCGAAGAAGTAGACGAATCTGTCCCCCGCGATCACGATCCGGTTGCCCGCCGCGACCACGTGGGTGAGCGGATGTTCGACCCGGATCGCTGCGAGTTGCCGTGCGCCCATCGGATCCCAGATCCGGAGCGTGCAGTCGTCGCCGACCGAGCAGAGCAAGCCGTCCGGTGTCACGGCGAGGTCGGTCACCGATCCCCAATGCCCTTCGAGTGCGTGCCGCCTGGCGCCGGACGCGGCGTCCCAGAGCTGGATCCAGTAGTCGCCGTCGGAGGCGGCCAGCCAGCTTCCGTCCGGAGCAACAACGAGCCGGGTACGGCGTCGCAGGAGCGTGGGCGGCCCGGTCCCGAAACCGGCCAGCCGGGTCCAGTCGGTGGGGTCCCACAGTTGAAGGTCCTTCTCCCGGCCGAGCACGGCCAGCCATCGCGCGTCCGGAGCCAGGGCCAAGGCGAGGATGCCGCCTCGATCGGCCACGAAACTGTGCTGGAGCCGAGGTTGCCGGTCCCTGAAGTCCCAGACGGAGAGCACCCCTGCATGCCGGGCCAGGGCGAGCCAGTCACCGTCCGGGCTCATCGCGGCGATACCCGGTTCGACGTCCTGCCCCGGCATCCACGCGTGGGCCCGCCAGTTCGGCCGGTCGAGCACGTACGCCTTCAGCGAGTCACCGATGACCGCCAGCCATCGCCCAGCCGGGTCGAGAGCCAGCGTGTGCGCCCGGGGCGGACCTCCGTCCAGCACACGATCGTGTTCGAAATCCGCGCTCCACACCCGGATCGATCCGTCGGAACACGCGGAGGCGTTCCACTTCTCGGTGAGGGTCACCAGCCGAACCGCGCTCGCGTTGTTGACGAGGCGAGCCGGCCGGCCGGATGCGAGGTCCCAGATCCGCGTTGTCCGATCTCTCGAGCCGGAGGCGAGAACGTCTCCTCCGGGCGACACGGCGAGCGCGTCGACTGCAGCGGAATGTCCGGTGGGAGCGCCCGACGTCGTGTCGGCCGTGGAGCGCCAGATCCGGAGCGCCCGCCCGGAAGCCGCCGTCGCGAGCCAGCTGCCGTCGCCGGCCGTCACGGCGACGGAGACAGCGGCCGCGTGCCCGGTCAAGGTGGTCCGGCAGGTCCAGTCGGACGTGTCCCAGACGGTGATCGTCTCGCCGACCACGACGCCGAGCCACTCGCCGGTGGGTGGCACCAGCAGGACGCGGACGATTCCATTGCTCGGTAGCCGGGTGGCCGCCCGCCGGGCGACGATGTCCCAGACCCAGACAGACCGGTTGTCCCCGGCACACGCCAGCCAGCTTCCGTCCGGCGCAGCGGCCAGCAGGCGGGAAGCACCGGGCGTGACCGCGAGTTCGAAGCGCTCCGACCAGTCCGCGGAGTCCCGGATCTGCACGAACCCGCTCACGTCGGCGGTCGCCAGCCAGTCGGCATCGGCGGGCATCGCCAATGACTCGATCCACGGGCGATCCGGAATCTCCACGTGTTCCGGCCGGCCGGTCTCGACGTCCCAGACGTGAACCAGGGCGTCGGAGGTCAGCAGCGCGATCCAGCGGCCACGCCGGTCGACCGCGAAATCGTCCGAGCGCGTACGTTCGGATCGTCGGCGAACGTGCCGAGCCGGCGCGGGGAGCGTGTGCTTCCAGCGCGTACGACCGGTCACGGTGTCCCAGAGGACGACTGTCCTGGTTTCGCTCGAACTGGCGGCCAGCCAGGTGCCGTCGGCCGCCGCGGCCAGCGCCTCGACGGGACCGCCGGCGCCGCCGAGGATGTGAAGCCGCTCGCCACTCGTGGTGTTCCAGACAGTCGCGGTCCCGTCGACGCACCCGCCGGCGAGCCACCTCCCGTCCGGCGACGAGATCAGTGACCGCACCGGGGAGGACTGGCCGATCAGGGTGAGCCCGCCGGCGCCGCTGAGCGGGCCCTGCAGGCGGACCGAGGCGTCGGCGCTCGTGCAGGCGATCCACCTGCCGTCCGGCGCGACCGCGACCACCGGCTCCGTGGTCACGGCCGGGATGACCCGGATCAGAGCCGGGTGCGGCAGATCCGGCAAGGCGGTCACCGGACGAAGGTGCGGCCCTTCGACGCCGGCCAGCAGACCGTCCCGTACGCCGTCAAGACCGCGCCCGAGCGGGATGCGTGACGCGAAGGTCGCCGCGAGCGCTCCCGGCACGTCCATCGCCCCCAGGACGTGGGCGTTCTGCTGCACGACCGTGGCCAGCTCCCGATGCGGGTCGCTGCCCGCGGCGAACCGCAGGTCGGCTTCCACGGCGGCCGCGCCGATGTGCTGCAGCTTCCCGGTCAACCACCGAGGTTCGGAAAGCAGGCGTTCGAGCTCCTCGTGCAAGCCGGCGCCCTACAAATGGACCGGCAACCACGTCCAGAGGTAGCGGGGATCGGACGGCAGCTCAGCCCAGCCGCCGGGTGCCAGCGGTCGATGGGCGTCGACCAGCGCCCGGTCGAGTTCGGCCCGGCGGTCGGCCGTCCGGTGGCGCAGGTAGGTCCGGATCACGTCGTGCAGCTGCGCCTCCTCCGGATGGCGACGGTAGGTGGCGAGCAAGCTCAGACTGAACAATCGAGCGCAGAATCGGCGGGACCGGAACGCCGGCCAGCCACCGGTGTGTGCCCAGAGCCGGGCCAGCACCTCGCCGGGAATGGTGACGTCCTCGCCGAACACCGCCATCTCGAGGTAGCGCGAGCGCTCGTCGGACGTGAGCCGCCTCAGCCCGGCTTCCACCGTGCGGGCCACCGCCTCGGAACGCGCGCCCTCGTCGCCGATGTCGAGGACGGTGATCCCGCCCTCCCGGAGAGCCTGCAGGATGTCCCGCAACTCGTTCTCCGGGTTGCCGCCGGCTGCCACTCCGTCGCGGACCGCGCCCTGCACGAGACCGAGCAGGACCGGCCACCGGCCCGTGGCTTCCAGGGTCTCGCCGGCCAGATCGGCCGGCAGCCCCGCACTCAACATCAGCCGCGCCTCACCGGCGGTCATCTGGTCGACCGGCACTCGAGCCGCCGCCTCCGGAAGCACGTCCCGCTGCCGGGTCGTGAAGAGCCGCACCGTCCTCCCGCCCCCGATCAGGAACGGCTCCACCTGATCGCGCGTCCACACGTCGTCGATGACCAATAGGACCTCGCGGTCGCCCACCGCGCGCCCGAGCGCCGCCCCGGCCGCGAGCGGATCGGTGACCTCCGGGGCGGCCGCATCGAACAGCCGAGCCATCGAGGTGATCGTCGCCGCCAGCTCCGGCCCCTCCACGTCCTCACCCACGGTCACCCACACCACGCCGCCGGAGAAGTACTCCCGTACTCGATGGGCGACCATCCGGGCGACAGTCGTCTTGCCGAAGCCGCCCGCACCGACCAGGCCCGTGGTCACTCCGACGCTGCTCGCCCCGGGTGCGAGAACGGCCGCGACCAGGGCATCGGCTAGGGAGGGGCGGGGGACCTCAGTGCCGCGCAGCGGCGGGACCGACCAGACCGGCGGAACCCGCCGGCGCTCGAGCTCGATCAGAGCCTGGTAGACGCGAGTCTCCAAGGCGGACGGATCACGGACCATGGCGGCCGTCAGGCCACTGTCCGTGACCGACTCCCGGAAGGCCCGCTGCCTCGGTTCGGCCGGAACGTCGAGCAGAAAGGCCAGCCGAGGAAGCCCCGCCTCGCCGGCCGCCCGAAACTCCATCTCGGTGTAGGACACGTCGGGCCCCTCGCGAACCGAAGAGCCGTAGTTTGCGCCCGCCACCAGCACGTACACGTCCGCCGACTCGACCGCGGCCGCGCAGACGTCGGACGGCGGCCGGTCCTCGGCGGCGAAGTACTTCATGTCGACCGGCACGTGGCCGGCACGAGTCACGGCGGCCTCGGCGGCTTCCACAAAGGGGCCCAGGTCGCTGGTGTGCGACAGGAACACGCGCCAGGGCCGGGTCGCGCCGGGACGGTCCGATTTGGTCACTGTCGGCTTCCGGTCAGGAGCGGGGTGTGCATCGACGGGATAGGGCAGTCTTCACGGCGGGAAAGTTGAAAGCAACACCAAACCCCGGAATTAGCCGTACGGGTGGGTGGATGGGACCGATCGCGGTCGATGCGGGTGGATCAGTCCGGTCACTTATCCATAACGACGGATATGCAGAAGGTGACGGGCGCGATTAGGTGGATCTCGCTCGGGGACATCGAGCTACATAAGAGGCGAAGGGACCAACCCGGTGGTTGACGCAGTGATTTACATGCGGCCGGAGAACTACAGCGCGAGCGCTGCCCGGTGCCTCGACTACTGCTCCGCCCGCCGCTACAACGTGGTCGGCCTGATCCCGGGCGACTGGGCGGCCGCCATGCGGATGCTGCACGAGGGCAAGGCGTCCGTCGTCGTGGTGTCGTCGGCCGAGCACATGGAGCCGCAGCCGGGTGTCGAGATCGCGCCCAAGCCGTCGTCGCGCCGCCGCGCCGGCGCCCGTTCGGTGGCCAACGCCGCGCGGGGCCGCTGGTCGACCGGCACGACGACCACCGCCGAACCGGCCGCGGCACGCCACTATCGCTACTGAGGCGTCCTACGATCCGTGAATGACTGAACCTGTCGGCACGCTCGACGCTCGATTCAGCGATCCCAGCGCCACCGCTCGGCCCTGGTCCGACGTGGACAAAACTCTGACGTACGCGAAAATCTCCTGGCTTTCGACGGTGCGCAGCGATGGGCGCCCGCACGTCACGCCTTTGCCGGCCGTCTGGGCGTACGGCGCCTTGCATTTCTGCACCGGCGCGCGCGAGCAAAAGGGCAAGAATCTCGAGATTAATCCGTACGTCGCTCTGACCACCGGAACGGCCGAGCAGCACGAGGGTCTGGATGTCGTGGTGGAGGGCGCCGCGGCCCAGGTGACCGACGAGTCGCGTCTGCTCGAACTGGCCGGCCTGTGGAAAGACCGCCACGCGTGGAACTTCCGCGTACGCAATGGCCTCTTCACCCAGGACGGTGAGCACGACGCCCTGGTCTTCGCGGTGACGCCGGCCAAGATCCTCGCGTTCGGCAAGGGCGAGCCTTTCTCCCAGACACGCTTCCTCTTCTCCTAGGATCGGCGTAACGTACAACCACATGGTTGTAGGTGACGGCGCGGATCGCGTGTTCCACGCGCTCGCGGACGGCACGCGGCGGGACATTCTCGCCCGGGTCATCCACGACGGCTTGTCCGTGTCGGCGCTGGCCCGGCTGTACCCCATGAGCTTCGCCGCGGTGCAGAAGCACGTGGCGGTGCTGGAGCAGGCCGGGCTCGTCACCAAGGAACGCCGCGGCCGGGAGCAGGTCGTGCACGGCGAGGTGGACGCGCTTCGCCGGGCCGGCGCCCTGCTCACCGACCTGGAACAGCTGTGGCGGCACCGGGTCCGCGGCATCGAGGACGTTCTGAGGAGAGAGCAATGACCGTGATCGACGTACGCCGCGACGAGGAAGCGCTGACGTTCACCCTCGTCGCCGAGTTCGACGCCCCGCCCGCCCGGGTCTGGCAGGTGTGGGAGGACCCGCGCCAGCTCGAGCGCTGGTGGGGCCCGCCGATGTGGCCGGCCACGTTCGACCGGCACGAGTTCCGCCCCGGCGGCCGCTCGGCGTACCACATGACCGGCCCGGACGGCACCAAGTCGCACGGCTGGTTCGAGTTCACCCTGGTCGAGGCGCCGCAGCGGCTGGAGTTCGACGACGGCTTCGCCGACCAGAACGGCGAGCCCGACACGACGATGGGATCGACCCACGGCGTGGTCACCTTCGAGGCGGTGGGCGACAAGACCCGCATGACCATGCTGTCCCGGTTCACCAGCCTCGACCAGCTGCAGCAGATGGCGAAGATGGGCATGGAGGAAGGCATCCGCCTCGCCGTCGGCCAGATCGACGGTGTCCTCGCGTCTTGAGTAAGGGGCGCGGATAGGGTCACGGCATGACGTTCTCGATCGTGGCCCGTTCCGCCGACGGCCAGGCCCTCGGGGTGGCCGTGGCCAGCAAGTTCCTGGGGGTCGGGGCGGCCGTCCCGGCTGCCTTGGCCGACGTCGGCGCGGTCGCCACCCAGTCGTACGCGAATCTGGCCTACCGCCCGCAGGCGCTGGCCCTGCTCGGCACCGGCGTGGCCGCCACCGAGACGGTCAGCGCGCTCATCGCCGGCGACGCCGGCCCGGTCGACCACCGGCAGGTCGGCGTGGTCGGCCCGGACGGCCTGGGCGCGACGTTCACCGGCAAGGCCTGCCACGACTGGGCCGGCGGCCGCTCCGGCGACGGCTATGCGATCCAGGGCAACATGCTGGCCGGCGAGGCGGTGGTCGCCGACATGGAAGAAGCCTGGCTGGCCGGCGACGCCGACCGCCCCCTGCCCTACCGCCTGCTGGAGGCCCTGCGAGCAGGCGACCGGGCCGGCGGCGACCGTCGCGGCCGCCAGAGCGCCGCTCTTCTGGTCGTGTCGAAAGGCCGAGGTTACGGCGGCACCAGCGACGTGTGGGCCGACCTGCGCATCGACGACCACACCGACCCGGTGGCCGAACTGGGCCGCCTGCTGGAGATGCACAGCCTTTACTTCGAGTCCCCGGACCCCGAGACGTTGCTCCCCCTGACCGGCGCCCTGGCCGACGAGGTGGCCGAACGCCTCACCCAGGCCGGCCAGGTCGGCCCCGACCTCGACGAGTCACTGGCCTCCTGGGCCGGCATCGAAAACCTCGAGATGCGCATCGTCGCCGGCAAGATCGACCCGTTGGTGCTCGCCCAGCTCCGCTCAACCACCACCGCAGCCGGGTAGCAAGTTTTAGCGAACGACAATCGGCCAACGCCTACCGCCGGGTTCAGGCGGCTCGCGTTTCCAAGGACGGCGGGCCGCACAGGTCGGCGAGCATGCGGACGTCCGGGTGTGCACCTAGTCCGCGTACTTCGGACGGGTTCAGGGGCGGCACCGGGACGTGCGCGATCAGAGGGTGGTGCGGCCGGCTGCCCTCCTCGTGCGGGCCGAGGAACGTTTCGCCCAGCTTCTCGCCCGGCCGCAGACCCGTGTAGACGATGTCGATCGGCTCGCCGGCCAGCTCGACCATGGTTTGCGCGACCTCGGCGATCCGCACCGGTTCGCCCAGTTGCAGCACCAGCGCCTCGCCGCCGTCGCCGATCGCGGCGGCTTGCAGCACAAGCGTGACCGCCTCCTGCGTCGTCATCAGGTAGCGGGTCACCTCGGGGTGCGTGACCGTGATCGGACCGCCGTCGGCGATCTGCGCGCCGAACGTAGTGAGCACTGAACGACGCTCGCCGAGCACATTGCCGAACCGAACGCTCAGAAAAGTGCCTGTTCGCTCACTTTCGATGTTCGCCACGAGCATTTCGGCGATGCGCTTGGTGTAGCCGAGCACGCTCACCGGGTCGGCCGCCTTGGCCGTGGACACGTTGACGAACAGCTCCACGTCCTCGGCCGCCTCGAGGACGGCCAGGGTGCCGAGCACGTTTGTCTTCACGGCTTCGCCCGGGTGGCGTTCGAGCAGCGGCTGGTGTTGCAGGGCCGCCGCGTGAAAGACAACTTCCGGTTCCCGCGTACGGAACACTTCGCGCATTCGCTCGTCGTCGCGCACATCAGCGAGCACAACCGACGGATCGTGCAGCTCCGCGCGTGCATCAACGCTCAATTGCACGCTTTGCAGCGCCGCCTCGTCATGATCGAGCATGATCAGCTCGGCCGGCTCGAACCGGTGGATCTGACGGCACAACTCCGAGCCGATCTCACCGCCCGCCCCGGTGACCAGCACCCGCTTGCCGCTCAGCCAGCCCGCAATGGCCGCGCTGTCGGTGGCGATCCGATGCCGCCCGAACAGGTCGGTGATGCGCACATCGCGAATGTCCTGCGCGCCGAGCGCATGGTCGAGCGTTTCGCTCATCTCCGGCACGACCAGAAACCGCACACCGGCAGCAATGGCAAGCGCACGGATCTCCCGAACGAGCGAACCCTCGGCGTTGCCGATCGTGAAAATGACGGCCGCCGCCCGTGTCCGTTCGACGGCTGCCGCCAGGTCGGCCCGGGTCCCGACGACGGCGATTCCAGCCAGCCGCTCCCCCTGCGTCCCGGGATCGTCGTCGAGCACCCCAACCGGCTCGAACCGGCTGCGCGGATCAAAGATCATGCTGTGCAGCAGCGTCCGGGCCGCGCTCCCCGCACCGAAGAGGATCGCCCGCGTACGAGGTTCCCGCCGAGCCTCCCCCGAGTGCTCCCGCCGCCACCGCTCATACCGCACACCCAGCGTATAGAGCAGATCTTCCGCCCGGTTGTCCCTCTGCCGACGCACCACGGCACCCCCTTTGGGGGTAATTGTGCCCTGTTCGAACCGCAGGAGAGACGGGGACGATCACGTCGAGCCCGCAATTCCGTGCGACCTCACCTCGGGCCGAGCCGGGCCGGGCCGAGCCGGGCCGGGTCAGGTCAGGTCAGGACACGGTACGGACGGCACATCGGAGCCATGCTCAAGCCCAGGACTTCGCGCACCCCGGCACAACCACATTCAGCACTCGACGCCGGCCGAGCCGGGCCAAGCCGAGCCAAGGCGAGCCGAGCCGAGCCAGGCCAGGCCGAGCCGAGCCGGGCCGAGCCGAGCCGGGCCGAGCCGGGCCGGGCCGGGCCGGGCCGAGCCGAGGCGGCCGAGCCGAGGCGGGCCGGGCTGAGCCAGGCCGAGCCGAGCCAGGCCGAGCCGAGCCAGGCCGAGCCGAGCCAGGCCGAGCCGAGCCAGGCCGAGCCGAGCCAGGCCGGTCCGAGCCGAGCCGAGCCAGGCCGAGCCAGGGCGGCCCGAGCAAGCCGAGCCAGGCCGAGCCGGGCCGGGCCGGGCCGGGCCGGGCCGGGCCGGGCCGGGCCGGGCCGGGCCGGGCCGGGATGAGCCGAGCCTGGCCGGGCCGAGCCTGGCCGGGCCGAGCCTGGCCGGGCCGAGCCTGGCCGGGCCGAGCTAGGCGGAGCCGGGGCGAGCCAGGCCGAGCCACGGCACGCACGGCACATCGCAGCCATGCCTGAGCCCAGGACGCCGCGCGCCCGGCACAACCGCATCCCGCACGCGACGCCGGCCGAGCCCGCCCATCGGCCACCCACGGCCAGGCACGCCGCGGGCATGGCCGTAGTCAGAAATCCCGCGTGGTCAGGACATGCACGTCCAGCATTCGATGCCAGTCGAGGTCGGTCATCGGGCGCGTTGCCACGGCACCCATGGCGGCCATGGCCTCGAGCAGGCGGGACCGGGCCGCGTCGCTGGGCAGGCGGGCGGCCTCGGATCGGAAACGTTCGCTGCGTGAGAACTGCACCAGCGAGTCGGGCAGCGCGGTCGAGGAGGCGGTGCCGTCGTCGCCGTCGAGCCGGACCTCGAGCGAGACACCCAGCGCCGCGGCCAGGTTGCTGACCGCGGCGAGCGTCGGGTTGCCCCGGCCGTTCTCGAGGTTGGCGATGTAGGGCACCGACAGGCCCGCGTCGGCCGATACCGACGCGATCGTTCGGCCGGCCGCTACACGTCGGTTGCGCAGCGTCGCACCCAACTCGGCTATCTCCATGGAACACAGCTTGCCATGGCTTATCTTGCAGGAATAGGTTGCGCGTATGTGGACGGTTTTGCGCGACCATTGCACGTTTCGCAAGCTGTGGGCCGCCGCGACGGTCGACGCGCTGGGCACCTGGCTGCTCGTCATGGCTGTCCCGGTGCAGATCTACGCGGTGACCGGCTCCGGCACGTCGACCGCAGTGGCGTTGGCCGTGCAGGCCGTGCCCGCTCTGACGATCGGCCCTTGGGCTGGCGTACTTGTCGACCACTGGCCGCGCCGATCTATCTTCCTCGGCGCGAACGTGCTGGCCGCGCTAGGCGTGGCGCTGATCGCCGCCGGCCCGGTGTCGCTGATCTACGCGGGCCTGGTCATCGAGAGCGTCGCCGCGTGTTTCCTGCGCCCAGCATTGCAAGCCACCGTTCCCGCCGTCGTCCACGACGAGTACGACCGCGCAACAGCGAATGCACTGCTGGCCATCTCACACAGCGTCCTGCGCATCGGCGCTCCACTGGCCGGAACCGCCCTGACCGCCAGCGGCTGGTTCGCAGCGGTGGTGGTCATCGACGCGGCGAGCTACTTGGCTGCCGCACTCCTGCTGCTCCGCCTCCCGCAATCGGCCGTTGACCGACACAGCCAAACGCGCACTCCAGCCACGGGAAACGCGCCAACGAACAACTTCATTGAGCGAACTCGCTCAGCCGTGAGCGTCACGGAACGTCTCGAACTGCCACAGACTGCTCTTGCCCAAGACGAGCAAACGCTCAACGCCACGCAACAACGCCGACAAACGCGCAACACCCGCCGGCAAGCGGGCAACACCTGCCGACAAACGCGCAACAACCGCCGGCAAGCGCGCAAGCTACGACAGGCCGGCTCTGGTGAGCGCGAGCTGCCGCCGGGCGTCGTCGGTGGGCGCGAACGACAGACGCGGGCCGACGTCGCTCGGATCGGGGCCGGCGTGCGCCATGGGTGGCTGACCGTGGCGCGCAGTCGGCTTCTGAGTGGCATGTTGGTCGGGTCGTTCATCTTCTGGGTGGCTAACGCCGCGCTCACCGCGTTGCTTGTTCCGTTCGTTGCGCAGCGGTTGCACGGTGACGGCCGGGTTGTCGGTCATCTGGCGGCCGGGCTGGGCGCGGGGTATCTGCTCGGGTCGTTCGTGAGCCGGGCGCTGGTCGTTCGATGGACGGCGCGGACGCTTCTGACGGTTACCTACGCGGCCGTGGGCTTCTGCTTCCTGGTTCTGTTCGCCACGACAAACACGGCTGTTGCGGTCGTGGCGATCACGGTGGCGGGCGTTCCTGGAGCCGTCGCGTCCGTCGCTACCAACCATCATCTGCAGAGCGCTGCACCGGAGGACGCGCGCGGCCGGGTCGCGGCCATGTTCCAGACCAGCGACGCGGCTGCCGCCGTCGCCGGGGCGCTCGCCTCGCCGGTCGCCGTCGCGCTGGCCGGTGCCACCGCCGCACCTCTGGTCCTAAGCGCCGTGGTGCTGGTCGCGGCCACGCTGATCGCAGTCCTGCTCCGTCCGGCCGTACGAATACCCGCCGCCTGATCGCTGCAGCACTCGCGACAGGCCCGCTCTACCGCCACCCGACTTCTACCGACGCGCCTACCCGCCGCCCGAACGCGGCGACACACAAACAATCACGCATGGGCTGCCATCGACACTCGCCGACGCTCACACATCCCGGCCACCCTGGCGGCAGGCTTGCTTCGCCCGGCCGGACGAATACCCACGCCGGAAAGCTGCGGCACACCAACACGCCCGCGCGAACGCCGCCAGGCCGTACAAGTACCCGCCGCTTGGTCGCTTGCAGCACACCGACAGGCACGCTGACCGGCCGCACCAACACCCGCCGTCCGATCGCTGCTGCACACCGACAAAGCACGCCAGGCCGGCGCCCGCCGCTTGCCTACGCGCATGCATCGCGGCCACCGGAGGATCACGGCACGGCGATCACCCTGACGAGTGCATCGCGGCCTTGTTCCGGCGAAGCGGAGCGGTCCCGGCGACCGGGGCGCTGCGCTAAAACCGGAGATCGGCGTGTTGGGTGCGAGGGTGGCGGTCGTAGGCTCGGCGGGTGGTGGAGCGCAAGATCGATGTGCTGGTGGTCCGGTGGTACGAGCGGCTGCCGGCGGCCGGCATCGTGGGGCGGTGGTTCGACGCGGCGGCCGCTCATCTGCCTGAGGCGGTGCCGAAGCGGTTCGGCGACACGGAACCCTTAAAGGGGCAGGGTGGGCGCGCCGAGGTGGAGGCGGCCCTGGGCCGGGCACAGACGTTGCTGTTTCTGGCTGGTACGGCGCCGGTCTATCACGCCTCGCTCGGCACTGATGGGGGGCCGCGGCTCGGGCCCGTCGTCGCTCATTCGTTGCAGGTCGAGCTCGACCCCTCGGATGAGCGGGTGCGGAAGTTCGCCCTAGCGGTGGCCGGGGAGGACACCATTTACGTCGGCCTCGGTGGCCGGCGGGATGACGCTCGATCGGAAGACGCTCTGGGGGCCGGCGGAACGGCCCGAGGAACCGTTTCTGGCGCCGCTCGGTCAGTGGCTCGGGCTTCCTCCTGAGCGCCCGGCCTGGTGCTGGTTCGGGGACGCGTACGCGAAAAAGCTCGGAATCTCGCAGATGACGGGGACCGGCGAGTGGGTGCCGGAACGGCTGCGGGCACGACTCGGCGAGGTGGATCCGGCGAGGCGGCAGGCTGCGTGGGTGCCGCGCGGGCTCGGGCCATCACCGTGGCGCACGCTGCTCGGGGGAACCTGAGACGGCGGGGAAACAACACCGAAACGGAGGGTTTCTCAGGTTGGCGAGCAATGGTGGGATGAGACGGCAGTCACATCAGCACCGTGAAGGGGACCGACCGCATGCTCAACCTCTCGATCCTGCTCGAGGACAGCGCCCGCAACTATCCGGAGCGGGCGGCGGTCGTCCTCGGTGACCGGCGCCTGACCTACGCCCAGGTCGACGCGGCCGCCAACCAGGTGGCCAACCTGCTGGTCGAGCGGGGCATCCAGCCCGGCGACAAGGTCGCCCTCTCGTGCCCGAATCTTCCGTACTTCCCGGTCGTCTATTACGGCATCCTCAAGGCCGGCGCCGTCGTCGTCCCCTTGAACGTGCTGCTCAAGGGGCGTGAGATCGCCTACCACCTCAAGGACTCCGAGGCCAAGGCGTACCTCTGCTTCCAGGGCACCCCCGAGCTGCCGATGGGCGCCGAGGGGTTCACCGGCTTCCAGCAGACCGACGGCTGCGACACGTTCTTCCTGATCACCGCCGACCCGACGGCCGCGTCGCCGATCGAGGGCGCCGAGACGCTCGGCTCCGGTCTGGCCGGCAAGTCGCCGGTCTTCGAGGCCGTGCTGCTGCCCGAGACCGATCCGGCGGTCATCCTTTACACCAGCGGCACGACCGGTCAGGCCAAGGGCGCCGAGCTGTCGCACTCGAACCTGCTGCTCAACGCGCTCACTTGCAACCGTCTTTTCGGCGGTACGCCGGGCACCGACACACATCTGCTGGTGCTCCCGCTGTTCCACTCGTTCGGCTCGACAGTGAACATGAACGCCGGCTTCGCCACGGCCGCCACGCTGGTCCTGCTGCCCCGGTTCGACGCCAAGGCCGCGGTTCAGCTGCTGCAGAGCGAGAACGTCACCTTCTTCGCGGGCGTGCCGACCATGTGGTGGGGGCTGCTCAACGCGCTCGGCGAAGGCGTCGACGTGGAGCGCATCGCGGCCAACATGCGGGTGGCCGTCTCCGGTGGTTCCAGCCTGCCCGTCGAGATCATCCGGGAGGTCAAGGAACGCTTCGGGGTAACCATTCTTGAGGGGTACGGGTTGTCGGAGACGTCGCCCGTGGCCACCTTCAGCAAGCCGGGGGCCGACCCGCGGCCGGGCTCGATCGGCGTACCCATCTGGGGTGTCGAAGTGAAGCTCATCGACCCGGAATGGAACACGGTCGAGAGCGCGGACGAGATCGGTGAGATCGCCATCCGCGGGCACAACATCATGCGCGGCTACTACAACCGGCCCGAGGCCACGGCCGAGGTCATGCGGGACGGCTGGTTCCGCAGCGGCGACCTGGGCCGGCGCGACAAGGACGGCTACTACTACATCGTCGACCGGGCCAAAGACATGATCATCCGTGGCGGCTTCAACGTGTACCCGCGCGAGATCGAAGAGGTGCTGATCACCCACGAGGCGGTCTCGCTGGCCGCCGTGATCGGCGTGCCCCACGAGAGCCACGGCGAGGAGGTCAAGGCGTTCGTGATTCTCAAGCCGGGCGCCACCGTGACCGAGGACGAGCTGGTCGAGTGGGGCAAGGAGCAGATGGCGGCGTACAAGTACCCGCGCGTCGTGAGCATCGTCGAGTCGCTGCCGATGACCGCCACGGGCAAGCTGCTGAAGCGCGAATTGAACTGATCATCTTTAATGGAGCGCCCGGCCGCTTTTACGCGCGCCGGGCGCTTGCGTTCATGGCGCACAGTGAAGGGCCCACAACAGCGGGGAGGAAGCTTGAGCACAGCGCTGGCGGCCCGGCCCGGCGTGCTTCGGCGCGTCGGCGGACTCAGACACCACTCCCCCGGGCGCCTGCAACTGCTCGTAGCTCTGCTGGTCGCGCTGGGCCTTCTCAGCGGTCTGCTGGCCGGCGTGGCGGGTTCCTCGGCCCGGGCCGGCACGAATGATCTGGCCGACCGCGCCCAGCCGCTGCTCGTCGAGGCCGAGACCATCTACGCCGCGCTGGCCGACGCCGACACCACGGCCGCCCAGGCGTTCCTGGCCGGCGGGCTCGAGCCGTCCGCGCTGACCCGCCGCTACGACGACGACCTGGCCCGCGCCACCACCGCGCTCACCTCGGCCGCCCGCCGCACCCCGGAGGACGGCCGCGCCGCCACCGCCGTCCGCACGCTGTCGGCCGGCGTCGCAGACTATGCCGCTCTGGTCGCCACCGCCCGCGCCAACAACCGCCAGGGCCTGCCCATCGGCTCGTCCTACCTGTCCGAAGCCTCACGGCTCAACCGCGACACACTGCAGCCGCAGGCCCGCGAGTTGTTCCAGGGCGCGCAGCAAGAGGTCCAGGACGGTTACGGCCGTGCCGGGGCCTGGGGCTGGATGACGCTGCTGGTGCTGTCGCTGGTGGCCCTGATCGTCGCGCTGGCCCTCACCCAGCGCTATCTGAGCCGCAACACGCGCCGCACGTTCAACGTGCCGTTGGTTGGGGCCACCGCCGTGACGGTGGTTCTCACGATCGGCGTTCTGAGCATTCTCATCGCTCAGCAGACCCGGCTCGACCGGGCGGCCAACCAGGGCTCGGGGCCGGTGGCGTCGATCGCCGAGAGCCGGCTGCTGGCCCTGCAGGCCCGGGGCGACGAGGCGCTGACCCTGGCTGCCCGGGCCGGCTCCGGACCGTACGAGAAGGACTTCGAAGCCGTCGCCGAACGGCTGCGCCAGTCCGGTGGGCCGATGGTCAACTCCTACGGCCTGCTCGATCCGTCCCTGGGCCGGACCATGGACAGGGCCGCCGAGGGCTTCGACAAGTACGTCACCGCCCACAGCGACGTGCGCGCGCTCGACGACAGCGGCAACTACGACGACGCGGTCAAGCTGGCCATCGGCAAAGAGACCACCGACACGTTCGAGGGGGTGCGGCTCGAGCTCGACCGGGCGCTGGAGAACCGCAAGGAGTTCTTCACCCGGGAGATCAGCGCCGCCGGCGACGGACTGGGCCTGCTCACCGTCGGCGGGCCGCTGCTGGCCCTGGCGGCCTGCGTCCTCGCCTTCATCGGGCTCCGCACGCGACTGGAGGAGTACCGCTGATGCGCATCCGAGCCGCCCTCGCCCTGGCCGCGGTCGCCGCCCTCGCCGGTTGCTCCGGCGACGTCACTCCCCTGCCCTTCACGCCCGACCGGCCCCAGGCCGAGGCGACCACCCCGGCCCCCGGCGGCGGCAAAGCGGCACCGGCCTGCAACCCGCGGGCCAGCCTGCGCCCGGCCGGTTCGCTGCCCAAGCCCGGCAACATGCCCGCCGGCAGCTACATGGCCACGATCCAGGAACGCGGCCGGCTGATCCTGGGCACGAGCCAGGACACGTTGCTGTTCAGCTCGCGCAACCCCTTCTCGGGCAAGATCGAGGGCTTCGACGTCGACATGGGCCGCCAGATCGCCGAGGCCATCTTCGGCGACCCGGACAAAATTCAGATCAAAGTCATCGGCTACGACAAGCGCGTCAGTTCCGCTGCCGACGGCAGTGTGGATATTGTCGCGGACACCATGACGGCGAACTGCGAACGCTGGGCGGATGTCAATTTCTCCAGCATTTACTACGAAGCCGGGCAGAAGGTGCTCGTCTCCAAGAACTCGACGGCCGAGAGTATTGACGACCTCGGCGGCAAAAAGGTGTGCTCGGCGGCCGGCTCGACGTCGTTCGAGAACATCGGCAAGGTGAAGACCAAGCCGATCGCCGTGGCCCGGCCCGCGTTCGGCGACTGCCTGGTGGCCTTCCAGCGCAACGAGGTCGACGGCATCTCGACCGACGACACGATCCTGGCCGGAATGGCGGCCCAGGACCCGTACGCGAAGGTCATCGGAAAGCGTTTCACCGAGGAGCCGTACGCGATCGCGATGAACAAGACCCACCCCGAGTTCGCCCGGTTCGTCAACGCCGTGCTCGAGCGCAACCGCGCCGACGGCACGTGGAAGAAGACGTACGACAAATGGCTGGGCGACTTCGGCGCGGCGCCCCCACCGCCCAAGGCTCAGTACCGATGACGAGTCAGGCCGAGACGGAACTGCTACGCCTCGAGACCGCGATGTCGGCCATCTCGTCGAACCTGGTCGACCTGGACGACAACCCGGCCCGCAAGGAGCTCGACCGGTCGTCCCTGACCGGGCGGACGGCGACCGCGTGGGCCGACGCGACCGAGGCCCTGACCGAGCTGTGGGAGGGCTACCGCCTGCTCACCGAGGTGGTCGCCCGCGCGTCCAAGTTCCGCGACAAGCGCCGGCCCAGCGACACCGAGCGCACGAAGTTCGCCCACGAGGTGCTGGGCGAGTCGATCACGCTGTCGACCAAGGTCGTGCCGCTGGCCCAGCGCGGCCTGCTCGGTCCCGGCCAGGTGCACACCACGTGCACGCCCGCCCAGCTCCTGTCGGCGATGGAGGCCGCCTTCGCCACGGCGGTCGGTGTCGCGACGCGGGCCGGCGAGGCCTGGGACAAACTTCTGCCGGCGGCGGCCGAGGCGGCGAGCTCGCTCGAGACCGTACGGCGGTTGACCCGCGAGTCGGGCGGGAGCACCGCCGCGGTCGACGAGGCGGACCGGCGGCTCGGCCAGTTCACAGCCACGCTGGCCACCGATCCGCTCGGCGTCGAGGAGCGGGACCTGGCCGCCGTACGCACGTTGATCCAGCGCGCCGACGCCGAGCGCACGTCGGCCGGCGAACTGCGCGAGATGCTGGTCCAGCGGCTGGCCGACGCCCACAAGACGGCGGCCGAGATCGACGCGGCCACCCAGGAGGCGCACGCCGCCGCCGAGAAGGCCGCCGACCGGTTCCCGCCGCACGAGATCGCCCCCGTGCCCTCGGCCAGTCTGCGGCCCGACCTGGTGGCCGTCGAGGCGCTGGCCGCGGCCGGGCACTGGCCGCTGATCAGCTCCCGCCTGGCCGAGTGGAACCGCCGCGCCCGCGACCAGCTGGCCGCCCTGCGCGACGGCGCCGCCCGCAACAACGGCCTGCTGGCCACCCGCAACGAGCTGCGCGGCCGCCTCGACGCCTACCAGGCCAAGGCCCTGCGGCACGGGCTGGCCGAGCACACCGACCTGAGCCCGCTGGCCACCACGGCGCGCGAAGCCCTTTACGTCGCCCCGTGCGACCTGACCACGGCCCGCCGCGCCGTCAACGCGTACCAGGAAGCCCTCACCGCCACGATCGCGAGGAACCGATGAAGTGCGAACGTGACTGCCCCGGAACCATCGAGGACGGATACTGCGACACCTGCGGCCTCGCGCCCCGAACAGGTTCAACCCCCGCACCGGCCCCGCGCGAGGCGACCAGCCCCTCCGTGCGTACGTCGGCGCTCTCCACGCGTACGTCGGGATCGGCCCGCACCGGCAGCTCGCGCACCGGATCGCGGCGCCGGTTCGGCGGCGGCCTGGTCGACATCGCGCCCATCACCCAGGCCGACCCGGCCACCGCCGTCATGGCCACGGCCGAGGTGCCGGAATCCAAGCGGTACTGCGCCAAGTGCGGCAACCAGGTCGGCCGTACGCGCGGCGACCGGCCCGGGCGTACGTCGGGCTTCTGCCCCTCGTGCGGCGAGCCCTTCAACTTCACTCCCAAGCTGGTCAAGGGCGACCTGATCGGCGGGCAGTACGAGGTGATCGGGGCGCTCGCGCACGGCGGTCTGGGCTGGATCTACCTGGCCGTCGACAAGAACGTCTCGGACCGCTGGGTGGTGCTCAAGGGCCTGCTCAACTCGGGCGACGAGGACGCGCTGGCGGCGGCCGTGGCCGAGCGGCGGTTCCTGGCCGAGGTCGAGCACCCCAACATCGTCAAGATCTACAACTTCGTCGAGCACGACGGCGCCGGCTACATCGTCATGGAGTACGTCGGCGGCAAGTCGCTCAAAGACATCCTCAAGGACCGGCGGACGGCGGCCGGCAACACGTCCGACCCGCTTCCGGTCGACCAGGCCCTGGCGTACGTCCTCGAGATCATGCCCGCGTTCGGCTATCTGCACGACCGCGGCCTGATCTACTGCGACTTCAAGCCGGACAACGTGATCCAGGTCGCCGATCAGCTCAAACTGATCGACCTGGGCGGCGTCGTGCACATCGACGACCAGGATGCGGCTCTCTACGGCACGGTCGGTTACCAGGCGCCCGAGATGGCCACGCTGGGCCCGTCCATCGCGTCGGATCTTTACACCATCGGCCGTACGCTGGCCGTGCTCACGACCGACTTCCGGGGCTACCAGACCACGTTCTCCGACAGCCTCCCCGACCGCGGCGAGTTCCCGGTCTACCAGCGGTTCGAGTCGTTCTACCGGCTGCTGCGCCGGGCCACGGCGAGCAACCCGGGCGAGCGGTTCGTGGACAGCGCCGAGATGGCCGAGCAGATGCTGGGCGTGCTGCGGCAGGTGCTGGCGGCCGAAGGCACGCCCCAGCCGGCGCCCTCCCGGCTGTTCACCGGCGAACTGCGAACCGACCTGCGCTCCGAGACGCCGCGCTGGCAAGACCTGCCCACTCCCCTGATCGACCTGACCGACCCGGCGGCGGCCTTCCTGGCCTCGGTGACGGTCACCGACCCGGCCGAGGTGCTGACGCTGCTGCGCTCGGCGCCGGCCGAGACGCTCGAGGTGGCGCTGCGCGGGCTGCGGGCGCTGATCGACCTCGGCGTGCGCGACGGCTCGTTCGCCGGGGCCCGGCAGGAGTGCGACCGGCTGGCCGCCAAGTACGGCGACGACTGGCGGGTGGCCTGGTACGACGGGCTGCTCGCGGTGGCCGAGGGCCAGTACACCGAGGCCCGGCAGCGCTTCGACGCCGTCTACTCCGCGCTGCCCGGCGAGCTCGCGCCGCAGCTCGCGCTGGGACTGACGCTCGAGCTGGCCGGGGACGCGGCGGCGGCCGGCTACTACGACGTGGTGAGCCGCACCGATCCGTCCTACACGGCCGCGGCGGCGGGCCTGGCGCGTTGCCGCCTCGGCGCCGGTGACCGCAGCGGGGCCGTCGAGGCCTACAACCGCGTTCCCGGTACGTCGTCCGCCTACCGGAGTTCGCAGGTCGGCGCGGTCCGGGCGCTCGTGCGGGCGCACGCGTCGGCCGTGCCCGACGTCGACGCGCTGGCCACGGCGGCCGCCCTCATCGAACGGCTCGAGGTGGAGGCCGCACAACTGGCCGCTCTGCGGGCCGAGCTGCTCGAACAGGCGCTGCGAAACGTGGCCGGCAAGGCTACGCTGCCCGCGGCGGTGCTCGGGCCCGCCCGCAACGGCAACATCCGTGAGCGCGACATCCGGTTCGCGCTCGAGGAGGCGTACCGCGAGATGGCCCGCGCGGCTCACGGCGCCGAGAAGATCCGCCTGGTCGACCTGGCCAACGCGTCCCGCCCCCGGACGCGTACATGAACGGTTTCAAGAGCGAGGCCCGATGACGATGACCGACTGCGCCTCGTGCGCCGATGAGCGCACCGCCGGAGCAGCCTTCTGCGAGGTCTGCGGCCGGTCGCTGGCCGCCGAGCCCGAGTGCCCGCACTGCGGGACACCCGGCGGCGTGGGCGAGGACGGGTACTGCGAGCATTGCGGGATGCTGGCCGGGCGCGAACGCGATCATCTCGAGACCGACTGCGGCGAGGTCGCCGCCTCCGTGACCGACCGCGGGCTGCGGCATCATCGCAACGAGGACGCGATGTGGCTGGTCACGCGGGACGCCGAGGTCGACGTGGTGGTCAGCGACGGCGTCTCGTCGTCGTTCGACCCCGACGTGGCCTCGCTGACCGCGGTGCAGGCGGCCGGGGCCTCGATCGCGTCGGGTGACGTGGTCGCGGCCATCCAGGCGGCCCAGGTCGCGGTGGCCGAACTGGCCGCCTCGGGCGACCCGCGCCGGCAGGCCTCCAACCCGGCCTGCACGATCGTGGCGGCCGCCGTGCGCGGCGACGCGGTCACCGTGGGCTGGATCGGCGACAGCCGCGCCTACTGGGTGCCCGACGTCGGCCCGGCCGAGCAGCTGACCGAGGACGACTCGTGGGCCACCCACGTGATCGCGCTGGGTGCGGACCCGGAACAGGCGATGCGCGACCCGAAGGCGCACGCCATCACCGCCTGGCTGGGCGCCGACGCCGGCAAGGTCACCCCGCGTACGGGCGAATTCGTGGTCGGCGACCCGGGACACCTGGTGCTGTGCAGCGACGGGCTGTGGAACTACCTCACCGACCCGGCCGCCTTCGCCGCCGCCGTGCGCGAGGGGTTGCGCGAGCAAGGCACGCTGATCTCTGCCGCCCGGTGGCTGGCCGACTACGCCAACACCGCCGGCGGCGCCGACAACATCACCGTGGCTCTGATCCCCGTGTCGCCTAGTTCTAAGGAATAAGGGATGACGTACACCGCCGAGGCCTTCCAGAACGAGTTCCTCGCCCTCGGGGCGACCGAGGTCAACGCGATCGTCACCGTCACCTCGACGGGCAGCGCGAGCGGGCAGCGCACCGCCGGCGCCACCGAGATCATCATCGTCGACGCCTCCGGCTCGATGCAGGCCGAGGGGCGCATCGCGGCAGCCCGGCAGGCGGCCAAGGCGGCCGTGGCCTGCCTCGACGACGGCGTGCACTTCGCGCTCATCGCCGGCGTGGGCACGGCCCAGCAACTGTTCCCGGCACCCGGCCAGCTCGCCGTGTCGTCGGCCCAGACCCGGGCCGAGGCGACCTGGGCCATCGACCGGCTGCACGCCAGCGGCGGCACCGCCATGGGCGCCTGGCTGCTGCTCGCGGCCCAGCTGATGGCCCAGCGGCCGGGCGACATCGCGCACGCCATCATGCTCACCGACGGCGACAACGGCGAGCGCGCGGGCTACCTCGAGAGCGTGCTCGAGACGATCGCCGGCAAGTTCGCGGTCGACTGCCGGGGCGTGGGCACCAACTGGAAGGTGTCCGAGCTCCGCAAGATCGCCGACGCCATGCTGGGCACCGTCGACATCGTGGCCCGCCCGTCCGACCTGACGGCCGCCTTCGAACAGATGATGACCGCCGCGATGGGCAAGACCTCGGCCGACGTCCAGCTGAAGGTCTGGACGCCGGTCAACGCCACTGTCCGCTTCGTCAAGCAGGTGGAGCCCCAGGTGGCCGACCTGACCGGCAAGCGGGTGGCCGACGGGGCCCGGGCCGGACGGTACCCGCTCGGGTCGTGGGGCGCCGAGAGCCGCGACTACCACGTGTGCGTCGACGTGCCGCCGGGCGCGGCCGGCGACGAGATGCTGGCCGCGCGGATCTCGCTGGTCGAGGGCGACAACGTGCTGACGCAGGCGCTGGTCCGCGCGGTGTGGACCGACGACGCGGCCCTGTCGACCCGGATCAACCGGCAGGTGGCCCACTACACCGGCCAGGCCGAGCTGGCCGAGACCATCCAGGCCGGCATCGAGGCGCGCAAGGCGGGCGACGACCACACCGCCACGATAAAGTTCGGCCGGGCGGCCCAGCTGGCCCACGAGAGCGGCAACAAGGCCACGTCCGAACTGCTAGCCACGGTGGTCGAGATCGAGGACGCGGCGACGGGCACGGTGCGGCTGCGGCGCAAGGTGGCCGCGGCCGACGAGATGGCACTGGACACCCGCTCGACCAAGACCGTCCGGGTGGGGCGCGGCCAGTGACGACGTACGCCTGCCCCAAGGGTCACGCCTCGGAAGAGAGCGACTTCTGCGACACGTGCGGGGCCAAGATCTCCGGGTCTACGGCCGCTTCTCCGGCGGTCGTGGCGGCGCCCGCCTCGGCGGCGGCACCCGCTTCCGCCCCGCCGTGCCCCAATTGCGGTACGCCTCGAGCCGGCACCGCCCGGTTCTGCGAGGACTGCGGCTTCGATCACGACACCGGCCGGGTCCCCGCTCTGGTCAGCCCGGTTTCGGCGGCCCCGGCCGGACCCACGGCCGGGTGGACCGTGACGATCGCGCCCGACCCGGTGTACTTCGCCGAGAACGCCATCGACGGCATCGAGTTCCCGGCGGCGCAGGCCGCGCGTACGGTCTCGCTGCCGCCGCCGCAGGTGCGGATCGGGCGCAAGAGCAATTCGAAGGGCACCCACCCCGAGATCGACCTGTCCGAGGACGACCCCGGCGTGTCCCACTCCCACGCGCTGCTCACCCTGAGCGTCGACGGGGTGTGGCTGGTGTCCGACCTGGGCTCCACCAACGGCACCTACATCAACGACGACCAGCAGCCACTGACGGCCGGGGAGTCGCGCTCCCTGACCAGCGGTGACCGGGTGCACGTAGGCGCCTGGACCACCCTCACTCTCAACTCCCCCGCTTCCTAGCGGCCGCCGGCTAGGTGGTCGAGGCGGCGGGCCGGCCCGCGTCGCAGGTCACTGTCATCGTGGTGGTCGCTTTGCCGTGCTTGAAGGTGACGGTGGCGGCCGGGCCCGGGCCCGGGTCGGCCGACTGCACCTTGAACGTCTTGCTGGGCGAATAGGAAAGAATCTCGGCGGTGCTCGGCGACGGGCAGGTGGCCGTCAGCGTTCCGGCGGTCGATGAGAACGATCTCGTGGCGGGCGGTGGGGCCACCGTGGTCACGGTCGGAGCGGCAGTGGGTGCTCCCGGCGGCGTCACGGTGGCGGTGACCGGGGTCGTGGTCGTGCCGGTCGGTGTCGCGGTGTCCGCCGGCGCCGCCGACGTCGTGGCCGGGCGGTTCGCCGGTGTCGCGGCCGCGATGGGGCCGGCCGATCGCCGGGCGCTCGGTGCGGCATCGGCCGGACGCACCGAGGCGGTGACCGAAGCCCTGCCGCTGGGCGGAGGCGCCGGAGAGGGCGTGGCCGACGGGGAGCCGGCCGTCCGCTTATCGCCGGGAGCGAGCATCCATCCGGCGGCGCCCACCGCGACCATGGCGGCAACGGTCGCGGCGACCAGCGCGGGCCGTCTAGCCGGCGCAGCGTTACCGGCCGGCGTGCGTCCCCGTGCGCGGACGATCCGCGCCGGAGCGTCCGCTGGGGTGTGAGCCGCCTGCCCGGCATTCCTCGCCGGAGCTGGGACTGTCGGCTCGGCGCCGGCCGACAGCAGGGTGGCCGCCTCGCGGGCGCTCGGGCGGCCGGACGGGTCCTTGCGCAGGCACCGTTCACACAGATCGCGGACGTGACCCGGGACGCCCGGCACGGCCGGCAGCGGCGCCGGCTCGACGTAGATGTGGTTCTTCAACATCTGCGTGGTGTCCTCGGTGGTCCACGGCGAGTGCCCGCTGAGCAGCCGGTAGAGGACCACACCGAGCGCGTACACGTCGGAGGCCGGTTCCACGGCGTCGTCGATCAGCCGCTCCGGCGCCAGGTAGGCGGGCGTGCCCAGAAGTTCGGGATCGAGATCACCAGTGCCACTCGGCGCGGTGACGGCGGCGATCCCGAAGTCGACGACCTTGGCCCCGGTCGGTCCGAGCATGACGTTGGCCGGCTTGATGTCCCGGTGCACCAGCCCGGCCGAGTGGGCGGCGGCCAGCGCGGCCGCGACCTCGGCGCACACCCGCATCGCCAGGGGCGGGCTGACCGGCCCGGACGCCAGCCGCTGGGCGAGCGTGCCGCCTTCGACCAGTTCCATCACCACGTACGGGAAAAGCCCCCCGTTCGTGCGGAACTCACCATAGTCGTGCACCTGCGCGATGTTCGGATGCGACAGCGCCGCCGCCGCTTGCGCCTCCTGCCGGATGCGATGGTCCGCGGCCGCCGTAGCCACGATCTTGACCGCGACCTCCCGGGCCAGCACATGGTCGCGCCCCCGCCAGACAACCGCCATGCCACCCGTGCCGATGGGAACCAGCAGCTCGTACCGCCCACCCAGCACCCGCCCGGCCAGGTCCGTCCCGGGCCCGGCGGCGGAGATCGATCCGTCCATTCGCGCCAGTCTGCCGACATCGACCGCCGTCCGCATCCGCAGCCCGGCCACCGCCCTCACCCGAACCGACCGTTCCGACATCCACCGACCATGTGGACCGCTCCGCGCCGGGGTCTTGTCTGAAATGTCATTGGCCGTCGAATGGGCTTGTCAACGGTGCCTCGACAGGTCGAATCTGGAATTGAGCCGCCGGTTCCCGGCGACCGCCTGTTACGAGGAGGCGGACATGATCAAATCGCGGATCGTGGTAGGTGTGGACGGCTCGGACCACGCCACCGCGGCGGTCGGCTGGGCCGCCGCCGAGGCCTCACGCCGCGGGGCCGAGCTTCGAGTGATGGCGGCCTACTACCGCGAACGATCCATTCCCGGCCCGTCGGCCAAACGCACGGCCGAGGAACACGCGGCCGAGAACCTGCGCCGCGCGGTCGCCCAGGCCCACGCGGCCGCCCCGGACATCGAGGTGCGCTGCCTGGCCCTTCCCGGCTACGCCGTGCCGATGCTGGTCCACGCGGCCGAAGAAGCGGCGATGGTGGTCGTCGGCAGCCGGCACGAGGGCGGCCTGCCGGTGCTGCCGTTCGGCTCGGTGAGCAGCCAGGTCGCCACCCAGGCCAAGTGCTGCGTGGTCGTGGTGCGTGGCCACTACGACCCGGAGGCCGGCCCGGTCGTCGCCGGCGTAGACGGCAACGGCTCGTCGGCCGTCGTGGGCCGCGCCTTCGAAGAAGCTTCCCTGCACCACACCGACGTCCAAGCCGTCACGGTCGGCGAGCGGACCGGCCCCGACGACCCGCTGGACGCCGGCCTCGACGCGGAACTGGACCCGTGGCGCGAGAAGTACCCGGACGTCCACGCCCACCGCGAGTTCGTCGACGGCCGAGCCGACAAGGTGCTGGTGCAGCGCTCCCGCGCCGCCCGCATGGTCGTCGTAGGCCCCCGCACCCACGGCTACGAGGGCCTGATGCTCGGCTCGATCGGCAGCCGCCTCCTCCGCCGCTCCTCCTGCCCAGTGGTGATAGCGAGGTAACCCCGCGCAGCGATCCGCCGGAGGATGCCGCTGATCCGCTCCTCCGGCGATGCCTGGGTCTTCGGCCAGGACGGCCCGCCGCCCGACCCCGAGAACAGCCCGCCGCGCGCGACCCCGGCCAGTACGGCCCGCCGCGCCCGACTCCGGCGAGCGCTCAGGCCGCGAAGAAGTCGAGCAGGGCCTTGGCCAGCTCGTCCGGGGCCTCCATGGCTGCGTAGTGACCGACACCGTTCAGCTGGACCGAGTGGACGGTGCCGGCGGTGGCTTGCGACATCGTGTTGGCGGTGAAGGGGCCGCCACCGGCGCCGACGGCCAGAACGCGCGTTTGCAATGGCGGAAGTTGCACGATGTTGTCACCCTCGCTCAACATCGAGCGGTACAGGCCGGCCGCGCCCCGCCAGCCGCCGGGGCGTGCGTAGCTGCGCGCGAACTCGTCGATGTCGGCGTCGGTGATCGCTCCGGCGACGGCGGTCATCGACGGGAATGCGTATTCGCTCAGGAATGCGCGTTCGCGTCCGGTGAGCAGCAAGTCGGGAATGCCGGGCGCGGCCAGGACGCCGATGTGCCAGGCGCCGCCGTGGGTGACGTCGGCCAGCGCCTCGAGGCCGTAGCCGGGCAGGCCCATCTCGATCGCAGTCAGGCTGCGAACGTCCTCGGGGTGGGTGGTAGCCAGCCGGAAGACCGTGGCGCCGGCGATGTCCTGGCCGGTCAGGTGCACAGGTCCGACGCCGAGATGCGCGATCAGCTCATGCAGGTCTTCAGCGGCGGTGGCGCTGTCGTGATCGTCGCCCGCGAGTACGGAGTCGCCGAAACCGCGCAGGTCGACGGCGAAAACGCGGTGGTGGGCGGCCAGCAGCGGGATGAGCTTGTGGAAGGCGTACCAGCTTTCGGGGAAGCCGTGCACGAGCAGGACCGGCTCGCCCTCTGCGCCGGCCGAGACGTAGTGCAGCGTCGTGCCGTTGACCTCGGCGTAGTGGTGCTCGACCTTTGATTCGACAGTCATGCTGTCGAAAGATAGACAGTCAGACTGTCGTTTGTCTAGGCTCGCCGCATGAACCGTTCCGGGCCTGATCTCGCGCTGCTGCTGCTGGCCGGCTTCCGCGCGATGGTGGACGAGGCGATCACCGAACTGGCCGAGATGGGGCACGAGGATGCGCGCCCGGTGCATGATTTCGCCATGCGCGCCATCGCCAACGGCGCCGAGAGCGCGTCCGAACTCGGCCGCAGCTTGTCGATCACCAAACAGTCGGCTGCACGAACGATCACCATTCTGCAAGAACGTGGCTATGTAACGAGCGAACCGGACACCCGCGACGCCCGCCGCAAACGCCTGCGCGTGACCGAGCTCGGCTTCGAGGTGCTGCGCAAAGGCGAAGCCGTCCTGAACGCCCGCCGCCGCCAGTGGGCCGAGCAGATCGGCTCCGAGCAGCTGGAAACCCTCGAAGACCAGCTGGCCTCGCTGGTCGGCGACCAGCCCATCCGCTTCGACACCCCCGGCTGGATGGCCCGCGACCTCGGCGCCTGACACCTGGCCCCACCGGCGAATACATACGAATCCGCATCGGCACCCTGGCTGGATGGCCCGCGACCTCGGCGCTTGACACTTGACCGCACCGGCCATTCCCGGTCGCGCCGGCGCCGCCCCGCGCGAAGCACAGAAGGGCGCCGGCGATGCGCTGCGGAGAACAAACGAACAACGTCGCGCAGCCGGCGACACAAGTCGCGCTGGCGCCGCCCCGCGCGAAGCACAGAAGCGCGCCGGCGCCGCCCCGCAGAAGCACACAAGCGCGCCAGCGATGCGCTGCGGAGAACAAACGAACAACGTCACGCAGCCGGCGACATGAACCGGTCAACACCGAGCGGCGGCCGGCCGTCGGCGTCGGCGTTCGTGTGGCGTCGCGGCCGCATCGCTGCGATGGGGATCGGTTCGGGCGTACCGGAGGGTTGGGGTGGGCTTGGTCCGGTGTTCAACCGGGTGCGGTGGGCTGTCAGTGAGGTGGGTGACACGGCCCGCGCGTCGCCTTGGGCGGCGGACGATCGGAGGCAGGATGGGGATCGTGGAGACGGATCTTCAGCTCGCGCAGCGGGCCGCTTTGACCGGGGCGGCGGTGGCGCTGCCGCACTTCGAGGCGCTGGCCGAACTGTCGCGTGAGGTCAAGGCGGACGGTTCGGTGGTAACCGCGGCCGACCGCGCGGTCGAGTCGGCCATCCGGGACGTGCTGACCGCGGCCTGCCCCGGCGACGCCATTCTCGGCGAGGAGGAGGGTCAGACCGGCTCCTCCGGCCGCCGCTGGATCATCGACCCGATCGACGGCACGGCGCTGTTCGTGGCGGGCGACAACCGATGGCTGATTCTGATCGCCCTCGAGGAGGACGGCGAGATCGTCGCGGCGGTGGCGGCCCACCCCGCACAGGGCAGCCTGTGGTGGGCGACGCGCGACGGCGGATCGTTCGAGGGGCGCGTGGTCGGCGGTCGGGTCGTTGCGGAAACGCCAGTGCACGTCTCGGCCGGCGCTGACTCGGTGGCCGGTTGCCGCCTCGGCGTGGTCCCCGAGGACTGGGGCCGCGAGCTCGTGGCGCCGATCAAAGAGGTGACCCCCGCGCTGCCCTGGCCCATCCACCCGGCCCTGATGATCGCGCGCGGCGACCTCGACCTGGCCGTGCAGACCGGCGGCCAGATCTGGGACTTCGCCGCGACCTCCCTGATCGTGCAGGAGGCCGGCGGCAGCTACAGCGGCGTCAACGGACGCTTGCGTCCCGGTCCGGGTGCTTCGGTGTACGCCCGCAGCGACGCCCTGCGCGAAGCGGCCCTCACCCTCGTCGGCGACCCCGCCGCCCGGGCCGCCTCATAAAAACCCAAGCTCGCCCACAAAGGCGACCCGACCCGCGCCGATGGCCTCATACGGGTGCCCCGGCCCGGTTCGAGCCGCCACACGAAAACCGCCCCAACTCATGAGAGCGGCCAAGTGGTTCTGAGCGCTACTAGTGGCCCCGTTGGATCGCGAGTTCCGAGCCCAGGCCTTGTTCGCCGGATTCGATGGGCGTGTGTTCGGGACGACATCCTTCTGCGGATCTCCGGTACTACCTCTGGGGTTGAAGGCTTTGAATCAGGTAGAGCACGGCGATTGCGGTGGCAAGGGTTCCGAGGAGCAGTCGCAGCGCCCGTTCCGGTAGGTGGGGCTGGAGTCGGGCGCCGAGGTAGCCGCCGATGAGTCCGCCGGCTCCGCAGAGCAGCCCCAGGGTCCAGTGCGGGGCGATGTTTCCGCTGGTAGTCAGGGCCAGGACGCCGTAGGTTCCGGCGCCGGCCAGAGATGTCGCGAAGGTGGCGGCGAGAGCGGCGGGCGCGATCTGCGTCATCGGCATGCCGCGTCCGGCGAGGATCGGGCCGAGGACGGATCCGCCGCCGATGCCGTAGATGCCGCCGACGGCGCCGGTGACGACGCTGAGGCCCAGGATCGTGCGCCGCGACAGCGGTGGCCGATCAGCCGTTACCGGGCGCAGTGTGCGACCGAGAAGCCATAGGCCGAGTGGGAGCAGCACCGCGGCCGCCACGATGCGGAACACCTGCGGACCGGGTATGGCGAAGACCCGGACGATCGCGCCGAGGATGACCCCTGGGACGGTGCCGGCGATCAGGAGTCGAGCGAGCGGGCCGATGAGCTGGCCGTTGCGGCGGTAGCGGGCAAGAGCGCCGGGCCCGGCTACGACGTTGAACAGCAGATTGGTGGGGGTGACGGCCGGACTCGGGACATGCAGAACGCTGAGCTGGACGGGGAGCAGGAACACGGCGCCGGCCACCCCGACCGGCGAAGTGACGACGGAGATCACCAGCCCGGCCAGGAAACCGGTGAGCCCGGTCTGCCAGGTCATAGCAAACGGGCCGGCGACGCTCTCATCATAATCGCGACGATAACGAGCAAATGTTTCGCAGCTTCGGGGCCGGGCAGGTCTCTGACTGGGATATGTGGAATGCTCGCGCTCATCCGTCGACGACTACAAGACACCGGCCGGGGTCAGCAACAGCTGCCGGCTGAGGCAGGGGCGGCGGCAGCGACTGCCGGGCTGTCCGCGCAGCAGTCGACGGCGTCAGGCATCGGCTTGTCACCGACGTTCGAGTCTCCCTTGACGACATACACCTCCCACGGCTCCTGGCCAGGGCCACGCACCCAAACCTTGTCCTGCAGCGCATAACAACACTCGGTGTCGCCCTCGGTCAGCGTGATCAGACCCGACTCGGTCAGGCGGGTGGTCGCCGCGTCGACCGCCTCCGACGTCTCAACTTCCACGCCCAGGTGGTCCATCACGGTCGGATGGCCGGGCTCGCCCTCGAGCAGGACCAGCTTCAGCGGCGGCTCGGCGATCGCGAAGTTCGCATAGCCGGGCCGGCGCTTGGCCGGCTCGACGCCGAACAGCTTGGAATAGAACGCCACCGACCCCTCCAGGTCGGCGACCCGCAACGCGAGCTGAACACGAGACATCCCTGCACCTCCAGCAGATTCGACTGTCATCTAATCCGCAGCTTGCCATCGAATTCGACCAGTGTCAAACTCGACGGGTGTCGAATCCAGAGTTGCGAGTGATCCCCGGTGAGGGCTGCTGCAATGCGCCGATGGTCACCGAGCCGGTGACCGAGTCCGACGCAGTCGCGTTCGCGCAGACGTTCAAGGCCCTCAGCGACCCGGTCCGGTTGCGGCTGCTGTCGATGATCGCCGCCCGCGCCGGCGCCGAGGTTTGTGTCTGCGACCTGCTCGACGCGTTCACCCAGACCGCGCCGACGATCTCGCATCACCTGAAGGTGCTGCGCGACGCCGGGCTGATCACCGGCGAGCGGCGCGCGTCCTGGGTCTACTACCGGGTCGTCCCCTCGGCTCTGGCCGCGCTGTCGCAGCTGCTCGACGCGTCCACGATGACCGTCGCAGCCGACGCGTGAACCTGGCCCGCCGCGCCAGCGCCGAGTTCACCGGAACCGGGCTGCTGGTCGCCGCAGTCGTCGGTTCCGGCATCGCCGCAACGAGGCTCTCCCCAGACGACGTCGGCCTGCAACTGCTGGAGAACGCCGTCGCCACCGCGCTGGCTCTGGCCGCGCTGATTCTCATCTTCGGCCCGGTCTCCGGCGCCCACCTCAACCCGGTCGTGTCCGCGGTCGACTGGTGGCTCGGCCGTCCCACCCGCACCGGCCTGGCCGGCCGCGACCTGCTCGCCTACGCCCTGGCCCAAGCCGCCGGGGCGATAGGCGGCGCGATCCTGGCCAACCTGATGTTCGGCCTGCCCGTCGTCACGGCCGCCGCCACCGCCCGGTCCGGCGCCAACCTCTGGCTCGCCGAGACGGTCGCCACCGGCGGCCTCGTCCTGCTGATCGTCGCGCTGGCCCGATCGGGACGCGCGGTCACCGCGCCGGCGGCGGTCGGCGCCTACATCGGCGCCGCATACTGGTGGACCTCCTCGACCAGCTTCGCCAACCCGGCCGTGACCATCGGCCGCATGTTCAGCGACACCTTCGCCGGCATCGCCCCCGCCTCAGCGCCGGCATTCCTCGCCGCGCAGATCGCCGGCGGCCTGCTCGCCGTCGCCGCCATCGCCTGGTGGTATCCCGGCTCCCGCCCGGCGGCCTCTGACGTCGTCGTCCCGCGCGCTCAGCAGGAGGCCACGCCACGATGAACACGATCACCGTCGCCCCGATGCACGACGAGCACGCCCACCCGGTCTTGGAGATCTACCGGCTCGGCATCGCCACCGGCAACGCCACCTTCGAGACCGAACCACCCGACTGGTCCCGGTTCACCGCCTCCCGCCTTCTGGAGCACCGCTTCGTCGCCCTCGACGCCGACGGCACGATACTCGGCTGGATCGCCTGCAGCCCGGTCTCGGACCGCTGCGTCTATGCCGGCGTCGTCGAGCACTCCGTCTATGTCCACCCTGACGCCCGCGGCCGCGGCGTCGGCCGGACCCTGCTCGGCGCATTGATCGCTTCCACCGAGACCGCCGGGATCTGGACCATCCAATCCGGGATCTTCCCCGAGAACACCGCCAGCCTCGCCCTGCACGCCGCCTGCGGCTTCCGGACCGTCGGCACCCGCCAACGCGTCGGCCGACACCACGGCACCTGGCGCGACGTCACCCTCATCGAACGCCGCAGCCCCACCATCACCTGAGCCTCGGAGCCACCACCATGACCAGCAAGCCCAGCGTCCTGTTCGTCTGCGTCCACAACGCCGGCCGCTCCCAAATGGCCGCCGGATGGCTACGCCACCTCGCCGCCGACACCATCGAGATCCGCTCCGCCGGCTCCGAACCCGCCGACCAGATCAACCCTGTCGCCGTCCAAGCGATGGCCGAAGTCGGCATCGACATCACCGCCGAACACCCCAGGAAACTCGAACCCGAAGCCGTCGAAGCCAGCGACGTCGTGATCACCATGGGCTGCGGCGACGCCTGCCCGTACTTCCCCGGCAAACGCTACGAAGACTGGAAACTGGACGACCCCGCAGGACAGAACCTCGACGCCGTCCGCCCCATCCGCGACGACATCCGCACCCGCGTCGAGAAACTCCTCACCGAGCTCAACAACCGCGGCTGATCCCCGATCAGCCGCAAGGTCTGCGCAATGAGCCGCCCCCGCCCGTCCACGTCAGGTAATGGTCGCGACGGCCATTCCCACGGTTCCGGGCGGCACCGACGCCACCACTTCGCCGAATGGGTTGATGACGCATGTCGGCCCGAGTCCCAGATGGGTGTCGCCGCGCGTACCGGTGACGTCGGCCGAGGCCAGCCACAAGCCGGTCTCTCGCACCCGCTTCCGACGCAGCTCATTGTGTTTGTGCTGCCAGCGATAAGCGTTAGCCCGCCGCATCATGTTCTGCGCCGGGAACACCAGCAATCGAGCGTCCTGCCGCGCAACAGCCGCAGCCGCATGCGGGTACTGCCCGTCGAAACAGATGTTGATGCCGAACCGGACACCGGCACAGTCGAACACCGGATAGCCGCCCCCGGCTGTGAAGACGCTTTCGCCACGGGTCAGAAACGTCTTTCGGTACGCCCCCACGACCCGCCCGCCGCGCACGACCGCCGCCGTGTTGGAGAACCGGTCGCCCCGCCGTTCGATCATCCCCAGCACCACGGTCGGCCGCACACTCAGGCGCACATCTTCCAGCCGCATCGCGAACGTGCGTACATGCTCAGCCGTAACCGTGTACCCCTGCAGAAAACACTCCGGAAAGACCAGCAGATCAACACCATCCGCCTGTTCCGCGAACTCCGCGACCAGGCTGAGCGCGGCCCCCACGTCCCCCATGATCTCCGGCGTCTGGCATACCCCGACCCGCATCACGACCACCCATCGCCGAAGTTCCGAATGACTGGTAACGGGTATCCGTACGAAATGACCGAGACACCCAATGCCGGAGCCAGCACCGACCAGGCCGTCACTGGTTCCGGCGAGACTGACGAATTCACCACCGATCGGCCGCCGACCGCCGACACCCCGGCCAGCGGCAGCAGTAACAAGGGCATCAACGAGCGCCGCGCCAACCTCAACGAGGGCGAGGACGAGAACGCCCCCGAGCCGCCCGACTGACCGCCGTGCGACGCCGGCCACCGTAAAGATGCACCCGGTGGTCGGCTTCGTGGTCCGGACCGTCGGTGACGAATGGCGTTTGGTGAGCGATGTGGACGTTCCATTCGTCGTACGACCAATGTTGGTCACACTCGCAGGCGGTCCACCGGAAGTTTGTGCGGTAACGCCCGACCTCGCCCGGCTTCAGCACGAACAGCCGCTGTTTGCCGGGCCGCCGCGGATACGATTCCCAGCCCGGCAGCCGATCGATCACCAGATCGGCCCCGCGCCTAGCCAGCCCGAAACCGGCATCCCGGGCAAGCTCGAATCCACCGCCCGAAACCGTCGCGTCCCGCTGATAGCAGGCTGCCTCATCGGCGAGCACGTCGTGCAGCACGACCTCCTCAGCGGGAACCCCCGCCGGCAGCGGCACCGGCTCGTTCAAATCACGGCGACGATCAGCCTCGGGCGCTCCGCGTCCGGCGGCCGTCCACCTCACCCGTACGCGCTGAATGACGATCACCGGTGAACCATGCCGCACGAATGACCAGCATCACCATCGATTTACCGCCGGGACGGGGTATCGGGCGGGATTCAAATCTGTCACCATGATCTCCCTCCGGAACCGGGGCAACGTTTCACGGCCGGCTCGCGTCTTAGTTATCGGGCCAGGACGGCGCCGGTTGGCATCCCCCGAATGCGAGAGTCATGATTCAGCGACGCAAGGTGATCTTCGGTGCCGTCGGTGCGGCCGCGGCCGCCACGGTGGCCGGGTGTTCCTCGGCCGGCAAGAGCGACGGCGGGGCCGCCTCCTGGGTCGGCTCGGCGGCTGAGGTGGCGGAGGCAGTCGTCCCGCCCGTCCGGGTGACGGTGACCCCGGCGAAGGCCAGCTCCGGGGTGCTGCCGACCAAGCCGGTCGTGGTCAGCGCGGCCGACGGCAAGGTCGAGTCGGTCGTCCTCGCCGCCGGGAAGACCAAGATCGAGGGCGCGCTGCAGGACGACGGCAGCTGGCGGTCGACCGGCGATCTCGCGTACGGCAAGACGTACAAGGTGACCGTCACGGCCACCGATGGCGCGGGTGCCAAAACCACCCACAACACCACCTTCTCCACGCTCAAGCCGGAGAAGACGGCCACGGTCACCTTCCAAGCCAACGCCATGCTCGCCCTCAAAGAGGGCCGCACCTATGGCGCCGGGCAGCCGGTCATCGTCCGATTCAGCCGCGCGGTGAACAAGAATGCCGCCGAAAAGGCCATCGAGGTCAAGACTTCGCCGTCGGTGCCCGGCAAGTTCTATTGGCGCGACGACCGTACGGTGCATTGGCGCCCGGCGAAATACTGGGCGGCCGGCACGAAGATCGACGTCAAAGTGAACATGTTCGGCGTCAAACTCGGCAAGACGACGTACGGGGCGAAGAACGCGTCGACGAACTTCCGCATCGGCCGGCAACTTATCGCGATCAGCGACAACCGGACGCACATGACCAAGGTCTACATCGACGGCAAATTGGTTCGTACGATGAAATCGAGCCTGGGTAAAGGCGGGGGCACAACCGGCGCGAACGGCGAGCGCATCAGCTATTGGACGGCCGGCGGCCCGCACGTCGTCCTGGGCAAGAAGCGCAAGCACACGATGAGCTCCGCCAGCTACGGCATCACCGACCCGAAAGACCCGAACTACTACGTCACCGAAAACATCGAATTCTGTACGCGGATCAGCTACTCGGGTGAGTATCTGCACGCCGCGCCGTGGAACCGTTCGCTCGGCCGGGCCAACCTCTCGCACGGCTGCATCAATCTGAGCACGGCCGACGCCAAGTGGGTCTACAACAATTTCCTGGTCGGCGACATCGTCGACGTCAAGAACACCCCACGCGAGCTGCCGATCTGGAACGGCCTCGGCGACTGGACGGTCCCGTTCGACAAGTACGACCGCCAATCGGACTGACTCAGCCGATCATCCTGACCGATGCGCCGATCATCCGATCGCACCTTTCCCACCCGCCCGCCGGCGCGCACAGTGGCACGCATGAAGACCATGCCGCGACCGCTCCGGCCCAAGACCGTGATCGCCCTCGCCGCCGGCTCGCTCCTCGGCCTGGCCGTGGCCGCGTTCGCCGAGATCATGGCGGGCGGCCCGGCCGGCGGCTGATCAGTGTGACTCGCGGGCTACCTGGTCGCCGCTGGAGCCGAGCAGGAAGTCCAGGTCGGCGCCGGTGTTGGCCTGGTTGACCGTGTCGACGTACAGCTTCTCCCAGCCGCGCGTCGGGGCGGCGTAGGCCTTCGCGGCCTCGGCCGACGGCTCGCGGGCGGCCCACTCCTCGGCGGGCACGTCCACATCCAGGCGGCGGTTCTCCAGGTCGAGCACGATCATGTCGCCCGTACGCACCTTGGCCAGGGGGCCACCGGCGGCGGCTTCCGGCGCCACGTGCAGCACCACAGTCCCGTACGCAGTGCCGCTCATCCGACCGTCACAAATGCGCACCATGTCGCGTACGCCCTCGGCCAGCAGTTTCGCCGGCAGCGGCATGTTGGAAACCTCGGGCATGCCGGGATAGCCCTTGGGACCGCAACCGCGCAGAACCAGGACCGAGTCGGCGGTGACCGGCAGCTCCGGGTCGTCCAGCCGGGCGTGCAGGTCTTCCACCGAGTCGAACACGACGGCGGGGCCTCGGTGCTGCAGCAGCGCCGGGGTGGCGGCGGCCGGTTTGACCAGCGCACCGTCGGGGGCCAGGTTCCCGTACAGGACGGCAATTCCGGCCTCCATCTGCAGCGGGTCCTGCCGGGCGCGGATCACCTCACGGTCGTACACCTGGGCCGTTCCCAGCGCCGACACCAGGGGCTCGCCGATCACCGTTATGGCCGACGGGTCGAGCAGATCTTGAACTTCGGCCAGTACGGCGTGCAGGCCCCCGGCGCGATAGAGGTCGTCCATCAGGAAGCGGCCGGCCGGTTGCAGGTCGACCAGCAACGGGACGCCGGCGCCGATGCGGTCGAAGTCGTCCTGTGTCAGTTCGACGCCCAAACGGCCGGCAATCGCCAGCAAATGAACAACAGCGTTCGTCGAACCGCCGAGGGCGGCCAGGGCCACGATCGCGTTGTGGAAGGACGCGCGGGTCATGACCGCGCTCGGCCGGCGCTCCTGGTCGACCAGGTCGACCGCCAGCACTCCGGTGGCGTGCGCGGCCTCGAGCAGGCGGCTGTCGGGGGCAGGCGTACCGGCGATGCCGGGCAGCGTCATGCCCAGCACCTCGGCCAGCAGGCCCATGGTCGAGGCGGTGCCCATGGTGTTGCAGTGACCCCGG
This sequence comes from Paractinoplanes pyxinae, assembly GCF_026626335.1. Lineage (GTDB taxonomy): Bacteria > Actinomycetota > Actinomycetes > Mycobacteriales > Micromonosporaceae > Actinoplanes > Actinoplanes pyxinae. The sequence goes on along the minus strand of NZ_JAPNTZ010000023.1, from coordinate 21,788 downwards.
CTGCGGATCATCGACGACTCGGAGCGCTGGAACTCGGCGGCGCTCAGCGTGCCCGCGCGCACCTCTTCCGACAGCTTCCACACGTCCGTACCGCAACCAAGCGGAACGCCCCGGAAGGTGCCGGTCAACATCGGGCCGCCCGGCACCACGACGGCCGGCAGGTCGACCGACGCCGCCGCCATGAGCAGGGCCGGAATGGTCTTGTCGCAGCCGCCGAGCAGCACCACGCCGTCGATCGGGTTCGCGCGCAGCATCTCTTCGATGGCCATCGCGGCCATGTTGCGCCACAGCATGGCCGTCGGCTTGACCTGCGTCTCGCCCAGCGACACGACCGGCAGGTTGAGCGCGATGCCGCCGGCCCGATGGATGCCGTCGGCGACACTTCGCGCAACTTCGTTCAAGTGAGCATTGCACGGCGTCAGATCGGACGCCGTGTTGGCGATGGCGATATGTGCGCGTTCGCCGTCGAACGCGTCGGCCGGCAGCCCCCGCCGCATCCAGGCTCTATGGATGTAGCTGTTCCGGTCGTCGCCGCCGTACCACTGTGCGCTGCGCCGATCAGACATGATCTGACCGTAACGCCGCGCCGGTCCCGACGGGAAGATCCTTCATCTGACCGGAAGTTGCGCCTACGATCCGGAACATGACTGCGCGCTTTGTCGCCCGGCCGGCTGGCGCGGAGGCGTACACGCTGGGTGAGGGACCGATCTGGGACGCCGACCGCGATCGCCTGCTCTGGGTCGACATCCAGGGCGGCACGGTGCACGCCGGCTCGGTCGAGCCGGGCCGGATCACCGTCACCGGCACCTGGGAGTTCGACGATGTGGCCTGCGTGGTGGCCGTGTCGGAGGCCGGCGAGCTGCTGGTGGCCCAGCGGGGTGAGGTCGTGAAAATCGACCCCGACGGCGTCCGTACGCCCATCGCGGACCTCAGTCGAAGCGGGAGTCGCCTGAACGACGGGGGTGTCGACCCGCAGGGGCGGTTCCTGGTCGGTGGCATGGCGCTCGACGACTCGAAGGGCACCCAGACGCTCGTCCGGCTCGACGGCGACGCGGTGACCGTGCTCGACGACGACCTGACCCTGTCCAACGGGCTGGCCTGGAGCCCGGACGGCGGCACGCTGTACAGCGTCGACTCGGTCCCGGGCGTGATCTACGGGCGTGACTACCCGGACGGCGAGCGGCGGGAGTTGTTCCGGATCACCGACGGGCTGCCCGACGGATTGTGCGTGGACGCGATCGGCAATCTGTGGATCGCCAACCACGGGCTGGGGCGGATCGAATGCCGTACGCCGTCGGGCGAGCTGCTGGCCCTGGTCGACGTGGACGTGCCGCACCCGACCAGCTGCGCTTTCGCCGGGCCGAACCTCGGCATCCTGGTCATCACCACCGCGACCGAGGGCCTGTCACCCACCGAACTGACGCGGCAGCCGGCTTCGGGGCGTCTGTTCACCGCTGCCGTCGGCGTCACCGGCCTGCGTACGCCGTACTGGAAACCCTGAGATCGGAGCACACCCCGTGCAACTCCTGCGCATCGGTGCCGTAGGCGCCGAGAAGCCCGCCGTCCGCGCCGGCGACGGCGCCTACGTCGACGTGTCCGACCTGGTGCCCGACTTCGACGAGGCGTTCTTCGGTTCCGGCGGCGTCGAGCGGATCGCCGGCCCGGTGGCCGAGCGCCTGGCCGCCGGGCAGACGCAGCCGCTGGGCGACCAGCGGATCGGCGCCCCGATCGCCCGGCCGCACCAGATCCTGTGCATCGGGCTCAACTACAGCGACCACGCGGCCGAGACCGGTCAGAAGCCGCCGGCCGAGCCGATCCTGTTCACGAAGTCGCCCAACACGCTCATCGGCCCGAACGACGACGTGCGCATCCCGCGCGGTTCGACCAAAACCGACTGGGAGGTCGAACTGGGCATCGTCATCGGCCGCCGGACGTCGTATCTGGACAACGTCGAGCAGGCGCGCGACGCCATCGCCGGCTATGTGCTGGTCAATGATGTGAGCGAACGTGCATTCCAAAGTGAGCGCGGCGGACAATGGACGAAGGGAAAGTCGGCCGAAACGTTCAATCCAGCCGGCCCCTGGCTGGTCACCCCCGACGAGATCCCCAACGTCAACAACCTGGACATGTGGCTCGACATCAACGGCGAGCGCCGCCAGACCGGCAACACCCGCACGATGATCTTCGACGCGTACTTCATCGTCCACTACCTGAGCCAGTTCCTGGTGCTGGAGCCCGGCGACCTGATCAACACAGGCACGCCGCCCGGCGTCGGCCTGGGCATGAAGCCCCCGACCTACCTGAAGCCCGGCGACGTCATGACGCTCGGCATAGAACACCTGGGCAGCGCCCGCCAGCAGGTGGTGGCGCCCCGATGACCATTCCCGCACTCGACGCCGTCCCTCGGCCCGCCGGCTCGACGGCCACCGGCCGGCAAGAAGCAGGGCCGCGATGACCGGGCTGCGCGCGATCGTCACCGGCGGCGCGTCGGGCATCGGCCTGGCCACCGCCACCCTGCTGGCCCGGCGCGGCTGGCGGGTCGCGACGCTCGACCTGACCACCGAGGTGCCGTCGCCCCTGGTCGGCCTGCGCTGCGACGTCACCGACGACGCTTCCGTCCGAGCCGCCGTCGCCGCGGCGGCCGAGCAGTTCGGCGGCCTCGACGTGGTGGTCAACAACGCCGGCATCGGCGCGCAGGGCACGGTCGAGGACAACGACGACGCCGAGTGGGCGCGCGTCTTCGACGTCAACGTGCAGGGCATGGTCCGAGTCAGCCGGGCCGCGCTTCCCCACCTGCGCCAGTCGTCGCATGCGGCGATCGTCAACACCTGCTCGGTCGCGGCCACCGCCGGTCTGCCAAGCCGGGCCCTCTACAGCGCGACGAAGGGCGCGGTGCAGTCGCTGACCCTGGCCATGGCGGCCGACCACTTGTCCGAGGGCATCCGGGTCAACTGCGTCAATCCCGGTACGGCCGACACCCCATGGATCGGCCGGCTGCTCGGCAAGGCCGACGATCCGGCCGCCGAACGAGCCGCCTTGGAGGCCCGCCAGCCCACCGGCCGCCTGATAACCGCCGACGAGGTGGCCGACGCCATCGCCTACCTGGCCGGCCCCGACGCCTCAGCCACCACCGGCGTCGCGCTCGCCGTCGACGGCGGCATGCAGGGCCTGCGCCTTCGCAAGTAAGCCCCATGCGCAGGGAGTCCTGCCGACCGCTCCCTGCGTCAGCCGCGCCCTACATTGACCGTCCCCGCAGACCGCTTGAGCGCACGGACCGAGCATTCGACGGACATTTACTGACCACGCCCGCGCCAAACGCGCATCCGTCGGCCGCTCCGCCACAGCACGCGGACAGATGAACGACCTCGTGCATCAAACGCGCACCCGTCGGCCGTCCCGACACAGCACGCCCGCAAACGAACGACCTCGTGCAGCAAACGCGCAGTTGTTGGCCGTTTGTGTGCGCCGCGGCCATAAGTGAACGGTTTCCTGCGACGGATGGGCGTGGCAGGATACTCGCGAGTAACCCGCCTGGAGAGGTTGGTGACGTCGTGGGTGAGTTGCGCACCGCGTACCGGACGTGTCCGTTCTGTGAGGCCGCCTGCGGTCTCGAGCTGACCATCGAGGACGGGCGGGTGGTTGCGGCCCGCGGCGACCGGGAGCACGTGTTCAGCCATGGGTTCGTGTGTCCCAAGGGCGCCACGTTCGGGCAGGTCACGGACGACCCCGATCGGTTGCGGCGGCCGCTGGTGCGGCGCGGCGGTGAGCACGTCGAGGTGGACTGGGACGAGGCCTTCGAGGTGGTCGCGGCGGGGTTGCGGCCCGTGATCGAGACGTACGGGCCGCACGCCACTGCCATCTATCTGGGCAATCCGAACGTGCACACGATGGCCGGCGGGCTTTACCTGAGTCCGCTGGTCAAGGCGCTCGGCACCCGGAACGTGTTCTCGGCGAGCACTGTCGATCAGATGCCCAAGCATGTGTCGTGCGGGTACATGTTCGGCAGCCCGCTGGCGATCCCCGTCCCGGACCTGGACCGTACCGACCTGCTGCTGATGCTCGGGGCCAACCCGTGGGAGTCGAACGGCAGCCTGGCCACGGCGGCCGATTTCCCGGGTCGGCTCAAGGCGATCCAGGAGCGGGGCGGCCGGTTCATCGTCGTCGACCCGCGCAAAACGCGCACGGCCGCGCACGCGAACGAGCATCTGTTCATTCGGCCCGGAACGGACGCCTTCTTACTGTTCGGCATTGTCCACACGCTGTTCGCCGACAATCTGACCAACCCTTCGCCGTACGTCGAGGGGGTGGCCGCCGTCGGCGAGCTGGCCGCCGGCTTCGCTCCGGAAGTGGTCAGCCAGGTGACCGGCGTGCCGGCTGAGCGAATCCGTTCGCTTGCGCACGAGCTGGCCGCATCGCCACGCGCGGCGGTGTACGGACGGATCGGAACCTGCACGGTCGAGTTCGGAACGCTCACCAGTTGGCTGGTCGATGTCGTGAACGCGCTCACCGGCAACCTCGACCGGCCCGGCGGTGTCATGTTCCCGCTCGCCCCGCACGTGCGACGCGGTTCGGGCAGCGGCAAGGGCTTCCGCACCGGGCGCTGGCACAGCCGGGTGCGCGGGCTGCCCGAGGTCAAGGGTGAGCTTCCGGTCGCCACGCTCGCCGACGAGATCGAAACGCCGGGAAACGAGCAGGTTCGTGCACTCATCACCGTCGCCGGCAATCCGGTGTTGTCCACGCCGAACAGTGCACGACTCGACCGGGCCCTGGCGGGGCTGTCGTTCATGGTGAGCGTCGACCCCTACTTGAACGAGACGACCCGGCACGCCGACGTCGTCCTGCCACCACCCGACGCCGTACGCAAAGGGCATTACGACTTCTCGTTCCTCGGCCTGGCCGTCCGCAACTTCGCCGCCTACAGCCCGCCGGTGCTGCCGCTGCTGCCCGGCTCGATGGACGAGTGCGACATCCTGGCCCGCCTCGAGGCGATCGTTTCTGGTCGCCAGCTGGCCGCAGGGCGGTCGACGGCCGACCGGTCAACCGCGGATCATGCAGAGGCCCATCAAGCGACAACTCACGGAGGGTCAGGCCATGGGACGACCGCCGACCCGGAAGGCTTGCTGGATGCGGCGTTGCGGGCCGGACCGTACGGACTGACGTTGCAGCAGCTCATCGACAATCCGCACGGCATCGACCTCGGCCCGTTGGAGCCGCGCCTGCCCGAGGTGCTGCGCACGCCGAGCGGCAAGGTCGAGCTCTGCCCGGCCCCGCTGGCGGCGGATGTCGAGCGGCTACGCGCCGCACTGAACCGGGAACCCGACAGCCTGGTGTTGATCGGCCGCCGTCATCTGCGGTCGAACAACAGCTGGATGCACAACGTGCCGGCCCTCGTGAAAGGCCGCGACCGTTGCACGCTGCAGCTGAACCCGGCCGACGCGGCCCGGCTCGACCTCGTCGACGGCGATGACGCCCAGGTCACTTCGCGGGTCGGCACGATCAGCGCTCGCGTCGAGGTCACCTACGCGGTGATGCCGGGCGTGGTCAGCCTGCCGCATGGGTGGGGCCACGACGTGCCCGGCACCCGGCAGACCGTGGCCGCGGCCCACCCCGGCGTCAATTCGAACGTGCTGACCGACGAGTCGGTGATCGACCCGCTCTCCGGCAACAGCGTGCTCAACGGCATCCCGGTCGAGATCAAACCGCTCGCGCGACGCGACGAAGTGCCGAACGCCCCGCAAGGAGCGACACCCAGCCAGCAGCAGACCAAGGTCTGAACGACGAGCGCCGCGCCCGCCGGCCACACGCATAGCGCCAACCATCGAACAACTTGCGACAACATGACGCGATGCACCACGTGAGCGATGACGAGCGACGCGCTTGTCGGCCACGCGGCATGGCGGTGGGAATCGAACGGCTCGTGGGAGCATGACGCGATGCGGCACGTGAGCGATGACGAGCGGCGCGCGCGGTTGGCTGTTCGGCATGCGTTGGCCGTCAAGGTGGACTCGCCCGAGGCTGCCACCGAGGCGATGACGGTGCTGCACGCCACCGAGCCGCCGACGGTGTATCTGTCGTGCTGGGCTCGGGTGCGATCACTTTCGGTCGCTGACGTTGATCGGGCGCTCTACGTGGATCGTACGCTGGTCAAGCAGTTGGCCATGCGGCGCACGCTGTTCGTCTTTCCGGTCGGGCTTCTCGCCGCCGCCTGGCCGAGCGCGTCGGCCCGCGTGGCGGCCACCGAACGCACCCGCATGGCGCAGGACGCGGTGACGGCCGGCCTCGCCGAGGACGGGCACGAATGGCTCGACCAGGCGCGTACGGCCGTAATAGAAGCTCTCGCCGCCGTGCCCGACGGCCGGTCCGCGTTGGAGCTGCGTCGGTCGGTGCCGCTGATCGACGTCAAAGTGGCCGTCCGGGCGGGTGAGATGTGGACGGCCGGCCGGGTCCTCACCCACCTCGGCCTGACCGGCGATCTCGTCCGCGGGCTCAACACGGGCGGCTGGCACGTCTCGCGCCCCCAGTGGACGCTGATGCGGCACTGGCTCGCCGACCTGCCGGCCCTGCTCACCGCCGAGGAGGGCTACCGGGAACTCGTACGGCGCTGGCTGTTCACTTTCGGTCCCGGCACCGAGGACGACATCGTCTGGTGGCTCGGCTCCACCAAGGCAGTCGTCCGCACGGCGCTGAAAAGCCTGGACGCCGAGCCAGTCACCCTGGACGGCGGCGCGACGGGCTGGCTGCTGCCCGACGACTTGGACGAAGTCACCTTCGACCAGCCGTGGGCTGCTCTGCTGCCCGTCCTCGACCCGACCGTGATGGGCTGGAAGGGCCGCGACTTCTACCTGGGCCCGCACCGCGAGCAGCTGTTCGACACCCGCGGCAACGCCGGCACCACCGCCTGGCTGAACGGCCGCGCCGTCGGCTGTTGGGTCCAAGATCCCTCCGGCGCCGTCCACTTGAAACTCCTCTCCGAGGTGGACGACCACGGCCGCACCCTGCTCGAAGCCGAAGCGGAACGCCTCACCGCCTGGCTCGACGGCTTCCGCGTGGGCAGCGTCTACTCCTCCCCCGCCATGAAACGGCCATGAACCGGCCATGAAGGGGTGATCAGGGCCAGACACCCCGTTCGGTGGCGTCCCGCAGCACGGACATCGCTGACGCCCGCATGACCTCGGCCGCCCGTGCCCGCGACAAACCCCCGACGTCGGTGAGCCAGATCAACGCCTCAATGCCCGCCGCCGACCGGATGGCCCGCGCCAGCAACGGCAGGTCGAGCCCGGGGTGAGTGTCGGCCAACGGCTCCAGCGCCTCGAGGATCCATCGGATGCCCCGGCCCTGCCGCAATGTGCCGGCGTCCGCGGCTACGGCCTCGCGCGGCGGGGCCAGCGCCAGCTGCAGGGCGGCCCGCAACTGGGGCTCCCAGGCCAGCGTCACGTCGTGGATGAACACGCGCAGGACCAGCGACAACCGCTCGGCCGGGTCGGCCGGCGCCGGGTCCGGCAGTAGCGACTCCACGTCGATCTGCGGATGAGCGGCGGCGATCAGGTCGCGGTGGTTGGCGAAATACCGGTAGGCAGTCGTACGCGAGATCCCCGCCGCCGCGGCCGCCGATTCCACCGTGACCGGGCGACCACCGGCCAGCTCCTGCCTCGCGGCTGCCACCAGGGCGTCGTACGTACGTCGCTTTTGCGCCGACCGACCCGTCTCCACGTATGACGCCGAATCGCTTCGTGGTACTTCGGTGCCCATGATGGGAGGGTAGTACCACGAGCACTCGGAAGGGAGACGTCATGAACGACCCCGTCGCGACCAACCCGGAGCTGTACTCGGTGGTGTTCGAGAATCCCCGGGTCCGTGTGCTGCACTATCACGACCGGCCCGGCGACAGCACCCGGCCGCATCACCACCCCGACAGCGTCATGATCACGATGTCGTCCTTCCGGCGCCGGCTGGTCCACAGTGACCGCAGCGTCGAGGTCAACCTCTCGGCGGGCGAGGTCCGCTGGCTCGACGCGCAGGACCATTCCGGCCACAACATCGGCGAGACCGACACCGAGACGCTGTTCGTGGAGCTCAAAGGCTAGGCGCGCAGCACCGTGAGCGAGACGCCGGTGGCCAGCCGGTACGGGTTGGTGGCGACCAGGGCCCCGATGGCCCGGCGCAGGCGGGACACCTCGGCCCGGACCGTCACCACGTGGTCGGCGTCGCCGAACAGAAAGCGGCTCATCTGCCCCGCTGTCAGGCCGTTGGGCCCGCAGGTCCACAGCAGCGTCAGGATCTCGGCGTGGCGGCGGGTCAGCGGCGTCCGCCACGGTTCGGCCTCGCCGCGCACCTCGACGACCGGCGCCGCCCGCAGGTCGAGGGTGGCGTGGATGGTGACGTGCGGACCGGCCGGGCGCACGAGCCAGCCCTCGGCCAGGCGTTCCGGCAGGCAAAGGCCCAATCCCGGTACGCCGAGCGCGGTGCCCTCGCGCGGCGCCCCGATGCGGTCGCGGACGGCCACACCGCTCGCCGCGGCCACCCAGCCCTGCTCATCGACGATGAGGTGCGGCCCGGCCACCGTCGCCGTGACGTGGGCAGCCGAGCGGCGCAGCCGTTCGAGGCGGTCGGCGTGATGCCGCCACAACTGGGCCTCGGCCAGGCGTACACCCATGGCCACCAGGGCCTCGATCGCCGGATGCAGCGTGAGGGCGGGTCCGCTCACGTCGACGATGCCGAGCATTTCCCCTGTACGCGGGTCGTGCACGGGATGAGCCGTGCAATACCAGGCGTGCTGCGCCTGCTCGAAGTGCTCGGCCGAGAACAGCTGCACCGGCGCCGCCTCGACCAGCGCGGTGCCGATCGCATTCGTGCCGACCGCCGCCTCCGTCCAGTGCGCACCTTCGGTGAAGCCCAGGACGTCGGCCCGGTGCAGCAGCGCGGTGGGCCCGACCCGCCACAGGATCACGCCGTCGGCCCCGGTCACCACCAGCAGGAAGCCGTCGGCCAGCCGCAGCAGGTCGTCGACGATCAGCGCCAGCGGCGATTCCCGGCGCAGGCGCTCAACATCGTCGAACGGCACCGGGTCACGGGCGTTGGCCCGGGCCGGATCGAGGCCCAGCCCGATCACGCGCGACCACGACCGTTCGACCAGCGCGCGTGGACGATGCGGTGGGCGGCCCCCGGTCAGCACCGCGTCGTGCACACGGCGCAGCTCACGGGCGTGCCGCGACAGGTCGGTGCCCGGCCGCACCGCGCCGAAATCGCCCATGGCTGAGCATGGCCCGCGCGTGCAATGTGTTGCAACCCTGTTGCGCAACGAAGTCGGGCTTGTCTATTGGCGGGCATGACGCAGACAACCGAGCTCTCCGTAAGGCAGCGCGTGGACGACTGGCTGGAGTCCTTCGAGGCCGCGCTGCGGGCCCGGGACATCCCGGCCGCGACCGCCCTGTTCGCCCCCGACTGCTTCTGGCGCGACCTGGTCGCCTTCACCTGGAACATCACCACCGTCGAGGGCCGCGACGGCATCGCCGACCTGCTGACCAGCACGCTGGACGGCACCGACCCGTCCGGCTTCGAGGTGACCGAGGAGCCGTCCGAGGCGGACGGCGTGATCGAGGCCTGGATCCGGTTCGAGACGGCGGTCGGGCGCGGCACCGGGCTGCTGCGGCTCAAGCCGGAGGGTGCGTGGACGCTGCTCACGACGCTGCGGGAGCTCAAGGGGCATGAGGAGTCGCTGGGCGAGCGCCGGCCGCAAGGCGTGGAGCACGAACTGACGCCGGGACGCCAGTCGTGGAAGGAGCGCCGCGAGGAGGAGGCGGCGGCGCTGGGCGGTGCGGAACAGCCGTACGTCGTCATCATCGGCGGCGGTCAGGGCGGCATCGCGCTCGGCGCCCGGCTGCGCCAGCTAGGCGTACCGGCGTTGGTGATTGACAAGAACGCGCGGCCCGGCGACCAGTGGCGCGGCCGGTACAAGAGCCTTTGCCTGCACGACCCGGTCTGGTACGACCACCTGCCGTACCTGCCGTTCCCGCCCAACTGGCCGGTGTTCGCGCCCAAGGACAAGATCGGCGACTGGCTGGAGATGTACACGAAGGTCATGGAGGTGCCGTACTGGACATCCTCGACTGTTCGTTCGGCCACCTTCGATCAGCAAACGAACAAGTGGAGCGTCATCGTCGATCGCGAGGGCGGCTCGGTCGAGCTGACGCCGGCCCACGTGGTGTTCGCGACCGGCATGTCGGGCAAGGCCAACTTCCCGACGTTCCCCGGCCAGGACGTCTTCCGCGGGGATCAGCAGCACTCCAGCCAACATCCGGGCCCTGAGGCGTACGCGGGAAAACGAGTCGTCGTGGTGGGCTCGAACAACTCGGCGTTCGACATCTGCGGAGCGTTGTGGGAGCACGGCGCGGACGTGACGATGGTGCAACGCTCGTCGACGCACATCGTCAAGTCAGCTTCGCTCATGGACATCGGCCTGGGCGACCTCTACTCCGAGCGGGCGGTGGCGAGCGGCGTCACCACCGACAAGGCCGACATGATCTTCGCCTCGATCCCCTACCGGATCATGCATGAATTCCAGATTCCCCTGTACGAACGGATGGCCGAGCGGGACGCCGAGTTCTACGCCCGGCTGGAGAAGGCCGGCTTCCGGCACGACTGGGGCGCCGACGGTTCCGGCCTGTTCATGAAGTACCTGCGACGCGGTTCCGGCTACTACATCGACGTGGGCGCGGCCGACCTGGTCGCCGACGGACGGGTCAAGCTCGCGCACGGCCAGGTCGACCACCTCACCGAGGACGCCGTGGTGCTCGAGGACGGCACGACGCTGCCGGCCGACCTGGTCGTCTACGCGACCGGCTACGGCTCGATGAACGGCTGGGTGGCCGATCTCGTCGACAGCGCGACCGCGGACAAGGTCGGCAAGGTGTGGGGCCTCGGCTCGGACACGCCGAAGGACCCGGGACCTTGGGAGGGCGAGCAGCGCAACATGTGGAAGCCCACCCAGCAGGAGAACCTGTGGTTCCACGGTGGCAACCTGCACCAGTCCCGGCACTACTCGCTCTATCTGGCCCTGCAACTGAAGGCCCGGTACGAAGGTCTGCCCACCCCCGTCTATCGGCTGCAGGAGTCGCACCACACCGCCTAGCCGTATGTGACCGGCGTCACTCGCGACGATGATCCGTCGCGGGTGGCGCCGTCGTCTGTCCTGATATGAAAGTGACCGAGCTGGACGACGAGCAGCTGCTGCGGCGCGTCGCCCGGGCCGACCGGGCCGCGTTCGACGAGCTGTACCGGCGGACGTCGCCGTGGCTGGCCGTCCGGCTGCGCCGCCGCTGCTCCGACGACGGCATGGTGGCCGAGGTCCTGCAGGACACCTATCTCGCCGTCTGGCGGGCGGCCGGCTCGTTCACCGGCCTGCAGGGCGGCGGCAGCGGAGCCGGCTGGCTGTGGACGATCGCCGCGCACCGGCTGGTTGACGCCATGCGCAAACGCGCCCGGCACCCCGAAACACCCTCGGACGAATTGCCCGTACGCAGCACGCCCGCCGCCGAGGACGAGGCGCTGGCCGGATCGATCGGCGACGAGGTGGGCCTGGCCCTCTCGCGGCTCGCCCCCGAGTTGCGCGAAGTGTTGCACGCGATGGTGCTGGACGGGTTCACCGTACGGGAAACCTCGATCCTCCTCGGCGTGCCCGAGGGAACCGTCAAGAGCCGGGCGCGCCGCGCTCGCAGCGTGTTGCGGGAGGCACTGTCGTGACCGAGCACATTCCGACACCTTCGCTAACTTCCTACACCGCCAATGCGCGCGACCTCGACGACGCCACGGTGTGGGCGGTCGAGGTCCACCTCGAGAACTGCGCCGAATGCCGCGCGAAGCTGGCCGAACTGGCCGCTCCCCCGTTGCTGACATTGCTCGACGACGTGCAGGTGATGATCGACAGGGGGGTGCGTACCGGGCCCGAGCCGGTCCGTCGACGCACCTGGCGTCGCCTCGCGCATCGGTGGGCCGTGTGGTCGGTGATCCCGTGGGTCACGCTGGTGTTCAGCGCGGTGCTGGCCGCCTTCCTGCTCGACCGCGAGTTCCCGCAGCGGCCGTCGCTGGTGCTGCTGCTGGCCCCGGTGGCCCCGCTGGCTGGTCTGGCCATCGCCTGGTCCCGGCGCAGCGACCCAGCCTGGGAGATCACCGTGGGCACTCCGCGCGCCGGTCTCGAAATGCTTTTCCGCCGTACGGTCGTCGTGCTCGCGACCGTGCTGGCCCCACTGGCGGTGGCCGGTTGGCGGCTCGACATGAACCCGACCCTGTGGCTGCTCCCGAGCCTCGCCTTCACCGCGGCCACGCTGCTGCTCGGCGGGCTGATCGGCGTGACCCGCGCGGCCGCGCTGCTGAGCGCCGGCTGGCTGCTGGCCGTCGCCCTGCCCGCGATCCTCACCTCCGACCTTCCGGTGGTCGTCCGGCCCGCCAGCCTGCCCGTCTGGGCCCTGGCCGCGCTGGTCGGCGCCGCCCTGGCCGTCCTCCGTGCCGGTGATCACCGGCGCGTCAACTAAGGAGACCCCCTTTGGTACGCATGGTCAGCGCCACCGAGCTCAGACCCACCACCTACGCGTGGCCGGTCGAGGCGGCCGCGCTCGAGGTCAAGGCCGGGCGGCACCTCGCCGTGAACGGTCTCGACCTGAGCCTGGGCGACGGCGTGCACGGCCTGCTGGGCCCGAACGGCGCCGGCAAGACGACGCTCATGCGCGCGTTGTCGACCGTCCACCGCCCGTCCGGCGGCCGGCTGCGGCTGCTCGGCGAGGACGCCACCAACGGCCGGGGGCTGCGGTCGCTGCGCCGCCGGTTGGGCTACCTGCCGCAGCACTTCGGCTTCTACCCGCGGTTCACCGTGCGCGAGTACGTCGAGTACATGGCCTGGCTGCGCGAGATGCCCAAGGCGGCCGTCCCCGGCGCGGTGCAACGCGCGGTCGAACGGGTCGGGCTCACCAGCCGGGCCGACTCGCGGCTCAAGACGCTGTCCGGCGGCATGCTGCGGCGGGTCGGCATCGCCCAGGCGATCGTGAACGACCCCGACCTGCTGCTGCTCGACGAGCCGACGGTCGGCCTCGACCCGGAGCAGCGCGTCGAGTTCCGCACACTGTTGCGCGAATTGGGCGCCGGCAGCTGCGTCGTGGTGTCGACGCATCTGGTCGAGGACGTGGTCGCGGCCTGTACGGACGTGGTGCTGGTCGACGAGGGCCGGCTGGTGTGGCAGGGGCTGCCGGCCGAGCTGATCTCGCGCGGCGAGCAGGGCGGCACCGGCGACAGCCCGGCCGAGCGGGGCTACACCTCGTTCCTGAGCTCCCACCGGAGTCTCTCGTGAGCCGCATCTTCCGCTTCGAGCTACTACGCTCCAACGCCCCGGCACTGGCCGTGCTGCTCCTCGCGGCGGGCCTGGCCGGGCTCGCGCTCGGCGGCAACCTCGAATCCACGGCTTGGCACACCTTCGCGTACGTGCATTCGGCGTCGATGTTCCTGCTGCTCCCGCTGGCCCTGGCCGGCGGCGCGGTTCTGGGCCGTCGCGAGAAGCGCACCAAGGCCGATGAGTTGCTGGCCAGCACTCCCCGGCCGCGCGGACAGCGGCTGCTGCCGGGTCTGCTCGCCCTCGGTGTGGCGGTCGCCGTCGGCCACCTGGTCGTCTTCGTCGGCGGCGCGGTGTGGCTGCTCACCACCGGCACTTACGCGAGCGCGGTGACCGTGCTGTGGCCGCTCACGGGTGTGCTGGTGCTGGCCGGCGGCGCCTGGATGGGGCTGGCGGCGGGCCGGGCGTGGGGGTCGCCGCTGGTGCCGCCGCTGGTCGCGGTGCTCGGCCTGGTGCTGCAGCTCGGGTTCTCCGAGATCGGCCCGCCCGGCGAACCGACGTACCTGGAAAATCTCTCGATGCTGGCGCAGCCGCCCTCGTACGCGTGGGAGGCGATCACCGGGCGGGCCCTGCTCGGGTACGCGGTACTCGGCGCGGGCCTGATCGGCACCGGTTTCCTGCTGGCCGCGGGCCGTAACTGGATCCCGCGGGTCGCCGCCGTGGTGCTGCTCGGTGTGGCCGGCACAGTCGCGGCGATCGTCCCCGGCCGGACGGCCGACACCCACTACCGCGTGGACGCCGGCGCGCAGAAGCTGGTCTGCGCCGACGGCACACCGCAGGTCTGCGTCACCGCCGCGCACGCCCAGATGCTCGACGACGCCGCGCCGCGAGTGCGTGAAGGCATGAAGTTCCTGGCCAAACTGCCGAGCGCGCAGACCCGGGCCGTCGAATGGCGGGCCGACAAGGTGTACGTGCCCGGCGAGTCGGACTGGTCGAGCACGGGCGCCACCCGCCCCGAGCCCGGCACGGTCAACTTCGACCTCAGCGACCAGATCGGCCCGGCGCTGACCGAGAACGTCGTGCTCGCCGCCGGCACCCTGTGGAACGGCTGCCAGGGCGGCCAGGATCTGGTGGCCGCGCACGCGGTCGGCGCCTGGCTGATGGGCAAGGACGAGCTGACCGGCGTCGACGACGGCCTCAGCTACTTTCCGGAGATGAAGAAGCAGGTGCCCGAGGTCGTACGGCAACTGCGCGCCCTGCCCGAGAAGGAGCAGATCCGCCGGGTCGTGGCCGTCCGCGAGGCGTCGCTGGCCTGCCAGGAAGACCTGCTGCCGCTGCTGACGGGGAAGTCGTCATCGTGACGCGCTGGCTGCGGCTGTACATCCGCTCCCGCCGGGTTCCGCTGGCGGTCACCGTGGCGGTGGCCGCGGCCACCCTGAGCTGGGCCGGCTGGTCGGCGTTTTCCGACGCCCCCGAGATCAACCAAGGCCTGGCCATCTTCACGGCCTTGGCCGTGCTGGCCCCGCTGATTTTCACCCTCAGCAGCGACGACGATTCGCTCGAGTCCGGTACGGCGCTCCCGTGGCCGCCGCGCCGGGCCCTGCACCTATTGGCAATCGCCGTGGTGGCCGCCGTCCCGCTGCTGGCAAGCCGCTACACGGGCGCGTCGTTCGGCCCGCCCGGCGAGACGCTGCGGGCGGTGGCCGGCTTGACCGGCCTGATCGGGCTCGGGGTGGCCCTGGCGGGCACCCGGATGGCGTGGCAGGTGCCGCTGTGCTGGGCCGTCATCCAGCTCCTGACCGGCGGCGCGTCGTCGCCGGGCTGGCGCGAGGTCCTGTTCTGGCTGGTCGAGCCGGCGTCGAGCACCGTCGCCGCAGCCACCGCGGCCGTCCTGCTCACCGCCGGAGTGCTGACCTACGCGTGGCGCGTCGGCCCGCGCCGAGCACCAGCCGAGGCCGTGCTCGGCCAATAGCTCGCGAACACCGATCTGGGTGTGACGCCTCCCGGTTTAAGATCGCCGCATGCGACCGCTCATTGGCGTGACGATGAGCGCCGCGGGTTCACCGCACGAGGTGGTGCTGAAGCTCCAAGGCGGTGACGACTGGGAGCTGAACGTCTGGGCCACCTTCGAGGATCTGGCCAAGCTCCGCGGCGTACGAGCCGCCGCTTGGGACCAGCGTAGGTCGATCGCGGCTGGAACAAGTGCCGGCGGCAAAGTCTTCTGGTGTGCTCCCGGCGAGGGGTCAGACCCCGAGATCGCGACAGTGTTGATCGGGCACGACGACGAGGTGTGAAACATCGCCTTCCTGATAACTGTGACGTTGTCGAGAAGGTCGGCACTCTGGCCGGCGCACGAAAGCTGGACTGACCAGTCGTAGCCCGCTCGCCTGGTCACGACTGGCGGCTGTTTAACCAGCTTTCGCGGGGAACCAAGTATCGCCGCCGCCATGCAGCAATCCAGCGGGACGGATCCCAAAGACACGCACACGAGAACCCACCAACGACGGGTAGGACCAAAGCAGGCGACCAACCGGGACCGCCGGACACGCTCAGAGCCAGCCGTTGGCGCGTGTTGAACTCACGACTGGTCGCGCATTCGCACCATCAGCCTCATGGACGTTCGAACCGTGCCGCTTGCCCACGTTCGAATCCTGGCCGCGCGTGCGCGTTCGAACTGAAGTCGCTCACGCACGTCCGAACCGCGATCGCTCGCGCGTGCAAACCGTGGCCGTTCGCGCACATGCAGGCGACGGCCACGGTTTGTCATCGGTCAGGCGACGGCCACGGTTTGTCGCCGCTCAGGCGACGGCCACGGTTTGTCGCCGCGCAGGCAACGGCCACGGTTTGTCGCCGCGCAGGCAACGGCCACGGTTTGTCGCCGCGCAGGCAACGGCCACGGTTTGTCGCCGCGCAGGCAACGGCCACGGTTTGTCGTCGCTCAGGCAACGGCGGCGAAGCCGCCACTCCAGGAAATCTTCTCGCCGGCGGCCAGGGTCATCTGCAGGAAGGCGAGCGACTCGAGCTCGCGCGCCCGCTTGAGCGAACCGGCGTCGACCGCGCGCAGACCGGCGGCCGTCACGAACTCGGCCACCGCAGCCTTGGCGTCGGCGTCGTCACCGGCGATCAGCACGGCGGTCGTCTCGGAGCCGAGCGAGCCGGTGGCCAGGGTGCCCGCGAAGTTGGTGTTGAAGGCCTTCACGACCTTCGACTGCGGCAGCGCCTTGGCCAGTTCGGCGGCAGCCGAGCCGTCGGCCGGGACGGTCAGGTTGTCGAAGGTGGCGAAGTCGACCGGGTTGGTGATGTCGACGACGACCTTGCCGGCCAGCTCGGCCCCGCGAGTGGCCACGATGTCGGCCAGGGCGCTGTGCGGCACGGCCAGGATCACGATGTCGCCGGAGACCGCTTCGCCGGCGTTCGACGTGTTGAGCTGCTGGACGGTGTTGCCGCCCTTGGCGACGAGGCCGCCGATCGCCTGACCCATGTTGCCGGTGCCGAGGATGCTGATGTTCGCCATGGTGCCCTCCCGAACCTGTTTGGTTGTTGCTACAACCATTGCACGAATCGCCAGTTGTAGCAACAACCAATTTCGTGGAAAACTGGTGACCGTGGACACGCGATGGCTGGACAAGGAGCAGAAGGCCGCCTGGGTACGCCTGGCCGCCGTGCTCGAGCTGTTACCCGGAGCCCTGGATTCACAGCTGCGGCGCGACGCTCAGATCACGCACTTCGACTACTTCGTGCTGGCCATGCTGAGCGAGGCGCCGCACCGGACCCTGCGGATGACCGCCCTGGCCGAGCTGACCACCGCCACGCTGGCTCGCCTCTCCCACGTCGTGCAGCGCCTGGAAACGCGCGGCCTGGTCGAGCGTTTCCCCTGCCCCGAGGACAAACGCGCAACCAATGCACGTTTGACCGAAGCCGGCTGGGCGAAAGTGCGCGAAGCCGCCCCCGGCCACGTAGAAACCGTGCGCGACAACGTCATCGACGCGCTCACCCCCGAACAGGTAACGCAACTGACCGACATCCTCGACGCCGTCCTGCACCGCCTCGACCCGACAAGAGCCCGATCCGCCATTTACGAGCGCTACGACTGACCACCCATCGCCGCCCCGAAACGCTCAACCCCACCGCCAAACGCTCAACCCGCCGCTAAACGCTCAACCCGCGGACGCCAATGCTCAACCCAGCGGCAACCGTTCAACCTCGGCTGCGCCAATGCTCAACCCAGCGGCAAACGCTCAACGTCGGCTGCGCCAATGCTCAACCCAGCGGCAAACGCTCAACGTCGGCTGCGCCAAACGCTCAACCCAGCGGCAAACGCTCAACCTCGCCGCCACCAAACGCTCAACCCACCGACAAACGCTCAACCTCGCCGCCACCAAACGCTCAACCCACCGACAAACGCTCAACCTCGCCGCCACCAAACGCTCAACCCAGCGGCAAACGCTCAACCTCGCCGCCGACAACGCTCAACCAAGCGGGCAAACGCTCAACCCCGCGCAACCAAACGCTCAACTTCGCCGGCAACGCTCGGTTTCGGCCGATGAACGCTCAACTCGACGGTCGCTGCACGTTCGAGCACGTCGGCGCTGGCGCTCGGATCCGTGGGCGGTCCGCTTCGATTGGGCGCCGACGAAAGCTCAACCGGGCGGCCGCGCGACCGAGTTTGACGAGCGTGACGAAGCCCCTGCGCGGACAGCTGGCCACGGTGGGGGTGTCGGCCCTCGCCTTCCAGCTGCTGTTGCTGTTGATGCCGCCGGCGCTCGGTCGCGGACTGGCCGACACGTTGATTGCCGTCGCCATGGGCGCAGCCACCGTCGTTTACTGGCGTCGGATGCGCACCGAGACCGGGCGCACCCGTCATTCCGTACGCGTCGGAGCCGCCGCCTCCGGCTTCTGGGCGCTGGCCAACGTCGGTTACGTGGTCAACGAAATCGTGTCGTCGCCGGTTGCGTTCGCCATAGGCGTCGGTGGGTCGCTCGCCGCCGCGACGCTGCTGCCGGTGGGGCTGTTCCTGGGAGCGCCCGCCATGACCGGCGTTCAGCGCTACCGCGGGCTGCTCGACGTGGCCGCCGTGTCGGGCGCGATCTTCACCCTCTCCTGGGTGTACGTACTCGAGCCGGCCCATGCCAGCGGCTCGGCGCTGGTCACCACCACCGTGCTGACGGCATTCGAAGTGCTCGCGGCGGCGGTCGCGCTCGTGACGATGGCTCGCAACTTCCCCGGCCGTACGGGTCACAACCCGCGCGTCCTCGGGGCGGCCTCGGTCGTGCTGGCCGGTACGGCGATGCTCGCGCTGCACAACAGCTCCGACGGACAGTCCTGGTACAGCGGGGTCGGCGCCGGCTACGTGCTCGCCGCCGGGCTGATCCTGGTCGCGAGCCGCCTCGAGACGCCACGCAAAGAGGTGGTGCGGGCGGCCCGGCACTTCGCCGGCGGCTGGGCCCTTCTTCCGTACGTGCCAATCGTTCTGGCCGTCGTGGCGGTCGCAATCGAGCAGGTGCAGCACGGCGCGCTCGAACCCGTACTCGTGTGGATCCTGCTGACGACGTTCGGGCTGGTGCTCGTACGTCAGTTCCTGACCATGGCGATCATCGGCGGCCTGGCCGTCGAGCTGGAACACCAGCGCGCCGAGCTGGCTCACCAGGCGCACCACGACTCGCTGACCGGGCTCTACAACCGGGCTGCCTTCCACGTCCGCGGCGGCGCCCTGCTGGCCCGGCATCCCGGCGCCACCGTTCTGTTGATCGACCTGGACGGCTTCAAACCGGTCAACGACCGCCTGGGCCACGCCGCCGGCGACGAGGTGCTGGCCACGGTCGCGCAACGCCTGCTCGCCGAAGTGCGCCCGGGCGATCTGGTGGCTCGCCTCGGCGGCGACGAGTTCGCGCTGGTCCTGACCGGCCAGGACGCCCCGGAAGCGGCCACCCGAATCCGGAACGCCCTGACCGAGCCGATGCTCGTCCGCGGCGAGCCCGTCACCATCGGCGCCAGCGTCGGCGCCGCCTCGGGCGACAGCTCGCTCGACGCGCTGCTGCACCAGGCCGACACCGCCATGTACGCCGCCAAGGCCACCCACCGCCACCACGTACTCGCCTGACCTCGACGACCCGCGCCCGGAGGGCGGCGACTATTACGCTTTCGCGGGTGACATCACATGATCGCCAGTCGGCCCGGGATTCGAGTCAGGCCTGGCAAGAGCTCACGTCGGACTTCGAGCATGCGCGCGCCCGGGAAGACTCCTTGGACCGGCTCGTCGAGTGGCCCGCCCAGCGAGATCTTCTCGGAGATGTCACCGAACGTTCCATTCTCGACCTGGG
The DNA here is from genome assembly GCF_026626335.1 of Paractinoplanes pyxinae. Classification (GTDB taxonomy): domain Bacteria; phylum Actinomycetota; class Actinomycetes; order Mycobacteriales; family Micromonosporaceae; genus Actinoplanes; species Actinoplanes pyxinae. The sequence goes on along the minus strand of NZ_JAPNTZ010000023.1, from coordinate 2,153 downwards.
CTGCGGCAACGGCGCCAAACTGGCGGAGCTGGCCCGCGACGGCGCGGTCGCCTCGGCCGGTGTCGACATCGCGGGAAAGTTCATCCCCGCTCCCCCGGCCGGCGTCGAGCTGATCCAGGGCGATCTGTCCCACCCGGAGCGCGTGCCGCAACCAATTGGCCGCACGTTCGACCGGGTCCTGTTCCTGCAATCTTTCGGGTACGCCGAAGACCCGGTGCACACCTTGCGGGCCGCGCGGGCGATGTTGAAGCGGGACGGGTTCATTCTGCTCACGAGAACCCAACCGATCCGGTACGCCGTCGAACGTACCGAGCGAAACGGGACCTCACTGGGTGAGGAGTACTTCTCCAGCGCCGACTACACCTACCGCACCGGCTGGAACGAGCACATCGCGCTGTCCAAACGGCCCTTCACCATGTCCGACCTGCTCAACACGTTCAGTGCGGCCGGGCTGTGGATCGAGACCGCTGCCGAGCCCCGGCTCACCGAGGAGGCCGCGCGGCGCTACCCGCACAAGCAAGAGTGGATGAACAAGTACTTGGGCATCCTGATCTTCAAGCTACGGCCCCTCGCCTCGCATTAAGCCACGCCACGGCGGTGACACCGGCGGTTCGGGTCCTGGATTCGCAGCCCACGGCCCCGCCCGTTGTCGCTGGGCGGGGCCGCAGGTCGGTCAGCGGCCGTAGCGCGACTTCAGGTGACGCCACCAGTCGCGGAACATCCACTTGTCGAAGTCGGTGATCTGGGTGGCGCTGCCGGCCTTCATGATGAAGCCCCGCCCGGGCGTCGGGTCCCAGTCGTAGAAGTCGTCCAGACCGTACGTATGACCAAGCTCGTGCAAGAAGATGTGCATGTTCTCGGCGTTGACGTTGTTCACGAAGTACTCCGAGCCCACGCGCTGGCCCCAGTCACCGCCCGCGCCTCCGCCGAAGCCCGCGGTCAGCCAAAGCGAGTGGTCGTAGTGGTGGGAAGCCCCACCCGGGCAGCCCGAGTAGTTGTTGTCCTGATGGAAGAACCGGCCGCACGCAGGCGAGCACTGCGGCGCGTTCTCGTTGATGTTGCCGACGTAGATGTCGACGGAGTTGTCGGTCCAGTCCAGTTGTGCGCGATCACGAACGGCCCAGCCGACCACTTTGACCGGCACCTGCTTGTACGGCCAGTTGTTCCAGCCCTGGCCGTTGTCCAGCATCTGGTCCATCCACCTCTGGTACTGCCGCTGCAGGGCAGCGTGGATGGCGTCGCGTTGCGCGGTGCTGACACGGGCGGTCGAATCCCACCGTACGCAGTAGTTGATGGCGCCGTTGGCCGCGAACAGCTGATCCCAGCCGTAGTTCTTGAACCCGTACAGGTTGCCGTTGCTGTACGTCTGCTCCTGATGCGTCCACACAGCGGCAAGCGGCTGCACGAGCGTCGACGGCGGGTTCCACTGGTCACCGGCCGGTGGAGGCGTCGTCGTCGGGGGCGTGGTCGGCGGCGTGGTGGGTGGAGTCGTCGGCGGAGTTGTGGGCGGTGTTGTGGGCACCGCGCCGGTACACGCCGTTCCGTTGACCGCGAAGGCTGTCGGGACGGGGTTGGCCGACGTGAACGAGCCGTTGAAGCCGAGGCTGATCGTGCCGCCCGTGGCGACCGAGGCGTTCCAGCCGGCGTTGGTGACGGTGACAGCCGGCCCGCTCTGCGTGAACGTGCCGTTCCAGCCTTGCGCGACTTTCTGCCCGCTGTCGGTGAAGGCGAACGTGAGCGACCACCCGTTGAGCGGATCGCCCAGGTTGGCCACGGTCACGGAAGCTCCGAAGCCTCCCGACCATTGATTGGTGACCGCGTACGTGACTCGGCACCCCACTGCGGCGTACGCGGGTCGCAGCACCGCCACGACCGAGAACGCCGCCATGAGGCAGGCGGCCAACCAGACGACACGACGTTTCATCACTCCTCCTCGAGAGGGCCGGACGCGGAACAGAACGGAAGAGAGACGTTCAATCGCACGACAACGCCACAGCCGACCGTGCACTCAGCCCGCCGACCGTTCGTGTACGCCGAGCCCACGCCGCTCGGCGCGCAGCTCGGCTGACAATCGCGCACAACCGTGCGACCAACGCCGCTCGGCACGCATCCCGGACGACAACCGCGCACAACCGTGCAGCCAACGCCGCTCG
>NZ_JAPNTZ010000022.1 GCF_026626335.1 Paractinoplanes pyxinae | reverse complement strand
ACGACGGGCACCGGCCCGGTCATCCCGCAGCCGCTCACCACGCCGCCGGTCGCGCCCAGCCCGGTCATGCCGCCGCCCCTGGCGCCCCGGCCGGTCACGCCGCCGCCCGCCGTGCCCGCGGCCCTGTTCCCCAACCGTGCCCCCGCGCCCGGCAACCGGCCCGTCTCGGTGCCGCCGCCCCCGCCGGGCATGACCCCGATCACGCCGGGTTCGCGCCCGCCGGCCGGCACTCGCACCCCGGCCGCGCCCACCGGCACCGGCACGGTGTTCCCGGCCGCCTCGGTGTCGTCCGCGCCGTCCTCCGGCGCCCCCGGCGGCACCTCGCCGGCCGACACGGGCCAGCCGTTCCGGGCCACCCTCACCAACGCGGCGATCAACAGCGCCCGCGCCGAGCGTCAGCGCACGGTCATCCCGCCCCGCCCGTCGACCCGTTCCACGACGCAGGCGGCCGACGCGACCGACTACTCGCTGCCCATGCCCTCGCAGCGCCCCGGCGGCCAGGAACCGGCCGAGCCCGGCTCGCGCGCCAACTGGCCGCTGATCAACAGCGGCAACGACGACGCGGCGACCACCCCGGCCGCCTCGACGAGCGCCCCGCCGGCCGACGGCCGGGTGCGTCCGCCGTGGCAGGACATGCCGAAGGAGCCGCCGGCCCTGCGCCTGGTCGAATCCCAGCTCGGCAACGGCCTCGACGCGACGGTCACCGACATGCCGCCGATCGCCGAGCCGCCGCCGCTGCGCCTGGTCGAGGGCCGCAACGGCACCCGCCGCTCGCCGGGTCAGACCACCACCAAGCTGACCGCGCTCGACCGCAGCACCACGCCGCCCGTCCCGTCCGACGGCAACGACACCGACCTGCTGATCTTCGCGGCGGCCCGCTCGGCCTGGTTCACCGGCCACAGCGAGCAGACCGACAAGCTCGACTGGACCAACCCGAACGACACCGGTTGGCGCGCCGCCGAAAAAGCCTCGACCCCCGCGGTTGCGGCCGAGACTGCGGCCGGCCTGCCCAAGCGCGTGCCCCAGGCCAACCTGGTGCCCGGCTCCCCGCTGCGCGACGAGCGCCCCCTGCGCATCGTCCGCGACGCGGCGAGCATCGCCGCCCACACCACGGGCTACTTCCGCGGCTGGCGGCGCGGACAGGAAATCGGTGGTTTCGCCATGGGTGGCCGCCCGGGCCGCGAGGCCGCGGGTGGCTGGGACTTCACCCGCGACCGCGAAGGCGCCGACGACTTCCGCAACAACAACGCCGGCTACGGATCACGTTAGGTCGCTCGCTCTAAGTTTCGGCCCGGTCGCTCTTTGAGAAGAGCGACCGGGCCGCGTTTTTTGTGAATCGCCGGCTGCGGGACGCTTGGGGTCAGTGGGTGGTCAGGCATTTGGAGGTACGACGGTAGGGGCTGGACTTACGAGCGGGAGTCCGTGGGTAGCGGGTGGCACGCTGATGCAACGCCGTCAACAAGCGCAACGAGGTTGATCACTCTTCACTCGTATCGGCCCGGCCCGCACGTGCCTAAGTGACCGCATTGAGGGCGTTGTTGCTTGTCCCCAGTTCGGTGCTGCCCACGGTTCGACACCGGCGACCGCGACACGCGACTGGCGACCCGCAAACGGCGAGCGGCGAACGGCGACCGGCGACCCCGCGACCGGCGACCCGCGACCCCGCGACCCGCGAACGGCGACCGGCGACCCCGCGACCTGCGAACGGCGACCCGCGACCCTCGACCCCTCGACCCGCGACCGGCGACCCCGCGACCCGCGAACGGCGACCCCGCGACCCCGCGACCGGCGACCGGCGACCGGCGACCGGCGACCGGCGACCGGCGACCAGGTCTACTCGTTCTGGGCCAACCGGCAGGCCGTGCTCGCCAGGTTTCCGCGCGACGATGCCGGGACTCGAGGGCCAGGTCGCCAACCGGCAACGCCGCGGTTCTTGCGGCGGCCGGCCGTCCGCGTTCGACCCTGATGCCTGTCGGCCTTACAACCAGGTCGAACGCGGCTTCAACCGGCGCAGACACTGGCGGATACTGGCAATCCGCTACGACGAGCTCGGCCTCAACTGCCAACCCACTCCCGACCTGGCGGGACTGCTCGACTGGCTACGAGCCGTCCCGGGCGACGTGATCCGCGGGACAGGCCCAGCCGTCGCGGGACGCGATTGTGGCTGCGGGGGCACCGCCGACGGAGAGTGGGCGCTGCGGTCAGCTTTGTGCCCTGTGTGCCGAACAGGGGCTTGTGAGCAAACCGTTTCTGGCTGCCTGTTTGATCGTGCGGGATGAGGCGGCCGCGTTGGGCGGCTGCCTGGCTTCGCTTGGTGGGGTCGTGGATGAGGTCCACGTGTACGACACGGGGTCGATTGACGGGACGCCTCAGATCGCTTCTGAGCTTGGGGCCGTTGTGACCCTTGGTTGGTGGAGCGATGACTTCTCGGAAGCCCGCAACGCGGCTCTGGAGGGGTGGAGCGCTCTCTGGGTGTTGAGCATCGACGCCGACCAGCGGTACACCGGGGATCCTGGGCGGTTGCGGGGGCTGTTGGAGGCTTCGGCGGCGGATGTCTTCGAGGTTGAGGTCGACAACGCGCACGATGAGCTGCCCTACACGAATACGGCGGCTCACCTCTTTCGGAAGGACGCTGTGCGGTGGGAGGGGCGGGTGCACGAGCGGCTGGTCGGGGTGGCGCCCGTCGTTGCCCGGGCGCCGCGGGAGGCGATCGTGCTCGCGCACGGTGGGTATGCGAGCGCGGACGTTCGCGAAGCCAAAGCCGTACGCAATGTCTTGCTGGCCCGGCAGACCCTGGCTGAGGCCGGGGACGACCGTGCGCTGATCGCTCGTACGCTGCTCGATCTTGGGCGCAGCCTGATCGGGGCGGGGCGTCGGCAAGAGGCGGTCGACACGCTGGAGACGTTGCGGGAGCTCTTTCCGGGTACGCCGGAATGGCTGCGCGGCACCGACTTCCTCGCTCGGCTGGTGCTGGCGGCGGGGTTGGACGACGTCTGCCTGGCTCTGGTCGAGCAGATGCGCGCGGCCGGCGCGGCCAAGAACTATTGCGACTGGCTGGCCGCTCAGGCTTTGGCCCAGCTGGGTGACGCCGGCGCCGCCGCCCGGTTGCTGGACGGCGTCACCGAAGTCGTCGACACCGGGGGCCGCCGCCACGACCCGCGGGCCCTGCAAGAGTTGCGCACCCTGGTGGATGCGCTGGTCCACTAGCCGAGGTCGCTGCGTGTCTGCCAGGTGCAGAGGCAGACGCGGTTGCCCTCCGGGTCGGCCAGCACCCAGAAGGCCGGCGCCTCGGCGTCGCTGACCAGGGTGCCGCCCGCGGCGAGGGCCGCGTCGATGCGGGGCTGGACCTGGGCCGGCTCGATCCAGACGTCGGGGTGCCAGCGCTGGCGGGGTTCCTCGTGGCCGGACCGCTGGAACCAGATCGCGGGCTGCAGGCCGGTCGGGTCGGTGACGTCGTTGCCGTCGGGCACCATCCGCAGAAGCGCGGCCCAGAACGGGCGCACCGAGTCGTAGTCGGGACTGTCCAGGGCCCACTCGATCCGGGACACGTCGACGACCGAGGGCCGCAGGCCCCGCTCCGCGGCCAGCGACGAGATCGCCCAGGCCAGGCGGACGTCGCGCGAGGTTACGCCGCCCACGTCGTGGCTGGCCAGGCGCAGGTCGACGGCGGGATAGCGCAGGGTCACGTCGGGGTGGTGGTTCATCTGCTCGGCCGCCTCGCCGATGGCGTTGACCAGTGCCAGACCGGCGGCGAAGTCCTTCGTCTCGATCCTGGAGTACAGGCCGCCGGGCAGGTAGACCCAGCCGTCCAGCTTCTCCGCGGCGACCTGCTTCGCATCGAGCTTCGTCATGACCCCATCCTCACCCGGTTGTTGCGGATGTGCTCGTACACGATCGACGTTCGCACGTCGGCCACCTCGGGGCGCTGGGTGAGCCGGTCGATGACGAACTCGTAGAGGCTTTCGTTGTCGGGGACGGCCACGTGCACGATGAAGTCGTCGGTGCCGGTGGTGACGTAGAGGCCGAGGGTGTCGGGCAGCGTGGAGACCCACTCGCGGAACGCCTCGATGTTGCGGCGCGACGGCGGGCGGATCCGGATGGCGATGAGCGCCTGCACCGGCCGGCCGACGGCCTTGAGGTCGACGTCGAGAATCGCCCCGCGGATCACGCCCCGCCGCCGCAGGGCCCGGGTGCGGTCGAGCGCCGTGGTCGGCGAGACGCCGACGGCCGCGGCCACCTCACGGTTGGTCTTCCGTGCATCCAACTGCAGTTCCCGCAGGATCGCCGTATCAAGTTCGTCCAGGTCCACCGATTCGGCCCTCATTCCGATACAAGTACGGATTCGTTGCAGCACAGCCTAACGGGTGCCTAGCATTCGGCTCGCAAGCTGCACACACGTACGGAGGTCAAGCACCATGATCGGGTTCGCCACTGACGAGATCGACCAGAGCGCCCCCACGCGCGCCGCCCGGCTGAAGTGGGTGGTCGTGGTCGACGGTGAGCTGCCCGCCGGACGGGCGGCCAATGCGGCGATCTGCACCGCCGCTGCTACCTCACGGGCAGTCGCCGGACTTCTGGGCGACGACGCGGTGGACGCCGACGGCAATGCGCACCCGGGCCTGCCCTGGGCCGGTTGTACGGTGCTCTCCGCCGATGCCGCGACACTGCGCACGATCCGCGCCAAGGCTGCCGCCCGGCCCGATTTCTTCGTGGCCGACATGCCCGCGGCCGCCCAGCACACCCGCGTCTACACCGAGTACCTGTCGTCGGTGGCCGGCACCGCCGCCGACGGCCTCGACTACTACGCGATCAGCATCGTGGGCCCGCGCAACCCGGTCGACAAGATCGTCGGCAAGCTCCCCTTGCTGGCCTAAGCAACAGCGGCCAGGGCTTTCTTGATGTTCCACTCGGCCAGGTCGAGCATCCACTGCCGGTTGGGAAAGTCGGTGTCCGCGATCCGCAGCGGGCCCTCGATCAGGGCGATCATCTGCGCGAACCGGTAGACCTCCAGACGCGCCGGATCAAGATCCACAGGATCGAGCGACGCGTACGCCTCTTGGAAGCGCAGCTGCAGGAACGCGTGCTCCCACTCGACGTCGAACCAGGTCACGCCCTCGATGTCGATCATCACGGGTTCGCCCGCGGCCGAGATGAACACGTGGTCGGGGCCCAGCTCACCGTGCACCAGCACGTATTCCTCGCGCGCCTCGACCCGGTCATGCAGCCCCCGCAGGTGATCCTCGATCCGCGTACGGGCACCGGCCACCCGCTCGTCCCGGGCCACGACCGCCTCGAGGTGCGCGAGCACCCGCCCGAGCACCATGTCTTGCGGCGGCCTGGTCTGCGCTGTCATCGCGGCCGGCCGTCCCCACCCGGGCCCTCGGGTGGTGTGCATCCGCCGCAGCGTCCGGCCGAGTTCGAGCAGCGGCTCGCGGTCGTACTCCATCCGCGCCTCGAGCGTCTCGCTGCCCACGTCCTCGACCAACACCCGGTCGGCGGCGGCGAACAGTAACTCGGGCACCCGCACACCGGCCTCGGCCAGCAGCGCGCGGTTGGTCAGGAACAGCTCGGACCCGGTGGCGTCGAGGAACGGGTCGTCGGGCACGGTCACCGAAGGCGGCCAGTAGTCCTCGACGGCCGCCCACATGTAGAGAACCACCGAAGTGCCGTCGTCGAGCCGGATCCGGTAGACGCCCTTCTTCGTGCCGCCGGTGAGCCGATCCAGGCCCACCACCGAGCGAGCCCGGCCGAAGTGTCCGGCCACCAGATCTCGTACGTCATCGACCGTCAGAAAGGCACGCATGGCGAGCGATCCTGCCTACGCCGGGCGCCGTCCACAACCGATTAACCGGCTGAGGACACGGCGAAGCCCCGCTCCGGCTCGCGGAGCGGGGCTTCGACCGACTGTCAGGCGGGCGCTACGGCGCGAGTCCGACGCATCGTCAGCACATACTCGACCAGCGAGATGAGGACGTTCTTCGTCGACTCACGGTTACGCGCGTCGCAGCTCACCACCGGGACGTCACTCGAGATCGCCAGCGCGTCCCGAACGTCCTGGGCGTTGTGATACTGCATTCCGTCGAAGCAGTTGATCGCGATCAGGTACGGAAGGCGACGGTGCTCGAAGAAGTCGATCGCGGCGAAGCAGTCGGCGAGACGCCGAGTGTCCACCATGACGACCGCACCGATCGCGCCCCGCACCAGTTCGTCCCACATGAACCAGAAACGCGTCTGGCCCGGCGTTCCGAACAGGTACAGGATCAGGTCGCGGTCGATGCTGATCCGGCCGAAGTCCATGGCGACGGTGGTCGTCATCTTCCCCGGAACCTGCCGGTTGTCGTCGACCCCCACACCGGCCGAGGTCATGATGGCCTCGGTGGTCAGTGGGGTGATCTCCGAGACCGACCCGACCAGCGTCGTCTTACCGACGCCGAACCCGCCGGCGATAACAATCTTCGCCGACGTCACGCGCCCCGCAGAGGGACGGTGCGACATGTCAGAGCCTGCGAAGTCCACTCAGCACCCTTTCCAGCAGTTCCGTGCCTACCGCGTCGGTCTCGTCGTCCAGCGAGGTGGGCTCGTACACCGCGACAAGGCCATCGGAGGCCATGTCGGCGACGATCACTCGAGCCACACCGAGCGGCAGTTGCATGCGTGCGGCGATCTCGGCCAGCGACTGAACTCGGCCGCCGTCGCACATCTCCGCGATGTACTGATGCTCGCTTCCACCCTGTCCGCCGCGCATCATGCCAGATCGGCCGCGAACGGTTGTCTCGACCAGCGCTTCCAGCGCTATCTCAAGCTTTGGCCGGGTCCGACCGCGGGTTACGGCGTACGGCCTGACCAGCGCGCCGGTCGGCTCATCGCGTTCGGGCATCGTCACCGCTCACCCCTTCCTCGGACCCTAGAAGTGTCTCTTGTTGTCAACTTTTTGAACAGCGGCCGAAGTAACCGGCAAACTGCCCGTTCAGCCGAGGACTCACTCAGCCCAGAACCCCGGCCGCGGAACGCGGAGCGGGAGTCAGGGCCTCGCCGACGCGGTCGACCAGGAGAGCCATCTCGTAGCCCACCTGTCCGACGTCGCAGCTGCGCGCCGCGAGCACCGCGAAGGACGAGCCGTCCGAGATGGACATCAGGAAGAGGAACCCGTTGTCCATCTCGACCACCGTCTGCAGCACGGCGCCACCCTCGAAGCACCGTGCGGCGCCCTGAGTGAGGCTCACCAGGCCGGAAGCGATGGCTGCCAGCTGATCGGCGCGGTCCCGGGGAAGGTCCCGCGAGGCCGCCAGGAGCAGACCGTCAGCGGAGACCGCGATCGCATGTGCGACGCCGGGAACGCGGTCGGCGAAGTTGGCCAGCAGCCAACCGAGATCCTGCGTAGATGTCATGCCTCATGCTCCTTGCCAGCCTGCGAGGACTGCTGCCCTCCCGGAGTCTCCTCCGGGTTGGTCGATTCTTTGGTGCGACCGCGCTGCACGCCCCGGTGGTAGGCGGACAACAGACCGCGGACACCTTCGGGGGTACGACGCTGAACGGACGTGTCGTTCCGGTCAACACCACCGGGGACGAGCTGCGCCATCGGGGTTCGCTTGGGCAGACCGGCCGTGGTCGTGGAGTCGACCGCCACCTCAGCCGCCGCCTGAGCGGCCTGCCAGCCCGTGTCGGCCGCGGTGTGCCACGGGTTCGTGGCGACGCTGCCGTTCGCGCTGGAGCCGTTCGACGCGGCGCCGTTGGTGGCACCGACACCTACAGTAGCCGGGTCGCGGTCGCGCGACTCGGGCGAGACGGCCTGCTGCGGCACGCCGATCGTCCGCGCCGGCTCCCCGGTGGGGATCCGCTGCGAGCTGACCGGCTCGTCGAGTCCGTTGGACGACGGCTTGGGCTCGGCCGGACGGGCGGTGGTGAACCAGGCCGACTCGAGCTCCCGGAAGATCGGCAGCTCCATCGTCTCGTCGGCGAACTGGCCCTGACCGTTGTCCCGCTGGCGGGCCGCGGCCTGCGCGGCGGCGATCTGAGCAGCCGCCGTGGCCTGGGCCTCGGCCGCCTGAGCGGTCGCCGCCTCGTGGGCCGCCTTGGCCGCCGCAGCCGCCCGCTGCGCCTCTGACGAGGGCGCCGCGGAGACCGGCGAGGCCGGCGGAGCGGAGGACGGGATCGGCGCGGTCTGCGGGTTCGTCGGGCGTTCCACCTGCGGACGCTGGTCGCCTCGCTGCTCCGGCCGGTAGCGCGGGAGCTCGGCGGTCATGTCGAGCGCGGCGGCGAGGCTTTCCGGCACGTGCGGCGCCGGGTTCTCCCGCTCGGGCGCGACCGGCGGCCAGGCCGGAGGAGCCACGTTGGCCGGGGCGGCGCTGGTCGGCGGGGCCGAGACCGGCGGTTCCGTTCCGGGCGGCGACGAGACCGGGCGACCACCGTACGGCGGAGCCGAGGGCACCGGCGGCGCGGAGATCGGCGGCACCGGCGGAGCCGAGACCGGGGGGACGAACGGGGTACGGCCCTGGGTCTCGGGGTTGGCCGGCAGCTGGCGCGGAATGGTGGCGCCGAAGCCGCTGGTGTCACCGTCGGGGCGGAACTGGTCGCCGTTGCGGCGCTGCGGCAGCCCGTCGGGACCGCCGAAGCCCTGCGGCGACGACGGCTGACCACCGGGACCGGACGGCAGCGGCGGGATGACCTCGTTGCTGCGCGGGCCGTAGAAGCCGTTGCTGCCGTTGCCGTTGGTTCCGTTGAGCGAGCCGTTGGCGCCGAAGCCGTTGCTGGGCGCGCCGGTGAGGTCGGACCACGCCGGCACCGAGTGCCCGTTGGTGCCGAGCATGCCACCGGAGTTCATCGGCGGGTTGGGGTCGAACGGGCGGCCGGTCGGGTAACCGCTGCCGCCGGCGCGGCCGCTCTCGAGCGCGAGCGGCTCGGGCATGCCCGGGCGGCCCTGCTCGTCGTAGCCGGCGCCGACCTGGGGACGGCCACCGGCGACCGCGTTCTGACCCTGGCCCGGGGTGAGCACCGAGAGCGGCAGGCCGACCTCGGCCACCGTGCCCCGCTCGGTGTCGGCCGGGCGCAGCTCGACCTTGACGGCGTGCCGGTTGGCCAGCCGGGCCACCACGACCAGGCCCATCATGCGGGAGACGGCCACGTCCACCATCGGCGGGTTGGCCAGGCGCTCGTTCAGCTCGCGCAGCTGCTCGCGGCTGATGCCGATGCCGCGGTCCTCCACGCTGAGCAGCGCGCCGTCGCCCAGCCGCCGGGCCTCGACGATGACCGTCGAGTTGGGCGGGGAGAAGGCGGTGGCGTTGTCGAACAGCTCGGCGACCAGGTGGACCATGTCGTTGACGGCGTGCGCCGCCACCTCGATGTCCCGGTCGATCATGCCGAACTCGATGCGCGTGTAGTGCTCGACCTCGGACTGGGCGGCGCGGAGCACGTCGATCAGGGCGGCCGGCTCACGCTGGACACGGGTCGAGTCGGCGCCGGCCAGAACCAGCAGGTTCTCGTCGTTGCGGCGCATTCGGGTGGCCAGGTGGTCGAGCTGGAAGAGCTCGGCCAGCCGGTCCGGGTCCTCCTCGCCGCGCTCCAGCCGGTCGAGGTGACCGATGAGCCGGTCGACCAGGATCTGCGAACGGCGGGCGAGGTTGACGAACATCGTCGCGACGGAGGCCCGCAGGGCAGCCTGCTCGGCCGCGGTGCGCACCGCCTCGAGGTGAACCGCGTTGAACGCCTCGGTCACCTGACCGAATTCGTCGCGGCTGCGTACCGGAAGCGGCTCGGCGATCTGGTCGGCGACCTGGGCCGGGGTGAGCGATGTGGACAGCTGCGGGTCACGCAGCCGGCTCACCGCGTGGGGCAGGCCGAACTGGGCCACCGAGAGGGCGCCCTGCCGCAGCTCACGCAGCGAGCGGGCCATCGACCGGGCGACCAGCCAGGCGAAGAGGATGGCCAGCAGCAGCATGCCGAGCAGGATGCTGGTCTCGAGGAAGACCCGCCGGTTCACGTCGTTACGCAGGTCGGTGGCCTCGGCCACGATGTCGGAGTCCATCCGGGCCTCGACCTTGCGGAACTCCGCGCTGTAGCCCGTCATCGCCTTTTCCCAGTTGGCGGTGTTGAACGGGATGTTGCGGGTGTTCGCGCCCTGCAGGGCCAGCAGCGGACCCGTGTAGAAGATGGCGGCCTGGCCCTGGGACGACTGGTCGATCGCCTTGAAGGCGGCGACGTCGGCGTCGGAGCCGACCGACGCGACAGTGGTGCCGGCGAGCGCGAAGCCCCGGTCGGCCAGCAGGAACTCGCGGCGCAGCGGCTCGGTCAGCTGGCGCTCGGCGATGATCTTGTGACCGACGTCGCGCTGCTGGGCGATGTACTCCTTGGCCTGGGCGACGGCGGCGACCGAGCGCAGGTGGTTGCTCAGCCCGGTGTCGCTGGCCAGCTGGGCGGCGGCGTCACGCACGGCGAGCAGGTCACGAATGAGGGTGGTGTAGCTGTCCTCGACGTTCGTGCCGGGACGGTTGTTCGCGATCTGGCTGCGCTGGGCCGGCAGGTCCTCGAGGTTGCGGTCGAGGCGCAGGAGCAGGGTGCTGACGTTCTCGGGAACGTCGTCGAGCGCCGCCTTCTGCTGGGCGTAGGGCACCTTGGCCGCGTCCACCTTGGCGGTCTCGGCGGTGTAGGCCTCTTTCGCCTTGACGAAGTCGGGACTCTTCTTGTCCTGAATCGTCGTGATCATCGTGCCGTAGGCACGTTCGTTCTGGAGGTGGTCGACGAGACCACCCGCCGCCTCCGACAGCACCGAAAGGGTGCGGGCGCGCTCCGCGTTGTTGGCTTCCTCGATGTGGTCGACCAGGCCGCTGACGCCGACGATGATCGTCGCCAGGGTGGGCACCAACATGATCAAGCCAAGCTTCGACCAGATCGGCAGATCTCGCAGCCGATCGGCCGGGCGACGGAGACGCGACATGACGCCGGTCGCCGTCTTGGGGCGCTTGCTCACGTCACCGTCCTCCTGTTTCGGGCCCCGGCACTCGGCTCGCCGGGCGCCGCACACGGCCGACTGCCGCGTCAGGCCCCCGAGATTCCATCACGACGAGTGTCAAAGAGAAAGGGCCGCCGGACACGGACCGGTTGTGTGACGCCATGTTGGTCCGCCGGGGCGGGGACGTCGCCGGTCAATGTCACTTTTTGTATAGGGGCACTTTTCTCAGCGTCACTCAGACCGATCGATCGGCGGGGGGTTACACCGATACGAACGCGCCCGATCGTAGAGGATCGCGGCAGGAGAGACGATGGCGCGGTTGCGAACGATCGGCAAGGTGAGATGCCCGATTTTGCAATGTTTGTAGGGACCATTCTGACCGAACGGACGATGAGTGCCGCCGAACCGGCAGTCTCGATTGCCTCGGGGCGATTTGTATCAACTTCATACCGTCAGGCGAGCAGCTTCCCGTAGCCCGGCTTGATCACGTCATTGATGATGGCCAACCGCTCGTCGTACGGGATGAAGGCCGACTTCATCGCGTTGATGGTCAGCCACTGCAGTTCGGCCCAGCCCCAGCCGAAGGCCTCGGAGAGCAGAGCCATCTCGCGGGACATCGAGGTGCCGCTCATCAGGCGGTTGTCCGTGTTGACGGTCACCCGGAACCGCAGATCGTGCAGCAGGCCGATCGGGTGCTCGGCGATCGAGGGCGCGGCGCCGGTCTGCACGTTGGACGACGGGCACAGCTCGAGCGGGATGCGCTTGTCCCGTACGTACGCGGCCAGCCGCCCCAGCACGACGTCCCCGCCGCCGACCGTTCCGGTGATGTCGTCGACCAGGCGCACACCGTGACCGAGCCGGTCGGCGCCGCACCACTGGATGGCCTGCCAGATCGACGGCAGCCCGAAGGCCTCGCCCGCGTGGATGGTGAAGTGGAAATTCTCACGCTGCAGATATTCGAAGGCGTCCAGATGCCGGGTGGGCGGGAAGCCGGCCTCGGCGCCCGCGATGTCGAAGCCGACCACGCCCGCGTCCCGGTAGCGCACGGACAGCTCGGCGATCTCTTGCGAGCGGGCGGCGTGCCGCATGGCGGTCAGCAGCACGCCGATGCGGATCGGGGCGCCCTGGGCGGCCGCCTCGGCCGCGCCCTCGGTGAAGCCGGCGTTGACCGCGTCGACCACCTCGTCGAGGCTCAGGCCCTTTTCCAGGTGCTGCTCGGGCGCGTAGCGCACCTCGGCGTAGACGACGCCGTCGGCCGCCAGGTCGAGAGCGCACTCCTTGGCCACCCGGTGCAGGCCCTCCACCGTCTGCATGACCGCGACGGTGTGGGCGAACGTCTCCAGGTAGCGTTCGAGCGAGCCGGAGTCGGCCGCCGCGACGAACCACTCGCCCAGCGCGGCCGGGTCGGTCGTGGGCAGCCGGTGGCCCACTCGGTCGGCCAGTTCGACGATGGTGGCGGGGCGCAGCCCGCCGTCGAGGTGGTCGTGCAGCAGCGCCTTGGGCGCCGGAACGATGTCGGAGAAAGCGATGGCGGCCATCAGCCGAGCCTAGAGGCAGGGGACCAATGATCGACGGAGCATTGCCGTACCTGCGATGCCCGGTTTGCCGCCAGCCGCTGGAGCGCACCGGCCGCACACTGCGATGCCCCGCGCGGCACAGCTTCGACATGGCCAAGCAGGGCTACGCCGACCTCACCGCGGGCCGCATGCCGCACGTCGGCGACACCGCCGAGATGGTGGCCGACCGGGACGCTTTCCTGTCCGCCGGCCACTACGACTTCATTGCCGACGCCCTGGCGCCGAGATCGGGCTTCGTCGTGGACGCGGGCACGGGCACCGGTTACTACCTGGCCCGGGCACTGAGTGATGACGCGGTCGGCCTGGGACTCGACGTCTCCAAACCGGCCCTGCGCCGGGCCGCCCGGGCCCACCCGCGCGTGGGCGCGGTGCTCACCGACTTATGGCGCCCGCTTCCGATCGCCGACGGGGTGGCCGACGTCATCCTCAACGTCTTCGCCCCCCGCAACGGCCCCGAGTTCCACCGCATCCTGCGCCCCGACGGCCTGTTGCTGGTGGTGACCCCGCAACCGGATCACCTACGCGAACTGATCGCCACCCACCGGATGATCCACGTCGACCCCGACAAGGCGGCCCGGGTCCAGGACGCGCTGGGCGACCACTTCGTGCCCGACGAGACGATCAGCCTGAGCCGCGAGCTGAAGCTGACGGCCACCGAGACCCGCACCCTGATCGGCATGACGCCGAGCGCCCACCACACGGCCGATGTTCAGGCGGCGCCCTCCACGGTGACAGCATCGGTGCTCGTGACGACGTACCGCCGAATCTCAGACTGAAAGATCGACTTCTTCCCACTCGGCGGGTTTGTCGTGGTAGGGCCCGTGGAAGATGACCGCCCACTCCAGTGCCCACCGCCGCTGGCCGATGGCGTTGGCGTCGATCTCGCCGGGCAGTGACGATCCGATGTGTTCCGCCTCCTGGAAGGCCCAGTCCAGGCAGTAATAGAGGTCCAGCAGGACGGCCGCTTCGATCGGGTCGCGCGGCGACATCAGCGACCGCGACCGCCACTGGCCGAACGTCTCCCCCGCCGGCAGGTCGGGCATCTGCGACATCATCCTGTCCTCGGGCGGCGAGGTCGGATCGAGGTGCGCGCTCAGCCCCAGCAGCCAGGCCAGCGCGAACACCGCGTCATGGTGCAGCACGAACGACCGGTGATCGCCCTTGGCGCCGATCACGAACTGCCATTCGGGCGGGGTGACCAGATCGACCAGGCGTGACCCGAGGAGCCAGCTCATCGCGGCCTCGGTCGGCATGCCGAAGCACCGGGCCACCACCACGTGCAGCACCGCCGCCCGCGCCTCCAGGTCGGCCGTGGGGCGCAGCTCGACCGTGTCGCCCGGCTCCCACACCAGAGGGAAACCGGGCGGCGGCGGCGGCAGTCCGAGCCGGGCCACCTCGTCGAGGCTGGCCTCGCGGACGGCGCGCGGGTCGGGTGCGGCCTTCTGCATGGTGCGTCAGGCTATGCGGTCGAGCACCAGCTTGGTAAGAGTGGGCGGTTCCGTACCGATGACGACCGCTTCGGCGGCCTCGTCGCGGGCGGCCGGGATGCGGGCCGGGTCGTCGGCGCGCAGCTCGAGCAGGACGTCGCCGGCGCGTACCTCGTCGCCCGGCCGGACCTTCAGAAGCACCCCGGCGCCGAAGCTGACCGGGTCTTCCTTGCGGGCGCGTCCGGCGCCCAGGCGCCAGGCGGCCAGGCCGATGCCGTACGCGTCGACGCTGCTCACTACCCCGTCGGCCGTCGCCCGCAGCACCTCGGTCTCGCGCGCGACCGGCAGCGGCGCCTCAGGGTCGCCGCCCTGGGCCCGGATCATCGCGCGCCACGTGTCCATGGCCGCGCCCGATTCGAGCACCTTGGCCGGGTCGGCGTCGATGCCGGCCGCGGTCAGCATCTCGCGGGCCAGGGCCAGAGTGAGTTCCACCACGTCGGCCGGTCCGCCGCCGGCCAGCACCTCGACCGACTCGGTGACCTCGACCGCGTTGCCGACGGCCAGGCCGAGCGGGGTGCTCATGTCGGTGAGCAGCGCGATGGTGTTGACGCCGCTGTCTTGGCCCAGGCGCACCATGGTGCGGGCGAGCTCGCGGGCGCTCTCCAGGTCTTTCATGAAGGCGCCCGAGCCGACCTTCACGTCGAGCACCAGCGCGCCGGTGCCCTCGGCGATCTTCTTGCTCATGATCGAGCTGGCGATCAGCGGGATGGCCTCGACGGTGCCGGTGACGTCGCGCAGGGCGTAGAGCTTGCGGTCGGCCGGGGCCAGTCCCTCGCCGGCCGCGCAGATGACCGCGCCGACGTCCTGCAGCTGCCGCTTGAACTCGTCGTTGCTCAGCTGCGCGCGCCAGCCGGGGATGGACTCGAGCTTGTCGAGCGTGCCGCCGGTGTGCCCGAGGCCGCGGCCGGAAAGCTGCGGCACGGCGGCCCCGCACGCGGCGACCAGCGGGGTCAGGGGCAGCGTGATCTTGTCGCCGACGCCGCCGGTGGAGTGCTTGTCGGCGGTGGGCCGGGTGACCGACGAGAGGTCGAGCCGCTCGCCGCTGGCGATCATGGCGGCGGTCCAGCGGGCGATCTCGGCCGGGGTCATGCCGCGCAGCAGGATCGCCATGGCCAGGGCCGACATCTGCTCGTCGGCGACGATTCCCTTGGTGTACGCGTCGACGACCCAGTCGATCTGGGCGTCGCTCAGCGGGTGCCCGTCCCGCTTGGCCCGGATGACGTCGACCGCGGCGAACTCACTCATCGCCGTCCTCCTTCCACGTGGCCGGGATGCCCTCGGGCGGCGGCCCGTCGCCGGCCCAGGCCAGTGAGCCCTCGGCGTCCACGACCACGATCCGCGGCGTACGCGCCCGGCCCCAGGTCACGGCCTCGCTCGCGCTACTGAAGTTCGGACCCTCCTCGAGCACGCCCTTCTCGGCGTCCGCGCTGCCCCCGGACCGCTCCCAGTAGCAGGTCCAGACAGTCTCGCCCCCGGAGAGGTCCGGATGCACGAAAACGGTGCCCCGGCCGCGCCATTTGGCCAGTTCGGCCGGGACCTCGGGGCCGGTCTTGAGGTTGTTGACGCGTTCCAGATCTTCGAAGCCGAACGCGTGCGGCAGCAGCTCGGCCATGCGCAGCGGCCCGGTGTGCCACTCGACCAGCAGCTCGGGGCCGCCGTTCTCCCACAGCAGCTGGCGGCAGCGGCCGCACGGCATCAGCGGGTTGCCGGTGGCGTCGACGCACGAGAACGCCACCAGACGCCCGCCGCCGGTCATGTGCAGCTGGCTGACCAGCCCGCACTCGGCGCACAGGCCCACGCCGTAGGACGCGTTCTCGACGTTGCAGCCGACGACCACCCGGCCGTCGTCCACCAGCGCCGCCGCCCCGACCGGAAAGTCGGAGTAGGGGGCGTACGCGTGCCGCATAGCTTCGGTGGCCGCGGCGCGCAGCCCGGCCCAGTCGATTTCCATGAGTTTCAGCTTTTCACGTAGGGCACACCGTCGGCCGCGGGCGCGCGCACCCGGCCGACCAGACCGGCCACGGCGATGATCGTGGCCAGGTACGGCAGCATGTTGAGGAACTGGTTGGGCACCGGGCTGCCGACCGCGCTCAGGTAGTTGGCCAGCTTCTGCGCGAAACCGAAGAACAGCGCCGCGCCGAGCGCACCGAACGGCGTCCACCGGCCGAAGATGAGGGCGGCCAGCGCGATGAAGCCGGCGCCCGCGGTCATGTTCTTGTTGAACGCGCCCGTCGAGACCAGCGTGAAGTACGCGCCACCGGCGCCCGCCACCACGCCGCCCAGCAGCACGTTCATGTAGCGCAGGCCGCGCACGCGGATGCCGACCGTGTCGGCCGCCGTGGGGTGCTCGCCGACCGCGCGCGTGCGCAGGCCCCAGCGGGTGCGGGTGAGGCCCAGGTGGATCACGACGACCAGGATCAGCGCCAGCCAGACCAGCAGGTTGGTCTCGAACAGCACCGGGCCGATGACCGGGATGTCGGCCAGCCCGGGGATGCGCCACTCGGGCAGCCGCGGCGGCGAGTTGTACTTCAGCGCGTCGGGCTGCATGAGCCGCTCGTACAGGAAGCCGGTGATGCCCAGGGCCAGCAGGTTGAGCACGATGCCGACGACGACCTGGTCGACCAGGAAGCGGATGGCCAGCACGGCCAGCAGCGAGGCGATGATGACACCGCCCACGACCGCGCTGATCAGCCCGGCCCACACGCTGGTGGCCAGCGTGCCGACCAGGGCGGCGCCGAACGCGCCCATCAGGAACTGGCCCTCGATGGCCACGTTGACCACGCCCGAGCGCTCGCACAGCACGCCGGCCAGGGCGCCCAGGATCAGCGGCAGCGCCAGCTCGAGCGAGCCGCTGAGGGTGTCGACCAGCGGCAGGAACTTGCCCGCCACCTGCCAGCACAGGAACGAGAAGACGAAGGTCACGATGCCCAGGCAGAGCAGCAGCGTCTGCCAGCGCTTGGCCACGCCGGCCAGCAGCGCGCCGCCGGCCGCGACGGTCACGATGCCGAACAGGATCGCGCCGAACTGGCCGTTGATCGAGAGGGCGGCGCCCTCGGCGTCCTCGCTGATGGTGAAGCGGGCGGTCGCCGACTCGGCCAGCGAGCCGAAGATCACGGCGGCGATCAGACCGATGATCACCAGGGCGGCGCCGAGGCGGCGCTGCCGGTTCCAGAACCTGTCGGGGGCGGTCGCCTCGGTCAGGTCGTCCACGGTCGCGGTCGACACGCGGCTCACCACCCCTTCGCCATGGACGCGCCGAGCCGCGCGGTGCGCGCATCGCGGAGCTGGAAGATCGCCTTCACCAGGGCGGGCGCGGCGATGAAGATGACGATGAGCGCCTGCAGCACGGTGACCAGCTCGAGCGAGATGCCCACGTCGACCTGCATCAGGTTGCCGCCGGCGCGCAGGCCGCCGTAGAGGATGGCCGCGAACAGCGTGCCCCACGGCTTGTTGCGGCCGAGCAGGGCGACCAGCAGGCCGTCGAAGCCGATGTTGCCGGCGACCTGGTCGGTCAGCCGGTCGGCGGTGCCCAGCACCTGGGTCGCGCCGCCGAGGCCGGCCAGACCACCGGCCACGACCATCAGCATGATGTACGTGCGTCCCACGCTCATGCCGGCCGTCTTGGCGGCGGGCGGGTTGACGCCCACCGCACGCAGCTCGAAACCGAACGAGGAGCGGTTGACCAGCCACGCCACCCCGGCTGTGACCAGCACCGCGAGCACGATGCCGAAGTGCACGCGCAGCGGCGCGGGCAGGGCCGGCAACCCGGCCGTCGAGTCGATGGTCTTGCTGATGGCGTCGGTCCGGTCCGGGTCCTGCACACCGTTCTGCAGGATCAGCCAGCCCAGGAACAGCGTCGCCGTGTAGTTGAGCATGATCGTGGTGATCACCTCATGGGCGCCGGTGCGGGCCTTGAGCAGACCCGGCACGAAGCCCCACAGGGCGCCGCCGATCAGGCCGGCGGCCAGCGCCACCACCAGGTGCAGCCCGGCCGGCAGGCCGATGGCGAAGCCGGCCACCCCGGCCGTGACGCAGCCGATGACCGCCTGGCCCTGACCGCCGATGTTGAACAGGCCGCCCCGGAAGGCCAGGGCGACCGACAGGCCGGTGAAGACCAGCGGGGCCGCGTAGGTGAGCGTCTCGGAGAGCGGGTTGAGCGCCGTCTGCCAGTCGCCGGTGCCGTTGAACCAGGCCGACACGGCGGCGGGGTCGAAGATCGCGCCCTTGAACAGGTCGGCGTAGGCGCGACTGATCAGGTCCCAGCTCGCGGTGAGGGCGTCGCTGGGCCGGGCCGTGAAGTACGAGAACGTCGCGAGCACTTCGGAGTCGGAGACGACGATCAGCACCGCGCCGATGACCAGCGCCAGGAGGATCGACAGGAACGTCACCGTGACGGTGTTCGCCGACCAGAGGTTGTGCACGAAGAGACTGAGGAAGGACTCCTCCTCCTTCTTCGGCTCCTCTTTCTTGGGCGGGGCTTCGGTGGTCACTCCGTGTCCTCTGCTTCTGGCGTGACGACGCCGGCCATGAGCAGGCCGATCTCTTCGCGCGGCATGTCGGGTGAGACGACGGCCAGGATCCGGCCGCGGTACATCACCGCGATGCGGTCGGCCAGGCCCACCACCTCGTCCAGTTCGCTCGACACGACCAGTACGGCCGTGCCGACGTCCCGCTCGTGGATGATCTGGTTGTGGATGAACTCGATCGAGCCGACATCCACGCCGCGGGTCGGCTGCGAGGCGACCAGCAGCTTGAGCGGGCGGGACATCTCGCGGGCGACCACGACCTTCTGCTGGTTGCCGCCGGAGAGCGTGCCCACCGTCGACTGCGGGGACGAGGTGCGGATGTCGAACTGGGTCACCCGCTCGCGGGCCGACTCGTCGATCGCCTTGGGGTTGAGCTTGAAGCCGTTGCCGAACGGCGCCCGGTCGTACAGGTCGAGCACCAGATTCTCGGCGACGGTGAAGTCTTTGACCACGCCGTCGAGGCTGCGGTCCTCGGGGACGTAGCCGACGCCCGCCCGCAGCACCTGCTTGGTGGTGCGGCCGGCCAGGCTCTTCTCCTCGAGCGTGATGGCGCCGGCCCGGGGCGGGCGCAGGCCCATGATCGCCTCGACCAGCTCGGTCTGCCCGTTGCCCTGCACGCCCGCGATGCCCAGCACCTCGCCCGAGCGGACGACCAGGTCGACGTTGTCGACGGCGCGGACCCCGCGGTCGTCGTCGACGATCAGGCCGGACACCTTCAGCACCTCGCGGCCGGGGTCGGCCGGGGTCTTGGTCACCTCGAGGCTGACGTCGCGGCCGACCATGAGCGCGGCCAGCTCGTCCTCCGACGTGTCGGGGGTGGCGACGCCGACCGTGCGACCGCGGCGGATCACCGTGATGCGGTCGGCGATGGCCTTGACCTCGCGCAGCTTGTGCGTGATGAAGACGATCGACTTGCCGGTGTCGGCCAGCGAGCGCATGACGGCGAGCAGCTCGTCGGTCTCCTGCGGGGTGAGCACCGCGGTCGGCTCGTCGAGGATGAGCAGGTCGACGTCGCGGGTCAGGGCCTTGACGATCTCGACCCGCTGCTGGGCGCCGACCGGCAGGTTCTCGACCAGGGCGTCGGGGTCGACCGGCAGGCCGTAGCGCTTCGACGTCTCGAGCACGTCGCGCTTGTTGCGGCGGCGGTCGAGCCAGCCGAGCGGGCCGCCGCGCACCTCTTCGGCGCCGAGGGCGATGTTCTCGGCCACGGTGAACACCGGGACGAGCATGAAGTGCTGGTGGACCATGCCGATGCCGGCCGCGATGGCGTCGCGGGGACTGCGGAAGACCTTGGGCTCGCCGTCGACCAGGATCTCGCCCTCGTCCGGCTGGAGCAGGCCGTACAGCTGGTTCATCAGCGTCGACTTGCCGGCGCCGTTCTCGCCCAGCAGGGCATGCACCTCACCCGGCTCGACCGTGATGTCGATGTGGTCGTTGGCCACCAGGTCGCCGAAGCGCTTGGTGATGCCGCGCAGTTCGAGTCTCAGCGGAATCTCCTGACTTCGGCTTCTTTGTGAAGATTTACCTGACAACTGGAACCGCCGCACGGCCGCGAGGGAATTCTCGCGGCCGGGCGGCGGCCGGAATCTTACTTAACGAATCGTCAGGCCGGAGCGCTGGGCGATTCGACCTTGATGGTGCCGGCGACGATGTCGGCCTTCAGCTTCTCGACCTCGTCCTTCAGGGTCTGGTCGACCTTGCTGTCGAACTGGTTGTACGGCGCCAGCGAGACACCGTTGTTCTCGAGCGTGCCCAGGTAGCCCGGGGTGGCGGTCAGCGGCTGGCCGGTGGCGCCGGCGACGACCGCCTTCTCGACCGCGTCGGTGATGTTCTTGACCACGGTGGTCAGGAACACGTCACAGTCCTGAGCCGCGGCCTTGCAGCCGTCCTGGTCGACCCAGATGATCGACACCTTGCCGCTGGAGCCCTTGGCGACCTCGGCCGCGCCCAGGCCCGTGCCACCGGCGACCGGCATGATCACGTCGGCCCCCTGGGCGACGAACGTGCTGGCCAGCGCCTTGCCCTTGGCGGGGCTGGCGAAGTCCTCGGCGAAGCTGCCGTTCTGCGCGGCCTTGTCCCAGCCCAGGATCTTGACGTCCTTGCCCTTGGCCTTGTTGTACTGCGCGACGCCGTCGGCGAAACCGTCCATGAAGATGGTCACCGGCGGGATCTTGCGGCCGCCGAACGTGGCCACCTTGCCGGACTTCGAGTAGCCCGCGGCCAGGTAGCCGGCGAGGAACGCGGCCTCCTGAGTGGCGAACTGCATCGGGTAGACGTTCGTGGCGCCCTCGATCGCGCTGTCCACGATGCCGAACTGCTGGCTCGAGTTCTGCGCCGCGACGTTCTTGGTGGCGTCGCCCATGAGACCGCCGACCGAGAGGATGAAGTTGCACTTCTGGGTCACGAAGCCCCGCAGGTTGGGCTCGTAGTCGGCCTCGGCGGTCGACGCGACGTACTTCGGGTCGACGCCCGACGCCTGAGTCTTCGCGGCCTGCAGGCCGGCCCACGCGGACGCGTTGAAGGACTTGTCGTCGATGCCGCCGGTGTCGGTCACCATGCAGGCCTTGTAGGCAGCGGTGGCAGCGCCGCTCGAGCCACTGCCGGCGGGGGTCTCGTCAGGAGCATCGCTACAGGCCGCGGCGGCGAGCGTCAGCCCACCTGCCGCGAGAAGCGCAACGAGCCGGTTCCCACGTACTGGGCGCAAGACGCCCTCCTTCCAACGCACACCGACACTTGTCGGTGAGTCTTCACCGCGGGAGCGTAGCCGCAGGCCAGAGCGCGGGCGGTACTTTGGACCGTACTGTTGGCGCACCGTTATCTGCCTGCAACCGCGGAGCGCACGAGGCGTCGCTTCTATCCGGTACTGCGGCAAATCATCGGCCCGCGTGGTAACGAGCCAGAAACTTTGCGGCCGGGTTCAGGATTTTCGCCAGGCTTTCACGCCCAGAACGCCCACGGCCGTGCCGATCGCCAGCGAGGCAGCGATCAGCACGGCGTGGATCAGCAGGAAGGCGGTCGGCCGGCCGTCGGCGAACGAGCGGTCGTCCTGCCAGATGGCCAGGCCGAACCGGGGCCAGATGACCCACGTCCAGACCCCGACCGCCGTCAGGAAAATCGCCCATCGCCGCGTGATGACCATGCCGCAACTATTTCAGCGCGCGAGCACGAGCTCCTCGCGGGCCTCCGCGGGCTGCACGGCCGGCGCGGTTCCCTTGCGGCCGATCAAAGTCAAGATCAAGCCCGTTCCCGCGTACGCCGTGAGGACCGCGACCGCGAACCCGGCGCCCCCGCCGTCGAAGTAGGCGACCGACCGCAGCAGCGACGCCCCCGCCCCGATCGGCAGCCACTGGCCGAGCTCACCCCACGGCTGCGGCAGCAGTTCGGGGGCGGCCGCGATCCCCGCCAGCGCGTTGCCGACCAGGAAGACGACCAGCGCCCCGAGCCCCAGCCCACCCTTGTCGAGCACAGCGGCCAGACCGGTCATGGTGGCCGAGACGGCGAGCGCGAACAGACCCAGTGCCGCGGCGACCGTGAAGTATCCGCCGGGCAGGATGTCGAGCCAGTGCTGCTGCACCGCGGCGGTGCCGAAGCCGGCCAGGACGCCGTAGCTCAGCAGCGCCAGGAAGCGGGCCGTCCGCGCCCGCACGAGCAGGAAGACCAGGACGCCGGCAAGCAGGCTGGTGATGGCCAGCGGCAGGAACCCGCCCGCGAAGCCGGTGCCGCGCGGGTCGTTCGCGTCGAGCGGCACGACGTCACGTACTGGCACCTGCGGGCCGAGCTGCCCCGCGGCCTGGGTCAGCAGCGCGGCCACGGTGGGCGAGGCAGCCGAGGCGATGTGCACCTCGGGCCCGGCCGGGGTGACGAGGATCGCCCCGTACACCTCACGGTCCTTGATTGCCGCGTCGGCGGCGGTCGCGTCGGCCACCGTCCGCACCTCGAACGCCCCCGGGTGCTCGGACTCGAGCTGGGCGGCCAGCGCGGGCGGGCCGGCCACCGCGATGGGCAGGTCGCGGGGCGCGATGCTGGCCGCCGGGGCGGCGAAGAGCGGGACGAGAAGCGCCTGGACGGCCACCACGATCACCGCGATCAGCACGCCGAGGGCGAGGGGCTTGCGCTGCATGACAACTCCTAAAACGAATGCTCGTTCTCTTATACGCTCAGAGTCCTCCACTCGAGGGGAGGTGTCAAGAACGAGCGTTCGTTTTACACTGTGGGGCGTGCCACGCGTATCCGAAGACCACCTGATCGCCCGCCGGGAGCAGATCCTCACCGCGGCCCGCGCCTGCTTCCTGCGCAAGGGGCTGCACAACACGTCGATGCAGGACCTCATCAAAGAGGCCGGCCTGTCGGTGGGCGCCGTCTACCGCTACTTCAAGTCGAAAGACGAGATCATCGCCGCCATCGCCGAGGGAGTGGTGAGCGGCATCAGCCAGCGGATCGACGAGCTGGCCGGCCGGCGGCTCCCGCTGCTCGAGTCGCTGTCGGTACTGCTCGACGTCATCGATGAGCAGCTCGGCCCGGACGGCGCGTTGCCCATCGCGCTTCAGATCTGGGCGGAGTCCACTGTCGACCCGACGATCAAGGCCATCGTGCACGAGCGCTACACGGCGTTGCGGGCGGGCGTACGAGTGCTCGTCGCGCAGGCCGTCGAGAGCGGCGAACTGTCGCCCGAGGCCGACATCGACGATGTCACCGGCGCCTATTACGCCCTCATCCCCGGCTACGCCCTGCAGCGCCTGCTGATCGGGACACCGGACCGCGACGGCTTCCTGCGCGGGGCCCGAAACCTGCTCAACCGCTGACTGGCCGCATAGTCCACACTGGAGTTTCATGGCCGGATATCGCGGCCTATACACGAGAACGGCCCTCGTTTACAGAGGTTGCCTCCTCGTTAATGATCCAGATATGTTCATGCCTCGATCGGTTACCGGGTGATCCCGCTCGGTGACACGGAGAAACGGGGACAACATGAATATCAGGAGAGCCGCCGGCCTGGCTGTCTCAGCCCTGGCCCTGACCGGCGCCGGCGTGATCGCCACCGCCGGCCCGGCGCTGGCGACGCCGCAGAACTGCACCCACGGCCGGGCTTCGGCCGGTGCGTCGATCGCGTACTGCTCGTCGGGCACGGGCAGCTACATGGCCCGGATCCAGTGCAAGATCACGATCAGCGGCAAGACCTACTACAAGAGCGGTTACGGCTCGTGGCAGAAGGTCGGTAGCGGGGCGTACTCCACGGCGTACTGCCCCAAGTGGGACGGCGCGAACATGACGTACTACACCGACTCGATCGAGCTGAGCTGACGGGGGACATGATGCGTAGGAAACTGGCCGCCATGGCCCTCACCGTGACCGCCGCGACCTCAGGTGTCGTGGGTCTGACGAGCAGCCCGGCGATGGCCACGCCGACCAACTGCAGCTGGGCGCGGTACACCGCCAACTCGATCGTGGCCATCTGCAACGGGGGAAGCGGCAACTTCCGCGCCCGCATCACGTGCCACAACAGCGGGCCGGGGGGCATCCTGGTCTCCGCGGTCGGCTCGTGGAAGACCGTGGCGAGCCGCAGCCCCTCGTACGCGTACTGCCCCAAGGCGGGCGACACCTACGAGTACGGCGGCATCAACATCCAGTAAGCGCCGTTGAATGTCGACGTGCGGGCGTGCTCCTCTCGGGGCACGCCCGTATTTCGTCGGCCGCGGTTCCTCAGCCGGCCAGCTTGGCGGCGATCCGGGCCCAGCCCTCGCGCACCTCGGCCTCGGTGGGTGGGCGGCCCGGGCGTACGCGCCTGGTCTCGTACTCGTCGTCGGTCTCGGTGTCCTCGGCCGTGGGTTCGTCGAGGGCAGCCCGGGCCAGGTCGATCTCGTCACGGATGGCTTCGGCGTCGGGGCGGGGCAACAGCGGCTCGACCACGGCCATCAGCTGTTCGTCGGCCACAACGGCCTGGGCTAGGGCTAAGGCATGGGCGCGTTCGTAGGGCCCGCAGACCACCGGCTCCCAGTCCTCCTCGTCGCCCAGCGATCCGATCGTGATGACCCAGGGAAGGTCGGCCACCGGCGAATCGGCCGGCAGATCCAACGTCACGAGTGTGCCCACGGGCTCATCATTCCGGGCCGGTGTGCCGAATCCAGGTGTTTTGCCCCACGGGGACAGTTTTATCGTCAGCTGACAGGTCCACCACGCGACCGTGCGGGCTGGTGGCCGCCCAGGCGGCTCCGAACAGCAGCAGCTGATTGAAAACGTACAGGTAGACCAGCACGCCGACGGCCGAACCGACCAGACCGTAGGCGGGGTTGCGCTGGACCAGGTCGACGAACGACTTGCCCACCGTGTTGAGCAGCGTGATGCCGATGCCGACCTGAAGCACCGGTGGAACCATGCGGCGCACGGTCATCCGCAGGCGGGGCACGGCGGCCAGCAGCGCCGCGGCCAGGATCATGTTGACCGCCACGGTCAGCAGCAGACCGGCCGACGAGCGGACGATCCCGTGCGCCATCCAGTCGAGCAGCAGATTGAGCCCGTACACGGCGAGCTGGGACATCGCCAGCAGCAGCAGGACGCCCAGCAGCACCAGCAGGTCGAGCAGCTGGCGCACCCCGATGTAGCCGGGCTGCTCGTTGAGCTGCCAGATCAGCCGCTGCGAGGAGCGGATGGCCTCGACCCAGGCGATGCCGGTGAAGGTCAGGCCGACGATGCCCACGATCCCGACCGTGCGGCCGCTGGCGAGGATGGCCGGCACGTCGAGGAAGGGCAGGTTGAGCCGCAGGAAGTCGGCCACGATGTCGAACAGGTCGGTGTTGTTCTTGAGCAGGATGCCGAAGATCGAGTAGCCGATGAGCAGCAGCGCGAACACGGCGAAGAAGCCGTAGTAGGCGATCGCGGCGGCCAGCCGGCCGCCCTGCACGTCGATGTAGCGCACGACGGCGCGGCTCAGATGATCGAAGTACTTGGACCGGTGGCGCAGCCACATGATGCGCGCCTCGGCCGCGTCGTACGCCCGATCGATCGGATTCACGCGCCGACGGTAACCGAAGTCACGCCCCGCCGAGCGAAGAGCCGAGCGAAGAGCCGAGTGGATAGTCGCGCCGGCGTCGCCACGGGCCCTCGCCACCGTGCGAGAACAGCGTGAACGCGGGCACGTGGAACTTCGCCGAGAACCCGGCCAGGTCGTCGAACGCGGCGTCCAGCGCCTCGGGCGGCACGTCCTGGGCGATCGTCACGTGCGGGTGGTACGGGAACCAGGACGCCCGCTCCACGTCGTCGCAGCTCACGATCGCCTCGGCCAGCAGCTCGCACTCGCTGATGCCGGCCGCCAGCGTCACGAAGACGACCTCGGTGACCGGCCGGAACGTGCCCGTGCCGCGCAGGTGGATGGTGAACGGAGCCTGCGCGGCGGCGATGGCGGCGAGGTCTTTCTCGATGCGCGGCAGCGCCTCGGTCGGCACCTCGGTCGGGCCGAGCAGCGTCACGTGGGCGGGGGTGTACGCCGCCTGCGGGTCACCGGCGGCGGCCCGGCGCTGGGTGAGCTGTTCACCCCAGGGTCCGGGGATGTCGATCGCGACGCCTATTCGCGTCGTCAGAGGGTTAAGCACCGCGAGCCGGGCTGAGGAACCCGATGTTCTGGTAGGCCTGGGCCAGCGTCACCGAGGCGACGGCACGGGCCTTCTCGGCCCCGATGGCCAGC
This sequence comes from Paractinoplanes pyxinae, assembly GCF_026626335.1. Taxonomy (GTDB): domain Bacteria; phylum Actinomycetota; class Actinomycetes; order Mycobacteriales; family Micromonosporaceae; genus Actinoplanes; species Actinoplanes pyxinae. Next base: position 166,106 of record NZ_JAPNTZ010000022.1, on the reverse strand, counting down.
ACCTTGTCGAGGTGGTCGGGGTCCTCCAGGTACGCGCGGGTGCGCTCCTGGATCGGCTTGACGAAGTCGACCACGACCTCGGCCAGGTCTTTCTTCAGGTCGCCGTAGCCGCGGCCCTCGTACTGCTCGAGCAGTTCGTCTATGGTCCGCATGGTCAGCGCGGCGTAGATGGTGAGCAGGTTGCTCACGCCGGGCTTGTTCTCCTCGTCGTAGAGGATCTCGCGGCCGGTGTCGGTCACCGCCGACTTGATCTTCTTGGCCGAGCGGGCCGGGTCTTCCAGCAGCTCGATGATGCCGTTGGGCGAGGAGGCCGACTTCGACATCTTGGCCGTCGGGTCCTGCAGGTCGGTGATCTTGGCCGTGTCCTTGAGGATGTAGGGCGCGGGGATCGTGAACGTCCGGCCGAAGCGGGTGTTGTAGCGCTGGGCCAGGTCGCGGGTGAGCTCGAGGTGCTGGCGCTGGTCCTCACCCACGGGCACCTGGTCGGCCTGGTAGAGCAGGATGTCGGCCGCCTGCAGGATCGGGTAGGTGAACAGGCCGACCGTCGTCGTGTCGGCCGCCTTGGCCGACTTGTCCTTGAACTGCACCATGCGGCCGGCCTCGCCGAAGCCGGTGATGCAGCTCAGCACCCAGCCCAGCTGCGCGTGCTCGGGCACGTGGGACTGGACGAACAGCGTGCACCGCTCGGGGTCGAGCCCGAGGGCCAGCAGCTGGGCGGCCGAGACGCGGGTGCGCTGGCGCAGCGCCGCCGGGTCGTGCCCCATGGTGATCGCGTGCAGGTCGACGACGCAGTAGTAGGCGTCGTGCGTCTCCTGCATCGCCACCCAGTTGCGCACGGCGCCGAGGTAGTTGCCGAGGTGGAACGAATCGGCGGTCGGCTGAATGCCGGAAAGCACGCGGGGACGGCGGGCGACATCGGACATGACGACCATTGTGTCAGCCTCGCGCAGCGCTCAGCGAACCACCCGTACTGCCGTCCGACCACCCCGCCCACCGCCCTGAAACCGACCCTGACGGGGCCGAGCTGCAATGTTTGAAGATGTTGACTTTTGAGCGAAGTTGGTGGAACTATGAAGGCCTAATCTGCGGAAGGGTATCGCCGTGAAACTGCTCGTCACGGGGGGCGCCGGCTACGTCGGCAGCGTCACCAGCCGGCTCCTGCTGGACGCCGGTCACGAGGTCACCGTCCTCGACAGCCTGGTCACCGGCTTCCGCGAGGCCGTCGCACCGGACGCCACGTTCGTCGAGGCCGACATCCGTGACGCCGCCCAGGTGCTGACGCCCGGCTCCGGCTTCGACGCGGTGCTGCACTTCGCGGGCCTGATCGCGGCGGGCGAGTCGATGGTCAAGCCCGAGCTGTACTGGCACGACAACGTGGTGAAGTCGCTGGCCCTGCTGGACGCGGTGCGCGCCGCCGGGGTGCCGCGGTTCATCTTCTCCTCCACGGCCGCCGTCTACGGCAACCCGGTCGAACTGCCGATCACCGAGTCCGCGGTCAAGGCCCCCACCAACACGTACGGGGCGACCAAGCTCACCTTCGACCACGCGCTCACCTCCGAGGCGTTCGCGCACAACCTGGCCGCGGTCTCGCTGCGCTACTTCAACGTCGCGGGAGCCTACATCTCGGGCGAGCACGAGATCGGCGAGCGGCACAACCCCGAGACCCACCTCATCCCGATCGCCCTGCAGGTGGCCGCGGGCAAGCGCGAGAAGCTGCAGCTGTTCGGCGACGACTACCCCACCGTCGACGGCACGTGCGTGCGCGACTACATCCACGTCCACGACCTGGCCCGGGCCCACCTGCTGGCGCTCGACGCGGCCACCGCGGGCGAGCACCGCATCTACAACCTGGGCAACGGCAACGGCTTCTCGAACAAGCAGGTCGCCGAGGTGGCCCGCGAGGTCACCGGCGCCGAGCTGCCGGTCGAGATCGCGCCCCGCCGCGAGGGCGACCCGGCCACCCTGGTCGCCTCGTCCGAGCGGGCCCGCGAAGAGCTCGGCTGGGTGCCCGAGAAGAACACGCTGCAGGCGATGATCGGCGACGCCTGGACCTTCTACCGCAAGCACGTCGCATGATCGCCGACGACGCCGCCGAGCGGTTCCGCAAGAGCTACGGCGCCGAGCCGGCCGGCCTGTGGGCCGCGCCCGGCCGGGTCAACCTGATCGGCGAGCACACCGACTACAACGAGGGCTTCGTGCTCCCGTTCGCCCTGCCCCAGCGCACTATCGCCGCGGTCGGCCCGGCCCCGGCCGGCGAGTGGACCGTCTGCTCGACGTTCGAGGACGAGCCGGTCAGCTTCGGGCGCACCGAGCCGGGCGAGGTCACCGGCTGGGCCGCGTACGTGGCCGGGGTGGTCTGGGCGCTGCAGGACGCCGGTCACGAGGTGCCCGGCGCGCGCATCGCCATCGCCTCCGAGGTGCCGCTCGGCTCCGGGCTGTCGTCCTCGGCCGCGCTCGAGTCGTCGGTGCTGACCGCCCTGATCGATCTCGGCCGCCTCGACGTGCCGCTCGAGAAGCGCCCGGCGATCGCCCAGCGGGCCGAGAACGTGTACGTCGGCGCGCCCACCGGCATCCTCGACCAGTCCGCCTCCATCCGCTGTCAGGAGGGCCGGGCGCTGTTCCTCGACTGCCGGTCGTACGAGGTCGAGCAGATCCCGTTCGACCTGGCCGCGGCCGGCCTGGCCATCCTGGTGATCAACAGCAACGCCCCGCACCAGCACGTCGACGGCGAGTACGGCGCCCGCCGCAAGTCGTGCGAGGAGGCGGCCCGTCTGCTCGGCGTGCGCGCCCTGCGCGACATCACCGGCGACCAGCTGGACGACGCCCTGGCGCGCCTCGACGACGAGGTCATGCGCCGCCGCGTGCGGCACATCGTCACCGAGGACGACCGGGTGCTGGCCACGGTGAAGCTGCTGCACGCCGGTCAGGTGCGCGAGATCGGCCCGCTGCTGACCGCCTCGCACGTCTCGATGCGCGACGACTTCGAGATCACCGTGCCCCAGGTCGACATCGCCGTCGAGACCGCCCTGCGGGTCGGGGCGTACGGCGCCCGGATGACCGGCGGCGGCTTCGGTGGCTGCGTTCTGGCCCTGATCGACGCGGACAAGGCGGCCGAGGTCACCGCCGCGGTCGAAGAGGCGTACGCCAAGGAAGGTTTCACACCCCCGACTGCCTGGACCGTCACAGCCGGCCCGGGCGCGGAGCGGCTTTAACGTCAGGCCCACCGGGTAATCCGCTGGGCATGACGACTTCACAGAACGAGGGCCGTGAGCAGGAACACGACGAGCCCAACGAGTTCGGCTTCGCCGGCGGCGCGACCGCGCCCGAGCCCGAGCGGGGCACCGAGGAGGGCTACGGCGAGAGCATCGCGGTGCCCGCCGGCGACCTCACGGGCGCGATCACCGGGGCCATCGAGGAGGCCACCGAGCGCGACGACGAGGACAAGTCCTAGCGCGGCGCCGGTTGCGCCTCGACGGTCGGCCCCTTCACCACGGGCCGCCCGTCCACCCAGTCGACCCGGTCGAGCCACAGCTGCCGGCCGGGTGCGACGCTGCCGACCGCGCTGGGTGGCCAGGCGTGGTAAAGCAGCCACGACTCGCCGGCCGGGGTGGTGACCAGGAAGCCGTGCCCCGGGCCGGACGCGGCCGGTGACGTGTGCAGGATCGGGTTCTCGGCCGCCTTGACGCACGGGCCGAGCGGGCTCTCGCAGGTCGCGTAGCCCAGGGCGTACTCCTCCTTGTCGAAGGCGTTGGCCGAATAGAACAGGTAGAGCTTCCCGTCGTGGCGCACCATCTGCGGCGCCTCGATGACGTGAGCCTCCCAGCCGGCGTCGTTGACCAGCAGTTGCTTCGGCTCCCCGGTGAGTGACCGGCCGTCGGCGCTGAGACGTGACCCGTACAGGTAGGTCGGCTGCCCGATCGCGTTGCCGTCGTTCTTCCAGTAGAGCCAGCGGTCGCCGTTCTCGTCGGTGAACGGGCTGGCGTCGATCGACCCACCCTCGCCGGCCTGACAGATGAGCGGTTGGTCGGACTCGTCGACGAACGGGCCCTCCGGCTTGGTCGCCGAGGCGACGCCGATGCACTGACGGTTGGTCGCGGTCGACCGGGCCGTGTAATACAGCAGGTACGTGTCATCCGGGCCGGTGATGACCTCGGGCGCCCACGTGTTGCCGGGCTCGGCCCACTTGCCGACTTCGGGCAGCACGTCGCCCGCCGGCTTCCAGTTCACCAGATCGCTGGAGGTCAGGACCGGCACGTTGCCGGTCGGGCCATTGGTCCCGTACGCGTACCAGGTGGCCCCGACGAGCAGGGCCCCGGGATCCGGGAAGTTGTCGCTGAACACGGGATTCGTGAAGGTCACGCCCTGCCTCGCTTCCGACGTCTCCGATCCGCCGCCGGCCGGAGTGGCGGCCGAGTCATCAGCCGAGCAGCCGCCGAGCAGCAGCGCCCCGGTCAACAGCACTCGCCCCGCCACCCCCGCCGGCCTCACCACTGGTAGAACCGCAGATAGTCGAACGATGCCGTGACCGCCGGTTCGGCGCCACCGTGGGCGACCAGGCCGACCCGCGGGTTGCTGTCGGCGGGCAGCGTCCACACTCCACCCCACGTCCAGCGCTTGCCGTCGCGGCTCACTCCGGCCCGGTACTCGTGCTCGCCGTTGACCGGGTCGACCCGGTGCGCGAGCCGCAGCCACGTCGTCGTGAGGCCCGGGGTGCCGGCGATCGTCCCGCCGTACGAAAGCGCGTCCGCGTACGGCATCTCCTTGCCGAACTCGACCTGCCGGGTGTTCCAGATCGCCACCGCACTGAGCCGCGCGAACAGGTCGTCGCCGGCGTAAGCGATCAGTCCGGCCTGCTGGTAATTGCGGACGACGTCCTCACCCAGCGGCAAAGTCAGCTTGGTCTCGGCGATCCAACGGCCCTTGGGCGGCGTACGAAGGAAAATGCCCGCGTCGTTGCCGGTGCCCGTCAGGTCGGCGCCTTGGACCGGCCAGTTCAGCGCTCCCCCGCCGACCGTGGCCGCCGGGTCCGGCCGCACCCAGCTCCAGCCCGGCTTCGCGCTCCCGAACTCGTCCGAGAAGGTCAACTTCCCGGGTGCGGGCGTACGGGCCGGGGGCGCGTCGCGTCTGTCGGACGCCCAGTCGCCACCGTTCACCGCCGGCCAGCCGCCGGCCCAGTCGAGCCGGTCGATCAGCATCGGGCGTTCGTTGATGCCGAACGGCTCGTCGAGATACGGATCGTTGCGGTCGATCGCGTGATAGACGAACCAGTCCTGCCCCCGCCGGTCGGTGATCAGTCCGTTGTGGCCGGTGCCGACCCAGCGGTTGCCGTTGGGTGCGATGACCGGGGTGCCACCGGCCCGCGAGACGTCCAGTCGCAGGCCGTCGCGGTCGGTGAACGGGCCGAGCGGGCTGCGCGACCGGCCCACGGACACGGAGTAGCCCGTGGTCGGGCCCGCACAGCAGTTGGCCGACGACGCGAATAGGTAGTAGTAGCCGTTGCGGCGTACGACGTACGCGCCCTCGAACTTGTTGTCGATGGCCACGCGCGTCGGCGTGCCGGTGATCTTCAGGCCGTCGGCGGTGAGTTCGCTGACCCAGATGCCACCGAAGTAGCTGCCGTAGTACAGGTACTTCTTGCCGTCCGGGGTGGTCAGCTGGGCCGGGTCGAAGGTCCACCACCAACCACCGTCGGGCGCCGCGCGCGGCGGCACGGCCGGTTCCGCGGCCCAGGTCCAGGGGCCGGTCGGCTTGGGCGCGGTGGCCACGCCGATCGCCGAGGCGCCGGGAGCGGTCGTCGTCTCGGTCACCGTCGCGTAGAGCACCCACCGGTTGCCGATCTTGCGGACGTCGGGCGCCCAGAGCGAGGCGTTGGCGGCCGCGAACGGCGGAAGGTCGCCGAACGCGTCGCCGACGTACTTCCAGTTCTTCAGGTCGGTCGAGCGCGCGATCGGGATGCGGTGGGCGACCTTCTCGCCCTCCCGCAGCGGGTCGGACGTGCCGTACCCGTAGTAGAACCCGTCGTCGCCGCGGACGATCACCGGGTCGGCGAAGGTGTCGGCGAAGCTCGCCGAGATCGGGTTGCGCGGCCCGGAGGCGCCGAAGGCCTGGGCCGCCGACGCCGTGAGACCGACGAGGGTGATCGCCGCGGCGAGCGCGGCCGTCAGACGTCGCATGATCATCCTTTCAGGCCGGAACGGGAGACACCCTCGATCACGTAGCGCTGCGCCACGATGAACAGCAGCAGCACCGGGATGCTGGCCACGAGCGCGCCCGCCATGATCACCGGATAGTTGATCGTGTACGCGCCCTGCAGGATCGCCAGGCCGGGCTGAAGCGTGAACTGGTCGGGGCTGAACAGCACGTAGACCGGCCAGATGAAGTCGTTCCAGTTGGTCAGGAAGCTGATCACGGCCAGCGTGGCCAGCGCCGGCTTGGACAGCGGCAGCACCACCTTGGTGAAGATCTGCCACGAGTTGGCCCCCTCGAGCACGGCCGCCTCCTCGAGCTCCCTGGGCAGGCTCAGGAAGAACTGCCGCAGGAAGAAGACGCCGAACGCGCCGGCCGCGCCCGGGATGATCAGCGCCCACAGGGTGTCGAGCATGCCGAACCGGTCGACGATCAGGAAGTTCGGAATGATCAGCACGAAGCTCGGGACGAACAGCGTCGCGATGATCATGCCGAAGATCAGCTTCTTGAACCGGAACTCGAGCCGGGCCAGGGCGTAGGCGGCCATCGAGGCGATCGCCAGCACCAGCACGGCCTGGCCGGTGGCGGCCAGCAGGCTGTTGACGAACCAGCGCAGCACCGGCGTCTGCGAGTTGCCCAGCAGCGTGTCGATGGCGCCCATGGTGGGTTCCTCGGGCAGCACCGTGGGCGGCACCCGGGTCGCCTCGCCGGGCGTCTTGAACGCGGTCAGCAGCATCCACACCAGGGGCGCGACGAAGATCAGACTCAGTCCGATCAGGACGGTGTACCAGGCGACGGGCTTCACTCGTCTCATGCGTCCTTCTCCCGGAAGAGGCGGAACACGATCAGGCTGATCACCAGCAGGCACGCCGTGAGCAGGTAACTCATCGCGGCCGCGCTGCCCATCTTGTAGTCGCTCAGGCCGACCTGGGCGATGTACATGATCGCCGTACGGGTCTCGGTGCCCGGCGCGCCCTGGGTGATCAGATAGGACTGGCCGAACATGTTGGCCGACACCAGCACCGTGTTGACCGTGACGAACAGCAGCACCGGGCGCAGACCGGGCAAGGTCACGTGCCGGAACTCGGCCCACTTGCCGCCGCCGTCGATCCGCGCCGCCTCGTACAGCTCACGCGGGATGTCCTGCAGCCCGGCCAGGTAGATCACCGCGTTGAAGCCGAGCGTCCACCAGACCGTGACGCCGACCAGCGTGACCCAGCCCCACGGCAGCGCCGTCGTCCACGGCGTGTCCCCCGGCAGCCCGATCGCGCCCAGCACCGCGTTCACCACGCCCAAGTTCGGGTCGAGCAGGAACCGCCAGAGCACGCCGATCACGGCCACACCCAGCACGTACGGCGCGAAGTAGATCGCCCGGAACAGGGTGCGGCCCTTGAAGCTGCGGTTGAGCAGCAGGGCCAGCATCAGCGGGACAGCCAGCAGCAGCGGCACGCTCAGAACCGTGAAGATCCCGGTGGCCGACAGGCTCTCCCACCAGAAGCTGTAGACCGCCGAATTCGAATCGAACAGCGCCTTGTAGTTGTCCAGCCCAACGAACGGCTTGCCCGGCAGCAGGTAGTCCCAGTCGTGCAGGCTGATCCACAGGCCGTACACCGCCGGCGCCAGCACAAAAGTGCAGAAGACGACGGCGTACGGCAACAGGAACAGGTACGGCGTGAGGGTGCCCGTACGCCGCACCCGGCCGCCGGCGCCGGACTCCCCAGTCGGCACCGGCGGCGTACGGGTGAGTGCGGTCTCAGCTGCCATACTTCTTGGCGTTCTGCTCCAGGAGCTGGTTGGCCTTGGCGGCGCCGTCGGCGAGCGCCTTGGCCGGCTCCTTGCGTCCGAGGACAGCCTCGTTGATCGACGTGACCACGGTGGCCATGACGTCGGCGATGCCCGGCTTCGGCGGCAGGAAGTGCAGGTCGTCGATCTGCGAGCCGATGGCCGACTGCTCGGGCAGGGCCTTGAAGTCGGCGCCGTTGCGGATCTCGGCGCGGGCCGGCACCTGGCCGCCGCGGGCCCACTCGATCGAGTGCTGGCTGATCCAGTTGATGAAGACCTTGCCCGCGGTCAGCTTGTTGTCGTCCTTGGCCTTCTGCTTGAACTGCACGAACTGGTGCGAGCCGGCCCAGGCCGCCTTCTGCGGGCCGATCTGCGGCAGCGCGGACACGCCCCACTGGAGGTTCTTGTCCTCCTTGAGCGTGTTGATCGTCCAGATGCCGTTCCAGTTGAACGCGTTCTTGCCGTTGCGCAGGGCCACGATGTCGGCGTCCTGGGCCACGTTCTTGGGGCTGTAGCCGTTCTTGACGTGGTCGGTCATCCAGGTCAGCGCCTTGACGCCGGGGTCCTCGGCGAACAGCGCCTTGGTCGCGCCGTCGTCGAACAGGTTGCCGCCGAACTGCCACAGCAGCGACTGGAACTGCATGCTGCCGGTGAACTCGAACGGGGTCACCCAGTCGCCCTGGATGCCCTTGGACTTCATCGACTCCAGGGCCGCCTGGTATTCGTCGTTGGTCGTCGGCGGCTTCTCGGGGTCGAGGCCGCCCTTCTCCATCACGGCCTTGTTGTAGAAGAAGCCGAGCGGGTGCACGTCGAGCGGGATCGCGTAGCGGGTGTTGTTGTAGACGCCCGCGTTCCACACCGGCGGCGAGAAGTCCTCCGCCTTGAAGTTGAGCGCCTTGGCCAGGTCTTCCAGGGGCAGGATGACGCCGCGGGCCGCGTTGGTGGCCACGTGGTCGACGTGCATGACGCCGACGTCGGGGCCGTTGCCGGTGGCGACGGCGGCCGGCGTCTTCTGGTAGTAGTCGGCCCACTGGTACGTGTTCATCGTGACCTTGATGTTCGGGTGCTCGGTGTTGAACTGGTCGACCAGCTTCTTCATGAACGGGCCGTCGCCACCGGTGAAGCCGTTCCAGAAGGCCAGGGTCACGTTCGGCCCGGTGTACGCGGTCGCGGCGGGCGCGGCGTTCTGGCCGCCGCCGGTGACCTTCTCGTTGGGACCACTGTCGCCGCAGGCGCTCAGGAGCACGGCACCGCCGGCTCCGGCGCCCAGGGCCATCAAATTACGGCGCGAAATATTCATTTGGACTCCTCGGGGGTGAGGCACAGCGCGTGCCAGGACACGGGCGGTAGGAGGATCTCTTCTTGGGGCGCCTGGTTGACCAGTTCGGGACGACCGGCGCTGAGCGTGAGGTGCTCCCGGATCCGGTGCTGCGGGAAGGCACGCAGATCGAGGGAGAGCGGCACCGGCTCGGTGCCACGGTTAACCAGGAAGACGGTGAGGGCGCCGGACTCCTCGTCGTGAGTGGCCACGGCGTCGACCGACGGCACCTCACCGAAGCGGCCGGTGGTCATGTCCGGCGAGGTGAGGGCGGGGCGCAGCACGGTTCCCCGCGCGAGGCGGGCGGTATGCGCGAACGGGTGGAAAATCGTCTGCCGCCAGGCCTCGCCGCCGGCCCGGGTGCGGATCGGCGCGATCACGTTGACCAGTTGGGCCTGGGCGCCGACGGTGAGCCGGTCGGCGTGGCGCAGCATGCTGATCAGCAGGTTGCCGACCACTACCGCGTCGGTGCCGTTGTAGTCGTCCTCGATCAGGGCCGGCACGTCCTCGATCGCCCTGTCCTCGGGCTCGGTGAACCGGGACTGGTACCAGACGTTCCACTCGTCCAGCGACAGCTTGATCCGCTTCTGGCGGCGCAGTTTCGCGCGTACGTAATCAGCGGTGGACACGACGTTGTCGATGAACCCGTCGAGGTCGACGGCGGAGGCCCGGAAGCTGGCCTCGTCGTGCTTCTCGGGGTCGTAGTAGGTGTGCAGCGAGATGTAGTCGACCTGGTCGTACGCGTGCTCGAGGACGGTGGCCTCCCACGCGGCGAAGGTCGGCATGTCCGAGTTGGAGCTGCCGCAGGCGACCAGTTCGATCGTGGGGTCGACCCGGCGCATGGCGTGCCCGGCCCGGGCGGCCAGCCGTCCGTACTCGTCGGCGGTCAGGCTGCCGATCTGCCACGGGCCGTCCATCTCGTTGCCCAGGCACCACAGCCGTACGTCGTGGGGTTGCGCCACCCCGTGCTTGCGGCGCAGGTCGGACGCGGCCGTGCCCTCGGTCAGGTTGCAGTACTCGACCAGCTCGGCGGCGGCCTCGATGCCCCGGGTGCCCAGGTTGACCGCCATCATCGGCTCGACCCCGGCCAGCGACGACCAGCGCATGAACTCGTTGAGCCCGAACGCGTTGCTCTCGAGCGCCCGCCAGGCCAGGTCGAGCCGGCGGGGGCGGTCGCCGCGCGGGCCGACGCCGTCCTCCCAGCGATAGTTCGACACGAAGTTGCCGCCCGGATAGCGGATCGTGGTGACGCCGAGCTCGCGCACCAGGTCGAGCACGTCGCCGCGAAGCCCGTCGGCGTCGGCGGAGGGGTGGCCGGGTTCGAAGATGCCCGTGTAGACACACCGGCCCATGTGCTCGACGAACGAGCCGAAGAGCCGCCGATCGACCGGGGCGACCGTGAAGGCCGGATCAAGGGTGAGCTGCGCCACTACCATGCCAAGTTTTTACAACGTTGGATTCAACGTTGTAAAGAGACAGCGGTAAAGATCCTGAAACGAATCCGAAACGCGTGATCTTGCCTGGTAGGCCGCCGCCTCCCCCACCCACCCCGGGACGGCGACACTACGCGTTTGTCAAGGCAAGGAGCGCCGTCATCCACAGTCGGCCCCGACGGGCCACCCCGCTGTATCCACAGGCCCGCTCAGCCCGCAGTGCTCTCCCGAGCCACCAGCCGATGGTCCACGCGCAACTCGCGGGGCGCCCCGGCCGCGGCCGGCCCGTCCCCGAGCCGTTCGGCCAGCAGATCCACCGCGAGCTGAGCGATCCGCGGCGCGTCGGGCGCGATCGTGCTCAGCGTCGGCGTCGAGAACCGCCCGTCCTCGATGTCGTCGAACCCGATCACCGCGACGTCACCCGGCACCGAGACTCCCCGCGAGAGCAAAGTCCGCAAAGCCCCCAGCGCGAGCAGATCGTTGAAGCAGAACACCGCGTCCGGCGGTGTCTCAAGATCGAGCAGCCGCGCCATCGCCGCCGCCCCGTCGGCCCGGTGGAAGCCCTCAGCCGCCATCTCCAAGGCCGGATCGGTCGGCAGCCCGGCCGAAGCCAGCGCCGCTCGATAACCCGCGAGCCGCTGGTGCGCGGTCACCGCGGAGGGCTTGTCCTGCACGCCGATGGCGGCAATGCGTCGCCGCCCCAGCGATGTCAGATGTCGGGTCGCGTCGGCCGCGGCCGCGGTGTTGTCGATCGCCACGTGGTCGGCCGGTCCGTGCCAGACGCGCTCGCCGAGCAGCACCATCGGCGTGCCGTCGCGCAGCGCCAGCTCTTCCCCGGCCAGCGCCAGCGGGCTGAAGATCAGCCCGTCGATGGCGTGCCGCCGCAACCCCTCGACCAGGTCGCGCTCGCGTTCGGCCTGGCCGTCGGTCTGGTCGATCAGCACCGTCCAGGATCGACGCTCGGCGGCCTGCACGATCAGACCGGCGATCTCGGCGAAGTAGGGCGACTGCAGCTCGGGCACGGCCAGCGCGATCACCCCGGAGCGGCCGCTGCGCAGCTGACGGGCGGCGATGTTGGGCACGTAACCGAGCGCGTCGATGGCCGCCTGCACCCGGGCACGGGTGGCCGGGGCCACGTGCACATAACCATTGACGACGTTGGAGACCGTCTTGATCGACACACCGGCCCGCGCGGCGACATCCTTGAGGCCCGGCGGCACGAAAAGGGACTATACAACGTTGCAGTACTTAAGTCCGATCACCCGGCGGAGCTAAGGGAAGGCTAAAGGATCAGCAAATCGGATTACTGTGACGGCATGTCCCCGAGCGCAGCGTGTCTGCCCGTGAAGGAGCCCGCGGTGCACCTCGAATCAGATGTCGACGCATCGCTCGTCACGCTGACGGTGGACGGCGCGTGGGACCGCGCGCTGTGGAAGCAGACCACCGAGCGGCTGAACAAATGCCTGGCCGAGCACCCCGAGGCGCTCATCGTGGACCTCTCCTGGCTCGACGACCCCGGCGCGGTCAGCGCGCCCACCTGGATGGCCGCGCAGCGCAAGGCCGCTGCCATGACACCCCCGGTGCAACTGGCCCTGTGCATCCCGCCCGACCTGCCGCTGGCCGACCGCATGCAACGCCTCGGGGCCCGGCACTATCTGCCGGTCTACGCCCGTGTTCGCCAGGCCCGGGTCGCCATCGCCGGCCGGCTGCCGCTGACCGAGCGGCTCAAGGCCACCCTGCCGCCCGAGCCGGACTCGCCCAGCATCGCCCGCAACCTGGTCAGCGACGCCTGCCTGGCCTGGGACAGGGTGGAGCTGCTGCACCCGAGCCGGGCCGTGATGTCCGAGCTGGTGACCAACGCCATCGAGCACGCCCGCACCGAGGCGACAGTGGTGGTCTCGCTGCGCGGCGCCGGCGTCCACCTCAGCGTGGCCGACGGCGTCACCGCGCCGCCCCGGCTGCTCAGAATGAGCCGGGTGCGGCGCGACCAGCCGCTCGACGAGCACGGCTGGGGCCTGCACATGGTGGACGCGCTGGCCGTGGCCTGGGGCAGCCTGCCCACCAGCACCGGCAAGGTGGTGTGGGCGACGCTGCAGCCACCCGCGACGCACAAACGGCAGCCGCGGAACGGAACCCCGCGACTGCCGTCGAGCGTACGGAACGACGGGCCTACTGGGCCTCGATGATCATGCCGGCGCCGACCGTGCGGTTGGTGCTCTCGTCGATCAGGATGAAGCCGCCGGTGGTGCGGTTGCGCCGGTACTCGTCGGCCAGCAGCGGCACCGTGGTGCGCAGCCGCACCCGGCCGATCTCGTTGAGCTGAAGCTCGCCGGCCTGCTCGTCGCGGTGCAGGGTGTTGACGTCGAGCCGGTACTGCAGGCCGCGGACCACCGTGCGGGCCGTGCGGGTGGTGTGCTTGATGGCGTACTTGCCGCCGACCCGCAGCGGGGCCGTCTCGTCCATCCAGCAGATCATCGCCTCGATGTCCTGGGCGACGGCCGGGGCGTTGTGCGGCCGGCAGATCAGATCGCCCCGCGAGATGTCGATCTCGTCGTTCAGCCGCACGGTGACCGACATGGGCGGGAACGCCTCGTCGACCGGGCCGTCGGCGGTGTCGATGCCGGCGATCGTGCTGGTCATGCCGGACGGGAGCACCATGACCTCGTCGCCCGGCTTGAGCACGCCCGAGGCGACCTGGCCCGCGTAACCGCGGTAGTCGGTCACTGTCGTCGACTGGGGACGGATCACGTACTGCACCGGGAACCGCACGTCGACCAGGTTGCGGTCGCTGGCGATGTGCACGTGCTCGAGGTGGTGCAGCAGCGACGGGCCGTCGTACCACGGGCTGTTCTCGCTCCGCGACGCGATGTTGTCGCCGTTCAGCGCGGACACCGGGATGATCGTCAGGTCGCCGATCTCGAGCTTGGCCGCGAACGAGGTGAACTCGTCGGCGATCTTGTCGTAGACCGCCTTGTCCCAGTCGACCAGGTCCATCTTGTTGATGCAGAGAACCAGGTGCGGCACGCGCAGCAGCGAGGTCAGGAACGCGTGCCGGCGGGACTGCTCGACCAGGCCCTTGCGCGCGTCGACCAGGATCAGCGCGAGGTCGGCGGTCGAGGCGCCGGTGACCATGTTCCGCGTGTACTGAATGTGGCCCGGGGTGTCGGCGATGATGAACTTGCGCCGCGGGGTGGCGAAGTAGCGGTAGGCCACGTCGATCGTGATGCCCTGCTCGCGCTCGGCCCGCAGACCGTCGGTGAGCAGCGCCAGGTTGGTGTACTCGTCGCCGCGCGAGGCGCTGGCCGCCTCGACCGCCTCGAGCTGGTCGGCGAAGATCGTCTTGGTGTCGTAGAGGAGACGGCCGATGAGTGTCGACTTGCCGTCGTCGACGCTGCCGGCGGTGGCGAACCGCAGCAGGTCCATGCGCGCGGCGGGCGCCGTCTCGGTCTCCAGGACGGCCTGGCTCATCAGAAGTAACCCTCTCGCTTGCGGTCTTCCATCGCGGCTTCGCTGACCTTGTCGTCACCGCGGGTGGCGCCCCGCTCGGTGATGCGGGTGGCGGCGACCTCGTCGATCACCTTTTCGACCGTGTCGGCCTCGGAAAGCACGGCGGCCGTCTGCGAGGCGTCGCCGACCGTGCGGTAGCGGACCCGGCGCACCTCGGAGGTCTCGCCGTCGCGAAGCCGGATGAACTCGTTGACCGCGTAGAACATCCCGCCGCGCTCGACGACCTCACGGTCGTGGGCGTAGTAGATGCTCGGCAGCGGGATCTGCTCCTTGGCGATGTAGTGCCAGACGTCCAGCTCGGTCCAGTTCGACAGCGGGAACACCCGGATCGACTCGCCGGGGTGGTGCTTGCCGTTGTAGAGCCCCCACAGCTCGGGCCGCTGGTTCTTCGGGTCCCACTGGCCGAACTCGTCGCGGAAGCTGAACATGCGCTCCTTGGCGCGGGCCTTCTCCTCGTCGCGGCGGGCGCCGCCGAAGAGCGCGTCGAAGCGGTACTTCTCGACGGCGGCCAGCAGCACCGGGGTCTGGATCCGGTTGCGGGTGCCGTCGGGCAGCTCGCGCACGAGGCCCGTCTCGATCGCCTCCTGCACGCTGGCGACCACCAGGTTGAGCCCGAGCGTGGCGACCCGGGTGTCGCGGTACTCCAGCACCTCGGCGAAGTTGTGGCCGGTGTCGACGTGCATGACCGGGAACGGGATGCGCGCGGGGGCGAACGCCTTTTCGGCGAGACGCAGCATCACGATCGAGTCCTTGCCGCCGGAGAAGAGCAGCACGGGACGCTCGAACTCGGCCATGACCTCGCGCATGACAAAGATGCTCTCGGCTTCGAGGGCATCCAGATGCGAGACGCGGTACGGCTTCGTCTGGCTCATCTGATGGGCTCCAGACCTCTCAAGGGGGAAGGCAACGTTGCCCTTAGACAACCGTCATTCTGACGGAAGGTGACGCTGCAACGCTGCAAGCAACCGAGGAGCGAGATCCTTACGGCACACCACCAGGTCCGGCAACTTAGGGTCGGCCTCGTTGTATTTCAACGCAGATCCGTCGATTCGGCTAGCGTGCAGCCCGGTGGCCAACGCCACAGCGACCGGGGCCGCCGAATCCCACTCGTACTGGCCGCCGGCGTGCACGTAAGCGTCGGCCTCGCCGCTGATTACGGCGGCGATCTTCACGCCGGCCGAGCCCATCGGCACCAGCTCGGCCCCGATGTCCTCGGCCAGGGCGGTGACGAAGGCGGGCGGCCGGGTACGGCTGGCGGCGATCCGGATCGGGCCGGCCGTCGCGTCGAGCGGCATGGGCGGGTACGCGGGAGCGTGGTCGGTGGCGATCGTGCGGTGCTGGGCCGGCATCGCGACCGCGCCCGCGGACAGGCAGGACGGGCTCGAGCAGTCGGCCGTCCACAACGCCACGTGCACGGCCCAGTCGGTGCGGCCCTCCTCGGAGAACTCGCGGGTGCCGTCGAGCGGGTCGATGATCCAGACCCGCGAGGCGCCGAGCCGCTCGGGCCGCACGGTGCTCTGCTCGCCCTCGCGCCAGGCGTCGCGGGCGTGGTCGTCCTCCTCCGAGAGGACCGCGTCGGCCGGGCGCCAGCGGGCCAGCTCGGCCCGCATCAGGTGGTGCGCGGCCTTGTCGCCGGCCGCCTTGAGCGCCTTGCCGTCGGCGTAGCCGACCTCGTCACGGACCTGCAGGAGCGTCTGCCCCGCCTTGTCGGCCAGCCACCGGGCGAAGGCCGCGTCGTTCACCGGCGGGACGCCGCCGTCATTGCTCTCCCGCTGGGGGGTCACGCGCGCCGACGTCTCTGTCCGCTCGCCCATATCTCAACCGCTCCTCTACGCCGTCAGTACGCTCCCGAGGAGCGCACCACTGCGGTCATGGTGCGCAACAGGATCACCAGATCCAAACTGAGGGTCCAGTTCTCCACATAGCGCAGGTCCAGTCGGACCGCTTCCTCCCACGGCAGGTCCGATCGTCCGGATACCTGCCACAGGCCCGTCATGCCCGGCTTGACGGCGAGCCGGCGCCGCACGTCGTCGGCGTAGGCCGCCACCTCGGACGGCAGCGGCGGACGCGGTCCGACCAGCGACATCTGCCCCAGCGCCACGTTCAGCAACTGCGGCAGCTCGTCCAGCGAGAAGCGGCGCAGATACCGGCCGACCCGGGTCACCCGCGGATCGTCACGGATCTTGAACAGCACACCGTCGTTCTCGTTGAGATGCCGCAGCTCGGCCAGCCGCGCCTCGGCATCCACATACATGCTGCGGAACTTGAAGATGCGAAACAACCGGCCGTCGCGACCCACCCGCACCTGTCGAAAGAGTACCGGCCCGCGGGAAGTGCACCGCACACAGAGTGCGAGCGCGAGCAGCAACGGACCGAAGATCATCAATAGGGCCAGCGCGCCGATCCGGTCGAACACCTCTTTGACCAGGCGCGATCCGCCGTGCAGACGCGGGTGCTCGACGTGCAGCATGGGCAGTCCGTCGAACGGGCGGATCGTCGTGCGGGCGCCGGCCACATCGACCAGCGCGCTCGCCACCACCAGGTCGACCTCGTCGCGCTCGAGCCGCCAGGCCAGCCGGCGTAGCGCCGCGCCGTCGAGCTCGGGGCAGCTCAGCACCACCACCGTGTCCGCGTCGGCCTGCTCGACCGCACCCGCGACATCCTCGAACGAGCCGTAGACCGGCAGCCCCTGCGGCCCGCCCACGCCGACGCCGTCGTGCCCGGGCGGCAGGCAGGCGCCCACCACCTCGAGCCCGTGATAGCGCTCCCGCCGCAGCTGGCGGGACATGCCGATGACCGAGAGCTCGTGCCCGACCAGGATCACCCGGCGCAGGCTCTCGCCCCGGGCCCGCGCCAGGTGCAGCCGTTTGCGCAGCGCGAACCGCAGCACAATGGAGGAGACGATCGCGGTGGGCAGGGCGGCCAGAACGTAACTGCGCGCCAGATCGAGGTCCAGCGCGTACGAGACCAGGGCCACCCCGGCGATCAGGCCGACCCCGCCACGGAGCACCCGCTGATACTCGTCGGTGCCGACGAACAGATAGCGCCGCTCGTAGGCCCGGGACACCGCCAGCACCGCCAGCAGGAGCAGCGGCAGCAGGACCGACAACCCCACGTAGGCCCGGTTGTAGGTGGTCACCTCGTCGCCGAAGCGCAGCCCGAAGGTGACCGCCCCGGCCGCCGTGCCGGCCATCAGGTCGCACAGCACCAGCGAGCGCACGTACTGGCGTTCCCACCGCTGCCGGCGCGACATGGCCGCGTGCCGACCGCGGATCCGCACGAAGGGCCGGGCGGCCGGCCGGGCCGCGGCCGACTTGCTGGGCTTGTCCGACCAGTGCCGGTCGATCGCCTGGTTGCGCGCGACGTCGGACTTGCCGCCGGCCGACAGCGGCGCCGCGTTGTCGGGCTTGCCGGGCGGCGGGTCGAGCCGGTTGGGCGACGTCGGCCGTCCCGGTGCCGGGCGTGTCGGGGCGGTGGCCCCGAGGTGCATCGCCGACGACCCGGCGCCGGCCGGCGCCGGGCTGAGCGGAACGACCGGGGACGGGATCGTGCGCTTGGGCCCGGCGTTCGCCGGCGCGTGGTTGGCCCATCCGTAGCCCTCGGGCGCGTGCGCCGGTGGCTTCACCGGACGGATCGCCGGCAGGAGCACGGTCGGCTGGGACAGCACCGCCTCCTGCGCGGACAGCTTGTGCTGCACCCCGAACCTCCCCCAAACGCCGGTCGCTTTCGCACCGATTCGGTGCATACGTCTGACCAACGGTCGGACGGTCGAGAGCGTCACGGGATCGAGGGACGGACAAAACCGCCCAAACGATCTAAACGTTTCGACCCCGCGGCATCAACCGCCGTGGTATTTGTTCTGCGCCCACTCCACGCCCTCGAGCACGATCGCCTCGACGACGTCGGCTGCCCGGTCGACGAGAAAGTCCAGCTCCTTGCGCTCGGCGCCGGAGAAGTCAGAGAGCACGTAGTCGGCCGGGTCCTGCCGGCCGGGCGGACGGCCGATCCCGACCCGCACCCGCGCGTACTCCTTGTCGGCCAATGATTTCGACATGGACCGCAGACCGTTGTGGCCACCCTCACCACCGCCACGCTTAGCCCTAACCTGCCCGAACGGCACATCAAGCTCATCGTGCACGGCAATCACGTTCGACACCGGGACTTTGAAGAACTGGCCCAGAGAGGCCACCGGCGCGCCCGACAGGTTCATGTAGGTCAGCGGCTTGAGCAGCACCAGTTTCGGGCCTCCGAAGCCCAATCGCCCCTCGGCCACTTCGGCGTGCGCGCGCTTCGACCGGCCGAACTTCGCGCCCACCCGGGACGCCAGCAGGTCGGCCACCATGAAGCCTACGTTGTGCCGGTTGCCGGCGTACTCCTTGCCCGGATTACCGAGCCCGACCACCAGCCACGGCGACTCGTCGCTCACTGCTCTCCCTCTCCAGACATGACTGCGGGGAAAGTGCCGCGCAGGCACTTTCCCCGGTCTTCGTACGTACGCCGACTAGGCGGGTCTTACTCCTCGGTCGCAGCCTCGGCGGTCTCGCCCTCGGCGGTCTCGCCCTCGCCACCCTCGGCGGTCTCGCCCTCGAGCTGCTCGGCGGTCTGCGCCTGGGAGACGATCGCGAGCACGTACTCGGGCTCGACGGCCAGCTCGACGCCGCTGGGCAGCTGCACGTCGGCCGCGGTGACCTGAGCGCCCGCCTCGAGGCCCTCGATGGACACCTCGAAACCGGAGGGCAGGTGCATGGCCTCGGCCACGACGGCCAGGGTGGTCGACTCGTTGACGACCAGCGTGTTGCGGGCGGCCTCGCCGGTCAGCGTCACCGGGACGTCGACCTGGACCTTCTCGCCACGCTTGACGATGATGAGGTCGACGTGCTCGTAGGTGTCCTTGATCGGGTCACGCTGGATGGCCTTGGGCAGGGCCAGCGTGGCGCCCGAGGCACCGACGATGTCGATCGTGAACACGGTGTTGAGGCCACCGTGGCGGATGGCGGCCGCGAACTCACGGGCCGGCAGCGCGATGTGCACCGGCTTCTCGCCGTGGCCGTAAAGCACGGCGGGCACCAGACCGGCCCGGCGCGTGCGGCGGGCACCACCCTTGCCGAACTCAGTGCGGGGCTCGGCGCTGATCTTTACCTCGGACACGGGGAAACTCCTGAAACTCTTGGATCGGGCTGCGACTTAGTCGGCGTTTTGCTTGCCTTGCGGTGGTGCAGTCGGCAATGTGTGGCTGAGAGCCGCCGCCGGTGCCTGAGGCCGTCGTCGGCGCTGCCGGGCAAGGGGGCGCGCTGGGCACAGGCCCGGAGCACCGCGTCGATCACGGTGCCCCCGAATGGCTGCGAACCTCAGCAGACCGCGGGGCACCCTCGCCGTGGCAACCGCACTATCTTACCTACCGCGCGCACGCATCATTAAGCGGGTCCGGCACGGTCCGGCACTTCACCCGCTCGATGGCCCCGGAAGGGCCCACAATTCCGGCAAACGACCCCGCTGACGCGCCGTGTGAATCACATTCCGTCAAATGACGGGTTCAGCTGAGTCCCCCGAACAGGGTGGTCACCGAACCGTCGTCGAAGACCTCGCGGATCGCCCGGGCCAGCAGCGGCGCGATCGACAGGACGGTGATCTTGTCGAGCCGCTTCTCCGGCGGCAGCGGCAGCGTGTTGGTCACCACCAGCTCGCTGATCCGGCTGTTCTTCAGCCGCTCGGTCGCCGGGTCGGACAGCAGCGCGTGGGTCGACGCCACGATCACGTCGGCCGCGCCCTCCTCCCACAGGATGTCGGACGCCTTGGTGATCGTGCCGCCGGTGTCGATCATGTCGTCGACGATCAGGCAGACCCGGCCCTCGACCTCGCCGACCACCCGGTTGGCCACCACCTGGTTGGGCTTCAACGGGTCGCGGGTCTTGTGGATGAAGGCCAGCGGGCAGCCGCCCAGCCGGTCGGTCCACCGCTCGGCCACACGCACCCGGCCCGAGTCGGGCGCGACCACGGTGAGCGGACGGCCGGCGTACTTCTTCTCGACGTGCTCGGCCAGGATGTCCATCGCGAACAGGTGGTCGACCGGGCCGTCGAAGAAGCCCTGGATCTGCGCGGTGTGCAGGTCGACGGTGAGGATCCGGTTGGCGCCGGCGGTCTTCAGCAGGTCGGCCACCAGGCGGGCCGAGATCGGCTCGCGGCCGCGGTGCTTCTTGTCCTGCCGGGCGTACGGATAGAACGGCAGGACGACGGTGATCCGCTTGGCCGACCCGCGCTTGAGCGCGTCGATCATGATCAGGGTCTCCATGACCCAGCGGTTGACGCCCTCGGTCACCGACTGCACGACGAACGCGTCCGAGCCGCGCACCGAGTCCTTGAAGCGGACGAAGATCTCACCGTTGGCGAACTCGTAGGAGTCGGCGGGGGTCGGCGCGACCCCGAGCACCTGGCCGATCTCGTCCGCCAGCTCCGGGAAACCCCGACCGGAGAAGAGCATCAGAGACTTACGGTTCTCCGCGACGATGCTGCCCATCGGCTCGCTACTCCCGTTTGATTCGGAGGGGGTGGGGATGTGATTCGAGTGAAGTATCCCCCGCGGCCACCTGCACGCCACGTTCCGCGCCCGCCGCGTGGGATGCCTCACCCTGCTCCGACGGCGTACGAGCCGCCTTCCCAGCTAACCGCACCCGGCGAGCCTCCGCATGTCACTCGGCCGTGCTGACCTCGCCGCCGTCGTCCTTCGCGGCGATCGCCCGCTCGGCCGCCGCGGCCGACACCGTGCCGGCCCGGCGCCGGGTCACCCAGTTCTCGACGTTGCGTTGCGGCGCCCGGGTCACACCCAGGCTGCCCGCGGGCACGTCCTTCTGGATGGCGCTGCCGGCGGCCACGTACGCCCCCGGTTCGATCTCGACCGGCGCGATGAGCACGGTGTCGGAGCCGACGAACGCGGCCTCGCCCACCGTGGTGTGGCTCTTGTTCACCCCGTCGTAGTTGGCGAAGATCGTGCCGGCGCCGATGTTGGCCTTGGCCCCGATGGTGGCGTCACCCACGTACGACAGGTGGGGAACCTTCGCCCCCTCGCCGAGCTCGGCGTTCTTTGTCTCGACGAAGCCGCCCACCTTGGCCTTGCGGCCCAGGCGGGTGCCCGGCCGCAGGAACGAGAACGGGCCGACGGTGGCCTCGGCCCCGATCTCGGCCCCGATCGAGTGGGTGCGCAGCACGACCGCGCCCGCGCCGACCGTGCTGTCGATCAGCGTGGTGTCGGGCCCGACGATCGCGCCAGCGGCGACGGTCGTCTCGCCCAGCAGCTGCGAGTTCTGGTCGATCTCGGCGTCCGGCTCGAGCCGCACGGTCACGTCGATCCAGGTGGTGGCCGGGTCGAGGATCGACACGCCGGCACGCATCCAGGCCTCGTTCACCCGGTCGCGCAGCAGCGCCCGCAGGCTCGCCAGTTCGGCCCGGTCGTTGCAGCCCAGCGTCTCGTCCGCGTCCGGCGCCACGAAGACCCCGACCGGGTGACCCACCGAGGCCAGGATGCCGAACACGTCGGTCAGGTATTCCTCACCCTGGTCGTTGTCGGTCGACAGCTTCGACAGCGCCTCTCGCAGCGAGGCCACGTCGAAGGCGTAGATGCCGGCGTTGATCTCGCGGATCGCCCGCACCTCGGGCGCGGCGTCGCGCTCCTCGACGATCCGCTCCAGGTTTCCCGCGGCGTCGCGCACGATGCGGCCCAGACCGGTGGGGTCGCCCACCTCGGCAGCCAGGACGGTCGCGCCGCGCGCGCCCGACTCGTGCGCCTCGATCAGGCGGCCGACGGTCTCGGCCCGCAGCAGCGGCACGTCGCCGTTGAGCACGACCACGGTGCCGGTCGCCTCGGGCACGGCCTCGAGCGCGAGGCGGACGGCGTGACCGGTGCCGTTCTGCTGAGCCTGCAGCACCGGCGTGGCGGCCGGCGCGACCTCGGCCAGGTGTGCCTCGACCAGCTCGGCCTTGTGCCCGACGACCACGATCGTCTGCTCGGCGCCGGCCGCGGCCGAGGCGGTCAGCACGTGCCCGACCAGGGTGCGCCCGAGCAGCGGGTGCAGAACCTTGGGGGTGGCGGACTTCATCCGCTTACCCTCACCGGCGGCGAGGACGACGACGGTACGACGAGGGGCCTGACTCACGCGGTACTCCTGTGCTCGCAGTAGTCATGGAAGAAAGGGCGGCGACGATTCAGCCGCGGAGGACTGCTCCCGGAAGAGGATTCGAACCCCTATAAACGGCACCAAAAGCCGCGGTCCTACCATTAGACGATCCGGGACCAAAGCGGACATTCACCCATCGGGCCATGTCCACCGGTCACATCTTAGCGGCACCTCGCCGATCGCCTCGGCCCCGGCGGTCCGAGCCTCCTCCCCGCGCGCTCCCCGCGCGCTCCCCGCGCGCTCCTCGCGCGCGACGACCTCCCCGGCGATCAGCTGCCCGGTCGTCTCGCGGGGCGGCCGGGGTCCGGCCGGACCTGGCAGGATGGCCGGGTGACGGATGCTGGCGAGGGCGACGGCAAGCAGCGGCGGGACCGAGGGGCGGGCGCCGCCCGGGTGCGCATGTCGGCCGCGCAGCGACGCGAGCAGCTGATCGCGATCGGTCGTCAGCTCTTCGCCGAGCGGGGCTACGACGCCACCAGCGTGGAAGAGGTCGCCGCGCGGGCCAAGGTCTCCAAGCCGGTGGTCTACGAGCACTTCGGCGGCAAGGAGGGCCTGTACGCGGTCGTCGTCGACCGTGAGGTGCGGGCCCTGCTCGACCGGATCGCCACCGCGCTGACCGCCGGGCACCCGCGGGAGCTGCTGGAACAGGCCGCGCTGGCGCTGCTCGACTACATCGAGGAAGAGCCGCACGGCTTCCGGGTGCTGGCGCGCGAATCGCCTGTGCTGTCCCGGGCGGGCACCTTCTCCAGCGTGATGAACGACGTCGCCCACCAGGTCGAACACATCCTGGGGGCCGAGTTCAAGGCCCGCGGGCTCGACCCCAAGTTCGCCGAGCTCTACTCGCAGGCCCTGGTCGGCATGGTGGCGCTGGTCGGCCAGTGGTGGCGTGAGGCCCGCAAGCCGAAGAAAGAGATGGTGGCGGCCCACCTGGTCAACCTGGCCTGGAACGGCCTGTCCAACCTCGAGGCGAAGCCGGCCCTGCTCACGCGGAGGGCCCGCTAGGAGGCCGGCGCGGAAGCGCGTTGCCCGTGGGCGGCGCGGGATTCGCCCTGGGCCGCCTCCGGCGTGCCGATCTTGCCGTAGAGGCCGGCCGTGAGCACCACCAGGCCCAGCACGGTCAGCACGATCACGTTGATCATCGAGACGTTGAAGACGTTGGCGTCGGTCTGGATCATCGCCATGGTCACCATCGCGAAGCCGGCCAGCGCCCAGCCCAGGACCAGCGTGACCTGGTGGTAGAGGTTGCGGCCGACCAGCACGGCGGCCAGCAGCACCACGCCCAGCAGCAGCGTGAGCCACGCCGTGGCCGGGTTGGTGCGCAGACCGAGCACCCAGTCGGACCCGCGGTGGAAGAACGGGTCGCCGGCCGTCACGCCGAGGCCGATGGCGCCGAAGAGCACCAGATAGGCCCCGGCGAGGAAGGCCAGGAGACGGAAGACGGGACGCAGCGGGTGATTGAGGGGGTAGTGCGCCATCAGGCCGTGCGGCCCTCGCGCACCTGGCGCGGCGCGCCGGCCTCGCTCCGCGGCGCGACCTTGAGGTAGAGCCCGGCCAGGATCAGCACGAGGCCGGTGAGGTAGGTGGCGATCACCGTGCCGATGGTGAAGCCGAAGAAGTTGGCGTCGGTGCGGCTGGTGGCCAGCTCGTAGCTGCCGATGACCAGGATGGCCCAGCCCAGGTACTTGTTGGCCTCGACGTCGAGGTTGCGGCCGAGCGCCGAGGTGGCCAGCACGACGGCGCCGATGATGATGGCGAGGATCGACCACAGCAGGTTGGTGCCCAGGCCCAGCGCACGCTCGTCGTTGGCGCCGGTGAAGCTCTCACCGGAGGTCTGGATGAGCCCGATGACGCCGAACACGACCAGGAAGGCGCCGGCGAGGAAGCTGAGCGCGCGATAGAGAGGCCGCAGCGGGTGGTTGACCGGGGTGTGCGCCATGGTGTCCGTCTCCAAGGTCAGATGTTGTACCCGCCGATTCTCGCGTATTGCCCCCGAGCGGCGCAGGCACACCCCCCGGATCAGTTTTCGGGCACCTGCTCGGCCAGCTCGAGCCAGGCCTCCTCGACCTCGGAGCGTTCCTGCTGCACGGCCTTGAGCTGGGCGTCGAACTCCATGATCTTGTCGTAGTCGCTGCCGTGCTCGGCCAGCTTCTCGTTGATCTTGACGACCCGCTCGTCGAGCTTGGCCAGCTGCCGCTCGAGCCGGGCCAGGTCCTTGCGAGCCTGGCGAAGATCACCCGCCGAGAGGCCGCTCGCGGCGGCGGGCTTCTCTTCCCGTACGCCGGGAATGCGCGAACCGGCGCGGGCCAGATATTCGTCGATGCCGCCGGGCAGATGCACGAGATGCCCGTCGCCGAACATGCCGTACGCCGTGTCGGTGACCCGTTCGACCAGGTAGCGGTCGTGACTGGCCACGATCATGGTGCCCGGCCACGAGTCGAGCAGGTCTTCCAGCGCGGCCAGGGTGTCGGTGTCGAGGTCGTTGGTGGGCTCGTCGAGCAGCAGCACGTTGGGTTCGGCGGCGAGCAGGCGCAGCAGCTGTAACCGGCGCCGTTCGCCACCGGACAGGTCGCTGACCGGGGTCCAGATGCGCTTGTCGGTGAAGCCGAACACCTCGGCCAGCTGACCGGCCGAGAGTTCCCGGTCGCCCAGCTTGACCCGCTTGGCCACCTCTTCCACCGCCTCGAGCAGGCGCAGATCGCCCGGCAGCTCTTTCAGTTCCTGCGACAGGAACGCCGCGCGGACCGTCGAGCCGGTGATCAGCCGGCCGCCGTCGGGCTTGGTCACGCCGGCCAGCAGCCGCAGCAGTGTCGTCTTGCCGGCCCCGTTGGCGCCCAGGATGGCGAACCGGTCGCCCGGCCCGACCTGCCAGGTCAGCCCGTCGAGGATCCGCTTCGGGCCGGCGTCGAGAGTGACGTCTTCCAGGTCGTAGACCTGCTTGCCGAGGCGTGAGGTGGCCAGCCGCTGCAGGCTGACCTTGTCACGCACCGGCGGCACGTCGGCGATCAGCGCGTTGGCCGCGTCGATGCGGAACTGCGGCTTCGACGTCCGGGCCGGCGGGCCCCGCCGCAGCCAGGCGATCTCTTTGCGGAGCAGGTTCTGCCGGCGGGCCTCGATCACGGCGGCGACCCGCTGGCGCTCGGCCCGGGCCAGCGTCCAGGCCGCGTAGCCGCCCTCGTACGTGTGCACCTGCTCGTCGACGACCTCCCAGGTCGCCGTGCAGACCTCGTCGAGGAACCAGCGGTCGTGGGTGACGACGACGAGCGCGCCGCGGCGGGTCAGCAGGTAGCGCGCGAGCCAGTCGACACCGGCCACGTCGAGGTGGTTGGTGGGCTCGTCGAGGATCAGCAGGTCGCTCTCGCGGACCAGCAGCGCGGCCAGGGCGACCCGGCGGCGCTCGCCACCGGACATCGGGCCGACCGGGGTGTCGAGGCCCAGGTAACCCATGCCGAGGCCGTCGAGGATGGCCCGCACACCGGCGTCGCCGGCCCACTCGTGCTCGGCGCCCATGCCCTCGGACAGCCAGGCCGTGCCCAGCACGACGTCACGCACGGTGGCCTCGGCGGCCAGCGTGAACGTCTGGGGCAGGGTGGCCACGCGCAGGTCGCGCCGGTGGGTGACCCGGCCCGAGTCGGGTTCCTCACCCTTGGCGAGCAGCCGCAGCAGCGTCGACTTGCCGGCCCCGTTGAGGCCGACGATGCCGATGCGGGCGTCGTCGTCGAGCCCGAGAGAAACGTCGGTGAGCAGCTGGCCGGCGGCGCCGTAGCCCTTGCTCACCCGGTCCAGGTTGATGATGTTCGCCACGATGCTTCTAGATTACCCGCGCCCCCGGCATAGGCCCCCGCGCGGTGACCGCCTCGCGGCACACCCCGGCGGCGTTGAGACCGGCCGCGACCTGCCCGGCGTGGGTCGCGTCGGTGGCGAGGAACACACAGGTGGGGCCGGACCCGGAGACCAGACCGGCGACCGCCCCGGCCTCGGCGCCCGCCTTGAGCACGTCGGCCAGCTCGGGCCGCAGCGCGAGGGCGGCCGGCTGCAGGTCGTTGCCGAGCACGGCGCCCAGCACCTCGGGGTCGCGCTGGCGCAGCGCGGACATCAGCTCGTCGGCGTCGCCCAGCGCCTTGGGCGGCCAGGAACCGTCACGCAGCTCGTCGAGCTTGCGGTAGACCTCGGGGGTGGACAGGCCGCCGTCGGCCACCGCGACCACCCAGTGCCAGGTGGTGGGCCGGGCCAGGATGGGGCTGATCGCCTCGCCGTGGCCGGTGCCCAGCGCGGTGCCGCCGTGCAGCAGGAAAGGAATGTCCGAGCCCAGCGTGGCCCCGACCTCGGCCAGCTCTTCCCGTGAGAGGCCGGTGCCCCACAACAGGTCGCAGGCGATCAGGGCGGCCGCCGCGTCGGCGCTGCCCCCGGCCAGCCCGCCGGCCAGCGGAATCGTCTTGCGCAGGTGCAGCCGCGCGTAGGCCGGCACCCGGGTGCGCGCGGCCAGCGCCTTGGCGGCCCGGATGATGAGGTTGGTCTCGTCGAGCGCGAGCGTGCCCGCGCCCTCACCCTCCATGGTCAGCGTCAACGTGTCGCCGGCCCGCGCGGTCAGCTCGTCGAACAGGCTGATCGCGTGGTAGACGGTGTTGAGCTCGTGAAAGCCGTCGGCCCGGAGCGGACCCACGCCGAGATGCAGATTGATCTTTGCGGGCACCCGCACCCGGACCGGCCCGTGATGCCGCCGCGGCTCGTCGTCATCCGGTCCCCAGGCCTCGGTCACGAAGTGATGTCCCCGATCTGCAGCTCGATCTCGAACGGCGCCACCAGCGCACGGGCGGACCCGGCCGACACTACGGTCATGAGTCCACCCCCTCGGGCTGCCTGTCGGACGGGCTGAGCTTACCGCCGGTGGGCGACAGTTTCGCGGCCCCGGCTATCGCGGCGAACTGGGCGACGGTCAGGGACTCGCCGCGGGCCTGGGGGCTGATGCCCGCCTCGACCAGCAACTCCTCGGCCCGTACGGCGCCACCGGCCCAGCCCGCGAGGGCGGCCCGCAGGGTCTTGCGGCGCTGGGCGAAAGCGGCGTCGACCACGGCGAAGACATCCGTTCGATCGACACCGGGCGGGGGGTCGCGGCGGGTGAAGGCGACCAGGCCCGAGTCCACATTGGGCACCGGCCAGAACACGGCCGGGGGCACCTTGCCGGCCGCCCGCGCCTCGGCGTACCAGGCCAATTTGACCGACGGGACGCCGTACACCTTGGAACCCGGACCGGCGACCAGCCGGTCGGCCACCTCTTTCTGCACCATGACCAGGCCGCCGCGCAGACTCGGCAGCTCGGCCAGCAGATGCAGCACCACGGGCACGGCCACGTTGTAGGGCAGGTTGGCCACCAGCATCGTGGGCGCCGGATCGAAATCGGCCCCCCGCACCCGCATGGCGTCGGCGTTGTGCACGGTCAGGTGGGCGGCCGTCACCGTCTCGGGCAGGGCCGCCGCCAGCCGGGGGTCGATCTCGACCGCGTGCACGTGCCGGACGGCGCCGACCAGGCCCAGCGTCAGCGAACCGAGCCCGGGGCCGACCTCGAGCGCCACGTCGTCCGCGGTCAGGCCGGCCGCGGTGACGATGCGGCGGATCGTGTTGGGGTCGTGCAGGAAGTTCTGGCCGAGCTTCTTCGTGGGGGCCACGCCGAGCCGGGCCGCCAGCTCCCGGATCTCCGCCGGGCCGAGAAGTGCGTCAGCCATGAGTCAGAAGCCTAGACGGGGTAGAAACGTGCGCATGACGCAGTTGCTCGAGTTGCGCGCGATCGTCGAGGCGTCGCCCGACCGGGTGGCCGAGGTGCTGCTCGACGTGCGCCCCGGTGGCCGCTCGCCGATCGCCGTCACCGGCCGGGTCGACGAGACGGACACCGGCGACGAGTTCGTGGTGGTGCACGACGGCAGCCGCATCACGGTGACCGTCGACCGGGACGCGCGCATGGTTTCTCAGCAGGGCGAGTGGTGGTACCGCGGGGTCTACGAGGTGACGCCCGACCAGCGCGGCAGCCAGGTGGTGTTCCGGGTGCTCAACGTGGCGCCGCGGGCCCGCTGGGCGGTGCGGTTCGTCGCCCGCGGGCCGTTGCGCGCCGCCCCGGCCCAGTTCGGCGCCCAGATCGAGCACCTGGGCCGGCAGCTCGGCACCGGGGCCTGGGTCGAGGGTTAGCGCCAGGGGCCGAAGACGCGCTCGCCGTTGGCCGAGATGGCGGCGCACAGTTCGTCGACGTCGTCGCCACGGGTCTCGGCCAGCGCGCGCACGGTCAGCGGGATCAGGTACGACGCGTTGGGCCGGCCCCGGTGCGGCATGGGGGTCAGATAGGGCGCGTCGGTCTCCACCATGATCTGGCCGGGCGGCGTGAGCGCGGCCGCCTCGCGCAGGTTGCCGGCGCTGGCGAAGGTGACCGTCCCGGCAAAACTGAGGAAGAAGCCCCGGCGTACGCATTCGGCCGCGAACACCGCGTCACCCGAGAAGCAGTGCATGACCACCGTGTCGGGCGCGCCTTCCTCGTCGAGCACGCGCAGAACGTCCTCGTGGGCCTCCCGGTCGTGGATGATCAGCGCCTTGCCGTGCCGCTTGGCGATGGCGATGTGCCCGCGGAGGCTGAGCTCCTGGGCGGCGCGGCCCTCTTCCCCCGTACGAAATGTGTCCAGGCCCGTCTCGCCGACGCCCCGCACCCGCGGCTGCCCGGCCAGCGCCTCGATCACCCGCAACGACTCGTCCAGATCGGACAGCAGCGGGGCCTCGTTGGGGTGCACCGCCACCGCGGCCAGCACCGACGGGTGGCGGCCGGCCAGCTCGGCGCCCCAGCGGGACGACGGCTCGTCCACGCCGACCTGCACGATCCGGTCGACCCCGGCCTTGGCGGCCGCCGTGATCAGCGCCTCGACCGGGTCGGCCGCGCCGCCGCCGGGCACACCGGCCTCCTGAATTGTGAGGTCCAGGTGGGTGTGGCTGTCGAAGACGGAAACGACCAGCGGCTCGGGCGGCGCGGGGAACTCACCGGCCCGGCGGCGGGCCTTCTCGCGCCGGGATTCCGAAGGTGACGATGACATGTGAGACATTCTGCACTTCGACCCCGCGGACACTGTTTGTTCACCTGGAGTCCACCGGTGTTGTCTAGTTTCCGACCGTGACCGTGACCGGCGAGGACAGCGTGATCGACATCGATCCGCTCGAGCCCCCGCTATCCGCACCGCTGCGGCGCGACCTCGACTGGGCTCGGGTGCAGCGGATGAGCCAGTCCGCCAACTTCCGGGACGACTCGACGTTGCGGCAGATCCGCATCACGGCGGCGGTCCGGCGCGGCACCCGCATGACCAAGATCTTGTCGCCCGCGCAGGTCTCCGGTCACCTCGGTGGCTGGCTGCCGTACGGCTTCTGTTACCGCGCCTGCGACGTGGCCCACCTCACCGACCCGCGCGACCTGGCCCTGCTGGGCACCGACGGCGTGACCGACTCCGAGGTGGCCTACGCGCTGCGCTGGCGGGCCGTCGACCCGCTCGACTACGAGGTGCCGGGCGGGGCGGAACAGCCCGGCCTGGCCTCGATCCAGTCGCACAACCGGATCGGCGCGATGATCCTCGGCACCGGCTTCACGCCGAGCACCGACGACCTCATCCCGGAATACGTCACGGCCGGATTCGCCGACCTGCCGATCCCGGCCAACTCGCAGATCGTCGCGCACGTGCCGGGCGGCGAAGAGGTCATCCTCTACACGTACCAGCCGGAGCAGAACGGCTGGCTGCGGCTGGCCGGCCCGCGCTGGCGCAGCCTGCTCGACAACCTGCCCGGCGTCAGCCCCGACCGCGAATACGTGCCCTGCACGACGACCGGCTCGGCCAAGCTGGTCGGCCAGATCAAGGGCAAGGAGTACGAGGCGGTCGCCGACCCGCCCGAGGAGTTCCGGGTGCGGGCGCTGACCCGCGCCGCCCGCTATCCCGTGTCGACGCTGAGCCGCCGGGCCGAGCAGGCCCTGTGGCGCGGCACCCCGTGCTGGGTGCTGCAGCGCGACGAGGCCTGGGCCCGGCTGCGGCTGGTGCGCCCGGACAACGACTCGCTCTCCCACACCGGCGCGCGCTGCTACGAGCGGGGCGTCTACGAGTCGTGGGCCCCGGTGGGCGAACTGCTCGACCACCACATCGCCGACATCCCGTACGCGCTCTGAGCCCACCGCACGACACCGTCCGGCGCCCGGTTCGCGGGCCACGCGTCCGGACCAGCCACGGGCAGGACTCGTATCCCGCTGCCCCACAGCGGATCGAACAAGAGAGTCCCACCGGGCTCGGCGGTCAGCATCAGGCCGGCCACTCGCCCGGCCGCCGGATCCGACAGTGCCGACAGGTATCCGCGCGCCTCAGTGATCCGGAACGAGTCGACCTCGCCGAGCACCTGCGGCGTCAGATCGACAGTCACGGCCGTGACCGCCGGATCCTCTACCAGCGACGCGTCGTGCTCGACCCGATCGACCACCGCGATCTCGAGCTGATCCCCTTGCTCGACCTGGGAGAGCCGCAGCCAGCGGTCGCCTGCCCGCAGAAAGACCGAGAACGCGAAAGGGCGGACCACAGCCGGCGCGCTCTCATCGATATACGCCGGCAGCAGCACCTCGTCGAACCGCGCCGCGAGCAGAAAAGCAGTGAATCGGTCCCAGTCGGCAGCCATGCTCAATCCATGAGTCGTTGAACGCCGAAGCCGGCGCCACCCTCCAGGGGTGACGTCGGCTTCGTTGTCTTGCTGGGTGATCAGCTGATGCGACGGTCGTAGTTGCCGTTGCTGTCGGCGTTCAGGTTTCCGGCCCAGTCCATGGCGATGACGCCGATGCTGAGCTGGCCCTTGGGCGGCGTCTTCTTGAACGCGACGGAGTACTTGCCGCTCACCGGCTTCGCCGCGTTGAAGCAGACCGAGAGGTTGCTGCTCGGCGTGACGGTGATCCAGTTCTTCTTCGACGGCGCGTAGCAGGCGACCGAACCGTTGTCCTTGCCGACGAAGGCGATGACGATCAGTTCCTTGACGCCCGAACCGGTGTCACGCACGGTGCCCTTGACCGCCTTCCACGACGAGGCCTTGTTGGCCTTCGCCGGCGGGGTGATCGTGACGCTCGGGCGAGCGGTGTCCGGCTTCAGGGTGACCTTGCCGACGACCTGCGGAGTGGCCGCGCCGTACTTGTTGTAGACGGTCGCCTTCAGCGTCTTCGTGCCCTTGGGGACGATGTAGCCGGCCGGGTCCGAGTAGTAGTACCGGGTGATCTTCTGCTTCTTGGGCTTGGAGATCACCGTCGCCCGTCCGTCACCCCAGGCCACCGTGATCTTGGTGGCGCCGGCCGGGACGCTCAGGAGCTCCCAGACGAACTTCTGGCCGTGGAAGACCGAGGTGCGGCTGAGCTTCCACTTCACCGACTGCGGAACGACGGTGGGGCCGGAGGACTTGACGACCTTCTTGTTGCCCGCGGCGTCGGTCAGCGTCAGCGTGATCGGCTTCTTGCCGGACGACTTGTAGACGTGGGCGATGGTCGTCGAGGCCGGGCTCACGGTCGAGCTCGAGCCGTCGCCCCAGGTGACCACGCGCTTGATCTGCGTCGGCGTGCTCACGTTGTCCTTGATGCCGCTCAGGGTCAGCGTGACCGACTGGCCCGGGAAGATCGACCAGCGGTTGGGGGCGAAGGTGCCCTGCGGCGCGGTCTTGTCCGCGGGCGGCGGCGGCGTGGTGGTCGTGGGCGGCGTCGTGGTGGGCGGCGTCGTGCCCGGGTCGGTCGGGTCCTCGGGCGCCGTCGTGGTCGGAGCCGGCGTGGTGGGCTCCGTCGTCGTCGTCGGCGGCTCGGTGGTGGGCGCCGTCGTGGTCGGTTCGGTGGTCGGCGGCTCCGTCGTGGGCGCCGTGGTCGGCGGCTCCGTCGTGGGCTCCGACGTGGGCGTCGCGGTGGTGGTGGGCGGCGGCGGCGCGGCCAGGGCGGGCGCGGCGAACAGGCCGCCACCAGCCAGGAACGCACCACTGACGACGACCGCGAGCAGCGGACGTGAGAGGCGAGACTTCAAGGAAATGCTCCTTCGAGGGGGGTAAAACCGCACGAAGGGGGCACAACTGATACGAATCCCGTCGGGACGGAGCCGTATCGATGAAACGCTGGTGTTCCCCCGTGGCTCGCAGACGCTACCCGATCTTCGAAGCATCGATCAATCCCATAAACGGACGAGGCTCGACCGCACCCTTAGTGCGATCGAGCCTCGTCAATAGAACTACATCACCCTGCTAGACGGGCCAATTCTTCCTCGATGACGGACGGCTCGAGCTTGCGGAAGACCGGCTTGGGCGTGGCCAGCGGCGTG
Source organism: Paractinoplanes pyxinae (assembly GCF_026626335.1). Lineage (GTDB taxonomy): Bacteria > Actinomycetota > Actinomycetes > Mycobacteriales > Micromonosporaceae > Actinoplanes > Actinoplanes pyxinae. The sequence goes on along the minus strand of NZ_JAPNTZ010000022.1, from coordinate 133,381 downwards.
CCGGCCACCAGGGGCACCGATTCCCAGCGCGCACCGACCGTGTAGTCGCCCGTGAGAACGGGGTAGGACGGTCCGCCGTCGAGGTCGTCGACCTGCTCGATGCTCGGCATCGGCGCGTGCACGCCCTCGCCGCCGAGCAGCTCGAACACCTTCTGCGCGGAGTGCGGCAGGAACGGCGTCAGCAGCGTGTTGGCGTCGCTGACCACCTGCAACGCGACTGCGAGGACGGTGGCCTGCCGCGGCTTCTCGTCCTCGGACTTGAGCTTCCACGGGGCCTGGTCGGAAAGGTACTTGTTGGCCTCGGCGACCACCTTCATCGCCTCGCCGATCGCCGCCTTCTGCCGGTGCTTGGCGATCAGTTCGCCGACCGTGGCGAAACCCGATTTCGCGTACGCGAGAAGGGCCTCGTCGTCGGCCGTGAGCTCAGTCACAGCCGGGATGGCGCCGAAGTTCTTGGCCGCCATCGAGATCGACCGGTTGACCAGATTTCCCCAGCCGGCCACCAGTTCGTCATTGTTGCGCCGGACGAATTCGGCCCAGGTGAAATCGGTGTCGGTGGACTCGGGGCCGGCCACCGCGATGAAATAGCGCAGCGCGTCGGCGTCGTAACGCTCGAGGAAGTCGCGGACGTAGATGACGACCCGGCGCGACGACGAGAACTTCTTGCCCTCCATCGTCAGGAACTCGCTCGAGACCACCTCGGTGGGCAGGTTGAGCCGGCCCAGCTCGCCCGGCTCGCCGCCCTTGTCGCCCTCGCCCGAGTAACCGAGCAGCAGCGCCGGCCAGATCACCGAGTGGAAGACGATGTTGTCCTTGCCCATGAAGTAGTAGCCCAGCGCGTCCTTGCCCTCGGCGTCGGCCGACCACCATTTGCGCCACGCCTCGGGGTCGCCGGAGCGGCGGGCCCACTCGATCGAGGCCGACAGGTAGCCGATGACCGCGTCGAACCACACGTAGATGCGCTTGTCGGTGCGGTCGCGCCAGCCGTCGAGCGGGATCGGCACCCCCCACTCGAGGTCGCGGGTGATGGCCCGGGGCTGCAGGTCGTCGAGCAGGTTGCGGCTGAACTTGAGGACGTTGGGCCGCCAGTTCTCCCGCTGGTCGAGCCAGTTGCCGATGGCCTCGGCGAAGGCCGGCAGGTCGAGGAAGAAGTGCTCGGTCTCGACGAACTCCGGGGTCTCACCGTTGATCTTGGAGCGCGGGTTGATCAGCTGCTCGGGGTCGAGCTGGTTGCCGCAGTTGTCGCACTGGTCGCCGCGGGCGCTGTCGTAGCCGCAGATCGGGCAGGTGCCCTCGATGTAGCGGTCGGGCAGGGTGCGCCCGGTCGACGGGGAGCGGGCGCCCAGCGTCGTGCGCGCGACGATGTAGCCGTTGCGCTCGAGCGCGGTGAACAGCTCTTGCACCACGGCGTAGTGGTTGCGCGTGGTGGTGCGGGTGAACAGGTCGTAGCTCAGGCCCAGACCGTGCAGGTCTTCGACGATCACTCGGTTGTAGCGGTCGGCGAGCTCGCGCGCGGTCACCCCCTCGGCGTCGGCCTGCACCTGGATCGGCGTGCCGTGCTCGTCGGTGCCCGAGACCATGAGCACGTCGTGGCCGGCCATCCGCATGTACCGGCTGAAAACGTCGGAGGGCACCCCGAAGCCGGAGACATGACCGATGTGGCGCGGGCCGTTGGCATAGGGCCAGGCGACCGCGGCGAGAACGTGACTCATGAGGACTAAGAGTAATGAGCGGCGGTGGCGGCAAGCGAACGGATTCGTTCAGCCCTCCGCGAGATCCGTATTTATCCCGACACGCCCAGATTCAAAACGCGTCCCCCGGTCGAGGTCGTAGTCCAATGGAGCCGTGCCAGCAGACACGCCTCAGCCAGGGGAAACGCCTCGTAGCGAGGGCGACCCGTGGTCGTTCGCCGATCCCGACCCGGCCTGGTGGCGGGGCGAGACCGGCCGCTCGGGCGCCGACCCGATGTCCGCACCGGCCCGGCGGCAGCCCGCGCAGGGCGCCGAGCAGCCGACGGGCGGCACCGGAGTGCTGCTGCCGCCCGCGGCCGTGCCCCGCACCGGCGAGGCGGCCGAGGCACACGCCGCCGGGGCCCATGACCTGGCGAAAGAGCTGGAACCGAAGGTCGCGCCGGCCGTGGTCGAGCCGCCCGCCGTCGAACGTGATCACGACCAGCCCGACCCGCACCGCTATACCGTGCTGCGGCCGGCGGCAGGCCATGTTGCCAAGGCGTCGCCGGCAACGGTGGCGGCCGACGCTCCGGAAGCCACCGTCGCGCTGCCGCCCGTGCTCAAGCCGCTCCCGCTCGAGCCGCCCGTGCTGAAGGCGCCTCCGCTCGAGTCGCCCGTGCTGAAGCCGCCCCCGCTCGTGCCGCCTTCCGCGAGCAAGGCCACCGTCACCCCGCCCCCGCCGCCGGACGACGTGATGGTGCTGCCCGAGCCGAACCCGCGCCACCGGCCCACCGTGCCGCTGGACCGCCCGATGCCGGCCCGCCCCCGCCAGGGCGGCGTCCGCCACACCGAGCCGCTGCCCCCGCCGACCGGGACGGCGTCCACCGACGCCCGCCTCGAGCGCCTGGAGAACTCCTCGTTCTGGCGCGAACCGACCGACGACACGATCGAGGTGCCGCCCGGCGAGGAACCGGCGCCGGTGCTCACCCGGGCCCGCCACCGCGGCACCGGCCGGGCCGCCCGCAAACCGAGCGGACGGCCGGTCTCGGCCCAGGTCTCGCTGGTGGCGCTCGGCCTGGTGGCGGCGTTCTTCGCGTGGGTCAGCGCCGAGCCGTTCTGGCTGGCGGTCGGCCACGGCGACCAGGGGTACGCGACCACGACCCGCTGCGTGGGCGACGGCGTCACCCAGCGCTGCGCGGGCCGGTTCGCCGACGCCGGCGGCCGCTACACGATCGCCCAGGTGCGGCTGCTCGGCGTCGAGGGACAGGCGCGGCAGCCGGGCGCGGTCACCCCGGCCCGCATGGTCAGCCCGGACAGCCTGCAGGCGTACGTCGGCGGGACCGGACCCCTGCTGCAGCTGCGCTGGATGCTCGGCTTCGCGCTCGTGCTGCTGTGCGGCTACGCCATCGCCGGGGTGACGAAGGCCCGCCGGCTCGACACGGCCCGGGCCCGGCGGGCGGCGGTGCTGCTGAGCCTGGCCGGCCCACTGGCACTGCTGGCCGGGTTCCTGGCCGCCGCCTACTGACCGTGGACCAGGGCGTACACCTCGCGCTTGCGCAGGCCGTACTCGTCGGCGACGGCCTGGATGGCGTCGCGCCGCGATGAGCCGGCCGCCTCGCGCCCGGCCACCGCGGCCCGCAGCTCCTCGTCGGCCGGGCGCTCGGCCGGGCGGGGCGGGGCGCCGCCGACGACGACGGTGATCTCGCCCCGCGGCTCCTCGCGGACGGCCCAGGCGGCCAGCTCGGCCAGCGTGTCGCGGCGGATCTCCTCGTACGTCTTGGTCAGTTCCCGGCACACCGCGGCCGGCCGGTCGTCGCCGAAGGTGGCCGCGGCGTCGGCCAGCATGCCCGCGATGCGGTGCGGCGCCTCGAAGAAGACCAGCGTGCGGCCCTCGCCCGTGAGCTCCCGCAGGCGGGAACGGCGGTGTGAACCCGTACGGGGAAGAAAGCCCTCGAAGACGAAGCGGTCGCTCGGCAGGCCGGAGAGCGCCAGGGCCGTCGTGACAGCGCTCGGGCCGGGCGCCGCGGTGACCGGGTAACCCGCGTCCAGGGCGGCCCGCACAAGGCGGAAGCCGGGGTCGGAGACGCTGGGCATGCCGCCGTCGGTGACCACCGCGACCACGGCCCCACCGGCCAGGGCGTCGACCAGTTCGGGCGTACGCCGCTCGTCGTTGCCCTCGAAATACGAGACGACCCGCCCGGTGACCGTGACGCCCAGATCCCGGGTCAGGCGGGCCAGCCGCCGGGTGTCCTCGGCGGCGATCACGTCGGCCGTGGCCAGCACCTCACGCAGCCGGGCGGAGGCGTCGCCGACGTTGCCCAGCGGCGCGCCGAGCAGAACCACCCGGCCCTTCTCAGTCGAGTCCACTCCGAAAGTCCATCACACGCCCGGGCCCGGTGACGGCAGGCGTCACCTCTCAGCCGCACGCCCTACGATCGCGGGGTGACTACGGCGCCCGCGACGGAGACCGATCTCACCCCGGAACCGCCCGCGGCGGCCGAGCCCGGGGGCGTCCGCGGCGTCCCCGAGATCGTCCGGCGCCGCTTGGCCACGCTCGACAACTGGCTCAACCCGCACTCGTGGCTGGTCACCGGCCTCATCGTGACGATCGCGGCGATCCTGCGGCTGAACGGGATCAGCAGTCCCAAGGGCTACATCTTCGACGAGGTCTACTACCCGACCGACGCCTGGGACATGCTCTCGCACGGCGTCGAGTGGGACGAGAAAACCAACAGCGCGGCGTACGTTGTGCATCCCCCGCTGGGCAAGTGGCTGATCGCCGTGGGCGAGCTGATCTTCGGCAACAACGAGCTGGGCTGGCGCTTCCCGGCCGCGATCGCCGGCACGGTCATGATCCTGATCCTGATCCGGGTCACCTACCGGCTGTTCCACTCGGTGCTGCTGGCCGGGCTGGCCGGGCTGCTGATGACGCTCGACGGCTTCCAGCTGGTGCTCTCGCGCACCTCGCTGCTCGACATCTTCCTGGCCACGTTCCTGCTGGCCACGTTCGCGGCGCTGGTGCTCGACCGGGATCACTACCGCCGGCGGATGCTGCGCGCGCTCGAGAACGGGTTCGACCCGGCCCAGACCCCCGACCTGCCCCGGATCGTCCCGTGGTGGTTGCTGGTCGCCGGCGTCACCTTCGGCCTGGCCTGCGGCGTGAAGTGGAGTGCCCTGTTCTTCGCACCCTTCCTGGCCGGTCTGGTGATCGCCTGGCGGGTGCAGGCGCGCCGCTCGGCCGGGGTGCGCGGTCCCTTCCTGGCCGGCATCATCGGCGACCTGGGCTGGCTAATCCTCAGCTTCGGGCTCACCTTCGTGATCTACCTGGCCACCTGGACCGGCTGGTTCGTCACCGACACCGGCTACTTCCGGCACTACCGCGAGGCCAACGGGCTCAGCGAACCGCCGGTCATCGGCGCACTGCTGAACCTGTGGCACTACCACCACGAGGCGTACACCTTCCACAGCGGACTGACCGAGCGACACGTCTATCAGTCCTGGCCGTGGCAGTGGCTGCTGCTGGGGCGGCCGGTCGCGTTCTACTGGAACAACGGCGGCGACTGCGGCGCACCGAGCTGCGCCCGCGAGATCCTGCTGCTGGGCACGCCGGTTCTGTGGTGGTCGTTCCTGCCCGCGCTGGTCGCGCTCGTCTGGTTCGGCCTGGCCCGCCGCGACTGGCGGGCGTGGGCGATCCTGGTGCCCGCGGTGGCCGGGCTGCTGCCGTGGTTCTACTACGCGGTCAAGGACGGGCGCACGATGTTCTCGTTCTACGCCCTGCCGGCCCTGCCGTTCCTCATCCTGGCCGTCGTCTACGTGCTGGGCGCGATCATGACGCCGCCCGAGGGGGTGGCGCGGGGGTCGGGCCGGTCGGATCGCCAGCTGATCGGCACAGTGGTGGCCGCCGCCTATCTCGTGCTGGTGGCCGTCTGCTTCGCCTACTTCTACCCGATCTTCGTGGGTCAGCTCATTCCGTACGAGAGCTGGTCGCACCGGATGTGGCTGGGCGGTCGCTGGATCTAGGCCGCTGCTCTCGACCGCGCGATCGACGCGGGAGGCGGGGGAAATAGGTGCGCGCCCCGATCGCCTGCCACGGGGGAAGCGGGCGATAGGAGCGCGCAAGATGAAGCTTAACGACCTCTGATGGCGGATTCAACGGGTGGCCAGGGGAAGTTTCAAATTTCGATCACGCACAGCATGGACAACTCGGACATAGTGGTATCTTCTCATTAAGTTACGCATTTAGTGCTGTGAATAAGCTTCGCTATTTTGCCTCTTTCACTGTCGCGAATACGACAGGAAAACAAACGGAGAATTGGCGTAACCTTCGGCCTTCCGCGCTTGCTATGCAGCTCAGCGAGTCCTGCTCACCCGTGGCACAGATGACCTGCCATCTGGTCAAACGCTGATGCTCATCATTTCGGTTGAAATCCGGGAAACGATCATCCGTCACTCACGAGAGTGAGTCGTACCAAGATCGCTATTTATCTTTTTAAGCTCGCCGCGTGACTTCGCAGGAGCCAGAAAACCCGCATACCGCGACCGACGTCCTCGAGACCGACGTGATCTCGATCGAGACACCCGCGCCGGTCTTCGTGGACAGCACCGGGCGCCGCAGCCGGTTCTTGCGGCGGATCGCGTACGCCTTCGGCGCGCTGGTCATGCTCTACGGCGGCCTGATCAGCGTCAGCCTGGCCGGCGGACCGGTCCGCTCGAGCGCCGTTCTGCCGCTGCCCGGGCTCGAACCCGAGAAGAAGGAGACGCCGGCCCCCAAGCCCCCCGCCCCCACGCCGACGCCCAGCCCGACGCCGACCCAGGTGTCGCGCGCCCTGACCATCGCCGAACCGCAGCCGCGCCGCACCACCGCGCGGACGCGGGCGCCGCGCCTCGAGTCGACCCGGACCCCGGCGGCGACCAGGACCCCCAGCCCGTCCAAGACGACCGCCAAGCCGGCGCCGACGTCGAGGCAGCCGGAATCGACCACCACGACCAAGCCGACGACCACACCGCCGGTCACCGTGGACCCGCCGACGGGCGGCACGACCCCGCCGACGGAGGAGACGACCCCGCCGACCGACCAGAACCCGCCGCCCCCGGTGCCGCCCGGCACCGGCGGAGGAACCGGCGGTTCCGGCGGAGGAACCGGCGGCTCCGGCGGAGGAACCGGCGGCTCCGGTGGTGGCGCCGGAACCCCGACGAGCCCGAGCCCGACCGGCTCGGGCTCGTCCGCCTCGGGGGCCGGCGACGAAGGCGGCGACAGCGGCAGCGGCAGCGGCAGCGGCAGCGGCAGCGAGAGCAGTGGCAGCAAGGGCGGATCGGCCGGCAGCGGAGGGTCGGCCGCCGGCGACGACACCCCGAAGTCCGCCACCGACCTCGTCCTGGACCCTGACGACGACCTGACATCCAAGGTGCTGCAGTGACCCCCCACACCCCGGCCCACAAGGCCCCACCCCCCAACACCCCGCCGCCGATGCCGTCCACCCGCCAGCGCACCCGCGGCCGGGGCCCGGTCCGGCGGCGGCTGCTCCCCCGGCCCCGGGTGCTGCTCGGCACGCTGCTGCTGGGCGTCTTCGTGGCCGTGCTGGTGGTTCAGGCCTACGTCAACTCCGAGTTCAAGGGCGACCACGTCGAGACCGAGGTCGGCGACAACGCCACCGTCCCGCCCGAGGTGCTGAACGGCGGCCCGGTCATCAACACGACCGGCGGCCAGGAGAGCACCAGCCGCATGCCACCCAAGACCATCGCGCTCACCTTCGACGACGGCCCCGATCCGACGTGGACACCGCGCGTCCTCGACGTGCTCAAGGAGAACGGCGCGCACGGCACGTTCTTCGTCGTCGGCTCCGAGGTGGCCCGGCATCCGGCCCTGGCCAAGCGGGTCACCGACGACGGCAACGAGCTCGGCCTGCACACCTTCACCCACCCCAACCTGCAGCTGCTCGCGCCCTGGCGGCGCACCCTGGAGCTGTCCCAGACGCAGGTCGCGATCGCCCGGGCCACCGGGGTGCACACCAACCTGGCCCGCTTCCCGTACTCGTCGATGAACGCGGCCATCGACGACGACAACTGGAAGATCATCAAGAACGCGGGCCGGCAGGGCTACCTGGTCGTCGTCAACGACACCGACAGCCAGGACTGGCAGCGGCCCGGCGTCGACCGGATCATCAAGAACGCGACCCCGCCCGGCGAGACCTCGGCCGTCATCCTGTTCCACGACGCCGGCGGCGACCGGGCCCAGACCATCGAGGCGCTGCGCAAGTTCATCCCGATGATGAAGGCCCGCGGCTACGTCTTCACCACGGTCACCGAGGGCCTGAACCGCACGATCGAGCAGAGCAACCAGGCCGCCGCAGCCGGCGCCAAGCCCGTGCCGGAGCTGCCGGAGAACCCGGCCGCCGCGGGCAGTGACGTCTGGCGCGGCAGCGCGGTGATCTGGACCGTGCGGCTGGCCGACGGTCTCGTCTGGGTCATCGCCGTCCTGTTCCTCGTGGTCGGCGTGCTCACCATCGGTCGTACGGCGTTGTTGCTGCTGCTCGCGACCCGCCACACCCGGCAGCGGCGCAAGCCCGGCTGGAGCTGGGGTCCCGAGGTGACCGAGCCGGTGTCGGTGATCGTGCCCGCCTACAACGAGAAGGAGGGCATCGAGGCCGCCGTGCAGTCGCTGGCCGGGGGCGACTATCCGCAGATCGAGGTTGTGGTGGTCGACGACGGCTCCACCGACGGCACGGCCGCCCTGGTCGAGCAGATGCGATTGCCCAACGTACGAGTCGTCCGGGTGCCCAACGGCGGCAAGTCGAACGCCCTGAACACCGGCATCGCCCTGGCCCGGCACAACCTCATCGTCACCGTCGACGGCGACACGATCTTCGAGCCGGACTCGATCCGCAACCTGGTGCAGCCGTTCGCCGACCCGTCGGTGGGCGCGATCGCCGGCAACGTCAAGGTCGGCAACCGCGAGAAGATGGTCGCCGCCTGGCAGCACATCGAGTACGTGATCGGCTTCAACCTCGACCGCCGCCTGTACGAGGTGCTGGGCATCATGCCGACCGTGCCCGGCGCGATCGGCGCGTTCCGCCGCGAGGCGCTGGCCCAGGTCGGCGGGATCAGCGACGAGACGCTGGCCGAGGACACCGACGTCACGATGGCCATGCTGCGGGCGGGCTGGCGGGTCGTCTACGCCGAGAACGCGAAGGCGTGGACCGAGGCGCCGGCCACTTTGGAGCAGCTGTACCGCCAGCGCTACCGGTGGAGCTACGGCACCATGCAGGCGATGTGGAAGCACCGCCGGGCGCTGTTCGACAAGGGTCCGTCGGGCCGGTTCGGCCGGGTCGGCCTGCCCTTCCTGGCGCTGTTCGGTGTGGCCCTGCCGATGCTCGCCCCGGTGGTCGACATCATGCTGCTCTACGGCCTGGTCTTCTGGGAGCTCGAGGAGACCGTGGTGGCCTGGCTCGGCATGCTGGCCCTGCAGCTGTTCACGGCGGCGGTGGCGTTCCGCTTCGACCGGGAATCGCTCAAGCCGTTGTGGCGGCTGCCGTTGCAGCAGTTCGCCTATCGCCAGCTGATGTACCTGGTGCTCATGCAGTCGGCGACCACGGCGATGACCGGCGGCCGGCTGCGGTGGCACAAGCTGCACCGGGCCGGTCTGGGCGCCCGGGCGGCCACCGTGCCGCCGGCGCCGCAGCAGTCCGTCGCGCCGCCCGTGGACACGTGGCCGTCGACGCTGGGCCAGATCACGGTCGAGCATCACCCGGCGGCGGGCCGCGCCAACGCCCGGCCCGCGGTGCCGTCCCAGGCCGTTCGTGACCTCGATCCCGAGGATCTTCCGTCAGCCGGCTCGCCCCCGGGTGGCGGCTCCGGCCCGGTCTACACCGGGTGAGCCCGGCCCCCGCCGGGTGAATGCGTCGGCCCGCGTCCCCCTCGAACTGCAGCCGAGGTGGGCGCGGGCCGATGTGTCGTACGGCTAGGCGGCGATCAGGGCGTCGAGCATCGCGGCCGGGTTGCGGTCAGCCGATGGGAACACCACGTGCAGCGAGGTGCCGTCGCCGGGCCGGTCCGACAGCGCCACGGTGGCGTGGTGCGCGTCCAGGATCTTCTTGGCCACAGCCAGCCCGCGGTCCGGCCCGGGCACGGTGGCCGGGTTGGCGATCGCGCCGTAGTACAGGTGCGGGAACAGCTCGGGCCGCATCCCGTCGGGCATGTCCATGTCGTCGAGGCGGACGGCCGGTCCGGACTCGATGTCGGTGCCGACGCGCACCCGCCCGCCCGACGGCGTGTACTTCACCGCCGCGAACAGCAGGTGGGTGAGCACCTGCTCGAGCCGGACCGGATCGGCGATGATCGGCAGCGCGGGCCCGCCGGCCTGGTTGAGAATCCAGATCTGCTTGGTGGCCGCGATCGGCCGGACCGCCTCGACCGCCTGCCGGGTGATGCGGGTGAGGTCGATCTGCCGCATGTGCAGGCTCTCGGCCCCGAAACCGGCCTCGGCCATCTGCGACAGGTGGTGCAGCAGGTCGAGGAAGCCGCGGATGTGTCCGGAGGTCGCGCGGGCCACCAGCTCGGCCATGTCGGCGTCGTGCCGGCCGGTGGTTCCCAGCTTTTCCACGTACGCCGAGATCAGGCGCAGCGGCGCCCGGAGATCACCGCCGAGCAGCCCGGCCAGCTCGTCCTTGCGCCGCTCGAGCTCCTGCAGCCGGGCCGTCGTGTTGGCCAGGGCGACCGCGTGCCGGCGCATCTCCATCTGCGAGGTCACCTGGCGGGCCAGTGCCCGCAGCGCCTGCAACTGTTCGATGTCGAGCCGGCGGGGTTCGTCGTCGACCACGCACAGGGTGCCCAGCGCGAAGCCGTCGGTGGTGACCAGCGGGGCGCCGGCGTAGAACCGGATGCCCATCGGCCCGGTGACCAGCGGGTTGTCGGCGAAGCGCTGATCCTTGGTCGCGTCCGGCACGACCATCAGGTCGCGCCCGAGGATCGCGTGGGAGCAGAACGAGACATCGCGGTCGGTCCCGGACTGCTCGACGCCGACGCGCGCCTTGAACCACTGGCGGTCGGTGTCGAGCAGGGTCACCAGCGACATCGGGGTGCCGCAGACGTTGGACGCGAGCGCGACGATGTCGTCGAAGTCCTGCTCCGGTTCGCTGTCGAGAATGTCGAGCGCGTACAGCGCGGCGAGCCGGTCGGTCTCGTTCTCGGGCTGGGGAGCTTTCATGGGGCACCTCCGAAGGCTTGCTTCAGAGGTACCACACGAAAGTAGCAGTCCCGGCTTTTCGGACAGCCCCTCAGGCGGTCAGCGGAGCCGCCCGGTGCCACTGCTTGAGCGGCTGCGTGGCGACCGGCCAGCCCAGGTGGGTGCGCAGCTCTTCCGGGGTGCAGAGGATGTCGGCGCCCAGCTCGACCTCGGCCACCTTGCGGGCCGCGATCGGATCGGGGTCGACGCCGTACACCTCGGGCCACTGCCGCCGCAGCCGGGGCTCGCCGCCGAACGTGGGGTCGGCGTTCTCGAGCACCATCGGGTCGCCGTAGACCGCGCCCTGCGCGCCGGCCAGCAGGCCGTACCAGATCGCGCTGCACAGGCGGTTGGAGACGACGCGCTTGTGCCGGCGCAGCTCGGCCAGCTGGCGGACCAGGAAGTCGCGGTCGTGGTCGCGCCACCAGAAGCCGCGGTAGCCGTGGCAGATGACCCGGAAGCCGGCCTTCTCGTACAGCCGGCGGATCGCCCGCACCTTGTGCTCGTTCCAGTACAGGCAGACCGTCAGCGGGCCGGTCTCGTTGGCCTTGAGCTCGTCGATCAGGCGCTGGTGGTCACCCATGACCTCCTGTCCCTCCCAGCCGTGGAAGGGGTAGAAGATGGTGCCGTCGCGCTTCGACTCGTCGACCGGCGTCTCGTCCATCTCGAGGAGATAGGCGAACGGCGAGCCGATGGCGATGACGTCGCGGCGGCCCTGCGACCAGGCGCGGCGGCGCACCTGCTCGCTCCAGACCAGCAGGCGGCTGCCGTCGACGAACGGGACACCGGGGGCCAGGCCGTCGCCGATGTTCCACCCGTGCTGCAGGTAACCCTGCATGCGCGGCGGGTGCATCCAATCGTCCAGCTGGGCGTAACGGGCAAGCAGGTGAGCGTGACCGTAGTAGTAGTTGGCGTGGTGCATACCCTCATCCAGACAGCGCAGCGGTGGGCGATACGTTCGGGGCGTACGGCGTGCGATTGTACCGATCGGAAGAGATATCAACTAACGGCGTCGGCGCCGGCGGAGGGCAACTGATGAAAGACCAGGCGGGGCCGGTCGTGCCGGTCCGGGCGCGGGGCGCCTACCGCCAGTCGGCGCTGGTTCTGGGCACGGCTCAGCTCGGTGGGGCGTACGGCATCGCCAACCGCACCGGCGTGCCGGACGACGACGCCACCGTGCGCATGCTGACCGCGGCCCGCGACCTCGGCGTCACCCACGTCGACACCGCCCGGGCGTACGGCGAGAGCGAGCGCCGGCTGGGGGCCGCGCTGCCCGGGCTCGGCCTGTCCGTCATCACCAAGATCGGGCCGGGTGCTTCCGTACGCGAAAGCCTGGCCACCAGCCGCTCTATGTTGAGGGTCGAGGGGCCGCTGACTGTGCTGCTGCACCGCGCGGCCGACGCTTCCGCCGGGTGGTCCGACCTGCGGGCTCTCCTGGAGGCGGGCGAGGCCGACCGGATCGGGGTGTCGGTGCAGTCCCCGGACGAGCTGCGCCAGGTGCTCACGCTGCCCGACCTGGGCTATGTCCAGCTGCCCTGCAACATCCTCGACAAGCGGTGGCTTTCCATCGAGGTCCCGGACATCGTGGTCACCGTTCGCAGCGCCTACCTGCAGGGGCTGCTCGCCGCGGGCAGCACCGTGAAGTGGCCGCACCTGCCCGACGCCGAGCGCGACGCCGTGGTCGCCACCCTCGACCGCCTGGCCGTCGAGTTCGGGCGCGAGGACCGTACGGACCTGTGCCTGGCCTATCTGCTGTCGCTGCCCTGGGTCACCTCGCTCGTCGTGGGCGCCGAGACCGAGGACCAGCTGCGCCGCAACGCCGACCTGATCAGCCGCAAGCCGCTGACCGACGCCGAACGGGAGCAGGCGCTGGCCGCGCTGCCCGAGATGCCGGTGGCGCTGCTCGACCCCAGCCGGTGGAACGCATGAATCTCGAAGACCTGTTCGGCCTGAGCGGGCGGGTGGCCGTGGTGACCGGCGCGACCGGCCGCCTGGGCCAGGTGATGGCCGAGGCCCTGGCCGGGGCGGGCGCGATCACCTATCTGGTCGGCCGCGACCAGGGCCGCCTCGACGCCCTGGCCGAGAAGCTGGGCGACCGCTGCCGGGCCGCGCGCTGCGACGTCACCGTCGACGAGGACGTGGCCGCGCTCGGCGCCCGCCTGCGCGAGGAGCAGGGCCGGCTGGACGTGCTGGTGCACAACGCGCACGTCGGCAAGGGCGGCTCGCTGCGGTCGTCGACGCCGTCCGACTACCTGGCGGCGGCCGATCTGGCGCTGGGTGCGTTCCAGCGCCTGCTGGACGCCACCCGCGACCTGCTGGAGGCCACCGACGGCTCCCCGTCGATCATCAACGTGGCTTCGATGTACGGCGTGGTCAGCCCCAAGCCGCAGCTGTACGACACCCCCGAGGCGGGCAACCCGCCCTACTACGGCGCCGTCAAGGCCGGCTTGGTGCAGCTCACCCGCTACGCGGCGGTCGAGCTGGGCCCGTCCGGCATCCGGGTCAACTGCGTGACGCCCGGCCCGTTCCCCGGCGAGGGCGGCGATCCGGCCCTGCTGGCCCGCCTGGCCCAGCAGACCCCTCTGGGCCGGGTCGGCGACGCCACCGAGATCGCCACAACGGTTCTCTACCTGGCGTCCCCGCGTTCCAGCTACACCACCGGCACGAACGTCGTGGTCGACGGAGGCTGGACCGTCTGGTGACGCCCAAGGATTCCGGCATGGCCGACCTCGGAACGATCCGCGTCTGGAACGAGGACGAGGGCTGGGGCGTCATCGACTCCCCCCACACCCCCGGCGGTTGCTGGGCCCACTTCAGCGCCGCCGCCGGCGAGCCCCCGTTCACGCCCGGCCTGCCGGTCCGACTGGAGTGGGAACCGGCCCACCAGGACGGCTACACGTTCCGCGCCCTCCGCTTCTGGCCGGCCGACCGCGACCCCGTCGACCGCATCACAACCTCGCAGCCCAGCGCCGCCTACCGAAGCACGTTGACGCTGACCTTCGACCCCCCACCGCCGGACGACCCGAAACGCTAAAGCGACCAATAGCAGTAGAGGTGCCACCCGTCCGCCCGCCGAGCAAGCGCCGCCAGGCGATGCAGAAAGTCGGCGATGCCGGCGGGCTCGAAGCCGGCCAGTTCCTCGGTGGCAGCCAGCCGCACCGCGGCGTCGTAGAGAGTGTCGTGGGACGCGGCAGCCAAGGCGTCCCGCAAGGTGTCGGTCACGGCGACGACGACGTGCTCCACCTCGCCGGAAACGTCAGTGACCGCCTTGCCGTGCCGCGGCTGCGCCAGGACGACGTCGTACGGGACCCCGGTCAGCACGGACTCGAGATTCCCCATGTTGACCACAGGATCGATGTGCTTAGCCTCGACCGTCGGCAGCTCGGTGGAGACGGGCCCCCCGTCATCAGCCGCAGTGACCGCAATGCTGTCACCAGGCGCCAAGAAGTAATCAGTAAACGACACGAATGAATCGTAAAGTCGCACCCCGCAACGTCACGGCCTTCACCGCCGCCTGGGTTTTCAGGGCGCTAGCCCTGCCGAACCACCCGCCCAGCAGACGCCAGCCGCAACGTGGGGTTTCAGGGGGCTCGGCCCCCTGAGCAGATATGACGAGGCGACCAGGTCCGCGCTTTCCGCGGACAAGGTCGCCTTCGACTCGTGGAGCTGTGGGGATTTGAACCCCAGACCCCCTCGATGCGAACGAGGTGCGCTACCAGACTGCGCCACAGCCCCTTACCAGCCCTCGGACAGTTGTCCGGGGAACCGCAGCAACATTAACAGGTTCCGGACTCGCGTCGCGAACCGGCCCCACCTATGCGGTGTGGTGCCGTCCGCCTGCCTCGTAGGCCCGCCCGCGCAACCCTCCGGCCCGGCGGTAGTAGACCGACGGCGCGGCGGCCGGTGGCTCGTCGCGGTCCAGGCCCATGGCCGTGCGGCGGGCGGCTTCCCGCTGGGCGGCCAGTTGCTTCTGCTTCTCGCGGCGGTCGCGTGCTCGCCGGGCCTGTTCCCGGCGGACCATGGCCTGCTGGGCGGCCAGCCATGCCGCCTCGCGGGCCTCGATGCGGCGCCGGCGGCGGTCGGCCAGGGCCCGGTTGCGCAGGTGCACCAGGTCGAAGGCGAGCAGCATGCCGGTCACCGCGAAGCCGATCCAGAAGCCGGGTCCGACCGCCGCCACGCCGATCAGCTCGATGACGTTGAGCAGCAGCAGCGCGGCGAAGACCCGGCGGCGGCGGACGACCGCCGGGGTGTGCCGGCGCTGCGGCGCGCGCCGGGCCGGGCGGCGGCCGGGTGTGACCAGGCGCAGGCGGCGCTGTGGCTTTTCCGTGACCGCGGGAACCGTAACCGTGACCAGGCGTCCAGGGTTGATCGGTCGGCGTCCGGGCACAGTGCGACGACGGCGGTGGCGCTGCAGCACCCTCGCCGTCGACGACGCCCGCTCCGCGGCGAGCCGCTCGGTGGCGTCGTACCGGCGAACGAGCGCCGGTGCGAGGGCGAGCAGTCCGGCCGCGGCGAGGACGGCGAGGAGCACCGAGGTCGGCACCCTCACCCCTCCCGTCAGCTACGGGCGGCCCGCCATTACACGTCTACGGTGGCGGACCGCAAGACCCAATCTCCCCGAGGCTACGGGCGCGAGCTGCGGAAACATGCTCGACGCGCCGGGCGTGTCGGGCGTAAGGATCATTCGGCACAACGGGGGTCAGGCCCGCACGCGCCGCCACCGGGCCATCAGGCCGCCCTCGGCCGCGATTTCCTCGCTGGTCAGGGCATATCCAAGATGATCGCGCCAAGTGCCGTCGATGTGCATGTAGCGCTGGTGGTACGCCTCCTCGCGGAAGCCCAGCTTCTCGACCACGCGGCGGGACGGGTGGTTCTCGGGCCGGATGTTGACCTCGATGCGGTGCAGGCCGCCGGGGCCGAAGGCGTGATCGACGGCGAGCGCGAGGGCGGTCGGGATGACGCCACGGCCGGCCACCCGATGGTCGACCCAGTATCCCGCGTACGCCGAACTGAAGGCCCGTCGCACGATGTTGCCCAGGTTGAGGTGGCCGACCAGCTGGTCGTTGTAGCAGACCGCGAAGGGCATGCTTTCGCCGCGCCGGGCCGACCGCCGCATGTCCTGGTAGACGTAGCTGTAGGCGCGCGTGGAGTTCATCTCGGACCAGGGACCGGGCGGCGCCGATTCCCAGGGGGCGAGCCACTTCTGGTTCGCGATGCGCACCTCGGACCAGGCCCGGCCGTCACCCCGCTTGTAGGGCCGCAACACCACCGGACCGTCCGCCAGCACGGCGGGCCATCCGGGTGTGGACCCCAGCATCATCGCCTCCGGTCGAGTAACAGCACGTCAACGGTCGAGCCGGCGGCCGCCGTGGTGACCCGTTCGCCGAGCACCAGCAGTCCGTTGGCCTCGGCCAGGCCGGAGAGAGTGTACGGCCCGCCGGCCAGCGGTTGCACCGTATGTCCGCCGCCGCGCCGCTCCGCCACGTGGGCCGGCCGGAACTCGCGCAGGCCGCCGGGCGACGACACCGTCTCGAGCAGGTGGGCCTTGACGCTGGGCCGGAACACCGGTTCGGCCCCGGCCAGCAGCTGGATGACCGGGCGGGCGAGCACTTCGAAGCCGATGAGTGCGGCCCCGGGCTCGCCGGGCAGGCACACGACCGGCACCTCTTCGCCGCCGACGGTGCCGAAGCCCAGCGTGGTGCCCGGGCAGAGCGCGACGTCGGTGAACTCCACGGTGCCCCGGCCCGGGTCGCGGCGGGAGAGCACCCGCCGCAGCATGTCGCCCGGGCCGGTGCCGGTGCCGCCGGTGGTGATGATCAGGTCGGCCCGCAGGGTCTGGTCCTCCAGCAGGCCGCGCAGGCCTTCCGGGTCGTCGTCGCAGATGCCGATCCGGTACGCCAGGGCGCCCGCTTCGACCGCGGCGGCCGTCAGCGCGTGCGAGTTGGCGTCGACCACCTGCCCGGGCTGGCTGGGCCGGCCCACGTCGACCAGTTCGTCGCCGGTGGCCACGACCACGACGCGGGGGCTGGGCCGCACCACGACGTGCCCGATGCCGGAGGCGGCGAAGGTGGCCACCATGGGCGGCGTGACGTAGGCCCCGGCCGGCGCCAGCACCTGCCCGGACGCTATTTCGTCACCGGCCCGGCGTACGCCCGAACCACGCTTCGGCGCGTGCAGGATCTCGACCGCGGCCATGCCCTGATCGGTCCAGTGCACGGGGACGACCACGTCGGCGCCGATCGGCAGCGGCGCCCCCGCGGCCACCGAGAAGCAGGTGCCGGGGTTGATGCGCACCGGCCGCCAGCTGGCCGCGCCGAGGTCGCCTACGACGTTGAGCCGCACCGGCCGCCCGCCCTCGAACCCCCGGGACGGATGCGATCCGACTCGTCCGGCTCCGGACAGGTCTTCCCAGCGGGCCGCGTACCCGTCGATCGCGGCCTGGTCGAAGGCCGGGTAGGGGTGCGGCGCCAGCACGTCGTTGGCCAGCACGTTGCCGTGGGCCTGGGTGAGGTCGAGGTCGAGCGGAGGCAGCGCCCGGAGCCTGCGCAGCACGCTGCCCAGGTATTCGGCGAGAGGCTTCAGCTCGTTGGCGGCCGCCTCGGCATCGGCCGTGGCCGTCATCCCCTCGCACCGCCGGCGACGAACTCGGCCAGCCAGCTCCGGAACTCCTCGCCCAGGTCGTCGCGCTTGGCCGCCAGCATCACGACCGTCTGCAGGTAGCCCAGCGGCATGCCGGTGTCGTAGCGGTGGCCGCGGTAGACGATGGCGTGCACGGGAACGCCGTCGGCCAGCAGCTGGGCCATGGCGTCGGTCAGCTGGATCTCGCCGCCGCTGCCGGGCTTGGTGTCCTTGATGGCCTCGAAGATGCTCGCCGGCAGGATGTAGCGGCCCAGGACGGCCAGGTTGCTCGGCGCTTCCTCGGGGGCGGGCTTCTCGACGAGCCCGGTCACCTCGACCACGCCGTCGTTCTCGGCCGAGACGGCAGCGATGCCGTAGCGCGACGTCTCTTCAGGCTTCACCTCGCCCAGGGCCAGAACAATTCCCCCCGTACGGGCCTGGAGATCGATCATGTCGGGCAGCAGTGGCTTGTCCGGCTCGACGAACTCGTCGCCGAGCAGCACGGCGAAGGGCTGGTCGCCGATGTGTGATGCAGCGGTGCCCACCGCGTGGCCCAGGCCCAGCGCCTCGCCCTGGCGGACGGTGTAGATGTCGGCCAGTTCGCTCGTCCGGCGTACGGCGGCCAGCCGCTCGTGGTCGCCCTTCTTCTCGAGCCTGTCCTCGACGTCGGGCCGGCGGTCGAAGTGGTCGACCATCGACGTCTTGCCCCGGCCGGTGACCAGCAGGACGTCGGTGATGCCGGCGGCGGCCGCTTCCTCGACGATGTACTGCAGCACGGGCCGGTCGACGACCGGCAGCAGTTCCTTGGGCACGGCCTTGGTGGCCGGCAGGAACCGGGTCGCCAGGCCGGCCGCCGGGATGACAGCCTTCACCGCCCGCCGGCCGGACTCGTGCGCGTTCGAGGTCATCCAGGTCACCGCACCTTCGCTCAGTCGTGCCCGTGCTATGCCGCGAGACTATCGGCCACGCCTGTGTTGCGGCGGTCGTGGCCCGCTGGGCACGGCCGGCGCGGGATCACAATCTCCACCATGATCACCTGGCGAAACCCCCGACTTCGTCACATCCGCGGGCTCGGCCAACCGATATGTGTCGCGTCCGGCGTTTTTGGCCGCATACAGGGCTCGGTCGGCCGCCGCGAGCACCTGCGGTGAATTCTCACCGTGCTCCGGATAGACCGCCACTCCGATGGAGACGCTGATCGGCACTGTGAGGCCGTCGAAGCTCACCGGGTGGTCGCGGACGGCGGCGCCCAGACGTTCGGCGACTATGGCTCCGCCGTACGCGTCGGTCTCGGGCAGCAGCACCACGAACTCCTCACCGCCCTGCCGGAAGGCCACGTCCACCTCGCGCAGGCCGACCCGGATGCGGCGGGCGAACTCGCCCAGCACCGCGTCCCCGGCCGCGTGCCCGTACGTGTCGTTGACGTCCTTGAAGTGGTCGAGGTCAAGCACCAGCACGGCCAGCATGCGCCCGAAGCGGCTGGCCCGCTCCACCTCGCGGCGCAGCGACTCGTGCAGGTAGCGGTAGTTCCAGAGCCCGGTCAGCGGGTCGGTGAGCGAGAGCCGCTGCGCCTCCTCGTGCAGCCGGACATTGTGTACGGCCACCCCGGCCTGACCGGCGAAAGTGCGCAGCGTGCTGAGGTCGGAGTCGTCGAACCGGTCGCCGCCCACCCGGTCGTAGAGGGCCAGCACACCCAGCGTCTCGGGGAAGGGCGCCGGGTCGCCGGGCTCCTCGGGAATGCCCGGGGCGCAGATCGGCACCGCCACATAGGACAGGCAGGGCGGCTCGGCCGAGGCGAGTTCGCCCTGGCCACGACGCGGTTCACCGGTCGCGGCGACCCCGCCCAGCACGCCCTCACCGAGCGGCAGGCGCTGCTGGGGCAGCTCGCTGTCGGGCACGTCCCAGCGACCGGCCAGGCCGATGCCGCACTGCGCGACCAGCTGCCCGGCGGGGCGGTCGATGAGCAGCACCAGGCCGGCCCGGGCCCCGGTGGCGGCCAGCGCCGTCCGCAGGATGACCTGCAGGATCCGGTGCAGGTCATGCGTACTGGAAAGGGTCTCGCCGAGGATCGCGAGGTGGCCGCGCAGCTGATCCCGGCTCGCGGTCAGGGCCTGGACGTAGGCCTGCAGCTCCCGGGTCATCCGGTTGAAGCTGGCGGCCAGGCGGCCCAGCTCGTCGGGGTGCGGGATGGGGACGCGCGTGTTCAGATCGCCGTCGGCCACCCGGCCGGCCGCCCAGGCCAGCTCGCCGAGCGGACGGGTGGTCGAGTGGGCCAGCCCGCGGGCGACCAGCACGGCGACGACGGCCACCGACAGAACCACGGCGAGCAGTACGACGTACAGGAAAATCGGTTTGTTCTGGGGAACCGTGAGGGTGAGAGGAAGGGGCTGGCCGGGCTCGGGCGTCAGCACCCGGCCCCCGTCCCGGCCGGTCAGCGCGACTCGCGCGCCGGCAGCCGCCGACAAGCGTTCGAGGAAGTCCTGATCGACCGTCTGACCCGCGGTGACGGTGAGGTCGCCGGTGACCGAGCGGGCCGCGATCGCGGTGACGGGCCCGTCGGCCGGGTGGGCGCAGTCCTGTCCGCCGGCCGGAGCGTCCATCTGGATCTTGGTGGCCAGACCGCGAGCGATCAGCTGGTCGGCCACCGCCGATCGGTCCCGCGCGGGCACCACCGCCACCGCGTCGGCCGCGGCCTGCAGTTGCCGGCAGGTGGCCGCGATGCCGGTGCGGACCGTGGCCGTGGCATGGTCAAGCCGCTCGGCGCTCCGATCCCGGTTCACCGCGGCGACCGTGACGGCGACGAAAATGGCCCCGAGCAGGACCGGGCCGAGCACGACCACCAAAAACGCGGTGGTCAGACGGCCCCGTAGCGTCACGCATCCTCCCGGTGGTGGCCCATTTCGGAGCGATGCTGACATAGTGTGCACCGTTTGCCGCTTTTCACAAGGGGGGTGTTCCATGTCCGATTTAACCGGTGAAGCGGAAGAATCTCGGTCCGCCAAGATCGCACTCCGCAATCGGCTCCTCACTTCCCGTCGCTCTCTCTCGTCCAACGAGCTAGCGGCGGCCGCCGCACAGATTCAGGGTCAAACCCTTTCCCTCGTACGCCGGGAGGGGGCGGCCGTGGTGGCGTCGTACGTCCCGATCGGCTCCGAACCGGGCGGCTCGTCGCTGCTGGCGGCGCTGGCCGCACAGGCGCGGGTACTGCTGCCGGTGCTGCTCCCGGACGGCGACCTGGAGTGGGCCGACTACTCCTCGGAGCTGGCCGCCGGGCCCCGTGGCCTGCTGGAACCCGCCGGACCTCGGCTGGGCGTGTCGGCGGTCGCCACGGCCGACGTCGTTCTCGTGCCGGCTCTCGCGGTCGATCGGCGCGGCCTCCGCCTCGGCCGCGGGGGTGGCTCGTACGACCGGGCGCTGGCGCGACTGCCGGAATCAGGAGGACCGCTGGTGGTGGCGCTGCTGCACGACGGCGAACTGGTCGACGCGGTGCCGGCCGAGCCGCACGACCGCCCGGTCCATGCGGTAATCACCCCCGGCGGCGGCCTGACCGTTTTTGCCGCCCGCTGATTCCCGCCGACGGGTGTGAGCGCTCAGACGCCGGGCCGAGTGGACGAAATGACCTCCGATGGCGCAACATTGGCACTCGGAGTTGGCGAGTGCCAGCAGCCGACGAATCCGGAGGAGCCGTGCCTACCTACCAGTACGCCTGCACCGAGTGCGGACACCAGCTCGAAGCCGTGCAGTCGTTCTCCGACCCGGCGCTCACCGAGTGCCCGAATTGCGCCGGCAAGCTCCGCAAGGTCTTCAACTCGGTCGGCATCGTCTTCAAGGGCTCGGGCTTCTACCGGAACGACTCCCGCTCCGGCAACGTGAGCGCCGAAAAGTCCGGAAGCAACGAGACCGCCAAGAAGAGCGACGCGACGTCGACGTCCTCTTCATCCAGCGAGTCGTCCTCGACCTCGTCTTCCTCGTCGTCGACTTCGACGTCTACGTCCACGTCGTCGTCCTCGAGCTCGGGAAGCAGCGCGAAGGCCACCTCCGCCTCCTGACCCACCCCACGAACCGCGCCCGGCCACCGGCCCGGCGCGGTTTGTCGTGCTTCAGCCCGCGCCGCCTCCCCTAGCAGATCGCGGGCGTGCGACGCGGTTATCCACATTTCCGCTCTATCCACAGGGCTCCGGCGGGCGACCTCGCCGAACGCCTAGCGTCTCGTCCGGCGCCGCCAGACCGCGACGCCAGAGCGGAAGGGGCAGGACCATGGGCAGATCCAGCTCGGCCCGGCTGGGCTCGGCCCTGCCCCCGGCGCCGGGATCGCCGAGCCGCGACGGCGGCGACGGTCGTCTCGATCCCGTGCGCTGGCGCCCACCGGCCCGCGGCCTGCTGCTACGCCTCGCAGTAGTCGCGATCCTGCTGGGGGCCGCCGCTCTGGTGTCGTGGTCGCCCCCACCGACGTGCGACCCGCCGGCCTACACGGTCCCCGCCGCAGCCCCTTCGGCTCCGGCGGCGTCCCCATCGATCCCCAGCGGCAGCATGGGCGTTCCCGTCCGCCTGTCCGATCCGGCCGCTCTGGCCCTGGTCGAGCCGGGCAACCGGGTCGACCTGCTACGCCTCGACGACGCCGACGGCAGCACCGAGCCGGTGGCCCAGTCGGCCCTGGTCCTGCAGGTGACCTCGCCCGACGACCCGACGGCCGGCGGTCTGTTGCTGGCGCTCTCCCCCACCGAGGCTCAACGCGCCGTCGCCGCTCCCGGCCAGAGCTTCACCGTGCTGATCCGCCCCGGCTGAGCGCAGGGCCGCGGTCATGACCGGCGCTCACCAGTGCGGCGGGCGGTCCTCCAGCAGGCGGTCGTCATTGTCGTACGACCGCTCGCCCCAGCCCCGCTCGGTGTCGTCGCGGGTCTGGTCGGGCAGGACGGCCGCCTCTTCCGATTCGAAGTCGACCTCGCGCTCGGCGTCGCTGTCGCGCTCGGGCTCATCCAGGATGTCCACGCCTACGAGGGTAGGCCCGCGCCGCTGCCCAAGTCTTCCCCCTGCGGCTGTACCGTCGGTGAACGTGACCACCCCCACCGGCGTCCCGGACGACGCGTACTGGCAGCGACCGGATCCTCACTCCGCCGGGCCCGCCGGGGAGCCGGAGCCTGGCCCGCCGCCCGGTCCCACGTACCCCGGACCGCCACGCACCCCACCCCCGTCGGCCAACTGGCGTCCCCCCACGATCGCCACCCCGCCCCCGCCGCGCAGCCTGCCCCCGCAAGACATGGACGACCTCGACGACTCCGAGGGCTCGGCCCGCACGGTCACCTACGGCGTAGGCCTGGTGGCCGGCGCCATCGCCCTGATCCTGATGTGCCTGCTGTGCGTCCGCCTCCTCTTCTGACCGGCGCTTCAACGGCGAACGCCCCGGAGTGGCAGCACTCCGGGGCGTTCGTTTGGTCCGGGGTTCAGTAGGTGCCCCACACGGCGGTGGCGCCGGAGTCGCCGGTCTTGAAGACGAAGTAGCCCGAGACCGCGGCCAGGACGATCAACGCCACGGCGCCGCCGAGTTCGCCCGGGAGGGGGAGGCGGGTGCTGCCACGTCGCCACGTCAGGGCCACCATCACGAGGCTCACCACGCCCAGCGCGAGCGTGAACCAGGCCGTCAGCGTGCCGAAGCCCATGTGGTCGTCGAGAATCTCCTTGCCGGGGCCGCTCATCCCCTGGTCGAGCAGGCGGTTGTAGAGCTTCGTGCCCGAGGCCATCGTCACGAAGGCGGTCACCGGCGCGATGATCGCCAGCAGGCCGAGCGCCCAGCCCATCCGGGGCCGCCAGCGGGGCACCAGCGCGTAGACCACCGCCCCCAGCGCGAGCAACGGGACGAAAACGACCGCCGCGTGCAGCACGAGCGCGTGCACCGGCAGGCCGTTGATCTGGTCGAACACGACGCCTCCTCATGATCAGGTCAAGCCGCCAGCTTAGAAGTATCTGACGACGCAAGCATTGCCCTGCCTCCGCGTACGCCTGCCGGCCGGTCCCGGTTCACCGCTTTGGCCGATCTTGACCAACTGGCGTCCGACCAGCCTCTCAGACGATCAAGCGGTTGGGGTTTCGGACGAACCGTGTTGTCATTGAGCAATGTCCACCGGCGAAAACTTGCTGCGCGAGCACGGCCTGCGGGTCACCAAGCCGCGCCTCGCCGTGCTCGACATCCTCACCGAGGGCGGCCACCTCGAGGTCGACGAAATCGCCCGCCGGGCCCGCACCCGCCTCGACTCGGTCTCGACCCAGGCCGTGTACGACGTGCTGGGCGCCCTGTCCCGCGCCGGCCTGGCCCGCCGCCTGGAACCGGCCGGCAGCCCCGCCCGCTACGAGGCCCGCGTGGGCGACAACCACCACCACATCGTCTGCCGCGGCTGCGGCGAGATAGCCGACGTCGACTGCACGGTCGGCGACCGCCCCTGCCTGACCCCGGCCACGTCACACGGCTTCGAACTGGACGAGGCCGAGGTGACCTTCTGGGGCCTCTGTCCCGCGTGCCAGGCCCGCCGAGCCACCGACTCCGCCTGACCCGCCCAGCACCCAGAGCCGCCGACACCCCAGCGCCGCCCGCCGCGCCGCGGTCGTTTGGCGGAGGTGCATCCGACTCGCGACTGCGAGCGGGCCGAAAATAAACTGAACGAGTTCAACTTTGGGCGCCGGGCGTGGCACTGTGGAAGGCATGAGCGTCGACGTCGGGTTGTTCGGGCCGGATTCGGTCACCTGGAAGCTGCACAGCGAACCGATCCTCCTGCTCGGCGGCCTGCGCTCGCTCTACCTGCAGGCGCTGCACCCCAGGGCCGTGGCCGGCGTCGCGCAGAACTCGGGATTCCGGGCCGACCCGTGGGGCCGCCTCAACAGGACCTCGGACTACGTGGGCACGGTCATCTACGGCACCACCGAAGAGGTCGAGCGGGCCTCGAGCCGCCTGCGCCGGCTGCATTCGCGCATGACCGCCACCGACCCGCGCACGGGCGAGACGTTCCGCATCGACGAGCCGGACCTGCTGCGCTGGGTGCACGTGGCCGAGGTCGAGTCGTTCCTCACCACCGCGACCCGGGCCGGGCTGAAGCTGACCCCCGACGAGGTCGACCAGTACTACACCGAGCAGCTCCGAGCGGCCGAGCTGGTCGGCCTGGACCCGTCGACGGTGCCCGCCACGGCCGCCGAGGTCGAGGCCTACTACGAGGCCATGCGCCCCGAGCTGACCCTCACCCGCGACGGCGCCGAGACGGCCGCCTTCCTCACCGTGCCCCCGGTGCCCGACTTTTTCGGCAACCGTGCCCTACGGCTGAGCCTCACACTGGGCCCGGCCCGATGGGCGTACCTCGGCGTCGCCAGCACCGCGATCGGCCTGCTGCCGCCCTGGGCCCGGCGCCTCTACGGCGGCCTCGGCTGGCCCACCACCGACGTAACCGCCGACCTATCAGTCCGTGGCATCCGCCTGCTGCTGGCCACAGTGCTCAACACCCTGCCTCGCAAGTACCGCACCGCCCCCATGCGCCAGGCCGCCCTGGCCCGCGCCGGAGTCACCGACAGCTAGCCCACCCGATACCGCACCCCACCGATGCGCCAAGCCGCCTGGCCTGCGCCGGCGCCACCCACAGCTAGCCCACCCGAGCACGCCGACATCGGGCAGCCCATCTACGCGAGCCGACCAGCTGAACTGCCCCAGCCGAGCCGACCAGCCCAGCGGGCCAGCCGAGCCGCCCTGGCCCGCGCTGGCGTCACGGACAGCTGGCCCACCCGAGCACGCCGACACCGGGCAGCCCAACTGCCCGAGCCGAGCCGACCAGCCCAGCGGGCAGACCGAACCGGGCCACGCTGGCGCTGACCGGCGAAGAGCCCAACAGGCCAGCCCGAACCAGGCCACACTGGGGCCCGCCGGCGAAGAGCCCAACGGCCAGGCCGAACCGGGCCACGCTGGCGCCGACCGGCGAGCGGCCCAACGGGCCAGGCCGAGCCGGTCTGCACTCAGGCGGTGGCGGTCAGGTGTTCCACCGCCGTCCACGGGTCTTTGGCCGGGACGTCCTGGCCGGTGGGGCACGACTTGCGGAAGTCGCACCACGAGCAGAGCGCCCCCGGATTGGTCGGGAACTCGGCGTCGGGGTCGGCGCCGGATGCCACGGCCTTTTCGGCGGCCATGATGTCGCGGGCCGTCTGTTCCGCCCGGCGGACCTGGCGGGCCAGCGACTCTTCGGTGTGCTCGTGCGAGACAACCGTCGCGGTGGGCAGGTGGTGCAGCTCGACGCGGTAGCTCGGACGGCGGAAGACGCGCGAGGCCGCGTACGCGTAGAGGGCCAGAGCCTGCGAACCGCGAGCGTCGCCGGCGTCGAGCCCGGAGCGGCCGGTCTTGTAGTCGACGATCACCGCCTCGGGACCGTCGGGGCCGCGGCGGGCGTCGATGCGGTCGGCCCGGCCGTTGAAGGCCAGCACCGCCGTCTTGGTGGCGACCACCCGTTCGACGCCCAGCGGCTCGTCGGCCGGGTCGAGGCCGTGCACGTAGGTCTCGAGCCAGCGCAGGGCCGCCCGGTACGTCGTGCGCTCCTGGTCGACGTCACGGTAGCCCTCGCGTACCCAAGTCGCTTTCAGCAGCCGGGGCAGCGCCGACTCATCGCGGCTGTCGGCCGGCACCGCATACCAGTTCTTCAGGGCGGTGTGGACGCTCGCGCCCAGCGAGTTGTGTGCCCACGGCGGACCCTTGGGCGGAGCCGGCCGGTCGACATATGAGTAGCGGTAGCGCCGAGGACAGTCGGCGAACGCCCCGAGCTTGCTGGGCGTGCACACGAAGAGCCGCTCGGGCATGCCGGCGAAGCCGAGCTGCTCGGGAACCACACTGGGGGGTCTGGTGGAGGGCACAGGACAATCCTGCCAGCCGGGTACGACAGAAACGCGTCAGCCCTGAGCCAGATACAGCTGGACGAAAGCATCGATAGCGTCCGCGATCAGCTGCACCGCGATGGCCGCCAGCAGCAGGCCGGCGATTCGCGTCAGCACCTCGATGCCGGCCGGGCGCAGCAGCTTCACGATGCCGCCGGAGAACCGCAGCACCAGCCACACGGTCAGCATGACCAGCAGAATGCCGACGCCGATGATCAGGTATTCGTCCGCTCCCTCGGCCCGGCGCACGAACAGCATGGTCGCCACGATCGCGCCCGGCCCGGCCAGCAGCGGCGTGCCGATCGGCACCAGGGCCACGTTGCTGGTGCCGCCCTGGTCCGACGGCTCGTCGGCTTTGCCCGTGAGCAGCTGCAACGCGACCAGGATGAGCAGCAGACCGCCCGCGCCCTGCAGGGCCGGCAGCTCCACGTGCAGATAGTCGAGCAGCGTCTGCCCGGCCACCGCGAAGCCGATGATCACACCGAGCGCGAGCAGCACCGCCTGGGTGCCCGCCTTCATCCGGGCGCGCCCGTCCATCGTCCCGGTCAGCGCCAGGAACACCGGCACCATGCCGGGCGGGTCGACGATCACCAGCAAGGTCACGAAGACTTCGCCGAGCAGCTTCAGATTCACCCGATCACGTTAGGGGTCGAGCCCGCCCGGACGCAGTTCGATGCGTCCAGCGTCACCCCAGCACCGGCACTCCGGTCGCGGCCGAGACGATTTTCTCGTACGCCTCGGGGTCGGTCAGATAGTCGCCGAGCTGCACCGTCTTGTGCGTGCCGTGAAAGTCGGACGACCCGGTGACCACGAGTCCCAGATCCTCGGCGAGTTCACGCACGTGCGCCCGCTCGGCCGGTGAGTGATCCTCATGATCGGCCTCGAGCCCGAACAGCCCCGCGTCGGCCAGCTGAATGATCAGCTCGTCGGGCACCACGCGCCCCCGAACCGTCGCTCGCGGATGGGCGAAAACGGTCACCCCACCCGCGGCCCGAACCGCTCGCACGGCTTCGAAAACGTCAAGGTCCGATTTCGGTACGAAGTAACGAGCACCCAGCCACCTCGAGGCGAACGCCTCGTTGGTCGTCCGCACCAGCCCGGCCCTGATCAGCGCCTGGGCGATGTGCGGCCGCCCGACCGACCCCCCGGCGGCGTAGCCGTGCACCTCGCCCCAGGTGATCGGCACCCCGTCGGCGGCCAGCTTGGCCACGATCTTCTCGGCCCGCTGCTCCCGGTCGACGCGCATGCGGGCCAGGTCGGCGGCGAGGCGTGGCTCGTCCGGGTCGAAAAGGTAGGCCAGCATGTGCAGCGCGATCGGCCACTGCTCGGCCCCCAGCCAGCGGCACGACAGCTCGGCCCCGCGCACCAGCCGCAGCCCGTCGGGCCGGGCCTGCGCCGCCGCCTGCCAGCCGCCGGTGGTGTCGTGATCGGTGATCGCCATGACGTCGAGCCCGGCCGCCGCACCGGCCCGGACCAGCTCGGCGGGCGTGAACGTGCCGTCGCTGGCCGTGGAGTGGCAGTGCAGGTCGATTCGGGTCACCGCAAAACGCTACCGGCCCGAGGCCACACCCTGCCGCCTCCCCGGCGCGATCCCTTCGTCACAGCCGGAAGATCAGGCGTCGTCGCCGTCGGTGTCCTTGCCCAGACGCGCCTCGACCGCCTGCGGCTCGTACATCTCTTCGACCACGCGCAGGTAGAGCTCGTTGGGGTTGGGCAGGTGCTTGACCTCACGGAGCGCCTGGTCCTGACCGGCCGACTCGAGAACGAACGTGCCGTAGCTCAGCAGGCGGCCGAGCGCGGACTGCTCGTACTTCATGTCGGTGACCCGCAGCAGCGGCATCATGGCCACCCGGCGGGTGATGATGCCGTTGACGACCATGACGCGCTTGTTGGTCAGAATGAAGCGGTCGAAGTACCAGTCGAAGACCTTCCAGGCGACCCAGCTGATCACGGCCAGCCAGATCAGCACGGCCACCGTCACCAGACCGTTGATGTCTTGCCGGGTCAGGAAGCCGGCCAGGTAGCCCAGCGCGAGAGTGGCGCCGGCGCCGATGCCCAACGGGGTCGAGAGGTGGATCCAGTGCCTCTTCCACTCACCGCGGTAGCGCTCGGTGGGGAACAGATAGCGGGCGACCAGAGTGGTCGGTTCGTCCTCGAGCGGCAGCACCCGGCGCGGGCCGCCGCCACCCTCGGGGCCCAGGCCTTCGAGCTCTTCCTCGGTGAAGACGGGCGCCTCGTACTCGTCGCCGCCGTCGTCGTAGACGGCATCGTCGCGATAGGCGGTGCTGCGCGCGTAACCGGCGTTCTCGGAGTAGCCCGCGTCGGGTGAGTAGCCGGCATCAGGCGAGAAACCGGGACCGTCCGCATAGGCGCGACGCCGCCGCGCGTAGTCGAGGTCCTCATCGAACGCCGGGTCGGTGAACCCGAAATTCTCGTCGTCGTCCCGAGGGCGCCCGGCGCCCTCGCCTCGAGGCTCGTGCGGCTCAGCTGGACCACCCATGTGGGAATGCTAAGCGACCAGGTTCGTGAAGAACGTGCCGAAGCCCCGGGCAATATCGGCGATCGTGCCTCCGAGGGACTCGAAGACCGATGCCGCCGAGTTCGGGTTGAAGGCGATGAAAAAGATCAAGAACGCGATACCAAGCCAGGTCAGAACCTTCTTGATCATGGCGGGCCTTCTCCTGTGGGTGCGGGTGACGGTCAGCGCCGCGGCAGTACTGACGGTATCAGCTTCGTCGCTCGGTGTGAACAATGTGGCCGAAAAGCCGATTCCATATCCGCAGGTCAGGGGCCAACTTGGCTGGTCTTGCCCTGCAGGTACGGCGACGGCGCTCCGTACACGAGCTCGGACGGAACCCCCTCGCAGAGGTCGTGCAGGACGACGTGCTCCGCGAGGAAGTAGCCCGCGCTTGCCGGCCACGCTACCGCATAGAGCCACATTCCTTTCGCCTCACTCACGTACGCGCTTCGATCTTCCGGGGACTTGACGCACCACAGTGGAGTGGGGTGCCCGCCGGCCCGGATCTTGGCGTGCGGTCCAGGGTGGCCGTTGGCCGAGGTGAGCGCGTCGGCGATGAGGTGACCTGGGTCGATGCCGGGAATCCCGCCGAATCTGGTGCCCAGCCCGACGCCCGGTTGCTCGGCGATCAGCACGACGTCGGCCGGGCCGCCGCCGAGCGGGTCGGGGCCGCTGCAGGCGATGGCTGTCGCGCGTACACCCGTACGGTCGTCCCCCGCCCAGCCGACGCCGGTGACCATCCACCCGGTGGGCAACGGCCACGGGCACCAGAACGGGGTCTTCTCGGCCGAGCCGGCCTGGCGGAGCAGCATGCTCTCGACGATGTCGGCGTTGATGTGCTCGGCCACGTGGAAAGGTGGCACCTCGCCGCAGTTGTCACAGCGCCAGTCGGTGTGCATCAGGTCGGGCTTGCGCACCTGTGCACCGCATCTGGGGCAACTCACTGTGACACCCACGCCTCTTACCGTGCGTCCCCCGGCAGGCCGCGTCAAGCGAATCCGCAGAACCCGGGCGTATGAGCGAGATTCACCCGGGCGGGGGTCCCGCGTGCGCGCGTATCCAGGCGTGCATGGCGATGCCGCTGGCAACCCCGGCGTTGATCGAGCGGGTCGACCCGTACTGGGCAATCGAGAACAGCTCGGCGCACGCCGCCCGAGCCGGCGACGACAGCCCGGGGCCCTCCTGCCCGAAGAGCAGCACGCAGCGCCTCGGAAGAGTGACCGTCTCCATCGGCTTGGAGCCCGGCAGGTTGTCGATGCCGATCACCGGCAGGTCCGACTCGGCCGCCCAGGCCACGAACTCTTCGATCGTGGAGTGGTGACGCACGTGCTGGTAACGGTCGGTGACCATGGCTCCACGCCGGTTCCACCGCCGGAGCCCGACGATGTGCACCTCGGCGGCCAGGAAGGCGTTGGCGTTACGCACCACCGTGCCGATGTTGAAATCGTGCTGCCAGTTCTCGATGGCCACGTGGAACTCGTGCCGGCGGGTGTCCAGATCGGCGACGACGGCCTCGCGGCGCCAGTAGCGGTAACGGTCGACGACGTTGCGCCGATCGCCCTCGGCCAGCAGCTCAGGGTCGTAGCGGGGGTCGTCGGGGCGCTCGCCCGTCCAGGGGCCCACACCGACCTCGGCGGACTCGTCCTCGGCGGCAATCATGGGCGGTTACGCTACCCAACCGGGCGCGGCGGCCACGAGAAGAGGGTGGAGACGCAATGAGCGGCGGGGCCCTCCCCGGCGCCCGCCGCCCACGCTTTGATGCAGCAGAGTCTGCCTCACCCTGCGTATCCATGTGAAGGTTCCTCACCTGTGACACAGTTCACATTTAACAATCCTTCCTATTACGTACGGCGAGAAGGATCTCCGAGGTCAGCGGCGTACCGGGCGACCGTTCCCGCCATGTCCGGATTACCAGCTGCAAAACGGGCATCACAAGTTGGCTCGATACGGTGAGCGCTCTCCTCACTAATCGTTACGATGAGTTGTCCCAAGCCCACACCGCGTCCCGATTTGGTGCTCCAGACCACGTGTCGTCCGGGCTCCCACCGGGAATGGCTGGAGGGAACTAGGGGTTTCACCGCACGAATGCCAAATTCCCGTGGACGGAGACATCATGGCGACGACTGCGCTGACCGCTGAGAACTTCGATGAGGTCACCGGCAAGGACGGCATCGTCCTGGTCGACTTCTGGGCGAGCTGGTGCGGGCCGTGCGTCCGCTTCGCTCCGACCTACGAGCGGTCTTCCGAGAAGCACACCGACATCACCTTCGGCAAGGTCGACACCGAGGCCGAGCAGGCTCTGGCCGCGAAGTTCGACATCCGCTCGATCCCCACGATCATGGCGATCCGCGACGGCGTGATCGTCTTCTCCCAGCCGGGCGCTCTTCCCGAGTCCGCCCTGGAGAACCTGATCGAGCAGGTCGAGAAGCTGGACATGGACGACGTCCGTCAGCAGCTGGCCGCCCACAGCCACTGATCACCCAAGTTTTTCCTCGTCAGGCCCGCGAACCGGTTCGGTTCGCGGGCCTTTTCACGCCCTCGGCACGCCGCCGGCGACACGCTCGAAGCTGACTGGACAAGCAGATCGAACATGTGTTCGAATCCTTGCCATGCGATGGTCCAACCTGTCGGCCCCGTCCGACGGCGACTCGCTCCTCGACAGGGCAGCGCCGGCGGCACCACCCCTGCCGTTGGCGCTGCCCGGCGCCACGGTCCGCACGTTCGACACCCCCGGCTTCGCCGGCATGACGTTCTACGAGATCCGGGCGAAGAGCCTGATCAACCGGGTTCCCGGGGCGTCGCGGGTGCCGTTCGAGTTCACCATCAATCCCTATCGGGGCTGCTCCCACGCGTGCGCCTACTGCCTCTCGGGCGACACTCCGATCCTGATGGCCGACGGCGCCACCCGGCGGCTGGCCGACCTGCGCCCCGGTGACGCGATCATGGGCACGATGGGCGCCGGCTCCACCCGCCGCTACGTCCCCACCACCGTGCTCGACCACTGGTCCACCACCAAGACCGCGTTCCGGGTCACCCTGGCCGACGGCACCCGCCTGGTGGCCAGCGGCGACCACCGCTTCCTGACCGACCGCGGCTGGCGCCACGTCAGCCCGGCCGAGCCGCACCAGCCCGCCCTGGCCGTGGGTGACCTCATGTTCGGCGTCGGCCACTTCGCCGAGCCGCCCAAAGAGTCCCCGGACTATCAGATGGGCTTCCTGTGCGGCCTGATCCGGGGCGACGCGGGCCGCGGCGACACCGGCGGCGTGCCGGCCCGGGCGGGCGACGCCTGGGTGCGGGCCGACGGCTATCTGGAAGACGTCCTGCTGCACGAGGCCCTGCGCTGGCCCGAGCTGCCCACTTCAGACTGGTATCGGGGCTTCCTGGCCGGCGCCTTCGGCGCCGTGGGCCAGGCCGACCGGCTGGCGATCAGCTTCGCCGGCGCCGACCGGCTGTTCCTGGCCCGGGTGACCGAGGCACTGACGCACCTCGGCCTGCCCAGCCGCACTCCCGTGCGGGTGCGCGGCGGCGGCACGGGCACGGTCGAGATCGACCGCGACCTGTGGGCGGCCCTGCGTTTCCGGCACCTCACGGGCATCGACGGCGCTCCGCTCGACGCGTCCGGGGTCGGCGTGCGCGCCGGGCGGCAGCTGGCCGTGGTCGACATCGAAGACCTGGGGCTCACCCTGCCGCTGTTCGACATCTCCACCGGCACGGGCGACTTCATCGCCGACGGCGTGGTCAGTCACAACTGCTTCGCCCGCCACACGCACAGCTATCTCGACCTCGACACCGGCCACGACTTCGACACCAAGGTGGTGGTCAAGGTCAACGCGGGCGAGCTGATCCGCCGCGAGCTGGCCGCCCCGCGCTGGTCGGGCGCGCCGATCGCCATGGGCACCAATGTCGACGTCTACCAGCGCGCCGAGGGCCGCTACCGGCTGATGCCCGAGATCCTGGCCGCCCTGCGCGACCACGCCAACCCGTTCTCGATCCTCACCAAGGGCACGCTGATCCTGCGCGACCTCGAGCTGCTCACCCAGGCGGCCGAGATGACCCGGGTCGGCCTGTCGTTCTCGGTGGGCTTCGTCGACGAGCAGGTGTGGCGGGCGGTCGAGTCGGGCACGCCCAGTCCCCGCCGGCGGCTCGACGCGGTGCGCCGGCTGACCGACGCCGGTTTCGAGGTCGGTGTGCTGATGGCGCCGATCCTGCCCGGCCTCACCGACTCCGACGAGTCCATCGACGAGACGGTGGCGGCGATCGCAGCCTCGGGCGCCACCAGCGTCTCCCCGCTTCCGCTGCATCTGCGGCCCGGCGCCCGGGAGTGGTACGCGGCCTGGCTCACCAGCACCCGGCCCGATCTGGCGCCGCGCTATCGCGAGCTCTACGGCAACGGGTCCTACACGCCGCAGGCCTATCAGCGGGAGGTCACCGCCCGGGTGCGCGTCGCGGCCCGGCGGCACGGCCTCCACCGGGCCGGCCCCGGCGAGGCCCGGGCCATCGAACCCGAGACGAAGCAGGAGGTGCAGGACGACCGGCAACTGACTTTGCTGTGACTACAGTCGATCGCATGAGGGATGCACAGCAGATCCTGGCCGAGGCGAACGTCATCGCCGTGGTCGGCGCGTCACGTGACCCGTTCAAGCCGGCTCACACGGTTCCGCTCCAGATGCTGCGGCACGGCTGGCGGATCATCCCGGTCAACCCGTTCGTCGACGAGGTGTTCGGGGTCCCCACCGTCGCGACGCTGGCCGACCTCGACGAGCCGGTCGACCTGGTCAACGTGTTCCGGCCCGCGCGGGACGCGGTCGAGGTGGTGCGACAGGCAGTCGCGATCAAGGCGCCCGCGGTGTGGCTGCAGAGCGGCATCTTCTCGGCCGAGGCGCGGCGCATCGCCGAAGAGGCGGGCCTGGACTACGTCGAAGACCGGTGCCTGGCGGTCGAGCGAGCCGTGGGCAGCCTGACGAAGCTGCCCTGAGGCAGGCCCGCCGACGGGGCGGAATCGGGTCGCGTCAGTCCGATTGCCGTCGCAACCTGCGGACACGTACGCCTATCGTGTTCTCTCCGGCGCCCGGGCTAGTACGGTGCCCGGGAACGAGGAGGACTTGATGACTTACCCACCCGGTGGCACACCGGATCCATATCAGCCGCAGCAGCCGTACGGGCAGCAGCCGTACGACCCGACCACGCCGTACTCGGCCGAGCCGTCGAGCGGGCAGCCCTACGGTTCGCAGCCGTCCAGCGGCCAGCCGTACGGGCAGCCCTACGGTGCGCCCTCCAGCGGGCAGCCGTACGGGTCGCAGCCGTCGAGCGGGCAGCCGTACGGGCAGCCGGCGGCGTACGGGCAAGAGGCGTACAAGCAGCCGTACGGGCAGCCCGGCTACGGTCAGCAGCCCTACGCCCCGGTGGCCACGACCAACACCATGGCGATCCTGTCGCTGGTGTTCGCGTTCGTGTTCGCGCCCGCGGGCATCGTCATGGGCCACGTGGCGAAGAAGCAGATCCGCCAGACCGGCGAGCAGGGCGAGGGCCTGGCCACGGCCGGCCTCTGGCTCGGCTACATCTTCACCAGCATCTACGTGCTGATCTGTGCGTTCTACGTGGTCGTCGCCGTCATCGCGGTCGGCGCCTCCAGCACCAGCCCGTGAGCGACGCGGGCCGGCGCCCGCAGCTCGCACGCCGCGCCGGTCGGCCGGTCACCCGGCCGACCGCGCGAGACAAGCACGCCTAGCTCAGCCGCCGCGCTGTTCGCGCCGCGCGAAGACGGGCGGTCAGCGGAATTCGGCCTCGCGGACGCTGTTGCCGCCGTCGACCACCAGCATCTGGCCGGTGATGTAGGAGGCGGCGGGCGAGCAGAGGAACGCGATGGCCGCGGCGACCTCGTCCGGGGTGCCGGGGCGGCCGATCGGGGTGCCCAGGCCCTGCTTGATCTCGGTCACCGTGGAGGCGGCGGTGTAGATCGTGCCCGGCGCCACGCAGTTGACGTTGACGCCGTCGGCGACCAACTCCATGGCCAGCGCGCGGGTCAGACCGACGACGCCGGCCTTCGCCGCTGCGTATGCGGCCTCGGTCGGGAGGGCGTTGACCGGGCCGGCCGTGGCCGCCAGGTTCACGATGCGGCCCCAGCCCTGCTCGGCCATGCCGCCCTGAAAGGCGCGGCTGCACAGGAACGCCGTACTCAAGTTGCGGTCGATCTCGCTCTTCCACTCGTCGTAGGTGAGCTGGGAGACCGGCCGCAGGATCTCGGGGCTGGCCCGGCTGGTCAGGCCGGCGTTGTTGACCAGCACCTCGACGTCGCCGAGCTGGTCGGAGATGGCGTCGGCGAGCGCGCCCACCTCGGCCTCGTCGGTGAGGTCGGCGACGAACCCGGTGACGCTGAGCTCGGACGCCCGCTCGTGGATCCGCCGGGTGGTCGACACGATCGCCACCCGCGCCCCGAGGTCACGCAGGCGGCGCGCCGTCGCATAGCCGATCCCGTCGGGGCTGCCGGCCCCCGTGACCAGGGCGACCTTTCCGTCCAGCCGCAATGTGACCGGCGCTTCCTGCGACTCCTCAGCCTCCACCTGGACCTCCACCTCTTCGACGACCCCTCGGCCCGGGCGCGGCGACCGCGGCTGTCCCGGCCCGGGTAGGCGCGACCGGGCGGACAGCGCAGCCGGCGTGGCGCAGGCCCCGGGCCATCCTCTCAGTCCGTTTCCACCCGAGCAGCCCCAGGGACGCCATTCCCACCTTCACTCACGGTTCCGTCCGAAGAACCGACCCCTCCGGTGGCACCGGCTCAGTTGTCGCGCGGGGTGGCGGTCGGGTTGGTCAGCGGGCGGACCGGGGCCTCCTGCACGAAGAGCAGCGGAGCTTCGGGACCGTAGCGGGCTGTGAGTTCGGTTCGGGCCTGTTCCAGATCCTGGGTGCCGATCTCGACGCCGGCACCGTCGTGACGCGCGCCGACCGAGACGATGCGGATGCCGGAGTGCGTCCAGAAGGCCAGGTCGGCCAGCACCCGGTCGTGCCAGACGGCCAGGTCGGTGGCGGAGTGCGGCGCGTCGCGGACGATGATGCAGGTGTCTTCCGCGGCCTGGCGGATGAACTCATCGAAGGCGGCCGACGGCACCCGGTAGATGATCGCGCGGATGTTCTCCTGATCGACCTCGAGGCCGGCGAAGCTGGCGCTGAACTCGCCCCGGCCCGCGTTGTCGATGCGGTCCATGGCCGCCTGGAGCTTGGCCGGGGTCACCGGCATGGCCACCCCGGCAACGGCCATCCGCTCCGGCAGGCGCAGAAACTCGCAGCCGGCCGTGCTCCAGCCGCCGGTCAGGCCGGGGCCGTCGGCGGGCTGGTCGCCGGCCGAATCGGCGCAGCCGCCGATCACGAGGACCACCGCCAGCACGGCGAGACAGCCGATCCGGAATCGAGACCCATGCATCGCATTCCCCCCTTCTACCCGGCGGCGGCTCGAGCCGCCAGGCGTGCGCCCGCCTCACTCAACGACCGAAAGCCCCGAATCGCGCAAATGGGAAGGGGTCAGTCGGGGAGCGTGGGATCCACCGCCGGACGGGCCGAGCGGGCGGCGCCGAGGATGAACACCGCGACCCCGGCCAGCAGCAGGGCGACGCCGGGCAGGGCGGCCGCGCGCGGCTCCTGCCCCAGCCAGATCCAGGCCAGCAGGGCCGCCCCGGGCACCTCGACCAGGCCCAGGACGCTGACGGTGGTGGCCGACGTGTGCTCGAGGGCGTAGCTGAACATCGAATGACCCAGCAACTGGGCGCCCACCACCAGACCCAGGATCGCGGCCCAGGTGTGGTTGTCGTAGCCGCCGAGGTCGAGGCCGGCGGCCAGGCACACCACCAGCAGGATCACCGCGCAGACGCCGTAACAGATCCAGGTGTATGTGGTGGTGCGCAACTCGGTGCGGGCGCGCTCGCCGAGGGCCGTGTAGATCGCCGCGAAGACCCCGCCCAGCAAGGCCAGGACATCGGCCAACACGGCCTGCGGGGAGACGTTGATGTCGGCCCCGGTGGCCCAGGCGGCGCCGGCCACGGCCAGCCCGATGCCGATCCAGGCGGCGGTCGACGGGCGCCGGCCCTGCGCGGCCGCAATCAGGCCCTGCCACACCGGCTGGGTCGCGACCAGGGCGGACGACGTGGCCACCGAGCCGAGCTGGACGCTGGGCATCCAGGTGGCGAAGTGGGCGGCCAGGGCCACCCCGGCGAGCACCCCGAAAAGCTTCGCCCGCCGTGACGCACCGAAGAACTCCGCGCGTCTGGGTCCGTACGTAATAGGCGTCAGCACGACGGTCGCCGCCGCGTTCCGCCAGAAGGCGATAGCCAGGGCCGGAGCAGCCGCGAAGGCGATCAGCGGAGCCGAGGACGAGACGGCGAGGACCGCCACGGTGAGAGCCAGAACAGTCGGCAAACGGGCCGATGAGCGCTCATTCATCCCTGGCCGTCGGTTCTTGCGGACTGATGCGCCACAGTTTGCGAACCCCTATTGAACGGAAAGTGATGGTGTCGTTACAGTCACCGAGGTTTCCCGCCCCTTTCACCCCCCTCTATGTACTGGGAGGCGTTTCGCCGTGCCCGCATACCGTGCGGTCGTGTTCGACTTCTTCGGCACGTTGACCCGATCCGTCCAGCGTGGTCCCCAACATGCGGAGATCGCCCGAGCCCTCGGCGCCGATCCCGACGCGGTCAACGGGGTGCTCGACCGTACGTTCCGAGCCCGCGCCCGCGGCCGCTACGGGTCCGCCGAGGCCACCCTACGTTTCGTGATCGAGCAGGCCGGCGGCCGCCCCCGCTCCGAGCAGCTGCGGGCAGGCGTGCCGGCCCGGGTCGACGCGCTCAAGGCCGACACCCGCCTGCGCGACGACGCGGTGAGCGCGCTCGACGCGATCAAGCGGCGCGGCCTGGCCACCGCGCTGATCAGCGACTGCACGCACGAGCTGCCCGCCTTCCTGCCCAGTTTGCCGGTGGCCCCGCTGCTGGACACGACCGTTTTCTCCGTACGCCTGGGTGTCTGCAAACCCGACCCGCGCATCTACCTGGCCGCGTGCCAGCAGCTGGGCGTGGCACCGGACGAATGCCTGTACGTGGGCGACGGCGGCAGCCACGAGCTGACCGGCGCCGCCGCGGTCGGCATGACCCCGGTCCGGCTGGCCGCCCCCGACCTGGCCAACCACCTGGTCTTCGACGCCGACACCAACTTCGCCGGGCGGACGGTCCGCTCCCTTACGGAACTGGTCAGCCTGGTCGACCGCACCCTGATCGCGGGCGCCCGCCAGCCCGCAACGGTGTAATCGCCACGGCGGGCTTGCGTGTTTGTAGCGGCCGCGGCTTGCTCGCGCTTTCGGAGTCGCCGCGGCGTGCGAGGATGGCGCGGTGACTTCCGCGGTGCTCGAAGAGGCGCTCAAGAAGGCCGCCTTGGCCTGGATCTCCGTCGGCGACGGCCCGGCCTTGGCGCTCTGGGTGATGCCGCTCGACGGCACGCTGGTAGTGGTCAGCGGCCCGGATGAGCAGTTCGCGCCGGGCCTCGCCGAGGCGTCGCGGGCGACCGTCCGCCTGCGCGGCGACAACGGCGGCCTCATCGTGATCACCGAGGCCGCCGCAACCCGCCTGTCCCCCGGCAGCGACGAGTGGAACGAGGTGGCCCCGCAGCTGGCCGCCAAGCGCCTGAATGCGTCAGGCACAGCCGACGAGGTGGTGGCGCGCTGGGCCGCTTCGGGTTGCGCAGTCGTCCGCCTGACGCCGGTCGAGAACGAACCGCCGGTGTCAGCCCCCGATCTGCCGGCCGATTCGGGTGCGGCCGAGCCGCGTGACACCCCGGCCCGAGTCGAGACTCGACGCCCGTTCCGCCTGCACAAGGTCAAGCGCCGCTAATCAAGACCCTGTGGACAAGTCCGCGGCGCTGTGG
Organism: Paractinoplanes pyxinae; assembly: GCF_026626335.1. Taxonomy (GTDB): domain Bacteria; phylum Actinomycetota; class Actinomycetes; order Mycobacteriales; family Micromonosporaceae; genus Actinoplanes; species Actinoplanes pyxinae. Next base: position 94,563 of record NZ_JAPNTZ010000022.1, on the reverse strand, counting down.
ACAACCCGCTCTCACGGCTTGACACCGCGTAAGGTCACCACCGCTCCCCGAGGCGGGTGGGGGTTAGGGATGGGGCTCGCCTGAAGAATTTAAGAAACGCCTGTTCAGGGGCTATCCGATGAACGGCGGGACGATGATTTCGCCCTTGGCTATGGGGCAGACGTGGCCGGCGACGGTGGCTGCGGTGGCCGCTCCGTTGGCGGCGGTGACTGTGCACTCCAGCAGGGATGGGCGCTTCATCTCGATGCCCTGGTGCACGCGGTAGGAAGAGGTGCCGTCGGCTGGCAACAGGCCGGCGCCTACCAGCCACACGCCCAGGCCGAGGGCGGCGGAGCCGGTGGCGGGATCTTCGGGTACGGCGCCGCCGGGTACGAAGACTCGGGAATGCGCCTCGGACGTCGACGGGGACCATGAGAAGACGCAGAGGTCGGTCACGCCGGCCTGGAGCGCGGCCGGCGCGTCGATCCGGACGTCGGTCAGGGCTTCACGCCGTACGGGAAGGAAAGCCCAGTCGAGACCGCACCCGGCCCACCGCGGGGTGCCCTCGGCTAGATCGTCGGCCGTCAGACCGGCCAACTGCAGCAGCATCGCCGGGTCGAGGGGATCGCCCAGCTGCGGGGTTCCGCCGGTCAACGTGGCCGAGCCGGACTCCCGCACGGTGATCGGCAGCAGGCCGGCGCCGCACTCCTGGATCACCTCTCCCGGGGGAAACAGGCCGCGCCGCATCGAGGTCACTGCGGCGCCGACGCTGGGGTGGCCGGCGAACGGGAGCTCTTTTTCGGGGGTGAAGATGCGGGCCCGGTAGGTTGCCGACAGGTCGGTCGGCGGGAGCACGAAAACGGTCTCGGCCAGGTTGAACTCGCGGGCCAGGGTGTGCATCTGGTCGGCGGCGAGATCGGTGGCGTTGTAGACCACCGCGAGCGGGTTGCCCGCGAACGGCCGATCAGTGAACACGTCGACGATCTCGTACGTCACTCCTGACATGTCCGGACCCTAACCTAGGCTGGACCCGTGACCATGGGGACGAGGGTTTATCTGGCCCGGCTCGCCGGGCTGCCCGTGTTCGACCCCAACGGCGACCGGGTCGGACGGGTGCGCGACGCCGTGGTGCGGCTGCGTACGACGAACCGGCCGCCGCAGGTGGTCGGCCTGGTGGCCGAGATGGCGTTGCGCCGGCGGATCTTCCTGCCGATCGGGCGGGTGACGTCGATGGACGCCGAGGCGGTCGTGCTGGCCAGCGGCGTGCTCAACCTGCGCCGGTTCGAGAAGCGGCCGAACGAGCTGCTGGTGGTGGAAGACCTGCTCGACCGGCGGGTGACAGTGGCCCCCGAGTCGGGCGACGGGCCGGCCATGCCGAGCACTGTCGTCGACATCGGCATGGAGCTCAACCGCAACAACGAGTGGCTGGTGACCCGGCTCGCCGTGCGCGGCATGACCGGGCGGCTGGCCCGCCGCGGGCACGTCTTCCAGGCCGACTACGACCGGGTGCGCGGCCTGATCGGGCCGACCGACACCCAGGGCACCTCCAACCTGCTGGCGCTGCTCGAGCAGATGAAGCCGGCCGACATGGCGAACGCCCTGCAGGATCTGCCGGACGCCCGCCGTAACGAGGTGGCCGCCGCGCTGAGCGACCGCACGCTGGCCGACGTGCTGGAAGAGCTGCCCGAGCACGACCAGGTCGAGATTCTCGTACGCCTCGACCGGGAACGCGCCGCCGACGTGCTCGAGCGGATGGACCCGGACGACGCGGCCGACCTGCTCGGCGAGCTGCCCAAGGCCGAGCAGTCGGTGCTGCTCGACCTGATGGAGCCGGACGAGGCCGACCCGGTCCGCCAGCTGCTCGAATACCGTCCCGGTACGGCGGGCAGCGTGATGACCTCGGAGCCGGTGATCATGACGCCCGACTCGACGGTGGCCGAGGCGCTGGCCCGCATCCGGGAGCCGGAGTTGTCGCCGGTGGTGGCCGCGCAGGTGTTCGTGGCGCGCGCCCCCTCGGCCACGCCGACCGGCAAGTATCTGGGCATGGTGCACTTCCAGCGGCTGCTGCGCGAACCGCCCGCCTCCATCCTCGGCGGCATCGTCGACTCCGACCTCGAGCCGCTGCGCCCCGAGACGTCGCTGGCCGAAATCACCAAGCGGATGGCGACGTACGACCTGGTCGCGATGCCGGTGGTCGACTCCACCCGCCGGCTGGTGGGCGCGGTCACGGTCGACGACGTGCTCGACCACTCGCTGCCGCGCGACTGGCGTGACCGCGACCTGAGCGAGAACGACGAGGTCGTGCTGTGACCGATCCCCGCCGCGAGCGCCTCGACCGCCTCGACCAGCCCGTCGAGCCGGGCCGGGTACGGCTGCCCCGCTTCGATCCCGAAGCCTTCGGCCGCTGGTCCGAGGGCATCGCGCGGTACATGGGCACGGCCCAGTTCATCGTCTGGATGACCTTGGTGATCACCGCCTGGTTCGCCTGGAACACGCTGGCGCCGGCCAACCTGCGCTTCGACCCGTACACCTTCACGTTCCTGACCTTGATCTTGTCCCTGCAGGCGTCGTACGCGGCGCCGCTGATCCTGCTCGCGCAGAACCGCCAGACCGACCGTGACCGCCTGGCCATGGAAGAGGATCGCCGGCGGGCCGCCATGCAGAAGGCGGACACCGAATACCTGGCCCGCGAGATCGCCTCGCTCCGGATCGCGCTGGGCGAGGTCGCCACCCGCGACTTCCTGCGCTCCGAGCTGTCCCGCCTCGCCGATGAGCTGGACGAAGCCGCCCACCGGCGGGACAAGAGAGCCCGCTCGGAGTGGGAGGAGGATCGCAAGGAGTGGGACGAAGAACGCCGATGAGCCCGACGTAGCATGGGCATCATGTCCGCTCCCGCCTCCACCGTCGAGGACGCGATCCAGGCCGCGCTGGCCACCGTCGACGACCCCGAGATCCGCCGCCCGATCACCGACCTCGGCATGGTCAAGGGCTTCACCGTCGCCGAGGGCACGGTCCGGGTCGAGTTACTGCTGACCGTGGCCGGCTGCCCGCTGCGGGACAAGCTCAACAACGACATCACGGCCGCCCTCACCGCGATCCCCGGCATCACGTCGGTGACCGTCGACTTCGGCGTGATGGACGAGGAACAGCGCAAGGCCCTGCAGACCACGCTGCGCGGTGGTGGCGCGGCGGCGGAACCGGTCATTCCCTTCGCCCAGCCCGGCTCCCGCACGCGGGTGTACGCGGTGGCCAGCGGCAAGGGCGGCGTCGGCAAGTCCAGCGTGACCGTCAACCTGGCCGCGGCCCTGGCCAAGCGCGGGCTCTCGGTCGGCGTGATCGACGCGGACATCTACGGCCACTCGGTGCCCCGCATGCTCGGCGTCGACGGCCGCCCGACCCGGGTCGAAGACATGATCATGCCGCCGCAGTCGCACGGCGTGAAGGTGATCTCGATCGGCATGTTCACCGCGGGCAACGCGGCCGTGGTGTGGCGCGGGCCGATGCTGCACCGCGCGTTGCAGCAGTTCCTGGCCGACGTCTACTGGGGCGACCTGGACGTGCTGCTGCTCGACCTGCCCCCGGGCACCGGTGACGTGGCCATCTCGCTGGCCCAGCTGCTGCCCAACGCCGAGATCCTGGTCGTCACCACGCCGCAGACGGCCGCGGCCGAGGTGGCCGAGCGGGCCGGCGCGATCGCCATGCAGACCCACCAGCGCCTGGTCGGCGTGGTCGAGAACATGTCCTGGCTCGAGCTGCCGGACGGCTCGCGCATGGAGGTCTTCGGTGAGGGCGGCGGGCAGAAGGTCGCCGATTCGCTGACCACCACGGTGGGCGCGTCGGTGCCGCTGCTCGGTCAGATTCCGCTCGACACCCGGGTGCGCGAGGCGGGCGACGCCGGCGACCCGATCGTGCTGGCCGCGCCGGACGCCCCGGCCGCTCAGGCACTCGACGCGGTGGCCAACAAGCTGGCCGTACGCCGGGAGTCCCTGGTCGGCAAGCCGCTGGGCCTCATGGTCAACGCACGCCGATAGGCATCGACACCCGACCGGCCCTCGCTCTTCTGAGCGGGGGCCGTTTCGCGTCTATGTCGCGTCGAGGTCGAACTTGCGGGCGGCCGGCGTCACTGCGGTCGACGCGGAGTCCGAGGCCGTGCGGTTGTTCTTGATGTCGGCGGCTGCGGCGACGTCGGTGAGGTCGCTGCGGACGCCGTTCAGGTCCTGCTTCACGTCGTCGAAGAGGCCCTGCAGCGGCTTGCGGATCGCCGCCTCGTCCTCCTCGCTCAGCAGGTGCTTGCGGATGAACGCCTTGGGGTGCAGGTCCTGCAGCTGAAGGTCGGTGCCCAGCTCGCGGTTGAGGTCGGTGGTCGCGTTCTGCGCCATCGCCCGCAGGCCGCGCAGCATGCGCAGGCCGTCGCCGATGACCTTGGGCAGACGCTCACCGAAGATCAGCAGCGCCAGCATGAGCAGCGCGCCGATCTCCCACCAGTTCAGATTCTCGAACATGTGGCCTCCCAGGTTCCGGGGCCAAGCCTACGCACGCGAGGTGGCCGAATGCAGTCCCCGAGGCGATCAGTTGGAGTCGGCGGCCAATGTCACTGAGGCGGACTGCGTCTTCGTTCCGCGACGGTACTCCACCGAGACGACGGTGCCCGGCGGGTATTTGCGCACCAGGGCGATCAGGTCGGTGCCGTCCTCGAGCAGGTGCCCGTCGAGCTTGGTGACCGTGTCACCGGCCTTGAGACCGGCGGCGCCGGCCGGCCCGGACGGTTCGACCGACCGCAGCCGGGCGCCCGACGTGCTGGTGCCCCCGGTCGCCACCTCGGCCCCGATGACCGTACGCCGGGCCTTGCCGTGGTCGATGATGTCCTGCGCGACGCGCTTGGCCTGGTTGATCGGGATGGCGAAGGCGAGCCCGATGTTGCCGGCCTCGGTCTCGGTGCCGCCGACCGAGCGGATCACCGAGTTGACCCCGATGACCTGGCCGCCCGCGTTGACCAGCGGGCCGCCCGAGTTGCCCTGGTTGACCGCGGCGTCGGTCTGGATGGCCGCGTAGTAGCGGGTGGTGCCCGCGTCGCCGGCCTCGATGGTGCGGTCGACCGCGCTGACGATCCCGGCCGTCACCGTGTTGACCAGCGCCAGCGGGGAGCCGAAGGCGAGCACCGGGTCGCCCACGGCGATCGAGTCGGAGTTGCCCAGGGCGACCGGGGTGAGGCCGCTCTTGGCGACTTTGATCACAGCCACGTCGGACTGGGGGTCGCGGCCGACCAGCTCGGCCTTGGCGGTGGAGCCGTCGCTGAACGACACCGACATGGTGTCGTCGGCGCCCTCGACGACGTGGTCGTTGGTGATCACGTAGCCGTTGGCCGAGACCACGAAGCCGGAGCCGATCGCGCCGGTGACCCGGACGGTGACCACGCTGGGGAGCACCTTTCCGGCCACGCCGGCCAGCGAGTCGGGCGCCCGGTTGGCCGCGGCCGGCGGGTCCTCGGCGGCCGCCCCGAGAGCGGAGCCGCCACCGGTCGCGACGCCGCCACGGACGGCGAAGACGTAGCCCAGGGTGCCGCCCAGACCGCCCGCGAGCAGGGCGGTGATCAGGCAGATGAGCAGGATCGGGGTGAAGGAGCGGCGGGGCGCGTCCGGGTTGACCACGGGCTCGGGCGGCGGCCCGCCGGTCGACTGCGGCTGCTGCAGCACGACGGCGGTCGGCGCGTACGGGTCGCGCCACGGGTCAGCGAGCGCGTCGGACCACCACGGCGAATCTGGTGGGACGGGCTGACCATTGGCGGGTGGCGGAGTGGGACGCGCGTTCCAGCCGTCGGTCACGTCGGTGCCTCCACTCAATTCCTCCCCGAGCTCCCTCTCCAGGATGACACGGATCCTGGATGACGCCCTGCCCCGGCCTGTTTATGCATCGACGGCCCAAATACTCTTCTATCCGATGGACGTGGGTCGCAGCCACGTTCGTCCGCCAACCGCCACGGAGGTCGTCATCGTCCCGTCAGCCCGGCCCGGCCCGTCGACGGGTCAGGCCATGCAGTTCGCCGAGGCGTACGCCAGCGAGGACATCGTGCTGCAGACCGCCCGCAGCCTGGCGATCGAGCTGGGCCTGGACAGCGTCAGCGCGGCCGCCGGCTCGGTGCTGAGGCTGCTCGCGGCGGCCGGCAGCGCCAAGGCGGTGGTCGAGATCGGCACCGGCGCCGGGGTCAGCGGGGTATGGCTGCTGCGTGGCATGCGCTCCGACGGGGTCCTGACCACGATCGACGTCGAGAACGAGCACCAGCGGATCGCCCGGCGCATCTTCGTCGAGGCCGGCTTCGCCCCCTCGCGCACCCGGATCATCACCGGCCGCGCGCTGGACGTGCTGCCCCGGCTGGCCGACGGTGCGTACGACCTGGTCTTCGTGGACGCCGACGTGACCGAGTTCGGCGCTTGTGCCGAGGCCGCCCTGCGCCTGCTCCGGCCGGGCGGGGTGCTGCTGGTCAACGGCGCGATGGCGAATGGGCGGATCAGCGACCCGGCGGCCCGGGACGTGGACACGCTGACCGTCCGCGAGACGCTGCGGGCCGTGCGCGAGTCCGAGGAGTGGATTCCGGCCGTGGTGCCCTCAGGCGCGGGCTTGCTGGCCGCCGTCAAGCGCTGACAGGTAGCGCAACAGCATCCGTACGCCCCACCCGGTGCCGCCCCGGGTCAGCTCACCCTCGCCGGTGTCGGTCCAGGCCGGGCCGGCGATGTCGAGGTGGGCCCAGCGGTCGGTGTAGGGGCCGGTGAACTCGCGCAGGAAGAGCGCGGCCATGCCCCCGCCGTGGGTCGGCGAGCTGTGCCGGTCGGCCAGGTCGCTGCGCAGCAGTTCGCGGTAGTCCGGGTTGAGTGGCATGCGCCACATCCGCTCGCCCGCTTCGGCGCCGGCCTGCCGCAGAGCCGTGGCGAGCTCGTCGTTCTCGCTGTAGAGGGCGGCGATGCTCGGCCCGAGAGCCACCGGGGCGGCGCCGGTGAGGGTGGCCAGGTCGATCACCACGTCCGGTTCGAGCTCGGCCGCGTAGCCCAGGGCGTCGGCCAGCACCAGCCGGCCCTCGGCGTCCGAGTTGGTCGACTCGCTGGTGGTGCCGTCGTAGTGGGTGATCACGTCGCCCGGGCGGTAGGCGGAGCCGCTGACCGCGTTCTCGGCCAGCGGCAGCAGGGCGGTGATGCGGACGGGCAGGCCCAGCTCGGCCGCGCCCAGGGTGGCGGCGGCGACCGCGGCCGCACCGGCCATGTCGTTCTTCATCCGCTTCATGCCCTCGCGGGTCTTGATCGAGATGCCGCCGCTGTCGAACGTGATGCCCTTGCCGACCAGCACCACGTGGGTGGTCGCGGCGGGCGGGGCCCAGGTCAGCTCGACCAGGCAGGGCCGGAACTTGGAACCGCCGCCGACCGCGCGCAGGCCGCCGAAGCGCTCGAGCTCGGCGCCGGACAGCACCCGGACGCCGGTGCCGGGACGTTTGGCGGCGGCCCCGCTGACCTCCTCGGCCATCCAGTCGGGGTTCTTGATCGAGGGCGGGGTGTTCGTCAGGTCGCGGGCCAGCCACGTCGCCCGAGCGCCCGCTTGGGCTTGGGTGAGGCTTCCCTCGTACGCAGGGAAAGCGTCAGTGACGAGCTCGGCCTCAGCCGACCGGGGTTCCTCGCGGCCGTCGCGATAGCGATAGCCGCCCAGCCACAGCCCCTCGGCCATCCCGCGTACGGCCTCGTCGGAGGCCGCCTCGCCCAGGAGCACCTGAAGCTCTTCGTCGCCGGGCAGGTGCCGGGCCACGGCTGCTCCGGCAGCGCGCCAGCCCGCCTCGTCACCCGCGCCCACCGCCACCAGCAGCACCCGGGCCGGGCGCCGCAACGGACGGGGAAACTCTTGCAGCGTGCCCGCCGGCTGGCCTGCCGGGGCCAGCTCGGCAATCTCGGCACCGATCTCGCCATCGGCGTGCGACAGTGGACCCGACGCGCCGATGGGCACGACACGGGTCCGGTCGTCGTCGAGGCGGTCGGTCAGCCGGATCGGATACACGAGAGCGTGACCTTTCTCGAAGACGTGGAAAGCCCGCCGGTCCGGGCGGTACCGTACCGGCGGGCTCGCGGTGAAACGTCAGCCGGCGATGGACTTCAACGCATCACCCAGTGCGCTGGCCTCGTCCGGAGTCATCTCAACGACGAGACGGCCACCACCTTCCAGCGGGACACGCATGACGATGCCCCGACCCTCCTTGGTGACCTCCAGCGGACCATCGCCCGTCCGCGGCTTCATCGCCGCCATCTTGTCTCCCCTCAGACCTACATCAGGGTGTCGGTGGGTTGCCCCACAGCCACTTCTTACGCCGTGTGCTCAGCCCCACACGGCGTCATACCTCGTTTCCGACCGGCGGCCGAGGGCCATTGCGCGTGCTGACGCGACCCGGCCCACCGTGCCGATCAAACATTTTCCCTGATGAACACCGGCGAACCCAAACCCAGCCCGGGCGGATGTGACAGCGTCTAGCATATCGTCTTTCGGGCTGTCACAATGTGCGGTCATGCAGGCGCGGTCGGCACTCTTCGACCTGTACGGCGACTACCTGCGGCCGAGGGGCGGGCGCGCACCGGTCGCGGCCCTGGTCAGACTGCTTGCGCCGCTGGGCATAGCGCCGCCCGCGGTACGCACGGCGATCTCCCGGATGGTGCGTCAGGGCTGGCTGCACCCCATGCGACTGGTCTCCGGGCCGGGCTATCTGCTCACCCCGAAGGCCGCGCGGCGGCTCGACGAGGCGGCCGCCCGGATCTACCGCACCAGCCGGTCGGGCTGGGACGGGCGGTTCGACCTGGTCCTGGTCCACGGCTCGCTCGGCAAGCGCGAGGCGGCGCGGCTGGCCTTCCTCGGGTACGGGGCGCTGGGCGAGCACGCCTGGGTCGCGCCCCGGGCCGCCGAGGAGGCCGACGCCGTGCTCACCGAGGCCGGGATCAGGTACGAGCGCTTCAGCGCCAGCCACGCGGCGGGGTCGCCCGGCGCCGCCGAGGTGGTCGGGCGGGCCTGGGACCTGCCGGGACTGGCCCGGTCGTACGAGGATTTCGTGTCCGACCTGCGTCCGGTGGTCACGGCGGTCAACGCCCGCAGCACCGACGAGGAGGCGTACGCGGCCCGCTTCCACCTCGTGCACGCCTGGCGCTCGTTCCTGTTCCGCGATCCGCAGTTGCCCGCGTCCTTGCTGCCCCCGCGCTGGGCCGGCGCTGTGGCGGCGGGTTTCTTCGACCGCCACGCGGCCCGTCTGCGGCCGGCCGCCGATCGTTATGTCGAACGATGCCTTCACCCGGCCACTCGCAGCCGTGTGGGATTCTCAGAGCCATGACAGACTCCCTGCTCGTCGACCGCAACGGCGCCGTCGTCACGCTCACGCTCAACCGCCCCGACGCCATGAACGCCCTCACCGTCGAGCTCAAAGAGGCGCTGCGTGACACGCTGGCCTCGCTCGAGAGCGACAAGTCGTGCCGGGCGATCGTGCTGGCCGGCGCGGGCAAGGCGTTCTGCGTGGGGCAGGACCTGCGCGAGCACGAGCAGCAGCTCGCCTCGGGCCGCACCGACCTGGACACCGTGCGGGTGCACTACAACCCGATCGCGCAGCGGCTGGCCAGCATGCCCAAGCCGGTGGTGGCGGCGGTGCGCGGGGCGGCGGCCGGGGCGGGCGCGTCGTTCGCGCTGCTGGCCGACTTCCGGATCGGCGGGCCCAAGACGTCCATCCTGATGGCCTTCGCCAACGTGGGGCTGGCCGGCGACAGCGGCGTCTCGTGGTCGCTGCCGCGGATCGTCGGGCACGCGCGGGCGCTCGAGCTGCTGCTGCTGGCCGAGCCGGTGCGGGCCGAGCGGGCGTACGAGATGGGTCTGCTCTCGCAGTTGACCGACGACGACGAGCAGGTGCTGCCGAAGGCCCACGAGCTGGCCGAACGCCTGGCCGCGGGGCCGACTGTGGCCTACGGGGCGATCAAGCGGGAGCTCTCGATCGGGGACGCCGGCACGCTGTCCGACGCGCTCGCGGCCGAGGCCCAGGCCCAGGCCATCTGCGGCGCCACGGCCGACCACAAGGCAGCGGTGTCCGCGTTCGTGGCCAAGCAGAAGCCCGTCTTCGAAGGTCGCTGAAGCTTTGACCGCGACCGAAGTCGGTCGCCCGTCAATGACTTGGGTGCCAAAAACGGCTAGCGAAGCGAGGCCGTTTTTGGTGCCCAAGTCATTGACCTCCCCGGGGCGAAATCCCGGAGCCGCGAAGCGGCGACCAGCAAGCTCAGGCGGCGATCAGAGCGAAGCGGCAGCGGAGCGAATCGCCGCGGAGAAGTAGCTGACCTGGGTGTAGACGCCCGGCTTGTTGGGGCGGGCGCAGCCGTCGCCCCAGCTCACGATGCCGACCTGGATCCACGCGTTGCTCGCGTCGCGGCGGAACATCGGGCCGCCCGAGTCGCCCTGGCAGGTGTCGACGCCGCCCGACGTGTAGCCGGCGCAGATCTCCTCGGCCGCGATGACCTCGCCGCCGTACATGGACGACGAGTTGCAGGTGCTGTCGCTGACGAACGGCACGGTCGCCTTCAGCAGGTAGCGCTGCTGCGCCCCGCCTTCCCGGGCGGCGCCCCAGCCGCTGATCGTGAACGTGCCCGAGTCGTACGCCGTGCTGGTCGCGATGGGCAGGGTGGCCAGCGTCGTCACCGGGCTGGAGAGCCGGATGAAGGCCCAGTCGTCGCCGTTGCCGTTGTAGCCCGGCGCCCGGTAGACGTAGTTCGAGGTGCGGGTGATCCGGCTGCTCGACTGCAGGTCGACGCTGCCGAGCGTGGCCGTGATCGACGTGTTGGCGCCGGTGCGACTCACGCAGTGCGCGGCCGTGAGCACGAGGGTGGGGCTGTAGAGGGCGCCGCCGCAGCCCATCGACAGTCGCACCATGAACGGGAATTCACCCTGAGCGGCGCGGGTGCCGCCGACCACCGACGGGCCGGCCACGCCGTCGCCCGGCCCGGCCGACGCCGCGGCCGGTGACGCGGTCGCGCCCCAGGCCGCCACGGTGAGCGCGGCCAGCGCCGTGCCCACGAAGATCCGCCACTTGACCATTCGGTCCTCCCCACCAAGAGCGCGCCCGGTAGGACGCGTAGGGAAGGAGCGTAGGCATTGAGATCGATGGATGTGACGATCCCAAAACCGTCATATCGTCAAGTCAATCCTCGTCGTCCTCTTCCTCGGGATCCTGGTTGGCCTCTTCGCCGAGGACGAAGGCCTGCATGGCCAGTTCGTCGCCGGAGGGCCAGACGTAGGTGGGCAGCTCGGCCGGGCCGAGTTCGAGCACGTGCGACCAGAACTGGCGGACCGCCTCGGCCGGGGTCTGCGCCTCGATCGGGAGGGCGACGCTGACCAGCCACGTCTTCTTCGCGGCGACGGTCGCCGAGCCGCCGACGGCGCCCGCGAGCCGGCGGAACACCGCGGGGTCGACGCCGGCGATGCGGACGTCGTGCTCGTCGAGGTGCAGCTCGCCGGCCGGCACCGGCTCGTCGAAGGCGCGGCGCAGGTAGGCCAGAACCAGGTCGTCACCGTCGGCCTTGAGCGCGTGGGCCACCGCCACGACCTCGCCGCCGACGACGAGCAGCACCTCGTCGTCGGGCTCGACCGGGCCCGCGCCACCCGACACCGTCACCGTGTCGTGGTGGAAGAGCCGCTCGGTCGCCCACCGTTCCGCCGGAATGATCACCGCCCACTGCGCCATGCGTTCCATCTCATCACGGGCCGGTTTCCGGCGCGTCATGCGGCCGGATCGGGGCCGAGCGGTGGCACCCAGCAGCCCGCCACGTGGTCGTCGACCATGCCGGTGGCCTGCATCAACGCGTACGCCGTGGTGGGGCCGACGAAGCGGAAGCCGCGCTTCTTGAGGTCTTTGGCCATGGCCTTGGACTCGGCCGTGGTGGCCGGCACCTCGGCCCGGCTGGCGGGGCGCGGCGGGCGCGGGGCAGGAGCGTAGGACCACAACAGCTCGGAGAGGCCGCCGGGCAGGTCGGCGGCGACGCGGGCGTTGTGCAGCGCGGCGTCGATCTTCATGCGGTTGCGGACGATGCCGGCGTCGGTCATCAGGCGGGCCGCGTCCTTCTCGCCGAAGGCGGCCACCTTGTCGATCGAGAAGCCGGCGAAGGCGGCCCGGAAGGCCGGGCGTTTGCGCAGGATGGTGATCCAAGCCAGGCCGGACTGGAACGCCTCGAGGCACATGCGCTCGAAGATGCGGTCGTCGCCGTGGACCGGGCGGCCCCACTCGTCGTCGTGATAGGCCACGTAGTCGGGCGTGCTGCCGCCCCAGAAGCAGCGGGGCCGGCCGTCGTCGCCGATCACCAGGCCGGCCTCGAGCAGCGCGGCCGGGGCGACGCCGGGCTGCGGTGCGCCGAACGCCGAAGTGTCTGTCATGGCGACCACCGTAGAGCGGGGGTCCGACAGAAACTCAGGGCAGGCGGCCCTCCTCGACCAGCCGGCCGAACTTCTTCAGCGCGCCGGTGAAGCCCAGCTTGGAGCCGGGCCAGACCACCGGCCAGGCCAGCTTGCCGACCGGGCCGGCCGGCAGGTGGAACCACTCGTGCAGCACAACCTGGGTGCGGTCGCCCGACATGGCCGTGCAGCGCATCGTGCCGGGCCCCCGCAGCACCTTGCCGCAGTGCACGACGCGCACCTCGTACGGTGGATTGACCTTGACCACGCGCAACTCGTCGCGCAGCACCGCCGGGCCGAGCGCGGTCACCGCCTCGACCAGGCTGCCCTCGCCGCCGTCGCCCTCGACCACCCGGACCTTGGTCAGCGGGATCCAGTCGCCCTGCTTCTCCCAGCTCAGGAACGCGGCGAAGACCTTCGAGGCGGGCGCGTTGACGATCACCGTGGCGGTGACCTCGCCGGTGCCGGGCCGGGCGGCGTCGCCGAGCCCGTCGGCCGGTCCGGTCGCGCTCATCGCGGCTCCGCCGGCTCGGCACGCGGGGCAGGGGCGTCCGCGGAGACCACGTCGGGCTCGCGGTTCACCTCGATCTGCAGGTCGGGCTGGGCCGGCACGACCTCGGCCGGGGCGATCGCGGCCTCGCGCGCCTTGCGGAGCACGTCGGCGTCGGCCGTGCGGCCCTCGCGCAGCGCCGCCACCTCGGCCTCGAGCACGCCGATGAGCTCGCCCTTGTAGCCGATGTCGTAGGCGGCCCGCTGCAGCGCCTGGTCGACCTGGGACATGCGGTAGCCCCGCCAGGCGGTGTCGAACCGGGTGCGCGAGACGTCCTCCTCACCGAGCGGCCGGTCGCTGGGCAGGGGCACGGCGGCCCCGTCCGGCTCGACGGGCGTCAATGCGTTGTCGCCGCCACCGATCATCACGGTCACGCCGAACACGATCGCGGCCACGACCAATGCCACGACTATGAAGAGGAGAAGCTGGCCCATGCGCTGAATGTTGGCATGTCGGACAGCGCGTGGCGAGTCCGCCACCCCGACACGCCCGGGCCCGGGGGACTACGTCCAGGTCAGGATCTTTTTTCGCCAGGCGTAGAGGATGCCCAGGGCGAGGACGGCCACGAAGACCCCCATCTCGGTCACGGTGGCCCAGCCGAAGCCCGGAAGGTCGAAAACGACGGCCCACGGGAAAAGAAAAACAGCCTCGACCGCGAAGAGAACGTAGAGGTACGCGTAGACGTAGTACCTGATCTGGGCCTGGGCCCAGTCGCCGCCGACCGGGTCGATGCCGCTCTCGTAGGCCACGTACTTGCCCGGTGGCTGGGCCGGGGCGGCCGGGCGGAGCAGCTTGTTGGCCCCGAACGCGCCCACGAAGACGAGCACGCCGGCCGCCGCCACCAGGCCCAGCGTGGCGTAAGAACCCAGATACCCGTCCACGATCGTTCAGGGTAGCCGGATAGTGGACTCCGGTGGTTCAGGCAAGCCTCACCTGGCTACTGTGGTCAACGGCCTGTCCCGGCTCGTAAGGAGCGGCGACGTAGGCTGGAACTGACGAAGAGCGGGCCGCCCATCGATGTGCTCTTTCCCGCCGGCCGGCCCCCAATGGGAGGTTGTGAACGTGTCCGCTGGAGCGAAGCGAGTCGAACAGCTGGACCGGGTGGTCATCCGGTTCGCCGGCGACTCGGGCGACGGCATGCAGCTGACCGGTGACCGATTCACCTCGGAAACCGCGCAGCTGGGCAACGACATCTCCACCCTGCCCAACTTCCCGGCCGAGATCCGCGCTCCCGCCGGCACTCTGCCCGGCGTGTCGAGCTTCCAGGTGCATTTCGCGGATTACGACATCCTGACCCCGGGTGACTCGCCCAACGTGCTGGTCGCGATGAACCCGGCCGCGCTCAAGGCCAACCTGGCCGACCTGCCGTCGGGCGCCGACATCATCGTCAATACCGACGAGTTCACCAAGCGCAACCTGGCCAAGGTGGGCTACGCGGCGAGCCCGCTCGAGGACGGCTCGCTGTCCGACTACGCCGTGCACCCGGTCGCCCTCACCTCGATGACGGTGGGCGCGCTGGCCGAGCTGGGCGTGGCCAAGAAGGACGGCGAGCGCGCCAAGAACATGTTCGCGCTGGGCTTGCTGAGCTGGATGTACTCGCGCCCGTTCGAGTCGACTCTGCGCTTCCTCGAGACCAAGTTCGCCAAGCGCCCCGACCTGGTCGCGGCCAACAAGGCGGCCTTCCAGGCCGGCTGGAACTTCGGCGAGACGACGGAGAGCTTCACCGTCCGGTACGAGGTCAAGCCGGCCCGGATGAAGCCGGGCACCTACCGGAACATCACCGGCAACCAGGCGCTCGCCCTGGGCCTGGTGGCGGCCAGTGTGCGGTCCAAGCTGCCGCTGTTCCTGGGCGCGTACCCGATCACCCCGGCCTCCGACATCCTGCACGAGCTGTCCAAGCACAAGAAGTTCGGCATCACGACGGTCCAGGCCGAGGACGAGATCGCCGCCATCGGCGCCGCGGTCGGCGCTTCGTACGGCGGCGCCCTGGGCGTCACCACCACGAGCGGCCCCGGCGTGGCGCTCAAGGGCGAGACGATCTCGCTGGCCATCGCGCTCGAGCTGCCGCTGGTCATCGTCGACGTGCAGCGGGCCGGCCCGTCCACCGGCATGCCGACCAAGACCGAGCAGGCCGACCTCAACATGGCGCTGTTCGGCCGGCACGGCGAGGCGCCGCTCGCGGTGATCGCCCCCAAGTCGCCGTCCGACTGCTTCCACGCGGCGATCGAAGCGGCCCGCATCGCGCTGAAGTACCGCACGCCGGTCATCCTGCTGTCGGACAACTACGTGGCCAACGGCTCCGAGCCCTGGCTGCTGCCCTCGGCCGACGAGCTGCCCGACATCTCGGTCGAGTTCACGACCGAGCCCAACGGCGAGGACGGCCGCTTCCTGCCCTACCTGCGCGACCCCGAGACCATGGCCCGCCCGTGGGCCATCCCGGGCACGGCCGGGCTCGAGCACCGCATCGGCGGGCTCGAGAAGGCCGACAAGACCGGCGACATCTCGTACGACCCGGCCAACCACGAGCACATGGTGCGCACCCGGGCCGCCCGCATCGAAGCCATCCCGGTGCCCGACGTCGAGGTCGAGGACGCCGACGAGAACGCGCGCGTGCTGGTGCTGGGCTGGGGCTCGACGTACGGCCCGATCGGCGCCGCCTGCCGGGCGCTGCGGCAACGGGGTCTGCCGATCGCCCAGGCCCACCTGCGCCACCTGGCGCCGCTGCCGGCCAACCTGGGTGAGGTGCTGGCGGCGTACGACAAGGTCGTCATCCCCGAGATGAACCTGGGCCAGCTCGCTCACGTGATCCGCGCGAAATACCTGGTCGACGCGGTCCCCTTCAACCAGGTCAGCGGCCTGCCCTTCACCGCCGCGACGCTGGAGAACATGCTCGAGGACGTGGTCAAGAATGGCTAGCCCGACGATTCCGTTGACTCCGGTCAACCTCACCGCCAAGGACTTCAAGTCCGACCAGGAAGTTCGCTGGTGCCCCGGCTGCGGCGACTACTCGATCCTGGCCGCCATGCAGCGGTTCATGCCCGAGCTGGGCATCCCGCGCGAGAACATCGTGTTCGTCTCCGGGATCGGCTGCTCCTCACGCTTCCCGTACTACATGAACACGTACGGCATGCACTCGATCCACGGGCGGGCGCCGGCCATCGCCACCGGGCTCTCGGTGTCGCGGCCCGACCTGTCGGTGTGGGTCGTGACCGGCGACGGCGACGCGCTGTCGATCGGCGGTAACCATCTGATCCACGCCCTGCGTCGCAACGTCAACCTCAAGATCCTGCTGTTCAACAACCGGATCTACGGCCTGACCAAGGGGCAATACAGCCCCACCTCCGAGCTCGGCAAGATCACGAAGTCGACCCCGGCCGGCTCGGCCGACTCGCCGTTCAACCCGATCTCGCTGGCCCTGGGCGCGGAGGCCACCTTTGTCGCCCGGACCATCGACTCGGACGCCAAGCACCTGCAGTCGGTGATGCGGGCGGCGGCTCAGCACGAGGGTTCGGCGTTCGTCGAGATCTATCAGAACTGCAACATCTTCAACGACGGCGCGTTCGAGCTGATCAAGGACTCGACCACCCGGGAAGACCACCTGATCCGCCTCGAGCAGGGCGAGCCGATCACCTTCGGCGCCGACAAGCAGTTCTCGGTGACCCACCCGGCCGGCAGCTTCGGTCTCAAGGTGGAAGAGGGCGGTCAGGCGCTGGTCCACGACGCCACGGTGGACGACCCGGCGTACGCGTTCGCCCTGTCGCGGCTGTCCGGCTCCGATCTCGGCACCACGCCGATCGGGGTGTTCCGCAACGTGCAGCGCCCGTCCTACGACGAGCTGATCACCAAGCAGCTGGTCGATGCCAAGGCGACGGCCGAGGGCACTCCGGAGCAGATGCTCGACGGCCTGCTCAACAAGGCCGATACCTGGACGATCCTCTAAGGACTCTCGTCTCGCGGCACGACCCTCGGTAGGATGCAGTCCTCTTCCTGCCGGGGGTCTTGCCGTGACCGATCCTGAGCTCAACACCGAGGTCGCCCACTCCGCACGCGTGTGGAACTACCTGCTCGGCGGCAAGGACAACTTCGCCGCCGACCGCGAGGCGGCCGAGTACGCTTTGGCCCTCATGCCCGAGCTGGTGCAGTCGGCCCGGGCCAACCGCGAGTTCCTGGGCCGCGCGGTCCGCCACCTGGCCGGCGAGGCGGGCATCCGCCAGTTCCTCGACATCGGCACCGGGCTGCCCACCGCCGACAACACCCACGAGGTGGCTCAGGCCGTCGCCCCCGAGAGCCGCGTCGTCTACGTCGACAACGACCCCATGGTCCTGGTCCACGCGCGGGCGTTGCTGACCAGCACCCCGCAGGGCGCCACCGACTACATCGACGCCGACCTGCGCGACCCGGCCGCCATCCTGAGCGCGGCGGCCCGCACGCTCGACTTCGAGCGGCCGGTCGCGATCATCCTGTCGGGCATCGTCAACTTCCTGATCGACGACGCCGAGGCGACCGCCGTGGTGCGCCGGCTGGTCGGGGCCGTACCGGCCGGCAGCTACCTGGTTCTCTCGCACCCGACCACAGAGGTCAACGGGCCCGCGGTCGAGAAGTCGATGAAACAGTGGAACGAGAGCGGCGCGGCGCCGATCACGGCCCGCACCCGGGACGAGATCGCCGCCTACTTCACCGGCCTCGAACTGCTCGAACCTGGGGTCGTGACCTGCTCGGCATGGCGGCCCGACCCGGCGCACCCCGGCATCACCGACAAGGTCTCCGAGTTCGCCGGGGTCGGCCGGAAGGTCACCTAGACGGCGACGTTGACGTCGCTCTTCTCGTCGCGGATGTAGACGATCATGTCGCCGGTCTCGATGGTGACGGACTGCTCGCCGCCCAGCGGCAGCACCTTGCCCCGGCGGATCAGCGCGACGACCAGGGTCTGCAGCTGGCGCGGGTTCTGGCCCACCTCGGCCCGTTCGGCGCTGCGCATCGCCAGGGCCATGCCCTGACCGGGAGTGAGCAGGTCTTCCACCACGTCGATGAGCGGCGGCGCGGTGGTCGTGAGGCCCAGCAGCCGGCCGGCGGTGGCCGACGAGACAATGACGTGGTGGGCGCCGCTCTGCTTGAGCAGGGCGGCGTTCTCTTGCTCGCGGACCGAGGCGATGATCCGCACCTGGCCGGCGGTGAGCTGGCGGACGGTCAGCGAGATCAGCACCGACGCCTCGTCGGTGTCGGTCGCGATGATGACCGCCTTGCAGTTCTTGACGTCGGCCTCGAGCAGCACCGCGGAGCGGGTGGCGTTGCCCTCGATGACGACGAGTCCGTTGGCCACGGCCTGGCGCACGCCGTCGGGCCGGCTCTCGACCAGGACGATCCGCGACTTGTCGTACCCCGTCTCGAGCAGCGCGGCGACGGCGGCCCGGCCCTTGGTGCCGTAACCGCAGATGATGATGTGGTCCTTCAACTGTCGCCTCCACCGGCTGACCCGCAGGCTGTTGCGATATTGGTCGGTGAGCACCTCGAGGGTGGTGCCGACCAGGATGATCAGGAAGAGCACGCGAGCCGGGGTGATGAACAGGACGTTCACCAGCCGGGCGTGCGGGGTGAACGGCGTGATGTCGCCGTACCCGGTGGTGGAGAGCGACACGACCGCGTAGTAGAAGCAGTCGAGCAGGGTCAGCCCGTCCTCGTTGACATCGCGGTAGCCGTCCCGGTCGGCGTAGATGACCAGGACCGTGACCAGGACGAGCGTTATCGCGAGCGCCAGCCGGATGCCGAGCGCGCGCAGCGGTCCCTGCCGGACCTTGGGGATGTTGATCATGTGACGACCCGCACGGTGACACCATAGCGATCGAGGCTGGGACGACCACCCAGGACATCACATTAATCATCGTTCAGGAACATCAACTACGCAGTTCGGCACGCTTAGGAAAAGCGGGATAGACGGCGTTGTATATGGCCGAACCGGGTTCGAACACTGCGGGCATGACCCGACGCATCGTTCTCATCCTCGCCCTGGCGCTGGCTCTCGTCGCCCCCGCCGGGATCGCCCGGGCCACCACCGCCGACAAGCCGGCCGTCCTGGCCGGTTGGACGCAACCCACCAAGGCCAGCTACGCCGCCTGGAACGCGGCCCGCCTCGACCGGGGGCCCTGGAAGGAGTACGGCTTCGACTGGTCCACCGACGACTGCTCGGCCAGCCCCGAACGGCCGCTCGGGTTCGACTTCACCATCGCCTGCCGGCACCACGACTTCGGCTACCGCAACTACAAAGACCTGGGGCAGTTCCGGGCCAACAAGGCGCGCGTGGACGACACGTTCTACGCCGACATGAAGCGCGTCTGCGTGCGGCACCACATCGCCGTACGGGCCGCTTGTTACACCGTGGCCTGGACTTATTACCAGGCGGTGTACCTCTTCGGCTCGGTGACTGCCGTCCGCCAGGCCGACATCAACCGGGCCGCCACTTTGATGCGCGACCGCTAGCCGCGCAGGGTTCCCGCGAAACGGGCGGCGCCGTCCTCGAGGTCGGGGTGCTCGACGGCCAAGGCCATGGCGACGATCCGGTCGAAGCCCAGACCGACCCCGTCGGCGTAGGCGACGTCGAAGGCGGCATCTCCCAACGCCGTACGCAGGGAAAGTTGCTGGGACGACCAGAAGCGCCCGAACATCTCCGTCCGGCGGGCGCCCCGTGCCGCCTCGGCCCCGCCGAACAGCACAGCGGCCGTCGTCAGGTCGCCGCCGAGCGCGCAGCGCACCGCGATGGCCGCCACGGCGTCGGCCGCCGCGCCGCTGAACCCGTGCCGCAGCCGCGAACGCAGCGCCACCACCAGGTGGTCGTGTGCCGCCACCAGGTCGCCCCGGCGCAGCGCGACCATGCCCAGCAGCCAGTCGACGGTCCGCTTGCCCCGGTGTTCGGGACAGCTCGCCTCGGCCTGCCGGGCCGCCCCCAGCAACTCGGCCGCCGAGGTCAGCTCGTCCCGGCGCCACAGCAGCTCGGCCAGGGCGATCACCGCGGGCAGGGCCGCCTCGGAAACGCCGCAGCGGTCGGCCTCGGCGATCACATCGCGGCACAGCCGCTCGGCCTGGTCGTAGTGGCCGGCCTCGATCAACGTGCTGCGATGCCCGGCCAGGGCGCGGACCAGCAGCGCGTGGTCCTCCTCGGCGCGGGCGATCCGCTCGGCGCGATCGAGGAAGCGGGTGCGCTCGGTCCGGTCGTCGGCCAGGCCGGCGTGCACCAGGTGGGCGTACGCGAGAACGGCCGGCTCGACGTCCACCCCGTCCAGCCGCTGGTAGAGGCGGGTCAGCAGGGCACGGCCCTCCGCCGCCGTGCCGTGCTCACGCCACCACGGGTCGAGAGCGAGCGCCAGCCGCAGACCGGACCGGACACTGCCCTTCTCGGCCGCCCAGCGCAGCGCGGTCTGCCACTCGGGCACGAACGGCGCCAGCTCGGTCAGCGACGTGGTGCGCGGCTGGCCGTCGGTGTCGACCGCGACCGAATCCAACGTGTGCAGGGCCCAGGAAACGTGCCGGTCGCGGGCGGCCCGTTCGTCGCCGGCCGCGGTGAGACGCCGGGAAGCGTACGCCCGGACCTGGCCCGACAGCCGGTAGCGGGGGCCCGGCACCAGCTCGATCAGCGACTTGTCGGCCAGCTCGGAGAGCGCGCCGAGGGCCTCGACGCCGCACCACTCGACAGTGCCCAGATCGACCGTGCCGGCGAAGACGGCCAGGCGGCGAAGTAGACCGGCGGCCGGGGTGCTGAGCGTCCGGTACGACCAGTCCAGGTTGGCGGTGAGGCTGCCGTGCCTCTCCCCGGCGTCGGCGTTGACCGGGTCGAGCGCGGCCAGCGGATCGTCGAGGCGCGCGGCCAGCTGCTCGGCCGAGAGCGAGCGCAACCGGGTCGCGGCCAGCTCGGCGGCCAGCGGTGAACCCTCCAGCCGGGCCGCGACCAGGGCCAGATCGGCATGGTCCTCGACCGGAGCCGGGCGGCTGCCGCGAGCCTCGGCCGTACGCTCGGAGAGCAGCGCGAACACGTCGGCCGGCGACAGCGGGGGCAGATTCCAGACGACCTCGCCCGGCACGTTCAGCGGCACCCGGCTGGTGACCAGCACATCGAGACGGGGGCAGCGGGCGAGCAGGCGGCGGAGCAGGGTGGCGCAAGCGGCCGGCGCGGCGTCGGCCGTCTCGAGGACGAGCAACATCTGGCGGTCGGCGCAATGCTCCAGCAGAGTCTCGAAGATCGGACGGCCGGGCTCGGTGCGTACGCCCATGGCCGCGGCGATCGCGGGGGCCAGGTCGTCCTGCGCGTCGACGGTCCAAACCCCTTGCGGGTACGCCTCGAGCAGGTGCTCGGCCACGGCGAGGGCCAGCCTCGACTTGCCCGCGCCGCCGGGCCCGGCCACGGTGACCATGCGGTGCCGGTGGACCAGGGTGGTCAGCTCGGCCAGCTCGGCCCGGCGGCCGACGAACGCGGTGAGTGGGGCCGGCAGGTTGTGGGTGGCGGCGCCCGGCGTACGTGGAGCGGGGAAGTCACGGTCCAGGCCGGGCGCGAGGATCTGGAACAGACGCTCGTCGTCGTCGAAGCCGCGCAGGCGGTACGGGCCGAGATCGAGCAGGTCGACGTCGGCGCCTTGCGGGCTCTGGCTGGGACCCGGGACGGTGAGGGCGAAAGGCACAGAAGCGCCGGAGGAGAGGACGGCCAGCATCGTCGCCCCGGAACAAAGGATCTGTCCGCCATGCGCGGCCGAGGCGACCCGGGAGGCCCGGTGAACTTCGGCGCTGGCGTACTCGTTGCCGACCGGCCGGGCCGGGCCGGTGTGCATGCCCATGCGGACCTTCGGAGCGACCTCGGAGCTTGGCCACTCATGTGCGGACAGTTGCCGTTGAGCCTCCACACAGGCCGCGACCGCGTCGCCCGCATCCTGAAAAGCGATGAAAAAACTGTCACCCTCCGTGAAGAGCTCGACACCGCCGAAGTCACTCAGCGCTGCCCTCATCACGGAGCGGTGATCGCCGAGGACCGAGCCGTAGTCGTCGCCGAGCATCCGGGCCAACCGCGTCGAGCCCTCGATGTCGGTGAACACAAAGGTCACCAGCCCGCTCGGCAGCTCGGTCCGTCCCGACACGGTTGAACCTCCGCCCCCTTTGGGAAGTCGCGTCTCATGCTGACGTATCACAGCGTCACCGACCATCGTAGAAACGGACAGTGACCGTCCACGCGCCACGGCCGACCCCGGACGGAGGACATTGTCTGACTTCGTACAGCACTACGCGTGACGTAACGAAATAGATCGAGCCGGGTCACGCCGCAGTCGGCCAGTTCCGGCCGACCGTTCGGGCGTCCCCGCCGGAGGCACCCTGTGCGACGGTCCGCCGGGGTCGCCGATTAGCCGTTTCGCGCAGCTAGATCATCATATTTTGGGCGGTTCCGCGGCTGGTCGCACTGCCGGTCCGCCGAAGGAGAAAGATCAGCCAGGAGTGATCGCCCGGGTTGGGCAAGATCGACATGTCCCAGGATCCGGGAGCGGGACCGGTCGGCCCAGAGGCGCGGCCACTCGATCGGGGCCGAGCGTCGTCACCAAATCGATATCGAGCGCTGCTCCGATAAGCGGTTCCGGTGCTTCCCCGGTACGGGTTCGGAGCGCAGCCGTCAGCAGCCGCAGGCGCCGCCGCAACAGCCGCCGCCGGCGGGCGCGGCCGGGCCGGAGGGCGCGCTGCCGCCGCGACCGGTCACGGCGACCGTCGAGAGCAGCTTCACCGTGTCGGCGTGGCCCTGCGGACACGTCGAGGGGGCGGAGGCCTCGCTCATCGACCGGACCACCTCGTAGGTGTCGCCACAGGCACGGCAGCGGAACTCGTAACGCGGCATGGAAGAAGAGTAGGGCCTCCGGCGACCGGCGAGACAGTCAGCCGGTGCGTTGCCCCGGAGTTATCCACAGGCTTCAACACGGGTCCCTCGCTGCGGGCACCGGTTGGGTAGTGTCGACCGCGTGGCGGAGCGGCAAGAGAAACCGGCGGCAGGGCCCGAGCTGAGAGCTGCGGCTCCGCACCAGGCCGGCCCGCTGGCCAGCTCCGGCGCGGCCCCGGCCGAAGAGCCACCCCCCACCGAAATCGCGAGCGGTCAGCCGGCGCCCGGCTCCGGCGCGGCATCACCGAGCCCTGATCAAAGGGCCGCGATTCCCGCGCAGAGGGAGCCGTCCGACAAGCCACAAGGGACACCGACCGCAAGCGCGCCTCAAGGCTCCAACACTGACAAGGCGGACGCAGCGCGAGACGTCACGGCGACGAGCGCAGCAGGAACCAAGGCCGGCCCGGCGGCGACGAAGGAAACGCCGACCGGCGAGACCCCGTCGGCTGGTGGTGCGGCAACGAAGAGCGGCGACGGCGCAGGCGGCCCCGCAACGACCGGCAACGCCGCCACGGCAGGCAGTGCGGCAGCGGCAGGCAGCACGACACCCGCAGCCGGCGCCGCGGCCGGCGGCGTGGCGACCAACGGCACGGCGGGCGGCAGCGCGGCGGCCGGCGGTGCAGCGGGCAGCGGCGCGGTGGCCGGCGGCGCGGCGGCGGCGAAGTCGCCGGCTACTGCTGCTACGGCGGTTCGCCGGGCGGGGCGGCTGCGGCGGGCCGCGCCCATCCGGGCGGTGGGGCGGGCCGGGCGCAGCACAGCAGCGTGGGCCAAGCGGCCCAGCGGGCGGCTCATCCTGCCCGCGGCCATGGCCGTGCTGCTGCTCGGGGCGGCGGGGACGGCGGGCGCCTATCTCGTGCCCGAGGCTCTTCAGTCGGCGCCCTCGCCCAGTGCCTCCGCCGGGTTCCCGCTCGACGCCGCCGGTGGTGTGCCGTCGGCCGGGCCACCGGCGCCGGGTGGCAGCGGGGTGCTGGGCGACCCGGGCGGGCTGGCCGGGGCCCCGGGCGGGCTACCTACCGGGCCGGGCGCGCTCGGCGGGCTGCCCACCAGCGGAACCGTCCCGACGGGAGCCGCGGGCGCGACCCTGGGCCCCACCACCGCCACGCAGAACGGTGGACGGCCGGCCGACGCGCTGGCCGGGTGGGCCGGTCCGATGGGCACGCGGCTCGGCATCCCGGTGGTCGCCATCCAGGCCTACGGCTACGCCGAACTGGTGCTTCAGCGCACCATGCCCGCGTGCCACCTGAGCTGGACCACCATCGCCGCGCTGGCCAAGGTCGAGTCGTCGCACGGCGCGGCCAACGGGGCTGTTCTCTCCACCGACGGCACGGCCATGCCGCCGATCTTCGGGTTGCCGCTCGACGGCAAGGGCGGCCGGCAGCTGATCCCGGACACCGACCGCGGCGCCCTCGACCAGGACACCACCTATGACCGGGCGGTCGGGCCGCTGCAGTTCATCCCGGCCACCTGGAACTCCTACAAGGTGGACGCCGACAACAACGGCGTGGCCGACCCCAACGACATCGACGATGCGTCACTGACCGCGGCCACCTACCTCTGCCAGGGCGGACGCGACATGAACCGGCCCGACGCCTGGTGGGACGCGATTCTCTCGTACAACGCCGTCCGGCCGTACGCGCAGAAGGTCTTCGACGCCGCCAACGACTACGGACGCCGGTCGCGAGGTTGACGCCGAATCGTGCACGCAGAGTGACAGTACCTACACATTTACGGTCCCGGCACTTCCCAGACGGTGCGCTTACCGGCAAGCTGTACGGGTGAGGGTGCGTGAATGGGATCCCCGGACCGCCTCGGCGGCGGAGATCCGATCGCTCGTGGAGACGGTGAACACGGTGCTCGCCGCCGATCTCCCGGACGATCCACCGTGGGTCGACGGGCAGGTCCGCGACTATCTCTCCGAGACCATGCCCGGCGAGCGGCGCATCAGCTGGGTGGCCGAGGACGATCGTCTGCCCGAGGGTGAGAGCGAGATCTTCGCCCACATCAGCATGCTGCTGCTCGGCGACATCGGCGTGCTCGAGGTGATCGTGCAGCCCCGCCTGCGCCGGCGTGGGCTGGGCCGCCAACTGGTGGCGGTGGCCGTCCGCCGGGCCTATCTCGAGGGTTTCTCCAGCATCGGGGTCGAGGCCATCGGCGGCACCCCGGCCATCGCGTTCTACGAGGCGCTGGGCTTCGAGCGCGAGTTCGTCGAGACGCGCAGCGTCCTCTCCCTCTCCGACGTGGACTGGCCCGCCTTGACTGTCATGGCCAACAGCATCGGCGCCGGTTACCGCGTCGAGTTCCATCCCGGCGGCCCGCCCGACCACCTGCTCGAGGCGTACGCGCAGGCCAAGCTCGAGGCTCCGGACGACGAGGACGACCTCGACCTGGCGCCTCGCTCGTCCGATCCGCAGCGGCTGCGCGACTCGCTCGACACGCTGCACAAGCGCGGCCTGAAGCCGTACATCGTGCTCGCCCTGCACGACGAGAGCCAGGTCGTCGCCGGCCTGACCGAGGTCGTCGTGCCGGCCCATCATCCGGAACGTGCCGACCAGTACGACACGATCGTCGTGCGCGACCACCGCGGCTACGGCATCGACCGGGCGATCAAGGCGCGCATGCTGTTCGAGCTGCGCTCGGCCGAGCCCGGGCTGCGCGAGGTGCAGACCTGGAACGCGCAGCACAACGAGTCGATGCTCAAGGTCAACGCCGAGCTGGGGTACGAGGCCGACCGCGACTGGTTCGAGTACGGGGCCGACGTCGCGCAACTGGTTCAAAGCCTGGAGTCCATCGACTAAGCTCAACCTCTGCGACCGGCCGCCCGAACGCCGGTCCACGTTCCTTGAGCGCGACTTCGTCGCGGTGGAGGCGCCGTGCTGGGTCACCGTTTGTTTCCGCTGGTCGCCGTGGTGGCCCTCCTCTTTCCGGGCACAGCGCAGGCCGCCGCCAAGGCCGCGGACGAGCCGCTGACGGTCGGCGCCGTGCAGGGAACGGCCGCCCGGTCCCCCTACGCCCCGGCCACCGGCAACGGCTCGAGCGCCGCGAAATATCAGGTGCGGGGCGTGGTCACTCAGCTGACGCTGGCGCACACCAGCGCCGGGGCCGAGCAGCACGGTTTCTTCCTGCAGAGCCGCACCGGCAACACCGACGGCGACCCGGCCAGCTCCGACGGTGTCTTCGTCTTCCTGGGCGCTTTCACCACGTTGATCGGCGACTACACGCCCAAGGCAGGCGACGAGATCGTGATCAACGCGCGTGTCGCCGAATACTTCAACCTGACCCAGCTGACCAGCGCCGAGTGGGTCACCACGCTGGCCACCGGGCTCGACGTGCCGGCCGAGGTGCGGGTCGACGACGCCGTCCCGCCCGCCGACAAGCCCACCGCCGACCTGTTCTGGGAACAGCACGAGGGCATGCAGTTGCGGGTGCGGGCCGGGGCCGGCGTCGTGTCGAACACCAAGACGTTCGCCTCCACACAGGACGCCGAGGTGTGGCTCGTGGACCGCGACGACCCCGTGCTGAAGCGGACCGACCCGTACGCAAGAAGGGTTTTTCGCGACGCGCACCCGCTCGACAACCAGGCCGACGGCAACGGCAACCGGATCATGATCGGGCCGATGGGGATCAAGGCCGTGGGCGGGAAGTTGCCGGCCGCGCGCACCTTCGACACCACCACCGGCGACGCGGTCGGTGGCCTCTACTACGCCTTCAACAAGTACGGCATCCAGGTCGCCGGCGTCACCTTCCGGCCCGGCATCGACCCGGCCACCAATCACCCGCCGCGGCCCGCCAACCGGCAACGCGAGCTGGCGATCTCGACCTTCAACGTCGAGAACCTGTACGACTTCCGCGACGACCCGAACGACGGCTGCGACTTCACCGGCAACACCGGCTGCCCGGGTGTCACCCCGCCGTTCGACTACGTGCCCGGCAGCCAGGCCGACTACGACACCCGCCTGACCCGGCTGGCCCGCCAGGTGACGGCCGACCTGCACAGCCCCGACCTGATCCTGGTGCAAGAGGCCGAAGACCAGGACATCTGCCGCGTCACCGGCAAGGCGCTGAACTGCGGCACGGCCGACAACGCGGACGGCAAGCCGGACACGCTGCAAGAGCTCGCGCTGACCATCGCCCGCAACGGCGGTCCGGCCTACGACGCGGCGTCCGACCGCAGCGGCGCCGACGCCCGCGGCATCGTTTCCGGATTCCTCTACCGCACCGACCGGCTGTCGCTGCCCGCGGCTGCCGCCACCGACCCCGTGCTCGGATCGTCACCGCAGGTCGCCTATCGCGGCGCCGCTCTGCCGGCCAACGCCGAGGTGTCCAACCCGAAGACGCTGAACGCGGTGCTGCCGGCCGACGTCGATCGGTCGACCGGTGTGGACGGCAGCAATGTCTACACCCGTGCCCCGCAGGTCGCGCTGTTCGAGGTGCGCGCCGCGCCGGGTTGGTCCGACCGCTACCACCTGTGGGCGATCAGCAATCACTTCTCGTCCGGCCCCGACACCCGGGTCGGTCAGCGGCGCGAGCAGGCGGCGTACGGGGCGGCGATCACCGACGCGATCGAGGTAGCCCACCCGAACGACCGGGTGGTGCTGGGCGGCGACCTGAACGTCTTCCCGCGGCCGGACAGTGACCAGCTCGACCCGCTCTATGCGACCGGCCTGCACAACCTGTGGGACGACCTGGTCGCCGCGGCGCCGTCATCGGCGTACTCGTACGTCTTCGACGGCCAGGCTCAGACGCTCGACCAGCTGTTCGTCAACGACGGCCTGCACGGCGACCTGATCGAGATGCGCTCGGCCCACGTGAACGCCGACCACTCGGAGGGCGCCACGCGGGGGCTGAGCGACCACGATCCGCAGGTGGCGCGGTTCGAGTCCCAGGCCGGTCTGTCGGTGGGCGACGCCGGCGTCGTCGAGGGCCACACCGGCCGTACGCCCATGGTCTTCCCGGTGACGCTGACCCGGCCGCTGACCTTGGCGCTGACGGTGTGCGCGGCGACCGTGCCGGGCACGACGACCCTGCCGTACGCCGACTACGACCCCTACCTGGGCTGCCGCACCATCCCGGCCGGCGCCACCGGCGTCGACTTCCCGATCGAGGTGCGCGGCGACCGGCTGCGCGAGCACGACGAGCAGTTCAAGCTCGAGGTGGCCGCCCTTTATCCCGTACGCCTCATCGACGGCACCGCGACCGGCACCATCAGGAACGACGACTAGTACCGGTCGCGCAGCAGCTGGGCGACCTCGGTGGCCCAGTAGGTCAGCGTGATCTGGGCGCCGGCACGCTTGATCGAGGTGAGCGATTCGAGCATGACCCGCTCCCGGTCGATCCAGCCGTTGCGGGCGGCCGCTTCGACCATCGCGTACTCGCCGGAGACCTGGTAGGCCGCGACAGGCACGGTGACCCTCTCCCGGATCGCGGCGATCACGTCCAGGTAGGGCAGGGCCGGCTTGACCATGACGATGTCGGCGCCCTCGGCCACGTCCAGGTCGACCTCGCGCAGCGCCTCCCGCAGGTTGGGCGGGTCCTGCTGGTACTGACGGCGGTCACCCTGCAGCGTCGACTCGACGGCCTCGCGGAACGGGCCGTAGAAAGCGCCCGCGTACTTGGCCGAGTAGGCCAGCACCGAGACGTCCTGGTAGCCCGCCTTGTCGAGGGCGCGCCGGATGACCCCGATCTGGCCGTCCATCATCCCGGACGGCCCGACCATGTGGACACCCGCGTCGGCCTGGGCCACGGCCATCTCGGCGTAGATCTCCAAGGTGGCGTCGTTGTCCACCGAACCGTCAGCGGCCAGCACTCCGCAGTGCCCGTGCGAGGTGAACTCGTCCAGGCAGAGGTCGCCCATCACCACGGTGGAGTCGCCCACCTCGGCGATCAGGTCCCGGATGCCGACGTTCAGGATCCCGTCCGGGTCGAGCCCGGCCGAGCCCGTCGGGTCCTTGTGCTCACTCGTCGGCACGCCGAACAGCATCAGCCCGCCGACCCCGGCGCTGACCGCCTCATGGGCGGCCTTGCGCAGCGAGTCGCGCGAGTGCTGCATGACACCGGGCAGCGAGCTGATCTCGCGCGGCTCGGTCAGCCCCTCCTTGAGGAAGAGGGGCAGGATCATCTCGGCCGGGGCGAGGCGGGTCTCCTCGACGAGCCGGCGCATGGCGGGCGAGCGCCGCAGCCGGCGCGGGCGGACGTCGGGGAAGGACATGGCGTGCTCCCTAGTCCGGCGCGCCGGCGGCAGCCGGCGCACCGGGGATGATCAGCGGAAACGCAGTGCGGTCGGGCCCTGGACCTTGGAGCCGCGGCGCTGCTTGGCCGGCATGGCGGCCAGCTTCTCGCGCAGTTCCACCGCGTACGACGCCAGCGCCTCGACCAGGTCCGGCACGGAGGCGTGCTGGGGCTGGACGTCGACGCGCAGGCCGAACTCGGTGGCCGTCTCGGCGGTCTTGGGGCCGATCACCGCGACGACCGTGCGGGCGTGCGGCTTGCCGGCGATGCCGACCAGGTTGCGGACGGTGCTGGACGAGGTGAACAGCACCGCGTCGAAGCCGCCCGACTTGATCGCGTCGCGGATCTCGGCCGGCGGCGGCGCGGCCCGCACCGTCCGGTACGCGGTCACGTCGTCCACCTCCCAGCCCCGCTCGATCAGGCCGGCGGCCAGCGTCTCGGTGGCGATGTCGGCCCGGGGCAGCAGCACCCGGCCGACCGGGTCGAGGATCTCGTCGTGCGGCGAGAACTCGGCCAGCAGGCCCTCGCTCGACTGCTCGCCGGCCGGGATCAGCTCGGGCTGGATGCCGAAGTCCCGTACCGCAGCGGCCGTGGCCTCGCCGATACAGGCGATCTTCACGCCGCCGAAGTGGCGAGCGTCGAGGCCGTGCTCGTCGAACTTCTCCCACACCGCGCGGACGGCGTTGACCGAGGTGAAGACGACCCAGGCGTACCGGCCGTCGACCAGGCCCTTGACCGCGCGCTCCATCTGGGCCGGGGTGCGCGGGGGCTCGACCGCGATGGTCGGCACCTCGCACGGGATGGCGCCGTAGGCCCGCAGCCGCGCGCTCATCGCGCCCGCCTGCTCCTTCGTGCGCGGCACGAGCACCTTCCAGCCGTACAGCGGCCGGTTCTCCCACCAGCTCATCGAGTCGCGCTCGGAGACCTCGGAGCCGACGGTCAGCACGACCCGGCCGGTGAAGCCGAGCGCGGCGGCGACGAAACTGTCGACCGTGGACGTCGTCGTGTACTGCGTCTCGCCGGTGCCGTCGCCGGTCACCGCGACCGCGGTGCCGGGCTCGACGCCCGAGGCGAGCAGGCCGTCGCGGACGGCGGCGAGGTCACCGGCGTCGACGGCCACCGCGAACGAGCCCTTGAGGGCGGCCGCGGCCAGCGCGTCGAAGTCGAGGGCGGTCACGTCGCCGACGTCGGCGGTGACCCGGACGCCGGGCAGCGGCACACCGGCGTACGTGGCGACGCCCTCGGCCTGGCCCAGGCCGGGCACGACCTCGAAGTGAACGGCGGTGCGGGCGATCGCCTGCACCTCTTTGACCACGGATTCGTGGCCGAACGGGTCACCCGCCACGAGGTGCACGGCCGACAGGCCGGACTTGGCCGCGGACAGCAGCACCTTGGCGACGTCGCCGGGCGCTCCCTCGGCCGGGCTGAACTGTGCGTCCGCCTTGGCCTCGGCCCGGATGGCGGTGAGCAGCGAGTCGGGCACGCCTCGGTCGTAGACCACCTGGTCGGCATCGGTGAGCGCGGCGTGCGCGCGACGGGTCAGCAGCTCGGGATCGCCGGGTCCGGCGCCGACGAACGCGATGCGTCCTGCTGGCTTGCGGGCGGTGCGGGTGGTCATTCTGTGCTCCCGATCAGGGTGTCGGCGCCGGCGTCGAGGAGATCGGCGGCGAGCGCCTTGCCGATCTCCGCCGCGTCGGCGGGCGTTCCGGTGCGCGACAGCCGGATGGCTCGAACCCCATCCGGGCTGATCACCGCACCGCGCAGGTAAATCTCGTCGCCGTCCTCGCCCTCGGCGAGTTCGGCGTGTGCCGCAACCGGGGCGGAGCACCCGGCCTCGAGCGTGGCGAGCATCGCCCGTTCCGCCGTGACGGCGGCCCGGGACGGTGCGTGGTCGAGCGCGGCCAGCAGTTCGACCAGGTCTGCGTCGTCGGCCCGGCACTCCACGGCCAGCGCGCCCTGAGCCGGGGCGGGCAGCATGAGCATCGGGTCGAGCGTCTCCGCGATCTCGGCAACCCTGCCGATTCGCGCCACGCCGGCCCGGGCGAGAACGACGGCGTCCAGATCGGCCTCAGGTCCGTGAACCCGGGCGATCCGGCTGTCGATGTTCCCGCGGATCGGCGTGACCTGCAACTCTAGGCCCAAGGCGCGCAATTGCGCGATTCGGCGCACCGCCCCGGTCCCGATCACGGAGCCCGGCGGAAGCTCTGCCAGCGTCTTGCCGCCCTTGGCGATCAGCACGTCGCGCGGGTCCTCGCGCGTCGGGATGGCCGCGATGTGCAGGCCCGCGTGCGCGCCCGTGGGCAGGTCTTTGTACGAGTGCACGGCGAAGTCGATCTCACCGGCGAGCAGCGCGTCCCGCAGCGCCGAGACGAAGACACCCACGCCCAGCTGGGCGACCGGAGCCGAGGAGCGATCGCCCTGGGTGACGATGCGCACCAGCTCGACCGGCCGGCCGGTGGCCGCGGTCAGCGCGTCGGCGGTCAGCTGCGACTGGGCCAGGGCCAGCGTGCTGCCGCGGGTGCCGAGGCGCAGGGTACTCACGCCTGTCCTCCGATCTCGGGAACCGCATTCGCGGATGTGGCATGGGGCACGTCGAGGTCGAACAGCTCGCGCAGCAGGGCGGCGTACTGGTCGCCGCCGGGCTCGGCGGCCAGCTGGCGCACCCGTACGGTCGGGGAGTGCAGCAGCTGCTGGACGACGCGATGCAGCGTACGGGAAACGTCGGCCCGTTGCTCCTCGGTGAATTCCGACCGGCGGGAGTAGAGCTTGCGCAGCTCGGCCGAGACCACGTCCTCGGCGCGACCGCGCAGCGCGGCCACGGTGGGCGCGATGTCGGCGCCGCGCAGCCAGCCCAGGAAGTGATCGACCTCGCTGCTGACGATCTGCTCGACCGCGGCCGTCTCGGCGGCGGCCGGCATCGCGCGGCGGGTGGCGGCCAGGCTGTCGATGTCGATCACCGTCACGCCCGGGATGCCGGTCGCGTCGGGGGCCACGTCGCGCGGGACGGCCAGGTCGAGCACGACCAGCGGCGCCGCCGCCTCGAGCCGGGCCCGGGTGAGCACCGGCTCGGTCGACGCGGTGGCCGAGACGACCAGGTCGGCCTCGCGCAGGGCGGCGTCCAGCTCGTCGTACGGGACGGCGACGGCGCCGTACGCCTCGGCCAGCCGATCGGCCCGGGCGGCGCTGCGGTTGGTGATCCGCAGCGGGCCGACCCCGGCCCGAGTCAGGGTGGCCACCGACAGGGCGCCCATCGCGCCCGCGCCGACGACCAGCGCCCGCTTGCCGGTCAGATCGCCCAGCTCGGCCTCGGCCACGTCGAGCGCCGCGGTCACCACGCTCTGGCCGGCCCGGTCGATGCCGGTCTCGGCGTGCGCCCGCTTGCCGACCCGCAGCGCCTGCTGCATCAGCTCGTGAAGCAGGCGGCCGGCGGTGTCGGCCTCGCTGGCCGCGTGATAGGCGTCGCGCAGCTGACCGAGGATCTGCGACTCGCCCACGACCATCGAGTCGAGCCCGCTGGACACCTTGAACGAGTGCAGCACCGCCGCCTCGTCGTAGTGGACATAGAGGTGGCCGGCCAGTTCGGTGGCCGGGATGCCGGAGACCTCGGACAGGACGTTGCAGATGTCGCCGAGCCCGCCGTGGAACGTGTTCACCGCCGCGTAGATCTCCACCCGGTTGCAGGTGGAGAGGACGACCGCCTCGCCGACGAACGGCTGGGCGACCAGCTTCTCGAGCAGCCCGGGCACCGCGTGGTCGGCGATGGTGAGGCGTTCGAGCGTGGCGACGTCGGCGGTGCGGTAGGACGCACCGACGCTGAGGAGATTCACGACCCGACCGCCTCCTGATTGCCCGCTGCCGTAGCGGACCGGCCGCCCGGCAGCGCCGTCAGCGATGCCTTGCGGTGTTCGTGGAAAGAGAGAATCTGCAGCTCGATGGCGAGGTCGACCTTGCGCACGTCGACGTTGGCCGGTACCGAGAGCACGCACGGGGCGAAGTTGAGAATGCTGGTGACGCCCGCGTCGACCAGCACGTCGGCCACCGTCTGGGCGGCGCCGGCCGGGGTGGCGATCACACCGATGGCGATGTTCTCTTCGACGGCGACACGGCCCAGGTCTTCGATGTGGCGCACGGTCAGCCCCTGGATCTCTTCGCCGACCTTGGACACGTCGGCGTCGAAGAGCGCGACGATCTTGAAGCCGCGGCTGGCGAACCCGTCGTAGCCGGCCAGCGCGTGACCGAGATTACCCAGACCGACCAGGCAGACCGCCCGGCGCTGGTCGAGGCCGAGCACGTACTCGATCTGCTCGATCAGCAGGGCCACGTCGTAGCCGACGCCGCGCGTGCCGTACGACCCCAGGTGGGACAGGTCTTTGCGGAGCTTGGCCGAGTTGACCCCGGCCGCCGCGGCCAGACCCTCGCTGGAGACGGTGTCGGCACCGCCCTCGCCCAGGTTGTGCAGGGCGCGCAGGTATTCCGGCAGCCGGGCGATCGTCGCCTCCGGCAGATCCGGAAAGGCTGTGACGGCACCGGCGCGATCGCCTGGGGCATTACCGGGCGTGCTTCCGTGACGCTGCTGGCTCATCTGACTCCGTGCCGACGAGGTGGCGAACCTGAGCCCTCGGGCGCCTGGCTGAACCGGCTGTGCTACCGGGGCTCTCCGGAATCAAAGAGTAGGCGCTTGTGAAGGTGTGCACAAATCGCGATCTTGGTGGAGCGGGTGGACAAAGATCATCTGGCGTGCTATTGATCCCGGCCGGTTGAAGTATGCCCCGTTCTGACCAGCCCCGACCACCCTGCTACAGCGTACGGGCGATCGTGACCGCTTCGACCAGACTGTCCGCGACCGGACGACCCGACGCGCGTAACCGGGACGGGTCGGTGAACCCGCCGGTGTAGAGGACGATCTGCCCACCGACCGCGTCGGCCGCGGCCGCGTCGTCCAGCGAGTCACCGATCAGCACGACCTGCTCCCCCGTCAGACCCAGCCCGGCCAGGTGCTCGGCCAGATGACCCGCCTTGAGGTGGCCGCCCAGCTCGGCTCGCAGCCCGTCGACCCGGGTGAAGACCCCGGCCAGCCCGTACGTCTCGACGGCGGGCACCAGCTCGCTGTGGAACCACATGGACAGCAGCGACTGCGTGCCCGGCCACTGCTTGAGCGCCGCCGTCGCGTCCGCCGCCAGCGCCATGTCGGTCAGGCCCAGCCGGTACGCGTCGTGGAAGATCCGGTCGAGCCGGCCGAACTCCTCCTCGTCGACCGCCCGCTCGAGGATCTCGGCGTAGAACTCGGCCACCGGGCGGCGGAACCGGCTGCGATGCTCGTCGGCGTCGACCGCGCGCCCGCCGACCGCCGCGAAGGCCTCGTTGGTCGACGAGACGACCAGGCTGAGGTCGTCGAGCAGGGTTCCGTTCCAGTCCCAGACCAGGTGAGTACGCGTCACGGCCAAGAACCTACAGCCGGGGCTCCCCCGGCTGTCGAGCCAGATCGCGCAGCAGCCGGGACTCCTCGACCCGCCAGTAGCCGTGCTCGGCCCCGTCCAGCAGCACCACCGGCACCCGGTCGCCGTAGTCGCGTTCCAGCTCGATCGACGACGCGATGTCCACCCGCACCCACTGGCCCGGAACGATCCGGTCGAGGACTGCTTCGGCTTCCTCGCACAGGTGGCAGCCGTCGCGGCTGATCAAGGTCACTCGGCTCACGGCTTCAATTCTCTCTTGCGCACCTTGCCGGTGGCCGAGTGGGGAAGCTCACGGACCAGCTCGACGCTCGGCAGCTTGAACCGGGCCAGGTGGGCGGCGCAGTAGACCTGCAGCTCGGCCGGTGTGGGCGGCGGGTCGATGGCGGCCACGACGAACGCGTGCGGCCGCTGCCCGGCCTCATCGTCGGGCACCCCGACCACGGCCGACTCGGCCACCCCGGGGTGCCCGGCCAGCACCCGCTCGATCTCGGCCGGATAGACGTTGAAGCCGTGCACCAGGATCAGGTCGTCGACCCGGTCGACCAGGTGCAGATCGCCGTCGCCGTCGGCGTAGGCCACGTCGCCGGTGGCCCACCAGCCGTCCGCGTCCGGCCCGCCCCGCCCGTCGGGCCAGTAGCCAGAGAAGAGGTTGGCCCCGCGCACCACGATCTCTCCCGGGTCGGTGCCGGCCACATCTTCCACGGAGAGGTCGAGCTCGGCCAGGTCTTCCTCGGGCGAGATCGTGCCGTCCTCCCAGAGCACCTGACCGGCCGCGGACCGCAGCCGCAGCGAGACACCGGGCAGCGGCCGCCCGATCGAGCCGGGCTTGCCACGGTCGCTGACCGCCGTGGTGGTGAGCACCGGGGCGGTCTCGGTCAGCCCGTAACCGATCAGGACACTCTTGCCGGTCGCGGCGCCGAAGCGGGCCATCTCGTCCGGTGACAGCGGAGCGGCGCCACACACGGCGGTGCGCACGCTGCGTAGTGCGGTTTCCACTCCGGGCTGTCGCGACCAAGCCGAATACATTCCCGGTACGCCGACGACGACGGACACGCCGCGGTCGGCGATCACCGCCAGCGAGGCGCCCGGGTCGAACCGGTCGACCAGCACCCCGGTCGCCGCGTGCCGGGCGACCGAGCCGAGGCCGGTGTTGAGCCCGTAGGCGTGGAACAGAGGCACCGTGAGCAGCACGACGTCGTCCGGGCCGACCACCGCCGGGTCGATCGCGTCGAGCTGATCGTGGTTGGCGGCCAGAGCGGCGTGGGTGAGCATCGCGCCCTTGGGCCGGCCGCTCGTGCCCGAGGTGTAGAGCAGCACGGCCAGGTCGTGCGTGGCCACCCCGGGCAACGGGCCGCCCGACCCTTCCCGGTTCAGGTCGAGCCCCTCGGTCACCACCAGCCCGGCGTCGGCGTCGGCGACCGCAAAGTCGAGTTCGGCCGCCGAGTAGGCCGGGTTGAGCGGCACGGCCACCCGCCCGGCCCGCAGCACCCCGAAATAGGTGACGACGAAGTCCACCGACGTGCCCAGCACGATCGCCACCCGGCCGCCCGGCGGCACGATCTGGGCTATGTGGCGGGCCGCCGCGGTCACTCGCCGATCAACCTCGGACCAGGTCAGAACGGACTCGCCGGTGATGAGGGCGGGGTGGCCGGGCCGGCGCGCGGCCGCCTCGGCGACCGGATCGCGGGCTGCTTCGTCCACGAGGCACGAGTTTGGCACAAACATCCACGGAAGGGGACGCCGGACAGCTTGTCCGTCGCGCGGGTACCCCTGTCGGTCATCGTGTCAGACGTTCCTTGTGTCGCGTCTGCGCCACTTCGTACACTTTTCGCGCAGCGCACACGGTGTGCGACTCCGCGTATTCGGAGTCCGTGATACTTCGCGTCTAAGTAACGGACTCCAAAACCCTGGGTGAGGTCGGTCGGCAGTATCGCGGGCCACTTCACCCCTTTTGCTATGAGTGATCACCCCTCATCCCGAGGAGGCCGCTGTGCCACAAGCACGAAGAAACTGCATATCCCTGTCTGGCGGGACGGATCAGCAGTCGGAGCAGAGCCGCCGGGTCGAGGAGGCGCAGTGAGTCATGTTTACGCCGGGGATCCGTACAGCCGCTCCCTCGCCGACGGACTGACGGGCCTCCGCCACTCGGTCGACGGCATGATCGCCAACACCATTCGCGGCGACGGCCCCAAGCGGACCCGCAACCGCCCGCACATCAACGAGTCGCCGGGCCACCGGCTGCCGCCCACCGGTAACGCCAAGCCCATGAGTGGAGGCGGCCGAGTGGCCGTGCCCGGCCGTCCACCCATGCCCGCCCAGCCCACGGCCGGTCAGCGCAGCAACCTGCCCGAGGCGCCGGCCGTCGGCGAGCAGACGGTGGTGGTGCCGTCGCAGAGCACCACCGGC
This sequence comes from Paractinoplanes pyxinae, assembly GCF_026626335.1. Taxonomy (GTDB): domain Bacteria; phylum Actinomycetota; class Actinomycetes; order Mycobacteriales; family Micromonosporaceae; genus Actinoplanes; species Actinoplanes pyxinae. Next base: position 57,620 of record NZ_JAPNTZ010000022.1, on the reverse strand, counting down.
CCGCAGCGCGACGCCGAGCCGCCCAAGTATCCGGCCCGGCCCGACCCGGGCGACGCCGCGGCCGAGGTGTGGGCGCTGGTCGAGCGGGCCCAGGCCGGCGAGGCCGAGGCGTTCGGCCTGATCTACGACCGGTACGTCGACACTGTCTTCCGGTTCGTCTACTTCCGGGTCGGCAACCGCCAGCTCGCCGAGGACCTGACCTCGGACACGTTCCTGCGCGCGCTCAAGCGCATCGGCAGCTTCACCTGGCAGGGTCGCGACCTGGGGGCCTGGCTGGTCACGATCGCCCGCAACCTGGTCGCCGACCACTTCAAGTCGGGCCGGTACCGCCTTGAGGTCACCACCGGCGACGTGCTCGACGCCGACCGCGAGGCCCGCGGGCCCGAGGGCAGCCCCGAATCGTCGGTGGTCGACCACATCACCAACGTCGCCCTGCTCACCGCGGTCAAGCAGCTCAACCCAGAACAGCAGGAGTGCATCGTGTTGCGGTTCCTGCAGGGCTTCTCGGTGGCCGAGACCGCACAGACCATGGGCAAGAACGAGGGCGCGATCAAGGCACTGCAGTACCGCGCGGTTCGAGCGCTGGCGCGGCTGCTGCCGGACGGGTTTCAGGCGTGACCGCCTGCACCGAGCGGCACTCAGCCGCCGCCTTCGAACGGCCTCGCAGGCGAGGGCCAGAAGGGCACGCCAACCGCAAACTCGGCGTGACGGGACATCCGCCTTTTACCCGATGTGAGCCGTCGGTTCCCGTAACCGGGGACGCGTGTCGCGCGTTTGTCCGAGTGCGACCCCGGGCGGCCCGGCCGGGCACCGGTTTCGTCGCGACCGCCGGCGATGCTGCCGGTGAGACATTCACGAGCGAGGGGAGGTGCCCGCGGTGAACTTCGATTTCTTCGACAAGCGGAGCGCCGAGCGCTTCGCGGAGCTTCTCGACGAGAACACCGGCGGCCGCCGGCACCACAGCCGCGGCCCGGCCGATGAGCAGCTCGCCGAGCTGGTCGCCATCGGCAGCAGCCTGTCCGCGGCGCGGCCGGCCGCTCGGGTCGAACCCGAGTTCCGCACCGGCCTGCGGGCCATGCTGGTCGCCACGGCCGAGCGGGACGGCATCGGCCACACCGCGACGGCCGCCGACGCCGAGCCCGAACCGGCTGCGGCGGTCCGCAGCGGTGGGCTCCGCCACGGTCTTCTCGGCCACGGCGGCCGCATCCGGGCCCGGGGCGCCATCGTCATGGGAGTGGCCGCCGGCGCGCTGGCGGTCTCCGGTATCTCCGCGGCTAGCGAGAACGCATCACCGGGCGACGCCCTGTACGGGGTCAAGCGCTCGACCGAACGGGCCCAGCTGGCGATGGCCGGCTCGGACGTCACCCGGGGGCAGCTGTCGCTGGACTTCGCCCGCACCCGGCTGACCGAGGCGGCCGCCATGCCGGGCAGCGACACCGGCTTCGGTGGCGTGCTCGACGACATGGACGCGGACACCCGCAAGGGCGTCAAGCTGCTGACCACCGCGGCGGTGGCCCGCAAGGACAACAAGCCGCTGGCCACGATCGACTCGTTCGTCGATCAGCAGCGCCGGACGCTGTTCCCGGCCATGAACAAGCTGTCCGCTCCCAACCAGGAGCGGGCGCAGGCGTCGATCGGGCTGCTCGAGTCGGTGAGCGACCGCGCGGAGAGTCTGCGAAAGAGCTTGAGCTGCGAGAACGCCGTCTCGGCGGGCGTCGACAAGCTCGGTCCCAAGCTCAAGGGCTGCGCGGCCGACCACGACGACGCGGACAAGCAGGCCGCGCCGCCGCGCTCGTCCGGGCACAGCGGCAAGCAGGCTCCGCGGACCACCGCACCGGACGTCAAGAAGAGCCCGAAGGCGCCGCGGGTGAGTGACCCGGCGGTGGCGCCGGCCCTCTCGGCCGACGCGAAGCAGCCGGTGCCGAAGCGGACGCCGTCGCTGATGCCGGACCTGCCGCTCGGCGGCACCCCGGTGCAGTCGGACCCGCCGGTCGACGAAGCCCCGCAGCAGCAGCAACAGGTGCCGGGTGTGGAAGAGGACGGCGGGCTGAGCGGCCTGCTCGGCGGCATCTTCGGAAGCGACTGACACCTGAGAAGAAGGCCAGACATGGCGAGGGGCGGTGCCGGGATTTTACCCGGGGCCGCCCCTCACTTTTCACTGTAGGCTCACGAGCCGTCACGCTGAAGCGTTATCGACTCACAGCCCGAAGGGGTCGGGCCTTTTCTCCAGCAACTCGAGCAACGTGGCCTGGATGGTCTCGCGGACCTGGTCGGCCAGGTTGTAGACGACCATCGGATCGTCGGCCAGCTCGGTCAGGTGCTCGGTGGGGATCGGCGGGCAGAACTGGATCAGCCACTTGCTGGGCAGCGGCACCAGGCCCAGCGGGCCCAGCCACGGGAACGTCGGGGTGACCGGGAAGTACGGCACACCGAGCAGGCGGGCCAGCGGCTTGACGTCGGTGAGGATCGGATAGATCTCTTCGGCCCCGACGATCGCCACCGGGACGATCGGGGTGCCGGTGCGCAGCGCGGCCGAGACGAAGCCGCCGCGTCCGAAGCGCTGCAGCTTGTAGCGGTCGGCGAAGCGCTTGCCGATGCCCTTGAACCCCTCGGGGAAGACGCCGACCAGCTCGCCCGTGCTCATCAGCCGCTCGGCGTCCGGGTTGCAGGCCACCGTCGCGCCCGACTTGCGGGCCAGCTCGCTCACCACCGGCATGCGGAAGACCAGGTCGGCGCCGAGCAGGCGCAGGTGCCGCTCTTCCGGGTGCTGGTCGCGGATGGCCACGCCCAGCATGAGCGCGTCGAGCGCCAGCGTGCCCGAGTGGTTGGCCACCACGAGCGCGCCGCCCTTGGCGGGCACGTTCTCGATGCCGTACACCTCAGTGCGGAACCAGTCGTGGTAGAGCACCCGCAGCAGCGGCTGGAACACGGCGTCGTTGAGTTCCGGGTCGAAGCCGAACTCGTCGACCTCGTAGTTGCCGGTGAAACGGCGGCGCAGGAAGGCGAGGCCGCGGGCGACACGCTGATCCCACACGTCGATGGGGTCCGGTCGCTCCTCCGGGGCGGAGTGGGGTCCCCCGTTCATCGACGGCACCTCCGGGATCGGGCGTCGGCCGTTGACCCGGGCCGGCTCGGCCGGCCGGGGCAGGGTGAATTCGGCCTGCCCAGGCAGCATGCCCCGGAATTCGTCCTGGCTCAACGCCGGTCACCTCCGGCTGCCGCGCCGGCCCGTACCCGGCGGACGCCGTCGAGGATCGCCTGCTCGGCCGCGGCCAGCCGGTCGGCGGTGATCGAGGAGCCGTTGGCGTGGCCCCGGATGAAGTCGTCGAAGGACTCGGCCGTGGTGCGCGGCGTGAAGCCGAACTCGGCCACCAGCCGGCTCGTGTCGACCACGCGGCCGTGCACGAACAGGTCGATCTGGTCGAAGCCGATCTGGCCGATGCCCACGTTGCGGGCCACGCCGGCCAGGGTCGACAGCGTGCCCTCGGGCAGCGGCACCGAGATGCGACCGGCCCGGCGGATGGCCTGGGACAGCGCGAGAATGCCGGCGCCGGCCACGTTGAAAGTGCCCGGATGCTCCTCGATGACCGAGCGGTGCAGGATCTCGAGGGCGTCGTCGACGTGGACGAACTGCAGCCGGGCGTCGCGCCCGAGCACGGTCGGCACGACCGGCTGCGCGAAGTAGCGCGTCAGGGTCGTGTCGGCGGTGGAGCTGATGAACGGCGCGAACCGCAGCACGGTGGCCGACACCTCGGGCCGGCGGCGGCGGAAGCCACGCACGTAGCCCTCGATGTCGAGGATGTCGCGGGCGAACGAGCCACGCGGCACGGCCCGCGGCTCGGTGTCCTCGGTGAAGACGCCGGGGTCGCGGAAGGAAGCACCGTAGGCGGCCGTCGAGGAACGCACCACGAGCTTGCGCAACCGGGGTGCGGCCTGGGCGGCCGCGAGCAGCTGCATCGTGCCGATGACGTTCTGCTCTTTCATCGCCGCCCGGCCGTGCTGGTCGGGCGCGCTGGTCACCGCGAGATGCACGACGGCCTCGGCGCCCAGGTCGGCCAGGGCGCCCGACGCCGCGCGGGCGTCGGCCCGGATCAGCTCGACATCGGCCAGCAGCTCACGCAGAGCTGTGGGCGGTTCGTGCGGATCCAGGCCGACGACACGGTCGACCCGGGAATCAGCGGCGAGACGAGCGGCCACGCGGGCGCCGAGATATCGGCTGACTCCGGTGACCACGACGACGCGGGGCGGAGAGGTCACGTCGGGCGCACCTTCCGATGCGTGCGGGTGCTCACGGCAAGAACCTGCCCGGTTGGGTGGAGACCCAACCGCAGGTTACTTGCCGAGTTTGCGACGCTGGACGCGGGTCTTGCGCAGCAGCTTGCGGTGCTTCTTCTTCGCCATACGCTTGCGGCGCTTCTTGACCACGGAGCCCATACGAAAAGCCTCTCGAAACCTGGTGGCTCGGAGCGGGCACGCCGGGTGCGGCGGCCCGATTCCGATCTGAATCGACAGCCCCCGGCGCTACCACAGCCGGGAGCCAACCGCACCAGCGTACCGGCCCCTGCGGGGTCGAGCCAAAACGACCCCGGTGCGGGCCCTAGGCCGTCTGGGAGAAGGCGCCGCGCAGGTACTCGTGGACGGCGTGCTCAGGCACCCGGAAGGACCGCCCGACCCGTACGGCTGTGAGGTCGCCCCCGTGGACCAGCCGATAGACCGTCATCTTGGAAACCCGCATCAGGGCGGCCACCTCGGCCACGGTCAGGAACCGCACCTCCGAGAGCCGCTCCTCGGTCTGGGCTGGACCTGTCATGTCGTCGCACCGATCCTTTCTCCGGGCACAGGCCGCGGTGACCGGGAATGGTCAGCGACGCGGCGGAGAACGTACGTGTCATCAGAACGGTATCGATACCTCTGTGACCAAGGCGATGCGTTCCGTGAAAATGGCCGGAAAAGTCAAGGCCGACACGCCGGATCTGGTGGGTTATAGACCGAATTGTTGCCCGTGAGGCGGCTACCGCCCGACCAGACCACGTCCGACGGCGGTCACATTGCCCGGCCGCTCGGCCAGGCGGCGCACCAGATAGCCGTACCACTGCTCGCCGTACGGCAGATAAACGCGCACGACGTTGCCGCCGGCCGCCAGCCGGGCCTGCTCCTCGGTCCGCACGCCGTGCAGCATCTGGAACTCGTACTCGTCGGCCGTACGGTCGAACCAGCGCGCCCGGTCCTCCGCGATGGCGATCAGCCGGGGGTCGTGGGTGGCCACCATCGGGTAGCCGTCGCCCGACATGAGGATGTTGAGGCAGCGCACGAACGACTTGTCGATGTCGAGCGCCGACTGGAAGGCCACCGACTCCGGTTCCGCGTACGCGCCCTTGCAGAGCCGCACCCGTGAGCCGGCCGTGGCGAGCTCGCGGCAGTCGCCCTCGGTGCGGCGCAGGTGGGCCTGCAGTACGGCGCCCGTGCCCGGGTGGTCCTTCCGCAGCTCGGTCAGGATCTCGAGCGTGGAGTCGGTGAGGGTGTGGTCCTCCGCGTCCAGGGTCACCGTGGTGCCGGCCTCGGACGCGGCCGCACAGACCGCCTGCGCGTGCTCGTAGGCCAGTTTCTCGTCGAGTCGCTGGCCCAGAGCCGACAGCTTGACACTCACCTCAGCCGCGGGCACCAGCCCGGCGCCCTTGAGCCGGCCCAGCAGGGAGCGGTACTCGTCGCGGACCGCCACCGCCTGCTCCGCGCTGCGGGTCTCGGCCGACAAGTGCTCGAAGGTGACGGCCAGACCGTCGTCGGCCAGAACCCGGCCGGCTTGCAGCGCCGCGTCGATGTCGGCGCCGGCGACGAACCGGCGGGCGGCGTTCTTGCCGAAGGGCGCGGCGGCGGCGAGCCGCCCGAGACGGTCCGAACCGGCGGCGGCCAGGAGCAGGTGACGGAGCATGACCCGAGCGTATCGTCCGGAACACCCGGTATCGCGGGAGTGTCACCGGCGTAGTCAGCCGCAACGCTTATGTTCCCCGCGCTGTCCTGCGGCTACCTTTGTCGGGTGAACTTCGATGCGTACGCCCGTACCGCGGTCGACCTCGTCAACGCGGACTTGGGCGATCTGGCCGGGCTGCGGGCCCTGTTCGCCGACGAGCAGGGCTGGATGCGCGACGAGGTCGTCGACAAAGACGTGGCCGTGTTCCGCCGCGCTCAGCGCCGCCTGCGCGACGTCTTCGAGTACGGCACGTCCGGTCGCGACGCCGAGGCCGTCAAAGAGCTGAACGCCTTGCTCGAGGTGTTCCCGGTGCAGCCGCGCATCTCCGGCCACGACGCCGCCGACTGGCACATGCACGTCACCAGCCGCGGCTCGTCGGTCAGCGCGGAATACCTGGCCGGCGCGGCCTGGGGCCTGTCGGTGTGGCTGTGCGAGTACGGCAGCGCCCGCTTCGGCATCTGCGCCGACGAGCGCTGCGGCAACGTCTATCTCGACACGTCGTCCAACAACTGCCGCCGCTTCTGCTCGGAGCGCTGCGCCACCCGCTCACACGTGGCCGCGCATCGAGCCCGCAAGAGGGCCCAGAGCCTTACGCCCGCGTAATAGCGGGAGTAGCCGACTCGGCCGGCGCGAGGTGCTTGCGGGCGAACTCCAGCGACTCGCGCAGGTCGGCCTCGCGGACCGCGCGGCTGGCCGCCTTGCGGGTCGAGACCTCGAGCGCCACCGAGCCCTTGAAGCCGCGGGCCGAGAGCGACCGCAACAGCTCGGCGCAGGGCTGATTGCCACGGCCGGGCACCAGGTGCTCGTCGCGGCCCTCGCCGGTGCCGTCGCCCAGGTGCACGTGCTTGAGGCCGGCGCCCATCTTGTCGGCCATGCCGAGCGCGTTGATGCGCGACGCCGCGCAGTGCGACAGGTCGAGCGTGTAGGCGTCGAAGCCGGTCTCGGTCGGGTCCCAGCCCGGGGTGTAGGGCACGAACCAGCGGCCGGCCATCTTGACCGGGAACATGTTCTCGATCGCGAAGTCGAGGTCGGGGAAGCGTGCCTGGATCTTGGCCAGGCCGGACGCGAAGTTCTTGGCGTAGTCGCGCTGCCAGCTGAACGGCGGGTGCACCACGACGGTGGGGGCGCCAAGCGTCTCGGCCAGCTGGGCGGCCCGGGTCAGCCTCTCCCACGGGTCGGGGCTCCACACCCGCTGCGTGACCAGCAGGCAGGGGGCGTGCACCGACAGCACCGGCAGGTTGTAATGGTCGGACAGACCCTGCAGCGCACCGGCATCCTGGCTGACGCGGTCGGTCCACACCATGACCTCGAGGCCGTCGTAACCGGTCGTGGCGGCCAGTTCGAACGCGGCGGCCGTCGGCTCGGGGAAGACCGACGAGCTGGACAGAAGCACGGGGACGCGGGAACTCACGAGGTCAAGGGTAGACCCGTTTGTCGCGTACGCCTTCTCCTCGACCGGGTATATGCGGCCATACCGGGCGTCGGCTCGGGGACAACCGGTCCGCGCGCGTACGCTGTCGCAGGTGAGCCGCCGTGAACCGATCCGCATCACCCTGGACCCCGCGGCAGCCGCCCGCGCGGCCGAGGTCGACCTCGACTTTCCTCGTGAGTGGATCGAATTCCTCGACCCCGACGACGAGAAGCACCTCGTGCGAGCCGACCTGACCTGGCTGCTGTCCCGGTGGACCTGCGTCTTCGGCTCGGCCTGCCACGGCATCGTGGCCGGCCGCGCGCAGGACGGCTGCTGCTCGCACGGGGCGTTCTTCACCGACGCCGACGACGAGAACCGGGTCAAGGCGGCCGCGGCCAAGCTGACGCCCGAGACGTGGCAGCACTACCGCAAGGGCTTCAAGAACTACACCGAGATGGACACCATCGACGGCGCGAAGCCGGCCCGGCGTACGGCCATCCAGTCCGAGGACGGTCCGTGCGTCTTCCTCAACGACGCGAACTTCGCCGGCGGCGGTGGCTGCGCCCTGCACGCCCAGGCGTTGCGCGACGGCGTCCACCCGCTTGAATACAAGCCGGACGTGTGCTGGCAGTTGCCGGTCCGCCGCGAGCAGGACTGGATCAAGCGGCCGGACGGCACGAAGCTGCTGCAGTCGACGCTGACCGAGTTCGACCGGCGCGGCTGGGGTCCCGGCGGGCACGACCTGGACTGGTGGTGCACGTCATCGCCGGACGCCCACGTCGGCAGCGATCCGATGTACATCTCGTACGCGCCGGAACTGACCGCCCTGATCGGCAAGGGCGCCTACGAGCGACTGGCCGAACTGTGCGACGCCCGGATCAAGTCGGGCCTGGTTGCCGTGCACCCGGCCACGGTGGCCGCCGCCAAGACCGCGGCGCCGAAGAAGCGCGGCGGACGTGAGCCCGCCGCACCCCCGAATTCCTGAAGGCTGAGCTTAGGGCTCGAACTTGTAGCCCAGGCCGCGGACCGTGACGATGTAGCGCGGCGCCGACGGCTCGGGCTCCACCTTGGACCGCAGCCGCTTGACGTGCACGTCCAGGGTCTTGGTGTCGCCCACGTAGTCGGCGCCCCAGACCCGGTCGATCAGCTGGCCGCGGGTGAGCACCCGCCCCGCGTTGCGCAGCAGCAGTTCGAGCAGCTCGAACTCTTTGAGCGGAAGCTGCACGCCGGCGCCGTCGACCGTGACGACGTGCCGCTCGACGTCCATGCGGACCGGGCCGGCGGCCAGCGTCGGGGTCGTGACCTCGGCCGCCTCGGTGCCCTGGCGGCGCAGCACGGCGCGGATGCGGGCGACCAGTTCCCGCGGGGAGTACGGCTTGGTCACGTAGTCGTCGGCGCCGATCTCGAGCCCGACAACCTTGTCGATCTCGCTGTCACGCGCGGTGACCATGATGATCGGAACGGCGGAGCGCTGCCGCAGCTGGCGGCAGACCTCGGTGCCGGACATCTCGGGAAGCATGAGGTCGAGCAGCACGATGTCGGCACCGGTCCGGTCGAACTGCGTCAGCGCCGAGGTCCCGGTCGGGGCGACCGACACCTCGAAGCCCTCCTTGCGCAGCATGTACGACAGGGCGTCGGAGAACGACTCCTCATCTTCGACCACGAGCACGCGGGCCAATGTGGTTCCTTCCATCTTCCGGCTGCCGGCCATCATCTTCCGGCCGTACCGGACTCGATCTCAATTGCCGTCGGTAACGGCAAGGGGGCTTCGGGGGGTCGCGCCGGTAGGCGCAGGGTGAACGTCGAACCGTCGCCCAGGGTGCTGGTCACGTCGACCCGGCCCCCGTGGTTGGTCGCGATGTGCTTGACGATCGCCAGGCCCAGGCCGGTGCCGCCGGTGGACCGGGAACGGGCCTGGTCGGCGCGGTAGAAGCGCTCGAAAATACGGTCAACGTCGTGCGGCGCGATGCCGATGCCCTGGTCGGCCACGTCGATCTCGACCCAGTCGTCGCCGTGGCGCAGAGTTAGCTCGACCTTGGTGTCGTCGCCCGAGTAGGCGATCGCGTTCTCGACCAGGTTGGTCACCGCGGTAGCGACCTGACTGTCGCTGCCGTAGACGGTGGCGCCCTTGGGGCCGCTGTAGACGACTTCGATGCTCTTGGCCGAGGCGGTGGTGCGCGTGCGGTCGATGACCTCGGCGATCACCCAGTCGACCGAGACCGGCTCGGGCGTGGGCAGCGGCTCGGCGCCCTGCAGCCGGGTCAGTTCGAGCAGTTCGCTGACCAGCCGGCCCATGCGGGCCGACTCGTGGTGGATGCGCTCGGCGAACCGGCGGGCGGCGAGCAGGTCTTCCGACTGTTCCTCGTCGGGGTCGGCGGCCGGCAGCTCGGTCGCGTCGAGCAGCGCCTCGGCCAGCAGCTGGAGGGCGCCGATGGGAGTCTTGAGCTCGTGGCTGACGTTGGCCACGAAGTCGCGCCGGACGCGGGCCAGCCGGTGCGATTCGGTGACGTCGGCCGCCTCGATCGCGACGTGCGAGGAGTTGAGCGCGACGGCGCGCAGGTGCAGGCCGAGCGGCGCGGCGGCGGCGCCGGCCCGGCCGCGGGGCAAGTCGAGCTCGACCTCGCGGCGGACACCGGTGCGGCGGACCTGCCCGGCCAGCGTACGAAGTATGGGGTGGGCGGCGATCGTGCCGGGCGCGCCGCCGGACCGCAGCAGGCCCATCGCGCGGGCGGCCGGGTTGACCAGCACCGGGTGGTCATCGGCGTCGAGGACCACCACGCCGACACGCAGCGAATCGAGGCTCTTGCGACCCAGCCCCTTCATGCCGTGCTTGCCGGACTCCGGCTCCTCCGTGTCGATGGCGCTTCCCCCCTTGTGCAGCCGGTCGCCGGTTGCCCTACCCGGAGACATGCGAACCCGCATCAACAGCCCTCCCGCGACCACGCCGGCGACAAGCGCGACAATGATCAAGGGGATGCCGTAGGCCAGGTCCACGCTGCGATCGTAGGGTCATTGTTTACCTGGCTACTAGTATCAGCCGGACATATCGGGCACGCGTCGAATAATGTTCACCACTGCGCCCGGCGTCGTTCATCGCCGTTCACGCGACCGCCGCCGGGCCCGCATAGTTTGAAGGCCAACCACGGTCGTGCCCTGCGCAACGGGACGGCCCCACCGAAACCCCGGGACGAGGACATGCGCGAGGAGTTCCAGTCGGACCTCAACGAGGTCAGCCGCCTGCTGGTGACAATGGCGGAGGCCGTGCGCGAGGCGATGCGCAAGTCGACGATCGCCCTGCTCACCGCCGACCTGAAGGCCGCCCAGGCGGTCATCGAGCGCGACCACGAGGTCGACGAGATCTACAGCCAGGTCGAGGCCAAGGTGGCCGACACCATCGCCCGCCAGGCGCCGGTCGCCTCCGACCTGCGCATGGTCATCACGGCTCTGCACATCTCGGCCGACCTCGAGCGCATGGGCGACCTGGCCGAGCACGTGGCCAAGACGGCCCAGCGGCGGCACCCGTCGCCGGCCGTGCCGGCCGAGCTGCGCCCGGTCTTCAAGGGCATGGCCGAGGTGGCCGACCAGATGGCCGAGAGCATCGCCAACCTGCTGGCCAAGCCGAACGCCGAGCTGGCGGCCAAGCTCGAGCACGAGGACGACGAGATCGACGAGCTGGAGCGTCAGCTCTTTAAAATCATGCTGGACGACGACTGGCCGTACGGCGCGGAGACCGCGATCGACGGCGCGCTGCTGGGCCGCTTCTACGAGCGGTACGCCGACCACGCCGTCAACGTGGGCGAGCAGCTCGTGTACCTGATCACCGGAGAGCCGGTGGGCGACCAGAGCTGAGCTGACGCTCGCCTGGTCGCGCGGAGGCCGGGACGCCACGGGGGCGTCCCGGCCTCTTGCTGTTCAGCGCCGGAAAGGCTCAGCGGCCCTGGTTGGCGACCGCGGCCGCCGCTTCCTTCGCGGCCTCGGGGTCGAGGTACTCGCCGCCCGGCTTGAGCGGGCGCAGGTCGTCGTCGAGGTCGTAGCGCAGCGGGATGCCGGTCGGAATGTTCAGCTTCGAGATCGCCTCGTCCGAGATGCTGTCGAGGTGCTTCACGAAGGCGCGCAGCGAGTTGCCGTGCGCGGCGACCAGCACGGTCTTGCCGGCCCGCAGATCCGGCACGATCTCGTCGTACCAGTAGGGCAGGGCCCGCACCAGCACGTCCTTCAGGCACTCGGCCTTCGGCTTGGCCTCGGACGGCAGCAGCGCGTATCGCGGGTCGTCGAACTGCGCAAACTCGGAGCCGGCCTCGATCGGGGGCGGGGGCACGTCGTACGAGCGCCGCCAGAGCATGAACTGCTCCTCGCCGTACTGCTCGAGGGTCTGCTTCTTGTCCTTGCCCTGCAGGGCGCCGTAGTGACGCTCGTTGAGCCGCCACGACCGCTTCACCGGGATCCAGTGGCGGTCGGTGATGTGCAGCGCGATCTCGCTCGTCCGGATGGCGCGGCGCAGGACGCTGGTGTGCACCACGTCCGGCAGTACGCCGCTTTCCTTCAGCAGCTCGCCACCGCGGCGGGCCTCGGCCTCCCCCTTGGCGTCGAGGTCGACGTCGACCCAGCCGGTGAAGAGGTTCTTGGCGTTCCACTCGCTGTTGCCGTGTCGCAGCAGCACCAAAGTCCCTGTCATGAACACCATCCTGCCGCAGCCACCTGAACAGCGAGCGCCGACCCCGTTGAAAACGAGTTGCCCGACCTCTTAGGTTGTAAGGGAACAAAGCTTGATCAGTCATTACGGGGGACAGCGTGCGGAGTTGGTTCGACCAGGCCGTCGGCGGTTTGCCAAGGCAGTTCTGGCTGCTCTGGACGGGCACGCTGATCAACCGGCTGGGCTCGTTCGTGGTGATCTTCCTGGCCATCTACCTGACCGGCGAGCGGCACTTCTCGCAGAGCCAGGCCGGCCTGGTCATCGGCCTGTACGGGGTCGGCGGCGCGCTCGGCACCACGGTCGGCGGCGTGCTGGCCGACCGCTGGGGCCGCAAGCCCACGATGCTGACCGCGCAGTTCGGCGCGGCGGCGCTGATGCTCGGGCTCGGCTTCGCCCACCACTACGGCGAGATCCTGGCCGTCACCTTCCTGCTCGGCTTCTTCAGCGAGGCGGTGCGACCGGCGTTCTCGGCCATGATGGTCGACGTCGTGCCCGACCGGGACCGGGTGCGGGCGTTCTCGCTGAACTACTGGGCCATCAACCTCGGCTTCGCGCTGGCCGCGGTGGGCGCCGGCCTGGCCGCCAAGGTCGACTACCTGCTGCTGTTCGTGGTCGACGCGGGCACCACCCTGGTCACCGCTCTCATCTGCCTGATCTTCATCCGAGAGACCCATCCGTCCCGTACGGCGGTCCGGGTGCCCCGTGGTGAGGCGGGCGGCATGATCACCGTGCTCCGCGACCGCGTCTTCATCACGTACCTGCTGGTCTCGGTGGGCGGCATCGTCGTCATGATGCAGCACCTGTCGACGCTGCCGATCGCCATGACGTCCGAGGGGTTGTCGGCGGCGACGTACGGCTGGGTCATCGCGGTCAACGGCGTGCTCATCGTGGTCGGGCAGTTGTTCGTCCCCAAGCTGATCGAGGGACGCGATCCCGCCCGGGTGCTGGCGCTGGGCTCGCTGATCATCGGGGTCGGCTTCGGGCTCAACGCGCTGGCCCACGCGTCCTGGTTCTTCGCGCTCAGCGTGATCATCTGGACGCTGGGCGAGATGATCCAGTCGCCCAGCAACGCGACCACGGTGGCGGCGCTCTCCCCCGCCAGCCTGCGCGGGCGCTACCAGGGGCTGAACTCGCTCTCGTGGTCGGCCGGCACCGCCCTGGCTCCGATCGCGGGCGGCTTCACACAGCAGCACCTCGGTAACACGGCCCTGTGGATCGGCTGCTTCCTGGTGTGCGCGCTGGTCGCCCTCGGGCACATCCTCGCCGGACCGAGCCGTCGCCGGCGGATCGCTTCCCTCGGGGTCACCGCGCCGGTCGCACCCGAGCCCCTGCCTGACGTGCCCGCGACCGCCGAACCGATGCCGCGCTAGGGTCGATCTGTAAAGACGGTTTACTACAGGGAGTGCGGCCCGTGCGGGCATGGCTTCGCGACACGGCCGGCGGGCTGTCCGCCACGTACTGGTATCTCTGGACGGGCCTGCTGATCAACAAGGTCGGCGGCTTCGCGGTGCTTTTCCTCTCGCTGTACCTGACCTCGCAGCGCGGCGCGGGCACCGCCCAGGCCGGGTTGATCGTCGGCACGTACGGCATCGGGGGTCTGCTCGGCACCCTGGCCGGCGGCGTTCTCACCGACCGCTGGGGCCGGCGCCGTACGCTGCTCGTCTCCCACTTCGCCACGGTGGCCGCCCTGGCCCTGCTCGCCTTCACCACGCCGCTTCCCGCGATCGCGGCTCTGTGCGCTTTGCTGGGTATCGCCCAGTCGATGGCCGCGCCCGCGTTCGTCGCCGCGATCATCGACGTGACTCCCGCCGAGAAGCGGTCGCGCGCCTTCAACCTGCAGTTCTGGGCGCTCAATCTCGGCCTGGCGGGCGCCTCGCTGCTGGCCGGACTGCTGGCTCAGTGGAGCTACCAGGGCCTGTTCCTGATCGACGCCGCCTGCACCCTGGCCACCGGCGTCTTGATCGCGTGGAAGGTCCCGGAAACGCTCCGCCCCGCCATGTTCTCGCCGACCCCGTCCGCCTTCTCCACGGCATCGACGGACCCACCGGCCAGCTTTTCCTCGGCATCAGACGGCACGCCGGCCGGGACACGCAAGCCGGCGACCTCACCCGGCGGGCTGGGAACCGTGCTCACCGACCGGATCTTCCTGGTCTTCGTGGGCCTCACGCTGATCCAGGCGCTCATCTACACCCAGGCGAGCACGATCGTGCCGCTGGCCATGCACGCGGACGGCCTGAGCCCGTCGGCCTACGGCGCAGTGGTGGCCCTGGGCGGCGCCCTGATCGTCGTCGGCCAACTGTTCATCCCCCGCCTGATCGACGGCCGCCGCAAAGCCCGAGTGCTGGCGCTGGCCCTGCTGCTGAATGGCGCCGGCTTCGCCGCGCTGGCCATCGCCGACCATCTGGCTCTCTATCTGACCGCGGCCGTGATCTGGACGCTCGGCAGCATGCTGGCCGCACCCCCGAACGCCGAGATCAACTCAGAGCTCGCCCCCTTGGCCCTGCGCGGCCGCTACCAGGCGGTGTTCTTCCTGACCTTCCCCGCCGCGTCTTTCCTGGCCCCCTCGCTGGGCGGCGCCGGCCTGCAATACCTCGGCAACGCGCACTGGCTGGTCATCGGCGCTCTCGGCGCCGCCGCGGCCGCCCTGCACCTGATGGCCGGCCCACCACGGGAACGACGGGTGGCAGCGATCCGCTCCGAGACATCCGCCACCGCAAACGTGGCCTGATTCCGGGCATGAAAAAAGGACGGCCCGAAGACCGTCCGTTGGCACCGGCGGCGGCGGACGACGCCCATCCCCATAGGCGTCGCCCGCACTAACCGCCGGTCTCGGGTCGCGCCGTCCCCCAACGGCATATGCCACCCGTCCCCAAACGCCGGCCGCGGCGATCGTTGCCGATCAACCAGTTCCCCGAACTAACGGTCCGACGTCCATTGATTACGCTAGTTGGGGCAGTCAAGGCAGACAAGCCAACTGGCTGTCCGCCATCTGTCTGCACCATCACAGTTACCCACTATTAGCCGATCGGCGGATGACCTGTCCCACAATTGGGCCGGACAAAAGCGACAGTCCGGACTGTGGTCATTCGTCGGGGTTCTCGAGCTGGAAGAAGTTGCTCCGCTCGCCACCCGAACGCCGCTCCTGGTAGATGAAGTTGAGCCGGCGCTTGTCGAAGGCCTCGAACCACTCGGCCCAGCTCACCTCGACGAGCCGGTCGCCGGAGTATCCGGGGAAGTCGAAGCGCAGCACGCCCAGGTGCCCGTCGTGCTGGGTGCCGGCCACCGTCGACGGAACGGCGCGGCGCGATTTGGCCCACTGGCGGATCACCTCGTGGTCGGTGGTGACCAGGCTGCGGCCGTTGCGCTCGGGCTTGTCGGTGGTCGACTTGATTTCTTGCGAGTAGTCGAGCGACTTCGACGCCTTCTTGCCGGTCCGCTTGCCGCCGTCCGACGAGGCCGCGCTCTTCTTCGCGGTCGAGCCGCCCTTCGCAGCCGAGCTGCTCTTTGCGGTCGAGCCGCCCTTCGCAGCCGAGCTGCCCTTAGCGGTCGAGCCGGCCTTCGAAGCCGAGCTGCCCTTAGCGGTCGAGCCGGCCTTCGAAGCCGAACCGCCCTTCGAGCCGGAGGCAGCGCCGCGCTTGGAGGACGAGGACGAAGACGAGCGGGCGGCCTTGAGCTCGGCCTTCACGTACCGCTCGACCAGCTCGGCCTTCTTCATGTCGTCGGTGCCCTTGACCCCGAGCTTGTTCAGCCGGGTACGCAGGTCGGCCGCCTTCATCCGGGCGATCTTGCTCTCGCTCACCTCGGGGGTGTCCGGGGTGTCGTTGCGGCTGGTCGGGTTCTTCTTCCCGCCGCCGCGAGCCTCCTTGAGCTCGGCCTTGATCATTTTCTTGACCAGTTCCGGCTTCTTCAGCCCGTCCGTGCCCTTGACGCCGCGATTCTCGAGTTTCCGGCGCAGCTCGTCCACCTTCATCCGGGCGATCTTGCTCTCGCTCACGTCCGGGGTGTTCGGAGTGTCGTTCCGGCTCGCCCGCTTCTTGGCAGCAGCAGTCTTCGTCGCGGCCACGCCTATTCACCTCTCATTCATCGGCAATTTCCTCTGCACCGATTTACTACCCGGTTCCGGATCGCCGACACGGCCTAAGAGGACGATTCCTCCGGCGGCGCGAGATGTTTGAACGCCTGCAGATTGGCCACCGACTCGCCGCGCTTGACGCGCCACTCCCACTCGCGCTTGATCGACGAGCCGAAGCCGATCTCGAGCATGGTGTCGAACGACTCGTCGGCGTACGTGAGAACCGCGCCCAGCAACCGGTCGAGCTCGTCCTCGTCCAGCCCGGTGAGCGACACCCGCCCGGTCAGATAGACGTCGCCGGCCGCATCGATCGAGAACGACACCCCGTACATGCGGGCGTTGCGCCGCAGCAGCCAGGCCCACAGCTCTTCGTGCCGCTCGTCGGGGCGGCGCATCACGAACGCCTCGATGCGCAGCGCGTGCTCGCCGACGATCAGGTTGCACGCCGTCTTGAGCTTGTGCGTGCCGGGCAGGGTCACCACGTACGAGCCGGGGCCGGTGACTTCCCACTCGAGTTCACGGTCGGTGAGCGCCTTCTCGATCAGGTCGGTCACCATGCGTACGCCTCCAGGCGCTTCGCGATCAACGCGCGGTGCTCGGTCACCGCCTCACGGTAGACCTGAACCAGATTTTCGGCTGTGCGGTCCCACGAGAAGCCGGCCGCGTGCGACACCGCCCCGTCCGACAACTTCCGCCGCAGCGAAGGCGCAGCGAGCAGGCTGTCGAGGACCCGGGCCCATTCGCGCGGATCGTGCCCGTCGACCAGAACACCGCTCAACCCATCGCGTACGGCGGTCACGAGCCCGCCCACCGCGGCCGCCACGACCGGCGTGCCGCAGGCCTGTGCCTCAAGCGCCACCAGACCGAACGACTCGTTGTAGGACGGCACGGCCACCAGGTCGGCGCTGCGGTAGAGCGCGGCCAGCCCGTCGGAGTCCTGGGGCGGCAGAAAGACCACGGAGTCGCTGACGCCGAGGGATTCGGCCAGCTCGATGAGCGCGGACGGCCGTTCGAGCCCGCTGCCGCTCGGCCCGCCGCAGATGACCAGCGTGGTGTCGGACGTGCTCATCGCGGCCAGCGCCGAGATCAGCACGTCGGGCGCCTTGAGCGGCTGGATGCGGCCCACGAAGGCGACGACCCGGCCGTGCTCGGGCAGCCCGAACCGCCGCCGATCGGAACGCCCGGGACGGAACCGGTCGAGGTCGACACCGGGCTGGACCACGGTGACCCGGGCCGGATCGGCGTCGTAGTAGCCGACCAGATCCTGCGCCTCGAACCGGGTGTTGGTGACCAGCCGGTCGGACTCGGCGATCACCTGCTCCTCGCCGATCACCCGGGCCTTGGGCTCGGGCCGGTCGCCCGCCGCGATCAGCCGGTTCTTGACCTTGGCCAGGGTGTGCGCGGTGTGCACGTGCGGGACGCCCCACCGCTCGCGAGCCAGCCAGCCGACTTGACCGGAGAGCCAGTAGTGCGAGTGGATCAGGTCGTAGCGGCCCGGCGGGTGCGCCGCCTCGGCCCGCAGCACGCCGTTGGTGAACGCGCACAGCTGGGCCGGCAGCTCTTCCTTGGACAGGCCCTCGAACGGCCCCGAGGTGACGTGCCGGACGGTGACGCCGGGCGCCATCTCGACGACCGGGGGCAGGTCGCCGCGGGTGGCGCGGGTGAAGATCTCGACCTCGACGCCGAGGCGGGCGAGCCGCTTGCTGACCTCGACGATGTACACGTTCATGCCACCGGCGTCGCCGGTGCCCGGCTGTTCGAGCGGGGACGTGTGAACCGAGAGGGTGGCGATGCGCCGGGGGGTCGGCCATTCTGCCACGATTGTTCCTCCTGGGCCTATGACACGGGGATTGTTGCTCAGTCACTTATCTTCCCCGGCCAGGTGGTTCGAACCACAATCTCGTCACCCTGGGGTGACTCATGTCATCGGGAAGGATGGGGGCATGCAGAACATCGCAGTGGTCACTGGCGCGTCGAGCGGAATCGGGGCGGCCACCGCACGCCGGCTCGCCACCGAGGGATTCCACGTCGTGGCGGCGGCCCGGCGGGCCGACCGGCTGGCCGAGCTGATCGCTGAGATCGGCCCGGCCGCGACCGCGGTGGAGTGTGACGTCACGTCCGACGAGTCGGTCGCGTCGCTCGCGGCGGCGGTCGAGGCGCTCGGCGGGCCGGTGACGCTCCTGGTCAACAACGCGGGCGGGGCGTTCGGCCTCGATCCGGTCGCGTCCGGCTCGGCCGCGGATTGGCAGGCCATGTACGACGTCAACGTGCTCGGCACCCTGCGGGTCACCCAGGCGCTGCTGCCGGCCCTGGTCACGAGCGGCAACGGGACGATCGTGACGGTCGGCTCGACCGCGGCCTTCACGGTGTACGAGGGCGGCGGCGGTTACACGGCGGCCAAGCACGCGCAGAACGCCCTGGTCGGCACGCTGCGGCTGGAGCTGTCGGGCCAGCCCGTACGCGTTGTCGAGGTCGACCCCGGAATGGTGCGCACCGACGAGTTCTCGCTCAAGCGCTTCGGCGGCGATCAGGCCAGGGCCGACGCGATCTACGACGGGGTGAAGGAGCCGCTGGTGGCCGACGACATCGCCGACATCATCGCGTTCGCCGCCACCCGGCCTCACCACGTCAACCTCGACCGCATCGTGGTGCGCCCGATCGCCCAGGCCGCCCAGCACAAGGTCCACCGGGAGAAGTAGTCGTGCGGCCGGTCGGCGCCATCACCCGGGGGACGACCAATCCCAACCGACTGCGCCGTGTCGACAATTACGTGGCCTACCGCTGCGGCGATCTTCTGCGGGCGGCCGCCGAGCCCCTGGTGATCGACCTCGGGTACGGCGCCACTCCGGTCACGGCGGTCGAACTGCGAGCCCGGCTGGCGGCAGCCGTTCGGGCCGACGTCGCCGTGGTGGGTCTCGAAATTGATCCCGTACGCGTGACCGCCGCCCAGCCGCATGCGGCGCCCCCACTGCTGGAGTTCCGCCGTGGCGGTTTTGAGCTCGCCGGCCTGCGGCCCACCGTGGTGCGCGCCTTCAACGTGCTGCGGCAGTACGCCGAGGAAGAGGTGGCCGCGGCCTGGGCGGCGATGACCGCGACCGGCGCCGTGCTGGTCGAGGGCACCTGCGACGAGCTGGGCCGGATAGCCACGTGGGCCGTGGTCGAGGCGGGCGCCCCGAGCACGCTCACGCTGTCGGCCCGGTTGCCCGATCTGGATCATCCGGCGACGTTCGCCGAGCGGCTGCCCAAGGCGCTGATCCACCACAACGTGCCGGGCGAGCCCGTGCACGAGTTGCTGCGGGCGCTGGGTCGTGCCTGGGAGACCGAGGCGACCCCGTTCGGGCCGCGGCAACGCTGGCTGGCGACCTGCCGGCGGATGCGCGAGGAGGGCTGGCCGGTGCTCGACGGCCCGGCGCGGTGGCGGCTGGGCGAGATCACCGTGCCGTGGCCGGCGTGACCCGGAAAGAAGTCGAAGCCGGGCCGATCCTCCGCAGCGGATCGACCCGGCTCCAGGGGGGCGATTAATGTCTGTCACCCAGATTGCTGGGTGACAGGTGCCGCGGGGGTGGGTCGTCCGGTGCGCCTCGGTTGCGGTCCTACTCGCCGAGCACGGACCGCAGGGTCTGCACCAGCACCTCGCTGCTGAACGGCTTCTTCACGAGCAACGCGTCCTCGCCGATCAGCCCGTCGGCCACGGCGATCTCTTTGGGCAGCCCCGAGATGTAGACGACGCTCATCTCGGGCCGCAGCTGGGTGGCCGAGCGGGACAGCTCCCCGCCCGAGACGCCGGGCAGTCCCAGGTCGGTGACCAGGATGTCGATGTCGCCCGGGTGTTCGCGGCAGGCGGTGATGGCCTGCTGGGAGTCGCCGGCGATCAGGGTGGCGAAGCCGCGGCGCTCGAGCATCCGGCGCATGATGTCGCGCAGGTCCTCCTCGTCGTCGACGACCAGGACCGTGGGCCGCGTCTCGGGTGCGGGCGCCTGCGACATGGATCCTCCCGGTGGTTCTGATGTCACTTTCCGTGCCGGCTCGCGCTCTCACGCTAGCGTCAGCAGGTTGCACGGTCCGGCCTTTGCCCATCACCGTTCGCGAGCGCGGGCTGTCAGCAACCTCACGCGCCGGAATACGCATGCCCGCAATGAGTTGGGGAAGTTGTGGAGTGGCCCGGTTGCACCTGGGTTGCAACGCCTCCGGGGCCGCGTCAGGGGCCTGGAAGATCGAAGAGAACAGCTAAAGCGGAGTAGTGCGGAGCCGATCAACACGGAGTACCGCTACACACCGCCACTGAGCAAGGAGTGCGATATGTCCAGCCTGCTGTCGCCCGAGATCACCACCGTTGCTTCGCTGACCGAGCGCTGCGACCGTTGCAGTGCCGCCGCCAAGCTGGTGGTCACGCTGACCAGCGGCGGCGAGCTGGCGTTCTGCGGCCACCACGCCAACCGCCACAGCGACGACATCGTCCGCGTGGGCGAGCGCATCGTCCTCGAGGACGGCTTCGAGTGGGCCGGAAAGTGACCGCTTGACACGCTTGCGTCGCGTTATGCTCACTTCCTCAGTTATTGAGGGGATTACGTGCAGGATGCGGCGCGTGATCTGGGCAGGCCACCCCGGCTGATCGCCGGGTTCGCCGGCGCCGCGATCGCCCTCGCCGGCGTCGCGGCCGTGCTCATGTCACTCGAAAACGATCCGCCGGACGGCTATTTCGCCGTACCGGCGGTCGTTCTCGTTCCGGCCGGGTTCGCCCTCGCCTGGGCCGCGATGAAGCAGCGCCGGATCACCGGCGACCTGCGCGCCGCCCTCGCCGCAGCAGTGCAGCTACGCGAAAAGGAACGGGCCGAAGCAGCACAGCTGCGCGAACAGGACCGGGCCGAAGCAGCACAGCTGCGCGAACAGGACCGAGCCGAAGCGGCACAGCTGCGCGAGAAAGAAGAGAAGGAACGGGCCGAGACAGCCAAGCTGCGCGCCGAGAGCGCGGAATCGGCCCGGGAAGCAGCCCGGCTGCGCGAGGCGCACAAGAACCTCGAGACCGCGCTCACCTTCAAGAACGACCTCACGTCGATGCTGACCCACGACGTCGCCCAGCCCATCAGCTCGATCGCGAGCCTGGCCGAGCTGCTGCGCGCGGACTGGGACGACCTGCCCGACGACATCCGGCTCGAGCTGGCCACCAAGATCGACAAGAACACGCAGCGCCTGATCAAGATGATGAACGACCTGCAGCTGCTGTTCCGGCTGGACACCGGCTCGGTCACGGCGCGGCGGAATCCCGTGCCGCTGAAAGAGGTCGCCGAGTCCGTCGCGGAAGGTCCCGGCGACGTCCGGGTCGAGATCGACGACGACACGTCGGTGCTGGCCGACCGCGGGCACGTGCAGATCGTGCTGCAAAACCTGGTCAAGAACGCCCTCGCGTACGGCGAGACCCCCGTCCTGGTGACGGCGGAGCGCCGCGCCGAGCAGGTCGAACTGGCCGTGCAAGACAGCGGGCCGGGCATTTCCGACGAGTTGCTGCCCACTCTTTTCGGCCGCTTCGTGCGCGGCGCCGGCCTGGGTCTGTTCATCGTTCGCCACCTGGTCGAGGCGAACGGCGGGTCGATCCGCTACGAGCACGCCACCCCGCACGGGGCCCGCATGCTTCTGACATGGGAAGCGGCCGGCTCCTTCGAGAGCCGGCCGCTGACGTAAGAGCTACAGGTCGTGGGCGCTGCCCCGGTCCTCTTCGTTGATCATGCCGTCGCCCCAGGCGTCCCGCCCGGTGGTGCGGCCGCCCATCCGGGCGCTGGCCCCGGCGGCCGGACCGCCGCTGATCGGGCCGGCCGTGGCGATGCGGCGACCGGGGGCCAGCACGTCGTCGAGGTCGTGGGCGCTGGTGATGCCGGGCGCGCTGGTGATGTCGACGCCGGCGGCCATCGGAGTGCGGCCCACCCCGTGCAACGGCAGGTCGGCCCGGCTGGCGTTGCTGTGCTCACCGGCGCTGGTGCCCCAGCCGGCGCCGGGGTGCGCGCGGTTGCGGGCGCGGGCGGCGATCGCGGCCGGGGTCGGAACCGGGCGGCTCAGTTTCTTCGTACTGGCACCGCTTTCGACCATGCCCTTGAAGGCGGTCAGATCGGCTTTCAGGCGCTTGTTCAGCGAGGCCTGGCCGTGCCGGTCGTTCGGCATGAGGAAGGCGACGTCGGCCTCGAGCTGGGCGACCACCTGCGTCTTCATCTCACCCATGGGCCGCAGGGTGACCGTCTCGGCGAGCAGCGGCCCGTCGGTGGTGGCCCACGAGACCCGCTCGTCCATCGAGCGCTCGGTGATCTGGGCGTCGAACTCGCGGCGCTTGCCCTCGACGTCCATGACCCAGTGCGTGCGGTCGTCGCCGACCGTGGTGACCTCCCGCACGCCGCTCATGAACTGTGGGTAGTTCTCGAACGCGGCGAGCTGTTCGTACACCGTGTGCAACGGCGCACTCACCTCGATGGCCTGCTGAACCATACTCATCGCATCTCTCCCATGCCTTCGCGTGCTGACTTCGGCATGACTGAGAGTACGGAGACGACTACCCGGCGACTTCTGTTTCGCTCAGACCCGGCGCAGGTACTGCCACTGGCCGACCTCGGTCGCGTACCGGGCGTCACTCGCGGGAACCAGGACCACCCCCGCCGCACGCAGCAGCGCGACGACGCGGGGCGACGGCGACCGCCAGGCCTCGCTGATCTCGACCACGGTTCCGGTCTGGCGGCACGCGGTGGCCAGGGCGTCGATCAGGTCGGGCGACAGCACGGCGTCATCCAGGCCGGCCTGGGCGAGCAGGCTGAGCGGGCGGGCGAGCTGGGTCGGGGCGTAGCGGGAGGCCCGGTCGATCCCGCGCACGGTCGCGGTCACCAGCGTCTCGGCAACCTGATCGGCCGTGAGCTCGCCGGCGGCCAGCATCTCCCGCAGCTCACGGGGGCCGGCCGGGCCGCCCGGCAGCGGCAGGCCGGAGACGGCGACCGAGACGGCCTCGAGGTGGCCGAGGTCCGGCGGCAGGGCGAGCCAGCCGTCCGGGCGGACGACCTCGATCTCGGCCGCGATGCGCAGGTCGATCTCCGTACGCCGCTGGGCCCGGCGCACCGAGTCGGCGTAGGCGGACAGCCAGGTGGAATCGGGACCGACCTGGTCGGCGAAGGTGACAGCGGTGAGCCCGGCCCGGTCGGCCGCCGAGACGACGACCCCGACCGCGTCCCGGCCGGCCGCGAAGCCCGTGTGCACGTGGGCATCGGTGGACAGATCCAGTGCGTCGACGACGACACCGATGACTGATTCCCGCTCCGCGCCCACTGTCTCTCCCAGCCTGATGCTCGACGGGCTCTTCCCGTCTGAGAAAGAAGAATGCGGTCGCGGTGTTGTCAACCCTGGTTACGGGCCGGTGCAGTCCGGGTGCGCGGCGTCACAGCCGGAAGGCGCTGACCAGGCTGCGCAGTTCGTCGGCGGTGTGCGCCACGCCGTCGGACGCGGTGCGAGTCTGCTCGACGCCGCGTACGGCCTCGGCGCTGGCCGTCGAGACGTCGGAGATGTTGCCGGCGATGCGGGCCGAGCCGTTCGCCACCTCGGCGATGCTGCGGCTCATCTCGCCGGTGGTGGCCGTCTGCTGCTCGACGGCGGAGGCGATCGTCGTCTGGAAGTCGTTGATCTGGGCGATGACCTCGCTGATCCGCGAGATGACCTCGACCGCCCCACCGGTGTCCTGCTGGATCGCCGCGACCCGGGTGCCGATGTCCTCGGTCGCCCGGGCCGTCTCCTGGGCCAGGTCCTTGACCTCGCTGGCGACCACGGCGAAGCCCTTGCCGGCCTCGCCGGCCCGGGCCGCCTCGATGGTGGCGTTCAGGGCCAGCAGGTTGGTCTGCTCGGCGATCGAGGTGATCAGCTTGATGACGTTGCCGATCTCGGCCGACGAGTCGCCCAGCTGACGGACCGTCTCGGTGGCCCGGGCCGCCTCGGCCACGGCCACCGCCGCGATCTGGGCCGATTCGCTGGTGTTGCGGGAGATCTCCCGGATCGCCAGGCCCATCTCCTCGGCGCCGGCCGCCACCGTCTGCACGTTGCGGGAGATCTCGTCCGCCTCGGTCGAGGCCGAGGCCGACTGCCGGTCGGTGCGCTGGGCCGCCTCGGCGATCTGCGCGGCCACCGCCGACAGCTCACTGGCCGCGCCGGCCAGGGCATCGGCGTCGTGGCCGATCGTGGTGAGCGAGTCGCGGATCGACTCCAGGGCGCCGTCCAGGCCGGCCGCCATCCGGCCCAGCTCGTCGCGGCTGGTGATGCCGCTGCGGTTGGTCAGGTCGCCGCGGGCCAGCGCCTCGATGACGGCGCCGAGCTGCCGCACCGGCACCAGGATCGAGCGGGCCAGCGGGATGGCCAGGCCGATCAGCAGCACGAGCCCGGCCACGGCGACGACGATCGAGAGCGTCCGGGTGCTGCTGATCGTGCTGGCCATGTCGCCCCGCTCGGTGTCCACGGCGGCGGTGACCCGGTCGAGCAGCGCCCCCAGCGCGTCGTCGGTCGCGTTGTTGCGCTCGGCGATCTGACCGATCCGGCTACGCTTGTCCGCGGAGCCGACGAAGTCGGAGATGAACTGTCCGAAGTCGACGAAGGCCGGCCGGTCCTGGGTGAACGTCTGCGCCATGTCGTCCGGCAGTCCGCACGCCTGCACGGCGTCCGCGGCCTCGGTGGCCGACTGCACGTCGTCGACGACGTCCTGGCTCACGTCCTGGCCGAGCGCCGACCGGTAGGCGTCCACCTTGAGCTCGCTCTGCCGGGTGTCGAGGTGGTTCATGGCGGCCTGACAGGCCTGCAGGCGCGAGACGTTGTTGCCCTGGGCGGACAACCGGTTCTGGCCGGAGAGCGAGATGGCAGCCAGCGCGCCCAGCATGACGGCGCCGACCGCCACAATCAGTCCGAGCCGTTTGGCAATGCCGAGGTGCGCCAATCGCGACATCGATCCCCCTTGGACGCCGGTGCTGACCGCGTGCGCGGTTATGAACAGTTTTCAGTTCTTTCGGCGCTCAGGATCAGCTTTTGGCCAAATCCGGGGAAAAACGAACGCCCCGTCGACCGGCGACGGGGCGTTCGGCACTGCTTCAGTCCGATGTGGTCGGTGGTTGCAGCATCTTACTGACCGCCCGCACCTCGTCCTGTGTGGGCGAAGCGGCCTCTCGGTTGGATGTCTGCAGCTCCCGGTACACCTCTTCGCGATGCACCTGAACGTCACGCGGAGCCTGGATGCCCAGCCGGATCACGTCGCCACGCGCCTCGAGCACGGTGATGACGACCGTGTCGCCGATCATCACGCTCTCCCCGGAGCGCCGGGTCAGTACGAGCATCGTCGGTGCCCTCCTCCATCCGTGGACGGACAGCATCGCGAGCCGGGCGCGGTCGCGAGCCCGCGACCGCGCCGGCTGATCCTTCGTGAACAGGCAGCGTCAGTAGACCGGGTTCATGACCGCGCGGACCGGGAAACCCGAGCCGCTCAGCACGACCTGCATGGCCCGCATGGTGTCGCGGTCGACCACGATCGGCGCCATCAGGTTGGCCGTGGTCTCGTTGGCGCCGGCCGTGATGACGGTCAGCAGCAGGAGCCGGTCCGGGTCCTTGGTGTTGAGCGCGGCGAAGACGTCGGCCTCGAGCTCGGGCGCATAGTCCGGGAAGAAGGGCTCCGGCGGCGCGACGAGGAAGCGCAGGTCGGGGTCCTCGGTGGACGTGAACGCGTAGAGCAGGCCGTCTTCGTTGAGCCGCACCAGGACGAATTCCCGGTGAGCCGGGAAGCCGGGCATGGGCACCGCCATCGTGATGGTGGGCAGGCCCAGCGACGGGTCGATCATGGTGTCCTCAGTGGTTCGGGACGCGGTGCGAGTAGTCATGGTCACCTCAGGAAATCGATGAGCGAGGGCTGGATCACCTTGGCCGAGGCGGCCAGGGCGGCCTGATAAGACGTCTGCTGGATCTGCAATTCCATGATCGCCTTGGGCAGGTCGACGTCTTCGATGTCGGACAGCTGCGACGTCACGGAGAGCAAATGATCATCAGCGGACTGCTTCATCTGCGTAATCCGATTATATCGGGCGCCAACGTCCGAAAGGGTGGACTTTAGTAAATCGTGGGCCGTATCGAGGTTGCTCAGGCCCGTGTTCAGCGCCATGTCGTCATTGCTGCGAAGCGCTGCGGAAAGGTCACCCAGCACCTTGAAGAGCTGAGTGTCGCTTCCTTCCGCGCCGAACGCCTCGGCGCCGGTCGTGTCGATCCGGACCTTGGCGTTCGGTCCGACCGTGCGGGTGGTCTGCCCGTCGTTCCCGACGTACTTACCGGTGTCGTCGAACGCCACCGCGCCCGGTGTGGTCCCGCCGAAAACCGGCCGGCCCAGGTATTTGGTGTTGGCCTCGCCGATCATCGACTGGCGAATGTTGTCGATCTCGACGGCGATCGCCTCACGGGCCGACGCGTTGTTGGCCGAACTCAGACCCTGCACGGTCAGATCGCGTACGCGGATGATCTGACCCGACGCGTCGCCGAGCTTGTCCTGAATGGTGCCCAGCCAGCCCAGCCCGTCGTCGGCGTTGCGGGCGAACTGCTGGGTGGCTCGCATCTCGCCGCGCAGCTGCAGCGACGTGACTGTCCCGGTTGGAGAGTCGGACGGCCGGCTGAGCTGCTTGCCGCTGGAGATCTGCTCCTGCAGCTTCTGGCCCCGGGCCATGCTGCGGTTGAGGTCGCCCAGCATGCGGTGCCGCATGCTGGTGTCGGTGACTCTGCTCGGAATGGTCATGCGATCCCCCTACGACGCGGCCGCGCGGTCATCGGCCGACGAGGCCGGTGCGGTTGATCAGCTGATCGAGCATCGAGTCGATCGTGGTCAGCACCCGGGAGGCGGCCTCGTACCCGCGCTGGAAGGTCAGCAGGTTGGTCATCTCCTCGTCGAGGTTGACCCCCGACTCGGCCTCGCGCGACGTGTCGACCTGGTCGCGGACGGCGTCCTGGATCTCGCTGCGCCGGGCCGAGGCCTGCGACGCCACACCGAGCTGGCCGATCGCCTGCTGATAGATCGCGTCCGGCCCGCTCTGCGAGGTGCCCAGCGCGGCCAGCTCGTCGGCCTTGTCGTTGTCGATCGCGGCGACCGCGGGCGGCACGGCCTTGGGGTTGCCGGCCGAGAAGGCGACCTTGTCCGGGTCGTCGATCGCGACCTTGATGTCGCGGGCGGTCGTGCCCGAGAAGAACGCGGTGCCCGGGTCGCCGTTCACGTCGTACGCCGTCGTGGTCAGGCCGTTGACGCTGGTCGCGAGCGACTTGGCCACGTCGTCGAGCTGCTTGGTGATGCCCGGGATGATGGTGTTCATCGTGTCGAGCATCGAGCCCATGGTGCCGCCGGGCACGGCCGTCGTGTCGGTGCCCTTCCACTTCAGGGCGACCTGCGTGCCGGCGTCCCAGGAGTCGAGGTTGGGCGGCCCCGAGAGCTCCAGCTTGCGCGTCGAGAAGTCGCTGACCAGCGGGGACGTGCCGACGTAGACGTTGACCGAGCCGTTCGGCTTGGCCTCGGTGGTGGCGCCGACCAGCTCCGAGAGCTTCATGATGGCCACGTCGCGCTGGTCCTGCAGCTCGTTGGTCTCGAGACCGGCCGCCCGGGCCACCACGACCTGGTTGTTCATCTGCGCGATGTTGTCGGCCATCGTGTTGACCTGGTCGACGTACGCGCTCATCTCGTTCAGGTTCGCGCCGAACTGATTGGCGAGCGAGCCGCGGGTGTCGTTCAGCGTAATGGCGACGGTCCGGCTCTTCTCGAGCAGTGACGAGCGGGTCGACGGGTCCTGCCAGTTGTTGGCGACGTCGTTCCAGCCGTCCCACATGTCGTGCAGACGGGCCTGCAGCGCGGTGTCGCTCGGCTCGGCCAGGACGCTTTCGATCTGGTTGTACGTGGCCTTCTGGGTCGACAGGTAGGCGGAGTTCGCGTGTTCGGTGCGACCCCGTTCCTCCAGGTACGCGTTGCGGCCGCGCTCCACGCCGGCCACCGTCACGCCGTTGCCGACCTGCGTGGTCGTCGCGTACACACCGGGGTTCAGGCTGCCCGTCTGGGACGCCATGCGTACCCGTTGCTTGGTGTAGCCCTCGGTGTTCGCGTTGGCGATGTTCTGGCCCGTGACGTCCAGGCCCCGGCGCTGCGCGTAGAGCGAGGTGAGCGCCGTGTTGATTCCACTGAAGCTGCTAGCCATCTCAGATCGCCTCATCCACCAGGCTGGAGCGGCGCACGCCGCCGGAAACGGTCTGGCCCTGCGGTCCGTAGGTTTCCACAGTTTCGGCGAACGCGAGCATGGTTTCGCGAGCTGCGCGCTGGCCGGCTGTGAGCAGGTCTCGGTTGACGTCGGCGAGCGCGCTGATCTCGGAGGTCAGCAGCAGGAACGCCTTGCGGTGCTGGTGCAACAGGTCGAACCAGGGAGCGGGGGCGGCGTCGGCGAGCTCGCCCAGCGAGGCCTCCGGGGGAAGTCCGAGCTCGACCGCGACGTCCTGCGCGTAGGCGGCCCGGATGACCTCGGTCTGCCGGATCTGTTCGAGCACCACCTCGACCTCGCGGGTGGCGTGGCTGAGCCAGCGCGAGCGGTTGGCCGCGAGGAGCAACTGCTCCTCCTCGAGCTTGAACAGCAGCATCTCGAGCAGCTCACGTGAACGCCACAGGACGCTGGCCAGGTCGGTGAGACTCACCCTGGTCCTCCGTCTCGCCTTCGGTCGGGCCCGAACGAACCCGCTCATTCGGACACGTCGGCACGGGTGCGACTCCGCTGAGGGATTTCCCCCGATCCGGTGCATTCCGGGTTCATGCGAGTTGGATTCAGGTTTCTTCGTATTCGCCGGAAATCGCCGCGGGAATCTCGCAGACTGCTCATGAACCGTCGGCACCGCGCCGATCGGCCTGGCGTAGAGCCACGGCCCCATGGATGGGCCGCTCCAAGACCCCTCAAGGAGGAAGCACTCATGGGTCTTCGCATCAATCAGAACATCGCCGCGCAGAACGCCTACCGGAACCTGTCGGTCACCGACAGCCAGATGTCGAAGTCGCTGGAGAAGTTGTCCAGTGGTTTCCGCATCAACCGGGCCGCCGACGACGCGGCCGGTCTGTCCATCTCCGAGGGCCTGCGCTCGCAGGTCGGCGGTCTGAAGGTCGCCGTCCGCAACACGCAGGACGGGGTCAGCGTCGCGCAGACCGCTGAAGGCGCGCTCAACGAGACGACCGCCATCCTGCAGCGCATGCGTGACCTGTCGGTGCAGGCGGCGAACTCCGGCGCGACCGACTCCTCGGCCGCCGAGGCCACCAACAAGGAAATGGCCCAGCTGAACCAGGAGCTCGACCGGATCGGCAAGAGCACCGCGTTCGGCAAGCAGAACCTGCTCGACGGGTCGTTCGGCAACACGGTGAAGTCGAAGTACACGGACGCGGCGACCAGCAGCCTGCCCAACGTGGGCGGCGCCGCGGCCGCCGTTCCGGCCGGTGCCAACTCCGACTTCAGCTTCACCATCAGCAAGGTGGGCGGCTCTACTCCGAAGGGTGGCGACATCACGGTCAACGTGGGCGCCCTCCCGGCCGACGCGTCGGCTCAGGACCTGGCCAAGGCCGTGAACTCGGCGACCGAGAAGGCGCTCAAGGCGGCCGGTTACCAGGGCAACGAGCTCACCATGTCGGCCAAGGTCGACGCGCAGAACAACACGACCTACTCGCTGGCCGGCTCGGGCGACTTCACCGTGGCCGACGGCACCGGCGCCGTGCTGGGCGGGGCGAAGATCGACCTCACCAACAAGGAGGCCACCGGCGGCAACACCGGCAAATTCCAGGTCGGCGCGAACGCCAACCAGAAGATCGGCATCTCGATCGGCGCCGTCGACTCCGAGACGCTCGGCACCGCGTCGCTCGACCTCAGCAAGGACCCCGACGCCGCCATCAAGGCGATCGACAAGGCCCTGTCGTCGGTCACCGAGAGCCGCGCCACGCTCGGTGCTGTGCAGAACCGCTTCGAGCACACCATCAACAACCTGAACGTGGCCGTCGAGAACCTGTCCGCGTCGGAGTCGCGTATCCGTGACACCGACATGGCCCAGGAGATGGTGTCGTTCACCCGGTCGCAGATCCTGACCCAGGCCGGCACCTCGATGCTGTCGCAGGCCAACCAGTCGGCGCAGAACGTTCTCTCGCTGCTGCGCTAACCGAACTGCCACCGTCAGCAACTGAATATCTCGTGCAAGCGACCGAATAGGTGGGGGTAGCCGTCAAAAGCGGCTGCCCCCGCTCTCGTTCAGCAGTGAAAGGCAGGCTCCGGTGAGCAGCTCGGTAGACGGACTCGTCAGCGGCCTTCAGACGTCCTCGATGATCAACTCGTTGATGCAGGTCGAGGCCGCGCCCCAGACCCGCCTCAAGACGAAGGTGACCACCGCCCAGACCGCGGTCGCCTCCTACCAGTCGGTCAACGCCGCGCTGACCTCGCTCAAGAACGCGGCCGACGGCGTGGGTCAGCTCAGCACCTGGCGCGCGGTCAAGGCGACCTCGAGCTCCAGCACCGTGACGGCGACCGCCCTGACCGGCACCAACGGCGCCTCCGGCACGACCGTGTTCAACGTCAAGAGCCTGGCCAAGAACCAGATCACCACGGCCAAGGTGCCCACCACGGGCGACATCAGCTCGGGCACCATCCAGATCACCACCGGCCCGCTCGACGGCAGCACCAACGACAAGGTCAACACGATCACGCTGGGCGACGACAAGTCGGCCAAGGGCGTCGCCGCCGCGATCAACGCGGCCGGCATCGGCCTCAAGGCGACCGTGGTCACCACCGGTGGCGCCAACGACATCCTGCAGATCAGCGGGTCCAAGACCGGCACCGCCAACGCCTTCCGGATCGACAGCGGGCTCGACGGCGTCGCCTCGCCGCTGACCAACGTGGCGTCGGCCTCGAACGCCCAGCTGGACATCGGCGGTGGCGACGACAACGCCGCGAACGGCGGTTACTCCGTCACCAGCGACACCAACACCTTCAGCAAGCTCATGCCGGGTGTCTCGATCACCGTCTCCAAGCTCGAGAACGACGTCACGGTCACCTCCGACCAGGACGTCAGCGGCATCGCGAGCAAGATCCAGGCGCTGGTGGACGCGGCCAACGGCACGCTGAACGAGGTGGCCAAGCAGACGGCGTACGACGCGGCGACCAAGAAGAGCTCGCCGCTGACCGGCGACTTCGCGGTGCGCAACATCTCGCAGTCGCTGCTCAGCAAGATCAGCCTTGGTCTGACCTATACGAACCCCTCGTACGACAAGAACCAGCCGACCGACGCGGCCACCAAGACCAACCTCGAGAAGATCTCGATCTCGCTCTCGAAGTTCGGTGTGGCGCTGGACCGGACCGGCCAGCTGACCTTCGACTCGGCCAAGTTCGCCACCGCCTACAACGAGAACCCGTCGCAGATCCAGGCGGCCGGCATCGAGTTCGCCGACCAGATGGAAAAGTACGCGGGCGACCAGACCGTCAACATCACCTCGGTCATCACCGGCCGCAAGAACGAGATCGACGGCCTCAACACGCAGATCAGCGGCTGGGACATCCGGCTCGCAGCCAAGCGGACCGCGCTGCAGAAGACCTACTCCGACCTCGAGACCTCGCTGGGCAAGCTCAAGAACCAGTCCAACTGGCTCGCCGGCCAGCTCTCCGGCCTCTGATCCACCGCCCCGACCAGCCATCGCAGGGCCCTGACCAAGGAGACCGATGACCGTGACCGCCCCGAACCTCCGCAACCGCTACCTGCAGGACTCGATCCAGACTGCCTCGCCGGCCAAGCTGCTCACGATGTTGTACGACCGCCTCGTCCTCGACCTCGTGCAGGGTGAGGAGGCCATCCGGGCCGGCGAGATCGAGAATGCCCACGAGAAGATCTCGCACGCCCAGGAGATCCTCATCGAGCTGCAGGTCAGCTTGGACGTCGAGGCCTGGTCGGGCGCGCCCGGGCTGGCCAACCTGTACGGCTACCTGATCACCGAGCTGATCGGGGCCAACATCGCCAAGGACGCCGAGCGGGTCGCCGTCTGCCGCGGTTTCGTCGAGCCCCTGCGGGACGCCTGGCGCGAGGCCGCCGCCTCGGCGGTCGCTCACTGACGAGCGGAGGAGCGGGACGGACGGAGAAGGCGACATGAGCGGTGACTGGCGGAACGCCTGGAGCGCGGCCCTCGACGAGCTTGAGCTCGACGTGGCCTCGATCGAGGCGATGCTCGACGACGAGCACCGGCACGCCGAGACACCGCCGGCCAGCCTGTGGAAGCCGCCGACCGAACTCGGCGCGCTGCCGCTGGAGCTCCGGCCCCGGGCCGACGAGATTCTCACCCGGCAGTTGAAGGCGGCCGAGGAGATTGCCCGCCGGATGACCGCCACCCGCCAGCAGATGTCCATGACCACCAAAATCGAGACCGGAGAAGCGGTCAAACGGCCCGTGTACGTCGACCGGGCCATGTAACGGACGGCCACATGGTCCCGGAATCCCCTCTGTGGGGTTCCGGGACCTTTTCGTGCAACCGGCTGGCAACCGTCTGACACTCAGCGGATCACCGAACACGCCGAACTGCATGGTACGAGCGACGGAACGCTCACCGGACTGCCACGGATCGGCACCTTGGAACGACACAAGGAGCTGCTGTGTTCGACGACGTCTCCTCAGCTTCCCTGCGCGTCGCGGCCACCGGCCTGGCGCAGCGGCAGACGGCCATCGCCAACAACATCGCGAACATCGAGACCCCCGGCTACCGGGCCCGTAAGGTCGAATTCGAAGAGGCGTTGCGCGGCGCCGTGGCCAAGGGCATGTCGCCGCTGGGGGTCGCACCGCAGACCCGGTCGTCGCTGGAGCCCACGCGACTCAACGGCAACAACGTCAACCTCGACGAAGAGACGCTCTCCCACATCGACACCACGATGCGCTATCAGCTCACCCTGCGGGCGATGGACACCAAGTACTCGATGCTGCGCGACGCGATCAAGGGAGCCTGAGCATGAGCACTTTCAACGCTATCGGCGTGGCCGGCACCGGCGTGACCGTGTATCGCAAATGGCTGGACGCCGTCTCGGACAACATCGCCAACATGGACAACACCGTGCGTACGTCCGAGAAGGCTTTCCAGGCCCGCTACGTGCTCGCCCAGGAGGCCCAGGACGGCAACGGCGCCCAGGTCGGCGGCGTGGCGTTCGGCAGCGCCGAGGGTGTGCTGGTGCACGAGCCGGACAACCCGCTCGCTGACAGCCAGGGCTACGTGCGCAAGGCCGACATCGACCTCAGCTCGCAGATGGCCCAGATGATGATGGCCCAGCGTGCCTACCAGGCCAACCTGGCCGTGGTGGACCGGGCCAAGGACTCCTACACGGCCGCGATCAACCTCGGAAAGTGAGGTAGGCGATGACTTCCCCGATCAGTGCCATCAGTGGATTCTCCGCGGTTCCCGGACTGGACGCGGTCAGCGGCATCGGCGGCGCCGGCGCCCTCACCGGCGGCGAGAAGGTCACTGCGGCCCAGGGCGAGCACGAGAGCTTCGCCAGCATGCTCTCACGCGGTCTGGAAAGCGTGCAGGCCTCGCAGGCCAAGGCGGACGACCTCGCCGTCCAGGTCGCGCAGGGCACGCTGCAGGACCCGGCGCAGTACACCATGGCAGCCAACGAAGCCCAGCTCGGCCTGCAGATGACGCTCGCCGTCCGCAACAAGGCCGTGGAAGCGTTCCAGGAAATCATGAGGATGCAGGCCTGAGATGACCGACCGCCTTCCCGCTCCGGTTCGCCGCGTCACGGACACGTTCCGGTCCTTCACACCGGGACAGAAGGCCGTCACGATCGCGGCGGTAGTCGCCCTCGTCATCGGCGCTTACTTCTTCGCCACGTGGGCGTCCAAGCCGTCCTACTCGATCCTGTTCAACAACCTGTCGTCGAAGGACGCCAGCGCCATCGTCGAATCGCTCAAGAAGAGCGGCACCAGCTACGAGCTGGCCAACGACGGCCAGACCGTGCTGGTGCCGCAGGACCAGGTGAACGAACTGCGGCTGTCGCTGAGCAGCGAAGGGCTGCCCGGCGACGCCGGCACCGGTTACGCGCTGCTAGACCAGCAGGGCATCACCACCAGCGACTTCATGCAGCAGACGAACTACCAGCGCGCGCTCGAGGGCGAGCTCTCCACCACGATCAAGTCGATCGAGGGGGTCGAGGCGGCCACCGTGCACCTCGTGATCCCCAAGAAGGACGTCTTCGCCGACGAGCAGGACAAGCCGACCGCCTCGGTGCTGGTGGCCTCGAGCTCGACCCAGCCCTTGAGCGGCGACCAGGTGCAGGCCATCGTGCACCTCGTCGCGTCGAGCGTCGAAGGCCTCGACCCGACCCAGATCACCGTGGCCGGCGCCGACGGCCGGATCCTCTCGACCGGTGGTGGTGCGGCCATCGGAACGGGCGGGGACAGCGGGACGGAAGCGCAGACCGTCGGCTTCCAGAACCGGATGAACTCCTCGCTGCAGAAGATCGTCGAGAGCCTGGTCGGTCCCGGGAACGCCGTGGTGACGACCAACGCCGTCCTCGACTTCGACCAGACCCAGACGCAGAGCCGCACCTACAACGCGGATCCGTCGGTGCCCGCCCTCTCCGAGAGCAACACCCGGGAGGCCTACAACGCCGACGGGAGCTCCGCCGGCGGCGTGCTCGGCCCCGACAACATCGCCGGTCCGGCCGGCCCCAGCAACGGGCCCGGCCAGTACGAGAACAGCTCGAGCGTCCGCAACAACGCGCTGAACGAGATCAACGAGACCCGCAAGAACGCGCCCGGCGGCATCAAGCGGCTCAACGTGGCCGTGCTGCTGAACAGCACGGTGGCCGGCACCGTCGACCCGGCCCAGGTGCAGCAGCTCGTCACCGCCGCGGCCGGCATCGACGCCACCCGCGGCGACACGATCGCGGTCTCGGCCATGCCGTTCGACCAGAGCGCCGCCAAGGCCGCGCAGGAGGCCCTGAGCGCCTCCTCGGCCGCCGCCACGCAGGCCAAGCAGATGTCGCTGATCAAGACCGGCGCCCTCGGCGGGCTCGTGCTTCTGCTGATGTTCCTGGCCTGGCGGTTCAGCCGGAAGAGCAAGAAGCGCCGGGGCCTGACCCCCGAGGAGCGCAAGCACCTCGAGGACATGCAGGCCGCCCTCGAGGCCCAGCGGCTGGCCGAGCTCAACCAGGCGATTCCCGCCCAGATGCTGGAGGCCGGAATGGCCATGGACGACACGAACGTGCAGGCTCGCGAGGAACGCCAGCGCGAGATCGACCAGATGGTCAAGGATCAACCGGAGGAGATGGCGGTGCTACTGCGCGGCTGGCTGGCCGCCGACACGACGCGCTGACCCTTTCGTGGCGGCCGGCTGCGGCCGGCCGCCCTGGTTGTATCCCGCTGACGGTTCGAGGAGTACGCGTTGACACAACCGGCGCTCACCACCATGTCGATGACGGGCGTGCGCAAGGCCGCCATCATGCTCGTCCAGTTCGGCAAGGAACAGTCCGCCCACATCATGTCGCAGATGTCGGAGAAGGAAGTCGAGATGATCTCGGCCGAGATCGCCCGGCTCGGCAAGCTGGAACCGACCCAGGTCGACGACGTGATGGACGAGTTCTACGCCATGGCCACCACCCGCTATGCGGGCTCGGGGGGCATGGACTACGCCCGGGAGCTGCTCGAGGCGTCGCTCGGCAAGGATCGCGCCGCGCTGATACTCGACCGCCTCGAAGCGTCGATGAACGACATCCCGTTCAACTTCCTCAGCCACGCCGACCCCCGGCAGCTGCTGTCGTACGTGCAGTACGAGCACCCGCAGACGATCGCGCTGGTGCTCGCGCACATCCCCTCCGCCCTCGCCTCGTCGATCCTGGCCGGGCTGCCGATCGAGGTGCAGACCGACGTCGCCCATCGCATCGCGGTGATGGACCGCACCTCGCCCGAGGTGATCCGTCAGGTCGAGCAGGCGTTGCAGCGCAAGCTGTCGACAGTGCTCCAGCCCGACGAGCTCTCCACCGTCGGTGGTCTGGGGCCGCTGGTCGACATCATCAACCGCGCCGACCGGACGACCGAACGGCTCATCCTGGAGGCTCTGGACGCCCGCAGCCCTGAGCTGGCCGAGGAGATCCGGCGCCGCATGTTCATGTTCGAGGACATCATCAACCTCGAGGACCGCGCCATCCAGCTGGTGCTGCGCCAGGTGGAGCCGGCCGACCTGGCCACCGCGCTCAAGGGCGTGCCCGATCCGGTCCGCGACAAGGTCACCAAGAACCTCTCCGAGCGCGGCCGCGAGAACCTGCTCGAGGAGATCGACCTGCTCGGCCCGGTCAAGGTCAAGATGGTCGAGGAGGCCCAGGCCAAGATCGTCTCGGTGATCCGCTCGCTCGAGGACTCGGGTCAGATCGAGGTCCAGCGCGGTGGCGAGGCCGATGAGCTCATCGCCTGAGAGCACCAGCCCCGTCCTGCGGGGCACCGTGGCCGAGTCGGCCACCACCGCCCGGTTCGGCGTCGACCTGCGCACCGGCCTGCCCACCGACGGCGACTCGCTCGACCGGGCCCGGCAGCAGGCCCGGACCGCGGGCTACGCCGAGGGCTGGGCTCAGGGCCAGCGCGAGGCGGCCGCGGCCGCACAGAACGCGCAAGCCCGGGCGGCCGCCGCCGAACAGGCCCACGACCAGCGCCGGGCGACCGCGCTGGCCCAAGCCGTCAACGCGCTCGGCCGGGCCGTGACCGAGCACGAGAACCAGCTCATGCCCACCTTCGCCGAACTGCAGGAGGTGCTGCTCGCGCACGCCTTCGAGCTGGCCGAGGCGATCGTCGGGCGCAGCCTGGACGACCCGCAGGGCCGTACGGTGGCCGCGCTGCGCCGGGCCATGGCGGCCACTCCCGAGGCCGGCGACCTGCTCGTCAGCCTGCACCCGGACGACTACCACACGCTGGTCGGCGAGGCCGGCGAGACCGATTTCGAGTACGAGGGACGCCGGGTCCGCCTGCGCCCGGACGGCACGCTGCGGCCCGGCGACGCGGTGGCCGAGACCGGCATGGCGACGGTGGACGCCACCATCGCCGCCGCCACGGCCCGCGCCCGCGAGGCACTGCGCCTGCTGTGAACAGAGGGGTCGCACAATGACTGACGTGTTCCGCCACCGCATGTCGGCGGCGATCGAAGCGGCGCGCCCGCTCACCCGGGGCAAGGTGACCGGCGCGGTCGGTCTGCGGGTGACCGTCAGCGGGGTCGACGCCCGGGTGGGCGACCTGGTGCAGATGGGCGAGGGTTCCGAGGCGATCTACGCCGAGGTGGCCGCGATCGACGGCGACAAGCTGTCCTGCCTGCCGCTGGGCCCGATCGCCGGTCTGGGCGCGGGCACCCCGGTGGTCAGCACGGGCGGCCCGCTGCGCGTCGCGGTCGGCCCCGACCTGCAGGGGCGCATCCTGGACGGGCTGGGCCGGCCGATGGACGGCGGGCCGCCGCTGCAGGGACACCTGGTCAGCATCGACGCGGCGCCGCCGTCGGCGATGGAACGGCAGTTGGTCGGCGCCCAGATGTCGCTGGGGGTACGGGTCCTGGACACCCTCGTCCCGTGCGGCAAGGGCCAGCGGATCGGCATCTTCGCCGGCTCCGGCGTCGGCAAGTCGACCCTGATGAGCCAGATCACCCGGGGCACCGCCGCCGAACTGAACGTGGTCGCCCTGGTCGGTGAGCGCGGCCGTGAGGTACGCGAGTTCATCGAGCACGACCTCGGGCCGGAGGGTCTGGCCCGTTCGGTGCTGGTGATCGCCACCTCGGACACTCCGCCACTGGTGCGGCTCCGGGCCGGTGCGGTGGCCACCCGCATCGCCGAGTACTACCGCGACGAGGGCGCCGACGTGCTGCTGATGATGGACAGCGTGACCCGGGCCGCGATGGCCCAGCGTGAGGTGGGCCTGTCGGTCGGCGAGCCGCCGGCCACCCGCGGATACCCGCCGTCGGTCTTCGCCATGCTCGCCTCGCTGCTGGAACGGGCCGGGCCGGGCGCGCGCGGCAGCATCACCGGGCTGTACACCGTGCTGGTCGAGGGCGACGACCACAACGAGCCGATCGCCGACGCGGCCCGGTCGATCCTGGACGGGCACATCGTGCTGGACCGCAAACTGGCCACCGCCGGGCACTTCCCGGCGATCCAGTCCCTCGACTCGATCTCCCGGGTGGCCAACAAGATCACGACCCCGCAGCAGCGGTCCGACGCCACCGAACTGCGCCGGCTGATGGCCGCCCACCGGGACGTTCGCGAGCTCGTCGAGATCGGCGCCTACGTGCCCGGCACCAACCCGGACGCCGACCGCGCCACGGCGGTGTGGTCGCACATCAACGCTTTCCTGCGCCAGGGCCTCGACGAGCGCGTCACGGCCGACGAGGCCTGGGCCCAGCTGCACGCACTGGTGGCCGCCGCCTAGATCGAAAGCCCACCCTCCCAAGGGGGAAGCCCCCGCTGGTCATTTTCGTCGTGTTGGGCTTGATCACGTCGCTGGCCTGTGGACAACCCGGAACTGTGGAAAAACGCCTCGGCCGCGCTCAGTTGCGGGTCGGTTGCAAGCACTCAGCGAACGGGTTGCGGGGCCGACCGGATTACTGAGGGCCGCCCGTTGCCGCGCTAGGAGGCTGACCGTGAACCGGTTCTTTCGACTTTCGCCAGTGCTTCGTGCTCGTAAGGCCCAGGAGGACGCGGCCAAGGGCGCCGTGATCCAGTCGCGCGCGGAGATCCGGGACGCCCAGGCCCTCGTACGCCGCAAGCAGCTCGACCTCGTCGGCTCAGAAGCTCCGACCGAGGGCACGGCCCGGGCCATGGTCGCCTCGCTGGTCGCCCGCCAGTCGCTGGCCGGCGCCCTGATGAGCGCGCAGAAGATGGTCACCGAGGCCGAGGAGGTCGAGCGCGAGCGGATGGCCGTGCTGGCCGACGCGGCCAAGCGCCGCCGCGCGGTCGAGATGATGGCCGAGCGGCACGCCGAGATGGTGCGGGCCAACGACCTGCGCAAGGACCAGGCCAACCTGGACGAGCTGGCGATGACCATGAAGGCCCGCAACGCGGCCCGGGGAGCCACCGAATGATGGGTGTTTCCGGGGTGCTCAACCGCATCCAGGAGTTGCAAGGGCACCTCGGACTCACCCCGGTCAACCCCGCGCCGGGCACCACCGGCACCGCCACCACGGGAGCGGCCGGCGCCGGCGGCTCGACCTTCGCCTCGGCCCTGGCCGGCGCCACCGGTCAGGGCGTGCCCGCGATGCGGCTGAACAGCCAGGCCACCGGTCAGAACGTGGTCGACGCGGCCAAGAAGTACCTCGGCACCCCGTACGTCTTCGGCAGCACCGACCCGGACCGCGGCCTCGACTGCTCGTCGCTGGTCCAGCGGGCCTACTCCGATCTGGGCATCAAGTTGCCGCGGCTGTCGCACCAGCAGGCCAAGGCAGGCGAGCCGGTGGCCAACCTGGCCCAGGCCAAGCCGGGCGACATCCTGGCCTTCGACTCCCCCGTCGACCACGTGGCCATCTACGTCGGCGACAACAAGATGATCGCGGCCCCCAAGCCGGGCGACCACGTCAAGATCCAGAGCGTGTACGAGAAGCCGACGCACATCCGCCGCGTCGTCTCCGACTTCTCCGCCGCGGCCGGCCCGAACGGCGTCGCGGCCGTGCGTCCGGCCAGCCTGCAGGGCAGCGCCTCGCTGGCCGGCGTGCCCTACGGCGACCTGTTCGTCAAGGCGGGCAACCGGTACGGCGTCTCGCCCAAGCTGCTCGCCGCGGTGGCCAAGGTCGAGTCCGGGTACGACCCACAGGCCGTCAGCAAGGCCGGCGCTCAGGGCCTGATGCAGCTGATGCCGTCGACCGCCCGCGGCCTCGGCGTGAAGAACTCCTTCGACCCCGAGCAGGCCATCAACGGCGGCGCCAAGCTGCTGGCTCGCAACCTGCGCGAGTTCAAGTCGCTGCCGCTGGCCCTGGCCGCGTACAACGCGGGCGGCGGCGCGGTGCACCGGTACGGCGGCATCCCGCCGTTCTCGGAGACCCAGGCGTACGTCCCGAAGGTCCAGAAGGCCCTGGCCGCGCTGGGCGGCTGACCGGGCACCGTTGAGGAAGAGCTGAGCAGGAGATCCGCATGAGAATGCCGAATTCCGTGAGCGGGGCCGATCGCGCGTCGGTGTCCGATGTCGGCCGGCGCCCCGCCAAGAAGGGCGAGGGCGCGGAGGAGTTCGGCTCCGCGCTCTCGGCCGAGCAGGCCCGCAACGACGACCGGCGTACGGCGGACCGTGCGGCCGGCCAGCGCTCCGCCGACCGGGCCAACGACCAGGCGGCCGAGCAGCGGACGGCCGACCGGGCGGCCGACCGCCGGGCCGACACGGCCGGACGCAGCGCTCTTCAGCGGGACGCGGCGAACCGGGCCGCCGCCGACCGGGCCGCCAACGCCGCCGACCGGGCCGACCAGCGCCGGGCCGACGCCGACCGGGCCGACGACCGTACCGGCGACCGCGAGACCACCGGTCGCGCCGACAACGACCGGTCGCGCACGGACCGGGCCGGCCACCGCCGCGCCGATCGGGCCGACCGAGCCGACCGGGCCGATCGCGCCGGCACCGAGCGCACGGGAAACGACGACCACACCCGCCCGGCGCCGACCGAGGGCGAAGGCGAAGCCGGCCCGGCCGACGAGGGCGCGAAGACGGTGGAAGCCCAGGCCACCGGCACCCCGGTGACCACCGCGGCCCTGGCCGGGGCAGTCCAGCCGGCCACGACCCCGCAGCCGGCACCGGCCGATGCCGCCGCGCCGACGGCGGCCAAGCCCGGCAATCAGCCCGTCGGCGGGGTTTCCCTGGCCGGCGGCCCACCCGCACCCGGCGTACCGGGAACCAGCACGCCCACCGCCGCCGACGCTCCGCCCGACGGCGCCCCGAACGCCACCGGCGCGACGCCGACGGGCGGCACGCCCCTGCCACCGGCTCTGGCCGCCCAGCTGGCGCAGAGCAACGCGGCCGCCGCGCCCCGAGAGGCGGTCGGCACCGACCCGACCGGCACCGCGACTCCGGCCGGGCCGGCCGCGGCGGCCGACGCTGCCTCCGCTCTCATCGCACCGGCCACTCCCGGCGATCCCGTGGTGGCCGGACCCCGGCCGGCCGGCCTCGCGCCGCCCACCGATGCCACGACCGCCACCGCACCCACCGCTCCCGCCCCGGCCGACGCGGGAACGCCCGCACCGCCCGACGCGGCGACGCCCCAGCCCGCACCGGCGCCCGACCAGGCTGCGCCCGACGCCACGGCCGGCCCGGTCACGGCGAACCCGGTCAACCCGGTTGCCGCGCCCGGCGTGGCGCCCGACGGCGCGGCCACCAGCGCGCTCGGCCAGGCCGGCCTGGCCGGTGTGACCGGACCGCAGGCGGCCGCTCCGGCCGCACCCGCGGCGGGCGCCCAGGCTCCGGCGCCGGCTGCGCAGCCGTTCTCGCCGCCCGCCGCCCAGCTGGCGATGCGGATCGTGCCGCTGAAGCTGGACGCTGACGGCATCCACCGCCTGACCGTGCACCTGCACCCGGTCGACCTGGGTCCGGTGCAGGTGGTGGCCGAGATCCGCAACGGCGACATCAACGTGCAGCTGACCGGCAGCACCGACGCCGGCCACGACGCGCTGCGCAACGCGCTCGACGATCTGCGGCGCCAGCTCGACGAGGCCGGCTTCGGCAACACCTCGCTCGACCTGCGCCAGGGCAACGCGCAGCAGGAGCAGGCCCGCCAGCAGTTCTCGGCGGCCGGTTTCCCCGGCGGCGGACGCCGCGACGCCGGACCGGCCGCGCCGGCCGAGCTCACCGTCCCGACCATCCGACCGGCCGCGCCGGGTTCGGGCCGCCTGGACACCACCGCCTAGCACGCTCCGCCACAACGCCGAGAGGGGTGATCGCTCACGCGATCACCCCTCTTCGTACGTGTCCGTCAGGCCGGCTTGCCCGGCTCGTCCATCGGACTCGGTGTCACTGGTGTGCCTTCCGGCTTCCCCTCCGGCCGGCCGTAACCCGCCGTGACGAACCGCAGCCCTGCCAGCAGCAGAGCGGCGATCGGCACCGCGATCACGAACCGGATCAGCACCTCGGTGATGTCGACCTCGTCGAGAACGTAGCGATACAGCGCCGGCGCGCTCATCAGGAGCGCGAACAGCAGGACCGACGGACGGATCACGGCCGGACCGAGCGGGTGACCCGCCGCGGAGCCGCGGCCACCGGCATGACGTCGGAGGCGATCCGCGCGCAGAGCATGGCGGCCCAGGCGTGCGGGGTGGCCGGCTTGCCGTCCAGCGAGTGGATCGGCAGGTCGAGACCGAGGACCGAGCCCGGGTCGGCGGTGAGCTCGACGCCGTGCACCACCAGCGACTCGACCTCACCGAGCGACCGCAGGTGGCGGGCCGTGTCGGCGGTCTTGCGGGTGGCGTCGACGACGGCCCAGACCGCGGTGGCGCCGATCGCATCGCACATCTCGTTGATCCAGATCGGGTCGGTGCCGCCGACCGGGGCCTCCAGCACCACGACCCACGGCTCCTCGGCGCTGTGCAGCTTCTCGGCCCGCTGCTCGGCGGCGTCCGGGGTGCTGATCAGCCGGGACGAGTGCAGCCCGGTTCCGGCCGTCGACTGGGCGGCCAGCAGCAGGTGATTCTCCGGCACCCCGATCTCGTCGAGCAGCTGGCGGCCGATGGTGACACCCAGGTTGATGTCGCCCGCCAGCACCAGGATCTCGCCCGGGCCGTCCGGGATGCCCGCCGCGGCGGGCCGGGCGGCCAGCACGCTCAGCACACCGGCGTACGTGTCGCTGCCGGTGATCTGCCGGGCCATCGACTCGGGCATGCCGACCGACATGAGATTGCGGACGACCGGCTCGTTGTCGGCCACGGCCGGCTCGGGCTGCACGGCCGGAGCCGGCGTGGGAGCCGGGACCGCCGAAACGGGCGCGGCCTGCCGGAACCCGTACGTCTCGGCGACCGGCTCGGGCTCAGGGGCCGGCGGCACCGGGTCCACCTCGACCTCGCTGGCCGCCAGCCCGCCGATCCGCTCGGCCAGGCTGGGCGCGGGCGAGGTCGGCGCGGGTGACGTCG
Source organism: Paractinoplanes pyxinae (assembly GCF_026626335.1). GTDB lineage: Bacteria > Actinomycetota > Actinomycetes > Mycobacteriales > Micromonosporaceae > Actinoplanes > Actinoplanes pyxinae. The sequence goes on along the minus strand of NZ_JAPNTZ010000022.1, from coordinate 14,357 downwards.
GCGCGATCATCGCCGGCGCGGCCATCGGCTCCGGCGCGGGAGTCGGCGGGACGATCGTCGGCGGCGGCGTGATGACCGGTGCGGCCGCGACGAACGGCGGCGGCGACTGTGGGGCCACCGACGGCGGTGGCGCGGCCGGCATCCGCGGAGTGGCGTTGACCGGCGACTCGCTGGCGGCGGCCGGGCGGAACGGCCGTACGGTCGGGGTGTCCTCCCGCGGCGCCGGCTTGGGCCGCGACGCGAAGCGGTCGGCCGTGTTGCCCGCGTCCAGACCGGCCATCAGCTCGGCGAAGGCGGCCCCGGTGTCGCCCAGCGCCGCGCTGCGGCCCTCGTCGGCCCCGAAGTTGTTCTCGGCCGCCGGACGGGCCGGCGTCTCGGCCGGCCGTGAGATGCCGAACGTCGCCGGCGTCACCGACCGCGGCGAGGACGTGCCGAAGGGACGCGCGGTCCCCCGGCTCGGCTCCTCCATCCGGTCCTGCGACTCGGCCCGCTCCAGGAGCCGTTCCAGGCTGTGCTGACCGTTGTCGGCCGTCTTCGTGCGCTGTGCCATGTCACTCCTGTCCTCGTTCGGGTCCGGAACCTCCACGGACAGCTCGTAATGCTGTTTCGCGAAGAAGCCACCGACCCCGCCACTGCGGACCTTGTCGGCAGAGATGATCCGGACACGGGAGCCGTACTCATCGCGTACCTGAGCCAGCAACGGCTCGATGGCCGGCCCCTCAAGCAGCACCCGCGTAGGCACCGTTCACCACCCCAATCGTTTCGATCTGTGCTGTGGAACCAGAGATTTCGCCGTACGACAGCACTTGCACCCGGCGCGACCCGGCGCGCAGTAGTCGCATCAGTGGCAGCCGCAGCTGTGGCGAGCAGGCCAGCACTGGGGCCAGGCCCTGCTGTTCCGCGGTCTCGGTGAGCCGGGCGGTCTCGCTGACGATCGACTCGGCACGCATGCCGTCGATCGCCATGAAGGCACCCGTCTCGCTGGGCCGCAGAGATTCGAGCAGTTGCTGCTCGAGCATGGGGTCGAGCGTGATCACCGTGAGCCGGCCGGCGGTCGTGTACTGGGCCGCGATGGCGGGCCCCAGTGCCGCGCGGGCCGCCTCGACCAGGCTGTCCTGGTCGATGGTGACCTTGGCTCGCAAAGAGAGCGCTTCGAAGATGCGCACCAGGTCCCGCACCGGCACGCCCTCGTCGAGCAGCGCCTGGAGGACCTTCTGGATCTGGCCGAGGCTGAGCACCGCGGGGGTGAGCTCCTCGACGACGACGGGGTGGGTCCGCTTGACCATCTCGGTCAGCGCGCGCACGTCCTCGCGGCCGAGCAGGCGGCTGGCGTTGGTGCGCACCACCTCGGCCAGGTGCGTGATGATCACGCTGGCCCGGTCGACCACCGTGGCCCCGGAGAGTTCGGCCTGATAGTGCAGCTCGGCCGGCACCCACTTGCCGGGCAGGCCGAAGACCGGCTCGACGCCCGCCTTGCCGGGCAGCCCCTGCAGGCCGTCGCCGATGGCCAGCACCGTGCCGGGCGGGGCCTCGCCGGTGCCGGCGTCGACCCCGGAGATCCGGATCGCGTACGACGAGAGGGGCAGGTCCAGGTCGTCCCGGGTGCGCACCGGCGGCATGATCACGCCGAGCTCCATGGCCATCTTGCGGCGCAGCGCGCGTACCCGGTCGAGCAGGTCGCCGCTGCTGGCGTCGACCAGGTCGACCAGGTCGGGCGAGAGCGCGAGCTCCAGGGGGTCGACCCGCATCTCGCCGAGCAGCTGCTCGGGCGAGTCGGGCGGCGGCATGTCGACCTCTTCGGACGCGGCGGCCGCGGCGGCGGCTTCGGCCTCGGGCACCGGGTCCTTGATCCGCTGAGCCGCCACCAGGACGGCCACGCCGACGACCAGGAAGGGCACCTTGGGCAGGCCGGGGATCACGCACAGGGCGAGGGCGGCGCCGCCGGCGATGCGCAGCGCGAGCTTGTTCTGGCTGAGCTGGGCGGTGACCGTCGATCCCATGTCGCCCGAGGTGGCCGAGCGGGTCACGATCAGACCGGTGGCCACCGACAGCAGCAGGGCGGGGATCTGCGAGACCAGGCCGTCGCCGATGCTCAGCAGGCTGTAGTGGTTCATCGCGTCGCCGGCCGCCATGCCCTGCTGGGCGACGCCGATGGCGAAGCCGCCGACCAGGTTGATCAGCGTGATGATGACGGCCGCGATGGCGTCGCCCTTGACGAACTTCGAGCCACCGTCCATCGCGCCGTAGAACTCGGCCTCGGCGCCGACCTCGGCCCGCCGCTTCTTGGCCTGTTCCTCGTCGATCAGGCCGGCGTTGAGGTCGGCGTCGATGGCCATCTGCTTGCCGGGCATGGCGTCGAGGGTGAACCGGGCGCCGACCTCGGCCACCCGCTCGGCGCCCTTGGTGACCACGACCATCTGGACGATGACCAGGATCAGGAAGATGACCAGACCGATGACCAGGTTGCCACCGACGACGAAGCTGCCGAACGCGTGAATGACCTTGCCGGCATCGCCGTCGCGCAGCACCAGCCGGGTCGCGCTGATGTTGAGGGCCAGCCGGAACAGGGTGGCCACCAGCAGCAGGGCCGGGAAGACGGCGAAGTCGAGCGGTTTCTGGACGAACATGCTGGTCAGCAGGATCAGCAAGGCCGCGGTGATGTTGAGCGCGATCAGCGTGTCCAGCAGGAAGGTCGGCATCGGCACGACCATCATGAGGATGATGCCGATGACCCCGACGGGTACGGCAAGTTTGCTGATGTTGCGGTTCTTCACGGCACCTTCCAGGAGTGGACGTTGGAGCCATCCCTGCGCGGTCGTAGCCGTCCTGGCGTTTCTCTGTTCGGCGATCCGTCGCCTTCACTGAGCGAGGACGGGCTGACCCACAAGGCGATCTTCCCCCGTTCGAGGTACCGATGTGAGGAAATCTCCCAACTTTTCAGTTATGCGGCTTCTGAGGCGGATGGGTTGCGGTGCAGCCCGGCGGCCGACCCCTTCGCCTTCAGGCTCATGACGAACGCCAGCACCTTGGCCACCGTGCCGAAGAACTCGGCCGGGATCTCGTGGCCCACCTCGACGCCGCCGTACAGCGCCCGGGCCAGCGGTTTGTCCTCGACCATGGGCACCCGGTGCTCGGTCGCCAGCTCACGGATCTTGGTGGCCAGCGGACCCTGCCCCTTGGCCACCACCCGCGGCGCGCCCTTCTGCGGCTCGTAGCGCAGTGCCACCGCCACGTGGGTCGGGTTGACCATCACGACATCCGCGGTCGGCACGTCGGCCATCTGCCGGTTGCGGGCCATCGCCATCTGCCGGGCCCGGATCTGGGCCTTGATCAGCGGGTCACCCTCGGAGTTCTTGTACTCCTGCTTGACCTCTTCCTTGGTCATCCGCAGCTGTTTGTTGGTGCGGCGGCGTACGACGAAGTAGTCGGCGGCGGCCATGGCGATGCCGGCCACCGAGGCGGCCCGGATCAGGTTGAGAGCGGCGTCCACGACAGTGCCGAACAGCGCGGCCAAGGGCAGCTGCCCGGCGCTCATCAGGGCCGGGAACACGTCCTTGGTCGTCGAGTAGAGCACGCCCGCCAGCACGCCCGTCTTGACCAGCGCCTTCGTTCCCTCCCAGAGGGCCTGGGGGCCGAGCATCCGCTTGAGGCCGGGCCAGGGGTTGAGCCGGTTGAACTTCGGGATGAACAGCTTGGTGGCGACCCGGATGCCGCCCTGCGCCCCGGCCGCGGCGATGCCGACCACCATCATCGTCAGCGAGAGCGGCAGGACGGCCCACATCGTGCCCATCATGGCCTGCTTCAGCAGCGCCATGGCCTGGGCCGGCTGCGGGTCGGCGATCACGTCGGGCAGCTGGGCCAGCAGCTTCTCGGCGTGCTCCATGGCCGAGGAGAGGGTGCGCGGCAGCATGACACTCGCGGCCAGCATGCCGAACCAGGCGCCGATGTCCTGACTGCGGCCGATCTGCCCTTCGCGCTTGGCCTTCTTGAGTTTCTGGGGTGTCGGTTGTTCGGTCTTGTCCGACATGTGGCCTCATCCCCCGCTGAGCTGGATCACCGCGTTGACCGCGCGCTCCACGACGCCGTCGAGGATGCCGGGCAGGGCCGTGATCGCGATGCCGGAGATGAGCAGGACCATGAAGATCTTGGCCGGGAAGCCCAGCTGGAACGCGTTGAGCGCGGGGGCGACCCGGTTGAGCAGGCCGAAGGCCACGTCGGTGAGGAACAGGACGGCGATCAGCGGGCCGGCGATCTGCAGGGCGGCCACGAACATCTCGCCGAGCCCCTTGATCAGCAGCTCGGTGAACGTGCTGGGCGAGAACGTCCAGTTCAGCGGCACCGTCTTGAACGACTGGAGGAAGCCTCGCAGCACCATCTGATGCCCGTCGGTGGCGAAGAGCAGGGTGACCGCCACGAGGTTGTAGAACCGGCCGAAGATCGAGCTCTGGTTCTGCGACAGGGGGTCGTACCCCATGGCCAGCGTGAAACCGCCGAAGAGGTCGATGAGGTCACCGGCCGCCTGCAGGGCCGCGAACAGGATGGCCGTGATGAAGCCCAGGCCGGCCCCCACGAAGATCTGCAGGGCGACGCTGAAGATGATGTCCGAGGTCTGCAGCGACGGCAGCGCGCCGCGCAGTTGCGGGGCGACCGGCAGCGTCAGGCCGATCGACAGCAGCGCCTTGACCGGTCCGGGGATGAGCCGCGAGTTGAACGGCGGGCACAGCATCATCCACGCCCCGGTGCGAGCCGCGCCGAGCAGCAGCGCGAGCATCTCGGCGATCGGGACGTTCAGGTTCATCTATACGACGCCACCAGCGCCTGAAGGATCAACCCCCACCCGTTGACCAGCACGAACAACAAAAGCTTGAAGGGTAAAGCAACAGTCACCGGTGGCAGCATCATCATGCCCAGGGACATCAGCGACGCCGAGACCACCATGTCGATCAGCAGGAACGGGATGAAGATGACGAACCCGATGATCATCGCCTGCCGCAGCTCGGAGAGCACGAAGGCCGGCACCAGGGTGGTCAGCTCGACGTCGTTGCGGTTCTTGGGCTTGTCGTCGCCGGCCAGGCGGAGCATGAGCGCCACCTCGTCGTCGCGGGTGGTCTTCCACATGAAGTCCCGCAGCGGCTTGACACCGTCGTTGAACGCCTGCGACTGGGTCTTGTCGCCCTTCAGATAGGGCTGCACGCCCTGCTCGTTCATGGCCGAGACGGTCGGTCCCATGATGAACAGGCTGATGAACAGGGCCAGGCCGGCCAGCACCTGGTTGGGCGGCATGGTGGTCAGGCCGAGCGCGTTGCGGGTGATGCCCAGGACCATGAAGATCTTGGTGAAGCACGTGCAGAGCAACAGCACCGCCGGCGCCACCGAGAGGACGGTCAGGCCGAGCATCACGATCAGCGACGTGGCCGGGCGGCTGCCGTCCGGGTTGGTGCCGTTGATGTTGACGTTGATGTTGGGCCGGCTGGGACGCCCGGGCGGGGTGGGCGGCGCCGGCGCCCGCTCCGGGGTCGTGACCGTGTACGTCACCGGGGCCGGCGCGCGCTGGGGCTCGGCCGCGGCCGCCCCGGGCAGCAGCACGAGCGCGAGGCCGAAGCTCGCGAACAACAACACCAACGCGCGCTTGATCATCGGTGACTCGTCCGATCACGCAGGAATTCCAGGGCCGAGCGCCAGGTGCGCGGCGACAGCAGCGACCCGTCCAACCGGCCGTGCTTGGGCGCCGCCGGGTGCCGCCCGGGCAAGTCGCCGGGACCGTTGGCAAGCTCTGCGGCCAGCTCGGCGTCCACCGCCAGGTGGTCGCGGTGCTCGGCCGGGTGGTGCTCGAAGGCCTCGATCTCGGCCTCGCCGAGCAGGCTCACCTGCTGGTCGGTGACGCCCAGGATCATCGCCCGGTCGGCCACCTTGACCACGGCCAGCGCGGCGCCCCGGGACAGCTGCTGGCGGTTGAGCACGACCAGGTCACCGTGCCCGCGGCCGAGCAGCGGACGGCGTACGAGCCTCGCCAGGCCCCACATCATGCCGAGGATGACGAAGAGCGAGAAGCCGACCCTCAGCACGAGCTCGAACAAGGCCGTTACTCCCGTTCGGTGCCGGGCGAGACGATCTCGGTGACCCGGATGCCGAAGTTCTCGTCGACCACGACGACCTCGCCCCGGGCGATCAGCCGGCCGTTGACCAGCAGGTCGGCCGGGCTGCCGGCGGCCCGGTCGAGCTCGACGATCGCCCCCGGCGTGAGCGACAGCAGCTCGCGCACGCTCATCCGGGTGCGGCCCAGCTCGGCCGAGACCTCCATCTCGACGTCCTGCAGCATGTCCAGCCCGCCGCGCAGTTGCACCGCGGGCGGACCGGCCGTCTCGCGCCGGGCCACCCCACCGCCCGCGCCGTCGCCGGACGGCCACGGGTTCAGGGCCAGCGCCAGCACGGCGCGGACCTGGTTGCCCTCGACCAGCGGAACCGCCACGGCGTCGTCCTTGGCCGCCAGCGCGCTCAGCGCCACCTGCGGCTCCATCACGACGCCGGGGTCGAGCACGACCGGCCCGAACACACGGGCCGCGGCCTCGAGCGCCGGCCGGACCGCGGCGGTCAGGTCGAGCTCGCCCAGCGGGCTCTGGCTGAGCGCGTCCGCCAGGTCCTGCCCGACCACCACGACCACCTCGCCGGAGGCCGCGCCGCTGAACCGGGCGGTGACCGCCTGCCCCTCGGTCAGGGCGTCCGCGGTCGCCGCGATCGGCTCGGCAGCGACCAGGGGCCGGCTGGTGGGAAGGACGCCCAGCGCGGCCTCGGCCGCGTTACGGGCGAGCGCCAGCTGCGGCGCGGTGATGGTGGGCGCGGTCATGGGCGACCAGACTCCTTGGGCGAGGACTCCTTGGGGGCGGGCACGACCAGACAGGCGAGCCGGGCCCCCTGATTACCGGGCACTGCATGGGCGAAAACGGTCTCGTTGACTGTCACCTCGAGGGGCTGACTCGTCGGGTGGCCGAGCGGGACGACATCGCCGGGCCGCAGGTCCACGATGTCATCGGTCCGCATCCGGATGGGCTGGAATCGCACCGCGACGTCGAGCGGGGCCGAGGAGAGGCCGGCCGTGAGGTTGCTCAGCGCGGCGTCCTTGGCGGCCCGCTCGGCCGGGCTCAGCACGATCGTCTCGGTCTTGGAGAGCACCGGCAGGATCGTGTTGAACGGCAGGCAGATCGTGTGGCTGGTCTCCTCGGCGCCGATCTTCATGTCGAACGACGCGATCACGCAGGCGTCTCCGGGCTGGTGGGCCCGCAGGAACTGCGCGTTGTACTCGATCTCCTTGAGCTTCGGGTGCATGTCGACCAGCGTCTCGAAGCCGTACCGCAGCTCGCCGAGCATCCGCTCCAGCAGGCCGCGCAGCAGGGGCATCTCGACCTCGGTCAGCGGCCGCTCCGGCTGGGGGCCGCCGGGGCCGCCCAACATGTGATCGATCGCGGTCATCGACGCCGAGGTGGCGATCTCGAACAGGGCCGAGCCGGGCAGCGGGTCGAGCACCACCACGGCGAGCACCGTCGGATTGTTGAGGGCGGCGACGTACTCGTCGTAGTTCAGCTGCTCGATCGAGGCCAGCGTGACGTTGCTGACCGCCCGCAGCCGGGTCGTGAGCAGGGTGCCGCAGCTGCGCGCGTACGTCTCGAACGCGATCTGCAAGGTGCGGACGTGCTCGCGGGAGAGCTTGATGGGCTTGCGGAAGTCGTACGGCGCGGGCCCGCCGCCATGGCCGCGGCGCGAGATCCGGCCTGAGGTACGTGCGGCGTTGGTCACGTTGTCCCCATCGGCTCGTTTCCGGAACGGCTGAGCGGGAGGGGCGTTTTTACGGGCTTACGACCGAAGAGGGCGGGTTCACCGAAGTGAACCCGCCCTCGTGGCTGTGTTAGCTGTTCAGTTACTGGGTGACGAAGGCGGTGTAGTAGACGCCCATCACCATCTTCTTGTCTTCCTCGGTGTAGGCCTTGACGATCTTCGCCGTCAGGTCCTTCTTGATCTCCTCGCGGCCCTTCTCGGTGGAGAGCTCGGCCAGGGTCTTGCCGGTGTACTCGTCGATCGCCAGCTCGCGGGCCTCGCTGGTGTCGACCGACTCGGCGCCGGCGTCCGCCGTCTGCTGCAGCGAGAAGTTCAGCTTCAGGTAGTGACCGTCGGCCAGGTTGATCGTCATCGCGTCGTCCAGAGCCACCACCGTGCCCTTGACCGGCGCGGCCTCGGCGCTGTCGCCCTTCATCATGAAGAACGCGCCGGCGCCTCCGCCGCCCAGCAGCACGACTGCGGCGATCACGATGATCATCAGCATCTTCTTGGACTTCTTCGGGGCGTCGGCGGCAGCGGTGGTCGTCTCGTCCTTGCTCATCTGAAAGCTCCTCTCAGTCGTGCGTTGCTAAGTGGCTCGGTTGTTGTTGGCTTCGCAAGGTTTATCGGTGGTGGCGGTACCGGTCTGAGGTCACTTACCGGCTTGCACCGATGTCTCACCGGTGTGCAACTTGGCGTCGGCGCCGGCCGCGGCCGGCAGCAGTGCCGCCTGGTCGGCGGTCAGCGTGGTCAGCACCACGACGTCCACGCGGCGGTTCATGGTGATCGACCGCGGGTCCTTCGGGTCGATCAGCGGCTTGGTGTCCGAGAAGCCGACGGCGCTCATGCGGTCCTTGGCCAGGCCGTGCCCGACCAGGTAACGCACCGTGGTCGAGGCGCGGGCCGCGGAGAGCTCCCAGCCGCTCGGGTAGAACGTGGTCTTGGCCTTGAGCTGGTTGGTGTTGCCGTCCACCTCGATGCGGTTGGGCAGCTTGACCAGCGTCGGGGCGATGGCGTCGAGGATCTTGCGGCCGCCGGGCTGCAGATCGGCCCGGTTGCCGGCGAAGACGATCTCGTTGGTCAGGATCGTGACCACGAGGCCACGACGGTCGATGGTGAACTTGACCGAGCCGAGCAGCTTCTGCTTGGCCAGGGAGTCGGAGATCTTGTTCTCGATCTTCTTCAGGTTCTCGGCCTCTTTGGTCGCCGCTTGAGCGTTTTTCGAGGCCTGGGCCCGGCTCTCGGCCGCCATCGCGGCCTTGACCGCCTGCTGTTGCGCGGCGGTGAGGCTGGACGAGCCCGCCTTGCCGTCGCCCGGGTTGGCGCCCGGGTCGATCTGCACGATCTCGGCGGCGTTGCCCGAGCCGTCCATCGGGCCGGCCTGGCCCTGGAAGGCGACGCTCTGGGCGCCGAAACCGGAGGACAGACCGGAGGCCAGCTGGGCGAACTTCTTCATGTTGACGTCACTCATCGAGTACAGAACCACGAAGAGGACGAACAGCAGGGTCAGCATGTCGGCGTACGACACGAGCCAGCGCTCGTGATTGACGTGCTCCTCGTGCTCCTCATGGCGCTGCTTGCGCTTGCCGCCGCCGGAACTCATGCTTTACGCCGCCTTCTTGGTGTTCGCGGCCGCCTCGGCCTTCTTGGCCTCGTCCGGAGGGAGGAGGCTGCGCAGCTTCTGGGCGACCAGACGCGGGTTGGAGCCGGCCTGGATCGCCAGGACGCCGTCCACCACCAGCTCCATCTCCTCGGCCTCGACACCGCTGAGGCGGGCCAGGCGGGCGGCGATGGGCAGCCAGATGACGTTGGCGCTGAGCACGCCCCACAGGGTCGCGACGAACGCGGCGGCGATGGAGTGACCGAGCGTGTCCGGCTTGTCGAGGTTCTCGAGCACGTGCACGAGACCCATGACCGTGCCGATGATGCCGATCGTGGGGGCGTAGCCGCCCATGTTCTCGAACAGCTTCGAGCTGGCCTTGTCGGCCTTCTTCTTGGCCGCGATCTCGGCGTGCAGGATGTCGTGCAGCTCGTCCGGGTCGGTGCCGTCGATGGCGAGCTGCAGACCGCGCTTGAGGAACGGGTGCTGGACGGTCTTGACCGCGTCCTCGAGGGCCAGCAGGCCCTCGCGGCGGGCCCGCTCGGCCAGCTTCACGATCTCTTCGACCAGCTGCGTCGGCGGCGCCACCTTGGCCAGGAAGGCCTTCTGGAGCATCTTGCCGGCGCCGGTCGCGTCCTTGAGCACGCCACCGGCCATACCGGCCGCGAACGCGCCGCCGAACACCAGCAGCATCGAGGGGATCAGGATGATCGAGGCCGGCGAACCGCCCTCGAGGATCTGCACGGTGAAGATGATGATGAGGCCGGCGACGACACCGACGATGGTTGAGATGTCCATCAGCGTCCATTCCGGTGCAGCGTGAGCACCTTGGCGTCGCCGTCGTCGTCGGACGACGGAGCGGAGGAGTGGGTGTTGGTGGGCTCGGCCTCGAGGCGACTTGCTTGGGCGATCAGTGAGGCGCGGTAGTGCCGCACTGACTCGATGAACTCGGGCACGGACTCGGCGATGATGTACTTGGTGCCGTCGACCAGCGTGATGACCGTGTCGGGCGTGCAGTCCGCGCGCTCGACCAGGTCCGGGTTCAGGGCGAACACGGCACCGTTGATGCGGGTTACGAGGATCACTTGCATCCGTCCTTGGGTGGTGGAGTGTTCCTTGCTGGCTGGTGGGCCGTCCGTGGCCCTTCCTTATGTGTTTCGGCCTGATCCCGGTTGCCGATGAGATCGAACCGGTCGCCGTACGGGTGCAGAAGCCCCGCGCCGGCCGCGCGGTAAACGGCACCGGCCGGGACAGGCGCGGTTGCGCCTGTCCCGGCCGGCGGCCGAACCCTTAACCGTGCGAGCAAAGCTGTCAGCGCTTCATGCTGACGAGCTCCTGAAGCATCTCGTCAGAGGTGGTGATGATCCGGGAGTTGGCCTGGAAGCCGCGCTGGGCCACGACCAGGTTGGTGAACTCCTGGGCCAGGTCGACGTTCGACATCTCCAGCGCGCCGCTGATCACCTGACCGAGCCCGGCGCTGGTGGGCTGGCCGACCTGGGCCAGACCGGAGTTGACGGTGGCCCGCCACTGCGAGTCGCCGGTCTTCTCGAGACCGTTGACGTTCTTGAAGGTGGCCAGGGCGACCTGCCCCAGCACCTTCTTCTGGCCGTTGCTGAAGGCGCCGATGATCTGCCCGGTGTCCGAGACCGTGTACGACAGCGAGGCCAGTGTGCCGGCCGCGTTGCCGTTGGAGTCGGAGACCCGGGCCTCGGTGAGGCCGTGGAACATCGTCAGGTCCCCGGCGTCGACCGAGAAGGTGTCACTGATGTTGGGGTCGATCGCCGTGGCCCCCGTGAACTCCAGCATCGCCTTCGTCGCGGGCGGCGTGGCGACCGGCTTACCGTCCTTGAACTGGATGGTCGCCGTGACCGGCGTGCTCGGCCCGGCATCACCCGACTTCGTGAGGGTCACCTTCCAGTCCTGCACGGAGGCCGTGGGATCGGTGGTGGTCCGCGTGAACTTCGCCGACAGGCTGATCGGGTTGCCCGTCTTGTCGAAGGCCTTGAACGGGATCTCGATGGCCGGGATGGTCGTCGGGTCGGTGACGCCTTCCGGCATGTCGTTGGTGAGGTTGCCCTTCATCTCGACCGTGCTGGTCGCCACGGGCGAGATGCTCTTGCCGAGCGGCATCTTGATGTCGCCCGGCTTGGCCGCCGGGTTCACCACGCCGTTCTCGTCGGCCGTCCAGCCCTGCACGGGCTCGCCGGTGGCCGTCGCGAGCGTGCCGTTGGCGTCGAAGAAGAAGGATCCGGCCCGGCTGTAGAGCTCTTCGTTGCCCCGCCGGGTCATGAAGAAGCCGTCACCCTGGATCATCATGTCGCCGGCCTTGCCCGTGGTCTGGGCCGAGCCCTGGCTGAAGTTCGAGGTGATGCCGGCGTTGCGGACACCGAGGCCGACCTGGCCCGGGTTCGTGCCGGCGCCGCCGTTCTGAGGAGCGCCGGCGGCCGCGGTCATCTGGCTGAGGGTGTCCTGGAACTGGACCGAGCTCGCCTTGTAACCGACGGTGTTGACGTTCGCGATGTTGTTACCGGTCACGTCCATCATCTGCTGATGCGCGTGCAGGCCACTGATGCCGGAATAGAGGGAACGCAGCATGGATGGATCCTTCTCGTCGAGGACTACGGCTTGGGCGTCGCGGCGCTCGCGCCCGGTTGGTTCTCCTGGACTTCCATGACCTTCGACAGGGGCACTTCCGTGGTCCCGATCCGAAGGAGCGGTTCGGCGTCGCCGTTGAGCTTGGCCGCCGAGATGGTGCCGGTCAGCTTGGCGCCGCCCGCGTCCATGTATTCCACGGACTTGCCGACCAGGGAGCTGGCCGTGATGAGCTGCTGACCCTTGAGCATGTCGACGATGCCTTCGAGCTTCTCGACCTGGGTGAACTGCGCCGTCTGGGCCAGGAACTGGGTCGAGTCGGCCGGCTTGCTCGGGTCCTGGTACTTCAGCTGGGCCACCAAGAGCTTCATGAACGTGTCCTTGTCGCCGAGGTTCTTGCTCTTCTCCTTGTCGGCGCCGGAGACGGAGGAGGCGGCGCTGGCGCCGGAGAATCCGGAGAGCGGCGAAGTCATGACGTACTCCCGTCCGTAAGCGAGCTCATAATCTGCTTCGACCGGTTCGGCAACTTGCTTAGAACCAAAAAGGAACGGGCCTGCCACCAGGGCAGACCCGTTCCGTACGAGCGGAGTGTCACGGCGCCAGAGAGAGGCTGAACTTTCCCTTGCCGTAGCGGTTGACCTCGACCAGCAGGTCGACCCGGCGGCCGAGCGCCATCAGGTGGGCCCGGGCGTCGCCGGGCAGCGGGTCGCCCGGATAGATCACCTGGTAGAGCTTGATGTGCGGGCCCCCCTCGCGGTTGAGCAGGCTGGTCAGCACGTTGCAGAGCTCGCCGACGTTCTCGGCGAGATTCGGGAAGAGCTGCTTCTCGTCGATGCTGTCCTCGGCGGCGCCGGCCGGCAGCAGGCCGAGCGCGGCGCCGGCGTTGGCGGCCAGCTTGAGATCCATGCCGAGAACGGCGTACACGTTCTGGGCGGTGTCGGTGAAAATCGCGACCGTCGAGGTGGGGATCTCATCTGCGCTGATGGGCTCACCGGGGCTGACGGTCACCTCTCGGCCGAGCAGGTCCTCGAAGAGGTTGCGCACGGCCAGGGTGCCTGGAAGAACCGAGACGTCGGACATGTCGTAATCATCCCAGAATAGGAGCGAAGACCTCATCGAATCGTTCAGCCGAGAACGGCTTCACGATGAAAAACAGGGCACCGGCCGATTCGGCCTGTTCCTTCATCTCGTCGGTGCTCTCGGACGTCACGAAACCGAACTTGACGTCGTTGCCGGCCGCGCGCAGCTGGCGCAGGGCCTCGATGCCTGTCATCTCGGGCATGTTCCAGTCCGAGAGCACCAGGTCGGGATTCTCCGACTTGGTCATGTCCACGGCCTCGCGCCCGTTGGTGGCCTCGATCAGCTCATGGTCGCCGAACCCGGCCTGCCGCAGGGTGCGGATCACGATCTGCCGCATCACCCGGCTGTCGTCAGCGATGAGAATCTTCATTCCGCGCCCTCCTTGTTGTCTCCGCGGCTCTGCCACATGGAAATTGACACCGGCTCGCCGTCCCACATCCCGTAGACCCCGGTGATCCGCTGGGTGTTGGGATAGCGCGCCGTCGTTTCGGGTGCGAGCACCACCTGGGGCAGCGACAGGAGCGCCCCGGGCGGCAGCATCGCCTTGACGTTGCCGCCGATGATGTTCGCGAGTTCGCCGAGCACGTCGGAAAGGTCCTCCTCGCTCACCTCGTCCGGCTCCATGGCCAGGAAGGCGCCGGCTGCCCGCCGGGCCGCCTGCAGCGAGGACGCGTAGACGACGTGCCCGGTCCAGGAACCGGTGATGGAGACCGACGAGTGCACCTCGGAGGCCTGGTTCTCGTCGTAGGTCTGCATCAGCGGGCTCACGCCCTCCGGATCCAGGTACGACTCCCACACCTGTTCCACCATCTCGGCGAGGTCGTTCTCGTTGACCTCGACTTCGACGCTCATGAGTTCGCTCCGGTCGGGACGAGGCCCAGCAGGGCCAGCTTCTCGATCATGGCCCCTTCGGTGAAGGGCTTGATCACGTATTCGTGGGCGCCCGCGGCGAGCGCCCGGACGATCTGGCTCTGTTCGCTCTCGGTGGTGACCATGACCAGCGTCATCTCGCGCAGGCGAGGGTCGGCCCGGACGTGCGTGACGAACTCGAGCCCGTTCATGTTGGGCATGTTCCAGTCGATGAGGGCCAGCTCCGGCACCTCGGGCATCGCGGTCAGCAGGTCGAGCGCTTCCTTGCCGTCGCCCGCCTCCACCGCCTCGAAGTTCAGCTTGGTGACGATGCGCTTGAGGATCATGCGCATCGCCCGGGAATCGTCGATCACCATGGCGCGCATCCGTGTCATCCCCTTCTCATGGCGCCCGCGGGCGAACCGGC